>NZ_JH921517.1:0-51306 GCF_000299035.1 Bacillus bingmayongensis
GTTTTGGGGAACAATTAATTTCTTAAGTTGATGGGTATGGGGCATAGCCATCAAGTTAACAAAAATAAACCAGATGCTGAAAAGCATCTGGTTTATTTTTGTTGAGTGTGTAGAAAAAGTCGTAGTTAGTTTAAATGAATTAAATGAACAATACGATTTTTTCATTGAGACATTAGAAAGAGAGGAATTATATGAATTTATTGTAGAAGTAGCGGCTATAGCAGGATTGGAAGTAGAAGAAGACATAACCGAAGAATGGAGAGAGTGGTAAGGTTCACTTTATTAACAGGACGCCTTGCATCTTTCCCTCGAATGTAGTACATTAATTTTAGTTTAACAAAACGAAAAACGATGATAAGGAAAAGTAGTATATACTATAATCCATAGCGAGTCAGGGACGGTGAGAGCCTGATGAGGCGGTATATATGAAGAACACCTTGGAGTTGCTAACCGAAATTGAAACTTGTATTCAAGAGTAGACTTAGACGGGAATCCGGCCTGTTACAAACCGGGAAGTATGTATTACATACGAGTTAAAGTTGGTCTTTATGACAAATTGGGTGGTACCGCGAAGTTTAACCTTTCGTCCCTTTATGGATGAAAGGTTTTTTTGTATTCAAATATATCAGCAAAGGAGAATTTCACTATGGAAAACACATTAGTAAAAAGTCTGTATAGAGATACAGATAAATACGTAGATCAAACAGTACAAGTATCAGGTTGGATTCGTAACTTACGTGATTCAAAAGTATTTGGTTTTATCGAATTAAACGATGGTAGCTTCTTCAAAAGCGTGCAAATTGTTTTCGATACAGAGTTAGATAACTTTAAAGAAATTGCGAAGCTTCCGCTTAGCTCTTCAATTAAAGTAGAAGGTAAACTAGTTGCAACGCCAGGGGCAAAACAACCATTTGAAATTAAAGCAGAAAAAATCGACGTTGAGGGCTTATCAGATTCTGATTACCCACTTCAAAAGAAACGTCATACGTTTGAATACTTACGTACAATCGCTCATTTACGTCCAAGAACAAATGCATTCTCTGCAACATTCCGCGTACGTTCTATCGCAGCATTTGCAATCCACCAATTCTTCCAAGACCGTGGATTCGTACATGTTCACACACCAATTATTACTGGTAGTGATACAGAAGGTGCAGGCGAAATGTTCCGCGTAACAACGCAAGATCTGAACAACTTACCAAAAGGTGAAGACGGACAAGTTGACGAATCAAAAGACTTCTTCGGTAAAGAAACAAACTTAACAGTAAGTGGACAACTTAATGCTGAAGCTTATGCATTAGCGTTCCGTGATGTATACACATTCGGACCTACATTCCGCGCAGAAAACTCAAACACAACTCGCCACGCAGCGGAGTTCTGGATGGTTGAGCCTGAGATTGCATTTGCTGAATTAGAAGATGTAATGGATCTGACAGAAGATATGCTGAAATATGCGATGAAATATGTATTAGAGCATGCACCAGAAGAAATGGAATTCTTCAACAGCTTTGTTGATAAAACAGTTCTAGAGCGCATGAACAACGTAATCAACTCTGACTTTGGTCGCATCACATATACAGAAGCAATTAAAGTGCTTCAAGAGTCAGGTGCAGACTTTAAATACCCAGTAGAATGGGGCATTGACTTACAAACAGAGCACGAAAGATACCTTTCAGAAGAAATCTTTAAACGTCCTGTATTCGTAACAGACTATCCAAAAGATATTAAAGCATTCTACATGCGTATGAACGATGACGGTAAAACAGTAGCTGCTACTGACCTTCTAGTTCCTGGCATTGGTGAATTAATCGGCGGAAGTCAACGTGAAGAAAGAATGGATGTTTTAGTAGACCGTATTAAAGAATTAGGCATGAATGAAGAAGACTACTGGTGGTACTTAGAACTTAGAAAATACGGCGGTACAAAACACGCTGGATTCGGTCTAGGTTTCGAGCGTTTCCTAATGTACATCACTGGTATGGCAAATATCCGTGACGTAATTCCATTCCCAAGAACTCCAGGTTCTTCGGAGTTTTAAGATATGCAAAAAGCGAGAGGGGAATCCTCTCGCTTTTTTGTGCTGTATACTTTCTTACCGCTAAGTAAAAAGTAACACTAAGGGGTGAGTATAATGGGCAAAAAAGTGAAAAAAGATCCTTCCAGAGCAAGCCTTGGTTCTCCGGAAGTCGAAGGACAGGGAACTACTACGCATGAAACGGGTTCTTATAAAGTACCTTCATCAAATAAGAAGCAAAAACGAAGCTAAACATATAAAGAAGAGTAGCTAAAATAGCTACTCTTCTTTATATGTTATTATTTGGCTTATTTTTAATTAGTTATTACTTCGTAATGATTTTCTCAATCTCTTTACAAAATTGTCCAAGCTTTTTAGGATTGTGAATTAGTTCGTAAGCATCGTACGTACCAATATGTTTACGAACTTGAAATTTGAACAGGAACGATTTACCATACCGTTCTATTAGTGCATGAAATGCTGGTTCATCATTTAATAATCGGATATTTTCTCTAATCCTGCTTTGTTTTTCATGTGGTTTACCCATTAAAACATTCAAAATCATTTGTAGTAATAACAAAGTAATCCCCTCTTTTATATAGTTTTATAATGAGTATGTATAGAATTAAAAATAAGTAAAACGAAATTTCTGTATATTTGAATTATAACAAAAAACAAGGCGAAAAGAAATAGGGATTCTTTTCGCCTTGTTTAGCTAGTTTATATATTGTCGATACTAAAAAATAGCTATTTTTTCAATAAACGAAATGCCTTTTCTGTATTTGCAAAGTGAAGTTTCACAAACTCAGGAAGTCGTTCTTTGCCTAGCTTTTGAATTAATTTTGCTGCGGCGATATCAACTTGCTTGCCTGCACCTTTCGGAAGTGGCATACCCGCTTTTTTGCTTAATTCATCAAACTGTTTTACGAATGAGTAGCGAGCTAAAATGGAAGCTGCGGCAACTGCTAAATGGACACTTTCGCCTTTTGTTGCGAAATAAACGTTTTCGCGCTGTACCTGTTTTTGTTTTGCTAAGTATTTATAGTATGTATCAGGCTGCGTGAATTGATCGATTAGGATACCTTCTGGCTTTGTCGGCGCGATCTTTGCTAGTAAATTTGTAAGAGCCTTATTATGTAAGAGTGCTTTTAGCTTACCTTGATTGTTTCCTTTTTCGAACAGCTCGTTATACTTTTCATTATGCAAAACAAGAGAGCTATAAGGAACAACAGCAAGGAGTTGTTTTGCAATTTCAGCGATTTGCGCATCATTTAAGTTTTTCGAGTCTTTTACACCAAGTTCTTTTAAGAGTGGAATTTGCTTCGCATCGACATATACAGCAACAACTGTCATCGGTCCGAAGTAATCTCCAGTACCTACTTCATCGGATCCGGCTATAGACATTGTTCCAATGGAAGAGGGCGGGGCATAGCGGTGTGAATTTGCCGTTTTCTTAACAGAAGATTTAGGTGCTTGAGAAACATTTTGCCAACGTGCTGATTCTTCCTCTGCACGAACACCTTGAAACATTACTTTGCCTGATTTATAGGCCGTAATTGTACAAGATGGGACTTTTGCCATAAAGACACCGCCTTGCGGAACTTTCGGTGCAATTGCTTGTTTATACTGCTGCCGCATGTCTTCAATTGTTGCAGGATTTGTTTGGATTACGATAGAATTTGACAAAGTAGTCGCTCCTTTTTTATATTGTTATTTTTATCATATCGGATTGTTCTTTCTGTTTCCATATTATGATGGTTCATGGTATGATAAACTTTAGGATTCTGTACGTGATTGGAGGCCGGTGAGTTGTCACAACAAAAGGGAAATAAAAGTCGAATTAATGTAGAAATCTATGGTCAACAATATTCAGTTGTTGGCGATGAAAGTACAAGTCATATCCGCATGGTAGCAGCGATTGTGGATGATAAAATGCGCGAACTCAATGCCAAGAATCCTTCGCTTGATACGAGTAGACTAGCGGTATTGACGGCGGTAAACGTCATACACGATTACATAAAATTAAAAGATGAACATGAAAAATTGAAAGAAAGTATGACAAAAAAAGGAATGGAATAACATGATTGATATTATTATCATTGTACTGCTTGTTATGGGATTTTTCCTCGGTTTAAGAAGAGGGTTTGTCCTGCAACTCGTAAAGTTAACAAGCTTTATTATCGCATACCTTGTTGCATACTGGTACTGCAAAGATTTAGCGCCAGCGCTTGAGAAATTTATTCCGTATCCATTTGATAAGAACGTATCTGTTCCAGAATGGATTGATGCGAATAATATCGAAGCAGTCTTCTATCAAGCAATTGCGTTCATTGTATTATTTATTATTACAAAAATCGCACTTTCATTGCTTGGTAATTTGCTGAATATGTTTACAGAAATCCCAGTTTTAAAGCAGGTAAATGCGTTTGCTGGGGCACTTCTTGGCTTTTTAGAAGTGTATATTATTTTGTTTGTCTTAATTATTATTGGAACAATCCTTCCGATTGAACAAGTACAAACGCCACTGCAAAAATCATCAATTAGCAAAATAATTGTAGACGATACACCGATTCTTTCTGAAAAGGTGAAGGAACTATGGCAGACAGGTAGCAGAGTATAACTTCTCTTTTTTCGGAAAGAGAAGTTTTTTTCTATGAAAGAAAGGCGGGGAAAGAATGAAAGTAAATAAAAAACAAGTGATTAAATTACTGGAGACAATCGGCCTATTTATGGAGCTTAAGGGCGAAAATCCATTTAAAATATCCGCATTTCGTAAAGCGGCAGCAGCATTAGAAAGCGATGATCGTAGTCTTTCTGAGATTGAAGATTTCACAAAGATTCCAGGCATCGGAAAAGGAACAGCAGCAGTGATTCAAGAATATATTGAAGGCGGAACTTCAGAAGTATTGCAAGAGCTCGAAAAAGAAGTACCAAGCAGCCTATTACCATTATTAAAATTACCAGGGCTTGGCGGTAAAAAAGTAGCAAAGCTGTATAAAGAACTGGGCGTAATTGATATGGAAACATTGAAAAAGGCCTGTGAAGAAAATAAAGTGCAGCTACTAGCAGGATTCGGTAAGAAAACGGAAGAGAAAATATTAGAAGCGATTACTCAAGTTGGTTCTCGTCCAGAACGTTTACCGATTGCAATGGTCTTGCCTATTGCCGGGGAAATAGAGAAGAAATTGTCGAATATCCAGGAAATTATTCGATTCTCTCGCGCTGGTAGCCTGCGACGCGTGCGTGAAACGGTAAAAGATTTAGATTTTATTATCGCAACGGAAAATCCACCAGCAGTACGTGAGCATTTATTGCAGTTTGATAATATGATTGAAGTCATTGCGAGCGGTGATACAAAGGTATCTGTTCGCCTTCAATATGAATATGATATTTCAATTGATTTCCGTCTTGTAAAACCTGAAGAATTTATTACAACTCTTCATCATTTTACAGGTTCAAAAGATCATAACGTAAGAATGCGCCAAATTGCAAAAGATAAAGGTGAAAAAATTAGTGAGTACGGTGTGGAAAACTTAGAAACAGGTGAAGTGAAAACATTTGAAACAGAAGAAGCATTCTTTGCTCATTTTGGTTTGCCATTCATTCCGCCAGAAGTACGTGAAGACGGAAAAGAGATTGAATTAATTAAAGAATATCCAAATTTAATTCAGTTCTCTGATATACAAGGTGATTTACATATGCATACAACATGGAGTGATGGTGCCTTTTCGATTGAAGAAATGGTACAAGCGTGCCGCGCTCGTGGGTATAAGTTTATGGCAATTACTGACCACTCACAATACTTGAAAGTAGCGAACGGTTTAACGAAAGAGCGCCTTCTTGAACAAGGAAAAGAGATTGAGCGCATTAACGAAAAATACCCAGATATCACAATTTTACGTGGAATCGAAATGGACATTTTACCAGATGCAACGCTAGATTTTGATGATGAAGTATTAGCGGAGCTTGATTATGTCATTGGTGCAATCCACTCTAGTTTCTCACAAGACCGTGAAACGATTATGAAACGTTTGCGCGCAGCAATTGAAAATAAGCATGTTACAATGATTGCCCATCCAACAGGTCGTCTTCTTGGACGCCGCGAAGGGTACGATGTAGATACAGATTTACTCATTGAACTCGCAAAAGAAACAGATACAGTTTTAGAATTAAATGCGAATCCGAACCGCTTAGATTTAAGTGCAAAACTATTAAAGCAAGCACAAGATGCTGGTGTAAAAGTAGCGATTAATACGGATGCTCATACACTTGAAATGTTAGAAGATATGGAAACAGGTGTAGCGGCAGCACGTAAAGGCTGGATTCAAAAAGATACCGTGATTAACACATGGAATATTGAACGTTTATTAGACTATATTAAACGGAATAAGTAACACAAGGGGGACAGGCAACTTATGTTAGAAAGAACGTTGCGTGTATTAGAATATAACAAAGTAAAAGAACAATTACTTGAGCATGTTGCTTCTTCACTTGGTCGTGATAAAGTGAAGAGCCTACTGCCTAGTACAGATTTTGAAGAGATTGTAGAAATGCAAGAAACAACGGATGAAGCAGCGAAAGTAATTCGCTTAAAAGGGCATGTACCGCTCGGAGGGATTTTTGATATTCGTCCGAATGTAAAGCGTGCGAAAATTGGAAGTATGCTGAGCCCGCATGAACTTCTTGATATTGCGAGTACGATGTATGGTAGTCGCCAAATGAAGCGATTTATTGAAGATATGATCGATAATGGTGTAGAGCTTCCAATTTTAGAAACGCATGTGGCACAAATTATGTCTTTATATGATTTAGAAAAGAAAATTACAAGCTGCATTGGTGATGGTGGCGAAGTTGTTGATAGTGCAAGTGATAAACTGCGTGGCATTCGTAACCAAATTCGCACTGCAGAAAGTCGTATTCGTGAGAAACTTGAAAATATGACGAGATCTTCTAATGCACAGAAAATGCTATCAGATGCAATTGTAACAATCCGTAATGATCGCTATGTAATTCCTGTAAAACAGGAATACCGCGGTGCATATGGCGGTATTGTCCATGACCAATCCGCGTCTGGACAAACGTTATTTATTGAGCCGCAAGTCATTGTGGAACTAAATAACGCGTTGCAAGAAGCACGTGTGAAGGAAAAACAAGAAGTAGAACGCATTTTAATGGTGTTAACAGAAGAGGTAGCAGTAGAAGCTGATACTGTGTTAGCGAACGTAGAGGTTATCGCAAATCTCGATTTCATTTTTGCGAAAGCATTTTATGCGAAACGAATTAAAGCAACGAAGCCAATTGTAAATAATGAGCGATATATGGATTTACGACAAGCTCGTCATCCACTTATTGATCCAGAAATCATTGTTCCAAACGATATTATGCTTGGTAAAGACTTCACAACAATCGTTATTACAGGACCAAATACAGGTGGTAAGACGGTTACATTAAAAACAGTCGGTATCTGTGTATTAATGGCGCAATCTGGTCTTCATATCCCTGTATTAGATGAATCAGAGATTTGTGTATTTAAAAATATCTTTGCTGATATTGGTGATGAACAATCGATTGAACAAAGCTTAAGTACGTTCTCCTCACATATGGTGAACATTGTAGATATTTTAGAAAAAGCTGATTTTGAAAGCTTAGTGTTATTCGATGAATTAGGTGCTGGAACAGACCCGCAAGAAGGGGCAGCACTTGCGATTTCCATCTTAGATGAAGTATATAACCGCGGAGCACGCGTTGTCGCAACGACGCATTACCCAGAGCTAAAAGCATATGGTTACAATCGTGAACAAGTGATTAACGCGAGTGTGGAGTTTGATGTAAACACATTAAGCCCAACTTATAAGTTATTAATCGGTGTACCAGGACGCAGTAACGCCTTTGAAATTTCAAAACGCCTTGGTTTATCTGATCGCGTGATTGATCGCGCTCGTAATCATATTAGTACGGATACAAATAAAATTGAAAATATGATTGCAAAGCTTGAAGAGAGCCAAAAAAATGCAGAGCGCGAATGGAATGAAGCAGAAGAGCATCGTAAACAATCTGAAAAACTTCATCGCGAGTTACAACGTCAAATTATTGAATTTAATGATGAGCGCGATGAGAGGTTATTAAAAGCGCAAAAAGAAGGGGAAGAAAAAGTCGAAGCTGCGAAGAAAGAAGCAGCAGGCATCATTCACGAACTTCGTCAATTGCGTAAAGCTCAGCTTGCAAACGTGAAAGATCACGAGTTAATCGAAGCGAAAAGCCGCCTAGAAGGGGCAGCGCCAGAACTTGTGAAAAAACAAAAAGTAAAAGTGAAAAACACAGCGCCAAAACAACAACTACGAGCAGGTGATGAAGTAAAAGTATTAACGTTCGGTCAAAAAGGACAGCTGCTGAAAAAAGTAAGCGATAATGAGTGGAACGTTCAAATTGGTATTCTGAAGATGAAAGTGAAAGAATCCGATATGGAGTACATTAATACGCCACAACAAACTGAGAAAAAGGCAGTCGCGACTGTTAAAGGAAGAGACTACCACGTTTCCTTAGAGCTTGATCTTCGTGGTGAACGCTTTGAAAATGCAATGATGCGTGTAGAAAAATATTTAGATGATGCACAGCTTGCAAATTACCCGCGCGTATCCATTATTCACGGAAAAGGAACAGGAGCACTTCGCCAAGGTGTACAAGATTACTTGAAAAAACATCGTGGCGTAAAAAACTACCGCTATGGTGATATGGGCGAGGGAGGCCTCGGCGTAACGGTTGTCGAATTAAAATAGCAAAAAACCAAGCAAAAGGGGTAAACACTATGTTTATGGACAAACTTGCAAAAGTATTGTTAGCTTGTTGCGGCATATTTTTTGTGATTGGGGTTATTTATTTAGTGGTTTTTGCGAAGTAAGAGAGCGTCAATCTCGGCATAAGTATACCGCCTGAGATTGACGCTTTTTCTTTTCGGATAATCTATAAGAAAAAGGAATACGACATGAAAATTAACCAATTTATAAGCGAAGCATTATCCTGCTCAAGGAGAGAAACAGACCGTCTTATTAAAGCAGACCGCGTGGCAATTAACGGCGAAGTTTGTGCGCATGGTACGATTGTTACACCTAATGATACTGTAACGGTTGATAGAAAAGTGATTGAAAAGGAAAATAAAGAAAAAATCTATATTGCCTTTCACAAACCAGTGGGAATCACTTGTACCGCTGCAGAACATATTGAAGGGAACATCATTGATTATATCAATCATCCAGAGAGAATCTTTCCAGTTGGTCGTTTAGATAAGGCGTCAGAAGGACTGATTTTGTTAACAAATGACGGAGCGATTGCCAATCAAATTTTACACGGAGATCATGAGCATGAAAAAGAATATGTAGTGACAGTTGATAAGCCATTTACAGATTGGTTTATTGACGGAATGTCTCGTGGCGTGAAGATTAAAGATGGGATGACGAAGCCGTGTAAAGTAACAAGGGTAGATGGCAGTACATTTCGAATTATTTTAACGCAAGGAATGAATAGGCAAATTCGCCGGATGAGCCGGGCTTTTGGATATACAGTAACGAAGCTAAAACGCGTGCGCATTATAAATATTAAGCTTGATGGATTAGAAGCTGGGAAGTGGCGAAATGTTACAGAGCAGGAGTTACAGGAATTATTGAAGCAGTTGTAAGGAGAGGAGGAGCTATCGCTTTCTCTCTTTTTATTTTTTTGTCAGAAAAAATAAAACTATTGATTTTTTAAAAAATAGCCCATATAATAAAAAACAACAAGATTCGACAATATATTTTATAAAAGTAATGATGAGGACATGAGTTATTTTTTACGATTCTCAGAGAGGGGAGCCTTAGGCTGTGAGCTTCCTAATACGAAAAGATATACTTACCACCTCTAAACTTCAAGAGTGAACTGCATGATGCATTGTAATTCTTGGCGGATAAAACCGTTATCAATTTACACGAGCTATAAAATGAGTTTATTTTATTATACATTCATTTTATTAGAATAAGGGTGGAACCACGATTTCAACACTCGTCCCTTTGTTAGGGACGGGTGTTTTTTGCGTTCTTTTGTAAGGGAAGTAGGATTGAAAGAGGAAATGTAACGGGTTTTTATTTCTGAATATTTTGTTTATTTATAAATTTTTTAGGAGGTAAATGAAAGTGAAATCATCTTTAAAGTTATCTGAGATGTTTGCAATAAGTTTAATGTTATTTGCGCTATTCTTCGGTGCAGGAAACATGATTTTCCCGCCAGCATTAGGACAAGGTGCTGGAACGGATGTATGGATTGCGTTGTTTGGTTTTATTATTACAGGAGTAGGTCTTCCTTTACTGGGGGTTATTGCCATTGCCTTAAAAGGAGATATTAATAAACTCGCAGGTCGTGTGCATCCGTTATTTGCACTTGTTTTCATCGTTGCGATTTATTTATGTTTAGGTGTATTTGTAAGTGTACCGCGTACAGGAACTGTTGCTTATGAAATGGCGGCTGCTCCATTTTTATCAAGTTCAGTAGTGGGCCAAGCATATTCACTTGTTATCTTTACATTTATTTTCTTTGCAGTTACTTTCTACTTAGCGTTAAATCCTTCGAAATTAGTAGAACGTATTGGGAAAGTATTAACACCAATTTTATTAGCTGTCATTGCAATTATTGTTATTAAAGCACTTATTACACCAATTGGAGAGTTCGGTGCACCAACAGAAACGTACAAAGATCCACTTTTTAAAGGATTTATTGATGGATATTTAACATTAGATGGATTAGCGGCACTTGTTTTCGGAAATGTGGTTATCAATGCTTTAAAAGGAAAAGGGATTACAAATAAGAAAAGTATTGCAAAAGTAACAATCTTTGCAGGAATTATTGCAGCACTTGGCTTACTTATTGTTTACTTAGCGCTTGCTTATCTGGGGGCTTCTAGTGTATCGCTTGGAATGGGAGAAAACGGTGGTGTTATTTTAACAAACGTTGTTCATCATTTATTTGGTAGCTCCGGTACTTTATTACTTGGTGTAGCAATTGCGGCTGCATGTTTGACAACTTCTGTTGGGATTGTCGCAGCTTGTGGAGAGTTTTTCTCAGCATTATTACCGAAGCTTTCTTATCAAAAAGTTGTTTTCATTTTCTGTGTGTTAGCATTTATGGTAGCAAATCTTGGCTTAACACAGCTAAATGCATTAGCATTACCAATCTTAATTGCAATCTATCCAATTGGAATCGTGCTAATCGTATTATCATTAGCTGAAAATTATATTCGCATTCCGTTATCGATGTATGTAGGTGGAATTATAGGAGCATTTGTTATTAGCTTCTTCGATGGATTAAATCATGCACACATTCAAATTGCAGCACTAGCACCTATTTTAGAAAAAATTCCATTCTATAGTGTTGGCATTGGATGGTTGATTCCAGGATTGATAGGTATGTTTGTTGGATATATTGTTTCTATCTTTCAAAAACAAGAAGTTGTTATTGAAAAATAAATTAGAAAGGCTTTCCTAAAAGAGGAAAGCCTTTTTGTTTTTTAGCCAGGTGATGAGCTGGTTGTACTAGCAAAGCAATAATATGGTATAGTGAAACGAGGCTGTTTTTTCAGTCTCGTTTTTTAAATGCTTCCTACTAGATAGAAAGCATTCAAATGGAAAGGAAGACATTACATGCGATCAGAAGTAACTGTAAAGATAAAAACGAAATTTATAAAAGAAATTAAAAGTGGCTACCCACTTATTTTAAAAGATGCGATTCAAAACTTAAATGATATACGTGAAGAGGGGACGATCATCAAAATTGTTGATGAGAAGAACCAATTTCTTGGAAAAGGATACTATGGAAAGCAAAATAAAGGATATGGCTGGATTTTAACGAGAAAAGAGCAAGAGCACATTGACCAAGCTTTCTTTGAAAGAAAAATCAAATCAGCGTTACATAAGCGAAAAGGTTTTTATAAATCGAATGATACGACTGCATTCCGCGTTGTAAATGGTGAAGGGGATGGACTTGGCGGTTTAATTATCGATTACTACGATGGGTATTATGTAATCAGCTGGTATAGTGAAGGAATCTATTCATTCAAAGATGAAATCATTGGAGCTCTTCAAAAAATAGCAAACTTTAAAGGAATCTACCAGAAGAAGCGTTTTGATACAAAAGGAAAGTATATTGAAGAAGATGACTTTGTAACTGGAGAACGCGGTGAGTTTCCAATCATCGTAAAAGAGAACGGTGTGAATTTTGCAGTGTATTTAAATGACGGAGCAATGGTTGGCGTGTTCTTAGATCAGCGTAACGTTCGAAAGCAAATTCGTGATACATATGCGAAAGGGAGAACGGTATTAAATATGTTCTCTTACACAGGTGCATTTTCTGTATTTGCAGCGCTTGGCGGAGCAACAAAAACAACAAGTGTTGATTTGGCCAATCGTAGCTTAAGTAAAACAATTGAACAATTCAATGTAAATGGAATTGATTACGAAGCACAAGACATTATCGTAGAAGACGTATTCCATTATTTTAAATATGCAGCGAAGAAACAAATGAAATTTGATATGGTTGTACTAGACCCACCAAGTTTCGCGCGTTCGAAAAAATATACATTTAGTGCGGCAAAAGACTATAAAAACTTATTAAAAGAAACAATCGCAATTACAGAAAACAACGGTATTATCGTTGCTTCTACAAACTGCAGCACATTCGATATGAAAAAATTTAAAGGCTTTATCAGTGCAGCATTTAAAGAAATGAATGGGAAATATAAAATATTGGAAGAACATTCATTACCAGAAGATTTCCGTACAATTGACCAATTTAAAGAAGGCGACTATTTAAAAGTAGTCTTCATCGAAAAAATCAAAGGGTAATCACAATTATCGGTGTTTCGACAAAGAATATCGACTTACAGAAAAAACGACATGAATTATGAATAAAAAAAGGAGCTCAATTTCAAATGAGTTCCTTTTTCTATTCCACAATGTGCTGTACTCTACCAACCTGCCCATCTTGCAGTCGCACTTTAATGCCGTGCGGATGAGACGGTGAGTTTGTCAAAATATCTTTTACAATCCCTCGAGTGAGTGTGCCAGTACGTTGATCTTTCTTTAGTACGATATCAACTTCCAAGCCTGGTGAAATATTAGCTCGTTTTTGCCCGTTCATTTACACACCTGTACGTCTACGTTGGTTGTTTGTTTTCTTTGTTTGCTGACTTTGTAGTTTCTTCGTTGCTTGATTTTGGTTTTTAGCATTTGCGCCATTTCCATTTCCTTGCTTTTTCTTCGCAAGTTGCTCACGCATTAAATCAGCTAAATTTACTTTTTTATTTTCTGACATGGTAAATCTCCTTTATATAAAGTGAATTGTGAACAAGAGTAGTGAATTCCATCATAACATTGTTGTGAAAAGAAATGAAGTCAGATTGAATTTTCATATAATTCTTTTCAGTTTTATCTACTTCAGTTACAATTAAATTGTTAATGATTGTAAAAAAAGGGGATAGAAACATGTCACATCATATTTTACTAGTAGAAGATGACATTTCGATTCAAGAGATGGTTGAAAAATATTTAACGAAAGAAGGCTTTCAAGTTACAATCGCACCTGATGGAGAAGAAGGAGTTCTAGCGTTTTTAAAAGGTTCATTTGATTTAATTATTTTAGATATTATGATGCCAAAGCTAGATGGTTTAGAAGTGGTGAGAATTATTCGAGAAAAAAGTGCTGTTCCGATATTAATGATGTCTGCGAAGGATACGGATGTTGATAAGGCGGTCGGTTTAGGCCTTGGAGCAGATGATTACATTTGTAAGCCATTTTCTATGATTGAGCTATCAGCGCGGGTAAAGGCAGGTATTCGAAGATCAACCAAGTATTCAGCCACGGAGAAGAAAGAAGAAATGATTGAGATTGGTGATTTGAAAATCGATCCAATCAACTTTACTGTGCAAAAAAACGAAAAACAGCTAAAACTTACTTTGAAAGAATTCGAGATTTTAAAGCTATTTGTGAAGAATCAAAATCGTGTATTTACAAAAGCACAAATATATAATCTCATTTGGAATGAAGAATACTATGGCGATGATAACGTGATTAATGTTCATATGAGACGGTTGCGTGAGAAAATTGAAGATGATCCTTCTAATCCGGAATATATTAAAACACTATGGGGTATTGGTTATAAGTTGGAAGTGATATAGTATGGTCGCTCTTTTAACAATTGTTATTGTTATGTTATTAGGTATTATTTATTTTCAATATAGAATACAGAAAAGTAAAAGTGCAAATGTGCGCTATACATATGAAAAGTTACAGGATATTGTAAAGCAGCAAACAGGTGAGAAATTATTAGTTGTAACGGATGATAAAGAACTGCAAAAATTATTAGTAGCGATTAATCATTTATTAGATGCGAAGCAAAAAACGAATGCCAATCATGCGAAGGTTGAGATTTCCATGAGGAAGATGCTTTCTAATATCTCACATGATTTAAAAACGCCGCTTACTGTTATTCTTGGGTATACAGAAATGTTAAATACAGATAAAACGATGAGTAAAGAAGAGCAACAAGCATTACTAGAAAAGGTACATTTGAAAACACTGGAAGTAATGGAACTGATTCATAAGTTTTTTGATTTGGCGAAATTAGAATCTGGAGATAAAGCAATCGAAATGACGAAGGTGAATATGAATGAAGTGTGCCGGGAAAAGATTTTATCATTTTATGATTTAGTAACGACGAAAGGGTTTGAGGTTCATATTGATATACCGGAGAAAAATGTATATGCACTCGGAAATGCAGAAGTGTTGGGTAGGGTATTAAATAATTTAATATCAAATGCAATTGCGTATGGATATGATGGGAAAACACTCGGTATTACATTAAGAGATGATGATAGGTGCATATATGTTGATGTATGGGACCGCGGCAAAGGAATTGATGAATCTCATATTGATAAAGTATTCGAACGCATGTATACGTTAGAAGACTCGAGGAACCGATTGTATCAAGGAAGCGGTCTTGGACTTACGATTACAAAACGACTTGTGGAAGCGTTAGGCGGAGAAATTCATCTTTCTAGTACGCCATATGAGAAAACGGTATTTACAATTATGCTGAAAAAAATGGAGTTTTAGCTTGTAGAAAAGGGTGTTCTACAAGCTTTTTTTGAACGTAAGAAATTTGTAAGGAATGGGTAAGAAAAAAGAGACGTTCATTGTCTATGATAGAAATATAAAACGGAAGCGAAAGGGGAAAATGATATGGCTTATATATTAAAAACAAATCAGTTAACAAAAGTGTTTCAAGGAAAAGAAGTGATTTCAGGGGTCAACATGCACGTGAAAAAAGGAGAAATCTACGGCTTTTTAGGACCCAATGGTGCTGGTAAAACAACAATTATGAAGATGATTACAAATTTAATAAAACCAACGAGTGGGGATATTGAAATTTTTGGTGAGAGATTAACAGATACATCATATGACGTGTTAAAACGAATGGGAACAATTATCGAATATCCAATTTTTTATGACAAATTAACAGCTAAGGAAAATTTATATCTACATTGCGAATATATGGGTTACTACGACAAGAAGGAGATTGAGCATGCATTAGATCTTGTTAATTTACACAACGTGGAGAATAAAAAAGTAAAAGATTTTTCGCTTGGGATGAAACAAAGATTAGGAATTGCCAGAGCGATTTTGACAAAGCCAGAGCTATTAATTTTAGATGAACCAATCAACGGTCTAGATCCAATCGGGATTAGAGAATTGCGCGACCTATTTAAAATGCTTTGCAAAGAATATGGAATTACCCTATTAGTATCTAGCCATATTTTAGGAGAAATGGAGCAAATGGCAGATACGATTGGCGTTATTCAAAATGGGAAATTGATAAAAGAAGTTTCAATGAAGAGCATTAATGGAAAACAAACAGAGTACATTGAAATTCATGTTCAAGATGTGAAACGTGCGGCTTATATTTTAGAAAATAAACTTAGCATAACAAATTACAAAATTATGAGTGAAAGTATGATTCGCGTGTATGAAATGACAGCTACACAGCAAGCAGTTTCTAAAACGCTGATCATGAATGACATAGAAATTGAAAGTATAAACAAAAAGCATAGTTCGTTAGAAGAGTATTTCTTGAACCTTGTGAATGGAGAGGGCATCCGTGCTTAACTTAATGAGACTTGAATTCATGAAATTTAAGATATGGTCGGTTATTAGAGGGGCACTTATTGCAATCTTGATTGTTTCTATATTTATCCCATTGATTATATTTGATGGGAACTTGATAGTTATGACAGCGTATTTCAAGCTATTGATCGTTTTTCACGAGCCGTATTTATGATTTTCGGAGCCAGTTTAATTGCGAAATTCATTATTCAAGAGTTTCAAAATAATACGATGACAGTGATGTTTATGTATCCGATTAATCGAAAAAAAATGATGACAGCAAAAATTCTCATCATTATACTGTTTACGCTATGCGCTATTATCATTTCAGAGATTATTATGTTTAGTTTCGTCTATGTTTTAAATTTATATCATCCAGTAATCATGGAACCGTTAACGGTGGCGATTTTAACTCAGAACGCAGCGGAACTATTTGTGAATGCTTTAGCATCAACAGGAATTAGTTTAATCCCGATTCATTTTGGAATGAAAAAGTATTCAGTCCGAGCAACGTTTGTATCTGCAATTATCGTTATGTGTTTATTTACTTCTAGTTTGAATGGTGAAGTTTCATTGTTCAGCTTTATTGTGATTCCTGTCATGATAGCATGTGTTGGTTTATTGATTGCTTTTATGGCAATAAGGAAGATTGAACAGGTGGATTTGTTTAAATAAGGAATATTTTTTAAATCGTATCAATGGGGGCAATTAACATGTTTAAACTAATGAAACTAGAATGGAAAAAGCATCGCTTATCTAGGTATTTTAAAGGAGTAGTAATTTGTATTATAGCAATTTTCGCTGCTGTTGGTCTTATGGCGTGGGGCTCTAGAATTGAGAGTGATTTAATGTTTCCAGATTATACGGGGTTCATGTATGTAACGAATGTTTTTATTAGAGTAGTATTTATGATTTTTTCAGCTGTCATTTTATCAAGTTTAGTGATTGATGAATACAGGAGTAAAACGATGCAATTATTATTTACCTATCCGTTACAACGAAAAAAATTAATGCAAGCGAAGTTAGCAATTGTTTTTGGATTTTGTTTTTGCAGCATAATTGTTACTACTTTTATTATCAACATGTTAACTTTTTTCTTAAATCCAATAATAGGATTCTTTGGGAAGCCTGTTAGTATGGGGGAAATAATTGCAACAGTGCCAAGCACTTTTCTTAGTGCATTCATGATGGCTGGAATAAGCTTAGTTCCTTTATATTTTGGCATGAGAAAAAAATCTACTGCTACAACAATTACTTCTTCTGTATTAATTGGATGTGTAATTAACTCAGCTGTTTCTGATGCGAGTGGTTCGGTTAGCTTGTTCGACTTTATTGGCGTACCAATTGCATTCTGTCTATTAGGTCTTATCATTGGCTATCTTTCTTATCATAAAGTTGACAAAATTGATGTGGCCTAAATAAAGATCAGGGTAAAGATGGAATAATTCATGTTTATTTAAACTGAAAATGAAATGAGGGATAAAAATTGAAAAAAATCATATTCGCTTCTACGGCATTAATTGTAATTGGTGGACTCACTTTTGGCATCAAAGAAGTAGGAGGGAAGGGTTTTGAAAAAGAAAACTCCTTTGAAGTAGATCGTATTGCAGAAGTAGAAATAAACAACGAATCTTGGGATGTTGAGTTCAAAAGTGCAGAATCAAACAAGGTAACAATTGCAGTTGAAGGAAAACAGAAAGATAAGAAGAATGATCCTGTAACAATTAAAAAGGATGGAAAGAAAATTGTAATCACTCAACAAGAACAAAAGGATGGATTTATTGGTGGCTTCACTTTTGGAAAGAAAGGTACAATCTATATTTCTATTCCAAAGGATGGAGTAGATACGATTACATTGAATAATAGATCTGGCGATATAAAAATGAATGATATAATGACTAAAAATATTGTATTTTCAAACGGATCTGGTGCTGAAAAGATTGAGGGGCTATCAGCAGAAAACGGTGAGTTTACATCAAAAGGTGGGGAACTAAGTTTGAAAAATAGTTCGTTACAGGAACTATCTGTAGCTTCTACTACCGGTGATAACTACCTTACAAATGTAAGGAGCCCTAAGACAAAAGTTACTTCAACAGATGGTGAAGTATTGATTAAAGAGACAATAGAAGGAAAGTCATTACTTGTAGAAACAAAATCAGGAGACATTGGTGTCTCTTATAAAGAAGCTCCAACTTCATTAAAGCTTGCTGCTAACAGTGATTCATCCGATATAATAGTGAGTTTAAATGGGTTTAAGAAAAGAACGAATACGGAAAAAACAAAAGAAGGTGTAATTGGTGATGCATCAAATAAGGTGGAGATTTTAAGTAAAAAAGGCACTATATGTATCAAATAATAATCAGAAGAGGTGAATATATCATGCAGAAAAAATCAATTCGTTCCGTCAGTGACATATTTGCTATGCTGTTTTTTTACTGTACGACGGGACTATTAAGCGTTATTGTTGTTCCAGTTTTGGCAACGATTGCGTACGGTTTCGGTTTTTGTACTGTACTTATATTAATTGCAGGTATTATTCGTTCCTTTGGAGTTACATGGGTACAAATGGATATGGGTCCTAGTTTATCAATTCCTCAGGAGTGGAGCATGGTTTATGCTCTGATCATAGGTGGAATCGTGGGAAGCATCGCCTATTTTAGTTGGAAGTATCTTCGTATTTATTTGAATTTTTTATCGAGAAATTATCGTAAAGTATTACCAATGAATAAACAATAAAATCAAACCGGTGGATTTTTAAAAATAAAATAGATGAACTAAGGGGGATAAAATGCTGCAACTTATAAAGCTAGAAATGAAGAAATCTAAGCTTGGATGGTATATAAAAGGTGCGATTATCGCAAATATAGTGATGATTGCGATGCTATTTTTTGTAAGCTATATGTCACAGATTGAAGGGGATGTAGAACTAGGAAATCCTCAAGGAATTCTTTTAATGGCGAGTGCAATGGTGCGAGGAACGTTTATTGTCTTTGCGGGAGTATTAATTGCAAAACTAGTAATTGAAGAATATAAAAATAAAACAATACTGCTCATGTTTTCGTATCCAATTAGTCGAAAAAAAATCATTGCTAGTAAGTTATTAATCACAGCAATGCTAACGTTTGTAACAGTTTTATTATCTAATATTTTTGTAATAGGTATCTTCTTTACATTGAATAGTTATATGTTAGTTATTCCGAATACAATAACGGTAGCTGAGTTGATTCAAGAAGGTATAAAAGTGATTCCTTTTGCTATGGCAGCTGCAGGATCAGGGTTAATTCCCTTATATTTTGGTATGCGTAAATACTCTGTTCCAACAACGATTGTTTCTTCCTTACTTGTTGTGATGATTGCATGTCAAAGTCAGCCAGAATTCTCATTAGCAACTTTTCTACCACTTCAATTAGCACTTGCGGCTATTGGTATTATGATTGCTTATTATGGAATTAGAAATATTGAGAAGGAAGATGCGTTATAAAGTTTCACATGAAACAAGTTACAGAAAAAGACAAGGTGCAGTTACCTTGTCTTTTTCGTTATTACATTTTCGGAGCTTCCATCCCGGCAGCTGCCCACTCTTCCTTAGCAGGTCCATAAATACCTGGAACCTGTAACCCAGCTTGACGCATTAAGACAGTCATTTGCCCACGGTGATGATTTTGATGATTAATGAGAGTCATCAAAAAGATAGAGTTTGGCATGGGGCGCCCAAAGAAATCATTAATTGTTGCTAAATCTTGATCAGTCCACTGCGTTTGAATTGCCTCTACAAAATCCGTATTTACTTTACGATAACCTTCTGCAATCGTCTTCGCGGAAGTTGGTACAGGATAATCTTTTGTCTCCCCCTCAAACTGTAAACCTGTTCCTGACAGCATCACAGGAATTGCGGTAACGATATGCCAAGCGACTCTGCCTAAAGTCCAATGCCCAGGAGCAATTTCTTGCTTCAATGATTCATCAGTTAATGCATCTAGTATCTTTTGTGTAGACTCAGACTCGTATTTCCATGTTGTCAGAAAGCCTTCAATTGTTTGATACATGATATCCCCCCAATGGTTATATTCATAGAGTAAATTCGTGAGAGTAGGTGTTTGTCCTGCTTTTTTATTTTTGTATATTTACATTTAACTAAATTTTGTATTTGTGTCAGAAAACTAACATTATAATTCGTATATTAAGTGAATAGAGAATGAAACAAAGAGTGGTGATAGGGATGAGCGAAGCTGAAGTAGTAGAAGGGTTACGAAAGAAAGATATGACTGCATTACATGCAGCGATTGATCAATATGGTGATTTAATTTATAAAGTTGTTCATAGTGTGTTAGATACATCGCATAGTAAAGTACTCGTTGATGAATGTGTGGATGATATTTTATTAATTATTTGGTACAACATTGAGAGTTATGATGAAAAGCGCGGGAAATTTAGAAATTGGCTTATATCTGTTGC
Organism: Bacillus bingmayongensis; assembly: GCF_000299035.1. Classification (GTDB taxonomy): domain Bacteria; phylum Bacillota; class Bacilli; order Bacillales; family Bacillaceae_G; genus Bacillus_A; species Bacillus_A bingmayongensis. Next base: position 20,648 of record NZ_JH921517.1, read on the forward strand.
GAAGTTTAAAGCAATTGATTTTAAGAGAAAAAGTAATCAGGCTTATCGATTACAAGAATTTCAGCAGGATATATATGAAGAGATAAAAGATTCAAATCAAACAAATGAGGAACAAGAGGAAACCTTCTACCTTTTAATTGAAGCTTTAAATAATAAAGATAGAAAAATCTTTATAAAGAGATATTTAGATGAATATAGTGTGCAGGAGATTGCTTCTGAATTAGGGCTGACAACAGATAACGTTTATAGCAGACTTTCAAGAGGACGGAAAAAACTAAAAAAGATACTAGGAGGGGAAACTGATGCGCAAAGAGGAGCTGTTACAGGGATTAAGCAATTTACAATATAGTGATGAAGATGTTGCAGAATATAATGATGAAGCAAAAGTGGATAAACAGAAAATAAAACGTGCAAAAATGGTAGTGACTAAAAGTATTTTGATGCAGCGTTGTTATCAGGAAGTACAAAGTGATTTACAGAAAAATGAAGAGATCTTATATAGTATGATTGCATCTAATCCTCGTGTAAAGGGATCACAAACAGGAACAGCAACTATGTTAGGAATAGGCGCTCTCGCTATGCATTTTGGCATTAATAGCGTTTTGGTTGTTACAAATGAAAGATTATATGTTTTCTTTGTAGACCGGTATTATAATGATGTTGATTTAAAAGTATATCAATTAGATGAAATTATTTCTATGAAAACAGTATTAGATCGTAAGGGGGGAAGTGAGTTTTTATATATAAAATATACAAATGGTAAAGAGTACTTATTATTAGGAATTGATGATGAATATCGTGAATTGTTTCAAGTGTTACGTAAGGTGAAAAAAGCCAGTGGAATAGAGCTGTCATTACAGGATAAAAAATTAACCTGGGCACTAAGAGGTAAAAGAATGATGTTTTATATATTTATGTATTCATTTGTGATATATGGATTTTATAAAGCTTATGTTAACTTTTTTCCACATTAACGGGCAGTGATACCCCCACCTTAAAATTTAGCAAAAGCAAAGAAGTTAGGTGGGGGAAATCACTATATATGAAAGTTCCATTAGCTTTACTTTTGTTTTATAGCGAGCGTTAAAGTGCATTTAGCTTCTATTAATGGAAGGTGTTCTTTCTTGTAGTTGTTATGGAATAGTTATATAAAAGTCAGAATATTATGATTGTAACGCGATTACGACTATAATATAATGAAAACAATCATCATGAATGGACATTCATTGTATTCTTGTAAGAACAGGGAGGAGGAATGAGGATGGAAAAGCCTTGGCTACAAAGTTATCCAGAGGAAATTCCAGATACAATTTCTTATGATATTCAGCCGCTCCATGTATATTTACAGCAGATGTCTTCTCGGTATCCAGAAAAGAAAGCGCTTCACTTTCTGGGGAAGGATATTATATTTTCAGAGCTGAATTGTAAGGTGAATCAATTTGCAAATTATCTTCGTAAGCTTGGTGTGAAAAAAGGTGATCGAGTTGCGATTATGTTACCAAATTGTCCGCAGGCTGTAATTGGATATTATGGTACATTGCTCGCAGGTGGTATTGTCGTGCAAACAAATCCTCTTTATACAGAGAGGGAACTAGAATATCAACTCCATGACTCTGGAGCGAAAGTTATTCTATGTCTGGATCTCGTTTTTCCGAAAGTTACGAATGTTCAATCTACCACAAAGCTTGAGCATGTTATTGTAACCCGCATTGCAGATTTTTTACCATTTCCAAAAAATTTACTATATCCATTTGTACAAAAGAAGCAAACGAATCTTGTTGTAAAAGTAGCCGAAAGTGATACGATTCATGTTTGGAAATCGGTAGAAAGAGAAAGTGATGAAATGGTAGAGGTGCCTTGTGATCCTGAAAATGATTTAGCGCTCTTACAATATACAGGAGGTACGACAGGATTTCCGAAAGGAGTTATGTTAACGCACAAAAATCTTGTATCGAATACATTGATGGGTGTGCATTGGCTATATAACTGTAAAGAAGGAGAAGAAGTGGTTCTCGGTGTCCTTCCATTTTTCCATGTGTACGGGATGACAGCTGTGATGAATTTAACCGTTATGCAAGGATACAAAATGGTAATTGTCCCGAAGTTTGATATGAAAATGGTGTTTGAAGCGATTAAAAAGCATAAAGTTACACTGTTTCCGGGAGCTCCGACGATTTATATTGCCCTTTTAAATAGTCCTCTGCTTCAGAAATATGATATCTCTTCGATTCGTGCTTGTATTAGTGGTTCTGCTCCTCTTCCAGTAGAGGTGCAAGAGAAATTTGAAAAGATTACAGGCGGTAAGCTCGTAGAAGGATATGGACTGACAGAGTCATCTCCAGTCACACATAGCAATTTCTTATGGGAAAAACGTGTGCCAGGAAGCATTGGCGTCCCGTGGCCAGATACAGATGCCCGCATTATGTCACTTGAAACAGGAGAATCGTTACCTCCAGGGGAAATTGGTGAAATTGTTGTGAGAGGTCCGCAAGTAATGAAGGGATACTGGAATAAGCCTGAGGAAACAGCAGCTGTATTACAGGATGGTTGGTTACACACAGGTGATGTTGGCTATATGGATGAAGATGGATTTTTCTATATAAAAGATCGCAAGAAAGATATGATTGTTGCTAGCGGATTCAATGTTTATCCGCGCGAAGTGGAAGAAGTATTATATGAGCATGAAAAGGTGCAGGAAGTGGTTGCGATCGGTGTCCCAGATCCATATCGTGGTGAAACCGTGAAAGTTTTTGTTGTACTAAAAGAAGATGAAGTTTGTTCTGAAGAAGAGTTAGATCAGTTTGCTCGTAAATATTTGGCTGCTTATAAAGTTCCAAAATTATATGAGTTTCGGAGTGAGTTGCCAAAAACAACTGTTGGGAAGATTTTACGACGCGTCCTTATAGATGAAGAGAAGAAAAAGAAAGAGGATGAGCAGACGGGCTAAAGGCCCTTTCTTTTTGAAAATATATGATTGACAATATTGAAAATAGTCAGTATTATTAAAATATGAATGATTATTCATTCAGTCATCTTCTTGAAGGGGACAGTAAAGTGAAAAAAAATCGACCAAAATATAACCAAATTATTGATGCGGCGGTTATTGTGATTGCAGAAAATGGATACCATCAAGCGCAGGTTTCTAAAATTGCAAAGCAAGCTGGCGTTGCTGATGGAACTATTTATTTATACTTTAAAAATAAAGAAGATATATTGATATCCTTATTCCAGGAGAAGATGGGAGAATTTGTCGAAACAATTCGTCAAAAAACAGCAGGAATTGAAAGCGCTGTAGAGAAGTTGTTTATGTTGGTAGAAACGCACTTCTTGCTGTTATCACAAAATGATCCTCTTGCTATCGTCACTCAACTAGAGCTTCGCCAATCCAATCAAGACTTACGCCTCAAGATAAACGAAGTATTAAAAGGATACTTACAAGTCATCGATGAAATTTTGGAAACAGGTATAGGACAAGGAGAATTCCAAGCGGATTTAAATGTTCGCGTAGCAAGACAAATGATCTTCGGAACAGTAGATGAAGTTGTGACCAATTGGGTAATGAGCGATCATAAATATGATTTGGTCGCACTTTCAAAAACGGTACATGGGCTGCTTATTTCAGCTTGTGGTTATCGTCAATAATGGGAGGGATCATGTTGAAATTCCTATCTGTAACAGTGGAAGACCATATCGCGGTGGCGACATTAAATCATCCGCCAGCTAACGCTATGTCTTCACAAGTTATGCATGACGTTACTGAGTTAATTGATCAAGTCGAAAGGGATGAAAGTATCCGCGTCGTCGTTCTTCATGGCGAAGGACGCTTCTTCTCAGCAGGAGCAGATATTAAAGAGTTTACTTCTGTTGAGGAAGCAAAACAGGCGACAGAGCTAGCACAGCTTGGACAAGTTACTTTTGAGCGTGTAGAAAAATGCTCAAAACCAGTTATTGCGGCAATTCATGGAGCGGCACTTGGCGGTGGCCTTGAATTCGCTATGTCTTGCCACATGCGCTTTGTAACTGAAAGTGCAAAGCTTGGTTTACCAGAGTTAACGCTTGGATTGATCCCTGGTTTTGCAGGTACACAGCGTTTGCCACGCTACGTTGGCAAAGCGAAGGCTTGTGAAATGATGTTAACAAGTACACCGATTACAGGTGCACAAGCATTAGAATGGGGACTTGTTAATGGTGTGTTCTCTGAAGAGTCGCTCTTAGAGAATACTCTTCAAATCGCAAAACAAATTGCTAGTAAAAGTCCAGCGACAACTCGTGCTGTGTTAGAGCTATTACAAACAACAAAATCATCTCATTATTATGAAGGTGTACAACGTGAGGCACAAATATTTGGTGAAGTGTTTACGAGTGAAGATGGAAGAGAAGGTGTAGCGGCATTCTTAGAAAAACGCAAACCTTCATTTAGTGGTAGGTAGTTCGAATTATTTTTTTAATATAAATTAACAGAATATTAAAATTGGTGGAATCTTTCTGAAAAACAAGGGGGTAAATGGAATGAACATCTACGTACTCATGAAACGAACATTTGATACAGAAGAGAAGATCGTAATTAAAAACGGTGCAATTTACGATGGCGAAGCGGAATTCATCATCAACCCTTACGATGAATATGCGATTGAAGAAGCAATTCAAGTAAGAGACGCACAAGGCGGTGAAATTACGGTTGTAACAGTTGGCGGTGTAGACAGTGAAAAAGAACTTCGCACTGCGCTAGCGATGGGCTGTGATAAAGCGGTATTAATTAATATTGAAGATGATATTGAGAATGGTGACCAATTTACAACAGCGAAAGTGCTTGTTGAATATTTAAAAGATAAAGAAGTAGATTTAATTTTAGGTGGAAACGTAGCGATTGATGGTGCGTCTGGACAAGTTGGACCTCGCGTAGCTGAAGCGTTAAATATTCCATATGTAACAACAATTACGAAGCTTGAAATTAACGGCACAAGCGTGAAAATTGAGCGCGATGTTGAAGGAGATACGGAAGTGATTGAAACATCACTACCGCTTTTAGTAACAGCGCAACAAGGTTTAAATGAACCACGTTATCCATCGCTTCCAGGTATTATGAAAGCGAAGAAAAAACCGCTTGAAGAGCTAGAATTAGATGATTTAGATTTAGCGGAAGATGATGTGGAAGCAAAGACAAAAACAATCGAAATCTATTTGCCTCCTAAGAAAGATGCAGGAAAAGTGTTACAAGGCGAGCTGCAAGATCAAGTAAAAGAACTTGTATCGTTGCTCCATACAGAAGCGAAAGTAATCTAATAAAATACGAAATTATATATGCAGGAGGGAAAATCTATGGCTCGTAAAGTATTAGTAATGGGTGAAGTTCGTGACGGATCACTACGTAACGTTTCGTTTGAAGCAGTAGCAGCAGCGAAAACAATTGCAGAAGGCGGTGAAGTGGTTGGCCTTCTAGTTGGAGAGAGCATTGCATCTTTAGCAAATGAATTGATTCATTACGGTGCAGATCGCGTTGTGACAGTTGAAAATGATAAATTAAAATCATATACATCCGATGGTTATGCACAAGCGTTTCTTGCTGTATATGCTGAGGAAAAGCCTGAAGGAATCGTATTTGGACACACAGCGCTTGGTAAAGATTTATCACCAAAGCTAGCTGCAAAACTTGAAGCTGGTCTTGTTTCCGACGTCACTGCACTAGAAGTAACGGGTGGTAATGTTGTATTTACACGCCCAATTTACTCTGGTAAAGCGTTTGAGAAGAAGATTGTCACAGATGGCATTTTATTTGCGACAGTACGTCCAAATAACATTACGCCATTAGAAAAAGATGAAGCGCGTACAGGTGATGTGTCTTCTATTACAGTTGATGTAAAAGATTTACGTACAATCATTCAAGATGTTGTGCGTAAAACAGCAGAAGGTGTAGACCTTTCAGAAGCGAAAGTCATTATTGCTGGCGGACGCGGCGTGAAAAGTGAAGACGGTTTTAAACCGTTAAAAGAATTAGCAGATGTATTAGGCGGCGCTGTTGGAGCATCACGTGGTGCGTGTGACGCAGAGTATTGCGATTACTCATTACAAATTGGACAAACAGGTAAAGTTGTTACGCCAGACTTATATATTGCATGTGGTATTTCCGGCGCAATTCAACATTTAGCAGGTATGTCTAACTCGAAAGTAATCGTTGCAATTAATAAAGATCCAGAAGCAAGTATCTTCAAAGTAGCTGACTATGGTATTGTGGGCGACTTATTTGAAGTGGTTCCTTTATTAACAGAAGAGTTTAAAAAGTTAAAAGTGCATTCTTAATTTGAGTAACCCTTGAGTTCCAAGTGAAATACCCCTATATATAGAAAAGCGAGAGGTCCCCTGCCTCTCGTTTTTTAACATGTATTTCTTTCCGATATATAATTCGCGGTTATGAAAACAAAAGAAGATTTGTACTCATTTTCTCTTGTTGTTTTTACTTGGCGTGGGGCTAAAAAAGGATCTGACCGCTTCTATGCATGGTTGGATGCTCTCTTCCATCTAAAAAAGAAAGGTTTTATGTCGTTTTTTTATTTGATATCTATATAGCTTGTATTTTTATATAGTATAAAGGAACCCTTTTTTGTTACAATACATAACGATACATAATATTCGCCACGTATATAACTTAATGATATACTTTTGGTAGAATACACTTGAAGGAGGAAATAAAATGGCAATTGTAAACGCAACTGACCAAAACTTCGCAGCTGAAACTAGCGAAGGTATTGTATTATTAGATTTCTGGGCACCATGGTGTGGACCTTGTAAAATGATCGCTCCTGTATTAGAGGAAATCGATGCAGAATTAGGCGAAAAAGTAAAAGTAGTAAAAATAGACGTGGATGAAAACCAAGAAACCGCTCGCCAATTTGAAGTAATGAGCATCCCATCTCTTTTCGTATTAAAAGATGGTAAAGTGGTTGACCAAGCGTTAGGCTATAAACCAAAAGAAGCGTTAGTAGAATTAGTTTCTAAACACTTCTAATCGGAAAAGCTGCCGTAGGGCAGCTTTTTATTTTAATTTATCTAATTAAAACCATCTTTGATGCATTTCTTTTAGAAAGCTTTCTGCGACTTTATATCCAGAATTTTCTCCGATAACAGAGTCAATACCACAGTAGGGACAAACTGCTGTATTATCATCATCCCACCATTCATTAATTCTACTTGGGTGAAAAATTTTTAAACAATAAAAACAACCACACATAGTATCCTTTTCCAAGTAAGTTCTATTATGAGAATAGAAACGGTGTACGTCTTCAAAATATTTTTCCATTGTTATCCTCCTGTTTACGCTGTTCTTTGATTGTCATATTTGAATGAATTTTTTGTATTTTATGACCCAATCATTTGCATTGTGTATTAGGAAAGTTTAAAAGGAGAAATTCCCAATTCTATCTTGTTAGTCTAACATGAAAATCAATAGTAAAATACGATATGAAAAGATAAAAATACGTATAATATTTTCATTTTTTTGCGCTTTCCGTTACAATTAAAGAACGTATGTTGGGGATTTAACGATTGTATGTTTTTGCTTGGAAACAACAATGATAAACATGTAAGAAACGGAGGTTTACGAGTGCACGAGCATTTAAAAGAAAAATTAGCGATTTTACCAGATCAACCAGGTTGTTATTTAATGAAAGACAAACAAGGAACAGTTATATATGTCGGGAAGGCCAAGGTGTTAAAAAATCGTGTGCGCTCGTATTTTACTGGTTCACATGATGGGAAGACACTCCGTCTTGTCGGAGAAATTGTTGATTTTGAATATATTGTTACCTCCTCGAATTTGGAGGCTCTCATTTTAGAATTAAATTTAATCAAAAAATATGATCCAAAATATAATATCCAATTAAAAGACGATAAAACATACCCGTTTATTAAAATTACAGCTGAAAAACAGCCACGTTTGCTTATTACGAGAAATGTAAAAAAGGATAAAGGAAAGTATTTTGGTCCGTATCCTAATGCGCAGTCAGCTCATGAAACAAAAAAGCTGTTAGATCGTATGTATCCGCTTCGGAAATGTACAAATATACCAGATAAAGTTTGTTTATATTATCATATGGGACAATGCTTAGCACCTTGTGTACAAGAGGTAACGGATAAACAAAATCAAGAAATTGTAGATGGAATTGTTAAGTTTTTGAACGGTGGACATAAAGAAGTTCGTTCAGAATTGGAAGCGAAAATGTATGAAGCATCAGAAAAATTAGAGTTTGAGCGTGCAAAAGAATTGCGTGATCAAATTGCTCATATAGATGCGATTATGGAAAAGCAAAAGATGATTATGAGCGATTTAGTTGACCGCGATGTGTTTGGTTATGCGGTTGATAAAGGCTGGATGTGCGTGCAAGTTTTCTTTGTTCGAAAAGGTAAGTTAATCGAGCGCGATGTCTCCATGTTTCCAATTTATGATGAGCCTGAAGAAGGATTTTTAACATTTATCGGTCAATTTTATGAACAAAACAACCATTTTAAACCAAAGGAAATCGTAGTGCCAGGAAATATTGACCCTGAATTAGTAGAGCGTTTTTTAGAAGTGGATGCAACGCAGCCGAAACGCGGAAAGAAAAAAGACCTCGTTGAATTAGCAAACAAGAATGCGAAGATCGCTTTAGAAGAGAAGTTTTATTTAATTGAACGTGATGAGGAGCGAACGATAAAGGCTGTTGAAAATTTAGGTAAGCAGCTTGATATTGAAACGCCATATCGTATTGAAGCATTTGATAACTCAAATATTCAAGGGACGAATCCAGTTTCAGCAATGATTGTCTTTATTGATGGAAAGCCAGCGAAAAAAGAGTATCGAAAATATAAGATAAAAACAGTTCAAGGGCCGGATGATTATGAATCGATGCGAGAGGTTGTACGCCGGCGTTATACACGTGCTTTAAAAGAGAATTTGCCACTACCTGATTTAATTGTGATTGATGGCGGGAAAGGACATCTTGCAGCTGCTAGTGATGTGCTTGAAAATGAACTTGGATTGTATATTCCGATAGCTGGACTTGTTAAGGATGATAAGCACCGTACGTCGCATTTAATTATTGGTGATCCTCCTGAGTCAGTTATGCTTGAAAGAAATAGCCAAGAATTTTATTTATTGCAGCGTATTCAAGATGAGGTACATCGATTTGCGATTACGTTCCACCGTCAGCTTCACGGGAAATCTGTTATTCAATCTGCTTTAGATGGAATTCCTGGAGTAGGAGAGAAACGGAAAAAGGTATTGTTAAAACATTTTGGTTCGTTAAAAAAAATGAAGGAAGCTTCTGTGACCGAATTTGTCGAAGCGGGAATGCCGCAAAATGTCGCAGAAACTATTTATTCCTATTTAACAGATAAGAAGACGTTGTAGTTTACAATGTCTTCTATTTTTTGGTATAATTTCAGAATATTAAAAATAATTAGAAGTGAATGAATATACAATATAAATCCATTGTGATTTTTCGACATATAATCTGTGGCTATGAAAACAAAAATAGTTTTCCATTCATTTCCTCCTTCTGTTTTCACACGGCATGGGGAAAAAAGGAGCTGATCCCTTCTATGCATGGGCGGATGCTCTCTCCCACCTAAAAAGAAAAGGTTTATGTCGTTTTTAATTGGATTTATATAGAAAAGTCAACTAAACCTATATGTCTAGTTGACTGTTAATGTAGATTCTACACTTCGACAGGATCTTTTACGTCCCATTTTACAAGAAATGTGATAGAATCCGAACGTTTTTTTTGCTCTTCATATGACTCTGCAACAACATTTCGCTGCTTTTGAATCTGCTCTGCAACAAATCCAGTTTCTAATTGGTAAGAAGAATGTCTATTTTGCTTTTGGCGCTCTGTAATGAGCGGGCTTGTTAGCTGAAAATGCATTTCACGGCGTTTATGCTCGATGATGTTCAAGCGGCCCCAACCAGCTTTTTCAAAAAAATGAATGACTTCTTCAATCGTTTCTAGCGGATATTTTCGTGCTAGGTTTCTGCCAGCCCAGTATAAGATGTCATCTAATTCTTTTCCAATTAGGTCAGGTAATACTTCTTCACGCAGCAGTTCATAAGCGAAGGCGTTCAATGAAACATCTTCAAAAGATGCTATATCAATTGTATTTTTGCTCACAATATTCCCCTCTTTCTATAGGGATTATTATATAACATTTCCCATTTATAAAAACAGAACTTTCTTTGGGAAAATCTGAATATAAGAGAAGAAAAAAAGAATTGGCAAATTATATGCAAATTATGTACAAATTATGTATACGTTTTCTTGACGCTTCGACAAGAATAGGAGTAAAATGAACTTGTTATCAAATTATGCTGAAATATTTCGAATAATTTTTTCAGTTTTTCTTATAGCAATAGTGAAAAAACATTATTGTTATAAACTAATACTGAAAGCAGCAGTCAAACACTCAAGGGGGGTAATGGGGACATGAAAGGCCGCGAGTATACGTTTCGCAAGTGGCACTCATTAATGGGGGTCATTCCGGTTGGTGTCTTTTTGACGCAACATTTAGTAGTAAACAATTTTGCAACAAGAGGGGCAGAGGCTTTTAACAAAGCTGCTCATTTTATGGAGCTCCTTCCATTCCGGTATGCGCTAGAAATTTTCGTCATCTTTTTACCGATACTGTACCATGCTATATATGGATTATATATTGCATTTACAGCTAAGAACAATGCGACATCTTATAGTTATTTCCGTAACTGGATGTTTGTCTTCCAACGAATCTCAGGTATCGTTACGCTGATTTTCATAGCTTGGCATGTTTGGGAAACTCGTATTCAAGCATTGTTAGGTAAACAGGTAAATTATGACATGATGGCAGATATTTTAAATAATCCAGCTATGTTTGGTTTCTATTTAGTTGGGGTTGTATCAACAATTTTCCACTTTGCGAATGGACTATGGACATTCTGCATTAGCTGGGGAATTACAGTATCGCCACGTTCACAACGTATCTCTACTTATGTAACATTAGCTATTTTCTTAGGTTTATCTTATGTAGGTGTGAGTGCATTATTAGCGTTCATCGATCCACAGCTAGCAAATCAGTAAGGAGTGGGAGAGCATGAAAGGGAAACTTATAGTAGTCGGCGGTGGCTTAGCCGGCTTAATGGCAACGATTAAGGCAGCGGAAGCAGGAGTAAATGTTGAACTGTTCTCTTTAGTACCAGTAAAACGTTCACATTCTGTATGCGCACAGGGTGGCATTAACGGTGCCGTAAATACGAAAGGTGAAGGGGATTCTCCATGGATCCACTTTGACGATACAATTTATGGTGGTGACTTCTTAGCGAACCAACCGCCAGTTAAAGCGATGTGTGAAGCAGCGCCTGGTATTATTCATTTAATGGACCGCATGGGTGTTATGTTTAACCGTACAGAAGAAGGACTTCTTGACTTCCGTCGCTTCGGGGGAACACAACATCACCGTACAGCATTTGCTGGTGCAACAACTGGCCAACAATTATTGTACGCATTAGATGAGCAAGTACGTCGTCATGAAGTAGCAGGACTTGTAACGAAATATGAAGGTTGGGATTTCTTACGTGCTGTTGTAGATGACGAAGGTGTGTGTCGTGGAATCGTCGCACAAGACTTACAATCTATGGAGATTAAGAGTTTCCAAGCTGATGCCGTGATTATGGCAACAGGGGGCCCTGGTATCATCTTTGGAAAATCAACAAACTCTATTATTAATACAGGTACGGCAGCATCTGCTGTATATCAACAAGGTGCATATTATGCGAATGGTGAGTTCATTCAAATTCACCCAACTGCAATTCCTGGAGACGACAAATTACGTCTGATGAGTGAATCTGCACGTGGTGAAGGTGGGCGCGTTTGGACGTATAAAGATGGTAAGCCATGGTACTTCTTAGAAGAGAAATATCCTGCATACGGAAACCTTGTACCTCGTGATATTGCAACACGTGAAATCTTTGATGTATGTGTAGAGCAAAAGCTTGGTATTAATGGTGAAAACATGGTATATCTAGATCTTTCTCATAAAGATCCGAAAGAATTAGATATTAAACTTGGTGGGATTATTGAAATCTATGAAAAATTCACAGGTGATGATCCTCGTAAACTACCGATGAAAATCTTCCCTGCTGTTCACTATTCAATGGGTGGACTATGGGTTGATTATAAGCAAATGACAAGTATCCCAGGGCTGTTTGCAGCAGGTGAGTGTGATTACTCTATGCACGGTGGTAACAGACTAGGTGCTAACTCATTATTATCAGCAATTTATGGAGGTATGGTAGCGGGACCAAATGCAATTGAATATATGAAAGGTCTTTCAAAATCATCTGATGCTGTTTCATCTGCTTTATACGAGCAAAATGAATTAATCGAAACAGAGAAATTTAACAATATTTTAACGTTAGATGGTAATGAAAATGCATATGTTCTTCATAAAGAGCTTGGAGAATGGATGACAGATAACGTAACAGTAGTTCGTGAAAATAAAAAGTTATTAGAAACAGATGCGAAAATCGAAGAGTTAATGGAGCGTTATAAACGCATTAACATTAACGATACGGCGAAATGGAGTAACCAAGGTGCTTCGTTTACACGTCAACTGGCAAATATGTTTGAATTAGCTCGTGTTATTACAATAGGTGCATATAACCGTAATGAAAGCCGCGGTGCACACTATAAACCAGAATTCCCAAATCGTGATGATGCGAACTTCTTAAAAACTACAATGGCGAAATTTGAGGGAGCAGGAAATGCACCAGCATTCCATTACGAAGACGTTGATATTTCATTAATTACACCACGTAAACGTGATTATTCTTCAAAACATGATGTAGCTGCTAAGAATGAAGAGAAGGGGGATAAACAACATGTCTGAGAAAACAATCCGCCTCATCATTACGAGACAAGATGGACCAGATGCACAATCGTTTGACCAGGAATTTGAAATTCCATACCGTCCAAATATGAATATTATTTCGGCTCTTATGGAAATTCGTCGTAATCCTGTCGATGCAAAAGGAAACCATACAACTCCTGTTGCATGGGATATGAACTGTTTAGAAGAAGTATGTGGTGCTTGTTCTATGGTAATTAACGGTAAACCGCGTCAATCGTGTACAGCGCTTATCGATAAATTAGAACAACCAGTTCGTATAAAACCGATGAAGACATTCCCAGTAGTGCGTGATTTACAAGTTGATCGTAGTCGTATGTTCGATGCTTTAAAACGTGTGAAAGCTTGGGTTCCAATCGATGGTACGTATGACTTAGGACCAGGACCAAGAATGCCAGAGAAAAAGCGTCAATGGGCATATGAACTTTCAAAATGTATGACATGTGGTGTTTGCTTAGAATCATGTCCAAACGTAAACAGTAAATCTGACTTTATCGGACCAGCACCGCTTTCGCAAGCTCGTTTGTTTAACTCACATCCAACTGGTGAAATGCATAAAGCAGATCGCTTACGTGCAATCATGGGTGATGGTGGACTTGCAAACTGTGGTAACTCACAAAACTGCGTACAATCATGTCCAAAAGGTATTCCGTTAACAACATCAATTGCAGCATTAAACCGTGATACAACAATTCAGTCGTTTAAAGATTTCTTTGGTAGCGACAATAACTACTAATCAATATTGCCTCTTCGAATCGAAGAGGCAATATTTATATAAATACAAATTGAAAAACTGACATAAAACCTTTCACTTTATGTGGGAGGGAGCATCCGGCCATGCATAGAAGCGGTTAGATCCTCTTCCTGCCTCATGCCAAGTGAAAACAAAGAGAGAAAACGAGTGCAGGTCACCTTTTGTTCTTTATAGCAGCGATTTATATGTTGAAAAATCAAAATAAATATATATGGGTTTCTATCGTTTTAATTTTTTGTTTATTCTGAAATGTATTATATTACTTATTAGAATAAGAGAAAAAGGAGAGAAAAGCATGAAGAAGATTTCTTACATTGAAGACTTTGAGAGATGGGAAAAAGGTTTTTCATTTTACATTCCTGTGAAAGTTCGATTTTGTGAAACCGATATGTTTGGACACATGAATAATGGTGTTGCATTTACATATTTTGAAGAAGCACGTATTGAGTTTTTTAAAGAGCTAGGTTTTATGCAAGAATGGACTCATGAAGCGTCAGAAACGATGATCGTGGTTGCTGATTTACAATGTAACTTTTTGAAACAAATTTTCTTCGATGAACATTTAAAGGTATATGTAAAAGCCGAAACAATTGGGAATTCTTCTTTAGATTTACACTATATGGTAAAAAATGAAGCCGGAGAAGTTTGTTTAGTAGGGCGTGGTGCAATGGTGCAAGCCTCAAAGAAAACGGGAAAAGGTGCACCTTGGCTCGAAGAATGGAAGCGAAAGTTACTGCAATAAAAATAAAAGAGCTATTTAGCTCTCTTATTTTTTTGCACCCATTGCTTCTTCTAATGTTAAGTGATGTTTATGTAAGTATGTAGCGTATGGGTTGCCAACGTAGCGAAGATGCCATGGCTCGTATGAATATTCCGTTGTATCTGTTTTATCTTCTAAATAACGAATGACGAAACCAAATTCATGAGCATGTGCTGCTACCCATTTTCCTTCTTCTGTTTCGCCAAAAATAGGTTCTAATTGATATTTTGCAGATTTAGAACTAATATCCATTGCAAGGCCTGTTTGATGTTCACTTGTTCCAGGAATAGCGCTAACTGAATCAGCTTCAGCTTTACCTTGACGTTTTACGTATATGTTATGTAATGACTGTTGCCGTTTATAAGAGCGAAATCCTGATACGGCTGTAAGCTCGAGTCCTTCTTGTTTTGCTGCGAGGAACATCTTTTCAAGAGCTGTCGCAGCATCTTTACGCAGCAACGTTTTTTCTTTATCTTTTGGGGATGTAAATGGAACGTCTGGTCTTATGAGATCATCTGGTGTATAACCATCTGGCAATTTTCGATGTTTATTTACTAACACTAGTAGTGAGTCTGGATTCGTAACAAGTGAAAAGTTCTCATCTATTTTTTCTGCTGTATGAGTTGCTTTTGGAAATGATGGAATCTCTTCTTTTGGATGTTCTATTGTTTCTACAGCTTTCGCTTCATTTTGGAGTGGAGATTTTGAGCCGAAGTAAGCGAAGGATGTGATACCGATTGCAATAGTGGCGACAGAAATAACAATTACCTTTTTCATAAAGCTGTGTAATCTCAGTCCTTTCTTATTGTTTGTCTATTCTTTTTATTATAAGTCTACTTACTATAAAAAGAAATATAAGAGTCGTAACGTAATAGAATTGCAAAGAAAATGTCAAAAAATGTTTGATTTTGTCGGTTTATATATGCGACGTTCATATATACGAATAATTGGATTGGAATGAATTAGGAGGGAGGGAAATAGTAAAAGGATGGCTTATGCCATCCTTTTACTTGTTTACTTCAAATGATTTTAAGTTATCGCGACGAAGTTTATCTTTTTCTGCATCAGATTTTTTGAAGTTGTAATCATATAGAGCACCTTCCCAATCGCCGTACATTGGGTTAGGGAAAATAATAAATTTTTCGCCAAATTGTGCTTTTGTTTCTTCGACTGTTTGATTGCGATCTTTTACAGATTTTCCATCAAATCCAGTGAAGTCGGATAAGTTGTCACCAAAGAATAGGACGATATCGTGCGATTGTGAAACAAGTTCACGACGCTTTTCTTTCCCTTTTTCTTTCGGATCTTGTAGTAAAATATGTTCTTTTGTTGCTTGCGGAGCACCAACGCGCTCAAGATTTTTAATTGTTGCATCTAATTGATTTGTTTTACGGTTTGAAACGTAGTAGATGTCTACACCTTTAGACTCCGTATATTTTAAGAAATCAATTGCACCAGGAAGAGCTTCTGCTTCTGCTTTATTAATCCACTCATCCCATTTATAAGGATAACCCTTTCCTTCTTTCACAGTCATCGCTTGGTGAGGGCTGTTATCTAAAACAGTTTCATCTAAATCTAGTACAATTGCTGGTTTTTTGCTTGTACCTTTTGCAAGAGCTGCATCAAGTTTTAACTGACCAATATTGTATCCTTGATAGTATAACGCTTTTGTTTCACCGGCTGTTTGGAACCATAAATCAGCCATTAGCTGCTGGTCTGTTAATTTTACTTTCTCTTCTTTTGCCACAGTTTTCTCAGCTGTTCCTGAACATGCTACAAGCGATGTAGAGAGAACGGCTACAGATAATAAAGTGGTAATACCCCTTTTCATCTTCATATGTATCCTCCTTGATGTAATTAAATCCTTTAATATTATATATTAAAAGATAATGTTTTTTGTGATATTTTTTATGCATTTTTGCATATTGTTCTTCGTATATACAGTAGTATGCCCTATTTCAGTATAATGAGTAAGGGACACGCTGTTTGTTTTGTGAATTATATTTGTCAAAATGACAATTATAATTGACAAAAAGTTTTTTGTAATTTACAATTTTAACTAAATAAAACAAATGGTGGATGGTAAAGGTAGAAGAATATATAATATTAATTTTAAAATCTCATTATAAAAATTAATGAATTCACATGTGTTACAATATTTTGCCTATATTCAACATACCATTTAGAAGATTGTAAGAATGGTGAAAAAGGGGAGGGATTGTATTTGAGTTTACAAATTCAAAACTTAACGAAAATATTCGGCGAATCAAAGGCAGTCAATCAATTGCAAATTTCATTACCAAAAGGTGAAGTGTTAGGACTACTTGGCCGAAATGGTGCAGGGAAAACGACAACAATTAAAATGCTCCTTGGGTTATTAACTCCTAATAAAGGTTCTATTACATGGGACGGAAAAGCAATTTCTCAGAGCGGTGTAACAATTGGTTACCTTCCAGAAGAAAGAGGATTGTATACAAAAAGTAGAGTGATAGATCAACTTCGCTATTTCGGTAGATTAGAAGGAATGACGAAAAAAGAAGTAGACCGTGCGATTGATCGTTGGTTAGAAAAACTAGCAATCCCGGAATATAAATATAAAACGGCGGGAGAACTTTCAAAAGGAAATCAGCAAAAAATCCAATTAATTGCTGCGCTTCTTCACGATCCAGAGCTTCTTATTTTAGATGAGCCATTTAGCGGACTTGATCCTGTTAATGCTGGTATGTTAGCGAATATTATTGAAGAACAAGTCCAAAAAGGAAAAACAATTATTTTATCAAGCCACCGTATGGAACAAGTGGAAGCGTTTTGCCAGCATGTTTGCATTTTAAAGAAAGGTGAAGCAGTTGTAGAAGGGCAGCTAAGCGACATTAAGAAAGAATACGGTTTTCGTAATTTAACAATTGAAGATGTGGTAGAAAATGAACAGGCATTGCAAGCATTAAATATTTCGTACGAAAAACAACAGGGACTGCTTTATGTGAAAGTTCATGATGATGCAGAAGCCTTAACGATTTTACAGAAGTTACAAGGACAAGGTGTGAGCTTAAGGCAATTTAAAATGCTAGAGCCGACACTAAACGAAATATTTGTGGAAAGGGCGAAATAACAATGCGTAAATTTTCTCATGTATTTTCATTTTATTTTAGGGAATCATTTCTATCTAAAAAATCTTTGATTACGAGTGCCGTTTTATTTTTAATTGTGTTTGGGATCGTAGCGTTTACCCATTTTACTGCTGATAAAGATAAAGGGAAAGATAAAATCGCAGTGGTAACAGAAAGTACTATATATAAAGTACAAGAAAGTGATTTAACTAAATTAATCCCGTCAGCTAAAGTAACTGTGGCAAAAAAAGATGAATTTAATGCGTTACGTAAGCAAGTGGAAGAGGGAGACTTAGACGGTTTATTCCGTATTACAGAAAAGAATGGCATTCCCGAAGTTACGTATATGTATAGTGGCTTTCCAAGTCAGTCAACATCTACGCTTATAGCAAGTTATTTGAAGGAGCAGTACACGGCAGTAATGATTGAAAAAAATAATGTATCTCCGGAAGTAGCGAAACAATTACAAATAGAAATTCCTATGAAGCAAGAGGCAATAAAAGATCGGGCATCTTCCTTTGGTATCGGTTATGCATTTTCGTTTGCGTTGTATATGTTTATTATCTCGTTTGGAAATGCGATTGGGACAACAATTGCATCTGAAAAAGCATCACGTGTTATGGAACTTATGCTTCCAAAAGTAAAACCGCTTACGATGATGTATGCGAAAATTTTAGCTGTTGTAGCTACAGCTTTATTACAAATTGCTGTACTTGCTTGTGGATTTATCATTCCGTATTTATTAGGATGGGTTGATTTAAATAATGCTTCAATATTTGGACTTTCTTTAGATTTTTCAACTTTAGATACATTAGTAATCAGTATGTTTATTATCTACTTTATTACAGGATATTTACTATATGCGATGTTATATGCAGCGGCTGGAGCAGTTGTATCTAAGTTAGAAGATTTACAATCAGTTGCATTGCCGATTACATTTTTAGGTATGGGAGCATTCTTCATTAGTATGAAGTCGCTATTTGATCCAAATAGTACACTGGTTTTAATCAGTTCCTATATTCCATTCTTTACACCGATGGTTACGTTCTCGCGCGTTGTAGCTGGTGAAGCAGGAGCGTTAGAGGTTAGCGTTACATTAGCAATTTTAGTTGTAACAATTTTAATTATTAATTGGATTGCCAGCCGCATTTTCGTTAATGGTGTTATGAATTACTCTGATAAAGTGAAATTTAAAGATTTAGCTAAATTTATTAAGCGTCAATAAGAAGAAAAAGTATGATTCTCTAAGGGAATCATGCTTTTTCTTTATGCACAAATAAGAAATAGTATATAATAGTATGTATCGTCTTTTGATAGAATGAATGTAAAGGAGGGTGTGCAGATGGGAATTAGTAGCCGTTTTACAGTAGGTGTTCATATGTTAACGTTACTTGCGATAGATCGAAACTCTCGCTGTACCTCTGAATGGATTGCTGGTAGTGTGAATACAAATCCAGTTGTGATTCGCCGCATTACAGGAATGTTGAAGAGAGCGGGGCTTGTTGATGTCCAAGCCGGAAAAGGTGGTACATCACTTGCTCGTGATTTAGATGAAATTACATTACTTGATGTATATAAAGCAGTGGAAGTAGTGGAAGAAGGACATCTATTTTCTTTCCATGAGAATCCCAACATTGAATGTCCAGTAGGAGCTAATATTCAATCAGTATTAGAAATTATATTGATGCAAGCGCAGGAAGCAATGGAAAATGTACTTGCGAATGTAACAGTCCAGCAGCTTGTTACAAACTTACAATCGAAAATTCAAAAATAAAAAAGCGAGCCTCATATAAAAAGGCTCGCTTTTTTATTTTCAGAAAGGATGAAAAATCTATTTTTCAGTATTTAATACGAATTTCCCAACAATGGCAGCAACGATACCACCAAGAATTGGAGCAACAATAAATACCCATAATTGAGATACAGCTTCTCCGCCAGCAAATAAAGCTGGTGCTAGGCTACGTGCAGGGTTAACTGAAGTTCCTGTTAATGGAATACCTAGTAAGTGAACTAACACTAATGTGAAACCGATTACTAATCCAGCTAACTGTGCATTACCCTTTTTACCTGTTACAGCAATAATTACTAAAATAAAGACGAATGTTAAAACAAATTCAACTAAGAAAGATCCTGATAATCCAAGTTTTCCAAAACCATTTTGCCCTAAGTTATCTAAAGACATATTAGAAGATTTTAAAATCGTTACTAATGTTGCAGTTCCTAATAAACCACCTAAAACTTGAGCTAATAAATAACAGCTAAGCTCCATAGCATTCATTCGTTTGTTTACAAACATGGCAATTGATACTGCCGGGTTTACATGACATCCAGAAATTGTTCCAATGCTATATGCCATAGCAACAATTGATAATCCGAAAGCCATTGCGATTCCTAAAATTCCAATTCCTTCAATTCCGCCACCTAAAACAGCAGTTCCAGTTCCGAATAATACAAGTACAAAAGTACCAATAAACTCAGCAATTCCTTTTTTTAGCATAATTTTCCTCCTTAAAATGTGCATGAGAACGTATTGTAACATAGAATGATGCTGTTCTAATTATAAATAAGGAATAAAAAATATTCCGATTAAATAAACAATAAAGGTTTGTGCAATTTCGATTGCATGAAAAAAAACATGGTTCTCCTTTAAGAACCATGCTTTTTCAACTTTCTGCTATGCTGTTTTCTTCTGCCGTGCAACCGGAACAGACCGATTCAAAATACTATTTGCGACCATTCCAACCATAATGATAATCATCCCAATAAGAGAGAGCCCGCTAGGGAACGAACCATTTAAGAAAATGATTTCACCAAGAACAGTAAATACCATTGTTCCAGCTTGTGTTGCTTCGACAGCTCCTAGTAATGCGAGATTATTTTTCGCTAAATCTGTAGCAAAGAAAAATGTCATTGTCGCAATAACGCCTGAGCATAGTGCTAATAAAAAACCTTGGAGCATTTGACTAGATGTTGGAATGCCTGTTGCCACAAAACCGTATATTCCAAGAATAATTGCTATAGGCAGACTACCGATTGCCATTCCTAATACACGCTGGAATGTATCAAGGCGTCCTCCTACATCCTCCATCATTTTTCGATTACCAAATGGATATAAGAAAGCTGCGAGGACAACAGGAAGAACCCCAGATATAAATTGAGAAGCTGTAATATGTCCAGCTTCTGTTGCCTGCATGCAAATGACACCGATTAAAATGAAAAGTGATACGTATAAACTGCGAAGTGGGATTTTTCCCCGCACGCGTTTTGTACCTGTTTTTGTTTCAATCGTAATAAAAAATAATGGCGATAGTAGCAAGCCAGCGAATATTGTAATTTGCCAAGTCCCTGCAACAAGCCAAGCTGGAGAAAAGACAGCAGCAAAGCTTAATAAAGAATAAAAGCCGATGCCCGCTAGAGATCCCCATCCTAGCCATGCAAAAGGATGTTTTCGCATTTCTGACCATAAGGGCCCGAGGTTTTTGCGAAATAAAACGATAAGGAATAAAATAGGAAGAGCGAATAAAAAGCGGAAGGAAGCAGTCCAAGCCCAGCTTGTTCCGGATACATTCATCGCTCTGTTAATAATAAAGGTTGCAGAAAAAAAGGCTGATGATAAAATACCTAATAATATTGCACGCATGATGTATAGCGCTCCTTTCAAAAACTGAACATTTATGTATAGTATAATATACATAAAATAAATAAAAGTAAAATATTTTATACTTTAAGGTGGTTTTGTTACTTATGAAAGAAAAAGAGGATATGCAAACAAAAGAAGTTATTCAGCAAGTTGGTCAGTTATTACGACAAATTCGTAATGAACAAAAACTAAGTTTAGAAGAATTGGCACAAAAAACAGGGGTCAGTAAATTAACATTAGGAAAAATTGAAAGAGGTGAAACGAATCCAACATTAGCTGTCATTTGGAAAATTACGAAAGGGCTATCTATTCCTTTATCTAGGCTAATGGTTGTTGGAGAACCGGTAGCTATTTCACGATCTGGGGAAGGTTTTGCGGTAGACGCAGGACAGGCATGGCGGTTAGAAACAATGTTTCGGTATACGAAAGAAACTGGCATGGAGATGCATCGTGCTTGTTTAAGACCACAAAGTATTTATGAGCCAGAGTCTCACCATGAAGGGGCAATTGAACTAGTTACAGTTATGAAAGGACAAGTTGCTATTCAAGTTGAAAATGATGTGTATGAATTAAATGAATTTGATTCGATTCAGTTTGAGGCAAATAAAAAGCATAGTTACAAAAATGCTGGAGATGAGATTGCTGTTTTACATTTAACGATGAAGTATTCTTCATGAGTATAAAAGAAGGGAGGGCTTGTAGAGAAGTGCTCCTTTTTTCTATGGGTTTAGAGCTGCATTTAGAAAACTGTATGTTTCGAATCACTACTATTGTGTTATTTAGTGTTTGTGTATTTTAATAAATACTCGTTAGAAAAAGTTCTTTATAAAATAGAAATAAGATGAAAGAAAGGCACCGATTGGGCAACGGTGCCTTTTAGTAAGAACGTGGCATAAGCAATAAACAAACAAGGTAAGCTAAAAAACCTGTTCCGAAACATAGAATCGCAATAACCCAAAGAATACGAATCATACTAGCGCTTATATCGAAATATTCTCCTAAACCACCGCATACACCAAATAAAACCTTATCTGTTTCAGATCTACGTAGCTTTTTTTCCATTATAAAATCCTCTCCTTTTTAATCACCATGTTGTTTTTTATGTATTGGTGATTCTTTATACTTTTATCTTACATGGAAAAGAATATGGAAACTATCGAATTATATTACATTTTTCTGAAAGGAGATTACATTTTTGTAAGACATTTTTGATGAATGTGCACCTAAAAGAAAGAGGGAAAGCAGATTTTTATCGTTTTAACCGAGAAGACCTCCTCCTCTAAACGAAGTGAAGGTGGGGGTAGTTCAATTAGGTGCAAAGTGTTTTTATTTTCGAAATCGATAAGGAACAGTTGTGACAATGACGTTTTTCTTATACAAAAGATAAACGCGTAGTAATACGCTTGATTGATTGTGCAAAATGTTATGCCAGTTCTTTTTGGTAATGAATTGAGGAATTAAAACTGTAACAAAACGGTTGTTCTCTAGCGCTTTATGTTGAATAATCGTAATTAATTTTGCAATAGGTCTCATTAAGCTTCGGTAAGATGAGACAAATGTAACAAGACGAATGTTCGGTTGCCATTCTTTCCATTTTTCTTGCATGCGTAGTTCACTTTCTTTATCAAAAGCGACATATACAGCAATAACTTGATCGCTAATCGTTTCTGCGTAGTTAATTGATTGTCCGACTACCTTCGTAATGCCAGCAATAGGAACAATCACGACATTACCAGTTAGCTTCTCAGGAATTTCATTAAAACTGACCCTTAACTGTTCTCCTACCGCAACATAATGATTATGTATGCGATGGAATATGAAAACAATGATAGGTAGGAAGATAAGGATAGACCATACTTGTGCAAATTTTGTAATAAAGAAAATAAAAAGCACAGTTAATGAAATAAGGGCACCTAATAAGTTTGTTAGTAATCTTGGCCCCCAACCTTTTGGTTTTTCCCGTATCCATTTTATAATCATCCCTGTTTGTGACAATGTAAAAGGTATAAAAACGCCCACTGCATATAGCGGAATTAATTGTTCGGTCTTACCTTGAAAGGCCATAATTAAAAGGATAGAACTGATGCCTAATGTAATAATTCCATTCGAATATCCTAAGCGATCTCCACGCATTAAATACATACGCGGCATATATTTATCTGATGCTAAATTAAAAGCTAACAGTGGAAATGCTGAAAAACCTGTATTGGCAGCTAATACTAAAATAAGTGCCGTTGTTCCTTGAATAAAGTAGTATACAAAGTTTCTTCCAAAAATATTAGAAGCAATTTGAGAAACCACTGTTTCATTATGTTTTGGGGAAATTCCGTACCAATACGCTAAAAATGTAATACCGGTAAATAAAATGGCTAGAATTATACCCATGATGACGAGTGTTTTTGCTGCATTTTTCGCAGCAGGTTCTTTAAAGTTTGGAATTGCATTCGAGATAGCTTCTACTCCTGTTAAGGCAGAACAACCAGATGAAAATGCTTTTAACAACAAGAACAGTGTAATGCCAGGTACGACAGTCCCGATTGGTGTATGTAAATTGACAGGAACTTGTCCAGAAGTAATTTTAAAAATACCAACAATAATTAAAACAACAAGTGCGAAAACAAAGAGATAGACAGGATACGCTAAAACCGATGCTGATTCAGTTACACCTCGTAGGTTTAAAATTGTAATAAACAAAACAAGTATGACTGCAATTGGAACGGTATATGTGTGCAACGCCGGAAATGCTGATGTAATAGCATCGGTTCCAGCAGAAACACTTACGGCTACAGTAAGAATGTAATCAACAAGTAGTGATCCTCCCGCAATGAGCCCGGCATTTGTACCTAAATTTGTTTTTGAAACAACATAAGCACCGCCCCCATGGGGATAGGAATAAATGATTTGCCTGTACGATAGAATAAGCGCTGTTAATAAGACTAAAACCCCAATTGCGATGGGAATGGAATACCAAAAAGCAATTGCTCCAAAAGTAGCAAGAACAATTAAAATTTGTTCAGTTCCGTAAGCGACAGAAGAAAGGGCATCAGAAGACAGGATAGCGAGTGCCTTAAGTTTATTTAATTTTTGTTCTCCTAGTGCTGTTGATTTGAGTGGCCTACCGATTAAAAATCGTTTGAAGGTCGAAAACATAATGACACCACCAATACATAAAATTTTGTGTACAAAGCGGAGTGTTATGAATACATACATTCCTACCTGGTAGTATTGGCGGTTTTATGAATAATCTCTCTAAAAAGAAGGAGGTAATAAATGGAGTGAGAAAATGATCCTGAGAACTATATTGTGTGAGTCGTCTAAAACAATCAAATGAATCCATTGTAAAAAAAGTATGTCCATCAAAATGACAATTCCCATTGTGGAACATAAAAAAATTATGAAAGTTAATGTTTGTTTCATATTACCATTACATTGTTTATTCCTTATATATGAGTGGATAGTTATCTTCGTTAGATAAGTGGGGAGAAATCTTACCTTCTGTGCATGAAAAATAAAAAATGTACTCGAGTATTAAGAGTCTAATGAGAAGAAACAGGCTAGTTATGAGGTAAATAGTTATATGTATTGTAAGCGTTTTCGTGTTTGGTATTTAATAATTTTTTTGATGAATAGCAAGTATTATTTGAAAAAGGTTTTTTGCAGTTCTTAAATACATATAAATCGTAAATAACGTTCCGAAATTAGCCCATTTTCATTCACCTCCTGCACATTTTGTTCATACAATATCTTGACTAAATAAACACCCAACTTACACATATACAGCTCTGGCTTAAGCAAGGAGGGTTATACCAGTTGAAGGAAAAAGCGTATCAATCTAAACCTTTACTCACAAAGAGAGAGAGAGAAGTATTTGAATTACTGGTTCAAGATAAAACGACGAAGGAAATTGCAGGTGAACTTTTTATTAGTGAAAAAACTGTACGCAACCATATATCAAATGCAATGCAAAAGCTAGGGGTTAAAGGACGTTCACAAGCGGTTGTTGAGCTTCTTCGTATGGGAGAACTCGAATTATAAACAGATGAAGTCGACTTTTTTATAAAAGGTCGGCTATTTTTCTGTCTTGCAAATTACGAAGAAAAGGAGCAAAATAAAAAAGTCCCTGGTCTATACAGGTACATATTTAGAAATCTATTAAAAAGGATACTTTAGTTTTATAAAAGCTAAAGTATGTACGATATATTTGTATGTAAAAAAGATGATGAATGAGAAAATGGGTGATTATGTTGAATAGAGCGATTGGTGTTATTGATTCGGGAGTAGGAGGATTAACAGTAGCGAAAGAGTTAATTCGTCAGCTGCCAAAAGAGCGTATTATATATTTAGGAGATACAGCACGTTGCCCTTATGGTCCGCGTTCTCGCGAGGAAGTGCGTCAATTTACATGGGAAATGACGGAGCATTTATTGGCACTTGATATTAAGATGTTAGTTATTGCTTGTAATACCGCAACTGCGGTTGTACTAGAAGAGATGCAAAAGCAATTACCAATTCCAGTGGTGGGTGTGATTCATCCAGGCTCGCGTACAGCCTTGAAAGTGACGAATACGTATCATGTTGGTATCATTGGAACAATTGGAACGGTAAAAAGCGGTGCATATGAAGAGGCGCTGAAGTCCATTAATAACCGTGTTATGGTAGAGAGTTTAGCGTGTCCGCCATTTGTTGAACTTGTAGAAAGTGGAAACTTTGAGAGTGAGATGGCTTATGAGGTTGTTAGAGAAACGTTGCAACCACTGAAAACTACTGAAATCGATACATTGATTTTAGGGTGTACGCATTATCCGATTTTAGGTCCAGTTATTAAGCGGGTAATGGGGGGGAAGGTGCAATTAATTAGTTCTGGAGACGAAACAGCTCGTGAAGTGAGTACGATTTTATATCATAGTAAGATGTTAAATGAAGGGGAAGAGCAAAGCGATCATCT
This sequence comes from Bacillus bingmayongensis, assembly GCF_000299035.1. GTDB lineage: Bacteria > Bacillota > Bacilli > Bacillales > Bacillaceae_G > Bacillus_A > Bacillus_A bingmayongensis. The sequence goes on from NZ_JH921517.1 coordinate 46,757, forward strand.
CTTTTTAACAACAGGAAAGATCGGTTTATTTAAAGAAATTGCATCTAAATGGTTTGGACAACCAATTGAAAATGTAAAGCATATTAATTTGTAAGTAAAATAGTATATTCGTAAAAAAACTCCTGGAAAGTTAGGAGTTTTTTTATTTTGTGAAATGTAAGATAAGTTGTCATTGCTTGTTCTAAAATGATAAAGAGCTCGTATACATATAGTACAAACTTAGATTTTAGGGGGAAATGGTATGCCTAAATCCACTTTTAAATGGCTTGTTTGTACTGCAGTAAGCGCAGCTTTACTAACAGGGTGCGGTTTGTTAAATAAGGAGAAAGAAACGGAACAAATTGATCCACCGAAAAAAGTCACGTATACAGACGGTGAAAAGAAAGAGACTGCTACAAAGGAGAAGCAAGGACAAACGAAGAAATATGAGCTATATCTTGTTGATAAAAATGGTTATGTTGTACCGCAAACGCTAGCATTACCCGCTCCAAAACAAAATGAAGTTGTGAAACAAACATTAGAATACCTTGTGAAGGATGGTCCAGTAGAGAATTTACTGCCAAATGGATTCAAGGCGGTTCTTCCGGCAGGTACAATGATGTCCATTGATTTGAAAAAAGATGGGACAGCAGTTGTGGATTTTTCAAAGGAAATGAAAAATTATAAAAAAGAAGAAGAGCGTCAAATCGTTGAATCGGTAGCTTGGACATTAACGCAATTTAAAGATATTAAACAAGTTAAATTTCAAATAAATGGTGAGAAATTAGCGAAGATGCCTGTTGGTGGCACGCCGCTTGGTGAAGGTGTGAGCCGTGCTGACGGTATTAACTTTGATGATGAGCAAGTGGCGGATGTCACGAATACGAAGCCAGTTACACTTTATTTCTTAGCACAAAATAATAAAACACAGTATTATGTGCCAGTGACACGCCGCGTGGCAGAAGGAAAGGAACATGAAGTAGCAACGGTTGTGAATGAACTTGTTAAAGGGCCATCGGGTTCAGCTTTACTTAATGATTTTAATCCTGATGTGAAGCTTGTTAGTGAACCGAAAATACAAGATGGAAAAGTTACATTGAATTTCAATGAAAATATATATATAGATAAAGGGAAAAGTATGATTTCAAATTATGTATTGCAATCACTCGTTCTATCTTTAACAGAAAAGCAAGATGTAAAAAATGTTTCTGTTGAAGTAAACGGGAAAGCAAATCTTGTTACTGAGAAAGGTGAGAAACTAACAAAACCTGTTGATCGTCCGCAAAACGTGAATACAGGTAGTTTTTAATCTTAAATAATTTGATATAATTATGTTAGAAAGGGGAATTTCTTTTTGAGTTCTCCTTCTTCTATTATTGTTGTACATAATTATAAATTTAAAATGGGCTATACTAACGAGTAGTAGTTACTAGGGGGTTATTTTATGCGAGTAGATGGTAGAGAAGCGGCAGAACTGCGTCATATACATCTTCATACAAATTATTTAAAACATCCAGAAGGATCTGTTCTGATTGAAGTTGGAGATACGAAAGTTATTTGTTCGGCAACGATTGAAGAACGTGTGCCACCATTTATGAGAGGCGAAGGAAAAGGATGGGTAACAGCGGAATACGCGATGATTCCACGGGCAACAGAACAGCGTACAATTCGTGAGTCCAGTAAAGGGAAAGTAACTGGTCGCACAATGGAAATTCAACGTTTAATTGGACGAGCATTACGTGCGGTTGTTGATTTGGAAGCGCTTGGGGAAAGAACGGTTTGGATTGACTGTGATGTCATTCAAGCAGATGGCGGAACAAGAACTGCGTCGATTACGGGTGCTTATGTCGCGATGGTGTTAGCATTTGAAAAGTTATTACAAGCGGAAAAGGTATCTAAAATTCCAGTAAAAGATTATTTAGCTGCAACATCTGTTGGAATTGTTGAAAACCAAGGTGTAGTTTTAGATTTAAACTATGCAGAAGATTCTAAAGCGGATGTTGATATGAATGTCATTATGACAGGAAAAGGCCAGTTTGTTGAAGTGCAAGGAACTGGAGAAGAAGCAACATTTAGCCGCGCAGAGTTAAATGAATTGCTCGATGCAGCTGAACAAGGAATTTTACAACTCGTTGAAAAACAAAAAGAAGCATTAGGCGACATCGTATCTCACATAGAGTAGAGGTGAAAAATATGAAACAAGTTGTTGTAGCGACGAAAAACATGGGGAAAGTACGTGAATTTGCTGAGCTATTCGAGAGATTTGATTTAGAAGTAAAATCTCTTTATGATTTCCCTCATATTGAAGAAGTTGAGGAAACTGGCGAAACATTTGAAGAAAATGCAATCTTGAAAGCGGACAGTTTATGTAAGCAGTTCAATTCAATTGTCATTGCAGACGACTCAGGTCTAATTATTGATGCTTTAAATGGAAATCCTGGTGTGCGCTCTGCTCGCTATGCTGGTGAACAAAAAGATGACCAGGCGAATATCGACAAAGTTTTAACAGAATTAGATGGCGTTTCGATGGAAAAGCGTACAGCGCGTTTTTATTGTGCGTTAGCAGTTGCTTTTCCAGAAGATGATAAAGAACCGGTTATTGTAAATGGTACATGTGAAGGGAAGATTTTAGAACAACGTCGTGGTGAAAATGGTTTCGGATACGATCCAATCTTTTATGTAGAAGAATACAAACGAGCGATGGCTGAGCTAACTTCAGATGAGAAAAATGAAATCAGTCACCGCGGACGTGCTCTTCGTAAGTTGGAAGAGAAAATTCCAGAGTGGTTTTTAGAAGAAGAATAAGGGAGAGAGACCGATGAGAGCTTTAATTGTAAGCGATAGTCACGGTTCTACGAGAGAATTACAGCAATTAAAAGATACATATGAGAGAAATGTAGATATTATGATTCATTGCGGTGATTCAGAACTCACACCAGATCATTCTGATTTACAAGGGTTCCAAGTAGTAAAAGGAAATTGCGATTTCTATAATGGCTTTGAAGAAGAAATCATTACTGATGTAGATGGATTACGCTTTTTTGCTACGCACGGACATCGGTACAATGTTAAAATGAGTTTGCAAACACTTCTATATCGTGCAAAAGAAGTGGAGGCGAATATTGTGTGTTTTGGACATTCTCATATGTTGGGAGCGGAATTTATTGATGATATTTTATTCATCAATCCTGGAAGCATTTTATTGCCACGTTCCCGTAAAGAAAAAACATTTACTTTGTTAGAAGTAAATGAAGAAGACATTGAAATTCGATTTGAAACATTAGATGGAAAAGTTGTCGCACATAAAACTTTTCAAAGAGGATAAGAAAAATTATCCTCTTTGAAAAAAAGTGTTGACTTTATCTAGACGTACAAATATAATAAACATTGTCGATAAGACATCAAGCGAAAATAAAAACAAAATATGCGGGTGTAGTTTAGTGGTAAAACAAGAGCCTTCCAAGCTCTGGTCGAGAGTTCGATTCTCTTCACCCGCTCCATGTCCCAGTAGCTCAGCAGGATAGAGCAACGGCCTTCAAGAATAGGAGCCTTTATAGGGAAACAAGAACCTATAGAGTGGACGACACTATATCGGTGAAGCCTTAACAGTACGGCTGATGGTAATACCGAGGAAACTTACGATCTTCCTTGAGAAGATTAAGGAGTTTTGAATGATTAAGTAAATCTTAATGGTAAAGACTCTGAAGCATGATGAAAATCATCGTGAGGTTCCGTAGAGACTACACGTGTCGCACCTGAAATGGTGAAGATATAGTCCAGACTACAAACAGTAAATACTGGTAGCGAAAGCTATGGTGGTAAGCTAAGCCGTCGGTCGGGAGTTCGAATCTCTCCTGGGACGCTAAAAAAACCTTGTTATCTTTTGATAACAAGGTTTTTTATTTGTTTTTAAATTAGTTGTTAATAAATTTTTCAAAGACAAATCCATAATCTTTCACATTATAGTGTTTTTTCGTATCAACAAGCCAGTTGAAGGCAATTTGATTCATTTCCTTAAATTGCTCTGCTAAATTGAGTTGTGCGTTTGTAATGCGGCTAAATGTGTTGGATGCCATGTCTAAGCTTTTATGAGCATACTGTAATGTAATATCATTCTCATAGGAGATTTCCTCGATTTTGAGAAGGGCTTTATATAAGTCTTTGAGCTCTTCAATGTGCTTTTTGTGAACATCAATTGAGTAATACTCATCCCCCATGTGAAATTTAATTTCTACATCTAAATCGATTGTACCAGCAGTTTCTAACGCTACATTTCTAATTTGATATTTGCTGTAACTATAACGACGCAATGTACGTTTTTTACTTGCTGCACTCGTTCCGTCTAGATGAATTAATCCTTTGTTTGTAAAGCAATATTCGTCAGACTTTGATTTGATTAAAAAATAAATTTTTTCTCCATCTTCATGCATGACATAATCATCAGCATCAACTTTATCATAATCTTTCGGTGTGATTACAGAACCTACGTCGCTTAACCCAAGTACATCAGCAGCTACTTTTTTGAACATATGTATCATCCCTTTTTTTTTTTTTTTTTTTTTTTAATTTTT
>NZ_JH921517.1:51316-1465465 GCF_000299035.1 Bacillus bingmayongensis
TACGAAAATATACTATCATTTTTTGTGGAAAATTTATATGTTTTTAATGAGAATTTTGAAGAAGGGATTGGAAATGAGTTACCGAATTTAGTTATAGAATAATTTTAAAGGTGTTGAATAGATATATGTATCATCATACAAAAACAAAAGGTGATTTAGGTGTTTTAAAAGCTCAGGTAGATTTGTATGAAAAGGGGTATATGATCTTAATTCCACATACAGAGCATTCTCCGTTTGATCTTGTAATTTATAAAGATGGCTTATTTAAGAGAGTGCAAGTTAAATATCGTGAATTGAATGAGAAGGGAATGCTTGAAATCAGATTTCGTTCTAGTTATTCAACTAAAAATGGGGTAGCTATAAAAAATACAGATAAAGAAGAAATAGATATTTACTGTGTATACTGTCCTCAAACTGATTTGTGTTATTACTTTGATCCGAAAGTATTTTGTAAATCAATTAGTTTACGTATAGACCCTCCGAAGAATCATCAACAAAAAAACATTAAATTTGCTGACGATTATAGAGAAATCCTGTAAAAGCCACTTTCGATTATGTTAGGTGGTTTTTCTTTTCTTTTGAAATCTTACAATTCTGTAAGGTAGATGTAAGGAAGTTCGATGGTAACAAAATGTCAGTTCTTTATAATTAAGGTAACGAAGATGACACGAGGAGGAAAAAATATGAAAGGGTTAGTCGTAACAGCTTTAACAGTAGCTTTTGGATTTGTAGCGTATGAGAAATTAACAGATGTAGTTGAAGTTGTAAAACATTTAGTAGCATAGAGAGAATTGTGATGAGAGGGAAAGGGAATGGGTAAATGAATGGAATGGTTATTCGGAATTATAGGTGTCTGTAGTGTTATATTATTGTTATTTGTCCCAAGTGGAATACTAAGTTCAACTACAAGTTTATTTTTTATGTGTTTACTTGCCTGTATTATGCTCATTATTATGTTTCTAATGAAACAAAGTAAGCCAATCTTCTTTTTTAGCATGATTGTTGTTACAATTATTGTTCTCCAAATTATCACTCTTTTCGTATATCCTACAATTATAAAAGCTTTCCATTAATGAGAAAATCCTCTACGTTATTTGCTGAGGGTTTTTTATCCCGCTATTTGCGGGCAGTAAGCCCCCACTGATGGAAGTTTCACTTTATATGCATAAAGAGATTTTGTTGATGTAAATTTTTCATTTTTAATTATAAAAGTTAAATATTTTCATATTTCAAATAAATGTATTTGGAATGTTGTTTTCTTAACAGTCATTTGTTATATTTACTTTGAAGATACTTAAAATCTAAAAAAAGAGGCGGACGTATGGATAAAAAAGAAAATACGGTCGTATTGTTTCCGCAGTTGTCAGGGCGTTATATTGATCAAGGGTTTATGGCGCTGCGAGAGCGGAAGTTCGAAGATGCATTGCGCTGTTTTGAAATATTGCGTCAGTATAATGGAGAAACAGAACAAACAGAATTAGCTTCGGTTATTTGTTTATTAGAATTAAAGCGAATGGAAGAATCAAAAGAACGATGCGAGCAGCTGCTTGAAACAGGAACAGTCTTGTTTGGGGATATTCTTGAAACATACGTGACAATTTTAGTTCAAACAAATGATTACGTAGGTGTAATTGAAACTGTTGAAGAGGTTTTGCAGAAGAAAGAATTGACCGTAGAGCAAAGAGAAAAATTAGCACAGCTTGCTCAGTTTGCGGAGAATATGCTAAACGGTGAGGAAACAACGCCGATAGAATCTGATTTTGATCTGGAAGAATTTTCGAAGAATCTATTTGTAGAAAATTTTGGGCAGCAATTGCAGGTAATTAATGCTCTATTACTTAAAAACCTCGAAAAAGCTTTGCCAGCTTTACAGAAATTTCTTATTGATGGCACGAGACATCCGTATTTAAAAACTTCCATTATATACAAAATGGTGGAGAAGCGTATGGAAGAAGAAATAGAAGTAGAGAAATTTGGCGAAAGAATAGTGATTATCCCAGCTCATTTGGGTCATAATGATGAGTATTCGAAAAAAGTCATACATATATTATCTAATCGTTTAGAAAGTGATAATCCAAATATGTTTGAGGCAATTATTACATATTGGAGAGAAATGCAAGCTAGTATTTTCCCGTTCCCATTACTAATGGATAAGCACGAAGTTTGGGCAGCAGTTTTAGAGAGAATCGGGAGAAAACGTTTCGGGTTGATAATCGATGAAGAGGAACTTATGGTAGCGTATAATATTACCGTTGAAGAGTTTCATATTGCATATCAATGGTTTTTACGTGTGGAGAGAGAAGGGCATTTACCCGTATAATTATGAAAAAGAATCGTTCAGTTATTGAAACGAGAATATTCTATGTTATAATGTAAGGGTTGCAAAAGGCTGAATTATGCCTGTTTGTAAGAGGAGAGAAGTATAATTCTCTTACTTAATATGTTTCATATTATTCTCGAACAAAATATACCGTGTTTGTCTTATAGACAAATAGTAGATTGAGAATCGCATGTCTTAAAGCTTATTGCTAGAAGATTAGAAAGCTTGAATAAAATTGGCTTCTGTGCTTGCATTGTTTCTAAAAAAGAAAGAATGGAAATCTCAATCTGTAGTGGTATGTGCATACATTATTATAGTTGGAGGGAAAGAATAAATGGCTGCAAAATGGGAAAAATTAGAAGGTAACGTTGGCGTTTTAACAATCGAAGTTGATGCTAAAGAAGTAAACAACTCTATCGACGCTGCGTTCAAAAAAGTAGTAAAAACAATTAACGTACCTGGTTTCCGTAAAGGAAAAATGCCTCGTCCGTTATTCGAACAACGCTTTGGTGTTGAATCTTTATACCAAGATGCTTTAGATATTATCTTACCAAAAGCATACGGTGAAGCAATCGATGAAACTGGTATCTTCCCAGTTGCTCATCCTGAAATCGACATCGAGAAATTCGAGAAAAACGAAAACTTAATCTTCACTGCAAAAGTTACTGTAAAACCTGAAGTGAAATTAGGTGAATACAAAGGACTAGCAGTAGAAAAAGTTGAAACAACTGTAACTGACGAAGATGTAGAGAACGAATTAAAATCTTTACAAGAACGTCAAGCTGAACTTGTTGTTAAAGAAGAAGGTACTGCTGAAAACGGCGATACAGCTGTAATCGACTTTGAAGGTTTCGTTGATGGCGAAGCATTCGAAGGCGGAAAAGGCGAGAACTACTCTCTAGCAATCGGTTCTGGTACATTCATCCCAGGTTTTGAAGAGCAATTAATTGGTCTAAAAGCTGGCGAGTCAAAAGACGTTGAAGTATCATTCCCAGAAGAGTACCATGCAGAAGAACTTGCTGGTAAACCAGCAACATTTAAAGTAACAGTTCATGAAATTAAAGCAAAAGAACTTCCTGCTTTAGATGACGAGTTCGCTAAAGATGCAGACGAAGAAGTTGCAACTCTTGATGAGTTAAAAGCAAAACTTCGTGCAAACTTAGAAGAAGGCAAAAAGCACGAAGCTGAGCACAAAGTTCGTGACGAAGTAGTAGAAAAAGCTGCTGCTAACGCTGAAATCGAAATTCCAGAAGCTATGATCGAAACTGAGTTAGATCGTATGGTTCGCGAATTCGAACAACGCTTAAGCCAACAAGGTATGAACCTTGAGCTTTACTACCAATTCACAGGTACTGATGCTGACAAGTTAAAAGAACAAATGAAAGAAGATGCACAAAAACGTGTAAGAATCAACCTTGTTCTTGAAGCTATCATTGAAGCTGAAAACATCGAAGTTACTGAAGAAGAAGTAACTGCAGAAGTTGAAAAAATGGCTGCAATGTACAACATGCCAGTTGACGCTATCACACAAGCTCTTGGAAGCTTAGATGCTTTATCTGAAGATCTTAAAGTTCGTAAAGCTGTAGACTTCTTAGTAGACAACAGCAAAGCTGCATAATAAAATAACAAGGCACGATTTTTGATCGTGTCTTGTTTTATAAATATAGAAATATATTTATAAAACTTTTCGATGAAGAAGGAAATGATCCTTCTAAAGTCGAATATACATATTTCAAAAGTTTTAAAAATTTTTTATTTGTACATAACTAGTCATATTATTTGTATTTCTCGCCACGTAGTGACATAATATGTATTTACATACGATACATTTATCGTGTACATACGAAGGCAAGAGATTAGCACTTTGTAAGGGGTGTGAAAATATGTTTAAATTTAATGATGAAAAAGGGCAATTAAAATGTTCTTTCTGTGGTAAAACACAAACGCAAGTCCGAAAACTTGTTGCTGGTCCAGGTGTTTACATTTGTGATGAGTGTATTGAGCTTTGTACAGAGATTGTGCAAGAGGAGCTTGCGAAAGACGAGGAAGTAGAATTCAAAGATGTACCGAAACCGGTAGAAATTCGTGAAATCTTAGATGAGTATGTCATCGGACAAGACAATGCGAAAAAAGCACTAGCGGTAGCGGTATATAATCATTACAAACGCATTAATTCTAACAGCAAAATTGATGATGTAGAATTGGCGAAAAGTAATATCGCACTTATCGGGCCAACTGGTAGTGGTAAAACACTATTGGCACAAACATTAGCGCGTATTTTAAATGTTCCATTTGCAATCGCGGACGCAACATCTTTAACAGAAGCTGGATATGTAGGTGAAGATGTAGAAAACATTTTACTAAAACTTATTCAAGCTGCTGATTACGATGTAGAGAAAGCTGAAAAAGGAATTATTTATATTGATGAGATTGATAAAGTGGCGCGTAAGTCAGAAAATCCATCAATTACACGCGATGTGTCTGGTGAGGGTGTACAGCAGGCCCTTCTGAAAATTTTAGAAGGTACTGTAGCAAGCGTTCCACCTCAAGGTGGTCGCAAACATCCGCATCAAGAGTTTATTCAAATTGATACAACGAACATTTTATTCATTTGTGGTGGTGCGTTTGATGGCATCGAGCCAATTATTAAACGTCGCCTTGGTGAAAAAGTAATTGGATTTGGTTCAGAGAAGAAAAATGCTGATGTAAATGAAAAGCATGTTTTATCTCACGTATTACCAGAAGACCTTTTACGATTTGGTTTAATTCCAGAGTTTATTGGTCGTCTTCCAGTTATTGCAAACCTAGAGCCGCTTGATGAAGATGCTCTTGTTGATATTTTAACAAAACCGAAAAATGCGCTTGTGAAACAGTTCCAAAAATTATTGGAGCTTGACGATGTTGAGCTTGAATTTGAAGAAGGAGCACTGATTGAAATTGCGAAAAAAGCAATTGAACGTAAAACAGGTGCTCGTGGACTTCGTTCTATTATTGAAGGCTTAATGCTAGATGTAATGTTCGAACTTCCATCTCGTAAAGATATCGAGAAGTGTATTCTTTCAAAAGAAACAGTAGCGGACAATGCACCGCCAAAATTGGTGTTACAAGACGGTACTGTACTTGATACAAAAACATCTGCATAGTGTAAGAATGAAACAGCAATTTTTATAATTGCTGTTTCTTATTATGTTTAGCACTATTCCTCCCAGGAAATACTAAATGGTAAAACATAGCGGGAGGAAATAAATGATGAGCTGGACAAATATATTCTTACTTGTTCAACTTGTTTTTGGTGTAATCGTCGGATTATATTTCTGGCATTTGCTCCGAAACCAGCGAACACAAAAAGTTTCAATTGATCGAGAATCGAAAAAAGAATTAGAACAACTTCGCAAAATGCGCGAGGTCTCTTTGACAGAACCGCTTGCTGAAAAGGTACGTCCTACATCTTTTTTAGATATTGTAGGGCAAGAGGATGGAATTAGATCATTAAAGGCGGCGCTTTGTGGACCGAACCCGCAGCATGTCATTATATACGGCCCCCCTGGAGTAGGGAAAACGGCAGCGGCACGTCTTGTGTTAGAAGAAGCGAAGAGAAATCAAAAATCACCATTTCGTATGAATGCAACATTTATTGAACTGGATGCAACAACAGCGCGTTTTGATGAGCGTGGTATTGCTGATCCGTTAATTGGATCGGTACATGATCCGATTTATCAAGGGGCAGGCGCAATGGGACAAGCGGGAATTCCTCAGCCAAAAAAAGGTGCTGTAACAGATGCGCATGGCGGCATTTTATTTATTGATGAGATTGGTGAGTTGCATCCAATCCAGATGAATAAAATGTTAAAAGTATTAGAAGATCGTAAAGTGTTTTTGGAAAGTGCATACTATAGCGAAGAAAATTCAATGATTCCAACATACATACATGATATTTTTCAAAAAGGCTTACCAGCAGATTTTCGCTTAGTTGGAGCGACAACTCGTTCTCCAGATGAAATTCCTCCGGCTATTCGTTCTCGTTGTTTAGAAGTTTTCTTCCGTGAACTCGATACAGAAGAAATTCAAAAAGTAGCGAAGAATGCAGCAGAAAAAGTAAAGATGGAAATTGGGGAACAAGGTATTGAAATAATTGGAATGTATGCAAGGAATGGAAGAGAAGCCATTAATCTTGTGCAAATTTCTGCAGGGATGGCGATTAATGAGGGCCGCTCATTTATTAAAGATGAGGATATTGAATGGGTCGTTCATTCTAGCCAGCTTACTCCAAAATATGAAAAGCGTATTTATCCAATTCCGAAGATTGGTCTTGTAAATGGTCTTGCAGTATATGGACCGAATACAGGGGCGTTATTAGAAATTGAAGCAACAGCAATTCCAGCTACGGACAAGGGTTCGATAAATGTTACAGGAATTGTGGAAGAAGAGAGCATTGGTAGTCAAACGAAATCAATCCGTCGTAAAAGCATGGCGAAAGGTTCAGTTGACAATGTTTTGACAGTCCTTCGTTCTCTCGATTTGTTGCCAGAAGGATATGATATACATATTAATTTTCCAGGTGGGATTCCAATTGACGGGCCTTCAGCAGGAATTGCAATGGCAACAGGAGTATACTCCGCTCTGCATCGTGTTTATGTGAATAACGAAATCGCAATGACAGGAGAAATAAGTATTCATGGAGAAGTGAAACCAGTTGGCGGCGTATATGCAAAAGTGAAAGCAGCGAAAAAAGCAGGAGCGAAAAGAGTTATCATTCCTGCTGAAAATATGCAACCATTTTTATATACGATAAAAGACATTGAGATTATTCCCGTTCGAAAATTAAAGGAAGTTTTTGAATTAACATTCGTACAAGAAAATTTGCATCGTGAAATCGATGTGCGCCATAAGGTAGATGAAGGCGATGTACAATCGATGTAATATGAATTTGAATATCTAATAGGTGATTTCGTTTTATCCCACATTAACAGGCAGTAAGACCCCTACCTCAAAAATCAGCAAAAGCAAAGAAGTTAGGTGGGGGGGCGGGCTGCCCGTAAAATCCAGATTGGTGAGGGCTAATAATCAGTGAGGGATGAAGAAAACTAACGCTGATTAAAGTTTCATTTTATGTGAGCGTCTACTAGAGCATAATAATATTTGCCAGACTTCGTTTAAGTTTGTATGCTTAAGCGGGGTCCCTTTTTCTTTTTTGGAACAGAAAAAGCAGGGGATTTGCAATTGCAAGGAATCTCTGCAATTGCATCAAGGTGTATTGTAATATAAAATAGTTGAACAGGAGTTTAATTTATTATGGAGGTGCTATGTCTAGTATGAATACGAACGAAAGAATTGTGCCCCTCCTACCATTAAGAGGCGTTCTCGTATATCCAACGATGGTTCTGCATCTTGATGTAGGACGTGATAAATCGATACAAGCACTAGAGCAGGCAGCAATGGATGAAAATATCATCTTTTTAGCAATGCAAAAAGAAATGAATATCGATGATCCAAAAGAAGATGACATATATAGTGTGGGTACAGTAGCGAAAGTAAAGCAGATGTTAAAACTGCCAAACGGTACGCTTCGTGTCCTTGTAGAAGGTTTACATAGAGCAGAAATTGTAGAATTTATTGAAGAAGAAAATGTAATACAAGTTTCTATTCAAACAGTAGCAGAGGAAGAAGAAGGCGATTTAGAAGAAAAGGCTTTAATGCGCACGTTACTCGAACATTTCGAGCAATATATTAAAGTTTCGAAAAAGGTATCGAATGAAACATTTGCGACAGTAGTAGATGTTGAGGAACCCGGTCGCCTAGCTGATTTAATCTCTTCTCATTTACCAATTAAGACAAAACAAAAGCAAGAAATTTTAGAAATTAGATCAGCAAAAGAAAGATTACATACACTTATTTCCATTATTCAAGATGAGCAAGAGCTACTTAGTTTAGAAAAGAAAATTGGACAACAAGTGAAGCGCTCGATGGAACGTACCCAAAAAGAGTATTTCTTACGTGAACAAATGAAGGCAATTCAAACAGAACTTGGTGATAAAGAAGGTAAAGGTGGCGAAGTGGAAGAGCTTCGCACGAAAATCGAAGAAGCCGGAATGCCGGAAGAAACGAAGAAGGCTGCCCTAAAAGAATTAGATCGTTATGAAAAGTTGCCGGTAAGTTCTGCGGAGAGCGGTGTGATTCGCAATTATCTTGATTGGTTATTAGCGATTCCATGGACAGAAGCAACAGAGGATATGATTGATCTTGAGCATTCTGAAACAATTTTAAATAAGGATCATTATGGTCTTGAGAAAGTGAAAGAGCGTGTACTAGAGTATTTAGCTGTTCAAAAGCTAACCAATTCTTTAAAGGGACCAATTCTTTGTTTAGTAGGACCTCCTGGAGTCGGAAAAACATCTTTAGCACGTTCTATTGCAACATCGTTAAATCGTAATTTTGTCCGTGTTTCCCTTGGTGGTGTTCGTGATGAATCTGAAATTCGTGGTCATCGTCGTACATATGTTGGAGCAATGCCAGGGCGTATTATTCAAGGAATGAAAAAGGCCGAGACAATCAATCCAGTCTTTTTATTAGATGAGATCGATAAGATGTCCAATGATTTCCGTGGTGATCCATCAGCGGCGTTACTTGAAGTATTAGACCCAGAGCAAAACCATAATTTTAGCGATCATTATATTGAAGAGCCTTATGACTTATCAAAGGTAATGTTTGTTGCAACTGCAAATACGCTGGCGAGCATTCCAGGTCCACTTCTTGATCGTATGGAAATTATTTCGATTGCTGGTTATACAGAGATTGAAAAGGTACATATTGCTCGTGAACATTTATTACCGAAGCAATTAAAAGAACATGGCTTGCGAAAAGGGAATCTACAAATTCGTGATGAAGCGCTGCTTGAAATTATTCGCTACTATACGCGCGAGGCTGGTGTTCGTACGTTAGAGCGTCAAATTGCAAAGGTTTGTCGTAAAGCAGCCAAAATCATCGTTACAGAAGAGCGTAAACGTATTATTGTAACGGAAAAAAATATTACAGACCTACTTGGTAAACATATATTCCGTTATGGGCAAGCTGAAACGAAAGACCAAGTTGGAATGGCCACTGGTTTAGCGTATACAGCTGCTGGCGGTGATACACTCGCAATTGAAGTATCTGTATCACCAGGAAAAGGAAAATTAATTTTAACAGGGAAACTTGGGGATGTTATGAAAGAATCTGCACAAGCTGCATTTAGTTATATTCGCTCTCGTGCAGAAGAACTTCATATTGATCCAGATTTCCATGAAAAGAATGACATCCATATTCATGTTCCAGAAGGAGCAGTTCCAAAGGATGGTCCATCAGCTGGTATTACGATGGCAACGGCGCTTATTTCCGCACTGACAGGTGTACCTGTAAGTAAAGAAGTAGGGATGACAGGTGAAATTACCTTGCGTGGTCGTGTATTACCAATCGGTGGTTTAAAAGAAAAAACATTAAGTGCTCACCGTGCAGGCTTAACAAAAATTATTTTGCCAGCCGAAAATGAAAAAGATTTAGATGATATTCCAGAAAGCGTAAAAGAAAACCTTACGTTTGTGCTTGTGTCTCATTTAGACGAAGTATTGGAGCACGCATTAGTAGGAGTGAAACAATGAAAGTAACAAAAGCAGATATTGTCATTAGTGCTGTTAGACCAGAACAATATCCAGATGGCGATTTACCAGAAATTGCATTAGCAGGTCGTTCTAATGTTGGAAAGTCGTCCTTTATTAATAAAATTTTAAATCGCAAAAAGTTAGTGCGTATTTCTTCTAAACCAGGAAAAACGCAAACGTTGAACTTTTTCTTAATTAATGAAATGATGCACTTTGTCGATGTTCCAGGTTATGGATATGCGAAAGTATCCAAATCAGAGCGGGCGGCATGGGGCAAAATGATTGAAACATACTTTACAACGCGTGAGCAATTAGATGCGGCTGTATTAGTAGTTGATTTACGTCATGCCCCAACAAACGATGATGTGATGATGTATGATTTCTTAAAGCATTATGAAATTCCAACCATTATCATTGCAACGAAAGCCGATAAAATTCCAAAAGGGAAATGGCAAAAGCATTTGAAGGTTGTGAAAGAAACGCTTGATATTGAACAAGGTGATGAAGTTGTTCTATTTTCTTCAGAAACAGGCCTTGGAAAAGAAGAGGCGTGGAAAGCCATTCATAAGTTTACAAAAACAAAAAACGCGTGACGATTCGTCGCGCGTTTTTTGTTTCTTACAGTATAAGTTCAAAAAGGAGGATAAAGAAATATGACAGCTATCTTTACCGGATTTTTTGAACATCTTCCTACAGTACGTTTAATGTAACTTCAATATTTCCTCTAGTCGCTTTAGAATATGGACATACGCCATGTGCAGCTTCTACAAGCTCTTGTGCTTCAGTATAAGAAACGCCAACTACACGTATATCAAGTACGGCAGATAAACCAAACCCACCGTCAGTATCTTTCCCAATTGAAATATGAGCTGTCACTTCTGTACTTTCTACTTTTACTCGTTTCGTACGAATAACAAGTTGTAATGCACTATCAAAGCATGCTGCATAACCAGCTGCAAATAATTGTTCTGGATTCGTTGCTTCGCCACCCATACCACCTAATGCTTTTGGCATCTTCACATTAAGATTTAGAATGCCGTCTTCTGAAACAACTTTCCCGTTTCTTCCACCTGTTGCAGTTACAGTTGCTGTGTATAATTTTTCCATTTTCATTCCCCTTTTCTATCATTAATTGTTTTCATGGTTTCAATTAATTTATTTAATTGAATTAATAATGATCGATATTCTTGTTCTGTAATTCCTAAATTGGTAGCTATGGTTTTTGGCAATGAACATGCTTTTTCTTTTAAAGCGTGTCCTTGTTCTGTTAGTTCAATGCACACTTTGCGTTCATCTTCCTTAGAACGAACACGTTTAACTAATCCTAATGTCTCCATACGTTTTAACATGGGTGTTAATGTACCAGAATCTAAAAATAGACGTTCGCCAATTTCTTTTACAGTTAATCCATCTTGCTCCCAAAGCACTAATAATGTAATGTACTGTGGATACGTAATACCCATTTCTTCTAAATAAGGTCGATAAAAGCGTGTTACTTCTCTAGAACAGGCATAAATAGAAAAGCAAAGTTGATTATCGAGATGTAAAGGATTCTCTTTCATGAGCATCCCTCCTTTTTAAATTGTGCACAATTTAATTTTATGAAATCAATATAACGAAAAAGAAATGAGATGTCAAATACATTGCAACGAAAAAAATTGAGTAATGTGTCACATGAAAGAAGTTGTTACATTTTGGAACAATCATACATATTTTTCTGTATTATGAAAGAAGATAAAAAAGATAGTTGCTCTATTCTTATGGAATAGTTTCCATCACTTGATTCTGACAGATTTTTTTGGTAACGTACAAATAGAGTTATTATTTTATAATGATTATAAAGTAAGATGTTTATTCTGGAAGATTTGCTTTGTCTCCTGCAAGTAGAAGACAAAACGAACAAAAAAAACCTGTTGTTCACACGATTGTCAGATTCATAACAGGAAAGTTGTATTATGATAGTAGATAAGGTGATAAAACGGGTGAAGGGGGACATGCTGCGTGCATATTCTTGTTGTTGGTGTAAATTATCGAACAGCCCCTGTAGAATTTCGTGAGAAACTCACATTTCAGGCAGCAGAGCTAGAACAGGCAATGACAACGTTACAAAATCAAAAGAGTGTATTAGAAAATGTCATTGTATCAACGTGTAATCGTACAGAAATCTATGCTGTCGTCGATCAATTACACACGGGACGATATTACATTAAGAAATTCTTAGCTGATTGGTTTCAGCTTGAGATAGAAGAGATTTCGCCATACTTGTCTATTTTTGAACAAGATGGTGCCATTGAACATTTATTTCGTGTAACGTGCGGATTAGATTCTATGGTAGTTGGTGAAACGCAAATTTTAGGGCAAATTCGAAATAGCTTCTTAGAGGCGCAAGAAGTAAAAGCAACAGGTACAATTTTTAATGAATTGTTTAAACAAGTGATTACGTTAGCAAAGCGTGCTCATTCAGAAACAACGATTGGTGAAAGTGCGATGTCGGTTAGTTATGCAGCAGTTGAGCTTGGTAAGAAGATTTTCGGTGATTTAACAGATTGTCACGTTTTAATTCTTGGCGCTGGAAAAATGGGTGAACTTGCATTGCAAAACTTATACGGAAGTGGAGCGCGTAAAGTAACCGTTATGAACCGTACATTTACGAAAGCGGAAACAATGGCCGAGAAATATATGGGGCATGCAAAACCGTTAAGTGAATTGCAGTGTGCGCTGTTAGAAGCGGATATTTTAATTAGTTCAACTGGTGCTTCAGATTATGTAATTACGAAAGAAATGATGACAAGAGTAGAACGGATGCGCTCAGGCCGTCCGCTATTTATGGTCGATATTGCAGTGCCGCGTGATATTGATCCAGCAATTGATGAGCTAGAAGGTTCTTTCTTGTACGATATTGATGATCTGCAAGGCGTAGTAGAAGCAAATCGTGCTGAGCGTTTAAAAGAGGCGGAAAAAATTCAGCTTATGATCGAAGAGGAAATTGTTATATTTAAAGCGTGGTTAAATACGCTTGGCGTTGTTCCATTAATTTCAGCTCTTCGTGATAAAGCATTGGCAATTCAAAGTGAAACGATGCAAAGTCTTGAACGAAAAATTCCAACGCTTAGTGATCGTGAGAGAAAAGTGATTAGTAAACATACGAAAAGCATTATTAACCAATTATTGAAAGATCCAATTTTAGTAGCAAAAGAGTTAGCGGCCGAAGAGGGAGCTACGGAAAAGCTCGCGTTATTCGCGAAAATTTTTGATTTAGAAGTGCAAGAAGAGGCCGTGGAACATACGGAAGAACCAGAGCATAAACGAGCGTGGACAGCATCCGTTCCATCTTTATAACCCGAAAGGATGATCGGATGGGCTTTTTAAATAATAGTATAATTTATCATATCGCAATTGTTTTATATGCTTGTAGCATTAGTTTATATTTTATAGATTATTTCCAAAGTAACCGAAAGGCGAATCGAATTGCTTTTTGGTTACTTGCGATTGTATGGGTATTACAGTCTGTTTTTATGTTACTTCGGGCCACGGAATCAGAGACGAATCCGATTTTAACATTATTATCAGGAATTTATTTTTATGTGTGGTTATTAATTACGATGTCACTCGTAATCAATCGATTTATGCGCATTGACTTTTTAGTCTTTTTTACAAATGTCATTGCTTTTGGCGTAAGCGCTTTTTCTATTTTCACTCCGCTCGGAAAAATGTCGCCGGTACTCGCGCAGCAATTAGTTTCAGAACTTGTATACGTGCATGTAGGAATGGCGATTATTTCCTATGCGGCGTTTACAGTATCGTTTATTTTTTCCATTATGTACTTGTTGCAATATCGATTATTAAAACAGAAAAAATGGAATGCGAGATTAAGACGGTTAGGAAACTTACCGAAGCTTGAGTCGATGTCATATGGATTAAATTTATTTTCTGTTCCGTTTTTCCTATTAGCTATTTTACTTGGATGTATATGGGGATATACAAAACTAGATAATTTCCATTGGTATGACACGAAAGTAATCGGGTCTTTTGTTGTTTTATTTGTCTATTGCATGGGTTTATATTTACGAGGATCAGATATATTGCAAGGTAAGAAGATTATAAATTGGAACATTGGAGCCTTTCTCGTTATGTTAATTAATATTTTTCTATTAAGCAGTTTATCCAATTTCCACTTTTGGTATTTATAATGAGGAGAGAAAATTATGCGCAAAATTATTGTAGGTTCAAGAAAGAGTAAGCTAGCATTAACGCAAACAAATTGGTTTATTGATCAATTAAAAGCGCTTGGTTTACCATATGAATTTGAAGTGAAAGAAATCGTTACAAAAGGTGATGTTATTTTAGATGTAACGCTTTCCAAAGTAGGCGGGAAAGGCTTGTTTGTAAAAGAAATTGAGCATGCGCTGCTTACGAAAGAAATCGATATGGCTGTACATAGTATGAAGGATATGCCAGCTGTACTTCCAGACGGATTAACAATTGGATGTATACCAAAGCGTGTCGATCCACGTGATGCGTTCATTTCAAAAAACGGGGAATCATTTGAGGACTTAGCAGAAGGATCGATTCTTGGTACAAGTAGTTTAAGACGTAGTGCACAGTTATTAGCTGCTAGACCAGATTTACAAGTGAAGTGGATTCGTGGAAATATTGATACGAGATTACGTAAATTAAAAGAAGAAGACTATGATGCAATCATTTTAGCAACAGCTGGATTACAGAGAATGGGCTGGGATGATGATGTAATTACAGAACACTTAGATGAAACATTATGTGTACCAGCTGTAGGACAAGGTGCCTTAGCGATTGAATGTCGTGAGGATGATAAAGATTTATTGCAATTATTATCATATATTAATGATGCTGTAACAGAACGAACAGTGGCAGCTGAACGAGTATTCCTTCATAAACTTGAAGGTGGATGCCAAGTTCCGATTGCTGGATATGCAACGCTTGGGGAGAATAATGAAATTGAATTAACAGCTCTTGTCGGTTCTATGGATGGTTCAGTCTTGTTAAAAGAAATAGTTGTTGGCGAAAATCCAGAACAAGTTGGCTTAGAAGCAGCGGATCGTTTAATTAAGCAAGGAGCAAAAGAGCTCATTCTCGCTGCAAATAAGGAGCAACAGTAATCATGGGTGCTCTTGCTGGCAAAACAGTACTGATTACGCGTGCCCAGCATCAAGCAAAACAAATGAGTGCAGCGGTGAAAAAAGAGAGCGGAATTCCATTGGAAATTCCGCTTTTGCATATAGAAGGTGCATCTCAGAAAGAATTTCAAGGTGTATCGCAGCAGCTACACTTATATGATTGGGTTATTTTTACGAGTAAAAATGGGGTAAGCTTCTTTCTAGATGGCTTAGGTGAGAAAATCCCACCTACTGTTCGCATAGCTGTAGTAGGTAGGAAAACAGGGCAAGAATTAGAAAAGCGGGGTTATAAGGTTCAGTTTGTTCCAACGGCGTTTGTCGCTGAAACTTTTGCAGAAGAATTTGTAAGAGAATTGAATGGGACAGAGCGTATTTTATTTCCAAAAGGGAACTTAGCTAGAGATATTATTCCAAATAAACTTCGCGAGCTTGGTATATATTTAGAAGAGTTTGTTGTGTATGAAACGAAAACAAATCATGATAAGCAGCAAGATCTCATCGCAGCTCTAGAATCAGGTAAGATAGATGTTGTTACATTTACGAGCCCTTCTACCGTTACAAGCTTTGTGAAATTACTTGAGGGCACAAACTGGAGAGAATGGATAAAAAAATGTACAATTGCTTGTATAGGACCGATAACAGAGCAAGAGGCAAGGCGTTATTTTGCCGATGTAATCGTTCCGAAAGAATATACGGTAGAAGCGTTAATACAATGCATTTCAAAATATAATCAAAATGCATAATCTAAATAAAAAAGAATGGGAGATAGAAATCTATGAATTCTTTACAATTTAATCGTCATCGTCGTTTAAGACAAAGCGGAAATATGCGTGCGCTTGTACGTGAAACATTTTTACATACAGAAGATTTTATTTATCCTATTTTTGTACTAGAAGGAGAGAATGTTCGTAACGAAGTTCCTTCTATGCCAGATGTATATCAAATTTCTTTAGATCTTCTGCAAGCTGAAATGCAAGAAGTTGTAGATTTAGGTATTCGTTCTGTTATTGTATTTGGCTTGCCTGCTGAAAAAGATGAAGTTGGATCTTCTGCATTTTGTGAGCACGGCATTGTACAACGTGCAATCAAACAAATTAAAGAGCAGTTTCCAGAGTTAGTAGTAGTTGCGGATACATGTTTATGTCAATATACAAGCCATGGGCATTGCGGCGTTATTGAAAATGGAATCATTTTAAATGATGAATCTTTAGAAGTTCTTGCAAAAACAGCAGTGAGCCAAGCGAAAGCAGGAGCAGATATTATCGCACCATCTAACATGATGGACGGATTTGTAACTGCAATTCGCCATGCTTTAGATGAAAATGGTTTTGCACACGTGCCAGTTATGTCATATGCGGTGAAATACTCATCTGCATTTTACGGTCCATTCCGCGATGCAGCGCACGGTGCACCGCAATTTGGTGATCGTAAGACATATCAAATGGATCCAGCAAACCGCATGGAAGCATTCCGTGAAGCTAAATCAGATGTAATGGAAGGGGCAGATTTCTTAATTGTAAAACCAGCTCTTTCTTACTTAGATATTATTCGTGATGTGAAAAATAATTTCAATTTACCGATTGTTGCTTATAACGTGAGCGGAGAATATTCGATGATTAAAGCAGCAGCGCAAAATGGTTGGATTAATGAAAAAGAGATTGTACTTGAGAAATTATTAAGCATGAAACGTGCGGGAGCAGATTTAATCGTTACGTACCATGCGAAAGACGCAGCACGATGGTTACACGAAGGAGGCGCACAATAATGAAAAAGTTTGATAAATCCATTGAAGCATTTACGACGGCGCAAGATTTAATGCCTGGTGGTGTAAACAGCCCAGTTCGTGCATTTAAATCCGTTGGTATGAATCCATTATTTATGGAGCGCGGAAAAGGCTCTAAGGTGTACGATATCGATGGGAATGAATACATCGATTACGTATTATCATGGGGACCGCTTATTCACGGACATGCAAATGAGCGCGTTGTAGAATCATTAAAAGCTGTTGCGGAAAAAGGAACAAGCTTTGGTGCGCCAACAGAAATTGAAAATAAATTAGCGCAGCTTGTAATCGAGCGTGTGCCATCGATTGAGATTGTACGTATGGTAAACTCAGGAACGGAAGCAACAATGAGTGCACTTCGTTTAGCTCGTGGGTATACAGGTCGTAATAAAATTTTGAAATTCATCGGTTGTTACCATGGGCATGGTGACTCATTATTAATTAAAGCTGGTTCTGGTGTTGCAACGCTTGGTTTACCAGATAGCCCTGGTGTACCAGAAGGTGTAGCGAAAAATACAATTACAGTAGCGTATAACGATTTAGAGAGTGTAAAATATGCGTTCGAACAATTCGGTGATGATATCGCTTGTGTTATCGTAGAACCAGTAGCAGGAAATATGGGAGTAGTACCGCCACAGCCAGGATTTTTAGAAGGTCTTCGTGAAGTGACAGAGCAAAATGGTGCACTGCTTATTTTTGATGAAGTAATGACAGGATTCCGCGTTGCTTACAACTGTGGACAAGGTTATTACGGTGTAACGCCTGACTTAACTTGTTTAGGAAAAGTAATCGGTGGTGGTTTACCAGTAGGAGCATATGGCGGTAAAGCAGAAATTATGCGCCAAGTTGCACCGAGCGGACCAATTTATCAAGCGGGTACATTATCTGGTAACCCTCTAGCAATGACTGCAGGTTATGAAACATTAGTACAATTAACACCAGAATGTTATGAAGAGTTTGAGCGTAAAGCTGAAATGTTAGAAAACGGCCTACGTAAAGCAGCTGAAAAACACGGTATTCCGCATCATATAAACCGCGCAGGTTCAATGATTGGTATATTCTTCACGAATGAACCAGTTATTAACTATGATGCAGCAAAAACTTCAAACTTAGAATTCTTTGCAGCTTACTATCGTGAAATGGTAGAACAAGGTGTATTCTTACCACCTTCTCAATTTGAAGGATTATTCTTATCAACAGCACATAGTGATGCAGATATTGAAGCAACGATTGCAGCAGCAGAAATTGCGATGTCGAAATTAAAAGCGTAAAGTAAAAAAGGTTGTCAGGGAGAGTCCTGGTAACCTTTTTTATTTATCCCGCTATTTGCGGGCAGTAAGATCCCCACCTCAAGATTCAGAGAGAAACGAGAAAGATAGGTGGGGGATAACTGCCCATAAAAGCCCGATTGGTGAGGACTAACTATCAGTGGGGGATGAAGAACCCCCCCACTGATGGAAGTTTCACTTTATCTCTGAAAATCATGTTGTATATTGTCGAAGCGCCGATATATGAAAAATCAATAGGAAGCTCTCATGTGCAGTTCGATTTTTTACTCATAAAATGACTCCCGTGCACATAAATCTGTAATGACATACAGTTTGGGAGGGGGAAAAGAAGTGGCAACAGATCATTCATTACGATTTTCATTAAAAGAATCGGTTTGGTTCCAAAAAGGACAGGAAGTCGAAGAACTTTTGTCAATTTCGTTAGATCCAGACGTTGAGATAGAAGAGCTTGAATACGAGGTAATTGTGAGAGGACAATTGGATTTAACGGGGGAATATATTGCAAGGCAAGATGATTCTGCGTTTTCATTACGAGATTTATCCCCTGCGAAATCCATTGATTATGTAGAAATGCGAGAAGATGGTGTAAACGAACTTGTACACTCTTTTCCGTTAGAAATCTCGATTCCGCGAAACCGAGTGAAACAAGTTGAAGAATTGTATGTTTCCATTGAGGAATTTGATTATGAATTAAAGGAAAACGGTTGTTTACAACTATTAGCGGATGTATCGATATCTGGATTATGTGAGGGTGAGAGAATACAGAATGAAGTGCAAGAGGAAGAAGTTGAAAGAGAGCCGGAAATCACGGTAATGAATGAGGAAGAAGTTGAGCGAGCACCGGAAATCGCGGTAGTGAATGAGGAAGAAGTTGAAAGAGAGCCAGAGATCACGGTAGTAAATGAGGATAAAACACCAGTAGAAGTGGAAGAAGTAACAGTTCATACAGAATCAGATGGATGGGAGGATTATGCATTTGAGCCCTTCCAATTAGAGGCGCGTAAAGAACAAGAGTTAGAAGAGGTAGAGGATTTAAAAGAACATGAAGAGGAAGAACGAGAAGAAGCGAAAGAAACTACACCACAGTTTGAATTGTTTGGCCGGAAGAACTTTAAGAAAGAGAAGGAAAAGGAATTACAGGAAGAAGTAGAAGCTGCATACTCACAACGGGATGAAAATGCATTATACTTAACAAAATTGTTTACGAAAGAGCCGGAAGAAGAGTTTACGAAATTACGTATGTATTTTGTGCAAGAAGGAGATACAATTGAATCGGTTGCGGAGCGATATGAAACATCTGTCCAGCATCTACACCGCTTGAATCAAACAGATGAAGTATATTTAACTGCAGGGCAAATTATATATATACCTGTGCCAAGAGTGAAGACAAAGTGAGTGAAGAAGCTTCTCTTCACCTCTTTTCTTTTTATCCCGCTATTAGCGGGCAGTAATCCCACAACCTCAAGATTCAGAGAGGGACGAGGAAGTTAGGTGTGAGGATAGACTGCTGTAAAAGCCCGATTGGTGAGGGATCATAATCAGTGGGGGATGGAGAAAACCCCCACTGATTAAAGTTTCACTTTATCTTACGTGTTTGAATGAGAAAGGATCATTCGTATGGATATAGAATTGCGAGATCGTTATGCCCCGATAGTACAGCGATATCAATTGGATGCCCATCATATGGAAGAGCACGGAAGTGTCATAAAAATTTATACGAATCAAGGTCCATATGCATTGAAAAAATTACCGTCTCATAGATTGAAACGAAATAATTTAATGTATCATGTTCAATTTTTACGTGAAAAGGGATTTACACATTATGCCCCGATTTACCATGCGAAAGATGGAAATCATATTTTGAGCGATGGAACATATAATTATTATTTAATGCCTTGGCTGGAGCGAGCAGAAGGGAACGGAGAGGACAATGATCAATATCATAAAATGTTTCAGACGCTAGCGCTGCTTCATCAAAGGACGGTAAAGGAAGAAACATATACTGAAGAAGCGTTAGAGGAGCATTATACAAATGTCTCTGATCGTTGGGAGAAAGATGGGGAGCTCTTAGAGGAATTCCTTGTAGAGTCTGAGGCAAAATGGTATATGTCTCCGTTTGAACTACAGTATTGTACGTATTTTCATCATGTGATGAGGGCGCGTGAATTTGCAACGAAACAGCTTTCGGAGTGGCATGAAGCGATGAAAGAGAAAGAAAAAACACGCGTTTCTTTTATTCATGGCAATGTATCGATGAATCATTTTTTATTTGATTATGAACGAAACGGTTATTTTATTAGTTTAGAGAGGTCTCAATTTGCAACACCAGTTCAAGATCTTGTTCGCTTTTATTCCCGCTCATTGAACACATATCCAATTGCGAGAAGTGATCGCTTTGAATGGTATCAGGTGTATCAAAAGAATTTTCCGTTTACGAAAGAAGAACAACTCCTTATGTTTGCTTATCTAACATATCCATCCCCATTTATTCGGCAAATCCAATCTTATACAAGCAAGCAGCAGAGCCGTGGTGAAAAGAAAGAACTTCAAGGTGTGAAAATGTTACAGCAAGCGCATTGGCTTGTAAGTAATATAGAATATTTCATTTCACAATTACAAGCTGCGCAGCAAGGAAATGAATAATAGCCGTAGTCTCAAGACGCTGTGAGGCTACGGCTGAAAATGTAAGCGGATTGTGGCTACAACAAAGATGATAAGGATGATGAAATCTAAGAAGGTTGGAAGCAGTAATGTTCGAATTCCTTGGAAAATAGTAAGTGGAATAGCAAAATCAGAAAAAATCGTTTGTAAATTCCTAACCCATGAAGGGGCTGAAAAATTGTAGGTGCGTCGGTATCGTCGCATAATCAATCATTCCTCCGTACAGAAAGCATTTACTACACATTGAGCTTGAAAGGTGAAGGTGCAATATTACAGTATGCAGGATAAGTACCTAAGGTGCTTGTGCTGCTTTTTTCATTTTTCGTACATAGGTTGCAAAAAAATGCTTACGCTAATTGACGATTGTACACTGTTTTTTTGATAATTAGGAAAGAACGGAGTCTATCAACTGTAGAAATTTGATGAAAAATATTTTTATCTTGACGAATATGGTTTCGTTTTTTACACTATTGTATATAATAAATAACAATTATATAAATACGTTGAAGGGGAAGAGTATAACATTAAACGTCTGCAGAGAGGAGAATTATTAGCTGTGAGATTCTCTAGATAGTCATGTTAGAAGGTAGCCCTGGAGTATCTTTTCTGAACGGAGTCATTCTCATTAGGAAAAGACGGACCTGTCCGTTATCCAATTAAGAGTATAAGCAAATTTTGAATTTGTTTGTAAATAAAGGTGGTACCACGATGTCCCTCGTCCTTTTTGGATGAGGGGCATTTTTTATTTTAAGGAGGGAAAATAATGTCAAACACGGAAAAGAATTTACCGACTAAATATGATCATATGTCCGTTGAAGAAGGCCGTTATAAATGGTGGCTTGATGGCAAATATTTCGAAGCAAAAGGAGATGCAGAAAAACAGCCATATACAATTGTAATTCCACCTCCAAACGTAACAGGTAAATTGCATTTAGGGCACGCTTGGGATACGACACTTCAAGATATTTTAACGCGTACAAAGCGTATGCAAGGATACGATGTATTATGGCTTCCAGGAATGGACCATGCAGGTATCGCAACACAGGCAAAAGTAGAAGGAAAACTTCGTGAAGAAGGTATTTCACGTTACGATCTTGGCCGTGAGAAATTCCTTGAAAAAGCATGGGAATGGAAGGAAGAATATGCTTCTCACATTCGTCAGCAATGGGGAAAAGTTGGTTTAGGATTAGATTACTCTCGTGAGCGCTTTACATTAGACGAAGGTTTATCTGATGCAGTTAATAAAGTATTCGTTCAATTATACGAAAAAGGCTTAATTTACCGCGGAGAATATATTATTAACTGGGACCCAGCAACACGTACTGCCCTTTCTGATATTGAAGTAATTCATAAAGACGTTCAAGGTGCATTCTACCATATGAACTACCCATTAACAGACGGTTCTGGTCACATTCGCCTAGCGACAACTCGTCCAGAAACAATGCTTGGTGATACAGCAGTAGCGGTTCATCCAGAAGACGATCGCTACAAACATTTAATCGGAAAAACAGTTACACTTCCAATCGTAGATCGTGAAATTCCGATTATTGCTGATGAGTATGTAGAAAAAGATTTCGGAACAGGTGTTGTGAAAATTACACCAGCTCATGATCCGAATGACTTTGAAGTAGGTAACCGCCATGACTTACCACGCATTCTTGTAATGAACGAAGATGGCACAATGAATGAAAAAGCGGGTAAATATAACGGCATGGATCGTTTCGAATGCCGTAAGCAATTAGTAAAAGACTTGCAAGAAGCAGGCGTATTAGTAGAAATTGAGCCTCATATGCATGCGGTTGGTCATAGTGAGCGTAGCGGAGCGGTTGTTGAGCCTTACTTATCAACACAATGGTTCGTAAAAATGGCACCACTTGCAGAAAAGGCAGTTGCATTACAACAAAAAGAAGAAGAGAAAGTAACGTTCGTACCAGATCGTTTCGAGAACACATACTTACGCTGGATGGAAAACATTCATGACTGGTGTATTTCTCGTCAATTATGGTGGGGACATCGCATTCCAGCTTGGTATCATAAAGAAACTGGTGAAGTATACGTAGGTACAGAAGCACCAGCAGATATTGAAAACTGGAATCAAGACAATGATGTACTTGATACATGGTTTAGCTCAGCATTATGGCCATTCTCAACACTTGGTTGGCCAAATGAAGATGCAGCAGACTTCAAACGTTACTATTCAACAGATGCACTTGTAACTGGTTATGACATCATCTTCTTCTGGGTATCT
Organism: Bacillus bingmayongensis; assembly: GCF_000299035.1. Classification (GTDB taxonomy): domain Bacteria; phylum Bacillota; class Bacilli; order Bacillales; family Bacillaceae_G; genus Bacillus_A; species Bacillus_A bingmayongensis. The sequence goes on from NZ_JH921517.1 coordinate 74,405, forward strand.
CGTATGATTTTCCAAGGTTTAGAGTTTACAGGAGAGCGTCCATTTAAAGACGTATTAATTCATGGTCTTGTTCGCGATGAGCAAGGACGTAAAATGAGTAAATCTCTTGGTAACGGTATTGATCCAATGGAAGTTATCGAGAAGTACGGTGCAGATGCGATGCGCTTCTTCTTATCAACAGGAAGTGCGCCAGGTCAAGATTTACGCTTCAGCATGGAGAAAGTAGAATCTACTTGGAACTTCATCAATAAAATTTGGAACGCGTCTCGTTTCGTATTAATGAACATGGATGATATGAAATATGAAGATATCGATTTAACTGGTGAAAAATCAGTTGCAGATAAGTGGATTTTAACTCGCTTAAATGAAACAATTGAAAGTGTAACACGTAACATGGATAAGTATGAATTTGGTGAAGCTGGCCGTGCGTTATACAACTTCATTTGGGACGATTTCTGTGACTGGTACATTGAAATGGCGAAACTTCCGTTATATGGCGAAGATGAAGCGGCGAAGAAAACAACTCGTTCTGTTTTAGCATATGTATTAGATCAAACGATGCGTTTATTACACCCATTCATGCCATTCGTAACAGAGAAAATTTGGCAGCACTTACCTCATGAAGGTGAATCTATTACAGTAGCAGCGTGGCCAACAGTTCGAGAAGATTTACAAGACAAAGAAGCAGCGGCAGAAATGCACCTTCTTGTTGATATCATTCGCTCTGTTCGTAACATTCGTGCTGAAGTAAATACGCCAATGAGCAAAAAAGTTCAATTGCAAATTAAAGCAAAAGACGAAGCAGTATTAGCACAGCTTACGAAAAACAGCTCTTACATCGAGCGTTTCTGTAATCCAAGCGAATTAACAATTAAGACGGATTTACAAGCGCCAGAAAAAGCGATGACGGCAATCGTATCAGGTGCAGAGTTATTCTTACCGTTAGCTGATCTTATCAATCTTGATGAAGAGAAAGCACGCCTTGAAAAAGAACTTGAGAAGTTTGATAAAGAGGTAGAACGCGTACAGAAGAAACTTGCAAACCAAGGTTTCGTAGCAAAAGCTCCAGCAGCAGTTATTGAAGGAGAGCGTGCGAAAGAACAAGATTACTTAGAAAAACGCGAAGCAGTTCGTCAACGTCTAGCTGATCTTTAAAAATAAAAATCGTTTTAAAGAGATTCACCATATTGGTGAGTCTCTTTTATTTGCGTATAATAGGATTAAGAAGGTTGTTTTTTGAAAGGGGAAAGGCAAGCGTGGTACATACATACGAAGAAGCAATAAGCTGGATTCATAGCCGATTAAAGTTTGGCATTAAGCCAGGATTAGAAAGAATGCAGTGGATGCTAGAGGAACTTGGAAATCCTGAGCGTCATATAAAATGTGTTCATCTTGCAGGAACAAATGGCAAAGGTTCAACTTTAACATATATGCGTTATATGTTAGAGGCGGGAAAATATAAGGTCGGGACATTTACGTCTCCATATATTGAAACATTTAATGAACGAATTGGTGTGAATGGAAAACCAATTGCAGATACAGAGATTATTGAACTTGTAAATATGGTCAAACCAGTTGTAGAAAAATTAGATGAAACAAATTTAGGAGAAGCAACGGAGTTTGAAATTATTACAGTAATGGCAATCTGCTATTTCGGTAAAATGAATTTCTGTGACATCGTCTTGTTTGAAACAGGGCTTGGTGGTCGTTTTGATTCTACAAATGTGGTTTATCCAGTTCTGACGATTATTACAAATATCGGCCATGATCATATGCATATTTTAGGGAATACGTTAGCGGAAATTGCGTATGAAAAGGCGGGAATTATTAAATCGGGTGTTCCTGTTATTACAGGCGTGCAGGATGAAGAAGCACTTGAGGTTATTCAAAAGGTTGCCAAAGGAAAAAATGCAAACCTTTATGAACTTGGAAAGCAATTTATAGCTGTTCATCAGCGTTCAGATGAAGATGGAGAGCATTTTGATTTTTCTTGTCCGTTTGCTTCATTTGAGGAAGTTCAGATTTCGATGAAAGGAAGCCATCAAGTCGGAAATGCAGCATTAGCACTGATGGGGGTTATGTATCTTAAAACATACCTATCATTCTTAATGGAGGAAGAGCATATTTGCACAGGATTAAGTGAAGCATATTGGATTGGCCGATTTGAACGGTTACAAAGTAATCCTGACGTCATTATAGATGGTGCCCATAACCCTGAAGGAATTGCAAGCCTTGTGAAAACAGTAGAAGCTCATTATAACGATAAAAACGTCATTGTTTTATTTACTGCCCTTGGTGATAAACAGCTAGATAATATGGTAGGACAATTAGAAACAATTGCAGATGAAATGATTTTTACAACATTCACATTTGATCGTGCGATTTCTGCTGAGGAGCTTGCAGCCTACTCGCATAAGGAAACAAAACAAGTTTTTGAGAATTGGAAAGAAGCTGTTGATGCAAAGATAAATGATCTTCAAGAAAATGACGTTTTTATCATAACGGGATCACTTTACTTTATTTCAGAAGTTCGAAAATACATTCGTGAAAGAAACTAGGACAGCAACTGCTGTCCTAGTTTTTTGTTCTACAAATGAAGTCAAATGCATACATATAAGATAACTATATGGGGCAATTTGACGAATCCCTCTGACAAATATCTCGTTTTTTTGTGAAATGAATATGATATGATGCGGACAATGATAAGAGGTGAGGTGTGAGGGTATGGACAAGCAATCACGAACAATCTCGGTTAAGGTAAATGGAACGGAAGCAAAGTATGAAGAAAAGAAGAAAGAAAAAGAAGAATTTGATTGGATGGTAGTTGATAGTGAAACGTCACAAAATGTAGTGCCATTTCAAAAAAACAAGTTACCATCTATCCGGCAGCATCGAAAGAAATGGAGTAATATACTTATTTTTACAGTTACTACTGCGATTATCATTGGCACAATGTTAGGGATGGGAATGCTTCACTTGTTAACGGGACAAGGTACAGCTCGGGAAGCTACAGTAACAAGTGGAGAAAAGAATAATGAAGCAGAGCAAAAAGAAGTAACGGCTGAAGAGAAAAAAGAAGAAAAACCAAAGGTGGGGAGTGCATCTGCTTTAGAACCAATCACTTTATATTTCGTGCAAGGAGGTCTCTATTCTTCTGAAGAAAAGGGACAGGCAGCTACTCAGGAGTGGAAAGATAATGGGGGCGTAGCAGCTATTAAACCAAATGATGACAAGTATTCACTTGTAGTTGGAATTTCTAGTGACGAGCAATCCGTAGATAAATTAATTGGACAATATAAGAAAGATGGTGTATCAGTTTTGAAAAAGAAATGGGAAATTACAGATCGGGCATTGCTGAAAAGTGACAAAGAATCTGGTCCATTGTTAAGTAAGTTGCAGCCATTATACATTCATTTTGTAAAATACTCGACTAGTATACAACCTGGAAGTAAAAGTAATCCAAAAGAAATAGAAACGATTGAAAAGGAATGGAAGGCAATTGAAAAAGAGGGGAAATCAATTAAGCGTGAGGATGTAAAAAAAATATATACGTATGCATCAGTAGCTGTACAAACAATAAAAGAAGGAAAGACTGATAAAGAAGCAGTAGCTAAATTGAATCAAGTTATTATTGATGGTTTGCTTTCTTATGAAAAAGTGGTTTCGCAAAAAGCAAAAGAGTAGGATAATGGAGTAAGGAGTAAGGAGTAAGGAGTAAGGAGTAAGGAGTAAGGAGTAAGGAGTAAGGAGGAAGAAGGAAGAAGGAAGAAGTGTGTATACTTCTTTCTCTTCTTTTGGATTATATATCTATAGAAATGTTTTCTTACTATAGCAGATATAACTCTATAGTAAGAAAATATCATTTCCTAAAAAGAAAATGATATTTTTACAATTTGTCGGAAAGGTACTTGTTTGATACGATCAAGCTATATTTTTCTGCTTTATGTAAGAAAGGAGAACACATGAAAAAACTTATTTTAGCATCTGGGTCACCACGCCGAAAGGAATTACTTGAACTAGCAGATGTACCATTTGAAATTGTTGTAAGTGAAATAGAAGAAACCATCGGTGCGTATTCATCACCTGCTGATATTGTGATGTCACTTGCCTTGCAAAAAGCATCTGCTGTAGCCGAAAATCATGGTGATTGTGTGGTATTAGGTGCAGATACAATTGTTACATATGAATCACGTATTCTTGGTAAGCCTTCTGATGAAGCGGAGGCAAAAGAAATGTTGCAACTATTATCAGGAAAAACACATGAAGTATATACAGGTGTTGCGCTTATTGCAAAAGAAAAAACAGTAACTTTCTATGAGCGTACAGAAGTTACATTTTGGGAGTTAACAGAAGAAGAAATTGATGCGTATATTGCATCGAAAGAACCGCTGGATAAGGCTGGAAGTTACGGTATTCAAGGAAAAGGTTCCATCTTTGTTCAACATATTCAAGGAGATTACTACAGTGTAGTCGGATTACCAATTGCACGTCTTGTTCGTGAATTAAAACAGTTCGATAGTGATGCATCCCATGCGTAAAATTGCATGGGGTTTTCTTTGCGAAAGATTGAAAAAGGAGTGAAAATATGAACGGTATTCGTGATGTTTTGAAAGAAGAACAACCACGGGAGCGTTTATTAGTAGAAGGGGCAAGCAATTTATCGAATCGTGAACTTCTTGCAGTGTTACTTAGAACGGGTTCTAAAGAAGAGTCTGTTCTAACATTAGCGGATCAAATTTTATATCATTTTGACGGATTACGAATGTTGAAAGATGCTACAATAGAAGAGATTACAAGCATTCATGGTGTAGGAGTAGCAAAGGCCTCCCAGTTAATCGCTGCTTTTGAACTAGGAAGGAGAATGGTGCGTTTAGAGTACCAAAATCGATATAGTATTCGGAGTCCAGAAGATTGCGCTAGTTATATGATGGAAGAGATGCGTTTTTTACAACAAGAGCACTTTGTTTGTTTATACTTAAATACGAAAAATCAAGTTATGCATCGGCAGACTGTGTTTATTGGGAGTCTAAATGCCTCAATTGTGCATCCTCGCGAGGTTTTTAAAGAAGCTTTTCGCCGCGCAGCAGCCTCTATTATATGTCTGCATAACCACCCTTCAGGTGATCCTACGCCGAGTCGTGAAGACATTGAAGTGACAAAACGATTGGTAGAGTGCGGGAGGATTATTGGAATTGAAGTCCTTGATCACATTATTATAGGTGACCATAAATTCGTGAGTTTAAAAGAAAAAGGTCATATTTAAGACTATTCTTTTTACTTATTTTGTTTTATAATGTGATTTATGAGTTTTTTGTAGGCATTCGCTTACAATAAAGGATAGAAAATATAAAAACGTACTGTTTTATTATAAATATAAAGTAAGAAAATGAGTCCGTGAAAATGAGAAAGGAAGATAGATGACATGTTTGGATTTGGTGGTTTTACTCGTGATCTTGGAATTGATTTAGGAACAGCGAATACGCTTGTATATGTGAAGGGAAAAGGTGTAGTTTTACGTGAACCTTCAGTTGTAGCTTTGCAAACAGATTCAAAACAAATCGTTGCAGTTGGTAGCGATGCGAAACAAATGATTGGTCGTACACCAGGAAACGTAGTGGCTCTTCGCCCTATGAAAGATGGTGTAATCGCTGACTACGAAACAACAGCGACAATGATGAAATACTATATTCAACAAGCGCAAAAATCAAATGGATTTTTCTCTCGTAAGCCTTATGTAATGGTATGTGTACCATCTGGTATTACTGCTGTAGAAAGACGTGCAGTAATCGATGCAACTCGTCAAGCAGGCGCGCGCGATGCATATCCAATTGAAGAGCCATTTGCAGCAGCAATCGGCGCAAATTTACCTGTTTGGGAACCAACGGGTAGTATGGTTGTTGATATCGGTGGCGGTACTACAGAAGTTGCAATTATTTCTTTAGGTGGGATTGTAACAAGTCAATCTGTTCGTGTTGCTGGTGATGACATGGATGATTCTATCATTCAATACATTAAGAAGAGCTACAACTTAATGATTGGGGAAAGAACAGCAGAGGCATTAAAAATGGAAATCGGGTCTGCTGGCGAGCCAGAAGGTGTTGAGCCAATGGAAATCCGTGGTCGTGATTTAGTAAGTGGTTTACCAAAAACAGTATTAATTAAACCTGAAGAGATTGCTGATGCATTAAAAGACACAGTAGAGGCAATCGTTGAATCAGTGAAAAATACATTAGAAAAAACACCACCTGAATTAGCGGCGGATATTATGGACCGTGGAATTGTGTTAACAGGCGGTGGTGCATTACTTCGTAACTTGGATAAAGTAATTAGTGAAGAAACGAAAATGCCAGTTCTTGTTGCAGAAAATCCGCTTGACTGTGTAGCGATTGGAACAGGTAAAGCTTTAGATAATATCGATCTTTTCAAAACTGCTCGATAATATTCCAAAATAAAAATCAATGAAATTAAGAGGGTGTGAACGTGCCACAGTTTTTCTTAAACAAAAGATTAATTGTTTTGCTAGTTAGTATTATTCTTCTCGTGGCATTGATTGGAATCTCATTGAAAGAACGAAAAAGTCTAACATGGCCAGAGCAGTTTGTAAAAGATACTGTCGGTGTTGTAGAACGTGTATTCCAAAAGCCAGCGAATTATGTTGCCGGGTTCTTTGAGAACGTAGAAGATGTAAAGCGCACGTATGAAGAAAATAAAACATTAAAAGAAAAATTAGATAAGTATGCTAAGTTATCCGTTGAAGTAAAAGATTTAAAAAAAGATAATGAAAAGTTACGTGAGGTAATTGACAAAAAAGATTCACTTAGAGATTACAAACCGATTCAATCTACTGTTATTCAGCGTAATCCGGATAAATGGTATGACTTGATTGCAATTGATAAAGGAGCACAGCAAGGTATCCAAAAAGATATGGCAGTTATGACTGCGAAAGGTTTAGTTGGGCGTGTGAAAAGCGTGTCTCAATTTACGTCAACAGTAGAATTGCTGAGCTCACTGAATCGAACAAATCGTATTTCTGCTGTAGTAGAAGGACAAGAGCGTATTTTTGGATTGATTGAAGGATATGACAAAGAAAAACAAACTCTTGTTTTCACAAAGATTCCATCTGATGTAAAAGTAGAAAAAGATCAAACGGTTGTAACATCAGGATTAAGTGATATCTTCCCGAAAGGGTTAGTAATTGGGAAAATTGTAGATGTTGCACCAGATGAATATGGATTAACACAAACAGCTTACGTAAAACCTGCTGCGGATTTAAATGATGTAGACCATGTTATGGTTACAAAAAGAGTTATGCCCTCAGCAGCGTTAGAACAGTAAGGGGGAGAAGATATGGCTATTTTAAAAAGAGCAATTCTTCCTCTGCTGCTTCTTTTTGTGTTTTTATTCGAAAATATGTTTTCTACCGTAGTTCCAACGGAATTATTTTGGAAAGACAGTATTGCAGCTCCGCATTTCTTTATGATTGTACTATGTTTTATTACTGTTTATTTTAGTCCTTTACAAGGTATTTACTATGGGCTATTATTTGGATTTTTATTTGATACTGTATATACAGAACTTGTTGGTGTATATATATTTGCTTATCCAATTTTAGCGTATCTTGTGTATAGTACGATGAGAGTATTGCAATTGAATTTATTCATTCTTTCTTTCATTATATTAACGGGTATTGTGGCATTAGAATATTATGTATATGGATTTTTAACGTTGCTAGGTCGCATTCACGTACCAGCGCATATCTTTTTCTCAGATCGTCTCCTTTCTACTTTATTGTTAAATGGCATTTTCTTATTGCTAGTTTGTTTCCCACTGAGACGATATCTTGTGCGTCTTTCAAAAGCGATGGAAGAAAAAGAAAAAAGGATTTTCTGATTTTATGTCGAATTGAATCGTTGGGGTGAACTTTAGTGGAAGAAAAAAAGCAACAAAATGTAACGATAAAAGGGACAAAAGATGGACTGACATTACATTTAGATGATTGCTGTTCATTTTCTGAATTACTGCAAGAACTGGACGAAAAACTTTCCACTCACTATTACGATGGTGATGGACGTTCATTAATCGAAGTACATGTTAAAGTTGGCAATCGCTATTTGACAGATGTGCAGCAAGAAGAAATTCGCACTTTGATTCGGAATAAAAAAAATCTTGTTGTGGATTCAATTGAGAGCGATGTTATCACGAAAGCTGAAGCAATAGCGTGGAAAGAAGAAACAGAAATTGTCCCTGTTTCCAAAATTGTTCGCTCAGGTCAAGTATTGCATGTAAAAGGAAATTTATTATTAATTGGAGATGTTAATCCAGGCGGAACGGTTATCGCTGGGGGAAATATTTTTGTCATTGGATCATTACGAGGTATTGCACATGCAGGATATTATGGGGATACAGATGCTGTAATTGCGGCATCTGTTATGAATCCGATGCAACTTCGAATTAGTGATGTGACAATGCGGGCTCCGGAAGAGAAAGAAGACGGAGCAGAGACGGCAGAATGTGCGTATATTAATGAGAACAATCACATTGTTGTCGATCGCCTGCAACTTCTCACTCATCTTAGACCTAATTTAACAAAGTTAGAAAGGGGAATTGTATAGCTGTGGGAGAGGCAATAGTAATTACATCTGGAAAAGGCGGAGTAGGAAAAACTACAACGTCTGCAAACATTGGTACAGCCCTAGCATTATCCGGGAAAAAGGTTTGCTTAATTGACACGGATATTGGTCTAAGAAATTTAGACGTAGTAATGGGGCTAGAAAACCGTATTGTATTTGATCTTGTTGATGTCGTCGAAGGTCGTTGTCGTTTACCTCAGGCTCTTATTAAAGATAAGCGCTTTGATGAGCTTTATTTATTACCTGCAGCACAAACGAGTGATAAATCAGCGGTAACACCTGAACAAATGGATGAATTAATACAGGTATTACGTCAAGACTATGATTACATATTAATTGATTGTCCTGCTGGTATTGAGCAGGGATTCAAAAATGCAGTGGCAGGTGCAGATAAAGCAATTGTTGTAACGACACCTGAAGTATCTTCTATGCGCGATGCGGATCGTATTATCGGGCTTTTAGAAAAAGAAGATATCGAACCACCAAAACTTGTCATCAACCGTGTACGTAGCCATATGTTGCATGAGCAGGATATGTTAGATGTAGATGAAATTGTACGTACACTTTCAATTGAACTACTTGGAGTAGTCGAAGATGATGATGAAGTTATTCGTGCTACAAATACAGGAGAGCCTGTAGCATTGCAGCCGAGTGGAAAAGCAGCATTAGCTTATCGGAATATTGCAAGACGTTTGTTAGGTGAATCTGTACCTTTACAAGCGTTTGAGCAAGAAAAAGTATCCGTATTTACAAAAGTAAAGAATTTCTTTGGAATTCGTTAAAAGCACTTCGCATGTATGCGAGGTGCTTTCTTTTTTTCTTCTCATGAATATCTTCCCTTCAGGGTTCATACACATGTACAAACTGTATAAAGTTTAGAAAATAGAGAACTTTTATTTACTAGAAGTTTCACTTTACTTGCTTCTCGCAAGAAGAGGTGGCAAAAGGAAGGGGACAGGATGAAGAATAGACGTGTAGAAGAGATTAAAAAACGGATTGCAAAGAGAAAAGAAGAACAAGAGAGGCTCGAGGAAGAACAGTATTTTTCAGAAGGAAACTTTGATGGAGAAACGATGTTCATTGAAGAAGGTGAAAAAGAGGTGCATCCTCTTTTTCGAAAGGAAGTATTTTTATTTAAATTTTTATTAGCGGCAATTCTCGTTCTCTCGGTGGCTATTTTATTTAAAAATGCACCGGCTTCTTTTGATGGAGCAAAAACGGTTGTAAAACAAGTTATGCAAGAAGAATTTCAGTTTGCTACTGTATCTAAATGGTACGAAGATCAATTTGGAAAACCGCTCGCCTTTCTATCTGCAAATGAAAAGAAGCAATCGGCGCAGCAAAAAGATTATGCAGTTCCAGCTTCAGGGAAAGTCATGCAAAGTTTTCAAAAAGATGGCCAAGGTGTATTTGTACAAACAGCTACGAATACAGCTGTTGAATCTGTAAATGAAGGGGTTGTCATCTTCGCTGGTAAGAAAGAGGGATTTGGGAATATAGTTGAGATCCAACATGCAGATGGTACGGAATCCTGGTATGGAAATTTAGGTGAGACATCTGTAAAATTATATGATTATGTTGAAAAGAAACAAAGGATTGGAACAGTTGGGAGCAGTGTAGATAACAAGAATGGTAAGTTCTATTTTGCAATCAAAAAGAATGAAAAATTTATCGATCCGATTCAGGTGATTTCATTTGAATAAATATAGTGAAGTATTGTCAAAAATTACAGTGCATCCACTGTTTTGGGGAATTATAGCTATTGGAATTTTTACAGCGCGTTTTAAAGAATTACTACTTTTATTTTGTATCGTTCTGATTCACGAACTTGGGCACGCCTTCGCAGCCGCGCATTATAAATGGAGAATTAAGCAAATAAAACTTTTGCCGTTTGGCGGCGTGGCGGAGCTTGAGGAACATGGGAATAAGTCGTTAAAGGAAGAATTAGTCGTTGTAATAGCGGGACCTATTCAACATGTGTGGATGATTGGGCTAGCTTATGTCTTGGCTAGGACAGGATGGGTTAGTGAGGACCTGTATCATTTTTTTGTATGGAACAATGTAATTATTCTAGGGTTTAATTTATTACCAATTTGGCCACTAGATGGTGGGAAAGTATTGTTTAATATTTTATCGCATCAATTTCCTTATTTACAGGCGCATGAGAAGATGATGAAAATATCATGTGTTTTTTTTAGTGTAATATTAGGATGGCAACTCCTTTGGAATAGTAATAATATTATGATGTGGGTGCTTCTTCTGTTTTTAGCTATTTCTTTATATCAAGAATGGAAGCAACGGCGCTATGCGTTTATACGTTTTTTACTAGAACGTTATTATGGGAACAAGCGAGATATTGAAAAAATTGCTCCCATTGAGGTGAAAACAGAAGATCGATTATATACGATTTTTACAAAGTTTCGGAGAGGATATAAGCACTCGATTATCGTTCATGGTAAATATAAAGAACATTATACATTGGATGAAAATGAATTGCTTTATGCGTATTTTACTGAAAAACGAACAACTTCATCTGTAGCAGAATTAATCGGTTAGTGTTGACGATGACACTAACCTTTTATATTGTAAGAGGAAAAGAAAATAAAAAAGTGAGGAAAGTATTTTGAAGACGTTATACATCAACTATACTGGTTCGGAAAAACGGGTTGCTGTAGAGGAAAAACAAGAGATTGTTGAACTTTTATGGCAACGAAATCAAGAGCAAGAGATTGTTGGGCATATTTATGTGGGACGCGTCGTACGGACGATTGCGGGGATGAATGCAGCATTTGTCAATATCGGTTTAGAAAAACATGCCTATCTTTCATATGATGATGTTCCATCAGTATATCGAGTGCATGAAGGACAGGCATTGCTCGTACAAGTGGTAAAAGAAGCAATTGATACAAAAGGTCCAAAATTAACAGCGAATGTAGAATTTACCGGGAAATATGTCGTGTATATGCCTTATGACGAGATGCGTGCTGTTTCCCGGAAAATAAAAAATTATAAGAAACGACAACAATTGCTTGAAATTCAAGTAGGGGGAACGGGAGGATATATTTTCCGTTCAGCTTGTGACAAAGGTGCAATCGATGAAGTGCAACTTGAAATGCAACATTTTCAAGATTTGTTTAAAGAATTAAAAAGAAAAGAAGACTGGGGCAAGGCACCATTATTACTCCATCGTCCAGCTACTTTTTTAGATCGCGTATTTAAAGAAAATCCGATTGAAACAATTGAAAAAGTAATTGTAGATACACACAGTATAGTACCAGAATTGCAAGAAAAAGTAGGAAAAGAAAAAGTTTCGTTTTACAATGAAAAAACTTCTATGTTTAGTCACTATGGTGTAGATCGCGAAATTGAAAAAGCACTGCAAAAAATAGTGTGGTTACCAAATGGTTCTTATTTAATCATAGAGCAAATGGAAACAATGACAGTTATTGATGTGAACACTGGTAAATTTACTGGAAAGCAGAATTTGCAAGATACGGTATTACGGACGAATGAAATAGCTGCGGAAGAAATTGCTCGTCAATTAAGGCTTCGTGATATTGGTGGTATGATTTTAATTGACTTCATTAATATGAAAAAACAAGAAGATAAAGAGAAGGTAAGAGAAAGACTCATTTCTTCTTTACAAAGGGATCGTACATATACACGTGTTCTTGGGTTTACAGAGCTAGGTATTTTAGAAATGACACGTAAGCGTAAGAAACACTCGCTGCGTGACGTATTACTAGAAGACTGTTCGCAGTGCAAAACGACAGGGTACGTCATTTCAAATGAAACAATTGCATATGAGCTAGAAAGAGAGCTTATTACATATAACCATGTAGAAGACGAAGCGGTGTTAATTGCAGCGTCAAAAGAAGTACAAAAAATATTTTTACAAAAAGAATTGCAAAAAAATATACCATTTCAAATTTATTTCACAGATGAAGAAACTGAGAAGTATAGGATTGTTCGATTTGGAACGAAGAAAGAAATCATGAATCGGAAAAAATAGTTAGCAGAACATTTATTGACAATAGTCCATGTTTCATGATAACATCTCTATGTTATAGTTTATAGCACCTAAACTGCTATATACTACAACCGCACAAGACAGGTTCTCAAAAGACATTCTATGTCTACCTCGTTTTGGCGAGTCTTAGTAATTATGAGGAGGTGCAAGTATGTACGCAATTATCGAAACAGGTGGAAAACAAATCAAAGTTGAAGCTGGTCAAGAAATCTACATTGAGAAATTAGATGCTGAAGCTGGTGAAACTGTTACTTTTGACAAAGTTCTTTTCGTTGGTGGCGAAAACGTGAAAGTTGGTAGCCCAGTTGTAGAAGGTGCAACAGTTACTGCGAAAGTTGAAAAACAAGGTCGCGCTAAGAAAATCATCGTTTTCAAATACAAAGCGAAAAAGAACAATCGTAAAAAACAAGGTCATCGTCAACCTTACACTAAGCTAGTGATTGAAGCAATCAACGCTTAATTCTGGTTAAGATGATTAAAGTTACGATATGTCGCACGAAATTAGGAAGTATCCAATCATTTAAAATGACCGGACATGCCGATTATGCGCCGCATGGACAAGATCTTGTCTGTGCTGCAACAACTGCGGTTGTGTTTGGATCTATAAATGCAGTGGAAGTACTTTGTAGTGTGCAGGCAACTATTGAACTCGGAAGTGATGGCGGATTCTTAACGTATGAATTGCCTAATGATTTAGACGTTCATGCGATGGAAAAAGCACAAACACTTTTAGAAGGATTAGTTGTTTCGCTTAAGACGATTGAACTTGATTACGGAAAGTATATCCGTTTAATAGAAAAAGTGCAGGAGGTGTAACGTATGTTAAGATTAGATCTTCAGTTTTTCGCATCTAAGAAAGGTGTAGGTAGTACAAAGAACGGTCGTGACTCTCAGTCAAAACGTCTTGGTGCTAAACGCGCAGATGGTCAAATGGTTTCAGGTGGTTCAATTCTTTACCGTCAACGCGGTACAAAAATTTATCCAGGTGTTAACGTTGGTCGTGGTGGCGATGACACTTTATACGCGAAAGTTGACGGCGTAGTACGCTTCGAGCGTCTTGGCCGTGACCGCAAACAAGTGAGCGTATATCCTGTTGCTCAAGAAGCATAAGAAACTCACGGAAAGCTCTAACCTGGGTGCAGGTTAGAGTTTTTCTATATTAAGGGGTATCTGAATGAAAGAAAAATGGACAATTATAGATGCGCTGCGCCATTCGAGACATGATTGGCTCAATCGTATGCAGATGATTAAAGGAAACCTTTCCCTTGGAAGAGTGGAAGAGATTCATGGGCTCATCGATCGTTTTGTCCAAGAAGCGAGACAAGAATCCAATCTGATGGGGCTATCGATGCCTTTATTTTCAGAATGGATTTTAACATATAATTGGAAACAGCAACCGTGCTTATTGGAGTACGAAGTATTAGGGGAATTACATAACTTATCTCATTTCGATGAGGCGGTTTGTACATGGACGAATCAGTTTTTCTCAATGCTTCAGCATAGTTTAGACGTTTATGTTGAAAATTATGTTTGTATCACAATTGAATGTGACGCGGAGAATGCTCGTTTCTTTTTTGATTTTCGTGGCAAGCTAACGGATGTAGAAGAACTACAAACGTGGCTTACAAACCAAAACAATGAATGGTATTCCATTTCTTATACAGTGCGAGACGATGAAGTCTCGGTTATATTACAACCAATTGAAAAAAGTGTGGTGAAATAATGTTTGTAGATCAGGTCAAGATATATGTAAAAGGCGGCGACGGTGGTAACGGAATGGTTGCGTATCGTCGTGAGAAGTATGTTCCAAAAGGTGGCCCAGCAGGTGGCGATGGTGGTAAAGGTGCAGATGTTGTTTTCGTTGTTGACGAAGGCTTACGTACATTAATGGACTTCCGCTACCAACGTCATTTCAAAGCTGATCGTGGTCAACACGGGATGAGCAAAGGGCAACATGGTCGTAAAGCTGACGATTTAATCGTAAAAGTTCCACCAGGAACAGTTGTAAAAGATGAGGCAACTGGTCAAATTCTTGCGGATTTAGTAACGCATGAGCAATCAGCAGTTATCGCAAGAGGTGGTCGTGGTGGCCGTGGTAACTCACGTTTTGCAACACCGACGAACCCAGCACCAGAAATCGCTGAGAACGGGGAACCAGGTCAAGAACGTGATGTAATCTTAGAATTAAAAGTATTAGCGGATGTTGGACTTGTTGGATTCCCAAGCGTAGGTAAATCAACATTATTATCCGTTGTATCATCAGCGCGTCCGAAAATTGCAGAATATCACTTTACAACAATCGTTCCAAACCTAGGTGTTGTTGAGACAGGCGATAACCGCAGCTTCGTTATGGCTGACCTTCCTGGATTAATTGAAGGAGCACATGCCGGCGTTGGACTTGGACACCAATTCTTACGTCATATTGAGCGTACACGTGTTATCGTGCATGTGATTGATATGTCTGGTTTAGAAGGCCGTGAGCCATATGAGGATTATGTAACAATTAATAATGAATTAAAAGAATATAATCTGCGTTTAACAGAGCGTCCACAAGTTGTTGTTGCAAACAAAATGGATATGCCAGATGCAGAAGAGAACTTACAAGCATTTAAAGAAAAAGTGGGAGACGAAGTGAAAATCTTCCCAATCTCTGCAGTAACAAAGCAAGGTGTTCGTGATCTATTATTTGAAGTAGCAAACTTATTAGAAACGACACCAGAATTCCCAGTACACGAGGTTGTAGACGAATCTGAAGCAAGTGTAATGTACAAGTTTGAAACTGAAGGTGTTAAATTTGAAATTACACGTGAAAGCGACGGTACGTTTGTTATTTCTGGTTATGACATTGAGAAAACATTCAAGATGACAGACTTCTCGCGTGATGAATCTGTACGTCGTTTCGCTCGTCAAATGCGTGGTATGGGTATCGATGAAGCTCTTCGTGCACGCGGTGCAAAAGACGGCGACATTGTAAAAATTCTTGAATATGAATTTGAATTTATCGATTAAGACTGCCAAAATACGGCAGTCTTTTTTATAATGGAAAAAGGAGTGAATTTATTGAAATAAAAGGATGGGGAAAAATGTATAAAGTATTTATTGTAGAAGATGACGAAAAGATTGCAGAAATATTAGAGGAACATTTAGAAAGATATGGATATCAATCATTCAGGGCGACCGATTTACGTCAAATAAAAGACGAGTTCGTAAAAGTAAATCCTCATTTAGTGTTACTTGATATTAATTTACCGTACTTTGATGGCTTCTATTGGTGCCGCCAAATTCGTACAGTATCAAATGCGCCGATTATTTTCGTTTCTGCAAGAACAGGAGAAATGGATCAAGTGATGGCCATTGAAAATGGTGGGGATGATTATATTACAAAACCGTTCCATTTAGACGTCGTAATGGCAAAGGTAAAGAGTGCACTGCGCCGCGGATACGGTGAGTATGCTTCATCAACAGAAAGCGATTGTTTAGGTGTTAATGGGCTATTACTTTTTCCGTCGCAACATATAGTAGAGTGGAAAGGACAACAAACTGAACTTACAAAAAATGAGTTTTATTTACTCGAATGTTTAATGAAACAGGCCAATCAATATGTAATGCGTGAAGAGTTATTAGAGGCGCTATGGGATGAAGTAGCTTTTGTTGATGATAATACATTAACTGTGAACGTAAAACGCGTGAGGAAGAAATTAGAGGAGCTTGGAATCAAAAATGCAATTGTGACAAAACGTGGGTATGGTTATGCGCTTCTTACAGACTGGGGAGATGGATATGAAGCTTAGAAGTTACCTCATGGATCGTTTTCCTTTAATCCTTTCTTATATTGTAAGTCTTTGCTTATTTGGGCTCGTATTACAGTTACAAAGTCTTTTAGAAAAGAAGTCACTTGACTGGAGTACGTGGTTATATGGACTTTTATTAGGGGTAGTCTTGTTTCTCGTATACCTCATGTATGATTATCGAAAACGTAGCGTGTTTTTAAAAAGAATAGAACAATATATTGCTGATGGGCATACGTTACATGACTCTTTACTCGTTGACGCTTCTTATACATCGGAACAAGAAATGATTGTAGAAGCATTCACTTTGCTGAGACAGCAATATATGAATGAGATTCATAAGCAGCATACGAAAGAACAGCAGCAAATGATTTTCATGAACCAATGGATTCATCAAATGAAAACACCGGTATCAGTTATTGAATTATTGTTGCAGAAATTTGGCAAAGCGCACCGTGAAGCAAGGGAAACAGTTGAAAGTATTCGGGAAGAAAATAACCGTATTTTAAATGGTTTAGATTTAGCATTACATATGGCAAGGCTAGAGCAGTTTGCGAAAGATTATAAAGTAGAAGTAGTAAATGTCATAGATGTCGTTCGAGATATTATTAATCAAAATCGAAAGTCTTTCATTCAATCTTCTGTATATCCGAAATTAATGTTTGAAGAAGATACTTGTATGGTTGCATCTGATAGAAAGTGGATTAGTATCGCAATTAGTCAAATTGTAGTGAATGCAATTAAGTACACAAAAATCTCACAAGCGGATAAAAAAGAAATTCAGTTTCGAATAGAGGAGAAGGATCAGAAGATTTTATTACATATTCGTGATAATGGAATTGGTATTCCGAAGCAAGATGTAAAGCGAATATTTGATCCGTTCTTTACTGGGATAAATGGTCGAAAAACGAGGGAAGCAACGGGGATGGGCTTATATATTACGAAAGAAATTTGTGATAATCTTCATCACGGAATTTACGTGCAATCAACAGAAGGCGAAGGTACAACATTTACATTCAAATTTGCAAAAGACGAAGAATATCATGCATTGATGAGAAAAATGACAAAATTGTAAGATAACAAATGGTTTTGTAAGGGAAATCACTCGTTTCTTTTTCTCATTTTTCTTATAGTAAATGTAAGAAGAAAACACATAGGGGGATTAGAAATGAGTGTTCTTGAAGTAAAAGGGTTAACGAAGGTGTACCAATCAAAAGGTTCAGTGGCAACGACCGCTTTACATGATATAAATTTTAAAATTGAAGAAGGCGAATTTGTAGGGATTATGGGGCCTTCAGGAAGCGGGAAAACAACGCTTCTTAATTTATTAGCAACAATTGATAAACAAACATCAGGTCATGTTTATGTGAATGGTGAAGAAATTAGCCAAATGCGTGCAGCAAAACTAGCAGAATTTCGTCGTACGCACTTAGGCTTTATCTTCCAAGACTTTAATTTGCTTGATACGTTATCGATTAAAGAAAATATTATTTTGCCACTTGTTATGGCGAAACGTCCTGTGAAGGAAATTGATACGAAAATACTTGAAATTGCGAAGTTTTTAAATATCGAAGGAATTTTAAATAAAAAAGTATATGAAGTTTCAGGTGGACAGCAACAACGTGCCGCAGCTGCGCGTGCCATTATTCATGAACCGACATTAATCTTAGCAGATGAACCAACAGGAAACTTAGACTCTAAATCAGCAAAATCATTAATGGGCGCACTGCAAGATTTACATGAGAAAAAGAAAGTAACGATTGCGATGGTAACGCATGATCCAGTAGCCGCTAGCTATTGCGAGCGTATTCTCTTTATCCGCGATGGAGAAATCTTCTCGGAAATTCATAAAGGAAAAACAAAACAAGCCTTTTTCCAAGAAATTTTAGACGTACTTGCGATGCTAGGAGGAGAATATCATGAACTTTCGCCAGCTCGCGCTTAATAATGTAAAAGGAAATTGGCGTAATTATAAAGCCTTTCTTATTAGTAGTTGTTTATCGATTTTAGTATTTTTTATGTATGCTTCCTTCATTTATCATCCAGATGTAGTGAGCGGAAATATTAGCATGAAGACGATGATTACAAAAGGGTTAGAATCTATGAACTATATCGTTGTCATCTTTTCGGCACTCTTTATTTTATATGCGAATTCAACGTTTTTACGAGCAAGAAAAAAGGAGTTCGGTTTATTAACATTAATAGGTGGGACAAAAGCACAGCTTGGCCGTATGATTATACTAGAGCAAATGATTTTAGGTGTAATCGCAATTGTAATAGGGATTGCTCTTGGTATGCTTGGTTCAAAGTTGTTTTTTCAAGCTTTAAGTGTATTGCTGGGTATAGATAAAACCCTTCCGCTCGTCTGGAATGGAAAAGCAGTTTTGATTACAGCTAGTGTATACTTCATTCTCTTCTTTATCTTATCATTGTTTGGTGTTTGGACAGTGGGACGCTTGCAAATTATTGATTTATTAAGAGAAGCAAGAAAACAAAAAGTAGAGCCTTTTGCATTTACATGGTTATGTGTAGTCGGGATATTATGTATTATTGTCGCATATGTACTTTGTTTCCAAGTAACGCTTATGAATTTTTTGATATACTTTTTACCGATTGTAGGATTGACAATTGGAGGAACGTACTTACTATTCACACAAGGTAGCACCGTTGTATTAAAGGCATTACAAAAAAGAAAAAAATCATTTTATACATATCCAAATATGTTTGTCCTTAGCAATCTTATTTATAAAATGAAAGATAATGCTCGTTTTCTATTCGTTATTTCCATTATTACAGCTGTTGTCTCTTCAGCGATTGGTACGCTATACGTATTCTTTCAAGATATGAGTTATAAAACAGTAGCTAGTACTCCTCATGCAATTTCATATGAGGAAAAGGGAGTAAATACACATAATGTTATTAGCGACGAGAAAATGCAAGAGCTATTGAAAAAACACGGGTTTGAAGATGTACGAAAAGTAACATATGTAAAACTTCCTGCAAAACAAAAACTAGCGTTGTTAAATGGTGAGCATGAGATGCCGTTAGCTATTATTTCAGAAAAGGAATATAATGCAGAAGCGCGTAAGCAAAAGAAAGAGGAAGTTCATAATGCACCAGGAAGCGCAACGATGGTTTTAATTGATATGATGAATGACTTTGTGAAGATAGATCGTACGAAGCCGTTTGAGTTTATGCTGAACGGACAAAAACAGTCTATTAAGCTAAAGGATCCAATTTCGCAATCTGTTTTTAATGATGAAGGATATCTCATTGTGAATGATCAAGACTTTGTGAAATATGCACAGCTCGTATCAGATGAAGAAAAGACGAAATATTACGGCTATTATATTGGAGATTGGAAAGGAACAGAGGATCTTGTAGTAGACTTGAAAAAAGAAATTGCACCAGAACAACAAGAGAATTTCCATAATTCCGTTCTTGCGTATAAAGCGATAAAGGAACAAGGGGCAATTACAATGTTCATCGGTTTCTTTGTAGCAGTACTCTTCTTCTTCTTTGCTTGCAGCATGACATATTTTAAATGGTTTAATGATAAAGAACAAGATCGTATCCAATTTAAATCATTAAGACGAATTGGTATGACGGATAAAGAAATTCATAAAATCGCGATTCGCCAAATGGGAGCAATTTTCTTTATCCCAATTCTTATTGGTACTGTGCATAGTGGATTTGCTCTTCATACATTAGGGAAAATGCTTTATTTAGATTTATGGAAATCAGGTGCGATTGTAATTGGAGCATATATTGTGGCTTCGGCAATTTACTTTATGATTGCACAAAGAGGATATTTAAAACACGTAAAAAGCTAGGGAAACCTCTAGCTTTTTACCTATGTAACAAGTTACAGGGGGGATGCAGATGAATATCAGGCAGCTAGCGATACAAAATGTAAGGGGGAATTGGCGGAGTTATAAAGTATTTTTCTTGAGTAGTTGTTTTGCTATATTTGCTTCTTATGTATATATGTCAGTAATTGTGCATCCTTATATGCAAGAAACGATGTGGTATCAAAATGTACGATGGGGACTCATTATATGTAATATCATTATTATTTGCTTCTTTGTTTTATTTATTTTGTATTCCAATTCTATTTTCATACAAGCGCGTAAGAAAGAATTAGGACTATATATGTTAATGGGAGCAACGAAGTCTAATTTAATTGGTATGATAATGGCTGAACAAATTTTGATGGGGCTTTTTGCTAACATTTTTGGTATTGGAATTGGCATGATATTTTTAAAGCTCTTTTTTATGGTATTTAGTATGTTTCTTAGACTTCCGCAAGAGTTAACACTTATTTTTGATATAAAAGCTATGTTCATAACATTTATTACATATGTCATTGTCTTTTTTGTTTTATCATTTGTGAGTGCACTACATATATGGAATATAAAAGTCATTCGTTTATTAAAAGAATTTCGTATGGATAAAAGCGAAGCCAAAAGTTCGAAATGGCTCTGTTTGCTAGGATTCGCTTGTTTAGGGATAGGCTACGGCTTAGCTTTACAAGCGACGTTGCTAACAATGGCTTTATATTTTATTCCAGTTATTATTTTAATTTCTGTTGGAACATACTTTTCATTTACACATGGAGTAATACAAATACTGCAAATGATAAAACGAAATAAAAAAATGATGTATACATATCCTTATTTATTTATAGTGAATCAATTGTCATATAGAATGAAGGAAAATGGACGCTTTTTCTTTCTTTTATCTATGGCAACGACTGTTGTTGTTACGGCAACGGGTACGATTTTCTTATATTTTTCGGGCATGCAAGATATGTGGCGCGGAGGAGGGCCACAAGCCTTTTCATATGTAGAAAGAGGTACTCAATCTAATGAAAATTTTGATAAGGACACAGTTGAAAATCTATTACATAAACATGGATTTCATAAATTTCGTTATACAACTTTTGTAGGATTACAAACAACATTTCAGTCTAATAATCGGGAAAATACAGAGGCAACTATAATAAGAGCGAGTGAATATAATAAAGAGGCAAGAGAGCAAGGACAGAAAACATATTCTCCAAAAAGAGGAACGGTTACCCTTGTTTATTATGATAAGTATAGATCTCTCTTATATAATAAGAAAAAGATTCGATTAAATGTGTTTGGGCAGACGTTCAATTATACATTTAACGGACAAAAAGAAGGATCGCTATTTAATTATCATGCGTATCAAGTAAATGGGATGTTTTTTGTCATGAATGATCAAGACTTTATTAATATAACGAATACAATTCCTGACTCTGAAAAAAGTATATATCGAGGCTACACATTAGGGAATATTGAAAATACAAAGGAATTAAGCGAAGATTTACGTAAAAATATGAAACAAAACAAGGACGGTGCATTTCGAAATAATATGGAATTATATGTGAGTATGAAAGAGATAGGTGAATTTACTTTGTTTATTGGTTCGTTTATCAGTATACTATTCTTTCTTACTTCATGTAGCATCGTGTATTTTAAGTGGTTTCATACTATTTCATCTGACCGGAAGCAATATCAAGCACTATCTAAAATCGGAATGACGAAGCAAGAAGTATGGAAAATTTCTCGTTGGCAATTAGGCGTGCTATTCTTTTCCCCTATTTTAGCAGGAAGTATGCATAGTGCGGTTGCGTTATATACGTTCTATAGGACAGTTTTTATGGAGGACTCATTTCTAAAAGTATGTGTTGTCATTGCGTTTTATCTTTTAGCGTGCGTTATTTATTTCTTCTTCGCCCAAAAAGAATATATGAAACATATATAGACTAGCAGAAAGTGCTAGTCTTTTTAAAATATTCGAAATTTGCATAGAAGAATATAAATATTTATGGTATAACAGTAAGAAAACGAAAAAGAGGGGAAAAGACGATGATTCGAGTTGGCTATTTAGGACCAGAAGCAACATTTACAAATATGGCGGTGAGTCGTTTTTTTCCGGAAGCAGAGCATGTACCGTATCGAACGATTCCTGATTGTATAGATGCTGCGGCAAATGGAAATGTTGATTTCGCTGTTGTACCACTTGAAAATGCAATTGAAGGATCGGTCAATATTACGGTTGATTATCTTGTGCATGAACAACCGCTATTTATTGTAGGGGAAATTACAGTGCCCATTCAGCAGCATTTGCTCGTCCACCCAAATTATGAAAAAATATGGAATGAAGTATATGCAGTGCATTCTCATCCACATGCGATTGCGCAGTGCCATAAGTTTTTAAATGAGGAATTAAAGGGTGTAACAGTCCGTGATATGACATCGACAAGTGCAGCAGCGCAGTATGTGAAAGAACACCCGGAAGAGAGGATTGCGGCAATTGCAAACGAAGCAGCAGCAGAGAAGTATGATTTAACAATTGTGCAGCGCAATATTCACACGCATAAAAATAATCATACGCGTTTCCTCGTGTTACATAAAAAACAGCGTGCATTATTGCCGAAAAATGGTGAGAACCGCGGTGAGAAAACGACTTTGATGGTAACGTTACCTGCTGATTATGCAGGGGCACTTTATCAAGTATTATCGGCTTTCGCATGGCGAAAATTAAATTTATCGAAAATCGAATCCCGTCCGATGAAAACGGGTCTTGGTAATTACTTTTTCTTAATTGATGTTGATAAGGCGTATGATGATGTGTTATTGCCAGGAGTAACGATGGAGTTGGAGGCACTAGGATTTTCTGTTACGGTGCTGGGGAGCTATTCGTCGTATTGGTTGTAACCATAAATAAGTCCCACCGGGTGAAAAGGTGGGACTTTTATATTACTTCAATTTCGTCAGTCGCTCTGTTAGTTGCTCGCGCCAAGCTTCTGCTAGCTCTGGAACAGCAAGAATTTTTTCCGTTGCCTCTTTATCTTTCCGTCTATGAAAATATACTTCGTTAGAAAATAGAATAGACACTTGATGTGGATGGCGCTCTAGTAGTTGTAGTTGTGAGTCTTTGCGAACGACACCTTCTTGAAGAACTCGACATAAATAGCCGGTATAACCAGTTTCTACAATGCGTGGTAAAATGCTAGGGATGCCGACTCTTTTTGAGATAGTACTACATGGTACGCGTCCTTGTGTAATTTGAATGACCGCCTCGCCTAATTGAAATGTATCACCGATGAAAACATTACGTTCTAACATATTTGTTACGGTAATATTTTCGCCAAATGTAGAGGGTGGGAGATTTGTTTGAAATTCTTGTTCCCATAGTGCGTAATGTTCATGTGGGTAGACACAAACAGCGCGATCAGGCCCACCATGAAACCTTAGGTCAGCTACACCATCTCCGTGAAAGCCATCTTTTGATAGAAAGGCTTCTTCTGTAAGCTCTTTACAGATGCCTGTTGTCATTTCTTTGTTTTCTCCATATTGCATTTGTTTCGGTTTGCCGGTGCTAAAGTGAATAAGTTCAATCCCCATATATTATCCCCCTTTATAATAGATTTCAATATTATATCATTTCACAAATAAAAGCACAGAGAAGAATGAAACTCTCTGTGCTTTTATTTTAATAAACAAGAAATCCAGCGCGGTCTAGTGCATCGCAAGCAGCGTTTAATTTTTCAGTGGAATCTGCTTCAATTGTATGCAAGTGAATCCCATCTGTTAATTGAGATAGATAAGATGCCTTTGTATCTTCAATCTTTTGTAAATATTGTTCAACATCAAAGCGGTTGCTTACCATAATCGAAGCTGTTAAGTCGCCGTATACAGGATGTTCTACTTTCACATCTTTAATGGTAACCCCATGATCAACAAGAGTTGTTAGTTCTTGGCGGACTTCTGCTGGTTTATGCTGGCAAACGATGACGCGTTCAAATGTATGTTGCTTCGCCTGCGGTTTTAAATATAAGTACCCTTGTGCAGTTGCGATAATTGGTTCATTTCGTGCTTTTAGCAAGGAGATATCTTGCACAATAACTTGCCTGCTAACATTTGTTTTCTTTGATAACTCACTCCCCGATAACGGTTCATTAGCTGCAAGGAGCCACTCGAGGATGAGCTGCCTTCTTTCTTCTCCTAAAATTTTTTTTTGATCATTTTGTTTCATTATAATTTAACACCTCTATAAAATTGATTTCCAATTGTGTGTAGTGCATGAATGGTTGTATCAATATGTTCTTTTGTTGTGTGA
Organism: Bacillus bingmayongensis; assembly: GCF_000299035.1. GTDB lineage: Bacteria > Bacillota > Bacilli > Bacillales > Bacillaceae_G > Bacillus_A > Bacillus_A bingmayongensis. The sequence goes on from NZ_JH921517.1 coordinate 99,004, forward strand.
AGTCCAAATGAAAAGCGGACGTACTGTTTTGCCTCTTCATACGTTTTTCCAATTGCAAGCATTGTTTTTGAAGGTTCTTGTTTGCCGACTTGGCATGCGCTTCCTGTTGAAATGGCAATGCCATGGCGATTGCATTCTAACATCGTGTACTGACCTTCTATTCCCTTTATTGTAACCCCAATAATATGAGGTAAACAAGCAGTAGAATGTCCTTCCACTTGAATTTCTATCGGTAGATGCTGTAACTGTTCGATAAAATAACTTCTCAATTGTTGAAAGCGAGCACGTTCTTCTTCGCGATTATGCAATATATCTTGCGCTGCTGTTAAGAAAGACGCAATGCCAGGAACATTGACAGTACCAGGACGAAATCCTTTTTCATGAGATGTCCCTGGGAAGACTTGCCCCCAGCGAACTTGCGGGTTTATATAGCAAGCTCCTACACCTTTTGGTCCGTAAATCTTATGGGCGGACACGGAAAGGCTATCAATTTGCATCGCTGTAACATCAATAGGGAGTTTACCAAATGTTTGTACACAATCTGTATGAAATAAAATATGGTGTTTTTTTAGGAGTGCGCCAATTTCACTGATAGGTTGAATCGTTCCAATTTCAGAATTACCGTGTTGAATACTTGCTAAAACGGTATCGTCTGTTATTGCTGTTTCTAAAGCTCCAAGGTTAATAAGGCCGCATGAATCCACAGGAATTTCTGTAATTGTATATCCTTGCTTTGTTAATGATTGAAAGTAGCTGCGAATCGATGCGTGCTCCATTGGCGATGTGAGAATGTGCTTGCCGTTTTTTGCATTTAAGAGCGACTGTATTGCAAGATAATTAGATTCAGAACCACCGCTTGTGAAAAATACGCCTTGTTCTTTTCCTCCAATCATTTGTGCAAATGATGCCCTGCAAACTTGTAGTAAAGAAGAAGCTGTTCCCCCGATATCGTGTAAGCTTTGTTCATTACCAAAATATTGCTCTGCTGCTTTTGTATATGTGTCAATCGCTTCTTTGCTCATTGGTGTTGTTGCTGCATAGTCAAGATATATCATAACGTATAGTCCTCTCTATAGTAGAGTTACATTCGTTTTTTATTTTAAAGTAGCGTGAGGATTTCTCTGAATTCCGTAATGAAAATATTACTTTCTAAAAAACTCTTGTCATTATTTTAAATCTATGTAAATATAGGTGTCAAGACAGTTGAAAAGTGTAAACTAGGAGGCAATGATCATGCCAAGTGCAGATGTCTTAATTATCGGAAGTGGTGTTGCAGCACTTAGTGTTGCGAAAGAGATTTGTCACGAAAAGAATGTGATGATTATCACAAAAAAATCAAAGCGAAATAACAACACGCATTTAGCACAGGGGGGAATTGCAGCAGCTGTAGCTACCTATGACAATGCGAATGCTCATTACGAAGATACGGTAGCGGCTGGTTGTGGCTATAACAACGAAGAAGCAGTTCAATATTTAGTTGAAGAAGGGCCGAAAGAGATTCGTAAGCTCATTACAAATGGAATGAAATTTGATGGGGATGAAAAAGGGCCTCATCTTGGAAAAGAAGGTGCGCATCGAAAACGACGTATTTTACACGCTGGGGGAGATGCAACAGGAAAAAACTTATTAGAGCATTTGATTAAGGAAGTAGCTCCTTGCGTTACGGTAGTGGAGCAGGAAATGGTGCTCGATTTAATTATAGAAAATGAAACATGTTACGGTGTTGTAACCCGTGATAGTGAAGGCAATATACAACGTTACTATGCTGAACATACTGTATTAGCTACAGGTGGTATTGGAGGTGTGTATGCATTTACGTCTAACGATAAGACGATTACAGGTGACGGACTAGCAATCGTGTACCGAGCTGGTGGAGAGCTTGTTGATTTAGAATTTGTCCAATTTCACCCAACGATGTTATATGTAGGCGGACAGTGCTGTGGACTTGTTTCAGAAGCGGTGCGAGGTGAAGGGGCTGTCCTGTTAAATGAAAAAGGACAGCGTTTTATGCTGGATGTACATCCGCAGCACGATCTTGCACCACGTGACATAGTGGCGCGGGCGATTCACGAACAACTTCTTGCAGGTGAAAGTGTATACTTGGATATTTCTTCTATTCAAAACTTTGAAGAGCGTTTTCCTACTGTATCAGCATTATGCAAAAAGAATGGTATAGATGTAAACCAAAATAGAATACCGGTTGTACCTGGTGCTCATTTTCATATGGGCGGTGTGAAAACGAATTGTGACGGAGAAACATCCATTGCACAATTATATGCTGTCGGTGAAGTAGCCTGTAACGGTGTTCATGGTGCGAACCGATTAGCGAGCAATTCGTTGTTAGAAGGGCTTGTGTTCGGGAGACGAATTGGAACACATATTTTAGCTCATCCAGTACAAGGAAAGATAAATAGTAACGAAGGGATACATGGAAATCCCGTAATTCCTCAGTTACCAACAAAAAGAGAAATACAAGAGTACATGATAAAGTATGTCGGAATTGTGCGAACAGAAAAGAATTTATTGTATGCGCAGACATGGTTTGATCAGTATCGTGTTCAAAATATGCAATTACAATACGATGCTCTTACAAATGAAGAGATAACAATTATAAACATGTTAACAGTTTGTGGGCTCATTGTAGAGGCTGCACTGCAAAGAAAAGAGAGCATAGGTGGTCACTATCGTGAAGATTACCCAAGCCGAAATAAAATAACGCAAGAAATTATTGTTGCAAATAAAAAATTACAATTTGTGTAACGAGAGGAAGAGGGGTTTTATGAACACGTTAAAGGTAAGAAAAGCATTAGAAAGTTTTTTTCTAGAAGACATTGGAGAAAGGGATGTAACATCGCAGCTTATCTTTCCTGATAACTTAAAGGCAAAAGGGACATTCCTTGCGAAAGATACAGGAGTATTTGCCGGGACAGCGGTAATTGAACAAGGGTTTCGATTAATAGATGACAGAATCCAAATCGCGCTTCATAAAAAAGATGGGGATTTCGTAGAAAAGGGCGACACTTTAGCGACTGTACAAGGCCCGATTGTCTCGTTATTAACAGCAGAGCGCGTTATATTAAATGTGATTCAGCGTATGAGTGGCGTGGCGACGATGACACAAAGAGCGGTTCGTGCGTTAGAAAGTGACCATACCCGCATTTGTGATACGAGAAAAACAATACCAGGACTACGCATGTTTGATAAATATGCGGTTGTATGCGGAGGTGGATTTAATCATCGCTTCGGATTATACGATGGTGTCATGATTAAAGATAACCATATTGCTTTTGCAGGGTCTATTACAAAGGCAGTCACATCTGTAAAAGAAAAGCTTGGACATATGGTGAAAGTTGAAGTGGAAACGGAGACCGAAGAACAAGTGCGCGAAGCGGTTGCTGCAGGAGCAGACATTATTATGTTCGACAATCGTACACCGGAAGAAGTTCGAGAGTTTTCTAAAATTGTTCCAAGTGCAATTGTGACAGAAGCATCGGGGGGCATTACAATTGAAAAATTATCAAAATACGGCAAAACAGGGGTAGATTATATTTCACTTGGGTTATTAACACATTCTGTAAAGGCGTTAGATATTAGCTTTAATATTGAAGTTTAAGGCGAGAGGGTTAGAGGGGGAGATTATCGATGAGTATTTTAGAGAAGGTTCAGCCAATCGAAACAATGTTACCAGAGCGTTATCAAATGATGTCTGTGCGAGAAATGGAAGAGCGTGTTCGTGAAATTAAAGAAAAACTGGGGGAAGCGTTATTTATTCCTGGACATCATTATCAAAAGGATGAGGTCGTTCAATTTTCAGATGCTGCAGGCGATTCATTGCAACTTGCCCAAGTAGCAGCTAGCAATAAAGCGGCAAAATATATCGTATTTTGTGGTGTGCATTTTATGGCTGAAACAGCAGATATGCTAACGACAGATGAACAGGTTGTTATTTTACCAGATATGCGTGCTGGCTGTTCCATGGCGGATATGGCAGATATTGAACAAACAGAACGAGCTTGGAAAGAACTTACGCAGTTATTTGGAGATACGATGATTCCATTGACATATGTTAATTCTACGGCAGCTATTAAGGCATTTTGCGGTCGTAATGGCGGTGCAACGGTAACGTCTTCCAACGCTAAAAAAATGGTGTCTTGGGCATTTACTCAAAAAGAGCGTCTTGTCTTTTTACCAGATCAGCACTTAGGAAGAAATACAGCGTATGACTTAGGTATTCCATTAGATAAAATGGCGGTTTGGGATCCGCATACAGATTCATTAGAGTATGATGGGGATATAGAAGAGGTAAAGGTGATTTTATGGAAAGGACATTGTTCTGTTCATCAAAATTTCACTGTCAAAAATATTGAAAGTGTGCGGAAAAATCATCCTGATATGAATATTATTGTTCATCCAGAATGTTGTTATGAAGTGGTAGCAGCTTCTGACTATGCAGGATCAACAAAATATATTATCGATATGATTGAACAAGCACCATCTGGGAGCAAGTGGGCAATTGGTACAGAGATGAACTTAGTCAATCGGATTATTCATCAACACCCTGATAAAGAAATTATTTCATTAAATCCTTTTATGTGTCCTTGTTTAACGATGAATCGCATTGATTTACCACATTTGTTGTGGGCGTTAGAAACGATAGAGCGTGGAGAGGAAATCAATGTCATTCAAGTAGATAAGCAGGTGACAAGAGAAGCAGTCCTTGCTTTAAATCGTATGTTAGAGCGTGTGTAAAAGCGACGGGTTTCCGTCGCTTTTTTCAGAGTGTTGGGAAACCCTTTAGGGTTTCCGACACTCTGGAATTTTTTTAATATTTTAGTGAATGAAAACAATAAAAAGTGATAGAAGCTAGAAAAATAGCCCTTCACCTGACCCTTTTTGGTCAGGTGAAGGGCTATTTTTTTCATGTTTTGGCAAGCTGCGGTGAGATAAGCCTGCATTTGGACAGACTTCAGCCCCCGGAACCGAGCGTATCGATAGCCATGTAGCTCTTTGGCATCCGCGAAGCTTCGTTCAATAGTAGAACAGCGTACCTTATATAGTTTTTTACCTGTACTTGTTAATTTGTTTTTTCGTGCAATATCTTTATACTCTTCCCAAATGTGATGTGTAATGACCTTCTGTTTTTGTTTCTCTGAGAAACATTTGTTACGCAACGGACAAACTGCGCAATCTGTTGGATTAGACTTATATTGGCGATATCCTTCTCGATCGGTTGTCGCATATTCTAAAATACATCCCATTGGACAGGCAAATACATCTGTTTCTTTTTCGTATTTAAATTGGCTTTTTGGTACGTCTTTATTTCTTTTTCCAAACCGGCGATACCCCATCACCATAAATATATTCTGTTCCGATAATTTTTTGCAGATATAACCTGTAAAGTAGCCAGCATCAAGTGCCACTGCTTCTATTTGAAATCCAAACTTATCAACTTGTGCTTGAAGTCGCTCTAAATACGGCTCGGAATCCGCTACATTTCCAGCCGTAATAAATGTATCTGTAATCACATTATATTTCGCATCCGTTGTACGATGATCTAAGAAATGAAAACCGTTCGGTTTTCCATCTCGCATTAAAAAGCCACTATCTGGATCTGTTGTACTTACACGTGTTTTTTTGATTGGGGTATCACGTTCCTTTCTTGGTTTTAATTCTTTTTTCCGTGTTTTTCCCTATCTTTTATAACTGCCGCTTCTAATTCTTCCATATATAATTTAGGGCGCTCTTTTTTTACTTTGTGTACAAATTTATTTTTATTTGCGTTTGCTTTCACATGAGTTGAATCTGTCATCAATGCGCGCCCACCCACCATACGATGTTCCATCGCTTGACGTACAATTTCATTAAAGATTTCTTCAAAAATATTTGTATGAATAAAACGAGTACGACGGTTCCAACTGATTGTGGAGTGGTCTGGTACTGAATCCGATAAAGAAAACCCTAAAAACCAACGATACGCAATATTAGTTTTAATCTCTTTTTCTAATTGACGTTCAGATCGAATACCATAAAAATAGCCAATAAACATCATTTTGAATAAGACGATAGGATGAATAGAAGGGCGACCATTGTTTTCACAATAATAAGGACGTAACTTTTCCTCGATAAAATCAAAATTAATAGTCGCTTCAATTGCACGAAGAAAATGATCTTGTGGAACTAACTCTTCAACAGAAACTGATACACGCTCATCGCGATGATTTTTCAATGCACCCATCATAATAAATCGCTCCTTTTCCTCTTTTTATCATTGTTGACAGATAAAAAAGGGTTCAGACACAAAAATAGGCTGTGGAGCAAACTTTCTCCACAGCCTGGTAAAAGCGACGGGTTTCCGTCGCTTTTTTATTAAACATAATTAGTTAATTATAGTCATACATTGTGTTGAGGGAATCATTGTATTTTTTCATATTCGTACAACATTGTGTATGACTAAACGGTAAGAGTTAGAGTGGTTAACCATAGAGGAGAGTTTCACTTTACGTTATTTTTGTTTATAGATAAGTAATACAGGAGGGGGAAAATTTGAAAATTCATATCGTGCAAAAAGGGGATACCCTTTGGAAAATTGCGAAAAAGTACGGGGCAGATTTTGAAGCGTTAAAAAAGGCGAATACGCAGCTCAGTAATCCCGATTTGATTATGCCAGGTATGAAAATAAAAGTGCCATCTAGCAGTGTGCATGTGAAAAAAAATATGGGTGCTGGCTCAGCTCCTCCAAAAGAATATGTAAAAGAGGTACAACAAAAAGAATTTGCAGCGACACCTACGCCGCTTGGAATAGAAGAGGAAGAAGAAACTCTATATCCATCTGCACCAATTACGCAGCAACCGGCTATGCAGCAAACACAAAAAGAAGTGCAAATAAAGCCGCAAAAAGAAATGCCTGTCCAAAAAGAAAAGCCGATTCAGAAAGAAGTACCAATACAAAAAGAAAAGCCGATTCAGAAAGAAGTACCAATACAAAAAGAAAAGCCGATTCAGAAAGAAGTACCAATACAAAAAGAAAAGCCAATTCAGAAAGAAGTACCAATTCAAAAAAAGGTACCTATTCAAAAGCCTCCTGCCATTGAAAAACCAGCTGTAATTGAAAAGCCACCAGTTATAGAAAAGGTAGAGAAGCCTGTGGAAAAAGAAAGTACAAAGTTTTCAGTGAATATATTACCACAGCCACCCCAACCACCAATTAAACCTAAAAAAGACTATAAAATTTCAGATGTAATCAAAAAAGGAAGCGAGTTAATTGCCCCACAAATTAATAAGATGAAACCTAATAATATAGTGTCACCGCAAATGAAAAAGGAAAATGTAGGTAACATAGTGTCACCGCAAATGAAAAAGGAAAATGTAGGTAACATAGTGTCACCGCAAATGAAAAAGGAAAATGTAGGTAACATAGTGTCACCACAAGTTCAAAAAGAAAATGTAAGTAATGTTGTTTCGCCACAAGTCCAAAAAGAAAATATAAGTAATGTTGTTTCACCACAAGTTCAAAAAGAAAATGTAGGCAATATAATGTCACCGGATGTAACAAAAGAAAACTTTGTTATTCCAAAAGTAACACCACCAAATATTACGATGCCAATGATGGATAATAATCCACCACCGAATATGATGCCAATGATGGATAATGATCAAATGCCGAATATGATGCCAATGATGGATAATGATCAAATGCCGAATATGATGCCAATGATGGATAATAACCAAATGCCGAATATGATGCCAATGATGGATAATAACCAAATGCCGAATATGATGCCAATGATGGATAATAACCAAATGCCGAATATGATGCCAATGATGGATAATAACCAAATGCCGAATATGATGCCAATGATGGATAATAACCAAATGCCGAATATGATGCCAATGATGGATAATAACCAAATGCCGAATATGATGCCAATGATGGATAATAACCAAATGCCGAATATGATGCCAATGATGGATAATAACCAAATGCCGAATATGATGCCAATGATGGATAATAACCAAATGCCGAATATGATGCCAATGATGGATAATAACCAAATGCCGAATATGATGCCAATGATGGATAATAACCAAATGCCGAATATGATGCCAATGATGGATAATAACCAAATGCCGAATATGATGCCAATGATGGATAATAACCAAATGCCGAATATGATGCCAATGATGGATAATAACCAAATGCCGAATATGATGCCAATGATGGATAATAACCAAATGCCGAATATGATGCCAATGATGGATAATAACCAAATGCCGAATATGATGCCAATGATGGATAATAACCAAATGCCGAATATGATGCCAATGATGGATAATAACCAAATGCCGAATATGATGCCAATGATGGATAATAACCAAATGCCGAATATGATGCCAATGATGGATAATAACCAAATGCCGAATATGATGCCAATGATGGATAATAACCAAATGCCAAATATAATGCCAATGATGGATAATAACCAAATGCCGAATATAATGCCGATGATGGATAATAACCAAATGCCGAATATAATGCCAATGATGGATAATAACCAAATGCCAAATATGATGCCAATGATGGATAATAACCAAATGCCGAATATGATGCCGATGATGGATAATAATCCACCACTGCCAATGATGCCACAACAATATCCATATTATCAAATGCCATATCAACAACAGCAAAATCCGTATTATCAAATGCCGTATACACAAGGTGTACCAATGGTACCGCACCAAATGCCAATGCAACATACTTCAATGCCATATCCACCACCTACAGATAATAACATTCCGCCAATGATGCCAGCAGAAGAAGATTGTGGATGTGGTGAGGAAAGAAATCTATATAGCCCACAGCCAGGTGGGCCATATTATCCAACAGCCCAAGTTGCATATGCGCCGCAGCCGGGTGCGGTGAATTATCAGCAAGATCCGCCAGGAATTTTTGGAGAACCACTTGCAGAAGATGAGGAATAGAAAGAGTTGTGCTAACGATAACGAGGTAGTGTTAGAAAATTCCTAGTGAAATATTAACAAGTGTAAAAACCTCCTTTGTTACCCATTATAAGAGGGAGCTTTTCGAGAGAAAAGTTCAACCTAACAAGGGGGGTTTTTATATTGAGTAAAAAGATTAAAATTATTGCCGCTTCTTTGTTAGTTACCAGTGCGTTAGCTGCATGTGGTACACCTGATAATAACAATGCGATGGATGATCGTAATGCAACTTACAATTATGAGCGTACATCGTATGATGATATACGTCCATATAGAAATAATGTGACGCGTACCGATCGATATACTGATTATGTAACATATCGTAATGGTAACCGAATGAATAATAATGTTTACGATCGTCGTGATGATGTTGGATATAATTATTACCGTGATGTAAATTACCATGGTCAAATTGCAAATCCTTATCCAACTCGTAACATTACAATGAATAATTCATACATTAACAACGATGGTAGAACAGCAGAAAGAATTACAAATCGTGTTAAGCGTATGAATAATGTAGATCGTGTTTCTACTGTTGTACGCGGAGATGACGTAGTAATTGCGGTAAAACCACGTGGTGCAGTAACAAATGAAACAGCAATGGCAAATGAAATTCGTCAAGCGGTTGCTCAAGATGTAAGAAACCGTAATGTCTATGTAACTGTTAAAAATGACATGTTTGATCGTGTTGATGCAATGAATACACGTTTGCGTAATGGAACAGTTACAAACGATTTAAATCGTGATATAACAGAGTTGTTCCGAGACATCCGTAATGGTCTAACTGGTACAGTGCGATAACGAAAAAAAGGGAAAGGTCTATGCCTTTCCCTTTTTATTTTCGTAAATAATAAAACGGCGGTGGAGAAGATTATTCCTCCATATCCTGTATCCGTTTTTTCTTGATAAAGTAACTAACAGAATAAGAAGCTAAAAAGCATAAGAAGAGAATACTTCCCATAAGAATGGCTTCCCATATCGGTCTTTCAGGACTGAAAATAACATAAATAATAGCAAAAATGATTCCTACGATAGCAGAGCGTAAAACAAGTTTGTAATAAGGAGTTGTTTTCATTCCTTTTTCATTTTCTTCTGCATCAATAGAGATTCCCATTTGTAAATAGGTGAGAAGTATACTTGTTAGCATCAATAATAACCATAATGGAGATTGTGTAATTTGATCTATGCCTTCATTAAAGCCAATATATCCTAAAATACCTATCATACCAAGTGTTTGAAAGAGAAATGCGATTCGAATGTTTTTCAAATTTTGGAGGATTAAACGTTCGTCTTTTATTTTTTTCAATAGACTCACCCCTGTTTACCAGATTTTTCATTATATCCACATTAATTGTAACATATATATTACATTAATCAATTTATAATTTGCTTTTGTGGTGGGGATACATAATAAATAAAAGTCACCTTTCTAGTTTGAATTCAGAAAAGTGGCTGTAGGAATAAATACTGGTGTAAAAAGGTAATAAAATATTTCTATGAGTACCTTGCTTTCTTGTTATATTAATGTTATATTAGCAAAGCGATGAGCTAATTTACGTAAGACGAGAGATATGCTTAAGTGCTAAACACGCGGATGTGGCCGCCTGGTCTCTCGCCGTAAACGCATCAAGACGCCTGCATGACAGGCGTCTTTCTTATTATATAAAGGTTAAGTGAAGTTAGGCATAAGAGAATTGTCGCCCAACTTCACTTTTTTGTGGGTTAAAATATCAGAACATTAGATTAATTTATTTACAAATCCCTTCAATAAGATTAAAATATAAATGGTAATATATTACACAATATAGTGACTATATGAAATGGTAAGGATGAAAAGAATATGGAACATTTTGAATGTAAAAATACAGAGGTTGTTTTGGAGAAATTTAAATTAACAACACCTATATTTCAGGCTTTGGGAGATATAAATCGTCAACAAATTATTATGATGTTACTTGAAAATAAAAGTCTGAATGTAACTCAAATAACAGATAGAATGGGCATTTCAAGGCCTGCTGTTTCTCATCATTTGAAAATTTTAAAACAGGCGGAATTAATTACAGCTGATCGAAATGGAAAAGAGATATTTTATGCTATAAGTGCACGAGAATTTTTAAAGCAAATTAAGGATTTGATTGTAGCAGTAGAATCAAACTACTAATTTTTTTTAGCCTTTAAGTTTACGAGTTTAAACATTTGAACTTGTTTTTGGTGGAAAGGAGCAATAAAGGTGAACAGTAAAAACCGTATGTATGTATTAATGTTACTCGTTCCTTTGTTTTGGGGTGGCTCTTTTGCAACGGCAGAGCATGTTATTACAGAAATTCCTCCGCTCGTTGCAGCGACAATTCGCTTTGCATTAGCTGGAGTTACTTTAGTGGCGATTGTTCTAGTTAAATCTGAGTGGAATATGAGCGTGTTAAGTAGAAACTGGAAAGGTTTATTATTTGTATCCTTAACTGGTATTTTTGGATATAATGCATTTTTCTTTATGGGACTTTATTATACTTCTACGATGAACGGCTCATTAATTATTGCCACAATGCCAGTGTTTGTTACAATGGGAGCGATTTTGTTTTTTAAAGAAACATGGAGTGTGAAAATAGCAATAAGTTTAATCTTATCTCTTATAGGTGTCATTATTGTTATTACGAAAGGCTCATTACATACACTTATATCTTTGTCGTTTAATAAAGGAGATCTATTGTTTATAGCTGCATTAGCTTGTGGCGTGTTATACAGCTTAACTGGAAAGGCAGTGATGAAAGGTGTTTCGCCTTTGTTGACGACTATGAGTATGACTGTAATAGGAGCTGTTTTTCTAGCAGGTCTTTCTGTTTTTGAGGGAGGATGGGAGAAAGTTCCGGCGCTCTCTATACAAGGATGGCTTGAGATGTTGTATATGGTCGTGTGTGGAACGCTAATTGGCTATATAGTATTTAATAAAGGTGTAGAAGAAATTGGAGCAAGTAAAGCAAGTATGTATTTAAATATCACACCTATAGTTGCAACTTTAATTGCAGTTGTTTTATACAAAGCAACAATTACATGGCAACAGTTACTTGGAATGGTAATTGTGCTAGCAGGGGTTTATATTGCGACGGTTCAAACGAGTAAAAATAAAAACATGTCTCTACATGATCAAAGGAATTTGTGATATCAGAAATTTACTCTGATACTATTTGGTGTACAAAATGGCGATTTGTTCGAGAGTTTGCATATTCTATAATTCTCAATAAATGATATCTACTCTTCCTATGGATAAAACTTCTACTTCGGGAAAAACTACAAATAGAAGTTTTATTTTGCTTAGAAGAGGTGAAAATAAATGAAATTCATGATGGTTGCAGTTCAAGTCGTAATCGCTATGTTTTGTTTATATCATGAATCAAGTGTGATTGCTGCGGCTTCTGTACCAGAGGTCACGCAAAAAGAACCTCAAGTTACGATTCTATTAGAGCGTATGTATTTAGATGGAGAAGTAAGTGAGGAAATTTTTACTGAAAAAGTAGCAAACTTAGAACAGTTTCTTCAGCAGTATAAAGAATGGCAACTTGTCGACCGTGATGATACACAAATTGTATTGCAAAAAAAGGTAGATGATATTTCACCACTACTTAAAACGAGTGGGTATTTTGGTGTTTCCGATGAGGGGATACTGCAAATTTTTAATGGTGTGCCAAAAAGTGATAATGCGATTCATTCATTTTTTCAAATTGATATGAAAAAGCTAGAAAGTTATGAACGGGCAGAGCTGAAACGTGGTATTCGTATTAAGTCAAAAGAGCGTTTTTTGAAGACGATTGAGAAAATGAAGCAGTATGCAGTGCAAAATAAGAAAAACAGCAGCAGCTCGGGATGAGCTGCTGCTGTTTTTCTTATTTGTTCTTATCTAAAATTTGTTTTGCAATTTCATCAATTAGCATATCTTTTCCAATTGGGTTGAATGCTTTTGTGTTAAAGACTTCATTGCTTACTTCGTAAACATGATTATTTTTTACAGCTTTGTTATCTTTCCAAACAGTACTGTTTTTGTAGTCATCAAACACTTTATCTGCTTCGCCGCCAAAGTTTACAACAAACATTTGATCAGGCTGGAATGCAACAAGACCTTCTAATGATACTTGTGCCATCGTTTGTTTTAAATCTGTACCTTTCGTTGCAGGAAGTTTTAAGTCGTTAAAGATAATATCACCATATCCGAAGCTGCCGTATACACGGAAGTTTTGCGGTGTTACAGCAAGGAACATGAAGTTTTCATCTTTTGTTTTCTCTTTAATTTTTTTAGATAAGGAAGCTGCTTTTTTATCGTAGTCTGCAATCCATTTATCTGCCTTTTTCTCTTCGTCAAATAGCTTGCCGACTTCTTTAAATTTACCGCGCCAGTTTTCTAAGTTTGTTTCTAAGACAACTGTTGGTGCAACTTTTGCTAATTGATCATAAATTTTCAATTGACGGTTGTTTAAAATGATTAAATCTGGTTTTAAAGCAGTAACCGCTTCTAAATCAACCTTAGGTGCCCAGTACCAACCAACTGCTTTTACACCTTTTAGTTTTTCTTGCAAATGATCTTGAATTTTATCTTTATACGTGTTAGCTGTACCAACAGGTTTATGACCAAGAAGTAATAGTTCTTCAGATGATCCAGATAAATCAACGATTTTCTTTGGATTTGTTGGAATCTCGATTTCTCCTTTAGCGTGTTTTACAACTTTTGTCTTCGGTTGTTCTTTTGCTTGTGTGTCTTCTTTTTTAGCGGAGCAACCAACAATAGCAAGAACAACAAGAATGAGAGTAAATAGAATAGATAAATTGCGTTTCATTTTGATGTAACCCCTTTAATTAATATTGATAATCATTATCGACTTTGTAATATTAATTTGCTTTATATCGTTCTGTCAATATATAAAAAATGGAAAAATGAAACGGAGAACATTTGTTGGGGCAGTCTCGCTTTTCTAACGTTAAGTATGTTAAAATGGAATACATGATTTGAGAGGGAGAGATCGTATTTTGTTTGAATATGTTACAGGTTACGTGGAATATGTAGGACCAGAATATGTCGTTCTTGATCATAATGGAATTGGCTATCAAATTTTTACGCCAAATCCGTATGTATTCCAAAGAAGTAAGCAAGAAATTCGTGTATATACATATCATTATGTGAGAGAAGATATTATGGCGCTTTACGGATTTAAGACACGTGAAGAGCGTTTATTATTTACAAAACTTTTAGGTGTATCAGGCATCGGACCAAAAGGTGCACTTGCCATTTTAGCTTCTGGTCAAACAGGACAGGTTGTTCAAGCGATTGAACATGAGGATGAAAAATTCTTAGTGAAATTCCCAGGTGTCGGCAAGAAAACAGCACGCCAAATGATTTTGGATTTAAAAGGGAAATTAGCTGATGTTGTACCAGATGCATTTGTTGATTTATTCTCAGATGTAGAACGTTTCGACGAGAAGAAAGGTTCATCAGCTGAGCTTGATGAAGCGCTTGAAGCACTTCGTGCACTTGGCTATGCAGAAAGAGAAGTAAATCGCGTTGTACCGGAGTTATTAAAAGAATCACTTACGACGGATCAATATATTAAAAAGGCACTTAGTCTTTTACTAAATGGTAAGAGGTGAGTAGAATGGACGAACGTCTCCTCTCAGGAGAATCGGCACATGAAGATGCGGACTTAGAATATTCGTTACGGCCACAGACGCTCCGTCAGTATATTGGCCAAGATAAGGCAAAGCATAATTTAGAAGTGTTTATTGAAGCGGCGAAAATGCGTGAGGAGACATTGGATCACGTACTATTATATGGGCCGCCAGGACTTGGTAAAACGACGCTTGCAAATATTATCGCTAATGAAATGGGTGTTAATATTCGAACAACGTCAGGTCCAGCAATCGAGCGTCCAGGGGATTTAGCGGCAGTGTTAACAGCGCTTCAACCTGGTGATGTATTATTTATTGATGAAATTCATCGTCTGCACCGATCAATTGAAGAAGTATTATACCCGGCAATGGAGGATTTCTGTCTTGATATCGTCATCGGTAAAGGCCCAACGGCGCGTTCTGTACGTCTTGATTTACCTCCATTTACACTAGTTGGTGCAACAACACGCGCAGGTGCGTTATCAGCGCCGCTTCGTGACCGTTTTGGTGTATTATCACGATTAGAGTATTATACAGTAGACCAACTTTCGGCAATTGTTGAACGTACAGCGGAAGTATTTGAAGTTGAAATAGATTCTTTGGCAGCTTTAGAAATCGCAAGGCGTGCACGCGGTACGCCACGTATCGCAAACCGTTTACTAAGACGTGTACGTGACTTCGCACAAGTTCGAGGCGATGGAACGATTGCGATGGAAATTACACAAATGGCATTAGAGCTCTTACAAGTAGATAAACTAGGTCTTGATCATATTGACCATAAGTTACTGCTTGGAATTATTGAAAAGTTCCGTGGAGGTCCAGTTGGATTAGAAACAGTTTCGGCGACAATTGGAGAAGAGTCTCATACGATTGAAGATGTGTATGAACCATATTTACTCCAAATTGGGTTTTTACAACGAACGCCGAGGGGAAGAATCGTAACGCCACTTGCTTATGAACATTTTGGAATGGAGATGCCACAAATATGACGGATATGCCAAAGCTGCTTATTACAGCTGGTATTCTTCTCATTGTCGTTGGATTAGCTTGGAAGTTCATAGGGAGACTTCCAGGCGATATTTTTGTGAAAAAAGGAAACGTTACCTTTTATTTTCCGATCATTACATGTATTGTGTTAAGTATTGTATTATCTTTTATTATGTATATAATAAATCGATTTAAATAGAAATAGGTGGATACAGTTATGGATATTAATCTGTTTGATTTTCATTTACCAGAAGAACTCATTGCACAAACGCCGCTTGAAGAGCGTGAAACATCAAGATTAATGGTGTTAGACCGTGAAACAGGTGATATCGAGCATAAGCATTTTACTGACATTCTTTCTTATTTACATGAGGGTGATTGTTTAGTTTTAAATGAAACGAAAGTTATGCCTGCTCGTTTGCATGGTGTGAAAGAAGACACAGGTGCACATATTGAAGTGCTTCTTTTAAAACAAGAAGATGGAGATAAGTGGGAAACGCTTGTGAAACCAGCTAAACGTGTAAAAGAAGGAACTGTCATTTCTTTTGGTGAAGGAAAGCTAAAAGCAACTTGCATCGGAACGGCTGATCAAGGTGGTCGTCAGCTTGAGTTTTCGTATGATGGTATCTTTTATGAAATTTTAGATGAACTTGGAGAAATGCCGCTTCCTCCATATATTAAAGAAACGCTAGAAGATCGCGATCGTTATCAAACGGTATATGCGAAGGAAATCGGTTCTGCAGCGGCACCAACAGCGGGGCTGCATTTTACAGAAGAGCTATTAGAAAAATTAAAACAAAAAGGTGTTCAATTAGCGTTTATTACACTTCATGTTGGTCTTGGTACATTTAGACCAGTTTCTGCGGATACAATTGAAGAACATCATATGCATGCGGAGTATTATCATATGTCAGAAGAAACGGCAGAGTTGTTAAATCGTGTGAAAGAGAACGGTGGTCGTATTATTACAGTTGGTACAACGTCAACGCGTACGTTAGAAACGATTGCTACAGATCACGATGGCAAACTATGTGCGGCGTCTGGATGGACGGATATTTTTATGTATCCTGGCTATGAATTTAAAGCAATTGATGGTTTAATTACAAACTTCCATTTGCCAAAGTCAACATTAATTATGCTTGTAAGTGCATTTGCAAATAGAGAAAATGTCCTTCATGCTTATAATGAAGCAGTAAAAGAAAAGTATCGTTTCTTTAGCTTCGGTGATGCGATGTTCGTTGCGTCTCATGCTAAAGTAAGAAACAAATAAAAAGGAGTAAATCTATGACAGCAATTCGTTATGAATTTATTAAAACATGTAAACAAACGGGTGCCCGTTTAGGTCGCGTCCATACACCGCACGGTTCATTTGATACACCGACATTTATGCCAGTTGGTACACTTGCTACAGTTAAAACAATGTCACCAGAAGAGCTAAAAGCAATGGATTCAGGCATTATTTTAAGTAATACGTATCATTTATGGCTTCGTCCAGGTCACGAAATTGTACGTGAAGCAGGCGGTTTACATAAATTTATGAACTGGGATCGCGCAATCTTAACGGATTCCGGTGGTTTCCAAGTATTTAGTTTAAGTGACTTCCGTCGCATTGAGGAAGAGGGCGTTCATTTCCGTAATCACTTAAATGGAGACAAGTTATTTTTATCACCAGAGAAAGCGATGGAAATTCAAAATGCATTAGGTTCAGATATTATGATGGCATTTGATGAGTGTCCTCCTTTCCCAGCTACTTTTGAATATATGAAAAAATCTGTGGAACGTACGAGCCGTTGGGCAGAACGTTGCTTAAAAGCACACGAACGCCCACAAGATCAAGGGTTATTTGGTATTGTACAGGGTGGAGAGTTTGAAGAGCTTCGTCGTCAAAGTGCGAAAGACCTTGTTTCGATGGACTTCCCTGGTTATGCAGTAGGTGGATTATCAGTTGGGGAACCGAAGGATATTATGAACCGTGTGCTTGAATTTACAACACCGCTTCTTCCGGATAATAAACCGCGTTATTTAATGGGAGTAGGATCCCCTGACTCATTAATTGATGGTGCAATTCGTGGTATTGATATGTTTGACTGTGTACTTCCAACTCGTATTGCTCGAAATGGTACATGTATGACAAGTCAAGGTCGCCTCGTTGTGAAAAACGCGAAGTTTGCAAGAGACTTCGGTCCGCTTGATCCAAATTGTGATTGTTACACATGTAAAAACTACTCTCGTGCGTACATTCGTCACTTAATGAAATGTGATGAAACGTTCGGAATTCGTTTAACGTCTTATCACAACCTTCATTTTCTGTTAAACTTAATGGAGCAGGTGAGACAAGCCATTCGTGAAGACCGTCTTGGTGATTTCCGTGAAGAGTTCTTTGAACAATATGGCTTTAATAAACCGAATGCTAAAAACTTCTAATACATAATTTAAAAGGAGGAACAAAAGATGAATCCAGGTATGATGAATATTGTCATGATTGTTGCGATGTTTGCGATTTTCTATTTCTTATTAATTCGCCCACAGCAAAAGCGTCAAAAGGCAGTAGCTCAAATGCAAAGTGAACTACAAAAAGGTGACGCTATCGTAACAATCGGTGGCTTACACGGTACAATTGAATCAGTAGATGACACTACGATTGTAATTAAATCTGGTGGTTCACACTTAACATTCGATCGCAATGCGATTCGTGAAGTTGTGAAGAAGTAATAGTCAAAAGCCCTGCTTAATAGCAGGGCTTTTTTAATTCGAGCGTTTCGTCATGTTAACGCCGAATATACCACCAATTGTACTTGCCCCCATTAACGCAAGTTGATAGAGAAGTTGTGAGTTGGAGAGAGCGTGTGAGAAGCCTAAGTAGCTAACGAGAAAAACAAGAATTGTAAAGGTGAGTCCGGTTGTGAAGCCGACTAACCATCCTCTTCCTTGTGCCTTTTTACCAGCGATAAAACCAGAGATGAGAGCAGAGAGAATCGCAAATATGAAAAGAGTGATTGCTAATGTTCCTTCATTAATGTTTGTGAATTTTAATAAAAGCGCAATCACCATGCTTGTAACAGAGGCAAGTATTAATAAAGTGATAATGCCAAAGCCGATTGCCGTAGATAATTTTTTTGTTCCATCCATGGGACATTCCTCCTTTTTAATACAAACATATTTTCATTTCTTGTAAGTTAGACTAGTTTCTTTTTTGCTGGTTAAACTACACCTTAGAAGAAATGTGTAGAAAGGGGATTAAAGATGGAACTATGGGGAATTGCTCTACGAACAGTGTTACTGTATTTTATTATGCTAATTATTTTTCGTGTTATGGGAAAGCGCGAAATCGGAGAACTAAGTATCTTAGACTTAGTTGTCTTCATTATGTTAGGAGAACTTGCTGTATTAGGGATTATAGATGCTGATCGTCCTATGTGGGATCAAATTGTTCCTATGGTAGTAATTGTAGTGATCCAGATTGTATTAGCATATGCTTCTCTCAAAAGTGGAAGGATACGACATTTAATCGATGGTGAACCAGCCATTATTGTTCGGAAGGGGAAAATTGATGAGAAACAAATGCGAAAGCAACGTTATAACATGGACGATTTATTAATGCAGTTAAGAGAAGGAGGAGTTGGTGATATCCGTGATGTCGAATATGCTATTTTAGAAGCTTCAGGAAAACTGTCTGTATTTCATAAACCAAATAAGGATAATACGTTAGTTTTTTCATTTCCTCTTATTATTGATGGAGAAATTCAACATTCACATTTACAGATGATTGACCAAACAGGTGAATGGCTTGTGGAAAAGTTGAAAAACATAGGGTATAAAGATGTAACGGAGATTTTATATTGTAGCTTTCAAAATGGAGAGTTTTTTGTGGATTTGAAAGATAAGTAAGAAGCTTACCGTTAAAAAAGTAAGCTTCTTATTTGTATAGTTATTTCAAAAATGATAGTTTCCTGATGATCGGGAGACGCCGTAATTCGTCTTTACGAATGAGTTTGAAAATGAGAAGAAGCAGTGTATAAAGGATAGTAGTTAAGGTGATTTCCCATAATGTTTGCATGCCAAGTGAATGTGAAAAAACGATATATTTATGAAGATAGAATCCAAAAGCTCCTGCAACGGCAATCGCAATTCCACCGAAAATATAATCTCTTATATAAATCGTGAACGTAATTTTTTTTAAGATTGTGGCGTAGTGAAGGAACGTTACAGTCACAATATTAGCGGCGATTGCAAGTGCAACCCCCATCATTTGAAATTCCGGACGTGAAGCTAATGCGAAAATAACGAGCAGTTTTACAATGGCTCCGATAAATGTGTTCATCATCGCGGCACGTGCCAAGTTTAAAGCTTGTAAAACAGATGTAAGAGGACTTTGGAAGTAGTGAAATAAAAAGCAAGGTGCAAGTAATTGAATGAATGCAGTTGCACTATCCGAACCGTACATGAGAGTTAAAACAGGTGAGGCAAATACATAAAGAATAACGACTGACCAGCCTCCAGTAATTAAAGAAATACGAAGTGCTTGTTGCAAGCGATGTTCCACTAATTGATGCTGTTTTTTTGCCATTGCTTCACTAATGGATGGTACGAGTGCTGTAGAAAGAGCATATGTAATAAAGGCTGGTAGTGATAAGAGAGGAAACGCATAGCCATTTAATATGCCGTATTGCTGCGTAGCAACTGAAGCAGCGACACCAGCTATCGCTAAGCTTTGCATAACGACAATTGGTTCAAAAAAATAAGAAACCGATCCAATTAAGCGACTCCCTGTAGTTGGAAGTGCAATTTCCATAAGTGAATGAAAAGTGTGTTTACTTTCTTTAACAGTACTTAGAAAATCAGTTCGTATGGAAAGATGTTTTTCACGCTGGAATAAAGTGAGTAAAAATAATAAAGAAGCGACTTCCCCAAGAACAGCTGATAGCATTGCGCCTGCAGCGGCGTATTCAACACCGTAAGGTAAAAATAGACGAATACATATGGCAATAATGGTAATGCGGACAACTTGTTCTAACACTTGTGCATATGCACTCGGTTTCATATTTTGTTTTCCTTGGAAATAACCACGTAAAACAGATGAAACCGCAATAACAGGAACGACAGGTAAAATGGCCATTAGTGGATAGTACGTTCTTTTATCCGTTAGTAATGTTTCAGCTAAAATAGGGGTTAGAAGCATGATTGCGATTGTTAAGATAATACTAATAACGGATGTAACAGCTAATGATACTGTTAATATTTTCTTTACTTTTTGTTTGTCATTTACTGCTTCCGCCTCTGCGACGAATTTTGCAATAGCAACAGGAAGCCCGATTTGTGTTAACGTAATTGCTAAAATAAAGGTGGGGACAGCCATCATATAAAGACCTACGCCTTCTTCTCCTAAAATACGTGCCATTACAATTCGATTTATGAACCCGAGAATTTTTGTAATAAAACCAGCTAGCATTAAAATAAATGCACCTCGTAAAAAGCTTTGTCTCGTCATGGTCTTCTCCTACCTTCTCAAAATCAGTGGAATGATTTACAATAATTTATATGCACGTATGAGACAAGAATGACAAGCATTTAAGAAGAGGCGCTTATAAAGAAAAACTTTTAGGGGAAAGGGCAGAGCGATGAAAACTCTTAAAGGCAGTTATTGCTGTCCATTAGAGCGGGATGAAAAACGACTTTTCGTGCTGAAATAAAAAGGAGATGTGATGTATGATTGAAAAAGAAGATTTGGTAGAAGCTTACCGCGGACAGTTACAAGTCGTTTTAGAAAGCAAAGTAGAAGAATTTCAAATGATTGGCTATGACCGAGTGACGACCGAGGATATTTGGAAATGTTTAAAAAGCAAAAAGTGGAAAAAGGTAGCGAGTGACGTTAGATTGTATGAGCTTGTGAATGATGTGCTAACATTAACAGCAAATGAGTACATGACATACTTAACAGTAGAAGCATATCAAGAACCACTTTGGTCATTTGAAGAATATGAAAATAAATAACCGGCTGTAATTGGTTTGTTCTTCCTTTTGCAGTATAATGATAGGTATTGATAAAGAGGAATGTTATATGTCAGAGATTTTAAGTAAAGGAGGTAGAAAGCAGAAGTCATACTAATTTGTAGTAAGATATAGGGTGTTTGTGCGTCTAAGACGTAGAACTGAGGTTTTACCTATATGACTAGTAGCATACTAGTAACAAAATGCTAAAAATTCACAGAAAGGAAGCCTACTAACTAGACAAACGCATAAATGTAGAGGAATGCCTGTGAATAAACAGAAATGATTGTTACAGGAAATTGTCTAGCGTAAATGAATGATGTGATTTGTTTATGGTTTTAGTAGCAGAAAGAAGGTACATATGGCAAAGCGTAGTACTAGAATCGTCGCGTTCTTTCTCATCGTTTTACTAATCGGTGGAATTATTGGTGCGACGGGCAAGAACATAACAAAAGGAATTAGTCTTGGACTAGACCTTCGTGGTGGCTTTGAAATTTTATATGAAGTAAAGCCAGCGAAAAAGGGTGATAAAATTGATCGAGACGCACTTGTAAGTACAGTAGGTGCTCTTGAAAATCGTGTGAATGTTCTCGGTGTAAGTGAGCCGAACATTCAAATTGAAGGAGAAGATCGAATTCGTGTACAGCTTGCTGGCGTAAAAGATCAGCAAAAAGCACGTGAAATTTTATCTACTCAAGCGAAATTAACATTCCGTGATGTGAATGATAACCTTCTCATGGACGGAACAGATTTAAAAGGCGGGGGAGCGAAGCAAACGTTTGATGATCAAGGTCGACCAAGCGTTGGACTTACATTAAAAAGTGCTGAAAAATTCCGCGAAGTAACTGAAAAAATATCTAAAATGCCGCCACCAACAAATTTAATGGTGATTTGGCTTGATTTTGAAGAAGGTAAAGATTCTTATAAAGCAGAATCTGCAAAACCTAATCCGAAATTTTTATCAGCAGCAACAGTAAACCAAGTATTTAACCAAGCGGAAGTATCCATCGTTGGAGGAAACTTTACTGTTGAAAGTGCGAAGCAGCTTTCAGACTTATTAAACGCTGGTGCGCTTCCTGTTGATTTAAAAGAAATGTATTCAACATCTGTTGGAGCAAAATTTGGTCAACAAGCATTAGAGCAAACGATTTTCGCTAGTGTAATCGGTATTGCTATAATCTTCTTATTTATGCTTGTATTCTACCGCTTGCCAGGACTTGTAGCGGTTATCATGTTAGGTTTATATATTTTCGTAACATTGCTTGTCTTTAACTGGATGCATGCAGTCCTTACGTTACCGGGGATTGCGGCGTTAGTGCTCGGGGTTGGTATCGCGGTTGACGCGAATATTATTACGTATGAGCGACTCAAGGAAGAATTGCGAATTGGTAAGTCCATGATGTCTGCATATCGCGCGGGTAATCACCGTTCGTTAGCAACGATTTTAGATGCGAACATTACAACAATTGCAGCGGCTGGTGTGTTATTCGTTTATGGTAATAGCTCTGTAAAAGGATTTGCGACAAGTTTAATTGTCAGTATTTTAGTCGGTTTTATTACGAACGTATTCGGTACTCGTTTCTTACTTGGATTACTTGTAAAAAGCCGTTACTTCGATAAGAAAATGTCTTACTTTGGTGTGAAACAGAAAGAAATTCTTCCGTTGTCAAAAGGTGTAGAGCATGCACCAACTAGATTTGATCGTATTAACTTTGTGAATATTGGGCATAAGTTCTTCTTATTCTCGATTGTGGTTGTAATCGCTGGAGCGATTATATTACCGATTTTCAAGCTGAATCTTGGAATTGATTTTGAAAGTGGTACACGTATTGACTTGCAATCTAAACAAGCGATTAGTGTTTCACAAGTGCACAAAGATTTACAAGAGCTAAAAATTGATGTAAAAGAAGAAGATATTGTACCAACTGGAGATGACAATAAAGGATTTGCTGTTCGTACGTTAGGCGTTTTATCAAAAGATGAAATTTCGAAAGCAAAAACATTCTTCCACGATAAATATGGGACAGATCCAAATATAAGTACAGTTTCTCCAACAATCGGGAAAGAGATTGCACGAAATGCATTTATCGCAGTTATGATTGCCTCAGCGGTTATCGTTTTATATGTAAGTATTCGTTTCCGTTTCACATATGCGTTATCTGCTGTAATCGCATTGTTACATGATGCATTCGTTATGATTGTTGTGTTCAGTATCTTCCAATTGGAAGTAGATTTAACGTTTATTGCGGCGGTATTAACAATCATTGGTTATTCGATTAATGACTCGATTGTTACATTTGACCGAAACCGTGAGCTATACAAACAGAAAAAACGAATTCGCGACTCGAAAGATTTGGAAGAAATTGTAAACTCGAGTATTCGTCAAACAATTGGTCGTTCTATAAATACAGTTCTAACGGTGTTGTTCCCAGTTATTGCGCTGCTTATTTTCGGTAGTGAATCACTGCGAAACTTCTCACTTGCATTAATGGTTGGACTAGTTGTAGGTACGTACTCTTCTATCTTCGTTGCTTCTCAAATCTGGCTAATGCTTGAAAATCGCCGATTGAAAAAAGGAAAAGGTACGAAAAGAGAAAATACAGAAGTATCTGAACCACAAGTGTAAAAATTAAGACGAAAAGATGATGCCTCTTTAGAGGCATCTCTTTTTTCGTTTGCGGATACACTAAAGTGACACTTTCTTTACTGGTTTTTGCTAAAGGTTAGTAGAGCCAATCTCGAGGAGGACTGGAGGGAAGTGGTAGTTCTACCATTATTTTTGCTACAATAAAAAGGTAGTTTGAGAAAAGAAGGGATTTCGTTTATGGAAAAAAATGAACGTTTTAAACAGGCGGAGTTTGGTGCCATTGTTGGAATCGTTGGTAATATTGTATTAGCGGTTATAAAGGCGGTAATTGGATATATTGGGAACAGTAAGGCGCTTTTGGCAGATGCGGTTCATTCAGGTTCTGATGTGATTGGCTCATTAGCTGTGTTTTTCGGGTTACGTGCAGCAAAGCAACCACCCGATGAGGATCATCCTTATGGACATGGAAAAGCGGAATCGATTTCAGCGATTATTGTCGCAGTTTTGCTATTTATTGTAGGGATTGAAATTGCGATTTCTTCTATAAAGGCTTTTACACAAGAGCTTGAACCACCAAAGGGAATTACGATTTATGCGGTTATTCTTTCTATCGTGGTGAAAGAAGGAATGTTTCGGTATAAGTATCGATTAGGGAAACGGGTAAACAGTGATGCAATTATTGCAAATGCATATGAGCACCGTTCGGATGTATTCTCTTCAATTGCAGCTTTAATCGGGATTTGTGCAGCAATTATTGGAAATAAACTAGGTTTAGAGTGGCTTGTGTATGCCGATCCGGTTGCGGGATTGTTTGTTTCACTTCTTGTTGTGAAGATGGCCTGGAGCATTGGCGGAGAATCAATTCATACCACACTTGATCATGTCCTTCATGAAGAAGATGTCATTCCGTTAAGAGAATCCGTTCTTCAGGTAGAGGGTGTTAAAAAAATTGGTTCCCTATATGCGAGAGAACATGGTCATTATGTCATTGTTGATATTAAAGTGTCTGTTGATCCATATATCACAGTAGAAGAGGGACATCGCATTGGGAAGCATGTAAAAGAGGTGTTGATGCAGCAAGATAACGTACAAAATGTTTTTGTGCATATTAATCCGTATTCTCCGGATTAATATGGTTTTCTTCTATAATTAAATAGATTTTTATTTAATTATAGAGATGTTCAATCGTAGTTTGCAGGATATTGTCACCCCTTAATCTGTCTTGTATAATGGACAGGTTAAGGGGTGATTTCGTGTTACAACCGAAGACGCGTTGGAAAGAAAAGGCATTTAATGAGGAACAAGTAGGTGAGTTAGCAAGCAGATTGCAATTATCACCGCTTGTCACTTCGTTATTCCTCGGTAGAGGTTTAGATACAGAAGATAAGATTGTGGGTTTTTTAAATACAGAAGGGCAAGAATTTCACGATCCATTTTTACTTGAAGGAATGGACCGTACAGTAGAACGTGTAGGGCAAGCCATTCAAAATGGAGAGCAAATTTTAATATTCGGGGACTATGATGCGGACGGTGTAAGTAGCACAACCGTTTTATTTCTTGCTCTTCAAGAACTAGGTGCAGATGTTGAGTTCTATATTCCAAACCGATTTACTGAAGGATATGGACCGAATGAAGAGGCATTTCGCTGGGCACATCGTGCGGGATTTTCTCTTATCATTACTGTTGATACAGGTATCGCAGCAGTTCATGAGGCGCAGGTAGCAAAAGAGCTTGGTATGGATCTTATTATTACAGATCACCATGAGCCGCCACCAGAACTTCCAGAAGCACTTGCGATTATTCATCCGAAGCTAGAAGGCGGCATCTATCCGTTTCATTATTTAGCGGGCGTTGGGGTTGCATTTAAAGTAGCGCATGCACTACTTGGACGTGTACCGGAGCATTTATTAGAAATTGCAGTGATTGGTACGGTAGCCGATTTAGTGTCTCTTCATGGTGAGAATAGATTGCTCGTACAGCGCGGATTGAAACAAATGCGAATGACGAAAAATGTTGGTTTAAAAGCATTATTTAAAGTAGCAAATGTTTCACAAAGCGAGATTACGGAAGAAAGCATTGGCTTCTCAATTGCACCGCGTATTAATGCAATTGGTCGTTTAGAAGATGCGGCTCCGGCAGTTCACCTTCTTTTATCAGAGGATCCAGAAGAAGCGAAAGAGCTTGCTGAAGAAATTGATGAGCTGAACAAGCTTCGAAAAGATATTGTAAAGCAAATTACAGAAGAAGCAATTGCAGAGGTGGAAAACAACTACCCGCCAGAGGACAATAAAGTGCTAGTACTTGCGAAAGAAGGATGGAATCCAGGTGTAATAGGAATTGTTGCTTCTAAACTAGTAGAGCGTTTTTATCGACCAACAATTGTGTTGTGTATTGATCCTGAAAAACAAACAGCAAAAGGGTCTGCTCGTAGTATTGCAGGATTTGATTTGTTTGCAAATTTATCAGATTGTAGGGAATTGTTACCTCACTTTGGTGGGCATCCAATGGCGGCAGGAATGACGCTTCATATGAATGATGTGGATGAACTGCGCCGCCGTTTAAATGAACAAGCAGATACGATTTTAACGCCCGAAGATTTTACTCCGATTACAACAGTTGATGCGATTTGCAAAGTGGAGGATGTGACGCTTTCGGCAATTGAAGAAATGCAAAAGCTAGCGCCATTTGGTGTTGGAAATCCGAAGCCACGTATCGCAATTAGGGATGCGGAGTTAGAAAGTATTCGTGCGATTGGATCTGATGGTTCTCATTTAAAAATGGCACTTCGTGATGGACAGGCGACGTTAGATACGATTGGATTTGGATTTGGAGCCTATGCGAAAGAAATTTCGCCAGTTGCTCACGTTTCTGTTGTTGGTGAGGCATCAATTAATGAATGGAATAATTTCAAAAAACCGCAACTGATGATTCAAGATATTGCGGTAGATGCATGGCAATTATTTGATTGGCGTAGCATGCGTAATGTGGAATCGAACTTAGCAGAACTTTCGCTAGAAAAAATAACAATGGTGTATTTTTCTGAAGAGGTATTAAATAAATTTTCTCTAGAAGAATATAAAGAACAACTTATGCATGCTTCAGAAGTGACTGACCTAGATAGTCGTTATATTGTTTTGTTAGATTTACCAAAGTCAACAGATGAATTACGCGGTTTATTTAAGGCGGGATTTCCAGCGCGAATTTATACGCTGTTTTACCAAGAGAATAATCATTTATTTAGTACGGTTCCAACAAGAGAACATTTTAAATGGTACTATTCCTTTTTACATCAAAAAGCACCATTTTCTTTAAGACAACATGGAGAACAACTATGCCGTCATAAAGGCTGGTCAAAAGATACAGTAAATTTCATGACACAGGTGTTTTTTGAGTTAGAATTTGTTACAATAAAAGACGGTGTCATTTTTATGGCAGACGAAATGAAAAAGCGTGATTTAATTGAATCGAACACATATCGTGAGAAAATGAACCACTTACAATTAGAAAAAGAATTGGTTTATAGCACATATCAACAACTATATACATGGTTTGAAACGATTCGTAATCATAAAGAAGTAGAACAGTTAGGGTAAAGGCCTTGTATTTACAGACCTTTTATATCTGAGGAGGATTCAGAAATATGGATTTCAAGCAACATATCGCAATTGTACCGGATTATCCGAAAGAAGGTATCGTGTTTAAAGACATCACACCTTTAATGAACGATGGGAAAGCATACAAAGCAGCAACAGATGAAATCGTTGCTTATGCGAAAGAAAGAGACATCGATCTTGTAGTAGGACCAGAAGCACGTGGCTTTATTATCGGTTGTCCAGTTTCATACGCGCTAGAAGTAGGGTTTGCACCAGTTCGTAAATTAGGAAAATTACCTCGTGAAGTAATTAAAGTTGACTACGGTAAAGAGTATGGAAAAGATGTTTTAACAATCCATAAAGATGCAATTAAACCAGGTCAACGCGTATTAATTACAGATGACTTATTAGCTACAGGTGGAACAATCGAAGCGACAATTAAGCTAGTTGAAGAACTTGGCGGAATTGTAGCAGGGATTGCATTCTTAGTAGAACTTACTTACTTAGATGGCCGCAAAATGTTAGACGGTTATGATGTATTAGTGTTGGAAAAATACTAATTATTATATAGGTAAAACTACGGCGATAGAAAAAAGTACCCGTGAATCTCTTGGAGAGGAGCGGGTACTTTTGTATAATTGTACAAAAAAGTATGGTGAAATATCTGTAAAATCTTTTCCTTTTCACAATTCACAATCATTAGGTTATAATGATAGAATAAAATTTATTCTAATGATAA
The DNA here is from genome assembly GCF_000299035.1 of Bacillus bingmayongensis. Lineage (GTDB taxonomy): Bacteria > Bacillota > Bacilli > Bacillales > Bacillaceae_G > Bacillus_A > Bacillus_A bingmayongensis. The sequence goes on from NZ_JH921517.1 coordinate 127,550, forward strand.
GGGAAAAGTCAATTTTCAATAAAAGGTGATTCGATGGCAAATGAGCAAGTACTAACAGCTGAACAGGTACTCGAGAAAGCAGGACAATATTTAGCGGACGATGATATTGAACTAGTGGCACGTGCCTATGAATATGCACGTGATGCACATAGGGAGCAATATAGAAAATCGGGCGAACCATATATTATTCATCCGATTCAAGTTGCAGGTATTTTAGTTGATTTACACATGGATCCATCTACAGTGTCGGCAGGTTTTTTGCATGATGTAGTAGAAGATACCGAAGTTACATTAGAGGATATTGAACGGGAATTTAATAAAGAAATTGCAATGCTTGTTGATGGGGTTACAAAGCTTGGGAAAATTAAATACAAATCTCATGAACAACAGCAAGCAGAGAACCATCGCAAAATGTTTATTGCAATGGCCCAAGATATTCGTGTTATTTTAATCAAATTAGCTGACCGTCTTCATAACATGCGTACGCTGAAGCATTTGCCGCAAGAAAAGCAGCGTCGTATTGCAAATGAAACGTTAGAAATTTTTGCACCTTTAGCTCATAGACTCGGAATTAATACTATTAAATGGGAGCTAGAGGATACAGCGCTTCGCTATTTAAATCCGCAGCAATACTATCGCATTGTTAACTTAATGAAGCGGAAACGTGCAGAGCGTGAAGAATATTTGGATGAAGTAATGACGGGTATTCGTGACAAACTGAAAGAAGTAGCGATTCAACCTGATATTTCAGGACGTCCAAAACATATTTATAGTATTTATCGTAAAATGGCACTTCAAAATAAACAATTTAATGAAATTTATGATTTGTTAGCTGTGCGCGTTGTTGTAAATAGTATTAAAGATTGTTATGCGGTGCTTGGTATTATCCATACATGTTGGAAACCGATGCCAGGTCGTTTTAAAGATTATATTGCCATGCCGAAAGCGAATCTATATCAATCCCTGCATACAACTGTAATTGGTCCAAAGGGTGACCCGCTTGAAGTGCAAATTCGTACGAAAGAAATGCATGAGATTGCGGAGTACGGGATTGCCGCGCACTGGGCATATAAAGAGGGGAAAGCTGCAGAAGCAACAGGTACCCTTGAGAAGAAATTAACATGGTTCCGTCAAATATTAGAATGGCAAAATGAAGCTTCTAATGCGGAAGAATTTATGGAATCATTAAAAATTGATCTGTTCTCCGATATGGTATTCGTCTTTACACCAAAAGGCGATGTCATGGAATTACCACTAGGTTCTGTTCCAATTGACTTTGCTTACCGTGTCCATTCAGAAATCGGGAATAAAACAATTGGTGCAAAAGTAAATGGTAAAATGGTGACACTTGATTATAAGTTAAAAACAGGTGATATCATTGAAATTCTAACGTCTAAACATTCGTATGGACCAAGTCAGGACTGGGTGAAACTTGCCCAAACCTCACATGCGAAAAATAAAATCCGTCAATTTTTCAAAAAGCAACGCCGCGACGAGAATATCGAAAAAGGTCGCGAGCTTGTTGAAAAAGAGGTGCGTGGCTTAGAGTATGAGATGAAAGAGGTATTAGCACCTGACAATTTAAAACGAGTGGCAGAGAAATATAACTTTGCGAACGAAGAAGACATGTTTGCGGCAGTTGGGTATAACGGTATTACAGCTGCACAAATTGTAACGCGTCTAACGGACAAGTTCCGCAAACAGCGTGAAGAAGAACAAGATATCGTTGAAGTGAAAGAAGTTCGTAAGCCGATGAAAATTCGGAAATGGGATTCAGGTGTAAAAGTGAGCGGGGCTGATAATTTATTAATCCGTTTATCGAAATGCTGTAACCCAGTTCCAGGTGATGATATTATCGGATACATTACGAAAGGGCGCGGTGTATCAATTCACCGTCGTGATTGCGTCAATGTGCATACAGAAGAAGCGCAAGAACGTTTACTTGAAGTAGAGTGGGAAGGTAGTCCAGAAAAAGAAATTGAATACAATGTTGATATCGAAATTTCTGGATATGATCGCCGCGGCTTATTGAATGAAGTTCTGCAAGCTGTTACAGAAACGAAAACATATATTTCAGCTGTTTCGGGTAGAAGTGACCGCAATAAAATGGCGACAATCAATATGTCTATTTCCATTCGTAATTTACATCATTTGAAAAAAGTCGTAGAGCGTATTAAACAAGTTCCAGAAATTTACGCGGTACGCCGCATGATGCATTAATAAGGAGTGTATTCGGTATGAGAGTTGTCTTGCAACGATCAAAGGAAGCGTCTGTTACAGTAGATGGTGAAATTGTAGGACAAATTCCGTTCGGTTTAACATTGCTAGTTGGTATTACTCACGAAGATACAGAAAAAGATGCAACATATATTGCTGAAAAGATTGCAAATTTACGTATTTTTGAAGGTGAGAACGGGAAGATGAACCATTCTGTACTAGATATGAAGGGACAAGTTCTTTCTATTTCACAATTTACATTGTACGGAGATTGTCGTAAAGGGAGACGCCCAAACTTTATGGACGCTGCGAAACCAGACTATGCAGAGAACTTGTATGATTTCTTCAATGAAGAACTTCGTAAACAAGGGTTACACGTAGAAACGGGACAATTCGGAGCAATGATGGATGTTTCTTTAATTAATGATGGTCCGGTGACCTTAATTTTGGAAAGTAAATAATGTGATGAAGAGAGGATTAGAGAATCCTCTCTTTTTTGGTCTTTATGGAATAATTCGTAACTTTATACTATGATTGTTTAAAAAAATAAATTTAGAAGTGTTAGTGTGTATATGAAATGAATGTATTCAACTCACTATGGAAGAAGGGGAACTGGAAATAGGGAGATGATGCACAATGCTTCAAGAAATGAATATAGCTTTACGTTTTGTGTTAGAGTTATGTAGCTTTGGCACTATAGGGTATTGGGGATTTCGGATGGGGAAAATGCCTGCTATAAAAATTTCATTTGCGATTATTCTTCCACTTATTGTAGCTATTATATGGGGATTATTTGGAGCGCTAGGAACAACGTGGCGATTACAAGATACATTACATCTAGTGTTAGAAATTATGATTTTTGGATTAGGCGTTGTAGCACTCTATCACTTAAAATATGTTACTTTAGCGACTGTATTAGCCGTCATCATTATTATTAACAGTAGCCTTATGTATATATGGGAGCAGTAGTGTTCTCCTTTTTGATTTCGTGTATAACTGGCGTATCAATATGGAACAATAGAAATAAAAACATCCATATTGATTGTGAGGGATACACGTATGCGCATGAATGAAAAAGGACACTCTGCTACGAATGGTGCAAATCAATTGTTTAACGTGAATTTTCATGAGTTTATTGCAAGAGAACAAAATAATACTTCTATGGAACTCGCTTCTGAATTTGGCATTTCATTACAAGATGTAAAACGCTTAAAGAAGCAGATTGAACGCTCCTAGGACACTTGACAATCGCTCTGAACAAACGTATAGTAATTTTATATTTACATATGAAGAGAACCGATGATAGAGAAGAGTAGATGAGATACACATGAAAAGAGAAGAAATGTCCTAGGCTGAAAACATTTCTACATGATGACTGATCGAATGACACTCTGTAGGTTTCAACTTGAACGGCATCGATGCTTAGTAGAGGTGAACGCAAGTTTAAGCGTTATTAAAAAAGTGGAAGCATACGTGCTTCAATTAGGGTGGCACCACGGGTATAATACTCTCGTCCCTACTGGATAATCAGTAGAGGCGGGAGTTTTTTTATTTTTAATAAGATTAAAACAATTTGAGGAGGAACTGAATATGTCTATTCAAATCCCACGCGGAACGCAAGATATTCTTCCAGGTAGTGTTGAGTTATGGCAGTATATCGAAGGGCAAGCACGCGAAATTTGCCGTCGTTACAACTATAAAGAAATTCGTACACCAATTTTCGAGCACACAGAATTATTTTTACGTGGTGTTGGTGATACAACAGATATCGTTCAAAAAGAAATGTACTCATTCCAAGATCGTGGCGAGCGTAGCTTAACACTTCGTCCAGAAGGAACAGCTCCTGTTGTACGTTCTTACGTTGAAAACAAAATGTACGGTGATGCAACGCAGCCAACGAAATTATATTACATTGGTCAAATGTTCCGTTATGAAAGACCACAAGCAGGTCGCTATCGTCAATTCGTACAATTCGGTATCGAAGCAATCGGTAGTAATGACCCAGCAATCGATGCAGAAGTAATTGCGCTTGCTGTAGAATTCTACCGCGGCATGGGCTTAAAAAATATTAAAGTTGTTCTAAATAGTTTAGGTGATCCAGCGAGCCGTCAAGCGCACCGTGAGGCGCTAATCGCTCACTTTGAACCTCGCATCGGTGAGTTCTGTTCTGATTGCCAATCTCGTTTAGAAAAAAATCCACTTCGCATTTTAGACTGTAAGAAGGATCGTGATCATGAATTAATGAGCACAGCACCATCTATTACAGAATACTTAAACGAAGAATCAACAGCGTACTATGAAAAAGTACAAGAGCTATTAACAATGATGGGTGTTCCATTTGAAAAAGATCCAAATCTAGTACGTGGTTTAGATTACTATCAGCACACTGTATTTGAAATTATGAGTGAAGCAGACGGTTTCGGTGCAATCACGACATTAAGCGGTGGTGGTCGCTATAACGGTCTTGTACAAGAAATCGGCGGTCCAGAAATGCCTGGTATCGGTTTTGCAATGAGTATCGAGCGTTTAATTATGGCGCTAAAAGCTGAAAATATCGAATTGCCAATTGAACATAACATTGATTGCTATGTTGTAGCACTTGGAGACAAAGCGAAAGATCACGCTGCAAAAGTTGCGTTTGATCTTCGTAAGGCTGGGTTATCAGTTGAAAAAGATTATTTAGATCGCAAAATGAAAGCGCAATTTAAATCAGCAGATCGTCTAAATGCGAAATATGTAGCTGTATTAGGAGAAGATGAGTTAGATAAAGGCATCATTAACTTAAAAGATATGGCAACAGGTGAGCAAGAAGAAGTAGCATTAGACGTATTTGCTTCATATGTAGCAGAAAGATTAATATAGGGGGAACTTATAGTGGCTGAAAGAACACATGTATGTGGAAAAGTAACAGTAGAAGCAGTTGGACAAACAGTTCAATTAAAAGGTTGGGTACAAAAGCGCCGTGACTTAGGTGGATTAATTTTCATCGACTTACGTGACCGCACAGGTATCGTACAAGTTGTATTTAACCCAGAAACATCTAAAGAAGCACTAGAAGTAGCAGAAACAATTCGTAGCGAATACGTACTGCACGTAGAAGGTACAGTTGTAGAACGCGGCGCTGGTGCAATCAATGAAAACATGGCAACAGGACGCATTGAAGTACACGGGGCGAAAGTAAATGTATTAAATGCAGCAAAAACAACGCCAATTATTATCGCAGATGACACAGATGCATCAGAAGATGTTCGTTTAAAATATCGTTATTTAGATTTACGTCGCCCCGTTATGTATAACACATTCAAAATGCGTCACGACGTAACAAAAACAATTCGTAATTTCTTAGATTCAGAAGAGTTCTTAGAAGTTGAAACACCAATCTTAACAAAGAGTACACCAGAAGGAGCACGTGACTATTTAGTACCAAGCCGTGTGCATGAAGGTGAATTTTATGCATTACCTCAATCTCCGCAGCTATTTAAACAGCTTCTTATGGTCGGCGGATTTGAACGTTATTATCAAGTAGCTCGTTGTTTCCGTGATGAAGATTTACGTGCGGATCGCCAACCAGAATTCACACAAATTGATATCGAGGCATCATTCTTAACGCAAGAAGAAATTCTAGAAATGATGGAACGCATGATGACGAAAGTTATGAAAGATGCAAAAGGTGTAGAGGTTAACGCGCCATTCCCTCGTATGACATATGCTGATGCAATGGCTCGCTATGGTTCTGATAAACCGGATACACGCTTTGCGATGGAGCTTACTGACCTATCTGAATTCGCAGCAGGTTGCGGCTTTAAAGTATTCACAAGCGCTGTAGAAAGCGGTGGACAAGTAAAAGCACTTAATGCAAAAGGTGCAGCGAGCAAATATTCTCGTAAAGATATCGATGCATTAACTGAATTTGTAAAAGTATACGGTGCAAAAGGTCTAGCTTGGTTAAAAGTTGAAGAAGATGGCTTAAAAGGACCAATTGCGAAATTCTTCGGTGAAGAAGATGCAAACGTACTAATGCGTACATTAGAAGCGAATGCTGGTGACTTATTACTATTCGTTGCTGATAAGAAGAGTGTTGTTGCAGATAGCTTAGGCGCACTTCGTTTACGTTTAGGTAAAGAGCTTGAGTTAATTGACGAAAGCAAATTTAACTTCCTATGGGTAACTGACTGGCCACTTCTTGAGTACGATGAAGATGCAGATCGTTACTTCGCAGCTCATCACCCATTCACAATGCCATTCCGTGAAGATGTTGAGCTATTAGAAACAGCACCAGAAAAAGCACGTGCGCAAGCATATGACCTTGTATTAAACGGCTATGAGCTTGGTGGTGGATCACTTCGTATTTACGAGCGTGATGTACAAGAAAAAATGTTCAAAGCACTTGGATTCTCACAAGAAGAAGCGCAAGAACAATTCGGTTTCTTATTGGAAGCATTCGAATATGGTACACCACCACATGGCGGGATTGCACTAGGTTTAGACCGTCTTGTAATGTTACTTGCAGGTCGTACAAACCTTCGCGATACAATTGCATTCCCGAAAACAGCAAGCGCAAGCTGCTTATTAACAGATGCGCCAAGCCCAGTTGCAGGAGCGCAGCTTGAAGAGCTTAACTTGCAATTAAATATAAAAGAAGAGAAGTAAGAAGGAGTCCTAGATGGTTATACTAAAGCCATCTAGGATTTTTTTAGAGGACGTTCAAAAAATCCGGTGAAGATAGCAACCAGATTTCTTCGCTAGTCTGGTTACTTGTGTAGTCCATCTACACTCCGTATCCTTCAGGCTTCTGCCTCTCAAACAACTCGGATCTCTATATTCTTTTTTGAAACAAGTATTTTTAGGATTTGTATAACTTTTTCTATACAAATAGTCGGAAAAACGCTAGAATACATGGTAGACCATTTTTGTAATAGGGGTGTAGAGCTGAATGTTACATCAATTTTCACGTAATGAATTAGCCTTCGGAAAAGAAGGTCTTGAAATATTAAAAAATAGTACGGTAGGTATTTTAGGAATTGGCGGTGTAGGTTCGTTTGCAGCAGAAGCGTTAGCACGTTCTGGTGTAGGACGTCTTGTATTAGTTGATAAAGACGTTGTTGATATTACAAACGTTAACCGTCAAATCCATGCATTACTTTCTACTGTAGGACGTTCAAAAGTAGAATTAATGAAAGAGCGTATTGCCGATATTAATCCAGACTGTGAAGTCATTGGATTAGAAATGTTCTATACAGATGAGACATACGAAGAGTTCTTTAAACATGGTTTAGACTTCGTAGTTGATGCATCAGATACAATTACGTTCAAGATTCATTTAATTAAACAATGCTTACGACGCAAAATTAAAATCATCTCAAGTATGGGTGCAGCAAACAAAATGGACCCAACTCGTTTCCGTATTGCGGATATTTCAAAAACACATACAGATCCAATTGCGAAAGTGATTCGTACGAAGCTTCGTAAAGAAGGTATTAAAAAAGGTGTGAAAGTGGTATTCTCTGACGAAAACCCAATTGTAATTCGCGAAGAGGTTCGTAAAGAAATCGTTCCAGACGAAAACGCAAAAATTCGTAAAGCGAAATTACCACCTTCCTCAAATGCGTTCGTACCATCTGTGGCCGGCTTGATTATGGCAAGCCACGTTGTACGTGAACGTTTGAAACATGTAGAAGTGAAGCGTGTGGGGCAAGAATAAGAGATAAAAAGCGTATGTTCCAGTAGGGGCATACGCTTTTTTGTGACAGTAAAAATAAAAAAGGGAAAATCGAGTGAAGCAAATCCTGTTGTCTTAATAGGAGTAAGTAAATTGCATAAGAATATTATTATAAAAGATACTGATGAAATAAATATGTTCCGCTGTTTTAAATATATGGTAATTTATGTTGAATTTTAATATAAACACTTACATTCAGTAGTAGAGCTTGTAATACATATCAATTGCTATTAAGCAGTTATATTTCTTTTGACGGTTTTATTTATAATGATGGTAATAAGCGGTGTGCCGATAATGGTTGGAAGGAACCAAATAAGCAGTGTTGGAAACTCTTTTAATAGTGGTATTTTTGCTGCGTTTGTAATGAGTGTGGCGGTAATGATGCCGATATAAGAGCCTAACATCCCAGAAATGTGTGTAATAATCCAATTGTTCCATTTTATTTTAACAGCTGTATAGCCAAGTAATGCTAAACCGTAGGAGAAAAGGGCGATATAAAATAAATAGGCACTTTGTTCCCAGTGGAGGATCGCCAGAATAATAGCTGTTACAAATACAATTACATAAAAGCCATGATAAAGCTCACCAAAAATCGTATGAATACCTCGCCGTTTTAGAGCGAAACTAGAAATTAGGCCGATTAGTAAAAAGATAAAGCCTGCGATAATATGAATGACTAAAAAGAACGGGAATAGGGGATGCAACTCCTTTCGTATTCGTTATATATGGTTGTAAAACAAAGAGAATGAAATATGTTTAAAAATAGTAATAATTTACAAAAACAATAAATTGTTTGAGGATTTTCTGAGGAAGAATGTAAAAGAGGGGGACAGAAATAGAAATGAGAATAGCCTAGCTACCCTCATTTCTACTTCAGTTTTCTGCTGTATATATAATATCTAAATTCCCGTTCTGATCTGTTTTAAAGATAGGGGCAATTTGATCTTCTTGTTCATCTACTAGCACAAGTTTTCGAGCGCGGTCCATAATTCTAACAAGCATTGCATAATCTTCTTCGATTGCTTGTTGTTTTTTCGTTAAAGCTGCTAGTTTGACTTCTAGTTCGTCATTTCTTTTTTGTAAGGAGGCAAGCTTTGTATGCAAGTCTTCATTTTCAATTTGTATCTTTTCTAAGTGAGGATTATTGCTTCCTAAGTTTTGCAAGAATGAGATTACATCTTGCATTGTAAGAGAAGGTTTATTAGCAACAAGTTCTTCGGAAAATTCAGCATCAATTACGATTTTCTTTTTTTGTTTTCGTTGTAATAGTTGCTCTTTTTCTACATTTGCTTCAGAACGCTTTAACTCTTTTCTTTGCTTCTTAGCAAGTTGTACAGCATCTTCATAATTTTGTCTAACTTCAGCATTCCAACGGAACCCACAAGCGGCAGAAGTACGGTTTAATTTGTCTCCAACTTCATCAAACGCTTTTAGTTGTGTGCTTCCTTGGCGAATATGTCGTAAAATGGTTTCTGCTAAAAGGAGATCGTCTTCTCCTGTCCATGCATCTTGGCGTGTTTTCATAAGCGAAACCTCCCGTAATCATGTCGTTTTCGCTTAGATTACCCCTTTGGTTTACTTTTATGCGAACTTTGCAATCTTTCATATACAGTTGAAAGTGCCTGCTCAAATTTCCCAGTCGTTTTCGGTTTATAATATTGTTTGTTTTTTATTTTGTCTGGTAAGTATTGCTGCTGTACCCAACCGTTTGGATAATCGTGTGGATACAAGTATCCGATGCCTCTACCCAGTGCTTCAGCACCTTTATAGTGACTATCTTTTAAATGACTTGGTACATCACCTGTTTGCCCGTTTCGTAAGTCGTGAAGTGCTGCATCAAGCGCCTTGTATGCTGAATTCGACTTTGGAGAAAGGCAAAGCTCAATAACTGCATTGGCAAGCGGAATGCGAGCTTCTGGAAACCCAACGCGTTCAGCCGATTCAATCGCAGCGAGTGTACGCGGTCCAGCTTGTGGGCTAGCAAGTCCAATATCTTCATATGCCATAATGAGCAGTCTTCTTCCGATACTTTGCAAATCGCCAGCTTCAATAAGGCGCGCTAAATAATGAAGTGCAGCATTCACATCACTTCCGCGCACTGACTTTTGAAAAGCAGATAGGACGTCATAATGAGCATCTCCGCCCTTATCATGAACAAAGCTTTTTTTCTGTAAACATTCTTCAGCAATTTCTAATGTGATTTCAGCGGTTTGATCGTCTGTTGTAAAGCTAGATAAAACAGCAAGTTCAAGCGCATTATAAGCAGAGCGCATATCTCCACCAGAGGCATTTGCAAAGTGACGCAGTGCTTCATCTGTAACAGTTACATGATATTCACCTAAACCTTTTTCTTTATCTTCAAGCGCTCGTTTTAAGCCAATTAAAATATCATCTTCTGTTAGTGCGTGTAGTTCAAAGATTTGGCATCGGCTCCGAATAGCAGAGTTAATCGCATGGAATGGATTGCTCGTTGTTGCTCCAATTAATGTAAGAAGTCCGCTCTCTAAATGTGGTAAAAGGAAGTCTTGTTTTGCTTTATCTAAGCGATGGACCTCATCTAAAATTAAAACAAGGTGGCGATGCATTTTTGCTTCTTGCACGACAACTTCCATATCCTTTTTATTATGAGTAACAGCATTTAATAGACGAAAGGGCGTTCCTGTACTGCCAGCAATTGCACTAGCGATTGATGTTTTTCCAGTTCCGGGTGGACCGTACAAAATCATCGATTGGAAATGGTTCGCCTGGACCATTCGCCATAAAATTTTCCCTTCACCAACTAAATGCTCTTGCCCAATTATTTCTTTAATGTTTGTCGGACGCATTCGGTGTGCGAGTGGTTGTTTCATTGTAACCGTCTCCCTTAATATATAATCTCATTCTATGGTAACATCTTTTGGATGGAAAATTGAAATATGATGCTGTGCAATTATAAAGAATCTGAGATAATATTTTCAATTTTCTTTTAATTGTAATAATTTCCGAGTTTTTCAATACGAATTTGTGTTATCATTTTGATACACAAGTTGAAATTTCTTATAATACTATATTATGCTATAATTTCATAGGATTTTGATTTTTACATTGTGTTCTTCTTACGAATAAAGATTTAACTAATAGAAGTGAAATTTTGAAAAGAGGTGCGAAATAGATGAAAATTTCAACGAAAGGCCGTTACGGCTTAACAATTATGATTGATCTTGCGAAAAAGTTTGGTGAAGGTCCGATTTCTTTAAAATCAATTGCGCAGGCACATGATCTATCTGAACATTACTTAGAGCAATTAATCTCTCCACTTCGTAACGCTCGTCTTGTAAAAAGTACGCGTGGTGCATATGGTGGTTACGTATTATCTGACCAACCAGCTAACATTACAGCTGGCGATGTAATCCGTGTTTTAGAAGGTCCGATTAGCGTTGTTGAAATGATAGAAGAGGAAGAACCAGCGCAACGCCAGTTATGGATGCGTGTTCGTGATGCAGTACAAGAAGTATTAGATAGTACAACTTTAGAAGATTTAGTACGCTATGAGGAAGAAAATCATGGGGGTTATATGTTTTACATTTAATTCCTTGTGAAACGATTTGGAAAGAAGGAGATCTTATGGAACGCATTTACTTAGATCATGCTGCGACATCTCCGGCTCACCCAGAAGTGGTCGAAAAGATGATTCCATATATGACAGAAATATTTGGTAATCCGTCTAGTATTCATTTTTATGGACGTCAAACACGTCATGCGGTAGATGAAGCAAGACGTGTTTGTGCACGCAGCATCAATGCAAATCCAAATGAAATTATTTTTACAAGCGGTGGTACGGAGGCTGATAATTTAGCGCTTTTAGGTGTGGCACGTGCAAACCGTAATAAAGGAAATCATATTATTACGACGCAAATTGAACATCACGCTATTTTGCATACATGTGAAGTGCTAGAGCGAGAAGGCTTCGAAGTGACGTATTTACCTGTTGATGAAACGGGCCGTGTTCGAGTTTCTGATGTGAAAGAGGCGTTAACACATGAAACGATTCTCGTATCTGTTATGTTTGGAAATAACGAAGTTGGTACGGTTCAACCGATTGCAGAAATTGGAGCACTGTTAAAAGAACACCAAGCGTATTTCCACACGGATGCTGTACAAGCCTATGGTTTAACGGCAATTGATGTGAAAGAATTAGGTATTGATTTATTATCAATTTCTGCTCATAAAATTAATGGTCCAAAGGGTGTTGGTTTTTTATATGCTAGCACGCAATTGAAATTTGAACCGTTATTAACGGGCGGAGAGCAGGAGCGAAAACGCCGTGCAGGTACTGAAAATGTGCCTAGTATTGCTGGACTTCAGCACGCTATTATGCTTGCTGAAGAAACACGTGAGCAAAAAAATGTCCAATATGAAGAATTTAAAGATATAATGGTATCTGTCTTTAAAAAAGAAGACATTACTTTCGAGGTAAACGGAAACTTAGAACATCGCTTACCGCATGTGTTTAATGTAAGTTTTACAGGAATGGATATTGAGCCGTTTCTTGTAAATCTAGACTTAGCAGGCATTGCAGTATCGAGTGGTTCTGCATGCACAGCTGGCTCTATTGATCCATCACATGTATTAGTGGCGATGTTTGGAAAAGACTCCGATCAAATACGTTCATCCGTACGTTTTAGCTTTGGTCTTGGGAATACGAAAGAACAAGTGGAAAAAGCGGCGTACGAAACTGTGAGAATCGTGAAGCGATTAACACAAAACTAGCATGGGAGGTGACAAGATGAACAAACTACCTCACGAAACACGCGTTGTCATCGGGATGTCCGGTGGCGTCGATTCATCTGTAGCAGCTCTTCTATTAAAAGAGCAAGGTTATGATGTAATCGGGATTTTTATGAAAAACTGGGATGATACAGACGAGAACGGTGTTTGTACAGCAACGGAAGATTACAATGATGTAATCGAAGTGTGCAACCAAATCGGTATCCCATATTATGCAGTAAACTTTGAAAAACAATATTGGGATAAAGTATTTACGTACTTTTTAGACGAGTACCGAGCTGGTCGTACACCAAACCCAGATGTAATGTGTAATAAAGAAATCAAGTTTAAAGCCTTTTTAGAGCATGCGATTGCACTTGGTGCGGATTATGTAGCGACAGGTCATTATGCACGTGTTGCTTATATCGATGGCGAATATAAAATGCTACGTGGTGTTGATGATAATAAGGATCAAACATATTTCTTAAATCAACTAAGCCAAGAGCAATTATCAAAAACGATGTTCCCACTTGGTGAGCTAAAGAAACCGCAAATTCGTGAAATGGCAAAAGAAGCTGGTTTAGCAACAGCGACGAAAAAAGATAGCACAGGTATTTGCTTTATCGGAGAGCGTAACTTTAAAGATTTCTTAAGTAACTACTTACCAGCTCAACCAGGTGTGATGCAAACGTTATCTGGTGAAGTGAAAGGGAAACATGACGGTTTAATGTACTATACAATTGGACAACGTCATGGCCTTGGCATTGGTGGTAATGGTGACCCATGGTTTGCCGTTGGGAAAAACTTGAAAGAAAACATTTTATATGTTGATCAAGGATTCCACAATGAGCTGTTATACGGTGATGAAGTTATTGCTACAAATGTAGGCTGGGTAAGCAACAAAGCGAAAGAAAAAGAATTTAAGTGCACAGCGAAATTCCGTTATCGTCAAGAAGATAACGGTGTAACGGTTCAAATTGTTGATGAGAATACGGTTCGTATTCTTTGTGATGAACCAATTCGTGCAATTACGCCAGGACAAGCAGTTGTTTTCTATGATGGAGACGAATGTTTAGGTGGTGCTACAATTGATGAAGTATATCGTAGTGGTAAGAAATTAGATTATTTAGGATAAAAATGAGGAGCCTCTGCCGATTAGCGGTCAGAGGTTTCTTTTTTAAAAGAGCGAATTTTTGTTCGCTCGGAAAATAGATTCTTTGTTATAATTTGTTGTAGAGGTGAAGAACATGTCAAATAAGCTTGAAGCAGGCATTCAATATATGCAAGAAGGAAACTGGGAAGAAGCAACTAAAAATTTTACAGAGGCAATTGAAGAAAATCCGAAAGATGCACTTGGATACATTAACTTCGCGAATTTATTAGATGTGTTAGGCGATAGCGAGCGTGCGATTTTATTTTATAAACGCGCATTAGAACTAGATGAAAAATCAGCTACCGCCTATTATGGTCTTGGAAGCATATATTATGGACAAGAGCAATTTACAGAAGCAAAAGCTGCATTTGAGCAAGCAATGCAAGCTGGATTACAATCAGCTGATGTGACATTTATGCTTGGGATTACGTATGTACAGCTTGGAAATGATCGTCTTGCACTACCATTTTTACAAAGAGCAACTGAATTAGATAGGGCAGATGTAGAAGCTGTATTCCAATGCGGATTATGTTTTGCGCGATTAGAACATATTCAGGAAGCGAAACCTTATTTTGAAAAGGTTTTACAAATGGATGAAGAACATGCAGATGCGTATTATAATTTAGGTGTTGCATACGTATTTGAGGAAAATAATGAGAAAGCACTTGCTCTATTTAAGAAGGCGACTGAAATTCAACCAGATCACTTTTTAGCAGGGAATGGCATTCGTTTATTAGAGCAAGAAGGTGAATAAAAATTTATGCTTTAACGCGCAGTTACCCTCCATCTAATATTCAGTAGAGAGGTGGGGGCTGTACTGCTCGTTAGAGTGAGAAAAACCGGAAAGGAGAGGAACGATGGGGAATCAACATGCAATGGATTTGTTTGAGGAAGAGCAAAAATTTATAAAAGCACAAGTTCTTCATACCATTTTCCACAACGAAGAAAACCTCTATTCCGTTGTCAGTATGAAAATCATTGAAACAAATGAAACATATGACGAAAAAAAAGTGATGATAAATGGTCACTTTCCCCGTATGCATGAAGATGAAGTATTTACATTAACAGGGCATTTTAAAGACCACCCAAAGTATGGAAAGCAATATTTAGTTGAAACATTTAAAAAAGAACTGCCCCAAACCAAAACAGGTATGGTGCAATATTTAGCAAGTGATTTATTTAAAGGAATCGGGAAGAGAACAGCAGAAAAGATTGTTGATCATCTCGGGGAACATGCGATTTCTAAAATTATGGACGACCCAGCTGCATTAGAAGGTATTGTAAACAAGCAGAAAGCGCAAGAAATTTATGACACAATTATTGAACACCAAGGTCTTGAAAAAGTCATGAGCTTTTTAAATGGTTATGGTTTTGGGACGAAGCTCTCGATTAAGATTTATCAGCAGTATAAAGAAATGACGCTAGAAGTCATTCGAAACAATCCTTATCAGCTTATTGAGGAAGTAGATGGTATTGGGTTTGGAAGAGCGGATGATATAGGAAGGGCGCTTGGGATATCAGGGAATCATAATGACCGTGTGCGGGCCGGATGTTTCTATACGCTAGAAAACGTTTCGCTGCAAGAGGGGCATGTTTATATGGAAAAGGGGCAGCTTGTTCGAGAAACCGTGTCGCTTTTAAATAATCAAGAGGGCGCTGTGACGGAAGAAGATATTTTGCAATGCGTTGAAATGATGCAAGGTGAAGGGAAAGTTATTATCGAAGAGGAGCGCGTTTATTTAGCTTCATTATTTTATTCTGAAAAGGGTGTTGTTAAATCGATTCGTCGTTTGATGAATCAAGAAGAGACGCCTTCATTCCCTGAAGCAGAAGTGCTATTAACATTAGGGAAAATTGAAGAGCAATTGAAAGTACAGTATGCGCCGCTTCAGCAAGAGGCGATTCAAACTGCGCTTCATAAACCGATGATGCTATTAACCGGTGGACCTGGTACAGGGAAGACAACCGTTATTAAAGGAATCGTCGAAATGTATGCTTCATTGCATGGTTTATCATTAAATCCGAAAGATTATAGTGACGATAACCCGTTTCCGATTCTATTAACAGCTCCGACAGGTCGAGCTGCGAAGCGAATGAGTGAGTCAACAGGGCTTCCTGCTTGTACAATTCATCGTTTACTTGGCTGGACGCCAGAAGGGTCTTTCCAGCGGAATGAAACAGATCCTGTACAAGGGAAATTACTTATTATCGATGAGTTTTCAATGGTTGATATTTGGCTAGCGAATCAATTGTTTAAATCGTTACCAACAAACATTCAAGTTATTGTTGTAGGTGATGAAGATCAATTGCCGTCTGTAGGACCTGGACAAGTATTGAAAGATTTATTAGATGCTGGCGCTATTCCGACAGTGAAGTTAACAGAAATTTATCGTCAAGCAGAAGGGTCATCCGTTATTCAACTTGCCCATGCGATAAAAAAAGGTACGTTGCCACCAGACTTAGCGCAAAATAAAAAAGACCGTTCGTTTATTGGTTGTTCAAGCGCTCAAATTGTTGAGGTTGTAAAGCAAGTGTGTGAAAACGCAAAAACGAAAGGGTTTAGCGCAAGAGATGTACAAGTGTTAGCGCCTATGTATCGAGGTCCGGCAGGAATTAATGTGTTAAATGAGGCACTCCAAGAAGTGTTTAATCCAAAAAAAGAAAAGAGTAGAGAAATTGCCTACGGTGATGTTGTGTATCGAACAGGTGATAAAGTGCTGCAACTCGTAAACCAACCAGAAAGCCAAGTGTTTAATGGCGATATTGGAGAAATTGTTTCTGTATTTTATGCAAAGGAAAATGTGGAAAAACAGGATATGGTTGTTGTTTCATTTGATGGGATTGAAGTAACGTATATAAAGCCGGATTTAAATCAAATTACACATGCGTATTGCTGCTCGATTCATAAGTCACAGGGAAGTGAATTCCCAATTGTAATTATGCCGATTGTAAAGAGCTATTACCGCATGCTTCGCCGTAATTTAATTTATACAGGTATTACGAGAAGTAAAAAGTTTTTAATTATTTGCGGGGAAGAAGTCGCTTTTCAATCGGGTGTGAACCGTCTTGATGATTCAATGCGGCAAACGACGTTAGCTAGTCGCCTACAGGAGTCGCAAGGAGAAGTGCAAATGGTTACGATTGATGGCCAGGAGATGGATGTGGAAAATATTTCACCGTATGATTTTATGTAGCAAGGTGAGATTATATAGTGAACCTTTCAACGCATATAACGTTATTTTGAAAGTGTAAGGCAGTTCTAGTATGTATAAATGAATGCAGTTTGGACATAATGGCGAATAGAATCTGGGAGACTGTAAGGAGATGAAAGCCATATGTTCAGTTGTCCAAATTGCAAAGGGAAAGACATTGGAAAAATAGGTGTCAACCAATTTTATTGTTGGAATTGTTACATTGAATTATCGGTTTCAAAGGGGAAAATCCATACGCATCAAGTAGAAGAAGATGGTTCGCTTAGTTCTCTTGATGATTTATTTGATGAGAATGAAAGAACCATCGGATAATCAAAAGGGGGATTTACTTTGAACGTACGCAATTCATTAATCGCATTAGGTATTGGAGCTGCGGCTTATCAATATGCACGTAAACAAGATATGTTTTCAAAGCGCAATATGAAAAGAGCGCGTAAAATGATGAGGTCCTATTTATAATCGTTTCTATAAAGTGTTGTTAAAATGTAAAAACTCCCTTATTATTAGGGAGTTTTTTTATGTGCTTGTATATAGATAAAAAAGTCCAATCTCAGAAAAAAGATAAGAAAGTCCATAACATCCGATTCCGAGAACCCCGTAATACCACAGCTGTTTCGCACGTTCTTTTCGCGAAGAACGAATGAAGAATCCTTTCCAAATACCAAACCCGATACAGATCCATTCTAGTATCATGAAAAACGCTGAAAGAATTAACATGAACCCAACCATTTTATTCCTCCTCACTTATGTGCGAGCTGGCTTACATGCTTGTCCGTATGATGTTAAATATATGTAAGTTTTTTAAAAACAGTATGGTCTGCATGAAAATATTTTAGTCCAGTAATTTTTTTTAAAGTTTTACACATAACCTTCTCTATTTCTTTTCAAAATAAGGGCAGAGGAGGTTTTTCGTTTGAAGAATCTTAAAATTATTTGGATCTATCGATTAGGGTTATTGTTATTAGTGTTTCTGTGTTTGTTCGTCTTCTTAAAAATCCAACCATTATGGGCGCCGATTATATTTGTTTTTAAAGTAGCAGTTACCCCATTTTTTATTGCTTGTTTCATTGCGTATTTACTGCATCCCTTAATTGAAAAATTACATAAAGAAGGGATGCCACGTACACTTGCTATTTTGCTTATTTATATTCTCTTTTTTGGTGGTCTCGGATATGGGGTCTATAAAGGAACACCGGTTGTTATTGCGCAGCTGCAAGAAATCAATAAGCAATTCCCTCAGTTTATGAAAATGTATGATTCGTGGATGGATGGTGTGACAGAACAGACGGACAATTTTCCATCGTTTATTCATGAGAAAGTAAAGCAAATTTTTGTCGGTATTGAAATGAAGATACAAGCACTTTTAAATAAAGTGATGAGTACAGCGCGTGGTGTACTGGATTCATTGCTCATCATTTTCTTAATTCCGTTCATTGTATTTTACATATTAAAAGACTATGGAGAGTTTTATGATATTTTTTGGAAGCTTATTCCGAGTAAATGGCGTAGTACAGGGCAAGTATTAGCGAAGGAGATTGACAAGTCACTTGGAAGTTATATTCGAGGGCAACTATTTGTTTGTTTAGTTTTAGGTGGAGTGTCCGCTCTTTCATTTTGGTTTATCGGTATGAAGTATCCGCTATTACTAGGCATCATTGTTGGAGTTACTGATATAATCCCGTACTTTGGCCCTATTTTAGGAGCGATTCCGACATTGATGATTGCAGCAACGGTATCCACAAATCTTTTTATTAAAGCGAGTATTGCACTTGCCATTTTACAATTTGTTGAAAGTAACATTTTATCTCCGTACATCGTTGGGAAATCGCTACGTATGCACCCGGTTGTTATTATGCTTGCATTACTTGTTGGAGGGGAAGTAGGTGGAATTGTAGGTCTTTTAATATCGGTGCCTATTTTAGCAGTGATTCGAACAGTAGTTGCTCATATAAAGCCACTCTGGAAACATTGACAAATGGAAACGGATTCGCTACAATTTTGGCATATAGTATAAACTCATATAAGTTTATAGAGTACAATATAATATATAAGATTTGAAATTGATGACGGAACGAGTATGTTACAGCCCATTTCCAGAGAGAAGCTTCCATCGGCTGAAAGAGGCTTTAAATGAAGGGTGACAGAACGCTAATCCTGAGAGCAGCTAATCCCTGCCGTCTTGCCACGTTACGGCGCCATGAGGTGATGAACCGATATGTAGACCGGTTCATAATTAGGGTGGTATCGCGAGTTAACTCTCGTCCCTTTTATAGGGACGGGAGTTTTTTATATTTAAGGAGGGAAATATGATGAAACAATTAACAGGCGCACAAATTCGTCAAATGTTTTTAGACTTTTTCCAGGAAAAAGGGCATGCAATTGAACCAAGTGCATCATTAGTTCCACATGAGGATCCATCTCTTTTATGGATCAATAGTGGTGTAGCGACATTAAAGAAATACTTTGATGGCCGCGTAATCCCGCAAAACCCACGTATTACGAATGCACAAAAATCAATTCGTACAAATGATATTGAGAACGTCGGGAAAACAGCTCGTCACCATACATTCTTTGAAATGCTAGGAAACTTCTCAATTGGTGACTACTTTAAAGAAGAAGCAATTACATGGGCTTGGGAGTTCTTGACAAGCGACAAGTGGATTGGATTCGATAAAGAGTTATTATCTGTAACAATTCATCCAGAAGATGAAGAAGCATTTACAATTTGGAATGAGAAAATGGGTGTTCCGAAAGAGCGCATCATTCGTTTAGAAGAAAACTTCTGGGATATTGGTGAAGGACCAAGTGGACCGAATACAGAAATATTCTATGACCGCGGTGAAGCTTACGGTAACGATTTTAGCGACCCAGAATTATATCCAGGCGGCGAAAATGAGCGTTACTTAGAAGTGTGGAACCTTGTATTCTCTCAATTTAACCATAATCCAGATGGCTCATATACGCCACTTCCTAAGAAAAACATCGATACAGGGATGGGTCTAGAACGTATGACATCTATCGTTCAAGATGTGCCTACAAACTTTGATACAGACCTATTCATGCCAATGATTGGTGCAACAGAATCAATCTCTGGTGAGAAGTATCGTGATGGCGATGTGGAGAAAGATATGGCATTTAAAGTAATCGCTGACCATATTCGTACTGTAACATTTGCTGTTGGTGATGGAGCTCTTCCTTCTAACGAAGGCCGTGGTTATGTATTACGTCGTTTATTACGCCGCGCTGTTCGTTATGCGAAGAAATTAAACATTAACCGTCCATTCATGTATGAATTAGTACCAGTTGTTGGAGAAGTAATGAAAGACTTCTATCCAGAAGTTCTTGAAAAGAAAGACTTCATCGCACGTGTTGTGAAAAATGAAGAAGAGCGTTTCCATGAAACACTTCATGATGGCGAAGCAATTTTAGCGGAAGTGATTACAAAAGCGAAAGAAGAGAAAACAACTGTTATTTCTGGTGTGGATGCGTTCCGTCTATATGACACATACGGCTTCCCAATTGAATTAACAGAAGAATATGCAGAAGAAGCTGGTATGACAGTTGATCATGTTGGTTTTGAAGCAGAGATGGAAAAACAACGTGAACGTGCACGCGCTGCTCGTCAAGACGTTGATTCTATGCAAGTTCAAGGCGGTGTACTTGGAGAAGTTAAAGTAGCGAGTGAATTTGTTGGCTATGGTACAGTTGCGACAGAAAGTAATGTTGTTGCACTTGTGAAGAATGGTGAGTACACAGATAGCTTACAAGCAGGAGAAGAAGGACAATTAATGCTTGATGTAACACCATTCTACGCTGAGAGCGGTGGACAAATTGCAGACCGCGGTTACCTTCTTGCTGACGGTGTGAAAGTTCTTGTAAAAGACGTTCAAAAAGCACCAAATGGTCAAAACTTACACAAAGTGGTTGTAGAAGAAGGTACATTAACGAAAGAAGCAGCTGTAAAAGCTGTTATTGATACGAAAAACCGCAGCAGTGTTGTGAAAAACCATACAGCAACGCACATTTTACACCAAGCATTAAAAGATGTACTTGGAACACATGTTAACCAAGCTGGTTCTCTTGTAACATCAGAACGTCTACGCTTTGACTTCTCTCACTTCGGTCAAGTACAAGCTGACGAATTAGAAAAAATTGAGCGTATTGTAAACGAAAAAATTTGGGAAAGTATTGATGTTGAGATTTCTCAAAAAGCAATTGAAGAAGCAAAAGAAATGGGTGCAATGGCATTATTCGGTGAAAAATACGGAGATGTTGTACGTGTTGTTCAAGTAGGCGATTACAGCTTAGAACTTTGTGGTGGTTGTCACGTTGATAACACAGCATCTATCGGTATTTTCAAAATTGTTGCTGAGTCTGGTATCGGAGCAGGAACACGCCGCATTGAGGCAGTAACTGGAAAATCGGCATACGAATTAATGAATGATCAAGTAGGTTTATTAAAAGAAGCTGCGGGTAAAATGAAAACAAATCCAAAAGATATTTTAACAAGAGTAGACGGTCTATTTGCTGAAGTGAAACAACTTCAAAAAGAGAACGAATCTCTTGCTGCTAAATTAAGCAACATTGAAGCTGGCAACTTAACAGATTCGGTTGTTACAATTGATGGAGTGAATGTATTAGCAACAAAAGTAAATGTTGCAGATATGAATAACTTACGTACAATGATGGATGACCTAAAGAATAAACTTGAGTCTGCGGTTGTTGTATTAGCAGCTGTAAACGATGATAAAGTGAATATTCTAGCAGGTGTAACGAAAGATTTAATCAGCCAAGGATACCATGCAGGTAAACTTGTGAAAGAAGTTGCTTCTCGTTGCGGTGGTGGCGGTGGTGGCCGTCCTGACATGGCTCAAGCAGGCGGTAAAAACCCAGCACAAGTGGATGAAGCTTTAGCATTTGTAGAAGAGTATGTTAAATCTGTTTCAAAATAAAGAGAGAGTAGTGTACAATAGTAGGGAGAGGAGAAATTCTTCTCCCTATACTTACTACTTATAAGTGAGGTGCTTAAAATGGACGGTTTTGATAAAACAATGAAGTTTAACTTTCAAGATGAAAAACAGAGTGTCCATGTAAATGATGTACTTTTAACTGTGTATGATGCACTTCAAGAAAAAGGCTATAATCCGATTAACCAAATTGTCGGTTATTTATTAAGTGGAGACCCAGCATACATACCTCGTCATAAAGATGCACGAAACATTATCCGTAAGCTAGAACGTGATGAACTGATTGAAGAGCTTGTGAAGTCTTATTTGAAACAACATCGTGAGGAGTAGTTTATGCGGATATTAGGTTTAGATGTTGGTACAAAAACAGTCGGTGTTGCGATTAGCGACGAAATGGGCTGGACAGCACAAGGCTTAGAAACGATTAAAATCAATGAAGAACGAGAAATTTTTGGTTTTGATCGGGTTTCTGAGTTAGTAAAACAGTACAATGTGGACAAGATAGTAGTAGGATTGCCGAAGAACATGAATGGTACGATTGGTCCACGTGGCGAAGCGTGTCAGCAATATGCAGAGAGCTTACGAGAACTTCTGCAACTAGAAGTTATACTGTGGGACGAGCGTCTGTCAACAATGGCAGCCGAACGTCTTCTCATTTCGGCTGATGTAAGTCGAAAGAAGCGAAAGCAAGTTATCGATAAGATGGCTGCAGTCGTGATTTTACAAGGATATTTAGATAGTAAATAAGAGGTGACCAAAATGGAAGAAAATCAAATTACAATTGTAGACGAAAAAGGAAACGAACATTTATGTGAAATTATTTTCACTTTTGATGCTGAAAAATTTGGCAAAAAATCTTATGTAGTCTTCTCTCCAATCGGTGAAGTTGACGAAGATGGTGACCAAATTTATGACGCAATGGCATATGAGCAAAACGAAGAAGAGTCAGGTGGAACATTACTTCCAATCGAATCTGAAGAAGAGTGGGAAATGGTACAAGAAATGTTTAACACGCTTGCTGAAGAAGAAGAGGACGAAGAGTAATTTAGGTGAAAAAGATGGGCTGTACATGCAGTCCATCTTTTTTTGTATTCTTGTGCAAAATGACAGATTTTTTGTCGAAACTACATAATTATTTATAGTATAATGAGACGGATTATATAAAGTGAAACTTCCATCAGTGGGGTTTTCTGCATCCCACACTGATGGTTAGTTGAACCAATCGGGCTTTTACGGGCAGTTATCCCCCACCTATCTTCCTCGTTTTTCTCTGAATCTTGAGGTGGGGGGCTTACTACCCGTTAATGCGGGATAAAATAAAAAAACTATCTGCAAATGAATGAGTTTTGCTTTGGGTTTGTAGGGCATTGTATAGAGGAAGTACATATGGTCTACAATGGAATAAGGAGGAAGAATTTTGATAGAGAATCAAGTAAAGAAGAAGCGTAGACGTGGTTTCCTAATTGCAGTTATTGCGCTACTCGTAGTATGCGGGTCAGTCTATGTGTACATTTCATCTGCGTTACAGCCAGTTGATAGCGGGAATAAAAAAGAGATTGAAGTAGAGATTCCAAAAGGTTCATCTACAAGTAAAATCGGAGAAATTTTAGAAGAAAAAGGCGCTATTAAAAACGGTACAGTATTTAGCTTCTATGCAAAAGCTAAATCGGAAAAATTGCAAGCAGGTACATATTTATTGAATTCGTCAATGAATGTGGATGATGTAATGGAACAAATGTCATCAGGTAAAGTACATCGCCCAGTTGCTTATAAACTGACGATTAAAGAAGGTTCGCAAGTTGTTGAAATTGCCGATATCATTGCGAAAGAACTGAAATGGAATAAAGATGATGTAGTGCGTCAATTAAACGATAAGGCATTTATTCAAAAGATGCAGCAAAAGTACCCAGTATTACTAACAAATAAAATTTTCGATGGCAATATTAAATATCCATTAGAAGGCTATTTATATCCAGCGACGTACTCTTTCTATAAAAAAGATACAACTTTGGAGGAAATTGTAACGCCGATGCTTGAGAAAACAAATGCACTCATTGTTCAAAATGAGGCGACAATGAAAGAAAAACAACTGGACGTCCATCAGTTGCTAACATTATCTTCTTTAATTGAGGAAGAGGCGACTGGGTTTACAGATCGTCAAAAAATATCCAGCGTGTTCTATAATCGTTTAGCGAAAGGGATGCCGTTGCAAACAGATCCGACAGTATTATATGCACTTGGAAAGCATAAACAACGTGTGTTATATGAGGATTTAAAAGTAAATTCGCCTTATAATACGTATGTTGTAAAAGGATTACCTGTTGGACCGATTGCAAATTCTGGAAAACACTCTGTGCAAGCAGCATTAGAACCTTCCAAAACAGATTATTACTATTTCCTAGCAGCACCAAGCGGTGAAGTGTATTATGCGAAAACGTTAGAAGAACATAATGCATTAAAACAAAAATATATTACACAAAAGAAATGAAAATAGGAGGGAGAGCGAAAAGGGTCGCATATCCCTCTTTTTTGTGGTAAAATATATCGGGTTAAAAACTGGCAGAAGAATCGTTTTTAATATCAAAACGGGACGTACAAGCTAAGGGGGAAGCTGGCTTGTATTTTTATTGCATTCTATGTGTGAAAAGACAAAGACTGACACGTCATAGAGGCACTTCTCCATGTAAATAAGGAGGACCATTTATGGAGGATGCAGTTAACGAGTACCTATTATCATTTATTGATCCAAAAGATGAACTTATTCTTGAAATGGAAAAGTATGCAAGCGAAAATCATGTGCCAATTATGGATCGCCTTGGAATGGAATTTATGTTGCAATTTTTACGTTTAATTGAACCGACAAGCATATTAGAGCTTGGAACAGCAATTGGTTATTCTAGTATTCGTATGATGCAGGCTATTCCAAATTCACGAATTGTGACAGTAGAACGCAATAGCGATCGATATGAAAAAGCACTTGAATATATAGAGCGTTCTCCTGTAAAAGAACGTATTTCCGTTATTTATGGTGATGCATTAGAAACAGGCGAACAAGTGAAAGAACATGGAACATTTGATGTTATTTTTATTGATGCTGCAAAAGGACAATATCGTCGCTTTTTTGACTTATATGAGCCGTTATTAAATCCGGGTGGTGTCATTATTTCAGATAATGTTATGTATCACGGACTTGTAACGACGAAAGAGAAAATCGAAAATAGACGTACGCGTGGTTTGATTCGTCGTATTAAGACGTACAATGAATGGCTTATGAACCATGAAGGATATGATACAACCATTTTCCCAATTGGTGACGGAGTAGCCGTGAGTAAAAAGAGAGGGTGACAAAGGTATGAAAAAACCTGAATTGTTAGTAACGCCAAGAGCGGTGGTGGATATTGAACCTCTTGCAAAGGCAGGGGCAAGTGCAGTAATGATCGGTGAACAAAAGTTTGGTTTACGTTTAGCAGGGGAATTCTCACGTGATGATGTGAAACAAGCTGTGAACATTGCGCATGAAAATGGTATGAAAGTATACGTAGCGATGAACGCTATGTTCCATAATGACAAAGTAGAAGAATTAAAAGACTACGTTGCATTCCTGCAAGAAGTACATGTAGATGCAGTTGTCTTTGGAGATCCAGCAGTATTAATGACTGTACGTGAAGTAGCACCAAACATGCAAATGCACTGGAATACAGAAACAACAGCAACAAACTGGTTCACATGTAACTATTGGGGCCGAAAAGGCGCAAAACGTGCTGTGCTTGCACGTGAATTGAGCTTAGATGAAGTTGTTGAATTAAAAGAAAACGCTGAAGTTGAAGTAGAAGTACAAATTCACGGTATGACATGTATGTTCCAATCAAAACGTTCATTAGTAGGAAACTACTTTGAGTATCAAGATCGTAATCTGGAGATTGAGAAGAAAAAGCATGAAGAGAATATGTTCTTACATGATCCAGAGCGTAATAACAAATATCCAATTTATGAGGATGAAAATGGTACCCATATTATGAGCCCAAATGATATTTGTTTCATTGATGAGTTAGATGAACTGATCGATGCTGAAATTGATAGCTTGAAAATTGACGGTGTGTTAAAAAGCTCTGAATACATTATTGAAGTGACAAAGAAATATCGTAAAGCTATTGATTTATGTGCAGAAGATCGCGATGCGTATTATGACGTGAAAGACGATTTATATAAAGAGATAGAAGAAATACAACCAGTAAATCGTCCGTTAGATACAGGATTTTTCTTTAAAGAAACGGTTTACTAAACGAGGAGGGTGTAGGATATGACTGTACAAGAAATTTCACGAGTAATCGATGGAAAACGCGTTATTGTGAAAAAACCTGAACTGTTAATCCCTGCAGGTAATTTAGAGAAATTAAAAGTAGCTATTCATTACGGTGCAGATGCTGTATATTTAGGTGGACAAGAATTCGGCCTTCGTTCAAATGCAGGGAACTTTACGCTAGAAGAAATGGCAGAAGGCGTAGAATTTGCAAAGAAATATGGTGCGAAAATATATGTAACAACAAATATTTTTGCACATAACGAAAACATGGATGGATTAGAAGATTATTTAAGAGGGATTGAAAAAGCTGGTGTAACAGGTATTATTGTTGCAGACCCGCTTATTATTGAGACGTGTAAACGTGTAGCACCTTCTGTTGAAGTACATTTAAGTACACAGCAGTCTCTATCTAACTGGAAAGCAGCGCAGTATTGGAAAGAAGAAGGTTTACATCGTCTTGTATTAGCCCGTGAAGTCGGCTATGAAGAAATGAAGGAAATTAAAGAAAACGTTGATATTGAAATTGAAGCGTTCGTCCATGGGGCAATGTGTATTGCATACTCTGGAAGATGTACATTAAGTAACCATATGACAGCACGTGACTCAAACCGTGGTGGTTGTTGTCAGTCTTGTCGTTGGGATTATGACTTAGTTCAAACAGTATCACAACATAAAGAAGCAGAAGAACTTCCTTTATTCCAAGAAGGCGATGCACACTTTGCAATGAGTCCAAAAGACTTAAACTTGATCCTTTCGATTCCGAAAATGATCGAAATTGGAATTGACAGCTTGAAGGTTGAAGGACGCATGAAATCTATCCATTACGTAGCAACAGTAGCAACTGTATACCGCAAAGTAATTGATGCGTATTGCGCGGATCCTGATAACTTTGAGTTTAAACAAGAATGGTTAGACGAGCTTGATAAATGTGCAAATCGTGATACAGCTCCTGCATTCTTTGAAGGAGTTCCAGGATATCAAGAACAAATGTATGGAAATCATAGTAAGAAAACAACGTATGATTTTGCTGGTTTAGTGTTAGATTATAATGAAGAAACAGGCATTGTCACAATCGAACAACGTAACTACTTCAAACCAGGACATGAAGTTGAGTTCTTTGGACCAGAAATAGAAAACTTTACACAAACGGTGGAGAAAATTTGGGATGAGGATGGAAACGAATTAGATGCAGCGAGACATCCGTTGCAAATCGTGAAATTCAAAGTGGATCAACCAGTGTATGTGAATAATATGATGCGCAAAAGCATACATCAATAAGAAAGAGTGGTAGTTGAATGGGGACGAATAAGCCTGTTGTAATTGGAATTGCTGGTGGTTCAGGATCAGGTAAAACAAGTGTAACAAAAGCAATTTTTGATCAATTTCAAGGTCATTCCATTTTAATTTTGGAGCAAGATTATTATTATAAAGATCAAAGCCATTTGCCAATGGACGAGCGTTTAAAAACAAATTACGATCATCCGTTAGCATTTGATAATGACTTACTAATTGAGCATTTACATCAGTTGCTTGCATATAAGGCGGTCGAGAAACCTGTATATGATTACACATTGCATACGCGCTCAGAAGAAATTATTCCAGTAGAACCGAAAGATGTAATTATTTTAGAAGGGATTCTAATCTTAGAAGACCCACGTCTTTGCGAGTTAATGGATATTAAAGTGTTTGTTGATACGGACGCGGACCTTCGTATTTTACGTCGCATGCAACGTGATATTAAAGAGCGCGGTCGTACAATGGATTCCGTTATTGACCAATATGTAAATGTTGTACGCCCGATGCATAATCAATTTATTGAGCCTTCTAAGAAATTTGCGGATATTATTATCCCAGAAGGTGGACAAAATCATGTTGCAATTGATATTATGGTTACAAAAATTGCAACAATTCTTGAAGAAAAAGTGAATTTGTAATAGCATAGTAAAAGATATACGATAGGAAGGGATTTTTTCCCTTCCTATCGAATACAATGAAACATCCAACCTCATCTATGAATAGGTGAGGGCATATTTATATCAACTTTCCATACATATATTTTTTATATAGGGAAGAATTGGAAGACACGGGGTTGTATGTGACAACTCCGCTAGTGCATGTGTACTAGAAACCTCCGCTACAAAGATAAAGCGGAGGAGTTTTCATATTGAACTCCTCTTTTTTTCGGGGGATTGGTATATAAAAGGAGTGGAAAACATGGCAACAGAAAAAACATACCCTATGACGCAAGAGGGTAAACAAAAATTAGAAAACGAACTTGAGCAATTAAAAACAGTAAGACGTAAAGAAGTTGTAGAACGTATTAAAATCGCGCGTAGCTTCGGTGATCTTTCTGAGAACTCGGAGTACGATGCAGCGAAAGATGAACAAGCATTCGTAGAAGGACGTATTACACAATTAGAAAATATGATTCGTAACGCGGTAATCATTGAAGACAATGGCGAAGAGTCTACAGTTGTAACATTAGGTAAAACAGTAACATTTAAAGAATTACCAGATGGAGATGAAGAAGCTTATACAATCGTTGGTAGCGCAGAAGCGGATCCATTTGAAGGAAGAATTTCTAACGATTCTCCAATCGCAAAAAGCTTATTAGGTAAGCAAATTGGTGAAAAAGTAGCAATCCAGACACCAGGCGGAGAAATGCAAGTAGAAATTATCTCTGTAAAATAATAAAAAAGGTTCACTCATATGAGTGAACCTTTTTTATTGGTCTTTCCCTTTTATTATCTCTTTACTCTCAAGATTCTGAGTGAACAGATGTGGTAAAACCGTTATAGTTTTGTTTGATTGATGAGCGAGAATGAAAACTATCCTTAATGGAATTTTGTCTTTGTTCGGCAAAATACAACAGTGTAAGAGTTTTAATTCTGATATCATGATTGAGGAATTTCTATATTTTGAAATGTGAAGAGATTTTTCAGATTTAAATGTAGAAACTTAGAAATCAATTTTTGCAAAATATGTACACCAGCCGGTCAATAAATAAAAATAATTACATAATATACGCTTCGATAATATTTCGTTTTGTATAAAAGGAACAACACTTCGTCTAAACTGAAAAGACGAGGTGTTTTTATGAAAATGAAGCGGAGAATTATCATCACCTTACTATGTTTTACATGTATTATGCTTTTATTACTTGGTAGGTTAGCACAAATACAACTTATAGCTACGGAATCATTTACAAATAGGCATATAAATTTAATTGAAAAAAGTGTCGCCCAGCGTACACAAGCAGTCACAGTGGATGATGGTAGGGGGCGTTTTATTGCTCGGAATGGAGAAGACCTTGGAGAAAAAAGATACCCAGTTTTAGTTATTTTTCCATTTTTGCAAATAAAAAATGACATGTTAGAGAAAGTAGCGCATATTATTGGTGTGCCAGGGCAAGACATAAGGATGCAAATGAAAGGTAGAAACAAGCCGTTTATATTTCAAAGAGGTGATCGGCCGTTTCAATTAACAAAAGAACAAATGGAAAAGGTGAACCGCACTGATATGTTAGGTATGTTGGCAACTGAAGTAAGAATGAAGCAACCATCTGAAGCAGAGCATCTTATCGGTGTAGTCGGGGAAAACGAAAAGGAATTTAAAAAACGATATGAGAAACTAAATCAATTATCTAGCCAAACACCTATTGGTATTTCTGGATTACAGCAATCGTTTGATGAATTTTTAATGACTGATGGTGAAACGAAAGTGCTGTATCAAGTAGACAGGCAGGGAGAACCGATTTTTGGAAAACATGCGAAATATACATCTCCTGGAAATCCCTTTTATCCCGTTACGATTCAAACAACGATAGAAAAATCGTTGCAACAAAAAGCAGAAGAGCTCGTGCAGAAACATGGGCTCAAAAAGGGTGGATTAGTATTACTTGATGTAAAGACGAGTGAAATTGTAGCAATGGTGAGTAAACCGTCCTTACAGATGAACAATCGAAACACATATAAACAAAGAATGGAAAACCAAATGCTAACGCCGCATTTTCCTGGTTCTGTCTTTAAAACAGTTATTGCGGTTGCAGCAATTGATAATGATATGATTCAATCGCATCGTAAGTTTAATTGTGATACAGACCCGTATGGCGAAAATCCTCCCCAGGTTATGATGGGAAAGTTAAGTTTTACAGAGAGCTTTGCTAGAAGTTGTAACAGGACATTTGCGGTGCTTGGTAATGAATTGATGCAAAAGGATAAGAATGTAATGGAAACGTATTTAGAGGCACTAGGAGCGAGTGAGACGGTAGGATGGAAAGGGCAAGTGTTTCATACGCCTAGGTTTAAACAATTGATAGAAGAGAAAAAAGCAACTGTTTGGAATGGCGAAGAAAATAAGGTGAGTCACAAAGCAATCGTCCAAACGGCAATTGGACAAAAGGATGTAAGAATATCCCCTTTAGCTGTTGCAAATATGATGGCGACGATTGCAAGAAATGGAGAGAAGAAAGAAGTAAAAGCTGTAAAAGAAATACAGTATAAAAATGGAACAAGATTTTTTTATTTTGAAGATCATAAACTGGAGGGAAGGCAACTCTCTTATAGTGCAGTGAAACAAGTGCAATCCTTATTAAGAAAAGTAGTAACGATGGAGAAAGGAACAGGAGCTTCTTTTCAATCATTACCCCTATCTGTTGCTGGAAAATCTGGGACGGCACAAACAGGAAAAGGAGATCGTGTAAATCGTTGGTTTGCGGGTTATTTCCCGTACGAAAACCCAAGATATGCGTTAGTAGTTGTTGATTTAGAAACGAATAATAAAGAAAATATTGTAACACCGATTTTTAAAGAATTTGTAGAAGAGATTGCCCAATTGGGAAGCAGAAGGTAATCTTGCAATTTATTATCAAATGTTTTCATTTCGTGAAAATATCACTGTAGTTGTTCAACCTTTTTAGATTTAATGTTACAATAGCAAGTAGGAAAAACTGCATGGAGGTTTGAAGAATGGCAGGAGGATCTAGATTTCAAAAGAAACAACAAAAACGTCGTCAAAACGGTGTTTTAAATATTGCGATTGCTATCGTGTTGTTAGCCGTACTTGTTGTAGCATACCAAGTATTCTTTACTTCTGATACAACAGAACAAGCGTCTTCTCCAGAAAAGAAAGTATCTCAGCAAACAACGAAAGATAATAAAACTGAGAAAAAGAAAGATGAAGAAGAACAAGCAAAAATAGAAGAGGAGAAGAAGAAAGAGGAAGAAGAGAAGCAAAAGGCTGAAGAAGAGAAACAAAAAGCTGAGGAAGAAGCAAAAGCAAAAGCAAATGAAAAGGTTCCAGCTGAAAAAACACAGTCAAACGCAACAGATGCGTACACAAAGCCTTCTTGGAAGCCAATTGGTACAACGCAAGGTGCAACACCAGCAATGACATTTAAAACAGGTACAGCAGATTGGAATGAAATGAAGCAAGCCATTTCCTCTGCAATTGAAGTTCCAGTGGAACAATTAATCATTCACCGCATTGGAAATAACGGTCAGCAAAAAGCGTACGGTAATGTCCAAGATAAACAAACTGGTAAAAAATATTATGTAAATATTGATTGGGTAGAAAATGAGGGCTGGAAACCAGTACTTGTTCAAACTCTAAACTAAAAAAGAGAAAGGTTCTTAAGAACCTTTCTCTTTTTTAGTTAGCGTAATTTTTTTAATTTGAAATGAACAACTGCACTGTAATAAGGTCTTTTGCTTTCGGGATCCATAACCATTTGATGAGAAATATGATGAACTTCTAACATAAGTGCTTTGTTATTGTCAATTTGTTCGTTAATTTTCTTTTCTAAAGAAATTAAGTTTGATGCTTCAAAAAATTCTACTTTATCCTCCAGCATTTCAAAGGTAAATGACACAAAAAACCGCTCCTCTCCATATAATCAAGTTAAGTGTAACAAAGAAAAGAAGGAAATACCATTTCCGTTTTAATTGACATTTTCGTAAAGAAAGCATATCATACTGATAAAACCGATAAGAAAAAGGGGAATTTTATATGGGTACAGAATTTAACGGTTTATTTGATGAATGGGCTCATACGTACGATTCATTCGTACAAGGCGAAGATATACAATATAAAGAAGTTTTCGCTCGTTATGAGGAGATTTTAGAGGATGTAGTAAACAAATCATTTGGAAATGTATTAGAATTTGGTGTTGGTACTGGCAATTTAACAAATAAATTATTACTTGCTGGTCGCACTGTTTACGGCATAGAGCCGTCACGTGAAATGCGTACTATCGCAAAGCAGAAGTTACCAGAAGAATTTTCAATTACAGAAGGAGATTTTCTTTCTTTTGATGTTCCGGGTTCTATTGATACAATTGTAAGCACCTATGCGTTTCATCATCTAACAGATGAAGAAAAAGATGTAGCAATTGCGAAATATAGTCAATTGCTTAATAAAGGTGGTAAAATAGTGTTTGCTGATACGATATTTGCAGATCAAGAAGCGTATGATAAAACTGTTGAAACTGCAAAACAAAGAGGGTTTCATCAGTTAGCAAACGATTTGCAAACTGAATACTACACACGTATTCCAATCATGCAATCTATTTTTGAAAACAATGGCTTCCATGTAACATTCACGAGATTAAATCATTTCGTTTGGGTAATGGAGGCAACTAAGCAATAGAAAGAGGGATTAGATTGAGAATTGCTGTAATTGGAGCAATGGAAGAAGAAGTACGTATTTTACGTGACAAATTAGAACAGGCAGAAACAGAAACCGTAGCAGGCTGTGAATTTACGAAAGGGACATTAGCGGGACATGAAGTAATCTTGTTAAAGTCTGGTATTGGTAAAGTAAATGCAGCTATGTCAACGACAATTTTATTAGAAAGATATCAACCTGAAAAAGTAATTAATACAGGTTCAGCTGGTGGGTTCCACCAATCTTTAAATGTTGGTGATGTTGTTATCTCAACAGAAGTTCGCCATCATGATGTGGATGTAACTGCATTTGATTATGAATATGGTCAAGTGCCAGGGATGCCACCGGGATTTAAAGCTGATGAAGAACTAGTTGCATTAGCTGAGAAATGTATGAAGGCAGAAGAGGATATTCAAGTTGTTAAAGGGATGATTGCAACAGGTGATTCATTTATGAGTGATCCAAACCGTGTTGCAGCAATCCGTGATAAATTCGAAAACCTTTACGCAGTAGAAATGGAAGCAGCAGCGGTTGCGCAAGTTTGCCATCAATATAAAGTTCCATTTGTAATTATTCGTGCACTTTCTGATATTGCTGGTAAAGAATCAAACGTTTCATTTGATCAATTTTTAGATCAAGCAGCTCTTCATTCTACAAACTTCATTGTAAAAGTGTTAGAAGAGTTAAAGTAATGTAACAAAAAGGCAACTGTTTTATATAAAGAAGATACATACAGTTGCCTTTTCTTTATTGGCAAATAAGGAGGAGAACACGATGAAGGTGTATCGCGGGATTCATGAATTAATCGGTCATACACCGATTGTAGAAATTACTCGTTTTTCACTTCCAGAGGGCGTTCGTTTATTTGCAAAGCTTGAATTTTATAATCCAGGTGGAAGTGTAAAAGATCGCTTAGGAAGAGAATTGATTGAAGATGCACTAGCAAAAGGGCTTGTAACGCCAGGGGGAACGATTATTGAACCAACGGCAGGGAATACTGGCATTGGACTGGCACTCGCCGCACTAGAGCATGATTTACATGTAATTGTTTGTGTTCCAGAAAAATTCAGTATTGAAAAACAAGAGCTAATGAAGGCACTCGGTGCAACGGTTGTGCATACACCAACTGAACAAGGGATGACTGGTGCAATTGCGAAGGCAAAAGAATTAGTAAAAGAAATTCCAAACTCATACTCTCCAAGTCAATTCGCAAATGAAGCAAATCCGCGTGCTTATTTTAAAACATTAGGCCCTGAACTATGGGAAGCATTGGATGGAGAGATTAACATATTTGTAGCAGGTGCAGGTACTGGTGGTACATTTATGGGAACTGCGTCCTATTTAAAAGAGCAAAATCGTGGAATTAAAACGGTAATTGTAGAACCGGAAGGATCTATTTTAAATGGTGGTGAAGCTGGTTCGCATGAAACAGAAGGAATTGGTCTGGAATTTATTCCACCATTTTTAAAACCATCTTATTTCGATGAAATTCATACAATTTCGGATCGAAATGCATTTCTGCGTGTGAAAGAGTTAGCGCAGAAGGAAGGACTTCTTGTTGGTAGTTCTTCAGGAGCGGCATTTCATGCGAGTTTGATAGAGGCAGAAAAAGCAAAACCAGGTACAAACATCGTAACGATTTTTCCAGATAGTAGTGAGCGTTATTTAAGTAAAGATATATACAAAGGATGGGAATAAAAAATGAGAGCAAAAACAAAATTAATTCATGGTATTCGCATAGGAGAACCTTCAACTGGGTCTGTAAATGTACCAATTTATCAAACAAGTACGTACAAACAAGAGGCAGTTGGTAAACATAAAGGATATGAGTATTCACGTACAGGAAATCCAACGCGTGCAGCATTAGAAGAAATGATTGCAGTGCTAGAAAACGGTCATGCAGGATTTGCTTTTGGTTCAGGAATGGCTGCTATTACAGCAATTATTATGTTATTCTCAAAAGGGGACCATGTCATATTAACAGATGATGTATATGGTGGAACGTATCGTGTGATAACGAAAGTATTAAATCGTTTCGGTATTGAACATACATTTGTAGATACGACAAACTTAGAAATAGTAGCCGAAGCAGTTCGTCCAAATACGAAAGCAATTTATGTAGAAACACCAACAAACCCACTATTAAAAATTACAGATATTAAGCAAATTTCTACATTTGCAAAAGAAAAAGGTTTACTAACAATTATTGATAATACATTTATGACGCCGTACTGGCAGTCGCCGATTTCTTTAGGAGCAGATATTGTACTTCATAGCGCAACGAAATATTTAGGTGGACACAGCGATGTTGTCGCTGGGTTAGTTGTTGTAAATAGTGCAGAGCTAGCAGAAGAACTTCATTTCATTCAAAACTCAACAGGTGGTATCCTTGGACCACAAGACAGCTTTTTATTATTACGTGGTTTAAGAACATTAGGAATACGCATGGAAGAAAATGAAGCAAATGCGCGTGCGATTGCTGAGTTTTTAAACAATCATCCAAAAGTAAACAAAGTGTACTATCCAGGTCTTGAAACGCATCCAAATCATGCATTAGCAACAGAACAAGCAAATGGATATGGTGCGATTATCTCATTCGATGTGGATAGTGAAGAAACGCTAAATCAAGTACTTGAGAAGGTGCAGTACTTTATACTTGCTGAAAGTTTAGGAGCTGTAGAAAGCTTAATTTCAATTCCAGCTCAAATGACACATGCATCTATCCCAGCGGACCGTCGTAAAGAGTTAGGAATTACAGATACATTAATTCGTATTTCTGTCGGTATTGAAGACGGAGAAGACTTAATTGAAGATTTAGCACAAGCGTTATCATAATGGAAAAAGCACTGCTAAATAAAGCGGTGCTTTCCTTAAAATTAATTTGTGAATGTTTTCACAAATCAGACACACACAAATAAAAATATTTCGTGTATAGTAAAAGCAAGAAATGACGATTCACACATAAACTTGTGAAATGTTTCACAATCAATAAGATTCATGTAGGAAAAGTAACTCTATTTTTTTACGCTAATAGGGACTTATTTAGACCCTAAGGGACTTTTTAAGACCAAATAGCAGAATAGGAGGGATTTACATGGTATTCAAAGAGAAATTTGTAAATGAAATGCAAGAAGTAACAGAGATGATTGATACGTTGGTGAAGAACGGTCAAGAAGCTTTACGAGCATTAGAGGATTTTACACAAGAGCAAATTGACAACATTGTACATGAAATGGCACTTGCGGGTGTAGACCAACATATGCCACTTGCAAAAATGGCTATTGAGGAAACAGGGCGTGGTGTATATGAAGATAAATGCATCAAAAATATTTTTGCCACTGAATATATTTGGCACAGTATGAAAAAAGATAAAACAGTAGGAATCATTCATGAGGATCCTCATGAAGAAATTATAGAAATTGCAGA
The DNA here is from genome assembly GCF_000299035.1 of Bacillus bingmayongensis. GTDB lineage: Bacteria > Bacillota > Bacilli > Bacillales > Bacillaceae_G > Bacillus_A > Bacillus_A bingmayongensis. The sequence continues at coordinate 163,956 of NZ_JH921517.1, forward strand.
ACCAGTCGGTGTAGTTGCTGGAGTAACACCAGTAACGAATCCAACTTCGACAACGATGTTTAAAGCGTTAATCGCAATGAAAACAAGAAATCCAATTATTTTCGCATTTCATCCTTCTGCACAAAATTGTTCGATTGCAGCGGCTAAAACGTTATATGATGCGGCAGTGAAGGCAGGTGCGCCAGATGGCTGTATTCAATGGATTGAGAAACCTTCTGTTGAGGCGACAAAGAAATTAATGAATCATGAAGGTGTCGCGCTTGTTCTGGCAACTGGAGGCGCAGGAATGGTGAAATCAGCGTATTCTACTGGTAAACCAGCCTTAGGCGTAGGACCGGGAAATGTGCCTTGTTATATAGAAAAATCAGCACATGTAAAACGTGCTGTAAATGATTTGATTTTATCAAAAACATTTGATAACGGTATGATTTGTGCTTCTGAACAAGCAATCATTGTAGAAAAAGAAATTTACAATGACGTGAAAGAAGAAATGATAGCGAATAATTGTTATTTTGTAACAGAAGAAGAACGAAGAAAATTAGAGAAGCTTGTTATTAATGAAAATACATGTGCAGTAAATAGTGATATTGTTGGGAAATCGGCTTATTATATTGCTGCATTAGTGGGAATTACTGTACCAGAAGATACAAAAATGCTGGTTGCTGAAATTAAAGGCGTAGGTGCTGATTATCCACTATCTCGTGAAAAATTAAGTCCGGTATTAGCTTGTGTAAAAGCAAATTCACTTGAAGAAGGCTTTACATATTGTGAAGGAATGTTAGACCTTGGTGGTTTAGGACATTCAGCAGTTATCCATTCGACAAATAAAGAAGTACAAAAACAATTTGGTTTACGTATGAAAGCTTGTCGTCTTATCGTAAATGCTCCGTCATCACAAGGTGGAATTGGTGATATATATAATGCATTTATCCCATCACTCACACTTGGATGCGGTTCATATGGAAAGAACTCTGTTTCTCAAAACGTAACGGCAACACATCTATTAAATATAAAAAGACTTGCAAGTAGAAAAAAGAATATGCAGTGGTTCAAACTACCACCCAAAATCTATTTTGAAAAACATGCGACAGGATATTTAGCAAATATGCCGAATATTTCACGAGCATTTATTGTAACGGATTCTGGAATGGTTGAGCATGGTTATGTGGATACAGTAACGCACTATTTACGTAGACATACAAATGATGTAAAGGTGGAAGTGTTCTTTGAAGTAGAGCCAGATCCATCTGATGAAACGGTTTTTAAAGGTGCTGAAATGATGAAAAGTTTCCAGCCGGATGTGATTATTGCACTTGGCGGTGGATCAGCGATGGATGCAGCGAAAGGAATGTGGCTTTTCTATGAGCATCCAGAAACAACATTCTTTGGAATAAAGCAAAAGTTTCTAGATATAAGAAAACGGACATGTAAATATCCGAAACTAGGGAACAAAGCTCAGTTTGTTGCAATTCCAACAACATCAGGAACAGGATCAGAAGTGACACCATTTGCGGTTATTACAGATAAAAAGAACAATATAAAATACCCGCTAGCTGATTATGAATTAACGCCAGATGTAGCGATTGTTGATCCGCAATTTGTAATGACAGTACCGCCGCATGTAACAGCAGATACTGGAATGGACGTGTTAACGCATGCAATTGAGGCATACGTGTCTATTATGTCAAATGATTATACAGATGGTTTAGCATTAAAAGCAATTGACCTCGTATTCAAATATTTACCGAGAGCATATAAAGATGGAAATGATGGAGAGGCACGTGAGAAAATGCATAACGCTTCTGCGATTGCTGGAATGGCATTTGCCAATGCATTTCTTGGTATTAATCATAGTTTGGCGCACAAAATTGGTCCGGAATTCCATATTCCGCACGGGCGTGCAAATGCAATCTTAATGCCTCATGTCATTCGCTATAATGCGATTAAACCAAGAAAACATGCATTGTTCCCCAAATATGAGCACTTTGTTGCTGATGAACGTTACGCGCATATTGCGAGAATGCTTGGACTTCCAGGGGGAACAATTGAAGAAAGTGTGGAATCATTAGTACAAGCAATTATTGCTCTTGGAAAAGAATTAAATATTAACATGAGCATCGCTGGACAAGGTGTGGAACAAGAAATATTTGAAGAGGTTGTTGGTACATTAGCAGAAAGAGCATTTGAAGATCAGTGTACAACAGCGAATCCGAAATTACCGCTTATTTCAGAGCTGAAAGAAGTGTATAAGCAAGCTTATAAAGGTGTATAGAAAATTTAAAAGAGCCGTTTAGTAGCGGCTCTTTTTCCTTTAGAAAACTTCTCCCTCATTGGTTATATTTACTTGCCTCAGATACGATTAGAATATGATAGAGTGAGAGGGAGGAGTGGTAGAGGTATGAAAGAATTACAACAGAAAATAGCAGATTATATTCGCTTCGGCCAAGTTCTTCTTGCACTAGCCACATTTTTAATGATTGGTTTATTGATCCCAAATGGAGGAAGAGAAACTGTACAAACCTTTGCGATGATGAGTGTTATTGTTTTATTTTTAGGGATGTCATTTTTCTTTTTCAAGCGTGTCAAAGCGCTGCGTGACAAGTTAGAGGAGAACGAATATGAATCAAATTGATAGATGAAACGCTACGAAAAGAGAGTATCTTTTTGTAGCGTTTTTTATATAAGTAAAATTTTGTAGCAAATGTATACGTTTTATAATGATAATCTTTATCAATTAAAATGTAATAGAACTAAGTTCTAATGCAAGGTCATTTTTGAACGGGAAGTTCTTGTCCGTTGTTAGAACAAGATAAATATCTAGTATATAACTGAAAATCCTACACCCCCCTCAGTTGTAGTTTTCTTTATACTAGTTATGATATGGATGCAGTAGACAAGTCTTTGTCTACTGCTTTTTTTTCGTTAAAACTTGTATATCACTGTAATCTGAAATGATAAAATTCGCATACGGTGTTAATTCTTCTATTGCATGCTCATGATTAGCAATACCGACAGCAATACTTCCAGCATCTTTGGCCATTTTTACGTCTACTATAGTATCTCCAACCATTACGAGCTCATTTGGCTTAATAGCAAGCCGTTCACATACTTTTGTAATCATTTCTGGATGAGGCTTTCCGTTTTCTACATCTTCTGGAGTAAGGAGAAAATGAAGCGGTGGTAGGTTAAGTAAATCGATACACTTTTTTGTTCTCACTTTATTATCTGAGGTGAGAATACCTGTGTATATTCCTTCCTTTTGCAAAGAAATAATGCATTCGGTTACCCCTTGAATAGGATGAAAAGCTTGTTCAATGGATAATTGTTCATTGCTTTCTTCAAATATGGTAGCTGCGAGTTCTTTGCAACGATGCCATGGATATTTTTTGATTTGATATAAAAGGCTCGCGACAACAATCATCTCCTCTTCTTCAGAGGCAACCGCTAATAGACCTTTAAAATCAACTTGGTTAGGAGGAACAAATCCAACTGCTTTTTCCCAATGCGGCTCATATTCTTTGCCAACAACTTGTAAAAATTTATATTTTCGTAGTCTATCAATTTCCTGCCAAAATGGAATTGCTTGAAATAATGTACCATCTTTATCAAAGGCAATTGCCTTTGTTTCAATAATTTTTCCTGAAATTTTAATTTTTCCCATATTTCATGTCACCTCGTTTATAATAGTTACCATATACTGTACATTCTGAAATGCATTACAGGTCAAGGGGGGAGTTAAGATTTCTACAATTGAAGATATCGCGAAATTAGCTGGAGTGTCTAAAGCAACCGTTTCCCGTGTGATCAATCATCATCCGTATGTACGTCCAGAATTAAGGGCGAAAGTGCAAGCGATTATTGATGAAAAAAATTATGTACCTGTGGCAACGGCGAAAGATTTACGTCGTCTGCAAACAAATTTAATTGGTGTAGTCGTACCAAATTTACATCACCCCTTCTTTAGTCAGTTAATCCAAGAGTTAAGTGGTATTTTAAAAATAGATTGTTATGATGTCGTGATATTACAATCAAATTATGAAATTGAGAGAGAAAGAGAATTTTTACAATATATTAGGACGAAGAAGTTAGATGGGATTATTTTTACTACACTTTCTTTGCCAATAGAGGAAATAGAACGTGCGGTCTCTTCAGGAGCAATTATTATTTGTAATGAACATGTAGAAACAGAACTCGTATCCACAGTTCAATTTGATGAAGAGTTAGCAGGTTATATAGGAACGAAGCACCTTTTTGAAAATGGATATACACGTATAGGATTTTGTTACGATACATTAAAAAGTAAAGCGCAGAGGCAGAGATACCAAGGATATAAAAGAGCTTTAAAGGAGCATGGCCTACAGTTGCAGCAAGAATGGATATTTTCAAATTGCTGTGGACTGAAGGATGGAAAAAATATTATACATATCATTCAATCCATGAAAAATGCTCCTGATGCAATTTTTACAGGTAGCGATGAGATAGCTGCTGGAATCATTATGGAAGCGCAGCGATTAAGAATTCGTATTCCACAAGATTTTGGTGTTATGGGATTTGATAACCAAGAAATCTCCATGATAATGCACCCTAATATAACAACGATTAATACCTCCATCAAAAGTATGGCAAAGAATTCTATCGTATTATTGCATAAACAATTACGAGGAGAGCATGTCCAACGTATACAATTGCCTATTTCAATTATAGGGAGAGAATCTACAAGAAAGGAGTAGGAGTATGTTCCATACAGATCGTTTACAATTTCGAAAATATACAATGGACGACTTAGATTTCTATGCTTCCTTATGGGGAAATGAGAAAGTGATGCGCTACATTGGGAACGGAACGCCAAAAACATATACGCAGTGTAAAAAAAGTTTGGAAAGCTGGGTCTTTCCGGGTTATAAGAATGGTTTAGGATTATTTCTAATGATCGAAAAGGATACAGGTATATCAATTGGACATGCAGGGCTTGTAAGGCAGCAAGTAGACGGGAAGGAAGAAATTGAAATCGGTTATTGGTTACTTCCAGAGTATTGGGGAAAAGGATACGCAAAGGAAGCAGCAACAGCTTTTCGCGATTATGGTTTTCAAGGGTTAAGACTAAATAAGCTTATTTCTCTTATTAATCCAGATCATCCTGCATCTATTTTCGTTGCTAGAAAAACAGGAATGAGTTATGAAAAAACGGCATCATTTCATGGGATAGATGTTCTTGTATATGCGATTAAAAGAGCAGGATAACTCCTGCTCTTTTAAAATATAAGACCACTAAATGTCATTAACATATTTAAAACTATATGCCATATAATAGCTGGAATGATGCTATTTGATTTCACAACTATTCCACCATAAAATATACCAGCTAAAATGAAAGCAGTGGAAACACTCCAAGAAAAACCTAAGGAGTAATGTTGCAAACCAAAACCGATGCTTGTAAGTAAAATAGCCCATTTTTCACCAATCTGTTTTGTAAACTGATGTAGTAAGATACCTCGCCAAATACATTCTTCTAATACGCCATTGATAATAGAAAACAATATGGAAAATAATATAATATGCTGTATGTAAGACAGGTCTTTTTGCAGTAGAAAAGGTATAAAAGTGATGATATTAATGGAGATTGCGATGATGAGAAATATATGGATTTTCACTTGATGAGGTCCACTCCAAATAAAAGGCATATATAAGGTATTGTCCCATCTTGGTTGATGCCAATTTAGAGATATTTGCTGTTTGCGTGCAAGAGCATCTATGAGAAATGGTACAAAAACAAGAAGTAGGCAAAGACGTTTCGCAATAATTGTTAGTTCTCTTGAAGGAAAGGAAATGTGATTCATTGTAAATAAATAGAGGGAAAAGCCAATGCCGAATAATAGAGTAATCCATATAAATTGATGATAGGCTTTCTTTTTAAGTAGTAGAAGCAATGTAATAATCCAAAAACTAAACAGTAGCATACTATTGGTCTGCATAGTAATCATGAGAATCGTAAAAGAAATGAGTAATTGAAATTTCTCCATCTTTTTCTCCTTTTAAAAAAGGTAATATTTAATTCTTAAAGAATAGTATATAACAATAAAAGGGGGAATGGGATGTATATTTATCATAATGGACTTATTATTCGAGAAGGAACGACTGGTGTACCAGCTTATGCAATTAAAAGTCTATTTGAAGATGCAGGCTGGAGTAACAATAGCATTCCATCTTGGCAAATAGAAAAATTTACGATAGCATTTGAGAATTCAACATGGGCTTTTACGATTTGGGATGATGAAGAAATGATTGCGATGGTTCGTGTTATTTCTGATCAGGTAATGGCTGCAAATATTATGGATTTAGTAGTGAAGTGTGAATATAGAGGGAAAGGTTTAGGGAAAAAACTTGTTTCTCTTTGTATGCAGAAATTACCCCATGGGGATTGGTTCGCTCATACGTCTGCTAATAATTTTGATTTTTATCGTAGTTGCGGATTTGAAGTGCGAGATTTATCAAGAAATGGGACATGTGCTTATTACGGTTACAATGAAGCAAAAAAAGAGGGACATCGATAATTCTGTTAGATAGTAGAAAGAATGTAAAAAGGATTGCTAGGCGATAGCAATCCTTTTTCGTTTAGACCGATACAATATTTTACTGTACAAAAAAGAAATAGTGAATTGCGAATGAGAGAGTAAACAAGGGAAGCATAAACAGCAGTTTCTTTTTGAAACCTTTAAAGAAGGAGCCATTATTAGGAGTAAGCCAAATTTCTAATGTGGAATAGAGGAGTAATAAAACTGCTAATAATATGCCACCTACTAATCCAAATGTCATTGTTAAGACCTCCAATCTAATCAAAGATAATATATATGAAATGATAACATCCAAGTGCCAATCATTACCAATAGGTATTGGTACTTTTAATAATTAAAATGAATTACTGTTCATTTTATGGTAATATAATAAAGAAAATTCAGAAATTTAAAAGGGGGATTAGAATGAATCTAAAAGTAGGCGATACATTTCAGTATGAAAGAACATTTACAGAAGAAGAAGTTCTCGAATTTGCAGGCCTTACAGGGGATAAAGGAAGACACCATATGGAATATGATGAGCAAAGACGTTTAATGGTTCATGGTTTATTGACTGCAAGTATAGGAACGAAAATTGGTGGAGATTTGCATTACATAGCAAGAGAGTTGGTAAGTGAGTTTATTAGACCTGTTTTTACAGGAGATACAATTACTTGTGATTTAACTTTTACAAGTGTTGAACAAATGGAGGGATATAAAAAGGTATCTATAGAATCGGTGTATCGTAATCAAAAAGGAAAAGAAGTATTGATAGGATCAAGCCGTGGAATTATACGAGAATAGTACAAAAAAGCCTGTTTTTCATTTTTGAAAACAGGCTTTTGGGATTGTTTGCAATGCTTTTTAATATACACGTTTTCGATTTTCAGCATGACTGGAGATAAGTAATAGTGCAGCCTCATCGCCTATATTACGTACAATATGTGGCACGCATGCGCTCCAGGAAAAAGAATCTCCTTCTTCGACAATTGCGATATCTTCTCCATGTTGTACTTCCAATTTCCCACGTAAAACAAGATGACATTCTTCTCCTTCATGAGCGTTCGGTTTGTTTTCTTTTGGGAAACCGATAGGGATTTCTACCAAAGATAAACGAAGGCCGCCTTGTTCAGCGACATGTTCAATCTTCTGTTCATCCTTTCCGTACACACTGTATTTTCGTTCTTCTTTTTTAACAATTTTCATGCGATCTTTCTGCTCAAGTAATAAGTAAGGAAGAGGGACATTTAAAAAATTAGAAATTGTTTCTAAAGTTGAGATAGATGGAGAAGTTTTATTATTCTCGACCTGACTCATAAAACCTTTAGAAAGCCCTGTTCCCTCACAAATTTGAGCGATCGTTATGCCTCTGCGTTGACGAATTTCACGTATTGCAGAACCGATATTCATACGAATCAAGCTCCTTTTTGTAGACAACTATTTGTATCATAGCAAATATTTTTCATTTTTTCTCAAGAAAAATGAATTGACGAATAAAAAAAATTATTGTATTTTTTGTAATGTAAATAAAAGTTCTATATAACAAAACTATAAAGGAGAGAAAGAAATGAATCAACACATTGGTAATTTAATTATTCGTATTGTATTAGGAGTAACATTTTTTATGCATGGTTTGACAAAGTTTCAATCAGACATTGATAATATTGCAGGGTGGTTTACAAGTATCGGCTTACCAGGTGCTCTTGCATACGGTGTAGCAACAGTAGAATTAGTCGGTGGTCTATTATTAATTGTCGGTTTAGGTGTAAGATATGTTGGATTATTATTCGCACTTATTTTAGTTGGAGCGATTGTGAAAGTGAAATGGTCTGCTGGTTTATTAGGAGATGGAAAGAATCCCGGTTACGAATTAGAGCTTGCATTATTAGCGATGGGTCTTTACTTATTTGTTGCGAAAGCTGACGGTTTTGTAGATAATTTCTTAAAAGCAACTGTGTTTAAAAAAGACTAATTTCAATGGGGGTATAACAATATGAGCTTTCAACTTCATCCCAACACGGCACTTGGTGTTGTGTATCTACATGTATCGAATGTAAAGGCGTCGCTGGCGTTTTACACAGATGTACTACGAATGAAAGTGATTAAAGAAGAGGCAACGATTGTTACGCTTGGTAATGAAGATAATGAACCGCTTCTTATAATAGAAGAGAAAGAGAACGCTCTTCCAAAACAAAGAAGCCGCACGGGTTTATATCACTACGCAATCTTATTACCAAGTAGACAAGATTTAGCAAATATTCTTCTTCATCTTGTGCAGAAAGTATATCCGTTACATGGCGGGGCAGATCACTATTTTAGTGAAGCAATTTATTTATCTGATCCAGATGGAAATGGAATTGAAATTTATCACGATCGTCAAAGAGAAGTGTGGCGTGATGAAAAGGGCGAGCTTCCATTTGTTAGTAACCCATTAGATGGAGAAGGATTATTAGAACAAGGAAGTACATGGAGTGGATTCCCAAATGGTACAGTAATGGGGCATGTTCATTTTCATGTAGCAGATTTAGAAGAGGCGAGACGCTTTTACGTTGATGGACTTGGGTTTGAAGTAACAATTCCAGCTCGTAACGGTGCATTATTTGTTTCAGCAGGAGGATATCATCACCATATTGGTTTGAACACATGGCAAGGTGAAGGTGTGCCGCAGCAAATGCCAAATTCCATTGGCTTGAAATATTTCACGATTGTACTAGCAGATGAAAGACAAAAAGAGCAAGTGTGTGAAAGTTTAAAATATATTGGCGCTATTGCTACGTATAAAGATGGAATATTGCAAGTAGAGGATCCATTTGGTCATTGTATTCATTTAATTGTAAAAGGAGAAGCCTAAAGAAAGGCTTCTCTTTTTTATTTTCTTATAATCGCTTTTTCATTTTGTAAAAAGAGTTCATTAAACTGTCTCGCGAGCTCAAAATCAAGTTTTGTTAAACCTTTTGCATTCCAGGATGACAAAGTAATAATGACTGCTTTATACTGGATAAGGATAAATGGATGGTGATTGTGTTCTTCTGATAGTTTGGCGGCTTCAGAGACAAATTCGACACCTTTTAAGTAGTCGGAAAACATATATTTTCTTTCAATCCATTTTTCATCTTTCACTGTCCATTTATCCAGCTTCATTAATTCCTCTTGTACTTCTTCATCTGTTAGTCGTTGCATGCTTTTTCACGTCCTTTATTGGAAGTAAGGAAAGGCCATTGTTAATTAAACGTTGTACAGATTCATTTTCAAAAGTAATCAGCTCTTGTAATAATGCAGCGGATGTTTCATGTCCTTTGTTATGTTCTAAAAGTAATTCTAAAATTTCAAGGCGAAGCAACCATTCTTTTTCATAGGATTTGTTCAAAATTTGTTGAATGGCTATTAGCTGCTCTACATTTGCTTCATGTAATGTACCTTCATTTCGAATATCACGAACGGTTTGATACATACGATCAAGCTCAGTTAATGTAAGTGGTGCGGGTGTTTCTTCTACTTCTTCATCCATAGGGAAGAATGCAGCTGCATCTGCTGCACCAGGAAATACAGAAGTGATTTTTGAACCAACTGCCATATCAAACGAACCCCATGAAGCATCAAATAATAAACGGTCGTTCCAAACAACTGTGCAATCCGTAAATGAAATAAGAGCGATCTTCCCATCGTTTTTCATAATATCCGTTACGGTTCCTTTTACATGAACACCGCTTGCAAAGGATAGTTTCGCACGCTTACCGATGATAACGCCTAACGATTGTAACTCCGTATCTGTACAATCCTCAAGTGAGACATTGCCTTCTAATAAACCAACTGGTGTGCCAAATCCATCTTGATGTACAGATGTAGAATGATCTGATAATTGTTTATTATTTAGTGCTAATGCAGTCGGTGTATTTGTTTTCATGTAAATCACTTCACCAGCATCATTTTGAATTGTCTCTGCAAATGTACCTGTAATTTGTAATCCACTACTTAATTCAGCAGTTGCATTATTTTCAGAACGAATTGCTTTTTCTAATCCTTCTGCACCACCTGTCTTGAAAGCCATTGTTTCAGAGAAACTCTCTAGTGCTTCTGTTAGTTCTTCAAATGACTCGCATACAAATAGCTGAGGTTGCATTTTTGTAACGTCATATATCGTTTTTGTACAAGCTTCAATTGAGAATGGAACTTTTTCTACAGCGTCTGTTAAGCAATGCTTACTTTCACCAACAGAAGAAAGTAGGCCAGCTCCGTAGATTTTAGGGTTGTCCATATCTCCAATTAATCCGTACTCGACCGTCCACCAGAAGAGACGAGAAATTTGTTCTGCCTCTGATAAGCCAGAAACAAGCTTTTGTTTTTCAATTACTTCGTTTTCAGCAGCTGCAACTTCTTCAGGTGTAGAAGTTGGACTTTCTTTCACGATTGTTAACGTGCGTACAGCTTCAAAGGCATCATGTTCTTCTTTTGTTGAGAAAGCTTTCGCTCCAATTTGTCCGAAACGTTTTACATACTTTGCGTATGTAGGATCAAGTAAAATCGGTGCGTGACCAGCAGCTTCATGAACGATATCAGGAGCCGGTGTATACTCGATGTTTTCCACTTTACGAATATCTGTTGCAATTGGTAATAATCCGTGACCTTGGAAATCAAAGAACGCTACGCCAGGAATAAGGCCGTCAATCGTTACTGCGCCCCAACCACTTGGTGCTAAACACTCATTCATTTCTTCAACCTTTGGAATTGCATCTATATTAATACCAGATGATTGTAGTCCGTTAACGTAGGCTGGATGAGCAACATCTTTTAAAAAGTTATGGTTTTGTCTCATAATGTAACGCCACACAGCGTGATTAACCGGTGTGTACTGATCGTAATGCTGCGTGGATACAAATGGTTTTAAATGTGATGGAATTTCTGTTTTCTTTGTCATTAATACATCCTCCTTTTTTATCTGTAAAAATTGTTGCGGTTACTTTTTCGTATATCACCCCCTTCAAAATATTGTAAGCGTTTATAAAATTTTATCATAAGATTCGGAATTATTTAACGTTTGTTTTTGTGAGAAATAGAAAAAGCCCCTATCGGAAAATCCGATAGGGGCGAAAAAATCGCGGTACCACCCTATTTGTAAGCAAAAATATGCTTACTTCTCAGTTACTGATAACGGAAAGATCCGTCTTTTCCTTCATGCATAAATGGCACTACGAAAAAGAAGCTCCAGAATTGTAATTCGCACTTGTATATGTACTGATTCGCACCAACCATCAGCTCTCTGAGACAGGGATATAAGTTACTACTGCGATCCTTTCAACGCGTAATATATAAATTTGTTTAAAAGGGGAGGACGCAAAAAAGCCCCTATCGGAAAATCCGATAGGGACGATAGAAATCGCGGTACCACCCTACTTGTAAACAAAAAATTGTTTACCACTCACTTTAAGATAACGGAAAGATCCGTCTTCCTCTTCATGCATACTCGCATTACGGGAAAGAAGCTCCAGAATTGTAATTCACGCTTGTATATGTACTGATTCGCACCAACCATCAGTTCTCTGATTCAGGGATATAAGTCGCTACTAGGATTCCTTCAAAGCCGATATATAATTCGTTCAACTAAACTATGTTCTGTATTATAAAACTATATTTGAAAAGTTGTCAACAATAATTTTATTTAAATATTAGATAAGGGGAACGATAAGTGGGAATTATCTATAGGAGGATAGGAAAAGATGTGGAAAAAAATAATTGTTTTGATTGTTTGTGTTTACCGTTTATGTGAAGCTGTGCCTACTGTTCAAGCTGAAACAAAAGATATACAAGTCGCATTTATTCGTAACCATGATCTCTGGATAAAAATTGATAGGAAAGAAAAACAAATAACAAAAGGAGAGTACATAACAAAGCCAAAATGGTCACACGATGGAAAATGGATTGCATATGTAAAGGGGGAGGAACAAAATCAGCTTGAATTGTACCGGATTGCGGATGGAAAAAAGGTTGTTCCGTTTCATGCAGAAGCAATTAATTACCAATGGTCACCGATAGAAAACACAATTGCATTTGAATTTACAGGCACGTTAAATATATTTGATGCAGAAAAAAAGAATGCGAAATTTGAAAATGTATCATCAGGTGTAGGAGACTATGCATGGTATCCAGATGGAAAGAAATTTCTTGTTTCATCTGAGGCGCAGTTGCTTCCGACAGGTTGGACAGGAGCGCAGTTATACGAAGTGCAAAAGGATGCTGGAATGAATCCGCATAAAATGAAGCATCTATATTCATTACCAAGTCAGCATGATGATTTTTTAGCTTATGTTGCCAGTAGATTTAAGTGGTCGCCAAATCAAAAATGGATTGCATTTTTAGCTGTTCCAACTGCTTCGTGGTCAGCGGATAGTAATACACTATGTTTTCTAAAGGCAGATGGAAGTCGTTTTGAAAGAGTAGATGAAATGCTCTTAAATAGCCAATGGTTTGGGTGGGCTCCATCGAAAAATATATTAGCATATATTGAGGGAAGTGGGAGATTTGCGTTAGAAAATAAACATTTGAAAATAAAAGAAGTACCTGCCCTCCAGCAAGAAAAATTCACTCCAAAAGGATATGTCGATTGGGATTTTACATGGCAGGATAATGAACTTATTACACTTTCAAGAGCGAAGGAAATGGAATGGTCAAACGAACAAGAAAAAAGATCATTACCTTCTTTATATCAAGTTAATATTCAAACAAATCGGCAACGCCAAATTACAACTCCTCCAAAAAAATATGGAGATTACAATCCACTTTATATAAAACATGAAAATCAACTGACATGGATGCGTTCTGACCGTAAAAAGGCGGATATGTGGTCGGCGAATGGAGATGGATCAAGAGCGAAGAAATGGATTGAAAATATAGATGTACCTCCGTGGTATTATGAGAAATGGAATTGGGAAGATGTTATTTCTGTAAAAGAAGATTGAAAGAGTCACCTGAAATTTAGGTGGCTCTTTCTGTTTATCCCGCTATTTGCGGGCAGTAAGATCTCCGCTGATGGAAGTTTTACTTTATAATGTTTAACGGTTATTTGTGCGTTTTATTTGGTTTCTTTTTCCCAGGATTTCCTTTACCTTGGTGCTTTCTATTTTGTTCATCTTTTGCTTGTTTCTCGTGTATTGTGTCTAAAAAATCGTTTGAGTTGCTCATTGATATATCCTCCTCAGAGTTTCGTTTTATCTCTGTTACTATAACCATTTGGAAGGGAAATCATGAGTTGACACGGGAAGGAATTTAGAAAAGGATATGGAAGACCAAAGGGTATGGAAATAAAAAAATGATCTATTTCATTTTTTATCCCGCATTAATGGGCAGTAATACTCCCACCTAAAAATTCTGTGAAAGCAAAGAAGTTAGGTGGGAGATAAACTGCCCGTAAAAGCCCGATTGGTGCGGGCTGATAATTAGTGGGGGATGGAGAAAACCCCCACTAATTAAAGTTTCACTCTTCTGGAAAGGAATAAAAATATGAAACTTATTTTCATAAGACATGGTGAAGGGAAACATACAAAAGATTTACCGATGAGCTTGCAATTAGAAAATCCACCTTTGACGAAAGAAGGCGAAAAACAAGCGTTGTTACTTCAAAGTAGTTTACCACTACAAGAAAGCGATGTATTAATCGCAAGTCCCATGCTTCGAACATTACAAACTGCCGCAATATGGAGCTCACAAGTAGTTTGTCGCAAAATAATACATCCTTATATTTCTCCACGTATTTTTCCTTATCGTGAAGAAGCAAGAACATTACCGTGTGATCGATTATTAAGTAAAAAGGTTATTCAAGATGTATTTCCTAATTTTTCTTTAAGAGAAAGTATAAATATTATGTTATGGAACGAGGGGATCAATACGATTTCAGAGAAGGGATTTCAAACTAGAGTGGATGAGTTCATTAATTGGTGTTATACATTAAAGGCAGAAAGAGTCTGCATTGTCTCACATGATGGAACAATTACAGCATATAGACAATATCTACAAAAACAAATACTAACAAGAGAAGACTTCTTAGAAGAAACAAGTGTATATGAAATGAACTTATGAAGGAGGATTTCATTTGAATATTGCATTAGTAGTTGGTGATAATTCTGATTTAGAGGCACAATCGCTTCGAGCGACGCTTGAGTATTTTGGAGCAAGAGTTATTACATATTGGATTGGCAGACCGCGCGATTTGATGGATGTTCTTTCAGGGGAAATTTTGTATAAAGATATAGAGTATATTATTTTTTGCTTTCATGGTGATGAAGATGAATTTGTAATGGGGGAATTAGGTAAAGATGTATATGAAGAAGATGAGCCGAGAGGGAACTTTGGTGTAACTGAAATTAGCCAATATGCAAGATTGCATAATAAATATATTATCAATAGTGGCTGTACTTTAGGAGACCCAAAACTTGCGAAGGCATTTTTAGATAGCGGTGCAAAAACATACATTGGTTCAACAGATTATGTAGATGGAAATGCGGCACTTATGTTTACAATACGTTTATTTTACGGGATTATTAACCTGCAAAAAACAATAGATGATGCATTTCAAGATGCGAAATTATTAGACGATGAGACTCGAACATTTCAATTATATAAGTGAAGAAATAACGTGTTTATCCGAATATAGGATAAGCACGTTTCGCATTTATCACATAATTTTTTCACAAAACTTTAATGAAAATATTTATCAATTATGGTATGATGTTTTCAAGTTTTTACAGGGAAATAAAAGTAACTATACAAATATTAGTTTTTAACAATCTATGAAAACGTCACAAATTATTCATAATTAATGTTTGAAAAATAAGTAACTAATGTTATTATATTACCTGTAACTAACTTAATTACAACTTTAGGAGGAATATATGGTTATTCAATTTTTAAGAGAAAACAAAGCAGTTTCTTTTGTACTAGCAGTTATCCGTGTTTATCTGGGATACACATGGCTGATGGCTGGAATCGGTAAACTACAGGGAAAAGGATTTGATGCGACAGGTTATTTACAGGGAGCCATTGAAAAGTCAAAAGGGGCGCAACCAGCTGTGCAATCTTGGTGGGCATCATTTCTACAAGATTTTGCAATTCCGAATGTTGATATGTTTAACACACTTGTAACATGGGGAGAAATCCTAGTTGGAATAGGTTTAATTGTAGGTTGTTTAACGAAAACAGCTGTCTTTTTTGGCCTTGTAATGAACTTTTCCTATATGTTTAGTGGGTCTATAGGTGTAAATCCACAAATGGTTATTTTGTCTATGTTCGTTCTGGTTGCTGGTATGAATGCTGGAAAAATTGGAATGGATGGCTGGATTGTACCAAAATTATTAAGATCAAAAAATCAAAAGAGACAAAAGCAAGCTGCTTAATATATAAAATGGGTATCTCAAAGATGAGATACCCATTTTTGTTACTTTGTTGTTTCGATTGGATTCTTTTCAAAGAATTCTTTTACATAGCCCATAAATTCTTTCGGTTCTTGGCGAAATGGTGCGTGATAACCTTTTTCTATAATATGAAATGTGCTATTTTTTAAAAACTGATGATAAGATTCGCCTTCTTTCCATGACACACTACTATCATTTCTGCCCCAAATAATTAAAGTCGGAAGTTTAATTTCACTAGCATTAATACGAAGGCGTCTAGGCCACATTTTCATTTGATTATAATGTTCTGTATCATCGCGCTTAAATTTCACTTTGCTTTCATCATAATCTGTAATAGAAGAAACAGTATGTAAATCATTAGATAACTGTGGTTTAGATGAAGCATTTTTGTTCGTTAATGATATAGCCCCAGTCGCGTCCGTTAAAATGAGATGGGTAACTGCAGCTGGATATAGGTATGTTAAATTAAGAGAAATTTCTCCCCCCATAGAGTGGCCAAGTACTGCAAATGTATCATAGCCTAGTTTTTTCATTAACTTATAATAAAGGTTGGCATGATTTGGAAAAGAGTAGTGAAAATCCATCGGCTTGGAAGAATGACCAAAGCCTAAAATATCAACGGCGATAATCGTATGGTCTTTCGCTAGTTCTGAATAAATATCACGAAAGCCATCGGATGATCCGCCAAACCCATGAAGCATAAGTAAAGGTGGTTTCTTTTGACCAATTTGTTTAAAGTAAATGGTTTGTCCATCTATTTCGACCATTTTTTCATCTGTTGTTAGTTTTGTTTCAATTGTATTTTTTACTTGTTTTACTGCTTCAGCTGGTTTTTCTGTCGCATTACAACCCACTAATAATGTAAGAGCAAGGCAACTAACCATAAAATGTTTTAGTCGCTTCAAATAGGTGTCCCCTTTCTAACATAGTGCTGCATCCATCATAGCAAATAAATGGTCGCGATTTCCAGGTAGATGTCTTCCGTTTTTTATCATAAGAGGTGAAAGAAGTGTTTCTTGAAATCCCTTCGATTCCAAGTGTGCTCGAAATGTAAATTGTGGGTGTGGAACATCAATACGGATTGTTCCATTCCAGCTCGTGCAAATGGATTGTAATAATTGGATTGCATCTTCTTCATGCTTTGCAATAAGAGGGGTGATGCAGAGTGTATCTCCTTTTTGTATACATAGTGCAAAAGATTCTATTCTATGGTTTCTTTCAATTTTAAATGCGAGTGTTGCTCTATTTAGTAATATTGAATAGAGCCTTGGACGATGTGCCCCTGTTACGGTTTGATCAAGCTTAATGAGAGAGTGTAGATCATGCTGTGCAATTTGCTTAAAATGAGAGGGATTCATAGATGGATTCGTTACAAATTTTTCAAAGCGATGGATTGTTGTAATTGTCTTAAATCCGTTTGTTTGATACAAGGGCACACCAGCATCTGTTGCAATGAGCATAACAGGAAGAGAAGACGGTGCTTGCTTTACACAAACATCGAGTAAAGTGCGGCCAAGTCCTTGTTTTTGAAAAGTGGGATGAACCATTAGCATACCGATAGAAGAAAATCCAGATTCGGAAGGGAATACCCCGCCAGTAGCAATCAGTTTTTCATTATGTGTATAGCCAAATAAACTTCCGATTGACAGGTACATTTCAAATTGTTTTCGCATAAATAATTTAGGTTGTAACCATCCAACAGTCTCGCAAAGAGAAATGAGCTGTGAAATACTAGAGTCATTTAGTTTTTGTATTTGCATATTGAATCACCACATTTCTAATCTAGTAGAAATATTTTATCATGAAACAATAAATATTCAGTTATAAATAGAAAGAATGTAAAGCAATAATGTAAAGTTTTGAAAAATCCACGCGAGATTCTTTCTGTTTTGTAAAGGTGATAAAGCTTGATAATATAAGACAAAGATATACAAATTATAATGAAAATTTACATAACTTAACAAAATGTTTACATATAACTAACTTGTCCTTAATAGTCTTCCGTTAAATTGGGTATTGGGAACTTAATAACCTATTAGGGGGACATGAAAAGTGAAAAAATTTATGAAGAAAGCATGGCCATTTGCGGTTGTTACATCATTAGCGCTTACTTCGGTAGTAACATGGGGTGTTACACGTTCAGACGTGATTAAGGCGGATGGAAAAGAAAATAATGCAAAAATTAAAAATGTAATTGTTTTAATTGGGGATGGTATGGGCCCTTCATATATAACTGCTCATCGTTATATGAAAGACAATCCGAAAACGTTTGAAATGGAGCCAATAGAATTTGATAAGTATCTTGTTGGAACGCAAAAAACGTATGCGGAAGATGAACATCAAAATATTACAGATTCAGCTTCTGCGGCAACAGCGATGTCATCAGGGGTGAAAACATATAATTCGGCAATTGCGGTTGATAATGACAAGACGGAAGTCAAAACCGTGCTCGAACAAGCGAAAGAACAAGGGAAATCAACAGGTTTAGTTGCAACGTCTGAAATTACACATGCAACACCAGCTGCTTTCGGTGCACATGATGTTAGCCGTAAAAATATGGATGCAATTGCAAATGATTACTTTGATGAGAAAATTAATGGGAAACATAAAGTAGATGTTCTTCTCGGCGGTGGTGTGAATAACTTTGTAAGAAAAGATCGCAATCTTACAGAAGAATTCAAGAAGTCTGGTTATAGCTATGTAACAGATCGTGAGCAATTATTAAATGATAAAAATGATCAAATTCTTGGTTTATTTGCACCGGGTGGTTTAGATAAAATGATTGATCGCAATGAAAAAACACCTTCACTAGAAGAAATGACAAATGCAGCAATCAATCGTTTAAATAAAAACGATAAAGGTTTCTTCTTAATGGTAGAAGGCAGTCAAATTGACTGGGCTGGACATGATAATGACGTTGTTGGTGCTATGAGTGAAATGGAAGACTTTGAGAAAGCATATAAAGCAGCGATTGAATTTGCGAAAAAAGATAAACATACATTAGTTATTGCAACAGCCGACCATTCTACGGGTGGATTCTCTCTAGGTGTAAACGGTGAATATAACTTTAATGCAAATGCAATTAAAGCGGCGAAACGTACACCAGACTTTATGGCAAATGAAATCGCAAAAGGTGCAAATGTAGAAGAAACTTTGAGAAAATATATTGATTTACAATTAACACCAGAAGAAATTAAATCTGTAAATGATATCGCATCATCAAAAGATGTAACGAAAATTGATAATGCAATTGAAGAAATCTTTAATAAGCGTTCATTTACAGGCTGGACAACAGGTGGACATACTGGTGAAGATGTGAACGTATATGCATTTGGACCAGGTAAATATCTATTCTCTGGCGTTCAAGAAAATACAAACTTAGCAAAACGTGTCTTCGATATTGTTGGTGGCGGTGACCCAAATAAAGGTAGACGCTAAGTGTGAAGGAAAGCGAGGCATTTCGCCTCGCTTTTTTTCTTTTTAGGGGAGGAACATAGGATGAAAAATTTTACTAAGAAAATAGGGGTTTTTATTACAAGCGGATTATTATTAATAGGATGCCAATCTCAACAAGAAACGCAGAAAAAAGAGGTAGAGAAGAAAGACGTCACGGTGAAACAGGAAGCAAAGAAATCTGTAACACCTGAAGATGAAAAAGAAGTTCGAAGTGTGATTGAGGCGTTTGTTCAAACGACAAACGAAAAGAACTTCGATCAACATATGGCTTTGTTTTCGAGCAAAATTGTTGGTGCTGAAGATTTACGAACACAAAAGGAAGCTGCATTTCAAAGAGAAAATAAGAAAATTGAATTGAATCGTGTTCAAGTGAAAAGTTCTAAAGGTGATTTTGTCATTGTTGAAACGGAAGAAAAAGAAATAGATAGTGGAAGCTCCCTTCAGAAAAAGGTACGGTATGCACTAGGAAAAGAAGATGTACATTGGAAAATTGAAGAAGTCCGTACGATAGAAAAGAAATGAAAAAGGTTCTCGCACGAGGAGAACCTTTTTTATAATGGGAGTAAAATTTGATTTGAACATGCTTCAATTTCATCGATATCTTGGCGAATGGTTGCCATTTTATTATCAAGCTCTTCAGCTTTCATGGCAGCATCATGGAGTTCATCTTTTAAATAATCGGGGATATTCCCTTCATATTTATAGTAGAGTTTATGCTCTAAACTTGCCCAGAAGTCCATAGCGAGTGTGCGCAATTGAATTTCCGCAAATACCTCTTTTGTACCAGAATTTAAAGCTAGTGGATACTTAATAATCATATGCAAACTTTTATAGCCGTTTTGCTTTGGGTTAGCGATGTAGTCTTTTACTTCTACAATTTCCATATCTTCACGATTTTCAATGACTCGTTTTAAGTGGTAAATATCTTCAACGAAGCAACATGTAATTCGGATGCCGATAATGTCTTGCAAATGTGTTTGCGCGTTTTCAATCGTTGGTGCTAAATTTTTGCGCTCGAGTTTTTTAACGATGCTTTCAGGTTGTTTTAATCTTGTTTTTATATGTTCAAACGGGTTATAGTCCTCTAAAAATTGAGCTTCCCGGTTCATAATTTCGAATTTTGTTTTTAACTCTTCTAAAGCGAATGTATAAGGTAATACAAATGCTTTCCAATAGTTAACGGTTGATTGATTATATTTCATTTATATACACACCTTTTCATATTTGCAAATAAGGTTGCTTATTATACTAAATACCAAATCATATAAGCGCATGCTGCAAATGATGAGATCATAAAACGGTATTTTGCTTTCATTATTTTTAACTCCTTTCTAAGTAGTTTTCATATATCAATAAATTGGATTGTTAGTAAATTGATTATGTACAATTCTAATAGTAATGGATTGATGTGAATTTCGTATGAACTAATTGTTTCAGTTTTTTGTCTTTTTAGAATGATTGTTAAAAAGGCGAATTGACAAAACAAATAATAGCATTTATAGTATAAAACGTAATCATTACGTTTTAGTTGTGATCTTTGAAGAAAAGGAGGCCTACATATGCGTGTAAACATTACATTAGCTTGTACAGAATGCGGTGATCGTAATTATATTACGAAAAAGAATAAGCGAAATAATCCGGAACGTATTGAACTAAAAAAATACTGTCCACGATTAAAGCGAGTAACATTACATCGTGAAACGAAGTAAAGCAGCTAGAGAAATCTAGCTGCTTTTATGTATATATAAATGGCATTCCAGTTGAGGGCTCATTGGTTAGGATTAATATCGATACAGAAACAGGAGACGTTACAATGTATAGTGGGATATCTCAAAGTGTAATAAAAGAGTTACTTACTTATGAAACAAGTGCAAGAATACGAAAAGAGCAGGCGTTACAAACATATAGAAATGCACTCCGCGTTGAATTACAGTGGCATGAAAATCATGATACAGATCCATCAAAATATGAGCTTATTTATAAACAAACGACAACTGAGAGCAGTGAAGCGTATCATATTGATTTTTTCATGAGACGAGAAATTCACTATATTGATGCGCATACGGGAGAAGTAATTTGGAGTAAATAGGACAAGTGCTAAGAAATTCTTGTGGTTATGCCACAAGAATTTTTTTGTGCATCGCTATTCTCAAATGGGTACAGACACAAACAACGCCCCGCCCACATACATATAGTAAAGACCACTATTTTGGCGGGGGTGAAGGGTTTGAGTCTATTCGCCGCAATTGGATACATGATTCGCGAAGTGTTTGTATTTGTTTCTTATGTTAAAAACAATGCGTTTCCACAGCCATTGTCATCAGATGATGAGAAAAAATACTTAGAGCTGATGGAGCAGGGTGATGCTCACGCGAGAAATCTTTTAATTGAACATAATTTACGGCTTGTGGCTCATATTGTTAAGAAATTTGAAAACACAGGTGAAGATGCGGAAGATTTAATTTCTATCGGAACAATTGGGCTCATTAAGGCAATTGAGAGTTATTCAGCAGGGAAAGGGACGAAGCTTGCGACATATGCAGCTCGTTGTATTGAAAATGAAATTTTAATGCATTTGCGTGTACTGAAGAAAACAAAAAAAGACGTTTCACTTCATGACCCGATTGGACAGGACAAAGAAGGTAATGAAATATCACTTATTGATATTTTGAAATCTGAATCTGAAGATGTAATTGATATGATTCAGCTTAGCATGGAATTAGAAAAAATTAAGGAGTATATCGATATTTTAGATGAACGAGAGAAAGAAGTGATTGTAAAAAGGTTTGGACTTGGCCTTGATAAGGAAAAAACGCAGCGGGAAATTGCGAAAGCGCTAGGGATTTCAAGAAGTTACGTTTCCCGGATTGAGAAGCGGGCACTGATGAAAATGTTTCATGAATTTGTGCGAGCGGAGAAGGAGAAGAAGGGAAAAGCATAAAGATGAGTGAAATGGCTGCGGTTCAAACGCAGCCACTTTTCTTTTGATGAAAAGGGAATAAAACAAGAAACTCTAAGAAGAAATATACGTTCACTGTTGAAAATGACGGGTTCTATCTGTAATATTAGAAGGTGCTAACGAATTTAAGTATGAAATGGTACCTATTCTTTCTTTTTGTATGATCGGCTTGGTTTATAATAAGTGAACATAAAAAACACTTTCAGAAGTTTCACTGTATGATATAGAAAGAAAAGAAGGGAAAGCTAAACTTAATTGTTCATTAAGACTTATTAGGAGGTTTCGCGGTTTGCGACGTACATTATATCGACTCATGATCGAACTTACAAACGGGCGTTTTACTTCTTATATATTACGTAAATTTGCACAGTCTCGTTTAAGTTCCATTATTCTTTCGTCTTATGCAAAAGCGTTTCAATTGAATCAGGATGAGATGGAAAAGGATTTAAAGGAATATCGAACGCTGCATGAATTATTTACACGTAAGTTGAAAGAAGGAAAACGAGAAATAGATGCAGCGGCATCAAGTATTGTTAGTCCTGTTGATGGGGTATTTGCTGATCATGGTCCTATTGAAGAAACGAAAACATTTGATATTAAAGGCAAGCGCTATTCGATTGTGGATATGCTAGGTAATGAAGAGCGAGCAAGGCGTTATGCCGGCGGTACATATATGGTTATTTATTTAAGTCCAAGTCATTATCATCGTATTCATAGCCCGCTCTCTGGTGCTGTGACAGAGCGATTTGTACTTGGAAGAAAATCATATCCAGTAAACGCAGCAGGAATGAAATATGGAAAAGAGCCGTTGTCAAAGAATTATCGTTCTGTTACAGAAGTCGATAGTGAAGGACAACATATGGCGCTTGTAAAAGTAGGAGCTATGTTTGTAAATAGTATTGAACTTCTTCATGAAAGAAACACTGTTCAAAAAGGTGAAGAGATGGCATACTTTACATTTGGTTCAACAGTCGTTTTACTGTTTGAAAAAGGAATGGTTGAAGTTGTTTCAA
The DNA here is from genome assembly GCF_000299035.1 of Bacillus bingmayongensis. Lineage (GTDB taxonomy): Bacteria > Bacillota > Bacilli > Bacillales > Bacillaceae_G > Bacillus_A > Bacillus_A bingmayongensis. Next base: position 187,336 of record NZ_JH921517.1, read on the forward strand.
CGCTAACGAGTGGCCAAGAACTTTGCGTTGGTGAAAAAATTGCAACTCGCTTACCTTAATGGTAGCGGGCGGTAAAAGTTTTATCACAAACTTGTGAGGGCGCCAAGAAGTTAGATGGGCTTATGTGCTAGGTGAAAAGTTCCCAAGGATGGAAGTTTCATTTTATAAAAGAGCCATCTTGAGGATGGCTCTTTTTACAGGTGAAGCAGTAATCTATATGTACTCAAGACGATTTGGCAAGCTTGTCCTCTAATGATCGCCGGATGATTTCTTGTTTTATAAGTAAAATGAAGTCAGGATTTAATTTTAGTTCTTTTGCTTTATAATAAGACTCAGTGAGTAATTCAGTAGATAACTGCTCCATATGTTTGATTTTCAAGGTGAGCCACCTCCGATAATAAGGATAGGTTCTTTGTTGCATCTACTGTATCAAAAAATTATGACAGTCACAAACGACTGGTTATCCACATATCACCGTGGATAAGATGTGCATGAAATGTTGATAAATTGCGAATTAACTGAAAAGTTAGTGTGGAAAATGTGTACAATGTTATCCACAATCTAGTTATCGAAAAATGTTGTCGAAAAATTTTATGAAAACTCCTCAAAGAGGTGAAAGAAATTGAAATTATTTTTACCAAATGAATACGTAAAAAACGTATATCATGTTCAACCAGAAGATTTAATAAAACGCGGGATAAAAGGTATTATCACTGACTTAGATAACACTTTAATTGAATGGGATCGTCCTAATGCAACACCTAAGCTTGAACAATGGTTTTTAAAAATGAAAGAGCATGGCATTCAAGTAACGGTCGTTTCTAATAATAATGAGCAACGAGTAAAGGACTTTGCAGAGCCACTTGGAATTCCGTTTATTCATAGTGCACGTAAACCATTGGTTCGTGCGTTTAAACGTGCCATGCAAGAAATGAATTTAAGACCTGATGAAGTAGTAGTAATTGGAGATCAATTGCTAACGGACGTACTAGGCGGAAATCGTGTTGGTCTTCATACGATTTTAGTTGTACCAGTAGCACAAACAGACGGGCTAGTAACGCGATTTAATCGAAAGATTGAACGCAGACTTATGAGGAATATGAAGAAAAAAGGTTTAATTAACTGGGAGGAATAAAGTTTGACTGAAACAATTAAATGTATTGGTTGCGGTGTAGAAATTCAAACAGAGTATAAAAATGAAGTCGGGTATGCGCCAGCTTCATCTTTAGAGAAAGAACAAGTGATCTGTCAACGTTGTTTCCGTTTAAAGAACTATAATGAAATTCAAGATGTGTCTTTAACAGATGATGATTTCTTGCGTATTTTAAATGGAATTGGACAATCAGATGCACTTGTTGTCAAGATTGTAGATATTTTTGACTTCAATGGTAGCTGGTTACCAGGCTTACATCGTTTTGTAGGGAATAACAAAGTATTGCTTGTTGGAAATAAATCGGATTTAATTCCAAAGTCAGTAAAGCATGATAAAGTAAAACATTGGATGCGTTATAGTGCAAAGCAACTTGGATTAAAACCAGAAGATGTCTTTTTAATTAGTGCAGCAAAAGGACAAGGTATCCGTGAACTTGCTGAGGCGATTGAACAATATCGCAGTGGTAAGGATGTATACGTTGTAGGGTGTACGAATGTTGGAAAATCCACGTTTATTAATCGCATGATTAAAGAATTTAGTGAAGAAACTGAGAATGTAATTACAACATCTCATTTCCCAGGAACAACACTTGATTTAATTGATATTCCATTAGATGAAGCATCTTCTTTATATGATACACCGGGTATTATTAATCACCACCAAATGGCACATTACGTTGGAAAGCAAAGCTTGAAGCTTATTACACCAACAAAGGAAATCAAGCCGATGGTATTCCAATTAAACGAGGAACAAACATTATTCTTCGGTGGATTAGCACGATTTGATTATATTAGTGGTGGTCGCCGTGCGTTCACTTGTCATTTATCAAACCGTCTACCAATTCATCGTACAAAACTTGAAAAAGCAGATGAATTGTATGAAAAACATGCTGGAGAATTATTAAATCCACCAACTCCAGAAGAACTAGAAAATATGCCTGGGCTTGTGAAATACGAATTTAATATTCGTGAGCCAAAAACAGATGTTGTATTCTCTGGATTAGGATGGGTTACTGTAAATGAGCCTGGGGCAAAGATTGTGGCTCATGTACCAAAAGGAGTTAGTGTTTCATTACGTAAATCTTTAATTTAATATGGAGAGGAATTTATGAAACAGTTATATGGTGTAATCGGAAATCCAATAGGACATTCATTGTCACCACTTATGCATAACGACGCATTTGAGGACTTAAATATAGATGCTCATTATCATGCGTTTCTTGTAGAAGAAGAGACGCTAGGGGAAGCGGTGAAAGGCTTAAAGGCATTAGGAGTATCGGGATTTAATGTCACGACTCCTCACAAAGTTTCAATTATGAAATACTTGGATGGAATTGATCCGCTAGCAAAGCAAATTGGTGCGGTGAATACGGTCGTTCATAGAGAGGGAAAGCTGATCGGTTATAATACAGACGGAATTGGTTATGTTCGTTCATTGCAATCGATTAGTAAAGATCCGCTTTATCAAAAGCGTATTTTATTACTTGGTGCAGGCGGAGCATGCCGCGCTATTTACTTTTCACTTGCAGACGCAGGTGTAAAAGTAATTGATATTGCCAACCGAACAGTAGAAAAGGCAAATCAGCTTATCGCTGGATGTCAAGCGAAGATTACATCGCATGCTCTTTCATTAGAGCAAGCAACAGAGGAACAAGGAAATTATGATATTATCATTCATACAACAACGATAGGAATGCATCCACATGTCCAAAGTACACCGATGCAAATTCAATCTTTGAAACACGGAACGATTGTTTCGGACATTATTTATAATCCATTTGAGACAAAGCTTCTGCGAGATGCGAAAGCGAAAGGAGCCATTGTGCAAAATGGAATAGATATGTTTGTTTATCAAGGAGCACTTGCATTTGAAATGTGGACAGGACATATGCCAAATATCGAAAGAATGAAACAATTAGTAATGAGAAAGCTTGGAGGCTAACTATATGTTAACAGGAAAACAAAAAAGATTTTTACGTGCAAAGGCACATCACTTAACACCGATTTTTCAAGTTGGAAAAGGCGGCGTAAATGAAAATATGGTAAAACAAATCGCAGATGCATTAGAAGCGCGTGAGTTATTTAAAGTGAGTGTACTACAAAACTGTGAATTTGATCGTCGTGAAGTTGCAGAAGAATTGGCTAAAGGTGCTAGAGCAGAAATCGTCCAAGTAATTGGAAGCACAATTGTTTTATATAAAGAATCAAGAGAAAATAAACAAATCAAACTTCCATAATAGCAGCTTACTGTGCTCAGGATATATATAGGGCGTTTCCATAGCTTACGTCCGCTATGTTCGGGATTCGTTCTTGCTAATAGGGTTTAGACCAATTGAGTTTTTACGGGCAGTAATTTTTCCATATATTGTTTCGGAAAGATTACTGCTTGTGAACTAAAGGGGGCGTTTCGTTTGAAAAAGATCGGAATCATTGGCGGCACGTTTGATCCGCCTCATTATGGACATTTGTTGATTGCAAATGAGGTGTATGATGCACTCGCGCTTGATGAAATATGGTTTTTGCCGAATCAAATTCCACCTCATAAACAAGATCGCAATATTACAAGTGTGGAAGATCGATTGAACATGTTAGAGTTAGCAATTGGGAAAGAGGAGTATTTCTCGGTTTGTTTAGAAGAGCTACAAAGAGAAGGTCCATCCTATACATACGACACTATGTTACAATTAACAAAGAAGCATCCGGACGCGCAGTTTCATTTTATCATTGGCGGGGATATGGTGGAGTATTTACCCAAATGGTATAACATTGAGAAATTACTTCAGCTTGTAACTTTTGTTGGAGTTGCAAGGCCGGGTTATACATTACATACACCTTATGAAATCATAACAGTAGAAATTCCGGAATTTGCTGTTTCTTCCTCCTTATTACGAAAGAGGTATGAGGAGAAGAAAACTTGTAAATATTTGCTTCCAGAACAAGTACAGGTATATATCGAGAGGAATGGGTTGTATGAATCGTGAGGAAGCACTTGAAATTGTAAAACAACAAATGCATGAAAAACGTTATATACATACAATTGGTGTGATGGAAACGGCAATTGAACTTGCTAAACTATATGGCGTGGATGAGAAAAAAGCAGAAATGGCTGCTATATTTCATGATTATGCAAAATGTAGATCGATTCAAGAAATGGAAGACATTATTAAACAGGAAGAGTTGCCAAAAGATTTACTTCACTATAACAAAGAGTTATGGCATGCACCAGTTGGGGCATACTTAGTAGAAAAAGAAGTCGGCATTACTGACACTGAAATTCTGCAAGCTATTACATATCATACAAGCGGTCATGAAGAGATGACAATGCTTGATAAAGTTATTTATGTAGCAGATTATATTGAACCTGGCCGCAAATTTCCAGGTGTGGAAGAAGTGCGGAAATTAGCACAGGAAGATATAAATAAAGCTTTATTATTTGCATTAAAACGTACGATTCAATTTTTAATGGAAAAGAATCAAACGATCTATCCATTAACATTTCAAACATATAACGCAGTCCTGAAGGAGGAAATTACTGAATGAAAGACAAAGAGTTATTAGTATTAGCGGCAAAAGCAGCTGATGATAAAAGAGCAGAAGATATGGTGGTATTAAATATGCAAGGTATTTCACCAATTGCAGATTATTTTATTATTTGTCACGGGAATTCTGATAAGCAAGTACAAGCAATTGCACGTGAAATTAAAGCGAAAGCGCATGAATTCCAAATCGACGTACAACGTATGGAAGGCTTCGATGAAGCGCGCTGGGTTCTAGTGGACCTTGGTGATGTAGTTGCGCATGTATTCCATAAAGATGAGCGTGATCATTATAATTTAGAGCGTCTATGGGGTGACGTGCCACGTGAAGATATTACAGAAGAGTTAAGCCAATGAGATATGAGCAATTTGCATTGTTGTATGATGAACTTATGAATGATGTTCCGTATGATAAATGGGTAGAATTCACAGAGGAAAGCTTACAGCAGGCAGGCATGAAAGAGGCGAAGATTCTTGATGTAGCGTGCGGGACTGGGAATGTAACACTTCCGCTTGTGCGAAAAGGTTATGACATGATTGGCGTCGATCTTTCAGAAGAAATGCTAACGGTTGCTCAGCAAAAGCTAGGGGGAGAAGGGTATTTTATTCCTTTTTATCAACAGGATATGAGGGAATTAGACGTTCCAGGTGAATTTGATTGTGTAACAATCTTTTGTGATTCATTGAATTATGTACTGGAAGAAAAGGGGATACAAGAAACGTTCAGACGAGTGTCCCACCATTTGCGTCAAGATGGTCTGTTCTTATTTGATGTACACTCTTTATATAAAATTCATCATGTATTTCAAAATGAGACGTACACAGTTAATGGAGACGAGATAGCTCTCATTTGGAACTGCTTCCCTGGAGAAGAATCAGATAGTGTAGAGCATGACTTGTCATTCTTTGTACAGGATCCAGAGGAAGGTGTATATCATCGCTTTGATGAATGTCACGTGCAACGTGCCTATTCAGTTGAATTAGTAACAAAATGGCTTGAAGAAGCGGGCTTTACAGTGCTTCGTGTGACGGGTGATTTTGAACGAATGGAAGTAACTGAACAAACGGAACGTATCTTTTTTATGGCAAAAAAGAATGGATAAAAACAAAAGCAACCGATTAGGTTGCTTTTGTTTTGCTTAGAAAACGGTATTTTATTTATAGAAAAGTAGAAAATTAATACTTATAAAATATAAAAATAAGAGTTTGATAAAAAATAGTATGAGAAAAAGATAAGGAGTTTTAAGAGGATTTTGTACCATTGTGGCGTATTATTTACGTGTGCTTATTAAATTGTTGTTCAACGCCTTCTAGATCTTCATCATATTTCTCATGTGTTCGCTCGAATAATTTATGGAACATATCTCCGACGTGATCCTCTAAAATCTGAATGCCCTCTCCTGTAACACCGCCTTTTACACATACTTTCTCTTGCAGAGTTGGTAATGTAAAAATTTCTTTTTCTAGTAGTTTTCCCATCCCGATAATCATTTCACTTGCTAAAGTAGTTGCTTCTTCATGAGTAATATTTGTTTTATCTACAGCAGCATTAATGAAACATTGTAGTAAGTAGCTGAAGAATGCAGGTCCGCAGCTTGCGATGTCAGATGAAACTCGTGTAATATCTTCCCCGATCACAATAGGTGTAGAAATATTTTTAAACAAACGAAGTAACTTTTGTTCCCATTCTTTCGAACAGTTTTTTCCAAATGTAAATAGTGAGGCGCCAGAGAATGCTCGGTTTGTAATGCTCGGAATAATACGTACGACGTGACAAGATACAACCTTTTCTAATTGAGTTGCTGATATGGGGCTTGTAATAGAAATTAAACATTTTTCATCAGTAAAGTGAGCAGCATGTTTTTTTAAAATTGGATAGATGTCTACAGGTTTAACACAAATGAAAATAAGCTGAGAGCGTCCAATTACCTCTTGCACTGTCTTTGCTATATGAACAGAAGGATACTTCTCTTTTATATGATGTGCTTTGGCAGGTGTACGATTAATAATAGCAAGGCACGAAGGTTTGACAGCACGGGTCTCTAAAAATGCATCGATTAGTATATTCCCCATGTTTCCTGTCCCTATAATTCCTATGTTCAATGTTTCATCCCTCCTTCGTAACATCTTTCTCCTAAACAATATGAACTATGTTGTGAATTTATGAATTGGAGGTATTAAAATCATGCAGAATTTTCAAAAGAAGTGGATCGCTTTATTAGGGGCTGTTGGAGTTGTATTTATACTCTTTATGTGGCAGACGAAGCAACAGGCCATGCAACCGACCACGAAAATTGATACAAATGTGAACAGTGAAGAAAGCAAAGATAAATTGAAAGTAGCAGAATCAAAAGAACAGAAAAAAACAATCGTGATTGATATAAAAGGAGCTGTGCATCATGAAGGTGTATATGAGATGGAGATGGGCGCACGCGTAAAAGATGGGGTTGAAAAAGCAGGTGGTTTTTTACCTGAAGCTGATATGGCAAAAGTGAACTTAGCACAGCTTATGCAAGATCAAATGTTACTCTATGTCCCGAAAAAAGGAGAGCAAGTGCAGGCAGCTAATCTATCTTCAGAACAGGAGGGGAAAATTCAAATTAATGTTGCACCAAAAGAGCAACTCGAGAAAATAACGGGAATTGGACCTCGAAAAGCAGAAAATATTATGAAATATCGAGAAGAACATGGGCCGTTTCAAAAGATAGAAGATTTATTGGAGGTAGATGGTATTGGAGAGAAATCGCTTGAAAAAATAAAAGATAAAATAATTATTCCGTAAAGGATTGACGAACTTTTTCTTCTTTCGCTACACTACAAGTAGATGAAAAAGTAGGTGAAGATATGGAACGAATTTCTTGGGATCAATATTTTATGACGCAAAGCCATTTATTATCGCTGCGTAGCACGTGTACAAGGCTTGCGGTAGGAGCGACAATTGTTCGTGATAAGCGAATTATCGCGGGTGGATATAACGGTTCAATTAAAGGTGGTGTTCATTGTATAGACGATGGATGCTATGTGATTGATAATCATTGTGTTCGCACAATTCATGCGGAAATGAACGCGCTGTTGCAATGTGCTAAATTTGGTGTGAAAACAGAGGATGCAGAGATTTATGTTACGCACTTTCCTTGTTTACAATGTTGTAAAGCCATTATTCAAAGTGGTATTACAGCTGTTTATTACGCACAAGATTATAAAAATCACCCGTACGCTGTAGAATTATTTGAGCAAGCAAATGTAACAGTGAAACATGTTCCGCTCGAATATGATATTACATCGATAGAGCAACAAGAGCGTCATTTACAATTAAAAGAGCTGTTTTCATCTTTAGAAAAAGATGATTTAACAATGAATGAATTACAACAAGTATTCGCTAAAGCAAAAGAGATGCTATAAGTGTGTGTTCAAAAAGAAGGATAAAGAGTGGCGAGCAGTTCGAGGCACGGCCAGGAAAGTGCGGAGTGTAGATGAATCTATAGGAGTGTCGGACTGACGACGTAATGAAGAAATGTGACAGCTATCTGTACCGGACTTTTTGAATATTCACGATAAGGGGGAGTATGAGTTGCGTGGACAGTGGGGCTATATTGCAATCTCGTTTGTTATGGGGATTGCAATCGCCTGTTCCTCGTTTCAGTTATTATTTGTTAGTTTATTTGGTTGTTATATTTTATTTTGTATATATCGTACTTCGCGCCAAGTCCTCGTTTTTTGTATACTGACATGTTCCGGGAGTTTCTTCTATACTTCATATGTTGAATGGAAAAATCAACCTTCAAAAGGATTAAACTTTGAAGTGACAAAAGGTATAATTCAAACAACACCTCTTATAAATGGCGATCAGCTTTCTTTTCAAATAGAAGTCAATGACAGGGATACGTTGCAATTGTTTTACAAAATTCACTCAGCTGAGCAAAAAGGACAGTTGCAGAAATTATATGCGGGTATGAGCTGTACATTTAAAGGGAAAATGAAAGTGCCGCCAGAAGCACGGAACTTTCATGGATTTGATTATCGTGACTACTTACATAAGCAAAAGATTCATTTCTTATTTGAAGCGAAAGAGATTTCAAATTGTATTCAAAAATCTTTGACATTTACACAATGGATCTTTTTAATACGCCAAAACGCAGTGTCGATAGTCACAGAAATGTTTCCCGGGCAATCTGGAGCATTTATGAATGCATTGTTGTTTGGAGATCGGCAACTGATGACATTTGAAGTAGAAGAACGATATCAACAATTTGGTCTTATCCATCTATTGGCGATTTCTGGATCTCATATTGTATTGTTAATGGCAATTGGCTATTTTATTTTACTCAGGATCGGACTGACGAGGGAAATGACAACGATATGTCTTGTTGTTTGTATTCCGCTTTATATGCTTTTAGCAGGAGCGTCTCCATCTGTCATAAGAGCTTCTGTAACAGGTGTTATGTTATTGCTAGCACTTATGCATTCTGTTCGTATTTCAAGTTTAGATGCGCTTAGTATGACAGCTATATTCATGCTTTTATATGATCCTTATATGGCTTTTGATATTGGATTTCAATTTTCGTTTGTTGGTAGTTTTGCACTATTGCTGTCGGCAAATCGTCTGTTACAGCGTAATAATAGTCTGATTCAAAATACAATCTATCTTTCTATTATTTCACAACTTGCTAGTACTCCTATTTTGTTATATCACTTCGGTTATTTTTCTCCATATAGCATTTTCCTCAATCTTATATATGTTCCGTTTCTATCTTGTATTGTGTTACCATGTAGTATCGTTATTTTTCTTTGTATGTTATTTGTTCCTTTTGTGTCGACATGGCTGGCACATGGATTATCAGTATGTTTAATGTTTTCTAATGAAATTCTTCAGTATTGTGAAAACCTCCCGTTTCTTCGCCTTATTTTTGGGCAAACACCTCTATTCCTTGTGGTTTTATATTGTTTTAGTATCATTGGTATATTTGTTGTGTGGGAAAAAACGGTCAAAAAATGTATTTTGTTCATAGCCACCGGATTTTTCCTCTTTATATGTATTTGTCATTATGTTTCACCCTATTTCCGTGCTAGTGGAAGTGTGACTTTTATTGATGTTGGACAAGGGGATGCAATCTTGATTCGTCTTCCATATGACAAGGGGATCTATCTCATTGATACAGGGGGGACAATTCCTGTAAAAAAGGAAACGTGGCAGAAGAAAAAACATGAGTTTTCTGTTGGACACGATATTCTTCTTCCGTTTTTACAAAAAGAAGGGATTCGGAAAATTGATAAGTTGATTGTGACGCATGGTGATACAGATCATATGGGGGCGGCAAAAGAAATATTATCGTCTATTACTGTAGAAGAAATCGTATTTGGAAGGAAGCAGGAAGACGCGGTATTGGAAAAAGAATTGAGGAAAATGGCAAAGGGAAAGCATATACGGACAAACGTGGTTGGAGAAGGAGATGGATGGAAGATAGATGGAGCAGAATTTGTTGTGTTATCCCCGGAAGGGAAAGAAAAGGCTGATAACGATGCCTCTATTGTACTTTGGGCGAAGTTTGGGGGACTTAAGTGGCTGTTTACGGGGGATTTAGAAGAGGAAGGGGAGAGGCGTATTGTAGAACGGTATCCGGAGTTACGTGCGGATATTTTAAAGGCTGGGCATCATGGTAGTAAGACATCGTCTTCATCTCCCTTTTTGCACCTCATTCAGCCTAAGAAGGCAATCATTTCAGCTGGAGAGCATAATCGATATGGGCATCCGCATCAGCAAGTGCTAGAGCGTTTGTTAGAACTTGAAATTGAAATATGGCGAACTGACAAACAAGGAGCCGTTTTCTATGATTTTGAAGGTGAAAGTGGAACGTTTCGAAGTAAACTGACATATGATGAAGCACAGAAAAGATGAAGTAAAAAAAGAAAGGCCGCAAGCAGCGGCCTTTAAGAACCGATAAATTTAATAATTGTTGCAATAATGAAAAGTGTTGCGAAAAAACCAAATGAGACGATAAAACCTACCCCTGAATCAATAGCGTCATTGCGTTTACTTTGAACGTTTTGCTCAAACTCATTCATTTAGAATCCCTCCCCAACATTCCATTTTAGTATAAGATATTGTCAGAAAAAAATCTACAATTTCCATATGAAGATAAATAGAGGATATTTGTGTAGAAGTAGGAGATAAATCTTATGCGAGTAGAAGGTGGAAATTTGATTTCCAAGCATGCTAACAGTTAACAATTATACTTATCCAGCAGTTGTGAATAATAACAGTAAAGTGGTTACCGCACACCAATAAGAATCCCGGGACTTATTGCGTGGCGTTTTATATAGATAAAGGAATAGGTTACTTAAGCCTGTTCCTTTGTACTTGTAAAACAAAAGATAGCGCATTAGTATAGAGATATATTGCCAAGTTAGGGAGTAGGAAAAAGTATGAGTGATATACATAAGAAGATTAAAAAGAAGCAGTTTGCACCACTTTATTTAATATATGGAACGGAAGCGTATTTTATAAATGAAACAATAAAGCTTATAACAACGGAAGCGTTAGCTGAGGAAGATCGTGAGTTTAATGTTGTAACGTATGACTTAGAAGAAGCGTATTTAGAAGATGTAATAGAAGATGCGCGTACGCTTCCTTTTTTTGGGGATCGTAAAATATTGCTAATTAAATCCCCATTATTTTTAACGTCGCAAAAAGAAAAAATAGAACAAAATATAAAGATTTTAGAGGAATATATTGCAGAGCCATCTCCATTTTCGATTATTGTATTTGTAGCCCCTTATGAAAAACTAGATGAGCGAAAGAAAATTACAAAATTATTAAAGAAAACAGCAGATGTAGTAGAAGCCAATGCGATGCAAGTACAGGACGTTCGTAAATGGGTTGTGGCTCGTGCGGATGAAGTGCATGTACATATCGAGGAAGCAGCTGTTAGCTTGCTGTTAGAGCTTGTAGGGAGCAATGTAACGATGTTAGCGAAGGAAATGGACAAGTTAACCCTTTATGTTGGGATGGGTGGAGAAATCACAACAGGGCTTGTGGCGGAGCTTGTGCCAAAATCGGTTGAACAAAATGTGTTTGCGTTAACAGAAAAGGTAGTGAAAAAAGATATTGCTGGAGCTATGCAAATTTTAGACGGATTATTTACGCAGCAAGAGGAGCCAATTAAATTATTAGCGTTATTAGTGAGTCAATTTCGTTTACTGCACCAAGTGAAAGAATTACAGCAACGTGGATATGGGCAAAATCAAATTGCTTCGCATATTGGTGTTCATCCATACCGAGTAAAGTTGGCGATGAATCAAACGAAATTTTTCTCGTTTGAAGAATTGAAAAAAGTCATTTTAGAATTAGCTGAAGCTGATTATAGTATGAAAACAGGGAAAATGGATAAGAAACTCGTCTTAGAGTTTTTCTTAATGCGTTTAAATCATATTGGATAAAGTGAAACTTTAATCAGTGGGGGGTTCTTCATCTCCCGCTTATTATTAGCCCTCACCAATCGGGCTTTTATGGGCAGCCCGCCCCCACCTAACTTCTTTGCTTTTGCTGAATTTTGAGGTGGGGGTCTTACTGCCCGCGAATAGCAGGAGAAAATAAAAGAAGAGGTAGCACGTTCAGAATCGCAGGTCATTGGAGGGCTCGACCGAGAAGCGCTTTTTGCTTCGATAGAGAGGGTGAAATGGCCTGCGATTCTAGCCGCTATAGCTGGATAAACTAAAAAAGTTCATGCCATTTGCCGCGTGAACTTTTTTGTATATAAAAAAACGACCCGAATGGATCGTTTTTTAAACGCCTTACGCGTTTACTTTTTTCGCTAAGCGAGATTTTTGACGAGCTGCAGCGTTTTGGTGGATAAGACCTTTACGAGCTGCTTTGTCAAGTTTTTTAGAAGCAGTTTTGAAAGCTTCTTTAGCATTTTCAAGATCGTTATTAGTAACTAAAGCTTCTACAGTTTTAACAGCTGAACGCATGTCAGACTTGATAGAAGCGTTATGTGCACGACGCTCTTCGCTAAGTTTAGCGCGTTTGATAGCAGATTTGATGTTTGCCATACTTTTCACCTCCCTGGTGCGATCGAGTGACTCGATACTTACATAGAACAAGTGATATTCTATCAAACGGAGAAGAGAATTGCAATAGCGAGATCAATGAAATTTCATGTAAAGGAAAGAATGACCTTATATAATTTTGGGGAATCTAACTATATTTACTATGAATTACGGAGGAGATACGATGAAAGAACCATTAGATTTAAGTAAATATAGTGTTAGAACAGACCTTGCAGTAGAAGCTCATCAAATGTTACAAGAACGTCAGCAAGAACAAACAGGAATCCAAGGTGTTGTTGTAAAAGAGCGTGAAGAAGAAGGTATTACGATTACGAAAGTGATAATCGAAGAAAGTGCTTCTGAAGCGATGGGTAAAAAGCCTGGTAATTATTTAACGCTTGAAGTGCAGGGGATTCGTCAGCAAGATACAGAATTACAGCAAAAAGTAGAGCGTATTTTTGCAAAAGAATTTTCTTATTTGTTAGAAGAAATTGGAATTACTAAAGAGGCGAGCTGTTTAATCGTTGGACTAGGGAATTGGAATGTAACACCAGATGCCCTTGGACCAATTGTTGTAGAAAATGTGCTTGTGACGCGTCATCTTTTTAAATTGCAGCCTGAAAGTGTAGAGGATGGATATCGTCCTGTTAGTGCAATCCGTCCAGGTGTAATGGGGATTACAGGGATTGAAACGAGCGATGTCATTTATGGCATCATTGAAAAGACAAAACCAGACTTTGTGATCGCTATCGATGCACTTGCCGCAAGGTCTATTGAACGAGTAAATAGTACGATACAGATTTCAGATACGGGAATTCATCCTGGATCGGGTGTAGGAAATAAACGAAAAGAATTAAGTAAGGAGACGCTTGGAATCCCAGTGATTGCGATCGGTGTTCCGACGGTTGTAGATGCTGTTTCCATTACGAGTGATACAATTGATTTTATTTTGAAGCATTTTGGTCGTGAAATGAGAGAAGGAGATAAACCATCTCGTTCTTTATTGCCAGCTGGCTTTACATTTGGAGAAAAGAAGAAATTAACAGAGGAAGATATGCCGGATGAAAAAAGTCGCAATATGTTTTTAGGGGCAGTGGGGACTTTGGAAGATGAAGAAAAGCGAAAATTAATTTATGAAGTATTAGCTCCGCTTGGTCATAATTTAATGGTGACGCCGAAAGAAGTAGATGCATTTATTGAAGATATGGCAAATGTAATAGCGAGTGGTTTAAATGCAGCACTTCACCATCAAATTGATCAAGATAACACAGGTGCATATACGCATTGATGAGAAGGGACAGCCTAAGTTGAGTCGATTTACGCTTCGGTGTATGAGTTGTGTTGTGCTGTTTCTTTTTTTGATGTTAATCGGAATTGGAATCGCTAATCATGGCTTAAAAAGCATGAAAGGCTATCGGCAGCCAACGTATGAACAAGTAACTCGAATGACGGGAACTGGAAGTGGAAATGTTGATCCGGAAATTTTAGAAGGTATATTTTCAGCTGGCGAAAAACAAAAACAGTTAGAAAGTCTCAGAAGTTTTAATGTTGTAGAAGGACTAGGGATGGGAATTGCGGAATTTGCTCGAACTATCGCTAAGTTTAGTACAGATATAGTAATTGGGAAAATAAAAGACATTTTTAACCAATTGGAAGAATAAAAAGAGGTTGTCTTATAACTTTGTAAGACAACCATTTTTTTGTTACAAAAAGGTTTGTCCCGCGTGATTTACTCGCATAAGATAAAGAGAGGAAGATTTGTCTTATAAGCAGCACGAGTTTTCATTGAATCTTTGCTGCTCTATTGATATAATCAGTGCTAGTGTATATTGGCGAGACTATTAGGAGTTGAGAACATAGATGAATAAAGAAGAAAGAGCAAAAAGACAGTCCAAAATTCGTAACTTCTCCATCATTGCTCATATTGACCACGGAAAGTCAACGTTGGCAGACCGTATTTTGGAGAAAACAAATGCGTTAACACAGCGCGAAATGAAAGCTCAATTACTTGACTCTATGGATTTAGAGCGTGAGCGTGGTATTACAATTAAATTAAATGCAGTTCAATTAACGTATAAAGCAAAAGATGGTGAAGAATATATTCTTCACTTAATCGACACACCAGGACACGTCGATTTTACGTACGAAGTGTCTCGTAGTTTAGCGGCTTGTGAAGGTGCGATTCTTGTTGTTGATGCGGCGCAAGGTATTGAAGCGCAGACGTTAGCGAACGTATATTTAGCACTTGATAATAATTTAGAGATTTTACCAGTTATTAATAAAATCGACTTGCCAAGTGCTGATCCAGAGCGTGTTCGTCAAGAAGTAGAAGATGTAATCGGTTTAGATGCATCAGAAGCTGTACTTGCTTCTGCGAAAGCTGGCATCGGTATTGAAGATATTCTAGAACAAATCGTTGAAAAAGTACCAGCTCCAGAAGGTGACCCAGAGGAGCCACTTCAATGTATGATTTTTGACTCTTTATACGACCCATATCGCGGTGTAATTGCTTATATCCGTGTTGTAAACGGTACAGTAAAAGTTGGCGATAAAGTACGTATGATGGCAACTGGTAAAGAGTTTGAAGTAACGGAGGTAGGTGTATTCACACCGAAAACAACGCAGCGTAAAGAGTTGACAGTAGGTGATGTAGGATTCTTAGCAGCATCTATTAAAAACGTAGGAGACACGCGCGTTGGTGATACAATTACACATGCGAAACGTCCAGCAGCAGAGCCATTACCAGGTTACCGTAAATTAAACCCAATGGTATTCTGTGGTTTATACCCAATTGATTCTGCACGTTATAATGATTTACGTGATGCATTAGAAAAATTGGAATTGAATGATTCTGCTCTTGAGTTTGAACCAGAAACATCTCAAGCATTAGGTTTCGGTTTCCGCTGTGGATTCTTAGGTTTACTTCATATGGAAATCATTCAAGAACGTATCGAACGTGAATTCAAGATTGATTTAATTACAACAGCACCAAGTGTTATTTATAAAGTATATTTAACAAGCGGTGAAGATTTGATTGTTGATAACCCATCTAATATGCCAGATCCGCAGTCCATTGACCGTGTAGAAGAGCCGTTTGTAAAAGCTGCAATCATGGTTCCGAATGACTATGTTGGAGCTGTAATGGAAATTTGCCAAGGTAAACGTGGTGCGTTTATTGATATGCAATATTTAGATGAAACACGTGTTACGTTGACATACGAAATCCCACTTTCTGAAATCGTATATGATTTCTTTGATCAACTAAAATCAAATACGAAGGGATATGCGTCATTTGACTACGAGTTAATCGGCTATAAACCATCTAAACTTGTGAAGATGGATATTCTTTTAAATTCTGAACAAGTCGATGCTTTATCATTTATCGTACACCGTGATTCAGCGTATGACCGTGGTAAAGTAATCGTAGAAAAATTAAAAGAATTAATTCCGAGACAACAGTTTGAAGTGCCAATTCAAGCGACAATTGGAAACAAAGTTGTAGCACGTTCTACAATTAAAGCAATGCGTAAAAACGTACTTGCAAAATGTTACGGTGGTGACATTTCTCGTAAACGTAAACTTCTTGAAAAACAAAAAGAAGGTAAGAAGCGTATGAAATCTGTTGGTTCTGTAGAAGTACCACAAGAAGCGTTCATGGCTGTATTGAAAATGGACGATAACTAATGAAAAAAGGAGCCGTTTATGCGGCTTCTTTTTGTGTATAAGCATACTTTTTTAGACATCTTTCCATCTCTCCTTTACAATAGTAAGGATGCATTTTTGTGCAAGGGAAAAAGTGATGATTGATATAGAGTTAGGAGACGAATGATGTCTGAAAATATTCGAAAAGATATTCAAGAAAAGATACAAAATGGTAATTTTAATTGTGAAAAGGAATTGACTCTTTCTATTATTAGCGGAAAATGGAAAGTTGTAATTTTGTGGCATCTAGGTGTAGAAGGGCCACACCGTTTTAGTGAGTTGCAACGACTATTTCCAAACATTTCTCATAAAGTTTTATCAAATCAACTAAAAGAATTAATGGAAGATGGAATTGTCGATCGGACAGTATATCCAGAAGTGCCTCCGCGCGTAGAGTATTTTATGACGGATTTAGGCATGACGCTTTTACCAATCGTCGAAATGATGTATGATTGGGGAAAAATGCGAATGAAGCAAATTCGTAATGGGTTAGAGAAGTAAAGGAGCCTCCGAAATGCGGAGGTTTTCTTTTTAGAAAGGTAGGAGTAAAGTTTGATGCAAGCTGCATATATTCATATTCCGTTTTGTCAGCATATTTGTCACTATTGTGATTTTAATAAAGTATTTATTGAACGTCAGCCCGTTGATCAATATTTGGAGTATTTAGAGAAAGAAATAATAAATACGATTCAAAAGGTACCGTTTGAAAATATGAAAACAATTTTTGTTGGGGGCGGGACACCAACAGCACTAAATATGGAGCAGACTGAAAAGTTGCTTGCTATTATTAATCGTCGTTTGCGTCCGTTTGCTCCAAACTGTGAATTAACATTTGAAGCAAATCCTGGAGACTTACCGAAAGAAAAATTGAACCTTCTATTAGAAGGTGGTGTTAACCGAATTAGTTTTGGTGTGCAAACGTTTCGTGATGAATTGCTAGAGAAAATTGGACGTAAGCATACGAGAGAAGATGCGTTTGTAGCAATTCGTGAAGCGCAGGAAGTTGGTTTTACGAATATTAATGTCGATTTAATTTATGCATTACCAGGACAAACGATTGAAGATGTGAAGGAAACGTTAGATATCGCCTTCACGCTCGGTGTTCAGCATTTCTCTGCGTATTCTTTAATCGTTGAACCGAAAACTGTCTTTTACAATTTAATGAACAAAGGGAAATTAAGGCTTCCTGGTGAAGATCATGAGGCGAAGATGTATGAAATGGTAATGGATGAGATGGAAAAGTATGGCTACCATCAGTATGAAATTAGTAATTTTTCAAAAGAAGGCTATGAAAGTAGACATAATCTCACATACTGGAATAATGAAACATATTATGGTTTTGGAGCTGGAGCTCATAGTTATGTAAAGGGTGAGCGGATTCAAAATGTGGGCCCGCTTAAACAGTATTTTTCTAAAATCGATGAGACAGGATTTCCTTATTTAGATGTTCATATGGTAACAAAAAAAGAAATGATGGAAGAGGAGTTATTTTTAGGGCTTCGAAAAACAAAAGGAGTTTCTAAGTTAGAGTTCCAAAAGAAATTTGGCACGGGGATGGATGAAATCTTTGCAAGGCAGTTGCTATATAATAAAGAGCATGGATTACTGGAGGAAAAAGATGGTCATGTTTGTTTAACAAGGCAAGGGAAGTTATTAGGAAATGAAGTGTTTCAATCGTTTTTAGTTGATTAACTAGATGTTTCGTGTACATGAAAAAGTTTCACTATTTCGTGACGTTTCCGTTGACAATTGAATGTCAATTTTGGTAAGTTATTAATAGATTTAGCACTCAAAGATAAAGAGTGCTAACAGAGGTGATGATGAGATGCTTACGGAACGTCAGCTCTTAATTTTACAAACAATTATTGATGACTTTATTGGATCAGCGCAGCCTGTTGGGTCAAGGACGTTGGCTAAAAAAGATGAAATTACGTTTAGTTCAGCTACCATTCGAAATGAAATGGCGGATTTAGAGGAACTAGGATTTATTGAAAAAACGCACAGTTCTTCTGGACGAGTTCCTTCAGAAAAAGGATATCGATTTTATGTAGATCATCTTTTAGCACCACAGAACTTACCCAATGAGGAGATTGTACAGATTAAGGATTTATTTGCTGAAAGAATTTTTGAAGCAGAAAAGGTTGCACAGCAATCAGCTCAAATTTTATCAGAACTCACAAATTATACGGCGATAGTTCTTGGACCGAAAGTGAGTACAAATAAGCTTAAAAATGTACAAATTGTTCCGCTGGATTATCAAACAGCAGTCGCGATTATTGTAACGGATACAGGGCATGTACAAAGCAAAACGATTACCGTTCCGGAATCTGTTGATTTATCAGATTTAGAAAAGATGGTTAATATTTTAAATGACAAGCTATCTGGTGTACCGATGGCAGAATTACACAATAAAATTTTAAAAGAGATTGTGACAGTTCTGCGCGGCTATGTCCACAATTATGATAGTGCAATAAAAATATTAGATGGTACATTTCAAGTGCCTTTATCGGAAAAGATATACTTTGGCGGAAAAGCCAATATGCTTTCGCAGCCGGAGTTTCACGATATTCAAAAGGTACGCTCCTTGCTGACTATGATTGATAATGAAGCAGCGTTTTACGATATTTTGCGTAATAAACAAGTAGGTATTCAAGTGAAAATCGGTCGAGAAAATTCTTCGACTGCTATGGAAGATTGTAGCTTAATTTCTGCAACGTATTCCATTGGGGAAGAACAGCTTGGAACCATTGCAATTTTAGGGCCGACGAGAATGCAATATTCTCGTGTGATTAGTTTGTTACAATTGTTCACAAGACAATTTACAGACGGTTTAAATGGAGTGCATAAATCAAAATAATACATTCGCTCAAGCAATGAACATGATCATTGCGGGTGTGTAATATAAAAACTATGCTTGGATGCTCATGCTTAACATGAGCCCTGGTGCCTTTTAAGGAGGTGAAAGTTGTGGAAGAGCGTAACGAACAAGTAGTTGAAGAAGCGAAAGAAACGCAAACTGAGGAATCTATTACAGCGGAAAACAGTGAAGAAACTGTGGTAGAAGAAAAAAGTGAAGCGGCTCTTTTACAAGAAAAAGTAGACGAATTGCAAGCGAAATTGACGGAAACGGAAGGTCGCACACTACGTCTACAAGCTGATTTTGAAAACTATAAGCGCCGCGTTCAACTAGATAAGCAAGCGGCTGAAAAATATAGATCACAAAGTCTTGTGTCAGATATTTTGCCAGCTCTTGATAACTTTGAAAGAGCGATGCAAGTGGAAGCAAGCGATGAGCAGATGAAGTCCTTATTACAAGGGATGGAAATGGTATATCGTCAATTGCTAGAAGCACTGACTAAAGAAGGTGTTGAAGCGATTGAAGCTGTTGGTAAACAGTTTGATCCGCATGAACATCAAGCTGTTATGCAAGTAGAAGACAGCGAATTTGAATCAAACGCGGTTGTGGAAGAATTCCAAAAAGGTTATAAGCTGAAAGACCGTGTGATTCGCCCATCAATGGTAAAAGTAAATCAATAATTTACATAAATGTAGGAGGTTTCGCCATGAGTAAAATTATCGGTATTGACTTAGGTACAACAAACTCTTGTGTAGCTGTTATGGAAGGTGGAGAACCAAAGGTTATTCCAAATCCAGAAGGGAACCGTACAACTCCTTCTGTTGTAGCTTTCAAAAATGAAGAGCGTCAAGTTGGGGAAGTAGCGAAGCGTCAAGCAATTACGAACCCAAATACAATCATGTCTGTTAAACGTCATATGGGTACAGACTACAAAGTAGAAGTTGAAGGTAAAAACTACACACCTCAAGAAATTTCTGCAATCATTTTACAAAACTTAAAAGCTTCTGCTGAAGCATACTTAGGTGAAACAGTAACGAAAGCTGTTATCACAGTACCAGCATACTTCAACGATGCTGAGCGCCAAGCAACAAAAGACGCTGGTCGTATTGCTGGTTTAGAAGTAGAACGTATTATTAACGAACCAACAGCAGCTGCGCTTGCTTACGGTTTAGAAAAACAAGACGAAGAACAAAAAGTTCTAGTATATGACTTAGGTGGCGGTACATTTGACGTATCTATCCTTGAATTAGCAGATGGAACATTTGAAGTTATTTCAACTGCTGGTGACAACCGTCTTGGTGGTGACGACTTTGACCAAGTTATCATCGATCATTTAGTAGCTGAATTCAAAAAAGAAAACAACATTGACTTAAGCCAAGATAAAATGGCACTTCAACGTTTGAAAGATGCAGCTGAAAAAGCGAAAAAAGATCTTTCAGGTGTAACACAAACACAAATTTCATTACCATTCATTAGTGCTGGTGCTGCTGGTCCATTACACTTAGAATTAAACTTAACAAGAGCGAAATTTGAAGAACTTTCAGCTAACCTTGTTGAAAGAACATTAGAACCAACTCGTCGTGCATTAAAAGATGCTGGTCTTTCTCCAAGTGAATTAGATAAAGTTATTCTTGTTGGTGGTTCTACTCGTATCCCAGCTGTACAAGAAGCAATTAAACGTGAAACTGGTAAAGAACCATATAAAGGCGTTAACCCTGATGAAGTTGTAGCATTAGGTGCTGCAGTTCAGGGCGGAGTACTTACTGGTGACGTAAAAGGCGTTCTATTATTAGATGTAACTCCACTTTCTTTAGGTATTGAAACTATGGGTGGCGTATTCACAAAATTAATCGAGCGTAACACAACGATTCCAACAAGTAAGTCACAAGTATTCTCAACTGCTGCTGATAACCAGCCTGCAGTAGACATTCACGTATTACAAGGTGAGCGTCCAATGTCAGCTGACAACAAAACACTAGGTCGCTTCCAATTAACAGATATCCCACCAGCACCACGTGGTATTCCACAAATCGAAGTAACATTCGATATTGATGCGAACGGTATCGTAAACGTACGTGCGAAAGACTTAGGAACGAGCAAAGAACAAACAATTACAATCCAATCTTCTTCAGGTCTTTCTGATGAAGAAGTAGATCGTATGGTTCAAGAAGCTGAAGCTAATGCTGATGCTGACCAAAAACGTAAAGAAGAAGTTGAACTTCGTAATGAAGCTGACCAACTTGTATTCCAAACGGATAAAGTTGTAAAAGATTTAGAAGGTAAAGTAGATGCAGCTGAAGTAGCAAAAGCAACAGAAGCAAAAGAAGCATTACAAGCGGCAATCGAGAAAAATGACCTTGATGAAATCCGTGCGAAAAAAGATGCACTTCAAGAAATCGTACAACAACTTACTGTAAAATTATATGAGCAAGCTCAAGCAGCTGCTGGTGCTCAGCAAGCAGAAGGTGCACAAGGTAACGCTGGTGCGAAAAATGACAATGTAGTTGACGCTGAGTTTGAAGAAGTAAAAGAAGATAAGTAATAAAGTGAAACAAAATAAGTAAGATGACAAAAAGTCAAAGTCAAGCGTGCCTTGGCTTTGGCTTTTTTCACGAATAAGAAGAGGGCTTAGTATGAACTAAGTTTTTTATCTGAGGGTCTTACGTTTTTCTTTTTGCATACTGTAAGTGAGGAAACTTTGTTGCAAAGCACTTTCTTTCGGTGTTAAAATTACGTTTATGTGAAAGATTCGGGGGTTACAAATTTATGAATAAAAGAGATTATTATGAGGTGCTTGGCCTTAGTAAGGGCGCTTCAAAAGATGAAATCAAAAAAGCATACCGTCGTTTGGCTAAAAAATATCATCCAGACGTAAGTAAAGAAGAAAACGCAATTGAAAAGTTTAAAGAAGTACAAGAAGCATATGAAGTTTTAAGTGATGATCAAAAACGTGCGCAGTACGATCAGTTTGGTCATGCTGATCCAAATCAAGGTTTTGGCGGCTTCGGCGGTGGAGACTTTGGTGGTGGCTTCGGATTTGAAGATATCTTTAGTTCGTTCTTTGGCGGAGGTGGCGGCAGACGCCGCGATCCAAATGCACCGCGTCAAGGAGCGGACTTACAATACCAAGTTACTTTAGACTTTGAAGAAGCAATTTTTGGTAAAGAATTAAATGTTGAAATTCCAGTGGAAGACCCATGTGACACATGTCACGGCAGTGGGGCAAAACCAGGAACTTCAAAAGAAACATGTAAGCATTGTTCAGGAACAGGTCAAGTGAGCGTAGAACAAAATACACCATTTGGTCGTATTGTAAATCGTCAAGCGTGTAAGCATTGTTCAGGAACAGGTCAAATGATTAAAGAGAAATGTACAACATGTCATGGCTCTGGAAAAGTACGTAAACGTAAAAAAATTAACGTTAAAATTCCAGCAGGTATTGATAATGGTCAACAAATCCGTGTGTCTGGTAAAGGGGAAGCGGGTGTGAATGGCGGCCCAGCTGGGGACTTATATGTTGTTGTTCATGTAAGAAATCATGAGTTCTTCGAGCGTGATGGGGATCATATTGTTTGTGAAATGCCATTAACATTCGCGCAAGTAGCACTTGGTGCTGAAGTGGAAGTTCCAACTGTTCATGGAAAAGTGAAACTAAAAATTCCGGCAGGTACACAAACTGGAACGGAATTCCGCTTAAAAGGAAAAGGTGCTCCAAACGTACGTGGGTATGGTCAAGGTGATCAATACGTAGTTGTTCGTGTTATTGTACCAACGAAACTAACATCACATCAAAAAGATTTATTGCGTGAATTTGCAGGACAAGAAGATCAAGATGATAGCTTATTCGGAAAGCTTAAACGTGCTTTCAAAGGGGAATAATGGAAATAAAAAATGGAGTTGGTAAATTGTGAAATGGTCAGAAATTAGTATTCATACAACGGAGGAAGCAGTAGAAGCAATCTCTCATATTTTACACGAAGCAGGTGCTAGTGGCGTAGCGATTGAAGATCCAGCGGAATTGACAAAAGAGCGTGAGCAACAGTATGGTGAAATTTATGCGCTTAATCCAGCTGAGTATCCAGAAGATGGTGTGTTAATAAAAGCATATTTCCCTCAAACGGATTCTTTACATGAAACCGTTGCGA
Organism: Bacillus bingmayongensis; assembly: GCF_000299035.1. Classification (GTDB taxonomy): domain Bacteria; phylum Bacillota; class Bacilli; order Bacillales; family Bacillaceae_G; genus Bacillus_A; species Bacillus_A bingmayongensis. The sequence goes on from NZ_JH921517.1 coordinate 210,774, forward strand.
GTGTAAAATCATCTATTGATGTACTTCCATCTTTCGACATCGAAATTGGTACAGGAAATATTACGATTAATGAAGTCGATGAGGAAGACTGGGCTACTGCTTGGAAAAAATATTATCATCCAGTTCAAATTTCTGATACATTCACAATTGTGCCAACGTGGGAAGAATATACACCTTCTTCTCCCGATGAAAAAATTATTGAGTTAGATCCAGGTATGGCGTTTGGTACAGGAACACATCCAACAACAACGATGTGTATTCGAGCGTTAGAGAAAACAGTTCAACCAGGTAATACAGTAATTGATGTTGGAACAGGTTCTGGTGTATTAAGTATTGCTGCAGCAAAATTAGGTGCAGCATCTGTTCAGGCATATGACTTGGATCCAGTTGCAGTTGAAAGTGCAGAGATGAATGTTCGTTTAAATAAAACGGACGATGTTGTATCTGTAGGACAAAATAGTTTATTAGAAGGTATTGAAGGCCCAGTAGATTTGATTGTAGCGAACTTACTTGCAGAGATTATTCTTCTATTCCCTGAAGATGCAGCGAGAGTTGTAAAACAGGGCGGACTATTTATTACATCTGGTATTATTGCAGCAAAAGAAAAAGTAATTTCTGAAGCGCTAGAAAAAGCTGGATTTACAATTGAAGAAGTATTAAGAATGGAAGATTGGGTAGCAATCATTGCACGAAATGCGTAATATATAATTTATGTTTTAACGAACGGAAGAGTCTCTCGCTATAAAAGTGAGGGACTTGCCGTTTGTTACATTAAAATGATAACGTTTCGTTCTTTTCGTAAGTGAGGACTTACGAAAGGAACGAAACTTTACTAAGGTGATGAGATGCAACGTTATTTTGTAGAAGAGAAGTATGTAAATGATGCAAGTATTCGTATTGTAGGTGATGATGTACATCATATCGCAAGAGTGATGCGCATGTCAGCTGGTGATCACATTTATTGTTGTGTTAACGGTAAAACAGCAATGTGTACGATTGCTGAAATTACCAGTGAATTTGTGGATAGTGCTATTGTAGAATGGATAGAGGTGTCAAGCGAATTGCCAGTGTTTGTGACGATCGCAAGTGGACTGCCAAAAGGAGACAAGCTAGAGTTAATTTTTCAAAAAGGAACTGAGCTTGGGGCAGCCGCATTTTTACCATTTCAAGCATCGCGTTCTATCGTAAAATGGGATGCGAAAAAAGCAGATAAAAAAGTTGAGCGTTTGAAAAAAATTGTGAAAGAAGCAGCGGAACAATCGCATAGAAGTGAAATTCCAGATGTACATGCTCCGGCATCATTTAAACAATTGCTTGCGATGAGCAGTGATTATGATGTTTGTCTTGTGGCGTATGAAGAGGAGGCAAAGCAAGGCGAAAAAGCTAATTTTGCGAAGGCTTTAACAGCACTTGAACGTGGTCAAAAACTGTTGATTGTATTTGGCCCAGAAGGTGGTTTATCTGAGGAAGAAGTTTCTGCGCTTCGTGAACATAAATTTGTACCATGTAGTTTAGGACCGAGGATTTTACGAACAGAAACGGCGCCGCTTTACGCGTTAAGTGCCGCTTCTTATCATTTTGAATTAATGGGGTGATGATCAATGGCAACTGTTGCGTTCCATACGTTAGGTTGTAAAGTAAACCACTACGAAACAGAAGCGATTTGGCAATTGTTTAAACAAGGTGGTTATGATAGAACTGAATATGAAAAGAAAGCTGACGTGTATGTAATCAATACATGCACAGTAACAAATACTGGAGATAAAAAAAGTCGTCAAGTTATTCGACGTGCTGTACGTCAAAATCCAGACGCTGTTATCTGTGTAACGGGATGTTACGCACAAACATCTCCAGCAGAAATTATGGCGATTCCAGGCGTGGATATCGTTGTTGGTACACAAGATCGTGAGAAAATGCTAGGGTATATTGAAGAGTTCCGTAAAGAACGTCAACCAATCAATGCCGTCCGTAACATTATGAAAACACGTGTGTATGAAGAATTAGATGTACCGTACTTCACGGACCGTACACGTGCATCTTTAAAAATACAAGAAGGTTGCAATAACTTCTGTACGTTCTGTATCATTCCTTGGGCACGTGGTTTAATGCGTTCTCGTGATGGAAAAGAAGTTATTCACCAAGCGCAACAATTAGTTGATGCAGGTTATAAAGAAATCGTTTTAACTGGTATTCATACAGGTGGATACGGAGAAGACATGAAAAACTACAATTTAGCTGGATTGCTTCGTGATATGGAAGCAGAAGTAAATGGTTTGAAACGCCTTCGTATTTCATCTATTGAAGCAAGTCAAATTTCGGATGAAGTGATTGAAGTATTAGATAAATCTGAAGTAGTTGTGCGTCATTTGCATATCCCGCTACAATCGGGATCTAACACTGTATTAAAACGTATGCGTCGTAAATATACAATGGAATTTTTCCAAGAGCGTTTAGATCGTTTAAAAGAGGCGTTACCAGGTCTTGCAATTACATCAGACGTAATTGTTGGTTTCCCTGGAGAAACGGAAGAAGAGTTTATGGAAACATACAATTTCATTAAAGAAAATCGTTTCTCTGAACTACACGTTTTCCCTTATTCAAAACGGACAGGAACACCTGCGGCGCGTATGGAAGATCAAATTCCTGAAGATGTAAAAAATGATCGTGTTCACCGTTTAATTGAATTATCAAATCAGTTAGCGAAAGAATATGCTTCTCAATTTGAAGGGGAAGTTCTTGAAATTATTCCAGAAGAGCCTTTCAAAGATGGCGATCGCGAAGGATTGTATGTAGGTTATACAGATAACTACTTAAAAGTTGTTTTTGAAGGATCTGAAGAATTAATCGGTAAACTAGTAAAAGTGAAGATTACAAAAGCTGGGTACCCATATAACGAAGCGCAATTTGTTCGTGTTCTTGAAGATGATATCAAAAAAGAATCAGCAAGTGCGTAATGAAAAAGCATGCAAACGAAAAGGTTTGCATGCTTTTTTTCTGTGTGGATAAGTTAAGATATGAACTTGTAATATTTCGTGCTATAATGCTAACCGTTGCAGTTGTCAGACAACCGGCTAGTGAAGAAAGGGGCATATGAAAAATGAACTATGCAAAATTAATCGACCACACACTATTGAAACCAGATACAAAAAAAGCAGCAATTGTTACATTATGTGAAGAAGCAAAAGCACATAACTTTGCTTCTGTATGTGTAAACCCTACTTGGGTTGAAACAGCAGCTGAATTACTAAAAGGTACAGATGTAAAGGTTTGTACAGTAATTGGCTTCCCTCTTGGGGCAAACACACCAGAAACAAAAGCATTTGAAACGCAAGATGCAATTGCAAAAGGTGCAACAGAAGTTGATATGGTAATTAACATTGGTGCTTTAAAAGATAAAAATGATGAATTAGTAGAGCGTGATGTTCGTGCAGTTGTAGAAGCTGCAAAAGGAAAAGCGCTTGTAAAAATTATTATTGAAACATGTTTATTAACAGAAGAAGAAAAAGTTCGTGCTTGTGAATTGTCTGTAAAAGCAGGTGTAGACTTTGTAAAAACATCAACTGGCTTCTCGACAGGTGGAGCAACAGTAGAAGATGTAGCATTAATGAGAAAAACAGTCGGACCAGAAATCGGCGTAAAAGCTTCTGGTGGTGTTCGTAATGGACAAGACATGGACGCAATGGTAGAAGCGGGAGCGACGCGCATCGGTACAAGTGCAGGCGTAGCCCTAGTAAGCGGAAAAACGGCAACAACTGATTATTAATTTAAAAGCGGAGCCGACTGTTTAGTCCCGTCGGCTAAGGTTCTTTCACGCAGAAGGCGTTCTTTGCCTTCTCGCGTGGAAGGTTCTTAGACGTGAGGGACTAGGAGGCGGAGCTGGATAGAATAAAAACGGAAGCGACTCGTTTAGAACATGAGGACGCCTGCACTCTTGACGTAGAGGTGTTTTTTACCTCGGAGGAAAGAGTGAAACAGCCGATTGTTCTAGTCGCTGGAGTTAGATAGGTTTAAAAGCGGAGCTGGATAGATTAAAGGTGGAAACCGCTCGTGCAGAATCGCAGGGCATTGGAGCGCCGGACAGAGAGGAGTTTTTCCTCGACCGAAGGGGCGAAATGCCTGTTATTCTTTTATAAATTTACTCGTTTAAAAAGTAAAAAAATATCAGTCGCAATACGTAATTTAAATAGATTTTGGAAAAAGGAAGAGCATCTACTCTTCTTTTATTCTGTCAAATAGTTGACCTGAAGTGACAAAATGTATTATAATCGTAAAAGACATGCTGAAGAAGTGTTTCTTTTTGCATGCTGAAGTTAGTATGTAAGTGTGATGTTTCGGAGGGAGGGAAAGAGAATGTCAAAAACAGTCGTTCGTAAAAACGAGTCTTTGGAGGATGCACTTCGCCGTTTTAAAAGATCGGTTTCTAAAACTGGTACACTTGCTGAAGCAAGAAAGCGCGAGTTTTATGAAAAACCAAGTGTAAAACGTAAGAAGAAATCTGAAGCGGCAAGAAAGCGTAAATTCTAAGAGAGGGTGTAAGTTATGAGTCTTCTCGGTCGTTTAAACGATGATATGAAACAAGCGATGAAGAATAAACAAAAAGAAAAATTAACCGTTATTCGTATGGTTAAGGCTGCTTTGCAAAATGAAGGAATTAAACTGCAACAAACTCTTACTGAAGAAGAGGAATTAACAGTTTTAACTCGTGAAGTAAAACAGCGTAAGGACTCCCTCCTTGAATTTAAAAAAGCGGGTCGTGATGACCTTGTTGATAAACTGAAAAGTGAAATTCAGATTTTAGACACGTATTTGCCAGAGCAATTAACAGAAGAAGAGCTTGCGAACGTAATTAAGCAAGTTATTGCTGATGTTGGTGCTGCTTCTAAAGCAGATATGGGTAAAGTGATGAGTGCTGTTATGCCAAAAGTAAAAGGTAAAGCAGACGGATCACAAGTGAATAAGCTGGTTGCACAGCTATTAGCATAAAAAAGCGTCTCATGAGAAATGAGACGTTTTTTTATGCTTTTTTCTGTTTGGACGTGATATTACAAGCCCTTTTTTCATACATATGGGATGAGAGGAGGTCTTGGAGATGAAGAAATTAGTACAAATGAAGAATTGGCTTACGAAGCAAATAGACATACCAGTGGATGTACTAATGGATCTACCTCGTATTACTCTTGTCGGGCAAGTACATATTTATATAGAAAATCATCGAGGGTTATTAGTATTTACAGATAAAGAAGTGCGGTTGTTATTAAAGCATGGTCAATTATTAATAAAAGGGCAATCATTTGTTATTAAAACTATTCTTCCAGAAGAGCTTTTGCTTGAAGGGATTATTGAACAAGTGACGTTTTTAGAAAATGAGAAGAAAGATAAATCATAATGAAACTTCTGTTCATGAAGTTTTCTTCTTATTTCGTTTCGTACGAGCTATTTGAATGATAAAAGGTGAGGAAAGCACGATTAGAATAGTGACGTAACACCTGTGCTTTTTGAGAAAGGTAGTGGGGCGAACGATGAAAAATCAATGGTTTACACGGTGGCTTGGGTATGTGAAAGTTCGAATTGAAGGTAGAGGAGTAGAACGCTTCATTAATGAGTGTGTGCGCAGAAATTTGCTCGTATGGGATGTAAAGAAGATTGCAGAAGATACATTAGTATTTTGCATGTTGCTTCGTGATGTGAAGCAACTAAGGCCGATTTATCGAAAAAATGAATGTAAGCTATACTTTATTGGGCGTTTCGGTTTTCCGTTTTGGAATAAGCGTTTGCTCAAGAATAGTGGTTTTCTAATCGGGTTTCTTATCTTTTTTTTCGGTATGATTGCTTTATCAAATATGGTTTGGAAAATCGAAATTACAGGGGCAAAACCGGAGACGGAATATATTCTTATGAAAGAATTGGACAAAATGGGCATTAAAAAAGGAAGACTGCAATTTCAAATGCCGAGTGTAGAGGATGTTCAACGTCATTTAACAAATAATATTAATGCAATTACATGGGCTGGCCTAGAGGTGAAGGGGACAACATATCATTTTAAAATCGTTGAAAAAAATGAGCCAGAGAAAGAGGAAGAGCAAAAACCACAAAATTTAGTCGCCAAAAAAGAGGCGATAATTACAAAAACATTTGTGGAAACTGGAAAACCAGTTGTAATGAAAAATGATTATGTGCAAAAGGGACAACTTCTTGTGTCAGGGATGTTTGGAAAGGAGGATAATCCAACGATTGTTTCTGCTAAAGGAATTGTATATGGAGAAACGTGGTATGAATCTCAAGTGACAGTTCCTTTGAAAACAACATTTCAAGTGTATACAGGAAATTCATATAATGAGCATTATCTTCGTCTTGGAAGTGCTAAAATAAAAATATGGGGATTTCAGCATGATAAGTATAAGCGGTCTCGTACTGAAAATGTCAAACATGATGTGAAACTGTTCGGTTTTACATTGCCTATTTCTTATGAAAAGGAAATTGTGCGTGAAGAGGAAGAAGCGAATCGTGAATATACAGACAAACAAGCAATACAAGTAGCGAAAGAAATGGCTGAAAAAGAACTGAAGAAAAAATTGGATGAACATGCTATGATTGTAAGTGATAAGATTTTGCATAAAGAGGTTGAGGCGAATCATCTAAGAGTAACATTACATTATACAGTGATTGAAAATATTGCAGAGCCACAACCGATATCTGAATCCGATATTCAAGGAGACTGAGTAATGGCAGAACAATTAGTAGAAATGAATCAACAAGTGGAAAATCATAATGAAGCAATTGCTCTATTTGGAGTGAATGATGCACATTTAAAAGTAATTGAACGAGAACTTGCTGTATCTATCGTAACACGAGGTGAATCTGTCCGTGTATCTGGAACAGATGAAGCGGTGGCGCTTGTTGAAAAAATCTTACAGCAATTACTTGCTGTTATTCGTAAAGGTGTATCAATCTCAGAACGAGATGTTGCATATGCAATTCAGCTGGGTCGTCAAGGGAAAATAACTCATTTTGAAGAGTTGTACGAAGAGGAAATTTTTAAAACAGCAAAAGGTAAATCCATCCGTGTGAAGACGATGGGACAAAGGCAATATATTCATGCGCTGAAGAAGAATGATATTGTATTCGGAATAGGGCCTGCTGGTACAGGAAAGACGTATTTAGCTGTGGTAATGGCTGTGCGAGCCTTAAAACAAGGGTATGTAAAAAAGATTATTTTAACAAGACCAGCTGTAGAAGCAGGGGAAAGCTTAGGTTTTTTACCAGGTGATTTAAAAGAAAAGGTAGATCCTTATCTACGTCCTTTATACGATGCTCTTCATGATATTCTTGGGCAAGAATATACGCAGCGTATGATGGAAAGAGGAACGATTGAAATTGCACCTCTTGCATATATGAGGGGACGTACACTGGATGATTCTTTCGTTATTTTAGATGAAGCTCAAAATACAACTGGTGCTCAAATTAAAATGTTTTTAACTCGCCTAGGTTTTAGTTCAAAAATGGTTGTTACTGGCGATCCATCACAGGTTGACTTGCCGAAAGGTGTAAAGTCAGGGCTTTCAATTGCTGCACATGTTTTATCAGGTGTATCAGGGCTTTCATTTGTTAAATTAGACCAATCTGACGTTGTAAGACATCCACTTGTGCAGCGGATTATCGAGGCATATGATAAAATGGAATGATCCTATTTGTAAGGGTCATTTCTTTTTGTACGATAAAGGTAGATGAAAGGGTTGGCGAATAGCCTGTTTTTTACTATCATTAAAAGATGGACAAGTAGATTTATTTACGCGTGAATGTGCAGCTCAATTTAGAAGCCTGCTCATAAAAGCCCGATTGGTGAGGGTTAATAATTAGTAGGGATGAAGAAAACTCCCACTGATTAAAGTTTCACTTTATGTCTGGAGAGGAGAAGGTATTGAAATCATGTCAAGATCTCAAGAAATTTCTAGGTGGTTTCGTAACATACAACATTCGAAAAAATTAAGCTGGATTTCTTATGTTTTATTAGGAGCGATACTGTTTTTTGCACTTATGAACAATGTGAAACCAGAGCAACTAGATGTTAAAATGCTATCTATTTCTAAACAAACAATCCACTCTCCTATCAAAATCGAAGATAAAGTAACGACGGATAGAAAGAAGAGAGAAGCAGCTCAACAGGTTGAAGACCAATATACATATCGAAGTGAATATAAGCAAAATAAAGTGGATATTGTAAACTCTGTCTTTGATGCGATAAAAGAAGTGGAAGCTGAGACGAAGGCTGCCGGTCCTGATGAACAGAAAAAGATTTCTGCTGCGGAACGATTAGAAAAGCTAAAAAAGAAATTACCTACTGATTTAACAAAAAGCTTATCTGATTCTGTGTTGTTGCAGTTTGTAAATGCTGAACCGGATCAATTGACGTTGGCGAGAGATGCTGCGGTAACAGCGATTAATAATATTATGAGTACGCACATTAAAATGAATGAAGAAAATGATGCAAGAGAGCGATTTGTTAATGAAATACGCAATGTTAATGTAAATAGCGATTTAAAAGAAGCGCTTAACGCCCTTGGGGAATATGCAATTGAAGCAAATTATTTCTATGATTCAACTGCTACAAAAGATCGAAAAAAATTAGCAGAAGACGCAGTTGCGCCAGTTTATATTCTTCAAGGGCAAATTCTTGTGAAGGAAGGCGACACGATTACAAGAGAAGTATATGATCAGTTGAAATTAGTTGGACTTCTTGAACACGGAAATACATTCCAACCATTTGTGGGATTAGCAATCATTATTGGTGTGCTCTTATTCTTCATGCATAAACAATTTGAATCGTTTTTAAAATTGAAAAGAGAAGAAAAACCATATATTTTAGCATATACAACAATTGTAGCGATTACAGTTGTTTTGATGAAAATCATTAGTTTGTTTCAAAAGTTGGAATACGCAGGCATTGCGTATGTTGTTCCAGTTGCGATGGGAACAATACTAGTGAAATTAATGATTGGTGATCGATTTGTTTTTCTAACAAGTATGATTTTCTCTGTATGTGGGAGTGTCATGTTTAATGAAGGTGTAACGAGTACGCTTAATTATAGTGTAGGTATTTATGTTTTACTAAGTTCTTTATCTGTTAGCATCTTTTTGAGAGAGAAAAACCGACGTACAATGATTTTGCAGGCAGGTATACTTGTTTCTGTTTTAAATGTAGTTGTATTAGCTGCACTGTTACTGTTACGAAATGGTAATTTTTCACCACTTGAAATCGGTTCACAATTATTAATGGCAGCAGCTTCTGGTATTATCTCGTCCATTTTAGCTATGGGAATTTTACCATATTTAGAAAGTGGTCTTGGAATTGTATCAAGTATGAAGCTTATGGAGCTTTCAAGCCCGAACCATCCGCTCCTTCGTAAAATTTTACTAGAAGCACCGGGGACATATCATCATAGCGTTATGGTTGCTAACCTTTCTGAGGCAGCTTGTGAGGCTGTTGGAGCAAATGGAGTTTTAGCGCGTGTTGGTGCGTATTATCACGATATTGGGAAAACGCTGCAGCCTCATTTCTTTATAGAAAACCAAATGGGAATTGAAAATCCTCATGATAAATTAGATCCTGAAATGAGTAGAGATATTATTATTGCTCATGTGACAAATGGAGTAAAGATGTTAGAAGAACACCATATTCCGCAAGAAATTATTGATATTGCAGGACAGCATCATGGAACGACATTACTTAAATATTTTTACTATAAAGCAATTAAAGAAGATAAAAAGAAATATACAGAAGAAATGTTCCGTTATCCAGGATCAAAAGCGACGTCAAAAGAGTCTGCAATTGTTGGGATTGCGGATAGCGTTGAAGCGGCAGTGCGTTCTATGAACCATCCAACACCAGAGCAAATTAATAATTTAGTACAAAGTATTATAAAAGACCGTTTGCAGGATGGGCAATTTAGTGAATGTAATTTGACATTTAAAGAATTACAAATTGTTGGGAAAACTTTATGTGAAACGTTAAATGGTATTTTCCATTCCCGTATTAAATATCCGGAACCGCCGGAAGAAAAGGTGACAGAATGAGTTTATTAATAGATTTTTTTGATGAAACAGAAGAAGTGAAAGAAGAATATGTGAATATGATTCGTGATCTGCTAGAGCAAGCTGCACGAATGGAGAACATAGAAGATGGAACAGAGCTTTCTGTTACATTTGTTGATAATGAACGTATTCAAGAAATTAATCGTGATTATCGCGATAAAGATCAACCGACAGACGTTATTTCTTTTGCAATGGAGGATATGGGAGAAGGAGAGATGGAGATCGTTGGTGTGGAAATGCCACGTATGCTAGGGGATCTTATTATTTCCATTCCAAGAGCGAAAGAACAGGCTGAAGAATATGGACATTCCTTTGATCGTGAGCTAGGGTTTTTAGCGTTACATGGATTCCTGCATTTACTTGGTTATGATCATATGACAGATGAAGATGAAAAAGAAATGTTTGGAAAACAAAAGGAAATTTTAGAGGCGTTTGGATTAGGTAGATGAAAAAAGGAAAACTTATAAATAGTTTTGGATATGCTATAGCTGGTATATACTTTTGTCTTCGTCACGAACGAAATATGAAAATTCATTTTTGGGCCGCAGTTATTGTTATATGCTGCGGCTTTTATTTCCGTATAACGATAACGGAATGGCTCATATTACTCATTACAATTGGAATTGTAATGAGTTTGGAAATGGTCAATACGGCAGTTGAAAAAACAGTTGATTTAGTCACAAAGGATTTTAAACCATTTGCGAAAATTGCAAAGGATGTTGCTGCCGGTGCAGTACTATTATTTACTGTTATAGCTGTTATAATTGGTGCTATTATCTTTTTACCTTATATGGTATAGTTGCATTCCAAAGCTTTTGTTATGCTTTGGTAGCGTTAAGAACGCCGTTAATGAAAGTTTCATTTTATCTTTTCACAATTGTGAATGGAAAGGATGCGAGAGCATGAACAGCAAAGAGTTAATTCAAGAAGCAATCGAAGCGCGTAAACAGGCGTATGTACCATATTCTAAGTTCCAAGTAGGTGCAGCATTATTAACGGAAGATGGAAAAGTATACCGTGGATGTAATGTTGAAAATGCATCATATGGATTATGTAATTGTGCAGAAAGAACAGCTTTATTCAAAGCAATTTCTGAAGGAGATAAAGCATTTGTAGCCATTGCGGTAGTGGCGGATACGAATCGTCCAGTACCTCCTTGTGGAGCGTGCCGTCAAGTTATGGTAGAATTATGTAAACAGGATACGAAAGTATACTTATCAAATTTACATGGTGACATTCAGGAGACGACAGTCGGAGAATTGTTACCAGGAGCATTTTTAGCGGAGGATTTACATGAATAGAAAAGGTTATAAATCAGGTTTTGTCTCTATAATTGGAAGACCGAATGTTGGAAAGTCTACATTTTTAAATCGTATTATCGGTCAAAAAATTGCAATTATGAGTGACAAACCACAAACAACTCGTAATAAAATTCAAGGTGTATACACAGAAAATGATTCACAAGTCATCTTTATTGATACGCCAGGAATACATAAGCCGAAGCATAAACTAGGCGACTTTATGGTGAAAATGGCACAAACGACATTGAAAGAAGTTGACATTGTGCTATTTATGGTCAATGCAGCTGAAGGTTTTGGTCGTGGTGAAGAGTTTATTATTGAAAAACTACAAGAAACAAAGCAACCGGTATTTTTAGTGATTAATAAAATTGATCAAGTTCATCCAGAAAAATTGTTGGAATTAATTGATCAATATCGTAAGCTGCATGAGTTTGCAGAGATTGTTCCGATTTCTGCATTAGAAGGTAATAATGTTGAAGCGTTAATTGGAGCGATTAAAAAGTATTTACCAGAAGGACCGCAATACTATCCAGATAACCAAGTAACAGATCATCCGGAGAGATTTATTATTGCAGAACTGATTCGTGAAAAGGTGCTTCATTTAACACGTGAGGAAGTGCCACATTCGGTGGCGGTTGTGATCGATGCGATTCAAAAGCGTGAAGGCGGAGCGGTCTATGTGAATGCAACAATTATTGTAGAACGCCCATCACAAAAAGGAATTATTATCGGGAAACAAGGGAAGATGCTGAAAGAAGTTGGGAAGCGAGCTCGTTTTGATATTGAAGCACTTCTTGGTTCAAAAGTATTCTTAGAAGTGTGGGTAAAAGTGCAAAAAGATTGGCGTAATAAAATGTCACAGCTTCGCGATCTTGGTTTCCGTGAAGATGAGTATTAATAGAAATTAGGAAAATTTTTCTCACATGAAAATGGACAAAATGGGTCATTTTAATAACAACAAAAGAAATTGGTTTATATGCTACGCTTACTGAGAAAGGTGGATTCTTATGCTAGATTTTACCTGGAAGTTTTTCTCCAAGACAGGAAGCATTGAGACGTATTTGCTTTTGAAGGAAATGGAAAAAGACGTAAACGATGAGATGGATCAACATGAAGAGGAGCTAGCGCATCTAGATTCTCCAATTTCTTGACCCGTTTTGTTCAAACCTTGGATGGTGACGAACATGTTTCAAAAAGTTGAGGGAATTGTCATCCGGACAACAGATTACGGAGAAACGAATAAAATTGTTACGATATTCTCCCGTGAGCTTGGAAAAGTAAGTGCAATGGCAAGAGGGGCGAAAAAACCGAAAAGTAGGTTAGCATCTATTTCGCAACTAATGACACATGGTCACTTTCTGATTCAAATGGGGTCTGGACTTGGAACTTTGCAACAAGGTGAAATAATTTCATCTATGAAAGAAATTCGTGAAGATATATTTTTAACTGCTTATGCATCATTTATCGTTGAATTGACTGATAAAGCAACTGAGGATAAGAAACATAATCCGTATTTATTTGAAATGTTATATCAAACGTTGCACTACATGTGCGAGGGTGTTGATCCTGAAGTGTTGTCTTTAATTTATCAAACGAAAATGCTTCCAGTACTCGGGATGCATCCATACTTCGATACATGTGCCATTTGTCACCAAGAAGCAGATTTTGTCGCCTTCTCTGTCCGAGAAGGCGGTTTTCTGTGCTCGCGTCATGCAGAGCAAGATCCATACCGTATTCCGGTGGGAGAGGCCGTTCATAAATTGCTACGTCTCTTTTATCATTTTGATTTAGCTCGTCTTGGCAATGTATCTGTCAAGGATGGAACGAAGCGGCAAATGCGTACAGTGTTAAATACATATTATGATGAATATTGTGGAATCTATTTGAAATCAAGGCGTTTTCTTGAACAACTTGATAAATTTCAAATATAACGAGGACCATATACAGGTCCTTTTTACATACTTTCTTTTTCGAAAAGCATATTTAGTATATAATATTTAAGAGATAGTATAACTTTTTTCGTTGTGCATTGAAGGTGGTGATTATCATAGAACTGAATAAACGGCAAGAACATATCATTCAGATTGTAAAAGATCACGGTCCTATTACAGGGGAATCAATTGCGGCACAATTAAATTTAACACGTGCTACGTTAAGACCTGACTTAGCGATTTTAACGATGGCAGGTTATTTAGAAGCACGTCCACGTGTCGGTTATTTTTATACAGGAAAAACTGGGGGACAGTTATTATCAGAAGCTGTTAAGAAAGTTAAGGTACAAGATTATCAATCTAGACCGGTCGTAATTGATAAAAATATTTCCGTATACGATGCGATTTGTACCATGTTTTTAGAAGATGTTGGTACTTTATTTGTTGTAGAGCAAGCGACGCTTCTAGTTGGGGTAGTTTCTCGTAAAGATTTATTACGTGCAAGCTTAGGAAAGCAGGATTTAACATCGCTTCCGGTTAATATTATCATGACAAGGATGCCAAACATTGCAATGTGTCGTAGGGAGGATTCTCTATACGATGTTGCGATGGAATTAATAGAAAGACAGATTGATGCTGTACCAGTTGTAAAAGACACGAAACAAGGATTAGAAGTTGTTGGTCGAATTACAAAAACAAATATTACGCGTGCGTTTGTGAATTTAGTAAACAATGAATAAGTGTAATTTGTTTAAAGTGAGGTAATGTAATGGATAATAAAATCGTATATGTCGTATCTGACTCTGTTGGAGAAACGGCTGATTTAGTTGTTCGAGCTGCAATGGGACAGTTTCCATTCGCTCCTGATATTAGACGTGTACCCTATGTGGAAGATGCAGGAACACTAAAAGAAGTAATTTCAATTGCAAAGAGTAATCAAGCGCTTATTTGTTTTACGTTAGTGAAACCAGAAATGCGTCAATATATGCTAACAGAAGCGGCAAAAGAGGGAGTAGAGGCCTATGATATTATCGGTCCTCTTATCGATCAAATTGAGGAGATTACAGGACAAGTTCCAAGGTATGAACCTGGTGTTGTCCGTAGATTAGACGAAGAATATTTTAAAAAGATTGAAGCAATTGAGTTTGCTGTTAAATATGATGACGGTAGAGATGCACGCGGAATTTTAAAAGCGGATATCGTTTTGATTGGAGTATCACGTACTTCAAAAACACCGCTTTCCCAATATTTAGCTCATAACAAGCGATTGAAGGTTGCGAATGTACCACTTGTACCAGAAGTGGATCCGCCTGAAGAATTATATCAAGTTGCAAAAGAAAAATGTTTCGGTTTAAAAATCACACCGGATAAGTTAAATCACATTCGAAAAGAACGATTAAAATCACTTGGGTTAAGTGATGGAGCAACATATGCGAACATCAATCGTATTAAAGAAGAAATTGATCATTTTGAGAAAGTAGTAAGTAAAATAAACTGTCAAGTTATTGATGTATCGAATAAGGCGATTGAGGAAACAGCAAATATTATTGTGAATGCAGTGCAAAACCAAAAAATGTTTTAGCACATTTACCAAAGGTGAATGTGCTTTTTTCGCTCGAGATAAAGTGAAACTTTAATCAGTAGTTTTTTCATCTCCACTAATTATTCGCTTTTGCCAATTGGGCTTGTACGGGCAGTTTATCTCTTGTGTAATTTTTTGATTCTACGTGGATTTTGAAGTGGAGTACTACTACCTATAAATAGCTGGATGAAATTTTAAAGGATATGTAGCGAAGTTAGAGAAAATATATTATAATAAAAAATTGTGATTAAAAGGTACATTTTACGTTTAGACTTTAATTTTTCAGAATAAACTAGGGATAGGATTTACGGAAAAGGTATACATTTACGTAAAATCGACAAAAATCCGGACAAGAAAACGCACATTATGGAAGGATTCACAGAAGGGATGTAGAATACAGAAATATGCAAAACATCAGTAAGATTCTAGTTGATGCAGATGCATGTCCTGTGAAGGATGAAATTGTGCGAGTTGGAACAAAATTTCATGTCGAAATTTTGTTTGTCGCATCCTACGCCCATCGTTCGAGAAAACAGCAAGGAAATTGGATATATGTAGATTCTGAGCAAGATGAGGTGGATTTTTATATTTATAAACACGCTAAAGCTTCAGATCTCGTGATCACACAGGATATGGGACTTGCTGGTCTTCTTGTAAAAAAAGGAGTGTATGTATTATCTCCACGAGGTACATTTGTGACTGATGAGCAAATGGATACAATTTTATATAGTAGATATGTATCTGCGAAGTTACGCAGACAAGGGACCTATACAAAAGGTCCAAAATCATTTTCAATGCATGATCGACAATGCTTTTTAACAAATTTAGAAAAAATATTGTCGAATTATAAAGGAATCCTTTAATTTGTATCGAATACAAAATACGACACGGAGATGGAGTTATGGGGAACAGAATTCCCGAAGAAGTTGTTGAACAGATTCGGATATCATCTGATATTGTAGAAGTGATTGGTGAGTATGTTCAGCTCAGAAAGCAAGGGCGCAATTATTTTGGGCTTTGTCCATTCCATGGTGAGAATTCACCTTCATTTTCTGTTTCATCAGACAAGCAAATTTTTCATTGCTTCGGATGTGGAGAAGGAGGAAATGTTTTTTCATTTCTCATGAAGATGGAAGGACTTTCTTTCATAGAAGCTGTGCAAAAGCTTGGAGAAAGAAATAATATTTCGGTTGTAGATTATACATCGGGACAAGAACAACAAGAGAACATATCTGATGACAGTGTCATTATGTTACAGGCTCACGAACTTTTGAAAAAATACTATCACCATCTTTTAGTAAATACTGAAGAGGGGAATGAAGCTCTTTCTTATTTGCTAAATCGGGGTATTACAAAAGAGATGATTGCAAAGTTTGAAATTGGTTATGCATCCCCAGATTGGGATGCAGCAGCAAAAATATTACAAAAAAGAGGTTTTTCGCTATCAACCATGGAGCAAGCTGGCTTACTTGTACGGAGTGAAAGGGATGGCAGTCATCATGACCGTTTTCGCGGAAGGGTTATGTTTCCGATTCACACACTGCAAGGGAAAGTAGCAGCGTTTAGTGGAAGGGCATTAGGAGATGATACTCCGAAATACTTAAACAGCCCAGAAACACCTATTTTTCACAAAAGTAAGTTGCTGTATAACTTCCATCAAGCAAGGTCGTTTATCAGAAAACGAGGGCAAGTTGTTCTATTTGAAGGATATGCTGACGTATTAGCTGCTGTAAAAAGCGGGATTGAAGAAGCAGTTGCGACGATGGGAACAGCTCTAACAGAAGAACAGGCGAAACTTCTGCGACGTAATGTTGAAACTGTTGTTCTTTGCTATGATGGTGATAAAGCAGGACGAGAAGCGACGATGAAAGCAGGACAATTGTTATTGAAAGTTGGTTGTCACGTCAAGGTTACTTCATTGCCAGATAAGCTTGATCCTGATGAATATGTGCAACAATATGGAACAGCGGCGTTTGAAAATCTCGTAAAGGCTAGTATAAGTTTTGTTGGATTCAAAATAAATTACTTGCGTTTAGGGAAAAATTTGCAAGATGAGTCTGGTAAAGAAGAGTATGTGAAAAGTGTTTTAAAAGAGCTAGCTTTATTGCAAGATGCAATGCAAGCAGAGTCATATTTAAAATCATTATCGCAAGAATTTGCCTACTCAATGGAAACACTTTTAGGCCAATTGCACCAATATCGCAAAGAACAAAAGATACAGCAAAAACAAACGAAGCAAATTTCTAAGCCGCCTCGAATTGTTCAGGAAAAACCGAAATTTTCAGGTTTTGAAAGGGCAGAAAGAGAGCTCATTTACCATATGCTACAAAGTGCAGAAGTTGCTTTCCGTATCGAACCTCATATAGAAGATTTTCATACGGAAGAACATAAAGGGATTTTATATGAACTATACGCATATTATGAAAAGGGAAATGAACCTTCAGTCGGGAATTTCTTGAGTTGGCTCTCTGATGAGAAATTGAAAAATATTATCACCAATATTTCAACGGATGAATTCATTAATCCAGAATACACAGATGAAGTATTGCAAGGTCACTTAGAGGCACTAAGTCGCCATAAGCAAAAGCTTAAAAAAATGGAAACCATTTTTGCATTAAAGCAAATGGAAAAAACAGATCCAGTAGAAGCTGCAAAATTTTATGCAGCATATTTACAAAATCAGAAAGCAAGAAGATAGCTTTTTGTATAAAATTTTATTATAATGAATGTTTGTATCTCGCGTAAGGAGGGGAACAAATGGCTGATAAACCAGCTCGTTCTAAACAAATTGAAACTGATATGACCCTTGAGCAAGTGAAAGAACAACTCACTGAGCTCGGAAAAAAACGTGGCGTTCTTACATATGAAGAGATTGCCGAACGCATGAATGGATTTGAAATTGAATCCGATCAAATGGATGAATATTATGAATATTTAGGTGAGCAAGGAATTGATTTAGTTGGCGACAACGATGAAGGTCCGAATAATCACCAAATCACAAAGACAGAAGAAGAATTCGATTTAAATGATTTAAGTGTGCCGCCAGGTGTAAAAATCAATGACCCTGTTCGCATGTATTTAAAAGAAATCGGCCGTGTCGACTTACTATCTGCTGAAGAAGAAATTCGACTTGCAACACGCATTGAAGAAGGTGATGAAGAAGCGAAGCGCCGTCTTGCGGAAGCGAATTTACGTCTTGTTGTAAGTATTGCAAAACGATATGTAGGCCGTGGTATGCTCTTCTTAGACTTAATTCAAGAAGGAAACATGGGTCTAATTAAAGCTGTTGAAAAGTTCGATTATCGTAAAGGTTTTAAATTCAGTACGTATGCAACTTGGTGGATTCGCCAAGCGATTACACGTGCCATTGCAGACCAAGCGAGAACAATTCGTATTCCAGTTCATATGGTTGAAACAATTAATAAATTAATCCGTGTACAGCGTCAATTGTTACAAGATTTAGGACGTGAACCATCTCCAGAAGAGATTGGAGAAGAAATGGATCTTGCTCCAGAAAAAGTACGCGAAATCTTAAAGATTGCACAGGAGCCAGTTTCTCTTGAAACACCAATTGGTGAAGAGGATGACTCACATTTAGGCGATTTTATTGAAGACCAAGAAGCAACATCACCTGCGGACCATGCAGCGTATGAGTTGCTAAAAGAACAATTAGAAGATGTGTTAGACACACTAACAGATCGTGAAGAAAATGTTCTACGTCTTCGTTTCGGTTTAGATGATGGACGAACTCGTACGCTTGAAGAAGTTGGGAAAGTATTCGGCGTAACGAGAGAGCGTATTCGTCAAATTGAAGCAAAAGCGCTTCGTAAATTAAGACATCCAAGCCGTAGCAAACGTCTAAAAGATTTCTTAGAATAGAGTTCTTTTTAAGTTTACTTCACATTTGTGAAGTAAACTTTTTTATTTTATTAATTTTTGTTAAAATTTAGCTGCGAGTAACGATTACAATTCTTGTAATTTATTTTACAGAATTGTCTTTTGATTTGCAAATGCTCATTTTTCGATTTTTCGATTAATTTCGTTTATTCTATGCAAAAATATATGTAGAAAAACAAAAAATATGATGATACGCGTTGATATTTATCAAAATAATATGTGATAAAAGAGAGATAATCAATAAACTGAATTTATGGAATATTTGTAACAACTGATAGTTTTGTCTTTTCTGATAGAACGTTTTCAAGTACAATGGAAGTAACTGAATCATCTAACTATTAGGGGCGTAGAGGGGGGAGAAGAAATATGAAACGTAATCCGCTGATTCCGTTTGCACTCATTGCTGTAATAGGGATTGTTATTATGTTTGTATTTTCGTTTGAGGGGTTATATAAATCTAAAGAGCTAGCTGATGCAAAAAATGGGGGAAAACCAGCGCAAACGGCATCAAAACCAGAAGATATTGTGAAACAGAGCTGTGCGAGCTGTCATGGTGATCAGCTGCAAGGTGCAGTAGGACCTAACTTACAAAAAGTTGGCGGAAAACTTTCCAAAGATGAAATTAAAGAAGTAATTGTAAACGGAAAGGGAAATATGCCAAAGAATTTAATTCCAGCAGATCAGGCTTCTAAAGTAGCTGATTGGTTATCGAAGAAAAAATAAAGCTAGATAAAACAAGTTCTTTGCCTATAGCAAGGGGCTTGTTTTTCTTTTCTTTCTAAAATACGATGAAATAAAAGAATTGTTTTGTTTCTTTACTTGCAACAACTACTGTAAATTCATTATCATGGAGACAGACTGACAAGAGAAGGAGTAATGGGAATAAATGAATGAAGTGAAGCTTTCAAAAAGATTAGAAGAAGTAGTGCGGGAGATTCCGGTAGGATCTACAGTTGCAGATATTGGTTCTGACCATGCGTATTTACCGTGCTATACAATTATAAATAATATTGCTACAAAGGCAGTAGCGGGAGAAGTGGTAGATGGACCGTTCCGTTCTGCACAGGCTACAGTGGCTGAGAGTGGCTTGCAAGAAAAGGTAGATGTTCGTAAGGGAAATGGCTTAGCTGTGATTACACCAGGAGAAGTTGATGTTATTACAATTGCTGGTATGGGTGGAGCGCTAATTCGTGATATTTTAGAGAATGGAAAAGAGAAGCTAAATGGTGTAACGCGTTTAATTTTACAGCCCAATATTGCTGCGCATCATATTCGTGAATGGTTTGTTGAAAATGGTTGGGAGCTGATTCATGAAAAAATTATAAAAGAAGATGGCAAGATTTATGAGATTTTAGTTGGAGAAAAAGGTGACCCATTAACTCCTTATCATGAAAATAAACAAGCTGAGTTATTTATTGGACCATTTTTGATGAAAGAAAAAAGTAATGCGTTTGTAGAGAAATGGGAAAATGAACTAAAAAACTTTCAAAATATCCTGAAGCAGCTGGAGCGTGCGACAGAATCAGAAGATACAAAAGCGAAACGGATTGAAGTAGTTGAGAAAATGAAAATGATAGAGGAGGTTTTATCATGAGTAAAATTCCAAATGGTTATGAAGTGATTTCTTTATTTGAAAGTATGTATCCGAAGCATCTAGCGATGGAAGGCGATAAGATTGGTTTGCAGATTGGTGCACTTAATAAACCAGTCCAGCATGTATTGATTGCACTAGATGTTACAGAAGCGGTTGTCGAAGAAGCGATTCAAATAGGAGCGAATGTGATTATTGCTCATCATCCTCTTATTTTTAATCCACTAAAAGCAATTCATACAGATAAAGTATACGGACGAATTATTGAAACTTGTATCAAAAACGATATCGCTGTTTATGCAGCACATACAAATGTCGATGTAGCAAAAGGTGGAGTGAATGATTTACTTGCAGATGCATTAGGATTGCATAATACAGAAGTGTTCGTTCCGACATACTCGGAAGAAATGAAAAAGATCGTTGTATTTGTGCCTGCAACGCATGCTGAAGAAGTTCGCGAAGCTCTCGGGAATGCTGGAGCGGGTTATATCGGCAACTATAGCCATTGTACGTTCAATAGTGAAGGAACAGGTACATTTATGCCTGGGGAGGGGACAAATCCTCATATCGGCGAAACTGGGCAGTTAGAGCGTGTAGAAGAGGTAAGGATTGAAACGATTATTCCAGCTTCACTAGAGCGGAAAGTCGTAAAAGCAATGGTAACAGCTCATCCATATGAGGAAGTTGCTTATGATGTGTATCCACTTGATAATAAGGGAGAGACGTTAGGGCTTGGAAAGATTGGATATTTGCAAGAAGAAATGACATTAGGTCAGTTTGCTGACCATGTGAAAGCGGCATTAGATGTAAAAGGGGCACGAGTTGTTGGGAATGTAAACGACAAAGTGCGAAAAGTAGCAGTGCTTGGCGGTGATGGGAATAAATATATTACGCAAGCGAAATTTAAAGGAGCAGATGTATATGTGACAGGCGATATGTATTACCATGTTGCACACGATGCGATGATGCTCGGATTAAATATTGTTGACCCAGGACATAATGTTGAAAAAGTAATGAAACAAGGTGTGCAAAAGCAATTGCAACAAAAAGTGGATGAGAAAAAATTTGCTGTGCAAATTCATGCTTCTCAGTTACATACAGATCCTTTTACTTTTGTATAAGCAAGTATAAACCTTTCTTTTTAGATGGAAGAGAGCATCCGGCTATGTATAGAGGCGGTCAGATCCTTTTCCTGCCCCATGCCAAGTGAAAACAAAGAGAGAAAACGAATGTAGGTAACTTTTTTGTTCTTCGTGGCAGCGACTTATATGTGGAAAGATCAAAATAGATTTATCCCGCTATTTGCGGGCAGTAAGACCCCCACCTCAAAATTCAGCAAGAGCAAAGAAGTTAGGAGGGGATCAACTGCCCGTAAAAGCTCGATTGGTGCGAGCTGATAATCAGTGGAGGATGAAGAAAACCCCACTGATTAAAGTTTCACTTGATATAGAATGAAAAAATCCGTTGCTAGTTAATTAGCAACGGATTTTTTATTATTGTTTTTTTGCCTTTACACGCGGCAAGATTTTTTGAAGTGGTACGTTTCGTTTACGTTCCCAAGTTGCTGGGTTCATCGGATCGTACTGTTCTAAAAAGGCGATTACTTCTTTTGTAATTGGCGTTGGTGTAGAAGCCCCAGCAGTAACAGCGACGTTTTCGATACCTTGCAGCCACTCTAATTGAATTTCGCTTACATCTGCAACGCGGTATGCCTTTGTACCAGCAATCTCTTGTGATACTTGAGCTAAGCGGTTTGAGTTATTACTTTTTGGATCACCAACAACAATCGTTAAATCAGCCACATCTGCTTGCTTAGCAACTGCTTCTTGACGGACTTGTGTTGCTAAACAAATTTCTTTATGAAATTCAGCTGTTGGGAATTTTTTCTGGATGTCTTCCATCAGGTGCTGAACGTCCCATTGGCTCATTGTTGTTTGATTTGTAACTAAAATTTTATCTGTTGGGATTTCTAGTGTCTCTAAATCATCCGCTTTTTCAATAAGATGAACGATATCAGATGCGATACCAACGGCGCCTTCTGGTTCCGGATGTCCCTTTTTACCGATGTAAATCACATGGTAGCCTTCCGCTTTTTTTGCTTCAATGAGGTCATGTGTTTTCGTAACGTCTGGACATGTTGCATCAATTGTCGTTAACCCTTTTTCTTTCGCGCGTTTTTTAACTTCTGGAGAAACGCCATGTGCTGTGAAAATAACAGTACCAGAATCAATTTTGTCTAAAATCTCTAATCGACTTGGACCATCTAATGTAATAATGCCATCTTCTTCGAAAGCATCTGTTACATGTTTGTTATGAACAATCATACCTAAAATATAAATTGGTCTCGGTAATGTTTTATCTAGTGCAGCATTGCGTGCGATGACCATCGCATCAACAACACCGTAGCAATAACCACGAGGGGAAATTTTAACAATCTTCATGTGAGTAATCCTCTCCTTCTAAACAAGGGATCCTTTTTATACATAGTCTTTTACATTATAAAGGAGGAGTGGACAGAAAACAAAGGATTGTTAGACATATAGTTTCGGTTTTGGTGCCATAGGTGGAATATCCTCTTTAGGTGACACCTTTTCAATAACTGGTTCTAAAATTATTTTCTTCTTTTTTTTCTTTTTTGAAGGTGGAGGTGGTGTGGTAATTACTTCCACTTTTTCCGTTGATTCTTCAGCGGCACCTTTTCCGGAAGTAAGAATTTTTACGATGCTTGGTATGCTGCGCACGATGGGACCGTATTGTTCGACGACAGGGCCGACAGATTGAGCGACTTGAGCAACCTTCTCAATGTTATTTAACATGCCAGTAGGATTGGAGATTAAATTGGAAAAGAAGCTACCGATACCACCGCCAGTGCTAGGTGCCACCGGTGCTGAGCCACGTGTTTCATTCGGATCGTTCATTTGAGGTGGCATCATTTGTGGTGACATCATTGATTGTGGTTGTTGCATATAGGGCTGCTGATGTTGATACATCATCGGTTGTCCTTCCATTTGTTGATAGGGGGGGACCATTTGCATAAAGGGCTGAGTCGGATCATGCTTTTGGAATAGTTTAGCGAGAAATCCTTTCTTTTTTTGCATCATAGGCGGTAAATTAGGTATGGGATACGGGGTGTATGGTTGTTGCTGCCCTGTATACATTTGCTGCATAGGGGATTTCGGATACATAAGAGAAATCCTCCTTTCTTCAGTTAGGTATATACACATACAATATGCAATGAAAAGAAATAAGGTTAGTTTTTGAATTGAAAACCTAAACTAAAGATGGATTTTACTATTAGATTTCGATATAATGTAGACTTGACTGATTTGTGCGCGCAGTAGAAATTTTAGAAAGAAGGTGTAACTTATGACACTACAAACATTTACTCAGTATAATTTTCAACCATTTTTAATAGATGCAGTTCGTGAACTACGCTTTTCGGAGCCGACAGAAATTCAACAGAAAATTTTTCCTGTTGTGAAAAAAGGTGTGAGTGTAATTGGACAGTCCCAAACAGGTTCTGGGAAAACTCACGCATACTTACTTCCAACTTTAAACAGAATTGATGCAAAACGCGAAGAAGTACAACTTGTCATTACAGCGCCTACTCGTGAGTTAGCACAACAAATTTATCAAGAGATTGTGAAGTTAACAAAGTTTTGTGCGGAAGATCAAATGATTACAGCCCGTTGTTTAATTGGCGGAACGGACAAACAACGCTCCATTGAAAAGCTGAAAAAGCAACCTCATGTTGTTGTTGGAACACCAGGACGTATTAAAGATTTAGTAGAAGAACAAGCACTATTTGTTCATACAGCATCTACTATTATTGTCGATGAGGCAGATTTAATGCTTGATATGGGATTCATTCAAGACGTAGATAAAATTGCCGCACGCATGCCTAAAAACTTGCAAATGCTTGTGTTCTCTGCAACGATTCCTCAAAAATTAAAGCCGTTTATGAAGAAGTATATGGAGAATCCAGAGCACATTCATATTAATCCGAAACAAGTTGCAGCAGGGAATATTGAGCATTATTTAGTACCTTCTAGACATCGCAATAAGATTGAATTAGTGAAAAATATGTTGCTTCAATTTAAGCCATATTTAGCAATCGTCTTTACAAATACGAAAAAGATGGCAGATGAAGTTGCGAATGGATTAACAGAGCGTGGATTAAAAGTTGGACGTATCCATGGGGATTTATCTCCACGTGACCGTAAAAAAATGATGAAACAAATTCGTGATTTAGAATTTCAATATATTGTCGCGACTGACTTAGCAGCACGTGGTATTGATATTGAAGGAATCAGTCATGTAATTAACTATGAACTTCCTTCAGATTTAGATTTCTTCGTGCATCGCGTTGGAAGAACAGCCCGTGCTGGTTATTCTGGTATCGCAGTGACAATTTATGATCCAGCAAACGAAGAAGCATTAGATAGCTTAGAAAAACAACGTAATATTACATTTAAACATGTAGATTTACGAGGAGACGAATGGACGGATTTAGGTGAGCGTCATCGTCGAAAAAGCCGTAAGAAACCGAATAACGAGCTGGATATTATGGCAACGAAGGTTGTTAAAAAACCGAAAAAGGTCAAGCCAGGTTATAAGAAAAAGCTTGCAACTGAACGTGAAAAAGTGAAGAAAAAGTATAGCAATAAAAAAAGATAAGGGGGTTCCCTTATCTTTTTTTATTCAGTTGTTTGCTGGGATAAGCTCCTTATTTCAAGATTCAGCGGGTGGAGAGGGAGCTGCTGATTAAAGTTTCACTTTATATTATTTTTTGTAGTGTTTTTGTGAACAAACAATTCACTACATATTTCTACAAATTATGCTATCATTATAGCTATTGGATATTGAAGAGGTGATTATATGTTAAAGATTGGATCTCATGTTTCTATGAGTGGTAAAAAGATGTTATTAGCAGCGAGTGAAGAGGCTGTTTCATATGGCGCGACAACGTTTATGATTTATACAGGTGCACCGCAAAATACGAGAAGAAAACCAATTGAAGAATTGAATATAGAAGCTGGACGAAAACATATGGAGCTTAATGGTATTGAGGAAATTATTGTCCATGCACCTTATATTATTAATGTTGGTAATACGACAAAACCTGAAACGTTCCAATTAGGTGTAGATTTCCTTCGTATGGAAATTGAAAGAACAGAAGCGTTAGGAGTAGCAAAGCAAATTGTACTTCATCCAGGTGCTCACGTTGGTGCAGGAGCTGAAGCTGGTATTCAGCAAATCATTAAAGGGCTAAATGAAGTATTGACGCCAGAACAGACAGTAAATATTGCATTAGAAACGATGGCTGGAAAAGGAACGGAGTGCGGGCGTAGCTTTGACGAAATCGCAAAAATTATTGATGGTGTAACATATAACGAAAAATTATCTGTCTGTTTTGACACGTGTCATACACATGATGCAGGTTATGACATTGTTAACGATTTTGATGGCGTATTAAATGAGTTTGATAAGATCGTTGGGATTGATCGTTTGCAAGTGTTGCATATTAACGATAGTAAAAATGTACGCGGAGCTGGAAAAGACCGTCATGAAAATATTGGTTTTGGCCATATTGGTTATAAAGCGTTGCATCATATCGTGCATCATCCACAATTACAACATGTACCAAAAATTCTTGAAACACCATATGTGGGTGAGGATAAGAAAGATAAAAAACCACCATATAAGTTTGAAATTGAAATGTTAAAGAGTGGTTCATTTGATGAAGGTCTTCTTGAGAAGATTAAAGAACAATAAGGAGGGGGATTTCCCCTCCTTATTTTAATAGTTTCTGAAATAACGTATTTATTTGTTGAGCGGTAGATGGGGAAGTGACCTTTGCGATTTTTTTTAAAAGTTCTAGTCTTTCTCCTGTATCATAAATATTGATATTTTTCCCTTTTAGTAAAGGGACGATTTGCTCAGCTTGTTCAGTTGTGATGGGAACTTCATATTCTTTACTATATTTCAATAATTCTTTTGTTGTCATATGATTTAATTTTTTGTTTACAATGTGTTTGATAAGGTTCATGATGCAGTCCTCCTTCAGGCGTCCTTATATCGAAATATATGTCTGGAATGCTTGTATATATTCGCGTAGTAGTTGCTTTTTTCTATAAGGAAAAGAAGAGTATGTTATAATAAAAGAACAGAATTGCATAGAGAATGTATAGGGAGGACTTATGGAGAAAAAACAACATCGAAAAGAAAGTATTATCCATCTATTGTATCGTTTAGTTATGATTGTCTTTGGTGCAACATGTGCGGCGGTAGCAATTGAACTATTTTTAATGCCGAATAAAATTATTGATGGCGGTATTATCGGTATTTCCCTCATACTAGATTACCTTACACCTAACATTTGGTGGTTAAGTTTTTCTACTTTAGTTGTCATCCTCAATATCCCGTTTATGTATTCCGGTTATAAACAAATTGGGAAAACTTTCATGTTATCTTCTGCTTTTGCAATTGTAGCTTTAGCGTTCATTGAGACAACATTACATACCATTAAACCATTTACGACAGAACCGATTTTAGCAACTGTTTTTGGCGGGCTTATTTTAGGCCTTGGTGTAGGGCTTGTTATTCGTCATGGTGGTTCATTAGATGGTACAGAAATTATGGGGATTTTATTAACAAAGAAATTACCGTTTTCTGTCGGTGAATTCGTTATGTTTGTGAATTTATTTATTTTTGCTTGGGCTGCATTTGTATTTGGTGTCGAGCAAGCGATGTATTCTGTTATGACATACTATATTGCGTTTAAAACAATTGATACGGTTATTCAAGGGTTGGATGAAACAAAAGCAGTTCTAATTGTATCAGATCAATATGAAGAAGTATCAAATGCAATTTTACACCGCCTTGGTCGTGGGACAACGAAACTTGTTGCTAAGGGTGGTTATACAGATAAAGAAAAAGAAGTAATTTATGCAGTCGTTACACGTCTTGAGGTAACGAAATTAAAATCAATTGTTCATGAAATTGATGAAAATGCCTTTATTACAATTATGAGCACGCAAGAGACAAATGGCGGTAAATTTAAATCAGCAATTCATTAAAAATACGTATTCAAAAAAGAAACTAGAGAGAGTCAATCGGTCCGGGCGCAAGAGGAAATGTGACAGCTATCTTTGTCGTGATTTTTGAATATCCTTAAAAAGTAGAGAGATTTTCTCTGCTTTTTTGTTATAATAATAAGGTTGTCCAAAATAAAGAATATATTTTAGGCAGATTGGTTTACAACTATAATAAGCTATACTATAATTCAAATAGAAATAAATCGGAATCATTCTGAATTAAAATAGGTGAGATGCTATGAATAATATGTTGGAAATAGAAGGGCTGACATTTCGGTATGAAGATCGAAATGTGTTAGAAGATATTAATTTGCAAGTTCCCAAGGGGGCTTTTTTAGGTTTGGTTGGGCCTAATGGATCTGGTAAATCGACCTTATTAAAGTGTATATTAGGTGTTTTGAAGCCGAAGAAGGGAAGTATTCGGTTATTTGGTATTGATAGTAAGAAATTTAAAGAGTGGAATAAAATTGGTTATGTTTCACAAAAGGCTAACAGCTTTAATTCTGGTTTTCCAGCGACTGTCTTTGAAGTTGTTTCAATGGGACTTGTTTCAAAAAAGGGTCTATTTCGTTTCTTGAAGAAAGAAGATAAAGAAAAGGTCACAAAGGCAATCTCAGATGTAGGAATGAGTGAATTTCAAAATCGTAACATCGGAGAGCTTTCCGGTGGGCAACAGCAACGTGTATTTATCGCACGTGCGCTTGTAAGCAACCCAGAATTACTGATTTTGGACGAGCCTACAGTGGGGATTGATATAAAGAGTGTAGAGAGCTTTTATGAGATACTAGAAGATTTAAATAAAAAACTAGGTATCACACTGATTCTGGTTACACACGATATGGGGGCTGTAACAGAGAAGGTGACGCATGTTGCCTGTTTAAATCAGCATTTACATTTCCATGGAAATGTTGAGAAATTCCGAGAGTTAGAAGATGCGGAAATGTCGATTTTATATGGACATCATGTTCATCGTTTAGAGCATGATCATGAGCATCACGGGAGGATATAATGATACAGGATTTTTTACAATATGATTTTTTACGTAATTCTTTATACGCTGGTATTTTAATAGGACTTGTTGCCCCATTAATTGGTGTGTTTGTTGTCATTCGCCGTTTGTCACTGATTGCAGATGCATTGAGTCATGTGACATTATCAGGGATTGCCGCAAGTTTGTTGCTGGAAAAAACAATTTTTACAGGTGGATTTTTAAATCCGTTATATATGGGGATGATTTTTTCAATAGGCGGGGCGCTATTAATTGAAAAATTACGTACTGTATATAAACATTATCAAGAATTAGCGATTCCGATTATTCTTTCAGCAGGGATGGGAATTGGAGTTATCTTTATTTCGCTTGCCAATGGATTTAATACGGATTTATTTAGTTATTTATTTGGTAGCGTGAGCGCTGTAACGAACACAGATTTAATTCTTATTGGTATTGTAGCAATCGTAGTTATTGCAACGATCATTTTATTATATAAAGAGTTATTTTTATTATCATTTGACGAGGAATATGCTGTATCAACAGGACTTCGTGCAAAATGGATTCACTTTATTTTTATTATTTTAGTTGCGCTTGTTATTGCGGTATCAATGCGTGTTGTTGGGGTTCTTCTCGTGTCATCTTTAATGACGTTACCAGTTGCAGCAAGTATCCGCATCGCAAAAGGTTTTAAACAAACAATTTTCTTTTCCATTTTATTTGGTGAAATTTCCGTGATAGGTGGGCTGTTCGCTTCTTATCAGCTTGATTTAGCTCCAGGTGGTACAATTGTTATGCTAGCGGTTCTTATTTTAATCGGTGCAATCTTATGGAAGAAGAAAAAAACTGCATAAAGTAGGGATAGTTATGAATCTGACAGAAGCTTTACGCCTTATGAAAGAAAAAGGCTATAAACACACTGGAAAAAGGGAAGAAATGTTACGTTTATTTGTGGCTCATAATCGCTATTTAACTGCAAAAGATGTTTTAGAGCATATGAAGGATGATTACCCAGGGCTAAGTTTTGATACCATCTATCGTAATTTAACGGTATTTGCTGAAATTGGTGTTTTAGAACAAACAGAACTAAATGGAGAAAAACATTTCCGGTTTACATGTTCTATTATGGAACATCATCATCATTTCATTTGCTTGGATTGTGGTGGTACAAAAGAAATTACTTCTTGTCCAATGGATTTTATGAATAAAGATTTTAAAGGATATGAGGTAACGGGGCATAAGTTTGAAATATATGGACGTTGCCCGAAGTGTGCAAAGTAAGAGCTCGTCAGTTACGAAACTGACGAGCTTTTATTTTTAGTTTTCTTACAAACATATAATAAAAACGGCTATCTGGTAACATCCAGACAGCCGTTTTTTATTATTGCTCTTGTTTTTCTTTTTCTTTTTCTTGATTTGCAGCCATTTCAGCAGCAATTACATCAATTTCTTTTTTGAGTTCTTCTACCATTGTTTCTTCCGGTACTTTACGAACGACTTTTCCTTTACGGAATAATAAACCTTCTCCGCGTGCGCCAGCAATACCGATATCAGCTTCACGAGCTTCACCAGGACCGTTTACAGCGCAGCCAAGTACAGCAACTTTAATTGGTACTTTCAGTGTAGAGATGTATTCTTCTACTTCATTTGCAATACTGATAAGGTCAATTTCAATACGACCGCATGTTGGACAAGAAATAAGCGTCGCAGCGTTCGATGCAAGACCGAATGATTTTAACAATTCGCGAGCAACTTTTACTTCTTCCACTGGATCAGCACTTAATGAAATACGAAGTGTATTTCCGATACCTTTACTTAAGATTGCTCCAAGACCGGCAGCACTTTTTACAGTGCCGGCAAATAGTGTTCCGGATTCTGTAATACCTAAGTGTAATGGGTAATCAAAAGCACGAGCTGCTTTTTCATAAGCTTCAATTGCTAAGTTAACATCAGAGGCTTTCATTGACACGATAATATCATGGAAATCTAAGTCCTCTAAAATTTTAATATGATGCAGTGCACTTTCAACCATACCATCTGCAGTAGGGTATCCATATTTTTCTAAAATATGACGTTCTAATGAACCAGCATTTACACCAATACGAATTGGAATACCGCGTTCTTTTGCAGCATTTACAACCGCTTCTACTTTATGGCGGCGCCCAATGTTTCCTGGGTTGATACGTACTTTATCAATGCCGCCTTCAATTGCTTTTAAAGCAAGACGATAATCAAAGTGAATATCGGCAACAAGTGGGATGTTAATTTGTTTTTTAATATCAGCAATAGCATTTGCTGCGCGTTCGTCTGGAACAGCAACGCGGACAATTTGACAACCTGCTTCTTCTAAACGTTTGATTTCAGCAACAGTTGCTTCTACATCATGCGTTTTTGTTGTTGTCATACTTTGTATAATTAATTCATTATTACCGCCAATTGTTAAATTACCGACTTTAACAGGACGTGTTTTTGTACGATGAGTCATTTCATTCACGAATAGATCGCTCTCCTTATAAAAGAAGTTTCTTATTTTGCCCTTCATATCAAATATAGTATATGTGATATGAAGCAATAGAAACCTATATGCTCGGTTTCGCTTTTACTATTGTATCAGCGCCTTTATGTAATTGACAAGGATTAAGTGATGGTTCATTGATATAACGGGAATTTGTAAGATTTTCCGATTTGAATTTTTGTAGAAGGTGTATTTTTATTTAATTGTTTAAAATCATCGATTACAGTTTCAATAGAAGGAACTTTTTTCTTATTAATCGCTTCTGTAATAGATAAAACAGTGTCTCCTGTTTTTACTTCAATCGCTTTATACTGTGCATCTGTTTCTTTTTTTGCTTTTGTCTCAACATTTTCTTTTTTTACAGTTTGGACAGCTGTTGTTTTTTTGTATGAACTTAACATTGGTAAAGTACCAATTTTTATATCGTAATAAAACACGTAACCGAGAACAAGCACAAGTAAGAATGCACTAAGTCTCTTCATATTCCTCACTCCTTTGTTAGGAAATATATGCTTGTCCAAAAAAAAAATGCCAAAATGGCATTTTTTATAGTTCGTGTTTTTCTTTAGGTTTTGGTATTTCTTTAATTGTTAAGTACAGAACAATTAAAATGATGGCAGTGTACAGAAGAAATGTTCCTGGCACATTTATGTTTAATAAATTCATAATCATAAAGAAAATGGTTGGAATTGTATAGCTGTAAGCTGTTAATGTCCAAACTTGTTTGTAAGATACCTTTCGTTGACCAACCATTGTTG
Organism: Bacillus bingmayongensis; assembly: GCF_000299035.1. Classification (GTDB taxonomy): domain Bacteria; phylum Bacillota; class Bacilli; order Bacillales; family Bacillaceae_G; genus Bacillus_A; species Bacillus_A bingmayongensis. Next base: position 242,523 of record NZ_JH921517.1, read on the forward strand.
AACCGACAAAGGCTAAAATGGTTGTGCCTAGGAACGAAATAAATAATTGGAACAAGTAAATGGCTATTCCAACACCAAACATGAGGAATGGATAGATATTATCAACGGCTGATACAATGCCTTGGATATCTTTTTTCTCAAATGTCCCATTGCCGAAGTCACTGTAAGCTTGACTTTGTGTTTGATTGTTATTAATAGATACGACTTTATCTTTTAAGACGAATACACCTTGTTTATTTGTATATGCATTCGTATCTGTTGCATTAGGGTCAAATACGAAAATAAAATCTCCATCTTCTTTTATAATAGGTTCTTTGATGTCAGCATGAAGCTCGCCATTCTCAATTTTAAAATCTGGGAGATCTTTTTCAATTGATTGATGTACAGAAGATACGACATCTTGTACGAAGTTTCCAAATGTAAAAGTTTTTGGGATCGTCGCAAGTAAACACAATAACATGATATATAGAATCGTTTTCCCCATTTTTTGAAAACGAAAAAGCGCCATGTCTTTTGGTGAATACAAACTTTTTACTAGTTGGGTAAATATGGACATATATTCACTTCCTTTGCTATATGTATGATAGGTTGATGCATAAAATCATTGTAACGTAAGAATCTAGAGAATCACAAGCTATATCGCGTGAAATAAAGTTAATACTCCATAATTGGATTGTATAGAGGACTTGCTATATAAAGTGAAATTTTAATCAGTGGAAGTTTTCTTCATCCTCCACTGATTATTAGCCCTCACGAATCGGGGGCTTACTGCCCGTTAATGCGGGATAAAAAATCTTTGTTAATGATTCACTTGCAGTAAAATCTTGTTTTAAGATATAACGGAAAGCAAAAAAGGTAAACTGCCAGTAACAGTGGAATTGGTGAGAGTTAACCATTAGTGAGAGGAGGAAGGTAAAAATACAATTGACACTTTTCTTTTTTATATGGTAAATTTATCTTACCTTTCTTAATCGATATGTCTCGCAGTTTGCAGCTTTTATGAATGTTCTGTGGAGACTTGGTGATGAATCTGAATTTCAGTCACCGCTGTATACATAATTCTGGACCCTTAGCTCAGCTGGTTAGAGCAGACGGCTCATAACCGTCCGGTCGTAGGTTCGAGTCCTACAGGGTCCATATCCATTTCGCATGTTTATCATGTAGACGAGAAGCTTCCTTGTAGAAGGAAGCTTTTTTTTACGAAATGTATGAGCATTTTGTTTGAAAAGAAATGGGGATTTTGCTACGTTAATGATAGCAAGAAAATGTGATTTAATTTGTTTTCACCCTATGGCAATTAGGGTAAAATGAAGTTGTATGCCAATTTATTTTGGCAATACATAAAATGGGAGGAATGTAACAATGGCAAAACATGAATTACCAAATTTACCTTATGCGTATGATGCTTTAGAACCTCACTTTGATAAAGAAACAATGAACATCCATCATACAAAACACCACAACACTTACGTAACAAACTTAAATGCTGCGTTAGAAGGTCATGCAGAACTAGCTGACAAAAGTGTTGAAGAATTAGTTGCAAACTTAAATGAAGTACCAGAAGCAATTCGTACTGCAGTACGTAACAATGGTGGCGGACATGCGAACCATACTTTCTTCTGGACAATTCTATCTCCAAACGGTGGTGGACAACCAGTAGGTGAACTTGCAGCTGCAATTGAAGCGAAATTCGGTAGCTTTGATGCATTCAAAGCAGAATTCGCAAAAGCTGGTGCAACTCGCTTCGGTTCTGGTTGGGCTTGGTTAGTAGTAAACAATGGTGAGCTAGAAGTAACAAGCACTCCAAACCAAGATTCACCTTTAACAGAAGGTAAAACTCCAGTTATCGGTTTAGACGTTTGGGAACATGCTTACTACTTACATTACCAAAACCGTCGTCCTGACTACATCGGTGCATTCTGGAACGTTGTAGACTGGAACGCAGCTGAAAAACGTTACCAAGAAGCTAAATAATATCGCTTATTCCGTTTTGTGTCAGTCGATATTGAAGAAGCTAGGGGAATATTCTCCTAGCTTTTTTGTATGCTTTCTTTTACATAATTGCGTCGGTCTTTGGAAGACTAGAACATGAAGTAAAGGAGAGTTATCTATGAAGTGGAAACATGTAATTGGCGATGTCGAGGTGAATCGTGATTTAGTATTGTTACTTGTTATGGGGGGATTATACACGCTCGCGATTTCTTTGTCCAACACGTTTGTTAACATTTATTTATGGAAACAAACGCAAAACTATTTGAACCTTGGATTGTATAATTTGGCAAGCGTTGTATTGCAACCATTAACATTTCTTTTTGCAGGAAAACTGGCAAAGCGGATAGATCGTGCCATTTTACTGCGAATCGGTGTAGGAACATTAGCGACTTTTTTTATTGTTGTTTTACTCGCGGGAACGCATGCTTCACATTATATTTTATTACTTGGTGGTCTTCTAGGAATTGGATATGGTTTTTATTGGCTGGCATTTAATTTGTTGACGTTTGAAATTACAGAGCCTGAAACACGTGATTTTTTTAACGGCTTTCTCGGTCTGCTAACATCCTTCTCTGGAATGATTGGGCCAATAGCAGCGGGGTATACGATTTCGCGTATGGAGAAGTGGACCGGTTATACGGTTATCTTTTTTCTTTCCCTAACTTTATTTGCAGTTGCTGTTGTCATAAGTTTCTTTTTATCAAAAAGAGAATGTGAAGGGCGCTATGAAATTGTTCAAGTTTTGAAAGAACGTAAGATTGATAAAAACTGGGGAAGGATTACCCGAGCACACTTTTTTCAAGGATTGAGAGAAGGAACGTTCGTTTTTGTTATTTCTGTATACGTCTATTTAGCATCAGGAAGTGAATTTGGGCTAGGAAAGTATAGTTTAGTCAATTCAGCTGTATCCTTTATATGCTACTATTTTGTTGCGCGTATATTAAAAAAGGAATGGAGAAAAAAAGCGATTTTACTTGGTGGAATTATTTTGTATGTCGTTGTATTTTTAGTTATTTTTCATGTTACATATGTAAAACTACTCATTTATGCAGCGTGTATCGCCATTGCCTATCCAATTTTACTCGTTCCATATGGTTCTATGACATATGATGTAATTGGAAGAGCAAGGCAGGCGAGAGAGTGGCGTGTGGAGTATATTGTTGTACGAGAGCTATGGCTGAACGGCGGGAGAATATGCTCCATTTTAAGTTTTTTATGTGCGGTATCATTTTTTTCACCAGAAAAAAGCTTACCTGTTTTATTATGTATTCTCGGAGCTGGACATTTACTTATTTATTTTGCTGTTAGAAATGTCAAATACGGGGAGGGGAATCCAAATAAAACAAGGATTCCAGCGCCTGAAACAACTCAAAATCATACTGAACGAGAAGGTTAACTTCTTCCGTGTTTTATGCTAGAATAAAAAGACATGTAAAACAGCAGTGAGGACACCTATAACAAGGTGTCCCTTTCCTATTACATAGCTGTTGGTAGAGGGGGTTCGTATGAGTAAAAAGAAGAAAAAAAAGAAGACCCACGTTCCGTTTCGGCTTAACGTGTTGTTTTTTTGTGTGTTTTTAATGTTTTCAGCGATCATTGTGAAGCTTGGAATGGTACAAATTGTACATGGTGAGGATTATAAAAATGAGGTTGAAAAAAAAGAAAACGCAACAGTAAGTAATCCGGTTCCACGCGGAAAAATCTTTGATAGGTATGGTCGAGCTGTTGTGGATAATAACCCGGTTCGTACGATTACGTTTACAAGAATGAAGGGGTCGACTTCGGAGGAGCGTTTAGAAACAGCGAAAAAACTTGCGCAGCTAATTGAAGTATCTCCAGATAAATTAACAGAACGTGATAAAAAAGATTATTGGCTTTCTTTACATGAAGAGGAAGCGAAAGCAAAAATTACAAAGAAAGATCGAGCTGAATTAAAAGAGAAAAAAATTGATGATAAAGAAATTGCAGAGCGTCAGCGTAATCGCGTGACAGAGGCAGAAATAAATCAATTAACAGCGGAAGATTTAGAAATACTTGCAATAAAGAGTAAAATGGACGGCGGATATGCAATGACGCCGCAAATTGTAAAAAAAGATGTAACGCCAGAAGAATATGCAATCATTAGTGAGAACTTAGCATTGTTACCGGGTATCGATACAACAGTTGATTGGGAACGTAAATATACTTATGATGATATGTTCCGCAGTGTACTTGGCGGGGTAACAAGCTCAGATGAAGGATTGCCGAAAGAGCGATTGGATTATTTCCTTGTTAGGGATTATAACCGTAACGATCGTGTTGGGAAAAGTTATCTTGAACAGCAATATGAAGATGCGCTTCATGGTACGAAGGCAGAAACGAGAAATGTTACGGATAAAGATGGTAACATTTTGGAAACGATAAATGTTTCGAAAGGACAACGAGGGAACGATCTAAATTTAACAATTGACATGGAACTGCAAAAGCGTGTCGAAGAAATTCTTGCGAAGAATTTAATGAAATTCAAAGGTTCAGAACCACTTTTAGATCGTGCGTTTGTTGTGATGATGAATCCCAAAAATGGTGAAGTGTTATCCATGGCTGGAAAACAACTTGTGGAAGAAGATGGAGAAACAAAGGTGCAAGACTTTGCATTAGGAACGATGACTAGTTCTTATCCGATGGGTTCAACTGTAAAAGGTGCAACATTATTAACTGGGTATCAAACAGGAGCCATTACGCCTGGAACGACATTATTGGATGAACCGATAAAATTAAAAGGTACACCAATCAAATCTTCTTGGAAAACGATGGGGTACATTAATGACCTGACTGCTTTGAAAATGTCTTCTAACGTATATATGTTTAAAACGGCGATGAATATTGCAGGAGTGCCATATGTTCGAGGTGGCACATTAGATATTAAGAAAAAGGCATTTGACGATATGCGTTATTACTTTGGTCAGTTCGGTCTTGGAGTGAAAACAGGTATTGACTTGCCAAATGAATCAGCAGGACTGAGAGGTTCAGAATATACACCTGGTTTCTTATTAGACTTATCGATTGGACAGTATGATAACTACACACCGCTTCAGCTTGCACAATATGTATCTACTATTGCAAACGGCGGTTATCGTATGCAACCACAAGTTGTAAAGGAGATTCGCCAGCCAACAGCGAAACCAGATGAAGTTGGAAAAGTCATTCAATCAATGGAACCGAAAGTGTTAAACCGCATTGATATGCCGGAGAATCAAATTAAACGAATTCAAGAAGGCTTTAGACAAGTGTTTAACGAATCTGGTGGTACGGGTGCGAAATACTTTACAGGAGCAAAATATACAGCGGCCGGAAAAACCGGAACGGCTCAAACTGTATATGGCGGTGACAAAGAAAGTGGGAAAAAAGCAAACGGCGAGCGTGTACAAGTTTATAATTTAACGTTAGTAGGTTACGCACCGCTTGATAACCCAGAGGTAGCATTCTCTGTTGTTGTTCCATGGGTACATGATGATAAAACAGGAATTAATGGGTACATTAGTCGCGAAATTATGGACGCTTACTTTGATTTGAAAAAACAAGAAGTAACAGGTGAAGCGCCAAAAGATGCAAAAGAGGAAAAAGAATAAAAATATGTAAATTTGGCACACTATCTCAAAAGATAGTGTGCTTTTTTTATATTTTATGCATAGAGTGTAGTAATGGTGGACGAGCATATCATATATGCAAAATAGGGTGTTGAAAAATGGATTCTCTCATAGTATGACCGGTCATATATCTACGTTGGAGAAAAGAAGTGAAAATGAGAAAGAAACATCGTATTCCTCCACATTATGTTGAACTTTACAAAACTTTTACAAATTATTAAAACCGAATTAATAGTTCGGCAGTATTCTTATATTTGTAATCCTGTTACTTCGGGATACTTCTAGGAGGAGCAACACGTGAAGTGGACAAGAAAATGTATCAAGATTTTAGTAATATCGACATGCTTTATATTTTCGTATGTGTCTACTACATCCGCTACTAATGATGTGAGGGAAGTGAGAGTTGATGGATCCTCAACCGTCTTTCCTATTATGGAAGCGATAGCGGAAGAATACACAAAAAAAGACCCACGTGTAAAAATTTCTATTAGTATATCTGGGACAGGAGGAGGATTTCATCGGTTTGGAAAAGGTGAAGTAGATATTAATAATGCTTCACGCAAGGTGAAACCAGTAGAAAAAGACTTTATGAGAAAAAACTCCATCCAGTTTACACCATTTGAAATTGCTTATGATGGCCTCACAATCATTGTGAATCGTCAAAATACATGGGCAGATAATATGACGATAGAAGAATTGCGTCTATTATGGAGTGAAAATGGAAAAACGAAACGATGGTCACATATTCATCCGAAATGGCCGCATGAAAAGGTGCAATTTTATGCGCCAGGTGTTGATTCCGGTACGTATGATTATTTTCAAAGTGTTGTCTTGCAAAATAAACGTCTTGCAAAAACAGTTTCTTTATCTGAAGACGATCAAGTCATTATGCAAGGGGTAATGAATGATAAAAATGCAATTGCATTTGTGGGATATGCGTACTATATGGCAAATCAGGATAAGGTAAAAGCCATAAAAGTAAATGGTGTACGACCAACGAAAGAAACCATTCAATCTGGTGTTTATAAGCCATTGTCAAGGCCGCTATTTACTTATGTAAATCATGCTTCTATTCGAAATAAAAGCAGTGTGGCAGAGTATGTAACATTTATGATGCAACATGCAGGCAGGCTTGCGGAAGAAGTCGGATATGTTAAGTTGCCACAAAAGAAATATAGTGAACAGCTGCGAATGTTAACAGAAATAAAAAGATAATGTCAGGATGGAAAGGGGTTTTCATCTTTGGCCCGAAATGACAAAAATCAAATTACATTTTCTGTGCAACATTTGATTGAAAGAAATACAATCAAAAGAAAAAAAACGCAGCGAATCAATCGAATGGTTCCGTTACTATTAAAGGCAATTGCTAGCGTATCTATTATAACGACAATCGGCATTATTGTTACGCTAGCGAATGAAACGATTATGTTTTTTCGTGAAATACCAATGTATTCTTTTTTCACTGAAAAAGAATGGTTACCATTTTTTGAAGAGCCTAAGTTTGGAATATTGCCTCTTGTATGTGGGACCGTACTTGTAACAACAATCGCTATGATAGTAGCTATTCCGATTGGACTAGGGTGTGCCATATTTTTAAATGAATATGCTTCACACTTTGTTAGAAAAGTGTTAAAGCCCATTTTAGAACTACTAGCAGGCATTCCAACAATTGTATATGGTTTTTTTGCTTTAACGATTGTTACACCAGCCCTGCAACGTATCATTCCAGATTTACAGTTTTTTAATGCGATTAGTCCAGGGATTGTTATAGGGATTATGATGGTTCCGACAATTGCTTCTCTTTCTGAAGATGCGATGGGAGCTGTATCGAAAGGTATAAAAGAAGCTTCACTTGGGCTAGGCGCTACTCGTTTTGAAACTGTGCGAAAGGTTGTATTTCCAGCTGCGTTTACCGGTATTATGGCTGCAATTCTATTAGCGGCTTCACGTGCAATTGGTGAAACAATGATTGTTGTCATTGCTGGAGGTTCAACCCCAAATGTATCGATAGATCCGACGCATTCCGTTCAAACGTTAACGGCTTATATTGTGCAAGTAAGCTTGGGTGATGCGCCTCATGGAACGCTTGCATACTATAGTATGTACGCTGTAGGTGCGACGTTACTTATGTTTACATTCATGATGAATATGATTTCACAGCAGATTATGCGTCGTTTTAGAAAGGCGATATAAGATGCGAATGCTGAATCAAAAGAAAATAAAAGAAAATATGGCGTCGCGTTTTTGGAAGGATCAAATATATAAATCGATTTCTTATATGACAATGCTATTTTCTATTTGCATACTAGTTTTATTGCTTTATCAAATCTTTGAAAAAGGTGCAAGTTATCTTTCAATAGATTTTTTTATGAACTTTGCTTCGCGTAATCCAAAGCAAGCTGGTATTGCCGCTGCATTGTCAGGGACAATTTTATTTATGAGTATAGTAGTACCAGTTTCCTTTGTATTTGGGGTAGGTACAGCTCTTTATTTAGAACATTATGCAAAGCAATCTATATTTACAAGAATCGTAGAATTAAATATTCAAACATTAGCGGGTGTGCCATCTGTTGTGTTTGGATTGCTTGGTCTAACCATTTTTGTCTATGGTCTTCAGTTAGGGGAGAGTATAGTAACAGCGGCATTTACAATGAGTCTTCTTGTATTACCGACTGTTGTTGTGTCGAGTCAAGAAGCAATTCGTATGGTGCCAGATTCTCTGTTAGAAGCCTCGTATGGCGCTGGTGCTACAAAATGGCAGACGATGTATCAGATTGTATTGCCAACTGCCTTGCCAGGAATTTTAACGGGATGTGTTTTGGCTTTATCAAGGGCAATTGGGGAGGCGGCACCGCTATTAGTCATTGGGGCGCTTGCTTTTGCTAATTATATCCCATTTAACATGCTTGATAGATTTACAGTTTTACCGATTCAAATTTTTAATTGGATGAGTAGACCACAAGAGGAGTTTCAGCATGTAGCAGCAGCCGGTATGATCGTTTTATTAGGATTGTTGCTCATTATGAATGCAGTTGTCTTATGGTTACGAAATCGTAAGTAGTGGATGAAAGGGGAATTCAAAATGGTAGCAACAGTAGTAAATGTACAGGTGAAAAATGAAATGAAAATTGAGTCAGCAGCGAAGAAAGTTGTATTCGATACAAAGAATTTAAACTTATGGTATGGAGAAGATCATGCATTAAAAGACGTGAATTTGAGTATTCATGAGAATGAAGTAACGGCAATTATTGGACCAAGTGGTTGCGGGAAATCAACATATTTAAAAACGTTAAACCGTATGGTAGAGCTAGTACCTATTGTTCGCACAACGGGAGTGATTGAATATCGGGATCGAAATATTTTTGATAAGTCATATCCTGTTGAAGAATTACGTACGCATGTTGGAATGGTATTCCAAAAGCCGAATCCATTTCCGAAATCTATCTATGAAAATGTTGCTTATGGCCCAAAGATTCATGGTATTCGTGATAAGAAGACACTTGATGAAATTGTTGAAAAAAGTTTACGTGGTGCGGCGATTTGGGATGAATTAAAAGATCGATTACATGATAATGCATATGGTTTGTCTGGTGGGCAACAACAGCGTTTATGTATCGCACGTTGTTTAGCGATTGAGCCAGATGTAATCTTAATGGATGAACCGACATCAGCATTGGATCCGATCTCTACATTAAAAGTTGAAGAATTAATTCAAGAGTTAAAGAAAGATTTTAGTATTGTAATTGTAACGCATAATATGCAACAAGCGGCACGTATCTCTGATAAGACAGCTTTCTTCTTAAGTGGTGAGGTTGTTGAATATACAGATACAAACAAATTATTTACTACTCCTACAGATAAACGAACAGAAGATTATATTACAGGACGATTTGGTTAATATTTTTGAGCGTAAAGGCCTCTTTGCAAGGGGCTTTTATCACTTTATTAAAAATCAAGTAAGAAAATTCCCCCTCAGGGACTGTGCTGAGGGGGAGCTGAATTGCTAGTAACTGCATTCTTGAACGATTTGTGCAATATACTAAAAAATAGTTTCAAAGGCATTTGTCAATGGAATAGAGAGGTTGTGCTATCAGGCAGCTGTGTCAACTCCACTCGTGTTAAGCATCTGTTAGAGAAGACACATGAGAACCCCCTACTTCAAGATCCAAAGGAGCTAAGTGGCGGGAGTTTTCATATATGTAACAGCTAAAGGAGGAAACAATGTGATAAGGGAGCAATTTCATTATGATTTACAAACACTGCAGCAAAAGGTAATTGAACTTGGAGAATTGGCAAGAGAAGCTCTTTTTCGCTCTATGGAAGGGCTTCGGAAGAGAGAGGTAGAGATAGCGCTAGAAGTCATTGATGGTGATTACCGCATGGATAATTTAGAAGAAGAAATTAATGACCTTGCACTTATGTTAATTACAAAGCAGCAACCTGTTGCGAGTGATTTACGAAGAATTTTTGTTTCGATTAAAACAGCAACAGATTTAGAACGTATTGCAGATCATGCTGTAAATATTGCTAAATCAACAATTCGGCTTGGAGAAAAAGATATATCTGTCAACTTGCAGAGCCTAGAGCAAATGTTTACGATTGCCGCGAATATGTTAAAGTTATCGCTAGAAGCATATCAAGAAGAAAATTTAACTTTTGCAAAACAAATTGCAGAGATGGATGATTCTGTTGATGAAATATATGGGAGAGCAATTCGTGAGTTTATTTCATCTATCCCTGAACATCCTGAAGTGATTACGCAAATTACACAATTATCTTTTATTGCACGTTACATTGAACGTGTAGCAGATCACATTACGAATATTGCCGAGAATGTTTTTTATTTAGTGAAAGGGAAGCATTATTTATTAAATGAATAAGAGAAAAAGGCTAGCAAGTGATGGAATATCACTTGCTTTTTTAGTCAAAACATGACAAAAAAAGCTCATTGTTTTGTTCTATCTATGATGATAAGATGTATCATAATATGATATGGAAAAATGAAACAATATAGGTTTAATTTGTTTACATTGTTATTTACGGGAAGTGAAATCCTTATCTCAAGATTTAGGTGGGGCGAGAAAGGGTGGGAGGCCTGTAAAAACCTGATTTGTGAAGACGAATACTTAGTGAAGGATGAGGACTGATTCAAGATTCACTTTATGATTTTCCCTTATTAAATTATAAAGTAAGCGCTTACTATTGAGGTTCAGTGAAGTGAAAAGGTTAATTTCTACATAAGTGACATACATATGATATACAAGGTCGTTCAACATTATAAAAGTGGAGGATGAATGTATATGAAGGGGGTTATTTTAGCTGGAGGAAAAGGAAGACGTCTTAGACCGTTAACATGTAAGCTTCCAAAGCCGATGTTACCATTACTTGAAAAACCAGTTATGGAATACAATATTGAGTTACTAAAACGGCATGGTATTCATGAGATTGCAATTACAGTTCAATATATGAGTACGGCTATTAGGCGATATTTTGGTAATGGAAGTAAATGGGGAGTAAAGTTACACTATTTTGAAGATTCACCACCACTTGGTACGGCAGGAAGCATTAAACAAGCAGAAGCGTTTTTAGATGAGCCATTTGTTGTAATTAGTGGAGATGCATTGACGGATTTTAATTTATCGAAAGGAATTGAATTTCATAAGTGTAAGAATAGGTTGGTCACGATGTTTGTGAAGGAAGTGGAAAACCCACTGTCATTTGGTTCAGTCGTTATGAATAGAGAGCGTGAAATTATACGTTATATGGAAAAACCGAGCTGGAATGAAGTGATTTCAAATATTGTAAATACAGGGATTTATATTATGGATCCCGAAATTTTTTCTTATATTTCATCAGCGCAGTTTTTTGATTTTAGTCAGCATGTATTTCCTTTGTTAGAAAATAAAAAAGCGCTCTTTGGATATGAAGCGGAAGGATACTGGTTAGATATTGGTACGTTAGATCAATATCGGCAGGCTCAGTTTGATTTGCTTACAAAGAAAGTACAGGTACCGATTTCTTATACGGAAGTACTACCGATGGTTTGGATGGGAGAAGGAGTAACTATTGAAAAGGGAACAAAAATGCGTGGGCCATCTTTCATCGGAGAAGGAGCGACCATTGGGACTGGGGTGATAATTGAGCCGTATTCAATTATTGGTAAGCACAGCACTATATCAGATTATACGCACCTTCAAAAAAGTATTGTTCTTGCCCATACGTATGTAGGAAAACGCTGTGAGTTAGTAGAAGCGACCGTTGGAGAAAATACGATGATTAAAGATGATGTTACTTTATTTGAGAAAAGTGTGGTCGCAGATCATTGCCAGATTGGAAAAAATACAGTGATACAACAAAGTGGAAAACTATGGCCGGGTAAAGTAATTGATAGTCATTCTATTATTGACTCGTCAGGAATTACTGAAAATGAAAAAAACTCAGGTTGGTTACAGAAAAGTAGGATAGTAGGTAGGAGTAATATAGAAATGACACCTCAAGTTGTTGTGAAAGTTGCAATGGCATATGGTTCTCTTTTTTCAAAAGGGGAGCGTATATTGGTTGGAGGCTATGAGGATGTAGAAATTAGTGTTTTTAAAAAGCTATTTCTACATGCCATTCATGGTGTTGGCTTGTATACGATGGAATGTCAAGAAATGAACGATTCAGCTTTTCAATATGCAATTCATGAGCTCGGATGTGCAGGGGGCGTTTTTATTCGCTTTGAACAAGAAGAAGGAATTGTCATGCAACTATATGGTAAGGATGGCATACGGTTATCATATAAACAGCAAAAAGAAATGGAACATTTGTATACGTCAGAAGCATTTCATTACGTATATGATAAAGGCATGGGACGAAATGAAACGGTACATGTTTGTTTAGAAAAATATGTTGAATCTGTTTTAGCGCATTTAGATATCGAAACGATACGAAAGCAAAAATTTCACCTTCTCATTAATAAGAGAGATGAAATGATTCAGCCCTTACTTATATCCTTCTTAAAAAAACTTGGTTGTACGATTACATGGATTTATGCTAACGAGCAAAAAGAACATGTGAAATTGTTAATGAAATCAAGTAGAGCTCATATGGCCCTTATGTTTTATGAACAAGGAAATAAATTTGAATTATATGATAACCATGGTGGGATTTACCAAAGTGCAAATTGTGAAGAAATCGATGTACCTGATTTATTACTTGAGACGACAGGAAGTGTTTATCCATTATCGTTAAAATTAGGTGAGTGCTATCTTCTTTTTTATATGTACGGTGAACAAAGTAAGTTTCAGATGAGGTGGCAACGAGATATTTTATATCGAATTGGGAAATTATTCGAACTAATTGCTAGGCAAGGAAACACTTTGTCGATGATGTTAGAGCAATCGCTGCCCCTTTACTTATTATGTGATGAAGTTGTTTGTTCGTGGAAAGAGAAAGGAAAAGTAATGGGAATGTTATTGCAAGATATGGAAAAAAGGGAGGTTGAAGTATTAGAGGGAATCCAGTTTAAATATACAGAAAAAGAGTGGTCTTATATTGTTTCTGATGCAAAATATCCAAAATTTCTTGTATATTCACATGCGAGAAACCCAGTAATAGCAAAGGAAAATATGAAAACTCTTATAGAAAAAATTAGACAATATCAAAAGGTGTAGAATTTTTATTTTAAAAGTGGTATTATAGTATAGTCTGATTTAAGTTATTAGTGACTGGAGGGAAATAAGAATGCGTGTGAATATTACTCTAGCATGTACAGAATGCGGAGATCGTAACTATATCTCAAAGAAAAATAAACGTAACAACACGGAGCGCCTTGAGCTTAAAAAGTATTGCAAGCGTGACAAGAAGTCTACGTTACACCGTGAAACAAAGTAAGCAGTAGGAATATTTCCTACTGTTTCTTTTTTTACTATGGTTATAACCCTGATTGAAAAGTGATGATACATGAAAAAAATGATAAACTGTTCACAAGAACGTAATTCATTTTTACGATTATAATTTTAAACTAAGTAAAGATCACTTTATAGGGGGAAAAGCGTGTGAAAGAGGAGAAGGTACGTTTACGTAAGAAAATAGTAGAACAAATGAATTCTTTATCGAAAGAACAGCACAAAACTTTATCAGAACAAATCGTGTTTTCTTTATATGAACAAAAAGAGTGGAGAGAATCGGAAACAATCGGGATTACTCTTTCGATGGAACATGAAGTCAATACATATGTAATTATCGAACAAGCATGGCGAGAAGGTAAAAAGGTTGTTGTACCAAAGTGTAATAGAGAGACAAGAACGATGACCTTTCGTCAAATTACAAATTTTAATCAATTAGAAACAGTATATATGAGCTTGCGTGAACCCATTCCTGCGCTAACAGTAGAAGCAGAGGCAAATGAAATTGATCTTCTTTTTGTACCTGGAGTTGCATATACAAGACGAGGAGAACGCATTGGGTACGGTGGTGGTTATTATGATCGTTATCTTGTACAGTATGAAGGGAAAACGCTATCATTAGCTTTTGGTTTTCAAATTGTGAGTTATATCCCAACAGAGTCATTTGATCAAAATGTACAAAAAATTATTACAGAAAAAGAAACAATTGTTCAAAGTAGACTTGTATAGACAAATAAAAATTGACGAGACTTTTTCTTGTTTATTATAATAAAATATGTGAACGTTTTCTTATTATATTTCCATAATAAGTGGACATAGAGGGTGATGAAATGATATCAATTTATGATATTCAGCAATTGCTAAAAAAATTTGGAACAATCATTTACACAGGTGATCGAATCGCTGATTTACAATTAATGCAAGATGAATTGCGTGAATTAAATCAATCACAGCTGATTGAGCCAAAAGACTATCAAACAGCTTTATTTTTATTGAAGCAAGAGATTCAAAAAGAGATGAGCAAGAATTAGATAAAGGTAGGTTAGCAAAAATGGAAGAAAAGTGGTTAGTTGGTGTTGACCTTGGCGGGACAACGATTAAATTAGCATTTATTAATGTGTACGGTGAAATTTTACATAAGTGGGAAATCCCAACGAATACAAGTGAGCAAGGCAAGCATATTACATTAGATGTAGCGAAAGCAATTGATAAAAAGTTAGAGGAACTAGGAGAATTAAAAAGTAAGTTAATTGGTATTGGTATGGGTGCTCCTGGGCCTGTGCATGTCGCTTCTGGTATGATTTATGAAGCAGTTAATTTAGGGTGGAAAAACTATCCATTAAAAGATTTATTAGAAGTAGAAACAGGATTACCTGTTGTAGTTGATAATGATGCAAACTTAGCAGCGCTTGGCGAAATGTGGAAAGGTGCTGGTGAAGGAGCGAAAGATTTAGTTTGCATGACACTTGGAACTGGTGTTGGCGGCGGTGTAATTGCAAATGGTGAGATCGTGCACGGTGTAAGCGGTGCTGCTGGTGAAATCGGACATATTACAGTCGTAACAGAAAATGCCTTTCCTTGTAATTGCGGGAAATCTGGATGTTTGGAAACAGTAGCATCTGCAACAGGTATCGTACGTGTTGCTATGCAAAAATTACAAAATTCAGATGAACCAAGTGTACTTCGCTCTATGTTAGAAGAAGAGGGACGTATTACATCTAAAGATGTGTTTGAAGCACTTGGACAAGGTGATGTTTTAGCGGGACAAGTTGTAGAAAAAGTAGCTTCTTATTTAGGACTAGCTGTAGCAAACCTTTCTAGTACGTTAAATCCAGAAAAGATTGTAATTGGCGGTGGTGTATCTAAAGCTGGTGATGCATTGTTACAACCAATTCAGCGCTATTTTGAACAATATGCATTTTCACGTGCTGTTAAGAGCACGAAGCTCGCGATTGCAACGCTTGGTAATGATGCAGGTGTAATTGGCGGAGCTTGGCTTGTGAAGAAGCATAAATATGAGGTTATGAAGTAAAAAGAAGGTAATCAGTGAGGACGAATCGAAATGAAGGTGCGACTACTGATACTTGCATGATAATGAGAAGAGGAAGGGAGACCCCTTCCTCTTTTTATGCAAAATCTTGATGAAGAATAGAACGGTAAGTAAATTAAGTAGCAGGTGGGTACCCGCTATTAAGGACAGTCATAATTGTAAACCATCCGAAAACAAGTACGGTTGCAATGGCAAAGCCGCCCGCAAGTAGATTTTTTTCACGTAACGTTCTAAGAGTTGCGAATACAGCTAACAGAGTGACTAGCGCAAAAATGATAACAAGACCCATATATGATCCCCCTCTGCTCTCTCATTCTTTCGTTTGAGTTTTTGCAATATTTATTCTTTTTTATTGTACATGTTTTAGAAATGATTGTCGAGACAGCATCGTTTCTTTTCCTAAGGGAAAGAAATGTTGTATCATAAAAGTGAGTTCAACAACTGGAGGAGATTTAAAAATGAAATGGATGCAAATGCCGTTAGGGCCATTACAAACAAATGCATATATTTTAAGCAATGATCAAAAAGAATGTATTATTTTTGATCCAGGTAGTGAAGGAGAGAAGCTTGTAACGTATTTACAAGAAGAACAATTAAAACCATTAGCAGTTTTATTAACACATGCTCATTTCGATCATATTGGTGCAGTTGATGCTGTGAGAGATGCTTTTCATATCCCGGTGTATGTACATAAAGAGGAAGCAGATTGGCTAGGTGATGCGAATGTCAATGGTTCACAAATCTTTATGATGAATCGAAGCATTACAGCGAAACCGGCTGATGAAATTATTGAAGGAGAAGGAACATTAACAATTGGATCTTTTACATTTGAAATGTTTGAGACGCCAGGACATTCTCCAGGCAGCATCTCATATTACTGTAAAGAGGCGAATGCTGTATTTTCAGGTGATGTATTATTCCAAATGAGTATTGGTCGAACAGATTTACCAGGCGGAAGTTTTGCGGAATTAATTGGAAGCATTGAAGAAAAATTATTTATACTGCCAGATGAAACGGCAGTATTATGCGGACATGGACCAGAAACAAATATTGGTTTTGAGAAAGAAAATAATCCATTTTTACAATAAGGAGCTATATGGGGATGGAGTTCATTTTAAGAAAATGGATGGAGAAAGAAAAGGATTATTCGATTTCATATAGCACATACATGAACCTTGCACTATATGATGAGGAGTGCGGATACTATATGAAAGAACGTGAGAAGATTGGAAGGAATGGTGACTTTTTTACGAGTAGCAATATTTCTTCTGTATTTGCAAAGACATTCGCACGTTTTTTTATTCGTCTTGCCAAAAATGGAGAAATCCCTCCAAACATCTGTGAAATTGGTGGAGGAACAGGGAGATTTGCCTATGCTGTTTTACAAGAATGGAGGCAGTTATCTCCGGAGACTTTTGCAGATTTACAGTATTCTATTATTGAAGTGAGTCCTTTCCATAGAAAGTTACAAAAACGTCAACTTGAGTCATTTCAAAATGTTTCGCAGTATAAATCTTATGAGGAGTTAGGTGAGTCTTTTACAGGAGTTGTTTTTTCAAATGAATTGTTTGATGCATTTCCTGTTAAAGTGGTTGAGAAGCGAGATGGAAATTTGTATGAAGTACGGATTACGTATACAGATGAAGAAAAGCTTATAGAAGTATTAAGGCCGATAGAAGAAAGAATAAGTAGTTACCTCCGGAGACGTCATATTCAGCTTTCTGAAGGGCAGCGATTTGAAGTACCAATAGCAATGGGGAAATATGTGCAAGAAGTTGCAAGGTGGCTCGAGGAAGGCTTATTCATCACAGTTGATTATGGATATACAATGGCGGAGTGGATGCATCCTGCGCGCCATGAAGGGAGTCTAAGGGGGTATTATAACCATAGGCTCATTCGGAATCCGCTCGAGTATCCAGGTGAAATGGATATAACAACACATATTCATTGGGATGAATTGAAGGAAATAGGAGAAGAGAACAATCTACATACAGTGTGGCATACAAAACAAAGGGAATTTTTGCTTGCAGCAGGTATATTAGAACAGCTTGCTAGTCATCAAGATTCCGATCCTTTTTCTGAGAAACAGAAACAAAACAGGGCGATTCGTTCTATGATTTTACATGGAGGGATGAGCGATGCTTTTGATGTTGTTATGCAAAAAAAAGGAATGTTATATTTTGATGTAAAGCAGTATTTACCTATATAGAAAAAACAAGACACAGAATGATTCTGCGTCTTGTTTTTTTGATACGACTTTAGGATATGTAGTATTGTATATTTTCTCTCATGATATATATTTATATTAAAGATATGAGATGAAAAATATAGAATACGCCCTTTTCTTTTTGGTTACCCCTAACCTAGTAATACACGAACAAGTTGAATGATTGTTTCATTTTCTACTTTGTAGTAAATCTCTAATCCTTTTCTTTCACTAGAAACAATTTTAGCGCTTTTTAATTTCGCTAAATGCTGTGAAATTGTGGATTGTGGCATATTTAAGCCTGTGTACATTGTCGAAACATTGCTTGGACCGCGTTCGATTAAACCTTTTACGATACATAAACGAACAGGGTGAGCAAGAACTTTCAATAATTCTGCATTATTTTCGTATAGTTCTAATTCCTTTTGAAAGGTTTCTAACATGTTTTTTTCCACCTCCATGCGAGCTGTTATACCCATACTATACATACCAAAAATCTAAAGAAAAGAAAATAGTTGTTGCAGAAAAAATGTTCTAAAGTAAAGAAATTGTAAGAAAAGAGAACGTGATGTAAATAACTTTGCAAAATTTGTACGTTTTGTAACAAGATATTTTTTGATGAAAATTACAATATGTTTAAAGATGCAGATACATTTATAACACGATTTTATCATGATTTTTTTGTTCTTTCAAATAAATATACAAAATTTTTAAAATAATAAGAAAAATGTTTTTGGGCTCTTATATAGAATATGAAATTTGGATGAAAAGAAGGCTGGAAAAGAAATCAAATCAAATTAAATTAAATTAAATATGAAGATGGTTCCTATGGAGATGATATATTGATGGTTTGCTATCTCAAATAGAATTTGTTGTTTTGATGAAAGTTGGTAAGTACATATAATGATCTCATTTTTGTAGATTTAGTAAAAAAAGGATAGACCAAACAGATGTAATCTGCTTGGTCTATCCTTTTTTTTATTACAATGTGCCACATTTTATCCAGCTATTTGCGGGCAGTAAGACCCTTACCTCAAGATTCAGAGAGAAACGAGGAAGATAGGTGGGGAGCGAGCTACCCGTAAAAGCCCGATTGGTGAGGGCTAATAATCAGTGGGGGATGAAGAAACTCCCCACTGATTAAAGTTTCACTTTATTGAGATGTTAAATGGAAATTGTTTGAATAAAACTTTCTCATGCATTTACAGGTTCTTCGACATAAGAAAGTGCATTTTCAAAATCGGCAATTAAATCATCTGCATTTTCAAGGCCAACTGATAAACGGAGCAATGAATTGGAAATATCTCTTTCATCACGTGCTTCTTGTGATAATGCTGCATGTGACATTTTTGCAGGGTAGGAAAGGATGGATTCCACAGCTCCTAGACTTACTGCAAATACAGGAAGTTTAACTTGAGATAAAAACTGTCGCAGCGCATCTTCAGATTGCAGCGTGAAAGATAGAACAGCACCGGCAGATTGTGCTTGTGATTGTTGTATGTCATAGCCTAGGTGTGATTCTAATCCAGGATAATACACATTCTGAATTTTTGAGTGCTTTTGTAAGTAATGTGCAATTTTATTTGCATTTGTTGCTGAGTGTTCGAGACGTACGTGTAATGTTTTCAGGCCGCGAAGAACGAGAGAACAATCTTGTGGTCCTAATATAGCGCCAAATGCATTTTGCAAGAAGCCGAGTTTTTTAGCGAGCTCCTCATCTTTTACAACCGCTAATCCAGCTGTAACATCACTATGCCCTGCAATAAATTTTGTCGCGCTATGAAGTACAACATCCGCTCCGAGTTCAATTGGTTTTTGGAATAACGGTGTTAAAAATGTGTTATCAACAAATGTAAGTGCACCGGTGGATTTTGCTAATTCGCAAACAGCGCGAATATCGGTTACCTTTAATAATGGATTGGACGGTGTTTCAACGTAAAAGACTTTTGTGTTCGGTCTAATATTTTGTTTTACTTCTTCTAGATTGGTCATGTCAACGAATGTATGTGAAACCCCATAACGAGATAGAACTTCTGTTACAATGCGATAAGTCCCTCCATATACATCTTCAGAAATAAGAACATGATCGCCTTGTGATAAAAGAAGAAAGGCAGTGGAAATTGCTGCGATTCCAGATGCAAAGGCAAATCCTTTTGTTCCCCCTTCTAGTAAAGCAATAATATCTTCTAGTGCTTCTCGCGTTGGATTACCGGATCGACTGTAGTCGTATTTTCCAAAGGTATCTACATCAAATTGATGAAATGTTGATGTATTATAGATGGGAACGTTAACAGCACCTGTTTGTGGGTCATGTTTATATTTGTTATGAAGTAAGAGTGTATCTAAGGAATAACTCATATTTTTACACCTTCTTTCACATGTTTAATTGCTTGTTTTAAGTCTTGAATTAAGTCTTCCCCGTTTTCAATGCCGACGGAGAAACGAAGGAGACGATTACATACACCGCGTGCTGTACGCACTTCTTCTGGGATATCTGCATGTGTTTGTGTTGCTGGATACGTCATTAAACTTTCAACTCCGCCAAGGCTTTCTGCAAAGGTAATTAGCGATAAAGATTGTAAGAAAGGATTTATCCATTTTTCATCGCGAAGGCGAAACGAAATCATGCCGCCCCTTCCTGGATAAAAAACATCGGTTACACCGTCCTCTCCATTTAAATAAGAAACGATTTTCTTTGCGTTTTCTTCATGTTGTTTCATGCGAAGAGCCAATGTTTTCATACCGCGAATTAATAACCATGAATCAAATGGACTTAATACAGCACCAGAAGCGTTATGATAGTGAGCAAGTTCTTCGCAAAGTGCTTGGCCTTTTGCAACGACAAGGCCACTTAGGACATCATTATGACCACCTAAATACTTTGTCGCACTGTGAAGCACAATATCTGCGCCTTCAGTTAATGGTTGTTGGATGTATGGGGTGTAAAAAGTGTTATCGACAATTAAAAGTAATCCATGTCTTTTTGCGACGGCTGCTACAGCTGTAATATCTGTTACTTGCATTAATGGATTAGTTGGTGTTTCTATAAAAATAGCTTTTGTTTGAGAAGAGATAGCTTTTTCTATTTGTTTTATAGATTGTGTATCTACGTATCTACATCGAATATTCCACTTTTCTTCATGTTCCGAAAATAAACGATAGGTTCCTCCGTATAAGTCTTCTGATACGATAAGTTCATCTCCAGAGCGGAATAAAGAAAGAACAAGAAGAACAGCTGCCATTCCAGAACTACAGGCGTAGCCTTGTTCGCCTTCTTCTAAATCGGCAATTGCGTGTTCTAAAAGACCACGTGTTGGATTTCCAGTTCGTGAATAATCAAAACCTGTTGATTTTCCAATTCCTTCATGACGATAAGCCGTTGAAAAGTAAACAGGGGGATTAACCGTTCCTGTTGTAGTTTCGCTTCGATTTCCGATTTGAGCTAGTTTTGTTTCGATTGTTGACATGTGAAATTCCTCCTTGATAAAAATAAAAAAAGCCTTCTAAGAAGAAGGCTTTCATGTAAATATAGTCTTCTCCTTATCTGTCAAATCTTTTCACAATTTGCTGGAATTAGCACCTTATTAACGAACGTGTTAATGGTTGCTGAGGTGTCATAGGGCCAGTCCCTCTACCTCTCTAGATAAGAATAGTTTGTATGAAATTTTATTATGTTTTTAACTTTACAATAAAAAATGATTGAATTGCAACTTTATTTTAAATATTTTTTATTTTTCTGTTAATTCCATTGACTTTTAGTCTATCTCATGCTAAATTTATGAAAAAATTAACAAAGTTTGCTATATAAATACAAATTAAAAAAACGGTATACAATCTTTCTTTTTAGGTGAGAAGAGCATCCGTCTATGCATGGAAGCTGTCACATTCTCTTCTTGCTCCATGCGAAGTTAAAACAAAGAGAGAAAACGAGTGTAGGTCACCTTTTGTTCTTCGTGGCAGCGACTTATATGTTGGAGAATCAAACTGGATTTATATAAAAGGGGAACGTATTTCCTTTTAATTACATAAAAAAATATAAAGACAAACTCTTATTGAGAGCGGTGGAGGGAAAGGCCCTGTGAAACCCGGCAACCTTCAAACGAAATGTTTGAAACGGTGCTAATACCTGCAAAACAATTTGTTTTGCATGATAAGAGGAGGATTGATGATGTCCCCCTCTTCAAGGTGAAGAGGGGGTTTTTATATTAATAGAAAAGAGGGAGATAAGTGAAAGTTCTAGATTTATTATCAAAAGGAATTGTTATTGGTGATGGAGCAGTTGGTACGTTATTACATTCTCATGGTTTGCAAAGTAGTTTTGAAGAATTAAATCTATCAGATCCAGATTTAATTATATCTATCCATAAACAATATATAGCTGCTGGTGCAGATGTGATTCAAACAAATACGTATGGTGCAAATGAAGCAAAATTGCGTACATATGGCTTAGAAAATCAGGTTGTTCAAATTAATAGAGCGGCGGTAAAACTGGCGAAAGCAGCCGTGACAGATAAGAATGCTATTTTAGGGACAATTGGTGGGATGAAACATATCGGTGCGGTCACAACGACTGACATGGAACGGGAATTTATGTTGCTTGAGCAAGCTGGGGCATTAATAGAAGAACATGTGGATGGGCTATTACTTGAAACTTTTTATGATGAATTTGAATTACTACATGCAGTGAAAGTGCTAAGGAAGCAAACGGATATTCCAATTATTGCGCAGCTAGCGCTTCATGAAGCTGGCACAACGCAAAATGGGAATGATGTAAATGAAATATTAACGCGGCTTTTAGATTACGGTGCAAATATAGTCGGCTTAAA
This sequence comes from Bacillus bingmayongensis, assembly GCF_000299035.1. GTDB lineage: Bacteria > Bacillota > Bacilli > Bacillales > Bacillaceae_G > Bacillus_A > Bacillus_A bingmayongensis. The sequence goes on from NZ_JH921517.1 coordinate 265,112, forward strand.
CTGTCAGTTAGGACCGCTTCATATGACGGAAGCTTTCAAGATGATATCGATTCCAAAGAACGGTTATTTGTCAGCTTATCCTAATGCAGGTCTTCCAAACTATGTGGAAGGGCGCTACGTATATGAAGGGAGTCCTGCTTATTTTGAAGCAATGACACCGAAGTTTATTGAACAGGGGATTCGGCTACTTGGGGGATGTTGTGGTACAACGCCAGCGCATATAGAAGGGATGAAACGTGGAATCGCCAACCTAACGCCTGTTAAAGAAAAGCAAATCGTGCACAGACCGCAAGTGATTCATACACAAACAAAACGTTCTCGCACTCATATTACGCTCGCGGAGAAAGCAAAGAAGCAAACGACAGTTGTTGTCGAGCTAGATCCACCAAAAACATTGGATACACAGCGCTTTTTTGAAGGGGCAAGGGCGTTAAAAAGAGCGGGAGCAGATGCTATTACATTAGCAGATAACTCGTTAGCATCCCCACGTATTTCAAATATGGCAATGGGGGCATTATTAACGAAGCATGATATTCCAGTACTGACGCATTTAACGTGCCGTGATCATAATGTCATTGGTTTGCAATCTCATCTACTTGGTTTATCAGCCTTAGGAATGGAAGAAGTATTAGCTTTAACAGGTGATCCAGCTCGAGTTGGAGATTTCCCAGGAGCGACTTCTGTATATGATATGTCTTCTATTGAATTAATTAAAATGATTAAAGAAATGAATGATGGTCGATCCATTTTAGGAAAGTCCATCGGTCCTGCGACAAGGTTTTCTGTTGGAGGAGCTTTTAATCCTCACGTGAGACATTTAAAAGCAGCGGTGAAGCGAATGGAGAGAAAGGTTGCAGCTGGTGCGGAGTATTTCTTAACACAGCCAATTTACGATATAGCCCTAATTGAAGAAGTATACCAGGCGACAAAGCATTTAGAACAGCCGATTTTTATTGGAATTATGCCTTTAGTAAGTAAGCGTAATGCTGATTTTCTTCATTTTGAGGTGCCAGGCATTACATTGCCTGAGGAAGTAAGACAGAGAATGGATGGGCATGAAACACAGGAGTCTGCAATTGAAGAAGGAATTCATATTTCACAAGAATTAATTGATGCCGCGATGAAATACTTTAATGGTATTTATCTCATTACACCATTTTTAAAATATGAAATTACAGAAAATCTCGTTAAGTATGTGAAAGAAAAGCAAGAAGTGAAAGAGGGAATCAACTGATGAGACTAATAGAAGAAAGATTACACCATGATATTTTAATATTAGATGGCGCGATGGGAACCATGATTCAGCAGGCGGATTTAACTGCAGAAGATTTTGGCGGCGAAGAATACGAGGGGTGTAATGAATACTTAGTAAAAACAAGGCCAGATGTTATTTTAGGTATCCATAAAGCTTATATTGAAGCGGGTGCGGATATTATCGAAACAAATACGTTTGGTGCTACGAATATCGTACTGCATGATTATAAGCTGTCTCATTTAGATGAGGAGTTAAATGAAAGAGCGGCGTTTCTAGCAAAACAAGCGGTAAAGGAGAGCGGTAAAGAAGTATATGTAGCAGGTGCGATAGGGCCAACGACAAAAGCGATCAGTGTAACAGGGGGGGGAACATTTGAAGAACTAATTGAAGCTTATACTAGACAAGCACGGGGCTTATTACGGGGCGGCGTTGATGTATTGCTTGTAGAGACGAGCCAAGATATGCGTAACGTGAAAGCGGCGTATTTAGGGATTCAGCAAGCATTTGTGGAAGCGAATCATACGGTTCCGCTTATGATTTCAGGAACGATAGAACCAATGGGAACGACTTTAGCAGGGCAAACAATCGAGGCATTTTATTTATCAGTTGAGCATATGAAACCATTATCTGTCGGCTTAAACTGTGCTACAGGACCAGAATTTATGCGCGAACATATCCGTTCTTTATCGGATCTCTCAGAGTGTTATATTTCTTGTTATCCAAATGCTGGTCTTCCAGACGAGGATGGACATTATCATGAATCACCAACTTCACTTGCAGAAAAGGTGAAACAGTTTGCTGAAGAAGGGTGGATTAATATTATTGGTGGTTGCTGCGGGACGACGCCTGATCATATAAGAGCGATAAAAGCTTCACTTGAGTCTCTCAGGCCACGTGAGAATCATGAGCGAGAAGGTCATGGGATTAGTGGTTTAGAAGCTTTGCAATATGATGATTCTATGAGGCCGTTATTTGTTGGTGAAAGAACGAATGTGATTGGGTCACGCAAATTCAAACGGTTAGTAGCAGAAGGGAACTTTGAAGAGGCTGCTGAAGTTGCAAGGGCGCAAGTGAGGAAAAATGCTCATATTATTGATATTTGTATGGCGGATCCTGACCGTGATGAAGTGGAAGATATGGAAAACTTTTTAGCGGAGGTTACGAAAGTATTAAAGGTTCCAATTATGATTGATTCAACGGATGAAAATGTAATGGCGAAAGCTCTTACTTATATACAAGGAAAGGGTGTTATTAACTCTATTAATTTAGAAAACGGAGAAGAGCGTTTTGAGAAAGTAGCGCCGCTCCTCCACAAATATGGTGCCGCAATTGTAGTTGGGACGATTGATGAAGATGGCATGGCAGTTAGCGCTGAAAGAAAATTAGAAATCGCAAAGAGAAGTTACGAATTATTAACGAAGAAATACGGTATACGTCCATCGGATATTATTTTCGATGCACTCGTTTTTCCGGTAGGAACTGGTGATGAAGAATATATTGGCTCTGCGAAAGCGACAATAGAAGGAATTCGTCTTATTAAAGAAGCTTTGCCAGAGTGCTTAACGATTTTAGGAGTAAGTAATATATCGTTTGGTTTGCCGCCGGCTGGTCGTGAAGTGCTAAACTCTGTCTTTTTATATCATGCAACAAAGGCTGGACTTGATTACGCGATTGTTAATACGGAAAAACTAGAACGCTATGCATCCATTCCAGAAGAGGAAAAGGAACTTGCAGATGCACTATTATTCGAAACAACGAAAGAAACACTAGAAGAATTTACGAACTTTTATCGGGTTGCGAAGAAAAAAGAAGTGGTCATACAAGAAACATTAACGCTTGATGAAAGGTTAGCAAATTATATTGTAGAAGGAACAAAGCAAGGGTTACAGGAAGATTTAAGTCTCGCGCTTACAGAAGAAAGAAAGCCGCTTGATATTATTAACGGTCCGCTTATGACCGGAATGGACGAAGTAGGTCGTTTGTTTAATAATAATGAGCTTATCGTTGCTGAAGTATTACAAAGTGCAGAAAGTATGAAAGCTGCTGTTGCGTATTTAGAGCCGTATATGGAATCTAGTGATAGTGCGAAAAAAGGAAAAGTATTACTAGCAACTGTAAAAGGTGATGTACATGATATTGGTAAAAATCTTGTAGAAATTATTTTATCGAACAATGGCTATGATATTGTCAATTTAGGAATCAATGTCCGCTCTGATCGCATTGTTCAAGAGGTAAAAGAAAAGAAACCAGATATTATCGGACTTTCTGGATTATTAGTAAAATCGGCGCAACAAATGGTAGCGACTGCTGAAGATTTGCAAGCAGCAAATATTGATATTCCAATTGTTGTAGGTGGAGCGGCATTGACAAGAAAGTTTACAGATAACCGTATTTCACCTTCTTATAATGGACTCGTGTTATATGCAAGCGATGCGATGACAGGACTTGATCTTATTAATCGACTACAAAAAGAAGAAGAACGAGAAAAAATGAAGCAGGAAAAAAAGAATCGTCATCTTCATGTTGTTGTGAAACAAGAGGAGAAAAAAGCGGAACTGCCAGCTGTAATCGAACCGTTGGCGCCAGCGGAGGTTATGATACCAGACTCAACAAAGCGGGTCGTACTTCGTGATATCCCAGTTTCACATCTTGCGCCATTTTTAAACAGACAAATGTTAATTGGACATCATCTTGGTTTAAAAGGAAATGTGAAAAAACTGCTTAAGGAAGGAGATAAGCGGGCGCATGAATTAAACAATTTAATTGATGAACTATTACAAGAAGGTCAATCTTGGCTGCGTCCAAAAGCTGTTTATCAATTTTTCCCTGCTCAAAGTGATGGACAAACTATCATTATTTATGATCCAGAAGATCATACACGTGCATTAGAGCGTTTTTCATTCCCAAGACAAGTGAAAGCACCGTACCGTACTTTAGGGGATTACTTGCGACCTGTCGGTGATGAAATGGATTATGTTGCCTTTTTATCTGTTACAGTGGGGCAAGGTGTTCGTGATATTGCGGATGAGTGGAAGGAGAAAGGAGATTATTTGCGCAGTCATGCGATTCAATCATTAGCGCTGGAATTAGCAGAGGGACTCGCTGAGAAAACACATATGTTAATTCGTGATCGCTTTGGAATTCCAGATTCACCGGAGATGATGATGGAAGAGCGCTTCCGTACAAAATATCAAGGAATTCGTGTTTCTTTTGGTTATCCGGCTTGTCCAGAACTTGCTGATCAAGAAAAACTATTTCGCTTAATTCAGCCAGAGGAAATCGGTATCTCACTAACAGAAGGATTTATGATGGAGCCGGAAGCATCTGTAACGGCGATGGTATTTGCTCACCCCGAAGCACGATATTTTAGTGTACTATAGTGTAGAAGGGGGAGGCGTATGAAAAGAATAGTCTTTACAGGCGGTGGTTCGGCGGGGCATGTGACGCCAAATTTAGCAATTATTCCACATTTGCAAGAAAAGGGCTGGGATATTTCTTATATTGGTTCTTATCAAGGGATTGAAAAAACAATTATAGAGAACGAAGGAATTCAGTACTATGGTATAGCGAGCGGAAAGTTGCGCCGTTATTTTGATTTGAAAAATATAAAAGATCCTTTTCTGGTTATGAAGGGTGTAATGGATGCTTATGTGCGAATACGAAAATTAAAACCGGATGTTATTTTTTCAAAAGGTGGTTTTGTATCTGTACCAGTAGTAGTTGGTGGATGGCTAAACCGTGTTCCAGTTTTGTTACATGAGTCCGATATGACGCCAGGGCTAGCGAATAAAATTGCACTCCGCTTTGCTTCGAAAATATTTATTACGTTTGAAGAAGCTGCGCAGCATTTGCCAAAAGAAAAGGTGGTTTATACAGGTTCACCTGTGAGGGAAGAAGTGCTACGTGGAAATCGTGAAAAAGGATTACACTTTCTTGGATTCCATGCTAGAAAACCCGTTATCACGGTTATGGGCGGGAGTCTAGGAGCGAAGAAAATCAATGAAACAGTACGAGAAGCATTGCCAGAGCTTCTTAAAAATTATCAAGTTGTTCACCTATGCGGAAAAGGAAATCTAGATGAGAAGTTACAAAGCATAGAAGGGTATAGACAATTTGAATATGTACACGGAGAATTACCAGATGTATTAGGGGTAACGGATTTTGTCATCTCACGTGCTGGATCAAATGCAATTTTTGAATTTTTAACATTGCAAAAGCCTATGATCTTAATTCCATTACCGAAAGCTTCAAGCCGCGGTGATCAAATTTTGAATGCACAATCGTTTGAAAGACAAGGGTATGCATCGGTTTTATATGAAGAAAATGTAACAGTGAAATCCCTTATGGAGCATATACAAGAGTTAAATCATAATTGTGCAAAGTATAAAAAAGAATTAAAAAAGTATAGTGGGAAAGAAGCAGTACAGACCATTATGAAATATATTACAGAGGCATGATTTTAAAAAATCATGTCTTTTTTAGTAGAATGAAAGGTTCGAAGAATTGCTGTATTTATGTTACAATAACAGAGATTTAATAGGGAAATTCCAGTTCTTTGAGCGTGAAAATACGAATGGATTAGGAGTGACTGTGTTGGAGCTGAGTCTCTATGAAAATACTGCTCTGATTATATGTTTTGTTTTGTATGTTGGTAGTGTTATTGTTTACATTTCAAGGAAATTTTCACAAGAACGAAACTTGCAAAAATCGGAAATAACAGCTGAGTTAGAAATGTTAGCCGATGAAAGTGATAAAAAACAAAAAATAAAAGAGGACCATCAGGCATCCAACCACTTAAACGCAAAGTAAGTTTTGAAGGTGGGGCCTTTTTTGCGAGCTGTTGCAAGATCTTCCTCTATATATTATCGTGAACGCTAAAAAGGAGTTTCCCTGCTGTTTTTATAAAGTGAAACTTTAATCAGTGGGGGTTTTCTTCATCCCCCACTGATTATTAGTTGAACCAATCGGGCTTTTACAGGCAGTTTATCTCCCATCTAACTTCTTTGCTTCCGCCGAATTTTGAGGTGGGAGTATTACTGCCTGTTAATGCGGGATAAATAAGGAGCTAATTCATATGAATTTCTATATTGCCTCAGGTTTTCAAAATAAACATCTTGTTCAATTTGTAGCGAATAAATTGCAAGAAGCAGGATGGCGCCATACATATGATTGGACTCAAAATGAAAGAGCAACGAATAGAGAACAATTACAGAAGATTGGTCAGGCTGAAAAGCAAGCGATACAAAATGCTGATGTTTTTCTACTTTTACTAGATGGCGGAAATGGGAGTCACACGGAGCTTGGTATAGCGATTGCTTTAGAAAAGAAAGTCTATTTGTACCATAAAAACAACCCGCTGCAAACAACGTTTTACCATTTACCAGAAGTGAGTATTTTTCAAGGAGAACTGGAGGAGTTTATTTCATACGTCATGAATAAAGGAGACGCATAGATCATGCAGATTTATGATACGATATACGGTAATTTTGAAATAGACGGCGTATTAGAAGAACTTGTGCGAACAAAAGCTATGCAAAGGTTGAAGAAAATTCATCAAGTTGGAGCGAGTTTTCTTGTAAAACCAGAGTGGAATGTAACTCGTTATGAGCATTCAATTGGAGTTATGCTTCTTGTAAAAATGCTGGGTGGGGGTGAAGCGGAACAAATTGCAGCATTGCTTCACGATGTGTCACATACTGCTTTCTCACACGTTGTAGATCGTGTATTACATAAAAAAGATGAAGACTATCATGAACATATTTTTGATACAGTCATTGAAAACTCAGATATCCCTCTTATTTTACAAAAGTATGGGTATGATTCTAAAATGCTTCAAAACTGGGAACAATGGATGCTGTTGGAACAACCATTACCAGCTTTATGTGCGGATCGTATAGATTATACACTTCGCGATTTACATACATATGGAATGATTTCAAAACAAGAAGTTTTTACATTTTTAAAGCAATTAATTGTTCGTGAACAACAAATTTGCCTTAGTACCGTAGAGGCAGCAGAGTGGTTTACTGAGGTGTATTATAAAGAAACACTGGATTTCTTTTTACATCCATTAGGTTCCTATAGCTATTATGTATTAACAAATGTACTGCAAATTGCGCTAGAAAAACATGTGATACATATTGAAGACTTTCTTCTTGATGATGAGACACTGCTCCAAAAATTAAAAAATTGTCAGGTTGAAGAGGTAACGGATTTATTGGGTACTTTGCACCAAAATGTATTATTAGAAGAGAATGAACAGGAGTACGATATTTGTTACCTAGGTGGGAAGGAACGCTTAATTGATCCGTCAGTCTATAGGAATGGTAAAATATATAAGGCGTCTAGTTTATCTGAACATGTAAGGCTGTGTAATCAAAAAGCGAAAGAGAGCTTCAATAAAAATATATATTTAAAAATAAAGAAGGCATAAAGGAGTTATATATATGAAATTAGAACAAGGATGGGAAACAAGCTTCTTAGAAGTTGTACAGAAAAGTGAATTTAAAAAAGATGCACTACGTAGTCAGTTACTTTGTATGGACGGAGAAGAAGTAGAAGAACTTGTTGATGATTATGGGTATGAAGAGATTGTTAATCGTGAACATGATGAGGAATTAGCAGAAATCTTAGGTGAGGAACTTTTTGGTGAAATGGAACGTTACGTATTTTTATCTGCGCAACCTGAAGAAAAGCTCATTTCATTTGTAAATGGATTAGGATTTCATATTTTAGATTGGATTGTTTTGCTTGAAACAGAATTTGGGATAGATAGTGCAGTATTTTCATCGGATGCAGTAAAAATGTTAGAAAAACGATTTAAACAGTTTCCGTATATAGAAGATAAGACAATTTTTGATATGACAATTGGAGAAGCAATGGATGTATTAGAGTCTGTTACTGGTTTACAATTGAAAGAGAAGATGGGTATATAGTAGTGAAAATGAAAAAGAACGTGATGGCTTCACGTTCTTTTTTTACATAATAATAATTTTGTCAGTTAATTTTTTTTGTCCTGTAAGAAGTGCATTCAAATACTCAACTTTTCGTATACAAGATTGAATATGCTTTTCAACTTCTTGCAACTCTGCTTGATGGTGCGTTTCAATTGGATGAATTTGCACGTTAAATTTTTCAAATTGATTGCTGTATGTGATTTCTGCATAGCCGCTCATGATATCGGTTTGATTATGAAATAAGAACTGTTTTGTTTCTTCGCAGTATGTTACATCTTGAAATCCATATGATTTTAATGCTTCGATTACTTTTGTAATAATTGTTATATCCATTTTTCTCCCTCTTTACGAAGTTCTGCTTTTCTATTATAACACGAAACAAGCCAGAGAAAGCGTTTCCAAATGCGTTTTCTCCTAATCTTTACGTATAATTCACAAAAATGATACAAACAAAAAATAATTGTAATAAAGGAAGGACTCTTTTACTGTTTCATCATATATATAGAGAAATAGTGCAATGAAAGGAAACGTATTTTCAAGTTGAGCGCAGTAAAAGAGGTGAGAATCTTGAATTTTGATATTACAGGACAAAAAGCATATGTAAAGGATGGGCCATATCGAAATCGACTTGGCATTATAAAGCAAAAAGAAAAGCAGGAAGAACCAAATTTTATAATTGTGATTGACGGTCAAAACATCGATGTAGAGCTAAAAGATATTGTTTTAGTAGGCGTAGATGTGCGGCAATTTCATGAATGGTGCGAGCAAAATGGCTATTTGTAAAAGGGACGGGCTGTGAAGTGAAACGTTAATTTTTATTTTGTACGAGAAAAGGTTCGTTTTGAATAATAGAAAGAAGTTTTGACATGCATCAATAGCTTATAATCATTGGAGGATACTATGTTCAATATAAGAGCATGTATCCTCATTTTTTTACATAATAAAACAATTAATTTGGTAAAGAGAAATAAAAAATGAAATCTATTTTTGTTTCTAACGATAATGATGTGTTATGGAAACTTCATATGAAAATCATATTCATCATAAAAGGTTCCATTAAAGGGTAATATTGTTTTTGTTTACATATGAGTTTTTCAAGGTTGTCAAATCAAAAGTATTTTTACATTGATTTCACAAAATTCCAATATTTTTACAATGAAAGTATTTTATTCTTTAAAAGTGGTTTCATAGAAAATTTTGAGAGAGTGTTAGATTTGTTTAAGAAATCATTTATTTTTCCTGTTCTTTTATTGCTGTCCATTATTTCTCTGTTCTCGTACAACAGTAAAATACTTGCGGCAAAATCTCTAATGTTCGAAAGAGGTAATAAGACTGACATTAAAGTTATGTCTTATAATATTCATCATGGAGAAGGTACAGATGCTATTTTGGACTTGAAAAGAATTGCAGAGGTTATTAAACAATCAGGAAAGGACTCTAACACTAGTATGTTAGAGTCCTTTGTTTTTTAGCATTTTTAAAATGGAAGTCTCAATTCAATTTTTCTTATGATGCAACTTCTTCGTTTTTTACATCCTCTTGATTATACGTCTCATGATCTAATTCACCAAGCCATTTACTAGAAATAAGACCTGCTGTCATTGATCCACTTACATTAAGAGCTGTACGCCCCATATCAATTAATGGCTCAACTGAGATAACAAGAGCAACAATTCCGATTGGTAAGTTCATTGTTGAAAGTACGATTAATGCTGCGAATGTTGCTCCGCCGCCTACACCGGCAACACCGAATGAGCTAACAGCGACAACAGCGATTAACGTTAAAATAAACTGTGGTTGTAATGGATCAATTCCTACCGTTGGAGCGACCATCATCGCCAGCATAGCTGGATAAATACCTGCGCAACCGTTTTGACCGATAGATACCCCGAAGGAAGCGGCAAAGTTGGCAATTCCTTCTGAAATACCAAGTTTCTCTTTTTGGGCTTCAATATTTAATGGCATTGCACCTGCACTAGAGCGAGAAGTGAAGGCAAATGTTAAGACCGGGAATACCTTTTTTAAATATTGAATTGGGTTTAAACCGGATAGAGCAATTAATAATAAGTGAATAACAAACATAACGATAAGTGCTACGTAAGATGCTAAAACAAAGTTACCGAGTTTTAAAATAGCATTCACATCACTACCAGCGACTGTTTTTGTCATAAGGGCTAATACGCCGTATGGAGTCAGGCGTAAAATTAACGTTACCATACGCATTACAATTGCATAAACAGCATCAAGCATTTTCTTAAATAACTCTGCTTGTTCTGGATATTTTCTTTTTACACCGATAAAGGCAATTCCAATGAACGCCGCAAAGATTACAACAGAAATTGTTGAAGTTGGACGTGCACCAGTTAAATCAAGAAATGGATTTGTAGGTAATAATTCCAATAATTTTTGTGGAATGGGTGTTTGTTCAATTGAACTAAATTTTTCTTCCACTAATTTTAAGCGAGCTGTTTCTGCATCACCTTGTTGTAAGCCAGTTGCTTGAACGTCAAACCCTGCGCTTGCAGCGATACCAACAGCGGCAGCGATTCCAGTTGTAAGAATTAAAATTCCGATAATAAGTCCGCTAATTTTACCAAGATTTTTTGTTAATTTTAACTTCGTAAATGCTGAGATAATAGAAACTAAAATTAGTGGCATAACAATCATTTGTAGCAGTTTTACATAGCCACTACCGATTATGCTAAACCAGTTATTTGAATCAATAATAACTTTAGAAGTAGGTTCATAGATAAATTGTAAGATAAGACCAAATGTAATTCCGACCCCTAAAGCAGTAAATACGCGTTTATTAAAAGATACATGCTTGCGTTGCATATAATACAATATGCCGACTAATATAAGCATGACCACAATGTTAATTCCGACTAGCAGTGTATGCATGTTGATTCCCCCTAATTTCAATCTGTTATATAAAATGTATTTCAAGAAAACCTATAAGTCAACTAGGTAATTGAAAAAAATAAAAAAGATGGCAATTTGCCATCTTTTTAATGCCCAGCTCCAGGGACAAGTAGAAATGTTGTATAGTATGTAAATCCAATGAAGAAAACAGTTAAATATGCCCCAAATACGTATATATACATACGCTCTGTTAATTTTAAATAACTTAAAAGTACGAAGAATCCTGTTTGTCCTAAAAATAATAGTGCAGTTGCGTACATATCCCCTAGGTAAAACATAACTGAGAAAATTCCAGTCCAAAAGCCGAGAACGCGAAACATGCGCTCCATGCAATCTCCCTCCTTTTCTAAAAAAAGTAAACCTCTCTTCATTATAGTTTATTTTTCTTACTATTGTAAATATTTGCGAAAAAAGAAAAGAAGCCAAATGGGATTGACTTCTTTTTGACACATTTTCATATGAAGAAATTATAGATGAACTTTGTAGTTGCAAGATTTACATCCGTCTAATAAGTTATCATGTCGTGTTAATTCCATGTTCGGGAATAGGATTTCAAAAATTCCCTTCATCATATCGCTATGCATATTGCAAATTTCTTCAGGATGATGAACAGCAACTTCTTTAAATGGGCAATTGTACACATCATAGAAAATTTGTGTGCCATCTGTGCTTAATTCAAATGAAGGGGATAGGCCAGCGGTTGATAATGCTTCTTTTGCAATTTGAACTTTGTGTTCCAATGTTAATGAATCTTCATTAACATTTAAACGCTGTATATGTTGTTCCATTACTTCTTTACCAAATTGTTTGCCTGTTTCATATAATGCTTTTTCACCGGCCACGCCGAGGCTAAGCAGTGAATTAAAAGCGATTTTCGCTAATAATTGATAATCACGAAATGGGAATTGCAGCTGAATTAAGTCTTCAGATAATACATATAATCTACTTGGTCTTCCGCCTTTTCCCGTTTTCTTCGTTTCAGATCTCAACATATTAACATCTTCTAATTTTGATAAATGTAGACGGGCTACGTTTGGATGGATATTAAATTCATCTGCGATTTCTTGTACAGTTACGTAACTATGTTTTTGAGAAATATATTTATAAATATAATAACGAGTTGGATCAGATAGTACACCTGTAATTTTTAAAGCTTGTTCCATGAGGATCTCCACCTTTATCACTTTATCCAAGATATTAACATTATAATACAGATAAAGTTGCATATAGGTAATTTTAGTCAATAATTCAGAAATTGTTCATATTTTCACAAACATATTTTTCCTTTTTGAGGAAGGGAAAACGCGAAAGTCACGATTTTTCTTATGTATCTCTCCATGGTATATACATAGTGAGGAGGAGATAATTATGAATAGTGTTGAGCATTTTGCTAATACAATTATGAAAGAAGCATGTGCATTACAGGCATCCGATTTACATATCGTGCCGCGGCAAGAAGATGCAGTCATACAATTGCGTATTGGAAAAGATTTAGTAACGAAGCATTGTATTGGAAAAGAATTTGGAGAAAGACTTGTTTCGCATTTTAAATTTTTAGCATCTATGGATATAGGGGAAAGACGTAAGCCACAAAATGGATCATTGTATTTACAAATTGATGGACAAGAAGTGCACTTGCGTCTTTCTACACTGCCAACTGTGTATTTAGAAAGTCTCGTCATTCGTTTGCACTTGCAAGCGTCGGTTCAACCGCTTTCCCAGCTTTCTTTATTTCCCAGCTCTGCAAAGACACTTCTCTCTTTTGTACATCATTCTCATGGATTACTCGTGTTTACTGGGCCGACTGGATCTGGAAAAACAACGACAATGTACGCTTTGTTAGAGGTAGCTAAAAAGGGACAAACGCGTCGAATTGTTACACTTGAGGATCCAATCGAAAAGCGAAAGGATGGTTTATTACAAATTCAAATTAACGAAAAAGCAGGTATCACGTATACAACAGGTTTAAAAGCGATTTTGCGCCATGATCCTGATATTATTTTAGTCGGTGAAATTCGTGATGAAGAAACAGCGAAAGTAGCTGTGCGGGCAAGTTTAACAGGACATTTAGTGATGACAACGCTGCATACAAACGATGCAAGAGGAGCTGTGCTGCGTTTGATGGATTATGGGATTACGCGGCAAGAAATTGAACAATCATTGCTCGCTGTGGCAGCGCAGCGCCTTGTTGAATTGAAGTGTCCATTTTGCAAAGGGAAATGTTCACCGTTATGTAAAGCAATGAGGCAAGTGCGGCAAGCAAGCGTTTATGAGTTGTTATATGGCCATGAATTGAAACAAGCTATTCGTGAAGCAAATGGAGAGCGTGTAACTTATCATTATGAAACATTGCAATCATGTATAAGAAAAGGGTATGCTTTAGGCTTTTTAGAAGAGGATGTTTATGTTTGAACGAAAAGGGTGGCGATTACATGAACAGGTCTTGTTATTAAGAAGGCTTGGAGAATTGTTAGAAAAGGGTTATTCGCTTTTACAAGCGTTAGAGTTTTTGCAATTTCAGCTATCTTCTCAAAAGCAAATTCAATTGCAACATATTGCAGAGGAATTAAAAAATGGTCGAAGTATTCACGATGCTTTTCACCAACTCATGTTTCATCCAGACATATTAAGTTATTTATTTTATGCACAGCGGCATGGGGATATTTCGTTCGCATTGCAACAAGGAAGTGTACTACTGTATAGAAAAGATAAACATCAAAAAGATATGATGAAAGTACTCCGCTATCCGATATTTTTATCTCTTTTTCTAATAGGAATACTTGCTGTATTCAATTTCGTTTTGCTTCCACAATTTGAAACATTATATAGTTCCTTACGTTCCTCTTCCGTCACATTTACCGATCATATTATGCTCTTAATTCGAATACTTCCGTACATGATCGGAGGATTTTTTCTCTGCACCGTTTTAGTAACATGTATATATGTGTTTTATATACAAAAACTTCCCCCAGTTCAAAGAATGAATATTATGATTCGGATTCCCCTTATAAAAACATTTCTTATTTTAACAAATTCTCATTATTTCTCTGTTCAATTAAGCGGCTTATTACAAGGTGGATTATCGGTACTCGAAGCCTTAACGTTAATGATCGAACAAAAACATCATCCGTTTTTTCAATGTGAAGCGACTCGGATTGAAGAGTTATTAATTGCGGGCGAACAGTTGGATTCTATTATTATGAAAAGCAGTTACTACGAGCGTGAACTGTCTTACGTGGTTGCGCATGGACAAGCGAATGGGAATTTAGCGACAGAATTAGGAGATTATAGCGAATTAACGATTGAAAAAATGGAAGGAAAGATTCACCGTATTTTAGTCATTATTCAACCACTTTTGTTTACATGTATCGGAATCATTGTTGTCCTTATGTATTTAGCGATGATTATGCCAATGTTTCAAATGATGAATTCTATTTAGGAGGTTAGTTTAAATGATGAATGAAAAAGGATTTACACTTTTAGAAATGTTATTGGTTATGGTTGTCATATCCGTATTACTGTTACTAATCATTCCAAACGTTATTTCACAGCGTTCTTCTGTACAAGGAAAAGGTTGTGATGCTTACGTAAAATCGGTCGAAGCGCAAGTTCAGGCTTATCAATTACAACATAATAAGATACCAACCATCGACGAATTAGTGAAAGACAAGTACATTACTTCCACAACGTGTCCAAAAGGGGAGCAAATTAGTATTTCAAGTGACGATGGTACAGTATCCGTTGTTGGCAAATCGTGAAACAAAAGGGATTTACATTTTTAGAGATGCTCCTCGTTCTATCCATCATTTCGATATTGAGTGTTGTTACTTATTTTAACGTTGCACCATTATATGAAAGGCAAAAAATTGAACAGTTTTTAAAACAATTTTCACAAGATATATTGTATATGCAGCAGTTAGCTATAAACCACCGGAATCTTCATATGTTACGATGGAGCCCTGAAAAACATATGTATAGCATTTGGGAATCTGGTGACAAACGTTCCCTTTTTATTCGGGAATATGAACGTGATATAAAGATTGATTTGAATACTTTTCCAAATCCAATGACCTATAATGCGAATGGAAATATAAACCAAGGTGGTACAATTCTACTTTCTTATCGCTCGCGTACCTATGAAATTGTATTTCAACTTGGGAGAGGGAGATTTACGTATCGTGAAGTGCCAAAAAGGATCGGTTATGCTCGAAATGCTCGCATCGTTAAGTTTATTGATGATGGCTGTGTCACTGTTGCTTCCGCAAACACTCCTAATTATGCAAGAAAGAAAAAATATTCAATTTCGGTATAAAGCACATGTATTGTTGAAGAAGGAAGCAGCACTATATATGTATCAAAATCGACCGAAGCAGCAAAAAGAGGAGACAGTAGATGGTGTTCTATATCAGACGCATTGGCGAGGAGAAGAGGTTTGTGCAATTTGGGAAGATGTCAAACAAAAAAGAATGGAACAATGTCGCCATGTCCAAAAGTAGAGAGGGAGAAGCAGGATTTACGTTACTAGAAATGCTGTTATGTTTATTGTTTTTATCTATTTTCTTTCTCCTTATGCCGCGCCTCCATAGTTTATTTATCGAGAAACCATATTCGAAGCAAATAAATAGTTGGGAATGGGATGTGTTCATGGAGCAAGTACAATTAGAATTTCGGGAGAGTCAAATGGGGAAAGATGTCGAGTTAGAGAATCAAGAAGATCTACTCCTTTTTCAAATGAGTAATGGTGCTAACGTAACATATGAAGTGTTAGGAAATAATATCGTGAGAAAAGTAAATACGCTAGGGATGGAAATTATATTACAAAAGGTAAGTTTGGTTTCTTATGATTTAACACCTAATATATTAACTATACATGTGCAAGATATAAGCGGTAAAATGTATC
The DNA here is from genome assembly GCF_000299035.1 of Bacillus bingmayongensis. Taxonomy (GTDB): domain Bacteria; phylum Bacillota; class Bacilli; order Bacillales; family Bacillaceae_G; genus Bacillus_A; species Bacillus_A bingmayongensis. Next base: position 281,145 of record NZ_JH921517.1, read on the forward strand.
ACGGTGTAGCAACGCGTTACGCACCGATTGAGTTGAAAACATGAGAAAACAAGATGGATTTGCGATGCCAGGAACATTAATTCTTCTTTTCTTACTGTTTTCATTCTTTATATATGAAATAAATATGTTGCAATCTGATCAAAGATTTTATAAGAAGACGCAGCAAAAATTTTTGTTAGAAGAGATTATTGATCAAGCAGTTTTCTCTATAAAGAAAGATTTGCAGGCAAAAGAACAAAATGATGTATTTTCATTTCAATATGAAAATGGTGAAGCGAGTGGCAATTATGCATTTGAAAATGAGATTGTATTTGTTACATTGCAGTGTATGACGAAACAAAAACGTCCCTATAAGGTGAACTTTCAGTACGATAAAACAAATAAAAGAGTTATGAACTGGGTAGAAGAGCGATGAGGAAGAAGTTTCATTACCATTACGTTTTGTTCTTGATACAAAATTAAGGACAAAACGTTTTTTACTAATTTGCGCAAGTAGTATATAAAATAAACCACATCAGCCCATATTTCGTTATAATACAAATAATTAAACAATGACTAAATTGACAGAAAAGAGGTAACAAAATGCAGTCCATTTACATAACAGGATTTATGGGAGCCGGAAAAACAACAATTGGGAAGATGCTAAGTAAGCAACTTCATATTCCAGTTGTAGATACAGATCAGAAAATCGAAGAGAAGCGAGGGAAGGTCATTCGCGATATTTTTGCAGAAGAAGGAGAAAGCAGTTTTCGTGAATACGAAAGTGAAATGCTGCGTTCGCTACCTACAAGTAATTTAATCATTACAACTGGTGGTGGCATCGTTGAACGCGCAGAGAATCGCCAGTGGATGAAAGAGAACGGAACGGTTGTGTATTTATATTGTGATCCGTATGTTATCGCAGAACGTCTACGTGAAGATACAACGCGTCCATTATTTCAAAAAGAAAATATAGAAGCGTTTGTAGAGAAATTTGCGGGGCGTCGGGCATATTATGAAGAAGCCCATATACATATTGATACAACAAATAAAAGTGTGGAAGAGATTATAGAAGAGCTAATCTGTAAGATTAATGTGTAAAAAAAGTGGACATAATAATCAAGTAGAGGTGATGATAATATGTCTACTAATGATTATGTGCGTTTTGTGACGCAACAATTTGTATCATATATGGATGCTCCCAAAGAGGATCGAAAGCAGAAGAAAGAACAACGCCGTGCTGAAAAAGCACCGTTTTTAAACAGATGGTTTGGTATGATGCCGCTTAGCGCAGCTTTGTTTTATCAAAATGTAAAGAAGAAAAGAAAGAAAACAAGTTAATAAAAATTGGAATGATTTACCGCTAGTAATGGTGCTGAGTGGTATAGTAAAATTTTGGAGATGAGTGTATACTTGTCATCGATTCGACAGATCAACCTATAAAAAATCCCTCGGCGTAATGTTGCGCCGGGGGATTTTTATTATTTTTTTGATAATTTATACCTTATTGGGTAGACTCATTCTGTTCAGTTACCGCGTGTATTTTATTATTTACCCATACAAATCCTATGCCAATACATATGGAGATTCCCCAACCAACAGCGGTCATGATTGCTCTCATTTCACCATATCCTTCTACACCAAAAACAGAGATGAAATAGATTTTTAAAAAGCTTTTTAAAATGAATTGTAAACCGAAAAATAGTGTTAAATACTGCAGTGCTGGATATATGCGTTTATCGCGGTAAAGGGCACGACTCTTATCTCGGTCATGTCCTTGCAAGGCTGCGATATCAGCTGCGAAATATAACATGAGGGGTTTCTTAATAAAGATTGTACAGATGACAATGCATCCAAGTACGATATGGTAATATGCGTCATTCCAAAGCATTCGCTCAGCAGAGCCAGATAGTAAGTCTACTGTCGTGTTAGCAATGAGGGTAATCAGAATAAAGAACCCTGTAATGTTGAACTGCTTTTCTTTTTTAAAGCAGTACAGTGTATAAAGAATTCCCGGTACGGAGGAAATAAGCATTGCATAATAAGGATCAATATGTGTTTTTGCAAATTTCCAAAGGACAAAAGGGAAGATGAGATAAAAGACAATGTCGAATATAGCTTTCTTATTTTGATTCATTGTAGGCCTCCTTAAGTGATAGGTATATTTTACAATATAATTTCTGAATATTGTACATGATTAATTGATAATCGAAATCAAATTAAAATAATTTTAATTTAGTATTGACTTTAATTTGATAACTTGTATATAATACAAATTGTAATCATTATAAATTAGAAATTAATCTCAATTAGTTTTAGGAGGATGAATATAGATATGACAAAACGTTTAGTAGGGAAACAAGCACCACGTTTCGAAATGAATGCAGTAATGCCAAATAAAGAATTTAAAAATGTTAGTTTAGAAGAAAACATGAAAAATGATAAATGGACAGTATTATACTTCTATCCAATGGACTTTACTTTCGTTTGTCCAACAGAAATTATTGCACTATCTGATCGCTACGATGAGTTCGAAGATTTAGATGCAGAAGTAATCGGTGTTTCTACAGATACAGTACACACACACTTAGCATGGATTAACACAGATCGTACAAAAAATGGTTTAGGCGACTTACGTTACCCATTAGCAGCGGATACAAACCATGTTGTATCAAGCGAATACGGCGTGTTATTAGAAGACGAAGGAATCGCACTACGTGGATTATTTATCATTAGCCCAGAAGGCGAATTAATGTACCAAGTTGTACACCATAACAATATTGGACGTGAAGTAGACGAAGTATTACGTGTTCTTCAAGCACTGCAAACAGGCGGGCTTTGCCCAGCGAACTGGAAACCAGGACAAGAAACTCTATAATTTATCCCGCTATTTGCGGGCAGTAAGACCCCCACCTCAAAATTCAGCAAGAGCAAAGAAGTTAGGTGGGAGATTAACTGCACGTAAAAGCCCGATTGGTGCGGGCTGATAATCAGTGGGGGATGAAGAAAAACCCTACTGATTAAAGTTTCACTTTATAAGTCATAGGAGGAATAGATAGAATGAAATTACGTGAACAAATGCCATCATTAGAAGGTGCAACAGAAATTTTAAATGACGCAGTAACGAGTGAAGATTTAATTGGAAATAAGCCGACATTAATTCACTTTTGGTCTGTAAGCTGTTACTTATGTAAAGAAGCGATGCCAGAAGTAAATGAATTACGTGATGAGTACGATGATCGCTTAAACGTTGTAGCGGTTCATATGCCTCGTTCAGAAGAAGATTTAGACTTAGCAGTAATTGAAAAAATGGCAGAAAGCCATGACATCATTCAACCAATTTTAGTTGATAGCAAACATGCGATTACAGATGCATTTGAAAATAAATATGTTCCTGCTTACTATGTATTTGATAAAGATGGTAAGCTTCGTCATTTCCAAGCGGGTGGAAGCGGTATGCCAATGCTTCGTAAACGTCTTGAGCGTGTATTAAACGAAGCAAACGAAGCGTAAGTCATAGTTTAGTAGAAATAAAAAAGATTGCCACTAGCGTGGTAATCTTTTTTATTATATAATAATTAAAACGCTTTCATTTTTTAAAAGTTTGTTCACAAAATTGACGAAAACTTAAGTTATTCCTATCGTCATGTTGTTTTATAATGAAACTAATCATCTATACATGCATACAATATTGTGAAATAAATAACATAAATAATCTATATAAATGTAAACGTTATCAAAAAAGAGAGGTGGAGACAATGAGTAAATTTTTCTTCAATCATAATCCAGCAACAATAGAGGATGGAAGGCTTGTAGAATATGCTGAAATTATTTATGGTGAAGGTGGCCGTTCTGTATTAGAAAATTTAATGGTGAAAGCATCTATCAGGTTGCGTGATCGTTATCCGCATAAATCTGACGAACAGATCTCTCATCTCGTAAATCAAGGCTTACACGATATGTTTCAGAAATATGTGAAGGAATAAGAGGAGCGAAAAGCTTCTCTTATTTTTGTATAAGGATTGCCCCTCTAGCTGACAATAAGAATGAATTTGAAAAACATAAGGGGTGAAAGAGATGAGTAATGGCGTAGGACGTTCGAAAAAGAATCTTCCAACAGATGCAAACCATGTAAGTGCAAAAGACAGAGAATATCAAAAGCGAATGACAGAAAAGCAGCAACAAGAACATAACGATGGCCGGAAGTATAATGGGAAAATATAAGAAAAGCTCCTTCTCATATGAAGGGGCTTTTCTCATGAAAAAAATGATTAGCGGTTACATAAAAGAGCCCACCATTTATAATTTGCATTGTAATATGCGGTTCGTATTGCTCTTGTAATGCTTGCTTTTCTATTTCGTAGCTTTCGGGAAGCGCTTCACTTTCTTCGTAAAAGCGATTTAGAAGTGCTAAATCATGATTCCAGCGTACACGTGCTTCTTCAGCCCATGTATGATCATCTGCTGCGATAAGGTTTTTTAATGCATCTTCTATTCGCTGTAATCCACTTTGTGGTTTAATAATTGGAGTAAGTGTAAAACTGAAATCTGGTATTTTTGGCGTGAGCCGAATTTTTGCTAATGTTTCATGAAAGTTTGTAATCATTGTTCCAGAAATAAGATGAATCCCAATAGAATGAAGCATGTCTTTCTTTCGATCGCATTGATAACATACTTTTACATTGACACCAAGCCATGGATGAAGTGGTGTATGAGTTGTACCACCTGAATTCACTTCTTCGAATAAACGTATGTATGATCCGAGTTCTTTTGTTGTTTGAAAGATTTGATGCAGGCGAGGAGAGCCGTAGTGAATAAGCTCACCCTCCTCTTCGTCATTCTCTGGATCTGTAATGAGAGTGAGTCGCATGGGATTTGGTATACCGCCTGTTTTCTCAAGGTAATGCCAATAAAAAGGGCGATTCATCAATAGTTTATCCATCTCAATTGTTAATTGTACATCTAGTAGATGCGGGGAACGCTGGGAAATTTCACAGTCGTTTGCCTCAAAAAAACCCCATAAGTAATTATGAATTTCATGTTGCTGCATAACCTTGCACCTCTGCTTCGTTTCTCTTCGCAAAGTCGATGATAGACGTTAAATTTTCCATCTTAATTCGAATTTCTCCTTCACTCTTTGACCCTGCGAAAATCTCTTGAATATGCGCATCGATATTTTTCATATTGATTCTTGTTAAAATCTCATCAAGTTCACCGATGACTCGCTCAAATAAATTGATTTTTTCATATAGAAGTTTCAAGATATGTTCTTCAACTGTATGTTTTGTTGCTAGGTTATAAATATGGACATCATTTTTTTGACCAAGCCTATGAATACGTCCAATCCGCTGTTCAAGCCGCATCGGATTCCAAGGCAAGTCATAGTTAATCATATGACTACAAAATTGTAAGTTAATTCCTTCACCGCCTGCTTCTGTTGCGATTAACACTTGCGCATGATTTTGGAAGAGTTCTTTCATCCAATCTTTTTTTCCGCGTTTGAATCCACCTCGAAAGGGAACAGATGAAATACCATGTTGTTTTAAAAACCATTGTAAATACATTTGCGTTGCTCTGTATTCTGTAAAGATGACGACTTTATCATTAATTTCTTTTATAAGTTCTAGTGCTTGATTTGCTTTTGAATTAAAAGGAATATGATTGATTTTATTCATTAAAACATCGATATATGGGTCTGGTATATAATTCTCATTTTCTTTTTGTCTTTTTTCCACATGCTTTTTGAGTGAGTAATAAACCGCTTCACGGCTACTACATACCTCTCGTTTCAAAGTTAATGATGAAAAGGCAGAGGTAAAAGCGTCTTGTCCTTTCCAATTTTCAATTGCATCATATAAAGCTTGCTCTTCCTCATTAAAATCAATAAATATTGTGCGGACGTGTCTTTTCGGCCATTCGATCCCCGTACCATTTCGCCGATTTCTTACCATCACTTTGTTAATGAGTGCTTTTAAATCTTCATCTGACTCCGGTGAACGATTTTTGGAAGCATAATATTCTTCGAAGTTAGATTGATTCCCTAAATGACCTGGTTTTAATAAGGAAACAAGATTAAAGATTTCATCGATTTTGTTTTGGACAGGTGTTGCGGTTAGTAATAAACAAAACTTCTTTTTTAGACGCTGCGCAAATTCATAGTTTTTTGTTTTATTATTTTTGAGTTTATGTGCCTCATCAATAATGATGAGATCATACTCTAAGTTTAAAACGATATCACGATGCGGTGAACGCTTTGCTGTATCAATGGATGAAACGATGACGTCAGCTTGTTCCCACGAGTAGCTTTTTCTCTGGGCAACTGCAGGGATAAAAAACTTTGTGTTGAGTTCATATGCCCACTGGGAAACAAGGGAGGCTGGAACGAGTATAAGTACTTTTTTAACAAGACCGCGCACCATATATTCTTTTAAAATAAGACCTGCTTCAATTGTTTTTCCAAGCCCAACTTCATCTGCTAGTATTGCTTTTCCATTCATTTGCTCAATAACAGTTTGTGCTACTTCTAGCTGATGAGGAAGCGGCGTGAAATGAGATAAGTGTTTCGGTGCTTGTAAACCATCAAATGTAGGGACAAGCAATGATTTTTCTGTTTTATAGGCTAAATCATATAGTTCCCAATTTGTCCAAGGGCCGTCTTCATCAATTCGTTTTAAAAAATTATTTTGCCATGTCCGATCTACGGAAATATCGACATTCATTGAAACTCTCCCACCTTCTGTAAACTAAAACGGTTATTGTTATACCCTTCACCAAAAACTATAATTTCTAGCATTTTCAGGTGAAGTCGTTTTTGTAAGTATAAGAATAAAAAATTCCAAATTATTTTTTATGCTAGAATATTGATGAAATAGATCGAAAAATGTTAGGATAATGGTGTGAAATGTATGGAATCTTTCGTATTTTATCCAAGAAAGTACTTTTTTATTTACGCTTTCATAAAAAAATGCATTGAGATTCCGTATATCCCATCTTTTCTGGATAAAAAATGTTTAGGTACGGGAAGCCAACTTTTATTGATTTGTCATAGACAGCATAAGGGGGAAAGAACATGATTACATTACAACGTACACCGCTATTTGATGTTTACGCGAAGTATGGTGGAAAAACAATCGACTTTGGTGGTTGGGAATTACCAGTTCAATTTTCAAGTATTAAAGAAGAGCACGAGGCTGTTCGCACAGCAGCGGGTCTGTTTGATGTGTCTCACATGGGAGAAGTTGAAGTCACAGGTGCAGATAGTTTAGCATTTTTACAACGTGTTGTTACAAATGACGTTTCTACCTTAAAGGTAGGAGGCGCACAATATACAGCAATGTGTTACGAAAATGGTGGTACTGTAGATGATTTGTTAATCTACAAACGTGACGAAGAAGACTACTTATTAGTAATCAATGCATCGAATATCGAGAAAGATTACGAATGGTTAGCAAGTCATGTAATTGGCGATACGAAAGTAGTCAATGTTTCTAGTGAAATTGCACAGCTTGCAATTCAAGGACCAAAAGCAGAAGGCATTTTACAAAAAGTTGTGTCAGAAGATTTAAAAGAAATTAAGTTCTTTAAATTTAAAAACGATGTTCTTGTAGATGGCACTCCTGCCCTTGTATCACGCACTGGTTATACAGGTGAAGACGGATTTGAAATTTACTGCAAGAGTGAAGATGCTGCAAAACTTTGGGAGAAACTTCTTGAAGTTGGAGCAGAAGACGGCTTAAAACCATGTGGTTTAGGAGCACGTGATACACTTCGTTTTGAAGCAACACTTCCACTTTATGGGCAAGAATTATCGAAAGATATTACACCAATTGAAGCTGGAATTGGTTTTGCAGTAAAAACAAACAAAGAGGTAGATTTCTTTGGGAAAGAAACACTAAAAGAATACAAAGAAAACGGTGCACCTCGTAAATTAGTCGGCATCGAAGTAATTGAGCGCGGTATTCCTCGTACGCATTATCCTGTATATGTAGGCGAAGAAAAAATCGGGGAAGTTACAAGTGGCACACAATCTCCAACGTTAAAGAAAAGTATTGGTTTAGCATTAGTTGATGTAAAATACGCAGCAGTTGATACAGAAGTAGAAATTGAGATTCGTAATAAACGCGTCAAAGCAGTAGTCGTTCCAACACCATTTTACAAACGTTCAAAGTAACGGGGAGAGGGGTAGATTTCATGTTGCATCGTTATCTTCCAATGACAGAAGAAGACAAAAAAGAAATGTTACAAACGATCGGCGTTCAAACGATCGATGAATTATTTTCCGATATTCCAGAAAGTGTTCGTTTCATAGGGGATTTAAAGATTAAACAAGCGAAGTCAGAACCAGAACTTTTAAAAGAACTGTCTGAACTTTCTCGTAAAAATGCGAATTTAAAAGATTATGCTTCCTTCTTAGGAGCAGGTGTATACGATCATTATGCGCCAGTAATTGTTGATCATGTTCTTTCTCGTTCAGAATTTTATACAGCTTATACTCCATACCAACCGGAAATTTCACAAGGGGAATTACAAGCGATTTTTGAATTTCAAACAATGATTTGTGAATTAACAGGAATGGATGTAGCAAACTCCTCTATGTATGACGGAGGTACAGCGTTAGCAGAGGCGGCAATGCTAGCAGCTGGTCATACTCGCAAAAAGAAAATTCTTGTTTCTAAAGCAGTTCATCCGGAATCAAGAGCAGTACTTGAAACATATGCAAAAGGTCAACATCTTGAAGTTGTTGAAATTGATCATAAAGACGGTGTAACAGATTTAAATGTATTACAAAGTGAAGTAGATGATACAGTCGCTTGCGTAATCGTTCAATATCCAAACTTCTTTGGGCAAGTGGAGAAATTAGCTGATATTGAGAAAATCGTTCATCAGCAAAAATCATTATTTATCGTTTCTTCAAATCCGTTATCATTAGGTGCGTTAACACCACCAGGTAAATTTGGTGCTGATATTGTGATTGGTGATGCACAACCATTTGGTATCCCAACACAATTTGGTGGACCACACTGCGGTTATTTCGCAACAACGAAAGCATTTATGCGTAAAATTCCAGGGCGTCTTGTCGGACAAACTGTGGATTCAGATGGAAAACGCGGCTTCGTATTAACACTGCAGGCTCGTGAACAACACATTCGTCGTGATAAAGCGACATCCAATATTTGTTCAAATCAAGCATTAAACGCGTTAGCAGCGTCTGTTGCAATGACAGCACTTGGAAGACAAGGTGTGAAAGAAATGGCACGTCAAAATATTTCTAAAGCACAATATGCAAAACGTCAATTTGAAGCAAAAGGATTCACAGTAACATTTGCTGGACCATTCTTCAATGAATTTGTTGTAGATTGCAAACGTCCAGTACAAGAAGTAAATGATGCATTAGTACAAAAAAATATTATCGGTGGTTACGACTTAGGCCGTGATTATAAAGAATTAACAAATCATATGCTTCTAGCGGTAACAGAACTTCGTACAAAAGAAGAAATTGACACACTTGTAAACGAAATGGGGGCTATCCAATGAAGAACCAAGACCAAGCACTTATTTTTGAAGTGAGCAGAGAAGGACGCATAGGATATAGCTTACCCAAATTAGATGTAGAAGAAGTAAAATTAGAAGATGTGTTTGAGAGCGATTATATCCGTACTGAAGATGCTGAGCTTCCAGAAGTATCTGAACTTGATATTATGCGCCATTACACAGCACTTTCAAATCGTAATCACGGCGTTGATTCTGGATTCTATCCATTAGGATCTTGTACGATGAAGTACAATCCAAAAATCAACGAAAACGTGGCACGTTTCCCAGGCTTTGCACACATTCATCCACTTCAAGATGAAAAAACAGTGCAAGGTGCAATGGGATTAATGTACGACTTACAAGAACATTTAATCGAGATTACTGGTATGGATACTGTTACACTTCAACCAGCAGCTGGTGCACATGGGGAATGGACAGGGTTAATGTTAATCCGTGCATACCATGAAGCAAACGGTGACCATAACCGTACCAAAGTTATCGTTCCTGACTCCGCGCACGGAACAAACCCAGCATCTGCAACAGTAGCAGGATTTGAAACAATTACAGTAAAATCAAATGAGAATGGTCTTGTTGACTTAGAAGATTTAAAACGTGTTGTGAATGAAGAAACAGCCGCGCTTATGTTAACAAATCCAAATACACTTGGTTTATTTGAAGAAAATATTTTAGAAATGGCAGAAATCGTTCATAATGCAGGCGGTAAATTGTATTATGATGGTGCGAACTTAAATGCAGTATTAAGCCAAGCACGCCCTGGCGATATGGGATTTGACGTTGTGCATTTAAACCTTCATAAAACATTTACAGGTCCGCATGGCGGCGGTGGCCCAGGTTCTGGTCCAGTAGGTGTCAAAGCAGATTTAATCCCATTTTTACCAAAACCAATTTTAGAGAAAACAGAAAATGGTTATCACTTTAACTACGATCGTCCACAAGCAATTGGACGCGTGAAACCATTCTATGGAAACTTTGGTATTAACGTTCGTGCTTATACGTATATTCGTTCTATGGGTCCAGATGGTCTACGTGCAGTAACAGAATATGCTGTATTAAATGCAAACTATATGATGAGAAGATTAGCGCCGTTCTATGACCTTCCATTTGATAGACATTGTAAGCATGAATTTGTATTATCAGGTCGTCGTCAAAAGAAACTTGGTGTACGTACGCTAGATATCGCAAAACGTCTGCTTGATTTTGGCTACCATCCACCAACAATTTACTTCCCGTTAAATGTGGAAGAATGTATTATGATTGAGCCAACAGAAACAGAGTCAAAAGAAACATTAGACGGTTTCATCGATAAGATGATTCAAATCGCAAAAGAAGCAGAAGAAAATCCAGAAGTTGTACAAGAAGCACCACATACGACAGTAATTAAACGTCTAGACGAAACAATGGCTGCACGTAAACCAATTTTACGTTATCAAAAGCCAGCTCCTGTACAAGTTTGAGTAAATGTAAAATGAAAAGAACTCGTTATACGCGGGTTCTTTTTTTGTGGAGAAATTGTGCAGAGATTATGAAAATAATGTAAAATTTTTTTGTATTTTATGTAACAGTAGGGAAGGAAGGTGATTTTTAAGCTTTTTTGTTGAAAAAGTCGGTTTGATAAAATTTTGTATTTTTGTTAGAATTTTATTGAAATTAAGAGGATGTAATGAGGAGAGTAACTCATTTTTAAGTATATGTGAAAAAACGAACAATTTGGGGTGAGGGAATGGGCTATAAGTGTTATAGGATGGTGTATCATTTAGAAAACGGTAAAACGATTAAAGATATAAAGGAATTTTGTTATCGAGATCATGGGAAAATGTTAGAGCGTGTAGCACATCGTGTAATGGATAACGCAGAAGTGACAGCGATTGATAAACAGGGAACGATTATTTCAATAGCTTGTGATGACATTGTAAAGGTAGAACTCGATTATATAAAAGAAAGTTAACCTTGAGTCATATCAAATTATTCGATAAAATATACTGTTGAATGGTGAAGTGAGAAGAGAGGAGTTTATCATGGGTAGTACAAGACACTTTTATATGTTCGTTTTAGCTTTTGTGCTTGTTGTGGCATTAACGGTATATTTAATAGTTGATAGCAGCTGGTACAATGCAGTACATCCGGCATTTCTTATTTTTATGTATGTAGGAATTGCGGTTGTTAGCTTTGGGATGAGAGATGAAATGTTAGAGCGATTTGAGAAGTAATACATATACGGAAGACCAACAGGAAATTGTTGGTCTTTTTTTCTTGCCAAAAATAGGATGTTGTGTATATACTGTATATATATAGTATATACAGTATATACACAGTGGAGGAAAACATGAATATTATTATTTCAAATTCTTCCCCAGACCCTATTTATGAACAAATTAGTAAGCAATTGAGGCAGCTTATTTTAAATGGTGGTTTAAAGGGTGGAGATCAATTGCCGTCTATCCGTAGCTTAGCGAAAGAATTGCAAATTAGTGTAATTACGACGAAACGCGCGTATGAGGAACTTGAAAAGGAAGGGTACATTGAAACGGTTGCAGGGAAAGGAACGTATGTCTCCATGCAAAATAATGAGCTTATAAGGGAACAACGATTGCGTTTACTAGAAAGTAAAATAGAAGGGATTGTTAAAGAGAGTAAATTTTTGAAAATTTCACTTGGAGAGTTAGAGCAGATGATTGCGTTTCTATATAAGGGGGAATAAGGAACATGCTAGAGTTAAAAAATGTTTGTAAAAACTATAAAGATTTTTCAGTGAAAAATATAAGTTTTACATTGCCACGTGGATATATTATGGGATTTGTTGGGCCAAATGGTGCTGGCAAGAGTACAACGATTAAAATGATTATGAACTTAGTAAAACAAAATAGTGGGGATATTACGATTTTTGGAAAAGACAATCAAAAAGCGCAGAAGGAAATTAAACAAAATATTGGATTTGTATATGATGAAAATCACTACTATGAAGAGTTAACGTGTGAACAAATGAAGCGAATTATCGCACCATTATATAAAAAATGGGATGAAGAAAAATATCAATCATACATGGAGCGATTACAAGTCCCGAAAAACAAAAAGATTAAGCAGTTATCCAAAGGGATGAAAATGAAATTTGCGATCGCAATGGCATTATCACATCATGCAGAGCTCATTATTATGGATGAACCAACATCAGGGTTAGATCCTGTTGTTCGTAGTGAACTGCTCGATATGCTGCAAGAAATTGTAATGGAAGAAGAAATATCGGTATTATTTTCGACACATATCACAACAGACTTAGAGCGCATTGCGGATTATATTACGTTCATAAACGAAGGAGAAATTGTCTTTACTGGTGAGAAGGATGAGATATTAGAAAATCACGTAATTGTAAAAGGCAGCAACGACTTATTAGAATTAGATCCAGAAGGAAAAAAACTCTTTATTGGTTTACGGAAAAATAAATTTGGCTTTGAAGGGTTGGCGAAAGATAAGCAAGCGATTGAAGATTGGTTTGGACAAGAGGTTGTGTTGGAAAAACCGAATTTGGATGAAATTGTTGTTTATACAGCGAAGGGGAGAAAAGTCAATGCGTCAGCTCATATTTAAAGAGTTATATATGCAGCGTGGTCTAGTTGTTATATATATCATTTTATCAGGTTTTGCTTTCGGTTTTGATATGAAATCACAAAATGGCTTTTTAATCAGTTGTATACTTCTTTCTATCTTTGCGATGTCTACGTCATTGCGTATTGATGAGAGAAATAATAGCGATCGGATATTAAACAGTCTACCTTTATTACGTAAACATGTAGTAATTGCAAAATATATATCATTTATATTATTTATATTGATGAATATATGTATAACTGTTTTTGTGTCATTTGGTTTCTATGTAATAGGTCAATTAGATAGAATAGTAGCAGAATATTATCCTCTTTTTGGTGGTGCGGTACCATGGGAATTAGCAATAGTAGGTTTCGGAGTAACTTTATTATAGGCAATTTTAATACTTCCCATTGTATTTGCACTTGGAGGGAAAATAGCTACTTATGCTGCGATGATATTACCGATAATTATAATGATATTTAATAGACACATATTACCTCAAATTTTAAATGTATTAATGTTTGTACAACATATACTTGGAAATATGTCGACAGGGACTTTATGGGGAATAGGAATTTTCTTATTAGGTTTGTTAACTAGTATTTCTATCGGTGTATCAATTCAATGTTATCGAAGACGTGATTTGTAATGAGGAGGAAGAGAATACATGGGACAGCTTATATTGAAGGATATCTTTTTGCAAAGGCACATGTTCATTCTTTATTTTGTTACTTCCGTACTTATATTTGTTTCAATGGCACCAGAGCAAAATGGATTTGTTATTAGTTGTATGACATTAGGGGTTATGGGGATTAGTGTTTCTATGTATATAGAAGAGCGAAATCAAAGTGAAAGTGTGCTTATTAGTTTACCTCTTTTACGTAGAGATATTGTTATAGCAAAGTATATATCCACTTTAATTTTTCTTAGCGTTTCCATTGCGATTACATATTTTATAGTTTTATGTGTAGGGCAGTTAAATAATTGGAAGGAAGGATTTTCGAATCGATTCTTGTAGATATTCCGTGGCATGTTGTTCTTACTGGTATACTTTGTCCCATTATTTTTTGTGCCTTTACACTTCCTGTGCAGTATTTGGTTAAATATCAGGTTGTCAGGGCATTATCTATACTTGTTATATTTCCAATCGTTATGATATGTGGAATGTTCGGAAATATTCCAGCTAAAAAAGTAGGACCGTTATCAGAGTGGATAACAAATTCGGATCGGCTAATTAGTTTACTGGTTATTATAGTTGGCGTAATAAGTTTATATCTGTGCTCTTTGTTTTTTTCGATTAAGCTGTTTCAGGATAAAGATTTATAAAATGAGTGAATCATTTAAACCAGGGGGTAAGTAGTACGATGAGACAACTCATACTCAAAGACTTTGTTGTACAATGGAAGTTTTTAATTTGGTATTTATTGTATCCTCTTTTGCTATTTGTCATCAGTAAAGATAGTCGAAGTGTATTTACAGCTATCATTATTATCATTCCAATATTGGCTGTCATGACAACATTTTATAATGATGAGAAAAATGGTAGTGAGAAAATATTAAATAGCTTACCAGTGACTCGAAAGCAAATTGTATTACCAAAGTATGTGTTTATATTTTTAATCCTTATAATGAGCGTTGTAGTTTCAAGTTTGCTGGTTAGTATAGAGTTTGGATTGCAAGGAATCAATTTTATAAAATCTATGGTAGTTAGTAGTATAGGCATTGTCATAATTTATTTAAGTTTTGCAATTCCAATTCACTTCATATTTGGGTATCGAAAAGGTAGATTTATCACATTTATTATATTGCTAGTACCAGTATTAATCGGAGAACTTTTCTTTAAAGTAAACATTGAAAAAACAATACTTCAGTCTAGCGTATTATTGTCAATTTGTGCAATATGTTTATTATTTATCTCGATTCTTGTTTGTACGAAATTGTATGAACAAAGAGATTTATAGAAAAGAGGAGAGAAGATGATTATGAAAATCATGGGTATTTTGTTCATAATTGCTGGACTTTTCCTTATCATCGGAACTGGAATCGGAACAACATTCCGTGTTATTCCTTCATCTATTTCAGTACCTACATGTCTATTGTTCGGAACGGTTTTTGTAACAACAGGAAGTATCATTAGAAAAAAGGAAAAGCGCACAATATAAAAGGTGTCTCATCACAAGACACCTTTTCAATAGGGAAAATAACAAAGGAGTAACTTATAAACTAAAACGGTACTTGGCATCTCTTTTGGTGCATGTAAGATTAGGCTGAAACATATTACAAAGAAAAGAAATAAGAAGAATAACAATAGGATATGTTTATGTATGGAATTTTGCATGTAACCAGCTCCTTGGGGATAGTATGTCCCGCAAGTTTAGAAATATGAATAGATTTCAAAAAAGTGGGAGGGGTATGAAATGATGAGAAATCGTACATTAGTAGGAAAAATACTAATTGGAATGGGATTAATTTTGTTTAATTTAGGTCTTATACTACTTGGGTTTTACTCAGATATGAATTTATTTGAACGCACGAATAAAGAAATTGGCACAGGTGTCTTTATTCTTGGTGTACTGTGTCTTATAGCATCCAATTTCTTTAAGTTACCAAGAAATAAGAATTATTAAGTAAAAAAGACAGTTACTTCATTTTTCAGAAGAACTGTCCTTTTTACTTAATTTGCTCCAAATCTTGGCGATACTCCAAATGATAATAATTACAATGGACGCGATAATCGACCAAACGATGGATACAACTTCAAGTGCCATGTTTGGAAGGAATGTAAGAACAGAAATAACTTTATGGAATAGCCATTCTATCATATGAAAGCTTATTTGCAGTAGAATAACGATTCCAATCAGAATTCCTGTCAGAAGCTGTTTCCCTTTTTCTTTCCACATGACATTCACCTCACGTTAGCTCATTAATTTTAAGCCAACTGCACCGCACAAAATGCAGCTTAAGAAGGCAAGACGACGCCAATCAGCTGATTCGTGGAAGATAAGAATACCTAAAAGTGCACTTCCGGCAGTTCCGATTCCAGTCCAAATCGCGTAAGCTGTTCCCATCGGTAATGAGTCCATTGCAAGTGATAAGAAGAAAAAGCTGACGCCAAAGTTGGCGATTAAAATAAGCTTTGGTGTCCACCCTTTCTTTTCAGTGGCTACTTTCATAAACAGTACACCAACAATTTCACAAATACCAGCAATAATTAAAAATACCCATGCCATTTTATGCAGCCTCCTTCTCTTCTTGTTCACCTGTTACTCGTTTTAATCCAATAACGCCAAAGAAGATTAAACCGATAAATAAGATTTTTGTAATGGAAAAAGGTTCTCCGAAAATGAAGATTTCTGTAAGAACGATTCCACCAGCTCCGATTCCTGTAAAGACCGCATATACAGTTCCAACAGGTAGATCTTTATAAGCTTTAAATAATAGGACGAAACTAATTACGATTATAAGAGCAACACCAATCCATTCAAGAGGTGTTGTAGCGTGCTTTAGTCCAATCACCCAAAAAATTTCAATAATGCCAGCTAAAATTACATAAATCCATGCCATATATCATTTCTCCTTCCTACCAGTCGTTAGGTAAAGGGCTGAAAAACGACGCATTGCAAAGTAAGCAATCCGTCATTTTGAAAGGCCACGCCAAAATACTTTCCAAGAGGCGTTTAAGCGGGTCTCAAAGCGATTTAAACCTGCGTATAATAATTCAACCATCAGACCATCAAGTAAGCATAAATAAGCCTCTAGAGCGTCTTTTATTTCAATGTTATGCAGTTCATCTTGTTCATTTGCCTGTTTGAATACAGGAAATAACAGCTCTCTAATATTTTCAATGTGAACATTCGCTTTTTCAATAATTTGTTCGCGAAATGCATCAGGTGGAAAATAAGAAGTACGTAACCAAAACATTGACTCCTCACTTTCACCAAATCGTTTTGCATAACTTTTTAACAGATTTACGAGCAATGCTTCAGTAGACGATTTTGAAAAGTCTTTTATATCGTTTGTAAAGCTTTGTAAATCTTTTTGCAGGGCTGCTTCTAAGCAGATGAAATATAGTTCTTCTTTTCCCTTAAAGTGTGCGTAAATCGATGGTTTTTTAATCCCGACTTCTTGTGCAATATTTGCTAATGAAGTCCCTTCATAACCGTAGCGTGCGAAATGAGAAAGGGCTACAGCTTTAATGCGGTTTGCGGTCATTTTTTACCCCCTACCTACCGTTCGTTAGGTTAATTTTAATAGATAATCAAAATAAAGTCAATAAGTCAGATGATGAAAAAGAGTGCCAAATGCAGCAGGCACTCTTTACACAGTTTTTCGTTCAATTAAACGGAAAGGAAGTTCTTCGGAGTTCCCTATGATTTGTTCACTAAGTATTTGTTTATGAAATAAAGAAAAGGCAAGAGTCCCCATTGTTAGTCCGGGGTGCTCAATTGTTGTAATTTCTAATGCCTCCGAAATCTCATGGTTATCAAAACCGAGGATTGCTAAATCTTCTGGAACACGTATTCCGTTTTTCCTTGCTTCTGTTAATAAACCAGCGGCCACTTGGTCATTAGCAGCAAAAATAGCAGTTGGACGCTCTTTCATGTTTAACATGCTGTGTAAAACTTTTGCACCATCTTGCATCGTGTAGCATTGGTAAAACATCCAATCTGGTTGAAGTCTTTTTTTGACAGTATGGAAAACATCAGAAAAAGCCTTTTCACGCTGCTTTGTATTTACACTTTTTTGTCTTGCTAAACAAACGCCAATTCGCTCATGACCTTTACTTAGTAAATATTCTGTACCAATGCGAAATCCTTCATAATGATCAACATACACGGATGAGATAAGCGGATGCGTCATTTTTTCACAAGAAATAATAGGAGCAAATTTTGCAAATGGCTCAATTTGTTCCCAAGAGCTTGTTCTGGAGCAGATGATCATGCCGTCAAACTGTTTCATTTTCATCATTTCTAGAACTCGAAGTTCTTCCTTGCTATCGTAGTTTGTTTGGCAAAGATTAATGTGGTAGCCCGCAGTTAACGCTTCATTTCCAATCCCTTCAATAATTGTACTGAAGTAGGGTAAATTGATAAAAGGAAGCATGACACCGATTGTGAAAGTCTTACCCTTTATTAAATGTACTGCATTTATATTTTTTGCATAATTTAATTCTTCAATAGCGTCTAAAACACGTTTTCGCTTTTCATCGCTCACATATGGATGATCGTTTAATACGCGTGAAACTGTCGTTATCGATACTCCCGCAGTTTTCGCAATTTGTTTTATATTTGCCATATGTTTCACCTCTCACTTAATTATAAAGGGAAATGGGCAGGAATGGAAAATTACTTAAAAATGCTTGACCTGAAAAGCTTTTCATAATCTATTTTATAAACAAAGCTTTTCACTATTCGCGTAACCTTACTTTAGGGCGTAAGAGTAGTGAAAAGTCTTTTTTTGTCTGAAAAGATACTACATGTCAAAATGTGTGAGATAAACGAGGAAAGTTTTCAAAGGGAGAGTGGACAAGTGAAGCGAATATGAACAACATATTAACGCTTTGTTCGTAGAGAGAGCGGTATGAAAGGCGGAAACAAATTGAAAAAAAGAATCATTTGTTTCGTGTTTTCTAGTATTTTGCTTAGCTCATGTTCATTCCAACAAACGACGAAAGAAGAAAAACAATTTGTGGGAAATGCGGATGGAGCTGTGGATCGTGTATCTGGTCCTGTTTCGTTAAAGAATGCAAAAAAATATTTTCCGGAATCATTTAAAGCTCCGACGTATTTACCGTACGATGTTATAGGTGATGTAAAGGGAGAAGTAAGAACAATTGGGAAGAAGAACGCTGTCTTGACGATAAAATATAAACAACAAGAAAAAGGAAGAAAAGATTATGTAGAATTAACAGTTGCTAATTTTTCCTATAGTTTTCCTTATATTGTGGAACAAAATCGATTTCATGAAAAAATGAAATTGGATAATGGTTCAGCTGCCTATTTTAAAAATAGGGATGAGTTTGAACAGGGAGAAGAATTTGCGACGCTCATATGGAAAGAGAAAGGATTAGAGTATCAATTGTTGTACCGTAATGTAGAATCAAGAAATGAAGAAGTAGTAAAACAAAACTTATTGTATATTGCGAACAACATGGAAGAAAAGAACTAGCTGATGAGTCACGCTAGTTCTTTAAAATATTATTTCTTTTTAATTTTGCCTGTCCAAGATTTAAATCCACCTTGTAGTTGGTAGAAATCTTTGTAACCTTGTTTTTTTAGATATTGAGCTGCACGTCCTGTACGGAATCCACTTTGGCAGTATAAATAGACAGGTTGGTCTTTACGTAGCTCTTTGTAACGCATACGGATTTGTGATAATGGAATGTTACGAGCACCTAAAATATGACCAGCGTTAAATTCATCTGCTTCACGAATATCGATAAGCTGTGCTTTACGGTAGCCAGCGCGAAATTCTTCTTCTGAAAGTGTTTTAATTAATCTTTTCTGATAGAAAAACATCCATACAGAGTAGCCGATGAATGCTAGAACTACGGCTAGTATAATAATTAAATTTGTTGACACGATTCTATCGCTCCCTTTTTTCTTATCCTACTTTCAATATTATAATGCCCATATGTATTTATGCAACAGGTTCGTTCGGTGAGAAGAAGAAATTTCGTATTCTTTCACAAATTTTGTCGAATTTGTTAGACTAGAGATTGTGAAAAATAATTGGTTATATGAGGTGCAGGATGGGAAAAGAAAAATGGTGTTATATTAACTCTGGTCAATGTTCACCGGCATTTAATATGGCGTTAGATGAATGTTTGTTAAATTGGCAAAGCGAAAAGAAAATGCCACCAACAATTCGTTTTTATGAATGGGAAGTGCCAACATTAACAGTGGGGTATTTTCAGCGTGTAGAAAAAGATATCAATATGGATGTAGTAAATGAGAAGAAATATGGATTTGTTCGCCGTCAAACAGGTGGTAGAGGCGTATTGCACGATAAGGAATTAACGTACAGTGTTATTGTCTCTGAAGATCATCCGAATATGCCTAAAACAGTTACAGAAGCGTATCGCGTAATTTCGCAAGGGTTATTGGAAGGTTTTAAGGCACTAGGATTAGAAGCGTACTATGCGGTTCCAAAAACAGAAGCGGATCGTGAGAACTTAAAAAATCCACGTTCAGGTGTATGCTTTGATGCACCATCTTGGTATGAAATTGTTGTAGAAGGTAGAAAAATTGCTGGGAGCGCTCAAACGCGTCAAAAAGGTGTTATTCTGCAGCATGGATCCATTCCATTAGAAATCGACTTAGATGAACTGTATGATTTATTCTTATTTCCAAATGAACGTGTGAAAGAACGTATGAAGAGTATGTTTTCTTCTAAAGCGGTCGCAATTAATGAATTAACAGACCGTACATTTACAATTGAACAGTTGATTGAAGCGTTCCAAGTTGGATTTGAAAAAGGTTTAGATGTGGAGTTAGTTCCGTATAAACTAACAGAAGAACAGCTCCAGGAAGTGCAAACATTAGCGAAAGAAAAGTATGAAAGTACTGAATGGAATTATAAAAAATAAGGAGATGGCATTTGCCATCTCCTTATTTTTATAGTAAATTTAGTACTTTTTCTACTTTAATTCCTTTTTCTTGTAAGGAACGAAGGCGATTTACAACATCCATAATTTCTTTATCAAAAGTAACGCTAATACCTTGGCTTTGTAATTCTTCTTTTAAATTTTCAATAGAATCATCTATATCGATGCCAAGCTCGTAATCCTGACATACTTCAATTGTCTTTTTCACAAGCTTCACATAATTTTCTTGTAGTTTAGAATTTGCTTCAGCTGGAGCCGCTTGTTTTGGTTTGGTAGGCATAGCCGTAACCGTTTCTTGCTTTGCAACTGGAGTGGGTACTTCTTTTTTTACAGGTGCTGGAGTAGGTGCTGCTACAACTGTCTCTGAACGCACCGGCTTTGGTGCTGGTGCCGGAGTAGGCTTAGGGGTTACAACAACAGGTTCTTCAACACGTGTAACGGGTTTTGGAGCCGCTGTGACTACTTTAGGTGCCTTTTCTACCACTACTTCTTTTTTTGGAGCAGTTTCTACAGGTGTTACTTCCTGTTCAGCAGCTTCTTTATTTTCTTTACTCCACATAACGCGTTCGATTTGCAATGAAACATTGTTTTTGTTCATTGCTGTTAATGTAACTTTACCAACTTCGGCATTGCCAGTGAAATCGACAATTTTATAAATCACACTTTTGTTCCAATCTACGTTTCCGCTCAAAAATAATTCTTCGTTACATTTCGGCGTTAAGCCCTCGATTTTAATTTCTGCATTTACACCGTTCTCACTATATACCATAATTAGCGAAGCATTTACATCTTCGTCTGCTAACATTAGTTCACGTACCATTTTGCCGGTGCGTACTTGCGTTTTCTTCTTAAGTGACATCAAATTTCCCCTCTCAAAAATTCAGTAATAATAAAAAAATCGTATAACGAAAAATAATTGCTCACGAAGAAATATGATACCGATAATAAAAGCATTACGTCAACAATTAACTTTAATTATTTTGCATTTTTCTTATTTTCTTTATGAAATTTTTCAATTTGTAAAATTAGACAGAAGAAAAACAGCCTTTTGAAAGGCTGTTAAAAGTTTGCGTTTTTTATTATTGAGCTCTACCATATCTTGCGCTTTCATCCTCATCACTCTCCCTGTAATAAATTATTTACTGTCGTTGAAACCATCCCCCAGTTTTCTTTGAATTCTTCTAGCTGTTCAAACCCTTTATCCGTTACGTGATAATATTTTCGCTTTGGTCCAAGGCTTGAAGCTTTTAATGTACCAGCAATCAGTTTTTCTTTTTGCATTCGTAGTAAAAGGGGATATATGCTGCCTTCACTTACAAATGTAAAGCCATGTTTATTTAATTTCGTACTTAGCTCATATCCATACACTTCTTCTTGGGAAATGATGTATAAGATGCATCCTTCGAGTACACCCTTTAGCATTTGACTATGCATTCATTCACCACTTTCTAGTAACTTGTTGTGCAAGGTAGTTGTTGTTTGAATTATAACATTCAGTAACTTGCTACGCAAGTTACTAAGGTGGAAAACTTTAAACAGCGTTGTTAGTGTGCGTTTGCGCATACTAAAATGAAGGAGGTAATCGTATGAAGCCATTTATGCCAAAGCTTGTTTATTTTGAACCACAGGCACTCCAATATCCACTTGGAAAAGAGTTGTATAAGAAATTTACAGAGATGGGTCTAGAAATTCGAGAAACAACATCACATAATCAAATTCGCGATTTACCTGGAGAGAATGATTTGCAGAAATACCGGAATGCTAAAGCGACGCTTGTTGTTGGAGTAAGAAGGACACTGAAGTTTGACACATCTAAGCCATCAGCTGAATACGCAATTCCGCTTGCGACAGGTTGTATGGGACATTGTCATTATTGCTATCTGCAAACAACACTTGGTAGTAAGCCATATGTTCGTGTATATGTGAATTTGGATGAAATCTTTGAGAGAGCGAAACAATATATGGATGAACGAGCGCCAGATATTACACGGTTTGAAGCAGCGTGTACGTCGGATATCGTCGGAATCGATCATTTAACGCATGCCTTAAAGAAAACGATTGAATTTATTGGAAAGAATGAATATGGTCGTCTGCGTTTTGTGACTAAATACTCCCATGTTGACCATTTATTAGATGCAAAACATAATGGGAAAACGCGTTTTCGCTTCAGTGTTAATTCTCGTTATGTCATAAAAAACTTTGAACCGGGTACCTCATCATTTGAGGATCGAATTGCAGCTGCACGTAAAGTAGCGGGAGCGAATTATCCACTTGGTTTTATTGTTGCCCCGATTTATATGCATGAAAGTTGGGAAGAGGGGTATCGTGAATTATTTGAACGCCTTTCTGATGCGTTAAAAGATTTAACACTGCCAAATTTATCATTCGAATTGATTCAACATCGCTTTACCAAGCCAGCGAAGAAAGTAATAAAACAACGTTATCCGAATACGAAACTCGAAATGGATGAAGAGAAACGAAAATATAAATGGGGACGATATGGCATTGGAAAATATGTATATCAGAAAGATGATGCAGTAAGGTTAGAGGAAACAATGCGAGGGTATATTCACGAATATTTTCCGAATGCTGAAATTCAATATTTTACATAGAAGAATCTGTATATACATACAGATTCTTTTTATGTTTCATGTCTTTTGGCTTGCTTCCACCCTTGTCATGATATCCTTTCTGGTGTATCATTTTATTGATTGCTTAGTGCGGAAAACACAAAATGAAATTGGATGGAGGAAACCGATGCCTACCCCTAGTATGGAAGATTATATTGAACAAATTTATTTGTTAATTGATGAAAAGGGATATGCCCGCGTATCTGATATTGCTGAAGCGCTTAGTGTACATCCATCCTCTGTAACGAAAATGGTACAAAAGTTAGATAAAGATGAGTATCTAATTTATGAAAAATATAGAGGGCTTGTATTAACATCAAAAGGGAAAAAAATCGGGGAGCGTCTTGTATATCGTCATGAGTTACTAGAACAATTTATGCGTATCATTGGTGTGGATGAAAGTAAGATTTATAATGATGTAGAAGGAATTGAACATCATTTAAGTTGGGAAGCTATTGACCGCATTGGTGATTTAGTACAATATTTTGAACAAGATGAACTTCGAATTGAAACACTTCGCGGTGTTCAAAAAGCAAATGAAGAGCAGGGAAAGTAAAGGGAACGAGATGCGTTTCCTTTTTTGTTTGTAAAAAAGAAAGACCGCATTTCCTAAAAGGAAGCGCGGTCTTTCTTTTTATTTTTTTTACCTTCAATCACGGTTAAATGAGACTGTTTTCGTTTCTTTTTTAACAATGATGAATTGCCTTTTTTAACTTTGTCATCGGAAGCATTTCGTTTTAATAAAGAATTGCTTAGGGGTGCTACATTTTGTTTTCCGTATTTTCGGTTCGATTGTTTCGCAGCACGCTTATAAGAGTTTTGCGAATTGGCTGAACCGCTGGAGCTTGTAAACATTTTATATAACAAATAAAACACACCAACAACAAGTAACATAATGACAATGTTTTTTACCATACCATATGGATCTGTAATTGCAAATGATACGAGACCAAATATTGCTAACCCAATAATAAGCACGAATAAAGCGAACGTAAACGAACGACCGTTCATAGGGAACACCTCCTAAATAACATATATTAAAATTAGTATATTAGCGACAAGGGAAGGAGTTGAGTACCATTTTAAAAATTATTGTTGTTTTTCTTCTAAACGTAATAATTCTTCAAAGGATGCAATCGCAACTTCAACTTGATCATCTTCTGGTTCTTTTGTTGTTAATAGCTGAAGCCATAACCCTGGGTACCCTAAGGCGCGTAAGATCGGAATATCTCGTAATCGATTTGTAAATTGTAAGACTTCAAAAGAAATACCTAGAACAACTGGGATTAATAAAATTCGATTTACCACTCTGACCCAAAGAGGATCAGTTGGAACAAGAAAGTAGACAAACATTCCGATAATGACTGTAAATATAATAAAACTACTACCGCAACGATAATGGAGACGAGTTTGTTTTTGTACATTTGCTACTGTCAGCGGAAGATTGTTTTCGTAAGCGTTGATGACCTTATGTTCCGCACCGTGATATTGAAACACACGCTTAATGAGCGGAGTTAGCGACACAATATATATATAGCTCAGTAATAGGATGAGCTTAATGATGCTTTCGACAATAATTTGCCCGGTATGAGATGGGAAAATTGGTCGTGTCAATTCCGCTAAAAGTGCGGGAACTGCTGTGAAAATAATTTTGCCAAATATGAACGATAAGACTCCGACTGCGGCTACTCCTAATATCATTGTTAGCTTTGATTGTTCTTCTTTTTTGTTTGCAAGCTGTTCATCGTCTTTAGGATGAACATCAAATCGCTCCGAAGCAAAGTTTAAATGCTTTGCTCCATTAGCACTTGCATCAACGATAGCGGCGATACCACGTAGAAATGGAACTTTCTTTAGCGCAGATAATACTGTATTGCGCACGCGTGGTAATCGATAAAATTCGATTGATTTATCTTTACGACGAACCGCTGTAACAGTATATTCTCTACCACCAAACATAACTCCTTCTATGACCGCTTGCCCACCGTATATTTGTTTTGTCTCCTCTGCCATGTTAACACCAACCTGTATTTGTTTCTCTCTTATGTAGAAAAGAGGCAATTGCCACACTTGGTTCTGTCATTGTGAGATTTGACAATCACCGAGTTTCCTTTATTTTATCGACAAACACAAGCTGCTGACAAGGAAAATTGTTACGGAGGCCAGACATTTCTTCTTCTTTTTATAGACAAATTTCGCATGATTTAAACATGCTTCAAAATAGTTTCGGACATACTAGTAAGCGGAGGTGTTGATGTGAAGCAAGAACAATCAGGAATAAATAAATTTGTACAGATTGGTTTATTTGGTGGTTTTTTTTGGGGGAGTATATGGTATTTTCTTCATATTTTTTCATTTACGGAAGTTGGACCGAACTATTTGCTTTTACCATTTGCGCTTGGGAATTGGAAAGAAGGAGTTTGGGGAAATGTATTAGGCGTTGTCTGTGTAGGACTTCTTTCTGTTTTAGTGGCATTTCTCTATAAGGCCCTTTTCAAAAGATTCGAAGGGGTACTACCTGGGATACTTTATGGTCTCTTTTGGTGGACTATTTTATTTTTCGGGCTTGGTTCTATTGCGCCTATTATTAAGAATGCACTTCATTTACCGAAAGAAACAATTGTCACAACGATATGTATTTTTATTTTATATGGTGTATTTATCACATATTCTGTTTCGTTTGAAGCGAATAATGTGAATCTGGGGGAAGGGAGAGAGTAGACGAACTATTCAAACAAGTGGCTCCTGTGTTAAAATGTTGTATAGACATTTTTATATTAAGGAGTTTACAAGTATGAAGAGATTACTCCTCGTTAACGGTCCTAATCTAAATCGCCTTGGCGTTCGAGAGGTGAATGTATATGGGAAAGGAACGCTAGCGACACTTGAAACAGAGATGAAGCAAGAAGCAGAGAAATTGGGAGCGGAGTTAGAATGTTTTCAATCGAATCATGAAGGTGCTCTTATCGACATCATTCATGAGGCTGATGACATATATGAAGGAATCATTCTAAATCCAGGGGCATTTACGCATTATAGCTATGCGATTCGAGATGCGATTGCGAGCATTTCGATTCCGGTGATTGAAGTACATATTTCCAACATTCATCAGCGTGAATCGTTTCGTCATGAATCTGTGACGGCAGCAGTCGCGACGGGACAAATTGTTGGATTTGGTTTTTATGGTTATAAGTTAGCGTTATTTGCATTATTGGAGAAACTTAGGGAGGCATAAACTGATGGAAAAGATCACGAAGTTAAGAAGTGCATTTGGTGAAGCTGGTATTGATGGTATTTTATTAACGAATGAATATAGTCGTAGATATATGACAAACTTTACAGGGACAGCTGGTGTTGTACTTATTTCTAATGATCGTGCTCTATTTATCACAGATTTCCGCTATGTGGAGCAAGCTAGTAAGCAAGCTGTAGGTTATGAAATTGTTCAACATACAGGACCAATTCTTGATGAAGTTGCGAAACAAGTGAAAGAATTAGGAATTCAAAAGCTTGGGTTTGAGCAAGATACGCTTACATATAGCTCTTATACAGCACATAAAGAAGCCGTTGAAGCGGAATTTGTTCCAACTTCTGGGCTTGTAGAAAAGTTACGCTTGATTAAGACGGATTCAGAGATTAAGATATTAAAGGAAGCTGCACAGATTGCAGATGCTGCCTTTGAACATATTCTATCATTCATTCGCCCAGGCGTATCTGAAATTGAAGTGTCAAATGAACTTGAATTTTTCATGAGAAAACAAGGAGCAACATCTTCTTCGTTTGATATTATCGTTGCTTCAGGACTTCGTTCAGCATTGCCGCATGGTGTGGCATCTGAAAAAGTGATAGAAAAAGGAGATTTCGTAACATTAGACTTCGGTGCTTATTATAAAGGATATTGCTCTGATATTACACGTACGATTGCAGTTGGCGAACCATCTGATAAATTAAAAGAAATTTACAATGTCGTTTTAGAAGCGCAGCTTCGTGGTGTAAACGGCATTAAAGCTGGTTTAACTGGTCGTGAGGCTGATGCATTAACACGTGACTACATAACTGAAAAAGGATACGGTGAATATTTCGGGCATTCTACTGGTCATGGAGTGGGTCTTGAGATTCATGAGGCACCTGGTTTAGCGTTCCGCTCTGAAACGGTACTTGAGCCTGGTATGGCTGTGACAGTAGAACCGGGTATTTATATTCCGGGTGTTGGCGGTGTACGTATTGAGGACGATATTATTATAACAAGTGAAGGTAATGAAGTAATCACGAAGTCTCCAAAAGAACTTATTATTTTGTAATACACAGGAGGATTTTTTGCATGATTTCAGTAAACGATTTTCGTACAGGTTTAACAATTGCGGTGGACAACGGCCTTTGGCAAGTTATAGATTTCCAACACGTAAAGCCAGGTAAAGGTGCTGCGTTCGTTCGCTCTAAATTACGTAACCTTCGTACAGGTGCTATTCAAGAAAAAACATTCCGTGCTGGTGAAAAAGTAGAAAAAGCACATATCGAAAACCGTCGTATGCAATATTTATACGCGAGCGGTGAGTCTCACGTATTCATGGATAATGGAACTTATGAGCAAATCGAACTTAGTGAAGCTCAGATCGAGTATGAACTAAAATTCTTAAAAGAAAACATGGAAGTAGCTATTATGACATACCAAGGTGAGGTACTTGGTGTTGAGCTTCCAAATACTGTTGAGTTAAAAGTTGTTGAAACAGAACCAGGTATTAAAGGTGATACAGCTTCTAACGTAACAAAACCAGCTACATTAGAAACTGGCCTTGTTGTACAAGTACCAATCTTCATTAACGAAGGTGAAATGCTTATCATCAATACAGGTGAAGGTAAATACGTTTCTCGTGCGTAGTTTAAAAAGCACTCGTGATCATCACGAGTGCTTTTTTATGTGAAATACGGTAGATAATAAATAATAGTTATAATAAGGCTAATGCCCACAAGAGACAGGGTACTTGTTATGTATGGATTTAATGTGATTTGAAATGGTTTTA
This sequence comes from Bacillus bingmayongensis, assembly GCF_000299035.1. Taxonomy (GTDB): domain Bacteria; phylum Bacillota; class Bacilli; order Bacillales; family Bacillaceae_G; genus Bacillus_A; species Bacillus_A bingmayongensis. The sequence goes on from NZ_JH921517.1 coordinate 309,515, forward strand.
TTTCTCCCGTTTCAACACTCGTTAAGCCTTTGTATACAGCGTGATCCATATTGGCATTACGAGATATGTTCATGATAATTAACCATATAACCGCAAATATAGCTAAACTTCCTAGAAAAAAGGCCTCCATAAATGACCAACCGACCATTTTTGAAAACAGGTAGATTCCAACTACTTCTAATGTGATTGTAATAATAAATTTAATTGCTTTCACTGCAAAACCTCCTAATTATTTAATTCCATCCAATTTAAAAAATTCTCACGAGGTATAACATGCAGTACACAAGGGAATTTGGTTTCTTTTTCTAGTGTAACATGTTCAGCTGGAAATTGTTTTTCTACATGTAGTGAAATATAAGGTAGTTTCTCCTGCGCTTTTTGAGAGCGGATATTAGTAGTTTTAGCACCCGAAAATACGTATGCGAGGTTTAATTCTTCAAATGCAATTCTAAAAATTTCCTTTTTAGCGGCTTCATTGTACCCTTGTCCCCAATAGGGATAGCCAAGCCAACTCCCGATATGAGATGTCTTTTTTTGGTGATCGATATGTTTGAGGGAGGTAATGCCAATTATCTCTTGTTGTTCATTGACAATTACTCTGGATAGAGATTGTTTTATTCGTTCTTCTTCCATTGCAAAACGAATAAATGCTTTTGTATCTTCGATCGTTTCTGCTTTTAGCCCTAGGGCGTCTTTCACATGTGGATCGCTAGATAATGTAAAAATAATGTCTGCATGTTGTAAATCGAGTGGTAATAATGTGACGTGCTTCATAGAAAACCCCCTTTCGTACACTAAATATAACATAAATTAATGGGAATATTCAGATTTTAATCATGGTAATGTGAAAAATTATGTTTTTACTTCTGAAATAGACAACCTCTGCATATGGTTGTACAAATATATGCTTTTTGGAATAAGAATTTTTTAGCTAGCTGAAAAGTAATTGGTAGGGGAGAAGGTGGGAGAATGAAACAGTGGCTGGCGGCAATGGAAACATCCGTGCTTGTCATGGGGTTGCTTCGGTTGTTTTCAGGTAGTGCGGAGATATTCGCCGCTTTGCTTATGCTCTATGTGAATGATGCGAAAAAAGCATTGTTTATAAACGGTATGTTGGCATTTGTTGGACCGACTGTATTGATTCTAACGATGACAATTGGTATTGCGAGCGTTGCAAATGAAATTTCCTTTCTGAAACTTTTTTTTCTAACTCTTGGAATTGGCTGTATTTTTATTGCAGTGCTGAAATAGTAAGTCAATTATAGTGGGGAGAAGCTTATGAAAGAAGTATTAGAAGTGTTACCAAAGCATATGAAACAGTTCATTGAAGGCTGTGAACAATATAGCATGTTAGAAGAAATTCGGGTCCGGATCGGAAGGCCACTTGAATGTATTGCACATGGAGAAGTGTTCTTTTATGACTATGTCATTACAGCAGAGGATGCCATCTACTTATTAAATAAGCTGAGTCAATATTCTATTTATACGATGGAAGAGGAGTTGAAACGTGGGTATGTTACTTTGCGCGGTGGTCATAGAATTGGTTTAGCTGGAAAAGTAATCACAGAAAACAGTGCGGTGAAGATGATTCGAGATGTGTCATCATTTAATATTCGGATTGCCCGTCAAAAAATAGGGATAGCCGAGCCGCTCCTATCTTATTTGTACGACTCACGTTGGTTAAACACAATGGTAATTGGTCCGCCGCAAACAGGGAAAACAACACTTCTCAGGGATGTGGCACGCTGTATGAGCCAAGGAGTTCGTTCTTATGAAATTCCTTCTTGCAAAGTGGGGATTGTTGATGAGCGCTCAGAAATTGCCGGATGTGTAAAAGGGATTCCGCAATATGAGTTTGGCCCGCGTGTTGACGTACTGGATGCGTGTCCAAAAGCAGAAGGAATGATGATGATGATTCGTTCTATGAGCCCGGATATATTAATAGTGGATGAAATTGGGCGTATGGAAGATAGCGAAGCAATTATGGAGGCAATCCATGCAGGTGTTCAACTTTTTATAAGTGCTCACGGATTTTCTTTTGATGATGTAATGAAAAGACCATCTTTAAAGGTTGTGATGGAGCTTGGTGTGTTTGATCGCTTTATTGAACTATCAAAAGCAAAGGGACCTGGAACCGTTGTTCAAGTGAAGGATGGGGATGGAAAGCCTGTTCAAAGGCGAGGAAAGGTTCAAAGCGTATGGTGAAAATATTTGGTGCGGTGTTAATTGTAGCGGTGAGCACTTTCTTTGGTTTTTCGTATGCAAAAAGATATAGTGAACGCCCTCGTCAACTTAGGCTTTTAAAAGCAGCGCTGCAATCGCTAGAAGCTGAAATTATGTATGGGCATACACCTTTATCAGAGGCAGCAAAGCGTTTAGTAAAACAAATGCCCAAGCCTTTGAACTGGATATTTCAAAGTTTTTCGAAGCGGCTAGAAATCGGTGAGCAAACAGTTAGAGAAGCTTGGCTCGATAGTTTACAAGAAAATTGGAAACTAACTGCATTTAAGCAAACTGAATATGAGATTTTACAACAATTTGGTGAAACGTTAGGACAACATGACCGTGAATCGCAACAAAAGCATATTCGTTTATGTATTACGCATTTAGAAAGAGAAGAGGGTGAAGCGAAAGCGCTACAACTTCAATATGAAAAGATGATAAAGAGTTTGGGTGTATTAGCAGGACTGCTTATCGTAATTTTACTGCTATAGGGGGGAGAAAGGCGATGTCCATCGATGTTGGATTAATATTTCAAATCGCCGGAATCGGCATTGTTTTAGCTTTCATTCATACAGTACTAAAAGAGTTAAAACGGGAGGATATTGCAAACTGGGTTATTCTTGTCGGTTTTGTCGTTATTTTATTTCATGTTGCATTTTTGATTAATACTTTGTTTGACAAGATTAAAAGTGTCTTTCTCTTCCAGTAAAGGGGGCGGTTCGAATCGAGATCTTGCAAATTGTCGGATTGGGCCTCGTCGCGACATTTTTAGCAGCTGTTTTGAATCAACATAAATCTAGTATTACTTCTTTGTTTATTGTGTTCATCGCGAGTGTTATGTTTCTGCTACTAATCGATCAAATCCACTCTATTTTAAGAATGATTGAGAGAGTTGCAAGTGAGGCGAAAGTGAGCAATGTCTATGTAGAGACGCTGCTGAAAATCATTGGAATTGCCTATATTGCCGAGTTTGGAGCGCAAATTACAAAAGATGCTGGTCAAGGAGCGATTGCTTCGAAAATTGAGTTAGCGGGAAAAATTTTAATTCTTGTTATGGCTATTCCTATTTTAACGGTGGTCATTGAAACAATTCTCGGTTTTTTACCTACGGGATAAGGAGGAGTGAATGTTGCGAAGGTTTGGAGCTAAGCTGTTGTTTGCTTGCTTCCTTTTCTTTTCTTTACCAATTGTCGTACAAGCTTCTCCTGTAGAAAAAAACGTCGTAGATCAGCAATTGGATAAACTCGGAATCGAAGATGTGAAGCAGTTTTGGGATGGACTTGTCACAAAATATGGAGGTTATTTACCAGAGAGTCAAAAGGGGAGCTTTATGGAATTTGTAAAAGGCGAAAAGGAATTTTCCATAAAAGAATGGATGATAGGGTTATTAAAATATTTATTTCATGAGCTTGTTGCAAATGGAAAGTTACTCGGAACGCTCATTATGCTCACAATTTTTAGTGCGCTATTACAGTCCTTACAATCAGCTTTTTCAAAGAGTAGCGTTAGTAAAATTGCAGATGCAGTTGTATACATGGTGCTAATTATTTTTGCTTTAAATAGTTTTTATGTAGTAATGACGTATGCGCGAGAAACGATTCAAACGATGGTAGATTTCATATTAGCTCTACTTCCTATTCTCCTAGCGCTCATAGCGACAGGAGGCGGGGTTGTATCAGTGTCATTCTTCCATCCGATTATCATTTTTTTAATGAATACAAGTGGGCTGCTCATGAACTATATTGTCCTTCCACTCTTATTACTTGCGACCATCTTAAGTATTGTAAGTACAATGAGTGATCAATATAAAGTTACGAAATTGTCCAAGCTCTTGCAAAATGTAAGTGTTGGGATCATTGGTATTTTTTTAACAGTCTTTCTAGGAGTATTATCTGTGCAAGGGACAGCGACAGCAGTCGCTGATGGTATAGCTGTTAAAACAGCGAAGTTTGTAACGGGAAACTTTATTCCTGTGGTAGGCCGGATGTTTACAGAAGCAGCGGATACTGTTATTAGTGCCTCTGGATTGTTAAAGAATACGGTTGGGATTATCGGGCTTGTTATCTTATGTTTAATCGTTGCTTTTCCAGCGATTAAAATTTTTTGTATCGCGTTTATTTATAAATTCGCAGCAGCAGTACTACAGCCAGTTGGTGGAGGAGCTATTATTAAATGTTTAGATATTATAGGACGAAGTATCATTTATGTATTTGCCTGCTTAGCTATCGTATCCTTTATGTTCTTTTTAAGCATTACCATTATTATTGCTGCAGGGAACATTACCCTCATGATGCGATAGGAGGTGATGGGTATGCAATTTGTTACAGAGTGGATTCGAAATATTATCGTATTTTTGCTCTTAGCGACGATGCTGCATCTTATTCTTCCTAATTCGAATTTACAAAAGTATGTCAAATTTGTTGTGAGCTTATTGTTAGTCGTTTTAATCTTGACGCCGCTATTTAAATTGTTACAAACAGATGTAAATGAAGTGATTGCGAATTTTAATCAAGAAAAATACGTAGCGGATGGATCAATAAAAAATTCAATTGATGAAAAGAAAAAAGAAATACAAGCCCTAACACGTGCATATAGTTTAGAAGAGATGGCTGTCAAAATGAAAAAAGAAGTTGGAAAAGAATTTGAGAAAAAATATGGCGTGACAGTGTCTGAAATAAAAGTAATCGCAGCAGAAACTAAGGAAGAAGTAAAAACAGAAAAAGATATTCAATCTGTTATTGTGACATTACAAGAAACTGAACCAAAGAAAAATGACGCTATTGAAACAGTAAAACCAATTGAAATTGATACGAAAGAACCACGAGAAACTTCGGAAGAAACAAACATAGAAATGAAACAGTTCTTTTCAAGCAGGTGGCAGCTAGAGGATAAACAAATCCAAGTTCAAATGGAAGGGGGACAGGTAGAGTAAATGGACAATAAAAATAAAAATTCGAAATTCTCATTTTTTCGCAACTTATTAAAAGGGGACGAAGCAGATGATAAGGAGAAGGGAAAAAAGGTAACACCAAAGTTTTTGCTTGTCCTACTCATACTTGGAATGTTGCTTATGTTTTCTAGTAATTTCTTTGGGCCGAAAAAAGAAGAAGTGCCTGTATTCAAAGAAAAGACAAGTCAAGATTCAGGAAAAGATGTGCCAACCTTTGGACAAAAGAATAACGATAACATGTCAATTGTAGAAAAATATGAAAAAGCATATGAACAAGAATTGAAATCTTCATTAGAAGATATAACAGGGGTAAAAGATGTATCTATTGAAGTGAACTTAGATTCATCTGAACAAAAAATACTCGAAAAAAATATTGTAAAACGATCACAAACAACAGGTGAAACAGATAAAACAGGAGGCAAAAGGCAAGTTGAAGATGAATCAATTGATGAAAAAACAGTGATTATACGCGAAGGTGATAAAGAAACTCCGCTTGTACTGCGAACAGAGAAACCGAAAGTGCGAGGTGTCCTTGTCGTAGCAAAAGGAGTGGATAATATACAAATAAAAGCAATGGTGAAAGAAGCGGTAACACGTATGCTTGATGTACCATCTCACCGCGTAGCGGTACTACCAAAAAAGGGTTAGGGAGGAACTAAAGTGTTAAAAAAACAAACAGTTTGGTTATTAACAATGCTAAGTTTAGTAGTTGTGTTGTCCGTATACTATGTCACAACACCTGAGAAAATGAATACTGCAACACCGACAGCGGGTGAAAAGGTTGGACAAGAAAAGCAAGGTGTTGAAAAAGAAGTGACGAAAGAAACAACAAAGGAAACATCGAATAAGGAAGCTACTTCAAAAGAAACATCGAGCAAAGAAACAGAAAAAAAAGATGATAGTAAAAAAGAAACAGGTAAAAAAGAAGGTGATGTAACTGTTCAATCAAGTGATGAAAACTTTACAGCACTTCGTTTAAAAATGGAAGATCAACGCAGTGCAGAGAAAGAAAAATTACAAGAGGTTATGAAATCAACAAAATCTTCTGCCGAAGAAATAAGTAAAGCGAAAGATCAATTAAACGCAATCGATAAGATGGAAACAAAGGAAGGATTGCTTGAAACAGTAATTAAATCACAAGGTGGCTACAAAGATGCGCTTGTAAGAGCGGATGGAGAGGATATTAAAGTCACAGTAAAAGCTACGAAGCATTCTCAAAAAGAAGCAAATAAAATTATCCAACTTGTTCGCGCTGAGGCAGGATCCAAAGATGTAGGCGTCAAGTTTGATCCAGTAAAATAAAATATATATCTACCAGTAACTTAAATATGCACTGCAAGTACTACTCGCGAACAGCGGGGGAAATAGAAAAGAGCTATCGTTTTCGATAGCTCTTTTCTATTTCATCTTTTTGAGTGGTTGCAATGTTTTCTATAGGGAAAGGAGAAATGCGCTGAGAGTGAAAAATTAAAGGTTCCTGGTAATGGTGATTGCCTTTTCCATATTTTATATGAGTGAAGACAACGATGAGCCATATCATATTTCTGCACCTCACTACAAGATATTTTACTTTGAACATACTATTCGTATGTGAAGGAAGGATGAACGGCTTGTAAATAAAAAAAAATATTTGGTAAAATATGTTTTGATAAATCAACAAATAAAGGGATATACATAAAAAGTGAAAAAGCGAAAGGAATTCTTTCTTTTTAGGAGGTAGAGAGGATCCGTCCATGCATAGAAGTGGTCAGAACCTTTTTCTGCCCCGTGCCAAGTTTAAAACAAAGAGAGAAAACGAGAGTGGTTCTCCTTTGTTCTTCGTAGCAACGATTTATATGTTGGAAAATCAAAATGCATTTAGGGAGAACAGTAAATCTAAGCTTTCTATTTCATAGTTCTAAAAAAGAAAAAACATGTTTTTTATGAAGTGGTCTTGCCAATTTCGAGTGAAACTTGGTATTATTACTAGGTGATAATTTTTTAGTGAAATAATATTTTTACAGGAATTTCGATTTATCGTAAAGAAATATAAATTGGAATGTTGAAAATATTTATCGTAAGATGAGAGTAGCAAAAGTTTCTATTAGAAAATGTTATAGGAATGATTTCTCTAGTAGAATGAATCGTATCTTTACAGACAACGTAGTTTGCTTTTATATGTTCAGTATCTGTAAGAGCGGGATAAACAAGTGTATAGGAGTGGATTTTACATGTTTAAAATTCAAGAAGTTCGTGAATTAATTAAGTTAATTGATAGCTCTAATATTGATGAATTTGAATACAAAAAAGATGGTACGACAATTAAAATGAAAAAGCGTGGTAATGAAGTCGTTTCAATGCAGACAGCTCCAGTAGTGAAGCAAGCATTACAAACGCAAGCGGTAGGAACGGAAACAGCAGTAGCAGCGGCTCAGGTAGAAGCACCGAAGCAGGAAGAGAAGAAGGTTGTCCAAGATGAGAATTTACATAAAATCACATCACCGATGGTTGGAACATTCTATGCCTCTTCTTCTCCTGATGCACCAGCATATGTAAGTGTTGGAGATCGTGTTTCAGAAGGGACAGTTGTTTGTATTGTTGAAGCGATGAAGCTCTTTAATGAAATTGAAGCAGAAGTAAATGGAGAGATTGTTGAAATTCTTGTTAACAACGGACAACTTGTTGAGTATGGACAACCGCTATTTCTTGTAAAAGCGTAATAAGGGAGTCTTTGTGATGATAAAAAAAGTATTGATAGCCAATCGTGGGGAAATTGCTGTACGAATTATTCGTGCTTGTAAAGAGATGAATATTGAAACAGTAGCTATTTATTCAGAAGCGGATAAAGAATCACTTCATGTGCAAATCGCAGATGAAGCGTATTGCGTTGGGCCGACAATGTCGAAAGAAAGCTATTTAAATTTGACAAATATTATAAGCGTTGCAAAATTAACAGGTTGTGATGCAATTCATCCTGGTTATGGATTTTTAGCGGAGAATGCAGATTTTGCAGAACTATGCCGTGAGTGTAATTTAATTTTTATTGGTCCTAGCCCAGAAGCAATTTCAAAAATGGGTACAAAAGACGTTGCTCGTGATACAATGAAAGAAGCAGGGGTTCCGATTGTACCAGGTTCACAAGGAATTATAAAAAACACAGAAGAAGCGATAGAACTTGCAAATCAAATTGGATATCCGGTCATTATTAAAGCAACTGCGGGTGGCGGTGGAAAAGGCATCCGTGTTGCTCGTGATGAAGAGGCGCTTGTAAAAGGGATTCAAATTACACAGCAAGAAGCTAGTACCGCTTTTGGAAACCCTGGTGTATACTTAGAAAAGTACGTTGAAGATTTCCGCCATGTTGAGATTCAAATAATGGCAGATACACATGGCAATGCGATTCATTTAGGAGAGCGTGATTGTACAATTCAGCGCCGTTTGCAAAAACTATTAGAAGAAAGTCCTTCGCCTGCACTTGATGTCAACATTCGTAAGCAAATGGGTGAAGCGGCAGTAAAAGCAGCGGTAGCGGTTGATTATACAGGTGCTGGTACGGTTGAGTTTATTTATGAATATAAAACGAAAAGCTTTTACTTTATGGAAATGAACACGCGAATTCAAGTAGAACATCCGGTTACAGAGCTAGTAACAGGGGTGGATTTAATTAAAGAACAGATTCGCGTTGCTTCTGGAGAAACGCTATCGTTACAGCAAGAAGAAGTACAATTTAACGGTTGGGCAATAGAATGTCGAATTAATGCGGAAAACCCTGCCAAAAACTTTATGCCATCTCCAGGGAAGGTAGAAATGTATTTACCACCAGGAGGATTTGGTATTCGCGTCGATTCAGCTGTTTATCCTGGATATTCAATTCCACCTTTTTATGATTCAATGATTGCAAAATTAATTGTTCACGGGAAAACACGTGAAGAAGCAATTGCAAAAATGAAACGAGCGCTTAGTGAATTTGTCATTGAAGGCATACATACGACAATCCCGTTCCATTTACAATTGCTAGATCATCCTGATTTTATAAAAGGGGAATTTAATACGAAATTTTTGGAAGAGCATGAACTTGTGACGCAGTGATACATTTAAAGGAGGTTTTTTTCATGGCTGAACATATGTTAGATATGGGTCAAGATACAACCCTTGGAAAAGTAGAAATTGCACCAGAAGTAATTGAGGTAATTGCAGGCATCGCTGCTGCTGAAGTAGATGGTGTAGCGGCAATGCGTGGTAACTTTGCTACAGATGTTGTTGAGAAGTTAGGAAAGAAAAATCACGGTAAAGGCGTGAAGGTTGAATTAGTAAACGACGATATTATCGTTGACGTTTATGTTGTCATGTATTTTGGTGTAGCAATCCCAGTTGTTGCACAAAAAATTCAAGATAATATTCGCCAAGCACTCTTTACAATGACGGGTCTTGAGCCGAAAGAAGTGAATGTTCACATCGTTGGCGTAACATTCGAAACGCAAAAAACAGAAATCGAGCCAGTGTAAGAATGAGAAGGTGCCTTGTCAAATGGGCACCTTTTTTCTCGTTTCATCTCTTCACGCACAAAACCCTCTAATTATTATACTATTTTAAAAAATGCAAAATATAAAAAGAAAATGATGCGTTTTTCCAAAAAACGTACATTGTGATAGGATATGGAACTTGAAGTTAATCTTTTTATTATTTTTCAGCCTTGTAACTCGTGTATGAAACGATAAATTGTGTTATTATCATTGTATTATAAGGTTGCAAAATCAATGAAAACTGTAAGAGTAAGTAAATTGACGGCTTATAAATTATAATAATATAACAAAACATAAGGGAAGACTTGAAGTATAAAGGAGAGTTACAATGAAACGTAGGACGGCTAGAGAAAGAGCCATGCAAGCATTATACCAAATGGACATTACTGGAGAATTAGAGCCGAAAGTAGCGGTGGAAAATACGCTAGAAGAAGGCGAAGAAACAAATGAGTTTTTAGAATCACTTGTTGTTGGTTTTGTAGAGAATAAAGAAGCAATTGATGAAGCAATTCGTCAAAATTTAAAGAAGTGGAAATTAGAACGTATTAGTATTGTGGACCGCAGTATTTTACGTCTAGCTGTGTATGAAATGAAGTATATGGAAGAAATTCCACACAATGTAACAATTAACGAAGCAATTGAAATTGCAAAAACATTTGGGGATGAGGAATCTCGTCGTTTTATAAACGGCGTTTTATCTAATATAAAAGACACACTGTAATTTCTTTAAGGAGGAATCTTAAAATGGTAGCAGTAATCATCAAAGGAAATGAAGTTGCGGAGAAAAAACGAGCACAATTAAAAGAAGAAGTTGTGAAGTTGAAAGAGCAAGGGATTGTACCAGGATTAGCAGTTATTTTAGTTGGAGAAGATCCAGCATCTCGTTCTTATGTAAAAGGAAAAGAAAAGGGCTGTGAACAAGTTGGAATTTATTCAGAGTTAATTGAGTTTCCAGATACAATTACAGAAGAGCGTTTGTTAGCTGAAATCGATCGCTTAAATGAGGATGACCGTATTAATGGAATATTAGTACAATTACCTTTACCGAAACATATTGAAGAGAAAGCTATTATTGAAAGAATTTCACCTGAAAAGGACGTAGATGGATTCCATCCAATCAGCGTTGGCCGTATGATGACGGGACAAGATACATTTCTTCCGTGTACACCGCATGGCATTGTGGAATTAGTAAAAGAAACAAATCTTGATATTTCAGGAAAACATGTTGTTGTAATTGGAAGAAGTAATATTGTTGGAAAACCAGTGGGACAGCTATTTTTAAATGAAAATGCGACTGTAACATACTGTCACTCCAAAACGAAAAATATAAAAGAATTATCAAAGTTAGCTGATATTTTAATTGTAGCAGTTGGAAGACCAAAAATGGTAACAGCTGACTATATAAAAGAAGGCGCAGTTGTAATTGATGTTGGTGTCAATCGTCTAGAGACAGGAAAACTATGCGGTGATGTTGACTTTGATAATGTACTAGATATCGCAGGTTATATTACACCAGTACCAAAAGGAGTCGGTCCAATGACAATTACAATGCTCCTTCATAATACAGTTGAATCTGCAAAACGTGCAGGGGTTGCTTGTAAATAATTTGAATCGGCTATGAGGAGAGAGAAATGGAAAAGCAATATTTAACCGTTACAGCATTAACACGCTATATCAAAACAAAAATAGAGTATGACCCGCATTTGCAGTCTGTTTGGTTAAAAGGAGAAATTTCAAACTTTAAATATCATAGCCGTGGCCATATGTATTTCACATTAAAGGATGAAAATGCAAGGATAGCAGCGGTTATGTTTGCGGGGCATAATCGTAATATAAAGTTTAGGCCAGAAGATGGAATGAAGGTGCTTGTAAAAGGGAAAATCTCTGTCTATGAAGCAAGTGGTTCATACCAAATTTATGTTCATGACATGCAGCCTGATGGAATTGGTAATCTTCACTTAGCTTATGAGCAATTAAAGGTTAGACTAGAGGAAGAAGGATTGTTTTCTCAAGTATATAAACAGCCAATTCCTGCATATGCAAAAACAATTGGTGTCATTACATCACCAACGGGAGCGGCGATTCGTGATATTATAACGACGATTAAACGCCGTTATCCAATTGGGAATGTTATTGTATTTCCGGTACTTGTACAAGGGGAGTCTGCGGCTCCCTCAATTGTACAAGCGATTCAAACAGCGAATGAGATGAAGGATATAGATGTATTAATTGTCGGTCGTGGGGGCGGTTCTATTGAAGAGCTATGGGCCTTTAATGAAGAAATGGTTGCGCGAGCGATTTTTGCAAGTGAAATCCCAATCATCTCAGCAGTTGGACATGAAACAGACTTTACAATTGCTGATTTTGTAGCAGATTTACGTGCACCAACTCCAACGGCAGCAGCAGAACTTGCAGCACCAAATATACTTGAATTACAGGAGAAAGTGTTACAACGAACCCTTCGTCTGCAAAGAGCAATGCGAGAGATGTTACATAAAAAGCAAGAACAATTGCAAACACTTCAAAAATCGTATGCGTTTCGTTATCCAAAGCAAGTGTATGAGCAAAAAGAAGAGCAGTTAGATCGTACTCTTGAACAGTTAGTTTTAGCGAAAGAGCGTTATATAGAAAAAAAGAAAAATCAGTTAAAACAGCTCTCATTTTATTTGGAGAAGCATCATCCCTCTCAAAAGATTTTGCAAACAAAGACAAGGGCAGAAACGTTGCAAAGGCAATTGCAACGTGAAATGCAAACATTACTGCAAACGAAAGAATTTTCGTTTATGAGGGTGGCTCAGAAACTAGAAGTATTAAGTCCACTTAAAGTAATGATGAGAGGATATGGGCTCGTATATAGAGAGAAGACGCAAGTGTTAAAAAGTGTAAAAGATGTCAGCCTTGGTGATGTTGTTTCAGTACAATTACAAGATGGAGTGTTAGATTGTAACGTATCGGGCATAGAGGAGCGTGAATTGGACAATGGAAAATAAATTAAGCTTTGAAGAAGCAATTTCTCAGCTTGAACATCTTGTTTCTAAGCTCGAACAAGGCGATGTTCCTTTAGAAGAGGCGATTTCATATTTTAAAGAGGGTATGGAATTATCTAAGTTATGTGATGAGAAATTGAAAGATGTACAAGAACAAATGGCAGTTATCCTTGGAGAAGATGGAGAACTTAGACCATTTACTGCTGTAGGAGATGAAGCATAGTGGCATATGTAGCTTTTGATGCTTTTGTGAAAGAGAGTAAAACTTTCGTCGAGGAGCAGCTTGTACGCTATGCAAATCAATTACAATGTTCAAATGTACTTCGTGAAGCGATGACATACTCATTGGAAGCGGGCGGAAAACGCCTCCGTCCGTTACTTTTATTTGCAACGTTGCAAGCGTTTGAAAAGGAAAGAGAACTAGGCATAGGAGCAGCTTGTGCTCTTGAAATGATTCATACGTATTCATTAATTCATGATGACTTACCATGTATGGATGACGATGATTTAAGACGAGGAAAACCAACAAACCATAAAGTATTTGGTGAAGCAATGGCCGTTTTAGCAGGAGATGGATTGTTAACATATGCTTTCCAAGTAGTGACAGCGTACGATCACCAAGACGTTTCTACAGAAACAAAGCTAAGACTTGCGCTTGAACTTGCAAAAGCAGCTGGACCAGAAGGAATGGTTGCTGGACAGGTAGCGGATATGGAAGCGGAAGGAAAGCAGCTAGGGGCTAGTGAATTAGAATATATTCATAAACATAAAACTGGACGCTTATTAGAATACGCCGTGCTTGCAGGAGCTATACTTGCAGGAGCAACGCTAGAGCAAGAGAAAAAACTACTTGCGTTTGCAAAATATATTGGGCTGGCTTTCCAGATTCGAGATGATATTTTAGATGTAGAAGGTACAGAAGAAGAAATTGGAAAACCAATTGGTAGTGATGCTTCCAATGAAAAAAGTACATATACGACGTTATTTACTACAGATGAGGCAAAATGTATCTTAGAAGAAACAATTGTCAAAGCGAAAGATGCGATAGCATCTTTACAATTACAAGATGAGTATTTATTATCAATTTGTGATTTAATCGCAAAGCGTAATAACTAATGTAAGAGCGTTTTCATTTGTTGAGTCATTTATCAATTTGTGATATAAATGTAGAAAAAGGTTTTTCTTTTATTGTTATTGGCAAAAATATATCTAGATTACGTTGCCGTTATCACTTTGTGTTAGCGGCTCTTTTTTCATCGGATAGAGAAGCTATGATTCACGTAGGCTTCTTACTTGAAAGGGATATTTCGTTTTCTAACAACATAGAGGAAGATGGCGAATTGTCTGTTTAAGCAGGATAGAATAAAGTGTAATGAGAAAGATATTGAAGAATTTCTTGTGTTGTACAAATATTTTTTATAGTATTTGACATGTTGACAGATTATGAAATGAAAGTGAGTGATCCATGTGGATCTAACGCAAATTCAAAACCCTAGTTTTTTGAAAGATATGTCTATCAGCGAACTAGAGGCATTGAGTGAGGATATTCGGAAGTTTTTAATTGAAGAGCTCTCTCAAACAGGTGGACATATTGCTCCTAACTTAGGCGTAGTAGAACTCACAATTGCTCTGCATAAATTATTTGATAGTCCAAAAGATAAATTTTTATGGGATGTAGGACATCAATCCTATGTGCATAAAATTTTAACAGGGCGTGCAAAAGAGTTTGGCACATTAAGACAATATAAAGGTCTATGTGGTTTCCCAAAACGTTGTGAGAGTGAGCATGATGTATGGGAAACAGGTCATAGTTCGACTTCATTATCTGCTGCAATGGGAATGGCTTTAGCACGCGATTTAAAGAAAACGAAAGAGTGCATTATACCAATTATTGGGGATGGCGCTTTGACTGGCGGAATGGCTTTAGAAGCGTTAAACCATATTGGCCATGAGAAAACAGATATGATTGTTATCTTAAATGATAATGAAATGTCGATTGCTCCGAATGTTGGAGCTCTTCATAACGTTCTTGGTCGCTTGCGTACTGCTGGAAAATACCAATGGGTGAAAGATGAACTGGAGTATTTACTCAAGAAAATCCCAGCAGTTGGTGGAAAAGTTGCAGCAACCGCAGAAAAAGTAAAAGATAGCTTAAAATATTTACTTGTATCAGGTGTCTTTTTTGAAGAATTAGGGTTTACATATTTAGGTCCTGTTGATGGGCATAGTTATGAAAATTTATTTGAAACGCTTCAATATGCAAAGAAAACAAAAGGCCCGGTACTGGTTCATGTGATTACGAAAAAAGGAAAAGGTTATAAACCAGCAGAGAGCGATGTGATTGGAACTTGGCATGGAACAGGACCATATAAAATCGAATCTGGTGATTTTGTGAAGCCGAAAGAAGTTGCACCGGCATGGAGTGCGGTTGTAAGTGAGACAGTTCGTAAGCTTGCAAGAACTGATGAGCGTATCGTTGCGATTACACCAGCAATGCCAGTTGGTTCTAAGCTTGAAAAGTTTCATCAAGAATTCCCAGATCGCATGATTGATGTGGGGATTGCTGAGCAACATGCAACGACGATGGCGGCTGGAATGGCAACGCAAGGGATGAAGCCGTTCTTAGCGATTTACTCAACATTTTTACAACGTGCATATGACCAAGTTGTTCATGATATATGCCGTCAAAATTTAAATGTCTTCATTGGAATTGACCGTGCTGGATTGGTTGGAGCAGATGGCGAAACGCATCAAGGTGTATTTGATATCGCATTTTTACGTCACTTGCCAAATATCGTCCTTATGATGCCGAAAGATGAAAATGAAGGTCAGCATTTAGTGTATACGGCGATGCAATATGAAGATGGTCCAATTGCTCTGCGTTATCCGCGTGGAAATGGACTTGGTGTTCAAATGGATGAAGAACTCAAAGCTATTCCAATTGGTACATGGGAAACCTTAAAAGAAGGTACGCAAGCTGCAATCTTAACGTTTGGTACAACGATTCCGATGGCAATAGAAGCGGCGGAGCGTCTCGAAAAGGCTGGAGTTTCAGTGAAAGTCGTGAATGCTCGTTTTATTAAGCCGATGGATGAAACATATTTACATGAACTCCTAGGCAAGAATATGCCGATTTTAACAATTGAAGAAGCTTGTTTAATCGGTGGGTTTGGTACAGGTGTAGTAGAATTTGCTACTGAGCATGGATATCACAGTACTTTAATTGAACGAATGGGAATTCCGGATCATTTCATTGAACACGGTAGTGTTACAAAGTTGTTAGAAGAAATTGGTTTAACGACAGAGGCTGTTGTGGACCGTATTCATACAATGATTCCATCAAAACAAAAAAGGGCGTAACAAATGAATGTAAAAAAAGAAAGAGTAGATGTACTATTAGTAGAACGAGGGCTTATAGAAACGCGTGAAAAGGCAAAACGCGCTGTTATGGCGGGGCTTGTATATGCAAATGAAATGAGACTCGATAAGCCAGGGGAAAAAATTCCACAAGATACACCGATTACGGTAAAAGGACAAGTTATGCCATATGTGAGCCGTGGCGGTTATAAGTTAGAGAAAGCATTAGAGACTTTTCACCTTGATTTACAAGATAAAATTATGTTAGACATTGGTTCATCAACTGGTGGTTTTACAGATTGCGCGCTGCAAAATGGTGCAAAGCTATCTTACGCTTTAGATGTAGGTTACAATCAACTTGCTTGGAAGCTTCGTCAAGATGAGCGTGTTGTTGTTATGGAACGAACGAATTTTCGTTATGTAACACCAGCTGATTTAGAGCGTGGCTTGCCGCAGTTTGCTAGCATTGATGTTTCGTTTATATCATTAAAATTAATTCTTCCGGTCTTAAAAACGATATTGACTCCAAATGGTGATGTTGCGGCTTTAATTAAACCACAATTTGAAGCCGGAAGAGAGCAGGTCGGGAAGAAGGGCATCGTTCGGGATCGTAAAGTTCATGAGGCTGTCGTAGAAATAATTGTTGATTTCGCAATACAAGAAGGATATGATGTTGAAAACTTAACATTCTCTCCAATTACAGGTGGAGACGGAAATATTGAGTTTTTAATTCATTTAAAATGGCATGGTGAGCGTGAGAGTGGTGAAAATCATTCCCTAGTTTCTGTAGAGCAAGTTGTAACAGAAGCTCATGAGGTCTTAAAGCAAAAAGGGAAAGGGGAATAACTGTTGTTGTTCCTCTTTTTGTTGGAATTGTATAATGATTGTAAAAACAATTATGTACAAGTAAACGATTATAAGTTAACATAAATAAGTGAAGTATACCAATGTTTAAACTATGGTAAGAGATAGTGTGAGGTGCAAATGTATGAATAAAGGTCAGCGCCATATTAAAATCAGAGAAATTATCGCGAATAAAGAAATTGAAACACAAGATGAACTAGTTGATATTTTACGTAATGAAGGTTTTAATGTAACGCAAGCAACTGTATCACGGGACATTAAAGAGTTGCACTTAGTAAAAGTGCCATTACATGATGGTCGCTATAAATATAGCTTACCAGCAGATCAACGATTTAACCCGTTGCAAAAATTAAAACGCAATCTAGTCGATTCGTTTGTAAAGTTAGACACAGCAGGACATATGCTTGTGTTAAAAACATTACCAGGTAACGCACACGCGCTGGGAGCACTTATTGATCATTTGGAATGGGATGAGATTATTGGAACCATTTGTGGTGATGATACTTGCTTAATCATTTGCCGTACGCCTGAAGATACAGGTTTTGTATCAGATCGTTTCTTAAATATGTTGTAACAAAAAGGATCTTGTTTACTTTTTTGCTAAAAGCAGAAAGTAAACAAGATATTTTTTATTATAGGAAAATAGATGAATGTAAAGTGAAATATAGTGTTTTTTAGAATCAAGTTAGGAAATCGATGGATTGACCCGTAAAACAAATGTTTGGTACAATGGAGCGGGCTAGAAGAGTAAATGCTACATACAATAACTACTTGAGTGAAAAGTGCTCAGCGAAAGCCCTTAGTAGGGGATTAGTTTATAACGAGGTGAATGGGGCATTGTTATCGGAATTATCGATTAGAAACTTTGCTATTATTGAGTCATTAAATATTTCTTTTCAAAAAGGTTTAACAGTTTTAAGTGGTGAAACAGGTGCCGGAAAATCAATTATTATTGATGCAATCAGCTTACTTGTTGGTGGCCGTGGTTCAGCAGAGTTTGTTAGATACGGAACAGAGAAAGCTGAAATTGAAGGTTTATTTTATATAGAGGATAGTAAACATCCATGTATTGCGAAGGCTGAAGAGCTGGACATTGAAATTGAAGATGGGATGATCATTTTAAAACGTGACATCGCTGCGAATGGAAAAAGTGTGTGCCGTGTAAATGGTAAGCTTGTCACATTGAGTATATTAAAAGAAATTGGAAAAACACTTGTCGATATTCATGGGCAACATGAAACCCAAGATTTGATGAATGAGGAACGCCATTTGTTTATGCTCGATCATTTCGATGGAGATCGTATCGTGAACCAATTAGAAATATATCAAGATGTATACGGTGAGTATGAGCAGTTAAAAAAGCAACTTAAATCTTTAACAGAGAATGAGCAACAGATGGCACATCGGTTAGATTTAATTCAATTCCAGCACGAAGAAATTCGGAAAGCAGATTTGAAAGCTGATGAAGAAAATGAATTGACGGAAGAGAGATTAAAAATCTCCAATTTCGAAAAAATTTATAAAGCGCTTGGTGATGCATACCGTTCATTAAGCGCAGATGGTAGTGGACTTGACCATGTACGAAATGCAATGGGACAAATGGAGAGCATTACGCACTTAGATGAGGCGTATCAAGAGAATCATGATTCGATTGCTAATAGCTACTACTTATTAGAAGAGGTTGCTTATCAGCTTCGGGAAAAGTTAGATATGATGGAATATGATCCGAACCGTTTAGACGAAATTGAAACGCGTTTAAATGAAATTCGTATGCTAAAGAGAAAATATGGAAATACTGTAGAAGAGATTTTAGCGTATGCTGATAAAATAGAGCAAGAAATTTTTACAATTGAAAATAAAGATGTGCATATTGAAACGACGAAAAAGAAATTAAAAGAATTAGAAAGCGTGATTTTGAAGGAAGCAAGGATATTGAGTAATATGCGTCATCAGCTGGCAGATCATCTTACGAATGCAATCCACCAAGAATTAAAAGAACTGTATATGGAAAAAACAAAATTTGAAGTGAGGATTGCGAAAAGAGAAGGAATTATTGATGATCCGCTTGTAGATGGGGCGCCAGTGAAACTTACGGCAGATGGATACGATCATGTGGGATTTTATATTTCAACAAATCCAGGTGAACCATTAAAACCACTTTCAAAAGTAGCTTCTGGTGGAGAATTATCCCGTATTATTTTAGCTCTGAAAAGTATTTTTTCTAAGCATCAAGGTGTTGCATCTGTTATTTTTGATGAAGTAGATACAGGAGTGAGTGGCCGAGTGGCACAAGCGATTGCGGAAAAAATTTATCGTGTATCTGTAAACTCGCAAGTACTTTGTATTACGCACTTACCTCAAGTAGCGTCGATGGCGGATTCGCATTTATTTATCCGTAAACAAGTTGCAAATGATCGGACGATTACATCAGTTACTGTATTAAGTACAGAGGATAAGGTAACGGAGATTGCTCGAATGATTTCTGGCGTGGAAATTACTGATTTAACGACGGAACATGCAAAAGAGTTACTTACGCAAGCACATCGTTTTAAACAGACAGCAGAGGCTATCCAATAATGGATAGCTTTTTTGCTCAAATGATGATTTCTTAATTCTTCCGGTTATAAACAAAGCGTTGCAAGGAGAGATTAAAAGATGAAGTCGTTAGGCTGAATGTGGGGTAGGAGCGAGGAGAGTGAACGAATTGAAATTAGAGCAATTCCGAAAAATAATAGGTCTTTGTCTCCTTGTTTCATTAATTTTTATCGGATGTTTTAAACCGCTTCGTACGTTTATTTCATCCCCAAAGCAACTCGTTATTTTTGAGGGACAACAATCAGAAATAGCATCATTTCCAGTTTTTCAGGCTTCATCGACAAATCATAATGTTTTTACAGTAAGTTCAAATACAGAACAGAAATCTGGACTTGTAGTAAATTCGCACCAAAATGGTGAAGCGGATATGGTTTTTCAACTTGCTGGCTTTCCGGTTAAAAAAGTAAATGTTAAAGTATTAAAAGATTTTAAAGTAATTCCAGGTGGGCAATCAATTGGAGTAAAATTGAATGCAAAAGGTGTACTTGTTGTTGGGCATCATTTAATTCGAACAGAGAGAGGGAAAGTATCACCTGGAGAAGTGGCTGGTGTACAAGTTGGGGATATGATTACTGAAATTAATGGAAAAACAATTGAGAGAATGAGCGATGTGGCCCCTTTCATTCATGATAGTGGAAAAACAGGTGAACCACTTAACCTTGTCTTATTACGAGATGGTAAGTATATTCGCACAAAACTAACACCAGAAAAAGATAATGGTGAGTCGTCTTATCGAATTGGTTTATATATTCGTGATTCAGCTGCTGGTATTGGAACGATGACTTTTGTTCATACGGATTCTATGAAATATGGAGCGCTTGGTCATGTTATTTCTGATAATGATACGAAAAAGCCAATTCAAGTGGAGGATGGACAGATAGTTCGTTCAACAGTTACTTCCATCGAACGCGGTAGTCATGGAAATCCAGGAGAGAAATTAGCAAGATTTTCACCGGATCGTGAAGTGATTGGTAATATTACAATAAATAGTCCGTTTGGTATTTTTGGCAAGTTAAGTACAGGTATAAAAAATGGCATAATGGATGAAGCAATGCCAATTGCGTTATCACATCAAGTGAAAGAAGGACCAGCGAAAATACTAACAGTTATCGATCAAGATAAAGTAGAGGCATTTGATATTGAAATCGTAAGCACGGTACCACAAAAGTTCCCAGCTACAAAAGGAATGGTTGTAAAAGTTACAGACAAACGCTTGTTGGCCAAAACGGGTGGTATTGTTCAAGGGATGAGTGGTAGTCCGATTGTTCAAAATGGAAAAATGATTGGTGCTGTTACACATGTATTTGTTAATGATCCAACTTCAGGGTATGGTGTCCATATTGAATGGATGCTACATGAAGCAGGAATTAATATTTATGAGCAAGAGAAAAAGGCAAGCTGACTAGCATCAGCTTGCTTTTTTGTTGAGAAATTCGTTGAAATTTTGTAAAAGCTCCGCAAGAGCTGTTTTTTGTTGTAAAATAAAAGAAATGAGTGAACGTTTCGTTGTAAACCTATGATGGAATGTGTAAAGAAAGAAAATAAATGAACGATAAACATATTTTTTTGTGATTTTATCGGAAATTAAGAAACTTTAAAAGGGAAATTTCACACAATTGTCGAACAATTCATGTAGTCTAGAAGCTTACACATGTCGGGAGAATCGATTCGGTAAGGGAGGAAAAGCTGTGGAGAAAATTAAAGTGTGTCTTGTGGATGATAATAAGGAACTAGTATCAATGCTAGAAAGTTATGTTGCTGCTCAAGACGATATGGAAGTGATTGGAATCGCTTATAATGGTCAGGAGTGTTTAAATTTACTGAAAGAAAAACAACCAGATGTACTCGTTTTAGATATTATTATGCCTCATTTAGATGGTCTAGCGGTACTAGAGAAAATGCGACATATTGAACGACTAAAGCAGCCCAATGTTATCATGTTAACAGCATTTGGACAAGAAGATGTAACGAAAAAAGCAGTTGATTTAGGTGCTTCTTATTTCATCTTAAAGCCATTTGATATGGAAAATTTAACGAGTCATATTCGTCAAGTGAGCGATAAAGCGAATACTACAATTAAACGTCCACTACCATCTTTTCGATCTGCAACAACAGTAGATGGAAAACCGAAGAATCTAGATGCGAGTATTACAAGCATTATTCACGAAATTGGTGTACCAGCTCATATTAAAGGATACATGTATTTGCGAGAGGCAATATCTATGGTATATAACGATATCGAGCTCCTTGGCTCTATTACAAAAGTTTTATACCCGGATATTGCGAAAAAATATAATACGACAGCAAGCCGTGTGGAACGTGCAATTCGTCATGCGATTGAAGTAGCGTGGAGTCGTGGGAATATTGATTCAATCTCGTCCTTATTTGGTTATACTGTATCGATGTCAAAGGCAAAACCTACGAACTCAGAATTCATTGCAATGGTTGCGGATAAGTTAAGGCTTGAACATAAGGCTTCGTAAACTTGTTTTGGCGCGGGTTTGAGCGGATTTTAACGTTAGAGATCGTTGAGCAATAAATATCTTTTCTGACCGATAAATAACACGGTCAAAAGGCGATAAACGCCGTCTTTCGGTAGTTTTTACAAACTATTGAGAGGCGGTGTTTTTTTGTTGTCCGAATTTAATTTTCAGATTGAAAACTTTATGTTGTATTGTACGTCGAAGAATTTGTCCGTCAAGACATTACGAAGTTATGAACAGACGTTAAAGTTATTTTCGGCGTATATGCAAAATGAATTTGATATAAATGAGGTCGATAAGGTTAAATCGGCCCATATACGTCATTATATTAAATATTTAAGAGAACGGGGGAAATATACAGTTACAGTTAACGACAAATCTGTGAATGTAAATTTTCCGCATAAACGTGAAGATTATAGCAAGCCCATCAGCTCGACAACGATTGCTAATTATATTCGAAATATAAAAGTGTTCTTTAATTATTTATACGAAGTAGAACGAGAAATACGCAAGAATCCAATCGAAGCAATAGAGAATATAAAACCAAGCCGTAAGAAGAAACCGTTATTATCGAAGGAAGAATTATTAAACGTAATCGGAACCTTTGATAATACGACTTTTCACGGATATAGAGATTGGTTAATAACGCGCTTAATACTGGACACTGGAATGAGAATAGGAGAATGTTTAGAGCTTACACCTGACAAATTAGATTTTAAAACAAAGTCTATTCTTATCGAAAATCCAAAGAATAGCCAACAACGTTATGTCTATTTCTCCTTCAAGATGTCGAGAGAATTAAAGAGTTGGCTACTATACAGGGATCGTTATTCAAATAGTGTCTACCTGTTCCCGACGATTAGAGGGACTAAATTAGAAATACGTAACTTTGAGAGATCGCTTAGAATGGCAGGTAAGAAGGTTGGGGTAGATATACACCCGCATCAATTAAGAAATAATTTTGCCAAGTATTATTTGCTAAATGGAGGAGATTTCGTGACCCTCTCTCGTATTCTCGGTCATTCAAGTGTGGAAGTAACACAAAAGGCATATTTAGACTTTACGGATGGTGAGGTAGGGCAGAAGTACCAACGTCACTCGCCGCTAAATCATTTAGATATATAAAAAGAAAAAAGTCCCCAGCGCCAACTGGAGACTCAAAATAATCGACTCAAAAACTAAATAACGGATATTCCGTGTACCTAGCACTTGTATTATACCATTTTTGAAAAATGGATAGCAAGGGGCTTAGTTAGCTATTGCCTTCTTACGAGCGTTAGTGCGGGATTTCCGAATGTGGGAACGACCTAACACCACGCTAAAAACTTGAACAGGTGAGCCTAGCCGATGTCGGAAAGTAAGGCGCTACACATTCAACGCATAACCCTTCCGTGCGTGTGTAGGCTAGGTGATTGCGACCATTAACGGCAAGGAGTGGACGTACGTTGTCATTACGGTGACAGGGTGTAGCGTCAGAATTAATGCATTGTGGGACGTACTGCGATGTAGAAAGGCGCTATAGACGAAAGTCTAAAGTCGGAAGGGGCGTACGCGGAAACCTCAGCCAACGACTGACGCTAGTTACAAAGACGCGCTTTACCTCTTCGCGCCTCGTTTATTTTTTAACGTGGCGCCTAGGGGTGAAGCCTGCCCATCGTTTCCTAGACCGTCCTCCTTCCGCTAGCAAAAAGCGTAAAGACAGTCAAGCTTAAATAAGTAGAAGAACGCTAAAATAATATGAAATTAACATAGAGGAGGTCGACAAATATGAGCGGTACAGTAAGTAAAGATAAAGCGACAGGTAAATGGATGTTTGTATTTAACATTCCGAGAGATCCAATGACTGGAAAGCGGAAGCAAGTCCGTCGAAGGGGATTTAAAACAAAGCGGGAAGCTCATGACGCTATGGTGAAGTTAAAGGCGGAAATGTTAGGCGGTGAGCATTCGGATTTATCGAAACTATCGTACAATACATATGTGGACGAGTGGATGAAAGAGCGTACCTTCCACTTACAGGAGACTACTTATGAAATACATAAAATGTACTTAGAAAACGTCATTAAACCGAGATTAGGACATTTTCAATTGAGGCAGATTGAACCGATACATATGCAAAAGTTTGTTAATGACTTAGCTATCGATGTAGGTTATGCTCCGGCTACCGTTCATATTATTTTCAGGATAGTGAGCGCCTCTTTACGAAAAGCTAAAATTTTAAAGCTTATTAACGAGAATCCTACGATAGGGATTACGTTGCCCAAGCTAAGAAAAACATCGGAAATAAACGTATGGACGTTAGAAGAAGTTAATTATTTTATCGATGAGTCTAAGAAAATCAAACGTCTCACTAGATGCTACATTGCTTTCGTAATGGCATTATTGACGGGGATGCGACAAGGGGAGATTATGGGACTTCGTTGGAAAGATATCGATTTCGAGAATCAAATTATATATGTTAGGCAAACGTTAACACAGACGGCCCGAATTAAGGAAGGTGCTAAGAATAACGCAAGCATACGTAATGTACATATTCCGTTTAAGTTGATAGAAGAGTTAAAGTTACATCAAAAACGAATAATTGAAGAGAAGAAATACTACCAAAGAGACTACTACGATCATGATTTAATAATTTGTACGCGAGATGGACGTCCGATGATTCCACGCAATCTACGTAAAGAGTTTTATCATTTGGCGGAGAAATTAGGGTTACCTAAGATACGCTTTCATGACCTACGTCATACACATGCGACTATGTTGATTCAGCAAAACGTGAATGTAAAGCTGATATCAGAACGGTTGGGACATACCGATATACAGACTACGTTGAATACATATAGCCATGTGCTTCCGAACATGCAGAAGGAAGTGGCAGATAAGTTGGATGAGATATTTGGAGAGTAGGTGATTGTATTGTTATAGAAATATAAATAAAGTATGCGAAATATTTAATATCCCAAATGTGAGTTTTACACTAGAATCTAGTATACTTAAAATAGTAAAAGGAGTGGTAATCATGGCTGAAATTTCCTGTCTATATAAACTCGCAGAATCCAACGAGTATCCTATGATATTTATTGGATCGGGCATATCAAAACGTTATCTTCAAAATTATCCTAGTTGGCTCGATTTATTAGAAGAGTTTTGGAATATCGTCGAACCAGAAGAAGGTTTTTTTGAGACTTTAAATAAAATAAACTATGAACTTAAACAAAAAAATAATTATGAAAATGAATGTGACTTAGAGTATGATACTAACATTGCTATAAGTACGCTTATAGAAGAAAAATATACAAAAAAATACTTTAACTCTGAAATAACTATTGAAGGATTTTCCGCAAAAGATGCGCATTTCACTAAAATTTCTCCTTTTAAAAAAGCTTTATCTAATAGATTTTCTGAATATGAAGTAAAGCCTGAAATGCAGGAAGAAATTGATTTATTTAGAGAGGTATTAAACAAATCACAAATAATATTAACAACTAACTACGATAAATTAATTGAAGATATATTTGTAGAAGGAGATGAAGCTTTAAACCCTCAGATATTTATTGGACAGAAAGGTCTATTTAAGCAAGCAACGGATTGGGGAGAGATTTTTAAAATACACGGTTGCGTAACTGATCCAGAATCTATAATCATATCAGAAGAAGATTATAAACAATTTGATAACAATTCTGTACTTATTAGCGCAAAAATAACTTCACTCTTACTGAATTCTCCAATTATATTTTTAGGATATTCTTTGACTGATAGAAACATAAGGAATATTATTAAAGATTTCTCAAATTCATTATCCGCCAGTGAAAAAGAGATTATGAAAGATAGGATTATCCTTGTTAATCGTAAAGAGGGAGAAAATAACCTAATAGAATATAAAACAACTGAAAACGGTTTAGATTGTACATATACAGTTATCCAAACCGATAACTACGCTTCAATTTATAGGGAGTTACTTAGTATAAATCAAGGAGTCTATCCTTCTGAAGTAAGAAAGTTCCAAAGCTTAATTAGAGAATTGATAGTCGATAGAGGTAAGAAGGGAAGTCTTAAATCGGTACTAATTTCGCCTCAACAAATAGAGGAGCTAGGCGATAGAGTTAATGACGAAAATTTAGTTGTTGCTTTAGGTGATTCCACATTAATATTTAAGTTACCTGATTTATCTACATACATGGAGGATTTCCTATTCAGTACTGGAAAAATCCATACGGATGTTGCTTTAAAATTTGCTACTACACAAGCTCCGAATGCTAGATTACCTATATTTAAATTTTTAAGAGGTGTGGAACTTGAACAAACTTCCTTAAATGGAGACCAAAAACAAAAAATACGTACAAGAATTCGAAACTACGGTGGTTTACAGGATTCTATTGATAAAATAAACACTTCTCATAAGAAAGCATTCGATTCTTTAAGTAAAATACAAGAACAATCTTTTTATGAGGCGAAAGAGATGGATGTAATCTCTTATAACATCGAAAGATTAAACATAGACGATGTTGAAACGTATATTATCAAGAAATTTAAGGAGTATAGTCAGCAAGAAAAAGTAAAGTATAGTACCGAATTTAGAAGACTTACAGCATTATTTGATATTAAGAAATATAAAGAGGAGACCTACTAAGAAAGGTCTCCTTCGTCATTAATTGCACGTCCACCTATAGATGAGTGGCTATGTAAATTCACTTATGATGTGTATGACAACCGAGAAACGATGAATGATAAAAAGAGCGCTATATTGAGTACTTCGATTTTCCAAATATGTTCATGATAGGTAAGTTCATTCCCCACGTTCTATAATATTGCCTTTATAATCATATGGATACGGTCTTTTAAAGACTTTTTGGTGCCAATAATCCGCATCTTCTCTAGCTTCTTCACACTCATCTTGAGTATAATGCTTGATATTATATGAGTATGTAATACTGCGAAAAGATTTGTTGCTAAACTGTATTTCACAATCTCTTAAAATATCTTTTTTCTTATAGTATTGTATTGATTGAAAATCTATATCGTAGTTTGTTGTATACCATATTTCGGTTCCTATTGCACCAATTATTAGAGTTAATATTATATATCTTTTTTTCATCAATAAACCGCCTTTTAGCATAGTAATTAACTAAACTATTATATCTGAAAGTAGAGATGTGTTAAATGATTTTTAGATTTCTTTTCTTCTCGTCCTTAATTAACTATAAAACAATTTTTTTCTATTCGTTTAAACATTTGTCTAAGTAGACAAAATCCAATAAAAATGAAGATTACGTAAATTTCAAGTTCATTAAATATAGCACCGTCGTTTCATTATCGTTACTATGTACTGAACAAAAGTTAACAACATGAGCAATTTTCACTGTTTCAATATTCGTTCCTCCCACGCACG
Source organism: Bacillus bingmayongensis (assembly GCF_000299035.1). GTDB lineage: Bacteria > Bacillota > Bacilli > Bacillales > Bacillaceae_G > Bacillus_A > Bacillus_A bingmayongensis. The sequence goes on from NZ_JH921517.1 coordinate 336,859, forward strand.
GAAACCGTGCATCGTAACCCGCGTAATATCTAACGATGGGAAGTGGCGTTTTTCCTTCGTATATATAGAAGCAATTACATTATCGACTTCCCAATCGTTCCCATTTCGTCAGCTTTTCGCTCTTTACACACGCGCTCTACCGAAATTTCAATAAGGAACTATAATGCCAATAATCCGCGCTATATAAGGAAGAAATAGGTTATATCGAATATAGTACGGTATAGTAAATACTAGGAGAAGGGATCAGACGGACGTACATCCGATAATTTTTAACGTAAGTGTAAAGTGGCCTATTTCAACGCTATATATAGAAGGAATTGGTTACCGTAGTTTACGACGTTTTACATTTCGGAAGCCTCCGCCGTCTGATAGACAACCACTCGGAACTTTCGGAAGAGGCTTTATTTCGGTGCTTATATTAGAAGAAACTCGTTTTGTACCTTTCCGAAATTTTCCGATTTCACCAGCCTCACCCCTCCGACAGAGACGCCTTCGAAAACTTCAACCCTAGCGTCCGTTATCTACGTTCATAAAAGTATACCTTTACGAACCATTAATAATAGGCCGATTATTAAGTAAAATCACGTTCGTTTAATATAATAAATTTATTTATGAACGTTCGTTTTATTCATTGACTTTTGCGAACGGTTATTTTACAATCGAATCAAACTTAACGGAAAGGGAGTAAGGGGAATGGCGGAGAGTAGAAAGATTGGATACGTAAGGGTAAGCGCTAAGGATCAGAACGAGGGTAGACAGTTAGCAGCGTTAAAGGAGTTAGGTATTTCGGAGCGTGATATATACGTAGATAAGCAAAGCGGTAAGGACTTCGCTAGACCTGAATACCAGACGCTTAAACGTGTGTTACGTAAAGGGGATGTATTGCACATTCATTCACTGGATAGGCTAGGGCGTAATAAGGATGCTATATTAAAAGAATGGAACGAGATAACGCAAGAGATACAGGCGGATATTGTCGTAATAGATATGCCGTTATTAGATACAACCAAGTATAAGGACAGCGTCGGTACGTTTGTCGCTGATCTAGTGCTACAAATACTATCGTGGATAGCCGAAGAAGAACGTAAGAAAATACGCACTCGACAAGCCGAAGGAATCGCCAATGCACGTAAGCAAGGGAAAGAGTTAGGTAGACCGAAAGCAACGATTACAGATAAATTTATCGAAGAATATAAGCGATGGAAAGCAGGAGAAATAACGGCCGTAGCAGCGATGAAAGAGGCGGAATTAGGGAAAACAACGTTTTACAAGTTAGTAAAAGAATACGAAGCAAAATTATAGTCGGTAAAAATACCGGCTTCTTTTTTTACCCCCGGGCTATCAAAAATAAAAAAGTTTTGCCAGGTGCCTGCAAAATCCGCGAATCAAAAAAAACTTCGGGTCTAAATCACTAGATAACAGTCTACGTTTTACGATATATAAGTCGTTTTGAATGTATTTGTATTACTTCGAATATACATACTTGATTTCGCTGATAATTGTCTAGGAAAAACAACTATAAAATGCAAGATAATGGGGGAACCTAGTAATTTTCAAAAGAAATATGTGTTAGATTTCAGCTAGTGATGTGTATGTTTACACGAAATAATAAAGAAAAGCCGACTCCTTGTCAGGAATCTGCTTTAATAAATATCCTACTCTAGTTAGAATCACGGTTTCGCAAGTAATTTTCATACTCTGCTAACCATACTAACATCAAGTTTTTTAATTCAATAGTTTCAATTTCACAAGTATTCTCTTCATCATCAACATAACGATTTGTAATTTTTGTATAATCTGCTCGTATTTCTAAGTTACAACTATTTCCGTTTATCTCAAGAAAATCTAATTCCCCATTTAATACTTTATCTAAATATTGTATACCATGATTGCTATGAATATCATCTTCTAATAAATCTGCAACTAAAGAGATTTTTTCTGGTAATTCAATCATTAGGGTATTTAAGGGACCCTCATAAATTCTATATGTATATTTCATAAGCAAATATTGTCTCCTTTATAGACTAATAGAGTGGAAATGCTGAAATGATTCTTCCGTTTGAATCAATAAATAATCTAATCTTCATACCATTTGGAGCGGTACCGATATACCTATTCCCTCTTCCGGAGTAAACTTTATTATTATATGCTACTTCAATGGCTTTGAGGACCTCTGTTCTACCCCAATGATCTGGGAAAAATGTTGAAGGTAACGTTTTAGGTACACCATTTACTGAAACTTCAGCTTCGTATACGCCATAACGGTTTGGTGGTCTTGTAACTCTTAGAATTTCTCCTTCGCCCATCATACTAACATGATGATAACCACCAGCGTCCCCTTCTCTATTTAAATTCCCATGGAAGATATGTTCAACGGTGCGATTGTTTTTATAAATAGAATTAGGGTGAGATTTATACGGATTAAAGAATAATAAAGTATCTTTAGCTTGTCTAAAATCAGGCGTATCAAGTCCAGATCGTATACCACCTGCACCAGCAATAGCAAACTCTTTGTGATTACGATTAAATAAAGATGCTGCGTATTCAAAGCCCTGTTTTGTAGATTGCGAAATCTCAACCAATTTAGTGCCAGGTTTCAACATTGCAATCTTATCTACGCCTTTTGTTCCTAAGAATAGTTGTCCAACAGCAAGCGTAGTATGAACACCTGCACTTCCGAACCATTCAGCTCGACTATTCCAGTCCCCGTTTACAACATTGGTATTCCAAGAATCAGAAATTGTTTTTGTTATCGCATTGAATGTCTCGACTGGGTGAGAAGCGGCTTCAATCGTGTTATTAATTGTGTCTATTGGATGGATAACTGCATCCGCAAGTCCTACTAATTCATCAGAAAGAGCCTCTTTGCCTCCTTTGATAAAATGAGAGGTGGCACCTAATCCGACCTTTTCATATGAAGACTCGACTTCATCATCAAGGGCACCTTTTATTTTATTGTAGCCTTCATAAGCTGCTTCTGCACCATGTTTAAGCTTATTATATAAAGACTCATCAGCGTTCTTTATTTTACTAACATCTTCATAAGTTTCCTCGAGACCGTGCTTTAATTTATCCGAGAAAGATTCATCTTTCTTACTATCTTTTTTCTCACTATTTAATGGACCACACATGGCTCCTTCTTCAATATTATCATCGGAAGTCTTTCCGTCAACTAGATTTCCATCATATGAACCATCTGCATTACGAAATTTCTCAGCGATTTGTTTTAAATCTTCTTCCACCTTTGCGATTGCATATGTAGCCGTAAATGCCATTGGCTTAGCTTCGTTGAAATCTTGATAGAATTTCTGCATAGACACGCCTGCCCATTGATAAGCTAAATGTTCAATTTGATTGTATAGATCTTTATGTATCGATTCTAGCACATATTTCGTATCATTTGCCCGTTTTGCGACTTCTTCTAGCATTTCAGGCGTTACTTTAATCTGAACCATATATTTCCTCCTTTCCCCGATTAAAATTATGAACCGAGAGGATAAATATGTAAATACCTAAATGAGGAAAAATCAATATATTCGCTATGTTTTCTACGTAATAGCTCTTTCCTATGTATTTACACCACTCCGCATACATACCGCTAAATTCCTAGACTATTCTCTCGTTATTTGACCGTAGAATTTACGTTAGCGCTTCGGAAAGGTATCCTTTAGACCATATGTTTCTTCATATGACCAAATCGATACCTATTCGAATATATGTTGTCAAAATGAGACCTATAAGATAACGAGAAAAAGCCGGCCCGTAAGGACCAGCTTAATCTGTTTACATACTTAAATATCGGATAATTTCAAGTAAGGAGCCACCTGCGATAACAGAGATGATCTTATTGAAATCACAATGAAAATCAAACTCTAAGTTATTCGTACTCTTTGAAAATCTAAATTTAAGCATGTTACCACCTGCCTTTCGACAGGCGGCATGGTGTGTAGATACAGGCATGTCGCCCTCTCTTCCCACTATTTCCTAATTAATATTTTAACAGTGAAGTAAATAAAGTGCAAATTCCATATTAGGAAAATATACTTAATTCATCACAAATATAAAGAACGCTATTATTTATGAGCGCTTTGATCATCCTCTACAATCAACAGTAATTCATTCATATCGGTAATATTTAATTTATCTGCGATCTTCTCTAGCGCTTCTTTCGGATATCTTTTCATTTTTCCGCTCGCTAGTTCACTTATTGTTCGTGTAGATAATCCATTATCGTCATCGATTAAATCTTTCTGATCCATACCACGAGATTTTAATATGTCACGCAGCTTAACTTCTATTCTTTTTGCCACTATGTATCACCCCTTGTCTATATTATATAGTCTAAAAAGAATTACGTAAAATGTAATTTTAGGGTTGACAGTTACGGTAAACGTAATTTATGATATAGACATCGGTTACGGTAAACGTAATCAAGAGAGGGGAAATGAGAAAATGAATCTAAAAAACATTGAGGAAGTAAATGTAAACATCGTAATAGAAAATGGTGACGGATCGCAAGTGAAATTCGCTGAGAAGGCTTTTAAAATCACGGATAAACATGTACTAACGGTATATGAAGACGGAATTTCAATCGAAGAATTCACTTACGGCAACAATGACGAAATTATTCTTGGCGATACGGTACTAGACTTAAACGGGAGTTTAGATGAAACGTTAGTGGATATTACTCAAATTGGAAATATAAGCGCGTTGGATTTCTTATTAACACTTGCATCGATTAAAAAGGATACCCACTGAGGAGGAGTGAAACTATGTTCGCAAAACTAAATGATTACTTTGGGTTAGAAACTTTATCTGATCGTATTTGGTATTGGGGATTTTTTGGCGTAGGTGGCACGTTGTTTTTAATTGATATGGCGATTGCGTACGTATTATAAACTTCGAAAGGTGCGCTATGAGGTTTGTGTGCGATAGGTAGGCATGCAAACAAATAGCCTAAGCGATGATACAAGGTAGTATGGAGGCGTTTGGCCACGGTTGTGTATTACCTTGGGACAGTTCATCGACCTATTAAATTAACAAAGGGGGAAACGAAGTATGGAATTAAAAGCGGGAGATGTATTCCGAATGGAACGGAGATATCCAATTGACGATACCTATCAATCTTACATGTTAGAAGGCTTAATGCTGAACGACGAGTTGTTTCTAACAGCAAATGATGAACATTTAGGGGTCTATGATTTGCAAACGTTCTTGGAAACGAAGGATTTAAGTAGGAATTTTCTACCGATGCATATTTATAGTAAGCGACCGTTATCTATTACGGATATCAGTCAGTTTAAAAACAAAAGTATAATCGATTTAATTTTATATTACGTAAAAGCAGAATAACTTAACGGTAAAAGCATCGTACGGCAAACGGTGCTTTTCGTTTTACTTTTAGTAAAAGTTAAAAAAAGAAAGAATTTGTACATATATCTTGTGGCTTGTTTTGAAACGTAATACAATATGTAGTAGAAATACCTATATATTGTGTATCTGTTTTGTATTCCTTCTATATGTTGGGTTTAGGGTCGTTTTGTGCGGTCCTTTTCTTTTTTTGTGAAGGTGTAAAAAGTTCTAAAAAAGATGCGCAGGGTTCCAAGGAGACGCGTCATACATTATGTAGCCCTATGCCCTTTTGGTAATAATTTGAGGTTAAAATTTGCAGCATCTACTTTTGAGTAAGTTGATTAAATCTGCACGGAGTATAACAAAAGTGTATAAATTTACTTTTAAATACTATAACGATTACACACTTTTCGAAACTAACGTAGATAACGCATAGAAAAAGATAACCCCTTGCGACTTCAGTTCCGGCTATCGCCTTCACTCGTCGCCACTATTCTTATTAATTATATTATCGATAATAGATACTTTATCGGTGAAGTAATAAAAGGATAGTAGCAGACGCCGTTAGGCGGATGCAGGGGTTTGTATTTATACTCCGTTCTAATTCGAAAATTAATGAGAAGGAGCGATTAAATAATGAATGAATTTAACGAAATGAAAACCGTATTTCAATTTCCGCAGGTAATCGAGGCGGATATCGACACCGAAAAATTAATACAGGCGTGGGAGCGTGAATTACAAGAGAACGGAGCGAAAACGCCTCAACCACAAGATTTTATGTTCGCATATAACGTTTTCGAAGCATGGAAACGGTCGGAAGTACTGGATCGTCCCGCAATCGTTGCAGCGCCTCCTGGCTTCGGTAAATCTACAATGTTATCGGTCTATTTGCGTCATATGGTTCGAAAACATCCCGACACATTCGGTGCGATTATTGTGAAGGAGCGAATCGAGGATATGGAACGATTGGCTAACTACATAAATAGCGAATCAATGGCTTATCCGCATTTGTTACGTCGAAAGAATTACGCTTATTTTATCAGAGGTTTTGACGAATCTATTATGACGCGCGAACACTACGAAGAACAATTCACCGCACAATCGAATTACAACATCGTTATTATGACTACGAAACAGTTTGAACTCCAAGTATTAAAAGATAATTTAAACACATTCGCTTCATTCCGAGATGAAACGGACAGTAAACGACCACGCCGTACACTAATTATCGATGAAAAGCCAAGTCTTACAGTACCATATCAAATCACTTCGACAGAACTAAACGGGTTAGTTGACGATATCCGGGCGTCTAGTTTCAGAACAAGCGGTAAGATCAAACGTTACTATGAAAGAGCGCGTAGGTTGATAAATAGACTGCGAGATCAAATAGAAGCGACTGATATTACTGAACGGGAAAGAATTGAGCCGGTTAAACGTGATTACTCATTACCGCGCGAACTATTAAGTCATTTTGCAGGCGTGCATGATATCGGAAAGCTAACTCGATTACGGGCGTTGGAATACGTAGCTAGACGAGGTGGACTAGTGTCGGTGCGAGGTGGAATTGTTCATATTCAAGCCACACGTAAAATGCACTATGAGTGGACTCAGTTTAATAGTTTTGTCTTAGATGGGACAGGACGTATTGATCCTGAATATGTGGGCGATGATTTCTATTTGATGGAACCGGCAACAAAACCGGACTATTCAAACGTAACATTCCATGTATGCCGAGATTTTAATCTATCGAAAGCAAGTATTGAAAGTGGACTTGATGCGTTAACTAATATCGCTGATGAATGTAAGAAAATTGCGGAAAAGCACGATGGGCAAATCTTGATTGTTACGTACAAACAACACAAAAGTGAGTTAGAGCAACAGTTAAAAGATGAAATCGAAAAAGGGAAAATACGTATAAAGCATTTCGATGGCGGACGTGGTTCTAATGAGTATACGGAAGCAAATACCGCTATTTATGTAGGGAATTTACATAAAGGCGAGTTGTATTATCCATCTACGGCGCAAGTAACTGTAGGCGACCGTCTTGGTGTAGAGTTATCGCCAGGGTTTACAGTCAATAAGAAAGGGCTGTTTTTCCAAGACCCGATCGTCGAAGCGTATAAAAAGCTAGATATGGCGGTAAATATGGTCCAAGAAACTAATAGACTTCGTGCCAATCAGAAAGACGTAGACGTCAATTTTTACGTGTTTAATAAGGACGATGACATGGTAAAACATATAACGGATTCATATGAAGGATGTAGCGTTGTTCAATACAGAACAACAAAGAAACTTACCGGAAAGAGAACGACCGCTGATTCTATTATCGAGTTTTTTGAGAATATGGAAACAGGCGATATAGTAAAGCAATCGTTTATTTATAAGACTTTGGAAATAGAAAGGGGAACCTTCAATAAAGCGGTCCAAAGTGATCGGGTTCAAAAAGTTATGAAAGAATGTAGAATTACAAAAACAAAACCAGGCGCTAAGTACGTAAAGGAGGCGATTTAATCTTTTAGTTTTTGTGGTTGAACTATAAAAATGTTTAAGGAAAGAGGAGGAGTTTCATGTTAGCGATGAAAAAAACTGAATCTACATTAGATAAAACTCACAGTAAGACAATAGAGAAATTTGAATTTGATGATTTACGTGATAGTATCCATACATTATTTCCCGACTTCAAAAAGGACGACTATAGGTTACATAGTTCGTTCGGTACAGAAGTGAGACTACAAGTCGCCAGTCCGTTCGCTAGTTTGGTCGCACTGTATGACGGTGTAGGTAGCAAACAACAATCGGTTTTGCTCGATAAGTTAGCGAACTTTATACTTGCCGAAGACTTTAATCAAGGAGTTATGTATACGGATCGGCCACGTGAAAAAGGGACGGAAAAACCTGAATATGTTCCTTTAGGTGAAGGAGCGCGTAAGTTTCGACGACTAGAGGACGGATTGAAACCTTTAACGGACGCACAACTGAGTCGTATAAAGAAATGTGAGGTATGCGAGGGGGAATTTATTGACGAGTCCAGGGCCGGTAATGCAAAGATATGCGGTGAATCTTGTCGCAGAATTAAAGACAGTATTCGTAAGCGGAAAGAGTATAACAGAGACGAGCATAATCTCGAGGATGAAGGACGTTATTTACGAGAGTGGCAACGTCAGCAATTAGATTATACGTTTTACTCTCCGTTTGAGCTGAATCATATCGGGAATTATAACGAATTAAAATCAGATGAGATAGAAAATATTGTTTCGGAAGTGAACTCTGAATTTGCAATGAATGGTCTGAGAAAACCGAGGTTTAATTCGATGTCAGAGTTAGAAGGGTCCGAGGATTATAAAGAGTCTAGTGATTACGTACCTCGTTTCGGGAAAAAGAAATATGACATACGTTGGGGGACGGTTACCACGTATTCTATTGATGAATTAGAAAACAGTGACAGTAGGACATTCTCGGATGCTAGTAAATGTGGTTGTAAGTTACAAGAGATTTGGTCACGTATTTAATAGAATTTTATTTGAATACCTTGGAGGTTTATACAGATTAATGTAGGGGTTATTTAGAAATTTTTTTTAAAACTTCTAGTAATAATTAGAGATAAAAGGAGGAATTTCGATGACGAATGAAATGTTTCGGGCAATCCGTTTATATAAAAAGATGAGTCAAAACGAGTTTGCTAGGTTTATTGGTGTCTCACTTGCAACGGTAGGTCGTATTGAAACAGGTAGTTTAGACTTAACGCCAAATGTGAAAGCAAAACTTGCAGATAGATTTGAATTTAATGATGAATTTTTTAGTTTCTTTGAAAATTACTCAAAGATTACCTAATTATATCATACGATAAAACTTCTATAATAGCAAGCACAATAAAGGGGAGCTGATTCAACAATGGAACATATTGGGCAAGGCAATTACTACAAAAAATTAAAACTCCCGTGGAAAACGACTAAGAGCGAATGAGAATAAAACCTTTCAAGAAAGTGGTGTTTGTATGATTGATAAAATTTCGGATACCTTCATTGTAGATTTAGCAGTTTTGCGAATTTCAAGCGGAGCATATATAGCAGGTGCAGCGATAGATTTTCTACATTTCGATGATGAAGAGAATCGCCTCTACACTCCGTACAAGGTAGCTAGTTTTTATATCGATGATACCGAGATTAATTCCATGACGAAGTGTATCAAGTGGTTATTAAAACGATTGCTAGAAGAGGTTCCGGAAGGTGTTACGCAGATTATATTTCGTTCTAATCTACCTCACCTTATCCGCAACCGATACTATCGAAAAGAAATCGAAAGTTTAACAAACGCTGAAGTGTTTATTAAACATATTCCTATGTTGGGCAACAAACGAAATCAAATCCAACTTTTAGCTAACGATGCGTTAAATCGCAAATCAAGCGTAATAGGAGAGATTGAATGAGCCAAACAAAAGAAGCAGTAGCGGTTATCTTTTTGCGAAGCCATCCTGTAGCCGGATTAGCGGTAAATTGGCACGTAATTAACAAAAGTACAGGCGAGATTATTCATAATGATGCGTTTTCTCGGTTTAATTTCGAAATCATCAGTACGATGCATGACGTAATGCAGGATATTATCAGCGTTTGCAATAAATATGATTTACGTTTGGTTGATATTAGGTTGGAACGAGGTTAGGCAATATGAAAACGGAGATTCATAGAGAAAAGTGCAATGTTTACGTAGGGAATCAACTCCAAGATGAACACGAAACCATTGTTTATTACAGCGATGGTTCTTTTTCTATTATAAATTCAAATGAACATACAGAAAATGAGGAGGAAATTATTAATGACTAGTTACAAAGATTGTTACATGTTAGAGGGATTACAAGTTGAAGGTGGATATAGGTACGCAGGAAAAATCTATGCTCTTAGTGAGGAAAAGGCAGACGAGCTAATTAAAGCAGGACAAGTCAAGTACCCTTATAGTTCTTCAGAGAATCAATGGAGAGAGAAGGCGGAGAAGTTAGGTGAGGATTTTGATAAAGAGTTAGCGTCAATACGATCAAACGAACGCATTACAGATGAGGCACGACAAGAAGACATCAAGTCGCTTACCGAGAAATACGATAAGGAGTTCAACCTAACGCAGTATCTATATACGAAATGTATCGATGATGGACTCGCAACGGCGAAGAGAATCGAAGGGGTAGCACCGTTAAAAGCAACGACTCAATTCGATATGGAGAAAGTTCGCCAGGAAGTCGGGGTAGTGATGTCCGAATTAATTATGGCGAACGACTTTACGGAGGCTGTTTCTTATCTTGAAAGAAAGGTAGAAGTAGCAGACCGAGAGATTGCACGTGAGTTGCTTTCGAGATTCGTTACGATTAAATCTCAACTAGATGAATTAAATCAAGGTGATTCAGTTGCAAGAGCGATATCAAATTCAAAAGTTAGAAGTTTGTACGAGGATTTAAAACGTACGGCAGCCGATGAAAAACAAGTGGAAGCAAGTTCTAAAATTGCTCTATATTCCGCGTTAAAAGACCACCGCAGTGATATCAAATGGAAATGGGAGCAAAAGAAACTTGCAATGGAGTCAGCTAGAAAGAAATCAATATAGGAATTAAATAAATCGAGTTTACTAGGACGCTTTCGAATAAGAGAGTGTTCTTTTTATTAAAAATAGGAGGAATTAAATTATGGGAATCGCACATTTAGAACAATTTCAACCGTCATCATTAAAAGTAACCGTAGAGGAGGTACTTTATAATACGCCGCCTACATTTGCAGACAAGGTACTTCCCGATGTTGATTCGTTTGATATGAATTTTGCCTTTGACGTAGTTAAACATACGAAACATATTGCAGGGCTAATCGGTTATGGATCGGAGCCGCCAGTAATGGATAAAGATCAAGTGGCTTCAAAAATCGGAGAAGTTGTAAAGATAGGGATTAAGAATATTTATTCTGAAGAGGAACTACTAGCGCTCAGTACACCACGGAATCCGTCTGAAAGGGAGAACGCTGTAGGAAAGATGTTAGCTAAAAACGTTGATATTATTGGCGCGTTGCAACTACGGATTGCTCTGATGAAGCTAGAAGCTGTGATGAAAGGTGAGATTAAATACGAAGGTAACGGAGTTAAACTAAATCTCGACTTCGGTATCCCGGAAGAAAATCGTATCACATTACCAAATGGTAGCGATTGGACTGACCCGTCACACGATATCATCGGGGACATTGAAGAATGGGCTTATAGATATCAGGACATAAACGGTGAATTTCCGGATTTAATCGTAATTCCACCGGAGGTTACAAAATTTATCCGTGCAAATAACGGCATTAGAGCAGAAGTCGCACGCATGAAAGGCGGAACTTCTGGAATCCCGTTATATGCAAGTAACGAATACATCGAGAAGGTTTTCGGTGAGTTTAATTTACCGAAGCCGGAGTTTTTAAAGCGTCGAAGTATTATAGCACGTAACGTTTATACAGGCGAAGACGAACAGCTTGAGTACGCATTACCGAATCGAATTGTTTTTGTGAAAGAACGTTCCGGGGAGACTATCTTTGGCCCAACAGTAGAAAATGGATTTGATCCAGGCTATCACTTGGAAATCTACGATAAACAAGAGCCTATCGAAAGTGTTCAAAGAGGAGTCGTAGCAGCCCTGCCGGTAATTACGAAACCGTCTTTAATCATGTATGCGGATGTAGCACCTACGCAATAAAAGCGTGGGTGTTTTATTTTACAAAAAAAACGAGGAGAGATTATATGATCACAACAGAACAAAGTTTAAAAGAAATGCAGAAATTGGTGGATAAATTAACCAAAACGGCAGAAGTACCTGAAACAAAATATTATATAGGCATGTTATTACAACTGTTCGGCCGCGAAGCAGAGAAATTCGGAAAATTAAACCTGGCACTAAGCGAAGAACTTGCTGAATTAGAAGCATTGCGCAGGTTTGTAAAATCACAAGGGCTACAATCTAATTTCCAATCGTATAAGAAACTAGGGAGTAGATAGGTATGGGTGTTAATCGCGTCGAGGTACAACTTTTAGCAGATATATCTAACCTACAGCGTGGCATGCAACAAGCGACGCAAGCAGTACGCAATTTTCATCAGGCGGTGAGTCAACCGATAAATATACCGACGCCTAACATGAGTGGTTGGAATTCCGCAGTCCAAAACGCTGGTCGACAGGTGCAACAATTGAATAGTCAAATACGAAATGTAACACCGCCACCCCCTCCTAATATGTCCGCTTGGCAATCTACGTTTCAGAACGTAGGAAATCGCGTGCAAGAGATGGGAAACCGTGTACAGCAAGCAGGCCATACCGCACAAACTGCTTTCGCACCAGCCGCAGTAGCCTCAGGATTCTTTCTAGGAAGAATGATTCAAGATGCGAGGGAGTTTGAAAGCCAAACACGTAGGGCGGCAGTACTCACAGGCGGATCTTATGACCAAGTGAAATCCGACATTCTAGAAATGGCGAAGACTTCCGTATATTCGACAAGCGAAGTAGCCGCAGCCTTTTCCGAACTTGGAGCAAAAGGTTTTAATGCAGCACAAGCTACGAACGCATTGCCAGGCATACTGAGTGCCGCAGCCGCTTCTGGCGAAGACCTTGGAATGGTAGCCGATACGATCACTTCCGCATTGAATGCTTTCGGCATGGAGGCGCAGCAGAGTGGACATGTAGCGGATGTACTTGCCCAAGCGGCGAATTCAACAGCAGCGGGCGTATATGATATGCAATATGCGTTCAAGTATGCAGCGGGTCCGGCAGCACAGTTAGGGATTTCAATGGAAGAACTCGCAGCTTCAGTTGGTATCATGTCTGATAGCGGTATTAAAGGCGAGACTGCGGGGACGGCCCTAAGAGCGTCCTTGCTTCGTTTAGTTAAACCACCGAAAGCTGCAGCTAATGAATTAAACCGTCTTGGAGTCACTATTACGGATCAGCAAGGGAATATGCGCCCTTTAAGTCAGATCATAGGCGATTTGCAAAAAGGTATGACCGGTATGACGAAAGCGCAAAAAGGTGCAGCATTAGCGACCATATTTGGTACGGAAGCAGTTTCTGGTATGATGGCGCTTGTGGCAGCGGGTCCTGAAAAAATTGATAAATTAACGGATTCACTTGTTAAATCTGACGGAGCATCGAAAAAGGCAGCGGACTCAATGCTAGAAGGTTGGGCTGGCGCGTTAAAAATGATGGACTCAGCAATCGATTCTAACTCTAAGACTTTTGTAGATGCACTTGGACCTGCTATAGAAGCGGTTGCCAATTCCGTCACTAGATTGGTTAACTGGTTCGCTAATTTATCAGGGACTATGCAAAGTGTAGTTGCTATTTCAGTGGCATCTGTAACCGCGTTTTTAGTCATCGGAACAGTAGTCGGTATAATGGCGAGTGCAATCGGCGCCGCGCTCATCCCTTTAGGCAAGCTTATCGGCTGGCTAGGAAGAAGTACCGCAGTAGCAAAATTAGCTAGCGCCTCGATGGTCGCTTTACGTGCCGCTTTCGCATTCTTAACCGGACCTATCGGCATTGTTATCATGGCATTGACCGCAATGGGTGTAGCGTTAACTCAACTTTACCAACGTAACGAAGCATTCCGTAACGGAGTCAACAGCGCATGGGACTCTATCAAATCGAAAGTGACCGAACTATCAGCCGCATTCATGAACTTCGCAGGTCCGGCTATTGACGCAGTGGTCGTAGGTTTCAATCGATTAAAATCGGCTATTATGGCAGCATTTTCCGGGGATTTCAGTCAACTAGGCGAGATTTTTAAAACAATTGGTCCAACTATTGCAGCAGCTATTATTGGAGGAATCCCCGGTGTAATCATCTCGGTATCTCGTTATCTACCGGCGATAGCCGAACACCTTAACGCTAATAAAGGAATTATCGTAGAGGCGATTACAAATATTTTTAATTCCATAGCGGAATTTATAACTACGACTTTACCGCAACTAATCGAAGTTGGTTCGCAGATTATTATGTCTCTCGTTAACGGATTAGTCCAAGCAGCACCTTCGATACTTGAAGCAATGGTCGGCGTGATTAATACGATCATGCAATCAATCGCTGAAAACCTACCGCTAATTATCGAATCAGGTATGCAAATTATCCAGGCGTTAATTACTGGAATTACGCAAGTGTTACCTACGATTATAGAGACGGGGTTACAGTTAATTATTTCGTTAATCCAAGGAGTCATGCAAATGATCCCGCAGCTAATTCCGATTGCTGTAACGATTATAGAAACGCTTGTTAACGGATTGATGTCGTTTTTGCCTCAATTAATCGAAATGGGGCTTAACTTACTGACTTCGTTAATTACCGGGATTACTCAGGCGCTACCTATGATTGTATTAGCAGCCGTTACAGTTATCACTAAGTTAGTAGATACGATTACAGCGAATTTGCCAGCGATTGTTCAGGCTGGGGTTAAGATTCTAAAAAATCTACCGAAAATTATAGACGCAGGTGTTAAGATTCTGATGTCGTTGATTGACGGGATTGTTAAGATACTACCTCAATTAATTAACGCAGCGTTAACGTTAATCGCTAAAATCGTAGAAACATTGATTGCAAATTTACCGAAAATTATCGATGCAGGCGTAAAGATACTAATGGCGTTAATAGCCGGGATTGTCAAGGTATTACCGCAATTAGTTGTAGCAGCAGTTAAGCTAGTCGTAACTTTAGTCGGCGAATTAATAAAGAATCTGCCGAAGTTATTAGAAGCTGGGATAAAGTTAATTGAAGCGCTTATTAAAGGTATCCTGTCGCTTTTAGGACAGTTAGGAAGCGCCGCGTTAGAACTAGGCGGAAAGATCTTAGATACGCTTGGAGAAGTGGATTTATTTGATATCGGTGCAGATATTATTAAAGGATTGATAAACGGTATAGGTTCGATGTTCAGTTCGGTATGGAGTAAGATGACGGAACTCGGAAACGGTATTAAGGATAAAATATCCGGAATTCTAGATATACATTCACCATCACGTTGGATGCGCGACATGATTGGTGTCAACATGATTAAAGGGTGGATGATTGGTATTGATTCGATGAAAGGCTCGGTTCAGAGAACGACAGCACAAATGACGGACTGGATGAAACCGGAAATGTTGGCGGTGGACACGGGTGCGTCAATACCGAGAGGAGTAAGCGGATTAGGTGTGTATCAATCGGCTAAATCTACGCCAAGTATGATAGCGAAGGATACAGCGGTTAATCAGCCGTCGAGAGATAAGCAACCAGCGTATATTAACGTACAACTTGGTAAGCAAGAGTTTGCGAGATTTGTGGACGATATTACTGGCGAACAAGAATTTACAAAAAGGCGTAGAGAGGCGTTTTAGGAGGGTGGTAGATTGCTGATATTCAACGGAATAAACCTGGAAGAATATAGTTAGTACCTAAGAAGGCGTGTCTTTCCATTGCGGGAGGGCGCGTCGCTATTTTTTTTATACTTTTTACGCTGAGAAACGTACTACAAGCCGATTAGAAATAGTTTTACGGGTAATAGATCAATTAATCGCGAAATATTTGTTAATAATTTTTGTACCTTAAATACGTTATATAAATAGGAAGAAACGTGTAATTTGTCGATAAGACATAGGTTGACTGAGTAATGGACAGACCGTATACTAAGCTTAACGGAGTAGAGAAAGGTTACCGATAAACTCCGTAATGGTAACCCGATAAACTACCGAAAGAACGGAAAAGATAAAACGATTGAAAACGTTAATATATCAGCGCCTTATACTGTATCGATGTCAAAAGCAAAACCTACGAACTCAGAATTCATCGCAATGGTTGCGGATAAGTTAAGGCTTGAACATAAGGCTTCGTAAAAGTTGTTATATCAAGTTGTTAGGCGTATTTTACAACAAATTTAATAGCCAATGAATTACGTATGTAGGCAATAAAGTACATACGTAATTAGCGGTTAATTTTAAAACCTTTTATTTATTGGATTGAAGAGTTTAGTCTAATAGATAGGAGGTTTTTTGTTGTGTTATGCTGGAAATAAGAGGGGAAAGAGAAGGAGCTGTTTAGAAAATAGAAAAAGGAGTATGAGGACTGATATGGAATTTGTGGTTATTAATGAAAATACAGAAGA
Source organism: Bacillus bingmayongensis (assembly GCF_000299035.1). Taxonomy (GTDB): domain Bacteria; phylum Bacillota; class Bacilli; order Bacillales; family Bacillaceae_G; genus Bacillus_A; species Bacillus_A bingmayongensis. The sequence continues at coordinate 353,330 of NZ_JH921517.1, forward strand.
GGGATTTCAAGATTTAACGTTTAATATCACACATTATTGGAGAGAGAACGGGTATCATGTTGTTAAAGTTTTTGGTCAATTTGAAGGAGAAATTGTTGGATTCATGATTGCTTTTAAAGATAATATGATAAGGGGGATGAGTACTGCAGGGGAAATAAATTATAATGCTTTTCATCAAAACGGTATTGTATTTTATTCTTTGGGGAGTGATTCTGATTATTTAGTAAACGTTATATCGTATTTATATTTATCGAAAAGTAGTAATTTTAAAATGAATAATATAGTACCTTTTACGTGTTTCGCATTAGCGGGAAATCCATCGAATTTTAAAAATGAAATTCTAAAATTCAAATTGTTTTTTGATGAAGATGAAGAATTAAATCGTTATTGTGAACTATATGTGAATATTGATTTGAGACGCAAGATTCTTGAATTGAAGGAAAAGGATGAGAAGTATAGAGAGAATATCTTAATGGCTTTAACGTTGCCAGTTTAAATAAGTTTACTATTGAGATTATAAAAAAATGGTCTTCTTCCGCATTAAAAGATGTTTATTAATGATGGGTAGTATATTATATCCATTTAAACAATGAGGTTATATGTAAAATGACTCAGTGATATAATTGTAAGATGAGATAAACGAGTGGAATGACTCGAGGATAATAAAAAGCCCTGCAAAAACAGGACTATATTATTCTTCATCTTTACTTTGTTTTTCTAATTCAACTAACTTTTGAACTAAAATGTGCTGCGGCATATGCATAATTTGCTCAAGTGGAACACCAAGAGCTTTTGATAAGCGGATTGCAGTGTCCGGAGAAATTTGTAATGGTCTCATAGAAAGAAGTACCTCCTTTTTCGTATAGTATAGCATAAGATTGGGGGAGTGAGGATGACTCTTATATTTGCGCACCGCGGTGCGGCGGGGACGTATCCAGAAAATACAATGATTTCCTTTGAAGCTGCGGAATCGTTTCAAGCAGATGGGATAGAATTAGATGTACAATTTACGAAGGATGGAAAAGTTGTTGTGATTCATGATGAAACTGTCAATCGTACAACGAATGGAAAGGGTGCGGTTCGTAATTATCTGTATGAAGATTTGAGAAAATTAGATGCGAGTCACAAGTTTTCGGAAAAGGTAGGCTTTTGCCGAATTCCTTTATTAGAGGAAGTATTAGAGTGGTTGCAGTCCAATCGATTGCTTCTGAATATTGAATTTAAAAATAATAAAATTCCATATCGTGGTTTAGAAGAAGAGGTTATAACACTTGTACGAAAGTTCGGTCTTGAAGGGAGGGTTATCTTTTCTTCTTTTAATCATTACAGTATGAAAAGATGTCATATGATGGCTCCAGATATTCAAACGGCGATTTTATACCGTGAAGGTTTACATAGCCCATGGGCCTATGCGCAAAAAATGGGGGCTACTGCGGTCCATCCAAACCATCGTTACTTTCCTGATGCAATCGCTGAATTAACAATGGAAAGCGGAGTCGAGGTTCGTCCTTATACGATAAATGAAGAGACGGTCATGCGTAAATATTTCGATATGAATATATCGGCAATTATTACCGATTATCCAGAAAGTGCTAGAGTGTTATTGCAAGTGAAAAAGTGAGACCTTTAATTAAGAAAGGTCTCACTTTTTATGTTTACTTACCTTCGAAAACGAGCTTGTACTTTATTTCGCTTACGATCGCGGTATAATACGAAGCTACCAAAGATATAAAAACCGATTGCAAAGCAGAATACCCCCATTAAAAATTGTAACCATAATACAGGAATTGGAGATAAAAGAATACCGAATACAGTATCTCTCATTAATTTTATACCTAGCACTGCTAATGAAATGGGAATAAGTGCTAATAGAAGAGCGAGGTAACGCTGCATAGATAACGCTCCTTTTCAGATAATTTCGTATATATTAAATGATGTTATATAGAAAGGACATTTGTCAAGTGATTGCTGAACGAGTAAGATAAAGGTGTGAAAAATTTTGCAGAGATACTTCGAGAGGAAGTGTAATGTGTGAAACAAAAAGTATTAATTATTGGAGCGGGCGAAGGTGGAAGTACGATTCTTGGTTTGCTGCAAAATTCGAATATATTTAAAGTCGTTGGCGTTATCGATATAAATCCGAATGCAAAAGGATTACAGGTTGCGCAAGAACAAGGTATTGCAATTGGAGAAGATTTAGATTCGTTTCTTACGTTGGGTGTGGATGTAATTTTTGATATGAGTGGTGATTACCATTTACATAAGGTTCTATTAGCAAAAAAGCAAGAAAATACACTTCTTATACCAGGGGATGTTGCGAAAATCGTTACGAAGTTGGCACATGAGAAAGAGGGTTTAATTGAAAAGTTAAAAGAACAAACGCAGCAAGGGAATTTGATTTTAAACTCCACTCATGATGGAATGATCGTCATTGATTCAGAAGGTTATGTAAAATTATTTAATAAAAGTGCAGAACGTATAACAGGTTATAAAACAGGAGAAGCGGTAGGTAAATATATTTTAGAAGTAATTCCGACTAGTAAATTACTTCGTATTATACGAACGAAACAAATAGAAGTGAATCATGAGTTGACGTTAGGGAATGAAAAAAAGATTATTACAACTCGTATTCCTATTTTAAAAGAAGATGGAGAGGTTCAAGGAGCTTTTGCCATTTTTAAAGATATTACAGAAGTTGTAGATTTAGCAGAAGAAGTTACGGATTTAAAAGAAATTCAAACCTTATTGGAAGCGATTATTCATTCATCTGAGGAAGCGATTTCTGTTGTAGATGAGAAGGGGAGAGGTCTTGTTATAAACCCCGCTTATACGAAGTTAACAGGTCTTACAGAGGATGACATAATTGGAAAACCTGCAACGACTGATATTGTAGAGGGTGAAAGTATGCATATGAAAGTACTTCGGACGCGTAGAGCGGTACGAGGGATTCATATGAAAATCGGTCAGAAAAAACGTGATGTAATTGTAAATGTAGCACCGATTATTGTTGATGGCATATTGAAAGGTAGCGTGGGTGTTATTCGTGATGTGTCAGAAATTCAAAAGTTAACACATGAATTAAATCGGGCAAGACAAATTATTCGGACGCTAGAGGCAAAATATTCTTTTGAGGATATTGTAGGAACGTCTGATGAAATGATGGCGGCGATTGAACAAGCGAAACTTGGAGCAAATACGCCGGCAACCGTATTACTTCGCGGGGAGTCAGGGACTGGTAAAGAGTTATTTGCACATGCTATTCATAACGGGAGTAACCGGAAGTACAATAAATTTGTGCGTGTGAATTGTGCTGCTATTTCAGAGACTCTATTAGAGAGTGAATTATTTGGTTATGAAGAAGGGGCTTTCTCTGGAGCAAGAAGAGGTGGTAAACGAGGTTTCTTTGAAGAAGCAAATAATGGAAGTGTTTTTTTAGATGAGATTGGTGAGTTGTCTGCCAATACGCAAGCGAAATTATTGCGTGTACTGCAGGAGAAAGAAATTGTAAAAGTAGGCGGAACGAAAGCGATTCCTATTAACGTTCGGGTTATTGCAGCGACGCATGTGAATTTAGAAAAAGCAATTTTGGAAGGTGAATTCCGGGAAGATTTATATTATCGCTTAAATAAAATTCCGATTCAAATCCCTTCTCTTCGTCAACGAAAGGAAGATATTCCAGTTATATCAGAACGATTGATTCAAAAAATTAATCAAGATTATGGTCGGAATGTAGAAGGGTTAACGGAATCGGCTATTGAATATTTGCAATCGTATGATTGGCCGGGGAATGTCAGAGAGCTTGAAAATATTTTGGGGCGGGCCATTATTTTTATGAACTATAATGAGATGTATATTGATGTGCATCATTTGCCTTCTTTGCATAAGGAAGATCAAGTGGAGTTAAAAGGAAGTAGTTTGCTACCGGAATTAGAAGAAAAGTCTCTTGAACATTTGGTCACGGAGTTTGAAGGGAACATCATACATGAATATTTAGAGAAGTTTGATGGGAATAAAACAAAGACAGCAAAAGCGTTAGGAATCTCAGTTCGAAATTTATATTACAAGTTAGAAAAGTATGACCATGCAAAAAATAGCATGCAATAAATTGCGTACCGTGCAATTTATTGCATGGTATACAAAAAACGACAATTCAAGACAGAATATTCCGCTATTTTCTAAAGTACTGATTTTACTGCATTTTGTATGCGTTTTCATAATTGGTATGACCACTTTAAAAAGTTGGCACGGTATTTGCTTATTAAATAGACGAGGGACGACGGAAAGGGTTGATTACAAAATATGAAGTTAAAACACTTAATTGATCAAGCAGCAGGACAGCTCCAAAAAACTGTGGCTGTAGCAGTAGCTGAAGATCATGAAGTAATTGAAGCAGTTGCTAAGGCCATTCAATTACAGTTAGCTCAATTTCGTCTATATGGAAATCAAGAAAAAATTATGGGTATGCTACAAGAGCATGACTTACAAGCTTCAGAACACGTTCAAGTGATCGGCGCATCATCAAATGCTGAGGCCGCGGAACTTTCTGTTAAAGCTGTAAGAAATGGTGAAGCAGATGTACTTATGAAGGGGAACATCCCGACCGCAAGTATTTTAAAAGCAGTATTAAATAAAGAGTGGGGACTTCGCAAAGGTAGTGTGTTATCACATGTTGCAGCGTTTGAAGTTCCAAATTACGACCGCTTTATTTTTGTCACAGATGCAGCAATGAATATTGCACCTGATGTAGGGCAAAAAGCTGCTATTATACAAAATGCTGTTGAAGTTGCCCGGGCAATAGGAATCGAATTGCCGAAAGTGGCTCCAATTGCAGCGGTGGAAGTTATTAATCCAGCGATGCAAGCAACAATCGATGCAGCGATGTTAACGCAAATGAATCGTCGTGGACAAATTAAAGATTGTATCGTCGATGGACCACTTGCTTTAGATAATGCTGTATCACAAATTGCAGCAGAGCATAAAGGCATAGTAAGTGATGTAGCAGGTAAGGCAGACATTTTACTCGTCCCAACGATTGAAGCTGGAAACGTGCTATATAAATCGCTTGTCTATTTTGCAAATGCAAATGTAGGAGCGATGATTGCTGGCGCGAAAGCACCGATTGTTTTAACATCTCGTGCTGATTCAGCAGAAACAAAAGTATATTCATTAGCTTTAGCAGTTGCGACTGCTTCTAAATAAACCAATAGGGTAAAACAATTAGGGGGAAATGACAATGGCATTAGAAATCTTCGAATACTTAGAAAAATATGATTATGAGCAAGTAGTATTTTGTCAAGATAAAGAATCTGGATTAAAAGCAATCATTGCAATTCATGATACAACACTTGGACCAGCCCTTGGTGGAACAAGAATGTGGACATATGATTCTGAAGAAGCGGCGATTGAAGATGCATTGCGTCTTGCCAAAGGGATGACGTATAAAAACGCAGCAGCTGGTTTAAACCTAGGTGGTGCAAAAACAGTTATCATCGGCGACCCGCGTAAAGATAAAAGTGAAGCAATGTTCCGTGCACTAGGACGTTACATTCAAGGGTTAAACGGACGTTATATTACTGCAGAAGATGTTGGTACAACTGTTGATGATATGGATATTATCCACGAAGAAACTGATTTTGTAACAGGTATTTCACCTTCATTCGGTTCTTCTGGAAACCCATCTCCAGTAACTGCTTATGGTGTTTACCGTGGTATGAAAGCAGCAGCAAAAGAAGCATTTGGTACAGATAGCCTAGAAGGCAAAGTAATTGCTGTTCAAGGTGTTGGTAACGTAGCATACCACTTATGCAAACATTTACACGCTGAATCGGCACAACTAATAGTTACAGATATTAATAAAGAAGCTGTTCAGCGCGCAGTAGAAGAGTTCGGTGCAACAGCGGTTGAACCAAATGAAATTTACAGTGTAGAATGTGACATTTATGCACCATGTGCATTAGGGGCAACAATCAATGATGAAACAATTCCACAATTTAAAGCAAAAGTAATCGCAGGTTCTGCAAATAACCAATTAAAAGAAGATCGTCATGGTGACACAATTCATGAAATGGGAATTGTATACGCACCAGACTATGTAATTAATGCAGGCGGCGTAATTAACGTAGCAGATGAATTATATGGATACAATAGAGAACGTGCATTAAAACGCGTAGAGTCTATTTATGACACAATTGCAAAAGTAATTGAGATTTCAAAACGTGATGGTGTGCCAACTTATGTTGCAGCAGATCGTCTAGCTGAAGAGCGTATTGCAAGCTTAAAAAATACTCGTAGCACGTACTTACGCAACGGTCATGACATCATTAGCCGTCGCTAATTCTTTCATATACAACTTCTACAAAAGCTGTGGTTACCTCTTATGAGGTTTCCACTGCCTTTTGAATTTATAAGGTGGAGGTAGCAACATTGTCCTTAAATCGAATCCTTGTTATTAATCCGGGTAGTACATCCACAAAAATAGGTGTTTTTGATAATGAGAGACCCGTTTTAGAAGAAACTATTCGTCATGATGTGGATAAAATCGGGGAATATAAACGAATTATTGATCAATATGAATTTCGAAAAGAAACAATTTTAGAGGTTCTACATTCTCATGGCATTAATATTTCGAAATTAAACGCTGTTTGCGGACGCGGAGGATTACTTCGTCCGATTGAAGGCGGTACGTATACAGTGAACGAAGCTATGTTAGAAGATTTGAAAAATGGATATAGTGGCCATCACGCTTCAAACCTTGGAGGTATTTTGGCGTATGAAATTGCTTCTGGATTAAACATTCCAGCTTTCATTGTTGATCCAGTTGTTGTTGATGAAATGGAGCCAATCGCTCGCATTAGCGGAATCTCAGGTATGGAGCGAAAAAGTATTTTTCATGCGTTAAACCAAAAAGCAGTGGCACGTAAAGTGGCAGAAGAACTTGGTCGTAAATATGAAGATTTAAACCTATTAATTGCACACATGGGCGGAGGAATTACAGTTGGTGCTCATAAGCAAGGGAAAGTTATTGATGTAAATAATGGTTTAAATGGTGAAGGTCCATTTAGTCCAGAACGTGCTGGAACAGTGCCGGTTGGACAGTTAATAGAAATGTGTTTCTCAGGTGAGTATTACCGCGATGAAATGATGAAAAAGATTGTTGGACAAGGCGGATTAGTAAGCCTCATTGGTACAAACGATGCAATTAAGGTTGAAAACATGGTTGAAAAAGGTGATCCTGAGGCAACACTTATTTATAAAGCAATGGCATATCAAGTTGCGAAAGAAATCGGCGGAGCTAGTAGCGTTCTTCATGGGAAAATCGATGCAATCGTTTTAACAGGAGGACTCGCATATAGCAAAATTCTTGTTGATGAAATCAAAGATCGCGTGCATTGGATTGCAGATGTGATTGTGCATCCTGGAGAAGATGAATTACAGGCATTAGCAGAAGGAGCACTTCGCGTATTACGTGAAGAAGAAGATCCGAAAGAGTATGTTGTACGAGAAAAAGAAACGGTAGCTAGGGGTTGAGATAATGGCAAAAGAATATGATTTAGTCATCGTTGGCGGCGGTACTGGCGGGTATGTTGCTGCTATTCGTGCATCACAATTAGGACTAAAAACAGCACTTGTTGAAAAAGATAATCTTGGTGGTACTTGCTTACACAAAGGCTGTATTCCTAGTAAGGCATTACTACGTAGTGCAGAAGTATATGCAACTGCGAAAAAGAGTGAAGAGTTTGGCGTTGTAGCGAGCAATGTAGAATTAAACTTTGCAAAAGTGCAAGAACGTAAAGAAAAGATTGTAACGCAGCTTCATAAAGGCGTTCAACATTTAATGAAGCAAGGTAAAATTGATGTGTTTGAAGGTATCGGTCGAATTCTTGGACCTTCTATCTTTTCTCCAATGCCAGGAACAATTTCAGTTGAATTTGCAAATGGTGAAGAGAATGAGATGTTGATTCCGAAAAATGTTCTAATTGCAACAGGATCTCGTCCAAATTCATTACCAGGATTAGAATTAGACGGAGAGTACGTAATGTCATCGGATCATGCCCTAAAAATGGAAACGCTTCCGAAATCGATTATTATTGTCGGTGGCGGCGTAATTGGAATTGAATGGGCATCTATGCTTGCTGACTTCGGTGTAGAAGTTACTGTATTAGAATACGCAAAACATGTCCTGCCGCTTGAAGATCAAGATGTTTCGAAAGAAATGCAGCGTCTATTAAAGAAAAAAGGTATTAAAGTGGTGACAGGTGCAAAAGTATTACCTGAAACATTGGTAAAAGATAATGGAGTAGCAATTCAAGCCGAGCACAATGGTGAAAATAAAGAATTCAAGGCAGAGAAAATGCTTGTATCTGTAGGAAGACAGGCAAATACGCAAAATATCGGTTTAGAGAATACAGATATCATCGTGGAAAAAGGATACATTCAAACAAATGAATTTTACCAAACGAAAGAATCACATATTTATGCAATTGGTGATGTAATTGGCGGTTTACAACTTGCACATGTTGCTTCTCATGAAGGTATTGTAGCGGTAGAGCATATTGCTGGTAAAGAAGTTATGCCAATTGACTACTCAATGGTATCGAAATGTGTATACAGTAGTCCAGAAGTTGCTTCTGTTGGTTTAACAGAACAAGAAGCAAAAGAAAAAGGCTATAAGTTAAAAGTAGGTAAGTTCTCATTCCGTGCAATCGGAAAAGCACTTGTATACGGAGAATCAGATGGCTTTGTGAAACTTGTAGTTGATGAAGAAACAAATGATATTCTTGGTGTTCATATGATTGGCCCACATGTAACGGATATGATTTCTGAAGCGGGTCTTGCAAGAGTACTTGATGCAACACCTTGGGAAGTTGCACATACAATTCATCCGCATCCATCCTTATCTGAAGCAATTGGTGAAGCTGCATTAGCAGTAGATGGAAAAGCGTTACACGCATAAAAATGTGGATTTAGGAGGTTATGAAAATGGCAGAAGTAAAAGAAAAACGCCATGAAGAACTTGGCTTAAGTGATGAGCAAGTATTAGAAATGTATCGTACTATGTTGCTTGCGCGTAAAATCGACGAGCGTATGTGGTTATTAAACCGTGCAGGGAAAATTCCATTCGTAATTTCTTGTCAAGGGCAAGAAGCTGCACAAGTAGGCGCAGCATTTGCACTTGATCGTGAAAAAGACTATGCACTGCCATACTACCGTGATATGGGGGTTGTACTAGCGTTTGGTATGACAGCAAAAGAGCTTATGTTGTCTGGTTTTGCAAAAGCAGGAGATCCAAACTCCGGTGGCCGTCAAATGCCTGGTCACTTCGGTCAGAAGAAAAATCGTATTGTGACAGGTTCATCACCAGTTACAACACAAGTGCCTCATGCAGTAGGTATTGCATTAGCAGGGAAGATGGAAAAGAAAGATTTAGTAACGTTTGTTACATTCGGTGAAGGTTCTTCTAACCAAGGTGACTTCCACGAAGGTGCTAACTTTGCTGGTGTACACAAATTGCCTGTTATTTTTATGTGTGAGAATAATAAATATGCGATTTCTATCCCTGTTGAAAAGCAATTAGCATGTAAAAATGTATCAGATCGTGCAATTGGTTATGGCATGCCAGGGTATACAGTAGACGGAAATGATCCGCTTGCAGTATATAAAGCTGTAAAAGAGGCGGCAGACCGTGGTCGCCGCGGAGAAGGTCCAACTTTAATCGAAACAGTATCATATCGTTTAACAGCACACTCTAGTGATGACGATGATCGTGTATATCGTGATAAAGAAGAAGTAGAAGAAGCGAAGAAGAAAGATTCAATCTTTACATTTGCCGCTTACTTAAAAGAAGTTGGCGTGTTAACGGAGGAATCTGAAAAACAAATGTTAGACGAAATTATGCATATCGTAAACGAAGCAACAGAATATGCAGAAAATGCTCCGTATGCAGCACCTGAAGATGCATTGAAGCACGTATACGCAGAATAGGGGGGAACGTTTCATGGCTGTAATGTCTTATATTGACGCGATTACATTAGCAATGCGCGAGGAAATGGAACGCGATGAGAAAGTATTTGTATTAGGAGAAGACGTTGGTAAAAAAGGTGGCGTATTTAAAGCGACAACTGGATTGTATGATCAATTTGGTGAAGAGCGCGCACTTGATACACCGCTTGCAGAATCTGCAATTGCAGGGGTAGCAATCGGGGCTGCGATGTACGGAATGCGTCCAATTGCTGAAATGCAATTTGCTGATTTTATTATGCCAGCAGTAAACCAAATTGTTTCTGAAGCAGCAAAAATTCGTTATCGTTCTAACAATGACTGGACTTGCCCAATCACTGTGCGTGCACCGTTTGGCGGTGGCGTTCACGGTGCATTGTATCATTCACAATCTGTAGAAGCGTTATTTGCAAATCAACCTGGTTTGAAAATTGTTATTCCTTCTACACCATATGATGCAAAAGGATTATTAAAAGCGGCAATTCGTGATGAAGATCCAGTATTATTCTTTGAACATAAACGTGCCTATCGTTTAATTAAAGGCGAAGTACCAGAAGATGATTATGTATTACCAATCGGAAAAGCAGATGTAAAACGTGAAGGTGATGATATTACTGTCATCACATACGGATTATGTGTTCACTTTGCTCTTCAAGCTGCTGAAAAATTAGCGAAAGATGGCATTTCTGCTCATATTCTTGATTTACGTACTGTATATCCATTAGATAAAGAAGCGATTATTGAAGCAGCTTCTAAAACAGGTAAAGTTCTTCTTGTAACGGAAGATAACAAAGAAGGAAGCATTATGAGTGAGGTAGCAGCAATTATTGCAGAAAACTGCTTATTTGACCTTGATGCACCAATTGCACGTCTTGCAGGTCCAGACGTTCCAGCAATGCCATATGCACCAACAATGGAAAAATTCTTTATGGTAAATCCAGATAAAGTTGAAAAAGCAATGCGTGAACTTGCGGAATTTTAATCGGGGGGACTATACATGGCTGTAGAAAATATCACAATGCCTCAGCTTGGGGAAAGTGTAACAGAAGGTACAATTAGTAAATGGCTCGTAAATGTTGGCGATCACGTAAATAAATATGATCCACTTGCAGAAGTAATGACAGATAAAGTAAACGCAGAAGTACCATCTTCTTTCACAGGAATTGTGAAGGAGTTAGTCGCTGCTGAAGGTGATACACTTGCTGTAGGAGAAGTCGTTTGTGTGATCCAGGTAGAAGGCGCAGATGAAGTAGCTGCGACAGCTGTAGAAGAGAAAGCGAAAGAGGAACCAAAAGCAGAAGTAGCTTCATCTGAAAAAGCACCAAAAGTGAAGCAACCAACTGATGGCAAACCACGTTTCTCACCAGCTGTATTAAAACTTGCAGGTGAACATAATATCGATTTAGATGTAGTGGAAGGTACGGGAGCAAACGGCCGTATTACACGTAAAGATATTCTGAAATTAGTGGAATCTGGGAATATTCCGGTAGTTGGTGCGAAGAAAAAAGAAGCGCCTGTATCTGTACAGGCGTCACAGGAAGCGCCAAAATCTGCTACGCCAGCACCAGTAGCCCAAAAAGCAGAAGCGGCAAAACCAGTTTCTGTACCGACAGTACCTGGAGATATCGAAATTCCGGTAACAGGTGTGCGTAAAGCAATCGCTGCGAACATGCTGCGTAGTAAACATGAAGCACCACACGCATGGATGATGATTGAAGTAGATGTAACAAACCTTGTATCATACCGTAATTCAATCAAAGGTGAATTCAAAAAACGTGAAGGCTTCAATTTAACATTCTTTGCATTCTTCGTTAAAGCAGTTGCACAAGCGTTGAAAGAATACCCACAAATTAACTCAATGTGGGCTGGCGATAAAATCGTTCAGAAGAAAGATATCAACCTTTCTATTGCTGTTGCAACAGAAAATGAACTATTTGTACCAGTTATTAAACAAGCAGATGAGAAAACAATTAAGGGTATCGCTCGTGAAATTACAGAACTTGCAGGAAAAGTACGTACAAAATCATTAAAAGCGGACGAAATGCAAGGTGGTACATTCACAATTAATAACACAGGGTCATTTGGTTCTGTTCAATCTATGGGTATTATCAACCATCCACAAGCAGCTATTTTACAAGTAGAATCGATTGTAAAACGTCCAGTTATTATGGATAATGGCATGTTTGGTGCACGCGACATGGTTAACCTATGTTTATCCCTTGATCACCGTGTACTTGATGGCTTAATCTGTGGTAAATTCTTAGGACGTGTAAAAGAGATTCTTGAAAATGTATCTGAGAATAATACGTCTGTATATTAATAAGAATAATAAAATGAAACTTTTAAAAAGCTAATCCGTTGTAGGATTAGCTTTTTTGTATATAGAAGAAAGAGCAGCACACACTAAAAATAATATAATAGGAAAGGCGGATAGAGATGTGGGACTTCTTTTTTGAGCGGGAACATCTTTCGATTTTAGAATGGAGTTTACGTAGCGTTATTGCATATTTCTTTTTACTAGTTGTAGCAAAATTTATGGGACAGCGTTCTATTTCTCAACTCCGTTTTGTTGATTTTATTACTGCTTTAATATTAGGGAACATTTTAGCGCATCCGTTATCAGATGAGAAATTAGGAATGATTGGTTCGATGATTACAACAGTTGTTCTTATTATATTATATAGTTTAACTGCCCTTTTAAGCTTGAAATGTGAAGGGTGGAGGCGTTTTTTAGAACCAGATCCACTTATTTTGATTCAAAATGGGAATATTGTATTGAAAAATTTAAAGAAAGCTCGTATTTCCATCGACTATTTGCTTTCAGAACTTCGTATGCAAAAGATTGAGGATATAACGAAAGTGGCAGTTGCGCTATGGGAGCCTGGAGGGAATATTTCTTCTTTTTTAAAACAAGAGAATGAACCTGTAACAAAAAAAGAGGCTATGATTGAGGCGCATCCTTTTTCCATGCCAGTTGTTGTGATGAAAGAGGGAAAAATAAATAAAGAAACACTTGCTTTGTTTGGAAGAACAGAGAAATGGTTGCAAGAAAAATTACATGAACAAGATAAATATACAAAAGCCGTACTTGTAACATTGGATCAAAATGAAAAACTGTGCTTTATTCTTGAGAAATAAGAAACGTATACTGCACGTTTCTTATTTTTTAGGAGTAATTTTGGCCGTTTTAGGAATTTCTCTTTTAAGTGAAGTGAGTAGGGGGCTCAAAAATATAAAAAATGAATCTTACAATGAATGACAATGTGTTATGAATTTACGAAAATACATTGCTGATATATTGTATATAGATATACAATAAGAAAAGAATACTTTTTTGGCAAATCTTACTGATGAAACTGTAGTATAATATATTGTATTGTTTGAAAAAGAAAGTTATTCTATATAAGTATTTTATAGATTAATGTGCAATCAGTCGTCAAAACATGAAGAATGTTGACTCCTGGTTTTTTATTTTGCCTTAACAATGTTTCAGGAGGATGTCATGAAGAGAAGTACCAAGTTTCTAAAAAGTTTAGATGTAAAATTAATTTTAATTTTGTGTGTATTATGTATTACGAGTATAGCAGCCATATATAGTAGTCAACAAACAGGACAATATGGAAATTCAAACTTTGCAATGAAACAAGGGGTTAACTATGTAATAGGTATTGTGTTATTACTACTTGTTGCAAGTATTGATTTAGATCAACTGCAAAAATTAGCATGGCCATTCTATATTGTTGGGTTTGCTTCCATTATCATACTTAAGATTTCACCATTTAAAGCTTTAACACCTGAAATATTAGGGGCAAAAAGATGGTTTAAAGTCCCAGTTCTTGGAGCAATCCAGCCATCGGAGTTTTTTAAAATTGCATTGCTTATTTTAGTTGCGAGTTTAGCAGTGAAGCATAATGAAAAATATATGGTGCGAACATTTCAAACGGATTTAAAATTAATAGGTAAAATTATTTTAGTATCGATTCCACCGGCGTTACTTGTATATAGTCAACCTGATACAGGGATGGTTTTCCTATATGCTGCAGGAATCGCATGTATTTTGTTTATGTCAGGTATTCAAAAGAAATTAATCGCAATATGTACGGTCATTCCCGTGACTGTATTATCTACGCTAATATTTATATATGTAAAATATCCAGACATATTTTTTAACAAGTTAGTTACTCTGTTAAAGCCACACCAACAATCACGTATTTTAGGGTGGTTAGATCCATTTGAACATGCAGATCAAGGGTACCAAACCCAACAATCTATCTTAGCAGTAGGTAGTGGGGGAATGGACGGAAAAGGGTTTGGATATGGAAACGTCTATATCCCGGAAAAACATACGGATTTCATTTTTGCTACAATTGCTGAAGAAGGTGGATTTTTAATTGCAGCTTTTGTTGTAGTTATGTTCCTTCTCCTTTTATATCGAACAATTATAATTGGTTATTCGGCAGATAATCTATTTGGGACATTATTATGTGTGGGAGTAATTGGTGTTTTAACACTACAAATCTTCCAAAATGTTGGGATGATTGTTGGATTAATGCCTGTAAAAGGAATCGCGCTTCCGTTTTTATCATATGGAGGAAGTTCTTTGTTCTCAAATATGATGATGATGGGGCTCGTGTTGTCGGTACGGAAAACGTATAAAAAGTACATGTTTTCAGTTAGTTAAATCTTATTTATTAATAAAAGCTGATTCGTTCTTATGCGAATCAGCTTTTTACATATCAAACTGAAAAAACGATATAAAATCTTTCTTTTTAGGTGAGAGAGCATCCGGCCACGCATAGAAACGATCAGATCCTTTTCCTGCTTCATACCGAATGAAACCAAAAATAGAAAACGAGAGCAGATCACCTTTTGTTTTTCATAGCAGCGACTTATATGTTGAAAAATCAAAACGGATTTATATAAAAATTCCAAAATGAATATATTTAAAAAAAGTAAATAATAAAAGCATTTTACCATTTCTTGCATATGATACAATAGTGTGGACAACGAAATAAAAAAAGAAGGGTTTGTTTCGATGGGATATGTAGAAGAGTTACGAAAAGTAGTTGGTCATCGCCCTTTAATTTTAGTTGGTGCTGTTGTTCTCGTATTGAATGAAGATGGACATGTTTTATTACAACAACGAACAGAACCGTACGGAAAATGGGGATTACTTGGCGGTTTAATGGAACTTGGAGAATCACCAGAAGAAACAGCTTGCCGTGAAGTATATGAAGAGGCAGGAATTTATGTGAAGAATTTGCGACTTATAAATGTATTTTCAGGTGCTAACTATTTTATGAAATTAGCAAATGGTGATGAATTTCAAGCGGTGACGACAGCATATTATACAAACGAGTATGAAGGTGCTTTGTCTATAAATAAGGAAGAAGCAGTCGAACTTAAGTTTTTTCCGGTAACAGAGCTTCCTGATTATATTGTGGGATCACATAAAAAAATGATTGAAGCCTATGTGAAGATAGAAAAAGAAAGTAGAAATACTATATAATAGCTATAGAAATACAAAAACACAGTTCTGGTTGGTAGTCCAGACGCATACTAGTATGTCAGTAACCTTCCCCTCCGGGATGTCCAGTATTTCTAATTTTTTTCTAAGGAGGGGCTGTCGATGGAATTGACAGTATATCATGATGGTCAGTTTTTTGTAGGAATGATTGAGAATACACATAAAGGGACTTTGTATGCAGCGAGGTATACTTTTGGCGCTGAGCCATCAGACGAAGAAGTACTTTTATTTGTAAATGATACAATGCTAACGTATTTTAATCATTTTGCCCGATGTGGTGTTAAAGCGAAAGAGAAAAATCGTCCGAAAAGTATAAAGCGTATCATAAGGGAAGCTGCAAAAGAAATGCATACAAAGCGCTTTACGAAGGCTCAAGAGGCAATTAGTTTATCTTATGAATTGCATAAGCAAGAAAAACGAGCGCAATCAAAAGAACAACGTGAAGCAGAAAAGCAGAAAAAACGCCTTCTCAAAGTGCAAAAAGCAAAACAAAAGCACCGCGGACATTAAGAAAAAACGTCTTGGGACACTTGTTCTAAGACGTTTTATACATACACATGAGAAGAATACAAGTAAGTTTACTTGTATTTCTGAAACAGTAACTGGTAAGATACAAATAGATAGATCTAGAGGAGGGAAACCCTTGATTAACTTTAACTTTTTTATGAATGATGTGGTCCGTCAAGCGCGTGAAGAAATTGTAGCTGCCGGTTATACCGAGTTAACAACACCAGAAGCGGTTGATGAGGTATTTAAGCAAAAAGGTACAACACTTGTAATGGTAAACTCAGTATGTGGTTGTGCAGGTGGTATTGCTCGCCCTGCTGCAGCGCATTCCATACATTATGATAAACGTCCAGATCACCTTGTAACAGTATTTGCAGGGCAGGACAAAGAGGCAACAGCACGTGCACGTGAATATTTTGAAGGATATCCACCATCTTCTCCGTCTTTCGCATTGTTAAAAGATGGAAAGATTGTAACGATGGTTGAACGCCATGAAATTGAAGGACACGATCCAATGCAAGTTATCGCAAAATTACAATCGTATTTCGAAGAGAATTGTGAAGAGGTTTAATAGAATGTAAAAAACGGTACAAACACTTAAGTGTTTGTACCGTTTTTTTGTATCCTGCTAATTTAGAGTGAAACGAGGAAGAGAGGTAGTAGATGAATCTCCCTTTTGTTAGAAGCTTCACATTATTGAAAGGATATGTAGAAAAATCTCACTTTAATGATTAATAGAATTTGAATTTCTTTATTCCTAGTTGCATATCATGAAAGAGAATATACATAAAAAACATGTATTATGCAGTATTTTATACATTTTAAATTTATTGAATATGGATTTATAAGAAAATCTAATTTATTTTTATTTTAATTATTGCATAAAAATAAAAACGCTGATACAATACAAACATCGAATAAAAATTCCATAAAACTTTTAAATATACATTATTAGGGGGAAGAAACATGAAGAAGTTATTATCGATTTCATTTGCACTAATTTTAATCGTAAGCATGTTTAGTGCTTGTAGTAAGGGAGAAACAAAAGAAGCAAATACTAATAAGAAAGTACTTGTTATGGGTACTTCAGCAGACTATAAACCTTATGAATATGTGGAAGCTTCAAAGAGTGATGAAATTATCGGTTTCGATGTAGATATTGCAAAGTATATTGGTAAAGAACTTGGTTATGAAGTGAAAATAAAAGATATGGATTTTGGAGGATTATTAGCATCACTTAGCTCAGGAAAAGTTGATTTTGTTATGGCAGGTATGACACCAACTCCAGACCGTAAGAAGAATGCGGATTTTACAGATATTTATTTTGTTGCTAAAAATATGATCGTTTCGAAAAAGGATTCTGGTATTAAATCATTACAAGATTTAAAAGATAAAAAAGTAGGGGTACAAACAGGTTCTATTCAAGAAGAAAAAGCAGAGGATTTCAAAAAACAAGTAGACTTCCAAGCGGAGGGTCGTGACCGTATACCAGAAATCGTTCAAGAAATTCAGGCTGGACGTTTTGATGCTGCTATATTAGAAGATACAGTTGCTAAAAATTATTTAGATAAAATGAAAGATTTACAAGAAGTTGAAATCAAGGAAGCTCCAGAAGAAGTAGGAGCAGCGATTGCTCTTCCGAAAAATAGTGATAAAACAGAGGAATTTAATAAAGTAATTAAAAAAATGCAAGAGAATGGCGAGATGGACAAATTAGTGAAGAAATGGTTTGGCAGCGAGAAATAAGCTGCCTTTCTATTTTCTGTGAGAGGAATGACAAAAGATGAACCTAGATTTTTCGGCAATTACTCCGTCGATACCATATATATTAAAGGGCCTAGAAGTTACACTGAAAATTGTAGCAGTATCTGCTTTAGTTGGTTTTATATTAGGAACGTTATTAGCGCTTTGCAAAATTGCTAGATTAAGAGTTTTAAATATCGCTGCTGATTTATATACATCGATATTTCGTGGTACACCGCTCGTCTTACAATTAATGATTATTTATTTCGGTGTTCCGCAAATGATTGGATATGATATACCAGCCTTTTTAGCAGCGGTACTTGCATTTAGTTTAAATTCGGGTGCATATATGTCAGAGGTAATTCGTGCAGGGATTCAAGCAGTTGATAAAGGACAGACAGAAGCTGCGATGGCATTAGGTGTTCCATATGGAAAAATGATGAGAAATATTATTTTACCACAAGCATTAAAAAATATATTACCAGCGCTTGTAAATGAATTTGCAACACTTACGAAAGAATCGGCAGTAGTGACAGTAATTGGTGCGACTGATTTAATGCGTCGCGCCTATATTGTAGGCGGTGAAACGTTTAAATATCTTGAACCACTACTATTTGTTGGACTTGTTTACTATATTTTAGTAATTATTCTTACATTTGTCGGGAAAGCAATTGAAGGGAGAATGAAGAAAAGTGATTAAAATTGAAAACCTTCATAAATCATTTGGACAAAATGAAGTATTAAAAGGAATTACGACAACAATCGAAAAGGGTGAGGTTGTTGCGATTGTTGGCCCGTCTGGGTCCGGAAAATCAACATTTTTACGTTGTATGAACGTGCTAGAAACACCTACAAGTGGTCATATTTGGATTGGGAATGATGAAGTGACCAATCCGAAAACAAATATTATGAACGTTCGTGAAAATGTTGGGATGGTGTTTCAACATTTTCACTTATTCCCTCATATGACAGTATTAGAAAATATTATGTATGCGCCAGTAAATGTAAAAGGGGTAGCAAAACAAGAAGCAGAGAAAAAAGCGAAAGAACTACTTGAAAAAGTAGGACTGCTAGATAAAAAGGATGCATATCCAAATCGTCTTTCAGGAGGACAAAAGCAGCGTGTAGCAATTGCTAGAGCTTTAGCAATGGAGCCGGAAGTTATGTTATTTGATGAGCCAACTTCTGCACTTGATCCAGAGATGGTAAAAGAAGTATTAGAAGTTATGAAATCTTTAGCGACTACTGGAATGACAATGGCGATTGTGACACATGAGATGGGATTTGCGAAAGAAGTAGCTGATCGTGTACTTTTCTTAGATGGTGGAAAATTAGTTGAAGACACGAACCCAGAGCAGTTTTTTACAGCTCCAACGAGCGAACGGGCACAAGAATTTTTACAAAAAATATTGTAACCTGTAAAAGTTACGTGAATAATAAGGTGAAAAGGATGACAGCATGTCATCCTTTTTTTATACTTACTGTAAATACGTTTATACATATAGGAGCAATGATATGTTTAGAATTGGATATCGTACAGTGAAAACAGCAGTTGGAACAGGGGCAGCGGTTTTTATTGCGCAGCTTTTTGGGTTAGAATTTTATAGTTCTGCAGGGATCTTAGTTATTTTATGTGTGCAAAATACGAAACGAAAATCACTTCAAGTTTCTTTGCACCGATTTTTAGCTTGTGTATTATCAATGGTATTCTCGTTTTGTATTTTTGAAACAATCGGTTATACACCCCTTGCGATTAGTTTGTTACTTCTTACTTTTATCCCGACAGCTGTTATGTTTAAAATTCAAGAAGGAATTGTAACAAGTTCCGTTATTGTTATGCATTTATATTCATTAAAACATGTTACGTGGTCAGCGATTGGGAATGAAATTGCGATTTTAACAATTGGAATTAGCGTAGCTTTATTGGTAAATATGTATATGCCAAGTGCGGAAAAGAAATTAAAAGGATATCAGGAAAAAGTAGAATGGAATTTTAAAACGATTTTATTTGAGATGGTTGTATATTTACGAAATCGGGATAGTACATGGTCTGGAAAAGAATTAATTGAAACAGAGGACATTTTGAAGCAAGCAAAAGAGTTATCTTTCAAAAAACTTGAAAATCAATTTATGCGAGAAGATGATTATTATTATCGATATTTTGATATGCGCATGCAACAATTTGAAATTTTAGAGCGGATTATGCCCCTCGCCGCTTCACTATCGTGGTCGTATGAGCAGGCAGGTATGATTGCGGAAGTGATTGAAAACGTGGGGAATTCGATTCGGCCTGAAAGTACCGGTCTCATTTCACTTAGACAATTACAAGAAATGCGAGAAATTTTTAGAGAAATGCCCCTTCCTGAAACACGTGAAGAATTTGAAATGCGTGCGAAGCTTGTTCAACTTGTTTATGAAATGGAGCAATATTTACTCATTAAAAGTCGTTTTAAAGGGAAGGATAATGTGAAAGAACTTATATAAATCCAAATTTTAAAAACAACATTAAACCATTCTTTTTAGGTGGGCGAGAGCATCCGGCCATGCATAGAATCGGTCAGTCCCTGTTTTAGTCCCATGCAGTGTGAAAACAAAAAGAGGAAATAAGTGGATAATTGTTTTTGTTTTCATAGCCGTAGCTAATATGTCGAAAAATCAAAATGGATTTATATATAGAGAGGAAAGGAATGGATTATGTCGTATTTTCTATCCTTGCTATTATGTTTTTCTCTTTCACCGATTTGGCCTCTTGGAGATAACCCGCGCGCTGGAGATCCATTTATTATTGTAAATAAGCAGACGAACAAGCTTGCTTACATTAATGATGGTAAAATCCAAAAAGTCTTTCCTGTAGCGACAGGAAAAACAAACGCATTAACGCCAGAGGGGACATTTGATGTTGTAATGAAAGCAAAAAATCCTTATTATATTGCGAAGAATATCCCTGGTGGATCACCAAAAAATCCCCTTGGATCTAGATGGATTGGGTTTAACGCGCGAGGTACGGATGGAAGCAAATATGGTATTCACGGCACAAATCAGCCAAGCTCAATTGGAAAATATATTTCACAAGGGTGTATTCGGATGAAAAAACAAGATGTGGAATATTTATTTGATCGCATTCCGATTGGAACAAAGGTGTCGATTGTGAAATCCAAAAAAACGTTCCAGCAACTTGCAAAAGAAAAAGGGGCTATTGCTTATGAAAAGGTCAACCTACAAGTTGGCTTTTTCTTTTCTTCTAAGTTGTCTTGACATGTGTACATAACCATGCGTTAATGAGAATATACAAAGATAATAGGAAAAGGAGTTGCTTGTATGTATTTGAATGCAAGGTTTTCTTATATGCAATTTTGTATTGGTTTTCTATTCGTTGTTACCTTCATATTGGCAACTTTTAATATATGTTCTTTTCTCATATCAATTGTATTTATGGCACTTCTGAATGTAACCTTTGTTATAGGAGCGTTTCAGCAGAAACATTATACTAGCTTTGTTATGGCCCTTGTGATGGCTTTTTCATTTAGTATCGTAGCGATTGTACTAATAATAAAATAAAATACATATCATTTATTAAAATGAATGTGATTGAGTAGGCTGTTTATTTTCTATTCAGGAGAATAAACAGCCTGTTTATATATACGTAGGAAATAAAAAAAGACGAGCACGTCGTCCTTTTTACCAAAACATACTTGCTCCAGCAAGCAATGTTGTTACAAGCATTGAAATTAGCATAACGTATATCATAACTTTTTGTGCTTTTTTATTCATACTGTGCCTCCTTGCAATCATTACAACTTTATTGTAACGAGAAACGAAAGTATGGACAAGGGGAAGGTAAGGACAAAATTCGAGAAGTGTATATAAAATATAACAGGAAAATTCAAAATACATAGAGAATATAAAAGGATGGACACAAGTTTTTTCGGTGCCTTTTTTTAAAGTTTTGCAAGCTGAAGAATGGAGATACGATGATGAAAATATATGAAACAGAGCGTTTGCAATTAAGAGAAATTGACGAGTCGTATGCAGAGCAAGTTCTTCAATATTACGACAAAAATCGTGAGTTTTTAAAGGCGTGGGAAGAATATCGACCAGATGATTTTTTTACACTGGACTATCAAAAGAAACGATTGCAAAAAGATAGAAAAGAGTTTAAGGAAGGAAAAATTATTCGATTATGGATTTTTAAGAAAGGCGATAATAAGAATATTATTGGGTGTATTTCTTTCAATTTAATCGTGAGGGGTATTTATCAATCTTGCGTTTTAGGTTACAAATTAGATAAAGATGAATTGAATAAAGGATATACGACAGAAGCGCTTAGAAAAGCAATTGATGTCGCTTTTCAAGAATTTCACTTACACCGCATTGAAGCTCCCATTATGCCTCGTAATTTAGCATCTATTCAAGTTGTAACGAAGATTGGATTTCAATATGAAGGGGTGTCCCGGAAAATGTTAATGGTGAATGGGATTTGGGAAGATCATATGCGCTGGGTCCTTTTAAATGAGTAGAAGAAAGCAGATGGTTATCTAGATGTGTGAACCATCTGTTTTTTATCTTGTCTTTCGAAACTTTTGCGAAATTCTGTTATAATTAACAATGTTACATACATAATGCAATGCAGGAGGCGCATTTTCATGATTAATCAAGAACGTTTAGTAAATGAATTTATGGAACTTGTTCAAGTAGATTCTGAAACAAAATATGAAGCAGAAATTTGTAAAGTGTTAACAGAGAAATTTACTGCTTTAGGTGTTGAAGTATTTGAAGATGACACAATGGGTGTAACTGGACATGGAGCAGGTAACTTAATTTGTACTTTACCAGCAACGAAAGAAGGAGTAGAGACAATTTATTTCACTTCTCATATGGATACAGTAGTTCCTGGTAAAGGAATTAAACCTTCTATTAAAGATGGTTATATCGTATCAGATGGTACTACAATTTTAGGATCAGACGATAAAGCTGGATTAGCATCTATGTTTGAAGCAATCCGCGTTTTAAAAGAAAAAAATATCCCTCATGGGAAAATTGAATTTATTATTACAGTTGGTGAAGAATCAGGTCTTGTTGGTGCGAAAGCATTAGACCGTGAACGTATTACAGCAAAATATGGTTATGCATTAGATAGCGATGGAAAAGTGGGCGAAATTGTAGTTGCAGCACCAACGCAAGCAAAAGTAAATGCGATTATTCGCGGAAAAACAGCTCACGCTGGTGTAGCACCTGAAAAAGGTATATCTGCAATTACAATCGCAGCAAAAGCAATTGCAAAAATGCCACTTGGTCGTATTGATTCTGAAACAACTGCAAATATCGGTCGTTTCGAAGGTGGTACACAAACAAATATCGTTTGTGACCATGTACAAATCTTTGCGGAGGCTCGTTCTTTAGTAAATGAAAAAATGCAAGAACAAGTTGCAAAAATGAAAGAAGCATTTGAAACAACTGCAAAAGAAATGGGCGGTCAAGCAGATGTTGAAGTAAAAGTTATGTACCCGGGATTTAAATTTGCTGATGGTGATCATGTTGTAGAAGTTGCAAAACGTGCTGCTGAGAAAATTGGTCGTACGCCTTCTCTTCACCAAAGTGGTGGCGGAAGTGACGCAAACGTAATTGCTGGACATGGTATTCCAACAGTAAACTTAGCAGTCGGTTATGAAGAAATTCATACAACAAATGAGAAGATTCCTGTTGAAGAATTAGCCAAAACAGCTGAACTAGTTGTGGCAATTATTGAAGAAGTAGCGAAATAATTGTAAGTTAAATAAAAAAGAACGTGTAAACTATAATGGGTTTACACGTTCTTTTTTATTTAGATTCAATTGCTTTCACGAGGCGAATGAGCCAATATAAAAAAATCCATGGGAGTATATATGTTGTTGCGACGCGCACTATGTGAGGGAGAAGTGCAAAGGTAATATTAATATTAAAAATTGGAAATAACAAATAATTAATAGCAATGATTAATATAATAACGAGGAATGTGTAATTGAGTTTACTATGGTTTTTCATAATCACCAATCCTTTTACAAAATTATCCATCGTTAATATAAGTATATCAAAAATATGATAGGAAAGAACATGGTTTTTGTAATTGAAAAGCTCCACTGTTTTTATTGAATTTGATATAATGAAACGAAGAACAAATGTTCTTTTGGAGGTGAGAAGTTTGAGAGAAATGTATCCAAAAAATGGGCGTGTTATCTTGCATGTTGATATGAATTGTTTTTTTGCATCAGTTGAAATTGCACATGATCCGTCCTTAAAAGGAAAGCCATTAGCAGTTGCAGGAAATGAAAAAGAGCGAAAAGGAATCATTGTAACATGCAGTTATGAAGCAAGGGAACACGGAGTACGAACAACAATGCCACTTTGGGAAGCAAAACGGTTATGCCCAGAATTAATTGTGAAGCATCCGAATTTTAAATTATATCGCGAGGCATCATTCGAGATGTTTCAAATTCTGTCACGCTTTACTGAAAAGATACAGCCGGTTTCTATAGATGAAGGTTATTTGGATATAACAGATTGTTATGAATTAGGTTCGCCTCTTGAGATTGCTAAGATGATTCAGCAAGCATTATTAACAGAATTACAGCTGCCATGCAGCATTGGAATAGCTCCTAATCTTTTTCTCGCGAAGACTGCGTCAGATATGAAAAAGCCACTCGGTATTACCGTGTTTCGGAAACGAGATATTCAGGAATTACTTTGGCCACGTCCTGTTGAAGCGATGCATGGAATTGGTCAGAAAACAGCAGAAAAATTAAAAGAAATTCATATACATACAATTGGGCAGTTAGCAAATGGAGAAGAGCATGTAATTCGTGCTAAAATAGGGAAGCATGGCGTAGATTTACAAAAACGGGCAAAAGGTATGGACGATAGAGAAGTCGATCCAAATCAAATGGGACAACACAAAAGTATTGGAAATTCGGCAACATTTTCAAAAGATATGGATGAAGAGAAGGAATTGCTCGATATGTTAGAGCGCTTATCGAAATCAGTTAGTAAAAGGCTACAAAAGCGGACCCTTGTCACCTATAATATTCAAGTTATGATTAAATATCATGATCGGCGTACAATAACGCGGAGTAAACAATTGAAAAATGCAATTTGGGAAGAACGTGATATCTTTCAAGCTGCTTCACGTTTATGGAAGCATCATTGGGATGGCGATCCGATTCGGTTGCTTGGTGTTACAGCTACGGAACTAGAATGGAAGACAGAATCAATTAAACAACTAGATTTATTTTCATTTGAAGAAGATGCGAAAGAAGAGCCACTATTAGCTGTCATTGACCAGATTAATGATAAATATGGTACTCCTATTTTACAAAAAGGAAGTCAGCTGTTTCGAAAGCAGGAGAAATCATTTCAGCAAAAGTTGCAGAATAAATTTATGTAAAAAGTGTCATGGTAATTCAGTATCCATGACACTTTTTATGTTTAGCTCGCTTCTAAGTCTAGTGAAGTTTTCCATCCAGCAGAGGTAACCCCATAAAAGCATTCGACTTACTACTTTTTCGATTAAGGTGGTTGAGTTGCTTGAATAGATACCTTTTCCTTGGAATTAACACTTTCGCTCAATACTTTTGTTAGTTTTTTTGATAATTTAAATAAGTGCTTCTTCACTTCAAACCCTTTTGGAATGAAGTCAGGATTTTTTATCGAGCGTTAGGAAAAACTCTCCGAACTGCCTCGTTAAATTCTTCAAATAATCCTTCTACTGGTTCGCCCTTATTCACTTTTTCTGTATAATCTCTCATTCGGTTTACAAAATCGGGGTTGGCGGATACAAAGACGTTTCGAATATCTGCATCTGTTGCTCTTACTTGATCTGCGATTTTATTTTCTAATTGATTTGTTAGGTTATCTCCGTTACGTAAAACAACGGCAACATAGGCGTTTCTATTTGTCACAATAACATTCGCACGTTCAACTTCTTCTAGTTCAATAATTCGGTCAGCTGCCTTATCGGCTACTTCTAATCGTGTTTGATTATTATTGAGACCATTCGTATCATTTCTAACTCTTCTTACATCAGCGTTGTTACCTTCGTATCTAACATTTCGTACATTGTTGTTATCTCGATTGTTCAGTGCTTTATCATTTTGATTCCCCGCACATCCAAATAGCGAAATAATTGCCATAGACAAGATTGAAAATACTTTTATTTTTTTCAATGATATACCTCCTTCATGATGTTACGTTCTTAAAATGACCATTTAGATGTTTATTATGCGTAGTGAAAATGAGATGATATAATTTTTATCAAATTAGCTTGGGAGGAAGCAGAGCATGAATCAAAATAATCTCGTTCATAGAATACAAAATCTTTGTAATAAGGCTATTGAATATGCGAAAGCTTTTGACAAAACTTTTAATTATTCCGAGGAAAACATTAAAGAGTTAGAAGAAATATTAGATTATTATACGAATGATTTGCGTGATAAGGAAGTAAGCGGAAATGAAGAAGAGATACCGACAGAAAATCAAATTTATACGATGGCTTTAATTTGGGGAAGTTATTTAGGTGAAGTTCTAAAAAGGCATATAGCACAAGAGGCAGAGTGGATTCAAGGAAAAGTTTTTAATGGTGAAGAAGTTTTACATTTGCAAGTAGGAGAGTGGAAAGTGTTCCCTATTGATAAAGTATATAAACGGTTTGTAAATGGGCGAGAGGATAATGTGATATCGTTCTATGATATAACGAAAGAATATATGTTAAAGTAACGAGATTTTTATAGATTATGAGATAGAAGGATATTCGTAAATCACAATATCTGAATTGTTTGTTGTTGAAATACGTTGTGCATAATATGTGATAGAGGAAGAGATATATTCCGGTAACGTTTGATTCGTATGCAAAGTTGTGTATTCATGGATTAACTCTTTTAAAGTCGTCCACTCTAGTTGCGCTGGGTGATCAGAAACGAAAGAACTTACCCAGCGATCAAATGAAGATAAAAAATCAGTTTGTAAACGAAATACTTCTTTCATAGTTAAACGCTCCCTTTATTTATAATACAATTATTTTACTACAAAACACGAACGATGGCTATTTTTTTATTGTTAATATTCGTGTAATATAGTCGTCTAGATGAGTAGTTCGTGGAAATTCATTTGCCATTTGAAATAACATTCCGTAAGATGAAAGATAGATTATATAAAGAGCTGGAGGAAAGAAAGTGGAATTTGTATTTTTAGGAACTGGTGCAGGCGTCCCTTCAAAAGGAAGGAATGTCTCGGCAATTGCTTTGCAGTTGTTAGAAGAACGAGGTGAAACGTGGCTATTTGACTGTGGTGAAGCAACGCAACATCAAATTTTACATACATCTGTGCGCCCGCGTCGCATTGAAAAAATTTTTATTACACATTTACATGGTGATCATATTTTTGGTTTACCTGGTTTATTAGGAAGTCGTTCCTTTCAAGGAGGAACAACTCCATTAACAGTATACGGCCCGCAAGGGATTAAGCAATTCATTGAAGTAGCATTATCAGTGAGTACAACGCATGTTAAATATCCACTTGAAATTGTTGAAATTACAGAGGAAGGCATTGTTTTTGAAGACACTCAATTTTCTGTAGAAACGAAGCGATTATCACATGGGATTGAATGTTTTGGATATCGAATTGTTGAGAAAGATATACAAGGACACCTTCTTGTTGAGAAGCTGTTAGAAGAAGGTGTAAAGCCAGGTCCAGTCTTTAAACGTTTAAAAGATGGTGAGACAGTTGAGTTAGATGATGGAAGAGTTTTACACGGGAACGACTTTATCGGCCCACCTCAAAAAGGAAGAATTATTACGATTTTAGGAGACACACGTTATTGCGAAGCCAGTCGCCAGCTAGCACAAGATGCAGATGTACTTGTGCACGAAGCGACATTTGCAGCAGAAGATGAAGGACAAGCACATGATTATTTTCATTCTACAACAGAACAGGCAGCTCGTATTGCATTGCAAGCCAATGTGAAACGATTAATTTTAACCCATATTAGTTCTCGCTATCAAGGAGACACTTATAAGGATTTATTAAAAGAAGCACAATCGCTGTTTACAAACACAGAAATCGCAATGGACTTAAAACATTTTCCAGTAGAACGGTAACATTTTACAAACAATGGCAACGTAATCTTGCCATTGTTTTATTTGTAATAAGAAATTTTCTCTATATAAATAGATGGAGCTGTTATTATTTGATAGCTATATGAGATGATACAGAAACTTTAAAGATTTTGAATATGTAGGAAAGAAATACAAAGTATTGGTTGTTTTAAAAAACTGTTATATAAGTAAATTTATATATTATTAGTACAAGAGAGATAAATGGTTTTAAATTCAGAAATTTTAAAATTCAATAAAAGTAAGCGTTTCATAAAAAACAGGCTATAATGAGGGCACATTACAATTCATCGTAAGTTACAACATGTGTTTTAGCCATTTTTCGTAACGAAACGAAATTGACTAAATGGGAGAGGGCATCATGTAGATTATTAAGGGAACGATACTGTTATTATTTGTACTAAGTCTTTTTTCACTCTTTAGTTTCAAAGCACCAAATGGGATGAAAGCAATGGGGGTATCACCGGTTTATGCTATGCTTGTAGGGGCTTCTGTGTTAAAATTTGGATTGCTACCAGGATTTATTGCTGGTTATCTTATATCGTTTTTAGTAAAGCAAATTGAAAAACGTGTACCAGAAGGATTAGATTTAATTGCGTGTATTGTAATCGCGGCACCATTAACAAGGTTGATTGCACAAGGAATGGATCCAGTTGTCACTGCAACATTGAAGCAAACTGGTGGAGTTATTACAGTTGTTGCGACAGCAGGTATTATTATTTCAATGTTCGATCTTATTAATAATGCAACAGGAACAGCAACGCCAATTGTCGGACTTATGGTGATGTATGGCTTTAATGAGCCGATGAAAGTAACGCTATGTTTCTTATGTATTTTGGTGTCTGGTATTATTTCAGGATATATTGGCTCACTTCTATTCAAAAACTATCCAATTCGTACAGCAGAGCAAATTCGTGGTACGGGAGGAAAGGCGACAGAATCGGCAGCTTAACAGAATAGTAGTAAGTAATTTTTCATAAAAGATTTAGGGGGAATCATGATGAAATATCGCTCAGTATTTGATATTATCGGTCCAGTTATGATTGGACCGTCTAGTTCACATACAGCAGGTGCAGCAAGAATGGGGCAAGTTGCTCGTCAACTTTTCCGTCATGAACCAGAAAGAGTTACGATCTCGTTATATGGCTCGTTTGCAAAAACATATCGTGGTCATGGTACGGATGTAGCATTGATTGGTGGAATACTAGGATTTGAAACAGATGATACACGTATCCCAAGTGCGCTAGAAATTGCAAAAGAGCGTGGGATTGAAGTAGACTTTATTGAAGAGGAAGCGAATGCGCCACATCCAAATACAGCGAGAATTCGTTTGTATAAAGGAGAAGAGGAGATTGAAGTGGTTGCTTGTTCAATTGGTGGCGGTAAGATTGAAGTGGTGGAATTAAATGGATTTGATTTACAACTATCAGGAACAAGTCCGGCACTCCTTATCGTGAATAATGATCGCTTTGGAGCAATCGCATCTGTAGCTTCTATACTTGCGAAACATGAAATTAACATTAGTACAATGAGCGTTTCACGTAAGGAAAAAGGAAGAAGAGCGCTTATGGTTATTGAAACGGACGAATTATTGGCAGATGAAGTGATTGAAGAAATACAAGGACAATCAAACATTTGTCAAGTAACTATTATGGACTAATTGCAGGGGGGACGCACCATGTTTCGGAACGCAGCGGAACTAGTGGCACAAGCTAAAGAACAGAATGTAAAAATTGCAGAAATTATGATTCAATGTGAAATGGAGACAAGAAGTATCTCTCGTGAAGAAGTACTCGCAGGTATGGAGAAAAACTTAGTCGTGATGGAACAAGCCGTAGAGCGTGGTATTAAAGGTGTGAAATCACCAACTGGTTTAACTGGTGGTGATGCGGTGAAAGTACAAGAGTATATGAAGAGCGGAAAAGGCTTATCTGGACATACAATTTTGGATGCAGTGAGCAAAGCGGTTGCAACAAATGAAGTAAATGCAGCCATGGGGATTATTTGTGCAACACCAACAGCTGGATCGGCTGGAACTGTACCAGGCGTACTGTTTGCGCTCAAAGAAAAATTACAGCCAACACGGGAAGAAATGATTGAATTTCTATTTACAGCGGGAGCATTTGGGATGGTTGTTGCTAATAATGCTTGTATTTCAGGTGCAGCTGGAGGTTGTCAAGCTGAGGTTGGTTCAGCAAGTGGAATGGCAGCTGCGGCAGCTGTTGAAATGGCTGGTGGAACACAAGAACAAGCAGCAACAGCGATGGCGATTGCTTTAAAAAATATGCTAGGATTAGTATGTGATCCGGTTGCTGGACTTGTAGAAGTCCCTTGTGTAAAACGTAATGCAGCGGGCGCTTCAAATGCAATGATTGCAGCAGATTTATCACTAGCTGGTGTAACGAGTACAATTCCATGCGATGAAGTTATTGAAGCGATGTTTAGAATCGGGCAAACAATGCCAGTTGCACTTCGTGAGACAGCAGAAGGTGGACTAGCAGCAACACCAACAGGCCGTCGTCTCCAAGAAGAGATTTTTGGAAAGAGTAGCAAATAAGATAATATAGTTGTGATAAAAGGAGCTCAGATTTATTTTCTGAGCTCCTTTTATTATTTTTCTTTTGTTAATTGTTCTAATGTTTTTCCGAGTTCATGAGATCGTTTTGTAGCTTGTGTAATACATGCGACGAGTGCTTGTTGAAAATTAAAACTTTGTAAAATTTCGATACCAGCTTCTGTCGTTCCACCAGGAGAGGTAATTTCTTTTCGTAAGATAGAAGGGTGCTTTGTATTAGCCTTAAGCATTTCAGCTGCACCGATCATTGTTTGTAAAATAAGTGATTTAGCTACAGACTCTTCTAAGCCGATTTGTTTTGCAGCTTCTTCCATTGCTTCAACTACGTAATACACGTAGGCAGGACCACTTCCTGATAATGCAGTAACAGCATGCATATGCTCTTCTTCCACCACTGAAACAAGGCCGATTGTTTCAAATAAAGATTTAGCAATATGAATATGCTGCTCTGTTGCATGCAAGGATGGAGATATAGCTGTAGCAGATTTTAAAATAGCTGCTGAAGTATTTGGCATTGCACGGATAATCGGAACATTTTTTTGAAGCAAGCTTGTAATAGAACTTGTAGAAACACCAGCTAATAATGAAATAACGAGTTGATTATTCGTTATATGTTTTTTTATAGGTTGAAGTGCTTCTACGACGTCTTTTGGCTTCATTGCAAGAAAAATAATATCCGCATGAGTAAGTAGCTTCTCTTTGTTATGTGTTCCCTTGACACCGTATTTTGTATGTAATTCCTGTAATCTTGTTTCATTGGAGCGGTTACTTACTGTAATTTGTTCACCCTTTACGACATTCGCATCTAATAAACCGGCGATGATTGCTTCAGCTATAGATCCAGCACCTAGAAAGGAAATGTTTTGAATAGACATGATGCGCCTCCTTTATTTTTTGTAAGAAAAACTTATAAATTTACATACATTCGTTTTATTATAGAAAACACCTTCTTTTTATCTGAAAATAATGACAAATTTTTATAGAAGTTGTAAACTGAAGAGGGATTCATTTTTGAACCGGAGAGAGACGGGGGGCATAAACATGGTAGCAATTCATCGAATGGAGATTCCTGTTCCATTTGCAGTTGAGACAGTTAATGTGTTTTTAGTAGAGGGAGAATCATTAACATTAATTGATACAGGGACAAATACAAAAGAGGCAAAGTCGGCATTAGAAAAACAATTAAGGACTTTAGGATACAAGATAGAAGACATTGAAACAGTAGTGATTACACATCATCATGCTGATCATTGTGGGCTTTTAAACACATTTTCTGAGAAGACAAATATTGTGGGCCATCCTTGGAATGAACCATGGATTACGCAGGATTCTCAATTTTTGAAACGTTATCAACAATTTTTTCAAGAAGCCGCATTACAGTTCGGAGTTCCGGAAGCATTTTTGAAAAATGAAGCATTACTTACGACGAAAACACTTAAATATTCCTGTAATAGATCGTTAACACATACTGTACGAGAGGGAGACAGTATTGAATTTTTACCTGAATTTACAGTTATTGAAACACCAGGGCATGCTTCGACTCATATTTCGTTATACAGGGAGAGAGATGGGTTGTTAATTGGTGGAGATGCTTTAATTAGTCATATTTCTTCGAATCCGATATTAGAACCGCCATATGAAGGGCAGACTGAGCGAGCACGCCCTTTACTACAATATAATCAAACATTAAAACGTTTAAGTAACATGAAGATTTCACGCATTTTATCAGGTCATGGAGAAGATATTGTGAATGTGAACGAGCTGATAGAAGGAAGGTTGCAAAAGCAAGAAACACGTGCGTTTAAAGTATTAGAATTATTAAAAGAAAAACCGATGACAGCCTTTGAAGTATGTGTGAAATTATTTCCTGTATTATATAAAGAGCAATTGCCACTTACGATTTCAGAAACAGTTGGACAATTAGACTTTTTAGCATATAATCAACAAGTGATGATTGATGAATCGTCGCCACAATTGATTTATTATGCAAAGTAGGTGACAGCGATGACAGGACGTTTACAAGAAAAAGTAATCGTCATTACAGGAGCTTCTAGTGGAATTGGAGAACAAGTTGCGATGCAAGTTGCAGCAGAGGGCGCGATTCCTGTATTGATAGCACGGACAGAAGACAAACTACGAGTATTAGCAGAAAAGATTAAAACGACTTACAATACGCCTTGTTATTATTATGTATTAGATGTAAGTGAAGAAGCAGAGGTTGATACTGTTTTTGCAAAAGTGTTAAAAGATGCAGGACAGATTGATATATTGGTAAATAATGCGGGTTTTGGTATTTTCAAAACGTTTGAAGAAGCGTCCATGGCTGAAGTGAAAGATATGTTTCAGGTCAATGTATTTGGATTAGTAGCTTGTACGAAAGCTGTATTACCTCATATGTTAGAGAGCAATAGTGGACAAATCGTTAATGTTGCTTCTTTAGCAGGGAAAATTGCCACGCCAAAATCTAGTGCATATGCAGCGAGTAAACATGCAGTATTAGGATTTACGAATAGCTTACGTATGGAGCTCTCAAATACAAATATTCACGTGACAGCAATTAATCCAGGGCCAATTGACACAAACTTTTTTGATATTGCTGATCAATCAGGTACATATGTGAAAAATATGGGACGTTACATGTTAAAGCCGACATACGTAGCAGAGCAAATTGTAAAAGCGATGCAAACGAAAAAGCGTGAAGTGAATTTACCAAAATGGATGAGTGTTGGACCAAAACTTTTTGCGTTATTTCCAAGTGTTTTTGAACGTATAGCAGGTAAATCATTAAGTAAAAAATAGGAGATTTCCATTTGGAAATCTCCTATTTTTTATTTTCCCGTAATATATTCATAAACAATATCCTCAATTGCTTCATATACATCGATATCAGGTTTCGAACCAATCATTGTTTGGATACTTTGAATTAAAACTTCCTGATCCTCTTTTGAAACAGGTTTACATTGATATTGCCGAAAACTTTTCATCAACATCTTCTCGATTAATTTTTCATTCATGTTTTTCCCCACTTGCATGTATAAATGTGTTGTTTTTATTGTACTTGAAGTATATAAAAAATACTAGTGTACATCATTTTCGTATAAAGATTCATACGTGTGTATTGTTTTTCTAGAAAAATTACGAATTTAAAACTTTTAAAATTAATAAATATTTAATTGACTCTATAAATATACAATATTATAATCATACTTAATTTAAAGAATTGAAATAAGGAGGAACATATGAAAGTCGCGATTATTGGAGCAACTGGATATGGAGGAATTGAGTTAATAAGGTTGTTACATCATCATCCATATTTTTCGATAGCATCTCTTCATTCTTTTTCACAAGTAGGAGAACAGATAACAAATGCATATCCGCACTTACGAAATTTTATTGTCAATACGTTACAAGAAATCGACGTAGATGTGATAGCGAAGGAGGCTAGTATTGTATTTTTAGCGACACCGGCAGGGGTTTCGGCTGAGCTGACGCCACGCTTGCTAGCGGCTGGTTTAAAAGTTATTGATTTATCAGGTGATTTTCGTATGTTGAATCCTTATGCATATGAAACATGGTATAAAAAGCCCGCTGCAAAGGAAGAAATTCTTCAAAAGGCCGTGTACGGATTAAGTGAATGGAAAAAGCTAGCGATTCAAGAAACAGAATTGGTTGCAAATCCAGGATGCTTTGCAACAGCAACTCTATTAGCAGCAGCCCCGTTAATGCAGGGCGGGATGATAGAGGAAGACTCACTTATTATCGATGCGAAATCAGGGGTGTCAGGAGCGGGAAAGACACCGACAACAATGACTCATTTTCCAGAGCTATATGATAATTTCCATATTTATAAGGTGAATGAGCATCAGCATGTTCCAGAGATTGAACAAATGCTTACCGAATGGAATAAACAGGCAAAACCAATTACATTTAGCACACATTTAATTCCAATATCGAGAGGGATTATGGTTACTCTCTATGCAAAAGCAAAACGAGATATCCATGCACAGATATTACAGAAGTTATATGAAGAAACGTATTGTCATGCTCCTTTTGTTCGGATCCGTTCTAAAGGAGAGTTTCCAAGTCCAAAAGAAGTAAGGGGTTCAAATTATTGTGATATTGGAGCGACGTATGATGAACGAACAGGACGTATTACAGTTGTTGCCGTTATCGACAATATGATGAAAGGAGCAGCTGGGCAAGCAATTCAAAATGCAAACTTATTAGCAAGGATAGAGGAAACAACGGGATTACAATATATACCACTTTATCCATAAGGAGGGGAGAATGGTGATTAAAACAGATTGTATTCTAAAAGTAGAGGGCGGTTCCATCGTATCACCAAAAGGTTTTTCAGCAAATGGTGTTGAAGCTGGCGTGAAAAAAGAGAAGAAGGATATGGGAGTAATTGTGTGCGATGTTCCTGCTAATTGCGGAGCTGTATATACAACAAATCAATTTCAAGCTGCGCCAGTACAAGTTACAAAAGAAAGTATAGCTATGGAAGGAAAACTACAAGCAATTATTGTAAATAGCGGAAATGCAAATGCTTGTACGGGTGTACAGGGATTACAAGATGCGTATGAAATGAGAAGGTTGGCTGCGAAACAATTCCATGTAAAAGAAAATCATGTGGCAGTTGCTTCAACAGGTGTCATTGGACTGCCTTTGCCGATGGAGGTGATTCGGGATGGAATTCCATCTCTTGTACCATCGAAAGAAAAAGAGAAAGCAGACTCCTTTTATGAAGCGATATTAACAACGGATCTTATGACAAAGCACTCGTGTTATCAGTTAATGATTGAAGGGAAAGAAGTGACGATTGCAGGGGCAGCAAAAGGTTCTGGTATGATTCATCCGAATATGGCGACGATGCTTAGCTTTATTACAACAGATGTAAATATAGAACAAGAAGCACTTCAGCTAGCATTATCACAAGTTACGAATCATACATTTAACCAAATTACAGTGGATGGAGATACATCTACAAATGATATGGTCGTTGTAATGGCAAGCGGGTTATCAGGAACAACTGCTATTCATACCAATCATGTGGAGTGGGAGAAATTTATGGGTGCTTTGCAAAAGGTATGTGAGGACTTAGCGAAGCAAATTGCTAAAGATGGTGAAGGTGCTACTAAGTTAGTTGAAGTGAATGTATATGGGGCACGAACAGTAGAAGAAGGGAATAAGGTTGCAAAACAAATTGTTGGCTCAAGTCTTGTGAAAACAGCAATGTATGGTGAAGATGCAAATTGGGGCCGCATTATTAGTGCGATTGGTCAAAGTAGAGTTGCTATTGAACCTACTGCTGTTGATATTGCTGTTCAGTCTATTTCTGTTTTACAAAGCAGCGAGCCACAAGCATTCTCTCAAAAGGAAATGAAACAAAAATTAAAGCAATCTGAAATTGTGATTGACGTTCATTTGCACCTTGGAGGGGAGAAAGGGAGAGCTTGGGGCTGCGACTTAAGTTATGAATATGTGAAAATAAATGCTTGTTATCGTACGTAAGGAGAGAAGAGATGAGCGAGTATATTGTAGTAAAATGCGGTGGTAGCATGTTAGATCTCTTAGATCATGTATTTTTAAAATGTATAGAGCAACTGAAGAAAAAATATCAAGTTATTGTTGTTCATGGTGGTGGACCAGAAATTGACGCAAAGCTAAAGCAATTTAATATTTCAGTTGAAAAGAAAAATGGGTTACGTGTGACGACAAAAGAAGTGATGAATGTTGTTCAAATGGTTTTATGCGGAAGTACGAATAAAAAAATGGTGATGAATTTTCAAAAGCATGGCTTGTATGCAATCGGAATCTCTGGTTGTGATGGGAATTTACTTCAAGTTCAGCCCCTTGATATGGATATTGGATATGTTGGAGAAGTTATCGGTGTAGAGACTTCACTACTTAAAGGGCTACTAGATTTGAATTATATTCCGGTTATTGCTCCGATTGGGATAAGGGGAGACCAGGTTTATAACATAAATGCAGATACTGCTGCAGCTGGGATTGCAGCGGCGCTGGGGGCGAAAGAACTACTCTTTATTACGGATGTAGATGGTGTATTGTGTGAAGGAGAATTGTTAAAGAAAACGGATGAAATAGAGCTTTTACAGCTTATAGAAGAAGGAGTTATTACAGGGGGGATGATTCCGAAAGTACAGGCGGCTCTTACCTCCATACAGATGGGAGTTCAGCATGTCAGCATTGTAAATGGTGCAAAACATTTTGTAGGAACATCAGGTGAGTGGATTGGAACGACAGTAACAAAAGGGGTGAATATTGTATGAGCAGTCATATATTTCCGACATACGGGAGACGCGGTATTGAAATTGTTCAAGGGACGGGAGCGAAGGTTATAGATGAAAGTGGGAAAAAGTATTTAGATTTTACTTCTGGAATTGCTGTATGCAATTTAGGACATTGTCATCCTGTACTTGTAGAAGCAATGACAAAGCAATTACAAGAAATTTGGCATATATCAAATCTTTTTCCGCACAAGATACAAGAAAAGGTAGCTGCATTGCTAACAGAAGGACGGGAGTTAGATTACGTGTTCTTTTGTAATAGCGGAGCAGAAGCGAATGAAGCAGCGCTTAAGCTAGCGCGTAAGCATACAGGGAAATCTCTTGTTTTAACATTCCAGCAATCTTTCCATGGTAGAACGTTTGGAACAATGAGTGCAACTGGACAAGAAAAAGTAAAAACGGGATTCGGGCCACTACTTCCGTCTTTTTTACATATTCCCTTTAATGATATAGAAGCGTTCAGGGAGGCAATGAATGAAGAAGTGGCGGCAGTTATGGTGGAAGTTGTTCAAGGAGAGGGTGGCGTCTTACCTGCTGACATTTCCTTTTTGCAAGAGATAGAGCAGTTATGTAGACAATATGGAGCCCTTTATATGATCGACGAGGTGCAAACAGGGATGGGAAGAACGGGAACATTATTTGCTTATGAACAGACCGGAACATCCCCGGATATTGTTACAGCGGCAAAGGCACTTGGAAATGGTATTCCAGTTGGGGCAATGCTTGGAAAGAAAAAGCTTACGTCTGCTTTTTCAGCGGGGACTCATGGTTCTACATTTGGTGGAAATTATATTGCAATGACAGCAGCAAAAGAAGTGCTGCAAATTATGAAGCAACCATTTTTTTTGCAGGAAGTTAAGGTAAAGGGAGAATATTTATTACAAAAGCTAAAAAAAGAATTACATGATATTGAATGGATTACTGATATTCGCGGGAAAGGACTTATGATTGGAGTCGTTTGTAAGTGTGACGTCACGCCAATTATAGCACAATTAGAAAAAGAGGGACTTCTTGTATTGCAAGCCGGAACGAATGTTTTACGACTTTTACCACCACTCATTGTAACGAATGAAGAAATAGATGAAGCGATAAATATGATGAAAAGAGTGATTTGTACACAAAAATCACCAATATTATAAGGGGGAAATGCTATGTCAACTGTACAAATACCGAAATTACAAACGAAGGACCTTTTAACATTAGAAGAACTGACGCAAGAGGAGATCATTGCGTTAATTGAATTTGCAATGTATTTAAAAAAAGAGAAACACGTCCCTTTATTAGAAGGAAAAATATTAGGGTTAATTTTTGATAAACATTCAACTCGTACGCGTGTTTCTTTCGAAGCAGGAATGGTACAACTTGGTGGACATGGAATGTTTCTAAGTGGAAAAGAAATGCAGCTTGGCAGAGGCGAAAGTGTTTCAGACACGGCAAAAGTATTATCTCATTATATTGATGGAATTATGATTCGTACATTCTCACACGCGGATGTAGAGGAGCTCGCGAAAGAAGCAAATATTCCTGTTATCAATGGATTAACAGATGATCATCATCCGTGTCAGGCATTAGCAGATTTGATGACAATTTATGAAGAAGTTCATACATTTAAAGGAATTAAACTTGCTTACGTAGGGGATGGAAATAATGTATGTCACTCTTTACTGCTAGCAAGTGCAAAAGTCGGTATGCATATGACAGTAGCGACGCCCCCAGGGTATGAACCGAATGAACAAATTGTAAAGCGTGCGCTAGAAATTGCAAATGAGACGGGAGCAAATATTGAAGTCTTGAATGATCCGGGATTGGCAGTGAAAGATGCTGACTTTATCTATACTGATGTTTGGATGAGTATGGGGCAAGAAGATACAGAAGAGAAATATAAATTATTTCAACCGTTTCAAGTGAACGAAAAACTTGTTCAGCATGCGAAAGCAACGTATCGTTTCTTACATTGTTTACCTGCTCATCGTGAAGAAGAAGTAACAGGAGAAATTATAGATGGACCTTCTTCCGTTGTTTTTGAGCAAGCAGGGAATCGATTGCACGCTCAAAAAGCATTATTGGTAAGTTTATTTCAAAATGTGAAAAAACTTTCTAAATAGAGAGGATTTCCATATATTATTTACTAAAAGACATATAAATCGCTTGTACAAATATAAAGAATGTCACATTCATTTTCTACCTTGAATATGTTTAAGGAAAAGGAGGAGAAGATAAATGTATTATTACTATGTACCTCAAGGATATCCATATGTGAATTATTATCCTGCTTATGCACGGCAGCAGTTTGAATCATATCAGCCGCCACAGCCTTCTCAGGAACGAAAGCCTTACTTAATGACATGGCCGTATTCAAATGTGTATTATGGAAACTATTATGAATCATAAAGCTGCTTCTTTTGGAAGCAGCTTTACACGTTTGTTTTCAAAATTAAATTTTGAATGATTTGAAGCGAGTGAATGAGTTGTTCACGATCGCTTTCAGATAATGTTTGAAAGTTTTCTTTTAATTTGTCTAAAATAAATTGTTGATACTGACTTACTAATGATTTCCCTTCATCCGTAAGAGAAATTAAAATGACCCGTCGATCTTTTTCGCTGTAATGACGCTCTATGAGTTCTTCCTGAATCAATTTATTTAATAGAGGTGTCATGTTTGGCCTTGAAATCGCCAATCGCTTTCCGATTTCTGACACTGCTAATGTGCCATGTTCATGCAATAGCAGTAACACCTGTGTATGTGACGGTGGCATGTGCCTTTGCGAAGAAAACTCTCCAGGAAGCATAAATTTGCGATAAAAAAGAGGCACTAACGAAAGAAGATGATCAACAATACGTTCCCACTCACGTGATTCCATATAAAGGCCCCCTTCCATTATCATTGTAACAAAAAAAGGTACCGTATAAAAATAGAATTGTTCGTTTTTACCTTACTATTTGTAGGATAATACTTGTTTAGTAAATGCGTCAGCGATAATTTCATAGCCTTTATCATTTGGATGTACTTGATCGTACAGTAATTCTTTTTTATCATTCGGTATTAGCTTTCGAACAGGCAAAACAATAGATGGAGGGTTTGCTTTAGAAATAGAATAAATTGAATCATTCCAGCCATCTAAAAACATATCGGCATAAGAAGCGATTGAATCATCGAGTTGTAAAGGGTTATAAAGTTCAGATAAAATAAGTAAAGCATTTGGATTGATTGTTCGAATAGTGGTTACGATGGTTCTTACATCAGTTTCAAAATGATTTTTTTCTTTGTTTAACATTTTTATACCATCCATAACCCCTACATTACGATTTAAGCGAAATAAATTATTTCCGCCAATACTAATAGTAATTAAATTTGCTTTTTTTATTTTTTGCTTAACTTCTTCTGATTGCACCTTCTGAACAAGACGATCCGTTGTTAACCCATTTATACCGAGGTTTTCCACTGTAATGGGTTTATGAATTTGTCCCTCTATTTGATTAGAGGCTAGCTCCGCATATCCTCCTTGTGTAGAGCCATATCCTTTTGCAAGAGAATCACCTAACACAAGATGATAAAAAGAATCATTCGTTTGCTTATCAATCCAATGAAGAGTAGATGCTGTAGTTTTTTCTTTTGGTTCTTTTGTCTCATCGTTCTTTTCGAAATACAAATAAGAAATGATTAGAAGGAGGAGACAAAGTATAGTTAAGATGATTTTTTTCATAAATTCATCCTCCTTGTAATTGGTTATTGTATCATATTCAGCAGTATAAGCAATGGAAGGTTATAGTATATCTTTATGGAAATTTTACAGCAACTTTACAGAAAATTTGTAGAAGTATGTCAAAAAATATTGACGATATGAAAGTAGGTTCGATATGATAATGTCAGATAACGTAAAACTTCCATCAGTGGGGATTTTCTCCATCTCTCACTGATGAAAAGCTTTCACTAATCGGGCTTTTACGGGCAGTTGATCCCCACCTAACTTTTTTGCTTCTACTGAATTTTGAGGTGAGATTCTTACTGTCCATGAATAGCGGGATAAGTAAAGGTACGTCACTCTAATATGAAGAAAAAAGAGAATCGAGGTAGAGAGACTACCTTATTAGAGTTTGATGAGAAACTCATTTTATTTGGTTTTGAAGGGACAATTTTATAAGGGGGATTTTTTGTGAAGAAGTCAAAGAAAGTGTTAGCCGGAGCGACGCTTGCACTAGGGGTTATGGCTCCGCAAGTGTTGCCAACAATTGCTCATGCAGAGGGACAAACAGAGGAGAGTACCGTTAAATTACGAATCTTGGAAACTTCTGATATTCATGTTAATTTAATGAACTACGACTATTATCAAACAAAAACGGATAATAAAGTCGGGCTAGTTCAAACAGCGACTCTTGTTAACAAAGCACGTGAAGAAGCAAAGAACTCTGTGCTATTTGATGATGGGGATGCGATACAAGGAACGCCGCTTGGGGATTATGTGGCACAAAAAGGTTTGGATGGAGAGTATGTTCACCCTTTATATCGTTTAATGAATTTAATGAAGTATGACGTCATTTCTCTTGGAAATCACGAGTTTAACTATGGTTTGGACTACTTAAATAATGCGATTAGCAAAACACAGTTCCCAGTTATTAATTCAAATGTATATAAAGACGATGGCGATAATAATGAAGAGAATGATGAAAACTACTTTAAACCATACCATATTTTTGAAAAAGAAGTAGAAGATGAAGCTGGGCAAAAACAAAAAGTAAAAATTGGAGTAATGGGCTTTGTACCACCACAAGTTATGGGCTGGGATAAAGCGAATTTAGAAGGAAAAGTAAAAGCGAAAGACATTGTGCAAACGGCGAAGAAAATGGCTCCAAAAATGAAAGCCGAGGGTGCGGATATCATTGTTGCATTAGCACACTCTGGCGTCGATAAAAGTGGTTATAATGCTGGTATGGAGAATGCATCATATTATTTAGCAACAGAAGTTCCTGGCGTTGATGCAGTGTTAATGGGACATTCGCATACGGTAGTAACGGACAAGTTTAATGATGTTCCAGTTGTGATGCCTGGTGTTTTCGGAAGTAATCTAGGGATTATTGATATGGAGCTGAAAAAAGTAAACGGCAAGTGGGAAGTACAAAAAGATAAGTCAGTTCCAAGTGTTCGTCCGATTTCTGATAGCAAAGGAAATGCATTAGTAGAATCTGATAAGAGATTAGTTGATGAAATAAAAGATGATCATGAAGCGACAATTAAATATGTAAATACACCTGTCGGTAAAACGACAGCACCAATTAATAGTTATTTTTCACTTGTACAAGATGATCCATCTGTACAGCTTGTAACGAATGCTCAGAAATGGTATGTAGAAAAGCTATTTGCTGAAAACGGACAGTACAGCAAATATAAGGGAATCCCAGTATTATCTGCAGGGGCACCTTTTAAAGCGGGTGGACGAAATGGTGCAACTTATTATACAGATATTCCAGCTGGAACTTTAGCAATTAAAAACGTTGCTGATTTATATGTATATCCAAATACGTTGTATGCTGTAAAAGTAAATGGTGCACAAGTAAAAGAATGGCTTGAAATGTCTGCAGGTCAGTTCAATCAAATTGATCCAGCTAAAGTAGAAGAACAGTCATTAGTAAATGTAAACTATCCTACATATAACTTTGATATTTTAGATGGCGTGAAATACGAAATTGATGTTACACAGCCAGCAAAATATGATAAAGATGGAAAAGTAGTAAATCCAAATACGAATCGTATTGTGAATATAACATATGATGGGAAACCAATAGCTGATAATCAAGAGTTTATTGTTGCTACAAATAACTATCGTGGCAGTAGTCAAACATTCCCTGGTGTAAGTAAAGGTGAAGTTGTGTATCAATCTCAAGATGAAACGCGTCAAATCATTGCGAAATATATGCAAGAAACGCCTGTTATTAACCCGGCAGCAGATCAAAACTGGGTGTTTAAAACAATTGCTGCTGAAAAATTAAATACTACATTTGACTCTTCACCGAATGCACAGAAGTATATTACGAAAGGTGGGAAAATCTCATATGTTGGTCCGTCTGAAAATGAGTTTGCGAAATATGCAATTGATTTAACGAAAAAGAACGATGAGGATAAGCCAACACCACCACCAACAACAGGTGAAGGAAATGGTGAGGATAAGCCAACACCACCACCAACAACAGGTGAAGGAAATGGTGAGGACAAACCAACACCACCGCCAACGACAGATGAAGGAAACGGTGGGGACAAATCAACAACTTCTGACAAAGATGTACAAGAACCTACAAAAGTAAGTGGAGACAAAGAAACAAACAAAATGGAACGTGACCTTCCGAAAACAGGAGGAAATGTCTTTTCTACAATTGGAGCGGGACTGGCATTTGTCGGAGCGGGTATGTTCATGCTATTTAGAAGAAAAAAAGCAAATCGATAAAATGAGAATTCTATTGATGGGGATTTTCTGTATTCTCTACTGATGGTTAGCACTCACAAATCGAGGTAAAGTAAAAGAGGATTACCGTTATCGGCAATCCTCTTTTATATATATAATTTAAGAAACAGTAACAGGCTTTTCTTTCTGCCAGGAAAGACCAAATCCTGTAAATCCAACGATAATTGTAACGATCGGACAAGCTAAGCAGAAGATGGAGTATGGAACGTAATCAATTGTTGGAACACTTAGTACATTTGCTAAGAAGACGCCACTTACGCCCCATGGTACAAGAGGGTTAATCACTGTACCCGCATC
The DNA here is from genome assembly GCF_000299035.1 of Bacillus bingmayongensis. Lineage (GTDB taxonomy): Bacteria > Bacillota > Bacilli > Bacillales > Bacillaceae_G > Bacillus_A > Bacillus_A bingmayongensis. The sequence goes on from NZ_JH921517.1 coordinate 396,880, forward strand.
TTCTAGTACACGTGATAAATTACGGCGCTTTAAGCCGACTTCATCGTATTTGTCAGCGAATGCTTGTCCTGTTAATACGATGGATAAGTATTGTTCACCAAGCAAGAAATTAACGCCAATTGCTGTTGATGCAGTAGAAAAAATTAAGCGTGTACTTGTCTTAACAAAATTAGAAATGATATTCATAAGCTGTGTGATAATACCCATACCTTGTAGTAAGCCTCCCATACAAAGAGCAAGGAAAATAAGTGCAATTGACATCATCATACTTTGTAAACCGCCGCGTGATAATAAGCTATCGATATCTTTTATCCCTGTTTTAGACACGTACCCGTCCTGCATAATTTTCATTAAATCGGCAAGTGATGTACTTGGCTTGAAAATAAAGAGGATGATAATACCAGCTACAATGCCAGCAAGTAAAGTTGGAACGGCTGGAACCTTTTTAAAAGCGAATAAGAATAGTAATAGGATTGGAATAAGTGTAACAATTGAGATCGTTGCATTCTTTTCTAATGTGCTTGTAAAAGTAGAGAAATCAACATTCCCTGAAGAACCACTTCCTAAAATGAAGAAAGCGATAAAGGCAATAATGAAAGCAGGAATCGTAGTCCAAAGCATGTTGCGTATATGTTCAAACAGATCCACACCGGTTACAGCAGGAGCTAAGTTTGTTGTATCAGATAACGGAGACATTTTATCCCCGAAGAAAGCTCCGGAAATAATTGCTCCGGCAATTAGTGCTGGATCGTATCCGAGAGCAGTGCCCATTCCCATAAAGGCAAGACCTACTGTCGCTGCTGTTGTAAAGGCACTACCAATACTTGTTCCAACAATTGCACAAACAACAAAGACTGTCGGAATGAAAATTTTTGGTGATACAAGTTTGAAGCCGTATACCATTAATGATGGAATTGTCCCAGCTGCAATCCAAACGCTAATTAATACACCAACAAGTAAGAAAATGAAAATGGATGGAATACCAGCTGAAATACTACTTATCATCCCTTTTTCCATATTAGACCAAGAGATTTTTTTAATAAAGCCAAATGCTAATAATACAATAATGCCAAATAAAATTGGAATGTGTGGTGATGTTCCTAATTGAATAACACTGAAGCCAATGCAGAAAAAGATGAAAAATGTTAAAAGAATAGATTCGATTTTTGAAATCATTGTTTGCCCCTCCTAATAATCTAAAATAGTTCTTTTTTATATAAAATTCGCCAATATTGTATATTTCCTTCTAAAATTTAGAATTTTGTGACAAATTACCGGTAATTGTTTAGCATCATAAAAAAAACGTCCCTGCATATATATGCAGGGACGAAAAAATCGCGGTACCACCCTAGCTTGTGAAATGAACGTAGCACAAAATAAAGGGTCGTATAATAGGCACCAACAGAAAATAAAAAACGCCCCTGCAATACATGCAGGGACGAAAAAATCGCGGTACCACCCTAAATTGTGAAATCGTTCATTTCACCACTCTGTAGAAATAACGGTCCATAACCGTCTTTTACTAATCCAAATGTTTCGTAAAAGAAGCTCCAGGGGGTAATTCATAATTCGCTCTGTACTGGTTCGCACCGACCACCAGCTCTCTGAAATCAAAAAACGAAATACTACTAAATCCTATCATTGCCGATTCATATGATGTTAGTTAAATTTTTATCATATATCTATCTCATATGTCAACATATATGTTCATAATTTTTTCTAGGAAAATAATAACAGAATGTTTTTTTAATTCTTCATTTGTGCGTTATAATGAAAATAGAAAGGAGGGAAGCAATGAAGAAAAAAATATTTCTTTTTACAACGTTACTTACAGTCGTTGGTAGTGCTGGAATTTATACAGCGTTTGCATCATCTCCTGATCAACCAAAACAAAAGATCATACAAAAAGCAGAAGTAAAAGAATTGGAGAAGGTCAAAGAGGAAAAGAACAAGAAAGAAACAACCGCTAAGCTTGGCGTTTCTCTGGAAGGGAAAACAGAGAAAGAAATTCAAAAAGAGTTAAATACGGCAAGGTTTGAAAAGCGTCATCAGCTGCTTATAGAACATGCAAAACAACTTGGAATTGATACTGAAGGAAAAAAGGATGAAGAGATTATCTTAGAAATCGGAAAGATTCAACATGGAAAATAAAGCGACTTATCATATGATAAGTCGTTCTTTTTTAAGAACATTATTATGCGAAAAAAATTGACAGCATTTCGTTTTTAATGTTAACTATATTTATATAAAAGTTAACATTAGGGGTGACAATTGTGACTGTTAGTCGTAATACAAGTGAAAAAAGAGCTTATACATATGAAGAATTGGCTGAAAAAAACAAAGCATATGTATGGCATCCATTTACACAAATGAAAGATTATTTAGCTGAAGATCCCGTTATCATTGAACGAGGAGAAGGGCGTAAATTATATGACGTAAACGGAAATGGTTATTGGGATGGTGTTTCATCAATTTGGCTTAATGTTCATGGACATCATGTGCCAGAATTGGATGACGCGATTCGTGAACAGTTAAATAAAGTTGCACATTCTACTATGTTAGGACTTGCCAATGTACCATCGATTTTACTTGCAGAAAAGGTCATTGAAGTTGTTCCAGAAGGCTTGAAAAAAGTATTTTATTCAGACTCTGGTTCTACAGCTGTTGAAATTGCAATCAAGATGGCTTTTCAATATTGGCAGCATAAAGGAAAACCTAAAAAACAAAAGTTTATCACATTAAAAGAAGCGTATCATGGAGATACAATTGGGGCTGTTTCAGTGGGAGCGATTGACTTGTTTCACCAAGTGTACAGTTCGCTTTTATTTGATGCAATCAAAATGCCATATCCATATACATACCGTTCTCCTTATGGAAGCGACAAAGAACAAATTGTTCAAAAGCATTTAGAAGAAATGGAAGAGTTATTAAAAGAAAAACATGATGAAGTTGCAGCGATTATTGTAGAGCCGTTAATGCAAGGTGCAGGCGGTATGATTACAATGCCGAAAGGATATTTGAAAGGCCTTCGTGATTTATGTACCACTTATAATGTTTTATTTATTACAGATGAGGTGGCGACGGGGTTTGGTCGTACTGGAAAAATGTTTGCTTGTGAACATGAAAATGTTACACCTGATATTTTAACAGCTGGAAAAGGCTTAACTGGTGGGTATTTACCAGTGGCTATTACTGTGACAACAGATGAAATTTATGATGCTTTTTTAGGTGACTATGAAGAGCAGAAAACATTTTTCCATGGCCATAGTTATACTGGAAATCCATTAGGCTGCGCTGTTGCAATTGCCAATTTAGAACTTTATGAAAAAACAAATCTAGTAAAAGATGTTGCATATAAAGCAGAATATGTAGGGAAACAATTGGAAGCACTTTACGAATACAAGCATGTTGGTGATATTCGTCAATGTGGATTGATGGTAGGAATTGAACTTGTGAAAAGTAAAGAAACGAAAGAGCCGTTTGAGTGGACAGAGCAAGTTGGTGTGGAAGTGTGTAAGCGATCAAGAGAGTTAGGAATGATTTTACGTCCGCTTGGTAACACGATTGTATTTATGCCACCGCTAGCATCTAAGGTAGATGAGATTGATGAAATGCTGGGCATTTTATATCAAGCAATTGCAGATGTTACGGAGGGAGAATAATGAGCGGTTTTTTTATAACAGCAACCGATACGGAAGTTGGAAAAACAGTTGTTACAGGTGCGCTAGCAGGAGTGTTTAGAAATCGTGGATATAACATAGGTGTGTATAAACCATTGCAAAGTGGTCATATCGATTCGAACCCAGAAGGTGATGCAGCTAGATTGAAAGTTGCATCAGGAGTAACGACTGAGACGGATAGAATTTGCCCTTACTCTATTGAAGAACCTCTCGCACCAAGACTGGCAATGCAGCGAGCAGGAAGAACTGTGAAGCTAGCACAAATTACGGCTCATTATAATGAGTTAATGACAGAGTTTAAGAGCTTGCTTGTAGAAGGAGCAGGGGGGCTTGCCGTTCCATATACAGAAGATGCATTAGTGGTTGATTTTGCAAAGGAATTAAAATTACCACTTATTATTGTCGCGCGTCCGGCGCTAGGTACCGTTAATCATACCGTTTTAACAATTGCTTATGCGAAAGCAAATGGTTTAGCGGTTGCAGGTGTTATTTTATCTGGCTGTAAAGAATGTGAGAAAGAACGTGTGCAAGAAAATCAAGAAATGATTGAGGAGTTAAGCGGTGTACCAGTTGTGGGGTTACTACCGGAACTTCAAGAAAAATTTACGCGTGATGAACTATTAAGAGCAGCAGAAGAGAATATTGCGATTTCAAATTTAGAGGAGCTCATCAAACATGGATCAAACGTGGAACCTACACTTTCATTCTAGTTTAAATCGTCTGAAGGAGAAAGCACAATATCGACATGTAGTCGTGACGGAGCAAGCTGAAGGACCATGGCTTATTAGGAATGGAAAACGTATGTTGAATTTAGCTTCGAATAACTATCTAGGTTTGGCAGGAGATAAGCGATTAAAAGAAGCATCTACTGTAGCGACAAAACAATACGGAGTAGGGGCTACGGCGTCACGGCTTGTGGTAGGAAATTATTCACTATATGAAGAGGTAGAACAGAGCGTTTGTGATTGGAAAGAAACTGAAAAAGCAATAATTGTGAACAGTGGATATTCGGCAAATGTAGGTGCAATCTCTTCTTTAGTGGGTCGTCACGACATTGTTTTTAGCGATAAGTTAAATCATGCCAGCATTGTCGATGGAATTATGCTCAGTGGTGCGGAACATAAAAGATATCGACATAATGATTTGGAACATTTGGAAACATTACTGCGAATGGCGCCTTCTGCAAAGCGCAAGTTGATCGTTACAGATACGATTTTCAGCATGGATGGAGATGTTGCTCATTTAAAAGAATTGATTATGTTGAAAGAAAAATATGGAGCGTTATTGATGATTGATGAAGCGCATGCAGGAGGAATATATGGCAAGTATGGTGCGGGCTTAGCTCACATCGAACAAGGACTTTCTCAGAAAATTGATATTCATATGGGGACATTTAGTAAAGCGTTAGGTTGTTATGGAGCTTATTTAGCAGGTGATGCAATTTGTATTGATTATATGAAAAATACGATGAGAAGCTTCATATTCACAACAGCATTACCACCAGGGACGCTTGGTGCAATGAAACGTGCAATTGAAATTGTTAAGGAAGATGAGGAAAGACGGCGGCAGCTCTTAGAAAATGGAGCGTATTTCCGCAATAATTTGAAAGAAGCTGGCTTTCATATTGGTGATAGTTCAACGCATATTGTACCAGTTATTGTAGCATCGAATGAATATGCGATGCATTTTAGCGAAAAATTGCAGGAAGCAGGAATTGCTGCAATTGCTATCAGACCACCCACTGTTCCGCACAATAGTTCGCGAATTCGATTTGCAGTTACATCTGAACATACAAAAGCTGACTTACAATGGGCTATTGAGCAGATTATTCGAATTGGTAAAGAAGAGGGGGTACCGAGATGAAACAGCCCAAGCTTATTTTCATTCCCGGATGGGGGATGGAAAAACAAGTATGGGATTCATTACTTCCATATTTTCAGGAATATTCTGTCCGGCATGTTGAATGGCGTGGGGTAAAAGAGTTTGGCGAGTATGCAGAACGAGTAGTAGAGGTTACGAAAGGGCAGGATGTGATTTTGATTGGATGGTCACTTGGTGCATTAGCTGCTCTTCAAGTATGTGATAGAGTGCAGGCAAAAGGGATGATTTTAATAGGTGGTACGGCAAAGTTTACAGTAGATGAAAATTACGAGAGTGGATGGAAACCTTCTTTTGTAGAGCGGATGAAAAGAAGTTTGGTGAAGCAAAAGGATTTCACATTGAACCGCTTTTATAAAAGTATGTTTACAAAAAAAGAGATAAAAGATAGTGAACAATTTGAAGGCATTGTAGAGCGTTTTCAAGGTGATTCCATTGAATCTTTACAGCTGGGACTTAATTATTTAATAGAGGTGGATATAAGAAGTCAGTTAAAGCACGTAAAGATGCCGATATTACTTCTTCATGGAGAACAGGATGCGATATGCCCACTATCTGCTGCTCGCTATATACAAGAAAATACGAATGGGACGCTTAAAGTAATAAATGGAGCTGGGCATGCACTTTGCGTAACTGATTTTGAATATTGCGCAAATGAAATGATCCAGTTTGTAGAGGGGATACAAAATGATCAACAAAACGTTATTACAAAAACGATTTAATGGGGCAGCTGTATCCTATGATCAATATGCAAGTGTACAAAAAAAGATGGCGCAACAATTGCTTTCTATAATGAAAAAACACTACCACAAAATGTCGTCCATCCGCATTTTAGAACTCGGATGTGGAACAGGATATTTGACTGAGCAATTAGCCGTTGCTTTTCCAAATGCAAAAATTACAGCAATTGATTTTGCTGAAAGTATGATTGCTGTTGCTAAAACGAGAAATCACGTAGAATCTGTGACATTTAGGTGCGAAGATATTGAACATCTTACATTAAGTGAGTCATTTGATGTCATTATCTCAAGCGCAACATTTCAATGGCTAAACGATTTGCAAACAACGCTGAAAAGTTTATATCGTTATTTGTTTGAAGATGGTTTGTTGTTATTTTCAACGTTTGGGGAGCAAACGTTTCAAGAACTTCATACAGCATTTCAAAGTGCTAAAGAAGAAAAAAATATACAAAATAGTGTATCTGTGGGACAACGTTTTGTAACGAGAGAACAGCTGCAAGATGTATGTGAAAGTGTAACAGGGGATGTTCATGTTTCTGAAACATGTTACATAGAGAAGTTTGCTACAGTTCGTGGATTCCTACAATCGATTCGAAAAGTGGGAGCGACGAATAGCAATGCAGAATCTTACTGTCAAAGTCCTTCTATCTTTCGCACCATGCTTCGCATATACGAAAGAGATTTCACGGAAGAAGGAAAAATTGTAACAACGTACCATGCTTTATTTGCGTATATTGAAAAAGAGGGGAAGAGAAGAAATGAAACAAGTACAAACAAAAACAGATTGGAAGAAAATTGCATATGAAGTAGTAGAGGGCAGAGGTATAACGAAAGAAGAAGCAGTAGCAATTTTAGAAGCTGACGATACAGAAGTATTAGAAATTATGAACGCAGCTTATATCATTCGTCATCATTACTTTGGTAAAAAAGTAAAATTAAATATGATTATTAATACGAAATCTGGATTATGTCCAGAAGATTGTGGATATTGCTCACAGTCTATCGTTTCAGAAGCACCAATCGATAAATATGCATGGTTAACACAAGAAAAAATCGTAGAGGGAGCTCACGAAGCAATTCGCCGTAAAGCAGGTACATACTGCATTGTTGCATCTGGTCGTCGTCCAACGGATAAAGAAGTAAATCATGTCATTGGTGCCGTAAAAGAAATTCGTGAAACAACGGATTTAAAAATTTGCTGTTGCTTAGGGTTTTTAAATGAAGATCAAGCAGGACGCTTAGCAGAAGCCGGTGTTCACCGTTATAACCATAACTTAAATACACATGTAAATAATTATGATAGTATTTGTTCAACGCATACATACGATGATCGCGTTGATACAGTAGAAAAAGCGAAGCAAGCCGGTATTTCTCCATGTTCGGGTGCGATTTTCGGAATGGGAGAAACGAAAGAGCAGCGCGTTGAAATTGCTTTTGAATTACAACGTTTAGATGCTGATTCTATTCCATGTAATTTCCTTGTCGCCGTAAAAGGAACGCCGCTTGAAGGGCAGAAAGAATTAACACCAGTAGAATGTTTAAAAGTATTAGCAATGATGCGTTTTGTTAATCCATCAAAAGAAATCCGTATTTCTGGCGGTCGCGAAATTAATTTACGTTCTGTACAGCCAATTGGCTTATTTGCAGCAAATTCGATCTTCGTTGGTGACTATTTAACAACAGCAGGACAAGAGCCGACATCTGATTGGGGTATGATTGAAGATTTAGGATTTGAAATAGAAGAATGTGCACTGTAAAGATTGAAAAGAAAGCTCCTTTTGGTGCTTTCTTTTTTTGTAAACAAAATGTAATGAAATACCTTCAAGCCTTTAAAATAGTAGAGTTTCAGTAAAAAAATAAATTGTGTGGACGAATTTTCCACCCAGTAATTGTACATAGTAAAAGTGTAATTTATCTTGGGTGGAGGATCTTACATGCACAAATATATACTAGCTATTATGACTTTTTTAATTTTATTAAAGGCGATTAGTGCTGATCCAGTTAAGGCAGCTGAAAATCCGGAACAGAAAGAAATGCAGCAAAGAATTGAACAACATTTTCGAACAAAGGCTGAGCATTTTGGGATTGAGACAGAGGGAAAAGACTTAAAGGAAGTGCGGAAAGAACTTCATATTGTAGAGGAAGAAAAAAGGAGAGAAAATGTGTGGAGAACCGCTCAAAATCTTCGTATTAAAACAGAAGGAAAAACGATGGATGAATTGATAAAAGATGTACGGAAAAAAGTAGAAAAATAAAAAAAGAGGCCGAAGCCTCTTTTTTTATGCCCAGTGCTTTGATAATTGCGCCATTTCAATAGCGGCAACTGCGGATTCATAGCCTTTGTTGCCAGCTTTTGTACCAGCACGCTCGATTGCTTGCTCGATTGTCTCAGTCGTTAATACACCGAAAATAACTGGGATGTCTGTTTGTAATGATAAAGAAGCAACACCTTTTGCAACTTCATTACAAACATAATCATAATGAGTTGTAGCACCGCGAATGACTGTTCCTAGTGTAATGACAGCATCATATTTTCCGCTGTTTGCCATTTTTTTTGCGATTAATGGGATTTCAAATGCGCCTGGAACCCATGCGACGTCAATATCGCTTTCTTCTACACCATGGCGCTTTAATCCGTCTAACGCACCGCCTAATAGTTTACTCGTAATAAATTCATTAAAGCGTCCAACAACAACTCCAACTTTTAATCCTGTACCAACTAAATGACCTTCAAATACCATATTATATCTCTCCCTTTATATATTATAAGCTTAATAAGTGACCTAATTTTTCTAATTTTGTTTGTAAATATGCCTTGTTTTCTTCTTTTGTTGGCATTTGCAACGGTACGCGTTCGACAACTTCTAAATCATAACCTTGCAAGCCTGCGATTTTTCTCGGATTATTCGTTAATAAACGCAATTGCTGTAAACCTAAATCTTTTAAGATTTGAGCACCAATGCCATAATCACGAAGATCGGCAGGGAATCCTAGTTTTTCATTTGCCTCAACAGTATCTAATCCTTCTTCTTGTAACTTGTATGCACGGAGCTTATTTAACAGCCCGATTCCGCGGCCTTCTTGGCGCATATAAAGAAGAACACCTTTTCCTTCTCGTTCAATTTGAGCGAGAGCAGCATGGAGCTGCGGACCGCAGTCACAGCGGCATGAGCCGAAAACATCGCCAGTTAAACATTCAGAATGAACGCGCACGAGAACGGGTTCACCTGTCGAAATATCCCCTTTCACAAGAGCGATATGTTCTTTTTGATCTAAAGAATTTGAGTAGCCGATTGCATGAAATGTACCGAAATCTGTCGGTAATGTAATTTCAATTTCCCTTGTTACGAGCGTTTCATGATGGCGGCGATAAGCGATTAAATCTTCAATCGTAATCATTTTTATATCAAATTGCTTTGCAACTTGTACTAAGTCAGGAACACGTGCCATCGTGCCATCTTCTTTTATAATTTCACAAATAACTCCTGCTGGTTCCGCGCCGCATAATTTTGCTAAATCAACAGCTGCTTCTGTATGACCTGCACGGCGCAGTACTCCGCCTTCCTTGGCGATTAAAGGAAAGATATGACCTGGACGATTAAAATCTGTTCCTTTTGACGCTGGATTTAATAACTCACGCACAGTTGTCGCACGTTCGTAAGCACTAATACCTGTTGTTGTAGAAATGTGATCAACGCTTACTGTGAACGCGGTATGATGAGAATCTGTATTATGAGAAACCATAGGCTCTAACTGTAAGCGGTCTGCATATTGCTCTGTAATCGGTACACAGACAAGACCACGGCCATGTGTAATCATAAAATTAATTGTTTCTGGTGTAATGTTCTCTGCTAAAGCGATGAAGTCTCCTTCGTTTTCACGGCTTTCATCATCACATACAATAACGACTTTTCCTTGTTTTAAATCTTCTAGTGCTTCTTCAATACGATGAAACATTGTGCTTCCCCCTTATAGAAATCCGTTTTCTTGTAAAAAGCTTTTTGTAACTGAAGTGCTTTGCTTCGAAGGCTTTGAAATAAAACGCTCAATATATTTTCCAATCATGTCACATTCAATGTTCACGATGTCTCCAGCTACTTTTTCACCAATAATAGATTCGCTTACTGTGTGCGGAATGAGTGAAATGGTAATGGAAGATTCATCTATATCAAATATCGTTAAGCTTGTGCCATCAACAGCCACCGATCCTTTGTGTAAACAATAACGGAGTAAATCATCTGGAATTTCAATTTTGTAATATATCGCATTGTAGTGCTGTTTCTTACTTACAATGGTTCCAATTCCATCAATATGCCCTGTGACGAAATGTCCACCAAAGCGCCCATTTGCAGCCATTGCTCGTTCTAAATTTACTTTAGAACGGGTGCCGAGCATACGTAATGATGTTGCGCGCATTGTTTCAGGCATGGCATCAACAGTAAAAGAAGACGTTGTAAAAGAAGTGACGGTTAAACAGATCCCATTTACAGCAATACTGTCTCCTAGTTTTACGTCTGACAAGATTGTATTTGCTTCAATTGTCAGTTTCATTGCTTCTCCGCTTTGCCTGATATTCGAAACAGTTCCAAGCTCTTCTACAATTCCTGTAAACATGTAAGCACCTCATTTCGCACACTAGCAACGATTTTTATATCATCGCCAATTTGTTTCATCTCTTGAATTTGCAAGGAAAGTGCATCTTGCAGTTTCATAAAGCCGGTGCCACCAAACATAGTTGGGGCATCTTTTCCGCCAATTAATTTTGGACTTATATAGGTCACGATTTCATTGAAACACTTTGTTTCTAAAAAGCTCGCGTGAACGGATTGCCCACCTTCAACAAAGAGTGAAAGGATTTGTTTTTCACCGAGAAGGAGGAGGAGTTCACGGATTTCAATTTGACTCGTTTTCATTTGAAGTACAGATACCGCCTGTGATTCATATGCTGCTATTTTTTCTTTATTTACGTTTTTTCCGACAACAATCCATGTTGGTGCCATTCCGTCTGTAATGACATGAGAGGACCGCGGAGTTCGTAAATGTGTATCTAAAATAATTCGAATCGGATGCTTGCCGCCGTTTGGAAGACGTGTTGTTAAAGAGGGATTATCAGCTATAACAGTATTCACCCCGACAAGGATGGCATCGTGCGTATGCCGATATTGGTGAACATCTGTGCGAGCAGCCTCACCTGTAATCCATTTGCTATCCCCAGTAGTAGTAGCTATTTTTCCATCTAAACTCATCGCTGTTTTTATTGTTACAAACGGTAGTTTCGTTTTCATATAGTGGAAAAAGTATCGATTTAATGTGGTGGCTTCCTCTTCAAGAACACCAGTAGTTACGCTAATACCTGCTTCTTGCAAACGTTTTGCACCATTACCTGAAATGAGCGGATTGCAATCGAGTGTAGCAATTACGACACGCTTCACCTTTTTTACAATGAGTAGATCACAGCACGGTGGAGTTTTTCCAAAGTGACTGCACGGTTCTAACGTTACATAGACAGTGGAGCCGTTTGCCTTATCACCAGCCATACGAAGAGCGTGAACTTCAGCGTGTTCTTCCCCTGCGCGCAGGTGCGCTCCCATTCCAACGATGTTTCCATCTTTTACAACAACAGCACCGACCATTGGATTTGGACTTGTTTGCCCTGCAGTACTTTGTGCTAACTGTAAGGCAATCCTCATATATTCTTGGTCTGTCATTCTTTTCACCTCTCCTAAGAAAAATCAAAAAACCCCAAGGATAATAGTATCCTTAGGGTTTGGGAGACGTGATTTCTAGAAATATAGTTCGAATACGAAAGTATAAGAAAGAAACCTAACGATGATTGATATTTTTGCACGAGAAAAAACCTAGCAAATTATCAATTTTTTCATACGCTAGTCGTATCTTTTTATTTCAGCATAGAAAGATAGGTATATGAAAGAAAACATATACAGTCATTCAAAATGAATCAGTAAAAATGTGTATGCCAAAATAAAAATGTATTCGCTATATAAGCACTAGAAAACATATCCTTCTCCCATCCAGACTATACTGTCGGCCCTAGAATCTCACTAGATCCACCGTTTTCAAGCTTGAAAACGGGTCACGGACTTAGAAGTGTGCACTTCATCACCGCCGGTTGGGAATTTCACCCGACCCCGAAGGATGCTGTTTGCTCACATTATAGCACAAAAAAGAAAAAAGGATAGTAAAAAATATTCGAATGTGAAGAATTGTATGAAAATGAAGGGGGAATTAATTTTGTTATACTATATAAATACAAATTGAAAAACAGATAGAAAACCTTTTCCTTTTAGGTGGAGAGAGCGTCTGATCATGGATAGAGGCGGTCAGTGCCTTTTTTCGCCTCATGCCATGTTAAAGAACAGGAGAAAATGAGTGGAGGTCTACTTTTGTTTTCATAGCCACGGTTTAAATGTTGGAAGATCAAAAAGGATATATAGTATGAGAAAGATTTCAGTATATACATAAATGAGGTGGAAATATGAAATATATTGCAGTAGGAATCGGTGGTATTATTGGAGCTTTAGCAAGGTATGGATTAGGACAATGGATTGGTATTCCTTCAGTCGATTCTTTTCCGCTCGCAACATGGTTAGCGAATATGATTGGTAGTTTTTTATTGGCATTTTTAACGATGTATTTGTTTCGTATGAAACATGTTTCACAAGCAATAATGAGTAGTGTTGGAACAGGAATGATTGGTTCTTTTACTACTTTTTCAACATTTAGCGTAGAGACGTTGAAATTAATACAGCATGAAGCATTTTTTATGACATTTTATTATGTGAGTACAAGTATAGTTGGAGGATTGCTCTTATCTTTATTTGGATTTTATCTTGGCAATGCATTATATGAAAAAAGCATGAAGAAAGAAGGGGCACTATGAATATTTTACTTGTAGGAATCGGTGGCTTTTTCGGAGCAATTGCCAGATTCTCTATTAGTAATGCGATGAAAGAAAAGTACGGAAGTTTATTTCCATATGGCACATTATTTGTAAATATAGTAGGTTCATTCTTACTAGGTTTATTATATGGAGCTGATGTGAGTAGTACATGGCTATTATTATGCGGAACAGGATTTATGGGAGCATTTACTACTTTTTCAACATGTAAGCTTGAAATTGTTCAATTGATACATAAGCGAGAAGGGCAAAAGGCGATATTGTATTTAATAATGAGTTACATGCTAGGCATTTTCGCGGCGTTTTTTGGGTTTTATATAGGACGTATATAAAGTGAAACTTTAATCAGTGGGGGGCTTCATCCCCCACTGATTATTATCCCTCACCAATCGGGCTTTTACGGGCAGCACGTCCCCCACCTAACTTCTTTGCTTTCGTTGAATTTTGAGGTAGGGGTCTACTGCCCGCAAATAGCGGGATAAAAAAGCACACACAAGTCATTGCGCGTGCTCCTTATAGCATTATTCTCCCTTTGGTGCTCGAACAATAGATTCGAATTTTCCTTTATGCGAAGCATCGCAATAAGGCATATTTTTTGATAAACCACAGCGACATAAAGAAAATGCAGGTTTTGCAGGGAAAGCATTCCCTTGTGAGTCGATTAATTCCACATCCCCCGTAATGCGAAATGAACCATTATCATTCACTTTAATTTGAACTTTTGCCAACGTTATCCCTCCTTCCCAAACGCTTATATTCATCATATAATTGCAGGAAGCACTTGACAATAAGAAAACAGTTCTTTGTGTGTAAGGACAGAGAATGTTATAATAACGTTTATAATTGAAATACAGTAAGGTGACGAAACATGAATAAACAATTACGTACATTACAAAATATTGCAAATGAGCGCACTTGGGCATCGTTTTTAAATGATAATCATCCATATAGTTTACTTCATTGGTCGATTGCAGGTGTGGGACAAGAACCAAAAGATGTGTGGCTACTTCAAGACGAAGTGACATTTCAAACGACAGAATTTCAAACGCTTGATGAGGCGGTAACATGGATTTCTGAAAATATGGAACAAGTTACAGATGTGCTAGCGCAATAACATGAAAAAACAGGCTTATGCAAGCCTGTTTTTTGTTTCTTTCACATATGTTTTTAAGAATTGATCAATGGCAGCTTCATACTCTTGTTTGTTTTCGTTATAAGAGCAAGCGTGTGCCCCGTGTTCCGCAATAAAGAGCTGTTTATTATTTTCTTTAGCTTCATACAGGGCTTTTGTCATATCACATAAAATATAGTCATCGTCTTTACTATGAATAAAAAGGACTGGATTATTTATGTTTTTTACACAATCGAGCGGAGAAACTTCGCGTATTGTATAACCGTCCCGTACTTTTAATAAGGCGTTTGCTAATGGTAGTAGCGGCCATTTTGGTAAATGGAATTCGACTTTTAAGCGATGTTGTAGCTGGCCATAAAAGTCAGAGAATGGGCAATCCGCAATATAAAAATCAGCGCCGTCTTCTACCATTCCTGCATATTGAAGGAGTGTCGCAGCTCCCATCGATTCTCCATGAATGCCAAGTGTAATATTTGTTCCAAAACGGTCTTTTAGCCAATCAACTACCGTCTTTAAATCATATTTTTCGTAATAGCCATAACTTGTCGTTTTACCACCTGTTTTACCATGGCGGCGATGATCATAAATAAATACGTTATATCCTCTGTTTAAAAATAAATTTGCATATTTGACAGAGTTTATTTTATTTACTGTTACACCGTGGCAAAAAATCATAAACTTATTAGAATTACCTGCAGAAATGTAATAGCCGTGAATGTCATATTTAAATTGAGATGGAATACGAACCTCTTCTTTTGGAATGGCGTTAAAATCTTCTAAGCGAAAATGCTTTTTCGTTTCACGCTCTAGAATTTCTTCTTCTGTTTTTTTCTTTAAGTACATTACTTTATTAGTAAAGAAAATACCGATGCCAATTAATGCTCCTATTATGGTTAGCAATGTTGTAAAAAAACGTTTCATACCTTACCTCATCCTCCAAATATCTCTACATATGATACACTTATATTGTATCATAATGATGTGAAAAGGGAGATAGTCGGACATGATTCAAATACAAAAAATTACAGTGGAAATGAGAGAAACAATTGCACTGTTTATGCGTGAAAATTGGAGAAGCACACTGATGGTTTCACGTGGAAGGGTACACCATTTAGATCAATTACCAGGTTTTGTTGCAAGTGAAGATAACAGAATAGTAGGAATTATTACATATGAAATGAAAGAAAATAACTGTGAGATTGTTTCATTAGATAGCCTTAAGGAGAAAAAGGGAATTGGAACGAAACTTGTAGAGTGTGTAATTGATATTGCAAAAAAACAATGTTGTAAAAAAGTATGGCTAATTACAACAAATGATAATACGAATGCACTTCGCTTCTATCAGAAACGTGGTTTTATGATGACCAATTTATATACGGATGCGGTCAAAGAAGCGAGGAAGATAAAGCGAGAAATTCCGCTTATTGGATATGATAACATCGCGATTTTACATGAAATCCAACTAGAAAAACTGAATATATAAAACCAATCTTTACATATGTAGAAGATGAAAAGGTAATAAATATTTTCTGTAACAATTTTCAGAAATATAAAACAATAACCTTGACGAATGATTTACTTTGTTTTAGGTTTAAATTGTAAGCTATTACCATATTAAGGGGTGACGATGTGGCAACCATACGTGATGTTGCAAAATTGGCCGGTGTTTCAGTCGCAACCGTTTCACGAGTTATTAATGAAAAAGGGTATGTCCATGAGGATACAGTAAAACAAGTAAAACTGGCAATTGAAGAGTTACAGTATAAACCAAATGCCGTAGCAAAGGCGTTATTTAAAAAATCTTCGACAATGATTGCTATATTAGTATCAAATTTAGAAGATCCATCCTATATAACATTGCTTCGTTCAGTAGAAGAGGCTGCATATAAAGAGGGATATCAAATTGTTATTTGTAATATAGAAAATAAGAGTGGTTATATAGATATACTGATGCAAAATAATATTGCTGGTGTTATTATGACGAACGACATATTCAAGCGCATGGAGAATATTTCTATTCCATTTGTCGTATTTGATGAAGCCGACGCACTTTCTACATATTACGAAAGTGCTAGAAAGGCAGTTGTTTTACTAAAAGAAAAAGGTTGTTATTTTCTTGCTTATATGGGGGAAGAGACAGAAGATGAGGCAATGGAAGAACATGTATCTGGATTTTTAGATGCAGTTTGGGAAGAGGGTCTTGCTTATCGAGAAGAAAGAATAGAAGGAACTGAAGAAAAACAGGTCATTGAATTATTACGAAAGTATCCATATATTGACGGTATTGTGGCTTCTAGTGATACTGTTGCAATTGCAGTCGTTCGTGCAGCAAGTTGTCTTGGTATTCGTATACCTGAGCATTTGCAAGTAATTGGTTTTAAGGGAAGTTTACAAGGAGAATGGGTTACGCCATCTTTAACAACGATTGGAAGTCCTTTTGAAAAACAAGGAGTAGTAGCTGTACAAAGATTGGTAGGAAAAATAAAAAAGAAACAAGTAAAACTTGAGGAAGTGCAGCAAGAAGAGTTTCTATTAATTGAACGAGAATCGACAAAGTAAAAGGTGCGTCCAATAAACGCACCTTTTTTTATCCCACTATTTGTGGGCAGTAAGACCCCCGCCTCAAAATTCATCAAAAACAAAGAAGTTAGGCGGGGGACGGGCTACCCGTAAAAGCCCGATTGTTGAGAGCTAATAAGCATTGGAGGATGAAGAAAATCCACAATGATTAAAGTTTCACTTTATAATGTTATGGCAGCAATAAAGCCGAATATAAGTAACGGAATATTGTAGTGAAGAAAAGTTGGGACACATGTATCCCATATATGATGATGCCTGCCATCTGCATTTAAACCTGAGGTAGGTCCTAGCGTACTATCGGATGCTGGAGAACCAGCATCACCTAATGCACCAGCTGTACCGATAATGGCAATGGTTGCCATCGGGCTAAAGCCAAGCTGGATACATAACGGAACGAAGATTGTTGTTAAAATCGGAATGGTGGAAAAGGAAGAACCGATTCCCATTGTAACGAGCAGACCGATAATAAGCATAAGAAATGCAGCAAGTGGCTTACTGTTTCCAATTAAATCAGCACTTGTTTGAACAAGTGATTCAACATGTCCTGTTTTCCGAAGAACTGCTCCGAAACCAGCTGCAGAAATCATAACGAAACCGATAAATGACATCATGCGCATACCGCTTGTTAAAATTGCATCAGCTTCTTTTAGTGGAAGACTACCACTAATGGATAATACAATAATCCCTGCCAATGCACCAAAAATCATTGATTCTGTTGCTAATTGCACACTTAATGTTGCGATAATAGATAACAATCCGAACGTAATGCTTCTTTTAGTGTAAGGAGCTATTTCATCAGATGGAGCATGAATCGGTTCGGTGTGATATGTACGTGGTTTACGATACGTAATAAAAACAGCGATACATAGCCCAATAATCATTCCTATTGCTGGAATTGTCATTGCTTTTGGAATGAGCACTACATCAAATGTAAGCCCGCTTTGCTGTGCATTTGTTTGTAATACGTCATGATAAATTTTTCCGAATCCAGCTGGAACCCACATGTAAGGAGTAATTAATCCGAATGTAATAAGACATGTGACAAGCCTACGGTCTACTTTCAGCTCATTTAGTACTTTTAAAAGCGCTGGAATTAGGATAGGGATAAAAGCGATATGAACCGGGATAACATTTTGTGAAAAACAAGCCATTGCCAAAATGATACATAAAATGAGTATTTTTGAATAGGTTTGCTTTTGTGTGTCCTTTTCGTTATCAACTAAATTCAGTGCAGTATGAATCATAGCGTCGGGAAGACCTGTTTTGGAAAGAGAAATAGCAAATCCTCCGAGCATGGCATAACTTAAAGCGATTGGAGCACTGTTTCCAAGACCTGTGGTAAAAGTATTGATTGTTTCTGAAATTCCAAGTCCGCCAATTAGTCCACCTGTTAAGGCACCGACGATAATTGCGACAATGACTTGGACACGTAATAAACTAAGCAGTAACATCACTGCTACTGCGACGAGTACAGCATTCATAATAAATGTAATCTCCCTGATCTTTTTCTGTTTTTGCAACTTATCTTATATAGATATATATACGAACCGAGTAAAGTTGCGACATGTAATTATAAAATGTTTTCTATGAAATGTAAAAGGTATAACGACTGTTACCTATGCTGAAAAGATAACTCTTGTTTGATAGAGCATATAGATTTTGCAAACAGTTCAGGTTCTTCTAAATTTGGTGAATGAGCAGAGTTTGGGAACCAAATCATTTTCTTGATGGGTGCTTGAATCGTATCACAATATTGTTGAACGAGTGCATAGGGTGTTTGATAGTCGAAACGACCAGAGCAGAAATAAACAGGTACGGAAAGTTTTGAAATTGTAGAAAAGAAATCTATTGTGAGCATTTCCTCCCATAATGACCCAGATTTCATATTTCCTGCGAGAAATCTCACCCAATCTAGCCATGTATATTCTGAAGAAAATAATCCTTTTCGAATGAAAGAAAAAGAAGTTCCATTTTGAACTGCTCCTCCAAATGTACCAAGCCACTTTCTTTGAATAATAAGACGCCGCATATCTAGAAAAGGAGGTTTTCCAAGCTTTGTTAAAGAGGTCAATGCACGCTCGTGTCCATGTTTTTTTGCAGAGTGAATTAAATGTTGGTAGAGCAATTCTTCGTTTTGTTTCATATGTACAATCTGACCTATACCAATATAAGCTTCGATATAGTCTGGATATTTATTTGCAATTTGTAAACCGATAATACTTCCCCAAGAATGTCCAGCGAGAAATAGTTTCTGTTTTTTGAAGCGAAAAAGAAGGTATTTTATTACTTCAAGTGCATCTGAAACAAATTGTTCAATTGTGAATGGTACTTTTATATCCCGCCAAGAAAAGGATTTTCCTGCCCCTCTTTGATCCCAATTGACAACAATAAAGTGTTTTTCTAAGTCTTTTTGAAAATGGCGAATGAATCCGATTTGTGCCATACCAGGGCCGCCGTGACAGCATAATAAAATAGGTTGATTTACGTCTTGACCACGAATAAGGAGAGATTGTTTACGATTGTTAATCGTAACGCTTTCTATCGTAGCGACGCTATTTGAAATTGGATTCTTTAATTCGTTGTAAAATTTTGGAGTGTAGCTACGAAAAAGCATATAAAAAACCTCCTTTTCTCTAATGGTATGTATCGCACGGATGTACTATTTTGCATATACTGTTAAGAAATTATTGTATCATAACATGTAGGCTATATTTCAACTATGAGAGCTCAGAGAGAAGGGGAAGAAAGTGACAGTTGGAGAAATTATAGATCGCTTAAACAAACGTGAACCGCTTGCTATTATTGCCAAACGCCTCGACATGAGCCCATATGCATTGTCAAAAAAGTTAAGGGTGCTTGGATATGAATACGATGGCGAACAGAAGAGACGAATATTCATTGGAGAGGGAGAAGAACCGCGTCATTTATATCTTCAAGAAGCTACTGCACTTCAATATGTAAAAACAGATTATCAGGTTTTGATTTATGAACAGTTGCAAAATATTTATGAATTGTTACGAAAAAGAGAAGGGTGTATTCTGTCAACAGCAAAGAATAGTACAGAAAAAAAGAAACGTACTTTTTCAATATGTGCAGAAGTTTCGGAACGTTTAGATAACATATCTGTTACAAAAGGAATTCATAAATCTCGAATTGTAGAAGAAGCGTTAAAAGAATTTTTACAAAGATACGAAGTGAGCGATGACTCGTATCCAGATAAATAAAAGAAAGGATACAATGTTTGATATAAGGGCATGTATCCTTTTGCTTATAGCTAGTATGAACGATAATAAGGATTAACAAGGTGTTGGAATAAACCTCGATTGATTTTATCTTATCCTTTTACTTTAAAAAAATAATATAGAAACCAAACGGCGTGATTTTGCTCATCTGCTGCCGCTCTACGAAATACCTCTTTAGTATATTGATTTGTGGTATCATCTGCAATTTCTAAGTAAAAATCAACTGTTCGTTGCTCATCTTGTAGCGCGAATTCTAATCCATTTACATAAGAGTCCGGACATTGTTCATTGATTGTTGGCTGAGGTTGTCTACCGGTTAAACTAATATAAATCTGTACAAATTGCTGGAAATGTTTTATTTCGTCTTGTCGGATTTCGAGTATTTGATTGCGCTCATTACCTTGTGGAGCTAAATTAGCTAATTTAGCATAGCAATTTATTGCACTATACTCTCCATTAATTGCTTTTTCAATATCGCGAATTAGCTTTTCGTTTTGTCTGTATACCAAATTGTAATCATTTGAATAAGAATACATATGTTTACCTCCTAGTTTCTGCTCGTATATCCTACGAGAAATCCAGATACTGAGTGCATATCCTTTAAAATGTGATTTAGGATAAAGTGGATTTTTATTGCATGTCCTTACGCCATAGAAACTAATAAAAAACCCCGTATTTTAATGGAATACAGGGTTTTTATCATAAGATTAATTTTAAAAAAATCATAATTTAATAATATAATTTCTCTCTTTTTTTATAAGTTTATTTAAAAAGAAAGTTAATTAACTCTTTGAATTCGCCCATCAATAATAGGTTGAATCGGCCCTTTTACTTGTTTTACATAATCCATTAACGCTTCAAAATCATTTGGTCCTGTTTCCGCGTCTTTTCCATTTTTAAAGGAGACAAATCCATCACCGCCTGAAGCTAGAAAAGCATTTGCAACGACGCTGTAAGTTTTAGAGGCAACAAGTTCTTCTCCACTTGTTAAGTGGATATTTGTAACTTTTTCACCATCTGGTTGATTAGCATCCCAAGTGTACTGAATACCTGAAATTTGAAGCATTCTTGTTATGCCTTTTTGCCATTGTTGATTTAAAATGTCACGAATATCTTGACCTGTTAAATTAACTTTGATTAATTGATTTCCGAATGGTTGAATGCCGTATAACTCTCCCCATGTAATATCACCAGCATCTAAGTCATTGCGAATGCCACCAGGATTCATGAGAGCGATTTGCGTGTTCATGGTCGCACGCTGAGCGTCTGCAACTAAATTTCCAAGAGTGGATTCACCAGCGGCATTTTGTTTACGATCTATTGGAGCGGTAGATTTTCCAACAACCTGATTTACAAGAGGGGCAATTTTTTCTTGATACTGATCCATTTTCTTTTTCACTTTTTGGTCGGGCTTTATTCCTTCATGGTAGGTTGTAACAACTTCTGCTTTTTTGTAGGCAATATCTTTTGTTTTACGATCAATCTTTATATCAACATCAGCGAAAGCCATTCCATAGGAATTTGCTTGTACGACAAGTTTGTTATTAACGGTTCCATTTACATAAGTGTGACTATGACCACCGAAAATGACATCGACTTCTGGGTCAGCATCATTTGCTAAGCGCACGATGTCACCATTTGTTACGCCGTTATCATCTGTTGTACCTCCATTATGTGCAAGAACAACGATAGATTTAACACCTAATTTTTTTAGTTGTTTTACGGACGTGTTAATTGCTTCAACTTCATCTGTAATTTGTACATTTTTTAGCATAGTAGGCATAACAACGTTAGGAACATCTGTTGTTACAACCCCGATAAAGCCGACAGGAACCCCTTGTACCATTTTTACAGTAAATGGTGGTAGAAATAAGCGTCCAGTTGATTTATTGTAGAAATTTGCAGCAACGTAAGGGAATTTTGCTCCTTTGAAATTCCCTGTTTTTTCATGGTATCCACCATAAATGAGACGATGCATTTCGTCAATTCCTTCGTCAAATTCATGATTTCCAATGGTTCCAACATCAAATCCTAAATCATTTAAAATTTCAATTGTTGGTTCGTCTTGTAGTAGTGCTGAAACTGGAGGACTTGCTCCGATAATATCACCAGCATGAACCATTAGTGTATTCGGATTTTGCTTTTCACGATCACGTAAATAAGCAGCTAAGTACTCGGCTCCCCCTGCTTCTTTGTTGTTAATTTTCTTTACAGTGTCTAATTGCCCATGAAGATCGTTAATGCCAAGCATCTGTACGTCTATGTAGCGATTTTTTTCTGTGGGTGCTTGAGATGGAGGTGCAGCAAATACACTTGAAAAAGTAATTGTACTTAATGCTAGGGCAACCGGAATGATTTTTTTCCACATACGTTTTCTCTCCCTTTTTATAATCTGACATCATACGACATAATTTTAATAGATTGAGAGAGTTATTGCTATAAAAATTCTATTTATTATAAAAATTAATAACATTTTATCTTTCTCTTAACATCTTTACAAAATATACATAATATAAAAATCAAAAGTGAATGGTCCGTTTTTATTGTCGAGAGGGAGTTATTTCCCCTATAATGGAGAAAAAAAGTAAAAGGTGAGCAGTATGAAGAAAAAGAAACAAAGACAAACGCAAATGAATCAGACAGATAAGGAATCCATTACAATTGGTGATCAATTAAATGCGTCATTAATGGATCAATTGAAAAGTAAGAAGAAAGAATTACAAGTAAGAGCGGAGCAAAAAGAAATAGAAGAGCAAGAAAGAAAGCGTAAAGAGCAAAAGGAACGCGAAAAGAATAAATCATTTGAAGAACTGTTAAGTGAAAGTAATCTCACTTGGAAAGACTTTAAATAATGTAAAAAAATCATCAGTGGAATTGCCCTGATGATTTTTTTACGATTTGATGAGAGAAGGGGAAATGGGATGAGAAAAATAGTAGTGCCATATGAAAATCATTGGGGTGAGAAATTTCAAATAGAAGCAAAACGTTTAGAGGAAGCGATGCCAGAACCTGTGAAAGTACACCATATTGGTAGCACATCAGTACCGGGACTCGCAGCAAAGCCAATTGTTGATATGATTATGGAAGTAGAGGATATTGAGAGAGTAGACAATTGGAATGAGCGTTTTGAAAAACTTGGTTATATTGTAAAAGGTGAAAATGGCATTTCGGGTCGTCGATTTTTTATTCATGGAACGGAAGAAAAACGTTCTTATCATTTACATGTGTTTGAAACAGGAAATCCGGAAATTACACGTCATTTAGCGTTTCGTGATTATATGATGGAGCATTGTGAAGAGGCGGAAGCTTATGCGTCATTAAAGAAAGACTTGGCAGAAAAATTCACATATGATGGAGAACAATATACAGAAGGAAAGAATGATTTTGTGCGTGGTATTGATGAGAAAGCAAAAGAATGGTTAGAAAATAACGTGAGCGACTAAGCACACGTTATTTTTATAAAATTATTATGTAAACTGTATATATTTTTTGACTTTTTTCGTAAATCTTGTTCAAATAAAGTGGTGGTTATAAAAATATGATGGCACCTGCTAGAAAATTTGCAGGAGAGAAGAAGGAGGAGCAACGATCATGTATATTCCAACAACTACACTTCATAATGGCGTGAAAATGCCGATGCTTGGTTTAGGTGTATATAAAGCAAAAGAGGGAGAAGAAGTAAAGCAAGCAGTAAAAACAGCTTTAGAAGTTGGATATCGCTCTATTGATACAGCGACTGTATATGAAAATGAAAGCGGTGTCGGAGAAGCGATTCGTGAATCAGGGATCGCACGTGAAGAATTATTTATTACGACAAAAGTATGGAATGACGATCAAGGATATGAAACGACACTTCAAGCGTTTGAGAAAAGTCTAAAGAAATTACAAATGGATTATGTGGATTTATATTTAATACACTGGCCAATAAGAGGGAAATACATAGATACATATCGCGCTCTTGAGAAATTATATGAAGAAGGAAAAGTGCGTGCAATTGGCGTTTCGAATTTTCATCAGCACCATTTAGAACAGCTCCTGCCAAATTGTAATGTGAAGCCGATGGTGAACCAAGTAGAACTTCATCCGATGCTTGCACAATTTGAATTACGTGATTTTTGTCAAAATGAACAAATTCAAATGGAAGCATGGAGCCCACTAATGAGAGGCGGCGAAGTATTTCAACATCCAATTATTCAAGAAATTGCTAGAAAATATGAAAAAACGCCTGCTCAAATTATTTTACGCTGGGATATTCAAAGTGGTATTGTAACAATCCCTAAATCTGTTACACCATCTCGCATTCAAGAGAACTTTACGATTTTTGATTTTTCATTAACAGAAGAAGAAATCAAGCAAATTGATACGCTGGATCGTAATTTGCATGTAGGTACAAATCCTGATAAATACGATACGTTGTAAAAAAACGCTACCGAAAATGGTAGCGTTTTTTAACGGTGTAATGCGTATGTAGTATATTTAACAGCTGATTGAATTTGTTTATATTCTTCAGTTGTTAACGGAGATTGATTGTTAGCTTGTACATTTTCTCGTAGTTGCCGGGTGGAGCTAGCACCAGGAATAACAGCTGCAACAACTGGGTCATGCAAACAATATTGAAAAGCTGTTTCAGTTAACGAACGCGCCTTTGTAATTTCTTTTACAGTAGCTAATGTGTTTGTTAACTCGTCATGAGAATAAGAAAGATAGTCTTTTTCTTTCACTTTTTCTATCTTTCTTTCATTGTTGTCAGTTAATAATCCTTTTGCGAGTGGTCCGCGAGCAATCACGCTGACTTGATTGTCTCGTAAGAATGAAAACCATTCTTCTGGCCGGCGATTTAATAGACTGTATTCCATTAATACGCTGACAATGTTAGAACGTTTTGCATATTCACGAATAACATTTGGACGGATAGAAGAGATACCGTAATGACGAATCGCACCTTCTTGTTTTAATTCTTCAAATGCTTCGATTGTTTCATCGATAGGATCTTCTATTGTCCCGCCGTGTAGTTGATATAAATCAATATAATCTGTTTGCAGGCGGCGTAAACTTTCTTTTACCTCTGCTTTTATATAAGATTTAGAAGGGTCCCAAGACCAACCATTTTTTTCTTCTGTCCAGCGATTTCCTACTTTCGTTGTAAGAACAATTTGATCGCGTTTTCCTTTAAGAGCTTTTCCAACAAATTCTTCATTTAATCCATAATTGTATAAGTCTGCCGTATCAAAAAAATTAATTCCTAAATCCATTGCTTCATGGATGATGCGGATCGCCTCATGTTCATCGATGCCAAGAGACATACAACCGAGTCCCATTTCAGTAACATATAAATCCGAGTTTCCTAATTGTCGTTTTTTCATCGGTCAACCTCCTTACTTATATTGTACGAAAGCAGAAGAAGGTTGACAAACGTTTACTTTTTGCTTGCGGTAATCCAGTCTTGCACAGTTGCGTACTCTTTTCCATATTGTTTTAGTTTATTACGAATTTGCCAAGCCTTTCCGACCAATGTGATGCGATTCGGTAAAATATATACTTTCATTTTTATCACGCTCCTTTCAGTGTGGTAAAATGTATGAAGAACGATTAGGAAATAGAATAGGGAGATGAAATATTGTGAGTAATCTTGCAGAGAGAACGGTTGCAACTGAACCAATTTTTGATGGGAAAGTTATTAAAGTTCGTGTTGATGAAGTAGTATTGCCAAATGGAGAAGTGAGTAAACGTGAAATTGTAAATCATCCTGGTGCGGTTGCTATTATCGCCGTTACAGATGAAGAGAAAATCGTGCTTGTTGAGCAGTATCGTAAAGCATTAGAAAAAGAGATTGTCGAAATTCCTGCTGGAAAATTAGAGCCTGGGGAAAAGCCAGAGATAACAGCGATTCGTGAATTAGAAGAAGAAACAGGATATGTATGTGACAAAATGGAATTCATCACATCATTTTACACATCACCAGGTTTTGCCGATGAGATTTTATATGTATACAAAGCAACAGGATTAAAGAAAAAAGAAAATAAAGCAGCTTTAGATGAGGATGAATTTGTGGAATTGATGGAAGTTTCATTAGAAGAAGCAGTTGAACTGATGAAAAATCAACGTATCCATGATGCAAAGACGATGTTCGCTGTGCAATATTTGCAATTACAAAAATAAACACTCGCCTAAGGCGAGTGTTTTAATTAATTTTTGCATATACGCGTGTGTCACGTAAACTGCCATCTGGAGCAAGAAGATCGTTTTCTAGTGTACCTTCTAAAATAAATTCAAGACGTTCTGCTAAAGCACATGCATTTACATTTGTAGCATCACAGCGAATTTCAAGTCGTCTAGCACCAAGCTTATCAAAAGCAAATTGGACAGCGCCTTTCACTGCTTCTGTCATATAACCTTGTTTTGTATAAGCGCTATGTAACCAGAAACGAAGTGAAAACTTTGGAATATCCCAGTTTTCTGGATGAAGGGTAAGAGCTCCAATAAATGTACCAGATACTTTATCGTATAAGTGAAAAGCTAATGTTTCACGAAGTAAAAATTGTCCGTGAGCTTCTCGAACTGTTTCCTCAGCACTTTCTTCTGTTTCAGATGTAATGGATATCCAAGGCTGTAAATCTTCTAAAGAAGCTTGAACTGCTTCATATACTTCTGTTCCATCTCCTGGAAATGGTTTGCGTACTTGCAGGCGCTCAGTCTGAAATAATGTTGGAAAATCTAATAATAATGGTTTCAAGCAAAATCCCTCCTATTCTCTACTTTTAAGTTTAGCAAAGTAGAGCGGAATTTCAATGTTAATTCGTCATACTTTTTTCTTTCTTTCATACATTTTAGTAAGAGTGTGAACGGAGGGAAGAAAAATGTTACGAAAAACTTGGCAAAATCGTATAATTTCTCATATACAAGAGAATTCTTCGCTTTATATATTTAATTCTGTTTTGTTGTTGATGGGTGTGGTGTTTGGTGCCATTCTTGTAAATAGCCTAGAGGTGAATCAAAAACAAGATCTATCTTTTTATTTGAGTCGATTTTTTGGACAAGTTTCCAAAGGAGAATTTGCAATTGCGAGTGACATGTTTCGAGAAAGTTACTTTTCGCAATTAAAATATATTGGATTTATTTGGCTATTAGGTATTTCAATTATTGGATTGCCACTTATTTTTATTTTATTATTTTTAAAAGGAGTGGTTGTTGGATTTACAGTAGGTTTTTTAGTTAGTCAGCACGGATGGAATGGACTGTTGTTAGCATTTGTATCTGTGTTGCCACAAAATTTAATTATTATTCCAACGTTTCTTGTAATGACGACAATTGCTGCAAGTTTTTCTTTACGTATGATTAGGCATCAATTTATTCGGAAAATTACCGAGCCACTACTACCGTTATTAATCCGCTACACTTGCTTCTTTCTTGTTATTGGCGTTGTATTAGCAATTTCTTCTAGCATTGAAGCATATGCGTCACCAGTGTTAATGAAAGAAGTCGTGGGAATTATCAATAAAAAATAAATACTACATGAGAATAATTATCAACTTATTTTGATTGTTTTTTCTTTTGACAGAAGCCCTTCTTCTGATATAATGGTGTAAGAGTGGCGAGGAGGGAGTAGTACCGAATGGAAGAGAGAATTGAACGAATTAAGAAGCAATTGCATGCAGCGAGCTATAAGTTAACACCACAACGTGAAGCAACGGTTCGTGTGCTGCTAGAAAATGAAGAAGATCATTTAAGCGCAGAAGATGTTTACCTCCTTGTAAAAGAAAAGTCGCCAGAGATCGGACTAGCAACCGTCTATCGAACTTTAGAGTTATTATCTGAGTTAAAAGTTGTTGATAAAATTAACTTCGGAGACGGTGTTTCACGCTATGACTTACGTCAAGAAGGTGCACAGCGTTTCCATCATCATTTAATTTGTACACAATGCGGTGCTGTACAAGAAATTCAAGAGGATTTACTTGGTGAAGTGGAGAAAAAAGTAGAACGAGATTGGAGCTTTAAGGTAAAAGACCATCGTTTAACTTTCCATGGGATTTGTAAAAATTGTCAAGAAAATGAAACGAATGAAAAATAACCTTTTCCTATTTAGCTAGGAAGAGGTTTTTTATTTAAGTTTAGGTATAAATCGCAGAAAGCTTGGCATATGTTGTAATAACATATATTTTGGAGGAGTTTACAATGCGCCGAGCTTTAAGATTAACTTTTGATGGGATGAAAGTATTTTTATTATTTACAGGTTGTACGATTTTGTTTTATTTCGCTATACTATGGATAAATGAAGAATATGAAAGTTATCATCGTTATGAAAAACCAAAAGAAGAGACAGTAGAAAAAGTATCAGGGAATGAGGAACCAGCAAAAGATGCTTTTGTAAATAGAATAATTTTTTTCTATGAAAATGGGGAGTAGTGTAGATTGGAAGATCAATTAAAAGATTTTATTCATTATATGATTGTTGAAAAAGGCTTAGCGAAAAATACAGTTGTATCCTATGAGCGTGATTTAAAAAGTTATGTGAAGTATTTACAAAATGTCGAGCAAATAAAAACATTTCATGAAGTGACAAGGATGCACATTGTGAATTTTTTGCAGTATTTAAAAGAGAATGGAAAATCATCAAAAACTTTGGCACGCCACATTGCTTCTATTCGTTCGTTTCATCAGTTTTTACTTCGTGAACGAGTGGTAGAACATGATCCATCTGTACATATTGAAACACCTCAAGGCGAGCGGAAATTACCGAAAGTATTGTCAGTGAGTGAAGTAGAGGCATTGCTTCAAACGCCCAAAGCGACAAGTGCATTCGGTATTCGTGATAAGGCTATGCTAGAGTTATTGTATGCAACAGGGCTCCGTGTTTCCGAATTAATTGCACTAAATTTAGAGGATGTTCATTTGACAATGGGATTTGTTCGCTGCATCGGAAAAGGGAATAAAGAAAGAATTATCCCATTAGGGAGTTTAGCGACAGAAGCAATTCAACGTTATATTGAAAAGGGCAGAAGAGAACTGATGGGAAAAAAAACAGTCGATGCACTTTTTTTGAATCATCATGGTAATCGATTGTCTCGTCAAGGTTTTTGGAAGATTTTAAAACGACTAGCAAAAGAAGCGAATATAGAAAAAGAGCTTACGCCGCATACATTACGCCATTCGTTTGCGACTCATTTATTAGAAAATGGAGCGGATTTGCGTGCTGTACAAGAAATGCTTGGGCATGCAGATATTTCAACAACGCAAATTTATACGCACGTTTCAAAAACTAGATTAAAAGATGTATATAAACAGTTTCACCCGAGAGCATAGTGATTATGCTCTTTTTATTTTATCCTGCTATTTGTGGGCAGTAGGACTTCCACCTTGAGATTCAGAGAGAAGCAAGGAAGATAGGTGAGGGGAGAACTGCCTGTAAAAGCTTAATTGATGAGAGCTTTCCATCTGTTGCTTAGTCTATATAGATCCATTTTTATTTTCCAACAGATAAGTCGCTGCTATGAAAATAAAAGGAGGTCTCCACTTGTTTTCTCCTTTTGTTTTAACTTGGCATGGGGCAGGAAGAGGGTCTGACCGCTTCTATGCAGGGCTGGCTGCTCTCTCCCATGTAAAAGGAAAGGTTTTATGTAGGTTTTTCACTTTGTATTTATAAAGTTGGTTAACAAATTTAGTAATTATAGAATGTATATTGAAAATGAAAAGGGTGAGTGCTTCACAAAAACTTCACAAACATTTCGTACATTGTTTTCAGCAGAGGACTGGAATATGAACTGGTATATCCTCTATACTAAATAAAGTATAAAGGAGGAAATCATAATGAAAAAAATTGTAATCACTTTATTTATCGCGATGCTAGCATTAGCTGGTTGTAATACAAAGAAAGATGAGCCTGCGAAAAAAGAGAAACTTGAAGAAGTGAAAGTAGCGGTTCAAACAAATCCGAAAGAAATTAAGCCAAATGAAAAAACAGAAGTACAGGCGCTTGTTACACAAGGGAAGGAAAAAGTAACGGACGCTGACGATGTGAAGTTTGAAATTTGGAAAGATGGCGAAGAAAAACATGAAATGTTAGACGGTAAGCATAAAGGAAAAGGTGTTTATGCTGTAGAGAAAACATTCCCATCTGATGGTGTGTACCATGTTATTGCACATACAAATGCACGTGAAATGCATGTTATGCCAGAAGTAAAAGTAGCTGTGGGAAATGCAAAAGTTAAGGATGCAAAGAAAGAAAATGGCGGTCATGGCGATCACAAAAGCGATACAATGATTCACCTTATGGCTGATGATGTAAAAGTAAATGCTGAATCAACAATGAAAGTACATTTAAAACAAAAAGAAGAAGCATTAACTGGTGCTGAAGTACAGCTTGAGGTTTGGAAAGATGGCGTTGAAAAGCATGAATTTATTCCAGCAAAAGAAGGGAATAAAGGCGAGTATGTCAGCAAACATACGTTTAAAGAAACGGGTGCTTATAAAGTGAAGGTTCATGTGAGAAAAGGTGAGCTTCACGAACATAAAGAAGAAACAGTAGAAGTCAAATAAGCAGCAACTCTTTGGAGTTGCTTTTTTATTTTGATATTTTGAAATAAGTCATAATTTTATTAGCGCTTCGTAGCGGAATGGATTACAATAGAAAGTGTGAGGAAAATAAGAATTTCTACGAAAATGTATTAAAAAGAAAGCGTAAACATGTTATGATATTAATATGAGATGTCTGACATCTGACTTAGAAAAAACAGGAAACTTGTTACTTTATGTGAAAGTACCATGAAGTAGGTTGGAGAATGACGAAAAAGAAGTGCTTTTTGTTAGTGGGAAATAAAGAGAATTCTCACTGATAACAGTTTCACTTTACAGCGTTTTGAACATACTACAAGAAGTAGAACTGAACATATAGGAGGTTGCAGTTATGAATAAATATAAACGTATTTTCCTAGTCGTAATGGACTCTGTAGGAATCGGAGAAGCACCGGATGCTGAAAAATTTGGTGATGTAGGTTCTGATACAATCGGCCATATTGCTGAACATATGAATGGATTACAAATGCCAAACATGGTGAAATTAGGCCTTGGTAATATTCGTGAAATGAAAGGGATTTCTAAAGTAGAAAAACCACTAGGTTATTATACAAAAATGCAAGAAAAATCTACTGGTAAAGATACAATGACAGGACACTGGGAAATCATGGGTCTTTACATTGATACACCATTCCAAGTATTCCCAGAAGGTTTTCCGAAAGAATTGCTTGATGAGTTAGAAGAAAAGACAGGACGAAAAATTATCGGTAATAAACCAGCTTCAGGAACTGAAATTCTTGATGAACTTGGTAAAGAGCAAATGGAAACAGGATCTCTAATCGTGTACACATCAGCTGATAGCGTATTACAAATCGCAGCTCATGAAGAAGTTGTACCGCTTGAAGAACTCTACAAAATTTGTAAAATTGCGCGTGAGTTAACGTTAGATGAGAAATATATGGTAGGTCGCGTGATTGCTCGTCCATTCGTTGGAGAACCTGGAAACTTCACACGTACACCAAACCGTCATGACTATGCATTAAAACCATTTGGACGTACAGTAATGAACGAGTTAAAAGATAGCGATTATGATGTAATTGCAATCGGTAAAATCTCTGATATATATGATGGAGAAGGAGTAACAGAATCACTTCGTACAAAGTCTAATATGGACGGAATGGACAAGCTTATTGATACATTAAATATGGACTTTACAGGTTTAAGTTTCTTAAATCTTGTTGACTTTGATGCACTATTTGGTCATCGCCGCGATCCTCAAGGATATGGAGAAGCATTGCAAGAATATGATGCACGTCTTCCAGAAGTATTTGAAAAACTACAAGAAGATGACTTGCTTATCATTACAGCAGATCATGGTAATGATCCAATTCACCATGGTACTGACCATACACGTGAATATGTACCATTATTAGCATATAGCCCAAGCATGAAAGACGGCGGAGAAGAATTAGAACTTCGTCAAACATTTGCTGATATTGGTGCAACAGTAGCGGAAAACTTCGGTGTAACAATGCCAAAATACGGAACAAGTTTCTTAAACGACTTAAAGAAATAAGGAGGACAATATAATGAATCGTGAACTTATTACAAAATCAGCATCATACTTAAAAGAGAAATTCCAAGAAACACCACAAGTAGGACTTATCCTTGGGTCTGGACTAGGCGTCTTAGCAGATGAAATCGAAAATGCAGTAACAGTACCATATAGTGAAATTCCTGAATTTCCGGTATCAACTGTAGAAGGGCATGCTGGTCAACTTGTATTTGGTACACTCCAAGGTGTAACAGTAGTTGCGATGCAAGGACGTTTCCATTTCTACGAAGGATATGACATGCAAAAAGTAACATTCCCAGTTCGTGTTATGAAAGAACTAGGTGTAGAAACAGTTGTTGTAACAAACGCAGCTGGTGGTGTTAATACATCATTTGAACCAGGAGATCTTATGTTAATCTCAGACCACATTAACTTCATGGGTACGAACCCATTAATCGGGCCAAATGATTCTGAAATGGGCGTACGTTTCCCTGATATGTCTACATCATATACTAAAGAGCTTCGCGAAATGGCGAAACAAGTTGCAGCAGATTTAAACATTAAAGTACAAGAAGGTGTATACGTTGGAATGACAGGTCCTGTATACGAAACACCTGCTGAAATTCGTATGCTTCGTACACTTGGCGGAGATGCAGTTGGAATGTCAACTGTACCGGAAGTGATCGTAGCACGTCACGCTGGTATGAAAGTACTTGGTATTTCTTGTATTTCCAATATGGCAGCTGGTATTTTAGATCAACCACTTCATCATGATGAAGTAATTGAAACGACAGAGCGTGTTAAAACTAATTTCTTAGCATTAGTAAAAGCAATCGTAAAACAAATGAAGGGGTGAGTTCACAATGAGAATGGTGGACCTAATTGCAAAAAAACGTGATGGACATGCATTAACGACAGAAGAAGTGAACTTTATTGTAGAAGGCTATACAAATGGTGATATTCCAGATTATCAAATGAGCTCACTTGCAATGGCGATTTTCTTCCAAGATATGAATGAACAAGAGCGTGCTGATTTAACGATGGCAATGGTGAATAGCGGCGATACAATTGACTTATCAGCGATTGAAGGGGTAAAAGTAGATAAGCATTCAACAGGCGGTGTTGGTGATACAACTACGCTTGTGTTAGGTCCGTTAGTAGCGGCTTTAGATGTACCGGTTGCCAAAATGTCTGGCCGTGGCTTAGGGCATACAGGTGGTACAATTGATAAATTAGAAGCAGTACCAGGATTCCATGTGGAAATTGAAAATGACGAATTTATTCGTCTTGTAAATGAAAATAAAATTGCTGTTATTGGGCAAAGCGGAAACTTAACACCTGCTGATAAAAAGTTATATGCACTTCGCGATGTAACTGCGACAGTAAACTCTATCCCACTTATTGCAAGCTCTATTATGAGTAAAAAAATTGCTGCAGGTGCAGATGCAATTGTGCTTGATGTAAAAACAGGTGCAGGTGCATTTATGAAAACGGATGAAGATGCAAAACGTTTAGCAGAAGCAATGGTGCGTATCGGTAATAACGTTGATCGTAAAACGATGGCAGTTATTTCAGATATGAGCCAACCTCTTGGTGAAGCAATCGGTAACGCATTAGAGGTAAAAGAAGCAATCGATACATTGCAAGGTAAAGGACCAAAAGACTTAGAAGAGCTATGTTTAACACTTGGAAGTCAAATGGTATACCTTGCTGGAAAAGCTTCTTCTTTAGAAGATGCGCGTGAGAAGTTAATTGAAGTAATGAACAATGGAAAAGCGTTAGAAGCATTTAAAACGTTCTTAGCAGCGCAAGGTGGGGATGCTTCTGTTGTTGATGATCCTTCTAAGCTTCCGCAAGCACAATATAAAATTGAAGTAGAAGCGAAAGAAGATGGATATGTATCTGAAATTGTTGCAGATGAAATTGGAACAGCAGCAATGCTTTTAGGCGCGGGACGTGCAACGAAAGAATCTGAAATTGATTTAGCAGTTGGACTTATGCTTCGTAAAAAAGTAGGCGATAGTGTGAAAAAAGGTGACTCACTTGTTACAATTTACGCAAACCGCGAAAATGTAGAAGATGTAAAAGCAAAAATTTATGAGAACATGAAAATTATGAAAGACTATGTTGATGCACCGAAATTAGTACATGGCATTGTAATGAAATAAACAAAAAAAGCTAAGGAGCCTTCTCCTTGGCTTTTTTTGTTGTTTTTTGTTTATAATAATAATGGGTGAAATTATGATTAGAATTTGCGCAGTAACGAAAGAAGATGAAGTATTATATGATGTTTCATTAGAAGAAATAAAGAGAGAAGATATTGTATGGTATTGGCTTGATTTATATAAGCCAACAAAAGAAGAGTATACATACATTTTACAAGATCATTTTAAGTTCCATCCCCTTGCAATTGAAGATTGTGTAGAGTATGTACAGAGGCCAAAAGTTGATTTCTATGATGGATATAACTTTTTAGTTCTCCATGCATTTGGAGAAGATGGATTAGAGCCGCATGAGATCGATTTATTTGTTGGTGATCGTTATATTGTCTCTTTCCATTTCTCACATAATAATGCGATTGAAAGAGTGTGGAAAACGCTCGGTGAGAGGAAACGTATCAAGAAAAGTCCTCTGCATGTAGCACATACAATCATTGACCAAATTGTTGATGATTATTTTGCACCTGTTTACTATATTGAAGATCATTTAAATGCAATTGATGATAATTTAACAGGGGATACAGCTGGGACTGTACTAGAAGAAGTATTCGATATTCGTGCGGACCTATCTAAGCTTAGACGTACGATTATACCGATGCGTGACCTCTTGTATCGTATTTTAAATTCAACTCGGTTTTACGGTGTAAGCGATCATGAAATTTATTTTAAAGATATTCATGATCATTTGCTAAAGCTTTCAGAAATGATTGAAGCAAGTCGAGAATTAACAGCGGATATTCGGGATAGTTATTTTTCATTGAACTCTCATCATATGAACAATATTATGAAAACATTAACGGTTTTTTCGACCATTTTCATGCCATTAACATTTATTGCTGGTGTATATGGAATGAACTTCGATAATATGCCAGAATTAAAGTGGGAGTATGGTTATTTTATTTGTTTAGCAGTTATGGCCTTTATAGGTGGAGGCATGATGGTTTGGTTTTATAAAAAAGGATGGTTTAAATAAAAAAATGCTGGGGAGTTCCCCAGCATTTTTTTCTAGCCAAGAGCGTGTAACACGAACATGGCTAAGAATAGGCATGTAATAATATACATAGATGGTGCGACTTCTTTATGCTTTCCAAGAGCAATCTTTAAAATTGGGTAAGCGATAAATCCGAACGCAATACCATCAGCGATGCTATATGTGAGCGGAATCATAACGATGATTAAAAATGCTGGAAATCCTTCTGAAAAGTCGTTTAGAGGGATTTGTTGAATGTTTGTAATCATCAGACCGCCAATAATGATTAAGATTGGTGCAATGGCACTATCAGGAATTAATTTTACAAACGGCAGAGCAAACAGTGATGCAAAGAATAACATCCCTGTAATGATAGACGTCAGACCTGTCTTGCCACCTGCAGTAATACCTGCGGCACTTTCTACTGTTGAAACGGTAGGACTTGTGCCAAATAGACCACATGTCATTGCTGAAATTGCATTTGCTTGATAAGCACGTGGGAATTTACGATCATCTTCTAATAATCCGTGTAAAAGTCCCATGTTCTCAAAAATAAGCACCATGCTTAAGGAGAATGTTGCAATCCAAAACGGTAAGGAAGAAAGTTTCCCAAATGACATAGCTCCAAATACATCTCCATAGTTGGCTAATGAAAATGAGCTGTTTCCTACTTGGTTTGTATCAACAAGACCAAATAGCCATGCAATACCAGTTCCAATTGCAATCGTCCATAAAAAGTTTCCACGTACGTTCCGAATAAATAACACAAGTGCCACAATAAGAGTAAGCAATGTTGCGAGAACAACAGGATTACTTAGTTTACCTAATGCAACAGCAGTGTTTGGATGCGAAACGACTAGACCACCTTTTTGCAAGCCAATGAAAGCTAAGAATAAACCGATACCGACAGTAATTGCTTCTTTTAACGATTTTGGAATCGATAGTGAGAGCACGCGAGCAATCGGTGTAAACGCGGCAATTGCAAAAATAATACCAGCGATAAAGACGGCTGCTAGTGCTTCTTGCCAAGTTAATCCAAGCGTATGCACAGCAGTGTAGGTGAAGAATGCATTTACACCCATACCTGGTACAAGAATAGCAGGTGCATTTGCCCAAAATGCCATCACTAGACATCCGACAAATGAACTGAAAACAGTTGCCAAAATTCCTGCTTCAAGCGGAATGCCGGCATCTGATAAAATGGACGCATTCACAATCATAATATAGACGATTGTGAAAAATGATGTCACTCCAGCCAATATTTCTTGTTTTGGTGATGTGTGGTGTAGGTCTAATTTAAACGTTCTTTCAAGTATTCCTTTCATGTTAAACCTTCTTTTTCATATCCCTCTCCCACCCGTGATATCCCTTTTGTAAAGAGCTCACCATCCTTTATTATATCAGAACATAATCTTTTTACAATAAATAAAATGAGAACGGTTACTTAAAAGTTAACTGGTGCTACAAGTATGTGAAAATGGCACGAACATTAGAGATGATTTCTAGTTCCCCAGATTGAATTGGAGGAGCGGCTTGTGCGTGTAAAGTAGCTTGAGACATAAATTCACGCGGCAATTGTGCTGATTCTTCAACGAGTGAAAGTGGGACGGGATTAATATTTAAATTATACGAACTCGCAATGATGCGAGCTTTTTCTTGAACGTGTTGGACTGCTTGTAAGAGTGCTTGTTGATAATACGCGTTTGGATGGGAAATGCGGAAGCGTAATCCCCTTGCTACATTTGCACCATTTCTAACAGCTATATCATATACTTCCCCAGCTTTTTGTACATTTAAAACGGTAATTTCATACAAATGCTCTACTCGGTATCCTTGTAATAATGCCTTTTCGTTTACGTATTCATATTGAGGAGTAATTGTATAGGAAATGGTTTCTATATCTTTATCAGCGATACCAATTTGTTTAAGTGCAGCAAGTAATTGTTTAGATTGGATTGCATTTTCCTCCTGTGCTTGTTTCACATCTTTATTATCTGTTCTAATGCCTATTGTTAATACAACGACATTTGGTTTTGCTTTTATAATTCCTTCACCTTGAACAGTAATGGTTGCTTGTTTTCCGTTACGAATATCGGGTGAATAGGGGTTCATGCCAACTTGCATTTTTGCTCACCATCCTTTTTATTTCGCTATTTGCGGGCAGTAAGACCCCACCTCAAGGTTCAGAGGAAACCGAGGAAGTTAAGTGGGGGATGACTGCCCGTAAATGTTCGATTGGTTCAACTAATAATCAGTGGGGGATGAAGAGAACCCCCATTGATTAAAGTTTCACTTTATATGTATATGAGTGAAAGAAAGAGAAAATTGTATGTAATAAGTTACATAATTGAGAATTATGAGGAAAGAAAACATATACAACATAGGTATTTGTAGATTATAATATGTATAAATATGATGAAAAAGGGTCGAGGCTAGTGAACGAAAAAAGAGAAGCACTGATTTTAGATTTATCTACATCATTTCGAAAGATGATACGTTTATTACAAAATGATATTAATACACGTTTTTCAGAGCATATGCCATATAATGAATTTTCTGTATTACGCGCGTTATTTTTGAAAAGCCCACAAATGGCTTCACAAATAGCTAGTGAAGTAAACGTAACATCCAGCCATATTACAGCAGTAACAGATCGCCTTGTACGAAAAGGTTTTGTAACGAGGAAACGTTCTGATTCGGACCGCCGTATTGTGTATTTGGAAATTACAGAACATGGAAAAGAAGTTACACAAAAACTTGAAGCTGTACGTAAAGAATACTATAAAGAGAAGTTTAAAGAGTGGAGCGATCAAGAGGTTGAGATGGTATTAGAACTATTTGGTCGCGTACTATAATTATAATAAATGAGGATAGGAGGCGAAGTGCTCTCCTATCTTTTTTCTTTTGAATAAAAATATTTTGAAACTCCGATACTTTAAGTAAAAAGTATCGGAGGAAAAATAATGAAATATATCGTTTCACTTGTAATTATTATTGGAAGTTTTATATGCTCTAGCACATTAAGTTATGCAAAAACACCAATCCAAGTTGTGCAAAAAGAATTACATTATATTGCGAGTGATCAGCCTGTTTTATATTCAAAGCTATGGGTTCGCTCTATGCAGAATGCTATTCTTTTTCACCATAGTAATAATATTCGTGGGCAGGATACATTGCGCAATGTCACAAATTCTTCTCTCGTAAAAGTAAAACAACTTTCCCTTGAAAAAGCCTCGCATTATATCCCGAGATTATCTCAATACGTCTCTAAATTTGAAAATAAAAATGTTCAAGTTTATTACGTTGCTGTTCGTTATGAAGTGAAAAAAGAAAATCCATATCAATTGAATGGAATGAATTATTTTCTTCAAGTGTTTATACAAGAACAAGGTGATTGGAAAATTGCTGAAAGTATTGTAGCTCCCACAGATCAAATGATAGAGAACGGTGATGGATTTGGAATGAAAGAAGAGAAGGAATATGGGAAAAGAAGAGAGAATGTGAAATAACCTCCTCGGGTGAGGAGGTTATTTTGCGTATAAAGAAAGCTTATGCTTTAATAGGCGATGTAAGATAGCGTATGTTAACATGCCAGATCCTATAAAATAGATATAGTAAAGAGGCAAAGAATTACTGCCATCGGTAAAGACACTACCACCAAGAAGTCCGAAACAAATAGAAGTACAGATTAAGAAATATACATGAAGTCGTGGATATAGCAATATTTTCCCATTATGCTCATTTGGAGCACGCGTATATAAATAAGCGCCTAATGGGAGACAAATAAGTATATAGATAGCAGGACTTAATAGCGTCCAAGTAGACGGAATACGATGATAATCAGGTCCTGCTTGTATGTTTCCAAATTCATCTTCAAAATTTTCCCTCTGTGGATCGTAGTTGTAGTTTATGCGAAAATGATTAAGGGGGCCTACAACACTTGTGTTTTCTGTATAATTTGCATATTTAATATAATTATGATTGTATTCCTCTTGTGATAAATCTACATGTAATGCAAAGAAAGGGAACAGTAGCCTAAAGATATATATAGGAAAAATAATAATAATACAACTTAAAGTACCTTGTGAGATAATGTTCCCTGTAATTGTTCCAATAAAGAG
The DNA here is from genome assembly GCF_000299035.1 of Bacillus bingmayongensis. Taxonomy (GTDB): domain Bacteria; phylum Bacillota; class Bacilli; order Bacillales; family Bacillaceae_G; genus Bacillus_A; species Bacillus_A bingmayongensis. Next base: position 436,425 of record NZ_JH921517.1, read on the forward strand.
AGTGAACGTATACACAGCAATTAGCGTAATAATTGTATAGGTAAAGTATACATGAAATGGTGAAAAGGATTGATACTGAGCATGTATCGTGTTCTTGTAGATGATATACATAAGAAGCCAACTAAGGCTAAGCGCACCTACGATATGAACGATGCCTAGTAACCATTTTGATAAAAATAAGTGTGACCGTTTAAATGGCATAGACCAAAGAAAATCGATTGTTTGATTATTGCGTTCCCATCCTATTAAGAGGATCGCTAATCCCATTAATAGAAGGGCTGGAAATAGTATAGCGTCAGCTCCCTGTATATGATACGTATAATAAGTATCTGTCGTTTTCCGTAAATATTCAGCCGTGTGCTGTGCATTCATATAATATTTATATGGTAAGGTGTATAAAGTACTTAGCCAAAAGAGCCAAATCACATATTTTCCTTGTTTATAGTTCCGTATCCATAAGGCTTTATGAAACATGTATCCACCACCTCAATTTGTATTTATTTCCCTCCAAAAGCAAACTTCAATTTTAATAGACGTGTAAAAATGAAATAACTCATGATAGCGAATAGGAAAAATCCAACATAATAAGACAGCAGGGCATCTCGTCCACCTAATATTCTACCGCCAAGTAATCCGAAGCATAGAACAGTACAAAGCATGAACCACTTTTGCAAGCTAGGAAACAATAGTATTTTTCCGTTTTGTTCGTTCGGTGTACGTGTGTATAGAAAAATTGATAATGGTAAAAAGATAATGATGTAAGCAAATGGTGTTAATAGTGTCCAAGGAGAAGGCACAGAAGTATGCTCCATTGGATTGTCCTGTGGTACACTAGAAAGTTTATTTCCATAGTCATCAAATGTTTCTATCGGATGGTAATCATAAGTAATAGAAAAAGATTCTAATGGTGAAATAATCCCTACATGTTGTAAGTACTCATGAGTCTGCACCTCTATTTCTCCCATCGCCTCTAAAGACCATTGTGTATGGGTATAAATGAATCCAGAGATTAATAATATGGAACCGTATGGTAAAAATAATAAAATTGCTGTTAAGCTACTTTGGGAGAAAATATTTCCAGTAATAGTTCCGATAAATAAAGTGAATGTATAAATAGCAATGAGTACAACCGTAGCATATACAAAGTAACTATGGAACGGAGTAAAGATTTGATACTCATTGTGAAACGATATGTTTTTGATTCCGTACATGCTAATCCAACAAATGATCTGTACTGCAATAATATTGAAAACGCCGAATAACCATTTTGTTAAAAAAATATCTTTTCGCTTAAAAGGCATTGAAAAGAGAAAATCAGTAGATTGATTGTTACGTTCCCATCCAATTAAAAGACAAGCCAGTGCAATAAGAATGGCTCCTTGCGTGACGAAGGGATTATCGAATGTATTAAAAGAGTAGGAATAATAATACACATAGTCATCCAGTTTCATTTTTGATTGGTTAAGCTCCATTTGTGCTGCTTGATAATATTTATAAGGTAGTTGATACAAACTAATGAGCCAAAACAATAGAATCATATATTTTCCTTGTTTCCATTGTCTCATCCATAAAGCTTTATGAAACATGCGAATCCTCCTCAAACGTTGTGACAAATATATCTTCGAGTGACATTGGTAATTCTTCTAATAAAAGAGGTCGTTCTCTATGAAACTTCTCTAACGTAGCTGTCACATTGCCTTCAATTAAAATTGTATACACTTTTCCTGTTTGATTTAATATTTTTACATGATTTAAGTTTTCTAGTTTTTGCGGTAGTGAACGTTCGTAAGCGACTTGTATTTTTGCATAGCGAGATTTTGTATCTTCTAATGCTGTAATCGAAGCAATCGTATGATTTTTTAAAATAATGACTGTGTCTGCAATTTTTTCTACTTCATCTAAGTGATGGGTCGAAATGAGAATTGTAATCTCTCGTTCTGCTACTTCTTCAATTAAAAATTGTAGAATTTGTCTTTTTACAATCGGGTCGAGTCCATTTGTTGGTTCATCTAAAATAATGTATTCTACACCTGTACAAAAAGCTAAAATAATAGCTAGAAGTGCTTTCATACCGCGTGAGTAACTACGAATGCGTTTTTCAGGTAGATTGAAGCGCTCTAGCAGCTGATAAAAATATTCTTCATTAAAGTTTTTATAAACAGCCTTATAAAACTTCGCAATTTCTTTTACTGTATATCCGCTTAATATATTAGTAGAATCCGGCACATAAGCTACCTTTTGCTTAATTCCTGGATGTTTATGAACATCTATATCGTCATATGTAATCGTTCCTTCATCGGGATCTAAAATACCAACAATTGTCCGCAGTAAAGTCGTTTTCCCCGCACCGTTTCTTCCGAGTAATCCAACAATACTTCCTTTTTGTAATGTGAAAGAAATATTGTCTAAAATGACTTGGTTATCAATTGTTTTCTTGATATTCGTCACTTTCAGCATCTGTATTCCCTCCCAGTTCTTTATAGTATGAGTCAATCCAATCATGAATTTTTTCTTTTGTAATTCCAAGATAAGAAGCCTCTAGTAATAGTTGATGAAATTGTTTTTCAACCATAGCGATTTTCCTTTCATCTAATGTCGGTGTAATCGATTGGGAGACAAACGTCCCTTTTCCTCGTAACGTTTCAATAATTCCTTGCCGTTCTAATTCTTGGTATGCTTTGCTCACTGTGTTTGGATTAATGACAAGAAGTGAAGCGAGTTCACGTACAGATGGAAGCTTGTCACTTGGAGCTAGCATGTTTTTTAATACGAGTTCTTTTATATTTTGAACAATTTGTTCCCATATCGGAGTGTTGCTTCTTGGGTCAAGTTGAATGTGCAAGAGCAATGTCTCCTTCCTGATGAAATTTAAGTGTACTATTAGATATAGTACACTTAATACAATATATGCGGTAGATTTGTTTGTCAATACGGATTTATAGAAAAATATGGTATAAAAACGCAGCGATTGGAAAAAATAGGTTTGATATAGAATGGAGGGTTAGTCATGAAGCGAGTTTTTGGAATACTTGTTTGTTTCATGTTGCTATTTTCTGGTGTTTCGGTTGGCTTTGCAGAATCTGAGAAAACAGAAGTCGAAACAGGGCCGAAGCTAGCGGAGCAAGCATCGTCAGCAATTGTTATTGAGCAAGATACGGGTAAAGTTTTATTTGAGAAAAGTCCAAATGAAAAACTGCCACCTGCTAGTATGACAAAGATTATGACAATGCTACTGATTATGGAACAAGTTGAAAAGGGAAAACTAAAACTAGAAGATAAAGTCAGAGCAAGTGAACATGCAGCTTCAATGGGTGGTTCACAAATCTTTCTTGAGCCGGGTGAAGAGATGACAGTAAATGAAATGTTGAAAGGAATTGCAATTGCATCGGGAAATGATGCATCTGTTGCAGTTGCTGAGCATATCGCTGGTTCAGAAGAAGGTTTTGTAAACATGATGAATAAAAAAGCAAAGGATTTAGGACTGAAAAATACACATTTCCAAAATCCAACGGGTCTTCCAGCCAAAGATCATTATTCAACAGCATATGATATGTCAATTATGGCGAAAGAATTGATGAAATATCCACTCATTCGAAAATATACAGGAAAATACGAAGATTATTTACGCGAAAATACGGAGAAAAAGTTTTGGCTTGTGAATACAAATAAATTAGTTCGTTTTTATCCAGGGGTAGATGGGGTGAAAACAGGTTTTACGACAGAGGCAAAATATTGTTTAACTGCATCAGCTGAGAAAAATGGAATGCGTGTCATTTCTGTTGTCATGGGAGCACCGACTTCAAAAGAACGTAACAACCAGGTAACAAAGCTTCTTGATTATGCATTTGGACAATATACAACAAAAAAATTGTATAAGCGCGGAGAAAAAATTCAAACCGTAAAAGTAGGAAAAGGTAAGAAGGAAAAAGTAGATTTAGTTGCATCAGATAATGTATCGCTTCTTATGAAAAAAGGTGAAAATATGGACAAGGTGAAACAGGAAGTTATCGCTGAAAAGAAAGTAAAAGCACCAATAAAAAAAGGCGATGCACTCGGCACACTTGTTATTAAAAAAGATAAGGATGTTTTATTAAAGCAAACGATTGTAGCGAAAGAAGATGTTGCTGCAGCAAGCTGGTGGGAACTATTTAAAAGAACTTTAGGGATGTTTTCAACATCGAAATAGCGGCAAGGATATTGCCCCTTTCCTATCCGCATACATGAAAAAGGTAGAATAATTGCTGAAAGCTTCACATTATGGCGAAATAGTACTTCTTTTGTCAGTAGGAAGGATTCTTATTTTATGTTCACGAAAATCTTATGTAAATGAGTCAAGTTTAAGCATAAGGAGGAAATCGTGTGAGTCTTTCCATGCATTTAGAAGTAAAGCGTGATGTCTTATGTGTTCGGCTAGCGGGTGAACTAGATCATCATACTGCTGAAGAGTTGCGAGCAAAAGTAACAGATATGATTGAGACGCATCGCGCTCATCATATTGTACTAAGTTTAGAGAAGTTAACATTTATGGACAGTTCTGGTCTTGGTGTTATATTAGGCCGATATAAGCATGTTAAAGGTTTAGGAGGGGAGATGGTCGTTTGTGCAATCTCACCTCCTGTAAAGCGTTTATTTGAAATGTCAGGTCTGTTTAAAATCATTCGCTTAGAAGAAAGTGAAGCGCATGCGCTCGCGACATTGGGGGTGGCATAAATGAGAAATGAAATGAACCTTCAATTTTCAGCATTAAGTCAAAATGAATCGTTCGCTCGCGTTACAGTTGCTGCTTTTATTGCACAATTGGATCCAACGATGGAGGAATTGACAGAAATTAAAACTGTTGTGTCTGAAGCAGTCACAAATGCAATTATTCATGGATATGAAGGGAATGCAGAAGGTATTGTTTACATTTCAGTAATTTTGGAAGAAGCAATGGTGAAACTCATGATTCGAGATGAAGGGGTTGGCATTTTTAACTTAGATGAGGCAAGGCAACCTCTTTTTACAACTAAACCTGAATTAGAGCGTTCCGGAATGGGATTTACTATCATGGAAAATTTTATGGATGAAGTAGAAGTTATTTCAAATGAATCTTTCGGGACAACAATCCATTTGACAAAATACTTATCAAATAGTAACGCTCTATGCAATTAAGGAGAATTGCCTATGGACATAGAGGTCAGAAATGAGAAAAAGAAACCTCAGTTAAAGGACCACGAGTTAAAAGCGTTAATTCAAAAAAGTCAAGATGGAGATCAAGGGGCGAGGGATACGATAGTCCAAAGTAATATGCGTCTTGTATGGTCAGTTGTACAACGGTTCCTCAATCGAGGATATGAACCAGATGATTTATTTCAAATTGGATGTATTGGACTCTTGAAGTCGGTAGACAAATTTGATTTGTCTTTCGAAGTGAAATTTTCAACCTATGCAGTTCCAATGATTATTGGAGAAATACAGCGATTCTTGCGTGATGATGGATCGGTGAAAGTAAGTCGTTCTTTAAAGGAGACTGGAAATAAAATTCGAAAAATGAAAGATGAGCTTTCTAAAGAATATGGAAGGGCTCCAACGATTAATGAGGTAGCAGAGGCGCTTGAGCTGACGCCAGAAGAAGTTGTTCTTGCGCAGGAAGCGAGCCGTGCTCCATCATCAATACATGAAACGGTTTATGAAAATGATGGGGATCCCATTACGATATTAGATCAAATTGCAGATCAAACAGAAACGAAATGGTTTGATAAAATCGCTTTAAAAGAAGCAATTAGAGAACTAGATGAGCGCGAACGTTTAATTGTATATTTGCGCTATTATAAAGATCAAACTCAATCAGAAGTAGCGGAGCGAATTGGAATTTCACAAGTTCAAGTATCAAGGCTTGAAAAGAAAATATTAAAACAGATGAAAGATCGAATAGATGAATAGCCATCTATTCGATTTTTTGTTTTGGACTAGAAGGGAGTGTTATTTCACATAAGATTGGGCAGAAGCAAAAAAACATGAAAAAGTTGTATCTTATGTTATTGTTGTTATCCTTTCCAAAATCAAAAAATTTCAATCATTTGGAAAAATTTACAGAATTTATTGATAATTTGGTAAATTTTAAATATAATCCAAGTATAAACTTGTCATAAAGGGGGAAAGAAGCATGGAAACGAGGGCTGGATTTATTTTTGCAGCAATCGGTTCTGCTGTTGGACTAGGGAATATATGGCGTTTTCCGTATACTGCGTATGAAAACGGAGGGGGCGCATTCTTTTTACCGTACTTATTTGCATTATTAACGACTGGTATTTCATTATTAGCTTTTGAATTTACTCTTGGACATCGTCACCGTGGCTCAGCACCACTTACATTCTTTCGCATTAATCCACGTGCTGAATTTATTGGGTGGTGGCAAATGGCTGTTACATTTATTGTTTCCACGTATTATGCTGTTATTATTGCATGGTCGATTTCTTATACGTATTTTGCTATAAGTGGGGCGTGGGGAAAAGATACAGAAGGCTTTTTATTTAAAGAGTACTTACATGTTGCGGATAAGCCAGGGCAATTTGGCGGTCTTGTCCCAGAAGTATTAATACCACTTGCGCTCGTTTGGATTATTGTACTTGGTGTGGCATTTAAAGGAGTAAAGAAAGGAATTGAAGTTGTAAACCGTATTTTTATTCCTTTGCTTGTTGTGATGTTTCTAATTATTGTTGTTCGTGCTGTTACGATGGAAGGGGCGATGCAAGGGCTTGATGCATTTTTTAAACCAGATTGGAGTCGTATTTTAGATGGAAAAGTATGGCTTGCTGCTTACGGACAAATTTTCTTTAGTTTATCATTAGCATTCGGAATTATGATTACGTATTCTAGTTATTTACCGAAGAATTCTGATACAACAAATAACGCTTTTATTACTGGTTTTGCGAACTCAGGATTTGAATTGTTAGCTGGAATTGGTGTGTTTGCAGCACTCGGTTTTATGGCAAATAACATGGGGGTACCAGTTGATAAAGTAGCGAGCGCTGGCGTTGGACTCGCGTTTGTTGTATTCCCGCAAATTATTAACGAGTTACCGATGTCACCATTATTTGGAGTATTATTCTTCCTTTCTTTCTTTAACGGTAGCTGGTATTACATCACTTATCTCGTTAGCGGAAGTATGTCTTGCAGCTGTATCTGAGAAATTCAGCTTAAGCCGCGAGAAGACAATTGGAATTATGGGTACCCTTCTCGTATTGGTTTCTCTTATGTTTGCAACACGTGGTGGACTTATGTTTTTAGATGTTGTCGATTATTTTGCTAATAACTTTGGATTAATTGTAATTGCACTAGTAGAAATTGTTACGGTAGGACTTATCCTTCGTCGCTTACCGATGTATCAAAATCATGCTAACTTTGTATCAGATATAAAGTTAGGAACATTTTGGAGGGTTAGTTTACTCGTTATTACACCGATTATGTTAGGCTATATGCTTATTGATGGTACGATTCAAAACATTCAAAAGAACTATGGTGATTATCCGACACAATTTGTTGTGACGTATGGGTGGGCTTTGGCAGCAGCGTTTCTTGTCATTGCATTAATTATTAGCTTAAAAAATGGAATGCACAAATACATTCAGATTCTGCCCAGCTTGAAAAAGAATGGAAAAATCGAGGTGTTTCGTGATGAGTGGATCAGCAATTATGATGATGGTGATTGGAATTGTAGTCATTTGGGGAGGATTAGCTTTAAGTATTTTAAATTTATTTAAAAAAAGAAGGCATAAAGAAAAAACATCTGCGCCACAATGGTGCGGATGTTTTTTTCTTTATTAATTAATAAACCTCACCTGAAAGCTCAAAATATGAAAATAACGATTTTAAAATGATACATTCGCTTTATTTACTGAGTGATTGTTGAGAAAAATCCACTGTGCACAGTTTCATTTTATAAAAAAGTTGTATTAGAAAATTTTCCAGAAACCATACTACAACTACAAGGAATAGTGAAGAGGTGAATGGAGTGGAGCGAACAATCTATCTCAAAATGCGAAATCGTCTGCAAGTATCCCCTTCATATGAGGTGAAGATTGAAGATATTGCACAAGTAGTTGGAGAGTCTGGTGTAGTAGAAAAAATAAAAAAGCAACTCGTCTATAAAATCACAAAACGTGATAAAACACATGTCGTAATTGATGCGATGAAAATTATTCAAGTGATTCAACAAACTACGCAGCATATACAAATTAATTTATTTGGTCCTGGACAAACACTTGTTGAAATCGTCTATGAAAAAAAGAAAGTACACCCTATTTTCTTTGGACTAGTTTGGATGTTACTTTTTGTCGGGGCGGCTCTTGCGATTATTTATTTTCATGAAGATGTCAGTATGCAACAAGTACATGGACGCCTATATTACATGATTACAGGAGAAATCAATTATAAACCGCTCCTATTTCAAGTTCCGTATTCTTTAGGATTGGGATTAGGGATGGTCCTATTTTTTAATCATGTGTTTCAAAAACGAATTAATGAAGAGCCAAGTCCGTTAGAAGTGGAAATGTTCCAATATCAACAGTCACTCGATCAATATGTCATGATCAATGAAAATAAAGAGAGTGCAAAACAAATTGCAGATGATTGAGTGTGGTTTGGTGATAGTAATTGGGCTTGCTGGTGGGATTGCAGTTGGAGGAGGATATGTTGCATTTTTAGCTGTGCTTGGTGTCATCCCACGATTAGCTCAGTTAACAAGGAGTGGCCATCGTATTCAATTTTTTGAATGGGCTGTAATTGGTGGTTCTTTGGCTGGAGCATGGTGCAGTTTAAGAAATATAACCTTTCAAGCCTCTCAGTATTGGCTCATTTTACTTGGCTTATTTTGTGGAACATTTATTGGTATGCTTGCTGCGGCTTTGACAGAAGTATTAAATGTTTTACCTATATTAGCAAAACGGGTAGGGGTAGATGGGAAGATTGTCATTTTACTCGTTGCACTTGTACTTGGAAAGGTAATGGGCTCTTTATTTCATTGGATTTATTTTGCAAGGTAGGAGGCATCAAGATGACACAAGATAAATTAAAAGATGATTACATAAATAAAGTAAAAGATTATCATCCAAAGCCAAACTATGTGATGAATTGTGTAAAAGCGTTCGTTGTAGGGGGACTGATTTGTACAGTAGGGGAATGCTTGATGAAATTTTATATGCATTATTTTCACTTCAGTGAGCAAAATGCGGGAAACCCTACGGTAGCGACGCTTGTGTTATTATCAGCCGCATTAACTGGATTTGGTGTGTATGATAAAATCGGTCAATTCGGAGGGGCGGGCTCAGCAGTTCCTGTTACTGGGTTTGCAAATGCAATGGCAAGTGCGGCAATGGAGCATCGCAGTGAGGGAATTGTACTCGGAGTTGCTACAAATATGTTTAAGCTTGCTGGAAGTGTAATTGTATTTGGAGTTGTTGGAGCATACATTGTTGGCCTAATCAGGTATACGTTTAAACTTTGGATGTCTTAAAGGAGACTAGATATGAGATTGACAGGGAAGCAAACATGGGTATTTCAAAATCATATATTTGTGAATGCAACAGGTACTGCTGTCGGTCCAAAAGAAGCGGAAGGTCCTCTTGGAAAGTGTTTTGATATTTCATATAATGACTTGCACTGTGAGGAAGAAAATTGGGAGCTGGCTGAAAGAAGATTGATGAATGATTCGATTCACCAGGTCATGCAAAAAGGGGATATAAGGCCTTCGCAAATTGATTTTTTTTTAGCAGGTGATTTATTAAACCAAACAGTGACAGCAAATTACGTCGCTCGCGAGCTGGGTATTCCTTTTTTAGGTATGTTTAGTGCGTGTGCAACATCGATGGAGACTTTGGCAGTTGGCTCAGCTTTTATTGATGGTGGTTTTGCTAACCGTGTAATCGCGACAGTAAGTAGTCATAATGCAACAGCTGAAAGACAATTTCGTTATCCGACAGAGTATGGTGGTCAAAGACCTGGGACAGCAACTTCGACTGTGACTGGAGCAGGCACAGCTTTAATTAGTAAAGAGCGAAGTGCTATTAAAATAACGGCTGCGACGATTGGAAAAGTACAGGATTTAGGAATTACGAATCCATTTGATATGGGAGCGGCAATGGCGCCAGCTGCAGCTCATACAATTCAACAGCATTTTGAAGATTTAGGGAGAAGTGCAGCGGACTATGATCTTATCGTTACAGGTGATTTATCAGGTGTTGGGGCACCGATTACGAAGCAACTGCTACTTGAGGAAGGGTATGATCTAGGGAATATATATAATGATTGCGGATTAATGATCTATCACGAGGATCAAGAAGAGGTTTTTGCAGGTGGAAGTGGTTGTGCTTGTTCAGCGGTTGTAACATACGGACATTTACTACAAGAAATGCAAAAAGGAAATTTACAGCGTATTTTTGTAGTTGCAACAGGAGCATTATTAAGCCCGGTTATGATACAACAAAAAGAAACAATTCCAACAATTGCACACGGTGTTGTATTTGAAAGGGTAAAAGGAGTGTGAAGTTGTGGATTTTATATATGCATTTATCGTTGGAGGAGCCATTTGTGTAGTAGGACAAATTTTGTTGGACTTTGCAAAATTAACACCTGCTCATTTAATGGCAACTTTTGTAGTAGCTGGAGCTATTTTAGATAGTTTTGGACTATATGATAAGCTCATAAAATTTGCTGGTGCTGGAGCAACCGTTCCCATTACAAGTTTTGGGCATTCCCTTTTACATGGGGCATTAGAGGCGGCAGAGAAACATGGTTATTTAGGAATCGGAATTGGCATGTTTAGTTTAACTTCCGCGGGGATTTCAGCGGCGATATTATTTTCGTTCTTTATAGCACTTATATGTAAACCGAAAGGATAAATCAAATGAGACGAAGGGTTATTTTGGTGACAGATGGAGATGAATATGCAAAGCGAGTAATTGAGCTGTTAGCAAAGGAATTTGGAGGCCGGTGTATTTCTGCATCGCAAAGCAATCCAACGAAATTGACAGGAAAAAAGATTATGGAGCTAATTATGCAAACGCCATATGACCCTGTATTTGTCATGTTTGATGATAGTGGATTTATAGGAGAAGGTTCCGGTGAAAAGGCGTTAAAATATGTGGCAATGCATAAACAAATTGATGTTCTTGGTATTTTAGCTGTTGCATCTAATACACACCGCCTGGAGTGGGCTCGTGTAGATATCAGTGTAGATCGAGAAGGCAGATTAACAGAATATGGTGTTGATAAATTCGGACTTCCTGATGGTGAAATTGGCAGAATTAATGGGGATACGATTTATTGTTTAGATGAATTAAATGTCCCAGTTATTGTTGGGATTGGTGATGTTGGGAAGATGTGTGGAAATGATGAATGGGAGCGAGGATCACCAATTACTAAAAAAGCAATTCAATTAATTTTAGAAAGGAGTGGGTTTTATGATAAAACAGAAGAAAGTTAATATTCCGATTTCTTCTTTTTTGAGTGATAATGAAAATTATTTAAAACAAACAGCTGGACTTGGCGTCACATTTGATGTCGGCATTCGTAAGTTTCAAATTCTTGATAAAGAAATCGGTGTATTATTTGTAAATGGATTGTGTGATACCAACTATATCATCCATATTTTAGAAGAAGCAGTCGATACAAATGAGATCAGAGATGTGGAAGAAGATACAGTTAAGCTTTTAGAAAATCGACTTATTCATCAACAAGTAAGTAAAGTAAAAACGATGGATGAGGTGATGGTACAAGTATTATCTGGCCTTATTATAATTTTTGTAGAAGGTGAAACAGAGGCCTTCGCAATCGATGTCCGCAGTTATCCAGGACGAACACCGACAGAGCCAGATACAGAAAAAGTGGTACGTGGGGCAAGGGATGGTTTCGTAGAAAATATTATTGTGAATACAGGACTAATAAGAAGGCGTATTCGTGATCCACGCCTTCGAAACGAAATTATTCGGGTTGGGGATCGGTCACAAACGGATATTTGTATTACGTATGTTCAGGATGTTGCTAATCCAGATTTGGTAAAGATCATTAAGCAAGAACTAGAGAATATTGAAGTAGATGGAATTACGATGGCTGACAAAACGATTGAAGAATTTTTAGTAAAGCAAGGATACAATCCTTTCCCGCTCATTCGTTATACAGAAAGACCAGATGTAGCAGCGACTCATTTGCTCGAGGGACATGTGTTAGTTATCGTTGATACATCTCCAAGTGTGATGATTACACCAACAACTTATTTTCATCATGTACAGCATGCAGAAGAGTTTAGACAAAATCCAGCGGTTGGTACATTTTTACGATGGATACGATTTGTTGGTATCTTATTTTCATTGTTTTTGATGCCTTTTTGGCTCGTATTTGTTTTAGATCCAACATTATTACCGGAAAACCTAGCTTTTATTGGACCGAATAAAATGACACATTTACCCATTTTATTGCAAATTCTTATGGCAGATATTGGACTCGAATTTTTAAGGATGGCATCGATTCATACGCCAACCCCTCTATCATCAGCTGCCGGCTTAATTTCAGCGATTTTAATTGGACAAATTGCAATTGATGTTGGGCTATTTGTTCCTGAAGTTATTTTATATACAGCTCTTTCGATGATTGGGATATATGCGACACCGAGTTATGAATTAGGACTTGGAAATAAACTAGGGAAATTATTTGTTGTTATTTTAACTGGTTTTTTCCATGAAATAGGATTCGTTATTGGGATGACGACGTTACTCTTGTTTTTAACATCGATTAAAAGTTTACAAACACCGTATCTATGGCCATTCCTACCATTTGATTGGGGGGCATTAACAAAAATTTTATTACGCCCGACCATTTCTAGTTTGAAAGTGCGTCCAAGCATTGTACATCCACAAAATATACGTAGACAAAAATAAGCAGGAGTATATTCCTGCTTATTTTTCATTATAAATTTATCGTTTTTTAACAAAAACACAACATTTTTTTCGTACACTTAGAGTAGATATTGTGTATGAAAGGGGAAGAGAGAATGATCAAATTATTTGTAAGCGATTTAGACGATACACTTGTTTATAATGTAAGCAATATTCATAAGGAAGATGAAAAAGCACTTTGTTGGTTAGCAGAAAAAGGGACAAATATTTGCTTTGCTTCTGGCCGTTTTACACATCGGATTCACGATGCGGTTAGGAAATTCGCCTTTCCATATTATACGACAGGATTAAATGGAGCTACGATGTTATTGCCAAACGGACAAATATTTCATGAATCAACATTTGATGATGAAGTTGCCCAGGAAATATATCGATATATACATGAAAAAAAACTAGCTGACATTGTGTGCGCAAAAGAGCAGCGATATACGAAAAAGAAAAATGAACATCATCATGTTTTTGAAGAATCTATGAGCGTGCATATTGCTGAAGTAGAAGCATTGGAAGAAGAATTTGGTAAGACAGTCCATCCTGCGAAGTTATTTGTGTATGGAGCAGAAGAAAAAATTGTAGCATTAGATCAAGAATTAAGAGAAACCTTTCAGGAACAAGCTGAAATTTTTATTTCTGGAAAATGTTATGTTGATATTATGCCAATAGGTGTGAGTAAAGGGAAGGCTTTGAAACGTTTAATGGAGCATTTGAAAATTGAAGCGAATGAAGTAGCATGTATTGGTGATTCTTTTAATGATATTTCTATGTTTGCAGTAACACCGCATTCATTTACTCTTCATCATGCACACCCGTATGTGAAGGGAAAAGCGAACCATGTTGTTCGTTCTGTAGAAGAAGCCATTATGAAATTACCGCTACTTGTATAATAAAAAGCTCGTCATTGACGAGCTTTTTATTACTTAAATAATGATTTAATAAAATCAATGATACTAGAGAAGAAATCTTTTACTTTATCTAAGAAACCTTGGCCTTCCTCAGATCCTAAGAAAGCTGAAACATGTTCTTTCGCTTTATCTAATTGACTACCAACTTGGTTCCAATCGATATTTAAATTTTTCATCTTATCAAAGAGTGAAACTAAACTATCTAACTGTTCATCTGTTAGGGTAATGCCAAGTTGATCCGCAATTTTTTGAATCAGTGCACGTAAATCCTCTGTTGTTTTGGGTTGTTCTTTGGCAATTTCTTCTTTTACTTTTGCAACGAGCTGAACAGCTTTTTCTTCACCAATTTTGTCACCAAGTTTCGCGGTTTGTACCATCTCTTCATTGGCTACTTTTTTTACTTCTTCAGGAATTTCTTTATTCGCTGTTGTTTCGTAAGCTTTCATTAAGCCTGTTAAAGCAGCTGTTCCTGATACCTTAAATGGTGCAGTGATTTGAATTTCTGCATCTTTAACACCTGCTGTAATAAGTGCGTTTGTGTACATTGCATCTGTTACCCAGTTAATGTTTTTTGCTCGTACAATAAGACCAGATCCTGGTTTTGTATACGTAATCATAGAAGAAGAAATCGCTCTCGTACCAATTTGCGCTTTTGGAACGATACCTTCTAGAAATTTATGTTCTTCCGCATTAGATACAGTAATAATTTGCGCATCTTTAGGTGCCTTCATTTCTTTTAAAAGATCTTGTTTTTGTTGTTCAGATAAATTTTCTCCTAATGTAACGATTGATTCTCCCTCAATTATGTCTGCAAATGAAGCTGTTGGCATAATGAATACCGTGACAGCTAATAGCAGAGCTAATAGTTTCGTTTTCACGAAAAATCGCTCCCTTTCTCTTTCTGGAATTTGCGGGCAACACAGTAATTATAGTATATTTTTAAAATTTGTCATCCGTCTTCTTGCTGATTTTAAAAAAGAAGCATACGGATTGTCGGATTCTTTTTGTTTCTGAGCACGAATATGGTAATATAGTGCTGAGATAGTTGAAAGGAGACATACACGTATGAAAACTTTAGGATACATATTAATGGAGAATGGTGAAAAAATCGAATTGGAATTTTTCCCAGAAGAAGCACCGAAAACAGTTGAAAACTTTAAAAAATTAGCAGATCAAGGATTTTATAACGAAGTTACATTCCACCGCGTGATTCCTGGTTTTGTAAGCCAGGGCGGAGACCCAACAGGAACAGGAGCAGGTGGCCCAGGTTACTCAATTCCATGTGAAACTGATGGAAATCCTCATAGACATGTAGTTGGATCACTTTCTATGGCACATGCTGGCCGTAATACAGGTGGTAGCCAATTCTTTATCGTTCATGAGCCGCAACCACATTTAGATGGTGTACATACTGTATTTGGTAAAGTGACAAGTGGTATTGAAACAGTATTAAATATGCGTCAAGGCGATACAATGAAAGAAGTTAAAGTTTGGGAAGAGTAAGTTGAAGAGAGCACTGTGCTCTCTTTTTCTTTTTTTCGTTGTTATATAATCATCATTCAAAAATTTCAGAAGATATTAAGGCGAGATAGGAAATATTTGGGGATAAAGTTTTGCTTTGTTCAATGTTTGTAGTGGCAAGTAGAGAAAAAACTTAAATAAGAAAAGTTTTACTCTATAAACAGGAATTTGTAAGCAACGTGCAGTAAATGATAAGAGAGAGTAAAGGATAAAGTTCTTATAGCTGACTAAACTGTTAGCAATAGAACTATTTTTGCAAAAATACATAGGATACAGAGAAGTTTTATTTCGCTATTCACGGTCAATAAACTTTGTAGTTCAATGAGTTCTACGAGAAGATAAAAAATTAGACGGAGTTTATTCATTCGTTTTAGAAAATTAAATTCTCAATGAGAAAAGTTTCCTTTATTAGTGAAAATAAAGGAATACTATACATTTGACTTTCCTAAACTCTCTTTGTATGATTATCAAGTTGTTTTGGTAGCCCTTCTCACTATAGTGAAAATATTGTAGAATGGATATGAGGTAGAAATAGTGGTAGAGGGGATATATGGTTTATAACTTTTGTAAGAAGGGATAAGGTTTATGTTAATTCGTTTTAAAAAAAGTTATGAAAAGATTGCAATGGGGCTTCTTTCTTTTATGCCGACTGAAAAAGATGTAAAAACTTTACAATTAACAATGAAAGAATATGATAAAAATGATAGTTGGCAACTGTATTTGTGGAAACAAAATGATGATTTTGTTGGGATAGTTGGAATTATCAATGAAAAAAATGTATTAGAGATTCAACATCTTAGTGTAAATCCATCACATCGTCACATGGGGATTGGTACGAAAATGGTACAAGAGTTAAAAAATAAGTTTCAAGGTGTTACAATTTGTGGTAATGAACAAACTGCTAGTTTTTGCGAAAAGTGTAAGGAAGTTGAACAGAATATACATTCATGAAAGCAGAGATAGAAAACATGTCATCTCTGCTTTCTCTTTTTTAGTTGCTTGTTTCGTTCGGCAATTACATCATTTCTGTCCCGCAATTTATGTTTATGGATAATGTACTCAGTAGCTAGCGAATGAGCATCTTTCCAAGGAATCCTTTTTTCTGTACACAATTGCAAGCATGTGTTTTCTAAAAAAGGATCTGAGAAAGGTAAAAATATAGGTGTAAAAGGTTCTTTCCTTTGAATAGACTGTAATTGTTTTTGCAAAATAGTTAAAAGTTTAGGGTGATCAAGACCTAATTTGTGTACTTGTTGACTTTCTTTTTTTAAAATAGCAATGGCGCTTTTCATCATTCGTATTGAACCATTCCAATTCGAGCGTCTGTGATGGTATAAAGAAACTGCTATTTGAATAAAACCAACCCAGTAGCTGTCACGCTCTCCTCGTGGTTTTAATTTCCAATATTCTTCTAGTACTTCGTGACATTCAAAGTAATCGTAATCTCCATGAAAATGAATTAAAAACTGTATGTATGCAGTAGGGTACATTCTTTTCGCTCCTGTCTAAACGGTCTTACGTACAGTGTATCATGAAGCGAAGCTGTAATGTGAGTAGGGGAAAGTTCTAACGCCTTTATTTTTTCAAAACTGCGAGATAAATAATAAACGACTAGAGAATCTCTAGCCGTTTATTATATTCTGCATTAGCAGAAGCAAGCCGCGCCTACAATGATTAATAAGATAAAGAGCACAACAAGCAAAGCGAAACCGCCGTGAAAACCACAATCAACATGGCCCATAGTTTTTTACCTCCTACATTGAACTTACTACACTTTTATCATATGAAGGGGTGGGCATTGTTGCATGGGCAGATGTCTATTTTTAACTAAATTTCTTAAAAAGGTTGGATAGAACATAAGTATGCTCTATACTTATGTTGTTATAGAAAAAATGTGGTGGGATGCTTTGTGCAATATAATTTTAAAGTAGAGGCTTTTGAAGGGCCTTTAGATTTATTGTTACACTTAATTCATCGTTATGAAATCGATATATATAATATTCCTGTAGCGGAAATTACAGAGCAGTATTTATCTTATATTCATACGATGAAAGAATTGCAACTGGATGTTGCAAGTGAGTATTTGGTGATGGCTGCAACGCTATTGCAAATTAAAAGTAAAATGCTGTTACCGAAACAAGAGGAAGATGTACCTGATAATGGTGAAGACTTTATAGATGATCCCCGTCAAGAGTTGATGGAGCGGTTAATTGAATATAAAAAATATAAGCAAGTTGCTGCTGAATTAAAAGAGAGAGAACAAGAAAGAGCACAACTTTATACACGTCCACCAATCGATTTTACATCGTTTCAGCAAGAAGAGGAGACAAGTTTACCTCTCGATGTCACACTGTATGATATGTTAGCAGCATTTCAAAAACTTATGCGTCGTAAAAAATCAAAACGTCCAGTAACAACGCGGATAACTCGTCAAGAAATACCGATTGAACAACGTATGAGTGATATTTTACAGCAATTAGAAACAGCTGAAGGACGCCAAAGTTTTTATGATTTATTTGTTGATGAAGAGCGCGAAGTAATGGTAGTAACGTTTTTAGCTGTACTCGAACTTATGAAAAACCAACAAATTATTATTGAGCAAGAACACAATTTTGATGAAATCTTTTTGACTCGCTCTAAAGCTTAGTAAAATACCGATTTCAAGATTGCGAGGAAAACTAGCAGTAAGTATTTGATTAGTGAGAGCTAATGATCAGTGGAAATACCCCACTGATCAAAGTTTCACATCATCTTGTTTGGGAACAATAGAAGGAGTGTTGGACCGGACGCAATATACTGTGATTCGGTTTTTGCCATGGATATTTTTGTATGGAAAGATATGGGAAAGGAGATTATACGTTGGATAGAAAAGAACAGATGGCAATTATTGAGGGGCTTTTATTTGTTGCGGGTGATGAAGGGATTTACCCGGAACAAATTGCAAAAGTACTTGAGATTGAAGTGGAAGATGTAATTAAGATTATTGAGGAAATGCAAAGGAAATGTGAAGGTGTACAGCGAGGTTTGCAAATTGTACAATTTGCAAAAGTGTATCGTCTTGCCACGAAAAAAGAACACGCGCCTTATTATCAAAAGCTAATGGATACACCAACAGCTGCGCCTCTTTCCCAGGCAGCTCTTGAAACATTGGCGATTGTTGCCTATCGTCAGCCGATTACAAGAACTGAAATGGAAGAGATTCGTGGTGTGAAAACAGATCGAGCATTGCAAACATTGGTTTCACACTTACTTATAAAAGAAACGGGTCGGGCAGAAGGACCAGGGCGCCCTATTTTATATGGTACTACGAAAGAGTTCTTAGATACGTTTGGACTTCAAACATTAGATGATTTACCGACCCTTTCAGAAGAAAATGAACAAATGAATGAAGCAGACTTATTCTTTGGCTCCTTGCAGGAACTGTCAAAATCGTAGCTTAGCACATTGCTAAGCTTTTTTTTGTATATGAAATATGCCTCGTGCCATACTAAATGAAAAAAGGAGACGAATTATGAAAGGTGTACGGATTATTCTATTGCTAGTTTCTGTTTTATTATGTTTTTCATTAAACAGCACATCTGCCAAAAGATATATGACGTCTGTTCATACTGCGTCCTCTTTTTCCATGCAACGTCCGCATTTAGGAAGAATGAAAGTGAGTTTTTTTAAGGTAGGACAAGGTGATGCTACACTTATTATTTTACCTAATGGTCAAACAATGTTAATCGATGGAGGACCTTATGAGGCTGGAGAGGTAATCATTCAAAAATTAATTGAAAAGGGAATCAATCATTTAGACGTTGTGGTAGGGACTCATCCAGATATGGATCATATAGGCGGGCTTATACCGATTATAGAACAAATGCCAGTGTCACTTATATTAGATAGCGGCAAAACCTATAGTTCTTTTACATATCATACGTATAGGAATAATATTAAGAAGAGGGGTATTCCGTTTGTTCGTGTAAAACAAGGACAGCATATCCCGTTAGATCCTAAAGTTTCAATCCAGGTATTAAATAATGGAAAGTCAAAAAATGAAAATAATGAATCATCAATTGTTTTAAAAGTTCGATATGGTAAAGCTGATTTTTTATTAATGGGAGATGCGGATATACAAACTGAAAAGAAAATAATAAAGCAGTATGATGTACATGCAGATGTTTTAAAAGTAGGACACCACGGTTCATATACGTCAACCAGTGAACAATTTTTAGATAAGGCAAATCCTCAATTCGCTATTATTTCTTATGATAAAAAAAATCCATATGGGCATCCACATCAAAGTGTAATAAAAAGGTTAAAGAGATATGGTGTGATGACCTATACAACGGATAAACGAACGGTAGAAATTGAAACGAATGGAGAGCATATTATAATGTGGCCTAATGTGCGACTTCCATTATTAAAGTAAATCACTATTCTTACTGTTATATATCTAAATAAAATAAGGAATCGTTACCAAATTTCATAAAAGGTTCACTGTCTCCTTTTGGAAAAAGTGAATAATATATATTATAATGAGAGAAGAAAAATAAATTTCCTTTTTTAATCATAAAAGAGGAAATTTATTTATAATGTATAGACAACTACTCGTGTATATATTAAGATGGAATTAGGCAAATAGGTAATAATAACAAGTAGGTATTTCATGGGAAAGGATCGATGAAAATGAAAACGCAAGTTGTCATCAACGCCAAAATTTATACAGGTCACGAGGTAATGGAAAGTGGATTTATTCGTTACGCAGAAAAAATTGAAGAAATTGGTTTGATGGCTCAATATGTATCACAAGAAAATGAAACTGTTTTTGATGCAGAAGGAAAAATTGTGATTCCAGGTATGATCGATGTTCATATTCATGGTGGATACGATATTGATGCGATGGATGCAAATAGCGATGGATTGGTAACTCTAGGTAAAGAAATGTTAAAAGAAGGGGTTACAACTTACTTCCCAACAACAATGACACAGGCTCCAGAAGCAATTGAAGCAGCTTTAAGTGCTGCAAAAGAAGCGAAAGAAAAAGGAGCGCATTTTGAATATATCCATTTAGAAGGACCATATGTTTCAAAAAAACGTGCAGGAGCACAGCCACTTGAGCATATCGTTCCTGCGAATATTGAACAATTTAAACAATGGCAAGAAGCAAGCGGTAATCTAATTAAATTAGTAACCTATGCACCAGAAGAAGAGGGTGCGGCAGAGTTTGAACAGTATCTTGCTGAAACTGGTGTTGTTGGTACAATAGGGCATACAGATGCAATTGATGCACAATTAAAAAATAGAAATATTACACACGCTACACACTTATACAATCAAATGCGTGGTTTACATCACCGTGAACCAGGTGTTGTTGGTCATGTGTTATTGAACCCAGATGTAATGGTTGAAGTTATTACAGATGGTATTCACATTCACCCAGACATGGTGAAATTAGCATATAAATTAAAAGGTCCTAAAAAAATAAGTGTCATTACTGATGCGATGCGTGCAAAAGGTTTAGAAGACGGATTATATGAACTTGGTGGACAGCCTGTACACGTAAAAGATGGCAGTGCTCGTTTAGAAGACGGAACGTTAGCTGGTAGTATCTTGAAAATGGACCAAGCATTCCGAAATGTAATTGAATTTACAGGCTGTTCTATTGATGATGCTGTTTTGATGACATCAGTTAACCAAGCAGAAGAATTTGGATTAACAAATAAAGGTACATTAGCAGCAGGGAAAGATGCAGACTTTGTTGTCATGACTGAAGATTTACATGTATATGATACAGTTCGATTAGGAATTCATATGAAGGAAGGGAAGTAAATAGATGAATATTCTTGTTGTGAAAACTCCAGAAGAATTGGCAGAAGCGGGTTATAAATTAATTGAAGAAGTTGTAAAATCAAAAGAAAATCCAACATTAGGAATGGCTACAGGAAGCTCACCACTTGGGATTTATGCAGAAATGCGAAAAAATAAACTTGATACAAGCCGTGTAACCACTGTAAACTTAGATGAGTACGTAAATTTACCACACGAAGATAAAAACAGCTATCATTACTTTATGCAAGAACAGTTGTTTGATCATCTTCCATTTAAAGAAACTTATGTACCAAATGGGATGGCAAGTGATTTAGAAGAAGAGTGCAAGCGCTATGAAAGCATTCTAGCAGCTAACCCAGTTGACCTACAGATTCTTGGAATCGGTGAAAACGGTCACATCGGATTTAACGAGCCAGGAACAGCTTTTGATTCTCCAACTAACATTGTAGAATTAACAGAGTCTACACGCCAAGCAAACCTTCGTTTCTTCGAAAAAGAAGAAGATGTGCCAACTCATGCAATTACAATGGGGATTGGAAGCATTATGAAAGCAAAGCAAATTCTACTTGTTGCTATGGGACCAAAAAAAGCAGAAGCGATCAAGGAATTATTGCAAGGTGAGTATAGCGAAGCGTGCCCTGCTACAGTGTTGCAACGTCATCCGAATGTAACCGTAATTGCTGATCCAGAAGCTCTATCTTTATGCAGTGAGGCGATTGCTGATGAACATCGACAAGTATTCACCATTTCCGATCTATTATCAGATTCAAGAGTGGGTGAAACAGCTAATTGAGGACGGTGAATGGACGCCGGGAGATAAAATTCCATCTGAGAATGAACTTTGTGATAAGTTCGAAGTAAGTCGCATGACAATCAGACAGGCAATTAATAACTTAGTGGAACAAGGGTATTTATATCGAAAACGTGGAATTGGAACGTTCGTTCAACTTCCAAAAGTGGAGCAGAAACTGCAAGGAATGACGGGATTTACAGAGGATATGCTCTCCCGTGGTATGAAACCAAGCAGTCAGTTATTAAGCTTCCGCCTAGTTCCAGCTACTGCTAAAATAGCAGACCGGCTTAGAATTCAAGAGGGGGAATCGGTATATGAAGTGAGGCGTATTCGCTTAGCTGATGACGAACCGATTGCCTTTGAGACGGCATATTTGTCGCCAACTCTTGTAAAAGATATTAACGAAGAAATTCTGCAACAATCTTTATACGAACATTTAGAGAAAAAGTTAGGCTTTAAACTTGTTCGTGCTACCCAAGCAATTGAAGCGTCAATTGCAACAGATGATGAAGCGGAACATCTGCATATACCTAAAAAAGCACCTGTGCTTGTAATGCGACAATGGTCATATGCAGAAGGCGAATTACCGTTAGAATACGTGAAATGTATTTATCGTGGAGATCGTTATAAGTTTATTACGAATATTTCACGAAACAAGTAACATACTTTATTTTGTAAAATACATGAAACTCTCGATTCATTGGGTATGTAGAGAAATAAAAATACGACTCATCCTTATATGGAGTGAGTCGTATTTTTGTTTTGTTTTGAATTGTAAGTTACCACGTGTTCGACAGCGTCTTTAACAAACTCTACGACATAATGTGCATGTTCTTTCACTGCATCGTCAGCTTGTGACATGGCAAAGCTATGAGGTGTTAGATTGAACATAGGAATATCATTGTAAGAATCACCGATACAAGCAATTTCTTCAGGTTTTATTTGAAATTCTTCTAATAAAACAGAGATAGCCGATCCTTTACTAATATTTGGTGGCATAACATCTAAGCATTGTTCAGCTGAAATAAAAGTACTGACTTTCCCATGGAATTCTTCATCGATTTTTTTCTGAAGGGCTTGTAAGTCTTCTTTTATGCCACCAACAGAAATTTTATTTGGGAAGATTGTGTCATCAATTTTTTGTAATAAATTTGGTTCTTCAACAGAAGTCATTGTAACTTGTTTTTCAAGTTCATGGATAAAAGGTGTTTTTTCTTCGATGTAATAATTATGTTCATCACTTACATAACGAAAATAAGGTTCCTCTTTTGTCATAGCTAACAAGTCAGGTAAAATATTTGAATCAAATGTCGCTGACAATAGCTGTTTATTTTCATGCGTATACACAAAGACACCGTTCACACTGATGCGGTGAAAATGAGTACCAACCTCTTTCATTAAACCAGCGATTTCATTATCAAGCCTGCCAGAGGCGAAACAAAGAATTACATCTTGCTCTGCGAGACTACGAAGTGCGGCAATATCTTCTTGATCAATGATGCCTCCATGTTGCATCATTGTACCATCAATATCGCTTACAAACATTTTAATCATGTTGCTTTGCTCCTTTCTATGTACATTCGCTCTTACATTATACGCATCTTGTGCAGTCATGTCTAAAAAATGACTTTTTCTAAAATGGTAGATGTTTTGCATTGACGAAAAAGAAGGATGTTCTGTAACATAAAAGCAGGCTATTTAAGTACGAGGGTGGTGTTATATGAATAATTATCTAGAAATTAAAAAAGTTTTAAATAATAATGTCATCATTGCGAGCCATCCGGAACATGAGGAAGTAGTAGTGATTGGCAAGGGAATTGGGTTTGGGAAAAAAACAAAAGATGTGTTAGAAGCGGAACAAATTGAAAAAATGTTTGTTTTAAAAAATGAACGTGACCGTGAACAATATAAGCTTTTAGTGCCACATGTGAGCGAAAAGTTAATTGAATTGATGAACGATATTATGCTGTATATTCAAGAGAAGGCGCAGTCACCATTAAACGAACATATTCATATTGCCTTAACAGATCATATTTCTTTTGCAATTAAACGACTGAAACAAGGTTTTACAATAGATAACCCTTTTTTAGTTGAAACAAAAATGCTGTACCCAGAAGAATATAAAATTGCTCAAGGAGTTGTGCAACTCCTGAATTCCCGTTTGCAAATTACACTTCCGGAAGGGGAAATTGGTTTTATAGCTCTGCATATTTATAGCTCTTTAACAAACTCTGATTTATCTTCTGTTAATCAAAACTCCCGTCTTATTGCACAGCTGGTTTCTTTAATTGAAACAAATTTACACCTTACCTTAGATCAAGAAAGCATACATTATCTACGTCTTATTCGTCACCTGCAATACGCAATTGAACGAGTGAAAAACGGAGAAAAGGTTGAAGAGTCGCAAGGGTTTGCCGAGTTGCTAAGAGTAGAGTATCCTATTTGCTATAATTTGGCATGGAAATTGGTAAAGGTAATGCAAAAGGAATTACAGTTACCTGTATATGAAGCGGAAAGTATTTATTTAACGATGCATTTGCAAAGATTAGTAAAAGCGGATCAGATGTAAAAATATTTTATTTTTGTCTAAAATGAAAACGTTAAAAAAAATGATTGAATCGCTTACAAATATTTAGTATAATAAGTCATGCAAAGTTATACAAATTTCGACAAACAATTTAAGGCAAATAACGAAAACGTTTGCTTTAAATAGTGAACTTATACGTAAAACTATTTTTGACACGTGTTACTGATTCGATCAGGCATGAGTGGAGAAAAGCCAGGAATGTAAGCTAGGGAAAGGGACATACTACCTTTTGTATAGCTACCGTTCTATCTTTTTTTCCTCATGCCTTTTTGGCGTTTGTCGAAAAATTATCAATATAGATAAGAGAGGAAGGGTTTCCATGTTTAAGAAGATCTTTGGTGTTCTTCAAAAGGTCGGAAAAGCGCTTATGCTTCCAGTAGCGATTTTACCGGCGGCAGGTATTTTACTTGGGTTTGGTAACGCATTTCAAAATGAAACGTTAACGGATTTCATGCCTGCTTTAAAAGCAGATTGGTTTGTCATGGTTGCCAAAATCATGGAACAATCTGGTGATATTATTTTCGCAAACCTTGCGTTGTTATTCGCAGTTGGGGTAGCGATTGGACTCGCTGGTGGAGACGGAGTAGCTGGATTAGCAGCATTCGTTGGCTACTTAATTATGAACAAAACTATGAGTGTGTTCTTAGAAGTAGATAAGCTAGTGAAAGTAACAAGCACTGGGTCTGATCCAGTTAAAATTGGTTTTACAGATCCTGCTTACGCCAATGTATTAGGGATTCCAACGTTACAAACAGGAGTATTTGGTGGTATTATCGTCGGAATATTAGCGGCATATTGCTATAATAAATACTTCAATATTGAATTGCCACCATACTTAGGATTCTTTGCAGGTAAACGTTTCGTACCGATTGCAACAGCAGCATTCTCTTTATTATTAGGGATTTTAATGTGCTTTATTTGGCCAACGATTCAAGGTGGCTTAAATACGTTCTCGCATCAAATGATTGATGCAAATAAAACGTTAGCGGCATTTATTTTTGGATTAATTGAACGTTCATTAATTCCATTTGGATTACATCACATTTTCTATTCACCATTCTGGTTTGAATTTGGTCAATATACAAATGCAGCGGGCGAATTAATTCGTGGTGACCAAAAGATCTTTATGGCACAATTAAAAGATGGTGTAGAATTAACAGCTGGTACATTTACAACAGGTAAATATCCGTTCATGATGTTCGGTCTTCCAGCAGCAGCTCTAGCAATGTATCATGAAGCACGTCCAGAAAATAAAAAATTAGCAGCTGGTATTTTAGGTTCTGCTGCGTTAACATCTTTCTTAACAGGTATTACAGAACCACTTGAATTCTCATTCTTATTCGTAGCACCAGTACTATTCGGAATACATGCTGTATTCGCTGGTCTATCATTTATGACAATGCATATTCTAGGTGTTAAAATTGGTATGACATTCTCTGGTGGTTTAATTGACTTCATGTTATTCGGTGTTCTTCAAAACCGTACACCATGGTGGTGGGTAATCGTTGTAGGTCTTGTACTTGCAGTTATTTACTACTTCGGATTCCGCTTTGCAATCCGTAAATGGGATTTAAAAACACCTGGCCGTGAAGTAACAAAAGATGCTGATGGCGCAGGGAAAACAGAAGCAGGTGAACTTCCTCGTGAAGTGTTAGTAGCACTTGGAGGTAAAGAGAATATTGCTTCTTTAGATGCTTGTATTACTCGTTTACGTGTTCAAGTTAATGAACAAAAAAATGTCAACAAAGATCGTTTAAAAGAACTTGGGGCAGCGGGAGTACTTGAAGTTGGAAATAATATTCAAGCTATTTTCGGACCTAAATCTGATACATTGAAATCACAAATTCATGATATTATGTCAGGTCGTACACCTCATATTGAAAAAGAAGATCCAGTAAAAGTAGAAGAACCTGTACAAAAAGCTGATACAAATGAAACAATTGTATCTCCAATTGAAGGGAAGCTTTTACCAATTACAGAAGTACCTGATCAAGTTTTTTCAGGGAAAATGATGGGTGATGGATTTGCAATTGAGCCAATGGAAGGAACAGTTGTTTCTCCAGTGGATGGAGAGATTGTTAATGTATTCCCAACAAAACATGCGATTGGTATTCAATCTGAAGGTGGAAAAGAAATCCTAATTCACTTCGGTATTGATACAGTAAAATTAAATGGTGAAGGTTTTGAAGCACTTGTAGCACAAGGCGATAAAGTGAAACAAGGACAACCTTTATTAAAAGTAGATCTAGCATTTGTAAAAGAAAATGCACCATCTATTATTACACCAATTATTTTTACAAATTTAGAGCAAGGGCAACAAGTTGAATTGAAAAAAGAAGGTAATGTTAAGAAGGGCGAAGCAGCTATTATTGACATTCAGTAAGAAATTGACGCAAAATGTTTATAATTATAATGGGCGATGTGGTTGACCGAACATCGCCTATTATATACAATATAGGTGGTGTAGTACTAACGTCTATACAACTTAAAAAATACTGTATTTAAAGGAGATAAATTATTATGGAAAAAATCTTTAAAGTAACTAGTGACTCAGGAATTCATGCTCGTCCAGCAACTCTACTTGTTAACACTGCAAGCAAATTTGGTGCTGACATTAACTTAGAGTATAACGGTAAAAACGTTAACTTAAAATCAATCATGGGTGTTATGTCTTTAGGTATTCAACAAGGCGCAGAAATTAAAATCACTGCAAATGGTGATGATGCAGCTCAAGCACTAGCAGCTATCGAAGAAACTATGAAAAACGAAGGATTAGGAGAATAATGACTCTTAATATTCAAGGGATCGCTGCATCAAGTGGGATTGCTATTGCAAAGGCTTTCAGACTTGAAAATCCTGAATTTAACATTGAAAAGAAAACGATTACGAACGAAGCTGCAGAAATTGCACGCTTAGACGCTGCGCTTGAGAAAGCAAAATCTGAATTAGAAGCAATTAAAGACCATGCTTTTGCTGAGCTTGGTGCTGATAAAGCTGCTATCTTCGAAGCACATTTACTAGTACTAAATGATCCAGAACTAGTTAACCCGGTAAAAGATAAAGTAAACAATGAAAAAGTAAATGCTGAATTTGCAATGGATGAAGTTGCAACAATGTTCATTACTATGTTTGAAAACATGGATAACGAATATATGAAAGAGCGTGCAGCGGATATTCGCGACGTAACAAAACGCGTTCTTGCACATTTACTAGGAATTAACTTCTCAAACCCAAGTACAATTTCTGAAGAAGTAATCATCATTGCTGAAGATTTAACACCATCTGATACAGCTCAATTAAACCGTAAATATGCAAAAGGTTTTACAACTGATATTGGTGGACGTACATCTCACTCTGCAATTATGGCTCGTTCTATGGAAATTCCAGCTGTTGTTGGTACAAAAGTTGTTATGGAGAAAATCCAAAACGGCGATATGGTAATTATCGACGGTTTAGATGGAGAAGTAATTGTGAGCCCATCTGAAGAAACTCTTCATGCTTTTGAAGAAAAGAAAGCGAAATTCGAAGAACAAAAAGCTGAATGGGCTAAGTTAAAAGATCAAGCAACTGTAACAAGCGATGGACATCATGTTGAGCTTGTTGCAAACATCGGAACACCAAATGATGTACAAGGTATCATTGACAATGGTGGAGAAGGCGTTGGTTTATACCGTACAGAATTCTTATACATGGGTCGTGATAATCTTCCAACAGAAGAAGAACAGTTCGAAGCGTATAAAGCAGTTCTTGAAGGTGTAAAAGAAGGTCAACCAGTTGTCGTTCGTACACTTGACATCGGTGGAGATAAAGAGCTTCCGTACTTACACTTACCAAAAGAAATGAACCCATTCTTAGGTTACCGTGCAATTCGCTTATGTCTTGAAGAACAAGATGTGTTCCGTACACAACTTCGTGCATTACTTCGTGCAAGCGTATATGGTAATTTAAAAATTATGTTCCCAATGATTGCAACTCTTGATGAATTCCGTCAAGCAAAAGCAATTTTATTGGAAGAGAAAGAAAGACTTGTTCAAGCTGGTACAACTGTTTCTGACGCTATTGAAGTAGGTATGATGGTAGAAATCCCTGCTTCTGCAGTATTAGCAGATCAGTTTGCTAAAGAAGTTGATTTCTTCTCTATCGGAACAAATGACTTAATCCAATACACAATGGCTGCTGACCGTATGAATGAGCGTGTATCTTACTTATACCAACCGTATAACCCGTCTATTTTACGTCTTGTAAAAATGGTTATCGATGCAGCTCATAAAGAAGGAAAATGGGCTGGTATGTGTGGTGAGATGGCAGGAGATTCACTTGCAATCCCATTATTACTTGGATTAGGATTAGATGAATTTAGTATGAGTGCAACATCTATCCTTCCTGCAAGAACACAACTGAGCAAGTTGTCAAAAGCACAAATGGAAGAGTTAGCACAAAAAGCATTGACAATGTCAACTGCTGAAGAAGTTGTTGAATTAGTTAAAAGCATTTAATACTAATAAAAAAACCTGAGCCGATTTGAAATCGGTCTCAGGTTTTTTTATATACTAAACCTAGATGAGCTTTTATAAATCTGGGGATACGAAATAGATTTAAACAGCGATTGCGATTATATCTTCCGGGCAGACACGTAATAAACCTCTAAATGTGTTTACTTCTTCTCCATCAAGCTCTTCTGCATCTGCTTCTTCAAATTGGGAGAAAAGCGCTACTCCACAAGAAAAACCTTCAAATACAACGTCACGGAATGTACCGCAATGTTTGACTTTTAAAAGAGAAATTCTTGTTCCGATTGAAATGTTAATAAGAACGTTACATAGTGATGATTTTTTTCGATCGTCTTTATGGAAATCATCTTTTCGAAAATCATCTTTTTTACAATCATTGTCAAAGTGACAACCTCTAAAGTCGTCACGACATCCAAAAGATCCAAACATAATTCTCATCACCCCCTTCACACTTATAATGTATGTAAGTTACATATGTGGTGATTGGACAGAGCGGGAATTTTTGCTGGGATATTTTCTTATTTTAAATGACTAGATAGGTATTTGTTACTTAATGGTATTTAGATAAGGACAAATGACAGGAGGATAGATCGAAACTTTTCTTAGTGTTTTTTCTTTATTCAAGAATTGGGGTTTTATCATCTTTGAATCAATAAGAGTTTGTAGGGGGGCTTATTATCCACGAATAATTGGTTACATAGAAAAGGATACCTTCGTTGATAACAAGGTATCCTTTACACTTTTTTACTTTTATATAAAACGATTGCATATACGGGAAGAGCCAACAGTAATGGTACGATAGATTGTGAAATATGTAGTCCGTCTTCTAGCTGTAGTGCTTTTTCTTTTGGAAATTGTAGCATTGTAATATTTGTGGCATCTCCAATAAAGTATAGAAGCAGTACAGTTACGGTATAGCTTAAAAATGCAATAAAGCTTCCATATGAATTCAATGAAAATCCCTCTCTTGTTATCTATTTGTTACTATTGTATCATAATTGTAACAAAAAAACATCCCTATATTTCAAATTAGAAACAGAATTCGACACGATGCGTCATTTTAAGCGTATATCAAGGGAGAGTGAAATTGGATTTATAATGTTATGTCGATTTTTATATAGAGTTATTACAGAAAGATGACATTAAAGTAAAAAACGAAGGACACTAGCCTTCGTTCTTAACTCATTATTCATAGTTAGTAACTTTCTACCATGAAATTTCAAGATAGTAAAGATTTAATTCATTTTACCCATTCAGTTACTTGTTCAACATTCATACGTGGTGCTGGATGTCCTTTTAATGTAGATTCACCAATTGTAATTAGCATGATTGGTACATAGCGAGAAGAAACATTAAATTCATCCATTAGTGCTTGCGGATTAAAACCACCGATTGCACAAGTATCCCAGCCAGTTGCCTTAGCTGCAAGCATAAGTTGCATTGCGGCTAAGGATGCATTAGAGAAGGCTGCATCGCGCGGATATTGTTCACGCTTATATGCAGATTCGATATTTTGTGCCAAACGTTCTTTTGCCTCTTCTTTCATAAATCCTTGCTCTACGATTGGTCCATATACAGAATCAATGTTTTTATTTGCTTCTAGATCACCTAAAATAGCGACTACTGCAGAGGCATCGAGAATTTGTTGTTGGTTATAAGCGATTGGATGTAAACGGTTTTGTACATCTTTGCCTTGGAAAACAAGGAATTTCCAATGTTGTAAGTTCCAAGCTGATGGTGCTTGACCAGCTGCTTTCAAAATTTCTTGTAATTCCTCTTTTGAAATCTCTTTTTCAGGATTGAATGCACGATTAGATGTTCGTTCATATAAAACAGTAAAGAAATCTTGCTGTGTCATAATATACCTCCTATGTTTTATGCGGATTTATAAAAATACCATATGTAAAAAAATTAACTTACATTTTGTAAGTTGTTACTGTAAAAGAATATAATATCTTTATTTTAATTGTCAAGTTGTTGAGAATAGAATAAAAAGGGGCATTCGTACAATCGCTGTCATTCATATAGTCATACAATAAAAGGATGATTCACAGATCAAGAAGAAATATGTAAAGTGAAGCTTCTGTCAGTGGGAGAGTTCCTCATTCCTGTTGATGATCAGCCCTCACCAATCGGGTTCTTTTGATAACGGTCCCTTGTAGAAAAGGATAGTGAAGAATTCAGTAGAACAGGATATATGAAGTGAGTGAAGACCAGTGGTGAACATACTACATTTTTTATTAGAGAATACGGTTTTTCAAAATGTATTACAGGATCTCCATATAAATGTACTTTATATAGAAGAAGGGCGTAATCACCAGTATACGATAGACAATATACATCCAAAATGTATGTTTATAGCAAGTAGTTTTGAAGAAGGAGAAATGTTATTTGAAAAAGTGCGACCACAAATTGTGATCATTTATGTGTCGAATGGTACGCAAGTAGAGTATATAAAACAAATATATAATTCAATGAATTCTTTTATTGTTATCTGGGATCAGCCGGTGACTTCAAAATTTGTAGATTTGCTTACAATAGGGGTACGAAATATTGTGATAGCTCCTGTTACACCACAGGCTGTGTTAGAAGAGGTAAACAAAAGCCTCTATCAATTAACACTATTGCAACAAGTGACTATTCAACAAGAGCTTCTTCAAATGATGTTTGATTTTCAAAATGATTTATTATTCATTGTAGAAGATGATGAGATCGTCGACTGTAATACGAACTTTTTGAGTTTTTTTGGATATGAAAATTTAGTTTCATATCATGAGAATCATATGATATTTGCGGAACATTTTATTCAAGAGCATGGATATTACGCAACAGATCACGATATAACTTGGCTCGATGATTCTTTAGCGCAAGCCAGAAAAATAAAAATGTATAATCATGAAGGCGAAGAGTTTGTTTTTTTATTACGTGCTGCATCTGTACCAGAAGATTTCTCTAGGTTTATTGTTAAGTGTACAGATATTACGGAATTAGATGAACTATATCAAGAGCAAGAACAGCTTGCTGCAATTGATTCTTTAACAGAAATATATAATCGTTTGAAGTTTCAACAACTATTAGAAGAAAAATGGAAAAAAGAGAAACGAATGAATCAAACAATGGCAATTATTCTTTTTGATATAGACGATTTTAAAAAAGTGAATGACACATATGGTCATGATTTTGGTGATTTAGCATTAATTCAGTTAGCCGAACTTATGAAATCTAAAATAGCATCCCAGCATATTTTCGCACGGTGGAGCGGAGAAAAATTTATTATATTAGTAATAAATACGACGGAAAAAGAGGCCTTCCAAGTTGCTGAATCACTACGTTTTTTTATTGAAACGAAACAATTCTCGAGCATTTCGAAGTTAACCGCAAGTTTTGGAGTTGCTTTATATGAGCAAGGGATTACAAAAGAAGAATTGATGCAGCGAGCGGATATTGCTTTATATGAAGCGAAAAAAAATGGGAAAAACCAAGTGCGTTTATATAGAAAAGAAAAAATGTAAATTTTTCGCAACAAAGTGTTGCGATTTTTTTCTGTTGTCTGATAATAGAAAGAGGGGACCATTTATAACGAAGTAACTGTGGAGGTTTTTGAATGATAAAAAGATTTATTATGATGGTCTTCGGCTGCTTTATAGTATGCGGAATTGTGTACTACTTTTTTTATACGTCGGAGAAGCAAGAAGTGTTAACATCAAAGGTAACGCCTTCTGTTAAATCTGAATTACAGGATAATTTGGAAGAAAAAAAGGAACCGTCAATTGATTATGCTAGTGTGGCACAAAAGTTAGATCAATATTTAAAAGATAAAGATTTTAATGGAACGGTTCTTGTAACAGATAAAGATCATGTTGTGCTGAAAAAAGGATATGGATATGCGGATGTTCAAAGTAAAATTGAAAATACGCCACAAACCAAATATCGAATTGGTTCAATTACTAAGACTGTTGTGGCAACATCAATTTTACAGTTGCAAGAGCAAGGAAAGTTAAATATTCAGGACAATGTAAATAAATATATTCCTGTATTTCCGGCAAATAAAAATATCACATTATATCACTTATTAACACATACTTCGGGTTTACCAGGGGAGGGAAAGGGAAAAGTAAATGCCGCGTCACGTTTAAATTTAGTTACGTGGATTGGAAAACAAAATGTAGAATTTCCACCGGGAACTGGCTGGAGGTATACGGATTATAATTATATGGTGTTGGCTTATATTATAGAAAATATAACTAAAAAGCCTTTAGGTGAATATATAAAGGAAAACATTTTTGAGCGAGCGAAAATGTATGAATCGGGCATGGGGAATATGGTGCCAGGAGATCAACATTTTACTAAAGGATATACAAAGAAAGATAATGTACTTGTACCTGCACCAAAATTGGCAATGGATTGGTTATATGGCTGTGGTGAGATGTATACTACAGTTGGAGATATGAAAAAGTTAGATGAAGCGATTATAAACGGAAAACTTCTTTCAGAGAAAAGTATACAAGCGATGTTTACACCTTCATCCGAAAAACAATATGCATTTAGTTTATATATTTACCATGATTATTTTCATAATCATGGTGTACTTGCTGGTTGGAATACATTTAATAATTTTAATAAAGATAAGGGAACATTTGTTGTTTTATTCTCAAATGTACAAAATAGCATAAATGATGATTTCAATAAGGAATTTCGAAAGATGGTAAGCGACTTATTAGAACAAAGGGGATGAGTGGATGAAACAAGTAATTTCATCAATTGGTTTTATAGGTACAGGTGTTATGGGGAAAAGTATGGTACAGCATTTATTACAAGGTGGCTATATAGTATATGTGTATAACCGTACGAAAGAAAAAGCAACTTCTTTATTAAAAGAAGGAGCGCATTGGTGTGATTCACCAAAAGAATTGGTGAAAAATGTAGATGTTGTTATGACGATGGTAGGGTATCCGCATGATGTAGAAGAAATCTATTTTGGAACAGAGGGAATTCTCGAACATGCAAATGAAGGTACAATTGCAATTGATTTTACAACATCTACACCAACACTAGCAAAGCGTATATATGAAGCTGGAAAAACAAAGAATGTACATACTCTAGATGCACCGGTATCGGGAGGAGATATTGGAGCGAAAGAAGGAAGACTTGCCATTATGATTGGTGGAGATCCAGAAGTATATGAAGTTTGTTTACCTTTATTTGAGAAACTCGGGGAAAACATTCAGCTACAAGGACCAGCAGGAAGTGGACAACATACAAAAATGTGTAATCAAATTGCGATCGCTTCTAATATGATAGGAGTTTGTGAAGCGGTAGCGTATGCAAAGAAAGCAGGTTTAGATCCAGATAAAGTACTAAAAAGTATTTCAACTGGAGCAGCTGGTAGTTGGTCATTAAGTAATTTAGCTCCGCGTATGCTAAAGGAAGACTTTGCGCCAGGGTTTTATGTAAAACATTTCATGAAGGACATGAAGATTGCATTAGATGAAGCTGAAAAGTTAGAATTACCTGTACCTGGATTAGCTCTAGCAAAAGAGCTATATAATGAATTAATAGAAGCGGGAGAAGAGGATAGTGGGACACAGGTTTTGTATAAGAAATATATGGGGGTAATATAATGGATTTAGAAAAATTTGATGGAATGATTGATGCTGTGCAGCGTGCAACCTGTATGCCAATTAATGATAAACAACAAGCAGCATTTAAACAAAAGTATGATTTTGAGCCAACATTTGAGTATGGACGTGATGAGAACGGTCATTATGTTATCCGAGCATCAAAGGAAATGCTAGAAGAAATGGAATTTTATTTAGCTTTAAAGTACGATCGTGAAGGAATCGATCTTTATATGCATGCTGAAATTGATGGAGTACGCTATGTATCTGTTAGTTATGGAGAAGATGCTCTTCATTTACAAGAACTATTTCAGTTTTTGGAAGATAATAAATAAAAAAGTCCTCATTTGAGGACTTTTTTATTATGTTTAAAATATTTTTTCGGAAAAGCTGGAAGTTAATTTTGACAAAGGCAGGCTATATTGAAGTAGATGTATGGTGAGGATATAGTAATGGATTATAAGCTAGAAGCACGACGAGAGCGTTCAATTGGAAATGGGATGATTTTAGCCATATGATTGTGACGGAATTGTTTTGTACGAGCGTGACGTAATATATATAATGCAAAGAGAATAGCAACAGGAATAGCGCCGAATAAACCAAAGAGTAAAGCGCTTACAGAAGATGCGACAAAACCTAGCATACCGATTTCTAATTCCTCCATAATTGCTCCAAGAATAGCAGGAATAGCTCCACAAGTAACCCCAAGTATAAGTGCTATAATTAAATTCATGTTCTTCCCCCTCTTTTTGCAGTTTTCTTTTCACTTCATTTTCTATTATTTGTATTATAACACAATTTAAACAGAATTTTCAGAAAAAGTTCAAAAAATGTTCAAATTTTATTGATAAATACACTTGATAAATTCTTAAATAAGGAGAAGGTTTGTGTAGTGTCGAAAAAAACAAAAAATCAGGCTTATTTCATATTTTTGAAATAAGCCTGTTCCATAGGAGGATGTATATATGTAGAGTGAATAAAAGGAAGGAAAAGGGGGTCCAATTCCTTTTATTCAACTAACTACCTTAATAAATAGGAACCCAGCCTTCCGTTGTAACAAAAATACGAATGGCTACAACTTGGCGATCATCTTGTAATGTGAAATAATGTCTTGCATTTTCAGGTACTGAGATAAGATCACCAGGTTTAAGTTCAACATCAAAGAAGTGCCCATCTTTACCTTCAATGGCAAAAATACCATGTCCGCTGACAATAAAACGAACTTCATCGTCAGTATGATGGTGCTCTCGTTTAAAGTTAATTAATAACTCATCAAGGTTAGGAGTTGCATTTGAAAGGGAAATAACATCATGTGCTTTATAACCTCGACGTTCTGAAACATCAGCAATTTCCTTAGAGAATACTGTTAAAATTTCTTTTTTGTTTTCATCAGTTAAGGAGTAGTTTTCTTTTAAATGAGCAGGAAGTTTTGAAATATCCCATTTCTCATATAAAACGCCTTCTCCTTGTAAAAATTGCTCTACTTCCACTTCATTTTCAATGCGAGTATTTATTTCATGAATATAAATTTGCGCCATGTGAAACGCCTCCTTGAATTGATAATAGTTTTATATGAAATTGGAATAAAAACTCATATGCTTCTAATCTTTTCTTTGCATCAAAGCTATCTTTTCCCCAAACGGTAATCCCATGGTTTCGGATTAATACAGCGCCTGAATCTTCACGGATATGCTTCTTGAATTTTTCCCCAAGTGAAGGAATGTGGGCATCATTTTCAATAATTGGGATGCGAATTGTTGCACCTTCTTCCCAAATATCAAGGGCTTTAATAATTTCTTGATTACGAAGAATAACTTCTTCGTTATATAAATTTGTGATGACGTTATTATCGGTTGTATGAACATGCAGGACACAACCAGCATTTGTATGGTTATAAATATGCGTATGCAATATGGTTTCGGCAGAAGGGCGTAAATCGGTCTCTAAGACTGGTTCTCCTTGATAATCTACCAATAGAAAATCATCAGGTGTTGTTTTTGTTTTATCCTTACCGCTTGCTGAAATAAGAAAGGTAAGTGGTTCGTGATTTACTTTTATAGAAATATTTCCACTTGTTGCTGGAAACCAGTTGCGACTCGTTAATTCCTTTTTTATTTCACTTAGGTTATGCCACTGACGAAAAAGTTGTTTCATAACTTTACCTCCAACAAGTGCCGTAATTCAGTTTGAATATCATAAAATGTTTCAAATGGTGTGTAAGGAATATGGTATTCTTCACATTTTGTAATAAGAAAATCTCGAGCAAATACCTTATCAGCTTGTTTGGCTGCTTGTAAATCTGTAATTGAGTCGCCTACTACAATATGAAAATCATTTTTAGAACTAAGGTTTCGAATTAATGTTGATTTACAAAGGCCACAATTATAATTACAATGTTCATCGCAAGGGTGTGGCCATTTTACTTCGATATATTTTTCAGAAAAATCAGTCGCGTTACAATAAATTCGGTTTTCTGGAACGAGTCCTTCCAAGAGGGGATGAACGAAGAAATCCATCCCTCCAGAAATAACATAAAAAGAAATGTTATTTTCATTTATAAACTGTAAAAATTCCTCAAAACCAGTGCGTATATTAGCTGTTTCTTTGAGGAATCTGATGATATTATCACGCAAAGTTGTTGGTAATAATTTAAAAAGTTGTGATACACCTTCTTGAATAGAAATGTCTTGTGATAAAATCTTTTGTTTTATTTCCTCAGCTTTTGGTGGTGCGAATTTTTCCATAATGGAAACGATATTATCGTTATTTGTAATGGTTCCATCAAAGTCACAGAAGATTTGAATACTCATATTTTCACCTCGCGAGATGGATTTCCCCATAATTGCAGTGCAGCATGTAAATCAGTGTTATCTACTTCATGCAATGGTGTTCGATGCAAAGCGGCATCAATTGCTGCTCGAAATGCTTTTCCGCCGCCTTGTGCACCGCTTGGATGACCGTGAATACCACCACCTGCGTTAATGACAACATCCTTGCCAAAATCGCGAAGGATAAATGGAACAAAACCAGGATGAATGCCAGCTGATGGAACAGGGAAGCTTCTTTTTAAAGCAGGGTCTTCTTTTGTTAGTGCCTCTGTAATAAGAAGCGCTTCCTCTTTTTCTAATGCAACACTGCCGTATGGTGATGGAAATAAAGAGAAATCTGCACCAGCATAACGAAGCAATTTTCCAAGTAACAATGGTGAAGAAAATCCGTATAATTTTGATGATGCATAAGCACCGCTAACAGCAGGATGCGCCATAATAGGAATTGAAATATTTTCATCTTCTGCAAGTGACTGGAGTACATCTAATCCGTACGCAAATACATTGAAGAGTAGGATATCTGCACCGTATTCGATTGCTCGTTTTGCATTTTCTTTTAAATCATACGTACGTCCTGTTAAATTTACTGCATATAAAGTTTTATGACCATATGTTTCGTATACAGACTGTAATATTTCTTTTCCTGCATGAATTCGTTTTGTGAGCGGTGTTAATGAATTTTCAAATAAGATTTCATCATCTTTTACAATATCTACACCGCCAATTGCTTGATCACGTAGTTGAGTTTTTAAATATCCGATATTGCGTCCGATCATTCCTTTGAAAATGCTCATTAGAAGTGGACGGTCGTGCATATGTAAGAGATTTCGAATTCCCTCAATGCCAAATTTAGAGCCAGGGAAATGTTCTTTTAAGTCATCTGAAAATGTTAAATCAATCAGTTTAACTTCGCCATCTAATGATAATTTTCCAAAAGTTGTTGTTAAAATAGCTGGTAAATCAGGGCTGAAATTTAGTGATGGATAATGAATTTTAATGAGTCCACGTGTTATTTTTTTTCCAAGATACGTATTTATATGTTCTTGTTCTTCCAACTCTTCGACATGAATGACGCTACCTTTATGTTGCTTTAATTGTTCTTGTAATAAGTGTGGTAAATGAGTCCATGAACCAATTGTCAAACCGAGAGCAATTTGCTCAGCCTTTTTCGCTAAATTATGGGAATCATCATGGATTAAATATGTTGCTGTTATTCCGCTCATTTTCATAACCTCCTAGTTAAATAAAAAAACCTCTCAGCTAAGGAGAGGTTTTTTTACAACCAGCTCCTTATCTGTCAGCGTAATGCTGCGAGAATTAGCACCGTGCCTACAATTGTAGATCGGTTGCCGGGTTTCGTCGGGCTCGTCCCTCCACCTGCTCTTGATAAGAAGTATTTAGAAATGTTAAAATTTTTTTGATATCTGAATTTTGACAGAGTTTTTTTAGGATGTCAATGGCTTTTTGAAAATTTTTAATTTCTGGATTCGTTGAATAGCTTCCTGTAATCGTTCTTCTGTATGTAATAACCCGATGCGAACGTAGCCTTCACCATGTTTGCCGAATCCGACTCCAGGTGCAACTGCTACATGTGCTTGTTCTAACAATAAGTCAGTAAATTGCTCCGATGTATAACCATCAGGAACGGGAAGCCATGCAAAAAATGATCCATTTGGTGCGACAACATCCCAGCCGATCGAACGGCAAGCTGTAATGAGTACATTTCTCCGTGCTTCATAGCGTTCAACCAATTCATTTACACAAGATTGTGAACTTAATAGTGCCTCGCGAGCCGCCTCTTGCACAGCACCAAAAATGCTGACATACATATGATCTTGTAGTAAATTGATCGTTTCAATTACACTTTCGTTACCGACAGCAAAGGCGATGCGCCAACCAGCCATATTAAATGTTTTTGATAGTGTATAAATTTCAATACCAACATCTTTGGCACCGTTTGCTTGTAAGAAGCTAGTTGGTTTGTTACCATCAAAGCCAATTGCTCCATAGGCAAAGTCGTGAACCACTAAAATATCGTTTTCATTTGCAAATGTAATTGTTTCTTCAAAGAACTCTTTTGATGCGACAGCACCAGTTGGATTGTTAGGATAATTTAAAAACATCAATTTTGCTTGTTTGGCAATAGAATCATTGATTTTATTGTAATCTGGTAAAAAATTATTTTCTGCTAACAATGGCATCGTCTCAAATTGTGCTTTTGCTAAAGCGACACCTGATAAATAGTCAGGATATCCTGGGTCAGGTACAAGAATTGTATCACCAGGGTTTGTAAAACAAAGCGGTAATTCAACCAGCCCTGCTTTACCACCAAATAAAATAGCAACTTCTGTTTTAGGGTTTACTTTGACTCCGTATTCACGTTCATAGAACGTCGCAACGGCTTTTTTTAAGCTTTCATGTCCGCGAAATGGCGGATATTTATGGTGAACTGCTTTTTCTGCTGCACGTTGTAAAGCTGTTACGATATGCGGCGGTGTTGGTTGATCTGGGTTGCCTTGTCCTAGATTGATAACATCGTGACCTGCTTCAACTACTTTGTTAACTTTTGCAACAAGTGAAGCGAAAAACTGTGTTGGTAATGATGTTACAATCTCGGAAGGTTGAAAATGTTTCATACTTTCCACCTCTTTTGAAAGTTGTTACAATTCTAGTGACAAATAATATAACCTTTCCAAGTTTTTGTAAAGAAAAAAATAATTGAAAATGGGGCGGATAAAATGAGAGTCGCATGTATTCAAATGGATATTGCTTTTGGTGATGTGAACACAAATATTGAAAATGCAAAGAAAAAAATAGGAGAAGCGATGCAAGGAAAGCCGGACGTTATCGTATTACCAGAACTTTGGACGACTGGTTATGACCTAGAAAGACTGCCGGAAATTGCAGACGGGGAGGGGATTCAAACAAAGCAGCTTCTTTCAGAATGGGCACAGCAATATGGTGTGAATATTGTTGGTGGTTCTATTGCGAAGCAAACAAAGCATGGTGTTACGAATACGATGTATACAGTGAATCGTGAGGGGAAACTGCAAAATGAGTATAGTAAAGTTCATTTATTCCAGTTGATGAATGAACATAACTATTTAATAGCAGGTGATGAAACAGGAGAATTTACATTGGATGGTGTGCAGTGCGGTGGTGTGATTTGTTACGATATTCGTTTTCCAGAATGGATGCGTGTTCATACTGTAAGAGGGGTAAATGTATTATTCGTTGTAGCAGAGTGGCCGCTTGTTCGCTTAGCTCATTGGCGTTTACTTCTTCAAGCGAGAGCGGTTGAAAATCAATGTTATGTGGTTGCATGTAATAGAGCAGGAGAGGATCCAAATAATGTGTTTGCTGGACACTCTCTTATTGTTGATCCATGGGGAGAAATTGTAGCAGAAGCAGGAGAAGAAGAATCGATTTTACATGGGAAGCTAAACTTAGAAAAAATTAAGGAAGTACGTAAGGGAATTCCTGTTTTTGCTGATCGACGTCCAGAATTGTATAAATAAAAATGTTGACAAATGATTTTTATTCTTGTTATAGTCTGTAGCAGAAAGTTAAAAATTCAAATAAATTTTATAACTCTTATCAAGAGCAGGTGGAGGGATTTGGCCCGATGAAACCCAGCAACCGACCGTAATACCATTGTGAGATGGGGCGCTTATGCGCCAAAAAGGCACGGTGCTAATTCCAGCAGAAAGGATAGCTTTCTGACAGATAAGAGGGGAGAAGCTAAACTTCAAACCTCTTTCTTCATGTAAAGAGGTTTTTCTTATGATGAAAAACCTCTGAATTAAAAAAGGGGGATAAGAAAATGGGATATCGTTCATTAACAGAAGAAACAGCAGTTCAGTATGTAAAAGAGCATGGATATTTTGAGGAAAATGCAAAGGTAACTTGTTATGAAATAGGAGATGGAAATTTAAATTATGTATTCCAGCTTCATGATGGGGAACGCGGTATCATTGTAAAACAAGCTCTTCCATATGCAAAAGTCGTTGGAGAAAGCTGGCCACTTTCGTTAAGAAGAGCCACCATTGAAAGTCAAGCATTGCAAGTTTTTGCAAAATATGTCCCAGAATATGTTCCGAAAGTATATGGTCATGATGAAGAATTAGCTGTGACAGTAATGGAAGATTTATCAGCTCTTACAATTACTCGTAAAGGATTGATTGAAGGGGAAGACTATCCGCTTTTATCTGGGCATATTGGCCGCTTTTTAGCATACGTTCTTTTTTATACTTCAGATTTTGGTCTATTAGCAGAAGAGAAAAGGGTGTTAGATGGAAAGTTTGTCAATCCTGATCTTTGCAAAATTACAGAAGATCTTGTGTTTACAGATCCGTTTGGAAATTATGATACAAACGATTATGAGAAAGAATTGCAGCCTGTATTAGACGAACTTTGGTGTGATAAGAAATTGAAGTTACAGGTAGCGCAGTATAAATATAAATTTTTAACGAGAAAAGAAGCATTAATTCATGGAGATTTACATACAGGTAGTATTTTTTCATCATCTTCGGAAACGAAGGTAATTGATCCGGAATTTGCAACATATGGTCCATTAGGATTTGATCTAGGTCAATTCATAGCAAATCTATTATTAAATGCGTTATCAAGAGAAGAAGAGAAACGAAATATCTTATTCTATCATATTGAAAAAACATGGAATAGTTTCGTCGAAGTATTTACAAAGTTATGGTTACTAGAAGGCGTAGAAGCATATACGAAAGAGAAACAATGGTTAGCACTTGTACTGCAAAATATTTTTAGTGATGCAGTTGGTTTTACTGGTTGCGAGATCATTCGTCGAACAATTGGATTGGCACATGTGGCAGATCTAGATGGAATTAAGGATGAGAATCGAAGAATTCAAGCTAAAAAACATGCATTATATTTAGGGCGAGAATTATTGTTACATAAAACGATAAGTGCGGATATCCGTTTATTCCAAACATTATTTCAATATATTGTATCAGGGGAGGTAAAAGCATGAGTACGATAGTTGCCGTTCCGCGCTCCATAAGCTGGAAGGGAGATTCTATTGCGTTATTAAATCAAACGAGATTACCGCATGTTGTAGAATATAAAACATTAACAACTATTGAAGATGTGTGGAAAAGTATTGTGATGTTAGAAGTGCGCGGAGCACCTGCAATTGGTATTACGGCGGCTTTTGGTTTAGCACTTGCAGCAAAAAAATATAGTGTTACGAATATCACTGACTTTGAAAAAAATTTTAAAAGAGATTGTAATTATTTAGCAACCTCACGTCCGACAGCTGTTAATTTATTTTGGGCAATTGATCGTATGAGTATCGCTATTAAGAAAGCAACAACAATTAAAGAAGCAAGAAAAATACTAGAGGAAGAGGCGCTCAAAATTCAGCAGGAAGATGAAAATGTATGCCGTAGTATTGGGGAGCATGCTTTAACTAAGTTTAAAGATGGTGACCGTGTTTTGACGATTTGTAATGCTGGAAGTATAGCTACTGCCCGTTACGGAACAGCACTAGCCCCATTTTATATTGGAAAAGAGCGTGGGCTGAATTTACACGCTTATGCATGTGAAACAAGACCTGTTTTGCAAGGAGCACGTCTTACTGCATGGGAATTGCAACAAGCTGGTATTGATGTAACGCTCATTACAGACAATATGGCAGCCCAAGCGATTCGAACAAAAAATATTGCTGCTATTATTGTGGGTGCTGATCGAATTGTAGCTAACGGTGATACTGCAAATAAAATAGGGACCTTGAATTTAGCTATATTAGCAAAGTATTTTCATATTCCTTTCTATGTTGCTGCTCCTCTTTCTACATTTGATATTACGAAAAAAACGGGGGCTGAAATTGTGATTGAAGAACGCGATGAATCTGAAGTTACAAAGGTTTTTGGAAAACAAATTGCTCCAGAGGGCGTGGGTGTTTATAATCCTGCATTTGATGTAACTCCTCATGATCTGATTACTGGAATTATTACTGAAAAGGGAATTCTACAAGGGGATTATGCAGTAGAGGTTGCTTCATTATTTAAGAAAACAAGCTAATATGTAGTAGCTTGTTTTTTTACTGCCCGATTTCCTTTCTTTTGCTTATTTATTTAAAAGAAAGGAGGGGAAATAGATGGAGGAATGGATATCTATGATCGGTAATGTTGGATTTCCAATCGTTGTGACGTTATATTTACTGCATCGTATTGAAAGTAAATTAGATGGTGTAATTGTTGCGATTGAAAAATTACCACAACAGATGACAAGATATGAAGCTCCGCATGAAACGAAGTGAAGAAAAAGGCTTATGTTTTCAAGAAGCATAAGCCTTTTTAAAAGATTATTGTGCTGTATAGCCACCATCAATGACAACAGCCTGACCAGTTATTCCTTTTGTTTTCTCGCTTGCTAAAAATAAAGCATAATTAGCAATTTCTTCTACAGCTAGTAATCGTTTTTGTGGTACGAGTGGATAAATAACGTCCTCTAATACACGCTCTAGTGGAACATTTCTTGTTGTTGCTAAATCTTGGAGTTGGTCTCGAACAAGCGGTGTATCAACATAGCCGGGGCAGAGCGCATTTACTGTAATCCCATGTGTAGCTCCCTCTAAAGCGGCAACCTTTGTTAAACCAATTACACCATGTTTCGCACTATTATAGGCAGCTTTTCCTGCGAAGCCGACAAGTCCATTAATAGAGGCAACATTAATAATGCGTCCATACTTTTGCTTTTTCATAATTGGAAAAGCATGTTTTATTGCGATAAAAGGTGCAATTTGCATAATTTTAATAAGAAGTTCAAACTTATCGGTTGGGAATTCTTCAATTGGTGAGACGTGTTGCATACCAGCGTTATTAATTAATACATCAAGTGAGCCAAATTTTGTAACAGTTTCAGAAATTGCTTCGGATATTTCTTGCTCAGATGTAACATCACATCTTAGGCCTATTGCCTCATAGCCTTCCCTGCGTAACTGCTTGGCAGCTTCCTTCGCACGATCTTCAAGGCGATCACTAATCACCACTTTCGCTCCTTTTTTTGCAAAAGCATTTCCCAT
This sequence comes from Bacillus bingmayongensis, assembly GCF_000299035.1. Classification (GTDB taxonomy): domain Bacteria; phylum Bacillota; class Bacilli; order Bacillales; family Bacillaceae_G; genus Bacillus_A; species Bacillus_A bingmayongensis. The sequence goes on from NZ_JH921517.1 coordinate 480,985, forward strand.
TTCATAACCAATTCCACTTGCAGCACCTGTTAAAAAGACGACACGATTTGAAACCATGATGAGAGCACTCCCTTATATATAAGATTTGTCTTATTGCTCTATTTAGAGGGAATGCAATGAAAATCCTGCAAAGATTTGGAAAAATATACTGGGCTATCTTGTTTTACAAAATAGCTTTTGCTATACTATTTTGTATAGCAAGATACTTATGCTTATCTATCTTGTAAAACAAGATAGAGGGAGGATTTGAATTATGTCGACAAGTCAAATGCTGAAAGGGATTTTAGAAGGATGTCTCCTTGCCATCATTTCTGAAGGCGAAATATATGGCTATGAAATGAGTGAAAAGTTAGCTAAGTATGGTTTCACAATGGCAAGTGAAGGAAGTATTTATCCGTTATTAATACGGATGCAAAAGGAAGGACTAATAACAAGTACAATGAAGGAGTCTCCATCTGGTCCAAAGCGGAAATATTATACATTAACAGAAAAAGGCGAAGATGCGTTAGATGAGTTTATGGATCGTTGGGAAGTGATGCAAAGTAGTGTAGAACGTCTGTTGAAAGGGAAGGGGAGACGAAGATAATGCTATCTACTGAAGCAAGAAGTTTCTTATTGAATATGAGAGTGTTTTTAACAGCAAAAGGTATAAAAGAAAGTGATGTTGAGAGTTTTTTAGAGGACGCTGAACTACATTTAATGGAAGGCGAGAATGAAGGGAAAAGCGTGCAAGATATTTTTGGAAGCTCACCGAAAGAATATGCAAAACAGCTTGCAAGTGAAATGGAAGTAGATAAAAGGGGAATTATAGCTGGTTGATTTATTTAATTGTGAATGTGGTAGCATTTACGATGATAAAAAGCATTTCCAAAGAAGTATGATAAGAGGATATAGGGAGAATACTTTTCTATTTGTGATGCAATATTCCTTATAATCAGATTGGAATAAAACACTTTAAACAGTAACAATTTTAGTTACTGTTTTTTCTGTTTAATAATGGGCTTTGTAAAGCAAGGTGCTTCTGCTCTTTTGTTAATAACGACTCAATTTGGACTCTGTCAGGACGAGGAACAATTGGGTGCATGAGATTACTTGAAGAAGGATGGTGTTCAGATCCAGTTGGAGAATGTGGATCTGCATGGGTCAGTTTTCCGTTAATACGCCTTGTAAATAAAATATGTCCTATTTCATGAGCAAGTGTATATATGTTTTTCATAGGAGAAGCAGCATTAGTAAGAATGATATAACCTGTGAGGATTTGGTTAATAACCAATGAATAGGCACATGCAATTACGGACTGCTCTTTAAAATAATTACTTCCAATGTAACAAATATAAATATCACAATTTGGAACTTGTGATGAGCAGGTGTTAAAAAAAGAAGAAACTTTTGGTTGGTTTTGGATAGAATCAATATAACTAATTTCACCATCGTGAAATCTAAATGATTCCTTTAGTATAATGACATCTTTAATTTGAAATGAAATTGGCTTCCATATTGATTCAGCAACTGCTAAGTCTTTGGTGATACGGTCGTCTGTAATATCGGAGCCTGGGGCAATGCAAATACATATATTTACGTATGGATCCATTAGAAACACCTCAAATGGAAAACAGTTTATTGATATACTATGTGACGGGAAAGTGATATGTATGGATATAAATCCTATAAATGGGTTTATTTTAAAAAGTTGGAATTTACAAAAAACTTTATATATTTATATTATAATTTATTCGGATTGAGAGAAGGTACATAAATGAAGGGATTCAAACAAAAGCTCACCTGTTTCGTTTTTTAGCAGCATTATGTTTTAGTAGTGGGCTTGCTTGTAATAGCATAATAGAAAACGCAGTAATTACAGGAGTATTATTCGGCGTAACTTGTTTATTAATAGCTGTGTTTTTAACTGAGAAGAAGAATATAGATTAATGAACAATGTGAATATAAAAATGAACTAAAGAAGTCAGAAAATATTCATAGTTGGATAAAGTTGTATATAGTCTTTTCTGCTATAGTAAAAGAAAAGGGGGAGAATTTATGTACACATTAAAAATTGTGTCAGATCGAGAGGCTGTTTATCAGTTTGCAAGTTATGTAAGAGTGGTTCAAGGGGTAGAGAATGTGCATGTGGAGGTTGGAGAAGCTTTATATGAACATCCACTTATGAAATTTTATGTACATGTAACGATTGAAGAGACATATGAAAAGCAAAAAGTATTACAGGAAATTGCTCGATTAGTAGAATTAGGGCGTTTTACATATGTTCATTATCGAAATGAAGAGATTGAAAAGGCATTTGAAGCAGTTAAATATGAAAGTTTTCGAAAATAAAAGTAATGAAAAGGGAGCGAATGCTCCCTTTTTTTGCTAGTAGGAATATTTTTTTACATGGCACAAAAAAAGAAGAAATTTTGCTATGATAAGGAAGGAGAGATAAGGAGAGGAGAGTTTATACGATGGGGTATATCGAAGAGTTACGAAAATCAGTCGGTACAAGGCCGTTAATTCTTGTAGGATCAGCAGTAATTATTTTAAATGAAAAACAAGAAGTATTGCTTCAATACCGTTCGGATACATATGATTGGGGTGTACCAGGTGGTGCAATGGAGTTAGGTGAAACAACGGAAGAAACGGCTCGGCGAGAGCTTTTTGAAGAAACAGGATTAGAAGCAAAGACGTTGCAGTTTCTTGGTGTTCTTTCTGGGAAAGATGTATATTATTGCTACCCAAATGGGGATGAAATTTATAATGTGATTCATCTATACCAAGCGCATCACGTGAATGGAGAAATAGAGCTTGATGAAGAAGGACTGGATCTCAAGTATTTTCCTGCTGAAAAGTTACCGAGTTTAAATAAAACAACAGAGAGAATTTTACAAAAATTTTTATACGCATTAACAGAATAGAGGGTTAATTTCCTCTATTTTTATTATATTAAATATTTTGATTTTTTAGTATGTTTGTAGTATGATAAGTTTAGATATACATCTTATGCTATTCCATCCAAAAATTTACTAGGGTACATAAGAGAGGGGCAAGTGCAAGATGCATAATGTTGTCATTACAGCTGCAGTTCGTTCGCCAATTGGAACTTTTGGAGGAGCGCTAAAAAATGTAACGCCAGTAGAATTAGCTGTTCCTGTACTTCAAGAAGCTGTCAAAAGAGGCGGAGTAGATCCTCATGAAGTGGATGAAGTCATTTTAGGACACTGTATTCAAAGAACAGATGAAGCAAATACAGCGCGAACAGCTGCATTAGCAGCAGGATTTCCAGAAACAGTTACAGGTTATACAATTCAGCGTCAATGTTCTTCAGGTATGCAAGCGATTATGTCAGCAGCAATGCAAATTCAGTTAGGTGTAAGTGATGTTGTTGTTGCAGGTGGAGTAGAAGCGATGAGCTCAAGCCCTTATGCATTAAAACAGCACCGATGGGGGCAGCGTCTTCAGCATGGAGAAATTCGTGATACGGTGTGGGAAGTTTTAGAAGATCCGATCCATCATATTATGATGGGAGAAACAGCTGAAAATTTAGTTGAACAATATGAAATTACAAGAGAGGAACAAGATGAAGTTGCACTGCGTAGCCATCAATTAGCGATTCAGGCAATTGAATCAGGTTATTTTGATGAACAAATTGTTCCTATTACAATAAAAGAACGTAGAAAAGAAGTAGTATTTTCAAAAGATGAACATCCACGTACAGATATTACAGCCGAAAAATTGGCGGGGCTAAAACCAGCATTTCGTAAAGGTGGATCCGTAACGGCAGGGAATGCATCCGGTATTAATGATGGAAGTGCGGTTTTAGTATTAATGAGTGAAGAAAAAGCTAAGGAGAAAGGTTTACAACCATTAGCTAGAATTGTTGGCTATTCTGTAGCTGGAGTAGATCCAAAGATTATGGGAATTGGTCCAGCACCAGCAATTCGTAAAGGATTAGAGAAAGTAAATTGGTCATTAGAAGATGCTGATTTATTAGAAATTAACGAAGCTTTTGCGGCACAATATTTAGCAGTTGAGAAGGAACTTGGATTAAACCGTGAGAAAGTAAACGTCAACGGAAGTGGTGTTGGCCTTGGACATCCAATTGGCTGCACAGGAGCACGTATTACAGTAAGTTTAATTCACGAATTAAAAAGACGAGGTTTAGAAAAAGGGATTGCTTCTCTTTGTGTCGGTGGTGGCATTGGAGTAGCACTATTTGTAGAAGCACTATAAAAAAAGAAGAAGCAGCGAGCTGCTTCTTCTTTTTTGCTATCAACGAGCAATATTACGTTTCACTTTATGATTGGAACAAATGATGAAACAAGCGAGCACGATTCTCGAAAAAGAGTTTCATCGTTTGATAATGCTCAGTTTCTTCTAGCGTTGCTTCAGTGATTCCTTCTTGTGAGAAAGAATATATACTGGACTCTGGATAAGCCATCAAAATAGGAGAGTGAGTTGCGATAATGAATTGTGATCCTTGCTCTGCTAATTCATGCATCCGAATGAGCATAGAAAGCTGTCTCATTGGAGATAAGGCTGCTTCAGGCTCGTCTAAAATATATAAGCTTTGTCCTGAAAAACGATTCATAAATAAGGAAAAGAATGATTCTCCATGTGATTGATCATGTAAGGATATACCACCATATGAATCAATAACCTTGCCTCCCCCTAATGGTTCAGAATCAATTTCATCGATATAAGAAGCAACATTATAAAATGATTCTGCTCGTAGAAAGAACCCATCTTTTGGTGTCGCGACGTTTTTTGCTACGCGAATATACTTATGTAAAGATGAATGGGAATCATGTGTAGTGAAACGGAAATTTTTTGTCCCACCTTCCGCGTTAAATCCTAAAGCGACAGCAATTGCTTCTAACAATGTTGATTTACCAGTTCCGTTTTCTCCGATTATAAATGTTACATTTGGATGAAAATCTAGTGATTGTAATGTTCGGATAGCGGGTAAGCAATATGGATAGACGGAAAAATTAGGGATATGTTCTTTTTGTAAGGAGACGTTCTTTAGAAAGGTTGTATACTCATTCAAAATATATACCTCAATTCGTTGAAGATTTTGTTTCTAATATAGCAGTAAGCACAAAAATCAGACAACTTGCAAATAAAATGACAAATTGTAAAGCCGGGAAATCTAGTCCTTCCCAGACATAGGTGTTTCTTTTTATAATAAAAATCAGTATAGTAGCCATAAAACCTAGTAGATTTGGAATATGCTTTACTATTTTTATATGTTTCCATAGAAAAAGCCCATATACGTGGTTATAAAAAGTCCTAATAGAATAAGGAGAAATACGAGTATGAGTGGCAACATTACATCACCTCTTTTTCCTGAAAATTACATTTAAATTATATCATTTAAAGTGTAGATATTCCAATGTCAAAATAAGTATTGCATATAAAGCAATGCTATCGTTATGATAGATTGTATTCTATATAAATCTATTTTGACTTTTCAACATATAAGTCGCTGCTACGAAGAACAAAAGGGGGTCTGACTCGTTCCTCTCTTTGTTATGAGTCTACCTTTGTATTTATTCGATATCAATATATAAATTTATGCAGCATGGGAGTACATGTCTTGGCTTTGTAGTCATTATATTTGTTCTTTTGAAATATAGAGATTCTCAATCAAAAGTAGATATGATTTCAGTAAGAGAGAAAAGGAAATACTAGGGATGGTCAATGATTACAGCGCTTCGCGTGTTTACTGCACATGCATTGTTAGATCTGTATTTCTAAATTTTACAAATAGGGAGTATAATAGTATCTGGACTTACAAGTGTTTTTTGTGGTATATTCACTGTTTTAGCAGTATATAAAATAAGGGAATAATCTAGTTAATTATGAATGAGAGTGTTAGGAGTAATAAGAAGATGAAAATATGGAAAAGTATTTGTATTTTATGTAGTTTTCTCATTATACTAAGTGGTTGCTTCCATAAGGAAGAAAAAAAAGAAGTTAAGAAGAAAGAATCAATTCCAGAGACGACTGAATATGGTGGCAAGGAATTAAAGAAGGTTGGACAGGCTGTAAAAGAAAAAGGATGGGGAACATTTAAATTAGAGCAACTAAAACATGTGAATCAAACGTTTGAAGTAGCACCAATGAAAATTCATGTGCAAGATGTAAAGGTCATCGCATTATCACAAATGAGTCAAGATGCAAAAGATACATTAAAGGTATATACAGCATTAAGTCCAGAAGAAGTGCAACGCAGACTTGGTGATAAAGTTAATCGAGAAGATGCTGAGTTGTACGCTTCGTTAAGTGGAAAAGACATTGAAGATAAAGTACGTTATGTCGAAATTACATATAAGGTAGAAAATAGTGGGGATAAAGACATACAGTTTTTCTCTATGAATGATGTTACGATTAATGGAACACAGCAATTTAATGTCCCAAAACAAAACTTCTTATATGAAGAGGATACGCTTGTAGGTACAAAAAGTGTTACAAGTGAAGAGTATAAACCAGGCGAGACAAGGGAAGGAATAATTGGATTAATACTCGAGGATGAGAAAAAAGAGGTTACTCAAATCGCATTTACAACAGATGTTCTTGCAACGGGTGATACACATGAAACTGTTGTAGAACCACAAACATTTAACATCTCACTGTCTAAGTGAGATGTTTTTTGTATAGAAAATGAACAGGAAATTTGTCAAATCAAAGCGAATGTATTATAAAGTGCAAAGGGGGAAGAAAAATGGAAAAAAGATGTTACGAATGCGGTAGTAAAGAGATAGAAAAAGCAACGATAGCACCAAATCAAAAAAACTATCTTACTTTATTTGCACAAACAGTCGCAGAGGTAGAAATTTGTAAAAAATGCGGTACTGTTATCACAATAAAAGAGGAGCATCCAAGTTATCAAAATCAACAGATGGACTGAAAAAGTTTTGGTTCTTGAAACAAACAGCCATTTTTAGGTGTTTGCGGACTGCTTGTTTTGCTCGTTTAAATAAACTTCTACGGTTTGTAATTGTTTAGAAATTCGAAATGCTTCCTTTTGTTCCTGAAATTGTTTTTCGTTATAAGGACCAAAACGGCGATTGTTGTTCATATCAATAATCCAGTAATGTTCGCTCTGTTTGTTTGTAATGCTAGATTCTGGGTTATTAGGGTCAGATTTTTCTTCAATTTGTTTTGCAATAATATATATATCGTCCCAGGCAATTTCTACAATTTTAGCTGGTACATGTTGGGTAGCGTATACAGCGTCTTGTTTTGGAAAAAGTTCAAATGCATTTCCGGAAGTATTTATTAGTTCATATTCATCATTGATGGTGTAAGCTGAATGGCTAGAGTTTGCTGCGCAACCAGTCAGCAATATAATAGTAATTACGGTCATCAATCGCTTCAATATGAGGCCCTCCTTAAAAAATGCTTGTTGTAAACATATTGTACAAGAAAAGAAAAAGAAACGCCAATATATGAGTTATTTACAATGGTTTTTAGAAATGGTACGATGAAGCTGGTAAAGAAGGATGCAAAGGAGTCGACATAAAATGAAGTTAAAGATGCATCGTCCAGCGGTGGTAATGAATCGCATAGGTGCCTCCATTATTGATATGTTTTTCATCTCGGTTATGTATGGTGCGGTTGTGGCAATTGTAACGGGAAATTATGGGGCCATTTTCAATCGTTTTAATATAAGCTTAGGTGATTACCGATATGATCTTACGCTTGTTTTTATATTAATGGCAATCTATTTTATTTTTGTTCCATTTATATGGAACGGCTGTACAATTGGTAAAAAGATTACACGAACAAAACTTATATCATTAACAAATGAAAAGTTAACAATTCAAACGCTAACAGTACGGTTCTTTGTATTGTTATTACCAAACATATTGCTACTAGGAATTCCATCTATTTGTAATGTGTATATGATGTTGTTCCGTAAAGATAATTGTGGTTTCCATGATTTAATTATGAAAACGAAAGTGATGAGTCTTGTCTAAAGAATAGTATGATAGAACGATAAAGAGTTATATTTTGTACCCCTTTTTGAATAGCAATATATTATTCAAAAAGGGGGGGATTTAGGACTTATTAAAAAAATATATGTACCTTTATTTTTTTGCAAAATTCGATAAGTTAAATTGGTATAATGAAGTTCATATAGGGTGGACATCTCCTATAGAGTATATCCATATTGATGTAGGATGTGTTAGAAAGTAAGCAAAAGCAAACTTTTTAACACATCCTATTTTTTGTTTTGTTAGATTGAAAATTAAGAAAATGATACAATGAATGAAACAAGTTTGTTATATAACAAAGGGGAGATCGAAATGACAGAAAGTAGCTTAATTTTTTGGGGGATACTTATTTTTGTCGGTCTAGCTTTTGATCAATACAATAGTAAGAAAAAAGAGAAAACAAATAAGTAAACGTTTACAAATGATGATATTGGCTTTTCCTGCTTGCAGAGCTACAGGCGAAAGGAGTATACTGAATGACGGTAAGACTTACAGAAGGGGTAATGACGATGAAGCTTGCAGGAAAAGTTGCCGTTGTAACTGGCGGTGGCATCGGTATTGGACGTAGTACAGCTCTTTTGTTGGCAGAACAAGGTGCAAAAGTAATTGTGACAGATATTGATAAGGAAAATGGACAAGCAACAGCAGAAGAAATTGTAGATTTAGGTGGAGAGGCACTTTTTGTTACCCATGATATGGCGAAACAAGGCGATTGGCAACATGTCATTGAAGTAGCTATTGATGCTTATAATCGTATTGATGTGCTCTTTAATAATGCTGGCTTATATAAAATAGATTCTATTTTCTCACGTCAACAAGAGAACGATTCCAATGTACTTTGTATTAATGATGTTTGGATAGAAATAAAACAATTGACATCATCTTTTATGAAACAGCAAGAAGAAGTAACGTTAACTGACTTACCTATTTTTGGTATTATCAGTGCAAAAGAACAGTCATTTCATACAGTAGGAACCCTAATATAATAGTAGAGAACCGCCCAAAATACATATGTGGACGGTTTTTTTTGTATTTGCATAATACAAAGAAAAGTGCTATTTTAGCGAATACGGTTTTCGGTTTTACTATCAAAGAAATGTGCTTTATTCATATCAAATGCAAGTTTAATTTGATCACCGTGTGTAAAGGTATGTCTTGCATCAACACGGGCTGCAAAATCTTGATTTCCAAGTTTCATATATAAAATAGATTCCGCGCCTAATAGTTCGGCAACTTCAATTTGAGTTGTAAATGTTGTCCCTTGTGAAGCTTCTAAAAATAAAAGTTCATCATGAATATCTTCTGGACGAATCCCTAGTACAACTTCTTGATTCACATAACCTTGTTCACGTAATAATTTCATTTTACCTTCAGATACTTTAATCTTTACTTTATCATCTATAATAAAGTCTTGTTCGGTTAATTTACCACGGAAGAAGTTCATTGCAGGTGAGCCAATAAATCCACCAACGAAAATGTTTTCAGGTGTTTCATAAACTTCTTTTGGTGAGCCGATTTGTTGGATTTTTCCATCTTTCATAACGACAAGGCGTGAAGCCATTGTCATCGCTTCTGTTTGATCATGTGTTACATAAATTGTTGTTGTTCCAAGTCTTTGATGTAGTTTAGAAATTTCTGAGCGCATCGCTACACGTAATTTTGCATCTAGATTTGATAACGGCTCGTCCATTAAGAAAACTTTTGCGTCACGGACAATCGCACGACCTAACGCAACACGTTGGCGCTGTCCACCAGATAATGCTTTTGGTTTTCGGTTTAAATATTCCGAAAGCCCTAAAATTTGAGCTGCGTCTTTTACACGGCGATCAATTTCGTCTTTTGGGATTTTACGAAGTTTTAATCCAAATGCCATGTTATCGTAAACGCTCATATGCGGGTAGAGAGCATAGTTTTGAAAGACCATTGCGATATCGCGATCTTTGGGAGGAACATCATTCATTACTTTACCATCAATAGAAAATTCCCCTTTTGAAATATCTTCAAGTCCAGCTACCATTCGTAATGTCGTCGATTTTCCACATCCAGATGGACCAACGAATACGATAAATTCTTTATCTTGAATGTGTAAATTGAAGTCTGTTACTGCTGTTACGTTATTATCATACATTTTATAAATATTTTCTAACTTTAGTTCTGCCATGACTTTTCCTCCTAGAAAAATTATGCAAACGTTTTCTTTGAATTCATTATAAACGAATGTTTTTGAAAAATAAATAAAAAAATAAAACATTTTCATAGATTAGATGAAATGTTTAATAAATACAGCTCTTTTTCTTTGAAAGTTAGCTAAACTAAGTTAGATAAATGTAAGCGCTGTTTTCATTTCTTTTAAAATCTGTTATCATTCATTAGTGAAAACGTTTGCGCCTTGGGATTTTTTGATTAAAAATGAAATGGGGTAACATGATGGAAAAGCAATGGTGGAAAGAAAGTGTTGTATATCAAATTTATCCGCGTAGTTTTATGGATAGTAATGGTGATGGGATTGGTGACCTTCGCGGAATTATTGCAAAGCTTGATTATTTAAAGAAACTAGGTATAGATGTAATTTGGTTATCGCCAGTTTATGAATCTCCCAATGATGATAATGGCTATGATATTAGTGATTATCGAAAAATTATGGATGATTTTGGAACAATGAACGATTGGGACGAATTATTAAATGAAATGCATAAACGTAATATGAAATTAATGATGGATTTAGTTGTTAACCATACTTCTGATGAACATAATTGGTTTATCGAATCTCGCAAGTCAAAAGATAATCCGTATCGAGATTACTATATTTGGCGTCCTGGGAAAGAGGGAAAAGAGCCAAATAATTGGGAGGCGGCTTTTAGTGGATCCGCTTGGCAGTATGATGAAGCGACAGATGAATATTATTTACATTTATTCTCTAAAAAGCAACCAGATTTAAATTGGGATAATGAAGTAGTGCGAAAAGATGTTTATGAGATGATGGAGTTTTGGCTTGAAAAAGGCATCGATGGTTTTCGTATGGATGTGATTAACTTTATTTCTAAAACAGAGGGATTACCAACTGTGAAAACGGAGAAAGAAGGTTATGTATCAGGCCATCAATACTTTATGAATGGACCGAATATTCACACGTACTTACATGAAATGAATCAGAAGGTATTGTCAAAATACGATATTATGACAGTTGGTGAAATGCCGGGTGTAACAACAGAGGAAGCGAAACTTTATACAGCGGAAGAACGTCAAGAATTACAAATGGTATTTCAGTTTGAACATATGGATTTAGATTCTGGAGAGGGAGGAAAGTGGGATATAAAGCCATGTTCACTTCTTGCATTAAAGCAGAACTTAACAAAATGGCAGAAAGCGTTAGAACAAACAGGATGGAATAGTTTGTATTGGAATAATCATGACCAGCCTCGTGTTGTCTCTCGATTTGGTAATGATAAAGCATATCGCATAGAATCAGCGAAAATGTTAGCAACGGTACTTCATATGATGAAAGGGACTCCTTATATTTACCAAGGAGAAGAAATTGGGATGACAAATGTTCGCTTTGATTCGATTGATAAGTACCGAGATATTGAAACGCTGAATATGTACCACGAAAAAGTAATAGAGCGTGGTGAAGATAAAGAAAAAGTAATGCAATCGATTTATATAAAAGGGCGAGATAATGCTAGAACACCAATGCAATGGGATGCAACGGAATATGCTGGATTTACTACCGGGAAACCATGGATTGGATTAAACCCTAATTATAAAGAAATCAATGTAGAACAAGCATTACAAGATTCAAACTCTATTTTTTATTACTACAAGAAATTGATTGAGCTTCGTAAAAAACATGAAATCATTGTGTATGGTACATATGATTTAATTTTAGAGGATCATCCATCTATTTTTGCTTATATAAGAAAATGGGAAGATGAAGAATTACTGGTGATTGCGAACTTTACTGAGGATGAGTGTGTATTTAAAATACCGAAAGAGATAACCTATAATAGTTCAGAATTATTAATACACAATTATGATGTACAAGATGAAATAATTGAGAGTATTGATTTACAGCCATATGAAGCGAGAGTGTATAAATTAAGATAATGAAAAGCTTTGAGATGGAAATAAAGTAAAACCAATTAGTGGGACATGAACAAAACACCCCTTTAATTCGCATACTAAACATACGAATTAAAGGGGTGTTGTTCATTTGAAGAAAAGAGTTCATTATCCTGAAGAAGTGAAGTGGAAAGTAGTTGAAATGAAAAAAGAGGGTTATTTCAACCGAACGATTAGGGAGAGGTTAGGCATTAAAAATGTAAGTCAAAACATTCATGAAATGGTATTATATAAATCAGACTCATAATAAAAGAAGACGAAACATTTTGTGACAAACAACTTGTAGAATACTTCAGCATTTGTCTAACTACAGGATTTGTTATTGAGGTACAAATGAATAAAAACAACACCACTGTTCTTCATTGTTACTTTTTTACTTTATATTTTTACAATTTACAAACTAATTTCTCTTGGAATAACAAGTTTTTTAAGACGATTAAACAATGAGGAAATAGACAACATAAAAATTTCTCCAATTGTGTATTTTTCAGGACTGGGATATATTATTGGACAGATATGTATAGGTTCATTATCGCAAAACGCTTTAGCAATCCTCTTAATTTTAGTCTTTTCTTTACTGGCTGTTGTGTTTGGTGTATGTGGCGTACATCTTTATTTTTATTTTGGTCTAAAAAAGCAACAAAACAAGTTAGATTCCTTTAATTCTTAATGTAAAACAAATACTAAATTAATAAGGAAAGGAAAAATACAATAAATTCACATCTTCTCCCTATAGGTTCTATCGTAACCTTAAAAGAAGGTACAAAGAAACTCATGATTTTCGGACGTAAACAACAAGTGGAAACAGATGATGTAAGAAAATTTGACTATATTGGATGTCCTTATCCAGAAGTCTATATTAATCCAGATTTCACTTATTTATTTAACCATGACGATATTCAAGAAGTCGTATCAGTTGGATATACAGATCAAGAAGAAAGAGCTTTTCAACAAAATATATTGTCTAAAGTAAAATAAGAAATATTCCCTTTAGAAAGCTGCTTGTTTGGGCAGCTTTTTCTATGCATTTAAGTATACTAGTGATTTGTATCAATCTTCATTCAGATCAAGGTAGCATCTATACAGCGAAAGTAAAGAAGTTAGGTAGGGGATGGGTTGTCTGTCTGTAAAAGCCTGATTGGTGAAAACTAATAATCAGTGAGGGATGAAGAACCCCCACTGATTAAAGTTGCACTTTATATTTTACCATTTCAAGATTGAAAATCCATATGGTGGAAGTGTAACCTGTAATGAGTCTGTCTCTGCAGAAAATTCTTCGTGTGTATATAAATTTACAATTTTTTTGCTTGCGATATCAAAAGGTATAGGAGCTGAGATTTGATGATTTGTTGGATTTAAAACAATGAAAATTGTTTCTTCTCCATATGTCTTCGTATAAGAAATATAACCCTGTTCGTCATTTGCTTCAATAAATTGAAATGTTCCATGGCCACCAAATGCTTTGTATTGTTTCCGTAATGAAATTAATGTTTGTATATGCTTAAACAATGCTTTATCTTGCTTATCCTCATCCCAAATCATACATTTTCGGCACTCAGGATCCATTCCGCCATCCATACCGATTTCATCACCATAATAAATGCATGGTGAACCGATGAAAGAAAGGTGAAATACATAGAGTAATTTCACTTTATCTTTATTTCCATTACAGGTTGTTAAAATTCGGGGTGTATCATGACTATCTAATAGGTGAAAAGCAGCTTCGTTTACGTTCATGGAATAGGAGTGAAGAGAAGCTGTAATTTGTTCCATAAATTCACTTGCCCTAATTGTTTCGTTTGCAAAATAAGAATGCATGGCATTGGTAACAGGATAGCTCATGACGGCATCAAATTGATCACCTTGTAACCATGGCAGAGCATCATGCCAAATTTCTCCTAAAATATAGACATCGGGATTAATTGCTTTTATTTCACTACGAAATTCTCTCCAAAAGCTATGATCGACTTCGTTTGCTACATCAAGGCGCCAGCCATCAATATGAAACTCTCGTACCCAATAAAGTCCTACTTTTAGTAAGTATTCTTTTACATCTGGATGGGATGTATTTAATTTTGGCATATATGGTGTAAAGGCAAAGGTATCGTAGTTAGGAAGTGGCTCTGTTGCTACCGGAAATTCATGAATATGAAACCATTCCTTATATAGTGATTGCGCGCCATTTTTAAGAACATCTTGAAATTTATCAAAAAAGTATCCACTATGATTAAAAACGGCATCTAGCATGACTTTTATACCGCGCTCATGGCAGGCGTTAACAAGTTTTTTGAAAGTTTCCTTCGTCCCAAATTGCGGATCAATTTCCATGTAGTCAATTGTGTCATATTTATGATTAGAGTGTGCTGAAAAGATGGGAGTGAAGTAAACCCCAGAAATGCCGAGTTTTACAAGGTAATCAAGGTGCTGGATGACCCCAGCAAAATTTCCACCGAAAAAGTTAGTAGCTGTCGGATCAGTACTTCCCCATGGGAGTGTATTTACTGGATTGCATGCAGTATCTCCATTAGCAAAGCGTTCTGGAAAAATTTGATACCATACTGTATCTTTTACCCATGAAGGAGCTTTAAAAACATCCTGTTCATGAATAAATGGAAAACAAAAAAAGTTGCCAACATCATCATGAGGTGTTTTAGGGAAAAACCCGCGTTCTGTATAGATGATCATTTCTGTATTATTTTTTAGTTCAAATCCATATCGTAAGCGCTTAAATTTTGGCTCAATTGCAACGAACCAATAATCGAATAAATCTGTTGAGCCGCTTTTTTTCATCGGTATGTTTGTTGTGCTCCATTTCCCATCTTGCCATTCATAAGGATCGCCATGAATGAGTGAGACGATATCTACATCGTTTTTTTTAGTACGTAATCGAATATGAAGCGTTTTTTCATCATAAGCGTATGCGTAATTATCTTTCGGCCTATGGTATATTGCTTCTTTAAACATATAGAAAATCCCCCTTTGATATCTCTATAAATAAAAATATATTGCAAACGATTGCTTTTGATATAAATTTAATATTGCTTATAAGGGTAGTATTCATTTTATATAAAGTCAATGGATAGAAAGAATAATGTCATAATTTTTTTGAAAAGTACAGAAAGAAAATATTTGCAAAATATATAAAAGAATGTATAATGATAGACAAATAGCGCAAACGTTTTCATAGATTGAAAGGTTGTTTGCGCTTCTATTAAACTATTTAGTGCAAACGTTTTCATTTTAGATTAATCATTACATATATAACTTGGGGAGGTTTTGAGGGTGAAGAAAGCATTATCATTATTAACTGTTTCAGCTTTGGCAATTGGTATGTTATCGGCATGTGGTCCGAAAGATTCAGGGAAAAAGGAAGTAAGTAAGGAAAAGAGAGATTATGATCTTCTTGTTTGGGAAGATCTTAAAAAAGGTCCTGCATTAGAACCAGCAGTAAAGAGCTTTGAAAAGAAATATAACGTGAAAGTAAAAGTGGCTGAAATTCAAATGACGGATCAAACAAAAAAACTACGTCTCGATGGTCCAGCAGGTACAGGTCCTGATGTTGTAACATTACCGCATGATCATATTGGAAATGTGGTTACTGAAGGTTTAATTGATGAAGTAAAAGTTGATGATACTGTAAAGAACAAATTTACCGATTTATCTATAGAAGCCCAAACATATAAAGGAAAATTATATGGTTTGCCAAAGGCCATTGAAACACCTGTATTTATTTATAATAAAAAGCTTATGCCAAAGGCACCAGAAACAATGGATGAATTATATAATTTTTCGAAAGATTTCACGAAAGATGGGAAGTATGGCTTTTTAGCATTAGGAGATAATTTGTATTTTGCGAATGCATTTATGGCTGGTATGGGAGGATATGTATTTGGTGAGAAAGATGGAAAACCAAATACAGCGGATATCGGGTTAAATAGTGATGGTGCCGTAAAAGGTATGGAATACATTCAAAAATGGTACAAGGAAAAGTTATTCCCTAAAGGTATTATTGGTGAATCAGGGGGAGCGGCAGCTGATGGCTTATTTAATGAAGGAAAAGCGGCGTCTATCATGAATGGTCCATGGGCATTTCAAGCTATGGAAAAAAACGGAATCGATTACGGTGTAGCACCAATGCCAAAATTACCAAATGGCCAACCGATGAAAACTTTTGTTGGTGTAAAAGGATGGCATGTAACAAGCTTTTCAAAAAATAAAGATTTAGCAACGAAATTTGTTGATTGGGTAACAAATGAAGAAAATGCAAAAATTCGTTATGAAAAATCAAAAGAAATTCCTCCTGTAAAATCGTTAATGGAAGATCCAATGATTAAAGACAGTGAAGCTGCAAAAGCGATAACTACACAGGCTGAGACAGGTATTCCGATGCCGAATATTCCCGAAATGCAAGAAGTATGGGAGCCAGCAAGATTTGCATTAGAGTTACTTGCAGCCGGAAAACAAGAACCGAAAGCAGCACTCGATGAAGCTGTGAAACAAATTAAAGGAAATATTGAAGCGAACCATAGTAAGAAAAAATAAGATGGAATTCGTGTCTCTCGTAAAAGAGAGACACGAATTCTCCTCCTTCCAAGGGGAAGAAAAAAGGGGGAAGAAATATGCAAACATCCATTGAACCCACGCAAGAAGTGAATGGTTCAAAACACCGAAAAACAGCTGCGATGTTGTCAATTATTCCAGGTGTTGGTCAAATATATAATAAACAATATGTAAAAGCTCTTATCTTTCTCGTATTAACAGGCTCATTTGTTGTAGCATTTGCGGATTTGTTAAATATGGGCTTGTGGGGAATTGTTACGCTCGGTACAGAAGTGCCTCGGGATCATTCTATCTTTCTATTAGTAGAAGGGATTTTAGCATTAATTGTTATAGCATTTGGATTAGGAATATATGCTTTTAATTTATATGATGCCTATCAAAATGGGAAAAAGCGTGATGTAGGAATACCGTTAAATTCTGTGAAAGAACAATACCGTAATTTATTAGATCAAGGTTTTCCATATTTGATGGTCTCTCCAGGATTTCTGTTATTGATTTTTGTAGTTGTGTTTCCGATTATTTTCGTATTTTTAATTGGGTTTACAAACTATGATTTATATCATTCTCCACCAGCGAAATTAGTAGAGTGGGTTAGTTTCAAAAACTTTATTGATATTTTCACTTTACCAATGTGGAGAGATACATTTTTAAGCGTACTTTCTTGGACGGTTATTTGGACATTTGTTGCAACGACACTCCAAGTAGCACTTGGTATTTTCTTAGCAATATTAGTGAATCAGCCAGGTATTAAAGGAAAGGCAGTGATTCGTACAATCTTTATTTTACCGTGGGCTGTTCCGGCGTTTGTATCTATTCTTGTTTTTGCTGGGATGTTTAATGAATCGTTCGGAGCAATTAACAATCAAGTATTAGCTATATTCGGAATCGAAAAAATTGCTTGGATGACAGATCCATTTTGGGCAAAAATTGCTTTGATTTTCATTCAAATATGGCTTGGTTTCCCATTTATTTTTGCGATGACAACAGGTATATTGCAATCGATTCCAGGAGAATTGTATGAAGCAGCTACAGTAGATGGTGCAACGGCATGGCAACAATTTCGTAAAATTACACTGCCGCTCGTTCTATATGCAACAGCACCAATCTTAATTACACAATATACGTTTAACTTTAATAATTTCAGTATTATTTATCTATTTAATAGTGGAGGACCTGCTGTTTCAGGACAAAATGCAGGTGGAACAGATATTTTAATTTCCTGGATCTATAAATTAACAATGACATCAGCGCAATACGGAAAAGCAGCGGCACTTACGATGATTTTATCGTTAATCGTTATTTCAGTGGCGTTATGGCAATTTAAAAGAACAAAATCATTCCAAGAAGAGGATATGATGTAAATGAATATAAAACGACAGAAAATGCTACGTCTTTCATTAAGTTATTTCGTAATTTTCATAATGTGTATCATTATTTTCTATCCATTATTATGGATTGTTGGTTCTTCATTTAATCCAGGAGATAGTTTATCAGGATCGAGTATTATTCCGAAAAATGCAACGTTAGATCATTATCGTGAGTTACTCGATCTTGATAAAAGTAATTATTTACTCTGGTACAAAAATACGCTAAAAGTTAGTGTGTTAACGATGATTTTCTCAGTACTATCAATTAGCTTTACTGCTTATGCATTTTCAAGATATCGTTTCGTAGGAAGAAAAAATGGATTATTAACGTTTCTAATTCTACAAATGATACCGAATTTTTCAGCATTAATCGCACTTTATATATTAGCACAGCTAACTGGCTTAATTGATACACACCTAGCGTTAATTTTAATTTATGTCGGTGGAGCAATTCCAATGAATACGTGGCTTATGAAAGGGTATTTTGATACGATTCCAAAAGAACTAGACGAGTCAGCCCGGATGGATGGGGCAGGACACTTCCGTATTTTTTGGCAAATTATTATGCCACTTGCAAAACCAATTGTGGCGGTTGTAGCTTTATTTACCTTTATCGGCCCATTTACAGACTTTATTTTAGCGAGTATCATTTTACGCACACCCGAAAACTATACGCTAGCGGTTGGATTATATGAAATGGTAGCGAAGAAATTTGGTAATGAATTTACAACATTTGCAGCGGGTTCTGTATTAATTGCCATACCGATTTCAATTTTGTTCTTATCATTGCAAAAATACTTTATTTCTGGTTTAACAGCTGGAGGTACGAAAGGATGAAAATGGGACATTATGTCCCATTTCTCTTTTTTAGGGGAATTTCGATTCATATGACATCGTAAGGGGAAAGATGTGAAAAAAATAGTATATTATAGTATAGGAAAATAAGCTTGTATCCCTTACAATACATGAAGAGGGAGAATATTAGTTTACATTAATATAATTTTTTTTGAGAAATGAAATAAAGTAATGGTAGCTTTCGTTTTCTCCTAATATCTGTGGAATACAGAATAAAAATAGATATGAATGAAGAATAAGAAGAGAGGAGGAGATTTAATGACAGTTACAATTAAAGATGTAGCAAAAAAGGCAAATGTTGCACCATCTACAGTTTCTCGTGTAATTGCTGATAATCCAAGTATAAGTGAAAAAACAAAGCGTCGTGTTCGTAAAGTGATGAACGAGCTAGGATATCATCCGAATTTAAATGCGAGAAGCCTTGCGAATCAAACAACAAAAACAATCGGTCTTGTTATGCCGAGTTCCGCAAATAAAGCATTTCAAAACCCATTCTTCCCGGAAGTAATTCGAGGGATTAGCTCGTTTGCGCATGTCGAAGGTTATGCGCTGTATATGTCAACTGGTGAAACAGAAGAGGAGATTTTTAATGGTGTTGTGAAGATGGTACAAGGGCGTCAAATCGGCGGAATTATTCTTCTCTATTCACGTGAAAACGATCGTATTATTCAATATTTACATGAGCA
Source organism: Bacillus bingmayongensis (assembly GCF_000299035.1). Taxonomy (GTDB): domain Bacteria; phylum Bacillota; class Bacilli; order Bacillales; family Bacillaceae_G; genus Bacillus_A; species Bacillus_A bingmayongensis. The sequence continues at coordinate 500,563 of NZ_JH921517.1, forward strand.
AAATTTCCCGTTTGTTTTGATTGGAAAGCCGTACGAAAGAAAAGATGAAATTACATATGTAGATAATGATAACTATACAGCTGCCAGGGAAGTAGCGGAATATTTCATTTCATTAGGCCATAAACAAATTGCGTTTATTGGTGGAGGTTCTGATTTACTTGTGACAAAAGACCGTTTAGCAGGAATGAGCGATGCTTTAAAATTAGCTGATATTGTGTTACCAGATGAATATATTTTACATTTTGATTTTTCAAGAGAGAGTGGTCAGCAGGCTGTAGAAGAATTAATGGGGCTTGAAAAACCACCAACGGCAATTATGGCGACAGATGATTTAATTGGTCTTGGGGTATTAAGTGCGCTTGCGAAAAAAGGATTTGCCGTACCAAAAGATGTTTCTATCGTAAGCTTTAATAATGCTTTATTATCTGAAATTGCAAGTCCACCGCTCACAACGGTTGATGTGAATATTTATCAATTAGGATATGAAGCGGCAAAAGCGTTAGTTGACAAGGTGGAGCATTCCGAGTCCACTTCAAAATGCATTATTATTCCGCACAAATTACTAAAGCGTCAAACTTGTGATCATTATGCGTAAAAAGCTAAGAGTGTTATCTCTTAGCTTTTTGTTTTAAAAATTTTTCTAAACGATCGCAGCCTTCTTTCAGTGTTTCCATACTATAAGCGTATGAAAGGCGGATATACCCTTCGCCATACTCTGAAAATGCTGTTCCCGGAACAACAGCGAGTCTAACTTCTTTGACAAGATCAATGGCAAAATCAAATGATGAAGATGTAAAATTTCCAACGTATGGGAATAAATAAAAGGCGCCAGTTGGTTTCTCAACAGTTAAGCCCATTTCAATCAGTCTGTTGTATACGTAATCACGGCGTTTTTTATATTGATGACGCATCATTTTCGGCGCATCTTTTGCCGCTGTTAACGCTTCGATTGCAGCGTATTGTGCGATTGAAGTTGCACATGTAACGTTGTATTGATGAACTTTCAAAATATGCTCAGCTAAATAGCTTGGGGCAAATAAAAGACCGATGCGCCAGCCTGTCATTGAATGGGATTTTGACAACCCATTAATAACGATTGTTTTATCACGCATTTCTGGAAAATGAGCAATGGACATATGACTATCTTCATATACAAGTTCACTATAAATTTCATCAGAAAGAACGAAAATATTTTTATCTTTTAAAACAGCTACAATGTCTGTTAGTTCTTCTTTTGAAAGTGTTACACCAGTTGGATTAGAAGGATAAGGTAAAACGATGCACCTTGTTTGATCTGTAATTGCATTTTGAATGGCTTCTGCTGTTAGACGAAATCCAGTTTCACGCACGTCTACAAAAATAGGTGTTGCGCCACATAACCTAATAATAGGCTCATAACCAGGATAAATAGGAGCTGGTAAAATGACTTCTGTTCCTGGTTCTAAAATGGTACGAAACGTTACATCGATTGCTTCACTAGCGCCGATTGTAACGATGGTTTCGTTTTCAGGTGAATAGTGTAAACCGTAATTTTCCTTTAGAAAATGACAAGCTGCCTTGCGTAACTCTAATAGGCCAGCATTATGTGTATAGCTCGTATAGTTTTCTGTAATCGCCTGTTTTGCAGCTTCTTTTACTAAAGAAGGTGTTGGAAAATCAGGTTGTCCAATTGTTAAAGAAATGAGATTGTCATAATTTTGAATCATATTAGAGAACTGACGAATACCAGAAATTTGAATATCCTTCACTCTAGGATTAATGAATTGTTCCATTTTGTCTCCCTTTCTTCCGCTTGAAAATTAATTTCATTTTACCATATTTTTAATCATCTCGCTTTGCTGTGCATAAAAAAAGCCGCTTAAAGCGACTTTTTTAATAACCGTATTCCCAATCTATTTCATCTTCATTCCAAAGCACCGAAGATACTTTTCCGAGATACATAACAGATTCATTCACAGCGCATGTGCAATGTTCTTCACCAGTTTTGTCTTGCAATTCTTCGTATACTGATTTATCCACATTTTCGAGAACAACCAAATTTTCTTCTTTTAAAACAAGCGTAGTTCCTGCCATATTTATCTTCCTCCTACTAAAATAATAGTCACTTATTTGTAAACATAGATAGTATGGATTATATGCTGTATGTTGTTAAAGTTGTCCGTTTACTGGACCGTTTTATATTTTATTTGTAATCCGTATTCATTGTATCCTGCATTGTGATAATTTGGTACAGGGTTTACAATCATTTCGGAAAGTTGTAACATTTCTTAACGTTTATTCACAAATGATTTACAAATATGTTAAGAAAAATCTAAATTTTAAAACAAAAGTGACTGTAAAATGATATAATCATATCAAAATACATATAGGGGATGAGAGGCTATGGAGCTAATCCGTGACTTAATGATACAAGTTGCTATCATTATTTTGCCACTGTTTTTATATGAAGCGATTCGTCTAAACCGTTATCAAGATATGCTTCCAAAGCCCAATCGCTACTTTATTATGTTTTTATCTAGTATTACGCTTGTTCTCTCTATGATGTATCCAATTTGTTTTGGCGATGTTTGTGATTATAATTTTCATCAAATCCCAATTATTAGTGCTTTTTTGTATGGTGGGATTGCAGGTATCATTCCAGTATGTATTTTTATTATATACGAATGGTTTTTGAATGGTTTAACTTGGTTTCGGGTAATAGAAGTTTTATTTCTTGCAATCATTCCGTTATTGTTATCAAAAAAGTGGTCCGTTTTTCCAAGGGATAAGAAACTCATTTTGTCGTTCATGATTTCATCTATATACGTGTTTGTCTGCATAGTGTTTAATATGTTTGGTGTTTTGCTAGGAGTTGGTTTTACACCGCCTATGTCACATTTATATAGTGGATACATATTTGCTTCGCTTATTATGGTTATGACAATGGTATTTCAAGTGTATTTAACAGAGTATTTAAATGAAAATGCATTGTTACGTACAGAAATGCAAAAGTCTGAAAAGCTAAACATTGTAAGCGAGCTAGCGGCAAGTGTAGCGCATGAGGTGCGAAATCCCCTCACAGTTGTTCGGGGTTTTATTCAGCTATTAGAGAGTACAGAAGATATGAAGAATAAAGATTATATGCGTCTTGTACTAGCTGAGCTTGATCGGGCCGAACAAATTATTTCGGATTATTTAAATTTAGCTAGGCCGCAAATCGAAAAAAAAGAACATATATGTTTATCGGCACAGCTCATAGAAATGACTACTTTAATGTCTTCATTTGCAGCTATGCAAGGTGTTTATTTACAAGTGGAAATTTCTGAGAACCTTTATACGATTGGCGATAAGACAAAGTTAAAGCAAGCAATTATGAATATCGTTAAAAATGGAATTGAAGCGATTCAAGAAAACAAAGGGTATTTAAAAGTAACCGCCATTCAAAAAGATGATGTGATTATAGTACGAGTAAAAGATAGTGGTGTTGGAATGACGAAAGAACAGTTAGCAAGGCTTGGACAACCGTATTATTCATTAAAAGAAAAAGGAACAGGTCTAGGGCTAATGGTTACCTTTAGTATTTTACAAGCACATAATGGTACGCTGGAATATAAAAGTGAGAGTGGAAAAGGAACAGAAGCAATTATTACATTACCAGCAATTAGAAATAAGGAATAAAAGTTACCGATAGAAGGTAACTTTTTTATTTATCTATATAAATTCAAGTTAATAAAACGGCATAAACCCCTTCTTTTTAGTTGGGAGAGAGGATCCAGCCATGCATAGAAGCGGTCAGAGCCTTTTTCTGCCCCATGCCAAGTAAAAACGGAAAGAGAAAACAAGTAGCGGTTACCTTTTCTTCTTTGCGTGAGCGACTTATATGTCGAGAAACTAAAATAGATTTATATACGTGAAAATGAAAGGATTGTAAAGCTTCTACCTTGGCTGATGGAAAGTTAACGATGAAGGTTTTACTTTATTCATTTGTTTTTTCTGGTTTGACTCGAACAAATAAGTTTTTAAATGATTGAAATAAACTTTGGTCCCTTGAGGCAGCGATTAGTCGTTTTGTTTCTTGAATTTCACGAATGACTTGCATAAGCTGTGCATCTCGATTGTTGTCTTTATTGTAAACGTGATTGACAAGCTTGTTCATTTTTTCTTCTTGTTTTGATTCACGCTTATACATATGATTCATCAATAAGTCCATTTTTTCTTTTTGCAGGGCATCTGTTTGAGCAGCGTGATTAATAAGCTCTTGCAGCATTTCTTCCTGTGTTCCTTCTTTTACATAGACTTGTTGCATTAATTCATCTAGTTTTTCATCTTTTAAGCGGTTTTGTGTAATTAGGGTTGAGTTTTGATGAATAATTGCTTCATTTAATTGTGCGAGCATCTCAAGTTTTAACATAAATTCTTCAAAGTTTCGGCCCTCTTCTTTCGGGTGTGCTTCTTGATGTTGTTTTAAAATTGGTACAGGTGGATTCTCTCTTTCTCTTAAAATGATCGGGATTGTTTCTGTAATATCTTCTTGCAGTGTGGCTGCTCGTTCATGAATTGATTTTAAAAGTTTCAAATCATCCATTTTATATATACGAGCGTCAGCGGTTTTTGCAATCATATAACCATGTTCTTCTAAAAGTTGACTATATTTTCGAACTATGTGTTTCGGGATTCCTGTTTTATTTGTAACATCCTTCGTTTTATATGTCGCCTCCATAACATTTCCTCCCCAAAAAGTATCGTATATACAAATTCCATCTTTTATTTGGACTTCCTTTAAAAAAGAATGTCGGAAGCCTAGAAGTTTTCTACATGATTAGCGAAAAATTGCATGAAAATGAATGTTTTTGGCGTAAGGAAGAGGAAGGGATAAAATAATGTCTGAAAACATATATCAAGGAAGTTTGTTATAATAATAGCCTAGGAAAAGAAATTGGGTCAAAAGCGGAGGTACATATATGAAACAATTAAAAGGCATTATTATTTCGATTATTGCGATTCTTTCTATTTTGGTTGCTGTTTATGAAGCATTTACACCAGCAGAACCAAAGAGCAAGAAAGAAGTTACATATGATCAAGTTCTAGAATTTCCAAAAGAACGTTATCCTGAAACAGGGAAACATATTGCAGATGCGATGAAAGAAGGACATTCTAAAGTGTGTACGATTGATCGAAGTGGTGCAGCTGATAGAAGAAAGTTGTCTCTAGCTCCATATCCAGCAAAAAAAGGGTATGATCGTGATGAATGGCCAATGGCAATGTGTAAAGAGGGTGGAAAAGGGGCACATATTGAATATATTAGCCCAGCCGATAATAGAGGTGCAGGTTCATGGGTTGGGAATAAGTTAGATAAGTATCCAAATGGTACACGTGTGAAATTTGTGGTGAAGTAGTAGGTGAACATAAGGAAATCTGCTTAAAGTCAATAGTAGAAGGGGATGGTGCTTGTGGAATTAACAATTTCCTATTCACAATTAATCGTAATGAATTATGATGGGGAACAGCCTTATGTAGACTGGACGAATGAAGATTTTGAGAGAGGCTATGCCGAAGCAGAAGGTGTAATTATTTTTGAGGCGATTTCTGATTATACGTGTGAAATCAAAGCAACGGTTGGGAAGCACACTGAGAAAGAAGATACAATAGGAACGATATTAACACCGTTTACGGTAGGCAATGAGGGTGTTTTTATAAGCAGCATTCTTTCAAGTAAATTACATATTCCTATTCCGCAAGGTGAATATGTGTTAGTGATGCAAGCAACCCCGCTTGAAGAACCGACAGATGATGGGCTGTACAGAGTCCGGTATGAACTGTTTTTTGAAGAGAAAAAATGAAAAAGCCACCAATGTGGCTTTTTACAGAGTGTTGGGAAACCCTTTAGGGTTTCCGACACTCTGGAATTTTTTTAATATTTTAGTGAATGAAAACAATAAAAAGTGATAGAAGCTAGAAAAATAGCCCTTCACCTGACCCTTTTTGGTCAGGTGAAGGGCTATTTTTTTCATGTTTTGGCAAGCTGCGGTGAGATAAGCCTGCATTTGGACAGACTTCAGCCCCCGGAACCGAGCGTATCGATAGCCATGTAGCTCTTTGGCATCCGCGAAGCTTCGTTCAATAGTAGAACAGCGTACCTTATATAGTTTTTTACCTGTACTTGTTAATTTGTTTTTTCGTGCAATATCTTTATACTCTTCCCAAATGTGATGTGTAATGACCTTCTGTTTTTGTTTCTCTGAGAAACATTTGTTACGCAACGGACAAACTGCGCAATCTGTTGGATTAGACTTATATTGGCGATATCCTTCTCGATCGGTTGTCGCATATTCTAAAATACATCCCATTGGACAGGCAAATACATCTGTTTCTTTTTCGTATTTAAATTGGCTTTTTGGTACGTCTTTATTTCTTTTTCCAAACCGGCGATACCCCATCACCATAAATATATTCTGTTCCGATAATTTTTTGCAGATATAACCTGTAAAGTAGCCAGCATCAAGTGCCACTGCTTCTATTTGAAATCCAAACTTATCAACTTGTGCTTGAAGTCGCTCTAAATACGGCTCGGAATCCGCTACATTTCCAGCCGTAATAAATGTATCTGTAATCACATTATATTTCGCATCCGTTGTACGATGATCTAAGAAATGAAAACCGTTCGGTTTTCCATCTCGCATTAAAAAGCCACTATCTGGATCTGTTGTACTTACACGTGTTTTTTTGATTGGGGTATCACGTTCCTTTCTTGGTTTTAATTCTTTTTTCCGTGTTTTTCCCTATCTTTTATAACTGCCGCTTCTAATTCTTCCATATATAATTTAGGGCGCTCTTTTTTTACTTTGTGTACAAATTTATTTTTATTTGCGTTTGCTTTCACATGAGTTGAATCTGTCATCAATGCGCGCCCACCCACCATACGATGTTCCATCGCTTGACGTACAATTTCATTAAAGATTTCTTCAAAAATATTTGTATGAATAAAACGAGTACGACGGTTCCAACTGATTGTGGAGTGGTCTGGTACTGAATCCGATAAAGAAAACCCTAAAAACCAACGATACGCAATATTAGTTTTAATCTCTTTTTCTAATTGACGTTCAGATCGAATACCATAAAAATAGCCAATAAACATCATTTTGAATAAGACGATAGGATGAATAGAAGGGCGACCATTGTTTTCACAATAATAAGGACGTAACTTTTCCTCGATAAAATCAAAATTAATAGTCGCTTCAATTGCACGAAGAAAATGATCTTGTGGAACTAACTCTTCAACAGAAACTGATACACGCTCATCGCGATGATTTTTCAATGCATCCATCATAATAAATCGCTCCTTTTCCTCTTTTTATCATTGTTGACAGATAAAAAAGGGTTCAGACACAAAAATAGGCTGTGGAGCAAACTTTCTCCACAGCCTGGAAAAAGCCACCAATGTGGCTTTTTATTTTGGCTTTCATTTTATTTTTATCCCGTATTAACTGCTCGTAAATGCCGCTTGGGTCTTTTATCATTTCTATATGGCATCACCTGTGCAAAATGAGAAGAAAGCTAGTTGAAAGATATATAGATGGAAAATAGGATATCCTTTGGAAGGACACCCTATTTTAATTAAGCCTTTGTTTTTAGAAGAGAGCGAGCCTCTTTAGCAGCTTGGACCATGTGCTCTAAAGCAGGTATAACTTCTTCTGTTTTTCTTGTTTTTAAACCACAATCCGGGTTAATCCAGAAGTATTTTGGATCACATACTTTTAAGGATTGTTCTACAATTGTATACATTTCATCTTTGCTTGGAACACGAGGACTATGAATATCATAAACTCCTAAACCAATTCCTTTTTCATATGTTGTATGTTCTAGTGTATGAATGAATTCACCATGGCTTCTTGATGTTTCGATAGAAATAACATCAGCATCTAATGCACGAATCGCATCAACAATATCTTCAAAGTTGCTGTAGCACATATGTGTATGAATTTGTGTTTCATTCGCTACAGAAGAAGTTGCTAAAAGGAATGACTGAACAGCCCATGTAATATATGCGTCCCAATCTTTTTCTTTTAGTGGCATCCCTTCTCGAAGCGCCGGTTCATCGACTTGAATAACACGGATACCGGAAGATTCAAGTAATTCGATCTCATGGCGAAGTGCCAATGCAATTTGATAAGAAACTTCTTTTCGTGAAATATCATTTCGAACGAATGACCAGTTTAGAATTGTCACAGGACCTGTTAACATACCTTTTACAATTTTATCTGTAAGGCTCTGTGCATATGCAGTTTCTTTAATTGTCATCCCATTAATAAAGGCAACATCCCCATAGATTACAGGTGGTTTTACACAACGGGAACCGTACGATTGTACCCAACCATTCTTAGTGAAAGAGAAACCAGCAAGTCGTTCACCAAAGTATTCCACCATATCTGTTCTTTCAAATTCACCATGTACAAGTACATCAAGACCAATATTTTCTTGATGGCGAATCCATTTCTCAGTTTCTTTTTCGATAAATTGTTCATATTGTTCGTTTGTGATATCACCGCTTCGCCATTGTTTACGCGTTTGACGAACTTCAGTAGTTTGTGGGAAGCTACCGATTGTCGTTGTTGGAAGTAGCGGTAATTGTAATGCTTCTTGTTGCAGTGCATAACGTTGTTCGAATGGAAGAGGACGAGAAAAGTCTTCTTCTTTAAGAGTTGCCCGTGCTGCTTTCACATCTTCACGATTACGTGCAGCTGAAGAACGTATAGCTTCATGAGCAGTGCGATAAGTAGCTAATTCCGTACTAACACTTTCTACACCTTCAGAAAGTGCACGTTTAATTAGCGTAAGTTCTTCTAATTTTTGGTTTGCAAATGCAAGAGCATCAAATAGTTCTTTTGCTAAATGTGTTTCTTCAGTTTTGTCAATTGGAGTGTGTAGTAAACTACAAGAAGGTTGAACAATCCAATCTTTCGGTGTAACACGGTCTTGTAATGTTTTAAATAAAGAAAGAACCTCATCAAGATCAGCTCTCCAAATGTTACGGCCATCTATACAACCGACAGCTAAAATTTTGTCTGTTGGGAAACCGTGCTCTAAAATAGCTTTTACATTGCCTTCTTTACCGTGAACAAAGTCCAATCCAATGCCGGATACAGGAAATGTAATAAACTCTTCATAGTTTTCTTCTACACTATCAAAATAAGTTTGTAGAATTAGAGATACATGTGGTACTTCTTTATGAATTGTTTCATAAAGTTCTTTAGCTTCTGCAATTTCTGCTTTTGTTAAAGATGCAAAGATTGGTTCATCAATTTGTACGAAGCGTGCGCCAGCTTCATGTAATTCAGTTAATAGTTGTACATAAGGTGCAACTAGTTGTTGTAGGATTGTTGCAAATTGATCTTCTTTATATCCTTTTGCTAATTTTAAGAATGTATAAGGCCCTAATATAACAGGTTTTCCATCGACACCTAATTCTTGTTTTGCTTCTTCATATAAACGAAGTGGACGATTGTCTTTTAAAGAGATTGTTAATCCTTCTTCGTATTCAGGAACAATATAATGATAATTTGTATTAAACCACTTCGTCATTTCGGAAGCGACGTGATCTTTGGAGCCACGTGCCATCGCAAAATAGACATCAAGATAAGAAGAAAACTCAGAAAAACGTGATGGAATAAAGCCGAGCATGTAAGCAGTATCTAGTACATGATCATAATATGTAAAATCGCCAATAGGAATTAAGTCAATTCCTTTTTCTTGTTGTGCCTTCACATGCTGAAGACGAATTTCTTTCATGTTTGTTAAAAATTGCTCTTCATTAATTTTATTTGCCCAAAAAGCTTCCAGTGATTTTTTCCATTCTCGGTGTAATCCAATTCGTGGATACCCTAAATTACTTGTTTGAATTGCCATTTAAATTTCCTCCCTAATTGAAAGTAAGCATTTCCGTTTACTCGGAAATGCATGTAACGAAAAGTAAAAAGGTACAGAAAATAGCCCTCTCTCCTCGTTCATAACACCTAATCATCATCCGTGAGTCTATCAGTGTTGTTAAAATAGGCAGGTCTCCTGGCTAATGCTTCATGTGATTTCTTTCACCTTCCCGTTTTCACAGTGGTATAGGAAAGAAGTCTCTGCACATACAGTGGCGGGACCGCGTTGGATTTTCACCAAACTTCCCTTTTAAACACGAAATAGGAAATTTCGTATACCTATTTTCCTTTTGAAAGGAATTTAACAAGCAAATATGATATTGAAACAAATTTTAACACAATTTTTTAAATTTTGTCTACTGTTTTGAAATAAGAATATTTGCAAGTTTTTAATTCTTATTATTCAAAAAAATAAAATTATTAAGAATGGTATTTTTCATGATTAACTTACATGCAAGAACAAAGAGAAAATGTGAGTGTTAAAAGAAAACAAGAAGACAAATGGTTATTGATCGCAAGTATTTATCCCGCTATTCGCGGGCAGTAAGACCCCCACTTCAAAATTCACAAAGAGTAAAGAAGTTAGGTAGGGGACGGGCTGCCCGTAAAAGCCCGATTGGTGAGGGCTAATAATCGGTGGGGGATGAAGAAAACCCCCCACTGAATAAAGTTTCACTTTATTAGAAAGAGGATAAGAACAAAAATAGAGAAAAACTGCTCGTAAGAACTTGATTAATGAGAATTCTTACGGGCAGTGGGAAGGAAGCGTCCAAGCATAGAAGTTTCACTGTATATCCATTCCGATTTCGGAAAGACATCCAGCACTTGCATCCTTATGTAGTTCGTTTAACCAACGTAATTCAACGGTGATATGTTCAATAACGCTTTTTAAAATATACAGTTGTGCACGGGGGATGGTTGCTTTACTATGGTCGTATATCGATTGCATCGTATGTAAATATTGAATTGTGTCATCTCTTTTTTTTTCCAAAATAGGAATAATAGCTTTCTCATCACCAAAATGAGCAAAGGAAAGAGCCGAATAGATTGGTTTATATATTTGATTTTTAGCTTCAAATTGCTTCAATAAAAGAGTCTGGAAAAGATTTTTTCCAGTTTCAGTTATATGGAAAATAGTCTTATCTGGTCGATTTGTATCTCGTACTACACTTGTAACCGCAATTGCCTCTTGCTTTTCTAATTGTTCAAAAGCGTAGTAGAGGGAACCTTTTGCATATTTAATATAACAATCCATTTGTCGCTCTTTTATTGTATGTTGCACTTCATATGGATGTTTATCTCCTTCGAGTAGTAAGCCGAGAATGACTAGTTTCATACTCACGCTGTCTCAACTCCTGTAATATAAACTTTATACATATTATAAACGGTATATCTCTTTCGATAAAGAGATATACCGTTTCGTTTTGGCATGTATTAACTTACTTGTTTCTGTTTTTTCGTTGTTCCAGTTAAGAGACGTTCTTTACCCATCAGTATAATACAGATGATACTTAGGATAGCTGGGATAAGTGCCCAGAAAAATGTATCAGCAATAGATGCCGCAAGTGCTTGTTTAATTCCATCCAATATTTGAGGTGGAATTTTTTCAGTAGCATGTGGTGATAATAAAAAGCTCGTATCCCCGCTTTTTGGTGCCATTTTTGCCAACTCTGAAGGGAAAATAGCTTTTAATTTATCAGTGAAAATATGGTTTTGAATAGTCCCAAAAATTGTTACACCAAGAGTCATGCCAAGAGAACGGAAAAATGAGTTTGTGGATGTAGCAGAACCTCGGTCTCTCATTTCTAGATTGTGAATGGAAGACATGCTTAAAACAGAGAAAGAGAAGCCGACTCCAAGTCCAGCAAGAACCATAAAGAGCGTTACGAGTGCGCGTGGTGTTTCCATCGTTAAAGTGCTGAGTAAATAGATACCAAGTACAAAGAAAATACCAGACACAATCATAATGTTACGATAACTCGTTCGCGAAGCAAATTGTCCACCTGTTTGACTTCCAATTACAGAACCGACCATCATCGGTGTTAAAATTAATCCGGCATTTGATGCAGAACCACCGAGAACGCCTTGGACAAAGATTGGAATATAAACAGTGCAAATAATAAAAGCTGCTCCATAGAAAAAGGCAACACCTTGACTTGCTGCGAATAAACGCTTTTTAAATAGATGGAAAGAAATAATTGGATCTGTTGCTCGTCGTTCTACGAAGAAGAAGATAATAAGCATAATAGCAAAAATAGCAAATAAGCCAAGAATCATATTGGAATTCCATGCATATTCTTTACCGCCAAGTTCTAGTGCAAACATTAAGCAAACAATGCTTATTACAAGTGTAATGGCACCGGCCCAATCGATTTTTTGTTTTCTATATTGTAGAGACTCTTTGTAGTACTTGGAAATGAAGAAGAAGGAAATAAGACCTAATGGAATATTGATATAAAAGACCCAGTGCCAACTTATATAATCAGTAATATAAGCGCCTAATAAAGGACCGAATACGCTTGACGTTCCAAAAACTGCTCCAAATAGTCCCGTCATTTTCCCTCGTTTTTCTGGTGGGAATATATCATACATGATTGTGAAGGCAATTGGCATGAGAGCACCGCCACCAATCCCTTGAATTGCTCTGTAAATACTTAGCTGTTCAATGCTTGTCGCTGTACCGCAAAGAATAGAGCCGAATAAGAAGAGAAGTAACCCACCGATATAAAAACGTTTACGACCATACATATCAGAAAGCTTTCCGAAAATCGGCATTCCTGCCATCGTTGCTACCATATAAGCTGATGTGACCCAAACAAATTTATCAAATCCTCCTAGGTCTCCGACAATTGTCGCCATGGCAGTGGCAACGATTGTATTATCCATTGCTGCCATTAAAATACCGAGTAATAATCCAGCAACAACAAATTTTGTTTTATTTACATTGTTTTGAGATGTTTGTTCTTGCAAACATAGTCCTCCTTTTATATAAGATTAACTGCTCTTTAGGAAAATCCTATTAGTAGTTTGTGCTTCAGTATGTCTTTATGTACGACTATGATTTCACTGTTTCTTTTATAAGAGAAGATGGTGTTTTAGTGCCATAAAGAATAGAAAGTATAAATCATATTATAGTCAAATTTGACTAAAAGGCAAATTTTTTACTTTATCCCGCTATTCGCGGGTAGTATGATCTCCACTTATTAAAGTTACACTTTAGATTTTTTAATATTGAAGAAAAAAGAAGTTAGTAAATGACATGGTGTATGGCTATTTAAAATGGTTTTTTAATCGCGTTGTCGAATAAGATAAAGAAGAAAGATAAAAATGTTGAAGACGTATATTTTTTATTGGGATAAAATAGGAGGGCGTTTTAAAGGGAACGAATTGGAGAAGGGTGTTTTATTATTGAAGAGAGCAGAATAAATTTGTACAGATAATAACATCTGGAATGAGGTGAATTGTTATTGTGAAAATGTGGGAAATAAGTCTAGATAAAGAAGTGTTCCCTTTGTCTTTACAGCCTGTTATGTGGATGGAAGGTGGTTCTAAAGAAGTTACGAGCAAACAATCTAATCCAAATGTAGCAGTAACATTACAAATTCGCAGTCAAAAAGAGAAGTGTTTTTCACAAAAAGTTGTTTATGATGAACATGAAATTCTTATTATTCAATTAGAAGTTGAAAATATAGGAAGCGAAGAGGTTTCTCACGTAATCGTTAGTCATATGATTCGTGATCATTTTGCATATATCCCTAATACATTACAAACGAATAAAGGAACGGGAGAGTTTTTATTTCAACTTGTAAGGTGGCGTATTGATGAATTACTATCAGGTGAAAAGACTCAATTAACCTGCCAGGTGAAAGCATCACGTATACAAATCCCGCCTAGTATTTCATTACGTGCTACATATACATTCCGGCAGAAGGGCCGATTATATGGACCATTACAAACAAAAGAAGCAATGTTGATACAATAAAAAGGAACCCGGACATGGGTTCCTTTTTTAATGAAGGTTATGCTTCTTTAGTAATTCTTTTTGTTCCAGGCCTTTTTTTCCTACATAGTTATTTTTATATCCGAAGTATAAAATAAATAAGAAAGAAGCAACATTTATGATTGCATCAATTTGGTCATTTGTAATAAAAGAAAGCCCGAATGATTCAAATAATAGTTTTAATGATAAGAGAAATCCGGCTAAAAAACGAATGATGTCTGAAATGTTTTCTTTTGGTAACATCTTCTTCTCCTTTCGGTAATGAATATATACTATATATATGAAATAGAAAAGAAAATGAATACAAGCTATAAGTAGAAATGGCCGATGATAACGTCCATTTTTTATTTTGCAGAAAAATATTATTGTTATGGAATATAAATAATGCTTTTCGTAACAAATTTTTCTCTTTTGTTACAAAAAAATGGTGTTTTGTAACAAAAGTCTTTAAAAATAGATTTAAACATCATATAATTGTGATGGATGTGTCAATACATTTTGCACAATGGTTTTCATTTAAAAAGTGTAGAGGAAACAATCTCTACACTTTTCTTTTTAAGGAAAAAAAAAGAATATTTGTAAGTTGTTGCAAGTAAGCCTTTACACTGTGTAAAATGGACAAGAAAAGATTGATAGAAAGAGAGAAAGGGAATGGTAGAATGATAGACGTGAGGAGCCGACGATCGCCTTTGATCAGGCGGATAGTTATAATTGCTATTGCAATTAGTGCTATCGCGGCGGGGTTTTTCATATTTCAATCCTTTACATCACCTGCAAGAGCTGTAGCCACTCAGGAAAACCCAATCCAGCTTGTTAGTGAACAGGAAAAAGTTGGATTGGATAAAAAAGCACCGGTGAAATTTAATGGGGAAGTACGTAAAGTTGCATACTTAACTTTTGATGATGGACCGAGTGAATTTCAAAAAGAAATTTTAGATATCTTAAAGAAAAATGAAATAAAAGGAACATTTTTCATGATTGGCGGAAATATCCCATCTCATACAGAGAGTGTGAAACGTTTAGTAAAGGAAGGGCATTATCCAGGTGTTCATAGTATGACACATGACTATGCCAAACTTTATAAACAGGGACAGTTTGTAGAAGAGATGAAACAAGCACAGAAAATTGTGAAAGATGTTACAGGGGTTGAACCAAAGCTTGTTCGTTGCCCGTATGGAAGTATGCCGGGACTTAATCAAGCACTAAGGGACCAAATGGCAACAGTAAATATGAAAGAATGGGACTGGACTATTGATTCTTTAGATTGGAAATTGCCAGGGAATCCGAATGGTGTAGTACAAAATGTCATTTCAGGTGCTAAACAAGAACGTGAAGTCATTTTAATGCATGAAAAAAAACAAACTGTACAAGCATTGCAAACAATTATTGATGATCTTCGTAAAAAAGGGTATGAGTTTGAAGTATATGAAGAATCTGCTCATTTTCCATTAAATTTTTGGCATGATGATCGTATATAAGTAGGAGGAAAAGAAGTTGAAATATAATAAAATAGCAATTGTAGCAGCTTTATCTATGACATTATTAGCTGGTTGTTTTGGACCAAAACCAGAAGAGGAATTATATGTAGCATTTGAAAATGCTGCGAAGCAAGAAAAACCAATGTTTGAAGACGCGAAAAAATTAGAGGCATTAGAAAAAGAAGGTCAAACATTATACGGTCAAATTGTACAAGAAGGAAAAGATAATAATCAAGCCGTGAAAGAAAAATTAGATCAAGCAATGAAAAATACAGCAGAACGTGGAAAAGTAATTGATAAAGAAAAAGAAGCATTGAACAAAGCGCAAGAAGAAGTAAAATCAGTTGATAAATATGTGAAAAAAATCGAAAATGGTAAGCTAAAAGAACAAGCAGACAAAGTAAAGAATACTTACGAAAAACGACATGAGTCTTTTAAGAAGATGTATGATAACTATAGTAAATCATTAAAGTTAGAAAAAGAATTATTTACAATGCTTCAAGATACAGGGGCAAAATTAAAAGATATTAGTGATAAAGTAAAAACGGTGAACCAATCTTATAAAGATATTGATGCTGAAAAAGATAAGTTCAATGAATATACAAAATCATATAATACAGAAAAAGTAGCATTTTATAAACAAGCGAACATTAAAATAAAAGAAGAGAAGAAATAAAGCAGGTTGGCCGTTATGGCCAAGCCTGCTTTATTTCTTTGTGTACGTACGACGATACCAAGGAATCGGTTCGCTTAATTTCTTTTCTTGTTTTAGTGCTTCTGGTCCAATATAATCTTGAAGCGTTTTTTTTGCTACTGCCAAGGAAAGAGTTGTTTTGGGGTTTCTATAGGAAGATTCAAGGCTACCGAGATGCGGGAGAGTACTGAAATCATCTTTTGTAGGAGGGATATGGAAAAAATAGTCACCTAATCGAACGAGAACATCTGATTGTTGCTGACTAAAACGCGGATTCCTAGAGAAATGTAATCCTTCTTTTATTGCTTTTTTTTCACTAATTAAACGTTCTAAAGCAATTTTTTTCAACCAGTATAAATATTTAGGATTTGTAGCAGCTTTGGCATGTCGGTTCACAATGAAAATAGATTGAGCCAATCGATCAATAGAATGATGTTTGTGTGACTGAGACTGTGGTTGTGAAGGTTTCATAGTGGGACCCCTTTCTAGTTTTTCAATATTATAGCATAAACAAAAGTAGTTTTTATTATATACAAAAAATGATTGTATATATTTTCAATATTAAAGCAATATTGTTACCAAAAACAACTATTTTGTATAATAGTGATAGGAATGTTTTCTAGAAATTTGATAATGAAAGAGTGAGAAGTGTGAAAGATATATTGAAACAGCAATATGCCATTATTGATATTGGTTCAAACACGATGCGATTGGTGATTTATGAAAAACGAAATGGAGGTTTTTATAAGGAAGTCGAAAATACAAAGGTTGTTGCACGGTTAAGAAATTATCTAATAGATGGTGTGCTAATAGAAGAAGGAATGAATATACTCTTGCAAACATTACTTCAATTTCAAGAAAGTACAAGGTTTCACGGATTACATAATGTGCTTTGCGTTGCGACAGCAACAATTAGACAAGCAAAGAATCAAGAAGAAATAAAAAAGCTTGTAGAAGGAAAAACTGATTTTGTACTTAGGATTTTATCTGAATATGAAGAAGCACGCTACGGTTACTTAGCTGTGATGAATTCAACTTCTTTTACTGAAGGAATTACTGTCGACATTGGTGGGGGGAGTACAGAGGTTACATATTTTCGGGATCGAGAAATTGTAGAATATTATAGCTTTCCTTTTGGAGCACTTTCTTTAAAACAACAATTTATTCATCATGAGACACCGACTGCAGAAGAATTAGAAGAATTAAGAAGATATTTATGGTATCAATTTGAAACGTTACCTTGGTTAAAGGAAAAAAAGTTACCTCTTATTGCGATAGGTGGGAGTGCTCGGAATATGGTGAAAATTCATCAAAATATAATTTCTTATCCGATAGCAGGTTTACATTTATATAAAATGGAGGAAGCGGATATAGGGGATGTAAAAAAGGAATTAGAAAGTCTTTCTTTTGCAGAATTACAGAAGTTAGATGGGTTAGCAAAAGATCGGGCTGATACAATTATTCCAGCGGTAGAAGTATTTTATATGTTAACAAATATAATACAAGCTCCGTCCTTTGTATTAAGCAGGAAAGGATTACGAGAAGGTGTTTTCTATGAGGAACTTACAAAAAACTTAGGGGTTTCTTATTATCCAAATGTGATAGAGGAGAGTTTACACTTATTATCCTATGAATATGAAATGGATATGAAATTTGTTATTCAACTTATCAAACAAGGAACGTTAATTTGTACACAACTTGAAGAGTCTGAAATTATTTCTTTTTCAGAAAAAGATTGGGGTATATTTTATCAAGCTGCCAAAGTGTTTAATATTGGGAAATACATAGATGCAGAAGCAAGTCGTCTACATACATTCTATTTATTGGCGAATAAAACAATTGACGGTATGATGCATAAAGAGCGTATTAAGCTTGCGCTTATCGCATCCTATAAGTCGAAAATGTTATTTAAACAGCATTTGGAGCCATTTGAAGGATGGTTTGATAAAAGTGAACAAAAAAAGATTCGTTTGTTAGGAGCGATTTTACAATTTTCTGCGGCTTTAAATGTGAGGCAAAGGGAACTGATTGAAACGATTCAAGTGAAGAAAAATAAAGAGGAGCTTGTCTTTCATATCGAGTGTGGACAATCGGCTTTAGCAGAAAAAGTACAGGCTGAAAAGCAAAAAAAACAACTTGAAAAAGTATTGAAGATGAACATTAATCTAGTATTTGGCGGGAAATGTTAAGTTGTACGGATGTCTTTACGAAAAATTTACACTGAAATAAATTGGAATTTGCTACAATAAATGTAACTAAATTATATTGAAAAAGTTTCAAAGGGAAGTGTGAAGGGAAATGGAATTGATGAAGGAGAATCCTGTGAATTTAAATGATACTGCTTACTATAATAACCGCGAGTTAAGTTGGCTTGCTTTTAATGAACGTGTGTTACAAGAGGCGCAAGATCAAAGTAATCCACTTTTAGAAAGATTAAAGTTTATTAGTATTTTTAGTTCGAATTTGGATGAGTTTTTTATGGTGCGTGTTGCGGGATTAAAAGATCAAGTAAAAGCGGGCTTTAATCAACCAGAAAATAAAGCTGGCTTAACACCGAAACAGCAGCTAAATAAAATTGCTACGAAAGCTCATGAATTGATGACGGTTCAGTATAATACGTTTAAAAATACTGTGTTGCCAGCGCTTGAAATGGAAGGTATCGAGCCGTTAACATTTCAAGATTTAACGAAAGAACAACGTGAATTTATTGAAGAATATTTTGATGAGCAAATTTTCCCAGTTTTAACACCTGTAGCAATCGATGCATATCGTCCGTTTCCAATGCTTCTAAATAAAAGTTTAAACTTAGCTACGATTTTATATGATGAAAAACAGGTAGAGGAAGAAAACAGAACAAAACTTGGTATCGTTCAAGTGCCATCATTGCTCGAACGTTTTATTTTTTTACCAAGTGAAGACCAAAAACATAAATTTATTTTATTAGAAGATGTAATTAGTAGCTTTACTCATAAATTATTTACAGGATATAAAGTATCGTCAGTTACTCGCTTTCGTATAACGCGTAATGCGGATTTAACAATACACGAAGAGGGTGCACGTGATTTATTAAAAGTAATTGAAAAAGAGTTGAAAAAACGCAAATAGGGAACAGCTGTTCGTTTAGAAATTGGAAAAGAGCATGTTGATGAAAGAGTTTTAGCTTTATTATATGAAGTGTTAGAAGTGCAAGATGAAGATGTATATATGATGGATGGGCCATTAGACCTAACTTGTTTATTTTCCTTATATAAAAAATTAGCGCCTTTATATGAACACCTTGTTTATCCAGCTCTTATTCCACAGCCACCTCAAGATTTAGATGATGAAGAAGATGTATTTGAGAAAGCAGTCGAGCACGATATTTTATTACATCATCCATTTGAATCTTTTCAACCTGTTGTTGATTTTGTACGTGATGCAGCGGATGATCCGAATGTGCTAGCGATTAAACAAACATTATATCGTGTAAGTGGGGATTCTCCGATTATTCAGGCATTAAAGACTGCAGCTGAGAAGGGGAAACAAGTAACAGTACTTGTTGAATTAAAAGCACGTTTTGATGAGGAAAATAATGTCCATTGGGCAAAGGAACTTGAACAAGCTGGTTGCCATGTTATTTATGGTGTAAGTCATTTGAAAACACATAGTAAAATTACGCTGGTTGTAAGGAGAAAACACGGAAAAATCGAAAGATTTGTACATTTAGGAACAGGAAACTATAATGATGCGACAGCAAAATTATATACAGATTTTGGCTATATTACATCCCGGAAAGATTTTGGGGTAGATGCGACAAATTTCTTTAATTATTTGAGTGGTTATACAACAAAGCCGCATTTTCATCACTTGTCAGTAGCACCGTTTGATATACGTCATCAATTTATGGAATTAATCGATGAAGAAGTTCGCTATCATAAACAATATGGAAATGGACATATTATTGCAAAGATGAACTCGTTAACAGATAAACCGTTAATTCAAAAACTATATGAAGCATCGCAAGCTGGAGTGAAAGTAGAACTTGTTGTTAGAGGAACGTGCTGCTTGCGGCCTGGTATTAAAAACATAAGTGAAAATATTCGTGTGATTAGCCTTGTTGGACGTTATTTAGAACATAGCCGTATTTATTATTTTCATCATAATGGGGATGAAAAAGTGTACTTATCTTCAGCCGATTGGATGACAAGGAACATGGAAAAACGGGTGGAAATTTCATTTCCAATTTTAGGGTTTGAAATGAAAGCAAGAATAAAAGCAATCTTGCAGCTTATTTTAGCGGATAACGTCAAAACACGTGAACAAAATAAAGATGGTGAATACTATTATATAATAAATAATGGTTCACAAGAGATTGATAGCCAAGTGAAATTATTTAAGATGGCTTATCAAAATACAGATGCGGAATAATGTCTATATAAATACAAATTGAAAAACCAACCTAAAACCTTTTTTAGGTGTGAGAGAGCATCCAGCTATACATAGAAGTGGTCAGATCCTTTTCTTGCCCCATGCCAAGTTAAAATAATGAGAGAAAACGAGTACATGTCACCTTTTGTTCTTCGTAGCAGCGATTTATATGTCAGCAAATCAAAATGGGTATATATTATCAAATACTTAAGTTTAATAACTTGTAAGCCAAGATTATGAGAATACGACGAAAAAAGCCTTTTGCAAATAAGAGGCTTTTTTCATAGTTTTTGTTTATCCCGCTATTCGTGGGCAGTCATACTCTCACCTCAAAGTTCAGCGAAAGCAAAGAAGTTAGGTAGGAGATAAACGGCCCATAAAAGCTTGATTGGTAAGGGCTGATAATCAGTGGGGATGAAAAAAAGAACCGCTGATTAAAGTTTCACTTTATATTAATAATAATATGGCTGGCAGGGACCTCCGTAACAAGGAAACTGAGTTGGCGGATATGGTGGTGGGTATGGAGGATAGTATGGTGGCCTAGGGCCAAATGCTAATGCCCCGCCAAGTAGACCGCCAGCAAGTCCTGCTAAGAATGGAACACCGAAGAATGGTAAGAAGCGTGAGTCACTTACTGGGCCAATGGGTCCTGAACGAACTAGATAGGGCTGAGGATATGGGTACACGTAAAAACCTCCTTTATTGGACTCATTGTTATCATATGGTGAAAAAGCATGGATGAGCGAGTACAAGAAAGGATATATAAGAAAATAGGCAATTATAGGTTACAAGTGCTGAAGGGTAAATACTGTAATTTCAGGCCTGGACAAAAAACGAAATGGAACACGTGTCCTTCCAAGACCGCGATTTACATAAAGAAGTAATTCTTGAATATGATAAAATCCCTCAATGTAATGCTTTGCTAGTGCTGGGGTAACGATTGCTCCTAAAAAGGGAAGTTGTACTTGTCCACCATGACTATGTCCAGAAAGCTGGAGGTTCACTGGAAAGTTAGCAATTTTAGGTGCTATATCAGGCTCATGTACGAGTACAATTGTATATAGCTCTTTCTGCACATGTTGTAATGTTACGTCGATTTCTGGTTTGCCAAGAAGCATGTCATCGATTCCAAAAATAGAAATCTCGCTATTATCTAATAAGCGAATACGTTTTTCGGTATTTTGTAATACGTCAAAACCCGCATCACTCATAATTTGACTATAGTATTCGGTTCCATACCCACCATGATCATGATTTCCGTAGATTGCAAATTTACCAAAGGATGCACGGATGTTTCGTAAAATTGAAGAAACAAAAGGAATTTCGCTATATGTTTGGTAGTCATCGATTAAATCACCAGTAAACAGAACAATATCGGGTGCAGTCTTATTTATTTTTGAAACAATTGTAGAAAGGTGTTGGAGAGAAAAATAGTATCCTAAGTGTAAATCACTAAATTGAACAATTTTCATACCGTGAAAGCTTGGTGGAATGAGTGAAGAACGAAGTGTATGATGTGTCAAAGAAAGCCAGTACGGTTCAATATACTTTGCATAGTAATAACCGATACTAGCCGTAATACAGGTGTAGAAACAAGAGCGTATTCCGTTTTTTATAAAGTTTCTTCTTGTTATTTGTTTCATAGGAATATGAGTGGGCCTATATAATGAAAAAGGCAGCATAAGGATTATATGAATATGGTGTAGGCCGCAACAGCTCTCCTTTCTTTTTAGTTCTTCTTAAAGAATCATATTTGAGTTGGTTTACCTTGTTATACGGTAAAAGTGCAATCTAGTAGAATAGTCTAGAGTCAAGAGCATGATTATTGTGAAAAGAGTGATTGTATATAAAGATATCAGAAAACTTTAAAAATATAAAGATTTCTATTAAATAAAATGGTAAAATGAATGTGCATTCATTTTTTTGGGAGGGGATATATTTGAAAGAAAAAGTAGTTATTATAACAGGTGGTTCAAGTGGAATGGGAAAAGGGATGGCAGCTCGTTTTGCGAAGGAAGGAGCACGCGTTGTTATTACGGGGCGTACGCAAGAAAAACTTGAAGAAACAAAAAAAGAGATTGAACAATTTTCAGGGCAAGTATTGACAGTACAAATGGATGTTCGAAATATTGAGGATATAAGTCGTATGATTGAATATATTGATGAAAAATTTGGGCGTATTGATATTTTAATTAATAATGCAGCAGGGAATTTTATTTGTCCTGCAGAAGATTTATCTGTTAATGGTTGGAATGCAGTTATTAATATTGTATTAAATGGAACGTTTTATTGTAGTCAAGCAGTAGGTAAGTATTGGATTGAGAAAGGGATAAAAGGAAATATCATTAATATGGTAGCGACGTATGCATGGGATGCAGGACCTGGTGTCATTCATTCTGCAGCTGCGAAAGCTGGTGTTTTGGCAATGACGAAAACACTTGCTGTTGAGTGGGGACGTAAATATGGCATTCGCGTTAATGCAATTGCTCCTGGACCAATCGAACGAACAGGCGGTGCGGATAAATTATGGATTTCAGAAGAGATGGCCAAGCGTACATTACAAAGTGTCCCGCTCGGCAGGCTTGGTACACCAGAAGAAATTGCGGGCTTAGCTTTTTATTTATGTTCCGATGAAGCTGCATATATAAATGGAACATGTATGACCATGGATGGTGGACAGCATTTGCATCAGTATCCGTTTTAAAAGGGATTATATAAAGTGAAACGTGGGGGTTACTGCCCGTTAATGTGAGGTAAAATGTGACGGATTTGTGACATATGAAAGAAAAGTGTTTACAATGGGTTTTTTATAAGGTATATTTAAGACCTCTTTTTTCTTCATAGTAGAATTGCTAATTCCCCTTAGCATTTTACCCCTCTAATCCCTTCAGGAAAACTGAAGGGATTTTTTATTATTTTTCTATACATACCGTGTTATAATTTTTTGAAAAGTAAAGGGAGGGAAACATTTTGGTAGATGCATTAGATGTGATGAGTAATTTGGATAAAGTCCTTCCTTATTATCAAGCTATTTTTAGTGCTGATGAGCATACAGTAATTGGATATGAGGTAGTAGGACGTATCCAAACGGAAGAAGGGATACAAAGTCTTTCTTCTTTTTTTCATGATGATTCCATTCCAGGTGAATTTCAACTAGAGGCGGATAATGTCATAGTAGAAAAAGCATTAGAACGCTACTTGGAAACAAATCAAAATTTTTTATTGTTTATACATCGTAATGCAAACATATTAATGAATGATGAAGATGAAAGCTTACTTCATTTGCTGTTAATGTATGAAAAAAAAGGATTGAATTTAGGGTGTATCGTCTTAGAAATAACAGAGCACGAGTGTAAGGAAGATATAGAACAATTTAATCATTTACTTATGTATTACCGTACATATGGTATTCAAATTTCAATTAATAAAGTAGGAACGGGTACGAGTAATCTGGAACGGATTAGTGTACTGGCACCTGACATTTTAAAGGTGGATTTAACGAATTTAAGACAAACTGCACTTTTACAATCTTATCAAGATATTTTATATTCTTTGTCATTATTAGCGAGAAGAATTGGTGCGACATTATTATATGAAGAAATTGACGCTTTTTATCAGTTGCAATATGCTTGGAAAAATGGCGGAAGATATTATCAAGGGAATTATTTGAAAGAGTGTTTACCAGACTTTATTGAAGCCGATATTTTAAAAGAACGTCTTGGTAATGAATGTCATCAATTTATTCAGCATGAAAAGAAAAAACTACAAAAAATTTATCAATTGACGGAAACATTGCGTGATCAAGTTGGGAATGTTTTATCTAGGCAGAAAAAGAATGAAGACGTGAATGATTGGTTATTACATTTTAGTCAACATGTATCGCATTATAGTTTCCGAATCTTTATTTGTAATGAAGATGGCTTTCAGCAATCGGGAAACATTATGAAAAAAGATGGTGAATGGATTGTTATGCCAGAGTATTATATGAAAAATTGGAGCTGGCGCCCATATTTTTTAGAAAATATAATGAAAATGAGATTCGAAAATAAAGCAAGGCTCTCTGACTTATATGCAGATATAGAAACAGGAGAAATGGTACGAACATTTTCCTTTCCAATTGATGATGAACATTTTTTATTTATTGATTTGTCCTATGAATTTTTATACGAAGAAGATGTTTTATTTTAATGCACGAAGCAATTCGTGCATTTTTTTGTTTTTTTTATCATAAATTGGTAATAGTGAGAAAGACGGCAAAAATGCTGTCTATCATTGTAAAGATTTTACGAACGAAACCATCCCTTTCTTTGCATAATCATTGTTACAATGAATACTACAAAGACAAGCTCTGTTAAAGGAAGGTGAAAGAATGAGAAAATATGGAATTTGGTTTGTTCTATTTCTATGTGTTGCCTTTCTAGTTGGGTATAGTGTTACAACGGTTCTTGGTAAAGAAGAAATAAAGGTGGATCGAAAAGAAGTATTTACAACGATTCAAAAGGGATATGAGGCACAATTTTCAATTCGTGGGAAGCATTTATCGATGAGCAAAATGTATGATGCACTATCACCTTATTTTACAAATAACTTTCTTCAAGTTTTTACGGATGAAAATAGCAATGGTGATAAACAAAGTGGTGAATATTTACTCCCTACAAAAGAAGCTCCTTTTTCTTTTACTTCTCAAACGAAACTAGCATATGACGAAGAGCATAGAATTTTACATGTATATGAACGGATGAAAAATGAACAATATCAAATTATTACGTTGCAAAAAGAGGAAGGGAAATGGAAGTTAGCTGGTTATCATGAGAGTCAGCAACTTTTGACGGAAATAAAAAAATTACAAGAGTTGAAAGAACAGGAATAGGTGACGCATTGCCTATTCCTGTTCTAGGTTTAGTAACTGTTGTAATTTTTCAATTTGAAAACCAGAGACAACCTCTCCATCAATGACAACAGTTGGAGTTGAGTATGAATTATAGTCATATAAAAGACGGTTGCGAGCAGAAGCATCCTTTTTTACGTCAAATTCTTCGTATGTTACGTTATTGTGCTTTAAAAACTCTTTTACAATGGTACATGGTGGGCAATCTGGTTGTGTATAAACCTCAATTTTTTTCATCATAAATCCTCCTCTTTTTCTGCTTTTTATTATATTCTGCAGCTTTAAAAATCGCAATAAAGGAAGAGAAAGATTTTCTTTCTGCTTTTTACTTCTTTTTTCGACAAATTTTAGTTGAGTTTCTTGCCAAGAAGCTTTATCCTAGAGTGTGGAACATTTTTTCTGTTATGACGGATAGAATGAGTATAGCTGTAAAACCTATTGGTAGGAAGATTAGAGAAAGGGGAGATTTCATGTCTCTACTCCAAGGAATTTTAACTCGACTTGTTAGTCTACAAGAACAAGCTGAAAGCGGTGAAGTAGCACAACGCTATTTTGAAGTGAACGGTGAACGTAAATGTAGCGTGAAATTTTTTGATAAAAGTGAAATGTATGAGTTAGAAGTGTATCAACAAGGCGAAAAGCCACAAGTATATCAATTCGATAACATTGATATGGTTGCGATCGAGATTTACGATATTATTTCTTGATACATACGAAAAAGGTACCGTGAGAAGCGGTACCTTTTTTTTGATCTTAATAATAACTTTATTCTTCATTAACGGGTACGGGTAGTAAGAGTATAAGGAAGTGAAGAAGATATATGAGTGATAACTACCTATAAAAGCCCGATTGGTGAAGACTAATAATAAGTGAGGATGAAGAAAATCCCCACTCATTAAAGTTTCACTTTATATGTATAAGATTTTTTTATTCTTCCTACACTGGTATTAAAAGTTGGAAAGGAATGTGGAGTGTGGAACGATTACCAATTGTTGTTTGTCCAAAATGTCATATGTCATTTGAAATTGATCATGTACTAACGGCTCAGTCTAACCAGAATGTAATTTATACCTGCCCAGCAT
Organism: Bacillus bingmayongensis; assembly: GCF_000299035.1. Taxonomy (GTDB): domain Bacteria; phylum Bacillota; class Bacilli; order Bacillales; family Bacillaceae_G; genus Bacillus_A; species Bacillus_A bingmayongensis. The sequence goes on from NZ_JH921517.1 coordinate 527,014, forward strand.
GTAAGTATTCCATTCGAAATATAGAAACAAGTAAAGGATAATAAAGTCATATTTTGCTCTTTTGTCCCATACAATGAGAATGCAAAAGTCTGTCTAATCGAAGGGACGTGACTATGTGGACGGTGAGTATCGATTTTATAATGTATCAGAGAGGCATATGGATTTTGAAACAGTTTTCTCACGCATCTGTAATTTTATTGAAAGGGATCCACGCAATTTATATCGACTATCTATTGGAACAGATTCACAAGCGCATCAAAAAGGTACCCGTTTTATCACGGCAGTGCACATTCATCGTGTTGGGAAAGGAGCATGGGGATGCTTGAAACATAAAGCCGTACATAAAAAACCACCTACTTTACGTGAAAAAATATATTTAGAAACACAGTTTAGCCAAGAAATCGCCTATTTGTTTACACCGGAGCATATAAGACGCATATGGGAGTTATTACACCCATATGCTCATGAAGGGGCTGGATTTGTAATGGAAATTCACTTAGACATAGGGAAGGATGGGTTAACAAAAGAGTTTATTTCGGATATGACAACGAAGGTGAAGGCAATGGGTTTAACTGCAAAAATTAAACCTGATGCTTATGCAGCTTTTAGTTATGCAAATCGCTATACAAAATAAAAAACTGAATTTTTCATCTATTAAACTAAACAAATATTTTATATAATAAATAGTAAGAAAAAAAGAATAAGGAGAGGAGTATATGCAGAAGGAAGTTACTTTAACAAAAGAAGAAAAAAGCTTGCTGTTAGATATTTTATTTCGTCAAAACTATGCTAGTGAAATCCTAGCTGTTGAGCTTACAGATATTGAAAGTGGTTTGAAAAAAACTGATATTTCCCAATATAGAAGAATTGCAAGGTTATTTAATCGATTGAAAAATGAAGGATACTAAGCGCTACCAGAAAGGTAGTCTTTTTTTTGTGTTCTATGGTAAAATGGACTGTGTATCATTATTTTTGTTGGAATATAATAAGGACAAAATAATAATATGAAAACGCTATCATAAGATGTGAATAGAACTGGGAAATAAAGTGATACTTTTAGGCGTGGATATGATTAACTTTGAACAGTAAGGTACGTATGGATTGTCTATTGGAGATCATGTTAGCAGGAAAAAAGGGAGAAAAAGTGGGGGATATAATATGATTAGTATTCCGAAAGATGAGTTTCAACAAGTTCTTGTTAAAGATTTAATGATTTCATCAGAAAAGGTTGCACATGTTCAAATCGGAAATAGCTTAGAACATGCTTTACTTGTTCTTGTAAAGTCTGGATATTCTGCGATTCCGGTTTTAGATCCTATGTATAAATTGCATGGATTAATCAGTACTGCGATGATTTTGGATGGTATTTTAGGATTAGAACGCATTGAATTTGAAAAGCTTGAGGATATGAAAGTTGAGCATGTAATGAAAAAGGACATTCCGAACCTTGGACTTGAAGATTCATTTGCTAAAGCGTTAGAAATGACAATTGATCATCCATTTATTTGTGCTGTAAACAATGATGGGTACTTTGAAGGGATTTTAACAAGGCGTGCTATTTTAAAATTGCTGAATAAAAAAGTAAGACAGTATAATCGATAAAGAAGGGTAAGCGACTTCGAATGAAAAGAGAAGTCGCTTTTTTATCATGCGTCTCTTTTTCATTTTATCCCGCTATTCGCGAGCGGTAAGACCCAAAACCTCAAGATTAAGAGAGAAACGAGGAAGATAGGTGGGGAAAGCTCGATTGGTGTGGGCTAATAATCAGTGAAGGATGAAGACCCCTCCGCTGATTACAGTTTCACTTTATATAGGGACCGACGTAAAAGGCATAAAAGCTTAATTGAAATGCCAATTCATCCAAGCTTCTTGAAAATAAAAATTAAATATTGCATGTTAGAGAATTGTGCAACGTATATATTGAGGTTAGATGGTTACATGTAAGATAAGGAAAGAGGGAGAAAGTTGCAAATTGATGATTTTCAAATGATGGTTGTTTTAGCACAGGAATCCAATATGAGAAAAGCTGCAGAGCGCTTATTCGTTTCACAGCCTGCGCTCAGTCAACGCTTACAATCAATGGAAAAACAATGGGGAATGAAATTTTTTATCCGTTCTCAAAAAGGGTTGACAATTACACCAGAAGGGGAAAAAGTGGCCAATTACGCGAAAGATATGTTGCAAAGAGAAGAGGCAATTAAAAGTGAATTAGCAATCTATCGTACGGAAACATACGGAACATTAAAGATAGCTGTGGCATCTGTGATTGGCCAATATTGGTTACCACCTGTTTTAAAAAGATTTGTACAAAAATATCCATTTGTTAAAATTTCCCTCTTTACAGGATGGAGTAGTGAAGTACAAAAGCATTTTTATGAAGGGGATGTCCACGTAGCAATATTAAGAGGGAAACAAGAATATAAAGGGCATAAAGAGCAATTATTTGAGGATGAGCTGTATTTAGTTGACACAGAAATTAAAGATATTTCTATGTTGAAAGATACAAACAGACCTTTTATACAATTTAAAAGCGATTCGACATACTATGGACAAATTCAGAATTGGTGGTATGGTTTATTTTCTAATCCGCCTAAACGAACGATTGTAGTTGATCAAATTGAAACATGTAAGCAACTCGTTTTAAATGGAATTGGTTATGCGCTGTTGCCTTCTACTGTTTTAAAAGAAGTAAGAGAAAAGACATATAAAACGCCTGTTCAGTTGACTCGAGAAACGTGGTTGTTGACAAGTGATTCTGCAAGGCAACTGAAACAAGTACAAGCGTTTTTAGATATTATAGAAGAAATTCAAATGGAAAAATAAGATTATTGTCTTGCTAGTCGCTCTTTCGTTTGGTAGAGTAACATTATAAATGGATTTAGGAGGCAACAAGCATGAAAATGATGGATGCAAACGAAATTATTTCGTTTATTCAAAAAAGTGAGAAGAAAACTCCTGTAAAGGTATACATAAAAGGGGATTTAAAAGAAGTAATATTCCCTGAAACAGTGCAAGCATTTGTAAATAAAAAAGCTGGTGTTTTATTTGGAGAATGGTCTGAAATTAAGACGATTCTTGAAGAAAATAAAAAGCATATTGCAGATTACGTTGTTGAAAACGACCGTCGCAATTCTGCTATTCCAATGCTTGACTTAAAAGGCATTAAAGCTCGTATTGAACCAGGTGCAATTATTCGTGACCATGTTGAAATCGGTGATAATGCAGTTATTATGATGAATGCAACAATTAATATCGGTGCAGTAATCGGTGAAGGTTCAATGATCGATATGAATGCAGTGCTTGGCGGACGTGCTACAGTAGGTAAAAACTGTCACGTTGGTGCTGGTGCTGTACTTGCAGGTGTAATTGAACCACCTTCTGCAAAACCAGTTATCGTTGAAGACGATGTTGTAATTGGTGCGAACGTAGTTGTTCTAGAAGGAGTTACAGTGGGTAAAGGTGCAGTTGTTGCAGCAGGAGCAATTGTGACAGAAGATGTGCCACCATATACAGTAGTTGCAGGAACACCAGCGCGTGTTATTAAAGAAATTGATGAGAAGACAAAAGCAAAAACAGAAATTAAACAAGAACTTCGTCAATTAAACCCAGAAAAATAAAGAACGAAAGCGTAAGGGCAGATAAGCTCTTACGCTTTTTATAAATGGTGGTGGAGACATGACAGTCAGTAAATTTGTACAAATTCGTAGAGAATTACATAAAATTCCAGAATTAGGCTTTCAAGAGTGGAAAACACAACAATATATTTTAAATTATATCGGTACCCTTCCTAGTGAATATCTTGAAGTGAAAACATGGAAAACAGGTGTTATCGTTAAAGTAAAGGGGAAAAAACCAGAAAAAACAATTGGCTATCGTGCAGATATTGATGGCCTACTAATTCCGGAGGAAACAGGATATGAATTTACTTCTGTTCACGAAGGAATGATGCATGCATGCGGTCATGATTTTCATACTACAATTGGTTTAGGGCTTCTAACAGCTGCTGTAAATGAAAGAATAGATGATGATCTTGTTTTTCTATTCCAACCAGCTGAAGAAGGTCCAGGTGGCGCTCTTCCTATGTTAGAAAGTGAAGAGTTGAAGGAATGGAAACCAGATATGATCCTTGGTCTTCATATCGCACCTGAGTATCCAGTAGGGACAATCGCAACAAAAGAAGGATTGCTATTTGCAAATACATCAGAACTATATATTGATTTAAAAGGAAAAGGTGGACATGCAGCATATCCACATACAGCAAATGACATGATTGTTGCCGCTAGTCATCTTGTTACACAGCTTCAATCAGTAATTAGCCGTAATGTGAATCCGCTTGATAGCGCCGTTATTACAATTGGTAAAATTACAGGTGGTACAGTCCAAAACATCATTGCAGAAAAGTCACGCCTAGAAGGGACAATCAGAACACTATCTGTTGAATCGATGAGCCGAGTGAAGAGCCGAATCGAAGCGATTGTCGCAGGTATCGAAGCGGCATTTCAATGTGAAGCTGTTATTGATTATGGAGCGATGTATCATCAAGTATATAATCATGAGAAGCTAACACAGGAGTTTATGCTGTTTGCATCTGAGCAAACGAATATGAATGTTGTTACATGTACAGAGGCGATGACAGGGGAAGATTTCGGATATATGCTTCGTGATATTCCAGGATTTATGTTTTGGCTTGGGGTAGACTCAGAATATGGCTTACATCATGCAAAGTTACAACCAAAAGAAGAGGCAATAGAACAAACCATTACGTTTTTAAATCAATATGTAAAATGGAAAGGGAACAGGGGTTAAAGCCTGTTCTTTTTTGTGGAAAATTATAATGCATTTTTTTTTGTAATTCTAACACAATACTTTATAATGGTAGATGGAGGAACAAGTTGTTAGTAAGTTATTTTATAATAATTATCAAATAAAATTGACTAAAAACTAATTCCTCTTATATAATACAAGAGTAGACAATATATGATAAAAATTTACGGAGGTTGATACATATGGCAGAACGTATGGTAGCAAAACAAGCGCCACGATTTGAAATGGACGCTGTTATGCCAAACAAAGAATTTGGTAAAGTAAGTCTTGAAGAGGTTATGAAACAGGACAAATGGACAGTACTTTTCTTCTATCCAATGGACTTCACTTTCGTATGTCCAACAGAAATCATCGCACTTTCTGATCGTTATGATGAGTTCGAAGATTTAGATGCAGAAGTAATTGGTGTATCTACTGATACAATCCACACTCACTTAGCTTGGATTAACACTGACCGTACGAAAAACGGTTTAGGTGAATTAAAATACCCTCTAGCTGCTGATACTAACCATGTAGTATCTCGTGACTACGGTGTATTACTTGAAGAAGAAGGTATCGCACTTCGTGGTCTATTCATCATTAGCCCAGAAGGCGAATTAATGTACCAAGTTGTACATCACAACAACATTGGCCGTGAAGTTGACGAAGTAATTCGTGTTCTTCAAGCTCTTCAAACTGGTGGACTTTGCCCAGCAAACTGGAAACCAGGTCAAGCAACTTTAAACGTTTAATTTTATTGTGAAATATAGGAGGGTCTAACAATATTTTGTTAGACCTTTCTCTACATTTGTAAGGGGGAAAAATCATGAAATTACGTCAACCAATGCCTTCTTTAGACGGTGCAACAACAGTATTGAATGGAGAAGTAGTACGTGAGTCACTAATTGGCGAAAAGCCAACACTTATTCATTTCTGGTCTGTTAGTTGTCACTTATGTAAGGAAGCAATGCCAGATATTAATGCATTCCGTGATGAATATAAAGAGCAATTAAATGTTGTTGCAGTTCATATGCCACGTTCAGAAGAAGATTTAAACCTTGAGCAAGTGGAAGTAGTTGCAAAAGAACACGGAATATCCCAAACAATTTTAGTGGATAATCAACATAAGATTGCAGATGCATTTGAAAACCAATATGTACCAGCGTATTATGTATTTGATAAAGATGGTGTCCTTCGTCATTTCCAAGCGGGCGGAAGTGGGATGAAAATGCTAACAAAACGAGTAAATCGTGTGTTAGATGAAGCGAAAAAAGAAGCTGAATAAGATGTGAATTCTTTTACTTACATGCTAGAGTAGTTTGGAAGTAGAAGTTTTTTGATATGTGCAAAAACCTCCTTTTTATTAGGAGGTTTTTGTTTTTATCCGCTATTCGTGGGCAGTAAGACCCCACCTCAAGATTCAGAGAGAAATGAGGGGAATAGGTAGGGGACAACTGCCTGTAAAAGCCCGATTCGTTCAACTATAATCAGTGGGGGATGAAGAAAACCCCCACTGATTATAGTTGAACTTTATAAATAGCAGGATAAATGAGAGATACGCCTCTTGTGTGCTGATTTAGAAATGAAAATTTTACTGAAGGAAATGGAACTGGATGTTTTAGTTTACTTTTTATGCGAAAAATGTGTAAAATCAATGTGATACATAGAAAAAAAGGGTGGGGAATCAGGTGCAGATTGGCAGTGTAATTTTATGTTTCTTTTTATATGCATATGTTATTATTGCAGCGGTTTATTTCGGGATAAGTTTTTATGCATATCGCTTAGCAAATAAACGCGAATATGAAGAAACATATAAATGGGTGAAAGGTTATTTGTCACCAGTATTAGAAATCATGAATGGATTTGTTCTTTTTTTATTTATTGGTTTAATTGCTTTTTCAACAAGCTTAGTTGGAAATAAGACAACGTTATTTGTAATTGGTGTGATTATTTTTATGCTTTTAGGTATTCGAATAGGAAATGCTGTGTTTTGGAATGAAAGGAAAATTGACGGATGGACAGGTATGTTGATTCCAAGTATGTTAGCAGCGATTGTTACGAATATAGAACATGAATATAATCAGTTGCATTTTTGGTTAATCATCGTATTAACAATTCTTTCTGTCCTGTATATAAGTACAGCATTTTTAACGTATTGCGCAAATGAAAAAGGCGATTCTAATGGACGTCAATTTTTTCGAAATCGAGCGTTAATTTGGAGTGTCCCCACAATGCTGGTCATTGGAATCATTGCACTTGTTGTAAATGGATATAACTTTGCAGGATGGCAAGTGTTTTTAGAAGCATGGTGGATTTTTATCATTTCATTTTGTGCATTTTTAGGAGCAACTCATTATTTATTTCATCAACAGCACTATAAATGGGCGCTCTTATTTGCTTTTACACAGCTTTTATTTGCCTTTTTTGGTCAAGAAACATTATTATTTGTATTTCAAACGTTTAGTTCGTTTGGAAACATTTTTGTTTTTGCTATGCTCATTTGTATTATCGCATTTTATTTGCAGCAGTATTTCTATATACAAAAGCAAAAATAAGTATAGGTTGATTGCTAGTCTTTGTGGCGAATATAACGTATACTACAATAAAAATAGATAGGACTTGATGTTATTGGAGGAATTCATGTGAGTGAGAAAGAGAAAGAATTTGCTGTCATTGGACTTGGACGTTTTGGAGGCAGTATTTGTCGTGAATTAGCTCAATTAGGTATGGAAGTAATGGCTATTGACTTAGATGAAGATAAAATTAATGAATTTGCAAATATTGCTTCGCATGCAGTGATTGCAGATTCAACAGATGAGATGGTGTTAAAAAGTCTCGGTATTCGTAATTTTGACCATGTTGTTGTTGCAATTGGAGATAATTTAAATGCAAGTATTTTAACGACTCTTATTTTAAAGGAATTAGGGGTAAAGAATATTACTGTTAAGGCTCAAAATGATTATCATGAAAAAGTGTTAACTAAAATAGGAGCAGATCATATTGTCCATCCTGAACGTGATATGGGAAAACGGATTGCAAATAATATTGCTTCAAGTAATGTATTAGATTACTTAGAGCTTTCGGATGAGCACAGTATTGTAGAAATTATTGCAAATAAGAAGATTGATGGTCACTCTTTAATTGAACTGGATATCCGTGCGAAGTTTGGATTAAACATTGTTGCAATTAAGCGAGGGAAGGAAGTTATTGTTTCTCCTCGAGCTACAGAAAATATCCAGGCGGGAGATATTTTAATTGTAATTGGTCATGATGATGAAGTAGATCGATTTAAGCATTTCTTACGATAAAAATTTTTCTCGATACAAAGAGTATGAGGACAATGTTTGTAAGCTAAGTAATTCTGATACTGTAGAGAAAAAACAAAATAAGAGTTGAATATCTTATGAACTCATAACAGGGTTAGCATATGAAGTAGCATTAAATTTAGTATAAAAAGGCTTGGTTTTAAATCAAGCCTTTTTTCAATGCTTTGATACGCCTTAATGGACGAAAGATAAAATTGTCTAGTTTATTCCGCTATTTGCGGACAGTAATACTCTCACCTCAAAATTCGGCGAAAGCAAAGAAGTTAGGTGGGAGATAAACTGCCTGTAAAAGTGAAACTTTAATCAGTGGGGGGAGAATCCCCCCACTGATTAAAGTTTCACTTTATATAACACCGTTCACACCTACCTAATAAGAAATGCTTTGTGCATAATAATATTGCTTTATTGACAGAAATAGTTCGTTCCATAGCAATCCTCTTCACTAATGATAGAAAACCAAATTTAAGTTTTTCGACAAAAATTATATTTTTCCTGTTTTAGGTAAACTCCACCGTTAGTTTAAGCGTGAATTTTCCTACTTAGCATATCTATTTTTATTGTAATTTCATACGCTACAAGTCAATAACCATGATTATATTATTGATTGAAAAAGACCAATTCACATAACGAATTGGTCTTTTTATAAATATGCTATTTATTTGCGATGCCTCTTTTTTATATTTCCATAATGATTGGTAAAATCATCGGACGGCGTTTTGTTTTTTCATACAAGAATGGTGCTAATGTATCTGTAATCTCATTTTTAATTTCAGACCATTGTGTTGTTTTTCTCTCCATTACTTTTTCAAGATGCGTTGTAATTAACGTTTGAGCATCATTGATTAAATCGCTACTCTCACGCATATAAACGAATCCACGAGAGATAATATCAGGTCCTGCTGCAACTTTAAATTCTTTCATATCAATGCTAACAACTACGATAACAAGTCCTTCTTCAGAAAGAATACGACGGTCGCGAAGTACAATGTTACCAATATCACCAATACCGTTTCCATCAATATAAACAGAACCGGATGGGATTTTTCCAGCAACGTTTGCTTCGTCTGAACGTAAGGCAAGAACATCACCATTATCCATAATGAAGCAATTTTCTTCTGGAATACCACAATCGTTTGCTAATTTCATATGCATACGTTGCATGCGGAATTCACCGTGAATTGGCATAAAGTATTTAGGTTTAATAAGACGTAGCATTAACTTTTGTTCTTCTTGTCCACCATGACCACTCGTGTGAATGTTTGAAAGTTTCCCATGAATAACATCAGCGCCAGCACGGTATAACATATTAATTGTGCGGCTTACGCTAACCGTATTCCCTGGAATCGGTGAAGAAGAGAAAACAACTGTATCGCCAGGAATAATTTGAATTTGACGGTGTGTTCCATTCGCGATGCGGGAAAGTGCTGCCATTGGTTCTCCTTGGCTACCTGTACATAAAATCACGACTTTGTTAGCTGGTAGTCGATTCAGTTGAGACGCTTCTATAAATGTATCCTTTGGACAGCGAATATAACCAAGATCATGACCGATTTCAATCGCAGCTTCCATGCTTCGACCAAATACAGCCACTTTACGATTGTTTTCAACAGCTGCTTCGACAACTTGCTGCAAACGATGAATGTTTGATGCAAAGGTTGCAAAAATAATACGTCCTTCTACTTTGCGGAAAATATCCTGAATACTATCGCCGACGCGGCGTTCAGACATCGTAAAGTTAGGTACTTCACTGTTCGTACTATCGGATAAAAGACAAAGTACGCCGTCTTTACCGATTTCGGCCATTTTTGTTAAGTCTGCTGGTTCACCTACTGGTGTGAAATCAAATTTAAAGTCTCCCGTATGAACAATTTGTCCTTGCGGTGTTTTCACTACAACACCGTATGAATCTGGAATACTGTGTGTCGTGCGGAAGAACGATACAGATGTCTTTTTGAATTTGATGACATCGTCTTCTTGAATTTCGTAAAGTTTTGCTTTTCGAAGTAATCCGTGCTCTTCTAATTTGTTTTTAATTAAAGCAATTGCTAATTTCCCACCGTAAATTGGGATGTTCACTTGACGTAATAGATAAGGGATACCACCAATATGATCTTCATGACCATGAGTAATAAATAAACCCTTAATTTTATCTTCGTTTCGTACAAAATACGTGTAATCAGGAATCACATAGTCGATTCCGAGAAGTTCGTCTTCTGGAAACTTAATTCCAGCATCAATTATAATAATTTCATCTTGAAATTGGACAGCATATGTATTTTTGCCGATTTCACCGAGTCCACCAAGAGCAAAAACGGCTGCCTGATCATTTTTTAGGAATTTCATAAATTATACGATCTCCGTTAATGTTAAATCAGCATTTTCTTTTTCGTATTCAAGATGAGCGCCAGTAACAGATTGGACAAACTCAATATTATAAGCGAACTTTTGTAATTTTGTACGAACGTCTCTTTGGGATTCAGCTTCTAAATATAAAACTTTTGTATTTTCACGTACTGGAACCTCAGTCATTTTTTCTTGATAGAATACTTTAAAAATCATTGGGAAAACCTCTCCTTGTCTATGTTTTGCATTATCTGTTACCTATTATAAAGCAAATAGTCATGATTTTCATGTTTTTTCGAATGAGAATGAAGAAAAAGCCCGAAATGGGCACGATTTAAGCCATGGTCTTTTTACGGACTAAATCGTTTAAATATCGTTTTAGCTTTTTCTTCAGCTTCTTCAGCATGATTACTCCTTCCTTTCCTTATTTCAAACATGCATGCTTATTCCTTGTTTATTACTAGTAACTTTTCATCTCCATATACTAGGAAATCATAGAAGATAAATGAGGGGAATTACCGTCCGGATGTTCAGTGGATCTTATTGGCTCATGCAGACGTAATCTCGTGTTACGTTTTTTGCTCTCACAGGCAGTATGACCCCAGTTATGAATATAGTATGAGATAGATTAGAAAAGAAAATTCATTCAAACAAATATCAATATTCTTTTGATAGTATATGCATATTTCGTGAATAAGGTTAGAAAGTGAACGCTTTCTTCACAGATGTTTAAAATGTTATACTTTTTTTTAGGATTTGAAAAGAAGTAGTCAAGGTAGGAACATAGAAGAGTTAGAAAGGATTTTGAAAATGAATGATAAAATCGTCTTTTTTGATATTGATGGAACATTATTAGATCATGATAAAAAAATTCCACAATCTACAAGAGAAGCAGTGCGTACGTTGCAAGAAAAAGGAGTACATGTGGCAATTGCGACAGGGCGTGCGCCTTTCATGTTTGAAGATATTCGCAATGAGCTTAATATTCATAATTATGTTAGCTTTAATGGTCAATATGTTGTATTTGAAGATGAGGTTATATTTAAAAATCCATTACAACCTAATACGTTACATACATTTACAACATTTGCGAAGCAAGAGGGATACCCACTTGTTTATTTAGATCATAAGGATATGAAAGCGACAGTAGAATACCATGATTATGTAAAAGAAAGTTTTGGAAGTCTGCAATTTGAGCATCCATTGTACGAACCAAGTTTTTATGAAAATCGTGACGTTTATCAAACGCTGCTTTTCTGCCAAGTGGGTGAGGAAGAAAAGTTTATTCATGATTATCCAGATTTTCATTTTATTCGTTGGCATGCGTATTCTATGGACATTATCCCAAATGGTGGTTCAAAAGCAAAGGGAATTGAAAAATTCATTGAGAAATTAGGATTTAAGCGTGAACAAGTTTATGCTTTTGGAGATGGGTTAAATGATCTAGAAATGATTGAAGCAGTAGGAACAGGTATTGTGATGGGGAATGGTCATGAAGATTTGAAAAAGCTTGCTAATTATGTGACGAAAGATGTTAGTGAAGATGGAATTCTTCACGGTTTACAGTGGGCTCGTTTATTGTAACAAAAGAGTATGAGAACCATTTCATAACAAAAAAGCAGGAGCTTTAGCTCCTGCTTTTTTGTTATTTTATCTTTCGAATGGTTTTGCATCATCAGGAGATGCAAAAGGGTTTTCTTGATTAATGTGGTCATAGAACATTACGCCATTTAAATGGTCAATTTCATGTTGAAATACAATCGCTGGTAAGCCTTTCAAACGTAATTTTACTTCTTCGCCATCGATAGTAGTTGCTTTAACTGTGATTCGTGTATAACGCGGAACATAGCCAGGTACTTCACGATCCACAGATAGGCACCCTTCGCCGCCTGATAAGTATGTACGTTCAACAGAGTGACTAATAATTTTTGGATTGAATAAAGCGTAGCTGTATAATTTCTCATTTGTATCAGTAACATGAACAGCAATCATTCTTTTGGAAATGCCAATTTGTGGTGCAGCAATCCCGATTCCTGGGCGTAAATTATATTTTTCAACCATTTCAGGGTTTTGACTGTTTATTACAAGTTCCATCATTTCTTTAAGAGTACGTATATCTTCTTCACTTGCGGGCAGAGCTACTTCTTCTGCTACTGCTCGTAGAATGGGATTTCCTTCACGAATTACATCATTCATTGTAAGCATTCACAATCTCTCCTTTCTCCTTTAGTCTACCAAAGGACCTAAAAAAAGTCATGATAAAGTGCATAGCACCTATATAATTTGAGCGGATTAAGAGTATGCCTAGTGCGGTATTCTTCATCGGCGTTTGTTTGGTAAAAAAGAAAAGACGGCAAAGCCGCCTGTTTCTTTCTATAGTTGTTTTGTTTTACATTAACGAATGCAAGCAGCACCAACGATAATTAAAAGGATAAACAATACAACGATTAAGGCAAAGCCGCGTCCGGATCCTCCGCAAGAACCTCCATAGCCATAGGAAGGATATGAACAAGTTGGATAACAATATGTGTATCCGTACATGAGATGACCTCCTTTATCATTTCCCGCTAATACTGCGGTTATTATAATGTATGGGAGAATTGTTAGGAGTGTATAGACATTCGCCTAGAAAAGGAAGAAGTGATTGCATATTTTTGTTATAAAGAGAGAAAAACTAAGAAGAATTAAATCGTTTACATATTATTCTACGACGAAAAACAGGTTGAAAAGGGAATAATATAACAGTAGGTTATTGCTTACTAATACAGATGTGAAAATGAAAACACCTATGTATAGTGGAAACCTCAATGTTATTCATAAAAAAATCGTAACCAAAGTAATTGACATCGTGATTAGAATAGTTGTAAACTAAAAAACGTGATCAAGATTGTATTAATATGTTTCTGAAAAAACATTAGTACAGATTGTTAGGTACACAAAATTATTCTCAACCGGCGAGGTTTCTTGTCGGTTTACATGGTTGCGTTTTCGGACTAGCCAAGCGCTAGTGAAAGCGTTTCAGAATATGGTTCAAGAGAGGAAGAGGTGAACGGAATGGGTACTAAAACAAAAAAGACCCTATTTAATGTTGATGAGCAAATGAAAGCTATCGCAGCTCAATTTGAAACATTACAAATTTTAAATGAAAAAGGCGAAGTTGTGAATGAAGCAGCAATGCCTGAATTAACTGATGATCAATTAAAAGAATTAATGCGCCGTATGGTGTATACTCGCGTACTAGATCAACGTTCTATTTCTTTAAACCGTCAAGGACGTTTAGGTTTCTACGCACCAACAGCTGGACAAGAAGCTTCTCAATTAGCAAGTCATTTCGCACTTGAAGCAGAAGACTTCATCTTACCAGGATACCGTGACGTTCCACAATTAGTATGGCATGGTTTACCATTATACCAAGCATTCTTATTCTCTCGTGGACACTTCATGGGTAACCAAATGCCTGAGAATGTAAATGCACTTGCTCCACAAATCATCATCGGTGCGCAAATCATCCAAACTGCTGGTGTTGCGTTAGGTATGAAATTACGTGGTAAAAAATCTGTTGCAATTACTTACACTGGTGACGGTGGTGCGTCTCAAGGTGACTTCTACGAAGGTATGAACTTTGCAGGTGCATTCAAAGCTCCAGCAATCTTCGTTGTTCAAAACAACCGTTATGCAATCTCTACTCCAGTAGAAAAACAATCTGCAGCAAAAACTGTAGCACAAAAAGCAGTTGCAGCAGGTATTTACGGAATTCAAGTAGATGGTATGGACCCATTAGCTGTATACGCAGCAACTGCTTTTGCTCGTGAGCGCGCAGTAAATGGTGAAGGCCCTACTTTAATCGAGACTTTAACATTCCGTTACGGTCCACATACAATGGCTGGTGATGACCCAACTCGTTACCGTACAAAAGATATCGAAAACGAATGGGAACAAAAAGATCCAATCGTACGCTTCCGTGCATTCTTAGAAAACAAAGGCCTATGGTCTCAAGAAGTAGAAGAAAAAGTTATCGAAGAAGCAAAAGAAGATATCAAACAAGCAATTGCTAAGGCTGACCAAGCTCCAAAACAAAAAGTAACTGATTTAATGGAAATCATGTACGAAGAAATGCCTTACAACTTAGCTGAACAATATGAAATTTACAAAGAAAAGGAGTCGAAGTAAGCCATGGCTCAAATGACAATGATTCAAGCAATCACTGATGCTTTACGCGTTGAAATGAAAAATGACCCTAACGTACTTGTGTTTGGTGAAGACGTTGGTGTAAACGGCGGTGTATTCCGTGCTACTGAAGGTCTACAAGCTGAATTCGGTGAAGACCGTGTAATGGATACTCCACTTGCAGAGTCTGGTATTGGTGGACTTGCAGTTGGACTTGCACTTGAAGGCTTCCGTCCAGTTCCAGAAATTCAATTCTTCGGTTTCGTTTACGAAGTAATGGATTCAATTTCTGGTCAAATGGCTCGTATGCGTTACCGTTCTGGTGGACGTTGGAATGCTCCAATTACAGTTCGTTCTCCATTCGGTGGTGGCGTTCATACTCCAGAATTACACGCTGATAGCTTAGAAGGATTAGTTGCACAACAACCTGGTCTAAAAGTTGTTATTCCATCTACTCCATACGATGCAAAAGGTCTTTTAATCTCTGCGATTCGTGACAACGATCCAGTTATCTACCTAGAGCATATGAAATTGTACCGTTCATTCCGTCAAGAAGTACCAGAAGGCGAATACACAGTTGACTTAGGAAAAGCTGATGTGAAACGCGAAGGTACAGATGTATCTGTTATCGCATATGGTGCGATGGTACACGCTGCATTAAAAGCTGCTGAAGAACTTGAAAAAGAAGGTATCTCTTTAGAGGTTGTTGACTTACGTACAGTTCAACCATTAGATATCGAAACAATCATTGCTTCTGTTGAAAAAACAGGCCGCGTAGTTGTTGTTCAAGAAGCTCAAAAACAAGCTGGTATTGCAGCAAACGTTGTAGCGGAAATTAACGACCGTGCAATCTTAAACTTAGAAGCTCCAGTTGTACGTGTTGCAGCTGCTGATACAGTATTCCCATTCTCTCAAGCTGAGAGCGTATGGTTACCAAACCATAAAGATATTGTTGAAGCTGTTAACAAAGTAATGAACTTCTAATTTTAGTTTTTCATGTGCAAAAGAAATCAGCACATGCTGATTTCTTTTGTACTTATTCCATAATAATGATATGAATCAGGGGGCTGAATTCCGTGGCATTTGAATTTAAACTACCAGATATCGGTGAAGGTATCCACGAAGGTGAAATCGTAAAATGGTTTATTAAACCAGGCGATGAAGTAAACGAAGACGATGTACTTCTTGAAGTACAAAATGATAAAGCAGTTGTAGAGATCCCTTCTCCAGTTAAAGGTAAAGTACTTGAAGTACTTGTAGAAGAAGGTACAGTTGCAGTAGTAGGAGATACTTTAATTAAGTTCGACGCTCCTGGATACGAAAACCTTAAATTTAAAGGTGACGACCATGACGACGCTCCAAAAGCTGAAGAAGTGAAAGAAGAAGCTCCAGCAGCAGCAGCTACTCCAGCAGCAACTGAAGAAGTAGTAAATGAGCGCGTAATCGCTATGCCATCTGTACGTAAATACGCTCGCGAAAAAGGTGTAGACATCCATAAAGTAGCTGGCACTGGTAAAAACGGTCGCGTTGTAAAGGCTGACATCGATGCATTTGCAAATGGTGGACAAGCAGCAGTAGCAGCAACTGAAGCTCCAGCAGCAGCAGCTCCAGCAGCAGCGAAAGAAGAAGCACCAAAAGCACAACCAATCCCAGCTGGTGAATACCCAGAAACTCGTGAGAAAATGAGCGGTATCCGTAAAGCAATTGCAAAAGCAATGGTTAACTCTAAACATACAGCTCCTCACGTAACATTAATGGACGAGGTAGATGTAACAGAACTTGTTGCTCACCGTAAAAAGTTCAAAGCAGTTGCAGCTGACAAAGGTATTAAATTAACTTACCTTCCATACGTTGTAAAAGCTTTAACATCTGCATTACGTGAATTCCCAATGTTGAATACTGCTTTAGACGATGCTTCTCAAGAAATCGTTCATAAACATTACTTCAACATCGGTATCGCAGCTGATACAGACAAAGGTCTATTAGTACCAGTTGTAAAAGATACAGATCGTAAATCTATCTTCACAATCTCTAACGAGATCAATGAACTTGCTGGTAAAGCACGCGAAGGTCGCTTAGCTCCAGCAGAAATGAAAGGTGCTTCTTGCACAATTACAAACATTGGTTCTGCAGGTGGACAATGGTTCACTCCAGTTATCAATCACCCAGAAGTAGCAATCCTTGGTATTGGCCGTATCGCTGAAAAACCAGTTGTGAAAAACGGTGAAATCGTTGCAGCTCCAGTATTAGCATTATCTCTAAGCTTTGACCATCGTTTAATTGACGGCGCAACTGCTCAAAAAGCATTAAACCAAATTAAACGTTTATTGAACGACCCACAATTATTAGTAATGGAGGCGTAATAACAATGGTAGTAGGAGATTTCCCAATTGAATTAGATACAGTCGTTGTTGGTGCAGGTCCTGGTGGATATGTTGCAGCAATTCGTGCAGCACAATTAGGTCAAAAGGTAGCAATTATTGAAAAAGCTAACCTTGGTGGCGTATGCTTAAACGTTGGATGTATTCCTTCTAAAGCATTAATCAATGCAGGTCATCGTTATGAGAATGCAAAACATTCTGATGACATGGGTATCACTGCTGAGAACGTAACAGTTGATTTCACAAAAGTTCAAGAATGGAAAAATGGCGTAGTTAAGAAATTAACTGGCGGTGTTGAAGGCCTTCTTAAAGGTAACAAAGTTGAAATCATTCGCGGTGAAGCTTACTTCGTAGATGCAAACACATTACGCGTAATGACTGAAGATGCAGCTCAAACTTATACGTTTAAAAATGCTGTTCTTGCAACTGGTTCTACACCAATTGAAATTCCTGGATTCAAATACTCTAAACGTGTTATCAACTCTACAGGTGCATTAAGCTTACCTGAAATTCCTAAAAAACTTGTTGTAATCGGCGGCGGTTACATCGGTATGGAATTAGGTACTGCATATGCTAACTTCGGTACAGAAGTTACTGTAGTAGAGGCTGGCGATGAAATCTTAGCTGGTTTTGAAAAAGCAATGAGCTCAGTTGTTAAACGTGCTCTTCAGAAAAAAGGCAACGTAAACATCCATACAAAAGCTATGGCTAAAGGCGTTGAAGAGACTGAAAACGGCGTAACAGTTAGCTTCGAAGTAAAAGGCGAAGTACAAACTGTTGAAGCTGATTACGTATTAGTAACTGTAGGTCGTCGTCCAAACACTCAAGAAATCGGTCTTGAGCAAGTTGGAATTAAAATGACTGACCGTGGTCTAATCGAAATCGACGAACAATGTCGTACAAACGTATCAAACATCTATGCAATCGGTGATATCGTTCCTGGACCACCATTAGCTCACAAAGCTTCTTACGAAGGTAAAGTAGCTGTTGAAGCAATTAGTGGCCATGCATCAGCAATCGATTACATCGGAATTCCAGCAGTATGCTTCACTGATCCAGAATTAGCGTCTGTTGGTTACACTAAAAAACAAGCTGAAGAAGCTGGAATGAGTGTAGCTGTATCTAAGTTCCCATTCGCTGCAAACGGCCGTGCATTATCATTAAACAGCACAGACGGTTTCCTACAACTTGTAACACGTAAAGAAGATGGTCTTCTTGTAGGTGCACAAGTTGCAGGTGCAGGTGCTTCTGATATTATCTCTGAGATTGGTTTAGCTATCGAAGCTGGAATGACAGCTGAAGATATTGCTCAAACAATCCATGCTCACCCAACATTAGGTGAAATCACAATGGAAGCAGCAGAAGTTGCTCTTGGAATGCCAATTCACATTGTAAAATAATATGGAATAAGCGAAAAAACCCGTCTCTTATCTGTTAAGAGACGGGTTTTTTATTTCATGGAATTAAGTTTTAGTAGGGGCTAACAAGGTCAGGATGTGTATTTGTCGAATGAATGTGTAATACTATATAGCCTAGCCAAAATTGGAATGTACGTAACTTTAATAGAAATATACTGGATTCAAATCCATTACATCTTTTCGTATTATGTAATGGATTTGAATCCAATACCATATCTTATTATAAAATAGAGCATGTCAAAGGAGATGGTTCGATGAAAATCATACATGTTATATTTTATCATTTCCTTTTATGGAGTGGATTTTCTGTTGTGTTATTCTTATCGAATGGTGATAAGTTTCACTATAAAGTGATGCTCTTTTTCGTGTTTCTTTATTTAGCATATGTAATTGCTTATGTTGTTCTTAGTGTAAGAAAGCAGGCGCTATTTCTTACTTGTACAAATAGTATATTCTTTTTGATGATATCTTTCTTTTTTTAAAGCTAGCGTTTATAAAAATACATTGTTCTTCCATTAAATAACCGTAATTCACCCTCTAATTTTTTTGCTAAAAAACGGCAGAATTCATTTGCTTTCCCTTTATCTCCAAATGTAGCAGTAGAAGGTAAGGAGATTTGAACAAAAGCTTGCTCATTTTCTATTCCAACCCCCACATAAATAGAATTATATCGATCATGACTAGATTTTAGCTCAAGTGTAGTATCTGATGTATCAAGTATCTCGTATGGAAATGCCACGTTAGTATATGCATAGCTAACTTGCACACCAGTTTGGGAAGTAATTGTTTTATAATAATGAAAAAGTTGTTTTACATCTTCTAATGAGACTGCTTGTTGTTTAGATTTAGGTACAAGTTTAATAAATGCATGTTGCATAAAGATTTTCCTCCTGACGTAATGTATATAGTTATTTTAACACTGTTGTAAATTTTTTGACAATTAAAAAGGGATCGTTCTTCGTTTTGTTTAATATATACAAGTAGAAAGTGTTGTGAAGAAAGGAGGAAGTAAATGTTTGAAAAATTGTATGATGAGCATGAAAGTGTGAAGGTACGATTTCTAGGATTTATGACACATGAAAATCGTTATGATTTTGGGGTTATTTATACAAATATGTTTTTTGGGAAACCCCTTGTTGTTTGCATGCAGACAGGAAGAGCGACTCTATTAGGGCAAGACGATGTAGATAATGTTCAACATTTACAACAGGTCTTTAAATTACAATCGGAGGAGGAAGCGGATGATTTAGCACAGTTTTTTAAATTTCTGGTACCGCCAACCTCCTTACATGCTGAATATGAAGAATAAACAAATAGAAACAGTCGTACTTATTAAGATATGACTGTTTTTTTATGTTATTGTCGCATACTAATGTAAAATAATTTTTTTAATGTGTTATACTAAAAACCTATTGACGGAAAAAGTATAACATATTAAAATAAAGACAGAAGTTAAGCGGTTACAAAAGTTTTTGGGATTATAAACTTAGGGGGAAATAAAAAATGGGAACAATCGTATGTCAAGATTGTGAGAGTACAATTGCACACTTCGAGGATGAGAAAGTAACAGTACTTTACGGGAAATGCGGATCTTGCGGATGTGATCACAAGGAGCATACAAAAGCCCAATAATATATAGGAATCTTGCAACTGAAAAAGTTTTTAGGACCATAAACTTAGGGGGAAATGAAAATGGGAACGATCGTATGTCAAGTTTGTGAAGGAACAATTGCACACTTTGAAGATGAAAAGACAACAGTACTTTACGGAAAATGTGGATCTCATTGCGAATGTGATCACAAGGAACATACAAAAGCTTAGTAATATATAGAACGTGTAAATGTAAAGGGTTTCAAATCACAATTCAAATTCAGGGGGAAATGAAGAAAATGGGAACAATCGTATGTCAAGTTTGTGAAGGAACAATTGCACACTTTGAAGATGAAAAAACAACAGTACTTTACGGAAAATGTGAATCTCATTGCGAATGTGGTCACAAAGAGCATACAAAAGCCCAATAATTAAAAGGCGCCTGCACATTTGCAGGCGCTTTTTTAATAGATTGTAGTTGTGTGACCAACTGTTACAACAATTGCATCATCTCGAATTGGAATGAATTTGAGTGTTGTTTGTAGACTATTAGTAGAAGTATATTGGCTCATGAGGCGGCTATCTATGCGAGTAATAAAATCTGTTAAATATGCTGAGACAAAGGCATTGGGAATTCTTCGTTCATTTAATAAATAAATGATTTGTTCTTTTGTTTGTACTCCTACACCATGCCCATAAAAAAAGAAATTACCTAAATAAATCGCATTCTCTCCTTGCCATTCAATTGAAGTTGGATTCACTTGTGGATTTTTAAAGTAAACAAGATCGCCAGGAACGATATCCCCACCGGTTTTTGTTATCAGTTTTAAATCTCGGTCATAATCCCATGTATATAGTAGAAGATTCGCGAATAAGAAGTTAAAAGTTTTATCATCATATAGTGCTAAAAGTGCTTTGTAAAAAATAATAATCATTGCTGTTGCACATTCTGTTCCGTACTTTTTTCCATTTTTAAAAATATCTCGTATCGCGACGGAGGGTGGTACATTTGGGAGTAGTTGAAATCCTCCTAGTGGTGTCCTTTGCCAAAATTCAGGGTTACAATAGGATTGTTGGAATGTACGGAACTGAAGTCCACTTTGAAAGAGTTCTAAGGCAGATGTAATAATATGAATTCGCAAATTCAGATCAAAACTGAGTTCATCAGCTGTTCGGAATGAATATACTTCTTGATTTCCAGTCATAATGGCTAATATTTGTTGTTTCTCAGTAGCGAACGGTTCATTTTCACTCGTGATATAAGGATGTACAATAGAACGCCCAATCACAATCATAACTGTATCACCGCCTATACGTTACATTCTTTAGTATGGTATGAGTAAATGAAAAAAGGGTGAAAAAAAAGCCTATCAAATGATAGGCTTATATTCTTTAATGACGCGTAATGTTTTTAACGTCATATCTTCTGGACCTTGTACTGGTAGACCCGCTTCTAAATTTTTATGAATGTAATCTAAGTTTTCTTGTGTAATAATTTCACCTGGAGTAAAGATTGGAATCCCTGGTGGATAAACCATTACAAAATCAGCTATAATGCGGCCAGCAGCATTTTTAAACGGGATGACCTCTGTCTCTGAATAAAAGGCATCTCGAGGAGAGAGGGCAAGTACAGGGATTTCTGGAATTTCAACTTGTACTTGAACACCTTTATCAGCTCTATGTTTAAATGTTGTTGCTAGTTCTTGTAAGGCTTTAATAAGAATGTTTGTCTCATCTTTTGTATCGCCTAATGTAACAAGACATAAAATGTTATATAAGTCTGAGAGTTCAACTTCAATGTTATAACGCTCTCTTAACCATAATTCTGCTTCGTGGCCTGTAATTCCTAAGTCCTTTACAGATATAATTAGCTTTGTTGGATCATAGCTAAACGTGGCATCTGTACCTAACATTTCTTTTCCAGGACAATAAAGATGTTCAGTATTGTTTATAGCGTTACGAACATGCTCAGCTAGCTGTATTGTCTTTGTTATTAATGTCTTTCCTTCAGTTGCAAGTCGTTTTCTTGCAACATCAAGGGAAGCAAGCAAAATGTACGAGGTCGATGTTGTTGTAAGCATGCTAATAATGGATTGGACATGTTTTACGTTCACAAGGCCCTCTTTTACATTTAGAATAGAGCTTTGTGTTAATGAACCGCCGAGCTTATGAACACTTGTTGCTGCCATATCTGCACCAGCTTGCATAGCTGACATTGGTAATTCGTCATGGAAATGAATATGGACACCATGAGCCTCATCAACTAATACAGGTATTTCGTAGGAATGAGCTAATTCTACAATTTGCTGCAGGTCTGCGGCGAATCCAAAGTATGTTGGATTAATAACGAGTAATCCTTTTGCATCTGAATGTTCCTCGAGTGCTTTTTTTACAGATTGAATCGTAATCCCGTGTGAAATACCGAGATTCGGATCAATTTCAGGATGAATGAAAATTGGTTTTGCACCTGAGAAAATAATGGCTGACATTACAGATTTATGAACGTTTCGTGGTACAAGAATCTTATCTCCTGGGCCACAAACGCTCATCACCATTGTCATAATTGCACCGCTTGTACCTTGAACGGAAAAGAAAGTATGATCTGCACCGAACGCAATCGCTGCTAAGTCCTGTGCTTCTTTAATCATACCCTTTGGATGATGTAAATCATCGAGCGGCGCGATATTAATTAAATCAATTGCTAATGCATTATGCCCAATAAATTCGCGAAACATAGGATCCATTCCTTGTCCTTTTTTATGACCTGGGATATGGAATTGAATTGGATTTCGCTTACTGTGCTCTACTAAAGCGGTAAACAATGGTGTTTTGTATTGGGACAATCTATACACCCCTTCTTCTTCGTAATATTTATTATGAGTTGTTTTATGTGTATCTTGTTCAATTAGAAAGTTATCTCCTCTTATATAGTTAAATAACCGTCTAGAAGAACTTGATTTGTTTACTTACCATTCAAAAGTTTTTTCATGGAAGCTTCACTTTATTTTCAATAAAACAAAAGCATTATATCACCAATGATTATATATGTATAGAAAAAATCATTATTTTTATTATATGCATAATTAGTAGTAAGTTTCTCCCATTATGCGTGAATAGTAAACGTTCATCTCGAGGTTTAAAGAAAGCGAGAAGATACGTAGCACCCTAACAATGGGAGTTACATTTTAAATTGGCTGAAATTACCTCATTGTCTTCGGTCTGGCAGGAGATAATTCCATAAAAAAAGAGAAATGGTGTATAATGCAAAGGGGTTATAGCGAAGAAGGATGGAAGTTGTATTTTTAAGGTAGCATAATGGTAAAAATAAAAATGAATGAGGTGTACATATGGAATATCAATACCCACTTGATTATGATTGGTCAAATGATGAGATGATTGCAATCGTGACATTCTATGAGGCGATTGAAAAGGCATATGAGAAAGGTATCGTGAGAGAAGACTTGATGAGACTATATCGTCGCTTTAAAGAAATCGTGCCTTCGAAAGCGGAAGAGAAGAAAATTGATAAAGAGTTTCAAGAGGTAAGTGGTTACTCTATATATCGGGCAATTCAAAGAGCGAAAGAAGCAGAAGAACAAAAGATTGTAAAAATGTAAAAAGATTTTGAAAAATTAAATTCAAAGTGCTATAATGGGAGAACAACTTAAAACGGACAATAGATCTATTGTCCGTTTTCTTACTATCGATTGCAAATTCTATATAAAGGAAGGAGTGAGTGCATAGTAGATGTAACCTTCGCAAGAAATTGCTCATCAGTAAGTGTTGAAAATTCTTCTGGTGAGATGTGAATACCAACTAGTAACTCTGCTTTTTTTATAGTGGCTAAGCGTTCAATCATCTTTTGTAAATCATTTGCTTCAAGCGTGTTATGTGGTTTTACAGCTGGTTTAGTATGGTCAATGGACCAAACGAAGTCATTTGGTATATTTGTTTTTAAATCATTTAAGTGTTCTAAGAAGGCATGAGCCGCTTCCACTTTCTGTGGACACTCATAGATTAAACCAAAGTATATGAAAGCGTGGGTACCCCATAAACCGATTTGAAAATGTGGTAGCATTTTATATCCGCGTTTATTTGTTGAAAAAGCAACCCAAGTATCGTTTGGTGGATTGACTTTACGACGTGCGTGTTTCGCAACATGATAGAAAAAAGTTTCCCCAGTTTGTTCTGATAAATAATGAGAAAATTGCTCGCCTAGAGCTTCTAATTTAGGATGAATATTCGTTTTAATAGCATTCATTCGTTCTTCGAGACCATCAACTGCAAAGACAGCAAAGTCAGTTGATTTAAATGTTTGTAATGTCATGACAGTTCCTCCAACTCCTAGTTTGTTTTTTATTTTAGCATAGCTTGTACTATTCATAAAAAAACAGCATAAAAAAATTACGTAAAAAAAAATAATTATGTTGCATAGATGTTTTATCCAACATAATATAGTATAAAACAAAAAATCAGAAAATTAAGTTAATTCTAGTCCAAGGGCAGACGAATATTGGGAGGAGGCAATAAAAATGAGACAGGTGATTAATGCGTTAAAGAGAACAGATGCTGAAAAAAGAATTCCGGTGCTAAGATTGGAGTTAGATTATGAATTAGCAACGCTATATGATGCGATGATGGAAAATGATAATCAGAAAAAAGAAGAGTGCGTGCAAAAATTAGAAGTGCTAAGACTTGAAATGATTCGTTTGGAAGCGTAATAATAGTATATGTATAAAATTTTAGTTGGTGCGAACCTTATAAAGGGTTCGTTTTTTCTGTGAACAGTATAGATCGGAGTGTTTAAACATGCAAGAGGTATGGAAAGAAATCGATACAAATGCAAAGCAGTGGGTTCGAGAAGCTGGTGAACGTTTAATGGCATCATTGCAAAAGACACTTATTATAGAGACGAAATCAAATGCAGCTGACCTAGTAACAAATATGGATCGGGAAACAGAACAGTTTTTGATTGGGAAAATTAAACAAACATTCCCAGACCATTATATTTTAGGAGAAGAAGGATATGGGGATGAAGTTGCATCTTCTGATGGAGTTGTTTGGTTAATTGATCCAATTGACGGTACGATGAATTTTGTTCACCAAAAAAGAAACTTTGCGATTTCAATTGGTATTTATGAGAACGGTATCGGAAAAATCGGTCTGGTCTATGATCCGGTTCATGATGAACTTTATCATGCTGTAAAAGGAGAAGGAGCTTTTTGCAACGATGTATCTATTCCTACTCTAGAGAAAAGTACGGTGGAACATGGAATAATTGCTTTAAATGCAACTTGGCTTACTGATAATCCATTACTTAATATGGAGAAAATGATGCAACTTGTAAAATTGGCAAGGGGGACACGTTCATATGGATGTGCAGCATTAGAAATGGTCTATGTTGCAACTGGAAGATTGGATGCTTACGTGACGCCTAGACTATCTCCTTGGGATTTTGGTGGTGGAATGATTATTGTAGAAGAAGTCGGGGGTAAAGTAACGACATTCGCCGGTGCTACGCTTTCTATTGTGGAGAAGAGCAGTGTATTAGTTGCAAAACCTGGAGTATATGAAGAGTTATTACAATATGTATCACAGTAACAAAAAAAGTAAGAGGCCCAAGACGTAGCTTCTTACTTTTTCATGTTACTGTGATTTACGCATTTTGCGTTTTGTTATAAATCCATATCCGACTGTAACAAATGTACCAATAATGCAAATAATAATACCGATGGGACTATTTTCAGCAATCATAATTCCGATGCCAATTAAGAAAATAACACCGATAATAGCTGTTAGTAAAAAGCGATATTGAATGTGTTCCATATCTTCACCCTCCAATTTCATTTTACTTTCACAAAAGTAAGAATACAACTATATTTTCATTCTTGATTTTATTTTGATTGCCATTGTATCCCCTTCGCTCTTATAATAGAGAAGGATTAAAAAGACACTAGGAGTTGGACATGTTGAAAAAACGACAAGATTTACGTAATATAGCAATTATCGCCCACGTTGACCATGGTAAAACAACACTTGTTGACCAATTATTACGTCAAGCGGGGACGTTCCGTGCAAACGAGCACGTAGAAGAACGTGCAATGGATTCAAATGACTTAGAAAGAGAACGCGGTATTACAATTTTAGCGAAAAATACAGCGATTCATTATGAAGATAAACGAATTAACATTTTAGATACACCTGGACACGCTGACTTTGGTGGTGAAGTTGAGCGTATCATGAAAATGGTTGATGGTGTTTTACTTGTTGTTGATGCATATGAAGGTTGTATGCCACAAACACGATTTGTTTTAAAGAAAGCATTAGAACAAAATTTAACTCCAATCGTTGTTGTAAACAAAATTGACCGTGACTTTGCTCGCCCAGACGAAGTGGTTGATGAAGTAATCGACTTATTCATTGAACTTGGTGCAAACGAAGATCAATTAGAGTTCCCAGTAGTATTTGCGTCAGCAATGAACGGAACAGCAAGTTTAGATTCAAATCCAGCAAATCAAGAAGAGAATATGAAATCATTATTTGATACAATCATTAATCATATTCCAGCACCAATCGATAATAGTGACGAGCCACTTCAATTCCAAGTAGCACTTCTTGACTATAATGACTATGTAGGTCGTATTGGAGTTGGCCGTGTATTCCGCGGTACAATGAAAGTTGGACAACAAGTTGCGTTAATGAAGGCTGATGGAAGTGTAAAACAATTCCGCGTAACGAAACTATTTGGTTATATGGGATTAAAACGTCAAGAAATCGAAGAAGCAAAGGCTGGAGATTTAGTAGCTGTTTCAGGTATGGAAGACATTAACGTTGGTGAAACTGTATGTCCAGTTGAACATCAAGAAGCATTACCATTATTACGTGTTGATGAGCCAACACTACAAATGACATTCCTTGTAAATAACAGCCCATTTGCAGGTCGTGAAGGAAAATATATTACATCTCGTAAAATTGAAGAGCGTCTTCGTTCTCAGTTACAAACAGATGTTAGTTTACGTGTAGATAATACAGAATCTCCTGATGCATGGATTGTATCTGGACGTGGAGAATTACATTTATCAATCTTAATTGAAAACATGCGCCGTGAAGGATACGAATTACAAGTATCTAAACCAGAAGTAATTATTAAAGAAGTAGACGGTGTAAGATGTGAGCCTGTAGAGCGTGTACAAATTGATGTACCAGAAGAATATACTGGTTCTATCATGGAGTCTATGGGTGCGCGTAAAGGTGAAATGTTAGATATGGTGAACAATGGAAATGGTCAAGTTCGTCTTACATTCATGGTACCAGCACGTGGATTAATCGGTTATACAACAGAATTCTTAACTTTAACACGTGGTTATGGTATCTTAAACCATACGTTCGATAGCTATCAGCCAGCACATGCTGGTCAAGTTGGTGGACGTCGTCAAGGTGTTCTAGTTTCATTAGAAACAGGAAAAGCATCACAATACGGTATTATCCAAGTAGAAGACCGTGGTGTAATCTTTGTTGAACCAGGTACAGAAGTTTATAATGGTATGATCGTTGGGGAACATACACGTGAGAATGATTTAACAGTTAACATTGTAAAAATGAAACAACAAACTAACATTCGTTCTGCAACAAAAGACCAAACGTCAACAATGAAAAAAGCTCGTATCATGACATTAGAAGAATCATTAGAATACTTAAATGATGATGAATACTGTGAAGTAACACCAGAATCAATTCGTCTTCGTAAAAAGATTCTGGATAAGAGCGAGCGTGAAAGAGCTGCTAAGAAAAAGAAATCTGTAGAAGCGTAAAAAATAGGGAGCTACCTTTAAAAGGTAGCTTTTTTTTATTCTGTTATTTTTCGAAAATTTACTCTTTTATCTAGACAGTATTTTTTCTGCAATGTACTCTTATAGTAGGCAACATAGAATTTAAAAATTAAGAAGTAATGCGCTGCTAGTCAGTTGAATGAATGGGGCTCATATGGAATATTTTCTATCTTTATTTTAGATAGGGGAATTTTTATTCATTTTTGCTAGATAAAGGGGAGAAGTATAATGCTAGAAAGAATGTCATTTTTTGCAAAGCTATACAATGTAGATGTGAATCCAGAAGTAGGTATGTGGCTACTTTATGGTACAATGATTATTTTGAGTGCACTTGTATATAATTTGGGTTTTGCTAGGAAATTATCGCTATTAAAAAATGTTGTGATTTATGTGGTATTAGCAATTGGGTGTACGGTTCTAACTTTTTTTGGAGTTTTGTTACCAGTTGGGGAAGGGCTCGTTGTAGCGGCGCTTGTGCTTGGTATTTATAGATTGCGCTTACGTCAAGTAAAGAAACAGAGAGTGAGCTAAGGGGGGATGTTTCATGCGTTCTGTACAAGATGCATTATACAATTGGCTAACGATTAAAACTGTCGCGGAAGCACGCCCGTATGATGAGGCTGCACAAGAAACATATTTACTGTTTCATAATATGTTACATGAAGATCATCAATTAAGAGATGTAACGGTGGAAAAGAAAGAAGATATGTATTTGGTTACATATGAACGAGACGGGGAAAAACATTCTACAAGATTTCCATTAGAGCTTATAGATTGTTTCTTAGATCAAATGAAACGAGAGCCGGAGAAATATAAATAAGCCCTCATCTGAAGGATTAAGGACTTATTTGGCAGTTTACCACTCATCTTCTATTGTTTTATCACGATATAAGTGGAATTTTCCGGTTGCATGGCGTTCCATTGTACGTTCTGCAATACGTTCTGTGCATTCCATGCACATATATGTATGAATAGGACGGTTACGAAGCCTTTTGGCCATAGGATTTTCGTCATCTAACTCTTCTTTTTTATCACAAAGCATGCATTTGACTCTCATTTCGTCACCTCAATACAAATTCTATCGATATAAGTATATCATGTAAATTTGATATTTTTGAACTATAGGGGGAAAAAATAATATTTTCGCAATTCGAAAAATAAGTTATTATTAAGATGAAGAAAAATTTGGAGGTGGAAATATGGCAAATGTAGTAGAAACTACATTGACAGATTCTTTAGTTCAATCTTTACGTGAAGGACATATTATTACAATTGCAACAATTGATTTTGAAAAGGCTGTTCCAAATGTAAGTGCTATTTCATGGGTATATGCAATGAATGAGACAAGTATACGATTTGCAGTTGATCAACGCTCTCGTATTGCGGAAAATTTACGCCATCAGTCAGGGCTTGTACTTACTGTAATGGCAAATGAATCTGTATTTTCCATTAGCGGTGAAGCAAAGATTTTAACAGATAGAATGGAAGGCATTCCCCTCAAATTAACTGTAGTAGAAGTATCTGTTCAAGAAGTGCGTGATGTTATGTTTTATGGAGCAAAGCTTGCTTCGGAACCAACATATGAAAAAACATATGATCTTCGTGCTGCTGAAAAACTTGATAATCAAGTTTTAACAGCAATGAAAGAATTGTAGGAATGGATGAGCGCTATGATTGTTCATCCTTTTCTACTATTTTAACCAAAGTAAATAGTTGATCTTTGTTGCATGTTAAAATATAAATTTTGATGAATAATACAATACCTAGTTATAAATGAGAAAAATGATTAAGAAAAGTTTTAATTTATATGAATTTCGATTCTACCTCGTTAATACATTACATATAATTATAACAATGGTTCGTCCATATCATGATCATGGATGAAACCCTTGTTCTACAAATTTAAAAGTGGAGTCAGGGGGTAACAGGTTGGATAAAATTTATGTGTTAGATACGAATGTACTTTTGCAGGATCCTTTATCTATTTTTTCTTTTGAAACAAATGAGGTAGTGATTCCAGCAGTTGTATTAGAAGAGGTTGATTCGAAAAAACGCTACATGGATGAAGTCGGACGAAATGCTCGTTATGTATCTAAATTGATAGATAAATTTCGCGAATTAGGAAAACTGCATGAGAGTATTCCTCTTGAAAATGGAGGGACATTTCGTATTGAATTAAACCATCGTTCATTTGTTCAACTGCAAGATATTTTTGTTGAAAAAACAAACGATAATCGCATTTTAGCTGTCGCGAAAAATTTATTTTTGGAAGAGCAAGAGAAAGAGAGTGGAAAGGCTGTCATTCTAGTCAGTAAGGATGTGCTTGTAAGAGTAAAGGCGGATGCACTTGGTTTACAAGCTGAAGATTATTTAAGCGATCGTGTAATTGAAGTGGACAATATATATTCAGGTTTTTTAGAAGGCTACATATCAAAAGAGAAATTAAATTATTTTTATGAAAAAGGGGAGCTTCCTTTATCAGAAATTGCAAATCACCCATTTTATCCAAATCAGTTTATTGTGATGAAAGATGCGTTGGGTGGTTCTAGCTCTGCACTTGGAATTGTGGATTTTTCAGGGAAAAAAGTGAAGAAACTTGTTTTTCATAATGAGCAAGTTTGGGGAATACGTCCGCGGAATGTGCAGCAAACTATGGGATTAGAATTGTTGCTCCGTGAAGATATTCCACTCGTAACATTAACGGGTAAAGCAGGAACTGGTAAAACTTTACTTGCGCTAGCAGCTGGCCTTATGCAAACGGAGGATTTAGGGTTGTACAAAAAACTCCTTGTTGCCCGGCCAATTGTTCCAGTTGGCAAAGATATCGGCTATTTACCAGGAGAAAAAGAAGAAAAATTAAGACCGTGGATGCAGCCGATTTTCGATAACCTAGAGTATTTATTTAATACAAAAAAACCAGGTGAATTAGATGCGATTTTAGCAGGGATGGGTTCAATTGAAGTAGAGGCGCTTACTTATATAAGAGGGCGAAGTATTCCAGATCAATTTATTATTATTGATGAGGCACAAAATTTAACGAAACATGAAGTGAAAACAATATTAACAAGGGTTGGAGAAAAGAGTAAAATTGTATTAATGGGAGATCCACAACAAATTGATCATCCTTACTTAGATGAATATAATAATGGTCTAACGTATGTTGTAGAGAAATTTAAAGAACAAAAAATTAGCGGACATGTAAAGTTTGTAAAAGGAGAACGTTCGAATTTAGCACAACTAGCAGCGGATTTATTATAAAAAGAAGCGGGACACAGTCCCGCTTCTTTTTTAAATAATTGTAAACTTACGGATGTTTCGAATGGGATTGTTTATATTAGAACCATCACCAAAGTAAAGGTGAACAGGCCCATCTTCTCGTAATGGTTTTCCGTCTTTTGAAAATCCAAGAATAACATTGTTTGTTTCTTCTAATGAAAGTCTGATTGTATCATGCAGTGTATGAATTTCAACATGTGTCGCTTCAGCTGCAATTTCAGCGTTTTTTAAAAAGGGATGAAGTGGTATGCCAAACGTTCCTGTAATGAGCTGTTCTTTTTTAAATTTTTTTACGCTTTTTTGAATAGGTGGGAAAGCGGCGCCATCACGGATTTCGCGATCCCAATGTTCGGAAGTATGCTTGAGATAGTCTTCTAATTCTGATTTTTCTTCTTTCGTTTCGGTGAAGTAAGTTGTTAAATCTACTTTTCGATCATCAAAAATCCAAACGCTTGGATCAAGTGTGATTGGAAAGCGGACTTTCCCGTTTATAAATAAAATTTCACTCATTGTTGTTCCCCCATTTGTATTATGCTCCCACTTTTCAGTATAATAGCATTAGACACGATTGTCACAAAAAATGTTTCTATTGCAATTTATTAAAACTATCGCTAATATTAATAGATAGGATAGGAGAGTAGGACGGAAACGGAGGGAATCAATTTGGCGTCTGAGACAGTAGCAAATCATCAGGAAAAGGCACTTGCCCTTCTACAAGCGGATGCGGAGAAGATTTTAAGACTTATTAAGGTGCAAATGGACCACCTTACGATGCCGCAATGTCCATTATATGAAGAAGTGTTGGACACACAAATGTTTGGACTATCCCGTGAAGTTGACTTTGCGGTTCGTCTTGGTCTTATTGCAGAAGAGCAAGGCAAAGACATGTTAGGAGAGCTCGAACGGGAATTATCAGCACTTCATGAAGCATTTACAAACAAACAACAATAAAGGGTTCAAATAAGGGGGCTCAAACTGGCTAAGTTTGAGCTTTTTATTTGTATAATAAAGAAGGAAGAATTCCAATACATATGGAATACAACAATTAAACTGAAAACAGAAAGAGGATATTGAATGAAAAAAGTATGGAAGTCAATGGATTATTCATTATTGCTTCCTCTTGTTATTTTATGTGTACTGGGAGTTATAATGGTATATAGTGCTAGCTCAATTTTAGCGGTTACAAAATATGGGAAACCGGCTAATTACTTTTTTTATAAGCAACTACTAGCATTAGGAATAGGGACAGTATTAGGATTAGGTATAATTGCTGCGATTCCATACCAGGTTTGGAGAAAACGGATTATTTTGCTACTAATGATGATAGGTAGTATAGGATTGCTAGTGTTATCATTATTGCTGGGAACAACAGCAAATGGTGCGCAAGCGTGGGTATTTGGGATACAACCAGCTGAATTCATTAAAATCGCTATTATTATCGTACTTGCACGTTTCTTTGCAAGAAGACAAGAAACAGATACTTCAGTGTGGCAAGGATCAGCGGGTACGATTCTATTTATAGGATTAATAGTACTTTTAATTCTTAAACAAAATGACTTAGGAACGGTTCTGATAATCATAGGTATTGTCGGAACTATGTTTCTTTGTTCAGGTGTTCCGATTAATAAGTGGATAAAGCGTTTGGTGTTAAGCTCTATTATATGGATTCCGCTTTTATACTTAATTGGTAACTACACATTGGAAGATTATCAGAAAGCCCGTTTTACAGCGTTTTTAAATCCATTTGAAGATACTCAACATGATGGATATCAGCTGGTGAATTCCTTTATTGCAATTGCATCAGGTGGCCTAAATGGTAGAGGACTTAGTAACAGTATACAAAAATTCGGATATTTACCTGAACCACATACAGACTTTATTATGGCGATTGTATCTGAGGAACTTGGTTTTATTGGTGTAGCGATTGTTTTAATTAGTTTGTTACTTATTATCATTCGTGCATTTAGAATTGCTCAAAAGTGTAAAGATCCATTTGGAAGTTTAATTGCAATTGGTATTGCTAGCCTGATTGGAATACAAACATTTGTTATTGTTGGTGGTATGACGGGGCTAATACCTCTTACTGGTGTACCTTTACCATTTGTCAGTTATGGTGGTAGTTCTTTAATGGCGAATTTTATTGCAATGGGGATATTGCTAAATATAGGTAGTTACGTGAAACGACAAGAGAAACAGCAAAAAGAAATATATGAGAAAAAAGAGCAAGGTGAGCCGCATCTTGTTGTTGTGAAATAAAAAGGCTTTGTGTTTTTTGACACAAAGCCTTTTTATTATGATATTTTAAATAGGTTATACTTTGTGGGGGTTGTAATGTTAATAGTGTAACATATTTATTTTAATGTGATATACAATAAAGCTGTCAGAAAAAGAAGAGTTGTGCTATACTATTTTTGTGAAACAAATTGATCAGAAAACTTATCATTTGTTGAAAAATAAGGTATGATGAATAAAAATAAAGTGAAGCTTTCCGAGTATAATTTAGAAAAGAAAGTGAAGAACTTCACGCTCAAAAGAGCGTGTACCTATTTAATCTCTAGAGTGGTAGGAAAGTAGAGGGGGAAAATCATGACAAAGCTGCAACGTATTCAAAAAGTATTAGTAGCTAACCGTGGAGAAATTGCAATTCGTGTATTCAGGGCCTGTTCAGAACTTGGATTAAACACAGTTGCAATTTATTCAAAAGAGGATAGCGGTTCTTACCATCGCTATAAAGCAGATGAATCTTATTTAGTGGGAGAAGGCAAAAAGCCAATCGATGCTTACCTTGATATTGAGGGTATTATTGAAATTGCGAAAAGCAATCACGTGGATGCAATTCACCCTGGATATGGTTTCTTGTCAGAAAACATCCAATTTGCTAGACGTTGTGAAGAAGAGGGAATTATCTTTATCGGACCAAAAAGTAAACATTTAGATATGTTTGGAGATAAAGTAAAAGCAAGAACACAAGCGCAATTAGCTGATATTCCAGTTATTCCTGGCAGTGATGGGCCTATTAATTCACTAGAAGAAGTTGAAGAGTTTGCTAAGAAGTATGATTACCCTATAATTATTAAAGCTTCCCTTGGTGGTGGCGGCCGTGGTATGCGTATTGTGCGTAGCGGTGAAGAATTAAAAGAGTCTTATGATCGTGCAAAGTCAGAAGCAAAAGCGGCTTTTGGTAACGACGAAGTCTACGTTGAAAAATTTGTTGAAAAACCTAAACATATAGAAGTCCAAATACTGGCAGATGAACAAGGAAATGTTGTGCATTTATATGAGCGTGATTGTTCTGTACAACGTCGTCATCAAAAAGTAGTTGAAATTGCACCAAGTGTATCACTTTCAGATGATCTTCGTCATCGTATTTGTGAAGCAGCGGTGAAATTAACGAAAAATGTAAATTATTTAAATGCTGGTACAGTTGAATTCCTTGTAAAAGGTAATGATTTTTATTTCATCGAAGTAAACCCACGTGTTCAAGTAGAACATACTATTACAGAGATGATTACAGGGATTGATATTGTTCAGTCACAAATTTTAATTGCAGATGGACATGCCTTACATAGTCCAATGGTAAGCATACCAAAACAAGAGGAGATTATTGTACATGGTTATGCGATCCAATCTCGTGTAACGACAGAAGATCCACTTAATAACTTTATGCCTGATACAGGAAAAATTATGGCGTATCGCTCTGGTGGCGGTTTTGGTGTTCGTCTTGACACAGGGAACAGCTTCCAAGGTGCAGTTATTACACCGTACTATGATTCTTTACTTGTAAAGGTAACAACTTGGGCACTTACATTTGAACAAGCCGCTGCGAAAATGGAGCGTAACTTAAAAGAATTCCGTATTCGAGGTATTAAAACAAATATTCCATTCTTAGAGAATGTGGTAAAACATAAAAACTTTTTATCAGGGGAATATGATACATCATTTATTGATGCATCACCTGAACTATTCGTATTCCCAAAACGTAAAGACCGTGGTACAAAAATGTTAAGTTATATCGGTACAGTAACGGTAAATGGTTTCCCGGGAGTAGGGAAGAAAGAAAAGCCAATTTTCCCAGATGCACGTATACCAAATGTGAAGCACTATGAGCCAATTCAAAGTGGAACGAAACAAATTTTAAACGAGCGCGGTGCAGATGGATTAGTAAAATGGGTACAAGATCAAAAGCGTGTACTTTTAACAGATACAACATTCCGTGATGCGCATCAATCATTACTTGCAACACGTATTCGTACAAAAGATTTAAATCAAATTGCTGAACCAACAGCTAGAATGTTACCAAACTTATTCTCAGCGGAAATGTGGGGCGGTGCAACGTTTGATGTTGCATATCGTTTCTTAAAAGAAGATCCATGGGAACGCTTATTAGAACTTCGTGAAAGAATGCCAAATGTTTTATTCCAAATGCTTCTTCGTTCATCGAATGCAGTTGGTTATAAAAACTATCCAGATAATTTAATTCAAAAATTTGTGGAATGTTCAGCACAAGCTGGTATTGATGTATTCCGTATTTTTGATAGCTTAAACTGGGTGGAAGGTATGAGAGTTGCAATTGATGCGGTAAGAGATAGTGGTAAGATTGCAGAAGCGACAATGTGTTATACAGGGGATATTCATGACCCAATGCGTAGTAAATATGATTTGAATTACTATAAAAACTTAGCGAAAGAATTAGAAGCATCAGGGGCACATATTTTAGGTATTAAAGATATGGCTGGCTTGTTAAAACCAAATGCAGCGTACGATTTAGTTTCTGCGTTAAAAGAAACGGTATCGATTCCGATTCACCTTCATACGCATGATACAAGTGGAAATGGTGTTTTAACGTATACGAAAGCAATTGAAGCGGGTGTTGATATTGTAGATGTAGCGGTAAGCTCAATGGCAGGATTAACATCACAACCAAGTGCGAATACACTATACTATGCGTTAGGTGGAAATGAAAGACAACCAGATGTTGATGTAAATTCATTAGAAAAACTTTCACATTACTGGGAAGATGTTCGTAAATATTATGCCTCATTTGAAAGCGGCATGAATGCTCCTCATACAGAGGTGTACATGCATGAAATGCCAGGTGGACAATATAGTAATCTTCAACAACAAGCGAAAGCAGTTGGATTGGGAGATCGATTTGATGAAGTAAAAGTGATGTATCGCCGTGTAAATGATATGTTTGGTGATATTGTAAAAGTAACTCCATCATCAAAAGTTGTTGGTGATATGGCATTGTTTATGGTTCAAAATCACTTGACAGAACAAGATATTTTTGAACGAGGACAGTCTTTGGACTTCCCAGGTTCGGTTGTTGAAATGTTCTCTGGTGATCTTGGACAACCATATGGTGGCTTCCCAAAAGAATTACAAAAAATCATTTTAAAAGGGAAAGAGCCGTTAACAGTAAGACCGGGAGAATTGTTAGAACCAATAGATTTCAATGCTTTAAAAGAAGAGCTATTCCATAAACTTGGACGTGAAGTAACAATCTTTGATGTAGTTGCATATGCATTGTATCCAAAAGTGTTTATGGATTATGAAAAAGTTGCTGGCCTTTATGGAAATGTGTCTGTGCTTGATACACCGACATTCTTCTATGGTATGAGACTTGGTGAAGAAATTGATGTGGAAATTGAACGTGGTAAAACATTGATGGTTAAATTAGTATCAATTGGAGAACCGCAGCCAGATGGAACACGTGTACTTTACTTTGAATTTAACGGACAACCTCGTGAAATTGTTGTGAAAGATGAAAGTATTAAAGCAACAGTTGCACAGCGTGTGAAAGGGAATCGTGAGAACCCAAATCATATTAGTGCTACAATGCCAGGAACTGTTATTAAAGTCGTTGTGAATGAAGGCGATGAAGTGAAAAAAGGTGATTCCATGGCCATTACAGAAGCAATGAAAATGGAGACAACAGTTCAAGCGCCATTCAACGGTAAAGTGAAGAAAGTATATGTAAAAGATGGCGATGCTATTCAAACAGGTGATTTATTAATCGAACTAGATCAATAATTGTAAAAAAAGAGCTGCTGAAAAGCAGCTCTTTTTTAGTGCCCGTAAAAACTTGATTGGTGAGGACAGACCCCTCACTAGTGAAAGTGTCACTTTATATAAAAATAATAACTTGCCATAGTGGCAAGTTATTAAAATGATTGTTTCTTTTACGCTGTAGTTGATTCGTGTGTGTCTTGTGCGTTTGCTTTGCTTCTTGTACCTAACATAACTAAATAACATAATACGGCAAAGAGGCAAGAGATAAAGAGTGAGTGTAACAGTGCCATTGATAAGCTTGCATCTGTATATATAACTAAAACACCAACAATTGCTTGAAGGGTAACGAGAATAAATGAAATAATCCATCCCCAATATATAACTCGTTGTTGTTTATAATGACGAATAGCAATAATCATGGCATATAGAATCCAAGCAAATATCAACATGGCTGCAACCCTGTGCCCCATTTGAACCCATTCGTGTAACTGGGTAGGCCATGGTCTATTTTTACTACAAAGTGGGAAGTCTGGACATGCTAAACTTGCACGTTCATGACGTACCAGCGCTCCTGTATAGACGACAATATAGCTGTAAATTGTTACACCATAAATATGAAATTTCATTTTTTTGTCCATAATGAGAGATCGTGCATCGAATTTTTTATCAATCTCAAAAATAAGACATGTTAGTAAAATGACAGAAGCAAATGAAATTAAGGAAATACCAAAATGAATAGCGAGTACAGCAGGGACTTGTCCCCATACAACTGCGGCTGCTCCCATTAGTGCTTGTGCAACTAAAAAGACGAAAGATAAAATAGCTAGTGTTTTTGTTTCACGTACATGTTTATAGTATTTCCAGGCTAAGATACACAGAAGTGTAACGAGAATTCCTGCGGATCCTGATGTTAAGCGGTGACTTAGTTCAATAATCGTTTCCATTGATAGATTAGAGGGAACGAGTTCACCATTACAAAGTGGCCATGATTTACCGCAACCTTGACCTGAACCTGTTTTTGTAACCAAAGCCCCTCCTAATAAAACCCCTAGTAAATCAAGGCTTGTAATGACTGCTAACCATTTAATAAAGCGTTGCAATCTGTTTCACCATCTTTCTGTTATGAAGTTATTGCGAAATATTTTCATTCCATCAATTTTATAGAACAAAATGCGCTACAGTCCTATGATATATAAAAAATAATAAAATAGCAAAGAAATGAAGAAGGGGGATAAAGTTCTTTAAATAAGAAAAAAATGGAATTTAAATTACATTTTTTAGGTAAAAATACTTCTATTATGAAAAGAAATAGGGAGAATATATGCTAAATATGACAAAATAGTTTATTATAGAAGGTAACCTCATGTTATGATAGGAAGTAATAGGAGAAACTTTTTTGTTATTCGACACAAAAAGTTCATGTTTTCTTCACAAAATGTTCGGGAAATATGATTTAATATATTCGAGTATGAGCGTAGATTAGTAGTAGAGTGAGAAAACAACATTTCTACTGTAATAATATTGCTATATAGAAGCGTATTACTTTTGTAAAGTAAAGACGCGAAAGAAGGATGAAAGTTTTAAGAGGGGGTTGAAATGATGAACCATGCAACAAGTGAGCTGCATGATGAGTCAGCTGTAACAGATGTACCGGAAACAACACGTGTACAAGATTTATTAGCGCTCGTTAAGATGGGGATTGTAAACTCAAATACACTTACTGTGTTTACAGGATTTTGGTTGGCTTTACACTTTAATGGATTAAATGCTGTGAACCACTTGGATAAAATGTTCTTTACAATTGTCGGTTCTGCATTAATTATGGCGGGGGCATGTAGCTTAAATAACTATATTGATCGAGATATCGATCATTTAATGGAACGGACAAAAAACCGTCCGACAGTAACTGGAAAATATAAACCTGGGTTTGTGCTAACGTTAGGCATTGCACTATTGCTTCTTGGATTTGTATTCTTGCTACTTACAACACCAATGGCAGCATTTATTGGTTTCGTGGGTGCTTTCACATATGTTGTTTTGTATTCATTATGGACAAAACGAGCATATACACTAAATACAGTAGTAGGTAGTGTATCTGGAGCAGTTCCACCTTTAATTGGCTGGGCAGCAATTGATTCTAGTTTAGATCATCCAATCGCTTGGATGCTATTTTTAATTATGTTTATTTGGCAAATCCCACATTTCCTCGCACTTGCGATGAAACGTGTTGATGAATATCGAAATGCAGGCATTCCAATGCTTCCTGTTGTACATGGATTTGATATTACAAAACGTCAAATCATGATTTGGACAGTATGTTTATTACCACTACCATTTTATATGAGTGGACTTGGAGTAACATTCATGGTAATTGCAACACTGCTTAACATCGGATGGATCGTATTAGGATTCTATGGCTTCCGTAAGAAAGATGACATCAAATGGTCCGTGCAAATGTTTGTCTACTCCTTGAATTACTTGACAATCTTATTTGTGTCAATGATTGTAGTTACATTCTTCTAAGACAACGACATGAGTGGATTTCTTTACGTTGAGATTTACTTTACTTACTATAAATAAAGTACAATCTAATTCACAAAGAAAGTGGGGGTTGTTTGTATGAAGAAACGGTGGCGACTGCTTTCATTCGTTTCACTGCTGGCTTTACTGTTAGGGGGATGCGGTAAAGCCTTCCAATCTACTTTAATTCCGCAAGGTGAAGTAGCAAAAATGCAATATGATTTACTCTTGTTAGCAAGTGCAATTATGGTAGGTGTAGTACTTGTAGTTACTATTATTTTCTTGTATGTAATTGTGCGTTTCCGGCAAAAGAAAGGGCAGGAAGATTATATCCCGAAGCAAGTTGAAGGAAATCACAAGCTAGAGATTATATGGACAGTCATTCCAATTATCCTTTTACTGATATTGGCTGTTCCAACTGTTACATATACATTCAAACTTGCTGATGTAAGTGCGATGGAGAAAAAGAATATTGATAAAGATACAATCGTTGTTGATGTAACAGCGAATCTTTATTGGTGGGAATTTTCTTATAAATCAGAAAAGGTAGTAACTTCGCAAGATTTAGTTATCCCCACAGGAAAGAAAGTATATTTGAATTTGAAAGGTGCCGACATTAAACATTCATTTTGGGTTCCATCTTTAGCTGGAAAAATGGATACGAATACAGATAATGTCAACAAAATGTGGCTAAAAGCAGATAAATCAGGCACTTATAATGGTTTTTGTACTGAATTTTGTGGCCCATCACATTCTTTAATGCAATTTAAAGTGAAAGCTGTTGATGAAAGCGAGTACAAAGCTTGGATTGCTGATATGAAGAAGATTGATGGTAAGAAGGAAGTAGCTTCTACAAAAGAACAAGAAGGCAAGGAAATATTTGACAAAAGTTGTATTGGTTGTCATGCAGTTGGATCAAATGATAGTAGACCACCTTCTGCACGTATCGCACCAAACCTAGCAAACTTTGCTGATCGCGATATGGTTGCCGGCATTGCTGAAAATAATGAAGAAAACCTAAAAAAATGGCTAAAGGATCCTGAAAATATGAAGCCAGGAAATAAAATGACTGGTAAGTATGGCAACTTAACGGATGAACAAGTAGATGCATTAAATGCATATTTGCAAACGTTAAAAGTTGAGAAGTAAAGAGGGATTATTTGCGAAGGGGAGGTTGAAAACGTGAGTTCTGTAGCAAAAAGACAGGGGATGGGTGCTGTTATATGGGATTATTTAACGACAGTAGACCATAAAAAAATTGCCATTCTCTATTTAATTGCAGGTGGGTTGTTTTTTATCATTGGCGGAATAGAAGCACTATTTATCCGTCTTCAATTAGCAATTCCAAATAATGCATTTCTTGTTGGAGATGCGTATAACCAAGTATTAACGATGCACGGCACAACAATGATTTTCCTCGCAGCTATGCCGCTTGTATTTGCATTTATGAATGCTGCTGTGCCACTTCAAATTGGGGCACGGGATGTGGCGTTTCCATTTTTAAATTCACTTGGATTTTGGTTGTTTTTCTTCGGTGGAGTATTTTTAAACTTAAGTTGGTTTTTAGGAGGAGCACCTGATGCAGGGTGGACATCTTATGCATCGTTATCCCTTGCTTCTAAAGGACATGGTATTGACTTTTATGTATTAGGATTACAAATATCAGGTATAGGCACACTGATCGGTGGTATTAACTTTCTTGTCACAATTATTAATATGCGTGCACCTGGAATGACATATATGCGTATGCCGATGTTTACATGGACAACATTTGTAACTTCTTCACTTATTTTATTTGCTTTCCCGCCATTAACGGTGGGATTGGCACTACTTATGTTAGATCGCTTATTTGGTACAAGTTTCTTTAATCCAGCTTTAGGAGGAAATACGATTATATGGGAGCATTTATTCTGGATCTTCGGTCACCCAGAAGTGTATATTCTTATACTCCCAGCTTTCGGAATATTCTCGGAAATCTTCGCTACATTTTCTAAAAAACGATTATTTGGTTACTCATCTATGGTATTTGCAACAGTGTTAATTGGATTTTTAGGATTTATGGTGTGGGCGCATCACATGTTCACAGTTGGTCTTGGTCCTGTTGCGAATGCTATTTTTTCAGTTGCAACAATGGCAATTGCAGTTCCGACCGGTATTAAAATCTTTAACTGGCTCTTTACAATGTGGGGCGGGAGTATCAGGTTTACAACGCCAATGATGTGGGCTGTTGCTTTTATTCCATCATTCGTAATGGGTGGTGTAACAGGAGTCATGCTTGCCTCGGCTCCGGCTGACTATCAATTCCACGATAACTATTTTGTTGTGGCGCATTTTCACTACGTAATCGTTGGTGGGGTTGTGTTCGGATTATTAGCAGGTGCACATTATTATTGGCCGCTTATGTTTAACAGAGTATTAAATGAGACGCTAGGGAAAATTACATTTTGGTTGTTCTTTATTGGATTCCATTTAACGTTCTTTATCCAGCATTTCCTTGGTTTAATAGGTATGCCGCGTCGTTACTATACGTATTTACCAGGTCAAGGATTAGAGATGGGAAACTTAATTAGTTCGATTGGTGCTATATTTATGGGACTTGGAACGATTGTTCTATTATTCAATGTTGTGAAAACATCGTTATCTAAAGAAAAAGCTGGCCGTGATCCATGGGATGCTCGTACATTAGAATGGACAATGCCAGCTCCAACACCAGAATATAATTTTAAGCAATTACCATTCGTTCGAGGATTAGATCCGTTCTGGATTGAGAAACGTGAAGGGAATAAAGAAATGACACCAGCAGAGCCTGTGAGTGACATTCATATGCCGAATCCTTCATTTTCACCATTTGTTATATCCCTTGGTTTGTTTATAGCAGC
The DNA here is from genome assembly GCF_000299035.1 of Bacillus bingmayongensis. Taxonomy (GTDB): domain Bacteria; phylum Bacillota; class Bacilli; order Bacillales; family Bacillaceae_G; genus Bacillus_A; species Bacillus_A bingmayongensis. Next base: position 569,558 of record NZ_JH921517.1, read on the forward strand.
ATTTGGCGCAATGTATATGCAAGGTGGAAAAGATAAATTCTGGTTATTAGTTGCAATTATTGGGCTTATCATTACGTTCGGTGCAATGTTCTTGAGATCGATAATTGATGATCATGGGTATCATATTCATAAAGAAGATTTAGATGATAAGGGGGGCAAGGCGTAATGCATGTGGAGGAAAAATTAACGAATGAAACATTTCCAGCAGAGCCTGAAAAAGCAACCCTAGAGGGGAAAAATAAGTTTGTGGGATTTTGGCTGTTTCTTGGAGGCGAAACTGTATTGTTCGCTTCCTTGTTCGGCACATATTTAGCATTAAAGAATTCTACAAACGGCGGCCCCACTTCTCAAGAAATGTTTCAAATGCCACTTGTCTTTATTATGACGATGCTTCTGCTAACGAGTAGTTTAACAAGTGTGTATGCGATGTATCATATGAAGAACTTTAACTTTAAGCAGATGCAGTTTTGGTTAATTGTTACGGTACTATTAGGATTAGGATTTTTAGGGTTTGAGATTTATGAATTTTATCATTATACACATGAATTCAAACATACGATGAGAAGTAGTGCATTTGGTTCAGCATTTTACGCGCTTGTTGGAACTCATGGATTACACGTATTGTTCGGATTGTTATGGATCTTAACATTAGTTTTTCGGAATGCAAAGCGGGGGCTGAATTTATATAATGCCCCAAAGTTTTACGTTGCATCTATTTACTGGCACTTTATTGATGTAGTTTGGGTGTTTATTTTCACTGTAGTATACTTGATGGGAATGGTGGGATAAACAATGGCGATAAAGCAAACAAACACAAGTAACTCAAAGGTAGATCTCGTTTATCGTAGAAAAAAAAGTGCAGAGGAAATGAGACATCAAGTAATTACATTTGGTTTAATGATTTTCTTAACGATTGTAGCTTTTGTGGCAGTCGCTTATCCGAAAACATTTAGCCCTCTTTTCTCTGTACCATTTATTTTATTGTTAGCTGTCGTGCAAGTTATATTTCAATTATATTATTTCATGCATATGAGTCATAAAGGACATGAAGCAGCAGCCTTTTTCTTATATTCAGGGTTATTAGTAGGGTTATTAACCATTTTAGCTTTTATGACGATTGTCTGGGTTTAAAAAGTAAAGGATAGGGAGCTTGAAGTTATCTTCGCTCCCTTTTTCCTATGAGGGTAAGGAGTTCGTTTTGAAAGGGTGGGTGTGAAAATGAGCAACTTATGGATATTTGGTTTTCAAGCTTTATGGAGCCCGATCTTTTTACTGTTTATGGTCTCTATCCTGATCTGCTACTTTCTTATTATTGGACCATATAGGAATCAATTTGAAAATGCAGAAAAGGTAAACAAAAAACAGATATTTTATTTTACAGCAGGGATAGTCCTTCTATATATTGTGAAGGGTGGACCTGTAGATTTACTTGGACATATTATATTCAGTGCACATATGTTTGAAATGGCTGTGATGTATATCGCAGTACCTCCGCTATTACTATTAGGAATACCGATTTGGCTGTATCAATATATTACATCCTTTAAGGTTGTTCAAATTATATTAATGTTATTTACAAAACCGCTTATTGCGCTGTTTGTATTCAATGGTTTATTTTCTTTTTATCATTTACCAGCAGTCTTTGATACTGTAAAACAAAGTCAAATTGCACATCCTATCTTCCTTGCTGTTCTATTTTTTACAGCGATCATGATGTGGTGGCCAATGCTAAATCCATTACCACAGTATCAAACATTAAGTGAAATAAAGAAAATAGGATATATGTTTGCGAATGGTGTATTATTAACGCCTGCTTGCGCATTGATCATATTTGCTAGTGAATCATTGTTTGCTACATATACGGATCCAAGTGCATGGATGAAAGCGATGGAGCTTTGTGTGCCTGCAGGGACACTAACCGACTTAAATATAACCGGACCGGAATTTTTACATTGGATGCCAATTGTACAAGATCAACAAACAGGTGGTATCATTATGAAAATTGTCCAGGAAATAGTGTACGGTATGATTATTGGGTATGTATTTTTTAAATGGGCACGTAGAGAGCGCAAAAAAGATGAGGAGCAACTACAGGCAGTGCCTCCTTATTTGCAAACGAAATAAAAAGGTGCATAAGCATATGCCTTTTTTGGTGTATAGAATGGATTGTAATTCAATTGATAATGGTAAAAGAAGGGATTTTTAATGTGGTTGTGGTATCTAATATAGGGGTTGATTTAAAAGTTATATTGTTAAAGGCGTACAATGGTTCGCTACTCGTTTTATTGAGGTGCATTTTTAAAGTTTAATTTTAGGTTTGAATAGAGAGGTATATAATATGCTTTCTTTATTAAACATAAATTATTTTTAAGGGGGACTTTAAATGGGCAGTAGTGGAAGTATGGTAAAGCCAATCAGTGGTTTTTTAACAGCCTTGATTCAATATCCGGTACCAGTAGTGGAGTCACGAGCAGATATCGATAAACAAATTAATCAGATTATTAAAACGATTCATTCAACCAAGGCTGGTTACCCAGGTTTAGAATTAATAGTGTTTCCGGAGTATAGTACACAGGGACTTAATACAAAGAAATGGACAACAGAAGAATTTTTATGTACTGTACCTGGACCAGAAACAGATTTATTTGCTGAAGCGTGTAAAGAAGCAGGGTTGTACGGTGTGTTTTCGATAATGGAAAAAAATCCAGATGGTGGGGAACCATACAATACAGCAATTATTATTGATCCACAAGGTGAGATGATTTTGAAATATCGAAAACTGAATCCTTGGGTGCCTGTTGAACCGTGGAAAGCAGGAGACTTAGGGCTACCTGTTTGTGAGGGACCTGGGGGAAGTAAGTTAGCAGTTTGTATTTGTCATGATGGCATGTTTCCTGAAGTTGCTCGTGAGGCTGCCTATAAAGGTGCCAATGTTTTAATCCGCATTTCTGGTTATAGTACACAGGTGAGTGAGCAATGGATGTTAACGAATCGTTCGAATGCATGGCAAAATTTGATGTATACACTATCGGTAAACTTAGCAGGATATGATGGCGTGTTTTATTATTTTGGCGAAGGACAAGTATGTAATTTTGATGGGACTACATTAGTACAAGGGCATCGAAATCCTTGGGAGATTGTTACTGCAGAAGTGTATCCAGAATTAGCAGATCAAGCTAGATTAGGATGGGGGCTTGAAAATAATATTTACAATTTAGGTTCTAGAGGTTATGTAGCTACTCCAGGCGGTGTCAAAGAAAATCCATATACATTTGTAAAAGACTTAGCTGAAGGCAAGTATAAAGTTCCGTGGGAAGATGATATTAAAGTAAAGGATGGTTCTATTTATGGCTATCCAGTTAAAAAGACAATTCATTCTTAATTTGTAAATAAAACAGGCGTGTCCATATGGATACGCCTGTTTTATTTACTCGATAACTTGAAATTCCTTCAATTCTTTTTCAATGTTTTGCAGAAGTTGTTCGCTTTTTTGGATTACGTTTGTAGGAAAAACTTCATTCTCACCATACTCAACACCATGTGGATAATAATGTTTTCCTAGCAATGGTGAAAGTAATTTAACTTGTGCATGTCGTCCTCCGATTTCCCCTTCCACCGCAAAGCCTTGTATTCGTAAATAATATACATCCTTCAATATTTCAAATTTATAGTCATATGTAACTCGCTCATAATCCCACTGTCCAGCAAGTACAAAATGCTGATTTTGCATAACTTCCGTGAGCAGTGTAAAATCAATAATCGCACCTATAAGTTTTGAATCTGTAAATTGCATGGAATCCCTCCCTATTTTTATTTGAAAACCTTTAATTTTATAATAGTATGAATAATAAGAAATCGCAATTCATATTGAGAGAAAAGGGAGAATCACGGCTTTTTTCATAAAAATATGATATAGTGAAAATAGTATGGTACACACAAAAGTGAAGATAGATATTTGTGTATATCTCAATTTTATGTTTGACCAGGAGGTATATTGTTTGAAGAAATTATTACGTATCGTAATGATTACGGTTTTTATTTTAGCAATTGATTTATACGGGAAATTACTCGTTTCGCAATATATATTACAGCCATCTCATTCTAAACAGGAACATAAGATTGTTAAGAAAAAGAAACAGATAAATGAAGGGTTTCCGGAGACGATCTCCCAATTAATAGGAGGAGATTCGGAAAATTTGTTAGCAAAATGGGGTGAACCAGCTCGAATCGAACCTTCTGCGTATGGTTACGAATGGTGGATTTATAATCAAGATTTATCGCAATATGTACAGTTTGGTGTTGCAGAACATAAAATTGTAACAGCTTATGCTGCTGGTGATCAAGTGAATGTGGCTCCATTTCGTATGAATGAAAGATATGAAGATGTCTATAAAAAAAATCCATTCTCACATGAAATTTCTTTGAAAAAAGGAAGGAACAGTTATCAATTTGAATTATCTGATAATGAAATTGCAGAACAACCGCTTGTTTCGATAGAAGAAGATGGTTGGGCACAGTTATATTTTGACCGATTCACACATGAACTTGTTGGAATTCGGTATATGGATGATGAGATATTGCTTCGACAAAGACCGTATCAGCTTGTTTATTCTGGAGAGTTAGCGGCAGTGCAGCCAACCACTCCAGAAAAAATGACACAAATAGAACATGGGAATATGCAACAAATTCTAGATCTGACTAATATTATTCGTAGTCGTCATCAATTGCCATTATTAACATGGGATCAACAAACAGCTGAAGTGGCTTTTGGGCATAGTAAAGATATGAAAGAAAATAATTATTTTTCACATGATTCACCGAAATTTGGGACTTTAGGAGATCGATTACAACGAGGTCAAGTTGCATTTCAACTTGCAGGTGAAAATATAGCAGCGCAGCATACTGATGGGATCGCTGCAGTACAAGGTTGGCTGAACAGTGAAGGACATCGGAAAAACTTGTTAAATGAACAATTTACTGGACTAGGTGTTGGAGTCTTTGATAAATTTTATACTCAAAATTTCATTAGAAAATAGGGGAAGGTGCATGAATCGTTTAAAAATAGGCGAACCATGCGCCTTTTTTTTCTTACAATGATAGTAGATATATCTGAAGAGGTGAGGATTATGACAAAAACAAAAGGACCGTTACATCCTTCTGTTCAACAATTTAAAGCGTTTGTAAACCATCACCCTAAAATGGTTCATGAAGTTCGAAATGGTCAAAAAACATGGCAACAATTTTATGAGGAATGGTATTTACTTGGGGAGCAAGATGAAATGTGGAAGGTCTATAAAGCAGACGGAGAAGTGATTTCTTCTCCAGCACAAGAAAATAATGATGAAAAAGCTGCCGATTTGATGGGGCAAATGCTTTCTTTTTTAAAAAAATTAGATGCAGAGCAAATGCAACAACATCTGGCTAATGTAACGAGTGCGATTGGGAGTGTGCAACAGGTCATTAAGCAATTTCAAGGGAATCGTACACGACCTGAGCAAAGAACTTCTGAAAATAATCCATTTTTCTTTCGAAAAGATTAGGAGGAAAAAGAGGATGAGGGCAGAGCTTATGGAATTTATAAAAGCTGATAAAGATTTAGAGCGTTATATTCGTGAACAACCCCATTGGTATCGGAAATTATCTCGTAGTCCGGAGGAGAAGGAGGCATTTGAATTAGCTGCCTTACAGTATTATAAAAAGACAATCCCAGATAAAGTTGCAAAATTTCAAAATCAATTGGCGGTTGCTTCTATTATGATTGACATGTTTCAATATATGAAGCAGCAAAATGCAACGTAATTGGAAGGAAAAACTATGTCCGTCATGCGAAACTTTTGTTACAATAGAAACGGATTATTGAAAAAAGGAGTTATAACATGACGGAAATTTGTTTAGTACGACATGGACAAACTGATTGGAATTTTCAAGAGATTATTCAAGGGCGTGAAGACATTCCGCTTAATGAAGTTGGGAAAAAGCAAGCAAGTCAAAGTGCAGCTGCGTTAAAATTGGAAACGTGGGATGTGATTATTAGCAGTCCCTTAATTAGAGCACAGGAAACAGCACGGGCAATTAGTGGGGCTGTTGGAATACATTCTATTCTTCTTGATGAGCGATTTGTTGAACGGAATTTTGGGGAGGCTTCAGGAAAACCAGTTCCTACAGTTAGAGAACTTATTGCAGAGGGAAATGTAGAAGGTATGGAGACAGATGAAGAGATTGTAAATCGCTGCTTTGCTGCATTGCAAGATGTTGCACAAGTACATGCAGGTAAGCGCATTATTATTGTTGCACATTCACATGCGATAAAAGCAATTTTACACGCGATCTTACCTGATGAAATTACATTTAAAACTCCATTGAAAAATGCGTGCATTAGTTATGTAAAAGAGGAGAATGGAAGCTGGGACGTACTACGATATAATATCGCGGAGCATATTTGTGTATAAGAAATTATAATGGCTAAGTGTTTTCAGTGATAGAACTTTTTACTTTATATGCAGATGTGATACTCAAATTAGTAGTTCTGTTCTAAATGTGTTATGATGGTTACTCGGAGGTGTCTCTCATGATTGTAGCGACGCTTGAAAGCGTAATGATATTAGACGAGGCAGAGCAGCTTGCAAAAGCGATTGTCTGTTCAGATATAGCAGAGAGTTATCGTGAATGTTATAAGGCGTTACAGGAAGATTTGGAGGCTCAAACATTAATTGGCCAATTTACAGTAATGAAAGAGCGATATGAAGAAGTGCAACGCTTTGGAAAATACCATCCTGATTATACTTTCGTTTCGAAAAATATGCGAGAATTAAAACGTTCTGTAGATTTGCATGAAAAGGTATCTGCTTTTAAAAAAGCAGAAAATGCTTTGCAAAAACTATTAGATGAAGTCAGTGTAGCGATTGGTTCTGAAGTATCATCTGCTATTAAAGTTCCTACTGGAAATCCGTTTTTTGATGCAGGTGGATGCGGAGGCGGTTGTGGCTCTGGTGGAAGTTGTGGTTGTAAAAAGACGGGGTGATATGCCCCGTTTTTTAGAATATGGAAGAAACCGTATACAGAACTTGTTCTATAACGTACTATAATTTCACAAATTTCTGATTGATGTTTATAAGATACAAGAATATGAGTATATAAAAGGAGAAGATGGAGAAGATTATGTTCGGGCAACGACAAAGTATGATTGTTTATTTACATTCATTGAAACATGCCAAGATTTTAAGGAAATATGGTAATATTCATTACATATCAAAGCGTTTGAAATATGCAGTCGTATATTGTGATATGGAACAAATAGAGCATATGATGCAAAAACTAAATAAACTTCCTTTTGTGAAAAAAATTGAGCAATCATATCGTCCATTTCTTAAAACGGAATTTGAAAATTCACGTCCGGATCGCGCGAAAGAATACGACTATAGTTAAAGAGAAAGACCCCCACTAATTTGGTGGGGGTTTTTTATGTTAATAAAAATACAATGAGTATAAAGTGAAACTTCCATCAGTGGGGGGACTGCCTATAAATAGCGAGATGAAAATTGCTACTGCATTGGAGGAATGAAATGATTCATTCGTAAAATGCCGATAAGGTGATTAAAATATAATTCTTTTTCCGGGAAAATTGTAGATGGTTTTACTGTAAAAGAAGTAACGTTTTTCCCGATTTGTTCAGCCGTTTCTTCGAATAAAATGATTCGTTTACTTTTTATATCTTCAAGTATAGGAATCCCTTCGCGGCATATGTATAGCGGTTGGAAGTCACCAACCTTTGTTGGTTTAAGAACAACAACAAGTGAGCATACTTTTTTATCATTTTTTAAGGTTTCAAATTGTAACATATGTGACACACGATCTTTATTTGTGTGTGCAATCTCAAGTAATTCATATAAATCGGAGTAGCCTTCTCCTAGTTCAATAAAACGTTGAATCATATTATTTCCTCCTCTTTCTTTTACTGTATCATTTCATTTTTAAAATGAAAAGCAGACCAAAGAAAAAAACCCTGCAAAGCAGGGCCCTTCTTATACTAGTATGTACTAGTAAGAAGGCAAAGGGAGAGGAGAAACCGGAGGAAGAACTTATGGGGAAACGTAAGTCTTCTCCGCGGTTGGCAACAACATCGAAGGTGATGTTGTTATATTTATTTATGTCCAATCTAAATGAGGATATACATAATGAATTTAAAATTTATCGTAGGCTTTTTATTTTTCTTTCTTTTATTTTATGATAGGATAAAAAAGATAAAGTGAACCTTGTGTTAGTAGAGGCGATCTTACTTGTAAGTAGCGAGATGAATATACATATGGGACACTGGAAAGTTATCATACAATGATGGCCTTTAAAAGAAATAAATTGTTTTTTCTTTTAATAAGTAGTGGATTCGGTTATCCTTTAATGGAAAAATACCCAGAAAACAATGGGATTTGATAGCGATTACGGGGGCGGATATGCGTTTGTAATAATCGCTCGATAGATTGAAATAAAGGTAGTGACAGCGAATGAGAGTAGTTTCTGGAAAATGTAAAGGGCATCCGCTTAAGGCTGTGCCAGGCAATACAACGCGACCGACAACGGATAAAGTAAAAGAAGCCATTTTTAATATGATTGGTCCTTATTTCGAAGGAGGGGTTGCCCTCGATTTGTTTGGAGGTAGCGGAGGACTTGGGATTGAAGCACTTAGCAGAGGAATTGACAAAGCTATTTTTGTTGATCGAGATAATAAAGCGGTGAAGGTTATTCATCAAAATTTAGAAAGTTGCAGAGTACATGATCAAGCTGAAGTGTATAGAAATGATGCAGAGCGTGCTGTAAAGGCGTTGATTAAACGTGAATTATCATTTGACCTCATACTACTAGATCCACCATACAAAGATCAAAAAATCATTTCATTAATTAGTGTTATGGACCAACATGGATTATTGAACGAAGATGGATTGATTATGGCAGAACATGGGGATGATGTAGTCTTACCTGAGACAATAGGGGGACTTGTAAAGGTAAGAGCAGAAAATTATGGTATTACGGCGATTTCGATTTATAAGTATGAAGGTGAGGGGACCGAATGACAAGCATAGCAATTTCTTCAGGGAGTTTTGATCCGATAACTCTTGGACATTTGGATATTATTAAAAGGGGCGCAAAGGTGTTTGACGAGGTGTATGTTGTCGTTTTGAATAATTCTTCTAAGAAACCGTTCTTTTCAGTAGAAGAGCGCCTAGAGCTAATTCGAGAAGCAACAAAAGATATTCCAAACGTTAAAGTGGATTCGCACAGTGGACTGTTAGTTGAATATGCAAAAATGCGTAATGCAAACGCAATTTTGCGTGGTTTACGTGCAGTTTCTGATTTTGAATATGAGATGCAAATTACATCGATGAATCGTAAGTTAGATGAAAACATAGAAACCTTTTTTATTATGACAAATAATCAATATTCATTTTTAAGTTCAAGCATTGTGAAGGAAGTGGCTCGTTATGGTGGAAATGTAGCAGGTCTTGTTCCTCCTATTGTAGAGCGTGCTTTAAAAGAAAAGTTTCAAACCCCGTTAAGATGAACGGGGTTTTTCTTTGTTTATTATGCGTAAGAATAATAAAATAACATATAGATATAAACAAAATAGTGTAAAGGCTGGACCGTAGTAAAGTAATAGTTCCCAAGCCTTCGCAAGAATAGAAGAGTGGTTTAATAAAAATACGGGAATATCTTGTTGGTTCGGTGAAAAAGAATGTAAATTTTCATAAAGTGGCACCCAAAATATAAAAGTGTAAATTGGGGCGAGAATACTTTGGATAATTCTTGCAAAGAAATATGGTTTAAAGCGAATATCAGTTTCGGCTAAAATACTTGCTACCTGAGCTTGGATAGAAAGGCCGCTAAATGCGAGAATAAAGCTCGTTACCATGGCTTGTTCAAGAATTGTAGTCTGATTGGTTTGGCTAATCATTTGGCTACCTAGTGTCATTTCAAAAATCCCTGATAAGATAGGGATGCTAAAGTGTGGTGATAGTTGGAAGAATGTTAAAATATGTTGCATAATAAAAGCGAGCGCTTCCGTGATTTGGAAAACAGTAATCATTTTATTTAAAACGGAGAATAAAATAATAAATCCACCAATCATGAGTAAAGTTTGAATAGAGGAGATAATCGCATCACCAAGTAGTTTTCCAATCGGTCTGTTCTCTTGTAAACGTGTTTCGTGAAGAATAGCAAAAGCGTGTTGTAAGGGACGTTTTTGAATGGAATGTTTTTCTTTTATGTAGGTATTGTTGTTGCCATAAAAACGCATAAGTAATCCGACGGTAAAGCTACTAACATAATGTGCAACAGCTAATATGAAACCTAATTTTGGATTGTTAAAAAAGCCAATAGAAACAGCTCCAAAAATAAATAATGGATTTGAAGAGTTTGTAAATGATACAAGTCGTTCTGCTTCAATTTGTGTTAGTTGATTACTTTGCCGAAGTCTCGCACTTAATTTGGCGCCTGCGGGAAAGCCAGAAGCCATTCCCATTGCCCAAACAAAGCCACCAATACCAGGCACACGAAAGAGCGGACGCATAAGCGGCTCTAATATAACACCGATAAACTTTACAACACCTATACTAATTAATAGCTCCGCAACGATAAAAAAAGGTAGTAGCGAAGGAAAGACAACTTCCCACCATATATTTAATCCGCGAATAGAAGATTGCAAAGCGGCTTGGGGGTGAAGTACGAGAGAAAATGTTAGAAATATCATCGTTATGGTGAGAAAAGCTGTTTTCCATTTTTCATACATTTTAACGTAGCCCCCTTTGTCCCAAAAACGTTCATTTCAGTATACGTGGATACATGGTGGGTTTAGACCATAAGTATGAAAAAGAGGATGAAAAAATTTTAAGGGTGAGAGAAATGAATGAACCGAAAATAGGTTTAGCTCTTGGATCTGGAGGTGCGAAAGGCTTCGCACATGTTGGTGTGATTAAAGTATTACGAGAAGCGAATATCCCTATTCATATGATTGCTGGAAGTAGTATGGGAGCATTAATTGGTACCTTTTATGCAACGAGTTGCAACGTGGAGAGGCTCTACCGAATGGCTGCATTATTTAAACGAAAATACTATTTGGATTTTACTGTACCAAAAATGGGATTTATTTCTGGAAAACGTGTAAAAGATATGATTAAAATGTTTACATATAATAAAAAATTAGAAGAGTTAGATATCCCAACGGCAGTTGTGGCCACTGACATTTTAAAGGGGGAAAAAGTTGTATTTACAAGCGGTTCTATTGCTGATGCGGTTAGAGCAAGTATTTCTGTTCCAGGTGTATTTGTACCAGAGAAAATAGACGGTCGCTTATTAGTGGACGGTGGGGTCATTGATCGTATTCCCGTATCTGTCGTAAAAGAGCTAGGTGCTGATATTGTGATTGCTGTAGATGTATCTCCTATTAAGGTGAACGGGGAAGTTACATCCATTTATGATGTTATCATGCAGAGTATTGAAATTATGCAGCATGAACTTGTTGTTAATCGGCAAATTGCCTCAGATTTAATGATGCGTCCGGCAGTAGAACAGTTTAGTTCTCGTGCTTTTACCAATATTGAAGACATTATTCGGGTTGGAGAAGAAGAGGCTGAAAAACATATTCAGAAAATTTACTTGTTAATTGAGCAGTGGAAGGAGAAAAATAATGTTTAAGCGTTTTCGGTTTATATATGCAATTTTAATTGGAGTTATATTGGCAATGTTACTTGTCTATGTACGCCTTCCGTATTATGTAACAAAACCAGGAATGGCAGCGAAATTAGAGCCATATGTACAAGTTGATGGTGGAAAGAAAGAATCAGGTGATTTTATGCTCGTGACAGTGTCAATGGGGCCTGCAAATGTTGTAAATCTAATAGCTGCCCAATTTAATAAATATAATCACATTTCTAAAGCAGAGGAGATTTTACAAAAAGGCGAGAGTGATGAGGAATATCAATTCCGCCAAGCGTATGCAATGAAAGATTCTCAAAATGCAGCGATTTATAATGCATATAAGCGTGCAAATCGTTCAGTTTCCTTTCAAGAGAAAGGAGTATTAGTTGCTGGGATTGCTAAAAATATGTCCGCTGAAGGGAAATTAAAACTTGGGGATGTAATTGTCGCTGTTGACGGTCAGCCGTTTGAAGCGATAGACCAATTTATTGCGCACATGGCAGGGAAAAAAGAAGGTGAAGTAGTAAACATTGAATATGTTCGAGGGGAAAAGCGTTTGGCGGAAAAGTTGACACTAAAACAAATTCCTGATGGTAAGGGACGTGTAGGAATTGGGGTTTCGATTGCTCCTTATAAGGAATTAGTAGTAGATCCAAAAGTGAAAATCGACTCACATGAAATTGGTGGCCCCTCGGCGGGATTAATGTTTACATTAGAAATTTATAATCAATTAATTGAAAAAGATATGACAAAAGGTCATGAAATTGCTGGGACAGGAACCATTAATGAAAAGGGAGAAATCGGTCCAATTGGTGGTATTCAACAGAAGGTTGTTGCAGCTAGTGATGCGGGGGCAGAAATATTCTTTGCTCCAAATGAAAAAGGGGCACCTGAATCGAATTATAAAGACGCACTTGAAGCAGCGAAAGATATTAAGACGAAGATGAAAATTGTACCAGTAGATACATTAGATGATGCGTTAGCATATTTAGAAAAAATGCCAGAAAAAAAGTAAACCTCTCGCCTTAGAGAGGTTTTTTTTACAAAAAGTTATTCGTTGTTTCATCATACCGAATAGGATGTTGCGTTATATCCTTCTGTATACATTTTGTACGTAAAGGTTCTTGTAGCACTGAAAAATAAATAGCGTTTGCTTTTCGCTCTATATCTAAAACAGGATGCCTGAATGTCTTCGTATGAGTGAGAAGTGGGAGTCCGAGATTTTTTTTATGTTTTGAAATATAAGTTTGTCCTTTTTGTGACATACCAAGTAAACGTATATATGGTGAATGTTGCTCTATATGTGCTTTTTCCATTTCTTCTTTTGTTGTATTCGTTAAAATATGTGTACATGCTCGTTGTAATCTAGTCCATGTATAACGTTTTGTTTTTAATGCTTCCATGAAAGTAAGAAATGAAGAGGCATTATGTATTTTTGATAAAATACGATGCTCCAATCCTTCCTCTATCTCATATATATGTTGTAACTCCTGGGAAGACATTGTCAGAAGTTTATATTTGAAAAATGGGAAATACTCCTCCCAACAATGCAAGGTATGATACGTTTGTTTATAGCTTTCTAAAAAGGATGCGGTACAATTTGGTACAAATGGATATATGTTTGAGAATGAATCATTTTCACTAAATAATTGTTTGCGAATGCTGGTCGCACTTGCGATATGGCTATCTTGAAAAGTTTCATCATGATAATGAGATGCGAACCTTTCAATGGTATGTGCATGAATTGAACTTTTCTGGGAAAGAATCGCCTCAATGTAATGTAAGCCTAATATATTATTTGGCTGGGACATATCAACAATATTGACGTCCGAAAAAATATGTGAGAAGGCTTGAGAAGTTGCTTTGGCATAGCTGTTTCCAGTATTCATAAATTGCTGCACAAGTTGATTGAAAGTATCTTTTTCTTTTTGGCGTAAAGAAATGGTGTTATAGAAATTTTGAACTTCTCCATCCTCACTACCAAAGCAAATTTCAGAAACGCCAAGGGCATCTAAAATAGAAATGGCTCCACTAGCAAATGTTTCGGCTTTTTGTGTTGCGAATGCATAAGGGAGTTCAACAACAAGATCTATGCCACCAGCTAGAGCCATCTTGGTTCGATACCACTTTGATACGAGAGCTGGTTCACCGCGTTGTAAAAACGGTCCGCTCATAACAGCGATTGTAATGTCAGACTGTGTTAACTTTTCTGTTTGTTGCACATGATAAGCATGACCGTTATGAAAGGGGTTATATTCAACAATAATACCGCTTGCCTTTATGATAATCTCTCCTTTCGATGTAGCATCTTTTCTAAAAACATGATAATCTATATATTATTTCCTATAATGACTTCATTATAGTGTAAAGAAAAAACATTGACAAATATAAAATGGCTAGCTATAATTTTGTTTGTTGCCTTGAGGTGATATGATATGAAATGGTCCATCCATCAATTAAATAAATTGAGACATAAAGGATTGACATTGGATGAGATGGTAGATGTAAGTGAGCTAAAAGAAGTCGAGAAAGAAATTCGCGAAATTAATCCTGTTCATGTAACAGGTAGAGTTGATTTTGGCTCCAGTAAGTTTACGTTTCATCTACATATAACTGGAAGCATGGTTTTACCATGTTCTCGCTCTTTAGTAGATGTAACATTACCATTTGACATTAAAACAACTGAGGTGTTCCAAACTTCAGCAGAAGAGTACGAAACGGAAGCGGAAATCCATTACTTAGAGGGAGAAGTACTTGACTTACTCCCAATAATCAAGGAAAATATACTTTTGGAGATTCCAATGCAAATTTTCAGTGATGATGTTTCCGGTGGAGCACCGACGCAAGGTCAAGACTGGCAAGTGATTTCGGAAGAAAGCAAAGAAAAGCCTGTTGATCCAAGGTTAGCAGGACTTGCGAAGTTTTTTGACAAATAATCGGAAGACTGGTTCAGGCCTTCATATGAAAATAACTATTTCTTTTAAGGAGGTGGGAAGAATGGCTGTACCTTTTAGAAGAACTTCTAAAACAGTAAAAAGAAAGCGTCGTACGCATTTCAAATTATCAGTACCTGGTATGGTAGAGTGCCCAAGCTGTGGTGAAGCGAAATTAGCTCACCGTGTATGTAAAGCATGCGGTACTTACAAAGGTAAAGAAGTAATCAGCAAGTAATTGCAGAAATAAACGCAGAAGATATATTCTGCGTTTATTTTTTTTGTTTTTTTTCTATTAGAAGAAAGAAGAGGTTTTTCATTATGCTCCTTGAACAATAACTGTGAAGTGAAAGGGGAGAAAAAATAATGAAACTTTTGGTAGAGCAGAAAGAAGATGTAATGTGGATTACGCTAAATCGCCCAAAGAATCACAATGCAATTGATAATGAAATGATGAATACATTAGAAAAGTTGATAAAAGAGATTAGGCGAGCGGATTGGATTAAATGTGTAGTTATTACAGGGAATGGAAAGTCGTTTTGCGCAGGGGGGGACTTAGAGGAGTTTCATGGATTGAAAACGGAAAGAGCTGCTTATGAGGTGCTTGAACGAATGGGGAGAGTTTTGTATGATATTATGACGCTTCCTGTACCTACAGTAGCGCTTATAAATGGTGCGGCTATTGGAGGCGGATGTGAACTTGCCGCAGCATGTGATTATCGTTTTGCCTCTAAAGATGCGGTTATTGGCTTCATACAAGGAAATTTAGGAATTATAACGGGGTGGGGAGGGGCTGCGATATTGCATGAGAAGGTTTGCTATTATCAAGCGATAATAATGCTTTGTTCGGCGCATCGTTTTTCTGCCGAGAAAGCAAGTGAATATGGATTTGTAAATGAGATATTTCTCGGCGATGTCATGAAATCATGTCATAAATGGCTAGATAATATGATTGTTCCAAACATCAAAGTTCAAAAAGCATATAAAGCTGTTGCGATTCGAAAGTGGGAAGAAAGTAATTTACGAGAGCGAATGAAAGAAGAAATAACGGAATGTGCACGTTTATGGGAGTCTGAAGAGCACAGTCAGGCTATTGCAGCATTTTTAAAAAAATAGAAAAATATATTCTTTACATGTTAGTATTCTATCTTTTCTAGTAACTGCATATGTTTAATAAAAAATGCATAAGGAGGACTAGAGGGATGGCGACAACAAGACAAGATGCATGGACTGATGATGAAGATTTACTTCTGGCAGAAGTGGTACTCCGGCATATTCGTGAAGGTGGAACGCAACTTTCCGCATTTAAAGAGGTAGGTAGACATTTATCTCGTACACCCGCAGCATGCGGATTTAGATGGAATTCTTACGTTAGAAAGCAATATAAAGAACGTATTGAAGAGGCGAAACAAATTCGTAAGGTAGAAAATTATGAAGTAAGGCAACCCAAAGTAGTGGAGTTTCCCCCTGTATCGATTACATTAGATGATGTTATTACCTTTTTACAAAAATATAAAGATGAAAAAGAAGTAAAAGAATTACACCAAAAAATTGAATTGTTACAAAAGGAAAAGGAACGGCTTCTTCAGCGTTTATCTGTATATGAAGAAGAGTATCGTACTTTGCTTGATTATATTGATCGAAAAAGAAGTGTGATGGTGTTAGAAACAAGAGAAAGAGATGCAATTCATGAGCATGAAACATTAGAAAAGTTGAAAAAATAAAAACAGCTGAATAACAGCTGTTTTTATTTTATGCGGATTCTTCGTTTGTAACCGCATTCAAATTAGTTTCTGGATGCCAAATATAAAATTCGCCATCAGCCGTTGATACTTGCCCGAAATTTTGTTTATCCCAAAATGCAGCAGATTGAATGCGGGCTGTTGTTTTGATTGGGAATTGTAGTTGTTTTGCGTAGTTAACAAGCATTTGACCAAAACCTTGTTTTTGAAAATTTGGTAACACTTCAAGTTTTGAAAGTTCTACGTAAGATCCAGTAATCTCAAGGCTGGATTCACCATGTCTCCTCATGTACAAGCTCATACGTGCGATAAGGGATCCACCGTAATAAATGCCGTAAAAGGGAGATTCGCTACCGTTTTCAATAATATTTGCTTGTAATTCTTCAAACATGGAAAGTTCTTGAGCACCACAGCCCTTAAATTTTTTAAATTCGTCTAACGTTTTATAATTGATGAGCAAGCGCTCAACTTTTGGGAATGTCATTACATCACATCCTTTTCTCGTTTTGTAAAATAAAGAAAAGTATAAATATTTTCAATAATATTATAACTCATTTTTTCATTTTTATGAAGAAAATAGAATATTTCTTTCAGTATTTTTTTAAAGTGTTTGCTACACTAGTCATAGGAAGGGGATTTATACATATTTATGAAATGTACTTTCGGTTGTTGAAATATAAATAAGATATAATCAATGTTAGAACAAGTATAGAGAGGAGGAGATCAGAAGGCTTCTAAAGGATGACAGGATATATTTCTTTTTGGTATTCGTTAGGAGATTCTGAAGGATAGAGATGAAAATTGGGATTATTGGTCCGGGAGCGATTGGTCTGCTTTTTGCATTTTATTTAAAAAAGAACAAACAGGATGTTACATTATTTACAAGAACGGTGGAACAAGCTGAAAAGTTAATGCAGGAGGGGATAAGGTGTATTCGTAAGGGAGAAATGGAAACGGTATTTATAAATGTTATGCCATTAGAGAATATTGTAGACGAACAAATGGATTATATGTTCATTGCTGTAAAACAATATCATTTAGTGAATATACTTCCGTTCATAAAAGAACAAAGACGGATTATCTTTTTGCAAAATGGGATGTCTCATCTGCATATCTTGCAAGAAATAAAATGTGAAAATGTAGCGGTGGGAATTGTAGAGCATGGGGCAAAAAAAGAAAATGAATATACAGTGAATCATACAGGAGTAGGGGTTACAAAATTTGGAGTGATAAATGGTGATTTGTCTCAATTTGAGTCACTATTAGAGTGTTTTTCCCCAAAATATTTTCCGGTGCAAGTAGAAGAAGATTGGAAACGGACGATGTGTTATAAACTTGTAATAAATTCCTGCATTAATCCGCTAACAGCTTTATTGGGCATACAAAATGGAGCATTGTTATCGAATCCTTATTTTTATAAAGTCATGGAGCAAATATTTCAAGAGGTTGTGTTTCTTGTAGGGGAGGGCGAAAAAGAAGAACTGTGGCAATTGGTTTGTCGTGTATGTGAAACCACAGCCGGTAATACATCCTCTATGTTAGCTGATGTAAGAGAGAATCGGGAAACGGAAATTGATGCTATTATTGGTTATGTGATAGAAGAAGCGAGGAAACAGCAAAAGCAAGTTCCCACACTGCAATTTTTATACAATTCAATAAAGGGATTAGAAGTATAAGATATATTCTTTGCTTTTACATCAAACATTGACTACAATTTGGATTGGTGAGAGAACAGGATAGGAAAGGAAGAATTATATGGAGATAAAAGAAATCTCTGTTCCGCTACAAGGTGTTGTGGCGGACTATATGAATGGTAGAAAAGAAGTGCAGGCATACTTCGATTATCCGTTGACAGAAGATGGATTCGGACAACGTCTGCATGATTTGCGTGATAAGAAGTTTTTCCGTCAAGATGTAGTGGCACATTTATTAGAATATAATACTAATTTACATGCTGGAGAGCATACTCTTCGGAATATAAAGGCGCTAGCGGATGAAAATACATATGTTGTTGTTGGGGGACAACAAGCAGGACTATTAACAGGACCTCTTTATACTGTGCATAAAATCATTTCGATTTTACAGCTTGCAAAAGAAAAAGAAGCCAGTTTAGGAGTCCGCGTCGTTCCTGTTTTTTGGATTGCTGGTGAAGACCACGATATTGATGAAATTAATCATGTGTTTGTAATGAAAAATAAAAAAATAAAAAAGACGATTTTTCATGATCGTCATCCGAAAAAGGCGAGTGCGTCTGAATCTGATCTTTCGATAGAAGACTGTAGAAAGTGGATTGAAGAAATTTTTAAAACATATCCAGAAACGAATTTCACCAAGGATGTATTACAGTTTGTTGAAGATGCTTTGCAGAATTCGCGTACATATGTAGATTTCTTTGCGCATCTTATTATGAAATTATTTGTTGATTCAGGCTTGATTCTCGTTGATTCGCATCATCCATCGTTAAGAAAATTGGAGGTCTCCTTTTTCAAACAAATACTAAGTCGATATAAAGAAGTGCAGGGGAGCCTTCAAAAACAACAGCAATTGATAAGGGAAAAAGGATATAAACCAATTATTGAAACGAAATCAAATGCAGTGCACATATTTATGCAAATTGAAGAAGAACGTGTGTTGTTAGAAGAAGAGAATGGGAAATTTGTTGGAAAAGATGGTGCTTATTCATTTTCGTATGAAGAATTGATAACGGAAATGGAAAAAAATCCGGAACGATTTAGCAATAATGTTGTAACAAGACCACTTATGCAAGAATATATATTTCCGACATTAGCGTTTATTGGAGGACCGGGTGAAATTGCTTACTGGAGTGAATTACAGCAAGTATTTCATGTGTTTGGTTTTCGCGTGCCTCCTGTTGTTCCAAGACTCACAATTAGTTATATGGAACGCGATATTTTAACAGACTTACATGATTTACAATTACAAGAGAGTGATCCATTTGTAAATGATATAGGTGTGCTACGTGAAAATTGGCTTTCTAACCAAATAGAAGAACCGATTGATAATCAGTTTATTGAAGCGACAGAGAAAATGATGGATATTCATACTTCTTTACAGCAGTTTGTAAAAAAAATAGATCCAGGATTACAGCAATTTGCTGAGAAAAATGAGCGGAAAATTAAAGAGCAAATTGAGCTGCTAGAAAGAATGTTAAAGCGAAGTGTTGAGAAAAAACATGAAGTAGAGCTGAATAAATTTCGCCGTTTACAATGCGGGCTCCGGCCGTTAGGTGCACCGCAAGAACGTGTATGGAATATATGCTATTATTTAAATCAGTTTGGATTAGATTTTGTTGAAAGAGTAATGAAACAATCCTACTCTTGGGACGGGAAACATCATATTATAAAACTATAAAATCTTGCTCTTAGGAGCAGGATTTTATTTTTGATTTGTGGAACTAACTGTAAAGTTCTTTTTTTCTGAATTATCTAACGGTATAACTCGGAGTATGATATGGATAACAAAACGAATGTATATGACAAAATAGAACAAAATGTAAACGTATTATTGTGCTTTTCGACATGTTTTTATTTAATTTCCCGCAAAAAATGATAAAATTTAGTATATAATAAAGTGAGACTGCGATTTGTGGATATTAGATTTCCACTGACGCTAAGTTGGATGTGACATGTTTTCGGAGTATTAATTTCCCAACACATTGTGTGGTTTATTAGAAGGAAAAAGAGAGACATTCAACGTAATTATTTTGCAAAAAGTAGGTGCAACAATGTTTAAACACGTAACAGTTCTTTTAAAAGAAACAGTAGATGGTTTGGATATAAAACCGGGTGGTACATATGTGGATTGTACGCTAGGTGGTGGAGGACATAGTTCTTATTTATTATCCCAACTAACGGAAGGAGGAAAATTAATTGCATTTGATCAAGATGAGATTGCGATTCAAAATGCAAAAGAAAAATTTTCTTCTTATGGTGATCAATTTGTAACAGTGAAGAGTAATTTCCGCTATTTATCAGAAAAACTACACGAACTAGGAATAAAAGAAGTAGATGGCATTTTATTTGATTTAGGTGTTTCATCCCCACAATTAGATACACCAGAACGTGGTTTTAGTTATCATCATGATGCACCCTTAGATATGAGGATGGATCAAGATGCCTCATTAACGGCATATGATGTTGTGAACAACTGGTCATATGAACAACTCGTAAGAATCTTTTTCCAATATGGTGAAGAGAAATTCTCAAAGCAAATTGCAAGGAAAATTGAAGCATATCGTGAAAATAAGGCGATTGAAACAACAGGAGAGTTAGTGGAGTTAATTAAAGAAGGAATTCCTGCTCCAGCTCGTAGAACGGGAGGACATCCTGCAAAACGAGTATTCCAAGCAATTCGGATTGCTGTAAATGATGAATTGAAAGTGTTTGAGGAAGCGCTAGAATCTGCGATTGAAATGGTCAAGCCTGGTGGAAGAATTAGCGTAATTACGTTCCATTCGTTAGAAGATCGTATTTGTAAAACAACATTTAAACGAAATAGTACAACACCACAGCTGCCTCCAGGATTACCAATTATTCCGGATGAGTTTAAGCCAAAACTAAAACTCATTACAAGAAAACCGCTTTTACCTTCTGATGAAGAGTTAGAAGAAAATAATCGAGCGCGTTCTGCAAAGTTACGGATCGCTGAAAAACGATAAAAGGGAGAGAGAGGTATGACAAATTTAGCTGTAAAGTATAAACAACAACAAGTACAAGAACATGTACAATCTCAAGCTCCGCAGCAAAAAGTACAACCAAAGGCGAAAACAAAGATCACAAGGATTGAAAAATTGTTGTATGTGGCTTTTATTGGCTTTTTATTATATGCTTGCGTTGCTTTTATTGGAAATAAGGCGGGACTGTACCAAGTTGATGCGGAAGCAGCAAAAATAGAAAATACAATTGTGAATCAACAAAAAACAAATCAAGAATTACAAGCTGAAGTGGAAAAGTTAAAGCGCTATGAGCGTGTCGCAGAAATCGCAAAAAAACACGGGCTAGAAATTAATGCGAATAATGTGAAAGGTTTACATTAATATAGTAGGTGTGAAGAAAATATGAAGATGAATATGAACAAAATTCATACCAATAAAGGAGCAGGTTACTTTATGATATTTTTCCTCCTGCTCTTTTTGCTGTTGTTAGCCCGATTCTTTTATATTCAAGCAACAGGAACGGTACATGGGCAAGATTTAAAGAAACTTGCACAAGACAAGCACAATAAAAATGGCGTACTTGAAGCGAATCGCGGAACGATTTATGATCAAAATGGGCATGTGTTAGCACAAGATGCGAATTCATACAAGCTTGTTGCGGAATTAAAAGGTGAGGATCCTGTAAAAGATAAAGAGGATACCGCAAAAAAAATTGCAGGTGTACTTGGGAAAGGCGAAGATGAAATTTTAGCTGCTTTAAACAAGGATAAGAGTCAGGTAGAGTTCGGAGCGTTAGGAAAGAACTTGACGAAAGAGACGAAAGAACAAATAGAAACTCTTAAGATACCAGGGATTTCATTTGTTACAGAGAAAGCTAGGGTTTATCCAAATGGCGATTTCGCATCTTATGTGTTAGGTTTTGCAAAACCTGATGATAAAGGAATTGCAGAGGGGAAATTTGGATTAGAAAAGAGTTTAGATAAGTATTTACGTGCTTCGAATGGAAGTGTGGCGTATACGGGAGATCGTAGAGGGGTTTCTCTTGATGGTGGAAAGCAAAGTGTAAAGCCGCCCAAAAATGGAAAAAATGTGTATTTAACAATTGATCAACGTATTCAAGGATTTTTAGAAGATGCGATGAAAGCGGCTGATCAGCACTATGAACCTTCTATGCTAATTGGATTGGTTGCAGATCCGAAAACAGGAAAAATACTTGGGATGTCTAGTCGACCTAGCTATGATCCGAATAAGCGTGATATTCAATACTTTTTAAATGATCCAATCGCAAATGCATATGAGCCGGGGTCTACGATGAAAATCTTTACATTAGCTGCGGCGATTAATGAAGGTGTATATAATGGTCAAGAATATTACCAATCAGGTACGTATCCAGTTGGAAATCGTAAAATAAAAGACCACAATGGTGGTGCAGGTTGGGGATCTATTACATTCGATGAAGGGGTTGAGCGTTCTTCTAACGTTGCATTTGCCATTTTAGGAGATCAAAAACTGGGTCCAGATCGTTTCCGTCAATATATTCACAAATTTGGATTGGATGAAAAAACTGGAATTGATTTACCTGGTGAAGGCGAGAATACAATTGTATTTGATAAGCAGATTCAGCAGGTAACAACGGCCTTCGGACAAGGGTCAACGGTAACGCCAATGCAGCTTGTACAAGCCGCAACTGCAATTGCGAATGATGGAAAAATGATGAAACCTTATACAATCGATAGGATTGTAGATCCAATAACGAATAAAGTAGAATTACAGCATAAACCAGAAGAGGTAGGAAAGCCGGTTTCAAAAGAAACTGCAGCACAAGTAAGACAATTATTAGAACAAGTTGTTACATCGCCGAAAGGAACAGGGAATGCGTATAAAATAGATGGATACTCTGTCGGTGGTAAAACGGGAACAGCGCAAATTCCGGATGGAAAAGGTGGATATATGACAGGAAGAGAAAATTATATTTTCTCATTCCTTGGTATGGCGCCAATGGATGATCCACAGTTAATTGTTTACTTTGCAATTAAGCAACCGAAATTAAAAGATAATGAATACGGAGCACAACCTCTTGCAGAAATGTTTAAATCTGTAACGAAAAATAGCTTAGAGTATTTGAAAATTAAACCGAATGAAGTAAAAGATTCGAAGAAATATGTGAAAGAGCAGCAGGCTGTTGTTCCAGATGTAACTGAAAAAACAATGGAAGAGGCGAAAGTAACATTAGAAAAAGCCAAATTCCATCCGATTATACTAGGTGAAGGAAAAGTAAAACAACAGGTACCAAAAGCGACTGAAAAAACATTGAAGGGCGATCGAGTCTTCTTAGTGGGAGATAAACCATTAATGCCAAATGTACAAGGGTGGGCACTTCGTGATGTAATGAATCTAGCGAAAACGTTAAATCTTAATTTGAAACCATCTGGTACAGGGTATGTCACAGAACAAAGTGTGGCGGAAGGAACGCCGTTACAAGCAGGTACGGAATTAGCTGTAACACTTGTACCGCCGCTTGAACCACAGCAAGAGGCAGAAACGCCATAATGTTCTAGGTGCATATAATGTAAGAAGTGCAAGAGGTTCTATCTGGACAGGTACAAGCATATATTGGAACAAGCTAGGCGTAAAGGAGGCTTGTTCCAATATGCGTGTATCGAATGTAACAGTTAGAAAACGACTCATCTTTATACTTATATCAGGTATACTCATTTTTACAATTATTGATATTCGTCTTGGATATGTACAGTTTTTTCTTGGGAATATGTTAACAGATCGTGCGAAGGATTCGTGGAGTCGTAATATTACTTTTGAACCTGAGCGAGGAAAAATTTTAGATCGAAATGGTGTGGAGCTTGCAACAAATAAAAGTGCACCAACTGTCTTTGTTGTACCAAGGCAAATTGAAAAACCAGCAGAGACTGCAGAGAAGTTAGCTGCAGTTTTAGGTGTGCAAAAAGAGGAAATCTATAAACGGATTACAAAAAAAGAGTCTATTGTAAGATTAGATAAAGGTGGAAGAAAAATTTCTCATGATAAAGCGAAGGAAGTACGTGCTTTAAGTTTAAAAGGTGTTTATATTGCTGAAGATTCCATTCGATATTATCCATTCGGCCAATATTTATCGCATGTACTAGGGTTTGCTGGTAGTGACAATCAGGGACTTATGGGACTTGAGGCATATTATGATAAAGAGTTAAATGGTGATAAAGGCCATGTGCGCTTTTTTGCAGATGCGAAAGGGCAAAGGATGCCAAATGTCGGTGATGATTTTAAAAAACCAGAGGCTGGTTTAGATTTAAAATTAACAATTAATTCGCGTATACAAACAATTATGGAACGAGAACTCAATATCGCAGAGTCAACTTACGACCCTGATGGTATGATTGCAATCGCCATGAATCCAAAAAATGGTGAGATTTTAGGGATGTCGAGTCGACCAAGTTTTGATCCAGCAGATTTTCAGAGTGTTTCACCAGAAGTGTTTAATCGAAACTTGCCTGTATGGAGTACATATGAGCCGGGGTCGACTTTTAAAATCATTACATTGGCGGCTGCTTTAAATGAAAAATTAGTAGACTTAGAGAAAGATACGTTTTATGATGATGGAGCAGCTGAAGTTGGTGGAGCGCGGCTCCGTTGTTGGAAAGCTGGTGGCCATGGTAGTCAAACGTTTTTAGAAGTTGTTCAAAATTCTTGTAACCCAGGTTTTATTGAGCTTGGGGACCGTCTTGGTAAAGAAAAGTTATTCCAATACATTCATGATTTTGGTTTTGGACAAAAGACAGGAATTGATTTGCAAGGAGAAGGGAAAGGGATTTTATTTAACTTGGATAAGGTTGGTCCTGTTGAACAAGCAACAACTTCTTTCGGGCAAGGGGTTTCTGTTACACCGATTCAACAAGTCGCTGCGGTAGCAGCAGCTGTAAATGGTGGGACGTTATATCAGCCGTATATTGCGAAAGAGTTTGTTGATCCCTCGAATAATCAAGTTGTAAGAAAGAAAACACCGGTCGAGAAAAGAAAAGTTATTTCCAAGGAAACATCGGAAAAAGTTCGCTATGCGTTAGAAAATGTTGTAGCGAAAGGTTCTGGTAAAGGTGCATATATTGATGGGTATCGCGTTGGTGGGAAAACGGGAACTGCCCAAAAGGTAAAAGATGGGAAATATTTAGAGAATAACTATATTGTATCTTTTATCGGATTTGCTCCAGCAGATGACCCGCAAATTGTTGTGTATGTTGCGGTTGATAATCCAAAAGGAGTTACTCAATTTGGTGGTGTTGTTGCTGCGCCAATTGTAGGGAATATTCTTCGTGATGCGCTTCCTGTTATGGGAGTAGAGCCACGCAAGGAGCAAGTTGAAAAGGAATATAAATGGGGAGATACACCTACAATAGAAGTTCCGGATTTAATCGGGATGAAGAAGAAAGATTTACAAACGCAGCTTGTAGACTTGAAGCTCGATGTAAGTGGTGAGGGTGATAAAGTAATTAAACAATCACCAGAAGCTGGTGCCAAAGTAAAGGAAGGTTCAAAAATTAGAATTTACTTCGGTAATTAAAGGTCAGAGATTGTGTTTTATGATACAATTGGTGGAAGTTGAGTTAATATATAATATCTGTTTTCATAGAAATTTAATTTCTATGAAAACAGATTATATTGCTCTTGAACATAAAAAATAAAGTAAACAATTTATCAGATGAGCTATTATATGCCGCACTGATAAACGAGTCTGATTTTTCAGGCTCTCAGCAAATGCTTCCTTTCTCGATTTTTAACGAATGAAGGACGGGGAGAACTGCTTATTAAGTAAGAGATAAATAAACAATGTAGAGAGGGTTTAGTGAAATGAAGTTGCACACACTTGTATCATGTTTGCATGATTTTCCAGTTGTTCCAAAAGAAAATCCAGAAATTACATCCATTGAAGCAGATTCACGTAAAGTGACAAATGGAAGCTTATTTGTATGTATGAAAGGATATACGGTTGATAGCCATGATTTTGCTAAGCAAGCAGCCGCGCAAGGTGCGGCTGCTATTGTTGCGGAAAGACCGATTGATGTTGACGTTCCAGTTGTACTTGTGAAAAATACTTATCGTTCTTTAGCGGTTTTAGCTGATTATTTTTATGGACAGCCAACGCATAAGTTACACTTGATTGGGATTACAGGTACAAATGGAAAGACAACAACGTCGCATATTATGGATGAAATTATGCGAGCACATGGTCATAAAACAGGGCTAATTGGAACAATTAATATGAAAATCGGTGATGAAACATTCGAGGTGAAAAATACAACGCCAGATGCACTGACACTTCAGCAAACGTTTCACCGTATGGTTGAGCAAAATGTAAATAGCGCAGTAATGGAAGTTTCTTCACATGCATTAGATCTTGGCCGTGTACATGGCTGTGATTATGATGTGGCCGTATTTACAAATTTAACGCAAGATCATTTAGATTATCATAACACGATGGAAGAATATAAACATGCAAAAGGTTTGTTGTTTGCTCAGCTTGGTAATAGCTACTATCATGACCATGAAAAGTACGCTGTGTTAAATAGTGATGATCCAGCAGCAGAAGAGTATATGAGAAGTACTGCAGCTACAGTTATTACGTATGGAATTGATACACATAGTGATATTATGGCAAAAAATATTGTAATGACGAGCGGTGGAACAACATTTACTCTTGTTACGCCAAGTGAGAGTATAGATATTACGATGAAGTTAATTGGAAAGTTTAACGTATACAATGTTTTAGCAGCGATAGCAGCTGGTCTTGTTTCGGGTGTATCTTTACAAACAATTATTGATGTTGTGGAAAAGTTAACTGGAGTTCCAGGGCGTTTTGAAGTTGTGGATGGCGGTCAGGATTATACAGTCATTGTCGATTATGCGCATACACCAGATAGCTTAGAAAATGTATTAACTACAGCAAAACAATTTGCGAAAGGGAATGTGTATTGTATTGTTGGTTGTGGCGGCGATCGTGATCGGACGAAAAGGCCAATTATGGCTGGAGTTGCTACAGAATACGCAACACATGCAATCTTGACTTCAGATAATCCAAGGAGTGAAGATCCAAAAGCAATTTTAGATGATATGTTAACAGGCGCAAAGGGAAATAATTATGAAGTAATTGTTGATCGAAAAGAAGCGATTTTCCATGCAGTTTCAGAAGCGAAAGCAGAAGATATTATTATTATTGCTGGAAAAGGGCATGAAACGTACCAAATCATTGGCAAAGAAGTACATCATTTTGACGATCGTGAAATTGCTAAAGAGGCAATCAATGAGCGTCTAAACAACAAAGAGTAACAACATGAGAGGGGGACTACATGTGCTTGAACAAGGTTTATTAGTAACGGCTGGGGTAGCGTTCTTAATTTCAGTTGCCCTTTCGCCATTGTTTATTCCATTTTTACGTAAGTTAAAGTTTGGGCAGAGTATTCGTGATGAAGGACCGAAATCACATCAAAAGAAATCAGGAACACCAACGATGGGTGGTATTGTCATTTATGTGTCTATGATGGTGACAACACTTATCATGGCAATTAAATTTAAACATTTAGGTGCGGAAGTATCATTATTGTTATTAGTTACATTTGGCTATGGATTGATTGGGTTTTTAGATGACTACATAAAAGTAGTTAAAAAAAGAAATCTTGGTTTAACATCAAAACAAAAATTAATCGGTCAGTTAGTTATTGCGATTGCATTCTTTGTAATCGCAAAAGGACAGGGATTTGATACACATTTAATGATTCCAGGAACCGATATTAAATTTGATTTACACTGGGCATATTTTATCCTTGTACTATTTATGCTTATTGGTGGATCAAATGCAGTCAATTTAACGGATGGTCTAGATGGATTATTATCAGGAACAGCAGCAATTGCATTTGGAGCATTTGGCATTATTGCAGTTGCGCAAAATCAATATGCGGTAGCTATTTTCTGTATGGCAGTTGTCGGAGCGGTACTTGGATTTTTAGTATTTAATGCAAATCCAGCTAAGGTGTTTATGGGAGATACAGGCTCCCTTGCTTTAGGTGGTGCAATAGCCGCTGTAGCCATTTTATTAAAACAAGAACTATTACTTGTTGTAATTGGCGGCGTATTTGTAATGGAAACATTATCTGTTATTATTCAAGTTATTTCATTTAAAACGACAGGAAAACGTGTCTTTAAAATGAGTCCACTGCATCATCATTATGAATTATGTGGCTGGTCAGAGTGGCGTGTTGTTGTAACATTCTGGTCTGTAGGATTTTTATTGGCAGTATTAGGAATTTATATCGGGGTGTGGATGTAATTGAAAACTGTAACTGACTATCAAAATAAAAATATTCTTGTATTAGGTATTGCAAAAAGTGGCTATGCAGCAGCAACTTTATTAAAAAGTTTAGGTGCAAATGTAATTGTAAATGACGGAAAACCATTAGCTGATAATGTATTAGCTGCAGAATTGCAAGCAAAAGGAATGGACGTTGTATGCGGGGGGCATCCACTAGAATTGTTAGAAAGAAATATTTCACTTGTTGTAAAAAATCCAGGGATTCCATATTCTAATTCATTACTTGTTGCAGCGAAAGAAAAACAAATTCCAATTGTAACAGAAGTGGAATTAGCGTATCGTATTTCAGCGGCCCCGTTTGTTGGAATTACAGGATCTAACGGAAAAACAACAACGACAATGCTAACATTTGAAATGTTAAAAGAAGGACAAAAGCATCCTGTTATTGCTGGAAACATAGGTACTGTAGCATGTGAAGTTGCGCAATTTGCGAAAGAAAATGAAGTAGTTGTTACAGAACTTTCATCATTCCAGTTAATGGGGGTGGAATCATTCCAACCGAAAATTGCAGCATTTTTAAATTTATTTGAAGCACATTTAGATTACCATGAAACAAAGAAAGAGTATGGTTTAGCAAAAGCGAATATTTTTAAAAACCAAACTGAAACTGACTATAGTGTAATTAATGCTGATAATGCAGATGTGATGGCTTTATCAGCAAATAGTAAAGGGCAAAAAGTATTATTTTCAGCTACGAAAGTAATTGAAGATGGTGCATGTATTAAAGATGGTGCTCTTTATTTTAAAGGTGAGAAAATCGTTGAGGTCCAAGACATCGTTTTACCAGGTAAACATAATTTAGAAAACATTTTAGCAGCAATGAGTATTGCTAAATTGTTAGGTGTAGCAAATGAGGCAATTACCCTAGTATTAAAACGATTTACAGGTGTAAAACATCGCCTAGAATATGTAACAACAATTAACAATCGTAAGTTTTATAACGATTCAAAAGCAACTAATATGTTAGCAACGGAAAAGGCGTTATCGGCATTTACACAGCCTATTATTCTGTTAGCGGGTGGTCTTGATCGTGGGAATGAGTTTGATGATTTAATTCCATATTTTGAACATGTAAAAGCGATTGTGACATATGGACAAACTGCACCAAAATTAGTAAAGGCAGCGGAAAAAGCAGGATTAGATATCATTGAAACTGTCGATAATTTAGAAGAGGCTGTAGAAAGAGCGTATTCTCATTCTACAGATGGAGATGTCATTCTTCTTTCTCCAGCTTGTGCAAGCTGGGATCAATTTAAAACATTTGAAGAAAGAGGAGACATTTTTATACAAGCTGTGCATAAACTTATATAAAGTAAACAAAACATCAGTAGGTTAACACCTACTGATGTTTTGTTACATAGAACCAAAAAGCTTCTTCAAAAGAGGTGGTGCTCATTGCCAATGAAAAAAACGCCTGATTTTATTTTAATTATCGTTACACTTTTGTTGTTAACAATTGGAATGATTATGGTCTACAGTGCAAGTGCTGTCTGGGCTTCCTATAAGATGGGTGATTCATTCTTTTTTGCAAAACGACAGCTGTTATTTGCGGGACTTGGTGTAGCTGCCATGTTTTTTATTATGAAAATTGATTACTGGACATGGCGTACTTATTCGAAAGTGATTTTGCTTATTTGTTTTATCCTTCTCATTCTTGTCTTAATCCCGGGAGTTGGACTTGTTCGGGGGGGAGCAAGAAGCTGGATTGGAATTGGAGCATTTTCGATTCAACCGTCAGAATTTATGAAATTTGCGATGATTATTTTTTTAGCGAAATTTTTAGCAGAAAGGCAAAAATTGATTACATCTTTTAAAAAGGGGCTACTTCCTGCGCTTAGTTTTGTTTTTGTTGCATTTGGAATGATTATGTTACAACCAGATCTTGGGACCGGAACAGTAATGGTTGGGACATGTATCATAATGATTTTTATCTCAGGAGCGCGTGTTTTTCATTTTTCGATGTTGGGGCTAATAGGAGTAGCAGGGTTTGTTGGATTAATTGCATCGGCACCATATCGAATGAAACGGATTACCTCTTATTTGGATCCATGGTCAGACCCACTCGGGAGTGGATTTCAGATTATTCAATCGTTACTTGCGATCGGGCCTGGTGGTTTGTTTGGACTTGGACTTGGACAAAGTAGACAAAAATTTTTTTATTTACCCGAGCCACAAACTGACTTTATTTTTGCGATTTTATCTGAAGAATTAGGTTTTATTGGTGGGTCGTTTGTGTTATTATTATTTAGTCTGTTATTATGGCGTGGGATTCGTATAGCATTAGGAGCGCCTGATTTATATGGTACGTTTTTGGCAGTAGGTATTGTGGCGATGATTGCGATTCAAGTAATGATTAATGTTGGTGTTGTAACAGGACTAATGCCTGTTACAGGAATTACTTTGCCATTTTTAAGTTATGGTGGGTCGAGTTTGACCTTAATGCTAATGGCAGTTGGCGTATTATTGAATATAAGTCGTCATTCTCGCTACTAAACCCTGTTTATAAGACAGGGTTTTCGTGTGTATATAAATACAGATTGAAAAAACGACATAAAACCTAATATTTAAGTGGGAGAGAGCGTCCGGCCGAACATAGAAGCGGTCAGTGCTTTTTTAGCCCCATGCTATGTGGAAACAAAGGGAGAAAATGAGTGGAGATTCTTTTTTATTTTCATAGCCGGGAATTATGTGTCGGAAAATCAAAATGGATATATAACGGAAAATATATTATGAATATATAAATTTGAATTTAGAATAGAGAAGCGGAGGAATTTGTAGTGCGAGTATTAGTTAGTGGTGGTGGCACAGGAGGTCATATATATCCAGCTCTTGCGTTAATTAGAGAAATAAAAAAACTACATCCTGAAGCAAGATTTTTATACATTGGTACGGAAAATGGACTAGAAAGTACAATTGTTCCAAAAGCAGGTATACCATTTCAATCCATTGTCATTAGTGGATTTAAACGAAAAATATCTCTTGATAATGTAAAAACAGTGATGCGTTTTCTAAAAGGTGTGCAAGATAGCAAACGATATATTCGACGTTTCAATCCAGATGTTGTAATTGGGACAGGAGGCTATGTATGTGGTCCAGTCGTTTATGCGGCAGCGAAATTAGGAATTCCAACAATTGTACACGAACAAAATAGTGTACCTGGTGTAACGAATAAATTTTTAAGTCGCTATGTGGATAAGGTAGCTGTTTGTTTTGAAGCGGCAGCTGAACATTTTCCAAAGTCGAAAGTTGTAATGACAGGAAATCCGCGTGCATCAGAAGTAATGAATCAAAATGGCATGAAAGGGAAGCGTTCTGTTGAATTATCTCTTTCTAAAAAGTCTGTGCTTATTTTTGGTGGGAGTCGCGGAGCAAGACCGATTAATGATGCATTTGTGGCAGCAATTGAACAATTTGGTAACAAAAATTATGAAGTATTGTATATCACAGGTGAAGTACATTATGATAAAGTCATGGAGGCTGTGAAACAAAAAGGGAATCCGAATAATGTAATCATTAAACCATTTATTCATAATATGCCAGAGGTACTTACTGGTGTGGACCTTGTCGTTTCACGTGCTGGTGCTACAACGTTAGCAGAGTTAACAGCGTTAGGAAAACCAAGTATTTTAATTCCGAGTCCTTATGTGACTAATAATCATCAAGAGAAAAACGCGAGATCAGTTGTCGATAAGGGGGCAGCAAAAATGCTTCTTGAAAAAGATTTAACTGCTGAAACCCTTCTTCATGATATTGATGAAATTCTATTAAATACACAAACATTACAAAATATGAAACTAGCTGCTACGCAGTTAGGAGTTCCGGATGCAGCAAATAAGTTATTTGAAGTGATGAAACAACTTGTACAAAATAACGTTAGGTGAATGCCCTGCATACTACTGTAATACGGAGATTTCATATGGGGGAGATCATCATGAAACAATTAGCAAAGGAACTTATCGAAGCAGAAGTTGGTAAAGTGTTAGAAAATGAGGTGTTAGCTCGTTATACAACTATGAAAATAGGTGGGCCAGCTGATATTCTAATCGTGCCAAGTAGTGTGAGTGGTGTGGAAAAAACTTTAGATTTAGTAAAGAAGTATCACACAAAATGGACAGCAATTGGACGTGGGTCTAATCTTCTCGTATCTGATAAAGGTATTGAAGGTGTTGTAATTCGTTTAGGAGAAGGATTAGATCACTTAGAAGTAGAAGGAACTACTGTACGGGTTGGAGGAGGATATCCTCTTATTAAGTTGTCAACATTACTTAGTCGCCAAGGTCTAGCTGGATTAGAGTTTGCTAGTGGTATCCCAGGAAGTGTCGGCGGGGCAGTATATATGAATGCAGGTGCACATAAATCAGATATGTCAGAAGTTTTAATGAGAGCACGCATTATGTTTGAAGATGGTACAATGAAATGGTTAACAAAAGAAGAGATGGAATTTTCTTATCGTACTTCTATTCTACAAACGAAGCGTCCTGGCATTGTAGTAGAAGCGGAATTGCAGTTAAAAGCAGGAAATCGTAAAGAAATAGTAGGTATAATGCAAAAGAATAAAGACTATCGTCGTGAAACTCAGCCATGGAACCATCCTTGTGCTGGCAGTATATTTAGAAATCCACTACCAAATTTCGCTGGAGATTTAGTGGAAAAGGCGGGCCTACGTGGATATCAAATTGGTGGTGCGAAAATTTCTGAAATGCATGGGAACTTTATTGTCAATGCAGGATCTGCGTCAGCACAAGACGTACTGGATTTAATTGCATTTGTCAAAAAAACAATTAAAGAAAAATTTGGCGTAGATATGCATACAGAAGTAGAAATCATTGGAAGATAGCTGTTATTTGTTCCGCTCATTATCATTTATGGTATAATAAGAAGATAAGAACGGCATGCGTAACATGCCGTTCTTTATGTTACATAGGGGGATCGTACATGAAAAATAGTAAAGTGATTAAACTACAAGATCGTGTACCAAAACTAAAGAATCAAAAGAAAAGGAATAAAAAACCCGTCAATCAGAGATTAATTTTATATGTATCGATTTTATTTTTACTAGTACTTTTTTTAATTTATTTTCGGTCTCCACTTAGTAATATAAAAAAGATAAGTGTTCTAGGGAATCATTATATGACAGATGCACAAGTCATGAAGGAATCTGGAGTTACATATGAAACGAGTTATTTTCGAGTGACGGCACATAAGGCAGAAAAGAATTTAACAAAACGAAAAGAAATTAAAAAGGTGAATGTCAAAAAGCGTTTTCCGAATAAAATTGACATTCACATTCAAGAGTATGTAACGATAGGCTATATAAACAAAGGTGGGAAATTACAACCGCTTTTAGAAAATGGTAAAACACTTGATGTACTACCAAACGGAAAGTTACCTGTCGCAGCCCCGATTTTTGAACCATTTAAAGAAGAAAAAATGAAAGAGTTAATTGAAGAACTAGAAAAGTTAACTCCGACGATTATCCGGTCTATTTCTGAAATTCATTATGCTCCAACGGATTCAAATGAAGATCATCTTACTCTATATATGAATGAAGGCTATGAAGTGAGTACAACGATACAAGATTTTGCAGAGCGTATGGGAAATTATCCACTTATTATAAAGAATATAGAGTCTGGTAGAAAGGCTCTAATTGATTTAGAAGTAGGGGCATTCTTCAAATATTTGGATAGTGAAGAGGAAAAGCAGTAGAGTAGTAGTTTTATTTCTTTTTAAATACAATAATGACAAGTGTGTTCTTCTATGTGTAAATTTCATTACAATTAGAATTAATTTGGTGAAATTATCTAGATTTTCTTCGATTCATATTAGGATTGGTATAAGTTTAGCTTTTCTACGAGTACATCTTAGTGTAGACTTATATTTGGCGGTAATCTTTGCATTTGAAATAGAGTTATTTCAAAATAAAGCAGTTATTCACAGGTTACTGTAATATCAATAAGTGAATGTTAAATAAAAATAAGAAAAATACAGGGTTAAAAAAGGGAAACGCATAAAGACGTTGAATATTTTTCTTATAAATAGTAAAGCTGCGATTGTTGTTCCATATATTGACTTGTATGGTATAAATAAAGAAGGAGGTGCCAAAGAATGAACAGCAATGAAATATATGTTAGTCTTGACATCGGTACATCCAATGTTAAAGTCATCATTGGTGAAATGGTTAATGACGGCTTAAACATTATTGGTGTTGGAAACGTAAAATCAAATGGTTTGAAAAAGGGCTCCATAGTTGACATAGACGAAACTGTTCGATCAATTAAAAAAGCAATTGAACAAGCTGAGCGTATGGTGGGAATTCACATTGAACAAGTTGTTGTAGGTGTGAATGCAAATCAGGTGCAGCTTCTTCCTTGTCACGGAGTTGTCGCTGTTTCAAATGAAGATCGTGAAATTGGAAATGAAGATGTCTTACGCGTTCTGGATGCAGCACAAGTTGTATCAATTGCTCCTGAACGTGAATTTATTGATGTGGTGCCTCGACAATTCATTGTAGACGGTCTTGATGAGATTAACGATCCACGCGGGATGATCGGTGTAAGATTAGAAATGGAAGGCACATTAATTACAGGCTCAAGAACGTTACTACATAATTTACTACGCTGTGTAGAAAAAGCGGGCCTTGAAATTGTTGATATTTGTCTGCAACCTTTAGCAGCTGCGACGGTTGCTTTATCTTCTGATGAAAAAAATAGAGGTGTAGCTCTTGTTGATATTGGCGGAGGATCTACAACTTTATCAATTTTTCAAGATGGAGAGTTACAAGCAACAAGTGTATTGCCTTTAGGTGGAGATCATATAACGAAGGATATTGCTATAGGACTTAAAACTTCAACTGAAAATGCGGATCAAATTAAGCTGAAATATGGACATGCTTTTTATGATACTGCATCTGAAGAAGAGATGTTTACGGTTCCTATTATGGGAAGCGATCAAACAGAACAATATTCACAACTAGAGTTATCTGATATTATTGAGGCACGTGTAGAGGAAATTTTGATGTTTGTTCAGGAAGAGGTCCGGAAGCTAGGAGTAAAACAAGTAGCGTCGGGTTATGTACTTACTGGAGGCATTGCTTCTATGCCGGGTGTTCTTGATCTTGCATATGATATTTTACATGAAAATGTTCGTATAGCAACTCCAGATTATATTGGCGTTCGTGAACCACAGTATACAATTGGGGTTGGATTAATTAAACATTCTTATCAAAAAGCGAAATTGCGCGGAAAAAATGTTCAGGAAAAGGAAGAACATTTTGAACCAGTACCAGCACCAATGCCGGTACAGCAACAACCTGCAAAGCAAACAACTCGTAAGCAAAGCAAAAATAATGAAGACAATGAGCGTATGATGTCAAAAGTAAAACGTGTATTCCGCTATTTATGGGATTAAAATTGCACACGAAAAATGAGGTTCTAGGGGGATTTCGACATGTTAGAGTTTGATACTACTCAAGATCAATTAGCGAGCATAAAAGTTATCGGTGTCGGTGGTGGCGGAAATAACGCTGTAAACCGTATGATTGAGCATGGTGTACAAGGTGTAGATTTCATTGCTGTGAACACTGATGCGCAAGCATTAAATTTATCAAAAGCTGAAACAAAAATGCAAATTGGCGGGAAATTAACGCGTGGACTTGGTGCTGGCGCAAACCCTGAAGTAGGGAAAAAAGCCGCTGAAGAAAGTAAAGAACAAATCCAGGAAGCACTTCGCGGTGCGGATATGGTCTTTGTAACAGCTGGTATGGGCGGTGGAACTGGTACGGGTGCAGCTCCAGTTATCGCACAAATCGCAAAGGAGCTAGGTGCGTTAACAGTTGGTGTTGTAACACGCCCATTTACATTTGAAGGTCGCAAACGTGCAACGCAAGCTATATCTGGGATTGCAGCATTTAAAGATAATGTAGATACAATCATTGTTATACCGAATGATCGTATTTTAGAAATTGTAGATAAAAATACACCAATGCTTGAAGCGTTCCGTGAAGCGGATAACGTATTACGACAAGGTGTACAAGGTATTTCAGATTTAATTGCTACACCTGGTCTCATTAACTTAGACTTTGCAGACGTAAAAACAATTATGTCTAACAAAGGTTCTGCGTTAATGGGTATTGGTGTTGGAACTGGTGAAAACCGTGCAGCAGAAGCGGCAAAACGCGCGATTTCTAGTCCATTATTAGAAACATCTATCGATGGTGCGCAAGGTGTTCTTATGAATATTACTGGGGGCACAAACTTAAGTTTATATGAAGTGCAAGAAGCGGCAGATATCGTTGCTTCGGCTTCAGACCCAGAAGTAAATATGATTTTCGGTTCTGTAATTAATGAGAGTTTAAAAGATGAAATTGTTGTTACTGTAATTGCAACTGGTTTTGATGATAGTGTTACAGTTCAGCCACCAAAACCATTTGTACGTCCAGTGGCAACTACAAATCACGCTCAACAGCAACAACCAACAGCTCAACCACCAAAACAACGTGAAGTAAAACGCGAAGTGAAACGTGAAGAGCCTGTTGTACATGAGCGTAATACAGATTCAGATGATATCGATATTCCAGCATTTTTACGTAACCGTCGTAGACGATAAAAAAGAAGGGAGCTTATGGCTCCTTTCTTTTTTTATATTTAACATCCTTAAATATTAATGTGAATATTTATCCCGCTATTTGAGGGCAGTAAGACCCCCACCTCAAAATTCAGCGAAAGCAAAGAAGTTAGGTGGGGGGCGGACTGCTCGTAAAAGCCCGATGGTGAGGGCTAATAATCAGTGAGGGATGAAGAAAACCCCCACTGATTAAAGTTTCACTTTATATCATCCTGCTATTTGTAAATAGTAAACTTCTAGAAAGCAATAAAAGAATCACTCTATATCCCACGACAGATTATGTCTAGAAACCACAAAATAACAAAAAAACCCCTCCGTAAATTGACACACTTTCCCATTGGATATGCTTTATACTAGTCTCAACTTAAAAAAAGAGGTGAATTGTTTGGTTGTTTACGCCGACGTTATTTGGTTGTTAAACGCCTGCATTGATTTTCTTTTACTTTTATTGACAGCAACTGTGTTGAAAAAGAAGATCAAAAGATGGAGGCTTGTGCTAGGAGCATTTATAGGTTCTACAATTGTTATTTTTGCCTTTACTCCTTTTGCTTCTATGATGACACACCCAATTATGAAACTATTGTACTCGCTACTTATTGTGTATACAGCATTTGGATTTTCTACTTTTAGAGATTATACACAGACTGTTTTCACTTTTTATTTTGTAACATTTATGGTAGGAGGAGGATTAATTGGAACTCATTTTTTCCTACAAACGAATGAAATGGTAGATGGATTAGTTCAGGCGAAAGCAATTTCTTATGGTGATCCAGTAAGCTGGATGTTTGTGATTTTAGGATTTCCGATTATTTATTACTTTTCCAAAAAACGTATTGAAACTGTGGAAGTGACTAAGATTCATTATGACCAAATTGTGCAAGTGAATATTAGACTCGTTGAAAATGAAATTAAACTAGATGGCTTAATTGATAGTGGAAATCAGCTTTATGACCCTTTAACGAAAACACCAGTTATGATTATGCATATTTCATCATTAGAGCATTGTTTACCAACATGGTTAACAGAACAGATTTATTCAAAAACAGAGATTCCGCAAATACCAGAAAATGATTCAGGTTGGGCAACGAGACTACGTTTAATTCCTTTCCGAGCGGTAGGAGTTGATCATCAGTTTTTGTGGGCAATTAAGCCAGATGTTGTTCAAATTCATCATGAAGGAAGCGATATGATCGTAAACAAAGTATTAATCGGTTTAAATACACAGCAATTGTCTACAAATGGAGAGTATCAATGTATTATACATCCAAAAATGTTGATATCACCAAAAGTGACAATCGCTTAATTATGAGAGGTGGGGGAATATGGCAAAAATAAAATTTTATTTCATATATCTTTGGTATAAAGTATTGTTGAAACTTGGAATTAAGACCGATGAAATTTACTATATCGGTGGAAGTGAGGCGTTGCCACCGCCTTTGACAAAAGAGGAAGAAGAAGTACTCCTCAATAAATTGCCCAAAGGTGATCAAGCCGCACGATCATTGCTCATTGAGCGTAACTTACGGCTTGTTGTGTATATAGCCCGTAAATTTGAAAATACAGGAATTAATATTGAGGATTTAATTAGTATTGGAACAATTGGTCTTATTAAGGCTGTGAATACATTTAATCCTGAAAAGAAAATAAAACTAGCAACTTATGCATCACGTTGTATAGAAAATGAAATTTTAATGCATTTACGTAGAAATAATAAAAATCGTTCAGAAGTGTCATTTGATGAACCATTAAACATTGATTGGGATGGGAATGAATTGTTACTATCAGATGTTCTTGGTACGGATGATGATATTATTACAAAAGACTTAGAGGCTACTGTAGACAGACATCTTCTTATGAAAGCACTACACCAATTAAATGATCGTGAAAAACAAATTATGGAACTCCGCTTTGGACTTGCGGGGGAAGAAGAAAAAACACAAAAAGATGTGGCGGATATGCTAGGGATTTCACAGTCTTATATTTCTCGACTTGAAAAGAGAATTATAAAAAGGCTTCGAAAAGAATTTAATAAAATGGTATAAAGTGGCGCTTGAAAAGCTTGTGTTATCAAGGAGAATATATAAAACCAATCGGTATTCCGATTGGTTTTATTGTATTTTTTATTTGAAAGTACTAGAAAAACGGTATGCATAAAATTCCCTCCAAAGGAGATACTTTACACTGTACAGCAACTCCCGATAGGAGGGAACACTTTGACGAGAAACAAAGTAGAAATTTGCGGTGTTGATACAGCTAAACTTCCAGTACTAAAAAATGAAGAGATGCGTAAATTATTCCGAGAAATGCAAAGTGGAGAGATAAGTGCAAGAGAGAAATTAGTAAATGGAAACTTACGTCTTGTACTGAGCGTCATTCAGCGATTTAACAACAGGGGAGAATTTGTTGATGATTTATTTCAAGTCGGCTGCATTGGACTTATGAAATCCATTGATAACTTTGACTTAAGCCAAAATGTTAAATTTTCAACATATGCTGTGCCAATGATTATTGGGGAAATCCGTAGATATTTGCGTGATAACAATCCAATTCGTGTCTCTCGTTCACTGCGAGATATCGCGTATAAAGCATTACAGGTAAGAGAAAAGCTTATTGCTGAAAATTCAAAAGAGCCGACAGCGATGGATATTGCAAAAGTACTTGAAGTGACACATGAAGAAATCGTTTTTGCACTTGATGCCATTCAAGATCCAGTATCACTATTTGAACCAATCTATAATGATGGGGGCGATCCTATTTTTGTAATGGATCAACTAAGTGATGAGAAACAAAGGGACGAGCAATGGGTGGAAGAATTGGCGTTGAAAGAAGGAATGAAACGATTAAATGATCGCGAAAAAATGATTATTCGAAAACGTTTTTTTCAAGGGAAAACACAAATGGAAGTTGCCGAAGAAATTGGGATTTCACAAGCGCAAGTATCGCGCCTTGAAAAATCAGCAATTAAACAAATGAATAAAACAATTCAAGGATAAGGTCTCATCATTTTAGATGAGACCTTTTTATGTGCATGATTGAGATTCTGTTCATAGGAAAGATTGCGTGTTCATATAATGACAATAAAGTGAAACTATTGGCAGAGGGAAACTTCTCGATTACAAATAGCAACATAAAAGGAGAGAATGACAATGATACGGATTTCAGAGTTTCAAATTAAGGATGTTGTAAATGTCTCTGACGGAAAAAAGCTTGGAAACATTAGCGATATAGATATTGATCTGAACACAGGGAAGATTCAAGCTGTCATTATTTCAAAGCAAACACGAATGCTAGGGATATTTGGGAAAGAGGCAGAGTTTGTCATTCCGTGGAAGCAAATTGTAAAAATTGGAGAGGATGTAATATTAGTAAGAGCTGATCATGTCAATTCTGTAACAGAATCAATACAAACACCGACAATTTCTTAAAGAATATTACAAATTCCTCTTTTTTTTATGTTGTCATTATGGAAAAATAAAAGTATGGTAAAATAGACAGGAAGTACCATGCTTTTTTATGTTATTTTATTAAAAGGAGCCGCTTTATGAGAGAACCATTTATATATGAGGACGGTATATTGTATTTACAAGCGTGGAAAGAACTTGGAAAAATTACTGCAGGATTTACGACAAAAGATGGTGGAGTAAGTACAGGCTCCTTTCAGGCGATGAATTTAGGGTTACATGTGAATGATATGGTGGAGAATGTTCATGAAAATAGACGTATTTTAGCGAACAAGTTACAAAAACCATTAGAAAATTGGATTTGTTCAGAGCAAGTTCATGATCATCACGTTGAAAAAGTAGGACAAGGGGAAAAAGGGCGAGGAATCTATTTATATGAAGATGGTATTCCAAATACAGACGGTATTTATACAACTGATACAGATGTATGTTTAACATCTTGTTATGCCGATTGTGTTCCACTCTATTTCTATGCACCATCACATGGTATGATAGGACTGGCACATGCTGGATGGAAAGGAACTGTAAAAGAAATTGCAAAAGAAATGATTCAAAAGTGGAGAGCAGAAGGGGTACCAGTTCATGAGATTTATGTTGCGATTGGACCAGCCATTGGGTCTTGCTGTTATGTAGTTGATGATCGCGTATTATCAGCAGCAAAACAAGCGGTAAACGGACCTGTTCCATATAAAGTGATTTCAGACGGACAATATGCAATTGATTTAAAAGAAATCAATCGTATATTATGCATACAAGCTGGCATAAAAGATGAGCATATTGTGATGTCGTCTCTTTGTACAAGCTGTGAAGAACAATTGTTTTTCTCACATCGCCGTGATCGCGGAAAAACAGGAAGAATGTTGAGTTTCATAGGCTTTAAGGAGGATTGAAAACAAGTGGCAGTGCAAGAAAATTTAATATTCGTAAATGAGGAAATCAAAAAAGCACGTGAGCGAGCAGAGCGCTCGGCACATGAGGTTAAGCTCGTTGCAGTAACAAAAACAGTAGGAATTGAAAAAACAAATGAAGTAATAGAAGCTGGACTTACTGATTTAGGTGAGAATCGTAATGAAGGTTTTTTACAGAAGTATGAGCATTTCGGTTCAAAAGTAAATTGGCATTTCATTGGTTCGTTACAAACAAGAAAAGTAAAAGAAATTATTAATGAGATTGATTATTTACATTCATTGGATCGCATTTCACTTGCAAAAGAGATTCAAAAGCGGGCTACAAAAACAGTGCGATGTTTTGTACAAGTGAAAACATCGTCTGAAGAATCAAAGCAGGGGATACCAGCAGAAGAAACAATTGCGTTTATTCGTGCCCTGCAAGAGTTTGATAAAATTGAAGTTGTTGGATTGATGACGATGGCACCATTCACTGAGGAAGAAGCAGAAATTCGTCATTGTTTTAAGGAATTGCGTGAGTTGCAAAAACAAGTGCAAGGACTAGGGTTATCGTATGCTCCGTGTAAAGAGTTATCGATGGGAATGTCAAATGATTATACGATTGCAATTGAAGAGGGTGCTACATATATTCGTTTGGGAACGATTTTAGTAGGGAAAGCGTAAAAGGAAGGAGAATATTATTATGAGTTGGTCAAAAGTAAAATACTTCTTTTTTGACACACCGGAAGAGCGAGAAGCTTACGAAAAGGAAAAGGAGCAAGCTGAAATGAAAAAACAACAAGATCCTCCAGAGCAGCAGGATATTCCACTTACGAAAGCACAGCCGAAACAAAATATTGTAAGTATTGAAACAGCGAAGCAGTCTTCTAAAGTTGTTTTGCTAGAACCGCGGACATATTCAGAAGCACAAGGTATTGCGGATCATTTAAAGGGAAGAAGAGCAGTGGTCATCAATTTGCAAAGGATGTCAACGGATCAAGCTGTGCGTATCGTTGACTTTTTAAGTGGTACTGTATACGCTATAGGCGGGGATATTCAAAAATTAGGACCGAAAACATTTATTTGTACACCTGAGACTGTGGATATTGTTGGGGCCATTTCTGAGTTGTTCGGTGAAGAGGAAGAGACAAATATAAAGAGGTGGTAATACGCCATGACGATTATTTTACAAGCATTGGTCTTGATCATTCAAATTTACTCCTGGGCGCTTATTATCTATATTCTTCTATCATGGTTTCCAGGGGCTAGAGAATCAACATTTGGCGATTTTCTATCGCGTATTTGTGAACCATATTTAGAGCCGTTTCGGAGATTTATTCCACCTTTTGGTATGATTGATATTTCTCCACTTGTTGCAATTATTGCGTTGAGATTGGCTAGTAGTGGTTTAATAAGTCTGTTTAGTTATTTCTTGTAACAAGAGGTTGGATGAATGAGCATCTATGAGCATTTTAGACCAGAAGAAGCGGTCTTTGTAGATAAAGCGTTAGAATGGAAACAGGTAGCTGAAGAATATCATCAAGTGAAATTAACGGATTTTCTTGATCCGCGTCAGCAACAAATTGTTGCTACGATAATTGGTAATCAAGGAGATGCGACTTTGCGACTTTATGGTGCTACGCCAAAAGCGGAAAGGAAAAGAGCTCTTATTTATCCGAGTTACCTTGATTTAAATGAAGAAGAGTTTCAAGTTGAAGTATTAGAAATTGACTATCCTTCCAAGTTTTATACGCTTGAACATAGGCAAATATTAGGTGCATTTATGTCTCTTGGTCTCACAAGAGAAAAGTGCGGTGATATTTTGCTTCAAGAAAATCGTGCCCAAATTATAGTTGCAAAAGAAATTGTTTCATACATTGAAATGAATTTACAATCGATAGGGAAAATGAAGGTCTCACTCTCCTCTGTACAAGCAGAGAAAGTATTGCGATTGCAAGAAGAATGGAGAGAACAGTCTGGAACTGTTTCATCACTTCGATTAGATGTCCTGCTAGCTGAAATGCTCCATATATCACGGCAAAAAATGCAGCCGCTTATAAAAAGCGGCCTTGTGAAAGTAAATTGGAAAACGGTTGAGCAAACTGCATACGAGTGTTTTCCGGGTGATGTTTTTTCAGTTAGGGGATATGGCCGGAGTAAATTATTTTCTGTAGAAGGAAAAACGAAACGCGACAAATGGAGAGTTTTGTATGGTATACTAAAATGATTAGTTTTTTAGAAGGAAAATCTCTAATTTTGTCGAAGAAAAGATATAATTAAAAGAGGAAAATTTAGATAACTACTTGGAGGTGGCGTTTGTGCCGTTAACACCATTAGATATTCATAACAAAGAATTTGGTCGCGGATTCCGTGGCTATGATGAGGATCAAGTAAATGAGTTTCTTGATCAGATTATCAAAGATTATGAATTGGTCATTCGTGAGAAGAAAGCATTAGAAGAAAAAGTTGCCCAACTAGAAGGGAAATTAGATCATTTCTCTAACATTGAAGACACGTTAAATAAATCTATCGTTGTTGCACAAGAAGCA
This sequence comes from Bacillus bingmayongensis, assembly GCF_000299035.1. Taxonomy (GTDB): domain Bacteria; phylum Bacillota; class Bacilli; order Bacillales; family Bacillaceae_G; genus Bacillus_A; species Bacillus_A bingmayongensis. Next base: position 613,481 of record NZ_JH921517.1, read on the forward strand.
GCGGAAGAAGTAAAGCGTAATGCACAAAAAGAAGCAAAATTAATTGTACGTGAAGCAGAAAAGAATGCAGATCGTATCATTAATGAAGCTTTAGTAAAATCAAGAAAAGTTGCATTTGATATTGAAGAGTTAAAGAAACAAGCGAAAGTATTCCGCACGCGTTTCCGTATGCTATTAGAAGCACAGCTTGAAATGCTAAACAACGATGATTGGGACAAATTAATTGAGCTAGAAGAAGAAGTGGACGAGCTGTTAAAGAAAGAAGAAACAGTGTAAGCTTGACGTTTTTCTCATTATTACATATAATTTTAAACAACATATTTATTAAGAAAAACGAAGATAGGGATAAGTACCTTTTTCATACCTTATATAGCGAACTGAGGACGGTGTAAGCTCAGGATAAGGAGATAAATGGGAATATCACCCTGGAGTTCCGCGCTGAACAAAAAAGTAAGCGTAGGCGTATATTCGCGTTAAGAATATAAAGAGGACTTTGTATATACATGCATGGTCTACTAGGGTGGTACCGCGGGAGACTTTCTCGTCCCTTTTTGGGGGATGAGAAAGTCTCTTTTTTATTCCATTTTTTAGGGTCTTTCTTTTATACATTCGAGGAGGAATTGAGCATGGAGTATAAAAACACATTACTAATGCCGAAAACAGAATTCCCAATGCGAGGGAATTTACCAAAACGTGAGCCTGCAATGCAAGAAAAATGGGCTGAGATGAACATTTATGAAAAGGTACAAGAACATACAAAAGGTCGTCCTTTATTTGTACTGCATGATGGTCCTCCATATGCGAATGGTGACATTCATATGGGACATGCGTTAAATAAAGTATTAAAAGATTTTATTGTACGTTACAAATCGATGACTGGATACTGTGCACCATATGTACCAGGATGGGATACACACGGTTTACCAATTGAACAAGCTTTAACAAATAAAGGTGTAAAACGTAAAGAAATGACGGTTGCGGAATTCCGTAAATTATGTGCAGAATATGCATATGAACAAGTAAATCGTCAACGTGAGCAGTTTAAACGTCTTGGTGTACGTGCAGATTGGGATCGTCCATATATTACTTTAGAGCCAGCATATGAAGCGCAGCAAATTAAAGTGTTTGGTGAAATGGCGAAAAAAGGTTACATCTATAAAGGACAAAAACCTGTTTATTGGTCTCCAACAAGTGAATCTGCGTTAGCTGAAGCTGAAATTGAATATAAAGATAAAAAATCAGCATCTATTTACGTAGCATTCCCAGTAAAAGACGGAAAAAACGTATTAGAAGGCGACGAGAAATTTATCATTTGGACAACAACACCTTGGACATTACCAGCAAACTTAGGTATTTCTGTTCATCCAGAACTGGAATACAGCATTGTAAATGTAAATGACGAAAAATATATTATCGCTTCTGAACTATTTGACACAGTTTCTAAAACGTTAGAGTGGGAAAATGCTCAAATTGTGAAAACGATTAAAGGTAGTGAACTTGAGTATACAGTTGCGAAGCATCCATTCTATGATCGTGATTCTCTAGTTATGCTTGGTGAGCACGTTACAACAGATGCTGGTACAGGTTGTGTACATACAGCGCCTGGACATGGGGAAGACGATTTCCTTGTTGGTAAACAATATGGCTTAGAAGTTCTTTGCCCAGTTGATGATAAGGGTGTATTAACAAGTGAAGCACCTGGATTTGAAGGGTTATTTTATGATAAAGCGAATAAGCCAATCACAGAAAAACTAGAAGAAGTTGGCGCATTATTAAAACTAACATTTATTACGCATTCTTATCCACATGACTGGAGAACGAAAAAACCAATTATCTTCCGTGCGACAGCGCAATGGTTTGCATCTATTGAAGCGTTCCGCAGCGAATTATTACAAGCGGTTGAAGAAACAAAATGGGTACCAGCATGGGGTGAAACACGTCTTCATAATATGGTTCGTGACCGTGGTGACTGGTGTATTTCTCGTCAGCGTGCGTGGGGTGTACCAATTCCTGTCTTCTATGCAGAGAATGGCGATCCAATTATTACAGATGAAACAATTAATCATGTAGCAGATTTATTCCGTGAGAACGGTTCTAACGTATGGTTCGAACGTGAAGCGAAAGATTTATTACCAGAAGGATTTACACATCCATCTAGTCCAAATGGCGAATTCCGTAAAGAAACAGACATTATGGATGTATGGTTTGATTCAGGTTCTTCTCACCAAGCTGTATTAGAAGAGCGTGACGATCTGCAGCGTCCGGCTGATTTATACTTAGAGGGATCTGACCAGTACCGTGGTTGGTTTAACTCTTCATTATCAACAGCAGTTGCAGTAACAGGTAAAGCACCGTATAAAGGTGTTCTAAGTCACGGATTCGTACTAGACGGTGAAGGTCGTAAAATGAGTAAATCTATTGGAAACATTGTTGTGCCGAAGAAAATTATGGATCAATTAGGCGGAGATATTTTACGTCTATGGGTATCTTCTGTTGATTATCAATCTGATGTACGTATTTCAGATGATATTTTAAAACAAGTTGCAGAAGTATATCGTAAAATCCGTAACACATTCCGTTTCTTATTAGGAAACTTAGCTGACTTTAACCCAAGTCAAGATGCAGTAGCAGCAGCTGAACTACGTGAAGTGGATCGTTATATGCTAGTGAAATTAAATGACTTAATTACAAAAGTAAAAGAAGCATATGAAACATATGATTTTGCGGCAGTATATCATGCAATTCATAACTTCTGTACAATTGATTTAAGTTCATTCTATTTAGACTTTGCAAAAGACATTTTATACATCGAAGCTGCAAATCATCATGACCGCCGTGCAATTCAAACAGTACTTTATGATGTTCTTGTTGCATTAACAAAGCTTGTAACACCAATCTTACCTCATACAGCTGATGAAGTATGGCCATATATTCCTGGTGTTACTGAAGAAAGCGTTCAGCTAACTGATATGCCAGAAGCTGTAGAAGTAGAGGGTGCTGAAGCGCTAAAAACAAAATGGGATGCATTTATGACACTTCGCGACGATGTATTAAAAGCGTTAGAAGTGGCACGTAATGAAAAAGTAATTGGTAAATCGCTTAATGCGAGCATTACTTTATTCCCAACTGCGGAAATGAAACAAATGTTAGAGTCTATTAGTGAAGATTTAAAACAATTGTTTATTGTTTCTGAGTACAAACTTGGTGGAACAATGGAAGAAGCACCAATCGATGCTCCGAAATATGAGCATACAGCTGTTGTTGTAGCGCAGGCAACTGGTGAAACATGTGAACGTTGCTGGGTTGTTTCTGAAACAATTGGTAAAGATGCTGAACATGAAACATTATGTGAGCGTTGTGCAACAGTAGTAAAAGAAAACTATGTAAAATAATGATGTGATAAAAAACTGACTGCTATTACGGCAGTCAGTTTTTTGCATTCAGTAAGGATTTTTCTTAACAGCTGGCAGATGTATGGAAAGTTCGATTGCTTATAGATTTTCTATCAGGCAGGATGAAGTGATTTTTAAGTACTTTCCTATGAAGGAAAAATGTGTGAGCGGTAAGTGAGAAAATTTCGGACACACTAACGGTACATTGCAGCCGGGAGGAATGTACACGTGAATGACATCTACATGGAAATCAAAGAAGAATTGCAATTGATGAAAAAAGAATTACAGGAGCGACTGGCAAAAGAAGCGATGCACACGTACCGTATGGAATTCGGACAAGAACTAGGGTATGAAATGAAGGAAGATGCGAAAAAGAAATTATTTTTACATGATATAAGAGAAGATTTAAAAGATGTTGAACGAGCATTATTTAAAATGGAAATCGACATGTATGGAATTTGTGAAGAAACTGGAAAATATATTCCTGTAAAGCAAATGCAAATGATGCCAACCGCTCGTACAATTTATGAATTTTTATATGAGAAAGTAAATGTCTGATAGGCACAACGATATTATATTACCTTTTTTCGTTTTATTTTATTCTTCCGTAAAGGTTCATTGTGAAAAGACGGTAGCTATGCTAAAATTTTGAGGTACACTGTCTTTGTGGGGGAAATGAAAATGATATATTATTTAATAGCCTTATTTGTCATTGCCATCGATCAAGTATCGAAATGGTTAATTGTAAAGAACGTGGAATTAGGTACAAGTATCCCGATTATCGATAATGTATTATACATAACATCACATCGGAATAGAGGAGCTGCCTGGGGCATTTTAGAAAATCAAATGTGGTTCTTCTATATTATTACAGTTGTTTTTGTAGGATTTATCGTATTTTATATGAAAAAGTATGCAAAAACAGATAAGCTCCTAGGGATTTCATTAGGTCTTATTTTAGGCGGAGCAATTGGCAATTTTATTGATCGTGTATTTAGACAAGAAGTGGTGGATTTCATTCACGTGTATATTTTTTCATACAACTATCCGGTATTTAACATAGCTGACTCAGCTTTATGTATTGGAGTTGTATTAATTATTATTCAAACATTATTAGAAGGAAAGAAAATGAAGGAGTAATTGAATGAGCGAAGTAGTACAAGTAACAGTTGCAGAAGAACAAAAAAATGAACGGATTGATAGATTTGTTGCTGGTGTAAACAATGAGTGGTCACGTACACAAGTGCAGCAATGGATTAAAGATGGTGTTGTAACCGTAAATGGAAATACCATCAAAGGAAATTATAAAGTAAAAGCAAATGATGAAATTGCAGTAGCAATTCCAGAACCAGAAGAGCTTGACATTTTACCAGAAGACATGAATTTAGAAGTTTATTATGAAGATGCAGATGTACTTGTTGTGAATAAGCCACGTGGTATGGTTGTACACCCAGCTCCTGGACATACAAGTGGTACACTTGTAAATGGATTAATGCATCATTGTAAGGACCTATCAGGGATTAACGGTGTAATGCGCCCTGGTATTGTTCACCGTATTGATAAAGACACGTCTGGTTTATTAATGGTTGCTAAAAATGATATGGCACATGAATCTCTTGTAAATCAGCTTGTGGCAAAAACAGTAACAAGACGATATAAGGCGATTGTTCACGGTGTAATTCCACATGATAAAGGAATAATTGATGCACCGATTGCTCGAGATAAGAAGGATCGTCAAAGCATGACGGTTGATGAAAATGGGAAACACGCTGTTACGCATTTTCAAGTATTAGAACGATTTAAAGATTTCACGCTTGTTGAATGTCGTTTAGAAACGGGACGTACACATCAAATTCGTGTTCATATGAAATATATTGGATACCCGCTTGCAGGAGATCCGAAATATGGTCCGAAAAAAACATTAGATATAAATGGACAGGCACTTCATGCAGGAATTTTAGGATTTGATCATCCTCGTACAGGCGAATATATCGAATTTGAGGCGCCAGTACCAGCAGTATTTGAAGAAGTCTTAAATGTTTTACGAAAATAGTATTGACAAAATGAGTAAAAACTGCGATACTAACAACAGTTAAATAATGATCCTTTAACACAGCCCCGTGAGGTTGAGAAGGTAACGGTTTGAAATACTTAGGGTATGCTTGTACCCTTTTTTCAAAAGTCCTCTCGAACACGTTGAGAGGACTTTTTTTATACCATCCCTCTCACGCAAGAAAAAAGCTTGGAGGTGTAGAGCATGAAAGAGAAAGCTGTCGTTTTAGATGACCAAATGATTCGCCGCGCTTTAACACGCATCAGTCATGAAATTGTGGAACGTAATAAAGGTGTTGATAATTGTGTTCTTGTCGGAATTAAAACACGTGGTATCTTTATTGCACAGCGTTTAGCAGAACGCATTGGTCAAATTGAAGGGAAAGAAATAGAAGTAGGTGAGTTAGACATCACATTGTATCGTGATGACTTAACACTACAATCTAAAAACAAAGAACCACTTGTAAAAGGTTCAGATATTCCTGTAGACATTACGAAGAAAAAAGTCATTCTTGTCGATGATGTATTATATACAGGAAGAACAGTTCGAGCAGCAATGGATGCTCTTATGGATTTAGGTAGACCATCACAAATCCAACTGGCTGTTCTTGTAGACAGAGGTCATCGTGAATTACCAATTCGCGCTGATTATGTAGGGAAGAACATTCCAACGTCAAGTGAAGAACGTATTGAAGTTGATTTGCAAGAGACAGATCAGCAAGATCGAGTAAGTATATACGATAAGTAAAGCCCTTTTAAATGTAGTCCCGTGAGGCTGCCAAAGGGTCTTGACTTTCGTATGTCAAATTTGACATACGAAAGTATAGGACTCTTTGTGCACAGGGCGCAAAGAGTTTTTTTATTGCAAAGTTTTAAACTGAAGGAGGATGTAACAATGGAGCAAAAGCCAGTGTTAGACATTCATGAAGTACCGAAACCGGGAAAATGGTTATTTTTGAGTATACAGCATTTGTTTGCGATGTTTGGATCAACAGTGCTTGTTCCGTTCCTAACAGGACTGAATCCATCAGTAGCTTTAATCTCAAGTGGGTTAGGAACACTCGCGTTTCTACTTATAACAAAAGGTCAAGTACCAGCATATCTAGGATCATCATTCGCGTTTATCGCACCGATTATAACGGCGAAGACTGCAGGGGGACCAGGAGCAGCAATGCTTGGTGGTTTACTAGCAGGACTTGTGTATATCTTGATTTCACTTGGAATTAAGAAATCGGGATCAGCGTGGATTATGAAGTTACTTCCACCGATTGTCGTTGGTCCAGTTGTAATGGTTATCGGATTAGCATTAGCGCATACAGCAGTTAATATGGCAATGAATGATGCGGATGGTAAGTATAGTTTTACACACTTCTCAGTGGCATTAGTAACACTTGCAATTACAATCATTTGCTCGATATTTGGAAGAGGATTTTTCAGTATCATACCAGTCTTACTCGGGATTATCGGAGGATATATCTTCGCTTACTTCCAAGGGCTAGTGGATTTAAAGCCAGTGGCTCAGGCAAAATGGTTTGATGTACCAGACTTTGTAGTACCATTTGTAACTTATACACCAGAGTTTTCATGGAAAATCGTACTCTTAATGGTACCAGTTGCTCTAGTGACGATTTCAGAACACATTGGGCACCAAATTGTGCTAGGAAATGTTATTAAAAGAGATTTAATTGAAAAACCAGGTTTACATCGTTCAATTTTTGGCGATGGTCTAGCCACATTAATCGCATCAGTAATTGGTGGACCACCAAATACAACATACGGTGAAAACATAGGTGTACTGGCAATTACGAGAGCTTACAGTGTATACCTATTCATCGGATCAGCGGTCTTCGCGATTATGTTCGGATTTATAGGTAAGATTTCAGCACTGATTCACTCGATTCCAACACCAGTTATGGGGGGCGTATCAATCTTACTCTTTGGAGTAATTGCATCAAGCGGTTTACGCATGATGGTAGATGATAAAACAGACTTAAGCGACAAACGAAACTTAATGATTGCATCAGTGATTCTTGTAATTGGTATTGGTGGTGCGGTACTTCATGTCGGAGAATCATTCCAAGTAGAAGGAATGGCACTTGCAGCAATTGTAGGTGTACTGTTAAATCTACTGTTACCAGAAATGAAACAAAAACAACAATCTAAGCAGATTGCTTCATAAAAACAACCTTTTAATTCAGTCATGTGAGACCGAAAAGGGTGGCTTCTTTCTTGCACCCTAGTCTCACATGACTAGGGTATTTTTATGCGAATATTGTTATATAAATACAAAAATGTTATCATAAAAATCAGAAAGATGAGGGATGACAATGAGCCATTTGTTAACGATGAGTGAATTATCGAAAGAAGAGATTTCAGAAATCCTAAAAGACGCAGAAGATTTCGCAAATGGAAGAGGTAAAAAAATAACAGAGCAAACATTTGTAGCGAACTTGTTCTTTGAAAATAGTACGAGAACAAAGTTTAGCTTTGAAGTTGCTGAGAAGAGATTAGGACTAGATGTGTTAAACTTCTCAGCAGATTCATCTAGCGTACAAAAAGGAGAAACATTATACGATACGATAAGAACACTAGAATCAATCGGAACAAAAGCAGTAGTCATCCGCCATCAGCAAGATCGCTACTTCGATGAGCTAAAAGATAAAGTAAATATTCCAATTCTAAATGCTGGCGATGGATGTGGAAATCACCCAACGCAATGTCTGTTAGATCTTTTAACAATTAAACAAGAGTTTGGAAGATTTGAAGGATTAAAGATTGCAATCGTAGGAGACATCCGCCACAGTCGAGTAGCACGCTCTAATGCTGAAGCATTAACGAAACTAGGAGCAACAATTTACTTTGCTAGCCCAGAAGAGTGGAGAGATGAAACAAACACATTCGGAACATACAAAAGCTTAGATGAACTTGTTCCAGAAGTTGATGTGATGATGTTACTTCGTGTGCAACATGAGCGTCATGATCATTATGAAACAGACATCATGAAAGAATATCATGAGCAGCACGGTTTAACAATTGAACGAGAAAAACGTATGAAACAAGGAAGCATTATTATGCATCCAGCTCCTGTAAACCGCAATGTAGAAATTGCGAGTGAACTCGTTGAGTGTGAGCGTTCTCGTATATTCAAACAGATGGAAAATGGAGTTTACGTAAGAATGGCTGTATTAAAACGCGCATTACCAAATGTATTAGGAGGAATGAAACATGAATTATTTGTTTAAAAACGGACGTTATCTAAATGAAGAAGGAAAAATCGTAGCAACAGATCTTCTTATACAAGATGGTAAAATTGCGAAAGTAGCAGAAAATATTACGGCAGATAATGCTGAAGTAATCGATGTAAACGGAAAATTAATCGCACCTGGATTAGTAGATGTACACGTTCATCTTCGCGAACCAGGTGGTGAACATAAAGAAACAATTGAAACTGGTACACTTGCAGCAGCAAAAGGTGGTTTTACAACAATTTGCGCAATGCCAAATACACGCCCAGTACCAGACAGCAAAGAACATATGGAAGACTTGCAAAAGAGAATTAAAGAAAAAGCACATGTAAATGTACTGCCATATGGCGCAATTACAATACGCCAAGCAGGTTCTGAAATGACAGACTTTGAAACATTAAAAGAACTTGGAGCATTCGCGTTTACTGATGATGGAGTAGGCGTACAAGATGCAAGCATGATGCTAGCAGCTATGAAACGTGCGGCAAAATTAAATATGGCAGTCGTTGCACACTGTGAAGAAAATACACTGATTAATAAAGGTTGTGTACATGAAGGGAAGTTTTCTAAGGAACACGGATTAAACGGTATCCCATCAGTATGTGAATCTGTACATATTGCCCGGGACATTTTACTTGCAGAAGCAGCAGATTGCCACTATCACGTATGTCACGTAAGTACAAAAGGATCTGTACGAGTGATTCGTGATGCAAAGCGTGCTGGAATTAAAGTAACAGCAGAAGTAACACCGCACCACTTAGTATTATGTGAAGATGATATTCCATCAGTTGATCCAAACTTTAAAATGAATCCGCCACTTCGAGGAAAAGAAGACCACGAAGCATTAATTGAAGGATTATTAGATGGAACAATCGATATAATCGCAACAGATCATGCACCACATGCAGCAGAAGAAAAAGCACAAGGTATTGAAAGAGCACCATTTGGAATTACTGGTTTTGAAACAGCATTCCCATTACTATATACAAACCTTGTGAAAAAAGGAATTATCACATTAGAACAATTGATTCAATTTTTAACAGAAAAGCCAGCAGATACATTTGGTTTAGAAGCAGGGCGCCTGAAAGAAGGAAGAGCCGCTGATATTACAATTATTGATTTAGAACAAGAAGAAGAGATTGATCCAACAACATTCTTATCAAAAGGAAAGAACACACCATTCGCAGGTTGGAAATGCCAAGGATGGCCGGTTATGACAGTAGTTGGCGGTAAGATCGCATGGCAAAAGGAGAGTGCATTAGTATGAAAAGACAGCTTATCTTAGAAGATGGAACAGTATTAATTGGAAAAGGTTTCGGCGGAGAAATTGAAAAATCAGGTGAGGTCGTATTTACAACAGGAATGACAGGATACCAAGAAACATTATCTGATCCATCATACTGCGGTCAAATTGTAACATTTACGTACCCATTAATCGGAAACTACGGAATTAACCGTGACGACTTTGAATCGATTCAGCCATCTGTACACGGCTTAATCGTAAATGAAATTTGTGATCACCCATCGAACTTCCGTAATGAAATTTCATTAGATGAGTATTTAAAAGGAAGAAACATTCCAGGACTTGCAGGAATTGATACTAGAAAATTAACACGAAAAATTCGTCAATATGGAACATTACGCGGACGTCTTTGTAACATGGATGCAGATGTAGACTATATCGTAAGTCAATTAAAAGCAACAGTCTTTACAGATCATGTAAAACGCGTATCAACAAAAGATCCATATCCAAGCCCAGGCCGTGGCTACCGCGTTGTACTTGTGGACTTTGGAATGAAGCACGGTATTTTGCGCGAACTAAATAAACGTGACTGTGATGTAATCGTTGTGCCCTACAATACATCAGCAGAAGAAATTTTACGCCTTAGCCCAGATGGAATTATGTTAAGTAATGGGCCTGGAGATCCAAAAGATGTACCAGAAGCAATCGAAATGTTAAAAGACATTATCGGTAAAGTTCCTTTATTCGGGATTTGCCTAGGACATCAATTGTTTGCTCTAGCATCTGGTGCGAATACAAGTAAGTTGAAATTCGGTCACCGTGGTTTAAATCATCCAGTAAAACATCTTGCAACTGGAAAAGTAGCAATTACATCTCAAAACCATGGTTATGCAGTAGAAGAAGAATCAGTTAAAAATACAGAGCTTGAAATTACACATGTTGCTTTAAATGATGGAACAGTAGAAGGGCTTCGTCATACGAAGTTCCCAGCATTTACAGTACAATACCATCCAGAAGCTTCAGCAGGACCAGAAGATGCAAATGATTTATTCGAAGATTTCTTAGCAATGATTGAAAACTTCAAGAAAGAAGGGGAAGAGTTATGCCAAAACGCCTAGACATTAACACAATTTTAGTAATCGGATCAGGACCAATTGTAATTGGGCAAGCAGCGGAGTTTGACTACTCTGGTACACAAGCTTGTCAATCTCTTAAAGAGGAAGGTTACAAAGTAATCCTTGTTAACTCTAACCCAGCAACAATTATGACGGATACTGCAACAGCAGATAAAGTATACATTGAGCCATTAACATTAGAATTCGTAAGCCGTATTATTCGTAAAGAACGTCCAGATGCAATCTTACCAACATTAGGTGGTCAAACAGGTTTAAACATGGCTGTTGAACTTGCAAAATCAGGCGTACTTGACGAGTGCGGAGTTGAAATTTTAGGAACAAAATTATCAGCAATCGAGCAAGCGGAAGATCGTGATTTATTCCGTACCTTAATGCAAGATTTAAATGAACCAACACCACCAAGTGAAATTATTCATAACCTTGATGAAGCATATGAATTCGTAAAAGAAATCGGTTATCCAGTAATTGTTCGTCCAGCATTCACATTAGGAGGAACTGGCGGCGGTATTTGCCATAACGAAGAAGAGTTAATTGAAATCGTAACAAGTGGTTTAAAACATAGCCCAGTAACACAATGTTTATTAGAGAAAAGTATTGCTGGCTGTAAGGAAATTGAATATGAAGTAATGCGTGATTCAAATGATAACGCAATCGTAGTATGTAACATGGAAAATATCGACCCAGTTGGGGTTCACACAGGTGATTCTATCGTTGTAGCACCGAGCCAAACGTTAAGTGACCGTGAATATCAAATGTTACGTAACACATCATTACGAATCATTCGTGCATTAGGAATTGAAGGTGGATGTAACGTTCAGCTTGCACTTGATCCACATAGCTTCCAATACTATGTAATCGAAGTAAACCCACGTGTAAGTCGTTCATCTGCACTAGCATCTAAAGCAACTGGATATCCAATTGCGAAATTAGCAGCGAAAATTGCAGTCGGCTTAACATTAGATGAAATTGTAAACCCAGTAACACAAAAAACATATGCTTGCTTCGAGCCAGCATTAGACTATGTTGTTTCAAAAATTCCACGTTGGCCATTTGATAAGTTTGAATCAGCGAACAGAACGCTTGGTACACAGATGAAGGCAACTGGTGAAGTTATGTCAATCGGACGTAACTTAGAGGAATCACTATTAAAAGCAGTTCGCTCTTTAGAGCTTGGTATTTACCACCTAGAGTTAGATCACTTAAAAGAGCTTGACAAAGAAACGATGAAAAAACGCATTATTAAAGCGGATGATGAGCGACTGTTCGTTGTAGCAGAAGCGATTCGCCAAGGTGTAACGAAAGAAGAAATCAACTCTTGGTGTGAAATGGACTTCTTCTTCTTACAAAAAGTTGAAAACATCGTAAACATGGAACGCGAAGTAAAAGCGAATGTAGGAAATAAGGAAGTATTACAATCTGCGAAAGAAATGGGCTTTAGTGATCACTACATTGCAGCTGCTTGGAATAAAACTGAGCGCGAAATTTACGATATGCGTAAAGAAAATAATATGACACCAGTATTCAAAATGGTAGATACTTGTGCGGCAGAGTTTGAATCTGCAACACCTTACTACTACAGCACATATGGTGATGAGAATGAATCAATTGTAACAGATCGTAAAAGTGTAGTTGTACTAGGATCTGGTCCAATCCGTATCGGTCAAGGTGTGGAGTTTGACTACGCAACAGTTCACTCAGTATGGGCAATTAAAGAGGCTGGATATGAAGCAATCATCATTAACAACAATCCAGAAACTGTTTCAACAGACTTCAGTATTTCTGACAAATTATACTTTGAACCATTAACAATCGAAGATGTAATGCACATCATTGATTTAGAACAGCCAGAAGGTGTTATCGTTCAGTTCGGTGGACAAACGGCAATTAACTTAGCGGCGAAGTTAGAAGAACACGGTGTGAAAATTTTAGGAACATCACTTGAGGATTTAGACCGTGCAGAAGATCGTGATAAATTCGAAGCTGCATTAACACAACTAGGTATCCCACAACCAGTTGGTAAAACAGCAACAACTGTAGAACAAGCGGTAGCAATCGCTGAAGAAATTGGTTACCCAGTATTAGTAAGACCGTCTTACGTACTAGGCGGACGTGCGATGGAAATCGTATATCGTCAAGAAGAACTACTGCACTACATGAAAAATGCAGTTAAAGTTCATGCGGATCACCCAGTATTAATCGACCGTTATATGGTTGGTAAAGAAATTGAAGTAGATGCAATTTCAGATGGTGAGAATGTATTTATTCCAGGTATTATGGAACATATTGAGCGCGCTGGAGTTCACTCTGGGGATTCAATTGGAGTATATCCACCACAAAGCTTATCTGAGAAACTAAAAGAACAAATTATTGAACATACAATTGCACTTGGAAAAGGTTTGAATATTGTTGGATTACTAAATATCCAGTTTGTAGTATTCAAAGATCAAGTGTATGTAATTGAAGTAAATCCACGTGCGAGCCGTACAGTACCATTCTTAAGTAAAATTACAGGCGTACCGATGGCGAATGTTGCAACGAAAGTTATTTTAGGTCAAAACCTTGTAGAACAAGGATATGGAACTGGATATCACCCAGAAGAGAAGGAAGTGTATGTGAAAGCTCCAGTATTCTCGTTTGCGAAACTACGCTCAGTTGATACAACATTAGGACCTGAAATGAAATCAACAGGGGAAGTAATGGGTAAAGACTTAACACTTGAAAAAGCATTATACAAAGGGCTAGTTGCTTCTGGAATTAACATTCCAACGCACGGATCAGTAATCATTACTGTAGCGGATAAAGATAAAGAAGAAGCGATGGAAATTGCAAAACGTTTCCACGAAATCGGCTATAACTTATTAGCAACAGCGGGAACAGCAAAATCCTTAACAGAGAAAAATATTCCAGTGCAAGTTGTAAACAAAATTGATTCTGAAGACTACAACTTACTTGATATTATCCGTCAAGGAAAAGCACAGTTTGTAATCAATACATTAACAAAAGGAAAACAACCAGCGCGTGATGGTTTCCGCATTCGCCGTGAATCAGTAGAAAATGGTGTGGCTTGCTTAACATCACTTGATACAACAAGAGCAATCTTACGAGTATTAGAATCTATGACATTCTCAGCTCATTCAATGAAAGAAATTACGCAAACAAAGCGTCACGAGGTGGTACATGCATGATGCAAAAGCAAAATATGATCGTCGTTAATCAAAAAGAAATCGCAAAAAACATTTACGAATTAGTGCTTCAAGGAACTTTAGTACAGCAAATGAACGAACCAGGGCAGTTTGTACACATTAAGGTAGCAGAGGGCATTGCGCCCCTTCTGCGCCGCCCAATTAGTATTTGTAATGTAGATCAAGAGAAGAACGAATTTACAATGCTATATCGTGCGGAGGGACAAGGGACAAAAACATTAGCGACTAGAAAACAGGGTGAAATGGTAGACGTATTAGGACCATTAGGCCATGGATTTCCTGTAGAAGAAGCAGAAGCTGGACAAACAGCTTTATTAGTAGGCGGGGGAATTGGTGTACCACCACTTTATGAATTATCACAGCGCCTCGTTGCAAAAGGTGTACGTGTGATTCACATCTTAGGTTTTCAAACGAAAGATGTTGTTTTCTATGAAGAAAAATTTGCAGAACTTGGTGATACGTACGTTGCAACAGTCGATGGTACACATGGTACAAAAGGATTTGTAACAGATGTAATCGATAATTATGGAATCGACTTTGACATTTTATATTCATGTGGACCTTTAGCGATGCTTCGTGCATTAGAAGGACGTTACAAAGAGAGAAAAGCCTATATTTCATTAGAGGAACGTATGGGTTGTGGTATTGGAGCTTGTTTCGCATGTGTATGCCATTTGAAAGAAGATCCAAGTGGACATTCTTACAAGAAGGTGTGTAGCGACGGACCAGTATTTCCAATCGGGGAGGTTGTACTATGAACAGATTGCAAGTTGAATTACCGGGATTATCATTAAAAAATCCAATTATACCGGCATCTGGATGCTTTGGGTTTGGTCGTGAATATGCACAGTTTTACGATTTAAGTGTACTCGGATCAATCATGATTAAAGCGACGACAGAACAACCACGCTATGGAAATCCAACGCCTCGTGTTGCTGAAACACCGGGCGGAATGTTAAATGCAATCGGACTTCAAAACCCAGGTTTAGAAAAAGTAATGAATTCTGAATTACCATGGTTAGAACAATTTGATCTCCCAATTATTGCGAACGTTGCAGGTTCACAAGCTGAGGATTATGTAGCGGTTGCAAAGGAAATTTCTAAAGCGCCTAATGTCCATGCACTAGAATTAAATATTTCTTGTCCAAACGTAAAAACAGGTGGTATCGCCTTTGGTACAAATCCTGAAGTTGCTGCTGATTTAACGAAGCGAGTAAAAGAGGTTTCTGAAGTGCCTGTATACGTGAAGTTGTCACCGAACGTGGCAAACATTGTGGAAATTGCAAAAGCGATTGAAAATGCAGGTGCAGACGGTTTAACGATGATTAATACATTGCTTGGTATGCGTCTAGATTTAAAAACAGCTAAACCAATTTTAGCAAACCGTACAGGTGGATTATCAGGTCCTGCGATTAAGCCAGTAGCAATTCGTATGGTACATGAAGTAAGCCAAGCGGTTAACATTCCAATTATCGGAATGGGCGGTATTGAAACAGCGGAAGATGTAATTGAATTCTTCTACGCTGGCGCAAGTGCAGTTGCAGTTGGTACAGCGAACTTTGTAGATCCGTTCGTATGTCCAACAATTATTGAAGAATTACCAGCATTATTAGATGAGTTAGGGTTTGAACACATTTCGGAATGCCAGGGAAGGAGCTGGAAATAATCATGTCACAGTCACTAATCGTTGCACTGGATTTTCCAGGTAAGGCAGAGGTAGAACAGTTTTTAGGCCATTTTGAAGGGGAACAGTTATTTGTCAAAGTTGGTATGGAGCTATTCTATAAAGAGGGACCTGCTATTATTACGTACCTAAAAGAAAAAGGGCATCAAATTTTTCTAGATTTAAAGCTTCATGATATTCCGAATACAGTAAAAAGCGCAATGCGCAGCCTAGCTAGTCTAGATGTTGATATGGTAAATGTTCATGCTGCTGGGGGAAGCAGCATGATGAAAGCTGCGCTTGAGGGATTAGAGGAAGGTAAGCCAGAAGGAAAAGAGAGACCGATTTGTATTGCAGTTACACAACTAACAAGCACTTCGGAAGCTATGATGAAAAAAGAGATTGGTATTGAGAAAACGTTAGAAGAAGCGGTTGCTCATTATGCAAAATTAACGAAAGAAAGTGGACTTGATGGCGTTGTATGTTCAACGTTAGAAGTACCAAAGTTACGTGAAGTATGTGGACCTGGATTTGTAACAGTAACACCGGGGATTCGTCTTGCAAGTGATGACGTAAATGATCAAGTGCGCGTGGCAACACCGAAACGTGCGAGGGAACTTGGTTCAAGCTACATCGTAGTAGGACGTAGTATTACAAAAGCAGAAAATCCGCTTGAAGCGTATAAAACAGTAAAACAACAGTGGGAAGGTGTAACAATATGAAAAAGGGAATCGCATCGCATTTATTAGAAATTGGAGCAGTATTTTTACAACCGAATGATCCATTTACTTGGTCTTCTGGTATGAAATCACCAATTTATTGTGATAATCGTTTAACTTTATCTTATCCAAAAGTACGCCAGGCAATTGCAGCTGGATTAGAAGAGTTAATTAAAGAACACTTCCCAACTGTAGAAGTTATTGCAGGAACAGCAACTGCTGGTATTGCACACGCAGCATGGGTAAGCGATCGTATGGATTTACCAATGTGCTACGTACGTAGTAAAGCAAAAGGTCACGGTAAAGGAAATCAAATCGAAGGAAAAGCTGAAAAGGGTCAAAAAGTAGTAGTAGTAGAAGACTTAATTTCAACTGGCGGTAGTGCAATTACATGTGTAGAAGCACTTCGTGAAGCAGGTTGTGAAGTATTAGGAATCGTATCAATCTTCACATACGAGCTTGAAGCAGGAAAAGAAAAACTAGCAGCAGCAAACGTAGTATCATATTCTTTAAGCGACTACAGCACATTAACTGAAGTTGCAGCAGAAAAAGGTATGATCGGACAAGCTGAAACGAAGAAATTACAAGAATGGCGTAAAAATCCAGCTGATGAGGCTTGGATTACAGCGTAATGATAAAAAAACGACCGCGGGGGGAAACGCGGTCGTTTTTTAATAGGGATAGATGAATATTGTCTTACCTTTTATTAAAGTTCTTTTATTTGTTTCGTAAGTTCTTTAAATCTTTTATCAAGTTCCGTGTATGCTTCATCTTTAGGAGTTAGGAAGCTAAGTTTTCCTAAAACTTCTTGTCGTTCTGTTTCAAGCTTTAAACGTAGTTCAACGAGATTATCTCTTTTTTGAGATGTTTCTTTCGACTGTTTTTGTATGCTATTGTTTGAAAACACCAATCTGCTGGTAGTCGTTTTTTCAAGGAAGTATCGATCATGTGAAACAACAAGCAGTGTACCATTATATTGTGCTAATGTATTCTCAAGCTGTTCACGTGAAGGTAAGTCAAGGTGATTTGTTGGCTCATCTAAAATAAGCACATCTTTTTCATCTAATATATATGTCATCAGCTTACACTTTACACGCTCTCCCATACTCATGTGCTTGATTGGTTCTGTCCATTGAGAAGATTTAAATCCTAAATGATTCATTAAACTTTGTACTTTTCCTCTTTCTTCAAAAGTCTCTTTATAAAATAATTGTTCTGGTGTTTTTTCAAGAGGTAAATCAAATACTTCTTGTGTTAAATAACCAACATTTGCAGATGGTGAAATCCATACTTCACCTTCAACAGTTTCATGTCCCATAATCACCTTCAATAATGTTGTTTTTCCACAACCATTAGGACCCATTATTGCAATCTTTTCACCATGTTGAATTGTAAAATTAACTTTTTCAAATAATGTCCGTTCCTCAAAACATTTTTTTAATTGTTTTACTTCTAAAAAACGTTTTCCTACCTTTTTATTTGTTTGAATTGAAAACTCTACAATAGGGTCCGGCTTGACACGGTCTGTTTTCATCTTTTCAAGTTCTTTTTCAAGACGTTTTTGTTTCGACTTTACTTGTGCATCTGTTCGCTTTGCTTTGACACGATAATATTCTTTAAAACCCTCTTTTTTTGTCGACTGTGCATGTGCTTTTTGCGACCATGATGATAATTCTTTCATTTGTGATTCTATACGTTCAATATTTTTTTGTTGTTTTTCATATTCGCGCTGCTGGGTGAGCCTCTTTTGCTCTCGAGCTTGCATATAACTCGTGTAATTTCCTTTATGCTCAATTAGTTTTTTATCTTCTATCGACCAAATTCTTGTTGCAACAGTATCTAAGAAATAACGATCATGCGATACAACGATAATTGTTCCACTAGTGCTTTTTATCTGTTCAATAAGAAATTCTGTACTTTTTTCATCTAAATGATTCGTCGGTTCATCTAGTATTAGAAGGTTTGTTCCTTTCGCAAATCCTTTGGCGAGTCGGATTTTAAGCTTTTCGCCACCACTTAACTTATGAAAATCGTTTGCTGGTACGCCCCATTTTGCATGAAGTTCCGCTTCTACTGCTGAGATTTCGTTAGATGTAAACCCCTCTGTTTCTTGTTCAACATATGCCATTGTGACATTCGTCTGTTGCCAGTCTAATTTCCCTTTTGTTGGTTCTATTTTTCCATTTATTAATTGTAGCAAAGTGGATTTTCCAGCACCATTTTTTCCTATGACGCCGATAATATCTCCTTGTTTCACCGTAATGTTCATTTGTTCTAATAGAGTATTTTCCATTATTTCCACACAAACATCTTTTATTTTTAAAAGTTCCCTCATATTATCTATTCCTTTCTTTAAAAGGAGAACAAAAAAT
This sequence comes from Bacillus bingmayongensis, assembly GCF_000299035.1. Taxonomy (GTDB): domain Bacteria; phylum Bacillota; class Bacilli; order Bacillales; family Bacillaceae_G; genus Bacillus_A; species Bacillus_A bingmayongensis. The sequence goes on from NZ_JH921517.1 coordinate 632,506, forward strand.
CCTCCCAATTAAATTCGGCAGGATTAGTCGTTATATTATTTATACCCAAATAAGCTATTGTATGAAATAGCGTTCCTTTCTTATGGAAAATGGGCAGACTAATCCTATTTTTTATAAATTGAAATATCAAATTCCAACATTTAAAAATAAGATTAGTTAATCATCGTCCACCCATCATCCTTTCCGGCATTAGTAATGATATTGTAGCACGGTAATGTTGTATTAGTAAATGAGATTATTTGTAGTACAAAAAAGAAAGATAAGAAAAAGTACATTTATCCTAGCTTGATAGTAATGGGGAGCATCAAAGAAACACAAATTTCGTACGCTAAGGAATTTGTGTTTCAAAAAATTTAGCTTTATCGTACGCTAAAAAAGTTCCCCAAAATCATTTGTAGCAACTTTTAAGGTGTTTTTTTGCAAAATACGAAATGGATAGTTATGTTGATTAAAAGAAGGAATTGTGAAGAGTGGTACTTAAGCGAATGGAGCAGGATAGTTGAATAACTCTCAAGTTTGACTAAAACAAGTGACTCAATAGACTAAATTGAATCACTTGTTTTCTTTTAAATAACATTGTTCAAGTATTTACTCTATTTGACAAGAATTGAAAAAGCACTAAATACCAATAAAACTGCCATAATTATATTAAACTGTTGTCGGTATTGTAATAAGAGCTTTTGAAAAACCGAGCCAAATAGACTCCAACTAAACGTACTCATTAAACCAACCATTCCTAAAAATAATGAGAAAAGAAGATAGCTGGAATATGAATTGTAATAGGGGAGAATAAAGGTTGTTACTACTGTAAGCCCAAAAAGAATACCTTTCGGATTAATAAATTGTAACAAGATACCTATTAAGAAAAAGTTTCTATTACCTTCATCATTTTCGCCCGTATTCTCTTTACTGGTAAGTATTTTAAAAGCCAAGTATAACATATAACCTACACCCAAAATGGTTAAAGGAAATTCAATGATTGGTATAACACTTGTAAGTATAATATTAAAAAAGCTACACAATAATGTAAGAACAAAAAATCCAAAACTTACTCCTAAACAAAATGTAAATGTTTTCTTTAATCCATGTTTATTCGCAAATGTCATTGCCATGATATTATTGGGACCTGGAGTAAAACTGCTAATAAAAACAAATAACAAAAATGAAAATAAAGGCATTTTTGGACCTCTCTTTCACTGGTGTATGTTATAATGTCCAAAATGAACAATATAACGTTGTGCTTTTTATTATACATAACGGTCGTTATAATGTATATATTATAGGAGTGATTTTATGGAGGAAATTCAGCTTATTCTTGCAAAGAATTTAAAAGCTATCAGAGAGAAGGAAAAATTAAGTTTGGAAAAGGTCTCTCAATTAAGTGGAGTAAGCAAAACGATGATAGGACAAATTGAAAGAGGAGAGTCAAGTCCAACTCTTACAACGATTTGGAAGATAGCGAATGGATTAAAAATTTCCTTTACTTCCCTAATAAATAATCCACAGCCTGATACGACAGTTGTTTTAAGAAATGAAATTCAAGTACTGTCTGAAGACAATGGAAGGTATAGAGTCTATCCTTACTTTCCCTTCCAAGAGGATAGACGCTTTGAAGTTTACTCTGTTGAAATTGAAAAAGAAGGGATATTAAGTTCTGATTCCCATAGAGAAGGAACTGAGGAATTTATCACTGTTTTTGATGGAGAAGTAACGATTCATGTTAGTGAATGCAAATATAAATTAAAAAGCGGTGATTCAATCAGATTTAAGGCTGATAGACCTCACACATATTATAATTCTGGAGAAACATTAACTCGATTAAGTATGACGATATATTATCCAAGCTAACAAGTAACCTAAAAAATCGACTTTCTTAACATAAAGGAAGTCGATTTTTTATCATTTTAACCGAGAAGACCCCCTCCTCTAAACGAAGTGGAGGTGGGGGGAGTTCAATAGGAGAATGTTTAATTAATCATTTCTTTTTCGTAATGGTCACTTGTATATGAAGAAATAGGACTATCTAATAGAAGTCCTGAATTTTTACTAATTGTCAATACTATGCCTTAAAAGAACTTAAATAAAAATATTAGTATTTTCCCTCTACAGCTTCATATCCCTTTACAAATAATAAAGTTATATAAGAAACGATAAATGAGAAAATGCTATACATGCCAACCCAAAAGAAAAAGGATGGGGTAAACAATGTAACTCCTAATATTAGAAATATAGCAAACGTTACAATTGGCATTACGTAATACGTTCTTGTTCTACGTGTTCCAATTATTGAAACAATAAAGATAAGCAATGGACAAATAAATAAGACGAAAATTAATTCACTCATGGTCATGTCCCCTTTTCTTACGAAGTAATATGTTTTTCGTAAACGTTTTGGAATAATTGTTGTTCTAATATAATTTCGGTAGATGGTTTAGAATCCCTTTATGAAATCAGTATATTTTAACAATTCACAAGAGAAAACCGTAAGTAAAGAAAATCTTGCTTACGGTTATAAAAGAAACATCGCTAAAATTGTAGTAACAAATAATCCGATAACAACCGGTATAAAATTTCGCCGTGCAAGTTCAAATGGATCTACTTTACAAATTGCTGCTGCCGGAATAAGCGCCCAAGGAATTAAGGTGCCGCCTCCAGTCCAAATGGCAGCTACTTGTCCAAGTGCTGTTCCAAAAAGATTTGCAATAGAGCCGGCAAGAGAAATACCAGAGAATCCAGAGCCGTCTAAACCGGTGATAACACCAACACCGGTCAACGTAATGGCAGAGACATATTGATTAAGAGGAACAGTTTGTGAAATGGCAACACCTAAATCATTAATAATTCCATGCGATCCTTTTGGTAAATAGTCTCCAATAATTTTGACAAAACCGCTGTCGCCTAAGTAAAAAAGTGAAGCAATGGGAATGACGGGACCGAAAATTTTAAAGCCAAATTGGAGCCCTTGGATAAAATAATCAGTTGTTTTTTCAAATCCTTTTCCTCTATATGCAATGAGGGAAATGATGATAATCATTACAACCGTTGTTCCACCAATAAGTGCTGTTGCATCACTTCCTTGTAAATGAAATTGAATCATACACAGAATATCAATAGCATAAATGATAGGAATACAAATTGCGAGCCATCTTTTGACCCGAGGAGTAAGAGAAGTGAGGGTTTTAGATAATGCAGTTGACTCTACATGGCTTGTATGCAGCGAACATGTTTGAAATTCTTTTCGTAAGAAGAAAAAGGCGACAGAGGTTGTAACAACACCCATAACGATAACAAGAAGAACACTGGCAGAAACAACGCTGGAAACAGGAAGACCAGCAGCATCGGCTGTTAATTTTGGAGCGCCTTGAATAACGAAATCCCCAGATAAAGCAATCCCGTGTCCGAATAAGTTCATGGCAATCGCCACACCGATTGGTGGAAGACCGACGCGAACGGCAACTGGTAACAAAATTGCTCCCATTAACGCAACGGCAGGAGGTGGCCAAAAGAAGAAAGAAATCGTCATCATTAAGAGACCGATAATCCAGTAGGCAAGAGTAGGGGTACGAATCATTTTTGTAAATGGTGAAATCATCGTATCGTTTATTCCGGTATGCACGAGTAAATTGCTCATCGAAACAATAATAGAGATGATTAAAATTGTTGGTAGTAGTTCGGTAATGGCATAGATAAGACTTTGAAAAATCCCGCTAACAGCAAGAGGAATAGAATGTGTTGCGGTTAGAGCTAATAAAAAGATAAAAACAATACAAATGATTGTCGTATCTTTTCGGAGAATAAAAAAGGTGATAATTGTAAGTAAACAAAGAATATAGAGGGTGTGCAGAAGCGTTAATTCTACTCCCATTATGCTCACATCCTTTAGGCGTTCGTGTAGTTTAGTTTATGAAGAGATTGGGAGTGTGTGAGTGTAGGAAGAAAATATATAGTTTCATGCACTTTAATAATGAAAGAAAAAAGGCATCATCACGATTGTTGAATAGATAATGCCTTATTAAAGGGATGTATTCGTTATTTCATATAGTCAGGTTTCCAGAAACCTTTAAAAGAAGGATCTGTTTCAATAAGTTTTTTAAACTCTGGAGAGTGATAGGCTTCAATAATGTCTTTTACAAATTGTTTATTTTTATCTTCTTGACGGACTGCTACTAAATTTTGATATTCAAAAGGCGGGTCTTCAATTGCTAAGGCTTCGCTAATTTTAATACCGGATGCAATTGCGAAGTTCCCGTTGATTAAAGCATAATCAGCATCGTCTAATGATCTTGGTAACTGTGGTTGTTCAAGAGTTGTAAAAGAAAAATCTTTATTTCTTTTTGATATATTTTGCTCAGATACAGTAAGAGGATTGATGTTTTAGAGTTAACCAATTAACTTCTTCAAGAATTCGAAGGCCGCGTGCGAAATTTACCGGGTCGTTTGGTGCGGTGATTTTAATTTTACTATTCACCTCATCTAGTGATTTATGTTTTTTTGAATATAAGCCCATTGGTGCAGTAGGGACTTTTAACACTTCAGATAAGTTCAATTTGTTTTCTTTAGTAAAAGCTTTAAAATAGGCTGTGTGTTGGAATATATTTACATCTAATTCGCCTTTTGATAATGCGAAGTTTGGTTGAACAATATCATTAAATTCTACAATAGAAATTTTATATCCCTTTTTTTCTAAATAGGGTTTAATAACTTTTCGTACTTGGTCACTATATGGACCAGGAGTAAATCCAAATACTAACTCTTTTTTAGTAGATACATTTGTAGAAGCGGTTTTACTTGTTTCTAAATTGGAAGTACAACCAATGAGTAAAAGTAACATAACAATAGAAATCAATAGTCTTTTCATTTGTGGCATCATTTCCTTTCTTTGTTATTTTTTTATTGAGCTGGAGATTGTCTGTGGATTGGTGAAATATTTCAAGCACATAAACGTATAAAAAGAAAAGAGGTATGAATATATTTCATACCTCTGGTGATCCAGTCAGAATCAAATTTCAGTAAACATATGTATTTAATTGGTTTAAATGTATTATAAAAGGGAATCTATTCATATTGCAACTATTTATTTGGAAAATTATTCATTTGATTTTATTTTAATGACAAAACATTCTAATAATTCTTACTTGACACCTCTGTTTTATTGGTATTAGAATGGAACAAAGTTATTTATTAAGTATAAAATCTGCTGACTGGAGAGCCAGAGGCCTTTCGTATATATACACGAAAGGCCTCTTTATTTTGGTTGAAGGAGGAGTCTATGTAGTGACCAAATCAATTGGGAAAAGTTTCATAGAAAGCTTAGATGATAATCGATCTGTTTGGATAAGTGGTCGTAGAATTCAATCTGTTTCTAGTAATTTAGCTTTTAAAGGAACGTTACAAACGTTAAGCTCTTTAATGAATACGTTAGAAAATCCATCTACTCAAAAAATAGTAGGGCACGTCAGTCCTAAAACAGGAAGTTACGTTCACAATGCTTTTTTAGTACCGAAGAATCATGAAGATTTAAAAAGAAGAAAAGCAGCTTTTGAGTTATGGGCGAGCCAAACTTACGGTGTGATGAGTAGATTATCAGAATATGCAAGGTCTCTTGTAACGGGTTTGTATGCATCTAAATCGTATTTTCAGATGTTTGATTCTCAGTTTTCGGATAAAATAACGGAATATTTCGATAAATCTCGCGATGAAAATAGGATGATTACGACAGCTATATTAGATCCGCAAATAGATAGATCAACAGATATTTATAATCAAAAGGATGATGTGATTTTACGTGTTATCCGTGAAACAAAGGATGGGATTGTAATACGAGGGGCTAAAATGATTGCGACAGCAGCCCCTTATTCTCATGATGTGATTATTATGCCGCATCAGCGTTTAAAGGATGAAGATATTTCAACTACAAATTTACTGATTGTACCTCTTAATTTACCTGGGATTCATATCGTATGTCGTGAATCGTTTGCAGAGCAAGAAGCAAATCGATTGCCTTTAAGTGCTAGATTTGAAGAAATGGATGCAGTGTTGATTTTTGATGATGTACTTGTCCCTTGGGAGAGAGTGTTGATTCGTGGGAATGCAAAAGGAGTATGGCAAGCACAGCGACAGCAAAAAACAAATGAATTAGCGAACCATCAAACTGTTGTAAGATTGGTGAAAAAGTTAGAGTTTGTGACAGGAGTAGCCATTGCTGTTGCGGAGTCAATCGGAGCGGATCATTTCTTACATGTACAAGAAAAGCTCGGAGAACTGATTATGCAAGTAGAAAGCATTTCAGCTTTATTGACTGCGTCTGAAGTAAATGCGAAGTTAAATGAATTCGGTGTATTTGTCCCAGATGCAACCCCATTGTATACTGCTAGAAATTTAGGAACTCGTTTTTATCCACGTGCATTAGAAGTAATACAACAAATCGGAGCTGGCGGATTGATTCAAATACCTTCCGGAAACATCGGGGAATTTAGTGAAATAGATGAATTGATTCATAAATATTTTAAAGGGAAAAATATTGAGGCGGAGCAGCGGGTTCAATTATTTCGTCTTGCTTGGGACTTAGTAGGAAGTGAACTGGGATCTCGGCATGAATTATATGAAAGGTTTTATACAGGAGATCCAGTCCGGATGTTTGCTTTTCAATATGAAATGTATGACAAACAAGTCCTTCATAAAAGAATAGAGGATGCGCTTCGGGTGTTTCATAAACAAGTAAAGGAGGATGAAACAAGTGGGTTACGGTCAAAAATATCTATCCCGTTTAAATGATGGTCGTAATGTTTGGTTACAGGGAGAACTTGTAAAAAATATAGACACTCATCCAGCTTTTGAGGGGACAATTCAAACTTTTGCAAAGCTTCTAGATATGCAGAATCACGCAGAAACAAGAGATAAACTTACTTTTATTTTAGATGAAAATAAGGATAGAGCAAATCTTGCGTTTTTGGTACCTAAAACTACTGAGGATTTGGCAAGAAAAAGAGAGGCTTATAAAGTATGGTCTGATGCTACTTTTGGTGTGATGAGTAGACTTTCAGAATATTCACGTTCGCTCATTACAGGATGGTATGCAAGTAGACATCGTTTGGGGAAAAATGTGAATCATTTCGCTGAAAAGATAGAGCGGTACTATCAAAAAAGTTGTGTGCTTGATTTGTTATCTACAACAGCAGTACACGATCCACAAATTGATCGTTCGAAAAAAGCATCAGAAATGATAGATCCTTATACGATGGTCAGGATTGTAAAGGAAACAGAGGATGGAATAGTTGTTCGAGGTGCAAAAATGATTGCAACAGCAGCTCCATATGTAGATGAATTACTTGTTTTTCCATATCATAAAAGACCACAAGAAGACACTCGATATGCAACAATGTTCGCTGTCTCTGTAAATACACCTGGTGTCCATATTGTATGCCGTGAATCATTTGCCTCCGAATATGAAGAGGATCATCCTTTAAGTGCCCGTTTTGATGAGATGGATTCGGTAGTGATTTTTGAAGATGTATTAATTCCATGGGAAAGAGTGTTTATTAAAGATGATCCGGAAGCTATTTGGAAGACACGGACAGATCCTGTTGTCTCCGCTTTAAGCCAACATCAAACGGTTGTTAGGCTTATTAGTAAATTGGAGTTTATTACAGCTTTAGGAAATGAAATTGCGGTATCTATTGGTGTTACACAGTTCTTGCATGTGAAAGAAAAGTTAGCAGAATTGATTATGCAGCTTGAAACTATAAAGGCATTGCTTCTAACAGCAGAGCATCAAGCAAAAATTTATGAAGGAATATTTTTACCAGCAATTGTACCATTAACAACTGCTAGAAATTTAGGAACTCGCTTTTATCCACGGGCTATTGAAATCTTACAGCAAATTGGCGCAGGTGGGTTATTACAATTACCATCTGAATTGCAAGAGTTACAAGGGCCTATTGGTCATCTACTTCATCGATACTATAACGGTGCAGACCGTAATGCAGAGAAGAAAGTGCGACTGTTCAAATTAGCTTGGGATATCATTGGTAGTCCACTTGGTGCACGGCATGAGTTGTATGAAAGATATTATTCAGGTGACCCAGTTCGGACGTTTGCAGCTCAGTATCAAGGATATGATACGAAAAAGCTCACAAAACAACTAACACCATTTCTTTGAAGAGGGAGGAGTATAAAATATGACAATTCAATTTTATTGGTTTGCCCCTACTAGTGGTGATGGACAATATGTTGGTACGCAAAAGCCAGAACGACCACCTACACTTGATTACCTGGTGTCTATTGCCCAAAAAGCAGAAGAAGCACATTTTGATGGGATTTTAATTCCAACAGGAACACCTTATTTAGATGCGTGGATGGTTGGATCAGCTATTATTCATGCAACAAAATCTATTTCTCCATTAGTGGCATTTCGACCTGGTTTTATTTCTCCTACAGTAGCTGCAAAAATGGCTTCTACTTTGGATGAGTTTAGCCGAGGGCGATTAATGGTAAATCTTGTAGCAGGTGGGTCTTCTGTTGAGTTAGGACAAGATGGTGATTTTTTAGAACATGATCTTCGCTATGAACGGGCAGATGAATTTTTAGATATTATAACAAATTTGTGGAAGGGACAATTAGTTGATTATCAATCTAACTTTTATAAAGTAGAGAAAGCAAATTTAATTCCGAAAAACTATCAAAATCGAAACCTTCCTATTTATTTTGGAGGTTCGTCTCACGCAGCAAAAGAAGTAGCTGCTAAATATGCGAATGTATATTTACAATGGGGTGAACCTGCAAATGAAATTAGACAGCAGTTGCAAGATGTACAAGAAAGAGCGAAAGCATATAATCGTTCATTAGAGTTTGGGATTCGTATTCATATTATTGTACGTGATACTGAAGAAGAAGCCTGGAAGGCAGCTCATCATCTTCTCAGTGAAGTGAACACTAAAGTTAAGAATAAGATGAATACGTACTATAAGGAAGCTGATTCTGTTGCGCAAAAGCGTATGAATAATTTGTTAACCGGCGATTATCGTTTTGGAAAATATAAATGGGCTGGGATTGGAACAGTACGGAAAGGGGCAGGAACAGCGATAGTGGGAACACCGAAGCAAGTAAGAGAAGGGTTACAAGAATATATTGATCTTGGTGTTACTCATTTTATTTTGTCAGGATATCCTCATTTAGAAGAAGTAGAGCGTTTTGGAGAATTAGTAATGCCGCTGTTTAAATCTAATGAAGTATTAGCTTGAGTAGGAGGGAACGGGATATGGAGTTTGCTACATGGGGATATAATGTTTCAGGTGGTTTCTTGCGTGCAAGCGTGGAACAGATTACAGAATGGTCTTATGAATATAATAGGGATTTAACCTTGCTTGCAGATCGATTGGGAGTAGAGTTTATACTGTTTCCAGTTCGATATATCGGAAAAATTGGTGGAGGAGATGACACTAGTGGTCAATTAGATCCTTTGAGTATCACTGCGGCTTTAGCAGTAGAAACAGAGCATATTCATTTTATTAGTGCCGTTTTGCCTGGTTTTATTCCTCCTGCCACTTTAGCGAAAATCGGAGCAACAATTGATGTTATTAGCGGAGGAAGATGGCATATTAATTTAGTAAGTGGATGGTTTCAAGGTGAGCAAGAAGCCTTTGGAATTCCGTGGATTACTCATGAAGAAAGGTATAAACGCTCTGAAGAGTATTTAGAAGTTTTGAAAAGCTTATGGCAACAAAAAGATGTTACATTTACAGGAGATTACTATTCTCTCAAACATGCGCAAATGGAACCAAAACCCGTACAAAAGCCTTATCCTAAAATTTTTCAGGGAGGGAATTCTGAGGAAGCTAGAAAAATGGCAGGAAGGTTGTCGGATTGGTATTTTATAAACGGCGCTCCACAGGAAGAGTTAATAGCGCAGGTACAGGAGGTCAGTAAAATTGCTAAAAGTTATAACCGGAAAGTACGATTTGCTGTAAATGCATTTGTAATTGCTAGAGAAACAGAAGAAGAAGCAAAACAAGAATTACAAACGATTGTTACTCATGCAGATGAAAATGTAATTCAAAAATTTAAAGAAAAAGTGGGAAATGCAAAAGGCATGTGGGCAAACGCAACAGAAATTAGTGACTTTGTTGCAGCTAATGAAGGATTCCGTACGGGTTTAATTGGTTCTTATGAACAAGTCACCAAAAAAATTCAACAACTAGAAGAAATTGGGGTTGATCTAGTGTTATTGACATTTCGTGATCCATTAAAAGAGTTGCCTACTTTTTATGAGAAAGTTCAATCTAAGTTGTTGCAGATTCATAGTCTATGAAAATAGAGGAATGTATGAATAGGAATAAGAGAGATGACTTGAAATAAATTGGAGTCATCTTTTCCTAATTCTTTATATTCAAGGTTGTAAGATCATTGATTGATACAAGAGAGTTATAATTTCATGTACTGAACTGACAAGATGGATAAAGTGAAACTTTAATCAGTGGGGTTTTCTTCATCCCCCACTGATTATCAGCCCGCCCCCCACCTAACTTCTTTGCTTTCGCTGAACTTTGAGGTGGGGGTCTCACTGCCCAAAAATAGCGGGATAAATGGATGGTATAATACAAAAAAACTGAAAATGGCATAAAAGGAGGGGCTTATGCTCAAGAAAATAAGTTTTTGAGAATTTATTATTTTACTGAATGAGCTTTTTGCATCTTTTTAATTAATCGAATTTGTCCGCGATGATTGATTTCATCTTCAAAGACGTGAAACCATTTGAAATAGTTGTTTGCTGGTTTGTCATGCCAAAACGGTGTCGTTTGATATAGCCATTCATCAGGCAGTGATTGAAACGTTGCAATTGTTTTAGCGCGAACTTCTTCTAACGTATGTATGTAGTAGTCTAATGGATGATTTTTAATCGTTTGACGTCCGAGATCACCTAATTCAATCCCTGGTAACCAGTGTTTTAATTCAGCTTCTGTTGGTTCCCGATCCTCAAAAGTATGAATTTGATAGTAAAATTCGATTGCAGCCATATGATATAAAAGCATACCAATGGAATTCGCCTCATCATCGTACAAATAATCCAGTTCTTCAATTGTTAAGTCTTGTACAGCTTGCATAGTTGTATAACGAGCATAATTCATCATTGAAACAAGTTTTGAAAATTCTACGTTTAATCCGTCCATTTTATCAATTACAAAATTCAATAGAAATTCCTCCTAGTAAATAATCTCTTCAGAGAAAGATTTCTCTATGCAGAAAGAAATTCCTGTTAGATAGAGAAGGTGAAATTCCATATGTTAAAAGAAAAAATCGTTACATAGGGGATAGATTAACCAATAACAATAAGGTCTCTAATCGCTTTTGTAATGAATAATTAGTCTATTACGTATTAATGTAGTTGTTCGTGGATTTTTTATTCTTAAAGTCATTTTAATCCCTTCCTTTCATCTCCTTAATATAAAAACAATAATTGTGCCAACTTATAACAAGTGCTAATTCATGTATAACGTGTCAAAAAATAAGAGAGGAATTATGTATGTGTCTGGATTTTGACAATATAGAGATAAAGTGTCAATTTTTTTATCAGTATATTGTCCAGAGAGAGCGAGAGGAGTAAATAAAAAACGCAATGATTGATTAAGATCATTGCGTTTTTATATTTAAGCTTTTAACTTCATCACCATATCGGCATCAGGCGTTACATACAGTGTTTGTTGATTATCGTATGTAACAAATCCAAGTTTGGCACCACTCGGTTTTTTAACATGACGAATCTTTGTGAAATCTACAGGAACAGAGCTAGAGTCCTTTGCTTTGCTGTAATAAGCAGCAAGTTTGGCAGCTTCTAATAAAGTTTCTTCGGTAGGTTCTAATGAGCGAATGACAACATGAGAACCAGGAATATCTTTTGTATGTAACCAAATTTCATCACGGCGTGCAAATTTCGTTGTTAAATAGTCGTTTTGTTTATTGTTTTTACCAACTAAAATTTCAGTTCCATCGCTGGCGATATACTTATCTAGTACTGGCTTTGCCTGCTTTTTCTTTGTGTTTTTCGATTTGCGATTACGCATATAACCTTCTTCAGCCAATTCTTCACGGATTTCTTCAATATCTTTTGAAGAAGCGGCCTCCATTTGTTGAAGTAGGCTATCAAAGTAAATGATTTCTTCATTTGTTTTTTCAATTTGTTCTTTTACGATTGCGACAGAATTTTTTGCTTTTTGATACTTTTGGAAATAACGTTGTGCGTTTTCTGACGGTGTTTTTAGTGGATCTAATGTAATTTTTACTGTTCCACCATTTTCATCGTAGTAGTTGACAACTTCAATTTCTTTGTCGCCTTTTTTTAATGCATACATGTTAGCTGTAAGGAGTTCACCGAATAATTGATATTTATCAGCTTTCCCAGCATCTTGTAGTGTTTTTTGTAATTTAATTAATTTCTTTTCATTCTTTGTTTTTTCATTGTGCATAAATCGTTCTAAATCATGTGCCTGTTGTTTTACGCGGTCGCGCTCTGCTTTTCCGAAGAAGAAACGATCTAATAATTCACTAACAGATGAAAATGTTTTCTCATCACCTTTTAAGTGAGCGAGAGGAAATAGATAAAAGAATTCTTTTCCGTCTACTGTTATCATTGTTGGTTCATATTGGTGTACCTGCAATGGTTTTTGTAATGTGAAAAACGCTTCTGATAATGCACTTTCATTTACCATACCAGCTTTTTTTACAACTTCTTTAGCAAATAGCGGAGAAAGCCCCATAAAGGCCCCAACGAGTTGTTTATCCATATTTCCTGCTAAAAAGTCTAGTGGCCTAATAAACTCCTCTTGTGTTTCAATCTGCAAGGGATTGATTTTATGCTGTGATGGTGGTGCAACATATTCTGCGCCAGCATATACAGTACGATGCCGGTTGACCGCTAAAGAAACATGCTTTAAGCTATCCAAAATGTTATTCGTTTTCGTGTCTACTAAAATAATATTGCTGTGACGCCCCATTATTTCAATAACTAATGTTTTTAACGATTCGTCCCCAATTTCGTTACGGCTTCGAACGGTAATTTGAATGATTCGTTCTAAATCGATTTGTTCAATTTTCTCAATAAATCCACCTTCTAAATGTTTGCGAAGAAGCATACAAAACATTGGTGGTAATGCCGGTGAATCATAACTTTGATTTGTAAGATGCATACGTGCGTATGTAGGATGCGCGGAAAGAAGCAGTTTTTGATTTTTTCCGTTCGCTCGAATATGTAACAAAATCTCATATTTTGAAGGTTGATATATTTTCGAAATTCTTCCTGTTTGAAGAGAATTTGTAATTTCATGTGTAATCGCTCTTGTAAATAATCCATCGAATGCCATTATGAACACTCCTTTCTAACTAAATATTAATTATAGCATTTTTTTGGACGGGGCTGAATAAGCTTTCATTAGAGCATGTCTGCAATCAGGAGGTCGATAGCGAGATGAATTGGTATGAAATGCGTGCAAATGAAGTGGAAGAAAGAACGAATACGAATGTGAAGGTAGGATTGTCAGAGCAAGAAGCGGAAGGGCGATTAAAGAAGCTAGGCCCAAATGAATTACAAGAAGCAAAGCGGCCTTCTGCACTCGTTGTATTTTTATCACAATTTAAAGATTTTATGGTGCTTGTTTTATTCGGTGCAACGATTATTTCAGCATTTTTAGGAGAGTATATTGATGCAATTGCAATTGTGGCAATTGTGATTATTAATGGGATTCTTGGTTTTTTTCAGGAACGAAAAGCAGAAAAGTCACTTGAAGCTTTAAAGGAACTAGCCGCCCCGCAAGTGACAGTTTTACGAAATGGAAAATGGATAAAGGTACCATCAAAAGCTCTTGTTCTTGGTGATGTCATTAAATTTTCTAGCGGGGATCGTATTGGAGCAGATATTCGTCTTATTGAAGCATCCAGTTTATATATCGAAGAATCAGCGTTAACAGGTGAATCTGTACCTGTTCAAAAGAAAGTAGAAGCATTACAAGGTGAAAATGTTGCGATTGGTGATCAAAGAAATATGGCTTTTATGGGAACGATGATAACGAGAGGATCAGGGATAGGCGTAGTAGTAGGGACAGGAATGAATACTGCAATGGGACAAATTGCAAATATGTTACAAAATGCGGAGCAAATGGAAACACCATTACAAAGAAGGTTAGAACAACTTGGAAAGATTTTAATCATTGTTGCCCTTATTTTAACAGCACTTGTTGTACTAGCTGGGGTATATCAAGGGAATGAAGTGTACCATATGTTCTTAGCGGGTGTGTCACTTGCTGTTGCAGCAATTCCAGAAGGATTACCGGCAATTGTTACGGTCGCATTGTCACTTGGTGTACAGCGCATGATTAAAAAGAGGGCGATTGTTCGAAAATTACCAGCAGTAGAGACGTTAGGATGTGCTTCTGTTATTTGCTCGGACAAAACAGGAACGATGACACAAAATAAAATGATGGTAACACATATGTGGTCAGGTGGCGAAACATGGCATGTAACGGGGCAAGGATACGAGCCTACTGGATCGTTTATGAAAGGTGAGCAGAAGGTTAATCCGGCAGCTACAAGGTCGTTATATCAATTGTTAACATTTGGGTGTCTATGCAATAACGCGAACATTGTAAAAAAGAAAAAAACGTATGTCCTAGATGGAGATCCTACAGAAGGTGCACTCATTGCAGCGGCGATGAAAGCGGGAATATCGCGTGAAGCTTTAAAAGAGAAGTTTGAAATTATTCATGAGTTCCCTTTTGATTCCACACGTAAAATGATGAGTGTTATCGTTCGTGATCGTGATGGTAAAAAATTTGTAGTCACAAAAGGAGCACCTGATGTTCTTTTGCAAATGAGTCAAACCATTTTATGGGGGGATAAACAGCAGCCTTTAAGTGAGTTATATCGTAAAGAAGTGCAGGCAGCAATTCATAACCTTGGAAGCCAAGCGCTTCGAACGATTGCTGTTGCATTTAGGGCTTTAAAAGTAACAGATTCAATTGAACATGAAAGAGAAGTAGAAAAAGGCTTCATGCTTGTCGGGATACAAGGGATGATCGATCCGCCAAGACCGGAAGTGAAACAGGCTGTAAAAGAGTGTAAAGAAGCTGGTATTAAAACGGTAATGATTACGGGAGATCATAAAGTAACAGCAATGGCTATTGCAGAACAGTTAGGAATTTTACCACAAAACGGCCGCGTTGTAGAAGGTGTGGAATTAGCAAATATGTCTGTAGGTGAACTAGAAGATATTGTAGAAGATACTTATGTATTTGCACGTGTATCACCGGAACATAAGTTAAAAATCGTAAAGGCTCTTCAAAATAAAGATCATATTGTTGCAATGACAGGTGACGGAGTGAATGATGCCCCAGCAATAAAAACAGCTGATATCGGGATAGCGATGGGGATTACAGGAACGGATGTAGCAAAGGAGGCTTCATCTCTCATATTATTAGACGATAATTTTGCTACAATTAAATCGGCAATTAAAGAAGGTAGAAATATATATGAAAATATTAGAAAATTCATTCGTTATTTATTAGCATCAAATGTTGGGGAAATTTTGGTTATGTTATTTGCGATGATGCTTGCATTGCCACTCCCGATGGTTCCGATTCAAATTTTATGGGTGAATTTAGTAACAGATGGTTTACCGGCAATGGCACTAGGATTAGATGCAGCTGAAGGAGATGTAATGCGAAAAAATCCACGGCATCCGAAAGAAGGGGTGTTTGCAAGAGGGTTGGCTTGGAAAATTGTGAGCCGAGGATTTTTAATAGGGATTGTAACCTTACTTGCATTTATTATTGCGTTTAATCAGCATCCAAGTGAATTGAAATATGCGCAAACAGTAGCTTTTGCTACACTCGTTTTAGCACAGCTTATTCATGTATTTGACTGCCGGAGTGAACACTCTATATTCCATCGTAATCCTTTTGGGAATATGTATTTGGTTGGAGCAGTTATTATTTCAGTGTTACTAATGCTTGTGGTTATTTATTATCCACCATTGCAACCGATTTTTAGTACAATGCCAATTCAGGCGAGGGATTGGTTATTAATTGTAGGTTTATCATCTATTCCAACATTCTTATTAGTTGGATCTTTATTAACGGGGAAGAAAGAGAAAAAGAAAAAGCCTTTCTTATATAAGAAGAGTGTAAACTTGAAATAGTCAATGATATGAAAATGTGATATAATTTACAAAAGGTAGTAGAGTTGCATCTCTATTACCTTTTTCATTGAGTTATTTCATGGCGTGGATGTGATAAAAATGATTTCTAGCATGACAGGGTTTGGAAGGTCAAAAGTAGAAAACGAAGCTTTTCAAATCACAGTAGAAATGAAGTCAGTGAATCATCGCTTTTTAGAGATGAACATTCGACTTCCGAAACAAATGATGGTTTTTGAAGATAAAATTCGTAAGTTAATTGCAGAGCAAGTTCGCCGTGGGCGCATTGAAGTGTCCGTTATTATTACAGGAGAAGCTCTTGTTGAAAGAAAGTTAAGTGTGAATTGGTCGCTTCTTGAACAGTATAAATCCATTATGGAAGATGTGAAAACGAAATTTCAACTACAAGATTCCATTACACTTCAACAATTAATGGCGATGCCAGAAGTAACGGCGATTGAAGAAATGGAAAATGTAAATGAACAATTTGAACAAAGTTTATATGAAGCTGTTCGCCAAGCTGCTCGTATGTTAAAAACGATGAGAGATGGCGAAGGAGAACGATTACATAAAGATATAGCACATCGTTTACAAGAAATTCACGATTGTGTCAATGCGATTATTCCGCATGCACCAATTGTTACTCAAAAGTATCGTGAACGATTGGAAAATCGCTTAAAGGAATTACATAATCAGGAGTTAGATGAACAAAGGTTGCTGACAGAGGTGGCGATATTTGCGGAGCGCTGTGATATTCATGAAGAATTGGTTCGCTTGCAAAGCCATTTAGATCAATTTCATGAAGCGCTTGCAATTGAGGAACCTGTTGGTAGAAAAATGGACTTCATTGTACAAGAGATGCATCGGGAAATTAACACGATTGGTTCTAAGGCAAACGACTTAACAATTTCAAAATATGTTGTAGAAATGAAAAATAACCTTGAAAAAATTCGTGAACAGGTACAAAATATTGAGTAGCTGTCAAAAAATATATAAAGTTATACGTGGTGGAGAAATCGGATAGACTTACTAGGAGGCGCAAACTATGGCCATGCGGTTTTTAAATATTGGATACGGAAACATTGTATCTGCTCATCGAATTATTGCAATTGTAAGTCCGGAGTCAGCTCCTATTAAACGAACGGTACAGGAAGCGCGTGAACATAACGTGTTACTAGATGCTACGTATGGGAGAAAAACAAGGGCGGTTATTGTTATGGATGATGGGCATATTGTACTAAGTCCAATTCAGCCAGAGACGATTGCACATCGTTTAAATAATAAAGAAGATTTAAGTGAGGAAGGGTAGGTTTTACATATTTATGAGAAGTAGAAGAGGGTTGCTCATCGTTCTTTCAGGACCTTCTGGCGTTGGGAAAGGGACAGTTCGAAAAGAATTGTTTAGCCATGAAGATACAAAATTTCAATACTCTATTTCAGTAACGACACGTAAACCACGTGAAGGTGAAGTGGATGGTGTGGATTATTTCTTTAAAGAGAGAGAAGAGTTTGAAGAAATGATTCGGGACGAAAAGTTGCTTGAATGGGCAGAGTTTGTTGGGAATTACTATGGAACACCAATCGATTATGTTGAAAAGACATTGCAAGAAGGAAAAGATGTGTTCTTAGAAATTGAAGTACAAGGAGCAATTCAAGTAAAGAAAGCTTTCCCAGAAGGTGTATTTATTTTCTTAGCTCCTCCAAGTTTATCAGAACTAAAGAACCGAATCGTTGGTCGTGGTACAGAGACTGACGATGTTATTGAAAATCGTTTAACTGTAGCAAAAGAAGAAATCGAGATGATGGACGCTTATGACTATGTAGTAGAAAATGATAAAGTAGAACTTGCTTGTGAGCGCATTAAAGCTATTGTGGTTGGTGAACATTGCCGCCGAGAAAGAGTAGCGAAATATTATAAAGAAATGACGGAGGGTATATAATATGTTAAATCCATCAATTGATTCATTACTAAAAAAAATCGACTCTAAATATACATTAGTAACGGTAGCTGCAAAACGCGCTCGTGAAATGCAAATGGCTAACAACTGTGTTGTTGAAAATCCTGTTTCTCATAAATGTGTAGGTAAAGCATTGGAAGAAATTGATGCGGAAGCGTTAAATTATGTACCAAGCGAAGAGAAAGTGTCTGAGTAAGGCATTCTTTTCGACAAATGAAAACATAGACTTTATACTTTTCTATGTAACGGTAACAACCTATTTACAAGTAGGTTGTTATTTTTTTACGATAGAGCTAAAAAGAAATAGGTTTTTGTTTGATGAAATACTAGCACTGACGAGCTGGAATGAATACATTTCAGCAGAATAAGTTTGAAAAAGAAAGAGGACGAGTCATATGCTAAAAGGGAAAAAGATACTTCTATGTGTAACAGGAGGTATTGCTGTTTTTAAAGCGGCTGCGTTAACGAGTAAATTAACACAAGCAGGGGCACTTGTAAAAGTAATGATGAGTGAATCAGCGATGAAATTTGTTACACCTCTTACATTTCAAGCGCTTTCTCGCCATGATGTATACACGGATACGTTTGATGAAAAAGATTCTGCAGTTATCGCTCATATTGATTTAGCAGATTGGGCGGACGTTGTACTTGTTGCTCCAGCAACTGCGAACTGTATCGGAAAACTAGCAAATGGTATTGCTGATGATATGATTACAACAACATTGTTAGCTACTACAGCACCAGTTTGGATTGCACCTGCTATGAATGTGCATATGTATGAAAATAAAATTGTTCAAAAGAATATGATGACGTTAAAAACGTTAGGATATACATTTATTGAGCCTGGGGAAGGCTTTTTAGCATGTGGATATGTTGCGAAAGGTCGATTAGAAGAACCAGAAACGATTCTTGCTCGATTGCAAGAAGCTTTTTCGGAATATAAACCATTAAAAGGGAAGAAAATTTTAATAACGGCTGGGCCAACTCGTGAAAAAATTGATCCAGTACGTTTTATGACGAATTTTTCTTCAGGAAAAATGGGTTATGCTCTAGCGGAAGTTGCAGTTGACTTAGGAGCGGATGTAATTCTTGTTTCAGGTCCAACTGCAATAACACCGCCTATAAATGTAACAACTGTACAAGTAGAATCTGCACAAGAGATGTTAGAAGCTGTAATGCAACATTATGGACTTATGGATGTTGTCATTAAAACAGCTGCAGTAGCAGATTATCGCCCCAAAATAGTGCATGATCAGAAGATGAAAAAGAAAAGTGGCGATGCGGTCATTGAGTTAGAAAGAACAACCGATATTTTGAAAACACTCGGTGAGAAAAAAGAACATCAGCTACTTGTTGGTTTTGCCGCTGAAACGACAAATATAGAAGAATATGCAACGAAAAAATTACGCGAAAAAAATGCGAATATGATTGTTGCAAATGATGTGAAAGCGCAAGGAGCAGGATTCGGTACGGATACGAATATTGTAACAATGTATAGAAAAGATGGAGAAGTTATTCGATTGCCTCTTTTAACAAAGAAAGAAGTTGCGCGTGAAATCCTAATGCAAATCAAAGCGATGTTAGAAGAGGATCATGTATGAAGTTTGCAAGTGTAATCGTTGATGTACCGGCCCGTCAAACAGATCGCCCGTTTGATTATGTTATCCCAAAGAAATGGGAGGATATTGTACAAACAGGTATGCGTGTAGTCGTTCCATTTGGTCCACGGAAATTACAAGGTTTTATTATTGAAATAAAAGATTCAGTCGATGTGGAAAGTAAAAAGTTAAAAGCATTACATGAAATACTAGATGTTACGCCAGTTTTAAACGAAGAATTATTAAAACTTGGTTTTTGGCTGACGGATGAAACGTTATGTTATACGATTTCAGCTTTTCAAGTTATGCTTCCAACGGCGATAAAAGCAACTTATAAAAAGCGATTGCAGCTCCATAAACCAGAAGAAGTAGCGCCGGAAATTCGTGATTTGTTTCAAGGGAAAGAAGCGATAGATTGGGAAGAAATTGTCACGTACTCACATATGTATCGCATGGTTCAAAAAGAGATAACAAACGGTACCATTGAAGTCATCTATAGAGTAAAGGATAAAGTGCAAAAGAAGAAACAAAGAGTGGTTCAGCCAGAATTGCCACAGGAACAATTGGAAGCAGCTGCATTTGAACTGAAAAGTAAAAAGCAACAAGATGTACTTTATTATTTTGTAGAAAATTATCACAGTGTGGCATTAAAAACGTTAACAGAAGAACTACAAATAACAGATGCACCTGTAAAGTCGCTTGTGAAAAAAGGACTGCTTTTAGAAAAGTATGTTGAAGTATACCGTAATCCATATGACGACGAGGCTTTTGAACAGACAAAGCCATTTCCACTCACAGATGAACAAACCCAAGTGATTACACCTATTTTGTCATCTATTGCAAATGAAACATATAATCCATTTTTACTATATGGTGTTACAGGAAGCGGTAAAACGGAAGTGTATTTACAATCCATTGCTGCGGTATTAAAAAAAGGAAAAGAAGCCATTGTGCTCGTTCCGGAAATTGCGTTAACGCCGCAAATGGTAGATCGTTTTAAAGGACGATTTGGTTCACAAGTTGCGGTTCTTCATAGTGCGCTTTCTGTTGGGGAAAAATATGATGAATGGCGGAAAATTTTACGGAAAGAAGTAAAGGTGGTCGTCGGGGCACGTTCTGCTATCTTTGCGCCATTTGAAAACTTAGGAATTATTATTATTGATGAAGAGCATGAATCAAGTTATAAACAAGAAGATAATCCAAGGTATCACGCACGAGATGTTGCAGTCTGGAGAGGTCAATATCATAATTGTCCAATCGTGCTCGGTAGTGCAACGCCGACGCTTGAATCGTTCGCTAGAGCGAAGAAGGGCGTTTATAATTTATTAACAATGCAAAAACGTATGAATGAACAAGCGTTGCCGACAGTAGAAATTGTTGATATGCGTGAAGAACTTCGAGATGGAAATCGTTCCATGTTTTCTAAATTACTTCATGAAAAAATAGCGGATCGGTTAGCAAAAAAAGAACAAATGGTTCTTTTTTTAAATCGAAGAGGCCATTCAACGTTTGTCATGTGTCGTGATTGCGGTTATGTAGTACAATGCCCTCATTGTGATATATCACTCACTTATCATAAAATGAATCATCGTTTAAAATGTCACTATTGTAGCTATGAGGAAAGTATGCCAACTGCTTGTCCTGCTTGTAATAGTTCGTATATTCGTTTCTTTGGTACAGGCACGCAAAAGGTAGAAGAAGAAATTACAAAGTTATTTCCAGAGGCACGGGTTATTCGTATGGATGTTGACACGACGAGTCGTAAAGGAATGCACGAAAAACTATTAAAAGCGTTTGGTGAAGAGAAAGCGGATATCTTACTTGGTACACAAATGATTGCCAAAGGGCTTGATTTTCCAAAGGTGACACTTGTTGGTGTCTTAACAGCTGATACGATGCTGCATTTACCAGATTTCAGGGCGAGTGAAAAAACGTATCAGTTATTGACGCAGGTGAGTGGACGTGCAGGGCGACATGAATTACCGGGAGAAGTGGTAATTCAAACGTATACGCCAGAACATTATAGTGTAGAACTAGCAAAGAATCAGCAGTACGATGTATTTTTTGAACAAGAAATGCAAATGAGAAAAATGAGGCAATACCCACCGTACTACTACGTCGCGCTTATCACCGTTTCGCATCCAGAGTTATTAAAAGCAGTGAAAGTAACGGAAAAAATTGTCGGTTATTTACGAACGCATTGCATGCAACAAACAATGGTACTAGGGCCGGTTTCTTCAGCAATTCCAAGGATAAAAGATAGATATCGATACCAATGCATGATAAAATACAAGCGGGAACCAAACTTAAAGTACGTGCTCAAAATGGTAAATGAACATTATCAAGCAGAAATGCAAAAAGATTTGCAGATCTCAATCGACTTTAATCCAACAATGTTAATGTAGTGGAGGAAAATATGGCAGTTTTAGAAATTGTAAAGCATCCAGATGAAGTGTTAGAAACCCCATGTGAACGGGTAATTAACTTTGATAAAAAGTTAGTGAATTTGTTAAAAGATATGCATGAAACAATGTTAGTTGCAGATGGTGTTGGTTTAGCAGCGCCACAAGTAGGGGTAAGTTTGCAAGTAGCAGTTGTTGATATTGGTGATGATACTGGGAAAATCGAACTGATTAATCCGGTTATTTTAGAAAAACGTGGTGAACAAGTAGGTCCCGAAGGCTGCTTAAGCTTTCCGGGACTTTATGGTGAAGTGGAGCGTGCAGAATATATTAAAGTACGTGCGCAGAATCGCCGTGGTAAAATCTTTTTATTAGAAGCAGATGGTTTTCTAGCACGTGCAATCCAACATGAAATCGATCATTTACACGGTGTGCTATTTACATCAAAAGTGACGAGATATTATGAGGAAAATGAATTAGAAGAGATGTAAAAGGAGCGGTCTTTGAATGATAAAAGTAGTGTTTATGGGAACACCGGACTTTTCTGTACCGGTGCTTCGTCGTCTTATTGAAGATGGATATGATGTGATTGGTGTTGTAACGCAGCCTGATCGTCCAGTGGGCAGAAAAAAGGTTATGACACCAACACCTGTTAAGGTTGAAGCGGAAAAACATGGTATCCCGGTGTTACAACCGTTAAAAATTCGTGAACAAGACGAATATGAAAAAGTATTGGCATTAGAGCCTGATTTAATTGTGACAGCTGCGTTCGGACAAATTGTACCAAACGAAATTTTAGAAGCACCAAAGTATGGGTGTATTAATGTTCATGCTTCATTGCTTCCAGAACTTCGAGGTGGTGCACCAATTCATTATTCCATCATACAAGGAAAAGAAAAAACAGGTATCACGATTATGTATATGGTAGAAAAATTAGATGCTGGCGATATTTTAACGCAAGTAGAAGTGGAAATCGAAGAGCGTGAAACAACTGGTTCATTATTTGATAAATTAAGTGAGGCTGGAGCGCACTTATTATCAAAAACTGTTCCACTTTTAATACAAGGAAAATTAGAGCCGATTAAACAAAATGAGGATGAAGCAACATTCGCTTACAATATTAAACGTGAGCAAGAAAAGATTGATTGGACGAAAACAGGAGAAGAGGTTTACAATCATATTCGTGGTTTAAACCCGTGGCCAGTTGCTTATACAACTTTAGCAGGGCAAGTTGTAAAAGTATGGTGGGGCGAAAAAGTTCCTGTAACCATGCAGGCTGAAGCTGGTTCTATTGTAGCGATTGAAGAAGATGGTTTCGTTGTGGCAACAGGAAATGAAACTGGGGTTAAAATTACTGAGTTGCAACCATCTGGTAAAAAACGTATGAGTTGTTCACAATTTTTACGTGGAACCAAACCTGAAATTGGTACGAAGTTAGGAGAAGACGCATGAGACAAAATGTTCGTGAGTTAGCTCTCGATGGTTTAATACAAGTTGAAAAAAGCGGTGCTTATAGTAACTTACTTTTAAATAATTTGATTGAGAAGAGTCAAATTGATAGAAAAGATGTTGGGTTGTTAACAGAAATCGTTTATGGAACAATTCAACGTCGCGATACGCTGGATTATTATTTACAACCATTTTTAAGAAAAAAGGTGGAGGCGTGGGTAAAAGTCTTATTACGTCTTTCCTTATATCAAATGATATATTTAGACCGTGTTCCAGAAAGAGCGGCAATTCATGAAGCAGTTGAAATCGCAAAACGTCGTGGCCATAAAGGGATTGCGGGAATGGTAAACGGAGTGCTGCGCTCGATTCAACGTGAAGGTGTACCGGCTGTAGAAGAAATACAAGATCCTGTAAAACGACTTTCTGTTGCGACGAGCCATCCTGAGTGGCTTGTACAAGAGTGGACGGCAGCATATGATTTAGAAACAGCGGAAAAAATGTGTAAAGTGAACTTGCTTCCACCTGTTTCAGCAGCGCGTGTAAATGTCGATAAAGGAACAGTAGAAGAAGCGATTGTCTTGTTAGAAAATGAAGGTGTAGAGGCAAAACGTGGTGATTTATCCGAAGATGCTATCCAAATTGAAAAAGGAAACGTAGCGCATACAGAAGCGTTTCAAAAAGGTTTCCTTTCTATTCAAGATGAAAGCTCTATGCTTGTTGCGCGTGCTTTGGAACCAGAAGAAGGAGATATGGTTCTTGATAGCTGCGCGGCGCCTGGTGGGAAAACAACACATATCGCAGAGCGTTTAAAGGGAACTGGACAGGTAACATCACTGGATTTACATCCGCATAAAGTTCGGTTAATTCAGCAACAAGCGAAGCGCCTTGGCTTAGAAAATGTTGAAACAAAGGCCCTTGATGCAAGAAAAGTCCAAGAGCATTTTGCAAACGAAAGCTTTGATAAAATATTAGTAGATGCACCGTGCTCTGGGTTCGGTGTAATCAGACGTAAACCTGATATTAAATTAGGTAAAGAAAAAGGCGATAGCGAAAGATTGTCGACAATTCAACTATCGATACTAGAAAAGGTAGCTCCACTGTTAAAAGCAGGTGGTCGCCTTGTTTATAGTACATGTACAATTGAAAAAATAGAAAATGAACAAGTGATAGAGCGATTTTTACAAGAGCATCCTGAATTTGAATGGGATACTACTATGAAAGAGCGCATGCCAGAAAAACTACGTCCTTATATAAATGATGGACAAGTACAAATTTTACCGCATTATTTTGCAACAGATGGCTTTTATATTGCTTGTTTAAGAAAGAAGGTGTAGCATCATGGAAACGACTGTAAAAAAACAAAAGAAAAATTTAGAAACAAAAAAACCATCTATTTACTCTTTACAACTTCATGAAATGCAAGATTGGTTAAAGGAACAAGGTGAACCGAAATTCCGTGCAGGTCAAATTTTTGATTGGCTATATAAAAAACGTGTAAAAAATTATGAGGATATGACAAACCTTTCCAAAGGATTGCGTGATAAATTGTCGAATTCCTTTGATATTACTACTTTAAATACGTTAGTAAAGCAAACATCTTCTGATGGAACAATTAAATTTTTATTCCAATTGTACGATGGATATTCTATTGAAACGGTATTAATGCGACATGAATATGGAAATTCCATTTGTGTAACAACACAGGTAGGTTGCCGAATTGGTTGTACATTCTGTGCATCAACACTAGGTGGTTTAAAGCGAAATCTAGAGGCTGGAGAAATCGTAGCGCAAGTAGTAGAGGTTCAACGTGCGCTGGATGAGACGGATGAGCGCGTGAGTTCTCTTGTTGTAATGGGAATTGGAGAGCCGTTTGATAACTACGATAACTTAATGTCGTTTTTACGCATTATCAACCATGAAAAAGGAATCCATATTGGTGCGCGTCATATGACGGTTTCAACAAGTGGAATCATTCCGAAAATTTACAAGTTTGCTGAAGAAGATATGCAAATTAACTTTGCGATTTCATTGCACGCTCCAAATACAGAATTACGTTCAAAGTTAATGCCGATTAACCGTGCTTATAAGCTACCTGACTTAATGGAAGCTATTAAATACTATGTAAATAGAACTGGGCGTCGTATTACGTTTGAATATGGTTTATTTGGAGGAGAAAACGACCAAGTTGAGCATGCTGAAGAATTGGCTCAACTTTTAAAAGGTGTAAAATGTCATGTAAACTTAATTCCGGTAAACTATGTACCAGAACGCGATTACGTAAGAACACCACGTGAACAAATTTTCTTATTTGAAAAAACGTTGAAAGACCGTGGAGTGAATGTAACGATTCGTCGTGAGCAAGGTCATGATATTGATGCTGCCTGCGGTCAGTTGCGTGCAAAGGAGCGCAAAGAAGAGACGAGGTGACAAGATGAAAGCCGTGTTTCTATCGGATAAAGGAAAAGTTCGTCAACATAATGAAGATAGTGCAGGAGTTTTTCATAATTTAGATGGAGATATTTTAGCGGTGGTAGCTGATGGAATGGGAGGTCATCGAGCAGGCGATGTTGCTAGCTCGATGGCCATTCAACTATTCCATGATTATTGGAAGCAAACGTATAATATGGATATACCAAAAAAGGCAGAAGAATGGCTACATACAAATGTTAAAATGATTAACGAGAGGGTATACGAATACTCGAAAAAGCATACAGAGTGCAATGGTATGGGAACTACTGTTATTGTTGCAATTTGTACAGCGGGATTTGTAACAATTGGACACATAGGAGATAGCCGGTGTTACATGTTATCAGATGGGGAGATTTCACTTATAACTGAAGACCATTCACTTGTAAATGAACTTGTCAGGTATGGTGAGATTTCAAAAGAGGATGCAGAGTATCATCCAAAAAAGAATGTGCTTTTACGAGCGCTTGGAACAGAAGAAAAAGTTGGATTAGATGTTAAAACATTAGTGTTAGAAGAAAATGATCAACTGCTTCTTTGCTCTGACGGATTATCAAATAAAGTTGCAATGGATGATATGCGAAAGATTTTGCAATTAAACGAACAACTCGAGACAAAGGGAGAGTATCTTGTTCAACTTGCGAATGATCGTGGTGGAGAAGATAATATTACCCTTGTTATTGTTGATTATGCGGATTCGGCAAACGAAAGTAGGTGAATTACAACGTGCTGATTGGAAAACGCCTAAACGACCGTTATAAGCTGCTGAAAATGATTGGTGGCGGAGGAATGGCCAATGTATATTTGGCTCATGATGATATACTAGGCCGGGATGTAGCGGTAAAAATACTACGACTCGATTATGCAAATAATGAAGAGTTTATTAAACGTTTCCATCGAGAAGCGCAATCTGTTACAACGTTGTCGCATCCAAATATTGTGAATATGTATGATGTTGGGGAAGAAGATGGAATTTATTATCTTGTCATGGAATATGTACCTGGACAAACATTAAAGCAATACATAGATCAGCGTGGGATGTTACCTATTGGGGAAGCTCTTGATATTATGGAGCAGTTAACATCTGCAATGGCACATGCTCATCATTTTGAAATTGTCCACCGAGATATAAAACCACATAACATCCTCATTCGAAATGATTGCGTTGTGAAAGTGACGGACTTTGGAATTGCGACAGCTACAAGTGCAACGACGATAACCCATACGAACTCAGTGCTCGGTTCTGTTCATTATTTGTCACCAGAACAAGCGCGTGGAGGGATAGCGAATAAACAATCGGATATTTATTCACTTGGCATTGTTATGTTTGAATTGTTAACAGGGCGACAACCGTTTTCAGGGGAGTCCGCCGTTGCGATAGCTTTAAAACATTTACAAAATGAAACACCATCTCCAAAACGCTGGAATCCAGATATTCCGCAAAGTGTAGAAAATATTATTTTAAAAGCAACTGCAAAAGATCCGTTCCATCGATATCAGTCTGCTAATGCAATGAAAAGAGATATTGAAACAGCACTTTATCCAGAACGTATAAACGAACAACCATTTTATATACCTAAAGATATGGAAGCGACGAAGGCGATTCCAATTATTCAACAAGAACAATTATTTGGAAATGTAAGTGATGAAACAATTGTATTGAATGGAAGCAAAGCGGATGAACAGATAAAAAATGAAGAAATCAAACCGAATGTGGAAAAAAAGCGGAGTAACAAATGGTTGAAAGTATTAATTACAACATTTTTACTTTTAGCAATCGGTACAACGTTAGCGCTTACGGTAATTCCAGGATTCTTTATCCCAAAAGATGTGAAAATTCCTGATGTGTCTGGTATGAAGTATGAGACTGCTGTTAATGCTCTTGTTGAGAAAGGATTTGAAGTTGCTGAGCCAAACATTGTTTATACAGATGATGTTGAAGCTGGGCAAGTGATTAAAACAAGTCCGGCAGCAGGAAGGGTTGTAAAGGAAAGTTCTAAAATTACAATCTATCAATCCGGCGGGAAAAAAAAGAGTAAAATGAGCAATTTAATCGGAAAAGATTTTGATAGTTTGAAGGACGAATTGGAAGGGAAATATAAAATTATTGTTCCATCCTATATTGAAAGTGATAAACCAAAAGGTCAAATTCTAGACCAAAGTCCAGCGGCAGATCAAATGGTTGTGGAAGCGGAGCAAGAGGTGAAAGTTTGGATAAGCAAGGGTCCTTATCAAATTAGACTTGGTGATTTTTCAGGATGGACTGAAAATTATGTGAATAGCTATTTGAATGAAAATAAACTTGTCCCTAATATAAAAAGAGAGTATTCGGATACAGTTGAGAAAGGTTTGGTGGTCTCACAATCACCAAAACCAGGGACTCCGTTAAAAGAAGAAGATAAAGTAACGGTTACTATTTCGGATGGACCAAAGCCGAAAGTAACGAAGACTGTAAAAGTTGATAACATTTCGCTTCCGTATGAGGCTCCCGCAGAAGGTGAGAAAAAGCCACAAACAATTGAAATTTATAAAGAAGATATGCAGCAAAAAATGGATAAACCAATTGAAACCCGAACAATAACAGAATCTGCTACTATTTCTTTGGAATTTGTGATCCAAGAAGGAACAAAAGGTCATTACAAAATTGTTCGAGATGGAACGACAATTATTGATAAAGAAGTGCCATATCCAGCCCAGTAAAGGTGTGAATCCATTTGGTGGATTCCACCTTCTTTGTATGGAGGGTGGAATTTGTTGCTCTTGCCTGTTATGCTGGTAACGTAGCGGACGGCAAAAAGGGCAAGAAATTACGTTTTGAAATAGAAGAATAGCCATAAAAGTGAAGTCGAAATAAAGGATAATCTGAACTGATAGATAGTTAGTGTTATCCAGTATTCGCTGGCAGTACCCCGTCTCAAGGCTTTAAGGAAGGGATAAATGTAGGGAGAGGCTGATAACAATTTCACTTTATATAGAATAAAGGAGAATTATATGGCAGAAGGAAAAATTGTAAAAGCTTTAAGTGGTTTTTATTATGTGCAGCATGAAGGCGGCATTACACAATGCCGTGGTCGTGGTGTATTCAGAAAAAATAAAATTACACCGCTTGTAGGAGATCAAGTAGTTTTTCAAGCGGATAATCCGAATGAAGGCTATGTTTTAGAGGTTTTTGAGCGGAAGAATGAACTTGTTAGACCGCCAATTGCCAATGTTGATCAAGCAATCCTTGTTTTTTCAGCAGTTGAACCAGATTTTAACCCAGGATTATTAGATCGATTTCTAGTATTAATTGAATATCATAACATTAAACCAATTATTTGTATTAGTAAAATGGATTTAGTCGATGAAAAAGTGCGAGAAACTGTTGAATCTTATGCAAATGATTATCGTGAAATGGGATATGATGTATTATTTACTTCTATAAATACATCGGAAAGTATTGATATTTTAAAACCATTTTTAGAAGGCTGTGTCTCAGTGGTTGCAGGACAATCTGGTGTAGGGAAATCATCCATGTTAAATGTATTACGACCAGATTTAGCGCTGAAAACAAACGATATTTCTTCACATTTAGGGCGTGGTAAGCATACGACAAGACACGTAGAATTAATTGAGGTTGGAAGTGGGCTTGTTGCAGATACACCTGGTTTTAGTTCCCTTGATTTTATTGATATAGAAGTAGAAGATC
Organism: Bacillus bingmayongensis; assembly: GCF_000299035.1. Classification (GTDB taxonomy): domain Bacteria; phylum Bacillota; class Bacilli; order Bacillales; family Bacillaceae_G; genus Bacillus_A; species Bacillus_A bingmayongensis. Next base: position 662,244 of record NZ_JH921517.1, read on the forward strand.
TTACACATTGTTTTCCAGAGTTGAAAGAAGAGAGTCAATATTGTAAATTTAGAGGGTGTACACATCTTTCTGAACCAAAATGTGCGGTGAAAGTTGCGGTTGAGGAAGGGAAGATTACCCAATATCGTTACGAACATTACAAACAATTCGTAGAAGAAATTAGAGAGAGAAAGCCGAGGTATTAGTCATGATTAAAATTGCACCATCGATTTTATCAGCAGATTTTTCAAGATTAGGGGAAGAAATTAAAGATGTAGAAAAAGGCGGAGCGGACTATATCCATGTTGATGTAATGGATGGACACTTTGTTCCGAACATTACAATTGGTCCGTTAATTGTAGAGGCAATTCGTCCAATTACATCATTACCATTAGATGTACATTTAATGATTGAAAATCCTGATAACTATATCCCTACTTTTGCAAAAGCTGGAGCGGATATTATTACTGTTCATGTAGAGGCATGTCCACATTTACATCGTACAATTCAATTAATTAAATCACATGGTATCAAAGCTGGAGTTGTATTAAACCCACATACACCAGTTTCAATGATCGAACACGTATTGGAAGATGTTGATATGGTATTACTTATGACAGTAAATCCAGGATTTGGTGGACAGAAGTTTATTCATTCTGTATTATCGAAAATTAAACAAGTTGCGGAAATGGTCAAAGAGCGTAATTTACAAGTAGAAATCGAAGTTGACGGTGGTGTAAATGCTGAGACTGCGAGACTTTGTGTAGAAGCTGGAGCAAATGTCCTTGTAGCTGGATCAGCAGTATACAATCAAAAAGACCGCGGTGAGGCAATTCGCCTAATTCGTGGATAAGGAATAGATGTAAGAAAATTTTCATGACCTGTTAGAACGGGAAAAATGTGAAAAAGGCAATCTACCGACTGGCAGATTGCCTTTTTCTATAGAAGGGGAAGAAAAGATGATTATTCATATTTTAGCTGGAGGACCTGAGGAATACTGTGCTGATTTCTCTCTATATGAAAATGAGAAAGTGATATGGGCAGCGGTTGACCGTGGTGTATATCGTTTGTTGCGAAGAGGGATCGCGCCAACAGTTGCATTTGGTGATTATGATTCGGTTACAGATGAAGAATTAGCGTGGATGCAAAAACAGACAGAGGAGTTACATATTGTTCCGCGTGAAAAAGATCAAACGGATTTAGAAATCGCAATCCATTGGGCATTGGAGCAAAAACCGGATTTAATTCGTATTTTTGGTGCTACAGGTGGAAGGCTTGATCATGGATTGGCGAATATACAAATGCTTTTAAAAGGATTAGAAGCATATACTGAAATGTATATCGTTGACAATAAAAATGAAATCTCTGTAAAAAAAGCAGGTACATATATAATTGAAGAAAATGAACAATTTCCATACGTATCCTTTGTGCCTGTTACCGAAATTGTAAAAGGTATTACACTTCGTGGCTTTAAATATCCTCTTACTGATAAAACGATAGAATGGGGATCAACGCTTTGTATTAGTAATGAACTCATTGCGGAAAAAGGTACTTTTTCATTTACTTCTGGCATATTAATGGTGATAAGAAGCACTGATTGAAGAAACACTTTTGCTACTCGCATCATATAGTAAACAAGTGGAGTAATGGGGATTAGGAGGGAAACCATGAGATTTTATACAATTAAGTTACCTAAATTTCTTGGTGGAATTGTTCGCGCGGTGTTAAATACCTTTAAAAAGGACTAAAAAAGCACCATTAATGGTGCTTTTTTCATGAGGATAATAAAAAAAGAGCCTATTGGCTCTTTTTTTTATTATTAAACACGTTCGATTTTGCCAGATTTTAATGCTCTAGCAGAAACGTAAACACGTTGAACTTTACCGTCGATGCGTACGCGAACTTTTTGAAGGTTAGCGCCCCATTTACGTTTTGTAGCGTTCATTGCGTGAGAACGAGAGTTACCAGAACGAGCTTTTCTTCCAGTAATAGCACAAACACGAGCCATCTATATTTCCCTCCCTTAACTACCTTACCATACGTAATTTTTCAATGTTAGTCTTTTATGCGATGCTAAAAACACTACTATAATTTAACACAACTAAAAAGAGAATGCAACAGTGTATAAAAAAGAAATCAAGAAAAATTACTTGACACTAAAGGTCAGTAAAGAAAAGTAGAAATCAAGAAAAATTGCTTGACATATTATAGTGGTACATGTTGTATAATAACAATGGACTATTTTGCTCGTCATAGAAAAGTGTAATAATAAGCATAAAATATGAGGGCGAAAAGAAAGAACGATGGAATTTTCTTTAAAAAGATTATATGATAGTAATTAAAGTAGTCTAGCTCACTTTCACCATTTATGAAGGGGGAAAAGAGATGTCAATTGAAATTAAAACGAAGTACGGTCAAATTGATATTAGTACAGATGTAATTGCAACGATTGCTGGAGGTGCCGCGGTAGATTGCTACGGTATCGTTGGTATGGCTTCAAAAAATCAATTAAAAGATGGATTAACCGAAATTTTACGAAAAGAAAACTTCACTCGAGGCGTTATTGTTCGTAAAGACGAAGATGAAGTACATATTGATATGTATATTATTGTGAGTTACGGTACAAAAATTTCAGAGGTAGCACATAACGTCCAAACGAAAGTGAAATATACATTAGACCAAACGGTAGGACTAGCAGTAGATTCTGTAAACATCTACGTACAAGGAGTTAAAGTAATAAACTTGTAATGTGCATTAAGGAGGAAAATCTGTGTCAATTCAAAAAATTGATGGAAAACGTTTATCACAAATGATTATTCAAGGAGCGAATAATTTAACAAACAATGTTCAGCTTGTTGATGCATTAAACGTTTTTCCAGTTCCAGATGGCGATACCGGTACAAATATGAATTTATCAATGACTTCAGGTGCGCGTGAAGTAAAAGCAAACCCTTCACAGCATGCTGGTAAAGTCGGCGTAAGTTTAGCAAAAGGATTATTAATGGGAGCTCGTGGTAACTCAGGTGTTATTTTATCTCAGTTATTCCGTGGTTTCTCTAAATCCATCGAACAAAAAGAAGAATTAACAACAGTTGATTTTGCGGCAGCTTTAGAAGCTGGTGTAGAAACGGCGTATAAAGCGGTTATGAAGCCGATTGAAGGAACGATTTTAACAGTTGCAAGAGAAACGGGTAAATATGCAGTCACAGTTGCGAAAAAACAGCGCGACTTTGTTTTGTTTATGGAAGACGTTGTAAAAGAAGCGAATGCATCGTTAAATCGTACGCCAGATTTATTACCTGTATTAAAACAAGTTGGCGTTGTAGATAGCGGTGGTAAAGGTCTTGTTGTTGTATACGAAGGCTTTTTAGCTGATTTAAAGGGAGAAACAATTTCTTCTGAGTTACCTGTGCAACCATCTATGAATGAAATGGTACGTGCAGAACATCACCGTAGTGTACAAAGCCAATTGAGTACAGAAGACATTAAATACGGATATTGTACGGAATTCATGGTGAAATTAGAGTCTGAGAAAATGAAAGAACATAATTTCTCTGAACAAAAATTCCGTGAAGATATTAGTGTTTATGGAGATTCATTACTTGTTGTATCGGATGATGAAGTTGTAAAAGTTCATATTCATGCAGAACATCCTGGTGATGCGATGAACTACGGTCAACGTTATGGTAGTTTAATTAAAATTAAAGTAGAAAATATGCGTGAACAGCATACTGCTTTATTAGACGAGCCAGCACCGATGCACGAAGAAGTGAATGTGCCAAAAGAAAAGCAACCGTACGGTATTGTAACTGTAGCGATGGGATCGGGTATTAAGAACTTATTCGAGAGCATTGGGGCAACTGAGGTTATCGAAGGTGGTCAAACGATGAATCCAAGTACGGAGGATATCGTAAAGGCAATCGAAGAGGCGAATGCTGAAAAAATCATTATTTTACCGAATAACGGTAATATTGTGATGGCGGCAGAGCAAGCTGCATCTGTTGTTGATCAAGAAGTGATTGTTGTTCGTTCGAAAACTGTTCCTCAAGGAATGGCTGCGATGTTGGCATTTAATCCGGCTGGAACGTTAGAAGAAAACGAAGAGAACATGAAAGAAGCACTAGCACATGTGAAAACAGGTCAAATTACGTATGCGGTTCGTGATACGGAAATTGACGGTGTAGCGATTCAAAAAAATGATTTCATGTGTATTGCAGATGGGAAAATTGTATCTACAAATGCTAAAAAAGTAGGTGCAGCGAAACAATTGCTAGAAAGCATGATCGATGAAGATTCTGAAATCGTAACGATCTTGCAAGGTGAAGATGCAACAGATGAAGAAGTGGCAGAGTTAGTTGCATTTGTAGAAGAGAAATTTGAAGATGTAGAGGTAGAAGTTCACCAAGGAAATCAACCTGTATATTCTTTCATATTCTCTGTAGAATAAGTTGAATCTCTTTCTTCGCAGAGATGAACGGTTTTACTTGCTAATGAGCAAGAGCTAGCGGCAATATATTGTCAGCGGTTCTTTTTCAAAAGGCTAGCATAATGATGATAAAAAAGAGCCTTGCTGCTATAGTAAGGCTCTTTTCTTTCGTATATCTTTCTTCGGGTGAAGCATAATTTGCTCGTAATATTTTAAGTAAGCATTTAGGTTCATGGAAGGGAAGGGCCATTGTATAGGTGATAATGTATAAGGCTAGTTTCTTTTAGAATGCTTATGATAGAATAGAAAAGGCAAAAGAGAGCGATTAAGTTAGGACAGTAAATGTGTAAAGTATATGGAATTATATATTCATATAGGTATGCAGATTATATTTGAGTAAAAATAAGAAAATGATGTGACGGAGCGTGAAAATCTTGAATGAAGTTGTGCAAGTTCCTGTTACGGATGTAAAGGGAATCGGGGAAGAGACATCTGAATTATTACATGAGATGGGGATTTATACAGTTTCTCATCTATTAGAGCATTTTCCGTACCGTTATGAAGACTATGCGATGAAAGATTTGGCAGAAGTGAAGCATGAAGAACGTGTAACAGTGGAAGGAAAGGTACATAGTGTTCCATTATTACAATATTATGGGAAGAAGAAATCGCGTCTTACTGTTCGCGTACTTGTTGGTCGTTATTTAATTACGGCTGTATGTTTTAATAGACCGTATTATAAGCAAAAATTAAAGCTTGATGAAACGGTGGCGATTACTGGTAAATGGGATCAGCATCGTCAAACGATTTCTGTATCCGAACTTCACTTTGGTCCAGTCGTACGTCAGCAAGAAGTGGAACCTGTGTATTCAGTAAAAGGGAAATTAACAGTAAAACAAATGCGTCGTTTTATTGCGCAAGCATTAAAAGAATACGGTAACTCTATAACTGAAGTATTGCCAGATGGTTTGCTGAGCCGTTACAAGTTGTTGCCTCGATATGAAGCTCTTCGGGCACTGCATTTCCCAGTTGGTCAAGAAGATTTAAAACAGGCACGTCGCCGATTTGTATATGAAGAATTTTTCTTATTCCAGCTCAAAATGCAAGCGCTACGTAAAATGGAAAGAGAGAGTTCGAAGGGGACGAAAAAAGATATTTCAATGAAAGAATTAGAAGAGTTCACTGATGCGCTTCCATTCCCACTTACTGGTGCACAGCGTCGCGTTGTTTCTGAGATTATGAAAGATATGCAGTCTCCTTATCGAATGAATCGGTTATTACAAGGGGATGTTGGATCTGGGAAAACAGTCGTAGCTGCAATTGCTCTTTATGCAGCAAAACTTGCGCATTATCAAGGGGCGTTGATGGTACCTACAGAAATTTTAGCTGAGCAACATTATCAATCACTAGCAGAGACGTTCTCGCATTTTAATATGAATGTGGAATTGTTAACGAGTTCAGTTAAAGGCGCACGTCGTCGTGAAGTTTTAGCGAAACTTGAACAGGGAGAAATAGATATTCTTGTTGGGACACATGCTTTAATTCAGGATGAGGTCATTTTCCATAGACTTGGAATTGTTATTACTGACGAACAACACCGTTTTGGTGTAGCGCAGCGCCGCGTTTTACGGGAGAAAGGTGAAAGTCCAGATGTGTTGTTTATGACAGCAACACCAATTCCTCGTACATTGGCGATTACTGCTTTTGGAGAGATGGATGTTTCTATTATTGATGAAATGCCGGCTGGGCGTAAAGTGATTGAAACGTATTGGGCAAAACATGACATGTTAGAGCGTGTCCTTGGCTTCGTGGAAAAGGAAGTGAAGAAGGGGAGACAAGCTTATGTAATTTGTCCACTTATTGAAGAATCTGAGAAGCTTGATGTGCAAAATGCAATTGATTTGCATAGTATGCTGATGCATCACTATCAAGAGAAGTTTCAGGTTGGGTTAATGCACGGACGTTTATCTTCTCAAGAAAAAGAAGATGTAATGGAGCAATTTAGTGAAAATAAAGTGCAAATTCTTGTTTCAACAACTGTAGTTGAGGTTGGTGTTAACGTGCCAAATGCAACAGTTATGGTAATTTATGATGCGGAGCGCTTTGGTTTATCGCAATTGCATCAGCTTCGAGGTCGTGTTGGCCGTGGAAGTGAGCAGTCATATTGCTTGTTAATCGCAGATCCGAAATCGGAAACTGGGAAAGAACGCATGCGCATTATGACGGAAACAAATGATGGATTTGTATTGTCGGAAAAAGATTTAGAGTTACGTGGTCCTGGAGATTTCTTTGGAAGTAAACAAAGTGGTCTACCAGAGTTTAAGGTAGCTGATATGGTACATGATTATCGAGCATTGGAAACAGCGAGACAAGATGCGGCCATACTGGTTGATTCAGAAGCGTTTTGGCATAACGAGCAGTATGCTGCACTCCGCGTATATCTTGAAGGGACAGGTGTATTTCAAGGAGAAAAGCTCGATTAAAAATAGAATGTGTAAACTTTTTGTTGCATTCTACTTTTAATGATTATATACTACTGTTAGTACCTAGTCATAAAAATGGATGGTGCGGTATGAAAAAGAGAAAAAGTAAGAAAGAAAGACAAGCGTTATTACAACAAACGATAGAAACGAATCCGTTTATAACGGATGAAGAGTTAGCAGAGCAGTTTCAAGTAAGTATACAAACAGTTCGCCTTGATCGGATGGAATTATCCATTCCAGAGTTAAGAGAGCGAATTAAACATGTAGCGACACGGCAGCATGAAGAAGATGTGAAATCTTTACCGTTAGAAGAGGTAGTTGGAGAAATTATTGATATAGAATTAGATAGACATGCAATTTCTATTTTTGAAGTGAAGATGGAGCATGTATTTAAAAGAAATCAAATTGCACGTGGGCATCATTTATTTGCTCAAGCAAACTCACTAGCTGTTGCAGTTATTGATGAAGAACTAGCTTTAACTGCAAAGTCTACCATTCGATATATTCGTCCTGTAAAATTAGGAGAACGTGTTGTTGCTAAAGCGCGCGTTGAAGATGTGGAGAATGATAAAGGTCGGACGGTTGTAAAAGTGCGTAGCTTTGTTGGCGAAGAACTTGTTTTTTCAGGCACTTTTGAAATGTATCGATCTAGTAATTATAGTGAGGAAGGTAACAATTTATGAAAATCGCAATAGATGCAATGGGCGGCGATCACGCTCCAAAAGCAGTTGTATTAGGAGCAATGAAAGCTATTAAGGAATATTCGGATTTACATATTACCCTAGTAGGGAAACAAGAGGAAATTCGTCAGTATTTAACAAATGAAGAGCGTATTACTATACTTCATACAGACGAAATGATTGAAGCGACAGACGAGCCGGTAAGAGCTGTTCGCCGTAAAAAACAAGCTTCAATGGTACTTGCAGCACAACAAGTAAAGACAGGTGTAGCAGATGCTTGTATATCAGCGGGTAGTACAGGAGCTTTAATGGCCGCGGGATTGTTTGTGGTAGGACGAATGGAAGGGATTGAACGACCAGCTTTATCACCTACAATGCCAACTGTTGATGGAGAAGGCTTTGTTATGCTAGATGTTGGAGCAAATGTCGACGCAAAACCGATTCATTTATATCAATACGCGGTTATGGGTTCTGTTTACGCTGAAAAAGTAAGAGGGATTCAAAATCCACGCGTTGGGCTTTTAAATGTTGGTACAGAAGATGGAAAAGGAAACGACCTTTCAAAACAAGTATTTGCTATGTTAAAAGATGCGCCGATTAACTTTGTTGGAAACGTTGAATCAAGAGACTTACTGCAAGGCGTAGCGGATGTTGTTGTATGTGATGGTTTTACTGGGAATGTAGCATTAAAATCATTAGAAGGAACAGCACTTGCGTTGTTCTCTATGCTAAAAGAACAATTAATGAGTTCGTTTACAAGTAAATTAGCAGCAGCAGTATTAAAACCGAAACTTATGAGATTAAAAGATAAAATGGATTATTCGGAGTATGGCGGAGCAGCATTATTTGGATTGAAAGCTCCTGTCATTAAGGCTCATGGTTCTTCTAATGCTCAATCGATATTCAGTGCGATTCGTCAAACGAGAGAAATGGTAGCGAAAGAAGTAATTCCTACAATTTCAAGTGTAATGGAGAAAGAGCCGCTCCGATAAGAGGAGGATTTGAAATGGGAAAATTAGCATTTCTTTTTCCGGGCCAAGGTTCACAGGCAGTTGGAATGGGTAGACAGTTAGCGGAGAATCATAAAAAGGTTGCAAAAGTGTTTCAAAAAGCGGATGAAGTTTTACAAGAGTCTCTTTCAGATGTGATTTTTGAAGGGCCGCAGGAAAAACTGACATTAACGACAAATGCACAGCCTGCATTGTTGACGACCAGCTTTGCGATTTTAACAGCTTTGAAAGAATATGATATTACACCAGACTACGTGGCAGGGCATAGTTTGGGTGAATATAGCGCGCTTGTAGCAGCTGGAGCATTGACATTTGAAGATGCTGTGTATGCTGTGAGAAAACGTGGTGAATATATGGAAGAATCTGTGCCGGGTGGAGAAGGGGCAATGGCAGCTATTTTAGGAGCTGATCCGGATGTCCTAAAACAAGTTACAGAAGAAGTAACGAATGAAGGTTATGCTGTACAAATTGCTAATATGAATAGTACAAAGCAAATTGTCATTTCTGGAACGAAACAAGGAGTAGAATTGGCTTCTCAAAGAGTGAAAGAAAAAGGTGCAAAACGAGCGATTCCGCTCCGTGTGAGTGGTCCGTTCCATTCTTCATTAATGAAACCAGCAGCTGAAAAATTTCAAAGTGTTTTAAATGAAATTACAATCCAAAATGCAAATGTTCCAGTTGTTGCAAACGTTACGGCAGACTGTATTACGCGTAGCGCAGAGATTAAAGAAAAGCTAATTGAACAACTCTATTCACCTGTTTTATGGTACCCATCGATTGAACGTATGGTAGAGCAAGGGGTAGACACGTTTATTGAAATTGGACCTGGAAAAGTGTTAGCTGGTCTTATGAAATCAATCGCTCCATCTGTGAAAGTATATGCGATATATGATGAAGAGACATTGAAAGATACCATTTCAAATTTGAGAGGAGAAAGCGGATGTTAAAAGGGAAAGTAGCATTAGTAACAGGTGCATCACGCGGGATTGGCCGTGCAATTGCAATTGATTTAGCAAAGCAAGGTGCGACGGTTGTAGTAAACTACGCTGGTAATGAACAAAAAGCAAATGAAGTAGTCGATGAAATAAAAAAACTTGGCTCAGAAGCAATCGCGGTAAGAGCTGATGTTGCAAATGGTGAAGATGTTGCAAATATGGTAAAACAAACTGTTGACACATTTGGGAAAGTTGATATTCTTGTGAATAACGCAGGTGTAACGAGAGATAATTTATTAATGCGTATGAAAGAAGAAGAATGGGATACAGTTATTAATACAAACTTAAAAGGTGTATTCTTATGTACGAAAGCAGTATCTCGCTACATGATGCGTCAACGTCATGGCCGTATTATTAATATTGCTTCTGTTGTTGGTGTTACAGGAAATCCTGGTCAAGCGAATTACGTTGCTGCAAAAGCAGGTGTAATAGGATTGACAAAAACGTCTGCTAAAGAATTAGCTAGTAGAAATATAACTGTAAATGCCATCGCACCTGGATTTATTGCTACCGATATGACGGACGTATTGGCAGAAAATTTAAAAGAAGAAATGTTGAAATTGATCCCTGCTGCTAAGTTTGGAGAGGCGCAAGATATTGCGAATGCTGTAACATTTTTTGCTGCTGATCATAGCAAATATATTACAGGACAAACATTACATGTTGATGGCGGTATGGTAATGTAATAAAAGAAACGATTTCACCTAGTTTTTTTGTGAAATATTTAATATAATATTTGAGGGGAGGTGAATGAATTATGGCAGATGTTTTAGAGCGTGTAACGAAAATCATCGTGGATCGTTTAGGAGTAGAAGAAACAGAAGTAGTACCAGCTGCAAGCTTTAAAGAAGATTTAGGTGCAGACTCCCTAGATGTAGTTGAACTTGTAATGCAATTAGAAGATGAGTTTGAAATGGAAATTTCTGATGAAGAAGCAGAAAAAATTGCTACTGTTGGCGATGCTGTGACTTACATAGAGAGTCATCTATAATGTTTGAGTGAAGTCCCGTTTTATAGCGGGGCTTTCTCGGCTTATATCTGGAGGGACCTATGCCATACCGAAAATATAGAGAAAAAAAATATGAAACAAAATATCGTGAAGCTTTTAAAACGTTTCAACAAAAAATAGGTATTACGTTTACAGACGAAAAATTATTGATTCAAGCATTTACGCATTCATCGTATGTGAATGAGCATCGAAAAAAGCCACATGAAGACAATGAACGTCTTGAATTTCTTGGAGACGCTGTATTGGAACTAACTGTATCACAGTATTTGTTTCAAAAATATCCGACAATGAGCGAAGGAGAACTAACAAAGTTGCGTGCAGCTGTTGTGTGTGAACCATCTCTTGTTCGTTTCGCGAATGAATTGTCATTTGGAAATCTAGTTCTATTAGGAAAAGGTGAAGAAATGACAGGCGGGCGTGAACGACCAGCTTTATTAGCGGATGTCTTTGAAGCGTTTATTGGTGCCCTTTATCTTGATCAAGGATTGGATACAGTTTGGGAATTCTTAAAAGAAATTGTATATCCAAAAATTAATGAAGGTGCTTTTTCTCATGTGATGGATTATAAGAGTCAATTACAAGAATTAATTCAGCGTGATGGTAGCGGTAACATTGAGTATCAAATTTTGCAAGAAAAAGGACCTGCTCACAATCGAGAATTTGTGTCACGTGTTACATTAAATGGCGTGGCTCTTGGTCTTGGTAGCGGTAAGTCGAAAAAAGAAGCAGAACAACAAGCTGCTGCAGAGGCGTTGAAAAAGTTAAAAGAACAATCATAAGGAATCCCCCTTTCAATGAGGGGGATTCCTTATGCATAGAATGAAACTTTATTTTTATTTGGATATAAAAAGATAAATATGAATCCGTACAGTAGCTGGTTGTTACAGACATAGACTATAGCAGCGGAGAATAGGGGGAAGGCCTTTCGTGTTTTTAAAGAGATTAGAAATAGCAGGATTTAAATCCTTCGCGGAGCGTGTATCTGTTGATTTTGTTCCGGGTGTAACATCTGTAGTTGGTCCAAACGGAAGTGGAAAGAGTAATATTACTGATGCGATCCGCTGGGTACTTGGTGAACAATCTGCAAAATCATTACGCGGTGCGAAGATGGAGGATATTATTTTTGCAGGAAGTGATACGCGAAGAGCAGTTAATGTTGCGGAGGTAACATTAACCTTAAATAATGAAGATCAACGTTTACCAATTGAGTATAATGAAGTGAGTGTTACGCGCCGTGTTTCCCGCTCAGGAGATAGTGACTTTTTTATTAACAAACAATCTTGCCGATTAAAAGATATTATTGATTTATTCATGGACTCTGGTATGGGGCGAGAAGCTTTCTCAATCATTAGCCAAGGGAAAGTAGAAGAAATTTTAAGCAGTAAATCTGAAGAGCGTCGCGGTGTATTTGAAGAAGCAGCAGGCGTATTAAAATATAAACTTCGTAAAAAGAAAGCTGAAGGGAAATTAGCAGAAACACAAGAAAACTTAAATCGTGTACAAGATATTATTCACGAATTAAGCAGTCAAGTAGAGCCACTCGAAAAACAAGCTTCTATTGCGAAAGACTATCTTGAGAAAAAAGAAGAACTAGAAAAAGTAGAGGCGGCTCTCATTGTATATGAAATTGAAGAATTACATGAAAAATGGGAAGCGCTTAGAAATCAGTTTGGACACAATAAAGATGAAGAAGTAAAAATGTCAACGCATTTACAAAAAAGTGAAGCAGAGCTCGAAGAATTACGCGGGCAATTGCAAGCGATTGATGAATCTGTAGATTCCTTGCAAGAAGTGCTCCTTCTTTCTAGTAAAGAGCTAGAAAAATTAGAAGGGCAGCGTGAATTGTTAAAGGAACGAAAGCAAAATGCAACAACGCACTGCGCACAGCTCGAGCAGTTAATTATTGAGTTGGCAGAAAAAGCCAAGGCTTACGATGGGGAAATCGAAACAAGTACAGAAGAACTCATGAAATTTGCAGATCAGGTAAAAGAGTTGGAACAGAAACTACATGAAAATGAAAAACTTCTTTCTACATATGCAGAAAACCTGGAAGAGCAAATTGAGCATTTAAAAGGTGATTATATTGAACTTTTAAATCAACAAGCAAGTAGCCGCAATGAATTATCTATGCTCGAGGAACAATTCAAACAACAAAATTCTAAAAATCAACGCCTTGATGAAGAAAATGAAAAGTATGTACAAATGCGTATGCAAATTACAGCTAAAAAGGGAAAAGTTGTAGAGAGTTATGAACAAGTAAAAGAGAAAGTGACAAGCGTTATTACAAATATACAAAAAACAGAAGCGGCGCTTGGAAAATGCAAGGCGCAATATAGTGAAAATGAAACAAAATTGTATCAAGCGTATCAATTTGTTCAACAAGCTCGCTCTCGAAAAGAAATGCTGGAAGAGATGCAAGAAGATTATTCTGGATTTTATCAAGGTGTACGTGAGGTATTAAAAGCACGTGAAAGTAAACTTCATGGCATTGAAGGTGCGGTAGCTGAACTACTTACTGTACCGAAGGAATATGAAATTGCGATGGAGATTGCACTTGGTGCAGCAATGCAACACGTTGTTGTACAAACTGAAGAGCATGCTCGCAAGGCAATTGCCTTTTTGAAACAAAATCGCCATGGTCGTGCAACGTTTTTACCGCAGGCAGTTATTAAGGGAAGATCTTTATCTTTTGAACAGCTAAGAATGGCAAAACAACATCCATCATTTGTAGGCGTTGCAGCAGAATTAGTACATTATAATAATAAATATGAAAACATAGTTTCAAATTTATTAGGAACGGTCGTTGTTGCGAAAGATTTAAGAGGTGCGAATGAGCTCGCAAAGCAATTGCAATATCGCTACCGTATTGTAACGATTGAAGGCGATGTTGTAAATCCAGGTGGTTCTATGACTGGTGGAGCTGTGAAGCAAGCTAAATCATCTTTATTAGGACGTCAGCGAGAATTAGAAGAGTGGAGCAAGAAACTTGCTGAAATGGAAGAAAAAACTTCTAAGCTAGAAAATTTTGTTAAAGCGTTAAAACAAGAAATTCAAGAAAAAGAAGTTAAGATAAAAGAATTACGTCAAGATGCGGAACAAGAGCGTGTAGATGAACAAAAATTAAAAGAAGAAATTAATCAGTTAGAGTTAGAAGAGCATCGCATTAATGATCGTTTATCTATCTATGATTTAGAAATAGAAGGATTTTTACAAGATCAAGTCAAAATGCAAGGGCGCAAAGAAGAGTTAGAAGGAATTTTAGCGAGCCTTCAAAAAGAAATTACAGGGCTGGATGAAAAAATTTCTGCTTTAACAAAGCAGAAAAGTGAGCAACATTCTTCGAAAGAAAAAGTTCAAACGGAGATGACGGAGCTGAAAGTACAAGCAGCAGAAAAGCAGCAACGTTTGTCTAATCAAAAAGAGAAAGTAGATCGTTTGACGAAAGAACAAGAAGAAACGCAGCGAACACTTGTAAAAACAAAAGAAGATTTAGCGTTCTTAAAGCAAGAAATGACATCAAATTCAAGCGGTGAAGAGCAAATTACCAATATGATTGAAAAGAAAGCACACGATCGAAATCAAACATCGGAATTAATTAGTTCCCGTCGTGAGCAACGTCTGGCCCTACAAGAACGGGTAGAACATATAGAGCGTGAAGTTAAAGAGACGAAAGGGCGATATAAATATGTTCTCGAGATTTTAAAAGATCAAGAAGTGAAAATCAATCGTCTTGATGTTGAATTAGAAAATAGATTGCAACATTTACGCGAAACGTATACTATCTCATTTGAAGCAGCAAAACTGAAATATACAATGACGATGCCTGCAGAGGATGCGCGTAAAAAGGTGAAACTAATTAAATTATCCATTGAAGAGCTTGGAACAGTGAATTTAGGAGCAATTGATGAATATGAACGTGTAGCCGAAAGACATACATTCTTACTAGAGCAACGGGATGATTTGGAAGAGGCGAAGACGACACTGCACCAAGTTATAACGGAAATGGATGAAGAAATGAAAAAACGGTTTTCTACTACATTCCAAGCGATCCGAACAGAGTTCCAATCTGTATTTTGTGAATTATTTGGAGGCGGAAGAGCAGATTTAGTAATGACGAATCCGCAAGATTTATTAAATACAGGCATTGATATTGTAGCGCAGCCACCAGGTAAGAAATTGCAAAATTTAGGTTTATTGTCAGGGGGAGAACGTGCTTTAACTGCAATTGCATTGCTATTTGGTATTTTAAAAGTACGACCTGTTCCGTTCTGCGTACTAGATGAGGTAGAGGCTGCTCTTGATGAAGCGAATGTAGCTCGTTTCGCGCAGTATTTGAAGAAATTTAGTGATGAAACGCAGTTTATTGTTATTACACACCGAAAAGGTACAATGGAAGAGTCCGATGTACTATATGGGGTAACGATGCAAGAATCAGGTGTATCTAAGCTTGTTTCCGTTCGTTTAGGTGATGGGGAAGAAGAGCTTGTTACAAGTGAGTAGGAAGGATGAGAAGAATGAGTTTCTTTAAAAAATTAAAAGAAAAGATTTCACAGCAAACAGATACTGTAACTGAAAAGTTTAAGCAAGGGTTAGAAAAAACAAGAAAATCATTTGCGGATAAAGTAAATGATTTAGTGTATCGCTATCGTAAAGTCGATGAGGATTTCTTTGAGGAATTAGAAGAAATTTTAATTGGGGCAGATGTTGGTGTTGCAACAGTAATGGAGCTTATTGATCAGCTGAAGGAAGAAGTACAACGCCGCAATATTCAAGATCCGAAAGAAGTACAAGCTGTTATTTCGGAAAAATTAGTAGGGATTTACAAAGGTGAAGAAGACTTCAGTAATGAACTTAACATGCAACAAGACCAATTAACTGTTATTTTATTTGTTGGTGTTAACGGTGTTGGTAAAACAACAACAATTGGTAAAATAGCTCATAAGTTTAAAACAGAAGGTAAGTCTGTCTTATTAGCAGCAGGGGATACGTTCCGTGCAGGAGCAATTGAACAGTTAGAAGTATGGGGCGACCGTGTTGGTGTGGAAGTTATCAAGCAAGGATCGGGTTCTGACCCAGCAGCTGTTATGTATGACGCTGTACAAGCTGCAAAGGCTCGTAAAGTAGATGTACTATTATGTGATACAGCAGGACGTTTGCAAAATAAAGTAAACTTAATGAAAGAGCTAGAGAAGGTGAAACGTGTTATTGAACGCGAAGTTCCCGGTGCTCCTCATGAAGTGTTACTTGTTATTGATGCGACAACAGGACAAAATGGTTTAAGTCAAGCGAAAACATTCCGCGAAGCAACAAACGTGACAGGTATTGTTCTAACAAAATTAGACGGAACTGCTAAAGGTGGTATCGTATTAGCGATTCGTAATGAGATGGACGTACCTGTAAAATTCGTTGGTCTTGGAGAGCAAATGGACGACTTGCAGCAATTTGATCCAGAACAGTATGTATACGGTTTGTTTGCGAACTTAGTAGAAAAAGAAGAAGCATAAAGTGAAAGAAGCGGTGTTTTCGCTTCTTTTTTATAAAAAATATATCATGTTAAGAAAAAAACTTGACACTCTTTTATACTCCATGTAAACTAATACATGTAAAGGGAAATCACTTAACAAAGGATGATCCAACATGCTCGAAAAAACAACGAGAATGAATTATTTATTTGATTTTTATCAATCGTTGTTAACGCAAAAACAAAGAAGTTATATGTCGCTTTATTATTTAGATGATTTATCTCTTGGTGAAATTGCGGAAGAATTTGATGTAAGTCGCCAAGCCGTGTATGATAACATTAAACGGACTGAAGCGATGCTTGAAGAATATGAAGAAAAATTAGTATTACTTCAAAAGTTTCAAGAGCGACAGCGACTTGTTGCAAAGCTAAAACAGCTAATCAGCGAAGAAGAGCATGTGAATGAAGAAATGAAACAAGTTGTTGAAGCTATCGAAAAATTAGATTAGGAGGGCGGCAATATGG
Source organism: Bacillus bingmayongensis (assembly GCF_000299035.1). Lineage (GTDB taxonomy): Bacteria > Bacillota > Bacilli > Bacillales > Bacillaceae_G > Bacillus_A > Bacillus_A bingmayongensis. Next base: position 678,812 of record NZ_JH921517.1, read on the forward strand.
CATTTGAAGGATTAGCCGACCGACTTCAACAGACGATGCAAAAAATCCGCGGCAAAGGAAAAGTTTCTGAAGCCGATGTAAAAGAAATGATGAGAGAAGTTCGTCTTGCTCTTTTAGAAGCGGATGTTAACTTTAAAGTAGTAAAAGATTTTGTAAAGCGTGTGTCTGAGCGTGCTGTCGGACAAGATGTAATGAAAAGTTTGACACCTGGGCAACAAGTAATTAAAGTTGTACAGGAAGAACTTACAGAACTTATGGGCGGAGAGCAAAGTAAAATTGCTGTCGCTAATAAGCCACCAACTGTTATTATGATGGTTGGACTTCAAGGGGCAGGTAAAACAACAACAACAGGTAAGCTTGCGAATTTGCTTCGTAAAAAGCATAATCGTAAACCAATGCTTGTTGCGGCAGATATTTACCGTCCAGCAGCGATTAAACAGCTTGAAACATTAGGGAAGCAATTGGACATGCCTGTTTTCTCATTAGGAGATCAAGTAAGTCCTGTTGAAATTGCGAAACAAGCGATTGCAAAAGCAAAAGAAGATCATCATGATTATGTCTTAATCGATACAGCAGGTCGTCTGCATATTGATGAAGAACTAATGGATGAATTAGCGAAAGTGAAAGAAGTTGCGAAACCGGATGAAATTTTCCTAGTTGTCGATGCGATGACGGGACAAGATGCGGTCAATGTTGCACAAAGTTTCCATGAACAGTTAGGTTTAACAGGTGTTGTTTTAACGAAATTAGATGGTGATACGCGCGGTGGTGCAGCATTATCTATTAAAGCGGTAACAAATACACCAATTAAATTTGCTGGTATGGGTGAGAAGTTAGATGCACTTGAAGCATTCCATCCTGAACGTATGGCATCCCGTATTTTAGGTATGGGTGATGTTCTAACATTAATTGAAAAAGCGCAAGCTACAGTTGATGAAGAAAAAGCAAAAGAACTTGAGCAAAAAATGCGTACGCTTTCGTTTACGTTAGATGATTTCCTTGAGCAACTTGGACAAGTGCGTCAACTTGGACCGCTTGATGAATTGCTAGGGATGCTTCCTGGTGCAAATAAAATTAAAGGGCTGAAAAATGCACAAGTTGATGAAAAACAAATTGGGCATATTGAGGCAATTATTCGTTCTATGACAATCCTAGAGCGAGAACAACCGGAAATAATCAATGCTAGTCGTAAAAAACGTATTGCCAAAGGTAGCGGTACAACCGTACAAGAAATCAATCGTCTACTGAAACAGTTTGAAGATATGAAAAAAATGATGAAGACGATGACGGGCATGCAAAAAGGTAAGAAAAAAGGACTAGGTGGATTGAAGTTTCCATTTATGTAAGGAAAAAAAGATGGCTCTGTTAAGAAAAAATACTTTACAAAGCAATAGTCTTTTTGCTAATATAATTATCTGTGTGAAATAAATTCGGAGGTGCTTTATAAATGGCAGTTAAAATTCGTTTAAAACGTATGGGAGCTAAAAAGACTCCTTTCTATCGTGTAGTTGTTGCAGATTCTCGTTCTCCTCGTGACGGACGTTTCATCGAGGAAATCGGTACTTACAATCCAGTTGCTCAACCAGCTGAAGTGAAAATCGACGAAGAAGCAGCATTAAAATGGTTAGGAAACGGTGCGAAACCATCTGATACAGTTCGTAATCTTTTCTCTAACCAAGGTATCATGGAGAAATTCCACTTATCTAAACAAGGTAAGTAATTGAGGCAATGGCTATGAAAGGGTTAATCGAAACGATCGTCAAGCCTCTTGTAGATCATCCTGAAGATGTAAAGGTTACACAGGAACTTTGCAACGGAGAGATAAAATATCGATTAACTGTACATCCTGAGGATGTTGGGAAAGTCATTGGAAAGCAAGGGCGAGTTGCAAAAGCAATTCGAATGCTCTTGTATTCAGTGGGACATCATAATCATGAAAAAGTTACACTGGAAATTCAATAAATATTAAAAGGGCGAGGATCTGTTCCTCTCCCTTTTTTAACATTTTAAGAGAAAATGCATGTTCCATATATAGAATGGAGATGCTTAAAATATATAGAAAACAGGGGTGACATGCTGTTTATGGCAAAATGGTTTAACGTAGGGAAAATTGTAAATACTCATGGTGTTAGAGGAGAAATCCGTGTCATTTCTCGTACTGATTTTCCAGAAGAACGATATAAGGTAGGGAATACGTTATACATATGGAACGATAAAGGAACAGAATCGCTTCCGGTAAAAATCACTTCTCATCGTCAGCATAAAACATTTGATTTATTGACATTCGAAGGATATAACAATGTAGATGAAGTAGAGAAGTTTAAAGGTTCTCTATTAAAGGTGCCAGAAGATCAATTAGGTGAACTTGCTGAAGGTGAGTATTATTACCATGAAATTATTGGTTGTAAAGTTGTAACAGAGGATGGCGAAGCGTTAGGTACGATAAAAGAGATTCTATCTCCTGGTGCAAATGATGTATGGGTAATTAAACGTCCGAAAGGGCAAGATCTTTTAATTCCGTACATTGATGATGTTGTACTGCAAGTTAACATCGAAAATAAACTAGTAACCATTCATGTGATGGAAGGATTGCTATAATGAAAATTGATATTTTAACATTATTTCCAGATATGTTCACTGGTGTGTTTGGATCTTCGATTTTAAAAAAAGCGCAAGAAAAAGAAGCAGTTAAGCTTCGGGTTGTAAATTTCCGTGATTATACGACAAGTAAGCATAACAGTGTAGATGATTACCCATATGGTGGCGGGGCGGGGATGGTATTAACCCCGCAACCTATTTTTGATGCTGTAGAAGAACTTACAAAAGAGACAGAGCGTAAACCGAGGGTCGTACTAATGTGTCCGCAAGGGGAGCGTTTTACACAGAAAAAGGCGGAAGAGCTCGCTAGGGAAGAACATGTGATTTTTGTGTGTGGTCATTATGAAGGATATGATGAGCGAATTCGTGAGCACCTTGTAACGGATGAAATTTCTATTGGTGACTATGTGTTAACGGGCGGAGAATTAGCATCCATGGTTGTTACAGACAGTGTTGTACGTCTTTTGCCAGGAGTGCTAGGTAATCAAAATTCTCAGGTGGAGGATTCTTTTAGTACAGGTTTATTAGAACATCCGCATTACACGCGTCCTGCTGATTTTCGTGGTATGAAAGTACCAGATGTATTAATGTCAGGTAATCATAAGCATATTGAAGAATGGCGCCATAAGGAATCGTTGCGCCGCACATATACACGTAGACCAGATTTACTTGAAGAACGTGAGTTATCCAAGCAAGAAGAAAAGTGGCTTGAGCAGATTAAAGGAGAACAATAATAACTTCATATATTTTCTATTGCAACAGGCCTAGCAATATGCTATTATAACATTTGTGCTACTGAAATCAGTGGCCGTATTAACGATGTTCCGCTGTAATTTATTAAAGACTTTATAAGAGCATCTGTTTAAAGGAGAGAATTGAATATGCAACAATTAATCGCAGAAATTACAAAAGGCCAATTAAAAACTGACCTACCTTCATTCCGTCCTGGTGACACTTTACGTGTACACGTAAAAGTAGTTGAGGGTACTCGTGAGAGAATTCAGCTTTTTGAAGGTGTTGTAATTAAACGTCGTGGTGGCGGAATTAGTGAAACGTTCACAGTTCGTAAGATTTCTTACGGTGTAGGTGTTGAGCGTACATTCCCAATCCACACACCAAGAATCGCGAAAATCGAAGTACTTCGCCGTGGTAAAGTACGTCGTGCTAAGTTATACTACTTACGTAACCTTCGCGGTAAAGCAGCACGTATTAAAGAAATTCGATAAGACATGTATGGGAGCTTGTAAATGCACAAGCTCCCTTTTTCCAATCTATATGAAATTTTGATATAATACGGGCAGCTTACATAATTGTGGAGGGGAAATGCATGAAGAAAGAGAAGAGTTCGCTTTGGGAATGGATAAAAGCAATTTTGATTGCTGTTGTGTTGGCTGGTGTCATTAGACAGTTTTTCTTTGCACCAATTCTTGTAGATGGTGTATCAATGTCACCGACGCTGCATGACCGTAATCGAATGATTGTCAATAAGATTGGCTATCACATTGGAGAACCGAAGCATTTTGACATAATCGTATTCCGAGCAACAGAAGAGAAAGATTATATTAAACGTGTTATAGGCTTACCAGGCGATGAGATTGAGTATCGTAATGATAAACTCTATATTAACGGAAAACCTTATGAGGAACCGTATTTAGACAAGCAGAAAAAACAACTTGCTGATGGACCGCTTACATATGATTTCAAACTTGAAGAAATTACAGGTAAAAAAACAGTTCCAAAAGGTCAATTATTTGTGCTAGGTGACAATCGTCGTTTTAGTAAAGATAGTCGTACAATTGGTACGATTTCTATGGACCAAGTAATTGGAAAAGCGAATATGTTATATTGGCCATTAGAAGATGCACGTATTGTGAAATAAATGAAAAAAAGAAGGTGGCAACATGGCAATTCAATGGTTTCCAGGGCATATGGCAAAAGCGAGACGCCAAGTAACAGAAAAGTTAAAGTTAATCGATGTTGTAATTGAACTTGTAGACGCTCGTTTACCTTTATCTTCCCGAAATCCGATGATTGATGAAATTATTACACATAAACCGAGATTGGTCGTTTTAAATAAAGCTGATATGGCTGATGATCGCTTAACGAAGCAATGGATCGCTTATTTTGAAGAAAAAGGTCATAAAGCGATTTCGATTAATGCGCAAGCTGGACAAGGTATGAAAGAAATTACAGCTGCATGTAAAGTGCTTGTAAAAGAAAAGTTCGATAAAATGATCGCAAAAGGGATTAAGCCGAGAGCGATTCGTGCATTAATCGTTGGGATTCCGAACGTCGGGAAATCTACGTTAATTAATAAATTAGCAAAGAAAAACATCGCGAAAACAGGTGATCGCCCAGGTGTTACAACAGCTCAGCAGTGGATTAAAGTAGGTAAGGAAATGGAGTTGTTAGACACACCGGGTATTTTATGGCCGAAATTTGAAGATGAATTAGTAGGACTTCGTCTTGCAACGACTGGTGCGATTAAAGATTCTATTTTAAACTTACAAGATGTTGCTGTATATGCACTTCGCTTTATGGAAAAACAATATCCAGAGCGATTAAAAGAACGTTATAAACTAAGTGAAATACCAGAAGATATTGTTGAATTATTTGATGCGATTGGCAAGAATAGAGGCTGTCTAATGGGTGGCGGAATGATTGATTATGATAAGACGTCAGAACTTGTTCTTCGTGAACTTCGTGGTGGTAAACTTGGAAAAATGACATTTGAAACGCCGGATGAATTTGTAGAAGAGGTATAAGACGTACGTTTGTACGTCTTTTCTTTTTGGTTATTTTTAAAAAAGGAGTGTACACAAAATGCAAAAATTAACAATTCAAGAAGTAGAGTGTTTATTGCAAGAAATTTTGGCCGAAGAAGATGAACGCTTTCAAATGTTAATAAAAGATGAGCGAAAAGGCGTTGAAAAGTTAATTGTGAAATGGCATAAACAGAAAGAGCAGGCGCAAAAAGAAAGAGAGCAATTTTTAGAGATGTCTAGATATGAACAAGCATTACGTGGACAGGGACTATTATATATTGCTGGAATTGATGAAGTAGGAAGGGGGCCGTTAGCTGGGCCTGTTGTTACAGCTGCTGTTGTCCTTCCAAAAGATTTCTATATACCAGGGCTAAATGACTCTAAAAAGCTAAGTGAAGCGAAACGTGAGCGTTTCTATGATGAAATTAAAGAAAAAGCAGTAGCAATTGGTGTTGGAATTGTATCGCCGCAGGTTATTGATGAGATAAATATTTATCAAGCAACGAAACGAGCAATGTTAGATGCAATTGCAAATTTATCATGTACACCAGAGCATTTATTAATTGATGCAATGAAACTTCCTACCCAAATTCCGCAAACGTCCATTATTAAAGGAGATGCAAAAAGTATTTCTATCTCAGCTGCATCTATTATTGCGAAAGTCACGCGTGATCGTATGATGAAGGAACTAGGTAAGGAACATCCTGAATATGGTTTTGAACAGCACATGGGTTATGGAACAAAGCGACATTTACAAGCGATTGAGACGTATGGCGTATTAGAAGAACACCGAAAAACATTTGCACCAATTAAAGATATGATTCAAAAATAAGCTGTGAATCCACAGCTTATTTTTTTATTTTCGCATATTAACATTACTATTTTCAAAAAAGAATAAAGCGATTTCAGTTTTCTGACACTTTATTGTAGACAGCGTGGCAATCATTTTATACAATGGCAATGTAGTGTTTTTTAAACATTAAAAAACTTTTTGAGGAAAACAGGGGAGGATGGGACCATGAATATCCATGAGTATCAAGGTAAGGCAGTCCTTAGAAGCTATGGGGTTAGCGTTCCGAACGGGAAGGTTGCCTTTACAGTAGAAGAAGCTGTAGAAGCAGCGAAAGAATTAGGAACAGATGTATGTGTAGTAAAAGCGCAAATTCACGCTGGTGGACGCGGCAAAGCTGGTGGTGTAAAAGTTGCGAAAAATTTAGAAGAAGTTCGTACATATGCGGAAAGTATTTTAGGTACTACGCTTGTTACGCATCAAACAGGTCCTGAAGGTAAGGAAGTAAAACGCTTACTTATCGAAGAAGGTTGCGATATTAAAAAAGAATATTATGTAGGTCTAGTTTTAGACCGTGCGACTTCTCAAGTTGTTCTAATGGCTTCTGAAGAAGGTGGAACAGAAATTGAAGAAGTAGCAGAAAAAACACCAGAAAAAATCTTTAAAGAATATATTGATCCAGCAGTAGGTCTGCAAGGCTTCCAAGCACGCCGCATTGCATTTAACATCAATATTCCAAAAGAGCTTGTTGGACAAGCAGTGAAGTTTATGATGGGCTTATATCGTGCTTATATCGAAAAAGATTGTTCTATTGCAGAAATCAACCCACTTGTTACAACAGGTGACGGGAAAGTTATGGCATTAGATGCAAAATTAAACTTCGATTCTAATGCATTATATCGTCATAAAGATATTTTAGAACTTCGTGATCTTGAAGAAGAAGATCCAAAGGAAATCGAAGCATCTAAATATGACTTAAACTATATTCCTTTAGATGGAAATATTGGTTGTATGGTTAATGGCGCAGGATTAGCAATGGCAACAATGGATATCATTAAACATTACCATGGTGATCCGGCTAACTTCTTAGATGTTGGTGGCGGTGCTACAGCTGAAAAAGTTACAGAAGCGTTCAAAATTATCCTTTCTGACAAAAATGTAAAAGGTATTTTCGTTAACATTTTTGGTGGCATTATGAAATGTGATGTAATCGCAGAAGGTGTTATTGAAGCAACGAAACAAGTAGGCCTTGAATTACCACTTGTTGTTCGTCTTGAAGGTACAAATGTAGAATTAGGTAAGAAGATTTTAAATGAGTCTGGTTTAAATATCGTTGCAGCAGAATCTATGGCAGACGGTGCACAAAAAATTGTATCACTAGTGGGCTAATAGAAAGCGGGGGAGAAAAATGAGTGTATTAGTTAATAAAGATACAAAAGTTATTGTACAAGGTATTACTGGTTCACAAGGTTTATTCCATACAAAACAAATGATTGAATATGGTACGAAAATTGTCGGTGGTGTAACACCTGGTAAAGGCGGCACTGAAATTGAAGGCGTACCTGTCTTTAATACAGTAGAAGATGCTGTAAAAGCAACGGGCGCAAACGCTTCAGTTGTGTACGTTCCACCTGCTTTTGCGGCTGATGCAATTATGGAAGCTGTTGATGCAGAGATTGACTTAGTAGTATGTATTACAGAAGGAATCCCTGTATTAGATATGGTTAAAGTTAAGAAATATATGGCAGGTAAACAAACACGTTTACTTGGACCAAACTGTCCGGGTGTAATTACACCTGATGAATGTAAGATTGGTATTATGCCAGGATATATTCATAAAAAAGGTCATGTAGGTATTGTATCTCGATCTGGTACATTAACATATGAAGCTGTACATCAATTAACACAAGAAGGCATCGGTCAATCAACTGCTGTAGGTATCGGTGGTGACCCTGTTAATGGTACAGACTTTATTGATGCGTTAAAAGCGTTTAATGAAGATGAGGAAACACATGCCGTTATTATGATTGGCGAAATTGGCGGAACAGCAGAAGAAGAAGCTGCTGAGTGGGTAAAAGCAAATATGACAAAACCTGTTGTTGGGTTTATCGGTGGTCAAACAGCGCCTGCAGGGAAACGTATGGGCCATGCTGGTGCCATTATTTCTGGCGGAAAAGGTACAGCTGCTGAAAAAATTAAAACAATGGAAGCTTGTGGTATCAAAGTTGCTGAAACGCCAGCTGTTATGGGTGAAACTTTAATCTCTGTTTTAAAAGAAAAGGGATTATTTGAAACTTGTAAAAACTATTAATCTTTTTGAAAGACACCTTCATGCTAGAGGGTGTCTTTTTACATTTTTTCTGTTTACATAATAAAAATTATGGGTAAGGAGAATGGTTATGAAAAAGGAACGATTGCTCCATCTTCATTATGTGTTAGCGGATCATTGGAAAGCATTAGCTCGCTTACTGCATATGGATCCAGAGATCAAGAAACTGTGTAGTTTTAGCTCGGTGGAATTCGAAAAATATGCTGGGTTAACTCCAAAAAAATCTTCTGAATTAGTTAGCTTCTTACAAACATATACCCCATCACAATGTACACGTCATTTAGAAAAAAATCGTATTTTTCACGTCACAATATGGGATGATGATTATCCGGAATTATTACGTGAAATACCAGATCCGCCTTTCGTTTTATATGGAAAAGGAAAGAGAGAATTATTAGGAAAAATAAATAAAATTGCAGTAGTTGGAACAAGAAAACCTTCTTTATATGGGAAAGGAAGCATACAATCTATTTTACAACCGCTAATAGATAAAGAATGGTTAATTGTAAGCGGCTTTGCAAGTGGAATTGATACGATTGCTCACCAAATCGCAGTGCAGCAACATAGTTCCACTATTGCTGTCTTAGGGCATGGCCTACAGTATATGTATCCGAAAGAAAATGGTCATTTTTATAAAATGTGGGATAATAATGTACTGTTATTAACAGAATATCCACCTCATTACCCTCCTAAAAAATGGTATTTCCCGAAGCGAAATCGAATTATAAGTGGTCTTTGTAAAGGGGTTTTAGTAGTGGAAGCAAAATCAAAAAGCGGCTCGCTTATTACAGCAGATCTCGCTTTAGAACAAAATAGAGAGGTATTTGCTCTTCCAGGTCCTATTTTTACGGAAAGTGCAGCAGGAACAAATCAACTCATAAAGCAAGGGGCAAAACTTGTTCAGAAAGCAGAGGATATTCTCGAAGAATTTTTAAATTAACCTTATATTTTTATGTTTTTATTAAACAATTATTGACAAATGGTAGATTGGCACTGTATGTTATACTCATTCTTGATTGACAAAAACAAGAGAAATCAATAAGATTAATGAAGACTTGAATCCACCTCTTAAGGAGGCACTAGCATGTCAGATTACCTCGTAATCGTGGAGTCGCCTTCTAAGGCGAAAACCATTGAGAAATATTTAGGGAAAAAATACAAAGTCGTCGCGTCTATGGGACATGTTCGCGATTTACCTAAAAGCCAAATGGGGATAGAAGTAAAGAACAACTTCACCCCGAAGTATATTACCATTCGTGGTAAAGGTCCTGTTTTAAAAGATTTAAAATCAGCAGCAAAAAAAGCAAAAAAAGTTTATCTCGCAGCCGATCCAGACCGCGAAGGAGAAGCGATTGCTTGGCATTTAGCGAATACGTTAAATGTAGATGTTGAATCAGATTGCCGGGTTGTATTTAATGAAATTACAAAAGATGCAATTAAAGAGTCATTTAAACATCCTCGTGCAATTAATATGGATTTAGTAGACGCGCAACAAGCAAGACGAATACTTGATCGCCTTGTTGGTTATAATATTAGTCCTTTATTATGGAAGAAAGTCAAAAAAGGATTAAGTGCAGGACGTGTACAATCTGTAGCGGTTCGTTTAATTATTGATCGTGAAAAAGAAATTCAAAGCTTTATTCCGGAAGAGTTCTGGACAATTAAAACAGAATTTGTAAAAGGAAAAGACACATTTGAAGCATCTTTTTACGGTGTAAACGGAGAAAAGGTTCAATTAACAAATGAAGCGCAAGTAAAAGACATAATTGAAACAATGAAAGACAATGCGTTTTCAGTTGAAAATGTAACGAAAAAAGAGCGAAAACGTAATCCTGCATTACCATTTACAACGTCTTCTTTACAGCAAGAAGCTGCACGTAAATTAAATATGCGAGCGAAGAAAACAATGATGCTTGCACAGCAGCTATACGAAGGAATAGATATTGGTAAACAGGGAACTGTAGGTCTTATTACGTATATGAGAACAGACTCAACGCGTATTTCAGAAACAGCTCAAGAAGAAGCACGTTCTTACATTACTGAAGCGTTTGGTTCGGAATACATAGGAACAGAGAAGAAGAAGGAAACGAAAAAAGCAAATGCACAAGACGCGCATGAGGCAATTCGTCCAACTTCTGTGATGAGAAAGCCAGAGGAGCTGAAAAGTTTCTTAAGTCGTGATCAACATCGTTTATACAAATTGATTTGGGAGCGATTTGTTGCAAGTCAAATGGCATCTGCTATAATGGATACTGTTACAGCTAGACTCATTAATAATAACGTTCAATTCCGTGCAAGTGGCTCAGTAGTGAAATTTCCAGGGTTTATGAAAGTTTATGTAGAATCGAAAGATGATGGTGCGGAAGAAAAAGATAAAATGCTGCCTCCTTTAGAAATAGGAGAGACCGTATTTTCAAAAGATGTGGAGCCAAAGCAGCACTTTACGCAGCCACCACCACGTTATACAGAGGCCCGTTTAGTTAGGACACTTGAAGAGCTTGGAATTGGGAGACCGTCTACTTACGTACCGACACTTGAAACGATTCAAAAGCGAGGGTATGTTGCATTAGACAATAAACGCTTTGTTCCTACTGAACTTGGAGAAATTGTAATTGAACTTATTTTAGAGTTTTTCCCAGAAATTATTAACATTGAATTTACGGCCAATATGGAGCAAAACCTTGATGAAGTAGAAGAGGGGAAAGCAAATTGGGTAAAAATTGTTGATGATTTCTACGTAGGCTTTGAACCCCGCTTAGAAAAAGCGGAAAAGGAGATGCGTGAAGTCGAGATTAAAGATGAGCCAGCTGGGGAAGATTGTGAATTATGTGGTCACCCAATGGTCTTTAAAATGGGCAAATACGGGAAGTTTATGGCTTGTTCTAATTTCCCTGATTGTCGTAATACAAAACCGATTGTGAAAGAAATCGGTGTAACTTGTCCGAAATGTGATAAAGGACAAATTATTGAACGCCGAAGCAATAAAAAGAAACGTCTTTTCTATGGATGTGGCACGTATCCAGAATGCGACTTTGTATCTTGGGATAAACCGATTGGTCGGAAGTGTCCGAAATGTGAAGGCATGCTCGTAGAGAAGAAGTTGAAAAAAGGCGTTCAGGTACAATGTATTTCTTGTGATTATGAAGAAGAACAACAAATGTGAGCGTAACTGCTCACATTTTTTTCGGGATAGAAAAGGAAAGGTGATAAATACATGACAACACAAGTAGTAAACGTCATTGGTGCAGGTCTTGCAGGAAGTGAAGCAGCTTACCAAATTGCAAAACGTGGTGTCCAAGTAAAATTATATGAAATGAGACCAGTAAGACAAACGCCGGCTCATCATACAGATAAATTTGCTGAGTTAGTATGTAGTAACTCACTTCGTGCAAATACATTAACAAACGCTGTTGGGGTTATTAAAGAAGAAATGCGCCGAATGGACTCTGTTATTATTCGTGCAGCTGATGAGTGTTCTGTACCAGCAGGAGGAGCTTTAGCTGTAGACCGTCATGAGTTCGCAGCAAAGGTAACTGAATATGTGAAGAATCATCCGAACGTAACTGTAATGAATGAAGAGATTACAGAAATCCCAGAAGGACCAACTGTTATTGCAACAGGTCCACTTACATCTCCAAATCTTTCTGCACAGCTAAAAGAGTTAACGGGTGAAGATTATTTTTATTTCTATGATGCAGCTGCACCAATTGTGGAAAAAGACAGCATCGATATGAACAAAGTATATTTAAAATCTCGTTATGATAAGGGCGAAGCGGCATATTTAAACTGCCCAATGACAGAAGAAGAGTTCGACCGTTTTTATGATGCTTTAATTGCTGCAGAGACAGTGCCATTAAAAGAATTTGAGAAAGAAGTATTCTTTGAAGGATGTATGCCTGTAGAAGTAATGGCAAGCCGTGGTAGACAGACATTGTTATTTGGACCGATGAAACCAGTGGGGCTAGAGGATCCGAAAACAGGAAAAACACCATACGCTGTTGTTCAATTACGCCAAGACGATGCAGCAGGAACGTTATACAATATTGTTGGGTTCCAAACACATTTAAAGTGGGGACCTCAAAAAGAAGTATTACAATTAATTCCTGGACTGGAAAATGCAGAAATTGTACGCTATGGTGTCATGCATCGCAATACGTTTATTAATTCACCGAAATTACTTCGTCCAACATACCAATATAAACATCGTGATGATTTATTCTTTGCGGGGCAAATGACAGGTGTTGAAGGATATGTAGAATCGGCTGCTTCAGGACTATTAGCGGGGATTAATGCAGCGCGCCTTGTAAAAGAAGAAGAGCCTGTTGTATTGCCACCAGTAACTGCAATGGGAAGTATGGCGAATTATATTACTGCAACAAACGCGAAAAACTTCCAACCGATGAATGCAAACTTTGGTTTATTTGCACCGTTAGAAAAGAAAATTAAAAAGAAACAAGAGCGAAATGAAGCATACGCAACACGCGCTTTAGAAACAATTCAAAATTTTGTAAATATTTAGTTAAATTTCTTGCAAAGGCTACTGAGTTGTGATACGATTTAGTAGCCTTTATTGAGGTGAGTTGTGTGAATGTGAAGAAATTGTTACAATTATTTGTTGGATATTTACAAATTGAAAGAAATTATTCAAAATATACAATTGCGAGTTATCAAAATGATTTAGAACATTTTGTGCAATTTATGGAGCGAGAAGGTATATCCTCTTTTTTAGATGTTACATACGTAGATGTTCGTTTGTATTTAACGACGTTACACGATGAAAAGCTAGCCCGTAAATCTGTCGCGAGAAAAGTATCAAGTTTACGAAGTTTATATCGTTTTCTGATGCGTGAAGGATATCGAGAAGATAATCCGTTTGCACTTGCGTCACTCCCCAAAAAAGAATGGTCAATCCCAAAGTTTTTGTACGTTGAAGAATTAGAGAAATTGTTTGAAGTTTCTGATACAGGAACACCACTTGGTCAAAGGAATCAAGCTTTATTAGAGCTTATGTATGCAACAGGGATCCGTGTGAGTGAATGTGTAAGTTTACAACTTGCTGATATTGATTTTTCAGTAGGGACGATTCTAGTGACGGGAAAAGGCAAAAAACAAAGGTACGTTCCATTCGGAAGTTATGCGCAAGATGCTTTAACTACTTATATAGAAAACGGGAGAAAACAGTTAGCTAAAAAAACGGAGGAACACTCTCAAATGGTGTTTTTAAATGCAAAGGGTACGCCGTTAACAGATCGAGGTGTGCGTTATATTTTAAATGAGCTCATTAAGAAAGCTTCTCTTACAATGCGAATAAGTCCGCATATGTTAAGGCATACATTTGCTACACATATGTTAGATGAAGGTGCAGATTTACGAACTGTACAGGAGTTACTGGGTCATGAAAATTTATCAACGACACAAATTTATACGCATGTTTCAAAAGAAAGATTGCGTTCTGTTTACATGAAGCATCACCCGCGGGCATAAATTGCTTTTAAAGCTATAAAAACATAAAAAGGAGTTTTTTCTATGGGAAATTTCCACGCTACAACGATATTTGCCATTCACCATAATGGAGAGTGTGCTATGGCTGGCGACGGACAAGTGACATTTGGTAATGCTGTTGTGATGAAGCATACAGCACGCAAAGTTCGAAAGCTATTTCAAGGGAAGGTGTTAGCTGGATTTGCAGGTTCCGTTGCGGATGCGTTTACTCTTTTTGAAATGTTTGAAGGGAAATTAGAAGAGTATAATGGAAACCTACAACGTGCTGCAGTTGAAATGGCGAAACAATGGCGTGGTGATAAAATGCTACGTCAATTGGAAGCGATGTTAATCGTTATGGATCAAACAACGTTACTGCTTGTTTCAGGAACAGGAGAAGTAATAGAACCGGATGATGGCATTTTAGCAATCGGTTCAGGTGGACATTATGCGCTTGCAGCTGGTCGAGCTTTAAAGCAACATGCAAGTGAACATTTAACAGCAAAAGCAATTGCGAAAGCAAGTTTAGAAATTGCTGGTGACATTTGTGTGTATACAAATCACAACATTATTGTGGAAGAATTGTAGAATCGTAAGGGAGGCATTTTATATGCATTTACATTTTACTCCGCGTCAAATTGTAGAAAAATTGGATCAATATATTATTGGTCAAAAAGATGCGAAAAAAGCGGTTGCAGTAGCACTTAGAAATCGATATCGTCGCAGTAAACTAGCAGAAGATTTACGCGATGAAATTGCTCCAAAGAACATTTTAATGATTGGACCGACAGGGGTCGGAAAGACAGAGGTAGCACGACGAATGGCGAGGCTCGTTGGGGCACCTTTTATTAAGGTTGAGGCGACGAAATTCACAGAAGTTGGATATGTCGGCCGGGATGTAGAATCTATGGTGCGTGACCTTGTAGAAACTTCAGTTCGTATTGTAAAAGAAGAAATGGTTGTAAAGGTTAAAGATAAAGCTGAGGAGCAAGCGAATCAACGGCTTGTTGAAATTTTGGTACCGAGTCCACAAAAACAATCTGGATTCAAAAATCCGTTAGAGATGTTATTTGGTGGAAATCAAAATGCGAATCAGACATCTGAAACACAAGATGACACAGAAATTGAAAAGAATCGCCGAGAAGTTGAAAAGAAACTTGCTGCCGGTTTACTTGAAGAAGAGATTGTATCGATTGAAGTGACGGAACAACAGTCTTCTATGTTCGATATGTTGCAAGGAACTGGTATGGAACAAATGGGGATGAATTTCCAAGATGCATTAGGAAGTTTTATGCCGAAAAAAACGAAAAAACGCAAACTTTCTGTAAAAGAAGCAAGAAAAGTCTTGACAAATGAGGAAGCACAGCGCTTAATTGATATGGATGAAGTTACACAAGAGGCTGTTTATCGTGCTGAACAGCTCGGGATTATTTTTATTGATGAAATTGACAAAATTGCTGGTAAGCAGTCGAATAGCGTGGACGTATCGCGTGAAGGTGTACAGCGTGACATTTTGCCAATTGTAGAAGGATCGAACGTTGCAACGAAATATGGATCGGTGAAAACAGATTATATTTTATTTATTGCGGCTGGTGCCTTCCATATGTCCAAACCGTCTGATTTGATCCCAGAACTGCAAGGGAGATTCCCAATCCGAGTGGAATTAACAAAATTATCGGTTGATGATTTTGTTAAAATTCTTGTAGAACCTGATAATGCTTTAGTGAAACAATATATAGCATTGTTAGCAACTGAGGGTATAGAAATTGAATTTTCTGACGATGCTATTCGTAAGATTGCTGAGATTGCTTATCAAGTTAATCAAGATACGGATAATATTGGAGCGAGAAGACTTCATACCATTATGGAGAAACTTCTTGAAGATTTATCGTTTGAAGCATCTGAAATTACGTTAGAGAAAATAACGATAACACCTCAATATGTAGAGGGAAAATTAGCAACGATTGCTAAAAATAAAGATGTGAGCCAGTTTATTTTGTAATAGTGTCATCAGGTGACTCGCCCTAGTTTCCAAGTGATGAAAAAATATGTGAGTAACATGTAGGAGGAACTTTAGAAATGGAATTATTAGCAAAAACGAGAAAATTAAATGCGTTATTACAGAGCGCAGCAGGAAAGCCTGTTAACTTTAGAGAAATGTCAGATACAATGTGTGAAGTAATTGAAGCAAACGTATTCGTTGTAAGTCGTCGTGGTAAATTATTAGGATATGCAATTCACCAACAAATCGAGAACGAGCGTATGAAACAAATGCTTGCAGAGCGCCAATTCCCAGAAGAGTATACACAAAGCTTATTTAATATTACAGAAACATCTTCAAACTTAGATGTAAATAGTGCATATACAGCATTCCCTGTAGAAAACAAAGAATTATTCGGTCAAGGTTTAACTACAATCGTACCAATCGTTGGTGGCGGTGAGCGTCTAGGTACACTAGTGTTAGCTCGTCTTGGTCAAGAATTCTTAGATGATGATTTAATTCTTGCTGAATACAGCTCAACTGTAGTAGGTATGGAAATCTTACGTGAAAAAGCGGAAGAAATCGAAGAAGAAGCGCGTAGTAAAGCGGTTGTTCAAATGGCAATTAGCTCGTTATCATACAGTGAGCTAGAAGCAATTGAGCACATCTTCGAAGAATTAAACGGAACAGAAGGTTTACTTGTTGCAAGTAAAATCGCTGATCGCGTTGGAATTACTCGTTCTGTAATCGTAAACGCACTTCGTAAATTAGAAAGTGCAGGAGTTATTGAGTCTCGTTCTTTAGGGATGAAAGGAACATATATTAAAGTATTAAACGACAAGTTTTTACATGAACTTGCTAAATTAAAAACAAACTAATTTTTAAGGAAAGCTCTTCTCGTATGAGGAGAGCTTTTTTTATTTTTTGAGAGATTTATTGTGATTTAACGTGCGGGAAATTTTAGTTTTCTTCATTGGACAAGGTTGCTTAAAGTAGAAAAAGAGTGGTAATACTGGAACTGAAGCAGGAGAGAAAGAAGAGTAAAATCATAATCAAAAAGAAAGTTTTACATTGTTCGCATTTTCGACTTGATTGTAATATTTCATTATGATATAGTAAGCAGTGGTGTCAGTACAAAGTACACACGTTTACTGATTTAAGTGTTGGTGCTACGCTTGTAGTTTCGCTTAGAGATGAAGTAAACGGAGGATATCAAAAACCATTTAGGAGGAACTAAATTATGTCAGTAATTTCTATGAAGCAATTGCTTGAAGCTGGTGTTCATTTCGGACATCAAACTCGTCGTTGGAACCCAAAAATGAAACGTTACATTTTCACAGAGCGTAACGGTATCTACATCATCGACTTACAAAAAACTGTGAAAAAAGTTGAAGAAGCTTTCAACGTAATGCGTAACATCGCTGCTGAAGGTGGCGACATTTTATTCGTAGGTACAAAAAAACAAGCACAAGAAGCTATTAAAGAAGAAGCAACTCGTGCTGGTATGTACTTCGTTAACCAACGTTGGTTAGGTGGAACGTTAACAAACTTCCAAACAATCCAAAAGCGTATCAAGCGTCTTAAAGACATCGAAAGAATGCAAGAAGATGGTACATTCGATGTACTTCCTAAGAAAGAAGTTGTTCAACTTAAAAAAGAGTTAGAGCGTCTTGAAAAATTCTTAGGCGGTATTAAAGATATGAAAGGTCTTCCAAGTGCATTATTCGTAGTAGACCCTCGTAAAGAGCGTATCGCAGTTGCTGAAGCACGCAAATTAAACATTCCAATCATCGGTATCGTTGATACAAACTGTGATCCAGACGAGATCGATCACGTAATCCCAGCAAACGATGATGCAATTCGTGCTGTAAAACTTCTTACATCTAAAATGGCAGACGCGATCCTTGAAGCAAAACAAGGTGAAGAAACTGTTACTGCGTAACAAATTTGGAAAGGTGATAAGGGGTTCGGCCTTTTATCACCTTTTTTAAGGTATAAATACATATTTTAGGAGGATGAAAAGTATGGCAATTACTGCACAAATGGTAAAAGAACTTCGCGAAAAAACTGGCGCAGGTATGATGGACTGCAAAAAAGCTTTAACAGAAATGAATGGCGACATGGAGAAAGCAATTGATTTCTTACGTGAAAAAGGTATTGCGAAAGCTGCGAAAAAAGCAGACCGCATTGCTGCTGAAGGTTTAACATACATCGAAACACAAGGTAACGATGCTTTAATCTTAGAATTAAACTCTGAAACTGATTTCGTTGCGAAAAACGAAGGTTTCCAAGCTTTAACAAAAGAATTAGCTGCTCACTTATTAGCTAACAAGCCTGCAACTGTTGAAGAAGCTATGACTCAAACAATTGCAAACGGTAAAACAGTAGAAGAACACATTAACGAAGCAATCGCTAAAATCGGTGAGAAACTTACACTTCGTCGTTTCGAAATCGTAACAAAAACTGATGCAGATGCATTCGGCGCTTACCTACATATGGGTGGACGTATTGGTGTAGTAACAGTTCTTGAAGGTTCTACTGATGAAGCAGCTGCTAAAGACGTAGCAATGCACGTTGCAGCAGTTAACCCTAAATACATCGACCGCGATGCTGTAACAGCTGAAGAAGTTGAGCATGAGCGTCAAGTATTAACACAACAAGCTTTAAACGAAGGCAAGCCTGAAAAAATCGTTGCTAAAATGGTTGAAGGTCGCCTAGGTAAATTCTTCGAAGAAATTTGTTTACTTGACCAAGCATTCGTTAAAAACCCTGATATGAAAGTTCGTCAGTTCGTTGAGTCTAAAGGCGGAACGGTAAAAGGATTCGTTCGCTACGCTGTTGGTGAAGGTATCGAGAAGCGTGAAGACAACTTTGCTGAAGAAGTAATGAACCAAGTAAAAGGTAACAACTAATACAGATTAGGGAACACATTGTGTTCCCTTTTTTAAAATAAAGATGCAAGCAATTGGAGGTTCATTATGAGTAAACCGAAATATAATCGTGTTGTTTTAAAGCTAAGCGGTGAAGCTTTAGCTGGTGAAAAAGGATTTGGAATTAACCCAGCTGTTATTAAATCAGTTGCAGAACAAGTGAAAGAAATTGCAGAACTTGATGTAGAGGTTGCTGTTGTTGTTGGTGGCGGTAACATTTGGCGTGGGAAAATCGGAAGCGAAATGGGCATGGATCGTGCAGGAGCGGACTACATGGGCATGTTAGCGACCGTTATGAATTCATTAGCACTTCAAGATAGTTTGGAGAACATTGGGATTCAAACACGTGTTCAAACTTCTATTGAAATGCGTCAAGTGGCAGAACCTTACATTCGTCGTAAAGCAGTTCGTCACTTAGAGAAGAAACGTGTTGTTATTTTCGCGGCAGGTACAGGTAACCCATACTTCTCTACGGATACAACTGCAGCATTACGTGCAGCGGAAATTGAAGCTGATGTTATTTTAATGGCGAAAAACAATGTAGATGGCGTATATAATGCAGATCCATCTATTGACCCAACAGCTACGAAATATGAAACACTTACTTACTTAGATGTATTAAAAGAAGGTTTAGGTGTAATGGATTCTACTGCTTCTTCTTTATGTATGGATAATGATATTCCATTAATTGTATTCTCAGTTATGGAAAAAGGTAATATTAAACGTGCCGTTTTAGGCGAAAATATTGGAACAATTGTAAGGGGGAAATAAACATGGGACAACAAGTATTAAAAACTGCAAATGAAAAAATGGAAAAAGCAGTTGCTGCTTATTCTCGTGAGTTAGCTTCAGTTCGTGCTGGTCGTGCAAGTGCGTCTGCATTAGATAAAGTACAAGTTGATTATTATGGTGCACCAACACCTGTTGTGCAATTAGCGAATATTACAGTGCCTGAAGCACGTTTACTTGTAATTCAACCGTATGATAAAACATCTATCGGTGATATTGAAAAAGCAATTTTAAAAGCTGATTTAGGATTGAATCCTTCTAACGACGGATCAGTAATTCGTATCGCATTCCCTGCATTAACAGAAGAACGTCGTAAAGACCTAGTAAAAACTGTTAAGAAATATGCTGAAGAAGCAAAAGTAGCGGTTCGTAACGTACGTCGTGATGCTAATGATGATCTTAAAAAACTTGAAAAAGCTGGCGAGATTACAGAAGACGACTTAAGAGGATATACAGAAGATATCCAAAAAGAAACAGATAAATATATTGCAAAAGTTGACGAAATCGCAAAAAACAAAGAAAAAGAAATCATGGAAGTGTAATAGCGATACCTTCGCAAATATGACCCTCTTCTTAAGGGGGTCTTTTTACACTTTTAGGCATACGTCTGCTTGTTGGAGGGTATGAATGATGTTTAAAAAGTTTCCTTTTTTTAAAGGTAAAAAGGTCACATCGTTTGATCATCTCATTGAAGAAGTGAAAAAGGGGCATATCCCAGAGCACATTGCGATCATTATGGATGGTAATGGAAGATGGGCGAAAAGAAGAGCAATGCCTCGTATTGCTGGACATCATGAAGGAATGCAAGTAGTAAAAAAGATTACGAAATTTGCTAGTAAACTTGATGTAAAAGTGCTAACTCTTTATGCTTTTTCAACTGAGAACTGGAAAAGACCGAAAAAGGAAGTCGATTATTTAATGAAGCTTCCAGAAGAATTTTTAGGTACATTTTTACCAGAATTGATTGAAGAAAATGTACAAGTCCGAGTAATTGGACAAAAAGATCGTCTTCCTACGCATACGCGCAGAGCGATGGAGAAGGCCATGGAAGATACAAAAGAGAACACGGGATTAATTCTTAATTTTGCGTTAAACTATGGAAGTCGCGATGAAATCGTTTCTGCTGTGCAACATATGATGAAAGATAACGAAGAAGGGAAAGTTCGTTCAGAAGATATAAATGAAGAAATGCTTTCTTCATACTTAATGACAAGTTCTTTACCTGACCCAGACTTGCTTATTCGTACAAGTGGGGAATTGCGTATTAGTAATTTCATGCTATGGCAAATTGCGTATTCGGAGCTTTGGTTTACAGATGTGTATTGGCCAGATTTTACCGAGGAACATTTGCTAAATGCGATTACAGACTTTCAACATAGAGGGCGCAGATTCGGAGGCGTGTAGAAAGAGAGGATTTGGTAGTGAAACAGAGAATTATTACTGGAGTGATTGCTGCCGCGCTATTCATTCCCATCGTATTTTACGGTGGCGTGCCTTTTACAGTTTTAGTGTATGTACTTGCTTCAATTGGATTATATGAATTAGTTCGTATGAACAAGCTTACACTTATTTCGGTACCAACGTTTTTAGCTGCATTATTATTATGGATTATTTTAGTTCCAAGTAATGCACTAGGATTTTTTGATTGGATTGGATTAGATAAATTAGAAATCACATTTTTGATTGTTTTATTACTTTTATCATATACAGTCCTTTCGAAGAATACATTTACTTTTGACAATGCTTCATTTTTACTTATGGCAACAACGTATGTTGCAATGGGGTTCTTATATTTAAACGAAACGAGAATAGCAGGAATCCATTATGTGTTTTATGCATTATTTGTCATTTGGGCAACTGATTCAGGCGCATATTTCATAGGAAAAGCAATTGGAAAAAGAAAATTGTGGCCAGAGATTAGTCCGAATAAAACGATAGAAGGTTCAGTAGGTGGTATTGTTTGCGGGATTGTCGTTGCTTTTGTATACAATATGTTTTTCACAGTTCAAGGAAATGTTGGAATGTTAATTGTTGTTACAATCGCAATCTCTATTTTTGGACAAATTGGTGATTTAGTACAATCTGCATTTAAACGTCATTACGGTGTGAAAGATTCAGGTACAATCTTACCTGGACACGGTGGAATATTAGATCGAACAGATAGTTGGTTGTTCGTATTACCAATTTTACATTTCTTACATTTCATTTCATAATAAAACGAGGGGTTGGAGTTATGAAAAACATTAGTTTATTAGGTGCAAGCGGGTCAATTGGAACGCAAACTTTAGATGTACTACGCTTGCATCCAGACCAATTCCGTCTCGTTGCTTTTTCTGTAGGGAAAAATATTGATTACGCACTAAAAGTCATTCAAGAATTTTCTCCTCAGCTTGTTTCTGTACAAAGAGAAGAAGATGTTGTAAGGTTACAATCCGTTTCTGGAAATACAAAAGTAGTATACGGTGACGAAGGACTATTAGAGGTAGCTCTTCACCCAGATGCAGAAGTTGTAATCAATGCTGTTGTAGGTAGCGTAGGATTGTTACCTACACTTCGTGCAATTGAGGCGAAAAAGACAATTGGAATTGCGAATAAAGAAACATTAGTAACTGCGGGACATATTGTAATGGAAGCTGCACGCAAACATAATGTGCCGTTACTTCCAGTAGATAGTGAGCATTCGGCTATTTTTCAATGTTTGAATGGAGAAAATGAAAAGCGAATTTCCCGCTTAATTATCACTGCTTCAGGTGGAAGTTTCCGTGATAAAAAGAGAGATGAATTATATCATGTGACTGTGGAAGATGCGCTTCGTCATCCTAACTGGTCAATGGGTTCGAAAATTACAATTGATTCTGCTACAATGATGAATAAGGGGCTGGAAGTGATTGAAGCACATTGGCTTTTCGGCATACCTTATGAGCAAATCGATGTTGTTTTACATAAAGAAAGCATTATTCATTCTATGGTTGAATTTGAAGATCGTAGTGTAATGGCACAGCTCGGCTCACCAGATATGCGTGTACCAATTCAATATGCACTTACATATCCTGACAGGTTGCCTCTCTCTGATACAAAACAGTTAAATCTATGGGAAATTGGAACACTGCATTTTGAACAAATGAATCAAGAGCGTTTCCGTTGCCTGCGTTTTGCGTATGAAGCTGGAAAGATGGGCGGGAGCATGCCAGCTGTAATGAATGCGGCAAATGAAGTAGCTGTAGCAGCCTTTTTACAAAAGAAAATTGGTTTCTTAACAGTAGAAGACCTCATTGAAAAAGCAATGCACCATCACAATGTCATTGCACGTCCGAGCTTAGAGGAAATTCAGGAAATTGATGCAGCCACAAGACGATTTGTGATGGAACAAATTTAGCAAAGGTGGTTATGGGATTGAATACAGCGATTGCCTTTATATTAATTTTCGGTGCACTCGTATTTTTCCATGAGCTAGGGCATCTATATTTCGCAAAAAGAGCAGGTATTTTATGCCGCGAGTTTGCAATTGGTTTTGGACCAAAAATATTTTCATTTGAAAAGAATGAAACGGTTTATACAGTTCGGCTACTACCTCTTGGAGGCTATGTTAGAATGGCTGGCGAGGATGCAGAAACGGTTGAATTAAAACCGGGAAAAAAAGTTGGACTTGTGTTAAATGAAAACGAAGAGGTTATGAAATTAGTTTTAGACGGGCGCGAAAAGTATCCAAATGTTCGCGTGATTGAAGTAGAACAAGCTGATTTAGAACATCATCTCACGATTTCTGGTTACGAAGAGTATGAAGAGGAATTGCAAACATTCCGCGTAAACGAAAAAGCTCGTATTGTGTCAGCGGGAGAAGAAATACAAATTGCACCGTTTAACAGACAATTTGGTTCTAAAACGTTAGGACAGCGAGCATTAACAATCTTTGCAGGTCCTGCTATGAACTTCATTCTTGCATTTGTTATTTTTGTTATCATCGGATTGGTACAAGGCATTCCAGTTGATAAGCCGATGATTGGTAAAGTAATGAAGGGTAGTGTTGCAGAACAAGCAGGATTGAAACAAGCTGATACGATTCAAGCAATCGATGGGAAAGATACGAGTTCATGGAAAGATGTTGTAACGATTGTACGAGAAAACCCAAATAAGGAAATTACGCTTCATGTACAACGTGATAGCGAGAAATTTAATGTGAAAGTAACGCCAACTGCTGATACAGAAGGTAAAGAAAAGGTTGGTAGAATTGGTGTATACTCTCCTGTAGAAAAATCTATCTTTGGCTCTATTAAATCAGGATTTGAGCAGACGTATACTTGGACAAAATTAATTTTTGATTCCTTAGTAAAATTAGTGACGGGTCAGTTTTCTATTAATGATTTATCAGGTCCGGTAGGGATTTATAATTTAACAGACCAAGTAGTAGATTATGGTGTCATTCGTGTTCTTAGTTTGGCAGCTGTTTTAAGTATAAATCTTGGTTTATTTAACTTATTACCGGTTCCCGCTCTTGATGGAGGACGCTTGTTCTTCTTCTTAATTGAAGCTTTACGAGGGAAACCAATAGATCGTCAAAAAGAAGGAATGGTTCACTTTATTGGTTTTGCGTTATTAATGTTACTTATGTTAGTTGTAACGTGGAATGACATTCGGAAGTTTTTCTTGTAAAATAAAGTGAAACTTGTAGTAAGTGTGAATTTCACAATATTTTTTGTGGATAGTGAATGAAATGAATAGAGCTCTGAGAGTTGTAATCCCTCACCTAATTTGAGGTGGGGGGTTTTACTGCGTATTAGAGTAAAATAAAGAGGTGCGAATAGATGAAACAAAGTATGGTATTTAGTCCTACATTACGTGAAGTGCCAGCAGATGCTGAGATTAAAAGTCATCAATTGCTACTTCGTGCAGGATTTATGCGTCAAAATGCTTCTGGTATTTATAGCTTTTTACCACTTGGGCTAAAGGTGTTGCATAAAGTGGAGCGTATTGTTCGAGAAGAAATGGAGCGTGCAGGGGCTGTAGAATTATTAATGCCAGCATTACAAGCGGCTGAATTATGGCAAGAATCAGGTCGCTGGTATTCTTACGGTTCTGAATTAATGCGTATGAAAGATCGTAACGATCGTGAGTTTGCATTAGGAGCAACGCATGAAGAAGTTATTACTGATCTTGTCCGTGATGAGATTAAGTCTTACAAAAAATTGCCTTTAACACTATATCAAATTCAAACAAAATTCCGTGATGAGCAACGACCACGTTTTGGTTTATTACGTGGAAGAGAGTTTTTAATGAAAGATGCCTATTCTTTCCATGCAACACAAGAAAGTTTAGATGAAGTTTATAGCCGTTTATATCAAGCCTATTCTAATATCTTTGCTCGTTGTGGTTTGAATTTCCGTGCGGTTATTGCTGATTCTGGAGCAATGGGTGGTAAAGATACACATGAATTTATGGCGTTATCTGATGTAGGGGAAGATACAATTGCGTACTCTGATACATCTGATTATGCAGCGAATATTGAAATGGCTCCTGTTGTTGCTTCTTATACAAAGAGCGATGAAGCAGAAAAAGCACTTGAAAAAGTAGCAACGCCAGACCAAAAGGCAATTGAAGAAGTATCTGCATTTTTAAACATTGAAGCAGCTAATTGTATTAAATCTATGGTATTTAAAGTAGATGAGAAATTTGTTGTTGTACTTGTTCGTGGAGACCACGAAGTAAATGATGTAAAAGTGAAGAACGTATATGGTGCTTCAGTTGTTGAGCTTGCTTCACATGAAGAGGTAAGAAGTCTATTAAATTGTGAAGTAGGTTCTTTAGGTCCAATTGGTGTAACAGGTGATGTTGAAGTAATCGCTGACCATGCTGTAGCAGCAATTGTAAATGGTTGCTGTGGTGCAAATGAAGAAGGATTCCATTATGTAAATGTAAATCCAGAGCGTGACTTCAAAGTAAGTCAATATACAGATTTACGTTTCATTCAAGAAGGAGATCAATCTCCAGATGGAAATGGGACAATTCGTTTTGCTCGTGGTATCGAAGTTGGACATGTATTTAAATTAGGTACACGTTATAGCGAAGCAATGAATGCAACGTTCTTAGACGAGAATGGAAAAACGAAGCCACTTATCATGGGATGCTACGGCATTGGGGTATCTCGTACAGTTGCAGCAATTGCAGAGCAATTTAACGATGAGAATGGTCTAGTTTGGCCAAAAGCTGTTGCGCCATTCCATGTACATGTAATTCCAGTAAATATGAAATCTGACGCACAGCGCGAAGTGGGCGAAACGATCTACAATTCATTACAAGAACAAGGTTATGAAGTATTGTTAGATGATCGTGCAGAACGTGCAGGTGTTAAATTTGCTGATGCAGACTTATTCGGTCTTCCAGTTCGAGTAACAGTGGGGAAAAAAGCTGATGAAGGCATCGTTGAAGTAAAAGTCCGTGCTACAAATGAATCTACAGAAGTAAAAGTAGAAGAACTTCATGCATACATTGCTAATATTTTAAAATAAGAAGAGGTACCTCCAGGTGAGGTACCTTCTCTTTCTTTGTAGAGTAAGCTTTTTAGTAAAGAAGTAAGAAACCTTCTTTGCCGAACGGAACATTTCAATTTATAATAGCAAATGGAAGGAGGTTGCTTATGTCGTTAACAAATGAACAACAAGAGCGATTTCAAATTTTGCTCCAGCAGTTGCAAATGCCTGAAGACCTTATAAATCAATATTTACAAGGTGGTGGCATACAAAGACTAGTTGTCGATAAAGCAAATAAAAGTTGGCATTTTGATTTACAAGTACCACGTATTTTACCAATAGAATTATATGAATTGCTTGAAACACAGCTTAAGCAGTCATTTTCGCATATTGCAAAAACGTCATTTGCACTAGAAACAGAGAATAAACAATTTACGGAAGAAGAGGTCAAGGCATATTGGCCACTTTGTACAGAGCGAATTACTTTTTCGCCTATGTTTGCGTATTTAAAAAAGCAACTTCCTCATGTAAACGGAGTGAAGTTGTTACTTGATGTGAATAATGAATTAGAATCTACAGCATTAAAGAAAAATCTTGCGAAGCCAGTCGGTGATCAATATGAAGTTTTCGGATTTCCACGTTTCCAGCTGGAAACAAATATAAAGCAAAACGAAGAGGAAGTTCAAAAATTTCGGGAACAAACACAGCAAGAGGATCGTCAGCGTGTTATACAAGCTATGGAAGAGATGGCTAAGAAGCAAGCCGAAGAAAGCGACATTGTACACGAAGGGCCGATTGTGCTCGGGTATCTTATTAAGCCTGATGAAGAAATCACACCGATGCGAGAAATTCAAGATGAAGAAAGGCGAAAAACCGTCCAGGGTTATGTCTTCCATGTGGAAACAAAAGAACTCCGTAGTGGACGTACGTTATTAACTTTAAAAATAACGGACTATACGGATTCCATTATGATTAAGATGTTCTCGCGTGATAAAGAGGACCTTCCGCTTCTGCAATCATTGAAAAAAGGAATGTGGGTAAAAGCGCGAGGTTCAGTTCAAAATGATACGTTTGTCCGTGATTTAGTCATGATTGCGAACGATATTAATGAAATAACAGGACCTTCTCGTAAAGATAAAGCACCTGAAGGAGAAAAACGAGTAGAGCTACATTTGCATACACCAATGAGTCAAATGGATGCTGTTACATCAGTATCTAATCTCGTTGCACAAGCTGGAAAATGGGGACATGAAGCGATTGCGGTTACAGACCATGCAGTTGCACAGTCTTTCCCAGAAGCGTATTCTGCTGGTAAAAAAGCAGGTGTAAAAGTCATTTACGGTGTAGAAGCCAACTTAGTAAATGACGGTGTTCCTATTGCTTACAATGAAGAACATCGACTACTTGCAGATGAAACATATGTTGTTTTTGACGTCGAAACGACAGGGTTATCGGCTGTATATGATACGGTTATCGAATTAGCAGCAGTAAAAGTCAAAGGTGGCGAAATTATTGATCGCTTTGAATCGTTTGCGAACCCGCATCAACCGTTATCAGCGACGATTATTGAGTTGACAGGTATTACAGATGATATGTTGACGGATGCACCAGAGGTAGACGAAGTATTTAAAAGGTTTGAGAAATGGATTGGCGACCATACATTGGTTGCCCATAATGCAAGCTTTGATATGGGATTCTTAAATGTTGGATTTAAGAAATGTGGATTAGACAAGCCGAAAAATCCAGTTATTGATACATTGGAGTTAGCTAGATTCTTATTCCCAGAGATGAAGAACCACCGCTTAAATACGATGTGTAAAAAGCTCGACATTGAATTAACACAACATCACCGTGCAATTTATGATACAGAAGCAACGGGATATTTACTTGTGAAAATGTTAAAAGATGTGATTGAAAAAGGTTTTGAATATCACGATCAATTAAATGACAGCATGGGACAAGGAGATGCGTATAAACGTGGACGTCCAAGTCATACGACACTACTTGCAACATCAGATGTTGGTTTGAAAAATTTATATAAGCTTGTTTCATATTCTCATTTGAATTATTTTTACCGTGTACCACGGGTACCACGTTCTTTATTAAAAAAGTATCGCGAAGGTATATTAGTTGGTACAGCTTGTGATAAAGGTGAAGTATTTGAAGCGATGATGCAAAAGGCCCCTGAAGAGGTAGAAGAGATTGCGCAGTTCTATGATTACATTGAGGTTATGCCTCCAGAAGTGTTGCGTCATTTAGTGGAGCTTGAACTTGTGCGAGATGAAGGACAACTAAAAACGATCATTTCTAATTTAGTAAAATTAGGTGAAACGTTAGACAAACCTGTTGTTGCTACAGGGAATGTACATTATCTGAATCCAGAAGATGCAATGTATCGCAAAATTTTAGTAAGTTCACAAGGCGGGGCGAATCCATTAAATCGTCATTCATTACCGCCCGTATATTTCCGGACAACAGATGAAATGCTAGATTGCTTCTCGTTCTTAGGAGAAGAGAAGGCGAAAGAAATTGTTGTGACAAATACACAAAAGATCGCATCATTGATTGGTGACGTTCATCCAGTAAAAGATGACCTATACACACCGAAAATTGAAGGTGCAGACGATGAAACGCGTGACATGAGTTACAAAATGGCACGTAGCATTTATGGAGAAGAACTACCAGAAATCGTAGAAGCCCGTTTGGAAAAAGAATTAAAAAGTATTATTGGACATGGATTTGCCGTTATTTATTTGATTTCGCATAAGCTCGTGAAAAAATCATTAGTAGATGGCTATCTTGTAGGTTCGCGTGGATCGGTAGGGTCATCATTTGTTGCGACAATGATGGAGATTACGGAAGTAAACCCATTACCACCACATTATGTATGTCCAAAGTGTAAGCAGTCAGAGTTCTTTAATGATGGTTCTGTAGGTTCTGGTTTTGATTTACCGGATAAAGATTGTCCAACATGTAACACTCCATATGTAAAAGATGGACATGATATTCCGTTTGAAACGTTCCTTGGTTTTAAAGGAGATAAGGTACCGGATATCGATTTGAATTTCTCTGGAGAATACCAACCACGTGCTCATAACTATACGAAAGTGCTGTTCGGTGAGGACTATGTATATCGCGCTGGAACAATCGGTACAGTTGCAGAGAAAACAGCTTACGGTTATGTAAAAGGTTATGCGTCTGACCATAATTTAACCATTCGAAATGCTGAGGTTGATCGTCTTGTTGCTGGTTGTACAGGTGTAAAACGTACAACGGGGCAGCATCCAGGTGGTATTATCGTTGTGCCAGACTACATGGATATTTTTGATTTTTCACCAATTCAATTCCCTGCCGATTCAGTAGGCGCGGAGTGGAGAACGACACACTTTGATTTTCATTCTATTCATGATAATTTGTTGAAACTAGATATACTAGGGCACGATGATCCAACCGTTATTCGTATGCTACAAGATTTAAGCGGCGTAGATCCGAAAACAATACCGACAGATGATCCAGAAGTAATGAAAATCTTCTCTGGTCCAGAATCATTAGGTGTAACAGAAGAACAAATTAATTGTAAAACAGGTACACTCGGTATTCCAGAGTTTGGAACGAAATTCGTAAGACAGATGTTAGAAGAAACAAAGCCAACGACATTCTCAGAGCTTGTCCAAATTTCTGGACTATCCCATGGTACAGACGTATGGCTTGGTAATGCTAACGAACTGATTTATAACGGTACATGTACACTAAGCGAAGTTATCGGTTGTCGTGATGATATTATGGTCTACCTGATTTATCAAGGATTGGATCCATCCTTAGCGTTTAAAATCATGGAATCGGTGCGTAAAGGTAAAGGTGTACCGGAAGAGTGGGAAGAGGAAATGCGTAATAACAATGTACCTGGTTGGTATATTGATTCTTGTAAAAAGATTAAGTACATGTTCCCTAAGGCCCATGCGGCTGCTTATGTACTTATGGCTGTGCGTATCGCTTATTTCAAAGTGCATTTTGCACTCTTATTCTACGCAGCATACTTTACAGTACGTGCAGATGATTTTGATGTAGATGCGATGGTGAAAGGCTCAGCATCAATTCGTGCAAGAGTTGATGAAATTGCGCAAAAAGGATTGGATGCTTCTCCGAAAGAGAAAAGTTTACTCACAGTGTTAGAAATGACACTTGAAATGTGTGAGCGTGGTTACTCATTCCAAAAGGTTGATTTATATCGTTCACATGCAACTGACTTTATTATTGATGGAGATACGTTAATCCCTCCATTTAATGCAATACCTGGTCTTGGTACAAATGCCGCATTAAGTATTGTGGCGGCACGCGAAAACGGCGAGTTTTTATCGAAGGAAGACTTGCAGCAGCGCAGTAAGATTTCTAAAACAATTATTGAGTATTTAGATAGTCAAGGTTGTTTAGGCGACTTGCCAGATCAAAACCAATTGTCGCTGTTCTAGAGGTAGGAAAAGTCTTTGCAAATCGCTATTTGCTATGTTATACTATTAACCGAGATAACCATGTCATGTATATTTTGCAAAAAAAAGAGTGGGGAAACCCACTCTTTCGTGTTACTATCTATGTTTTATCTACGTATGTAGGTGAGACATTTCTGTCCTATATACATATTTTGTTACAAGTTTTACTTCTTAAATTTGGTAATACTAAGACAGATATTCCCTGCTTAACGGCAGGGGCTTTTGTTAGCTAACAAGAAAGAATAAGATAGGTCGTTATAAATGAGGCGGATCTTTTCTTTCAAATGGTACATGGCGGCAGGAAGGAGGCTGTTTATGGATAAGAAAGTCACAGAAGTTGTTGAAGCACTTGCGCAGCCGATTGTTGAAGAGTTAAATCTTGAACTTGTAGATGTAGAATATGTGAAAGAAGGAAAAGACTGGTTCCTACGCGTATTCATCGATTCTGAAACAGGAGTAGACATTGAAGAATGCGGTGCGGTAAGTGAACGTTTAAGCGAAGCTTTAGATAAAGAGGATCCAATTCCTCATCTTTACTTTTTGGATGTATCATCTCCTGGAGCAGAACGCCCATTAAAGAAAGAAAAAGACTTCCAGCAAGCGGTAGGAAAGCAAGTGGCAATTAAAACATATGAGCCGATTGATGGTGAAAAGATGTTTGAAGGAAAGCTACTTTCCTATGATGGTACAACAATTACACTACTATTAACAATTAAAACACGTAAAAAAGAAATCCAAATTCCAATGGACAAAGTTGCGAATGCGCGACTTGCTGTTACGTTTTAGTAAGAAGGGGGATCTTCATGAGCACTGAGTTGTTAGATGCTTTGCTCGTATTAGAATCAGAAAAAGGTATTAGCAAAGATATTATTATTGATGCGATTGAAGCAGCTTTAATCTCTGCTTATAAACGCAATTTTAACCAAGCACAAAACGTTCGTGTTAGCTTTAACCCAGAGGTGGGAACAATTCAAGTTTTAGCACGTAAAGACGTTGTTGATAATGTGTTTGATCCACGTCTTGAAATTTCTGTAGAAGAAGCAAGACATATCAATCCAAACTATCAAGATGGTGATGTACTTGAAATTGAAGTAACACCAAAAGATTTTGGACGTATTGCAGCACAAACTGCAAAACAAGTTGTGACACAACGTGTACGTGAAGCAGAACGAGGTGTCATTTATTCAGAATTTAGTGACCGTGAAGAAGATATTATGGTTGGTATTGTACAACGTCAAGATGCGCGTTTTATTTATGTAAGCTTAGGAAAAGTAGAAGCACTACTACCAGTAAGTGAGCAAATGCCAAACGAACAATACAAACCACATGATCGCATTCGCGTGTTCATCACAAAAGTAGAAAAAACGACAAAAGGACCACAAATTTACGTATCACGTACACATCCAGGTCTTTTAAAACGTTTATTTGAAATTGAAGTGCCAGAGATTTATGATGGAACGGTAGAGATTCGTTCTGTTGCACGCGAAGCAGGAGACCGCTCCAAAATTTCTGTATATGCAGAGAATATTGATGTTGATCCAGTAGGTTCTTGCGTAGGTCCAAAAGGACAACGTGTACAACGCATCGTAGATGAACTAAAAGGTGAAAAAATTGATATTGTTCGCTGGTCAAATGATCCAGTTGAATATGTAGCAAATGCTTTAAGTCCATCACAAGTTGTAAAAGTACTTGTGAATGAAGAGGAAAAAGCAACAACTGTTGTTGTTCCAGACCACCAACTTTCATTAGCAATTGGTAAACGCGGGCAAAATGCACGTCTTGCAGCGAAATTAACGGGCTGGAAAATTGATATTAAAAGCGAGTCTGATGCGAAGCAACTTGGCATTGTAACAGAAGAAGACAACATGATCGCATTCGATTCAGTTGAAGACGAAATCGAATAGAGGTGATGATTGTGAGCAATCGAAAAGTTCCGTTACGAAAATGTATTGCAACACAAGAAATGAAATCCAAACGCGAGCTCGTTCGCATTGTTCGTTCCAAAGAGGGCGAAGTGTCCATTGATTTAACTGGAAAGAAATCAGGACGTGGTGCATATTTGTCGAAAGACAAGGAATGCATCATCCAAGCGCAGAAGAAAAACATTTTGGAACATCATCTAAAAGCGAAAGTCGACAGTTCCCTTTATGAAGAGCTTCTCGAGCTTGTTGAGAAGGAGTCGAAATAAGTGTCCGATTGGAAATCGTTTTTAGGACTAGCAAACCGTGCTCGAAAAATAATTTCGGGTGAAGAACTCGTTTTAAAGGAAGTACGAAGTGGCAAAGCAAAGCTTGTATTGCTTTCTGAAGATGCGTCAGCGAACACTACAAAGCGCATTACAGATAAAACCACGTACTACAACATACCAATGAGAAAAGTCGAAAATCGACAACAATTAGGGCATGCGATTGGGAGAGACGAGCGAGTCGTTGTAGCTGTGTTAGATGAGGGCTTTGCGAAAAAGCTGCGTAGCATGCTCGATACAACTTACCGGGGGTGAAGGTATGAGTAAAATTCGAGTGTATGAATATGCAAAGAAACACAATATCTCAAGTAAAGATATTATTACAAAACTAAAAGAAATGAATATCGAGGTTTCGAATCATATGACAATGTTAGACGATGAAGTAGTAAACAAATTAGATAATCAATATAATACTGGAGCAGAAAAACCTTCTGTTGCAGATGAGTTTGAAGTAGAAGAAAAAGTTGTTCGCAGTAAAAAGAACAGCAATAAGAAGAAGAAAAAAGGCAAAGGAAATGAAGACAGACGTCAAGAAAACTTTGCTGGAAGACAACAAACACAAGTTGTAGAAACACCAGATAAAATTACTTTCTCTGGCACTCTTACAGTAAGTGAACTTGCAAAAAAACTAGGGAAAGAGCCATCTGAACTTATTAAAAAGCTCTTCATGCTAGGTATTATGGCGACAATTAACCAAGATTTAGACAAAGACACAATTGAGTTACTTGCGAGTGATTACGGTATTGAGGTAGAAGAAGAAGTAATTGTAAGTGAAACTGAGTTTGAAACATTCATCGATGAGCAAGACGATGAAGAAAACTTAAAAGAGCGTCCAGCTGTTGTTACAATTATGGGACACGTTGACCATGGTAAAACAACATTACTTGATTCTATCCGTAATTCAAAAGTAACTGCTGGCGAAGCTGGTGGAATTACTCAGCATATTGGTGCATACCAAGTTGAAGTAAATGATAAGAAAATTACATTCTTAGATACACCTGGTCACGCAGCATTTACAACAATGCGTGCTCGTGGTGCACAAGTAACAGATATTACAATTCTTGTTGTTGCAGCAGATGATGGTGTTATGCCACAAACTGTTGAAGCGATTAACCACGCAAAAGCAGCAGGAGTACCAATTATCGTTGCTGTGAATAAAATGGATAAACCATCTGCAAATCCAGATCGTGTAATGCAAGAATTAACAGAATACGAATTAGTTCCAGAAGCTTGGGGCGGTGACACAATCTTCGTACCAATCGCAGCAATTAAAGGTGAAGGAATTGACAACTTATTAGAAATGATTCTTCTTGTAAGTGAAGTGGAAGAATATAAAGCAAATCCAAACCGTTATGCAACTGGTACTGTAATTGAAGCACAGCTTGATAAAGGTAAAGGAACAATTGCAACATTACTTGTACAAAATGGTACACTTCGAGTGGGAGATCCAATTGTTGTTGGAACATCATTCGGACGTGTTCGTGCAATGGTAAGTGATATTGGTCGTCGTGTGAAAGTTGCTGGTCCATCTACTCCTGTTGAGATTACAGGTTTAAATGAAGTACCACAAGCGGGCGATCGTTTTATGGCATTTGCTGATGAGAAGAAAGCGCGTCAAATTGGTGAATCACGTGCACAACAAGCATTGCTTGCACAGCGCGGTGAAAAATCTAAATTAAGCCTAGAAGATTTATTCCAACAAATCCAAGAAGGCGATGTGAAAGAAATTAACCTAATTGTGAAAGCAGACGTACAAGGTTCTGTAGAAGCAATGGCAGCATCACTTCGTAAAATTGATGTTGAAGGTGTAAAAGTAAAAATCATCCAT
Source organism: Bacillus bingmayongensis (assembly GCF_000299035.1). GTDB lineage: Bacteria > Bacillota > Bacilli > Bacillales > Bacillaceae_G > Bacillus_A > Bacillus_A bingmayongensis. The sequence goes on from NZ_JH921517.1 coordinate 713,499, forward strand.
ACAGGCGTAGGGGCAATTACAGAATCTGATATTATTTTAGCTTCTGCATCTAATGCAATTGTAATCGGATTTAACGTACGCCCTGATGTAAATGCGAAGCGTACAGCTGAGCTAGAAAATGTTGATATTCGCTTACACCGTATTATTTACAAAGTAATCGAAGAGATTGAAGCAGCAATGCAAGGTATGCTTGATCCTGAGTTTGAAGAAAAAGTAATTGGTCAAGCGGAAGTTCGTCAAACGTTCAAAGTAACAAAAGTTGGAACAATCGCAGGTTGTTACGTAACAGATGGTAAAATCACACGTGATAGCGGCGTGCGTATCATCCGTGATGGTGTAGTAATTTACGAAGGACAACTTGATACGTTAAAGCGTTTCAAAGACGACGTAAAAGAAGTTGCACAAAACTATGAGTGTGGTATTACAATTGAAAGATACAATGATCTTAAAGAAGGAGACATCATTGAGGCGTACATTATGGAAGAAGTGAAGCGATGATTATCGCTTCACTCTCATTCGAGTGTATGATTTATGATGTACATTCTTTAAAAGAGAAACGAGCAATTTTACAGCGTGTGCTAACTCGTGTGAAACAACGTTATAATGTAGCTGTTTCCGAAGTAGGACATCAAGATGTATGGCAACGTACAGAAATTGCAATTGTTTCCGTATCCTCAAATCGTGTTGTCTGCGAAAAAGAAATGAATCGTGTACTTGAGTACATCGATTCATTTCCTGAAATTGAACGTACGATAACACAATTGGAATGGTATTGAATGAGGTGAATAGTTATGAAATTACGTGCAAACCGTGTGGGCGAGCAAATGAAAAAAGAATTAGGCGACATCATTAGTCGTAAAATTAAAGACCCACGTGTTGGATTTGTTACAGTAACAGATGTACAAGTGAGTGGAGATTTACAAATTGCCAAAGTATATATTTCTGTTTTAGGAGACGAAGAACAGAAAGAGAATACATTAAAGGGCTTAGCGAAGGCAAAAGGCTTTATTCGTTCAGAAATTGGCCAACGTATTCGTCTTCGTAAAACACCGGAGATTTCTTTTGAATTTGATGAATCTATCGGATATGGTCATCGAATTGATACACTTTTACATGAAATTAATAAAGACGGTAAACGTGAAGAATAATGGATAGACATTTGTCTATCCATTTTTTAAATGGAAAGTAAGTTTTGCATACAAGTGAGTGTTTAAAAGGAAGGATAAAGAGAGCTGAGCATTTCTAGGCAAAGAAGACGGAGTGTAGCTGGAACTTACACGAGGACTGATGACAAAATGAAAAATAGCGATTGCTATTTATACCTGATTTTTTGAACATCTCCTACAAAAGTATAACGATGAGGTGAACATATGGAAGGCGTATTATTATTACATAAACCAAAAGGAATGACATCACACGATTGTGTATTTAAGTTAAGAAAGATATTGCGTGAAAAAAGAATTGGCCATACAGGAACATTAGACCCGGATGTAACCGGAGTATTACCAATCTGTGTAGGGCGTGCAACAAAGATTGCGCAATTTTTAACAAGTGAAACAAAAACATATGAAGGTGAAGTTACACTAGGGTTTTCGACAACGACTGAAGATGCTTCTGGTGAAGTAGTGGAAAAGCAGGATGTAAATCGCGTAATTACACGTGCGGAAGTGGAATCTGTATTAGCAGAATTAACGGGTACAATTGAGCAAGTACCTCCCATGTATTCAGCTGTAAAAGTAAACGGAAAGAAACTATATGAATATGCAAGAGCAGGAAAGGAAGTTGAACGCCCAGTTCGTACAATAACAATCCACGAATTTGTGTTACTTGATAATCGTGAGGTATTTGAAGGAGAGAATGTTTCATTCCGTTTCCGAGTTACATGTAGCAAAGGAACGTATGTGAGAACACTAGCTGTTATGATCGGTGAAAAACTAGGATTCCCAGCACATATGTCACACCTTGTGCGAACAGCTTCAGGAGAATTTCTGCTGGAAGATTGCATATCATTTGAAGAAATTGAAGAAAACATGCAAAATGGAACAGTAGAGTCTATTTTTATCTCAATTGATGAAGCGTTAAGTAAATTTCCGAAAATGATTGTAGATGAAAAACAAGCAGAAAAGATAAAAAATGGAATGTTTTTAAAGAACGAACTGCAAGTGACAGCGCCGTTTATTACAGTATTTGATAAGAACGAACATTGCTTAGCCATTTATGAACATCATCCAAAACACCCTGGTATGTTAAAACCAATGAAAGTACTTGTGAATAATCAGGAACTAAAGCTATAATGAATTATTGGAAGGATTATTACAGAAAAAGGTGAATTCAAGCGTGAAACTCATTCATTTAACTCATCCACATGAACAAAATAAAATAGAATTACCACCTACTGTAATGGCATTAGGATTTTTTGATGGCATTCATTTAGGACATCAACGTGTGATTCGGACAGCAAAAAAAATAGCGGATGAAAGAGGATGTAAAAGTGCTGTCATAACGTTCCATCCACATCCATCTGTTGTGTTAGGGAAAAAGGAAGCGCATGTAGAGTATATTACACCACCGTGTATTAAAGAAAAAGTAATTGCAAGTTTAGGAATTGATATATTATATGTGGTGAAATTCGATGAATCATTTGCTGGATTACTGCCACAACAGTTTGTAGATGAATATATTATTGGGCTAAATGTAAAGCATGTAGTAGCAGGCTTTGATTATTCATATGGACGTTTAGGAAAAGGGACGATGGAGACTTTACCATTTCATGCAAGAGGGGAGTTTACACAGACCGTGATTGAAAAAGTTGAATTTCAAGAAGAAAAAGTAAGTTCCACAGCATTACGAAAATTAATTCGAAATGGAGAGATGGAACAAATTCCATCTATTTTAGGTAGGGCTTATACAGTAGAAGGAACGGTTGTTCACGGGGATAAACGTGGACGTCAAATTGGTTTTCCGACAGCTAATGTAGCTTTAAGTGAGGAATATCTTTTGCCGCCTGTTGGTGTGTATGCAGTAAGATTAAAAGTTCATGATGAGTGGCATGATGGCGTATGTAATATCGGTTATAAACCAACTTTTAAAGAAGATGAGCGCAAACTGTCTATTGAAGTGCATCTATTCCATTTCAATAAGGATATATATGATCAGGTTGTTACTGTTGAGTGGCATATGCGTATTCGAGAAGAGAAAAAGTTTAATGGCATTGATGAATTAGTTGCTCAAATTGCAAAAGACAAAAAAACAGCACAAGAATATTTTAGCGCGGCAAAGAATATACTTGCTTTTTCAAATGAAAAGTAGTATTCTATGTTATGTACTTTATGACAACCATTGCTTGGCATTGCGACTCACCGACGCTTGCTAGGTAATTGGGGGTTTAATTATTAGGAGGTGAAATAGGATGGCTTTAACACAAGAGCGTAAAAATGAAATCATTGCACAATTTAGAACTCATGAGACTGATACTGGTTCTCCAGAGGTTCAAATTGCTGTCCTAACAGAGCAAATTAACACTCTAAATGAGCACTTACGTACTCACAAGAAAGATCATCATTCACGTCGTGGTCTATTAAAGATGGTTGGTAAACGTCGTAACTTACTTACTTACCTTCGTAATAGCGATATCACACGCTACCGTGAATTAATCACAAAGCTTGGCTTACGTCGATAGTCAAAGAAGCGGGAATATTCCCGCTTTTTTGTTAGGTAAAAATATATCTTCTACTCTTATAGCTTACTTAAATTTCGGTAATACTAGAGGAAGAATATTGTGATATATTATCCATTTACATAGAAGAATTGAATATTTTAAATTGAGAGGGGTACTTAAATGAGTCAAGAAAAGCAAGTCTTCTCGATAGATTTAGCTGGTCGTCAGCTAACAATTGAAACAGGCCAGCTTGCAAAACAAGCAAACGGGGCAGTGTTAGTAAGATATGGCGACACAGCAGTTCTATCTACAGCAACTGCATCAAAAGAGCCAAAAAATGTAGATTTCTTCCCACTTACAGTAAACTATGAAGAACGTTTATATGCAGTCGGAAAAATCCCAGGCGGCTTTATTAAACGTGAAGGTCGTCCAAGTGAAAAAGCAATTTTAGCAAGTCGCTTAATTGACCGACCAATTCGTCCACTTTTCGCAGACGGATTCCGTAATGAAGTGCAAGTTGTCAGCATCGTTATGAGTGTTGACCAAGATTGTTCTTCTGAGATGGCAGCTATGCTTGGTTCTTCATTAGCGTTATCGATTTCAGATATTCCATTTGAAGGCCCAATTGCTGGTGCAACAGTTGGTCGTATCGACGGCGAATTCGTTATTAACCCAACAGTAGAACAACAGGAGCAAAGTGATATTCACCTTGTTGTAGCTGGGACAAAAGATGCAATCAACATGGTAGAAGCAGGTGCAGATCAAGTACCTGAAGAAACAATGTTAGAAGCAATTATGTTCGGTCATGAAGAAATTAAACGTCTAATTGCTTTCCAAGAAGAGATTGTACAAGCTGTTGGAAAAGAAAAGACAGAAGTGCAGCTATATGAAGTTGATGCTGATCTTGATCAAGCTATTCGTGAAATGGCAGAGAAAGATATGCATGCTGCAATTCAAGTACATGAAAAACACGCGCGTGAAGATGCGATTAATGAAGTGAAAAAACGTGTAATTGAGCATTACGAAGCGCAAGAAGTTGATGCTGAAACATTAGGACAAGTAAATGAGATTTTATATAAAATTGTAAAAGAAGAAGTACGTCGTCTTATTACAGTTGAAAAAATTCGCCCAGATGGACGTAAAGGTGATGAAATTCGTCCTTTATCATCAGAGGTAGGTATTTTATCTCGTACGCACGGTTCTGGTTTATTCACACGAGGACAAACACAAGCACTAAGTATTTGTACATTAGGTGCATTAGGTGATGTGCAAATTTTAGATGGCCTTGGTGTAGAAGAATCAAAACGCTTTATGCACCATTACAATTTCCCATCATTTAGTGTTGGTGAAACAAGACCAATGCGTGGACCAGGTCGTCGTGAAATCGGCCATGGTGCATTAGGTGAGCGTGCACTTGAACCAGTTATTCCATCTGAACAAGACTTCCCGTACACAGTTCGTCTTGTATCAGAAGTATTAGAGTCGAACGGTTCTACTTCACAAGCAAGTATTTGCGGTAGTACATTAGCGATGATGGATGCAGGTGTTCCACTGAAAGCGCCAGTTGCTGGTATCGCAATGGGTCTAGTGAAGTCTGGTGAGCACTACACAATTTTAACTGATATCCAAGGTATGGAAGATCACTTAGGTGATATGGACTTTAAAGTAGCAGGTACAGCACAAGGAGTAACTGCATTACAAATGGACATTAAAATTGCTGGTTTATCTCGTGAAATTTTAGAAGAAGCATTGCAACAAGCGAAAGTTGGTCGCATGCACATTCTAGATCATATGTTATCTGCTATTGCTGAGCCTCGTAAAGAGCTATCTGAATATGCTCCGAAGATCATTACAATGACAATTAATCCGGACAAAATCCGTGATGTTATTGGGCCAAGTGGCAAACAAATTAACAAGATTATTGAAGAAACTGGCGTGAAAATTGATATCGAGCAAGATGGTACAGTCTTTATTTCATCTATTGATCAAGAGATGAATGAAAAGGCGAAGAAAATCATCGAAGATATCGTTCGTGAAGTACAGGTAGGCGAGGTTTACTTAGGAAAAGTAAAACGCGTTGAAAAATTCGGTGCTTTCGTTGGATTATTCAGTGGTAAAGATGGTCTTGTTCATATTTCTGAGCTTGCACTTGAACGTGTAGGTAAAGTAGAAGACGTTGTGAAAGTCGGTGACGAGATTTCAGTAAAAGTTATCGAGATTGACAAACAAGGTCGTGTAAACTTGTCTAGAAAAGTATTGCTAAAAGAAGAGCAAGAAAAAGAAGCAGCAAAAGAAGAAGCTACAAAACAAGAAAATACACAAGAACAAAATTAAGTAAAAAAGCCAGGATTTCTGGCTTTTTTTTGTTAAATAAAATATATTTGATGCATAGATTTTTATTGATGAAAAGGTATAGTTTTTATGATAACGCTCAAATTAACAAGGATAATAAGAAAATGGATTTTTCTTATTCGTATAGTTAATGGGAGGGTTTGTATGAGAACTCGTATAGTTATATTCATATCTGTATTCTTTCTTTGTATAGGTTTATGCTCATATTCAGCGCTAGCAAATGATGATCTTTATGAAGAAATTCAGAAACAAGCGAAACAATATTCAATTGCCGCGCAAAATGCGATAATTGATAAGATTTGGAAAGCTACGCCAGGGTATAATGGTAAAGAGGTTGATATTGAAGCGTCATATAATAACATGAAGAAAATAGGAAAATTTGATGAGAAGCATTTTGTATATCGGGAAGTTTCACCAAGCGTGCATTTAGAAGATTTATCACCTTCTCCTATTTATCGTGGTCATCCACATAAAAAAATGGTAGGATTAACGATAAATGTGGCGTGGGGAAATGAGTATCTTCCACGTATATTAGAAACATTGAAAAAGCACGATGTAAAGGCAACGTTTTTTTTAGAAGGACGCTGGGTAAAAGAAAATTTAAGATTTGCAAAAATGATCGTAGATGCAAAGCAAGAAGTAGGAAATCATTCTTATACGCATCCAGATATGAAAACGCTGTCTAAAATTCAGATACTAGAACAATTACAAAAGACAAATCAAATTATTGAGGCAGCTACAAATCAAAAAGTACGATGGTTTGCACCACCAAGTGGAAGTTTCCGTGATGAAGTTGTAGAGGTGGCGGATGGATTAAAGATGGGGACTATTATGTGGACAGTTGATACAATCGATTGGAAACGCCCAGAGCCTGAAGTGATTCTCCAGCGTGTGATGGGGAAAGTGCACCCGGGTGCAATTGTATTGATGCATCCGACATCTCCAACAGCTGAGGCGCTAGATACGATGATTTCGCAGTTGAAAAAACAAGGGTATAAAGTAGGCAATGTTACAGAATTATTAGATGAAAAACGCATTGATTAAATACATTTGCATGACATTCATGTTCAAACTTGTTATCATTAAATAATAGCAATAATTTAGAGAAACTGGCATTAGGAGGAAAGTTTTTGATTAAAAAATATACTTGTAAAAATGGTGTAAGAATCGTTATGGAGAATATACCAACTGTTCGTTCTGTTGCAATTGGTATATGGATTCATGCAGGTTCAAGAAATGAAAATGAAAAGAACAATGGAGTTTCGCACTTTTTAGAGCACATGTTTTTTAAGGGGACAGAGACGCGTAGTGCGAGAGAAATTGCAGAGTCATTTGATAGCATTGGTGGTCAAGTGAATGCATTTACTTCAAAAGAATACACGTGCTACTATGCAAAGGTACTTGATGAGCATGCAAAGTATGCGCTTGATGTATTAGCTGATATGTTCTTTAACTCCACATTTGATGAAGAAGAATTGAAAAAAGAGAAGAATGTTGTATTTGAAGAAATTAAAATGTACGAGGACACACCAGATGATATCGTACATGACATGTTAACGAAAGCGACATATGAAACGCATCCGCTTGGATACCCAATTTTAGGTACAGAAGAAACGCTTGAAACATTTACAGGTGATACACTGCGTCAATATATAAAAGATCATTATACACCTGAAAATGTTGTAGTTTCGATTGCTGGAAATATTGATGAAACATTTGTCCAAACAGTGGAACAATATTTTGGTAACTACGAAGGAACAACAAATCGTGAACAAGTACATAGCCCGATTTTTCATTTTAATAAAGTGGCCCGCAAAAAGGAAACAGAACAAGCTCATTTATGTTTAGGATTCAAAGGCTTGCAAATGGGTCATGATGATATTTATAACTTAATTGTATTAAATAATGTATTAGGTGGTAGCATGAGTAGCCGTCTGTTCCAAGAAGTACGTGAACAACGTGGTTTAGCATATTCAGTGTTCTCTTATCATTCTTCTTATGAAGATACTGGAATGCTAACACTTTATGGTGGTACAGGAAGTCAACAGTTAGATACGCTGTATGATACGATGCAAGAAACGTTAGAAACATTAAAGAATACTGGTATTACAGATAAAGAACTTGTGAATAGTAAAGAGCAGCTTAAAGGAAATCTGATGTTAAGTTTAGAAAGTACGAATAGTCGTATGAGCCGTAATGGTAAAAATGAATTACTTCTTAGAAAGCATCGTTCTCTTGATGAAATTATTGAGAGTGTAAATAGTGTTACGAAATCAGATGTAGATTTACTGATTCGCAATATGTTTACAAATGAATTTTCTGCAGCGCTTATTAGCCCGAATGGAGAGCTTCCAAAAGGAATGAAATAAGGAAAAAAACCGTATCTCTTACGAAGAGATGCGTTTTTTTTATGTATTAAGCTTTTATAATGAGTTTTTGAGTGGTAGAGAGAGGAGTTCATTTTTTTGGTATTTTTTAGAGACATGTAGAATACGTACTTATTATAGGATAGATTTGAGGATATTGCATGGAAGATGCTTGTAAAGGAGAGGGGCATATGCGTTTAAGTGAATTAAGTGGAAAAGAAATTGTGGACTTAGAGCGGGCAGAAAAAATGGGGGTTTTAGGTCACGCTGATTTAGAAATTAATGAAAAGGACGGTAAGATCCAAGCTCTCATCATACCAGTTGGAAAATGGGGTGGATTTAAAAGGGAACAGCAGGAGGTACGTGTAGAATGGAACCGTATTAAAAAGGTCGGCCATGATATGATTATTTTTGACCTTGCAAACCACTCAGGCTCACAGTGAAAGATAACCATTTCGGTTGTCTTTTTTTATTTTATTCTCCTATTTGCGGACAGTAATACTTCACCTCAAAACTCAGTAAAAACATAGGAATTAGGTGGGAGATAAACGGTCTGTAAAAGCCTGATTAGTGAGGGCAAAAGTCTCCTTCAAACTGATTAAAGTTTCACTATATGCTTAGAAATATTGGATGCTTTTGTTTTTCAATCACCTCTAACTCGTACGGCACATATGATGTGGAGGAAAAAGAAAAAGTAGGCACTTTTCTTATAAATGAAAGAAAAAGAAGGTGAAGTAGGGAATGTTGACTGAGATGCACATTGCTGTCATAGGAGGAGATGCAAGGCAGCTAGAAGTGATTCGTAAGTTGGTTGAACTTGATGCGAAACTTTCATTAGTAGGATTTGATCAACTGGATCATGGTTTTACAGGGGCAGCAAAAGAGAGTATGCAAAATCTAGATTTCACTTCTTTAGATGCAATTATTTTGCCGGTAGCAGGAACAAATGCAAAAGGAGAAGTAGATACTATTTTTTCAAATGAAAAAGTTGCACTTACGAAAGAACAGATTGAAAAAACACCAGCAAACTTTACTATATATTCAGGAATTGGTACACCGTATTTAGAAAGTATTGTGTCTACCACAAATCGAAAACTTGTGAAACTATTCGATCGTGACGATGTGGCGATCTACAATTCTATTCCAACGGTAGAAGGAACATTAATGATGGTTATTCAACATACAGATTATACAATTCACGGTTCGAATGTAATAGTTTTAGGATTTGGTAGAACAGGAATGAGTGTAGCGAGAGCTTTTCAATCATTAGGAGCTCATGTCAAAGTAGGAGCACGACGTTCAGAACATATCGCTCGTATTTCGGAAATGATGTTCTCTCCTTTTTATATGCAGGATATTGAGAAAGAAGTAAGTGATGTTGATATTGTCATTAATACGATTCCACACCTCGTTGTAACGGCTAGTGTTATTTCGCGGATGCCAGCTCATACATTGATCATTGATTTGGCTTCTAAGCCTGGTGGTACGGATTTTCGTTATGCAGAGAAGCGGGGGATAAAAGCCTTGTTGGCACCCGGTCTTCCAGGGATTGTTGCCCCAAAAACAGCAGGACAAATTTTAGCGAATGTTCTTTCTCAGTTATTAACAGCAGATATGATTGCAAAGGAGGAGAATGGAAAATGAGTTTAAAAGGGAAACGAATTGGATTTGGATTTACAGGATCACATTGTACGTATGCGGAAGTCGTGCCGCAGTTAGAGAAACTAATTGCAGAAGGAGCGGAAGTGCTGCCGGTTGTTTCATATACTGTACAAACAACAAATACTAGATTTGGTGAAGGAGCAGAGTGGATTGAAAGAATTGAGGAGATAACAGGAAATAAGGTTATTAATTCTATTGTAGGGGCAGAACCACTAGGCCCCAAAATCCCATTAGATTGTATGGTGATTGCTCCATTAACAGGAAATTCAATGAGTAAATTTGCCAATGCAATGACAGATTCTCCTGTATTAATGGCAGCAAAGGCGACGCTTCGGAATGGGAAACCAGTTGTATTAGCTGTTTCGACAAATGATGCACTTGGTCTAAATGGTGTAAACCTTATGCGTTTAATGGCGACAAAACATATATATTTTGTGCCATTTGGGCAAGATGCACCAGAAAAAAAACCAAATTCAATGGTAGCACGTATGGAACTTCTTGAAGATACAATTATAGAAGCAATAGAAGGAAAGCAATTACAACCTGTAGTTGTAGAAAAATTCAGATATATGAATTAAAAAACGAAAAAAAACAGACAATTTTTTACGAAACCATCATTCTTATCGCAGAATATGATAAAATTAATGTTATTAAGATTAGAAGGAGTATTCTATACTCCTTCTAATTCTAAGTATAGAAGGATTGGTATCTAGAAAGGGGCATAGTGATGGAAAAGGAAAAATCTTTTCATGTCGCTGTAGTTGGAGCAACCGGCGCAGTTGGTGAACAAATGTTAAATACTTTAGAGAAACGAGAATTTCCGATTGGGAAGTTAACGTTACTTTCATCTAAACGTTCTGCAGGCAAGAAGCTTGTATTTAAAGGAGAAGAATTCACAGTACAAGAAGCAACTCCTGAAAGCTTTGAAGGAGTCGATATTGCACTCTTTAGTGCAGGTGGATCAGTATCGAAACAATTAGCACCAGAAGCAGCAAAACGCGGTGCAATTGTTGTTGATAATACAAGTGCATTCCGTATGACAGAAAATGTACCACTTGTTGTACCTGAAGTGAATGAAAATGACTTAAAAGAACATAGTGGTATTATTGCAAATCCGAACTGTTCTACAATTCAAATGGTAGTTGCTCTTGAACCAATTCGTCAGCATTTTGGTTTAAAACGAGTAATCGTTTCCACATATCAAGCTGTGTCAGGTGCAGGTGCTGCTGCAATTGAAGAGCTTCATGAACAATCACAAGCGATCTTAAATGGAGAAGAAGTAAAAGCAAATGTTTTACCTGTATCAGGTGATAAAAAACATTTCCAAATTGCTTTTAATGCCATTCCGCAAATTGATAAGTTTCAAGATAATGGATTTACATTTGAAGAAATGAAAATGATTAATGAAACGAAAAAAATTATGCATATGCCTGAGTTAGAAGTAGCAGCGACATGTGTACGTTTACCTGTTGTATCAGGTCATTCTGAGTCTGTTTACATCGAAGTGGAAAAAGAAGGTGTAACAGTAGAAGAAATGAAAAACTTGCTTGCGGATGCAGAAGGAATTGTACTGCAAGATGATCCAGCAGAACAATTATATCCAATGCCATCTACTGCAGTAGGCAAAAATGAAGTGTTCGTTGGACGTATTCGTAAAGATTTAAATAATGAAAAAGGATTCCATCTTTGGGTCGTATCTGATAACTTATTAAAAGGTGCTGCATGGAACTCTGTTCAAATTGCAGAACGATTAGTAAAATTACAATTAGTGTAAACGGCTAAGAGAAGGTGCAAAACATGAAAATTATTGTTCAAAAATTTGGTGGTACATCGGTACGTGATGAAAACGGACGTAAGCATGCACTTCACCATATTAAAAAATCATTAGATGCTGGTTATAAAGTGGTTACAGTTGTATCAGCTATGGGACGTAAAGGTGAACCATACGCAACGGATACATTATTAAGTCTTGTAAATCAAAAGGAATCTAGTATTTCAAAACGTGAACAAGATTTATTATTATCATGCGGAGAGTTAATCTCGGCAATCGTCTTCTCAAATATGTTAAATGAAAATGGAGTAAAAGCAGCAGCGCTAAATGGTGCACAAGCTGGTTTTGTGACAAATGATGATTTTACGAACGCAAAGATTGTTGAAATGAATTGTGATCGTATACATGAAGAGTTACAAAATGTAGATGTTGTTGTTGTTACTGGTTTCCAAGGACAAACAAAAGAAGGCGATACGACAACACTTGGACGCGGAGGTAGTGATACTTCAGCTTCAGCACTAGGTGTTGCACTTCATGCTGAATACATCGATATTTTTACTGATGTAGAAGGTGTAATGACCGCTGATCCAAGGATTGTAAAAGATGCGCGTCATCTTCAAAACGTAACATATAATGAGATCTGTAACATGGCTTATCAAGGTGCAAAAGTTGTTCATCCGCGTGCAGTTGAAATTGCAATGCATGCAAAGGTGCCACTTCGTGTGCGTTCTACGTATTCTGATAATGAAGGCACACTTATTGCGGCATATGATGGTGCTACAAAAGGCCGTGATGTAGAAGAACGACCTGTTACAGGAATCGCTCATGTATCAAATGTGACACAAATTAAAGTGCTTGCAAAAGACGGATCGTACGATTTACAACAACATGTTTTTAAAGAAATGGCAAATGAAGGAATTAGTGTTGACTTAATTAACATTTCGCCTACAGGTGTGGCTTATACAGTAAGTGATCATGTATCAAGTCATGCTGTTGAAGTACTTGGAAAACTTGGATACGATCCAATTGTGACGGAGCATTGCGCAAAAGTATCTATCGTTGGAGCTGGAATGGCAGGTATTCCAGGCGTTACTGCGAAAATTGTCACAGCTTTAGCAGAAAAAGGTGTTCAAATTTTACAATCAGCTGATAGTCATACGACAATTTGGGTGCTTGTAAAAGAAGTAGATTTAGTGGAAGCTGTAAATGCATTGCATAGTGCATTTGAACTTTCAAAAGAAAAGCAACTGGAACAATAAGGAGTGAGACCATGGTAGATTTTGGGACAATTGCGACAGCGATGGTAACACCGTTTGATAAAAATGGAAACGTCGATTTTGCAAAGACAACTAAATTGGTAAATTATTTAATTGATAACGGTACAACAGCAATCGTGGTAGGAGGAACAACTGGAGAGTCTCCTACATTGTCATCAGAAGAAAAAGTAGCGTTATATCGCCATGTCGTATCTGTTGTCGATAAAAGGGTGCCCGTAATCGCTGGAACAGGTAGCAATAATACACATGCTTCTATCGAGTTAACGAAAAAAGCAACAGAAGTTGGTGTCGATGCAATTATGTTAGTGGCACCGTATTATAATAAACCAAGTCAAGAAGGAATGTATCAGCATTTTAAAACAATTGCTGAAAGTACGGAACTTCCGGTTATGCTATACAATGTTCCAGGACGATCTATTGTACAAATCTCCGTTGATACAGTTGTTCGTTTATCAGAAATACCAAACATTGTTGCAATTAAAGATGCTGGCGGCGATGTATTAACAATGACAGAAATTATTGAAAAAACAGCGGACGACTTTGCTGTATACAGCGGTGATGATGGTTTAACGTTACCAGCTATGGCAGTTGGAGCTAAAGGTATTATTTCTGTTGCCTCTCATGTAATTGGAAATGAAATGCAAGAAATGATTGCGGCATTCCAAGCAGGAGACTTCAAAAAAGCACAGAAATTGCACCAATTACTTGTTAAAGTAACGAATGCATTATTTATGGCACCGAGCCCAACACCAGTAAAAACAGCGTTACAAATGGTTGGATTAGACGTAGGATCTGTACGTTTACCACTTATTCCATTAACAGAAGAAGAACGACTAACATTACAAGATGTAATGCAATCGATTCCTCGTTAATAAAAATGACCTAGTGTAAAAACTAGGTCATTTTTATTGTGAAAGAAACTTTTGGAAGGGGATAATTGGAGATTTAGTTAATTTTCTAAATGTATTCAAATAAATTTTTTTGAAGGATAATTTTAGGTTCTCCTTTCTCATCCGTATACGTGCCGATAATATCGAAACCACTTTTTATATTCAAAATTAACATATTACGCCATTTGTTTTTCGTTTTTGTTTGAATAATCCGATAGCCTTTTTCTCTTAAAAATTGATGTTGCTGCTCCATTAAGTTAAAACCAATCCGCTGATTTCTATAATTTTCATCGACTCTACCTAATCAACTATAAAATTTACCCCGCTATTTGCGGGCAGTAAGACCCCCACCTCAAGGTTCAGAGAGAAACAAGGAAGGTAGGTGGGGATCCACTGCCCGTAAAAGCCCGATTCGTTCAACTAATAATCAGTGGGGGATGAACCTCACGCTGATTAAAGTTTCACTTTATCCGTATCAAGTTCGTATTCAATCTTATAACCGACCACTTTCATATCATGTGCAGCTAGATTTATAAGTAATTTTGGTTTGCTTTCCATTTGTTTTACTAAGTTGTTAGAACTGTGAAAAATACTTTCGTGTAATTGGATTATGCTATCTAATATTTTTGTGTCTGGAATTGATTCAAAAAGAAAATAGTCCATGAAAAAAATTCTCCTTCCAATAAACATTCTGTTATTATTCAGCGAAGAGGTTGTACGTTATAAACTATACGCTAAATTACCTGTCTATCCCTTTTAGTTTCTCATTGATAGGAGTGTAATCAAAAAGAAATCTCGGAGAATACGGTGTTAATTGAAGGAGTATTTCACTTGAATTTTATATGCTTCTCTTCTCTTTCTCACAAATTAACTTGTGTTCTATTTCTTGTATCAGGTATAATATGGCTAAGTAGCTTAGTACGGGTATGCTTAGCAAAATTGGAAAAAATTATGGTTTAACGGAATTTCTATATCATATCGCATAAGATATTTGATTTATATAATGAAAGAGAGGTGAAACCTGGTTTAAAAAACGAACGAGAACATGATATCGCATAACGGTAAGGACATTCGTCTTGGACGGTGAATATATGGTGGTTGTAGAGTTTCCCTGGTGTCTCTGCAATTTTAGTGAAATCAGTGTTTGCAAGATTTTTAAACCAGGCAACAACATGAAGAGAAAAGAGATTGATTCTGTAAAAGTATTTGCTCTTGGTGGAGTAGGTGAAATCGGAAAAAATATGTATTGTGTCGAAATTGATTCCGAAATTTTTATTGTAGATGCAGGCTTAATGTTCCCGGGAGATGAAATGTTTGGAATTGATATCGTCATCCCTGATATTACATATTTAGTAGAAAATCAAGAGCGAGTAAAGGGTTTATTTATTACACATGGTCATGAAGATCACATTGGTGGAATTGTTTATGTACTACGTAAACTTTCAATTCCAGTATATGCAACAAAGTTAACAGTAGGTTTGATCCAAGAAAAACTTGGTGAAGCAGGAATGCTTGGTCGTGTAGATTTAAAAACAATTGATTCTAATTCAGAAGTGGAATTTAATACGACAACGGTTTCATTCTTTGGTACAACCCATAGTATTCCAGATTCTGTTGGTGTATGTTTCCATACATCAAAAGGTGCTATCGTATATACAGGAGACTTTAAATTCGATCAAACACCAATTGGCAACAGTGGAGCAGATCTTGGAAAGATGGCGCAAATTGGAAATGAAGGCGTTCTTTGTCTGTTATCAGATAGTACGAATGCTGAGCGTCCTGGTTACACGGGTTCTGAAAAAGAAGTTGGGATAGAAATTTCAAAAGTATTTTATGGTGCAGAGGGACGTATCATTGTTGCTTCTTTTGCATCTAATGTACATCGTATTCAACAAGTATTTGATGCAGCTGTTGAAACAGGACGTAAAGTGGCTGTTGTAGGTCGTAGTATGGTGAAAGTGGTAGATATCGCAAGACGTCTTGGATATTTAGACGTTCCAGATGGTATGATTATTTCATTGCAAGAAGTAGATAACTTCCCGGAGAAGAAGGTAGCAATTTTAACAACTGGTAGCCAAGGGGAACCAATGGCGGCTCTTTCAAGAATGGCGAAGCAAGCTCATAAACAAATTTCGATTCGTAAAGGAGATACAGTTATTATCGCGGCATCTCCAATTCCTGGTAATGAAATATCAGTATCGAAAATTATTGATTTACTATTTAGAGCTGGTGCAGAAGTTGTTTATTATGGAGAAAGAAAAGTTCATGTTTCTGGTCATGGTAGTCAAGAAGAGTTGAAATTGATGCTGAATTTAATGAAACCGAAATACTTTATACCCGTACATGGTGAATTTCGCATGCAAAAGGCACATGCGTATTTGGCGGAAGATGTTGGCGTCTTGAAAGACAATATTTTTATTGTAGAAAAGGGCGATGTGATTGCTTTTGAAGGAGAAGAGGTAAAACCAGCTGGTAAAGTACAAGCGGGGAATGTTCTAATTGATGGATTAGGTGTAGGTGATGTCGGAAATATTGTCTTGCGTGATCGTAAGATGTTATCACAAGACGGAATTTTAGTCGTTGTCGTAACACTTGGAAAAGATGAGAAGAAAATCATCTCTGGTCCAGAAATTATTTCACGTGGTTTTGTGTATGTTCGTGAATCTGAGGCGTTAATCGAAAGGTCTACAGATATTGTGCGTACAATTGTTGAACAATCCATCAAAGAGTATTCTATTGAATGGTCCATGTTAAAACAAAATATTCGTGAATTGTTAGGGCAATTCCTGTATGAGGAAACGAAGAGAAAACCGATGATTTTACCAATTATCATGGAAGTATAAGAAAACCACCTTTACGGGTGGTTTTTTTCTTTTTCATCCCTATCGCATGAAATTTGCAACTTAAGAAATAATAGTTGTATAAGAGTGAAAGGGGATGCGATATGACAGAACGTGATGATTTAACAAATGAGGAAAAAGAAGCAGAACCGAAAGAGGATGTAAAAGAGGCGTCCGTAATAGAAAAAATTCAGCAACTTGGTCAAACGAACGTTCCGCAAATGAATGAATCGCGTATTCATTGTTTAACGATTGTTGGACAAGTAGAAGGACATATGCAGCTTCCACCACAAAATAAAACGACGAAATATGAGCATGTGATTCCGCAAATTGTAGCAATTGAGCAAAATCCGAAAATTGAAGGATTACTATTATTGCTAAATACTGTAGGTGGTGATGTTGAGGCTGGATTGGCAATCTCTGAAATGGTAGCTTCATTATCAAAACCAACTGTATCTTTGGTTTTAGGTGGAGGGCACTCGATAGGTGTACCAATTGCAGTGTCAACAGATTATTCATTTATTGCTGAAACTGCAACGATGACGATTCACCCAGTTCGCCTGACAGGTCTTGTTATTGGTGTGCCACAAACATTTGAGTATTTGGATAAAATGCAAGAACGTGTAATTCGATTTGTAACAAAACACTCAAAAGTGACAGAAGATCGTTTTAAAGAACTTATGTTTGCTAAGGGGAACTTAACTCGAGATATTGGAACAAATGTAATCGGAATAGATGCAGTTAAGTATGGCCTTATCGATGATGTTGGTGGTATTGGGGATGCGATTCGAAAGTTAAATGAATTAATAGATATGAAAGCGGATGGAAATCAGGACGGGAAGTTGCTGCAATGATTTTATATACGATTATGCCAGAGCAACTTGTTTATCAGACCGATTATTCGCAGTACGAACGACAAAAAATAGTAAATGTAAATGGAGTGGAAATGGTTGTATCTGAAGAGAACAGTCAATACTATTCCGTTGTTCGTGTGCTAAGTACAAATCCATCCCACTACTTACAGTATGAACCAGGCCAGAAAATAACCTTTTAGCAAAAAGCAGGATTTTGTTTAGAAGCTATGGTATAATATAAAAAACAAGACGGTTGAGCAGCCATGATTAGGCTGCTTTCTTCTGTTTACGTGACATTTTACAAGATGTGTAAAATGTCACGTAAACATATCTAAAAAATGTGACGAATGATATGTAGAAAATGCTTTCAATGAATGAAAGTTTCACTTAATTTTTGAACTTGGGGTGAAGAAATGGTAAAACAAAAGCAAAGAGGGACGAAATCAAAAGCAAGACGTACGATAAAGCCAACTTTGTATTACGAAATCGTCGGGTTGACTCTTTTTGCACTTTCAATCATTACAATCTTACAGCTAGGTATTGTAGGGAAATCGTTTGTGTTATTTTTTCGCTTTTTCTTTGGCGAATGGTACATAATTGGTGTATTAGGTGTAATAGCTTTATCCATTGCGTTTGTTATAAGACGTGGTTGGCCAAATCTTTTAAATAAAAGATTAATTGGCGTTTATTTAATTGTGTTAGCAATATTGATGTTTAGTCATATTACATTATTTAACCTTCTTACAAAGGATGGAGCGGTAGAAAATACATCGGTAATTGTGAGTACAAAAGATATGTTCTTTCTTGAGATGAAGAAAGGTGCAGAGACGGTTCATTTAGGTGGAGGTATGTTTGGGGCGCTTATGTTTGCAACGTTTTATTTTTTATTTGATGAAGTAGGTGCTTACATTATTGGAATTATTCTAGTTATTCTTGGCATACTTTGCATTACAAATAAACATATTGGGGAAGTACTTGCCCCAGTTGGACGAATACTTAGAAGTCAATTTCAAGTGATGCAAGGGGATTACAAGGACTGGAGATCGAAACGTACTGCTGAACAAACGGAAAAGAAAAAAACGACAAGGCGTACGCGTAGTGAACGTATTGATAGCCAAGAAGAAATTGCTGAGCCGCTAGAAGAGATAGAAATTGGACCGCCAATTATTTCGAATTTTACAGAGAATTACCCGGTCAGTGAAGAGAAAGATAAGGAAAGTAAAGATGAGATTGCAAATGATTTGATCGCACCGCCTCCTATGCCAGAGGAAGAGATTCCATCTACATCAAAAGAGCGGTCGCAAAAGAAACGAGGAGAAAAAATTGTTGAATCTCTAGAAAGAGAAACAAAAGCTCCTCCAATGCAATTTTCAAATGTGGAAAACAAAGATTATGAGCTTCCTTCTATCGATATATTGAAGTTCCCAAAAAACAAACAGGTTACAAATGAAAATGAGAAAATTTATGAAAATGCTCGTAAGCTGGAGCGTACTTTCCAAAGTTTTGGTGTGAAAGCAAAAGTAACGAAAGTACATAAAGGACCTGCAGTTACGAAATATGAAGTGTATCCTGATATGGGAGTGAAAGTAAGTAAAATTGTGAGTTTGAGTGATGATTTAGCACTCGCATTAGCTGCGAAAGATATTCGTATTGAAGCGCCTATTCCTGGGAAATCCGCAGTAGGAATTGAAGTTCCAAATTCAGAAGTTTCTATGGTAACTCTTAGAGAAGTACTTGATTCAAAAGCGAACAACCATCCAGAAGAAAAATTATTAATTGGTCTTGGGCGTGATATTACTGGTGAAGCAGTATTAGCACGTTTAAATAAGATGCCCCACCTATTAGTAGCTGGAGCGACTGGTAGTGGAAAGAGTGTATGTATTAACGGTATTATTGTTAGTATTTTAATGCGTGCTAAACCACATGAAGTAAAATTAATGATGATTGATCCGAAAATGGTAGAATTGAATGTATACAATGGTGTTCCGCACTTATTAACACCTGTTGTAACAGATCCGAAAAAAGCATCACAAGCTTTGAAAAAAGTTGTGAGTGAGATGGAGCGTCGTTATGAATTGTTTGCTCATAGTGGAACGCGTAATATTGAAGGATATAATGAATACATTAGACACCATAATGACCAATCAGAAGCAAAGCAGCCTGAGCTTCCATACATTGTTGTCATTGTGGACGAGTTGGCTGATTTAATGATGGTTGCTTCTTCAGATGTGGAAGATGCAATTATGCGCTTAGCACAGATGGCACGTGCTGCTGGTATTCACTTAATTATTGCAACGCAGCGTCCATCTGTTGATGTTATTACAGGTGTTATTAAAGCGAATATTCCATCTCGAATTGCGTTTGCTGTGTCTTCACAAACTGATTCCCGGACAATTCTTGATAGCGGAGGCGCTGAGAAATTATTAGGACGAGGAGATATGTTATTCATACCAATTGGTGCATCAAAACCAGTTCGTGTACAAGGAGCATTTCTATCAGATGACGAAGTGGAAAGAGTTGTAGAATATGTTATTGGACAACAAAAAGCGCAATATCAAGAAGATATGATACCGCAAGATGTACCGGAAACAAAGCAAGAAGTAGAAGATGAATTATACGATGAGGCGGTTCAGCTCGTTGTAGAAATGCAAACAGCTTCTGTTTCTATGCTGCAACGTAGATTCCGAGTAGGATATACGCGTGCAGCGCGTCTTATTGATGCGATGGAAATGAATGGTGTAGTTGGACCTTATGAAGGTAGTAAACCGAGAGAAGTATTAATTAAAGATATACAAGAAAAAAGTTCTTGATAAAAAAGCCTAATTGTTTACAATTAGGCTTTTTTATATGGCATTTTTGTTATATACTATACTCAACTTCAAAGAAAGGGCTTACATTTTATTCAGTTCTTTAGAATACGAATGCTTTTGATATTATTTTTGAAAAATGTTCGAGATTCACTATAGAAAAGAGTTGAATTATGTTGACACATATGGGGGCAAGTGGTAAGATTACTTCGAAAAGAATCACTGCCTCATATAATCTTGGAGATAAGGTCCATAAGTTTCTACCTGGCAACCATGAATTGCTAGACTATGAGGGGAAAAGTGTGTAACAAAGGATGTAAGGAATCTTTGTATCTAACTTTTTCTCTATATGAGGAATGTTATGGTGCAAAGTTTTTTTTATGAAATAAAAATAGAAAATTTCATTTTAAAAAATTATTAACATTTATTCGACAAATTTTATTTTATTGCAGCGTTATTATGTTGTTGGTTGAAAAAAGAGAACAGAAGTCTTACATCAGAGGTCGAATAATTGGAATGCGGGGGAGTCTTATGTCAGTTAAATCGGATAGTCGACACTTATATTTACGAGTGATCGATCACATTAAAGAAAAAATCAAAAGCGGGGCATATAAAGAAAAACAAAAGTTGCCTTCAGAGTTTGATTTAGCGAAAGAACTTGGCGTAAGTAGAGCGACTTTACGGGAAGCATTGCGTATTTTAGAAGAAGAAAATGTTGTCATTCGCAGACATGGCGTTGGTACTTTTGTGAATGCAAAACCGCTGTTTTCTTCTGGAATTGAACAGCTTTCTAGTATTACAGATATGATTTCTGGTGCGGGAAAAACACCAGGAACAATCTTTTTATCATCATCTACTACGAGCCTAACAGAAGAGGAAAAAGAAAAGTTTAATAGTGATGAAGGCTTTGAGGCTGTAATGATTGAGCGTGTTCGTACAGCAGACGGGGAACCTGTTGTCTATTGCATTGACAAGTTAGCGAAAGAAGTACTGCCAGATTTATCTGATTATAATGAGGAATCATTGCTTACTGTTATTCATAATAACACGCATAAACGTATTACATATGCGGTTGCTCATATTGAACCAATTGGTTATCATCCGAAAATATCACCAATTTTACAATGCGAGCCAGAGACAGCGCTACTGATTTTAAAGCAAATGCACTATGATCAAAATGATGAGCCGATTTTATATTCTATTAATTATTTTAGAGCAGATAAATTTAGCTTCCACGTATTACGAAAACGTATGTAATCAGTTCCTTTTTAGGGAGGTGACAGCAAGAAGAAGGGGACACTAGCATATTAATAGATACACATATCATTTAGGAGGGGTTTCTAGTATGAAGAAAAAAGCAGGTCTTTTATTATCATTAACGTTAGCAGCAAGCACAGTGTTAGGTGCATGTGGTAACTCGGATAAGGCAAGTAGTGACAAAAAAAGTGATAAAGATTTCAAAGTTGGTATGGTTACGGACGTTGGGGGCGTTGATGATAAATCATTTAACCAATCAGCTTGGGAAGGCTTAACGAAGTTTGGTAAAGATAACGACTTGAAAAAAAATGAAGGATATCGTTTCCTACAATCCAATAAGGATTCAGATTATATTCCAAACTTAACAAAATTTGCGAAGGCCAATTATAATGCAACATTTGGTATTGGATATTTAATGCAAGATTCAATTGAAAAAGTGGCAGATCAATATCCAAAACAACAATTCGCAATTGTAGATACTGTTGTGGAAAAACCAAACGTAACAAGCATTACATTTAAAGACCATGAAGGTTCTTTCCTTGTTGGAGCTGTAGCAGCGATGACTACGAAATCAAATAAAGTTGGCTTTATTGGTGGTGTGAAGAGTCCACTGATTACAAAGTTTGAATCAGGTTTTAAAGCTGGAGCAAAAGCAGTAAATCCAAACATTGAAATTGTAGCGCAATATGCGGATGCGTTTGATAAACCGGAAAAAGGATCAGTATTAGCATCTGCAATGTATGGTCAAGGTATTGACGTAATTTATCATGCTTCTGGTGCAACAGGTAACGGTGTATTTACAGAAGCGAAAAACCGTAAGAAAAAAGGTGAAAACGTTTGGGTAATTGGTGTTGACCGTGATCAAAACCAAGAAGGTATGCCTGAAAATGTAACGTTAACTTCTATGGTGAAACGTGTTGATGTTGCGGTTGCGAAAGTAGCACAAGAAGCAAAAGATGGTAAGTTAAAAGGTGGAAAAGTAGAAGAGTTTGGTTTGAAAGATGACGGTATTGGAATTGCAAAAACAACTGATAACGTGAAAAAAGTAAATCCAGAAATTTTAACAAAAGTAGAAGAGTTTGAAAAGAAAATTACTGCTGGTGAAATTAAAGTACCTGCCACTGATGATGAGTACAAAGAATACGAGGCTTCTCTTAAGAAATAATAATAGAGAAATAGCAAAGGTTAGTTCTAAGAACTAACCTTTGTATATATAAAATTACTTTTAATAGAGTGTAATAGGGGACGGTTCCCTGCTAAAAGGAGGAACAAAATGGAATACGTAATTGAGATGAATAATATTACAAAAGTATTCCCAGGCATTGTAGCAAACGATAATATTACGCTACAAGTAAAACAGGGAGAAATACATGCTTTACTCGGAGAAAATGGTGCAGGGAAGTCAACGTTAATGAACGTTCTTTTTGGATTATATCAACCAGAACAAGGAGAAATTAAAATTAAAGGGAACCCTGTGAAAATTACAAATCCTAATATTGCAAATGACTTCGGGATTGGTATGGTTCATCAACATTTTATGCTCGTTCATAATTTTACAGTTACAGAGAATATTATTCTTGGAAATGAACCGAAGAGAAAAGGGAAAATTGCTGTTGATGAAGCAGCTAAAGAGATTAAACAGTTATCGGAACAATATGGTTTAGCGGTAGATCCATATGCGAAAATTGAGGATATCTCGGTTGGTATGCAGCAGCGCGTTGAGATTTTAAAAACGCTCTATCGCGGGGCAGAAATTTTAATATTTGATGAACCGACGGCAGTGTTAACTCCCCAAGAGATTCATGAGCTCATTCAAATTATGAAAAAGCTTGTACAAGAAGGTAAATCTATTATTCTTATTACACATAAGTTAAAAGAAATTATGGAAGTTTGTAATCGCTGTACGATTATTCGAAAAGGAAAAGGGATTGGAACTGTTGACGTTGCAAATACAAATGAACATAAACTTGCAGAATTAATGGTCGGACGTCAAGTGAATTTTAAAACAGAAAAATCGGACGCCATACCTGAGGAAGGTGTACTCTCCATTGCAAACCTTGTGGTTCATGATGCGCGTCAATTACCTGCTGTAAAAGGCCTTGACTTAACTGTTCGTGCAGGAGAAATTGTCGGTATTGCAGGGATTGATGGGAATGGACAAAGTGAACTTATAGAAGCGATTACTGGTTTACGAAAAGTTGAGTCAGGTTCTATTGCAATTAAAGGGAAAGAAATAACAAATTGGCCAGTTAGACGTATTACAGAAGAAGGAATTGGTCATATTCCAGAGGACCGTCATAAACATGGTCTCGTTCTTGATTTTTCAGTAAGAGATAATATGGTCTTGCAAACGTATTATAAAAATCAATTTTCGAAAAAAGGGATTTTAAATTTCGCTAAAATTACGGAGAAAGCAAAAGCTCTAATCGAACAGTTTGATGTGCGCACACCAAGTGAACAAACATTAGCGCGTGCCCTATCTGGTGGGAACCAGCAAAAGGCAATTATTGCACGTGAAATAGATCGTGATCCAGATTTATTAATTGCAGCGCAGCCGACACGTGGTTTAGATGTTGGAGCGATTGAGTTTATTCATAAGAAATTAATCGAGCAGAGAGATAAAGGGAAAGCAGTACTTCTCCTATCTTTAGAACTCGATGAGATTTTAAATGTGAGTGATCGCGTTGCTGTTATTTATGAAGGGAAAATCGTTGCGGTTGTGAATGCAAAAGAAACGAATGAAAAGCAACTAGGTCTGTTAATGGCTGGTGGAACAGGGGAAGAGAAGGTGAATACAAATGGCTAAAAAATTTTTAACGGAGCGAACAATTAATATTTTAGTACCTGTGTTGTCCGTTATTTTTGGTTTAATTGTTGGAGCCATTGTAATGGTAGCTAGTGGATATGATCCAATTGTTGGTTATGCAGCATTATGGGAGGGGATGGTCGGAAATCCGCAAGCTATAGGAGAAACGCTTCGGACGATGATTCCACTTGTTTTAGCTGGCTTGTCTGTTGCATTTGCGTTCCGTACGGGATTATTTAATATCGGAGTAGAAGGTCAGTTGTTAGTTGGTTGGCTTGCGGCAGTTTGGTTTGGCTATGCGGTGTCTTTACCAGCATTTTTGCATATTCCATTATCTATATTAGTTGCAGCTATCGTTGGTGGGTTATGGGGATTTGTCCCAGGATATTTAAAAGGTAAATTTAAAGTAAATGAAGTTATTGTTACAATTATGATGAACTACATTGCGCTTTATGTTACATATGACCTGATTAAGCGATTTTTACATGAAGCAAATGAGAAATCATATGATATTCAACCGAGTGCTTCGTTAGCATCAGAGTGGTTAGCATCTATGACAGATGGATCCCGTCTTCACTGGGGAATTGTCGTTGCAATTTTAGTTGCAATTTTGATGTGGTTCTTACTAGATCGGACAACTTTAGGGTATGAATTGAAATCAGTTGGGTTTAACCAGCATGCTTCGCAGTATGCTGGAATGCAAGTATCTCGTAATGTTGTATTATCCATGACAATCGCCGGTGCATTTGCCGGTATTGGTGGTGCAATGGAAGGGCTTGGGACATTTCAAAATATGACGGCGATGTCTTCGTTTACTGGAATTGGATTTGATGGAATTGCGGTAGCGCTTCTTGGTGGGAATAATCCATTTGGTATTTTACTTGCAGCTTTACTATTTGGTGGTTTAAAAAGTGCAGCGCCGCAAATGAACTTTGAAGCAGATGTTCCATCAGAGCTAATTAACGTAATTATTGCATGTATTATCTTCTTTGTTGCATGTAGTTATGTTTTAAGATGGGCGCTTACTCGCATGAGCAAGGAGGGGAAATAAATGAGCTTCCTAGATATTTTAGCCATTCTTGTGACAGGTACATTATATACGGCGGCACCGCTTATTTTTACAGCGCTAGGTGGAGTGTTTAGTGAACGTTCTGGTGTTGTAAATATTGCATTAGAAGGATTAATGTTATTTGGTGCATTTGTTGGTATAGTTACAACATTGTTAATGGGAGATACATGGGGAACGATGACTCCTTGGATTGCACTTGTTTTTGCAGCAATTGGTGGTGGGTTATTTGCGCTCCTTCATGCAGTTGCATCGATTACGTTCCGCGCTGATCAAGTTGTTAGTGGGGTTGCCATCAACTTTTTAGCCCTTGGTTTAACAGTGTTTGCGATTAAGAAGATCTTTGGCAAAGGACAAACTGATTTTATTCAATACAGAATTGAAAAAATTGATGTTCCAGGGCTTTCAGATATTCCGGTTATCGGAAAAATCTTTTTCTCAAATGTACCATTAACATCGTATATTGCCATTATTTTAGCATTTGTTGTTTGGTATATTATTTATAAAACTCCGTTTGGTCTTCGCTTACGTGCGGTAGGTGAACATCCTATGGCAGCAGATACAATGGGAATTAATGTATATAAAATGCGCTATCTCGCTGTTTGTATTTCAGGAATGTTTGCGGGAGTAGGTGGTGCGATTTTTGCAATGTCAATCTCGAATAACTTCTCAGGCGCAACGATTACAGGACAAGGTTTCTTAGCATTAGCTGCGATGATCTTTGGTAAATGGAATCCGCTAGGGGCGCTTGGAGCTGCTTTATTCTTTGGATTTGCTCAATCTCTTGGAGTAACTGGTGGTACAATTCCTGTATTAAAAGAGATTCCAAGTGTGTTCTTAACGATATTACCATATGTGTTCACAATTTTAGCGCTTGTTGGTTTTGTCGGACGTTCAGAAGCTCCAAAGGCACTTGGAACACCGTATGAAAAAGGAAAAAGATAAGCGTTTTAAAAGTATGGAAAAAGCTCGCACATTAGTGCGGGCTTTTTTACATAGAATATGCTTAATACAGAAATTTTCTTTCTCTCTTTAATTGGTAAACTGTTTGAGGAGAAAGTATGTAAGGGAGAAAAGTTGATTTTTCGTTTCTAAAAACTGTATATTGAAGAGGAATATTCCTATATACGTAAAGGAGGGCTATTAATGAGACTGATGGAACAGCAAATGCATGAATTAGGTGGTTTGCGTGTACATATGATTCCGACAGATAAATATAAAACAAATACATTTGTATTTCGCTTTAAAGCACCATTGAATGAAGAAACGGTGACAGAGCGTGCTTTATTACCATATGTATTGCAGAGTGCAACAGAAAAATTACCATCCGTAATTCGTCTTCGCCAATATTTAGAGGAATTGTACGGTTCTTCCCTAGCGGTAGATGTAAGTAAAAAAGGGGAAGATCATATCATCTCCATTTATGTGGATATTGCCAATGAAACCTATTTACAGGATGCACCACCACTCTTCGAAAAGGCACTGTCTATGCTGTCGGATATCGTATTACATCCAGCAACGGAAGGAAGCGGTTTTTTACAGTCAATTGTAGAAAGTGAAAAAAGAGCGCTCGTGCAACGGATTGAAGCTACATATGATGATAAAATGCGCTATGCTAATGAACGATTAATTGAAGAAATGTGTAAAGTAGAACCGTATCGTTTAAGTGCAAATGGTCAAAAAGAGCGCGTTGCTTCCATTACGAATGAAACGTTATACCGCTATTATCAAAAGGTGTTAGCGGAAGATGAAATGGATCTATATATCATTG
The DNA here is from genome assembly GCF_000299035.1 of Bacillus bingmayongensis. Classification (GTDB taxonomy): domain Bacteria; phylum Bacillota; class Bacilli; order Bacillales; family Bacillaceae_G; genus Bacillus_A; species Bacillus_A bingmayongensis. Next base: position 740,876 of record NZ_JH921517.1, read on the forward strand.
GTGATATAGCTGAAGAGGCGATTGGTCTAGTAGGTAAATACTTTTCAATTGCACCTCGTACAGCAAAAGAGAAAAATGTCATTCTTCATAAGCGAAATAATGAAGAAAAAGAAATTGTCGAAAAACAAGAATTAAAGCAGAGTAAGTTAAATATCGGATATCGCACATATATTACGTACCGTGATGAAGATTATTTTGCGCTGCAGCTGTTTAATGGATTATTTGGCGGATTCTCACACTCAAAATTATTTGTGAATGTACGCGAAAAAAATAGTTTAGCGTATTATGCAGCATCGCGTTTTGAAAGCCATAAAGGTCTTCTCTTTGTTATGTCTGGAATTGAAGCGAAAAATTATGAAAAAGCGGTCGAGATTATTAAAGAACAAATGAAAGCGATGCAAAGCGGTGACTTTTCAGAAGAAGAGATTCATCAAACAAAAAGTGTTATTCAAAATCAAATTTTAGAGGCGATTGATACACCGCGTGGTTTCGTGGAAATGCTTTATCATGGCATCATAGCAGAACGTACGCGTCCAGTAGAGGAATGGTTAACTGGGATTGAACGTGTTACAAAAGAGGAAATTGTAAAGGTTGCCAATAGCATTGAGCTAGATACGATTTACTTTTTACACGGGACGGAGGGCGAATAGATGGAGAAAATTCCTTATGAACAATTAAAAGAAACGCTTTATTATGAAAAGCTTCCGAATGGATTAGATGTATATATATTGCCGAAGCAAGGATTTAACAAAACTTTTGCAACGTTTACAACAAAATATGGTTCCATTGATAATACGTTTGTCCCGCTTGGAAAAGAAGAAATGGTTCGAGTGCCAGATGGGATTGCTCATTTTCTTGAGCATAAATTGTTTGAAAAAGAAGATCATGACGCGTTTCAATTGTTTAGTAAACAAGGTGCTTCTGCGAATGCCTTTACGTCATTTACGAGAACAGCGTATTTGTTTTCGTGTACATCAAATGTAGAACAAAATTTAAATACATTATTAAATTTTGTTCAGGAACCTTATTTCTCTGAAAAAACAGTTGAGAAAGAAAAGGGGATTATTGGTCAAGAAATTCAAATGTATCAAGATAATCCAGATTGGCGTTTGTATTTTGGTTTAATCGATAGTTTATTTGTTAAACATCCAGTTAAAATTGATATTGCAGGAACGATTGAGTCTATTAGTAAAATTACAAAAGACTTATTGTATGAGTGCTATGAGACATTTTATCATCCTAGCAATATGTTGTTATTTGTTGTAGGAGCAATTGATCCAGAAAAAACAATGAATGTAGTACGTGAAAACCAAGCGAAAAAAGATTATAAAAATCAACCAGAAATCGCACGTTCATTTGAAGATGAACCAGAATCAGTAAATGAAAAGAAAAAAATTATTTCTATGCCTGTTCAAACACCCAAATGTTTAGTCGGTATTAAAGCGACTGGACTTAAAGAAAAAGGGCAAGAGCTTTTGAAACAAGAGATTGCGCTTACATTACTTTTAGATTATTTATTTGGAAAAGGATCAGCTCATTATGAGTCATTATATAATGAAGGACTCATTGATGATTCATTCTCTTATGATTATACAGAAGAGAGCAACTTTGGTTTTGCAATGGTTGGTGGTGATACGAAACAGCCTGATGAGCTGGCAGATCGATTGAAAAGTATTCTACTACAGACAAATTATGGTGAGTTAGATAAGGAGACGCTAGAGCGTGTAAAGAAAAAGAAAATTGGTGGATTCTTACGCTCGCTTAACTCACCTGAATATATTGCAAACCAATTCACAAGGTATGCGTTTAATGAATCTAGTTTGTTTGATGCTCTTTCTGTTTTAGAGGGCTTAACTGTTCAAGATTTACAAGAAGCAGCAAAAGTATTTTTATCTGAGGAAAGAATGAGTATTTGCCAAGTCTTGCCAAAGAAATAACGTGAAACATGAATAAGTTGGGCTTAAGCTTTACAATTTAGAATTTTACGGACAGTTTATCCATCTCCCTCACCTAACTTTTTGGTTATTGCCGAATTGTAAGGTGAGGGTATTATTTGTTTGTGAATACATGATAAAATTAATGATTTGAAAGAGTTTCTCTGTAGAGGAAAGAGGATACATATGACAAAGTTTGCGTTAGTGACTGGAGGAAGCGGTGGAATCGGCTCCGCAATTTCAAAACAATTAGTTGAAGATGGGTATACGGTGTATGTTCATTACAACAAGAGTGAAGAGAAAATAAAAGAATTAAAGCTAGAGCTTGGTGCAATTATTCCAGTTCAAGCTAATTTGGCAATAGCAGATGGCGTGCAAAAGCTATGGGAACAAATACATCATCCTATTGATGTGATTGTGTATGCAGCTGGAAAGAGTATATTTGGTTTGGCGACAGATGTGACAAATGGGCAATTGAATGAAATGGTGGAATTGCAAGTGAAGAGTGTCTATAATCTTCTTTCACTCGCGCTTCCATCGATGATTCGCCTCAGAAGTGGGAATATCGTTGTTATTTCATCTATATGGGGACAAGTAGGAGCGTCTTGTGAGGTGCTATATTCTATGGTAAAAGGTGCACAAAATTCTTATGTGAAAGCACTCGCAAAAGAGGTTGCACTAAGTGGTATACGTGTAAATGCAGTGGCACCAGGAGCAATAGAGACAGAAATGTTAAGCGTGTTTTCAGAAGAGGACAAGAAAGGAATTGCAGAAGAAATTCCAGTTGGAAGGATTGGATTTCCAGAAGAAGTCGCAAAAACTGTTTCTTTCCTAGTATCATCAGGGGCTTCGTATATAACAGGGCAAATTATTGGGGTGAATGGTGGCTGGCATTGTTAAAATAAAAATTTGTACATAAAAAATAAGAAATTGTACAAATTAAGCATGATTCTATTACTTAATAGTGAGGTGCTTAATCATGTCAGTACTAGATAATTTTGACCAGTGGAAAAGCTTTTTAGGAGAGCGCTTAGAACAGGCGCAAGGAAAAGGACTTGATGGTGGTGCAGTTTCAGATATGGCATTCCGTGTAGGTGATTATTTGGCAAATGAAGTAGAGGCGCGAAATGATCAAGAAAAATTATTAGCGGAGCTTTGGAAAGTCGCTGATGAACAAGAACAACATACAATCGCTAATTTAATGGTAAAGTTTGTGCAACATAAGTAAAAAAAGAGAGGAGAAAATCCTCTCTTTTTTTTAGGTATTGAAAATACCATGCTTCAATTATACATTTATCTTCCCTATTAACGTAAAATCATATAATATAGTACGTAGGTGTAAAGTAAGCAAGGGGAGTGACGTCTGATGATTGAATGGTATTTTGAATATGAAATACATAAAAACCGACCTGGCTTGCTTGGTGACGTTTCTTCGTTAATCGGTATGCTTGGCATTAATATTGTCACAATTAATGGTGTAGATAATGCTCGGCGTGGACTGTTGCTTATGTGTGATAATCAAGAGCAAATCTCTAGACTTGAATCAATTTTGAATACGATGGATAATATAACGGTAACGAAATATCGTCCGCCAAAGCTCAGAGATAGGTTGGCAGTTAGGCACGGTAGGTACATACAGCGAGATGCAGATGATAAGAAGACATTTCGTTTTGTGCGTGATGAATTGGGTTTACTCGTTGATTTTATGGCAGAAATAATGAAAAAAGAAGGACATAAACTCATCGGGATAAGAGGGATGCCTCGCGTTGGAAAAACAGAATCTATCGTTGCTGCAAGCGTTTGTGCAAATAAGCGTTGGCTTTTTGTTTCGTCTACTCTTATTAAGCAAACTGTACGCAGTCAACTGATTGAAGATGAGTATAGTGACGACAATATTTTTATATTAGATGGCATTGTTTCAACAAAGCGTGCAAATGAAAGACATTGGCAACTTGTTCGTGAAATTATGAGATTACCTGCAACTAAAGTCGTCGAACATCCAGATGTATTTGTGAGTCAATCAGAATATACACTTGATGATTTTGATTATATTATTGAATTGCGTAACGATTATGATGAAGAAATTCAATATAATTTAGTAGATGAAATTGAGCAAGGAACGCAAAATAATTTCTCTATGTTTGACTTTTAAGGAAATATTGAGGTGTTAGCAGTGACGGAATTAGGACAAAAGCTGAAGGAAGCAAGAGAAGCGAAAGGCTTGTCTATTGATCAGCTACATGAGGTTACGAAAATTCAAAAACGTTATTTAGTAACAATTGAAGAGGGCGATTATAGTATATTGCCCGGTGCATTTTATGCACGTGCATTTATTAAACAATATGCGGATGCGGTTGGTCTGAACGGAGAAGAGTTACTTGTAGAGTATCAGAGTATAATACCACAATCTGAGTCTCATGATGTACCACAAGTATCAACAAGTCAAAAGACACAAGAAACCATGCAAAAAGCAGCATCGCTTCCAATAGCAGATCATATGCCTAAAATATTGATTGCATTATTGGTAATTGCAGTAGGGGTAGCTGTGTGGTTTATTTTCCAATGGTTAGCTGGAAAAGATGAAGGGCAAGTAAAACAAACGAAAAGTGAACAAATAGAAGTACAGAAGGCGAAAAATTCTCCGCTGGATCAAAAGGAAGAAGATGTAAAAGCAGAAGAATCTAAAAAAGAAGAACCAAAGAAAGAAGAAACACCAGCGCAACAACCGCCTGATGGACAAGAAGAAGTGAAGGTTGTTGGAACAAGTGGTAAGGTATCTACTTTGGAAATTCATAATAATAAAGCACTGGAGTTAGAAATTACAGCGAAGGGTGCAAGTTATGTAGATGTTAAAAATGAAGGTGGAAATGTCATTTTTAATGGTACACTTCAAGAAGGTCAAACAGAGAAACATGATTTAACAACAGCAAAAGAAGTACTTCTCAACATTGGAAGTGCACCGAATGTTGAAATTAAACTGAATGGCCAAGTTGTTGCTTTCCCACTAGATCCAGAAAAGGAATATCACCAAAGATTAGTGATTAAAAATCTAGGGGTAGGGCAACCTGCACAATAACAGTCATCGCTTCGATGACTTTTTTCCAATGAACAAATGTTTTTGACATGATGGAGGAATAGCTGTGAATTTACCAAATAAAATTACAATATCTCGAATCTGCTTAATTCCAATTTTTTTAGTAATTATGTTAGCTCCTTTTAACTGGGGAACATATACAGTTGGAAATGTAGATTTACCAATTCAACATTTAGTAGGAGCGATCATTTTTATTATTGCTTCAGCTACAGATTGGATTGATGGACATTATGCAAGAAAACACAACCAAGTGACGAATTTAGGGAAGTTTTTAGATCCATTAGCAGACAAATTATTAGTATCTGCAGCGTTAATTACACTTGTAGATTTACATTATGTAGCAACATGGATAGCGATTGTTATTATTAGTCGTGAATTTGCAGTTACAGGGCTTCGCCTTGTGTTGGCTGGTACAGGAGAAGTAGCTGCTGCGAAAATGCCTGGTAAAATAAAAATGTGGATGCAAGTAGTTGCGATTTCTGCATATTTACTTCACGATGTACCATTAAATTTAATTCATATTCCAGTTGCAGAGATTACAATATGGATTGCACTTATTTTTACGATTATTTCAGGATGGGATTATTTCTGGAAAAATAGAGCTGTGTTTAAGAATTCAAAATAACAGCTTATGGGGGAATCGGAATGAATGCCGAAATTATTGCGGTTGGAACAGAATTGTTACTCGGACAAATTACAAATACAAATGCAAAGTTTTTATCGGAAAAGTTAGCTTCCATTGGAATTAATGTGTATTATCATACTGTTGTGGGTGATAATAATCATCGTTTACAAGAAGCGATTCAAATTGCTGAGAAGCGTGCAGATATACTCATTTTTACTGGTGGATTAGGACCGACAAAAGATGATTTAACGAAAGAAACAATTGCGTCAACTTTACAAGAAGAACTTGTTTATGATGAAGTGGCATTAACGTCAATTGGTGAGTATTTTAAACGTACAGGACGCGAGTTCACAGAAAATAATAAGAAACAAGCACTTGTTTTAAAAGGGTCGACTGTATTTGCAAATGATCATGGTATGGCTCCGGGTATGGGGTTAGCTAAGAACGAGAAGGTTTATATTCTATTACCAGGACCGCCAAAAGAAATGAAACCGATGTATACAAATTACGTAGAGCCATTTTTACGTAACTTTACAACTGAAGAGCATATATATTCCCGTGTTCTTCGCTTTTTCGGCATTGGAGAATCCCAACTGGAAGTGAAAGTTCAAGACTTAATTGACGGGCAAACGAATCCAACAATTGCTCCGTTAGCTTCAGATGGAGAAGTAACGCTTCGTTTGACCGCTAAACATCAGGATGTAAAAAAAGCGGAAATGCTCATTCAACATGTAGAAGATTTGATCTTAGAACGAGTAGGGGAATTTTTCTACGGATATAATCAAGATTTTCTTCATAATAAAGCAATTGATTTATTGAAGAAAAAAGATTTAACTTTAGCGTGTGCGGAAAGTTTAACGGGCGGTCTGTTTGGAAATCAAGTAACAGAAAATGCCGGCGTATCTTCTGTGTTTAAAGGCGGCGTGATTTGCTATCATAACCATGTGAAACAACATGTTTTACAAGTACCTGAAGAAACACTACAAACGGTCGGTGCTGTTAGCGAACAATGTGCTCGTTATCTTGCTGAAAATGTTAAAATACTTTTAAAAGCAGATATCGGAATTAGTTTCACTGGAGTAGCAGGGCCGGATGCTTCGGAAAATAAAGAACCAGGGACTGTATTTGTTGGGTTAGCGATAAAGGGTGAACCGACAGTAGTATTTCCTCTTAAATTGAGTGGAAGTCGTCAGCAAATAAGAGAACGCTCTACAAAATATGGATTTTATCATTTATATAAAAAACTAGAAGAGATGTGAGTTTCTTCTAGTTTTTTTGTGGGGAAAAATGAAAGATTTTCCATGGAAAACAAAAAAACGAATAAATGTTCGATTTTTGTTGGCAAATTGATATAGAAATAGGTATAATAAGATTAGCAATTCAGTTAAGGAGGAATTTTGAATGAGTGATCGTCAAGCGGCATTAGATATGGCGTTAAAACAAATAGAGAAGCAATTTGGTAAAGGTTCAATTATGAAATTAGGAGAACAGGCAGAACGTAGAGTTTCTACGGTGCCAAGCGGTTCGTTAGCACTTGATGTAGCTTTAGGTGTTGGTGGTTACCCAAGAGGGCGTATTATTGAAATCTACGGACCTGAAAGTTCAGGTAAAACAACGGTTTCCTTACATGCGATTGCAGAAGTGCAACGTCAAGGTGGACAAGCAGCATTTATTGATGCGGAACATGCAATGGATCCGGTATATGCACAAAAGTTAGGTGTTAATATTGATGAGCTACTATTATCACAGCCTGATACAGGAGAACAAGGTCTAGAAATTGCAGAAGCATTAGTACGAAGCGGTGCAATTGATATTATCGTAATTGACTCTGTAGCGGCTCTTGTACCAAAAGCGGAAATCGAAGGGGAAATGGGTGACTCTCACGTTGGTTTACAAGCACGTTTAATGTCACAAGCACTTCGTAAGCTTTCTGGTGCGATTAACAAATCAAAAACAATTGCAATCTTTATTAACCAAATTCGTGAAAAAGTTGGGGTTATGTTCGGGAACCCAGAAACAACTCCAGGTGGTCGTGCGTTGAAATTCTATTCAACAGTTCGTCTTGAAGTGCGTCGCGCTGAGCAATTAAAGCAAGGTAACGACATTGTTGGTAACAAAACAAAAGTAAAAGTAGTAAAAAATAAAGTAGCACCTCCTTTCCGTGTTGCTGAAGTTGATATTATGTACGGAGAAGGAATTTCAAGAGAAGGCGAAATTTTAGATATGGCTTCTGAACTTGATATCGTTCAAAAAAGTGGCGCTTGGTATTCTTATAATGAGGAACGTTTAGGACAAGGGCGCGAGAATGCAAAACAATTCTTAAAAGAAAACCCAGAATTAAGAGATGAAATTGCATTCTTTATTCGTGAGCATCATGGTATTGGTGAAGCTGCTGCTTCTGAAAACTTAGAAGAAAGTACTCTTCTGGATTAATAAAAGACACGATTCCGTGTCTTTTATTTTTATCCCACAATAATATGTAGCAAAATCTTTCGTTAAGATCCTCTCGTTTGTTAGAACTGATTTGGTAAGGGTTGTCATCATTGGTGAATATAAACTTTCTTCGTTAAAAGAAGATTTACATGACAAAGGTAAAGAAAGTAAAAGTAGACAACGCTTGACAATGAAAAATGCGATAGATACAATGAGAATGTATATTTTTTCTTATATACGATACACTCTTCTCTAGAAGAGAAGTAACATTCGGAGTAGGTTCTATACCTTTTCGAAATAATAATATGACATTTTAATTGTGAAATGAAGAAAATCCCTTAAAAAAGCGGGGCGACGGTCTTTGCTGTACGTTGCAAATCAATGTACATGCCGACAGTCTTTTTTCATTCATAGCAAGGGGAGGTGAAATCATGAGTAGTACAGTTTGGGTACTCATCTCCATTTTGCTTGCAACAGTCGGTGCAGTTGTTGGCTTTTTTGTTCGAAAGTCTATTGCAGAAGCGAAGATTAATGGTGCAGCAAACGAAGCGAGACGTATTTTAGAAGATGCAAATCGCGAAGCAGAGGCACTTAAGAAAGAAGCGCTTTTAGAAGCAAAGGATGAAATTCATACACTTCGTACAGAAGCTGAATTAGAAATTCGTGACCGTAGAAGCGAATTACAAAAACAAGAAAATCGTTTAATGCAAAAAGAAGAGAACCTTGATCGTAAAGACGAAACGCTCGATAAGCGCGAGCAAATGTTAGAAAAGAAAGAGGAATCTCTTGTAGCGAGACAACAACAGATTGAAGAGTTGGAAAGCAAAGTGGGAGAGTTAGTTCAAAAGCAACAAACGGAATTAGAGCGCATTTCCAATCTGACACGCGAACAAGCGAAAGCAATCATTTTAGGGAAAGTGGAAAGTGAAATTTCTCATGAAATTGCCGTTATGGTAAAAGAAAGTGAAGTTCGTGCGAAAGAAGAGGCGGATAAGAAAGCAAAAGAGATTTTATCTCTTGCAATGCAAAGATGTGCAGCTGATCATGTTGCTGAAACAACCGTTTCGGTTGTAAATCTTCCAAATGACGAAATGAAAGGACGTATCATCGGACGAGAAGGACGTAATATTCGTACGCTAGAAACGTTAACGGGTATTGATCTTATTATTGATGATACGCCAGAAGCGGTAATCCTATCAGGATTTGATCCAATTCGTCGTGAAACTGCTCGTATCGCTCTTGATAAGCTCGTACAGGATGGGCGTATTCACCCAGCACGGATTGAGGAAATGGTTGAAAAGTCAAGACGTGAAGTGGATGAGTATATTCGTGAAGTGGGAGAACAAACGACATTTGAAGTAGGTGTACATGGATTACATCCAGATTTAATCAAAATTTTAGGTCGTTTGAAATTCCGTACAAGTTATGGTCAAAACGTGTTAAAACATTCTATGGAAGTAGCGTATTTAGCAGGGCTTATGGCAGCTGAGCTTGGCGAGGACGAAAAGTTAGCGAGACGTGCAGGTCTATTGCATGATATCGGAAAAGCAATTGATCATGAAGTAGAGGGAAGTCACGTTGAAATTGGTGTTGAACTCGCAACGAAATATAAAGAGCATCCAGTTGTTATTAATAGTATCGCATCTCACCATGGTGATACAGAGCCAACTTCTATCATTGCCGTTTTAGTTGCAGCAGCGGATGCGTTATCAGCTGCAAGACCAGGAGCTCGTAGTGAGACACTGGAAAACTATATTCGCCGTCTTGAAAAGTTAGAAGAGATTTCAGAATCCTATGAAGGAGTAGAGAAATCCTTTGCAATTCAAGCAGGACGCGAAGTTCGCATCTTGGTAAAACCGGATACAATTGATGATTTAGAAGCTCATCGTTTAGCACGTGATATTCGAAAACGTATTGAAAATGAACTGGATTATCCAGGACATATTAAAGTAACAGTTATTCGTGAAACACGTGCAGTGGAATACGCAAAATAAAGTGGTGAAACACCACTTTATTTTTTTGTGTTGGGATTGGGCAATATAAAATAAAACGCTTGCAAATCAGCTTTATCCAATTTCAATTCTAATTGGCTAGAATAGAAGAAAAGTTTAAATGAGCAGTTTGTTTTTCTTATAAGTGAATAGCTTGTAAGGTAGTAATAAAATAAGTAGTACATAGAAAGGGTAAGACATATGAGAATTTTATTTGTTGGAGATGTAGTAGGATCCCCTGGAAGAGGTATGATTCAACAATACGTACCGGCGTTAAAAAAGAAATATACGCCTACAGTAACAATTATTAATGGAGAAAATGCTGCAGGTGGTCGTGGTATTACAGAGAAAATTTACCGAAACTTTTTAGAGTGTGGTGCACAAGCAGTTACGCTTGGGAATCATGCTTGGGATAACCGTGAAGTGTTTGAATTTATTGATGATGCAAAATATCTTGCAAGACCAGCCAATTTCCCAGAGGGAACACCAGGAAAAGGACTTATTTTTGTAAATTGTAACGGTACAGAAGTAGCGGTAATTAACTTACAAGGACGTACGTTCCTTCCGCCAATTGATTGTCCGTTCCGAAAAGTGGATGAATTAATTAACATTGCGAAAAAGCGCACAAATATTATCTTTATTGATTTTCATGCTGAGACAACAAGTGAAAAACAAGCACTTGGTTGGTACGTAGACGGACGTGCTACAGCGGTAGTAGGCACACATACGCATGTTCCAACAGCAGATAATCGTATTTTACCAAGCGGGACAGCTTACATTACAGATGTTGGAATGACTGGTCCATATGATGGGATTTTAGGTATGGATCGTGAAGCTGTACTGAAGAAGTTTTTAACGAATTTACCTGTACGTTTTGAAGTAACAAATGGGAGAACGCAGTTAAGTGCAGTATTAATTGATGTGGATCCGAATACAGGAAAAGCGAAAAAAATTGAACGTATTTTAATCAATGATGATCAGCCATTTTTTGAATAATATTATTTAAAAGTTAGAAAAAACATTATATTTTAATTTTTTAGAAAAATTACAGAAATTTAGCAGGAATACATGTCTTTCCTCGTGAATATAAGTTAAAGTGAAATAATCGCTAATACTTTTTAAAGAAACGAGGAGGAAACGAGGAATGGAAATATTAAAAGTTAAAGCAACTTCGGTCCCTAACTCTGTAGCCGGTGCACTTGCTGGAGTTATTCGCGAACGCGGAACAGCAGAAATCCAAGCTATTGGCGCAGGTGCATTAAATCAAGCCGTGAAGGCAGTAGCAATTGCAAGAGGGTTTGTAGCGCCTAGTGGTTTGGATTTGATTTGTATCCCAGCTTTTACAGACATTATGATTGATGGTGAAGAACGTACAGCAATAAAATTAATTGTAGAACCTCGTTAAGTTTAAACAACCTGTTTGCTTTTATGCAAACAGGTTGTTTTTATGGAGAAGGAGGAATAAAAGTGAAAGTGTTTGATGCACATTGTGATGTATTATGGCAACTATGGAATGCAAAAGGAAAGAAGGATTTTCAAAATGATCCGTCTTTACATATTACATTTGAACAATTGGAGCAAAGAAAGGGAAGTGTACAATGCTTTGCGATATATGTACCTGAAACAGTACCATATGAACAACGTTTTGAAGCCGCGCTAGCTATGGTAGATATATTTTATAAGCAGGTTTTATCGTTACCAAACATGAAATTGATTCAGACAAAAAAAGATATAGAGCAGTTAGGACCAAATGAAGTCGGCGCCATTTTAACATTAGAAGGTGGCGAAGCAGTTGGAAAAGACATGATGAAATTACGCACTCTCTATCGTTTAGGAGTCCGTTCTATGGGACTCACGTGGAATCATGCGAATTTATTAGCTGATGGAGCACTGGAAACAAGAGGAGCTGGACTTACTACTTTTGGTAAGAAGATTGTAGAAGAGCTGAATTCATTTCGTTTATGGACAGATATGTCTCACTTAAATGAAAAAGGATTTTGGGATGTGATGGAAATTGCTCGATATCCAATTGCATCACATTCAAATTGTTATGAGCTTTGTCAGCACCCGCGTAATCTGAAGGATGAACAAGTACAAGCACTTATTCAAAAAGATGGTGTAATTGGTGTAACGTTCGTTCCAGAGTTTTTAACCAATCATAGACCTGCTTATATGGATGACATATTACGGCATGTGGAACGCATTTGTTCACTTGGAGGAGAGCGTAATATAGGATTTGGTTCGGATTTTGATGGTATCACAGAAACGGTTGTCGGTGTGGAAGCATATCGGCGTTATGAATATGTAATCAATGAACTGAGTAAGCGATACAGTGAAACGAATGTCCAAAGTTTTCTGTATAATAATTTTATTAATCATATTTCTTTTTAGAGACTTATTTTATGCTGTGTTTTCGATTTAAAATAAGAAGTTAGAAAAATTAAAAAATTTGAATAAAATCAAGCCGAAATATTGCATTTTTTTCATTGTAAGGCTAGAATTGTAGACGAATTAAGATTACGCAAAACATTCAGGTAAGTCTGAAGAGGTATAATTTGCGTCCATTGTAGTTTCTTTGCATAAAAAGTGCTACACTATTACTGTAAAAAAATACACTACAATGAATGCAGCCAAAAGGGGTGTAGGAGATGATTAGTCAACTTTCATGGAAAGTTGGAGGACAACAAGGTGAAGGAATTGAAAGTACAGGAGAAATCTTCTGTATTGCATTAAACCGCTTAGGGTATTACCTATACGGTTACCGCCACTTTTCATCACGAATTAAGGGTGGTCATACAAATAATAAGATTCGCGTAAGTACAACTGAAGTACGCGCAATATCAGATGATTTAGATATTTTAATTGCTTTTGATCAAGAAACAATTGATTTTAACTTCCACGAACTACGACCAGGTGGAATTGTCGTTGCAGACGCAAAATTTAATCCAACTATACCAGAAAATTCAGATGTAAATCTATATGCAATACCGTTTACAGATATTGCTTCTGAGCTAGGTACATCATTAATGAAAAACATGGTTGCTGTCGGGGCATCTAGTGCAGTATTAGGATTAGATGAAACTGTATATCTAGAAGTTGTTGATGAAATTTTCGGCCGCAAAGGAGAGCAAGTTGTTGCGAAGAATATGGAAGCAATTAAACGCGGCTCTCAATACATGAAAGAATTGCTTGGTGAAAAAGTAAACATGATGCAGCTTGAAAAAGCTGATGGTCAAAAACGTATGTTTATGATTGGTAACGATGCAATTGCATTCGGAGCAGTAGCTGGCGGTGCTCGCTTTATGTCAGCATATCCAATTACACCTGCATCTGAAATTATGGAATATTTAATTAAAAAACTTCCAAAAGTAGGCGGAACAGTCATCCAAACTGAGGATGAAATTGCTGCTTGTACAATGGCAATTGGTGCAAACTATGCTGGTGTACGTACACTAACAGCATCAGCAGGACCTGGTCTATCTTTAATGATGGAAGCAATCGGTTTAGCTGGTATTACAGAAACACCGCTTGTTATCGTTGATACACAGCGTGGTGGTCCAAGTACTGGTTTACCAACAAAACAAGAACAATCGGATTTAATGGCAATGATTTACGGTACGCATGGTGAAATTCCAAAAATCGTAATGGCGCCAAGTACTGTTGAAGAAGCGTTTTATGATATTGTCGAAGCATTTAACTTAGCGGAAGAATATCAAGTACCTGTTATTTTCTTAACAGACTTACAGCTTTCTTTAGGAAAACAAACAGTAGAACCACTGAAGTTAGACAGAGTAGAAATTCGCCGCGGTAAGCTTGATTTACAAGCAGAGTTACCAGAGCGTGAAAATAAAGCTTACTTTAAACGTTACGAAGTAACAGAAGATGGTGTTTCACCACGCGTTTTACCTGGTATGAAAAATGGTGTTCATCATGTTACAGGTGTAGAACATGATGAAACTGGTAAACCATCTGAATCAGCACTGAATCGTAAAGCACAAATGGACAAACGTTTCCGTAAAATGGAGAATCTAAAATTTAATACCCCTGTATACAAAAATGCCAAGTATGATGACGCTGATGTATTATTAGTAGGTTTTAACTCTACTCGTGGTGCAATTGAAGAAGCGATGGAGCGTTTAGAGCAAGAAGGATTAAAAGTAAATCATGCTCATGTTCGTTTAATTCATCCGTTTCCAACACATGAAATCCTTCCACTTGTGAAGAGTGCAAAGCGCGTTGTTGTTGTGGAAAATAATGCAACAGGCCAGCTTGCTAACATTATGAAGATGAATCTTGGCAGTGGAGAGAAAATTTCTAGTCTGTTAAAATACGACGGAAATCCATTCTTACCAAAAGAAATTTACAACGAATGCAAAAAAGGGGTTGTATTAAATGGCAACATTTAAGGACTTTCGTAACAGCGTAAAACCAAACTGGTGTCCAGGTTGCGGTGACTTCTCAGTGCAAGCGGCAATTCAACGTGCAGCTGCGAACGTTGGTTTAAATCCAGATGATTTAGCTGTTATTTCAGGTATCGGCTGTTCTGGTCGTATTTCAGGTTATATCAATTCATATGGCGTTCATAGTATTCATGGACGTGCACTTCCAATTGCACAAGGTGTGAAAATGGCAAACCGTGATTTAACGGTCATCGCATCTGGTGGTGACGGAGATGGCTTTGCAATCGGTATGGGACATACCATTCATTCAATTCGTCGTAACATCGACATTACGTACATCGTTATGGATAACCAAATTTACGGTTTAACAAAAGGTCAAACTTCACCACGTAGTGAAGCAGGATTTAAAACGAAAAGTACACCACAAGGTTCAATTGAGCCAGCATTATCTGTAATGGAAATGGCATTAACAGCTGGTGCGACATTTGTTGCACAAAGTTTCTCTAGTGATTTAAAAGAATTAACACAGCTAATTGAAGCTGGTATTAAGCATAAAGGATTCTCTTTAATTAACGTATTTAGCCCATGCGTAACTTATAATAAAGTAAATACGTATGATTGGTTTAAAGAGAATTTAACAAAACTAAGCACAGTAGAAGGATACGATCCATCTAATCGTATGATTGCTATGCAAACATTGATGGAAAACAAAGGTTTAGTAACGGGATTGATTTATCAAAATACAGAACAGCCTTCTTACCAAGAACTTGTAAAGGGATATAGTGAAAAACCTTTAGTGCAAGCTGATTTACAGATGGATCAAAAAATGTTCGATGAACTCGTTGCTGAATTTATGTAATTATAATAAAAGAGCTGCTTAACGGCAGCTTTTTTTATTTACTCAGAAAATTCAGAATGATAAAATGGTAGTGTATCGTCTTGTCAGAAAAAATTAGTTTGTGCGCTGTAGTACGTGGGTATGATACTGTCTCTTTGTTGTTAAATTTGGATAAACATCTTATACTATGATAGTGTGTATAGAAATAAAGTAATATGTTTTTAAAGGACAAGGTTAAAACAACAAAAAAGGGAATGTCTATTGGTGTCGGGAAGACCCCATTCTTATGGATGGTTAGATCGATTACTTGGGTTTCAAGGGGCAAGCCATCTCTCAAACTATTCTAATCTTTAAGATGGGTCTGATTGTCATTAAAATGGACTACAGAGTGTGTATAGTTAAGGTTGAAAGGAGATTACCCATGAACGAGCAACAACGATTAGCAAGTCAACAAGCGAATTCTTCTATGAAAAAAGAAGAAAAAGATTATAGCAAATACTTTGAAAGTGTATATCAGCCACCTTCCTTGAAGGATGCGAAAAAACGCGGGAAAGAAGAAGTGAAAATCGAGCGTGATTTTGGTTTACCAGAAGAGTTTCGTAACTTTGGTGCTGGAAGAAAGTTTTATATCCGTACTTATGGATGTCAAATGAATGAGCATGATACAGAAGTAATGGCTGGTATTTTTACAGCGCTTGGATATGAACCAACATTTTCGACAGAAGATGCAGATGTGATTCTATTAAATACTTGTGCCATTCGTGAAAATGCTGAGAATAAAGTATTTGGTGAACTTGGTCATTTAAAACCATTAAAACAAAGAAACCCTGATCTTTTAATCGGTGTTTGTGGTTGTATGTCTCAAGAAGAATCTGTTGTAAACAAAATTATGCAAAAAAACCAACATGTAGATATGGTATTTGGTACACATAATATTCATCGTTTGCCGTACATTTTAAAAGATGCGATGTTCTCAAAAGCGACAGTTGTTGAAGTATGGTCAAAAGAAGGGGATGTAATTGAAAACCTTCCGAAGGTGCGTCGTGGTGATATTAAGGCATGGGTAAATATTATGTATGGATGCGACAAATTCTGTACATATTGCATCGTACCATATACACGTGGTAAAGAACGTAGTCGCCGCCCAGAAGATATTATTAATGAAGTCCGTCATTTAGCGGCAAATGGGTATAAAGAAATTACGTTGCTTGGTCAGAACGTAAACGCATATGGTAAAGACTTTGAAGATTTAGAATATGGTCTTGGCGATTTAATGGATGAACTTCGTAAGATTGATATAGCACGTGTTCGTTTTACAACAAGTCACCCGCGTGATTTCGATGATCACTTAATTGAGGTGCTTGGAAAAGGCGGTAATTTAGTTGAACATATCCACTTACCAGTGCAATCTGGAAGTACAGATATGCTAAAAATTATGGCACGTAAATATTCACGAGAACATTATCTAGAACTTGTACGTAAGATTAAAGAAGCGATCCCGAATGCAGTATTAACAACTGATATTATCGTAGGTTTCCCAAATGAAACTGATGAGCAGTTTGAAGAAACGATGTCGTTATATCGTGAAGTAGGTTTTGATAGTGCATTTACATTTATTTATTCTCCACGTGAAGGTACACCTGCTGCAAAAATGAAGGATAATGTACCGATGGAAGTAAAAAAAGAGCGTTTACAACGTTTAAATGCATTAGTTAATGAGTATTCTATGGAAAAGAATAAACGATATAAAGGCCAAATCGTTGAAGTACTAGTTGATGGAGAGAGTAAGAATAATCCTGATGTGCTTGCAGGCTATACGCGTGCAAATAAGCTTGTAAACTTCGTAGCTCCAAAATCTGCAATCGGTCAGCTTGTAAAAGTAAAAGTAACAGAAGCAAAAACTTGGTCTCTAAACGGGGAATTGGTTGAGGAGCCGATCGAGGTGAAATAATAGATGAAAGTTTATACAAAAGATGAAATTGTTGAGCAAGCGAAAGAATTAGCGAAAATGATTTCTGAAACAGAAGAAGTGGATTTCTTTAAACGTGCGGAAGCACAAATTCATAAAAATGAAAATGTAAAATATGCAATTGATGAAATTAAAGCATTGCAAAAACAAGCAGTAAACTTACAGCATTATGGAAAATGGGAAGCGTTGAAAAAAGTAGAAGCGGAAATAGATGCTCTGCAAGATAAACTTGATAGCATTCCGGTTGTACAGGAATTTAAATCTTCACAAACATATGTAAATGATTTACTGCAACTTGTAGCAAGTACCATTTCTAATAACGTCACGGATGAAATTTTAATTTCAACTGGTGGCAATGTGTTAAAAGGCGAAACAGGTGCTGAAGTAGAGAGTAAAAAAGGCAACTGTGGTTGTTAAGGGAGATGTCCTATGGACATCTCTTTTTTTGTTTTTATTCTGCTCTATAGTCTTTTGTCAAAAAAAGAATGACACATTCCGCTATTGTCACGCATATGATTAAGTGAATATTGATTGAGGAGGGTTCCGAATGTCCGAATTTAGAGAGATTATTACAAAAGCGGTAGTGGGAAAAGGACGTAAGTATACAAAGTCAACGCATACATGTGAATCAAATCATGAGCCGACAAGTATTCTCGGATGTTGGGTAATTAATCACACATATGAAGCGAGAAAGAATGGGAAGTCTGTAGAAATTGAAGGATACTACGATGTGAATACGTGGTACTCATTTGATGAAAACACAAAAACAGAAGTTGTAACAGAACGTGTTAGTTACACGGATGAAGTGAATGTTGGATATCGTGACAAAAACTTTTCAGGTGAAGATTTAGAAATTATTGCCCGCGTTATTCAACATCCAAATTGTTTAGAAGCAATCGTTTCACCAAATGGTAATAAAATTGTTGTAACTGTAGAGCGTGAATTTGTAACAGAAGTTGTCGGTGAAACAAAAATTTGTGTAAATGTAAATCCAGATGGATGTCCAGAGGATGAGGATAACTTTGAAGTAGATGATGATGAATTTGAAGAGTTAGATCCAAACTTTATTGTAGATGCAGAAGAAGAGTAAGAAGAGGCTAGGAAGAAATTCTTCCTAGCTTTTTTACATAGTATAAGTGATATTGAATAGAACTGTTTTGTATCGGAAATGTGCTATAATGAAGAGAGACTCCTATAAGTGGAGAGAAAATTGTCCGTGAAGTACGGCATATAATATATAGCACATTTTTATGAAGTATGGAGGAAACAAATGGCTCAGTATACCCCTATGATACAACAATATTTAAAGGTCAAGGCAGACTATCAAGATGCCTTTTTATTTTTTCGTTTAGGTGATTTTTATGAAATGTTCTTTGAAGATGCGGTTAAGGCAGCTCATGAACTTGAAATTACGCTAACAAGCCGAGATGGTGGAAGTAGTGATCGAATACCGATGTGTGGTGTTCCGTACCATGCTGCGAAAAATTATATTGAACAGCTTGTTGAAAAAGGATATAAAGTTGCAATTTGTGAACAAGTAGAAGATCCGAAAACAGCAAAAGGTGTTGTACGTCGTGAAGTCGTTCAATTAATTACGCCAGGAACCATGATGGAGGGGCGGACGATTGATGAAAAAGAAAATAACTTCTTAGCTGCGTTAACTCATTTTGAAGATGGCTCTTATGCATTAGCTTGTAATGATTTAACAACAGGGCAAAATACAGTCACATTGTTAACAGGTTCTGTAGAAGATGTATTATTAGAAGTCTACGCAACAGGTTCAAAAGAAATTGTTGTAGATTCTACATTTTCAAAAGATGAGCTAAACAAGTTGACGGAAACATTAAAGATGACAATCTCTTATGAAGATGAAACGAAAGTTCCTGAAG
Organism: Bacillus bingmayongensis; assembly: GCF_000299035.1. Taxonomy (GTDB): domain Bacteria; phylum Bacillota; class Bacilli; order Bacillales; family Bacillaceae_G; genus Bacillus_A; species Bacillus_A bingmayongensis. Next base: position 760,049 of record NZ_JH921517.1, read on the forward strand.
GATTACAGCATCTTGTGAGAAATGTAACTCAAACGAAATTAGTTACAGCAGTAGGGCGCTTATTGAATTATGTACTAAGAACGCAAAAACGTTCATTAGATCATTTACAGCCAGTAGATATTTATTATACAAATCAATTTATGAAAATTGATGTGCATTCAAAGCGTAATTTAGAGTTAACAGAAACCCTTCGAACAAAAGAGAAAACAGGATCCCTCCTATGGCTATTAGATAAAACAAAAACAGCGATGGGTGGACGGATGTTAAAACAGTGGATGGAACGCCCGCTTATACAAAAAGACAAGATTGAAGAGCGTTTAGAAATGGTTGAAACATTTGTGAATGACTATTTCTTACGTGAAGATTTAAAAGAAAAACTAAAAGAAGTGTATGACTTAGAGCGCTTAGCGGGAAAAGTCGCATATGGTAGCGTTAATGCGCGCGATTTACTGCAATTAAAACGTTCTCTACTGCAGGTTCCGACCATTTTAGAGGCGGTTAGTTTGATAGATAATTCTTATGCGGCAAGATTAATTCAAGGCGTTGATCCATGTGAAAGTTTAACAGAGTTACTAGATAGAAGTATTCAAGAAAACCCGCCGCTGTCTATAAAAGATGGGGATATTATAAAAGATGGTTATAATGACAAGCTAGATGAATATCGTTATGTTAGTAAGAACGGAAAAACATGGATTGCAGAGCTTGAAAAACGTGAACGTGACATTACGGGAATTAAATCGTTAAAGATTGGTTACAACCGTATTTTTGGCTACTATATTGAAGTGACAAAGGCAAACCTTGCTTCGCTTCCAGAAGGGCGTTATGAGCGCAAACAGACGCTTGCAAATGCGGAGCGCTTCATTACAGATGAATTAAAAGAAAAAGAAACATTGATTTTAGAGGCAGAAGAAAAAATTGTACAGTTAGAATATGATTTATTTACTGCACTTCGTGAAGAAGTAAAAGTGTTTATTCCGAAATTACAGCATCTAGCCAAAGTGATTAGTGAACTAGATGTACTGCAAAGTTTTGCTACAGTGAGTGAAGAAGAACAATTTGTAAAGCCAGTTTTAACAGATAAGCGTGAAATCTTTATTAAAGATGGGCGCCATCCTGTTGTAGAAAAAGTATTGAACGGCAAATTGTATGTTCCGAACGATTGTGTGATGCCTGAAAACATGGATGTCTTTTTAATTACAGGTCCAAACATGTCTGGTAAAAGTACGTATATGCGTCAATTAGCACTTGTTACTGTTATGTCGCAAATCGGTTGCTTTGTACCTGCAACAGAAGCTATATTACCAGTCTTCGATCAAATCTTTACGAGAATTGGTGCAGCAGATGATTTAATTTCAGGTCAAAGTACGTTTATGGTCGAAATGTTAGAAGCAAAAAATGCGATTGCAAATGCATCAGAAAGAAGTTTAATTTTATTTGATGAAATCGGACGCGGTACATCTACGTATGACGGTATGGCACTCGCACAAGCAATCATCGAGCATATTCATGACCAAATTGGAGCGAAGACACTATTCTCAACACATTACCATGAGTTAACTGTATTAGAAGAAAGCTTAGAGCAACTGAAAAACGTACACGTTTCAGCTATTGAAGAAAACGGAAATGTTGTTTTCTTGCATAAGATTCAAGACGGTGCAGCGGATAAAAGTTATGGTATTCATGTTGCCCAGCTTGCAGAGCTTCCAGATAGCTTAATTGCGCGTGCAAAAGAAGTATTGGCCCAGCTAGAAGGACAAGAGGAAATCATTATTCCGAAACGAACGGAAGTGAAAGTACAAGAAGAAATTGTCCAAGAACCAGTAGTTGTAAAAGAAGAATCAGAACCACTGCCAGAGGAAAAAGAAGACTCTGCAGAATCACAACTATCTTTCTTTGCTACAGAACAGCCTGTGAAAAAAGAAGACAAGCCTACGTTTGATCAAAAAGAAACAGCTGTATTAACGCAAATTAAAAAAATCGATTTACTTGATATGACGCCTTTAGAAGCGTTAAATGAATTGTATCGTTTACAGAAAAAGCTAAAGAAAGGATGAGTAAGTAGATGGGGAAAATTCGCAAACTCGATGACCAACTCTCCAACTTAATTGCGGCAGGGGAAGTAGTTGAACGCCCTGCTTCAGTTGTAAAAGAACTTGTCGAAAATTCCATCGATGCGAATAGTACATCTATTGAAATCCACTTAGAAGAAGCTGGATTATCGAAAATTCGCATCATTGATAATGGAGATGGCATTGCTGAAGAAGATTGTATTGTTGCATTTGAACGTCATGCAACAAGCAAAATTAAGGATGAAAATGATCTATTTCGCATACGGACGTTAGGTTTCCGTGGTGAGGCATTGCCAAGTATCGCATCTGTTAGTGAACTAGAGCTCATTACAAGTACAGGGGATGCACCGGGTACGCATCTGATTATTAAAGGCGGAGACATTATAAAGCAGGAAAAAACAGCGAGCCGTAAAGGAACGGACATTACGGTTCAAAACCTGTTTTTTAACACGCCAGCACGTCTTAAATATATGAAAACAATTCATACAGAGCTTGGGAATATTACAGACATTGTGTATCGCATTGCAATGTCTCATCCAGAAGTATCTTTGAAACTGTTTCATAATGAGAAAAAATTGCTTCATACATCAGGAAATGGTGACGTGAGACAAGTTCTTGCCGCAATTTATAGTATTCAAGTTGCGAAAAAATTGATTCCAATTGAAGTAGAATCATTAGACTTTACAATTCGTGGTTATGTAACGTTACCTGAAGTAACGAGAGCATCTCGTAACTACATGTCAACGATTGTAAATGGTCGTTACGTTCGTAACTATGTCTTAATGAAAGCTATTCAGCAAGGATATCACACATTACTTCCAGTTGGTCGCTATCCAATCGGTTTCTTATCAATTGAAATGGATCCAATGCTAGTTGATGTCAACGTTCATCCAGCGAAATTAGAGGTGCGCTTCAGTAAAGAGCAGGAATTACTGCAATTAATTGAAAAGACATTACAGGATGCCTTTAAAAAGATTCAGTTAATTCCAGATGCTGGTGTTACAACGAAGAAAAAAGAAAAAGATGAAAGTGTACAAGAGCAATTTCATTTTGAACATACAAAACCGAAAGAACCACCAATGCCCAATATTGTCTTACCGACTGGGATGGATGAAAAGCAAGAAGAAGTTCAAGCAAAACCACAAAACCAAAATCTACTTTGGCAACCACCAAAGCAAGAATGGCAATCTCCTGAGTCTTTAGTAAGAGAAGAAAATAATTGGCAACCGTCTAAACCAATCATTGAAGAGCCTCTTCAAGAAGAAAAAGACTGGGACAGTAGCGATGAAGACTTTGAATTAGAGGAATTAGAAGAAATCCAAGAAGTCAAAATGAACGGAAATGATTTACCACCGCTTTATCCAATTGGGCAAATGCATGGAACTTATATTTTCGCCCAAAATGATAAAGGATTATATATGATTGATCAACATGCGGCGCAAGAACGAATCAATTATGAATATTTCCGTGACAAAGTAGGGCAGGTTACGCAAGAAGTACAAGAATTACTTGTACCATATCGTATTGACTTATCTCTCAATGAATTTTTACGTGTTGAAGAACAATTAGAGGAATTAAAAAAAGTAGGATTATTCCTAGAACAATTCGGCCATCAATCTTTTATTGTTCGCTCGCATCCAACATGGTTTCCAAAAGGAAAGGAAACAGAGATCATCGATGAAATGATGCAGCAAGTCGTCAAACTAAAAAAAGTCGATATAAAAAAACTGCGTGAAGAAGCAGCGATTATGATGAGCTGTAAAGCATCGATCAAAGCAAACCAATATTTAACGAACGATCAAATTTTTGCTTTGCTAGAAGAACTTCGCACAACAACAAATCCTTATACGTGTCCGCACGGTAGACCTATACTTGTACATCATTCGACGTATGAACTGGAGAAGATGTTTAAGCGGGTGATGTAGGGGTGCTGTGTTGAGGTGAAAATTATCTTTACTGAGATAAAAATGGACATTGTATAATAAAATATTAGATTAAACTATTAAAACTTAATGTTAATTTATAAAAAACAAGGCGTAGTTATGCCTTGTTTTTTATTTTTTTGTTTTTGTTTGGATACATCTTAATTAATAGCGTTCAATAATTGTGAATTTAAAAGAAAGTTGTACATTGAATAATGCAATTGTTTGATAAATTATTGTGATAGATTAACTTATTTATAAAAAAGTTTGGTCGTTTTTGAAGGCCTTGTTGTATTAAAGCACTGTTTCATTAAAAAATGTATTAGATTAAACCTAGTTGATTTAAACATGTTTCTCGTCACTCATCCTTATAATTTAATGATTATTAAAATGTAGACTGATGATGAGATTTCATATCATAAAAAAGTTTTTATTAAAATAAAATATTAGACTCAAATCCAACCCGTCACTCTATTTGGTTAGATAAGTTATTTATCACAAAAATTATCAATCGCTTGAATAGCTAGTTTCAACGCTTTTATTCTTCTTTCTAAAAGCGTTCTTTGGGGACTACCAGCCTTTGACTTATCATAAATGTTCTCAATTGATGGAAGCAAACCAGTAAGAAAATTGCGAGCTTCTGCTAAATCTTCCTGGATATAATGTTGGGTTCCTTGATTCCAAACGTTTTCTAGCATTGCTAAGCCGATGCAAACAGCTAAAAAAGTGATTGCTGAAATAGAAGTTATGCATATGAACAAAAAAGGACAAACTCTCCAGGGGGAGAAGTCTGTCCAAAAACAGATATATCTTATCCATGATCTCTTTGGTTTAACAACATAAAATTCAATTCCACTAGGAATCTTTCGTTCTTTTTTCATATCCCACTATTTTTACACTAGAACCAACAATAGTGAATTAGAATAATGACTTAATACTTGCTAGGACAGTAAGTACACCTATAACAATGACAAATACATTGCTCATTTTCCCTCTGTATTTAGCTAGTACTGGTACTTTACGGATGGCATACATTGGTAATAGACATAAGATAGCAGCAACTAACGGACCGCTAAGGGCATCAATGAGTCCAAGAATACTTGGATTTGTATAAGCAACATACCAGCATGTTAATACGACAAAAGCAAGGATCATTGTCTTAACTGTTTTTTCTTCTATATCTTTTCCGCGTGTTTTACTGAACTTGATAATCATGTCACGCATTACCTCATATGCTCCTATATAATGGCCAAGGAAGGACTTTGTTATAGCCATAAAAGCAATGATAGGAGCTGCAATAGTGATTAGAGGCGAATTAAGCTCATTAGCAAGATATGATAGGATTGACAAGTTCTGTTCTTTTGCCATTATAAGATCATTTGGAGTCAAACTCAATGCACTGCTCCAAACAAAGAACATAACAACAGCGAATGTCATGATATAACAAACTTTTTGTATTTGAGCACATTTGGCATCAGTAGCTTCTATTCCATAGGTAGCTCTCTGTTTCACAACAAATGACGAAATAAGAGGAGAATGGTTAAACGAGAATACTATGATTGGTAGTATCATCCATATCGTTCCAAAATATCCTGTTCCTGTTGAAGCAGTAGAAACACTTGAAAAACTAAGCATTGACGTATTCCACTGTGGAATCAAAGATATTGCGATAAAAAGTAGAGAAGCTATGAAAGGATATACTAGCATGCTCATTATCTTTACAGTGATATCTTGACCAAAATTTAGTATAGCTATAAGACCGAGTACTAATACAAGCGATAAAATGGCCCTTGGAGGCTCCTTCATGTGCAATTGATTCACGATAAAACTACTTGCAGTATTTGTAAGTGCAACCGAATACATCAGCACAATAGTATAAATTGAGCCGAAATATACTATGTTAAAAATTATACTTGCCTTATTTCCAAAATACTCTCTTATTGTACCTGTAATCCCCTCATCAGCAGAATTGGAAGCGTATATCATTTTAGCAAGCGCCCTATGTGAGTAATACATAACAGGATATGCAAGTATGGTAATTAACAGTAATGATAATAAACCACCTGAACCTGCATTAATAGGTAAAAAGAGTACTCCTGCTCCAATTGCTGTTCCAAAAAGGCTCAATGCCCAGGTAGTATCCTGTTTATGCCACTTTTTAGGATCTGGATATTTCTCATTTTTTACTGCAGTATTTTCAGCTTGAAATTCTATTTTTTTTGCAGTATTCCCATTCATTTAATAATTCCTCCTTGTATCCTATTCTTACGTCTCTTTTTAAGGCTTAGGAATATAGACCATTCTTGAAAAATGAATTGCTTACAGGGTGCGCCACATCGTGTGTCCTTCTTCTAAGTTAATCAAAATCGAAAAATTCGCGAGTCATCAACCTGATGGATTTGTTAGCGTTCACAAAACATTTTAATTGCATAGTAGTATACTTTAGTGATACTGGCTCTCAATATAAAAACACCCTTAAGGGAACAATAGAGAATAGAATTACTAACTACTTCACAATATTTCTAATAACTGTTTATTGCTTTCATTGTTTCTCTCTTTTTTACTTTTAATGGTAATACCTGTATGTGTGTCCGCAATTCCACCTAAACCTGCCTCTCTTAATTTGCGAGGCATTTGTCCTCCAACTCTATACATCGCTTCAATAACTTCGTCAGCATTGATGATATTGTTTACGCCAGCTAATGCGATATCCGCTGCTACTAAAGCATTTTGAATAAATTCCCCTTCTGATCACACACCTTTCTTAAAGTAATCGTATCAGTTTGATATTTTCTCCGAGGTAATAGATTTTCTCTCGACATCCTCATTATAACGTGTATATTTATAAAATTAATATTTTTTTATTTTTAGAAAGATTGAATAAACAGAATTTTGAATAGATAATAAATTACAGTTATTATGTAGCAATTGTGTCCATTGTTTGAAGCTGTATTAGTTAGTAGAAAAGCAAAAATAACACAGAGTTCCTTTGATTAACACATTGATTATATTGGGAACTCATTATAAAGATACTTATATTTTCCTTTGTTGAAACATCTTATTTTAGACGTGAAAGCTGTTGTAATATATGATTAATCTAGATGGAAAGGAATAAATTAAGGAAATATAAAATCAGTTTTCCGGATATATATTATTAATATTGAATTTATATACATTTTTCAGAAAAAAGGAACTTCTTTTCGGGGTGCCGCTCCGATGTCCAAAAAGAATGCTGAGAGGGTAAGGGACATCTTAAATCATAGCAATTTCGAAAAGAAAGAAGAACTTTTAGCAATCGCTGAGAGATGGGTAAATAGGGATTTTAGTAGAATTGTAGACGACCATAATTATTTTTGAGAATTACAAGATGGCCGCGACAGTAAAGCTACTGGTGTAATGAATTTCGTAGATGAACAAGCGTTCATTTTAAACAAATTCGGAGAAAAAATTGCAGGAGATTAATTTATGACAGGTGATTTGCAAGAGCAACCTCAAAGATAAATTATGAAAAGCTTCCCTTTAGGGAGGCTTATTTTTTGGTCTAGTAAATTTAAAAGGATTAGTTGCTCAAGATGCATATAAACTAAGATACCTGTAGCATTTGAATTAAGTTTGATAAAAAACAAGTTACATAATCTAAACTAGCACACAATATAAAAACTCCATTTTGAATAAAGATTGATCAAAATGGAGTTAATTTTAAACAGTGACAGTTTTCTCGAAATTAATTCTTCTCTTATTCCCGCAGGAAAGGTATTACCAGTGGAAGGGACTGTATTTGATTTTAGAAAGGGCCGTCAAATATTACAAGGAGTGAATTCTGAACATCTGCAAACTAAAATCGTTGGTGGAGGATATGATCATCCATTTCTAATTAAAGCTAATAGTCAAAAAGCACTTTCGCTATTAGACAGAGAAAGTGGAAGGAAGATTGAAATAGAGACCGATGAGCCGTGTGTTGTTTTATACTGTGGAAATATGTTAGAAAATGATTATTGGATAAGAGGAACACAATCAAAGAAATATTTAGGACTGTGTCTTGAAACACAAAAACCGCCGAATATGATTGATCATCCTAATTTCCCTTCATATATATTAGAAGCAAATCAAGTTTATACAACTAAGACGAAATATTCTTTTACATTAATCTAACTTTTATACATTGATTATAGATACAAGATTTAAAGGGGAAGCAGCTACTCTATCTGAAATAAAAGAAATTGTTGGAGAAAAATAAGTTGTTAAAAATAGTGTTTGATTTTTCCAATTTATGTACAATAGAAGTATCATTTAAAGGTTGTTGAATCCATTTTAAACATTAATAGTTAATAAATATCTTAAGTTATTTTTGTGAAATTTTTAACAAAAAAGTGTGCAACTAATTCAAAGAACCCTAATCTTATGTGATTTGTTAGTAGCGAACTTTTTTTCTATTTATGTGTGAATATTTTTCGGAATTTATAAATAATGGTAATTTGAATAAGAGAAATTTATCCAAGGTAAAAATACTAAAAAATAAAAAAGAGCCATAGCAGGCTCTTTTTTATTTTTTAGTGGCTGATTTTACGTAGAGCACACGGTATTTGTTACGCAGACCCTGGTACATTAAATTACTTTTGAACAATTTTGTTTGCTAACTTTTGTGATTATCTTCATAATAAATTATTTCTTTAGGAGTCGAGTTAAAATGTTAGTGTTTTTTCTTGTTTCTTCAGTTGAATCAGGTAAATCTGAGAAATGATAAATAAGGAGATCCGTTTATTCATAATAGCTATGTAGAAAAAGTTTGTAGATTGAGTTATAATTATACTTATTGAATTTGTACCCATAAATTTAATAAGTGTATACAAATTTAATTTATTGCTATGAAATGGAGGTATGTGTTTTGAAGTTTCCACATGATTTTTTATTTGGGGCTGCTTCAGCTTCTTATCAAGTAGAAGGTGCATGGAATGAAGATGGAAAAGGTGTTACGAATTGGGATATGTTTTCAAAAATTCCTGGTAAAACATACAATGGGACAAATGGTGATGTAGCTGTTGATCATTATCATCGATATAAAGAAGACATTCGATTAATGGCTGAAATGGGACTAGAGTCTTATCGTTTTTCTATTTCTTGGGCCCGTATTTTACCGACTGGTGATGGAGAGGTAAACGAAAAAGGGATAGAATTTTATAACCGAGTGATTGATGAATGTTTACAATATGGGATTGTTCCGTTTGTTACCCTGTACCATTGGGATTTACCGTTAACACTAGAACAAGATGGTGGATGGACGAATAAGCGAACAGCAGAGGCTTTTGTAAAGTATGCAGAAATTTGCTTTAAAGCATTCGGTGATAGGGTCAAGCATTGGATTACATTTAATGAAACAGTTATGTTTTGTGGATTAGGATATTTAAAAGGAGCACATCCACCAGGCATCCAAAATGATGAGCCGAAATATTTTCAAGCTACTCACTATGTGTTCTATGCGCATGCTAAAACTGTTGAATTGTACAAGCAATTAAAGCAATATGGAGAGATTGGGATTACACATGTTTTCTTACCTGCGTATAGTGTGGATAATCAGCCAGAAAATATACTAGCAGCAAATCACGCAAATGAATATGAAACATTTTGGTATTATGATCCAGTATTGAAAGGTGAGTATCCATCTTATGTTGTACAACAATTAAAAGAAAAGGGCTGGACACCTAATTGGACGATTGAAGAATTAGAAATCATAAAACGAAATGCTGAGAAAAATGACTTTATTGGTTTGAATTATTATCAACCTATAAGAGTTGAACGATATAGTAAAGATATTAAGAATGAGGAACATTCTAGAGAGAGCTCTACTCTTGCACCAGGTAACCCTTCTTTTGATGGATTTTACCGAACAGTTAAGATGGAAGATAAAACATATACACAATGGGGATGGGAAATATCATCAGAAGGATTTTTAGATGGCTTGCATATGTTGAAAGACCGATATGGTGATATTAAAATGTACGTGACAGAAAACGGACTTGGTGATGAAGATCCAATCATTGATGGAGAAATTGTAGATGTTCCAAGAATTAAATATATTGAAGAGCATTTAAAAGTTGTAAAGCGTGCGATTCAAGAAGGGATTCATTTAAAAGGGTATTATGCATGGTCAGTGATTGATCTGTTAAGTTGGTTAAATGGTTATAAAAAGCAATATGGCTTTATTTTTGTTGACCATAATGATAACTTAAAACGTAAGAAGAAACTTTCGTTTCATTGGTATAAGCATATTATCGAAACGAGAGGAGAAGAGTTATAAAAAGGAAAAGAGAATTTTAGGAGACGGAATATGACTGTAAAGTACAAAAAAATTGCCGATATTTTAGAGAAAGATATTCGCGATGGAATGTTCGATGAGACGAAAAAATTACCAACAGAAGAAGCATTAATGAATAGATTTCAAGTGAGCCGAAATACGATACGTAAAGTTGTTAGTCAGCTTGTCAATAGAGGGTATATTTTTCAAGTACAAGGAAGTGGGATGTTTTTACGAGAAACGTCTGTAACAGATTACATTAATTTAGGAAGTCTACGTGGTTTAACAAAAAATCTTGCTTCGCAAAATATTGAAACGAAAGTATTAGAATTAAAGGTAATAGAGGCCAATGAGACAATAGCAAAACGGATGCAATGTCAGTTAGGAACGAAGCTATATTTTTTAAAACGATTACGAATTGTAGACGGTAAATCGTTTTCTATTGAAATAAGCTTCTTTAAAAAAGATATTGTTCCATATTTAAATGAAGAAATTGCATTGAAATCCATATACAGCTATTTAATTGAAGATTTACAGCTCAATATCGGATTTGCTGATAAAGTAATTAGTTGCGAAAAAGCAGATAAAGAAAGTGCACAATTATTAGAAATACATGAACATGATCCAGTACTTCTAATCGAAAATACAGTACACCTTGTAAATGGAACGGTCTTTGAGCTATCTCAATCTATGTTCCACTATCAAAAGACTAAGCTTTTAAATCGAATTAATTTTAAATAAAGTGAAGTTTCTCTCGAGATAGAGAAGTACAAATTCATCAAGTTAAAAATATTTGTACACAAAACCTGGTCTTTCCATATAGTTTTTAGGAGGGTAATTATGAATATAGAGAAGGTAGAAGTAGGTGGGAAAAATATTGCCGTCGTGAGAAGCGATGAGATATTAATACGGGATGTTCAGTCAGCTTTGGATTTTATGGCAACCATACAATATGAAGCAGCTTGCAATCGTATCGTTATAAGCAAATCTCTACTAAGCGAAAGTTTTTTTGATTTGAAAACACGACTTGCAGGCCAAATCCTTCAGAAGTTCATCAATTATCGAGTGAAGGTTGCAATTATTGGGGATTTTTCTGCGTATTCAAGTCAAAGCTTAAAAGACTTCATCTATGAATGTAACAGCGGATACGATATCTTTTTCTTACCAACTGAACAACAAGCGATTGAAAAGTTAAGCACGTTGAAGTAGAAGATGGAAAGATCACTTTAGGTCCCGAAGGTATAAGTGAAAGAATTAGAACAATATCGTGTAAAATAATTGGCTCCTTTCATAGGGGCTTTTTTTAGTTAAACATAAATAATTTCACGTACTGTATTTACTAATAAAAATAATACTTATTCACTAAGGGGTTCTTATCCTTACCAGCTTTTTCTAAAGGAGAAAATGATGAAAGCCCAACGCTTGCTGCACTAGCAAAAAAATATAGTCAGTTGCCTGTAATTGTAAATGGCAGTTTCCATGATTCAGAAAAAGCGAGAGAAATCGTTGGAAAAGGCGAAGCGGATGTGATTACTTTAGGTAGAGGAGCACTGGCTAACCATGATTGGGTCAACAAAGTGAAAAATGGAGAGCCAGTAGCAGAGTTTAATCCAGAAAAAGTATTGAGTCCGAATGCAAAAATTAAGGAATTTGAAATATAAGTCTTATATAAAGTGAGATTGTATAATTAAAAAGAATGCCGATGAATAGCCTATATAAGAGGCTTTCTAGGTGTTCTTTTTTGATATTATCCAATGTTATTAATAGAAGCTTGAAGCCGATGCTTAACATTAGCTTCAATTACAAATGAGCATTCGTCGCGATTTTCTGCGGATGTGAATTTTTTGAGGGAATCTTCACATAAATTCAATTATATTGAAATTATGGTTTGTATTTCTAATATAGATGTTATTTTTTATTTAATTTACATATATTAATTTCCAGGAAAAGTAATTGTATTTTTCAGATAAATAAATTATTATGAAATAAGTAATTTTTTAATTTTATGACGAAGGAGAGATGGGTGAATTTTCGCACTATTATGAATGATTAGAAGGAAGCGGGGAATGATTTTAGGGCATCTTTTAAGAGAGAGACAAAAGTGACGCTTGCTTTATGATTTTTTACCTAATAGGAATTGTAGTATCGTATTTCGCTTATGAATCGTGGATGAGGAGGAAATGGAGTGGCAAATAAAGAACTAAAAAGGGGATTGGAAGCGCGTCATATTCAGATGATTGCTTTAGGCGGTACAATTGGTGTTGGTTTATTTATGGGTTCAGCCAGCACGATTCAATGGACAGGCCCGTCAGTAATGCTTGCTTATGCAATCGCAGGTATTTTTATATTTTTCATTATGCGTGCGATGGGAGAAATGTTGTATGTAGAGCCAGGAACAGGTTCATTTGCGACATTTGGCCATAAGTATATACATCCATTAGCAGGGTATATGACGGCATGGAGTAACTGGTTCCAGTGGGTAATCGTCGGAATGTCAGAAATTATAGCGGTTGGGGCATATATGCAGTATTGGTTCCCGGATCTGCCTGCTTGGGTGCCAGGTATTATCACAATGGTGATTCTTGGTGCGGCGAACTTAATTTCTGTTAAATCATTTGGTGAATTTGAATTTTGGTTTGCAATGATTAAGATCGTTACCATTGTGTTAATGATTATTGCGGGATTTGGGCTTATTTTCTTCGGATTTGGTAACGGAGGGAATGCAATCGGTTTATCTAACCTTTGGGAAAATGGCGGCTTCTTTACGGGCGGCTGGTCAGGATTCTTCTTTGCTCTATCACTAGTTGTTGGAGCTTACCAAGGTGTTGAATTAATTGGGATTACAGCTGGTGAAGCAAAAGATCCGAAGAAAACGTTAACGAAAGCAATTCAAAGTACGATTTGGCGTATTTTAATCTTCTATATTGGTGCAATTTTTGTTATTGTAACTGTTTACCCTTGGGATCAACTAAATTCGATTGGAAGCCCGTTTGTAGCAACTTTTGCGAAAGTTGGGATTACAGCAGCAGCTGGCCTGATTAACTTTGTCGTAATTACAGCTGCAATGTCTGGCTGTAACAGTGGTATTTACAGTGCGGGACGTATGCTTTATACATTAGGAATAAATGGACAAGCACCAAAATACTTCGCAAAAATTTCGCGTAACGGTGTGCCTTTATTTGGTACGATTGGTGTGTTAGTTGGTTTAGCGATTGGCGTTATTTTAAGTTATATTGCACCGAAAAACTTATTCGTGTATGTATACAGTGCAAGTGTACTTCCTGGTATGGTTCCGTGGTTTGTCATTCTGATTAGTCAAATTCGATTCAGAAAAGCAAAAGGAGCTGAAATGGAAAATCATCCGTTCAAAATGCCTTTTGCGCCTGTTACAAATTATTTAACGATTGTCTTTTTAATTATGGTATTAATTGGTATGTGGTTCAATGAAGATACACAAATCTCACTTATTGTAGGAATTATTTTCCTAGCGATCGTTGTCATTAGTTTTTATGTTTTTGGAATAGGGAAGCGTGTTCCAGTAGATGTTAAAAAAGAGAATGAAGTGGCTAACCGTTAATTCGCTTTGATTGGTTAACATTTTTCTAATTAATAATTTTAAAAATTTTTGATGTAGGTATAAAGAAGCCCAAATGTATCAGAGAGCTAATATAAAGCAAACAACCGATGAGAAAGACTCAGTAGGTTGTTTGCTTTTTTGTTGGTATTGTTCTTTTTAATAACTTCAAAAGGAAGTTTACATTTCTTTTTTACTTTTTAGTGGTAGTAATTCCTTAGAATCCCTATTTTATACTCGTAAAGTGGATGGTCCTTTTTAAATAAATATCCCTTATTATAAAAGAGAAAGATAGTATTCTTTAAGTATCTCGGTTATGTTCTCATCCGGAAAAATATAAACTTTTAAGTTGAACGATTAGATTTTCTGTTCGAATAGACGGTTTTTAGAGAGGGGGAAGCCAATGAAATTTGCAATTTCGTTAGTCGTTATTATTGTAATTGTATCACTCTTGGGAACGGTACTAGTGGCAAGAAACGTGGAGGAAAAATACGGTCAGTCTACGAAGCAAAATGTGACGAACTTGTCTGCTATTTATATCGTCCTTCTTTTAAGCCTTCTCGTAGGAGTTACGTGGTATGCGGTTGTCGTTTTGTAGTTTTTCTATTTTCGATAAGTAGATAGTCTAAATTATAATAGTTGGAATGGTTATTTCTTAGCACTATTCTTTGTTATAAGGATGGAAAGATTATATTATCTTTTAACGAAAAGAAGTTCCATTCCTCAAGTATGTGGGTGTGGTAGAAGAAGGGGTTTATATGTCTGTTTAGTTACTACTATTCACATTGTAGAATGAGTGAATATCTTCATAACTAGGAATGAATAGGGAAAACTATATGAACCCCAAACAGGAAATACTTTCAAACTAACTTACTTACAGAAGTATTTAGTATATAACAAGCAGAGGTTAACGCTTGAACTTTATTTCAATTAGTAAAAAACCTGCTGATAAGGGGAAGAGGGAATGAGATGGAATGGAGACCCAATCGTGCAGACAAGACGCCGATCTACAAACAAATTGCTGACTATATAGAACGGGGGATTTCTTCAGGAGAGTTTTCTTCAGATAGTATGTTACCTTCGGAACGTACTTTGGCGAAAGAGTTGCAAGTGAACCGCAGTACGATAGTAGCAGCATATGAGGAACTAAAATCACTTGGGGTAGTAGAGCGAAAAAAAGGAAGTGGAACGCGTGTAAACACAGATATATGGGGGATATCGTGTAAACGTATTCCAAATTGGGGTAGGTATGTAGAAGATGGTTCATTTCTCCCGAATTTGCCATTGGTTCAACAAATTCGAGCGGAAACGCAAAAGGATGATTTGATTAATTTGGCTAGTGGTGAATTGTCACCAGACTTGTTTCCAACTGATCAGTTTCGTACAATTCTCTCAGAACAAACATTTATAGGAAATTTAGGCTATGATCATCCACAAGGAAATGAAATGTTAAGGAAAACAATTTCTTCACATGTTGATAAATATAAAAACATAGATGTTAATCCGCATTCTATTTTAATTACATCAGGAGCTCAACAAGCGCTTAACCTTATCGTTCAATGCTTGCTTAAGCCGGGAGATGCGATTGCGATTGAAGATCCATCTTATTGTTTTTCGCTTCCAATGTTTAAATCTGCTGGGCTAAAAATATTTCATTTACCAGTGGATCAACATGGCATGAATCCAGATGATTTGATAGATTTACACAGAAAGCACCGAATTCGAATGGTATTTCTAAATCCAGATTATCAAAATCCAACTGGAACGATCCTTTCATTGTCTCGTCGTAAAAAGATTTTGGGATTGTCATCTGAATTTGGTATACCAATTGTGGAAGATGATCCTTATAGCTTAACTTCTTTCAATGGAGAAGTAAATCAAACTTTAAAATCCATGGATACGAATGGAAATGTTCTATATATTAGTTCATTATCGAAAATCGTAGCATCTGGATTGCGAATTGGGTGGATTATTGGTCCCCCTCGGGTCATTGAACGTTTAGCAGATGCAAAGCAGCAAGTAGATTTTGGACATAGTGTCTTTCCTCAATGGGTAGCAAATCAATTTTTAGAATCAGAAAATTTTCATGCACATATCTCTATGCTTCGTAAACAACTCAAACAGAGAAGGAATCAATTAATTACAAGTCTTGGTGAACTCTTAGGTGATCGAGTTGATTTTCTTGTTCCAGAGGGTGGAATTCATTTATGGTGTAAAGTGCAGGAGTCAGTTCATGAATATGATTTATTAGGAAGAGCTATACAAAATGGTGTAGCTTTTCTTCCAGGAAGTGTTTTGGGATCAAAAAAAAATTATGTACGCTTTACTTTTGGAAGAGAGAATACAAACCATATTGAAGTAGGGATTACAAGATTTGCGGAGACTCTAAACAGCATCCGATGAAAATATGAGTCATGTAATAACAGGAATTTAGCATGTAACGGAGGTGATAAAATATGACGACCTGGTTTATAGTTATGTTATTTCTTTTCGGTGGCCTAAAAATATTAGTGTCGAGCCTTCCAACCTCTGTTGTGGAATCTTTTATCAGTAGATTTGAATTGCATCCACAACTTAATGGTGAGGCTGTCACCGTAACAATTGACGGCAACCGATTAGAAGGTGAAGATAAACTTCAAATTATTGATTACTTTAACGAAGCAATATTTTTAGAGAAATATTATTTTCCACCAGAGGGCAGTGGCACTCCAGTGATCATTGATACGAAGAGGGGGAAAAACGATATTAGATTTTTGGTTTATAGTTATAACGATCATGTTGATGTAGTTAAACAATATAAGAAGAAAGTAGTTGCGTATAGTTTGCGTTCCAAAAGTCTTCAAAACCGTTCTATGTTAGTAGTGGGAGATGTAGTTTAACGGATTGTCAAAGGGACAGTCTAAAATCCATTACAAAGACGAATCATAAAGAGAAGGAGCAATTGGAATGAGTTGCTCCTTTTTGAAATGCAACTTAGTATAACGATATTATTCGTATTTTAAACCATTAGAAAGTCGTTCAATAGTTTCCCAGTCATTAACGATAATTTGTTTGTGTTCTTTGCGAATTGTATCCGTTTCACTTAATTTTTCAATGACACGATTTAAGTGCCGAGTGGTAGTGCCGATGAGCGAGGCGATTTCATGATGATCTGTAGTGCGAATTTCTCTTCCGAATAGGTTGGAAGTATTCTTTATTGTACATAAATAGCTAGCAAAACGTGTTTCTACTGAAGCTAGTAAATTGATACGTGAAGCAGTGGTACATGTTTGGAGTTTGTAGGTCACATGGTGTAAAAGCTCTTGTAAAAAAGCAACGTCATGTAAAAGTGTATTTTGAACATAATGTTTATGAATAACAATAAAATCTGTTTCTTCCTCGGTACTTACATGGGATTGGATATCTACATTTTGAATGAGTTCAATATCACCCATGATGGAAACGGCAGAACAAAATCGAAGTAGCAATGCTTTTCCTGTAATAACGCTCGTAGTTATTTTCGTACGCCCAGACATTTGAATATATAAGCCGTCAATCGATTCTCCCTCGCGTAGTACGACTTCTCTTGCATTGTACCTTTGAATTTGAAATGGATGATGGAGATTAGTAAAAAGTTTTTGTACATGCTCGTTCTTTAAATAAGTTGCTAGTAATAACTCGTCTTCAATTTTTTTCATAATTATTCCCCTTTTTCGGACATCTGTCCTGTTCATTATATAAGAATTCTTTTACATTAAAAAGAAAGGAGAAAGGGGCGATGTATATGAATTTTATTTTTGATATTGATGGTACAATTTGTTTCAAAGGAAAACCACTAACAGAAAGTATAGTGCAAGCATTAGATGTTTGTCATGCTAGAGGGCATGAAGTTGTATTTGCATCTGCTAGGCCAATTAGAGATTTACTACCAGTGCTACCAAGTCATATGCATCATTATTCCATGATTGGAGGGAATGGAGCATTTGTTGCAAAAGAAGGAAAATTTATTGAAGTTATGTCATTTGATGCTCAGACAATGAATGAGCTCCGTTCTTTAATTGATACATATCAGCTTAATTATTTAATTGATAGTCATTGGGATTATGCCTATACAGGTAGCGAAACCCATCCGATTTATTGTAATATAGATCCTCATCAATTAGCTATGAATGTATCAATTGACTGTATCAAAGAGATGGTGAAGATTGTGCTATTTCCTGACGGTAATAAAGAAAGAGTAGTACAAACACTTAATGACCTTCCCGTTCAAATGTACGAACATCAAGAAGAGGGGATTATTGATATAAGTCCATTAGGTGTTCATAAATGGAAGGGATTGCAAAGACTAGGAATAGAAGAAGGGACATTCATTGCGTTTGGGAACGATGCAAATGATGTACCAATGTTTTTACATGCAAAAGAGGGAATTTGTATTGGTGAGCATAGGATGTTACGATCTATTGCAACGATGAACTTACATAGCGACGAACAATGTATTATGAACAAAATTATTGAGTTATCGGAGATATATGCATAATTTTGAACTGTAAATATACAAGAAGGTGTGTACATGCTGAGGGATACAAAAGGTTAGGAGTGAAGGGATTAAATATTAGATTTTTTAAGTAATTAGCACCTCGAGAAAGGGAAAAGAGGTGCTAATTACTATTTTTTATTTCGCATTAACGGGCGGCAAGCCCCACACCTCAAGATTCAGAGAGAAACAAGGAAGGTAGGTGGGGGAACAACTGCCCGTAAAAGCCCGATTGGTGAGGGTTGATAATCAATGGGGGATGAAGAAAACCCACTGATTAAAGTTTCACTTTATGAAGAAGGATTAGGCTTAAAACGGATAGGTGAGTTTCATAATCACGAAGGATAGGATGGAGTTATGTTTGGATTACCTGATGCAGAATATCATTTAGAGTTTACAAGGGCATATAAACGGCAGTCCATGTTCAGCTCCAACACAACTGTACGAATTCGAATTCAAGAAAAGTTAAACTACCTGTCCCTTAAAGAATATAGGGAACAAGTAGTTTAGGTGTTTTGATGTGTGTCCTATTTTCAAGGTTTACTTCAAAATACTATGCTTTTTGTTGTATAGGTTTGTAATTCGTTGATTGAAAAGAAAGGTTACAATAAAATGAATGGACTTAAAGAAAAATAGGAAGTAATCTTTTGAGCAGAAAATCCAGATGAAATACGCAGATTACTAATCTGATTATGTTTTGAAACGAAGTGAACTTGTTAGGATTTCCTATCGAACTGTTTTCTGAAACGTGCGCTTTTTAAAAGAATAAATCATCTATATCGGGATGAGTATATCTAATTTTTGATAATCAATATGCATGTTATTTAGGTAGTTTATTGTGTATTATTGATGAGTGTTTTTAACGGGGACAGACGGAAATAAAACATACGTCATCTAAATCAACTTCTACGATTTTATTAGCAACTTTTATTTGTATTTTAGCTGGGGGTCTTAAATCATCATCAATATCTTCTTCCTGAACATCAATTAATATCCCTTGTATAGGTTCTTCCTCATGTTGCAGTCGAATTGTAATTTTCTTTCCAATAAAGCCTTGTAAGTAAAGTGATAAAGAAATACCAAAGAAAGTATTAATTAAAAGGGGATTTGCTGCTACTGTTTTTCCAAAATGTAATATTAAATTTTGCCGAATTGGTGGAGTAAAGTTAAATGGTAAAGGTTGAGGTATAGGATTTTGATTACAATCTCGTTTCAATAAACAAAGTTGTAGATATGGAATCAGTACTTTTCCTTTTTTTTCGTTTGTTAACTCAATGAAATCTTTCCCTGCATTTGTTAAAGTTCCTATTAGTTTTTCCTGTGTAGTGTCACATGCAATAGTTGCTTGTACTTTTAAACCACGAAGTGTTAAAAGAAAAAGCTGTAAAGCTCTTGTGTTTTCTGGATCTCTTGGATTTGAAATAACATGGAGTAAGTTATTTGCTTCTTCAATGCACTCTTGTAATTGATTTAATTCTTCTTGTGGAAGTGAACTGTTAGGAGAAGGGAAGGCTGGTGGGGCATCCGGAAAGCAAGTAGATAATGGAGGACAGGGAGTGGTATTAAAATAAGTTGGAATCCAAATTGGGTTTGGGTTGTCCTTTTTCATTATTTGAAGGCTCCTTTCGTTTCATAAAATATGACTAGTATAATAAATGCGGTTTTCATACTTTCTGTGCCATCATTCATCCCGTTGTATACGAAAAAAAGGCTATCACCTACTCTTTACAAGTGGGATAGCCTGCTAAGTTAAACTCCTGGGATTTGCTGAATGTTTGGAATTTCAAATTTTCCATCTTCAATAAAGAACACTTCAATCTCGTCAATGTGTATACGAGCCGTCATATTATCAAATTCATTAATATGAGTTGCTTCAATTTTAATAAAGGCGTAATCTCCGTTTACTTCAACAATGGTACCGATAATCATAAAAGGAAATTGTGCAATAAGAATGAAAACCCGAGAACCGATGCGGTTATCAAATTCTTGTGTAACATTAGCACGGCGTAATTCATTAATTAAAGGATTGTTAACTGAACTTCTACACATCGGAGGAAGCGGCTTTTTCTCTTTAAGTTGATCTTGATTTTCCATTTTTTACACCACCTTTATTATCATGGAATTGGAAAGCGAGTATTAGGGTCAAAAGGTAAGAAGAAGGCGATCATTTCAATTGCAAAATTGAGAGGTGTAGGAAATTGGAAAAATGGTGCATTATTCATTTTAATGATGACAGGATAAAGTGTAATGAAACCATCTGTTACTCTTACAATTTTTCCAGTGAAAATAGGACGGAATGTTTGCCCTAAAATATTTAACTGATCAGAACGTGTAGTTAATAAGATGTTTTTTCCTAATAAATCGACAAATACTTGGTTTTCAGGTAGAGTGGCTGTATTTTCTAAAGGGATTTTTTTGCTTGGTGAACAACCTTCTGTTTCAGGTGGTCGTTTTTTATGTTGTTGCTTGGAAGTGTTTTTTGACATACGTATAGCGTGAAATCTCATGGTATGTACCAAGAGAAAATACGCATATACCCCCTTTCATTATGGATTTTTACTACCAATCTATTATTATGCAGGAGTTTATACTTTTATTTTGGGGAAAGAAAAAATTTCCTTTTTTTATTTTTGATATGTGTCTTTTTCATTCTCTTTTTCATAAGCTAAGAAGAGAATGAGTCAAAGGAGAGGTTGTCTTTTGTGGTCGGATAAACAAAATAGTAGGGGATCACGCCCTTTATTAAATATTCCTGGATCAGTAAAAAAGAAAGAAAGTTTAGAAGATAAAACCCGGAAAATGAAACAACGTAAAATAGAAGCAGAACAAAGAATAGAAAAGAAAGAAGAAGTGGAGCAAAAAATAGAAGTAGAACAAAGAGTAGAAGAGAAACAAGAAGTAGAGAAAAAAATAGAAATAGAACAAAGAATAGAAGAGAAACAAGAAGTGAAGCAAAAAATCGAAGCAGAACAAAAAACAGAAGTTCCTATAGTTCAAGACGAACAAGTGAGCAAGTTGATAGGTAATAGAGATCCTTTATGTAAAGAGTTGGTCCCATTGAATGTTAATGGTTTAAAGGATAGATTAAATTTCCGTCTTTTAAAAAATATTGGCAATAGAATAGAAGTAACAATACGTTGTGATGAGAATGATGAAAAGGTTATTGTTGGAAAGATTCAAGAAGTGGGAACAGATTTTATCGGCGTATTACAAGAACCAAAAGTGATAGTGACAATACTATGGGAAAATATAAGAGAAATTCGTTTTAAAGATGGAGATGTAATTGTGATTGATCAACCTGAGGCAGAAGAAGTGATTTAGAGTGTATTTGATACAGAGAATATGAAGGCTATCCCTAAAAAAGCAGGGATAGCCTATTTTTTATGGATTTCGTAAAGGAGGGAGTTTGTTATTATTCTTTTTTAGTACCCGAAGTATACCCCACATACCAAGTTCAATATCCCAGCGAATGTTACCCGAGCGGTACATATAATCCCCAGGTCTCCCGTTTAGGCCACCAGCTCCATGTGCAATGACGAAATTTGATCTGGAACCGACGCTATTTTCTCCTTGGACAGCGGTAAAGGTTGAGTATAAATTATTCTCATTTCGGAGCCATGAATGACCGTGTATTGTAAAAACATGTGCTCGTGGTTTGTCAGCAGGAAAAGTATAACGAAAGATAATTGGATCATTTACATGTGCTAAAAAGATCGGTGTAGCAGGATCTCCGTGAATTTTTGTACTAAATACTTTTGAAACATCTCGATTTTTCTTTAAGCGATGAATGATGCGTTCTGAGCGGTAGTTAAAGCCGCGAGATCCTTGATCTTCTGGATCTTCTAATTCTTCTTCTGGTTCTATAAAAATTGGTTCAGGATCAATAATAAGGTTACCATTTTTATCTACGAGGCGAACACCATCATGCATCAATAAAACGAACTCACGAAATTCTGGGAAAAGTGGATGTGAAATAACTGCTTGATTACCAGTTCGAATTGGCGTGCGTTTTATAGGATCGAGATGAAGAGCTCCTGCTTGTTCTGTAATTAGCATGCCAAAAGCTCCATGGTGCCGGTGATTACGTAAATCAGCCATACCCCAAAGATTACAAGTACCGATGTTACGATCAATAAACCAACGATACGTAATACTTTCCCCAGGTGCTACGGTTTGATCAGGATTAAATCCAACTGTTGCCCCATCTGAACCTAGAACGTCATATGCGACCATTTGTGCATGAAGAGACATTCGTCTTGATGGTGTGAAGATAACATCTTCATCAGGCACTTCTGGATAACCATGAAGTTCTCCTTCATTATGAAATAGCTCTGTTAATTGGTTGTGAAGTGTAACTTCTACACATTCACCGGTATTTGCACGTAATATAAGTGGTTCGGGGTTTATTTTTCCGCTTTGTATGTTTTCAACATCTTCTTTTAAAGCGAAAATAATACCAAATGGATCATTATCACCAGCTTTGTTATATTTAATTTTTGTTTGAAATGCAACAACTTCAAATTTTCGAACCGGTGCATTCGGTGAACAAGGCTTACCAGGATCTGTTGCTGGTGGTGGATTCTCTCCAGTAGGTTTTGGCAAAGGCTTAGTTCTTTTTGGTGGCTGTGGTCGATCAGGAAGAGGGAATAAATGAGAAACCCGTTCTTTAAATGTGCGTAATATTCCCCAAGCGCCGAGCCAAATATCATCAATTCCACCGAAATGATATAGCATATCAAAATCGCCATCGCCTTCAATAGCAAATTCAGCTGTAAAAGCTTCTGAAATGCCAATGATTTGCTGCTGAGTAAATTCTGATTCTAAATCAGGACGATTTCTGTGCCAACGTTGTCTGTGTAAGTTAAAGCTATGAGATTCTTCATGAGCACCTTGGATTATACGAAGACGTACTGGATCCCCGTTATAAGTTTGTAATAATGGAGTGACAGGGTCTCCGTGAAGAAAAGAGCTAAAAATAAAAGCTGGATCAGTATCAGGATTTACTAACCGAGCTGAGAACGGCTCATTCCGGTAATTAATTGCCATGACACCAGGATCGGCATCAGAACCTGAAAAACCTGGTGGATTAAGCGGTTTACCTCGACGATCAAATAGAAGCGAAAAATCATGAACAAATAAGGAAAATTCACGGAAATCAGGAATGAGTGGATTTGTAATGATTGCTTGTGTACCTGATGGTATTATTTCTCCTGTACGAGGATCGAGAAATTGAGACCCTTTTGGTTCAATACAGACTCCACCAAATAACCCGTGTTGCTGATGCGAATTTGCAAATAGATGGTCATGAAAGAAAACAGCTTTTAATTCTGCATCTGCAAACCATTGGAATTGGATTGTTTCGCCTCGTAAAGCGCTGCTATCATAATTCCAACCAACGTTAGCAGCATCAGAAACGAGGGGGTCAAATTTTACGAAATGTACGTGAGTACCTGCTTCGTATGTTCGTTCTACAAGTTGAAACGCATTTCCACCTAATGTTTCTGGAAATTTATTTGTAAAGTTAATACGAATACACTCACCGGCATTCGCACGAATGACAAGGGGTTCTGGTTTTTTACGGCCGGATAACACAGCTTCTTCATCTTCTTCTAATACATATATACGGCCTTCGGGATCATTCCATCCTTCTTTGTTATAGATAATGGGAACTTGAATGCCGACAATATTAAAAACTCGTTCTACTTTCGTACCTTCTGGACAAGGATTCACAAATACTGCACCAGGACGAGCGTTTGGATCAAATTGATTAATTTCAAGCTTAGTTGACTCGCGGCCTCCTACAATTCCAAGTGGTGGTCGAGGCGCTTTACAACCAAACACACCAGGAATAAAGTTTGGGAACCCTGGTTTTTCTTTTGTCGGTGCAGGTGGTATTGGCCGATCAGGAAGCGGCTGTAATGCTGCGATTGGTACACCGTTTGGATAAAATTGGCTACCGTCTTGTAATGTATTAAAAATACGGTTTAGTCCCCACATTCCCTCGCCAAAATGAGGATAAAGATGACAATGAATAATAACATCACCAAATGCCCCTTGTAAACTTCCCGCGCCGTATAAAGGTGAAACAGTAAATGTACTCTGCGGACCGAATGACAATGAGTCAATTAACATAGAATTGACATTATTACGTTCAAATAGCCATTGATGAACATGGTAATGAAAGACATGGGTTTCTTTTACTCCGCCATGAATAACTCGAATTTTAAGAGGGTCTCCTACGTAAGCTCGTAAAATAGGGGTGGCTGGATCGCCGAATACCCAGGAATCATGATGAACTTCTTCGCCCTCACAGTCAGGACATACAATACCCTCTTGAATAAGGCGAACGCGATTTCGCATCGGTTCAGACCGGTAATTAATAGAGTGTGTTTCGCCATTTTGTAATGTATGAGGATCAATTGATTTGGCTCCAGTTAAATCTTTTACTTCCATTTCATCGTGGAAAAAACATGCGAATTCCCGAAAGGAAGGCAAAAGTGGATTATGAATATCTGCATAAACTCCGCTGTTAATAGGTAAGCCTGTTATCGGATCTGTCCATGTAGATCCTTTTGGTTGTGCAATTAATGCTCCAAATAAACCATGTACGTTACTTCCTTCTTCGCTGGAAAGAGGATTACCTAAATCAGAAAAAAGATGGATTTCTTCTCGAATGATTTCCCAAGTATAAATTCGTTTTTGTCCAGGCGGAACAGTAGTATCTTTGTTATTTCCTACAAATGCGCCATCAGAAGTCTGTACATCATACTCCGCTAACTGAATATGCATGGAAGTACTAAAAGGTAATTGGTTTTCAAAGGTTATTTTCACGGTGTCTCCAACATTTGCACGAATAACGAGTGGTTGCACCAGATCTACCGTTGAAAAGGGATTTTCGTCTACGAGCTTTTTTATTTTACTGACATTTTCTTTTAAAACATATATCTTGCCTTCAGGATCGTGATCGCCAAAGTTATTAATAACAATACGAATCGGAATGGCCACTACATGATACTCCCTCAGCATTATATCAAGCCCCCTCCAATTTAAAAAGGATCGCACTCTATCTCAAATATAAAAAATAATATGAAAAAATATTCATACTTCACCGGAAAATTTTATAAAAAAAGGTAATTATAAAATCCTATCCATTCATGAATTATAATATTACATAATAAAATACTTAATTGAAAACAGAGCGAAAGAGAGCTGTTTTTTTTCTGCTTGATAAACATGTGTAGATGTATTAAACAAAGGAGAATGGTTAGTAATTGAATCGTGAAAAATGCTGCTCCAGATGTATTTAAATTCATATAAATAAACAAATTATAGGTGAATAAAATCGCTGCTAAAATACAAGCATATAGATGAAATTTAAAAAGAAGAGACTGAATAAATAGTTGCTTTTGAAAAACAGTTATAAATAAGTAACCACCTCCCAAAATAGTAACAATATATAAATAGATATTTTCAAAAACTATTGTAAAAAGAGATGGAAATATAGTTAGGGTATAGGCTGTCATACTTTTAACAAACAGAATAAAAATTACCCATATAATACAAACTACATTTGAGCGGGAAAGAAAGAAAAAGCCCATGAAAGCTAGTGAAAGTAAGAGAATCCAGGCAACTCCATATAATATATCTATAGGTATTGCTACTATTTTTTCATTCATATTGAAATCAATTGTACTAATGGATTGGATGATGAGTAAAAGTAATGTCGCGAGCAAAAAAAATAATTGGAACATAAAAAGATTAGTTTGATAACGTTTGAAATTTATAGAATTAGTCGATTTAAGCAAACTTCCCCATATAATCCATCCAATTAACGCAATGATACTAACATACTGAAATACACTCATGAAATAAAGAAGCATAATCCAAGTGTTGTTTGAGACGGTTGCGAAAATATTTCCGCAAAATTGAGAATCATACTTAAGTTGAAAGAGGGAAAGAAACGAAAAGATGGATCGTTTCGCTGTGTCTTTTGACAGCGTATCGATTGTAAATATGTAAGAGTCACGAATCACTTCCCCAGTATGCAATGGTATATAATAAATAACGGTATATATCCCGCTTGTTAATGGGGGTAATTGTATAGATAAAGTTGTTTCGTTATTCGAAAATTCAATCGGACCTTTAACCATGTTCGTTCCTTTTTCATCAAAAATTTGAATAGTAGCTTTTTCTTTATTGATTTGAGCTGAAAAAGTCATTGAAAGATTTGATGGAGCATTTGTCAGTTTCTGATTAGGCCCAGGGTCCGTTTGTATAGTGTTTGTTTCTGCAAAAACGGGTTTTGTTTGCAAAAAAAGACAGATAAAACTAAATAAGATGAGTATACGTTTCCATCTAAGAAGTTTGCGCATAACTGAATCGCTCCTCCACTAAAAATTCGTTAATTTCGAACGGAAAAGCGTAGCAAAATGAAAGATAAAAATACAACTACGGTTGTGCAAATAATTAAGAAAGCGGGCTGTGTTGAGTGTAAACCAAGCATCGGTCCCATGAGTCCAGACATAATACCACTTGCGACGCCTGTTAGCAGTGTTTGATAATCAACTAATGCTCCAAACACAATGCCAACAGCAACAGCAATTATCGTTGTGACAATTGTAATTACTCCTTCATCTAAAGGGAATTGTGATCCGAGAACGGTACCGACAGCTAAACCAATAGCAGTACTAGATAACATTGCAATATTCATACCTAAATGATAGCCTATGAGATGCCGAGATTTGTATAAATGGAAGTATGAAATAGTTGCGATAAAAAAGTAGCTAAATAAAATAATTGCACTTAAAAAATTCATTTGTGTTTTCACCTCCATACTAAACTATGAGTTACCATCATAAAATATTTATGATGAATGAAGAAAAAGGAGGTTTGTATGGAGGAGAAGGGCATAACAAAGGTTCATACTGAGGATCGTCTTGTTTTGGACTATAAGGAACAAAAAGGAGAAGGATATATATCTCCAGCTAGTGCTTTGCCGACTCATGAATTAAAGATGCTCCAAGAATACATGCATGGTGTTAATTTAAAAGTGCTAGGTGAATGCTTACCAGAGCGAAAACAAGTGATGATGCTAATGAAGTTTTTTAAGCATAAACGTTATCAACGCGTGGAAGTTTTTTCGAATCGGGGTGGGAGTAGCTTACATACAGTAGCGAAAGTAAATGAAATTGGCCGAGATTTTGTTGTGCTTACAACATTAATGGAGCGTATTTTTATCCCGTATACAGCGATTCAAAACGCGAATATTCCTTATGCAATACCGAATGTTTCTACATCTCATCAGCACTTAATATATGATGAAACTCTCCGGAAAAAATTGATGCTACAGTTCGGGAAAACCGTAGCAGAACAAGTAAATTTAAAACAACAATTTTTTGAAGAGGCTTTTATGAATCATTTGCAATTATGGGAAGGGATGTATATAAAACTATACGATCAAAAAGAGGTTTATACAGGACGAATTACAAAAGTTACGAATGAATATGTATATTTAAAGAAACGTAGCAATACACAAGTGATACGAATAAAAGATATTACTTATATGAATATCGTGCGCATTTTTACAATGTTTTCAAGCCTTGTAAGAAGAACAAAGAGAATGCTTCATCAATTAAGTAAAAAAATAAAAAATCTCATCGTAACACGATAGGAGATTTCTTCATCTTTGTTTTCGTAAGATGACGACTTTATGCTTTATAAACACTTTGTGATAAACAAGGTGTTTTTTTGTTTTAAAAAATGGTGAATTTATAATATGTAAAACCATTGAGGCATTTTTGAAAAGTATGGTGTAGAAGTGGACAGTGTTTTATTCGAAAATTAAGCAACTATGTTTTACACTATTCTAAATTCGAATGATGAAAAGGATGTTCGGCTTATTTCCTTATTGTAACTGTAAGAAAGAGAGAAATCTCTTTTTTTATGCAGATATACTCTTTTTTATCAGTTAAGAAATGCTTTGTAAATTGATAATATATAGTTCCTAAAACATTTTAGGAAATTTGTTTTTAGGTTCGTCGAACACCGTTGCTTATCATTGAAACCATCTATAAATCTTCCATATAAGGAACATGAAGAGCATATATCCGAAGAAAGAATAAGAATGATACCATTCCCCGCTATGATTGAATAACCCTAAGCTTTCAGCAATTTGTTCAGATATGCTTGCGCAAACTCCAATCAAAATGATAAACAGAATTCTTAAAAATGCAGATAACGTTTTTGTAATCTGTAAAAAGAGAGCAGTAAAGGCTGGAAGTATTAAGAATGTAAAAGCGATATTGATTGTAAATATATTGGGGAATGGTCTTACTGGAAAGTTGTACATTTGTTTGCTCACAAATAGGAAGTCTAAATATGTTCCGATGAAACAAGAAAGGATCATCGTGATTACAAACGGTAGATGATTACTCTTCTGTTTCTTCTTCTCTGAGAAGAATATTTTTTTTCGCAAGAATTGCAAGTTCAATTTTTTCAAGTGTTTTGCAATAGTCATCCTGAATCTGTCCATTTATATTGTCTCCCTTATTAATTAAATAGTCTATGATACGCCAGTCTTCAAACCAGTCGCCTTTTTCAGCTGCCTCATGTTTTAAATCCTTCCATGCATATATTAACTGAGGGCTATATAAGCGATTCGCGCCTTTTCTAAGCTGACAGTTTTTTGTTCTGCGTTTATAAAATTCTCGGGAAAATGCCTCATTTACATCAGAAAATAAATGAGGCCAGTAGTCTTTTCGTGAAGCAGTATGTGGATGATCATGAATCCAACTTATTGTTTTTGATAAGATGCTTTCATCTCGAAATAACAATGAGTACAAACGTTTACCGAGTAAAATTCGTTCATGCAATGAGGTGAAATGTGTCATAGTATTGCCCAATAGTAACGTTTTTTGTTTAGTCTCATCTTCATAGAATGGAAAAAGGATATGATTGAATCGGAAAAAGTCAAACAGTTTAAATCCCACACTATTTAGCACAGTCTTTTTAAAGTATGTATTTTGAATCACCCTTTTTTCCAAATAATTTTGTTCATTAATAATCGTTGCGATTGCTAGCGTGTATTGATTGCCCGTTCTCCAAAAATGATTCCACATTGTTTCCATAAACGTTGATACATTGAGGTGTGGTAGAAGGTGAAAGAGATTTTTATATCTTTTGACGCTTTGCTCATATAATAAAAATTGCGGATACACATCTTGGAAGATTAACCAGTTTCCTCGTTCTAAGAAAGAGAAGAAAGTAAGTTGATCTTTTTCTGACAATAGCCTTGTATATAAATCTCCTTTTAAATCTGTCATATTCCAGCCACCGTTACGTGATACTATATGGCCAAGGAGTGCCCACTGTATTTCAGGGTACCAAAAGTAAAACTGATAATAAGCACGTGTTCTCGTTACATTATTTTTGTTAAGTTGTTTTGTTCGCTCTTTAATTTCATGAATTAGCATTTTTTCTTCTTTCGTTAACTTACATGTTTTAATAGGAATTTGTTTGAGTTTGCTTTTTTTCTTTAACTCATTTTTTACATCTAAAAGAGAAAGCGGGATTAATTTGGAAGATCCGTTCCATTTTCTTTTTCGATCGTTTTCATACATTGTGTTTCCTCCCGTTAACATGAATTTCAAAAAATAGTTTAATAGAACGGTTATCATCATTTTATTACGCACATTTTGAATAAATGTGAACTGTTTTTTTAGGTCATAAACAGTGTAATGTTTTTTACGATAAGCCCGATTAAACTTTTGTACTACTGCATCTTCATACGAATGAGGGATTTAATAAATGTTGGACTTCTTTATATTAGTAGTTAAGGATGTAATGTGGCTTTATAGGGAGGGAAATGTATGAAGAATTGGGTTCAACTTAGAATTGCACGCCCGACAGATAAATTTGAAGAAGTTATCGTATTTTATGAAGAAGGATTAGGTTTAAAACGGATAGGTGAGTTTCATAATCATGAAGGGTATGATGGAGTTATGTTTGGATTACCTGATGCAGAATACCATCTAGAGTTTACAAGACATGTGGATGGCAGTCCATGCCCAGCTCCAACAAAAGATAATCTACTTGTATTTTATATGACTCAGAGAGCCGAAATTGAAAAAGTAGCTAACAGGTTACATACAATGGGGCACCATGAAGTTGAGCCAGAAAATCCATACTGGAAAGAAAAAGGGATTACAATAGAAGATCCTGATGGATGGAGAATTGTACTTATGCATAAAGAGAAATAAAAGTAGTATATTCATAAAAAAAGAGTCTGTTTTGATGATAATCTCTTCAAAATAGACTCCGATATTTTTTGTAAACGAAGATTTATATGTTTATAAATTTGCGCTAACCGGGTCTTTCTTTTTCCTCTCTAAATTATTTAAAAACATTTGAAATGCTTTAAATGATTGCTGAAATATTGGACTTTGGATAAAAGTATATAAGAATGTCACGATAAAAACAGGACCTCCTAGAATATATCCAATTACTAACACAATACTTTCCACAATGATTCTAGCACGACTTACAGATAATCCAGTTTTATCCGAGATGGCAAGCATAAATCCATCTCGTGGTCCTGCACCAATTCCCGCAGCAACATACATACCGCCTCCAATCCCTGTAATTATAATTCCAGCCAGTAAAATAAGAAGATTTATCCACAAATAATGAGTGGCTTGAGGAAGAACGTTCAGTCGTAAGAAAAAGTCCATAATAGGACCGATTAGTAGTGCATTTAAGAATGTCCCTACGTTTATGTACCTTGGATCTACTACTAAAGAAACAAGAACGAGAAATAAACCGCATATTACACTCCATGTACCAATTGTCCATCCGAATCGTTGAAATAATGCCATATTTAGAACTTCCCATGGATGCAAACCAAGGAATTTAACCTTCACCGCAATAGCGTTACCGAGTCCAAAGAAAGTTAGTCCTAAGAAAAAAAGAAAATACCGAAAGAGTGTGAGCCCCATTTTGAATCCCCCTAGTATTGTATATAATTATGTATGTTACATATTAAAATTCAATTATACAAATATTTTGTCTTTTTTATAAAAATAAATAACTTCAGTTTTTATGTGTGTTTAATAATCAAAAAAAGGAACTATTTTTATCCCGCATTAACAGGCAGTAATACTCCCATCTCAAAATTCGGCGAAAGCAAAGAAGTTAGGTGAGAGATAAACTGCCCGTAAAAGCCCGATTGGTGAGGGCTAATAATCAGTGGGGGATGGAGAACCCCCCACTGATTAAAGTTTCACTTTATTCTTATGGGCTGTTACTATTTTAAGAAGAATACATATATTTTTATGCTTTAACTAAGGAAGAGCATGCATTTTTATGTGGACAAAATACGAAATGTAACAGAAAAAACGATATGGTTACAGTTAAAAACTTTAAAAAATTTCACCATGAGGATTATAATAAAGAGAGATTCATGAAAAAGGAGTGAAATGATTTGAAACAAGAGCTTATAGAAAGATTTACAAGATATGTGAAGATAGATACACAATCAAATGAAGAAAGTCATACAGTGCCATCAACACCGGGACAAATTGAATTTGGAAAATTATTAGTTGAAGAATTAAAACAAATTGGTTTGACAGAAGTAACGATGGATGAAAATGGATATGTCATGGCAACACTTCCTGCAAATACGGATAAAGATGTTCCTGTAATTGGATTTTTAGCTCACTTAGATACAGCAACTGATTTTACAGGGAAGAATGTGAAACCACAAATTCATGAGAATTTTGATGGTAAGGCAATTACGTTGAATAAAGAATTAAATGTAATTTTAACGCCAGAGTTATTTCCAGAATTACAATCATATAAAGGTCATACTTTAATTACAACTGATGGAACAACACTTCTTGGTGCAGATGATAAAGCAGGTCTTACAGAAATTATGACTGCTATGAATTATTTATTACATAACCCACAAATTAAACACGGGAAGATTAGAGTAGCATTTACGCCTGATGAAGAAATCGGTCGTGGACCATCTCATTTTGATGTGAAAGCTTTTGGAGCGTCTTTTGCTTACACAATGGACGGAGGTCCACTTGGGGGACTAGAGTATGAGAGTTTCAATGCTGCAAGTGCAAAGCTTACTTTTAAAGGAAATAATACGCATCCTGGAACAGCAAAAAATAAAATGCTCAATGCAAGTAAATTAGCGATGGAATTTCATGGGGAATTACCAGGAGAAGAAGCGCCAGAATATACAGAGGGATATGAAGGATTCTATCATCTTATTTCTATAAATGGTGATGTTGAGCAAAGTAAAGCACATTACATTATTCGAGATTTTGATCGTGAAAATTTTGGAGCCCGTAAAGATAAGATCAAAAGTATTACAAAGCAAATGCAAGAAAAGTATGGTGAAGAAAATATAATTCTTGAGATGAATGATCAGTATTACAATATGCTTGAGAAAATTGAACCGGTCAGGGAAATTGTTGATATTGCATATGAGGCGATGAAAAACCTAGATATTGAACCAAACATTCAACCAATCCGTGGGGGAACGGATGGATCTCAATTATCATATATGGGCTTGCCAACGCCAAACATTTTTACTGGTGGAGAAAACTATCACGGTAAATTTGAATACGTTTCTGTAGATAACATGGAAAAGGCTGTTCAGGTTATTATAGAAATAGCACGATTATTTGAAGAGCAATCATAAAAAAGAAATCCAGGTAGTGAAAAAATGCTGCCTGGATTTCTTTTCGTTGAATTTTAAAATTTTACTTTGTCAGTGATATACTTATTTATAAGTATATCAGGTATTTTCGCTTTCGCACCATATAATTCTTGCATCGATTTTTCATACATAATTTATATGTGAAAGGGGCATAAATGTTATGAATAAGGATGAATTTCTCGGATATATAGGCACGTATACAAAAGGAAATAGTAAAGGGATTTATAGATTTGTGCTTGATATAAAAGCAGGGACGATTAAGGATATAAAAGTAGTAGCGAATATAGGAAGCCCTACTTATTTATCTATTAGTCACGATAATCAGTACCTTTATTCCGTTGTAAGAAAAGATCAATCAGGGGGAGTTGCCGCTTTTTCAATTAACAGTGAAACAAAAAATCTTGACATAATAAATATGCAAATTTCAGATGGGCCATCACCTTGTCACCTGAGTATAAAGCAAGAAGAGATTGCAGTAGTTATGGCTAATTATCATAAAGGAACAATTGAATCCTATATAATAAATAAAGAACAGGGAAGTATAAATCCTGTAACATCAATTGTTCAACATAGCGGTTCTGGTCCGAATAAAGAGCGACAAGAAAAGTCGCATGCTCATTATGCAGGTTTTACGCCGGATCAGAAATATGTGGTAGCGATTGATTTAGGAATAGATAAATTGATTACATATAAAGAAAGTGACGGGAAACTAACAGAGGTTCATAGCTTATCTGTCAATCCAGGAAGTGGACCAAGGCATCTTGCGTTTCATCCAAGTGGAAAATATGCTTACGTAATGACTGAGCTTAGTTCTGAAGTTATTGTTTTAACATACGATGAACAAAATGGTAGCTTTGAAGTCATACAGTATATCTCTACATTGCCTAAAAAATATAGTGAAAGTAATTCTGGAAGTGCGATTCATATTACTTCTGATGGACGCTTTGTGTACGCAGCAAACAGAGGACATAATAGTATTTCTATCTTTCGTGTGAATCAGGACTCGGGGAAGCTTACTTTTGTTGAAACTGTATCGACAGAAGGGGATTGGCCACGAGATTTTGCTTTAGACCCAACTGAAAAATTCGTTGTTGTTTCAAATGAAAAATCTAGTAACCTTGTTTTATTTTTAAGAAATAAATCTACAGGAAAATTAACACTTTTACAATCGGATGTAATTGTGCCAGACCCAGTATGTATAAAGTTTTTACATGATTGATTAGAGCTAGTTTATAATATGAATAATAGATAGGTTTTACCTATTGAAATGAAACCTATCTATTATTGTGCTTAAGAATTTAATATAGGACTCGCCATAAATAAAAAGTCGCATAGGATTCCCAATCCTTCCATGCTGAAGCGTACTCTCTTATTTCTTTTTTTGATGGTTTATTCTCTGATCCTGTTAAAAGTTTAATCACATTATGCAGGCCAACATCATCAATTGGAAAAGCAGAAGGGCATCTTAAACAACGCATTAAAACATAATTTGCTGTCCATGGTCCGATACCACGTATGTCAGTTAAGGTTTTTTCAGCATTTTTTAGGTCGATTTGTATGAATGCCTCTTTATTTAGGCTACCTGTTGTAATGAGTTTTGCGACGTCAATAAGGTATTCGCATTTCCTCGTAGTCATTTTTAATTTTGTTAGATCCTCTACTGTTAGGTTTGCAATGACCTCTGGTGATGGGAATATCCAATATTTTCGTCCATCCCACTCTATATATTCACCGAATGATTCAACAAATCGCCTTTTTAACGTATAGGCAAATGTGAGATTAATTTGTTGACCGAGAATACCCCAGCATAGCGCCTCAAATAAATCAGGAATTCCCATATTGCGTAGTCCGTAATATTCTTTGATTGGTTTAGAAAGAAGTACATCGTTTTTTGCTATAGCGTAAAATGGAGTTAAATCCGTATCTAAATCGAACCATTCTCTTACATATCTCGCTACTGTAGCACGAACCCATTTTTTTAAAGGAGCTCTATCTCCTAAAAAGCGGATATGGATGTTTCCTTCAGCATCTATGCTTGTCTCGATTAAAGGATTTACTCCTTCAATCGGAACTACTCTATAAATTTTGTTATTTTCAATGTGGAACATACATTCATTTTTGGAACGTGAAAGATAGTGCAAATTCTGTTTAAAGCTAAATTCTTTCGGAACAATTAATTTTATGTTTTCACCATAATCTTTCCAGGCTCCATATGGAAGACCAGAACAACAATTTTTACAAGGCTGGTAACCAGTTCGTTCAGCTTCTTTTCTAGATTTTAATTCTATATTGTTTTTTGTAGAGCGTTTTTGTTTACAATAAGGAAAACAGTAGATTTTCGTTGTTTTTTCACCTATAAAATATGGAGCATCCCATTCAAAAGGACTTCTAGTATTCTTCATTTGCAACCTCCTCCAGTATTTCTAGTGCTTTTTTTCTAGTGTCAATAATTCTCTTTTCATTTCTAAACCACCTCTAAACCCAGTTAACTTTCCATTCTTTCCAATTACACGGTGACAAGGGATTGTAATTAATAGAGGATTTGCACCAATCGCGGTACTAACAGCACGTACTGATTTTGGTTTTTGAATAAGCTTTGCAATATCTGAGTAGGAATAGGTTTTCCCATACGGAATTTCACGTAATGCATTCCAAACAGTTAATTGGAAAGGAGTTCCGTGAACATCAACAGGACATGTAAATACTTCACGTTGATTTTTTAGGTATTCTACTAGTTCTTGAACATATGGCTGTAGCTTTAGGGGATCTTGGACTAAAGTATGTTTCGGAAAATGTTTTTTCGTCCAAGTTGTTAATTCTTCAAAAGTTTGATTTTGAGATCCTATAAAGCATAATCCTGTTGATGTTGCGGCAATATACATATGCCAATTTTCATGAACAAATAGCGTCCAATATATAATTTGATTTGTTTTAGATTTCATACTATTGTACCTCGTTTATATGATTCATTTTTCGATATTCAGTAGGGGTATACCCCGTTTTTCTTTTAAACAATGTTGCAAAATGTGCAGTGTTGGGTATACCGACAGCAAACCCGATTTCCATAATTGTTTGATTTGTATCTGTAAGATATTGCATTGCTTTAGTGATCCTTATTTGTTGTATATATTCTAGTGGAGTGATACCTTTCATTCTCTTAAAAGTACGCTGTAAATGATAGGGACTGCCGTGACACATATCGGCAAGTATTTCGAGAGTTAATGGTTGGCGATAATTGTTATCAATGTACTTTATAATTTGTGTTACCCAATCTTCATCAGGTAACTTTAGTCCATTTGGTTTACAACGTTTGCATGGACGAAATTTTTCGGATAATGCTTGCTGTGCATTGAGAAAAATGCGGACATTGTTTTTGTTAGGTGTTCTAGATTTACATGATGGGCGGCAAAAAATACCTGTTGTTTTTACAGCGTAAAAAAACTTGTCATCATAAGAAGAATCGTTGTGTATAATTGCTTGCCAGCGTTCATCCGTCAAATTATTTACACTTGTTTCTAATCGTAATCTCTCATTTTGCATGGAATCACCTCCGAAATTAGTATACCCTGAAACAAGTACGTATGTACGTATTTATGAATGTAAGAGCAAGATTACAAAGATGAAAAATGATAGTCTTTTTATCATTTTAACCGAGAAGACCCCTTCTTCTAAATGGAGTGAAGGTGGGGGAGTTCAATATGTGTTAGCATGTAAGTAGAAAATAAAAATATGGGACAAGTATTGTATAATGCTATGACATCAAGAGGAGGAACAAAAAGTGAAATTTATTTCGTGGAATGTAAATGGCTTACGAGCGGTTATTGCAAAAGGCGGTTTCATAGAATACTTAGAAGAAACGGATGCGGATATTTTTTGTTTACAGGAAATTAAATTGCAGAGTGGGCAAATCAATCTAAATCCTAAGGGGTACCATGTGTATTGGAATTATGCTGTGAAAAAAGGTTATTCAGGAACTGCTATTTTTACAAAAAAAGAACCACTTTCTGTTACATATGGTTTAGGAATTGAAGAGCATGATCAAGAAGGAAGATTAATCACATTAGAATTTGAAAAATTTTATATGCTAACGCTCTATACACCGAATGCTAAACGGGGGTTAGAACGTTTAGATTATCGAATGAAATGGGAGGATGCCTTCTTATCTTATATTAAGCAATTAGATAAACAAAAGCCTGTTATTTTTTGTGGTGATCTGAATGTGGCACATAAAGAAATCGATTTAAAAAATCCAAAAACAAATCGAAAAAACCCAGGATTTTCTGATCAGGAAAGAGAAAAATTTACTCGGATTTTAGATGAAGGATTTATCGATACATATCGTTATTTATACCCCGATCAAGAAGGGGCTTATTCATGGTGGTCATATCGTATGAATGCAAGAGCGAAAAACATTGGTTGGCGTTTGGATTATTTCGTCGTCTCTGAAAGATTAAAAAATCAAATTGTTGATGCGAAAATTAATAGTGAGGTAATGGGATCAGATCATTGCCCTGTGGAATTGAATATGGAATTTTAGAAAAATAAAGAAGTCGTATTTATCTTGGATGAAGGATAGATACGACTTTTTTATTTATTTTGTTAAAATTTTTCAAATCATTCTTGAAATAATTGACTTATAAATATATAATTAGTAACGATAATCATTATCATTTGATGAGGGTAGCAGATAATTTGGTATTAGGGGAAGTGAAGTGAATGGGCTTTAATTTCAAATAAATGTATTGTAAGGGGATACATAAAAAGTTTAGTTCAATAAACTACTATATTTAAAGATTGCAAATTTGGAGAGGAGCATTTATAGACATGAATAAGAAGTTATTTACACTAGGGATGGTTACAGTATTAAGCGTAGGTCTTGCAGCATGTAACAGTGCAGATAAAAGTTCAGGAGAACAAAAACAAGAATCAAAAGCAACTGAAACAAAGAAGGATGAAAAACAAAAAATCACATATTTAGGAAAAGAATATACAGTTCCTGCAAAAGTATCAAAAATTGTAACTGCTAGCTTAGAATCTATGGAAGATGCAGCTGTGCTTGGTATTAAGCCAGTAGGAGCAATTACAGTAGGTGGAAAATTACCTGGGTATTTAGCAAAAGATTTAGAAGGTGCAAAATCTATTGGTGAGAAAATGCAACCGAATTTTGAAACATTACTTCAATTAAAACCAGATGTAATTACATCTAGTTCGAAATTCCCGCCAGAGGCAGCTGAGAAATTCACGAAGGTAGCTCCAACATTCCCAGTTTCACATATTTCTACAAATTGGGAAGATAACTTAAAGTTAATGGGCGAACTATCTGGTAAAAAAGATAAAGCTGAAAAAATTATTAAGGATTATAAGAATGATGCTGCAAAAGCAAAAGAAGAAATTGGAGATAAATTAAAAGATAAAAAGGTTCTTGTAGTAAGACTAAGAGCTAGTAACTTGTACCTATATCCAGAAGGAGTATACTTCAATCCTGTTATTTATAAAGATTTAGGATTAACTGTTCCAGAGCAAATTAAAACTGTAAAAGCACAAGAAGCAATCTCTTTAGAAAAATTAGCTGAAATCAATCCAGATTATGTCTTCTTGCAATTTGAAGCAAGTGAGAATAAAGATAAACCACAAGTATTGGAAGAGTTACAAAGCAATCCAATTTGGCAAAGTATGGCAGCTGCAAAAGACAAAAAAGTATTTGTAAATGCTGTTGATCCAATGGCACAAGGTGGTACTGCTTGGAGTAAAACAGCCTTCTTAAAAGAAGCGGTGAAAAATTTATCTAAATAAGTAAGGTGCGTTGAATGATATGCGGAAAATAAATTCAGTACCAATGATAATTTTATGTTTAGCACCCGTATTGATATTACTGACGATTATGCTATCTATTTTATATGGGGCAAAAAATATTGATTTTGAAACAGCTTGGAATGCACTGTTTCATTTTGACTCAGGGAATGTAAATCATAATATTATTATTACTTCTCGTTTACCGAGAGTAGTTGGAGCTCTATTAGTAGGAGCATTTCTAGCCATATCAGGAGCACTTATGCAGGGGATGACAAGAAACTATCTTGCATCCCCTTCTATTATGGGTGTGACAGATGGCTCTGCATTTGTAATTACAATTTGTATGGTATTTCTTCCGGGAATGTCTTCAGTAGGTATGATTTTATGTTCTATGCTTGGATCAGCATTAGGAGCCGGAATTGTTTTTGGTTTTGGTTCATTACTTCGAAATGGATTATCACCAGTCAGGTTGGCGATTATAGGAACTGTTATAGGTACATTTTTAAGTAGTATTTCAGCTGCAATTGCTTCCTATTTTCAAGTTTCGCAAAATATTAGTCTTTGGTATAACGCAAAATTACATCAAGTGGATCCGAATATACTAAAGTTAGCCATTCCTTTTGGT
The DNA here is from genome assembly GCF_000299035.1 of Bacillus bingmayongensis. GTDB lineage: Bacteria > Bacillota > Bacilli > Bacillales > Bacillaceae_G > Bacillus_A > Bacillus_A bingmayongensis. The sequence continues at coordinate 799,565 of NZ_JH921517.1, forward strand.
TTAGTGGGTGTTATTCTGGCGCTTCTTATCTCAAAATCTATTACGATTCTTTCGTTAGGAGAAGAGGTTTCTATTAATTTAGGACAACGTACAAAGCTTGTAAAAGCTACTGCAATTATAGCTGTTGTATTTTTAACTGGGACTGCGGTTGCATTAGTTGGGAAAATTGGTTTTGTAGGACTAATTATTCCTCATATTACTCGCTTTTTAATTGGGGTAGATTATAAATGGATTGTACCGTGTGCTGGTGTAATTGGCGGGGTTTTTTTAGCTTTATGTGATGTATTAAGTAGATTTGTAAATTATCCATTTGAAACACCAATAGGAGTCGTTACGTCATTAATTGGAATTCCTTTCTTCCTTTACTTAATTAGAACAAGAGGAGGAGAGAAGCATGCTTAGAGGCTCACTGCAACGTTATGTAATGACAATGAGTATTATCATTTTTTTAATTTTGAGTGCAATTTATATTAGTTTAACAAATGGCACGTTTGATATTACGATTACAGATGTATTTCGAACAATCTTTCGAATTGATCCAGTGCCTGAACATGATTTAGTTATATTTGATTTCAGGCTTCCGAGAATAATAATTGCAGGGTTAGTAGGATTAGGTCTTGGAATTGCAGGTGCTGTTATTCAAGGGGTTACAAGAAACGGTTTAGCTGATCCTGGTATTTTAGGAATTAATGCAGGAGCGGGAACTGCAATCGTTATCTTTATGTTTTTCTTCCAAGGACAAATAAAAAGCACAGATTGGATTTCAATCATGATGATGCCGTTGTTTGGCTTAGTCGGCGGGCTAGGAGCTGCTATATTAATTTATATGTTTTCTTGGCGAAATGGAAGATTAGATTCGCAACGTCTTTTGCTAACAGGGATTGCGATAGGTTCAGGATTTGGAGCATTTTCTATGTATGTATCATTGAAAATGAAAGCAACTGACTTTGAAATGGCCGCTGTTTGGGTTTCGGGAAGTATATATAATGCAAACTGGAAATATATTATTGCGATGTTGCCGTGGCTTATTATCTTAATTCCAATTATCAAAAGAAAAGCGTATCTGCTCGACTTATTTCAATTGGAAGAGACGAGTATCACAAGTTTAGGAGTTTCGGTAGAAAGAGAAAAATCTATTTTATTATTAAGTAGTATTGGATTAGTGAGCGCTTGTGTTTCTGTTTCAGGAAGTATTGGATTTATTGGGCTAATGGCGCCGCATATTGCGAAACGTCTAGTTGGTATTCAGCATAAGCATGTAATTCCTGTATGCGGAGCAATTGGAATGCTACTTGTGATTGCTTCGGATTTTATAGCGAAAACAATTTTTACACCTGTGGAGTTGCCAGTTGGAATTGTCATTTCAATTGTTGGTGTACCATATTTCTTATATTTGCTATACAAAGCGAAGGCGTAAAAGGAGTGATAGGAAGTGAGTGTTCTAAGTGCAAAGGATTTAGAAACAAGCTACGAAAAATTCACGGTATTTCGTGATTTGAATGTAGAGATACAAGAAGGTAAAGTAACGACGATTATTGGACCGAATGGGTGCGGGAAATCTACATTATTAAAAACAATGGGACGGATTTTAAAGCAAAAAAGTGGAAAAGTGTATTTGCAAGGACAAGATTTAAATACGATTTCTACAAAACAAATCGCAAAGCAGCTAGCTTTACTTCCGCAAAATCCAATTGCTCCAGGGGAACTGAAGGTAGAAGAGTTGATTTCTTACGGGCGATATCCACACCGTAATAATGTAAATAAAATATCATCTAAAGACAAAGAAATTATTGAATGGGCGATGGATATTACAAAAACGACAGCTTTTCGCAAACGCCAAATTGCAAATTTATCGGGTGGACAAAGACAAAAAGTATGGTTAGCCATGGCGTTAGCGCAAGAAACGGAAGTATTATTATTAGATGAGCCAACTACATATCTTGATATGTCCCATCAATTAGAAGTACTGCAAATCGTTGAACGATTAAACAGAGACCATAAATGTACGGTTGCTATGGTTTTACATGATATTAATCATGCAGCACGATTTTCAGATGAGATTATCGCAATGAAAGAAGGGAAAATCATTACAAGCGGGAGCCCGGTAGATATTATTACCAATGAAGTATTAAAAAGTGTGTTTCATATTGATGCACGCGTCATGATAGATCCGTATAATGGGTCTCCTGTATGTTTTGGTTATGACAGTGTATTCCAAGAAGAAAATACGGAAATATATGTAACTAGTTAAAATGATAAAAGGAGGGGAGAATGCCATGAATACGAATATTGAAAAAAAAGATGTTACCATTTCAGGTGCAGAGCAATGGAAGGTGCATTCGAAAACAGAGAATCGTGAATATCAAATTTATATTTCGATGCCAAAGCAACCTGCTCCAGACTCTGGATATCCCGTTATATATGTATTGGATGGAAATGCATTTTTCCAAACGTTTCAAGAGGCTATTAAAATTCAATCGGTAAGAGCAGAAAAAACAGGAGTTGCACCATCTATTATTGTTGGTATTGGTTATCCGATAGAAGGAACCTTTGCAGCTTCTGAAAGATGCTATGACTTTACTCCTTCCTCACCTTCAGGTGATGCACCACCAAAACCTGATGGAAAACCGTGGCCTAAGTCAGGAGGGGCAAGTGAGTTTTTAGAATTTATTCAAAATGAATTGAAGCCGCAAGTTGAAAAGAATTTTGAGATTGATAAAGAAAGACAAACAATATTTGGGCATTCACTTGGTGGATTATTTGCTTTACATGTATTGTTTACAAATATAAATGCTTTTCAAAATTATTTCATCAGTAGCCCGTCGATTTGGTGGAACAACCAGTCTGTCCTTGATAAGGAAGCAGTGTTTATAAATGAACTGAATAGAGCGAACTCTGAAGTTGGAGTCTTTCTTACGGTGGGAGGACTAGAAAGAGAACATATGGTTCGAGATGCCAATGCATTATCAGAGCGTTTGTTGAAGTTACAACATAATAAGCTTCGATTTGTATTTTATGAAGCTGAAGGAGAGAACCATGCATCGGTGGTACCAACAACTTTGAGTAGAGCGCTAAGGTTTATAAGTAACGGATGCTAGAATAACCAAGAAAGGGATTTGAAAATTAACTGTACCCTATAGACGAGACATTTGAAATAGTCTACTCTATAGGGTCTTTTTTGTTTGATAGGATAGGCAAATTATATATTTGGCTAAATAGTTGTGAATAAAAATTAGCGTCTAGTCTTTAACTAGTAGTTAGGGATATTTTATAGTAATGGTAAAATGTAGTACAATACATATATTGTTTATTCGCATCTGAGAGGAGAGGGTAATATTGGAAAGAATACCATTATTAAATAATCCTGAGAAAAATATATTAATAAGAGTTATTATGAGCAGTATGATCGCGCTGCTATTAATAGTTTGTCTTTTTTTATCTTTGAGGATGTTTGGCTTAGAGGGAGCTAAAATTTATATGAATCAAAAGCTGCCTCTAGCTATTAGTTACGTTCTTTTGTGGGGGGGGAGCAATATATTTAACACTCTCTTACAAAGGAATAGGTGAAAGAAGGAAGCTAAAGTCACTAGTTTATGTATTTGCGGTATTATTCATATTAGCAAATACAATGAGTGTATTTCTAATGTATATGCAGAATGAACTAAATGTATTCAAGACAGTGGATTGGCTGTATGGACATGTGGCACATTTTATGTTTAGTTTTGTGCTCATTTATATCATGTATATTTTGACGTATGCTTTGAGTGGCAGTGTATTTTTTAGTAGTGTTTTCACAAGTATTTTATTTCTTGTATTTTCTACTATTAACTATTTAAAAATTTTCTTTAGAGGAGATCCATTTTATCCATCTGATTTTACCCAAATTGCTCATTTGCAATCTGTAATACCAATGGTAATGGATTCTATTCATACAAAGTCTATATGGATAAGTATATTAGGAATAGTATGTAGTATTTTGCTTATCATGTATCTTCGCAAGTACATTAAACCCATAAAAATCCATTTGGTAATAAGAATGATTATCAGTATCAGTTATATGTGGATTTTCTATATATATGCGAATTATTCTGATAGCTTTGTAGGAAAATGGTTTCAAAAATGGGATGTAAATTTTGTCTTGTGGGACCAATGGGCCAATTACACTGAAAATGGTACGATTTTAGGATTTATTAGTAATTTAGATACAACAGTTGCTAAAGAGCCTGATGAATATACAAAAGACAATGTCATCAAAATTGCAAATAAAATAAAGAACAATTATAAGCACAATGTTGCGAGTGAGAAACAAGTGGACAAGCCAAATGTTATTCTTATAATGAGTGAGTCATTTTGGGACCCAACGAAATTAACAAATCTTACTTTTAGTGAAGATCCCCTGCCAAATCTTCATCATTATATAGGTGAGTTCCCAGCAGGACAAACGATTTCACCAACATTCGGTGGTAATACTGCAAATACCGAATTTGAAGCATTAACGAGTTATTTCTATGAGTTTTTTAAATCCAGGATCTATACCGTATCAGCAAGCGATTCCGAAAAAGAAGGAAATACCATCTATTGTTAGTGAACTCAAAAAAAATGGTTATCATGCGACAGCAATTCATGCATTTGGCCGAAATTTCTTTAAGCGTGATTACGTATACAGTATATTAGGATTTGATAAATTTAATGCATATGATACGATGAAGCATAAGGAACAAGATGGAGAAGGGTATGTTAGTGATGTATCTATGAGTAAGGAAATTATGGATGAGTTAAAAGCTGAGAAGGAACCTACTTTTATTCATGCTGTGACGATGCAAAATCATTTTCCATTTTCTCCAGGAAGATATGAAGAAACGAGAACAAAGATTGAAGGATTAAATGAAGAGTCGAAGGCGCAATTAGAAGAATACACAGAAGGCTTGAGACGATCAGATGAAGCACTTCAATATTTAATCGAAGAAATCAATGCTTTATCAGAACCGACTTTGCTGGTGTTCTTTGGAGACCATCTACCAGCATTAGGAGTAAATAAATCGATTTATAAAGAGGCTGGATATATAAATGCGGAGAAAACGGTACAGGAAAGATTGGCTATGTCAGAAACTCCATTGCTAGTTTATGCGAATTTTCCATTGCAAAATGATGATTTAGGAATGGTGAGTCCGATTTATTTTTCAAATATGGTATTTGATTATATAGGAATCAATAAGTCGCCATTCTATCAATTTTTATCCAAATTGCAAGAGGAAATCCCTGTGTTAAAAGATGATTTAAAAGTGAATCGGGATGGAGAAAAGATAAATTTAAATGCAGAGCAAAAAGAAATGTTAAAGCAGTATCAATTAATTCAATATGATTTATTAATTGGAAAACAATATAGTAAAGATATATTATTTTCATAATTGGAATGTCAAAAAGACTGTGGAGAAATTTCTCTCCACATCTTTTTTGTCTGAGGTCCTTGTGATTTGTTAACACTGATAAAAAGTAATGAACAGATATGAGATAAGTTATGAGCCAATACTTATACGGGGTATCATCTCATAGATATTTAATGCTATAATTGGTGTACTCGTGGAGGCAGTATGTTTATATATGGACGAAGATCAACATTAAGAAGGTGATAAAATGAAGCATAATGAAAATGAAGCAGCTACTACCCATAGGTCGGATAAAGAAAAAGAACAAATCATGAATCGGTTAAAGAGAATTGAAGGGCAAGTACGTGGTATCCAAAACATGATTGAAAATGACCGCTATTGTGTGGATATTTTAGTGCAAATTTCAGCTATTAATGCTGCGATGAAGAAGGTTGGTTTAGGAATACTTAAAAATCATACAAATCATTGTGTGTCTAATGCTATTAAAGATGGTAATGGAGACGAAGCAATTGAAGAGTTAATGACAGTGTTTGAACGATTCTCAAAAGCGTAATGAAACAAGCTAGTGATTTTAACTGGCTTGCCCACATTAACGGAATGAAAAAACAGCCTTCTCATAAGCGAGAAGGCTACTTTTTTATTATTTTACTGCTTCTTTTAGTTCTTTACCAGCTTTAAATGCAGGTACTTTTGAAGCTGCGATTTGCATTTCTTCACCTGTTTGTGGGTTACGGCCTGTACGAGCAGCTCTTTCACGAACTTCGAATGTACCGAATCCGATAAGTTGTACTTTTTCACCAGCAGCTAAAGTGTTTGTGATAGACTCTACTACAGATTGTACAACTACAGTAGCTTCTTTTTGAGAAATTTCAGCTGTTTGTGCTACATTTTTAATTAATTCTGTTTTATTCATTTCTTCACCTCATATGTAAATAATGCTATTTAAGTTGTTATTATAACGTATAAAAGAGAAGAGAACAAGTGTACTGTGAGTTTTCTATTAAATTCTTTTTGTTAAGCAGTTACAGATTTTTTCTTTAATTCAGTTGTTTTATTTTTTGAGTGTCCTTGTTTGTTATAAGCTAAGAAGTATGGTAAAGCTACAAATAGCATACCACCGACTAAGTTTCCAAAGAAGACGACAATAAAATTCGGTAAGTATTCCATCCAAGTTAGATGCCCTGCAAAGATGGCGGCTGGAATCACAAACATATTGGCAACAACATGTTGAAAGCCAATTGCAACAAAGGTCATAACAGGGAACCAAATGCCAATGACTTTTCCAGTGAATTCTTTACTACTCATACTTAACCAAACCGCTAAGCAAACGAGCCAGTTACACCCAATAGCAGAGATAAATGCTTGTAATGGTGTATCATGGAGTTTTGCTTGAGCGATAGATACGGTTTTTGCTAAAAATTGTCCCTCTGTTAATCCAACGATGTGGCCGAAAAAATAAGCTACAAATATAGCGCCAACAAAATTACTAATTGTCACAATTAGTAAATTTTTTAATACCTTAGAGAAAGAGATCTTTTTTGAAAACCAAGCAATTGATACGGTCATCATATTACCGGTCACTAGTTCACCACCGGCAAGGATAACTAGGATTAGACCGATAGGGAAAACAGCTGCTCCTAGAAAACTAGTAAAAGATCCCCAAGATTTTGGCATTGTTCCAATAACGTGAATATCAAGTAAGTAACCTAACGCGATGAAAGCGCCGCCAAAAAAACCCAGAATTAACATGGGTAATAGTGGTAAAAGTGCTTTTTTTTGACCTGAAATTGCGGCCAATTCAGTAACTTCTTGTGGTGTATAGACAGACATAAATACTCCCTCCATATTTTGATAAATTACTTCATTTCCATTCATGAGTTTTTCCGCCTCATTGATAGTTAATTTGATAAATCTGTTGGAATAAGCAAAGCCCGTCGATTAAGGGTTTTCTTTTCTCAGAACGTTAAGATGATATTTTTTCGGAATATACATAAAAAAACACCAAAAATGAGACTCATCTTGGTAAGTAAAAGTAGGGATTACTTAGAGTTGTTCTGTAGAATCTTTCATCAACAATGAAATATGAATAAAAAGTACACACATTGCATATTGTGTCGATAAATTCATGTTACATAATTTTAATAATTTTGTCAATTCGTGGTAAAGAATTCAAGTGAAATAGATGATAGTGTACTCAAAAAAATGAAAGGCATACGGTGTAATGTTTATATGTGAGTAAGTATAAGAGATTTGTTTTTTCTATAAAATAATAAAATTGACTATTATACAAACCTAGACCATTAATAGAAAACATACATAAGGTATAGCATATGAGTTTTTAAAACTCTAAAATTTTTATAAAGAGGAGAATGTAAAATATGAGTGAAAAATGTCCAATTAACGTACCATGTCAAGTTCCAGGCCAAACTCAAATTCCACTTAATGATTCAGATGCACCAGCTATTGTTAGACAAAGTGCACGGGTAAAAATCCCGGTTGTTTTGGCAGAGAGAACAATTCAAATTGTCGTAGAAGCAAATATTGACCTTTGCCCTGCAGCAGTTGAAATTAAACGCGTGTTAAAGGATGTATTTTTAACACAATGTAAACTTGTACCAGTTGCGTTCCAAGACTTTAATGAAACAGGATACCGTGAAGTAACGCGAGCAAAATTATTTGTAGAAGGCTATATTCGTAAAAATATTGAATATGCTACTGAGGATTGTAATGGAAGCCTTCAATATCGAACTGCGAATGTTCCATTTTCTGGTTTTGCTGATTTAACTGAAGATGACTTCATCACTCTTCCACTTATCGCTGCTGGTTCCGCAAATAGATCACAATTCATTAATCCTAAAGATGGCGATTTCCCTCGTTTGGATAAGTTTTTCTTTGAAAATACTGTTTTCTATAATGAGCAACCGTTTTGTGAATTAATACGTGCAGATTTCTTTGAATTAGATTTCGCTCCATGCCCTACACCTATAAATAAAGAATTTGATAAGATTCGTGAAAAAGTAGTATTAGATCTTACTTTGAAAGTTTTACAAACTCAGCAAGTAGAAGTTTCATAATAAAAAAGACATCATCTTTCATATGAAGATGATGTCTTTTTTATTGTTATAAAACATATATAATGTTGAAACGGTTATGTATATTTGAAAAATACATATTAAAAAAAATCATCAGTTAGGAAGTGATTGATGATGAATAAACCATGGATGGGTAATAAAATCAGTGATAAATTTTTTTCTGAGCATAAAATAATCTCGAGGCTGAAGGGGAAAGAAAATCCATTTTCAGAAAGTGCAGTGGAAGAAAGTTCACCTTCAGAGATTGGGATAGAAGAAAACCCATTTTTAGAGAGTGAAGGGGAAGAAAGCTCATATTCTGAGATTAAGATGGAGGGAAGTACACCTACAACACCAATTGTAAAAATCCCGGTTGTATTAGCAGAGAGAACAATTCAAATTGTTGTGGAAGCGACTATTTCATTGGATCCTTTGGCGCTTGAAATTAAACGTGAGTCAAAAAATATATTTTTAACACACTGTAAGTTAGTTCCTGTAGCGTTTACGTCAGTACCAGGTACGAATTATCGCCGGGTCATAAAAGCAAAACTATTTGTAGAGGGCTATATTCGAAAAAGCATTGAATATGTTGCCGATCAGTGTAATGGATTATTGTATAATCGAATTGTTAATATTCCGTTTTCTAGATGTTTAGATTTGACAACAGGTGATTTTAAAATCCAGCCTTTATTGGTAGCTTTTTTAGATACTACATCCCATTTTATTAATCCTAAGGGGCATTTAATGCGGTTAGATAAAACTTCCTTTGGAAATTCAGTTTTTTATAATACACAACCGTATTGTGAATTAGTCAGATCTAATTTTTATGAGTTTGATTTTTCACCATGTTTGACAAACTTGAACAAGTCATGTAGCAAACTTCGTAAAAAAATCGTACTAGATCTTACTTTGAAAATCTTACAAGTACAGCAAGTACAAGTTTAAAAAATAGACAGACATCGTCTTTTTATAATAAAAGTTGATGTCTTTTTTTTTATTATAAAACATATATAATGTTGAAACGATTATAGGTTTTAAATAATACATATGTCTTTCAATTCATCAGTTAGGAAGTGATTGACGATGAATAAGCCATGGATTGGTAATGAAATGATAGATAAAATTTTTTCTGAGCATAAAAGGACCCCAGAGCTGGAAATAGAAGAAAAGTCTCCCTCAGAGATGGAGTTAGAAGAAAGTTCTCCCCCAGAGCATGAGGTTGAGGAAAGCTCACCTTCAGAGATCGAGAGGGAAGATAATTCACCTTCTGAATTAAAAGCAGGAAGGCTAGGACGTTTGATGACAGTGAGAATCCCCTTTTCTACTATTGCTGAAGTGACTGGTTTTTTAATCTCGCCTATTATGAATAGCACGAATGAAGAAGCATTTGTATTTCAAAACGAAGAGAATGAAACATTTCGTGAGTTAGATACAAGGTTGTTAGCTACAGTACATCATTATAACGAACAGCCATATTGTCGTTTAATTTCTTCAAAACTTTTTGAAAAGAGGATTTTTCTAGAATTTTCGAGTGAGAGTTATATAAAACATAGCGGGAAAAATCAGTTAGAGCAATCTTTTTGGGTTCCAATACACAATTTGAATTCAAAGCAGAGAAACGAAAAAAAAAGCAGTAACTATGTAACGACGAAACTGCCAGTTGAAATAGGAAAGTATAAAACGGAAATTAGTTTAGAAGAAAGAGTGATGTTTCAAGAAGAAGTAGAAATTAAAGAAATTTCACAAGAAATTGTTTTAACAGATAGTAAATTTTTTGCTCAAAAAGTTCTAAACGCAAAAGAGCATTCAGTAACAATTGAAAAAGGAAAATTGTTGGTAGAAGGCTATGTTGTGCAGCGCATTGAGTATACAATAGGGTGTTCTAATGAGCAAAGTAATGAATCATTTAGGTATCAGTTACTACAAAAAATGGTGCTCGAATTAATCGTTCAATTATTGCAAGAACAAGAAGTGAAAGTGGAAATTATATAAACACTATTTCCATAGTGTGTATAAATGTTTTTCTTGACTTTTTATAAAAGGGCGAGGAAAATGATAAAAAAAGAAGGAGGGGAATGATGGAAGAGTACGTATTAGAGCTTTATAATGTATTGTATACGACCGATTGGCAAGATATTGTTTCGTTTCTTGGGATTTTATTTTGTTTGAAATTCGTAATCTTGTACATGGAAGAGCAAGGTATGTTCTATTCCTTCTCGTCTCCTTCCGATATAGAGCAGGAATCATTGCTTAGCTATGTCAATATAAAGCAGATGGAACTTCCTTTTATTACATTTTTTATGATTCGGTTTATAACAGTAATTGTGAAGAAAAAAGAAGACAAAGAAGGAGATTGCTATCCGACTTGTAATGCAGCGTATTGTTTATAAGCTATATACAAGGAGGAGAATAATATGTGGTTTCGATTTCTTATGATTGGTTTCTTTTCATTAACAGCGATTTCTTTAATGGGATATCAAATATCAGAGATTTTTCAAGCATATAGTGACATGTTTTTTAACAAAAACTAAACGAATTGCTATTTCAATAATAAAGCGATAAAATCCTTCTTGAGAAGTATGATTAAGAAGGATTTTTTCTTTGTTCGATGCCAGTGTGTCAAAGTATTGTCACATTTGCACTGTGAATAATATGTTAAAATAGTGAGGTTAATTGTACATATGTAGAAGAGGAAGAGGGAGTGAACAATTTGACGGATCGATTAACTAATCAGAAGAGCTATGCTCCTATTGTGATAACGCTTTCTGTGGTCGTCAATGCGATTATTTTATTTTTGTTTTTTGGACCTGTTGGTTACAAAGGAGAAGTACATTTTGATGTAACAATTTTGCCGATGTTAAATGCAATTTTTAATAGCTTTACATTTGTATTTTTATTGGCAGCACTGTTTTCTATCATTAAAAAGAATGTAAAGATGCATCGAGGTTTTATTCTTGCAGCATTTACAACAACATTGTTATTTTGTGTTTCCTATTTAACGTATCATTACTTGGCACCAGCGACGCATTTCGGTGGAGAAGGAGTAATTAAATATGTGTACTTCTTTATTTTACTTACGCATATTTTCCTTGCAGCAATTATCGTACCGCTTGCATTATTCTCGCTTGTATATGGTTTTACAAATCAATTGACTCGTCATCGTAAGATTGTACGTTGGACAATGCCAATTTGGCTATATGTAAGTCTTTCTGGTGTTATCGTTTACTTAATGATTTCACCGTATTATCAATAAAAAAATCTCAGCCTTTTGGCTGGGATTTTTTTATTCCGCAATTATCAGACAGTAATATCCACACCTCAAGATTTAGAGAAAGGTGAAGTGATTGCTGAGAGATAACTCTCACTGATGGAAGTTTCACTTTATGAAGCAAATATTTTTGTGAAATGAACAAAATATGTTATACAAAAGTATAGTAGCTTTTATATTGAAAGGGTGGGGAGAGAATTATGCAAAATTTTGTGTTTCGTAATCCGACAAAGCTTATTTTCGGTCAAGGGCAGTTAGAGCAATTAAAGGCAGAGATTCCTCAGTATGGTAAAAAAGTTCTTCTCGTATATGGCGGGGGGAGTATTAAACGAAATGGTATATATGATAATATAATCTCTATCTTAAAAGAAATTGATTCAGAAATTTTTGAGTTAACAGGTGTTGAACCGAATCCACGCTTATCAACTGTAAACAAGGGAATTCAAATCTGCAAAGAAAATGATATTGAATTTATTTTAGCTGTCGGTGGTGGAAGTGTGATCGATTGTACGAAAGCAATTGCCGCAGGTAGTAAATATGATGGTGATGTATGGGACATCGTGACAAAGAAAGTATTTGCAAATGAGGCTTTACCATTTGGGACAGTACTAACTCTTGCAGCGACAGGTTCTGAGATGAACGCAGGTTCTGTTATTACAAATTGGGAAACGAATGAAAAATATGGATGGGGCAGTCCTGTTACTTTCCCGCAGTTTTCTATTTTAGATCCAGTGCATACAGTTTCTGTCCCAAGAAACCAAACCATTTATGGTATGGTTGATATTATGTCACATGTATTAGAACAATATTTTCATCAAGGTACAAATACAGAATTACAAGACCGTTATTGTGAATCTATTTTAAAAACAGTTATTGAAACAGCTCCAAAACTTTTAAACGATTTAGAAAGCTATGAGCACCGAGAAACGATTTTATATTGCGGAACAATGGCGTTAAATGGCATTTTAGCAATGGGAGTCCGCGGTGATTGGGCAACGCATAATATTGAGCATGCTGTTTCAGCTGTATATGATATTCCACATGGTGGTGGCTTAGCGATTTTATTCCCAAATTGGATGAAGCATGTTTTAGATGAAAACGTAGAACGCTTTAAACAATTCGCGGTGCATGTGTTTAATGTAGAGACAGAAGGAAAAATGGATAAGGAAATTGCCTTAGAAGGAATCGAAGCCTTGCGAAGTTTTTGGATATCAATTGAAGCACCGTCTCGTTTAGCTGATTATGAAATTGGAGAAGAGAAAATTGATGTAATGGCTGAAAAAGCAATGGTTTATGGTGAGTTTGGTCATTTTAAAAAGTTAAATAAACAAGATGTGATAGCGATTTATAGAGCTTCATTGTAAAGGATAAAGATAATTTGAAAAACCTTCTTGCTACGTATCAAGAAGGTTTTTTTGATTGTTATTGAGCGGTTAGTGATTTATTTTGAATGAATTTGATTGTTTATGATTGATTTTTGAATTCGGTTTCATTATAATGTAATCAAAGAAGAGGTGAGTGATATGTTAACTCCTGAACGTCATCAGCTAATTTTACAGCTTGTGAAAGAGAAAAAAGTAGTGAAATTACAACAGTTGGTGGAAGAAACTAAAAGTTCAGAATCAACGATCCGTCGTGATTTAGCGCAATTAGAAAAAGAGCGTTTATTAAAAAGAGTACATGGCGGTGCTGCTGTATTAACTGGAAAAGGTGAAGAGCCTACGATGGTTGAAAAATCGGCCAAAAACATTCAAATGAAAAAGAAAATCGCTAAACATGCTGCGGTTTTTGTAGCAAAAGGTGATTGTATTTATTTAGATGCAGGAAGTACAACTTTTGAAATGATTCCATATTTAATAGATAAAGAAGTTACAGTTGTGACAAATGGACTGATGCACATTGAAGCGTTAGTTGAAAATAATATTCGTGCTTACTTGCTTGGTGGGATGATGAAGAGTCGGACAAAAGCATTAATTGGTGCAATGGCACAGGAAAGTATGCAGCAGTATCGATTTGATAAGTGTTTCTTAGGGGCGAATGGTGTGCATGAACAGCTTGGATATACAACACCGGATCCTGAAGAAGCATTGCTAAAAAAAATAGCATTAACATTAGCCAATGAAGGTTATTTTTTAATAGATGAAAGTAAATTTGCGGAAGTTGCATTTGCGAAAATTGCAAGTATTGAAGAAGCGACAATTATTACAAATGTGTTAGAAGAAGAGCAAGAAGAATATAAGCGAAAAACAAATGTAATTGAGGTTGATAAACGATGATTTATACAGTTACTTTAAATCCATCGATTGATTATGTTGTACAAGCAGAGTATTTCAATCTGGGAACTGTCAATCGAGCGGAACAAGATATGAAATTTCCTGGTGGGAAAGGGATTAATGTATCCCGTGTGCTTCATCGGCTTGGAATAGAGAATACAGCGCTTGGTTTTATAGGTGGATTCACAGGCCAATTTATTGAAGATGTTTTGAAAAGTGAAGGCGTTAAGACGAATTTTGTTCATGTAGATGGAGATTCACGCATTAATGTGAAAATAAAGGGACAGGAAGAAACAGAACTGAATGGGCAAGGGCCTGTTATTACGGATGAACAGCTCGGTCAGTTGATGAAAAAAATTGAAAAAATGCAGGCTGATGATTATCTTGTATTAGCTGGCAGTATTCCAGCGTCAATTCCAAAAACATTTTATGAAACAATTGCTACTTTTGGAGCAGAACGTCACATTAACGTTATTGTTGATGCGAGTGGAAGTGTGCTTCAGCATGTAATTCAAAATAAGCCATTTTTAATAAAGCCAAACCATCATGAGCTTGGAGAGTTATTTGGAAAAAAGCTTTCAACAATAGAAGAAATTATTCCATATGGTAAAAAGTTAATTGAGCAAGGTATACAGAATGTAATTGTTTCTATGGCAGGAGATGGAGCTTTATTGTTTACAAATGAAGGAGTATATGAGGCAACCGTACCAAAAGGAACAGTTATCAATTCTGTTGGAGCAGGTGATTCTCTTGTTGCTGGTTTTGTGGGGATATATGAAAAAATGAAAGATGTTGAAGAAGCATTTCGCTATGGCGTAGCAACGGGAAGTGCAACAGCTTTTTCAGCGGATTTATGTACGAAAGATAAAGTAGAGGAATTATTATCGCAAGTAATGATTACAAAGCGGTAGGGGGAACAGAATATGAAAATTACAGAGCTTTTAAAAAGGGATACAATTATCATGGATTTGACAGCTTCAGCAAAAGAGGCTGTCATCGATGAATTAGTAGGGAAACTAGAAAAGGCAGGGAGATTGAACAGTCAAGCGGAATTTAAAGAGGCCATTTTACAGCGTGAAATGCAAAGTACAACTGGAATTGGTGAAGGAATTGCTATTCCACATGCAAAAACAAAAGCGGTCAAACAACCAGCTATTTGTTTTGGACGCAGTGTAAGCGGTATCAACTATGATTCGCTTGATGGACAACCAGCTCATTTATTCTTTATGATTGCGGCTAGCGAAGGAGCAAATAATACACATTTGGAAACGCTATCTCGCTTATCTACGATGTTAATGGACGAAACTTTTCGTAAACAGTTATTAGAAGCAAAAAGTGAAGAGGAGCTTCTTGAATTGTTCGATGAAGAAGAAAATGAAAACGAACAAGAAGATGAACTTAGTGAAGTAACAAAGCCCGAAGGAAATGAACCGTATGTACTAGCGGTAACAGCTTGTCCGACTGGTATCGCTCACACATATATGGCCGCGGATAGTCTAAAGGCGAAAGCAGCGGAATTGGGAATTGCGATTAAGGTCGAAACAAACGGTTCTACTGGTGTGAAAAATGGGTTAACAAAAGAAGATATTGAGCGTGCAACAGCTATTATTGTTGCCGCAGATAAGCAAGTAGAAATGAATCGCTTTGCTGGAAAGCATGTGATTCAAGTACCAGTTGCAGATGGTATTCGGAAATCAGAGCAGTTGATCCATCAAGCTGTGAATCAAGAAGCTCCAATTTTTAAAGGAATAAAAGAAAGTGGAAAAGTAGAGGGAACAGAGAAGGAAAAAGGATTTGGTATTTATAAGCATTTGATGAGCGGTGTAAGTAATATGCTACCGTTTGTTGTCGGTGGTGGTATTTTAATTGCACTAGCCTTTTTCTTCGGTGGGATCGATACTAAAGGACCGATTGCAGAAACGTTAATGTCAATTGGTGGTAAAGGGGCGTTCCAATTCCTTGTTCCGATATTGGCTGGGTTTATTGCGAGTTCTATTGCGGATCGTCCAGGGTTTATGCCTGGTATTGTTGGCGGTTTTTTAGCAGCGCAAGACAATGCAGGATTTTTAGGTGGATTAATTGCTGGTTTCTTAGCTGGATATATTGTACTTGGTTTAAAGAAAATATTAGCAGGTTTACCAGCGCAATTAGAAGGAATTAAACCTGTTTTATTATATCCGGTACTGGGTTTGTTACTTACAGGGTTATTAATGTTGAAAGTTGTAAACCCTCCTGTTGTGGCATTAAATGAGGCATTAACGAGTTGGTTAAATGGGTTAGGTGGTGCAAATGCTATATTATTAGGACTTATTTTAGGTGGAATGATGGCTGTTGATATGGGAGGCCCTATTAATAAAGCAGCATTTACATTTGGGATTGCTGCAATTGAGGCTGGAAACTTTGGTGTGCATTCCGCTGTTATGGCTGGTGGAATGGTACCTCCGCTTGCGATTGCCTTTGCGACGACATTCTTTAAAGCGAAATTTACAGAAGCAGAGCGTAAATCAGGTTTTACAAACTATATTATGGGAGCATCATTTATTACAGAAGGGGCAATACCATTTGCAGCAGCTGATCCAATTCGTGTGATTGTCAGTTGTGTTGTTGGCTCAAGTCTCGCTGGTGCATTATCGATGTTATTTGGAATTACATTGCCAGCGCCACACGGTGGAATATTTGTCATATTATTAGTAAATAAACCAGTTTTATATATTCTTTCTATATTAATAGGTTCTGTAGTATCGGCTCTTATGCTAGGGGGATGGAAAAAGAAAATTTCATAAAACTCAAAAAGGACAGCTGCTTAACTATTAAATAGACTAAACTTGGAAGAGGATATTATGTTCAATATATGAGCATATATCCTCTTTTCTTATACATATCAGATAAGTTATACAGATATTAAAAATACAGTTCAATATGTATATAATATTTAGAAAAGTATGTACACTTAAGGTGGAGGACGTATCCCATAGTGGGATGCGTCGTGAGGTCTTTAGACCGAGCGTTAATATCTTTTTAGGGGTGAAGTACTATGAGGGTGCAAGAGGTTGTCTTAGAGAATAACAGCAAAAGATACATATTACTGGATCAAGAAGGATTCCCTGTAATGCCAGTTATGAAATATATAAAGTATTTAGATAAGACAGGGAAAAGACCCAATACTCAAAAAGCATATTGTTACTCCTTAAAACATTTTTATACCTACTTAGAAGAAACAAACAAAGATTACAAGTTTATTAGATTAGAAGATTTAGTTGACTTTGTAGGGTGGTTAAGAAGCCCCTATCAGAGTTCAAATGTCACTCCTCTCCAACAAAAGAAAGCAAAGCGAACGGAAAAAACAATTAACCATACAATTACCGTTATAGCAAACTTCTATGAATACCTCTATCGAAATGAAGAAGTACAAAATGACATGATGGAAAAGTTAATGAAGCAAGTATTTACAGGAGGATACTCACGTTACAAAAGTTTTTTACACCATGTTAATAGGGACAAGCCATCAAACAGAAACATATTGAAGTTAAAAGAACCACGCAAAAGAGTAGAAACCCTCACAAAAGAACAAGTACAACAAGTATTACAAGCAACTACTAATATACGAGATAAATTCTTAATTCAGCTGTTATTTGAAACGGGATTGCGTATTGGAGAAGCTCTCTCTCTTTTCATGGAGGATTTTGTTTATGACCATAAAAAAGGGCATCGGATTCGTTTGGTGGAACGAGGGGAATTAGAAAACGGTGCGATGTTAAAAACAGGAGAACGTGAAATTTATGTATCACCATCCTTAATGGATTTATATGATGATTACTTGTATGAAGTGCTTGATGAATTAGAATTGGATTCAAACTTTGTTTTTGTAAAACTGAGAGGAAAAGATGTGGGAAAACCAATGGAATATTGGAACGTTGAGTCTCTATTTAAGCGTTTAAAAAAGAAAACAGAGATAAGCCTACATCCTCACCTATTTCGTCATACACACGCTACAATTTTCTACCAGAAAACAAAGGATATTAAGCAAGTACAAGAACGATTAGGACATTCTCAAATTCAAACAACAATGAACCTATACCTACATCCTTCGGATGAAGATATTAGAGAAGATTGGAATAAAGCACAGTCCGAATTTAGCATAAATAAAAATAATTGAGAGGAATTATTGCATGAAACAAATCAAAAATGTTCAGGTAGAAAACATAGACTTTCACGAAGGTTTACAACGAGAACTTTCAGCTTATAACGAAAAAATAATACATGTAGATGGTTCTGTTTCCATTGAACAAGTAACTAATCCTTACTTCTTAGTTAATGACGAATGGAATATTAACTTTATCGGTGGAATCAAGCAATTCGAAGAATTGATAGCAAACCATAACTTTCCAGCCAAAAATGTTCGTTTTCGATTTTGCAATCCTTCAATCAATTTAGAAGTGAAATATGTCTATTATCAGCAATTGTTTAACGATTTATGGACAATTAAGACTATATTTAATGGTAATAATGCACCGTTAAAACGAATGTCGGAATTCTTAAACGAAAAATATGCCAAACAATCATCCCTATTGGAGTTGGATATCGATAAAACTGAAAAAGAGTATTTGTTTTGGTTGCATAATAAAGGAATTAAAACTCATTATAATCGAAAAAAATTCAATTATGATAGTTATATTAAAACCCCAGTAGCCGGTTTTCTAAGAACTATTTATACTACACTCTCCCAATACACTGATAAACAAGATGGATGGGAAAAAGATAGATGGGATGTTCGTATTTTACATGAGAAATACGATATTAATTATAACAAAAGCAGGCCCAACTATTACCTCGATTTCTCAAAGATTGACAGAAAGGTTCAAGAACAAGTAAAAAAGTATGTTAAACAGCGATTGCTTAGCAAAAATAATTTTTCATTCGGTAGAGCAACGATTTATCAGAATTACTTATCAAAGTTTTTTACTTTTATATTTTCATTAGAACCAGCATGGAAGAATTTAAAGCCTTTAAAAAGAACACATATTGAAAAGTATATTAAACACTTACATGAATACGCTAAAAATAATTTAAAACAACGGAACTCGCATCCTGAGCTATATATAAATACAGCATTGTCAATCTTACAAAAGTTTCTTGAAGATATTCAGCGATATGAATACGACATTGCGCCTGAAACGCCTGTACGATTATTGATTTTTCCAGAAGATAAACCGAAGTTAAGAAAAAAATCAATTGATCAAATTGACTATATACCTGACTATGTATTAGAGCAACTCTTTACTCAACTCAATGATCTACATAGTGATGTTATACCGGTGATATGGATTGCTTTTAAAACAGGACTTAGAATTTCTGATGTATTAGGTTTAACTTCTGATTGCTTAGTAAAACTCAATGGAAAATATTCTATTGAAACGGATATTGAAAAAACATATGTAAAAGGGCATAGAATTCCAATTGATGATGAATTAGCAAATATTCTAGCGGTCCTTATCGAGAAATCCAAAAAACTTAGCAATCAAGACAACAATCCCGAAGGGTATGTTTTTGTTCGTTATCGTGGTACACGAAAAGGTAAACCATTTACCCAAGGTTTTATTAGAGATTATTTAAATCAATTAGCACATCAAAAAAACATTAAGGATGAAAATGGCGACTTATTTCACTTCAAAACTCACCAGTTCCGACATACTTATGGAGTAAAAATGTTGAATGGTGGCGCGGATATTCTAACAGTACAAGAGTTATTGGCTCACTCATCACCTGAAATGACCCTACGGTATGCAAAGCTATTAGATGATACAAAAAGAAAAGCATTTGAGTCAGTCATAAAGCAAGGTGTTTTTAGTTTTGACTTAAATGGTGAAGTACAAGAAATTAAAGCAGGAGAAGATATTCCAACAGATATATTGGATGCCTTATGGCAGGATCATAAGTTAAATGCGATGGACAACCCTTATGGAACGTGTCACGCTCGATTAAATGGAAGTTGCCCTCATATGGAAGCACCACCTTGTCTTACTTGTGGTGTTAACCAAACACCATGTAAGGATTTAGCAGTTGGCTTTTCAAAATTAGATAAACAAAAGTATAAACTGCACATTAAAACAACCAGGAAGGCAATTGAAATAGCAAAACAACGAGGTCGAGAAGATATCGCGGAGAAGAACGAAAAGAATTTACTACGTTACCAAAACATTTTAAATACCCTCCAAGAAGGAAATGTTATCTTTGGTAGACAAGACCGCATGAAACGAAAGTTAGGTGTTAAACATGGCTGAATATGACCGTTCTGCACATTTGAAAGTAATTCATGCCAAACGTAAAGCAAATACCCATAAAAAAGTAGATGAAGCCATTAAAAGGCTTATAGAGGCAAATGAAAAAATAAACTTTAACAGTGTATCTAGCGAAGCTGATGTATCAAAAGCAACACTCTATAACAACAAGAGCTTTCGTTCGAGAATTGAAACATTACGAAATCAACAGTCACAAGTGCCTACACCGAAACAAGTAAAGCGAGAAATGAATGAAAGTAACAAGGATGCCCTGATCGCTTCCCTAAAAAGGAAAAATTAGCAATTGGAAGATGAAAATAAGCAATTAAGAGAGCAAATGAAAGTAGCTTACGCAGATGTATATAAGAAGTTATAGTCAATAGGAGAACGTCGTTCTCCTTCTCCAACAATCGGGCCATTTAATTGAATAAGACTACACAAAAAGTCGCTTTCCTTACGTAAGGGAAAGCGACTTTTTAGATTGATTTCCCCCTTGTTATCAAGCTTTTTACTTTAAGTTTCTTTGACTGATTTTGAAAATGTCGTTGACTATTCAGTTGAACTGTATTATGTTATTATTAAGTTGAACTATATAGTCAAACTGAATAGAGGATGAGGATATGAAACATAAATTATTACCGTTGTCTGAAACCATGCATTATATTTTATTAGCTATGCGTGAGCCACTCCATGGCTATGCCGTAATGCAGAAGATAGAAAAGATAAGTAACGGTACTGTTATTTTAGCAGCTGGTACATTATATGGTGCGATTGAAAACTTGAATAAGCATGGTTGGATTGAGCCTGTTGGAGAGTCAGGTCGGAGAAAAGTTTATATGATAACTGCGGAAGGAAGTGCCATTTTGAAAATGGAACAAAACAGGCTATTGCATATTTTATCCCTGTACGAAGGAAGTGAATCGAATGAAGAAATTTAAGATGTTTTTTGATATTGAAAAAGAGGAGCAATGGCTGAACGAGCAATTACAAAAAGGCTATCGTTGTACAAATATTAGTGGATTAGGAATATACACTTTCGAAAAAACTGACAAGAGATATGTTATGCGACTTGATTATCAAGATTATTTACCTAAGAAAAAGTTGGTTGAATACAAAGGGATATATAAGGATTTCGGTTGGAACTATATAAAGGGGGCCTGGCTTAGTGGAATACGGTATTGGCAAAAAGAAGATGATGATCAAAATGAAATCTTCTCGGATCGCCAATCAAAGGGTAATTATTATAAAAGATTAATGGGTTATTCATTTTGGTTGGGTACGCTGTGTTTAGCTTATTCTTATATGTTTTACAAGGATTCGGGATTATATCATGAAGGTCTTTGGAATATGAAAGATTCATTATTTTGGAAGGCATTTTTATTTGAAACTCCATTTGTCCTTGTGAAGTTGTCTCCCACACTTCTGTTTGTTTTTTTTGGTATCAGTTTCTATAAAGTTTATCGAAAGTATTCAATGTTAAAAGAAAAATAATGCGAGGAGATTAATTATGAACTGTTTTTAATTCAAAGAAGTAATTGAGGATAATGTATCTACCACAGTCGGGCGCGATTGTGGAATAAGAAAGGAGATTACATATTAGTCATATAAAATATGTAATCTCCTTTAATTTATTTATCTTTTTTTAATTTAGGTCTTGATAATGAAAGGATAGCTGTCCTTTTTGAGTTTTAATGTCAGCTATATACGAATATTAAAATACAAAAGATTTATTGCATAAAAAGACATAATGTAACTGGAATTTGTAATGTTTCAGTGTTTTTTTGTAACAAGATGGTAATACTATTACTTTTATTGCAAAAAAATATGACTTTTTAAAAGAAAAAAACGATTGAAACTCTTGAAAATACATATAGAATACTATTTTCTTTTATTCTATTTTATATTACAAAGCATTAATGATTGATTACGAATCGTTTGTAATTGTGTGATATCTTAAACCTCTTAAAAAACTGTTGCTATAATGAGGACACGAAAACAAAGCGAATGGAGGCTATTCATGAAAAAATTAATTGGTATAGCAGCGGCAGCGGTTTTTGGTCTTGGGATTTTCACTACTTCTGCACAAGCAGAAACTGTTGTAACAACAGAAGTATTAAATGTACGCGAGAACCCAACTACTGAATCACAAGTTGTAGGTAAAGTATTAAATGGTCATAAATTAGATGTTACAAATACAGAAAACGGATGGTCACAAATCAAATTAAATGGTAAAGACGTATTCGTAAGTGCAGAATTCACAAAAAGCATTTATTACGTAACAGCAAACGTATTAAACGTACGTGCTGAAGCGAACGCAAACTCAGAAATTCTTGGTACGCTTAAGAAAGACGATATGATTAAAACAACGAACCAAGTACAAAATGGGTGGTTACAATTCGAATATAACGGGAAAACGGCTTATGTTCATGTTCCTTTCTTAACAGGTACAGCACCTGTTATTGAAAAACAAGAAACGCCAGCTCCAGCTAAAGCTGAAGCACCTGTTAAAGCTCAAACTCAACCTCAAGCGCCAGTAGCACAAGAAAAACCGGCTCCTAAGCCAGCAGTAAAAGCAGCAACAACAAATGCTCCTGCAGGTGGTCGTGAGCTAACAGTTGAAGCTACAGCATATACAGCTCATCCGAGCGAAAATGGCACATATGGCGGTCGTGTATTAACTGCAATGGGTCATGACCTAACAGCAAATCCGAACATGAAAATGATCGCTGTTGACCCGAAAGTGATTCCACTAGGATCAAAAGTATGGGTAGAAGGATATGGAGAAGCAATCGCTGGTGACACTGGCGGTGCAATTAAAGGTAACTGTATCGACGTTCTAGTTGGCTCTGATTCAGCTGCTAACAAATGGGGACGTAAATCTGTTAAAGTGAAAATTTTAAAATAATGCTATTGTTGTTAAAAAATAAATCCAGCATTCAAATATTGAGTGCTGGTCTTTCAGGCTGTTGGGAATTTCCTAACAGCCATTTTGTTATTTAAAATTTGTTAAAATGGATATACAGTTCGCCCTGTAATAATCTTATATGCACTGTAAAATTGGGTTTGTGCATATTGTTTAGTTGGTTCGTCTAAAATTTGGTTATTGAATAATGTATGAAAGGAACGTAGTAAGCAGGTTAAAGCGAAATATAATTCTTCTTGTGAGCAGTTCTTTTCTTTTAATGCTGTTGCTAAAATGAGTTCTTCCGTTAATGTTGAAAAATTAATAGCAGCTTGTCCGATTTTCATTATATCCTCTCCAATCTTACTTTTTATCATGTATATGTATCGTTGGACAAACTATGTCAATTTTATCTCGCTATTTGCGGGCAGTAAGACCCCCACCTCAAGATTCAGAGAGAAACGAGGAAGATAGGTGGGGACAACTGACCGTAAATGCCCGATTCGTTCAACTAACTATCAGTGGTGGATGAAGAAACCCCCACTGATGGAAGTTTCACTTTATCTCGCTATTCGGGGGTAGTAAAATCTTCACCTCAAGATTCAGAAAGAGGGGAGGAAGATAGTTGGAGGAGAGAATCTCTAGAAAAGCCTGATTGGTTAGGCGTGAAAATCAGTGGGGGAAGAAGATGATCCTACTGGTTAAGGTTTTATTAATCATTCTTATTTTGGAATTTTATTTACCGTATTGAAAGAACTTGCATTGTGACTATTAAAATTGGTAAGATTGGATATAATGATCAGATGGATAAGATTACATAAAGAGAGTTGAAGTATATGGGAGAACTGCAACGTGAAAAAGTTGCTGTCATCATCGGACCGACTGCGGTGGGAAAGACAAAATTAAGCATTGATCTTGCAAAAGCGTTAAATGGTGAAATCATTAGCGGAGATTCGATGCAAATTTATCGTACGATGGATATCGGGACAGCTAAGGTAACAACGGAAGAAATGGAAGGAATTCCGCATTACATGATCGATATTAAAAATCCAGAAGATTCATTTTCTGTGGCGGAATTTCAAGAGCTTGTTCGAGGCCATATTCGAGAAATTACAGAACGCGGGAAACTACCAATTATTGTTGGGGGTACCGGTCTTTATATACAATCAGTTTTATATGACTATCAGTTTACAGATGAGGCTGGAGACCCTGTATATCGAGAGAAACTGGAAAAACTAGCGACAGAACATGGTGTAGAATATGTACATAAGAAGCTGCAAGAGGTAGATCCAGAAAGTGCGAGTCGTATTCATGCGAATAATGTAAGGCGTGTCATTCGAGCTCTAGAAATTTTCCATACGACAGGGCAAAAGATGAGTGATCAACTTGAAAAGCAGGAAAATGAGTTGCTATATGATGTTTCGTTAATCGGCTTGACTATGGATCGTGAAATGTTATATGATCGCATCAACTTGCGTGTCGATCTTATGGTCGGACAAGGATTGTTGCAAGAAGTGAATACTTTATATGAAAATGGAGTCCAAGATTGCCAATCCATTCAAGCAATTGGCTACAAAGAATTATATAATTATTTCGAAGGGCATATTTCGCTAGAAGAAGCGATAATGCGATTAAAAACGAATTCACGTCGCTATGCAAAACGTCAACTAACATGGTTCCGTAATAAAATGGATGTGACATGGTTTGATGTTACCGACGGTGAAAAAACAGCAGAAATTTTGCGATACATAGAAGGAAAGCTACAACTAAAGTCGAATAATAAGTAAGTAGAGAAAAAGAGGAGGATTCGACATGAAGCAATCAATCAATATTCAAGATCAGTTTTTAAATCAACTCCGTAAAGAAAATACGTTTGTGACGCTGTACTTATTAAATGGTTTCCAGCTTCGTGGATTAATTAAAGGGTTTGACAACTTTACAGTTTTATTGGAAACAGAAGGTAAGCAACAGCTTATTTATAAACATGCTATTTCCACATTTGTTCCGCAAAAAAACGTTTCAATTGAATTAGAGTAGAAAAAATTGTACATATCAAAAAAAGAGCGAGAAATTCGCTCTTTTTTATTTTTATTTTGCATTAATGGGCAGTAACCCCCACTAATGGAAGTGTCACTTTATATAATGTAGAAACCCTTTAATGAATGCGGAAGATAGTGAGTTTAACAGTGGTATTGCCTGTATCGGGAATAGTAATTGTATTAGCAGTAGATTGAATAGTAATCGTATTTCGGGCTTTCAATGTTTCAATTGTGGAAAATGTAATTGAACTTCCAATTGCATTTGCTGAAAAGTTATCAGAAGGTATGTTGCCATTAATGGAAATGCCAAAGCCGAAGGGAGCTGAACCTGAAAATATTGTTGAAGCTGAAAAGTCAATGACATATACACCATCTTCAAGTATTGTGATTGTGTCTGTTGCATCGAAGTGTATGTTATTTATGTTAGAAGTAAGATTGAACCGGACGTTTTGATTGGGTTTTATAGTTTGTGGAAGTGTATTTTTTAGTACAGCTGTAGTTACCGGAAAGTTAAATCCTTGAGGCCCTCGCTCGCCCTGAGGTCCTTGTTCGCCTTGGGGTCCTTGTTCGCCCTGAGGTCCTTGTTCGCCCTGAGGTCCTTGTTCGCCTTGAGGCCCTTGTTCGCCTTGGAGTCCTTGTTCGCCTTGAGGCCCTTGTTCACCCTGAGGCCCCTGTTCGCCTTGGGGTCCTTGTTCGCCCTGAGGCCCTTGTTCGCCTTGGAGTCCTTGTTCGCCTTGAGGCCCTTGTTCACCCTGAGGCCCCTGTTCGCCTTGGGGTCCTTGTTCGCCCTGAGGCCCTTGTTCGCCTTGGAGTCCTTGTTCGCCCTGAGGCCCTTGTTCACCCTGAGGCCCCTGTTCGCCCTGAGGTCCTCGCTCGCCTTGAGGTCCTTGTTCGCCCTGAGGTCCTTGTTCGCCCTGAGGCCCTTGTTCGCCCTGAGGTCCTTGTTCGCCTTGAGGTCCTTGTTCGCCCTGAGGTCCTTGTTCGCCCTGAGGTCCTTGTTCGCCCTGAGGTCCTTGTTCGCCTTGAGGTCCTTGTTCGCCCTGAGGTCCTTGTTCGCCCTGAGGTCCTTGTTCGCCCTGAGGTCCTTGTTCGCCTTGAGGTCCTTGTTCGCCTTGGAGTCCTTGTTCGCCTTGGGGCCCTTGTTCACCCTGAGGCCCCTGTTCGCCTTGGGGTCCTTGTTCGCCCTGAGGCCCTTGTTCACCCTGGGGTCCTTGTTCACCCTGAGGCCCTTGTTCGCCTTGGGTACCTTGTTCGCCTTGAGGTCCTCGCTTACCCTGAGGTCCTTGTTTGCCTTGAGGCCCTCGTTCGCCTTGGGGCCCTTGTTCACCCTGAGACCCTTGTTCACCCTGAGGCCCTTGTTCGCCCTGAGGCCCTTGTTCGCCTTGGGGTCCTTGTTCGCCTTGGGGTCCTTGTTCGCCCTGAGGCCCTTGTTCGCCTTGGGGTCCTTGTTCGCCTTGGGGTCCTTGTTCGCCCTGAGGCCCTTGTTCGCCTTTGGGTCCTTGTTCGCCCTGAGGCCCTTGTTCGCCCTGAGGTCCTTGTTCGCCCTGAGGCCCTTGTTCGCCTTGGGGTCCTTGTTCGCCCTGAGGCCCTTGTTCGCCTTGAGTTCCTTGTTCGCCTTGGGGTCCTTGTTCGCCTTGAGGTCCTATCTCACCTTGAGGCCCTTGTTCGCCTTGAGGTCCTATCTCACCTTGAGGCCCTTGTTCGCCTCGAGGTCCAGTCATTCCAATTGGCGCAATTTGTAGTGAAGTAATTTGTAAATTTTTTATTTGCACGATGATTTTTTTGAATACACGATGATTGATTTTAAATAATTTAGTGGTATACAGTAAAAAGTTGAGCAAGTTTTGTAATTCAATATATGTTGCATTTGCTACAAAAGGCTGATTTTCCAAAATAGTAATTAAATTTTCGACAATTGCGATGCCGGTTTCTCGCTGTGTAAGTGTTAAGTTTAAGCGTTCCAGGAACCCTTTTATTATTTCTAATAAGTTTATAAATTCTTTTATGTTAGATTGTATTGGATAGGAAAATACAGCTGGAATAATATTAGTTAAGTCACTTAAAGTATCGGAAAAAAGATTTAAGTATAATTCAGGAATAGGGGTATAATGAACTGCCGGAATACGGAGAGGTTGTGTTGGGAAATACGGTTTTGAAGTCTTTTTCAGATTATCGTTAAAATGAGACATTAAAATTCTCCTTTCTAATTTAGATGCTGAAAAACCTATCATAGTAGATGCAAGTTAAATATAAAAAGGAATAGGGGAACGGGCTGTTTGTATGAAAAATAGTAAAAACGCCTATTTATGAGGCGTTTTCTTTTTGTTTTGCGTATTGATAATACCTTTTTAAGGAAATTTTTGATTTAAAACCAACACGTTTCATGATTTCTTGTTCTGGAATGTGCTGCTCAATTAAACGTAAAATAAAAGTGTTCCGAAAGTGTTGACCAGAAATTCCTTTGCGTAAATTTGCTCGAGCTACTTCAAGACGAATCATTTTTTGAACAGCTATTTCTGTTAGTGCTTTTGGGGCATCGTTTTCGTACACCCAGCGATATGTGTTACGGTTGAAATCAAATGCTACAAACAGTGGGTCATCACTATGGTATTTGGGACGAACTGGTTCAGGGATTTTTTTATAATAGTTATATAGTTGTTTTTTGTCGTTGTGAGTTAAATTAATGGTTCTTTCAACACCTGCTACAGCTGGGATGGAAATTGTATTTGTTTCAAAATGAACGTGATGCATATTTAATGATACAAGTTCTTGTAGGGATAAGCCGTAGTCAATGAGTAAATTCACAATAGAAATATTACGATCCATTAGTAAGGGACGGACAGGACGTTGCTTCTCTGATAATCCTTCTAATGAAGTCAGGGTATGTTTTAAGCGTTTTTCGTCCTCTTTTGAAATGAAATCTTCATCGCGTAACGCACGATTAGGTTGGATGACGAGTTCCATATCCTTTAATGGATTTGGGAGGTTTAAAAACTGATATAGTCTATTTAAGACAATAAATACACGGTGCATTGTTTTTTCAGAGTAATGTCGTTTCTTTTTTAAGTCGGAAAAATAATCTTCGTAGTCTTTTGTACAAAGTGTAGCCCATATATTACTAGAGGAAAGCTTTTTATTTTTTTTTAACCAATTCCCAAAATCTTCAATATCATAGACGTAACGTTTGATGGTTGAGGGTTTTCGACCTTTATTTAATAAAAAGGCAGAAAAAGCTTGTACCGTATCATGAAGATCCTTTGTTTCCATATTCCCACCACCCTGTTTTTTCTTATATTATAGCAAATTTTTCTGAAAATAGTTATTTATAGGGGAAGTGGAAATATTAATAATACTATTTGGTGAGTTGATAAAAGAGGTGATTGTATGGAACAATCGATGCGAAAGAAAAATAATAATCAAATTAATATCGTGTTAAATCACCGGAAAAAATTTTCAGTACCTGCTTCAGAAAATAAGCCGATAATTTCAAATGAAACTTCTACGAAGCATGAGATGCTGCAGCGAATCGAAGAGGAAATGGGTAAACTTATTGGAATGGAAGATATAAAAAAAATAATAAAAGAAATTTATGCATGGATTTATGTGAATAAGAAAAGGCAAGAAATCGGTTTGAAGTCAGAAAAGCAAGTGCTTCATATGTTATTTAAGGGAAATCCGGGAACAGGAAAAACAACTGTTGCAAGAATGATTGGGAAATTATTATTTGAGATGAATATTTTATCAAAAGGGCATTTAGTCGAAGCAGAACGCGCGGACCTTGTGGGAGAATATATTGGGCATACAGCTCAAAAAACAAGAGATTTAATTAAAAAAGCCATGGGAGGAATATTGTTCATTGATGAAGCGTATTCGTTAGCGCGTGGTGGAGAGAAAGATTTTGGAAAAGAAGCGATTGATACACTTGTTAAACATATGGAGGATAAGCAGCATGGATTTGTTTTAATTTTAGCGGGATATTCAAGAGAAATGAATCATTTTCTATCTTTAAATCCAGGATTACAATCGCGCTTTCCGTTTATTATTGAGTTTGCGGATTATACAGTAAATCAGTTGCTCGAAATTGGAAAGAGAATGTATGATGAACGAGAATATCAGTTATCAAAAGAGGCGGAGTGGAAATTCCGTGATCATTTACATGCGGTGAAATATTCATCACAAATTACATCATTTAGTAATGGGCGCTATGTCCGGAATATTGTTGAGAAATCCATTCGTACGCAGGCGATGCGCTTACTACAAGAGGATGCATACGATAAATATGATTTAATTGGGATATCAAGTAGTGATTTAACGCTTGAAGAAGAGACGCACAGTTCATAAACTGTGCGTTTGCTTTATGTGAAGAGAAAGGCATCGCGTTTTATTTTGTATTTTTGGTTTTTGCTCGTTGTTCTAATTTGCTTTTTGGGCTTTGATCAGCTACATCTGATGCAAGTCCTTGTGGATTAACGCTACTACTTTGTCCACGATTGCGATTGTTATTTCCTTTTGCCATCTTAAATCACTCCTATTCTTCTTTAGCTTTTTGTTGATATGCCCTATGATACCGCTCCATCTTCTTGCTTTTTTCATGGGCGGATTTTGGATCGAAGCTAATTTGATTGACCGAGCTCTTTTGAGCTCCTTTGTTTACGTGGTTTGTCATTATATTCACCTCGCTTTAAAATTTAGTATGGACACTATGGACAGAAAAACACGTCAGAAAAGAAAAAAACCTTTACGGTATGTAAAGGGATGAAGTTACTGTTTATGAAGAGAACGCTCTTTATTATCTAAGCGTCTGTGTGGTAAATGCCATTTGTAATGAATAGAGATCATACGGAAGCAAACAATCAAAATGAATAAAATGTACAAAGACCAATCGCTAACAACGATTTTGGCGCCAATTAAAAATCCTGCTAAAATCGTCCAAAATGCATATACTTCTGCGCGAAGAACGAGAGGTTTGCGGCGTGCTAATAAATCACGAATGATACCGCCGCCAATCCCTGTTAAAACAGATGCGACGATTGTGGCGCTAATAGGTAAATTGAGCTTTTGTGCATAAAGTGCTCCTTGAACAGCGAATGCCGATAAGCCAATGGCATCTGTAATGTTTTCCCATCGTTTCCAATGTGTAATTAATTTATTTGGAAATAGAAAAATAATTGTCATTGACAAAAGTGCAATTTGAAATAACATGTCTTGTTGCCAAAAAGCACCGATTGGATAACCGATCAATAAGTTACGAAGGGCACCTCCCCCAAATGCGGTTGCCATTCCTAAGATATATACCCCAAAAATATCGTAATCTTCTTCCATTGCGACAATAGCTCCGCTAAGTGCGAAGGCAATTGTACCAATGATACTAAAAATCTCCCATGCCATGAATTTTCTCCCCCGCTAACTAGATGAAATGTGCTTCCTCTGCTATTATATTAGAAGGTTTAATTTTCGAAAAGGATGAGTGAACATATTTGATGGAAGAAAAAGAAAAAGTCATATTAGTTGGCTGTCAATTGCCGCAAGATGATGATGAACGGTTTATGCATTCCATGAAAGAGCTTGCGTCGCTCGCGAAGACAGCCCGTGCGGAGGTTTTGGTATCTACAACGCAAAAACGTCCTGAATTTCATCCTGCTACTTACATAGGTAAGGGGAAATTAGAAGAACTTGCGGCGCTGACAGAAGAATTAGAACCGGCTGTTATTATATTTAATAATGAGTTAACACCGAGTCAAATTCGCAATTTATCCTCTTTTTTAGATGCAAGAGTGATTGATCGTACGCAATTGATATTGGATATTTTTGCTCAGCGTGCGAAATCAAGAGAAGGTAAGCTTCAAGTGGAATTAGCTCAATTGCAATATACAATGCCACGCCTTATGGGGCAAGGATTAGCGCTATCACGTCTTGGAGGTGGAATTGGTACGAGAGGTCCTGGTGAAACGAAGTTAGAAACAGATCGTCGTCACATTCGTTCCCGGATTGATGAAATTAAGAAACAGCTAGAGGTTGTTGTGGAGCACCGGAAAAGATATCGTGAGCGTAGAAAGGATAATCAAGTATTTCAAGTTGCGTTAATTGGTTATACAAATGCTGGGAAATCGACATTGTTTAACAGATTAACAGAAGCGGATACGTTTGAAGAAAATTTGCTATTTGCGACGTTAGATCCAACGACAAGAAAGATGCAATTACCGTGTGGTTACACGGTGCTATTAACTGATACGGTGGGTTTTATTCAAGATTTGCCAACGTCATTGGTTGCTGCGTTTCGCTCTACATTGGAAGAAGCAGGTGAAGCCGATGTGATTTTACACGTCGTTGATTCTGCAGATCCGAATTATGTGGGGCATGAACAGACGGTAAAACAATTACTACAGGATCTTGAAATTGATCATATTCCAATTATTACGGTTTACAATAAGAAGGATAAATTACATCAGAATTTTATTCCGTTTCCAAAAAGTGATTTTCTTATGACAAGTGCTTTTGAGGAAGTGGATTTATTAAGACTGAAAGAATCGGTAGAAACGAAGATGATGGAAGAGATGGAATCGTATAAGGCTATGATTCCTCCGAGCGAAGGTAAATTACTAGCGCTTTTAAAAACAGAAACTGTATTAACTGGGATGGAATTTAAAGAAAATGAATTCTTCTATGAGTGTACAGGTTATATATTTGGTCATTCCCCGCTGAATGGGCAATTAAAGAGATTTTTAGTGGAAAAAGGAGAAGAGAATAACAATGTTTGATCGTTTGAAAAATGGAGGGAGAATCGCTCCTATTGTAAAAGAAGTAGAAGAACAAATTACAGGTGTACATAAACGCATTGATGCAGTAATTGAAAGTAATCAATTCCGTGTATTAGAAAGTTTTCGTGATCATAAAATTAGTGATTCTCACTTTATCCCAACGACAGGATATGGTTATGATGATATTGGCCGTGATACGTTAGAGAAAGTTTATGCTGATGTATTTGGAGCAGAAGCGGGTCTTGTTCGTCCGCAAATTATTTCAGGTACACATGCGATTTCAACAGCTTTGTTTGGTATTTTACGCCCTAGTGATGAGCTATTATATATAACTGGGAAACCATATGACACGTTAGAAGAGATTGTCGGTGTGCGAGGTAAAGGTGTTGGCTCTTTTAAAGAATATAACATTGGCTATAATGCTGTACCGTTAACGACAGAAGGTCGTGTTGATTTTAAAGCTGTGGAAGCTGCGATCCATGAAAATACGAAAATGATTGGCATTCAGCGTTCAAAAGGATATGCGACTCGTCCATCATTTACAATTGCAGAAATTAAAGAGATGATCTCTTTTGTAAAAGAAATTAAGCCAGATGTTGTTGTATTTGTAGATAACTGCTACGGAGAATTTATTGAGGAGTTAGAGCCGTGCCATGTTGGTGCGGATTTAATGGCAGGATCCCTTATTAAAAATCCAGGTGGTGGAATTGTGAAAACAGGTGGTTACATTGTTGGGAAAGAGCAATATGTAGAAGCTTGTGCGTATCGTTTAACGTCTCCAGGAATTGGAGCAGAAGCGGGTGCGTCTTTATATAGCTTACAAGAAATGTATCAAGGTTTCTTTTTAGCTCCTCATGTTGCTGGCCAAGCGTTAAAAGGAGCGGTCTTTACAGCTGCATTTTTAGAGAAGTTAGGAATGAATACATCACCAACATGGAATGCTGCAAGAACAGATTTGATTCAGTCTGTTCAATTTGATGACAAAGAGCGTATGATTGCATTTTGCCAAGCAATTCAATATGCATCTCCAATTAATTCTCACTTTACACCGTATCCAAACTATATGCCAGGTTATGAAGATGATGTTATTATGGCTGCAGGTACGTTTATTCAAGGTGCAAGCATTGAATTGTCAGCAGATGGTCCAATTCGTCCTCCGTATGTTGCTTATGTACAAGGTGGGTTAACTTATTCTCACGTGAAGATTGCGATTTGTTCCGCGATCGATGCGTTAATTGAAAAACAACTATTAACAATTTCGTAAGAGGGAGCTGTCGATTTCGACAGCTTTTTTGTATAGAAGAAGGGATTTGTACCATGTTAAAAAAGAATGAAAAAATTTATAAAAAATCATGTAAGAAAAGCTAACATCTGTTGACATCAAACATAACATGGTATAAAATGAGAAACAGTTAAGGCGAAGGAGGAACTGAAACAATGAAAGAAGATAGACGTTCTGCCCCGCTGTTTCCTATTGGTATTGTAATGGATTTAACACAATTATCTGCTCGGCAAATTCGCTACTATGAAGAGCACAATTTAATTTTCCCAACCCGTACAAAGGGAAATCGTAGATTGTTTTCATTTAACGATGTAGATAAGTTGTTAGAAATTAAAGATTTGTTAGATCAAGGCTTAAATATGGCTGGTATTAAACAAGTATTGCAAATGAAAGAAAATCAAACAGAAGCAGTGAAAGTAAAAGAAGAATCGAAAGAAATTTCAAAATCTGAGCTTCGTAAAATTCTTCGAGATGAACTGCAACATACAGGCAGATTCAATCGAACTTCATTACGACAAGGTGATATTTCAAGGTTTTTTCACTAGAGATAACTGATTCTGAAGGTGTTTAGAGGGACTAAGGAGGAATTTATAATGGCAAAGTACACTAGAGAAGATATTTTCCGTTTAGCGAAAGAAGAGAATGTAAAGTATATCCGTCTACAATTTACGGATCTTTTAGGGATTATTAAAAACGTAGAGATTCCAGTTAGTCAGTTAACGAAAGCTTTAGATAATAAAATGATGTTTGATGGATCTTCAATTGAAGGATTTGTTCGTATTGAAGAGTCTGATATGTACTTATATCCAGACTTAGATACTTGGGTAGTATTCCCTTGGACTGCTGAAAAAGGTAAAGTAGCTCGTCTAATCTGTGACATCTACAATGCTGATGGTACTCCGTTTGAAGGTGACCCACGTAACAATTTAAAGCGTATGTTAAAAGAAATGGAAGCATTAGGATTTACTGAATTCAACCTTGGACCAGAACCAGAGTTCTTCTTATTCAAAGTTGATGAAAAAGGAAATCCAACATTAGAACTAAATGATAATGGTGGATACTTCGACCTTGCGCCGATGGATTTAGGGGAAAACTGTCGTCGTGATATCGTTCTTGAACTTGAAGAAATGGGCTTCGAAATTGAAGCATCTCACCATGAAGTTGCACCAGGGCAACATGAAATTGACTTTAAATATGCGAATGCGATTCGTTCATGTGATGACATTCAAACATTTAAACTTGTTGTAAAGACGATTGCTCGTAAACACGGTTTACATGCAACATTTATGCCAAAACCATTATTCGGAGTGAACGGTTCTGGTATGCACTGTAACTTATCGCTATTCAAAAATGGAGAAAACGTATTCTACGATCAAAATGGTGACTTACAATTAAGTGACGATGCTCGTCACTTTATCGCAGGTATTTTAAAACACGCACCAGCATTTACAGCGGTAGCAAACCCAACTGTAAACTCTTACAAACGTCTAGTACCTGGATATGAGGCACCTTGTTACGTAGCATGGTCTGCACAAAACCGTAGTCCATTAGTGCGTATTCCAGCATCTCGCGGCGTAAGTACACGTGTAGAAGTACGCAGTGTTGACCCAGCAGCAAACCCATATTTAGTAATGGCGACATTATTAGCAGCAGGCCTTGACGGAATTAAAAATAAATTAACTCCGTCAGCTGCAGTAGATCGTAACATCTATGTTATGACAAAAGAAGAGCGTGAAGAAGCGGGTATCGTTGACTTACCAGCAACATTAGCGCAAGCATTAGTTACATTACAATCTGACGAAATCGTATGCGGCGCATTAGGTGAGCATTTACTTGAGCACTTTATCGAAGCGAAAGAGATTGAGTGGGATATGTTCCGCACGCAAGTTCACCAATGGGAACGCGATCAATATATGACTCTTTACTAAGAGTCTCAAACCCTTGACACATAATGTGTCAAGGGTTTTTTCTGTTTGGTCGTGTTACATATGTCCCATCAAGGAAACTATCTTTGTCTCGCTTTTTTCCATATTAACTTCTTGCCCCATATAAGCATTATATTTAGTTTCTTCATTCTCAATGATTTTAGGAGTAATATGAGAATAAATATCGGCTGTGATTTCAATGCTGTTATGACCTAATCGTTCAACGCCAGCTTTTAATAAAGGTACGGTATAGGAACGTCCAAGACCATGAATACTTAATGAATGTAATTTTGTTGTTTTAGAATGCGATCTAGTGTATTTTTAAATGTTGATTTAGTGAGAGGGTTTTCTGTTAATGTAAAAACAATTTTCTTTTCTTAAGACTGCAAATATTGTTGAATTTGGCTAATACATAAATTTCTCATCTGTGCACTGGAGTACGTATTGTAATTTTTATACCAGTCTAATGTATGATCTATAGTCTGTTGAAGGGACCATTTTGGTTCCCAATTGAGCTTGAAATTTGCTTTACTTATATCGAGGTTTAGGGATGTTGCCTCATGAAATTCTTCTAGATGTACATTTGATGATGTCCAATTCCCACATCCCCAAGTCTTTATTATATCAGTAACAAGTTCTTTTACTGAGACAATATTATTTAGTTTTGGACCAAAGTTCCATGCACCAGAAAAAAGAATACCGTCTGTTAAAATTTTTTCTGTTAGAAGCAAATATCCACTTAAGGGTTCGAGTACATGTTGCCAAGGTCTTATTGCATTAGTGTTTCTAATAACAATTTCACGATTTGATTCTAGTGCTCGTATACAATCAGGAATAATCCTGTCTATTGACCAATCTCCGCCGCCAATTACATTGCCAGCTCGGACACTTGCGATTATTTTTTTATGATGCTCATATTTTTTTTCTGGAAAGTAAGAGTTACGGTAGGAAGAAATTAAAAGTTCACAGCATCCTTTGCTAGAGCTATAGAGGTCATATCCGCCCATTGGATCATTTTCGCGATATCCCCAAACCCATTCACTGTTCTCATAACATTTGTCACTTGTAACTATAATTCCTACTTTAGTTGATTCATGTAAACGAATTGCTTCCAATATATTCATTGTTCCCATAACATTTATATCATACGTATTTTTAGGATAATCATAGGAATATTTAACAAGTGGTTGTGCAGCTAAATGAAATACAATCTCAGGCTTATATTCTTTGAAAATTTTATTTAATTTATTAAAGTCTCTAATATCCCCACGAATATCAATTATATCGTTTTGGAGATTTGTTATTATAAAATTATCTTTTTTATTTTTCGGATTTAAAGAATATCCAAGTACAGTCGCACCTAATTCTTTTAACCATATGGATAGCCAAGAGCCTTTAAAGCCGGTGTGACCTGTAATTAAAACCTTTTTTCCATGAAACACATTATTAAAGTTATTATTTAACAATTGATTCACACCTTAGAAATATATTTTCATGCATCCAGATATAAATGTGCATTATGTTTATACCAATTAACAGTTTTAATAATACCTTCTTCAATATTTATGCGCGGCTCCCAGGAGAGCATACTTTTGATTTTATTAATATTCGGTTTAGAAATCCATCTTTCATTAGTTCTATAGGATAATGCACCATAATTGGGTCTTTTATCTGTCTGCAAGTGTTTAAAGAGTAATTCCACATAATGTTTTAAAGGGTGAATTTCACCACTTCCAATATTAAAAATCTCATTTTGTATAGAATTATTTTCAATGGTTAACATACAAGCATCTATAATGTTATCTATATAGCAGTAATCTCTTAATTGATTACATAAGGTTAAATCTACATTTCTATTCTGTAATACCTGTAAAATAATATAACTAAAAATTTTATGTGGTTCTTCACCTTCTCCAAATATTCCAAAGGGTCTTAAGGTTATAAGGTTTGCATTATTGTCAGCAGCAATTTGATGAGCGAGTATAGTGGCTGCTGCTTTGCTACTTCCGTAAATATCTACTGGTGTTAGTGCCATATCTTCCTGAATAGATTCTGATTTATTTCCATATTCAGAACTGCTTCCAATATTAATAATCTTTTTGCAATCTATAGACTTTGTTGCTTGAATAATATTAATTGTACCTACAACATTCGTCTCAATGGCATTCATGTAATCTGTATTAGTTGAATTTACCCCATATGCAGCAAGGTGAAAAATATAGTCTGGACGGATTTTTTTTATAATATTTTGAACTTTTATTTTATCGCGTATATCTACTTCATACAGTTTGATACTTTTTAATACTTCTTTAAGACGCCAAGGATTCGATGATTTTCTTGCCAAAATAACGACCTTTGCTTGTAATTTTAATAATCTTCGTACTAAATGAGAACCAATAAATCCGTATCCACCAGTGACAAGAAATGTTTTATTTTCGAAATGATCAATCATATTCATATAATTTCATTCGTCTCCTTAAAAAATAATTTTTAGGTAAAGGGAATAAGGAATTCTAATTAGAAGTTTTATAGAAATCAGGAAATAATACTATTTATATAAAAAGAGAGAATGGATTTTATCTGAAATGCGGGGAAGAGTATTGAAAATAGTTTTTTACTGAGGACTTATCTAATTGTCCAGCAAATAAAGGAGTAAGAGAAAAAATATTATGAAGAACGCGACATGTATTTCTTATTTTTTTGATATAAGGGATATATATATATTCTAAAATTGATTGATCAATTTCTACATTTTCTTGTTTCCATAAATCAAATTCGTTTGTATTAAAAATTTGCATACTCCCAAAATGGAAAGTGATTAATTCATCTTGATCTATAAAAATCTTGTTTTCTGCTTTTGTTATAGGAGAATGATTATTTAAAATTAGATTCCAAGGTGCAGTGTTAATACCCTTGTGAGTCAGGATTTTGATATTAGAAAATATATCAGGGATGTGATTTAAATATTTTTGATCTCCCCATCTATTCATCTCGATATCATATACATCATTGCAATATTCTAGGCACTTATCTTTCCACCATGTTAAAATATCTTTACTGTTTTGATCATTTTTAAACCCTATTAGACCCGCCTGATACATACCGTGTACATTTTCCAGTTCAGCAGTGCCTCTCTGTGGACAAAGAAATACAGAATACTTCCACCATTCATCTAGAATTATATTAGGTTTTGCAAAGAAATACATATCTGCATCACAGTATATAATGTGATCAACTTCAGAATAATTATTAAGAATATGGAGGCACAGAGGAGCTTTTAATGTCCAACAGTATTCCTGTAAACTTCTTTCATTTTTTATACTTAAGAGTTCATGATTTTCTAGGTCTTTCACATGAACTAGTATAGCATGCTTCAATTTTAGATTTGTGAGAATTTGATAAGTTAAATTATCCATACAACAGATCCATACAGTAAAATTAGGACAATGATTTTCAAGTGAATAATAACAAGTTAGACCTTGAATTAAACGTTTTTGACTTATAATCATTGAATAATTCATAAAATGATTTGATTGATTTATTTTTCTTCTTAATTGTGAATCTTTATATAAAGTTTGCGCCTCATTTATATCTTTACCACTTAATAGTCGCTTTGTTTTTTTACCTAATTTTTCTGTTAATTTTTTGAGGGTAAACTGAATTTGTTCTAAATAGGGGGTATAGATATGGTGTAATATATTATTTGGTATTGAGATTTCATCTAAAGACCAAAGATCAAAATCCTTTTCGTTGAAAATGCTAATACACGCAAAATGATATACAATTAGTCTATCTGTTTCGATGTATACCTCATCTTGTTTTTTATCAATTTTATAATTGTTATTATAAATACAATTCCAAGGTGCAGCATTTATACCTAGATTTCTTGAGATTTTTACTTTTGGAAAATAAATGGGGATAAAATCTAAATATTTTTGATCACCAAATCTTCCATTATCAGGGATAGCGCTACACCAATCTAAGCATTTTTCTTTCCACCATCGTACGCTTTTTAATCCGTAGAAATCGTTTTTAAATCCAATTAATCCAGCTTGGTATTTTCCATATTTTTCTTCCACCCAGTCACGGTCTCTTTGTGGACAAAGAAAAATAGAATTGTCGCCCCATTCTTCAAATATCGCGTTAGGGTCAGAGAAGAAATATAAATCACCATCACAATAAAGAACAGATGGCAAATCATAATTTACCAATAAATACTCAATAAGTACGGACTTTAAAGTCCAACAATATTCATTGACTGCCCTTTTTCTTTTAATATCTTTCAAACTTGCGTCCTCTATATCATGTGCCTGTAAGAGATTTACATTATTCAAGTTCATTTCTTTCAATATTGAATACGCGAATGAATCTACACAACAAATCCATAATGTGAATTTTTGTGAATTTTGTATTAGAGATTGTCGTAAGGCAATTATTTTTAAGACGTATTCTGTTCCAACTATGGCACAAAAATGATTTCCAGATTGGAACTGTTTATTATAAAATAGAGGTTTTATTTTTTTAATTTTAGATTTTTTTAAGTAATTAACAGCTGGAGCATCTGAAGTATCTGGAGATAACGGAACATCTTTTTCTACTGTAGAGGGAGTATAAGGGCGCGGTAAACTTTGCATTCTATCGCTAAAATTCAATGTTTATTCATTCCTTTCAATTAATTTTGTTAGGGTTCCAGCTTTCATTTGCATCTTTAAGATCTTTAGGTGTATCAACACTAATCCAAAAATCATTGTACTCATAAACTGAAAGTTCATTGTTTTTTATTAAATTAAGTAGGGGTTCCTCTTCAAGCATACAATCATTATCATTTAAATAATTGAATATTTCTTTATTAAATACAAAAAAACCACCATTTATTACAGCATCAAGTAGAGGCTTTTCCTTAAAGTCTATAGCAATCCCATTTTCGACCTGTAATAAACCATATTGACTACTTTTTTTAATGCCAGTTAATGTTGCAGTTTTCCCTTTATCTTTATGAAATTTTATAAGTTCATTAATATTTATATTTGCTAATCCGTCACCATAAGTTAATAAAAATATCTCATCCTGTATATGCTTTTCAAGTTTTTTTAATCTGGTTCCGGTCATTGTTTCAATTCCTGTATCTATAAATTTTATATTCCACTTTTCTGGTTCTTCGAGCAACTGGTACTGATTATTTTTTAAATCTAAATTAAAATCATGTTCCTTCCATGTATAGTCCATGAAATATTCTTTAATTTTTTCACCTCTATATCCTAATGGTAAGATGAATTCATAATGTCCAAATCTTCTATACCAATTCATTATATGCCAAATGAGAGGTTTTCCTTGAACTTGAACTAATGGTTTAGGAATATTTTCTAAAATCCCCTGCATCCTTAATCCTTTTCCACCACATAAAATTATGACTTTCACAATATCTTTCCTGCCCTTCTGTTTATATAACTAATTTAAACTATGTCGCACATATTAACTTGTATCCACGTATGTACGGGTATTTATAAAAAAAATAAAATGAAGGGTTAACAATAAGAAGTTGATTCCTTTAGGGAAGGTACGGAAGGCATAATATTTACTTTAAACTACTTAATTATTCTTATTACTGAATAGTCAGTAAATAGGGAGCTAATAGGTATTAATTTTGATTTTAAACATATAAATTTATAAAGTTTATTTTGATGGACAAGGAGGGAGTAGAGTGAACAGGGTAGGAAAAGCTGATTTTGTTTCAGGGTTTGTACCTAATCATAATCATGGGTCTGTCGATTATACATCTGTCGATGCGGGACATGTACATCAATGTTTAGATGTAACTTCTCCACCAATTCAAACGCAGGATGGAGGGCATATACACTATACAGAAGGATATGTAGTATTTGAAGATGGACATACTCATTACTATAAGGCGCACTCGGGGCCAGCTATTCCAGTTGGAAATGGGATGCATGTTCATTATTATGATTTTTATACAACGGAAGATAATGGACATAAACATCGGATTAGGGGAGTGGACCAGCCTGCTCCAGGTAATAAATAGGTAAAGGAAGCTCACATGTTAGTTAAGTGTGGGCTTTTTCATTTTATAGATGAATCTTTGGTTATAGTGAATGTTACCAATTCATATACATAATGTAGCCTTGATACTTTTAAGGGCGTTAGGGGGGAGTTTAGTGAGTAATGGGAAACAACAATCTATTCCCGGTCATTTTGTTATGGATACACAGCGGGCTATGTTACTTCCGCCGGAATTGAAAGCCGCGCCTTCTGAATCGTTAACAGAACAATTATTTATCGAAAGGTCCTTAACTGAAAATCGGTTTTGGTTACGAATTATGAAGGAACATGCGCTGTTTCTTAGTGAAGGATTTAATCGGAAAGATAAAAATCTAATTCAACAAGTAGATCAGTTCTTTCAACTTTTTGATCGGCATTTACAAAAAGCATTCTCTATTCCTCAAACTGTTCAAGCAGTCAGGCAATTAAATGAAGAAAGTATTCAGTTAGTTTATGCATTTCGAAATTATAAAAGAAATCTTTTAATTTTAATTATTAATTGTAAGGTAAGTGGTTTCAACTTTCCATTATTAGTAGATCATATTGCGCGAGAAGCGGAATATTTTATAAGAACGCTTCAGAAGTTTAATGAAGGAAAAATGGATCCAATTCAAGATGCGATAATTAGTGAAAATGTGTTTTGGCTAAGAATTATGATGGAACACTCTCGTTTTATTGCTTCTTTGCTTGATCAATCAGAGCGAAATTTAGTTCATACTGCTTCAAAATTTGGTGATGATTTTGAAGTTCTTCTTGGTCAAGCGAGAGATGTTGAATCAATGCTGTATCAGAAACAACCAACGTATCCAATTATAGGTAAAATGAATAAAGATAGTGAAAATGCCACAGTTGAATTGAGGAATTTCAAAAAAGCTGGATTAGAGCTCATCCAAACATGTCAAATTAAAAGTGTAATTAATCCATTATTAGCCGATCATGTTGTAAGGGAAGCCGAGCATTTCTTATTTATGATTCATGTGTTGGAAGAAAGGTTGAAACAAAAGCAAATGCAACAATCGATGGAATGAGTGCTTTTTTATTATGCAACAATTCATGTCATTTTCATCATGAAAAGGTCGGTAATTTCTATGCTAAGGAATTATCGGCCTTTTCTGTATGCTTACCTTTCTTCATAAATATAGACTGTACGAAAGTGGATGGTCCATCTTTATCACGTATCAAGTGTCACACAATATACAAAAATTAACTAATTACACTGTGATAATATTAGTAATGTAATAATATGAATTTAGCACGTAACGGAGATGATAAAATATGACGACCTGGTTTATAGTTATGTTAATTCTTTTCGGGGGTTTTAAAATAGTGGTGGCAAGTATTCCAACCTCTGTTGTGGAGTCTTTTATCAGTAGATTTGAACTGCATCCGCAACTAAATAATGAGGCTGTTACCGTAACTATTGATGGAAAGTGCTTAGACGGTGAAGAAAAAATTCAAATTGTTGATTATTTTAACGAAGCGATATTTTTAGAGAAATATTATTTTCCTCCACAAGGCAGTGGAACTACATTAGTCATCGATACTAAGAGGGGAAAAATCGATGTTAGGTTTTCTGTGTACAGTTACGATGATCACGTTGATGTAGTCAAGCAGTACAAGAAGAAAGTAGTCGCATATAGTTTGCGTTCCAAAAGCCTGCAAAATCGTTCGCTGATGGTAACGGGAAATTTAGCTTAAAGAGATTGTCAAAGAGACAATCTTTTTTACGTATTATAAATACTAATAGGTTAATTTTAAAATGATATTACAAATGAAACGTTAAAAATTAATATTCCTGAAACAGCATATTTAGACGAAGAATTAGAAATATACCCTGCTGTAGTTGTATTATGGTATAACAATCTATAAAAGATATGGTTTATCACGTTTTTCCTGTATGTAGGGAAGGAGAAATCATGATTTTTTTAATTAATTGAGTGTAAAGTGCTTTATTAAATAGACAACAGTACCTTGCAATAAACAATAGTAAATGGTATATTATGGGTAACGTAAGTACCTTGCATTGATTAGTACTGATTGGAAAGGAGGATTGTCTTTGAACGTCCAGTTTAAAAAAGGTGTGCTAGAACTGTGTGTACTGGCACTTGTCAAACGAAAAGATTGCTACGGTTATGAACTCGTTCAGCAAATCTCCAATAAATTTTTAATATCGGAAGGGTCAGTATACCCGTTATTACGTCGTTTAACAAAAGAGGGTTATTTTCAAACGTATTTAAAAGAATCAAC
Source organism: Bacillus bingmayongensis (assembly GCF_000299035.1). Lineage (GTDB taxonomy): Bacteria > Bacillota > Bacilli > Bacillales > Bacillaceae_G > Bacillus_A > Bacillus_A bingmayongensis. The sequence goes on from NZ_JH921517.1 coordinate 843,052, forward strand.
AGAAGGACCACCGCGTAAATATTATCAATTAACAAATCAAGGAGAAGAGCAACTCCATTTACTTGTAACGGAGTGGCGTGATTTTGCTAAAGGGGTACAAGAAATTATTGAAGAGGTGTAATGATATGAATAAAGAACAGTTTCTTCGAGAATTATCCGGACATCTTAGAAAGTTACCAGAAGAAGAAAGGCGAGATATTTTATACGATTATGAGGAGCATTTTCGGTTTGGGCAAGAGGAAGGAAAAACAGAATTAGAAATTATAAAAGGGTTAGGCTCGCCGAAATCAATTGCGAAAGAGATGTTGGCTTTATATCGTTTTGATGAAATGAAAAAAGATCCGTCTGCTTCGAATATAACAAGAGCGGTGATGGCAGCAATTGGCCTTAGTTTATTAAACTTTATTATTGTATTAGGCCCTTTAATTGCAATTGTAAGTTTTATATTTGCGCTTTGGGTTGGAGGGGTTACTTCAGTTGTGGCTCCGTTATTTGTAGTAATTAAAATACTAACTGGTACTTTTTTATGGCTTGATATATTTGTTTCTATTACGTTCGTTGGAGTAGGTTTATTGTTATGTATAGTTGCTTACTACTGTACAAAATGGTTTAAAAACTTTTGTGTAAGCTATATAAATTGGAATCTCAAAATGATTAAAGGGGAGTAACTGAGATGAAAAAAATATTGTTAGTAGCTGTCGCTTTTATCATTATTGGCGTTATTGGTATATCACAAACATATACAAAAGCAGTAGATGCGGCGGAAAGTGGAGATAAAGAAAAGGTTATTAAAAATGAAGCAATTAAAAATTTAGAAATTGATTTGGATGCTGGGGATGTTACGGTTCAAAGAGGAAATGATTCTTCTTTTTATATAAAACAATCAGGGAATATTGCAAAACAAAAAGTGAGTATTGATGAACAAGGAGATACATTAAAGATTCAAGGGAGGATAAAAAAAGGACTTTCATTCGATTTTTCATTTTTATCTTTCGGATTTAAAACAACAGGAGTAACAATTGTTGTTCCAGAACGTTCCTATCAAGAAATAAAAGTGAGTTCTTCTGCGGGTGAGATAACAGTAAGTGATGTGAAAGGTGAACGTGTAGATGCATCGACGCTTGGTGGGGATGTAGAAATAGAGCGAGTGACAGCGAAGAAGGTAGAAGGATCTTCAAAAGCGGGCGAAGTTAAAATGAAAAAAGTAAGTGGTAAAGTTGTAGCAAAAACCAAAAGTGGAGAGGTAGATGTTATTGATCACGACTCCAAATATGATTTGGAAGCAAGTTCCACTGCAGGAGACGTTGACATTCGCTTGCTCGAAAAGCCTCAAGATGCGACTATAAGTGGGAAAACATTTGCAGGTGAAGTGAGAATTTTTAAGGAAGAAGAGAGGGATGTAACACTAGGAAATGGTAGTGTGAAAATTAGCGGACAAACCTCCGCAGGAGACGTGACAATTGAAGCGAATTAAAAAATAGACCAGTCTTGGTATTACCCCCTTTAAGTAGACAGTGTAAAAAGACCATGTACATACATGGGTGTTACACTATTACTTGGAGGGGATTTTTCGTGGTTAAAAAAGGTACAACATTCAATACGTATTCAGATGGATTAAAACTATCAGCTGTTCAAAGTTATTTAAATGGAGAAGGCAGTTATCAAGCTATAGCTAAGCAATATAATATCAGGAGCTCTACACAACTTAAGGATTGGGTGAAAAAATATAAAGAATTGGGTGATATTACAGATACTCGTGGAAAAAATAGCGGAACTCAAGGTATTCCTAATCCTCTAAAAGGAAAACGTGTCCATTTTAACAGTGTGGAGGAAGAGAGAGACTACTACAAGGCACAGGTTGCATATTTAAAAAAGCGTTATCCAAATCTGTAAATGGAGGTGCACTGAGGCACAAGGAGCGATATCGTATCATTGAATCGTTAAAAATGAAATATCCGATCACTTGGCTTACTAAATTCGCAGGTGTACATCGAGCGGGTTATTATAAATGGATCCGTGCGAAAACAGCTAAAAATGTACGATCAGAAGCGGATCAACAATTAAAAAAAGTGATACAATCTATCCACCTGAAGTACAAACAATACGGCTATCCACGTATGAAAATAGCTTTACAGGAGGAAGGTTTCTTTGTAAATCATAAAAAGGTTTATCGATTAATGAGTGAGCTCAACATTCAATCTATTATTCGTAAGAAGCGACGCTTCTTTAAAGGGAATTATTCGAATACTTTTCCGAATGTTTTAAACCGTGAATTTAAAAATCGAAAACAAAATGAAGCGCTCGTTACAGATATTACGTATTTACGAATCCAAGATGGATTTCGCTATCTTTCTGTCGTGCAAGACATTTATAATAATGAAATTGTTTCTTGGAAAATCTCTAGACGCAATGACAATGAACTCGTATTAGATACGCTTGAAAATTTGGTACAAAAAAGAGATGTGCGTGGAACCATTCTTCATTCAGATCAAGGGTTCCAGTACACATCTCATGTCTACAACAAACGACTTTCAGATTTGGGTATCATCGGCAGCCACTCTCGCAAAGGAAACTGCCATGATAATGCCTGCATCGAGTCATTTTTCTCCCATTTTAAATCGGAGATGTTGTATTTACACCATTTTAAAACAGAAGAAGAAGTAGTACAAGCAATTGAGGAATATATCTACTTCTATAACTATAAACGATTCCAAAAACGACTCAACCACCGAGCTCCGATAGAATATCGAATCTTGATGGCTGCTTAGTCTTTTTTATAGCTGTCTACTTGACAGGGCTAACACCATCTTGCTGGTCTATTTTTTAATGTAAGTCACGATATACACCGATTACTTTTCCGATAACAGAAACTTTATCTAAAATTATTGGATCTAAAGAAGAGTTTTCGGGTTGCAGGCGGAAATGATCTTTTTCTTTGTAAAAACGTTTCACAGTTGCTTCATTATCTTCTGTTAAAGCAACGACAATCTCGCCATTGTATGCGGAATGTTGCTGACGAACAACAACTAAGTCTCCATCGAAGATACCAGCTTCAATCATACTGTCTCCCGAGATTCGTAACATAAATACCTGATCTGCTCCAGCAACAATGCTTGCAGGAAGTGGGAAGTGTTCCTCTACACTTTCAACTGCTGTAATTGGTAAACCAGCTGTAACTTTTCCTACAATTGGGACTTGAACAACTGATTGTGTTTCTGTTTCAATTCTCACTTCTCCTAAAATTTCAATGGCTCTTGGTTTTGTTGGATCACGTCGAATATAACCTTTTTCTTCTAGACGTGATAAATGTCCGTGCACAGTAGAACTAGAAGCAAGGCCAACCGCTTGACCGATTTCACGTACGGAAGGTGGATAACCTTTTTCCTGTACTTTTAGCTTAATGAAGTCGAGAATGTCTTGCTGGCGTTTTGTTAACTTTTCCATGTTTTTTAACACCTCGTTTTCTTTCAATTTTCTTACTTATAAGTATAACATGCGAAAAAACATTCTACAAACATAAGTTCGAACAAAAGGACGATTTGTGATACACTAAAGGAAAAATCGAAATGGGGAAGAAGGTTTTAAAATGAATGCAATCATTTATGCCCGCGTAAGCACAACGAAAGAAGCGCAAGAAACTTCATTATCACGCCAAAAAGATGAATTATTGCATTTAGCTAAGCGGTATCAAATGAATGTTATAAAGGTAATTGAGGAGAAGGCAAGCGGCTATACGATTGAACGGGACGGTATATTAGAAGTACTAGACATGATTCGAGATGAAGAGATTGATGTGCTACTCATTCAAGATGAAACACGGCTTGGAAGAGGAAATGCAAAGATTGCCTTAATGCATTGTTTACATAAAGAAGGGATAAAAGTATATACACATACACATAATGGTGAATTACAGCTTTCTGATTCAGATTCTATGGTACTAGATATCATCGGTATTGTTGAAGAGTATCAGAGAAAGATTCATAATTTGAAGATTAAACGTGGAATGCAGCGAGCGGTAGAAAGGGGATTTCGTCCAGAAAAAAATTTAAAAAATCGTCATTTAAGTACAGGACGTGAGAAGAAAGAAGTACCGATTGAAGAAATTGTACGTCTTCGTCGTAATGAATTAACATTTGAAGAAATTGCTGCAACGCTTCGTGGTTTTGGACATGATGTATCCAAAGCAACTGTACATCGCAGGTATGTTGAATATACGAAGCAATTGCTTGAAAAACAAGACTAACTATTGTATGATAATAATCAGTTTTAAGTAGAAAGGGGATTCGAGATGCTAAGTCACGAACTCATTGAACGCATTAATTTCTTAGCGAAAAAAGCAAAAGCTGAAGGATTAACTGAAGAAGAACAACGTGAGCGCCAATCGCTCCGTGAACAATATTTAAAAGGATTTCGTCAAAATATGTTAAACGAATTAAAGGGCATTAAAGTCGTTAACGAAGAAGGTAAAGATATCACACCGGCGAAATTAAAAGCATTAAAAAAACAAGATAATGCAAAGTTAAATTAAAAGATGGGCGAAGCCCATCTTTTTTGATTTTAATAGAAAGATTTATTATTTGATAACTTTCCAATTACGATTGGTTGTCGCTTCAATTGTCCCTCGCTCTAAAATATAATTTGCAATAAGCTCAGACATATCGATTGGTATATCTTTTATGATAGGCTTATTTTGATACATAAAGTAATTTCCTCCACCACTTGCGCGATAATTATTCATAACTACGTCATATTCTTGCTCAAGGTGAATGGGAGATCCGTCATATTGTAGGGAAACTACTCTTTCACCAACGGGTTTTGAAATATTTAATATGTATGAAATTCCTTCCCACATATCGTAATTATAATGCTGTGGTTTTGGCTCGATATAAGCAGGGTTTACAATAATATTCCCATCTGTATGTAACGTGAAATATTCAGCAGATAGCTCAAGTGCTTCTTTTATATCTTTTCCTGTAATTCGTATGACCTTTAATGTATTTGGATAAATATAATTTGAAACAATATCTCTCATTGTAATATGTTTTGGAAAGCCAGAAGACTCATTATGAAACAGGCTTGTACAAGAAATATGGACTCCAGCTACCTCCATCTGTACTTTATTTATAAATTCGATAAAGGGATGGTCTTGTAAACGTGTTTGCATTGCATCATAAATCAACATATCTCCTACAATGATACCGATAGGCTGGTCTAACCATTCTTGTGTTTGTTTTTCATAAGTCGACACGAGTGCAAGGACCGTTTCATCTGCTGGAATGCCTTGGACAGATAAAAGTTCCGAATGGCATTCCTTAATAATCCAGCGACTTTTATTTTGCTGTAGTTCCACATGAACTTTCCCTAATGAATGACCATTACATCCGGTTTGCAAAACTGTCACACCATTTACTTCTGTATTAGAAATATAGCGGTGTTGGTGTCCAGTTAATAATATATCGATTCCTTCTATTTCTTGACACATTGCATATCCTTGATTTTCTCCTGTTAAAATTTCAGTTGGTTCTCCGGTTTGTAGATCACGTTCAAAGCCGCCATGATATGCTACGATTAGTAAATGTGGTTGCTCCTGTTCACGAATGTAGGAAATCCATTTTTTTGTTGCCCCTAGTGCATTTTCAAATGTTAAATCTTTAATATGATGTGGTTGTTCCCAATTCGGAATGTAATGTGTTGTTACTCCTAAAATGGCAACTTTTATATCGGGATATATATGTTTGATTATATATGGTGTCCCAAAATATGGTTTCTTTGTATCTTTATCTAAAATATTAGCGGCTAGATAGGGTGTATTGGCATTTGTGACAGCTTGATTTAATACGTCCATCCCGTAGTTAAATTCGTGATTTCCAATAATCGCTGCATCATAATCAATATAATTGGCAATAATGGACATTGGATTTTTTTCGTGTTGCATATATTTAGTGTAGTAATAGGTGAATGGAGTTCCTTGTATGAAATCACCGTTATCAATTACAATTACATGTTCGTGCTGGGTACGCTCTTGTGTGATACGTGTTGCAAGTTTGGCTAATCCTAATTCTGCTGTTTCGTTATTTCGATAATGAATTGGATAAACCGTACCGTGTATATCGCTCGTTAGTAGAATTTTTATATGAACAATGTTCTTCTTATTCAAGCTTATCAACCTTCTTTTTTTGTTATTTTATGATAAATCATAACAGATAATCTAGGTTTATTTTTGTTGATATTTATATGAGGAAAGTTTGAGGGAATGTTAATATTCTATGAGGTGATGGGATGTTTCATTTTTATAAGAATTTGTTCTTATGTAGCGTTATAATTACACCTTGATCAAAGTACAGTATGCTAAACGTACCAATGGAGAGAATAAACATGACCACATCTGGGATGTATTTATAAGGCGATTTTGATTTTACTGAAAGATAAATAGAAATAATTGTAGTAAGAGGAAAACAACTATAAAGTTGTATGAAGCTACTTGTTCACTCATTATTCCTCCACTCTCAGCTTTTTTATTTGATATTTACGATGAAAATCAATATATATTTATTTCTATTATATACATTGTGAATTAATGGTAAATGGAGGAGGGTATGGTAGATGATTAAAAAGAATATTTGCTAAAAGTTTTTAGTGGTTATGCATGAAAACACAGATAATTCCTTTTATTATTAATAAATAAACAATAAAAAAGTATGACAGATTGAATACCCATACATTCGAGAAATCACAGTTTTTTTTATAAAAAATCGAAAAAACATCAACATATTTGTCGATACATGTTGTATAATCTTGCGTGGGAAGCTATCATATAAATGTGTAAAACGTTTACTAATATAAGCGAAGGGAAGAATAGCATGTCACATTCAATCGAACAACTTTCTATCAACACGATTCGCACATTATCCATCGATGCGATTGAAAAAGCAAACTCTGGTCACCCAGGAATGCCAATGGGTGCAGCACCAATGGCTTATACATTATGGACGCAATTTATGAAACATAATCCAAATAACCCAACGTGGTTTAACCGCGATCGTTTCGTATTATCTGCAGGTCATGGTTCAATGTTATTATACAGCCTACTTCATCTATCTGGTTACGACGTAACAATGGATGATTTAAAGAACTTCCGTCAATGGGGAAGTAAAACTCCAGGACATCCTGAGTATGGTCATACAGCAGGCGTAGATGCAACTACTGGTCCACTTGGACAAGGTATTTCAACAGCTGTTGGTATGGCAATGGCTGAAAGACATTTAGCGGCGAAGTATAACCGTGATGCGTACAATGTAGTTGACCATTATACATACGCAATTTGCGGTGATGGCGATTTAATGGAAGGCGTTTCTGCTGAAGCATCTTCATTAGCTGCACATTTAGGATTAGGTCGACTTGTTGTGTTATACGATTCTAACGATATTTCATTAGACGGCGATTTAAATCGTTCATTCTCTGAAAGTGTAGAAGATCGTTATAAAGCATACGGTTGGCAAGTAATCCGTGTTGAGGATGGAAACGATGTAGAAGCAATTGCGAAAGCAATTGAGGAAGCAAAAGCTGACGAAAAACGCCCAACGCTAATCGAAGTAAGAACAACAATTGGTTTTGGTTCTCCAAACAAATCAGGGAAATCTGCTTCACACGGTTCTCCACTTGGAGTAGACGAAACAAAATTAACAAAAGAAGCATATGCTTGGACAACTGAGCAAGACTTCCATGTACCAGAAGAAGTATATGATAACTTCCGTAAAACAGTACAAGATGCTGGTGAGACAGCACAAGCTGAATGGAACACAATGCTTGGTGAATATGCACAAGCATATCCAGAATTAGCAAATGAATTACAAGCAGCAATGAAAGGTCTTCTTCCAGAAGGTTGGGATAAAAACTTACCAACTTATGAATTAGGATCAAAAACAGCAACTCGTTCTTCTTCAGGTGCTGTAATTAACGCGATTGCTGAAGCTGTACCATCATTCTTTGGTGGATCTGCAGACCTTGCTGGTTCTAACAAAACATACATGAATAACGAAAAAGACTTCACAAGAGCTGACTACAGCGGTAAAAATATTTGGTACGGTGTACGTGAATTTGCAATGGGTGCAGCAATGAACGGTATCGCACTTCATGGCGGTTTAAAAACTTACGGTGGTACGTTCTTCGTATTCTCCGATTACTTACGCCCAGCAATCCGTCTTGCAGCATTAATGCAATTGCCTGTAACATATGTGTTTACACATGACAGTATCGCTGTTGGTGAAGATGGTCCAACACATGAACCAATCGAGCAATTAGCGGCGCTTCGTGCAATGCCAAACGTATCTGTTATCCGTCCTGCTGATGGAAACGAGTCTGTTGCAGCTTGGAAATTAGCTTTAGAATCTACAAATAAACCAACTGCATTAATCTTAACTCGTCAAGATCTTCCAACATTAGAAGGTGCAAAAGACGATACGTATGAAAAAGTAGCAAAAGGTGCATATGTAATTTCTGCAAGCAAGAAAGAAACTGCAGATGCAATCTTACTTGCGACTGGTTCTGAAGTAAGCTTAGCGATTGAAGCACAAAAAACATTAGCAGCAGATGGCATTGATGCAGCTGTTGTTAGCATGCCATCTATGGATCGCTTTGAAGCACAATCTGCTGAATACAAAGAATCTATATTACCAAAAGCAGTAACGAAACGTTTCGCAATCGAAATGGGTGCTACTTTCGGATGGCATCGTTATGTTGGTCTTGAAGGAGATGTACTAGGTATCGATACATTCGGTGCTTCTGCTCCTGGTGAAAAGATTATGGAAGAGTATGGATTCACTGTAGAAAATGTTGTTCGTAAAGTAAAAGAAATGCTTTAATGATTTGTGAAAAATCTCTCCGGCATGGAGAGATTTTTCTATGTAAATGAGCTTATTCGACAGAAAAAGTTTTTTCTTTCTCCGCAGTCAGACAATCATTGCATATTTTCTTTTATATAATGTAGAGAAAAAGGTTGTCCAGAGCGGGAGGGAAAGTATGAAAACGTATGAATTGTATTTAATTCAAGAAGATATTGCGAAGGCATACTTTGGTCGGGAGTATTTGTTTTTTGATTTATTTGCTCGATTTTCAGAATCTGGTTCCCTTTCGGAAAAGAAAGTGTTATATAAACAGATGATGTATATTACGATGCCATTACAAGTAATGAAAATTCACCATAAATTAGAACAGGTTTTACGTTGCTTTGGAAAATATGATAGAACACATCATACACACATGCTTTATACTGGGGCAGAATACGGCGAAATAACGGTGAAATCACAATATATTCAAATGAGTACATCTGGAAATGTATCGATGGAAACAACTTTCTTTGAAGTGCTCAGGAAATGTGAATTGACATTTTTAGCAATGGATTATGACAATAAAAAGTATGGTTGGCTAAATCCTCTGAAACAAGCACGAACATATGTGTAAAAAATGTCGAATACAATCTTGTCTTATTGAAAAGGTTTTAGTACACTGTAAGGTAGACAACATGAAGGAGGAAAATATATGTCAATTTGGGTAGTTGTTCTAGTGGGCGTATTAGCACTAGTAGCAGGCGTGGCGTTAGGATTTTTCATCGCCCGCAAATATATGATGAATTACTTGCAGAAAAATCCACCAATCAATGAACAAATGTTAAAAATGATGATGATGCAAATGGGACAAAAACCATCCCAAAAGAAAATCAATCAAATGATGAGCGCAATGAACAAACAACAAATGAAATAAGCGCTAAAGGGACACTCGACAAGAGTGTCCTTTCCTTTTGGAAAACTTTGGCGCTTGAAACTTTTAAAAATTCTGTATTTTTGATAAACTGAAAACATCGCTCATTTCAAGGGGAGGGGGATATAATGAAGGTATTTTTTAATTTAGCGTGGTTTTTTAAACAAGAAAAACGGGCGTACATAACGGGAATTATTTTGTTATTTGGTGTAGCGCTTCTTGAGCTTGTTGCACCAAAAGTAATTGGAATTGTCGTAGACGAAATTAACAACCAAACGCTAACCTCTGAAAAGTTGTTACAGTGGGTTGTTCTTTTAGTGGCTGTCGGGATTACAATGTATATATTACGTTACATATGGCGTATTATGATTTTTGGGTCTTCTTTAAAGCTTGCGCGCCAATTACGGAAAAATTTATATGAACATTTTACAAACATGAGTCCGTCTTTTTATCAATCACATCGTACTGGGGACTTAATGGCACATGCAACGAATGATATTCAAGCAATCCAACAGACAGCTGGAGCGGGCGTTTTGACGCTTGTTGATTCGTTAGCCGTAGGTGGATGTGTGCTAGTGGCTATGGGTTTTACAATTAGTTGGAAGTTAACATTGTTAAGCTTAATTCCGATGCCAATTGTAGCGATTTCGACTAATTATTATGGTACTTTATTACACAGACGTTTTCATAAAGCACAGCAAGCGTTTTCTGAAATCAATGACAAAGTACAAGAAAGTATGAGCGGGATGAAGGTGATACGCTCACTTGGTCAAGAAAAGGAAGATTTACAAGCATTTCGAACAAAGTCAGAAGATGTTGTGCAGAAAAATATGTTAGTTGCGCGTATCGATTCATTGTTTGATCCAACAATTTCTCTTATTGTTGGTTTTTCATTCTTAATCGCTGTGTGTTATGGCTCATTATTGGTTGTTCGCGGAGAACTGACAGTTGGTGAGTTAATTACATTTACAACATATTTAGGGACGCTTGTTTGGCCGATGCTCGCATTTGGTTGGCTGTTTAATATTATGGAACGTGGCCGTGCTTCATATGACCGTGTGGAAAAAATATTATCTCAAACTTCAGATGTTGTAAGTAGAGAAGGAGCAATAAATAAAGATGCAAGTGGTGATATAACGTTTGCAATTGATACATTTTCCTATAAGAAAAATGAAACTCTTAATTTAGAAGATATTCATTTCACATTAAAAAAGGGCGAAACATTGGGTATTGTTGGCCGCACTGGTGCAGGGAAAACTACATTGTTAAAATGTTTAATTAGGGAATATGATCATTTTAATGGATCGCTGCAAGTTGGAGGGAAAGATATTCGTGATATGACGCTTCATGGAATTCGATCTGCTATTTCGTATGTTCCTCAAGACCATTTCCTATTTTCAGCAAGTATAGGTGAAAATATTGCATTTGGAAAGGCTGATGCTACATATAAAGAAATTGCACGTGCTGCTGATATAGCTTGTATTCATGATGATATTGTTCAATTTTCAGAAGGGTATGATACGGTAGTAGGCGAACGAGGGGTATCGTTATCAGGTGGACAAAAGCAACGGATTTCTATCGCCCGGGCCTTACTAACAAATGCTGAAATTTTAATTTTAGACGATTGTCTATCCGCAGTTGATGCAAAGACAGAGGAAACAATTTTAACAGCGCTGAAACGAGAAAGAGAGCGAAAAACAACGATTATTACAGCGCATCGGTTAAGTGCCATTCAACATGCAAATCTTATCCTTGTTATTGATGAAGGGAAAATTGTAGAGCGTGGTACACATGAGCAACTAATGGGGCAAGAAGGTTGGTATAAAGAGATGTATGAAAGCCAGCAGTTAGAAGCATTAGTTGAGAAGGGAGGCATATAATGGCTGAGAAAAAAAGAAGCGATTTATGGCGATTACTTTCTTATATGAAACCATATAAAGGCTTATTGTCGCTGGCATTTCTACTTCTAGTTGGGGCAACTGTTACAGAAATGATGGGCCCGTTTTTAATTAAGCAGTTTCTTGATGAACATTTAGTTCCTCGTAACTTTGAACAGTCAGCACTTGTGACTCTATTTGTTGTATATATGATTGCTCATTTACTAAAGGTTTTATTTACGTATTTAAATTTATTATATTTCCAAAATATTGCATTCAAAATTGTGCAAGACATGCGGGTTGAAGTGTATGAACATGTACAAAGGTTGTCACTAAGCTTTTTTGATCGTACGCCAATTGGTACTCTCGTATCCCGTATTACCAATGATACCGAAGCAATTAAAGATTTCTATGTCAGTGTGTTATCAACATTTGTAAAAAATGTCGTGTTTTTAATCGGGATTTTAGTGGCGATGTTTTTATTAGATGTAAAACTTGCATTGTTCTCTCTTTTATTAATTCCAATTATGTTGACGATTATGGCGATGTATCGCAGGAAAAGCTCTGTTTTTTATTTAGAACTCCGCAATCAATTAAGTATTTTAAATGCAAAGCTTAATGAATCGATTCAAGGGATGAATATTGTGCAAGTATTTCGCCAAGAAAAACGGATGCGAAAAGAATTTGAAGAAGTGAATGATAAGCATTACGGTGCCGGGCGCCGTACGTTAAAACTAGATGCATTGTTTTTACGCCCGGCAACAGATCTTGTTCATATTGTGGCGATTGCATTAGTGCTCGCATTATTTGGAATAGATGCATTGAATAGTCCGGTTGAAGTTGGTGTATTATACGCTTTTGTTAACTATATTCATCGTTTCTTCCAACCTGTAAATGAAATGATGATGAAACTCTCTTTCTTCCAGCAAGCACTTGTTTCTTCATCACGTGTCTTTCATTTGATGGATGAAAAAGATTTAGCACCTGTTCAACAAGGGAATGAAGAGCCGAAAGTGCACGAAGGAGAAATTGAATTTAAAGATGTTACATTTTCATACGATGAAAAACGTGATGTTTTAAAAAATGTATCTTTCCATGTAAAACCTGGGCAAACAGTAGCTTTTGTTGGGCACACTGGAAGCGGGAAAAGTACAATTATGAACTTATTGATGCGTTTTTATGATATTAAGTCGGGTAATGTTTTAATAGACGGTGTAAACTTAGAAAAATTTGAAGAGCAGGAAATTCGAAAGAGAATTGGACTTGTACTTCAAGATGCATTCTTGTTTGCTGGAAATGTAAAACAAAACATTCGTATGTATAATGAAAGCATTACTGATGAAGAAGTAGAAGAAGCTGCTAGATTTGTGCAAGCAAATACGTTTATTGAAAAGTTACCAGAGCGGTATGATACAGAAGTAGTAGAAAGAGGGGCTGCGTTCTCAAGTGGACAAAGGCAACTCATTGCTTTTGCAAGAACAATTGCGACAAATCCGAAAGTGTTAGTATTAGACGAAGCGACGGCAAATATTGATACAGAAACGGAAGAAGCAATTCAAACAGCATTGCAGCGCATGCGAAAAGGTAGAACAACAATTGCAATCGCACACCGCTTATCTACTATTCAAGACTCTGACCAAATCTTTGTTATGCATGATGGGGAAATTGTAGAAAGAGGAACACATCAAGAGTTACTGAGTAAGCAAGGGTTGTATTACAATATGTATTTACTTCAGAATAGAGGAAGCCTTCAGAAAGCCTTGTAGTATTGAGGTTTTGAAGGCCTCTTTTTTATTCTTTTAAAAATACCCTCACTGCTGTAATTTCTGCTACGCCCCACATACTGAATTCGTAATGATACTCTGTTCTTTCAATACATACACCAATTTCTAAATCATCTCCAACTAATATAAAATCAGTGAGTTTTTTGTTGAGAAACATTTGTACTATTGATGAATGAAAGGAATTAAGAAGTACAGGAAGAATATCGTTTATAAAGAATAAAACGATGTGGTCAAGCTATCATATTCATTAATTGAATAAATATGACCCTTAGAAATTTTAGAAGAAAATGAGACCTAGAAATTATAGAAGTTATTGCATTGCAATAGCATAGCAAGCTATAAACTCTGCATCGTCTTTCGGAAAAAAAAGGAGGGGTTATTATGCAAGTGTCGTTTAAGAGATGTATGGTGTTGATTGCTACATTCATTTTACTTGTTACTTCTGTTGGTGGTGTTGCAACTGCTGAGACAAATACTACGCCAATTTATAGGGAGATGCTTCCACCAAAAGAAACATTTAATCCAGGAGATTGGTTTTTAGGTGAGAAGCCTTTAAATTATGATGAAAATAGGCCACCGATTGTTTTTGTACAAGGGAGAAATGGAAGTGCAGATAGTTGGTATGGAAAAACAGTTTATCACGATGTAAACGACATGTATGAGTATGCTTATCGTGCAGGATATCAAACTGTATTTATTCAATTATACGATGCAGCTGGAAAGGGATCTGCAAGTCAGTGGGACAATGGTAAATTGTTGGCTATCAAGCTAGAGGAGATTTATAATCATTTTGGGAAAAAAGTGAATATTGTGGCTCATAGTAAAGGTGGAATTGACACCCAAGCAGCACTCATTCAATATGGTGCGAATCGTTTTGTAGGAAAAGTTATTACACTAGCTTCGCCGCATTATGGATCAAATTTAGCAGACTTATCCTATAGTTGGTGGGCGGGGTGGTTGGCGTCATTACTTGGGCAAAGAGACGATGGCACTTATTCTTTACAAACAGGTGAAATGGCACAATTTCGTTCCGTAATAGATAACAATCCGAATGTTAAATTGAATCGCTATTATACAGTTGCAGGTACTAGTTGGGGACCGGCTTTCTCTGCTTTATCTTTAGGCGGATTATATCTTTCCGCGTATGGTTCTAATGATGGTTTAGTGAATGAATGGAGTACAAAATTACCTTATGGAACACATTTATTTACCGATTCTAGATTTGATCATGATGATATTCGAAAAGGTTCGGCCGTCTTTTCTCGAATCGAACCATATTTACGTACTTCTACCGCTACATTCGTTCCTTATACTTTAAATAATAATAGGGAATTTGTTGATAATTTAAATACTACTTCTAATCAAACCGTTTTAGGTGGAGAATTGGAGCCGAATAAATGGGTTGATCAAAAGATTGCCATAGATACAAAAACAGAAGGTGTTGTCTCTGTGTTAACAGCATCTTCAGAAGTGAACATACAACTTATTTCTCCATCGGGCAAAGTATATACGAATGAAGATAGTAAGTTTACGGTAGGAGATGAAACTTCCTACTTTAAGGGTGCGTCCATTCGAACATTTAAAATAAATCAAATGGAAATCGGGGAATGGCATGTTAAAATAATGACAGCACATGCAAAAGATGCTTATGTGATTGTTACTGACTACAAACAAAAAGCACCATTTACTTTGAAAATGCCAGGGAAAATCAAAGCGAAAAAGGCTGAATTTCAATTGAAACAATCTACTAAAGAACCAATAAAACAAGAGAATCTTTCTTTCACTGTACGAGTTGTTGATCGAGAAGGAAATTTAGTATCGCAATCGAATCAGCTACAAAAGTGGGATGAAGATACGTTCACAGGTTCTTTGAATCATATTAAAAAATCAGGTGTATATAATGTGACGATTGATATTAAAGGTACTAACCCAGAAGGTAAAGCTTATACTCGTACGATTGTACGTTCTGTGTATATTGAAGAATAAAAAGTATGAGGCAGTACACTTTAAATCTTATTTTATGATTGAATTATTAAATATACTCTTTTCAAAAAGATATAGAAATATGTAAAGAAAATGGAGGGAATATAGTAAAAAATCAGGTCTATATACAGTGAAGCAAAGGGTTATCAAAATACAAGAGGTCTTCAGGGGAAACTGAGAGAACAAGGTTTTCCTGAAGGCTTTTTTATACTAGCATATCTGATTATCGATATTTTTACTGCTCTTGTTTATGAAAATAACTTTTTCCGGAGATTCTGATGGATAATATTGATATACAACTATTTTCGCATCTTCAAATTCTTTGTTCATCGTTATATGAATGGCCATAAGTAATCTTCTCCTTTGTATTGAGGAATCCTCTCCGTCTACTTATATTTATATTGATATACAACTATCTCTTCATCTTCAAACGCTTTATTCATCGTTAAATGTATTGCTATATGTAAAAAGCCCCCTCATATATTTTCTATATATTCGGAACTTTATACGGTTGAGCATTTCTAGTTTTCAAGTTACCTGCAATTTTTTATAGCAAATAAAGTATGCAAAATATATCTAAGTTTTGCAGAGCATTATTATAATACGTAGTATAATAGATTAAAACTGAATTTAAAAATTTAGGTAATATTTTACTAAGGCATAAAGGAGAAAAAAGATGGAATACGTACTTATATGTGTAATTTTAGCATTATTAGCCGGAGTATTTGTACTGTTTTATAAGAATAAGCAGTTAGAATCAGAGAACCAACAAGTAGAATTTGAAAAGACAAAGTCAATAGAAAACTATCAAAGTGAGATGGCTGCAACTGTAGCGGATTATGAAGAAAAGCAAGAGACATTAAAAAACATAGAACGTAAAAAGTACAATAATTTAAAAGAGAGTGCAGCTAGAGAAGTAGAAAGCATGAGAGTGATGAAGAATCAATTAGCGATGCAATATAGTAAAGAGCGTAGTGAAATGCAACAGAAACATAGTAACGAGATCCATATGTTCCAAAATTTAATTACAGAATTAAGATCGTATTCTAGAAATGGTGAAGAAATGAATACGCATGAAATATTACATTATATGAAACGAGGGTTTGTTCAGCAAGGAATCATAGCTGAAGACGAACTACATATTATTCCAAATATATTTCTTCCTAAAGTACATAGTAGAAACGGAAATAAAATGGGACATACTCGAGTTGATCATATATTGTTATCGACAACAGGAATATATGTAATTGAGACAACAAAGTGGCAAGGAAGAATGATACATGGATTGACGAAAGAAAATGCAGGAGTATATTCATTTATGATTGATGAGATTGGTAAATATCAACATGAATATGAGAAGGAAGAGACATTTGTTTTTATGAAAAAGGGAGATTCAATGACTCTAAAGGTAGAAAATGTTGGGAACCCTGTTTATAAAGCGAAACGCCTCTCAACAATTTTATATGATTACTTGAAAGAGATAAATCCGCAAGTTCTAAAAGAAGAAGTAAAGTCAATTGTATATTTCGGGAATGAGACAAAGGGAAGTGAGAATGAAATGATTGATCTTTCTAATGAAGTACTGCCTAGGTTGAAAGATAGAGAGCAACTTGTTACTTATTTTAGAAATGAAAGAATAGAAGGGAAAATACTATATACAGTGCAAGAATTACAAGAGATAAAAGAAATGGTCAAGCGCCTGGAAGAAGGAAAGGTGTAAAAGAAAAATATGATGTGTGGTAAAAGGGGGGAGGTTATTGGGGAAATATAGAGATTTTCTATTGTGGGGAACATTGTATGTTTATATTGTTTTATATATGTTCGTATATCTTGCTTTCATATTTATCATTAGCATGATTCATTCGTCTTATAGTATGGTTAGTGTTTTAGCGGTATCGCTTCCGTTTATTCTTTTATTTGTTATTCAGTGGATCATTTTACATTTTTCTGTAGGTGATAATAAGGGGACATATAAGAGAAGATTTAAAGGGATTACAATTTTGGGAGCAATAGTATTTAGTATTTGTATCGTACAACTAGGTGTAAATGAGTATAATTCGAAGTTTCATGCAGATAGATGGTTAAAAAATGAACAGAAACGAGTATATATGGTAGATGATCTTCTGGCTAAACATAAACTAGTAGGAAAATCTAAGAAAGAAATTATACAAATATTAGGATATCCAACTGAAACAAGGCGTTTTGAGGAGATGACTCAAACTTTGTACTATCTTGGCGATGAGAGAGGCTTCATTTCTATAGATAGTGAGTGTCTTGTTCTTCAATTTGATAATAATGACAAGATTATAGAGTATACAATACAAAAAGACTAAAATAGTATGAAATAAGGAACAGAAGACATATAAGATTGGGGGTCTTCTGTTTTTTGTTGGGAAATATTTGAAATAAATTTTAAATTTCGCAGATTTAGTACGACGTTATAAAAATAGATGGAATAAAAATGGAAAATGATATATAATGAATTTATTGAATATAAAGATAATAGAAAATAGGATACATATATGGAAGATTTACAAACACTCGGTTCATTCTTTTTAGGCCTAGGTACTATGTTCGCGGGATTAGGGGTACTGCTTGCAGGTATTGGTGTCTATACAAAATTTTCACGTGAATCAAAATGATGAAAGCATCCGTACAGGATGCTTTTTTATTTTTTTTCAATATGTTACAAAAAGGAATCATATATTCTTTATGGAATTAAGGAATGAAAATGGGAAGGAGAGTGTATATATAGATGCATTGGAACAATGTTATAATTTTAGATCCCAGTTCCATGACGAAATATTGCCAATGAAAAGTAAAGGTTTTAGGAAACAAGAATGAAAAGGAGGTAAGACGGTGAAGAAAATACCGACTGAGGTCCTGAGTAAGGAATTGATGGAAAGAGAAGGGGTTATATCTATTACAGTTAAAGAATTTGAGAAAATTGAAGTGGTTGGAGTGGTGGTATCTGGACCAGCTGTAATATTAATTAATCAAGATTAGCAGAGTACATAAGATGAATATAGAAAAATAGTGAAAAGCATCCTGCGTGGATGCTTTTTTATTTGCTTAAAAAAAGAAATATATTGGATAATAGAGCTATTGGAGGGAAAGAAAGTGGCTATTATTATTACAATGTTTCTAATGGGTGTTTTATTAGGTTTTGTTGGAGCAGGTGGAGCTGGATTTATTATTGGTGTACTGACTCTCGTATTTCAAGTTCCAATTCATATAGCTCTTGCGACATCGCTAACCGCAATGGCATTTACAACATTTTCTGGAGTGGTGAGTCATTACAGAGAAGGGAATGTTACATTGAAAATTGGTAGCATTATTGGGGGATTTGGAGCTGTTGGATCATATATTGGTTCTAAATTTGGAGCGGTGATTCCAGCGCATCTTCTTCATTGGTTTACAGCTAGTATGTTGTTTTTATCAGCGATATTTATGTTTATTCGATTACTTTTTTTTCAAAATCAAAAGAAAATGTCTATGAACATAGGAGAGAAGGCATCTGTTGTTGTATTAGGGAAATGTCTTTTGTTAGGTTTAATAACTGGTGGATTAGCAGGTGCTTTTGGGATTGGATCAGCACCTTTTATTCAGCTAGGACTCATGGTGTTGTTAGGTTTATCGATTCAACAGTCAGTTGGGACCACAATGCTTATTATTCTACCAATCGCCATTGGTGGTGGGATTGGATATAGCTCTGAAGGGTATTTAGATTATTTATTATTAGTACAAGTTTTAATTGGAACGATGCTAGGAGCATATTTAGGAGCGAAGTTTACAAACTATGCACCTCGTACAATTTTGAAATTTTCGATGATTATGACACCTGTTTTAGCTGGATGTATGTTATTAATGGAATAAGGTCTATAAAATATTGGGGAGGAAAGTGGTGTGACGGTTCATCTTCACAAATTACTATGTGCAAGTTTTTGGGTTACGTTATTCATATCAGGAATCTATCTGAACGATTTTTTTACATGGTGTTTAGAGGTAGCTCCCGCAGTTATTTTAGTACTTATATTACTTACTACATATCAGAGATTTCAATTTTTAACATATATATAGATTTGGATTCATATGTTAATATTGCTCATTGGAGGACATTATACATATGCAAAAGTACCACTATTTAATTATCTTCGTGATACTTTTGATTTAGAAAGAAATTACTACGATCGTGTTGGGCATTTTATGCAAGGATTTGTTCCTGCATTATTAATAAGGAAAATACTTGTAAAGGTAGTTGGGATTCAGAAAAAAGGATGGTTAGAACTACTTGTAATATCAGTTTGTTTAGCATTTAGTGCATTTATACGAGTTGCTAGAGAGTGCAGTTGCAAAATTAACGGGGACAGGAGCAGAAGCATTTCTTGGAACGCAAGGAGATGTTTGGGATACACAATGGGAAATGATATTTGCGTTAATTGGAGCGATATTAGCAATGATAGTTTTCCGCGGTAAGAAAACTATATAGCAATTCATTAATATGTTTTACGTATGAATTATGTAAGTAATTCATATTTCCCATATAAAAGGATTTACTATAATATAATGGGTGTAACGTTCGAGTATTCGACGTATTACTAGTATTATATCCCTATCCCTTTTCTAAAAATGCGAACAAGTTTTGCCCTATTCTATTCAATATTAATTGTATAGAAATATATTGTTCGATGCCCATTATGGAACGTACATAATGGGAAAATCCCGATCCTTAAAGAGGATGCCCCTAATCTTCATGTGAAAATATGATTGGATGAAGAAAGCTGACCAATTCATGGTCAGCTTTCTTTTTTGTGTAAAAATAATTCTTCGGTAATTTCGGTTTGTAATAGCAGTGTTTTTCCAAAGCGGCGTTTGCATTCATCTCTTACTTTTTGAATGGCAAGTGCATGAGAAGTGGCAGACACGGTGACAGTTGCTTGCCGAGATTTTCGGTTTTCTTCACAAAAGACACACTCCACAACATATTTAGAAATCATACTCTCATCCTTCCGCTTGAATTTCTAGGAATGAGTTGTCTTTGAAGTTGATATAATCTTTCGTTACAAACTCAGCATTTTCCTCTATTTTCAAGGAGAAGAATAGGGTAAGAAAGAATATTAGGTATGGGAGGAGAGACACATGAAAAGATGGATTGGAGCGGCAGCTATATGCGTGAATGAAAGAAATGAAATTTTGATGGTATTACAAGGAAAGAAAGATGAGCCGAAAAGGTGGTCAGTGCCAAGCGGTGGACAAGAAGAAGGAGAAACGCTTGAAGAGTGTTGTATTCGTGAAGTTTGGGAAGAAACTGGCTATCATGTAGAAATTATAAATAAAATATATGAAAAAAAGGGCATAACATATGGTATACCCGTTTATGTACATTATTATCTTGTAAAACAAATAGGAGGTTCTATGAATATTCAAGATCCAGATGGACTCATTTATGAGATTGATTGGAAGGATGTTCATAAATTAAGAGAAATCTCTTTCGCCTTTCCAGAGGATTATGAGTTGCTATTAAGGTATGGAAATGGTATGGACGAAAATAGGGGAACTGTATCTAAAAAATGAAGGGAGGGTAATTTACTAGTTTACACAAAAGGTAATAGAATTAGCGCCAATGATATAAGACTGCACATTAATTAAGAGTAATGTGCGGTCTTATATGTATCGGGAGTATTAATTATAGTATTACGATGTTTCGCTAATTTTGTTTTCTGTATGAGTGTTATTAGTAGTTCTTTTCTTTATCTTGATGTAATAGTAGGTATAACAAAAGATGATGAATGGTACAGTGCAATAGATTCCTAATCTTTGATCTGGGATAAAGATAAGACTTATTAATATAATGCCATACAATCCAAAACCAAGAATTGGTACAAGAGGATAAAGTGGAGTTTTGAATTTTAAGTCTTCTAATTTTCCACCTTCGGCTAAATAATGTTTGCGAAAAAAGAATTGAGAAACGCAAATTGACATCCAAACAATGATTGTAATGACTCCGGAAATTGAAATCAGCCATAAGTAAACAGTTTCAGCAGCTACAACACTTGTCAAAAGAGAAAAAGCAGAAATAGCTATCGTCATGATTAAAGCGTATAGGGGTATCCCACGCGATGATAATTTCTTTAAAAAGGCTGGAGCCATATCGTTTTTTGATAACGACCAAAGCATTCGAGTCGCGGCGTACAACCCTGAGTTTGCGACAGAAAGAACAGCAGTAAGAATAACAAAGTTCATAATATCAGCTGCATATGGAATTCCTATGTTATCAAATACAGCAACAAATGGGCTCTTTGTTAATCCTGCTTGTTCCCAAGGAATTAAAGCCACGAGGACAAAGATTGCTAAGACGAAGAAAAACATCGTGCGCCATATAATATTTCTAATAGAACGCGGTAAAGTTTTTGCAGGATTTTCACTTTCACCGGCTGCGATTCCGACAAGTTCCGTACCTTGAAAGGAATAATTAACTGTAACCATTGTTAGTAAGATAGCGGCAATTCCATTTGGGAATAAACCACCATGATTTATGAAATTTGAAAAAAGCGGTGCTGGTTCATTGCCTTTTAAATCAATCAAACCAAACATAGCGGCGCCGCCAAGGATAATGAAAGCGATGATAGCAGATACTTTAATACTTGAAAACCAAAATTCTGTTTCTGCATAACTACGAGCGGATAACGCGTTAATGGTAAATATTGTAACGCCAAATATTAAACACCAAACCCATACGGGAATATCAGGAAACCAGCGTTGCATTGTAATACCGGCAGTTGTAAATTCAAGGCCAGTAGTATTCGCCCAGCTTAGCCAGTATAACCATCCGATGGTAAACCCAGTTGCGGGATTTATGTACTTGGTTGCATATTCTTGGAAGGAACCTGAAACTGGCATTGCTACAGCAAGCTCACCAAGACATAGCATAACGAAATACATTAATAATCCACCAGCAATAAAGGCGAGTACGGATCCCCCAGGACCAGCTTGTCTTATAATAAAACCAGATCCGTTAAATAACCCCGTTCCAATTACACCACCCAGTGCAATCATGAACAAATGTCTACTTTTCATCGTGCGCTTTAATTCATTATTTGTATTGCTTAATTGCGTCATTGTTTTCCTCACTTTCATAATTGATAGGGTGAAAATCAGATGATTTTTCCGTATTGTGGAATGTGTTCCGTGATGTAGAATCTTGTTTTAATTTTCAGATAATTAAAAAGAAAAGTCAATATTTTTTTGTTTGCGTTTTCAAATTTCAGATATTGTATTTTTATTGTTTTGAAAATTTTATATTTTCATTGATTTCAGTTTGGATTTTTGCTAAATTGATAGTTAATTAAGGTTACGAACATATTACAAGTAAAGTTGAGGCGAGTTATGGTACAGTCCATTGATCGAGCGATAGGTATTATTAAGTTATTGAATTCTACAAATAACAAAGAATATTGGGCTATTTCTGATATAGCTGATAGAACACATCTCCCGGTTAGTACAGTACATAGGTTACTTAACTCTCTGATGGAGCATGGATTAGTTACGCAAATTTCAGAAACAAAACAGTACACAACTGGACCAATGTGGATGGAAATAGGATTACGCCAATTAGAGAAGGTAGACTACAGATCGGTTGCAAGAGAAGTGATGAAGCGTTTGGCTTCTGAAGTTGAAGAAAGTGTTTACTTGAATATTCCAAATGGAACACATTCTATTATTATTGAAAGAGTGGATAGCCCGTTAAAAATTCGAGTTATCGATAACTTAGGGGAACAGATTCCTCTTTCGACTGGCGCCGCAAATAAAACGATGCTTGCCAATATGAAAACGAATGAAATGGAACACATTGTAGAACATTTACTTTCTTCTTTACCAGAACAAAAGCAAGTTCTTTTTGATCAACTAAAGCAGATAAGAAATGAAGGATATGCTGTGAGTTATGGGGAGAAAACAGAAGGAACAGCTTCAGTAGCTGCACCTATTATAGGATTTAATCATAAAGTAGTAGGAGCATTAAGTATTGGGTTAATTAGTCATCGTATTAACGATGATCGACTATCTTTTCTTATTAGTAAAATAAAGCAAGCAGCTAGTGAAATATCAATAAAAATCGGCAGAACATCAGAATAATAATTTTGATAGCCTGTCGTCATTTTTTATTCGTATAACGGAAACGAATTTCATTATGTGGAAAAATAGGGAGGATTTATATGTCAAAGTGGCAATCAAAAGAACAATTGGTTCAATTATTAAGCGATCTTGTTGAAATTCCTAGTATTACTGGGTCGGAAGCTGAAGTTATATTGCCAGATTTTGTTGTGGAACAATTATCTGCTTTAGATTACTTCAAACAAAATCCGCATCATTTGCAAAAAAAAACGACGGGAGATGGACGTTATTTCGTTACTGCTCTAGTAAAGAAAAATAATAATACAAAAAATACCGTAATTCTTGTTAGTCACTTTGACGTTGTAGATGTACAGGATTATGGAGTGTGGAAAGCAGATGCATTTCATCCTAAAAAACTAACATCTATGTTTTATTCCCATAAAGATGAGCTACCAGATCATGTACGTGAAGATATAGAACAAGGGGAGTGGCTATTTGGTAGAGGAACTATGGATATGAAATGCGGTCTAGCTTTGCAAATGGCGATGGTTGAGCAAGCTTGTGAAGGAAGATTTGATGGGAATGTCCTTTTATTAGCTGTTCCAGATGAAGAAGTAAACTCTGTAGGGATGAGAGCTGCTGTTCCAAGATTATTAGATTTAGCAAAAGAACATAACTTAGAATATAAAACGGTTCTAAATTCAGAGCCTATGTTTACGCGTCATCCTGGTGATCAAAATAAGTATATTTACACTGGTTCCATTGGTAAGGTGTTACCTGGTTTTCTTTGTTATGGAAAAGAGACACATGTAGGCGAACCCTTTGCAGGATTAAATGCGAATTATATGGCTTCATTATTAACAGCTGAATTAGAGTTGAATACGGAACTTTGTGATATTGTAGAAGGTGAAGCGAGTCCTCCACCAACTAATTTGTTTCAAAGGGACTTAAAGGAGGATTATTCTGTACAAATTCCTCATCGTGCAGTCACATTATTTAACTTGTTCTTACTAGAAAAAACGATGACAGATGTAATCTCGTTGTTACATCAAAAGGTAACGAAAGTAGCAGAGAAAATCGAAGAGTCGTATGAGAAGCAAGCATATCGTTTTTCTAAGTATAATCCGTTCATACCACCTAATCTCAAAGTAAATGTATTAACATATGAAGAGCTTATCGCTTATGCAATTGAACAACATGGGCAAGAAAAAATAGATGATATTCAATCTACTGTTATAAAAAATAGGGAAGATAAAGATGATCGTGCGGTAACAATTGATTTAGTTGATAAATTAGCTATTTTATGTAAAGAAAAGGCACCGATGATTGTACTTTTCTTTGCCCCGCCGTACTATCCAGCTGTGAGTTCCCGCCGCAATTCTTTAATTAAAGAGGTAGTTGTGGAAATGGAAAGATATGCTCACTACAATCATGGAATTACATTTAAAAATCAAAATTATTTTGGGGGAATTTCAGATTTGAGTTATGTCGGCTTACAATACCCAGCTGATTCGATGAGTTCACTTGTAGACAATATGCCATTATGGAATAAAGGTTATTCGATTCCACTCCAGGAATTAGAAGAGTTTGATGTTCCAGTATTAAATATGGGGCCAGTAGGAAAAGATGCACATCAATGGACGGAACGTCTGGACGTAAATTACGCATTTGAAACGCTATTAGATATGTTACCTATATGTATTGAAAAATTACTTGTTCCTAATAAGATTACACAGCCATAGTTAAATCGAAATTCTAATTAAAATTAAGAAAAGGATAGAAACTGTAGTATTATTCTACAGTTTCTATCCTTTTTTTGTAATAATTCTGTTCGATCCAAAATTCTCATCAATCGGGCTTTTACAGACTGTTCATCCCTCACCTCATTTCTTTACTTTCGCTGAATGTTGAGGTGGGAGCGTTATTGTCCGGAGAGTATAGTGCTGTTTAATGTAACCAGGATAAGAAGAGTGGTACGATGACTAAACTTGCTCCAGCTGTTAGAAGCATGGATAAACTTGCAATTGTACCTTCAACTGGTCCGATTTCAAATGCTTTTGAAGTACCGGTTCCGTTTGCACTAGTACCTAGCATAATACCTTTGGCGATGGCTGTTTTAATCCGGCATATGCGAATCAGAGAAGGGCCTAAGAGCGCTCCAGTTAGTGCTGTAAGTACAACAAATACTGCTGTTAATTGCGACATACCACCAATCATTTCTGAGATTGCCATTGCAATTGGTGTTGTTACGATGTGCGGCGCCAAACTATGTTCTAGTGATGAATCAATGTGAAAAGCATTTGCTAGTAGGGCTGAAGTAATCACTGATAAAAATGAACCAACAATTACGTTAATTAAAATGGCACTTGCGTGTTTTTTTAATAAATTAAAGTATTTATAGATGGGCCATGCAAAAGCTACTGTTGCTGGCTTTAATAGTTCAGTTAGCCAGTGACCACCAGAATCGTATGTTTCATAAGATGTATCTAGTCCAAGTAATAACGCGATTAAAACAATTGGACAAACGAGAAGTGGTGAAAGTATACTCCAATTCCAGCGCTGATATAGTTTCTTAGCAATCCAATATGTTAATAGTGTTAATAGCAAACAAAAAAAGCCGATCATTGTGCTGATCCTTTCCGCTTTAATAGCAGTTCTGTTAAGATTCCAGTTACAAGTGTTACACAAAGGGTACTAATCATGATAATCAAAATGAGATCGATACCATATTGTGATAATGTATCTCTGTAACGAATGACAGCCACAGCAGAAGGAATGAAGAATAAGATAAGTTCTTTTAATAAAAAGTCTGCGCCGTCTTGTATCCACTCTTTTTTCACTAGGTTAAATTTTAATGAAATTAACAATAAAAAAATCCCGATAATACTTCCTGGAATTGGGAGGTGTGCCTGTTTTGCGATCCATTCACCTGTCCAAGCGAAACAAAATAATAGTAAGATTTGACCGCTTAATTTCCACCATTTCATACAGTAACACCTCTTTCTCTTTTTTTTCATAAAAATTGTAAAAAAAATTAACAATTTCTACTATACGTCCTTTCAAAATATTTGTCTAATATATAAATTATATGTTATTAATTTATTATACATATTAATCGAAAAGGGGATCCGAAATGGAATTACGGCATTTGCAATATTTTGTTGTTGTAGCAGAAGAGTTACATTTTGGGCGAGCAGCTGCTCGTTTACAAATGACACAGCCACCGCTAAGTCAACAAATTCAGCAATTAGAGAAAGAAATGGGAGTTACATTATTTTCAAGAACGAAGCGGAAAGTTGAACTGACAGAAGCGGGAGAAATGTTTTTAAAAGAAGTAAAAAAAGCGTTTGATCAAATTGAAAAAGCAGTTGAGGTTGCACAAAGTGCACAAAGAGGAGAAGTTGGATCACTATCAATCGGATTTGTAGGAGCTGCAATATATGATATTTTACCTTCCATTGTTCGAGAATATCGAGAAAAGTTCCCGAGAGTATCTGTTGTGTTACATGAATTATCTACACCTGAACAAGTTAATGCTCTTCATGAAAACCGAATTGATGTTGGTTTTTTACGTCCACCAATTACGACTCAATTGTTAGAATTAGAGCCTATCCAAAAGCTTTCATGTACATTATGTTTACCAAAGGCTCATCCGCTAGCGGAAAAAGAAGAAATTCATATTGAGGATTTACAAGATGAGCCATTTGTATTTATAACTAGACCAGTGTGGCCTGCATTATACGACACAATTTTATCGTTATGTAGGGGCGCTGGATTCAGTCCACACATTGTGCAAGAGGCAACAGAGTATCAAACTGTTATGGGACTTGTAGCTGCAGGAATTGGTATAACTGTTATTCCGGTATCTGCAAATAAGTTATATAAAACAGAAGTAGTGTACAAGGCGATATATGATTCTAAATTTGTAGCTGAAATGTCAGTGGCGTATCGGAAAACAAATAGCAATCCTGAGCTGTTAGAGTTTTTAAAAATTGCAAGGAAGAAAAAGCGAATAGAAGTTGAGGATAATAATTAAAATGATAAGATTATAAAGATCACTTATGGTTGCAATTATTATTTTTAACAGTACTCCAGCAGAAATCCCCTTCCTTAAGCATGTGCAGGACATAGACTAGGTGGTAGGGAGGGGATGAATGTTGGGCGTACATAGCACGAAGTTTCTATTTCCTTTTTATCTCGATACTATATAAATAAACATGCTCATTTTTTTGGATTAATTGTTCTAATATTTTTTTGTTGTCTGGGAAAAGGACGGAAGTAGATTCTGGATTTAAATTATTAACCCAAACAGCAATAGTAATTTTTGTATTATATTTTATTTTTTTTGGTTCACTAATTTGTGCGAATGTAGAATCAGTAATGTTCAGCGTTAAATCTTCAAAACCTTTGTATGAATTGCCCCCAATATGCATAAACCATTGCCGCGTTTCGTGTGTTTCGTTGTCAAGATTGAAAGTTTGTTGTCCAAAAGAAAGTTTAACTGTTTTCTCTTGAAAGTGTGAAGAAGACAACCAAGCGATATCTTTTACTTTTTTTCCGTTTTGGTAATATTCAATTGTTGTATGTATTTCATCTTGTTTATTTAAAGGAGCAACCTCATAAAAATGAATATTTCCTTGCGGTACGGGGAATATCTCTAAAATATTGGATTCTTTTTCTGATAATTCATAAGGTTTAACGGTTATAAAAGAGGTATTATTTTTTTGAAGACTACAGCTGGTGAAGGGAATAACAAATAAGAGTAAAAGCAGAAAACATTTTCTTTTCATATAATCCCCCCTATACGAAGCTATTATATACATTTGAAAAATTTCCTGTACTTAAAAAACGGTTCCCTTTCTACGACTTAAGGCTTAGTAAAGATTCCGATTGTAGTTCGATGTTAAAAAGGTCATATTTTTATATACTAGTAGTATAGGATGCTGGACGTTAAAAAGTAAGGTAGGGGAATCTTTATGTCTTTATTTCGGTTAGCAAAGAAAAATATACAAAACTATGCTGCCCAAAGATTAAAGCAATTTATATGGATTGCAATGAGTACAATGCTATATTTCTTTATCATATCTGTTCAATCTAATGAAGCAGTAATAGAAAAAATGCAACATACACCGTCTCTGTTAGCTCCACTATATTATGGGGAAATACTGTTGTTTTTCGTATGCACTGCTGTTACATACCAGATGACAAATAGATTCTTAAAAAACAGGAAACAGGAATTACTGTTGTACGAAACTGCCGGTATGAAAAAAAGAAAAATTTTTTGTTTGTTCTGTCAGGAGCAGTTGTTGATTTATGGAGGAGCAGTCCTTTTTGGTTGCATTCATGGGGTGCTATTTTTGAAGTTATTTACAGTAATTTTTATAAAGTTAATGGGGGGGCATGGAATAAATAGCGTGCCTATTACGTTATATGCATTATCGGTAACAGCGATGTTGGTCGTTATAATCATCCTATTATCAATATGGCAATGTTATAAGTTTATTGAAGAATTTAAATGTGAACAATTAAATAAAGTCGAGGAAAAGGCATGAGGCATCATGTCTTTTTCTTCGTTTTACAGTGGGAAATAATCATGATACAGTGTAAGGAACTGAAAAAAGTGTTGGAGAGAAAGGTTGTATAGAATGGTAAATGAACAATCGATAGTGAGAGTAGAACAACTAACAAAGCGAATCGGTTCAAAGACATTAGTAGAAAATATAAGCTTTGAAGTGAAAAAAGGTGAAGTTGTTGGTTTGTTAGGACCAAATGGTGCTGGGAAAACAACATTAATGCGCATGATGGTTGGGATGATTAGCATGACTGAAGGCGAAGTATGGATAGACGGCCAATCTGTAAAACAAGAGTTTGAAAGTACAGCTGCAAAAATTGGTGCTGTAATTGAAAATCCAGAATTCTATCCTTTTTTAAGTGGTTATGAAAACTTGACATATTTTGGACGTATGAATGGCAATGTTACAGAAGAACGCATTGATGAAGTCGTTCAACTACTAGGTATGGGACAAGTTATTGATCGTAAAGTAAAAGCATATTCGCTTGGTATGAGACAACGATTAGGAATTGCGCAAGCGCTCGTACATAATCCAGATGTACTCATTTTAGATGAACCAACAAATGGATTAGATCCAAATGGTATCCATGAAATGCGAATGTACATAAAGAAAATTGCACATGAACAAGGAAAAGCAGTTCTTGTATCGAGTCATTTATTATCTGAAGTCGAATTAATGTGTGATCGGGTTATCATTATTCAGCATGGAGAATATGTGGCAACGCAAAATATTCAGCGAGATGAAAGCTTGGAGATGGAGACGATACATATACGTGTGGACGATGTGAAACGAGCAGCGGAACTTTTAAATCATGATATCACGATTCAAGATAATGAGTTGATTATGACTGTGAAAAATGAAGAGATTCCAAATGTGATTCGTACATTAACGGAAAAAGGTATTCGTATTTATCGCGTATATGAAGAAAGAAAAACATTAGAAGAGAAGTTTTTAGAATTAACAGGAGGCAAGGATATTGTTTAATTTAGTTTATAATGAAATATATAAAATTTTTAAGCAGAAGCGAACGATTATTCCGTTTGCCGTTATTACAATTCTAGTTATCGGTTTAGGATGGGTGTCAGTTAAATATTTTCCATCTTCGTCGGGTGATTGGAAAGTAGAATATACAGAAAGAACGACAGAAATTGAAAAAAAACTTGAGAGTACAAAACAGGATATTATCAATCAAAGATCGGGGGATGAGCTTGTCAAAGAGTATCAGTTGAAAATGAAGCATTTAGATACAAATACTCCACCAGCAGGCGATTCACCTCTAACTTTTATGAGAGATACAGGCTTAATTGTGTTTCCAATTTTATTACCATTTATTCTCGTATATGCAAGTACAACTTTTGCGAACGAGTACAATTGGGGAACTTATAAATTTTTAATGATTCGTCCGGCAAGTCGATTTAAAATTTTAACAGCGAAGTATATTGCAATTGTTATTTTCTCTGCCTTATTGTTTATATTTAATATGGTTTTCTCGCTTTTATTTGGGTTTATTATTTATAAATTTCAACAGCCTGCATGGGTGGAATTTATCGTACAAAATGGTAATATCGTTCAGCAAAATATATTTGTTGATGTGAGTGAGTATTATATATTAGAATGGTTCCCAACTCTTGTGTACGCAGCATTTGCTTTTATGATTTCTGTTTTAACGAGATCAAGCGGAGGAGCAATTGGTATTTCCTTATTCGTGGCGTTATCTGGAGGGATTATTTTAATACCAGCGTCTAGGTACGAATGGATGAAATTTTTATTACCAGCTAATACAGATTTATATGGAATCTTAAATAGTGGTGGTAGTTTCATTCAAGGTGTAACATTCCCATTTGCGTCTTGTATGCTTCTCGTATATTTACTTGTATTTTTAGGCATTTCCTATACTGTATTTTTAAAGCGCGATTTAACATAATAATAGATGAAAAAGCCGTTAAGAAGAATGATCTTAACGGCTTTTTTTATCGTAATTTGTTAATAGCTTCCTTAGCTAATAAAGCAAAATATTGTGCGCTAATAGGTAATGCTCTTTCATCTAATGTAAAGGCCGGATGATGCCACTCTTGTGTACCAGCTGTGCCCATAAAGACGAACGAACCAGGTATTTCTTGTTGGTAAAATGAAAAATCTTCTCCGGCCATCGAAGGTTTTGGTGAAATAATTTGAAGTCCTATTTTGTGAGCGATGGCAATTGATAATTCTGTAAGCTCGCTATCATTATGAACGGCAGGAGGACCTGGATACCAATGTAATTTTGTTTCAACACCTAGTGCATCAGAAACCCCTTTGATAATACGTTCCATCAGTTCTGGTATTCTTTGACGTGTTTCAGATTGGAATGTACGAACGGTTCCTTCTAAAGTTGCTTTTTCAGGGATAACGTTCCATGTATTTCCTGAATGAATGTTCGTTACACTAACGACAGCGTTATGAAAAGAACTTACATTTCGGCTTACAATTGTTTGCAATGCCATAACAATTTGAGAAGAGGCAACAATCGGATCAACACCAGCATCAGGCACAGCTGCATGTGTTCCAACTCCTTGTATTTCAATCTCAAAACGATCGACGCCGGCCATAAGTGGCCCATCTTTTATACCAATTGTACCAACTGGTAAATCGGGCTTATTGTGCATACCAAAAATGGCTTGTACGTTTTCTAAATGACCAGCTTCTATTACTTTGCATGCTCCATTTCCGCTTTCTTCAGCAGCTTGGAATATGAACCTAACAGTTCCGTTAAGCAAAGATTCATTTTCTTTTAATAAGTAGGCAGCACCGAGAATGGATGCTGTGTGAAAATCATGCCCACATGCATGCATTTTACCGGAGTTTTTAGAAGCGTAAGATAACTTAGTTTCTTCTTGTATAGGAAGAGCGTCAATATCAGCACGGAGCGCAATAAGTGGCCCATTTTTATTACCGGAAACTTCTGCGATTACGCCAGTTTTTAAATCAGAAGCAATAATTGTGATGTCAGCTTCGGTTAACCAGTTACGTATTGCTTTTGTTGTTTTGAATTCTTCGTAAGATAGTTCTGGATATTGGTGTAAGTGACGCCGGATGGAGATTAGTTTTTCTGTGAATTGATTTGTGATGAATGTCATCTATTTTTCCTTCTTTCTCAAGATAAACTTCAATTTATATTTTAATTATATGAAAATAAAGAAATATATTCATTAGTAATTATATAGGAATTTAGTACATTTAATGAATCTATAAGAAAAAAATATCTCTCAAGTAATCTTTACAATTTTTTACATATAAATATTGTATCTTTTACATTTTATGATCATTATTTACAAGAAATTCATAAATGCAAGATATACTAAAAAATGTAAACGAAAATACATACAAAATTAGTGTAGGGACGAGAGACTATGGTATAACGCAGCGGAGAATATTTTGAAATCGCTCTTGTTATTTATGGTCTTTTTGTATGAAAAGGGGGAGGAAAATTGAGAAGTATGGGTAAAAGATTTATTGCTATTATATCACTATGTATTTTGTTTTTGATGACAGCGTGCTCCAATTCGAATGTTTCTGGGAAAGAGCAGTCAAAAGTTAAGGAGAACAGTGAAAAAACGAACGGTGGAAAAACAGAGGTTATATTTTGGCATGCAATGGGTGGGAAAACAAAAGAAGTTTTAGAACAAATTGTTCAAAAGTATAATCAATCTCAAGATAAAGTAGAAGTAAAAGCGTTATTCCAAGGTACATATGATGAATCGTTTATTAAGTACAAAAATATTGCAGGTACAAAGGACGCGCCGGATATTATGCAAGTATTTGATGGCGGAACAAAATATATGATTGATAGTGGGAAAATTGAACCCGTTCAAAAGTTCATAGATCAAGATAAGTATGATGTGTCTCAATGGGAGCCAAATATTCGTAGTTATTATACAGTGGATAAAAAACAATATTCGATGCCGTTTAACTCTTCTACACCTGTTATGGTATATAACAAAGATGCATTTAAGGAAGTTGGATTAGATCCAGAACAAGCCCCAAAAACATTTAAAGAAGTAGAGGAAGCAGCCAAGAAATTAATAAAAAAAGAAGGAAATCAAGTAAATCGCTATGGATTTACTTATTTATTAGATACTTGGTTTTTTGAAGAAATGTTAGCAGTTCAAGGCGGAACATATGTAAATAACGATAATGGTCGTGCTAAAGCAGCAACGAAAGCAACTTTTAATGGGAAAGAAGGACAAAGAATTTTAGATTTTATTAACAAGTTGAATAAAGAAGGGGTTAATGGTAATTACGGTTCGGATTGGGATAATACACGGGCTGCTTTTTTAGCGGGAAAAACAGCGATGTACTTAGATTCTTCAGCTGGCGTTAAGGATATGATTAACAATGCACCGTTTCAAGTTGGTGTAGCTTATCTTCCTTATCCCGAAGATGTTCAAAGAGAAGGTGTTATTATTGGCGGAGCATCATTATGGATGGCAAAAGATATCGGGAAGGATAAACAAAAAGCGGTTTGGGAGTTTATGAAGTATATGACAACTCCATCTGTACAAGCAGAGTGGCATGTAAACACAGGATACTTTGCAGTAAATCCAAAGGCGTACGAGGAAGAGTTAGTTAAAAAAGAATATGAGAAATATCCACAACTACAAGTAACGGTGAATCAACTTCATGATTCGAAAGCATCACCTGCAACACAAGGAGCATTAATTACAGTATTTCCAGAATCACGTCAAAAAGTACAAAAGGCAATGGAAAGTATTATAGAAGGAACTGATGTAAAACAAGCATTAGACCAAGCGGCTAAAGAAACGGACCGTGCTTTAGAGATTGCGAATCGAGCTAAAAAATAATAGGGAATACTAAAAAGAGGCTTCTCAAATGAGAAGCCTCTTTTCGTTTATACAGCAACTTTCTTGTGTGTATGATGTTTTCGATAACGTCCGCGCATCGTATATGCAATTTGTGGAATTGCAATTCCAATTAAAATAAGCGCCACACCGAGCCATTGAGAAGAGAGTACCGCTTCTTTTAAAACAAATACAGACATAATCGTTGTAACAGGTAGTTCGGCTGCACCAAGAATAGTAGCTAAGCCGGAACCGATTTTTGGAATTCCGATTGTGAAGGCGATGGATGGGATAACAATACTAAACGTTCCTAGCCCTAAACCATATTTCCAAAGTCCTTGCGAAATCGCCCCATTAAAAATAAATGTTGGTGGGAATACGATCATTACTAAAGTTAAAGCGCCAGCCATTAAGAGAACGCCTCGTGGTAATGATGGTACTTCGACAGCAACTTTACCACTGACAAAAATGTAGGTTGCAAATGTGACAGCAGATAGTAGACCCAATATGATTCCTGTTGTATCAAAATCACCTGCTGATTTTTCTAATAATCCGCTCGATAAGAATGTACCCGCAAGTAAAAAGAGAACAGAAATAACTTTCTCTCTTGACGGTAATGTTTTTGTTGCTACAGCTTCAATAATTATGCCAACCCAAACGAACTGGAATAAAAGGATAATAGCAATAGATGCCGGTACAGTTTTTAGTGAAGCATAGTAAAAGATACCAGTAAAACTTGCTGATGTTCCAGCGACAAATAAAATAAGCATTTGTTTAAGTGGAACACGATGTCTAGAAAATAGGAGTGTAATGCCAAGCAAAATAAACCAACCGAACAAATATTGACTACCGATTACTTCTCCAAGTGAAAAGCCTTCTGCGTATGCAAGTTTAACAAAGATAGCTAAAATTCCATAGCTACATGCTCCTAATAAAACTAAAAGAGAATAACGAAGCATGAAAATTCCTCCCATCTTATATATTAAATTGTTCCAAAACGGACATATATAACTAGATGGAAGTATACAAAATTAAAAATGAAGGGTCAAATGAAAGAAAAGTGCGACATTTTATAGAATAATAATAAAAGTATGATATTTATGTATAATCTTGAAATTTATAATTATAGAAGTATTGTCAGATAAGGAACGAGCTGTATAAAGTTATCATTTAAAAAAAATATTTTTTTACAGGAAATGTATAGCATACAGAGATATCGTATACAAATAATTTGTTGTTTGGAAGAAGCTTTGATATGTTAATGAATAATAGAATATATTTATAATAGAAGAAAAATGAAAACGCTTCAGAAAAAATATATAAATCCATTTTGATTTTTTGATATATAAGCCGCGGCTATGGATAACAAAAGGTAACCGCTACTTGTTTTCTCTCTTTGTTTTTACTTGGCATGGGGCCGGAAAAGGATCTGACCGTCTCTATGCATGGCGGGACGTTCTCTTCCATCTAAAAAGTAGGGTTTTATGTCGTTTTTTTTATTTGTATAGCAGTGTGCAGCTATTTTTTTCTTATTAAAATGTTGTAAATGGTGAATTCATGAATTGTACATAGTATTTTCTTTCATTTTTGCTACAATATTGAAGAGGAGAGGAGTGAAAGGATGCAAGATATTAATATTTTTTTAGCATTTGGGGCCGGTTTTTTATCATTTATTTCCCCGTGTTGCTTACCGCTTTATCCAGCGTTTTTATCTTACATAACGGGAATGTCAGTTTCTGAATTAAAAGAAGAAAATGCGATGCTTCGTAAAAGAAGTATGATACATACGGCGTTTTTCTTACTTGGATTTTCAATTGTCTTCATCGCAATTGGTTTTGGTACAAGTTTTATTGGATCATTTTTCCAAGATTATAAAGATTTAATAAGACAGTTAGGGGCAATATTCATCATTGTATTCGGACTTGTAATTGTGGGGGTATTTAAGCCAAAGTTTTTAATGCAAGATCGAAAATTTACATTTAAAAATCGTCCTAGTGGCTACATTGGATCTGTTTTAATTGGTTTGGCATTTGCTGCTGGTTGGACACCTTGTACAGGGCCGATTTTAGTAGCCGTAATTGGATTGGCTACTACGAATCCAGAATCAGCAATGCTATATATGGTTGCTTATATACTTGGATTTGCAATACCGTTTTTTATACTTTCATTTTTTATTACGAAAATGTCTTGGATTAAACGACATAGTGGGACGTTTGTAAAAGTAGGCGGATATATTATGATTATTATGGGTATTTTCTTATACTTTAATTGGATGACAAAAATTATTGCATATTTCTCAAGTTTATTTGGTGGTTTCACCGGTTTTTAGTATTATCCTGTGAAAATGTTGGAAATACTAACAGAAAAGCATATAATGAAACTATATTTTCATATTGCCACAAAAAAGGATGAGAAAGTATGAACTTAGTTCTTTTATCAAGTATTGTTGCTGTTTGTATGGCTGTTGGTGCGATGTTTATTCGTTTAAAAGCAGCAAAGAAACCTGCAACATTGAAAAAAATTATTCTCCCGCCATTCTTTATGAGTACGGGGGCACTGATGTACATTTTTCCGGAATTTCGCCTAACACCAGCAGAAATGTTAGAAGCAATCGGTGTAGGTTTGTTTTTCTCAATTTTTCTTATTAAAACATCTAAATTTGAAGTGCGTGGACAAGACATTTATTTAAAACGCTCCAAAGCATTTGTGTTTATTTTAATTGGTTTACTCGTTGTACGTATTGTGTTTAAAACATATTTGAGTCAATCACTTGATTTAGGACAGCTAAGCGGTATGTTCTTCTTACTGGCTTTTGCAATGATTATATCTTGGAGAATCGCAATGTATCGCTCATTTACGAAATTGCAAAAGGAAATGGAAAAAGAAGATGGATTTTATAATGAGAAAGATATGAAATTAACGTAAAAAACCTCAAGACTCCTTGAGGTTTTTTATTTGGCTAGCAGTGATTGATAACGGGAATAATCAATTTGCTTTTCCTGTAATTTTTTAATAAGAAATTTATGATCTCGTTTAGGAGTTGCTACAATATACCCTTTAATAATTAAATCTTCAGTTATTTTTGAGGATTTTTCTTTTAACGCCAGCTCTCCGATTTTACCAGCAATTTTAGATCTTGCGACATCGCGGAAAAGTTCAGGGACTGGACTTACAAGTTCTTCTAATAATTGTTTTTGCTCATCATCCCATAAATGCCGTGTTTGCTCGATATAGTGTTGTTCCCAATCTAAAATAGACATGCCGTCTTCTTTCGGTAGACGTTTCAAGAATTTTCGGAACATAAAATACCCACCAATAGACATAAGACCTAGTAAAATAACAGTCCAAGTAACAATAAACCAACTAAACCATCCTTCGAGCAAGTGTATACCCCCTTTACGATAGCAGTTTTCCTTTTACTAGTATTATAAGCAGTGGGATTGATAGAAAGCAAGAACGCTTGGCCATTTTGACCAAGCGTCATGAATTAAACAAAGTATAGTTGTTCGACACGCAATATATCATTATCATCTTCTAAATATTCAATGATAAGTGTACCAACTTTACGATCTTTATCTTCAGTTGTGAAAATAGAGTAAGAAGTAAAACGTTTTGTTGATAGGCCGCTAATATGTGTAGGAAGAGAAATGTAGTCGTTATTGCGGAAGAACTCCATGAGCTCAACATCTTCAAATTGTTTTCGATCCACTGATTGATTTGTGTAGCGACGTTGTAGTTGTTTTAAAGATTCGTTCCAAGAAATTACTTTTGTATCGTATACCATTTGTTCTATCTCCTTACTATATGTAATCATTAAGAACATATGTTCTAAATTAGTATATCCTGTTTCTAATGAAAGGGAAAGCAAAAAATAATGTAAGCTTGGATTTCCAAGCTTACATAAAAGGCGTTCATAATCGTCTCTGTTTTTTTATTATAAGCTAGATAGAAATAGGAAACAAGGTATGAAGTATTTTGTTAATAGTTTATAAAATTCCGTTTATTGTAAAAAGATACTTGTTTTTTATAGAAAGAGGTGGAGAAATGTCATATATTATTTCGCTTCAAGGACCAATGGCAAGCGGAAAAACAACGTTAGCAAGAAGACTAGAAGAGTGTGGATTGCCCATATTATATGAAAAACCTTATGAAATTGTAGAAAAAAGAAAAAAATTAAATTTAGATATTTACACAAAAGAGGGGTTTATTACAAATCAAAAAATGTTTATTGAGGCAAAAATAAAAGAATTTCAGAATGCACGAGGGAGCACTTTAATATTTGATCGTGGTCCGGAAGATATTGAGTTTTATTCACTACATTTTCCAAAATTGATAGGGATGGATTGGGATATTGAAAACGAACTAAAAGATGAATTGTATCAATTAAGAAAATGTCGTTCGAATGCAATTTTTTATTTGGATGTTTCTAAAAAGAAATTGCAAGAGAGAAAGGAGAATGATACGTTGAGAAGACGCAGTACATTTGAAGGGCAGTTAGAGTTAATAAATACTGAAAAACAGTGGTATAAACAGTTTCCAGTTACATATGTGAATACTGATGAAGCGACAGTAGGGGAAACAGAGTTGTATTTCATGAAATGGTTAAATGAGAAGAAATATGAGGGGAATGTTCTTAAATAAGTTTTTTAATATAAAGCAAAAGATCATATTAGATCGACTATTCTATCAATGTGAAGAGATGGGGATCATTATGATGAAGGTAATAGAAACCGTACATGAAGCTTCGAAATTACTACTATTTTAGTATTTTGAGTGCTTATATGTAACTTTCACGCGATTTATAAATCCATGTTACGAAACCGCATATATCTTTATGATAATGACGAGGTATCAAGACTGTTAAGTTATGATACTAAAAAAGTCAATCTCCTATTGGAAATCGACTTTAAAGCTTTTGTTCAAGAAAAACACCTGTTTAGTTTAATAACTAAAACTTTATTGCGTCTATAATTAACGATGGAAAAACAAGTTTATCCCCTTGATTTCGTGGATCATATTTTTTGGAACGAAAAATAACCCCATCAGCTCCATCCCATTCATTGTAATGAAAATTTCCCTCTTCATCACAATATTCAAGTAATTCCACTTCGAATCCAACAGTTTCAAACATTTTCCTTAAAGTTTCATAATTATGAACTATTTTATGACTAGCTGCAGGATGGTCTTTAGGTCCAGGACCGCCAACTTGTACACCCTCTTGGTATTCTTCATCTGGGAAAAATGCATCAGGAACGGCACATCGAATATAACCATCATGCTTTAAAAACTCATAACATACTTTCGCCGCTTCTATGCCTTCTTCATATGATAAATGTTCCCATACATGCTCCGCTAAAATTACCGTTAAAGAGTTAGGATCAAACCTTTTTATCTAATCTTCCCTTTTTAATAAATTCAATTCTTCCTCATTCGTATGTATCCATCCTGGATTATTATTATATTCCCCTGCACCAATTACCAGCTTAATTTCCTTTTGTTTTATAGCCAACGGTTTCACCTCTTGTAGTTTTGTTTATTTTTATATTTATAATGTGTAATTTTCTTTTTAGGGTATCGCCATATCAACATCAACCTAAGATAAATTTAAAGAATTTGTTATAAAGTAGATTCAAACTTATTTTGTACACCTATAAATAGCAAGGGTTTTTGGATCGCGCCATACTCCGCCATGAAGCGATAATTCATTTTCTATTTCAATGGTCAGCCATTCTTTCATTTCTGAATGAAGATGAATGTCATCAGGTATGTTTAAAGATGGAAACATACTAGAGATATAGTTAACAATAGGTGTAGCATGATGAAATAGGAGTGCATTATGAATAACTGTTTCCTCCACAGTTTGAAAAACAGATTGTAATAATTGTTCTCCATTTTCTAAACAAAATGGAGAAGCTGATGGTGATTTTTCGGGTAAATCAAATGCAACTAACATTTTGTTACACATCTCATCCATACGAGGTAATGAAATTTTGGAGTTTGTTGTGGCTAGGAACCTGCCTCCAGGAAAAATTACTTTATGAAATCCTTGAATTGTTTTTCCAACATCCGTCAGGTGATACAGCATATGTCTTGCGATGATCCAATCATAAGAATCAGTTGGGAAAGGAAGTTTGGTAGCGTCTCCAAGTTTCCATTCAATATTTACATGTTGCTGCGCCTCATTCATAGCAGCTTCTCGCAGCATAGTTGTAGATTGATCCAGACCAGTAAGATGCCCTTTATGACCGTTTTTTTGTAGCAGTGCAAGGAATTTTCCGTTAGCGCATCCAACTTCTAATATCTTTTCCGTTCCTTGTAATTGTAGATGACCTATTACAATTTCATCTAAGTCTACTCGTTTTTCCTCGTATTTTTTATGAGTATTGATCCGTGTTTGCAGATGGTTACTTACAGCGTATTGTCTTTTTACATCATTCAATTTTTCTGATTCCACCTTTACACAAAATTGCTGAATAGCATGTGTTAAAACATCTGTTTTATTTAGGCCTTCATAATGAAGTGCTGCTTCAAATCTTTCTAGTAATTTTTCATCAATGCGAAAGTGAATATCTTTTCTCTTAACCAATTTTGGATCCCCCTTACAGCTGTTAGTGAGACTATAGCATGCTTAAAAATTTTCTGTAAATAGATTGTGTACACAATGGTACTGGATTATTTAAAAAATTCATTCAAATAACAATTTAAACTATTGACGATTTAATCGTTTTCATATATTCTTAAATTAAGTAATATTCAAATAATTCACAAGAAATGAGAGAGTCACATGCTTCTTCAAGGAACACATCGAATTGGTCGTATGGCCATGTTGTTGGCACTTGCGGACGAGAATGAAAGTCCTGTATTATCCATTCCAAAAGGTTGGAAATATTGTACTGGAAAAGTTGGTTCTATGAATTCGCAAAAAGTTGTCGCAGCAATGGAAACAGCGGCTAAGAGCAACCAAGTTATTGAAACAGACGTTTACAGAGAAACGCATGCACTTTATCATGCAATCATGGAAGCGTTGTACGGGGTAACGAGAGGTCAAATTCAGTTAGCAGACGTTCTTCGTACAGTAGGTCTTCGGTTTGCAATCGTGCGCGGTACACCCTACGATGGGAAAAAAGAAGGCGAATGGGTTGCTGTTGCACTTTATGGAACGATAGGTGCGCCTGTAAAAGGATCTGAGCATGAGGCGATTGGTTTAGGAATTAATCACATATGATTTGCCCATAGTCTATTAGTTAGAAGGGGGCCTTGCTTTTTAGGACAGAAGTCTGTCTTGAAAAGGTAAGGTCCCCTTTTGCTCTTTTTAAGGAGGAAAAAGGATGATTACATTAACAGGACATTCATTGACAGTAGAAGAAATGAAACGTTTGTTGTTTGAAGGGGAAGGCGTAACAGCTTGTCCAACCAGTATGCAAAAAGTAGCCGAGTGCCGTGAAGTTGTTGAGAAAATTGTAGAAGATGGAAAAGTGGTTTACGGTATTACAACCGGATTTGGAAAATTTAGTGATGTACTTATTCAGAAAGATGATGTAAAGGCACTTCAACATAACTTAATTCAATCACATGCATGCGGAATCGGTGATCCATTTCCAGAAGAAGTATCACGCGGAATGTTGATTTTACGTGCTAATACGATGTTAAAAGGAGTATCTGGTGTGCGCCCTCTTGTTGCAAATAGGCTGCTAGAGTTTGTAAACAGGAAAATCCATCCGGTTATTCCGCAGCAAGGATCACTCGGAGCGAGCGGTGATTTAGCTCCATTATCTCATCTTGCTCTTGTTTTATTAGGAGAAGGTGAAGTGTTTTATAAAGGAAAACGCGTTCATGCAATGGTAGCCCTGACAGAAGAAGGGTTAGAGCCAATTGAATTAGAAGCGAAAGAAGGGCTTGCATTAATCAATGGTACACAAGCGATGACAGCGCAAGGAATCCTTTCTTATATTGAAGCGGAAGCGATTGCTTATCAATCAGAATTAATTGCATCCATGACAATTGAAGGATTGCGCGGCATTATCGATGCATTTGATGAAAATGTGCATAAAGCACGTGGCTATAAAGAACAAGTGGAAGTTGCAAAGCGTATTCGCGATGTACTTCATGACAGTAAGCTTATAACAAAGCAAGGAGAACTGCGTGTACAAGATGCATACTCACTTCGTTGCATTCCGCAGGTGCATGGTGCTTCTTGGCAAGTTTTAAATTATGTAAAAGAAAAATTAGAAATTGAAATGAATGCAGCAACAGATAATCCACTTATTTTTGATGGAGGAGAAAAAGTAATTTCTGGCGGGAACTTCCACGGGCAACCAATTGCATTTGCTATGGACTTTTTGAAGGTTGGAATGGCGGAACTTGCGAATATTTCTGAGCGTCGTATTGAGCGTCTTGTGAACCCGCAGTTAAATGATTTACCACCATTTTTAAGTCCAGAGCCAGGACTACAATCTGGTGCAATGATTATGCAATACGCAGCAGCTTCACTTGTTTCAGAAAATAAAACGCTAGCTCATCCAGCAAGTGTTGACTCAATTCCATCATCCGCTAACCAAGAAGATCATGTAAGTATGGGAACAATTGCTTCGCGCCATGCACATCAAATTATTCAAAATGTAAGACGTGTTCTTGCAATTGAAATGATTTGTGCAATGCAAGCCGCAGAATATCGTGGTATTGAAGAAATGAGTACAGTAACGAAAGTATTTTATCATCAAGGTCGTCAGCACGTACCTTCAATTACAAATGATCGTATTTTCTCAACAGATATTGAAAATATTGCACATTGGTTAAAAACAAGCCGCTTTACATTAGAACGATTGGATGTCAATGCAGCA
Organism: Bacillus bingmayongensis; assembly: GCF_000299035.1. GTDB lineage: Bacteria > Bacillota > Bacilli > Bacillales > Bacillaceae_G > Bacillus_A > Bacillus_A bingmayongensis. The sequence goes on from NZ_JH921517.1 coordinate 885,815, forward strand.
CTATAAAGTGAAACTTTAATCAGTGGGGGACTTTACTCCCCGCACTGATTATTAGCCTTCACCAATCGTGCTTTTACTGGTAGTTCATGCGGGATAAAAAAGGAAAAGGGAGAGATTAAAATGGAAAACGTAAAACAAACAATTCGTGCGTCAAGAGGAACAGAATTACAAACAAAGGGCTGGATTCAAGAAGCAGCACTTCGCATGTTAATGAATAATTTAGATCCAGAAGTAGCTGAAAAACCAGAAGAATTAGTTGTTTATGGCGGTATTGGTCGTGCAGCTCGTAACTGGGATAGCTATCATGCAATTGTGGACTCGTTAAAAACATTAGAAAGTGATGAAACATTACTTGTTCAATCTGGTAAACCAGTTGCTATTTTTAAATCACATGAAGATGCACCACGTGTCCTTTTAGCAAACTCAAACCTAGTACCAAAGTGGGCAAATTGGGATCACTTCCGTGAACTTGAGAAAAAGGGTCTTATGATGTATGGACAAATGACAGCTGGTAGCTGGATTTATATTGGTACACAAGGGATTTTACAAGGAACATATGAAACGTTTGGAGAAGCGGCACGCCAACATTTTGGTGGTTCATTACAAGGAACATTAACACTTACAGCTGGTTTAGGCGGTATGGGTGGTGCGCAACCTCTTGCTGTTACGATGAACGGTGGGGTAGTCATTGCTATTGATGTAGATAAACGCAGCATCGATCGTCGTATTGAAAAAAGGTATTGTGATATGTACACAGAATCTTTAGAAGAGGCGCTAGCTGTTGCGAAAGAATATAAAGAAAAGAAAGAGCCGATTTCAATTGGACTTTTAGGAAATGCTGCAGAAATTTTACCAGAGCTTGTGAAACGTGACATTACACCAGACTTAGTGACAGATCAAACGTCTGCACATGATCCATTAAACGGCTATGTTCCAGTAGGCTATTCATTAGAAGAAGCGGCAAAACTTCGTGAAGAAAATCCAGAACGCTACGTGCAATTATCAAAAGAAAGCATGAAAAAACATGTAGAAGCAATGCTTGCAATGCAGGCAAAAGGTGCAATTACGTTTGATTATGGTAATAATATTCGCCAGGTTGCTTTCGATGAAGGATTGAAAAATGCATTTGATTTCCCAGGATTCGTTCCAGCGTTTATTCGTCCATTATTCTGTGAAGGAAAAGGACCATTCCGCTGGGTAGCACTTTCTGGTGATCCAGAAGATATTTATAAAACAGACGAAGTAATTTTACGTGAGTTTGCGGATAACGAGCATTTATGTAACTGGATTCGTATGGCACGTCAGCAAGTTGAATTCCAAGGCCTTCCATCACGTATTTGTTGGCTTGGTTATGGGGAACGTGCAAAATTCGGGCGTATCATCAATGAAATGGTTGCTAGCGGTGAATTGTCAGCACCAATTGTTATCGGCCGTGATCATTTAGATTGTGGATCTGTAGCTTCACCAAACCGTGAAACAGAAGCGATGAAAGATGGCAGTGATGCGGTAGCAGATTGGCCGATTTTAAATGCATTAATCAATAGTGTTAACGGTGCAAGCTGGGTGTCTGTTCACCACGGTGGTGGGGTTGGTATGGGGTATTCACTTCACGCTGGAATGGTTATTGTTGCAGACGGAACAGAAGCGGCAGGAAAACGTATTGAACGCGTATTAACTTCTGATCCTGGTATGGGAGTTGTTCGTCACGTTGACGCAGGATATGACTTAGCTGTTGAAACAGCGAAAGAAAAAGGCGTTAACATTCCAATGATGAAATAAGGAGGAAGAAAACATGCTGGACATTTTACTAACGAATATCGGTCAATTGGTAACAATGGATCAAGAAGATGGCTTGTTAAGACGGGAAGCGATGAACACGCTTCCTGTTATCGAAAATGGTGCAGTCGGTATTAAAGATGGTGTTATTACTTTCGTTGGAACAGTGGTAGAGGCGAAAGGGTTACAAGCAAAAGAAATCATCGATTGTGAAGGGAAAATGGTTTCGCCAGGTCTAGTTGACCCGCATACACACCTTGTATTTGGCGGATCTCGTGAAAATGAAATTGCTCTTAAATTGCAGGGAGTACCGTACTTGGAAATTTTAGAGCAAGGCGGCGGTATTCTTTCGACTGTGAATGCAACGAAGCAAGCATCGAAAGAAGAGCTTGTGCAGAAGGCGAAATTCCATTTAGATCGCATGTTATCATTCGGTGTCACAACAGTGGAAGCAAAAAGTGGCTATGGATTAGATGATGAAACGGAATGGAAGCAATTAGAGGTTACGGCAGAGTTGCAAAAAGAGCATCCAATCGATTTAGTTTCAACATTTTTAGGAGCACATGCTGTTCCAAAAGAGTACAAAGGGAAATCAAAAGAGTTTTTACAATGGATGTTAGATTTATTACCAGAGATGAAAGAAAAACAATTAGCGGAGTTCGTTGATATTTTCTGTGAAACAGGGGTATTCTCTGTAGAAGAATCAAAAGACTTTTTATTAAAAGCAAAAGAACTTGGATTTGATGTAAAAATTCATGCAGATGAAATTGATCCACTTGGTGGTGCAGAGGCAGCGGCAGAAATTGGTGCGGCATCAGCAGACCATTTAGTTGGAGCATCAGATAAAGGTATTGAAATGCTAGCGAATTCCAATACAGTTGCAACACTACTCCCAGGAACGACTTTCTACTTAAATAAAGAAAGCTTTGCACGTGGGCGTAAAATGATTGACGAAGGTGTAGCGGTTGCTTTAGCGACAGATTTTAACCCAGGTAGCTGCCCGACTGAAAATATTCAACTTATTATGAGCATTGCAATGCTGAAACTAAAAATGACGCCAGAAGAAGTTTGGAATGCTGTAACAGTTAACTCAGCGTATGCGATTAATCGCGGCGATGTTGCTGGGAAAATTCGCGTTGGGCGTAGGGCAGACCTGGTTTTATGGGATGCATATAATTATGCGTATGTACCGTATCATTACGGTGTGAGTCATGTAAATACAGTATGGAAGAATGGTAATCTTGCATATACAAGAGGTGACAAAGCGTGGAGCGAGGCCACTATTTAAAGAAAAATGCAAAGTTTATAGATCGTGAAGTAACGAAATGGAGCGATATGGTTAAACTATGGGATGAAGGGGAAGAAATCTTTGGTGCAGCATTAATTGGCGCACCGCTTTCTAAACCATCTATTAGTCATTCTGGTGCATGTTTTGCGCCAAAAACCATTCGAGCAATGCTAGATGCATATAGCACATACGCGATTACAGAAGAGCATGATATGAAAGAAAGTGTGTTGTACGATTGTGGTGATATTACCATGCATGTGACAGACATAAAAGAAAGTCATGCTCGTATTGCTAAGACACTCAGCAGTTTGACAAAATTGAATCCGCAAATGGTACCGATCGTTCTTGGCGGAGATCATTCCATTAGTTTTCCTAGTATAAGTGGTTTTGCAAGTAGTAAAGGGAAAGTCGGTATCATCCAATTTGATGCGCATCATGATTTACGTAACCTAGAAGATGGCGGACCGTCTAATGGGACACCATTTCGTAGTTTGCTAGAGAATGATGTCATTACAGGAAAACAACTTGTTCAAATTGGTATTCGTAACTTCTCAAATGCTCGTACATACCATGAATATGCTAAAGAACATGGTGTGACGGTATATACAATGAAACATATTCGCGAGATAGCGATTAAAGATATCATTACAGAAAGCATTGAGGTTTTACGTAGACAAGGAGTTACAGCTATCTATGTTTCTGTCGATATGGACGTATTAGATCAAGCATTTGCACCAGGATGTCCGGCAATCGGTCCAGGTGGTATGGATAGTACGACATTACTTGATGCAATTACAGCACTTGGACAAGAACCGCTTGTCCAAGGTATGGACATTGTAGAAATTGATCCAACGCTTGATTTTCGTGATATGACGAGCCGTGTGGCTGCGCAGGTTATTATGAGTTTTCTGTTAGCAAGGGAAACAATTAGCAAGCAAGTTAGTATATAAAAAGAAGTCTCTCCTTATGTGGAGAGGCTTCTTTGTATTGTTCAATATACGAATATTGTGTGATAAGAGCTTATAAATTGACGTACTAGTTTGTAAGAAATTATGATTCATATATGAAATATTTTTAAAGTTATTGTGAAAAATAGAGGGTTTTATTACAAAAGGTATAGGGGGAATCAAAATGACAAATTCAAAGAGTAAAACAGCAGCAAGTATTTATGAGGGTACGAATATAAACGATTGGGAATCATTTCAAAATGTGGAAGAAACAAAGCTGTTTGATCCAATTCAAATTGGTGCTTGGTCTCTTCGTAATCGCGTAGCAATGGCACCGATGACGCGTTGTTTTGCCAATGATGAAACCGGAGTGGTTGGGGCTGATGTAGCCGAGTATTACCGGAAACGTGCGGCAGATGGCGTGGGTCTCATTATTACAGAAGGAATTGTAATTAGCCCAAGAGCGAAGGGGAATCCAGGTGTCCCAGGTATTTATACAGGGGAGCAAATTGAGTCTTGGAAGCTGGTAACAGATGCGGTACATAAAGAAGGGGGAACAATTATCGCCCAAATATGGCATGTAGGGCGTATGAGTCATCATGAATTAACAGGAGGACTCTTACCGCAAGCACCATCAGCGATTGCTGCACAAGGAAATGTACCGCGTTTTCGAAAGTCTTTTGATACTCCTGAAGAAATGACAATTGAAGACATTCAAGAAGTTATTGAGCAATATGCACAAGCTGCTAGAAATGCGATAGAAGCTGGATTCGATGGCGTGGAAATTCACGGAGCACATGGCTACTTAATCGATCAATTTGCTTATGAATTTGCTAATCATCGAAAGGATCAGTACGGAGGAGAATTAAAACAAAGGTTAACGTTTATGAAAGAAGTGTTACAAGCTGTAATAAGCGCAGTTGGTGCAGATAAAACGCTCATTCGCTTTTCTGTATTCAAAGGGGATAACCCAAGTTATATGTGGGAAAACCCTGAAGAAGCAATTAAGACTTTCGTAGAGATGTTTCAAGAGGTAGGATTAACAATGATTCACCCTTCAACAATGGATTATAAACAAGTGATAGCTGATGGGAAAAACTTGCATCAATTAGTTCGTAAATATTGGAATGGTGTGATTGTAGGAGTAGGGAATTTAAACCCAGGAGAGGCAGAAGTGGCGCTACAAGAAGGTACAATTGATATAGCGGCATTTGGTAGACCATTAATTTCAAATCCGGACTTTGTTCATCGCGTGAAAAGTGGAGAAAGGTTAGAGGAATACGATGCGAAACAGCATCTTGCTACATTAATATGAATAAGGATAAAAGGAGAGCACTGAAGTGTTCTCCTTTTATTATTTCAGTAAGCAAAAAACACAGGAGAATGGCATGATAAGGGAGGAAGCGAAAATGAATGAAACGCTACTCGTTATTATTGGTATCTTGCTATTGTTAATGATGCTTTTCATTATTCTTTTTATGGTTACCTTTTTTATTAAGAAACGCACGCATCACTCTATATTAAAACTCTATCCTTATTTAGGGAGAATGCGCTTTTTACTTGAAAAAATAGGGCCAGAATTTCGGCAGTATTGGTTTGATAATGATACAGATGGGAAACCCTTTTCACGCTATGATTTTCAAAGTGTAATGTTTTTGGCAAAATATCGTTCTGAGGTACTCGGATTTGGTTCAAAACGAAATTTTGATGTATCTGGGTATTATATTGCGAACACTCTTTTTCCGGTTCTTACAGAAGAATTACATGTGAATCTTTCTGAAGAGCGTACGGCAAAAAAATATGTAATTCATAAAGAAGGTTTGTTTTCTAGAAGGGAAAAGTTAACCGATGATACAACAAATCTTTGGTTGTATGAGGAAGAAGATACGATTGTAGTCGGAGAGAATCGCAAGTATCCATGGAAAGTATATGGAATGTTTGGAGCATCTGCTACTTCTTATGGAGCTATTGGGGAACATTATATTTTATCCACAGGATACGGAGCAAAAATGGCCGAAGGTTCTTGGATTAATACAGGCGAGGGTGGTGTAATTCCGGAGCATTTACAAACAGGTGCAAATATTATCGCCCAAATCGGTCCTGGTTTGTTTGGGTATCGTGATGAAGAGGGGAACTTCTCAATGGAAGAATTCAAAGCTAAGGCAAAAGAAAAAAATATTAAAGCCTTTGAACTGAAATTTGGGCAAGGGGCTAAAATACGTGGTGGTCATCTAGAAGGACAAAAAGTGAACCAGAAAATAGCTGCTGTTCGAAAAGTAAAAGCAGGGGAAACGATTAACTCCCCAAATCGCTTTGCTTTTTTGCATCATGCTAAAGACGCATTACGCTTTATTCATGATTTACAAGAAACAGGTGGTAAACCAGTTGGAATGAAAATAGTGATTGGACAACAAGGTGCGCTAGAAGATTTATTACAAACGATGAAAGAATCAAATATATATCCGGATTTTATTACAATTGATGGGTCGGAAGGTGGGTCTGGCGCAACTTATAAATCTATGGCGGATAGTATGGGAATGCCACTCATACCAGCGTTAATTACGTTTGTTGACACAGCTTGTCGTTTTGGAATCCGAGATAAATTAAAGGTTTTTGCATCAGGTAAGTTAGTAACGCCCGATAAAGTAGCAATAGCTTTAGCAATCGGTGCCGATGCAGTTAACTCTGCGCGCGGATTTATGATGGCAAGTGGCTGTATTATGGCACTTCAGTGTAACTCAGGACAATGTCCTTCAGGCGTTGCGACAACGAATCCACATTATCAAAAAGCATTGGACCCATATGAAAAGAAATGGAGGGTGATGAATTATATTATTAGCATGAGATATAGCTTATTTGCTTTATCAGCGGCAGCGGGAGTAAGTAGTCCTCGTCATTTAACGAGGGATCACATTGTGTTTAAAGATGAAAAAAACAGAGTGATTCCGTTATCGGAATTATTTCCAAACATAGCTGAAAAATGAGAGAAAAATAGTGCGAAACATTCCTTACATGTAAGTGTGAGGAATGGGTCAAAAAAGTGGTATTTTATTTCATTCATATATTACTGGATTCCTATTATCAGCTATTTTAGCTTCCATTATGAGTAGTATTTCATCACAGTTACTTGTTATATCTAGTGCAGTGACAGAGGACTTCTATAAAACATTCTTCCGTCGTGATGCATCGGATAAAGAACTTGTATTGATTGGAAGACTTTCCGTTTTAGTAGTAGCTATGATTACAGTTGTTCTAGCGTATCATCCAAGTGATACGATTTTAACCTTGGTAGGATATGCTTGGGCAGGATTTGGTTCTGCGTTTGGTCCAGCACTCTTACTTAGTCTATATTGGAAGAGAACGACTAAATGGGGTGTGCTCACTGGTATGATTGTTGGTGCCGTAACAGTAATTACATGGGTGCAGATTCCAGTTTTAAAAGAAACTATGTATGAAATGGTACCAGGGTTTTCGTTAAGTTTATTAGCCATTATAATAGTAAGCGTGCTAACAAAAGAGCTTGGAAAAGCTATTCATCGTGAGTTTAAAGAAATGGAAACAGTACTTGAACAAGCAACAGAATGAGATGTGAATAGATTACGATAAAAAAGAGTAAATGGTTTTTCCATTTACTCTTTTTCTATTTCGTTATTATGTTGAGGTGGGGAAATAGGTAAGCAAATATCTACAGTTGTTCCCTTATTTAATTCACTTGAAATTTGTAGCTTACCATGATGTTCTTCGATAATTTTATAGCACATCATTAAACCTAGTCCAGTTCCTTTTTCTTTTAAACTATAGAAAGGTTCACCTAAACGAGAAATACGATCTTCGGGAATGCCACAGCCCTCATCTATAATACGGATTAAAATGAATTTTTCATCCAATTGCTTTGTTTGAATGAAAATATTCCCCCCGCGAGGCATAGCTTCAATCGCATTTTTTAGTACATTAATAAAGACCTGCTTTAGTTGATTACCATCACAATGAATTTCCGGCATAATAGAAAAGTGATCCATAATAATATGTGTACTATGCATGATGGCGGTAGGCAAAATAAAGGTTACAACTTCTTCAATTAATGATTGGATTTGGCAAGAGTGGATAGAGAGTACCTGTGGTTTTGACATCGCCATAAATTGGCTTGTGATTGATTCCATTTGTGAAATTTCACTTAACATCACATCTATATACCATTTGTTTTGTTCATTAATCTCGGGCTTTAATAATGTTAAGAATCCTTTTAACGCTGTTAATGGATTTCTTATTTCATGAGCGATTCCTGCCGTTAATTGTCCAACTACCGCTAATTTTTCAGATTTTCGTAGTAATTTTTCGGTTTCCTTCAATTCAGTAACATCCCTACCCATAACAATGAGTCCTTTTCGTGAACCGTCAGGGTGAAAAAGTGGGACTTTGGAGATATCTAAAATAATGTTGGATGTACTCTTGTGAATAACAAATTCTTCTCCATGAATAATTTGTTTTTTTTGCCAGGCGATTTCATCGATTTCTTCGCAATGTAAAAACGCTTCACGATATGCTTCGTTATATTGAATGAGTTCACTATCTTTTTTTCCGTTATACGAGACATCATGGAAATCAAAGCAAGAAAGTGCATAATCGTTTGCTTCAAGCCAGCGTCCTTCATGATCTTTAAAGATGACAAAGGCGGGCATTGAGTCCATTAATGTGCGCAATCGTTTTTCGCTTTCTTTTAACATTTTTTCGATTCTTTCAGATTTCTCGAGAGGTTTCATAATTGCATATACACCCGAGAGATGATTTTGAATAAAAATAGGGACTAATTTTGTAACTACATCTATCTGATATCCATCTTTATGGCGGGTAGAAATTATGTATTCTTCTTGATTATCAGCTGTAGTATTTTTTATATATTGCAGTACTTGATCAGAAATATGTGCTTCTATAATAGAAGTAATTGTTTTTCCTTCTAATTCTTCTGAAGTATATCCTAATATTTTTTCTGCAGAGGGATTAATATGTAATATAATTCCTTGTAAGTTCAATGAAATAATACTATCAGGATTATGTTCAAAAAGAGATGCGTACATTTCTGTTAAAGTACAATTTTGAATATGATTTCGCAAACGGCGAGGTATAGCCGAATGGCGATTTCTTTGAATAGATGAGAACTTTTTCCGACTCATAACTTTTCCTCCGTGCATCTAGCATCTAAAAACAGATTCAATAACCTATTATAAATATAATATATGAAAAATGTTATATATTTCTATAAAAAACAAAGTTACAGAATAGAATATGTTTTCGTTCTTTTCGATAAAATTTTATTAAAACACCTTCTTCATTATAAAACAAACCATATGTATATGGCTGTTAAGTAAATCTTATGGAGTTTTATAAAACTTATATAAGTTATTTTTAAAGCTGTATACTATAAAATAAAAATATAAAGGGGGAGAGGGATATGGCAAGTTACATTCAAGGGATTGACCATGTACAAGTAGCAGCACCTGCAGGGTGTGAAGAAGAGGCGAGAGACTTTTATGGACATAAAATAGGTTTAGAAGAAATTCCGAAACCTGAAGAATTAAGAAAACGTGGCGGTTGTTGGTTTCGTTGTGGAAATCAAGAAATTCATATAGGAGTTGAACAAACTTTTTCTCCGGCTAAAAAAGCGCATCCAGCTTTTTATGTTCATAGAATTGATGAATTTAAGCAAAAATTAATCGAGGAAGGGATTCAAGTCATAGATGATCATGCTCGTCCAGATGTCATTAGATTTTATGTTTCAGATCCATTTGGAAATCGATTAGAATTTATGGAGAATAAATAAAAAACTAGGTGGAGTTCCACCTAGTTTTAACCTTTTCTAAACAACCCTAACACTTCAACAGTCTCCGTAATATTAACGAATGCTTGAGGATCGATTTCAGAAATAGTTAGTTTCATACTTGCAAGTTCTTCACGTGAAACAACAGTCATAAGTACACGCTTTTTTTCACTTGAATAAGCACCTTCACCGTCAAGAAGTGTAATTCCACGTACAACAGTTGAAAGTAGTTTCTTTTTCATTTCTTCAGCTTGATTTGTTACAATCATAAGTGTAACTTTACGATGTTTCGTATGAACGGCATCAATTACTTTACCTGTTACATAGATTGAAAGTAAACTTGTTAATGCTACATCCCAGTCAAAGAAAAATCCAGCGATGACAACAACGACTGTATTTAAAATAATGAGGAAACCACCGAGTTTAATATCTCTTTTGCGAGATAGTAGCATACCGATAATATCAAATCCGCCCGTGGAACCATGACAATTAAAAACAAGGCCAATTCCTGCTCCGGCAATTACGCCTCCAAATACGGAAGAAAGAAGTGGATCTTTTGCGACGATTTGTACTGGAATCCAGTATAATGCCGCAGATAATACTACAACAGAGACAACTGTATTAAAAATTACTTTTTTTCCAAGGCCTATGTATCCTAAAATAAGAATAGGTAAATTTAATGCAAAGTTAATAATTCCCGTGTTTACAGGGGTTACAATTCCTAAGATAATAGCAATTCCGCCAATTCCACTACTTAAAATCTTGTGGGGGATAAGGAAAAGATTAAAGGCAACTGCAATAATGATAGAACCAATGATAACTCCAAGAAATCTGACCATCTTGTTCCCGTCCTTCACTAAAAAATCATATTATTTCAAGATTATATATGAAATTGAAAGTTTTGGGGAAAAACAGTTTATTTTGGAAAATTAGACTAATTTTAAAAATCAAATTACTTTTTCGGGTTTTATTAAGGAGATGTGAAGATATGGAAATTAAAACGTATCAAAAGAAAAGTCCTTTAAAACAGGAGTGTGAAGATTCATTTTTTTGTAATGAAGGATTGAGAGTTTATGGTGTATGTGATGGGGCAACGCCACTTGTCCCGTTTCAAGATGAAGAGGGGCATAATGGAGCATATCTAGCTTCAAACTTATTTGCAAGTCATTTTACATCTTTAAAAGAAAAATCCAATTTACAAAATGAAATCGCAATTGCAAACAAAGCGTTAGAAGAAAAAATGATAGAGTATAAGATTGATACGAGAAAAAAAGATCATGTATGGTGTACATGTATTGCTGTAGTTTGTATAAAGGATAGAAGCATTCAATATGCACAACTAGGCGACTGTATGATTGTTGCTACATTGCATGATGGAACAATGAAGGTGCTAACAAAGGATACAGTAAAAGGGATTAGTGTACGAGCGAAAAGAAAACGTGAAGAAGATAAAAAAAAGGGACTTCTTGTACCGGAAGAACATATATTTAATGACATGCAAGAACAATTAAAATATAATCGTTATCTTGCCAATATGCCAAATGGATATTCAGTAGCAAATGGGATGCCAGAAGCAATTACTTGGATCCAACAAGGAGAATTACCACTTGCTGAAGTGAAAGGAATATTTATTTGTTCGGATGGATTATTTCACCCAGACTGGTCCCTTGAACAAACGGTACAATATGTAAGTATACATGGTATAAAAGAATATGTTTCTATAATAGAAGAATTAGAAGAACAAAAGCGGATTCGACCAGATGATAAAACGGTAATCATGATTGAGTTGTAAAAGGGGGATTCAGAATGGAAATTAAACAAGCAAAGCTGAAGTTTCAAGATGAATTGCAGCCTTTACAAGGCGTAACAAAACTTATTATCCATCACACAGCTGAAGATGGATGGGATGTGCATAAAACACATGAATTCCATCAAAAGGTAAGAGGTTGGAGCGGCATTGGATATAATTATTTTATTGAAGAAGATGGGACTGTGTTTGAAGGTAGAGGATTATACATTGGAGCTCACGCAAAAGGATATAATAGTGAAACGATAGGAATTTGCATGACAGGTAATTTTGATAAATATGATCCAACTTTAGCACAAATGGAGTCTCTACATTCGTTATGTAGAGACTTTATGGAGCAATTCTCTATATGTGAAGCACACATACTTGGTCATCGTGAATTAGAAGGTGTTACAAAAACTTGTCCAGGAACACGTTTTTCTATGGTAGAGTTAAGGGAAATACTATCTCAAAAATAGAGGAGAAGATGGTTCATGATGAATGTAAAAATACCAAATGAAAAGAAAGATGAGCTTGTAGAACAAATCCAGCAGTTTTTTGAAGAGGAAGACTTAGATACAATCGGGCGTTTTCAAGCAGAACGTTTAATAGAAGAAATGATAAAATTACTTGGACCATATGCATATAACCAAGCAATTGGAGATGCAAGAAAATTAATTACAGATAAGTTGTCGAACATAGAAGAGGATTTATACGTATTAGAAAAACAGGAAGGTAAGTAAAAAGAGGCTTAACTATTAAAGGCACGTAACGATTAAGAGTAAAGATAGTAAGGATTGAATATCCATACTATCTTTTTTTATTTCTTATCACTTTCATGAGTCCAAATTCTTTTATTGTTTGTAAGGCTATTAATCTAGCGAACAATATGTTGATTTCTGCTTGTTTGATCACTTTTGCTGAAGGAAGTGTAATAGTAGAATTCAATGTTTTACCTCCAAAAAAGAATGTAATATATGTATTTACAATATATGAATACGGCTCTAATGCTATTTTTCCTTTTAAAATTTAGGAGAATTAGGATTTTTTTTATGGAAGGAAAATGGAAGATTACTGTCGAAGGGAGTAGAAACAGAACAAAGGTGGTGCTCTCATGCGAAAGAAAGAGGTACATACATGCTCTTATTGTGGCTCTAATAATATTGGGGAAGGTGAATTTGTTGGATATGCACAAATAAGAAAAAAAGAGACGATGTTTACGTCTTCTCCAGTGGATGCTTATATTTGTACGGATTGTGGAAGTATACTTCTGTTGAAAGTGCGAGACTATCAAAAGTTTAAGAAGAAACCACTATGATAGAAGAAAAGCATCCATATCCAACAATTTATACGAATTGATTGATATTACGTCTAATACATATACAAGGTGTTCCTAATATATTTGAGTATGCTTCAGATGTTGAAATGACAAAGTATACTGTATAGGAACCTCATAAAACGATAACTGACACTAACATATTTGTTCAATCAGTTTTACTGCAATATGAAAAGGGTGACATAGCAGCTTTTGGTATAGAGGTGAAAAAAGAAAAAAATTGATTGGAACATGTGGTTTTATTGAATATGATGCTCGAGAGAATAAAGCAGAACTGGCATATGCTCTATTATGTAAGTATTGGGGAAGGTGTATGGCGACAGAGACTGCTGCTACCTTTCTTAAGTATGGATTTGAACGACTAAAGTTAAACAAAATTGAAGCAGGATGCCATACGTCAAATGAACAATCTGAAAGAGTAATGAAGCGTTTAGGAATGGAGTATGATAGAACAATTAAAAATAATTCGTTTGTAAGGGATACGTATCGTGATACGAAAAGATATTTCATTACATGTGATATATATGATGAAATAAATAGAGGGGAGTAACCTAATGGGGTCATTTCCGTCTATTTATTTCAAATTGAAAATAGATTGAATTTTCTGCAAAATAAATTGGCAAGAAGTCAATTTATTTCTTATACTTTTATAAATTTATACAAAATAGATAGAAGTGAGGGAGTATATGAAGAAGAGAGAGGGAGAGTTTCAAAGCATTATAGAAAGAGAGAAAGGGTTGCAAAGAGGACTGTCTACCAGGCAGTTATCGATGATTGCAATTGGCGGGGCAATCGGAACAGGTTTATTTTTAGGAAGTGGTATTAATGTTAGCAATTATTATCACAACATGGTTTACTGATATGTTTAAAACTACACTATTGACTGGAGTCCCATTTTTACTAATGATAAGTGTAGGGTATATGATATGGAAAAACGTCAATGAAAGTAATATAGTCATAGAAAAAGATACGATATCAAGCGATATGGAATAAAAAGATTAATATAAGTCAATTGGAATATTATTTCTGTGGAAATAATTCAGAAAATACTGAAATATTTTCACTTTTATTTATGGGAGTTTGATATAATAAATTTAAAAATGAAAACGCTTTAATAGGAGGCTGGGCGAATATGATGATGAATGTACCATTGACTATTAGTTCCATGATAGAAAGGGCAGAAAAGTTATTTCCAAAAAAAGAAATTGTTTCGCGTACACATGACACAATTACAACTTTAACGTACAAACAATTAGGAGAAAGAACGAGGAGACTTTCAAGTGCATTAAAGAAATTAGGGATAAAAGAGGGAGAACGAGTTGGAACTTTAGCATGGAATCATCATCGTCATGTAGAAGCATATTTTGCTATTCCGAGTATTGGATCTATCTTGCATACGATTAATATTCGTTTATCTGCACAGCATATTTCCTATATTATTGGACATGCAGAAGATCGCATTTTACTCGTTGATGAAGATCTCGTACCCCTCGTTGAAAAAATTCAAAGTGAATTATCAACTGTACAAGCATACATCATTATGACTGACAAAAAAGAGCTTCCAAAAACTTCATTAGAGCCGGTTTATCACTACGAACAGCTTCTTACAGAAGGAGATCCTGATTTCCAATTCTTAAAAGATATTGATGAAAACACACCGGCGGGTATGTGTTATACATCAGCGACAACAGGTAATCCGAAAGGTGTTGTATATACGCATCGTAGTACGGTACTTCATTGTATGGCTTTAGGATTAGCAGATACAGCAGCATTATCTGAAAGTGATGCAGCAATGGCAATTGTTCCAATGTTTCATGTGAATGCTTGGGGATTACCTTTTGCAGCAACGTGGTTTGGCTCAAAACAAGTTTTACCTGGCCCGATGTTTACACCGGAAATTTTACTAGAAATGATACAGAATGAAAAAGTAACATTGGCTGCCGGTGTACCAACGATTTGGCTTGGTGTTTTGCAGGAATTAGAAAATAATAGTTATGATTTATCAAGTATGAAACGAATTTTGTGTGGAGGCGCTGCAGCACCTAAAAGTGTGATAGCTGCATTTGAACAAAAGTATAACGTTCCGTTTGTACATGCATATGGAATGACTGAAACAAGTCCGCTTGTAACGCTTGCACGGTTAAAAAGCTATGAGACAGATTTATCCTACGAAGACCAGCTTGAAATTCGATCAAAGCAAGGGTATCTTGTACCAGGCGTTGAGATGAAAGTAGTTGGAGCGGGTGGAGAAGTGAAATGGGATGGAACTGAGATGGGGGAACTCTGTTTACGAGCACCGTGGATAGCTGCAAGTTACTATAACGATGAACGAACTGTAGAAGGATTCCGTGATGGTTGGTTATATACAGGTGATGTTGTTACAGTTGATGAGGAGGGCTGCGTTAAAATTGTTGACCGCACAAAAGATGTTATTAAAAGTGGGGGTGAGTGGATTTCATCCGTTGATTTAGAAAATGCTTTAATGGCGCATGAGGCTGTATTTGAAGCTGCCGTTGTCGCGGTACCTCATCCAGAGTGGCAGGAGCGACCTATTGCGTGTGTTGTGCAAAAACAAAATAGTTCTGTAACGAAAGAAGAATTATATGAATTTTTACGACCACAGTTTGCAAAGTGGTGGTTACCTGATGATATTGTGTTTATGGAAGAAATTCCAAAAACATCCGTCGGGAAATTTTTGAAGCAAGCATTACGAAAAGAACTAGAGGATTTGCATAAAGGTAGCGAAAAATAATTTATCCCGCTATTCTAGGCAGTAATACTCCCGCCTCAAAATTCGGCGGAAGTAAAGAAGTTAGGTGGAAGATAAACTGCCCGTAAAAGCCTGATTGGTGCGGGCTGATAATCAGTGGGGGAAGAAGAAAACCCCACTGATTAAAGTTGCACTTTATAAGCAGAGGCGACTTCTGCCGATGGGAGTCGCTTTTTTATATTGAATCATGTTAATTTATAGTGGGTTTAATTGTTAACTAAAATCGAAAAAACGTTGACAATAATACGAGAGTAAAGGTAAGATAACATCAATGATATGTTATCTTGTAGATTATTATAGTTTACAAATAGGAGAAATAAAAAACATGAATACAAAAAATTTAGTTTTTGTTGCTTTATTTAGTGCAATTATGGGTGTGTTAGGACTGATACCACCAATTGCGCTTTCTGTTACACCTGTTCCGATTACATTGCAATCTCTTGGGGTTATGCTTGCAGGAGGATTGCTTGGATCGCGTCTTGGGGCATTAAGTCAAATGGTTTTCTTGTTTGTTGTTGGAGTAGGGGCACCATTATTAGCTGGTGGCCGTGGTGGTCCAGGTGTCTTTGTTAGTCCGAGTGCAGGTTATTTAATTGGATACGTTGTTGGAGCATTCGTGATAGGTTATATTGCAGAGCGTTTACGTCATGTATCTATTATAAAAGTATTTTTGATTAATATAATTGGCGGAATTCTAGTTGTTTATATATTTGGCGTGACTGTTCAAGCATTTATCATGGATACCTCTATATGGCAAGCGATTAAAGTAAGTGTTGTATTTTTACCAGGGGACCTTATTAAAGCAGTTATAGCAGCAGTTCTTGTACCTAGATTACATCGTTCATTGAGGCACGTCATTACGCCTACGGTAAAGAGTGATAAAATCTCAAATGCAAATGCTAGCTAAAGAGTGTAAGAGACTTTATAAAATGTAGGAAACACGTATTAGCGTGTTTCTTTTTGTTATCTGAAAGGAAAGGGTGAATAGCAGTGGGGATTACATCATCTTATAGGAAACATGCTTGTTTACATCCTAATAAAATAGCGCTACAAGAAAAAGATAGACTATTAACATATAAAGAATGGCACGAATCTGTTTGCCAAGTTGCAAATTGGCTTAATAAAGAAAAAACAACGAATAAAACGATTGCAATTTTGTTAGAGAATCGTATTGAATTTTTACAAATCTTTGCAGGTGCTGCAATGGCAGGGTGGGTTTGTGTGCCGCTTGATTTAAAGTGGAAGCAGGATGAAATTAAAGAGCGGTTAAAGCTTGCAAATCCATCGATTGTAATTTCCGAACACTATAAGTTGAGTGAAATACCACGAATAGACGAAAAGATACTTTCTATTCATGAATGGAATCAAATGATAGATGACCAGTTAAATGTGTATCATGCTTCAAAAAGTGTAAAGCATCTCCCATTTTATATGGGGTTTACATCAGGGTCAACCGGGAAAGCGAAGGCGTTTCTTAGAGCCCAGGAGTCTTGGGTCCATAGCTTTGATTGCAATTTACATGATTTCCATATGAAGAATAATGATACGGTTTTGCTTGCTGGTACATTGGTTCATTCTCTTTTTTTATATGGGGCAATAAGTGCGCTATATTTAGGACAAACAGTGTGTCTTGTTGAAAAATTCATTCCAAATCATATTTTATCTATATTGAAACAAGAGAAGATTTCAGTGATGTATACCGTCCCAACTATGCTAGAGGCATTATATAAAGAGGAAAGTGTTATAGAACAAGAAATGAAAATTATTTCTTCAGGAGCAAAATGGGAAGCCGAAGCAAAGCAGAAAGTAAAAAATGTATTTCCACATGCAAAAAGATATGAATTTTATGGTGCTTCTGAATTAAGTTTTGTCACAGCACTAACAGAGTTAGAAAGTGAAAGAAAAGCATCTTCAGTTGGAAAACCATGTCATAACGTGCAAATTCGGATATGTAACGAAAAAGGTAAGGAATTAAAGCAGGGTGAAATTGGAACTGTTTATGTGAAAAGTGATCAGTTTTTTATGGGTTATGTACTGAATGGAGATCTTTCTTGTCAAGTTACAGAAGATGGGTGGATGACTGTGTATGATATAGGATATCAAGATGAGGAAGGTTTTTTATATATAGTAGGTAGAGAAAAAAACATGATTTTATTTGGGGGAATCAATATTTTTCCAGAGGAGATAGAAAGTGTATTATCTACTCATCCGGATATCAAAGAAATTGTAATTGTCGGTATAAAAGATGAATATTGGGGCGAAAAACCTGTTGCGATTGTAAAGGGAAAAGCTACAAAGCAAGAGCTGAAAAGTTTTTGCTTACAACGATTATCATCATTTAAAATTCCAAAAGAGTGGTATTTTATTGACGAAATTCCACATACAAGTAGCGGGAAAATTGCCCGTGAAGTAGCAAAAAGGATAATTGAAAAGCAGGCGAAAGTTTATGAATAGAGCTGTTATTGTAGAGGCGAAGCGAACACCGATTGGTAAGGAGAAGGGGATGTTTAAAGAGTATGAGGTTCAGCGATTGGCAGCACCTTTACTGGCGCACTTAAGTCAAGGAATAGAGCATGAAATAGACGATGTAATATTAGGAAACGTTGTTGGACCGGGCGGAAATGTTGCACGGTTATCGGCACTTGAAGCAGGACTTCCGTTTGCGTTGCCAGGTGTAACAATTGATCGACAGTGTGGCGCTGGGTTAGAAGCGATTCGGATGGCTTGTCATCTTATTCAAGGTGGGGCAGGTAGTTGTTATATTGCTGGTGGTGTTGAAAGTACAAGTACATCACCTTTTGAGAAGAGGGCTCGCTTTTCACCTGATTGTATCGGAGATCCGGATATGGGAATAGCAGCTGAAAATATAGCAGAGCAATACAAAATTACAAGGGATATGCAGGATGAATATGCTTGTTTCAGTTATAAAAGAACATTGGCAGCACTTGAAAAAGGATATTTACAAGAGGAAACTATTCCGATTTCTTCAAATATAACGGAGGATGAAACGATAAAGTACAGAATGAATTATGAACGAATTATAAAAAGAACCAGGCCGGCTTTTTTACAAGGAGGAACAGTGACAGCAGGAAATTCTTGTGGTGTGAATGATGGAGCCTGTGCTGTACTTGTAATGGAGGAAAGGAAGGCTCATGAACTTGGATATAAGCCGATCCTTCGGTTTGTCCATAGTGCTGTTATTGGTGTAAATCCCCATTTACCAGGGAGCGGGCCTATATTTGCTGTGCAAAAGTTATTACGAGATCAGAACCTCTCAATAGACGATGTTGATTATATTGAAATGAATGAAGCCTTTGCTGCTAAGATTGTAGCTTGTGCACAAGAACTACAAATTCCTTATGAAAAGTTAAATGTGAACGGTGGAGCGATTGCTCTTGGTCATCCTTATGGTGCATCAGGAGCTATGCTTGTGACTCGGTTATTCCATCAAGTACAAAGGATGCAGGCGCAATACGTAATAGCAACATTAGGTATTGGCGGGGGAATTGGGCTTGCTCTATTATTTGAAAAAGTAGAGGGCTAGAAAAAATCTAAAGGATAGCATCAGGCTACCCTTTAGATTTTATTTTAAACTGTTTCTTGTGATACATGAATAAGTTGAGCTAAAAATTCTTCTCCTGTAATAACTGCGTTCCCGCCGCCGCGAGCGCTTTTTTGATTTCCGCCGCCTTTTCCTTCGATAGTAGGGAGGGCATTTTTTAAAATTGTATTCATGTTTGCTGTTATCGCTTTCCCACATGCAAGAACACACTGTAGTTTTTCTTCATTCTCGGTAACGAAGTATGTAATCGAATGTTCATTTTGTTCGGTAATGATAGCAGATAATTTTGCGATTTCCTGCATGGAACGATTTGTAAAGACTTTAGAAACGAGTGTCCCGGCATGTATATTTTCGGATTGTTGCAGTAATTCATTTGCTTCTACGAATAGTAGTTTTTCACTCATAGTTTGTAGTGCTTTTTCATTTTCTTTATGAGATGCGAGAAGATGAGTAACTTTATTTGGTATATCGTCCGCACTACTGTTTAATTGTTTAGAAACGTCTTTTATGATTTGTTGATGATGGCCCATTAATTTTAAGGCGCGCCATCCTGCAACAAAGCTTAAGCGAATTCCACCTTTATTTCGTTCCCACCCTATTATATGAATTGGTCCCACTTCACTTGTATATTTTGGATGTGTGCCACCACAACCGTTGTAATCGTAGTTTTCAATGATTACAACGCGAATATTTTCTGTAATCGTTGGTTCTTTTCGTAGGGGGAATTGCTTTGCTTCTTCTAAATTCATCCATTTAATATGGATAGGATGGTTTTCAAAGACGACTTGATTTGCGATTTGGAGTGCCTTATTAGCTGTTTCTAACGAAAGTTCTGGTGTCTCTAAATCAATTGTTATTGTCTCTTTTCCGAGATGAAAACTAATTGTAGGAATGTTAAAATGATCCCAAAAAGCAGCAGATAGAATGTGCTGAGCGGTATGCTGTTGCATATGATCAAAACGACGCTGCCAATTAATTTTACCTGTTACTTCTTTTGTATATAATTCACTTGATATAAAATGACGGATTTCATCCTCAACTTCCTCAACATTAATGACGGAAGCTTCATTTAGTGTTCCTGTATCATGTGGTTGACCGCCGCCGGTTGGGTAAAATGCTGTTTCTGTCAAAGTAACATATAGTTTACCTTTGTTATCATAGTCTTGTTTTATAATTTGTGCTGTAAATGATTGCTGATAGGCATCGATGTAATATAATTTTTGGTTCACTTTCAAACTCCTCTCTATCTCACTAGTTTCATTGTAAAGCAATCTAAATAAGTTTCCTAATATTTCAGAAGAAAAAATCTCTTTTTTATAATTTTCTTGCTATAATAAGAAAAAGGGAATATACGGGGGTGGATGAAATGCTGTATGAAAATGGCGTAGACAAATTGATTCGTCTCAATACAAATATTTCTGAACTATATCGAGAATTACACGAAATGACTCGGACTTTAACGGAGTGTAATCGAGAAAGTATAATATTCGATCGCTTATATGTGAAAGAGTTATTATGGAAAAAAGAAGATGTGTCCGCTATGTATGATCAGCTTCTCGTTCAGCTTTGTATCAATGAATGCTTTGATTTAAAAAGTGTCATCACTGGTGAATACAAATTTACGTATGAGGAAGTGGAAAATGCGGTTCTTGAATTTAATGAAAAGTATGATGTGAATATCCTAATTAAAAATGTTTGCAAAGAGTTACAGTTTACATATGGTATTGATATGGAATTATCTAGGACATCCAAGGTATAATCATATTTATTATAGAAGCAGGGAGAAGAAAGCTGTTAGTTTGCTTTCTTTTTCTATGTATGAAATAGAGAGAGTAGGGTTTTAGGATGAGAGGAAAGTTACAACATATTCACCCGCTTGGGATGAGTATTATTGTAGGGACTTTATTTGCTAGATTTGCAACTTCAATGAGCATTCCTTTTTTGGCAATTTATTTAACAACTGTAAAAGATATATCAGCCGGGATGACAGGGGCTATTATTGGAACAAGCGCATTGGTTGGAGTATTTGCTAGTTTTATTGGTGGGAATTTATCTGATCGCTTTGGTCGTAAAACAATTATGATATGGTCTATTATTCTTTGGACTTTTGTGTTTATAGGATTTTCAGTAGCAGATCATGTTCTAAGTTTCTTTTTGTTAAATGCATTAAACGGTTTATGTCGTTCCTTTTTTGAACCGGCATCACGAGCGCTATTGTCTGATTTAACAAAACCGGGGTATCGTTTACTTGCGTATAACTTACGATATAGTGCCATAAATGTTGGTGTTGCAATTGGGCCGCTTGTTGGATTGCAAATTGGGAGTGCAAAATCAACAACTCCGTTTTTAATAGCTGCTGGAGTATACGTTTTGTATACGATTGTATTAGCATTACAATTTAAAAAGTACCCGCTCGGTGAAAAGACAATTAATCTAGAAAAGCCTGTGAATATGGTGAGTGCAATTCGCATTTTACGAAAAGACACTGTTTTTTTAGTTGCCTTAGTTGGAATTATTTTGAGCAACAGTGGATTTTCACATTTTACAACAACAGTATCTCAATATTTCGCGAACTCTTATGTATTTCAAAATGGCGTGACACTATTCTCATATATGCTAACATTAAATGCAATTATAGTAGTGGTTATACAATACCCTGTTATTCAGATTTGTAAGAAGTATACACCGCTTGTATCGATTATGGTTGGTACGTTATTTGTTAGTGGAGGGCTCCTTGGTTTTGGAACAGGAGAATCAATTGGCAGCATGGTTCTTTGCACGATTATTTTTACAGTAGGTGAAGTATTGATGTTCTCGATGACGGATGTGTTTATTGATGACATTTCGGTCTCACACTTAAAAGGAACGTATTTTGGAGCAATGGGGTTTTCAGGGATTGGTGCTGTTATTGGACCTTGGTTTGGGGGATTGCTGTTAGATTATTACGGATATCAAAATGGTTTTGCTGTATTTTCAATATTAGCTATCTTTTCAGTGGTTGCTTTTCCAATTCTTTTATTGACAAGAAGCTTGTTATCTAAAAGAGATCGCACCGTAAATTGTAAGACAGAAGCTGGAGTGAAATAGCAGTTGACTGTAACGTTCATTGTTTTTTGATCAATTTTTCTATTAGAAGCTTAATTGTATATAAAAATAGGGTAGGAAAATTAGTAAGGAACTTTTTCTACCCTGTTTTTATATAACGTTTTAATTTGAAAAAAGAACTTCTTTCTCATGTTTATCTGCAACTTCAGTTTTGGAAATGTGTATGGCAAGAAAGCCGTTTTCTAAACAGGCTAGCATTTTTTTATATATGATATTAGTAGGTAAAGAAATTGTTCGTTGTAAGGATGAATTTTTATGAAATATATGAATTGTTAGGCCTGTCTCCATCTTGTTTATAAGTACATTTTGTTCTGATACATTAGGAATATCAGTTTCTAAAATGTACTCTTGTTCCGTTTCACAAAGGTCAATGTGGATGTGATTAGGGAAACTGAAGTTGTCATATGAATCAGAGCAAAACTGATCCATCCATTCTTCAAAACCATCAACACGAAAAAGACAATTTTTCTTTTTCTTGCCCATGTAAGACACCCTCCGTAAAATCTCAATTCATATCATAATATGCATTAAGAAATTAGAGGTGAAAAACAAACTAGAAAATATGTCGAGCTGTTTGTTGTAAAAGAAGGACAATGCGTGTGCATTGTCCTTCTTTTACATATCATGATGTGCGTGATTTTTTTGTCGTGAATGATTTCGGTTTTTTACTTTATGAGATCCGCTTAACGGCTCGGGTTGCCCAGAAGGCTGCCCTTTTTTTGTATTTTGACGAATGGACTTGCTATTGTTTTTTTCCATGCTGTGCTGCACCTCCTTCTTGTATTTAGAATGAGAGAACTTTGTAAATTTATACGAGAATGTTTTTATGAAAAAAGGTAAAGATAAGTGAGACTAACTATAACAGAAAGGGGAAAGTGTATGCCGTATCATAAAGATAAACAGCAAGCTTTTCAAGCCGCACAACAAGGAGTCGTACAAGCAGAAAATTTATATAACAATATTGTGAAAAATGACCCGAATTATGGTCAGGATTTAAAGCATTTACGGCAAGAAGTTCAAGAGGCATATGAGCAAATTCAAAATGCACTTGAAGTAGCATCTGAAACACAACGTCCACAACTTGAGCAGTTTGAAAGTAATTTACAAAATATTATGCGAGATGTGGATCAGTTAGGTGATTGAACAGGTTGTTGTATGATTTCAACAACCTGTTCAATTCTGAAGTCAATATGTTGAAAAGAAAGATTCCTGTAATAATCATTTGTTTGATTTGTGTAGTACATATATTTCGAGTGGACAAAGTAGAAGCGAAAATGTTAATGAGAAAAGAATTGGAACCTACTGGTTATGTAACGTGGGAAGTACCGAATAACGAAAAACTTATTGCAATTACATTTGATGATGGTCCGGATCCTACATATACTCCTCAAGTGCTTAATTTATTGCGACAGTATAAAGCTGAAGCAACTTTTTTTATGATTGGTTTTCGAATTCAACGGAACCCATATTTAGTTAACAGGGTACTTAAGGAAGGGCATGAAATTGGGAATCACACGATGAATCATTTATATGCAAGAGATGCATCTAATGAAAAATTAAAAAACGATATTTTAGAGGAGAAACGATATTTACAAAAATGGGTAAAGGAACCTCTGCTTTTTCGTCCACCAGGAGGATATATTAACAATGCAGTATTTGCAACAGCAAAAGAAGCAGGTTATCAAATTGTGTTGTGGTCTTGGAATCAAGATCCGAAAGATTGGGCAGACCCAGGTACTGAATCCATTGTGAAGAATGTTGTAACAAATGCAAAAAGTGGTGATATTGTGCTACTTCATGATGGTGGAAGCGATCGAAGTCAAACTGTAGCTGCATTGGCTAAAATTTTACCAGCTCTCCAAAAGCAAGGCTATCGATTTGTAAAAGTTTCTGAATTGCTACGATATAGACATTAAAAGTCCCAAAAGATTATACTTTTGGGACTTTTCATTACTGATTCTTCTTCCGTTTTTTATTATTTTGACGCTGCTCTGGTGTTAGCGGCTCGTTTGAAAATTCTTCGTTATAACCAGTTCCTTGACCTTGAGCTGAAGCGGCGTTCATTCCTTGGATGATATGATTTGCTTTACGTTTACCCATTTGTTTTCACCTCTATAACGTTTTCTTTATAAAACAAATAATGAATTGTTCATTACATGTATGAACAGAAAAGAAAAGCCTCAAAAGAAAGCTTTACTTTATGGTAATAGTATTCATAAGGAGAACGAAGGCTATTCAAATTTCCAGAGATAAAGAAAACTTATGATAAACTATAAGTTTCTTATTATTTACTTATTTAGAAAGTTGTAATAAGATATTATCGTAAGGTATTGAAAAGTTTGTCTACATTTTATATTCAGACAACTTAGTCACGTTTAACAGGGGGGAAACATAATGGTCAAACACAATCCATTTCAATCTCGTGAAACATTTGAAGTAGATGGAAAAACGTATCATTATTATCAATTGAAAGCGCTTGAAAACGCAGGGGTTGGCAACGTATCACAATTACCATATTCAATTAAAGTTTTGCTTGAATCTGTACTTCGTCAAGTTGATGGACGTGTAATTACAGAAGAGCATGTTACAAATTTAGCGAAGTGGGGAACGACAGAAGTTCAAGATATCGATGTTCCATTTAAACCATCTCGCGTAATTTTACAAGACTTCACAGGTGTTCCAGCTGTTGTTGATTTGGCTTCTCTTCGAAAAGCAATGGCAGACATGGGGGGAGATCCTGATAAAATTAATCCGGAAATTACTGTAGACCTTGTAATCGATCACTCTGTACAGGTTGATAGAGCGGGTACAGCAGACGCGCTTGAATTCAACATGGACTTAGAGTTTAAACGTAATGAAGAACGTTATAAATTTTTAAGCTGGGCACAAAAATCATTTGATAATTATCGTGCAGTTCCACCAGCAACAGGTATTGTACACCAAGTAAACCTTGAGTATTTAGCGCCAGTCGTTCATGCGGTGAAAAATGCTGACGGCGAATTAATTGCATACCCAGATTCATTAGTTGGAACAGACTCTCATACTACAATGATCAATGGTATTGGCGTTCTTGGATGGGGCGTTGGTGGTATTGAGGCAGAAGCAGGAATGCTTGGACAACCTTCATACTTCCCAGTACCAGAAGTTATCGGTGTTAAGTTAACTGGTACACTTCCAAGTGGTACAACAGCAACAGACGTTGCATTAAAAGTAACGCAAGTGTTACGTCAAAAAGGTGTAGTTGGTAAATTTGTTGAGTTCTTCGGTAACGGACTAAAGAGCATGCCTTTAGCTGACCGTGCAACAATTTCAAACATGGCACCAGAATACGGCGCAACTTGTGGATTCTTCCCAATTGACGAGATTTCATTAGATTACTTACGTTTAACAGGAAGAGACGAAGAACAAATTCGCGTTGTTGAAGAATACTGTAAAGCAAACGGTTTATTCTATACAGCAGACAGCAAAGATCCAATTTATACAGATCTTGTTGAAATTGATTTAAATACAATTGAATCTAACCTTTCAGGACCAAAACGTCCACAAGATTTAATCCCTCTTTCAAATATGAAAGATGAGTTCCATAAAGCAGTTGTGGCACCAGTTGGAACGCAAGGACTTGGGTTCGATGAACAAGAATTTGATAAAGAAGTGAAAGTTGCATTAAAAGATCAAGAAGTAACGATGAAAACAGGTGCAATTGCAATCGCTGCGATTACAAGCTGTACAAATACATCTAACCCATACGTATTAATTGGTGCAGGCTTAGTTGCGAAAAAAGCAATTGAAAAAGGCCTTAAAGTACCTGGTTATGTAAAAACATCATTAGCACCAGGATCTAAAGTAGTAACGGAATACCTAGATAAATCAGGTTTAACAACTTATTTAGATCAGCTAGGATTCCAAACAGTTGGTTACGGCTGTACAACTTGTATCGGTAACTCTGGTCCATTAGCGTCAGAATTAGAGGAAGCAATTGCAGCAAATGACTTATTAGTAACATCTGTTTTATCTGGTAACCGTAACTTTGAAGGTCGTATTCATCCACTTGTAAAAGCGAACTACTTAGCATCACCACCGCTTGTTGTGGCATATGCGCTTGCAGGTACAGTTGATATCGACTTGAAAAATGATGCAATTGGCAAAGACGCAAACGGTAATCCGATTTACTTTAACGACATTTGGCCATCAGCGAAAGAAATTGAAGAAGTAGTTCAAAGCGTTGTAACATCTGAATTGTTCAAAAAAGAATATGCACAAGTATTTAACAGCAATGAACGCTGGAATGAAATCCAGACTTCAAATGAAGCGTTATATACTTGGGATAATGACTCAACATACATTCAAAACCCACCGTTCTTTGAAGGTTTATCAAAAGAACCAGGTGAAGTAGAAACACTTTCAGGTTTACGTGTAGTTGGTAAATTTGGAGACTCTGTAACAACAGACCATATTTCACCAGCAGGTTCAATCGGTAAACATACACCAGCGGGCCGCTATTTATTAGAAAATGGCGTACAGCCAGTTGACTTTAACTCTTATGGTTCTCGCCGTGGTAACCATGAAGTTATGATGCGTGGTACATTCGCAAATATTCGTATTAAAAACCAAATCGCACCAGGAACAGAAGGTGGATATACAACTTACTGGCCAACTGGCGAAGTAACATCTATCTATGATGCTGCAATGAAATATAAAGAAGACGGTACTGGACTTCTTGTAGTTGCTGGTAAAGATTACGGTATGGGAAGCTCTCGTGACTGGGCTGCGAAAGGTACAAACCTTTTAGGCATTAAAGCAGTTATCGCAGAAAGCTTCGAGCGTATTCACCGTAGTAACCTTGTACTAATGGGTGTATTACCATTACAATTTAAAGACGGAGAAAGTGCAGAAACATTAGGTCTTGTTGGTAACGAATCATTTGAAATTCAAATCGACAAAACAGTTAAACCACGTGACCTTGTAAAAGTAGTTGCAATTGACCCAGAAGGAAACGAAAAACAATTTGAAGTAGTAGCACGCTTCGATAGTGAAGTAGAAATTGACTACTACCGTCATGGTGGTATTCTGCAAATGGTTCTTCGTGAGAAAATTGAAGAATCTAAGGTGTCAAACTAAGTAAAATATTGTAAGTGAACGAGAAAAGTAAATATTTTCAATCAAAATTAGGAAGCTGACTGACGTTAGCTTCTTTTTCTTATTTAAAAGTAGGAGGAAGAATAATGTAGGAATATAAAAGGATTGTAACGACACATGATATAAAAAATGCGCTGATAGCAGACTGGATTGTCGTAATGAAGAAAGGTGTTATTGTTGAATGTGGGACGCCTCAAGAATTATTAAGCCATAATTCATTATTTAAAGAAATGCTATAGTTTTCATCAAAACAGGGGCTAAGTCAATGCCCCTGTTCGTTCATAGTTACTCTGGTTTATTGAGCTGATATTCGTATGTAGAGGAGTTTTCGGTATTAAATACTTTTACTAATGTAATTTTATTTGTGTCTGAATCATATTTGAAAATTTAAATGGTATGTCTATCGCCACTTTCAGGATCATTTTCTTGTAAAGCAAATGTATTTTCTGCAATTTGTGTCATATTACTAGTTGGTAAATTACCACTTGAAGAGTCGTGATTTGTGGAAACTTCAATCACTCTCTCTTTGTTGAAAAATATAAGGACTACGAGTAAGATTACAAAACATATACGCATATAGCGCAGTTCTTTACTAATTGGGTGTTCTCCCATAGTATTCATCCTTTCTGTGATTATTATGAACTAGAAATTGTTGTAATGGAATAGAAGCTAATAATGTCAAGAGTGGTGAATACGATAAATGATACTAAAGCTGTATAAATGCAAACACGGCCGATTTTTCTTCTTTCAGGATTTTTACTAAATAGGGATATAATCCATG
This sequence comes from Bacillus bingmayongensis, assembly GCF_000299035.1. Lineage (GTDB taxonomy): Bacteria > Bacillota > Bacilli > Bacillales > Bacillaceae_G > Bacillus_A > Bacillus_A bingmayongensis. The sequence goes on from NZ_JH921517.1 coordinate 914,117, forward strand.
CGATAATACCAATAGGGTAGAATATGAAACTAAAAGTATAATAAAAGTAACGGGATAGGTGAGTAATTGCAGAATGAGTATCACCTCATATGTTTATATTTTTGCGTAAACGTATTTGACGAGAGATCGTAGTTACAACTAGCCCTGTCATATAAAGAAAAGTTAGAATGAAGACAGTACTAATGATAGGAGATTTTTGAAGTGCGTATAATAATTTATCAATATAATAAATTTGATTTAAATCTGTAATTGATTTTGGAGAGAAGATTAAATATTTCTTCCAATTTTCTTCTATAGCAATCGTCGTACCTGTAGAGTGTGTGACAAGTAATGTGTAAAGAAAAAGAGGAAGCATAATCATGAGTTGTAAACCAATCAATCCGGTTTTATATTTTCCCCAGTACAACCAACGAGCTATTATAATTCCTACTAAATAGACAATAGATAATATAAAAACTGTAGTGAAAACTGGATTGTATTTAAAGGCATACAATAGTTTATCAATTTCATACACCTGATTGGAGCTTTCTGTTGTTTTAGGAGTGAAGACGATATGTTGTTTCCAGTCTTCTGAAATACTTAAGTAGCTGGCAGTCCAGCTTGTAATAAACAATGAGAAGAATAAAATGGGGAGAATGATAAAGTATTGTAACCAATGCAAAATAGTTTTATTCATAAATAATTACACCTCTTCCAAATTATAACTATTTTCATTATATGATAAAGAGAAAAAGTTTTCATTTTTATTAAGAATATTCTATTTATTTATCGGGAGAATATTTCCAAGGTTGTCCGTATAAGCTAAAATAAGTATCAATCCGATTGTAGGGATGTATATAATGAGATAAACGATAAGGGTGATGTATATGTGGCGAAAGCTTACCATTGTTGTAGTGTTGCTGTGCTTAGCGGGTTATGCAGTTTATGAACATCAGTTCGGAAAGAATGAAAAACAAGTAAGTGAAGAGCAAGTAAAAAGCGAAGCGACGATGAAAGAAGTCATTGCAAAGAACGGAATTGAAGTAGGAAAGAATGCACCTGATTTTGAGTTATCAAAATTAGATGGTACAAAAGTAAAATTATCAGATTTGAAAGGAAAGAAAGTTATCTTAAATTTCTGGGCAACGTGGTGTGGACCTTGTCAGCAAGAAATGCCGGATATGGAAGCCTTCTATAAGAAGCATAAAGATGATGTGGAGATTCTTGCTGTAAATTATACGGTTTCTGAAGGTGCTAATGGAGAAGAAAAAGTGAAAAAGTTTGTAGAAGATAAGGGAATAACATTTCCTATTTTACTTGATAAAGATATAAATGTTACAACAACGTATAAAGTAATCACTATTCCAACTTCTTATTTTGTGGATACAAAAGGTGTAATTCAAGATAAATTTATCGGGCCGATGACACAAAAAGAAATGGAGAAGAGAATTGCGAAAATAAAATAATGTTTAGGAGACAGAGAAGGTAAGAGGCCATTTCTGTCTTTTCTTTTTCATCAAACAGCTTGTTCATGATATGATAAAAGAAATTTGAACGATAATAGTAATGTAAGGAGAGTATATTGTGGGACATTTATCTTTGGCAGGAGACTATGTTGTGATTGACTTTGAAACGACAGGATTTAATCCTTATAATGATCGGATTATTCAAGTAGCAGCGGTAAGGTATCGCAATCATGAACTAGCAGATCAATTTGTTTCTTTCGTAAATCCAGAGCGTCCTATCCCTGACCGAATTACGAGTTTAACAGGGATTACAAATTATCGCGTTTCGGATGCTCCAACGATTCAGGAAGTTTTGCCGTTATTTTTAGCGTTTTTAGGTGAAGACACCATTGTTGCTCATAATGCTTCGTTTGATATGCGTTTTTTAAAGAGTAATGCAAATATGCTTAGATTGCCAGAATCTAAAAATATAGTAGTGGATACCGTGTTTTTAGCGAAAAAATATATGAAGCATGCCCCAAACCATAAGCTAGAAACTTTAAAAAGGATGCTCGGGATTCGCTTAAGTTCTCATAATGCACTTGACGATTGTATTACATGTGCAGCTGTGTATCAAAAATGTGCAATCGTGCAAGGAGAAGGGCGAAAGAAAACGAAAAAAGAAACAATTGAAGAAGATGCAGTGTATACATTAATAAAAGAAATGCTTGTGAAGAATAATCGTGATGTCGAATGGATTCGTTATGTAAGTGTCGGGAATTATTTAGATATTAAAGCTTTTTATCCGATTGTAAGAGTGAAGGTCAAAGGGCGTAAAAAATATGTTTTAACTGAAAAGACAGAACAAGAAATATTAGAGATATATCCTACTTTAAAATGTGAGCCGGCTTTAAAAAATGAAATAGGTATAACGAGAATTATGGTTGAAAGTCTAGAAGATTTTGCGACGTTAGAAAATTATATTTTAGAGGTTTATGACACAGTGATGCAAGCACTGAGTGAGTATAAAGAAAGTAAAATTAATGCAGATGAAGAAATTGAAAAATATTTAAGTATAATGAAATAATAAAAATGCTCAAAAATCCATCAGTTGTTAAAGGTCTACTGATGGATTTTTAATTGAATAGACTTTTCTTTACTAAAACATAAAATTTTCTCACAAATCTGATTAAAGAGTTTTTCATTTGCTCATACTAATTAGTAAGAAAGCGAAGGAGAAAGGATGAGCAGCATGAGAAGAAATCGTCGACAAACGTTTGAAGAACTTGTGAGGGAAAACAAGCGGCAACTATTAAGCGATCGTGATGCAATTGAACGGATTGAAGAACGAATTGAAAAGCGTTATGAAATGCAACTTTTTAAGCAGGCTGAATAATTCTTATCGCTAGTACGATACTAGTGATAAGGAGGCGATAAGAGTGGGAAATCCAAAAAAGAATTCCAAAGATTTTGCACCAGATCACATTGGAACACAGTCAAAAAAAGCTGGTGGAAATAAAGGGAAGCAAATGCAAGACCAGACAGGGAAACAACCGATTGTTGATAACGGTTAAAGAAAAGGAGAATGCTTTCATTCTCCTTTTCTTTATGTGCATACATAATCTAGTTCATTTTTGGAATGCTAACATGGTATGTATATTTCAACTAGGAGGGAAATGACATGGCAGAGCAATATAAATCGAATCCAGATGACCGAAGTGATAATGTAGAAAAACTGCAAGAAATGGTACAAAATACGATTGATAATTTTAATGAAGCAAAAGAAACGGCAGAGGTTTCGAATGAAAAAGATCGCGCTGCAATTGAAGCGAAAAATCAACGTCGTTTAGAGAGTATTGAATCGTTGAAAAGCGAAATAAAAGATGAATCTGAGTATGATGCGTAAAAAAGGCTGACAGTTGTCAGCCTTTTTTTGTAATCGAGAAATTTTCCACAAGTAAACGCCAATTTTGCGGGAAAGGAAGACCGATTTTCCAATAGCTAATCCCCCGAATCCCTTGTTCTTTTATTAAATTAAATTTACTCTGAACAGACCTGGCATCTTCAAACCATACTTCATGTTGTACACCATTTTCATCAAAGTAATTAAAGTGGGGTGCTTGTGCTGTGAAATCATATCGAATTGGAACATTATATTTACGAGCAAGTGCAACGGCCGCAACAGAACTGATTGCTTTGGCTGGTGGATTGCCTTCTTTAAAGGGAAGCTTCCAGTCGAAACCATATAAATTTTGTCCCATCATAATTTTTTGAGGTGGCATTTGAGATTTTGCATATTGAATTACCTGTTTCACGGGACCAATAGGAGATATAGCCATCGGTGGCCCGCCTTGCCATCCCCAGTCATATGTCATGATAACGACAAAGTCAACGATTTCTCCCTGTGCTTTGTAATCATGTGCTTCAAAAAATGGTCCTTTTTGCTTCGAACTTGTTTTTGGAACAAGCGTTGTACTTAATGTATAACCTTCTGGTAATCTTGATTTTACATTTCTTAAAAATCGATTGTATGCTTCACGATCTTCTGGAGCAACATTTTCAAAGTCGAAATGAATATCACGCATTCCATACTTCTCGGCTGCTTGCAAAATGTTGGTAATAAATTTATTTTGAATAGTAGCGCTTCGTAAAAAAATGGAGGCTAATTCCGCACTAAAATTACCGTTTTCAATATTCGTAATAACGAGCATGGGAATTGTTTGGCCTTGTGTTGCAATTTGGGCAATTTTTGCAGTTTCTGTTGGTTCTTTTAATGTTCCATCACGCAATGCTTCAAAGCTAAAGTAGGCTAAATATGTGAGATAAGGATTGATGGCCCGCGTGGCACTCACTAAACTTTCTTTAATTGGAATAGTAGAAGGTTGTAAATAGGCGATAGATTCTATTGCTCGCTTTGAGCCTTTTGGTACATATAATTGTTGACCGACGTGAAGGATGGATTTTAATGATAAGTTATTTACTTTTGCTAAGCTAGCGAGAGGGACGTTATATGTTTGAGAAATCCGATAAAGACTGTCTCCAGGTTGTACGTAATAATTATTTCCTCTTGTATTTACAATTAGTGCCTGACCAACAACAAGTGTTTCAGCTGGATTAAGTCCGTTGTCTTTTACAATTTCTTCGGGTGTAGTGCCGTATTTTGACGCTAAGCTATATACGCTATCACCGCTACGAACGGTTACAATTTGAATCATATACTCGCTCCTTTCAGTAAAAAGATCCACTGTTTCTATTTTATTTTTGATTTCACTGTATTATGATTAAATGTATGTGAGGAAACAGAAGTGAGAAGGAGATTGTGATATGTTTGTAGCAGAACACGAAATTGAGATCCGCTATGCGGAAACAGATCAAATGGGTGTGGTTTATCATTCAAATTACCTAGTATGGCTGGAATTAGGGCGTACTAAATTTATTCAAGAATTAGGGTTTTCATATATTGAGATGGAGAAAGATGGGATTGTTTCTCCTGTTTTGGATTTGCAAATTTCTTATCGTAAAGCGATGCGCTATGGAGAAAAAGCAATTGTGAAAACATGGGTAGAATCTGTTAGTCCATTGCGCGTTATATATGGATACGAAATTTATAATGGTGATGGAGAGCTTTGTATTACAGCCTCAACAACAAATATTTGTGCGAAAAGAGAAGGGTTTCGCCCCGTATCACTAAAAAAATTATATCCAGAGTGGTATGCGAAATATGAGGAAATTAAGAAGAAATAAAAAAAGTGTGGTAAGGAACCACACTTTTTTTATTTCTCATAATTAAATTGCGGGAAGTCATCACCGTCGTTAAGTGTAACGGATAAGTCATGCCCATCAAAGAACCACTCATCATCACCTTCAACGAAGAAAGTAATACCTTCTTCTTGAATTTGAACAGCAGGATGCGCAGGATCGTCTTTACGGATTCCTAAAGAAAGTCCTTTTTGAACAGTACTGCAACCACCATATTGTACGAAAAAGCGAAGTGTATCGCCAGATTGTAAGTTTAATTCATCTTTATACCAATTTACTGCTTCTTTTGTTACGGAAAGATTCATGTATAGTTCCTCCAAGTTATATTGCTTTTTCTTTAGTATAAAAAATAACGCAAAAAGACGCTATTAATATGCTTTGCGTTTTCTTTTTGCGTTATGTGGGTCACAACCTTACTTTTGTTTCTTTGTAAAATTCGCTTTCGGTTCAGTTTTATTTATAATTCGTCCAATATTAGCACGGTGTCTATAAATAACCATACCAGCTAATAAACACATCGCAACAATGAAGATTTTATCCCCAGTAACAATTGATGCGATAACAGCAACAACAGCTGTTACCATAGAAGAAAGTGATACGTATCTCGTTGTAAATAGAAGGGTGAAAAAGACAACGGCTAATATTGCAAAAATAATTGGCGCGTAGCATAAGAGTACTCCAGCAGAAGTTGCAACTGCTTTTCCGCCGCGGAATTTTGCAAAAATCGGATATACATGTCCAAGAACTGCAGCTAATCCAAACCAAAGGGGATGGATATCTAAGGCAAAAATTAACGGTAGAGCTGTCGCTAACGTTCCCTTTAAAATGTCAGCAATTGTAACGATAAAACCTGCTTTTTTCCCTAGCGTCCGAAATGTATTCGTTCCTCCTAAATTACCGCTACCATGCTCGCGAATATCGATTCCGTAACCAATTTTTCCGACAACAAGTGCAAATGGAATCGAGCCAAGTAAATAGGCAACGATAAATAAAAGATATGTAATAAGCATAAGTTCAGTCTCCTTTATTCAAATGTGTTGATAAAGGGTAAAAAGAGTTTTTCCCGTATATTGTACCATACATTTGTAAAGAGCACATTTCTTTTTTGTAAATGAAAAATTCAAAGTTTCTTAAAAAAACTTTCACAAGAATGTTAAATTTCTCACAGACCTACCAGGACTATATGTTGTATCATTTTGTTTGTGAATCAACAATATATAGTTGGAGGTCTGGGGAATGATAAAACAAAGTGCACGTGGAGAAGAATTAATGAAGATTTTTGAAACAATTGTCTACGGGAATGAGCAAGATTTAATGCAAGAAAATGCAAATGTTGATGGACGGTCTCCGATGGGAATGATGGGAACATTTGCATCGGAGAGTGCAAAATATTATGCAATGGAACAATTGCTTTCTGAGCGAGTAAAAAAAGCAATTGACCAAAATATATTATACCCACATGATTTAGATTTTTATGCGACAGGTACGACAACATGTTCGCAAATTCCTTTAGCACAAATGTTTGAAAAAGGATTTCATACCGGGCATGGACATATGAGGCAACCACAAGATATTAAAAGTGCGTTGGCACTTTCTTCGATTATTTTTCAAGCAAATCAAAACATGCAACACGGCGGTCAATCATTTGCGTTATTTGACATTGATTTAGCACCGTATGTGAGAAAAACATTTGAGAGAAATAAGAACAGATTAGGAACGTATCCGCTAACAAAAGAGCAAGTAGAAGAGTTTGCATGGAAAGAAACAGAAAACGATACGTATCAAGCTTGTGAAGCTTTTATTCATAATTCCAATAGTATGCACAGCCGAGGAGGTGGGCAAGTTCCATTTATTTCTATTAATTACGGAACGGACACATCGAAAGAAGGAAGATTGTTAATTAAACAATTATTACGAGCGACGCAGGCGGGATTAGGAAAAGGTGAAACACCTATCTTCCCTATTCAAATCTTTAAACTGAAAAAAGGTGTCAATTTTGAAGAGAATGATCCGAACTATGATTTATTTGAATTGGCATTAGAAACGACAGCAGAAAGATTATTCCCGAATTTTTCATTTTTAGATGCGCCATTTAATGCAGTGCATTATGATGGTCGTCCAGAAAGCGAAGTATGTTATATGGGCTGTCGTACTCGTGTTATGTCTAATATTCATGGTGAAGAGACCGCAATTGGAAGAGGGAATTTATCGTTTACTTCCATTAACCTAGTGAAATTAGGATTGATTAGCGGATCGAAAGAAACATTTTTTGAAGCTTTAAATTATTATGTGGATCTTGGTATTCGTCAACTACTAGAAAGATTTGCTTACCAATGTACGAAAAAGGCAAGAGATTTTCACTTTTTATATTCACAAGGAGTATGGCGGGGCGGAGAAAGATTGCATCCTGAAGATTCTGTTGCTGAAATTTTAAAACAAGGAACGTTAAGTATTGGGTTTATCGGTCTTGCAGAATGTTTAGTTGCTTTAACAGGAAAACATCATGGGGAAGATAAAGAATCATGGGATCTTGGGAATGAAATCGTAACTTTTATGAGGCAGAAGATGGATCAAGCGACGGAAGAACATCAGCTGAATTTCTCTTTAATTGCCACTCCTGCAGAAGGGTTATCAGGAAAGTTTGTTAAAAAAGATCGAGATGAATTTGGAATCATTAGCGGTGTGACAAATCATAATTATTATACAAATTCATTCCATATTCCAGTTTATTACCGGGTTCAAGCAATTGATAAAATACGTTTAGAAGGACCGTTTCATGCACTTTGTAATGGTGGACATATAACGTATATTGAATTAGATGGAGCGGCAGTTCATAACCAAAAAGCATTGAAGCAAATTGTCCAGGCAATGGCGCAGTATGGGGTAGGATATGGATCGATTAATCACCCTGTGGATCGTTGTAAAAGCTGTGGCTATCACGGTGTAATTGATAATGAATGTCCAAGTTGCGGGAATGAAGAAGAGCATCAAATAGAAAGAATTCGTCGTATTACCGGATATCTTGTAGGTGATATGTCCAAATGGAATAGTGCAAAGCGCAGTGAAGAAGCGGATCGGGTGAAACATAAATGAGAGTAATGAATATTATTCATGATAGTGTAGTAGATGGGGAAGGATTGCGGACAGTCGTGTTTTTTGCGGGCTGTCCGCATCGTTGTTTAGGATGTCATAATCCGAAGTCATGGAATATTTGTAATGGAACTGAAATGACTGTAGAAGAAATTGTGAAAGAGATTGCCAAAAATCCGCTTACTGATGTAACATTTTCAGGTGGGGATCCATTTTTTCAAGCTGCAGAAGTAAAAGAAGTAGCAAAAGCAGTGAAGGCTTTGAAGAAAAACTTATGGATTTACACAGGTTATACGCTAGAAGAGATACAGAGTTCTCAAAATAATGATATGATAGAGTTGTTACATTATGGGGATGTTCTGGTCGATGGAAGGTTTGAACTTGAAAAAAGAGATTTAACACTTCCATTTCGCGGAAGCTCCAATCAACGTATTATTCGATTGAAAGAGTAAAAAGGCGGGATAGGTCAGATGAATAAAACAGTATTACTTGTTGAAGACGAAAGAAGATTACGCGAAATTGTTAGTGATTATTTTCGCAATGAAGGTTTTGAAGTGATAGAAGCTGAAGATGGAAAACAAGCGTTAGAATTATTTGCTGAACATACAATTGATTTAATTATGTTAGATATCATGTTGCCAGAGATAGATGGTTGGTCTGTTTGTCGTCGTATTCGCAAAGAGTCAGCGGTACCAATTATTATGCTTACAGCACGTTCTGACGAAGATGACACATTGTTAGGTTTTGAACTTGGAGCTGATGAATATGTAACAAAGCCTTTTAGTCCAAAAGTACTAGTAGCTAGGGCGAAAACTTTATTAAAGCGTGCTGATGGGGCAGTAGGAGTTGTAGAAGAGAATGTACTTTCTATGGCTGGAATCGATGTAAATCGTCTTTCGCGTACTGTATTGGTAGACGGAGAAGAAATTATATTAACGCATAAAGAATTTGAACTTCTTGTTTATTTAATGGAGAATAAAGGAATCGTATTATCGCGTCAGCATCTATTAGATCAACTTTGGGGATATGATTATTATGGTGATGATCGTACTGTCGATACACATATAAAAAAATTGCGAAATAAGTTAGGGGATAAAGCAAAACATATCGGAACGGTTATTCGAGTTGGATATAAGTTCGAGGAATAATTTTTAAATACTATGCAATTCAACTTGAGAATATAGTACATTTACACTCTCTTTTGTAGATGAAAATGTACAAATTATAGATTTTTTGTCTACAATAATGAATAAGAGTATTTTTTTAATTGGATTTCACGATGAGTTCACAAGAAGGACACAAAATGTGACTATACTGAAAATACGAATTCAGCAGAGAGGGGATATCAATTATGGGATATTATGACGGACCAAATATGAATGAAGAGCATAGTGAAACGAGAGAAGTTAGAAAATCAGGCAGTAAAAAAGGATATTTTTTCACTGGTTTAATTGGAGCGGTTGTCGGAGCTGTTTCCATTAGTTTTGCAGCACCGTATATGCCATGGGCAAATGGAAACGGGACGGCTGTTTCATCGCCACAATCTTCTAATTCAAAAGTAGAGGGAACTGTGGTTCCTGTTGTAAATAAAGCAAAAGGTGAAACGGATTTACCTGGTATGATTGAAGGAGCTAAAGAGGTTGTTGTAGGTGTCATCAACATGCAAAAGAGCATAGATCCATTTGCAATGGAGCAAGTAGGTGAAGAACAACAAGCTGGAACAGGATCGGGCGTAATTTATAAAAAAGCTGGAAATAAAGCTCTTATCGTTACGAATAATCATGTAGTAGATGGAGCGAATAAACTTGCAGTAAAACTAAGTGATGGTAAAACAGTAGACGCAAAATTAGTTGGGAAAGACCCTTGGTTAGATTTGGCTGTTGTAGAGATTGATGGATCTAATATAAATAAAGTAGCAACACTTGGTGATTCCAGTAAAATTCGCGCTGGCGAATCAGCTATTGCAATTGGGAATCCATTAGGCTTTGATGGCAGTGTAACAGAGGGAATCATTAGTAGTAAAGAACGCGAAATTCCAGTGGATATTAATGGTGACAAACAGGCGGATTGGCAAGCACAAGTTATTCAAACAGATGCAGCAATTAACCCTGGGAACAGTGGTGGTGCCTTATTTAACCAAAACGGTGAAGTTATCGGGATTAACTCTAGTAAAATTGCACAGCAAGAAGTAGAAGGAATTGGTTTTGCGATTCCAATTAATGTTGCAAAACCAGTGATTGAATCTCTTGAAAAAGATGGTACAGTAAAACGTCCAGCGATGGGAGTAGGTGTTGCATCGCTTGCGGATTACCCACCGTATGCATTAGGGCAATTAAAATTACCAAAAGATGTTACAGATGGTGTTCTCTTAAACAAAATTTATCCCGTTTCACCAGCTGAAAAGGCAGGACTTCAGCAGTATGATGTTGTTGTAGCATTAGATGGACAAAAAATTGAAAATGCGCTTCAATTCCGTAAATATTTATATGAAAAGAAAAAAGTAGGCGACAAAATTGAGCTTACATTCTATCGAAATGGTGAAAAAATGACGAAAACAGCTACATTAGCTGATAACTCTGCTGCGACGAATTAATAGAGAAAGTCTCTTTCGTATTGAAAGAGACTTTCTTTATCGGCTATACTAAAAGAATAGGAGGGATTTAATATGACAATTGAAAACCCAACTCGGACGGAAATTGGTGAAGTATTGAAAAATAGTAAAACAATTGCGGTTGTTGGATTATCTAACAAACCAGAACGTACATCATATATGGTTTCAAAAGCGATGCAAGATGCAGGATATCGTATTATCCCAGTAAACCCGGCCATAGATGAAGTGCTAGGGGAAAAAGCTGTCCCGTCATTAAAAGACATTAAGGAGCATGTCGATATAGTAAATGTATTTCGTCGTTCCGAATTTTTAATGGGCGTTGCAAAGGAATTTGTGGAGATTGATGCGGATGTTTTTTGGGCACAATTAGGAGTACAAGATGAAGATACATATAAATTTTTAAAGGAAAAGGGCTATACTGTTATTATGGATCGTTGTATAAAGGTAGAGCATGCGATGACGAGGTAGTATAGACATTGTAAACGAAAGGTCGATTCAGCTTTAGTTAACACTTAGGAACTAAGCAGATGAACGAGGTGTTCATCATGAGATTTTTTAAAGGCTGTTTGTGGGGATTGCTACTTGTTATCCCATTTTGGATAATTGTCATTTGGGTAATTGTAAAATGGTGGAGTGTATAATTGGAATACATATCCATTTCTTGTTGACAAACGATTATTTTTCTGAAATAGTAGCCTAGAGGAATCCTTGTACAAAAACAAGGATTTTTCTTTTGAAAATGGTATATAAAAGACATAACACAACTTGCCAAAAGTAAGGTTAAGGCGTTATTCTATAATAGAAACATATGTTCTGATTTTGATTAGGAAAGGGGCAAGGAGTTTGGCAAAGCATCAATTTCAATATAACGAAGATGCAATTCAAGTGCTTGAAGGTCTTGAAGCTGTGCGAAAACGTCCGGGTATGTATATCGGGAGCACGGACAGCCGTGGATTGCATCATTTAGTATACGAAATAGTAGATAACTCCGTTGATGAAGCATTAGCGGGATTTGGCGACGAAATTTCTGTCGTAATACATAAAGATAATAGTATTAGTGTTATTGATAAAGGGCGCGGGATGCCTACGGGAATGCATAAGCTTGGAAAACCTACACCTGAAGTGATTTTAACTGTACTTCATGCAGGAGGTAAGTTTGGACAAGGCGGATATAAAACAAGTGGCGGTTTACACGGCGTTGGTGCATCGGTTGTAAATGCTTTATCAGAATGGCTTGTTGTAACAATTAAACGCGATGGAAATATATACGAGCAACGTTTTGAAAATGGTGGTGTTCCTGTAACGACACTAGAGAAAATCGGGAAAACAAAACAATCTGGAACAACGATGCATTTTAAACCAGATCCATCCATTTTCAGTACAACAAATTATAACTATGAAACGTTATGTGAGAGATTACGTGAATCTGCATTTCTGTTAAAAGGTATGAAAATTACTATAAAAGATGAACGAAATGATCTAGAAGATGTTTTTCATTATGAAACAGGAATTGAAGCATTTGTTTCTTACTTAAACGAAGAAAAGGACTCTATACATCCAGTTGTTTACTTTGCTGGTGAACAAAATGAAATTGAAGCAGAACTAGCATTTCAATTTAACGATGGTTATTCAGAAAACATTCTTTCATTCGTAAATAATGTGCGTACAAAAGATGGGGGAACACACGAAGCTGGATTTAAAACAGCGATGACGCGTGTTTTCAACGAATACGCTCGTAAAGTTTCTCTATTAAAGGAGAAAGATAAAAACTTAGAAGGTACAGATATTCGCGAAGGGTTAGCGGCAATTGTTTCTGTACGTGTACCGGAGGATTTATTGCAATTTGAAGGTCAAACGAAAGGTAAGCTTGGTACAAGTGAAGGACGTTCATCTGTCGATGCGGTTGTTTCAGAGCATTTAGCATACTTTTTAGAAGAAAATCCAGATGTAGCAACACTTCTTGTGAAAAAAGCGATTAAAGCGGCACAAGCTCGTGAAGCAGCACGTAAAGCTAGAGAAGAAGCGAGAACTGGTAAAAAGAAAAAACGTTCAGAAGGAACATTGAGCGGAAAGTTAACACCTGCGCAATCACGTAATCCACAAAAGAACGAATTATATTTAGTAGAAGGTGACTCTGCTGGTGGCTCTGCAAAGCAAGGGCGTGATCGTCGTTTCCAAGCTGTCTTGCCACTGCGAGGAAAAGTCATTAACACGGAAAAAGCAAAGCTTGCTGATATTTTTAAGAACGAAGAAATTAATACGATTATTTATGCAATCGGCGGTGGTGTTGGAAATGAATTTGCTGTCGAGGATATCAATTATGATAAAGTCGTAATTATGACCGATGCTGATACGGATGGCGCACATATTCAAGTGTTACTACTTACGTTCTTCTACCGTTATATGAAGCAGTTAATTGAAGCTGGTAAAGTATTTATTGCTCTCCCACCTTTATATAAAGTAAGTAAAGGAAAAGGAAAAAGCGAAGTGATTGAATATGCATGGTCGGATGAAGAATTAGATGGTGTAACGAAAAAGGTCGGTAAAGGATATATGTTGCAGCGCTATAAAGGTCTTGGTGAAATGAATGCTGATCAATTATGGGAAACAACAATGAATCCAGAAACGCGTACATTAATTCGCGTAAAAATTGATGATGCAGCAAGAGCAGAACGCCGCGTGACGACATTGATGGGGGATAAAGTAGAACCTCGTCGTAAATGGATTGAGCGTAATGTCCAGTTTGGTATGCAAGAAGAAGGTAATATTTTAGAGAATGAAATGATTATGGAGACGGAGGTGGAATAACATGCAGGCAGAGAAGTTTCATGACCTCCCGCTTGAAGACGTATTAGGTGACCGCTTTGCACGTTATAGTAAATATATTATTCAAGATCGCGCGCTACCAGATGCGCGTGATGGCTTAAAGCCAGTACAACGTCGAATTTTATATTCAATGTATGTAGAAGGAAACGTACATGATAAGCCGTTTCGTAAATCAGCTAAAACAGTTGGTAACGTTATTGGTAACTATCATCCACACGGTGATTCTTCTGTATATGAAGCGATGGTACGATTAAGTCAAGAGTGGAAAGTGCGTAACGTATTAGTTGAAATGCACGGAAATAACGGTAGTGTTGACGGCGATCCAGCAGCAGCAATGCGTTATACAGAAGCTCGTTTATCGCCAATTGCATCTGAGTTACTCCGCGATATTGATAAAGAGACAGTAGAATTTGTATCAAACTTTGATGATACAAGTGAAGAACCAGTTGTTCTGCCAGCAATGTTCCCTAATTTATTAGTAAACGGTTCGACAGGGATTTCAGCTGGATATGCAACAGAGATTCCACCGCATCATCTTGGAGAAGTGATTGATGCAACAATGATGCGTATTGATAAACCTAATAGTACGGTAGATGACTTATTAACGGTTATTAAAGGGCCTGATTTTCCAACAGGTGGCATTATTCAAGGACTTGATGGAATTAAAAAAGCGTATGAAACAGGAAAAGGAAAAATCATCATTCGCGGAAAAGCGGAAGTTGAAACGATTCGCGGTGGCAAACAGCAAATTGTCATTACAGAAATTCCATATGAAGTAAACAAAGCAAATTTAGTAAAGAAAATGGACGAATTACGTCTAGATAAAAAACTAGATGGAATCGCTGAAGTCCGTGATGAGACAGATCGTACAGGTCTTCGCATTGTTGTGGAATTGAAAAAAGAAGCAAATGCAGAAGGTATTTTAAATTATTTATATAAAAATACCGATTTACAAGTTCCATATAACTTCAATATGGTAGCCATAAATAATCGTCGTCCGACACTTATGACGTTGCCAAAGATTTTAGATGCGTACATTGGACATCAAAAAGAAGTTGTTACACGTCGTTCAGAATATGAACTTAGAAAAGCAGAAAATCGCCAGCATATTGTGGCAGGCTTAATGAAAGCATTATCAATTTTAGATCAGGTAATTGAAACAATTCGAGCATCTAAAGATAAGCGTAATGCAAAAGATAATTTAAGTGCAAAATTCGGATTTACAGAAGCGCAGGCAGAAGCGATTGTATCCTTGCAACTGTATCGTTTAACCAATACAGATATTACAGCGCTAGAAAAAGAAGCGGAAGAACTAGAGAAGAAAATTACAGAATTACAAGCGATTTTACAAAGTGAGAAAAAGCTTCTTCAAGTCATTAAAGCAGACTTAAAGAGAGTAAAGAAAACGTATAGCGATAATCGCCGTGCTGTGATCGAAGAGGAAATTGAAGAAATTAAAATTGATGTGGAAGTTATGATTCCGCAAGAAGATGTCATCGTTACTGTAACGAAAGAAGGTTATGTAAAGCGCACCGGTTGGCGCTCGCATAATGCATCGAACGGAAAAGACTTCGGTATGAAAGAGGGCGACATCTTACTCGAACGTTTCGATACAAACACAACAGAAACAGTTCTTTTATTCACGAATAAAGGAAATTATATTTATCTTCCGGTATACGAAATGCCAGATATTCGTTGGAAAGATTTAGGTCAGCACGTTGCAAATATAGTTTCACTTGACCGAGATGAGACGTTAATTTGGGCAACTGTTGTACCGAATTTCGAGGAAGAAAAGCGATTTATCGTATTTGTGACGCGAAATGGTATGATTAAGAAAACGGAATTAAATCAGTATAAAGTACAGCGTTATTCAAGAGCGTTTGTTGCCGTAAACTTGAAAAAAGATGATGAAGTTGTAGATATATTTGCAACAGATGGAACAAGTGATATTGTTCTTGCAACACACGGTGCATATGCACTTATCTTCAATGAAGAAGAAGTAAGTCCAGTTGGTGTAAGAGCAGCTGGTGTAAAAGCGATTAATTTAAAAGAGGATGATTATGTCGCTTCGGGTAAACCGTTAAATGGTGAAAAGGATCAATTGATTCTCGTAACGCAGCGAGGCGCAGTTAAGCGATTAAAAGCTTCCGAAATTGAGAAGTCAACAAGGGCGAAGCGAGGTCTTGTTATCTTTAAAGAGTTAAAACGTAATCCATACCGTATTGTCGGTATTGAAATTGTTCGGGATGATGAACTTGTTTACATGAAAACAGAAAAACAGATTGTAGAAGAAATAGATCCGAAAGCGTTCCGTAATAAAGACCGCTATAGTAACGGTAGTCTAGTGTTAGATGTTAGTGATACCGGTGAAGTGATTGAGACGTGGACGAAGAAACGGACAGAGTGAATAAACGATAGTAGGAATTCTAATTAAATAAACACATCTTATTAGTGAAAACCATGTTCTATATTATATAGAGCATGGTTTTTTATATTGGAAGCTTTAAGCTTATTACTATTCTAATAAATTTTAGGATTTATCCCGCATTAACGGACAGTAAGACTCTCACGTCAAAATTCAGTGAAAAGCAAAGGAGTGAGGTGAGAGAGGAACTGTCCGTAAAGGGCTGATTGGTGAGGGCTTTTCATCCGTAGGGGATGAAGAAAACCCCACTGATAGAAGTTTCACTTTATAAAATTCGTGTTGTACAAAATAAGTATCTTTACATAAATTTTCTCAATATAGAATTACGTAAATTTTCGAATTAAATATTTAAAAATTTAGACTATTGATTTACAATAATTTAAGAACTATGGAACAGTAACAAATGTATGAACTATATTCTGTAATAAAGGAGTTCATAAATGAAAAAAATATCTTTCTTTTTAGCAGCTGTATCTTTAAGTATATTTATATCTGCTTGTTCTAATCAAACGAATTCTGAAAAAGAGGTGGAATCTGATACTAAAACAGCTCCCATAGCTGAAACAAATGTACAAACTAAGCCTTACACAGAGCCATTAACACAAGTAGGACAAGAAGCAAAGCATCCACTTGGAACAGTGATTCTTAAGCAATTAAGTGAGCCCAATACAATGATAGAAGCAGGGCCTCTTCATATTCAAGTAGAAAGAATTAAGGTAATTCAGAGTACAGAAGTAAGTGAAATTGGGAAATACAACTTAAAAGAACGAGGACTAAGTACAGAGCAAATGAATGCAATACAATTTACAACCACTTTAGAAAATACTTCAGATCAAGTACTTGATTTAGAACAAGGGCCTTTTAAAACACTTGTTTTAAGTAATGGAGAACAAGTAGACGTATATAAAATGAATGCGGATCCAAAAAGTCGAAGCTTAAAAGCAAAAGAGAAAATGAAGTTTACACTTATCTGTTTCTTATCTCAAGCTCCAAATGATGTTAAATCCGTAAAAATAATTACTGATGTGGTGCGAGAGGAACAAACAAAAAGTGAGGTGAGCCCGTTAACCACTACGGAGATTACTATGTAAAAAAGAAAACAGCCTGATGAGGCTGTTTTCTTATGTTTTTCAATTAAAAAGCACAGTATCCAACAACTGGTTTAGAAGAACCAGTTTTAATGAAATAGTCAGGAGCAAAGCCTTGATCTAACTCACCACCATAGCCATTATCATCTACAAAATCCCAAACCTTACTTCCCATATAAGATTCGCCATTCACATAGCAATATAACCAAAGTTTAGTGCCATCTGGAATGTTTGATTCAGTCCGTAGGCCATTTATTGTCGGAGTCGTGCGAAGATCTAGCCCAGAACCTGTTTTTTGTACCGGATAAAAAGCAGCTTCCGTTACCGATTGACTTGCGAATAAAACTGAACCTGCTACTGCTACTGAAGCGATTGATAGTGCAACTTTTTTAAACATACGTGTTACCTCCTAATAAATTATATTTTATTGCAAATGGGGAATCCCCCTCATACTTAACAAGTAAAAAATTAAACTGTATTCAAGATTGGTAAGCATGAGGGAGAGCCCCCTTTTACTCCTCTATAAATTAATAGAATGTATAGTTAAAAACAAAAAATAAAGCTAATATTTGTTTCTTTATCAATACTCTAGTTATAAGTTTGAAAAATAGTGTTTTTGGTAAAATATAAATTCTTATTTGTTGTTTTCAAACCATGTTTGAAACGTTTGTAAAGACTGTTCACCTAATATACGACTCATTTCTTTCCCATCTTTGTAAGAAATAATGGTAGGTGTCCCCTTTATTTGAAACATATCCCAACCTTGTTTATACTCTTCTAGATTCAAAACTTGCATATCAATATTCATATTTTTTGCCATAGGAACTACAATTGGTGAAACCTTTAGGCAATGTGGACAGGTCGTTTTGTAGAAATAAACTATTTTTGTTTTGTGGTTTGATAGATCTTGTTGCAATTGCTCAGGGGTAATTTGATTTTTATAATAATTTACCTTCTCAGCACTTATGGTTTTTTCACTTTTTGTTCCTTTATTGGTTAGAATAATAATAAGTGTAAATATTGATAAAATAGTAATGATAAAAAAAAGCATTTTTTTCATATACTGTTTCTCTCCTTGTTTATTTTAATAAGAATAAAGCCACAAATAATAATAAGAAGAAAGGCTATTAGAGCGAGAAATGGAATTGTAATAAATCCGAACCAATCTAAATAATCCCCTGTGCAAGGTATTCTTCCGCATAATGTTCCGTTTTCAGATAAAAATGGGATTTTTTGAAGGGAATAGTGATAGGCAGCTATACATGCGCCAATGATAGCGAGAACCAAACTATAAATCCCAATTTTATAATCTTTGCGTATAATAGCTGTTCCTAGTAAAAGAACTAGTGGATACATGAGAATACGTTGATACCAGCATAATGTACAAGGCTCATATTTCATTATTTCAGACAGATACAAACTCCCGAGGGTTGCGATAAGAGAAACACACCATGCGCTGAATAATATGTATTCTAGTTTTTTTGTATTGTCCATGACTTCAACCTTTCTTTTTTAAGAGATGGAAATAATGTAATAAATTCTCTAAGAAAATAGAATATAAAAAAAGAAAATTTAAAAATGATTAGCTCACAAGAGTTATTATAAATTATGTTTTTATTTTGTATATTGAGAAAATTTTGATTTTATAAAATCTGATAGAAGAATAAAGTAAATAAGATGAGATAAATTGAAAGTAGGCGTATCCTTTTTTTAGGGAGCTGCCTATGCCCATCAAGTAAATATTTTAAAGTGTCTTCAAAACGAAAAAATTTTTTTACAGTCATTTATAAGAATTCAGCTTGTTTTGTTATTTAGATAAGTCAATAGATTTCTTAGTTTGATGGTAATGAGGTTGCTCCCTAAAAAATCGAAAAAGATGTGAATATCCACATCCTTTACAATTCTATTTATCTTCTATACTTTTCCCGCTATTCGCGGGTAGTAAGACTCTCATCTCAAAATTTGGCAAGAGCAAAAGGGGGGAGGTGAGGGTTAATAATCAGTGGGGTATGAAGAAATCCTCACTGATTAAAGTTTCACTTTATTTTTACCAATCTAAGAATGAGCAAATAGTTATGTAAATAAAATAAAAATTGCTATAATAATTATGAAATCGTTCACATAGATGGAGGAATTAATATGAAAAAAATAGGCGTAGGGATTGTCGGATTTGGATTTTCAAGTACAACATTTCACATCCCTTTATTAAAAACGATAGATGAATTTGATATTCGTGCGATTGTATCTTCAAAAGAAGAGGTAGTGAAAGAAGCATTACCGACTGTACAAGTGGTTCAAACGATTGGAGAATTAGTAAAACGAGATGATATAGAGCTTGTTGTTATTACATCACCAAATACAACGCATTTTCCATTTGTAAAAGAGGCTATTTTACATGGGAAACATGTTGTTGTTGAAAAGCCATTTGTTGTTTCAGTTGAAGAGGGTGAAGAACTTATTACATTGGCGAAAGAAAATAATGTCTTTGTTAGTGTGTATCATAATCGCCGTTTTGATAATGATTTTTTAACAATAAAGAAAGCAATTGAAGAAAAACAAATTGGAAATGTGTACACATATGAATCGCATTTTGATCGATTCCGTCCTCATGTACGTGATCGTTGGCGTGAAAAAAATTTACCAGGGTCAGGGATTTTATATGATCTAGGATCACATTTAATTGACCAAGCATTACATTTATTCGGAAAACCAGATGCTATTAGTGCGGATGTAGTAAAGCAACGACCTGGAGCAGAAACGGATGATTATTTCCATATTGTACTTTACTATGGATTTAAGCGTGTCATTTTACATAGTAGCAGCTATGTGAAACATGCAGGACCTCATTTCAATGTTCATGGAGATAAAGGTTCGATTGTAAAATATGGTATGGATTCACAAGAAGATCAATTAAAAGCGGGTATGAAGCCAGGTAGTGCAGGATATGGAGAAGATAGTGAAGCTAATTTTGCTGTCTTAGAAACAGAAGAAGAATTAAATCATATTCCGACAGAAGTTGGATGTTATGATATGTATTACAAAGGAATTCGTGATAGTATTGTAAATGGAGCGCCAGTTCCTGTAACAGCCGAAGAAGGTTTACAAGTTATCCGTGTTATTCAAGCAGCTATTGAAAGTAATGAAACAGGTAGAGTCATTTCATTATAGATCATAAAAAAGACACGATTTCGTGTCTTTTTTATGATTTTTGGGATTGAAATATACGCTTAATTCGATTAGATATGCGATAAAATTCTTTTAGTATTTATTAAAAAAATTTTTAATTGCTTCTAGCTGTATATTATGACTACATTGCTCACAATTGTATTTTCCCTTTCTATTTTCTTTAAAGCGTTTGTATATTTGAGTTCCTTCGTATACCTTAAATATTTGTCTACAACTCATACAAATTACCTCATAAAAAAGCTTATTATGTGGCATGTAATATTCCCCTTTAATCTTAATAAGTCAATTCAAATTGTCATTTTAATTTTTGTGATTCATATTTTCAGGGTTAGAAAGTCCATAGAAAAACATCGTAACAATATCTTGTATATGCTTTTCACGATCTCCTTCCAAAAATTGAAGCCCGTAGTCATCACCAAGTTTACTAAACATTTGGATGTATAGTAACATCATTTCTTTTGAAAGATTAGGATTAATTTCATTTTTATGTTGTGCATTTTCTAATATCTTTAAAAACCAAGGTAGGACGGTTTCATTTTGATAACTATATATAAATGCACGAAGCTCTGAATCTTTTTGTATGATTTGCAATAGCATGTCAGGGTGAAATATACCGCCTCTTTCCATCTTCCTAACAATCATTTTATGCATCATTTCATGAAAAGGCATGTTTTCAGATGCTAGCTCTTTATAGTATTGGAATTCAGTTGTCGCAAATTCTTGAATAAGCTCCCTAAAAAGTGCATCTTTACTACCAAAATGATTATAAATGGTAACTTGAGATACTTTTGCTTTTTTTGCAATATCCTCTATTTTTACATTATTAAATCCACGTTCTGAAAATAATAACAATGCCGCGTCTTTAATAGCACGTTTTTTCTTTTCTTTTACTTTTTCAAAACCGTTCAATACAATCACCTCATTTAAAATATACAAGAAAACAGAGAGGGAAACAATAATTTTGAAATATAGACATAAAAATATTTCAAAAAGTTGTTGCCAATTTAAGGGGGGAGGAGTACAATGATTTTGAAATATAAACAATGGGATATTTCAAAAAATGAGGTGGAATAATGATTTCAGTCCAAAATGTCACAAAACAATTTTCAAGTGGGAAAGGGTTATTTGATATTACATTTCAAGTAAAAGAAGGTGAAGTTTTCGGATACCTTGGACCAAATGGTGCAGGGAAATCAACAACGATTCGTCATTTAATGGGCTTTATAAAGCCGACAGCTGGTCATACAGAAATTTTCGGATTAGACTGCTGGAATGAAGCTGCGAAAATTCAAAGAGAAGTTGGTTATTTGCCAGGAGAAATTTCTTTTATAGAAGGAATGAACGGATTAGAATTTTTAAAACTTATGCAAGGTATGCGGGGATTGAAAGATATAAAGAGACGTGATGAGCTCATTGAAAGATTACAATTTGATGTGAAAACGCCAATCCGAAAAATGTCAAAAGGGATGAAACAAAAAGTAGGAATTGTTGCTGCATTTATGCACGATCCAGAAGTGTTAATTTTAGATGAACCAACATCAGGATTAGATCCGCTCATGCAGCAAACTTTTATAGATTTAATATTAGAGGAAAAACAAAAAGGAAAGACAATTCTCATGTCATCACATATTTTTACAGAGATTGAGCGGACATGTGATCGAGTAGCTATTATTAAAGATGGTCGCCTTGTAACGGTAGAAAATATTCATGATTTACAGGGCATGAGAAGACAAGTAATGGATATAACGCTTTCGGCTCAAGAAGAAATACGTTCTTTACAAAAGGAAAATTTACAATTTGAAGAGGTGAAGGGGAATACAGCATCCATTATTGTACAGGGGAATTATCAGAAAGTATTACAAATACTTGCACAATATAATGTGAAAGCACTTCAAACGAGAGCGATGGATCTAGAACATTTATTTATGCATTATTATGATGCGAAAGAGGGTGTGAAACATGAATAAACAGCTGTTTTTAGCTAGTTTTAAGGAAAATCAAAAAAGTATATGGAGTTATTCGATTGGTGCGGCTCTTTATTTATGGTTATTAATTTGGATATTTCCATCACTCGTATCTGCAAAAGGGTTAAATGAAATGATAGGTGCCATGCCAGATAGTGTGAAAAAAATTGTTGGTATGGAAACTCCGATTCAAAATGTAAGTGATTTTTTAGCTGGTGAATACTATGGTATGTTATTCATTATCATATTGACAATTTTTAGTGTAACGGTTGCTACACATGTAATGGCTCGTTATGTAGATAAAGGAGCGATGGCTTATTTGTTGGCAACACCTGTATCTAGAGTGAAAATCGCAATAACACAAGGAGTAGTTCTTATTCTAGGATTACTGATTATTATACTTGCGACGTATGGAGCTGGTGTATTAGGAGCAGAGTGGTTCTTGAAAGATAACAATTTAAATCAAGAAGTATTTTTCAAAATGAATTTAGTTGGGGGGCTGTTATTTTTCGTAGTTAGTGCTTATTCATTTTTATTCTCTTGTATATGTAATGATGAAAGAAAAGCTCTTAGTCTATCTGCTAGTGTTACAATTTTGTTTTATTTACTAGATATGGTAGGGAAATTAAGCGATAAGCTAGAATGGATGAGAAATATATCATTATTTACGTTATTTCGACCAAAAGAAATTGTGGCAGGGACATATAACATATGGCCGGTAAGTATTGGATTAACTTGCGGTGCGATTTGTATTTTTACAGTAGCAATTGTGTTGTTCAAGAAGAGAGACTTACCACTATAGACAAATAGGGTTGAAAAGATAGTTAGTTCATAAAGGAATTAACTATCTTTTTTAATTTCTAGAAAATTTTTAAAAAAACGAACCTTTTTCCTCACAAATCCGTCTAATAAGTATAAAGTTTTATTGAGAGAAATAAAACAGGAGGATAAACAGTGAAAGTAATACCGTTATATAAAACTATAATGAAAGAAGAGACAGATGTTTCTTTAGCTAAAAAAGGTGATCATGAAGCATTTACTTCATTAATACATACGCATAAAGTAAAACTTTATCGCATTGCGAAAGCGATGTTACATGATGAAGCTGATATAGAAGATTCGATACAAACAACAATTTTGAAAGCATATGAAAATATAAAAAAGCTTAAACATGAACAATTCTTTCAAACATGGTTAATACGAATTTTAATTAATCAGTGCAATGAAATGATACGGTCTCATAAAAAGGTAGTGGCAATGGAAGAGAATAATTATCAGATGGTAGTATTCGATCACTATGAAGATTTAGATCTTCATAATGCAATTCATTCTTTAAGTGAAGAATTAAGAGCTGTAACAGTTCTCTATTATTACGAAGATATGAATCAGGAAAATATTGCAACACTATTAGAAATTCCAAAAGGTACAGTTAAATCCAGGCTGTCGAGAGCGAGAGAACAATTGCAAAAGTTACTAAAAATGGAATAGGAGGTGTATACGATGGATAAGAACCAATTCTTTGATGAAAAACTGAAAAAGCGAATAGAACGAGAGAAGGCAATATTACCAGAGCATTTGAATAAAAAAATTAATGATACATTACATAATCTCCCGGTTAAAAAGAAGTCTTATAGAGTTCAAGTTATGGCTGTTAGTGCGGCAATAATGGTATTTTCAATCATTTCTATGTTTGAATTTTCAGTGCAAAGCTTTGCACAAAAAGGTGGAGTATTTGAATATGTAACGAAAAAAGCATTTTCAGATTATGAAAATGAGGAAGAGACAAAATTTAACGTGAATTACCCTGAAAAAGAAAAAATTCACCAAAAAATGCTTGATTCAATTGATCATTTTAAAAATGTTACGGGGCAATTTGAAGAGTACTCTATTTCATCTCGCTTAATTACTACTTATAAGTATGCAATTGATACAAGAAATCAGAAAGGTATTTCTTCTAAAGAGGATCGTCTGTCAAAAAAAATGACAGTTTTATATAACAAAGGAAAAAAGCAAGAATTTAATGATAAAGATTATACCTATAAAGAAGTGAGGTGGGAGCTAGAACCTAAAAATAAAGGGTTACTAAAATTAACGCCTACCGAAAGAGCATTTAATAAAGTGGGAGAGAAAAAGCGGTATGATGATGAATATGTCGGACTAGCTAAATATAGTATTCAATCGGAGTTTGCAGATTTGTTAATTAGATATAAAGATTGGAATTTTAAAGAGACAAAGTATCTAGGATTAGATTGTTATAAAATAGAAGGCGTTATAAATATAGAGATGCCTTTAAGTACATCTGAAGACTTACGAGGAAAATTCGAAATGATTGTAGAGAAAAATACGGGGATTATGTTGAAATTTTTGAGCTTTCATAATGGAATGATCCAGTATTCGATTACTACGGAAAAGATACAAATAAACAAAGGGATTGATGAAAACGTATTTCAAAAAGATGTTTCTTCATATGAAAAATTGAAAAACGTATTGAATAAATAATGATTTTGTTATTTTGTTAGTTTTTAATTTGTATAGAATAATACATATCGGGGGAACTAATATGGAGAAGAATTTACTTTCACGCGAAAAAAAGAATAAGAAAAAATATAAAAAAAGAAAAGTGATAGGGATATTTTTAGGAGTGTTTTTGGCTGCTGGAATAGGATATGGTGCGTACCTGTATAATAAAGCTTCAAATGCGGTACAAAAAGCTTCTCTCAGTCTAGCACGTGGTGAGAAATCTGATTTACGTGAGGAAGCTGTAAAGCCAATAACAAATAATGTTTCTCTTTTAATTATGGGGATTGATGAAAATCAAGAGCGCCAAAAAGAATATAATGGTGCATTTCATACAGATGCATTATTACTAGCGACTTTTAATAAGGATGATAAGACAGTTAAATTAATAAGTATACCACGTGATACGTATACATATATTCCTATTGAAAAGAAAAAAGATAAAATAACACATGCATATGGTAGAGGTTTTGTAAAGAGCGGAAAGGATGGAGGACCACAAGCTTCTGTTGAAGCAGTAGAAAAATTATTACATGTACCGGTGGATTATTTTGTGAAATTTAATTTCAATTCCTTTATAAAAATCGTTGATGATTTAGGTGGTATTGAAGTAGATGTTCCGATTGAGTTTTCTGAACAAAATAGTAAAGATGAACCTGATGCTATTCATTTGAAAAAAGGGATGCAAAAATTAACGGGAGAAGAAGCACTGGCTCTTGCGCGAACACGTCATATTGATAGTGATGCTATGAGAGGACAGCGTCAACAGCTTGTTATTGAGGCAATCTTGCAAAAAGTAAAAAGTGTAGAATCTGTTACGAAAGTAGGAAAGATGATTGATGCAGTTGATGATGATTTTAAGACAAACTTAGCTCTGGCTGATATGCTGTCGTTTTATAAATATGGATTAAATACTTCAATAGAGAAAATTCAATTAGCTGGAGATGATTTATATTTACCGAATGGGCCGAAAGGTGAACGAGTCTATTATTATAATCCGGATACAAAGAGTTTAAGAGAACTTAGCAATATACTTCGAACGCATCTTGGATTAAGTGAAGAGCAAACTAAAAAAGAAAGTGGAGAGAGTTACGGGATATAGAAAACACAATATAAGTATTTTTTAGTAAAGCAGATCATTATAAATATCTGTTTTTTTGTTTGAATAATAAAGTGAAGGTAAATAAATTCAGCGGAATAAAGTGAAACTTTAATCAGTGGGGGGGTTCTTCATCCCCCACTGATTATCATCCCTTACCAATCGGGCTTTTACGGGCAGTTTATCTCCCATCTAACTTTTTTGTTCTTGGTGAATTTTGAGATAGGAGTTTTACTGCCCGCAAATAGCAGGATAAAAAATAAATAGGATGTGCGGTTCTTTTTCTGAGTTAGGGATTATTTAAAAATTAAATTCTAATTGAATTGGACTCTTTTTGCACCAGAATCTACGTTTCTAACAATTATTGTTTGTATCAGAACCAAATTCCACTTGTTGCATTTGTAAAACTTTCAAAGTAAGATCTAATACTACTTTTTCACGAATCTTATCAAATTCTTTATTTATAGGTGTAGGACATGGAGCGAAATCTAGTTCAAAGAAATCTGCACGTATTAATTCACAAAACGGTTGCTCATTATAGAAAACAGTATTTTCAAAGGAATATTTATCCAAACGAGGTAAATCGCCGTTTTTAGGATTAATGAATTGTGATCTATTTGCAGAACCAGCAGCGATAAGTGGAAGAGTGATGAAGTCATCTTCAGTTAAATCAGAAAAACCAGAAAATGGAACATTCGCAGTTCGATATTGAAGGCTTCCATTACAATCATCAGTAGCATATTCGATATTTTTACGAATATAACCTTTCACAAATAATTTTGCTCGCGTTACTTCACGGTATCCTGTTTCATTAAAGTCTTGGAACGCAACTGGTACAAGTTTACATTGTGTTAAAAATACATCCTTTAACACGCGTTTAATTTCAACTGCTGCAGGGCAAAGGTCAATATTTGCTTCTACGACAATTTGAATTGTTCTCTCTGCTAAAACAACGGGGATTTTCACCCGCGCACTTGGTCTAACAATAGCTGGTGCAGGTGAATCAGTAAGCGGAATTTGAGTTTGTCCTGGAACTGAACATGGTACAAAAATTGGACAGTGCGCGTTATTTGAGCATTGTTTACTCATATTAATATCTCTCCTCTTTCTAATACATTTAGAATTTGAACATTTTGGTTACGTTATTAATATATTCTCTTTTTCCATGTATGATTGTGCTTGTATAATAGTTGTTTTTATTACAAGACTGGTGTAAATAGCCGGATAAAGAGTCAGCTTAGCTGACTCTTTTTATTTTATTAAGAAAGGATTTTCTAAAATTATACACTATTTATTAACAATAATTTACAAATATTTTCTTTAACTTTGGAATAAATAGAAGAAAAACCCTATGTGTATAGTAATAAAGGAAAAAATCCATATCAATATAATGGAATGTTTATGAATATTACTGTAATAAAATAATTTTTCTAAAATTTTTAATAATAACACTTTACAAAAATCAAAAAATTAGTAGAATAATAATTAATAGTAATCTTCTGATAAATATATAAAGAAAAATAGAATTATCAGAAATTTCTTAATCTAGAAGCGTACAGGAAATAGGGAGGGTACAAAAAGTGAAAAAGAAAAAGATGAAAAAACTAACAGCAGTCGTAGCACCAGTTTTAGCAATGAGTATGGCATTAACAGCATGTTCTACATCAGGTGATGATAAGAAAGCAAGTACGAATTCAAGCGGAAGTGATAGCAAATCAGGTGAAAAATTAGCAGCAAAACAAGTGCTGAATCGTACAGAAACAAACGAAATTCCAACAATGGATACATCAAAAAATACAGACACTCTTGGATCGCAAATTTTAGGGAATACAATGGAAGGGTTATATCGCCTTGATAAAGATAATAAGCCAATCCCAGCTGCAGCTGAATCAAGCACGAAAAGTGAGGATGGGAAAAAATATACATTTAAGCTTCGTAAAGATGCAAAATGGTCAAACGGTGATCCAGTAACAGCGAAAGACTTCGTGTTTGCATGGCAACGGTTAGTGGATCCAAAGACAGCTGCAGAATATGCATTTATTGCGTACCCTATTAAAAATGCAGAAGCAATCAGTCAAGGAAAAGCAGAAGTTTCAACATTAGGTGTAAAGGCAGTTGACGATTATACACTTGAAGTTGAACTAGATAGTCCAGTACCATACTTCTTAAATTTAACAGCATTCCCATCGTATTATCCATTAAATGAAAAGTTTGTAAAGGAAAAAGGAGATAAATACGGTTTAGAATCTGATACAGTCGTTTACAATGGGCCGTTTGTTTTAACAGATTGGAAGCATGAAGAGGGCTGGAAGTTGAAGAAAAATGATAGTTATTGGGATAAAAAGAATGTGAAGTTAGACGAAATTAATTATAGTGTTGTAAAAGATATGGCAACTCGTGTAAATCTATATGATAGCGGCCAAATTGACTTCACTTTATTAAGTGGGGAGTTTGTTGATAAATATAGAGCGAAAGAAGGAGAATTTGGCGTATATTCGGAACCAAGTACGTTCTTCTTACGTTTAAATCAAAAACGTGCTGGTCAAGATACGCCGCTAAAGAGCAAGAAATTACGTGAAGCAATTGCGCTGTCCATTAATAAAAAGGATTTAGCAAATGTAATTTTAAATGATGGTTCTAAACCAGCTGACTTCTTAGTACCAAAAGGGTTAGCGACTGGACCGGACGGTAAAGATTTCCAAGAAACATTTAAAAACGGTCTAAAACACGACACGAAAAAAGCAGCGGCAGCTTGGGAAGAAGCAAAGAAAGAGCTTGGTAAAGATCAAGTGACACTTGAATTTTTAAACTATGATACAAGTAATGCGAAAAAAGTTGGTGAATATGTAAAAGATCAAATCGAGAAAAATTTAAAAGGTGTAACAGTAAATATTAAAATGCAGCCATTTAAACAAAAGCTAAAATTAGAAACTGAGCAAGATTATGATTTCTCATATGGTGGTTGGAACCCAGATTATGCGGATCCAATGACATTCTTAGATATGTTTGAGTCTAATCATTCTCATAACCAAATGAGCTTCTCAGATTCTAAGTATGATGAAATCATTAATAAGGCATCAACGGAATTAATGGCGGATGCGAAGAAACGTTGGGAAGAGTTAGGGAAAGCAGAAAAACTGTTGCTTGAAGAAGATGTAGCGCTTGTACCATTACATCAAAATGCTAGATCGTATGTAATGAAACCAAACGTAAAAGGTGTTGTGAAACATAACATCAGTCCAGAATACAGCTTTAAGTGGGCTTACGTAACAGAAGAAAATAGTAAGTAATAAAGAGAGAAAAGCATTTCTACAAGTAGTATATCTACTTTTGGAGATGCTTTTTTCTATGTAGTGAATCTTGCTAAAAGATACGCTAGTTAATAGAAGGCGATGGTGATAGGAATACCGTATATAAAGTATTTTAATATTAGCTTAAATAACGAGGAATTAATTGGCGTCATATAGTGAATGGCGGATTTTGTAAAGTAGTGTAACTAAAATATATGCTCATTATAGTAGAAAATACTTTTGAGATTAAAAAAATAACTTTACAAAACATAAAAAAACAGTAGAATATTAATTAATAAGAATTTTCTGATAATATATTATATATCAGAAAAATGACAAGGGTATCATCGTACATATAATTAGGGAGGGTATACAAATGAAAAAGATGAAGAAGTTAACTGCGGTTGTAGCACCAGTTTTAGCAATGAGCATGGCATTATCTGCATGTTCGGGGTCAGGCGGAGATAAGAAGACAAGTACAACGTCTAATAGTGGTGAAGACAAGAAATCTAGTATTAAATATGCAGCAAAGCAAGTACTAAATCGTACAGAAAATCAGGAAATTCCAACAATGGATACTTCGAAATCAACAGATACACTTGGAGCGCAAATTTTAGGAAATACGATGGAAGGACTATATCGGCTTGATAAAGATAATAAACCAATCCCAGCTGCGGCAGAATCTAGTACGAAAAGTGAAGATGGTAAAAAATATACATTTAAGCTTCGCAAAGATGCAAAATGGTCAAATGGTGATCCAGTAACGGCGCATGATTTCGTATTCGCATGGAAGCGCTTACTAGCTAAAGAGACAGCTGCCGAATATGCATTTATTGCTTACTACATTAAAAACGCAGAAGCAATTAATAAAGGACAAGCAGATGCATCGACATTAGGTGCAAAAGTAGTAGATGACTATACACTTGAGGTAGAATTAGAAAAACCTGTTCCATATTTCTTAAATTTAATGGCTTTCCCATCGTATTACCCATTAAATGAAAAATTTGTAAAAGAAAAAGGAGATAAATTCGGTTTAGAGGCGGATACAGTTTTATATAACGGACCGTTCGTTATGTCAGAGTGGAAGCATGAGCAAGGTTGGAAATTGAAGAAAAACGATAATTATTGGGATAAAAAGAGTGTGAAACTAGAAGAAATTAATTATAGTGTTGTAAAAGAAGTAGCTACAAAAGTGAACTTATATGATACTGACGCAATTGACTTTACATTATTATCAGGAGAGTTTGTTGATAAATACAAACCTAAGAAAGATGAATATGGTGAGTATGCAGAATCAAGTACTTTCTTCTTACGTTTAAATGAAAAACGTGGTGGTCAAGATACGCCGCTGAAAAATAAAAAGTTACGTGAAGCAATTGCGTTATCAATTGATAAAAAAGGTTTAGCAAATGTTATCTTAAACAATGGATCCAAACCAACGGATCAATTAGTACCAAAAGGACTAGCAAAAGGGCCAGATGGTAAAGATTTCACAGAGACATTTAAAAATGGTTTAAAGCAAGACACGAAAAAAGCAGCCGCAGCATGGGAAGAAGCGAAAAAAGAGCTTGGTAAAGACCAAGTGGCAATTGAATTGTTAAGTTATGATGATGGAACAGCGAAAAAAGTTGCTGATTATGTAAAAGACCAAATTGAGAAAAATTTAAAAGGTGTAACAATTAATACGAAAATCCAGCCATTTAAACAGAAGCTAAAACTAGAGACAGAGCAAGACTATGAAATCTCTTACGCAGGTTGGAGCCCAGACTATGCGGATCCAATGACATTTATCGATATGTTTGAAACGAAGAGCTCATACAATCAAATGAGTTATTCCAATCCAAAATACGATGAAATGGTTAAACAAGCAGGAAATGAATTATTGTCTGATGTGAAAAAACGTTGGGAAGTGCTAGGAAAAGCAGAGAAATTATTGCTTGAAGAAGATGTAGCGATGATTCCTTTATATCAAAGAGGAAATGCGTATGTAATGAAACCAAATGTAAAAGGAATTGTAAAACATAATATCAGCCCAGAGTACAGCTTCAAGTGGGCGTATGTAGAGGAAAAAGGCGGAAAATAATATGAGTTAGAAAAGCATCTCCAGAGGTAAGTACACTACTTTTGGAGGTGCTTTTTCATGGGAAGAAACTTGTTAATCAATTTCAATTGATTAAGAGTGGAAGAAAAAATAAAGGAAAGTCTTACATTCAAATGCTTTATAACGAGAAAGAAGCATATATAATAGCGCTTAAAAAAATAGAAAAGAATAAGAAGGTTTTGATGCTCATATAGTAGATGGGGAGAATCTTGTAATTGTGCTATTAAAAAGTGAATTATTATTATAGAAAAATTATTTTCGGAATTTTATAAAAATAAACTTTACAAACTCGAAAAAAACAGTAGAATATTAATTAATAAGAATCTTCTGATAACTTAATAGGTATCAGGATATCTCTCGAGAGTAGCATCGTACATATAAATTAGGGAGGGGACACAAATGAAAAAGGTGAAGAAACTAACAGCGGTTGTAGCACCAGTTTTAGCGGTAAGTATGGCATTATCGGCATGCTCAGGATCAGGTGGGGATAAGAAGACAGGTACGTCGTCTAATAGTGAGGAAGAGAAAAAATCTGATATTAAATATGCAGCAAAACAAGTGCTAAATCGTACAGAAACAAATGAAATTCCAACAATGGATGTTACGAAAAATACGGATACACTTGGATCACAAATTTTAGGGAATACAATGGAAGGCCTATATCGCCTTGATAAAGATAATAAGCCAATCCCAGCTGTCGCAGAATCTAGTACGAAAAGCGAGGATGGAAAAAAATATACATTTAAACTTCGAAAAGATGCAAAATGGTCAAACGGTGACCCAGTAACAGCGAAAGATTTCGTGTATGCATGGCAGCGGTTAGTAGATCCAAATACAGCTGCAGAGTACGCATTTATTGCATACTACATTAAAAATGCAGAAGCAATCAATCAAGGAAAGGCGGAAGTATCTACACTAGGGGCAAAAGCAGTAGATGATCACACACTTGAAGTAGAACTAGAAAGAGCAACACCTTACTTCTTAAATTTAACGGCGTTTGTATCATATTACCCATTAAATGAAAAGTTCGTAAAAGAAAAAGGGGAGAAATTCGGTTTAGAATCTGATACAACACTTTACAACGGACCATTCGTGTTAACAGACTGGAAACATGAAGAGGGCTGGAAACTGAAGAAAAATGATAGTTATTGGGATAAAAAGACTGTAAAATTAGAGGAAATTAACTACAGTGTTGTAAAAGATGCAGCGACTCGAGTGAATCTATATGATAGTGGTCAAATTGATTTTGCTTTATTAAGTGGAGAATTTGTTGATAAATATAGAAATAACAAAGAAGAGTTTGGAACATATTCGGAACCAAGTACGTTCTACTTACGTTTAAACCAAAAACGTGCTGGCCAAGATACACCACTAAAGAGCAAAAAATTACGTGAAGCAATTGCATTGTCCATTAATAAAAAGGATTTAGCAAATGTAATTTTAAATGATGGTTCTAAACCCGCGGATTATTTAGTACCAAAAGGATTAGCGGCTGGTCCTAATAGTAAAGATTTCCAAGAGACGTTTAAAAATGGGTTAAAACCGGATGCAAAAAAAGCAGCGGCAGCATGGGAAGAAGCGAAGAAAGAGCTTGGTAAAGATCAAGTAACGCTTGAATTTTTGAACTATGATACAAGTAATGCAAAAAAAGTTGGAGAATATGTAAAAGACCAAATTGAGAAAAACTTAAAAGGTGTAACAGTTAATATTAAAATGCAGCCATTTAAACAAAAGCTAAAATTAGAATCTGAGCAAGATTATGATTTCTCTTACGCTGGCTGGAATCCAGACTATGCGGATCCAATGACATATTTGGATATGTTTGAATCAACAAACTCTCAAAATCAGATGAGTTATTCGAATCCAAAATATGATGAAATGATTAACAAAGGTAAGACAGAGTTAATGGCAGATGCGAAGAAACGTTGGGAAGAGTTAGGAAAGGCTGAAAAACTGTTGCTTGAAGAGGATGTAGCGCTTGTACCGTTATATCAAAATGCTAGATCGTATGTAATGAAACCAAACGTAAAAGGAGTCGTAAAACATAACATCAGTCCAGAATACAGCTTCAAGTGGGCTTATGTAACAGAGGAAAAGTAAGTAACGAAGAAAAAAGCATTTCTAAGGAGAAATAACTCTACCTTAGAAATGCTTTTTTAGTTTGCACCGTTTTTTATTTGCATGAATATAGCTAATGTAGAAAAAATGAAGGAGAGTCCTATGAAAAGGAACGTATATATTGATTTTTTAGCTTATTACGGAATTGGAAGTGCACACCCTGGCGGTTTTACGTTAACGAAACAGTTATTGGAACAGTTGCCATTACATCGTGAAGCAAATGTGCTTGAAATAGGATGCGGAACAGGGCGGACGGCAGCTTACATGAAAAAACGATTTGGTTGCAATGTAACGGCAATTGAAAATAATGAAATCATGATCCAAAAGGCAAAAGATAGATGGTTACAAGAGCAATTACCCATTGAACTGATTAAAGGGAATGCGGAACAGTTGCCATTTTTAAATGAGCAATTTGACCTTGTATTAGGAGAATCTGTACTTGCTTTTACAAACAAAGAGCAGGTGATTCCTGAATGTTATCGTGTCTTGCAAAAGAACGGGAAACTTGTGGTCATTGAAATGATCATTGAGAAGCATTTAACAAAAGAAGAAGAGGATAAAATAATACAATTATATGGAATAAAGGAGTTACAAACAGAAACGGAATGGATTGATGTATTCCAAATGACCAAATTTAAACGAATAACGATTGTAGGTGGAGGAACGATTGCAGAGACAGTTGCAGGACATATGGAGCAGCCAGAATGGAACTTGTCACATTTTATTCCGGCCGAATTGTATGATGCATGGGTACAGCACGAGCAAGTATTGCAAATGTACCAACATATTTTAGGGCATCGTGTATTTATTTGTGAAAAATAAAAAGCAGACTAAAAAATCTGCTTCATTTATTCGTGTATGGTAGGGTAATCCTATTTCATTATTTTTGAAAAAGGAGTTGACTAAAAAACAAAGTCATCTCCTTTGTATATTAGATGAAAAATAATGCTGCTAAAGCAATACCGAAAATAAATCCAAAAGCTAATTCAATGGCGCCACTTCCGCAAAATCCTCTACCACAACCTCTATCAAAACCAAATCCACAACGGTTACATTGACGTAATCCACCACAAAAGTCACAGCCGCCATTTGCATATGCATCATAGTATCCAAAACCGGTATCAAAAGATGGACGATGAAACGGCTCAATCCAAACAGAATCATCTGTTACGTCAACTATTTTACCTAGATGAATATAACCATCGCGATCTTCAATTCGTACAACTTTACCAAAATAACGTCGGCAAGTATTATAACATTTTTGACGATGCACGTTCTTTCCTCCTTCCGTGTTACAGTAATACGATATGTTAACAGGACAAGTACGGCTTGTACGATTGACCTAAGTTTCATAATTGTTGCGAGAAAGGGAAAAGATAAGGGGAGAGTGTATGTGGAAAAGGAGTGGGACATATGGAACCTAAAGATCAATTTCAAACATATGAAGTTCCTTGGAATGAATTTACAAACGCCCTTCGTAGTGAAATGGAAAAGCAAATAGGGGCAGATATTATCGATAGGATTGTTTGTGATTTAGCAGATGGATTTGAAGTGTATACATATATACAAGGAGATTTGGATTTTGAATATGAAGAGGTACTTGAACGGAAATTTGGAAGTGATGGGGAAATCCCCAACTTGTTAACAGTTATGTTATTAGCAAGTATTTATCATACAAGCGAAGAGAATATCCGCCTGCACGCGGATCGTAAAGACAATCCTATTGTTGAAGTATATGTGAAGCAATAAAAACACGCTGTTATAGGCGTGTTTTTTATTTGGATGATAAGATGATAGAAGATTCTAACTTTTGGGAGGGAGGAAATGGTTTTGCAGTTATGTTTGATGATGATGGATTTATATTAACTTTGATGAAAGGGAAAGAGGTACAGTATCCTAAAACATTTCATGTGGGATTTCCACAAGAAAATGAAGAACAGGTGAATAAGATTAATCAACGTTTGAAGTACTTTGCTAATTAAACAGTATAAACCTTTATCATAATAACCAAAGGCGTAATTGCTGAATACTTAAATAGAAAAGAATCCAACTTTTTTGTAAGAATTTTCTGCATGGAATGTATTAAGAGCCTGTTTTGATCATTTTCTTTTCAAAACAGGTTTCTTAATATTATAAAAAACAAACGCTATAAGACGTACAATCAATCAAAATTTACAAGAGGGTGGTCACCAAAATGGCTTTTTTATTTTAGTAATATTGTCTACATAATAAAATTATAGAAACTCGTTTATCCGAAAATACAAGTCATATATCTTGTTTCTTTTCATAAATTTAAACATAGGAATTTGTCTACAAAGGTGGCGAAGCCTCATCATGAAGATTCGAATCTGTGCCACATTCATCTTTTTTCTATTATCGTGTTTGAATCCTTTTTCAACTTTTGCAAAAGGAGAGGAGGCAAAAGAAAGGGTCGTTTCACTTGTATATGATGATTCTGGCAGCATGAGAAATAACGATCGCTGGAAGTATGCCAATTACGCTTTGCAAAGTTTAGTTGCATTATTAGATGAAAAAGATAGCTTTTCATATGTTCCAATGAGTCGTCCTACTGAAGCAATTAGTGTCGGCTTAATGAATAAAAAAAGGCAAACAGAAATTGATCAAATTGGAGCATGGAAGAATTATTTAAATACGCCGTTTAGCGCAGTAGAGACCGCGATGCAATCTATTAAAAAGGAAGCAGACATAAATGGAAAACGTGAATTTTGGCTTATTGTATTAACTGACGGGGCATTTAATGAATTAGAAAAAGAAAAGACTGGCGGTAAAGAACAAATCACGCAGAAACTGGAACAATTTAAAAAAGAAATGGAAGCGAAAAAAATATCATTGCATCCAGTTTTAATAACAATGGAAGAAAACTTAGGACAGCAAGAACAACAACAGATGAATACGTTCAAAGAAATTTGGAAGCAAAAAATAAATGGTATCATCATGCCGACGAGTGGGGAAGATGGAGTCATTCAAAGTGTAAATCAAGCAGCTGCCTTGGTTGCGAATCGAGATCCGTTTTCTTCTGTTGAATCTGTCGTGAAAACAAATATATCTGGTAATAAATTAGAGATTACTACGCCATTCCCATTAAAGCGAATGACGTTCGTACAACAATCTACTAACGCATCGCAATATCGGATAGAACAACTTTCTAAACCATTAGAAGTACAATCGTCCTTTTCGATTCACGCACCAGGAGAAGCAAAATTATATGGTGGTATTACTCATATCGGTGCTACGAACCATAAAGTAATTAACCCAGGGACATACAAATTAGAAATTGATAGAGATATTGTGAAAGAAGGATTGAAAGTACTTGTTGAACCAGCACTTGACTATACCGTTTCTACTTATGATAAAGAGGATAAAGCGAAAAAAAACGTTGAGAAAATGTATGAGGGAACGAAAGCAGTTATTGAAGCGAAACCGACAGATTTACCAATTCAATCTTCTTATTTCCAAGCAGAAATAGAACTAGATGGAAAGCTGTATCCAATGAAATGGGATAATAAAAGAAGCCTATTCTACTATGAGACACAAGTTGGAAAACAGCCAGTACGTGGGAAAGTTCATATGAATATAAAAGGGTTTTACAGACAAACGAGAGAGTTCCGAATCGATCCGATGCCAAAGGCAAAGTTGTCTTTGCAGGTCATAACGAAAGATTATGAGGAGAAGGTGACGAATTTAGAAAAGAGTAAACCGTTTGTGTTGCAGCCATTACTAAATGGTGAACCAATGACAGAAGTGGAGGTAAAGAAACTACTGCAATCTACTGGTGTTACATCTCATCAATCGATCAACTACGAACTGCGGCAACATGACAATCAAATTTATGTGTATCCTCGTCCTTACTACTCCGATACATTCAATTTTACAGATACCGGCACCATAGAAGCTACCATCACTATAAACGATTCAAGGTTACAAGAAGTAAAGAAAACGATTTCGTTTCATATTCAAAATGCACCATTCTGGGAACGTTATGCGCTAATTTTTCAATTTGTAATCCCAGTTGCATTCCTACTTTTGCTGGTTGCGATTCTTATTTTAGGGTGGATTGTCCGGCCAAGGTTTCATCGGAAAGCAATGTTGTACTACGAATGGGATCAAGAAGTAGCGAAAGATTGGCTGTATCAATCTGAACCAGAATTACTAAGAAACAAATGGTGGAAACATTATTTTGGTATTCCATTTCGAGCAGAACGAAAGACGATACAATCCGTAACCTTTATAGCGAAAAAAGGTTCAAAGTCTATATTTGTAGCAAAGGAATCACAAGTGATCGGTATGATCATTGACGGTATGTTTATAACAGAGGAAGACGCTGGAAATGAGCATAAAACATTATATCCGAATGAAATTTTACTGATTGATCGTGGATATGGAAAAGAAATCTATCGATACGAATGTGAATAATAGAGGAAGTTCAAAAAGTCCGGTAAAGATAGCTGTCGTATTTCTTCGTGACGTTGCCAGTCCGGTACTCATGTAGTTTTCAGCTACACTCCGTATTCAGCTGGCGTCTGCGCCTTGAACTACTTGGCTCTCTTTATCTTCCTTTTTGAACACGCACTTATAGGAAGGTGGTTCACATGACATTACAAGTTCCCACAATTTTAATTGGTTTAGGTGGAATCGGTAGTACTGTTACACATCAAATATATGAAAAATTGCCAGAGGAACGACGTAAAAAGGTAGCAATGCATGTCTTTGACACAGATGTGAATACATTAAGTAAATTTGAGCATATTCGTAAGTTCAAGACACAAACTAGCTCTAGTAAAACACCGCGAGAATATATTGCGGGGGATCCGACGATTCCAGAATGGTTTCCGATGGACCCTACAATTCTAGATAAACCATTAACAGAAGGAGCTGGCCAACTCCGTGTGATTTCACGCTTAGCCCTTCGGGCAGCGATGAAAGAAGATAAATTGACTGCTTTTTGGCAAGAAATCGAAAAGATTTTTCCTGTCACAAGTGATCAAACAGAGTATGGTGTTCGCGTTATTATCGTTACATCATTAGCTGGTGGTACCGGTTCAGGTATGTTCTTACAAATTGCATTGTATTTACGCGAAATGCTTCGAAAAAAATTACAACATCATAACATTTTAATACGGGGTGCATTTTTAATGCCAGATGCACTTGTTAAGACGCGCACCGTTAGTGCGAAAGAATTTGAAACTGTGCAGGCAAACGGTTACGCGTCATTAAAAGAGTTGCATGCAATTACACTTGGTTCAACAGGTGAATTATCAAAGCGGGGCGGTGTAACAATTGAACTAGAGTATCGTCCGGATCAAGTGGATGAAGACGGGAGAACGAATCATACAATTAAAGAACATCATTTACCATATAATTATTGTTTCTTATATGATTATGAAAATTTACATGGTCATCATTTACACAATCTATCAGATTACATGGAACAAATGACAAACACGATTTATTTACAGCTATTTAGTCCGATGTCCACAAGTCATTTTGCACAAGAAGATAATCAAATTCAGCAGTTGGCAGAATCGAATGGAAAAGCACGTTATTGCGGTGCTGGAACGGCAAAGCTCATTTATCCATATGAGCATGTTTTAAAATATTGTGCCTTGAAATGGGCTGTGCAAGGATTAGATGAATCATGGCTCCATTTAGATCAATTGTTTCAAGAGAAAAAACAGCGGTATGAGCAAGATGTTCGCCGTGGTATGCAGCGTGAAAAGCCAGAGCGAGGGAAAAGTTATTTAGAAGATTTAGAGCATCTTGCCACTCGTCCGGAGCAAGCGCATATTTTCTATAGACAAATGTATAATGAAACACGCGAAGGTGCAGAGGGAGGTAAGGTTGGCGTTGCGAAATCCAAGTTGTTTTTAGAAGCAGTTGAAAGTTATGTACAGCGTACTGTACAAAAAGACGAAGAGTTAAATAGGTTACAGCATGAATGTAAAATATCTGCTGCAAAGCTTAAAATGATGGAGCAAATGAAGGGGGAAGTGGCGAGAGTTGATCATGCAGTTCGGTTATATGCATACGCGATTCCAAGTCGTGTACATGAACATGTGACGACGCTTTTGTATGACATGATAGAATCGGATCGATATGCACCTAGTGGTTCAGAAGGACAGTCATATCAACTAAATACGTGGTTTTTAAAGAAAACAGAAGCTGTTCATCCAGTGGCTGCTCGTTTTATGCTATATGAAATTCGGAAGCAATTAGTAGAGAAGATGAATCGCTTACATGAGAATAATGAACAGAAGCGTAATTTAATTCAAAACTACGATAAGAAATTTAATGTAAGTAATATTGATGGTACAGTAACAGCAGTGCGCCGCGTTGAACTGGCGCAGCAGCAAGGTTGGTTTGGAAAGGTGTTCTACAATCAGCAGCGTACATTCCGAAAAGAATTTGAAGATATAGTCACGCAATATGTGCATAAGTTGAATGAATATCGTAAAGAAATGTTACTTGAACTCGTTTATCAATCCTTATATCAAGCAGTAAATAAAATGATCCAACATTGGGAAAGGTTCTTTGATAATTTACAAGAGACACGTGAAAATTTGCTGTTTGAAATTCAAAAACGAAGCAAAGAATTTGAAGGGAAAACAAATCCAACAAATGTATATGTATTAGCAGATGAAAAGCTACAAGAAAGAATATGGGAAGATATGCAGCAACATTTAAATTTAGGTGTGCTTCCCAAGGATATATCAGCGGAGATTTATATGAGCTTGTATGCGGAATATTGTCGTGATACACAAGCGGAAGAAAGTCAATCTAAGAAGGTAGAGGATTTTTATCGGGAGCACATTTTAACGTATTGCTATGCCGAACTTCAAGTGCGATATCGTGACAAACTAGAGCTTAATATTATTGAAGCATTGCGAAAAGAAGCGGATTTTAAAAAACGTGATCGTAATGAGTATGTGAGAGAAAAAATTGAAGACCTTTTCCATTTAGCAAGTCCATTTATTCCGAAAGTAGCCCATCATCGTGAGTTACAATATTGGGGGGTACATCCTTCACTAAAACAGGAACTACAAGAAGAACTATTGCAAGAAATGTTTCAAGAAAAAGATACAGTGAATGAAGCATTTTCACCATTTGAAGTAATTTGTTACCGAGCACATTATGGATTGTCGTTACAAGATTTTCCTAAGCTTTCATCTGGACATCTTGCAAATGGTTTTATGAATGATAAAGGTGACTATTTTCAGTCTTATTATCGCCGCGTGAATAAATTAAATATCAAAAAATCGAATTTAACACCACATTTAGATAAATATTGGCACTTACCAGCCTTTATGCCGGACTTAAATGCAACGCAGACCAAGTTAGATTATGATAAATGTAATCGTGCTCTTCTTTATGCATATATGTATCGGTGGATTAGTCTTGTTGCTGTCGATGGTCAATTTGTATATCAATACAATGGTGTAGGTCGCAGCTTTTTAATTCAGTCAATGGGAAAAAATATTTCAAGCGAAAGCTATAAATTGCATCGCGCATTGCTTCATAATCCGTTTATTTATGAAAATATTTTGTCACGTTTTGAAGAAGAGCAGGAAAAAGCAATGCTCCAAGGTGGGCATTTGTATACACAAGTCTTTGTGTTAGGTGCTCAAGATGTAAGATGGCTTCGCAAAGAGCATGTTCATAATATTTTAGATATCATTTTAATGTATGACCGTGAGGCAAAGTATGATCCAACGCTAGAAGAAACATCAGATGAATTATTGCGTTTACTTCTAGATGAGATAAGGCTGTATTTTCAAAGTTATTATGGTACGGGTGCAGAAATGGTGGCAAAGAAAGAAGCAGAGACGTTTGTAAAACAGCTATGGGACCGTTCGTATGCAAAAGGTTATGTGGATCCCAATAGTGCGCCTTATAAAAAGTGGCAACATGCATTACATGTTCAAGATGAGGAACAAGACACAAAAACGAATGTATAGCATGAAGATAGGGAACCCTTAATTATGTCAATACTATTTTTGAAAAGAGGGGTTCAGATGCCGTTTTTAGGAAGCGTGTATCAAATATTTGGATTATATCCAGAGATTTATCATGCGATGATTTCGATGGAAATGCAGGAAGAAGAATTACGTAATGAGCATGTGGAAAAGAGCGATGTGGAAATAGAAATGGAAGATTAAAAAAGCCATGCAGATTTCATCTGCATGGCTTTTTAATGATTTGTTTTCGGGGAACTAGTAATGTATTTCATCCGGAATATATAAATGAAATAACCGATACATCCCCCAATAATTGCAGGACAAATCCAGCCTAAACCTGCATCGTATAAAGGAAGAATTTTAGAAAAAGTAACATTGATTACTTGAATAGGTATATTTGCTGCATTTAGTCCATCGAACAAACTAACGACAAAAGTTAGGAATAAGCTCCATTGATATACCTCTGTTCGTCCTTTAAAGATAGGGTGTAAAAATGTTAATACAATGAGCATAATTGCCAGTGGATATATTGCTGTAAGTACTGGTACAGAAATCGCAATTAATTCCGTTAATCCAAGGTTTGCAATAAATGTGCTAAAAACAGAAAGCATAACAGCAAATGTTTTATAAGATATTTTCGGGAATACTTTATGGAAGTATGAAGAGCATGATGTTACAAGCCCAACACTTGTTGTTAAGCAGGCGACAGTAATCATTAAGCCTAATAATAAGTTCCCCAAAGAACTAAAATAATAATTAGCTACTTTTGCTAATACTTCACCGCCATTTGTTAGATGTCCTAGTTTAGACACGCTAGCGGCTCCCATATAAGAGAGAGAAGTATAGACAATCGTTAATACAATTGCCGCAATACCAGCAGCTTTTGCGCAAACGCTCACTATTTCTTTTTTATCATAAGTACCCTTCTCTTTTATAGCATTGATAATAATAATGCCAAATACAAAAGATGCAAGTGTATCCATTGTTAAGTAACCTTCTTGGAAACCTTTAAAAAAAGAATTGTTCACAAATTCTTTTGCAGGTGCCTGAATAGGACCGATTGGTTGAACAAACGCTGCAACTACTAAAATCCCGATGAATGTAAGTTTGATAGGTGTTAAAAGTTTTCCAACAACATCTACAATTTTCGTTGGATTAAAGGAGAACCAACATGTAATACTAAAGAAAATGATTGTGAAAATAAGTAATGCAATCGTTTCTGTGCCGTTAGATAAAAATGGTTTTACACCTATTTCAAAAGAAACACTTCCAGCTCTAGGGAGTGCAAATAACGGGCCGATTGCTAAATAAAGAATAAAGGTGTACACAGTACTGAACCAAGGGTGAACACGATTCGCTAATGTTTGTAAATCATCGCTACCAGAAATGCCAAATGCTAGAACTCCTAATAAAGGAAGACCTACTCCTGTAATTAGAAATCCAGCAGTAGCCATCCACACATTATGCCCAGCTGCTTGTCCTAACATAGCTGGGAAAATTAAATTTCCAGCACCAAAAAACAGTGCAAATAACATAAGACCGATTACAAGAACACGAGAAAAGGGTGCTTTATTTGCCAACTTAAAACCTCCATTGAAATAATTCTTAAAAATACCATAATATCACATAGAAAATTCTGAATTTTAAAATTGTTATATTCACAACGTTTTTAATTATACTAATATGAATTTTATATAGCAACAAAAAATTTATTATTTTGAATTAATAATAAAGAATAAATTTATGATTTGAAACTTAAATCATGCAAATAATAGAGTTAAGATACAATCAAGTGACTATTGTTTTTATTTCACAAAAATAATTTTATTTATGAGATAGTTGAATGCATATGTATCTTGTAGGGGAGAGTGAATGAAGTTTTAATATTAGAAAAATAAATCAAGAGATATACCTGGTGATGATTGGAATTTAAAGATTTAGTTTGTGAAATAATACTCTTTGTTACATAATTATCCATTAGAAAATGAGTGGTCTTATTATTGACAATTGAATTAATTATATGATAAATTCAATCCTGTTTCGTAGTGATGCATCATTTGAAAGAATATCATATAGATAATTTTTAATGTATATTTTAAATTTTCTGTATTTTTAAAAACATCAAGTTTAGAAAAAAGTAAAATTTATAGTTATTGAAAAATAATAATTATAAAAACTCGAAAACGGAATAGAAGAGGTTGTACTTAGTAAGGGATTATATTGAAAACGAGGTTTTTACTAATGAGTCTACTAATTAAAAAGGAAAT
This sequence comes from Bacillus bingmayongensis, assembly GCF_000299035.1. Lineage (GTDB taxonomy): Bacteria > Bacillota > Bacilli > Bacillales > Bacillaceae_G > Bacillus_A > Bacillus_A bingmayongensis. Next base: position 957,855 of record NZ_JH921517.1, read on the forward strand.
GAATGAAGAAAAGAAAAGAGTATTGAACCAAACGTTAGGAGCATTTGACTTAACTCTTTTAGGAATCGGGGCAATTATTGGAACTGGTATTTTTGTATTAACAGGTATTGTGGCAGCGAAACATGCTGGCCCAGCAATTGTTCTATCTTTCGTATTGGCTGCAATCGTTTGTGCCTGCGTGGCATTTTGTTATGCTGAATTTGCTTCTACTGTTCCAGTATCCGGTAGTGTATATTCTTACACATATATTACGTTAGGAGAAATTTTTGCTTTTATAGTTGGTTGGTGTGTCATGTTAGAGTATTTATTAGCAACCTCTGCGGTAGCAGCTGGATGGTCCGCTTATTTTCAATCATTACTTTTAGGATTTCATATTAAGATTCCTGCTCTTTTTGCTTCGGCACCGGGCATGGGAAAAGGTGGAATCATTGATTTACCTGCAGTTTTTATTATTTTAGTTGTTACATTTTTATTAAGTCGTGGTGCGAAAGAAAGTGCCCGTATTAACAATATAATGGTTATTATTAAAATTGCAGTTATTTTAGGGTTTATTATTGTAGGTGGACAATATGTAAAACCAGAGAACTGGCAACCATTTCTTCCGTTTGGATTTCACGGTGTTATTGGCGGGGCGGCTACTGTATTTTTTGCCTTTTTGGGTTTTGATGCAGTAGCTACAGCAGCTGAAGAAGTAAAACGCCCGCAACGCAATGTCCCAATCGGTCTTCTTGTATCGTTATGTATCTGTACAATTCTTTATATTGGTGTTTCGTTTATTTTAACAGGAATGATACCATTTACTGAATTGAATGTAGCTGATCCAGTTGCATATGCATTACGTGCTGTAGGAGAGGAGAAAATTGCAGGTTTGTTATCAGTAGGAGCCATTGCTGGTTTAACTACAGTTCTTTTAGTAGCGATGTTTGCTTTTATACGGGTATCTTATTCAATGAGTCGCGATGGATTACTTCCAAAGAAGCTTTCAAGTGTGCATAAACGTTTTCAAACACCATTCCTTAATACATGGATTACAGGAATTCTCGCAGCACTTTTAGCTGGACTTGTAGATTTGAATTTATTGGCGAATTTAGTGAATATGGGAACGATAACAGCTTTTATATTTGTATCTATTGCTGTAATTGTACTGCGTAAAACAAAACCAAATATTAAAAGACCATTTCGTGCACCATTGGTTCCTTTTTTACCAATAATGTCAATAATAAGTTGTATGTATTTAGCTTTAAACCTTTCTCAAGTAACTTTAATCAGTTTTATGGTTTGGATTATGATAGGTATTTTCGTTTATTTTGTGTATGCTAAAAAACATAGCAATATAAGAAAAGGAAATAGCGCATAAAGTGTAACAATCATCCTCTAAGACTGGTTGTTAGCTCTCATCAATTTTAGTTTTTACTGTACGCGAATAGTGGGATAAGTAATTGAAATAACAGCTGTAGGCTGAAAAGATAACTTGTTTACAAGTTATCTTTTCAGCCTACAGCGATTTTTTATTTGTATAAAAATAAAATTGCTATTATTGTAGAAAGGATTAAATGGAAAAAGAAAGCGATGTGAGAATTAATAATGTTCGTAAAATGTATGTATATAATATGTATTAGTGTTATTGCTTTTTCGATGGTGGGGCTTGATAAACGTAAAGCAGTGAAAAAACAATGGCGTACCCCTGAGAGTACATTGTTTTTAGTGTCTGCAGCAGGAGGAGCAATTGGAACGTGGATTGGAATGTATGTTTTTCACCATAAAACTCATAAAAATAAATTTAAAATGGGTATACCACTTCTTGTTGCTATAACTTCATATGCTATATGGGTGATTTAGGTTTAGTTGATTAATTAGAGTGGATGCTACAAATTAGGTTTCTATGAGGATTCTAAAAGGAATTTAGCTGTTTTTACTAGGTTCTAAAGTATGTAATATAAAAATAATTAAGTTTTTTGGAAAGGGAATTATATTGTCGAAAAAGTTAGGGAGAGAATATTTGTAAAGATTTAAAGATACACCTTATAATGAAGAGAAAAAGAGAAGAGGAGAACAAGGAAGATGGAGAGTCAAACAGCACTGCAAAGAAAAGGGATATTATATGCGGCTGGTGCTTATATGATGTGGGGAGTTCTTCCTGTTTACTGGAAATGGGTGGGGGAAGTTCCTGCAGAAGAAATATTAGCACATCGTATTGTTTGGGCGTTTGTTTTTATGTTACTGATTTTGGGGATATCAAAGCGATTGGGGAAATTTTTTAGTGAACTTGTGAGCCTTTTTAAACGACCTAAATTATTCATCTCGTTAACAATTGCTTCCATTTTAATTAGTGGGAATTGGTTTGTGTACATATGGGCTGTAAATCAGAATCATATCATTGAAGCGAGTCTTGGTTATTATATTAATCCACTTGTAAGTATTTTACTTGGTACAGTTTTTTTGAAAGAAAAACTTAACTTTTGGCAATATGTTGCAGTTGGTTTAGCAGGAATAGGTGTTATTATTTTAACGTTTCGATATGGTTCGATTCCGTGGATTGCTCTTTCACTGGCGTTTACATTTGGATTATATGGGTTAACAAAAAAATTACTGAATTATGATGCAATGTTAGGTCTTACGATGGAAACAATGATTGTGACGCCACTTGCAGTTATTTACTTGATTATGACTGGTGAGCATGGTTTTGGTTCATTTGGTTCTATTTCAAGTGCTTCAACGTTACTGTTAATGGGAGCAGGGATTGTGACGGCATTGCCGCTTTTTTATTTTGCAAAAGGAGCACAACTTATCCCGCTCTATATGATCGGTTTTTTACAATATATTGCACCGACCATCAATCTAATTTTAGGTGTATTTATTTTCCATGAGCATTTTACATCGGCTCATACGACAGCATTTTTCTTTATTTGGATTGCATTATTAGTATTTTCAATGGCAAAAACAAAGTTTTTACTACGGAAGCAACCTAAATTTCTTAAAAATAAATCAGCAAAAGTATCATAAAGCGTAGTATTTTCTACGCTTTTTTCTTTATACTTATAGTATAGAATTTCCATTACAGTCAGTAGGGAGCTGAAAATATGGAAACAATTTTACATAATGATCCACTTATGGCGGCTGTACTTGCCTGGTTTTTGGCACAGTTAACGAAAGTCATTTTTAAATTAGTAAAGATGAGAGAATTTGATTTTGCACAGTTTTTTGCTTCTGGTGGAATGCCAAGCTCTCATTCTTCAACGGTTACAGCGTTAGCAACAGGTGTTGGAATGGTGGAAGGGATAACGAGTGCAGTATTTGCTGTCGCGACTATTTTTGCCATTATTGTCATGTATGATGCTTCAGGGGTAAGGCTTGCAGTAAGTAAGCAGGCAAAGATTTTAAATGATTTTTTTCACGGTAGACAAACGGAATATAAAAAATTAAATGAACTTGTCGGACATACACCTTATCAAGTTGTTGTTGGAGCTATTTTAGGAATTGTGGTTGGAATTGGATATTGTTTATGAGCAGAACGTGTATCTTTACATGTTCTGCTTTTATTTGTTTTACACATAATTGTTTATCAAACGGAATATCGTATACGGATTTAGAAAGGGAGGTGAAGAGAGTGTTATTATATGAAAAAGTGTGTGAGGAAGTTAATCGGAAAATTACTGCACTGCAAATCATGCAACAGCAAGACGGAACATGGCGGTTTTGTTTTGAGGGATCACCATTAACAGATTGCCATATGATTTTTTTACTCAGATTATTAGGTCAAGATAAAGAAATAGAGCCATTTGTTGCAAGACTTGCATCTCTTCAAACAAATGAAGGAACTTGGAAGTTATACGAAGATGAGCCTGTTGGTAACTTGTCCACTACAATTCAGGCATATGCGGCTTTACTTGCCTCTAGAAAGTATACGAAAGAAGATATAAATATGAAACGAGCTGAAGCCTTTATTCGTGAACGGGGTGGGATCGCACGTGCTCACTTTATGACAAAGTTTTTATTAGCGCTTCACGGAGGATATGAATATCCCTCATTATTTCACTTTCCAACCCCAATCTTATTTTTACCCGAAGATTCCCCTCTCAGTATATTTGAGCTAAGTAGTTCTGCACGTATTCATCTAATTCCGATGATGATTTGTATGAATAAACGATTTGCCGTGTCAAAAATCATACTTCCTAATTTAGATCATATTTCAGGAGGGAGTAAGACGCAGTGGTTCCGTGAAGAACGTTCCCCATTTTTTCAAACGTTACTTAGAGATGTGAAAAAATTTTTATCGTATCCTTTATCTCTACATCATAAAGGATATAAGGAAGCAGAGCGTTTTATGATCGAACGGATTGATACAAATGGAACCTTATACAGTTATGCGAGTGCTACATTTTATATGATTTATGCATTGCTTGCGCTTGGATATTCGATTCAGTCTCCGCTTATTTCAAATGCAGTATTAGGACTGAAATCTTATATATGGAATATGAACAAGGGGGTACATCTTCAAAATTCCCCATCTACAGTGTGGGACACAGCTTTATTAAGCTATTCGTTGCAAGAAGGGGGTGTACCATATGATAATCAAATGATTCAAAAAACGACAGATTATTTACTACAAAAACAGCATAAAGAGAAAAAAGATTGGAGTGTGCATGCCCCATCACTTGACCCTGGAGGTTGGGGATTTTCAAATATTAATACGACAATTCCTGACATTGATGATACGACAGCTGCCCTGAGAGCGTTAGCACGAAGTCGAGAGGGAAATCAAAGAGTAGAAGAATCGTGGAAAAAGGGAATCGAATGGGTAAAGGGATTACAAAATAACGATGGAGGTTGGGGAGCTTTTGAAAGAGGTGTCACAAGTAGTTTTCTGACCCATTTCCCCCTTGATAACGCAGGTGATATGATTACAGATCCATCTACGCCAGATATTACAGGCAGAGTATTGGAGTTTTTTGGAACATATACTCCGCATGAATTAAAAGATGATCAAAAAAATCGAGCAATCAGATGGTTAATAAATGCACAGGAGAAGAATGGATCGTGGTATGGAAAATGGGGTGTAAGTTATATATATGGTACTTGGGCAGCCCTCACAGGTTTATGCGCTGTAGGAGTTCCATTTAATCATCCCACTTTACAAAAAGCAGCTACATGGTTAGAGAGTATTCAACATAGCGATGGAGGTTGGGGTGAATCTTGCAGGAGTAGTATAGAAAAGCACTATATTTCGTTACCTTTTAGTACACCATCACAAACAGCATGGGCACTCGATGCACTTATTGCTTTTTACGATAAGGAAACGCCTGTTATTCGAAAAGGGATTTCTTATTTACTTTCACATCCAACTCGGAATCAAGATTATCCTACAGGTATAGGATTACCAGATGGATTTTATATTCGCTACCATAGTTACCCTCATATATTTCCATTTCTTACTTTTGCACATTATGTCAAAAAATATATGAAATAAACCGAGAAATCATCTCGGTTTATTTCATTTTTTATGGGTAGTAGTAGGTCCCAATTGCAAAAGGATAAGGGCGAGATAGCACCTTATTTTTGTTCAGACTGGCGTTTTTGACGTGCATCGGCGGCGTCAGCACGTGCGTTTGCTTCTAAGTCATCGTGATCAGCGAGTTCACGAGAGAATTCTACATCGATGCCATCAGAAGTTTTATTTCGTCCTAGGTTCTTTTTGTTCATTCGACACAATCTCCTTGTGTTTATGCTATGTTGCAAGTTTAGTTTGACACAAATAGACTTTTTTATACAAAAAGGATTTAGAAAGCGCAGAGCCGAAATATACAGTATAAGTAATAGAAATGGGGGAGAGTAATGGACTTTTTAAATGGGAAAACAGCTGTCGTAACAGGAGCTGCACAAGGGATAGGGAAAGAAATTGCTTGTACTTTTGCAAAATTAGGTGCAAAGGTACTAATCAGTGATGTAAATGAAGAGAAATTAAAAGAAACAACCAATGAATTAGTATCACAAGGATATGAAGTAAGTTTATACACTTGTGATGTAAGTAATCAAAGTGAGGCAAAATCATTAATTGAATACGCATTTCAAACATTTGGAGAATTACATATTTTAGTGAATAATGCAGGGATTACAAGAGATGCGATGTTACATAAAATGGAGAAAGCAGCCTGGGAACAAGTGCTGCAAGTGAATTTAACAGGTGTGTTTTATTGCATGCAACCAGCACTTCTTTATATGAGACAGCAGCAATATGGACGCATCATAAATATTTCCTCCATTAGCTGGCAAGGGAATATTGGTCAAGCGAATTATGCGGCGACGAAAGCAGGAGTTATTGGTTTAACAAAAACGGCGGCGAAAGAAGCTGGGGGATTTGGAATTACTTGCAATGCAATTTGTCCAGGTTTCATGGATACAAATATGACAAAGACAATACCAGATAAAGTGAAAGAGAAGATGGTTGGTGCGATTCCAGTTGGACGAATTGGAACACCACAAGATATTGCAAATGCAGCAGCCTTTTTAGCTTCAGAGTATGCTTCATATATTACAGGAGAGGTTCTAAATGTTAGTGGCGGGCTGCAAGTGTAAGGCAGGGGAATTGCTACTTTAATCTTTAAAATGTGGAAAGAGCCTGACTTCAAAAGCCAGGCTCTTTTAGTTAGTTCAGGTTCACCCAAACACTCTTCACTTCTGTATAGTTGTTTAATGCATAGGATCCCATTTCACGACCAAGACCAGATTGCTTAAATCCACCAAATGGAGAAGCGGCATCAAATACGTTATAACAGTTTACCCACACTGTACCAGCTCGTACTTTACTTGCAATATAGTGAGCATTTTTTACATTTTCTGTCCATACCCCAGCAGCTAAACCAAAAGATGATTTGTTTGCACGTTCAATTACTTCATCAATATCATTAAACGGCAACGCGGAGATAACAGGACCGAAAATTTCTTCTTTGGCAATTGTCATTTCATCATTTACATCTGCGAATACTGTTGGGGCAACGAAATACCCTTCTTCAAACGGTTTATTTCCACCACAAAGTACTTCCGCACCTTCTTCAATTCCTTTTTCGATGTATCCCATTACACGTTTTTGTTGTTCTTCAGAAACAAGAGGTCCAATTGTAGTTTGAGGATCTAGGCCTGCACCTTGAGTTAATTTCTTTGAGTAAAGAACAAGGTCAGCCATAACGTTATCATACATTTTCTTTGGAATAAATAAACGTGACCCAGCACAGCATACTTGGCCTTGGTTAAACATAACGCCAGAAAGGGCTGCTGGAATTGCACGAGATAAATCAGCATCTGGTAGGATAATATTTGGTGATTTACCGCCAAGTTCTAGCGTAACGCGTTTCAATGTTTCAGATGCTTGTCTCATAATTTGTTTACCAACAGGGGTCGAACCTGTAAATGCAATTTTATCAACGAGAGGATGATTGACGAGAGCTTGTCCAGCTGTTTCACCGAATCCTGGTACGATGTTAACAACACCTTTTGGGAATCCAGCTTCTTCAAATAATTCAGCTAAGTATAGAGCGGAAAGAGGTGTTTGTTCTGCTGGCTTCAACACGATTGTACAACCAGTTGCAAGAGCAGCACCCATTTTCCACATTGCCATTAGAAGAGGGAAGTTCCATGGAATAATTTGACCAACAACACCAACAGCTTCATGGCGTGTATAGTTAAAATATTCACCGGAGACTGGGATTGTTTGACCGACAATTTTTGTAGCCCAGCCAGCGTAATAACGCATATGTTCAATTGCAAGCGGAATGTCTGCTGCTAACGTTTCACGGATTGGTTTTCCGTTGTCTAATGTTTCTAGTTGTGCTAGTTCTTCTTTATGCTCTTCCATTAAATCTGCAAGTTTGTACATAAGACGGCTTCGTTCAGCGCCGCTAATACGTGACCAAGGACCTTCATCGAAGGCTTGTCTTGCAGCCATTACTGCTTTATGAATATCTTCGCGACCAGCTTCGGAAACGATAGCAAGTGTTTCACCAGTTGCTGGGTTAGGAGTTTTAAACGTCTTACCGGAAGCGCTTTCGATGAACGCTCCATTTACATATAATTTTTTTGTTCCTTGCAGAAACTTCTCTACTTTTTCATGAAGATTTACAGCTAGTTGACTCATTGTATAACCCCCTTGAAAATATAATGTAAACGCAGTACGAGACGGCGTTTATTCCTGTAACAGGGTTGTAAAGAAACTAGGTGAAAGACCTCTAATTTTAATCATAAATAACAAAGACTGAAAATTCAAATTTCAATTGCGTTACAATTGTAAAAATTATGTAATAAATAACTGCATTCTACATGATTATAAAAATTCCTGTGCGTTTTTGTTTTCTAGTAGGAAAAACTAGAAAAACAATGGTACAATTATACCTCGTGAGAGGAGGGGAAAAATGAAGAATCATCATGATGATCCACGTTTTCGAATTGCCCATAGAGAAGCGTTAATTGGTCTTGGACTCGCTTTTATTAATTTTATAATATGGTATGGATTTGCCTATGGGCTTGGTAGTAAGGATCCAAGTGAGTATACATATGTATTAGGTTTTCCGGCATGGTTTTTTTATAGCTGTATAGTTGGATTTGTTGTAATGGTTATCCTTCTTATTTTAGTTGTACGTTTTGTATTTCAAGATATTTCGCTCGATGAGGAAGAAAAAAGTGAGGAATGATAAATGAATTGGTACGTAATAATTCCAATGATAATTTCTTTTATCATTGTATTTTTAATTGGTGTATATGCATCAAGGCGTGTACAAGCGACGGCTCATAATAAATTTTTACAAGAATACTTTCTTGGAGGCCGTGAGCTTGGCGGTCTATTATTAGCTATGACAATGATTGCTACGTACGGTAGTGCGAGTAGTTTTATCGGTGGACCTGGTATTGCATATAATATGGGGCTTGGATGGGTATTATTGTCAGCGATCCAGGTTGTAACGGGTTATATTGTCTTGACAGTAATTGGTAAAAAGTTTGCGATCATTGCAAGAAAGATGGAAGCAATTACGCTTATTGATTATTTAAAGGGAAGATACAATCATAAAGCAGTGGTCATTCTTTCAGCATTATGTATTATTATCTTTTTATTTTCAGCAACAGTTGCCCAGTGGGTTGGAGGCGGAAGGTTAATTGAATCATTAACAGGTCTTTCGTATACAACGTCTTTATTTCTTTTTACATTTTCTGTACTGGTATATGTTTTAATTGGTGGATTTCGAGCAGTTGCTTTATCTGACACATTACTCGGCATTATTATGTTGGCGGGTACGACAATTATTTTAATTGCAACGGTGATTGCTGGTGGTGGAATTGAAAAGATCATGCAAGAACTCGTTCAAATTAATCCCAATTTAATTACACCGTTTGGAGCGGATGGTAGTTTAACGAAAACGTATGTGACGTCATTTTGGATATTAATTGGTGTTGGTGTTGTTGGATTACCACAAATTAGCGTGCGCGCGATGTCTTATAAAAATTCAAAAGCAATGCATCAAGCGTTAATTATCGGAACAATTGTTGTCGGTACAATTATGATTGGTATGCACTTAACGGGTGTGTTTGCTCGTGTAGTACTTCCAGGCATAAATGTACCTGACAAAGTGATGCCACTTCTTGCGATGGAAGTATTACCACCTTGGCTTGCGGGGATCTTTCTCGCTGCACCAATGGCGGCCATTATGTCTACTGTAAACTCACTATTATTACTTGTGAGTTCATCAATCATTAAAGATATATATGTGAACTATATCAATGAAAAGGCTACGGACACGATTATCAAGAAAGGAAGCTTGTGGATTACTGGAATCGTCGGTTTACTCGTGTATGCAGCAGCTATCAAACCACCGGATTTCTTGATTTGGTTAAATTTATTTTCTTTTGGTGGATTAGAAGCAGCATTTATTTGGCCTATTGTTTTAGGACTATATTGGAAGAAGGGAAATGCAACTGGTGCACTCGCTTCAATTTTCGTTGGTGTTGGTTCTTATATGATATTTCACCTTTGTTTCCCAAAACCGTTTGATCTGCATACAGTCGTGTTTCCAATTTGTTTTGCTTTCATTGCGTATATAATAGGTAGTATACTAACGTCAAATAAAGTAGCGTAAAGATATAGATTTGAATAAAATATACAAATTAGATATGTTCAATAGTTTTTAATCAATGATTGAAAAAGATGTTTGGATTAGAGTAGAAGAGTTTATGCTCTAACCAAATAAATTTGTTATATAAAAAGTAGAGCTCTAATAGATTTCAATAAGAGCTCTACTTTTTATAATAAAAAATCTATTTATGATGCAAATTTACGTGTAGGATAGGTTGGACAGTTAGTTTTGTTTTTATGGAAAAGTTTTTGAAAAACAAATCCGTCTAAACCGACGCGTCCGGCATTATGGCCTGCTACTAAAATAAGTATAGATAATAGCATCATATTTGGATTCGTACTCACTGTTCCACTTAATAGAAAAGCAGTGTTCATGATAACCCCGAAAAATGCAGCAGTTTTAGTAAGCCCTCCAAAAAGAAGCCCAAGCCCGACTAAAATTTCTCCCCATTGTACGAGAAAGCTAAATAAATCAGCATGTGGAAGAGCAAAATGTTGTAGAAAATCAGCCCACCAACCTTGTACAGCTGGATGATCTCCACTCGCTTTCGCAATGGCACCTTTTAAAAATCCACTTGCGTTAAATGGCTGGCCGAAAAGCTTCCCTAATCCAGCAGATAACCAGGCATACCCTAAATATAAGCGAAGAGGTAATAGAATAAATAATGCTTTTTTGTCATTACGTAAAAAATCAATAAACATAATAAATTCCTCCGATACATAATAAAATGTATTTACAAGTTTATTATGTATTTTTGTGAATCGAATCACAATGAACGAAGTTTGAACAAATGGTTCCATCGAATGATTTTTTTGAATAATTCATTATTTGTTCAAAAAGCAGTGTGCGAATAATGCGTAATTATTATTTGGGGTGTTTATGCTCTGAAAAATAGCTAACATGTATTTTCGTTTATACCATAATAAGAGGTGAAGGAATGGGGGGAGTGCCATGAAAAAGGTGCTTTTTTTAGGGGATCCTGGTATTGATGATTCTTTAGCCATTATGTACGGGCTGTTGCATCCTGAGATTGAAATTGTTGGGATTGTAACTGGATATGGAAATGTAACACAAGAACAAGCAACGAGCAATGCTGCGTATTTACTGCAACTAGCAGGTAGAGAAGATATACCGATTATAAATGGAGCGAAAATGCCGTTGTCAGGTGAATTTACAACATATTATCCTGAAATTCATGGAGCGGAAGGTTTAGGGCCAATTCGCCCTCCAAAAACCATTCAACCAAATATTAAATCGTTTTGCACAATCTTTGACATTATTAAGCGTTACAAAAAAGAAATTATTATTGTTGATGCAGGGAGATCGACAAGTTTAGCAACGGCATTCATATTAGGAAGAGATATAATGAAAGATGTAAAAGAGTATTATAGTATGGGTGGTGCCTTTCTTGTCCCAGGGAATGTTACGTCTGTAGCAGAGGCGAATTTTCATGGTGATGCACTCGCTGCAAATGTTGTGACACACTACGCAAAGAATTTGACACTAATTCCACTCAATGTTACAAAGGATGCGATTATTACACCAGAAACTGTTCAATATATAACGAAACATTCAAAAACAAAATTTAGGGAATTAATTGACCCTATTTTTAAGTATTATTATAAAGCATATAAGAAAATAAATCCGAAAATTACTGGAAGTCCCATTCATGATGTTGTTACGATGATGGCAGTTGTGAATCCGTCTATTATTGAATATGTATACCGGAAAGTAGATGTGGACTTAGAAGGGAGTGCAAAGGGCGAAAGTATTGCTGATTTCCGGCCGCAACCTGATGCAACAGCTCTTAAAAATTGGGTGAGAATTGGATGGAAATTAAATAATAAGAAGTTTGTTGAAAACTTTGTTCGAATTATGACATAGACATAATAGGAGAGTGCAAGTTACAATGATAGAGACGATTATTTAGATAATCGTCTCTATTGTTTTGTTTATAACTGTATATGATAGATAAAAGATATAAATTAGGAGAGGGAATTCACTTGAGAAAAGTTATAATATGTGCGGGAATCATTAGTGTATTCATAGTGCTTATATCCGGTAACTTTTTAGTGAAAAAAGTTTGGAGTTCTAATAATGATGATGCTGAATATATTGCTTCATTTGTTGAAGAACATAAAGATGAAAAAAATAGTGCCTTACTTATAAAAAGAAATGATAAAGTTGTTTATTCTGTAAATCCAAATGTTGTGTTACCAGTTGCCAGCACGATGAAATTAATTGTCGCATTTGAATTTACGAAACAAGTTGTAGACGGAAGAATTGATCCAAATAGTTATGTGTCAATTGATGATGTAAATCGTTATTATGTTCCAAATACAGATGGTGGTGCGCAGAATCGTTGGCAAAAGTATTTAATAAGAACTGGAAAAATGGATGAAAATGCAGTTTCTTTAGAAGAAGTTGCGAAAGGAATGGTGAAGTTTAGTTCAAATGCAAATACAGAATATTTAATGGATCGACTTGGACTAGATCATATTAATCAAAATTTACAAAATTTATCACTTCCTTCACATCAACCGTTATTTCCTATCGTTTCTGCTCTATACATTCCGGGATATTTGCATAAGGAATTGCATGTTCCAAAAAACAAATTAGAGAAAAAGCTAAAAGAAATGTCTGCAGAAGAATATCGTCGCTATGCTATGTTAATACATGAAGGGTTAAAAGAAAAAGGACCATTATTACAAAAAGAAATTCCACTCTATTTAGAAGAAAAATATGAAAAAATGTGGTCAGATAAGTTGCCAGCTGCATCCGCGAATGATTATATGGTGCTTTTGGAAAAAGCGAACCATAAAACAGGATTTACAATAGCTGAAGAAAAAGAGTGGGCAAATCTCGTTGAAACGGACATGAAAGCAAAGAAGTATCGTAAGACATTCAGACATGCAGGGCAAAAAAATGGTTATACACCATGGACGTTAACAAAAGCTGTTTATGCTACTGATAAACTTGGGAATTGTACAGAAATCGTGTTTTTAGCAAACCAATTGGATGAAGATGATAGTGCAGAGCTTCGTAAGCACTTGCGGAATTTACATTTCCAGGTGCTACAAAGTGAAAAATATGATGCAACTGTTATTAAATAAACCTGATGCGTGAAGCATCGGGTTTTATTTTTATCCCGCTATTTGCGGGCAGTAATACTCCCACTTCAAAATTCGATGGAAGCAAAGAAGAGAGGTGGGAGATAAACTGCCCGTAAAAGCCCGATTGGTGAGGGCTGATAATCAGTAGGAATGAAGAAAACTCCACTGATTAAAGTTTCACTTTATACAAGCACCTTTTCAGAAGCTCAGGGTATGATGATTAGTAAACAACTGGGCGAAAGGGGAAAAGGTGATGAAACAAAATAAGGAAGAATTTATAAAGGGTGAAGGCGCTGATTTCCCTGGGGAAACCTATGTGAATTGTGTGTTACAGCATGTGTTCCAATTTCAGCGAGATTACTTATTGCAAGAGATGTTTATGATTCATCGTGCTCATATTATCATGCTTAGTGAACAAAAATTAATGAAACAAGAAGATGCAAAAGTTATTTTAACAGCGTTAGAGAAAGTAGCACAAATTCCAAAGAGTCAATTATTGTATGAGAAGGAACATGAAGATCTCTTTTTTTTAATTGAACATTTAATTGTCAAAGAAGCGAATGATGATCTGGTAAGCAATATGCATATTGGCAGAAGCCGAAATGATATGGGAGTGACAATGTATAGGATGAGTTTACGTCGTTACCTACTACGTTTTATGGAGCATTTTATCTTACTACAAGAAAGTATATTACAACTTGCTGATGAACATATGGAAACAATTATGCCTGCTTATACACATACGCAGCCTGCTCAACCAACAGCATTTGGTCATTATATGTTAGCTGTCTATGATGTGATGCAAAGAGATTTAGAACGCATTTGGAAGACCTATTATCTTGTGAATTACTCGCCAATGGGTGCGGCAGCTCTTTCTACAACAAGTTTTCCTATTAACAGACAGAGAGTTGCTCAGTTACTTGGTTTTTCAAATGTTATTGAGAATTCATATGATGCGGTCGCAGGTGCTGATTATTTACTGGACGTCAGTTCCTTGCTTATGATGACGATGACAAATATGAGTAGATGGCTCCATGATTTCTTACTACTAGCAACAAAAGAATACAATGGGATTGCTGTTGCAAATCCTTATGTACAAATCAGCAGTATAATGCCACAAAAACGGAATCCTGTTTCAATTGAACACGCTCGTGCTCTCGCTAGCAGTGCACTTGGAGAAGCTTTTACTGTATTTCAAATGATTCATAATACACCGTTTGGAGACATTGTTGATACAGAAGATGATTTACAGCCGTATTTATATGGGGGAATCGAAAAAGCAATTCGTGTTTTTTGTATGATGAATGCAGTGATTCGAACAATGAAGGTGGAAGATGAAATTTTAAGAAATCGCTCATTTAAACATGCGATTACAATAACAGATTTTGCAGACGTATTAACAAAAAATTATAATATTCCTTTCCGGCGTGCTCATCGTGCTGCAAGTGATATCGCAACGATGTCTATACAGCAGAAAAAAGAGTTGCATGAACTAAAGTTCACAGAAGTAAATATGTACTTACAAGAAAACTTTAATATAATACTTTCAGAAAAAGAATGGAAAGACATTATATCACCAGAAGCGTTTGTTGAAAAACGGACTGTATATGGTGGGCCAAGTAAAAAAGAAATGATGCGTATGATTGAAAAGAGGAAAGAGTTTTTTAAGAAAGAAGAAATTAAGTTTGAAAGGGAAAAACAACGGATCTCACAAGTTGAAAAAGAATTAATAATGCGTGTTTTAAATATTGTTGAATCGTAAAAGCAGGATTTTATGAATTAGTCGCCAATATTCTATTTAAATATAAATAGAAGGAAGAGATTGTCGATGATTCAATTACAGGTATATGAAGATGTTTCTCATTTTAAGAAAGAAGTCAGTCCTATTTTAGAAATGAATGAACAAGAAAATAATTTATTATTAGGGGTGTTACAGTCTACGGAGAATCCGTTGTTTATGGCAGTAGCAAAGCAAAATGAAAAAATTGCCCTTATATTTTTACAAACTGAGGAGAAGCAAATGATCGTTGCTAAGGCTGAGGTTTCACAAGAAATTATAGTGGAAATAGCAAAACAATTAACAAAGGTATATCCTAATATTCCTGGATTGATTGGTGAAAAGAGAGTTGTAACACAATTAGCTAAAGAGATTGCACAACTAGAACAAAAGAAGCTTTCTATCCATATGAAGCAAGGTGTATATGAACTAAAAAAAGTAAAGAAGAAATGGGATGAACATGGCTTTTTCCGTCAAGTAAATAGTGGTGAACTAGCATTAATTGAAAAGTGGGTGTACCAATTTTGTGAAGGTGTTCATTTGCCTACTACAGAAGAAAAAGCAAAGCGAATTGCAAACACATTAGTAAGTACAAATCGCTTGTTTGGATGGGAAGTAGATGGGAGATTAGTTTCGTTAGCTGCCATAACAAGACCGACTAAGAGTAATGTTACAGTCAATTTTGTATATACGCCGAAAGAAGAACGTAAAAAAGGGTACGCTTCTAATTGTGTAGCTGCTCTCAGTCAGCGCATGTTAGACTTAGGCTATAAAACAACTACTTTATATACGGATTTAGCAAACCCAACGTCGAATAAAATTTATCAAGAGATAGGATATGAACCAATAATGGAATCTGTATTAATATTTTTAGAACCGATAAAATAAAAGGCTCGCTTATATGCGAGCCTTTTGCTATGAAATTATTTTTCATCAATACGAATGATGCCACCTTGTTCAAAGTCCTCAGTTTCTAATAGATGAACAACAGCTTTAGCGACATATTCAGGAGAAAGTAATTTTCCTTCTTCCTTTAAAGTGATAAAGCGCTCTAAGTTTGTAAAGTCTTCTTTTTTTGTTTGACGGATTTGCTGTTGCATATTTGTATCAACAACACCTGGGGCAAAGGCAATTGTTTTTACTGGATATTCTTTCTCAGTTTCCTCTGTAGCTACACATTGTGTAAACATGTTCACGCCAGCTTTCGTTGTACAATATGCTCCCCATCCAAAGTATGGTTTTTGACCAGCTCCTGAAGAAATGTTAATAATACGTTTGTCTACTTTCCAATCTTTTGTATGTTTCATAAACGAAGAAGTAAGAATCATCGGTGCAATTAAATTAATTTGTACATTTGCAATTAAAAACTCACTTTCTGATTTTTCAATGGGTTTCATTGGTGCAAGGGTACCGGCATTATTAATCAAATGGATAGACGATACGTTTTCTTCTTCAATGGATGAAAAGATCGTTTCGAAATGATTTTCTAGATTATGTACATCTTGGAGATCGATTGAGTGAAATGTTAAAGGAATATCTTTTTGTTTTGCTTTTTCAATGAGATGTTCATTTTGTCTTCTAGAAATACAAATGAGTCGTGTATCTTCCTCTAGTAATTGTGTAGCGATTGCTTCTCCTAATCCTTGTGAAGTACCTGTTACAATGACGTAGCGCATTTCTTTAAAACTCCTCCCATATTAAATATAATAAGTGGTGTCGATACGGTGTTTTATCTACATGTTATCGTATAGAGCATTTCATATAAAGAAATAAATCTCCTTAATGGAGAATTCATGAATGTTTTGTACATACTTGGAGAAGTTTTTCGACTTGATTGGAAAGAAGTGATGGTAATCCTTCTTTTGAAAACGATATTGAATAAGTCTTGCTAGATTTTCTATAACAAATGAAAAAAGAGTCGTAGGTTCTCATGTTAAAATAAACCAAGGTGGTGAGGAAATGAAACATAAAATGAGCTTATATACTGAACCGTTTCAATCTATTCAATCTGGAAAAAAGGTATTTGAAGTACGCTTATATGATAAGAAGCGTCAGAGTATACAAAAAGAAGATGAAATTGAATTTACAAATCTAACAACAAAAGAAACAATTTGTGTAAAGGTAACGAAGTTGAAATGTTATAAAACATTTCAAGAAATGTATAAGGACATTGATAAAGAGTTGCTGGACTGTGCAAACTGGAGTTTAGAAGAAATGCTAGCAAGTACATATGAAATATATACGAAAGAACAAGAACAAAAGTGGGGAACAATTGCTATTGGGATTGAAGTAATAGCATGAGTCAAAATCGTGGTGCAGCTATTATTATACAGGAGGATAAAATTGCTCTTATAAAGCGTATTCGAGAAAATGAAGTGTATTTTGTATTTCCAGGTGGAGGAATTGAAGAGGGCGAAACTCCTGAAGAGGCAACGATACGTGAAGTTTATGAAGAACTAGGAGTACATGTTGAAATTCAAAAGCTTTTTATAAAGTATGAATATAATGGCTCGCAGTTCTTCTACAAAGCTCGTATTATAGATGGGGTTTTTGGTAGCGGTAAGGCAGAAGAATTTAAGAAGGCTGACAGAGGACAATATGTTCCAGTATGGGTTCCTATGAAAGAGTTATTAAATGTAAATATAAAACCTTATAAAGTGGCAGAATATATCGTTCATTGTTACGAAAATATGAAGCCTGACAACATACAATAAAAACCATTGACATAACCTTTTGATTTGAGTATTGTATTCAGGTATGTGTTCAAAATCAGGAGGTTTTTATGAGTAATCAAACTACACATCATGTAAAAATGACAACAGCGGATCCATCTGGAATTGGTCTATTTGGATTAGCAATGGTAACACTTGTAGCATCATCACAAAAATTAGGATTAACTGATGGCGTTTCATTTGTATTACCATGGGCGATCTTTTTAGGAGGATTTGCACAACTTTTTGCTTGCGTTCACGATGCAAAGCATAATAATACGTTCGGTACAACTGCATTTGGTGCATATGGTCTATTTTGGCTAGGCGTTGGAACATCATGGTTGATTCAACTAGGTGTATTCGGTGAAAAATTAGCACAAGCTGTAGATCCGAAACAACTTGGGGTAGCCTTCATTGGATATTTAATCTTTACGATTTTTATGACAATTGGAGCAATGGAAACACATAAAGTATTATTTATGATTTTTGTACTTATTGATTTCTTATTTATTGGTCTTTCATTTAGTACTTTAGGTGTTATGCCGCATGCTATGCATAACTTAGCAGCGTATTCTGAACTATGTATTTCATTACTATCTTTCTATGGTTCAGCAGCTGCTGTATTAAATACACATTTTGGAAAAGTTGTATTACCAGTAGGAAAGCCATTTGGCATTTTTAAAAAATAAGAATAGGAAAGCACGAATGACGAGAATAGTCATTCGTGCTTTTTTTATAAATAAATAGCTGAGTTTTTGATTGTACAAAGCCCGATTGGTGATGGAAGTTTCACTTTATTACATGTAGTAAGGAGAAAAACCAAAAATATAATTGAAATTGATTCTCATTATTAATATAATGAGAATGAGAATCAATTATAAAGGGGGATGTCGACATGGCGAAAATTTTAATAGCATTTGCAAGTATGTCAGGAAATACAGAAAGTATTGCTGATTTAATTAAAGTGAGTTTGGATGCATTTAATCATGAAGTGGAATTAAAGGAAATGGAAGGAATGGACGCAGAAGAACTATTAGAATATGATGGTATCATTTTGGGATCTTATACGTGGGGAGATGGAGAGCTGCCGTTTGAAGCAGAAGATTTCCATGATGATTTAGAAGGTATAGATTTAGCTGGAAAAAAAGTTGCTGTATTTGGATCTGGTGATACGGCTTATGAGCAATTTTGTGAAGCAGTAACAATTTTTGAAGAACGTCTTGTAGAATGTGGTGCAGAACTTGTACAAGAAGGCTTAAAAATTGAGTTAGCTCCAGAAGAGGAAGAAGATATCGAGAAATGCAGTAACTTTGCAATCGCATTTGCCGAAAAGTTTTAAGAATGGGAGTGTCATCGTGGAAACAATGTTAAGTGCAACTGCCGTAACGAAATTAGAAGATGGGAAGCTTATATTGGCAACTACATATGATGGTCTATTTATGGCACAAAGTGGCGAATGGAAACAAGTATTAACAGGGTTTCAAAAACGAATACGAGATTTATGTAGTAATGGAAAAATGATTTACGGCGTGGGTGACGAAGGGATTTTTGTTCGTAGTATGGATGGCGGGGAGAACTGGAGTGTCAAAAGATTTCCAACAAAAGCAACGAGTTGGAATGTATGCAGTAATGAACATGGAAAAGTTATTGCACATGGTGATAAAACGGTATATGTTTCAAATAACTTCGGTACTACATGGGAAACCATTCGTCCATTTCATTGTTACAGCATTGACGCACCATCGATTCGTTCGTTATTTTTATTCAAACATTTCTTATTTATTGGCACAAAGATTCATTCTAAATATGGTGGTGTTTGGCTTTTTGACTTGCGAAGACGTAAGCTGAAAAGAATTAAAGTGACAACAAATCAGATGATTTCCGCTTTGGCATTACATAACTCCTATTTAGTAGCGGCAAGCGGTTCGTGCAGAGGTACAAGTGGCAACATTTCTTTTTGTGTGATAGACGAGGTTATTAAACATAAAAAGCTAAATTGGAAAATTTGTCAAAGTGAACAAAAAGAAAGCAGCTATTTAGACTTAAGTGTTGATCAACAAGTATTGTACACAACTTCAACTAAAAATAAAGCTGGAATAGGAACGATTTTCCGAGTGTTTTTAGAGGAAGGTATAATAACGGCGTGTGGATCAATTAAAGGACATGGATGGCGCATTGTCAATGAAAGGGAAGATTATGTTGTAGCAGGGTCTGGGGAATCGAAAGTGATGCACTGGGAGAAAAGCGTTGTGTAAGATGTACAAAAAAAAATAGGAAATTCAGCTTTACTTTTATTATATTGATATGATATAGTGATTGTAAACCATTTTACTTTTAATAATATAGAGATTTAAATGAGCTGTAACTTCAGAGGAGGATAGCAATGTTAAATCTCCTCTGCGGTTGCAGTTTTTTAATGTCTTTATTATTGTTGTAAAGTGGTCGAAAATGAATATGTACATATAGGTACATTGTAGGAGGATTTTTTCATGCAAAACGGTAAAGTAAAATGGTTTAACTCAGAAAAAGGTTTCGGATTCATCGAAGTTGAAGGCGGAGAAGACGTATTCGTTCATTTCTCAGCTATCCAAGGCGAAGGATTCAAAACTTTAGAAGAAGGTCAAGAAGTTACTTTCGAAGTAGAACAAGGTAACCGTGGACCACAAGCTACTAACGTAGTTAAGAAGTAATTGAATTAAAAGGAGAAGGGCTTGCCCTTCTCCTTTTTTTTGTTTTTTTATCCCGCTATTAGCGGGCAATAAGACCCTCACCTCAAAATTCAGCGAAAGCAAAGAGGTTAGGTGGGGGATCAAGAAAAACCCCACTGATTAAAGTTTCGCTTTATGTACAAAAAAATTTTTTTGTTTTTTATCTTAATATTCAAAAAATAAAACGAGATACTCAAAATCTTTTTATAAATTTTGTTTTGTGTGTTTGCACAGTGGGGACTCTATAATTAAGAATATAATTAGATAAGGAAGAGGTATGTGACTTGAATGAACCTAAATATTATATTGTATTTGATGTTGAACGGAATTTTCGGCCATATAAATCGCAAGATCCATTGGAAGTGGTTGATATTGGAGCAATCAAGGTAGAAGCAAGTACAATGCAGATTATAGGACGATTTTCTTCACTTGTTAAACCTACCGCACCTCTAACCCGCCATACAACAAAATTAACAGGAATTACAAAGAAAGATCTAAAAGAGGTAGAAAAGTTTCCGATGGTAATGAAGCGATTCCTTCAATTTGCTGGAGATGATTATATATTTATAACATGGGGAAAGGAGGACTATAAATTTCTCGCGCAAGATTGCCAACTACATAATATAGAATGCCCTAATATAGAGAGTGAGAGAAAATTCGATTTACAAAAATTTGTATTTCAAGCATATGAGCAATTATTTATACATACACCAAGTTTGAAATTTGCGGTGGAACAATTTGCTTTAGAGTGGGAAGGGAAACAGCACCGTGCTTTTGCAGACGCTAAAAACACCGTAAATATCTTTCTTAAAGTATCCAAGGAAAAGGATATTTATAAGCGATATAAAAGAAATGAAGAGCTCGTACTTGCAAAGAATGGTGTATTAACTGAAAAAGCAAAAAAGAAAATGAAGAGATGGGTATTTAAAGAATTAAAGAAAAAAGAACACATTCAATTTACTTGGAATGATTTTCAAAATAGCAAGACATGGGAAAATATAACGGAACGATATTATATTGACAATAATACAATATTGCTTTTACAAAATTACTTTACTATTGCTGTAAAGAAAGGTGAGCGGCAATTGCGAGTGTTAGAGGAAATGAATAACAAAATGAATGATGAGTAGTCAGAGTGAAAAGTTAAAAATGGTCGTGTAAATGAATATATATACGTATTTTTTTGAGGTGAATAGATGAAAAAATTGTACTTAGTAATAAGTGTGCTTCTAAATTTTATTTTTGGTTTTCTTTTTGAGTATGTTCTTTTAGGGGTGTTAATAACTGTTTATTCAATTAACTGTCTATTTAATGGTTGCTCAGATATGGTAGGAGAAGAATGGGTGGGTATCGTTATGGGCTTAGTTATCACTTTGATAATAGGTGGTATTCTTTTTCCAATGATCATATTTACGAACAGAAAGTTTTTGCATGTTGTGAAGATGAGAAAAAAACATTCCTTTCTTGTTAATTCCTCTTTTTTTATTCTCGGTACTTTTTTTAGTTTTTACTTAAGATCGAACAATATCGGTCCATTTTAAATAATAAAGTAAAACTTTAATCAGTGTGACATTTTCCATTGGTTATTATCCCTCATTAATCGGGCCTTTATGAGTAATTAGCCCTGATCTCTCTTATTTAAAATTCTACTATTTAATATCAAATGCTTTTAGATAATGTAAATATCGATATAACACGAAGCTGGTCATTTACTTATGAGTTATATAACTGTTATATGTATTGATGTTATTTATTATAAAAATATCTTTAAATTTATTGATATAATTGAGGTAAAATAACAAAAGCCCTTCTCATGTGAGAAGGACTTTTTATTTTTACCATTAACATGTATTTTATTTATCCATTTTTCTATATTTTTATTATAACTTACTTTTAAAATACCGAGCAAATTGAACTCCTCGTTTTTAGACAAAAATAAAAATCACCTCTTTTGAAGTGATTTCTATTATGATAATATTCTATTCTGACAAATTTTGTTGAATCTAATTTATATTATAAAGACCTGTTTTGAATTTTGTTGCCAAATTTATCTCCCAACCTTTTCAATCGTTACATCCATTTTACATTCCTCTGATTCCTTTAATGCATTTTTTAGTAAATCTAAAAAAGACGTTCCTTGAATAGTATGATAGTTTGCTAAGCTAGTTATTTTAGCAGGAATTTTATCTCCATAAGGTGGTTTTTTTGTTATATCCTCAATATCCCATATTACCTCTGATGGAGGGATTTTGCTCAATTTTTCTCTAATTTCTTCCACATTTTTTAATGCCTCAGGCACATTCCCACATTTTAATTTTTCAAAATATAGGTCCTTCATTAATAAAGGGTATTTAGTTCCCCAACCATCAGGCTCACAGTGGTATGACACTGTTGAGAAAAAGCTGTGTAAAAAGTCAGGGTGTCCTGCCTCATAGAAAAACATGTCTACAGAAAATCCTACTGTCATTTTTTCATCAGTCCTTTTTAATAAATTTTATTTCAGGTAAGGTATTAGCTTTTTTACTTATTCCCGCCTTTATTTCCATCAAAATTTCATTAGTAACAATTTGCCCCCTTGTGTCAATAATAACAGTCTGTCTTGTTCCTTGAGGTAAGTGGAGATCTCTGTAATTTAGTTGTTTAACAATTACATTCACTAAATTAGTTCTTTTTGATTTGGTAGATATATCATAATTTTTTAGTTCTACACTATGACCTTCTATATGAAAATCAGGTCTAGTACTACCTTTTGTGTTCTTAGATACTTCATCTCCATCTTTGAAAGCCACTTGGTCATCATAATATAGAAGGAAGTAGTCAGACATTCGATTGGTCAGCGATATAATAGTAAATAAATTAGGGGATTTTGGTATCCATATATCTTAAGTGACTGTTGAAGTGTCACCTAAAGTAATTACAAATAAAAAGAGCACCTTATAAAAAGTGCTCATAAAAATCAGGGAAACCGTTCGTTGTCGATTAAATATTAATTTCTATACGGAATATTGAATATAAATAACTAGTAAAAGCGTCACTTAATCCGTCACCTCAAGAGTCACTTACGTGTTACACTAAAGGGTATAAACCTAATAATCATGCGGATTAGAGGACTTTTTCTCAATCCGCTCAATCACATCCTGCAGCTCATCCGGCTTCAAAAATTCAATCGGAGAGAATCCCTTTTCAAACGTAAGTGTATCTGCCTCTATCATGAGCACATATCTGTCATTAACCTTCGCAATATGAATTTGGTCTCCAAAATCCGCAAGTAAGGCCTTCACAGAAATATGATCTGCTTTTACTTTCAATTCAACTTCAGGAGCATGCTCGACGATTTGGGCCGTTGCTTCCATTACTTCCTCCGTTGAAAACTGTTCCATAATTTCACGTTTAGGACTCGCAGCCCATACTTCCATCGCTTGGTCGAATTGTTCACGTTCTTCTGTTCCTTCTTCAAAGACGTCTTCGATTTGGTCGTATACCATATCCATGACTTGTGTTTTCATGATTTCGGGCATGGAACGCTCGTATTCTACGAATTTTAAGAAGTCTTCGAAGTAGCGGGCATGTGATGCTTGGTGGATTTTTAATTCGCCTACTTCTACCATGCCTTCTTCTGGCATATATGGGTATTGAATGGATTTCATATTTTTTGTCGTAATTGCCATTTCAACATTACGAATAAGTGTTGCTTCGTCAGAAATGGAAGCAACTTTTGGCTCGAAGTCACACTTCATAACGAATACGAATGGATCGTCAAAGTATTTACGTAGTTTTGCTTGGGCAACTAAAAATACACCACCACGTACTGCACTCGTATCAATATATGTATAAACGAGAGGTTCACTCATATCTTTAAAATTCTCTTTCGTTTCCGCAAAGCGGATGCGATTAAATAAATTATAATGCGGGTTTGAATCGAATTCGTGCCCAGTTTCTACAATAAATCGGCCGATTTTTGTTGGGGCTTGTTCGGTTTTTGCATGACGTTCTACTTTTCGTTTAGATATTTTTAATAATTCACCATCTAAGAACTCTTTTAAGGAACTATCTTCATATTCTTCAGCATCTAACGTTTGGAAATGTTTATATCGTTTATCTGCTTGTTCACCTTTTCCTTCTATTTGTACGACATAGAAGGAGAGGAAATTTATTTCAAAATCCATATTTATCACCTTGTTTCATTTCATTGACTCTTATCAGTATAGAGATGGAGAAAACTTTCGTCAATTTAATAAAGTAAAACGAATAACAAAGACTTACTATTTGTTAATTCGGAATATAGGAAGGGGGAGAGCCCCTTCCTTATATAGTTCTTTGTTTTACTAATTAAAATCCATCCTCAAGTGCTGAAAATGGAATGTTGAGTCGATTCTCTACAGTACGTAAACGTTGATTTAATCGATTGAGTCTACGTGTATGACGTTCTACTGTCTGCTGAAGTTGATTTACTTGACGGTTTAATTGATTTACTCTTTGTTCTAGCTCATTTACTCGTCTTTCTAACTGACGGCCGCCACCACCTGGGAATGAAATTGGAATTTGAAATTGTCTGTTTGGATCATAGGGATCAATTTGTTCAGTTTGTTCTATATATGGTTGGTATTGCGGTTGTTCGTCATATTGCCCTTGATAATTATAAGGGGGGTAGGGGATATATGAATTGTAGGGATACATAAACATCCTCCGTTCTCTAAATTTAGTTGAATTCATCATAATGTATGTGTAAGAGCGGATGGGTGGCACGGCAAATACCTATTTTGAATAGGGGACTTCACCAAACGTATTTAAGAGGATTTGTGAAGTTTTTTATGAATGATGATTATTTTTTAAAAAATTCAAAATTATTAATGTGTTAAAATTGTTTTTGAATTATTGTTTGGTATATACTGGTTAAATAAGAGAAAGATTACAATCTTAACAAACTTAAGTTTTTTAAGTAAATATGTGTAGACATTTCTTAAAGAAAAGAGTAATTTTAATATAGTGGAAATCAAATTGTAATATTTTGTAGTTATATTGCAAAGTCATGTAATCATACATACATAAAATTGGAAACAAAGAGTAGAAGATGTAAGTAAAGGAGAGAGTATATTGTTACGTAAGGTACATAGTTTAGTAATAGGGGTATTATGTGTAGGTGTAGTGAGCGGTTGTAATACAAAAGTAAGTGAGGTTTCATTAGTAAGTGGCATAGGCGAGCATACGGTAGAAGCAAAGACTGGCGTCAGTGACAGTGTAAGTTTAGTTGATGCTAGAAGTGGGAAAGAAGTAAAAAATGTGAATCTAGCAAACTTAGGTTATTTTGAAGATGAGAATAAATTTAAAAAAGAAGTAACGAAGGTTGCTAAGGAAGTTGGAAAAAGCATCGATCAAAAGATGGTTCCTTCACGTATGGCAAGTGATGGAACATGGCAAGAAGGTAAGCCTTCTTATGAGTTAATGGAAAAAGAGCTAGTAGATAAGTTAATGAATGTAGGAATGTGGGATTCTTCATATCAATTGCCGATTGTTGAGAAAAAACCTGTAGCGACTCCAGCAGATGCAAGTGGAAGTGGTGCAGTTTTAGGGAGATATGAAACGAACTTAGGTGGTTCTACAGGCGGTAGAATTGAAAATATTCGTTTGTCTGCGAATAACATTAGTGGTGTAGTACTAGGAAAAGGAGATCGTTTCTCTTTTAATGCGTTAATCGGAGATACAACACCAGATAAAGGGTATCAGTTAGGGAAAGAAATTGTTGATGGGAAATTAGTAGATGGTTATGGTGGTGGAGTATGTCAAACATCTTCTACTCTTTATAATGCAGCCGATCAAGCTGGATTAAAAATGGTAGAAAGAACAACACACTCCAAAACAGTAGGATACGTTCCGAAAGGCCGAGATGCTACAATTGCATATCCGTATTTAGATTTAGTATTTGAAAATACAAATGATGTGCCTGTGAAGCTTTATATGAGCATAGAGGGTGGAAAGCTTGTTGCTGAGGTACGTGCAGCAAGATAAGAGTAGTGTTGCCGTTCGTAAAAGCTTGATTACTTCAACTAGCTGTTAGTGACGGGAGGAAAACTACCACTAATAGCAGTTTCGCGTTATCACTATTTGAGCCATTTTTTCTAGTATTTTTCTAGAAGGAATGGCTTTTTGTATACATATAAATCAGTAATGGGAATTTATCTGCTGATTAAAAAACTTCTTTTCATAGACTAAAGTAAATAGGTTGTTTGAAAGGAATATTTACAATCAGACATCTATAATTTGATATGAAAACGCCAAGTAAGCCAAATGAGAGTTTGTCCGAATAGATAAAAGTTGTAATAAAAGGTAATAGACATAACTTTGAGGAGGAAGAACTGTGCAATTTATTTTGGAAACGGTAGCGATTGCTGGAATAATATTCATCATTTTGATTTTGGCATTTAGTAAAACGTTAAAAGATGTTAATAGAAGGAAGAAGAATAAAGAAGACAAATGATATATAGAAAAAAGGTGCTTATGTATAGAAAGCACCTTTTTTCTATGAATAACACTTTAAGCTTTTGTATAATTTAAATCCCAGATAACGTCAAAGCAATCTTTCACTTTAGCAAATTTTGCTCCCCAGAATGTATCTTGTAATTCCATAAGTACAGTTCCTTTTTCGATTAATGCATCGTAAATTTTTTGGATTTCATCTTCACTATCTAATTCAAGAGCTAATGAAATATGATTTCCAACTTCAACGGATTGACCTAAAAATGCATCGGATACCATGAAAAATAAACCATCTTTCTTGAAACGAGCGTGCATAATGCGATTATCTACTTCTGGTGGTGTTGGGAAGTCAGCATCACCGAAAGTTTGGATTCCTTGGATTTCTCCTTCAAATACCGATTTATAGTATTCAAGTGCTTCTCTCGCATTTCCGTTGAATGTTAAGTATGGAGTAATTTGTTGTTTCATTTGTAACGCTCCTTTAATGTTTTATTATGTTACTTAAGTAACAGTTTACTTGCTATATTCAGACTCAGCGATCGATTTAACACGATTAACAAAGTCAACTACAACTTGATTTGTAGCAGATTTCATATATAACTCAGCTTGCTCGGTTAATGGTTGGTTTGTAGCGGTATATTTAAATAATGTTTGAATTTCATCTATTTGTCTCAATTCGTATGTAGCAGTAATATCAAACATATTAGCAAGAGTAAAGCCTGATTTCAATTTTTTGTGTGTGGCTGTATTTATATAATCAAGTGTTTCTACATCATATTCCTGAATTTCTTCGCCTTCTTTATATTTTTGGCGATAAACATTCCCAACAATTGTTTCTGTTTCTTTGAGAGGTGTATTCTCTATCACTTGAGGCATTAGCTTTTGCATTTGATCTAATGAACCATCAAAATAAGAAAACAAGTGCTCAATGGGTGTGTGAATGATAATTTTTTCTGTCCAACTTTTCATTTTAGTCCTCCTTTTTGTTTGAAAGTAATTTCATGATACAAACAAATGTTCTGTTCTTCAAGTTGTTTATAGAGTTTGATGCTTATTTACAAGTTGAGAAAATTAAATATTCATTGGTATAGTTAGAGTTAAATTTCTTTTCTCCTATAAAATACAATTGTATTACCGCATAAAGAGGTATTGGATGAAGTGAAAAAGAGATTGGTAGAGAAAAATCATGAATTAACAGAGAACGTGAATGGGTTCACAGTGGTGGACCCAAGTGGAATTACGGTGCAGTTTGAAGCAGAGGTAGAATAATGAAAATAAGGAGGAGAACGAATGGTGAACTTTCCTCCTTATTTTTTGTATGTAATCGAGGCCAAACAAAACTGAAAAGAGATTTATCCCGTATTAACAGGCAGTAATACTCCCACCTCAAAATTCGGCGGAAGCAAAGAAGTTAGGTGGGAGATAAACTACCTGTAAAAGCCCGATTGGTGAGGGCTAATAATCAGCGGGGGATGAAGAAACCCCCCACTGATTAAAGTTTCACTTTATTTTTTACGGATGGTAAATATTTGAGCAAGATGATGGTTCATATGATTAATATAATCTGTAACAAGCCATTCTAAAGTTACTTCCTGTTGGTCTTCTAATCTACATGGAAGTTGCCATTGTTCAGTCTTTACATTCGTTAATAATTTTATAATTTGTATATTAATAGCTTCCCATAATTTTAGAATTTCATTTGATGAAAAAGACTGTTGATAATTATGCGCATATACCCACGAATCTTGATCATAACCAGTGAGTGTAATAGTTTCTTTTGAAGTAAGAATATCAACAAAGCGTTTATGGTTTATTGTACCGGAATCACAAAGGTGACCTAATATTTCTTTTTTAGACCATTTTGTTGGGGTGGGTTTTATGTCCATGTCAGAAAGAAGTATCACTTTTTGAGAAGCAGTATGAATTGTATTTTCTAATTGGATTGCTAATGTAGACATGTGAATCCCTCCGATTTCTATAGTAAATGGATGTTTACAGCTCAATCCAATATCTTCTTACAATATTCCCGTTTTCTTCGGTGAAGTCACTGTCACGAAGGCCCCCGTTATGTAAAATTGTTTTTTCAGAGGCAACATTCCATTCGTCGCAAACGACAAGAGCTTTGGTAATATCCAATTCTCTTGTTTTTTCTAATGATAAAGCTAATAATTTTGTAGCATATCCTTTGCGCCTTGCGGAAGGGCGTATACCATAGCCAATATGCCCACCAGCATTAAATAAATGTTCAGTTAAACGGTGACGAATATTTACAGCTCCAACAATTTTTTTATGATCTGTGACAAGCCAAAAAGTAGAGTCAGGTACCCAGCCGTTACGGAGATTTTTTCTTTCTGCTGCATCGAGTAAATCTTGAACCATTTTTGGAAAATTAGTAGGATCTTTTGCAATAACCCAAGGAACCATCGTTTCACCACTATTTTTCCATTCTTGATAGAATTCTAGGTATTCTTCTTGTAAGTCAATTGTAGGTTGCACTAAGTAGACATTCATTCTAAATAGACTCCTTTTATGTGTTTTTTGAATATTAAAACAATCTTAACATAATTTGGATGTTAGAGAAATAAAGTACTTGCCAGACATTGATGTTTGTGAATATAGAGATTGTAGATCTAGATTTCCAAATGTTATTCATTGTCTCAATGAACATGTATATGAAAGTTTGTAATACTTATTATACATTTGAAACTTATTTGCAATATTTCACCATGTTTATAATGTTAATTAACAAGAATATACAGATGAAATTCTGTTTATTTTCGTTTAAACTAAAGGTAATATCCTATTAGGAGTATTGATAAATACCACTTAAGATGAGTGTCTAATTGGGTTGTTAAGTAAGGAGGGTTTCCATGATTGATTTACTGAAAAAGATAGGTTTGTCTGATTTAGAAGCAAGATGCTATTTGACGTTACATGAAGAGCCAGATTTGTCCGGGTATGAAGTTGCAAAACGGGTATCTGTTTCAAGAACAAATGTATATGCCGCTTTACGATCATTAACGGACAAAGGGGCTTGCAGGAGTATAGAAGGGGAGACCGTTCTTTATAATGCTGTTCCGATAGAGCAATTAATACGTCTTTTTCAAACTAAATTTGAACAAACTTCGAAAGCTCTTATCAATCAATTAAAATCTCCGCCTAGACCTGCACCTGCTTTTTATAATTGGCAAGGAAGTAATGCGTTAGATAATGCTGTACGTCGCGTTATTGCAAATGCAGAAACATCTATAGTTGTAGATATTTGGTCAGAAGACTTGCACTATATAGAGGAAGCGTTGCTTGTAGCTGAATGTAAAGGAATTAGTGTCATCTTAATTACAATTGGAGCATGTAAAACACCTCTTAAACATGTATTCCAGCATTACAGGGATGAAGAGTGGCCTACTGATGAAAGGAAGTTTTCTATTCTCTGTGATTCTAGTTCAGCTTTAATTGGTAGTTTTGAAGGAGATATTAAGCCATCTGCATTAGAGACGAATCATCCAGCAGTAATTGAAGTAATAAAAAACGCTTTTTACCATGATATGATGATGCAACACATCGAAGAAGATTTTGGGAAAGAATTTCAAAAGAAGTACGGAGAGAATTACCGGAAAATGTTAAGTTATTTCAAAGAGAAAGGCTTGCATGTTTAATAAGGGTAATTGATATTGAAGTTAATGGATGAGTTGTTGAACTGATTATTAGCCCTCACCAATCGGGCTTTTACGGGCAGTTTATCTCCCACCTAACTTCTTTGCTTTCGCTGAATTTTGAGTTGGGAGCATTACTGCCCGCAAATAGCGGGATAAATCAAAAAGAGTCCAATACAAGTGGGCTCTTTTTCGTTTTTTTTGATGATATGAAGAAGTTCTATTCATTCCGAATACGTTGCTGTCTACTATAATCGAAAAATTAAATGAAATGCTAATTGTATAAAGTATTACGACGTGTGTGACGTTTAAATGACATTGAAGGAATATAGAAGTAGTTGTCACAATGCGATTGAGTCCTAGCATGTTTTTTCTGAATTTTATTACAGCTGAAGCAAGTTAATATATTAGGTGCAATCTACATGTAAACGGTGTGTACCACAGTGTAAACATTGGAAAATGTAACCTTGCAATGGAGTTGTTTCTAAATTAACACTTGAATTATTTAATTTTTCAGATTATTATGTATGGAATAGTTCATCAGGTGAATCGTTATAAAACGATCTTAAATTGTATATGAAATCTGTAACAGAATGATAGGAGAGAATGAAATGAAAGCTGAAACTGAAAGTTTGATAATTGCCTTAAAAGAGATACTTCCTGAAACACAAGTAGTAGTAAATGAAACGGTGAGAGAGTTGCACAGTAAAGATGAATCTTATCATGCTAGTAGTCTGCCAGATGTTGTTGTATTTCCAACAACGACAGAAGAGGTTAGTGAGATAATGAAACTAGCAAACAAGTACCAAACACCAGTTGTGCCATTCGGAGTAGGCTCAAGCTTGGAAGGTCATGTGATTCCATATGAAAATGGGATTACAATGGATTTTTCACTTATGAATCAAATATTAGAGGTGAGAGAAAATGACTTTCTCGTTAAAGTCCAACCGGGGGTGACTCGTTCGCAACTCAATAAAGAATTAAAAAAGCATGGGTTATTTTTTAGTGTAGATCCAGGAGCTGACGCTACGCTAGGCGGAATGGCTGCTACGAACGCGAGTGGAACGACTTCAGTAAAGTATGGTGTTATGCGTGATCAAGTTCGAGATTTAGAAGTTGTACTCGCAGATGGAACCATTATACATACAGGAACTCTAGCGGCAAAGTCGTCATCTGGTTATCATTTAAATGGTATATTTGTTGGATCAGAAGGAACACTTGGTTGCTTTACTGAGTTAACTTTAAGGGTATATGGAATACCTGAACATACTATGGCGGCAAGAGCATCTTTTCCGACGGTAAATGATGCAGTGGAAGCTGTGATTGATATTTTACAAGCTGGTATTCCGATTGCGAGAATTGAGCTTGTTGATGAACTGTCAATGAAACAAGTAAATCTGTATAGTGAAACAAATTATAGAGAAGAGTCAACATTATTTTTAGAGTTTCATGGAAATGAAGCAGGATTAAAACAAGATATTGAATTTACAAAAGAGATTGCCGAGGATCACAAGTGTAAAAGTATTGAATTTGAAACAGAAACAGCTGCTAGAAATAAATTATGGGAAGCAAGACATAATCTAGCATATGCTTATGTTCATAGTTATCCGGGTAAAAAACTGATGAGTACAGATGTTTGTGTCCCAATTTCAGAGTTAGCTCATGCAATTCAGTATGCAAAAGAAACTTTAGATTCTGCCGGAATTGTTGGTGGAATCCTTGGACATGTAGGAGATGGAAATTTTCACGTTTTATTAATGGTGAATCCAAATGATAGAGAAGAAATAAATAAAACAGAAATAGCAAATGAAAAAATTGTGTTATATGCCCTTAAATGTGGTGGAACATGTACAGGTGAACACGGGGTAGGGATTGGTAAACAAAAATATCAAGAAAAAGAGCATGGGGCAGCACTTCTTGTGATGAAAAAGATGAAACAAGCTTTGGATCCGAAAAATATTCTGAATCCGAATAAGATTTTTAAAATCCAAGAATAAGGAATGATCTGATGAAAACGTTAGAAGCAATCAGTAACGTAGCAGGAAGATATTTCGCCATTTGGGTTATATGTATCGCGGCTATCGCATTTATGGTTCCTACACCATTCCTCTGGTTTAATGGATATATTACGATTTTACTAGGTATTGTTATGTTTGGAATGGGACTGACGCTAAAAGCAGTTGATTTTAAAATGATTGTAACGAAGCCGTTACCAGTAATTATTGGGGTATGTGCTCAGTTTGTTATTATGCCCCTCGTTGCGTATGCACTTGCATATATGATGAAATTGCCAGCAGAATTAGCCGCGGGGTTAGTTCTACTAGGTTCAGTGCCAGGTGGAACTTCGTCAAACGTAATGGTGTATCTTGCGAAAGGGAATTTACCTTTATCCATTGCGATGACATCATTATCAACATTGCTTGCACCGATTGCTACACCTTTTATTTTATTATTATTAGCAGGGCAGTGGATGCCAGTTGATCCTATGTCGATGTTTCTTTCTATCGTACAAGTGATCATTGTCCCAATTATTTTAGGGATAGCAGTGAGAAAGTTCTTTCCGACAGTAGTGAATAAAGGTATCACAGTTGTACCTCTTATATCAGTTTTAGCAATTATCATTATTGTTTCTGCAGTTATTTCGGCGAATGTAAGTAGTATTTCTTCTTCTGGGTTGTTAATTTTTGCAGCGGTGATGCTCCATAATGCATTTGGATTTTTACTTGGCTATTTGACGGCATTGGTACTCGGGCTTGATGAAGGAACGAGACGAGCGATTTCGATTGAAGTGGGGATGCAGAACTCTGGATTAGGCGTAGCGTTGGGGGCCGCACATTTCGGACCATTAGCTGCTTTACCAAGTGTTCTAGCCGCAGTATGGCATAACATTGCAGGTCCAATACTCGCTACGTTTTGGTCTAAAAAAACTGTGGATGTCCTGCAAAAACAAAGTATTCAAACGGGTGTAGAAAGGTGAGTGATTATCTATAGAAAACGCTTTTTAGTTTAAATACTGAAAAGCGTTTTATGATTCTGTTATAGAAGTAATACTGTCCTTATAAAATAATTATTATCTGTCCCTGTCGGATTAGTTTCTTTCTAAATATAATTGGAAAATAAAATGATAAGAAAGAAAAGAGGAAGAATATGTATATACCAAAATAATTCGATATAAAAGATGAAAAAACGAAATATGAAATCATTGAACAAAATAGCTTTGCAACATTGTTTTCTCGGCATAATGAGGAACCATATGCAACGCATCTTCCTTTGCTATTAAATAGAGATGAGCGCATCTTATATGGTCATTTTGCACGTCCGAATGAACAATGGAAAGACGTTGAGAATCAAGAGGTACTTGCTGTTTTTCAGGGACCCCATTGCTATATCTCTCCTTCCTGGTATGAAACAAAGAAAGCAGTACCGACATGGAATTATGTAGCCGTTCATGTATATGGTGAAATGGAGATTGTCGCAAGTGAACAAGAATTACTAGATTCTCTTCGTGATTTAGTAGATAAGTATGAGATCAGGCGAGTTCTTATTCATTAAATGATGTAGAACCGAGTTATATTCAAGGGTTAAGTAAAGGGATTGTCGGATTTAAAATCAAGATTAATCGGATAGAAGGAAAAAGGAAACTGAGCCAAAATCATTCAGTGAAGCGACAGGAGTTAGTTGTGGAGAAACTAGAGCAAATTGATAGTGAGGGGCATAAAGGGATTGCTGTGTTGATGAGAGAAAATCTTATGAAGAATGAAGAGTAATGTAAGAACTAGACTACATGTTATAAAGTGAAACTGTCCGATAATGCGAGATAAATAAAGAAGCGATGAATTTTTTTATCTGCTCTTTACCATTTTTTAGTTCATTCTTTTGACAAATTAACTTTTTTATAAATGTCGCAACTGTGCTTTAAATATTATAACTTTATTTCCGAATTCAATTGGTTATTCACGCAATGGGCGAGCAGGCTATTGATTTAATTGTGAACACATTCTATGGTAAAGTTAGCTGGCTGTCAGATGCACATTCTATCAGAATTGAGCATGCTGCTATGCCGACAGCAGAAGCCATCCAGCGAGCTGCTGAAACAGGAATTGCGTTTGTCCCGCAGCCTATCTTTTTGTTTGCAGAGATTGAGAGTTATCTAAATAACCTTGGTGCTGAACGGACAAAGAGAACCTATTCCATTCAATCTATGTTTCAAGCAGGGATTAAGGTGGCGTTTTCCTCTGATGCTCCTGCAACGGCATGGTCAGATCCTGTGAATCCGTTTGTAGGGCTGAAAGCTGTTGTAACTCGCATGGCTTATGATGGAACAGACACAGGTTAAGAACAAAAAGTGGATATCGAAACTGCCATCACGCTATATACCCGTGCGGCCCAGGAAATCACACGGATTCCGAATGTCGGTCAGCTTTCTCCGGGGACCATGCTGATTTTAAAGTAAAAGCTGTGAAAGAAAATCAGCATGGGAAAGGGCCGAATCAAATCTTTTTAGAGAATGGATTCGATCTGATATTATTGGCGAAAGAAAGCCAAATCAATGCTTAAAACGCTGGAGAAAGACGTATGAACAGTTTGGCGAAGAAGGATTTTATACAGAACGTCGCGGAAAAGGAAATGTGGGTCGTCCTTCCACAAAACAGTTATCTTCTGATGACAAGCTAAAGAAAGCGGAAGCGCGTATTGCTTTTTTAGAAGCGGAACTTGAATTCTTAAAAAAGTTAGACGAGCTCGAAAGGCAGGCGCTGAAAAAGAATTATGTGATGAGAAAGATTATGAATGGATTCATGAAATTTTCAACCAAAAGAAGAAAAAATGTGGCGCGATATTTATCAAAATGACTTTAGAAAATACAAAGGGAATTAAAATGAATCTAAAGCGTATCTTTCGGATTATGTGGAAATACAATCTAGTGACAAAGACTCATCGTGCGAATCCATACAAACAAATAGCTAAGGCGACGCAAGAACGCAGGGTTTGTCCTAACCTACTTCAACGTCAATTCAATCAAGAAGAGCCGGAAAAAAGTATGTTAACTGATATTACATATTTATTTTATGGAAAAGGGAAGAAAGCTTATTTATCTTGTGTAAAAGATAGTACCACACGAGAGATTTTAGCTTATCACGTCTCTCCCTCTCTACAAATGCATATCGTCTATCAAACATTAGACAAATTGAAAGATAGATTAGGAGATACAATTCATCCAGAAGCACTTTTACATTCAGATCAAGGTACACATTACACGCATCCTGAATTTCAGCGACGTGTAAAAGAAATGGGAATAAAACAATCTATGTCACGTAGGGGAAACTGTCTGGATAATGCCCCGATAGAATCCTTTTTTGGTTATATGAAGTATGAATTAGATTATAAAGATTGTCCAACGTTTCAATCTCTTCAACAGGTGATAGAGGAGTACATGAAGGATTATAATTACTATCGTTATCAGTGGACACTAAAAAAGATGGCTCCGGTACAGTACCGAAACCATCTTTTAAGTGTTTTAAGGTCCTTTTATTAAACTGTAGTTCATAGCTACACTTGGCCTTTTCTTTTATTAACTCGTCTGAAAGGTATAAAATAACTACTTAGTTATAAAAGTAAGGTGATTTGCTATAGTACATGATCTTTGAATAAAAATGATTGTGTGTTTGTTCTATTATCTTTTTAACAAATGTGTGGAAGTCACAAATCTTTAAGTGTATCGATTAAGTTGGGAGATGTGGTAATACTTTCTATATCTTCGCAACTTATAAATACAAGACTAGTAGATGGTGGTGTTGTCGAATCCTCTTCTTCAAATACGATTAAGCAATTTAAAGAAGGTAATGGAAGATAAACAACAAGAGAAACAGGACCGATAATCTGTCCAGATCTAGTTGTTATTGTTACTATAGTACCTGGTGGCCAAAGCTTAAATAATGAACAGGCGACACCTGAGCAACTCGCTATTTTTAGTTTTACCTACCTTTTTAACATTTGTATAAACTGTAATATAAATATATGAATTAACATTATAAAAGGTTTGGGTGGGTTAAATAGTGTTTTTTAAAGAAATAAGTAAAGACACCCTAATGAGTGCCTTTTGTTTACTAGTAACCGAATCCGTCGCCCCAACAACTGCATCCAATAATGATTAACAGAATGAACAGTACGATTAGTAAGGCGAATCCA
The DNA here is from genome assembly GCF_000299035.1 of Bacillus bingmayongensis. Taxonomy (GTDB): domain Bacteria; phylum Bacillota; class Bacilli; order Bacillales; family Bacillaceae_G; genus Bacillus_A; species Bacillus_A bingmayongensis. Next base: position 994,592 of record NZ_JH921517.1, read on the forward strand.
CCACCAAAACCACAAGAGTCACCATAACCCATAATTATTCCTCCTTGATTGAGGAGATTGAGGCAATAGGTATGTTATTAATTTAACGGCATACTTTACTGTATGATTAATTTCTACATATGAGCAGGTCCTTTAAGATGTAAATAAACAGTGATAAATATTTAATTTCAATATACATCTATACCGATTATGTTTTTATCAGAATCTAGTCGGATATACACTTCATCTTTTAAGCGATGAGCATTATAAATACGATTTTTATCAGTTGAGATTTCAAAAGTTTCTTTGCCCGATTTACACCCGAGAACAATCATATCTCCATATTCTCTCCAGTAATCGAGTTTAGTATAGATAATCATTTTAAGATCCTCCTCTCCATTATATTATACTAATTAATAGAGAAGAAGGTGTTAGACATTTAGACAAGGTCTTCAAAAAAAGACACTTATTAAGTTCCTTTTTGGTCTAGTTTATCAATTATTATTTTATAGGATTTTAAGTAGGGAGAAATGGTAATACTTTCTATATCTTCATAACTTATAAATATATGGTGAGTAGAGGGTGGTGTTGTTGAAGTCTCTTCCTCTAATATGACTAATTAATTTGTAGAAGGTGATGGAAAATATCTAACAAGAGAAACAGGCCTGATAATCTATCCTGATCTGGTTGTAATTGTCACTACAGTGCCTGGTGGCATGAACAAGCGACACCTGAACAAGCTGTCATTTTCGACTCACCTAGCTTTCGTTTTAATATTTGTACATATGTAATGCTAATGCAAGTATTACATATGTATGAATCAACATTATAAAATATTTCATTTTGTTTTGAGCACAGTTGTTTTATTCAAGGGGAAAATATTCAAAAAATAAGAAAAGACACCCTTAGGTGCCTCTTCTCTGTTTGTTCTCGCGTATTGAGATGACTATTCAAACCTTGTTTTAGGGGACATGGTTCAAACAAATATTTACTACACTTAAAGTTTAACATCAACATAATATACAGTAAATTGAGAATATTTATGTAGAATATTTTTAAAGTTTAGTATAAATATTTTTCACTATTGTTATGATGAAAACGGTTGTCATGCAAAATTGCATAAAAACATCTCATGAGGTTAGCGGTATAATTAATGGTGTACAATAAAGCTGAAGGACCAGAGGCCATCTACGGAAATAGGTGGTCTTTTGCTATTGGTTGTTTTTTACTTCTAAATGAGAATACATAGTAAATAAGCATAAAAAAAGACACCCTAATGAGTGCTTATCTTAGATCTGGATTTCTTTTAATCTAAAATTCTGACATATACAAACGAAAATATGTTATATTATTCCAGCAATAATAGTCAGGGTAGAATTATTTTCTACTTTCCAGTGGGTTAACTATAATCATGCACACAAATCAAATGATGATTTTAAGTGCTCATTGGAAAGGAGTGACACATATGGAAGAATGGATGATGAGTGTTTTAATTTGTCTATTCGCATACAAGTTTGTAATAGAACCGTTTGCTGACAATTATAGGGGTGGCACCACACCTATATCAACTTAAGAATTTAAAGCATAAATGGATTATGATGATAACATAAAGTTATGGAGGTGTGTATAGTGAAAAAATTCTCTCTTACCTTAGTAACAATGATTATCTGTATGTTAGTATTTAGTGTTTGTACTACCAATAAAGCAGATACGATGAAAACTGATAGAGAGATACGTGAGGAACATATTGCAACTGTTCTTGAGAATGCTTGGGATAAATATGATTTATCTAGTTTTCAAATAGGTATTACAGACCCTACAATTTGGATTGAAATCGAGAAAATAGAAGATAAAAAGAAATTGATAAAATACTTAGAAAAAACGTGAGTAAATCTGATTTAAATCATTATAAAATTGACGTTTTTGAAAAAGATAAAAATACGTGATTTTCAAGTAGACCTTTTTTAAACAAAGATCTACTTGTATTGGTTTAAAAGTAGCGGCGATAAAAAGATGTATAATGTCAAAAAGAACGCTTTGTAGTTTGAATATTTTAAAAATTTCTAAAACTAAAATAAGAAAAGGGACATTAGTTAGTTATTTAAGGAGATAGCTGAACAATTACAGTAGCGAATCCGCTTCTTTTTTATTTTGCACAAAAAAGAACCCACAAAGACGGGTCCCTTCTCAAGTGATGAAGTGTGATGATGATTTCTCTGTATCAGATAGAGAAAAAATACAAAAATACAATACATTTAAGTACAGAAAATTTCAATACTGAAATCAGGAATTACCATGAGGGGAGTGATAGATGGAAGTAATTATACCACTTTTAATTGTGTAGATTATTATCGCAGCAGCTGATATTGGTATAGATATGGAAGAATTGAAATGAATGAGCAATGACGAATAAATTCAAGGAATTACCGCGAGATGGTGATTATGGCTAGAAAAAGAAGCACAGATCATGACAAGATATTTGAAATAAGATTTTTTTGAGTGGATTGGATAAATATAGTTCGACACAATTGTGCTAAATTTTTACTAAAAAGAACTCTTTCTTTCTAAATGTAAGAAGATTTTACAAAAAAATACATAGAAGTATATATGTGTAATATCGAGATGGATCGAATTTTTATTACAGGTGAGAGCTGTAATACGTTCATTTCAATTAACACGAAATACACATAAAGGGGAGAAAGAATTTGAAAAGAAAAATTGGTACAGCAGTCGTTGGTTTATCTGTTTTAGGTTTTGGAATCATTGGTGTTGCTGATGGAGATGGTGGAGGTGTCGTTCAGGCAGCTTTGATAGGAGATTATGGAGGAGCGCCTGCATATAGTCATGCTGAAACTTGGTCCCCAAGTTACTCAGATGGATATACTGGAGGAGCTCCATCTTATAATCACGGGGACGTACCTACACCAAAATCAGAAGCAGATGGAGACCATGGTGGAGGAATTTAACAAACACTGATGTAAAGATTATTAATTATACGTTAGAAAAAAAACTTGTAATTTACAAGGTCTTTTTTCTTTGTAAAGAGTATACCTACTTTCATTTCTGCTGCTTTTTTATTTTATAAAGAAAAAAAGAACCCACTAGAGGATGGGCTCTTTTTCGAAAAATGAGTAATCTATCTAAAAACGCATATAAAAAGACCTTAATTATTGTACATTAAAATATATAGAATTAAAATGTTGAATTTAGAATTACCGTAAGGAGGAGTTAAGACAAATTACGGTTCTAGTGCAAAAACTTCAAGACAATGATACTCCTTTAGATATTTATCTTTATCTTATAATAAGAGTGAAAAAATTGGTATCCTTATGGAGGTAATTAACATTCTTCTGAGTTTTAAAAGGTTTTATTACAAACTGTAAAAGAATAGAGATGTCTAAATTTATTTTGAGATGATAGTAATTGATTATTTGAATTTTATTATAATTTTAAAGCATGGTTACGACGTTTATAAAAAAAGTTCTATTATTTTGTTTCAAAAAACTTATTTCAAGCTTCTTAAAGGTAAATCTAATTGTTTATAAAGGTATACCTTTATAAATGGTCGGGTACATCCCTTTAGATACAATTATTGATAAATTTTTAATCTTGTTATATAAAACTGAATTTTCTGATAAAATATATTGTACTAGCAGACAATACATCTAGACAACTTTTTTAGGATAGGAGTGTTGTAGATGATAAGAAAATTAAGATTAATCCTTTTTATTCTAGCCACTCTCTTTATGCTTCCCGTTACCTCACTACAAGCTAAAGCCGAAAATAGTTTAGGACCTAAATTACTTGTTGGATACTGGCATAACTTTGATAACGGTACAGGCATTATTAAACTGAAAGATGTTTCACCTAAATGGGATGTAATCAATGTATCTTTTGGTGAAACAGGTAGTGATCGATCTACTGTTGAGTTCACACCGATTTATGGTACAGATACCGAATTCAAAAACGATATTGCTTATCTAAAAAGTAAAGGGAAAAAAGTAGTTCTTTCAATAGGGGGACAAAATGGCGTTGTTTTATTACCTGATAATAATGCTAAACAACGATTCGTTGATTCTTTACAATACCTCATTGACAAATATGGATTTGATGGTATTGATATTGACCTTGAGTCAGGAATTACGTTAAATGCGGGAGATAATGATTTTAAAAATCCTAAAACACTTCAAATTACAAACCTAATTTCAGCTATTAGAACTATTTCAGAACATTATGGACCCGACTTTTTATTAAGCATGGCACCTGAAACGGCATATGTACAGGGAGGATATAGTGCGTATGGAAACATCTGGGGTGCGTATTTGCCTATTATTTATGGAGTAAAAGACAAGTTAACATATATTCACGTTCAACATTATAACGCTGGTAGCGGTATTGGCATGGATGGAAATAACTATAATCAAGGAACCGCAGATTATGAAGTAGCTATGGCGGATATGCTATTACACGGATTTCCAGTAGGAGGTAATATCAATAATATTTTCCCTCCACTACGAACTGAACAAGTTATGATTGGTCTTCCAGCAGCTCCAGCCGCAGCTCCAAGCGGCGGGTATATTTCTCCAACTGAAATGAAAAAGGCATTAGATTACCTTATTAAAGGTGTACCATTTGGCGGAAAATATAAACTGTCTAATCCAGAAGGATACCCTACATTCCGTGGATTAATGTCTTGGTCCATTAATTGGGATGCAAAAAACAACTATGAATTCTCTAATTATTATAGAACATATTTTGATGCTATACTTCCCTAAAAACTAATTTCCTTGTAACAGAACTCATCTTTCTATAAAAAGATGGGTTCTGTTACAAAGTTTTTAAAAGTAAGCTGAACTTTTTCGAAATTGAGCGACGAGAATCATAAATAGGGTATCGCCACATAGCTATCAAGCTAAGTGATCCAAAAAATAATATGGTAGTGTATTTTCTTTGATTTTTGATGACTACATAAAAAATGCAAATGTGTACATACTTTATGAACGCGAATATAGCTGAAAACGTTGATATTATTGAATTTTATACTTCACTGTTTTTTCTATTCCTGCTGTTGTTTCACTTTTTTACTTTTACCCCACTGGGATCAATATTAAAAGTAATTGTTACTTTGTAATTCGGAGGATTATGAGCATTTACATAAGTATGATATTCAGCTGTGACAAGAAAATTAAAAGTTCCTTTTGGATATCGCTCAACTTTTATAACTTTTGTCTCTGTTAAACTATATTGATGATATGTTCCAAGTTGCTTTCTAATAATTTGACTTGCATGTGGAGCCAATAAAGTATTATAAGAATCATAAAAATCCTTATTACACACATTGGTTGCTTTCCCTTTCAATGGAGATATAAAGAAAAATGTTATTATAATTCCACAAAATATTATGGATAATTTATGTTTTAGCATAAATTCCTCTCCAACCTATGTCATAGGATAAGGGTTAGGATATGCTGAAAAATAGTAATTATTCATTTTAATTTAGCGTACAGGGAACTGATTAAAATGTGTCCAAATTATGTCTAAACGTACAATTTTTCCGAAATGTTGTTGTGACCCATGCCCATCAACTTAAGAGCGGAAACAAAATGAACTTTTGTTCATATGAACTAAAAAACTCTTAAAATATTTGATGTCCTTAAAAGTAAGCACACCGAATAAACCCTAACGGGTTTCATTTTTAAAAAATTATGCAACTTTCTTTTGTTTTCTCAATCCACTATACTCATAGACAACACCCATAATATCAAAGACAGTTTTCTTCTCATATCTGTGGGATTTCCGTCCATTCCTCTGTAAAAGGTTGAACAGGCGGGTTAGGATCTTTGTTATCTCTTGGTTGTTTTGCTGTATTGCTTGATATAACAGAAATAGATGATCTTGGATCATCCCAATCGCTTTATATTCGCTTAATTCTCTTTTCTTCTTTTGTAAAAGCAATTGACGCATTTTAAACATAGTAGAGGAACATAGGAAAATAGCGATTAGATTTCCATATAATTGGCACTCTAATCGTTCCTGTTTTACATTACGATAATGGTCTATCTTGAAGAGTGATTTCCACGTTTTAAAGACAATCTCTATTTGCCAACGTAAAGTATATAATTCATGTACCTGTTCCATCGGAACCCATTCCCAAGGTGTATTCGTCACATACACGTTTAATCCAGCTACCAATTTACTTTTCTCTGAGTACGCTCTATTTTTAGACTTTTCTTTTTCCGCAATCTTCGCTTGCCGCTTTTGAAGTTGCTTTTCTGTTAATCGATTAAAAATAACACGTGCAAATAGTTGTTGTTTATCACCGATATAAGCATGTTTTAATTCAAATGTTTCTCCTGGCTGTAGTTGGTTTAGAAGCCGCTTCACATCGATCTGTATGTATTCCGATTGCTTCTTAATAGCACCGTTTTTAAAGTATTCTGGATTTGGATTTTTCATATATACATTCGTATTTAATTTTAAACGAGACACATAGTATGTACCTCGTTGATCCATTTGGTCTAAGTCTTCCAATGAAAAATAACCTAGATCACGAATACATAAATCTCCTGGTCGTAAGGTATCTAAGCACTCCGTGCCAAATGTTTTGTCATTATTTTTTCCTGGTCCAACTTGAAAGTTAAGAAATTCCCCACTGTGCAGATCATATTCTAATTGAATTTTGATTCCGGCTGTTTGAGCACAGCCTCCAGAGCCTGGATATACATTATCTAAATCATTTGGCACCTGAAATACGGTGGCATCTAGGATACGGATTCGTCCAAAATAAGTGAAGAGATGGTTAGAAATTTGCGTTTGTTCACATATTTTTTGTTGTAACAGTAAAGAAAAAATATGTTGTAAAAACAAAACTGCTTTAGCGTTTAAACGCTTATTTAAGCCCTCAGGGCTGAGTAAAGTACCAGTGGCTGCATGAAGCCTACTACATAATCGTACTAAGGGATCACTTGCTACTCGTTGACTGATCCAAATACAAATCGTAGCTAAGTCTGAGCCAGAAAACTTACGTTTTCGCTTTATAAATCCGATTTCTCTTGCAAGTTTTTCTAAAAATACAGGTGTAATATATCGCTGTAACTCTTCCGCAAACGGTTGTAGTTCATCTTGAATCGAGAGGTTCATAAGAAAACGTCATCCTTTCTAATCTAGCTTGTTTAGAAAGAATAACGTTTTTGGATACTTGGGGGTATTAAAATCTCTTAAGTTGATGGGCATGTGTTGTGACCCCATCACAATCAAGCTAAGAAAAGCAAATACCCCCAAAACGCAAAAATGAGCTGAATTCTCAAAATAACTAACTATAGAGAAAGAAAATTTCAATTTATGGGGGAGACTTCAAAACCGTAGCTTGATAGCGATGGGACAGCCCAATGTGGTAGACCTTTTTTCGTTTTGCTTATTCGTGATTAAATTTTTTATTGGCAATCCAATAATACGTTGCAGAGAATATTAGTACAATCCAAACAAGCGTTACTAGTACGTTATCTATTACTTTTGAATTTACTGATCCTGTGATTAAGACTTCCATTGCATGTTTGCTCATACTTGCTGAATTTACAAAATCTATAACTGGATTTAAACCTACAATTATTTTGCAACCTAAAAGGAAAACAATTGAAATTAATGCGATAATACCCTGACTGTTAAAAATAGTACTAATCATCGTTGTAAAAGATACGATAAAAAATACCCATACAAGATAAAATAATAGTGCAGTAATCACATGTGAAAATGGAACATTTGTAAAAAGATAATTTACATATAGATAAGAAGCAAAGTATCCAATTGCTACACTAAAAGCTGCTATCAAATAATTTGATACAATTTTTCCAAATATATACGAAATAACAGTAACAGGTCGTGTTAAAATAAAGGCCAGCATGCCATTTTCTTTATCTATTTGAATAATACCCATCATTGAGATTGCAAGAATCATAAGTCCGAGCTGATCAAATTGAGATCCTAACGTACTAGCTAGTACTTCTCCACCTTTTTGAGCTGTCATGCTCGGATCAATTATAATACCCTGACTACCGCCTAATGCTCCCAAAATTGAAGGCAAGTAATGAGTTACTATAGGTTGAGTTATCCCTAAAAAGATAAAGACGATCGGTAGCCAAATAACTTTAAAATCACGTACCATTTGAACAAATTCTTTTTTTATCAGTACAATAAATTTATTCATTTTTCCACCACCAATTTTAAGAATATTTCTTCTAAAGTATCATTATCAACTTCAAATTTTAAGATGTCCACTTCATGCTCAAGTGCATTTTTTAGTAACATATTTTTGTTTTTTTCGATGTTATTAACTTTTATTTTGATTTTATGCCCAATAATTTCTATCTCCTTTACGTAAGGTAATCCTTTTACAATGTCAATCCAATTTTGATCTTTCGCTGTGATTTCTAAGCTAATCCTATCTTTGCTATTGCAGTTTAACAATTCGGTGATTGTTGTATCTTCTATTTTTGATCCATTTTTTATAATTACAAATCGTTCGCATATTTCTTCCGCATCACCCAATATATGGGTTGATAATAAAATCGTTGTATCTTTTTTTATTTCTTTGATCAGATTTAACACTTCTCTTCGGCCGATTGGATCTAATGCGGATACTGGCTCATCCATGACAATAAGCGAAGGCTTATGCAATAGTGCTTGTGCAATACCGAGTCGCTGTTTCATTCCACCGGAAAATGTGCCAACTTTTAAATTTTCTTCACTACTTAGTCCAACTTTTGTCAAAATTTCAGGTATTGAATTTGTTAATTCTTCTTTTTGCAATCCAGAAAGTTGTCCCATGAACGTAAGTGTTTCTTTCGCTGTCATCCAATGAAAAAAGTTAGGGTACTGTGGTAGGTAGCCTATTTCCCTTTTCATTTTCGAAATTTTTTTCCCATTCAGCAAAACTTCGCCCGCGTGTGGGTCAATAATATCTGAAACCACTTTTATTAATGTTGATTTCCCAGCTCCATTCGGTCCAATTAAGCCGACACATTCTCCCGATTGCAGTTCCATCGAGAAGTTATTAACAGCGATTTTTTCTTTAAATGTTTTCGTCACATTTTTGATTTCTAATTTCATGCTCTCTCACTATCCTTTCGCCCTATAACAAAGTACAGAATTGGACCAAGTGTATTAACAAAAAGTATAATAAATGTCCAAATCAGAACGCTTTTTCTAGTTTTTCTATGTCTGTATAGATCAATTAATGCAATTAAAACTAATAGGGTACCTACCGCAATAAACGGCAATATTATGGGGATAAAAGCCATTAAGTCAATATTTTTTAATTCATCAAACCCATAGTGCAGTTGCATTTTTAACACTCCTTTTAAAGTTATCATTATCATTATTGATAATGATAATGATAACTTTAAAAGGAGTGCATTGCAATACCCATTCTCATTATTTATAATAAGAATGAGAATGGGTAAATAGAAAAATAATAGATAAATACAAACAAGGAGAACATTATGGGTAATAAAGTTGAAGTCTTAATGCATCCAGTAAGAATAAAAATTTCTCAGGTACTAATGAGGAATAAAGAAAATGGATTAACCCCTTTAGAAATGGTGAAAATTATTAAAGATGTACCTCAAGCAACTCTATATAGACATATACAAATCATGTTGGATTCTGGCATTATTCGCGTTATTAAAGAAAAAAAGGTGAAATCTGTTTCCGAAAAATATTACGCTTTAAATGAAATCGAGGCTAGACTTAATGTAGAAGATTGGAAAAAAGCTTCTAATGAGAAGAAACTTGATTATGTTTCATATTATCAATTATCAATTATGAATCAATATCAAAGTTATCTTAAGAAATTAGAAGAGCAAAACTGTAGGGAAGATGGTGCTACTTTTTCTTTAGTAGAATTAAAGATAGATGAGGAACACTTTATACAATTCCAAAGCGAATTAAACGAATTAATAACTAAATACTACCATACCGCGAGCAATGAAATAGATGCACCAGTTCGAACAATAGCTGTCACCATTATTCCAGATATTTAAACAAATTAAATAATATGGTTCTGGTGCAAAGATAATCTATAAAAAACGTAGGATATGAATTTTCTGCTAACTTACGGATTTTGATACGATACCGAACAGCTTATCAATGAATTCTTTTCGATTTTGGACAGATTTCACCCCTTGATGAACCTGCTTCTTTTTAATCATATGCATCGCTTCTATGCCACTCAGTATGTAAGTGGCTGTACGAAATGATTTCAATCCTAACATAGAACGAACTCGCTTCTTTATAAAACGATGATCCTGTTCCACGATATTGTTTAAATATTTCTTTTGTCTGAGTTGCATGCCTGATGGCATGTTTTTTTCTTTTCTCAATTCTTCAACTGCTATAGGATAAGCCGGATTTTTATCCACTGTTATGACACGTGGCTTAGAAACATGAAAAGACCGCAAAGCTTTCTTGAAGAAGCGCTTTGCAGCCTTATGATCTCTTGTTTTGCTTAGGTAAAAATCAATCGTACTTCCTTCAGAATCAACTGCGCGATATAAATACATCCATTGACCTTTTACCTTGATATACGTCTCATCTACTCGCCAAGAATCGTTTGTTTTCTTAAGGTGACAGCGAACTTTCTTGTCTAGTTCAGGGCCATATTGATGTACCCAACGCATGATGGTTGTGTGAGCGATGGATAAACCTCGTTCCTCCATCATTTCTACCAAATCACGAAAACTGAGATTGTACCGTAGGTACCATCTTACAGTTAACAAAATAATGTCAGGCTGATAATGTTTCCATTTGAATAAATTTTGGTTTTCCATACTGATCATGCTCCTTTTTTAGAGTAGTAGTATCAGTATGTCCAAGTTTACTAGATTTCTTGCACCAGAACCGTTTTGACTCTGTTTTGTACTGAGATTGGTAATATGAACTTCTCGCTATTCCAAGAGTTTGACACATCATATGAACTGAGTGTGTTTCTTTTTGACAATCGATAAATTGATGTAATTCTATATCTTTTATTTTTTCGCGAATATGGCCATAGCCTTTTTTAAAATCTCATTTTCCTCTTTCAAACGAAGCATTTCTTTCTGCATTCGTTTCAGATCTTCTAACGTCATTTCTTCCTCATCAATCGTTGGGATAGGAGAATATTTTTTAATCCATTTATAAATCGTTACTTCTGATACACCATACTCGCTGCTTAGTTCTTTCACAGATCGTTCTGAATGATATAATTCAACAACCATCTTTTTAAATTCTTCATTAAATTTCTTGTTTGCCATACGGACACTTCCTCTTTGAAATCCATTGTAAGGACTTAACTAAGTTGTGTCCATATGACTATACTAACTCCAAACGATTATAAAAAAAGTGAATCATATTAAAAAATCCAAGTTAGCTCTAGCTTAACCCCAATATCATCACCGGTTGTAAAGTATTGCCCATCTGGTAATGCATATCTACCCTGATGATTCTTTGTGAAAGTGCCAATCAAAATGATCAACTCACCTTAATAATTCTAATAACAGTTTTGATATATAAAACAAAAGTTAAACTATTGGCATTTTTGATCAAATTTTTTTATAAAGCGGAATGTTCATTCAAAAAGATAAGAATCCATTTTGATCAATCTTTTTTCAAAATGGATCCTTAATTAATCGAATTATGTAATGTAAACCTCACTTTAACTAATTTATCGTAATAATACATATTTCGGTAAATACATACATAAATCATCTTTTTTGAACTAAGAATATTCTATATATATAAATATCCCCACTTATGGAGAGAAAACAAAAAATACTCGCATTAATCCAGTATTTTTTGTTATTTAGAAAAAGCTGTTCTTTTTAAAATTAAATAACTAACGTTCTTAGACTAAAAACACGCGAAATTCTCGTTTTGAGGACATTTCAAAATATTAGCTTGATGGCGATAGGATAGCACCAACAAAACGCGAATTTCGTACGCTAGGCAAAATTTCACAAAGGAAAAGCCGATTTCCTGTACGCTAAGGGAGAATTGGCTTTTTTACTGTTAATTCGTTTGTAGTAATCGAAGGGAGATTAAAGAGGAGGGGGTGAAAGTTTATAAGTATGGATTGGACTTATTGTAAAGCACCATCATACATTCGCTACTGCCTAACTTGATCTAATTGATAATACGAGATACCAAAAACACCCTGCATGTTTGAAACATGCAGGATGTTTTTTATTCTTTGTTTTTCATAACGTAAGAAACCAGACGAAGAATCTCCAGATATAACCATACTAATGTCATCATAAGCCCTACTGCGCTGTACCACTCCATATATTTTGGTGCTCCACTATGAGTACCATTTTCAATTGAATCAAAATCTAGTAATAAATCTAATGCAGCAACAACAATCACAATTGCACTAATGATGGTACTAATTGCTCCACCTTGGTGAATATATGGAACAGTCACACCTAAGATGCTTAGTGAGAAAACGATAAAATACATAATGAAAATTCCAAGTGTTGCAACAGTTACAACTGAACGGAATTTTTTGGTTACTTTTACTATTCGAGTTGCATATAAAACTAACATTGCAAATAAAATCGAGATTGTCAGCAATACAGCAGTTAAAACGATGGAATCACCAAAACGCATTGTATAGTATGCTGAAATACTCCCTAATAAAATCCCTTGTAACACTGCGTAAATCGGTGCGCAAATTGGGGATATGCGCGGAATGAATATAACTACAAATGCAACAATTAGAGTAACTATTATAATTCCAACTAACACGGGCATTTTCATTGTACCTTGTGTCACCTGTACGTATGAATAGACAGATGCTGCAAGAAGTAAGATAAGCATAATAAATGTTTTTCCTATCGTTCCGCCTATAGTTATCGTAGAAGCATTTGCCTTCTCTTTATGAAATTTTTCTTTTTTTAACATTGGATTAGATGTTCTCATTTTTTTCTCCTAAATACATTTTACTTTTAAAGTAGGGGGCTTTATATCTCTAATTTTTTATCAATGATACGACCTGTAATAGCTACTAGGACAATTATGAACAAACAAGTGAAACATAAATCTAAAATAGTGAATCCTTCACTAGGATACAATGATGTATCAATAAAGCCATTTCTATCTATGAACCCAGTACTTTTTATAGTAATTACATATTTCTCTAATTTACTTAAAATATCCATTACTAATGTTTGGATTGTTGAAAATATAGCAAAGAAAATGATGAATACAATCATCTTACTCATTGATGACTTTATAGGAATCAGCTTTGTAATTACCATGATGAAATAGCAAGAAACTAATATACTTATGAAATCGATTCCCCATAAAAAAACAGCAAGTACGTGATGGACGATTCCATATTCATATAACTTATGAAATTCTTGTTGAAAGTCCCCCATTCCTTTTCCTTCATAAGCACTTTGTGAAAAATAATATAAAAAAATTAGACCTATTACTAACAAAAGAATAAACATTAATGTGAAGAATAATAAATTTGCATATATATATTTTGGGGCTGAGATAGCTGTATAACGAATCATAGAATTTTTTAGCATTTTATTGAAAGAAGGCAACGCCATTAAAAGAAGTAAAAATGCAGTGCTACCAATGATTAATATAAATATACCTAATGTTATATCTTTTGTAAGCGCATCTGTTACCCATGAGAGTCCTATCATATTAAATAAAAGGAGTAAAGAAATAGTAATAAAGCCAAAATAAAAGACGGCTATTTTTTTTCTATTACACTTAAATAAATAGCGAAAAAGTGGATTCATTTTTCAAAAACCTCCTTAAATAATTCATGTACTGCTTTTCCACGGTGAAAACGAATGTCTTCTACATTTTCATGTAAGACAATACTCCCGTCTTTCAAGAAGATTACTTCATCAAATATATTTTCAATTTCCTCTATTAAATGAGTTGAAATAAGAATGGTACTATCTTCACGATAAAAGTTAAGAATTAAATCTAATACATGCTTTCTAGAAATAAGATCAATTCCACCTAATGGTTCGTCTAATACATATAACTTTGCTTTCCTTGAGAAAGTTAATATAAGCTGTAATATTCCTGTTGTACCTTTTGATAAGGTACTTATGTTCTCTTCTAGCGGTATTTTAAACTCAGATATTAAATCCATTGCTTGTTGTAAATTAAAATCAGTATAAAAATCTCGATAGAAAAACACAGCATCCTTTACTGTCATCCACTTTTCAAAAACAGGACTATCCGGCATAAATGAAACGATTTCTTTCGTTCCTAATCCTACCTTCTTGCCTTCAATTGTAATATTTCCTTTAGAAAGGGGACGAAAACCAGAAATCATTTTTAATAATGTCGTTTTTCCACTGCCATTATTACCAACAAGACCGATAATTTTCCCTTCCGATATTGTTAAGCTTAAATCTTGAATCACAGTTTTAAAATCATATCTTTTCCATATATTTTCAATTTTTAATAACTCTGTCATTCGTTTTCCTCCCTTTTCTTTTCCAAAGAGGACCGTAGTATTGAAAGAATTTCCTCTTCCGTAAATCCTAAATTGTCCATTCCATTTATAAAATTATCAAGCAACTCTTTTGCCATTTCTTTGCGTAGCTCTGCAATTTTTCCTTCGTTAGTTGTTACAAATCTTCCTGTTCCTCTACGTGTTTCAGCAATACCTTCTCGTTCTAGTTCCTGAAATGTACGTTGGATTGTATTGGGGTTCACTTGCAATTCACTCGCTAATTCACGTACGGCAGGGATTTTATTACCCGGTGTTAAACGTCCTGTTACAATTTCCTTTTTGATGTATTCCATTACCTGAATATAAATCGGAATATTAGGAGAAAACTCAGTTTTCATTTCTTTCCTCCTCAGTATTAGTGTACTAGATGAATAGTACACTAATACTAGTTGTATGTAAATAGGTACTTTAAAAACTATAATAAATAGAAGATGATATATTTAGTGAATTAGTGTAATCAACCAACTCCCATAAACGACCGTTTATGGAGCTTGGTTAAATCTTTGATAAAATCATTAAAAATCTAATTCTGGATTTGAAATAAAGTCGTACCGTTTATTAAAAGGTCATACCGTTTTGAATAAACATTGATTGTTTGTAAAAAGTTGTATCGTTTTGTGCCTTCTTGATTAAAGAATTCTAAATGAGTTTTAATCAAACCTTTTATACAATCGAACTTTATTCCTAACCAACAACAGAGTATGTTTAGCGCGTATTTCTTTTGGGAAAACTAAAAATATACATTGGTGGAAAGGATACGATTTTATGGATACTGAAACCGATAATACAAATTATTCAACCTCTTCTGTTTACTTGACCCGTAATCTATGGTCAGGCATCTTGTTTGGACTAGGATTAGCGGCCTTTATAGATGAAACTATTTTTCATCAACTATTGCATTGGCATCATTTCTATGACAAATCCACAACAGATATTGGATTGATTTCAGATGGCCTTTTTCATGCTTTTAGTTGGTTTGCAACGATTGGTTCATTGTTCATGGTTGCTGATCTTCGCCGTAGAAATGCATTTTGGTTGAAAAGATGGTGGTGTGGAATAATGCTTGGAAGCGGTGGATTTCAATTATATGATGGTACAATTCAACACAAGCTAATGAAAATACATCAGATTCGATACGTAGAAAATGTTCTCATCTACGACGTGATATGGAACATAGTTGCGACTGTAATGATCTTAATTGGCATTTTACTAGTTTTTCAGACAAGAAAAGAATTAAAATTATTGAGAGGTAAAGCCTTAAATGAACAATAATCATCTTCATCATGAAAGCGGAAATTCCTTGGAGTTCCTGTTGTTATTATTGATTGTAATTATATTAATGGTTTATATCATAGCTACAGTCTTATCAAGTCGTTATCACAAACGATGGCCATTACATCGAACTGTTTTCTGGATTTTAGGAGTTATTTGTGTGGCTACAGCAGTTATTGGTCCCCTAGCCAATCGTGCTCATATTGATTTCACAGTGCACATGCTAGGTCATTTACTCCTTGGGATGCTCGCTCCAATTTTTATGGTACTAGCTGCCCCGATGACTCTTTTCCTGCGAACACTCAATGTGAAAACAGCTCGACGCCTTTCACGTGTACTAAAGAGTAGACCTTTACAAACTCTTAGTAATCCAATTGTCACAACCTTACTTAATTTAGGGGGGCTATGGATTCTCTATACGACGAACTTATACTCGACAATGCATCAAAATATACTTCTTTATTTGTTCATACACCTCCATGTTTTCATTGCAGGCTATCTGTTTACCATATCAATGATTTATATTGACCTAGCATCACATAGGTATAGTTATATATATCGATCAATTGTTTTGATAATTGCATTGGCCAGTCATGGGATATTATCAAAATATATTTATGCTCATCCACCTACTGGTGTAGTCACTGTACAGGCTGAAATAGGAGGCATGCTAATGTATTATGGTGGAGACTTAATTGATATTATTCTCATATTTATTCTTTGTTTGCAATGGTTCAGGGCCAGCAGACCGAGAACCAAAGTACATAAGTCAGTAAGTTCTTAAACATTACCGGCTTCTTTTTAATTAAAGACTTCTAAATGAGTTTTGATCAAACTTTTTTATAAAACGGAGAGTCCATTTAAAAAGAAAAGAAACCAATTTGATTAAACTTTATTCCAAACCAACACTAGAAGCTCTAAAACAATTTTTTGAAGAACAAAAAGAACTAATAAAATTATCCTCTAATGAAAAGAAGATTCAACACTTTATAGAGGGTATAACAGCATTAGGTTTTGCACACAAAAAAATTGAACCTAGTGATTATCAATTTAAAATTCAATTATCATTAGAGAATAAGCATTTGGGTATTTCTATGCCATTAAATGATGGGGTAGATGAATCGCTAGACAATCAATTATGTCTGGTGTGATGATTATATAGTAAGGATTTGTGACATATTTTTAATTGGACTGTACTTTAAAGCTACACCTACTTTAAAGGAGGAATAAGCTTGAAGCAAATGATTAAAGGATCACTGTATGCATTTATTTCTTTAATATTTCTATCTGCTTGTAGTACTGATTCAGCAATTGTAGGTGCTTGGAAACTAACAGAAGAATCATCCTGCGATAAGGAAGCAAAAATAATATTTACAAAAGAGGGAACAGTTCAATGGGTAGATGGGGCAGGAACAATTGCAGGAAAATATGAAGAAAATACCGATAATGTATATACATTTAACTTAAATGACCGTTCCTTTACAGCAACCTTAGATAAAAATCAAATCACACTTCAAGTAGGAGGAGCTAATATCAAAGGAAGTTGTACATTTAAAAAACAGAAGGAATAACTGATAAAACTGTTTATAAAAAAGTTGCAGTATTAATATAGCTAGTTGTTCAAACTATCTTTTGAGAAATTTGTATAAGTTTTAATTAAACTTGTTATAAAAACACAATCCCGTATGCACAAATGAAGAATTATTTTGATTAATCTTTATTCAAAATAAGTTCTTTTTGTGTACCTGAAAATGCAGGTTTATACAAAATATTCAATCGAACTTTATTTCAAAGCAACAGTAATACAAGAAATTAAAGATAATATTATACTTTTAATTAAATTACGGGAAGAAATGAAAAGAGCAATAAAAGTAGAAAAAGAGCCACATAATCTATGGCTCTTTTTTGCTTTTTCTGCTTTATTATTAAGAATTAAAATGTTTCTCCATGCTCTCTTAATACGTACTGTATTGAATTGTTTTCTAGCTTTAGAGCAAATGTTTCTCCGTGTTCTAAGGCCTTTGGTGTTATATTTGTAGAAGTAAAACTAAAAAGTACTACTAATCCTAGAGTGATTCCTAAAAATTGAATGGCTTTTTTCATTATTTTAGTGCCTACTTTTCGCGTAGTTTTTCTTCGGCTTCGTGAGACTCGTAGAAATATAGACTTGCTTTGTCTGGTTGATTAGAAGAGTAGAATTTTAAAGCCAGCTGTTTAGAATAGTCATGAACGAACCCTAATTTTTTAGCTAATTTCTCTCGAAATCATAACTGCTGGAGTGAACTCCAAGTCAATGGTATTTATAAAGTTATGATTTAAATTCTCCTTCACCTTTCTGCCCGTTAGTTCAGTAACTTCAACAAAAAGAGTGTCAATCCTTCTTGGATCAATACCCCGATACTAAGCTAATTTTTAACATCTTACATATTTACGTTTGAAACCAAGCCTCCCTCTATCAATTTCTTTATGAATACTTTCGTAAGCATTTAGAAAACTGCTTTTTTTCTTGTCCCGTTTTACTTCTACTGTACCTACTTCCTTTGCGGTCTCGACTGCCTTTTCATGTAGCGGCAAATATGAAATCCCCACGGTGTATAGAAAATTATTCATAGCGGATTTCGTTCGCTCTGGCGAATCATGAATCGTATTTTTCACAATTTCAAGCATATTGGAAATCTTGCTTTCGGAAAATTCATTGTCTAGGCGATTCCCTAAAAGCCAGCAGTAGCAACTCCAGCCTGCTGACATTCTCAGCTCGTCACCGCTTGCAATCCATTTATCAGCAACGTCTTGTGCAAAATCTGACTCTGATAAAGTTACTGCCACCACATAATCGGACAGCATATAAAAATACGCCCCATCCATCCAACGATCAAAATCCGACTCACTCATAGCTTTTGGGTTTGCAATAATGCCTGCAAAGTACATTGCATCGTAGTTACCTGTGGAATAAAGCTCTTCAGCTAAACGTTGATTTATTTTTATTTTCTTTGCGATTGGTTTCATAGCACCTGTAGCTACGCCAAAAAGCGGCTCGTGCGCACCATTGGATATGTACATTTTTTTAGTTCGTTCCTTACCGAGGGCTTCAAGCTCCTGCATAACTGTTTCGAAATCCATAGTTTTGCACTTCCTTCCTTAATATTAAGACTCTTTTAATTGTAACCAACTAGTTTATATTCTTTATCAAGTCTTCCATACTTCTCAATTTTACCATTAAACTTATTCAAGTAGGATGTCTACTGTCTATAATTCCTCAACAATTCGGCCCGATTGTTGAATAGAATGACTCGCATTTTTTTTAACAACTTTATTATTTTTTAAACGACTATATTGTAAATTAAACAACTTTTTTGTCACTTTACACTAATATTACTATTGTTAACGGTAGTCCTATAACAGCCATAAGCAGTGGATCCATAGAAGATCTCCTTTCTATATAGAAATACATATTTTCATTCGGTTTTTACTCTATTATAAAACTAAAAAAGGGGTACCGCCACACCACCATCTTTAGTCTATTCTTAAGTTGATGGATGTGTGTTGTGACCCCTGTAAGTGTTTTAAAAGGTAAAAAACAGCTGTTTTCGGCACAAAAATAGTGCTATTTCCAAGAGGGATTTTTTATTTTCCTCTTGGAAAGCACTACACTACATTTATAAAAAAGATACTAACGATAGAGAATTGAGCGATTTATAGTTGATTAATAAGCAAATCATAATAAAAAAGAACAAAACAAATAGGATAGAACAAATAATTCAAATGAAACTAAGACTTCTAAGAACTTTTTTTGATAAAATTGATAATAGTAATAGTCTAAAAGAGGCTTTAATAACTTAGCTTTTCCTTTCGAGGGAATATAATTGACCATTTCTGGTGTTACGATAGCTGGTTGTGTAACATTCAAAGGGTAAATTGATAAATTCTTTGCGTATCTCATTACAATATTAGCCGCTACGGGATCCCCATAAAAATTAGCTTCTGCAATTGGAGTAACATTTCCTGGATATAGAAAAGTACCCCGCATAATATAATAAGAATGGACATTTTTCATCATATCTCCATAAAGGAGAAATAAGGTTGCCAGAGAAGTTAATCTTCCAGTATTCACGATAATAAGTTCATTTTTGTACTGTTTAATAAGTTTGAGAATCTCAAAGAAATTCTCAAACATTTTAAGCTCTAGTCCTGGTTGAATGGGTCCTATCCCAAATGTGCCATGAACTTCTGGATAAAAAGTTTCAACTTCTGCAGTCATGGAATGTTCCGCCCCACCCCACCCCACCAAAAACTTCTATTATATTCTTTTCCTGCACTTTTAAGTAAAAAACGAATATTTCTAATAACTTCTGTTTTAGGTACATTCCCATAGTCCGCAACAATTCCCATAACATCAATTTTATCTGTTAAATGTGCATATGTAAGAGCTATCGTATCATCAATTCCGAAATCTCCAAAAAACAATACTTTTTTCCCATACAATGTTTCTCCTTAGCTTTAGCATTAGCTTCTTAAAATGAGTATAATCGGGTACTATAATATAAGATTGTCCCTATACCTTTTCGCAGTTATATGTACTAATGAATTAATTTAGTTAGCATACACTTTCGTTAAAAACGAACAATTTCCTTTTGTATTAAATCAAATAACATATACAATTGTTGATTTCTAATAATAAGCAATTCTGATTTCATAAAAAAACAATTAAGTATAATGTGCGTTCAAGTGATATTTTGATTAAACTTTATTCAAAATTCACAGCAAGGGTGCCTCTAGATTCATTATGCCTAAAAGAACGGTTTATTTTGTAACTGAATTATATTAGAAAAAATGCTACTCCATCAGGTAAAGGAGTAGCATTATATTGTAAAAATAGTGAATCATGGGAAGGTGTTAACTTAATTCTTTCTCACGTACCACAAAAAGTTCGATAAGGGCGGGATGATGGTGCCGGTGGTGTGCAGTACTCAGACTGTTCAGGAGAGTGAGCGTAAGGATTTGAAAGAACCGCAAGCAGTCGTTCCATCACGCTGTAATCCCCTTGTTTTACTGCGGCCTCTAATGCCTCTTCTACGCGGTGGTTTCGTGGAATTATCGCAGGATTGTTGTTCCTCATCAGTTGATGAGAAGAGGATTTCGATTCCTGCTGTCTGTCTAGTCTCTCCTGCCATTTTTCCTTCCACTGAGTAAATTCAGAGCTTCTAAACAAATCGGTATCCTCAGGCGTATCAAGAGTTAATGCACGGAATGTATTGGTATAGTCCGCGCGATACTTCTCCATGATACCCAGGAGTTCGTCAATAAGGGGTTTATCTTGTGCCTCTTCGTTAAATATACCTAGTTTTGCCTTCATTCCAGCGAGCCAATTACTTTCATACTGTGCACCGAAATCTGAAATCGCATCTTGGGCTAGCTTGACAGCTTGTTCCTCGTCTTCATGTAGCAATGGTAATAGAGTTTCAGCAAATCGTGCGAGATTCCATACACCAATATATGGTTGGTTACCATAGGCATATCGGCCTTGCGTATCAATGGAACTGAATACTGTTGCTGGATCATATGTATCCATAAAAGCACATGGGCCGTAATCGATGGTTTCCCCGCTAATGGTCATATTGTCGGTATTCATGACTCCATGGATAAAGCCGACGAGTTGCCATTTTGCAATTAGGCTTGCTTGTTGCTTTATCACTTCTTGAAGTAGCGCTAAATATGGGTTTTCATCTGATTGAATAGCTGGAAAATGACGTTTAATCGTATAATCAGCTAAAGCTTTAAGATCCTCAACTGAACCGCTTGCTGCTGCGTATTGAAATGTGCCAACGCGTATATGACTGCTGGCTACACGTGTCAAAATTGCACCTGGCAAGGCAGTTTCGCGTATGATTGACTCACCTGTTGATACTACAGCTAGACTGCGGGTAGTAGGAATACCGAGTGCGTGCATTGCTTCGCTGATAATATATTCGCGTAACATTGGTCCAAGTGCGGCACGGCCATCACCTCGGCGGGAGTATGGTGTTCTACCAGAGCCTTTTAATTGAATATCAAATCGTTCACCTGAAGGAGTAATCTGTTCGCCGATTAGCAGTGCACGGCCGTCACCTAGCCTGTTGAAATGTCCGAATTGATGCCCTGCATAGGCTTGAGCAAGAGGGGTAGAACCTTCGGGAATTCGGTTTCCAGCAAGAACCGCTACGCCATCTTCGCTTTGTAGTTCCTCACTGTTTAACCCTAGGGATGTTGCCACAGGCTGATTGAGAATGACTAATTTTGGTAAGGCTACAGGGTTTGGGCTAAGGGTAGAAAAAAATGACTCCGGCAGACGGGAATAACTATTGTCCAAGTTCCATCCGGTTTCTTTAGTTTCTTTTTTGTTTTCCATTGGATCTCCTTTTCTTTTTCATTCTAGTTTTTAAAGCATAATATAAAAAGTATTTCATAATATTCCCCATTTTATTTGTAGACAGAAGGGAGAATTTAAAATTGTTGTATCTTTGTCCTTCATTTTTGTGATGCACTTGTAGATATGTATGTTACATCTTTAGTCAATGGAATAATAAAAGCGCATCAGTAGTTGTGTTTTATTCAAATAGTTCTGGTATTTATAGTAACACTTTTATTCATAGAACCAAAACGTAAATATTTTTCATTATGTAAATTTCTTTAGTCGGTGTTGGAGCATTAAGACGGCAAGTTGAGATATAGAACCTTTAGATAAGGTGAAACATTAATCAGTGGGATTTTTACTGCTTGTGAATGTTGGATAAATTTTCAGGAATTGCAAACTTTACGGCTCATCATAAAAAGATTGATAATAAAATGAAGATTTATATTTGGTGAAACAATGCTTATGAACAATCAATTACATATAGGGATGGGGTATTAAGAACAGAAAAAGCCGCGCTCATTTATAATGAGTGTGGCTTTTTTCTGTTTTTATAGCTAGTTTAATTTTCAAGTTAATAGTATATAGTTTTGAACTACGCTTTATTTTATATAAAGAAATTCATCATATAGATTCCATATGTATTTTGGGGCGTACTCTATCTATATGATAAATGATTGTGAAAAATAAGTCTATATTTTTTTGAATTTCCTTATTATAGTTAAACCACTGAGCTCAGTAAAAATTATGTGCGTTTTATATGAAAGGAGCAATACACATGAGATCCATTCATGTTCCGGTTTTAATTATTGGAGGAGGTTTAACAGGGTTAACCTCGGCATTATTTCTTGCAAAGCATAAAGTTGATTATTTACTTATTGAAAGACATCCAACTACTGCCATTCACCCAAAAGCAGGAGGGATTACCTTTCGCACGATGGAATTATTTCGGGAATTAGGTTTAGAAAAGGATATTCGTGCTGCTGGAAAGGTGCTGGAGAACTGTCGTGGAAGGGTTAGTGTAAATACAATCGCTGAAGCAGACTATGAAGAATTAACAAGGGTAAAGATGGTTCAGTATGAAAATGATGAAAGTTTGTCCGAGCTGATTAGAAAGATTAGTCCATCAAAGACGACTGCTTGTTACCAAATTACTTTAGAACCGATGTTACTGCAAGAGGCACAGCAATTAGGTGGAAAGCTATGGTTTAATCATGAACTTGTTTCTTACAAGCAGGATGAAAAGGGAGTAACGGCTATTGTGCGAAATCGTGAGACGAAACAAGAACAGGTTGTTCATAGTAATTATTTAATTGCAGCAGATGGAGCGAAAAGTTCGATACGTAAACATTCAGGCATTCCAACGACTGGTCGTGGTACGATAGGAGGCCATTATATAAACATCTACTTTAAAGCAGATTTGAGTGATTTCATAAAAGGGGATGCCTTTGGTTTCACGATGATTTCACACCCTGAGGTTTTAGGTGCGCTTATTCCAGTCAATAATGGGGATCGTTGGATTTATCATGTAGCCTATAATCCTTTAAAAGGAGAGACACCTGAAGACTTTTCTATAGAGCGTTGCCAACAAATTATTCAAACAGCCATTGGGAAGTCACATCTTGATGTGAAAATATTAAGCATTTCACCTTGGGAAGCGACAGAAAGTACAGCTGAACGTTTTCAAGATAATCGTGTTTTCTTAGTTGGTGATGCAGCTCATCTTATGCCACCCACAGGAGGCTATGGTTCAAATACAGGTGTTCAGGATGCTCATAACTTAGCTTGGAAATTAGCTGCTGTTATACATGGTCAAGCGAATCCGAGATTATTGGATACTTATCATGAGGAGAGGCGTCCAGTTGTACAATTAACTACGGATTACGCAAGCAGCATATTATTCCGTGCTATGAATAAACAAGCAGGTTTGAATAATAAGGATAGTTTAGCTGTTACTGTAGGGTATAAGTACCGTTCTGCAGCAGTAATAGATCAAGATGGGACTCCACACAGAATGGACATTTTAGAGCTCAAGGGAAGACCGGGAACACGCGCTCCGCATATGTGGGGGGCTTATCAAGGAAAGCGAATTTCGATACTTGATTTATTGGGTAGAGGTTTTGTGTTATTTACTGGGTCAGAACATGATTCTTGGTCAAGTGCTGCACGTACGGTTGCATCTCATTTAGGGATCAGCATTGAAGTGTATCGGGTTTCTCAAAAAGGGGATTTTATTGATCAGGATAACACTTTTGTAACACTATATGGAATTAATCCAGAAGGGGCAGTATTAGTAAGGCCAGATGGATTCATTGGGTGGCAGACAAAAGAGGTTGTTTTAACACCGGATCTCGTACTTGAAGAGGTATTAAATTGCATACTATGTAACACATCTTTGAATACAAAATAATTTTAAATGCGTATTATACCAATTTTTAGCATATATGAAAGGGAAAGATAGATAATGGATCATCTATTTAATACGTTTCATAATTGTAGTAAGGAAGATAAAAATAAATAAGCGGATAGTAACTGATGAGTTGTTATAATTTTCTATCCGTTTTTATTTGTAGTTCATATTAATTACTATAATAGAATATCATTTTATTATAATTAATATAACAAAAAATATTCACAAAGTTTATAAGATTTGTTATGATTAAATCCAGCAAGTTAATAGAAGGCCGGAGATATTTGAGACAAGCCATAAAACTGTTTGTGAATACAAATGTATTCTGAAACGTT
Organism: Bacillus bingmayongensis; assembly: GCF_000299035.1. Classification (GTDB taxonomy): domain Bacteria; phylum Bacillota; class Bacilli; order Bacillales; family Bacillaceae_G; genus Bacillus_A; species Bacillus_A bingmayongensis. The sequence continues at coordinate 1,019,497 of NZ_JH921517.1, forward strand.
TTATGGCTTTTTTGTTGAAGTACGGGAACACAGTAGAGAATGCTTCATAATTGGTTAGTTATACAATGAGGAAGGGGATGACAGATAGAAACATAGATTACATTTTATTTGTAAGATTGCAATTTTATTAGAGGCTTATAATAATATTTAGGGTATTCTTCTATTTCGTGTAAATCTCATTAACTTGTTGAAATTTACAACTCGGGAGAAGGATTTAAAATCATGAAAAAAATAATAAGTTTCTTGTTTATTTTCTTTACAGTAGGTAGTTTTTTTTACGGGGGAACAGTTGATGCAAAAACAGAAAAGAAGCATGAATTCAATACGAATAAGTTTTTAAATATTGCGCATCGAGGAGCAAGTGGACATGCCCCTGAGCATACTTTTGCTTCATATGATCTTGTGAAAAAAATGAAAGCGGATTATTTAGAATTAGATATCCAATTAACAAAAGATGGTCAATTGATTGTAATGCATGATACGTCAGTGGACCGCACTACAAATGGAACTGGTGAAGTAAGAGAAAAAACATTAAGTGAAATAAAAAGTTTAGATGCTGGATCTTGGTTTAATCATACTTATCCAGAAAAAGCGAAGCAAGAATATGTAGGACAAAAAGTTCCAACACTTGAAGAAATATTTCAAAAGTATGGAAGAAGTATGAAATATTATATTGAAACAAAATCTCCCGATGTGTATCCGGGAATGGAAGAAAAATTATTAGGATTGCTTGAAAAATATAATTTAATTGGCCAAAATATGTCTTCAAGTCGTGTTATGATTCAATCATTTAGTCAAGAAAGTTTAAAAAAGATTCATAGTATGAATCAAAATATTCCACTAGTGCAACTGCTTTGGTATTATCCAAATGAAAACAATGAGATTATTGAATGGTCAGGGGTTACTCATGCTCCTAAAAGCGTAACAAATCAAGATTTCCAAACTATTAAAGAGTACGCGATTGGTATTGGACCAAATTTACGTAATGATAATGGAGAATTAATTATTGATGAACCGTATATGAAAAAGGCGAGGGAGAATGGTTTGTTAATCCATCCTTATACAATCAATGAGAAAGAAGATATGAGACTTTTAATTGGATGGGGCGCTACAGGCATGTTCACAAATTACCCAGATCGATTACATAGTGTTCTAAAAGAAAAATAAAGAGAAATATGATAAAAGGTATACCATTTATTTGGTATACCTTTTATCTTTATATTGGTTATTAAATTGATAAATGTATTAGGCTGAATTTTATTGATACAATTATATTCTTCCTTCTATCTACCTATCTCATAAAATAAAGATTTAGATTCACTATGTTCAATAAAAAATTTATCGAGCATCAATAATATTCTTAAACCTAAAGGCAGTTTTGCTATGAAATTATCTACAGGATCTATACCTACAATAGTTATATAACATGTCTAATCACTTCAATGCTGCAACTTGTTTATATACTGTTGTTTTTATCATTTTTTTCTGGTCCATTATTTATTCTGTTCTCATCCCTTTAGAACGTCTTAATTCACTACGCCTTTGTATAATGACTAAGAAGAGATTCCTAACTTTATCTTTCTTCTCTAGAACAAATATGGTAACGAAAAGGGGTGCTGTTACTCCTACAATTGTATAGATTACATTTCCATAATCTATAAATTGAAGAAGAATTTTATTAACTCCTATGTGCATATACATGATAGCCATGCTTTTATTATTAATAAGAGAAAAAAGCGATAGAATTTTTTCAGATTTCATCAGCTGGAATATCCCGCAATATGCAAAAGTCATTACTAGTGGAATCACTATATCCAAACCATAGTGTTCATATGATACATATTTCATACTTAAATGATAATCCATCAGATTCAGTTCCTGAATCGTAATAAATCCAATTATCAATAGGATACAGAGCCCTGTAAGTGCAGAAGGAATTTGTTTTATATACGGTTTAACATAATAACCTATACTATAATATACAAGGGCAAGCATAGACACATCCATATTCCAAGGAATCCATACATGTAGAGAAGGCTCTAAGCCGCCTAATGTGCAGATATAACTTCCTTCAATATGTGACACTATATATAAGAAGATAATGAATAACAAGCGGGTTTTTGTTCTTTTAAAAATAAGAAATATAATAAGGAATAATACTTGTGTAAAGAACAGACAAGTTATAAACCAAAATACTCCGTAATAGCTTGTAATAAATCTTCCACCAAACAGTACCTTTCCAATGTCTTCTATATACCAACTTAAAGAGAAATTCCCTTGGATTAGCTCTTCTGCATAGCGGATAATTGTGAAAAGACCTAAGTACGTTATATAAGGAATGAGAAGACTATGCGCTCTTCTTTTTAGATAAGGTCCGACTTGTGACCATTGTTCTACCGGCTTAGATACATAACCGCTAAACAAAAAAAAGGCAGGCATATGAAACCAATAGATATAGGTTATAAGGCTATTATGATTGTAAGCATGTCCAGCAACAACAAGGATTAGCGCAAACCCTTTTGCTGAATCAAGCCACAATTCACGTTTTTTATCTATCATGTTTTCACCCCCTGGTTGTAATAACAATACCTATTTTAGAAGGAACGAAAGTGAATTTTCCAATATGTTATTAGGCTTTAAAACATTAGTAAAGAAATAGAAATACTGTTAATAATACAATTATTTTGTAATGAAATAGAAAGAGAAAAATGTACATGTATCGTGTTATACATTCAATGAAATAAAATATGATTTTCTAATGGAATGATACACTTTATATGTGTCGTTCATATGTTCAAGAGGTGAATTAGATTTTATTGCCAGTCGAGGAAGAAGAGAATAGATATGTATCAATCTAAATGATATCAGTAAACTCTAACTTTATACTTTCACCTTCTAACAAACAAAAAGGGAACCAAATAATCCCCCCTCTTTTCTAGTTAACAGAATCGCGAATAGAAGAAATAGGTAAAAGGAGTACCTGTTTCAAGAAGTGTAAAATAAATTCAAATAAAAGGGAAAAAAGTATACGGTACAATTTTGGAGGCGTTTTTTCACTAGCTTGATGGGCATATGATAGGAATCCTAGTAGTAGGATAAGCTCCCACTATAGTATTCTAGTATGTTTGCAAAGACTAAGGATAAGAGTAGATTAGAATCAAGTGAAATTAAATTATTTAAAAGTTGAAAATTAACAAGGTAAATTATAGATAGATGTAGAATATAAAATAAACTTTAAAGATTTATGCATATGGAGATTCATGACCTAAAAAATCCCAAAAAGGAGAGGGTAGACATGTCAAAGTTCAAGTTAATCCCTTACAAATTGGAAGAGGTTAAGGATCGTACAAAAGAAGTTCCTCCCGGGGTCCGCTTAATCGAAGCTGAGTCTATTTGGGCAAAAGGGTATCAGGGGGAAGAGGTGGTTGTTGCAGTTATTGATACTGGCTGCCAAACTGACCACCCGGATTTACAAGAACGGATTATTGGAGGCTATAACTTTACAGAAGACTATGGGGGAGATCCTCATGTGTTCTTAGATAACAATGGTCATGGAACGCATGTCTGCGGTACGATTGCTGCCGCTGAAGATGATAAGGGTGTGGTAGGAGTCGCACCTAAAGCGAAATTACTTGTTCTGAAAGTACTGACTGGTACAGGGGAAGGAACCATAGAATCTATTACACAGGCCATTCAATATGCAACAACATGGAAAGGGGCTAAAGGAGAAAGTGTTCGAGTGATTTCTATGTCATTGGGAGGTCCAGAGGATAATCCCGAGTTGCATAAAGCCATTCAAAAGGCGGTTGAGAAGAATATTGTTGTAGTATGTGCAGCCGGAAATGAAGGAGATGGGGATGGTGGGACAAGTGAATATAGCTATCCCGGTGCTTATCAAGAGGTGGTAGAGGTTGGTTCGATAAATCTTGAAAAACGCTTATCCCGTTTTAGTAATACAAATGATGCCATTGATTTGTTAGCTCCAGGGGAAAAGATTCTTTCTACGTACCCGACAAATCAGTATGCTGTACTGTCCGGTACGTCTATGGCGGCACCACATGTATCCGGATCCATTGCTTTATTAATTCAACAATATGAAGCTGAGAATAATCAGACAATTACCGAGCCAGAATTATTTGAAGTTTTAATACAGCATACTGTGTCGCTGGGATACAGCAGACTAGAAGAAGGACATGGGCTATTGCAACTCGGAATGACAGTATCCCAAAAGGTTGAATCTAACTGACCTTGTAGCAAAGAACAGGAAGAAGTTCCTTAGAGGATACAACATATTGCTATCAAGCAAAAAAATAAATATCTCACAATGAGAAAAAACGCTATCCTTTCTGTAGAATTATAGGAAAGGATGGCGTTTTTATATATTTATTTCTGTAATTGATGAATTGCAACTATTTGCTTAAGAAATTCAAAGTTTCTTAGCCAAAAATATTAGGGGAGATTTTGCTATAGATGTTGTTTTTGTACAACAAAAGAGCAGCTAGCAAAAGCTAACTGCTCGACTTTAAACTCCAAGGGGGCTGGAGAAAGATTATTGTATCTATAGTATTGACGGAATATTGAGATTTATAAAAAGGTGTGGTTCTTTAGCGAATATTATGTCTCAGTATTTCGAATAAAATGTAAAAATTTGTTGTTATCATATATAAGTTAGGAGGAGGATTAACTGCCCGTAAAAGCCCGATTGATGAGGGCTGATTAAAATTTCACTTTATTTTGCATGATGTACTTGCTATCATGTCGATGAGCTTGCGTAAGGCTCCTGAATAAAAGATATCTTTTCGGACGATAAAAGCAGTAGATACTTTTGAGAAGCTTTTGGGTAAAGGAGTTAATACTAAAGAGTGCTCGTGATCTTGTACGATAGACTTTATCATAATTGCAGTACCCATGCCGGACTTTACACATGCAAGTATAGCCTCAATTGTTCCAAACTCTAACATCCGTTTTGGAAAAATACCTTCTTCATGAAGCCATTTTTCTAGCAATCTACGATAGTAACAACCTGGACTAAAAGCCAACAAATTCATTTCTCCTAAATCATTGAAAGAGGATAGGGGTTGTTTACTAATGAGCACTAATTCTTCCTCTTGAAATAAGAAGGAATTGAGGTCAGGGTGACGAATATTGCCAGCAATAAATGCACCTTCCAGTTTTCTTTCTAAAACAAGCTGAATTAATTTTTCTGTTGAATGTGTTTCTAACAGGAATTCAACTTCAGGGTATGTCTCACAATATGATGTTAGAATCGAAGGGAGGCGGACTGCAGTTGTAGATTCTGTGGATCCAATTTTTAATGTTCCTTTTGGGTGTAATCCGTTGTTTTGGATCGCTTGAATCGATTGTTCCATTAAATGTATGATCTTTTGGGCATAGGCTAATAAAATTTCCCCATTTGAAGTTAAAGTTACACCTTTTCCATTGCGATAAAATAATGGCACACCTAATTCATTTTCTAATTGTTTAATACGCATCGTCACGTTGGACTGTACATAATTTAAATTTTGGGCCGCATGTGATATATTTCCTTGTTTCGCTACTTCAGAAAAAACAGTCAAATCTTTTATGTCCAACTTAATCTCCTCCTAAAGATATCAATTATTTTGATGTTTTTTATCATTAATACTCATTTTACATGATATCTGAATCTTCATACAATAAAAATGAATGGAGGGGATGAAAGTGCTAAGTCAAGAAGAAGTCATGAAGTGTAGTAGTTCGTATAAATGGCTTGTGCTTCTGTTAGCGACAGCAGTGCAAGCAAGTGCAACGCTAATAACATATGGAGTAGGACCTTTAGCATTTTTTTGGAAGGAGATATATCATCTTACTGATATGCAAATGGGATTGTTGTTAACCGCTGTTAATATTGGGCCGCTTTTTTGTATGCTTTTTGTAGGGAGATTGCTAGATCGATATAATGAAAGGTTACTAATCGGAGTTAGTTCTATATTGCTCGGTGGATCTCTTTTATTTATTCATATAGTAGAAGGATTTACTGGATTGTTATTTGTGCTTGCAATAGTTGGAGTTTTTTATAGTACCGCACAACCAGGGGGGAGTAAGGTGATTTTAAAATGGTTTCCGAAAGAAAATAGAGGGTTAGCTATGGGAATTAGGCAAGCTGGCATTCCTATAGGCGGTGCAATGGCGGGAGCTATGATTCCAATTCTTTCTGTAAAGTTTAGTTTGTCATTCGCGATATATATTCTTTCAAGTATATGCATTGCGGGAGGAGTACTGTTTTTAGTTCTGTATAGGGAGCCTGTTGTTCATCATGAGCCTGCATTAAATAATAAAGGAATTTCTTTTTGGCAACAGTTAAAAGAGGTAATGAGTAACAAGGAATTATATCCTGTTTTGTTTACAGGAGTTTGTATGATTTCATTACAAATGGTGTTGATTGGGCATTTTATAAACTTTTTGATTACTGCTAAATCTATATCTTCCGTTTTGGCTGGAAAGATATTTGCGGTCACTTTATTTTTGGGGATGCTGGGGCGAATTGTCTTAGCTGCAGTCAGTGATTCTTTATATAAAGGTAACCGCCAGAAACCACTATTTATTTCTGTAGTTGCTTCGTTTATTTTAATTTTTATTTTGATACCGAACATATATAATTTTTCGGTATGGGGATTGTTTTTGTTCAGTGGTTTATTAGGGTTCTTCGGCATTGGATGGTTTAGTCTTTTCATGGTTGAAGTTGCCGAAAAATCGAGGAATGGGTCAGCGGGAATTACGGTTAGCTTTGCACTTACGCTAAATCAAATTGCAATCATTTTAGCCCCGCCTATTTTTGGATTCATTGTGGATGTAAAAGGGTATATGTGGGCGTGGGGGAGTATGATAGTATTACTATTTGTTTTAGTAATAAGTTTATTGAAAAATTTTTTAAAAAAGAAATGTAAATGACAATTTTTTTCAAATATGATGTATAATGAGATGTGTTTTAGAAGAATGGTATTATGACATATAAATGAATTCAATACTTATCATTATTTTTCTTTCGCTCATTTCCTCTTTTGAAATTTCCTGTTATCTTGGCCATAATGAGTTGTCTCTCTTTTTCATTGTCTGTTTGATGTACTTTACTTAAAAATTTTTCCGCTTCTTTCCCTTTTAAAATCATAATTTGTTTTCCGTAATATTTAATAAAAACTATGTTGTTTTTATTTGTTCGATAACTGAACATTTCGAGATCTGGTCGATTTCGTTTGTCAATATTTCCCGATAAATTTCCTCCTTTATATGCTAATCGTAATGAATGTTACATAAAAAAACGAAATTATAGTTAGACGAATCAGATTGTAGGTTGGAAATTTTATAAGAAAGTAAATACAATAAAAAGTGGTCAAAAATTCGAATATGGAAAGCTTTCCTTGAATAACTTTCCTATTGTGTAGACTTTGTAGGAAGATAGAAATTTCGTATGATGAACATGTAGATAGATATGCTTAAAATATATGCTAATTTCCAGTAATAAAATTAGTCCATCAATAGAATTAAGCAAAAATTAAGGTCTTCTTTTAGATGAATAGAGGTAGAATAGCGATGAGAATGATAATCAATATAAAATGAATAAAAAGAGGGCTCCTGTATGTTTAAGAGATGTTTAATCGTTTGCTTTATTATCGCAATTTTTTGCTTAAGTGTATATATGTTAATGCAGACAAATAAAAATAAGACACAGACATTAAAAGCATTTTCAAATTCTAATAGTAAAATAGAAAATGATAAGCCAAAAGTAAATATAGAGCAGCGCACCCGTTATGAGGTTGCGGCAGAAAAATTAGACCAATATTTAAAAGAAAAAGGATTTAATGGAACGGTACTTGTGACGGATCAAAATCATGTGATTTTGCGAAAAGGGTATGGCTATGCAAATATGAAGGATAAAGTCTTAGCGACGCCAAGGACAAAATATCGTATTGGTTCGATTACAAAGACAGTGGTAGCGGTCTCTATATTGCAGTTAAAAGAAAAAGGAAAATTAAATATAGAAGATAATGTGAATAAATATATTCCTTCATTCCCAGCGGATAAGAATATTACTTTGAGGCACTTATTAACGCATACATCCGGACTACCAGAGCAAGGGAAAGGAAAGGTGGATGCGGCATCACACCAAAAATTAGTTACATGGATTGGTTCACAAAATCTTGAATTTCCTGCAGGGACAGGTTGGAAATATACAGACTATAATTATATGGTACTTGCTTATATTGTAGAACAAATCTCGAAGCAACCATTAGCTGAATATGTAAAAGAACATATTTTCACTCCAGTTGGAATGCATGAATCTGGTATGGGTGCAAAATTCCCTGGAGATATATTTTTCGCAGAAGGTTATACAAAGAAAGATAGTGAATTCATATCTGCTCCTAAGTTAAGAATGAACTGGTTATACGGTTGTGGTGAAATGTATACAACTGTGGAAGATATGAAGAGATTAGATGAGGGGATTATGGATGGTAAGCTTCTTTCTAAACAAAGTTTATCAGATATGTTCACTGTATCACCTGTAAGGAAATATGGATTTAGTTTTTATATTTATCCAGATTATTACCACAATCACGGTGTATTAGCTGGATGGAATGTATTTAATAATTTCAATTGGGATAAGCGAATCTTTGTCATTCTTTTCTCGAATGTCCAAAACGGAATGACCGATGCCTTTAATCAGGAATTTCGGAAGATGGCAAAAGATTTATTGGAAGGAAAATGAATTTGAAAAAGCCTCTAGCGTGAGAGGCTTTTTTTATTACAGTGCCGAAAATTCTTCAACCAATTTACTGAAACGATCTAATGCACTTTCAATAGGTTGTGGTGTTGTTAAATCCACACCAGTTTTCTTTAAAAGATTGAGTGGATAATCTGAACTTCCGCCTTTTAAGAATTCGATATAATTTTGTTGAGCAATAGGATCGCCGCTTAACAGTTGTTCTGCAATTTGAATTGCGGAAGCAAACCCAGTAGCGTATTTGTAAACGTAAAATGGTCGGTAAAAATGAGGAATCCTAGCCCATCCATATTTTACTTCTTCATCGAATACGAGTGTATCCCCATTGTATTCTCTAAATAATTTTTCATAAACATCATTGAAGGCTTGGGCATTTAGCGGCTTACCCTGATGCGCCATTTCATGCGTAATCTTTTCAAATTCAGCAAACATAACTTGTGTAAAGAAAGTTCCTTTAAATTGATCAATAAAGTGATTGATTAAATGTTTGCGTACGTCTATATCTTTTGCTTCTTTTAATAGATGATGGATTAAGAGTATCTCATTCACTGTAGAAGCGACTTCTGCTACGAAGATTGAATAATGAGCAGAGATTCTCGGCTGAAACTTATGTGAATAATATGTATGCATACCATGCCCACACTCATGAGTAAGTGTAAAGAGACTATTTAAGTCGTCATTATGATTTAACAGGATAAAAGGGTGAACACCATATACGCCGAAATTATAAGCACCAGAACGTTTTCCAGGTAATTCTCTTACATCTATATAGCGTTTTTCTTTAAAATCTCGAAGCGTTTGAAGATATTCTTCACCGAGTGGAGAAAGGGAAGTAAGCATGATTTCAAATGCTTCATCATAGGGAATCTCTTGCTTTACACCTTTTACTAAATCAACATTTAGATCATATTGTCTTAATTCATCTAATTGTAATTTCTTTTTTCGTAAATGATTATATGTATGTAGAGATGCAATGTTCTTTTTAGTTGTATGAATTAAATTATCATATACTTCTTTTGGAACCATATCACCAAATAGAGATTTTTCTAAAGCTGATGGGTAATTTCTAATTTTTGAAATGGTAACATTGTTTTTTATAGCCGCTGCTAAAGTAGAAGCGATGGAGTTTTTTAGTTGCACATATGGTTGATAGTATGCTTTGTAAGCCTCTTTTCTCTTATCTCTGTTTTCATCTTTTATTAATTTTGAGTACATGCCGCGTGTTAAATTTACTTTATTTCCATTATCGGTTGTAACTTCTCCAAATGTAATATCTGCGTTATTGAGCATTCCATATGTATGTTGAGGAGAAGAGAGGGCCTCACCCATTTGAGATAAGATTTCTTCTTTATCCTTATTTAAAACATGTTTCTTATATCGATATAATTCAAATAAGTCTTCTTTATAATATTGTAAGCCTTCATTCTCTTCTATATAAGAATGTAATGTTTTCTCGTCTACGCTAAGTAAAAAGGGTGAGAAGAAGGAACGAGCAGCACTTATTTTAACATGTAACTGCGATGCTTTATCTACAAGGGACTGAGCTTCTGTATCACGTGTATCAAGGTCTGATTGAAGTCTTGCAAATGCATAAACAAGACTGAACAAACTAGATACTTCTTCACTTTTTGTAAGGTAAGCAAGTAAACTTTGACCATCATGGATATTTCCGTTGAATTCTTTTAAGTCCTCTGTTAAAGTTTCGACTTTTTCATAGTCGTTTTCCCAGTTTTCAATCGTTTTATAAATATCCGTTAAATCCCACTTTTCTTGATCGGATACATCCATTCTATTTTTAAATTCTGTCATAATCATTTCCTTCCTAGATATGTATTTTATATATTCTCTATATAACTATGAAATACAACAAATTGCAAAGAATCCCTGCTACACGAAAAATAAAAAAGAGAGCATAGATGTAGTTACATAATATGTATTTCTTAAATTCGAATATTTGTAAAGGGGATAGTGCATGTATGTATAAGAGAAAAATATATTTAATTAAGGAGGTGGAAGTATATTGATTCTAATTCCATTCATTATGTTAGGTTTACCGCTTGCGATTATAGTGTTTGTTTTCTTAGTAATTATGAAATGGAAAAAAGAGGGGGAGGAAGATGTGTTTAGACAATTATATGTACATTTAGTACTATTTGCGACCCTGATGTTATCTATTGGAGGAGGAATCGGCATATTTATGGGACTATCAGATTATATCAGTCCACCTCCTTACTATGAATCTTATGATTCATTTAAAAAGATGAAATTAGTGGAAGAGAAAAATTCACAACAAACGGTAAGTGAAGAGCAAATTCGTGCAGAATATGATCAGAATGTAGAAGATAGAAAAGAAACAGTCAAGCAGGAAGCGAAAAATACAATGATTAAAAGTTTAGGTTTTATCGTTATTCCGCTGCCTATCTTTCTGTATTTTAATAATGGTAGAGTTCGAGATAAAAAATCAGTGTGAACAGAATAAAATAAAGAGTCTTGCCACCAGTGGCAAGACTTTTTATCGTGTAGATTATAATTGTATACCAAATGTTTCCTGCAATAGGTCTACATATTGCTCTTTTGTAATCTCTTCTTTTCTCTTTTTCCCTTGCTTTGTTACTGTAAAACTATCTTTTGTTAAGGAAGCATGCCCGTCAGAAGTTAGTTTTACAATAAGGGGTACTTTATTAAAAGGAGAGTCTGTATGTTCTACAATTATCTTTTGAGCTGCATTTAATGTTCTTTCATCAACTTCTTCAAGATAAAATGCATAGCCTAATGTCCACTTTTCAGATGAAGCAACATCTAGAAATTCATTATTTTTTTTCATCTCTAACATATAGTTTCCTTTTGCAGTTGTTTCTTTTCGGATACGATAGTCTCCGGTAACAGAGTGAACAGTTTCACCAGAGAAAGGAACAGGTGAAAGGGGCAGGTATGAACCGAAGCCAACTTCAATTAAATAAAGTTCATTATTATGTTTTAAAACAGTTGCTACATGTCCTGAATCAACAGCCCAAGTATTAGAAGCGGCATTATAAACCGTTCCTGATACTAAGTGAACATCAAAGCCGCAATCTTTAAGGAAGTAATACATCGTTGGATTCAATTCATAGCAAAGACCACCGCGGTTATGAACTAAGATTTTTTCTTGGAGATGTTCTTTTGATATTTCTTTCACTGTCCCTTGAATAATATCCAAATTTTCAAATGGAACTGCTTGAGCCATTGCATGAAGGATTTCGTTTAAATCTTCAAATGAAATGGACGCTCTTTCTTGTATATTTAATCTGGAAAAGAATTGCTTTTGTAGTTCTGTCATGTGAATCGCTCCTTATCCATTTTACTTATATAATTGTATCGGATGTTGAATAAGAAAACATCCGTAATACGTTGAATTCGCAATCCATATATATACTTACGACTAAAGTATTAAAGGATGGCACCTTTACTTCTTTTAAAACATATAGTATGATGATTTCAATAAATTAGATTTCAATGAACATAATTATAAATTAATGAGAGGTGCTTTTTGTGAGTGCGGTAGGTTCTAAATAGGAAAAATTGAATGAAATAAATCTGATGAGAACAGGGGATTTTTATATAATTCATACCCCTAATTTTGTCATGGATTTATTTCAAATACCTATGAAGATACCTACAATACTTTATAAAGCGTGTAATGATTATGGGATAGCCATGTGTTTTTTGAGATGGCTTTATTTCCTTATATCATGCACAGGCCTTGTAAATGTAAAAAGCTGCGGTGTCTCCGCAGCTTTTTTGTATTTATTTTTATCACGTGAAAATTATATTTATTTAAAGCTCATTGAAATCTAATGGGTAGGTATCTTCATATATGATGTGAGTAAATCATAGTGAGGAGAATAGAAATTGAATAAAATGACTTTTGAAAAGTTGCAATATAACGAGTTGAAGGAAATAGTTAAATCGTATTGTGTGAGTGGATTAGGAAAACAATTGTTAGATAAATTGGAGCCAAGCGCAAGTATAAAAGTAGTGAAAAATCGTTTGAATGAAACAACGGAAGCGCGAGCTATATTAGATGCAGAAGGACATGTACCTTTTTTCGGAATTTCTAATATCGATAGTACAATTCAAAAACTGGAAAAGGGGATGATTCTAGATCCAACTGAGCTAGTTAGTGTATCAGACTTTTTACGAGGGTGCCGAAAAATTAAAAAGTTTATGCTGGATAAAGAGTTTTTTGCACCAGTATTAGCGTCTTATGCAAATTCAATGTCTGAGTTCAAAAGTGTGGAAGAAGAGATTAACTTTTCAATCAAAGGAAATAGTGTTGATTCAGCTGCAAGTAAAGAATTAAAAAGAATTCGAAATAGTATCGATTCAGTAGATGGAAAAATTAAAGAACGTTTAAATAAATTTTTAAATAGTAGTGTAAATAAGAAATATATTCAAGAGTTCTTTATTAGTAAAAAAGACGATCGATATACGATTCCAGTAAAATCTTCTTATAAAAATCAAGTTGCTGGAACAATTGTTGAAGTTTCTTCTAAAGGCTCTACCGTTTTTATAGAGCCAAATACAGTTACAAAATTAAACGTGGAACTAGCAAGTTTAAAAGCTGAAGAAGCGATGGAAGAATATCAAATATTAGCTACTTTATCAGGAATGATTTTAGAGGACATTTATAACATTAAGATTAATATGGAGCTGATTAGTCAATATGATATGGTATTTGCAAAAGCAAAATTTAGTAAACATATTGGCGGGATAGAGCCGAAATTAAATGATTTTGGGTATGTAAAGTTAGTTCATTGCAAGCATCCGCTTTTATCAGGAAAAGTTGTACCGCTTAACTTTGAAGTCGGGCAAAATTATCGGAGCTTAATTATTACAGGACCAAATGCTGGTGGGAAAACGATTGTTCTCAAAACAATAGGTTTAGTAACATTAGCGACAATGTCAGGGTTTCATATTGCAGCAGATAAGGAAACGGAGATTGCTGTTTTTGAAAATATCTTTGTAGATATTGGTGATAATCAAAGTATAGAAAATGCATTGAGTACATTTTCATCTCATATGAAAAACCTTTCAGAAATTATGAGAGTATCAAATAATAACACGCTTCTATTATTTGATGAAATAGGAAGTGGTACGGAACCGAGTGAAGGAGCAGCACTTGCGATTTCTATTTTAGAAGAGTTTTATCATATGGGTTGTATAACTGTTGCGACTACTCACTATGGTGAAATTAAACGCTTTTCAGAAATGCATAGTGACTTTATGAATGCAGCGATGCAGTTTAATAGTGAAACATTGGAACCGATGTATAAGTTAATGATAGGGAAATCGGGGGAGAGTAACGCCCTATGGATTTCTAGAAAAATGAACGTGCGAGAAAACGTACTACAAAGAGCGAAAGGCTATATGGAAAATAAAGAGTACCGTTTGGAGAGACTGAATGAAAGTAAAATAAGAAAACCTAAGGTTGTGAAAGAGGAAATAGAAGAGAAACATGAATATGAAAAGGGAGATCGTGTGAATTTATTAGACTATGATGATTTTGGAATTGTATATAAAGAAAAAGATAACTTCCAAAACGTTGTTGTGTTTTATTATGGAGAATTTATTGAAGTGAATGTTAAGCGAATTTCTTTAGAGCTAAAAGCAAAGGAACTATATCCAAAAGGGTATGATTTAGACACGTTGTTTGTGGATTATAAAGAGCGGAAAATGCAGCATGATATTGAGCGGGGATCGAAAAAGGCGCTTCGTAAAATTCAAAAAGAGATAAGAAAGAATAGAGGATAAGAGACTATGAATATAAAGATTAGACAAGAACTTGAGAAAGATTATAGCAGGGCAGAGGAGGTTGTAAAACAAGCATTTTTAAATGAAGCATTTAGCGATCAGAAAGAGCACAAACTTGTAAATCGTATCAGAAAATCTGATGCGTTTATTCCAGAGTTATCATTAGTGGCGGTGGATAAAGAAATTATTGGTCACGTCCTTTTATTTAAAGTTAAAATAGTAGATGGTGATAAATCTGTAGATTCGCTAGCACTTGCTCCAGTATCTGTTGCACCAGAATATCAGAAAAAAGGAATTGGAAGCTTGTTGATCTCGAATGTATTAAGAAAAGCAAAAGAGCTCGGTTATCATTCTGTAATTGTGCTAGGACATAAAGATTATTATCCGAAATTTGGTTTCAAACTAGCTAGTTTATGGAATATACGTGCGCCATTTGATGTACCAGATGAAGTATTTATGGCAATGGAGTTAACGGGAAATGCTCTTCAAAATGTGCAAGGAATTGTGCAATATTCGGAAGCCTTTTCTGGGTAGCACAAAAAAGGTAGCATGAAGAAATCTTCTAGCTACCTTTTTGATTTTTAAGTTGAAATGATTAAGGTATTAATAAAATTTTTCCTGTACTTTTTCGGCTTTCTAATAATCGATGTGCTTCAGCACCATTTTCTAAGGCAAAAATAGTTGGATTTTCGATATTTAATTTTCCAGTAGTAATCCAATCAAATAGTTGATGTGAACGTTTTTTACGTTCTTCATACGTTGTTAGTACATTCCAAAGATCCCCGCCAGTCAATGTTTTCGAAGTGTCCATCAGCATTCGTGGATCAACAGGGGCAGGATCGCCACCGGCCATGCCGTAAAAGACGATGGTACCACCGATTCTTGTAGCTTGAAAGCTTTCTTCTAATGTAGAACCTACTGATTCATATACAACATCTATGCCATGCCCTTTTGTGATTTGTAGTATTTTTTCACGCCATGATTCTGAATATAAAAATACATAGTCTGCTCCAGCTGTATAAGCTGCTTCTGCTTTTCCTTTAGATGAAGTAAGGCCAATTACGTGCGCGCCTTGCATTTTAATTATTTGAATAAGAAGCTGCCCAACTCCTCCAGCAGCCGCGTGAACTAAAACAAAATCACCAGCTTTTATTTTGTAGCTGTCTTGTGTTAAGTAATGCGCAGTCAACCCTTGTAATAAAACGGAAGCAGCCGTCTCAAAGGAAATAGAATCAGGGAGTGGAAGTGCTTTTTCTTTTGGAACAACTACTAGCTCTGCATTTGCGAATGGTACATCAGCAAATGCGATACGATCTCCAATTGAAACATCGGTAACTTCAGTACCAGTTTGCTCTACAATTCCTGAACCTTCATATCCTAATATGTAAGGCGGTTTACCAACGAGATGATAGTTACCTCTACGTCTATATATATCAGCAAAATTTAAGCCAATCGCTTTTGTGCGGACAAGAATTTCATTTGGTTGTATAGTTGGGTCTGGAACTTCTCGATATTTTAACACATCAGCATTTCCGAATTCTTCGAAACAAAGTGCTTTCATATGAAATACCTCCAATTTGTAACATGTGTCAATATTGTTTGTTAATGGTTCTTATCATACAATACAAATATTAATAGGCAAAGAAAATTATTTAGATGGAATCAATCGAAAAAAACGATTTGAAGGAGCAGGTATCGTGGAGATAAAACAATTAATCACATTCAAAACAGCGGCTGAAAATTTGAACTTTACGCAGACAGCAAAAATATTGAATTTTGTCCAATCAAGTGTAACGGCACAAATAAAAGCATTGGAAGCTGAGCTTGAAACAGCATTGTTCGAACGATTAGGAAAACGTATTTTTCTGACCGAAGCAGGACGAAAGTTTCTAGTATATGCGGATAAGATGATTGCGCTAAGTTATGAAGCGAAAATGGTTGTGAAAGATGAGGAAACGACATCTGGTACATTAGTAATTGGTGCACAAGAAAGTCAATGTACATATCGGCTTCCTTCAATATTAAAGGAATTTAAGTCGAAATTCCCACAAATAAAACTGATATTTAAACCTGCTCATTCAAATGAAGCTGTAAAAGAACAACTGATGGATGGGAAACTAGATTTAGCCTTTATTTTAGATGAATGTAAAACAGAAGATGCTTTACATGTAGAGTCGTTAGTTCAAGAAGAACTGAAAATCGTAGCATTTTCTAATCATCCTTTATTTGAGAAATCTATAATTTCTACAAAAGATTTAGAAAGTGAAACACTTCTATTAACAGAGCTTGGTTGTTCATATCGAACTATATTTGAAGAGTTATTTCGTGCAGAAGGTGTATATCCTATAAATAAAATTGAGTTTGTTAGTGTGGAAGCAATTAAACAATGTGTAATTGCAGGGTTAGGTATAGCAGTTTTACCAGCGATGGTAGTAGAAAAAGATATACAAGAAGGTAAAATGAAAGAATTAGATTTAAAGAATACAATCGCTCCTATTTTTACACAAATTGCTTGGCATAAAGATAAATGGATCACTTCGCCCCTGCAGCAATTTATAGATGTAACAAGAGTGTCAATTGGAAGCATGTATTAAGTGGAGAAATATTTGTTTTACATGTAAGAAGAAATATAAATAATAGATGTTTTGAAAGAAGAGAAGGCCGATATTTGTATAAAAAAACAAATATCGGTTTTTTTCTATGTATGTAAGGACAGTCGTTATGTTAATTTTCATATGAAGAAACACAAATGTAAATATTTTCTCAAGTTTTCATTTCAAAGTGATAAGTAGAATTCTTCATATATTCCAATAATCTTAAGATGATTTACATAGTCAAATCTGTTTTATAAGATTCCACTAGAAAGTGTGAAAGGAGGGAACTACATAAGTTTGAATTGTTTTTTTGCAAAAACAAAATGAGGGAGGAATCTAAAATGGTACGTAAATTTCAAAAGTTCATGAAGATCTGTATGCTAAGTGCAGCTAGTGTGGCTGTGTTGTTTGGTTTTCAAGAAAGTACATTTGCAGCTTCTGATTTAAGTAGTTACTATGACGGAAAAAACCCTACGACAACGAAAGTTTATGGAGGAAGTGCAACATGTGATTCGGATGCATTCAACGCAAAGTCCGCTGCAGTTTATGAGGGCGGTAAAAAGGTTGGGACGGTTTATCTTCGTTATAGCAATAAATGTCATGCGGCATGGTCAAAGCTTGTTCTTGATAATCCTGCTCCATCTGTTTCCGGAGGCGTGTATGCGTATGCGGTTATAAACAAATATAAAAACGGGGTATTCCAAAAATCCGTTGATTCTAATAGTGGAAATGGAACAATTAAAACAGGACAAACAAGTACGTATACAGGAATGGTGTTTGATTTAACTGCTGGATTTGGATATACAGCAGATGCAGAAGGGGTTACGTTTAATAATGGTTATGGGAAAACAGCACGTTACTAATAAAGTATTTCAAAATAATGACTTTACTTGTGAAGGAGCTGAATTCTATGAAGCTTTTAAAGAAAGCTAGAGCCTGTCTTTGTTTATCTTTTCTTATTTTTACCGGCTTGTTTAGTACCTCTAGTATTATGAATAATAAAGCATATGCAGAAAATCATTCCTATGATGGGAAGAGCCCTTACTACAATAGTTGTGATAAATCAGCAGTAATGAAAGAAAAGAAATGGATTGATTCAAACTCATACGTGGAATTAAAATTTAGTACAACATGTAAAACAGCATGGGCGAAAGTAACTGTAACTCGTGCAGCTGTTTATGATAATGAAGCAGATGCAAGAATTGTTCGTCAAACGGATGGGAAAGCATACACTTGCGGAAGTGCAGGGGGAAATGGTGTTGTGAACAAAGGGCAAACCTCTTGCTATACGCCTATGGTATATGACTTAGATCCAAGGAAAGCACAAGCTCAAGGAAAACATGCGATTCCAAATAGTGATGCTTATAATTATGCGGAGACGATTTGGTATTAGAAATTAGCATTCTTTAATAGAAAAGTAAAATGTAACAAGCCAACTTTCTAAATGGAAGTTGGCTTGTTTTTATGTTCTTTCAAATGTTTAAGCTGAGCGACAATCATGATGCTAATGACAACGAGTAAAAACTAGGAACTAATCTTTCCAATGTGCACAGGGCTCCACGTTTTTTGCTGATTCGGATATTGCCATGCGCCAAAGAGGGTAGCGATGTTTTCAGCAATCCAAATGAAAAATCCAATAAGGACAAACGACAATGAAAGCGGCATTTTGTATGTAACTTTTTGCAAAGAAAATTGAACAAACGTACGAAAGAACACAATAAATAAAAGAACCGTTAAAACCCAGCGAAAGTCATATAAGAAATGGTGTGTAAAAAAATTAAAATAAATTATGGCTCCTAGTGGTATAGTCTATATTGCCTTGGGCCAATTATGCATTTGTAAATGTAATCTTCTCCATGCTTGGAGGGCTTACAAAACCTATGCAAAAGAAAAAGGGATAGAACATTATCGAATTAAATCAAATGATGGGAAGCACGTGATCAAAGGTTTGTATCATATTCAAAATGTTAATGGTCTCCATTCTCGATTGAAGCAATGGATTGACCGTTTTAATGGTGTGGCTACAAAGTATCTAGACAATTATCTTGCTTGGTTCTTGTTTGTAGATAGCAGTAGTAACGAAAGCACTAAACACAATATTAAGGAATTCCTACTATCTTCATTTGTATTTGAAATGACGGATACTTATGATAGTTTAAGATTATCAAAATTCAATTTATGATTATGGAAAGGTGATAAGGATGTCTGATATTGAAAAAGTTGATGAGCAACTACTTGCGTTGATTAAAGAAATGCCAACCCTAAAAGACAACAAACATTTAATAGAAACCTTGCAAAAAGGTTCCCCTTCAATTTTATCTAAATATCAACATTAAAATTTAACAGAGCCAATTTGATAAAAAAGTTTTATCATTTCCCATATTTCTTCTTCAACTAATGCAACCTTTAGTTCAATTTTCGATTTGGCTTTCCATATCTCACTAAAACGTGCCACAATAGTTTTAGTTCCTGAAGCACCTCCTTATAAGTTCCGCGATCGCTCCAAGATACTGGATCGCGTTTCAAGTCCATTACAGCAGATCCAATTATGTTCGCATCGATAAAATTATTTCGTGCAATGTGTCTTGCCAAGGAAGGCATTGTTGAACCTCTAAAATCCGCAGGAACCTCGTCTACCATAAGTACAAAGCCCATGTGCCAATAAAGATCAATGGAATACTTAAGGCACATTTGTTCTAAGGTTCTCCCTACATGAGTGTCCTTGAATGAAGGATCTGCAACAAGCACTTCCACGTCTTCTTTAAGAGAAATATCCCCATGAACCTGGGCTTCAATATAGTGGTTAAGATTACGGTTTGGCTCTTTGTTTGCTAGGTCCGTAAACGGATTTTCCAGATTAACCAGCAAATGATTGATTAATTTTGCCGGCGTCAGATTTCTTTCACCGATTGCAAAATCTCTAAAGAACGCCTCTTCCAAGAGAGCAGCCAAAATGATGTCAAACTCTTCATAAGTACCCTTTTCTTTTGGGTCTTGATGCGAATCTAAATACGTGTATGTGGAACGATAAGAGACCTTAGGAGATAGAAGAAAATAGCATGATCCAAAACGTGGAGCAGGCCCATTTGGATGTAACATCAAATTTAGTGCTCCATATTTAGGCCGTTGGTTATTGGTTGCGCCCTCTAGTTGATATGCTCCTCCAAAAATTCTCTTCTCCCAAAGGTCGCGTTCACCACCAGGGTAAGCGGATACGCTGCCGTTAGATAAAAATGTTTCAAACTGGCTCTTATATATTCCCTGTTCAAGCAGTGCTTCAGCAACGCTTTTCATAGTCGAATCTAGTCTATCTGGATGAAAATGTAGACCAATCCTTGCGTGAGACTTTAAATTAGCGACAGCATTTTCAAATATTTTATCCGAGATATTAGACATTTTAAGTATATGATTAATTGTTGCTTTAGCCTCATGTTTATGGTTCCTTGCATACTTTGTAATATGCTCTAAAGCAAATAGTTGAGACCTTGATAATTCCATGAACAATCTCTCCTTTCATTAAAATGACCCTAATAATTTCAATTAAAAGTTTGTTTTTTCCTTCTTGCGCAATTAACCTTCGTTGAACAAGAAAAAGGCAAAAATCAACATTGTACTTTAATAGAGCCAATCTTTAAAATAAAAAGTCAATAGTTAATAATATAAGGATAAAGTAGTGAATATTAGTCATACATCCATCCAGGGAGACTAAATAGTTAGTTGAATGAATAATCTGAAATATATATAATGAATGTAATCATATTCAAAGGAGATGTGCCAATGTCATCGCTTATTGTAAATATCTTATTTTTAGTGAAGATTATGGAACGAGGGGATAGATAGGCCTGATAAATTACAGAACTATCCCCATAATTGAAAAGGGGGATTTTTGAAATGAACACGACAGTGAATAATCTTTTTCTAGGTGAAAATATTAAATTATCAGCAATTAGAGCTGAGGACGTTGAAAGAATGGCTATTTGGCAAGAAGATAGTGAGTATTTAAGAAATGTAGATACGGATATAGCAGTTCCACAATCTTTACATGAAATAAAGGAATATGAGCTATTAAAAGGAAGAAAATCAAATGGTGTTTCTTTTATGCTAAGAACAATTCAAGATGATATTTTAATTGGTTTTGTGGCGCTTCATAGCATAGAGTGGAATAATAGAACGGGCTTGCTAGCAATTGGTATAGGTGATAAAAATTATAGAGGTAAGGGGTATGGTACGGAAGGATTACGCCTTATTTTGAAATATGCTTTCCATGAATTAAACTTACATCGTGTAGGACTCGATGTTATTTCATATAATAAACCAGCAATTGAAGTGTATAAAAAGGTTGGATTTAAGGTAGAGGGATGTATGAGAAAAGCTGTCCAGCGAGATGGAAAGAGCTTTGATCGTATCATAATGGGGATATTGCGAAGTGAATGGATAACAATGCAAAAATAATTTGAATAGGGATAATAAAGTGAACTGACCATTCATGCGAAATATAAAGAAAAACAAAAGAGAAATCTAGTGGCTTTATAGCTTGTTAGATTTCTTTTTTATGGAATCGCTTCGGTTATGACAATAAGGTTGTTTATAAAATTAATATAGAGGTAATGTAGAAAAACGGATTCTCAGATTTCGATTTAATGAATTTTAGATTGATAATTAATTACAAGTATCAATCTAAAATTCAATTAAAGGGTGTTAAGGGGATGACATTTGTTTTGTTAGCTTGATAGCGAAGCGATTGGACGGGGCCCCCTGCTCAATTTTCGTTCCTGCTTAGTTCTCTTCTTTCATAATCGCATATTTCGCTAGCCTACGCATGAATAATGACTGGGAAACGCCTAGTACTTTTGCTGCCTCACGGGTTGTTTTATAATGATGGAATGCATGTGTGATCATTTTTTTCGACTCTTTCCAAAACCTCATGTAAAAAAATTCCTTTATTTGGAAAGATGGGAACCTCTTGTTCAAAGGCTGAATCGACCAAGCATTTTGGTAAATCATCAATGGAAATTTCATCTCCTTTTGCCATAATGACGAGCTGCTCAACTATGTTTTCCAATTCGCGTACATTCCCGGGCAAACGATAGTTTTGCAGCATTTCGACCACTTTTGTGGAAAATATTCGTTTATGGTCATGTAAGAAATTAAATCTCTTCAAATTATGTTGAAGGAGATAAAAGATGTCTTCCTTCCGCTCACGAAGCGGCGGAACATGAATCGGCAAAATATGGAGTCGATAATATAAATCAGCCCGGAATTTCCCTTCTTTGACCATATCCTCCAAATTGCAATTGGTATCGGTGATGATACGCACATCGGCTTTTACCGTGTCGGAAGCTCCAATGGGCATGTACGTTTTATTTTGCAGCAATTGAAGGAGTTTTGGTTGTAAATGAAGGGGGAGGTCACCGATCTCGTCCAAGAAAAGGGAGCCTTTCTCTGCAAGCTTGACAAGCCCAGCTTTTCCGTTTGCATTTGTTCCTGTGAACGCCCCTTTTTTGTAGCCAAATAGTTCGGATTCCAGAAGTGATTCCGGAATCGCCGCACAATTAAGATGGATAAACAGACGGTCTTTTCGTTCACTTAAATCATGAATACGTTCAGCTATAAGCGTTTTTCCAACGTCTGTCTTACCTGTAATGAGAACGGTCGTTTTCACGCCTGCCACTTTTTCAATCGTTTCCTTGAGTATGTCATGGACCCTGCTTTGTCCGATAAAAGGAGGGACTTCTTTGGTTCTTACAAGTTTTGCTTTGAGCTTTTGCAATTCGTGTAAATAAAACCGAAGAGCAGATTCCAATTCTTCAATTTTAATTTTGGAACAGTAATCGTCGAAATCCGGAATGTCATAACCAAAAGCGATTGCATATTTGGGTTCACCATGCTCATCCAAAATGAGATGTCCTGTTGCCACTCCTTTTCCATCGCCGAAATGTTGGATAACGTTGACATTTTGTTTCTTATCCAACACCATTTTTGTCACAGATGGCTTGAAAACCCCCTCTTTTTCTAATTCAAAGACGCTTCTTCCGATTAACTCCTCTTTTTTTTCCAAAACAGCTTGCAGCTCATATCGCTGACAAAAAGAGTCGTTCCGTTCTTATCGGTTATGTAAATAGGTTTATTTAGATAGTTCATGATTTTGCAGAAATATTCCGGTTCGATGTTCAATATATCTTGCTTCATTACTTATCTCTTCTTTAAATGTCGTATGAATCCAATCTTTTTGCATCGAAAATGATTCAAGGTCCATCAATACTTGAGCAGAGTTGATTCGAAAACGATTCAGTTGAATCGAATTTATAAAAATTACACCCTGAAAATTCAGAAAACTCACACTAAAAATAACCTATCACCATCCTACAAGTTAACAGGAGTATTAATATAAATCAAAGGCTTTATTCACGATTCGTCGTGGGGGATTTAGGTTAATATATGAATGCTTATAAAAATACAAGCTGTTGAGTTATAAAAAGAATTTTATGAGCAAGAGAAAATGGATTCGTAATGCGCTTGGATTGAAAACGTTTCAGACAATAAAAAAGATGGTTATTGGAATCAAGATGATGCGAATGATTCAAAAAGACGACAAGATTTATAAGGTGAGTCTGCTCAAAATGAGAGAAAATCCATTCAGTAATTGTTTGGATTTTTGGAATAAGATGCAAATCCGTTAGGTAGCATATTTTTTTCATTCTTTATTATGTATTTTCACTAGAACCAATACCCATTATTAGTATATATATTATTTTGTATAGATTTCGCAATATTTATTAATCAATTCATTTTGATTTAAAATTATTATGTTAGATGTAATATCTGTATGTAATGTACACATAGACATTTTATATTCGGGATCTATTTCTAAAATTTGAAGAGTATATTTTGCGGAACTACTATCTGTAACTAATTTGATGTCGTTGCATCCATATATTTCAACAGAAAAAGAGTTTAAGGGTAAGGATAAACCTTTACCACAACATTTAATAAAGCTCTCTTTTAACGTCCATATATCATAAAATTTATCTAGTTGTTGTCGGAAATCACCTTTCATTATATAGTTGTATTCTTTTTTTGTAAAAAATTTTTTAGCTAAACTAATGTACTCAATAATTTTTATCTTTTCAATATCAATTCCTACAGGATGATTATCAAATACACATACAACAAAATCTCCGGAATGAGATAGATTAAATGAAATAGTGGGATGATTCTTTAAATATGGTTTTCCGTAATTATTTTTGCAAAACATGATATCTTTATGATGAATATTGAACTTTTGATTAATTACTGATCTTAGTAATATTTCCCCAATTAAAGCTCTAAGTTTATCTCTTTTTTTTATAAATTTTTCAATTCTATTTCTTTTTTTAGTGTCAATTAATAAACTGAGGGTGTTTAATTGCTCATTAGTTATATCAAGAATTTTAACTGCATATATCTCCATAAACTTGCCTCTTTTCTTTTATCTCACCATTATTATTTAAATACGCCACAAATTTATATATAGATGACATACCATAATTGTTTCATGTACTATCCGTAACCTCGTTATTTCGTTCATTAATATACATATACAGGGTTTAGTAATGATTAAAAAAACTTTGTTTAGTAGTTGATGATTATATACAATTTCAAGAATGAATCAAATTAATATACATCCTAATATATTTTAATTCTTTTTTTTAACTGCTCACTTGTAATCTCTCGTATTCCGTTTCAATATAGGATCGGGTCTCAATTAGTTGGGTATGAAGATGTTTTAATTCTTTGATAGATTCTTCTTCTATAACCATATAAACCTCAATTAAGCTCATCATTATATTGATATCGTTTATAATATTTTGAATGACTTGGTTAGATGTATGTTTTTCATCATATTGTAAGGATCTTAATACTCTCCCCAGGCAAAATGTTATTTTTTGTTCTAAATTATTAATAAATTTTTTTGTATGTATTCCCATCCCGCTTTCCCCCAAATTCCGTTATAGATATTCAAGTTAAAAAGACTGATAATTTAAAATATTTTTTGAGTATAAAAATCAATTACATTTTATCATGAAAGGTAAAAAAATAAAGGTATATATTGGTTGAAATAAAAAATCCCAATGATAAAGATTGGAAGGGGAATTTTACTCTATATAAATGCCCTAAGTCTTAATAATGAACAAAAGTATCCACAGGAAACTTGAGAAATATAGAGAAAAGTGGAAATGAAATGTACAATATTAGAACAATATGGTTCAATAATGTCAGGTTACATTTTGAAGAAAGAGGTGGCATTTTTGGTTGTCGAATTACAATATATTCCGTTGACACACCCTCAAAAAAGAATACTTAACATTGAATATTTTTATCCAGAGATTCCTATAAACCATATTGGCGGCATTATTCAAATAACAGGAAAACTAAATCTTATGTATTTAGAGCAAGCAATTCAGTCGTGTATTCAAACAACAGAGGCATTAAGAGTCCATTTAACTAGTAAGGATGGGGAGGTCTTACAATATATTAAAAAAAATAATCATATAAAGATTCCATTCTACGATTTTTCTAGCGATGAGTGCCCGAAAGAAAGCATGTTACAATGGGCCGAAAGAGAATTTCAACAACCATTCTTGTTTTTGGAAAATCCGCTTGTTAAATTTGCTGTACTAAAGATTGATGAAAATACATGTGGTTATCTTATCAAGTGTCATCATATTATTGCTGATGGATGGTCAATGAAAATTATTATTGATAAAATTGAGAAACTTTATATGCAACTCGTAGAAGAAAAAAATCCCATTGAAAAATCCGACAATTATTATATCTGGGGTGAAAAAGAAAAAAAATATATGGAATCTTCACGATTTAAGAAAGATGAAGATTTTTGGAAGAACGAATTTTCAGATTTGAAAGGAATCTATTTGCAGAAAAGTTCTGAGCAAATTAATGGGAATCGAAAGACATTCAAAATTGGTGCTGTCCAATCAAAAAAGATTTATCAGTTCATAAAAGAACAGGGATGCTCTCTTAATGCACTATTTACAGCCGCGGTATTCTGTTATTTAAGTAAAGCATCTGCTCAAAATGATTTAATTATAGGAACACCTGTTCTTAATAGGTCAGGGAATAAGGAAAAGGCAACAGCAGGAATGACTGTTAGTACAATGCCATTTAGAAAAAAGATAAATTTAAATTTACCCTTTTCAACTTTTTTATTAGAAATCAATAAAACATACTTAAAATATTTTCAACATCAGCGTTATCCATATGACGTACTTGTAAAAGAATTACAGTTAGCTAAAGAAGGTTATGAACAGCTTTTTCAAATCTATATTAATTCATATAGTACTAATATGGTATCTGATATTGATGGGAACTCAGTAGAATACATTGAACTTTATAACGGATATCAACCGTATTCCTTACAAATTGTGATAAAGGAATGGGATAAGAGCGGGACTATAGAACTCCAGTTTGATTATAAGCAATTAGACTATAGGGAAGACGAGATAGATCTTCTAAATGAACGCTTAAATATATTAATTGAAAATGTTTTACAGAATCCTGAAATTTGTATGAAGGATATATCCCTTTTAAATAATCATGAGTTAGAAGAAGAAATCTATGAGTGGAATCAGACGAAAACTGATTATCCTAAAGAAAAAGTTATTTATGAGCTATTTAAAGAACAGGTAAGATTACATTCAAATAAGATAGCAATTGAAGATCAAAATAAAGTGTTATCTTACCAGGAATTAGAAGAATATTCAAATAAAATCGCCCGTTATTTTTTAGAAAAAGGCTTAAAGCGTAACGATTTTGTTGCAGTTTGTATGAATCATTCTCCAGAAATGATTGCTTTGCTGCTTGGGATTTTAAAAGCGGGTGGTGCTTATGTACCCATTGACCCTGATTATCCTGTAGAGCGTATGGATTTTATATTAGAAGATAGTGAATCAACTTTTCTTGTAACAGATTCAACCGTAGAGCAGATAAAAAACTGTACATTCAGTGGAAATATTATTCGCTTTGAGTTGAGTATTTTTACACCATATGACGCGGGATACTTGCATACAATAAATTCCCCAACAGATACTGCATATATGATTTATACCTCAGGGTCTACTGGCCAGCCTAAAGGGGTTATTATTGCACATCAAAATCTTGTGAATTATATTACATCCTCCTCTAAAAATTATATAACATCTCATGAAGATAGTTTTGCCTTATATTCATCCATTTCATTTGATTTAACAGTTACTTCTATATTTACGCCTTTAATAACAGGGAATAAAATTGTTATTTATAGACAAGAAGATACAACAGAGTTCGTTATTCAACGCATATTTAGAGAAAATAAAACGACAGTGATCAAATTAACACCTGCACATTTATCTTTACTAAAAGATTGTGATATATCAAAATCCAGTGTTAAGAGATTAATTGTTGGGGGAGAGCAGTTATCAACGGATTTAGCAAAAAAAATAGTAGAAGCAGGAAAGAACCAAATCACAATTTTTAATGAATACGGACCGACTGAAGCTACAGTGGGATGTATGATTCATAAATATGATGTAAATACGGATTTACATAAATCAGTTCCAATCGGTTTGCCTATTCAAAATACGGAGATTTACCTTTTAGATGAGTTGCGTCAGCCAGTAATGCCAGGGGAAATTGGTGAAGTGTTTATTTCAGGAGATGGAATAGGAAAAGGGTATTGGAAACGACTAAATTTACAGGAACAAAATTTTATGGAAAATCCATTTGTTACGGGCAAAAGGATGTATAAAACAGGAGATCTCGGGAAAAGATTGGAAAATGGAAAAATTGAATATTTAGGAAGGAAAGATAACCAAGTTAAAATACGAGGCTATCGAATAGAATTAGATGAAATTGAATTGACATTACTTTCTTTGAATGAAATTGAAGAAGCTGTAGTTGTGGCGTTTGATAATGAACATAAGCAAAAACAGTTGGTGGCATATATTGTACAGACGGAAGAATCAACAACCTTTCTTTTAAGAAAAAAACTTGCGAGGTTGCTTCCTGCTTTTATGATTCCATCCTATTTTGTTCCTGTAGACAGGCTCCCTTTGACACAAAATGGAAAAATAAATAGAGGTGCACTGCCAACTCCAGATTTAAAGCATTTGGGTAGTCATCTTGAATTGAACAACCAACAAAAAGCATTAGAGGGTCTTTTGTTAGAAATTGCACAAGAAGTGCTGGGGCGACAGAATATTAAGTTAGAGGATCATTTCTATCAAATAGGCGGAGATTCAATTAAAGCTATCCAATATGTATCTAAATTAAAAGAAAAAGGATTGTATTTAAAAACAAACGACATTTTTACTTATCCCGTATTCAAAGAGCTAGCAAGTGTTGTGGAAAATCAACCAGTAAGGGAAATTCCACAAGCACAAACAGAAGGGGAAGTAATGGAAACGCCTATTACAAAATGGTTTTGGTGTTTAGGTTTGAATCAACCTGCTTTTTGGCATCAATCTGTTATGTTATCTTCGGAAAATATAATAAGAGAGGCTGAAGTAAAAGAAGTTGTACAGATTCTTTCAAATCATCATGATGCATTAAGGATAAAGGTAAAAACCAAAAATAATAGACTTTATTATGACAACGCTATGCAGGATATAGAAATAAAAAGTTATGACTTATCCTTGTTAACTGAGGATCAAGTAGATGAGGAAATAAAGCGACTTGGACCACAATTAAGAGAAACTATGGACATATATAGTGATACTTTATTGAAAATTGGATTAATTAAAACGAAAAATAAAACTATGGTGCTGTTCACAGCACATCATCTTATTGTTGATGGTGTATCTTGGCAAGTTTTTATAGAAGATTTTCTGAATATTTATAATGCTATTCGTAAGGGTGAAACATGGAGAGTGCCTTTAAAAACTCATTCATACCAAGTATTTGCGGAGAAGGTAAATGAATTAGCTAAATCTGAAGAATTATTAAGTGAGCAGGCATATTGGCTAAAAGAAGTGAAACGCATCCAGCTTTTATATAATCAAAATAAAGGAGAGGAAAAAGTAAAAGATAGTATGAAAATGCAACGGAAATTAGATTTAAGTATGACTGAGAAGCTTCTAAGTACAGCGAATAGAGCTTATCAAACGCAAATTTATGAACTGCTGCTTGCGGCTCTAACACGTGCTTGTCATCAATGTACAAGTCAAAATATCGTCTCATTAGAATTAGAGGGGCACGGTAGAGATCAGATGGAAGGGAATATGGATTTTTCAAGAACGTTAGGGTGGTTTACTACAATGTTTCCTGCTAATTTCAGTGTGGAGCAGAGTTTATCGGCACATATACGTTCTGTAAAAGAAACATTCAGACAGATTCCGCGAAAAGGGATGGGCTATGGTATTTTGGCTTACTTAAACAATCAGTTTCTTCCTCATCAAAAACCAGAATTAAGATTTAATTATTTAGGAGAAATTGATCAAATGTTAACTGATAAATGTGGTTACAGTATATCATATTTAAATTCTGGAAATGAGTCTTCGCCAGAAAATCAACTGACTACACATTTGGATCTAACTGCAAGTATTCATAATCAACAACTTACTTTTAATTTGGCATTCAGCCACCACACGTATGAAATTCAGCAGATGGAGGAATTAATGGATGAACTGCTGTATCAGCTGGAGCTAATAACAAACCATTGCTGTGAGAAGAATTATACCGAGTTTACACCATCCGATTTTGAGACAGCCTCTATATCTTTAGAAGAAATGGATTCATTGTTTAGGTAATGAGAGCTGAAAAATTACCTTCTATATTAAAGGTTTGGATAATATGTACTCTCTGTTTATTGGTTATTGTGATGAATGCTGATGTGGGTAGTGCGAAAAATGATTACAATGCATTGGATCAAATTATTGAACAACAAATGAAAAAAAGTAAGATTCCAGGTATGTCAGTTGTTGTTGTTAAAGGAGATACCGTCATTTATAGCAAGGGGATTGGTCACATAAATGACCATAGTAATAAAATGGTTACTAGTTCAACATTGTTTGAGCTAGGGTCCACATCGAAAGCGTTCACTTCATTGGCAATCTTAACGCTCGCTCAGAATGAGCAAATCGATTTAAAAGCACCTGTTAGTCGATATATACCAGGATTTCATGCTATGTACCATGGGGAAAAACAAGAAATAACAATTGAACAATTGATTCATCATACAAGTGGTATTCCTTTATCATCCATTGCTCGTATAAAAGCGGATTCTAGTGAAAAAGCTTTACAGCACACAGTCGAGAATATCAATGGGATTGAACTCGATCGTAAGCCAGGAACTGCATTTCAATACGCTACTATTAATTATGACGTACTAGGTTATATCATCCAAAAAATTTCAAGGCAGACGTATGAAGAATATATAACTGAGCAGATTTTTAAACCACTCAATTTGTCACGTACGTATGCAGGAAGGCAGGATGTATATAAAGACGAATTTGCAGAAGGTTTTAAACTGAATTTTTTTAAAGCCAGTGCATACGAAGCACCTGAATATAAAGGAAATACACCAGCAGGCTATATCATTATGAATGCAAATGATCTGGCAAAATGGCTTCAGTATCAATTAAACGAAAACAATTCAATTATAAAAAAGAGTCATGAACCGGATTTGAAAGTTAGAACAGAGGAGTATGGAGTGTACTATAACTACGGGTGGTATATAAAAAAGGATAAACACCATACGCAAGAACTTTTTCATGGAGGTTCTAATCCCAATTATTCGTCTTTTTTCATCATCCGGCCGGAAGAGAACCTAGCTATTGGTGTTCTAGCAAATATGAACAGTGCTTATACAGAGCTGGCAGCCAGGAAAGTGTTGCATACAGTAGCGAATGAAAAAGCAAACAGTAATATGACTGATCCTTTTCAATTCATCGACGCGTTATCTGTGATTGTATTTACATTATGTATATTTGTTAATTTTATCATCACGTATCGTGCATTCGTTTTTATAAAAGAAATGCACCGAGGAATAAGAGGGTGGCAGGTACTAAACCGCCGAGTAGTTTTATCGATAGCAATGTGGCTTTTTGTTTTGATATTAGGTTTCTTGATACCGAGTTTGATCTCGCAAGTTTTCTTTAAAGGTTTGCCCTGGGATTTGATTTTGATATGGGGGCCTTATTCACTTCGTTATTTATCTATTGGTTTTTATGTAATGCTCATAGATGGTTGTGTATTTAGAATTATCAAAAGTTTCACTAAAATATAAACCAAAAGGGGTAAAGTATATGAGTGTTGACAAGCAGATCCGTCATATTCAGCCATATAATGACGTATTTTACCGAAGCTGTTTTTTTAATTGTTATTTTTCAGTAGTGCGCTCGTTTCATGAAGAGCTTTATCCATACCTCCTGAATGACAGTTATTCATATGTTACAGACAAAGATGGTTACTTAAAAATGGAAAGTATGTCTGTACATAATCCTGAAAAGCTAATGAATCTGCAAGGGATTTTTACAGATAAACAATTTAAAAATGATGATCTCATTTTGAGTTTAAAAAAAGATCTGCTTCAAGAAAGACCAATCATTATATGGATGGATATGTATGCGCAGCCCTACAGATCGGAATACTTATCTAAGCATGAGCGCAACTGTGTATTAATTTTTGGCATCCAAGAAAATGAACAAAAGTTTACTATTTTAGAAAACCGTTATTATGATAATTTGTCATATGAAATTCGTCAGATTTCTTTTCAAGATGTAAAAAAGGGATACTATGGATTTCATGACAATTTTAACCCTCATCATACATTTCACTCTTATGCAGCTTTTTATCATGATTCAAAACAAAAAAAAGATAATGCACTTATGTTTCAAGACCGAGAAGTTTATTTTCTTCAAAATATGACTAAAAACATAAAGATAATGTTTAATGGTTTAGAAAGTTTTAAGCTCTTTATCAATCGGTTACATACAATCACGAATTCCGAAAAGTTACTTCAATCATTTAATCAAATAATGAATACAAAAAAAATTGAGCAGTATCGTTTGTCATATCTTCCATCTATGGATAAGAACATTATTGAATTATTTAATGAAACGATACAAGAATGGGAAAAAGCTCGGTATCAGGCTGCAAAAATGTTTTTTTCAGAAAGTCATATATTAGATTATGCGACACGTATAGGGGAGCCTTTAGAAAGAATTATTCAAATGGAAAAAGAGTATTTAGAGTGGTTAGTGGATGCTTGTGAAAAGGAGCGTACTTTGTTATGAAATTATTCTGCCTACCATATGCAGGAAGTTCAAGCACAATCTTTAGTTCGTGGAAAAGATTTTTAGATAAGTCGCTTGAACTAGTAGCGCTAGAATTACCGGGACATGGAACAAGGATGGCGGAGCCGTTGCTCCATGACGTACTGACAGTAGTTGAAGATCTTTACTTACAGGTTCAGCCGCATCTAAGTTATGATGAGGAATTTGCGATTTTTGGACATAGTATGGGTTCACTTCTAGCATATGAATTACAAAGAAAAATAAAAGATGAAAAGAAAAAAGAGCCTGTGCATGTATTTTTTTCAGGGCGTTTTCCCCCACATATCGCCGAGAAAAAAGTTTTTCATCAATTGCCAGATAACGAGCTCAAGGAAGCCATTATTAATATGGGGGGAGTACCTGAAGAATATAGGAGGAATCATCAAATTCTCGACTTCTTTATACCTGTATTAAGAGCAGATTTTCAATTGCTAGAAACATATAAGTGTCAAGCTGTTCATTCTGTGCAGTGCGATATTTCTATTTTTTATGGAAAACATGATTTGCCGTCCGTGCTTTTTGATTTAGATGAATGGGGTCAATATACAAAAAGTCACTGTCGTTTTTATGAATTTAACGGGGATCATTTTTTTATCAATCAGTTGCCTGAAGAAGTAGTTTCATATATTAATAATATTTTAAATCGAACAGGAGTGGTAGGAAAATGGAGATGAAATATGTAGGTGTTGTTGGGGCCGGAGTTATGGGTGCCGATATGGCTCTAGATTTATCAATGAATGGTTATAAGGTTATATTAACTGACATAAATGAAGAAAAACTTCAAGATGCAGAAGAAAATATCAGGAAAACGTTCAAATTAGTGCAGCTAGTAAGAAAAAGAGTAGTTAAGCCCTCTCTTGAAGAGGTACTTGAAAATATTCATTTTAGTACAAATATTAACGATTTTGCAAGAGCAGAAATTATTATTGAAAATGTAACGGAAGATTGGTCGGTGAAACAAAAAATCTATGAAAAATTAAGAGATATTTGTCATGAAAATACAATATATTTTGTAAATACAAGTTGCATTTCTATTACAAAGGTCGGAGCACTTATGCATTATCCAAATAAGGTAATCGGCGCTCATTTTATGAATCCTGTTCCTTTAAAAGAACTCGTTGAGGTAATTAAAGGCCATGAAACATCTGATGATACGGTTGAAACTACCAAACACTTTCTAAAATCGTTTGGTAAAAATCCAGTTGTTGTAAATGATTTTCCTGGATTTGTTTCAAATCGTGTATTGATGTTGACTATTAATGAAAGTATCTGGACGGTTCAAGATCAAGTAGGAACACCGTATAATGTCGATAAAATCTTTCGAGATGGATTTGGGCATAAAATGGGACCCCTTGCAACAGCTGATTTAATTGGTCTTGATACTATATTGAACTCACTTCTTGTATTATACGAAAGCTATAAAGACCCTAAATTCCGTCCGTGTCCGCTATTAGTAAAAATGGTTGATGCAGGTCAGCTTGGGAAAAAGTCAGGAAAAGGATTCTTTAGTTATGAGTGAAAGGAGAAAATGCTATGAATAAAAAAGTGAAGTGCGTTGTATGGGATTTAGATAATACATTATGGGAAGGTATCTTACTTGAGTCTGATGAGGTGAAATTAAAAGAATCAATGAAAGAAATATTAACTCAGCTTGATGAAAGAGGAATTTTACATTCAATAGCAAGTAGAAATGATAAACAGACTGTTTTAAATAAACTGAAAGAATTTGGTATAGATCACTTCTTTTTATATCCTGAAATCAATTGGAATGCTAAATCTACTTCAATAGACAAAATTAGCAAGAATTTAAACATTAATAAGGATACTCTTCTCTTTATTGATGACCAAGTGTTTGAAAGAGAAGAAGTTCAAAGTGTGCATCCAACTATAACATGTTGGGATGCAAAAAATTATAAAGATCTAATAGAAGATATAAGATTAAAACCTGATTTTATTACGGAAGATGCTAAAAGAAGAAGGGAAATGTATCTTGAGGATGATTGTAGAAAGAAGGATGAAGATAGCTTTGAAGGACCTTCTGAGCAATTTCTGGCTGGACTCAATTTGAAATTTAGCATTATGCATGCTGAAGAAAATGATTTACGTCGAGCTGAAGAATTGACAGTTCGCACAAATCAATTAAATACAAGTGGTTATACGTATGATTATAAGGAATTAAATCATTTCAGAGTATCAGACTCACATATTTTACTCATTTGTGAGTTGGATGACAAGTATGGTTCATATGGAAAAATTGGTCTCTCTTTAATAGAAGAAAAAAATAATGCATGGCATATTAAACTGCTGCTAATGTCATGCCGTGTCATGTCAAGAGGGGTCGGAACAATCTTATTAACAGCCATTTTAAATGAAGCGAAAAAGCAAGGGAAAAAAGTATTTGCTGATTTTAAACAAACAGATCGTAATAGAGTAATGTATATCACATACAAGTTTGCTAACTTTAGAGAAGTATCATCAGATGCCGAAGGCTATATTTTATTTGAAAATGATCTAAACCAACTTCAAGCATATCCACCATATGTTGAAGTCGTATCAGATTTTGGAATGAAAATATCTGCAGGGAAATGAAATTAATAAAAGCGAGGAGAATGACTAATGAATCTTCATGAAAGAGTGAGAGAATATATTGAGAAAAATCTAGTTGTTTTTGATGAGGAAATAAATTTATCAAATGATAGTCATATTTTTGAGATGGGATTCGTCAATTCCCTGTTTGCAATGAAGCTTGTAAACTATTTAGAACAGGATTTCGGATTTGAGTTAGATAATCAGGATTTAAATATTGCGAATTTTAGTACAGTCAATCGAATTGTTGCGCTTATAGAAAAAAAACAGACAGGAGCGAACGTTCATGAAAATAGCTGAAAAGAAAACGGATATTATTGAAGAAATTCGTCAGTATTGTGCAGAGAAGATTAGACCTTTTGCAGGGGATTTTGATGAGAAGGAAACTGTACCTAGGGAACTATTAAATGATATGGGAAGAAGAGGTTATTTTGCAGCGAATATTCCGGAAACTTACAACGGACTTGGGCTTAATCCTATTGAATATGGTTTGTTTACTGAACAAATTGGTAAAGCGTGTTGTAACATTCGGACATTGACTACTGTGAATTCATTAGTTAGTGAATCTTTGTTAAGATACGGAACAGAACAGCAGAAAAAAGAATGGCTGGTTCCAGTAGCAAGGGGAATGAAAATAGGAGCGTTTGCATTATCTGAGCCGAATATTGGCTCAGATGCTACTAATGTCGAAACTACTTATTATAGTCAAGGAAATGAATACATCATAAATGGAGTTAAGAAATGGATTTCTTTTGGAGCAATTGCTGATTTTTTTATTGTAATTGCAAGGAATGGCAAAGAGGTTACTGCTTTTCTTGTTGATAGATATCAGAGTGGGGTAGATGTAAAACGGATTTCTGGTATGATGGCGAATCGTGCTTCATATCTTGCA
This sequence comes from Bacillus bingmayongensis, assembly GCF_000299035.1. Taxonomy (GTDB): domain Bacteria; phylum Bacillota; class Bacilli; order Bacillales; family Bacillaceae_G; genus Bacillus_A; species Bacillus_A bingmayongensis. Next base: position 1,055,425 of record NZ_JH921517.1, read on the forward strand.
GAAATTAATTTTAATCAAGTAAGAGTGTCGGAGCAACAAATACTCGGCCCATTGGGGGGAGGATTTAATCACATTGTTTCTTTAGCTTTGGATCATGGGAGATATAGTGTGGCATGGGCGGGTCTTGCTATAGCACAAGAGGCTGTTGATACTATGGTTACTTACTCAAGAAAAAGAACTCAGTTCGGAGAGAAATTATACAAGCATCAGTTAATTAAAGGGATGATTGGCGACGCTGTAACGCGGCTTCACGGTGCACGTGCATTATGTTTGAAAGCTGGACAAATGAGAATGTCTCAAGATCCAGATGCAATAATAGAAACATCTATAGCTAAATATTTCACGTCAAAAATAGCAGTAGATATTACAAATGAAAATATACAAATTCATGGAGGGATTGGTATTAGTAAGGAATGTTCCGCAGAGAGACTGTATAGAGAAGCAAAGGTTCTAGAAATCATTGAGGGAACTTCTCAAATTCAGCAACAGATCATTGCAAATTATGGACTAAGAAAATATTTCGTCAAGCATATATAGGCAGAACGGAGATGATCTTGTGAGTGATAAAGTGGAAAAATTAAATCGAACAAATATAGAGAATATGCTTGGCTTAACAACAATACAAGAAGGTTTACTTTTTCATCATTTGATGGAGCCAGACGGTGATGCATATTTTGAACAAATGTTTTTACAAATTAAAGGGCAGATAGATCAAAGTTATTTTAAAGAGGCCTGGAAACTGACTGTTGAGAATAACGAAATGTTGAGAACTCTATTTAGATGGAAAGAAGTAATGAAGCCTGTACAAATTATTTTGAAAGAAAACACGGTGGATATTCGATATGTTGACTTATCTAATCGAAACGAAATTGATGTAAAACAGCTGAAGGAAGAAGTATTATCCCAAGATAGAAAAGAACGATTTAATCTTCAAGACGTACCTTTTCGTATTACCATTTGTAAAATAAGTGAAGAGAATAGTTGGATTATAGTCAGCTTTCATCATATTTTAATGGATGGTTGGAGCATGGGAATTGTACTAAGTGAATGGATGGAAGCATATAAAAACCTCACTGAAGGACAGGAAGTAAAGTTTTTGACAAAACCTTCTTATCAAGCTTTTGTCAAGTGGCAACAAGATCAGGTACGAAAAAAAGGTAAACAAGAAGAGTATTGGAAGAAATTATTTAAAGGATGGGAACCTGTAAGGTTGATGTCTAAAACAGAAGGGTCTGTTCAAAAAAGCGGACGGTTTTCTAAACATGAAATGCAATTATCAGCATCACAGGTAAAGGCTCTTCGAGAATTTGCGTCTGAAAATCAAGTGACATTAGCTTCGGTTGTTTATAGTGTATGGGGATTTCTTCTTATGAGGTATTCAGATCAAGAAGATGTTGTTTTTGGTACAACCGTTTCGGGGAGAAATATTGAATTGCAGGGTATTGAAAAAATGACGGGGTTGTTTATTAATACATTACCATTACGTATGCACGCTCATGCGCGATCCACAGTATTGGATTTTATACAAACCGTAAATAAGCAAACAAAAACAAGAAACGAGTATGAACACACACCTCTATCTGATTTGAAAGTATACGCAGGAGTTACAGCTGAGCAGCAATTATTTGAATCAAATGTCGTCATTGAAAATTATCCGATTGATCAAGTACTGAAAAGTAGTGATCATCCACTTTCAATTTATCATTTTGAAATGTTTGAGCAGACAGAATTGGATTTAACTTTAAGTGTGCAGGCATTTAATGAAAATATCCATCTCTCGTATATCTATAATCCTGCTGTGTTTACAAGTAATCAAATGAAAATGATAAGTGAACACTTTACTCGCTTATTGTCTAATGTATTAAGGCATCCAGAGTATTCAGTTCCACAGCTCCAAATGCTGACAGAGACAGAAAAAGAATATCAACTCAATCAGATTTGTAAATATGATGGTCTCACAGGTTATGAAGAGCGAACTGTTATTGATATGTTTGAAGAGCAAGTGAAAAAAACCCCAAAAGCCAAGGCAATTGAATTTGGTTCAGAACAATTGACGTATGAGGAACTAAACAAAAAGGTTAATCAATTTGCTTATTTTTTAAAGAGAAAAGGTGTCTTGCCAGAACAAAGAATAGGTATTATGACGGAACATTCTATTGAAATGGTCATTGCTTGCCTAGCTATTTTAAAAACAGGTGCTGCCTATGTTCCGATTGATCCAGATTATCCAAGAGAAAGAATTGAATATTTATTAAATGATAGTGGAGTAAAGATTCTTTTAACCCAGGAAATGAATAATGTTACATATTCATACAATGGTATGAAATTTGATATTAAAAATCGAGAGTTATATCAAGGAAATGATGAAAATCCAGCTAAAAATTACGGTTCTCAAAATATTGCATACTGTATCTATACTTCAGGTACGACAGGTAGACCGAAAGGAGTATTAGTTAAGCATTTAGGTCTTGAAAATTATATTGATTGGGCAGCAAAGAAATATGTTCGAGGAGAAAAAAGAGATTTTGCATTATACACTTCTCTTGCATTTGATTTAACAATAACATCTATTTTCACGCCACTTGTCACGGGGAATACGATTATTATTTATCATCATAATAACCGCCAGTTGCTTGTCGAACATATTTTGAGAGACAATCGTGCTCATGTTATGAAATTAACACCATCTCATTTGTATTTTATTAAGGATTTACAGTTTCCAAACAGTGCGATGAAGTGTTTCATTTTAGGTGGTGAACAATTAGAAACATCATTGGCTAAGAAGATTGAAAAAAACTTTGACCATCAGGTTGAGATTTTCAATGAATACGGACCAACTGAAACAGTAGTTGGGTGTACGAGTTATCTCTATTCTTCGACTAAAGATCATAATGTGGATGTACCAATTGGACTTCCAGCTACCCAAACAGACATTTATATACTGGATCGTCATATGAATTTATTGCCTCAAGGTATGATAGGTGAATTATATATTGGGGGAAAAGGTGTAGCTAGGGGATATTTAGGAAGAGATGAATTAACAAAAGAGCGATTCGTTGAAAATCCGTTCAAGCCAGGTGAAAGGCTGTATAAAACTGGAGATGCTGCTTGTTTTATACCTGATGGAAATATTCGATTTTTGGGAAGAAAAGATGAGCAAATTAAGTTGAGAGGCTATCGTATTGAAATCGGTGAGATTGAACATTGGCTCAATACATATGAGAAGATCAAATCAGCAGCAGTTGCTGTGAAAATAGATCCATCAGAAACTCCTTGTCTTGTTGCTTATTTTACATCAAGTCAATCAGTGAAGCAAAAAGAATTACGTGATTATTTAAGTCGTTATTTACCGGAATATATGGTCCCGTCACATTTTATAGCAGTAGATACAATGCCTCTTACGGCAAATGGAAAACTGGATAAAAAGGCTTTACCAGCCATCAATAAGACTGTACGAAAAGAAGATGAGGCTGAACCTAATTCTGATACAACAAAAATTATTCAAGAGATTTGGCACAATGTGCTTGGTGTGGCTAATATTGGTGTTCATGATAAGTTTTTTGAAATTGGTGGAAATTCTTTGAATCTCATTCAAGTTAATCAGCAATTATCAAAAAAGATGGGGAAAGATATTCCGATGGTCGAAATGTTTCGCAGGCCGACGATTTTTACGCTTGCTGATTACTTATTGGGAGTAGAACAAGAACCAAGCGAGAAAAAAGATACTACAGATAAACCAATACATGTCAGAAAAGCGAATGAACACATCGCAATTATTGGTATGGCAGGCCGTTTCCCAGGAGCAAAAAACTTAGATGAGTTTTGGGAGAATCTTCGAGGGGGAGTAGAATCTATTTCCTTCTTTACAGATGAGGAATTATTGGAAGCGGGTATTGATAAACAAACATTAGATAGACCTGATTATGTAAAAGCAAAAGGAATTATAGAAGGTCCTGATTTATTTGATGCTCCTTTTTTCGGATATTCACCAGTACAAGTTGAGATGATGGATCCTCAAATTCGTTTGCTTCATGAGTATGCATGGAAAGCGTTAGAGGATGCAGGTTGTGTTTCTACTGAGTACCATGGGAAAATTGGATTGTTTACTGGCTCATCATCTAATTTTCAGTGGATTCAGCGTTTTGCTAAATCTTTGGATGGGAGTATGTCTGAGCTTTTTGAAATAGGTTCTTTAAATGATACTTATACTGTTAGTACGCGTATTGCTCATAAGTTGAATTTAAAAGGTCCAGCTATAACGCTACAGACAGCTTGCTCAACTTCTTTAGTGGCGCTGCATTTGGCATGTCAATCTATCTTAAATGGTGAATCGGATGTAGCACTTGCAGGTGGGGTCTCAATTCTTCATCCTGTCACATCAGGATATATTTATCAGGAAAATATGGTGAAATCTCCAGATGGACATTGCCGCGCATTTGACCAAGCCGCAAATGGAACGGTTGGGGGAGATGGGGTAGGCTTTGTGGTATTAAAATCGCTTAGCCAGGCATTAGCAGACGGGGATCAAATACATGCAGTGGTAAAAGGTTCGGCTATTAATAATGATGGAGATCAAAAAATCGGCTACAATGCACCAAGTGTCCAAGGACAGATGCAGGTCATACAAGAGGCGATTACTATGGCTAACATTAATCCAGAAACAATTAACTATGTAGAGACACATGGTACAGGTACTGCTCTAGGAGATCCGATTGAGATAGATGCATTGACCAAAGCTTTTCAAACAAATAAACGAAGATTTTGCAGAATTGGCTCTGTTAAAACCAATATTGGTCATCTTGATGCGGCAGCAGGAATAGCTGGTTTAATCAAAACAGTTCTTTCATTAAAAAATAAGCATTACGTTCCAAGTCTTCATTTTAAACAGGCAAATCCTAATATCGACTTTGAAAACAGTCCGTTCTTTGTCAATGATCAACTTACGCCATGGGAAAAAAACAGTACGCCACGTCGAGCTGGTATCAGCTCATTTGGAATGGGGGGGACAAATGCTCATGTGATTTTGGAGGAAGCACCATCGTGTAAAAGAAAAGAAAATCCAAGATCTTACCAGCTGTTTCCTTTATCAGCTAAAACGAGGACTGGTCTTGAAAAGATGAAAAAAGATTTATTACATCATATTGAAAGTAATGAGAATTTGAATATCACAGATGCTTCATATACTTTACAAACTGGAAGAAAGCATTTTGACTATAAACAAATATTTGTTGCAAAGGATAGGGAAGAGGCTGTCCGTTTGCTTACACAAAGTCAAGAGCGAGGTATTGGTTCGATTACTCATACTCAGCAAAATAAGGAAAAAAAGTTGGTGTTCATGTTTTCAGGCCAAGGTAGTCAGTACGTGAATATGGGGCTTAATCTTTACCGGGAGGAACCTCTATTTAAAAAAACGATGGATGCTTGTTTTCAGGAGTTTTACAATATCACAGGTGAAAGATTAGAAATGATTTTATATCCTGATAAACAGCATGAAGAAACAGCATTCAAAAAGATTTTAGAAACAAAATATGCCCAACCGGCGATCTTTTCAATTGAATATGCACTAGCAGTTCTGTTAATGAATTGGGGAATGCGTCCTTGGACCATGATTGGGTACAGTTTTGGAGAGTTAACGGCTGCAACATTATCAGGAGTTTTTACATTATGTGATGCTATGAAACTGATCTGCCTAAGAGGACAATCCATGCAAGAAGCACCAAAGGGAGCTATGCTAAGTGTCCCGCTTCCGGAAAAAGAAATTCAAGCCTTGCTTCCTGAACAAATATCATTAGCTGTAGTAAACGATTCCTCCTGTATTGTATCTGGTTTGGAGGAAGAAATTTTCGCCTTTGAAGAACAGTTAAAACAGAAGAAATTACTGTGCATGCGCCTAAAGGGTTCTATTGCAGCACATTCTCATGTAATGGCTCATGCGGCTAAAGTCTTCGGAGAACAAGCAAAACATATGTCATATCAGAAGCCTAAAATTCCGTTCTTCTCTAATTTAACAGGTGATTGGATGACTGATAAAGATGCCGTAAACTGTGAATACTGGATGAAGCATATGACTGAGCCTGTTCGGTTCGCAGAAGGTATTCAGAAATTGTCAAATTATGAAGATATTATATTTATCGAGATTGGCCCTGGACAAGATTTAAGTGTTTTGGTGAAGAGGTCTTTAAAGATAGAGAAAAATCAACAAGCATGTAATATGCTAAGGCATGCGAAGCAATCTATGTCGGATGTTCAATTTTTACTCGGGAAAATTGGAATGCTTTGGATGCACGGTACTAAAATAGATTGGATCAGTTTCCATTTAAATAGAAACCCAGGAAAAATTTCATTGCCGACTTATCCGTTTGAAAAAGAATCTTTTTGGTATGAAACAAATAAAAGTCCGGTACCACCTGTAATTTCATCAGAAGGTGTGAAGAAGCCATTGAGGGATTGGTTCTATATGCCTCAGTGGAAAAAAGAAATTTTACCATTTTCCTCACAAGGCCAAGGTAATAATGAATGCGTACTAATTTTTATGGAAGAAACGGCCTTTGCACAACAGCTGATAACTGAAGTCACAAAGGTTCAAGATCATTGCATTATTGTGCAAAAGGGGAGTCATTTTAATAAACATGAAAATAACTTGTATACCATTCGTCCGGATTCAGCTGATGATTATCAACAATTGTTTGATTCTTTAATAAAAGATGATAACCATATTTCTCGTGTAATACACTTGTGGGGGCTAGCTGAAAGGGATACTAAGGTTGAAACGCCTGAGTGGACTAAGCAAATGCAAAGTGAATGTTTTTATTCACTACTTTACTTAGGACAAGTTTTAAAAAAGAGAGTAATAGATCAAGAGGTTCATATCACTGTCTTATCCTCACTTGCTTACTATATCGGAGGAGAAACGGTTCTATATCCGGAAAAAGCGCTTCATCTAGGGCCGAGTATGGTAATTTCGCAGGAATCACCGCTTCTTCATTATAGAATTATAGATATTGATAAACAGCAGATAGGAACGTGGAAGGAAGAGAAGTTGCTGAAGCTATTACAAGAAGAATTTTTGAGAGACAAGGGAAGTATATTAACAGTTTATAGAGATAATAAACGGTACATTAGAGATTACGTTCAAACAGCTCTCCCTTCACAATCTATGAAAGGTAATATAGGGCATTTAAAACAGAACGGTGTGTATATATTGATAGGTGGATTGGGCTTTATTGGTTTGAATTTGGCACAAACATTGGCGGAAAAGACCCAAGGAAAACTTATTCTGACAAGTAGATCAGGACTTCCTCCAAGGAAAGAATGGCAGTTATTAATTGAGTCGCACTCTCAAGATGACCCTATTGTTAAAAAAATAATGAAAGTGAAGGCGATTGAAGAAGCTGGAGCACAAGTCATAATTGCTGCATTAGATGTCGGCAAAGAAGAGGATATAAATGAAGTGGTTCAGTTGGCGGAACGTACATTTGGAATGGTAAATGGTGTTATATATGCTGCAGGGGTAACTGGGGAACAATCATTTAGAATGATAGAACAAACAGACAAGGCATTTTCCGAAGCACATCTCCAAGCTAAAATGAACGGTGTTCTTTTGTTAGAAAAAGTTTTAAGAGATCGTCCGCTTGATTTTTGTATATTGCTTTCGTCTTTGTCACCCATTTTAGGTGGGCTTGGTTTCACTGCTTATACGGCTGTCAATCAATTCATAGATACTTTTGTGTATCAACACAACTTAAATCATCCTGTGCCATGGACTTCATTGAATTTTGACGGATGGGAATTTGAAGATGGAAAAAATCCTGATATACCAATCGCGAAAAATTTACAAGAGACGTTGATTCGTGCAAATGAAGGAAGAAATGTATTTGAAATAATTTTAAGATTAGGACATTTCGATCAAATTATTGTTTCAGCAACCAATTTACAGGAACGTATTGATAAATATGTGGATCGTTTACAGTTATCAGGGGAAAAGGATACAAAAGAAAAGCTTCCTTTATATGATCGTCCGGAGATATCTACTGAATATATGGAACCAGTTACTGTTTTAGAAAAAGAGTTGAGTATTTACTGGCAGAATTTCTTTAAAATCAGTCAAATTGGTATTGATGACGATTTCTTTGAGATGGGTGGTGACTCATTAAAAGCAATTAATTTTATATCCATTATCCATAAAGCATTCAGTGTTGTAATACCATTACCAGAATTCTTTAAAATACCAACAATTAGGGAAATGGCTCAATACTTGAGCGGAGCAGAGAAAAAGACATATCAAATTATTGAAAAAGCGCCGCAAAAGGATTTTTATCCACTTTCTTCAGCTCAGAAGCGACTCTATCTTGTACAGCAATTTGATAAAACGAGCACTGGTTATAATGAATTTACTGCTGGAAGAATAGTGGGAAAACTGAACATGGAAAAATTAGAGCGTACATTTATGAAATTAATCAAGCGGCATGAAAGTTTAAGAACTTCATTTGTCGTAATAGATGGTGTACCTGTTCAAAAAATTGAGGATAATGTTGAGTTTCATGTTGAATTCTTTGATTTATCAGATATAAACGATCAATTAAAGTCTGAACAAAGTCAAAAGGAAGTTATTAATCAATTTTTAAAGCCTTTTGAATTGGAACAAGCACCGTTGATGCGAACGGGCGTAATGAAGGTTACTGAAAATGAGTATGTGTTGATGCTTGACATGCACCACATTATCTCTGACGGGTTATCGCAGGATATTTTAATTAGTGAGTTTATGGATTTGTATGATGGAAAGGAATTAACTTCTTTAGAGCTTCAGTACAAAGACTTCTCTGAGTGGCAAAATCAGATGCTTGCATCAAATGAACTTAACAAGCTAGGTGAATACTGGATAAAAAGGCTTGAAGGTGCACCTGTTTTGCAGCTTCCTACTGATTATAAAAGACCGGAAGTAAAAAGCTTTACAGGAGCCCATTATCAATTTCGGATTAGTAAGGAAGAATTAACGGCATTTAAGCGAATAATCGCAAAGGAAGATGCAACGCTGTTTATGGGGATCTTGACGATTTATCAAATATTGCTTCATAAGCTTACTGGTCAATCAGATATTGTAGTTGGTGTTCCTGTTGCAGGAAGAAAACAAGAGGAGCTTCAGAAGATTATAGGCATTTTTGTCAATATGCTTCCTCTGCGGTTCTATCCTAAAAAAGAAATGACGTTTATAGATCTTTTACGTCATGTAAGGCAGCTGGTGATCGAAGATTTTGAACATCAAGACTATCAATATGAAAATATGGTTCGAGATTTAAAATTAAAACGAGATATGAGTAGAAACCTTATATTTGATGTCGTGTTTGCTCTTCAAAACCTAAACCAGCCTGAATTGGAGATAGAGGGAATTAAGCTTCATGACTATAAATATGAAACAGCAGTTTCTCGGTTTGACTTATTATGGATTGTAACTGAGGAAGATGGGCTATCAGCTGTCATTGAATATAATACGGACTTATTTACGAAGGAAACGATTGAAAGGTTAGTAAATAGTTTGAAAGAAATTCTAGCGGCCATAATAAATGATACACATATCAAATTAGAGGACATTGAGAGCCTTTCATCTTTACAGGAACTAGATGAAGTCTCATTACTCGAATTAGATGACTTGAAAATCTAGTATAAAGAGGTGAGTAAAAAGTGGATGAATTAAAAGTAGCAACTCTTGAAAAGGTGAGAGAACGGACGTATTGGACAGATATTTTATCTGAGGCTCAGCCAGCTGTGCAATTTCCTTATCTTTCACATCGCCTCAATCAAAGAGATGAAGCAGCCAGTCTGACATTTACGATTCCATCTAATCTAAGTAAGAAAATTTTAGAGTCAGCAGGGGAATCGGATTTGCGCATGTTTACCATTTTAATGACTGTAACTGTAGTTTTAATGCATCGTTATAGCGGTAAGTCGGAATTACTGACTGCCGCTCCTATAATTAAGCAAAAAAATACACAAACGGGTATCAATAACATACTTCCATTAAAAGTAGAAATTGAGTCTAAAATGAACTTCAGGGAATGTCTTCAACGTGTAAAGGAGGCAATGAAGGGTGCATTCATTCATCAAAATTACCCTGTGAAAAGTCTCTTAGATGAGCTGTGGATGATACAAAAGAAAAATCAAAATTATTTTGGTTTTTCTCTAATGTTAGAAAACCTTCACCAGGAAACAACACTGAAAGAAATGAATACCGATCTGTTAATTTCATTCAAGCGTGGAGAAGGTGATCACCTTAGTGGGGGGATTTTCTGGAATCTTCGCCATTATGATCAAGAAACAATACGCAGGCTGTCAAGCCATTTCTGTACGCTGGCAGAACAAGCTTTAAATTCACCAGAAAAAGAAGTGTCTGAATATAAAATACTTTCTGATGAAGAGTTGGAACAAATGAAGGTATTCAACCAAATTATACAAACTTATCCTGAGGACAAATCGATTGTTGAATTATTTCAAGAGCAGGTAAGACAAAATCCTGATCATCTTGCGGTTGTTTTTGAGGACGTGCGCTATACGTATCGAGAGGTTGATGATTTGTCAGAGCGCATCGCTATGTTTTTAAGAAAAAAGAATGTAAATCAGAATGAACCAATCGGTCTTATGGTTTATCGTTCGGCCGAAATGATTATTGCGATACTAGGTATATTAAAAGCGGGTTGTCCATATTTACCGATTGATGTTCACCTACCTGTTGAAAGAATATGTTATATGCTTGAAAACAGCTGTACAAAGGTGATTTTGACAAATTCTACAGAAATATTACCGATAGAAAATAGAGATATCATTCTAATTGATGACTTGTTTGATTTCATTGGAAATATGGCGGTTCATAGTGATAAACCTGTACCCACAGATTTGGCTTATGTTTTATATACATCCGGTACAACAGGGAATCCAAAAGGTGTGATGGTTGAACATCGTCAAGTCATAAATTTAGTACATGGACTAAAAAACCGTCATCTTAATAGATTATCATTAGAAAGTCTTCATATCGGAATGCTGGCATCACATATATTTGATGCTTCTGTACAAACGATGTTTCCAGCTCTGCTTTTAGGTCATACTCTTTACATTGCACCTGACAATATTAGAGTGGATGGAAAACAATTATGGTCTTTCTATGAAAAAAACCACATTCATGTGTCAGATGCAACACCTTCACATTTACGTTTAATGACTGAAGCAGTTTCGGATAATGATTCCCATTGCGTTCAAGAATTAAAACTGCTTTTAGTCGGAGGGGAAATTCTAACATCAGAATTAGTGAACCGATTTTTACAAACTTTTAAGAAAAGTAGACCGATTATGACAAATAACTATGGTCCAACAGAATGCTCTGTACAATCTACTGCATTTATAATTCCTGAAGATTGGAATGAAAATGTGATTCCAATTGGAAGTCCAATGCCGAATGAACAAATATATATAGTGGATTCGTTTGATCAACTTGTACCAATTGGTATATTTGGAGAATTATGCATTTCTGGTGATGGTGTCGCAAGGGGATATATAAATCAGCCTGAGTTAACCAATCGAAAGTTCACATGGCTTCCTAGTCTTCCTGATAAAAAAGTGTATCGTACTGGTGATTTAGCGAGATGGCGTTCAGACGGCTTAATAGAATTTTTGGGAAGAAATGATAATCAAGTGAAGATCAGAGGTTTTAGAGTTGAACTGGATGAAATAAAGCAAGCTTTGCTTAATTTTCGAGAACTTGGTCAATGTGTTCGTGAAGTGGTTGTGGTTCCACAGCAAAAAGAATCACAAGATCAATTTCTTTGTGCATATATCATATCAGACAAGCCACTGAATCAAAGAAAGCTGCGGGAATTTTTGAGCACGAAAGTGCCTAGTTATATGATCCCAAGACACTTTATTCGAATTGATAAGTTTCCAATGAATATATCAGGTAAATTGGATTATCGTGCACTTCCTGATCCTGCGGAGCAGATGGTACTCAATGAAACCGTGATAAAGGCTCATAATGAAACTGAAAAAAGACTAATTTCTATTTTTTCCGAAATCTTAAATATCTCAGCTTCACAAATTAGTATTGAAGACAATTTTTTTGATATTGGAGGCAACTCATTTAACATTGTTGAATTGTCACACAAGATACTAAAAGAATTTCATAGAGAAATATCTGTTTTACAATTGTTCCAGTTTACATCTGTATCTGAAATTGCCGCTCTATTAAACAATACACATGATAATCAAAAATTGCTGGACAGTAGTGAAGATGAGGAGGATGAATCTTTTGAATTAGAAAATATCGCGCAATTGTTAGGGGGGAGTAATGATGAGTAAGACAACAGGTTTAGAAATTGCTGTCATAGGTATGGCGTGCCGTTTTCCGGGTGCAAACAATATTAAAGAATTTTGGAGAAATCTAAAAAGTGGTACGGAATCTATCACCTTTTTTTCTAAAGAAGAGTTGTTAAAAGCTGGTGTTAAAGAAGAAGTACTAAATAATGATAACTATGTGCGGGCAAAAGGAACAGTCGATAATTATAATCATTTTGATGCAGAGTTTTTCGGATATTCTAAGCGAGAGGCAGAAGTAATGGATCCACAAATCCGTATGTTTCATGAAGTAGCTTGGGAATCGCTGGAGGATGCGGGGTATAATCCCGAATCTTACGATCAACCAATAGGACTGTTTGGAGCGGCATCAGCCAATTTATATTGGCAGGCATCTTCGATGCTATTACGGAATAATAGCGCATCTGAACAATTTTCAGCTATACAATTAACAGATAAGGATTTTATGAATACGAAAATCTCATACAAGTTAAATTTAACAGGACCAAGTGTAGCAGTTGACACGGCATGTTCATCCTCTTTAACAGCTGTTCATCTTGCCTCTCGTTCCTTACTTACAGGAGACTGTAAAATGGCACTAGCAGGAGGGGTTACGGTGTATTCTCCTCATAAGAAAGGGTATATGTATCAAGAAGGAATGATCATGTCTCCTGATGGCCACTGTCGTGCGTTTGATGCGGAAGCGAGGGGAACCGTCGGTGGAGAAGGGTGTGGTGTGGTTGTATTAAAGACACTTAAACAAGCAATAAAAGATCGTGATCATATTTATGCGGTTATTAAGGGTTCTGCCTATAACAATGATGGTAGTCGAAAAGTTGGTTATACAGCCCCTAGTATTGACGGTCAGGCGGAGGTTATAAAAAAAGCGCTGAAAATCAGCAAAGTAGAACCTGAAAGTATCTCTTATATTGAAGCGCATGGAACGGGTACATCCCTAGGAGATCCAGTAGAAATTGAAGCTTTAAAACAAGCTTTTAATACAAATAAGTACCAATACTGCGGAATAGGATCTGTAAAAACTAATATTGGTCATTTAGATTCAGCGGCTGGAATTGCTGGTTTTATTAAAGTAGCGTTGACTTTATATAAAAAAACATTAATACCAAGTCTTCATTATCGAAAACCGAATCCGAAAATTGATTTTGAGAACAGCCCTTTTTATGTGAATACAACTGTGAAAAAGTGGACGAAGGAAAATGTTTTCCGAGCTGGAGTAAGCTCTTTTGGAATCGGTGGAACAAATGTCCATGTTGTAATGGAAGAGCCACCACTTCAAAGTAGAGATTTTAAGGAATCAAAAATGGATCAATTAATGGTCCTTTCCGCAAGGTCTGAAGAAACAGTTGAAAAATCAGTGGAACGTTTAAAATATTTTATAGCAGAGAATCAGCATATACCGTTAAAGGATATGGCCTATACATTACAGGTAGGACGTAAGCACTTTCCTTATCGTCAGACATTTACTATTGGTCAACATGGTATGACTGGTCATGAATTAAAGCCTTATCGCTGCTTACAGCAGCCTGCAGTTATTTTTATGTTTTCAGGACAAGGTTCTCAGTACGTGAACATGGGAAAAGACTTATATGATAAAGAACCTGTTTTTAAAATGGAAATAGAACGTTGCTTTTCTATCGTAGAAGAAATAGAAGGAGTACATTTCAAAAAGATTTTGTACCCAGAGAATGCTCAGGACACGGCAACAGCTGAGAAATTGATCCATCAGACAGTTTACACGCAGATTATTCTATTTTCTTTTGAATATGCATTAGCTTCTTTATTAATAAGTCGTGGTATTAAGCCTCATTACATGATAGGTCATAGCCTTGGAGAACTGACAGCAGCTTGCTTGTCAGGTGTATTTACCTTAGAGGATGCGCTTAAGATTGTAATAACGAGGGGTAATTTGATGCAAACGATGCCTGAAGGTGACATGGTAAGTGTGGCAATGTCGGCAAAAAATGTAGAAAAAGAGCTAATAGAAGGGATTGAGCTGTCAGCTGTTAATAGCTCGGATCTCTCTGTTGTTTCAGGTTCAACAGAGAAAATGAAAACTTTTGCATTAGGGTTAGAAAAAAAAGGAATCACGGTTCAGTATTTAAAAACATCTCATGCATTTCATTCGAGCATGATGCAAACAGCGTCGATCCATTTTGCGAGAATGCTCAAAGGGATGCATTTTAGAGAACCTTCTATACCATTTCTTTCAAATGTAACTGGTACATGGATTGAAAATGAAGAAGTAATGGATTCAGAATACTGGGCATCGCAAATAAGAAGTAAAGTGGAGTTTGATGCCGGACTACAAACGCTTTTTAATATGGGAGAAGCCATCTTCGTTGAAGTTGGACCGGGAAACACGCTGTGTCAATTTGTCAGAAAACATAAAAATTATTCAAAAAATCACGCAGCAGTAAATTTGATTAGGCATCCAAAGGAAATAGGAGAAGACTATGCGTATTTACTAAATGGAATCGGGAAACTTTGGAAACTAGGTGTCAGTATCAATTGGGGAGAATTCCAAGGAAGTGAGCAATATAAGCGTGTGTCACTTCCGACGTATCCTTTTGAACATCAACGATTTCCTGAGCCTCACGAGTTCTCTGAAAATATGGAAGGAAGACTAAAGGGGCAAATAATATCCATAGATAAGCAACAACCGCCTTTTGATGAATGGTTTTATATTCCAGTCTGGGAGCGGATAGAACCGGCAATCAAATCAATACGTCATCAGGGGAAAAAGGTAATTGTTTTTGAAGAGACAGAGCGTCTAAGTGAGTATTTAAAGAACCAAGGTGCGGAAGTCGTAACAGTTAAAGTGGGTAAAAATTTTTTGGAAATAGGAAAAAATGTATTCGAAGCAGATCATCATCAAACTCCACATTTACAGTTACTCATGAGCAAGTTGAAAGAGAAAGATTTTGTACCTGATGATGTTGTGTGTATGTGGAAACCAGTAGAGGGAGATGAGATGGCGGACTTAGAAAAGACCTTGTCAGGCTATCTTCCGATTTTAGATATTGTGCGATTAATAGGAGCAGATAGCACTAAAAAAGTGAATCTCACTGTTATTACGAACAAAGGGCATGATGTAACAGGAACAGAGCATCTGCAACCTCATCAAGCTGCCATTGCAGGAGTTTGTTTAACAATTCCACAAGAATATAAAAATATTAAATGTAAAAATATTGATCTTTGCCTTGAAGAGAAAGAGTATGACACAGAGGAATGGCCTAGTTTTATTTCATATGAATTAGTAAAAGATGATTCACAAGCAGTTGTTGCATATCGAGGTAAAAGTCGCTGGATACGGGGGACAAAAAAGGTAAGTAAATCTAATAATATCTCAACTTCTAGCATGCTTAAGAAAAAAGGAGTTTATATTATTACCGGAGGACTTGGAGGCATTGGTTTAACATTAGCAGCTTATTTGGCAAAGCATGTTCAGGCAAGGCTTGTTTTAATCAGTCGTACTTCAGTTCCTAAAAGAGAACTATGGCATGAAGAATCAATTCGGGAAACTATTCAAGCCAGAAAAATAAAGAAACTGTTGGAGTTAGAAAAGCTTGGGGCAGAATTACTCGTTATAGAAGCTGACATATCAGAAGAGGATATGCTTCAAAAGGCTATAGCTAGAACAATAGAGCGATTTGGTGGTGAGATAAACGGTATCATTCATGCAGCTGGGATTGCTGACGGGAAAATGATTCATACAAGATCAATAGAAGATGAGAAAAAGATATTGAGAGCAAAATTAAAGGGTACATTGCTATTACGAAAGATATTAAAAGATAAAAAAATAGATTTCTTTCTTCTTTGTTCCTCCCTTGTTTCATTTTTAGGTGCTGGTGGACAGGTAGCTTATGCAGCAGCTAATGCCTTTTTGGATAGCTATGCACATGCTGCTATGAGAGAAGGAAAAAATGTAATAACGGTGAATTGGGATCGTTGGGATAAAGTTGGAATGTCATTTGAATGGGAAACTGCTGGCTTATTATCTCGATCACTTAAGGAACGGGAAAGTGAAAATAATGGAATGCAACCTGCTGAAGGGGCACAAGCATTCATAGAAGTATTGCAGCTTGGTTATCCGCAAGTTCTTGTCTCGTTAAGTGATTTAAATACAAGAATAGAAAATAGATTGTATCAAACAGTTGAGAAACAGCAGGATGCAACAGTTACTAAAAATGATTTAGGTAGTCTTGAAGAAAAGTTGACTAACATTTTTAAAGATTTTTTCCATTCTCAACAGACTGATATAAATGAGAATTTCTTCGAACTAGGGGCGTCTTCACTTGATTTACTCCAAGTGAGTGGAATCATAAAATCTGAATTGGGGTTGGAGGTTCCTGTTGTCATGATGTACAGCCATCCATCAATAGCATCTTTAGCAAATGCTATAAAATCCCAGCATGGGTACAATGAACAGGAAAATGTAAAAAAAATTGACAGACAGCAAGCGATAAACGAAGGGAAAAACCGTAGGAAACAGCGTTTAATACGAAAATAAATGTAACCCACACTTTAATTTTAGATAGGAGAGTGAAATCTATGTCAGATGAGAAGTCATGGACTGAATCAGGATTGGAAGTTGCCGTCATCGGATTGGCAGGGAAATTTCCTGGTGCGAAAAACATTAATGCCTATTGGGAAAATATATCAAAGGGAAAAGAATCGGTTACCTTTTTTTCAGATGAAGAATTAAAGGAGGCGGGGGTTACTGAAAAATTTCTACAACATGCCAATTATGTAAAAGCAAAACCAATCATTGATAACGTTTCTAAATTTGATGCCGATTTTTTCGGATATTCTCCTAGAGAAGCTACATTAATGGACCCGCAAATTAGGATGATGCATGAATGTACATGGGAGGCTTTAGAACATGCAGGTTGTGATCCGGAACGTTACGATGGATCAATTGGTTTATATGCAGGTGCATCAAGTAATCTTTCGTGGATGGGAGAGCATTTATCTTCTTTACAAAAGAATGAAGATACGTTTCAAATCATGAATTTAAATCATTCATCTTTCGCTTCACGAATTGCGTATAAGCTCAATTTGAAAGGGCCGAGTGTATCTGTACAGACCGCGTGTTCAACCTCCCTTGTAGCAATCCATATGGCATGTCAAGGGCTTATCGGCGGTGAGTGTGATTTAGCTTTAGCAGGTGGGGTGTCACTCAATCTGCCGCACAAAGCAGGTTATTTTTATCAAGAGGGGATGATTTATTCACCTGATGGTCATTGTCGGCCATTTGATAAAAAGGCACAGGGAACGATTTTCGGAGAAGGTGTGGGGGTTGTTGCTTTAAAGCGTTTAAAAGACGCAAAAGAAGACGGGGATTTTATTTATGCTGTTATCAAGGGTTCAGCTATTAATAATGATGGAAATAATAAAGCTGGTTTTACAGCACCAAGTGTAGAAGGACAGGCAAGTGTGATAGAAATGGCAATGGAAATGGCGGAAATTGAACCTGATTCCATTGGGTATATTGAAGCGCATGGAACTGGAACTCCTATAGGGGATCCAATAGAAATTGAGGCATTGACACGTGCGTTTAAAACTGATAGAAAAGCCTTTTGCGCGCTAGGATCTGTAAAAGCTAATATTGGTCATCTTGACGCAGCATCTGGTGTAGCTGGTTTGATCAAAACAGTGATGATGTTGCATCATAAGAAATTCGTTCCAGCTCTTCATTTTGAGAAACCGAACCCAAGTATTCGCTTTCAGGAAACACCGTTTTATGTGAATACAGAACTGAAAGCATGGGATTTACCACATGGTCCAAGAAGAGCGGGGGTCAGTGCTTTCGGAATAGGTGGCGCAAATGCTCATGTTATTCTTGAAGAATCACCGAATATGCAAGAAGAATCAAAACCGAAGGAGGAGGTATCTTCTGAACTGATTTTAATTTCTGCAAGAACAAAAAATGAGCTTATGAAGTTAGCGGAAAATCTCAGGAATTATGTACATGATCATCCTGAAATACCGCTTTCTCAAATTGCGCACACATTAAAAATAGGGAGAAAGCATTTTAAACACAGATATTCTTTGGTTTGCTCAAGTACACAAGAATTACAAGAAATGTTGAATATTAACCCTCTGAAGATCAATGAAACAGTCAAAAAAATTAAAAACAAATCTTTTATCTTATCAGGAGAAAGTCAAGAGAGACTAAGAAGCTATATGCAGCTTTACCGTTTGGACAGACAATTTCAGGAAGAAGTGAATACTTATTTAAGACTATCTCAAGCGGTTTTAGATGAAGATATTAATGGTTTTTTTGCAGAATGTTTTGCAAATCCCAAAAAAATTGGCATGAAACATACACTCGGTCTTTCTTATGTCGTAATGTTCATTATGGAATATGCATCCTCGTGTTTTTTACAAAAAAATGGTATCAAGCCAGATAAGCTTATTGGAAGAGGATTTGGAGAGTTCACTGCAGCATGTGTAGCTGGTGTTTTTAAGCTGGAAGATGCGATATCTATTGCTTATAAAAGGGGCGAACTGATTAGTTACTCACCTACGGGAAAAATGATTGGAATTCCTTTATCCGAACAAGAAATCTCTTCTTATTTGGAAAATACGTTATCATTGGCGCTGATAGAAGAAAAATACTGTGTCGTATCTGGTATTGAAGAGGACGTACGTAGATTAGAGGAATGCCTTAAAGAACAAGCGATCCATGTGGATTTATTGGATATGGATTGTGCACTACAGTCAGTTGTTATGAGGGAAGCGGCTGATGAATTATTTAAGTTGATTCAATCTGTTCCGTTGAATCCACCTAAGATTCCATTGGTTTCTTCAGTGACAGGGAAGATATTAACTAATATTGAGACGGTTGATGCTCAATATTGGACCTCTCAGATATGCAAACCAATTAGATTTTCTCAGACTATAAAGGAAAGTTTAAAAGAAGAAAATATCGTGTATATTGACTTGCGTTTACTGACAGACTCCTGTGTTTTTACAAGCTATCAAGTAGCAGATAGATTGGAGAATATAAGTGATGAGACAAAAAGCGGTAATTTTATATTATCAATCTTGGGGATGATGTGGAAACTAGGTGTGGATATTGATTTTACAACTTTAAAGCATTCTCAACATATAAAGAAAGTTCCTTTACCAACTTATCCATTTACGAGAAAGGATTTCGCATTTTCAAATGTACAAAAAGATATAAAGCTCAACATAGATCAGTCCGAAATTCAAGAATTTGTCTCATTCATGCCGCTCTCTTCTCTTGAAAAAGAAATAAATTTAATGATTAGGAACCATTTTGGATTTCGGGAATTAGATGACCAAGTGCCATTTTTTGAGTTGGGTGCATCTTCACTCGACATATCACAGTTAGCAGTAAAATTGACTGAGAAGCTGCAACTAAAAGTAGAAACGGTTCTTCTTTACCAGTTTTCCACTGTTAATAGCCTTGCTAAGCATCTGCATCAGAAGTATAAAAAGACGTTTAAACAAAGAAAGCCATCTTCAAGAGACAATGAAAATCAAGTAGATGATAAGGAGCTTTATAATCAAAGTGATATTGCTATTATTGGAATGGCTGGACGTTTTCCGGGTGCAAGTACGTTAGAGGAATTTTGGAATAATCTTGTTCAGGGTAAAGAATCAATCAGTTTTTTCAATGATGAAGAATTAAAAGCATCTGGTGTGGATGAAAACTTGATGAAACATCCTAACTTTGTAAATGCAAAAGGTATTGTTGAGAACATTGATATGTTTGATGCTGACTTTTTTCAGTATTCTTCTAGAGAAGCAGAGCTTATGGATCCGCAATTTAGACTTTTGCATGAATGTGCATGGGAAGCATTAGAGGATGGAGGATGTGACCCAGAGCGCGTAAATGGGAAAATCGGTGTATTTACTGGAACGAGTCCAAATTTTGAATGGATAAATCGATCAGCAGCAAATTTGAAAGGGACAGAGCAATTCAGTTCTATGTTGTTAAATGACAGAGAATTTTTTAGTACACAGTTGGCATATAAATTAAATTTACATGGTCCGAGTATTACGATGCAGACCGCCTGCTCGACTTCTTTGGTTAACATTGGGATGGCTTGTCAGGCATTATTAAATGGATCATGTGACGCTGCACTTGCTGGTGGGATTACAGTGGGAATACCGCATAAATCCGGCTATATATATCAAGATGGGATGATTCAATCCCCAGATGGTCATTGTCGTCCTTTTGATGGAGATGCAAAGGGAACAGTATTTGGAGATGGGGCAGGGATTGTTTTATTAAAAAGGTATGAGGATGCTGTTAAAGAAGGGCATACAATCCATGCTGTTATTAAGGGCATAGGCATAAATAATGATGGAAGTCGTAAAGTTGGATTTACAGCGCCAAGTGTAGAAGGACAGGCAGATGCGATTCGGGAAGCATATAAGAGTGCTAATATCGACCCCCAGACTATTGGATATATTGAAACTCATGGGACCGGAACGCAAATGGGGGATCCAATAGAAATTGAAGCATTAGGTCATGTGTTTGAAAATAAGAATCAACGATTAATACCAATTGGATCTGTAAAAAGTAACGTTGGTCATTTAAACAGTGCGGCAGGGATTGCAGGGCTTTTCAAAGCAGTGTTGGCTTTGAAATATAAAACAATTCCTCCAAGCCTTAATTATAAAACACCAAATAAGAATATAAATTTTGCCGAAACGCCGTTTTATGTTACTGAACAAGCAATGTATTGGAAGGAATCTGATTATCCAAGAAGAGCAGGTGTGAGTTCATTTGGTATTGGGGGAACCAATGCGCATATCGTTATAGAGGAACCGATAAATCAAGAGAGTATGAAGGCGTCAAGGAACAATCATTTATTGTTATTGTCGGCGAAAACAGAGACGGCTTTGGAGACAATGACGGATAATTTGAAAGATTTTATACGTAAACATCCGAAAGTTCCTATTGAAGATATAGCACACTCATTACAAGTTGGTAGAAAACAATTTCCATATAGAAAAACAGTTGTTTTTTCTAACAAAAATGAATGGATTGACCAAGGGTATACTGGTCATTTAGAAATGACAGGGGTACAAAGTAAAAATAGCCGTACGGTTGCGTTTATGTTTTCAGGACAGGGGTCACAATATACTGGTATGTTAAAAGATTTATATCAGGAGGAAATAATTTTCCGTCAGGAAGTAGATTACTGTTTTGATTATGTAAGAGATAACTATGAAGTAGATTTAAAACGGATTGTGTTCTCTGAATCTAACGAAACTGAGAGTTTAACCCAAACATCAGAAGTACAACCGCTCCTTTTTATTTTTGAATATGCACTTGCGAAGCTTTTGCAAAGCTTTGGTATTATTCCGGATTATATGATAGGTCATAGTATAGGAGAATATACAGCTGCCTGTCTATCGGGTGTGTTTTCTCTAGAAACGGCTTTGGATCTTGTTGTAATGCGAGGCAGACTGATGCAAAGTGTGAAACCAGGTGCAATGATGAGTGTAGCACTTTCGGAAGAAGAACTTTTGCCAATGTTATATGGGAATTTATCAATTGCTGCTGTAAATGCTCAAAATTTATGTGTTGTGTCAGGTGAAAAAGAAGATATTAATCGATTTGAAGCCCAGCTTACAGAGAAAGGGATTGTCACACGCCACTTGTATACATCACATGCGTTTCATTCATATATGATGGAACCTGTTCTTCAAGAATTTGAAAAGGTCATTAAGGAATTAGATTTACAAAAACCACGTATTCCTTATATTTCAAATTTAACAGGAACATGGATTGACAGTGAGCAGGTGCTGACTCCTGCTTATTGGACAGAGCATCTTCGCGAAACAGTACGCTTTTACGATGGATTAGAACAAATTTTAAAAGATGAGCATGTGACATTAATTGAAATTGGACCAGGAAATAGTCTGACAGCATTAGCCAAAAGGCATCAAAAACGAACAAATAACCAGGAAGTACTGAATATAGTTAGACATGTTCACGAAAAAGCTAATGATCATGTATATTTTCTAAAATGTTTAGGTCAGCTATGGATGACGGGCTGTGAGATTGATTGGAAAGGATATTATAAAAATGAAACGAGAAAGATTATACATCTGCCAGCTTATCCATTTGAAAAGAAAAAGTATTGGATTGAAGCCAATAAGCTAATTGAGATTCATGCTTTTGATTCTTCATCCGAGGATAAAAAGAAACCAATGGATGAATGGTTTTACTTACCTTCTTGGGAACGTAAGCCACAGTGTCCATGTATACAACATGACAAGGTAGAAATCGATAGTCAACAAAATCGGGTTTGGTTAATTTTTTATGAAGAAACTGATTTTAGTGATCAATTGATACGAAAAATTGAACAAGATGGAGGGCAAGTGGTTATTGTAAAGAAAGGGGTGGACTTTGAAGAAGAGGGAGAACTAGTTTATAAGATTAACCCAGCTAAATCCAGTCATTATAAACGTCTGCTAGAATCGATTGACTTAAATAGTATGATGCCTGATCGTGTCATTCATTTATGGGGGATTTCAGACAATGATGAAATTGAACAAGACGTTCAATTTCAAGTACACAATGAAAGTGGTTATTATAGTTTAATTTTCTTGGCACAAGCAGCCGGGATACAAAAGAATATAAAAGAATGTCAGATATTTATCTTAACAAGTAATATTCATGAGGTGACTGGGGATGAACATATATGTGCTGAGAAGGCTACAGTGCTTGGACCTTGTAAAGTCATTTCCCAGGAGTATAGCCATATTAAGTGCTGGAATATTGATATTGCTAAACCTCCTATACGTATAACCTGGAAAGAAGAAGATCTATTAAAGCAAATTTGGTCTGAACTTAAGTATCCGGGAAAAGATCAACTGATTGCATATAGGAATGGACGCAGATGGATTCAGAATTATAAAAAGATGAGCCTGGCAAAAGAAGATGGTCTACCTAAAATGATTCGTTCTGGAGGAACGTATTTAATTACCGGTGGATTAGGGGGTATTGGATTTGTTTTATCGAAAATGCTGGCAAAAACAGGCGGCGTTCAGTTGGTTTTAACAGGGAGAAGTGCTTTACCACCTCGTGATCAATGGGAAAGTTGGATGAATAAAAAAGGAGAAAAAGATCCTGTAACAGTAAAAATTAAGAAAATAAAAGAATTAGAAAGACTAGGTTCAAGAGTGACAGTTTTACAGGCTGATTCTGGTAATCTATATCAAATGCAGGCTGTTTTTAAAGAAATTCATGCAACATATGGACAATTAAATGGTGTTTTTCATGCAGCTGGTTTGCCAGGAAGTACATCTTTTAGAGCGATTAAAGATATCCCGAAAGAAATCGATCAAGGAGAGGATCAATTTCAGTCAAAGGTCAAAGGCTTAACTGTGCTTGGAACATTACTGCGGCGAGAGGAAGTAGATTTCTGTCTTTTATTTTCATCAATTAGTTCACTGCTTGGTGGACTCGGTTTTTCAGCTTATTCTGCAGCGAATATATACATGGATGCCTTTGCACAAAGGATGAATCAGGAAAGTAAAACTCCTTGGATTTGTATCAATTTTGATGCCTGGAATTTCTGGGGAGAGCATGATTCGACACTCGGAGAATCCATTACTAATCTTGCTATTATGCCAGAAGAAGGGGCGGATCTGTTTAGTTATTTATTATCAGATGTTCAGAATCGCCATATATTGATTTCAACAGGGGACCTAGAGGAACGGATTAATCAATGGACTAGCTTTGAAACAAGAACACTGCTCAAGGAAGAAAAGAAAACATCAATACACACAAGACCGGATTTAAAAAACTCATATGTAGCTCCTAGAAATCGGATTGAACAAGTAACTTGCCAAATTTTTCAGGATTTCCTTGGTCTTGAGCAAGTGGGCATTCATGATAATTTCTTTGATCTCGGCGCAAATTCTCTAGATATTGTTCAAATAACAAATCGTGTGAATAAAGAATTAGGGACAAATGAAGCCGTAGTTACGTTATTTACTTATCCGTCAGTAGCTGAACTAGCACAACATTTGAATCCTACTCAAGAAGATAGCAATGAGGATTATGAAAAGGAAGTAGTACTAGCAGGATTAGATAGCAGAAAAAATCGTGTTCGTAATCAAAGAAACAAAAGATTGAGAGGCGGCGATAATGATGAAAAATCAAACTTATAATTATCACGGTGGAGAGATTGCTGTAATTGGAATAGCTGGGCGTTTTCCAGGAGCTAAAAATATTGAGCAATTTTGGGACAATATTATAAATGGAAAAGAATCAATTTCCTTTTTCAGTGAAGAAGAACTGAAAAGTGAAGGGGTAGAGGAGTCTTTATTGAAGAATCCTCGTTTTGTTAAAGCAAAAGGAATAGTAGATGATATTGATTTATTTGACGCTGATTTTTTTGATTATACTCCAAAAGAAGCAGCAATAATGGATCCTCAATTTAGAATTTTTCATGAGTGTGTATGGACAGCTTTAGAAGATGCTGGCTATGATCCTTTCACATACAAAGGACAAATTGGATTATATGCGGGTGCTGGAATTAATGCTGATTGGATGATGAGAACTCTGCAAGGTGTACAAGCAGGAGGAGATTCCAAAGTTTTAGAAACCGCTGTTTTAAATATGCGCGATTATCTAACCACACTCATTTCCTATAAACTCAATTTAAAAGGACCGAGTATGATGGTACAGACTGCATGCTCGACTTCGATGGTATCCATTCATCTTGCAGCTCAGGCATTATTGAGCGGAGATTGTCATATGGCTGTAGCAGGCGGAGTGTCTATCCGTCTTCCTCAAAAATCGGGTTATCTTTATCAAGAAGGAATGATTCATTCACCAGATGGTCACTGCCGTGTTTTTGATGACCAAGCAGAAGGAACAGTGTTTGGAGACGGGGCGGGAGCTGTTGTACTAAAAACACTTGAAGATGCATTAGAAGACAGGGACCATATTTATGCGGTTATTAAAGGAACAGCTATTAATAATGATGGAAATCTAAAAGTTGGCTACACAGCACCGAGTACGAAAGGGCAAGTAAGAGCTATCAAGACAGCATTAAATATAGCAGAGGTGGATCCAGAGACAATCACATATTTAGAGGCTCATGGTACAGGAACAACACTTGGAGACCCTATTGAGATTGAAGCCTTAAAACAAGCTTTTCAGACTAAACAGTATGGATTTTGTCGAATTGGTTCGGTTAAATCTAACATTGGTCATTTGAATGATGCTTCTGGTGTTGCAGGGTTTATTAAAACAGTTTTAAGTTTACAGCACAAACTGATTCCTCCAACAATCAATTTTGAAAAACCGAATGCTAAAATTGATTTTGAGAAATCACCATTTATTGTAAATACATCTCTGGTTCCATGGGAAGAGAAAAATTTCCCTCGTCGTGCTGGTGTCAGTTCATTTGGAATAGGAGGAACGAATGCCCATGTGATTTTAGAAGAAGCACCATCAGTCCAAAGATCATTTGCAGATGAACCTTCTGATCAACTTATACTGTTATCTGCAAAAACACCAGCCGCATTAGAAAAAATGACTACAAAGTTTGCCGAGTATCTTATTAAAAATCAGCAAATCAACCTGGCTGATGTATCGTATACACTTCAAAGAGGAAAACACGTTTTTCCTTATAAGAAAGCGATTGTAAGTAAGGATGTTCCAGAACTGCTTGATATAATTAATGAAAATAGAAAAGACAAGATGAAATTAGCAAGCTCCCAAACTTCTAGCAGACCTGTTGTCTTTTTATTTCCGGGTCAGGGTACACAGTACGTTGATATGGGAAGAGAATTATATGATACTGTTCCTGCTTTTAAAGCTGAACTAGACAAATGTCTGAATCTATTACAGCAGTTTATGAGAGTTGATCCTCGTACTGTTTTATTTACTGACTCAAAGGACCATGATTCGGATCTAATTAATCAAACTGAATTTACACAACCTCTTCTTTTTAGTATCGAGTACGCCTTAGCAAAGACACTTATTCATTGGGGGATTAAGCCGGAAGCTATGGTGGGACACAGTATAGGGGAATATACTGCAGCAGCAATTTCAGGTGTTATGTCCTTAGAAAATGCTTTAGAAATTGTGGCGTACAGAGGTAGCACTTTGCAAAGCTTACCTTCAGGCTCTATGCTAAGTGTGGAACTTAGTGAAGCAGATTTAAAGAATTATTTAGAAGATAATGTATCGATTGCAGCTGTCAATTCAACTAGTTTGTGTGTTGTATCTGGAAAAGCAGATACACTGGATGCGTTAGAAAAAAGGTTGACTGTAGATGGACACATATCTAGGAAACTTTATACTTCGCATGCGTTTCATTCAGCTATGATGGATCCTATTGTACAGCCTTTTAAAGATAAATTGTTAGAATTCTGTTTTGAAAGCCCAAGTATTCCGTTTGTTTCAAATGTAACAGGGGATTGGATAACTAATGCAGAGGCTACTAATCCAAGATATTGGGCAAATCACCTGCGCGGAACTGTTCGTTTTATGGATTGTGCAAAGCGTTTACAAGAAGAGTTGAACCCGATTTTTATTGAGGTTGGACCAGGCAATTCACTCAGTTCCTTTATTCACAAAATGGATCAAGAAGAACAAGTATCTGCTATTCAATTGTTGCGGCACCCTAAGGAGCAATGTTCGGATTACCGTTATCTTTTAATTAGATTGGGAGATATGTGGCTTCAAGGGATACCGATTGATTGGAAAGCAATTCATCAAGTAGAAAAGCGTCATACGGTACCGCTACCTACTTATCCGTTTGAGAAAGAACGTTATTGGATCGATAAAGTAACGGAAGGGCCTGATATAGCCTTATCTTCTGAGTTTAAACTTGTAATTCCTAACAGCCCGAAAACTGATAATAAACAAAATGGTTCGAATTATAACGTGGATTTTAATGCAACTGAGGTTGTATTGGCTAATATGTGGAAGGATATTCTCGGAATTAACCAAGTTAATATTGATACCCATTTCTTTGAAATGGGAGGGCATTCTTTAAATGCTACGGGATTAATATCAAGAATTCACAGAGAATTTGGGGTAGAATTAACATTAAGCGATATATTTAAGCATCCAACAATACAAACACTTGCAGAACTTATTGAACGTTCAGAAAGAAATCAATATACAGCAATTACACCTGCTGAAGTGAAGGATGTATATAGGCTATCAGCAGCTCAAAAGAGAACGTTCCTTGTTCATCAAAGAATAGGGAAAATGACCACTTATAATATGCCAATGGCGCTAATATGCTATGGTCCAATGGATGTGAAACGTTTTGAAAAGACTTTTAAACAGCTAATTGAAAGGCATGAAACACTTCGTACGACATTTGAATTGAAGGATGGAGAACCTGTACAAAAAATTCATCGTGAGTTTGATTTTGCAATTGAAATAACTGAATCAGATATGGAAAATTTAGATAAGGAAATAGATGATTTTATTCGTCCTTTTGATTTAAAAGTGTCCCCTTTAATTCGTGTGAAGTTTGTAAAATTAGATAATAGAAAGCATGCTTTATTGGTTGATATGCATAATATTGTTGCTGATGGCGCGAGCATGAATATTTTTATTAAGGAATTTACGCAGTTGTACAAAGGTGAGGGTCTACCTGAAATAAAAGTACAATATAAGGATTACGCTGAATGGCAGCACGCATATTTCCAAAGTGATATGTTCTATAAACAAAAACAATATTGGATTCAGCAACTTGAAGCTGATGTACCGCAATTAGCAATGCCGCTTGATTTCGAACGAACAGAAAAGAGCTTTCTTGGAAAAGCCATCAAATTTACAATTGACCCTAAAATCGTGAAAAAACTTGAACAGATTGGTGATCAGTATCGCTTGACAAACAATGTACTGTTATTTCAATTATATGGAATTTTGCTTTCGCGTTATACAAATCAGCAGGAGCTAATGATTGGGTCTTTAGTTGCTGGCCGACGTCATGCTGACATAGAGTATACAATTGGGATGTTTACTAATTTTCTACCGATAAGGCTTCGAATTAATCAAGAACAATCTTTTATTGATAATGTATTGAAAACAAAGCAGACTCTACTTGAAGCATATGATCATCAAGATTATCCGTTTAATCAAATTGTTGAAGAATTGTGTCCTAAGACCGAACCAAACCGCAATCCTTTATTTGATACGATGTTGATTTACCATAATGAATATGATCCAAATATTAAAATGGAAGCAGATGGAATGAAATTTGAGACTTATGAGTTTGCAAAAGGTATATCGAAACTGGATATGAAAATGGACGTAGTTAAAGAGGTAACAGGAGAATTAAAATGTGTACTTCAGTATAATAGTTCATTATTTAAATCAGAATCCATGCAGGCATTTGTCTCGCATTTCAGTTCATTGATTGAAAAAGTAAGTGATCAGCCTCAAGAAATTATGAAAAATATACCAATACTTAGTCCGAAAGAACAGGAAGAAGCAAAAAAGAAGAGGGTGACAACAAACAAAATTTCAAACTCGACTTTATTAACTGTGAGTTCGACTTTTATAGCTAATCCACTTGCTCCATACATTAGATGGTGGGGAGAACAGTTTGATTTGAATGTTGAAATTGAATTTTCTCCCTATGGACAAGTCTTTCAAGAATTATTAAATAAAGATAGTTTGTTATCTCGTCGTAAAAAAGGAGCGAATCTTCTAATGATCCGTTTAGAGGATTTAATGGGAGATGCAAGTCTATCAGAAAAAGAGAAAATGCAGCATTTACAACAGAATTTGTTTGATCTTTTAAATATCATTAAGAATATAGAAAAGCATGTACCTTACCTGATTGGAATTCTTCCACTTAGAGAAATATTTAATAGTCAATTCCAGAAACAGCTTGAGAGAATACAGAAAGACTGGATTGAAGGTTTAACTAGAATTGAAAATATTCATCTTATAGATTTCCGTCCATTGAGGGAGACATATCAATTAGATGAAGTATTTGATTATCAAGCTGAAAAAGCTGCGCATATTCCATTCACTGAAAATTATTATGCAGCATTAGGAACGAGAATTGCACGCGAATTAATTGCTTGGCTGAAAGTGCCGTTCAAAGTTGCTGCAATTGATTGTGACCATACATTATGGAAAGGTGTGGTTTCTGAGGTTGGTGTTGAAGGGATTGAAATAACAAAGGCTCATCAAGAATTACAGAAGTTTTTAAAGAAAAAACAAGAGGAAGGATTACTACTTGTTCTTTGTAGCAAAAACAATGAAGAAGATGTATGGAGCGTGTTTGATCATCATCCAGATATGATATTAAAGAAAAGTGATTTTGTTGATCATCGTATTAACTGGGGACAAAAGAATGATAACATTGTAGAACTTGCCAAAGAATTAAACTTATCCACCGATCGTTTTATTTTCTTGGATGATGATCCCGCTCAATGTTTAACAATGAACCAGCGACTTCCAGATGTCCTTACGCTACTTTTACCGACTAGCACTGAAGCGATTCCTCTGTTTTTGGAGCATGTATGGGCATTTGATCATTTTCATGTGACTGATGAAGATAAAAAACGAACGGAAAGATACTTGGCAGAAAAAGAGCGGAAATTGGCTCTTCACACAGCATCTTCTGTTGAGGATTTTCTCAGTACTCTAAATTTAAAGGTCAGTTTAAATCGTATAGTAGAAGAACATCTACCTCGCATTTCTCAAATGACTGCTAGAGTTAATCAGTTTAATATGAATCCAGCTGTTTATGATGAGCAATGGCTCCGCCAACAGTTGAATTCAAAGGGGAGAGTTGGATGGGTTGTTGAATCTACTGACCGATTTAGCGATGAGGGGATAATCGGAGTGATCCTGGCAAAACAGGCACAAGACACTTTATTCATTGATACCTTTTTAATAAGTTGCCGAGCACTTGGAAAAGGAATTGAAAGTAAGGTGTTATCAGGTATCGCTAAATATTGTCGAAACGAACAGCTTAAGTATATAAAGTTTAAATATGTTGATTCAGGGAAAAACCAGCCTTTTAAAGTATTTATGCATACACACGATATACATCTGATAGATGTGGATGATCAATCGATGTATCACATTGCAGTGAAAAATATTCCTGATTATAGTCCGTATATCGAGTACTACACAGATAAAAAAATAACATTGATTAAACAAGATGAATCGGATAAAGCTGCTGAATATGAAGTAAAAAGGGATCGATTAGCAAAAAGTTCAGTTTATCAATGGGATGTGTTATATCCTGAAAAATCTATGCATACATCATACTTACGTGCCCTTGAAACGAATTGTCCTGAAAAACTTCAATCTTTATTAGTGAGAAAAAATCAAAAATTCAGTTTACAAGAAGTTGAATCAATGACTGAGCAAGAAACAATTCTTATGAATATATGGAAAGATATCCTCAAATTAGATAAAATAGGAATGCGCCAAGACTTTTTCAGTTTAGGAGGAAATTCGCTGTTAGCTATCAAAATGGAAGTGGAAATAGAAAAAAAAGGATGGGTTGTTGATAATATGAATTTTGCGACGGAACATACAATTAGAGGGCTCGCAAAATGTATGAGGAGAGAGAATCAGCATGCATAAAGATATAAAAGCTATTTTTAATGAAGAAGAGATAATAAAAAAAGCAGCAAAAATATATGGGTTTAATAGAGAAGATGCTCATTTTCTTGCTGATGCAGAAAATTATGTATATGAATTTTCGAAAGATCGAGTATCATATATTTTGAAAATTACTCATACAATTCGCAGAATACCTGAATATATTATGGGAGAAATGGAATGGCTTCACCATTTAATAAAGGGAGGACTCTCTGTTTCCAGACCAATTCCATCACTAAAAGGAAATTATATTGAAGAAGTATCTGATGGAAAGGGTGAGGGTGGCGCATTTTTATTGAGAGTTTATGAGAAAGCCACCGGTCATAAAGTAGAGGCGTCAGATTGGAACGAAGAATTATTTTATCAGCTTGGAAAGTATACAGGTAACATGCATCGTTTAACAAAAAGCTATCAGTTAAGTAATTCTGCATATAAAAGACAAGAGTGGGATGAAGAGGAACAATTAAAATTGAGAAAATACGTACCAAAAGATCAAACAATTGTTTTTCAACAGGCAGATAAGTTAATGGATGCACTACGTCAATTACCAAAGGATCGAGATAATTATGGGCTAGTCCATGCGGATTTGCATCACGGTAATTTTTGCTGGGATAATGGTAAAATTACCATGTTTGATTTTGATGATGTAGGCTACAACTGGTTTGTAAATGACATTAGCATTCTATTATACAATGTTTTATGGTACCCAGTGATTCCATATGAAGATAAGGCAGCGTTCACGGAAAAATTTATGCGTAATTTTCTGAAAGGGTATGAAGAACACAATAAGCTGGATTTAAATTCCTTAGAGAGAATTCCTGATTTTCTACGTTTACGTCACATGCTCATCTATGGATTATTACATCAGGCTTTTGATTTTGATACAATTGGCCAAGAAGAAAAAGATATGCTTGCTAGATTTAAAGATGAAATAGAGAATCAAACTCCTATCACGGACTTTAATTTTACGGCATTAACAAAATAGAATAGGGTGCTTGTCAAAAAGACTAAACTACCTGTTCTCTAAATTTTTTAGGGGACAGGTAATTTAAATTCTCTTGAATTAGCATACAATTGTAGTAATGAATGTATGCTAGTACACTTTTTCGCACGACTATGTTGGATACTCTTGTTATTTTTGGTGAATAGAAAGCTTTACTTTTCAAATGTTTTAAGAAATCTTCTATTACGGTGTTATTCTGCAAATTTCCTTTTTATGATGTGCTTGTAATCATTCTGTTGTTTTTTGAGACTTGAAATGCCTTCGCTATATAAATATTTCCTTGATTAGAATAAAGAGGAACACCTTATACCTTTTTTGTTTGTTTCAACGTTTCTATTGTTACCAATTCACTCAGGTTTTAATTCGTTATATGCACATGTTAGAATTACGTTTGTTTTTTATTTTAATTCCTTTCCAGTTTATTTTTCCTGGATAATAGGCTTTTCTCATCCCCCATTACTGGAGGTACTCCACTCACATAAATAAGTATTTTTTATTTGTTTATATAAATAAATGTTTCTCTCTTATAAGAATTGTAAAAGAAATAAGCTCTACTAAAGGAATTATTATAGGGGTACTTCGAGATAAGATTAAGTAAGAACAAAACTTTCTCAATATATAAAAAGCCAAAATTAGGTGAGAGTTATTCATATTTACAATAGCATATTCTATACTATGAATTGTAATACGAATCTACTAAATAAGAGGGCAAGTATGAAGAGAATGAAATATTTATACTTAATGAAGCTATTTATTAGATACATAATCAATTGATTTATATTTAATTGGAGGAGAGATGATGTTTAAAAAAGTAGCAACAATCGCATTGGGAGTTAGCCTATTATTTTCAGGAGTTTATTTTCATTTTGATAAAAAAGTATCTGCAAAAAATGGACATGTAAATAAGAAAGTTAAAAATGTAATCTTTTTAATCCCGGATGGTTTTTCAGCAGGTTATGCGAGCAGTTACTATTGGTATAAAGGCTCAGGTTCAGTGATGGATCAAATACTTGTAGGAATGATTCGTACACATCCTGCAAATCAGCAAGTGACTGATTCGGCAGCAGCAGGAACAGCAATGGCAACGGGAGTAAAAACTAATAATGATATGGTAAGTGTTTCGCCTCAAGGAGAGAAATTAAAAACAATTCTTGAAGCTTCTAAAGAAGCAGGGAAATCAACGGGATTAGTTGCAACAGCAAGTATTACTGATGCTACCCCGGCAACTTTTGCTTCTCATGTAGTTTCTCGTGCTAAAGAAGTGGATATTGCAACTCAAATAGTAGATAACAATGTTGATATACTCTTAGGGGGAGGAAAACAATTCTTTCTTCCTATAACAGAAGGGGGAAAGCAACCAACAAGAAATTTAATTGCTGAGGCACAAAAAAAAGGATATCAATTAATAGATACGCATGAACAGCTTGTTAAAGCTAAAACAAAAGGGAAAATATTAGGTTTATTCGCTAATGAAGCAATGTCACCTGAATTAGATCGGGAAAACACCAATCAGCCAAGCCTTGAAGATATGACAACATTAGCTCTGAATACGTTAAAAAAAGATGAAAATGGATTTTTTCTTATGGTGGAAGGTAGTCAAATAGATGATGCGGGTCATGAGCATGATGCTGCAAGAGCTATGAAAGAAGTTGAGGCATTCGAAAAAGCAGTAAAAGTTTCTCTTGATTATGCAAAAAAAGATGGAGAAACTTTGGTTGTTATAGCGGGAGATCATGATACTGGAGGGCTGTCAATTGGGAGAGGAAGCGTCTTTGCTACACATGTTGAAATCTTGCGTAATGTAAATGCTTCAGGGGATTTTATGACCAAGCAAATCAATAATGAAAAAAGTAACATACAAGAAGTGCTAAAACAGTATGCAAATATTGATTTAAATGATCAAGAAATAAAAAGAATTAAGGAATCGGCAGATATGAAACCGACTATTAATGATATCATTAGTGAACATGCAGTAATAGGGTGGACAACTATTGGGCATACAGGTGTTAATAATCCCGTATATGCATTTGGTCCGAATTTTGAATGGTTTAGAGGGTTACATGATAATACAGACCTTCCAAAATTAATTGCAAAAGCATCTGGAATTAAGCTTTAAAAAAGATATCTCTATTTTTAAAATTAAATTAAAATTCGGAATTATATTTAAATTATTCCTCATCAAGAAGAAACGAGAATTAAGCGAATATAAAGCGATTTATATCATAAAAGATTATTTTTCACTTATTTATCAATCTTTACAAAAAGACACCCAAGAATTAACAAAGATATTGTTTCGTCTGTTCAATCTCTTACAGAAAAACGGACGAAAATCCCATAAGTATGAGAAGAAAACTGTATTCGATATCTTAGGCATCGTATACAACTTTTCTATGTCTCACAATCATGTAGCGTAATTCGAAAAAGTGAAAACCGATAGGGTTTATTTGGTATGCAAATCTTTAAAGAACTTACACTGGACCTTTTAGAAAAAAGAAAAAATCTCATGTGAAATTAAACTTATATAAGCTTAGCTTGATGGGCATGGGGGTCACCATATCATATTTATCAATCTAAGTGTAATTCAGGCTAAAAAAACAGGTTACCCCCAAAAAAGCCCACTTCTTATCTTAAAATAGATATGAAGTGAGCTTTTTGGATTCTATCAATAATGAAACGTTAAGTTAATCTGACATGAATATCATATACATACTGTTATAAAAAGTTCCATTTGATAAAATGGAACTAATAGGAAAAAGAGGATGGTATTACTTTGGAATAAAGTTTGATTAAAAAGTAGTTTATAACATTGATTTCATCATAAAAAATCCCTCTACATTTTGAACAAAGATTGAACAAAATATAGAGGAATTATTTTTTAATACATGAACTTTTTATAAAAAAGATTGATAATTTCGATAGGGGAATCATTAAGAATATCCCCGATTATATACTAAGTTTGTCTTTACAGCTCTCACAAATAAATTTTCCCTCTAAATTTAAAAAGGCTTTAATTTCTGTAAATCCTTTTTTCTTAGGATACGGTACGATTACTAATGCTTGTTCGTCCTTTTTAATATCTTTCTTACAATAGATACATTTTGGAACTATCAATGCCACTTTAATCCCCTCTTTCAACTGCCCTTTTTTAAACTATACAAATATCAAAATATCCATACTTTTATTATACAATCTATCAAATAAAAGATGTTATGAAATTCCAACTCATATCATCTTGAATCTTTAGCTGTACCTGCACCTATACCTGAACCTCGACCTTGTTTAATCTATTCTTCAATTTCAGAAGTTCTTTTTCTTTTAAAAATAAAAACACCCCTTTAGACAAAAATATCTAAAAGGATTTTTTAAAACGTCGCGACTTTCTTCAAAACATCGCGTCTTTTTTATAAACACCGTGACTTTTTTTTAAGCGACACCTCACTCCTTTTTTATATTTTTTAACTCCCAAAACATATGATAACT
The DNA here is from genome assembly GCF_000299035.1 of Bacillus bingmayongensis. Classification (GTDB taxonomy): domain Bacteria; phylum Bacillota; class Bacilli; order Bacillales; family Bacillaceae_G; genus Bacillus_A; species Bacillus_A bingmayongensis. Next base: position 1,090,863 of record NZ_JH921517.1, read on the forward strand.
AACAATAAAGTTATTAGTAGTACACTTATAAGTGTACTTATAAATTTCATTTGCTTTTCTTAGCTTGATTGTGATGTGGTGCTACCCCACATCCATCAACTTAAGGTATATTTTTATATAAAATACGGTCTTTCCATATAGTTTTTTATTATCTTTTATAGATTTTATAAAAGTGGGCATATCAAATAAACCCTGACGGGCTTCAATTTTTTTACTATGCTACCTGATGAGTAGAAGTGGTATACTCATAAACAACACCCAAAATATCAAAGACTGTCTTTTTCTCATATCGATGAGATTTTCGTCCGTTGTGCTGTAGGAGGTTAAACAGACGAAGGAGAACCTTTGATAATTCTTGGGTGTTTTTGTGTAATGCTTGGTAAAAAAGTAAAAAATAATCCTTAATTATGTACATCGCTTTATATTCATTTAGCTCTTTCTGTTTCTTACGTAACAAGAGTTCTCGCATTTTAAACATAGTAGAAGAACATAATAGAATACTAATGAGTTGCCCATAAAGATGACATTCTAATCGTTCTTGTTTAATAGATTTACAACGATGAATTTGAAACCAAGATTTCCATATTTTAAATAACAGCTCAATTTGCCAACGTAGTGAATATAGATCATAAATTTTCTCTTTTGGTACCCATTCCGTAGGAATGTTTGTCATATATACCGTAATACCTTGTAAAAGTTTTGTACGCTCTGTATATGTAATTCCTTTTTTCTTTTCACGAATAGCTCGATCACGTAGGCGTTTCTGTTTTTGCTCCTCGGTACATCTATAAACTACAATACGAGTAGGCAGTTTGTCTTTACTCCCTACATATATATCATGTAATTCATACACTTGGCCAGGCTGCAATTGTTTCATGATGTCTTCCAAATGAATTTGTATATATATCGGTTTTAATTGAGCGGGTTTTGTTTTAAATACCACTGTTTCAAATTCTTTTCTATATATTTTAGTTGGTAACTTAAGACGTGATAAATAATATCCCTGCTTATCTTGAATCGACTTAAAGTCTTGTACACGAAAATATCCTAAGTCACGAATATATAGTTCATTCTTTTGTGCCATGCCTGTTCGAGTCGCACTATATGCCTGATCACTTCGTTTTCCTGGTTCAATTTCCACATCAGAAAATTTTCCACTCAACAAGTCATACTCTAGTTGAATTTTCACACCAGCTGTATGACTACATCCTCCGGCACCAGGATAAGTAGTTGCGAATCGATCTGGAACTTGGAAGGTTGTAGAATCAAGGACGAGAATCCGCTCAAAATAAGAAGAAAGAGAATGAGAAATCTTAGATACTCCTCCAATCTTAGCTTGTAGAAGTGTAGTAAATACAGTGCGAAAGAAGGCTACAGAAGCCGAATTAAATCGTCGATTAAGTCCCTCCGGACTTAATAAAATTCCTGTTGAAGTTTCTAATTGACTACAAAGTTGAGTAAGAGAGGTAGTAACGATTTGTTGATTTAACCATACACACAAAGACAAGAAATGGTGCCCGTGGCACTTGCGTTTTCGTTTCATTCCGCCTGCTTCTATAGCTAATTGATTAAGTGTAGCGGGAGACATATATCGATATAACTCTTCGGCAAATAAAGATAACTCTTGTTTTTGGTTCATATTCATAAAAAGCACGTCACCCTTTCTCATTAACATAAGAAAATAGTAACGTGCTTTTAACTTCAAAAATAGTCTAAATCCTTAAGTTGATGGATGTGGGGTGGTACCCCATACCTATCAAGCTTAGAATTTGAAATATCCCTAAAATGAAAATTTTATGTCTCTACAGTTATTTATGAGAATTTAGCTCGTTTTTATCGTTTTGAGGAAGAATGTATTTCTTAACTTGATGGCGATGTGGTGCTACTCTATATATAGAGACTCGTTAAGAGTGAAAACTATGCTTTAAATACATTCAATAATATGCATATGATTGCAGGAAAAAGAATAATGACTGGCGAAATTTTACAACATATGAATTGAAATAAGGAGTCATGTCATATGAATTTAGAAAAACCAAAACCAGTAAATGAAGAGATAGTCGAGTTAAAAGAGCTTGTAAAAGAATTGCATGGCAGTGTGCATCAACTACAGAGTGAGGTTCAACAGCTAAGGCATGAAAGGCCAGTTGTTGAAGTTAAAAAAGGCGTTCAATTGTCACCAACAATCGTTGGACAAATTGGTGGCATTATTTTGGGGGCACTTGCGATTATTGGAATATTTTTTCAGTAAAAAAGGTTTGCAGCAATATGCTGCAAACCTTTTTTACATTAAATAACGTAAATATATATAAGCATGTGATAATAATAATGCAATGAGTGTTAACGGTAATCCGATTTTTAAGAAATCGAGATAGGAGAATCCATGTCCTTCTCGGTTTGCAATCCCTGCAACAACTACGTTTGCTGATGCTCCGATTAGTGTTCCGTTTCCTCCTAAGCAAGCACCGAGTGATAAGGCCCACCATAGCACTTCAATTTGAGGAGAATCAACAGAAAGTCCAAGTCCGGATGCTAAATCTTGAATAAGTGGAATCATCGTTGCGACAAATGGAATATTATCAATAGTAGCTGACGCTACTCCTGATACCCATAAGATAAGAATCGCTGCAAAACCGATATCGCCATTTGTTACATCAATTACTTCTTTCGCAAGAGATGAAATAAGTCCAATATCAATTAAACCGCCAACAAGAACAAATAATCCAGCGAAGAAGAATATCGTTACCCATTCTACATGAGCAAATACATCTTCTAATTCATGTTGTTTTACACCAATTAACATGAGAAGTGTTGCACCTGTCAGCGCGATAACTGCTGCATCTACATGAATAATCGAATGAAGAACAAAGCCAAGAATTGTCAGACCTAAAATGGAAAGGGATTTTAAGAGTAAGCTTCGGTCACGAATATAGTCTTTTTCATTTAGTGCCATAAGCTTGGCAACTTGTTCAGAAGTTGTTTTCAATTTTTTACGATACATAAGATAAATAATTCCTAATGTAACAATTGAAATAATAAGTACAATTGGTGTTAAATTGAGTAAAAAAGCATTAAAATCTAAGTGTTTATTAGCAGAGCCAATCATGATGTTTGGAGGATCTCCAATTAGTGTTGCGGTACCACCAATATTTGAAAATAATACTTCTGAAATCAAATAGGGAACAGGTTGTACCTTTAAAATACGAGTTATGGATAATGTAACAGGGACGATTAATAAAACGGTTGTTACGTTATCTAAAAATGCAGAGCCGACAGCGGTTAATAGGGATAAAAGTAATAAAATTCGAATGGGTTTTCCGCCGGCTGCTTTTGCTGCTTTTATGGCTACATATTCAAATACACCAGATTGACTCGTAATATGTACAAGAATCATCATTCCAATTAAAAGGGTAATGGTTTCCCATTGAATATGTGATGTAAAGGCAGTATGTAAGTCTACAATTCCAAAAATAATCATAATGGCAGCACCGAACAGTGCAATTACAGCACGGTTCAATTTCTCAGAAATAATAAATCCGTATGTCACTAAAAATACGGCGATTGCAAAATAATATTGCAGGTTTGCTACTTCATGTGCTGAATGTTCCAACATGTCACCTTCTTTAAAATATGTATTAAATTGTCGAAAAATATCCCTCCGCATAAATTCTATTGTAGCAAATTCAAAAAAGAAAGAAAACCATTTACGGCCGGTGAGGGAACAGTGAAATTTCATATATCATATAAAAAATAAAAAACAAAGTGCAAATTATTATGCAAAGTGAACTTTGTCCTCTAATATAGAGATAGCAATTTACATTATTTTTGCGTAAAATGGTTTAAAGAGGTGAATTCCGATGGAAATAGTAAAAGATAGTGCTGTTATTCAACATGAAATCGAACGTTTTGTAAATAAAGATGTATATATTCATTTAGAAACGACAAACGGAGCATACGCTTCACACTTTAATGAAAAAATGATGACAGTCGGAGCATTCATTCGAAATGCAATTATTCGTTTTGAACGCGGGAAAATAACAGGAACAAATCCATACCGAGTTGGTCTTAAAATGGACCATGGATGGGTATATGCAGAAGGTATTACGCATTGGGAAGTAGACGAACAAGATCGTCTATTACTAGCAGGGCATGATAATAAAGGTCGCTTAGCAGTAGCGCTTGAATTGAGCTTAACGCCATTTAAATAAGAAAGAGGGAAAAGTATGGAAAGACATGTGCTCGTTGTATTTCCGCACCCAGATGATGAATCATTTGCAGCGGGAGGAACAATTAGTTTATTAAGACAGCAAGGTGTACCTGTAACATATGCATGCGGAACACTTGGACAAATGGGCCGTAACATGGGGAAAAATGTTTTCGCTAACCGTGAAACGATTCCAAATATCCGTGAAAAGGAATTAAAAGACGCATGTGAAGCGATGGGAATTGAAGATTTAAGAATGCTTAGTTTCCATGATAAAACGTTAGAATTCGAAGATGTAGATTTTGTAGCTGATAAAATTGAAGCTGTTATTCGCGATGTACAGCCATCACGAATTATTACATTCTATCCAGAACATGGCGTTCATCCAGATCACGATGCATTTGGCCGTGCTACAGTTCGCGCTGTATCACGTATGCCAAAAGAAACACGCCCGGTCATCCATGCAGTTGCGATTACAAAAAATCGTGAAGAAGTATTAGGTGAGCCAGACGTTGTGAATAATATAAGTGAAGCATTTGAACAAAAATTGGCAGCTTTACGTGCGCATCGTTCGCAAACAGAAGCGATGTTAGAAGAAACGGAAGTAAAACTGCAAAACAAAGATGCTGCAACATTAAAATGGTTACAAATTGAACAATTTTGGACTTATAAATGGGAGTAGACTAGAAGGACGACTTCTGGTATTCCTTCTATATAAAAGCGATGTCACATTGTGGCGTCGCTTTTTCTGTTAGATAGGCACTTCTTATATGTACGACACATACACTACAGCAAATCTTGAAAAGAGGGGGTAACTTATGTATTATTCCTATGAAGACGTGTTCGGTTATTTTCGAGATGGTTATGAGATAAGTGGTGAAGTGATTGCGTTAGTTGATCCATATGTTGTACAAACATTGCAATCTATAGTGGGAAAAAGATTGTGGTTGAAACAATTCGGGGAAGGGTAAATGGGACATTGCGAAGTGTAAAGCCAGATCATATTGTATTAGAAGAAAAAGAAATACCTACGTTTGTTCGAGTGCAGCAAATTGTGTGGTTTACGCCTGAAAAGTAAAGGTATTTTGTATATAAATACGGATTGAAAAACCGACATAAAACCATTCTTTTTAGGTGGGAGAGAGGATCCACTCATGGGTAGAAGCGGTCAGTTCTTTTTTTCGCCCCATGCCATGTGAAAACAGAAGGAGGTAATGAGTAAAGACCTTCTTTTATTTTCATAACCGTGACTTATATGTCGATAAATTAAAATGATATATAGAGACAAATTACGAGAATGAAGCTAAGAACCTACTATTAAATTAGTAGGTTCATTATATACAAAAACTTATAATATATGTTAATCTTTGTAAAGAGAAGTAATAAAAAATAAATGTTAATTCATACCCTCCTATAGGTATTAACATGAAGCAATTGAGGTGTTTTTTGTGTTGTTTTATGATCGAATTTCGATAATGGCCCCTCCAGTTCCGTAGCGAAAGAAAGCTCTAAATATCTGAGATTTTCTAAGTTATAGGAGGGTATTAGAAATGAAAAAAGTCTCAGTACCATCGTTATGGTTAATGATTATTCTTGTGGCATTCCCGCAAATTAGTGAAACAATTTACACACCATCTTTACCGGATATTTCGAAAGCGTTACATGTCAGTAATAATGCTACGCAGCTAACGCTTAGCATTTACTTTGCTGGATTTGTGTTAGGTGTATTCTGCTGGGGATGGTTGTCTGATATAATTGGGCGTCGTCCTGCGATGATTTGGGGAATTGTGACGTATGGTGTTGGTAGCTTATTATGCTACTTAGCTAGTTCAATTGAATTATTGCTGATCAGTCGTTTTGTACAAGCGTTTGGAGCAAGTACAGGATCAGTGGTTACCCAAACCATTCTCCGTGAAAGTGTACATGGGCATAAACGGCATGTAATGTTTGCGCAAATTTCAGCAGTCATTGCATTCACACCAGCTATTGGCCCATTAATCGGTGGCTGGATGGATCAAATATTTGGATTTAGAAGTGTGTTTCTTACTTTAGTTGTTATGAGTGTTGGGATAGTATTATGTACATTTATAAAATTACCAGAAACTCGAACAAATATAACAACGAATAGAATTAATGTTTTTTCTGTTATAAAGCGAATGGTCCGCGATCCAAAAGTAATGACATTTGGAGTACTTATTGGGGGAACAAACGGTATATTATTTAGCTATTACGCTGAAGCACCGTTTATCTTCATTGAGTATTTTAAGCTATCACCTGGTGTATTTGGTTTTTTAGGTATAGTAGTAGCCTTTGCTTCCGTAATTGGGGCGCAAATTTCAAAGCGATTACTTTCCATGTATAAACCAGAGAAAATTATTTATATAGGTTGCATTGTCATGACGGGAGGAGCAATTATTTTATTAGTTGTTGCCCTCAGTGGAACGATTGCAAATATGATATATATGATTCTATTTCTTGTAGCTGTATTTGTATTGCTTTTAGGAATAGGAATTGCTTTGCCGAATTGTTTAAGCCTAGCATTAGTAGATTTTCAAGATGTTATTGGAACAGCAGGTGCTTTATTTAGCTTAGGATATTATATTATCGTTACCGTTACAATTTGGGGAATGAGTCAGTTGCATACAGGCTCTTTACTTATCATGCCTTTATATTTTCTCATTCTTGTAGTTGTCATGACGGTTCTAAGTCGGATGTTTATTTATAATGCTAAGGTTATAGAATCTGTTTAAGTATATAAAGTGAAAAAATATTTTTTATTCGCCTAATAGTTTTTTTAGAAAGATAAAGGAGGGTTTTGGAACCTCCTTTATCTTTAAGGATAATGACTATAAATGCAACCAATAAATCAATTTTATTTGATTTATTGGTTGCATTTATAATAAAGCGGTGTATATAATATAAATATCAAAAAAACTTGATGAAGAGAGTGGAGCGTATGAAAGAAAATTTTGAGCAGTTTGAAAAGAAATTTAAAGCGCTTGCGGATAAAAAAAGATTAGAGATCATGTATGAATTATGTCAACGTGGGCAGACGTGTGTATGTGATTTAACTGAAGTTTTTGGGATTTCGCAATCTAAACTTTCGTATCACTTAAAAATATTACTTGATGCGAATTTAATTGTAAAAGAAACAAAGGGAACATGGAGTTATTATGATTTAAATGATGAAGAAGTGAATAATTTGTTGTCGGAAGAACTTTGTTGTGTGTTCCGAAAAACTGGCAGAGGAAGTTGCTGCTAAGTTTTTTGCACTAAATAAATCAAAAAAAATTGATTAATAAATTCAACTTTATGTTGTTAAAACAAAAAGGAGAAAAAATGAAACGATTATCATTTTTAGATCGATATTTAACCCTTTGGATTTTTCTTGCGATGGCGGTGGGAATTGGAATAGGATATCTATTACCTGGGTTTGTGGATGGACTGAATCGTTTACAGGTGGGAACAACCTCTATTCCGCTTGCAATTGGTTTAATTCTGATGATGTATCCGCCACTTGCAAAAGTTCGTTATGAAGAGATGGGGCGCGTTTTTACAGATGTAAAAGTATTAATATTATCACTCGTACAAAACTGGATTATTGGACCTGTCCTCATGTTTGCTTTAGCTATTATATTTTTACAGGATAAGCCAGAATACATGGTAGGACTAATCATGATCGGCTTAGCACGTTGTATTGCAATGGTTATTGTCTGGAATGACCTTGCGAAAGGTGATACAGAGTATGCAGCGGGATTGGTTGCTTTTAACTCTGTATTTCAAATGTTATTTTTCTCAGTTTATGCCTATGTGTTTGTAACAGTTATTCCAGAATGGCTAGGAATTGAAGGGGCTGTTGTTAACATTACAATGATAGAAGTTACAAAATCAGTCTTTATTTACTTAGGAATTCCGTTCATCACGGGAATACTAACACGCTTGATATTTGTAAAAGTAAAAGGGAGAGAGTGGTATGAAAAAGTATTCATTCCAAAGATCAGTCCAATTACATTAATCGCATTATTATTTACAATCATTGTGATGTTCTCGTTAAAAGGAGAGGTCATTGTTAGCGTACCGATGGATGTTGTACACATTGCGATTCCATTACTCATTTATTTTATAGTGATGTTCTTTGTTTCTTTCTTCATGGGTAAGAAAGTTGGTGCAAGTTATGGGGTAACAACAACATTAGCGTTTACCGCAGGAAGTAACAACTTTGAGTTAGCAATCGCTGTAGCTGTCGGTGTATTTGGAATTCAATCTGGAGCAGCGTTCGCGGCGGTTATTGGGCCTTTAGTTGAGGTACCCGTTATGATAGCACTTGTAAATGTAGCGCTATGGTTTCAGCGTAAATATTTTCAAACAGAACCGAAATAAATATTTATAATAAAAGGGGAAATTCACATGGAAAACAAAAAAACGATTTACTTTTTATGCACAGGAAACTCTTGTCGCAGCCAAATTGCTGAAGGGTTTGGAAAAAAATATTTAGGTGACAAATGGAATGTATATTCTGCAGGGATTGAAGCCCATGGCGTGAATCCAAATGCGATTCAAGCAATGAAAGAAGTAGAAATAGATATTACGAATCAAACATCTGATATGATTGATCGCGATATTTTAGATCGTGCAGACCTTGTTGTTACACTTTGTGGTCATGCAAATGATGTATGTCCAGCGACACCTCAGCATGTAAAACGTGTTCACTGGGGATTTGATGATCCAGCAGGGCAAGAATGGTCAGAATTCCAACGTGTTCGTGATGAGATTGGTGAACGAATTAAGAAGTTTGCTGAAACGGGGGAATAATCCATATCGTATCAGTATAAAAAAGAGGCTGCTCGAAAAGGTTGTTTTTAAAGACCTTTTCGGGCAGCCTTTTCCTATTTTTTGCTTTTGTTGATGTTTTTTTGTTACACACTACATTTTGAATGATTTTTTTAGTAGAATCATAAACCAAACAAGGCTAATGGCAATGATAGAATGAGAGATTCCGACTATATAGGTTAATCCCTTGAAATTAGCTTCATTTAGTTGAAGAAGTCCTCGAGTTGCCAGTGAAGAAAGTGTTAAAATTAATCCAATATTATGGACGATGAACCACATATTAAAACCCTTCACTTTATGAAATGAAAATGATTTTGCTAATGATAAGGCAATTAAAAAAAATAAAAATCCAAGTACTAGCGTATGTGTATGTAAAAGGTTCAGCAGAGTAGATCCTAGAATTCCCTTTGATTTTGCATATTCTCTAGCGAATACACCTGAGAATAAACCGATAACTAAATATACGAACGATGCATAATATAATTTTTTCATCAATATACCTCCTGAAGCAGAATCTGTAATGTTGATTTTTGATTAGTAAATTCTTATTGTATTTTCAAATCATGGTAGTTACATAACAAAAACTCCTAGTTTTCCAGGAGTCATGGTATAACAGATTAAAAATTTAAAAACTCAATCATAATTATAGGATATTTGATTATATAAAACAATTGAATTTTATGTGAACAAAGAGAGTGTGTCAGAGCCTTCTCTCGAAATTCATCACCCACTTCTAAACGTGAAGGTGCGATAGCATCAATGAAAGTGGGTGATGAATTTTTGTTAGACGAAGCCTATTTTTTAAGTGATTTTGGTCATCATGGGCAGCAAGGGTTAGAAAACTACTGGTAGAGTTGCAAGAGAACGGAATTTGCTATAATTATAAACCAGTTGCTCGGGTTTAGTTGCTAGGCGCAGATTAGGTAGACGTTGCAGCAATGTGCCAAATGCAATTTGACCTTCCAAGCGTGCCAATGGAGCACCCAAACAGCGATGGATACCATTGCCGAAAGCTAGATGATCATTTTCCTCGCGTGTAATATCTAATGCTTCGGGATTAGAGAATTTCTGCGGATCAATGTTGGCAGCTGCCAGGGAGAACAGTATCATTTCGCCTTTGTGGATCATTTTGCCATGCATTGTGATATCTTCACCCGCAAAACGGTTACCAATCATAATCGGACCAGCATAGCGCAACAGCTCGTCGACAGCAGAGGAAAGCATGGAAGGATTGTCCCGTAGCAGTTCCATTTGTTCGGGATGTTGCAGTAACGCCAGTACGCCATTACCAATGAGATTAACTGTTGTCTCATGTCCAGCGATAATGAGAAGCCAAATCGTCGAAAGAAGCTCGTTCTTACTCAGCTTGTCTTCTTTCTCTTGTGCTTGGACCAGAGCGCTCATCAGATCATCGCTAGGATTTATGCGCTTTTCGGCTAGTAATGTTTCGATGTAATGAATAAACTTTTCGAGTGTTGCAGTAACTGCTGCTCCCTGACGAGGATCCATAGCAGCGTTCATGAGCGTATGTGTCCAGTCACGAAATTGGTTTCGATCAGCAGTGGGAACCCCAAGCATCTCTGAAATAACAATAATGGGCAGAGGATAGGCAAAATCCGCAATAATATCCATCTTTCCTTTTTCCTTCACAGCATCCAACAATTCGTCGGCAATTTGCTGAATACGGGGACGAAGGTTCTCAATCATACGCGGGGTAAAGGCTTTAGAGACCAACCGGCGTAAACGGGTATGATCGGGTGGATCGACCGTAAGCATATTCGGCATATTCATCATCCATTCAAATAGCTTGCTCACAGATGTATTTTCCTCAATAAATTCCTGTTTATCTTGGGGTGGTTCGAATTTCCGTAAATCTTTGAGAAAACGAGGATCTTTCAATATGGTAACAACATCGTCATAGCGCAATGCGATCCACGCTCCTCCCATACCGTAAAAGTCATCAATACGAAAGAGGGGCTCTTGTTGTTCGAAGAGAGGCTTATAGAACATAATGGGATCACGCATAGTTTCCGGTGAGTTTAAATCACCAAGAGTAATTTTTCTCATTCGTTTGCTCCTTTCATTATAACTGGTGAGTGAAATGGCTTATACATCCTCTTTACTGGATAATTCCATAATGGGTTAGGTTACAAAAAACATTCATCTGATTCTTAGAAGCAATCACATGACGATCTTTCTTTTCAAGAGGAAAGGCAGGAATCCCTTCTTTTTTTATTCAATCTTAAATGGATTGCTCCACATCACCATCAAGCTAGCAAACACAAATGGAACAGTTCCTTCAACTGATGAAACAGAAAAAATCTAAATATAGCGAAATAATTGATATGCCTAAAGGATTCAATGCAATTCCTGTACATGAATGTATTTTGCAAGAAACATATCCGAAATGTAGGTTGTATGTAAAATAGGATGGAAACTTCTTAGCTAAAGTTAGTTAAAGAAAGGCTGGTAAAAGACCAGCCTTCCTTATATACGTATTTAAACAATTTTGTTTTTTAACAACATTTCTCTTTCATTGCTTTCATCATAGACATAGTAGAATTCATCATTGCATCGCATTCTTGCATTTTATTCATCATAGCTTTATCCATTTCTACATCCATTTGCATCATATTGTTCATCATCATTTTCATACATTTCATTTCACACATCATTTTTTCCATAGACATCATCATGTTTGTTGTTCCTACCATCATTGTTTTTTCCATTTTAACATCCTCCTAAAATTTTTATATCTTGCAAATATAGGAATTCGTTTCCGTTTTACAAATACCTCTAGATGTAGTGTTGCTAAATATTTAGAAAGAATTTTCTTGAAAAGAAGAAAATGAGTTTTTAAGAGATGATGTTCAAATTAGAGATGAACGAATTGAGGAACTTGAGAAGAAATTACATGAACTAAAAAGAGCAGCTAGCAATAGCTAACTGCTCATCTCCAAGGGGGAGGAGAAAGATTATTGTATCTATATTATTGACGGAATATTGAGGTTTATTCTGAATTTGAGTCAATATTTTGGGCACAAAAAAAAATCTAAGCGACTTCTTTAGCTAGGTTTTCTATTGCTTGAGGAGTTTTTATAACCAATGCTACTATGAATTCGCTTGCGGTTATAAAATCCCTCGATGTATGCGTTTTTTTATAGTAAAACAAGAAATTTTAATATCTTTTTGAATTTCTAGTGAGGGGAATTTTTTCAGCAGATATAGATGCAGAATAAAAATGGAGGAAGGAGATTATATGTTGTTAAAAAACGTATAAAGGATATGCAAAATAAAGACTATATTTTGCTAACATAAAATCAAAGTACCACAAAACCTTTCAAAGTTCCTTCAGAAGTACAGAAGGAGCTTTCCATTCACATAATCAGCGTTCTAGGAATAAAACAAATTCTCAAAAAAGTCTTTCTTTCTATCTACCTCTTTATGTAAAATTATAGTTGTTCTTTAAGTAAAGAGCTTGTTCGTAATTAAGACATTATAGAGAATGCAACTATTTTATCTATAATAAGGCATAATAAAAAATCAGTAAGGGGAACAAAAAATTGCAGAAACTAAAGAGAATATCTAATCGAGTTTTATACTTACCACCGTATCAAGAAACAGATCGTCCTATTCTAGCTGCTGTTAAAGGGGAAGAAAAGACACTATTAATTGATGCTGGAAATTCTTCGAAACATGCTAGATTATTTTTGGAACAATTAGATACATATGATGTTAAAGGAGAATGGCTTATACTTACACATTCCGACTGGGATCATATATTTGGAATGCATGAGATGCAAATGCCAATTATTTCTCATTATAAAACTTATAACAAAATTAAACAGTTACAGAATTTATCGTGGGAAGATAAATATTTAGACCAACGTGTTCAAGAGGGTCTAGAAATTCCATTTTGTGCGGATGCAATAAAGAAAGAGCTAGGAAATCAGAGGGAGATTATCCTCCCATTACCTGATATTACATTCGATAAGAAAATGACTTTGAATCTAGGAGGGGTCACGTGTGTAATTGAACATGTAGGTGGAGATCACGCTGATGATTCTACTGTCATTTATATTCAGGAAGAAAAAGTTCTTTTTCTAGGAGATTGTATGTATGCAAATCTCTACTCAAAGAAGTGGAGTTATACGATAGAGAATACACTCCAGTTAATTGAACAAATTGAGAAATACGATGCAGAAATTTTTGTTTTATCCCATCATGAAGCTCCATTAACTAAAGAAGAGTTTCAATTAGAACTTAAATTCTTAAAAACTACAGCATTGCTTGCAAAAAAGTATGAAGGAAGCTCAGGGGCAATAGTTAAAGAAATGTCTAAGTCTTTACAGAGAAGTTTAACTGAAGATGAAATTGAGACCATTACTTTTTTTGTTAATGGATTTTCGGAATAACAAAGTTAATAATGTTTCAAGAGGGGAACTATAGATTAGTACCTATTTTTATATTGCTGTATTAAATTGGGGATTTAAGGTGAATCGAAATGTTATAAAGTAAAATATGTTTACCATCATACGTAAATTTAAAGTTATCAGACTTAAGTGCGAAAAGAAGTAAGTACTATGCTGCTAGGGGATGCATATCAGTGTTATGAACGCTGATATTGCAACCCTTTTTTGTTCTGCTAAATTACAGACAAGTGTTCTCTGTCCTAGCTATTGTTTTTACCGCTCATCCTGAGATGAAGTACAGAATACTGAGGTCAATACGTTTATAATTACGTTTAAATAAACAAGGCTTGTCCTAAGATTTATTCTTATTTTTTTGCTTCTGTTCGCCTTCTTCTATATTCCATTCGTCGCCCCAGTAAATTGAAATATCATCGCCATCCTGCATGTTTACATCTTCCGTGGTGTTCAGCTCATTCGTGTGTTGAATTTTTTTTGGTACTAATTCTTTTTTTGAACTATTTGGCTTATTAGTAGACATGTGTATCTCTCCTCCTTAAATTAATAGTTACTACATACTGGTATTATTTCTATTTTGCGAAGGTTTATACCGTTCTTGTTTCTGGATGTTTGACCGTACAAGTTGATAATTACACTTTAATGGAGAAATTGCAAAAGGTGGATACTACAGAGCAACAGTTGAAAATGCAAAATATGAAAAAGTAGATGGAATAGGGAGCATTGTAGATCGTGTTACGATCAATAATGCTCGAGCTGATGAAAAAGCAATTGATCTTTCAGAAATACAGTATTTTGTTAAAGATGGAAAGACGGGGGAAAATATGAAGGCTAAGTTATGCCTATGTACAAAGAGAAATTCAAAAGTGTTCCAGCTGGCTACTCTTTAACTTTTGACGTTTCATTTAAGATGGAAAATCTCCCAAAAGATTTCAATAATCTGTATTTATATATGGATAGTAAGCTTGATCCATTTGGAGATATCCATTGGAAACTTGATAATCTAGTATCTAATTAAAAGATGTCTAATTTAGACATCTTTTCTTGTTTAGAGGGTTGTATATACTATTCATTTCTAATTTGTATAATCTAACATTATAGCAAGTTATCGTGTCGTAAAAAGGTTTAGTATTTTTATACTATTGAGATGAAAGGTAGAAACATTACAAATTTTAGCTTTTGATTATATAGATGAAACCCACCAATTCATTCGGTGAATTTCATGGTTCATTCCTTTTGTGAAAATAGGTTTTTTAATATACAAATTGTGATGAATTAAAATTGATTATTTGTAAAAAAGAGGATAATTAGAATTAAAAGGTTTAAATTTTTCATTTTCCAGTTTATAGAAAAAAATAGGTGTGCTAAAATAACATAAAATGTCAGAAAAGTCTAAAATCGAAGGTGGATGAGGTGTATGACTATATTAGAAAAAATTAAAGAAAATGTTTCAAAAGTCATTGTAGGTAAGGAAGAGGTAATCGATTTAGCGATGATTGCGCTAGTTGCAAATGGACATGTTTTATTAGAAGACGTACCAGGAACAGGAAAAACAACGCTTGCGAAAACGCTTGCTAAAAGTATTGATGGAGCATTTCAACGTATACAGTTCACCTCTGATACACTGCCTGGTGATGTAGTAGGATTAGAATATTTTGATATGAAAGAGAGTGATTTTAAAACAAGAAAGGGACCTATTTTTACAAATCTTGTTTTAGTGGATGAAATTAACAGGGCTGTTCCGCGGACACAATCAGCGTTACTGGAGGTAATGGAAGAACGAACAGTAACAATTGCAGGGGTAACGCATGTATTACCAGATCCGTTTATTGTGTTAGCTACACAAAATCCGTTAGAATCGGCAGGAACATTTGCACTTCCAGATGCACAGTTAGATCGATTTCTATTAACAATTCGGCAAGGATACCCAGATCGTACATATGAAAAAGAAATGCTAAAACGATTTAAAGAAAACAATCCATTTAACCATTTACAAAGCGTTGTATCTCTTTCTGACATATTGGAGTTGCAGGAACAATCTAAAAGAATTCGAATACATGATGAGGTGGAAGAGTACTTGCTCGATATTGTGGAAGCGACGCGAAAGCATGATCTAGTAGAAATAGGGGTTAGTCCACGGGGGTCTTTAGCTTTTATGAGGGCAGTTCAAGCAAGGGCTTTATTAAAGGGGCGGGAATATGTAACTCCTGATGATTTGAAAGCTTTGGCATCACCGGTTTGTGCACACAGACTAACATTAACAATTGAAGGGGATATGAAAACAACAAAAGTAGATGTACTGCAAGGGATTTTAGAAAAAATTGCAGTTCCAGTGGAAAGCGTATGAACGAAGTAATAAAAAAGAAAAATCCGTTGTTAGAACCTCTCTTTATAGGGGGAATCGGAGTGATTTGTCTTATACTCGTCGTATATACAAATCAATTTTTGATTGTGGTCATCTTTTTGTTTTATCTATTGCTAGTTGGGTTTATATACATGTATATGAAAGCGATCATGAAAGTGAGATGGGAGATTTATCAAAATCAAAAGAGACTCTTCATTAATGAAAGAGGAGAGTGCACGGTGCAAATTGTAAATGAGGCACGTTTCCCAATCTTTAAAGCAGCTCTTCAGTTTCGTTCTGATGAACAGATAGAGTGGGAAACAGATCAGAAGATGCAGCGTTCGCATCACTCTTATCAAATTCCTCTCCAAATAGAAGGAAGAGATATCATAACAATTGCGTTAGAGGGAAATGCGAATGAAAGAGGGAGGCAAGGGTGGCAAGCTGCGGAAATTATGATATCAGATCCATTTGGTCTTCTAACGTATTACTTGCCTATTGAACAAAAGAAACTCCCTAAATTTCATATCCTTCCGCAAATGTCGAAAGTAACAATACCAGAAATGACAACATGGAAACGTGGATTTCGAAGAGCGGCTGTTTCTCCGTTATATGACGAAACGAAAATAGTAGGTGTGAAAGAGTATGAAGGAGAATCATTTCGATCAATTCATTGGGGAGCGACTGCGAAAACTGGGGTGATAAGTGCGAAAAAGTATGAATATACACAAGGCGATCGGTATGCACTGTATGTAAATATATTGGGTAAAACAGGATATACGCTTCGCACTGATATGGAATATTTAATTCAAGTAGCTGCCGGCGTATGCCGAGAGTTAATTTCACAAGATTGCTCGTTCGAACTATGGATAAATGGAGTGCGGGAACAAGGTGTTATTCACTTGAAAGGCGGAAAGCATCGAAAACAACTTTATAAAGCAATGGATCTCTTGTCCTCATTAACGGAAAAAGATACACCGCTTAATACGCATTTTTTCTATCAAACAGGATTTCGCAGACAAGAAGCAGGATGTATTCCGTTAATTATTGGATATCCACCTGAAAAACAAAAAGGATGGGTGCAAATTGTGAAGTAAAGGGAGGAACGGTGAATAAATTGAAATGGGGATCACGTATTATATTTTGTTTCCTGGCTATTAGTGCTTGCTTTTTATTGGCGGTTGGAATAACGAAAGGTGCTTTTTTTGCCAAGGAACAGATAATAGATTCTTCTCAGCAAAGGGTAGGAAAGGATGGACCACAAACACAGAAAAAAGGAAAATTTATAGGAGAAGAAACGGTAATTCCACCAGAGAAGGATTCAAAAGTATTATATGAAATTGAAGATTCACCAGATTT
This sequence comes from Bacillus bingmayongensis, assembly GCF_000299035.1. Taxonomy (GTDB): domain Bacteria; phylum Bacillota; class Bacilli; order Bacillales; family Bacillaceae_G; genus Bacillus_A; species Bacillus_A bingmayongensis. The sequence goes on from NZ_JH921517.1 coordinate 1,108,027, forward strand.
TAATAAAGATGGATATTATCAGAAAGGGGATTTTAAAAGAACCCCTCGAGATAGAAAGGTGCCAAATGGTGGCGAAGAGTTTCTAGGGGATAGCACTGAAAATATATTTATACAAATTGGCATCCTTTTTTTCGTGATGTTAATCGTATTTTTCATCTTTCGCCGTATACGGAATAAGAAGCAGGCAATTCATCATATTGATTTGAAACAAAAAGAAATACGAAAAGTTGAGGGAAATGTAGAACAAGAAGAGCAAGACAGTTTAATACTTCCAGCAGAAGAAGTAAGAGCAATGTTAATAAAATGGGAACTAACATTACCGAAATTTGAAAAGAGAAGATTACAAGAGACGGTTCAACAATGGTTTTCCCGTATTCATAAGAACAGTGATATTATTCCAATTTATGAGAAAGTAAGATATGGGGAAGGGATTGCTTCAAATGAAGAGTTACAGATGATGCGAAGGTGGATAAATGAAAATGTAAAGAAAAGTTTATAGTGAAAAAAGAGATAGAAGAAGAAAGTTTGTTATTAGCGGAAGTATTACTGTATTGTTTCATCCAAACTGATATGAGAAGGTGGATATAGAATGACCGTTAAAAAACTTTACTTTTTACCAGCTGGCCGCTGTATGTTGGACCATTCTTCTGTTAATAGTATGCTTACTCCTGGTAAACTTTTGAATTTACCGGTATGGTGCTATCTTTTAGAAACAACAGAAGGCCCCATTTTGATAGACACAGGGATGCCAAAAAGTGCAGTAGATAATGAAGATCTTTTTAAGGGAACGTTTGTTGAAGGGCAAATTCTTCCTAAAATGAAACCGGATGATAGAATTGTAAATATTTTAAAACGAATAGGTTATGCGCCAGAAGATCTTCTTTGTGTTATTAGCTCTCATTTGCATTTTGACCATGCTGGAGGAAACGGGAGCTTCCCCCATACACCTATTAATGTACAACGAACTGAATATGATGCCGCTTTACATAGAGAGGAATATTTAAAGGAATGCATATTACCAAATTTGAACTATCAAATTATTGATGGGGATTATGAAGTAATGCCAGGTGTTCAATTGCTCTATACGCCTGGGCATTCCCCAGGGCATCAATCGGTACTAGTTAAAACGGAAAAGTCAGGTTCTGTTTTGCTAACGATTGATGCATCTTACACGCAGGAAAACTTTGAGAAGGGAGTCCCATTTGCAGGATTTAATTCAGAAATGGCCACAAGGTCTATCAAACGATTAAAAGAAATTGTTTTGGATGAAAAACCTATTGTTTTCTTTGGACATGATATGGAACAAGAAAAAAGCTGTAGAACATTCCCTGAGTATTTATAATGTACTCATTTTGTAGAAATGAAAATAATATAACTACACCTTTTTTTATATTGATTTATGGAGATATAATATCCTAATAAAATCTAAAAAAGGTGGAAGGTATGAAGAAAATCATAATGCTGTTTAGTGTAATGATATGTTTTTGGGCGTTAAGTGGGTGTGATCGCACCTATTCATATGTTGGAGAAAGTAAGCATTGGAAAGGGAAATATATCATCTCACAAACAGATACGAGTGAAAATGGAGAAGGCTCGATTATTTATAAAGGAAAAGATAGAGAAAAAATCAATGAAGTAAAATGGAGAGTTGAAGATAATAGCAGCAAACAAGAAGGAACAGGATTCATTGATAGAGGAACGATTCAATTAAAATCCTCATGTTCAGGTTGTGCAGTGCATGATATGGAAGAAGTGTTTTTGGTCACAATTGAATGTGATGGAAAGAAAGAGACTTAAGTAGTTGAGTGCTCCTATACAGGATTACTTTAGTTGTTAAGAAGGGGTGATCGGATGAGTAAGAATTTTATTATATTTAGAGTAAGCCAAGGGTTAGGCGATGCATTTGTAAAAGGCTTACCCACCAAGGGAGATACAGTATGGGTGGTATCACGCACACGACCAAGTAGTTTAGATATAAATGACGGTGTAAATCGTAAATGGCTCGCAATTGATTTATCTAGTCAACAACAAATTCCTTCTTTAAAAGAAACGTTAAAAGATATTGCTATTGATGTATTAATTTACAATGTCGGAGTATGGGAAAAGCGTGGTTTCGAAGATGATTATACGTTTGATAAGGATGAAGTTGAAGATATTTCGAACTTAATCAATATAAATTTAACTTCCACAATTACTTATATACAGGCGCTTTTACCTAATTTAAGACAGGCGAAAAACGGAAAAATTATTTTAATTGGTTCAACAGCAGGTTTAGATCATACGAATAATGCACAAGTTTCGTTTGTCACATCTAAATTTGGCTTACGTGGTATTACAAATGCTTTGCGTGAGCATGTAAGAAAAGATAAAATCTCTGTAACGTGTATTAATCCAGGAGAGCTTGCTGCTGAAGTACCTTATGAAGAAGGTGCAGAAAAGGCAATTATGTTGTATGGAGGGACACGTATCCCTGTACAAGACATTGTAGCCATTGTCCAATGCGTTATGAATTTATCGCCTGTTTCATGTGTAAAGGAAATTAATATTCCTGCTATAACAGACTTAAATGCATGAATCTGAAAACTATTTATCTATAATTGGTGTACCGCCACTTAGCTTTCAAGCTCGTAAATATAAATTTTTAAAGCAGCTTTGAGACTTACTATGGACTATAATAAGAATGATGTAAATGGAAAAATCTCTTCAGACTTTTTGATATTAGGAACTGGACAATTCCCGAAATTTAAGGAGGATGTATTTACATTAGAAGATACAGATTACTCTTTAATTCCAACAGCGGAGGTGCCATTAGCGAACTATTATCGCGATGAAATTTTAAATGGTGAAGAATTACCTATTAACTTTACCGCTCATACTCCATGTTTCCGTTCTGAAGCTGGTAGTGCAGGACGTGATACGAGAGGACTTATTCGTCAGCATCAATTTAGCAAAGTTGAAATGGTCAAATATACGGTGCCAGAAGAATCATACAATGAGTTAGAAAAATTAACAGAAAATGCTGAAAGAGTACTACAATTGTTACAATTACCTTATCGGGTAATCACATTATGTACAGCTGATATGGCATTCCCAGCTGCAAAAACATATGACATTGAAGTTTGGTTACCAAGCTATGGGGTATATCGTGAAATTTCTTCTTGCTCAAACTGTGAAGATTTTCAAGCTCGTCGTGCAGGCATACGTTTCCGCCGTACACAAGGTGCAAAACTAGAATTTGTGCACACATTAAATGGTTCTGGGTTAGCTATAGGGCGTACAGTAGCAGCAATTTTAGAAAATTACCAACAAGAAGACGGTTCAGTTGTGATCCCGGAAGTTTTGCGTTCATACATGGGTGGAGTAGAAGTTATTAAATAAAAAAGATGTTGATGTTTGTAAGAAGGTTGCCTGTTTTATAGAGATAATCCATAGTTCCTTTTTTATCTAAAAATGTACCTGTATATACTCCCGAATAAAATGTTTTATTGATTGTGTGGAAGCGTTTGTTGAAGCAGCAGAGTGCGTTCAAGCTTCTGCGTCCACTGAAATTATCAAACTTTTTTATAAAGAAGTTAGTCGATTATCTTTAATAAGAGCATGTTTTGATCAAGCTTTTTTCAAAATACGCTCTTCTTTTCTATTCTTCTATTACGGTCGATAGAATTAATTGTTGCTTAAGTTGAACTAGAAATTTCTTTTAAAGGATTTATGAAGAGTTGTTGAAAAGCAAATGTTTGACATAGCAAAAAAATACAGTTATTGTAGATATATAAAGTCTTTAATAGGGGGGTCACACATTATGAAGTATTCTAAAGCTACAAATTATGCCCTTCACACAATGCTTTTTCTTGCAAAAGCTACACCAAATAAACTTGTTAGCGTTCACCAATTAGCAGAGATGCAAAAAGTTTCACCTACGTATTTATCCAAAATATTAACAAAGTTGACGAAGGAAGGAATGATTCATTCATCTTCAGGCCCAAATGGAGGATATTCACTGAGTAATAAATGGGAAGATATCTCATTTTTAGATATTATACATGCAATTGAAGGTAAAACATCACTGTTTGAATGCTGTTTACACCATGAACCGGGATGTTTGATAAATGAAGTAATGCTTTTAGCAGAGAAAAAAATGGAAGAAGAGCTAAGAAATCAAAAAATATCAGATCTTGCTAAGAGAATAACTGCGGATTTTTGATCCGCTGTTATTTTTTAAGATAATTAAAGATAATGAAACTCTTTAATATCTCTGATGGAAGGGAGAGATACCTATTTTGTTGTAATATGCTTAACACTATAAATCGGTATAATGATAACTTAATAATGGGAGGCTAATAACATGCAAAATATATGGAATGAGCGGTTTCATTCGGAGGAATATTGGTATGGCGAAGAACCTAACATATTTATTCAACAACAAGCATTCCGCTTAGAGAAATCTCAAAAAGTGATAGCATTTGCAGAAGGAGAAGGTAGAAATGCCGTTTTTTTAGCAAAGAGAGGACATGAAGTTACGGCAATTGACTATGCGGAGAGTGGTTTACAAAAAACAAAAAGGTTAGCTCAAAAGTATAACGTTGACGTGCATACAAAAAAGGTAGATTTACTGGTAGATAGTGTACCAGCCAAAAAATATGATGCTGCAATAATGATATTTGGACATTTTCATACCGATCATCAAAAAATGGTATTTGATAAAATAAAAAATACAATAAAGCCTGGCGGGATTATTGTGATTGAAGTCTACTCTAAAAATCAACTGAATTACGGTACGGGCGGGCCAAAAGAGATTGATATGCTTTATGAACCAATTGATATCCTTACTTGGTGTGAAGGGCATGAGGTCATTCACTTCTTCTATGGAGAACAAGAGCGAGTAGAAGGGAATGCGCACACTGGTTTAGCACATGTCATTCAACTTGTATTTAGAAAATAAGATAACGGAAATAGTTTTGGGGAAAAGATTACGTTACTATTGTCAGTTATAGGCATTAACGAGCGAAGTAAAAAGAGTAAAATTTGAAATTTTAGTTCAATAAAACAATATAAGAAAGTCGGTTCCTTAGCGTACAAGAATCCGACTTTTTTATGGTAAAAATATGCTTAGTGTACAAAATTCCCGAAATGTTGGTGCTACCCCATGCCCATCAACCTAAGATTATATAAGTTTAATTTCACGTGAGATTTCTTCTTTTTTCTAAAGATCTAGTATAAGTTTTTTAAAGATTTGCATACCAAATAAACCCTATCGGGTTTCAATTTTTTGGATTACGCTACATGATTGTAAGACATAGAAAAGTTATATACGACGCCTAAGATATCAAAGACTGTTTTTTTCTCATACCTATGGGATTTTCGTCCGTTTTTTTGTAAGAGATTGAATAGACGAAACAATATCTTTGTTAATTCTTGGGTTTCTTTTTGTAAAGATTGATAAATAAGTAGGAAATAATCTTTTATGATATAAATCTCAGGAATTTCATATGTTTCACCTGACTGTAATTGGTCAATAAATTGCGCCATATCTAATTGGATGTACTCAGAATGCTTTTTTATTGTTCCATTTTGAAAGTATTCAGGTTCTTTATTCTTCTGATATATACGTGTATTTTTCGTTTAACAAATCCTACATTTCTAGCTAATTGCTCTAAAGCATCAGGTGACATATATCGTTGCAACTCTTTAGAAAACAATTCTAGTTCATCAAAAATTGATAAGTTCATATCAAAAACACCATCCTTTCCTATGATTCTACAAAAAGAATAGCGTATTCTTTCATTTGATGGAAAGTTTGATTTGTTTTTTGACAGACTTTGCAAGGAGAGAAGTCTGTCAAAAAACAAATCAAGTTAATCAATCAACTTTTCGGTCTTACCGCATAGTAATAGATTCCGTTAGGAATACACTGATATTTCGAATCTACATATTATTTGCACCAGAACCCATATTACCATTATGATCTTAATACCATTACTATTTGGGTCCGTCCTCGGTCCCAAACCCTTATTGTAGAAAGAAAACCACCGGCATTAGACCGGTGGTTCTGACTTAGAAAGCAAAGCAAGTACAACCAATACCCCATTTAGTTCCATCTTTTCCTATTACGGTATGAGTGTGTTGATGGAGAGGGTTACTGCAACTATGTAACTTGTGATCATGGGCATCGTGAGAAAGTATATTGTGGGCTAGGTTAGCGCCACCATAACCATAAACTCCCGTCGGTGCCCAATCAGGTGATGCTGGCGGCAATTCAGGTGATAAATTTTTAAATTCGTCATTTCCATAAACAACCTGCCCACCCATAATGGTGAGTAATGATTCAAGGTCTTTGATTTCTTCTTCTGGCACAGTAAAGTAGTCAGAAGACAATACAGCAATATCAGCAAACTGACCTACTGCAAGGGTTCCCTTTTTACCTTCATCACCAGAGAACCACGCACTTCCTTTGGAATATAGTTCTAGAGCTACTTTTCTGTCAAGTTTATTCTTTTCATCGTATATCGAAAGACCACCAATGGTTTTTCCGGCAACCATCCAGTAAAGAGCAACCCAAGGGTTATAGCTGGAAACCCTGGTTGCATCACTACCGGCGCCAACAGGTATACCCAGGTCTAGCATACGATAAATCGGAGGAGTACGCTTTGCAGCTTCCTTTCCGTATAAATCAACAAAGTATTCACCTTGGAAAGCCAAGCGGTCTTGGATGGCAATACCGCCATTTAAAGCCTTAACACGTTCCATACTACGATCTGAGATTGTTTCTGCATGATCAAACCACCAGCGTAGACCATTAAAAGGAATTTCTCTGTTGACTTCCTCAAAAACATTTAAGAAACGTGTTATTGACTCGTCATAAGTTGCATGTAAACGGAATGGCCAACGGTTTTCCACCAATAGAGAAATTACTTTCTTTAAGTCAGCTTCCATCACCGTAGCTAGTTCGGGCCGCGGCATTTGAAATTTTTCAAAATCGGCTGCCGAGAATACTAACATTTCTCCGGCACCATTCATTTTATACTTATCATTTCCTTGACCCGGAGAAACAATTTTTGCCCATGAAGCAAAGTCTTCATATTCATGATTTGGATTTTGCGTAAATAGATTATACGCAATACGCAAAGTTAATTGATCCTTCTCGGCTAAATGTTCAACAACTTTGTAATCATCAGGATAATTTTGGAATCCACCACCTGCATCAATGGCACTTGTGATACCTAATCTATTTAATTCGCGCATAAAATGGCGAGTTGAGTTAATCTGGTCGTCAAAATTAAGTACTGGAGCTCTCCCCAAACTTGAATAAAGAATAGAAGCGTTAGGATTAGCAATTAAAAGACCCGTTGGATTACCTCGTTTATCCCGCTCAATTAAACAGCCTGGAGGGTCTGGGGTATCTTTTGTGTATCCCAGTGCACGCAGCCCTGCACGATTTACAAGTGCTCTATCGTAAAGATGTAGCACAAAGACAGGCGTGTCTTCAGAAACGGCATTAATCTCTTCCAAAGTTGGCATCCGTCTCTCTTTAAATTGAAATTCAGACCAACCTCCAACTACTCTTACCCACTGAGGAGCAGGTGTACGCCTTGCCTGCTCTTTAAGCATTTCCAAAGCAATAGCAAGTGATGGCACACCTTCCCAGCGTAATTCCATATTATAATGAAGACCTCCACGAATAACGTGTATATGAGAGTCATTCAGGCCTGGAATAGCTCTCTTTCTTTTAAGGTCTATTTTTTTTGTTTTTTCTGTGGCACTATCAAGAAGCTCATCTCCACCTACTGCAGTGACTAAACCATCAGTTATGGCGATAGCAGATACCTCAGGTTGAGATGGGTCAAGGGTAGTAATTTTTCCGTTATATAAGATCATATCCGGTAAATTCATGTTCACACCTCGTCTACTTCCTATTATTTTGTAACCATGGATGAAATATTTTACCGAAAATCGGCATGACTACCCATGATAGCAAGGACACTATACATACAGAAACAAAAAAAGCTGACATAATAGGATTCATATTTTTTATAATAGGTCCTATCACTCTAGGAACCAACATGCTAAGAGGCCATACACCAAGAACGGTAACAATAGACATTTTCCATTTTGGCGGTGGAACTGGCGTTTTCGGAGTAACAAACCAATAAGCCAAACTGCTTTCAGTTTTGTAAGTTGGATTAGTAGCTTGAAATTGTTCTGCCTTTTTTAACAAATCTCGACGAACAGCTGATTCTTGCCAAGCACGTAGATGCTCATACGTATCAAAGCGAAAAATAACAGTATACTCTCTGGATCCGTTATTGGGGACTATTAGATTTACGCCTAAATGCCCTGGGAATTTAGTAGCGGCAGCTTCGATTTCATGTCTCCATGTTTCAAACTGTTTTTCTCTACCTTCTTGAATATCCCATGTAACAATCGTTGTTACTGGACCGCCAGCATCAATCGTGTTCCCTGTATGAGTTTCTCCGACAGCTACTCTTTCTTGTTTCATATTTTCCTGCTTGGAAGCGCGCCATGTACCATAGTATATGCGTATTCTACGCCTTGACCATAAGCGCCAGTATGTTCTTTTACAATTTCCATTACAGCATCATAAGTGTCTTTGCGTGCCCAGTCACGTTGGTATTCAAGTAAAACTTGAATTGCTGTCACTGGAATTGCTCCAGCTTGTTCTACACGACGCATAGCAGCGTTATGTGCTGTCAAACTAGTACCACCTGAAGCATCATCAACTGCATAAACTTCATAGCCAGCTTTAATTGCTTCAAGCACAGGGAATGCAAGGCAAACTTCAGTCCAAAGTGCTGCAAATATCAATTTCTTTCTACCTGTTGCTTTAACTGCCTCAACAAATTTTGAATCTTCCCAAGAGTTCATTGAACTACGTTCTATAATTTCATGGTTTGGGAATATGTCAAGAATTTGTGGCCAAAAATAACCAGAAAAGCTGCGTGTTTCAACTGTAGTAAGAATAGTAGGTACGTTAAAAGCTTTTGCTGATTTAGCAAGCAGCATAACGTTATTAATCAATGTTTGTCTGTCAATGCTTGCAACCCCAAAAGTCATTTGAGGCTGAAAATCGATCAAAATTAATGCACTGTTCTCCGGGGTTAACAATTCTAAATTACTCATAATAAAACACTCCTTTTTTTAAATTGTTTCAAATAAAGTTTTTTGAAAAAAATATATTTTCTGTTAATTTAAGCTGTAATCGTAAAAATAAAAGCTTTGCTATACTTCTTAATTTAAAAGGGAGCGCTGATTTAATCAGCGCTAAATTTATACTATCCACTTTTTAAAAAAGTGATTTATAGCTATTTCTTAGGAATAAATTTATGCATTTTGTTTACTAAGATCTCGCTGAGCTCCCATATAGCTTCCAATAATATTTTGATAACCTGGAAGATTACTAGCAAGTAAATTGCCAAAACCTTCGACATCGTTGCGCCAATCGCGTTGTAATTCGCACGCTACGCTAAACCAGTTCATAAGTTGCACGCCACTATGTGCCATACGCGTATTGGCAGCATCTGCAACTTGTTTACTGAAAGTTCCTGAAGCATCAGTAACAGCAAATACTTCATACCCAGCTTTTATAGCGGAAAGTGCTGGGAAAGCAACGCAAACATCCGTAACTACGCCTGCGATGATAAGTTGTTTTTTTCCAGTTTCTTCGATTGCTTTTACAAAATCATCATTATCCCATGCGTTAATTTGTCCAGGTCGAGCTATTTTTGGTGCATGAGGAAAGAGATCAACCAATTCTTGCATTAAAGGTCCGTTAGGTCCGTGTTCAAAGCTTGTTGTTAAAATAACTGGTAAATCAAAAAACTTAGCAGTGTGAGCAAGAGCTAAAACATTGTTCTTGAATTCATCAACACCATAGTCGCGTACTAGTCCGGACATAAGGCCAGTTTGATGATCCACTAAAAGAACGACAGCATCATCTTTGTTAATACGAGAATAGAGATCAGACATTATGTATTCCTCCTAAAAATTAAGTAATCGAAGAAAGTTTAAACAGTGGAATATTATCATAAATTTCTTCGTTTGTTACAATCAATTTATGACTAAACTGATCGTTAATATTAATTTATCTATAAACTTATGACACGTCAATAATTTTCTTAAAAATCAGAAAAAGGATGCAAGGCTCATTTTTAAAAATTCTTGATCTTCTTTTATTAATCTAAAATAGGAGTTTTATCTATCCAATTTATAAATTGTTGTAAATAACGCTGAAGATAACGTTTTGTTTGTTCGTCAGTAAGAACTTTCTGATCGGAATCAATCTTTTCATGTACTTGGGAAATCAGAACTTTTTGAAATGGAAGAACATGGGCTTGCATGGCTTCTAGTATTTCTCTAATTTGCATTTGAGCATAAGCAGTACCTAATCCCCCAGGAGTTGCACCAATTAAACCAACCGGTTTTCTGCTAAGAACAGCAGATTCCCGAGGTCTTGATGCCCAGTCCAATGCATTCTTTAATACGCCTGGAATTCCATTATTGTACTCTGGACTTACAATAATGATACCGTCAACGTCCTGGATAGCAGATTTAAATGATGTCACTGTTTCTGGAACACTTATTTCTAAGTCTTCATTAAACAAAGGTAGATCATTTATCTCGATCCAATGAAATTGATGGGAATCATCCATCCCTGTTAATGATTGAGCAATGATTCGATTATAAGAGTTTTTTCGTAAACTACCACAAATAAGGCCTATGGTCTTAGTCATATATTTCCTCCTTTTTTATAAAATCAACCAATTATACCATGGTATACCAAACTAGTAGAAGTAGTTTTGTGTATAATTTTCAAACTATTCAATTTAATGAAGTATTTACTACAAAAGGCCTAGGATGTAAGGATTTCTCATTAGTTTTCTTATTATTGGCTCGAGTGTTACAAGCTATGACAAATGGTCTTTGTCTATATTATTTTCTCTTCCAATTACTATATATTTTTAGCATACTATTAACTATAAGGAGGGAGTGCAGAAATGGAAGAAAAGAAAGTGACGTGGTTAGAACTCTTTTATGATTTGTTATTTGTGGCCGCGGTGACAGCTGCGACTCATGTTTTACTTCATGTTGAAGATGGTCAAATCCATGCAGAGTATTTAGTAAAGTTTGTCTTAATTTTTATTCCGATCTGGTGGGCTTGGGTAGGGCAAACCATATTTGTTAACCGGTTTGGAAAAGATTTATTTCATCAACGAATATTTTTGATCCTGCAAATGTTTTTTGTCCTAATAATGACATCAAGCTTATCAGCTGATTTTGATCCTTATTATCTCTCATTTTTAATTGGCTATATTGGCTTAAGGGCCGTGACTGCAATCCAATATCTTGTTGTCCAGCGTATAGAAGAGGGAGCTCGAAAAAAGGTGGCACTTTTTTTAGGAAGATATTTTTGGATTGGAATCGTTATTTCATTATTATCCATCTTTTTTGATTCTTGGATTCGATATGCTGCGTTGTATTTGGGAATTCTTATCGATATTATTGTTCCACTGCTTGGAAGAAAGTGTTTAGAAAAGGTTCCTACAAATACAGCCCACTTGTTAGAGAGATTTGGTCTATTTTCTATTATTCTCTTTGGGGAAGCTCTTATAAGCACTCTTGTGGTCATCCAACCTAAACAAGGAAATTGGGATTCAATAAGCTTTGCAATCATTTCATTTATACTCATTATTTCGATGTGGTGGCAAGATTTCGATAACATGGAAAAGAAACTTGACAAGTCTATACAAACTTCTGGTCAAATTATTATTTACGGTCATCTGTTTATTTTAATGTCTTTGAGTATGGTTGCAGGATCCATTAGATTATTATTTTTACATGAGGTCTATTATTCTTTTATCTTATATTTTGTTTTTGGTTCTGTATTGCTCTATTTCCTATCAACTACAATTGTTTTTCATCAATACAGGTTTGAACAACACCGTTTAAAAATTTATCATTTATGCTTGTTTTTAGGGATTTTAGCAATCTTTTTTGTTTTTAATTTGATTGTAGTAGTACCAAATATTGTGATAATAGGACAATTAACCTTATTTTTTATCATCTATGCTAAATTAACAACTACATAAATAAAAGCATCAAACTATAATACTGGTTTACATGTATATATTGGTAACTTTTACATTTGGCATTAAATCTGTTTGTCCATAAATTGATTGTAACAAAATAAGAATGAGGTGATAATCATGAAGGAAAACATAACGGATCGCTCTTCAACTAAAAAAGAGGAACAACTAAGCTTATTGTTATGGTTCGGAATAACACGAGTATATAACCAAGGTAATCGAGAATCCAATCAACATTTAAAAAAATGGAATCTAACTGCAGCACAATTCGATATTTTAGTTCAAGTGGGTGCTCATGAACGATTGTCACAACAAGAACTAGCAAACAGGCTTTTTGTTACGAAAGGCAATATTACTCAACTGTTAAGTAAAATGGAAGAGTTGGGATTGATAAATCGGGAACAGGACTGGAAAACAAAATATCTTTCATTGACTGAGGAAGGAAAAGAGTTTTTTTATGAAGTTATTTGGAAACAAGAACAATTTCAAGCATCACAATTTTCCAACTTGACTTACAAGGAAAAAAAACAGCTTCTATGTTTACTTAGGAAAATTCAAAAACCATAGTAGGTAATCACATATTAGCACTAATGGTAAAAGCGCCTGTAAACTTAAAAGCATTTTTCAATTTCAGTTAATTGGCAAAAAGTAGTTTTGTTGCCAATTTATCTACTTCTCTGATTGAATAAAGGTGATTCTTTTTGCTACTTCCAATAGCAATACCTAATTCAAAATGGCTCCCTGGTAAAAAGCACAATAATCCGCCTCAACTATAGCTTTTTTCTCCTTCTGACCTATTTCAAATAAACAATCGGAAAGCATATACCATTAATACTCACTTTGATATCCAAAATGCTGGGCGATCCCCCTTTATTATCTTAATGTTTTTCGAAAGGCTAATAACCAACTTAATAATGGATATTGTCAATAATTTTCATGATTATGTTTTTAATAAAATTAGAGCTCCAATATTAATAGAAAATAATAAACTTCAGAAAAAGGAAATAACACCCTTTAAGTCGTATATACAATTAGCGACAATTTGGCGATGCTTTTTTTAGGTTAAATGTCTAACCAGAAATAAAAATAGGAGTGAAAATAAAATATTTTAAATGTTTTAGAGTAAAGAGTTTTTTTGATCAGAGAGGCAAGAATATAGGTTTAATAATTAAAATTCATGGGGAGGAAATTTATATGGCAAAAGTTACTGTAGGTAATGAAAATCAAGATCCAGTTGAACTCTATTATGAGGACCACGGTTCAGGGAAACCCGTTGTCTTAATACATGGTTGGCCTTTAAGTGGGCGCTCTTGGGAATATCAAGTACCAGCTCTTATTGAAGCAGGTTACAGAGTCATAACATATGATCGTCGAGGCTTTGGAAAATCATCTCAGCCGTGGGAAGGATATGAATATGATACCTTTACTTCTGATTTACATCAACTATTAGAACATTTAGATCTTCAGAATGTCACACTTGTTGGTTTTTCTATGGGTGGAGGTGAGGTAGCTCGATATATTAGTACGTATGGAACAGATCGTATTGAAAAGGCTGTTTTTGCTGGAGCAGTTCCTCCTTATTTATACAAATCAGAGGATCATCCTGAAGGGGCATTAGATGATGCAGCAATTGAAGAATTCAAAAGTGGCGTGATAAATGACCGCCTTGCATTTCTTGATGAATTTACTAAGGGATTTTTCGCGGCTGGTAATCGAACAGATTTAGTTAGTGAGCCATTTCGTTTATATAATCGGGATATTGCAGCTAGTGCATCACCTAAAGGAACGCTCGATTGTATTACTGCCTTTAGTAAGACAGATTTTAGAAATGACTTGGAAAAGTTCAATATACCTACTCTTATTATTCACGGTGACTCGGATGCAACTGTACCTTTTGAGTTAAGTGGAAAACGCACATATGATTCCATTCCTGGTAGTAAACTCGCTCTAATACAGGGTGGTCCTCATGGATTAAACGCAACTCATGCAAAAGAATTTAATGAAGCATTATTAACATTTTTAAAAGACTAATCTTTGAGGAACTACCGGAGGCGGTTCAACAGCAATATCAAGAATAATAACACGAATTTATCGATTAGGGTTTTCCAAAAAGAGTAGCGCTATGCTTAATCTTTGGGAAAACCTTCTTTACAGAGGGTTTTTTAGGTCTCTTAGGGGTATCGCTACAGCGCTATCAAGTTAAGAAATACATTCTTCCCCAAAACGAAAAAAATGAACTGAACTTCTATGGACAACTATGAAAGGATGAAATTTTCGTTTTGGGGATAATTCAAAATCTTAGGTTGATGGGCATGGGGTAGCACTACATCACCATCAAGCTAAGAAAAGCAAATACCCCCAAAGTGAAAATTTTATATCTCTATGGTTAATTAGATCTTAGTTATTTTAGAAACCCTAAGTTTCTTCAGTTCAAGATAGAAGCTCTTCTCAAAAAAACAGAGTTCTTAAGATAAGCATCTTAAGAACTCTGTTTTTTAATTCAGCATGGAGAGCATAATTTTTTCTAATTCAGTTTTGTTTAAAATACTGCTGAAGATTACAATTTGATACGCGCTTTTCCCATCTTTTATCGAAACAATCATCTTCATTCCTTTTACATTACTATCACTGGACTTACCAAAGATCACTTGGTTCCCCCCCAGCCTCTCCATACCTTTTACAAACTCTAGTTCATACTCTTCAAACATATGGAAACCTTTTCCATTCTAAGGATCTGCTTTCGTTCCTAGGACTTCTGATTGTTCGATGACGATTTGACCAGCGGCCCCATCTTCATATTCAGTTCTAACTACAGGTTTTGGTTTTCCTATTGTAATGTTTGAGTCAACCTGTTCTTTCACTGGATGGTATATTCTGGAATATAATTAATGAGTTTGTATTCACTGAAACACGGTATATTTGCATTTAATCCTAGTAGTAATCAAATTAGATTCTATAAGAAGGAAAGAGGCTGTTTGGTTATGAAATATACAATAAATAGCTTAGGTAAATGATTGAGATGATTAAAGTATTCACAAGTTAATTACAATTGTAAATTGAAGGTTAAGGAAGGTTTTAACAAAATAATCCTTTTAATAGAAAGCGAGGAATAGTAATGGGCTTAGGAAACCGAAGAATGACATTCGAGATGCTTATCAATCTATCGAATGAAATGTATCAACGTGAGGGAGTGGCGCTTATAAACAAGCGTCCAACTCTTGTGAAGGCGTTAAAATAAAAAATAATACCGTTTGGAATAGTGTGAAGAAAACATTGCAGAAAAGGGCAGAAGCATTCCGTTTTAGGTAATGAAAGCTCTTGCTATAACAGTATCAAAGGATATTTTTTTAGGATAATCACAGTAAAAGCATCCAAAACGGGTACTTTTTTCTTTGTTATATAGAAATTACACAATAAACTAGTGAACATTCGAATGAGACAAGCATATGATAAATCCGTGGGACAAGTTATCATATGAGGTGAAACTTGGAGCACCATACTTATTTTTGAGAGTACCTAATGGCGAGTACTCTTTTATGTTGCACTTATTGATAAGGAAGAGCATAAATTGAAGTATAGGACAAGCTAACCGCTTATTCTATTCAGTAATCACTCTATTTATCACGTCGAGAGCATCCACTGAATTGGGTGCTCTTTTTCACATATTAAAGTGGACAAGCATATACTGCTTGTACCTCATTAACTTTAGCTGCTCTATCTTTTGTTAATGAGGATTCTCGCAATCCCTCGAAGGGCGCTCGCGGAAACGGGTGCTCTTTTTTTATTGAATAAAATAGACATTTGAGTGAATATCAGAAGTTGTTTATAATGTAAAAATATAGAAGATATTTATTAGCATTAAATTTCATCTAAGGGGAATCAACAAATGCATAACGAGAAGGAATAGACCTTGCTAAACAACGCAGCGTATATAAGGGAAGACCTAAGAAGTACGGTAATAAAAATCCTAAAATGAAGCATGCTTTAGAGCTGCTTGTAAATTGTGAAGAGAAAGGTGATTACAAACAAGCCTACTCTGTATTAGAAAATGAAGTTGTAAAAGAAAATGAACTGAACGCTATTGTAGCTGAACGTGGTGGGGAAAATTATTATGTTATGGCACGCATACTTAAAATTTTTAAAAAGGACACAGAGAGTATGGATAGTCTGTTTACAAAACTATCAAATGTTAGCATACAATAAAATTTCTCTATCTATAAATAAGTCATACTTTAAATTAAGGAGATTTAAATATGGAAATGATAAATAGAATTCTAAGTGATTTTGCAAAGGTTAATGAATATGATGGCGTTGGTAATGTTTATAGACTATATCTTTTATCAGAAAACACACAAGAAGATATATGTGAACTTATAAAAAAAGATTTAAAGACTACTAGTAATGACACAATAAAACCTATACAGTTGAAAGAATGGGAGCAGGATTTTCTTTCTTGTGAATTCCCCGGAAGTGAAGAGTATTGGTTTGGAACAATACCAAGCGGATATGATTTAAAAGGATTAACACCGAAAGAATTTATAGTAGAACGGCTTTTGCATACATTTGAACAGGGAATCGAAGCCGTTTATTGGGTTGAATTAGATATAGGCGATTATTACGCTTGTAGTTATGAAGATTATGTCTTTAAAACCAATAAGGGGATATATTACCTTTCTATGCAAGTACATGATTAAAAGATAATATATCTTACGTACATAAAGACGAGACTCCTATATAAGTTTTAAGCATACAACTATTTAGAGTTAGTACCCCCCTTTTATATGTATGGAGTTAGTATAGTCATATGGACACAACTTAGTTAAGTCCTTACAATGGATTTCAAGGAGGAAGTGTCCGTATGGCAAACAAGAAATTTAATGAAGAATTTAAAAAGATGGTTGTTGAATTATATCATTCAGAACGATCTGTGAAAGAACTAAGCAGCGAGTATGGTGTATCAGAAGTAACAATTTATAAATGGATTAAAAAATATTCTCCTATCCCAACGATTGATGAGGAAGAAATGACGTTAGAAGATCTGAAACGAATGCAGAAAGAAATGCTTCGTTTGAAAGAGGAAAATGAGATTTTAAAAAAGGCTATGGCCATATTCGCGAAAAAATAAAAGATATAGAATTACATCAATTTATCGATTGTCAAAAAGAAACACACTCAGTTCATATGATGTGTCAAACTCTTGGAATAGCGAGAAGTTCATATTACCAATCTCAGTACAAAACAGAGTCAAAACGTAGTCGTGAAAATAAAGAATTCACCCAGAAAATTATACAAATTCATCAAGATAGTGGAGAACGTTACGGTGCGCCCAAGATTCACAAAACACTATTGGAACAAGGATTACAACTAAGTATCAAGCGTGTACAACGGATTATGAAGAGAGAAAATATCCGTTCCCATATCTTAAAAAAATATAAACCACATTCATCAAAATCAGCTGTAGAAGAACGTACAAATCTATTAGAACAGGACTTCTCCACAACGACAATAAATGAAAAGTGGGTAGCGGATATTACGTATATTCACACAAAAAAAGATGGATGGTGTTACTTGGCATCTGTGATGGATTTGTATTCTAAGAAAATTATTGGTTATTCATTTTCACGGAATATGACAACGAACCTTGTAGTAAAAGCATTAGAAAACGCTTACTATATACAAGAACCATCAGAAGGTCTCATTTTACATACTGACTTAGGAACACAATATACAAGTCAAGAATTTCAAAGTCTACTCGCGAATTACAACATAAAACCCTCTTTCAGTAAGAAAGGATGCCCGTATGACAACGCTTGTATCGAGTCGTTTCACGCCATTTTAAAGAAAGAAGAAGTATATCGCACACAATATGGTACATTTGAACAGGCGAATCTAGCATTATTTCAATATATTGAGGGATTTTATAATCGCAAGCGAATTCATAGTAGCATTGGTTATAAAACTCCCCAAGCAATAGAAGATCTAGCAAAAAAGGTAGCTTAGATTTAACTTTTTTGTGTCCAAAATATTGACTCAAATCCAGTACTATAAGGTAAGTAATAAATACATATCAATTTGCTTAGTGATGATGAATAAGGTTTAAATTTGAATCAATATATAGATGAATAATATATAAAGGAGCTCAATCTCAATGGCAAGAAAATTATTGACACAGAGGTTTCCTCTTTTAATTCCTATTAGACTCAGTCAACGTAGGCTGTTTAAAAAAATAAGTGACCGTCTTGAAGGTCATAAATTTCCAAAAACATTTGAGCAAAATCCATTACCTTACAGGATTTATAAACATAAATCTTTGCTTATTAGAAAGTTAGGTGATACGGATATACAGCTGCAATATAACAAAATCACCAATCTAAAGCTAGCCATCAGCAAAATAAACCAGGTTGTAATTAAACCGGGAGAAACATTTTCATTTTGGCATCTTGTTGGTAATTCCAGTGAAAAGGCTGGATATAAAGAAGGAATTATTCTAATGAATGGCGAAGCGATAAAGGGAATAGGCGGTGGTCTCTGTCAGTTAGGGAATCTTCTCTACTGGATGTTTCTTCATTCAGAGTTGGAAACAGTGGAAAGATATCGTCATAGTTTCGATCCATTCCCTGACTATGGACGTGTGATTCCATTTGGAACAGGCGCCACTTTGATGAATGGTATTATTGATCTCAAATTGAGAAATAATTCAAATATTTCCTATCAAGTCAATCTACATCTTGACGAAGAATACATCTACGGAGAAATTAGGGCATCCCAGTATCCTCCATATAAGTATTCTATCGTTGAAGAAGATCATCGTTTTGTAAAAAAAGCAGATGGTCAAGTATACAGACAAAATAAAGTTTATAAAAAAATAGTTGATCGTGTCACAGGTAACTTAGTTGACAAAGAAATAGTCATGGAAAATGATTGCTTAGTAAAATATGAAGTAGATGATGAGAAAATTGAGGGTTCGACTCAAAATTAAATTCTTTTTATTCAAGCTCTTGTATTACCGTACAACAAAGTATTAAACTATTAAAAAATAGTTGTAGACTCAAAGTGCTTTCTGTACATGAAAGCACTTTTTACTAACTTTCAATTGTTTTTTGAAGAGACATATTCAGTACAAAATCGCGAATTACATTCTTAAATTCTCCTTGATTTTCTAAGTAAGGATGGTGTTTAGCTTCTAAGATAGCAATGGACATATTAGGGAACTTAAATTTCTTATAATGATCTGGTCCGATAGCATCATCATATGTTCCACTTATTACAAGGGTAGGTACAGAAATTTCACTTGTGATTTGAGTATAATCTTTAAAGAATTCAGGGGATGAGTGTACATAGTTACGAAAATCAGGGCGATGTTTCAGTTCTTTATCTAAGTCTTCGAAGATTTTATGCCTTTTTCTATCTATGAACTGTAAATCGTAATATTTCCCCATTTCTAGCAACTTTTCAGCCATTACAAAGAAATCTTGATAGAAAGACTCAATAGACTCATAAGTATCCAAAACAGTTTCTTTCCCTAACCATTTTCGTCCTATGTTCATTTGATGCAGGTTTGACTCCCGTTTGTTTAGTGTACAGTTAATCAAGATTAAACTTAAGACACTGTTAGGGTATTGCTTAGTGTAGTTACTAGCTAAAATACCACCAAATGAGTGACCCATTACAATCCATTTATCTATATTTAATTCTTGTCTTATCTCCTCAAGATCTAAAAGTAACCTTCTTAGTGAGTAGTCTCCCTCTGGAGCAAGTGAAGAGCGACCACAACCTCGTTGATCAAGATAATGCATTTCCATAAAGTTTTCTAAAAGAGGACCACCTGTTTGTTCAAAAGGATAACTCCAATAACCTGGTCCCCCATGTAAGAAAATGCAAGGTATTCCTTGTCCACTTTTACTTATATGTAAAGTAACACCATCACTTGTCATTACATTTTTCATTTATGAATCCTCCTTAAGATAAACTTTTCATTATTAATAGTTCGCGATTACTCATTAAAAAGCCTATTTTAAACGACTTGTATATCGTATTCACGTCAGGTTAACATAACACATTATTTTATGTAGTAAACAAAGAAGATACTTTATTACTCCTCAAAGATTCCATTTTCCCTTTTGAAAGTTTTATGTAAGTATAAATACATATTTGTTTTATAAAGTATGTTTTCTAATAATTGTCCTTATTTCCTGTATGAAATCGTATATTTCTTTTACGCCCAAAGATGTTTCTCAGGCAACCCTGTTCGTTTAGTTACTCGAATAGCTTCAACTTAGGCTTGCTTAGGATGTTCAAAGACTCTTAAAATGAGATTCAAAGATACTACATCAAAAGGTTCAGCAGGAAATTGTGATTGCTCTGCATTCACTGGTAGAAGTGTAATAGGTTTTCCATGTGTTTTTGTTTAACATATCTTGTGAGAGGTCAATGCCTTTAATATGGACATCTGAAGGTAGAAAACGAAAGTCTTCTCCGGTTCTTACGCCAACAAATAAAAGATGTTGTTTTGATTTGAGAGGAAGAAGAGAAAAAGATCTCTCCCTTGCATTTATAAATAATTTGTTTTGCATTATGCAATAATGAATTACAGAACCAATTATATTTATAACTTTAAATTTTGAAAGATTGTAAGTTAATAAAAATAAGTGTAGATGTAGAATAAAGTCATGATGTTTGTAAAAAAGCTGTATGAATGGTGTTTGAAACCATACCACTAGTTAAAGAAAATACATATGTGGTGGACCTTTTGAGATAGATGGAATTATGTGAAAATGATAGTAAGGGGGCAAGGCAGTGTTTAATGATTTTAAGTTTGTAGATAATCGTCCAGTTTATATCCAATTAAAAGATCATTTGAAAAAAATGATTATGAAAGGCCAACTATTGGAGCATCAGAAGCTCCCATCTACCCGAGAATTAAGCAAATTATTATCGGTTAGTAGAACGACTATCCTTACCACTTACGCAGATTTAGAGCAAGAAGGCCTAATTTATGCGGTAAAGGGAAAAGGGAATTTTGTCGGGAAAGTCGATGCATCTAAAACGCCGTCTATTGAACTAAATTGGGAAGAAAAGCTTAATGAAGTGACTTTTCAAGCTGATGAATTGGATTTAATGAAGCACGGTGTTCGCTGGGAAAAAGGTATGATTTCATTCAATAGCATTGCCCCAGATGAAAAGCTTTTTGATGTCGAAAATTTTAAACGAGCTTTTTTGACGAGGTTATCCAATGAAGGAGATATCATTTTGAACTACGGATATGCCAAAGGTTATAGACCTTTAATTCATTATCTTCTTCATTACATGGAAATGAAAGGAGTAGACATTTCCAATAAAGATATTCTCATCACGAACGGCTTCACTGAGGGGCTTGATATTTTATTGTCTTCCCTAGCTAAAAAATCAGGGCGTATTATTTGTGAAAATCCTACCCATCATACAGCATTAAAGCTGTTTCGATTACATGGATATGAAATCCATGGGATAGAGATGAAGGATGATGGGATTGATATTGGGAAAGTTGAGAAAAGTTTATCTGAAACAGATTTTGATTTTGCCTATCTAATTCCCTCCTACCATAATCCTACTGGGATTGTCACCTCCTCCGAAAAAAGATCTGAAATGATGAAGCTTTTTTCAAAATATAAAATTCCAATTGTAGAAGATGGCTTTAATGAGGAGTTGCGTTATTCAGGTTCACATTTAGCGCCGTTATTGACCTTTTCTGGACCCGGGAACAATGTTATTTATATTAGCAGTTTTTCAAAAGTTCTTTTCCCGGGCTTACGTGTCGGTTGGATTTTAGCGGATAAGAAATTAATCCACTACTTGGAAAGTATGAAAAGGGCACGTAATATTCATACGTCCACATTGGATCAGGCTGTATTGTATCAATATTTACAAGATGGTTATTTTGAAAAATATTTGAAAAAGGCTAAGTCTATTTATAAGAAAAAATATGAACTAGCACTTCGTTCTTGTAATCAATATATTCCATTTAAAAGAATGACTGGAGATGGAGGACTTCATCTTTTTATAGAGTTAGAAGAAGGAATACATGCACGTACACTTTTGAAAAAATGTTATGAAAAAGGAGTTGTTTTTTCTCCTGGAGATGTCTTTTACACAGATGAAAAGGGAAGTAATACGTTTCGGTTAGGATTCTCTCGATTAAAAGAAGAAGATATTCTCAATGGAATTAAGATAATCGGTGATACGTTGAAAAATGAATATGAGGAGTTGGAAAAATGAAAGTTGGCGTTATTATGGGAGGCGTGTCCTCTGAAAAACAAGTGTCCCTCATGACGGGGGAAGAAATGATTGCGCATTTGGATAAGAGTAAGTATGAAATAGTGCCTATTACATTAAATAATAAAAAAGAGCTTGTTGAAAAGGGAAGTAATGTTGATATTGCATTGTTAGCACTTCATGGAGAATATGGGGAGGACGGTACGATTCAGGGTACACTGGAAACGCTAGGTGTTCCATATACCGGAAGTGGCATGCTATCAAGCGGTATTTGTATGGATAAAAATATTTCAAAAAAAATGATTCGTTATGAGGGTATTCAAACACCAGATTGGATTCATCTTTCAAATAGGGAAGAGCTTCAGTTTGAGGAAATAGATAAAATGGGGTATCCGTTAGTGGTAAAACCAAATTCAGGTGGTTCGAGTGTAGGGGTAAAGATTGTATATGATAAGGAGTCTTTACTTTCTTCTCTTGAAGATGTATTCAAATGGGATGCTGAAGTAGTGATTGAAAAATATATAAAGGGCGAAGAAATTACATGTTCTATTTTGGATGGAGAGCTTTTACCAATCATTTCGATTCAACATACGGCTGAAATTTTTGATTATCATGCGAAATACGATGATGTTGCTACGATTGAAGAGGTTGTAGAACTTCCGGTTACAACACATGAACGTGTAACTGAAGCTGCAATGACTTGCTATAGAGCATTAAAATGCAGTGTATATGCTAGAGTGGATATGATTATAAAAGATGGAATCCCGTATGTGATGGAAGTGAATACATTGCCGGGGATGACAAAAAATAGCTTGCTGCCTAAAAGCGCCCATGCGGCGGGAATCTCTTATAATAAACTGCTGGATATGATTATTGAAACCTCCTTACAGGTTAGAAGGAGCGAAGGTTTTTAATAGCGTTAATACTGTTTAAACGCGATTTATAAACTGAAAATTACGATAAAATTATTATTTTTAGTTACTCAGTTTATGTAGGTCCATGTGGATACAAAAAGTTTCTGATAGTTGTATGAACAAAAAAGTATCTCGTTTTTTCTATCATTCGCTAAATATATAAGATTATTGAAAAGGATAATAAATAAAAATTCTATGCTCATATATTTTTTCTAACACGTAAATCGGATGACGGTGTAGTTAATTTAGAAATTGTACCGAAATTTTGTGTTGGAAAATGTAAAAATACTATGATTACACCTAGGGGGAATTATGCATGACCGATTGGTTTCAATTAGATAAAGAATATGTAATGTCTGCGTATCAACGCATGCCGGTTGCTATAGAAAAGGGAGAAGGTTGTAAGCTTTATGATGTGAATGGTAAAGAATATCTGGATTTATTTTCTGGTGTAGGAGTGAATATATTAGGTTACAATCATCCTAATCTTATAAAAGCTACCTTTGAACAAAGTACGAGATGTTTACATCTTCCCTTTCATTTCTTAAACCCAGCAGCTATTGAATACGCACAAAAATTAGTGGAACATTCTTTAAAGGATGGGAAAGTCTATTATACAACCTCTGGTGCGGAGGCTACTGAGGCAACCTTAAAATTGATCCACAAGTACAGACAGATAACAAACCAAGAACGTGATGGTGTGATTGTACTTAAAGAAAGCTTTCACGGACGTACATTAGGTGCTCTTCACTTTACAAGACAAGAAAGTATATATCAAAATTTTCCACGCACGTCTATTCCTGTATATGAAGTGGAACGAGAAAATTTAGAGGAATTAGAAAGAACGATACGCAAGGAAAATCCAATTGCTATTATGCTAGAGCCAGTATTAGGAAGCGGTGGGATATTCCCTTTGTCGGGTGAGTATTTAAAAGGTGTTGAAGAGCTTTGTAGACAGTATAATATGTTATTTATTGTTGACGAAGTACAAAGTGGTATAGGGAGAACTGGAAAATTGTTTGCTTATCAGCATTTTGATATTACACCTGATATAATTCAATTTGGTAAAGGAGCGGGAGGTGGTACACCGTTAGGAGGGATAATAGTAGGTTCACGACTTTATGATATATTCTCACCAGGTGATCATGGAACAACATTTGCACATTCACCGATTGGTACAGCTTTAGGTTTAGCTGTATTAAAAACATTAATTGACGATGGTTTAATGGAAAAGTCTTATGAAATGTCACTATATTTAAATACTAAACTTCAAGAAATTCAGAAGGAAAACCCTTATCTCATAAAAGAAGTACGTCATTGTGGGATGATGTTTGGAATTAGTATTCATGATACGAATGAATACGTAAAAAAACTGCAATTAGAATTATTAGATAAAGGAATGTTAGTTGATGTTACGCAAGGGAATGTTATTCGTTTACTCCCGCCTTATATTATTTCAAAAGAAGAAATCGATGAATTTATGTATCAGTTTACTTCTTGTATCTCGAAGTCAGTTGCATTGATAAGCTAATTGTTCTTCTATTTACGATTGTGACGTTTGAATAAAGTCGTACTGTTATATCCCTTTAGCTATTATTTTAGTTAAAGGGTATTTATTTTTTGATGAAAGGTATTGAACAGAAGAATAGAGTGTTTTGATTCATCTTTTTTCATACACTCGAACCCTACAGTAAATTTACGATTTGATACTCTGGCAAGTACGAATGAATGAAGAGAAGGTGTTCATATGAGTAATCCAAAGCATTATGTTTCAGCGGGGGTAGTTGTTGTAAACGATGAAGGAAAGATCCTGTTAATTCGTGGCCCGCGTAGGGGTTGGGAGCAACCAGGAGGGCAGGTTGAAGCAGGGGAATCTATTCAAGATGCTGCTATAAGAGAAGTGAAAGAAGAAACAGGAATTGATATTCATGTGACGAGGTTTTGTGGTATATATCAAAATCTAAGTTCAGGTGTTTGTGCGACTTGTTGGCTAGCAAAACCGATAGGTGGTAAGTTGGAAACAAGTAATGAGAGTTTAGAAGTCGGATTCTTTAAGGTTGAAGAGGCATTACAGATGGTTACATGGTCAAATTTTAAAGAGAGAATCGTAAAAAGTTTAGATGAAAAAGAGCAACCGTTTTTTGTAGCGTTTTAATTATATCCAAAACCTAGAGTAGAAAGAACGTAAAATATAGGTGTAGAGAGTTTTGAGATATACAATTCCGTTTGATGAAATGATAAAAAACGAGAAATCGATCAATTCTCGTTTTTTTTATTGGAAAAAATAGATCTTTATCATGTGTAATTTTTATTCATGAAATTATATTTCATTTTTTCTTACAGGATATGTTTAATCGCCTTTTCATGATTGAACCTGATTGTTTTTTATAGGTTCATATGTTTTATCTATTATTAAATTATAAGTAAGACCAAGTAATACTAAAAACCCACCAATCATTTTATCAATAGACACATCGCCTGAATTGAAAAAATCAATCAAAACTCCCGTAAATAATTGTCCTATAAAAATTAGCAATGTTAAATAAAAAGATGATATTTTAGGAGTAATATAGTTTGATAATACAATTACAATAACACCTACTAATCCCCCTAAATAGACTACAAATGGTATAGATTGTAATGTTGTATTTGATATGTGAAGAGATTCATTGCTAAAGAGTAAAAATAAAAAAGAAAAAAACAGTCCCGTAATATAATTAAAAAATGTCCCTTGGAAAATTCCGATCTTTGCTGCTAAGTTAGCATTAATAATTCTTGCAACTACAATGGAAATTCCAGCTAAAATGGCAATACAAATATATAACATAGTTCCATCCTCCATTAAAAAATAGTCATTACAACAATTCCTGAAGAAATCAGCAGTAATCCAAAGATTTTTTTCTTTTCAAATTTCACGACCTTCATACCTAATAAGCCGAAATGATCAATAATAATAGATGAAACAGATTGCCCAAGTAAACTTAAAGCGATGGTGATAGAAACGCCAAGTGCTGAAAAGCTTATATTACTAAACAATACAGTAAATACACCGATGGCCCCTGCGCTATAAAGATAAAGTGGTATCCCTTTTTGTATACGAAGTTTGGATTTGCTAGCGAGTAAAACAATGACAATGGCAACTAACCCAACAATATGAATCATTACACTAGACATATAGTTACCTGTTATTTCAGATAAGATCCCATTTAAAGGAATCATAATGGCGATGAAAGCACCTATAATAATTGAGAGTAAATTATACAATGACGTTTCCCCCTTACAAATTTATATGTAATGTATCATGATTAAATGGTGAGCTACTATGACATATGTCATAGTGAAAGGAAGAAATTTTCTTTATAATTAAAAAGAGCTATAGAGGCGGGAGATGTATGAAAAAAATATGTAATTTTTATAAGTTAGATGATTATGTGCAAAAAAATAAAATCGAATCATTTTTTAGTAATGACATGAAATCATATATGGAACTATTACTATTTAAAAAGAATGAACATATTTGTAAGGAGAATGAAGATATTCACTATTTATATTTCTTTGTTGAGGGGAAGGCAAAGGCATATAACACATTAAGTAATGGGAAATCGGTATTATTATGTTTTTATGACGGATTGCAAATATTAGGAGATGTAGAATTAATCCACTCTCAAAAAACAGCTTCGAATGTACAAGTAATGGTAGATTCTTATTGCATTGGAATTCCTTTAGAAAAAGTTAGAGAACAATTGCTCCAGGATGCAACCTTTTTACGATATATTTGTGGCTCTTTATCTCAGAAGTTAAATAGACTTTCAAAAAACAGTACGATAAATTTACTGTATCCTCTAGAGAATAGACTAGCAAGTTACATTCTTGCCACTGGAGAAAGCCTTACTCATAACGAACAAAGAATTATATTTACTGGGAATTTAACTGAAACGTCGGAATTGTTAGGAACAAGTTATAGACACTTATTACGAACATTAAATATCCTTTGTGATAAAAGCGTAATAAGAAAGAATGACGGGAACTTTGAAGTGATAAATATAGATTATTTAAAAGAGCTTGGGGCGGATGTTTATAAATAGAAGAAATAGAAAAGTAGGTTTGTAGTAGAATTTCAATAAGATAATAAAAATGAAGTTACTTAAAGAATATTTTTAAATTATTATATCGAATTTTAAAGCACAATCTTGATGATGAAATAGGTTCTTATCACTAAGATTGTGTTTTTTTATATTTACATATTGAGTAGAAAAAGAATTGTTTTCCTTGATTTGTAAAAAGAAAGTTTATATGATTGAATCAAACATATGAACATATGAACAATTATTCATATGTTTGATGATAAAAAGGAGGATGAAAAGATGCTAGATGTAATTATAATAGGAGCTGGTCAAGCAGGCCTAGCTATGGGATATTATTTGCAGCAAGGAAACTATAACTTTGTCCTATTAGATGGAGAAAAGAGAATTGGTGATTCATGGAGGAATCGATATGATTCTTTACAATTGTTTACACCAAGAGCTTATAGTGCATTGCCAGGTATGAGGCTAGAGGGAAACCAAAATGAATTTCCTACTAAAGATGAAATTGCGAATTATTTAGAAGCGTATGGTATGCACAGCGTTTTTCTTTACCAGTGAGTCTACATACAAATGTTTTCAAAATAAGAAAATCGGGGAATGAGTTTGAGGTGTATACTCTTAAAGAAGTGTTACGATCTAAACGAGTTATTATCGCATCAGGTGCTTTTCAGAGGCCTTTCATTCCTTCCATTTCTCAAAACCTGTCCAATGAACTTTTTCAAATTCATTCTTCACAATATCAATTTCCAAAACAAATCCCAGACGGACCAGTTCTTATAGTAGGAGGGGGGAATTCTGGTACACAAATCGCAGTAGAACTTGCGCAGTCTCGTGAAGTTACGATTGGAGTGAGCCATCCACTTTCTTTTTTGCCACTCAAAATAATGGGGAAAAGTATTTTTGCTTGGCTTGAG
Source organism: Bacillus bingmayongensis (assembly GCF_000299035.1). GTDB lineage: Bacteria > Bacillota > Bacilli > Bacillales > Bacillaceae_G > Bacillus_A > Bacillus_A bingmayongensis. Next base: position 1,136,289 of record NZ_JH921517.1, read on the forward strand.
AAAATAGGTCTATTATATGCTGGAACCGATACAAGGCGGGGAAGATGGTTTCAGAAGCGGAAAGATCCTATATTTGGTTTTGAATGTAGGGAGCTTATTCGTAATGGAGTAATAATTGTAAAGCCAAAGGTAGTAAGTGTAATGCAGAATAAAATAGTATTTTCAGATGGTAGTACATGTAATTTCAAAAATATAGTATGGTCTACAGGGTTCATACCAAATTATGAGTGGATTGAAGTAGAAGGTGTAGTTAATCAAGCAGGATTACCCATTCATACAAGAGGTGTTAGCGGGGTGCAAGGGTTATACTATATTGGGTTACCGTGGCAACATCAAAGAGGATCAGCGCTTCTTTGTGGTGTAGGCCGAGATGCAGAATTTTTATTTTCAATTATTCAAAAAGAAGATTCAATGTTTAATAAAAGAATAAAAAAATAGATCGGTAGCAAATCCTACCGATCGACTATATGTACATGAATTAGGAGAGGCCAAACTTTTATTAAATTCATTATAATTCATTCTAATGAATGCGAAAACTAAAAAGTGACCTTTATATGTTGAGAAAGTTTTTTTGTACTGGAATATATGGAACATCAAGAATATTGTATGTGTAGTAGTCTGTATCATAGAAATTTTATAGAAAAACTTTAGAGAATACTAATACTATATTTTATATTCTTTTGAAATAAATTATGATAGATTTATAATATATACATATTTATGAAACTGTGTAAAAAAATGTTTTTACTCCTATCAATAGAGAGAGGGATATAATATGAAATTTGATGATCGACGTTTACTTGGAATTCGCTTGGGTTCTTTACTTATAACGGAAGAGAATCAATATTTAGTAATAAAGAAAAAAGAACATTATTCGTTATTAAACATTGAATCTTTAGAGTGTACACCTCTTGAAGTATCATTGGAGCATCTCGAAGAAATGCTCCAATGATACTTCAAGAAAGTATAAAGGAAATCATTGCACCGGAGCATTTGAAAATTGTGGCTAAAAATATTATATAAAGCAAAAGAAAATTATAAAGAAATGTTACTGTTGGAATAAAAAATGGAAAGCAGACAGTTAGTTTTTATTATAAATCAAGATATTTTTTGATAAAAAAGAAAGACCTATAATGCTGTACATCACATAAGGAAAGAGAGATAGTCATTTGCATATTAGTTTACATGCCGATTCGTCTAAATAGTTAGAGCTATAGAAAAGCTAGCATTTTGCTAGCTTTTTTATAATCATCTATGAATAGGTGGGAATTGTCATTGAATTGTCCTATAGCTCTAACAGTGTAACAATCTCTCCAATAATTCCTTCATTTTGATGAACACCTAAATCTGAGTTTGTCATAATGACAGCGCCAGTACCTCTATGTGGATAGGAAATCATTAAGCATTGAAAGCCAACACCCCAGCCAAGTGAGGAAATTTCTATTTCTTGATTTGAGTTATCAAGAAATACACCTAATCCAGTCCACTGTGAACAACCTTGAGAAGAAATCATTTCTTTAATTATTTTGGGAGAAAGACCGAGCTTACTATTGCCTTGCAAAGAATGGATGATTTCCATTACTAAAGCGGCTAAATCTGTTGGAGTTGACCAAATTCCTGCAGCAGCCGAATATGGATAGAATGGATACTTCCCATCTACTACATTTCCGTCCTTATTGTGCCCACAAGCAAAGCGATCATTTGTAATATTTTGTTTAGGACCTTCTAGTGTACTGTTACTCATATGTAAAGGTTCAAATATTAACTCTTGTAACAATAGAGTGAACTACTCACCACTTAGCTTCGCTTGAAGTGGGAGCTTCTTGGGAAGAGAGTATACTTGTTAGCGTATTTCTTTACTAACAGCGGTTTCTCTTATTTACCAAGCTATCCCCGTAGTTCCTACGGTTCGTGATTGTTATACGAAAATACCAGTTTCTGTTCTTGGTGAGAACCCACCGCATTTTAGCGATTGTGACTGTCTTACCATACCAACGTCAAGGCTTGGTTTTCGCTCGTTTGGTATGGGGCAAGTTGATTGAAGATTTTACAATACGAATCTTTTCTCGTATCAACCTCTTATCTTCAGTTTTCAAAGAACAATCTGTATACGTATAGTTTACGATAGCGCAATGAGAGATTTCAATTACTTTGGCTGACGCCAACCGAAAATTCATCTCCCACTTATCGTTGAGCTACGCCCTTCACACGATTGAAGTGAGAGAATTCTTTTCGGAAACCTAGTTAAAAAGAGCCCCAATTGACTGGGGCTCTTTTTTGCAGAACATATTTTTCTAACAAGGCGGGTTTGAACCAGAACCAACTTCCACTTGTTGCGTTTGTAAAACTTTTAAAGTAAGATCTAATACTACTTTTTCACGAATCTTATCAAATTCTTTATTTATAGGTGTAGGACATGGAGCGAAATCTAATTCAAAGAAATCTGCACGTATTAATTCACAAAACGGTTGCTCATTATAGAAAACAGTATTTTCAAAGAAAAACTTATCCAAACGAGGGAAATCGCCATCTTTAGGATTAATGAATTGTGATCTGTTTGCGGAACCAGCAGCGATAAGTGGAAGAGTGATGAAGTCATCTTCAGTTAAATCAGCAAAACCAGAAAATGGAACATTCGCAGTTCGATATTGAAGGCTTCCATTACAATCCTCAGTAGCATATTCAATATTTTTACGAATATAGCCTTCTACAAATAATTTTGCTCGCGTTACTTCACGGTATCCTGTTTCATTAAAGTCTTGGAACGCAACTGGTACAAGTTTACATTGTGTTAAAAATACATCCTTTAACACGCGTTTAATTTCAACTGCTGCAGGGCAAAGGTCAATATTTGCTTCTACGACAATTTGAATTGTTCTCTCTGCCAAAACAACCGGGATTTTTACCCGTGCACTTTGTCTAACAATAGCTGGTGCATCTGAATCATTAAGTGGAATTTGAGTTTGACCTGGAACTTGACATGGTACGTTAATTGGACATTTTTCACTCATATTTTACATTCTCCTCTTTATAAAAATTTTAGAGTTTTAAAAACTCATATGCTATAACTTATGTATATTTTTTATCAATGCTCTAGGCTTGTATAACAGCTGGCTATATTATTTATTTAAATGGTCATATATTTACAATAAATCGATGATGAACTTTTACGTGCTTATACAATAGAGGAAATTCCGCTTATTTTGTTAGAACATGCCGAGGAAGTTTGTTATCGACTACGTATGCAAAAGAAACTTGCTCAAACGATTCATTTGTCTAGTGGTTGTAGCAAAGATTTTAGTGGGAGGGGATGGGGAAAATTGATAATTCCTCGCATAAAAAAGGCTGATGACCGTAATCATCAGTTCCTTTTACTTGAAATGTTTTACAGGCTCCATTTTAAAATTATCCCCGCATGAACAAGACCTCCACCGAATCCGTACATAAGTAAAGTATCTCCATTATTGATTTTTCCATCTTTTAATCCAATATCGAGCGCCAACGGAATAGAAGCAGCAGAAGTGTTTCCACAATATTGGAGACTCATGAGTGTGCGATCAAGAGAAATACCAGTTCGTTCACAAATAGATTCAATCATTCTTAAATTCACGCTATGTGGAATGAACCAATCAACATCTGATGTATCTAAATGATTTTTTTGAAGTAATTCTTGTACGCCTTGTGGAACTGTATTTACAGCCCATTTGTAAACGGCTCTTCCATTTTGAACGAGGTAGGGTGTATCTTGTAACGCCTCTCCATTCATTGTTTTTGATAAGGCAGTTTGGTATAAGTTGACTCCACCAGAACCTTTAGACCCCATATGAGTTCCTAAAAAACTAGGGTTGTTTTCATCATATTCTACAAGGGCTGCACCAGCACCATCTCCGAAAAGTATGCAAGTAGTACGGTCGCTATAATCTGTAATTTTTGAAAGAGTTTCAGCACCAATAACGAGGATCTTTTTGTTTGTCCCGGAAGTAATGAGGCCGTTGGCAACAATTAGCCCATACACAAATCCAGCGCAAGCTGCACTAAGATCGATTGCTCCCGTATGAGGTATTTCAAAATGAGCCTGAACTTGACTTGCAGTATTTGGAAACATGTAATCAGGTGTAGCAGTTGCGACAATAATTAAATCAACGTCATCAACGGTAACGTGGAATCGATCAATTAAATTTTGAACAGCTCGGATACATAATGTTGTAGAGAATTCATCAGGGGAAGTAATTCTTCGTTCATGCATACCGGTACGTTGCACAATCCATTCATCTGTTGTTTCCACAAGGTTCGATAAATCTTCATTTGACAGTACTTTTTCAGGTACATAAGTCCCGACAGCTGTAATTCGCGCTCTTGAATTCATACAAATACCTCCTATTTACAACTAAGTTATAATACCTGGTTCTAATTATAAATAAAATTTCTTATTAATTCAATCATTCGCAAAATTAATTTGTTAATTGTATGATCTGAATATAGAATTGGATTTTTTAAAACAGTCTAAGCACTGGTTAGAAGAACGTGGAATTGAAGTAGTTGGAAGTCAAGGAAAAGGAAATCAAGAGCCGATTATTCAGCGCTGGATGCCTGCTGCTAGTGTATATTTTCTTGATTGTGATGGGAATAAATTGGAGTTTATATCGATGCTACAAGATGAGCCTGATGAGCTTGAATATGCATCATACTTAAGTGAATGGGAAAAAGAAAAAAGATAAGCATATAAAAATTTGCTTATCTTTTTTCTTTTTAGAAGTATTAGTGAACCATTCTCGTATTCACGTAAGCAGCTAATATAACATGTCCAATGATAATCATAGGAACAATAATTTGTGTATTCGGTGTAGTGAAGACGCTACCAATCGTTGCAACGACACCAGCTGCTAAGTTATAAAGACCAACTATTTTTGCTAATTTTTGTTTATCTCTCACACGTCGTTCATTAAATCCAGATAAGAGCCAAGTATTATTGCTTTACGCCTATAAAGTAAGATAATACGAAAGAGATAATAGCGATGATACATAAAGATAGAGAAGCAAAGAGGACCATAGTTACACCTCCGAAATAATATCATGTGCAGTCTATAAATCGCCTAGCACTTTTAGAAAGCTGACGATCTTTCAGCCATATAATCGATGATTCGGATTGAAAAGGGAAATCAATTAAATCTACTATTTTTATAAATTCTTGCGGGATATAAGATACAGCACTTTTAGGTAGAATAGAGGCCCCGATGCCAGCCATGATAAGCATAAGAATAAATGCTGAGTCAGGACATTCACATGCTATATTTAATTTTATACCAAGGCGCTGACATTCATCAATGACAAGTTGATGATAGCTGTCTGCTTTGTCTTTATGTAAAAGTAGGAGAGGGATATGATTTAGTTCGGTTATGGAGATTGGAAGTTGTGAATGATGTAGTTCCCATTTAGCAGGCATGACTAATACGAATGGCTCCTTTGATAAACAAATACTTAAAAAAACATCTTTATTAAATGGTGTACGCAAGACAGCGAGTTCAATATTCCGATTCTCTAACTGCTCTGTTAAGTATGAAGGACCTCCTTCCCATATTTTTAAGTGAACATTAGGGTAGTTTTCTTGAAAATAGCGGATTTTTTCAGAGAGAAAAGGAATGCAAGAGTGGAATGTTCCAATAGATAGATTCCCCCTCAATCCCTCACCAGTATCTTTAATTTCCGTAATTGTTTCTTCTAATTGATGAATAATATTTTTTGCTTTCGTATATAACATTTTACCTTCTTCAGTCAAATGCATATTTCGACCGTTTCGTTCAAATAAGCTTACCGATAATTCTTGCTCTAATAATGCCAGTTGTCTACTTAAGGGAGGCTGCGCCATATGAAGTCGGTGAGCAGCACGGGTAAGCTGCCTTTCTTCAGCGATGACAATAAAGTAACGAAGTTGTCTTATATCCATTTCCAATCCTCTTTCTATACCTTTTTTGTATACAAAAACAACCTTATAAATAGTTTTTATATAATATTTCACATGATATCATAAATAAAAGATTTTAAATATAGAAAATTCTAAAAATTTAAAATATGAAAGACTACTTTCAATAGAGTAATAACTTGAAAGTATATAGTATCGTTCCGAGGAGGAAATCTTTTATGAAAGTTTCGTTATTTATTACTTGTTTATCAGATGTGTTTTTTCCTCAAGTAGGTAGGAGTGTTGCGGAAATTATGGAACAATGTGGAGTGGAACTAGATTTTCCTGAAGGACAGACTTGTTGCGGGCAACCAGCTTACAATAGTGGATATCAAAAAGAAGCAAAGCTAGCAGCAAAGCAAATGATAAAAGCATTTGAACATAGCGAATATATTGTGACTCCTTCAGGGTCTTGTGCTAGCATGATTCATCATTATTATAAAGAGATGTTTAAGGATGATAGTGAATGGCATGAAAAAGCGATTCATTTAGCTAAAAGAACGTATGAGTTAACGGATTTCTTAATGAATGTACTGGGAAAATTTGATTTAGAATCTAAGTTATTTGAAACAGCTGTTTTTCATCAATCTTGTCATATGAGTCGTGGACTTGGTATAAAAGATGAACCACTTAAGTTACTATCACAAGTAGAAGGTCTAGATGTGAAGGAATTACCATATTGCCAAGATTGCTGTGGGTTTGGTGGTACTTTTGCAGTAAAAATGAGCCCGATTTCTGAAACGATGGTTGATGAAAAAATAAAACATATTGAGGTGGCAGAAGCCAATCTCCTAATTGGTGCGGACATGGGATGTCTCATGAATATTGGCGGGCGGCTGCGTAGAAAAAACAAAGATATTCAAGTTTTGCATGTAGCAGAAGTACTGGCGAAGGGGCTGAACAAATGAGCGTAGTGCAAAAACTAGAATTTTTGGGAAGAGTAGATAAAGCGTTGCACGATCAACAAATGAGAAGTGCGGTTCCATTTACACAAGATAGGCTTCGGATGGGACGGGAACAAGCGACACATGAATTAGGAAATATAGAGGAATGGCGTGAGGCAGCATCTGAAATTCGGATGCATACAATTGAAAATTTAGATAGCTATTTGGAACAATTAGCTACAAATGTTCGGAAAAATGGGGGGCATGTCCATTTTGCTTTCAAAGCAGAAGATGCCGTATCGTATGTTTCTGAAATCGCAAGAAAAAAAGGAGCAAAATCAGTAATTAAATCAAAATCTATGGTTTCAGAAGAAATACATCTCAATAAAAACTTAGAAGAGATGGGGTTAAAAGTGGTAGAGTCCGATCTTGGAGAATATATCATTCAATTAGCTGGAGAAGCTCCATCACATTTAATTGCTCCAGCCATCCATAAGACGAAGAAACAAGTAGCAGAGCTGTTTTCTAAGGAGGCTGGACGGAAGATACCAGTTGATACAAATCAATTACTACAATTTGCTAGAGAGCAATTGCGTAAAGAATTTTTAGAAGCTGATATTGGGATTTCAGGTTGCAACTTTGCTGTGGCAGAATCTGGATCTGTCGTTCTAATAAGTAATGAAGGAAATGCGCGTCTTACCACTACATTGCCAAAAGTTCATATCGCTATTATGGGAATGGAGCGTCTTGTTCCGACATGGAAAGATCTTGATGTTGTCGTTTCAATGTTAACAAGAAGTGCTACAGGCCAAAAGATTACATCTTATGTAACTGGAATTAATGGACCACGTTTATCAGAAGACATCGATGGACCTGAAGAATTTCATTTAATCATTCTAGACAACGGGCGATCCGATATTTTAGGAACCGCTTACCAAGAAGTGTTGAAGTGTATAAGGTGCGGAGCATGTGTAAATGTTTGCCCTGTATATCGCAATATTGGAGGACATGCGTATGGAAGTGTTTATAGTGGGCCGATTGGTGCGGTACTAGCTCCTTTATTAGAGGGTTACGAGGAATTAAAAGAATTGCCTTTTGCATCAAGTCTGTGCGGAGCATGTACAGATGTTTGCCCGGTAAAAATACCATTACATGATCTTCTCATTGAGCATCGTAAAGATGAGGTGGAACAAGGATTTATAACGAAGGCCGAGCAACTAGCCTTTAAAGGTTTTGCGTTTATGGCGAGCCATCCGTTCGTTTATGATAAAGCTATTAAAATGGCACATACAAGTTTATCGATATTTGCAAAAGATGGTTATATTACGAATGGACCTGGTCCATTAAAAGGTTGGACAGAAGGCAGAGACTTTCCAAAACCTGCGAAGCAATCATTCCGTGATTGGTGGAAAAAAGAAAAGAGGGATTCATAAAATGAAAACGAATGTACAAGAATCTTTTCTTAACAATATTGCGCGTAAACTAGGCCGGAACCGTCGCTCCGGGGTAACTCCTCCCAAGTGGAATAACAATCCATTAAGACACTTTCCTAAAGAGATAGATCACGAATGTTTAGTAGAGCAGTTTATTTCTAATTTGAATGCATTAAATACAGAAGTAAGTCATATATACCGCTCAGAAATAGAGAATGCACTTCAGTACGTTGTGCAAAAATTTGATATTCAATCGGCGGTGTATTGGGATGATGAGAGATTACATCAGCTTCAAATAGGAAAATATTTAACAGGGAATTTAGTTTCTCATCGAGTTTGGCAGAGTAAAGAAGATGAAAGAGACCTGCGGGATTACGCCGCAAGAGTGGATATGGGAATTACATATGCCGAAATGGGACTAGCTGAGACCGGAACTGTTGTTTTATGGAATGGTGGCGGACGTGGACGTTTAGTTAGTGTGTTGCCACCTGTTTATGTAGCAATCCTCTCAGAAAATACAATTTATAGACGTTTAACAGAAGGGGTAGCCGCAGTTCACGAACAGGTTTCAAATGGACTACCTGCCTGTATTAATTTTATTACTGGTCCAAGCCGTACAGGTGATATTGAAATGGAGTTAGCTTTTGGAGTTCATGGTCCTGGAAAGGTTCATGTCATTCTATTAAAGGATTAGAGAGAAAACAATAGTATACGAGGGAGGGAGTGGATTTTGATGAAGAACAAATTTCGCTATTATATTTTTGCAATGCTCACATTGATCACGATGGTTAATTATATTGATCGCGGAGCCATCGCATATGCGCAGTCTTTCATCATAAAAGAATACGGATTTGATCCGAAAGAATGGGGAGCTATATTAGGATATTTTGGTTACGGTTACATGATTGGTTCTTTACTTGGAGGCATTTTCTCAGATAAAAAAGGGCCGAAATTTGTATGGATCGTCGCAGCTACCACCTGGTCTGTTTTTGAAATTGCTACAGCCTTTGCAGGTGAAATAGGAATTGCTATTTTTGGCGGTTCTGCTTTAGCTGGATTTGCTCTTTTCCGAGTTTTATTTGGATTAACAGAAGGGCCATCTTTCGCCGTTTCGAATAAGACAGCAGCAAACTGGGCAGCACCAAAAGAAAGAGCTTTTCTAACATCCCTTGGTTTTGTTGGTGTTCCGTTAGGCGCAGTATTAACTGCACCTGTAGCGGTTATGTTACTGTCTTTTACAAGCTGGAAGATGATGTTCTTTATCCTTGGTGCAATAGGTGTTATATGGGCGGTTATATGGTATTTTACTTTTACCAGTATGCCTGAAGATCACCCGCGAGTGACGAAAGAAGAACTAGCTGAAATACGAAGTTCTGAAGGTGTGCTTCAATCAGTAAAAGTAGAGAAAGGAATAAAAAAAGAGCCATGGTATTCATTTTTTAAAGTGCCAACGTTCGTTTTGGTTACACTGGCATATTTTTGTTTCCAGTATATAAATTTCTTAATATTAACTTGGACGCCAAAATATTTACAAGATGTATTTCATTTTGAATTATCTTCTCTTTGGTATCTTGGTATGATTCCTTGGCTTGGAGCTTGTATTACATTGCCTCTAGGAGCAAAGCTATCCGATCGTATTTTACATAAAACAGGAAACCTTCGTTTAGCTCGAACAGGGTTGCCGATTGTTGCTTTATTACTTACAACGATTTGTTTTAGTTTAATTCCAGCGATGGATAATTATGTAGCTGTACTAGCACTCATGTCACTTGGGAATGCATTTGCTTTCTTACCAAGTTCATTATTTTGGGCAATTATTGTTGATACGGCACCTGCTCAATCAGGGACCTATAGTGGGATTATGCATTTCATCGCTAATATTGCGACAATTTTAGCTCCTACCTTAACTGGATACTTAGTTGTAAGTTATGGATATCCTTCGATGTTTATCGTAGCTGCAATTTTGGCCGCTATTGCAATGGGAGCGATGTTATTTGTGAAACCAGGGCAGCAAACTAGGCCTGAAAGTTTGTTTAACTGGAGGAGTAAGGAGAGGCTGGAGGAGCCTCGTACGAACATTTAAAATCATTTTTGTGGAAAACGAGTTGTATGTAAACTCGTTTTTTCATTTGCCTAAAATGAATGATTTTTATAGTAAAATATAATGGGGTGGAAAAAATTGAAAAAAGGTTGGGGATAATGTATGTATACAGTTGGACAGTTTTCAACAATATGTGGTGTATCAATTAAAACGCTACATCATTATGATGCAATTCACCTTGTAAAACCTTTGCATACTGATTCTGTAACAGGGTATCGATATTATGATTATGAGCAAATAAAAACTTTGCAATATGTAAAAAAATTAAAGAGTTTCGGTTTTTCATTACAAGAAATAAAGGAAGTTATAGAAGGCCATGATGATGCCGAATTAGTGAATCATTTGCAAGAAAAGGCTCTACAATTAGAGAAGAAAATGATTAAAATACAGCAAACTTTGGAAGGGATTAATCAATCTATTGATGATTTGAACAAAAGTGAGCCGTTTGTAACTGTTTCGAATGTAACAGAATGTTTTGAAGAATTACGAGAAAGGCAATGGGTTTATGGTATTCGAGAAAAGATATGTACAAGAGAAATCGATTTTGTTGTAAAAAAATTGTTTGAAAGGTTATTTGCATATGGGCTAGAAGTAGATGGGAAAATGATGAGTGTTTTTCATCAATTTAATAAAGGGAATATACCAATAGATTTAGAAGTTTGTATACTTATAAAAGAGTACGATCGTGCACTTTCAAATGTTCGGTGTTTAGAAGGGGGAAAACATATTTGCGTGATTGTAAAAGGACCCTATTCGGAATTAGGAACTGCATATGAAAAAATAATGAATTTCATTGAGGAAAAAGGGTATGTAGTAAGGAATTCACCTTTTGAAGTGTATGAACAGGGAGTGTTTACTGAACAAATCGATTATAGAAACATTCGGCCTGATTTCAAACATAATCCGTTACAATTTATAACGAAAGTGTGTTTTCCAGTCTATTCTTAATTGACCCTCCTGTTACAGGAGGATATATCCTAGCCTTAGTAAGAGAAAAGGAGAGGATTATATGTATCATCCAAGGCTACGCGGAACACATTATGAGATGGGAAAACATTATGCAAGTATTTTATATAAAAATGGATTTCGGTTTCCAAAGGTTTCAAAAGAAAAATTAGCTTTTGGGAAACAAAGTCATGTGCTATTAAATGATTTCTATCCAAAATTAATAGAAGAAATGAAAGGGTTTGCTGAAGGGTGTCATGTAACGTATGAAGAGATAAGTTCTTTTATATTGAGTATAGGTGTATTCGAACCGGAGGCGCAATGTAGTATATTTGCATTTTATAACGGTTCAGAAGTGATTATGGGAAGAAACTATGATTTGATTTTAGACCTAAAAAAATATACCGAGAGTTCCCTCGTTTGTCCTAACCATAAATATTCGTACGTTGGGCATTCTGATGTATTTTTAGGGAAAGTAGATGGGATGAATGGAAAAGGGTTGGCAGTGGCAATTACGCTTGTACAAAGTGAATATAAAGAAGTGGGATTAAATTTTTATGTGGCAGTTCGTAAAATATTAGAAAATGCAAGTACGGTAGAAGAGGCGATACATATTTTAAGGAGATTTCCGTCTTCAATCTGTAATAACTACTTATTAGCTGACGGGGCAGGGAATATGGCAGTAGTAGAAAAAGCACCACATAACATGTTTGTACGGAGACCGAGAGAGAATGAAGATTTTATTATTTGTACAAATCATTTTGTAAGTAAAGACATGATTGCCTTACAACAAAATGTTGATAATGATTGGAGTAAATCTCAAAATAGATATACATATATAGAAGAGCGGTTAAGAAAGACTCCACAGTTAAATCGAGAAAGTGCACAGGGCATCTTATCGAATAGTAAAGAGTATGTCTGTTTAAATCTGAAAAAATATAATTTTGGGACATTATATTCAGTCGTGTATGAATTAAATAATTTGAGAATACATCGTGCAGAAGGACAGCCGAATCGTTGTAAATATAAAAAAGATAGTAGATTGGTAGAAGAAATTTATAAAAAGAGAAGGGGAATATAAAGTGAAGCTTTCTGAATTTCAGCAATATGTATCAAATTTTAGTAAAGAAAAAGGGTTTGATGATACGACGATTGAGAAGCGTACAATGTATTTAATGGCTGAACTAGGGGAACTAACAGAAGCGGTATTAAAACGAAATGAAGATAAGAATGCAAAAAGAGAAATAGGGTTAGAAATGTTCGATGTGATTTGGAATGTATGTGACCTAGCGAATAAATTAGAAATTGATTTAGAGAAATCGTTTCAGGAAAAGATGGAAATCAATCGAGATAGAGAGTGGTAAAGCTACCTATAAAAAGTATGGAGGGGTGTGAATAGATGACAGGACCAATATTGCAAAATGTGCTTATTAAGCGGTTTGATGAAATGAAATTGGTGGGATTTCGAGTTCTCTGTTCTGGAGAGGAATATATACATGAAATACCGAAAGCATCGATGCGTTTAAGTAAACGTATGAATGAAATTAAACATGTAATGAATCCGTCGTTACAATATGGAGCATTTGTTGTAGAGAATCATTCAGCCGAAGAAGATGGATATTGGGTTTGTATAGAAGTGAAAAAGTACGAAGATATTCCTGCTGGGATGGTATCTTTAACAATTCCGTCACAAAGATACGCAATTTTAAGATATCAAGGATCTAATGAAAAGATTATGTATGCTTATACTAACTTACATAAGTGGATTGAAGAATATAAGTATAGAAGGCTAAAAGATAAATGGCACTTAGAAATATTTTATAGTTGGAATGACTCAAAGAATGTGGCTGTAGAGTTATTAGATACGATTGAATGATATAGATTGAAAAATAATGTACACAAAAATGCTCAGAACACCAAGTTTTGAGCATTTTTGTAAGTTGAAAAATAATTGTAATCGCAGATGAGATACATAAAATTCTCCATACTAGTTGCGATGTATGTGTTGAATATTGTAAAATGATATTGGTACTAAAAATACTAAACAAGTACCATGGGTTTAGGAGGAGGGTTATGAAACAAAGAATCTTAACAGAAACAACTCATCAAATTCAAACGAAGGGGTTTACATTTACAATTAGTGACTTAGCAAAACAACTAGCTGTAAGTAAGAGGACAATCTATGAGCACTTCTCTTCGAAGGATGAAATCGTAGATGAAGTTATTCGTAATGTAATAGAAAGTATTCAAGAAAAGGAAAAAGATATCGCTGATGATGAAACGTTACAAACAGTTGAAAAAATAAGACGCATCTTAATTTGTATTCCACAACAATTTAAATTCATGGATGCACGTTTATTAGTAGAACTAAAAAAATATCATTATAATCAATGGCTGAAATTAGATCAGTTTTTACGTGAAGGCTGGTCTACTGTAATTCGGTTAATAGAAGAGGGAATGAGAGAAGGGAGTATTAGACAGATTCAGATTCCGTTTTTTATTGAATTATATTTAGGAGCACTGAATCGCATATATGATCCTATGTTTATTGAAAAGAGTAATTATACATTGGGGAGTATGCTTGAATCTATTATGGACATGTTGCTGTACGGAATTTCTAATTCAAAATAGAAGGTGGGAAAATAATGCAGTGGATTTATTTATGCTTAGCAATTTTATTTGAAGTAGCGGGTACAACTGCGATGAAACTATCTGATGGATTAACGAAACTTGTCCCAAGTATTCTTATTTTTGTATTTTATGTAGTAAGCTTTTCATTTCTGTCATTTGCATTAAAGGGACTGGAGGTATCCGTTGCATATGCGGTTTGGTCAGGTATGGGAATTGTAACGATTACAATCATTGGTTTCTTTTATTTTGGAGAAAGTATCAATGTGATTAAGATACTAGCGATGTTTTTTATTTTAATTGGAGTCGTGATCTTAAATTTTAGTAGTACGGCGCATGAAGAGAAGAAAAAAGAAGTAGTGGAGGAACGTATACATTGAATCGTTTAAAATATTTTTTCCTTATTACTGATATTGGATTTATTATATATTGGTTCATAACAATTTTTCATATGATTCCACAAGAATATTTGTTTAAAGATTATCAAAATCCTATTTTAGTAGCATGGAACTGGTCTTTTCTACCATTGGATTTATTCATCTCATTTACGGGATTTTTAAGTTTGTATTTGTATGCTAAACAAAAGCATACTTGGAGCCATTTTGCGTTCTTATCATTAATTTTAACTTTTTGTTCAGGATTACAAGCTCTAGCATTTTGGACAATCCGTTTAGATTTCGATATTTCTTGGTGGCTTCCTAATTTATATTTATTACTTTATCCATGTTTTTTCTTAAAAGGTATTTGGAGAGAATGTGGATGGTATGGGGCTAACATGAGATAATAGCGAAAGGAATTCAATAGGTAGGATTGTAATGGAGGAAGAAGATGAATTTGAAATATAAATGTTTGATATTAGATCATGATGATACAGCAGTGAAAAGTACACCGGATATACACTATCCATCTTTTATAGAAGCTTTACAGGATTTAAGACCAGATGAAAAGCCATTATCATTAGAAGAGTTTGTTTCAAATTGTTTTCATCCTGGTTTTTTGAGTTTGTGTAAAGATATTATTGGTTTCACGCCAGAAGAACAAGAGCACCAACAAAAGGTTTGGAAAAAATACACGGAATCGAAAATTCCAGACTTTTATGAAGGATTTCCTGAATTGGTACAGGAGTTTAAAAAACAAGGTGGTATTGTAACTGTTGTTTCTCATTCTGAAAGTAGTCGTATTAAAAGAGACTATGAAAAACACTGTGGGTTTGTTCCAGATGCAGTGTTTGGATGGGAGTTAGAAGAAAATCAGAGAAAGCCACATCCGTATCCAGTGAAAAAGATTTTGTCTATGTTTCATCTACATGAAGATGAAGTCATTGTGTTAGATGATTTAAAACCTGCACTGGAAATGGCGAAGAGCTGTAACGTTACATTTGCAGCAGCTGGTTGGTCGCATCATATTCCGAAAATTAGAAAGCAGATGGAAGAGGAATCTGAGTATTATTTTGAGAGTGTAGAGAATTTCAAACAATTTATTTTTGGAGAGTAAAAGGAGAAGAATTTGGTTATATGCCAAATTCTTTTTTTTATTTATGTTTACATTAGATATATTTGCAGCTATTGAAATGATTGAGTCAATAACTGTAAGCCGAGAAAGGTAGAGGTAGTAAGAAAATTTTGTCATTTAGAATTTGTTTTTTAGATGTATAATGAAAATGGGGAGGGATTACATGAAGTGTAAAAGGTTATTAAATATAATAACGATTGCTGTGTTATTGATATTGTCTGCTTGTACTGAAAAAGAGGCAGCAAAACCAGCAGAGGAGAAAACAGAATCTCAGAAAAAAAATAAAGCGCTTAATGAAAAAGATAAAGCTTCTACAGAGAAAAAACAAGATGGACAAAAGAAGGAAGAGGGACAAATTGGTATTCAAACAACAGTAGAAGAATTGAAACAATATATTGATAAACGTGGATACATACTTTACACAGATCATCCGATTCGCCGTGTTACGAGTGAAGATGGACGAACAACTGATATATCTAATTATGGTGATTTAATTGTAAATGCTCGTACGGGAGAACCACTGGAAAATGCGCCAAGTGATTTGATTAAGGATGGATTTGCATTTATGACTGTAGGACAGGATCCCTCGTTTCAATATAAATCATGGGATGAAATATCAAATTTAGAAAGAGCACTTGTAAAGGCAGTATACGTATCTATTCGGGCGCTTCGTGTATTAGAAGCACCCGCAAGACAAGGGGATTTTTCAAATGATGAGATTACAGGCGCGCTTGCATATCTTCGGAAAGGGGGAGAATTTGATTATATGGCTCCTGCAGCACAATCGGAAACAGATTCAGGATTATATGAAAAGTATGAAATCATGAAGAAAAGTTGGCGTGAGTTGGCAAACATTGAAAAACCAGAAGAAAATAAAGTGGCCTTTTCAGAAGCGTATGAAAAAGCGCGGCAAGAGACGAATAATATGATAGGTGTTTTAAATATTTTATTATCTAAAAACTATGAGGAGCGTCTATCAAAGCTTCCAAGTAAATAAGGATATATGTCTAAAAAAGAAAATGAGGAGAAGTAATACTTATGAGGAAAGAACCCTTTATTAAGGGTTCTTTCACTTTTTCTACTTTGTTAATTTTTTGACTTGATGATCTTTTCCCCATTCGCACAGTTCATTCATAATTTGAATTAAAGATTTTCCATATTCACTTATTGTGTATTCAACCCTTGGTGGAACTTCTTGATATACAGTACGATGGATAATCCCATCAGCTTCAAGTTGGCGCAATTGTTGCGTCAGAACTTTTTGTGTAATATCTGGGATGGCACGTTTCAGTTCGTGTGTCCGCTGCTTTCCGTTCATGAGAATGCATAAAATACTACTCTTCCATTTTCCCCCGATGACTTCAAGGGTAGTAGCGATAGGGACGTTATGATTCTGATTCATCTTCATATGACACCTCCATAGGTACTTTGAGGTTCCTATAGTACCTGAAAGTACGTACTTTTCAATTATATGTAACTAATACATACTAATACTAAAGGATTTCATTTTTTATAAGGGGGAAAATAATTGATGAAAACACTTGTAATTGTAGCACATCCTAATATTGAAGAGTCACGGATTAATAAAAGATGGAAAGAAGAATTAGAGAAATATTCGAATGAAATAACAGTACATGAATTGTATAAAGCAGCTCCTAATTGGGAATTCGATGTTGAGCATGAACAAAGGCTATTATTAGAACACGATCGCTACATATTTCAGTTTCCATTCTATTGGTATAGTTCACCACCATTATTAAAAAAGTGGTTTGATGATGTACTCACATACGGTTTCGCGTATGGTTCTACAGGAGATAAAGTACGTAATAAAGAATTTGGTTTGGCCATTTCTATAGGTGGATTAGAAACTCAGTACAAGGATGGGGTTACAATGAAAGAACTAACAAAACCATTCCAAGCGACTTGTCTATATACGGGGATGAAATTCATACCAACATTTACGTTGTATGGAGCTGAGTACGAACTAAAGGATGAAGAGATCGAAAGAAGTGCAGCCGAGTATGTAAAATATATTATGAATAAAAGTAATCTCTATATTTGATTTAAAAATATCCCGATCCTTTTATAGGTATCGGGGTATTTTTATTTGAAAAATAAATTTTATTAAGTTTAATCTTTAGCAAATTAATAGTTAATGTAGTAAAATAAAAATCTAAAAAATGAAAAGGGGCGTTTTTTTTGAGCACGATGCAACAACTTTTACAAAAAAGAGCAAAATATTCAGCCAATAGAGAGGCACTTGTTGGAGGTGGGAAAAGATATTCGTTTAAAGAGTATAATGAGCGAGTAAATCAATTGGCACATTTCTTATTAGGACTAGGTATTCAAAAGGGAGATCGTATAGGGATTATGTGTAAGAATAATCATCCATTCCCGACAATTATGATGGCAAGCTTAAAAATTGGTGCAATACTTATCCCATTTAACCATCAGCTTACTTCTTATGAATTAGAAACGATTATACAAGAAGCAAAATTAAAAATGTTATTCTATGATACTGAGTTTAAAGCAGTATTATCTAAAATTGATGCAGTAAAAGAGATTCTAATGACAATAGAGACTGGACGCGAGATGGATGTGGCATCGTCATTTGAACGATTGCTACAAGAGCAGTCTAAAAATGAACCAGTTGTAACTGTTCATGAAGATGATGATGCCATCTTCTTATTCACTTCTGGAACAACAGGAAATGCGAAAGCATGTGTAATTGGTCATAAAAATTTACATAACTATTTTACTGAAATTGCAGGGCAACAGAAAATTCCAGCGGGACAACGTTTTCTTTCTGTACATCCGCTTTTCCATATGAGCGGTGTTCTTTCTATATTGAATTGTATTTATCATGGGATTACGATGATTTTCCTTTATGATTCTGATCCTGCTCTTATTTGGGATACAATTGAGAAAGAGAACATTACAACGATGCTTGCATTTCCGGCTGTATATAGTTATATGTTGGATGAGTTAAATAAAAAAGAACGTAATATTTCTTCTTTCAAAGTAGCACAGAGTGGTGGAACAAAAGTATCTGAAAGTATTATACAGCGCTATGCAGAAAAAGGAATATTTATGGTTCAAGGTTACGGAAGTACAGAAGGATGGGTTGTTAGCTCGTGGCGACCAGACATGGGGAAAGAAAAAATGTCTTCTGTAGGAAAGCCGATTAAGAATGTGGAAATAAAAATTATTCACCCCGACACAGGTGACGAATTACCTAAAAAGGAAGTTGGAGAAATTCTTGTAAGAAGTCCATATATGTTTAAAGGCTATTGGAATAATGAAAAGGCGACAAAAAAAGTCTTAAAAGATAGCTGGTTTTATATGGGAGATGCCGGCATGATAGATGAAGATGGCTTCTTATATATAATGGGAAGATATAAAGATGTTATTGTACACGGCGGCGATAATGTATACCCAGATCAAGTAGAAGAAGTAATCCATGAAATGAATGGTGTATTGGAAGTTGCTGTGGTAGGAATCACTGATGAATTTTGGGGAGAGATTCCAAGAGCTTATATCGTCAAAGACATTCACACACTTTTAACAGAAGAAGAGGTCATTCAGTACTGTAAACAAAAATTAGCAAGCTATAAAATACCGCAAGTCATGTTTGTTGATAGTTTACCGAAAAATGCGTTAGGTAAAGTATTAAAGAGAGAGTTGAAAAGTGGTGTTTTAATAAAATAAAAATAATAAGTCCAGTTATGTTTTGTGCATAACTGGACTTTTGTTTATTCCGAGATTATATTGATTTACTAAATTTTGTAATTCGATTAAAATGATAAAGAAAATTCTAATAATAAATAATATTTCTTCGGAAATAGAATTTATAGCATTGAATATGGAGGAAGAGATAAACATTGAGAAAGTCATTGTTACAAATAGAGACGGAACAACTTATTATTCGTCTTTTTCAAGAAGATGACTATAACAGTTGGGGGAAGGAGCATGCAACATATACAATTGGATAATAGATACGCATCATGAAGTTTCAGGTAAATTCATTGATCCATCTTTAGGAGAGTTAGATTGGTAGTTTCAATTTTTGTATAGAAAGGTGAACGCAATGTATGATCTTACAACCGTTCAAAATATATTTGGTCCCTCGAAAAAAGTATTAAGTGGTTTACCAACTGCAATAACAATTGAAGAAACGGAAGAAGATGTATTGTATAATTCTCAACATTATAAAGAGAAGATAAAAAGATTCGTAGAGGTTTGTTCAAGTTGGAATGTAAAAAGAGCAAGCATTTTACTAGATAAAAGATTCAACAGTTATACTCCGAGTGCAAAAGTGTTACGTGAATTTGATTTTCAGCTTTATGCAGCAAAAATAGAGGTGTTTCGCAAAGCCTCGGATATCGTAACTCTAGAAAAACTGTATGATTTTCGCTCTATAGATGAAGGGACGTTGTCGGAAGCGGAATTTAAGTCGCTTTGGGAGCGATGTATGTCAGGTTCGGATAATCAATCGTCCATTCTTCATATCAATGAACATTTTTACACTATACAAACAGAATTAGGTGAGGGATGGGAAAAATCATGTATTGCTTTTTATGATAAGGAGCAACCAATCGGAATATCTATTCCTCATATTGAACCTGGCACGAAAGAGGAGGGGCGATTATTTTATTTCGGACTATTGCCGGAGGAACGTGGAAACGGAATTAGTACCCATATCTATCTTCAATCTTTACATTTGTTAAAGCAAAGGGGAGCTACCTATTATATAGGAAGTACCCATATGACAAATGAAAAGATGCAAAAGGTTTTTTGGAAAAACGGCTGTTCTAAAAGGGCAGAAACGGAATTGTATTGTAAAAATTTCAAATAGATTCAGGAGATGAGAAAATGAAGAAAGTGAAAGTTTTCCATTATGATGCATTCAGTAATAAACCAAATATGGGAAATCCAGCTGGTCTTGTAATAGATGCAGAAGGATTAACAGATGATGAAATGCAGCTTATAGCAAAAAAAGTAGGATTTAACGAAACGTCTTTTGTGCTTCCTTCCAATGTAGCTGATGTAAGGATCCGTTATTTTACACCAGGACATGAAATGAATCTTTGTGGACATGCGACAGTGGGAACGATTTATGCGCTTCATGAAAGGGGACTATTGAAAGGGAAGAGAGATCTCACAATAGAAACGAAAGCAGGAGTATTACCAGTACATATAAATGTAGATGAGAATGGAGAAGCCTTTGTTAGGATGAGACAAGTGGCACCAAAGTTTCAAAAGTTTGATGGTTCCATTGAAGATTTAGTTCACAGCATTGGACTTCATGAAAAGGATTTAGATAAAACGCTGCCAATTGTGTATGGAAGTACTGGGATTTGGACTTTACTAGTTCCAATTAAAACGTTGGATGCTTGTCAAAGAATGATACCAAATACTGAGAAGTTTCCATCTATTCTAAAAGAAATACCAACGGCGTCCATTCATCCTCTTTGTTTAGAAACGTATGATGAGAAAGCACATATGCATGGGCGTCATTTTTCATCACCTTATTCTGGGACGATAGAAGATCCAGTGACCGGAACTGCTTCTGGTGTAATGGGGGCTTACTATGCTGAATTTTTGAGGCAAGATTTTGATAGTGAAATGACATTTCTTATTGAACAAGGACAAGAAATGAATAAGGATGGTCGGATCGCTGTTTATGTGAAAAGAGACGAGAAAGATGATTCGCTACAAATTGAGATTTCTGGAACTGCTGTGTATGTAAAAGAATTTCAAATTTGGATTTAAAAAAGTTCAGTATATAACCGAACTTTTTTATCTGTTTAAAACTTCAATAAAAGAGGCATTTCCGTTTTGTCTCATTACAGAATGGAAATTTTTATTTTCTAACGTTTCAGCAACTTGTTCTAACTGATGTACATCATCATGATGAATTAATAAACTATCTGCTCCAGTTTCTTCAATGTGAATATGTTCGACATTACCAATGGCTTCGTGTACGACTTGTAAAAAATCGTGCTTCATATATAGAACCTCCTATATGTACATGTATTTTTTATAGCATGCCCGTATTTAGCAAAATTAAAAGTTGGCGGGAATACGAGTAAGGTTCATTGTTTCATGCTTCTAATTTCAAGCAGGTTTTCATGACATGAAAATAAAATATGTATAAGGAAAAGCAGTGTCAAAAGGAGAATGGAAATGAATGTAGTGGAGTTAAAAAAATCAATTGAAATCTGAGTGGCTACATTATTGGTTTCAGAAGAATACGAATTAATTTTCTATAATATAGAGATTCTTAAAGGGTTTTTCTTGTATTTGTCAAATACAAATAAAGTTGTTTCATTTATAGAATGAGGAGAAGAGACATGGATATTTCGAAAGTGATTGAGCAATTGGTTATAAATGAAGTGATTGCTGATTCTCCTATAAATTACAAGACGTTAACTGGCGGTACTATGAGTAGGTTATATCTTATAGAAGGAAATGAGCAGTGTGTTGTAAAGTTGAATGAACCAAAAGTTATTGAAGAAGAAGTGTATTTTCTCAACTTTTATGAAGATGAAAGTATATTTCCTAAGCTTTTGTATGTAGACCCGCTCAATAGATATATGGTCTATTCATTTATCCCTGGTTCCACAAGTTATCATGCTGAGAATAAAAAAGATATTCTTTGTACACTTGTACAGGAAGTGATAAATAAATATAAACCAGGTATGAAAATGGATCAATGGGGATGGAAAGAAGACCCGGTAGACTCGTGGCAGCATTTTCTTTTAAGAAGAGTGATAGAGGCCTATGAGAATTTAAAAATCTATATAACAGAAGAAGACTTTCATACTGTTCATGAATTGGTACATAGTCCAAATAGAATGGTACATAGTAATCAACCATATTTATTACATGGAGATTGTGGATTTCACAATTTTATATGTAAAGAACATAAATTATATGGTGTGATTGATCCTTTGCCAGTATTGGGAGACCCAATATATGATCTTATTTATGCATTTTGTTCTACACCAGAAGATTTAACTAGGGAAATGATAGACGAGGTAGTAGAAAAGAGTATATTTCGTAATAGAGCGAGAAACATTTTATATGAAGAAGTCGCAATTGTTTTATATTGCAGGTTAGATGCTTGTTTGAGACATCATCCAGAGGATTTAGAAGCTTATTTAAAAGCTTGGGGTTATTGGATGAATCAAATTCGTTAACGATGAAAGTTTAATAGAAAATAAATGGGGATAGGAGAAATGTTATGAAAAACTTTGTTTGTACAACATGCGGCGTACAATATGCAACGAGTATAGAAGAACCAACGAATTGTGTGATTTGTAATGAGGAAAGACAATATGTGAATCCAAGGGGGCAATCTTGGACAACACTTGATGATTTACAAGCGGGCCATACATATCAAAATGAAATCATTGAAGAAGAGACAGGGCTGTATAGTGTTACAACAAAACCAGAGTTTGCGATTGGTCAAACAACTTATTTGGTAAAAACAGAATCGTATAACTTGTTGTGGGATTGTATTACGTATCTCGATGAAACCACGATTGAGAAAGTAAAAGAACTAGGAGGATTGGATGCGATTGCATTATCTCATCCACACTATTATTCTACTCAAGTAGAATGGGCAGAAAGATTCGATGTACCAATATATATACATGAAGATGATAAAGAGTGGGTCATGCGTCCAAGTAAACATATTGTTTTTTGGTCAGGGGAATCATTGCAATTATCTGATGAATTCACTGTGCATCGCTTAGGTGGACATTTTAAAGGTGGTTCTGTTTTACACTGGTCACAAGGGAATGAAGGACAAGGGATTTTATTAACAGGGGACATTATTCAAGTTGTAGCGGATCAGCAGTGGGTAAGTTTCATGTACAGTTATCCAAATTTAATTCCGTTACCAGCAAATAAGGTTGAAGAAATGGCTAAAAGAGTAAAGTCACTGCCTTTTAATCGTTTATACAATGCCTTTCACCGAGTAGTAAAAAATGATGCGAATGAGGCTGTTCAGCGTTCGGCACAGCGCTATATTGCTGCATTAGAAGGGAAATTATTTCATACATAAAAAGGAGAAACAAAAATGAATACATTAGTATGTTTTGGAGATAGTATTACAGCTGATGAAACATTTTGGAATGGCGATCCGAGATTAACACCGCGTTTACAAAGGTTGTTGCCTGATTGGACAGTTGTAAATGCAGGGATTCCTGGTGATAATACGTTTGATGCTTTAAAACGAATTGAAGAAGAGGTGTTATCTCATGAGCCAACATTTGTAACAGTCTTTTTTGGCGCAAATGATGCAGCGTTTCATAAGCAAGTATCACAGCAAGAATATAAAGAAAGTTTAATTGAGATTGTAAAAAGAATTTCGCCAGAAAAGGTGCTGCTCATTAGTCCAGCACCAGTGGATGAGGAAAGGCAGAACGCAAGAACAAATGAAGTATTATCACAGTATGCAAAAGTGGTGGAAGAAGTGACGACGCAAACAGGGAGTCACTATCTTGATTTACATTCTTATATGATTGGGGAGTTAAATTATAAGAGATTTGTAGAAAATGAAGAGCGTGACGGATTACACTTTAGCGCTGTTGGCTATGAATATTTATCTGAGTTAATTGGGAGTAAATTAAAAGAGATTTTTAAATAGATATTGCAAGGAAAAAGCAAAGCTATGGGTAGCTTTGCTTTTATTGTTTCTTTTTCGGCCGACGTACTAATTCACCACCGCAGTTTGGACAAACATGATGTGTTTTTTCTGTGCACGGTGCACAAAATGTACATTCGTACGTACAAATATAAGCTTCCGAATCCGTTTGAAGTGAAGTGCTGCAAGTTTGACAGTTTGTTTTCATTTCTAATGCCATATAATTTCCTCCTACTTGTATGAATGTTTGTAATTTAATGATAATATAGGTTGGAGAATATGTCTTTTTCAAATGAAAGTATATTTGGGAGTTAGCGTAGCGTTTGAAACGAAATACAATATTTTCATTATAAAGTGATTCTTAGTCAATTCAAGATGTCGGAACTAAACTAAATCTATAAGTTTATCGGTTGTTAAAACAGTAGCAAACATTTCATGAAGACTTACTAATGCATACTTATGGATCTCTTCTGCAGGATAGTAATTTCCATCATATGCAATGCGGTCAAATGTAGCTGTTGCATCTGAAATGACATAAGTTGAAAAACCTAAATTACCAGCCATGCGTACTGAAGTAGATACGCAATAGTCTGTTGTTAAGCCGATAATGACGACAGTTTCATAATTATGTTCTCGTAAATAAGATTCTAAATTGGTTCCAATAAAAGCGCTATTTACATTTTTTTGAAATACCGGTTCGTTTGAAATTGGAGTGGCAAAGTCTTTAAAATTACTTTCGCTGCTTTCTTTTCTTAATGGGTGATTTTCTTTATTAGAGATATGCCGCACATGGATTACAGGACGATTTTTTTTTCTCCATGTTTGTAATATAAATTCCATGTTTGTTTCAGCATGGATATTGTTACGTTTTCCCCAGTAAGAATCATCAAATCCTTTTTGAATATCAACTAGAATAAGTGCAGTATTTTTAGGTAATTTTTTCATTTGTTATACTTCCTTTCAAAAATAAATTTCTATAAAAAGGATATCAAATGTTGTAAAAGTTGAGAATTTCCAGTATTTTTGAAGGGTATAACAAAAAGTTTGAACAAGGGGATAAAGAGGATGGAGATAGAGTGGTTACGGTGTTTTTTACTTTGCTCACAGAATAAAAGTTTTTCAAAGGTAGCAGAGCATCTTCACATGACGCAGCCAGCAATAAGTAAACAAATAAAGAAATTAGAAGCTGAATTAGAAGTGGAATTAGTAAGTAGATCTCCACAAGGTATAGAATTAACAGAAGCAGGAATTTACTTTCAAAAAAGAATCATTCCATTTGTTAAGGAATGGGATGGTATTAGACAAGAAATGAAAGAAATGGGAGAATCCGTACACATAACGTTAGGTATACTACCTAGTCTTGCAGCATTTTATCTTCCGGAAAAACTTGTTAGAAGCGAGAGTGAGAACGTTCATTTAAAAACGAAAGTATATGATATGTCTAAAGAGATTATGGAAGATATTTTATCAGGGAAGTTAGATGCAGGGTTAGTAATTGAATAAGTAATACAGTAACAGGGGGATATGTTTTAGTGGAGAATTATCAAGAATTGAATATAAAAAATGATGTGAGTTTTCACAGTTTACGGGCTGACTGTGAAAATTGCTTCGGTTTGTGCTGCGTTGCATTACCTTTCGCAGCTTCGGCAGATTTTGCAGTTAATAAAGATGCTGGTAAGCCTTGCTCTAATCTGCAATCAGATTTTCGTTGTAGTATTCATAAAAACCTTAGACAGAAAGGCTTTAAAGGATGTACTGTGTTTGAATGTTTCGGTGCAGGACAAAAGGTTTCACAGGTTACTTTCGAAGGAGTTGACTGGCGTAAAGATTCTAAGCATGCGAAGACAATGTACGCTGTTTTTCCAATTATGCATCAGCTTCATGAGATGCTTTGGTATTTAAATGAAGCTTTATCATTAAAAGCGACACGTACTATTCATAGGGAAATTTGGGACGCAATTGAAGAGACGGAACGACTTTCTGAGCTTAGCCCAGATTTGCTGATAGATTTAAACGTTCCATCACACCGAGCGTATGTAAATGAACTTCTTTTAAAGACAAGCGAACTAGTATGGACGGAGTCACGTCACAAGTATAAGAGTTCGAAAAAAAATAAAAGGATTAATCATCGAGGAGCAAACCTTATGGGGGCAAAGCTTAGAAGGGCAGATCTCACTGGTGCTAATTTAAGAGGAGCATACCTAATCGCAGCTGATCTTAGAGACGCCGATTTGCGAGCAACTGACCTTATCGGGGCTGATTTACGAGATGCTGATCTTAGAGGAGCAAATCTTACCGATAGTATTTTTCTGACTCAAGTTCAGGTTAATGCAGCGAGAGGAGATGCTAATACAAAATTACCAAGTTTACTTTCTCGTCCTGCACATTGGTCTGCTTGAATGGAATAAATTCACTGACGATGCTTGGTATGCTTAAATAAGGATTTTAAAGAAGTGGACATCAAAACGGGGCATATATACTTTCAATCATTATTTAACAGAGTATAATAGAAAATAAAAACACAGGCTGGAGTTTTTTACAGCCTGTGTTTTTTGCTATTGTTAGCCTTTCTTTTCAAGTGTAGTTATCACTACGCTAAATATAATAAGGATACCGCCAATAAAGAAATTGCTATTTAATGTTTCATTTAAAAGTAACCACCCTAATAATGAGCCAACAATTGGTTGAAAAAAGAAAAACAATGACCCGATGCTAGCATCCATTAACTCTAATCCTTTATTCCAAAGAAAAAAAGCGCCGGCAGTGGAGATGATTCCTAAATATAGAATACCTAAAATGATAGTGGCGTTTAAGTTTCCAACTGGATTAGATTGTAACTCCCAAATCATGCAAGGTGTAATGAAAAATAACGAAAAGAATATTGCGTACGTTGTAATGACTAAGGATGAAAAGCGAGTAGAGGCAATTTTTACGTAAATAGATAGTAAAGCCCATGTAATAGCAGCTCCAACTAAAATGATTGTGCCAATAAAATAAGAGCCTACTTCTATATCCCACCCAATGACGATAGTGACGCCAATTGTAGCTAAAATGGTAGAGAGTATTCTACGAGCAGTTAGCTTTTCTTTCAAAATTAAAGCAGCAAATACGACCATAAATGCTGGTGTGGCCGATGTAACTAAAGAGCCTGTGTGAGCATCTGATAATTTCGTCCCAATAAATTGGCATGTGATTGAGATGAAATAACCAATGAAACCGATCCAAGCAAAAAGTAACCAATCCCGTTTATGAATTCGTATTTTCTTTTTATGTTTTCGTTCTGTTGTTTTCAAAATCATATATAAAATGAAAAAAGCGATAATAAAGCGCAGCCAGACAAGTGTAAGTGGGGGAACAAAATCTAATACATATTTACTGACAACGTACATACCGCCCCAAATACTTGCTGCAAGTGATAAACATATAGCACCTAAAATTGTTTGTTTCATTATGAAATACCTCCGTCTATTTATAGGATTGTAAAATAAGGAATCCTAAGACGAGGCATATTTTTATAAAGTATACGTATGCCCGCCTTAGATTATAGACGGATTACAGGTTGATCGTTTTCGAATAGGTTGTTGTAGTACATTAGAATTTCTCCTCTCAATATTTTGTATTTGTTTATCAGGAATAAGTTTTATAATAAAATTATAACTTAATTTTCAGATTCTTGAAGGGATAAAATGAAATATGTTCTGATTCAGTCTCGTAGTAGTAATTCTCGAAAATCGATTAATTTCACTGAATTTATTTTAATAATTCTAATACCATAGCTACAGAATTATCTAGAAATGAGCGCTCTGGACGAGATTTCATCAATACAGTAAGTCCAATTAATGTGGTAACTAGCGTCTGTGCTAAAGTTTTAGCATTCAGACTACTTTCAAGTTCACCTGACCGAATCCCCCGGATAATTACTTCTTGAAATATGACTGAAAGATACATCTGATGTTCCCTCGTAAGGATTTCAAATTTTTCATCGTGAGGTGCCAATTCTACCATTGCATTAATACAAAAACATCCCTTGCTCTGACTTTCTTTATAACCCTCTTCCACTAAATCTTCAAAAAATGTGCGAATTGCTTCTTTTACAGATGGATTGTTTTGAAGTTTTGTTCGAATATCAGATGCATGTAACTTTGTATACTTTCGCAATGCAGCTTCAAATAACTGCTCTTTGTCTCCAAAAGCTGAGTATAAGCTTGGTCTTTGTATCCCCATTTTAGCGGTCAAATCGCTTAATGAAGTAGCGGTGTACCCTTTTTTCCAAAAAAGCTGCATAGCAGCGTCTAATGCTCTTTCTTCATCAAATTCGCGTTGTCTAACCATTATATTTTCCTCTTTTCAAAAAAATTTCGCCAAATGATTGATCTTGTCTTACTTCTTTTTTATTTACTTTATGATTCTGGATCTGTCCACTTGAATCCGGTATTCCACTGTTTTTTGATTCTTCGTTCGGTATACGACGCTACCTAATTCAAAAACTCTTTATATGCAATCATGTAACCGCTCTACTCTTAAAATACACTCCTATCTGTTTCCATCTAATATAAACTTTTTGATTTTGAGGCTTCAAGCGGTCACTAGCTTTTTGGGCTCATTTGATGCGCTCTTACCTCCTTCAACATAAATAGCTTTGCTTTTTCGGGATTACGACCTAATTTTACGATGTCTTTTAGTCATAAATAATCCACTTTTTCTATACTGTTCGGTATGTTATGATCTTATTTAATTAGAGTGAATTTGTCAAATTGCAATGTTTTTTAGACATATAATGAAATGGGTGGATAAATAGTTTGACATTAAAACTTTTTGTTGGTTATATTTAATAAGAATCTTTCTGTACTGTTCGGTATATTATGTTTTTAAGTATACAAAGGAGGATGTAAATAATGATGAATGTTAAAGAAAAAAGAACAATTATTGCTCAACATCACGATGGTCAGTTACAATCAGGCAGTAAAACCATGCCTCGCTATATGAAGTATATATTTGCAACAGCCTGCGGAATGGCTGTTGCAAATATATACTTCGCTCACCCGCTACTCGACGCTCTATCAAATGAATTTAGGATTGATCACTCAACCATTGGCATTGTTATTACCATTACTCAGGTCTGTTATGCACTGGGATTACTGTTACTGGTTCCACTTGGCGATTTATTGAATCAACGAAGACTGATTATTGGCCAAATATTAATATCCGTTGTTGCTTTAATTGTTATTGGTACTGCTTCCTCAAGTACAGTACTTTTTATAGGTATGGCTGCGATAGGAATGTTTGCCACTGTTACACAGACACTCGTCGCATACGCCTCGACGTTGTCTACTCCAGCAGAGCGTGGACGCGTAGTAGGCTTTGTTACAAGTGGAGTTGTAATAGGGATTCTCATGGCACGAACATTCGCTGGCATATTGACTGATCTGGGTGGCTGGCGTTCAGTCTACCTTACCTCTGCTGCACTCATGCTCTTCATAGTTGGTTTGTTATACCGAAAATTACCAGATTTGGAGTACAAACGAACGGCTATGTCCTATCCAAAGCTGTTACGTTCTGTTCTCTCGTTATTCGTACAAGAAAGGATCTTACGTATACGGGGAATACTGGCACTACTGATTTTTACTTCTTTTAGTATTCTATGGACTTCATTGGTGCTGCCTCTTAGTGCTACACCATATTCTCTTTCACATTCCGTTATTGGAGCGTTTGGCATTGCTGGAGTTGCCGGAGCATTAGCGGCTGCACGAGCTGGGCGTCTGGCAGATCGAGGATTAGGACAGCGTACAACCGGGATAGCTCTTTCCTTATTATTAGCATCATGGTTCCTAATTAGATTTATTGAATACTCCTTACTCACATTAGTTATTGGAGTTATCCTTCTTGACCTAGCTGTGCAAGCCGTGCATGTCACCAACCAAAGTATGATTTTTACAGTACGTCCTGAAGCGAGAAGTCGACTTACTGCTGCTTACATGATTTTTTATTCTATCGGTAGTGCAACAGGTTCAATTGTTTCAACTAATATTTACGCAAAATATGGATGGAATGGAGTATGTCTATTAGGTGCATCTGTCAGCGCTTTTGCTCTTTTGTTTTGGGCGATAACCTTCCGTCTAACAAAGCAGATTAAAGAAGAATAAATCAATTTTTTTCATGCTCATGTTGGAATTTTAAGTTTAAAATCATGAAATCCTAAATAAGGGTATGTAAAAGGAGAAAATAAATGAGTTTTGCTATTGAAGTATTGATTGAAGCACCAATTGAAGTTGTTTTCGATTATGTAGAGAATGATGAAAAAGTAAAAGAATGGAATGCATTTTTAATCGAAAATCATTATTCCTTAGAGTAGGTGAAAGAAAATCCAAGTGTAGGAGATACATTTATTTCCTTTCAAAAAATGGGTAAGAAAGTATTTAAGGCGGAAGTGGAGTTTTTAGAATACGAATCAAGGATATTCTACGAAAACATATGTATTAGAAGAGGAATAATGGACACTTCTTACATTAAATTTTGGAGTATACACCTAGTAATCTATTTTATCGCATTTTATATAAGTTAACAGGGTGGATGTCACGTGCTGTATATGCAGAACAACTTGAGCATTTAGCTAAATGTGTAGAATCTGCATATAATAAAGAAAAAGCAATATAGAATGAAGGAGATCTGCAACATATAGCAGGTCTTTTTTCATATTATACAATACATAAACCATCACGTTTGACTGTACAGTTTATGTATTGTATGATGTTCTTAACATAAATGAGGAGGGAAAAATCGTTGGGAAGGTGTATCGAATCGGACAGTTGGCTCACTTGGCTCACGTATCGAAACGAACGATTGATTATTATACGAATCTAGGTATCTTAAAAGCGGAGCGATCTCAATCTAATTATCGCTATTACGATGAAACAGTACTTGAGACATTACAATTTATTGAGAAATGCAAAGAAATGCATATGCCGCTTTGTGAGATTAAAGAGAGGATCGAGGAGAGGAAGAAGCTGCTCGGTATCAATGAACACGTTTCGAAACAAGTGAATGAAGTGACAAACCATATCCATCGATTAGAAACAGAGCTAACACAGTTGAAACCTCTGTTAGATGGGTTAACAGATTCACAACGTGAAAAAATATCGAAATCTTTATCTGGTCAAACGACAGCTTTAATACAAACACTGATACTATTTTTATAGTTAAAGTTGGATCCAACTCTTTTAATTTCTGTATAGCGCTATGTTTTCTAAAGAAACAGAGAATAAGAAAACATTATAAGTATACAGGAGGTGGACACCTTAGTTTTTTAACTAAGGGGATTCATTGGAAATATTTAATTTAGTCATGGTTGCGATTTTAATCGCATTTACTGGATTTTTCGTAGCAGCAGAGTTTGCGATTGTTAAAGTACGTTCAAGTCGCATAGATCAGCTTGTTGCGGAAGGAAAACGCGGTGCGTTAGCAGCAAAAAAGGTAACAACAAATTTAGATGAATATTTATCTGCTTGTCAGTTAGGAATTACAGTAACGGCAATGGGGCTTGGTTGGTTAGGTGAACCGACAATAGAAAAACTATTGCATCCATTATTTGAGAAATGGAACTTAAATCCTTCTATTTCACAAGTATTGACTTTTGGTCTTGCATTTATGACAATGACGTATTTGCACGTTGTAGTAGGGGAATTAGCTCCGAAAACAATGGCAATTCAAAAGGCTGAAAGAGTAACTTTATTATTTGCTGGACCTTTAATGATATTCTATAAAGTGATGTATCCGTTTATCTGGATACTAAATAGTTCAGCGCGTGTCGTTACTGGCATATTCGGTTTGAAACCAGCTTCTGAACATGAAGTGGCCCATTCTGAAGAGGAATTACGGTTAATTCTCTCAGAGAGCTATGAAAGTGGAGAAATTAATCAAGCAGAATATAAGTATGTAAATAATATCTTTGAATTTGATAACCGCATTGCGAAAGAGATTATGGTACCACGGACAGAAATCGTCGGTTTCTATCTCGAAGATTCAGTAGAAGAACACATGAAAATTATCCAAAGTGAACGATACACACGTTATCCAATCTTTGGAGAAGATAAAGATGATATTATCGGTATGGTCAACGTAAAAGACTTCTTCATTCGATATATGAAAGGTGATACAGAAGATTTATCATCTATTCGTACGTATATGCGTCCGATTATTGAAGTTATGGAAACAACTCCAATTCATGATTTACTTCTGCAAATGCAGAAAAAGCGAATTCCAATGGCTGTTTTATATGATGAGTACGGAGGTACAGCCGGAATTGTAACGCTTGAAGATATATTGGAAGAAATCGTCGGCGAAATTCGTGATGAATATGATGAAGATGAAAATCCACCAATTCAACACGTAAATGAACATCATAAAATTGTTGATGGAAAGGTGTTAATTACAGAAGTGAAAGACTTATTTGGTCTACACATCGAGGAAGAAGATGTGGATACAATTGGTGGATGGATTATGATGCAGAATCACGAAATTGAAGAGGGACAATGTGTCGAAGCAGAGGGATATGAGTTTAAAGTTCTTGAAAAAGATGCATATCAAATTAAGCGCGTTGAAATTCGAAAAATTGATCGCCAACAAGAGAAAGCAGCAACTGTGTAGGTTGCTGCTTTCTTTTTCACCTATAGGAAAACTTGAAACAAGGAGCGGATATTTTGATTGAAGTTGCGTTACGAGTATACAGACTACAATTATATATGATTTTTAGTGGTTTACTACTCCTATGGACGATAACGCCTTTTTCAAAGCAAGTTACTGGATTCGGGATCGGATTAGCTGTAAGTGCATACTGTCTTTGGTTATTAGCCAGACGAGTTGAAAAGATTGGAAAAAGTATTGTATTAAAACAGCGTGCGCCTGGATTAGGAATTTTAAATCGTTTTGCTGCTATATTGGGTGCAATCATCATGTATGAAATTGAACATGAAATGGAGATGTGGGCATTTGGTACGGGCATTTTAGGTGGTCACTTTTTAATGATTGCGAATTTAGCTTATGCGAATATGCGGTTAGTAAGAAAAGAAGAGGAAAAAAGAAAAAAGAGTGCACAGGATTCAAAATAAGAAAATAAAAGAGAACCGAAAACGGTTCTTTTTTATTTTCTTATTTTCTTATATTTTATTTTTTCATGAAAAAATAAAAAAATTTAGAAAACCCATCGCTTTCTCAAGGTTATATATGTTATTATGACAAAAGACTTTTTGAAAGAGGTGGATGCAAATGTTACAAGCGCTACTTATTTTTGTACTTCAAATTATTTATGTTCCTGTTTTAACGATCCGGACGATTTTGCTTGTAAAGAATCAAACAAGATCCGCTGCTGGTGTTGGATTATTAGAAGGTGCAATCTATATTGTAAGCTTAGGGATTGTGTTTCAAGATTTATCAAATTGGATGAATATCGTAGCCTATGTCATTGGCTTTAGTGCCGGACTTCTATTAGGTGGTTATATAGAAAATAAATTAGCAATTGGATATATTACGTATCAAGTTAGTTTACTAGATCGTTGTAATGAGTTAGTGGATGAATTAAGACATTCAGGATTTGGTGTAACAGTATTTGAAGGAGAAGGGATTAATTCGATTCGTTACCGTTTAGATATTGTTGCGAAACGTTCACGTGAGAAAGAGCTTTTGGAAATTATTAATCGAATTGCACCGAAGGCGTTTATGTCTTCTTATGAGATTCGTTCTTTCAAAGGTGGCTACTTAACAAAAGCGATGAAAAAACGAGCATTAATGAAGAAAAACGATCACGCGTCATGAAAAAAGGAGAAGCTGAAAATAGCTTCTCCTTTTTACTTTTCCGTTAAAGCAAGTCGGATTCCTAAAATTGCGAAGATTCCTATTTTAGATAAGTTCACTCCTTTTGCGATTTTAGGATTTTTCAAGAACTTATTTGCAATGATGCCAGAGAGGAATGAGATAATTGAAAATACAATAATGGCTTGCAGCATAAATAATATACCTAGAGTGATCATTTGCAGTGGTACTTGCCCAGCATTTGGAGTTACAAATTGAGGTAAGAATGCTAAAAAGAAAAGTGAAACTTTAGGATTTAATATGTTCATAAAAATCCCCTTACGATAGAGCGCGCCGTAATTTAGTGAGACGGCAGCTTGTTCTCCAATCCCTTCATTTCGCTCTTTAAAGGCTTGCCAAGCAAGATACAGTAAATAGATTGCACCAGCATACTTTAAAATTTGAAAGGCGATTGTAGAATGATACAAAATTGCAGAAATTCCAAGAGCGGCAGCTAATGTATGTACAGTTATGCCAGTACAAAGCCCTAGTGCTGTCATAATACCAGCTTTTTTACCTTGGCTCATGCTTTGTGCGAGAACAAATAAAATATCAGGTCCTGGCATTAATGTTAGGAGTATAGCCGCAAAGACAAAAGCAATTAAATTTGAAAAATCCATACATCCACCCCTTTGTAAAATTTTTCTTATTTTATCATGGATTATATGATTTGTAATGATATAAATAGATTTTATCCAAAGGTGAAAGGTTGCATAATAGATAGTATTGCAGTGGTGGCAGAAAACAAACTAAAAGATATTGATAAGATTTTAGTATTAAAATCTTATCAATACATGTACTTTACTACATATTTTAAGACAAACTTGAAAAAAGTTTATGATATTATCACTAAATCAGTGAATTAAGAATAGTATAAAGGACATAAGGTAAATAATGTTGTACTTGAAGGGAAACTGATTTTGATTGAACTAATAAGGTTTTTTCCTGAATAAGTAACGAAAAGCATTGACTCCTTTAAGTCTATTAGAAAATCCATAAATTCTACCTCTCTATGTAGAAAAGTAGAATTTGTTTTTGTGAAAAATCTTTCTTCTTTCTTAAATAGTTAATAATTATCAGATAATACTAGATATTTTAGTCTATTAATTATTATAATAGACTATGAGATGGGTTATAATTGAGACAGAAAAGATGTATTCCTAGGTGGGGCCCAGGTGGCGCTTTTCTTTTTGTGACATTTAAGCAGAAGTGCCTAGTCTTTTTTGCCAATATAGGGGATGGAGAGATTATCATGAGCAACATGCAGAAAAAAACAGACGTTATCTTAATTGGTGCCGGAGTCATGAGTGCGACTTTGGGATCATTATTGAAAGAGTTAGCACCTGAATGGGAAATCAAAGTGTTTGAGAAACTCACAAACGCAGGAGAAGAAAGCTCTAACGAATGGAATAATGCGGGTACGGGCCATTCTGCACTGTGTGAGCTTAACTATACATCCGAAAAATCTGACGGATCTATAGATATTAGCAAAGCTATAAAAATTAATGAACAGTTTCAGCTTTCAAGACAGTTTTGGTCTTATCTTGTCAACAGCAATCTGATTCGTAATCCGCAGGACTTTATCATGCCAATACCTCATATGAGTTTGGTACAAGGGGAAAAAAATGTTACGTTTTTGAAAAAACGATTTGAAGCGCTTTCGAATAATCCGCTGTTTCAAGGAATGGAATTTTCCGATGATCCTGAAAAATTGAGGGAGTGGATTCCGCTCATCATGGAAGGACGTACATCGAATGAACCGATAGCGGCAACAAAAATCGACTCTGGAACGGATGTCAACTTTGGTGCTTTAACACGTATGTTGTTTGACCACTTACAGAGTAAAAAAGTCGAGATAAACTACAAGCATAGTGTCCAGGATATCAAACGTACTAGCGACGGATCATGGGAAGTGAAAGTACATGATATCGATAGCGGTAAAATCGAATACCATACTGCAAAATTCGTCTTTATCGGCGGTGGGGGCGGAAGTCTGCCTTTACTACAAAAAACTGGTATTCCTGAGTCAAAACATATTGGAGGGTTCCCAGTAAGCGGACTATTTATGGTATGTAACAATCCGGAAGTTGCAGAGCAGCATCATGCAAAAGTATACGGTAAAGCTAAGGTTGGTGCTCCTCCAATGTCAGTTCCGCACCTTGATACAAGATATATCGACAACAAAAAAACATTGCTGTTTGGACCGTTTGCTGGCTTCTCACCAAAGTTTTTAAAAACTGGTTCGAATTTTGATTTGATAGGTTCCGTAAAACCAAATAATGTCTTCACTATGTTGGCGGCAGGCGTAAAAGAGATGTCATTGACAAAATACTTGATCCAGCAAGTTATGTTATCGAATGAAAAGCGCATGGAAGAATTACGCGAGTTTATTCCGAACGCTAAAAGCGAGGATTGGGATATAGTGGTAGCGGGCCAACGTGTGCAAGTTATCAAAGATACTGATGCCGGCGGTAAAGGAACACTTCAATTTGGTACGGAAGTTGTTAGTGCCGCTGATGGCTCGATAGCTGCATTGCTCGGCGCTTCTCCGGGGGCTTCTACTGCCGTTCACGTTATGCTTGAGGTATTAGAAAAATGCTTCCCACAACACATGAAAGAGTGGGAACTGAAAATAAAAGAAATGATTCCTTCTTATGGCGTGTCACTAGTGGAAAACCAAGAGCTATTCCAAGAAATTCATACTTCAACAGCGCGGACGCTTGAGCTAAGTGAAAAAGAACTGGCTTATAGTTAATTCTTTGGATGTAGAACCAAAGATATTAAACTAAGTTTATTAAGAATGAATATTTCCCTACTTTTATTTCAAAAGTAGGGATTATTTTTTGTAAAGGAATTGGTATTTTTTCTAAAAGCACTACAGTAGGAGCCAGTCCTTGTTTAATCTCTATATTCAATTGATATACGATTGTTTGATTTTTATATTTTTTAGTCACATTTTTTGTCTTAATAACATATGAACTTACTTCATCACCCCATAATGTAAAGGTAGTGAACGATTTTATATTACATAAAATCTTCATGTTATTCTAAATAATATTTAAAAAGCTAAATCCATACATCGAAGCAACTGCAAAAATGACTGTCCATACTGCTAGACTGACCGTCATCCAACTTATGACGTGTGTCCGGTTAGATCCAAATGTTAAAGCTAATACGGCTGCAATATCAGTTCCTACGAGAATTGGAGCTAGCAGAGCTAAACCTGGAATACCATATCGTTCCCATATTTGTCTTGATCGGGTTTCTTTTTTAGAAGGTGTTGTTATCCCTTTTTTTAACTTTCTTGCTGCTTGCCAATTTGCATACTGCTTAAAGAAGAAGCCCAGTAATAGAACCAAGATAAGATTCCCTGCAAATGCCGTCACTCCTACTGCAAATGGTTGTAATCCCCATGCGATACCGAGTGGTACAACGATTGATACATCCATCCATGGAGCAAAGGCTAATAGAAACAAAACTAAATATTGCCATAATACACCTGCATTTTGAGCCCATTCCAACATACTGTTTCACCTCTCTTTTTGTTTAGATTAAATGCGATGTAAAACACGAATAGTAGTTAACCAATAGACAATGTATTGACCTACACCTAGTACACCAATGCACATTAATGGAACAAGAATATTATGAGAAAAGAGGAAGCAAATTCCCGCCGTTACTGGAAGTGCAAAGCTATAGTAGATATACACGTTCCTGCAAGCCTTATAGGTTACCCATTGTTGACCTTCATCTATTTCATGAAATTCGGATGGTGTAAATCCCAATAATCTAATCTTATCATTAGGATTCTTTCGGTTATAAAGCTTTGTAAGAATGAACCACAAAAAAGTAAACACTACCAAAATCCCAAAACACAATTTAGCTAGAACAACCTGTGTGTTCATAAGAGAAAATAGTAAAAATATAATAATCAATACCAATAAGCTCGCACCTATAAGCGGAGACCTCAAAATATGTTTCATCATAATCATTCATTCCTTTCCTTTTAAATAAAAAACATCTTCTACGGTAACATGAAACGCAGCAGCTATTTTTAACGCCATAGTGACAGAGGGGGAATAATCACCTTTTTCAATTAACCCAATTGTCTGTCTTGTCACTCCAATGGCATCGGCTAAGTCTTGCTGAGTCCATCTAAATCGTGCCCGTAATTCTCTAACTCTGTTTTCAAGCATCATAATGTCCCTTTCCTCATTTTCAATTACCA
Source organism: Bacillus bingmayongensis (assembly GCF_000299035.1). Taxonomy (GTDB): domain Bacteria; phylum Bacillota; class Bacilli; order Bacillales; family Bacillaceae_G; genus Bacillus_A; species Bacillus_A bingmayongensis. Next base: position 1,174,475 of record NZ_JH921517.1, read on the forward strand.
TAATTGTAAAAGATTACCGACAAAATGTAAATAATCATTTGCATTTTGTAATAAATAATTGCCAAGAAACGTAAATAACACCATCTATAACTAAAATGGCGTTGTTTCGTTTATGAAAAGCACCGTTCAATAGCTGGACGGTGCTTTTCATCGCATTGTATACGTTTATAATCCTGTATGAATCATTTCTTTTTCTTGTTTTTGCTCCATATTTTTTAAAATATGAAGCAAAATAAAACCTGTAACACCCAGTGTTCCCAAAATAAACCAAGGTGTATATGTCCCTTGCATCTGTGATGTAAACCATGTTCCTGTATAGTTTCCAATTATAAAGCCAATAGCGAGTGAGAGCTGATAAACTCCAAAATATGTGGCCGTGTAAGATTCATTACTGTAATTCGCAATTGTAATGTCAGCATTAGGTAATACAAGTGTTTCGCCGATTGTAAATAAAATGACACAGCCAAATAGCCAATACGGATGTGGAAACAAAGGGATAAGTAAAAAAGAAAGTCCCATAAATAGCACACCGTATTTTACAATCGAAAGTGTGTTATATTTGTGAAATGTTTTTCGAAATATAATCATAAACAAAACACCTGTAATTGCGTTTACTGTAACCACAAGCCCGCCTAGTGTTGCACTATGACTGATGTTGGTCATATGAAGCGGAAGGGCGACAGTAAGCTGAGTAAACATAATGTAAAAGAAAATCATAATAAATGAGAATGATAGAAACTGCTTATTTTCAAACACAGCTTTTAATCCAGATAAGAGCTGAACATTTTCAGTAGAAACTTGGAAGTGAGATCTAAGAAGATAAAAAATGATAGCAAAGAATAACATAAGAAATCCAGTAAGTATAAAAGGGTACAAAGGATTCCAGATGAGCAATAGGCTACCAGCAATCGGACCGATAATCGCACCGCTATTAAAAGCGAGGTTTAAGTATGTAAATAAATTTTTGCGGAGATTAGCTGGTTGTGAGCCGAATACAGCACGAGCTGCAGGTTCATAAAATGCAGTTCCAACCCCAACTAGAGAAGCGGAAATGGAAATCGTATGAAACTCTGAAAATAATCCTAAACAAATAAAGCCAATGCCTCTTAATGATAAGCCGGATATCATCATAATCGTATAACCAAATTTATCGGCGATTATACCAGAAAATAAAGGGATAATTCGTGAGGTAATTATCATAATCGTTAAAATGGTTCCTACTTGCATTGTAGAAAAATGTAAAAAGCTTGATAAATAGATAGCGAGAAAGGCGTATACAGCAAAATATCCAAATGCCATGAAAAATGATGAAAAGAGTATAACGCGTATGGGTATTGAAAAATTTTTCATAGAAGTCCTCCTAGAATGTAACCATTAAAAATTTTTACTGGTTAACTATTTTATATTATAATTATACATAAAGTCAGAAAAAAGTAAAATTTAGAAAGATGGTGAATGTATTTGAATCATAATCAAGAAGCACCGGAGAAATTAGAAGTGATAAGAAATTTTTTAAATACATGGAGAATTCCAAATGATACAAGAGATCCGAAAGACGAGCTTAATGCGATAGATGATGTACTTCAATTTATGAGAAAGCATTTTGATGAGGAACTCTCTTTTGGTACGTTGGATGAGCTGAAGCAATTTAGAGATGGAATTCGTTTCGCAGTTGAGGAGCAAGATTCACTACAAGAGTGGTTTGAAAAATATCCATTTCGAGTGTGCGTTACAAAAAATATGGATGCTATTACATATGTGCCAATTGGAGAACGAAATTTGTATACGATGATTTTACAAATTATTTTGCTAGCCATTAATCAAAAGAGGTGGAGTCGGTTAAAAGCATGTCCAGATTGTCGGTGGGTCTTTTACGATCATTCTCGTAATGGGAGTAAACGCTGGTGCGGTATGTATGCTGGAGGTAAAGAGGGGAGAGCGTGTGGTACGATTGCGAAAGTGAAAAACTATCGTGCAAAGAGGAAAGGAAGTTCGGGTTACGTGATATAACCTTTAGAGGGAAAGGTGAAATGTATAAGTGCGGTTTATAAAAATGAATGAGAAAAAGGGGAAGATGTACAAGCGATGCTGTATAAGAGAAAGTTGAGCACATACATAAATGAACTTCTCAAAGCTGGATTTACAATTGAAAGAATAGTAGAGAGTGAACCATCTAGTAAATTTGATGAACACACAGCTGAACCTTCTGTTAAATATTATTCTCTGTATAAAGCAAGAAGAGTGCCGACGACTTTAATTGTTAAAGTAAGAAAATAAGTTATTGTATAAAAGAGAATGTGTAATAGAAAAAAGCTTTGCAACAGTTGCAAAGCTTTTTTCATATTTAGTAATACTGTACGTATTAGTTTTCCTGGTTCCATAAGAAATTTACTTTATCTCTTTGGTTGAAAAATGTGCTGAAAAAAGTACTTGTGATGTAAACTATCTACAATCTTATTTGCTTGATACGTACGTTGTTGTTCCAATCGAATACGTTGCTCCATCATTTTCATTTCATGATCTGATAAACGTAACATTGTACCAGTCTCCTTTTCTATAAATATAGGTTTCCAATGACAACGATTCCATATACTTTATAGTTAAGGAGGGATGCTGTGTAACATAGGTAAAAAGCACCTTCCCTCTCCCATTACGCTTACGAGGTTAGCTGTCGGACTCGGGAAGTGAGAGTTTCCCTACTTAAAAAAGATTCGCCCCAAGTAGCATAAGCTACATAAATGGTTCCCCCGTTCCAAAAATTTGGATTCAGCAAAAGGTTTTATAAAGTAAAAAATAACATAATAAAACACATAAGTCAAACTATTTATTTTTTTCTGTCTTTTCTAATTGCGTAAGAACGACTCCATTGGGTACTACAATATCGTTTACTTCAACAAAGCCGTGTTTTTTATATAAAGAAAGGGCAGGGGAGTTTTTTTTGCCAGTTTGTACAATATATTTACTCGTATCAGAGGATATGTTAAATAAATGAAGGAGTAACTTTGTTGCAATTCCTCTATGAAAATAGTCTGGTGATACGACTAGGCGATGGATATCGATAATTGCTCCTTCATTTACAAAAGAAATAAAGCCCATTAGTTTATTTTCTAAGGTATATCCATAAAATGTCTCGTTACAATTTTGAATATCTTCTGCAGTATCATATAAACGCGGGATTGCCACACTGTTAATGTACTTTGCTTCAACTTGATAAGCGGGAATTTGGATTGCCAAAATAGCTGATGCCACTTCAAAAGAAGCAGGATTAATTTTAAAAATCATTTGTTGATCTCCTTTCTGGAAGGGGGAGCGTAGGTTGGTTTTTGTCTTGAAATAAGATACAATTCAAATCAAATGGTGCTAAAATTCTAATTTGAAATGAAGTAAAAGATATTTTAATATACTTATAATCTGTATGTTGTTTGATAGAATTTAGTTTTTTGGGATACAGTGTATGTATATAATTTCACGATACGGTAGCAAATTTCCTTTTGTGAATGTGAACCTCGTACCGTATGTAGGACCAATTATCGCTATTCTACCTGCTTTAATTATTGTGATGATGATTATACAATTGGCAGAAGGAAAGTTTATTTCACCACAAGTCATGGGCAAAAAGTTAGACATTCATCCAATTATAATTATTTTAATGTACCAAGCATTAGAAATAGCGAAGGTAAATTTAGCTGAAATTAAAAAGTTGATTGGATATGAGAGGGAACGATGAGCGTTCCCTTATTTTTCTGTTTTTATTGCGAATGATTGCTGAAATTGATCAATAATCATTTTAGGTACAGTGCCAATATTATCCGGTAGTGTATGCAATGGGAAGAAACGTAATTCTTTCGATTCGTTAGGATCACCTTGCAAGGTACCTCCATAATTACGGCAAACATAAACAACCATGACACCATATACTTGATCACCATTTGGATATATTTGAAACAAGTTTGGCCCTGAAAAATTGTGAAATAGTTCTAAATCTTTTATGATAAGTCCTGTTTCTTCAAATACTTCTCGTTTTGCAGCTTCTTCCAATGTTTCCTCATATTCAAGTGCACCACCAATAATGCCCCACATATTAAAATCAGTGCGAAGCTGAAGTAATATTTCATTTTGTTTATTTAAAATAATCACATGTGAACCAGTTAGTATAAGCGGACGATTCCCTACGAGCTTTCGCATGTCTTCGATATATCCCATTTTCTTTTCTCCTTATCAATTTATATTTTGAGCGAATTGTAAATATATTTCATATTCTTTAAAGTCAAGTTTCTTTAAAATAGGTGCAGAATGACCTGTTCGTGCTTGGCATGTAGTAAGTATAATCCCTTACTATTGAGCGAGTTGTAATCGCTTGTACACAAGCTGAGTATATATTCCTAGTTCTCGAAAAGTTGGAAGAACCCTCTGAACCATTTAAGTGCAATGTCTTTCTATCTGTATGCTCCTTAATAATTAACAATACTTTGGTAATTCCCTCAACATTTTTTCAGCTCGATTCGCCACAGAAGTAAGGTTTGGATCCATTTTGCTTCTAAAAAACAAAGTGCGTAAAAAAGTTTTTAAATTTGCACATAATATGAAGTATTCATGACAGGAAAGTCTGATTTTTAATTGTGATAAACGTTTTATTTTTTTATAAATAATCGAAAAAAGTTGATCCCTAGGGAAGTCGTAATAAAGCATAGATAAAAGAGGAATTACAATTCGTTCATCTTCATTATTATGATATACGGTAGAATAAATAAAGATTTTATTTAATAAGCAATGAGCGATTTCTTCATAACAGGAACAGGTAATATGTGTACTATGTACCAGTTCGTTAAAGGCATCGGATGCATGGGCGACGCTATGAGCCCAGCCTTTATCTTGTACATATCCACGGTAATCTGTTTCAAGATTCATATATGTAATAAGCTTTTCTTTTACTGCTTGCACTGTTTCTTGTAATAAGAATGAGTGAGAATTATCGAACTGTATAATTAAACCGATTAATAAAGTGGTATAAGAACGAGTGAAAACTCCATCCGTATTTGGAGAGGCGATTTCTTGATATAAGTAATCGTCACTAAGGCAGGTTGTTAACAAAGTCTCTAAGTTATCATGGGATAGAAATTCATTTTGAATAAAATGCGCAAAACATTTATATATTAATTGATCACGTACATAGCTATCGGTCGTTCCAATATGTCCAATCATATGGGAACTTAATTCATTAAGATCAATGTTCTGCATCTGTGTATAGTCATTTTGCTGGATGAGCTCCAATTGTTGTTGCAATGCGGTGATATCCAAAGCCCTTCCTCCTCTATGCTTTCGTAATGCATTGTTTCCTAGTATTCTATATATTCGAAGACAATCCTGCTCATGCAAGGATAAATAATAACCACTCCTGAAGTAGTTAACAAGGAGGGGGCTTATTATGTTAAAACAAAGGCTTAAACATATGATTGCGTTATACCCAGCTATACTATTTGATGGATGGCATGTTGAAAATGTATCGGAGCGCACGGAAGGAGAGAGATGGGAGACATTTTGGTTTCAAGTTTTTACACCAACAGGAGTGTTTCGAGTAAAAGAGTTTTTCTTAGATATTATGGAGCCAACCTTTCCAGATAGTTGTATGTATCAAGCACAAGGTGAATGTTTTCAGTATAATGATCTTGTATATTGGAGAGGGCTGAATTATAAAGGGAAAGTTAGTTATGTCAGCTCTAAATGGAAAACACAAGTTGAAATTTCAATCGATGAAGGATTCGTACATCAACAAGAAATGGAAGAATTTTTGGAAGGATTGCAACCACTAGATTTAGAAAAAGCGAAAAAACAAGTGAATAAACCGTTTCATCAATTAAGTTTTCAAGCAAGAGCGCAAAATGGCGGTGAAATAAGCAGATGCAAAAGGTGGTATTCACCAGATGAAGTGCAATTTGAGCCTTTACCGATTACAACGCCAGTTTATTGGCAACTCGAATCCGTTGGTTTTGGAGAAAAGGAAATACAATATGTGTACTGGGATGTAAAAGAACAACTATATGCACTTTGGGCGTGTCGTCATGTAAAACGTAATTATTATCCAGTATCTTCGTGGATTAATAATTATAGCTCCATGCAAATGTTAAATGGATTAGAATTTCATATACAACCTCAGCGCGGTACAGTGGTATATCAAGATTTAGGTGACGAGCAGATTGCCTATGTATTTCGTGGTATTCCAACTACAACATTCTTAAAAGTACAAGAAATCTTTTCTTAATTTCTAAGAAAGACAAGGGAATGTCCTAAAGTGAAACTTTAATCAGTGGGGATTTTTCTCCCCCACTGATTATTAGCCTTCACCAATCGGGCTTTTACGGGCAGTTGCTCCTCCACCTAATGCCTTTGTTTTCGCTGAATTTTGAGGTGGGATCTTACTGCCCGTTAATGCGGGATAAATATAGTCACGACAGAATCAGTATATTTGTAATACAATAAAATAGAGTATTGCTTCGTTTAATGGAATATATAAAGAAAGTATTGGTGAATTTATGAAACAACATAAAAGCTGGTTACAGGCAAGTGTAGAACGGAATTTAGATAATAAGTTACATATAGCATGGGAAGATGGAGTAGAGGAAGTTACTATTTATTGGAGTAATTCATCAGAAAACATTGAGAAAAATGGACAATTTTTATTAAACGCCTCAGGAACAAACTCATGTACAATAGAAGATCCAAGTCCTAACGTACGTCCTTATTTCCGCTTAGTAGCAAGTAATGGACAGGCGGTTACTGTAGCTGAACGCAGGTTACCATTACAGGGAGCGTTTAATTTCCGTGATTTAGGTGGTTATGAAACAAGTGACGGCCGCAAAGTACAGTGGGGCAAATTATATCGTTCAGAGGAATTAGCTGGATTAACAGAAGGGGATATTGCTTATTTACAACATTCTGGTTTAAAACTAGTATGTGATTATCGAACAGATTTTGAAGTGACGCATAAACCGAATCCGAGCATCCCTGGTGCTCGGCAAGTTTGTATACCAGTCATGCAAGATATAGCAAAAGATTTAAATATTAATGAGTTTTTCCAAGTCGGAGATTTATCAATGCTTGGAAAACCAGGTGAATATTTAGTGAAAATGAATAAAGGGTTTGTAGCGGGGAATGAGGCATTTGTACGTTTTTTACAGCTAGCTCAAGATCCGGAAAACTTACCGCTAGTTAATCATTGTACAGCTGGGAAAGATCGAACAGGATTTGGTTCGGCACTATTATTACTTCTTCTTGGTGTCCCAGAAGAAACGGTGATGCAAGACTATTTATTAAGTAATGGATTCCGTGAAAAGTTAAATCAAAAAATGATGGCCTTTTTAGGTTCGAAGTTACAAAATGAGGAAAGTAAAGAAATATTAGGGGCGATGTTTGAAGCTCGTGCGGAGTATTTACAGGCGGCAATTGATGAAATTACTCACAAATTTGGAAGTATTGAAGAGTATGCTGAAAAAGGACTAGGTTTTACAAAAGAACAATTAGAAAATATGAAAACATTGTTACTAGAAGAGAAGTAATAGATAAATAACACTGTTTTGCAAGTAAGTTTACTTATTTGTAAAGGGGTTGATGAATAATCCTGTATTATGTTACATAATACAGGATTGTTTTATGGCTATACTCAAATTCAATTACATATTGTGCGGTTGAAGATAAAGAAATGATAAAAAGGAAAATTCAAGAGATGGTATGGATGTTATTATTTTAAATTGGATTGGGAATGAGTAATGGAGGAAGATATGAAATACAAAGTTATATTCTTTGATGTGGATGATACATTATTTGACTTCAGTGTGTCAGAAAAAAATGCACTGCATAAAGCTTTTGTAGATTTTGAATTACCTACGGGGCTAGTAGATTATAAAAACAGCTATGAAGAGATTAGCAAGGTATTATGGAGAGACTTAGAGCAGGGAATTATCACTTTATCAGAATTGGGAGTGGAGAGGTTTAAGAGGTTGTTCTTAGAACATAAGCTTGAAATAAATGCTGACATGTTCAACAGTATATATCTTGGCTATTTAGGGGCGGAAATACATATGGTATCAGGAGCTGCAGACTTGTGTGATACGCTTGCAGATTATCGGCTAGCTATTATCACGAATGGGTTCACAGATGTACAGAAATCTAGAATCAAGGGGTCGCCTCTCTGTGATACTTTTGAGCATATTATCATTTCGGAAGAGGTTGGATTTCAAAAACCAGCACGAGGAATTTTTGATTATGCATTTTCAAAGCTGGAGATTACAGATAAAGCGAGCGTATTAATGATCGGTGACTCTTTAACTTCTGATATTCAAGGGGGAATAAATTACGGGATTGATACTTGTTGGTTTAACCCGCACTGTAAGGAAAATAATACAGGTATTAAACCAACATATGAAATTCGTGAGTTAACCGATATTATAGGAATTGTAGGAGAGCAGAGGAACTAATAGGTTTGAATGAATTTTTGCTATGTTTTTGGTTAAGCTGGGATTCCCTTCAACAATAGGTGCAAATTTTACAAAGATCCCTCTTTCTACGTCATAGTAGAGAGGGGGATTTACTATACTTCACCAAAAATAAATATCTCATCAATAGAAGTATTCAATACTTTTCTGAAATCGTGGGTCAATTGTCAAGATGGTATATTTCCTCATTTTCAAATGATTAATGGTTTCATAACAAATACCAACCGAATCGTCTTAGATCATATGAAAATGAGTACGATACTCTTTTATTTTTGTTGTGAATGCCATGGTGTATCTTCCATTTTATCAATTAGTTTGTTGTACAAATAAATAGAGAATCCAAGAAGAAGTTAAAACAAATAGATAAATGAAAAGTAATATATTATTAAAGTTCAGAAAAATGATAATATTTACAAGTTATAGACAGTAAGAATATCGTAAAATGGTTGCAAGAGGAAGAGAGGGGGGGGAACGTATGATTAAGTGGATGTTAATTATGTTAATGAGTGTGGCAGTAATAGTTGTTGGAACAATAGTAATTGGGAAAAATGGGGATGAAAATTATAGTAAATCTACGAAAGGTAATATTACAAGACTTACAATGATTTATCTTGTATTAGCAGTTGTTTTAATTGTTGGTCTAGGTTTATATATATATTTTAATGGCTAAGGAAGTATATGTAGATTGAAACACCGGTATAAAACCTTCCTTTTAGATGGGAGAGAGCGTCCGTTTTTGGATAGAAGTAGCCCCATGCCATGTGAAACCAAATGGAGAAAACGAGTGGGGATTCCTTTTTATTTTCATAGCCGTGATTTACATGTCGGAAAATCAAAATGCATATATAATTGCTATAGGAAGTATGGCGAACTACTTTTTTTGAATGCATAGATAAATTATGAAAAGATTTCATGAAAGTTCATTCAATCTGAAAAAAATACAAAAATCTAAAAATGTAAGTATGCTATAATGCGGATATAGTTCATTGGTAAATAAGGAAGGGATTGGATAAAATGATTGAGATTGTCAATGTATCAAAAAGTTATAATGGTTCTTCCTATGCTGTGAAAGATTTAAGTTTAACAGTACCTAGTGGGGAAATTTTTGGGTTTTTAGGGCCAAATGGTGCTGGAAAATCAACAACAATTAAGATGGTAACAGGTATTCATGCAATAGATAAAGGAACAATTTCGATCAACGGAAAAGATGTAATGAAAGAGCCGATGGAGGCAAAGAAGACATTTGGTTATGTTCCGGATAGTCCAGATATGTTTCTGCGATTAAAAGGGATAGAATATTTGAACTTTATGGCGGATATGTATGAGGTGCCAAATGCAATTAGACAGGAAAAAATTCAATTTTTAGCAGAGAGATTTGATCTTTATAATGCTTTGTCTGATCAAATTCAAAGTTATTCACATGGGATGAGACAGAAAATTATTATTATCGGTGTTCTTCTGCATGATCCAGATGTATGGATTTTAGATGAACCAATGACAGGGCTTGATCCAAAATCAGCGTTTATTTTAAAACAAATGATGAGGGAGCATGCGGATAAAGGGAAAACGGTATTTTTCTCGACACATGTACTAGAAGTAGCCGAGAAATTATGCGATCGCGTAGCCATTATTAATAAGGGGAATTTGCAGTTTCAAGGAAATTTAAATGAAATGAGAGATCATTTTAAATCCAATGAATCTCTTGAGAAAATGTTCTTGGAGATGACAGGAAATGAATAAAATTTGGACATTAACAAAGGTATTATTGAAATTAAATTATGCAGATATTATAACGGATAAAAAGAAGCGTTGGGCGTATGCATTTTCATTTTTAGCACTATTATTCGCAGGATTTCTATTTATTGGTCCACTTACATATGGAATGTATGTTGGAATGAAATCAATCGGTCAGGAAACTTCGATAATCGGAATGGGATTAGCTGTTGCAAGCATATGGGTATTTGTAATTAGTATTACGAACATTTTAACTGTATTTTATTATAATAATGATGTTGAGACCCTATTACCTTTACCACTGCAACCATCACAAATTATTACGGCGAAATTTATTACTGTATTAATTACACAATATGTAATGGGATCTTTTATCTTATTTCCAATCTTTATTGTTTACGGTGTACAAAGTGGTGCTTTTATTACATATTATTTATATGCATTAATTATTTACATGTTTTTCCCTATTATTCCATTAGTACTAGCATCACTATTAATGACGGTGATTATGCGTTATACAAACATCGCAAAAAACAAAGATCGTAGTAATATATTTATCGGAATATTAACTCTAGTATTTGTCGTAGGTATTAATGTATTTATTCAGTGGAGAAACAAAAGTGCAGTATCAGGGGATATGGTTGCAAATTACTTTGCTGATAACCAATCGTCTCTGTTCGTTCAAATGACAAATTATTTTCCAACAACATACTTTGGTGCAATGGGATTGATAGAAAATGCATCTTGGAAAGGGATTATATACGTTGTGATTTTTGCAGCGATTTCCTTAGCATTTTTCGGATTGTTTTTCTTTGTTGCACAGCGTACATATTTAAAAGGAGTTATTGGACTTTCGACGAGTACAGCAAAAAAAGAGGCTATCTCAGCAGAGAACTTAAAAAAATCGACTGTACAAAGTTCACATATAAAGGCTTATGTGAAAAAAGAGTTCAAAATTTTATTCCGAACGCCACAATTTTTTATAAATTGCATTGTGCAAACTTTCGTGATGCCAATTATGTTATTTTTTATTCTTTTCATACAAGAGGGAAACTTAAAGTGGTTAACAAAGTTTATAAACGAGCCAGAATGGTCTAGTTTAGCTCTTGGCATTGGTTTTTGTGCAAGCCTATTCTTAATGGGAAGTAATGTTATTGCCACAACTTCTTTTTCTAGGGATGGAAGCTCATGGTTTGTTAATCGTTATTTACCCGTAAAGGCATCAGATATATTTTTTGCAAAAGTATTTACAGCGTGGTTTATTAATATAGCAATATTAGCTGTGTTTGGTCTGATCATGACTATTGTTGCGGGTGTTTCGCCACTCTTTATGTTGTTATGGTTCTTACTAAGTGCAAATGGCTTATGGTTAACAAATTTAATCGGTACACGGTGGGACGCTCAAACGGCAGATATACATTGGGATTCAGAGCAGAAGTTATTTAAAAGTCGATACACAACTTTATGGAATTTCCTTGCAAATATTGCGATGGATCTAGTAATCGTAGCTGGGGTTTGTGGATTATACTTTTTCTTTGAAATCGGTATGTGGGGAATGTTTAGTATTCTATTAATCGTATTTACTATTATAAATGTAATAGTAACACGTATTTTACAGTTAAGAGCAGAGCGCATTCTAGCAAATATTAAATAAAAAAATGATAAATCCTCTGTATTCATGCAGGGGATTTATTTGTAAGAAATGAGACTTATGGTTCTAATTTACTAGAAGGTATATTTTACTTTGCAAAATAGGGGGAGAAACGAGTGACGAAAATAGCAATTGTTACAGGAGCAACACGTTTGAATGGAATTGGGGCAGCGATTTGCAAGGCGCTTGCTCAAATAGGTATCGATATTTTTTTCACGTACTGGCCTAGGTACGATAAGGCAATGCCATGGAGTATGAATGATGAAGAACCATTTTTATTGAAAAGAGAAATTGAAAATTATGGCGTACGCTGTGAAATGGCTGAGGTGAACTTATCGCAATCGTATGCACCAAATCGGTTATTATATATGGTATCAGAACGATTAGGAGAGCCGTCTATTCTTATTAACAATGCTGCATATTCCACTGATACAACTATTGAAGAACTTGATATAGAGCAACTAGATAAGCATTATACGGTAAATATGCGTGCTACGATGTTATTAAGTACACTCTTTATTAATCATTATTCGCTTGAAACAAGTGGAAGTATTGTAAATCTTACATCTGGGCAATCGCTAGGTCCAATGCCAAATGAACTTGCTTATATAGCAACGAAAGGAGCAATTGAAGCTTTTACTACTTCAGTAGCACCAGTTGCAATGAAAAAAGGAATTACTGTAAATGCTGTTGATCCGGGACCAACCAATACAGGGTGGATGACAGAGGAAATTAAGGGGTGTTTAGTGACCAGATTTCCAGTAGGAAGAATAGGAGAGCCTGTGGATGTAGCACGTCTAATAACATTTTTAGTAAGTGAAGAAGCAAAATGGGTGACGGGACAAGTCATTCATTCGAATGGTGGATTCTATTAATAGTTTATAATTTTATTATGTAAACAAACAGGTTGAGAAATAATATGAATTAGGAAATATTTCCTGTGTAAAATAAATGTATTGTCAGAAAATGGGGACTTCTGATAGTGAAAAGATTATTTTAAAGAAATATGTAATTTTTAAAATAACCCTTATAGGTCAATATATTCTTCTATTTTTATTGGAGAGAGTTTCGTATAAAGCATATTATAAAGAATAGAAAAAACTCGGATTTTAAAATTAGATTCATGATTAGTTGTCGTATAAATATGAAGATTTCTGTCGGAAAGATGATGGATAGAACAAAAAGGGATTTGTATAGATAAATAGAATCGTAAGAAGGAGGATAAAATTGTAAATATAGGAGGCTTTTTATGAAAATGAAAAAGATAACAATTGCATTGCTAGCAATTGGGACAATGCTCTCCATTACAGCTTGTAGTACCTCCACAGAAAAAGATCAAGTGAAAAAGGAACAAACGAACGCACAAGAAGAAGCAAAAACAACGAATGCTGATGAAACATCTGCAACGAAAAACGGTGAGAAAGAAACAAGCACATCTTCTAATGAAAAAACAGAGAAAGATCAAAAGAATTCCAAAGAAACGTCTGGAACTGAGAGTAATGAGAAAACAACGAATCAAACTTCAAATGCCAAAACTAACGAGCAAACGACAAGTGGAAAAAATTCCGAAAAAGAGACGAATACAAAAACGACAGAACAATCTACTAATGGAACAACTTCAACGAAAGATACAAATAAAAGCGTGGCTGTGAAAACGAATGTGAAAGCAGTTGCGCAACTTATTGACAGTTTGGATAAACAATTAGCTGCAAACCCTAAGTTAGATATAGTGAATAAATTAGGGAAGCAAATAAACGAAAAGTGGGATGTCATCGAAAAAGAGTTAGAAGCGACTCATCCAACTGATTATAAAACGATTGGACAAAGTATGTATCCTTTAATTGTTGCGGCTGAAAAAGAAAAAATAGATGTGAAACGAATAAAGTCATTAACGACGAAAACAAAGCAAGATTTGAATCAGCTTTTAAATAAACTTTCTTAAATGAAATTACGTATAGTGAAAAGGAGAAACAATAAAGGTTTCTTCTTTTATTTGTGCCTTCTATTAAAGTAGAAATTTTCATACTATAAAAAGTACACATAATGTAAAAATACTAGCTTTAGAGTGATGGGGGAGGTACATATGAATGAAAATATAAATCGTATATTCCCGTGTACCTGGTATGCTGTCTGTTTTTCAAAAGATGTTACGAGTCAGCCGATAAAGAGAAGGATAGTAGGAAAAGAATTCGTTTTATTTCGTAATGAGAATCATAAAATTCAAGCAATACATGCGTATTGTCCGCATCGCGGGGCGGATTTATCTCTTGGTTCAATTCGAAAAGGGAGAGTAACATGTGTATATCATGGATGGGAGTTTGATGGAGGAGGTACTTGTGTATGCATTCCATCGCAGCCTTCGAAACCGATACCGAAATTTGCACATACGAAGTCTTATCCTGTAATTGAAAAAGCTGGACTAATTTGGGTGTATCCAGACTACCAGGTAAGTGATGGGGAATTACCGGTATTGGAACTATTTGACGAAGTTGAAGATACTAGTTTTGTATTTTCGCCATATAAAGTAAATTGGAATGCTCACTTTACAAGAGTTGTAGAAAGTGTACTAGATGTTGTACATTTAAGCTTTGTTCATAAGAATACAATTGGGAAAGGCTCAAACCCTGAGTTAGAAGAACTGCAAATTGAAGGTGATTTAGATGCATTTTCCTTTAAAAATGGTGAGGCCTATTTATGTTATAAGTTTCCTCAGCAATGGTTGTTAAAGCCGTTAGAGGGGATAAGCAAAAAGTTTATTAATTTTGTTACTTTTACACCGGTAGATGAAGAAGAAACAATAATTTTCGGATTAGCAGGTAGAAATTTTGCGAAAAAAATTCCGTTTCTACATACAATTTTTAGCCGGTATAGTTTGAAAGTTCTTCAAGAAGATCAAGTGGTAGTAGAAAGTCAGCACCCAAGACCAATTCCAGAAGCTTTGAAATTGGAGGCGCATGTATACGCAGATGCAGCGCAAATTAAGTTTAGGCAGAGATGATTTCAATTTTTGATGGGTGAAGAACGAACATGTTATTTAGATTAATAAAATAGTATACTATAAATTTGTTATGTAAACTCAATTTGTAATTATAGCTAAAAGGTTATGTTTAAAAAAGTGGCACACCTTTTAGCAAGCCGTTCTCTTTTGAGATACTCGCATTGGAAAAAGCATATATGAAAACAAGTATAAAAGCAGTGGATTTCGCAAGTGAAGTCTATTGCTTTTAGCATTTTGTTGAAGAGTGAAGCATTGTTCTATTTAATCGTGTTATTCGTATGATATTAATAAATAGACCAAATTGGAGGAAGGTTAATGAAAGCAATTGTGTACACAAAGTACGGTTCCCCCGACGTTCTTCAACTGAAAGAGGTAGAAAAACCCGTTCCTAAGAAAAATGAAATACTGGTCAAAATAAAAGCGACAACCGTAACAGCAGGAGATATTCGATCAAGGAGTTTTACGGTTCCTCGTTCTGTTTGGCTACCTGCTCGAATAGCACTTGGTTTTAATCAACCTAAAAAACAAATATTGGGAATGGAGTTAGCAGGAGAAGTTGAGTCAGTAGGGAAAGATGTCCAGCGGTTTAAGGAAGGAGACCAGATTTTTGCGGCTACCCAAGTGGGTTTTGGTTCTTATGCCGAGTATATTTGTCTGCCTGAAGATGGAGCAGTCTCTATTAAACCTTCTAATATAACCTATGAGGAAGCCGCTGCCATTCCAATTGGGGCACGTACAGCCTTGTTTTTTCTTAGAAAAGCTAACGTGCGGAGCGGTCAAAATGTTCTTGTCTATGGAGCTTCTGGAAGTGTAGGAAGTTATGCAGTACAGATTTCTAAGTATTTCGGAACAAAAGTTACAGGAGTGTGCAGTGACAAAAATTCAGAATTGATAAAATCTTTTGGGGCCGACAAGGCAATTGACTACACTGCAAAAGATTTTTCTACTACAGACGAGACTTATGATGTTATCTTTGAAGCGGTAAACAAGAGCTCATTTTCAGATTGTATCAAATTGTTAAAGAAGGACGGTACCTATATCGATATCGTTGAACCGTTGCCAAGTGTTCAAATGCTATGAACTAAATTGACAAGCAGCAAGAAACTCATATTAAGTCAAAATTCACCTGAAACTTCCGAATCATTAGACTTCCTTAAAGAACTTGTTGAGACGGGGGAGATAAAAGCGGTTATTGACAGGTACTATACGATTGAAGAGATTGTGGAAGCTCATAGATATGTCGAGAAAGGACACAAGAAGGGAAATGTCGTTATAAATGTAGAACATAACAATAAATACTAATAAATGAGGAACACTCCGAGGTGAATAACAATTTTTTTTGCACCTGCTAAATCGCATGGGATTTATACATGCGATTTAAACCTCTAGTACCATAAAAAAGCAGAGCGAATTCATGTGTGAATTGCTCTGCTATTATCCCTACTTTTATATGTGTTTTTATAGTTGCGGGTACTTCAAAAGAGAACCGCTTAACTTTTTAGTGGACCACCTTTTTATAAATAGTCTTTTAAAGTTCCATTTTCAATACAAGATAGGGGAACGTTTATTTCGGTACTTTCCTTCATATTACGTAAAACAATTGTTTTCGTAGAGATTTCAGTTTCACCAATAATAAGCACGTAAGGAATGTTCTCTTTATTTGCGTAATTAAGTGCTCGCTTTAGTTTACGGCCGGTAAGTTCAAGTTCTACCCTCATTGTACTATTAGAACGTAATTGCCCTGCTATTTGTAAACATTTCGTTTCCGTTTCAATAGGAATAATGAAAATATCAGCAGAAGTAGATTTAGTTTCTTTTCGCTCAAGAGCTGTATAAATAACATCCAAGCCAAAGGAAATTCCTACTGTTGGATAGGAGGTATTATCCTTACGAAAGGCTCCAATTATATTATCATAACGTCCACCACTACCAATGCTTGAAGTGATACTTCCATCTGCTAAAAAGATTTCATAAACTGTGCCTGTATACATTGTAAGCCCTCTTGCTAAAAATGGATTGAAAATGGTATTGTCTTGGGCACCAAGGGCGAGTAGGTATTGCTGTAATTGTTGTAGTTCATTGATTCCTTCTATTATAAGTGGATTTGAGAAAGTTTGACTAAATGCATCGAGTTCTAATGTCATACAAGATTCAAGGGTATTACAAATAACCTCTACAGTTTCATTTGCGATCCCGCGGCTTTGTAAATCCTTTCGTACGCCATCGATCCCAATCTTTTCAAGTTTATCTAATGATAAAATGACATCATTTGTTTGTTCATCTGGAATTTCAATTGATTTAAGGATACCTGTTAATAACTTACGATTATTATATTGAATTGTAACAGCTAGATTTAAAGTTTTGAAAAGATCAAAGGCTATAGCCATTAATTCAGCTTCAGCAATAACAGATTCTACGCCAACTATATCAACGTCACATTGAATAAATTCACGGAACCTTCCTTGTTTTATTGGTCCATCACGAAAGACTTTTCCGATTTCATAGCGTTTAAAAGGAAGGCGAATTTCCGGATTCATTGCTACTACTTTTGCAAATGGGATTGTTAAATCATATCGAAGTGCGAGTTCACGATTTCCTTGATCGCGTAGTGTATACATTTCTTTTAAAATTTCAGCACCGCCCCCATATTTGTAGGCCATCATTTCATACCGATTTAAAGTAGGTGTTTCAAGCGGCTTACAGCCATATCGTTCAAAAGTGTCTTCACAAGCTCGTTTAATCTTATTCCGTAACAACTGTTCCTTAGGCAAATAATCTCTTGTTCCTTTTACATTTCTTACATCCATTTGAATCACTCCTATTTTAAATTAAAAAAGCTATGCAGGTATAAAAATACCCACATAGCTTTATGAACGCTTCGTGGGTAACAGGAAAAGCCCTGTACCCACGAAGAAAAAATTCTTCGGATACACGGCATTATGTATGATGATGAAGTTGGAAAGAAGTATTATAATTAAACATGAATGATCTCTCCTTAATTTTTTTAAATATTATAACGAATGATTTTTGAAATATCAATGTTTTTTGAAAATAAAATAAAATTAACGGATGAATCTGAACGTAAATAAATAGTGTGAGTGATAGAATAGGTTTGTCAACACTTGAGAAAAAATACCAAAGTAAGATAAAATATTTATGTATTTGAAATTATATTTTTAAAGTTATCGTCTCAATTCCTATATGAAACAGTACATATAAATTTATTGCAGGAGGATTTATCGCAATGGAATACAAAACGAATGTAATGCGGTTGTTAGATAAGAAAAAAATCAACTATAAACATTATAGCTATGTGGATACGGATGCAATTAGTGGAATCGATGTTGCTTTGGTATTAGGACAATCTCCCGATCAAGTATTTAAAACATTAGTAACCACAGCGAAATCGGGGCAGCATTATGTTTTTGTTGTACCTGTAAATAAAGAATTAGATTTGAAAAAAGCAGCTTCTAGCGTTCGTGAAAAATCGGTAAGTATGCTGAAATCAAAAGATTTACTCTCGCTTACGGGTTATATTCATGGTGGTTGTTCGCCGATTGGAATGAAAAAATCTTTTCAAACTGTCATTGATGAAAGTGCCACTGATTTTGAAGCAATCATATTTAGTGCAGGTAAGATAGGGTATCAAGTTGAGATGGGATTAGAAGATTTGAAAAAAATCATTCGCTTTGAAGTACAGGATATTGTAGTGAATTAGTATATTATTTTAAAGATGAGAATGAGAAAAAAGAGCCAAATGGCTCTTTTTTCTCATTCTGTTGTTCTTCTATTCAATATCAATGCAAAGCATTCATTGTATCCAATGGGGTATTTCTATGACGTTCAGCTACTATTCTATTCTTAAGAGAAAATCAGCTAAAGTTTTATTTTTTTACAGCATGAATGTAATGAATGGTTTCAAAGGCAGATAGGTAGTCTTTTCGATCGGCAAAATAACATTCATGAATAGCAGCTGGTGATAAATGTTCATAAATGAGTAAACCTGATTTTTCTAACATACTCTCAATTTCATAATAAGAAAAACACGACTTCATGGGCTCTCCGCTTGCTGAAGCCATTTTCACCATGTTTTCAACTCTATTAGAGATTCCCTTCTCTTCAAAGAGTTTTTCGTCTGCATAATCTAAAACGATGGAACTACCTGCTGGTACCTTAGTAAATAAATTATCTATTAAGCTTGAAATTTCCCTTTTCGTTAAATAATAAGAAACACCTAAAAGGCTAAAGAACGTTTTTTTGTTATCAAATCCTTTATCTATTAGATTTTGATAGGAAAACGTTTTGGTGAAATCCATAGAAACAAAATGAAGGTTACTTGGAATTTTAAAATGAGCCTCATCTAATCTTTTCTTTTTAAATTCCTGTGTAGCAGGGTAATCAATTTCAAATATTTCTAAGCTGTTTTCAAATTCTGGATGTCGAAAACTAAAAGTATCTAATCCGGCACCAAGTATGACGTATTGTTTTAACCCTAACATAATTTCATTAAGTAATACTTGTTCACAATACGCAGCACGTGCCAAGGGTGTTGGAGAAAGTTGGATTTGTGTAATCCATTTTAATATTTCTTCTGTATTTCCCTTGAATTTTTGTGCGATATCTTTGTTGAAGAAATGTATGCCTTGAACCATATTCTCTTTGATGTCATTGAATTCTTTTTCTGAAATTAAGTCTTTAGCTATATAATCATTAAAGATTCTAGGGGTATCAAATTGACTATGATAGGATCTGCCAAAAGCTGATATTAGCGAAGTTACACTTGACTCACCTTTCTTCATACAAACACACTCCTTCATTTTAGAACAAAAAATAGGATTCCCCTGGCCAGGAGAATCCTATTATACATCTCAATTAAATAAAAGTAAATTATAGCACAAATAAATTTATTTGTCAAGTTAAAAGGGTTGTTTATTACGTTCTTTTTTAGATGTCTAAAATCGATATAAACATTTAAAGGGAAATCTCATTATGAATGAAATAAAGTCCAAGTCGCCTAGAATAATTGTATAGTAACTTGTACCATTAACAATTTGATAAGGATTGTACTTCAGTTGAATATCTTTTATAGTCTGGATATTCAGTGAGAGTCCGGCGTTCTGGTTTAAGTAATTGATTAATGAAAGATATATTTGTAATTTCTTTGTTGTAACGTGAAAAAAATGAAACTTTAACTTTTGAATTAGGAGGAACAGTGAAGACTAAAGGTCTTTTTGGCATGCAAAACAACTCCTAAAATAAATTATTTGGCAATTATATATTTTATCCCGCTATTTGCGGGCAGTAAAACCTCTATCTCAAGATTCAGAGAGAAGGGAGGGAGATTCGTGGGGGATGAAGAAAACTTCCACTGATGGAAGTTTCACTTTATATTAAAAGTGTATTCATTCATACAATATTCAAATTTTATGGAGTTGGTTATGTATTAGCCCTTATGTAAACAAATGCAATACAAAAGAGCAGCTAGCAAAAGCTAACTGCTCAGCCCCAGGGAAAGGGAGAAAAGATTGTAGGTACTGCAAAATTGAATTAAAGCTGTTCACCAGCCTTTATATAGTATGTACATAATTTGAAATATTATACAGAAGAGGGATGGCTAATATAGAAAAATTAATCTACCTCTCCCTTAAAATATAAAGGGAACAGGTCGTTTAGTTGTTTTAGTATATGTCTTATTTTCAGGGTCACTTCAATAACAAGCAGGGTTTTATTTTTGTAAATCATTCTAAAGTTGTAAGGATTCTTAGTCTTTTGTATGAGGGAAAATTTTAAAAATACAGTTAAAATGAGGATAGTGGTTAACAGAATATTACATAATGAAAAAGCTGTTAAACGACAATAGCACCATTTGAAAATGTAAGGAGTGAATAGCTGATGTTGAACATATTAATGGTTAACTTTCCTGCGGAAGGACATGTGAATCCTACTCTTGGCATTGTAAAAGCATTTGTTGAACGAGGAGATCATGTACACTACATTACCACTGAAAAGTTTAAGGAAAGACTTGAAGGAGTTGGAGCAATAGTCCATCTCCATTCTGATTTACTTAGAAAAGTATCAATAAATACTTCTACTTCTTCTGGCTTAAATGCGTTTTTGAACATTCATATTCAAACTTCGCTCGACATTCTAGAAATCACTAAGCATTTATCAGAAACCATGGATTTTGATTTTATTATTTATGATAAATTCGGTGCAGGGGAATTGGTAAGGGATTACTTAAATATTCCGGGTATCTCTTCATCAGCATCATTTTTAATGCCTGAGGACTTTCTAAAGAAAATGCCTTTCAGCCCGGATTCGCCAGCGGCATTACAACCTGATGAAAAGGTTGAAAAGTTACTATATCAAATAAAGGAGAAGTTCGGTGTTTCGCCAAAAAATATGCTTCAATTTATGAATAATACGGGTGCTGTAAATATTGTATATACAAGCCGGTATTTCCAACCTAACAGTGACCTTTTTGTGGAGAACAATATTTTTATCGGTCCAAGTTTTCCACAAAGGAAGACAACAAATCACTTTCCCCTTGAAGTATTAAAAGGAAAAAAGGTTCTTTATATTTCTATGGGAACAGTTCTAGATCAAGTAGAACAATTTTTCAATACTTGTATTGATGCTTTTTCAGATTTTGAAGGAAAAGTTGTGCTAGCAGTTGGAGAGAAAACTGATTTCACTAAAATTAAGCAAGCTCCAGAAAATTTTATTATTTCTTCATATGTACCTCAATTAGAGGTATTAAGCCAAGCAGACGTTTTTATTACGCACGGTGGAATGAACAGTGTTAATGAAGCAATTCACTACAAAGTACCTCTAGTTGTTCTACCTCATGACAAAGATCAGCCGATGGTGGCACAGCGATTAACAGAGCTCAGCGCCGGCTATAGATTATCGAGGGACAATATTAATGTTTGCTCTTTAAAAGATGCCGTAAAAGAAGTTCTCTCTAACAAAAAATATAAAGAAGGGATACAAAAAATCAATGATAGCTTCCTAGCATGTGGTGGACCAGAAGAAGCTATTAGGGTCATTGATTCCGTTGTGAAAAAATAATATCTTTAGCCGAGTATGTAGAAAAAATCGTTGAAACATAGATCTATTTAAGGAAACTTGATGATGTAAGATACCTTACATACACTTAACCCTGCTAGTAATCAATAAGCAGGGTTTTCTTCTGTCCGAATATCCTCTACATGCATATCTGAAGTCTTCATTCACAATTCTAATTGCAACTGGCAGTGTTGAAATGCTTTTTTTATTTTTTCACAATTACAAAATATAGAGCCGTTAGCGGCTAAGTATGATGTGTTTTTAAAGATTCATATAATAGAAGAAATGCAGAAAAGTGCTAACAAGTTTACTATAGAAGATAACTAAAAATAACTACTTGAGCAGCCTCATTAGTATATGGAGTTTTATACTTATCAAGTAGGCGATAAGTGTTCGTTTTGCTGCTCATACATTAGACTCTCTTATATGTATTTCTTATTAATTAGCATACAAAATTTTGCAATATAAGACAGGTAAAAAATAAAACGACAGGAATATATAATATATATCGAAAAAAGAAGTGAGGGAGAAAGATGTGGAGAACGACAGATCTTTGTGATGCTTTTGAAGGAGAAGTACAAGTATGTAGGCCTATTTTTCAATCATACGGAAGGAAAGAACAATTTCATGGGAAGATTGCAACGGTTAAAGTGAAAGATGATAATGTATTAGTAAAGGAAGCGCTGCAAACTTTACCGGAGGGAACTGTTTTAGTAGTTGATGGAGAGGCTTCTATGAATTGTGCGTTACTTGGAGACAACTTGGCAAATATAGCAAATGAGCGAAATATAGCCGGAATTATTGTGCATGGATATGTTCGTGATTCTAGGGAACTGCGAAATGTAAATATTGGTATTTTAGCATTAGGTACCGTGCCAAAGAGAAGTATAAAGGAAGGAAAAGGAGAGACGGGAATTTCATTGCATTTTGGAGAAATCAGGTGGATACCGAATCAATTTGTGTATGCGGATGAAGATGGTGTTATTGTATGCGAGCAACCAATTCATAGTACCCTATAGTACCTATATAATAGACGTTTTAAAAATTAATGTAACTGACTATTATTCTTAGAAAATAAATCCAATAAAGCATAGACAAAATCACGTGTCAATAGTAAAATAATACAGAAATTTATAATTTGATGAATGTATAGGTATGTCGTTTATACGATAACTTTAAAAGGGGATTAGTGGAAGTTAAATAGGTTCGCCGCTAAAAGTGAATGTTATCACAATAATACATTCATAAGCTACATTATCTTTCCTATACAAATACAACCGCTATCTATGCGGATAGGAGGTGTTGTGCATTTTGTTTAGCACTCACGGTAGAGTGCTATTGCACGCCCTTAAAGGGCCTTTTTTTATGTATATGTAAGCAAAGGGAGGAATAACCAAGGATGGCGATGATGAAAAAATGGCTGCTTACGTCGATAATGGCAGTTGCATTAGTGTTTGTTTCATTCACAAATACTGTACATATTACGTTTGCTGAAGGAAAAACAGCAACACTTGCGATCATTGGGGAATCGCAAAAAGGAGTTATTCTATGTCCGAAAGAAGTGCCTATTGAAGATGGAGAAACAGCCTATAGTTTGTTACAAAAAGTAATGGGGACTAAAGTAACAGCTGAAAATACGAAATATGGTATCTATGTTAAAGGTATTGACGGTTTAATGGCTGGTGAGACAAGTGGCTGGACATATGATGTAAATGATAAAGCTGCCATGGTAGGGGCAGATAGTTATAAATTAGAATCTGAAGATGTTGTTGCATTTCGTTTTGTTGAAGATTGGAACAATATGAGTACAGAAAAGTTGCAACAAGTACTCGATAAGATTGGAACTTGTGAAAATGATCCAGGTGTAACAAAACCAGAAGAACAAAAGCCAGATGGTCAAAAGCCAGAGGAACAAAAACCAGAAGAACAAAAGCCAGATGGTCAAAAACCTGAGGAACAAAAACCAGAGGAGCAAAAGCCAGAGGAACAAAAACCAGAGGAGCAAAAACCAGAAGAACAAAAGCCTGAGGAACAAAAACCAGAGGAGCAAAAACTAGAAGAACAAAAGCCGGATGGTCAAAAGCCTGAGGAACAAAAACCAGAAGAACAAAAGCCTAATGAGTTGAAAGAGCCAATCGAAAATGAATTACTAATGAAGCAATTAGATCAAGCGATTGCTAAAATATCACAAAAGATGATGGAAGATGGAATTGATAGTGATTGGGTAGCAATTGCACTTGCTCGTTCAGGAAATAATATTCCAGTAGAAACAAAGATTAGTTATTTACAATCTTTAACGCAAAAAGTAGAAAAACGTGTGGAACGATTTAGCGCTACAGATGTAGCAAGAACTGTTTTAGCGGTATCAGCGGTAAATGGGAATCCAACGAATGTTGCAGGAACGAATTTAGTTCAAAAATTGTATCAATCAGAAAAGTTAAATTCTGTTACTGGTTATACATTCGCTTTACTTGCACTTGATACAAAAAAATATGAAGTACCAGCTGGAGCAAAGTGGGGCCGCGCTGCTTTAGTAAAAGAGATTTTAAATGCACAGCATACAGATGGTGGCTGGACATATAATGTTGAAAGTAGTAAGGAAGAAGCTAGTAATATTGATGTAACAGGTATGATTTTATCGGCATTAGCACCGTATCAAAAACAACCAGAGGTAAAACAAGCTGTAGACAAAGCAGTACAATATTTATCAAATAAACAATTGAACACTGGCGGATTTGAAGCTGACGGCCAAGAAAATTCTAACAGTGTTGCGCAAGCGATTATTGGACTTGCCATTACAGGAATTGATCCAACTAGTGACGCATTCACTAAAAATAATATAAACGCAGTTTACAATTTAATATCATACCAACTTGCAAATGGCGAATTTAAATGGTTGCCAAGTGACGAAGAGGGTAGTAGTATGGCTACTGAACAAGCATTTCTAGCACTTGTTCAATATAAAGCATTTGTA
Source organism: Bacillus bingmayongensis (assembly GCF_000299035.1). GTDB lineage: Bacteria > Bacillota > Bacilli > Bacillales > Bacillaceae_G > Bacillus_A > Bacillus_A bingmayongensis. The sequence goes on from NZ_JH921517.1 coordinate 1,199,389, forward strand.
AATGGTGAAGGTTCTATATATGATTGGACAAATTCATCAACTGAAGGCGATAAAAACTCAGTTGAAGAGCCGAAGGAACCTGTAGTGGATGAGAAAAAAGTGATTGAAGAGCAAGAAGTGATTCAAAAACAAGAGAAACAAACAAATGATGAGAACTATCGTGTTGTTACAAAAGACAACACAGTAAATAATGAAAAAACTGCGATAAATCGCTGGTTACCGAAAACAGGAGCATCTGCTTGGGATACTGCTATGCCAGTAGGAATGGGCGTATTATGTATCGCTGCTGCATATGTTTTATGGAGACGAAAAGCAGCTTAACAAAAATTAGGAGCAATGATTTGCTCCTAATTTTATTAAGAAGGGTGAGAAAAGCATGAGTATGATGAAATGGTTACTCTCATTTGTCCTTTCATTTGGATTGCTTGTTGGATGTAGTCAAAATGAGTCAAAACCTGAACAAAAAGCAATTTCAAATCAAACAGAACAAAAAGAGGAACTGAAACAAGAAGAGAAGAAAGACGAAAGTAAACAGGAAGAGCCGGAAGAATCAGTCGAGAAAAAGCAACAAGAAGAGCAGCAAAAGGATAATCAGGAACAAAAACAGCAAGAACAACCTGAAATAAAGAAAGAAGAGAAAAAAGAGAAAAAAGAGCAAGAACCAGTTGCTGAGCAAAAACAGCAAGAACAACCAAAAGCGAAGCAAGAAAACGCTGAGCAAACGAAAGCGCCAGAAGCAAAACCAGAAGTAAAAGAAGAAGCGAAAGTAGTTAATCAGCCGAAAGAAACACCAAAGCAGGAACAGCCGAAAGAGTCGTCTCCTAAGGTGGAAGTGCAACCACAACCAGAAGCGAAGCAAGAGCTAAAACCAGAACCAAAGCCAACACCAGAACCAGAACCAGAACCAAAGCCAACACCACAGGCTCAGCAAGTTACCATTTCTGTACGTGGAGATCAAGGGTATTTATCTAGTGCGAAGAAAGTCGATGTAAAAGATGGAGATACAGTTTTTGATATATTAACAAGTACAGGTTTAGATGTTGATTCAACTGGATCGGGAAATAGTAAATATGTAAAAGGGATAAATGACTTATATGAATTTGACAAAGGACCAAAAAGCGGATGGAAATACCGTGTAAATGGTGCTTTTCCAAATCGTAGTGCCGGTGGATATAAAGTAAAACCAGGCGATAAAATCGAATGGGTATATGTGTTAAATTAGGAAAGGGCTTTAGGTAAAGGTTATGAAAATTATCTTTTCTTCTTTACATCCTTTTGTGAATTTTTTCTATTATATTGGGGTGATGATACTATGTATGGTGTGTCTTCACCCTCTTTTTTTAATTGGTGCGATTATTATGATCGTGTTGTTAAACATCATGCAAGGAAATGGTGAGAAAATAAGAACAATGTTACCAAGCACGTTTATTTTCTTTGTCATGGTTATTGTGTTAAATCCTTTGCTAACGCATAGGGGCGCGACTACATTATTTCGTCTAGGGGATAATCGAATTACATTAGAAGCGTGCATGTATGGACTAATAATGGGATTGTTGTTACTTGCTATTATGTTCACATTTACTTCCTACAATGATGTGATTTCAAGCCATAAATTTTTGTATTTATTTTCACGGATTTCACCGAAAGTTGCGCTATTGACAATGATCACAGTCCGTTTTGTTCCTTTATTTACCCGGCGTTTAAGACAAATTACACTTGTTCAAAAAACAAAAGGTGTTCAATTAGATTCAGGCTCATTCATAGGGAGAATCAAAAATGGAATGAAACTTTTGCAGGTGTTACTTGTTTGTTCTTTAGAAGACGCATTACAAACTGCAGATTCCATGCAAGCGCGTGGGTTTGGAGTGACAAAGCGTAGTACATATATTCGGTATCGCATGGGGAGACAAGATTGGTATATACTTGCTTGTTTAGTGTTTGTATTACTAAGCTGTTTTGTACTCAATTATTATGGTGCTGGCAAACTATCAATCTATCCAAGAGTGGAATCAGTTGCATTTCAGCAATATGATGGAATACTATTTATTTTATTTATACTGTTTATTAGTTTACCAATCATAATGGAAGGGAGGGAATGGTTATGGTGGCGCATGCAGAAATAAAGGACTTAACATTTACGTATGCTGATGAAAAAGTACAAGCATTAACGGGCGTTTCCTTAGCGGTTTCTCAAGGTGAATTTATTGTGCTCGCTGGCCGTTCAGGATGTGGTAAGACAACACTTTTGAAGCATTTTAAGAAAGAGTTACTTCCAATTGGAAGGCGTACAGGTAATGTGTATTATAACGGGACTTCTGTACTGGAGATGCCAGATTTATTGTCAGCACAAGAAGTGGGAATGGTGTTTCAAAATCCAGAAAATCAACTTGTTATGGATACGGTCATTCAAGAATTGGCATTTTCTCTTGAAAATGTTGGTCTAGAGACCAATATAATTCAAAAGAGAATTGCTGAATTCATTAGTTTTTTAGGTTTTCAAGATTTGTTACACCAATCTGTTCATACATTATCCGGAGGACAAAAACAACTTGTTAATTTAGCAGCGGTTCTTGTTTTGCAACCAAAATTGTTACTGCTTGATGAACCGACAGCACAGCTTGATCCAATTGCAGCAAAAGATTTTTTAGGGTTATTGAAACGAATTAACGAAGAACTCGGGATTACAATTATAATGAGCGAACATCGTTTAGACGAGGTAATTCCACTAGCAACTCGCGTTGTGTTTATGAATGCTGGGGAAATTATTTATGATGGAATCCCGCAACATGTCATATCGAAAATGTGGGCATTAGAAGAATTCCGACCATTTATCCCTCAAATTCCAAGGTTGTTTTTAGAATGGAATGTAGAGCAAATACCCTTTACAGTAAGGGAAGCACAAACACAAATTCATTCCAACGTATCTATCGAACATGAAGTGCCAGTTATATCACAAACAGAAAAAAAAGAAGTGATTTTACAAGCAAAACATATATCATTTCAATATGAAAAAAATAGCCCTTTTATTTTACGGGACTTAACCTTATCAATTGAACAAGGGAAGTGGACTGCGCTTGTTGGGAAAAATGGTACTGGAAAATCAACACTTTTAACGATCTTGGCAGGATTAAATAAACCTAGAAGAGGAAAAGTACGGTGGAACGGAACGGAGATTCATAAAAGTAATTCAAAGGAACGATTTAAAAAAATCGGATTTGTATCACAACATCCGTATTATCATTTTATATTTGAGACGGTGTGGGATGAAGTTTTTGAAAGAGCAAATGAATTATATGGTGTTAAAGGGAAAGAAATTGCAGAAGATATGTTAAAACGATTTTGGCTTCATGCTATTCGCGATCGTCACCCGCATGATTGTAGCGGTGGGGAACAACAGTTAATTGCACTGTGCACAGCCTTGTTATCGAAGCCAAGTTTATTATTACTAGACGAACCGACAAAAGGCTTGGATCCAGAGAAAAAAGAAAGATTAGGTGGGCTGTTTCAAGAGTTACAAAAGGAAGGAACAACAATTGTGATGGCAACACATGATATTGAATTTGCAGCTAAATATGTGGATCATTGTATGATGTTATTTGATGGAAAAGTAATTATGGATGATATGCCAAAGAAATTCTTTAGTGATAATTTCTTTTATACAACATCTATTAATCGTTTTATTCGCAAGCAATTACCTTATGCATTAACGTGGGAGGATGTGTACAAGGCGTGTCCAAACGATATTTTGCTCTCATAACGCTTATTTTCATTATTGTAATAAGTACACTTTTGTTTGCTTCTTTTGTAACAGATGAATATTATATTTGGTATAGTTTATTTCTATTATGTATTATTATGTTACCTTTTTACATACGATTTGAGAGGAAAGCATTTGTTTCACGTGAAATAGTCATTGTAGCTGTTTTAGCGGCAATAGCAGCAGTTAGTCGTGTACCATTTTCCATTATGCCGAGTGTACAACCAACTTCCTTTGTTATTATTGTATCTGCAATTGTTTTTGGAAGTGAGACAGGCTTTATAATTGGGGCAACGGCAGCACTTGTATCTAATATATTTTTAGGACAAGGGCCTTGGACACCTTGGCAAATGTTTTCGTGGGGAATGATAGGTTTTATAGCTGGTTTACTGAGAAATACATTTATAATGAGAAAGTTATGGGGTAGGGTTATTTATGGATTCATAGCGGGTTTTGTTTTTGGTTGGATTATGAATTTGTGGGGGATACTTGGCTTTTTAGAAGGATTAACATGGAAAGACTTTATTGCATACTACGCTGCCAGTTTTTACTTTGATTTAGCTCATGCACTTTCAAATGTAATCTTTCTTGTTTTATTTAGTTCAGCGTGGATTAGAATCATTACGAGGTTTAAAAAGAAATACGGAATTTTAGATGGGGATAAAGAGTTATTATCTCAAGCAAACAAAGCATAAGCAAATATTGCAAAGCATAAGAATATAAAGTAGGGTCGCGACTTACATATTCGTTTGCCTCTTTCATGCTTCTTACCATTGGTGAGGAGCATTTTTTATACAGATTATAATATGAAAAGTGTCAAGAAATTGATTTAATATGTTTCGATTTTTATATGAGATTTTTTATATAATAGTAAATGAGAAAAAATTTCAAAGAGGAGATGCCATATTCATGAAGCTAGTTGTTCCAAAGCAGCACGGTGCATGGGGAATGCTGCTGATTCCATTTATACTTAGTGTTCTACTTGGTAAACCTACTTTATATCATATTCCGCTCTTTATCGCTTGGTTATGTATCTATTTAGCAACGTATCCATTTTTAATGTACATAAAGCAAACACGAAAGAAAGAATTTTTACATTCAGCAATTACTTATTTTATGATTGCATGTGTTTTCGGGATACTATCTTTACTATACGAGTGGAGAATTCTTTTCTTCGCAGCTATTATGATTCCACTCTTTGTGGTAAATATATATTTTGCCCATCAAAAAAAGGAGAGAGCTTTAGTAAATGATATTTGTGCAATACTCATTTTTTGCATAGGTGGTTTGATTAGTTATTATTTTTCGATGAAAACTGTTGATGAAATAGCTTTTGGAATTGCAGGTATTTCTTTTCTATACTTTTTAGGCAGTACATTTTATGTGAAAACAATGATACGTGAAAAGAATAACCCTACTTACCGCTATGTTTCATGGGGCTATCATATTTTCTTAATCATTGCCTCTTTAGTGGTAAATCCATGGCTTTCTCTTGTGTTTATACCAAGCCTAGTTCGTGCAATCGTCTTGTATGGTAAAAAGATATCTATATTAAAAGTTGGAGTTTTAGAAATCGTTAATTCTGTATATTTTTTAATTGTAACGGCAATACTGTTACAGTATGCCATTTGAAATACTTCCCATCTAGTAAAGAGATGGGAAGTATTTATTTTTGTTCTAAAATATGAACCGTATAATCACATGTTTGTAATGCATGTTCTACAGCCTGGAGAGATTTTTCGATTCGTTCTCGATTACCGCTTTTTTCGACTGTTTGCAATGCATTTTCTAAAGATTGTTTTGCTTCATGCAAAGAATGATAAGAATCTTGAACATATCTACGAGCATTTTTATTCATCATATTTTCCTCCTTTTCTACATACAATTTTAGTATGGGCGTTAGAAAAGAAAATATTACTCATTGCGGTTATTTTATATTGTTTGACAATTACAATAGAAGTAGCTATAGTAAGATATAAAGTGAATATTTTCTTATCCAGAGAGGTGGAGGGACTGGCCCGATGAAACCCAGCAACCGCGATGCAGGTGCTAATTCCAGCAGAACATATTTGTTCTGGGAGATAAGACGAAGATATATGTAACTTCTTCTTATCGAAGAGGTTTTTTTATTGTAAAAAAACCGATTCTAAAAACAACAGAATAAGAAGAAAGGGGTTGCAATTGTACTGTGACACTTGAAAAATATGTAAAGCTGCGTAATGCAGTATATGAATATATGATGGAACAAGATAAACCCATATCATTATTAGATATTCAAGAACATATCGTTTCGCATCATGAAGGAAAATTCACGAAAAAAATGTTACACCAATTTTATTTATCAAGGTTATTAGACGAACTGAAACTGGATGGGAAAATTACTTTAGCTAATGATGAATACCACTATGCTGAAAAAGGGGTATATTATAAGGCGAGAAAAGGGAGCTAGTTTAGTCTCTCTTTTTTTATGTTATAATATATCTGAAAATTTAAAATGTATGTAGAGTAAAAGACTGCAGAAGCAGCCTGATACAAGGGAATGGTGTTGAGTGTGTAGTGTCAAAAGTTGAATATGCCCTGAAAGAGACATTTCATTCGGCTAGAAACGAAAAGAGACACCTTCGCCGAGTAGGTGTCAGTTGGTTTGTCAAATGGGCTTGCCACTTGACATGTATTAGAATATCACGCAGCCTTTCGGAAGTCAAAAGGGAATTTAAGGAAAGGTGTTGTTAAAAGGTGAACATACTCATCATATATGCACATCCTAATCCATCTAGTTTCAATGCATCCATTTTAGAACATGTGCAAAAAGGACTGCAAGAAACATATCATTCGGTTATATTACTTGATTTATATAAGGAACAATTTAACCCAGTACTTATTTTTAATGAAGATAAGAGAAGACGTGATTTAGTATATGAAGAAGAGACAGAGAAATACAGAACGTTAATCAAGGAAGCAGATTTTTTAATTTTTATTTATCCAATTTGGTGTTGGGGAATGCCTGCCATTTTAAAAGGCTTTATTGATCGTGTTTTTGCTGCGGGGTTTGCATATAAATATGAAGGCGTAATGCCGAAAGGATTGCTTACAGGGAAAATGACGTGGGGTATTAATACTTTAGATTCGCCGTTATGGTATGTAGCGCTCTTATATCGCTCCGCAGATTGGGTGATTATGAAAAAAGGTATTTTACGATTTTGTGGTATACGTCAAATAAAACGTTCTGCTTTTCAGTCTGTAAAAACAAGTAAAGCAGTAAAACGTGAAAAGTGGCTTTTAGAAATACAAGAAAAGGCTAAAAAATTATGAGTGAAGTAGAAAATATAATGAGATGCTGTAATCGAAATGATGATTTGTTTCGTACGTATATCGTTTGTTTACTTCAATTCAAACATCATAATGAAGCGTTTAAAAAAGTATACCAAGAATTAAGAGCAGATTATTTAGTAAGGGGAATTTGTGAACGAGAAGTTGATGGGATCATCAAGGAAAGCAAAGAGTACAAAATGTATGATGTACCGAGAGTGTTAAGGTGGGATTTTTTGCGAAATAATCCATCAATGATTGAAAATGTTTGTACGACGTTATTTACATATAGAAGATTAAATCTTTCCTATGAGGAATGGGTAGATGTAATAAGATGTATAGAAAACAATGAATTACTGCCATAGTTATTATGTAAAAAAGCTAGTATAAAACTAGCTTTTTTTGTGAATTTTATATTCAGATGAAAAGGAAACATAAACCGATAACTGCACCTGCATAAAGTAAGTTAATCACACAGAACCCCATAATATCGCGGGCACCTAAGCCTGCAATAGCTAAAGCTGGTAATGCCCAGAAAGGTTGTATTAAGTTTGTCCAAGCATCTCCCCATGCAATTGCCATCGCTGTTTTAGCAGCAGGTACACCAAGTTCTGCGCCAGCTGGAATCATAATAGGAGCTTGTACAGCCCATTGACCGCCTCCAGAAGGTACGAAAATATTTACAATTCCCGCACTTAAAAATGTAAATAGAGGGAAAGTCGTTTCGTTTGAAATGCCAATAAAGAAATTAGAAATCGCTCCTCCAAGTGAAAGACCTTCGCTATTAGCTCCAATCATCATTCCCATAATTCCTGCGTAAAATGGAAATTGAAGTAAGATACCAGAAGCACTTTTCGTTGAATCTGAAAAGGCACGAATATATTGAATAGGGGTACGATGAAAAATAAGACCAGCGATTAATAATATAAAAATAACGATATCAAGAGTGAGGTTAAAGCCTTTCGTATTAAAGTAATGAAAGATATAGATAAGTCCTAATAGGCCAACGCAAACAGTGATCCAAATACTATTTTCCATCTTTTCAGCAAATGTACGGACCTCTATTTCTTGAGCAGCCGCTTCTTCTTGAAATACACTTGGATCAACAGTAATTGTATGTTTCGCATCAGGATGCATTGCTCGATTGATAAGTGGCATTGTTACTAAGAAGATGATTACAGGGACAATTGCATACGGCGAAAATAATGTTTCTGTGATTGGGATTGCTTCCTTTATGCTTCCAGCAGTTGTTTTGATTAATGTTTCTCCTCCAGATGCTAGTGTAAGTGGGATTGAGGCAGAAAGACCAGCGTGCCAAATAAGAAATCCGGAATAAGAAGAAGCAATGGCAAGTCGATAATCTAAACCTTGTATTTGTTTTGCAACTTCCTTTGCATATAAAACAGACACAACAATGCCAAATCCCCAGTTTATGTATGCGCCAAGTAAACTAACAATAGAAATAGCGATAATACCTTGTCCACTTGTTTTCGGTAATTGAGCTGCTTTTGCTAAACCTTTACGAATAAGCGGAGCGTTAGCTAAAGCAGAACCTGTAACGAGTACAAGTGCCATTTGCATTGCGAAAGCTAAGAGTCCCCAAATACCATTTCCCCAATGAGCGATCATTTCTACGGGTGTTTGCTGCGTTGCAAACATTCCGAAGAAGATAACAAAAATCGTTAATAAGCAGGACAAAATAAAGGGTTCTGGTAAAAAGCGTTGCACAAGAGCAACACAACCATTCGTAAAAGAACGAAACAAATTGATCAACCTCCTTAAGTTTATTTCCTTAAAATATTCGCTGTGGTTGAAGAAAGAACCTTTGTTAAACTGAAGATTCAGATAATTAAAAGGGAGAAGAAAAGCTCTCACTCATGTGAAAGCTTTTCTAATTGTTTTGCAATTTGTACATACATATTTGAATAAGTTGAATGAACGTCGCTACTTGGTTCAGCATCTGAGGAAAATTGTACAATTACCATATTAGCTTTTGGATCTATATAAAGACATTGACCATAACTCCCTAACACTTCAAAGGCACCTTGTTCATTGTGGGGAATCCACCATTGATTATGATAAGAAATAGATGCACCTGGCCCGATTGGTAGCTCATTTTCTTGTATGTTTTTTATACTTTCTGAAATAGAAGAAGGAAGAACTTGTACGCCATTGTAACGACCGTTATTTAAAATCAATTGACCAAACTTAGCCATATCTCTTGCAGTGGCGTTTAAACCGGCGCTCGCTTGTTCAACTCCTGTTTCATCAGTAACATAATAAGCATTTTCTTCCATACCTATTTTGGACCAAATTCGTTCGCTTACATTTTCGGCTAACGATTTACCGGTTACTGTCCGTATAATCCAGCCGAGTGTTTCGGATGAGCCGTTATTATATGAAAACTCAGTTCCAGGCGGTGCAGTTTCTTTTGCCTCTCGTAACATATCATAAATTTTCATAGGGCCATCATAGTTTTTACTACGAGGAAGCATATTACTAGCTAAATATAACTGAGCATCTTGATTTTCTAACCCTCGCTGCATATACCCATGTGTCGGGTATTCAGCAGAAATTTGCATGTCCATTAATTGCTGAATCGTTGCTTTCCCGAATGGCGTATTTCGTAATTCTTTGATGTATGTTTCAGCAGTCTTATTTACATCGATGAGTCTTTCTTCAGCTAATGATTGCACAAGCGCACCAGTAAATACTTTCGCTAAAGAAGCCATCCCGTGTGGCTCATTTTGTTTATATCCATTGAAATAATGCTCGTAAACAAGTTTCCCGTTATGTACAATGACAAACGCATCTGTTTTATTTTCATCCAGCAGTTTCTTTAAAGGAACATTTCCTCCATTTTCCTTTTTAACAGAGAAATCATCTAAGTTTTGTAGTGCAGTAGGGAATGTTGCTACTTGTTCAGGATTATTTTTCACTTCACTTGTTAACGCTAGTTCCTTCATATGTGTGTATGACCAACGTAAATAGGGGTCTTGTAACCAATTTTCCTTTGTCACGTTCTCTTTAGAAGGAGAGACCTTATTTTGTTTGAAAAGTACAAATCCAAGTCCTGTTACGACAAATAATAGTGTAAGTATAAGCAATAAAAGGGGGGACTTTTTAAAATTCATATATATACCTCCTTATTATTTCTACAATAAGTATACGCTCGTTTTGTTAGAAAGACAAAATAAGGAAAGTAAACAGAGAAGTTTACTTTCCTTATTAACGTTAAGCTGATATTTTTCCATCTGTACGTTGCTTTTTGAATTTTTGCTTTCTACCATGTAAGCCGTAATAAATAAGTAATGTAAATGCAACGATAATAGCAGCGATAAAATACATATTATGATAGCTTGTTTGGGCAGCGACTATACCTAAAATGAAAGAACCAAAACCAATGCCACTATCAAAGAATGAAAAATAAGTAGCTGTTGCTGAGCCGCGTCGATGGTTTGGAGCCGCGGAAATAGCAATGGTTTGGAAACTTGGAATTAATGTTCCGTAGCCTAAACCAATTAATACACCTGCACCAAGGAACCAAAATGACGTTTGTGCTTGGCTTAAGATGAACATTCCAATTGTAAACACAATAATAGAAGGATAAACAAGTATATTTTCACCGAAACGGTCAAATATCTTTCCTGTAAATGGACGAGAAAGTACAACAACGAGTGCGTACACGATAAAGAAGTAACTTGCAATCTCTCCTAAACCAATTTCTTTTGCATAAATAGGAATGAAAGATAATATGCCACTATAAGAAAATGCTAAAACAAAGCCTGTCAGAGCAATTGGAATCGAAGAAGGTTCAATTAAATCTTTCCATTTCATTCGTTCACGTTTTTGTTTACTTACTGGCTTTTCATGTGGAATATTTACAAGTAAACCTAATAGAAATGCTAACAATGAAAAGACAGAACAAACGATAAACAGAACCGTAAATGAAAAGTGTGAAATAATTGTTAAACCTAAAAAAGGACCGATTACCATCGGCAGACTCATAAATACACCAAAATAGGCAAGTGCTTCACCGCGGCGATGAGGTGGTGCGACATCTGTGACAATTGTACCTGTTGCTGTAGTCGCCATTCCAAATCCAATCCCGTGAAGGAAGCGCAGGGCAAGTAATAAAAATAAACTTTGTGCACCGAAATACATTACGGTAGCAGCTAAAAATAATGAAAGAGAAATAAATAAGATTTTCTTTCTCCCTAAATCGTCAAGCCACTTTCCGGTAAACGGACGGCATAGGACAGAAGAAATAAGGAATACTGTTGCGACTAAACCAATTTCTTCGGGTTTTCCTTTCAAGCCCTCTATTACATAGACGGGCAGGGTGGTCATAAGCATGTAAAACGTTAAAAAGAGAAACAGACTACTAAAACAAGTTCCAAGGAAGTCCTTCGTCCAAAGTCTCTCACTTTGCATCGTCATCCCTCCAATTAATCATCTAAATTTTTAATAATCGTTTTTAGCACTTGAAATGCTCGTTGCAAATCTTCTTCATTAATATTCTGCAACGTTTTTTCTTCGAAAGTATCAACTTCTTCTTGCCATACTGGAATCATTTCCAATGCTGTTTCTGATAAGGAAATGAGCTTTTCACGGCGATCTTTTCCCTCAGTTCGAATAATCCATCCCATCGTTTCCATACGTGTTAATGTGCGAGTCATTGTTGGTGATTCAACGTTTAAATACTGACATAACTCAGTTTGTGTACAAGGTCCGGTTTGATTGATTCGGAAAATGACAGCCCATTGTGCGCTAAATAAACCTGTTGGTGATACACGTTCATTAAATTTCTTAGTAAACTTTCGAGAAGTTTGACTGACAATGTGAAAAAAATGCTGTTTTTCGTCCATTTGTTTGATCCTTTCAAATTAGTTACCTAGCTAACTATATACCTTTTCACCAGAATTGTCTAGTGATAGACATGTTGTTTTATGTAAATAATTTGCATAATTTTTGTATTGAGAACATACATTCCATATGGTATTCTAAAAATAAGTTTAGAATTTTCTTTCTATTATAGTTGAATGGGGGGAACATGTGATGATTAAGCCTGCAACAATGGAATTTGTTTCGTTATCAAATGGAGAAACAATCGCATACCAAGAAGTTGGAAGGCGAAATAAAGAAATACTTATACTCATTCACGGGAATATGACATCTTCACAGCATTGGGATTTAGTCATTGAGAAATTACAAGATGAATATCATATTTATGCCATTGATTTAAGAGGTTTTGGGAAATCGACATACAATAAGCCAATAGATTCATTGCAAGACTTTGCAGATGATGTAAAGCTATTTATAGATGAACTGCAACTGAAAAAGTTTTCGTTGATGGGTTGGTCAATGGGTGGTGGTGTTGCGATGGAGTTTGCAGCTTCTCATCCGGAATTTGTAGAGAATTTGATTTTGGTTGAATCAGTTGGAATGAAAGGATATCCTATTTTCAAAAAAGATATAAACGGTCAACCTATCGCATCCACTTTATTAAAAACAAAAGAAGAAATTGCACAAGATCCAGTTCAAATTGCTCCTGTACTAGATGCAATCAAAAATATGAACAAGCTATATTATCGAACGGTTTGGGACTTACTCATTTATACACATAACAAACCAGAACCAGAGCGTTATGAAAAATACTTAGATGATATGTTAACACAGCGTAATTTTGTCGATGTAAACTATGCTTTAATTACATTTAATATTTCAGATGAACATAATGGAGTTGTACCAGGGAATGGGCATATTCATCGTCTTAGGGTACCGACTCTTGTCGTACAAGGAGATCGTGATTATGTTGTCCCGCAAGTGGTCGGAGAAGAATTAGCAAAACATCTTCCGAATGCTGAACTAGTCATATTAGAGGATTGTGGGCATTCGCCGTTTATTGATTGTTTAGATGAATTTATAAAGCATGTTACAGATTGGTTAGAAAATAAATAAGTTGCAATTATAAAAAGAAGTTAGATGAGATTCTTCTAACTTCTTTTTATATTCTTATACATTACTGTTCAAAACGTTTATAATGAAGGCTGGTGAACATGTAAAGGGAGAGGGAAGCGGATGTCAATACGGTTTACATTTTGGATTATGGTTGGAATTGTTGCGATTTCTGGATTATCACAAGGGATGCTGTTGCCAGCTATCGCGATGATTTTTGAGCAAGAAGGGATTCGTTCTAGTTTTAACGGTCTTCATGCAACTGCGTTATATATTGGAATTTTATTTATTTCGCCGTGGCTTGAAAAACCGATGCAACGGTTTGGGATGAAACCGATTATCGTAATCGGTGGATTTCTCGTTATTATTTCATTATTCTTTTTTACACAAACATTTTCATTTTGGGCATGGTTTATTTTGCGCTTTCTAGTTGGGGTAGGAGATCATATGTTACATGTCGGAACGCAAACGTGGATTACAACGACATCTGACCCTAGTAAAATAGGAAGGCAAGTATCTATATATGGAGTGTTTTTTGGTATTGGTTTTGCTGTAGGACCATACTTAGCTAGCACTGTTCAGTATGGACTTGCAACGCCATTTATTGTATCGACGATTCTTTGTTTAATTGGATGGCTACTATTACTTCCAATTAAAAACGCTTTTCCAGAGCAAGATGACACAGGAAAGAATAATGAGTCATCACTTTCTCGTTACAAACAAGTAGTTGTTCTTGCATGGATTGCACTTATTGGACCTTTAGCATACGGTGTGCTAGAAGCAATGCTGAATAGTAATTTGCCAGTATATGCACTGCGCAAAGGATGGTCTGTCGCTGATGTATCCTTCTTATTACCTGCATTTGCAATCGGAGGAATCATTACACAAATCCCGCTTGGTATATTGAGTGATAAATATGGAAGAGACCGCATTTTAATGTGGACATTCAGCATCAGTACAATTATTTTCTTATTTGCTGCGATGTTTGACGGGTATTATTGGATTGTATTTGGGTGTATGCTCTTAGCGGGTATGGTAATCGGTTCATGTTTCTCATTAGGACTTGGCTTTATGACGGATTTATTGCCAAGACACTTACTACCAGCCGGGAATATATTATCGGGAATTGCCTTTAGTATAGGAAGTATATTGGGGCCTGTATTAGGAGGCATATTTATAGAAAAAATACAGTATACAAGCTTTTTTATAGCGGTTATGATAATAATGGCAATTATTGCGCTTCTATATATCACATATATGAAAAGTCAACTAGCATCTAGAAAAATAGAAAGTAGGTTAGGACATGACAAAACAACCTAATAAGAAAAAATTTGAAGTACAAGAGAACGAAACAATTACAGATTGCTTAGCACGTATGGAACAAGAAGGATATGCACCTTCTCGCCGCATGGAAGAGCCGATCTTTCATGAAGTGAAGAAAGATGGAAAAACAGTTGTAGAACCGTGCGGAAGAAGAATTGTTTTTGAAGGAAAGTTGAAGTAAGGGGGAGAGGTCTTTGTACTGAGTCCCAAAAGTTAGACTTTTTTCGGAGTGATTCCTCACTCCGATTTTTCTTTTCGTTATGATCCAGTTTCGATACGATTTCAAGTATGACTCTTGAAAATTTACGAAATCATAGTTCTATCCAGTAACGCTGAACAATTTCGCCAGTATTCGGGGAAATTACTTCATCTTCTAAGATACCCCCAACTTTTTGAATGGTTTTGGCAGAGGCGATATTTGCTTTGTCACAAGTTATCAACACTTTCTCTAATCCTAATTTTTTCGCTTCAAATAAAGAAAGCCGAAGTTGCTCAGTGGCGTAACCCTTTCGACGTTCGTCTGGGTGCACGCTATAACTGATATGCCCGCTCTCTATGAGTAATTCTGGCGTTAATCGATGGCGGATATTGATGAAACCGACTAGTTTCCCCTTTTCAAAGCTCAAAAACTGAGTAGATGGAACTCGATTTGGTGGTAAATTTTCTCCGTTTTCTTGAATTTTGACTTTTTCAAGCCATTTGTTGATGGAATCAAAATGTTGTAAGGAACAACTACCATGCGGTTGTTCTCTTGAATTTAGGAATGTCTGCCGATAAGCCATGATTTGTTTGCTATGCTGGTAAGTTGGTTTTACTAATTGCATTGTCATCATCTTTCTCCTATATTATTTTTTGCTTTATAGTGTGTCTTACTCATTCCTCTCATTTCTTCCTAGTTTATAACATTCGGAATAAATAGAACAGTGTAAAAGGAGGAGCATTTATTCCCCTAGTACCATATGGATTTAGCATGAAAGCTACAGGGAGTGGAAGGTTTCATTTATTTATGCCAGTATTAAATTGAAACAACTAATAAATTATTAGAACATATAGCATTAGCTGGTATTTACGTTACGTACGCTACCATTCGTGAAGATCAGGAGATAGGGTTGTCATTTGCTTGTTCATGGGAAGATGTAATATACGGTAGCACAAAATCAAGCTCAGCAACGGATGTGTTAATGGAATTGTATAAGTGGTAGGGGATTATGATTGAAGAAAAACAAAATCAAAATATACGTTGGTATGTGGATGATAATTTAAGAATTCGCATACAAGAAATAGAGGATAGAAAAGCAAAACTGTGGGTTGCAATTGATAAGTTAAACATTTGTTTTACAACGATTATGTATGATTTTATGGACTGGTGTGAGCGAGAGATAAATATAAACTTGGAGATAGATAAAAGTTGGAATAATCATAGAGGTTTTATTATAGACAGTAAAGACCGAGTAATAATAATGTCCGAAATAAAAAGATTCATGAATGAATGTAACATAAAACCTAATGAAAATGCTGACCAATTTTCAGATGCTGAGTGGTATGCATAAATTTGACTCTTTTCAGGTGGTATAAAATACTAGGTAATGATATAGAAAGTTTAAACACTATGACTCCGTTTGGTACGTGGTTGTATGTAGCAGCAAAGAAAGAGCACCTATAGTTAAGTATCTAATTGGGAAAGGGATAAATATTGATGCTAGAGGTGGTACACTTGATGCTTCTACGTTAAATTTGGCAGCAGGAGCGGGACATTTGGAGATAGTAAAGTATCTAATAGAAGTTGGCGCAGAAATAGATGTGAGCTCAGCAAAAAGAAACAGTAGCTCTTTTTTTGATGCAAAGAAATTGAAAGTAAGCATCAAACGCTAAGTACTTCGGTTAATGATAATAATTTTAGAGGTGTATGATGTACATGGGATTCGAGGAATTTAATTTATTCACCATCATATTAGTGGTGGAGGCCAAGTAGTCGGAATACCCAAGCCTCGACATCCTAACTTTGAAGAAACTTTCTAAACACCTAATCAGTATTTATCGGAAGTCCTTTAGGATAAGAATCTGTTGATTTGTCATATAAGCTATTTTTAAGCCGTTGTAAACCAATATACGGCAAAATACCTTTCTTCCGTTTCCATAACAAAAAATTCATCATTCCATTCTGGTTCATAAGCATAAGCAATTCTGATTCCTTCAATAGGGAACTCGATAGGTTTAATAAGTGGGGCATATCTGTTTCTCAATTCTGTGAATTCTTCTTGGGATATTGTTTTCAGTTCTTCTTGTTCAGCCCTAAATTTTTTTTTCAAATTCCCATATAGGCATATCTTCAACGTATTTTCCTTTATACCAAAACCAATGCGTATTTCTTCGTTCAATGAATTGGCATGTTGCTGCAAAATCCTCCAAGGTTTTAATCGTGTCGTAACTTCTTTTTCCTTTACTATGTTCAAAAACATATATTGTTTCTTCACCACAGCTTGATAATTCATCATCTTCTATTACAAAATATTTCATATCTAACATCTCCTAGCTTCTTGTCTTATAAACAATCAATCTTTTTCAAAAGAATAATAATATATACCATATTGATCAAGAATGAATACATTTTTGTTGGGGTTTTCTGTATAAAATTGTATATATGCTAGTTAGTCTAACACATTATTTTCATACAATCTAATTGAATGAAATTGTGAAATAAAGAAGCTTTAAGATTAATAGATAAAAAAGATAAAATCTTCAAAAAGTACTAATAATTGCCAAAAATTTAATTAGTTAGTATAATGAAGTCAATAAGTAACAAAAAGAAAAGGGCAGTGTAGGAAAGAATTTCTTCGCCTTACACGCGGTAGGTCGCAGGTTCGAATCCTTGCCTCTCCTTATGTTTTATAAACATAAGGGGAGTAGCTCAGTTTGGTAGAGCAACATATTGAGTCTTTCCGCCTCTCTCCCTTTTTTATACTTCATATTTAATAGATTTGGGCAGTGTAGAGAAGGATTTCTTCGCTTTGGACGCCGTGTGTCATGGGTTCGAATCCCATCCTTCCAATTTAGGAAGGTAGCTCAGTGGTAGAGCAACGTAATGAGCCTTTTCGCGTATCTCCCAAATTCTTAAACATTACATATAACAGAAACAGTGTAGATAGCCCATACTTTGTTAAACGCTATAGATTCGATCTTCATCGATGCGAGAAGGTCCGCACCGAGTTCGTACTTTTCTTTCATTCATAACGCTAAGGTAGGAGTTACTTCGTCATATAGGGATTGTGTTTGTGGGATTCGATTCCTGTTTTGATTATTTCTTAAGTGTTAGGGATGAGTGAAAAGAGCAACGTGTATACGTTGCCTTTTTTATTTGCATTTCAACCAGTAGTGTCAAAAAACATCTGGGGGGGTAAATAATAATGTCAAAGTTTAATCATTCTTCTCATGGAAGCCGTCAAACGTATACAAAAGAGGGCGGAAAAGCTTATAAAATGTATGATAAAGATAAATTAGTTACGATGGTATTAACATCTTTTTTTAATGAGCCTAAATTTTATGGAGATAACAGTGAAGAATTAGTTACTATTGCAAAACAAATTATGGACAAAGATCCTAAATTTATTGCAAGTTTAGCAGTGTATGCACGTGAAGTGTTCTATATGCGTTCTGTTACACATGTATTAGCAGTGGAACTTGCAAACCATCCTGAAGGTCGTAAATATGCTCGTCAAACAGTTTCTCGTATTGCGCAGCGTCCTGATGATGTAACAGAAATGATGGCATATCAATTAGGGGGATATGGTCGGAAACATCCAATTCCAAACTCTTTGAAAAAAGGGTTAGCAGATGCATTTTCTACATTTGATGAATATCAATTAGCAAAATACAATCGCACAGGAAAAGACGTTACATTGAAAGATGTATTCCGTTTAGTAAGCCCATCTGCCAAAAAAGGAACAGAACGTTACGAACTTTATAAACGTTTGTTAGAAAATACACTACAAGTACCATACACATGGGAAACACAGCTTTCTCAAAAAGGAAACAAAAAAGAAGTATGGGAAGAATTAATTGAAAGCGGTAAAGTGGGGTATATGGCCTTACTTCGTAACCTTCGCAATATCGTAAATTCAGGTGCATCAAATATTGATACAGTCTACAACATTCTTCGCGATCCTGAGCGAGTAACAAAATCAAAACAATTACCATTTCGCTTTTTTTCAGCATATCGTGTTGTGCAAAAAAATTACCGCAAGCAGGAAGCGAATTATTAGATATATTGAATGACGCAATTGAAGCATCTGTTACAAACATGCCGAGATTATCAGGAACAACATTTATGACAGCGGATATCTCAGGATCTATGACATGTTATCCTGTTTCGAAAGATGGCACTGTTAAATGCGCAGATATTGCTACACTCATGATGGCAATGGCACATTCCTTCTGTGATAATTCGATTACATCTGTATTCGCAACTGACTTCAAAGCGATAAATGTTTCTACTCGTTCTGGCATTTTAGAGAATATGCGTACATTTTTATCAGAAGTTAATAAACATGGATATGGAACAAACTTACATCTTTCTATCAAATACTTATTAGATAACAAAATCAAAGTTGACCGCATTCTCGTTTTCTCTGATGAGCAAATGTACGGAGATAGATATGAGGGTAATTCTTCACAAAGTCTTCTTGAAACATATCGCCGTGAAATAAATCCAGATGTTTGGGTTCACTCTTTCAATCTAAATAGTTACGGTAGCCAACAATTCGTAGGAGAGAAAGCAAATTTAATCGGCGGTTGGAGCGAAAAATGTTTGGACTTCATTCATTATGCAGAAGAAGGAACAGGTCCTCTGATTTCAGCTATTGAAAATTATCAATAATTTTTTTCATTTAGAAGACGGAATAATGAGGATAACGGCAGGTCTAGTTAACCATGATGCTATAAAAAGAAACTCATAATCTTTATCTCAAGAAACCAATGAGTTTCTAATGAAAGCAGGTTTATCTGGATCTGCTTCTTCATTTCTATGATTTGAACCGTCAGCTAATCTTGATGAGGATAGATTTGAGTGTAATTCAGAGGTGAAAAAAATTGAAAGATCAAGTTGATATATTCAGTAAAGAATTTGTGATAGAACATGGGACTGACTTTGACGAAGAATTATGGTTTGCATCTTACAGTGATGAAGTTTTAGATAATCCGGAAGACGAGAATGGGAAACCTCTTACTGGCTTAGCTTATGAATTATATGATAATGGTAATTTGATATATTACACAAAGTATGTAAAAGGCTTTATAGAGAGCGAGTTAATAGAGTTTTACAAAAATGGGAATTTAAAATCAGTGAAAAATTTAATTCACGGACAAAGTAATGGCATCGAAAGAGTCTGTCCCTTTACCCATAAGTTGACCTTGAGTTAATGATTAACCCATAATCTGGCCGTTAGTTTATGCGGAATTTTATACATCTGGAGTAAAGTAAATAAAGACAATGATTGCTTATAACCACTGATATAACGGGATGAATAAGAAACTGCATGCGTAGGTGAAGAGGGTGCTTCACAGAATGCTGATAAGCCGGGGAGTATTGGTGAGGAGAACTTCTGATAATTGTGCGTTATGTTAACCAGTCATGTATGAGATATACAGGATTTTATAACTCAACATAGAACATAAAAGAAGTAACAATATATTTAAACAAGGAGATATCATATGGAACTAATAAATAATGTTAAAGCAATTGTCTTGGATCTCGATGGAACCTTATTAAATTCAAAAAAAGAAGTGTCTAAAAGAAATAAAAAAGCCATTTTAACAGCTCATAAACAGGGAATCGTAGTTATTTTTGCTACAGCAAGGCCGCCACGATCAGTTAAAGATTTTCTTCCTCATGAACTTCAAGACATTGCAACTATGGTTTATTACAATGGAGCTTTGATAGTGAATAAAGCATTAGATTATAGACAACATTATCCAATTGATTCAGCTATCACAAGTGAAATTATAGAATTTGTTATTACTTACCAGGCTGATGCATGTCTTTCCGTTGAATCAGAAGATACATGGTACAGTAATAAAACATTAGATTATAAAAAAGCCATGAATACAGATGTAAATCCAACTGTAATTTCCTTAAATGAATTAAAAAAAGTTAATGCTTCAAAATTATTAATCTCACAATATTCTCATCATGAAAAATTACAAAAACAGTTTGAACACAAAGTAAATACGATATGTACCGATGCAGGAACTTTAACGCAAATTATGGCAAAAGGTGTTTCTAAGGAACAAGCTGTTAGAGAAATCTGCATTCAAAATACTATCCCTATGGGTGACGTAATGGTCTTTGGAGACGATTGGAATGATTTAGAGCTGTTCTATGCATGTGGTTTTCCAATTGCTATGGGAAATGCGATACCTGAACTGAAGGATACTGCATATTTTATTACCGACACCAATGATGAAGATGGTGTAGCTCAAGTATTAGAAAAGTTAACTTGTACTGTTAACAACAGTTAAAAAAATATAGCGTAGTTACTTCCGCTTTCGAATTTTACGTCAACTAGCACCTCTTGCGGGGGGCTAGTTGTTTTTTTCTGTAGCAAAGATGAGATCTCACTTTTAGAAACTGTCTTAGTGTATAAAATCCGCGTTTTGCCGTCAGTACCCCATCACCATCAAGTTAAGAAAAGTAAATACCCCAAAACGAAAAAATGAGAAATTATGGTTTGTAGCGAGTGTTAGTACAACGAAAAATTTTGAGGATAAATTCGGATGTTCAGGTGAGTTATATGATAATTACATGAAAAAACCAGAAAAATCCGTATCTGAAATAGAAAAAGAAGAAAAAACAAAAAAACAATAGCACCCATAGATAGAAGTTCCTAGAAAAAAGAGCGATTTTTGCTATAACAACAAGAATTGCTCTTTCTTCGTTTTCCCTATCTAGGCCTAGAAGCCATTTAACGGATTATTCACGAAAGAATAGTTAATCGCCTTAAAACCAGAATCTCGGCGACATCACTTACTCTTTCTTGGGGTAGCGTCACATCGCCATCAAGCTAAAAAAGTGTATCCATAAAACGAAAAAACGGCAGGAAATCTCACCGGTATGAGAAGAAGACAGTCTTTGATATTCTGGGCATTGTATATGAGTATGGTGGTTTTGTCGTTTCAAAAAATATTCTTACTGGAAAACCAGTTAGATATTCGTTTAGAGAAGAGAACTCTATTCCATAATTAAATGGCTGAAATTTGTATTCTATGGATGATACTGATGACTATGTGAACCATGCGGAAAATTTTATCATCTTAAACGCGGAATCTATTTTTAAAATTGCTCCTGTAATGTTTGAGATTTTTGAAGCGCCTTACGGAACGGATATATGCTGGCTATATGAAGAAGGATTGCATATTGGTTTTTATAATATAGCCGCCGATAAAGAAGTGACAATTGATGAAGTTGTGAACTACTCGCCACTTAGCAAAGCTTGAAGTGGGAGCTTCTCAGTTCCACGACGAAAGTAACCTTTCGTCTCCCTGAGCGTTACTTCGGGGTGTTCCACCCCTAGATGTCCAACGCTTGGATGCTCTCTTGGTACGGTTGATATTTTACGCAGGAACCGAATGGCTTGGTTTTCGCACTCTATTTTCTTCCTGCAACCTCCTATATCAAGTTATCAAAGAACTTCATATAGCTAGTTTATCAAAAGTTTTTGGCTATGCCAAACCGAAATTCATCTCCCACTTATCGTTGGGCTATCGCCCTTCACACGCTTGAGGAAGGAGAATTCTTTCGGTAAATTCGATAAAACAAGATGTATTTTAATGTGTATTAATATTTTATAAGTTATTCAGCAAATGGCAGTAACAGAAGTCCCTTATAAGCCCCTTGCAAGCCCTATATAAACCCCTATCAAGTAATAAATCATTAAATAAACAAAAGAAAAAACAACTACAAGAACAAAAAGAATTTCAAAAAGAATTATAAAAACAACTACAAGAAAATAAAAAAAGTAACACACTAGTACTAGTAAAAAATTATAAAATAAATTCGCCAAATTCCTTCTTGTAAACCTATATATAGTAAGGAATGACCAATTTCGATATTTATCACTAAAAGGACGGGAGGAAGAAATATGGGAGTATACCGGAGTGTACAGGTGAATTTTTGGCAAGATGAGTTTGTGCTTGATTTAACGCCAGAGGAGCGCTATTTTTATATGTATTTGCTGACATGTTCCAAGACGAGACAATGCGGAATTTATCCACTGCCACTACGTTTGGTAGAGATGGAAACGGGGTATAATCGCGAAACGATTGAGAAGTTGTTGCAGCGGTTTGTTGCGTATGGAAAGATATTATATGACGTGAATACAAAAGAGTTATATGTTCTAAATTGGCTGCGTTATAATCCTGTTACGAATACGAACATAGAAAAGTGTGTGTTACGTGAATTAAAGACTGTGAAAAATAAAGAGTTTGTACATATGTTTCTTCAAAGATGCCTCGAGGAAGAGTTGAATATTCCGCTATTGCTAGAATATTTCGGAATGCCGGTCGAAGTATCAGATATGATTCCGCAAGAAGTTGTTCAAGGTCATGAAGGGGATGAAGTAGTACAAGAAGTAGCGCTAGAAGTGGTAGAGGAAGAAGTAGAAGAAGTGAATCCAGGTAGTAGTGTATTCACATTTTATGAACAAAATTTCGGTAGTTTGTCATCTTATGCAGTGGAAATATTAAGTGAATGGATGAACAAGTTATCAGAAGAGCTCGTATTAAAAGCACTCCAGATTGTGTATGAAAATAATAAGCGGACGCTTGCTTATGTGAAGGGAATTTTACGAGATTGGCATGGGAAAGGATATACGAAGCTCAGTGAAGTAGAGGAAGCGGCAGTGAAGTTTCGAAAGAAAGAACCGTCTGGTGTTTATGAGACAGAGGAATTTTTGAAACAATGTGAAGAGTGGGAGAAGAATGTACCGTCTGAGGAAGAATTGCAGAAATTCTTGCAGGAACACGGATGGAAACCGTGAGTGTTTAACATGTTTAGGAGTGGAATAGTGATGGATCCATTCAATAAGAAAAAATTTATAACAAGTAAGGGTGGTTTTACTATAGATAAGCGGAAGGATTTTTTACTATCTGAAATTGATGAAGTGGCTTTAAAAGATATGAATAAATTTTTAGAAAGTAAAAACGGTGAAGAAAAAAATTATTAAAAAAATACTTATATAGCGGTGTAATTGTTGTGACAGTAGCATAGGAGGATGTAAAAGCTTCATAAAGGAAATCGGTTTTATCCAATGGGTGGTAGTTGGTTTTGAAAATATTTAGAAAATCCAGTTGACACCCTCGCTACTCAGTGTTACATTGTAGTTGTAATAAGTAATAATGAATAGTGTATTTTCTCAACAGCTATTCAGTAAAAATTTCCCTTAGTACTCTGTTATACTGAATATAAGTCAGACAAAATAGAGGAGGTAAAGGAGGATTAGAACATGGAAAATTTAACTGAAATGCTGAAGGGCTCGCTGGAAGGTTGTGTGCTGGAAATCATCAGCCGCCATGAAACCTATGGCTACGAGATTACTCGCCACCTGAACGAGCTTGGTTTTACTGAAGTTGTGGAAGGGACGGTCTATACCATCCTCGTGCGATTAGAAAAGAAAAAACTTGTGAATATAGAAAAGAAACCGTCAGATATGGGGCCGCCCCGCAAGTTTTACTCACTTAATGAGGCTGGCCGTCAGGAACTTGAATTGTTTTGGAAAAAATGGGATTTTGTATCATCAAAAATCAACGTCTTGAAGTCAATCTAGCTTCATAAGATATTCCGTCCGATATTTTTGGAGTGTCGTGTTCAGCTTTATAAAAAAGGAGGAAAAATAACATGATGGAAATGTTCAAAAAAATGATTGGTGATAAAAAAGAGTACAAAATGATGATGGCACGGGTTGGAGCCCTGCCAGAGGACTACCAGTTTGTATTTAAGAAAATTCAAAACTACATGTGGAATTTCTCAGCGGGCAACGGGATGGATATGCTACACATACAGTATGAATTAATCGAGTTGTTCGAAGCCGGTGCGGCGGAAGGAAGACAAGTGTTGGAAATCACTGGGGACGATGTGGCGTCCTTTGCTGACGAACTAGTGGCAAACGCTAAAACCTATGTCTCCAAGTATCGTGAAGATTTGAATCAGAGTATCATGAAGCGATTGAGAAAAAAATAAATGCAATGGATAATATTGACTGATTAGCTGGTTATAAATATGAATTACCGCCATCGCTATTCAGTTATATTTTTTACCCGGTAATAAGTAATACAGGTTATCAGTAAGACTAAATAGAAGAGTATAGGCAATCTAGCTCCGCAAAGCGCTTTTTATAAGGAGGAAAAAGTATGAGCAATGCAGCGATTTCTGTAAAAGGGTTAAAAAAATCCTTTAAAGACAAGGAAGTCTTAAAGGGGGTGGATTTTGAGGTGCAGCGTGGCGAAATTTTCGCACTGCTGGGCTCAAATGGAGCGGGCAAGACGACGACGGTCAACATCCTCTCGACGTTGATGAAGCCCGATGGCGGCGAAGTAGGTATTTGCGGTTTTGACGTTCAGCGTCAACCGTATTATGTTCGCCAGAGCATCAGCCTGACAGGGCAGTTCGCAGCTTTAGACGGCATGCTCACCGGGCGAGAAAACTTGATAATGATTGCCAAGTTGCGTGGAGATTCCAATCCCACTCAAGTCGCCGACAATCTGCTTGCAAGATTCAGCCTGACCGATGCGGCTAACCGCCGAGCAGACCAGTATTCAGGCGGGATGAAGCGCCGACTTGACATCGCCATGAGCCTGATCGGGACGCCAGCAGTCATTTTTCTCGACGAACCGACGACAGGGCTTGACCCTGAAGCACGGATTGAAGTCTGGGATACCGTCAAGGAGCTTGTCGGCGGCGGCACAACCATCTTGCTGACAACCCAGTATCTGGAGGAAGCTGAACAACTGGCGGACCGTATCGCTATCCTGCATGGCGGAAAAATCATCACGACCGGTACCCTTACCGAACTTAAGGAGATGTTTCCGCCAGCGAAAGTGGAGTACATCGAGAAGCAGCCGACATTAGAGGAAATTTTCCTCGCGATCATCGGTAAAAAGGAGGAGAGGTAAATGAAAAGCAAAACAGGCGTATTACTAGGGCGTTTAATGCGCAACATCATGCGCAGCCCGGATACAATTATCACGGTGGCGATTACGCCGATTATGATGCTGCTGCTGTTTGTCTACGTATTTGGCGGCGCCATAGAGACAGGCACGGACAACTACGTCAATTATTTATTGCCGGGAATCTTGCTGATGGCTATCGCATCCGGCGTCGCTTACACTTCCGTGCGGCTGTTTACGGATGTAAAGAGCGGGCTGATGGCGCGTTTCATTACCATGCCCATCAAGCGCTCGTCGGTATTGTGGGCTCACGTGTTGACCTCGCTTGTTTCCAATGCGCTTACTATCTTGGTGGTTATCCTCGTTGCACTTTTGATGGGCTTCCGTTCCAGTGCTGATATCCTGGATTGGCTCGCGGTAGCTGGGATACTCGGGATGTTTACGCTGGCACTGACATGGCTGGCTGTCATTCCCGGATTGACAGCGGGATCTATGGAAGGGGCGACAGCCTACTCGTATCCGCTGATTTTCCTGCCGTTTATCAGTTCGGCCTTTGTTCCCACTGAAACCATGCCTAAAATTGTCCGTGCGTTCGCTGAGAACCAGCCCGTGACTTCAATCGTGAATGCAATTCGTGCCCTCTTGTATGAAGGGTCTGTTGGCAACGATATCTGGATCGCGCTTGCTTGGTGCGTCGGCATCATGATCATCGCTTACTTCTTCGCCAGTAAAGCATTTAAACGCCAGTTAGGGTAAGTACACCATCGGTTTGGTGTCTCGTGGCAACTGAATCTTCCAAAATAAAATATATGTTTGGAAAAGCACGGGAAAATTTTCCGTGCTTTCATTATTTGTCATGTTCTCAGGGGAACTATTGTCGATGTAATACCTTCATATTATTGAACAATCGGGCGCAATTCTGGAATAAGAATTGTGCTTTTGTTTTTATATAGAACCACTTAATAAAATGGGACTTTTAAACAAAAATGGACATGAAAAATTGTATGGACATGATGTTGGTATTGAACAAGAAGGGATTCGCTTATTAGAAGAACTTGAAAATGAGTTAGAAGACGGCGTAGATTGGAGCATTATACAGGGAATTGAAGAGGATCTCGTAGCTTCACTCATTCGATATATTTTTGAATTGTTATATAATAATGTCAACTTTGAATCGTTAGGCTTATTTCAACTGCTAGCAGTAGCGAGCATTGGAACTTGTTGTTTATATAAACTAGCTCAATCACGGTGAAGTAGGAGGGGATTAAGTGATTAGATTAAGACCGATGAATAAAGAAGAATTTCAACTATACATTTCTGGTGCAATTGAGAACTATGCAAAAAACAAAGTTACTTCAGGAAACTGGGGTGAAGATGAGGCAATCAATCTATCTAAGAAAGAATTTTCTAGACTGTTACCTAAAGATGAGAAATCTGAGCTGAATTACTTGTACTCTATTTTTCAAGACCAACAACTAGTCGGAATGATTTGAATTGCAAAAACATCAACTACAAATCCAGATCAAGGCTATATTTTTGATTTTATAATCTATGAGCCACACCAAGGACAAGGGTATGGTAAGCAAGCAATGAAAGAAATTGAAATTATTGCTAAAAAATTAGGAATGAATAAAATTGGTCTTCATGTTTTTGGGCATAACAAAGTTGCACGTAGGTTATATGAACAGTTGGGTTATGAAATTACAAATATAAATATGGTGAAGGTCATTTGAAAAAGAGACTGTATAAGTGTATAAAAGTAACGTTATAAAAACTTATATGTAATTGAAATATAAAGCGCTCATTTTGATTAACCTTTTTTCAAGTTGAGCGTTTCTTTTTGTTGTACGATTAATGTTTGTAGTTATTTAATAATTAACCTTTATGACAAACCAATATTCTAGAGTGTTTGTAATATAATTAATTTTAAGAACTATTAAAAATATGCACATCATAATATGTGATTGTTTTATGTTAAATAAATAGGTAATGGAGTGCAATGGGAGGGAGAAGTTATGAATCATATACACATTGCAAAAGAAATTCGTTCAGCAATTAAGCTGGGTAATACGGAAAGAGTTGTTGAACTAGTTGGTAATGATATTGAGAGATTAAACATGATGACACCATTTGGAACATGGCTCCATGTAGCATCTTCAAAAGGAAGACTTGAGATTGTTAAGCAGCTTATAGCCTTAGGAGCAGACGTGAATCAAAATGGTGGTGTATATGGCGGCGGGGCAATCAACGAGGCAGCTTTAGGAGGACATATAGATATTGTTGCATATTTATTGTCTTGTGGCGCAAAAATGGATGTAACTGAACCGGAAAGGAATCCGTTATTTGGCGCAATTAGTAATGGTCATGTAGATATCGCAGAGCTTCTAATTAAAAGCGGTATTGATTCAAGTGTGAAGTATAGTGATGATAGGGATGCATTGGCTTTTGCTCGAGAACTGGGGCAAACTGAGGTTGTTGCATTGATAGAAAACATGAATGGGAGTAATTCAAATGGAACGAATTACGATAATCAAAATCAACATGATAAAATTTTGGAACATGTAACGAAATACTTCGGGTCTCCAATTACGACTATAGGTGAAATTATACCTGGTAGTAGAGTAGGGATTCATATTCATATCATACCACCATCAAAGGAGAATCATTTCATCACTCTTGTGACGACAGGGATGAGTGATTATCCGATGGACAATTCAGAAGAAGCAAGTGAGTTTAAGTATGCTGAATTGATACAAAAGTTACCTGTAGACTGGCCGATAAAAAAAGAGGATTTGAAGGATCAAAATATGTATTGGCCTCTAGGCTGGTTAAGAAAAACAGCACATATTCCGCATGCTTATGACGGATGGTTAACTGAAGGGGTAATTCTTCCAAATGGAGAACCGCCGCAACCTTTTGCGTCTCGTACAAAACTGTCCTGTATTATGGTATGTAAAGTGCAAGAAAAGGGATTGGAGAAATTAGTGACTCCACAAGATGATCTCATTAATTTTTATACACTCGTACCAATTTATGAGGAAGAACGAACTCTGGCCTTAGAGAAAGGTTATAAATACTTATTAAATAAAATGAATGAAAAAGGTATCACAGACATTCTTGATACGAAAAGAGTAAATGTAGGAGTATAGAAAACGGTCATTACAGGGGAGTGGGATATTTTGATTGAAGGTATAAATTTAATGAATTGTCTTTGGTATGGAAATAGACCAATTGAATCGATTTCAAATATAAAAAAGAATATTTTGCATGCAAAAACAGAAAAGGAAGTTTTATTAAATGTAATTGAGCTTTTTAAGGCTGGTGATTTTTCACAAAAACAATTGTTAATCCAACTAATGAATCATACGAATGATGAAAGTGTATTAAACTTATGTATTCGCATTTTTTGTTCTATTGCTACTCATGAAGATATTAGGAATTCTAACAATCTTACATTTTTAGCTTCAGCAAGTGAATACATAGTAGATACGTTTTCATCAGCAGCTGTAACATCGCTCTCTATGGAGATTATTCCGTATTTATTAGTGTTACTTGAAGAGTGGGATGAAATAACAGATACTTCGATGGTCATAAGGAATTCTATTGATTTTTTTATAAACTATCAAGATGTGATTGGAGAAGAAGTAAGTGTAGAAGAGATTGGGGGATTTTATCTTAATTACACGAAATACTGTGATGTGGAAAAATACTATTTCTATCAGAGTCCAGTGTTTCCTGGAGATTTAACAAAAATATTGTTTGAAAGAGTAATAAGGGCGGCACATCATGAAGAACCATTAAAAATGGAATTTATACCATCCTTACTATCAATTTGGACAGGAGAGAAAGTGCCCGCTGATTATTATACGATAATTTGCAATGATAATTATAAAGACTTTGTAACGTATATAGATACTATTTCGAAAAGAAGTTGGGAAAGTGGGCAAAAATATTTTTATGGGTTTAAGTTATCATAATGCAGTCGTTGTTTTTTATGTTATCTATGAGTATTTAATTTATGCTTCACTTTTGGAACAACAAATTTTTTATATGAGATTGTTATGTTTTGAAGATTTTTTCTGTTTATACCTTATTTTTGATAGAATGGAAGATAAATGGGAAGTGAAAGGGAGATGGACATCTTGATTTATGATAAAGCAAAGTACTATTTTGATGACCTTCCAGAAGATTTGCCAATTGAACAAGCATATGTACATACTGGTATGTTTCTTGGGTGGATTATTGACAATCATTTATTTAGTAAAGCGTTTGAAGAAAAGTCTCGAGAGGATATTAATAAGTTTAATCTTAGACAAATGACTGGCACGCAAATCTATATAAAATGGGGTGGTGTGCTTGCAGATGACATGTTAAATGATGAGGGTAATCAATTTGCAATGTATTACTTTAATAGTGATAATGATTGGAAATATCTATATGATTATAGGGATGTTTTTGTAGATGCAGGCGATACACTTTATCATGCACAAGATACTTGGGAAAACTATTTTGAATTAAAAGAAGAGGTTAATTATAGCTATCTCAATTGGAACAACAACATACGGAAATCGTAACAACTTATTATCGAAAAAATGTAAAGTCCAAAGTTAAAAATAGAGGGAAATAACGAGCTGTAAACTCTGTCGTTGTTTCTCTTTTTGTATAACCGGTTATTTTTTTGAAAATACGTTTCGTTTATGAATGGTCGCAATAGGATGTAATTAAATATCAAGAAAGGTAGTTTAATAAGAAACGAGCGGTGAGGAATACAATGAATGGATACAAGAGGAAGTTGATTTCTTAAAAGATTTCGAGTTTATTCCTTTAACTAAAAAAGCTTTTGAATAAAATATGCAACAAACGGAATTTCTTACTTATGAGGAAGTGTGCGGTGAGTGCCTTGGTAATGATGAAAGAATTATTGCTTATTTTGGAAAGATATAGTGAATATAAGCGAGTTATAAAGAAAGAGGATTCGATACATAATTTTTGTGAAATAAAGTAAGACAAAGCTTTCCTAAACACGTGAATGTATGTAGGGGAGTTTTTATTATGTGTTGAAGCCGAGATGAAGTTTTAAAGTCGAAATATATTCGCGCTTATTATTTTCAAGGGGTTACAACTGTATATGTTAACAATATGTACATAGGATAAAAACAGAAAATTAATAATATATTGACCTCTTAATAGTTCGTGCTATAAAATTGAAAGCGATAACAAACGTTTTCTTTATAATATTTTTCATGATCTTTTGATATTTAGGGGCATAAAGAGGGGTAAGTAACTCTTTTTTTAACATTTAATGCAAACGTTTTCGTTAGTTTTTATTCCTTTTTACCTTGGCTTTTTCTATTAGAAGATTATTGAAATAAAAACGTTCAATAAGGGGGGATTATAAAAGAGATTTCTAGACTCATTTAAGCAGTTATACTTAGTAATGTTTTAAGAAGGGGTGTATTGGATGCATATGACAAAAAAATTAATAAACAAGACGTTTTTACTACTTACTGTAATTGCTTTGCTATTATCTGGTTTTTCGTTTCAGAGTGTACAAGCAGAATCAAATACGAAAACAACTGAAATTATCGTTCATTATAAGGAGAAGGTTGGAAATACAAAAGACTGGAATCTTTGGATGTGGACTGAAAATGCGAGTGGCAAATCCTATGAATTTACTGGGGAAGATGAGTTTGGTAAGTATGCTAAGGTGAAAATAGATGGTGATTATAATCGCGCCGGATTTATCGTTCGTACGAATGAATGGGAAAAAGATGGTGGGGATCGTTGGATTGAAAATATTAAGGATGGCCGTGCTGAAGTATGGGTTCTTTCTGGCGATGATAAAGTATACGATTCTAAGCCTTCTTCTGATCTTTCTATTCAGAAGGCTACTATTGATAGCTTCAATCAAATCACTGTAACTACTAATGTTCCATTCAATATTAAGGAGCAAAAAATTGAAATTGAGGGCGTTAACATTGAGAAAGTTAGTCCTTATGATACAAATGGTGGAGAGATTACCAATAGGGTTAAAATAATTACAGAAAAGAATCTTGATTTAAAACAAACATACAAAATCAAAATAGGAAATGCCATTGAAGCTAATACTGAAATTGGTAACGTAATTCGTAGCGAGGAATTTGATCATTTATTTTATTATGATGGTAATGATTTAGGTAATATATATACGCCGCGGGAAACAAAGTTTCGCTTGTGGGCTCCCACTGCGAGCGAGGCAAAGTTGGTTGGTTACAAAAAATGGAATGATGAAAAGGGTACTGAAATCAACATGGATCAAGCTGAAAAAGGAACTTGGACTGCAAAACTTACAGGTGATCAAAAAGGCCTATTTTATACATATAAGGTGAAGATTGGGGACAAATGGACTGAGGCCGTTGATCCATATGTGCGTGCTGCTTCTGTTAACGGTGATAAAGGTGCAGTCATTGATTTGAAAGAAACAAATCCAAAAAATTGGAAGGGGAATAAAAAGCCGAAATTTAAAAAGCCGGAAGATGCTATTATTTATGAGTTGCAAGTACGTGATCTTTCCATTCAACCTGAAAGTGGTATTAAACAAAAAGGAAAATATCTTGGTGTAACAGAAAAAGGAACGAGAGGACCAGGGGGCGTAAAAACAGGTCTTGATCATATTAAAGATCTTGGTGTTACGCATGTCCAGTTTTTACCGATATTTGATTATGCTTCAGTAAATGAAGAAAAATTAAATGAACCACAATATAACTGGGGATATGATCCGAAAAATTACAATGTACCAGAAGGCTCGTATTCTACGAATCCTTATGAGCCGACTGTTCGAATTACTGAATTAAAGCAGATGATTCAAACACTTCATGATAATAAACTTCGTGTTGTAATGGACGTTGTATATAATCATATGTACAATGCGGCTGAATCTAATTTCCACAAGTTAGTTCCAGGGTATTATTATCGTTACAATGAGGATGGCTCACTCGCAAATGGAACAGGTGTAGGGAATGATACGGCTTCTGAACGAAAGATGATGAGGAAATTTATGATAGATTCCGTCGTGTATTGGGCGAAAGAGTATAATTTAGATGGATTCCGTTTTGATTTGATGGGTATTCATGATGTCGAAACAATGAATGCGATACGTAAAGCGGTTAATCAAATTGATCCTTCTATTATCCTTCATGGAGAAGGTTGGGATTTAAATACCCCTCTAGCACCTGAGTTAAAAGCAAATCAAAAAAATGCGGAGAAGATGAACGGAATCGCTCATTTTAATGACGATATTCGTGATGGATTGAAAGGCAGTGTATTTGGGGATAAGGATAATGGTTTTGTGAACGGAATGCAAAACATGGAAGAGCGCATGAAAAAAGGAATTACGGCTGGTATTGATTATGATAAAAAGGTGTCTACTTATCAGGATCCTGAGCAGGTTCTAACGTATGTTGAAGCACATGATAACCATACATTATGGGATAAGCTTGAGTTGACGAATCCTGGCGACAGTGAAGAAGTACGTAAACAAATGCACAAGTTGTCTTCTTCTATCATATTGACATCGCAAGGGGTTTCATTCTTGCATGCAGGGCAAGAGTTCATGCGTACAAAATATGGTGACCATAATAGCTACAAATCTCCTGATTCGATTAACCAGATGGATTGGGTGCGCCGTGCAGCATTCGATAAAGAAGTAGATTATATGAAAGGCTTAATAGAGCTACGTAACAACTATTCAGCTTTTCGCATGACATCTGCAGATCAAATTAAAAAAGACATAACGTTTATTGATGCGCCAAAAAATGTTGTAGCTTATACAATCGATAGCAAAGCAAATGGAAATAAAAACGAATATTTTGTTGTAGCTCACAATGCGAATAGAGAAGCGGTAGAAATAACTCTTCCATCAAAAGGTCCTTGGAAAGTGCTAGTAGATGGTGAACGTGCAGGAAGTAAAGTGCTACATGTTTTCCATGATAATAAGATTAAGATTCCTGCATTAAGTTCATTTGTTTTAAAAACAGAGAAACCAATCAAATAAGAATAGATGATGTAAAAGGAAATCGTGTTTGAAACAAAGATTACCTACATCGGGATTGCAAAAGGTTCTTTGTTATAGACTATAAAGTAAAAGGTAGAAACACTCATACTCCTATTAATAAATTAACTATGATAATATAAAATATGGAAAAAAGATGAAAAATTGTAGAAGATATACTAAACTGAAAAGTGAGAAGGTTTTTATTAAACGGACAAAATTTTAAGGGGAGTTTAAGATGAGTATAAAAGTAATAAGGGCAACAGGAATGATGGGCGGAGCTACAAGAGTGGCTTTAAAGGTAGATAATGAAGTTGTAATGAAATTAGAAAATAATGAAGAGTACACGCTCCCTTCTGATGTAAAAGAGGCGAAGATAAAAGCAAATCAATTGTTTTTCGGAAGTAAAGAAAAGCAAGTGAAAAGTGGCGATATAGTCGAAATTAAGATTAATGGTCTAGCGATGCTGTTGTTTATGGTATCGTTAATAGCGGTGTTATTTGGTTCGACGATTGGTCTTAATGTTATTTTGTTTGGTGTAATCGGCTGTTTCGTAACGATTGTTTATTCAATCAATAATTGGTTTACGTTAGAAGTTAAATAATAGGAAACAGCAGAGGTTTTAAAAACTCTGCTGTTTTTTTACATCATAATTGTTTGAATAGTGTTGCGTATTCTAGTAACTAGTGAGTATCTATGTCTAAACAATTACTTCAAAATTACCACGATAATTAACACCTAATGGAGGGATCTGAAATGGAAGATTGGGAATACAATGAATTGTTTGAAGCTATTAATGAAGCCTATAATGATTTTTTAGCTTTAAATAGAGGATATAAATATGCAATAGCAAGGGCTGCTGATGAATATATAAATCTAGGGAAAATAGAAGACGTTATTGCCGATGCAGCTATAGGTGAAATATTGTTAACTCATGACAAAGTTTTTATTGGATGTATTGAAGGGATAACAAAGAGATTAAGCAAGTTTAATCCACTAGACGCAGTGGGGGTATTAACACAAGAAGAAATAAGAGATTTAATGAATAGAATACGTAAAGTGTTGGAAGGCCTTGAAAAAGTAGAGATTGATTATAATCCTTCAGCAGAATAATGCAATGTATTCTCTTTTGTGCTGAAGAGGAAGTTATTGTTTGAATAAGTATGTATCCTTGGAGAACTAACAAGTGACTTTTCAGTTATTAGATTCATTTGAAAAGAAGGAACGTGCAGAAGAAGATTGTGATCACTAAAGTTAAAATTGAAACTCTTGTTAAAAATGGAGCAAAAGAACAGGAACTACAAAGATTATTGAAACAAGACTTATCTATATTTGCTGAAGTATATGCCTATCCTTCAGATGAATATATTTGCTTTTCAGAGTTTCCAATTGGAAATACTGGAAAGGAATTATTAAAAGTAAATCGAAGCTTTAAGTTATTCAAATAACGGAGCCGTTTAGTGTGATAATGAATAATTAATGAACTAAGTAATAATAGTATTTTAAGTACAAGATTAGCTTTATTTTTCCAATCTTCTTGTGTAATCAAACAAATTTTTTTACATTAATAAAATCTAATTATAAAGGAGAGCAAAATTATGAAAATTTCTAAGGGAGTAGAGATGCTGCACCTTGAATTTCATGGGAATATTATTCATCCAACCCTTTTATGGGATCAGGAAATGGCTGTTTTAATAGATACTGGATTCCCTGGACAAATTGAAGATTTACACATAGCAATGGATAAAGTAGGAGTGTCGTTTGATAAACTAAAAGTTGTGATTTTGACGCATCAGGATATAGATCATATAGGCAGTCTTCCTGAAATATTGCAGAATTGTGGAAGGAATATTAAAGTTTATGCTCACGAACTAGATAAGCCTTATATCCAGGGGGATTTACCTCTTTTGAAAGACGGGCACATAGAGAATCCACCGAAGGGAAAAGTGGATGATACCTTGATTGACGGTCAAGAACTGCCGTATTGTGGCGGGATTCGTATCATTCATACTCCAGGGCATACTCCTGGACATATCAGCTTATATTTGAGGCAAAGTAAAACGCTTGTTGCTGGGGATTCGATGTACAGTGTAAACGGAACACTAGGGGGGATTCATGTTCCAACCACTTTGGATATAAAGGCTGCTCGACGGTCTTTGAAGAAATATTTAGACCTAGATATTGAATCTGTGGTTTGTTACCACGGAGGATTAAGTAACGGAAATATTAATGAGCAGATCCAAAAATTTTAGAGGATGCTAATAACAGATTATCATTTATTGAGGCGTTGTTGCTAAACGGGTGTGAAGGTTGAAGAATAGCTGTTCTTTTTTGGTAGCTCTATTTATCTTTTTCGTTCTTCAACATGGTATGTCAACACGAAACTAGACAATTTTTTTAAGGTGTTCCTGCCTGTACTGAACAGGACTCAAATAGCCTAGTGTTCCATGGATTCTAATATTGTTAAACCAGTTTACGTAGTCGTTCAATTCTAAGGTCAATTCTTCTAAACTTGCGAAATGACGACCGCGAACGAACCCTGTTTTAAAAATTTTGTAGGTTGCTTCCGCTACTGCATTATCGTATGGACAGCCTTTTGTACTTAATGAACGCTTGATTTGGAAGGTCTCTAACGTGTCATGAACCAGCTTATTTTTGAACTCATTTCCTCGGTCTGTATGAAATAAGGTAATCCGATTTAAATTTGTTTTCACCGTTACGAAAGCTTGAGAAACAAGCATATAGGTTTGCAAAGTATTTTGGATAATCTTTATTTCAAAGCAATACTATTAACATACACAATTGTTTATTGAATTAAATACATTTATGCATAGTTTTTCCAATTTATATTTGATAATATAGATAAATAGGCATGAAATACATAATATGTTAATAGTTAGGGGGATATTAGAATTGAAAAGAACACCTGAATTTGTACTAGGTTTAATCGGTGGTATTTTGGGGATTATAATTTCTATTATTATATTGTTGGTAGCTATTACTGCTATGGAAGGTATTGATTATAAACTTTTAACTTATTATTCTATTGTATTAATTATTCAAATAGGGTTGTTAGTTTTAGCGTGTTCAGTAAATAAGGTTAACAATATAGCATATGGACTTTGTATGATATTACTCCCATTAGTAACATTGGTTATGTCAATATTCCTTTTATTTATTCCAGTAATTCTACAAATTATTTCTGGTGGATTTGCATTTCGACCTTTAAATCAGAAATCTAATTAAAACAACTTCTTGTAAATAACTGAATAATCTCCTAGTTTACAGTAGCTATTGAAATGTACATAAAACGTATATTAGTTAAGTGTAATCCTTATAGTTGTGATAAATCTTTTTTCAATTGTTGGTTTGAAACAATACCGCACAGATATGATTTGAATGGATTGACACCGAAGGAATATATTATAGAACAATTATTGAATGAATTTGAACAAAAAAAGAAGAGTTTGATGTAAGGGGAAAAGAGTTAAAAACAACAACAAAACGGATTAAAGAAATTGAATCGCCAACAGAGTTTAAAAATAACCATCAAGGTATCATTGAAGCAATGGACTTATTCGATGAAGGATATACACTTCAACAAGAAGCGTTAAATGAGTTAAACGAAGATAAAGTAAAACAGGATTTAGAAAAGATAACAGAAGGCGGTAAAAAGTGGAGAGCGTCTACAGAGAACATCGGTCAAATGGAGAAAGAACTTCTAGATAACCTAAATAATGGGAAAAATTTAATAATTAAAACAGTCAATGAAGGGGTATCAATTAAGTCATGAAGGCAAAGAAAATCGCAAGTGTAGCAGTACCAGTCATGTTATTATTCGGTTGTGGGGGAGAGAAGACAGACGCACCTAAGAAGGATAAAGCATCTGAATCTCAAACTGTAGCTAAGAAAGTTAAGGTTTCAAAAGAAGACTATCCAAACAAGATTAATGACTTATGTGTAGAATTTGATAAGTTATTTGCAGAGTATAAGCAAACAACTGATGAAGTCATGAGTGGTAAGAAAAAGAAAGAAGAAATACCAAAGAAACTGAAAGAGTTAAATGGGGTAGTTGATAAATTTGTAGAGATAGACCCACCTAGTGAATATAAAGAAACACAAAAAGACGTAGAGAAATCAATGGGGTATTTTAGAGAGTCCTTTAAACTTGTGAATGAAGTATTTACTAGAACAACTAGAGGTTCAACAACGGATAAAGAGTTAATGGACGAAGCAAGTGCAAAACTAGTAGACGCAGACAAGTATTGGGCTAAATTCTATAAGTCAATAGAAGACAATATTAAACTAGGTGATGGTACGATAACAGCTAAGGATTTAAAAGATTTAGATAAGAAAGCTGGCATTGAATACGATAAAGTAAAAGAAAACTTATCTAAAGACGGTAAAGAACTAGTGGGTACATGGGGATTTGATGACCCTAACGGTTACATTGTTTCAATGGTAATACACGAGAATGGTACATTTGAAACATATGGTAAAGGTGAGTATCCTGATAAAAAGAACTACTTAACTGGTACATGGAAATATAACCCGAATGGTTATGCATTCACGATTCATATTGAGAAAAGTTTTAGAGACGGTGTAGAAGAAGAGGAAGCTAGGAATGTAGACATACCTTATAAAGTTCAAAACTTTGATGGTAAGAACGTCCAATTCTTTAGTCCAAAAACGTTTAACACAATTAGGTATGTGAAACAAAAGTAAAAGTAAAAGTAAAAGTAAAAGGGAAAGGGTTAGGTTTAAACAGCCTAGCCCTTTATTAAGTAGGAGGTATAAGTCTGAAATATTAAGCGCCAAATCGAATTAATTCTCTAAATTTAAATAGTATATTCACTATCTAGTTTAATACTATATTTTAATAAAAATTATTTTCCTGAAATGAAACGTATTCACCAGTCTAAATCTTTATTTTATTAAATTAAAGATATAAGAATTGAGAGATCTAATTGGATTAATGATGTTCAGTCTAAAACATTTTTTAAACTGAACAATTTATAATAGAGATCCAATTATTTTTAGGGAATAATATTTACGGAGTCTAAAGTAAAGAACGAGAAAACTTACATATTAATAAAGTTTTGCAAGAACAGGGCGCTCACAGCGAAGAAATAGGTTTCTATACGATGGAGAGTATGATAAGGAGAGACAAAATGGAGCATTGTGGAATGGTTTCGTTGTGGCTTGGTACTACTCAATCATTTAATCATCTTCAAGAATATGTTGATATGGAATATACGGAAGATGGAGATATAATACAGTCAAAATTTGGAGTTAACTTTGATTTTGGTTACTACGATGAAGATAACATGGAAGTTAATTTCTATGAGAAACCTAAAACAAACATAGAGGATATTCTAAGGAACTTTTCATATAGTGAGATTATTATTCCTAATTTTAAAGATTTGATAAAAAAAGAAAATGTAGAGGAGAGTATTAATTCCGTTATATTGCTTTATGATTTTCAATATGATGCAGAGAAAGTAAAAGATACATATGAGGATCTAGAATTTATATTTATTGGTGCTGTAACGTATCATTAATATTTTTGAGGTGTTGAATGATATGAAATGTAAAATGAACAAAGAGGAACTTATTGAACTTGTAAAAAAGATTTATAATCTTGATTTACAAGAAGCAGAACATAGCGAATATGTGAATCAATTTAATAATAGTGGCGTTCCCCATCCAGCACCTAGTGACCTAATATTTTGGAATGATATAGAACTAGCTCCTGAAGAAGTAGTAGAAATTGCATTAAGCTATAAGTAAGAGAAGGAATAATTTAAATAAGTAGATGAAAGAGTTTAGAAGGAGATTGTATTTGTATTTACATAGAGAAATGTTTTAGATAAGGAGAGAGTTAGATGGAAAGCTCAAAAGTTGTATTATGTATACCTGGTTTATGAAAGAATAGAAGTGAACTTATTGAAGCAATTGTAAGAAAAAGTGAGGGATATATATTCGCTGGGAATTATATTAGTAAACTAGGGGATCCGAGTATTTTTTTTGAAATTGATATATATGAACATGATGAGCGAGTAGCAGAAGCTTTTGAAATTTCTGGATATAATTCATTTACTGAGGAAGACCTTAATCTTATTAGAAAACATTCTTTAACGTTGTATTTAATTGGGGAAGGAGGATCCATTGAAAAGATAAGGAAGCTAGTTGATGCTGCAAGTGCACTTGTAAAAGCTGGAGGACTGGGTGTGAAAGTTGAATCCTCAGGTACTGCAAATACAATTGAAAGCTGGAATGATATGTATCATACAGATGATGCAGTAGAATTATTTCAAGCTTTTGTAACAGTGATCGAAGAAGAGGATTTTTACTATACATGTGGTATGCATTGCTTTGGACTACCGGATGTAATTACTTTTAAAGATCAAGTAACTCCGCAATATGCTCAAGAATTAATGAACGTTTTTTGTCTGTATAATTTCATTGAAAAGCCTAGCTTAACGGACTATTCTACATTTAGTCTAGATGAAAATAATCCTCATTTCATATTACAACATACGGAGTGTAGACATTTTTCAGAAGATGAATTGTTTTATAATCAGTATGGAATTTGGGCGTTAGTAAAAAAAGAGTAGTATAAAATTTGTTGTGATAGGAATAGAGGGGGCAGGAAATCCGATTTGTTGTAAATAACTAACTGTAGAAATGATGAGAGTTGATATGGATACAGGTGAATAAGAATGGAGTGCTTCTAATTTAGAGGCATATTTACATAGGTATTTACTGAAGAGATACAAATCCATTTTTGATGATAGATTTGTAGGGGGAAAATTAAGTGAAGTAAAGGGGAATATGTGTGTCTATTCAAAATGCAATGCAACAATACTTTAGGTTAAGAATAAAATTAGCGCACGAAGGTTTAGATTTTCTATTAAAAACACCAGTTCTTGAAGAAGTGAATCCTATTCTTTATGATGGGGAAATAGATGAGGAGGGTTATATTCTATGGAAACCAGTAGAAAAAAATATCGTACACGACTTTATCCATTTAGAGCAAGAAATGGGAGTTCAGTTTCATCAAACAGTTACTACGTATTTTAATTCCTATTGGTTTGCTGAATTAAATGGTTTTTATAAAAATTATTATATTGAATTAGAAGCGGTATTGCCGAGTATTGAATTGAATTCATTTAAAGAACGGTTAAAGGGCTATAAGGGGAACCACCAAGATAGATTAAAACATATCCCAATAGGTATTGAAGGTAACGGAATGTTAGTTGTGATTGACAATGAAGATGGGAAAGTTAGATTAGAAGATTTTGAGAGAGGTTCATTTGAAACGATTTCAGAAAGTATACAAGGGTTGATTTCGAATTTATGTTTGAAGAGGTGATCAGCGTTGAAAGCGATCATGCAACGTTACTTTGAAAGTTACTTATTGAAATGGAGCGATTGGAACGGAACACACCCGCAGGTTCCATTTAATGTAGAGATTGACAAGCGCTTATATATTGGTGAAAAGGATGAGGATGGCTATATATTTTGGAAGCCAAAGGAGAAGGATGAATATGATAATTTTCAAGAACTTGAAAAAGAACTAAATGCTAATCTTTATTCTGATATAAAAGAATATTATAATTCCTATTGGTTTCTCGAGATGATTGGTTAGATTGATAATTACAATATTAGTTTATTCCCTGTAACACCAGGTGTTGAACCATTTTTATTTATAGAGCGTGTTCAAGATTATTTATTTATTAGACAAGGGGATGAAATATATATTCCTATAGGATTTGAAAGTAGTGGGATGTTAATTCTTATGAACAATCGTACTGGAGAAATTGTTATAGAAGATTTTGAAACGGAAGAGTATCGGCATCTTAGTGCAAGTTTAAAGGTACTCATTTCTCGATTAAGTTTCCGATCAATTTGGTAGTGTTTTGTTGGCTTTATATCTGTTAATTGGTGTGTATTGTTATAGAAATTATAGGGGTGTAGTTATATGACAATCCAATTTTGTAAGGAAGCAGTTGCATACTTAAAACCAATAGTAAAAGAGGATCTTGATGAAGAGTGTTTTACTTTATCTGAAGAAAATAGTTTTGTTCATACATATTTTAATGAAGACCTAATTATTACTTTTTTAGTTGAGAACGATCAAAACGATTATTTTTAATATGTTCAAAATAGGCATATATCAGAAGGAGGCTTAGATGAGGAGCAGTTATTAGAAATCGGGATAGATAATCTTTATAAATTAGCAGATGAAAAAGAACTACGGGTTCACACGCTATCGGAAGGGTGTTTTGCTTTAATTCTTGACGGGAGTTTCGAAGCTAGTTTAATTGTTTTAGACGACTTATGGGATTACTCACTAAAAGAATTCGTATCAAATGGATATGCGGTTGCGATACCAGCGAGAGATATTCTTGTTTTTTGTGATTGTAATGCTAGTAATGGAATTGAAAAAATGAAAAGTATAATAGAAAAGGTTGGGGAAGACGGAGATCATTTATTGATTGATAAAATTTTAGTGAGAAGTGAGGGGAAATGGAGATATTTATAGCCATCCTAAATATTCAAAAAGAAAATAGTACTTATTATAATAGAGTGAGTATTTAGAAGGATATTGAGGTACTTGTGAAAAGAGGGAGAAAATAAGTGGAAAAGTTCATTAAGAATATCGGAGATAAAACTTTTATTGCTCAGGCAGAAAAGAGCTTCGCGGTGCAGGTAGAAGGTTTATTTCATTTTTTAACTGAAGTAGAAAATGATCGATTAATAGATGGTTTTTCTATACAAGTTGGTTGGTCGATTTATTTTCTTGATGAAAGGGAAGATGGATTTCATATTATCGTACATGATTATACA
This sequence comes from Bacillus bingmayongensis, assembly GCF_000299035.1. Taxonomy (GTDB): domain Bacteria; phylum Bacillota; class Bacilli; order Bacillales; family Bacillaceae_G; genus Bacillus_A; species Bacillus_A bingmayongensis. The sequence goes on from NZ_JH921517.1 coordinate 1,241,772, forward strand.
AAGAATCCATTTGAAGATATGACAGATGATTTGACGATTTCTTTATGGATACTATTAACACAAGTGAGTTTTGTAAAGTCATTAGCAATTGAAGGGGAGTTACTGCGCTTTTGTGACAAAATTGTAGCTGCCAAAAATGTATTGGAATTAGATGATATTTACTTAGAAAGAACAAAAGATTGTGAAAATGATGACTCCGGTTGGTATATAGGTCCTGTTAATGATGAGCATGACACAGAAGAGTACGAAGCATTTTATGCATATGAATTATTAAAATTGAAGCCTTCTCTTACTCAAGTATTAACATTGCCTTCTGGATATCTTGTAATCTTTGAAAAAGATGAAATGAAAGCAGTTGTAGATGAAAATAATGTTAACATTTTGGATAGGATCGACGATATATGATCTAGTATAGAAAAAAGAGGTAGCAACTTGTTAATGTTAGTACCTCAATAAAATTGTAGAATCGAATTGAGGTAGGAAAAGACTAATTTAACATATACAGGTGGGTTTTATGGCTTATAAAAATAATTTAATCAATCTATTTAAAGATAAAGTTATATTAATGATACTTATTTTAATTTCTGCTTTCCATATGATGAATTTTGCATGCTTTTTTTGCAGTTACGATAGCCTTGTTTTGGGACGATCCGACTGCTGATATGGGTACTGAATATTTTCCAATGGTTATGCCGCATTTATATCCAGTTCTCATTGGTGTTTATTTATGGCTTTTGTCAGCTGTTATTTTTATCAGAAGTACTTATCGAATTCTAAATGGAAAAAGATAGCTGTGGAAGCGCTTTTTCTTATTATCGCATTTGTCATTCCGAAGTTTTTAGGTGCGTTTAAAATTCCTTTGTTAGAAATGCTTTTAAGATAAAGAGTTTGCTATTGAGTATTTAATAAAAAAGAGAGCCTCAGTAAATTGAAATTTATTGGGGCTTTTTATCGTTACCTTTTGAGTATGACAGCTCACGATAAGAATGTTAAAAAGTAAATAGTGCTCTACATATCAAAGATTAATGGTTCTCTATAATCTGAAAGGGTTCTCTCCTAATATAAGCGAATACATTGAAAAAGGAGGGAGCCTGTATGGAAGTTGTTGTGAAGCAGAAAAAGAAAAGAGGTAAGGGAAAAAGAATTGTCATTTGGTCTGGTAGTATTATTCTTGTTTTACTTGTTGCCACGGCAATTTTTGCAAATGCATTCGTAATGAAGTCAATGCCAAAGGTAGAAGGGACGGTTCATGTCAGTGGATTGCAAAAATCGGTTCAAGTAACACGAGATGAAAAAGGTGTGCCTCATATTAAAGCTGAGAATGCGCATGATTTATATTTTTCACAAGGGTATGTTCAGGCGCAAGATCGTTTATTTTAAATGGATTTAAGTAGAAGACAAGCATCTGGCACGTTAAGCGAAGTAGTTGGGAAGGCCGCGCTAGATAAAGATAAATTATTTCGGACACTTGGGCTTAGACGGGCAGCGGAAGCGTCAGTGAACGAATATACAGGTGAAGCAAAAGATGCGTTGCAGTCGTTTGCTGATGGAGTAAATGCCTTTATAAAGGAAGCGAAAAAGGACGGGAAACTACCAGTAGAGTTTCATTTACTAGGATACGAGCCTGCTGAATGGACTCCGGTTGATTCTTTAACGATTGGAAAATATATGGCTTTTGATTTAGGTGGTCATTGGCATGGGCAAGCATTTCGATTTTGGGCACTTCAACATCTTTCAAAAGACCAGGCCTATGAGCTATTTCCGACTTATCCAAAGAATGCTCCTAGATTATTAGCACAGTTGAATGATCTGAATGTGAATGTGGAAAAAAGCTTTGCAAAAGCAATTATTCCTCCAGAATCTAATGGGAGTAATAATTGGGTAGTAAGTGGAGAAAAAAGTGCATCTGGAATGCCTATATTAGCAGATGACCCTCATCTTTCTTTAGCGACACCATCTATTTGGTATCAAACATATTTAGAAATGAAAGATATAAATGTAAGCGGCGTTATTTTTGCGGGTGTTCCTGGTGTTATGTTAGGGCATAACAAACAAATTGCTTGGGGTGTTACGAATACAGGTCCGGATGTGCAAGATTTATATATTGAAAAAAGAAATCCTGACAATCCAAATGAATTTTTGTATAACGAAAAATGGGAAAAAGCTACGATTGTGAAGGAACCTATAAAAGTGAAAGATGGAAAAACAATTCCTTATGAAGTAACGATTACGAGACATGGTCCGGTCATTTCAGAATTTGCTTATAAAAATAAAGATGAGGCTGTTTTTGCTCTAAAATGGACGGCACTCGAACCTTCAGCTGAATTAAAGGCTGTATTAAATATGAACAAAGCAACAAATTGGACTGAATTTGAATCAGCGCTAGAAGATTTTCATACTCCTACCCAAAACTTTTTATTTGCATCAACAGATGGCACAATTGCTTATAAAGCAAACGGAAACATACCGGTACGGAAAAAAGGGAATGGGATTTTACCCGTTCCTGGATGGACAGATGAATATGAATGGGAAGGCTATATTCTATTTGATAAACTTCCAAAAGTTATAAATCCAAAGCAGGGATTTATTTCGACAGCCAATAATAAAATTATAAATGATGATTATCCGTATCATATTAGTCACATTTGGGCGCAGCCGTATCGTCAAATGCGTATTCAAGAGTTTTTGCAGGAAAAGGATCAATTGACTGCGAGGGATTTACAAGAGCTGCAAATGGATCAAAAAAATCTTCACGCAAGAGAGTTTGCTCCAGTGTTTTTAAAAGAACTGAATAAAGTAAACGTATCGGACGTGGAGAAGCAGGGAATAAAAGAGCTTACAAATTGGGATTTTTACGATAATAAAGAAAAAGCGGCCCCGTTAATTTTTCATTTATGGATGAAAGAAATATCCAATACTTTATTTTCAAAGGAAATACCAAAGGATGTAATGGAATTATTTGAAGGTAAACAACAAGTTATTGATGAATTGATACGGAAACAAATGAGCGGAGAAAACAGTGTATGGTTCTCTAAATATGGAGGCTTCACAGAAGTTTTACATACATCGTATTCAAAGGTAATGAAAAAGCTTGAAAAACAATATGGATCAGACGTAACGAAATGGAAGTGGGGAGAATATCATCAACTTTCTTTTACGCATCCTATGTCCAAATCATCTGATGTGCTCGCGTTCTTTTTCAATCGTGAAAAACCTGTCCCGATTGGGGGGAGTAATATTACGGTTCAAGCAGCAAGTTATGGAGATGATGGCATTGTGAATCACGGAGCATCTTGGCGATTTGTGATAGATACAAAGGATATGTCTAATGGCTATCATATCGTAGGACCGGGGCAATCAGGACATTTTAAAAGTAGCTGGTATCATGATCAAATAGAAGACTGGGTAAATGGAAGTTATCATGTTACTAGGCTTAGTACAGAAGGAATAGATGGAAAAAGGTTAACTTTAACACCTAAATAATGTGTATAAGACTCTTACTCTTGTAGGAGTTGCCCGATTGGTGAGGGCTAATAATCAGTGGGGATGGAGAAAACCCCCACTGATTAAGGTTTCACTTTATTATTACTTAATAAAAATTTTCAAGTGGAAATAACTTTCTTATAAAGCGATAGTATACCATAATCAAATTATGGAATGTTATAATTTAGGGAAATATAGTTTCATGGTCATACAAATATAGGGGTGAGTACATGACGAATTGTTATTTTGAGTTTGTAATACACAAAGAAGCTCATTTTCAGAAACTAAGAGAATTTTTTTACAAACTGAAAGAAGAGAAAGAAAAAGAGATGATAGATTCTAGTGATTCTATTTGGCTGGAATATTTTGAAGAAGATGTATTAAAACAGTTTTGGTGGCCGACGGAAGAAGAATTACATCATTACCAGATTTTATGGAAACAAATCCCTGTAGAAAAACGTTTAACAGACCCTAAACTGAGAACCCCATGGGACTTTGAATCTATGATTGATGCATTTGCTTCTGGGGAATATGAACTAGTCTCTTGTGAAAAGGCAACAAACAATATTGGGAGAATTGAATTTTATCCTTATGGATGGCCGTATGGCGGGAGCGATGTGTTTAGAGCTTTAATTGAGTATAGTGGGTTCAAAATTATTGATGACAGTGTATAGAAGCTTACAATCGTTAACAATCATAAAAAGAAACAATGGAAAGGGTGAGAGAATATGTCCAATTACGTAAAGTCAGAATTTATCAAAAATGCAGGCGGCTGTATCGTATCAAAAAACATTTTGGAGGGGAATGGAAAATTAAAATGGTTGGTTAGAGATGAATCTGTAACGAGTGTTGATAATGGCTGGAGATTTTTTTCGGATATTGATGATGATGATTACGTAAATGATCCAGATAACTTAGTTGTATGTGACTTTAACACAGTAGCTCAAATCGAACCTGCAATTCTAGCAGTTTATTCTTTTCCGGTGGGTAGTGAGCTGCAATTAGTTGTAGAGAATGGAAAGTGTTATTTCATTGATAATATAACAGAGGAGGTTATCAAGTTTTTATACCATTAAAATAACATAGAATTAAAAAAATAATTTGTTCCTCTTATAAAGAGAATACTGATCATCCAGTTGTAGTGTTTGAGAACATGAAGGTGGAAGATCTAAATAATAGTTTGGGAGAAGATAGACGACTATGAAAGAGGAAGTTTTGAAGTGTAGTATGTAGAGGGTTTAAGAATTACTTTTGTGTGCTGAAAAAACGGTATATGGATGGAGATTGTATGTATGGAAAAAGAAGGAATTGTCTTATTATGGCTAGGAAATATGGAATCTGAAGATTTTTTAGAGGATTATTTTCGTATAAAATATACAGATGATGGTGATTCCATACCATCACTATTTATAAAGGATTTTCATATTTGTATGTATGATATTGATGAGGACTTTATCATTTTAACCGAGAAGACTCCCTCCTCTAAACGAAGTGAAGGTGGGGGATGAATCGGTTTTTTCTTTTTTAAGGGAAATCATTTTTTGTAGAACGTATGTTCTTTTTATTGTATAATTGTCTTATCAAACAAAATGAGGTGAGAACAGGTGAAGAAAGCGTATTTTTCGAAACGAATCTATAAAAGAGATATGCCGTATGAAATGGTAGATATATTGACAAAGACAATCGAAACATTTAATCAGGCGAAACGCTTTGCGTTTCAAACAATCGTCCGAGAAAAATGTTGGAACCGTAAGATGTATACAGATAGTCTTCATCTTGTTCTCAAACGGAACTATCAATTGAATGATTACTATGCAAACAGTGCGATGCAAGAAGCAAAGGCGCTGTTTACAGGTTTAATGGAGTTACAAAAAATATATGAGAAGCAAACACAAGAGAAGATTAAGAAACTCAAGAAAAAGTTGAAACAAGAACGGACAAAACTGACAAATCTTCGTAAAATGAAACAAAGTTGTGTGAAAGGAAAGCTGACATTTCTGAAAAACACCCGCTTCGCGAAGCACAACAACCTCATCTCCTTATCCCGTAAAAAAGACACCTTGATTTGGCTAAATGAATATCTGTTTGAACACCAATACTTAGATGTTCAAATCAAAAGAATTCAGGTGAAAATCGGCCTTCTAACCCACCGGAAATACCGTTTAACGCAAAAACTTTCATCTTATCAAACGAATATTCCAAGCGCAGTATTTGGAAGTGAAAAACTGTTTCGGTCTCAATTTACAATCGATGAATTTATACATAATCATGACAAATGGAAAGCGTTATTTTCCCATGCTCGAAATAAACAACTCATTCTATCTGGCCGTAAAGATGCCAAACACGGAAATTTTGTGTTTCAGTATGTTACCCAGAATCAGGAATTATGGATGACGACAAGTACAGGAAAACAGGTTATGTTTCCAGCTGTCACATTCCCGTATGGGCAAGAAATCATGGAGGAAGTGATCACAAAACAATTACAGTGTAAGAATAAGAAAAAACATGGCAAACCGATTGCGTGGTCTGTTGAAGACTAGGGGGAGTATTACATTGTGAAATGTTTAGTCGATGTACCGGAAAACCTTCACACAAATTACAGTAAAGCGGATGGTGTAATTGGGGTAGATTGTAATCTAGATCATTTTGCTTGGGCAAATGTAACGGAGGATGGAAATTACAAAGGGAGTGGTTCCTTTCGCTTTTCCATTATAGGGAAATCCACTGGACAAATCACAAAGATAATCGAAGCGGAAGCCATTCGCCTAGTTGACTTAGCGGAGCGGTATAACAAGCCGATTGTAATAGAGAAGTTAGATACCACGCAATCAAGGGTAGGGGATCGGTACGGAAATAAGCGAGCGAATCGGATGAAGAGTCTGTTCGCTTATCAGAAGATGACAAGCGCGATTCTGGGTCGTGCGGATAAAAGGGGTGTGGCTGTCTTTCAAGTCAATCCAGCTTACACTTCGATTTCAGGGAAGATGAAATATATGCGGAAATTGGGGATTTCAATCCATCAATCTGCCGCCTTTACAATTGGGCGTCGTGGATTAGGGTATAAAGAAAAAGTTCCTCAAGTGCTTCAGCCTTATATTCCAAAGAAAGAAGCGCACCACTGGAGCCATTGGCATCAATTAAACAATCGATTGGATATTCGTACGCATCATTTCTATCAGTTATATCATGTAAATCAGCCGGAAGAGGCATTACAAATCGAGCGATTAGACTTATTTGAAAATGAAAAGAAAAAACTAGCAAAACTGTTGGCGTAATGAAAAAAGAATCCCTGGTCCCAGTCTCTTACGCTTGTCACCAGAGCAGATAACAGGTCTAGGAACTGGATGCATGGCATGGTGTTCTTCGCCTCGATAGAGGAAGAAAGTAGCTGTACCTTTTCTGTTTTCCTCGGAAGAGAGAAAGAGGTCGTCTTGCCTAAGGACACTACTGAATTTCTATATCGTTGTATCCTCTTCGTTGAACGAGAGGAAGTGTTTTTGTTTGAGCAGAAACATATGAATCCCCCATCTCAAGCTCATGTAGAGGTAGGTGGGGGTAGTTCAATTTGGAGGTTTTAATATTCCAGCGCGAGAATTCGGGTTGCAAAATCCATGGAATCCAAATGCTTCAAAAGTATTTTCTCCAGAGATTCAATCTAATGGATGGCGTGCTTTTCGAGATGTTCTAGAGTCTAAGCCATACTTTAAAGGATTTTCAATATGGTTTATTGGTTCTAATAATCGAACTCATGCGTATCAGATTCATAGCAAGGAAGCTGAAACGGTTATAAAGGACTGGTACAAAAAATAATTTTAATAAAGAAATGCGCAAGTTTCGAATTTTGTTACATATATTTTAGTGAAAGGCCTTTCACCATTTTATCACCTAGGGGGCAATCATAATGAAATTTTTGTCTTACCTTACAGTAATTTTGGTGATTCTTGGCGGTTTGAATTGGTTGTTTGTGGCGTTGGATTATAATGTAGTTGAGAAATGGTTTGGTTCTACACCAGCTCTTGTAGATACCATTTATTGGCTCTTTGGTCTTTCTGCTATTTATCAAATTTTCGACCGGTTCTTTACGGACAATTAACTCTTATAAATTTATGAATGGAGTGTTAAGCATGATAAAATGCTTAACACTTTTTTGTATGTTTATAGATAAAAATGTATCTGCAAACGGTTCCATTGCGTCTTGAGCCTTAATGAAGCAAAACAAATTGACCGTATATTTTATATGGGTTATAATTCAGAAAGTTTAAAAATTAATACGATGAAACCTCGATCAGTGGGGTAGGGGTTCCCCCACTGATGGTTAGCCTTAACCAATCGGGCTTTTACGGGCAGTTTTCCTAAAACATCCCATCCTTTCATCTCTCTAAATCTTGAGATGGAGGCTTACTGCTCGTTAAAGCGGGATAAATATAGAAACAGGGAGGTCGTAAGAGTGATGGAGAGAGTTTACAATTTTTCAGCAGGACCATCTATACTCCCTTTGCCGGTTTTAGAAAAAGTGCAAAAGGAGCTTTTAAATTATAATGGGACAGGCATGTCTGTTATTGAAATGAGTCACCGATCTTCACAGTTTCAAAGTATTATAGATGAAGCAAGTAGCTTGCTTCGTGAATTGATGCACATTCCTGAGAATTATGATGTTTTATTTTTACAAGGAGGGGCATCTCTGCAGTTTTTAATGGTTCCATTAAATTTAATGAATGAACATAAAAGAGCTGGATACGTGCTTACGGGTTCATGGTCTAAGAAAGCTTTACAGGAAGCTCAAAAAACTGGGGGAGTAGAAGTTATTGCTTCATCAGAAGAAGATCATTTTTCAACGATTCCACATGTAGATGTTTCAATGATTCCGAAAGAACTAGATTATGTACATATAACAACGAATAACACGATTGAAGGAACGAAATATGTTGAGTTGCCACAGTTAGAGAATATTCCACTTATTGCTGATATGTCTTCGAATATTTTATCCGAAGAATACGATATAGAGAAATTTGGTTTAATTTATGCAGGAGCACAAAAGAATTTAGGACCAGCAGGGCTAACGATTACAATTATTAGAAAAGACTTAATTGGCAAAGCGAACACTTCTTGTCCGACAATGTTAAACTATGAAACTTATAGTAAAAATAATTCCTTATACAATACACCGCCATCCTTTAGTATTTATGTGACGAAGCTAGTACTAGAGTGGTTAAAGGAGCAGGGCGGCGTATCTGCAATGGAAGAACAAAATAGAAAAAAAGCAGCAATTCTATACAATTTTTTAGATGAATCAAAATTATTTACTTCACCAGTTGACCCTGCGTATCGTTCGCTTATGAATATTCCATTTACAACACCAGCGAATGATTTAAATGAGCAATTTTTACAAAAAGCTAAAACGTTAGGGTTTGTTACATTGAAAGGCCATCGTTCTGTTGGTGGTATGCGAGCTAGTATTTATAATGCAATGCCAGTAGAAGGTGTTCAACAATTAGTAGATTATATGAAGGATTTTGAGCTAGAGAATAGATAGGGAGATGGGGAAATGTTTCGCGTTCAAACATTAAATCAAATTGCTGAAAAAGGCTTGCAAATTTTTGAGGGAGAGCGATATGAGGTTGGAGAAGGATTAGATCATCCAGATGGTATATTACTTCGAAGCTTTTCCTTACATCAAGAAGAATTTTCAAAAGATTTAAAGGCAATTGCAAGAGCAGGAGCTGGTGTAAATAACATTCCTGTAGAACGTTGTACAGAAAGCGGGATTGTTGTTTTTAATACACCAGGGGCAAATGCGAATGCAGTGAAAGAACTTATTCTTGCAAGTCTTATTATGTCGTCACGTAATATAATAAGCGGGGTTGGTTGGACAGCGGGATTAGAAGGTGAAGAAGTTCCGCAGCTTGTAGAAGCAGGAAAAAAACAATTTGTTGGCTCAGAGATAGCAGGAAAACGACTTGGTGTTATTGGACTTGGCGCAATTGGTGCTCTTGTAGCAAACGATGCATTATCTCTTGGTATGGATGTTGTTGGATATGATCCATATATATCTGTTGAAACAGCATGGCGATTATCAACACACGTACAACGTGCATTTAGTTTAGATGAAATCTTTTCAACATGTGACTATATTACATTGCATATTCCATTGACAGATCAAACGAGAGGTATTATTGGAGAACATGCTGTACAAACGATGAAAAAAGGTGTCCGTCTCTTTAACTTCTCAAGAGGAGAACTTGTGGATGAAGTTACGTTAGCAAAAGCTTTAGAAGAAGGAATTATTAATCATTATGTAACTGATTTTCCAAATAAAAATGTAATAAAACTGAAAAATGTGACAGCAACACCTCATCTTGGAGCTTCTACGTATGAGTCTGAAGAGAATTGTGCAGTTATGGCCGCTCGCCAGTTACGTGACTATTTAGAAACAGGAAACATTCGTAATTCAGTAAACTACCCAAATGTGGAACTTCCTTATGTCGGAAAGAAACGAATTACGATTATGCATCAAAACGTTCCGAATATGGTGGGGCAAATTACAGGCTGTTTAGCGGAACACCATATTAATATTGCTGATATGATTAACCGTAGCAAAGGTTCCTTTGCATATACAATGATTGATATTGATAATGGAATTGCTGATATAATTAAAGAAAATGTAGTTGAAAACATAAAGAAAATCACAGGTGTAGTAGCTGTTCGAATGATTGTATAAAGGAGAGAGAGAAATTTGGCGACAATTCGACCATTTAGGGCTATTCGTCCAGTATCTGATAAGGCTGCACAAGTTGCAGCACTGCCGTATGATGTGTTAAATAGTGAAGAAGCAAGAGAAGTTGTAAAGGGAAATCCATATTCCTTTTTACATATTGATAAAGCTGAAATAGACTTAGACCCGGCTGTTTCACCATATGATAACAGTGTATATGAAAAGGCAAGTGAAAATTTACAACGTTTAATGCAAGAAGAAATATTGATTCAAGATGAAGAGCCATGTCTTTATATTTATCAATTAACGATGCAAGGGCGAACGCAGTCTGGACTTGTCGTTTGTACATCAATCGATGAGTATACCGATAATACGATTAAAAAGCATGAACGGACCCGTCATGAAAAAGAACAAGATCGTATTCGTCATGTTGATATATGTAATGCGAATACTGGTCCAATTTTTTCAACATATCGTGCAAAAGAAGAAGTAACAAAGTTAATTGCAAATTGGCAAGAAAATAACACGCCAATTTATCAATTTACTGCTGATGATGGTGTAGAGCATGTAATATGGAAAATCGCAGAAACTGATGCGATTTCTGCATTAGTAGAATTATTTGAAGAGATTTCTTCCTTATATATTGCAGACGGACATCATCGATCAGCATCTGCTGTGAAAGTAGGACTAATGCGTAGGGAACAACATCCGAACTATACAGGAGAAGAAGAGTTTAATTTCTTTTTATCTGTGTTATTCCCTCATGATGAACTATCGATTTGGGATTATAATCGTGTTGTGAAAGACTTAAATGGTTTATCTGAGGAGCAATTTTTACAGCAAATTTCACAATATTTTTATGTGGAAAAAGCAGGTGTTTCTCCATATAAACCAACTGAACCAAAATCATTTGGTATGTATTTGGATCAGGGATGGTATAAACTCACTGTGAAAGAAGAAACATTTGATGTCCATGATGTTGTAAAACGTTTAGATGTGTCTATTTTACAAGAGCATTTATTGAGTCAAGTACTACAAATTCACGATCCACGTGCTGATACACGCATTGATTTTGTTGGTGGTATTCGAGGTTTAGAGGAGCTAGAGCGCCTTGTAAATCGTGGTGATTATAAAGTAGCGTTTGCTTTATATCCTACATCAATGGAAGATTTATTAGCAATTGCCGATGCGGGAGAAGTTATGCCGCCAAAGTCAACTTGGTTTGAACCGAAGCTTCGTAGCGGACTTTTTATACATTCTTTAGAATAGAGAAAAGACAGCATATCAAATTCAAGACATATAAATATTAAGAGTAAAGATAGTAAGGATTGAATATCCCTACTATCTTTTTTTACTATAAGCGCAAACGGAATGGATCGATCGAACTTCCTCTCCAAGCCATAAAACAGCATGAACAGGTTCTATCCATTTTCATTCTCTTTGGTGTAGTGCTTGCGCTGCGTGAATGGCTAATGGATAGTTATCTGTAAAAAAACAACGTAATTTTTGTATTGATTAAATGGTTTTGAATGTGATGGGATTTGTAAAATTAAGATCGTTAGGAGGAAGTGAGAGTGTCAAATGAAATAATGAGTTACATTGACTATCCAATGGTAAAAATTCCAGAGGGAGAAATAGAATTAAGAGACGATCGAATAAACAGCAAATGGAAAGTTGAAATAAAATCGTTTCTTCTTTCCTAGTATCCTGTAACTATGGATCTATACTATGCTATTACAAATAAATCACCTAATTCTTTTGATGGAGATCTAAATCCCGTTGTAAATATTTCTTGGAATGATGCAATTTATTTTTGTAACCTACTTTCACAGAAAGCTGGACTGAAAGAGTGTTATTCTATAAGTAATGATGGTGAAAACATTATTTGTAATTGGGAATCTGACGGCTATCGACTTCCTACAGAAGCAGAGTGGCAATATGCATGTAAAGCAGGGACTACTGGTTATAGATATGGAGAGCTTGATAAGATTGCCTGGTATAATGAAAATTCAGGAGGCAAAATCCATGAAGTAGGCAGAAAGGAACCGAATGCATGGGGGCTGTATGATATGTTAGGGAATGTTTGGGAGTGGTGCTTTGATTTATATGATGAACAAGTGTACGGATCCTACCGAATTTTTCGAGGTGGTAGCTGGGCTGAAGAGGCCAGGGGGTGCGGAGCTTCGTGTCGTCGTCGTAGTCATCCGTCATTTTGCATTGACGACCTTGGATTTCGACTTGCCCGGTCTTTTTAGCTCCTACAAACAAGCGGGTTTTACAGCTTAACGAACGAAGAGGTAAGGCTAAATAAAAAAGCCTGTATCGAAAATTACTTAGTAATCGAAGATACAGGCTTTCATTTGTAATGTCTATTAATATTTGTATATATTTAATTTTAAATGCAAGCTTTTTCTTGCAAAAAACACAATTGTTTCTTAATGTAATGGTGTAGAAGGATAAACAAGGAAGGATTTAACGAATATGATACATATTTTATTAGCAGATGATGACGGGCATATTAGAGAATTACTACATTATCACTTACAAAAGGAAGGCTATAAAGTTTTTGAAGCTGAGGATGGAAAGGTAGCGCAATCTATATTAGAAAAAGAAAATATTCACCTTGCCATTGTTGATATCATGATGCCATTTGTTGATGGATATACTTTATGCGAAGAAATTAGAAAATATCATGATATACCCGTTATTTTATTAACTGCCAAAGATCAATTGGTGGATAAAGAAAAAGGGTTTATTTCAGGAACAGATGATTATATTGTGAAGCCATTTGAGCCAGCAGAGGTGATTTTTCGTATGAAAGCTTTACTTCGTCGTTATCAAATGTTGAGTGCAGACGTAATAACGCTGCATGGGACAACGATTGACAGAAAACGCTTTGAAGTAAAATGTAATGATCAAACAATTTTACTGCCGTTAAAGGAATTTGAATTGTTATCACAACTTGCGAGTTATCCAGGTAGAACCTTTTCGAGAGAAGAGTTAATTGAACTTGTGTGGGGAATGGACTTCGAGGGGGATGAGCGTACAGTAGACGTTCATATTAAGAGGCTTCGAGATCGTTTTTCAAAGCGCACGGATGATTTTCAAATTAAAACGGTACGTGGACTTGGCTATAAGTTGGAGCTGAAATAAGATGAAATCACTTTATTCTAGATTTGTATTGATTACCATTGGGATTATGCTTCTTAGTAGTGTCATTGGTTTTTTATTAACCAATGTTTATTATCAAGTGAAATTAAAACCATATAATAGTGAAAAAATTTTACGTTACGCTGAGGAAGTAAAACATTTGTATGAAAAACAGAATGAGGAAACGAAGGATGAGTATTTGCATTCTATTGCGAAATTAGGTTATGAGATTTATGTAGTAGATGATCAAAAGCAGGGGAAACGGATTGGAAATGCTTTTCGGACTTTAAAAATTAACGATGCTACAATTGATGAAGTTTTACAAGGTAAGGTATACAATGGTGTTTCTACTTATCCAACCCGTCTGTTTATAACAGGTTTCTTTGATAATGAATTAATTAATAGTGTAGGGGTTCCACTGAAAAATGGTGATAAGCAATATGCCTTATTTATTCGCCCTGATATTCAGCAGCAGTTTGGTGAAATGAGGATTTTCTTAGCGGTTTTGCTTGGCTTTATTGTTGTATTAAGTATCATTTTTATTGCTGTTGCAGCGCGTTATATCATTCGTCCGATTCAAACATTTACAAAAGCGACGCAAAAAATTGCGAATGGTGAATATGATATTGAATTAGAAGAAAGACGAAAAGATGAAATTGGGACATTATCTACAAGTTTTAAAAAGATGACGAAAAGTATAAAAGAGTTAGATCAAATGAGACAAGAGTTTGTTTCCAACGTATCTCATGAATTTCAATCTCCATTATCTTCCATTCAAGGTTTTTCAAAGACATTACAGTCAGAGAAGATGACAGAAGATGAAAGGAAACATTATTTGCAAATTATTGAGGGCGAAAGTAAGCGAATGTCTAGTTTATGTAAACAGTTGCTCACGCTTGCTTCTTTAGATAAAGAGGAAAAAGTTCTTCAAATAAAAGAGTTTGATTTACATAAGCAAATGAAAGATGTCATTTTTATGTTGGAATGGAAGTGGCGTGAAAAAGACATTGCGGTTGAATTTGATGTTCCCAACGTGAATATAAAAGGCGATGAGAATTTACTTCATCAAGTTTGGACAAATATATTTACAAATAGTATTAAGTTTACAGATAGTGGTGGAACCATTGCATTTGCAGCGCGAGAATTAGAAACGAGTGTAGTGATTTCAATCTCAGATAGCGGGATTGGTATGGGACAAGAAGAAGTGGATCGGATTTTTGATAGATTTTATAAGGTAGATACAGCGAGGGCTCGTAATGTGGAAGGAAGTGGCTTAGGTTTATCTATTGTAAAGAAAATTGTTGAATTGCACCACGGGAAAATTTCAGTGGAGAGTGTAAAAGGAGAAGGTACAAAGTTTCGAATTGAATTACCTAAATAATGAGAAGGACTACTTGAAATAAGTAGTTCCGTTTTCGGAGAAAAACACTTTAAATATTATATGAATTAGCATATCAATTCACATACGAATTGGTATGCTTTTTTTGTTGAACAGTAGCCCCCTATAATTTAAGTGAATATTTTCACAAGAAACCCTAATAAATGCATTCCCGTAATATTATCAAAAGCTATTTATAAAGAAAAAAGCAACAATTCGAATTGTTGCTTTTTCCAATGCGTCTGATTCGGAATTTTGTACGCTAAAAAGTACTAAGGATCCAACCTTTTTTAAGAGGGTTCTTAACAGTTATAAAAATTGACTAGTATCTACCTCGGTGGGATTTTTCTCCTTAACCTGTTTTAACGTCGCTACTATAAGGAAGCTAACAATCACTAATAAAAGCCATGAACTCACCTTTCCTAGATGAACGAGATTCCATGCATCGATTTGGTTTGGATATTTCCAAGCTCCAAAGAACGTTGCGATATTTTCAGCGATCCATATAAAAAATCCGATGAGCACAAAAGAAAGTGCGAGTGGCATACGATAACGAGTTCCATCAACTTCGTATGTGACCCATGATTGCCAAAAGACGATAATTACAAGTCCAGATAACCACCAACGAACGTCAATCCAATAATGGTGGGTGAAAAAGTTCAAATAAATCGCAGTTGCAAGAGGGATAACTACTAAAAACGGTGGCCACCTAACTAGTTCAACTTTCAACCTCCTCCACGCTTGGCAAAGATAACTCGCTACACTGGCGTACATGAATCCGCTATATAAAGGCACTCCAAAAATTTTGAAATATCCTTCCTCTGGATAAGACCAGGAGCCCATATGTACCTTAAAAAGTTCAAGAGCAAGTCCAATAAGATGGAACAATGTAATAACCTTTAGTTCATCACGTGTTTCAAGTCCAGAACGAACCATCCACCACTGCATCAGAAGACAGATGATGAGCAACCAGTCATACCGTGATAGAAAGGGAAACGGCATGATTTGTGTAAAAGCCAAAGAGGCAAAAATAACGACAGGAAACAAACACGATAGGGCCTGCTCAAAGCCGAAACGAACGAGTTGTTTTAGTGCTCTCATGATTTGCGCCTCACTTTATGAATCTTGGTTGTCTTCGTCATTTCTGTATTCTAAAATGTCTCCAGGTTGGCAGTCCAATGCTTTGCAAATTGCCTCTAAAGTGGAAAATCTAATTGCTTTTGCCTTTCCATTTTTCAATATAGAAAGGTTAGCCATTGTTATTCCAACCCTCTCTGAAAGTTCTGTTACGCTCATTTTCCTTTTAGCCAACATCACATCAATATTGATTATTATTGCCATGTTAATCACCTCAGACCGTTAAGTCATTTTCTGATTTTATATCAATCGCTTCTTTTAACAGTTTTTGAAGAACAGCAGCAAAGACTACAATCACCATTGAAGCAAAAATAACAATCAATCCGATTAATATGATACCTGGGGCGTCGTCTATCTCCGCCATGAGATAAAAGAGTGGCATGCCTACCACATACAAGATACTGATTGTGATTGCACAGTATTTTATATTTTTTAAAGCTCTTACAGATAATTCCGAGAAAGCTTTGTTCTTGTCAATGTAGCTTAGAAGTAGGAACACTTGATACAACGCAACGAAAAACGGTATCACTGATACATACATAATGATTAAAATGGGATATAGTATATGGGCATAATCTGGATTTACTGGATTATTAGCTAACCAAGGTAAGCCAAATACACATAAAGCAAGAATCGGAATTCCAATAAGAATAACAGCGATCTTTAAAAAGATCGTTGACACTCGTTTCATAAAAAGCACCTCACTTATTTATTGTCAATTTGAATTTAACACATTATTTATCGTTTAACAATAAATTTTTATTTATTATAATGATATTTTTATTACTAAACAAGCGTTAGTTTTAGACGGAGATAAAAAGCATTTCTCATTACAAAGAAATGCTTTATAGAACTTAAAACTATTCAATTTATAAATTGTTCAACTAACCTGATCCCGGTAGTGAAAAAAATCGAGATTCTTCTTTAGTAAAATAGGATATTTTAGTTCATCTTTTTTACAAAACGATACGACTTTTTTATTTTTTAAAGAACTTTATTATTCGTAATAGCATATTCAATAATAGATTGATAATAACCATTGTCATTGTTTGAATTATGGTGTTAATTTGATTGTTAAATGCTGTGTTATTTCTGAACTATTTTGAAAAGAGGAAAAGTCCATTGTGATTTTATGTTAAACTTTAGAAGTTATTCAGCAATGATAAAAAGGGGAGAGAGAAATGTTACAATCACTGATTTTTGATATGGATGGAACTTTATTTCAAACAGAAAAAATTTTAGAAGTATCACTTGATGATACTTTTAACCATTTACGTTCACTAAATTTATGGGATACAGTAACCCCTATTGATAAATACCGTGAAATTATGGGTGTACCTTTACCAAAAGTTTGGGAAGTTTTGTTACCTAATCATTCCAATGAGGTAAGAGAGCAAACGGATGCTTATTTTCTGGAAAGATTAGTTGAAAATATAAGGAGTGGAAAAGGTGCTTTATACCCTAATGTAAAGAAAATTTTCAATTATTTAAAAGAAAATAATTGTTCCATTTACATAGCGAGTAATGGTTTAACGGAATATTTGCAAGCAATTGTGAGTTATTATAACTTGGATCATTGGGTTACTGAAACATGTAGTATTGAGCAAATACAAACGCTCGATAAAGGAGATTTAGTTAAAACAATTATACAAAAATATGATATAAAAAAGGCAGCAGTAGTTGGAGATCGCCTGTCCGATATAAATGCAGCTAAAGATAATGGTTTGATTGCAATTGGATGTAATTTTGACTTTGCACAAGAAGATGAACTCGCTCAGGCTGATTTGGTAATAAATGAATTAATGGAGTTGAAAACGATATTGTCTGAAATGAAAATAGTTTACTAAACTAACGGGTGTTTTAACTGAATAAGCGAAATCATAAATCAACGCTCAGAATGATATTTTCTGAGCGTTTTTGTTTACTATTAGGTATGCGATTTATAATGTGAATGATCTTGGTATTAGAAATGTTTTTTAGTTTTTCTCCACAGGAAGTCATATAAAAGTGTGGAATAAACACATATGTAAAGAATGGAGTGATCAAAATGTTAAAAGAAAGTGCGCAAATTGTACAAAATAAATTAATAGAATTAGGTTTAAAAAATAAAGTAGTAGAATTGCCAGAGAGTACACGTACTGCACAAGAGGCAGCAGACGCAATTGGCTGTGAAGTAGCTCAAATTGCAAAATCAATTATTTTTAAATTGAAAAGTTCTGATGAATTTTTTACAGTCATTCTCACATATCTATTTTTGAAAGAGGAACCGTTACGGATTAATTTTTTCATTGGATTTGTTGTTGCAATTACTGGTATTTACTTCATCAGCTTTAATGGAACTTCAAATTTCCACCTAAACCCATTGGGGGATTTGTTAGCAGTAACAGCTACTCTAGTTTGGGCTACTTATTCTGTATTAACTAGAAAAATCAGTAGTTATGGATATAATACGATCCAAACGACAAGAAGAGTGTTTTTTTTATGGGATTTTACTAATGATTCCTGCTCTATTCTTGTTTGACTTTCAACTGGAACTGGAACGTTTTGCAAATCCCGTTTCCTTATTCAATATATTATTCTTGGGCCTTGGCGCTTCTGCTCTTTGCTTTATTACATGGAACTATGCCGTTAAAGCGTTAGGGACCGTTAAAACAAGCGTCTATATTTACGTGGTCCCTGTCATTACGGTACTTACTTCTATGATTGTTTTACACGAACAAATGACATATCTGGTTGTGTTGGGGACAATTCTTACATTAGCTGGACTGTTTATTTCAGAAAGCAAAATTAAGTTGAAGAAAAAAGAGAAATTTACAAATGGATATACAAAATTAAAAATGCATAGTGGTGATTGATTCTGCATCTCTTCTTTGCTTGATTGCTAATACGTCGGCTGTGTTGGCTTTAACATCAAGGGAGAAAATGGAGGGAATTATTATTGGATTAGCTGAGAAATGTTTAAAACTAGGTTACAACGATACATCATTTTCTATTAGGTGTTTTTTGTGTTGTTGCTTTTAAATAAAGTCACGGTGTTTATAAAAAAGACGCGATGTTTTGAATAAAGTTGCGACGTTTGGCCCATTTGGATCTGTTTATCTAAAGGGGCGTTTTTATAGTGAAAAGAAGATCTGAACTGAAAGGCGGATTAAGGAACTGTTGAGTAGCAATAAAGTTACTCCACTAAAGGGCGCTTTAATGGGGTAACGAAAAAAGCCCCCTTTCTTAATATTAATACTAAGAAAGGGGGCTTTTTAATATGGGAATTTCTTAACGTTGTAAATTCGTATTTTCCTGACGCTACACTAAATGATTGGATATTTGGATATCATTTAGTGTAGCGTCATTTGTCTTGTGAAATGGTTTTTTCTTCCTTTAAATTTTGTAACATTATAATCCATCATAGCAGTGGTTGCGTAAATTCATTGATAAAAAAGAAAACCTGTGGTAAATTTATATAGTTATACACTGTTAAAGGGTTTATCTACAAATTATCCCTATTTTAATTATACATCATAAAATCCTTTTCAGTCAACCACTATTTTTATTTTTTTAAAGGAGGGTTTGATATGAACATGGAACTTCGCCAGGAGCAGGAACGAGTGGACAGCGTAATTGGTTGAGCAGATGAACAATTTTTGAAATATGATTCGTCTTGGTATTGAGCGATAAATGGGAGGGAAAGAAATGAAACCATATGTACTAGAGTTTCGGGAGATCGATAAAACGCAACTTTTGCTCGCCGGAGGAAAAGGGGCGAATTTAGGGGAACTATCGAAGATTCATGGAATACAAGTGCCAGAAGGATTTTGTGTTACGACAGAAGCTTATCAAAAAGCCCTCGAACAAAACGAAGCCTTCTACGCATTGTTGGATCAACTAACATTGCTAAAAGTAGAGGATCGAGATCAAATTGGTGAAATCAGCAGGAAGATTCGGAAAATCATTATGGAAGTAGAGATTCCTTCCGATGTAGTGAAGGCTGTTGCTCACTATCTCTCCCAGTTTGGTGATGAACATGCTTATGCAGTACGTTCTAGTGCGACTGCTGAAGATTTACCACATGCCTCTTTTGCTGGTCAACAAGACACCTATTTAAATATCATCGGTAAAGAAGCGATCATGCAGCATATCAGCAAATGTTGGGCTTCCCTATTTACGGATCGCGCGGTAATCTACCGTATGCAAAATGGATTTGACCACAGTCAAGTTTATTTATCCGTTATCGTTCAAAGGATGGTTTTCCCACAGGCTTCAGGGATTTTATTTACCGCTGATCCGATTACTTCTAACCGAAAGCTGCTATCAATCGATGCCAGTTTTGGACTTGGAGAAGCACTGGTCTCTGGCTTGGTATCTGCCGATTGTTATAAAGTACAGGAAGAGGAAATCGTCGATAAGATGATAGCAACCAAAAAATTGGCTATCTATGGACTAAAAGAAGGCGGAACAGAGACCCAGCAGATCGATCCCGATCAGCAAAAGACTCAAACACTTACTGAACAACAAATTTTACAACTAGCACGCACAGGAAGACAGATCGAAACTTATTTTGGTTGTCCACAAGATATCGAATGGTGTTTGGTTGATGATACATTTTATATTGTCCAGAGTCGACCAATTACTACTTTGTATCCCATTCCTGAAGCAAATGATCAGGAGAATCACGTGTATGTATCTGTTGGTCACCAACAAATGATGACCGATCCCCTGAAACCACTGGGATTGTCTTTTTTCCTGTTAACGACTAATGCACCCATGCGTAAAGCTGGTGGAAGGTTGTTTGTTGATGTCACACATATGCTGGCTTCACCTGACAGCAGAAAAATGTTATTAGATGGCATGGGACAACACGATCCGCTCATGAAAGACGCACTTATGACCATAATAGAGCGAGGAGATTTCATAAAATCTTTACCAAATGATAAGCAAGAACAGAGTTCTGGTAAAAGCAATAAAAGTGTGTCGTCTACGGATTCTAGGGCACAAATCGAAAACGACCCGACAATCGTTTCTGATTTGATTAAGAGTAGTCAAACATCGATAGAAGAGTTAAAACAAAACATCCAAACGAAATTAGGATCGGATTTATTTGATTTTATTCTGGAAGATATCCAGATATTAAAGAAGATTTTATTTGACCCACAAAGTTCAGCTGTGTTTATGGCTGCTATGGATGCTTCAACATGGATCAATGAAAAAATGAACAAGTGGTTAGGTGAAAAAAACGTAGCAGATACGCTTTCTCAATCTGTACCAAACAATATTACTTCGGAAATGGGTCTGGCGCTATTGGATGTCGCAGATGTGATTCGTCCTTATCCAGAAGTAATTGCTTATTTACAACATGTAAAAGATGATAACTTTTTGGATGAACTGGTTAAGTTTGATGGTGGACAGGAAACCCAAGACGCTATCTATGATTATCTCAGCAAATACGGAATGCGATGTACCGGAGAAATCGATATTACTAAAACTCGTTGGAGCGAAAAACCAACTACACTTGTCCCCGTGATTCTTAGTAATATCAAAAACTTTGAGCCTAATGCTAGCAATCGGAAATTTGAGCAAGGGCGACAGGAAGCTTTGAAAAAAGAACAAGAGTTATTAGATCGATTGAAGCAATTACCGGATGGTGAACAAAAAGCCAAAGAAACAAAACGAATGATCGACCTAATCCGGAATTTCATCGGTTATCGGGAATATCCAAAATACGGCATGATTAATCGCTACTTCGTTTATAAGCAGGCTTTACTGAAAGAAGCCGAACAACTCGTACAAGCCAACATTATTCATGAAACAGAAGATATATATTATCTCACTTTTGAAGAACTTCACGAAGTCGTACGCACAAACAAACTAGATTACCAGACCATCAGCAAACGAAAAGACGAGTACAAATTATATGAAAAACTAACTCCACCACGTGTTATCACGTCTGACGGTGAAATCATTGTAGGTGAATACAAACGGGAACATCTCCCATCTAATGCTATTGCAGGTCTACCTGTTTCTTCCGGTGTTATCGAAGGAAGAGCACGTGTCATCTTAAATATGGAAAATGCGAATTTAGAAGAGGGAGATATATTGGTTACCGCCTTTACCGACCCTAGCTGGACACCGCTGTTTGTATCTATCAAAGGCTTGGTTACGGAAGTAGGTGGTTTGATGACCCATGGTTCTGTCATTGCCCGAGAATACGGTCTTCCAGCAGTTGTAGGTGTGGAGAATGCTACGAAGCTGATCAAGGATGGACAAAGAATCAGGGTGAATGGAGCAGAAGGGTATATAGAAATACTATAATTCATTACATTTAAATCATGAAAAAAGAGCATTCGAATTAGGAGAATCATTGACATCATGGTGCTTTGCGGTCTATGGTAAGAACCCTGTCACTAGGACATATAAGGGGGCAGTAACTGAAGATTGATATTAATACGAAGCCAATCATACGAACTTGTGAGTGTGCTCCATCTTACTAAATAACCATTAATATTTTTAGAACGATTTGTCACAATGTTGCCACCAAACACGGAAGTATTACTCGTCACTTGAGAATCGATTTGAATATTAGGTTCGGCAATTTCATTATGTAAAAAGAGCCTTTCGTGAAGTTTTGTAGAACTTTTCGCTGCAAAATAATTGCTAGTTTTATAAAGGATAGGTAATAGAATAAGTACAACAATTATTGAAGTAATGACGATTTTTAATAATTGTTTTCGTTTAGCTTTTTATAATGGCTTTCTTAATACATTATAGAACTTCAATTGATAGATGTGTCTAATTCAAAACTCGAAAAGGGGTACGGAAACGTCTATAACATAACTGATTATTCATCTTCACCAACCGAGCTTTTACGAGCACATTATCTCCCGCCTAACTTTTGTGTTTTTAGTAAATTTTGAGGTGGAGGATTACGGCTCATTAAATAAAAATAGTATAAAAAAATTACAGAGAGTGAGTGTTTATAAGGCTGTTTGTCCATTTTTACACTCCTCTTTAAAATAGAGCTGAAAAACAATAAACAGAATAATTTTTAATATTTTTTGAAGATTATTCTATTTGTTTGGCATGTTTTTCTGTAATCTTTTGTTCATATTCCGTTCATATTTCTTTTTTAAGATTAGTGCATAGAAAGAAATAGGAAGGAGCGAGCGAAATGTTTTTAGCTCTGCGTGAATTAAAACAATCAAAATTAAGATATGGATTGATCGGACTCATCATGATTTTATTATCATTTTTAGTCCTTGTGATTTCTGGATTAGCAAATGGCTTATCGTATGACAATGCTTCATCAATTCAAAATATGGATGCAACAAAATTTGTATTAGCAAATGATGCGGAAAATAAGTTACTCCGTTCACAAATTAAGAAAGAAGATGTGGATGATGTAGTAGGGCAAGTAGATGCAAAAGATGCTGTACCATTTCATGTGAAAGTTTCCACGTATGAAAAGAAGGATAGTTCGAAAAAGGTTGATATTGCAATTTTTGCGAGTGAACGCGACACGTTCTTGGAACCAAAGATTGTGAAAGGAAACGCATTAGGAACAGCACAAGATGAAATGGTTGCTGATGAATCGATTAAAGAAAAAGGCATAGATATTGGAGATACAATTATTGATCCCGTTTCTAAAAAAGAATTCAAAATCGTTGGCTTTACGAAAGATCAAATGTTTAGTCACACGCCTGTTGTGTATGTGAATCAAGATGTATGGGGGGAAATTACACAGCCAAATCAAAAGGATTACAGCGCAATTGCACTTCGTACTGATAAAGAGGTAAAAAATGCACATGTGATAGAGAAAAAAGAAGTTCTTCAAAGTATTCCAGGTTATAAAGAGGAACAAGGAACATTAACGATGATCATTGCATTCTTGCTTGTCATTGCTGCCTTATTAATCGGTGTGTTCTTCTATGTCATTACACTACAAAAAACACAACAATTAGGTGTACTAAAAGCAATTGGAACAAAAAATTCGTATTTAGCAAATAGTTTAGTTGTGCAAGCATTATTCTTATCTGTTGTCGCGATGGGGATAAGTATCGTATTGGTAGAAGGATTGCAAAGAATTTTACCAGAAAGTATGCCATTCTTATTAACAACAGCAATGATTGGTCAATATGTAGGAATCTTTATTGTTATTAGTATACTAGGAACGCTTATTTCCTTATATCAAGTATTAAAAGTTGATGCATTAGAAGCAATTGGAGGTGGCATGTAATGACTTCATTATTAAAATTAGAGGAAGTAAGTAAAGTATATGGAGAAGGGAATACAGAAGTAACTGCCCTTCATCCGATTTCACTTGATGTGAAAGCAGGAGAGTTTATCGGAATTGTTGGTCCCTCTGGATCAGGGAAAAGTACTTTGTTATCGATTGCTGGTGCGTTATTATCACCATCAAAAGGAAACATTTATATTCGTGAGCAAAACATCACGCATTTATCAGAAAAGGAAATGACAGATATTCGTTTAAGAAAGATTGGGTTCATTTTTCAGTTTGCAAATCTCGTTCCATATTTAAATGTAAAAGAACAATTGCTCTACATTGCAAAATTAAAGAAAGAAGACCGAAAAGAATCTGAAAAGCGTGCAGATCATTTGCTAGCTGCATTTGGACTATCTCAGAGAAGAAATCATTACCCAAATCAATTATCTGGGGGAGAAAGACAAAGGGTTGCAATTGCCCGTGCTTTCATGAATAATCCAGATTTAATATTAGCGGATGAACCAACAGCAAGCCTTGATTCAAAACGCGGACGCGAAGTTGTCGAAATGATGAAACGAGAAGTGAAAGAAAGTCAAAAAGCAGCGATTATGATTACGCACGATGAGAGAATGCTTGATGTATGTGATCGTATCTTAACATTACGTGATGGAAAGTTATTATAGGTAGTATAAGAAAAAGCGCAGGATGGATTCCTGTGCTTTTTTGTGTATTATAATTCGTTTAGTGTGGTTTTGAATTTAAATGTTATAATAGTATTATTATTCTGTTATTTGTAGAAGGGAGGGTGAAAGATGGAGAAAAAAATCATACATATGGAAGGGCTTATTGTTTTAGTAGCTACTATTTATATTTATGCATTATATGAGTTTAGCTGGTTGATGTTTCTCTTATTGCTTTTAGTACCTGATGTTTCAATGCTAGCATATCTTATTAATAATCGTATTGGAGCACAAGTTTATAACCTGTTTCATACCTACATAGTATCAATATTCCTTATTTTGATAGGCGTATTTCTAAAATCAGATGCTACCCTTATGATCGGTTTAATTTGGACTGCTCATATCGGGATGGATCGTCTGTTAGGATATGGTCTTAAATATCAAACGAGTTTTAAAGATACTCATATTCAAAAGTTATAAGATACAGTAGGAATAAACGTTTATAATACATATGAATCTTTTTATGGATAAACAAATTCTTTGTTAATCCCACAAAGCCAAGAGGTTTTTATCATTTTTAAAAGTAAACAAAACGAATCTCTCCTCGTATTTTTACAAAGAATTAATATTTGTGTATGAAACAAGTGTAATATTACGGATTTATTGTTGTGTGATTCAGGTAAAAAACAACCTTTCTTAAAGAATATTTAAAACCGAATTTAACTGTTTTTTACAATCTCTCTTTATACTATGAGTGGGACAAGCACCTGAGAATGAAACAACACGTGTCGATTGGATTATCTATCATATTATTAGGGGGAGAACACGTGAAAAAGACAGTTTTATCATTAGCAGCTATTACAACACTATTGCCGACCTTTTCAATAAATGTTGAAGCAGCGGAACAGGAGAGAGTGAGAAAGCCAGCTACCATGTTTAATGTAGTTAGTGATATTCAAGGGGATTTAGGGGATTTTGATCATGTATTAAAGGATATGAATAAAGTAACACCTCATTATCGGGCTTTAATTATGAATGGGGATATTACAGGAACAGGATTTCAGTATCAGTATGATGATGTGAAACGTGTATTGAATAGAAATAAACTCCCGGAAAATGTGTGGTCAACCGTAGGAAACCATGAGTTTTATGCTCCGAAATGGAACGCGGATGGTCAGCTTGCTCAAAATACATGGCCAAATGGTGTGTCAGAACAATCATTATTTGACCGGTATTTACAATTTAGTGGTGAAGATAAGGTATATCATAAAAAAGAATTAGATGGATATCCTCTATTATTTCTAGGTACGGAGAAATATATGAAATACCACGATCCAAAAATGTGGGATGAGGTATATCTTAGTGATGAACAGCTCGGTTGGCTGAAACAAAATTTAGAGCAATATAGTCAAAAGGATAAAAATAAACCAATTTTTATTTTCTCTCATCACGTTCTTCCTGATACAGTATCTGGATCACGTCAATCACCTTATCTACAAGATTATTTGAATGTTGATAAGCTATACGATATTTTAAAAGATTATCCTCAAGTTGTTTTCTTTACAAGCCATACGCACTGGGATTTAAATTTACCAGACTGGGCTGGGAAAAAGAAAATTGAAGGCGGAGATAAACGAGGGTTTACCGTTGTAAACACTGGTGGTATTGAAACGGGTTGGATGTCAGCGGGACCAAATGGTGGTGAAACAGGAGCTCCCGATGGTTATTCTTTCAAGCAAGGGTTACAAGTGAAAGCATATGGTAATGATGTGATGGTAACCGCTTATGATTACAAGCGTGATAAAGCAATTAAAAAGCTATCTATTCATAATGGAAAGATTGCACAAATGGCACCGGATGTAACGGCCGACGATGCAAAGAATGTTATTATTGGTGCGACGGAGTATATGGAATATTTTATAGAGGGAACAAATGAATGGCATACATATAATCCGGCAAACCTTCCGAAATTTGAAGGGGATCAAACGGTATATGTACGCCATAAAGGGGAAATGAATTTACAGCCTGGGTTAACGCAAATTGTTCGCTTTTCGGCTGATCAATAATTTAGAAAAGTAGTATGAAAATCGTACTGTATATTTTCTAAATAAAAAGAGCTTTATTTTTTGATAAAGCTCTTTTTCATATGTTTCTAAAAGAATTCGTTAAATATTAGGTAAAAGAAATATTTTTTAATCATTAGAGTCGATTTACCGCAATGAATCCAGTATACTGAGAGATGTTTCCTGAAAATAATTCAGGCTAAAAATCCATTGGGTTTGTTTGGTTACTGAAGACTTTTCTAATGAAAAGTGTAAGAGTTATTATCAGTGAACAGATAATGTTTGATGGATATTTGAATTACCATTTTAATTGTAGATAAAGAGTAAATAAGGAGAGTTAGTATGAATTTAGCGAAATTTCCCAGAAAGAAATACACAGAATCATATACGCCAATTGAAAAATTAAATCACTTTTCTGAAGCCCTTGGAGGACCTTCTATTTATTTTAAACGAGATGATTTACTTGGTTTAACGGCTGGTGGAAATAAAACAAGAAAATTAGAGTTCCTTGTGGCGGATGCACAAGCAAAAGGAGCAGATACGTTAATTACATGCGGAGGTATTCAATCTAATCATTGTCGTTTAACGTTAGCAGCTGCTGTGAAAGAAAAAATGAAATGTATCCTTGTACTTGAAGAGGGGCTTGAAGAAGATTCTAAGCCAGATTTCAACGGTAACTACTTTTTATACCACTTACTAGGTGCTGAGAATGTAATTGTTGTGCCGAACGGGACGGACCTTATGGATGAGATGCAAAAAGTAGCGAAAGAGGTAACGGAAAAAGGACATTCACCTTATATCATTCCAGTTGGAGGATCAAACCCTACTGGTGCAATGGGATACATTGCGTGCGCTCAGGAAATCTTAGCGCAGTCCTTTAATGAAGGAATCAATTTCGATGCTGTTGTTTGTGTAAGTGGTAGTGGGGGCATGCATTCTGGTTTGATAACTGGATTTTATGGAAGTCAAAGCGGAATACCGGTAATTGGAATTAATGTAAGCCGAGGAAAAGCTGAGCAGGAAGAAAAAGTATTTCAGCTTGTAAAAGAAACTTCAGCACACGTTGGGATTCCAAATTTTATTCCTCGTGAGGCTGTTACATGTTTCGATGAGTACGTTGGACCAGGATACGCTTTACCAACACCTGAGATGGTTGAAGCTGTTCAGCTATTCGCAAAAACAGAAGGAATTTTACTTGATCCAGTATATACAGGTAAAGCGGCAGCTGGACTTATTGATTTAATCCGTAAAGATACATTTAAGAAGGAAGATAATATTTTATTTGTACACTCAGGTGGTTCACCGGCGTTATATGCGAATACATCGCTTTTTTCCTAAGGATTAATCATACAATTAGGATAAAAAAAGAAAAATGATATAGTATTAGTAGAAGTCAGCACCGGACACTATCTGGTGCTGACTTTTTGTCCTGTGAAATGGAAGTTTCACTTTATCGCTCCGTCTCAAAAAACTCTATCCACTCTCCATCAGGACCAGAGAAGAAAATATAACGTGTTCCATCAGGTAATGTTTCAATTTCCCCTGTTAATAAAAAAGTTACCTGTAACTTCTTCAGTCTCTTAATTTCATCTTCTAGTGAATCCACTTTGAAGCAAATATGATGTACTTTTCCTTCTGCAGGAAGAGAGGGATTATAGCCTTCTATTAATTCAACAATTGTTTCTTGTGATTCCTCTACACCTAAAAAAGCGAGTTTTAAGTTTGGATCTGGATGTCCCATACGTTTTATCAGTTTGAGTCCAACAACTTTTTCGTAAAATGAGATCGATGTTTCTAAGTTTGCAACCATGAGCCCAACATGTTCAATTCGTCTTACTGGCATGATGAATTCCTTCTTTCCATAAATTTCATATGCATCATAATATTGAAAATTAAGAAAATAAGCAAGATAAAAACCTTACAAATTTTATCGTGTTCTATGATATAGTGAGAAAGTATGTTTGGAGAGAAGGAAGGAGACAAAAGGATGAACACAACTTCGCAAACTCCTTCATTAACGGAAACGATGAAAGAGTGGCATCAAGCGTTAGCATATGAAATTAAACATTGGAAAACGATAGGCGGCAGCAAATTATCTATTATAAATGGCCGTTTTTTATATACAGATTATGAGAGTACGGTTTATGTATTTCAGCTTATTTCGGAAGTAAGTCTACCTGATGGAACACCAATTCGAATTGAATTTGATGGTGAGGAAGCAACAGGAGAAGTGCTATCTGTACATGGATTAGAAATCGAACTGAAATTAAATGATTATATACAAGGTGAAATAAGAGAAGCTACTTTATATAGTGAGCCATGGCAGTTATTAGAACAACTGCAAGAGCGGTTGAAAGAAATACGAAAAGATAAACAAAAGCGTCAGCGGGTAAGACGTCTTTTAGATGGAAAGAGCACACCAAAGCATATGGAAAAGATGAAAAATCCGAAGAATGAACTTGCATATCGTTCTTTTTATAATAGGGCGACATATGTTTGGGGACCACCGGGAACAGGGAAGTCTTATAATTTATCACGCATTATTTCGGCGCATTATCAAAAAGGAAAATCGGTACTTGTACTAGCTCATAGTAATGCAGCAGTGGATGTATTAATGAGTGAAGTAACAAAGCAAATAGAAAAGAAAGAAAAGTGGACACCAGGAGAAATTGTCCGGTATGGATTTAGTCAACATGAACATATACGTAATCATGAAACGTTGTTAGCTTCTAGATTAGTGGAAACGACGAATGGATCATGGGGGGAAGAAAAGCTTTATTTAGAAGAAATGCGCCAAGATCTTCGTCAAAAAATATTATCGTATAAAGCAACTTCTTCTGATAAAAAACGTATGCAAGAAATTGAAGGCGATCTTAGAAAACAAAGAGCGAAGATTAAAGAAGTAGAAAGAGAATATATTGAAAATGCACAGGTAATTGGTGCAACACTATCCAAATGTGCAATTGATTCTCTTATTTATGAACGAACATTTGATTTAATTGTTGTGGATGAAGTAAGTATGGCCTATGTACCTCAAATTGCCTTAGCGGCTTCTCTTGGAAAAAGAATTGTCGTTTGTGGTGATTTTTTACAGTTGCCACCAATTGCGATGGCAAACCATGAGCTTGTTAGAAAATGGCTAGGGGAAGATATGTTTTATCATGCCGGCATTGTCCAATCTGTAAATAGTTATGAAACACATCCAAATTTATTTATGCTGCAAGAACAAAGACGTATGCATGCGGATATATCTAAATTTACAAACTCATTTATTTATAAGAATAGAGTGTTCGATCATCCATCTGTTTCGGCAAGAAAAGACTTAGCGAAATTACAGCCGTTTGCAAACGAAGCGACAGCTCTATTTGATACAAGTTTGATGGGAGCTTATTCGTTAAAAGATGCAGCTTCTGGCTCACGTTTCAATATGATGTCAGGGTTGATTGCGATGCAAATGATTTTAATTGGATTGTTAGATGGCGTTCAATCTATTGGAGTTGTAACCCCATATCGCGCGCAGTCCCGTTTTTTATCAACGTGTATAAGAGAAATTTTGCAAAAAACAAAGTATCGAAATACACCTATTCTAGCAGCGACAGTTCATAAATTTCAAGGATCTGAACGAGACATGATGATATTTGATACAGTAGATAGTTATCCGCAAGAAAGGCCTGGCGTGCTATTCTTTGATCATAAGAATCATCGTCTTGTAAACGTTGCGGTAACGAGGGCGAGAGGGAAGTTCATTCAGTTATCAGACTGCCAGTATATGCGGAAAAATCTTTCTAGAAAACAAGCGTTATCTCACTTAACTGCTCATTTAGAAAGACACGGAAATGTATACGATCGTACAACATCGCGTCCATTGTTAGAACGAAAAATTACAAAACGCTTGAGATGGTTTATGCAAATGAATTTGGAAGAACCAAAAGGATTATTAAAAGATATTTTATCAGCAAAACAAAAAATTATTATTTCGCTTCCAAGTACAAGGCAGATAGATAAAAGAGTATGGCAGGCGTTAATGCGTACGTCAGCGCAAGTAACAATCTATAGTGATGGCCCAATTCCATTAAAAAATGTGAGAATACAAAGGCAAAATAAATCACTGCCATTTTTATTAATTGATGATGAAATCTTTTGGGCAGGAGCGCCTTTAACATCTCAAATGATGTTTGAAGGAAGTCCAGAATTCCCTTATATATGTGCAAGATTACATGCACCTGAAACGATTGGCGTTTTAAAAGGGTTTTTAGATATTCGTTAAAATCAGATCGGAATTCCTTGACATTTACTCGGAATAACACTAGAATGAAAATAATTTAATATAATTTTGTGAAAATAAAAACGATTTTCTTATCACGAGAGGTGGAGGGACTGGCCCTATGAAACCTCGGCAGCGGATTCGATACGAATACTGTGCCAATTCCAGCAAGTGAAAGACTTGAAAGATAAGAAAGAAGGCTATTTTTGAATTTGTATTTTCAAGCCTCTTTCTATCTTTTAGAAAGAGGTTTTTTTATGCGTAAATTTAAAGGAGGAATGGGGAAAATGACAACAAAACAAGTAACGTCACACCGAAATATTATTACGGAAAGTATAGAAGGAAATAAAGAAAAATACTTAAAAGCAAGTCATGATATACATGCGAATCCTGAAATCGGTAATCAAGAATTCTTTGCATCTAGAACATTAAGTTTACTTTTAGGGAGTGCAGGATTTCAGCTTCAACACAATATAGCAGGACATGAAACAGGTTTTATCGCACGAAAAAGCTCTGGGGAAAATGGACCTACAATTGCCTTTTTAGCAGAGTATGACGCTTTGCCTGGATTAGGTCATGCGTGTGGTCATAATTTAATTGGAACAATAAGCGTTGCGGCAGCCGTTGCGTTATCAGAAACAATTGAGGAAATTGGCGGTGAAATCGTTGTATTTGGAACACCAGCAGAAGAAGGTGGTCCAAATGGAAGTGCAAAAGCAAGTTATGTGAAGGCAGGTTTGTTTAACAATATCGATGCAGCACTTATGATTCACCCGAGCGGAAAAACAGCAACGACAAGTCCGTCACTCGCAGTTGATCCATTTGATTTTCATTTTTATGGAAAGTCGGCACATGCAGCAGCGTCACCAGAAGAAGGAATTAATGCATTAGATGCGATTATTCAGCTTTACAATGGAATTAATGCACTGCGTCAACAGCTTCCATCAGATGTGAAAATTCATGGTGTCATTACAGAAGGAGGAAAAGCACCAAATATTATTCCAGATTATGCATCAGCGAGATTCTTTATCCGAGCAGCAACACGTAAGAGATGTGCTGAAGTAACTGAAAAGGTACGGAATATCGCTAAGGGAGCTGCTTTAGCAACAGGAACAACAGTAAAAATCAATCAGTTTCAAAATGAAATAGATGAATTGTTAGTTACGAAGACATTTAATGAGGTGGTTGCGGAGGAATTGGAGCTACTTGGTGAAGATGTAAATCGTAAAGAGAGATTTGGAATCGGTTCAACAGATGCAGGAAATGTGAGTCAAGTCGTACCAACGATTCATCCTTATATCAAAATTGGGCCGGATAATTTAATTGCCCATACGAATGAATTTCGAGAAGCGGCGCGTTCAGAGCTGGGAGACAAAGCATTGGTTACATCTGCGAAGGCATTAGCCTATACAGCATACCGATTAATTACAGAAGAAGGAACGCTTAATCAAATTAAGGAGGAATTTAAGGAAGCGCAGCGAAATCAATGATGCAGAAATATAATTGGTTTGACCTTGGTTATTGGAAAAATGATAGTGAAAGGAGCCTGTCGCTTATTTGGTAGGCTCCTTATTTTTAGTTTCACTTAATTCTCTTATTTGACAAATATAATTAGATATCAGAGTAAAGGTAATGAATTATCGCTTATAAAGAATTTTATTAAGGGAAAGAGTGATTGTTTGGATACAGTTTTAATCTTTAAAATTTCTCAATTAAAGTATTTAAAGCTGTTGATTTTATTCTCTCATATTCCATAGCTCCGGTAAGTTCATCAGCAAGAAGAGGAGATTTTCTAACGTATCTTTCACGAATTACATCGTAAAGTTCATATGGAAATAGCATATCGATAAACATGATTTTTTTCTGTTCAGCTGTTAGGGGAGAAATTGATTCATAAGCGTTAATCATAATATTGAATTGATCATCGTTCCAAACTCCTGTTGTATCTAATAAAGGGATAATCATTTTACGCAAGTCACGAATCGGAAGATCAAAAGAAACTGTATCTAAATCTATAACCCAAATTTGATTGTTAGGATCTAGAAGGGAGTTTCCTGTGCCGTAATCTTGATGGCATAGGTTGGGGCTTGTTTGTAATTGGGTGGTCCATGCTTGATATTCAGAATCTAATAGTCGCTGAAGTGTATGTTTTGCTTCTATAATAAAAGGGTCAATTTCTGCTAAGTACAATTGTGAAAATGGATCATCCTTAGTATTTTGAGCTAGGTTTTTCCAAACCTCCATTTGTTGAAATCTCTTGATATAATGGTTTGGCCAACGTCCTAATTTAGTGAAAATAGGCACTCCTGGTGGTGGCTTGTAACCAATAGACGAAAGATGAAAGTCAGCTAACCCCTTCATAATCATTTCAAGGTCTTCTTGCATAGTAAGTTCAAAAGGCCTTCCCTCAATCCATTCGTATCCAACAAATAAAAATGGACCATGTTTTGTATATAACTGATTATTTTTGTTTGGAATAATACTTGGAACACGCATTCCTTTTTTTGCAAGATAATCTTGTGCATGAATAGAAAATAACGCTTTCTTTTCTGGGCGATGAATTCTTTTTAAGCACATAGGTCCATCTGGTGTATGAATTTTCCATACTAAAGCAAGTTGTCCTCCTTGTATTAATTCAATTGTATTTACAGTAATATCCCAATCTTGAATCATTGTTTCGGCTAATGTTAGTAATCTGTTCTCCTCTTCAGGCGATAATATATATTCTGCTTCTTCTGTATGTTTTTCCAAATATGTCACCATCCTTTATACATTCTCTTATTACTGTATGGTACAGGGCAATTGGTTGTTCTAGCCATTCGCCTTTAAGGATAAAAAGTAGAGGTTTTACCTATTTTGTGTTTGAAATTTGGAAAAGGGTGTTGGATAACTCACAATGGTGAGGAATTTTTCGTAACATATGTTGAAAAGGGTTGTATTTTTTATGAAATGGAGGGTATTTGTATGAAAATCGCGATAATATCTACTGAAAAACTACCCGTACCAGCAATACGAGGAGGAGCTATTCAAATTTATATAGATTCCGTTGCTTCTATTATTGCTTCGAAAGGAAAAGATGTGACAGTTATTTCAATAAATGATCCAAATTTAAAAGAGCTGGAAAAAAGAGAAGGTGTTCGGTATATACGTTTTTCGGAAGATGAATATATTCCTCGTATTATTGAGCATCTACGCAAGGAAAATTATGATGTAGTTCATTTATGTAATCGTCCAAACTGGCTGAAAGTTTTATACGATGCTGCACCAAAGACAAAATTTGTATTAAGTGTGCATAATGAAATGTTTGCATATGAAAAAATGAGTGATGAGGAAGGCCAAACATGTCTTTCAGTGGTTTCAAAAATTGTAACAGTTAGTGATTATATCGGTAAGACAATTACTTCTCGTTTCCCAGCAGCGACAAGTAAGACGAAAACAGTATATTCGGGTGTAGATTTAGATCAATATACTCCTGCTTGGACAGCGAGGGGGAAAGAAGTTAGAAGGTCTGTTCAAAAAGAATTGAATTTACAGAATAAAAAAGTAGTTTTATTTGTTGGTCGATTGAGTAAAGTAAAAGGTCCTCATCTTTTGCTACAAGCACTTCCGAAAATTATTGAACAGCACCCGGATATTATGATGGTTTTTATTGGTTCAAAGTGGTTTGGTGATGATAACGTAAATAATTATGTGAAGCATTTGTATACATTAGGAGCGATGTATAAAGAACATGTAACTTTTATAAAATTTGTAAAGCCGAAGGATATCCCAATTCTTTATGCGATGTCAGATCTTTTTGTTTGTTCTTCTCAGTGGCAAGAGCCACTAGCTAGGGTGCATTATGAAGCGATGGCTGCAGGACTTCCTATTATTACGAGTAACCGAGGCGGTAATCCAGAAGTAATAGATGAAGGGAAAAATGGTTTTATTGTAAATGATTTTGAGAACCCTGATGCATATGCTGAAAAGATTATTGCTCTATTAAATAATAGAAGTAAGGGTGAACAGATGGGAAGAACTGGACGATTAAAAGTTGAGAAGGATTTTAGTTGGGATCGTGTTGCTATGAATTTACTTGGAGTATATGAAGAAGTGTACAGAAAGAAGTAAGAAAGGATGAGGTGAATTGGAAGAGACAACTGGATTAGAGTATGAACATTTAGATAGAGTACTTCGATATTATCCATTTGAGACGAATAATGTTACGCTGCATTCAAGTAGAAGTGGAAGAACGATTTGGGAAGTAGAAACGAATGAAGGAATAAAAATATTAAAACAAGCACATATGAATCCGAAAAGAATGTTGTTTATTGCGGGAGCACATTTACACCTTTTAAAAAATGGGTTGCCAATTACAAAGATTCATAAGACGAATAGAGGAGCTTTTTGTATTGGGGCCGGTGAATATGCATATGTACTATATGATAAACACCAGGGGAAGGAAGTAATCTATTATAGTAAAGAACAATTAGAAAAGGTGCTTATATACGCGGGGAAATTTCAGCGAGCATCCGAGGGGTATATTTCAGAACCAGAAAGCAAGATACGAAGCCGCTTAGGAAAGTGGCATAAGTTGTATAGATGGAAATTACAAGAATTAGAGGGGAATAAGAGGATTGCTCTTTCTTTTCCAAATGATACATTTTCAGTAATGTTTTTAGAGTATGCAGATAAGATGCTAGCGCGTGGCAAGAAAGCATTACAAGAAATTGATGAGCCATACTATAGCCAATGGACAAAAGAGGTCATCGCAGCAAAAGGTTTTTGTCAACAAGATTTTACTTTAGCGAGATTTACAGAAATTGAAGATACTATTTTTATGAAAGAGTTACATTCTATTACAAATGATTTACCCGTTCGTGATTTACGTATTATTTTAAATAAAGTAATGAAAAAGATGTCAGTTTGGGATACTGATTTTGCTGTTCATATGTTGAAGGCATATGATTCTGAGAATCCCTTGTCACAAGAACAATATCGTGTTCTTTGGACAGAGTTATCATTTCCACATTTATTCTGTGCGATTGCTCATAAATATTACTTGGCGCAGAAACGCTCTTGGTCTGATGAAAAATATATTTGGGCATTACAAAATATCATTGCTTTGGAGGATTCAAAAGAGGAATTTCTACAAAACTTTCCTGATATTTTTCACGCAATTAAAAACGAAAGCGGAGGGAAATAAAATGGAATCAAAACAAGAACAGATGGTTATCCCAATTCTAGACTTAGACAAATTTATTTTTTCTCCACCGGGTCCAATGGGATGGGCCCTCACAGAATATGAACAAACGTTAGGTACACCTCAAGATATTGTTTTGAATGAATTGTCTGTAGTAGAAAATTTAGCAGCTGTTAAAGAAGAAGAGTTAGTTGAATTGCCTACAATTGGCTTACTCGATTTGAAAGAGGTGGATAATAACCAAGAAATTGCAACGAGTGAGGAGTTAGTAGAGGAGGTAACTGACGAAGTAACTGACGAAGTAACTGATGAAGTAACTGATGAAATAATTGAGTTGGAAGAGAAAGAAGATCTAGTTCCGCTTGAACCGGAAAAGCCGAAAATAAAAGTCAGGCTTATTGCTCCTCATCAACCAGTAGCTCCCAAGCTAATGGCAGGTGTTGAAATTTCTAAAAAGAAAGAGAAATAAAGAGAAAAAGTCCGCAAGTATATCAATCTTTATGTATCTGCTTAACATACTATATATATGAAACTACAGTGAAGGAGGTTTATAAATGTCTGAAGTGAAAAAAGCAGAAATCAAGTTAGATTTTGACAACGGACTTAATTTTGATTCAAAAAATGGTTTACAGGAAGCTTTAAGGGTTTTAGTTGATGCAATTCAATCCGGATCACATAATGGTATAGAAGTTGAAATTCAGTATGTGGATGAGTCAGAAATGAATATTTCTAACGAAGAAGAAGATGAAGAAGAAGAAGCAGTAGAAACAGCAGAAGCAGCAGCAGAAGGCGAAGAAGAAGAAGAAGAAGAAGAAGAAGAAGAAGATGAAGAAGAAGGCGAAGAAGAAGAAGAAGAAGAAGAAGAAGAAGAAGAAGAAGAAGAAGATGAAGAAGATGAAGAAGAAGAAGAAGAAGAAGAAGAAGAAGAAGATGAAGATGAAGATGAAGAAGAAGATGAAGAAGAAGATGAAGAAGAAGAAGAAGAAGATGAAGAAGAAGAAGAAGAAGAAGATGAAGAAGAAGATGAAGAAGAAGAAGATGAAGATGACGATGAATAAAAAAGTACCCCCTATAAAAGGGGGTATTTTTTTATTCTAGATTATTTGAATGTTTATTGAGAAGAATCAGTTGCTTTTACAACTTTTTCATACACATGTTCTAGTCTATTAGCTGTATGCTGAAATTTGGATGGTCTCACCTCTAATTGCTGAAGATGGTAGTTTTTCTGTACATATATATGCTATTTTCATAAATTAACCTCTTTTGTAGAGTTGCTTTAAATAATTTAGTTCTGTTTGTAATCCGTCAGCTAACGAAATGGAAGGGGAGTATTGTAAGAGTGAATTTGCTTTAGAAATATCCGCCCATGTGTGTTTAGGTTCTCCAGGTACCGCTTTGAGAAAATGTGTTTTCGCTGTCTTACCAAGTTTATTTTCTAGCAAGGAAATGATATCTAAAACGGATGCTCGTTCTTTTCCACCAATATTGATTATTTCACCTATTATAGGCTTTTTCGTTTCTAAAGCAGCTATAGTACCGCGTATACAGTCGTCGATATAAGTAAAATCACGTGTTTGAGTTCCGTTACCAAAAATAGTAAGAGGTTTATCTTCTAACATTTGTTTTATTAGCCTATGAAATGCCATATCAGGACGTTGGCGTGGTCCATATACTGTAAAGTATCTTAGAATAACAATCGGTATATGGAAGTTTGTTCGATATATATGACATAGATGCTCTCCGCTTAACTTCGTCACCCCATATGGTGATAAAGGTGTAGGAAACAACTCTTCAGAAACTGAGCCTGATTTTTCGCCATAAACAGAAGAGGTAGAGATATGAATAAATTTACTTAAATTTATATGCTTACACGCTTCAAGTAAACGTTGTGTAGCGACAATATTATTTGTTACATAAGGATCAAAATCTTTCCCCCAACTTGTTCGTACACCAGGAATAGCAGCTAAATGATAGACAATATTTACATCTTGTAAAAGCTGAGATAAATCAGTAGTTAAAATATCACCCTGTATAAATTGAAACCGTGGGTTGTTTTTGAATTGTTGTATATTTTGATTTTTTGATGTAGCAGGAGTAGGACCGATGAAATGATCAATTCCAATTACATTGTAGGATTTGTTTTTGAGTAATGCTTGACATAGATGGGAACCAATAAAACCAGCTGCGCCTGTAACAAGGATTTTCATGGACGACCAACTCCTATATATTGTAAACCATGTTTCTCTACTTCATTTTTTTCAATACAATTACGACCATCAACAATTGTACTTCCTCGCATTAATTTTTTCACTTGTTGCCAATCAAGTGTTTTAAATTCATTCCATTCTGTCGCAATGATTACACAATCAGAATTTATAATAGAAGATTGCAAGTGAGTATGCTCCGTGACATATTTTTTTAGAGGAGAAGGAAGGTGGGCTTTTGGATCATAGGTATGAATTTCGTAGCCAAGAGGAATTAATTTTTCAATCAGTGTAATAGCGAGGGAATAGCGTATATCGTCTGTATTCGGTTTGAAGGAAATTCCTAAGACTGTTATTCGGTTTGAAGATGGGTCTTTTAATTTGTCTTTAATTTTTTCAATATAATGGTCTACTTGTGTGGAATTAATAGATTGTACAGCTTGTAAAATGGGAGTCTCCACTTGTCTGCTCTTCGCTGTAT
Source organism: Bacillus bingmayongensis (assembly GCF_000299035.1). Taxonomy (GTDB): domain Bacteria; phylum Bacillota; class Bacilli; order Bacillales; family Bacillaceae_G; genus Bacillus_A; species Bacillus_A bingmayongensis. The sequence goes on from NZ_JH921517.1 coordinate 1,280,718, forward strand.
AGATTAATGAATTCAAATCTTTCGGGAAGCAGGAGCCACCATATCCAATTCCAGCTTGGAGAAAATGAGGGTTAATTCGGAAATCATACCCTATTCCTTTTGCTACTTCCGTAATATCAACTTGATATGCGTCACAAATTCTAGCAATTTCATTGATAAAAGATATTTTTGTAGCTAAAAAAGCATTGGAAGTGTATTTAATCATTTCCGCACTACTTAAAGTTGTATGAAAGAATGGAGCTTTAATATCTTTATATATTTCTTGCATAATTTCAAGCGATTTTGTATCGTCTTTTTGTATGCCTACCACTGTTCTATCTGGAAAGAGCATGTCATGGACAGCGGATCCTTCTCGAAGAAATTCGGGATTAGAAACAATATTAAAAAGCGAAGAGTCTATCCCTTTTTTTATGAGTATTTCACCCATGAGTTCATTCGTACCAGTTGGAACTGTACTTTTTGTGATAATCGTTTTATATGATTTTATGTTTTGAGCTATTATATCGATAACAGAATAAATGTATTGTAAATCTGTTTTTCCACTGGGGGCTGAGGGAGTTCCAACAGCAATCATAATAACAGGTGTTTGATGAATAATTTGATCAATATCACTACGAAATTGCAAGCGATTTCGATTTTTATATAGTAGTTCTTTTAAATCTGGTTCGTAAATAGGGATATCTCCTTTTTGAAGAAGATCAATTTTATTTTGATCTTTATCAACACAAACAACATGATGTCCTAAATTTGCTAATACTGCTGCTGAAGTTAGTCCAACATAGCCAGAACCTATTATACATATGTCCATAATAAGGCACGCACCTTTCTGAAAATTAGTATTTGCTTGTATATTATATTGGTGGACAAGTCTGACTTGTGCCATATCAAAAGCCCTATTCATACGATAAGCGATAGGGAAAGATAAGTTAAATGCCTTTTTTTGATAGATTGATGAGCGGATAACGGATTACTGAATATACTATTCTAAATAGGATGAAGGGGCGAGGATCGTGATAAAAAAAGCAATAATTCCAGCTGCCGGTTATGGTACGCGTAGTCTTCCTATTACAAAAGTAGTTCCAAAAGAGATGTTTCCAATAGGGAATAAGCCTGCAATTCATTATATTGTAGAAGAAGCTGTAAAATCTGGAATTGAACAAATATTAATTGTTCTTTCAAGAACAAAAAATTTAATAGTTGATTATTTTGATTATTCATTAGAATTGGAAGCGTTTTTAGAAAGAGGGGACAAATCACATTTGTTAAAAGACCTTTCTATCCCTAGTATTCAAATTCATTATACGAGGCAGCCATATGCAAGAGGTTTGGGGGAAGCGATAAAACTAGCGGAAACATTTATAGGTAATGATCCTTTTGCTGTGCTTTTACCAGATGATATCGTAATTTCGGATAAAGACACAGCTTTAAATCAATTAATTAGGACATACGAAGAGACAAAAAGCAGTGTACTAGGTATTCATACAGTACCGGATGAACATTTAAAAAAATATGGGATTGTAAAAGGAGATATTGTAAAAAAGGATTATATTCAAATTACAAATATTGTTGAAAAACCGAAAGTAAATCCCCCATCTAATTTTGCAGTGATTGGTCGATATGTTTTTACACCAGATATTTTTCCTTTGTTAAAAAACATTCAGCCTGGGGTCGGGGGCGAATATCAACTAACTGATGCGATCCATTCTTTACTTACAATGAAAAACGTATATGGGAAAATCATCGAAGGAAACCGATATGATATTGGACAAGAAGATGAATATATTCAACTTCTTAATCGTATACATGGACAAAATAAAGGGAGTAAGAATTAAAGGGTGGTAATATTTCCTTATGCATGTGAGTAATTTAATAAGTACATATTAAGTTACCTACATGCATTGTTGTATGTTTTTTATAAGTGTATTACCTATTGAAAAGGAAGAGAGTATCATGGGAGTTTGATTCAAAGTTTGAAATGATACATTTCTGCTTTTTGAAAGAAATAGTTTTGTTATTTTCCTCCAATTTTAGAGTTGAATATTCATATCAGAATTCATTACAATTAAACTAATGTGAGCTTTACAGATTTACAACGAAGTATAGTATGTAATGTCTGAATTTTTAAAAAGGAGAAGATTAATGCAACTATTGGTAAGAAAAGCTATAAGTTATTATTTTACAGATATTCACGCATTACAAATAGAAGAAGAATTAAACAAAGGAAGTTGGAATAAAGATTTACATTATAAAATAATGATTAATGGAAAGAGATATTCTGCAAGATTTTTAGGTGTCAATCGAACAGAAAATCCTGCTTTTGGGCATATAACAAATAAGCAATTAGAAGAGCAAATAAGATTTTCGCGTTATTTAAGGGAGCATGATATTCCTTTTATGAGGATTATGCAATCATCTACTAATCATCCATTTGTTTTTTTTACATGGAATGATGAAGTGTATCGATTTGTATTATCAGAATGGATTGAAGGTATTCATATTACATATTGTGATGAAAATATTGCAGAGGAATTTGGCAGAGAGGCAAGAAGGTTTCATGATATTTCCAGCAGATTTCAAAGTTCTACTTTTTCAAAGAAATCACATTTACATGGATATAAGGAATTCATAAAACTACTTCGTAACGAAGTACCTGCACGTATTGTTTTGAGTGAGAGCACAAGCGTATTACAAAATTATCTAGAAGTGGCGGAATACCATATTGAGAAAGCGTATTCAAAAGACTTGAACTTCATTATGCAATCAGATTTAAACCCTCTTAATATTATTTGGGATTCGAACCAGAAAATAAAAGGAATTGTAGATTTTGAATCGATTGGTTATGGAGATCGTATAGAAGGGTTGGCGTGGCTCATAAAGTGGTATTCTCGAACGAAAGGGATATCTTCACATGAAGTTTGTCCTAAAGTTGCTCAAGCATTTTTGAAGGGATATGATTCAGGGGATTTTCTAGATTCGACTGATAACGAAAGACTATCCTCACTATTATGGTTGTCTGGTTGCTTGAATTGGAATTTTGTTAAGAAGACACTTGAGAGTTTAGAAGAAAATTGTGAAAGGTTACTTGAAGAGCATCTAGAGTTTTATAAGTTACGAGGAGAAAAATTATATTCCTTATTAAAGGTAGATTAATTGTTTCTTTTTTATTTTTAAAAAAGTCTAGGGGGTAAAAAAGAGGAAGAAAATTGTATTAAAATACTTTAGAAAGGCGCAATGAAATCAGTAATCTGATTAATCTTGTAAAAGTAGTCTTCCGAAAGTCTATTTGGGTAAAAAGGTAATTTCACTCAGCTGCATTATAAGGAATTAGAAAAAACATAATTGAAAAGGAACTTGTTTAGATGCATGATTCGGAAAAGGAATTTAAAAAGGATGGGTTGCAATGAATATTGAACAATTACAATATATTATCAAGGTTGCTGAGACACGCTCCATTTCTAGTTCATCGGAAATCCTCCACATCTCTCAGGCTGGAATCAGTATGGCTATTACAAACCTGGAGAAAGAACTCGGTATAAAAATATTCAAGCGATCGCGAACAGGTACAATACCGACAAAAGAGGGGAAGGAAATCATCCAAAAAGCTTATGAGGTCGTGAGCAAACTTCAAGAAATAAGAGATAAGGCTCAGACTTATGCAGATACTATGGAGAAGGAATTGAGATTATCATCAACTCAAGGTTTGTTTCTCACCATTTTGCCTAAAGCTTTAGCCTTATTCAAGAAAAAGTATCCGAATGTAAACGTTATTATCGAGGAAAAGGGAGGACATTATGTTATCGACGATGTTATAAAGAGTAAAGTTGACATTGGACTAATGCATATCCCGAAAAAGAAACCGAAAGAAGAAGAATTAGATTTTCAAATTCTATTGAAAGGAAAACTAATCGTCACTGTCAGTAGGCATTCCCCATTGGTAAATCGAAAAAATGTAACTCCACAGGATTTGCTTGAGCAGAATCTTGTAGTCTATAACGGACCGAACATGCATACATTTATCCGATATTTTTTTAATCGCTTTGGTAAAATGAATATTTTATTTTCTACAAACAATACAGAAATTATGAAAAAAACAGTGGCTGAAGGTTTAGCTATTGCTTTTTCTTATGACGTTGGAATTAATACCGATCCATATTATCTGAGTGGTGAACTTGTTCCTATTCCATTAATCAATATGGAACACAATTCCCTAGACATGGGATGGGTACAATCGAGGAAACATTGCTTGTCGAAAGCTGCCAAAGAGTTTATCAAGTGTCTTGAACTCTATGCATCTACTTATAAATATTAGTGCGGTATCTTAGTGATATTCGTACTAATATTTTTTTTATTCAATGATTATTCATCATATTTTTGAAACAAGGTTGAATATTATTTGTTATTTTTAAAATTTTATATCAATTTTATTTAAGTTATTATAACTAATCGTTAATTTACTTAAATAAAATTTATAACTATAATTAACTAAAGATTCAGAAAAAACGAATTCAAGGAATTTAAATCATAATACAAGGTATGCTAACAGATTATAATTCTGGTATTCATGTAATTATTTATTAGACTATGCGAAATCAAACAAGTAGAAAGAAGGGGAATATGTGATAACAGCAAATGGAGAGAATTTAAAGGTACTTCATACCAAATTGTGTAGTTTTATTCAAAATGAATTACTTCCTTATGAAGCAGAACAGAAATTGAATGCCGAAAAGGATATTCCGATGGAAGCGATTAAATGGGTTAGAAAACGATCAAGAGAATTAGGATTTTACGGGATTAACCTACCTAAGGAGCTTGGAGGAAAAAACCTTAGCTTAAAAGGACTGTGCTTGTTGAAAGAAGAACTGGCTCGTTCGGGAGCGGTATTATGGGGACAGGTTATCGGAGAAATAGGGGGGCCACTAAGAATTGGGCAAATGCTGGACAGTTTTACACAAGAACAGAGAGAAAAGTATCTTCTTCCAATTGTTACTGGAGAATCTAGTTGTTGTTTTGCTCTCACGGAATCCAATGCGGGCTCAGATGCATTTGCAATCGAGACGACAGCTGTTAGAGAAGGAGATGATTATATATTAAATGGACAGAAGCGTTTTATCAGTGCAGCTCCTTATGCTGATTTTGCCATTGTGATAGCCAAGGAATTGCTGGGTGAAAAGAAAGAGAGAATAACTGCTTTTCTCGTAGACAAAAAAACACCGAGTAATCCCGGCTTCGAATTAGGAAATATTCAAGTCCCAATTTCAGGAGAACGCATTCATGCTGAATTGATATTTAATCAATGTCGAGTTCCAGCTTCCAATATTATTGGGGAACCAGGAAAAGGGTTGCTGCTTGGATTGAAAAGAATTAATGCGAATCGCGCTTCACATGCTTGCGGATTTGTTGGGATGGCTCAACATCTTCTCGATTTATCGATAGAACAGGCTAAAACAAGAGTTCAATTCGGGCGTCATATTGCAGAATTTCAGGCTATTCAGCATATGCTTGCAGACATGGCTACGGAAATCTATGCAGCTAGATGCATGGTTTATGATGTGATTGAAAATATCGATCGGGGAGAAGAAGATCGTGCCAGTGCCTCTATGGCCAAGCTGTTTGCATCGGAAGTGGTTAACCGCGTAGCTGATAAGGCCATCCAAATTTTCGGATCACAAGGGTTGGAAAAAGGACATCCTGTGGAAAAAATGTACAGAAGTGCACGTATGTTTCGAATCCTTAGTGGCACCTCTGAAATTCAGAAAAATACGATTGCGAAAGAGCTATTGAAAGAGAAGGTCTCTAATAATTTTTTAATAAGACAATGAGGGGAGAAAAGACGTATAATGTATGATTATTTTAAGCAGATAAAAGTCATTGACTTATCTCGGATGCTTCCTGGACCATACTGTACTATGCTGCTAGGTGATTTAGGAATGGAAATCATAAAGGTTGAAGATATCGAGCATGAGGACATCACAAGAGATAGGGCAAAACCGATATTCAATATGCTGAACCGCAATAAGAAGTCAATTGCTATTAACCTTAAGCAGGAAGACGGGAGAGAGGTTCTCCGTCAGCTGGTAGCAGAAGCAGATGTATTTTTGGAAGGGTTTCGTCCTGGCGTTTTAGATCGCTTGGGATTCGGATATGAACAGGTGAAAGAAATAAATCCACAGATTGTCTATTGTTCTCTTTCTGGGTTCGGACAAACGGGACCTTATAAGAATCGCGCCGGCCATGATTTGAATTTTTTGGCATTAGCCGGTATGGTTGGTATCCCATCACAAATGGAAATGCCTACGACACGGCCTGCTACTCGAATAGCCGATTTGGCCGGAGGGATGATGGCCGCATTCTCAATTCTCGCTGCCCTCATGGAGTCCAAACATTCAAAGCTGGGGCAATATGTCGATGTTTCTATGACAGATGTTTTGGCCACTTGGGTGGGTTTATTCTTGCCCGCTCTGATCAAAAACGAGAAAGCGCTTTCCGGAAGCGAGTCTCCATTGGTGATGCCTGGAAATGACATGTATGAAGCTAAAGATAGGAAATGGCTGGCTCTCGGATTAAATGAAGATAAATTTTGGACGAAATTCCTTCATTGCCTGCAGGATGAATTTCCAGCCCTCAGTTTGAAGCAATGGAGAAGTCCTGTGGAAAGAATGCGTAGAAAGATAGAGCTACACCATTTGATAAAAGGGATTATTCTGTCTAAACCATTCAGTTATTGGGAGAAAATTTTTGGTTCGTCGGACATTCCATGGACTCCTGTTAACAGTGCCATCGATGTAATCAGAGATCCACATCTGAAAGCAAGACAGATTTTCTATCATTGTTTTAATCCAGAAACAGGCGAGAAAGAGCTGCATGTCAGATTTCCTACATTATTTTCTACACCACTTCCTACTTGTCAAAGTGCAGCCCCAGCGTTAGGAGAACATACCGAAGAAATATTGCAAAGCTTGAATTATCAGTCTTCGATAGTTGATCATTTACGACAAATAAAAGCGGTTGGAATCCGTAAATAGATTGTTAGGGAGGTATCAATTCTTTATGCAACAGACGACATTTCAGTCACTGCTTTTGAAAGGAATGAACAGGTTTGGTGACTTGCCGGCTATTACCTTATTGCCAGCAGAGGAAACGTTAACGTACAAGGAGTTGTTAGAAAAATCACGACAGATAACTGAATATTTGCTCTGTTTAGGTGTAGGGAGAGGTACCCATGTTGCTACCCTTATTCCAAACAGCTTGGAGAATGTACTGTTCAACGTGGCTATTTCGCAATGCGGAGCTATTTTGGTTCCGTTAGGAGAAAAGCTGGGGGTTCGTGAAGTTAATTTTATTTTGAAAGAATCAAAACCAAAAGTCGTGATTATGGCAACACAGCCTCATGTCGATACAGTTCTTGAATACTTGCAAGGATCGGAAGATTGTTCTGTACGTGTTATCGGTCTGCCTAAATTTGGTATCGACTATCCTGATAAGTTTGAGGTATTCCAGTGGCCGGAAGAGACAGTTTGTCCAGACTTACCGACCGTCTTGCCGGAAGATATCGCTCTTTTGTCTTACACAGGAGGAACAACAGGTACGCCTAAAGGAGTAATGCATTCTCAGAAAGGACTAAGAGCTGCTATGATCTCAGCTAGCATCGAGGATCCACTTGATGACCAAGATCGTTTGTTGCTGAGCACCCCACTCGTACATTCAGCTGGTTCGCTACTTTGGAGGTCTCTTATCTCAGGAGTACACGTGTATATTATGCGTGGATTTCAAGCCGAATATGTTATGAATGCAATTAAGCAATATAGAATTACGTCTACATTCATGGTACCGACCATGTTGTACAGACTCCTTGATTTGGCGAAGAAAATAGACTATGACGTGAGTTCCGTCAAGAATATCTATTATGGTGCTTCACCTATTTCTCAAGAGCGTTTGAAGGAAGCCTTTGAAGTATTTGGACCAGTTATCCGTCAGCAATATGGAATGACAGAATGTAATATCGTTATTTCGAGACTTTCTAAAAGCGCTCATATATGGGCTTATCATAATAATATGGAAGTATTGAAGAGTTGTGGACAGCCGTGTTTGATGACCGAAGTACGTATTATTGACGACTATGGGAATGATGTAAAGCCATTAGAGCTCGGAGAAATTATCGTGAAATCTCCAACTATGATGGAGGGATATTATCAAAAACCTGAACTAACTAAAGAGACAATCCGTGACGGCTGGCTTTACACCGGTGACATCGGCAAGCGGGATGAAAATGGCTTCCTGTATATTGTGGATCGAAAGAAAGATATGATTATTTCAGGAGGAATGAATGTATATTCAGCAGAAGTAGAGCGCCTGGTAAATCAGCATCCGGCTGTCTCATTATGTGCTTGCATCGGTGTTCCTCATCCTGATTGGGGCGAAGCAGTCTGTGTAATTGTGTCTCCAAGGGATCGAGTTAGCTGTACGGAGGAGGAAATCATCAATTTTTGCAGGAAGAACACTTCTAAATATATGGTACCTAAAGAAGTTTATTTCCGAGATACTTTTCCGCTCACAACAATCGGAAAGATCGATAAGAAGGCGTTAAAAAAGATGTACTCGCAACGAATATTAACTAATAGATAACTTAAAAGCCGAGGCTTAGTATATTCTCGGCTATAGGCTCTTTTTGTTTAGAAGTGTTTTCTAAAAAAGAGGTGAAAGCGAATGGATAGTTATTCGGGCGGAAAGCGGAAATTTATTATTTTTGGTTTTCTATTTGTAGCAATGATTTTAAGTTTTTTTGATCGTTTGGCAATTAATGTGGGGATTATTCCTATTGAAGAAGAGTTTCAACTTAACCCTTCCCAGACTGGATTACTGATAAGTGCATTCTTTGTCAGTTACTCTTTTATGCAGCTATTAGGTGGATGGCTGACAGATAGATTTGGTGCAAGAGTAATGATAATTATTTCTCTTATAAGCTGGTCAGTGTTCACAATGATGACAGGCTTTGCTTGGTCTTTTGCCTCCTTATTATTTATTCGTTTTTTATTCGGATTAGGGGAAGGTCCGTTCCACTCGGCAGCAGTATTGTCTATTCATGAGAATTTTCATGAAAAAGAAAGAGGCAGAGCAAATTCCTTTTTCATGTCTGCTCAAAGTATCGGCGGCGTTTTGGGAAGCTTGGTTGCTGCATCAATGGTAGTAACTATAGGGTGGCGGTGGATGTTTATAAGCCTTGGCATTCCTGGGATTTTAGTAGCTATAGCTTTCTGGTTTGTCTTGAAACCTCAAGAAGTCCGAACTACAAAAGAAAGTAACCAACGCATAAATAAAGTTTCTCTAAGGGCGTTATTTAAAGTAGATAACATAGGGAAAATCATTTTTGCCAAGTTTTTTTCAAGTATCGTTAACTGGGGCCTTATCTCCTGGATGCCTATGTACTTGGTGAAGGAGAAGGGGCTTGATCTGGTATCTGCTGGCGGATTAATAGTTATCCCCTATATTTCTAGTTTTCTAATGTTTAACATAAGCGGCTGGCTTCTGGATAAATATATGATAGGCCGAGAGAAGTATCTTATTATTATGGGTTCTCTTTTCACTGCATTATTTATTAGCTTCATGTTTAATGCTACATCCATAACGCTTTTTATCACGTTTTTTGCATTGACTGCGATGGCTATATCTTTCATCGGAACAACACTTCTTACTATTATATTAAAATATGGGCCAAAGGAACTTATCGGCTCTGTAACAGGGGTTGTAAGTTTTGTTGCTCAAATTGCCGGCGCGATTTCCCCAGCTGTGATTGGATTCATTATTAGTCTGTTTAATGGCTCCTATGATGCAGCGTTTTGGTTTTTAATCGTTTCTGCGTTTTTAGTGACAATTGCCGGGTTTACTATAAATACAAACAAAATGCGTTTATCTGGAGAACAGGCTGAAAAGACAGTATCAATTTAATTATGGGAGGAGAGAATTAGCAAAGCTGGTCATCCTCACCTCCTATATGATGTAGCTTTGCTATCTAAACTAATTGAAAATATAGATTAGGTAACATGAGTTATTCTCTAAGTCATTTTGTATTTCACTTCTTGTCGAGATGATCTTATGAATCTTGCCTATCATAATACATACACGAGGGTCAAAATTACAGATAGGAAAAATCTAAAAATAGGTATAGTTACGATGAGTGAGCTAAATGTTGAATTACTCCGATTAATATTCAAAAAAGGGGTGTTTACTATGTTAAATCATAAAAGAATTGCAGAAATTATTGAAGAAAAGAGGGAAACGTTTATTCATATAAGCGACCGTATATGGGATTACGCTGAAATTCGATTTGAGGAGTTTCGCTCTGCCAATCTACTTTGCAAGGTACTAGAAGAAGAAGGATTTACAGTGGAACGTGGAGTCGCAGATATGGAAACTGCATTTATTGGTAGTTACGGAAGTGGAGGTCCTATCATAGCTATCCTCGGGGAATATGATGCTCTCTCTGGTTTAAGTCAAGAACGTGGAAGGGCGATCCAGCAACCGATTCAGCAAGGAGGAAACGGTCATGGGTGTGGGCATAATTTGCTTGGCACGGGTTCATTGGCCGCCGCAGTTGCTGTACGGCACTATATGGAAGAGAATAAAATAGAAGGAACAGTCCGCTACTATGGCTGTCCAGCTGAAGAGGGAGGAGCTGGAAAAACAATTATGGTTCGCGAAGGCTTGTTTAATGATGTGGACACTGCTATTTCGTGGCATCCCTATCCTATAAACGCGGTAGTATCGGTGACTAATCTGGCTAATTATCAAGTTTATTTTAAGTTTAAGGGAAAAGCAGCACATTATTGTTCGAAAGCACTAGCGATTCGGCTCGTATAATAGCAAATCCAGGCCGATAATCCCTAATAATTGCTTTTGGATGTATCGGCTTGGTGCCGTCAAAACTCGAGCCGAAAAAAGTTCCGCAAGGATGTAGCAAAGCGAAAAGGGTGGAGATTTTCTGTAGCAAAGCGAAAGAAAATACGACCCGTTCCTTGCGGAACTTTTAGCTCTCCATGATGACTGAAACAGAAGTGGATATCATTTTTGACAAGGGATGTTCCAACCTGATACCAAATCAAACGCTAGAAACCATCATGTACAATAACTTCCGTAAGCTGGGTGTTCCTACTTTTGACGAAGCAGAAAAGGAATTTGCACGTCAAATTCGCGCTACCCTATCGGAAGCGGATAAACAAAATAAGTTTCCAATACAGGTAGATAAGGATTTCATGGGGCAGCTGAAAGAAGAGGAGCTTTCTACTGTACTCTTACCTTACATAAACAAAACGTTTAAAATGAAGAGTTCGACCGATGTGGGAGATGTCAGTTGGATAGTACCCACTGTACAGTGCGCGACTAATTGCTTTGCGATAGGGACGCAGCCTCATACTTGGCAAGTTGTGGCGCAGGGAGGGACATCTATTGGTCATAAAGGTATGCTCCATGCTGGAAAAGTGATGGCCGCTACTGCTATCGAGATTTTGCAAAGCCCGGAACTTGTTAACCAAGCAAAAGCCGAGCTACAAAAAAGACTAGATGGTGATAGTTATGTTTGTCCAATGCCAGCGGGGAGTAATCTTATTAGAAGTCAATAGCTTCCTAAAACCTATTTAGCCCTTACAGTTGCTTCTTGCTAACGAAGGGCTACTTTTTTATCTTATCATTTAGCTTTTTACAGTTTTATAATTATGTATGTTTTAGATTTTAGGGAACACTAAAATGTTTTTTAAAAATAGGGAAAAACCTTTCAAATTTATTAAAGTAGAAGGGCTAGCAAAACTCACATTTTGGATATGTATCTGATACTTTTGACGCAAGGAACTTAACTCCCAATAAAGGTCAATTAACCTTGTGAGAATATAAGTGATTTTCTGAAAACGTTTAATTAGAGATGAAGGGTGTTGAGATTAGTTTGGTCTTAAGAATGATTAGTTTTGAGTGGGAACAGGAGATAGCAAAGTTATAAGGAGTAGGTTTTTGAAGATCTAGAGTTGTACTATCATTACTAGTTATAGTGAGGATTTCTAATACACCTAGCAGTTTGCTTGGTAACTTTGGATTCTTCTATTAAGTAATGGGCTTTGCTATGTCTCTTTATTAAAGTTTGCTAATAAAGGAGGCGATTTCTTATCTATGGAAGCTTTAAACAAGAAGAAAGGATTACCAGAAGAAAGTGTGAAATATGCCCAACAACATTTAGCTAATGAAAGAACTTATCTTGCATGGATACGAACTGCTATATCTATTACAGGAGTAGGGTTCTTAACGACTTCATTACATTTTACTATTAAAATCAGTTCGAATTTATATGTTAATATATTAGTAATAGTTCTTGGAATCTTTGCGTGTGTTATTGGTTTCATAACTAGCATGTTGTCTACTGTTCAATATGCAAGAAAAAGAAGAGAAATTCAAGAAGGTATCTTCATTCCGTCTAATCATTCTATTATTTTTGTATCTATCCTTTTTTCATTGTTAATTTTTATGATTTTTATGTATCTGTCTCTCATACTATTTATGAAATCTTAATTACATTAGAAAATTGAGTTTGTTGAAAAGTGTATTCTTTACTTCATTGCGTTGCCGTACAAACTCCTTAAAAAAAGCTTATTGAAACAAGAAAAGAAATTGATTAAAGGTATTAATTTTATAAGTTCAGCGGATAAAATTGTTTTTTCTTATTGAATTGGAGGGAAGAAAGGTGTATGTAAATACTCTTAAAGATTACCAAATTAGAAAGGCACATAATGATGAAAGTACTCTCATTATTAATATGTTAAAAGAAATCGCACAATGGCTAAAAAAGAATGAAATCAATCAGTGGCAGTACCTGTTAGAAGGTGGCGATGATGAAGAAATCATACAAGCTGTAACGAACAAAAATACGTATATTGTCTTAAGAAATAAAGAAATCATAGCTACTTTTACACTATCTTCTATACAAAGTGAATGGGATCGACACATTTTTGGAGAAGAAGCTGATGCTAATTCACTTTATTTACATAGATTTGCGATTGTTCCTAAATATATGGGGAAAGGGATAGGTAAAGACATCTTGATTTGGATACAAGAATATATGAAAAATAACAAGGAGTATTTAAATTTAGATTGTGTAACAAGCAATATCAAACTTAACAATTTTTATAAAAGAAATGGATTTGAACAAATAGGTGTAACGGATGGGCATAGCAAATTTCAAAAACGTATGAAAAAGTAGCTACCTAATTAAGGTGATCCATTTTGATTATTTCAATTCAAGTATATTTTGCGATAATATACTTGTTTTAAATTTGTAATATGTAACTTATTTAGTGTAGTTAAACGGATTTTTCTATATCTCCAGAATGAAAGAGAGGAATATGGACTATTTATACAGAATATTTAGATAACTGGAGGTGTATGGGAATTGAGTCAAGTTGAATTAGAAAACAAAATAGTAAAAACAGGGCAGGAGAAACGAATTATTCTTCGTTTCGTACTTGCTAGTATGGTTGGTATTTTTATGTTTTTTGTTCCTGTTACGATCAATGGTGCTTCATCAATCATGATTGATCACATTGTATCTTGGATTCGGACTGAAGTTCCGTCCGTTGTACCATACTATGCTTTACTTGTTATGATAATAGGTGCTATTTATCCGTTTTATACAAAGAAATGGAATGCATCAATTGTAGATATTTGTTTTTCATTTTTAAAAGTTATTGGGGTTGCATTTGGGGTATTATACTGTTTTAAAATAGGACCAGCGTGGTTTTTTGCTCCTGATGTTGGACCGTTTCTTTATGAAAAACTAGTTGTGTCGGTAAGTTTACTTGTACCAATTGGATCGGCATTTTTAGCATTATTAGTTGGCTATGGGCTATTAGAGTTTATCGGTACTTTTTGTAGACCAATTATGAGGCCGCTATGGAAAACACCGGGACGTTCAGCGATTGATGCAGTTGCTTCTTTTGTTGGGAGTTATTCTCTAGCGTTACTAATTACCAATCGTGTGTATAAAGAGGGAAAGTATACAATTAAAGAAGCAGCAATTATTGCGACAGGTTTTTCAACGGTTTCGGCAACATTTATGATCATCATTGCCAAAACGTTAAACTTTATGCACTTATGGAATTTATATTTTTGGACCACACTTATCGTAACATTCATTGTAACCGCTATTACTGTAAGAATCCCACCACTACGAACAAAACCAGACACATATATTACAAAAGAAGGTTTTCCAGAACCCATCTATACAGAGAAGATGTTAGAGCGTGCTTGGGAAGATGCATTAGACGTAGCTAAATCTGCACCAAGTGTGATGAGAAATATCTTATTAAATTTAAAAGATGGATTCATTATGACGATGGGGATTTTACCATCCATCATGTCAGTCGGATTAATTGGTATTTTGCTAGCAAAGTATACGCCAGTTTTTGATTGGATTAGTTATATTTTTTATCCATTTACTTGGATTATGCAGCTTCCAGAAGCCGGACTAGCTGCAAAAGCAGCATCAGTTGGAATTGCTGAAATGTTTTTACCGTCATTACTTGTTGTGAGTGCACCGCTTGTAACTAAGTTTGTTATTGCAGTTGTATCAGTATCATCTATTTTATTTTTTTCAGCGTCGATTCCGTGTATTTTGTCTACAGATATTCCTTTAAAAGTTTCAGAACTTATTATTTTGTATGTTGAAAGAACGATCTTAACATTGGTGATTATTACACCAATTGCATATTTAGTACTTTAAGATTGAAAAGGACTCACTGATGCTATTAAAGTGAGTCTTTTTTATAGTGTTCTGTGGTTTCTGGTGAAAGAAAATTTGTTTTTTATAGAAAGGAAACGAAGTCTTTATATTTTGAAAATACTTTCGTTTCTAGATATTATATAGCTAGACACATAGAAAAGGGGATTTGTTCATGAAAATAATAAATGAACGAGCAGTGTTACGATTAATGGATACAAATGACACAGATAAATTATTTTCAATTATAGAAGGAAATAAAGAAATATGGACGTATTTAATAGCTAAAATGGATAGCTATCAAGATATGGAGCGATATGTTGAAACTGCAGTAAAAAGATAGAAAAAGGGGACGGATTTACCGTTTGTTGTGATAGATCAAAAGACGAATGAAATTGTAGGCAGTACACGTTTGTATAGTATTTCAAATGACAACAAAACGGTTGAACTCGGTCAAACATGGTATCATCCGAGTGTACAACGAACAAGTATTAATACGGAATGTAAGCGCATGTTATTGCAATATGCTTTCGAAGAATTACAGATGCTTCGCGTACAAATAAAGACAGATTTACGAAATGAAAAAGCACAGCGAGCAATTGAAAGGCTAGGCGCAGTAAAAGAAGGGGTATTACGAAATGAAAGAAGGTTACCGAGTGGCTATGTAAGGGATGCAGTAGTATATAGCATCATTGCAAGCGAGTGGCCAGTCGTAAAAGAACAACTACTGCAAAAAATGCATTTGTATAAATAGGAGGGTTATATGGCAAGCATTGAAACAAAGAGACTAAAGATGATTCCCTTTACATGTGTACTTGAGGAACAACATATGAAATATTGGATTGTAAAGTGAAGTGGAAGAGGTATACGCCCCTAAGAGGGGAAAATATACCTCTTTTTCTTACAAAATGATTACTTCTTTTATATACTTTTGTTTCATCATTCCCTTCTGTGAAGAAATTCGTTACAATGGAGTTGTATGAGAAATTTGTACATAAATCAAATTCATAAAGTATGAACCACACATAATAGTAAATTAAAAATCCTCTATTTGAATGAAAACCCTTTATAGCACGAATCGATTGTTGAGAAAAGTGCCTTCTTTCAAATAAACTCAAATGTAATGATTCAAAAAAGGATCATTTTAAATTAATAGAAGTATGGATGATGCACGGAGGCTAGTACAAATGAAACAAAATAAGAAAAGTAAAAAAAGAAGAATCTTGCAAGTGTTCTTGCTTATGATTAGTTCTATGATTCTATTTGTAAGTTATGTAGCTTACGATATTTGGAGTTATCGCTTTAAAACAGATGAGGTACCTACAGATGCTGCTGTTGTACTAGGAGCGGCTTCTTGGAACGGAAAACCGTCTCCTGTATTTCGCGAAAGAATCAATCATGCGATTTCCTTGTACAAGAATGGAAGTATTAAAAAGATTATTTTTACAGGTGGTACCAAATTTGAAGCGGAGCAGGAAGAAGCACGTACTGCGAAAGCGTATGCATTAAAGCATAACGTAAAGGATGAAGACATATTAATTGAAACACAGTCACGTTTTACAGAAGATAATTTAAAGAATGCTAAGCAGGTCGGAATTGACAATGGCTTACATACATATACGATTGTAAGTGATCCTCTTCATATGAAGCGAGCGATGAGAATAGCGAAGCATATTGGGATGGATGCGTATGCATCACCAACTCCAACATCGGCATATAAAACATTAGATACAGAAATTCCGTTCTTTTTTAAAGAATTATGTTCTTATATTGGGTATGTTGCATCGTTACCTTTACGTATTTTAAAAGGTGATTAAAAAGCAAGAAAAGGATAGATAAAGGCAGAGTAGTTCTGCTAAGTCTATCCTTTTTTATGTAAGTGCGGTTTGAAATTTCTATAACTTAACAAATTATAGAAAATTTTTTCGGTTAAAACCTTGTATTTTCATCGGAATAGTGACACAATAAAGGGCATAATCAAATATAATCTTATCGAGAGAAGTGGAGGGAACGGCCCAATGAAACTTCAGCAACCTGAAAGAGAATAAAAAGGTGCTAATTCCGAGTAGATAAGAAGGAAAAGAGATGACAACCTTCTTATATGTAAGGTTGTTTTTTAGTAGGAGGAGAGAAGATGAAGCGTTTATTTTTTACACTTGTAAGTATTGTATGTAGTTTATTTGTTATTACTGGTTGTACGCAGTCATCAGCGGGCAATCAAAAAGAAATTCGTTTAGGTTTTACGCCTGGTCCATATAGTGATCAAGTGAAAAAATCCGTACAACCGTATTTAGAGAAAAAGGGGTATAAAATTAAAATTGTAGAGTTTAATTCACCAAACGAAACAAATCCAGCATTAACGAATAAGGATATTGATGCAAATATATTTCAAAGTACTGCTTTTATGGAATCTTACGCAAAAGAAAATCATGCGAAAATTTCAAGCATTATTCAAGTTCCATCAGCACCTCAAGGTGTATACTCTGAAAAACATAAATCATTAGATGATTTGAAAGATGGAATGAAAATCGGGGTACCAAATGATCCGGTTAATTTAGAACGTGCATTACGTATTTTAGAAGGTATTGGCTGGGTGAAATTAAAAGAAAATGTAAATATTTTAACAATTTCCGAAAAAGATATAACGTTTAAAAAGAAAGATTTTAAATTGGTACCGCTTGAATCACCACAAATCCCAAGGGCAATGAAAGATTTAGATTACGGTATTATTAACGGAAACCTTGTCATTTCATCTGGACATAAGTTAAAAGAAGCACTGGAATTAGAAAAAACGCCATCACAACATAGAATTATTGTTACTGTTCGTGATGAAGATAAGGAAAAAACATTTGCTAAAGATTTAATTGAGGCATATCATTCACCAGAATTTAAAAAGATGATTCAATCTGAAGAACAATTTGAAGGTTTTGTTTTACCAGACTACTTAAAGTAAAGGAGATTTTCATATGACACTCACGTTTGTAGAAACAGAAGAACAGCTTCTCATATTAGAGAAAATAAAAGAATTAATTCCTAAGTTTGCGGAAAGAGAACATCAACTGAGTGAACTGGGATCTTTTCCTTTTGAAAATATTAAAGATTTACAGAATATTGGTTATACAAAGTTAACCCTCCCGAAAGACTTTGGGGGAAAGGCTATTTCATTATATGATTTTGTTTTATTTCAAGAGAAAATCGCAGAGGGTGATGGAGCAACGGCTCTATCAATTGGTTGGCATCTTGGAATTGTGAAAGAGCTTGCTGAAAATCGGTCGTGGAAACCTGATATGTTTTCTTGGTTTTGCGAAGAAGTAAAAAAAGGTGCTCTCTTTAACCGAGCGGCAACAGAACCAAAAACAGGGAGTCCAACGCGGGGCGGAAAACCAGAAACGTTAGTTGTACAAAAAGGTAATAAATGGATTGTGAACGGAAGAAAGACTTTTACAACGATGGCACCAGTGCTCGATTATTTCATCATATCTGCGAGCATCGAAGGGCGAGATGAGATCGGTGAATTTATTATTCCAAGACATGAAAAGGGTGTGATTATTGAGGAGACATGGGATAGTGTTGCGATGCGTGGAACTGCTAGCCATGATCTTGTATTACAGAATGTTGAAATCCCGAATAAATTCTTTACAGATATAAAAGGTTCAAAGTCGAAACCAAAAGGAATTGGATGGTTACTTCATATACCAGCATGCTATTTAGGGATTGCACAGGCTGCAAGAAATTATGCCATTGATTTCGCAAAATCATATCAACCGAATAGTCTCAATCATCCTATTAGCTTACTCCCTAATGTTCGAAGATTAGTTGGAGAATTAGAGCTAGAACTCTTGCAAGCTCGTACTTTTTTATACCAAGTTGCTAAAAAATATGATGCCGTAGAAGATAAACAAACCTTACAAGCGGAATTAGCAGCAGCGAAATATATTGCGACGAATGCGGCGATATCGGTTGTTGATAAAGCGATGCGAATTGTTGGGGCAAAAAGCTTATCTGAGAAAAATCCATTACATCGCTATTATTTAAATGTTCGTGCTGGTTTACACAATCCACCAATGGATGATGTAACACTCTCATTACTAGCAGACGATGCCTTTAAATCAAATGAAAAGGAGTGAACGAAATGATAACGTTACGCGATATAAATAAAACCTTTCAGACGAAAGAAGGTGTATTTCACGGTGTAAAATCAGTCTCTTTGCAAATTGAAGAACATGATATATATGGAATTGCTGGTTTAAGTGGTGCCGGAAAGTCGACGTTATTACGTACAATGAATTTACTGGAAAAACCAGATTCTGGTTCGGTGATTGTAAATGGGGAAAATTTAACAAAGTTATCCAAGAAAGATTTACGAACAGCAAGACAGTCAATCGGTATGATTTTTCAGTATTTTCATCTTCTTCATAATAAAAATGTATCGGATAATATTGCTTTACCATTAGAATTGAAATCAGTTTCAAAAGAAGAGAGAGAAAAACGTGTAAGAGAGTGCTTGGAGATTGTTGGTTTAAGTGATAAAGCGCATCATTTTCCTTCTCAACTAAGCGGTGGACAAAAACAGCGTGTTGCGATTGCTCGTGCATTAGCAAATGCTCCAAAAGTATTACTTTGTGATGAACCGACATCGGCACTCGATCCGAAAACGACACTATCTATTTTGCAATTTTTACAAAAGATAAATAAAGAGTTAGGAGTTACAATCGTAATTGTAACTCATGAAATGAATGTAATTAAACAAATTTGTAATAAAGTAGCAGTGATGGAAGAAGGAGAAGTTGTTGAATCATTCCACTTACGTGATCAACACTTAAAACCAACATCAGAAATTGCAAAGCTTCTATTAGGTATAGAGGAAGAGAGGGGCATGGCACATGTTCAATAATGTTATTCCGCTGCTTCCAGAGATTTGGACATCACTTTTACAAACATTATTAATGGTTGGACTCTCAGTTGGAGCAGCAATTATTTTAGGTGTTCCTTTAGGTGTAATTTTATATTTTACAAGTAAAGGACAAATTTTGGAACAAAATATTGTTCATCGTATTTTAAACGGCATTGTAAATATTATTCGCTCATTTCCATTTATTATTTTGCTAGTGGCTCTTGTACCACTTACAAGAACTTTATTAGGAACTACAATTGGTCCAATTGCTGCAACGATTCCTTTATCAGTAGCAGCCATTCCTTATTTTGCGAGACTCGTAGAGCAAGCACTGCGTGAGGTTCCAAAAGGAGTAATTGAAGCTGCTGAAGCAATGGGAGCAACCCCGCTGCAAATCGTGTGGAAGGTACTACTTGTTGAAGCGCGTTCAGGTCTTGTATTAAGCCTAACTGTTTTAACGGTAAGCTTTATTTCATACTCAGCTATGGCAGGTGTTGTTGGTGGCGGTGGTGTCGGTGACTTAGCAATCCGTTTTGGTTATTATCGCTTCCAAACAGATGTTATGGTTGTTACAGTACTTATGCTTGTTGTCCTCGTTCAATCTGTTCAATTTATTGGGAATAGGATTGCTGCAAAAATTGATAAAAGGTAAGTATGAAAAAGGGCTTCGGTATATACCCAAGCCCTTTTATAGTGAAAGATGAATTGCTAAAGGTATTCTACTAAGTTCAAACAATCGGTGGAGTTCATAATAAATCGGAGGTAGATGTGTGGAAAATTAGCTCTATCGATATAGATATGAGAGAATGTAGGAAATCTAAATAGGGAATATATATTTTAAAGGGGGAATAACAGTGGCGGAAATTAAATTTGATATTAAAGAAACATTTGGAGCGTTATCACAGTCACCTAAAGGCTGGAATAAAGAGCTCAATTTAATGAGTTGGAACGGAAAAGAGCCAAAATATGATCTGCGTGATTGGGCGCCTGAGCATGATAAAATGGGGAAAGGTGTCACATTGACGATTGAAGAATTAAAAGCATTAAAAGATATTTTAAACCGTATGGAGTTATAAAAACGAAATGCTTGTGCAGAGAAAACCACTTTTGAATCATTATTTCAAAAGTGGTTTTCTAGTACATATAACATTTCATTCTAGAGTTATCTTTAAATTTTACTCTACAATAGAAACTAGATGTTACTTTTGCATGAGCATATATGTCAGAAAAGACTATATGATCTTTGCCTCTTCGTCTTCTTTTTTGTGATGTTCAGGCGTGTAGATATATTGGGATACGATAAGGAGAACGCTTATAAAAAATACAGGAAACATACTCGATATAAATAGACCATCATACTTTAAATTAATGATTAGACATACAATAATAATGAGTGATGTATATAGATGAGAAATGTGTTTTCTTAATCGTATTTGAAATATTTCTCGCAATATTTCACAGCATACAAATAGAATGAGCATACTTAAAAAAATTACATTTGTATCATAAATGATGAAACAACAGATTAGGCCGAAAAAGGCTAGATATTCAATGAGTAATGGAAGATTACGCAACATAATATGTTACCTTACTAAGTAAGGTAGTGGATCAACGGCATTTGTTTTTTCAAAATTCCATTCCCCATTATGTAATTCGAAATGAAGATGTTGCCCAGTTGAATGTCCAGTATTCCCCATCTGCCCCACCACTTGTCCAGTTTGAACGCGATCTCCAGCTTGTACAGATCGGTTTTTCATATGTGCATAAACAGTTGTATATAATTTTCCTTTTATGTAATGAGTGACGAATACGACGTTTCCGTAGCTACTAGAATAGTAGGATTTGATAACTTTTCCAGCAGCTGCAGCGCGAATAGGCTTATCTCCAGTTGCCGTAAAATCGACACCATAATGCATTTGCCCCCATCTGACTTCGAAGTTTGAGCTAACTTGTCCTTGTGTTGGAAATTTAAAAACAGCAGGGATAGAAGGGGATGAAGATTTTTCTTGCTGTTTATTTTGTAATACATAATGCTGTGCAACATAACCATATCCAGAGCCAAAACGAATTTTATACCATGTACCTACTGTGCCTACTACTTGTATTTGTGTCCCATTTTGCAAGGAACCAATAACAGCAGTATTTGTTCCTGCACCACTTCTTACCCTTAGTTTAGGAGTTGCAACATAATAAGAATTATTTTGTATAGTGATTCCTTTAACGAATGGTTGTGAGTTATGTGATACAAATTCTTTTTTTACATATCCTATTTTTCCGTTGTGAGAGATGAGGTACCAGTCATTATGCGTTTCTTGTACAGAGATAAATGTCCCGTTTGGTAATACGTCAAGGATTGATGATTGTATACTTGGTTCTGAACGAAGGTTTAAAGCGTTTGTATTTACGATATATCGATTACGCTGTTGATCTAATTTTGTCAACGACAAATTAGATTTTTGTATGTAACCAATTTTGTTTTGAGCGTTTACTTTATACCAGTCACGTGTAGTTTCGAGAATGGTAACAGGTGTATTGTATGAAATACTGCCAAGGGAATCACCATTTGTTGTATTTTCTTGATATAGTTGGACTTTATCAAGTTTTACATATCCGATTTTTACGTTGTTTTTTGGCTGTACAGCAGCTGTTTGCATATCCGCTTCAGTAATTGATGGGAGAAGAGAAGTGACTGCGACAGTTGCTAACGTCAATGTTGTAGCTTTCATATTCATCGTATAATGAGCCCCCTTGTGTAATTTATGACAAAATTTAGAATTATATTAAAAGAATAACAGAAATATAAGGATTATGGAAATAAATGAAAAGAATTTTTGGTTTTCTCAACATAAGTTTTATTCGTGCGATAATATTTGGAGAAATCTATGAAATATTGGATGGTTTAAGTGGTGCGTGGAAATTCTCCGGTATTCTCTAGGAAGATTAACTGTTTTATAGAATTGACAGACTTCATGTGATAACCGTAACAGTTTTGAAAAAATAATAAATCTGTTAGGGATTTTTGAAATCTTTCTTTTCAATTCTTTTTTTTATGTTTTATATGAGAAACCTAGGTTTCTTATTTATGCTGCGGTATAATAATGTGGAAAAAGTACGAAAAGAGGTAGTTTCATGCTAGAAGTCATTGCAACTTGTTTAGAAGATGTGAAGCAAATTGAAAAATCTGGTGGAAATCGAATTGAGCTAATTTCAGCATATACAGAAGGTGGGTTAACGCCAAGTTATGCGTTTATAAAAAAAGCGGTGAAAGCAGTAAGTATACCGATCCATGTTATGATTCGTCCCCATGCTAAGTCATTTATATATACAGCAGAAGAAATCGAAATGATGAAAGAGGACATACAAATTGCGCAAGAACTTGGTGCAGCAGGTGTTGTTTTAGGTGTGTTAAATGAACGAAATCAAATTGATGAAGAAAAATTAACAGATTTATTATCTGTTGTAAATGGGATTAATGTAACGTTTCATCGTGCAATTGATGAAGCCCCTGATTTAATCGAGGCAGTTCAAACATTACGTAATTTTGAAAAGGTAACCCATATTTTAACCTCTGGTGGTCAAGGGAAGATAGAAGAGAATATTCCTGTACTTTATGAAATGCAAAGAGTAAGTCAAGGCGATATCCAGCTCATTGCAGGAAGTGGCGTGACAAAAGAAAATATAAAGCGACTATTGAATGAAACAGGAATTTCAGAAGCACATGTTGGTACTGCAGTTCGAGAAGGTAAATCTTGTTTTGCTGAAATTGATCAAAAATCTGTACAAGAGTTAGTAAACTTAATAAAGTAATTTTTATGACAGAAGGAGAGGGAAATAGATGAAAGACAGCAGGAAAAAAGAAATCGTTTCATGGATTAAAACAATCGGAATTACACTAGGAATCGCTATTGTTGTACGAGGTGTTTTATTCACTCCTTCATTAGTACAAGGTGAATCTATGATGCCTACTTTAGAAAATAATGAGCGTGTGCTTGTAAATAAAATTGGTTTTAATATACAAGGTTTGGATCGGTTTGATATTATCGTTTTTCATGGGAAAGAAGGATATGATTTAGTGAAGCGAGTAATTGGCTTACCAGGAGATACGATTGAGTATAAAAATGACGTCTTGTACGTGAATGGAAAAGCAGTTGATGAACCATATTTAGCCGATTACAAGACCGAGGTATCTAAAGGGAAATTAACTCCTGATTTTACATTAGAACAAAAAACGGGGAAAACAAAAGTGCCAGAAAGCCAAGTGTTTGTGTTAGGAGATAATCGTCAAGTTTCAAAAGATAGCCGTATGTTTGGTTTTGTTTCTGAAGATCAAATTGTTGGAAAAGGTGAGGCGGTATTTTGGCCGTTGCAACAAGTAAGAGCGCTGCATTAAAGAAAAAAAATTCGTATACGCATAAAAAGCATTGAATGTTAATTTAAGTAGTAATGAAATAAGGCCATTATAAAAAAACTCAGAGCTAAAACTCTGAGTTTTTTACGTGCTGTTTACTTTGTGATTTTATTTATGAATGCTACGTTATCTAATTAAGATTTTCTTCACAATAACTGAACTACTTAATGATTATTTCAATGCTATTATTATTTGAGAAAACTATTGTTTAAAAAGAAAGAATATTTTATAATTTTAAATTATATGTTTGTTTCGAAAAACGGAATTCTTGTTCCAAATTTCGGAACTTAGGGGAGTTAAGATGAGTTTAAATAAAACGGCAGTAAAGACGATGGATATTTTAGAATTATTTTATGAACATGAAGAGCTAACATTGACAGAAATGGTTCAGCATACGGGAATGCCTAAAACATCTGTATATCGTTTGATTGGTTCGCTTGAAGAAATGGATTTTTTACAAAAGACAACAAAGGGAACATATAGGCTGGGATTAGTATTTTTAAGGTTTGGTCAACTCGTGTCGAAGCGATTGTCAGTACGAAATATTGCAAAGCCATATATGAAAGAGCTCAGGGATTCTCTTGGTCAAGCTGTCAATTTAATTATTCAAGATGGTAATGAGGCAATTTATATTGAAAAAATGGATGGCGATCAACCGGTAAGAGTATATACAGAGATTGGAAGGAGAGCACCTTTATATGCAGGAGCATGTCCGCGTATTTTACTTTCGTATTTTTCAGAAGACGATCAAATGCAGTATATAGAGAAAGTACAATTAAAGCGATTTGCAGATGGAACGATAGTGGATAAAGAAGAGTTGCAAAGCCGATTACGTAAGGCGAAGAGAGAAGGATATACGATAAGCTATTCGGAACTTGAAAATCATACAGCTGCAATTGCAGCACCCATTTTCGCAAGCGATGGCACTGTAATAGCTGGTATTAGTATTTCAGGATTAGAAGTAGAGTATAATGAATCGACAATTCCAACCTTTATTACAAAAGTAAAAGAGACAGCGTATCAAATTTCGAAAGAACTAGGCTGGATAGGTGAAAAGGAAGAGATATGATGAAATTTTCAGCATTAGGGGATCAAGCAGTTGTTGTTACGTTTGGAGAAAAAATTGATTTGGGTATATATGAAAATGTGCAAAATTTACGCGGACTATTACAGAAAAATCCGTTTGATGGGATGCTTGAGTGTGTACCTTCTTTTACTTCTTTAACGGTTTACTATGACGTATATAAGTTATGGAAGAAAAATGAAAGAAAGGTAGTACCCTATAATTTTGTATGTGAATACACGAAGCAATTGTTTAGTCATAATCAAAATAAAATACAAAAACAATATGATTGTATTTCAATTCCTGTTTGTTATGGGGGGGAATATGGGCCTGATTTAGAAGAAGTTGCGGCTTATCATAGCCTTTGTATAGAGGATGTGATTCGTCTTCATAGTGAAGCGACTTATTTTGTTTATATGTTAGGGTTTACACCAGGTTTTCCTTATTTGGGTGGTATGCCAAAAGAACTAGAAACGCCTAGAAAGCAAACACCACGTTTACAAATAAAAGCTGGGTCAGTGGGGATTGGTGGCAGTCAAACAGGAATATATCCATTAGAAACACCAGGTGGCTGGAATATTATTGGCCGAACACCAATTGCGTTGTTTCAACCAAATGAAGAAAAGCCTACATATGTCCAGAGTGGAATGTATTTACGTTTTATCCCAATAACAGAGGAAAAGTACCTGGTTATGGAGGGAGTTAGAAAATGAATGTTGAGGTTTTATATGCTGGGATGTTTACAACGGTTCAAGATTTAGGAAGGTATCACTATCAACAATATGGTGTGCCTGTTGGCGGTGCTATGGACCAGGCAGCATTAAGAATGATAAATATGTTAGTTGGAAATGAAGAGAATGAAGCTGGATTAGAAATTACAATGATGGGACCGAAATTGCTTATAAAGAAAACAACGTTGCTGGCAATTGGTGGTGCGAATATGGAGCCACTGTTAAACGGGAAGCCAATTCCACTATGGCGACCAGTGTTAGCAAAAGAAGGTAGTATGCTTTGCTTCGGGAAGGCGCAGTTTGGGTGTAGAACATATGTAACATTTGCAGGTGGAATTGATGTTGCAAGTAGTATGGGAAGTAAAAGTACATATGTAAGAGCAGCTATAGGTGGAATAGAAGGACGGGCACTGAAAAAGGGAGATCTTTTTCAAATTAGTACACCGTCAAAATTTGCTACTTGTATGATAAAGAAATTGATGGATGAAGAAAGAATAGCAACACGTTGGGGCATATGTAATCATGTTTTACCTAAATATAGTCGCAGTCCCATCATTCGCGTGATTCCAGATTTTGAATGGGATCAATTTAAGAATGAGAGTTTAGAGGCGTTTTTTACAAAAGAATATAAAGTATCAAACTACGCTGATCGTATGGGCTATAGGTTTGAAGGTGAAGAACTAAAAAGAACAGAACAATCTGAGATTTTATCGAGTGCAGTTACGTTTGGGACGATCCAAGTACCGTCTGGTGGTCATCCAATTATCTTAATGGCAGACAGACAAACAACAGGCGGATATCCGCGAATTGGTAATGTCATATCAGTTGATTTACCTATTCTTGCGCAATTGAAACCAGGTGATTATGTCACGTTTGCAAAGACTTCTATAACAGAAGCAACGGAGCTTTACATTGAGCAAGAGCAAAATATGAATCTACTAAAGAAATTCATCGCTTTATAAGCATAAAGTAGGAGGAGAAATAGGATATGGCTACTATTGATTTAAATTGTGATTTAGGAGAAGGATTTGGCGCATATCAAATAGGAAACGATGATAAAATTCTTCCTTTTGTTTCATCTGTAAATATTGCATGCGGCTTTCACGCCGGTGACCCAACTGTCATGCGCCAAACCGTTGAAAAAGCATTGAACAATGATGTAGAAATCGGTGCGCATCCTGGGTTTCCAGATTTAATTGGGTTTGGGAGAAGAATGATGCGTGTTTCACCAGAGGAAGTATATGATTATGTTTTATATCAAATAGGGGCATTAGATGGGTTTATAAGGGCGGCAGGAGGTAGCATGCATCATGTCAAACCACATGGCGCATTATACAATATGGCCGCTTTAGATCAAGAAATTGCAGATGCAATTGCAAAAGCGATACATAATATCAATCCGAATCTATTTCTTTATGGATTAGCGAATAGTAGATTTGTGCAAGCTGCTAAAAAATACGAGGTGAAGCTTGTGCAGGAAGCATTTGCAGATCGTACGTACCAACCAGATGGAACGTTAACAAGCCGAACAGAAGAAAATGCACTTATTAAAGGCGAAGAGGAAGCAATTAAGCAAGTGTTGCAAATGGTGCAAGAGGGGAATGTACAAGCTGTTGATGGAAATCATGTATCCATAAATGCACAAACAATTTGTATACATGGTGATGGAGAGAGAGCTGTACAATTTGCAGAAAAAATATACAGAATATTGCGATTTAACAACGTTTCTGTTTGTGCACCAAAATAGAATAAGGGAGAGATACATAGATGTTGAAATTAATTGGAATATTGCTTGTAGCGATTGGCTTTTTATTTCGTCTTAATACGTTATTAGTTGTTATGGTTGCAGGAATTGCAACGGGTATGATTTCAGGAATGGGTTTTTATGATGTGATTAGTATGTTTGGAAAGTTTTTCATCGAAAACAGATATATGTCGATGCCAATTTTATTAACACTTCCTGTCATTGGAATATTAGAGAGGTATGGACTGAAGGAAAGAGCGGAAGCGTTAATAACGAAATCTAAAGGAGCTACAACAGGAAGAGTACTAATGTCATATTTTACAATTCGCGAAGCTTCAGCAGCTGTAGGACTTAATATTGGTGGGCATGCACAAACAGTAAGACCGCTAGTTGCACCAATGGCAGAAGGAGCAGCACATGGGCGTTATGGAAAGCTACCGGAAAAATTGAAAGAAAAGATTAAAGCGAATGCAGCGGCGGCTGAAAATACGGCATGGTTTTTTGGGGAAGATATTTTTATAGCAACAGGAGCAATTCTATTAATGAAAGGATTTTTTGATTCTGTAGGAATGCATGTTGGGGTGTGGGATATGGCGCTTTGGGGAATTCCTACG
The DNA here is from genome assembly GCF_000299035.1 of Bacillus bingmayongensis. Taxonomy (GTDB): domain Bacteria; phylum Bacillota; class Bacilli; order Bacillales; family Bacillaceae_G; genus Bacillus_A; species Bacillus_A bingmayongensis. Next base: position 1,308,921 of record NZ_JH921517.1, read on the forward strand.
GCAATTTCTGCTTTTATTGTAAGCTGGATTCGGTTTAGGCGATTTGATAAGTATATTGAAAACACAATGAAAAAAGAAGAGAAGCAAGAAAGAGAGGCGATGTAAGGTGAATCTCATTACACTTGATTCAATTTATTATTTACTAGGTATAATTGTTGCCTTTGTTGCGATTCGTGTCGCTTTTGATCGCCAGCATCCAAATCGCCTTGGTTCGAGTTTGTTTTGGGCATTATTTTCTATTACATTTTTATTTGGAAATATGATTCCGTCATTTTATATTGGTTGTATTGTATTAGCGATGGTCGTTTTAGCATCGTTGAATAAGGTAACGAAGTCTAATGAAAAAGAAGCACCTACAGAAGAACGAGTGAAACATGCGGAAAAGCTGAGAAATAAAATTTTTATGCCTGCTATTTTAATTCCTATTTTTACGATTATTGGTACATTAACATTAGGAAAGTTAAAGTTCGGAAATGTATTTCTCGTTGATCCTGAGAAAGTTACATTAATTGCATTAGCTCTTGGGGCATTGCTTGCTTTTGTAGCAGCAATGGGAATAACAAAAGCAAAAATAACAGCCCCAGTACAAGAGGGAAGCAGATTATTACAAGCTGTCGGCTGGGCAGTTATTTTACCACAAATGTTAGCTGCGCTTGGCGGTATTTTTGCAAAGTCTGGTGTTGGCCAAGTCGTATCTGATTTAGTGGGACAAGTGTTGCCGACAGAATATCCATTTGTTGCTGTTATGGCATATTGTTTAGGGATGATGTTGTTTACAGTTGTAATGGGGAATGCCTTTGCTGCTTTTGCTGTTATTACAGGCGGGATTGGTTTACCTCTTATCGTTCAAATGCATGGTGGTAATCCGGCGATTATGGCAGCGCTTGGAATGTTTGCAGGGTATTGTGGTACGTTGTTAACGCCAATGGCAGCAAACTTTAATATTGTACCAGCTATGCTATTAGAATTAAAAGATAAAAATGCGGTAATTAAAGCGCAAGCACCAATCGCGATTACGATTTTTGTTATTAATATGTTTATTATGTATGGGCTCGTATATCGATTTTAGTAAGGAGTGGGAATGGTGAAGACAGTATTGTTAACAGGGTTTGAACCTTTTGGTGGAGAGGAGATTAATCCTGCCTGGGAAGTTGCAAAGCAGCTTGATGGACAAGTGATTGGAGATTACAAGATTATTAGTAAAAAAGTTCCAACTGTGTTTCATAAATCATTACAAGTGCTGCAGTCTTATATAGAAGAAATAGAACCAGAGCTTGTCGTATGTATCGGGCAGGCAGGAGGACGCCCAGATATTACAGTGGAACGAGTTGCAATAAATGTAGATGATGCAAGAATTGCTGATAATGAAGGCAATCAACCAATTGATGAACCTATTATAAAAGAGGGACCAGCTGCGTATTGGTCTACACTTCCGATGAAAGCGATTGTAAAGAAGCTTCGTGAAGAAGGAATTCCAGCTTCTGTTTCACAAACGGCAGGTACATTTGTTTGTAATCATCTTTTTTATGGACTGATGCACATGTTGGCAAAAGAGGAAAATGAAGCTGGTGGAGGATTTATACATATTCCTTTTTTACCAGAACAAGCAAGTAGTCATCCAGGACAACCGAGTATGTCGCTTTCAACGATTACAAAGGGAATTGAATTATTAGTACAGGTCGCATTAGAGATGGAAAACGATATAATAGAATGCGGGGGGGGCAACACATTAAGTAAATATACGACATCTTACTACACCTGCTATAATAAAGGAAGAAATATACATAGAGGTGAGTGCTTTGCAGCAATACGAGGAAGTTCGTTCTATTATAGAAAAAGCAAATAAAATTACGGTGTTAACGGGTGCTGGGGCCAGTACTGAAAGCGGGATTCCGGATTTTCGTTCAGCAAATGGTTTATACGCAGATGCAAAAGTAGAAATGTACTTATCAAGAGGTTATTATAACCGTAGTCCAAAAGAATTTTGGAAACATTATAAAGAAATATTTCAAATTAATACGTTTCATCAATATAAACCGAACCGTGGTCATGAGTTTTTAGCAGGCTTAGAAGAAGGAAAAGACATCGCTGTATTAACACAAAATATCGATGGTTTACATCAATTAGGTGGTAGCAAACATGTTATTGATTTACACGGTACGTTGCAAACCGCTCATTGTCCAAAATGCCGAGCGAAATATGATTTAAAGTATATGATTGATCATGAAGTACCACGATGTGAAAAGTGTAATTTTATTCTAAATCCAGATGTCGTTTTATATGGTGATACATTACCACAATATCAAAATGCGATTGAGCGCTTATATGAAACAGACGTATTACTTGTAATGGGAACGTCATTAAAAGTTCAGCCAGTTGCTTCGTTTCCGCAAATTGCAAAAAGAGAAGTAGGGGCGACGACTATTTTAGTGAATGAAGAGTTAACAGGTCAAGAGTATAATTTTGATTATGTCTTCCAGCAGAAGATTGGGCAGTTTGTAGATCGATTTTAAATGAGTGTCAATGTAAGTTATGAATTATATAATCAATATAATCTACAAATGGTAAAAGATAACTTTCTTTGGATTCCAGCTCTAAATAATGGGATGATGAAACGCTTGCTAAGTTGACAGAAGCATTTTCTAACTACAGTTCATGGATTCAATAGTTATAAATAAAACAAGCCGGCTCTAATGAGTCGGCCTGTTTTATTTATAACTTCTATCTTTAAGATTTCTTATTTTTCTTAAAGAGCCAGAAGAATTCATCGGTACTTGTAGTCTTCACAATATTGATTGGGAGAAACTACAATTTGAGATAGGTTACCGGATTGATTCTAGATTTAGCGGAAATGGTTATAGGACTGAAGCAATGCATGTATTAACTCATTTTGCGATGGTAGATTTAAAAGCAAGAAGATTAGAGTATGTCCAAGTTTACTAGATTTCTTGCACTAGAACCTATGACAGGACTGATGTAACTTAATAAAAAGACAGCATCTATTTATGATACGGTTCACTGCACCAATATATAAGGCGGTTTTTAGAATTAAAAATACACCTTAAAAGGAGCTCACTAATTTTAGAGTCGTTCAAGAAGATCTCCATTCAAGTTCTTTAATTGCAAATTTGCTAATTTTTTCTTTGTCTGTAGCCAAGCAGCGTTCGAATTCTTCTAAATTGATTTCACGTATTTTTTCCATCTTCCTACTCATCAGGTCTATAAATTGAAAAGGAAAACACTGATCGATGATGAGAAGTTTCTCCTCTTCCTCCGAAAAAGGACGAACATTTCTGTAGGATTGGAGGATTGTTTGGTACCTTGTTGAATTCCAGTTTCTAAGGTCATGATTCATCCAAGTAATCATTCTAGATAAATCTACGAAGGGGAGAGAAAGCCCTACTGTATCAAGATCTATAATTTTCCAATTCCCACTCTTATCACTAAGAATATTAGATCTTGAATAGTCTCCATGACCCAATATCGGATCAAATTCTGCTAATTCTATAAGATTTTCATAGGTTGTACGCGGAAGTTCTTTTATCACCCAATTGCACCTTTTATAGAGCCAAAAATAATACTGAGAAAAAAATCTTATTATTTTATCATCCCTCGAGTATAATTCTTTATATTTTTTTTCCATTTCTGACTTTATATCAATAGCTTCTTGTAAAAGCCTTTGAAGAACAGCCGTAAAGGTTGCAATTACACTTAAAGCAAAAATGCTTATTAGTGCTAGCATTATAATACCTGTTATATCTTCGCTGCCATAAAATATAGCTACGGATATTATTATTCCTACTACAATTAAGATACTAATTGTGATTGCACAGTACTTTATATACTTCAAAGCTCTAACAGATAATTCCGATAAAGCCATGTTCTTATCGATGTAGGTTAAAAGTTTAAATGCTTGATACAAGGCAACATAAAATGGAATACACAGTACATACGCATATACTAAAAAGGGATATTGCAAGTAAGCAGTCTCGGGATGTGCTGCTGCATCTCTACTTGCTACCCCAGGCAACCCCAATATACACACAGCAAGTACTGCAATGCCAATAAGAAAATAACTACTTTTAAGAAAATTGTTGAACCTTGTTTAAAGTTATAAGCATTCCTCTTAAGAAATGCTTATAACTTTAAACTATTCAATTGAGTGCATTGCTTGAGTAAGAGACAAGTATTATTTATTGCCCTAAATCTATTGAAAATCAAAAAACGATAAGTGAGTTGTGATTAAACAATATTTAAAATCGATTCTTTTAGTTTACTGTAAATGTGTGTCTATAAGATGCTTTCTATTGAACTTTAATTCAAGGAAACATATTGATTAGATTAGGTAAAAATGAAGAATCCCCCTATGCTTCGGTTAAGAAACATAGGGGGATTCTTCATTTTTTTACTGATAAACCATATACAAGCGTTTCACTAGGAGTCGTAATACTAAAGCCTGTCGTTTTATAATCAAGCTTTAATGTATCGCCTATATAGTCTTTTGTAAAATCATCCATTTGAATGATAAGCTGCTCATCTTCATAAACAACTTCGTTCGAATTATACTCATCGAAAATTAAATCAATATCAACAAATATACTACAAGAGTTTGTCATTGTTCCTCTAATACGTATGATGTTTTTGTTATTTGCGTTGAATTTATGTAGTACAGCTTTTGCCTCATCAGTTACACGAATGTTCATGGAATCCCAACCTTTGTTTATAGTTCTTATTCTATTATTGCAAAAACATGAGAAATAGGGAAGTAAAGGGATTCAATGAATGATAAGTGTATAGGAATTACGATTTGAAAAGTAAGGATGGTACTGTAAATGTTTGTGTTAAGCATAACTCGTCATTGCTCACTTTTTCAACTTCTTCATACTGAATTTCATTCTTTTGGTAGAATTTTTTCCAGAAATTCACCGCTGCTTTATTGCTTTTTAATTGCATTACATAATAAGTTCCTTTGTGCTGTTTTAAAAGTTCTAAAATTGCTAGCTCTCCTATCTCTTTTCCACGGTACGCTTTTAATATGAAAAGATCGTTAATGCAGAAATCTGTTTCAGGTGCTGTGAATGGTGATTTCGCGAACATGAGAAACCCGACATATTTTTCTTCATATTTAATAAAGTAAGGAGAAAGCTTATCTCGGTTACAAATAAGTTCAAAAGCATCAAATTCAAAAAATCCATTTTCATTCGGATGAAGGGTAGAGGAGAATTCGGATAAATCATGTAAGTATAACGAATAAAAATTTCTTAATATCTCTCTTTGCTCTGTAGAAACAGCTTCAAGGGTAATGTTCATTTTAATACCGCCTTTTGTAAAAATAACTCCTTTGAAATCTGAAAGTACAGCATACCTTCATACTCGTGGAGAGATTTCTCTAAGTTTTGTACAGTTTCTTTGAATTGAAATCCAAGCTTTTCTAATACATGAATAGATTTTTTGTTTTCTGGAAAGACAGAAGCGATGATCGTTTCCATCCCAATTATCGAGAATGCATATTGTAAAAGAGCAGACGTTGCTTCGGTTGCATAACCTTTTCCCCATGTATCATGAGAGAGTGCGTAATATAGTTCAGTTGAGGTTAGTTCGAAATCAGATGGGCCTAACCCACAATAGCCGATTAATTTTTGAGAAGCCTTTTCTATAATAGAAAGATTAAATTTAGCAATATGATTTACAGAATTTTTTTTATTCATATCTATGCTCCAGTAAATAATATCTTCAATTTCTTTAAGAGAATAGACGGGTTCTGGAATATAGAAATTTACTTCAGGTTGTTTTTGTAATTCATATAAGGCGGATGCATCACAGATCCTATAAGGTCGTATATGTAGTCTTTCTGTTTCGATTTGAAAATTTACAAACATGTCGCACCTTCTTTATGTTGAATTTCTTACATGTAATACACCATTCGACAGAAAATGAAAATATCCTTTGAATGTAAGGATTCATTCCAATAAAAAAGGTCAGCAAACACTATATTGTTTGCTGACCTTTTATCATTTTATAGTTCACATTTATCAAGAGGGATTACTTTTGTTTTCTTTGTAAATTTATATCCTAACCACATCGCAAGGAAGAGAGGTAAGCCGATATAAGAAACAAGTACACCATTCCAATCGATAGACTCGCCTATAAATGCTCCGTAATTTTGTCCTAAAATGACAATGATACAAAGTGCAAATGCGAAGATTGGACCAAATGGGAACCATTTTGCTTTATACGGTAAATCATTTAAATCTTTTCCTTGTGCAATGTACGCTTTTCGGAATCGATAATGACTAATTGCGATACCTACCCATGCGATAAAACCGGACATTCCAGATGCATTTAATAGCCAAACATATACAACGCCGTCTCCAAATAAGGAAGCTAGGAAAGCGACGCAGCCAACTACTGAAGTTGCGATTAACGCATTAACAGGTACGCCGCGGCTATTTAATTTACCTAGAAATTTCGGTGCTTTTCCTTGTCGCGCTAAATCCCAAAGCATACGAGTTGATGCGTACATGCCTGAGTTACCAGCAGATAAAACTGCAGTTAAAATAACAGCATTCATAACAGAAGCAGCAAATGCAACTCCAGCTTTCTCAAATACAAGTGTAAATGGACTTACTGTTACATCGCTAGCTGCAAGACTTTCAGTTGTATACGGAATTAATAGACCGATAACAAGAATTGCAAAGATATAAAATAATAGGATGCGCCAAAAGATTGAACGAATTGCTTTTGGAATGCTGCGCTCTGGATCGGCAGTTTCACCAGCAGCTACACCTAATAATTCAGTTCCTTGGAATGAGAAACCAGCCGCCATAAATACGCCGATGATTGCCATGATGCCACCGTTAAATGGTGCATCTGCAACTGTAAAGTTTTTAAAACCTACTGGTTCACCACCCATGATGCCGAAAATCATCATAAATCCAACAATTAAAAAGATAATAACAGTTGCTACTTTAATAAGGGCAAACCAATATTCTGCCTCACCAAATCCTTTAACAGATAAGTAATTTAAAAGAAACATAATGACTAAACAAAGGCCACTCCAAATAAGGGAAGGCGTATTTGGGAACCAAAACTTCATAATTAATGTAACTGCAGCAAGTTCAGCTGCGATTGTAATTGCCCAGTTATACCAATAATTCCAGCCGAGTGCAAATCCAAGAGATGGATCAACAAATTTTGTTGCATATGTGCTAAATGAGCCAGCAACAGGCATATATGCGGCTAATTCAGCTAAGCTTGTCATTAAAAAGTAAACCATAATTCCGATTGCCGCATAAGCTAAGAGAGCTCCACCGGGCCCTGCTGTGTGAATGACACCACCACTGGCAAGAAAGAGCCCGGTACCAATTGTACCGCCGAGAGAAATCATTGTAAGGTGGCGAGATTTTAATCCGCGTCTTAGTTCACCTTGTCCTTGTGTAGATTGAGTTTTAGAGGTAGCTTGATTCGCCATGCTATTCATGTTCAACACTCCTTTTCTTGTAAGATAGGAAGGAACGGGGGAGAAAAATACAAAAAACCGCCAAAGGAATTTGGCGGAACGTTTCACAAATAACCACCCCATCATACCCTTCCGTTAAGATAGCACCCCACGTTTACACGGTATTTTGTAAACGTGACAGTTCTGTTCCTATTCGGAGACAGACCCAGCTCGTACTTCCAGAGAAGAAATACGAACTTCGGCAGCATTTCCTTTCGAACGGAGTCATTGACATCCTCTGTGTCTAAGCCATTCTACTAATAAAAGCCGCAACCTCTACCTCATCGGATTGATGAGGATTTATTCATTGCTGTGATTTTTAATATATGGCAATTGTAATTAGTTTCTGAAAATATTGCAAGGAATTTTTGTAGGAAAATATCAAAAAAAATCGGTTATTGTATAGGAAACGTTTTCAAAATTCCACCCGAACCTACTTGATATGTAAAAAATGAAGAAAAAATTGTTATACAAATGTTTCGCAAAAAGATATGGAAAATCCTTTAAAAGTTAAAAGAAAATTCAGAAAAATAAAATTCGACATTGACTATAAACAAAATAAAGAGTGCCAAAGAGAGTAAAAAAGGTAAGCAAACTTATCATTTGCTTACCTTAGTATTTTACATCACCTTATTTAAGGCAAAACTCGCTTTTGTCCAGTCGTATATCCAACGTTTTGCTTTGTAAGTTGGGAATGATTTCGAACTGAGATGAAAAGTGCAATGATAACGATAAGACCTACCGCAACATAGGAAAGGGTAATAATGGTTGGATCCACTTTAAATGATGTAAGTAGCGTCCGAATATTTGTAAAAATTATCAATCCACCAACAAGTACACCCAGTAAATGTGAAGGTACAATTCGTACTAACCATGCAGCAATTGGAGCTGCTAGAATGCCACCGAGCATAAGGGCAAATACCCAAACCCAGCTAACTTGTTCCCATCCTAATGAAATGAAAAATCCGATAGTTGCTGCTAAAGATACTGGGAATTCACTTGTATCTACGGAACCAATGACTTTTCGCGCTTCATTTCCTCGTGCAAGTAGTACTGGTGTTGTAATTGGTCCCCAGCCACCTCCGCCTGTTGAATCAACAAATCCAGCGAACAATCCTAATGGGATAAGCTGCTTACCAGACATACGTTTATTTGATTTGACAATTTGTTTTTGAATAATAAATCGCAATAAAATATAGACACCTAATGTAAATAAAAAGAGTGAAATGTATGGTTTAATTAAATCGCCAGGCAAGTTACTTAAAAAGCATGCACCGACAAAGGCACCAATTGCACCAGGTAATGTCAGTCTGGATACGGTATACTTATCAACGTTTCCAAATCGAATATGTGACACGCCAGAAGCTGCGGTTGTAACAACTTCAGCTAAATGAACGGATGCGGAAGCGACAGCAGGTGCAATTCCAAACATTAATAATAATGAGGAAGACGTTACTCCGTACGCCATCCCAAGTGCCCCGTCAATGAGTTGAGCAAAAAAACCAATAATAGCAAAGACAATTAATTTCTGCATGTATAATCCCCCTGTAATAATAAATAAAAAAGGCTCTTTTCCCTAATGAGAAAAGAGCCTTTGGTTTTTCCAATCAGCTTTAATGTTAATTTTTTATTATTATAATGCATATTAATCTTATAAAGCAACTGGGTTTTAAAAGTTTTTTTAATTGAATGAAATAACAGAACAATTATATAATAATAAGATGTAATGAAGAGGAGGGGGAAAAGCATGTTAGCATTTGATCATCTCGTTCATGCTGTTAGATGTACACCACAAGAAGTTGAAAAACAAATGAGGGAACTTGGGTTTCATACTGTACAGGGCGGGGAACATACAAACTGGGGAACATGGAATAGTTTATGTTATTTTGACTTATCGTATATTGAATTTTTAGCAGTGCAACATGAGGATAAAGCAAAACAAGCGGATAATCCACTAGTCCGGGAAACGGTAGAGAAATTACAAGATGGAGAAGGAATGCTTCAAATTGCTCTTCGTACAGATTATATTGAAGAACTAGCTGTAAAACTCGTAGAAAAAGGATTACAAGTCAAAGGCCCATTTGAAGGAAAACGAATGAGAAATGACGGTCATCTTATAAAATGGAAAATGTTATTTGTGGAACAGGAAGAAAGTAGTCCGAAACTCCCTTTCTTTATACAGTGGGAAGAACCTGATGAGAGTAGAAGGTTAGATTTACAAGAGGTAGGCGTTATTGCCCCGCATAGCAACGAGGTAAAAGAAATTCAGACCATATACTATGCTGTGAAAAATGTACGTGAAACAGTAGAAAGATGGAAAGAGATACTTGAAGTACAAGTGACTTTACTTGAAAATCATAAAGAATGGAATGCGCTTTGTCAAAGTGTATTGCTTGAAAATATTAATGTGCAGTTTTGTGAACCTATTGGTGAAGGGCTGGTACAAAATCATTTAATAAACTATGGAGGACTTCCTTTTGCGGTTGAATTTCAAGGAGGGAATAAAAAGAAGAATAGACAAGAAATTTTAGGAAGCCTGTACATATATTAATTGGGGTGATCTAGATGAAAGAGCTGTTAAGGGAGTTAGAACAACAATTGGATTGGCCTCCTATAGTAAAATGTACTCTTATTCCAAAAGGTTTTTCGTTTGATCAAAAGTATAAAATTGAATTAGAAAATGATGAACGTTATTTTATTAAAGCGTGTGATATTGCAACTAGTGAACGTAAACATGAAGAATATGAATATATGCGTCATTTTGAATCATTAAGTATACCAATGCCAAAACTACTTGATTTCGTAAATCTTGGTAAATTGAATCAATGTGTACAAGTGTTTGAATGGATTAGCGGAGAAGATGGTGAAGACATACTTGGCAAATTGACTGGGAAAGAGCAATATCTAGCTGGAAAAAGGGCAGGAGAAGTATTAAAGACCATTCATACAATGAAAAAAGATGATGTAGAAGAACCTTGGGAAGTGTATAGATGGAATAAATATGAGAGATATTTACAAGCGTTAGCAGAATATAAAGTGGATTTTATTGATTTGAACGCTGTATTAGCTTTTGTGGAAAATCATAAGAGTTTACTACATAATCGTCCGACTGTCTTTTTGCATGATGATTTTCACCCAGCAAATATTATGATTCATCAAAATAAGTTTTGTTCAGTAATCGATTTTGCGAGATTTGATTTTGGGGATCCTATTCATGATTTTTATAAAATGGCTTTATTTACAACTGATATAAGTATACCGTTTGCAGTTGGACAAGTTCATGGGTATTGTGATGGGAAGCCATCACTTCATTTTTGGAAATTATATGCATTGTATGCAGCGATGATTTTTCCAGCGGATATAGTGTGGGCAAATCGAGTCACACCTAATTTGCTAGATGGAATGAAAATGAGGTTAAGAAGGATTTTAGAAGAACATAATGGTTTTACATCCTATATCCCAAGTTGGTATAAATCTTTTAATGAAGATATAATAAATATAGAATAATTGGAGGTGCTCATATGGATAAAATAGCAGTTATTTCAGATATTCATGGTAATATTCCTGCGCTAGAGGCAGTTCTTAAAGATATTAAATTAAGAGGAATAGAACGGATTTTTTGCTTAGGTGATTTAGTAGGAAAAGGACCACAGTCTAGTGACGTAATTGAGAGAGTTCGGGAAGAATGTGAGCAGGTTGTCATGGGAAATTGGGATGATTTTATAACAAAACCTACTGAATTCGAGACATTACAGTGGCATCAAAGACAGCTCTCAGAAGAACATGCGGACTATTTAAGAGGGTTACCGTTTTCAATTGAGTTTATCATGAGCGGGAAATTCATTAGAATGTTTCATGCTTCGCCTAGAAGTCTATATGAAAGAGTTCAACCGTATGCTTCAAGAGAAGAGCGTATAAGCATGTTTGAAAATAGTAATCTGTCAGAAAATATGGAAGGTGAAAGAACACCGGATGTTGTCTGTTATGGGGATGTTCATCAAGCTTATGTCCAAAATTTTAGAGGGAAAACATTATGTAACGCAGGGAGCGTAGGAAATCCGCTCGAGATTACACAAGCTTCTTATTTAATTTTTGAAGGGCTATATAATCAAAAAGAAACAGCTAGTTTCTCGATTCAACTTGTTCGCGTTCCGTATGACATTGAACTGGCGATACAGTTAGCGAAAGAAGCAGAAATGCCAGAGCTTGATGCTTATATCCAAGAGCTGACTACAGCTAAGTATCGTGGATTAAAAAAATAGACGGATGTATTTGGGATAGTGTGAAAAGCGCTTCTAAGATAATGAATAATTTACAAGAGAGGTGAGTTTCTTTGTGGGAAGAAACAAATGCAGAAATTCTTGAAGTTATATTTTCAAGGTATGTTTTCGGCAATGAGTTCACACAAGGAAATTATAGGAGAAGAGTAAAATTAACAATTCAATTCACCTTAAAAAACGGAGAAAAAGTGATTGCTACAAGGAAAGTAGGGACATATGTAAAAAATAGATGGATGTTTGAAAGAGGAAAACGGGTATCCATTTTATATAAAACTGATAATCCTAAAAAATTCAAATTAAAATATCATATTTAAAAGTGGGAATTACCATTCATTTGTATATAGTGTATGGTTATTATATACATAGAGTTCTCCAGAAACTCCCTAGATAAATAGGAGGGAATAGTATGAATAAAAGTTTTAGAACATTAATGGAAATTACGCCTCCCCTAAGTATGTTTTTTATCTTAATTGGCTTAACGATGGGAATATTAGGTGCGTTAGATCATGATCTAAAAACAATAACTGCATCACTATTTATCATAACGCAATCTGTACTTGCTATCATATATACGAAGTCTTTTAAAAAAATATGGGGGCAATAAGCTCAAAATGAAAAAGTGCAAGGAAATTCCTTGCACTTTTTCATTTTAATATTTTGTTCGTAATCCATTACGCTGAGAAGAGGGGAGATTTGTCGATCCATTACCCGTTCGAGAATAAGAAAGATTGTAAAAGGGATTTATTTTTCACAAACTTTAATAGCAGCGTGTAAACGAGAGATTCCCTCATCTATTTGATTGATATCTACTTTTCCGTATGATAAACGAATATAGCCATCCTTTGCTCCAAAAATACTACCGGGCATAAAGGCTACTTGCTGTTTTAAACTTTGCATAATAAGCTGTTTTTCGTTTATAGGCTCCTTTAATTTTCCCCAAATGTAAATCCCGCCACTCGGGTTTGAAAAAGAAATTTTATCCTGAAGATAGCAGTTTAAGGAATCGACAAGAATATCTCTTTTTTGTACTAGCTGTTTTCGTAATTGTGTCATATGCGTATCGAAAGAAACAGTCTCAAAAAATTGTTGCATGAGCCACTGAGGGAATATGCTCATTCCTAATTCCATTTGATGCCTTGCATCTGACAATCTTTCCACTACAGACTGCGGAGCAACAAGCCAACCAATGCGAAGGCCAGGTGCAATCATTTTGGATAACGAATGAACATAAATGACAGTTCCGTTTTCATCAATGGATTTTAAAGTTGGACAAGGTTGTTTATTTTCTAATGTTAGTAGACTCGATGGGTCATCTTCAACAATTGGGATCCGCAAGTCTGCACATAGTGATAACAGTTTCTTTCTACGATTTGGATGAAGCATTGTACCGGTTGGGTTTTGGAAATTCGGATTTAAAAAAATCATTTTAATCCGGTGCTTTCGATATAGTTCATGTACATCTTCCGGGTTAATTCCATGCTCATCAACAGGCAATGGGAAAATTCGAATACCTGCAGATTGGAAGAGAGGTAAAGAGTAACAATGTGATGGACTTTCAAAAGCAACTGCATCACCTGGGTTTAATAAACATTGAACAATGAGGTGAAGCGCTTGCTGAGCACCGGAAGTAATCATAATAGATTGCTCAGTTGCATCAATGTGTAAATGTTCCTTCATATACTTTGCTACAGCTTGTCGGAGTGGTAGATAGCCTTGCGGATGATCATAGCTAAGTGATTGTGTTAAAGGCTGTTTATGTAAAATCTCTTGCAACTGCTCATGGGGAAACAAGTTACAACCAAGTTCTCCATTTGCGAAATCAATGATATTTTCATTTTGCTGTACTTGTTCTCGAATATGGCGAAGTAGTGGTAAATTCGGCAAAAAAGTACCACCTTCTATGAAACCTCTCCAATTTGGTGTGAATGTTGGAGAAACGCCCCACATATGTGTACTTACACGTGTGCCTTTTCCAGTTGTACTTTCCACAATTCCCATAGCACGTAGTTCATTATAAGCAGTTGTAACAGTACTTCGGTTTATATTGAGTTGTAGAGCTAATTTTCGCTCTGAAGGGAGAAAACTACCAGGTGGAAGTTCTCCGTACATAATACGTCTTTCAATAAAATCAACAACTTGTTGGTAAATTGGAATCTTGCTATCAGTATCTAACTTCCATTCCATTTATAACGTCTCCTTAATCCTTATCTAGTTTTATTATAGCAAATTGGCTGGGTGAAAAAACAGCCAATTGGACGGTGTGATATCCAGCCAATTTTACTATGCTAAGGTAGTGGAAGGAGAGATTCGGATGAAACGATGGCAAATGGAATGGCTCCTAATATCAGTTGCTTTAGTATGGGGAGCAAATTATACAATTGGAAAATATGGAGTGGCGTATATGTCATCCATTCAATTTAATAGCTTACGATTTTTAGTTGCATCACCGGTATTATTATTAATTACATTTTTTATAGAACGATCGTTACGTATTGAGAGAAAAGATTGGCTAAGGTTACTAGCCGTTGGTATAGTTGGCACGACGCTTTATCAAACGTTATTTATGTTATCTGTAAAATATACTTCAGCAACAAATGCTTCACTATTAATTGCGATGTCACCTATTTTTACAGGGATTTTAGCAGTGCTACACAAACAAGAACGCTTTTCGATGAAGATTCAAATTGGTTCTTTATTATCGTTTAGCGGGGCAGCACTTGTGTTATTAACAGGGCATACGAATCAATCTACATATGAGTATGCTTGGCTTGGAAATCTAATTGGATTAGTTGCTGCGATTGCTTGGGGCTGGTATCCAATACTTGCTCAGCCGCTTATTACAAAATATTCAGCGATGCGAGTGACATCTTGGTCTACATTAATTGGGATTGTACCACTCGTGATATATTGTTTATTCAACGTACATACATTAACATGGCCGACAGATTCGCTAAGCTGGGGATCATTAGGGTACTCTATTATATTTGCTACAGTCTTTGGATTAGCGATGTGGTATGTTGGTATTAGTAAAATCGGTTCTACAAAAGTAATGGTGTATATGTATCTTGTCCCATTGTTTGCGGTTATTTTTGCGGCAGTAACTATTGGAGAAAGAATAAATATGACGCAATTGCTTGGTGGACTTGTTATATTTATTGGCTTGTACGTTGTGAAAAAAGGAACTGTAAAAAAGCCAGCTTTCAATTTGAAAAAAGTGAGTTAATGTTAAAATGACCTCTTTCTGTAGAAAGGGGTCATTTTTGTTTTGGTAGTGATAGAGCTTGTTTCACGGCCCATTGTTGATGTTCGTGTATCAGTAGATGTTGTGTTTCGGAAGGGGAAAGCCATTGCAAAATGTGATCTTTTTCGGAAGTGTTATGTTGTGTTCGCATTTTTTTACAAATATAAAAATATCCATCGTTTAAATAGTATGTATCTTCATTTTCAGCATAAAAATATTGTTCAGAATTTGCGGAACAACATATAATTGGGCAACGAATGTTTGGTTTAAGAGATAATATTGAAACATGGAGTAATATGATGTCTGTCTATATTCCTAAATGTTAATATTTTTAAAGTTTAAAGTAGAAAAGGGAACATAGAGAAGTTCTCTTTCTTATTTAGCTAACGGGTGCTTTTCTTGAATAACAAGCGTTAAAAGTGATCAATCTTTTTTATAAAAATCACATACTTAATTAAAGCAGTAACTCCATTTTGAACAATCTTTTTTCAAAATGGGGGTTATGGTGAAGTTTTTAATCAGTCTTTATTCTAAAGCTATACCTTCGTAATAGAGGTCGTTTTTTGATTAAACTTAATTTCCTGTTTGGGAGATTTGACTAACAATTTGGCTCAAAGCCTCGTTTATTGGTGTGGTAGGGCGACCAAGTAATTTTTCTAAATCGTTGCTCTCTATCTCTAATTCACCATCTCGAATACCTTTTTGCATGTTTACGAGCATAGAAAGATAGGATTCTGGTACCCCTGCACCTTTCATAATATCAGCATAAGTAGCGTCATCAACCTTCTGCATAGGTACTTCTTTACCCAATACAACGCCAAGAGCAGATACCAGTTCTTCCTGAGTCAATAACTTGCCAGAAAGCTCGTAGACCGTATTCTCGTGTCCATTTCCAGTTAGTACAGTTGCCGCAGCCTCTGCATAATCTTGTTGTAGTGCCCAGCCAACCTTACCATTTCCTACTGATGTCACCCAAGGAGCTTCTGCTAGGGCACCTTGAATGCTCGGAATTTCATTCTCCAAGTACCAGTTGTTGCGTAAGAAGGAGTAAGGAATGCCAGTTTTCAAAATAGCTTCTTCTCTAGCTCGATGAGTTGGGGCAAGGAATAAGTTACTTTCACATGCATTTGTTACACTATTGGGGCAAGGAATAAGTTACTTTCACATGCATTTGTTACACTAGTATAAGCAATAAATTTAACTTGAGCACGCTGAGCAGCAGCTACAGCATTAGTATGCTGTCTAATTATTGTTTCATCATCCCCAACCGTAGAAATAATTAAAAGTCGATCAATTCCTGCAAAAGCAGTATCCAATGTTTCTGGACGATCAAAATCTCCTTGGCGAACTTCCACTCCACGAGCTCGGAATCCTTCCGCTTTCTCTGGATTGCGGACACTTACAGCCAGTTGACTTGCTGATACAGTTTTCAGTAGTGTTTCTACAACTTTCGTTCCCAATTTTCCTGTTGCACCTGTTACTAGCATTTTCATTGTCTTTTCCTCCAATCTATTATGTCGTAATGATTGTTGTTATAACAGTATGTCACAGCAGTGTAACCTCTTCTATTACCTCTAAACGTAATCATTACTTATTGTGCACTCATCTGTTTATATAAAGATTTTACTTGTTGAGTTATCAAGTATAGGTATATAGTATATCCATAGTTCAAATAATAAAAGTAGGCATTTTTTTATGACGTAGTCACAAAAATAGTACCATTATGACAGAGAGGGAAAATACAATGGCTCGATTTAAATTTCAAGGAGAAACACCTCCTAATAATCAAGAAGAAATATGTTCTTTGACGCTTACTCAAAATGTAATTGCTGGAAGATGGAAAATTATTATTTTGTGGTATCTGAGTCAGCAAACAAGAAGATTTAATGAACTTCAAAGATTATTACCGGGCATTTCAAAAGGAATTTTGACAAGGCAACTGAGAGAATTGGAAGAGGATGGAATGGTTCACAGGGAAGTGTATAAAGAAGTACCTCCTAAAGTAGAATACTCGCTAACACCACAAGGGAAAAGCTTTATCCCAGTACTGGACATTATGGGGGAGTGGGGTAAAAAATATATGGAGATTAAACAAAAGGAACAAAATTTCTCCACTTCTTCCGATTATTATAATTAAAAATAGAAAAAAATGGCATAAAAACGCAAATCTATGCCACTTTTTAAATGTAGTGTAGGGCTTTAATAAATTTAATGGAAGAAAGACGGAGGGAATGTCGTGGTGGCTTGTTTGATTTTCTAATGGAATAACGAAAATGTGACTTTTGGTGATCAAAATAAAAGAGCGCCCGTGATTGCGCTCATATACATTATTTTATTCATTATAAACCTTGAAATGTCGTGCGTGACGGGTATTTATAGATTTTACGTAATGTTGACGAGTCACTTTATATGTAACTTTTCCGTATATTTTTGATAAATCGAACCAGCCACTACTGTATCTAAAAAGGCAACCCCTACAGATTTAAATAAAGTAATTTCATCAGAGTGTGTCCGTCCTTTTTTATGTCCTAAAATTATATCACCAAGCTCACTATATACATTTGCAAAATCCCATTCGTTTTTTTCACTCGCGATTAGGAAATCTCCAGCTTCGTGCTGAACACCTTCTAGTGTGTCTACAATAATTTTATCGCTGCGCTCTAATGTGGTGAAATCGAGTTCTTGCATATGAGGTTGATAAGAGCCAATTCCATTAATGTGAGTCCCTCGTTTTAAGTGTTTTCCGTCAAACACAGGAGTAGTGGAAGTTGTACTGCAAATTACAATATCAGCGATTGCAACAGCATCATCTGCTGATTCTATAATCTCAATTGTTCCGCTCCAATTTGGATATAAGGAGAGTAAATGATTCTTAAATTCAAATGCTTTTTGTATGGTACGATTCACAAGAAGAATACGGGTTAGAGAGCGAACTTCCATAACTGCTTGTATTTGCCCGAGTGCTTGAGCGCCGCATCCAATAACAACGCAGACTCTAGAATCTTGCCGAGCGAAATGCTCTGTTGCAATACCGCTCATTGCTCCTGTACGTAGTGTTGTTAAATAGGAGGCCTCAATTGTCGCAACATGCTCACCGGTATTCGTTTCTGTTAAAACGATCAAGCTTTGCAGTGCTTTTTTTCCTTTTTGAGTATTTTGAGGGAAGATACTAACGATTTTCGTAGATGCAAATTCGATTGGAGCTACATAAGAGGGCATATAAAGAGAGTTTGCCTCATCTTGAGAGTGTTGTACATTCAGCCGTACAGGTGTTGTAATTTCGTTGTTCATATAATATTGAAATGCTTTTTCTACATCTTGCAAGCAATCTTTCATTTTATAAATGTCTTTTACCATTTTTTCTGTAATATGAATCATTTAGATTATCCTCCTTTTTAATAGAAAAGGGGGAGTTGAAAATCCCCCGATTGACTAGGCTTGTATATCTTGATTTTGTATATTCTCTGCAATATGCTTCGTTGAAACTGCAGCGATAGCAATTAAAGAGATGCAGCAAGTAAGTACAATATATAAGGCGACTGGAATCCATGAATTGTTATACACATTCATTAAATAAGCAGCAATCATTGGAGCTGTCCCGCCAGCTAGTGCAGCACCTAGTTGATAACCTAACGTAACGCCAGTGTATCGAACTTGAGTGGAGAAGATTTCAGAGAATAATGTACCCAAAACAGCCGTTACAGGTGCCCATAAAATTCCTAAACCAATGACAGTTGCGATAATGATAGAAAAGGTTGTTCCTTGGTTTAGTAGTAAGAAATAGGGAAATGCATATAAAAGAATCGCAACGGTACCCCATATGTACATTTTCTTTCTTCCAATTGAATCTGAAAGTTTTCCCATAATAGGAATCATAATGGTAGTAATGAGCATAGCGATTGTAACGGCATTTAGGACAGTTGTATTCGGTAATTTCAGCTGTGATGTTCCATAGGAAACAATGAATGTTGAGAAAATATAGAAGGGACCTGTTTCAGCTACCTTTGCGCCTGTAGCAATAAGTACGGATTTCCAATGATGACGCAAAGTATCAGCAATAGGTAGTTTTGAAATGTTTCCGCTTTCTTTTGCCTTTTTGAAATCGGGTGTTTCATCTAAACCATTTCGAATCCATAACCCTATGAATACCAATACTGCACTTAAAATAAACGGAATTCGCCATCCCCATGTCACAAAACTATCACCAGAAATCATTGTCATGAAAGATATAGCGGCAGTTCCGAGTAACATTCCAATTGTAACACCCATTTGAGGAATACTACCAAAAAATCCTTTTCTTTCCTTCGGTGCATATTCTACTGCAAGGAGTAAAGCACCTCCCCATTCTCCCCCAATTCCTAATCCCTGAATAATTCTTAGTAATATTAAAAGAATAGGAGCTAGTATACCGATAGTTTCATATGAAGGGAGTAAGCCAATACATACTGTTGCTCCTCCCATAAGAGAAAGTGTTAACACAAGTGTCTTTTTTCTTCCTATTTTGTCACCAATATGACTGAAAATAATACCTCCAAGTGGACGGATAAAAAATGGAATACCAAAAGAAAGATAAGAAAGCATAAGTGCGACAAGGGGATCCTCGTTTACAAAAAATAATTTGTTAAATACAAGTGCGGCAGCAGTTCCATATAAGAAGAAATCAAACCATTCAATAGAACTACCAATCAAACTAGCTATTAATGCTTTTTTCTGGACAGAGCTTTGTTGATTCATTATTTCACCCCTTTTGTAATTTAAATATTCTAATTATTAAAAATATTTTATATAAAATTAATTCATATGTCAAAAGTTTAAGGTTGAAGGAGGTAGCATTGTAAGTAGCAAATATTATAAAGTGATGCTTTTCATTAGAATAGAATGGTTTTGAGTAATAGTAAGTATTCGTGTTCATCTAATAATTAGAAGTATAAATTAGGAAATAATAGGATGAGAGGAAGAGAGAAATGAAAGTAAGACAAGTTCAAGGGGAAGATTATGTAACGATTCATTCCGTACTTAACGAGTGGTGGGGTGGGAGAAATATGGCTGATATGTTACCGAAACTTTTCTTTGTTCATTTCCGAGAGACGAGTTTTATTATTGAACAGGACGGAGAGACTCTAGGGTTTTTATGTGGTTTTTTCTCACAAACATATATTGATGAAGCATACGTTCATTTTATTGGAGTGAATCCAAAGTATCGAAGAAAAGGCATAGCTTCTACGCTATATTCTTATTTTTTCGATGCAGCTCGTGCAAATAATCGTCACATCATAAAAGCGGTAACTTCTCCAGTAAATAAAAAATCAATTCAATTTCATCAAGATATTGGATTTGAAATTGAAACAGGTGATGGAGAAGTAGATGGAGTATCTGTACATACAAATTATGATGGGGAGAGAGGGAGTAGGGTTTTGTTTGTGAAGAGGGTGTAGATGATTATAAACTATGTAAAGGAGGGGGACTATGAAAACTTTCATTTACATGGTGAGACATGGCGAATCACCAATAACAGAAGGAAATGAAAGAACAAGAGGGTTAACTGAGAAAGGGAAATTAGATACTCATCGAATAACTGATATATTACAAGGAGAGGGTATTGAAGTTTTCGTTTCAAGTCCATACAGTCGATCAATCCTAACGATTCAGGAGTTAGCTAAACGTTTAGGACAAGAAGTTTTAGTATTTGAAGATCTAAAAGAGAGAATTTTTTCTGCTGGAGACAAGCGAATATCTGATAAGGAATTATTGCCTTTGTTAAAGAAGTCGTTTTCTGATCCAAACTTTGCTTTAACGGGAGGGGAGTCTAATGCAGTTTGTCAGAACCGAGCTATAAAAATTTTAAAAGAATTATTAAAGACATATCGAGGACAGAAGGTAGTATTAGGCACTCATGGAGCTATTATGACTTTGATGATGGGGTATTATGACAGTCAGTACGATTTGAATTTTTTACTACATACATCAAAACCAGATATATACAGAATGGAATTTCATGGTCAGGAATTGGTGGAGGTTAAAAGGTTGTGGAAATGTTAACAGAGGTGTTTAAATTCCCCGCTATCTAAAATCTAGATTTGGAGCGTTATCTATTAACTCCAAACTACATTACATACTGTATTTTGATCCAATAATGGCTATTTTATATTATATTCATGCAAGTTCCTTGCTTTCTACTAACGAAACTAATAATAGTCATAGGAAAGAGATAAGTTTGTTTGCCAATTCCCTAAGTTTATTAAAATACGAAAAAACCTACTTTTTGATTGAAAGCAGGGCTTTGCTTATTAAAGCACTACACTACATTGAACAAAAGCAACATCATTTGTTTACAGTGCATGAATAAACAAGCATCAATTTTTTCATCATCCCCGTAACTTTTAAGATAGGAAAATCGTTATATAAAATGAATACTAAATTTATAGGTTATGAAAATGAATGGGGGAAAATTATGAAGGTCCTTATATTAGGAGGTACTCGTTTTTTAGGAAGGGCTTTAGTAGAAGAAGCATTGAAAAGAGGGCATGAAGTTACCTTATTTAATCGTGGCACGAATCAAGATGTATTTCTTGAAGTAGAACAGCTAATCGGCAATAGAGACAGTGATGTATCAGTCTTAGCAAATCGAAAATGGGATGTTGTAATGGATACATGTGGATTTGCTCCCCATCAAATGAAAAAGATTGCTGCTGTACTTGGAGACAACATCGAACAGTATACATTCATATCAAGTATTTCTACTTATAAAGATTGGATTCCCCTTCATATTAAGGAAGACTATCATTTACATCCTATGCCGCCTAGTGATAAGTTGAAAGCGGTTGAGGAAGGGGAAATCTCTCCTTATGAATATTATGGTGCGTTGAAAGTGCTATGTGAAGCAGAAGCAGAGGAACATTGGCCAAATCGTGTTTTGCATATTAGAGCAGGGCTTCTTGTTGGACCATTTGACTATACGGAACGGCTCCCGTACTGGGTTCAACGTGTAGCACAAGGTGGAAAAGTACTGGTGCCGGGACGTTCAGATCGTCCTATTCAATTGATTGACGTAAAAGATGTAGCAACTTGGGCGTTTGATATGTCAGAAAATAGAAAAGTAGGCACGTTTAATGTAACAGGACCGAATGGTGAATTGACGATAGAAGAACTATTAAATACTTGTAAAGCAGTAACAAATAGCGATGCCGAATTTGTATGGGCAGAAGAACAATTTCTATTTGAGCATAACGTACAGCCGTGGACGGAGATGCCTTTATGGATTCCTGAACACTTCCCGTTAGAAGGAGAGACAGAACCGTGGAAAGGTAGTTTTTTCATCAATATAGAAAAGGCTGTTAGTGCTGGTCTTTCATTCAGGCCCATTGAAGATACCATTTATGATGTATATCAATGGGAGAAATCGAGGGAGGATACAGAACGAAAAGCAGGTATATCAAGAGAAAGAGAGGCGGAATTGCTAGAGGATTGGTTTCAAAAGGAGAGATTGTGAAGAGGATATAATCGTATCCAACAGAAGGAAATTTAAACATAGTATCCTAAATTAGAGTACTCTAATTTAGGATTTTTTTATTTCGTGTTTTAACTATTAAATATATAGAGGTAATATTTATAGTAGTTAAAGTATTTAAGGTGGTGGAGAAATTTTAAGAAGTTTCTTCATCATATAAACAAAGGCAAATCTTATAAAAAATATTTTAAAGTTCAGGGTTAAAAAGAAACTTGTAAAAGAGTTAGATTATAAGCAAGTTAAAGCGATATTAGATGCATGCCATACAAAACGAGATAAGTTACTTATTATGCTAATACTTGGATTAAAAAAGCTTAAAACGGGAATGGCAAGGTATTTAATTCCTAATCTAAGTGAGGAGTATTTAGAGTAAGAAATAACTTTTCTTATTGAGCTAACGGAAAGGATAGTTCAATAAGCCTTTCCTTTTACGTTTCTCTAACCTAATGTGATAGGTACTCACCTATGTTTACAAAAATGAATATCTTATTGTTGAAAACCGTTTTAAATAGGGAGGAATCTTCATGGGATACTTTGTTACTATAGAGCCAGGTGTGAATTTATATATAGAAGATATTAACCCGGGGGGAAATAAGACCATCGTTTTTTTACATGGTTGGCCGTTAAGCCATAAACAGTTTGAATATCAGTTTAATGTTCTTCCTGCTATGGGTTACCGCTGTATTGGTTTAGACTGGAGGGGCTTTGGTAATTCGGATAAACCAATGAGTGGCTATACTTTTAACAGACTTGCAGATGATATCCGCAAAGTAGTTGATACACTTCAATTAAACAATTTTACTCTCGCGGGTCACTCTACCGGTGGGGCTATCGCAATTCGATATATGTCTCGTCACAATGGTTTTGGGGTATCAAAGCTTGTCCTTATTGATGCGGCCGCTCCAACTGGATTTACACCAGAAACGGCTAATGAATTTCTTAAGGAGACCCTAAATGACCGCCCAAAGATGATGCAGAGAGTAACAGATACCTTTTTCTTTCAGTATATAACTAAACCATTCTCGGACTGGTTTTTGCAAATGGGATTACAAGCAGCAAGTTGGTCGACAGCTGCTATTATAGTTACATTAAGAGATGAGAATCTGCATGCGGATCTTCCAAAAATTAATGTACCTACTTTAATCATTCACGGCATTCATGATAAAGTCATCCCATTTGCACAGGCCCTCGAGCTAAACCAAAAAATAAGAAATTCACAGCTAGTCCCGTTTCAATATAGTGGGCATGGCCCTTTCTGGGAAGAACGTCACAAGTTTAACCAGCTATTAACAAAATTTATTTAGTTGAAAATTAAAATTATTCAAATAAGCGGATTGAAGGATTGCTTAATAGTCTTATCCTTTTATAGGTAGTAAAATTTTTGCTCTACTTAATAAGCTCGATTGATTATTCAAACGATAAGGGGGCGATGCATTAATAAGGTATCGTCTTTTTTGGTTGATTAACGAAGCAGATTGTGAAGTATTGTTCTTAAAGTAACAGGTGTGTTAGTTCAACAAAACAAAGTAAAGAACACCAATCTAATTCATAAAAAATTATTCCGATAAACATATTCAGTGATTATTTATTTAAAAAAGGATATATTATTATTTGGACGGGCTGCGTTGAAGACATGTAGTTATAGTGGGAGGTTAGATTTTATAATATTTTTTCACTTTACTATTGATAAGATCCTTTATGCTTAGAAATAGCTTTTGCTAATTTAGGAGTTCCAAAAGTCTGATATGATCGTGTAATAAAATATAAATTTCAAACAATTATTTTTGCCCCGTCTTAAAAGTAGACGGGGTTATATGTATTTGAGGGTTAGAAAACTAACAAATGTACTTATAATTCATAAGAGTAAATATTTTCTAAATATATACTTGAATGAAGTATATATTTTTGTTAAATTTATCCTATGGATAGAACAAGTTTAATTAAAGGTCATTTAGAGATGTGTGTGTTATCTATTTTGTCAAAGGAAAAAAGTTATGGATATGAAATTATGAAGGAGTTAGAAAAACACAATTTAAAACTGAAAGGAGTAGGAAGTATTTATCCCATTTTGACTAAGCTTAAAGATCAGGAATGGGTTCATACTTACCGTGAAATAACAGAAAGCGGTAAGGTTAGAGTTTATTATGAAATTAATGGAAAAGGGGAAGTGTATCTTCAGAAAAAAATCAACGAGTGGTTGGAGTTACAAAAGGATATAAAATCCCTACTGCAAAGTGGTTCGAAAGGAGAACGTTTAGAATGAAAATGAAATTGAGCAAGGAGGAAACACAATTTTTAAACGAAATTCTCGAAGAGTTAAAACAATACAAAATAAGTTCAAAGAACAGAAAAATCATTAAGCAGCAGCTTTTAGAACATATTCAAGAATGTCGTGAACACGGCCAAGATAGTCTAAATGATTTAGGAGATACAACAATATTTATTAAAGATTTTTTAGAAATGAATGAAATAGATCTTCATTCTGAAATAAAACAGATACGAAAATCAAAAAATAGAATAGGAATTTTATTTGTGATTGGATTCCTTACTTCAATTGTTACCTACCTCACTTCACAACTCATATTATCTATGATTTTAACAGAATCATTTAACCCACTACATACTAATAATTCGTTTGACTATAATATTTTGTATCAGATAGCAGATAATTCTTGGTGGAACTCTCTGTTAATGATTACTAGCATTTCTATTGCCGTACTAATTTCCACGCTGGTAGTGTTTTATATAAGAAAAGTAAATATAAGTAGGTGAAAGTTAATATGAAAATACTAAAATTCATGGTCATTTTTATATGCTTATTATGGAGTGCAGTTATATTATTTCTACCAGCCTCGAAAGTCTCCGCAGAAAAAGATATTAAGAATACTCTAGACAACTATGTAGAAACCTTTTTAGAAGAACATCAAATTCCAGGAGCCTCTATTGCTATTGTTCATGAAAATGATTTATTTTATGCTAAAGCATGGGGTGTAACGGGAGAAGATGAGGAAAAAGTGACCACTGAAACTCCCTTTACAATAGGATCGATAAGTAAATCATTAACAGGTCTAGCCATAATGAAATTAATTGAAGAAGGTACTGTTCACCTAGAAGATCCAGTCAAAAAATATATTCCGTGGTTTACACTTAAAGATAAAGAAGCAACATCCAAAATAACAATTAAACATTTACTTACCCATTCAAGTGGAATCAGTACTTATTCGGGTTTATCAATATCAGATAAAGAATCTAAAGGTTTCAATGCTATAAAGGATAATGTAAAAAGTCTATCAAACGTTAAGCTTACTGCTTCACCTGGAGAAAAGCATCAATATAGTAATGCGAATTTCTTAATTCTTGGTGCTCTCATTGAAGAAATTACCAATCAAACGTATTCTGAATACATGGAGCAACAAGTATTTGTACCGTTAGGCATGAAAAATGCAGCAGCTGATAATGATACTGCGTATAAAAAAGGATATGTAGCTGGCTATCAGTCATGGTTTGGAATCCCTCGGAAAAGTTCGGTAACTTATGATAATGGAGGAGCACCATATGGGTACATAACGGCAAGTGCAGAAGATATGATTCAATACATAAAATTCCTTGGCCGACAAGAGAATGACAATTTTTTAACTGAAAACACGATGAATCTTTATGTATCATCGCATGTTCAAACGGGTGAAACCCGCTACTACGGCTTAGGGGTAAGAATTACAAATCCAGATTCTGAGGAGAAAATGATCTGGCATTCAGGTTCAACCCCTGATTCACATGCAGAAATGTTTTTTATACCGAAAACGGGTTGGGGTGGCGTGATTCTCACCAATAAAAATCATATTCTGGAAGAAGAGGCGCTTTCCTATTTGAAGCAAGGTATTATAAATATAATAAATGGAGATGAACCAGTTGATATACCTTCAAATACTCCAATTATTCAACTGGTTACACTAGGGATAATTTGCTTACTTTGTATAACGCTCATTTATCTGTTGGTAAAGATGAGATCAAAAAAAATTCGTAAAAGAAGTATATGGTACATTTCCGGTACCATTTTCTTAGTGCTATCTATTGCTACAATTCCGGCACTAATTTATAGTACGGATTCTCCATGGCATGCGATTTATGTGTTTTCTCCAGATTTAGCTTATTTATCAATTGGAGTAGTTATCCTGTTTGCACTTAATGGATTGTTTTCTATCATCATTGCTTATAAACAAAATTTATAAGTAAAATATTTTAGTAGTTAAATATCAAATCATATAAAGGTGGTACATAATAATGGATCTTACATTCAAATTAGAGAAAACTTGTTTCAACTATCGGGTCGGTGCAATATGCAAACATAATAATAAAATGTTAATGATTCAAAATGAAGGGGAAGATTTCTGGTACATACCAGGCGGACGGGTACAGATGCTAGAAAGTAGTGAATCGGCAGTGAAAAGAGAACTTAGAGAAGAACTTGGGGTAGATGTGGATGTGGTGAGACTGCTATGGACAGCTGAAAATTTCTTTACATATGATTCGCATCAGTTCCATGAAATTAGTTTTTATTATGAAGTGAATTTGCTTGAGCAGCCTGCAAAGGGAGAGAATTCTTTCATTCTTGAAGAGGATGGCAGAAGGTATGTATTTCAATGGGTGCCAGTAGAGCGAATAAGTGAATATAACTTGAAACCGGATTTTCTAAAAGATAAAGTGAAGGATTTGCCTATTCATATTGAACATATTGTTAGGAATGAATAAGAAAAGATAGGAAGATGGGAATTAAGACGTTACGTGTAATTTATAAGGTTATTATGGTAAAAGAACCAATAGAAGTATAAGTTTGTAAATTTTGTATAAAAGCATTATTCCTGAATATAGAGTTATAGTATGATAGAAGAGAAGCACAAGAAAAATGGGGGAATACTATGATTACATTGCAGCAGAAGCTGGAGCAATACACACGTATATATGCACAGTTAAAAGGGGAACTAAAGTGGAAAACTAGTGATTCTCGGATAGGGATGATGATTGCCGCTATGTATGCAGGAAGCGATAAACCGTTTGATCTTGAACGTTTTTTAGAAATTAGTAGTTATGTCAAGGATCAGGTAGGAATATTTTCATACTTAAAGTCTTATCATCGCTTTGTGGTTGCGGCAACATTAGATATTCACTTTACGCATTACAAAAAAGCCTTTCAGCAGTTTCTAGACTTATATGAACGTTTGGTCGCTGGCGGCTTTAGCCGGAGTATATTTACTTATCTGGCAGCAGCTGTACTTTTAACAGAAGACAATGGACAGCATGACACACGCATTCAGCGGTCGATGCAAGTATATAAACGCATGAAAGAGGATCACTTCTTTCTTACAGGCACAAATGATTACCCGCTCGCTGTTTTGCTAGCAGGACAATCAGAGAAAGTAGAGACACTTATGGGCCGGGTGGAACGTCTCTATCAGAAGCTGGCGGCAGCTGGTATGCGGAAAGGGAATGATCTTCAATTTTTAAGTCATATTCTTTCTCTAAAGAAGGATGTCAGTGAAGATATTTTAGTAGCACGTTATACAAACATATGGAACCTGCTAAAGCAAGAAAAGGTAAAAGTGAAGCAGATGCATTATCCGGCTGTCGGGTTATTAACGTTGCTTGAGGATGGAGAGAAAGAGGTTCATTCTATTCGAGCATTCATTGAAAAATTGCAGGGTGATAAGCTATTCCGCTGGCATACGGCCGCAAATATTCTTATTGCGATCCAACTGTTCGTAAGTCAGAAAGGTACGGAAAGTCATGCTGCCAACACAGGATTACAAACAATGATAGAGGTCCTCATACAAGCGCAGCAGGCAGCTATGATAGCAGCAATTACTGCTTCCTCTGCAGCAGCTTCTGCCAGCAGTAGTTCATAACGTGCAAATTGCTGTATGAATGCAAGTGAATCGTCGCTATTTTTAAGATTTTCTAAAAAGGGTTACATAAATCATACTTAACTAAGAAGTCGATTGTCTGCTGATAATCGACTTCTTAGTCTATGTTAAATTAATAAGGTAAGCGTCAAATCATAAGTGTAAATTAGATGAGGCGTCCACACCAATTTTATCGAAAGATGTTAAATCACCAAAAAAGTGTTTACATTTTTAGGAAGTTGTATGTCGGTTTCATATAAGTGAAGTAAGTATAAGAAATGCTATCCAATAACCTTTTCTAGTATCCCTCTATCATTTACAGCTCCTGTTAATAATAAAATCTTTTATTCTTAAAAAAAACATAAACTTCAATAATACGAAAGATAATAAACAAATATATATTTATAAAATTATAATATATTATATGGTGTTTTTTTCTATACTTTATAAAAGAAACATTACAATTGTCAATTTTATTACAATCATCAGTTTTCGGTCGTTAGCACATTACAAAATGGAGGTTGTTAAAATGAGTGTAAACGTAGAACAAGTTAGATTGGCAAATGATGAGGAAACTTATAGAAAATTAAATATTCATCCTACAGAACCGCAGCCAAAAGAGGATGGCATGCGCACAGACGGAAGGAAGGGTTCTTTTGAGTGGTGGTATACTGATGCCGAATTTGAGGACGGAACAACTGTAGTGACTACCTTCTACACCAAAAATCACTTTGATGTTCTTGGACCAGCATGGCCTACAGTCCAAATTGATATTACACATCCTGATGGCACCAAAACCCTTATGTCTTCTCAAGAGGCTAAAGGCAGCAGGCTTAACGCTAAAAAAGATATTTGTGATGTCAATATCAACAAATCCTATCTCAAATACCAAGATGGACAATATATCCTTCATTTTGAAGAAGGATATATTAAATATCATGCTGTAATGACGTCAAAATTACCGATGTGGCGTCCAAACACCGGTCATTGGTTCTACGGAGACCAAGATGAGCACTTCTTTGCATGGTTTATTGCTCAACCATCCGCGACAATCAAAGCTACTTTGACTATTGGTGATAAAATGATTCAATTAAATGGGACTGGTTACCATGATCATAACTGGG
The DNA here is from genome assembly GCF_000299035.1 of Bacillus bingmayongensis. Classification (GTDB taxonomy): domain Bacteria; phylum Bacillota; class Bacilli; order Bacillales; family Bacillaceae_G; genus Bacillus_A; species Bacillus_A bingmayongensis. The sequence goes on from NZ_JH921517.1 coordinate 1,338,468, forward strand.
GCAATATCGGCATGGAGAAATTGATGAATCATTGGTATTGGGGAAGAGCTAAAGTTGATGGTTTTGACATCATTGCTTGCGACATTATTGCTGAGAAGAATTATAACTACAAAAGGTTACCTGTGTTTATGTTAGCCAAAGATGGAAAAATAATATCGGACGATCAATCTCTTACTAAAATTCAGAGAGAAAATATTATAGAACATCCCGAAACTAAAAAGTTTATGGATAACCATTTAATATACCTTCAACCTATTTCAAGGTTTGAGTCTTATACAGTAGAATTTATTAGAAATAGGGATATTGTTTCAATAAGTTTATTAGACAATTTGGATTCTACTCAGGCTTTGATAGCCAAAAAGTCAGGGGCTAACCCTACCTATACTCGTATCTTAGGGGATGTTCACCTGACTCATGAATTGAATGGTGTGAAAAAAATTTATAAAGCTGAGGGTTTATGGGATCAAATGTTCTTCGGGAATAATAAATATGCTATCATCAACAATTAGCTAAGAGACGATTAATAGCTTCACTTTTCACTAATAATTTGCACAAGATCAGACTGTTTACAAAAACTGTTTTTTTGAGCTTATCTGGATAGAGCGCTCTTTTTATTTCCTGTTTGTGAAGTTTCGGAATACGAGTTGAAAGCAAATTGGTTTCTACTATTATGCCAGTCATACTATGGGTTAGTTCCTGAAGATGAAGTATCAAATTTCTGTGAATATGATTGGGGCATTATCGAGGAATTAGATGAATCCATTAAAATTGATGTAAATTCAACTTTGGGCTTCTTTTCAAACGGAATGGGTGCTTATGTAGCAATTAATGGTGAGAATTGTATAAATGAAAATTCAACTTTGTGGTTTAAAAATAAGCCACCTAAGTACAATGTAAATTTCTAGGATGTTGTCGATGAATGGGTAGTAATTGGTTTTCAAGTATAATCTCTACTTAGTTACGATACTTTAAACGTCCCGATGAAATTCTCTGTTTTGGCCATCGGTAATGTTCCGGTTAAAGAAAAGAAATTTATAATTTGAGCGAAAGGATTAAACCTCTTTGTAAAAGCAAAGAGGTTTAATTTTTTATTATCGACAAAAAATAAACAAAAAGATTGCATTATAAATTCTAATCGGGTATATTAATTGATGTATCAATTATTGATATATCAATTAATTATATAATGCCTTTGCAAAGGAGGGGTAAATTGACAAGTTCATGCTCAAAGGAAGCGATTATTTTATATAAATTACACTTTCTTAATAAAGAAGTGAGTTCAAAGTTTGAAGGTTGTACAGGTATGAGCCAATCTAGGCTTGAGCTTATACTTCAGTTATATGAAGTAGATGAAATTAGTCAAAAAGCACTTCAAAAAGAAGTGAATATTGATAACGCAGCGATTACGCGGCATTTAAAGCAACTTGAAGCAAATGGAATGATTACAAGACGTAAAAATCCAGATGATAACAGGATTACTTTAGTCTCTCTTACGAAAGATGGCCGAAATAAAATTCATGCCTTTCAAGAGGAGAAAGAGCGTTTTGCAGCTTCAGCGCTAAAAGGTTTAAGTGAGGAAGAGCGTGATAACCTTTTAAATATGTTAAATCGCATTCAAGAAAATATAAAAGAAGTTTAAATATGAGATAACAAAAGGAGAATACACCTATGAGTAACGTAACAAAAACAAATGACTTTACAGAAATTCTGACAGGACGTCGTTCGATTCGTAAATACGATACATCTGTAAAAATTAGTAAAGAAGAAATGACAGAAATTCTGACAGAGGCAACACTTGCACCGTCTTCAGTTAATATGCAGCCATGGCGCTTTCTTGTAATTGATAGTGCGGAAGGAAAAGCAACGCTTGCACCACTTGCGAAATTTAATCAACTTCAAGTAGAAACATCATCAGCCATGATTGCTGTATTTGGTGATTTACAAAACTTTGATAATGCGGAAGAGATTTATGGTACAGCAGTTGAACGTGGTTACATGCCAGCTGAAGTGAAAGAAGATCAAATGGGGAAACTTTCAGCTTATTTCTCTACAGTTACACCGGAAGTGATGAAAGATACAGTTTTAATTGATGGTGGTCTTGCGGCTATGCAACTTATGTTGGCGGCTCGCGCTCATGGATACGACACATGTCCAATTGGTGGTTTTGAGAAAGATAAAATTGCAGAAGCATTCGGATTAGAGAAAGACCGCTATGTACCAGTTATGTTGATTTCAATTGGAAAAGCAGCTGATAGTGGATACAAATCAGTTCGTTTACCGATTGATAAAATTGCTCAGTGGAAGTAATTTTATAAAGACACGTAGAATATGAGGGGGAAACAATATGATTATCATTCACGCAGTATTTCAAGTAAATCCAGCAAAACAACAAGCATTTGTAGAAGAAATTCAACCATTGATTCGTGGTTCAAGAGAAGAAAGTGGAAATGTATCTTATGATTTATATAAAGATACGAAAAAAGAGAGTGTTTATACAATGGTAGAGGTTTGGCAAGACGCAGAAGCAGTTGCTAGCCATAATGCGAGTGAACATTTTACTTCTTTCGTTAGTAAAGCAAATCAATTTTTAACGGCTCCTTTGGATATTAAAGTGTATGAAGGACACGAAGTGAATAATAAATAAAGATCTTCACGCAATAAATGAAACCTCGATAACTCTAAAATAGAGTAATCAAGGTTTCATTTTATTTTTTCTTCTTTTTTAACGTCTTTTGATAGGCGTATAGTTTATTTACTTCTTCTTTAAATTGCCGGAAGAGTTCTTGATTTTCCTGATCAGCATATCGGACGGCGTTGTACGTTTCTATAATTGTACCAGATTGAATAGAGACACCTTCTTCTTTTCGAATTCGCTCCATCCACGCGTCAAACGTTTCACCACGATTTCTGTTTAAAGGTGGTTTCAGCTTTTTTTCTAATTTGAAAATTTCTTTGCGAATTTCATTTTTTGGTGGTTTATTGTATCGTATTGGTTTTGGGTTTGTTCCTTCTTTATCTGTAATTAAAATAGATTCGAAAACAGGGATAGTAGGTAATTTAAAATACTCGCGCTTTTTATATACTTTCCAAATGATATAAAATGCGATACAAGTGATAATGATAATTGTAATACTATTTACAATTATCGGATCAAATTCTTTTGGACTACCTTCTTCAATTTGTGGTTTATTTAACTGCCCCTTATTATTCCAAAAATCATCTGTATCTTTTAATTCAGCTGCTGAGAACAGTGGGCTTAAAGCAAAACCAAACCCTAAAGCGATTTTTTCAACAATATAAGATAAAATCAGACGAATATACGGAAATATTGGGATAAGCAAAGCGCTGATGATTCCAATAGTAATGATAGAAATAAAGCGTACTAGTTGTTGGTTTCGATTTGCTCCAGTCAGCCAAAAGGTTAGTAGAATATGCAATACTAGTAACATCAACTTCCATAAAGGCGGAAATAGAGGATAAAATAACGCTGAAACTATAAACCATACAATAGCACCAATTGATTTTTGGACTGGAGAACCGAACTCTGTTGTATGTACGATAAAAAAGAATAGCGGTAAAAGTATTGTACCTAAAACAGAAAACGATAGAAAAACAGCGCAGCCAATAATTTGCAGGATTAAGAGTGCAATTAATCCCTCATTTTTCTTCTTTATAAATGTATTTATAGCAAATAATGCTATGTAACTAACTGATAAAAATATCCCTATACTTATCATTTCATCTCTTTCCGTAAGTAGAGAAAGAAGCAGAAGGAGAATGAAATCATGAACGTATTGTAGTCGCATTTTCAAATGGTTCCACCATCCCTTCATGATGAATGAGAAAAGTAGGCTGCATTGTGAGAGGTACATGTTCCTTAGGAATACCGAGATAAATCATTGTTGAAGAACGCTCTCTTTTTCGCAGTATATAGTGAAGAAATCCTTGCTGTGGTAGTAACGTACTGTCATCTGAAACACGAGCTAGCTCTTCTAATGCTTTCGCATAGTGCATATGCCCTTCATTTACTGGTAAATGTATAGGGCCACCTTCTACTAAAACACTAATAAATAATTCAAACGGAATTTGATGTTTTGTTGCGTATTGACAAATATATGTTGCAAAAGATATGAGATCTTCAATATTATGTTTCCAGCCGATTCCTCGCTCGGCAGCTAACGAAAGACAAATTGTCCAGCTATAATTTTTAACGGGTTCATATTGTTTTGCTTGTAAACTTTGCATTTTTGCGGATGCCTTCCAATGGATGGAGCGAAAAGATTCGCGTTCGTATTGCTTTACTCCAATAATTGATGTTTCATCTTGGAAAAAGGAAAAGTTTGTTTTATAAGATCCCGTTAATAATTGTTGAATTTCTTGTAAACCAGCTACTTTTTTAGGAGTCGGGTAAACGATAATTTCCATTTTTAATTTATCTAAAATCGGTAAATGTACAGATATGATTTGAAACGGATCTCCAAGAACACATTCAAATTGTTCAATTTGAAAGACTCCTCTTTTTGTAGCTGTTAATGTTAATTCCCAATTTTGCTGCGAATGAGCAGGTTGGGAAAATGGAAAAGAAAACAATGTCTTCGAGATTTTTGTAATCCCTTGGTCCGTATGTGGAAGTAAGGACGGGTTCAAATGAAAATAACATGCGCCATTGACAAGTGGTAATTTAGCTCCATTCTTCAAACGGATATGTAATGTACCGGTCTCATTTGGAAAGAGACGAGTGATTTGCTTATCATTTATAATTTGGAACCGGTTCTCAATATAAGTGACATATCGATAAATAAAAAACGCAAACAAATAATAAAAGAAAAATAGAAACATGAAAAATCGTTGCGGTAGCACAAACGTAAATAGTAAAGCGATTGGAATGGTTAATTGAATAATATGAGTTTGAAAAAATAAAGGTACAGTTACAACGCGTTGTCCATTCATGATTGCTCGATCTCCACAGGAACGTCTACGTCAGTTAAAATACTTTCAATTAACTTCTGTTTTGTCGTGCGCAGAGCACCCTCCATCGATAAAATGAGACGATGTTTCCATACGTAAGGAAGTAAGAATTGTATATCTTCAGGTGTACAATATTCTCTATCGTGTAAAAAGGCTAGTGCTTGTATCGCCCTGACTAAGGCAAGTGTTGCACGCGGACTAACACCGTTGGCAATATAATCATGATTACGCGAAGTGTTGGCAAGTTGAATGATATAGTGCTCTAACGATTCGGATACATATATTTCTTTTACTTTTTGTTGTACTTGTAAAATATCTTCTAAAGTGATAACAGAACGAATGCTATCTAAAGGTTTGTTATTTCGAAAACGACGCATCATTTTTAGTTCGTCTTCTGGAGAAGGATAGCCAATTGAAATAGTCATTAAAAAACGATCTAGCTGTGCATCTGGAAGGGGAAAAGTCCCTTGTGATTCAATTGGATTTTGCGTTGCAATAACAAAAAAAGGTTTAGGAAGAAGGGTGGATTGCTTCTCGAGAGTCACTTGGCGCTCTTCCATAGCTTCTAATAAACTAGATTGCGTTCTAGGCATAGCACGGTTTATCTCATCTGCTAACAATATATTTGTCATGACTGGTCCGAACCTTAATTCAAATTCACTCGTTTTCGGATTAAAGTATTCAATTCCTGTTACGTCACTCGGAAGTACGTCAGGAGTGAATTGAACACGAGAAAAACCGCCACCAATACTTTTTGCGATTGTTTTCGCTAACAATGTCTTTCCTGTCCCAGGTACATCCTCAAGTAACACATGACCATCCGCAAGTAATGAAACAAGGAGCAAATCAACCACATTTTCTTTCCCAACAAAAACAGAGCTTATATTTTCTTTTAATGTATGTATCATAGGTATCATCCTTTCAAAAAATAGGAAATTAAATTTGTTATATTTTAACAAATTTTTCTGAAAATTAATATAATAATATTTTTGTATAGAATAAATATAAAATTTCTAAAAATCACTTCGTTTTCAGTTGTATTTATTTGGAATAGGATATACAATATCGATATACGATGTATCGTAAGTCGATATATCATACACCGATGTATCGGAGGTAGTTATAATGAGTGTGAAAGCACAAAAATATATTCCATTGACAGAGGCAACGTATTATATTTTGTTGTCATTGGTAAAGCCTATGCATGGTTATGGGATTATGCAGATGGTGGAAGAAATGACGAATGGGGAAGTAAAGCTCGGGCCTGGTACGTTATATGGAAACACAACAAAGTTATTGAAAGAAAAACTAATTGTTGAAGTAGCATCTACAGATAGAAAGAAATGTTACGTGTTAACTCCATTTGGGAGAGAAGTGTTAGAACTTGAATTTAAAAGGTTACAACGTTCTGTTCAAAATGGGAATAGTATTCTAGGGGAGTGAAGATAGTATGGAGATAAAGAAGACATTTAAATTTTTTGCGGCGTGGAACCTAGAAAAAGAAGAGGCGTATTTAAGAAAAATGCACCAAAAGGGCTGGGCATTCCAAAACTGCAATTTTATGTACACATTCAAGAAAACGGAGCCGAAGGATGTTGTTTATAAAGCCGATTTCAAACTAGATAATCGAAACTCACAAATGAATCAAAAAGAATACATTGAAATATATGAGATGTCTGGCTGGAAGCATGTAACAAGCTCTACGAAATGGCACTATTTTTCTAAAGAAGTAACGATAATGAACTACCTGATATTTATTCTGAGAAAGAAACAAAGATTCAAAAGCTTATGGATTTAATGAGATTTTTTGCACTTATCTTTGCCATTATGATACCAGGGATGTATTTGAATTACTTAGGGCCTTCGGTCAATAGTCCTATTTGGATAAAACTTATTCTAGGGATTTGCGGGTGTATAGATGTATATGTATTAATAAGGTTATTTTGGAAGATACGAGAATTAAAAAAAGAAGTTTTGTGAACGACGCGGTTTCAAAACAAAAGTACAGTTTCATTTCACTGATTGTATGTGACCATTGGATCCATTTATCCATCCATGCTACTACATATCATAGTAGATTTACTTGTACTTGTTCGATTATTTGTATTAAAGGGGAAAGTAATTTTACAGTGAGTTTTAAGAAGATATGGAGAATGAAAAAACGTTACTTGGAAAACAAGTGGAAGTTGCATATAGTCAATTTCAAGAGAAGGTAAGAAAGCGATATGAAGAGATGAGTGGAGTAGTTAAACGCGAGTAATTGATAGATAATCCAAAAGGTAATGAGGTATTTTATGTTACCTTTTGGATTATAAAGGATGAATCGAGTTTCCTAAAGTTAAAATGATCGATTTTGCGCAAGTTTAATAAACTGTTCAGGATTCTCCACAAGGCCACATACAGCACATTGCACGCGATATGTAGGTCCTTGATATGCCATATGAAAAGCATTCATAGTTTCATTTGTATATTCTTCTTCAACTTGACCAGTTTGTGGATTTAGTTTGACTGGTTTGACTTGTTGCTCAAGAATATTAAAGCGAGTGCGATTGGTTTTACAGTTTGGGCAAAGCATTGGTTCCATATGTATACACCTCCATTTGTAGCATTTCTATATAGGAAGAAATTTATTCAAAAGTAAAAGGTATTGATGTACAAGCAGTTATATTTAACTATTTCTGTAAAAAAACTTTCTCAATATGAATTGTCGATTGTTGTATTTAAAATTCAGAAAAAATAAAATATAATACATGTATGAACTGGTTATGTCCAAACCAATCTCCTGTTTTATGCCAATATGTTTGAGACCGAGAAATCGGTCTTATTTTTTTGTTTATAATTATAAATACGTTAATGTAAACAAGGTTTTCTATGTCCTTTGTCGAATTTTTAGAAGAGAATTTGAAAGGGGGATGACAATGAACTTAAAAATGAAATATGTCATTTTATATGTAGAGCGGTATGAAGAATGTCTGCGATTTTATAAAGATCTTTTACGCTTACCAATAAAAGGGGAACATGATACATATATTGAATTTGATACTGGCGCAACTATTTTAGCGATGAATAGTAGAGAGGATGTACGAGAGTTAACAGGATTAGCAATTCCAAAAGGTGCATCAGAATCCTCTAATTTCGAAATTGGGTTTGTTGTGGAGGATGTTAGCGAAACGATTTCTAGATTAAAAGAGCAAGGTGTAAAGGTATTAGTAGAACCAATAACAAAACCATGGGGACAAACCATTGCTTATGTGTCTGATCCAGATGGTAATTACATAGAAATTTGTAGCTCATTAGAGTAGAGGGAGAAAGAGAATGGGATTTCCAATTTTAGAAACTGAGCGTTTAAAATTACGGGAATTAACATTATTAGACGCTGAAACAATGTTTCAGTATTTTGAAAAAGAATCCGTCATTCGTTATTTCGGAATGGATTCTTTTCAAAACATGGAACAGGTGAAAAATACGATTCAAACGTTTAGAAAAAGATATGAAGAAGGAAATGTCATTCGCTGGGGGATCGATTTAAAAGGAACAAATCAATTAATCGGCACATGTGGATTTCATTTAATGAATCAAAATCATAAGCGAGCTGAGATTGGTTACGAACTAGATGATACTTATTGGGGAAAAGGGTATGCATCCGAGGCAATGCAGGCAATTCTTACATATGGATTTGAAACGATGCAGCTCATAAGAATCGCAGCAGTTGTTTATACAGAAAATGAAGCTTCACATCGGTTATTGAAAAGGGCTGGATTTCAAGAGGAAGGATTACTTCGAAAATATATGATTCAAAATGGTGTAGCTCATGATACGGTAATTTATTCGTTACTAAAAGAAGACTGGCAAAAAGAATGTGTGTAAATGAATTAACAAAAATAATTACTAAAAACTCGAGTGATCGGCTTGTTTTAGGAATAGATGGTTTGAGCCGTTCAGCGAAAACAACATTTGTGAAGCAGCTAGAGGGCGAATTGAAACAAAATGGTATTTCGCTTCATATTTTTCATATGGATGATCATATTGTAGAGAGCGATAAACGCTATCATACTACATATGAAGAATGGTATGAGTACTATCAATTGCAATGGGATGTGGAATGGTTGCAAAAGCAGTTGTTTCAAAAATTAAAGATGGAAAACCAGCTATATCTACCGTTCTATAATCATCAAACGGATTCATGTGAAACGAAAGAGGCAATTATACCGAATTTTTGTGTAATCGTAATAGAAGGTGTCTTTATCCAGCGGAAAGAATGGCGAGAATACTTTGATTATATGGTGTATTTAGATTGCCCAAGAGAACAAAGATTTCTGCGTGAAAGTGAAGAAACGCGAAAGAATCGTCCGAAGTTTGAGCAGAGGTATTGGAAAGCGGAGGATTTTTATTTAAAAATGGAAAATCTGAAACATAAGGCTGATTTGATTATAAATGGATAGAGCACATGCTCATCAACCTAGAGATAAGAAATACCCCAAAACGAGAAGCACATTTTCATCCTAGTAATGCTATTTAATTTGTATATATCGAATTATTTATTGTTATGGGAAATGAATTAAAGTTCTTATGAGGTGAAAGTGATGGTAATAAAACAAAACGAAATTAAAGTAGTAGTTGGAGCTGGAGCATTTAACAATAATCCAGGTTGGATTCAAACTCAAGAAGATGAACTTAACTTATTAGTTGAAACTACCTGGGAAGAAAGATTTGAATATAATTCCATTTCAGCTATTTTAGCTGAGCATGTATGGGAACATCTTACTTTTGAAGAAGGTGTAAAAGCAGCTAAAATTTGTTATGAATTTTTAAAACCATCAGGTCATATTCGTTGTGGCGTCCCTGATGCATTTTTCCCAGATGAAACCTACCAAAATATAGTTAAAGTAGGCGGACCTGGACCTAAAGACCATCCAGCTGCAAGCCATAAAATAGTTCATAATTATAAAACATTAACTAAAATGTTTGAAACTGCTGGATTTGAAGTAGTTTTACTTGAATATTGTGATGAAAATGGGCAATTTTATTACAACGAATGGGATGCGAACGATGGTGTTATTTTCCGTTCAAAAAGGTATGATTCTAGAAATCAAGGAGATAAACTTGGTTTTCCATCGCTAATTGTTGATGCGATTAAACGGTAAGTAATTCAACTAACGCATGCGTTAGTTCTATAAGTTCATGAGTCGCAAATGCGGCTTTTTTTGTTTGTGCTGTAATTATTGCGGTAAAGATTCCTCCATTCAATAAGGGGTAGGACGCACATTTTAACGTTTTTATACGCTAAGGGATTCTCAAAACTCCATAACACGAGTTGAATTGAGAATTTGATTTAAAGATGAGTTTTGAGACACTATTTAAGCTCTTTTCAGCACCTTTTACATTGAAGTGCATTTGTCTCAAATGCCTACTGGTGATATCGCTTAGAGTAGTAAAATCAACGTAATACTTTTAGTTCGCTTCATTATAGCTTCTGTCATAATTGCAATTTTACAAGCTATCATCACGGTTTATCTTCAGCCCGCTTTTAGTCTATTATGTATGATGTTTTATTTAGGACTAGCAATCTGTATTCCTAAACCTTTTTTATTAGGCTATTTTCTTTTTAACAACTCACCACGTAATGCTCTTTTTTTACAAGTCATGAAATTATGATTTTATGCCTTTATGTATTTACGTTAACGATAGTAAAAAGTATTATTTTCATGAATCTGGAAATTGGATAAATGATTAAAGAATTAGCAGTCTACCGTGCTGAATTGGATTACTGTTGTAGATCGGAGTAAAAAAATAAACTACCTGTTCCCTATGCTGAATTGGGGCAGGTAGTTTATTTTTTTACTGGATGGCTATGACACAATTACTATCCTAATATATATATATATATATATATATTAGCAACTCCTAACGGTTTCTTGAAGTTTTTCTATCACTCTTGAAACAACTGAAATTGAATGGGCTGTTTCAAATTCTCCAACATTCATGGAATGGTTTGCATTTGGGAGAACATCAATCGTTACATTTGATTTACTTAATTGTTCAATTTTATTTGCATTGTAATAATGGTCTTTATCCCCGATAACGAAAAGCCCTTTATGCCGACTATTCAAGATAGAGTTAAAAATCGAATCGAAATGTATGAGAGGGGTGAGTAAAATCATTTTTGACTTTAAGAATTCCTCTCTCTTCATTAAATTATTCGCAATTGGAATTGTTCCGAGTGATTTTCCTAAAAAAATCGAATTACTGTATTGCCCATTTTTTAAAACATCTACAATCACAGGATGAATATCATCCATCATTATTTTTGTTATTTCATCAATCGGTTTTTCCATCATTTGTTTATCGTAGGAGTAATGAATATGGACAACATCGATTTTGTTTTGGAGCATTAACATCGTCGAATAATAAAACAAAGGTTTATCGTAATTGTAACCTGAACCTGAAAACATAAAGCAAATCGTTTTGAAACCCATTTCTATATGTGTAAAACTAATCGCTTGGTCGTTTGTTTGTATCTCCTTTTTAATTCCTTTCATCATGTTCCCCTCCGAAACTTTTAAAATATTATAACATTAATTATATCCATAAATTGATAATATAATTTTGTTTTGTTAATTTATTTTAAAAATTCTAAAATCATAGAAGGTTAAATTCGATATTTGTAGAATTTAATACATAGCAAAATAAGGAGGGATAGAATGGAAGTATTGAATTTGACAAGTAGAAAAAGAGAGACATATGACGTTCAAGTAAAGTATTCAATCCTTTTTGAATGTGCACTCGGAATTGCGGCCATCACGAATACAGGGCTAATTGATACGCTAGAAAAATCTCCAAGTGAGTGGGAGGAGATCAGACAATTATTATCAACGGAAATGATAGAGCATTTACATTTCGTGGAGAAACATAATACATGGAAAGCGCTGCTGCAACTATTATATCAAGAAGATTTTACGGATTTACCTGCGTTTAACCAGTATATCAACTCGTTATTAGAAGAGGATTTCAAGTATATATGCATTCCGTTTGTTGGCCATAAATATCAAGAAATGAGAAAGAACGCAGCAAATGGAGAGATAGAAACAGTCCGGGAGTTACAAGAAATCACAAGTAGCAATCCATTTTTCCCTGCTTACATTGATTTTATTTGTAAAGTGGATATAAAAATGCTTAAAGAGCATTTGATTGCAGTGATGACTGGCTGGTATGAAGCTGTTATTGAACCTGAAGGGGAAAAGCTATCATTTATATTAAAACAAGACTATGAAACGAAATGTCAATTGAACGAAAAGATGCAGGCAGAAGAGTTTGTTGAATGGGCAACGGGCGGTGTTACATATTTTCCAGAGCCAAGTGTACATCATGTTCTGCTTATCCCGCAATATACGTACCGACCTTGGAACATCGAAGCTGATATAGAAAATACAAAAATATTTCATTATCCAATCGCAAATGAAAGTATACATCCAGAAGATCCATATGAGCCAAGTTATTTTTTAGTTCATAAACATAAGGCATTGGGTGATGAAGCAAGATTGAGAATTGTAAAATTGTTATTTGAAAAAAATCGTACATTGCAAGAGATAACAGAACAATTAAACCTTGGAAAATCGACCATTCATCATCATTTGAAAATTTTAAGATCAGCGAAGTTAGTTGATATTCAAGATGCAAAGTATATTTTGAAAAAGAAAGCATTAGAGGCTATTTCAAAAGAGTTAGAATTCTATTTAAATCGTTAATTATGAATTTTTACATCCAAAGGTAAAAGATAAAATGATTTTACTTTTATAGAATACGCAAAATAGGAGGCGAAATAAAAAGAAAAGTTGGTGCAAAATGGGGAGAAATATTTTAAAAAATCGATCGTTTTTCTTTATGTGGGTTGGTAGTGCGATTTCTGAATTAGGCGGCGCATTCGGTACACTATGTAATTCCATTCTTATTTATCAATTAACGGGCTCAAAAATGGCCTTAGGAAGTATGTGGCTACTTTACTTTATCCCATCGCTTCTTTTACAACTTGTCATTGGTCCTTTCATTGATAAGTGGAGCCGGAAACGGATTATGATTGTATCTCAGTGGACACGTGGATTAGCTTTTTTACTCCCTCTATTGATGATGACCGCTGGAAGTGTAGAGACGTGGCATATTTTTGTTGTACAAATCATAGTTGGTCTTATCACGCCACTTTATGTACCAGCAAATCAAGCAATTACACCAACAATTGTATCTAAGGAAGAGTTACAAACAGCGAACGCTTATATTGATGGTATGATTCGTCTTATGATGTTTTTAGCTCCTGTCTTAGGGGGAATTGTTGTTGAGTTTATAGGAGTAAAGCTAACTTTATTTTTCGTTTGTTTTCTTCTATTTATAAGTGGTACTTTACTATTGTTTATCCAGGAACATAGAGTAGCTCAAACTGTTCGTAAAAGTTGGTTAAAGCAATCTATTGAAGGATTCGCATATTATTTCAAACAACCCATTATCGTTTGGTTAGGTGTTTTTCTCACATTTGTTCAATTTGGAGTCGGCGTAACGATGGTTATCAATCTTCCATATATAATTGATGAACTATCGGCAAGTTTTGCTGATTTTGGATATTTTATGGCAGGCTTTCCCCTTGGATATGTTATTGGCTCTATACTTGTTGGGAAAGTGCAGCATCGTAGTCGGCGTCTTCTCATGCTTGGGGCGTTATTAATAGGTGGCATAACCTACATTTCATTAGGTCTCAATCATAGCGTCATTATAGCGGTCATTATCGAAGTTGTAGCGGGTGTATGTATGGCGTTTTTTAATGTTCATAACACGACAATATGCCAGCAAACTGTGCCAAATGATATGATGGGGAAAGTATTTTCGGTACGCTTATTTTTAATAAGGGGTGCGATGCCACTAGGTGTTTTAATTGGAGGAATATTGAGTGAATTGTGGGGAGTAAGGGCGCTATATGTATTAATCGGATCTATCATATGTGTAACTTCTTTAGCTGGAATAGTGCTTCCGTATTTTAAATTTCTTGATGAATCCATTCAAGAAAAATCAGCTTAATCATTTTAATTGAAAGTAATTATCATAATCATTTATAATAAAGAAATACGAATATGATTTGTAAATAAAGGGAGTGGAATATATGTTTATTGAAACAAAAACAATTACAGTTAAAGAAGGGACTTCAGATCTTGTTGTTCAGCGTTTTTCTGGAGAAGGCATTATTGAAAAATTTGAAGGATTTATCGATTTAAGTGTTCTCGTTAAGAAAGCGAGAAGAGGAGACGAAGAAGTCGTTGTAATGATTCGCTGGGAATCTGAAGAGGCATGGAAAAACTGGGAGACAAGTGAAGAGCATTTAGCTGGTCATAGAGCAAGTCGTGGGAAACCGAAGCCAGATCATATTTTGAAATCGGAGCATGCTGTTTATTATGTGAAATCATCGAAGTCTGCGTATCAGCAGTCTTAATCAAAAAAGGAAATACATTTTGTGAAATAAAAGACATAGAAGTGTCATAAAGTTTTTTTATATCAATGTCTTGTCTATAATATATGAAAAGAGTACATCACACGATATGTAGTGGTGTACTTTTTTATTTAATTCGTAAGAGTAAATGTTTAAACAAACACAAATAATATGAAACATGTAAACAACACGAGAGAAAGTCCTTTTGAGACTCGATCTTGATAGGCATCGTTAGTATTTTTGAAAATTACGCTAAGCAAAATAGACATGAAATGATAATTCTATCCACATATAAGGTGAATGTACATATTCTAAATGATACAAACTGTTGCACAGTAATGGTAGATTCTATACAAGTAATTGGATATGTGAGTACTTGAAAAAGAGATGCAATTAATGTGTCAAATGTTAAAAGATTGCAGACAAGTATCTGGGATTTTGATGACAAAACTCTTAAGTATAATTTTTAATAGAAAATGGAACAAAAGAAGTTTTTGTCTTGTCTATATAATGGAGTCAATTATAAAACATGAGGAAAGGTGTTTATGCTTATGCAAATAAGCTTAAGGTGTTGAGATGGAACATAAGGTTATTGAAAATTGCAATCATGACGAAATTGATTATGTTATAAGAGAGTACTGGCAAGATGTATGGAATTATGCATTTATAATTACAAAAGATACACATTTATCAGATGATATAACGCAAGAGGTGTTTATAAAAGTATTTAAAAAGTGGGATTCATTTCGAAATGAGTCATCTGTTAAGACATGGTTATTAAAAATTACAAGGAATACAGCTTTAAATTATTTGAAGTCCTCCTATTTTAAGAGGATTTCTTTAGTAAGTTTCTTTCGGAATGATAAGGAATATCCTTCAGCAGAAAAACAATTTTTGCAAAAAGAAACTATGAATGAAGTTTGGGATATTGTATTAAAATTGCCACAAAAACATCGTGAAGTATTAATATTAGAGGCAAAATATGAATTATCTTATGATGAAATTGCTGTAACATTAGGGGTGTCTATTGGAACTGTGAAATCTAGGCTGCATCGAGCTCGTGCACGAGTTTCAAAAATATTAGCGGAGGATGAATTATGAACAATGATAGAAAGCCGAATTGGTATAAAGAATTAAAAAGTGGGCCGATGAAACAGCCTCAAGACGAAGAGGAATTTATTTGCAAAATAAAACAATCTATATCCCAAAATAGGGAGGAAGATTATCCTAAATTTAGAAAGCCATTTCGTATAAAGACATTCACTGTTGCAGCTGTTCTAGTTTTTACGGCTGTGCTGTTTAACTTCCAACAATTCTGGCTTGGAAAAAATGAACCGCCTGTGCAAAGTAGTACTCAAATTGAAGTGAAGATGAAAGATGAATCCAATCAAGATCAATCACTAAAACAATTTATGGATGAATTAAATCAAAACACGAGCTTAAAAAATAAGAACGATTTATATAGAGTACTGGATGAAGAATTTGTTTTTAAAGGAGAACAGTATAGTAAAAATGAATGGAAGTTTGATGATAGTATTTTTCATGATTTACAAGTAGCTCTTGCAATGGGGGGAGAATTTGTGAATGATACGAAAACAGTATATAAAATACCAAGTGGATTGGCAGAAAGTAACCAAAAGAAGCAGGAACGTTTTTTATATGCTACTGTTGTTGGTGAAGAAACAAAAATTTTAAATCAACCAAAACAGGATTCACGCGTTTTATATCGGGTATCTAACGAAACTGTAAAAGCATGGATTCCGGAGAAAGTGAAGAATGATGGATATATAAAAATAACTACAATGAATGGTTATACTGGCTATGTAAAAGAAGATCATGTTTCAATAGATATCCAATATTCTTTCGTTTTTGAAAAACAAAATGATGGTATGTGGAAAATAAAGAGTATAGATTCTATATGGTAAAAGAGAAAGGTTCAATAAAGTGAACCTTTCTCTTTATTTTTTAATTTCTTTTTGAAGAGTATGCCAATCCTTTAAAATTTCCGCTGCAACAAGGGCTGCACTATTTGTTTCAGAATTACCACCAGGAATAATGACAGAAACAGCAATTTGCGGATTTTTAGTAGGAGCATATGAAATAAATAGAGAATGATTGATAACTTTTTCTTGTTCGTTTGGCGAACCTGTTATTCCCGTTTTACCAGCAACATCAAAGGGCAAGCTTTTAATCTCTTGTATATTTTGACTCATTCCACTTTGTAAGACATTCCAAGAACTTGAAGGATAACGATTAGAACTTTCTAAAAGTGGTTTGAATTCTTTCGTTTTTTTATCGTCATTTTTCATAATAGCATGCACGATTTGAGGTTTGTATTTGTCTCCTTTATTTGCAAGAGTAGCTGCATAATGAGCGAGTTGGAGAGGAGTGTGCACTTCATTTGCGCCCCAAGAAGCATTCAATAGGGCAGAAATTCCACTCTCAAACTTACTAGATGCATGCAACTTATATTGTCCTTCTTCTTCAAAGGGTAAATCAATCCCCGTTTTGGAGCGAAGGCCGAATTGTTTTAAATAGTTTGTCCACAAGGTTGCTACTTTTTCTAAATTGCCATTATTTTTGTTGAATAATGGGATTGCTACTTTTGCTGTCATAAATGTATTTGATGAATTAATGATAGCTTGACTCGGTGTAATCTCACCAGTTGGAGTTCCAGCAGCATTGGTGATGTTATTTTGATTATTATACTGAAAGCGACCTTTATCTAAATACGTATCTTCAGGCTGAAAAAGCTTTTCGTTTAACCCAATTAATATAGTAAGCGGTTTTATAGTGGATGCCATATTTACATAGGAATCACCATACTTTAACTTTTGGATTGTTTTATTTTGAGAAAGTAATTTGATGTTTTCTTTTTCAGAAGATGATAAAGGTGTATTGAATATATTTGGATCAAAAATTGGCGAGTTAGCCATAGTTAATATTTCTCCTGTTTTAACATCTATCACGACAGCATAACCAGCAGTAGCATCGGGTGTTTTCTGAATTTGGGATCTTAGTGCTTCTTCTGTTTTTTGCTGAAGCTTATAGTCTAGTGCTAACTGAATATCCTTTCCTCTTTGAGGACTTTGTATGTTCCATAAGAACTTTTTGTTTTTTATTTTAAAAGTGAGAGTTTTTCCTGGTTTCCCTTTTAAATCATTTTCATACTGAAGTTCAACTCCGTTTTTACCAACAGGAACATAATTAGAATCAGAGTTGTTTTTTTCATAGTCTACATACCCAATTACTTGTGAAGCAATTTCATGATGTGGATAAACACGTATCCACTCATTTTTTACTATTACATTTTGAAAGTTACTTTCTTTTATAAATGTGAACTCTTTATCATTTAAGTTTGAATGTAATCGTATTTCATTTTTATCATGATGTTTACAAGATTTCTGTACTTGTGAATGTAAGTCATATACTGAAAATTTATGGTTAAATTTGGATGAAAACTGTTTTGGAAAATTTGATATCTTCGCTAATTCTTGATTGGTTGGACAACCATTATTATAGACATAATACAAAGATTTTATTTTTTTATTTGTGGCTAGTATGACACCATTTTGGTCAATAATTTTTCCTCTTTCAGCTTCAGAAGTTGTAATAGTAAACGATATAAAACTCGTTTTGAAAAAAAACGTCAAAACAACTCCTAACATGAAAAAAATCGATAAAATTATCCACCTTTTCGATTTTGTATGTAACATAAAATCCTCCCTTACCAAGATTCTATTCTATATTAAAATTTATTATTTTTTTTGTAAATGTGGGAACAACTTTATCATTTGGGTTGTCTATTAAGTGTAATAGCACTTTTAGAGAAATGAAAGGAGCAATGATAATGAAAAAGAAAATGATATTAAAAGTAGGTCTATGCGCAAGTATATTGGGGTTTAACCAATTTGCTAGTTCAATATTTCCTGTACAGGCTGCAGAAAAAGTAGAGCAAATAAAAAATAAAGATCAAGAGAAAGATGTATCCATTTCACAGTTGCAACCAAAGGTATGGATACATACAAGCATCGGGGAGGTAAATGGAACACGTATTCCTGCAAATGGTTTAATTCTTGAAACGTCTAAAGGACTCGTACTGATTGATACACCTTGGAATGATGTTCTTACAGAACAACTGCTTCAAATGCTGAAAAAGCAATTTCCTACAAAAGAGGTTACAGAAGCAATTGTGACACATGCTCATGACGATCGTATAGGAGGAATTAAAACGTTGACTAAAAAAGGCATCAAGGTACACAGTACGGCTTTAACTGCTGATTTAGCAGAGAAACAAGGTTTTGATAAGCCTCTTGGAGACTTGAAGAAACGAGATAATATGCGATTTGGTGATATAAACGTGGAAACATTTTATCCAGGAAAAGGACATACAAAAGATAACATTACAGTATGGTTACCAAAGTATAAAATCCTATTTGGAGGATGTTTAATAAAATCATTAGATACACAAGAGATTGTACGAACTCCAGGTTCATATGTATCGAATTGGTCAAAGGCAATTAAAAAAGTAGAAAAGAAATACAACGATATAAATATTATTGTGCCAGGACATGGAGATCCCGGAGATAACCGTTTATTTACTCATACATTGAATTTATTAAAAAATAACGAAAGTTAATGTGATATGACGGACATTTAATATAAAGGAACGCTCTAACTCCTGCTTTAGATATATGGATAAAAAATAAGGGGAACTGTTTATGATTGAATGCAGTTTCTCTTATTCTTTATGTAAATAGAGGAACGATTCCATCTTCACCTATTCGTTTCATTCAATGAATGAAACGCTACTTTTTAGTTTTCTTTGTATGAAGAGCGGATAACGTATGCGAAAATTTGCATACAAAACTGTAATCTGAACGAAATTCATTAAAATATGGAGGATTTATGAAAAAACAAACAGGAAAGAAGCAGAAGACATCGATATCTATCCGATTAAACATCCTTTTTTTCTGCGTATTTATACTATTTTCGGCTATTATTGTTCAGCTAGGAAAAGTACAAATTGTTGACGGAGAGACTTATAAAAATCAAGTGGAAAAAAATGAGAACGCAACAATGAGTATTCCAGTTCCACGTGGAAAAATTTATGATCGAGAAGGGAAACCGGTTGTTGATAATAGAGCACTTCGTACGATTACGTATACAAGGTTTAAGGGAGTAAGCTCTGAAGACATTTTAAAAACTGCTAAAGATATTGCAAATATACTTGAAATATCAGAAGAAGACATAAATAAACTAACTGAAATAGATAAAAAAGATTTTTGGATGCAATTAAATAAGAAGCGTGCCAAAGCAAAGGTCACGAAGCAAGACGAGGAAGAATTAAGAGAAAAGGGTATAGAAGGGAAAGAGTTAGACAAGAGAATCGAAGAGTTAAGACGAAAGCGCATCACAGAAGAATTAGCAGAACTCACGCTACAAGACTTAAAAGTGTTAGTTATTAAAAGTAAAATGAGTTCTGGTTATCAAATGACACCACAAATTATTAAAAAAGACGTGACAGAGCAAGAGTATACGAGGATAAGTGAAAACTTAGCAAAATTTCCAGGGATAGATGCGGCAGTTGATTGGGAACGAAATTATGTAAATGGTGATCTATTCCGTTCGGTATTAGGGAATATAACAAGTGCTGAAGAAGGATTGCCAAAAGAACACTTAGATTCTTATTTGGTACGCGGATATAATCGGAATGATCGCGTGGGAAAAAGTTATATTGAGCAACGATATGAAGATGTATTACATGGAACAAAAAAAGAAGTTAAAAATAATATTGATAAAGCAGGAAATGTTATTCAAACGGAAACAGTCTCTAAAGGAAAAAGTGGTAACAATTTAACTTTAACAATTGATATGGAGTTACAAAAGAAAGTAGAAGAAAGTATAGAAAAACATTTAAAAGCTTTTAAGAGTTCAGAATCATTACTGGATCGTGCTTTTGTTGTCATGATGGATCCAAAAACCGGACAACTTTTATCTATGGCTGGTAAGAGATTTGTAGAAAAAGATGGGAAAGAAGAAGTAGAAGATTTTGCTTTAGGCAACATGGTAACTTCTTATGAGTTAGGATCAGCTGTTAAAGGTGCTACTTTATTAACTGGATACCAAACAGGAGCTATACAACCTGGGACTCAATTTTATGACACACCTATGAAGTTTAAAGGTACGAGAGTTAAAAAATCATGGAATGTATCCGGATTTGGAAACATTAATGATTTAAGAGCTTTACAAGTATCATCTAATGTATACATGTTTCATACAGCGCTACAAATAGCTGGAGTGAATTATATACCAAATAGTTCATTGGATATTAAACAAGCGGCATTTGACACTATGCGTTATTATTTTAAACAATTTGGTTTAGGCGTCCCAACAGGAATTAATTTACCGAATGAAATAACTGGGCAAACGAGGCAGAAAGATAGCCAACCTGGATTTTTATTAGATTTTTCTATTGGGCAGTATGACACGTATACACCACTACAGTTGGCACAATATATTTCAACCATTGCAAATGGTGGATATCGAATGCAGCCTCAAATTGTCCAAGAGATTCGAGAACAAACAACAAAAAAAGAAGAGATTGGGAAAGTTGTACAATCTATAGAGCCTGTTGTGTTAAATCGAGTGGATGTGAAATCGGAGTATATTGATCGAGTAAAAGAGGGCTTTAGATGGGTATTTCAAGAAGGCGATGGAACTGGAGTGAAATATTTCCAAAAAGCTCCATATAAACCAGCTGGGAAAACAGGAACAGCTCAGACAGTATATGGAGGAGATAATAAAATTGGAAGGAATGAAAAGGGAGAACGTATTGAGTGTTACAATTTAACATTAGTTGGATATGCTCCATATGATAATCCGGAAATAGCATTTTCTGTAGTAGTACCTTGGGTTCATAATGATAAAGGCGGTATTAATTCATTAATTGGAAAGGATATATTAGATATATACTTTGATTTGAAAAAGCAACGTATGAGTGGTGAAGCTACTAATATAGTGAATCCTAATCAGTAATAGTGAAATTTAGTTCTCTGTAGAGAAGGTAATGATTACTTGAATCTAAGTTATCTTGTTTATCACGATTCGCAGGCAGTAAGACTATCACCTGAAAATTTGGTGAAAGTAAAGAAGTTAGGTGGAGAATGGCTGCGCGTAAAATTCTGATTGATGCGGGCTTATTAAATTTTCATTCTTTTTATATAAGAGTTTTTTTGACTAAAAGAATGAAAGGAAATTTGTGGAGTAGCAGCTAGTATAGTTGTTATTTCACATGTTTTTAATAATAACTTTGTTAACAAGATATAGAACATTATTAAATCTCAGATTCATATGAATCAGTAGAAAACGAGCGGATGTACATTATTTATAGCAAGTTACTTATGTAAAACGGATTATAAGAATTATTTAAGCTATTTTGATTTATTTAAAGGAGAAGTTTGAATTGAAAAAAATATGGGTACTACTTTTCTTTTGTTTCACATTTATATTGGTAGGATGCAATAAAGGTGAAACTTCAGAACAAGCATTTGAAACATATATAAAATTATGGAATGACAAAAAATTTGCAGATATGTATGATCACCTGTCAGAACACGCAAAAGAATCCATTTCAAAAAAAGAATTTACAGAGAAAAATGAAAAAATTTACGAAGGTATTGGAGTTGAAAATTTAAAAGTTAAAAGAAAGGAAGTAATTAAAGATAAAACGGAAAATAAGATTGTTCTATTTAATGTGAGTATGGATACAGCAGGAGGAGAAATTTCTTTCTCGCATGAAGCAAAACTTGTGCAAGAAAAAGATGGAGATAAGAAATCTTGGAAAATAAATTGGACCCCAGACTTTATCTTTCCAGGGATGAAAAAAAATTATAAAGTCCGTCTGCAGACAGAGCAAGGAAAACGCGGTGAAATATATGATCGAAATGGAAAAGGGCTTGTAATGAATGGAAAGGCAACTGAGGTTGGAATTATTCCAGAAAAATTAGGAGATACTTCAACACAAACGAAAGAAACAATAGCGCAATTACTTAATATGTCTGTTGAAGAAGTCGACCAGAAGCTTACAGCGAAATGGATCAAACCAGATTCCTATGTACCAATTGGTATTTTACCAGAAGGACAAACACAAAGTGATTATATTTCATTGGAAGGTGTTTCGTCTCGTCCGGTAAAAGTTCGTACATATCCATTAGGAGAAGCTGCAGCACACTTAACGGGATATATAGAAAAAGTAAATGCAGAAGAGTTAAAATTGCTTCAGAAAAAAGGATATCAAGCAGATGATTTAGTAGGTAAGACAGGGTTAGAGAAAGTCTTAGAAAATAAATTGCGCGGTGAAAAGGGTGGACGCGTATTTATGGAAGATGAGAACGGAAAAGAGATTAAAAACTTAGCAAAAACAGAAGCAAGAGATGGAGAGAATGTTACATTAACAATTGATGTCTCAATTCAAGAAAAAATCTATAATGAAATGAAAAATGAAGCAGGATCTAGTGCAGCGATTAATCCAAAAACAGGTGAAACAATTGCACTTGTAAGTAGTCCTGCTTATAATCCAAATATAATAGTTAGAGGGGCATCAAAAGCGCAACGTGAAGTATGGAATAATGATTTGAAAAATCCAATGATAAACCGTTTCACACAGGCAGTTGTACCAGGATCTGTATTTAAAACAATTACAGGGGCAATCGGCCTGGAAGCAAACGTTATTAATCCAACAGAAGAGTTTAAAATTGAAGGATTAAAGTGGACAAAAGATTCATCATGGGGAAATTATTATGTAACACGTGTGAAAGATGCTAGTCCACTTGATTTCGATAAGGCAATGAAGTACTCTGACAATATTTATTTTGCACAACAAGCTTTAAAAATAGGAAAAGATCAGTATGAAAGCATGCTTAAGAAGTTCGGATTTCATGAAAAGTTGCCAATTGAATACGAATTTCCTATTTCAATAATTGCAAAAGATAGGATTAAAAACGATATTCAATTGGCAGATACAGGATACGGTCAAGGACAAGTATTAATGACACCTCTTCATTTAGCTTTAACATATGCGCCAATTGTAAATGGAGGGAATATTCCATCTCCACATCTGATTCAAAAAGAAGTGAAGAATTGGAAAGAGAATGTGATTTCTAAAGAAAGTCAAAGAATATTAAAAAGTGCGTTAATAAAAGTAATTAATGATTCTGATGGTGCCGGGAGAATTGCTAAGATTGATGACATGACTCTTGCTGGTAAAACAGGTACGGCAGAACTAAAAGAATCAAAAGAAGCAGATGGAAAAGAACTCGGATGGTTTGCGGCTTTCGATGCAAATGCACCGAATATGATTGTTACAATGATGATTGAAGATGTAAAAGGAAGAGGGGGGAGTAATGTGCCAGGTGAAAAAATAAAACATATTTTTCAGAAGTGATACTTAGATTTAATCATTAAAAAAGCCCCCTTTTAATAATTTTATTAAAAGGCAAGAAATATAATAATACATTTCTATTTAATGTCAGATACTATATGGGATAAAAAATGAAGGATAGATGAGCATAGTAAACATTGCTTTATCTATCCTTTTTTGTACTATAAATGACCTCATTTACTACAACAACTTGATTATTTACCATTACACACTACGGTTGCCTTATTAAAAAAATGTTTTAGTGTAGCCTTTTCATTTAACTTTTCAAGATATAAAGAACCTTTTCTTAACATAAAGGTTCCTAACGTACATAAAACTAGAAAACCCAATAATAAAATCATATAATTATCTTTTTTATATCTGTAAAATAAGTAAATATTAATACCGCAGCAAAAATCCCATAGAGAGCATATATAAAACGTGTTGAAAAATTAGAAAATCCTGTAAACAACCTTGCCACTCCTTAATTTGTCTTCAATTCCGATGTCATACAATTAGCCACTGCAAATACTTGGCTTAAATAATAAATCGTTAAAGTAATCATCGATTTATACAAAAACTTAAGATGGTTATTTTACATATATTTACTGTATTTTTTATATCTTTTATAAAAATGAGGATACTACATTATGAAGAAATTTTTAAAGTTTAGCTTAATAGGAGTATTAAATACGCTTATCACAATTATTAGCTATATATTTCTTATTAAAATTGGTATGAATTACCTTATTGCTAACTGCTTTGCTTATTTAATTGGTGTTGCTAACAGTTATTATTGGAACAAAAATTGGGTTTTTGAATCGAAAAATAAAGATTTATCATTATTTTTTAAATTCCTAACTGTAAATTTAATTGTATTAACTTTTAATACAATTAGCCTGTTTATATTAGTTGATAAACTTTTCATAAATAAGTTTATCTCACAAATTTTTTCTATCGGTGTTGGTATGATTATGAACTTTTTCCTTAATAAACTTTGGACATTCAACAAACAAAACCATTTCTAATAAATTAATATATATTGCTGCTACAAGGAGGATAAAAACTTGGAGAAACTTATTTCAATCATCGTTCCTATGTATTTTGAAGAAGAAGTAGCACAAGAGTGTTATAATCGCTTAAAGTCTGTTACACTACAAAATAATATTAATTATGAATTTGTCTTTGTAAATGATGGTAGTATCGATCGGACAATGGAAATTTTAAAAGGTATTTCAGCCAAAGATCCTCGTGCTAAAATCGTAAACTTTGCTCGTAATTTTGGACATCAAATAGCTGTAACAGCAGGAATTGATGTTGCCAAAGGTGATGCTATCGTAATCATTGATGCTGATTTACAGGATCCACCTGAAGTCATCCCAGAACTTATTGCAAAATGGGAAGAAGGTTATGAGGTTGTTTATGCGAAAAGAAAACAGCGTAACGGTGAAACTTGGTTTAAACTTGTTACAGCTAAATATTTCTACCGCTTCTTAAATTACATGTCTGATATGGATATTCCTAAAGACACAGGTGACTTCCGCCTTATCGATCGTAAAGTAGCAGATGTATTCAAACAAATGACAGAACGAAATCGTTTCGTACGTGGAATGATGTCTTGGATTGGATTCCGCCAAACATATATTGAATACGAAAGAGATGAACGTTTTGCGGGTGAAACGAAGTATCCATTAAAGAAAATGATTAAATTTGCTTCAGATGGTATTATCGCATTTTCTACAAAGCCACTAAGAATGGTTATGACTTTAGGTTTAATCTCTGTATTAATTTCTATTGCAGTTTTAATATACTCAGTTATCGTTAAAATTATTGGACAAGACATCCAAACTGGATGGGCTTCTCTTATGGTTGCCATCACATTCTTCAGCGGTATGCAACTGCTCGGTCTTGGTATTGTTGGTCAATATGTCGCTCGTATTTATGACGAAAGTAAGAACCGACCAATTTATGTTGTAAAAGAGACTGTGAATATAGAAGAAGATGATGTAAATTTATACAATAAGGAAAAAACAAATACATCTTAAATATAATAAAAAGGATTGTAGCATGTGTATCTCACTGCCACAATCCTTTTTATCATTTAGATAAGAATTTTCTTGTTTGTAAAAAATTGATAGCAACTTGATTACCAAGGGGATAATTTCTTTCGTTTCGGAAATTTTATAAGTAAACTTTTTAATAATTTCTTGAGGTGTAGTGAATGTTTTCAATCCAGAACAACCAAGAAAAAAAGTTACTTGTTTTTGCAGCAATTATACTCATTCTTTATTTGTCTCCTTTATTTATTCTTGGAGAAAATGCGCATATTCGCGTTCATGATAATCTTGATTCCAATTTGTCCTGGTATAAGGTGTTGGCAAGGAGCGGGAAGATAATAGGTCCGATTGATGCTACAATTCCACAGGTGATAAACAATCAATTATCAAGAAACGCATTTAGCACGGAATTTAGTGGTATTGTTTGGTTGTATGCTCTTTTTCCAAATATGGTTGCGTATGCATTAAGTCAGACGATTACAAGAGTGGTTGCTTTTATAGGGATGTATATTCTTTTAAAACATCATTTTTTACCTAGAGAGGAATGGATGGTCATTTCGGTTGGAGTTTCATTGGCTTTTGCTCTTACTCCTTTTTGGCCGTCAGGAATGCTTAGTACTCTCGGAATGCCTCTTGCACTTTGGGCATTTTTAAATATTCGAAAAGGGGAAAGGTCGTGGAAGAACTATTTCGTACTCACTCTTATTCCTCTATATTCAAGTATTGTTTTAGGTTTTTTCTTCTTTTTAAGCGGGATGGGGATTCTTTGGTTAGTGGACGTAGTAATAAAGAAAGAATGGAACTTTCGTTTTCTTTTTTCAATTGTTTATATGACGCTCATATACATGATTGTAGAATATCGCTTAGTATCTTCCTTCTTCTTATCCACTGCACCTAACAGCAGAGATGAATATTTTCATGCAAGATTATCGTTATGGCGGTCTCTCCGTCTTACAGTGAAAAATTTTCTTTTAGGACATAACCATGTCATGACAGTCCATACATTTGTTATTTTACCTGTCATATTTATTGCATTGTATTTTATCATTTTCAAGAGGCGATGGAAGCAAGAAAAAGTTTTTGTTTTTTTGTTCTGGTTTAATATAGCATTGTCAATTTGGTATGCTTTTTGGTTTTATAAAGGTTGGCTTCCATTAACAAAACGTTTTCACGTTTTGGATACGTTTAATTTTGCACGTTATCATTTTTTGCGCCCGTTAGTTATTTATGTTTTATTTGCTCTTGGATTAAAAGTTTTATGGTTACAAGGGGAAATGTGGAAACGTGCTGTGACAGGTTTTGTGATAGCTCAAATTATTTTGCTAAGCTTTTTTAATGAGGAAATTATTTTTCAAAGTAAACCTTCAGTAAAGGAATTTTTTGCAGAAAAACAATTTCAGGAGATAAAAGAGTATATCGGTTTACCTTTGGAGCAGTACCGTGTCGCTAGTATTGGTTTACATCCTGCTATCGCTCAGTACAACGGATTCTATACACTTGATACATATAACAATTTTTATCCGCTATCATATAAATATGAATTTCGAAAAATAATCGAGAAGGAACTAGCGAAAAATAAAACGATTCGTACGTATTTTGACGAGTGGGGTGGCCGCTGTTATATTTTCACCGATGAACTTGGAAAACACTATATGTTTAAGAAAAACTTGAAAAAACGCTTGGAAAATTTACAACTAAATATAGAGCATTTTAAAAAAATGGGTGGTCGATACATGTTTTCTGCTGTCCCTATTGAAAATGCAGTAGAAAACAATCTATCCCTTGAGAAAGTGTTTACATCAAAGACATCCGCTTGGAAAATTTATTTGTATAAAGCGATATAGATGAGTGAAATAGATTGCCTCTCTTGATGTAAATTCATAAAAACCAAACTAATATTTACATGCAATATTAGTTTGGTTTTTACTATTTATTTTAATAAAAATTTTTTTATGATATGAAACCTTATCATCAGTCTACATTTTATAGTGCAACATTTTTGTTGCTGTAAATAATTAACCCTATTGCATAGTTGTGGTAGTAAATGCGGTCATTTAGAGGTCTAATAAATAAAAAAGTACACCACTATATAAGTGATGTACTTAATTTTTATTTAATTTTTTACTTCATCATACAATTCTAGCCCTTCTCTCACATTTAACCCATTTTTAACAATACCATGTATCGCTTGAATCATCGCAGCCGGATGTTCAGACTGCCAAATGTTCCGGCCCATATCAACTCCAATAGCACCTTCTTGCAATGCTTGATATGTAATTGTTAATGCGTCTTCAATCGAGTCTAATTTTGGTCCACCTGCAATGACGACTGGGGCAGGGCATGTGCTCGTAATTTTTTCAAAGCCTTCACAGTAATACGTTTTAACAATATCGGCTCCCATTTCCACACATACGCGTGATGCGAGTGCTAAAAAGCGAGCTTCTCGTTTTTGAAGTTCCTTTGCTACAGCTGTAATACCGAGAACGGGTAAACCGTAATCATGTGCTTCAGAAACAACATTAGCTAAATTGGTAACAGTTTGTGTTTCATATTCTGAACCGACAAAAACAGAGACACCGACTCCGACTACATTTTGCCGCAGTGCTTCTTTAATGGGTGTAACAATTGTTTCATTTGCTAAATCTTTACCCACGACAGTTGCACCGCCTGAAACACGTAAAACCATTGGTGTTTTGCAGTTTTCAGGAATGCAGGAATTGAGTACACCCCGCGTTAAAAAAAGGGAGTCTGTATAAGGGAGTAAATTCTTTACTGTTTCTAGTGGTTGCTCTAATCCGTGAATAGGCCCTAAAAAGTAACCGTGATCTATCGCTAACATAACAGCCTTTCCATCAGGTAATATTGTATTTAATCGATTTTGAAATCCCCAAGTCATTTAAATCACTCCTTCGTTAATTTTGGATTTTCTGTTTGCACCGAATCTTTTTCTTGTAAATGTGGTGATTTAATAAAAACAGCTTTAAAGATTTGGTCGGAATGGTTAATGAGATAGTGAGATTCGTGGGGGCGAACTTGTAAGACGTCACCTTGTTTTATAGGCACCTTTTTATTATCAATATAAAAATCAATTTCACCTTCTAACGCATAAAAAATTTCTTCACATGTAGTATGATAGTGATTTTGAAACTCTTGCCCAGGCTGAATGACTACAACCCCAAGGTCAATGTTAGGGCCCTTTACTAAATATTTGGGACCATGGTTACCAAAACGATAGGAGAAATCCTCTTCATTTACTTTGAGCATATTATTCACTCCTTTATGTAATGTGTTACAGTGCACCTGGTGCAATCCACATATGTGATGTAACACCTTCATCTGCTAGCGGAAGTTGTTGTTTATAAACCAATCTCCAAGTTTGATAGAATCGTTGATAGAGTTTGTGATTTTCAGTATTCGGTTCATATGTGCTTTCCCATTTTGCAAATTTATGAGAAGGTGCTTCCATAGAGTCATATATGCCGACACCAACTCCGGCCGCGATTGCCGTACCTAAAGCGGCAGCTTCTTTTACAACTGGTACTTTGACAGGAATCCCGAGAACATCCGCAATAATTTGCGGCCATAGTTTGCCTTTCGCAGCACCCCCAGCAAATATTACTTCAGAAGGGAATTTTCCTGTTAATGATTCTATTAATTTTAAGTTTCCGAGTGTTACAAATGCAGCATTTTCTTCAATTGCACGGAACAATTCTTTCTTCCCACATTTATTAGCATCCAAACTTAAATTGATGAAAGAAGGTGCAGCATGGCGCCATGAGATATAATTCATTACATTTGAAAAGGTAGGGATAATACCGTAAGATCCTACAGGTACTTGTTTTGCCTGCTCTTCTAATAATTCATAAGCATCCACACCAAGCTCATCTGCAAGTCGTTTTTCTTCCTGACAAAAGGCATCTCGAAACCATCTCATTACAAGTCCAGGGAAAAAAGCAATTGTTTCATATTGCCAAAGTGTAGGGATAGCGTGGCAATTGACGCGAATTTGAGCGTTTGGATCGGTTTTTGGACTTGTTATATTTACTTCTTGTTGCCAAAAGCTCCCTCCGCAAATAAATGTTTGATCAGGATTTACGACTCCCGAACCGAGTGAAGCCATTTGGGCATCTCCGCCCCCAGCAACTACTGGTATTCCTACATGTAACCCTGTTAACTCTGCACTTTGTTTTGTTACATGGCCAATAACTGTACCTGCCTCATTTACGTTTGGAGCAAATGTTAAAGTTAGACCACATTCTTCAGCAATCGAATTCTCCCAAGTTCTATTTTGCAAATTTAAAATACCGGACGTACATCCATTTGAGGGGTCTATTTGCAGTACACCACTCAACTTATAGAGAATCCAATCGTTTAACATTGTAAAAGAATGGATTTTATCGTATATATCCGATTGATGCTTTTTGATCCAAAGTAATCTAGGTAAAGCGCCTAATGCAAAGGTTTGCCCTGATTTTGCATATACATCTTTTTCAAGATTTGAACGAATTTGTTTTAACTCACTTACTTCAGAAGAAGCACGGCCATCAACGTTTGCACATGCCCATATTTCTTGCCCATCTTTATCATATAAAACAAATCCTTCGCGCATACTCGTTGCACTAATTCCTTTAATAGAAGAAGGGGATATGTTACTTTTTTGGAGTACATCTTTTGTACACTCTTGAATGAGTTTCCAGTTCTCTATCACATCAAAATTCATAGAACCAGGATAACGAGAGTCTGATTTATGAACCCACTCTTTTTGACTCACAGCAAGCTGATTTCCTTGTAAATCAAAAAGGACAGCCCGGATACTACCGGTACCTGCGTCGTAAGCTAATAGAGAAGACATTAGGATTCACCTTCCTTTCTTAATAGAGAGAGGGCTGTTTCCTCATCGGTAATCAATGTATGAATGAATCCACCTTTTAAGGCCCCGTAAATTGCATCTATTTTTTCTTCACCTCCAGCTACACCGACTACATGTTTCATCTTTCGAAGGGTAGAAAGAGGTGTACCTATTAGCCGATTGTGATGTGGAAGTTCTAGCAATTCTCCATGTGTATTGTAAAATTGCCCTAGAATATCTCCAGCACCATTTTGACTTCGTATATAAGTCATTTCACGAAGTGTTATTTTATCTTCCTTTACAATCGTTGCATCATGAGATAAACCGCCAATACCGACCACTGCTGTATTAGCAAGTGAAGCGACATGGAGCATATCTTTAACTGATGGTTCTGAAAGGATGCTCTGCGCCATTTCGTTTGTAGATGCCAAAAATGGTGTGGGAATGATATGGAGCTCTCCTTGTACGTGATTTATATAACTTTGTTTCCTAGGAAGATAGTGATTTACGCCACCTGTAAGTGTAACGATAGAAGGTTGCATAGATGATTCGAAATGGATATTTTCTAGCATTTTTGATATCGTTTCTCCCCAGCCGATGCCAAGTAAATCTCCTTGTTGCAGATGTGTTTCTAAATACTGTGCGGCGGCTTTTCCTAAAGAATAGGGACGATTTTCCATTGGGGTAGGGATAATGAAAGAGTCTTTCAAATGAAATGTCTTAATCAGTTCACGTTCAATACTTAAACAATGTAAACCGGTACCTTTTACATGAAAGGTAACAATGCCCTCAGTACGTGCTTTATCTAATAACCGAACGACTTTATTTCGTGAAATATGAAGCAATGAAGCGATTTCCTGCTGCGTTAGATGATCTTTATAGTAATACCAGGCTACTTTTGTTAACAAGTTTTCTTCAAAGTTCAGCTGTGACATGCTCTTCATCCCTTTCAACAATTGACCGATGCTTAAACATATGTGTCGGATTTTTTGTTTATACCCATAGAGAGCGGAAATGTGTTCAAGAAAAATATGTTCTAGATATGAAAAAAGGGATATACAATGCTACAAAACAAGTAGAACAAAAAATCAGTTTCTCAAAAATTGTTCTGTATAAAGGAGGGTGACAAGATGTGGAGAACGTGCCCTTATTAGAGGTGAAACAAATTAGTAAATCATTTTCAGACCAACTTGTATTAAAAGAGGTTACTTTGGAATTAGAACGTGGAGATGTATATGCTTTAGTAGGCGGAAATGGTGCTGGGAAATCAACATTGATGAAGATATTAACAGGTTTATACTCTTATGATGCTGGAGAAATGTATGTGAAAGGTGAGATACAAAGTTTTTCTAATCCAGCGGAAGCTCATCATAATGGTATTTATTTAATTCCACAAGAACCGTTAATTTTTCCTCATATGACAATTGAAGAAAATATATGTATCGGGATAAAAACAGGAAAAAAAGAGCTTCGTACAAAGATAAAAAAGTTGATAAAGAGTTTGGGATGGAGTATAAGGCTTAATGAGCTTGGAGGTTCATTATCAATTGCGCAGCAACAATTAGTAGAAATATTAAGGGGACTAATAAGAGAAGCTGAGATTCTTATTTTAGATGAGCCAACATCGACATTAACAACTCATGAAATAAAGAGTCTTTTTGTGTTGATGAAAAGCTTAAAGGAAAAGGGAATCGGGATGATTTATATTACGCATCGGTTTCCGGAAATCTTTGAAATTGCGAATAAAGTAGCTATTTTACGAGATGGAATAATTGTGAGGCAAGGGGATGTATCAGACTATACATATGACATGTTAATGGAGGGATTAGTGCCAAAAGATTATAAACAAGAGGAGCAGAAAGAGGCACCTCAAGAAGCGATAAAACTTTCTCAACGAGTATTAGAGATAACAAATTTGTCGAGTTATGCATTTCATAATATATCACTAATCGTACATGCTGGAGAGATTGTAGGAATTGCTGGTGTTGTTGGATCAGGTAGAACGGAATTAGCAGAAGCATTATATGGGCTCAGGCCTGTACTGTCGGGAGCTATTTTATTAGAAGGAAAGTCTGTTGCGAAGTATTCGACGAGTAGACGATTAGATGAAGGGATGGTATATGTTCCAGAGGATAGGGCTGGTAATGGTATCTTTTCAATTGCATCTGTTAAAGAAAATATAACGTCAGCGTCTTTACATCGACTCAGTACGTTTTTCTTAAACCACAAAAAAGAAAGCGCTTTAACAGAAGCGTATATTCATAAGTTTAGGATAGTCGTTTCCAGTAAGGATGAAAAAATGACATCTTTATCAGGGGGAAACCAACAAAAAGTTGTATTAGCTAAATATCTTGCTTGTGAACCTAAATTAATGATTCTTGATGAACCAACGCGCGGGATTGATGCGAAAGCAAGATTAGAAGTGTATGAGGCAATTCAAAGTTTAAAACAATCAGGACTTGCAATTTTATTGATTTCCTCAGATGTAGAAGAAATTGTTCAATTAGCAAACCGTGTATATGTGATGAGGAATGGAAAACTTGTTTCTCATTTGGAGAAAGGGGAAGTTTGTATAGATGAAGTTACACGTCTCGCATATGGAGGAAGGGAAGGTGTAACGGAATGATACGTTTTTCAAATCTATTTAAAATGCATGAAACATCCATTATCATTTTATTACTTATTTACATAGCCCTTGTAGGAATTATTAATCCTAGTTTTGTTCAGTTTAGTTCGCTTTCTTTAATTATGAAATCGAGTATTATCTTAGTTACACTAGCTATTGGTCAATCGTTCGTATTATTTACTAAAAATATTGATGTTTCAGTCGGTTCTATTATGGGATTAAGTGCAGCGATTTGTGGGATGTTTTTGACAAATGGAAATAGCATTTTAATTTCAAGCATTGCTGCAATCTTGCTTGGAGCTGTCATTGGAATGATAAATGGCATTGGGGTTACGAAGTTTCGTGTGCCAGCAATTATTATGACATTAGGAATGTTAGGAATTATTAGAGGAACGATGTTGATATATACAGGTGGCAAATGGATTGAAGATATTCCTCAGTCTTATAAACAGATGTCTTCTGTCATGATACTAGGGCTGCCTATTACAGTGTGGATCATTTTGGCTATTTTACTATTATTATATACCTTTTTAACGAAAGCGCCTTTTGGAAGATATTTTTATGCTACCGGAGATAATGAAGATGGGGCACGACTCATCGGAATACCGGTAGACAAGGTGAAAATATATGCATTTATTATTTCGGGAATAAGCGCAGGGATTGCAGGATGCATATTTGTTATGAATATCGGTTTTGTGCCAAATCAAACTGGTACAGGAATTGAGTTGCAAGTAATTGCTGCCGCTGTTCTAGGTGGAATTCATCTAAAGGGTGGAACAGGTTCTGTATTTGGAGCAGCACTAGGGGCAATTTTTTTAGAAGTTATAAGTAGTTCACTAGTCTTTTTAAAAATACCTGCTTTTTGGAATAGTGCTATATCAGGATTTTTACTGTTACTTATTATTATATTAGACAGCACCTTAAAAAAATGGAAGGGAATAAGACGGTTGGAAGAAAGAAGGATGAATCTATGAAGTATGCACGTGGATTTTTAAGATGGGAAGGTGTTCTAATTGTATTACTTACTATAGAGTTCATTCTCTTTGGTTTATTTAACAGTGCTTTTTTTAATATTAGTAATTTACTTTTCAGTATGAATGACTTCATTTTTATTACGATTGCTGCAATCCCAATGACATTTGTAATTGTGACAGGTGGAATTGATGTATCTGTAGGATCGATTATGGGGCTTACCTCAATTCTGATTGGTGTACTATGGATGAATGGAACTCCGGTTATTTTAGCTGTAATTATTGCCTTATTTATCAGTTGTCTAGCAGGTTGTATCAATGGGCTGATTATTAAAACGACAGATGTAGAACCTCTTGTTGTTACACTTGGAACGATGTTTTTATATTCAGGAATTGCTCTTGTTATCTCAGGTGGCTCAAATGCCAGTGGATATGAAGGGATAGGTGGTTTACCGGATTCTTACGTGCAACTTGCAAATGGGAGTTTTATAGGAATTCCTAATTTAGTATGGTTACTTTTCGTTTTGACGGTTTTGTTTACACTTTTACTTCATCGAACAGCATATGGTCGTTATGTCATATTGACAGGTGCAAATGAAAAGGCAGCTAAATATTCAGGTATTCATACAAAAAAGGTAGTTATTATCGCATATATTCTTTCTGGGTTAGGAGGTGGATTAGGAGGAGCTTTTTTAACAGCATATTTTGGCTCAGCTCGAGCTGATATTGGAAACGAGGCAATTCTACCGGTTATTACGGCAGTGGTATTAGGCGGGACACTCATCACTGGGGGAAAAGGAAGTATTGTTGGAACAGTACTAGCAAGTATATTTATTGGTATGATGCAGTACGGTTTACAAATGACAGGTTTAACAAACGAACAATCAAATGTTGTTATTGGTATCATACTTATCCTCTCTGTTATTATTAGGCATTTCAAATTACAGCAATTCAAGATGTGGAAAAGAAGGAAATTGCATAAGGAGGGAATGTCATGAAAAGAAAACTGGGGATTTTTATGATTATGTGCGTTTGTATCATTGGCTTAATCGCATGTTCTAATCAAACAGCAGATAAGAAAAAAGCCGATGATGTAAAATTTGCTTTAATTCCGAAATTAACAGGAGTTGGCTTCTTTACATCAGGTGGTGAAGGGGCAAAAGAAATGGGAAATAAGTTAGGCGTACAAATAAAGTATGATGGACCATCAGAGGCGAGTGTATCAGGCCAAGTGAAATATATAAATAATTTTATTAATCAAAACTATGATGCGTTAATGGTTTCATCTACATCGGTTGATGGACTTTCGCAATCATTACAGAGAGCAAAGAAAAAGGGAATGACAGTATTAACGTGGGATTCTGATGTAAATCCGAAAGATCGTTCATTTTATATAAGCCAAGGAACGCCGGAGCAACTTGCAAATCTATTAATTCAAATGACTTCATCACAAATTGGAGATAAAGGAAAAGTAGCATTCTTCTATTCAAGCCCGACTGTAACAGACCAAAATCAGTGGGTAACAAAAGCAAAAGAAATTATAAAAGAAAAATATCCAAATTGGGAAATTGTAACGACGCAGTACGGAGAAAATAATGCACAAAAATCATTATCGGTGGGCGAAAGTATTTTAAAAACGTATCCGGATATTAATGCGGTAATTTGTCCAGATGCAACGGCACTTCCAGCAATGGCTCAAGCAGCTGAAAACTTAAAAATGGATAAAAAAGTAGTTGTGACGGGATTTTCAACACCAAATGTAATGCGTGATTATGTAAAACGAGGAACTGTTCAGCAATTTGGATTATGGGATGTAAAACAACAAGGAGCACTTGCAACTTATGTTGCAAATGAAATTGTGGTAAAAGGGAAGAAATTAAAAGTTGGCGATAGCTTTGAAGTTCCGAATATTGGTAAAGTAAAAGTGGAACCGAATTCTATTCAAGGTTATGACTACGAAGCAGATGGAAATGGAATTATCGTATTGCCAGAGCGCGTTGTGTTTACGAAGGATAATATTGATAAGTATGATTTTTAATTTAGCAAGTTCATTCCTATGTATAAGGGAATGAACTTCTTTTGATTTTGGGGGATTTATCCCACAAAAGTATGAAGGGATATATTATAGAATTCAGACTTTGGATAGAGGTAATGATAACGCTATGTTTATACAATTATATTATATATCGAATGCAGAGGAGAGTTGTAAATGTTATTTCATTATCATTATTGGACGCCTCACTTAGAAGAAATGGAGAACTTTTATAAAAATTGTGGTTTTCGTATTTCTACAAGAATCGGAAAGTATAATGGAGAGTTTCAACAATTTGATCCACCATTAACATGGGATGATTTTCGGAATCAACAGATACTTTTTCGAATTATTGAAGCTAGAAAAGGCAAGATAAATATCACATTTGGCTATGGGAAGAAGATTATATTTGATCATATCGGTTTTCTCGTGTCAAAAGAGGAGTGCGAAAGCATTTGTAAGCAAGCAGAAAAACTACATTGGAAAGTAAATAAGGGAGAAAGAAGAACTTTTATTGTAACACCATATGGGTTTCGGATTGAGCTTCAAACAAATTTTGATGTAATTGATGATGGAGGGAGTATAGACGAGTTACAGAAAGTTATAATGACAACGAAGCAAGCAGGGTTAGAACGGGATCTTTCGTTTCTATTTCGAAAAGAAATAAATCGTATTGAAACCATTCGTAGTAATAAAACGAATTTGAAAAATGTATATTTACATTCTTTATACCAAAGGAAACAAACAGATCCGAACGGTGTAGAGATATATTTTTAAAATCTATTTGTGGTTATAAGTAAAAAGGGTTATTTGTTGAAATATACCAAATTCACTTGTGTTATAATAATTCTGATTATTCTATCTTTCGTTAGGAGGAATAGAAATGCTTACACAAGAACAAATCTCAAACTTATTTAGAAACTTTTCAAAAAAAGAATGTAAAGGATCAAGTGATTTATACAAACATTTATCATTAAAAATTTCAGAGGATGAGGAAACCCTTGCATTAGCATCACATGCACAACTTGGTCAGCCAGTCCCTAATTTATTACTTGGTGCCGTTCATTATTTATTGTTAAAAGGAAATGATCATGTATTAAAAAAATACCATAGGAGTCTTGTTGCCGCTCCAGAAAAAAATCTGGAACATTCTTTTCAACATTTTAAAGATTTTTGCCAGATTAATAGGGAAGAGATAATCAATATTTTA
This sequence comes from Bacillus bingmayongensis, assembly GCF_000299035.1. Taxonomy (GTDB): domain Bacteria; phylum Bacillota; class Bacilli; order Bacillales; family Bacillaceae_G; genus Bacillus_A; species Bacillus_A bingmayongensis. The sequence goes on from NZ_JH921517.1 coordinate 1,376,068, forward strand.
AAAACAAAGCTAGTACAAACAAACGAAGTAAGAAGGTGCACATATTTATATCCGAGTTTTTGTTATATGTTTCATAAAGCAAATAAGCCTTTAGCACTAATCGAAATTGGAACAAGCGCTGGTCTACAATTGTTCTGGGATCAATATAGTTATTCGTATGGAACAGGAGAAACCTTTGGAAATAAAGACTCTAACGTTCACTTGAAATCAGAAATAAAAGGGGATAATCGGCCATTTTTCTTACAACAAAGTCCACCTGTTGCAGAAAGGATCGGGCTTGATTTGCACGTGAATGATTTGAAGAATGAAGAAGACTATTTATGGCTACGTGCCCTTATTTGGCCAGAGCATAAAGAAAGGCTTGAAATGTTTGATCACGCAGCAGCTTGTGTAAAAGAACAATCTGTGAAACTGATAGAAGGGGATGGAGTAGCTCTTCTTTCAGAAATTGTGGAACAAATTCCAGAGGACTCTGTAATTTGTATTTTCCATACACATGTGGCGAATCAAATACCAGAGAGTGTAAAACATAAATTAATAGATACAGTGAAAGAAATTGGCGCAAAACGTGATGTTTTCCACCTCTATAACAACATGTGGGATAGAGATCTTCATCTTGATTATTTTATAAATGGAAAAGAAAATAATGAAATTATTGGAGAAACAGATGGTCATGCGCGGTGGTTTCGGTGGAAATTGGAAGACAAGTCATTATGCTAGGTTTGTCCATATGATAAGGCTAAAAGTAAAAGACAGCTATCATTAATTGGTTGTCTTTTACTTTTAGCACCTATTTGTAGTGTAGTAGAAATATACATGAATAGAAAAAAGGTAATAAATCAAGACCTACATGTTGAAAGTAAAGAGAGAATATAACAATTTAATTTACATAATGTTATTATGGTTATTTGGGCTATTCCTTAATTAATAATCCTCGTCTCAAGATATTCAGAAAGAAATACAACGTGTTAAAATATTTGATGTGGAAGTTTACACAAAAAGCACTTTAAAAAGAACGTTAGTTCGTATATACTGAATACAATTGAAGTAGAAGAAGGGAAGAAAAGATGATGATTCATAAAGTCGGTCAAATTATGTTATATGTAAATAATCAAGATGAAGCTGTACGATTTTGGACAGAACAAGTAGGTTTCTATTTAGTTTCAGATGAAAATAACGGTCAAGGGTTTAGATGGATTGAAATTGCGCCAACAGAAAAAGCGGAAACGAGTATTGTTCTACATAATAAAGAATTAATTGCGAAGATGCAGCCTGAATTAAATCTTCGTACACCATCTATGTTGTTTTTCACTGAAGATATCGATAAATTATATAAAGAGTTTGTTGAGAAAGAAATTACAGTTGGAGAAATTGTAAATATGCCGTCTGGTAGGGCGTTTAATTTTGCTGATCATGAGAAAAATTACTTTGCAATTATGGAGAAAAAGTAATTGTCGATTTGAAATTTGTTTAGATCCTGTTTTACAGGATCTTTTTTATTTTAAAAAGGAAAGTTTAGTAGAAGAAGGATTTCACCATCATTACTGATCAATGATAATAAAGTTTCTGTAGTACTTAAGGAAAGGAATGTATTATTTTAAAAAGTGGTCAAAAATGATCCGCATATTACATGCGGTAGCTTGTGGAATAGATTGGGAGGAAGAGTACAAGTTAGAGGGAAAAAACTATTAAACTACTGGCGCCGATTAGTTGAACAAACAGGATTTGTTTTACGGTTTATAGAAAGTCATATTAGGGAGGAATATTTACATGACAAACTATGGTAACGAAGAAATGCTAACAGGAGGGAATGTCTCTAACGTTTATCGTTCGGGAAGTACTGTGCGACGAGAATTAAAGCCAGATAGTCCTAACATTCATAAGCTATTAAAGCATTTGGAGAGCAAAGGTTTCAATTATGCACCAAAGTTTTTAGGTATTGATGAAAAAGGAAGAGAGATATTATCATTTATTGAAGGAGAAGCTGGTAATTATCCTTTAAAAGAATATATGTGGTCTGATGATATCTTAATAGAAATAGCGAAAATGCTTCGTCTTTATCATGATGCTGTGAGTGATTTTTCATTTGATGATAGCTGGCAATCGATAGATAACACCCCAAAACAATTTGAGGTACTATGCCATAATGATTTTGCAATGTACAACATTATTTTTAATCATGAAAGACCAATAGGGATTATTGATTTTGATGTTGCTGGACCTGGCCCAAGACTTTGGGATATGGCTTATGCTCTTTATACTTGCGTCCCCTTAAGTAGATTTTATTTTTCTGAAACAGGTGAGCAAGTTTATTATAATTCATTACAGCATGCTAACCGTATAAAACAAAGAGTTAGATTGTTTTTTGAATCTTACGATGAGGGAATGGAAAAAAATTATTTGGATATGGTATTGTTACGATTAGAAGGGTTATGTAAAACGATTACAAGAAAAGCCAGTGAAGGTGATATTGCTTTTCAAAAGATGATAGATGAAGGGCATCTTGAGCATTATCAAAACGATATTAAATTCATTTGTGAACATGGAAAAGAGTGGATTTAAGTGTAGGTTTTTGTAGAACTAATTTGCCTGTTAGCGCAACAAAAAATTAAACAAAATTATTTTTACAAATCAATTGTATGGAATGTATGAGATGCAGAGTAGGACATTATTATCATTTATCTCGCTATTCGCGGGCAGTATTACTCCCACCTCAAAATTCGGCAAAGGAAAAGAAGATAGGTGGGGGATCAACTGTCAGTAAAAGCCCGATTAGTTGAACTTTATTTTAAGGGAGAGAAAAGAAGTGAACCTATGTAATCCAATAGCTATAGGGAATACAGCAAAGATATATCTTTATGATAATAAAATTGTGAAAGTGTTTAAAAAGCACTTTCCAAATACAGAATCGTTATACGAAGCAAAGAAACAAGAATACGCTTATTCATGCGGTCTTCACGTCCCAAAGGTATTAGAAGTCAAAGAAATAAATAGTAGACAAGCAATTATAATGGAATATGTAAAAGGGAAAACAGTAGGAGATCTCTTAATTAATAATAAGGAACTAGCTGAGCATTACATAAGTGTTTGCGTCAATGTACAACAAAAGGTGCATGCTGTTGTTGTTGATTCGGATTTACTTGAACCGATGTCAGAAAAGCTACATCGTTAAATTTAATTAGTACAGAATATAGATGAGAAACAAAAGGATAGATTGTTAAGAAAATTGGATTCAATGGTATTTGAACATAGGCTATGTCATGGAGATTTTCATCCATTTAATTTGATTATGAGTAATGATGACGTAAAAATTATTGACTGGGTTGATGCTAGCTTGGGAGATATTCGTGCAGATGTATATCGAACATATTTAGTGTATGCCCAGTCTTCAGTCAAATTAGCTGAAATGTATTTACGTATATATTGCAAAAATGCTGGCTTATCAAGGGCTGAAGTTTTGGAATGGGCTCCTATTATTGCTGGGGCAAGATTGTCAGAAAAGGTATCTTCAGAAAACATGGAACAGTTAAAGAGTTTAGTAGGCCAGTATTGTAATTAAGGAAAACGATAGAATCAGCATTTCTGTAATGATCAAAATTTTAAACGTGATAGTATTAGATAGTAAAACCGTTCAAAATTTTTGAACGGTTTTTTCGGTGTTATTGTATTTCGTAATTAAAAAATAATAAATAACTGTATTTTGCTAGATAGTTATCTCAATATGATTTCCTTCTGGATCACTAATTACGCTCTCATAATAGCCATCTCCAGTGAAACGTGGTCCATTTAATACAGGATATCCAGCTTCTTTTAATGTTTTTGTTAGTTGATTCACATTTTCTTCGCTACCAACAGAAAAAGCGATATGGGCGTATCCAATTAGGTTAGAACTAGATTTGTCTTCTATTCCGTTCTGTCGCATAATTTCAAGACGTGCTCCAGATTCAAAGGTAATAAAAAAAGATTCAAATTGTTTAGTTTTATTGTGATATAAAGAATTTGCCTTTCCATTAAAGTATTGTGTATAGAAAGTGCGCATTGCCTCTAAATCATTTACCCAAATCGCTATATGTTCGATTTTCATTATTTTCACCAGTCCTATTCTTACGTCAATTTATATAAATTTAGCCAAATATTTATGAGCTAAAAATCAGCGAAGTTGAAAAACAACGATTAGAGTTTCACTTTATGAAGTTTGAAATGATATGTCAAGAAATAAGAGTGGATGCTGTAAGAAAGTGATTTTACATATAGAAATGAAAAAGTTATTTCGTTTTTTTATCAAAGATTTATGTTAATTTTCTGATGTGGGAATACATAGGATTTTTAATAGAATGAATCTTTACATAAGTAACTTAATGTTTTTACGGTAATTACAAGTAAGAAGGGAGATAATTTATGGGTCAATATGAACAAATGTTGCTCGTTGGAATAATCATGTCTATTATACTATCGATTATGATTTTAGGATCATTATATTATAATCCTCGCCTATGGTTAAAGGATTATCCTAAAGATATTCAAAAATCTGTTTTGCCAAAAACAATCGATGAAAAAAGACAAACTTTATACTTTGGAATTGTATATAATGTAATTCTTTTCGGAACACCATTGATTTCAACTTTTTTACTAAATCAACATGAGAAATTATTGTTTATAGATGCTTTCTTGCATTCTTTTGGAATTTTGCTGATTTTTAACTTGGTTGATTTATTCATTATAGATTGGCTTATATTTTGCTGGATTACTCCAAGATTTGTTGTTATTCCTAGTACAGAAGGGATGAAGGGATATAAAGATTATAAGATGCATCTAAGAGGAGCAATGATTGGTATGCCTTTCCTCATAATTGTTAGTTTATTCATTGCAGCTATTGCTATAAATATTTAGTATGAGGAATATATTATATTTTACTTAGAGGAGATAAGGATGGACATTTTTATTAGGAAACTAGAATTAGAAGATTTGAATGAAATTCCTGAAATTGATGATAGTTTTACGGTTGATTCTAAGCTAGTTCTTTCATTAGGAGCGAAGAATCAACGAATAGAATACACAGTGCAAGAAATACCAAGCTATGAGAAAAATTATTCAGAAGATATATATAAAGAGGATCAAGAGGATGATTTAGATTATAGGGAATATGTTAATAATCCAGATAAAATAATTTATTTGGCGTTTATGAATCACCAAATAATTGGAATGATTATATTAAAGAGGAACTGGAATGGTTTTGCTTACGTGGAAGATATAAAAGTAGATAAGCAGTTTAGACAGCTTGGAGTTGGCAAAAGATTAATTGAGCGAGCAAAGCATTGGGCGCAAGCTTGTGAAATGTCAGGAATCATGCTGGAGACACAGAACAATAACGTTAGAGCATGCAAGTTTTATGAGAGTTGTGGATTTGTTATAGGAGGCTTTGATTTTCTTGTATATAAAGGCAGTAATGAACAAAGTGATGAAGTTGCAATTTACTGGTATTTAAAATTTAAATAGTAACGAGTAAAAGAAGAGTAACTTTAAAAAATGTAAAGGTGCTCTTCTTTTTATTAAGGCTCTATTAAAATTTATTATTGATTTTTAATAATAATTTAAAGGAAACCCAATCTATATAGGTTTCCCTATTCTTAGTTAAACTAACACCTCTTTAGTTGAATAGGGTGCTAATTTAATTCATTTAATTGTTCCCATTCACTTAAATACATACGCTTTGTAATATTTTTAGGATTTTCAAGTTTACATATAAATTCTAAACTGTTCCCATCAGGGTCATTAAAATGGATTTTGGCATGAGCAATGCCACTATGTGCTATAACAAATGGTTCAACTGGTTTAAATCCAAATGCTTCTCTAGGTTCAAAGCCTTTTTCATTCAACCAAGCAACTGAATTTTTTAACCCGTCTAAAGAAACTTGAAAAGCTATGTGTCTTATTGAAGGGTGATATTCAAGTTCTACTTTGTCTGTTTCCCATAATCCCAACCAGCTTTTATTTTTTTCAATCCATAAAAATGCTACCTTATCTTCACGGCGATGGGAAAATTCCAAACCAAGTCCTTTGTAACATTCAATCGAACGCTTTAAATCGCTAACTGGTAAATGTGCTTCATATAATCCTATTATCATCTATAAGACCTCTTTAAAATTAAGGAATATGTCAGTTCACCGTATGTGTAAATGTTATCATTAGTAAATCCAATTTTTTTGTAGAACTTGTGACCCGAATCATTTTCAGGATGTACAGTTAAGCGAATACGACGGCAAGATGGATGAACGGTTTTTATATGGTTAATTAATTCGTTTATTGCAGCGGCTCCAAATCCTTTTCTTTGAAATCTTTTATCGATAAAAAAATGAAAAAGCCAAAAGTCATCGTTACTATTGAGTGTGTAGTGTAGATTAAAAAAACCAACCATTGTATGCTCATTGTAAATCCCATAGGGTTCGATAATTCTATCGTCTGGTTTTATATATGCTTTAGCAAGTGCAATAGCAACAGGTGGTGTAACTTCAGAAACAAACTTTTGTTGTTCAATATTTACAGAAAGATTAAGGGCTTCCCGCCAGTTTTTAGAAGTTATTTTTTTCAGATTTACGTGAGACATGAGTCGTCACCTCCAGTTTAAACAGGGGATATGTGAAGAGCTATTGAACAAGCGTATTTTGCCCAGCAGCAATTTTCCATGTTTCTTTTTCTTTGACCATCACATAAATAGCAAGACTGCCTTGCCCATCCTTTATTATTTCTCCTTCAGAGGTTGTTGGATATTGTCTAATATGTGTGATAGCTACGTCGGAACGTATAAATTTAATGCTTTCAACTGTATAACAAGCGTATGAATCCCGAAGAGCTCCTGGTAAAAGAACTTTGTGCGCTTCATGGATTTGCTTCCAACCTGAAAGCCGCTTGCCAAGCACATTGACCCATGTGGCATTTAAAGTAAAGTGGCGATCTAATTCATTTGCATCATGTGCATTAAATGCACTTTCCATTTCGGTGATTGTTTGTCGGATTTCATTTATTTCTTCTTGTTGGTGTTCTTTTGAATCATAACCTTTAGACATATTTATTCCTCCAAAGTTGGTTTGATATCTATAGATTACTAAATTGAAGATTCTGTAACATCCAGCAATAGTAGTATTTTTTTAGAAAGAACTAATACGAAGGTATGAAGTCGAGACGGATTTGTATATATTTACTTACGTGGTTTGAAAAATTTATTGATTAAGGTTTAGTAAGAGGAGTTAATCCAATGGGTCTAGAATATTATGGTGTTATGGATAAGGAGGGGCAGTATGCTATTTCAATAGGGAAATATGTCTATTAGGTATGTTACAGAAAACGATGTAAAAATCCTATCAAAATGGCTAACAAATCCCGAAGTTTTACAATATTATGAAGGGCGAGATAATCCACAATCTTTAGAGCAAGTACGCAAAAAGTTTATTTCTTATTCAACAAGTAATGTAAAAAAATGCTTAGTAGAATACGCTGGAGAACAAATTGGTTACATACAAATTTATCCTGTAGATTCAGAGTGGAAAAAGCTATACGGGTACATGGAAAATCAAAATATATGGGGCATGGACCAATTTATTGGTGAACCAACATATTGGAATAGAGGAATCGGTACAGAGCTCGTACAAGCTGCGATCACATATATCACTGATGAGTTAGGGGCAGAAGCAATCACGATGGATCCAAGAGTAAGTAACGAACGTGCAGTTCATTGCTATGAAAAGTGTGGGTTTCAAAAGATAAAAAGGCTAATAAAACATGAACTTCATGAAGGGAAGTTAGAAGATTGCTGGATGATGGAGTATAGATGATAAAAGTATTTAGTGATTTTGATTGGCGGAATTTTAATTTTATTGATGTTATATACTACGGTGATTATGTAAGGGGTTACAATAAGAGAAAGGGTGATATATGTTGAAAAAATCATTGTTAGTAATAGATGTACAAGAAGGTATGTATACAGCAGGAATGCCTGTACATAACGGCCAAAAATTAATAGAAACATTGAAAGAATTAATTCAGCAATGTCGTGCAAATCATATTCCTGTTATATATGTTCAGCATAATGGACCAAAGGGACACCCTTTAGAAAAAGGAAAACCGGGATGGAGTATTCATTCTGCCATTGCGTCAAAAGAGAATGAGGTAATCATTGAAAAAGAAACACCGGATTCATTTTATAAAACGAACCTTGGGGAAGTTTTACAAAATGAAGGGATTGAACATGTACTTATTACAGGAATGCAGACGGAATATTGCGTGGATACAACAACTCGTAGCGCTTTTAGTGAAGGGTATAAAGTAACTTTAATTCGTGATGCACATAGTACGTTTGATTCAGAACAATTATGTGCTGAGGATATTATTGCACACCATAATACAGTGTTAGGTTGGTTTGCTGAAATTATAGATTTAAAAGATATACAAATAGAAAGATAGTTTTAGTTTTGGGAGGAAGAAGCATGTCAATAGGTTTTGTTAATGGGAAATCATTACAAGTGTGGAAAGAAGAGTATCGTATTTCACAATAATTAACAGCGACAAATGAGGTGTTTTGGGAGAATCCAAATTATGTTTCGTATGAAAAAGCGGAGCAGAATTTTGTCTTAACGAAAGAGGATGTAAAAGATGCAGAGGAACGTTTGCGTCGCTTTGCACCGTACATAGCAAAAGTCTTTCCGGAAACAAAAGAGATGAGCGGTATCATTGAATCACCACTTGTAGCAACACCACTCATGAAACAACATATGGAGAACGCGTTTGAACAAGAAATGCCAGGTGTATTTTTATTAAAATGTGACAATAATTTACCGATTTTAGGATCTATTAAAGCGCGTGGTGGTATTTATGAAGTACTGCAGCATGCAGAAAAGTTAGCGGTGGAGCATAATTTACTTTGTGAAAAAGATGATTACGAAAAGTTAGATAGTGATACATTCCGAGAATTTTTTTCTCAATATTCAATAGCAGTTGGTTCGACAGGTAACTTAGGTTTAAGTATTGGCATTATGGGCGCAAAGTTAGGTTTCAGGGTAACCGTACATATGTCAGCAGATGCGAAAGAGTGGAAAAAGGAGCTGTTACGAAGTAAAGGAGTAACAGTTATTGAGTATGCATCTGATTATAGCAAGGCCGTAGAAGAGGGAAGAAAGCAGGCGGATCAAGATCCGCGGTGTTATTTTATTGATGATGAAAATTCGAAGCCTATAACTTACGGTGATGAACCTATTATAAGCATTAATTTGGTGATATTATTTTAACAAATTGTAACGTGTTCAGAAAAAGACAGTTGAAAACAGTTACGTTATCAAGTTCAATATTAAAGTTGTTCTCTCAAACTCTATTAAAGTATGTATAATAATAAATAGAGCACTCACCGTTGTTTTGACAGCAAAACAGTTAAATAAGAAGGAGTGGCAAGCTTGAAAAGGAAAACGATTTTGTATTGGTTTCTATCTATTATGTTGGTCGCTTTTTTAGGGCATACGGTGTATGCTGCAGAACAACAAGAATCGTTTAAGGTTCAAGAATCGAATGCTTTAAAAGGACAATTCCATCTTGATAATGTAGTAAAAATTTACGTACCATCGACTTATAATGTAGATCAACCTATTGATAATACTCCGTATGTTAACAAATCTCTCGAGACATTCTCTAATATGTTTGGAGGAGCTACCGCTATTGAGGGAACAGGGGCTTGGGTAGGAGATAATAATCAACTCATTAAGGAAAAAGTCACAATTGTGTATAGTTTTGCGGAAAATTTGAATAAGAAGACGATTAATGAAGTGGTAGCATATGCTAAATCTCTAAAGAAAGAGATGAAGCAATCATCAGTATCCCTTGAAGTGAACGGAAAGATGTATTTCATTGAATAACTGTTGTAAAAACGTGTTAACCTTATTAAAAGGTCTATACAAATAAATGGTTTACAAGATGTGGGTAGCTGGTGGCGGATTGGTTCCACAATCTGTTTTGAAGCAATACTATTTGAAGAATAGTTAATGTAGAAAAAGGATGTCATTATACAGGTAATGACATCCTTCTTTTTTATTTTTTCTTTTCTTTATCTATGATGTTTTGTTCTTCAGCAAATTCAGTTCCATATGCGAATCGGCCATTCATATTAATTCGTTCACCTTTATGCCTTTCATGCGTATGAGAAAAACGATGGACAAATACTTCAGATAATGTAAAGACAATAGCGGATAGAATACTCCCCCATGCGATCTGCATATAATTGTCCAATAAAATATTACCGAAAATCCACACACTTAAATATGTTAACAAAAAGTCAGCTATAATAGCAGCGGAATTGCCAATGCGGTTTAAAAGGATTTTATCCACAAACATATAAGAAACGATTGTTACAAACAGACTAAAAGAAATAACATCAACAATTGTTGCATCGAAAAACAAATCAAGTCCAATAGCGAAAGCAATGATACACGATATAAATTTGATCAGCACAATTGTAAAATTGCTCAAAATGCACACCTCCTGTTTTTACATAGTTTTGGTATAAAACGAGAAGTTCATACATTTCTTATGGAAGTACATGAATGTAAATAAATTTTTTCATGTTAAACCTCTTGTCGAAATATTAAAAAAATAAATAAAAAATGTTATAGTAAAATGAGAGTGTATGACATTTTTAGGTAAGGGGGGATCCAGATGTGGATTACTTCAGAAGTAGAAATTCCAGATGAACTATTTGATAACCTTGAACAAGGAAGGCTTGTATTATTTGTCGGAGCAGGAGTTTCTATGAAAGGGAAATCAAACTTACCAAATTTCGATGATTTAGTTGATGAAATTGCGGAAGCTTTATATGTTGAAAAGCGTGAAAATACGGAACCGCATGATTATTATCTTGGAAAAGTTGCGAAGACGAAAGATGTACATCAAGTTGCACAAGATCTTGTTGATGTGAAAAATTCGAAACCGAATCCATTACACTATGCAATTCCACGGCTTTTTTCAGATGATATTGATGTTCGCATCGTTACTACAAATTTTGATCAGCATTTTACAAGCGTAATTCGGGAAATGAATCGAGATATCAATATATATTACGCACCTGCACTTCCAACAGGTAGAGCGTTTAAAGGTTTAGCATATATACATGGCAATGTAGAACAAGAAAAAGAAAATTTAATATTAACGGATGGTGATTTTGGAAGGGCTTACTTAACAGAGGGATGGGCAAGAAGATTTTTAGTTGATTTATTTTCAAATTATACGGTGTTATTCATCGGATATAGTCATAATGATCCTGTCATGAAATATTTAGCAACAGGTTTACCGCCGAGTACAAGACGTTATGCATTTGTTGCGCAAGGAGATAATACATATCACTGGGAGCATTTAGGAGTAAGGCCGATTGTTTATCCAAATAAGGCAAATAATCATCAAGCACTTGTTAAAGCGGTGAAGCGCTGGGCTGAATTAATGGGAGATAATTATATTACAAAAAGAATGCGGATTCGTGATATCGTGACAGTCCCGCCATCAGTTGAACAAGAGCAATTATCATATATAAAGCAATCAGTAAAAAAAATTGAAACACTTCGGTATTTTATAGAATTTGCTCGCGATTACGAGTGGGTAGAATGGTTAGAGGCAGAAGGGAAACTCCAAAATTTATTTTTGCTTTCCGCTATCCATAATGAAGAGGATGAATTGTTGGCTGAGTGGCTCGTCAAACAATTTCTTTTTAGTCATCAAAAAGAATTATTTCAGCTTATTTATAAAAATCACTCGAAAGTTTCTCCTTTGTTATGGCGAACCATTTGTACGTATTTAAACGAAACAAAAGAGCCAATTGAACCGCTACTATTCGCAAAATGGACATTACTTTTATTAGAAACAGCAGAAAAAAATAGCAGCTCTATAGAATTGGTTTCATATTTGTTACATAAATGTTCCTTTCCTGAACATAAAGAAATTTTCGTATTATTGTTGGCGTTTATTTTGGATGGGAAAATTAAATTAAAACGTGTCAGAAGATGGGAACACGATATGCAAGATTCAATTGAATTAGAGGAGACAAGTCGTTTGCCAGTTCCCGTATATTCGTTTGTACAAAGAATTTGGGATGAAAGAATGAAACAGCATATCGCGTATTTTGCCGACCCAATAATGGTCATGGGGTTAGAGAAAATCCAAATGTTATTTTTAAGACAGGCTGCACTGCAGAAAAAAGACGGTGTGACATATAATACAGTCGAATTTTCCGACCATGATTTACAGCCAAAAGATTTTACATTTTTAATTCGTATTGTAAAAGAATGTCTCACTTATTTATGTGAAAATAATAAGAGACAGGCAAACTATTATATCGCTCAAATGATCGAAACAGATAGTATATTACAAAAACGAATTGCGATAGCTGCGATGAGTAAAAATTCATTTGTAACTGACGATGAAAAAATCAAATGGCTGTTAGAACAAAGGTTACTCTTACATGTTACATATAGACATGAAGTATTTAAATTTTTAAAGAAGCATTATCTATTTGCTTCGGAGCAAAGAAAGCAAGAGGTGTTACAAAAGGTTATGAAACACCTTGTTAAAGAGAGAGCTTTTGATGCTTGTCTTGTTATGGATTTACTTTATACATGTGATCCAAATAGTAATTGTACAGTACAAGCATATAAAAAAATGAAACAAAAGCACCCTCATTTTTCCCCAGAACGTTACGATGAAAAGCCAGTAGAGGATGCCGTTCAAAGTATTACATGTAACGTAACGGCTGATGGGCTATTACAGTTGAAAGACCATGAAATGATGAAACAGGTAAGGCTCTTTTCTCATGATGGTATTTTTGAACAACGTCATTTTTTAGAAATGTTATCAAAAGCATGTAAATTGAATACAGAATGGAGTATTTCGCTTGCATATCAATTAGTAGGGGAAGATAAGATAAGCAATGAAGTATGGTTTGTGTGTATTAGGGCATGGAGAAATAATCGTAAGCTTACAAATCAACAAATACAAAAAATCATTCCGCTCTTGCAACAATTTGTAAGAAATACGTCTTTCCATTGGTTAATTAGCAGTTTTCTTTATGAAATCAGCAATCGATTAGAAGAATTTCAAGAGGATAGTATACGTGTTGTGAAGCGCTTTGCCTTTTCTTTATTTCCTCAAGTAATGAAAAGTGATCCGAATTTCAAGATAGAAGAGCATGATTTTTATAATGAGTCAATTCAGCACCCTATTGGAAAGGTGACGTCAGTATTATTAAAGCTACTAGCATATGACCACTTATACGACCGAAATATTCACGAATACTTGTTTTTATTTGAAGAACAAATGAGAGTATTTTCACAGAGTACAAATGTCATGTTTGCACGATTAACTGCAGATATAACATTTTTATATCATATTGAGAAACAATGGTGTAGAAAAAATCTGTTACCATATCTCGATTTAAAAAAACAAGAAAAAGCAATAAAATATGCATGGGCAGGACTTTGCTATACACAAATAAATTTACCGTTATTTACAGAGATAAGGCGATATATTAAATATGCAGTCGAACATTTATATTTGTTGCATCCACATACAAAAGAAGTATTTTTAAAGTGGCTCAGCTTTGTATTTATTAAATGTGTATTATATTGGAATCAGCGAGCAGATTGGTTATATCCACTTTTTATACAGGAAACAGAAAATGACAAAATTAAGTTTATGGAACATTTATGTTATTATGTGAAAACATTAAGCGCGAGAGAACAACATAAATTTTGGACAGCTTGGTTAGCTGGATTTTTAATTGAACGTCCAAAAATGAGTTCTATAACCGGTAGGGAATATGTCATGTTTTTACGTTTTGTATTATGTATGGATGAAGTTGCAGAAAAAGGATTACAAACCATTCTTAGTCATTTCTCGTCACCATCAGTATGTTACGATCAAGCAGAAATGAAACAACTATTTTTGGATATCTTGGAAAAGAAAAAGAACATGCAATATCATGTAGAAGCCTATGGCGAGTTGTTTTTTTCGTTATTACAACACTTGCATGAGGCAAATTCTTTTGAAAGTGAAATCATTGAGATTAAACAATTATTAACAGAGTACCAAGTAGAGAATGATTTACTAATATCTATTCAAAACGAAATGATTCGTATTGGGATTGTAATCACAAATGGATAAGGGTGATTATAGGGAAAGAGTGGATTTTTTTAAAATAAAATAAAAAGTTGTTGACAGTATTTAAAAAAGCATTCTATAATACGAATCATAACTTATTCAATTTCAAAAACATTTGAATAAACAAAGTGCAATGAAGGGATCACAGTAGTGAGGATCTTACTGTAACAGAGAGCTGATGGTTGGTGTGAATCAGTACAGGGATAATCATGAATTACAGTCTTGGAGCATCTTTTTCGGATTAAAGATATATGTTCTTTATGAAGGAAAAGCGGTCAAATGATCGTTAACAGTGAAGAGAGGTAGACGAAATAAGTCTACAACTAGGGTGGTACCGCGATAAATATCGTCCCTACTGATTGGATCAGTAGGGACTTTTTGTATTTTTGTGGTCCAACTTGAAAATGGAATATAACATGCGATGAAAGGAAAAGGAGTAGTAGTTGTTTCCCTGTAACAGAGAGCTGGTGGTTGGTGTGAACCAGTACAAAGACAAGTGCGAATTACAGTCCTGGAGCATCTTTTTCGTAGTAAAGATAATAGTCTTTATGAAGGGAAAGACGGTCAAATGATCGTTAACAGTGAAGAGAGGTAGACGAAATAAGTCTGCAACTAGGGTGGTACCGCGATAAATATCGTCCCTACTGAGTAGATCAGTAGGGATTTTTTGTACACAGAAAAGGCGGTAACGATCCCATAATAAGTTTGTATAACTCATTGATTCAGAAAATAGGGAATTTTTATTCTCTTACTATACTTTTAAAACATTAGAGGAGGACTTTAAAATGGCAAATCATGAATTAGAACAATTACGTAAACAGGTGGATAAAATCAATTTACAGTTACTAGAACTATTAAATGAAAGAGGTAAAATTGTTCAAAAGATTGGAGAACAAAAACAAGTGCAAGGTACGAAACGTTTTGACCCAGTTCGTGAGCGCGAAGTACTGGATATGATCGCGGAACATAATGAAGGACCATTCGAAACTTCAACAGTTCAGCACATTTTCAAAACGATTTTCAAAGCGAGCTTAGAATTGCAAGAAGATGACAACCGTAAAGCATTACTTGTTTCACGTAAAAAGAAAAAAGAAAATACAATCGTTGATGTAAAAGGTGAATTATTAGGAAATGGAACGCAAACATTCATCATGGGTCCATGTGCGGTAGAAAGCCTAGAGCAAGTTCGCCAAGTTGGGCAAGCGATGAAAGAACAAGGATTAAAATTAATGCGCGGCGGTGCTTTCAAACCGAGAACATCACCATACGATTTCCAAGGATTAGGGGTTGAAGGCTTACAAATTTTACGTCAAGTAGCTGACGAATTCGACTTAGCGATTATCAGTGAAATCTTAAATCCAAACGATGTAGAAATGGCCCTTGATTACGTTGATGTCATTCAAGTTGGGGCACGAAACATGCAAAACTTCGATTTATTAAGAGCTGTAGGTAAAGTAAATAAACCTGTATTATTAAAACGTGGTTTAGCAGCGACAATTGACGAGTTCATCAATGCAGCTGAATACATCATTGCGCAAGGAAATGATCAAATTATACTATGTGAGCGCGGTATCCGCACATACGAAAGAGCAACACGTAATACGTTAGATATTTCAGCCGTACCAATCTTAAAGAAAGAAACACATTTACCAGTTGTTGTGGACGTAACACATTCTACAGGACGCAGAGATTTATTATTGCCAACTGCAAAAGCAGCACTAGCAATCGGAGCAGACGCAGTCATGGCAGAAGTACATCCGGACCCAGCAGTTGCATTATCTGATTCAGCGCAGCAAATGGATATTCCGGAGTTCCATAAATTCATGGAAGAGTTAAAAGGATTCAAAAATAAATTATCTTAATTTCATATTAAATATGCGTAGAAAGGGAAACAGTAGTGCTTATCTCCCTGTTTATAGAGAGCTGATGGATGGTGAGAATCAGTACAAAGATAAGCATGAATTACAGCCCTAGAGCATCTTTTTCGTAGTAAAGATAATAGTCTTTATGAAGGGAAAGACGGTCTCATAGATCGTTAAAAATGATAAGAGGTAGACGAAAAATAGTCTATAATTAGGGTGGTACCGCGATAATAATCGTCCCTACTGAGCGCTCAGTAGGGACTTTTTTGTACAAAAAAATAATAAAGGGGTAAGAGAAATGAGATATATTACAGCCGGAGAATCACATGGTCCGCAGTTAACTGTTATTTTGGAAGGTGTACCTGCAGGACTATCGTTACAAGCAGAACATATTAATAAGGAATTACTAAGAAGACAAAAAGGGCATGGTCGCGGGAGACGCATGCAAATTGAAACAGATACAGTAGAAATTGTAAGTGGTGTGCGCCACGGAATGACACTTGGTTCACCAATTACATTAATCGTAAAAAATGATGATTTTAAACATTGGACGAAAGTAATGGGAGCTGAACCGATTTCGGAGCAAGAAAGTAAAGAAATGAAACGCACGATTACAAAACCACGTCCAGGACATGCAGATTTAAACGGTGCAATTAAATATGGTCACCGTGATATACGAAATGTTTTAGAACGTTCTTCTGCACGGGAGACAACTGTAAGAGTAGCTGCTGGCGCGGTTGCAAAACGAATTTTAAAAGAATTAGGTATACAAATTGCAGGGCATGTTCTTGAAATTGGCGGGATAAAAGCAAATCGTGTAGGCCAATTGCCAATAGAAGAGATCCAAACAATTACAGAAAATTCACCTGTTCGTTGTCTAGATAAAGAAGTAGAGCAAAAAATGATGGATGCAATTGATACTGCGAAAAGCAGTGGAGATTCAATTGGTGGAATTGTAGAAGTAATGGCAGAAGGGATGCCAATTGGCGTTGGGAGTTATGTACATTATGATCGAAAATTAGATGCAAAACTTGCAGGAGCAATTATGAGTATTAATGCTTTTAAAGGCGCTGAAATTGGAATTGGGTTTGAGGCGGCAAGGCAGCCTGGAAGTTCGGTACATGATGAAATCATATGGGATGAAGGAAAAGGATATGCAAGAAAAACAAATAACGCAGGTGGATTAGAAGGTGGTATGACAACAGGAATGCCAATTGTTGTAAGAGGTGTTATGAAGCCAATTCCTACATTATATAAACCACTAGCAAGTGTAGATATTGATACGAAAGAAGCATTCCAAGCAAGTATTGAACGATCTGATAGCTGTGCAGTTCCAGCAGCAAGTGTTGTTGCAGAGGCTGTTGTTGCATGGGAGCTTGCTGATGCATTAGTTGAACAATTCGGAAAAGATCGCATGGAATTAATCGAACAAAATATTATGCAGCATAACAAGTATGCAAAAGAATTTTAAAAAGGATGGATACAGATGAAGGTAAAAGAGCAATTATCATCATTACAGCCATATAAACCAGGTAAATCAGCACAGCAAATGAAAGAAGTATATGGCGATCATTCATTTGTAAAATTAGCATCAAATGAAAATCCATTTGGTTGTTCACCGCGCGTTATGGAAGAATTACAAAAAGCGTGGCATGAACATGCCTTATATCCTGATGGAGGAGCTGTAGAACTTCGCCAAACAATTGCAGAAAAACTACAAGTTCAAAAGGATCAAATTATATGTGGAAGTGGACTCGATGAAGTCATTCAAATGATAAGCCGTACAGTGCTTTGCGTGGGCGGTAATGTTGTAACAGCAGGAGAAACTTTCCCGCAATATCGTCATCATGCAGTGATTGAAGGTTGCGAAGTAAAAGAAATTCCACTGCAAAATGGATCATACAACTTAGAGGAAATTGCAGAAGCAATAGATGAAAAAACAAAAATTGTTTGGATTTGTAATCCGAATAATCCGACGGGCACATATATTGATGAGCGAAAATTAAATGAATTTATAAATAGAGTGCATGACAGTGCGCTAATTGTAATCGATGAAGCGTACTATGAATATGTCACGGCGAAAGACTTTCCAGAAACAATACCGTTATTGAGAAACCATAAAAACCTTCTTATATTACGAACATTTTCTAAAGCATATGGTTTAGCATCATTTCGCGTAGGATATGCAGTTGGGCAGGAAGAATTGATTGAGAGATTAAATGTTGTTCGTTTGCCATTTAATGTTTCTTCATTTGCGCAAAGAGCAGCAACAATCGCTTGTCATGATGAAGAATTCATAAAGGAGGTAGTTCATGTGAATCGAGAAGGATTAGAGCGATATGAAAGCTTTTGTAACGAGAATAAGATTCCGTTTTATTCTTCTCAAACAAACTTTATCTTTTTGCCAGTAGATGATGCACAAGAGATTTATGATAAATGTGCACATGCAGGCTTTATTATTCGTCCGTTTCCGAACGGTGTTCGCATTACAATTGGGACGAGTGAACAGAATGAGGGAGTGATTTCAGTGTTAAAACAGCACTTTATAAATAGAAAAAATAAGTTTCGAGATGAGACAAATGTGTAAAAAAGTTTTATTAATTGGTACAGGATTAATTGGTGGTTCTCTCGCATTAGCGATTAAAAGAGAACATGAAGTGATGATTACTGGCTATGATATTCATAGTGAACAAGTGGAGCGTGCGAAAGAACTTCACGTAATTGATGAAATTGCAAGAGATTTACAAACTGCTTGTGAGGAGGCAGAATTAATCATTTTTGCTTCCCCAGTTGAAGAAACAACAAAGTTACTGCGTCAGCTTTCATTATATGACTTACGTGAAGATGTAATTGTTACAGATGTAGGAAGTACAAAAGGGAAAATCATGAATGAAGCAGAAGCTTTATTACCAAACGGAATCTCTTTCATTGGGGGCCATCCGATGGCAGGTTCGCACAAAACCGGAGTTGAAAGTGCAAAAGCACACTTGTTTGAAAATGCATTTTACATTTTAACACCATTGAGTCATGTGGCAAATCATCGAGTAGAACAACTAAAAGAATGGTTAAGAGGAACAGGTTCTCATTTTCTTGTATTGAATACGGAAGAACATGATTATGTAACAGGAATTGTAAGTCATTTTCCTCATTTAATTGCCGCGGGCCTAGTGAAACAAGTTGAAAAGCATGCAGGGGATAATCCACTCATTCATCAACTTGCTGCTGGTGGATTCAAAGATATTACACGTATTGCATCAAGTAGTCCCAAAATGTGGAGTGATATTGTAAAACAAAATCGAAATCATTTATTACAGCTACTAGAAGAGTGGATATTAGAAATGAAAGAGTTACACAAAACGGTTGCTAATGGCGATGCGGATGAGTTGCAGAACTATTTTGCAAACGCCAAAGAATACCGTGATTCTTTACCAGTTCGTAAAAGCGGAGCAATTCCAGCTTATCATGACTTATATGTCGACGTTTTAGATAAAGTAGGGGCATTGGCTCATATTACGAGTATTTTAGCTCATAAAGAAATTAGTATTACAAATCTGCAAATTATAGAAGCACGTGAAGGATTACTTGGTGTGCTTCGCATTAGTTTCCAAAGAGAAGAGGATCGTCAAAAAGCAACGATCACACTACAAAAAGAAGAATATCAAACATATGAAACAATGTAATAAGGAGGGGGCTGAAAGATGAAAGAACACGTTATACAAACTGTAAAAAACGGATTAAAAGGTACTATTACAATCCCTGGAGATAAATCTATCTCACACCGTGCCGTTATGTTTGGAGCAATTGCGCAAGGGAAAACAACAATTAAAGGTTTTCTGCCTGGTGCAGATTGTTTAAGTACAATTTCTTGTTTTAGAGAAATGGGAGTAGAAATTTCACAAAATAGTGATGAGGTAGTTGTCATTGGAAAAGGATTAGAAGGGTTACAAGAACCTAAAAATATTTTAGATGTTGGTAATTCAGGTACAACGATTCGGTTAATGTCTGGGATACTTGCAAATACGCCTTTCCATTCCTGTATCCAAGGGGATTCGTCTATTGGAAAAAGACCAATGAAACGTGTAACGAATCCGCTTGGGCTTATGGGAGCAAAAATTGACGGTAGAGAAGAAGGAACATTTACGCCACTTACAATACGAGGTGGAAATTTAAAAGCAATCGACTATACTTCACCTGTAGCAAGCGCACAAGTAAAATCAGCAATTTTACTTGCAGGACTGACCGCAGAAGGTGTAACAACTGTTACAGAACCTCAAATTTCACGAGATCATACCGAAAGAATGCTTGAGGCATTTGGGGTTACGGTAACACGTGAGGGAAAAACAGTGAAGATTGCGGGTGGACAAAAATTAGTAGGGACTGATATACAAGTACCTGGTGATGTTTCTTCAGCAGCATTTTTCTTAGCCGCAGGAGCCATTGTCCCAAATAGTAAACTTGTACTACAAAATGTTGGAATGAATCCAACTCGTACAGGAATTATCGATGTTCTTACTAAAATGGGTGCTAAATTAGGAATACATCCTATTCATAATGATGCGTCAGAACCAGCTGCGAATATTACGATTGAAACGTCCTCACTTAAAGGGATTGAAATTGGTGGAGATATAATACCAAGACTTATTGATGAAATTCCAATCATTGCGCTTGCAGCAACACAAGCAGAAGGAATTACGGTTATTAAGGATGCACATGAATTGAAAGTAAAAGAAACAAACCGAATAGATACAGTTGTAGCAGAATTAACAAAGCTGGGAGCACATATCGAAGCAACAGATGATGGAATGGTTATTTACGGTAAGTCTTCGTTAAAGGGGAATAAAGTAAATAGTCATGGTGATCACCGAATCGGTATGATGCTTGCGATTGCAGGCTCTATAGCTGAGGGTAAAACAGCACTCGAAGATGCAGAGGCTGTTGGAGTTTCGTATCCTACATTCTTTAAGGAACTGAGCAAACTACAAACAGAATTGGAAAAGGCATAAAGTAAAACGTCTATAACAATAGTAAGGACATTTGTTATAGACGTTTTTGATTAAGTTGCCGGAGATGGAAATCTAGCTCCTTCAAAACGTGTAATGCTATTAAGTAAATTGATTGTACCAGCTACATTAGATATGAAAAACACCTCAACAATATCCTCGCATTTTAACTCAGTTATAGTAGAAACGGATATGATATTTTTTATCTCGATATTTGCTCCAAAGAAATCATTATCAGCAGCCACCTCATGACCATTTACTTGAATACATATTCTTCCTCTGTAGGCCTCATTGAAATTACTAGGTGCGAAAAGAACACTTGCAGTCAATGAATAAACACCTTTTGTTTCAGGAATGAACATAGATGCAGCGGAGTTAAATTCATTTGCTAAATCAAATTGGATATTAGGGTATAAAACTTTAACTGTAGTATTGGCAGGTACTTGTTGGAGTGTGGACATGTTGACGGCTCTAAACGCTGATGGCCTTATGAATTCAGAGTTTTCTCCTCTATTATATCTATTTCTTCTTTGAGAAAGGGAATCTCGATTTGCATTCAATCTATTTAATTTATCATAATAAGAACTCATAATTATTTACTCTTCCCTTCTTTATATATTCGTAAATGGACTGAGAATAGAGGAGTTTAATTGGATAGTGTATGTATCCAATTATTAAAGTTTCACTTTATATAGTATACAGGGGACCGGATAAAAGTGATTAGTAGGCACATTTTTTTGTTTTATGGTAATTCTTTATTTGTAAATGATGTGTGTTATATCGAGATACAATAATTACAGAAAGGTCGATGTATATTCCATCGACCTTTCTAATTTTTCAGATAGGATTTTATCTGTATAAGTACGAATGTAATAAAGGGGATAGGAGGAGATATTTATGAAAGTAGTTGAATTAGCAGAGCACCAATATAGAGAAGCGATTGCCTTATCTGAATATGCTTTTCAATATAAAGTACCCGAAGATCAGATTGAACAGCGCCTTACACTAATGAAAGAACACCATCAATTGTTTGGAATTTTGGAAGGGGATCAACTCGCAGCGAAATTGCATCTTCTTCCTCTAGAAATAAATATTGGTGATGAAATTTTTAAAATGGGTGGAATTGCAGGGGTAGCGACATACCCAGAGTATAGACGGAATGGACATGTAAAAGAACTATTAAAGCATGTGCTACAAAAAATGAAACAAGATGGATTTAGCGTATCTATGTTACATCCATTTGCAGTTTCATTTTACAGAAAGTATGGATGGGAACTATTTGCAAACCGTTTAATCTGTTCAATGACGAAGAATGATTTAGTGATGCAAAAACATGTAAAAGGGAATATAAGACGTTTTAACAAAGATAATCATCCAAATGAAATTGAGGCAATATATGAAACGTTTGCGAAACGTTTTGCGGGGATGCTAATCCGAAGTAAAGATTGGTGGATTCATGCACTTTATCATGATTTAACAGTAGCTGTTTATTATAATGAAGAAAATGAAGCTACTGGTTATATGTTTTACAAAATAAATGATTCAAAAATGACAGTAGAAGAATTTGTTCCGCTAAATAACGAAGCTAGAAATGGACTTTGGAATTTTATTTGTCAACATGACTCCATGATAAAAGAACTTAAGATGATACTAAGTGAAACAGAGCCATTACTTTATACTTTACAAGAGCCTCGAGTAAAGGTTGAAGTTACTCCCTATTTTATGGCTCGAATTGTAGACGTGAAGCAGTTTTTAAATCAATATTCATTGGTTTGGAGTAACCAACAAAATGAAATCATTTTACATATTTCTGATTCATTTGCACCATGGAATAATGTGACGGTTCAATTACAGAACAAAGAAATGGTAATTATGAATAAAGAAGAAACAGAAAAACAAAACAGTGGAGGCATTCATTTAAATATAAATGATTTATCAGCAATGGTATTCGGATATAAGCGCCCGCTAGAGCTATACGAAATTGGCACTCTTTCAGGAACAGAGGAAGAAGTAAAAGAGCTTGAACATTTGATACCATTACATAGGCCATTTCTTTATGATTTCTTTTAAGTGCTTTTATTTTGTTGAAATATAGCTTGATTATTTTGGGGCTTAGAATAGAAATTTTCGGTTGTTGAAATAGAAAGATGATTAGATATACCTTTAGATGGCTAAATATGTTATAGTAAGTGAAGTATGCATATAAAAGTATCAAAATTGGAGGAACCACATGATTACAGTTAGTAACGTAGGATTGCGCTTTGCGGACAGAAAATTATTTGAAGATGTTAACATAAAATTCACACCAGGTAACTGCTACGGTTTAATCGGAGCAAACGGTGCTGGTAAATCAACATTTCTAAAGATTTTATCTGGAGAAATTGACCCATCAACAGGCGATGTACATATTACGCCGGGTGAACGTTTAGCAGTATTAAAACAGAACCACTTCGAATATGAAGAGTTTCCTGTATTAGAAACAGTAATTATGGGTCACACACGTCTTTACAAAGTAATGCAAGAAAAAAATGCGATTTACATGAAAGAAGATTTCAGTGATGAAGACGGTATGCGCGCGGCAGAACTTGAAGGTGAGTTTGCTGAGCTAAACGGTTGGGAAGCT
Source organism: Bacillus bingmayongensis (assembly GCF_000299035.1). Lineage (GTDB taxonomy): Bacteria > Bacillota > Bacilli > Bacillales > Bacillaceae_G > Bacillus_A > Bacillus_A bingmayongensis. The sequence continues at coordinate 1,399,731 of NZ_JH921517.1, forward strand.
GAATCTGAAGCTGCAATCCTTTTAAAAGGATTAGGCATTGGAGAAGATCTTCATGATAAAAAGATGTCTGAGTTAACAGGGGCAGAGAAAGTAAAAGTATTACTTGCTCAAGCATTATTCGGTCAACCTGACATTCTATTATTAGATGAGCCTACCAACCACTTAGACTTAAAAGCGATTCAATGGTTAGAGAACTTCTTAATGAACTTTGAAAATACTGTTATCGTTGTATCCCATGACCGTCACTTCTTAAATAAAGTATGTACGCACATGGCGGATCTTGATTTCGGTAAAATTCAATTATATGTTGGTAACTATGACTTCTGGTATGAATCAAGCCAATTAGCATTAAAACTAACACAAGATGCAAATAAGAAAAAAGAAGAGAAAGTAAAAGAGTTACAAAACTTCATCGCACGCTTTAGTTCAAACGCATCTAAAGCGAAGCAAGCGACTTCTCGTAAAAAATTATTAGATAAAATTACATTAGATGATATTAAACCATCATCACGCCGTTATCCATTCGTTGGCTTCACACCAGAGCGTGAAGTAGGAAATGACTTATTAACTGTTGAAGGTCTTTCAAAAACGATTGATGGAGAAAAGGTATTAGATAATGTGTACTTCACATTAAACAAAGGTGATAAAGTTGCATTTATCGGACGTAATGATATTGCAATGACAACATTATTTAAAATTCTTATGGGCGAAATGGAGCCAGATAGCGGTTCATTTAAGTGGGGCGTTACAACATCTCAAGCTTACTTCCCAAGAGATAACTCTAAGTACTTCGAGAACAGTGAATATAACTTAGTTGAATGGTTACGTCAGTTCTCTCCACAAGATGAAACAGAAAGCTTCTTACGTGGTTTCTTAGGTCGTATGCTATTCTCAGGTGAAGAAGTAAAGAAAAATGTTTCTGTATTATCTGGAGGAGAAAAAGTTCGTTGTATGCTGTCTAAAATGATGTTAAGCGGGGCAAACGTATTAACACTTGATGATCCAACGAACCACTTAGACCTTGAGTCTATCACAGCATTAAACAACGGTTTAATTGCGTTTAAAGGAACATTGCTATTTACATCTCATGACCATCAGTTCGTACAAACAATTGCAAACCGTATTATCGAAGTGACGCCAAACGGTGTAATCGATAAAGAAGCAACATACGATGAGTTCTTAGAAAATGAAGAACTTCAAAAACAAGTGGATGCAATGTATCAAGGAAAATAATATATTTGATAAACCCCTTGCTCTAAGATTGAAGAGCAAGGGGTTTATTTTTTGTAAATATTCAAGTGTAATTACTATTTTGTTAACATGAATAATTTAGCAGCAACAAATCCAATTGGTAATTTTGGAAATAAGAATGTTTGCGAAGTAGAGTATAAAGGTTTATAGTAATTGTGTCTTGTTGCACGAATGGTTTTTAGATTTTAACGGTGAAAAATGTTACAAATGTATTTCATTAATTAGATATCTAGGTCAACATGTTTCATAAGAAATAGTTGAATAAATAAAAGTTTCAACTTATAATTACTAATATTCTTCACATGGTTAAAGAATTTAGAAGGCTATTTGGAGAGGGCACATTGAAAAAGAGAGATAGACTTATAAAAAATAAGCCTTGGATGATTAAAAGAGGTGGAGAGATGAAACAATTATTGTTAAAGAGTAAGCGTGTGTTAAGTAATCATTTTGGATTTTTTATTTTTGCAGTTATTTTATTCTGGTTGAAAACATATGCAGCATATGTGACAGAATTTAACTTGGGAATATCGAATACACTCCAAAAGTTCTTGCTATTTTTCAACCCGTTAAGCTCAGCTGTCCTATTTTTAGGACTTGCATTATTTGCAAAAGGAAAACGATCTTATATTTGGCTAATTATTATTAATTTGTTAATGACAGCTCTGTTATACGCAAACGTAGTGTATTACCGCTTTTTTAGCGATTTTATTACGTTCCCGACATTAACACAAACAAATAACTTTGGAGATTTAGGTGGAAGTATTTTTGCATTATTACAACCGTATGACCCATTGTATTTCTTAGATACAATTATTTTACTTGCGTTAGTAATAACAAAGGTTGCTAATCCAAAACCAATTCGTGTTGCAAAATATAAATTGTCCCTTGTATTTATCTCAGCAATTTTAATTTTCAGTGTTAATTTAGGTTTAGCGGAATCTGATCGTCCTGAATTACTGACAAGAACATTTGACAGAAACTACATTGTGAAATATTTAGGCGCATACAACTATACAATTTATGATGGGATTCAAAGCATGAAAGCATCAACAGAACGAGCGTTAGCTGATGGAGATAGTATGACAGACGTTCGAAACTATATCGCATCAAACTATGCAAGCCCAAACCCAGATTATTTTGGTAAAGGAAAAGGTATGAACGTTATCTATATTCATTTAGAGTCGTTCCAAAACTTCTTGATTGATTATAAACTGAATGGGCAAGAGGTTACACCATTTTTAAATTCATTTACGAAAGATGCGAATACACTATATTTTGATAATTTCTTCCATCAAACAGGACAAGGTAAAACGTCTGATGCGGAGTTTATGTTAGAGAATTCATTGTTTGGATTACCACAGGGATCTGTATTTACAACGAAATCTCATAATACGTATCAAGCGGCACCGGCTATTTTAGGACAACAAGGATACACATCTGCAGTATTCCATGGTAACTATAAAACATTCTGGAACCGCGATGATGTGTATAAATCATTTGGTTTTAATAAATTCTTTGATGCGACATATTATGACATGAATGACAATGATGTTGTAAACTATGGCTTGAAAGATAAACCGTTCTTTAATGAATCAATTCCATTGTTACAAACATTAAAACAACCGTTCTATACGAAATTTATTACATTATCAAATCATTTCCCTTATCCAATAAATAAGGAAGAGGCGACAATTGAACCAGCAAAAACAGGTGATTCATCTGTAGATACGTATTTCCAAACAGCACGTTATTTAGATGAAGCTGTAAAAAGCTTTATGGATTACTTGAAGCAATCTGGTTTATATGATAATTCCATTATTGTTATGTATGGAGACCATTATGGTATTTCAGATAATCATAATGCAGCAATGTCGCAAATAATGGGTAAAGAAATGAATTCATTTGAAAATGCACAATTGCAACGCGTACCATTAATTATTCGCGTACCAGGTATGCAGGGGGGAGTTCAACATCAATATGGTGGAGAAATTGATGTACTTCCAACGCTACTACATTTACTAGGTACGGATACAAAAAATTATATCCAATTTGGTACGGATTTATTATCACCAGAGCATAAGCAAGTTGTTGCATTCCGTAACGGTAACTACGTAAGTCCGGCCGTTACTGCACTGAACGGAAAGTATTATGATACAAATACAGGAAAACCAGTAGAAATGACGGATGAGATTAAACAAAATGAACAAATGGTTGAGCAGAAACTTAAATTTTCTGATCAAGTAGTAAATGGGGATTTATTACGATTCTATACACCGGAAGGATTTACGCCAGTTGATCGTTCGAAATATAATTATAATCATCGTGATAAAAATAAAACGAAGGTAAAAACTACGCAAGAAGGTTAAACGAATAAATTAACGTTAGTCTCCTTATAAGGATAAATATCCTTGTGAGGAGACTTTTTTATTTTGAAAACATACAGTAATTTCACATACCGTATGGATAGAGTATAATAAATGTGTGAAAAGAGTACAATTATTGCACAATGCAGAAACAATAAATTGGACTTAATTTTGTGGATGAAACAAGATACTATATTAGTAGAAAGTGATTGAAACAATCTTATTGCAAAATTAATAACCTCTATTTTCTAGACGGATAAAAAGAAAAAAAGACTTGATTTTCCTATCACAGAAATCAAGTCTTTTCTATTACATACGCTTATCGTGCCAGAAGTTTAATGGGAAATGTTCATCTTCTTGATAACTTTCCAGTTCATAACCTTTTTCTTTTAGACCTTTAATGATCCCAGGCACTGCTTTTACTGATTGTGGGTGAATATCATGCATTAACACGACTTCTGTCGGATTTGTAGCACCAGCAAGAACATTTTGGACAATTTGTGCTGAGGCAGCATCGACTGGCATTTTATTATATTTCCAGTCTAAAGAGTCAATTGTCCAGTCCCAAACTTTCAAGCCATTTTCAACAACTTTATTGCGGAGCGCTTCATTTAATCCTGGCATTGATCCGTAAGATGGACGAGTTAATATAGGTGATTTTCCGATAACCCCAGCGATTAAGCTTTGATCTTCTTTCATTTCATCTACATAATGTCCCTCTGTATAAAGCTTTTTGTAGTTATGTGTCATACTATGCATGCCAACATAATGTCCTTCATCAAATTCACGTTTTACAAGATCAGGAAATGCTTTAACATTTGCTCCAATAAGGAAAAATGTCGCTTTCGCATCTTCTTTTTTTAGCATTTCTAGAAGCTCAGCAGTGTATTTACCAGGACCATCATCAAATGTTAAGTAAGCGACTTTTCTAACTTGCCCGTTATATTGCTTTGGAGCTTCTTTCGGGGCTAGAGCAGTTTGAATTTCACTTACAAGTTGAACGGATTTCGTTTCATCTTCCGTACTTGCTAAAGCAATATGAGTTGATCCATAAACTGCTTCGTATAAAAATAATACCCCGACGCAAATCAACAATGCTCTCTTTACTAAGGTTGTCATCCTAATTCTATTGTGCATAATTCTCCTTCTCTCTATAATAGTTCTACTCTACTATATTAGCAATTTTAGGTAGGTAAATGCAAAAAAAGATTGTTACAAGTACAAAAATTTGTAAAAAAGATGTAAGATTTTGTTGTTTTTACTGCGAGAATTATTCTTGTTTAGCAGGTTTTTTAAAATAAAAAAAGAAATGGATAATAACAATAATTCATTGATTTTAGAATCTAGATTTCATAATTTTACATATGCATTTAAAAAATGAAAAAGGTGTGATAAAAGTGAAAAAAATAGCTTGTTTACATGCTCATCATTCAAATATTGCATACATAGAAAGTGTATTTGTATCACTTGAGGTGGAATTGCTACATTTTGTAGATCCCATATTGTCGAAGAGGATGGAAAGTGATAAGGGATTTGGAAGGACACAAGCTCAAAGCAAGTTGAAAGATCAGTTGAAATGGATATCAGAAGGTGATATAGATGCAATTTTAATTACTTGTACAAATTATATCACGCTAATACAAGAGGAAGAGTTTTCAATTGTAAAACCGATATTGAAAATTGATGAACCATTCTTTGAAATGCTTTGTAATATTCAAGGGCCGCAAACAATATTATTTACAAATCCTAGTACTGCCCCTGGGACGGTAGAACGTCTGAATCGATATGCACAGCAAAGACAGAAATCTATAGATATTAAACCAATGATTATAAAAGATACTTTTGAATTAATTATGCAAGGACGTAAAGAAGAATATGATGATAGAGTGAGTAAATATATATATCAGATAATGAAAGATGAAAATCAAGCTGTCTCGGTTGCTCAATTATCAATGGTAGATGCTGCTAAAAAGTGTGAGAAGGGAGTAGGGGAGAAAATATTTAATCCATTGGATGGTTTGGCTGAATACAGTCTGAACCGAATAAGATTAAAGGAAAGAGAGTTAAAGGGAAATGTGAGAAGTACAAGATGAAAGTCATCTATCTTTTCAATTCATCTTCTTTTAGGTGTTTAAACCTAAAATCTAATGAGATGCAGACTAAATCTATTTAAGAAAAATGAAGGTCAGTTCCATAGTTAATCAGTTTTAATTTTTTTGTTACTGCTTGTGAAGCGAAATTATCCCGAGAGGTGCTAGAAGGATACGATTCTTTTCTTGCCCCCCTTTGGCCTTAGTTAATAATAATTTCACATACCGTATTTGAAAATAAAAACTAGGAAAATAATAAATAATGTCGAATATATCGTAAGTGCTTATTTAAGGCAAGGAGAACTAACATAAAAAAGAAGCAATAGATAGCGCTCATATTGCGATTGAAATTTGGGATAATAAGCTGGAGCAAATCGCAATCGCAGTTGCACGCATGGTGCTACTTCATGTAAGACACCTGAAGCAGAGGCATATATTAAAAAAGCATACGATAGAGAAATAAACAAAGAAAATGAAAGTAGGAGAACAGCATGAAAGCAATTGACGCTGCACAAAACATTATTGAATCCCAATTTCCAAACTGTGATATTGCTTTATTAGGAGGAAGTGTTGCAAGGGGAGAAGAAACAAAAACGTCTGATCTTGATATCGTTATATTAGATCAAAAACTCCCTTCCTGTTACCGGGAATCTTTTTTTAGTAATGGTTGGCCAGTTGAGGTATTTGTACATAATTTCAAAACATATAAAGACTTTTTTAAAAGTGACTGCAAGCGTGGGAGACCTTCTCTACCACAACTAGTTTCGGAGGGAATTATCTTAAAAGGAACGGTGCAAGTTGTCACGAGTTTAAAACAGGAAGCAGAGCAATTACTAAATGAAGGCCCTGAAAAATGGACAGAAGAGCTTATTAAACAGAAACGTTACTTTATTACGGATGCGTTAGACGATTTTATTGGTGCGACCAAGAGGGAAGAAGAATTATTTATTGCTAATCTTTTGGCTGATTTAGTTCATGAATTTGTACTTAGAGTAAACGGACAGTGGGTTGGCAATTCTAAATGGTTTATTAGGGTGTTAAGGAAATATGATACATCATTTGCAGAGCAATTTGTTGAAGCTTTTGATCATTTTTATAGAACTGGAGAGAAGAAGAAACTGATTGCTTTTGTCGAGAAAACTTTAGAAAACTATGGAGGCAGGTTGTTTGAGGGCTTTTCTGTAGGCAAATAAAAGGGAGATGGAACAATGAATGTACCAGTTATTCAATTAAGGGAGCTTACATTAGACGATGTAGAAGATCGATATCAATGGTCATTGGATAAAGAAGTAACAAAATTTTTAGTTGTACCAGACCAATACCCACCATTTACGCGTGATGAGACAAAAAAATGGATTGAGATGTGTATGACAAGGGAAAATGGGTATGAACAACGAGCTATCCTTACTGAAGATGGTGTGCATATCGGCTGGGTTGATCTAAAAAATTTGGATAAAATGAATAAAAATGCCGAATTAGGAATTGCAATTGGGAATAAAGAATATTGGGGACGCGGATATGGGATTGCGGCGCTATACAGCATGTTGCAAATTGGATTTTATGAATTCGGTCTAGAGAAAGTGTGGCTACGTGTTGATGCGGATAACATAAAAGCGATAAAAAGTTATGAAAAAGCTGGGTTTGTTTGTGAAGGAATTATGAGAAAAGATAGAGTACGAAATGGAACGTTTATTGATAGATATCGGTTTAGTATATTGAGAGATGAATATAAAAATAATATAAATTTTTAAATTTAAGGTACACAAATTGTCATATTATGGTTTATAATTGAAATTAGTTTTTGTTTTTTATTTTACAAAGGGGAGTGGCATAATTGAGTAGCAAAAAATTTATGGCAATTTGTTGTACAACTATTTTAGCAGCAGGAATTCTAAGTGGTTGTAACTCAAAAAAAACAGATTCAAAATCAGAGGCACCAAAAGTAAGTGAAGTAGGGGATACAAGTAAATTAGAAGATGTAGAAATGACATTGGAAAGTGCAGAATTTATCTTGCCTGATCAATACGCTAAACCAGAAAATGATCACGTATTAAAAGTAGAAGTGACGGTAAAAAATAAAGGGGATAAATCATTGAATATTGCTCCAAATGATTTCGCTCTATATCATGATGATAAGAAAATGAAACCATATTTTGGAGCAGATGACTACTTTAATGCGGGAGAGCTTGATAAAGGTAAGTCGATTACTGGAAATATATTTTTTGATGTAACAGATGGTGAAAAGTACGAGCTAGTATATAAAAAGTTTGTAGCAGATTCAAAAAAAGATAAAGAGGAAAAAATAACATATAAGATTGATGGTGAAAAACTAGCTGAAAAAGCAAAAGACCTACAAAAACCTGCGGAAGCGTTAAATGCCTACATAAATGCAGCGTTTTATGACAAAGATGTGGACAAGTTAAAAACTTTAACTGGGGAAGATAGCACTCAATTTTCAACTGATTTTGAAAAAGCGTTTAAACAAACAATGGAAAGCGAAATCGGTAAACAAGTGAATGACGATTTATTGAAAAGTTTATTAGGAAAGATAAAGTTAGCTATTCAAAAAAATGTAAAGTATGAAACGAATGTACTTTCAAATAAAAATGGGAAAGCAAAGGTTGAAATAAAAGCAAAACCAATTGATATTAGTGCATTAGAGTCTAAGATGGAAAGTGAAATGATGAGCTATGCTTCAACAAATCCAAATGCCACAGATGAACAAATTCTTAATCAGGTATTTGTTATTTATGAAAAATTGTTACAGGAGGTAACAGCTTCTAGTATAGAAGAAAAAGTTGAGGTTGAAATGGAGAAACATGGTAAAAACCAATGGAAATTAAATCCTACATCTACTGACGGTATGGATCGTGTTTTTATGAAATAATGTATTAATCAATGAATTACACATATTATTAGAATAGGATAATCAATTAAAGATGATATAGAGAGAAAACAAAAATATGGGTTAAACCTGCTAATATAGCAGGTTTTTCTTTTTAATTATGAAAGGGTGTTTAAAGATGATTCGAATTTTATCTGATCTTGATGCGGTACAATATTGGAATTTACGCTTACAAGCACTACTAATGAATCAAGAAGCGTTCGTGACAACTTATGAAGAAGCAATACAAAAAGAAAATCCAGTTGAACAGGTTTCTCAAAATTAAAATTCAAAAACTAGTTACACACTCGGTGCTTTTAATGAAGAGAATCAACTAATCGGTGTAGTAACGTTACTAACGGAACAAAAAACAGCATATAAGCATAAGGGACATCTTGTTGCTATGTATGTAGATCATCAAAGTAGAGGGAAAGGCTTAGCAAAAGGCTTAATTCGAGCGTTAATTGAAAAAGCAAGAGAACTAAAAATAGAGCAAATTAGTTTAGGGGTTGTTTCAGATAATGAAGCAGCAAAAAAACTGTATCAATCAATGGATTTTACAACGTATGGTATAGAAAAAAAGGCACTAAAAATGAACGGTATATATCGTGATGAAGAGCATATGGTTTTATTTCTCTAAAAGTATATTCAAAAGGAGTATCTAATGTTTAAAAACAAGAAGCGTATTGCTTTGTTTATCACCTTAATTGTTTTTATTGCTAGTGTACTGTACCAAGCTATTTGTGTAAATAATTATACAGAAGTGCCTGGTAAGATAATTGAAGTTAACAATCATGATATGCACATTTTTACAACAGGAAAACGTGAAGATAAACCAGCGATAGTTATGACAGCAGGAAGCGGAACGACTACACCATATGCAGATTTTTATCCACTGTATAATAAGTTAGAAAAAGAAAATAGAGTAGTTGTATATGAGCGACCTGGCTACGGATACAGTGAACAAACAGAGGAAAGTAGAGATATTGATACAGTTGTAAAAGAATTGCATGCATTATTAATAGAGTATGGTGAGAAACCTCCCTTTATATTAGTAGGACATTCAATGGGAGCATTAGAAAGTATTCGGTATGCACAATTATATCCAAATGAAATTGCTGGATTAGTTTTTATCGATGGAATTAGTCCAGAATACGCGCAGAATTTTAATATGGATATAGGTATGAAAGTTAGTTGGCACACAATGAATATAGCTAAAAATATCGGAATATTGCGTGCATTATCGTTGTTTGGAATCATGGATAATGTATTTATAGATATCCCTAATTTACCGAAAGAATTACAGGAACTTAAAGTTTCGATGGCTCTTAAAAATACAAACAATCGAAATATGAAAGAAGAATTAAATTGGATGAGTAAAAACGGTAAAAAGATAATAGAAAATGGGAATTTAGGAACCCTGCCAGTATTACAATTTTCCGCAACAAATAATGGCTATGAAAATTGGGAGAAAACACAGAATGAACTGTTAAAAATATCTTCACGAACGGAACAGATTATATTTCCAAGTACAAATCATTATATTCATCATGAACAGGCAAATGAGATTAATGAAAAGATAAAGAGTTGGATGGGAGAATTACAATGAAAGATTTATATTTAGAAAGGGACATGAACCCGCACGTTGCAATATTATATGCTACTATAAGTGACACATTTAAAAGATTAAGAGATTTAGTAGAGCATGTAGGAAAAGAAGAATTATATTACAAAGGGCCCGCTAATGATGAGAATAGCATTGGCAAATTACTTCAGCATTTAGCAGTTGTAGATTTACACTGGGTATATCGCTTGAAAGGTGCGCAGGTTCCATTAGTACTACAAGAAAAATATGGTCCTATGCTTGATGAAAAAGGAGAATTACCTAAAATAACAAAAGGTACTTTGCGGGAGTTAATGCAAGACTATCAAGACGTTCAAGATATGTTTTACGGTGAATGTATGAAACTAACAGAAGTAGACTTGCTGCGGGAAGTAGATTATGAAAATGGTGAAACTGCTACAATTAGGTGGGGGATATGGCATATAGCTGATCATAATCGGTATCATCAAGCTCATATAATTCGATTACGGAAATTGTACCAGTATGATTTGCAGTAAATATATAAAGATACTATTTATAGTATGAAATTTGTGAATTTTATTTTAAATAAATTGTATTCTGTTATATAGTAGAAGAAAAACTGTATAAGGGGTTTTAGGATGAAAGCAATTGCAGCGGGGGTATTGGCATCGTTTTTCTTTGCCTTTACATTTATTTTAAACCGAGCGATGGACTTACAAGGGGGAAGCTGGATTTGGAGTGCATCGTTACGATATTACTTTATGGTTCCGCTACTTTTAATTATTGTCATGTATAGGGGGAACTTAAAGCAACTCTTTCAATATATGAAGAGTAATCCAAAAGAGTGGTTGTTATGGAGTATTATTGGTTTTGGTCTTTTTTACGCACCGCTTAGTTTTGCAGGTGCATTTGGACCGGGGTGGCTTGTAGCTTCCACATGGCAAATTACGATTATAGCAGGGATTTTATTAACGCCATTATTTGCAACGAATACACTACATAAAAAAATTCCAATGAAAGAATTGATGATGTCTGCTGTCATCTTATTTGGTGTTGTTCTTATGCAAGTAGAACATGCTTCTTCTTTAGGGATTCGTGAAACCGTTTTATGTGTGGTTCCTGTAATCGTTGCAGCATTTGCTTATCCACTTGGAAATCGAAAAATGATGCAAGTATGTAAAGGTGAGTTAGATGTCTTTCAACGAGTTCTTGGAATGACACTAGCAAGTTTACCATTTTGGTTTTTATTATCGGGCTATGAAGTTTCCACAAGTGGGTTACCATCAAGTGATCAAGTTTTTCAATGCTTCATCGTGGCAATTAGTTCAGGTTTAATTGCTACTGTATTATTTTTCTATGCAACCGATCTTGTAAAGGATGATCCACAAAAATTAGCCACTGTAGAAGCGACACAATCAGGTGAAGTATTATTTGCATTACTAGGAGAATTAATTTGGCTATCTGCTCCGTTTCCATCATCATTATCATGGATTGGAATGAGTTTAGTTGTGGTTGGTATGATATTGCATAGCTATGTTGCCGTGGTTATGAAAAAGGAAGAAAAAATTAGTGCATAAAAAGATGATCAATTTGATCATCTTTTTATGTTGCAAGGGAGAGATTAGTATGTTGAAGGGTGGACAAAGTAGCGCAAATGAGTATATTAGTAAGTTATTGAAATATGCAGTTGGATCCCAGGAAGTAAGTCTACAAAAAGCAATAAGATTCTATGAAGAAAATAGAAATACTACACTATATCAGTATAAGGAACTAGGTTGTATTGGTATGGAATTCTTTGCTGAAAAACAAGCTAGAATATGCCATATAGCAGTTTTACCAGATAATCGCAATAAAGGAGTTGCTTTTGAAATGATAAAGAAAGTGATATATATGCATGAATTAACGTATATAGAAGCAGAAACAGATTGTGAAGTAGTAGAATTTTACAAAAATTGCGGATTTACTATTACAAGTTTGGGAGAGAAGTATCCAGGTGTAGAAAGGTTTCACTGTTATTGGGTGAAATAATAGGAATGTTAATGTGAGAGTGCAGTCTTTATGATGCTATATGCTTGTTTTCATTAACTTTTGTATATACTAACTAAATGATAAAAATAATATGATATTTTAGTTTATGTTACAAAGGAGCATATGAAGATGAGTAAGAGGTATTATAAAGGTTTGATTATGAGGCCTATTAAAGAAAGTGAAGTAGATCAGTTTTCAAACTTAATGAAATATGTGTTTCAAGTTTCTAAAAAGATGATTAATGATGAAGAGAAAATGGTCCAAAAGAAAAGCCATCAATTAAAACCAGGGACTGCTTTAGGATGGTTTGATAATAATAAATTAATTTCGCAAATTGTTGTTTTGCCTTTTCAAGTAAATATTCATGGCGTGATTTATGAAATGGGAGGCGTTACTGGGGTTGGCACATATCCAGAGTATGCAGGGCATGGATTAATGAATTCGCTAATGAAAGAAAGTTTAAAAACGATGAGAGAAAACGGACAATATATTTCGTATTTGTTTCCTTATTCAATTCCTTATTATCGAAAAAAGGGTTGGGAAATTATATCTGATATTATCGAATATCAAATTAAAGATACACAGCTTCCAAAGTATCGTGGCAACATTATGGGACGGGTTAGAAGGGTAGGACTGAAGAGTAAAGAAAAAGAAGAAATCTATCATGCGTTTGCAAGAAAAACAAATGGGGCAATGATTCGAAATCCCATTGCGTGGGAAGAGCGATTTCGCGAAGAAACAATTGATTTGCAATTAGCGGTTTACTACACGGATGAAGATATACCGCACGGATATTTATTTTATCGTGTCCTTGAGGAGAAGTTTTATATAGAAGAAATGATTTACTTAAATGAAGAGGCGAGAAGGGGATTATGGAATTTTATTAGTGCACATTTTTCAATGGTGTATTATGTAAAAGGAAAAACATGCGTTCATGAACCGGTTGCTTTCTTACTTGAAGATAGTGAAATTAAACAAACAATCGCACCATACTACATGGGAAGGGTGGTTGATGTAGTTGGTTTTTTAAAGCAATATCCATTTAAAGATGCAGAAATAGAAAAATTAGTTTTACATATAGATGATCCTATATTGGAGTGGAATAAAGGAACTTTTATTTTAGAATGGGATGATGAGAAACGGCTACGAATCATATATGAGAAAGAAAAAAATGATATTGATGGGATAACTTTAACGATTCAAACATTAACAACAATGTTATTAAGTTATAAAAGTCCTGCATTTTTATATGACATTGGAAGGATAAAGGGAAGTCCTGAATTAATAGAGGTACTTGAGAATGTAATTCCCGATTCACCACCATGCTTTTTTGATTATTTTTAAATTTATAGTAATTTTAAATGAAAATGCTCTTTCTATGCAGTTGATTGATTTATTTTCGACCGCATAGAAGGAGCATTTGTTCTATAAGTTTTATTTTTTGTCTTGTTGTGATGTTGTATTTTCAGTCTGTTTTATTTCAAAAATCTTTTTACCATCTTCATTTACAATGTCCACAGTGTCTCTCAATTTATTAACACCGATATACATAACGGGATTTTTATCTGTACCTTTCTCTTTTTCCACATGTAATACAATAACTGATTTGTTCTTTTCATCTTTTACTTCTTTTACTGTGATTTTATCATTCTTATATTTTTCTCCAAAAGCTAAAAATATCATCATTTTTCCTTCGCTTATTCTTTCTGTTGAATAATGAACCATTGTTGGATCTTCTTGTGCTTTTTCATATAGATTTGTTGGGCCGAAGCCACCTTCACCGTATCTAGATTTTTCTAAAACCCAATAATTTTCATAGTCACTTGTAAAAAGAGTACATCCACTTAATCCGATAATCCCTAATATGAAAAAACTCAATATATATTTTTTCATTGTAGCCCCCATTAATTTGATTAATTTATACAATTATACCATAAATTAACTTTTTGTTTATTTTTTGTTCCGCTAAGCTCATTGTAACAATTCCCTGGTATAGCAATGCTGAATACAAATATCTAGTTGAACATATGGTGTCATCTCCCTTGAAAATAGACTAAGAAAGACCTTTTATGTATTTTGACGCTATGCAAGAGTGTGATAGTCCTTCATAATTCTTCTTTTTATAGACTGACTAGTCGGTTTTGTTGTATAATATTTACCATAATAATACAAGTGTATATGGAGCAGTGGTCTAGGATGCAAAAGAAAGTGACAGTAGTACTGGCGATAAATCAGTTTAATATTAAATTTTCCTAAGTCAGTATTAACAGAATTTTTTAGGAGTTCTCTTCGTCGTTTGGATTAAAAATTAAGAAAAATATGATAATATATTGATGAGATTTAAAATTCAATTTGATAGTTTATAAGCGTGGAGAGAACTTTATGGGGGAGTAATCATGAAAATCAATGACATAGTAGCGGAAACACACTTACCAAATACAATTGAAACCATATCGAATGATTTACAGGCATTAGGACTTAAAAAAGGAATGACAGTAATTGTTCATTCATCTCTAAGTTCAATTGGCTGGGTATCTGGCGGAGCTGTTGCGGTAGTGGAAGCTTTAATGAATGTAATTACAGAAGAGGGCACAATCATTATGCCAACGCAAACATCGGATTTGTCTGATCCAAAAAACTGGGTAAGACCACCCGTTCCAGAAAATTGGTGGCAAATTATCCGAGATAACGTCCCGGCGTTTCATCCGGATGTAACCCCAACACGAGCGATGGGGAAAGTTGTAGAGTGTTTCCGTACATATCCAAATGTAAAACGTAGTAATCACCCATTAAATAGTTTTGCTGCTTGGGGGAAAAATGCAGAAGCGATTATATCAGATCATTCACTTTCAATTAGTTTTGGAGAGCACTCACCACTAAAGAAAATATATGATTTAGATGGATATGTATTGTTGATAGGTGTAGGCTATGATTCTAACACATCAGTTCATTTATCTGAAATCCGTACAGGGGCACGTGAGCTAGTGAAAGTTGGAGCGCCAATTATAGAAGATGGTACAAGATTATGGAAAGAGTTCGATGAAATGGACTATGATTCTGACTTGTTTGTTGAGATTGGAAAAGAGTTTGAACATACAATCGCTGTAACAATTGGTAAAGTTGGAAATGCAACGTGTAGATTAATGAAACAACGAGAAATTGTTGACTTTGGTGTACAATGGTTTCGTTCGAAAAATAAGTAAGGGATGGTTATGATGAAGGGGAAAAAGATTTTAATTACAAGTGGTGGCTGTTTAGAGAAATGGGATCAAGTACGCGGTCATACAAATTTAGCAAAAGGTACAATTGGGAGAATGCTTGCTGAAGAAGCGATGTCAAAAGGTGCGCATGTCATTTATTTACATGGTTATTTTGCTGAAAAACCGAATCCTATAAACGCTCAATTAGAGTTGCATCCATTCGAAGGTATTATTGATTTACAAGATAAAATGAAAAGTATCATTACACATGAGAAAATCGATGGAGTGATTATGGCCGCTGCTGGGTCAGATTGGATTGTGGAAAAAATCTGTGATCAAGAAGGAAATACGCTTGATATGAATGGAAAGATTTCAAGTGATGTAGCGCCAATTATTCATTTTCAAAAAGCACCTAAAATATTAAAACAAATTAAACAATGGGATCCGGAAACGGTATTAGTCGGATTCAAACTTGAAAGCGATGTCAATGGGGCGGAGCTAATTCAACGTGCAAGTGAAAGAATGGGGCAGGCGAAAGCGAATCTTATGATAGCAAATTCTCCGCATTCGTTATATTCGCATGCAGCTATTCATCATGTAATTGAGGAAGATGGAAATGTTTGTTTATGTGAAGGAAAAGATGAAACAGCGAAAGAGATTGTAAACAGGTTAGAACATTTATGGAATCGCGTAGAAGAGGGGAGCTTGAGTAGTTTATAAAAAGGGAGAGGTGTTCAGGTTTTTTGAAAATGCTGTATTAAATTGGTGTAAGAAACGTGGGATTAATACAAAACAAGTAATGGCGTTTGGCGATGATTGGAATGATATTGGTTTATTTAAAGAATGCGGTTATCCAATTGCGATGAGCATTACTATTTTCGAGTTGAAAGAATTAGCAATAGAGGTAACGAATAGTAATAATCAAGATGGTGTAGCGCGTATTCTGAAACAGATAAGGAGTGAACCGTATGGAACAGTTACTAAAGCAAGCGATTCAATTTCGGGATGAAAAGAAATATGAAGAATCAAGAGACATTTTAATTGGTTTAGCGAACTCAACCCAAGATCCAGAAATTTTCTACCAATGTGCATGGACACACGATGCGATGGGGCTTGAAACAGAAGCTGTTCCATACTACGAAAAAGCAATTTCCAATGGACTTACTGGGGAGTCACTCTGCGGTGCATACATTGGGCTTGGGAGTACATATCGCTCTATCGGTGAATATGATAAAGCGATTGTTACGTTAGAGGATGGACTTAAACAGTTTCCAAATAATGATGCAATGAAAGTCTTTCTTTCAATAGCGAAATATAACGTAAAAGCGTATGAAGAAGCAATGAAATTATTGATTGAAACTGTTGTAAAACTAGAAAACGTAAAAGAGTATGAAGGGGCTATTTTGTTTTATAAAGATCATTTGCATAAGATTTTCAAATAAAAAGGAGGGAGTGCATGAGTGATTCAATTTCGCGTAAAAGAAGAAATATTTCGATTTGCTTTATAGCTTTAATTGTAATATCAAATTATCTAGCATATACACTTCCTATTGCACCCGCTGTACCGAAGGAGATGGTACTAGGCTCTTTGTTAGATTTTCTTATTGTCATTCCAGTCATTACGTATTTCTTTATCATACGTAAAAGCTATTCGTTAACTTATATATTTCCAGTTGTAATAGCAGGCTATATTGCTGCAAGATTCGTTATTCCAAGCGATTATTTACTGTCGTTTTCTTTTGTTTCTTATATTTTAGTTGCAGGGGAAATTGCTTTTTTATGTTTAGAGCTATTTATATTGTATAAGATTGCGAGAAAACTACCTCAGGTTATTAAGATGTATAAAGAATATAAATTAGAATTTCCAATTTTCTCATATGCAATTGATAAAGCATTCGATGCCGTACTAACAAGAAACGTAGCGGTAAATGTTATTGTATCAGAATGTAAATTACTATACTATGCTTTGTTTTCTTGGCGTACAAAATCTTTAGAAAATAAAAGCACTTTTTCATATCATAAAAAAACAGGGGCAATTGCATTTTATATCATGTTAATTCATGCAACATTAATTGAAAGTATTGGATTTCATTATTTACTTCATCAATGGAATCCAGTCTTAGCTTGGATTTTACTCGTTTTAAACATATATGGAATTGTATATTTTATAGCTGAGATACAGGCCATTCGCAAAAACCCATATATCTTGACAGAACAAGAAATTATTATTCAAGTTGGATTAGGTAAGAAAATTGTTGTACCATTTGCTCAAATAGAAGAAATTACATTTTATAAAGGTGATGTATTAACTAAAGAAGAAAAAGAAGTATTTGAAGCAACTATAATGGAATTTATTAAAGAACCAGCTACATTTGAAATAAAGTTAAAAGCACCATTAAAAGCACAATTACTATATGGATTTTCTAAGACAGTGAATCGTGTACATGTAAATGCGGATGATGAGCGAAAATTCTATGAAGCGATTGTTGAAAAATTAGAACAAGATAGATGATGTAAATATAGGTAGAAAGTAGTATCGGGTGATGAAGTACATGTGCAAAAGAAGCTGCTAATTTTGTGAAATTAGCAGCTTTTTTGATTCAACAGGTAGCGAAGTCTTTTGTGAAATCTATGGTATGGAATTGGATTAGTATGTGGCGGAGCAGCAACTGCACTAGTAGGAGATCCAAATACTGTAGCTGAGAGAATAAAAGGATACGAAGCTTTAGATATAGATACATTTGTTTTATCAGGATATCCACACTTAGAAGAAGCTTATCAAGTGGCAGGATTATTATTTCCACTCTTGCCTCTATTAAACAATGAGACGAAGCAAAAAGATAAAATTGTTGGAGAAATGATAACGGACGCATATGCATTAGAAAAATAGAAAGAAAAGAATAAACCAGCAGGCTAGAAGCTTGCTGGTTTTCATCGTAAACGATTAAAAAATATGGTAAAATTAAGAGGTAACTTATGGTATGGTTGGTTGTTCAATTATCACTTCTCCGGATAGAAGGGAGGTGATAATAAGTGAGTGAAATTGCGTTATTACTGCAAGGCGGATTATTTCTCGTTGCATTGTTAACGTTTGTTGTCGTATTGATTGACAAGCTCAAAAAATAACAACCCACCTATGCCAATAGAATGTGGGTTGTCTCGTTTGTAAGAAACAAATAGGATAAAAGAACAATCCAATCTGCTAAGTTACATGGACTGGTGTGTAGCCGCACACTAGTCTTTTTTATTTATATACAATTTATAATTGTTTTATGTGATTGTATTGTTCTTTTCATACTCATTATAACATAGTGTCTTTTCATCAAGAAAGGAGACCGTATGTTCTTGTTTTGAATTGTTTTTATTTAACTATGATTAAATACGAGTAGTTTTTGTACTCTTTTGTTTAAATAATTCATCCATGTATTGTTTTAAATTCTCAATATAGAATTCTTGCTTTTCTACATCGTTCACTCCAACAATTGGAGATGGAAGTTGATATTTTTTTCTAGAAAGATGGACAACAATATCAAAAATATCAAATAGACGAATGAAGCAGAATAGACCATCTTTGTCACTTAATAAAATAAAGTAGTGATTATCACTAGTTGTATTAAGGGTATTCCACAATGAGCTTTTACTTAAATCACGAACAATGCTTCGTTCTTTTAATTCGATAAAGTCAACATTAGATATAATAGTAGAAATATCAATCGCATCTGGATCATTAAAGTAACCGTCAATTGTATGTACTGCGAATGTATAAGCCATTTTTAAAATACTCATTTTATATTTACGGTTATCTAAAAGTAATTCACGTTGAATTGAGCTTGCTACTTTCGTTACGCGTTCTTCTTTCCAAATTTCATTATGTAATGAAATATCATGTTTTTTACATAGTTTCATAATTAACTCGTTAGAATAGTATATTTCGTCGTTTGTTTCAACTTCTTCAGTTTCTGCTGCAGCTAATTCTTGACCATATTCATTCGTATAAAGAGGAGAATCAATTTGTTGTTTCATTTGTTCGATTTTATATTGAATTAGTTTATGCCGAATTAATGGTCGATCAACGTTTGTTGTGAGATGTTCATAACAAGTATCACAAATTGAATTTGTAAAATAATATCCACATAAAATCTCTGGGATGACATGCTGTTCACTAAGTTCTTTCGTTTCTTTTCTGCAAATAATACATTGCGTCATTTTTATCACCTTTTACCTACAAATTTGTATGTAATCTCATTGTAGTGTATTTATTAGCATTTTGGAACATTGAAGATGAAAATAGCGTGTAAAATTCACTGATGTTTTGATACAATATAGGGAAGTGCTAGTTTAAAGGAGGCCATTTTTTTGAAATCGAAAGTGCACTTTTGGACATTGGAAGTGCTAATGGTTGTGGGAATTATATTTATTTGCACAAAAATATCATTTTTATTTCAACCCATTGGCATATTTATTTCAACGTTATTTTTCCCGATTTTAATCGCTTTGTTTTTATACTTCATATTTAATCCTGTGTTAGTATTTTTAGAGGCGAAAAAAGTTCCTAGAAATTTAGCGATATTATTGTTATATGTTTTTATCATTACACTAACTGCAGTCTCTATTGGTGTAGTCGTTCCGACGATTTCACAGCAGCTAATGGATTTAGCGAAAAACATGCCAACATATATTAAAGAGGGAAAGGTATACATACAAGAATTATCCCATCATAGGCTATTTGAATGGCTTGCTACACAAGACTATGTTTCAATTGAGATGATTGAAAAAAATGCAATTGAGTATTTAAAAGAAATACCAAACACGATAACGTCGAGTGCAACGGCTTTATTTGGTATTATTACAAACGTTGCATTAGTTGTATTTACAGTACCATTTATCTTGTTTTACATGTTTAAAGATGGTCATGCATTCCCAGGGAAAGCTGTTAGTTTCTTACCGGAATCATACCGTGAAGAAGGGCTTCGTATTATAAAAGAAACGCATGAAACATTGTCTGCGTATATTCAAGGACAAGCGCTCGTTTGTTTATTTGTTGGGGCATTTACGTTTATAGGGTATGTAATTATTGATTTGCCATATGCCTTCGTTTTAGGGATTATAGCGGCATTTACAAATATTATCCCGAATTTAGGTCCTTTTATTGGGGCAGCACCAGCTGTTATTGTTGCTTTATTTGTATCCCCGATGCAAGCAGTTTGGGTAATCGTTGTCGTAACCATTGTACAACAATTTGAGAGTAACATTATTTCACCGCGTATTATGAGTTCGAAATTAAATATCCATCCTTTGACGATTATCGTATTAATTTTGGGTGTGGGTAATTTTGCTGGAATTATTGGAATGATTTTGGCAGTACCAGTATACGCTGTGACAAAAACTGTTGTTTCAAACTTGGTGAGATTATTTAAGACAAAAAGAAGTAACCGGAAATAGAAGAAATTTATATGACCCAAGAAAGATTCATCACTTTTAAAGTGGTGGATTTTTTTATTTTTACAGAAGAAATTTATAGTGTGTTAAGGTTTAGTGATGTAATAAATGTAACTATATGATGAAATAACGGATCAAATAATGGTATGGTGCATAGACCACAAAGAACCTGTAAAAAAAGAATATGACCCAAATCAATTTAGATAAGAAATAATGAAGAAGGGAATATAATTTCCCCTTCTTCTAATACAAATAAACTCTTAGAATACATACTTGTTTTGTAGTTTATTTATATAATTTTTATCAATATAATTGCTGTAATACATATACCTTACGAATTTATGGTGGCTAGATACTGAATAAGCTAAGTGGAGTCTACCTCAATTATCCAAATCATTTCTTTACAGCGTGCCATTAACATCTTAATCCTCTCCTCTCATTATATTTAAGTTATATCATTATAGATGCGTATAATATTTACTTCTACGATCTCGGATGTCATCCATAATCTTTTTATATTGCTGTTCTCGCAAAATTTCAGATTCCGATAAACGCTTTTTTCTGAATCGTAATGGTTAAAAAGAAAATATGAAACTTCATAAGTGAATTCCTCCTTTCGTAAAGGAATTATAGGTGACTACAATAAGGGAGTTGACGTTCTTTCACTTCATCCATAGCGTTTTGAATTTGTTTTTCGTGTAACATTTCAAACTCAGAAAATTTGTTTTTGTGAATGGTAATCGTTAAAAAGAATACTCGGAATTTCATCAGGTGATTGCTCCTTTTTATATAAATTTTTAGTACATATGGTTGTAATAAGAAACTTGACGTTCTTTCGTTTCGTCCATCATTTTTTGAATGTGCTGTTCATGTAAAATCTCAGTCTCAGAAAATTTATTTTTGTGAATCGTAATAGTTAAAAAGAATACTCGGAATTTCATCAGATGATTGCTCCTTTTGTAAATTATTTTTTAATACATTTGATTATAATAAGAACTCTTGCGATCTTTTACTTCGTCCATAATCTCTTTTAATTGTTGTTTACGTAAAATCTCAGTTTCAGATAAAGATTTTTTCTGAAGAGTAATCGTAAAAAAGAAAATATGAAAAGTCATAAATGAATTCCTCCTTTCGTAAAGGAATTACAGGTGACTACTGTAAGGACTTTGGCGCTCCTTTACTTCATTCATAGCCTTTTGAATGTGTTGATCGTGCAAAATTTCAGCTTCAGAAAATGAATTTCTTTGAATGGTAATCGTTAAAAAGAATACTCGAAAAGTCATTGGATATTTGCTCCTTTCTTTAATAAATCGTGTAAGAGACTAAAAAATCGCACAAAAAAGCCACGGGAGGATACAGTTCTCCTGTGGCAGGGCATGAAAAAGCCACAGGAAAGTATACGACCTCCTGTGGCGAATTTGTTAGTTAAAGAAAATAGGAAACGATTTTTTAATTCTCCATTAGGGTGGTCGAACTTATATTTAATTGTAAAACAGATGCGGCATGTAATTTTAATTTCATCATTTCAATCGACCTCCTTTTGGAATTTTTTTCTTACGTTAGTAAGTATATACAATTAATGGATAATTGTAAACACAAAAAAAGAAAATTTTTAATTTTGATTAAAATGTGTATATTTTGAAAGGGAGTTTTGAGGAAGTATGGAATGTTTGTTGTGAAGGATATTGTTTGTGTGAAAGGAATATAAAAAATATTTATGTTAAGAAAGGGAGAAAATGACATGCTTGGATTTCAAGGGGAATACAACAAAGCAAAAGTGTTCACAAACAATGTTGAAGAGACTGCAGCAGGACAAATCATTGATCTTTGTAACCAGGAATTTGCGAAAGAAAGTAAAATTCGGATTATGCCTGATACACATGCAGGAGCAGGGTGCACAATTGAAACAACAATGACAATTCAAGATAAAATCGTCCCTAATATAAAATTCAACATTTAGATTATTTCAAAAGGGCATGTAAATGTGGATGGGAAATGAAAATTGAAATAGAGCGCTAAACAATTTAGAAAAGTTTTTCGTGAAATTTCATAGAATTGATGTTCTTGTCTTAATTGAAGGGAGAAGAGGAAATGCGCACTATATTACTTTTTCTAGAGGGGATACAAATAGATGAAATTGAAGCAATTAGAAAAAAGCATGATCCTTTATTCGGACTAATTCAACCACATATTACACTTGTATTTCCTTTTGAAAGTGCAATTTCTAATGATGAACTCAGGGCACATATAGCCCGAAAATTGGAAGAGGTTCATCCAATAGAAATTGAGCTTATTGATTGCATAAGTCATGAAGGTAATTATTTGTTCCTACGTGTTGAAAAAGGAACGGAACAGGTAAGAAAGTTACATGATGAGTTATACAAAGGACCTTTAGCGGAATTTTTGCGAAGTGATATACCCTATATACCACACGTTACAGTTGGCCGAAAAGAAAATGAAAAACTGGCAATGAAAATTGCGGAGAAAATGCCGAAATTAAGCATGAGATTGCAATGTATAATTGAAAAACTAACTGTTGAACGTATTGGAGAAGGTGGAAAATCAATAATAGAATTTGAAATACAACTTCAAAAATAAAAAAGAGATACTATTTAGTATCTCTTTTTTGATTGCTTTTTCATATATATGTGTTAAAATGGAAAAACGCTCATTGTTTATTTTTATAAAAACTCAATAATTATCCAATTTAATTATAACAAATCAATTGCTTGTTTGTCAAACTTTTTATTGAATTTGTTATAGCATCAAACAATGAGCATCAGAACGATCAGTTGATAAGGAGTGGCGATATGGAAAAAACAAGTCAAGAATGGAAACAGGAACAACATCGTGTGAAAGAAGTAGTGGGGAAGATTGAAAAACATATTGATACATTAGAGCAATACACAAGTGCAGCAATCAAGGATGTTGTTCAGATTCGAAAACATTTTTGGGACGATGTAACAGTGAACGTTGATAATACAGAAGAGGCTATTGAAACAGCAGCAAGCATTAAACAACAAGCAGAGTTATTATCTGAACGAGAGCAAAGTCATCGCCATGCTTATAATCAACTAAAAGGGTTAAAAAGATTACAACAATCACCATATTTCGGAAGGATAGATTTTTTAGAAGACGGTGAAAAAAGTGAGGATGCTATTTATCTTGGTATTCACTCATTCTACGATGAAAATACAGAACAATTTCTTGTATATGACTGGCGAGCCCCTATATCAAGTTTGTATTATGACTATTCTGTAGGAAGAGCAAAATACGTGGCACCTAAAGAGACAATTTCGGGTGAAATGACATTAAAAAGGCAATATGTGATTCGGAATGGTCAAATTATAAGTATGTTTGATACAGGAGTTACGATTGGCGATAAATTACTACAAGAAGTATTAGGAAATAACGCTAATACACAAATGAAAAGCATTGTTTCAACAATTCAAAAGGAACAAAACCAAATAATCCGGAATGAAAAAAGTCGTTTACTTGTTGTGCAAGGAGCTGCAGGAAGCGGTAAAACATCGGCAGCGCTTCAACGCGTCGCATATTTATTATATCGTTATCGAGATACATTACATGCTGATCAAATCGTTCTTTTTTCTCCGAACTCGATGTTTAATAGTTATGTATCTACGGTATTACCGGAACTTGGTGAAGACAATATGAAGCAAACGACATTTCAAGAATACTTAGAGCGTCATATTGATAAGAAGTTTGAATTAGAAGATCCATTTACACAAATGGAATATGTACTGACAAGAATGGAAGAAAAGAGTTATGAAACACGATTAGAAGGAATTAAATATAAAGCAAGCTCTGATTTTATTGAAGTAGTAGATCAGTATGTGTCTTATTTAAAACGAGAAGGTATGTTATTTAAAGATATAAAATTTAGAGGGGAAGTATTAATTTCTAAAGAACAAATGAAAGAACAATTTTATGGATTTGATTCTTCGGTGCGAATTCCGAACCGAATAAAGTTAATTTCTGAGTGGTTGTTAAAGGAGCTGAAGGAACAAGAAAAAATAGAGAGAAAAGAACTTTGGGTGGAAGAAGAAGTCCAGCTATTAGATAAAGAAACATACGCAAAAGTTCATCAGAAATTACAGCAAAAACAAGAATATTCCGATGGTACGTTTGATGATTTTGAACGTGAACAAAATATGTTAGCGGCTATCGTTGTGAAAGAACATTTTAAGCCGCTCCGAAGACGTGTAAAAAAATTACAATTTATTCATACACCAGCATTGTATCTACAGTTATTTAAAGATCCCGAGTTTGCTAAGCAACTTGTAGAAGAAAATAAATTACCACAAAGATGGAATGAGATATGTGAAGAAACAATAGAAAAAATACAAGATTTTTATATGTCATATGAGGATGCAACACCTTATTTATATATGAAAGATCAACTGGAAGAATTGCAAAAAAATACATCAGTGCAGCACATATTTATTGATGAAGCACAGGATTATTCTGCATTTCAATATGCATTTTTGAAACGAATATTTCCTCATACAAAAATGACAATACTAGGCGATTTTAATCAGACTATTTATGAACATGCATCAGAGAATGAATTTTCACAATTAAATGCATTGTATGGGGAAGAGCTGAGTGAAAGGATCGTTCTTAAGCGTAGTTATCGCTCCACAAAACAAATTATTGAATTTACGAAGCAGTTAATTACAGATGGGCATGAAATTGAACCGTTTCAGCGTGAAGGCAAACAACCGATTATAACGGAAGTGAAAGAAGGAAAAGTGCATCATAAAAAGATTGTGGATCAAATCGAACAGTTGAAGCAAAGTGGACACAAAACAATTGCAGTTATTTGTAAAACAGCGAAAGAAAGTGAAGAAGCGTATCATGCTTTACAAACATCATTACAAGTTCGTCTCATTAAGAAAGAAACGAGTTCGTTTGATACAGGTATTTTGATTATCCCATCGTATTTATCGAAAGGGGTAGAGTTTGATGCGGTTATCATCTATGATGCATCAAAGAAAAAATACAGTCGAGAAAGTGAACGGAAATTATTTTATACTGCTTGTACACGTGCGATGCATGAGTTATATATTTATTCTGTAGGGGAGATGAATGCATTCTTACAGTCAGTTCATGTAACTAAAACACATTCATCGGTTGTGGAATAAGACTAGGGTGATTAATTAATTTCTTCTTTTACTAACGGGTGCGTTTCTACAATAAGTAGAGACGCGTTTTTCTTATTGTGCTAACGGGGTAGGTTAATTGAAAAAACTTCTTATAATAGTAGTACAATCTTTTCTTTTATAAGCCAAAATAACGAACATACTTCTTATGGAGTTTCTGGACCCCAGCACAAAGCACAAAAAATTCGCCAAAAATGGACGAGTTTTTTGTGTTAGAACAATTATTTGCGAAACAGACATTTTCTATAATAATCTTTAACACCAAACTATGATTCTATAGGGTGTGGTTTGGGCCGGGATACTTTTTGTGGCAGGTCCATAGATAACAATTAGATTTCGGTTTGTAGGGTTTCTTGAGTAGGGTTGCCCATTTGTTAATACTATTTGGGTATATGGAGATATATTTAATTGTAATCGTCCATCACTACTTTTCAGTTGACTATCAAAATAATCTACTTTTACATTCTGATAAGGGCTATCTTTTACCATTACAAGTGCTCGGTATTGTGGCGGGTATATAAGAGGAACAGGTGCATTCCCATCATAGTATCCAGTCACTTTATCTCCTACTGACACCACTACATGGTCTACGAAGTAAGTTGTGGGTGAAACGACGAAGTTTACTATAGTCCCCAATCCGTTTTCTACAGACATTAATTTATAGCAGCCTTCTTCTTCGGCATTTTGCCCTACAATGAAATCACTAATCATGGTGACAGTCCCATGAAAAGAATTAAAATTTATCATTTTCATACCTCCGTTGATTTAAGGCAGACGGTGTACCAATAATCCCCCGAAAACAGTAAGTAATTACTTTGTGTACAATATGTAGGTCAAAACCTATATGACTGTGTGGATGCCCATAGAGGTTAGGAAAATGTGATATATAGTGAGAGTAAGGGCTCAATTGTTCCATAAAACCAGGTAAGAGCTAACAATTTTGTAAGGTTTACAGGGGTGATTACGAAGAAATAACTATTTTATAGATAAATACACATTTATGAGAGAACAAGTTTATAGGTCAATGACTAAAGAATATGATGATGTGATATTAAAAAGAAAAGGGGGTGAAGAAATTGCTATTAGTTGGTGTAGAAGTATGCCAAATAATACACAACAATCAAATATTTAACTAACAGGTGCGTAGTTAAAGAAGACGTACAAAAGGAACAAAAAAATTGGTTCTTTTCTTTTTTAATGATATGCATTTTATTGAGTTTCTTTCCTTTGTAAGTCTTAGTAAAAAAACCTTGCTTTTTGATAAAAGTAAGGTTTTTTTATTGAATCATATATTATGAAAATAACCAATTGAAAATAGTATATAGACCAATACAAGTACAAACAAAGATTACAGCTATTATGATTTTCGATGTCTTTTTCAATTTTGATTAATGTTTTCTTAATAATAAATTTATTTTGTTGTACGCAATAAAGCCCCAATAGCCCCGCAAAAACCGTGATCTTGTAAGAAGATAGGTTTTTTATTTTGATACACAGTATAATTACCTATAATTCCTTGCAGATGTGTATTGTTTGATAGTGCAGATCCAATATAAACGATATGATCCATATCTTTTGCTTCTGCAAATTGAAGGCTTAGTGCAGTAACTACTTCACCAACAAGGCCTTGAAGGGTGGCGAGTAAATCTGAATTGTTATAATTTGATTCGTTAATAGCAGCTTTTCCGAAATTACTGGCTGTTAAATTGCTATCAATAGGGGAGAGAACGCCACTATAAATATCTCCAACTGTAATATCAAGATTCCGCCTAGATCCTAGTTTTGTATGCTGAATTACTTCTTCAAAACAATCGATGTTTGTTAATAGTTTTGATAACCCCATGATAGTGCCACCGCCTATACCCGTTCCACCAGCACGAATATACTTGTTGTTATGGACATAATGAATGGACGTACCTGTACCGATATTTGTTAAAACAAAGTTATTCATGGCATGCTTTTCTTCGTCAATAAGATAATGAACACCTGCAAGTGTAGCCTCAAATTCAGTGAGGGGCTCTATTTTATATTTTCCTAAAAATAATGTTTGTAATTGCTCAGCCTTACCACCAGTTATAGACAGTCTATTTATACACTTATTTTTATTTAACCAATCTTTAATTTTGTTTTGTTCATGGGAGTAAAATTTTTTAAAATGTAATTCATTGTCTTCGTTAAAATAAGCAATTTTTGTTAGTGTTCCTCCGGCATCAATACCGACGGCGCTCTTCATTTTTGTATCCCCTATCATTATATAGTTGTAAAAATCAACACCTATAATTAAATCTTTATTTAGTGATGTAAACTAGTAACTTTTCAATTGTAACAATTGTTTTTCCGTTTATGGAAGCAACTCCTTTGCCGAGAATAAACCCCCGCTTGTTTCGTAGGACTTCATAGTGCAAGTCTAGCTTGTCACCAGGTGTAGCAGTGCCATTAAATGTTACACCATCTAATGAAGAAAGAAATCCTAATCCATTAGATTCACTTGTCCCTACAAATGCTCCAAGTTGTGCAAGTGCCTCTACAATTAACATATGAGGCATACTGTTTTGATTCTCATTTATAAACCATTCATTACTTGTTATTAATTTATATCCCTTCACTGATTTTCCGGCTTTAATTTCTGTGATTCTATCAATCATTAAAAATGGATAGCGATGGGGTAATGCACTGTTAATATTTGTAATATCCATAGAAATCTCCAATTCTTTATTCAAAATAGAAAATAATAACCCCTGCCAAAAGTAAGCAGGGATTTGTAATTAATTTTTAACTAAAGCATCTGCTTTTTCGAGAGAGAAAATACCGCTATTTTTAATATTTTCAACAACTTGTTGTAACATATCTTTATCTTGGACAAGTGCGATGCGAACAAATCCTTCCCCATGTGGTCCAAAAGCATGACCAGGCGTTACAACAACATTTGCACGATCCATTAATGCATAGGCAAATTCTAATGAAGTCCAACCTTTTGGTATTTCAGCCCATACGAACATACTACCGGAAGGCTTTTCAACGTTCCAACCGAAAGAAGCAAAACCATCAACTAAAGTATCTCTACGTTCTTGGTAAATGATGCGGTTTTTTGCACAGAACTCAGCCCCTTGGCGTAAAGCAACTGATGCTGCCTTTTGAATTGGTAAGAACACGCCATAATCTGTGTTTGATTTAAATTGTGTAAGTGCACCTACAATTTCTTCATTTCCAATCATATAACCAATACGGCTACCAGCTAAGCTATAGCTTTTGGATAGGGAATTAATTTCAACACCAACTTCTTTGGCGCCAGGAACAGATAAGAAACTGATTGGTTTCTTTCCATCGTAATAAAATTCTGCATAGGCGAAATCATGTACTACAATGATATTGTGTTGTTTTGCGAAGGTGATGACTTCTTTGAAGAAATCTTCATGTGCCATTGCTGGAACTGGGTTTCCAGGGAAGTTTAATATCATCATTTTTGCTTGTTTAGCAATTTCCTTAGGAATGTCTTGTAAATTAGGTAAAAAGTCATTTTCTTTTTTTAATGGCATGAAGT
Organism: Bacillus bingmayongensis; assembly: GCF_000299035.1. GTDB lineage: Bacteria > Bacillota > Bacilli > Bacillales > Bacillaceae_G > Bacillus_A > Bacillus_A bingmayongensis. The sequence goes on from NZ_JH921517.1 coordinate 1,429,295, forward strand.
ATGGGTTTGCACCTGCCATTTGAATGCCTGTTTCATATGCTGTATATCCAGGATCAGGTACTAAAATAAGGTCACCTGGATTTGCAAAAACCATAGGTAAGTGAATGAGTCCATCTTGGGAACCCATCAACAATAAAACTTCATTGTTTGGATCTAATTTGACATTGTGGCTATTGTTGTAATATTCAGTTACTGATTCGTGAAACTCTTGAATACCTGTTAAAGTATAACCGTAATTTTCTTTGCCGCTTGCGGTATGTACCATAGCTTCTCTTACAATATCAGCAGGAGGCATATCTGGATTGCCGATACTTAAATCAATCATTTTGTGACCTGCTGCAATTTTTTCTTTTTTATAGGCTGCTAATTCACTAAATATAGAAGATTGAAATGCTTTCATTCTGGTTGCTAACGTATAAGTCATCAAAACCCCTCCTAAAAACTGTGTTTTCATTTCTGTAGTTTGTGTATTCTTTTATTATTCTGAAAACACATAATTATATTCTATCACTTTTTAATAAAAATATAAAACTAAGTTTTTAAGCTGCAATTTTTTATATGTAGTTCAAAACATTGTCGTGTAAATAGAAAAAGAAGGTAATACTAAAAATATGAATTTGATAATGAGATAAAGAGGTGCTTAAGATGAAACAGATTCCAATTGGCGTATCAAATCGGCATATCCACCTGACAAACGAAGATTTAGAAAAACTTTTTGGAGAAGGATACGAGCTAACGGTTGCAAAAGAACTTTCACAACCAGGAGAGTTTGCAGCGAAAGAAACAGTAACGATTAAGACTGAAAAAGCAGAAATCTCAAAGGTCCGTATTCTTGGTCCTATTCGGAAGTTTACACAGGTTGAAATTTCAAAAACAGATGCACGTAAGTTAGGAGTGGATGCTCCGATTCGAGCATCAGGTAATATTGATGGAACACCAGGAATTACTCTTATTGGTCCAAAGGGTTCTTTGGAAATTGAAAAGGGGGTAATCATCGCTGAGCGTCATATACATATGACGTCTCAAGACGCTGACCAATTTCAAGTGAAAGATGGACAATATGTAAGTGTTAAAGTAGAAGGAGATAGAGGATTGATTTTTAATCAAGTGTTAATTCGTGTAAAAGATTCGTACGCATTAGATATGCATATTGATACAGATGAAGCCAATAGTGGAAATATAACAACAGGAGACTTAGGTCAGCTCTTACAATAAGAGAAAAATCCATCTCAATTTTGAGATGGATTTTACATGTTCGATACTTGGGAAGTATTTTTACTTGTCTGCTTTTGTTTTGATAAAGACATAAAAATAATGAATAATGAAATTACACCAAAAATAAGCACCATATACTGCAATCCAATTGTATCTAAGAAGAATCCTGTTCCAAGTAAGACGATTTGGAACATTACCCTTTCAAACATATTACGGAATGAGAAAAGACGTCCATGATAACTTTTTTCAACTTTTGTTTGGAAAATTGTTGACATGATCGGGAAGAAACAGCCAACGCTAAATCCAAATAGACCAAATGATACAAGTGCCATCCATTTCACATCACTAAAGAACAGTGAGAGATGTGCAAAAGCAGTACAGAAGGCGAAGAAATAAAGTAATTTCTCAGGTGAGAAATAATCAGATAAACGCTTAATTACAAAAGCTCCTAACATAAAAGCCACACCTTCAATTGTATAAATAAACCCTTTAATTGTTGGATCATGTTGCATTTCGCTAATATTAATAACCATTAAATTGAAACCAGCGATGAATAAAAGGGGAATAATACTTAAAATAAGTGCCCGAAATGCCACTGGGATGCCTTTTAAAATTCGAAATACTTCCATAAAGCTATTATCTTTCGCTGCTTTTTTACTTGATGTATTTGATTTTTGATCTTCAAATTGCAGGAAAAAAGTCGAAAGGAATAGTAAAGCGTATGCTGCCATTGAGAATGCGTACATGTACTGTAAACTCATAACGACAAGAAGAACACCACCTAGTGAGGTTCCAGCAATACGAGCAATTGTTCCAATATTCATATGTACACCATTCATCTGTAAAAGTTCATGTTCACGAACAATAAGCGGGATAACAGATTGCAATGCAGGAAAATAAAAGGCTGCCGAAATTTGAAGGGCAATCATAAAAGCAATCATAAAGGCGATACTTTCATATTGAATAGCAAAGAACATAAAGATAACACTGATAACACGACCGAAACCAGCATAAAGAAGGACTTTCTTTTTTTCGTATTGATCGATAACACGACCAGCCATCGGGCCAACAAGAACACCGGCTAATAATCCAATAAATAAAATAACCGACTTCATAAAATCGGAAGGTACATATTTCTGCATAAACTCTAGATTGCCAAGAATCCCAAGCCACAAACCGAGCCCGGCAATAAACTCACCGATTAGAACAATCCAGACATTTTTATTACGCCACATAACAAAACCTCACAGTCTTATAAAATAGAAAAAATCGTATATAAATCCTCCTTTTCATTCGTATATTTTAATTATTATTTTTTAGAGTCAGAGTCTATATTACGTGTTTGATAATGAAAGTTCAATCTTTTTGATTTGGGTAAAACTTTGTTTTTATAAGGATGAAAATTAAAGTTTACACATTAGAAAATAAATTGGAATAATTTTAAAATGTATGTGGGAGGGATACCTATGATACAAACATTTTTTAAGAAATTGTTTGATCAGTTTTTACAGGAGCATGAAGAGGAAATAATAGCTAAACTTTGTTTTTGGGTTGTCTATTATTACATATCAGTCCCTAAATGTATTGTGAACTCTAGTGGTATTTTGGTACATATGAATCAAACACACGAAGATTATACGTATGATACAATTGAAGATTTTTTGCGGGAGTATAGTGGGAAAACGAGAGGAGCGTTCTATTTAGGAATTGAAATATATTATATAAAATTTGAAGAAATGATTAGAGAGAAGTGTCGTGAAATGATTTATGCGCATTACTTTCCGCGTTTTATTAATAGACGCTCGTTATTATGTAAAGAATTATTAAGAGAAATGGGAGTGGGTAAAACAGAAATTGAATTTGGGAGTTTCGATACATTGATTTTTAATCATTGTGTAGAGACAAAGGATTGGGTTGATGAGTATGAAGAGAATGTGTTAAAAAAATTATTCGTATTGTCACTTCCCTTTATCGTACAATCATATAGTACAAATGTACGTGAATATATGAAGCAAGAAGAAAATCAGAAGGGAATAGAGTTCTTAGTCCATTGAATAAAGAAGGAATAGAGGGAATTTACTTTGTTCTTTATGTTTAGAAATATAAGGCCTCTTTTAGACTTTAATTAAAAGAGGATATTTATATATTCCCGCTGAAAAAGAATATATAAATATATATAGAAAGAAGATGATCCAGAATGAGTAATGAAGAGCTTGTAAAGACTCAATTTGGTAGTAACGCTGAAAAGTATGTCAAAAGTCAAATTCATGCAAAAGGACCAGATTTACAATATTTAGTTCAGCAAGTACAAAGTCATAAAAATACGCGTCTTCTTGATATTGCTACAGGTGGTGGACATGTAGCGAACACGTTAGCCCCGTTATATAAAAGTGTAGTCGCTCTTGATTTAACGGAAAAAATGTTAGAAAAAGCAAAAGAGTTCATTAGTTCCAATGGACATGATAATGTTTCATTTGTAGCTGGAAATGCAGAGGATTTACCGTTTTCTAATGCATCATTTGATACAGTAGTGTGCCGTATTGCAGCGCATCATTTCCAAAATCCGTCTCAGTTCATTTACGAAGTACATCGAACATTAGAAGAAAAGGGACTCTTCATTTTAATTGATAATGTTTCTCCCGAAAATCCAGAATATGATACATTTTATAATTTTATTGAGAAGAAACGTGATCCGAGCCACAGGCGAGCTTTGAAAAAAACAGAATGGATTTCATTATTAGAAAAACAAGGTTTACAAATGCAATCATGTTTCACATTTGAAAAACAATTCAATTTTGATTGGTGGTGTAACATGATGGACGTCCCATCGCAAACACGCTCCAAGTTAACTGATTGTATGATGAAAACTTCAAATGAAATGAAGGAGTTTTTCAAAATTTATTTTGAAAATAATAAAGTAGAATCGTTTTATACTGAGATGGCACTCTTTGTATGTCAGAAAAGTTCAACGCTAAAAAGATAATTATCTTGCAGTCTTTCCCGAGTACGTTATACTTAATACAGAGAAAACGAGGATTGAGGAGTAGTAATAATGATTCGTGTACGTATTGAGGGAACTGAAAAAGAGATTGTTGAATTTTTGGAGAGGATGCCTGAAATTCCTGGATTCGAACAGACACATGTCAGGGAGCCGAGAAAAGGAAACAATCCAAAATATAACGCAAGTAAGAACGTATTAGCATACCTGTCATATAAAAAGATGGAAGCTGCCAGTAAATAGGCGGCTTTTTTATTTTTTACTGTTTCACCGTCTTGTCTTTTTCGCATAATAATAATAGTAGAATATGATGAAGAGGAGTGAGGCGAGTTAATAAAAATAATCTTTTTTGGAGATTTCGGTATTAATGATGCAGTTACCTTAATGTATGCTGATAAAACATGCACACTCGATATTCTTGGGATTGTAGCAGATTTTAGAAAAATTGTTAAACCCACAAGATTTGATAATAGGCCTATACAAAGAATCGTTGTCGATTTTAGTTATCAACCATAAAAAAAAGAATTTATCAGAACAATGTTGAAGCATGATTGTTCTAAGGGGATAAGGCTATAATATTATCGAGGAATAATATGAATTGGAAAAATAATTTATTTTAAATGGGTACAAAACTGTATTAATTTAATTATATAAAAAGTAATACGTGGCATTTAACGCATAACTTATTGAAAAAGTAACATAACTAATGATAAGCAATGATTTCGGATTATTATTTTTGTTTTATAAAATGAAGGAGGTAGTGATATGGCATTTATATGGTCTTTAATTGTCGGAGGTATTTTAGGATGGTTGGCAAGTTTAATCGTTGGTAAAGATATACCTGGTGGTGTAATTGGAAATATTATTGCTGGGATTATCGGTTCTTGGCTTGGAACATCGTTATTGGGGACGTTTGGACCGGTTATTGGAGGGTACGCAATTATTCCAGCATTAATTGGTGCCATTGTTTTAATTTTTATTGTCAGCTTATTACTGCGTGCGATACGAAAGTGAAATTAGGTGGATCGCTGACAATTGTCAGCGATCCATTTTTGTATTATTTGTCCTAATCTGTTATGCTACTGTTATACAATCAGGAGGTGTCAGCATTGAAATCATTTACAGTAAACTTTCATCAAGAAGACAATGCAAAAGCAACAACAGTACATAAGTTAAGTGAAGAGGACTTCAATAAAGCAACAGAAAACGGTACTCGTCATCTATTTGATTTAGATACAAATGTCGGTTTCTTTGTATTCTTTGATGCAGAAGATGCAGAAGGAAATGAACAATACTTAATGTTGCAATATGAAGGTGATCACGAAGAACCAAGTGCTTGCTACGGATTTGATTTGAAATTATTCTATCAATTTTTAGCGCTGTACTTAAATGATCTTGAGTTCCAAGGTGAAACAGATGAAGAAGAGGAAGAATATGGTCCGATTCATCATTTAGCTCATTTACTTTATCATATCGTTGAAGATGGAAAAAGTATTGAAGTATAACTACATATTTGGGGCTGCCCTTTAATAGGGCAGCCTTTTTTATTTGAATACATTTCATACATTCGTGCCCTATTTTTATCCCGCTATTCGTGGGCAGTAAGACCCGCCACCTTAAGATTCAGAGAGAAACGAGGAAGATAGGTGGGGACAACTGCCCGTAAAAGCCCGATTCGTTCAACTAACCATCAGTGGGGGATGAAGCTCCCCCTACTGATGGAAGTTTCACTTTATCCCGTTACCTTAAATTTCAGCAAAAAAGAAGTTAGGCGGAAGATAAAAGGTCTGTAAAAGTCTGCTAGGTATGAGTTCATAATCAGTAAGTGATAATTACAAATCCTAATTGATTTAAGTTTCATTTTATGGAGGATTAAATTCGTTCAGGAGAGAAGTGGAATATATATTAGAGGATTTTTTTAGGATGTAAAATGATATTAATTCGGTTCGAAAAGCAGAGTAATGGATTGAATGCAAGGGTGAGTGCTATAACTTAGGAGGCTGCAAGTATGAAAACTCTTATGAAAATGGTAACGTGCTTTCTCGTATTAATATGTATGCTAGCTCTAACAGCTTGCAAGGGTTCTGATGAACAGAAACCAACTACGCAAACACCTGAGAAGACTTCCGAAGTGGAACCGGATTCTTCTCCTGATTCAGCTGAAAAGAAAAATGAAAACTCATCTTCAGATAAATCAACAACAACAGATTCCGAATCAAAGCCACAAAATCCATCAAACTCATCCATAGACTCCAAAACAAGTAGTCAAATTAAGAACTTATTAGAACAAGCTAAACAAGGAAAAGTGCCAAATGTTTCATTTGCTGCACATACAGGGGATATTGAAGAAGTTGAAAAGGCATGGGGGGAAGCTGATAAAACTGAGCCAGCAGGTAAAGGCATGTATGCTACTTATACGAGTCAAAATGCTGTCATTGGATTTAATAAAGGATCTCAAATTTTTGACGTTCGTTCCAACCATCCAGAACTTCGAACGCTTACTTTACAGGAAATCGAAAAAGTTTTAGGTAAACCAATGTCGACTAAGGTAAATGGGAATGACAAAATATATATTTATAAAGCGAATGATCAATTTGAATTAAAATTTGTTATCCCTAATTCTACTGGCAAAGTGGATCATATTTCTGTATTCTCCCCAGAGGACAGTATTAATAATATGGCAGGATAATAGATAAGAAAAAGAGCTGTTCTGTTATAAGGACAGCTCTTTTGATTTGTTCCGCTCTACTGAATAAACAAAGTAAGTTTGAACGATTCCACCGATTAGTAATAAGCAAGCACAAATATAGAATAAGGTGCTGCCGCTTACATGACTTAATATAACTGCTCCAAGAACAGGTCCGCACGTTCGAGAAATATCCCAATGTATTCCGTAAATAGAAAAATACAATCCACGCATGTGACTCGGTGCGATTCCTGAAACAAATCGGAGTAAATGATTTAAAGCAATGCTTTCACCAATTGTAAGGAAAAGCAATGTAAAGAAGAGCGACCATAATGTTGTGGAATAACCATAACCAATGGCCGCCAACGTATAACAAATATATGAAATCACGATTATTTTGGGCATTGAAAATCGTTCAGACCATTTCACAAGGCCAACTTTTAGGATGATTTCCATTACAGCTTTACAAGTCGAGATAAATGCAAGAACGAATAAGAAATTTGGAAAGATATCTTCTGCAAATACGCGATAATTTGTTTCCGTTTGGGCGTAGAAAAAGCTAATCGGAAGAGTAGATAACATAAGTCCAAATACAGCATAGTGCTTAAAGATAAATGTCTTCCGCGTTGTTACTTGTGTAGATTTTTTATTCGCTTGAATCATAGGAGCCGTTTCCGGAAGCTGTGTCCATACGAGAATGGCATACAAACTAAGAGTTACAGCTTGAATGAGAAATAAGTATTCAGGATGACTGCTATAAAAAAAGGCACTAATTAACGGACCGATCACAGCACCAATCGCGCCTACCGTTTGAAGAACTGCGAATATTTCAGCTTGCTGTTCTGACGCAGTTAAATCTGCAATTTGAGCACGCTGAGCAGGAATGTATAAGGAGCGGCCGATACCATTCATCACATATAACAAAGCAAAGAAGGGGACTGATGCAGCAAAAATAAACCCGCCAATTGCAATTGCCTGCACGAATAATCCCAGTAACATAATTTTCTTTCTGCCGTAGCGATCCGTTACGCCTCCAGCGATGATTGTGAACACAATATCAGAAAGTGGTTGTAATCCAAACAGAAGCATTGTAAGGATTACATTACCTTCTAATGCTTTATTGACATGTACAATAAAAATGATTGCTAACATAGCCTCAGTTGTTCTAGTTAATAACTCGCCTAATAATCGAATCCAGATTGGTTTACTATAACGTTTTATGAGATGATTCATTCTTTATTTCCTCCTTTCTATATAGAAATCTTAAGATAGAAGCAAGAAATGAAAAAGGGTAGAATGAAAGAATAGAATTTTTCACCTTTTAGGGGGATGGGTATGGTTATATTGGATCAGTATGTCCAGTTGTGGCTCCAATATGGAAAAGGGAGAACAGGGGAAGAAAAAATAGAAATATCACTACAAAACATATCGGAAACGTTATTTTGTACCGATCGCAATAGTAAATTTATTATAAAAAAATTAGAAGAGCTAGGTTGGATTTGTTGGTTTCCAGGACGCGGAAGAGGGAATCGATCAAAGTTATCGTTTCAAAAAGATCCTATTTCTTTAATTTTAGAAAAGGGGAAAGAGATAACGAAACAGGGGGATGTAAAAGGCGGGAAAGAGTTTGTTGAGCAATACATTTTGTATTTTCCATCATTGCAAAAGCAATTTCAAAATTGGATAAACTCAATATTTGGTTATCAAATTGAAATAACTACCCAAGGTAGACAAGATGTACTTCGTTTACAAGTTGAAATGAGTCCGAAGATTTTTATGGATCCCGTTTATGCTACGTTGCGTTCAGAATGTCATATGATAAAACATGTATACGACACTCTTGTATATGTTAACGGAAGTACAAATGTAATAGAACCGAGACTTGCATTTCATTGGGAATATAATGACGACCAAAAAGTGTGGACTTTTTATTTACGTAAAGGTGTGCAATTTCATAATGGTAAACGTTTCACAGCTCACGATGTTGCCTACACATTCGATAGATTTATGAATATAGAGGATAATCCGTATGTATGGATGTTGCAACATGTTGAAAGAATCCATATTGTAAATGAACATGTTGTGGAGATTTACTTACATACCGAAAACAAATTATTATTACATATTTTAGGCTCAGAACAATGTTCTATTATAACGAAAGATGAGGAAGCCAATTTAAGCGGAACAGGACCATTTAAACTACGTGAAAATAATGATTCGATCTTTGTCTTAGAAGCGCATAATTCGTATTTTCGTGAACGGCCCTTTCTGGATCGAATTGAGCTTTGGAATGTACCGAAAAGTATGGATGAATATGATGTATTGATGAAGGCTGAGCATAAAGGTATAGAGAGCCCTCATAAAGAACTTTCTAAAATGGAATCAAACGTAACATATATTACGTTAAATACTAAAAAACAAGGACCGTTACAAGATATTACATTTAGGCAAGCGTTATATAAAATAATCCATAGTAATAAAATGATAGATGAGTTAGAGGGAGAACGCGGTGAGGCAGCAGATGAATTATTACTAGGAAATCGTGCAGCTTGGAGAATAAATGAGGATATCAATACCCTTCTACAAAAGAGCAAATATAATAGGGAGATATTATATTTGTATACGTTTAAAGAACAAGATCATGTGGAAGATTCTAAGTGGATTCAAAGAGAATGTGCAAAGTATGGGATTACGATCGAAATACATTTCCTCGGTGCACAGGAATTATTACGCTTGGAAACAATTGAACAAGCAGATATCATTCATGATAGTGCTACAATCAGTGAGCAAATAGAACTAAGTTTTTTACAAATGTTTCTTTCGAAAAATAGTTTTATAAATCAACATAGCTCTCTTGATTTTAATGAACAATTACATTCATATTTTATCGAACCTAATGTAGAAAAGCGAATTACACTGTTACGCAACGTAGAGGGCACATTGTTACGTCATCTTCATATTATTCCTTTATATCGTAACAAACAGCACATAAGTACACATGAAAAAGTACAAAATATAAGGATTAATTCTCAGGGATGGATTGATTTTTATCATATATGGTTTAAACCTTGATATAAAAGGGCTCTTTCGGTATTTAATGGAGTACGAAAGGGCCTTTTTGTATGGAATAAAAAAGTTTGACTTTGAACATTGTTACGCATATTTTTATAAACACCCATTTACATCGTAACAGTGTTATGTTACATTGTTATTAGGAAGGAGTGTTGTACAGTTGAGTACAGATTTAATTTCAAAAAAAGATTTATTGGAACTGACTGGTATTTCATACGGGCAACTATATAGGTGGAAACGAAAGAATTTAATACCAGAAGATTGGTTTGTCAGGAAATCGACTTTTACAGGGCAAGAAACATTTTTTCCGAAAGAAAAAATATTAGAGCGTATTGATAAAATTCAAACGATGAAAGAGGAGTTGTCTCTAGATGAGTTAGCGAATATGTTTTCGCCAAGTGTAACAGAGATTTCTTTAACGAAAGAAGATATAATCCGAAAAGGCATTGCCTCAGAACCGGTTGTGCAATTTTTTATAGATCAAACGAATAAACCGGCGGAATTTCAATTTGTTGAAATTCTCTATGTATACATTTTAGAAGAATTACTTCAATCTGGAGAGATTAGTTTAGAAGAAGGCAAGATGGTCTTGCAGGTGCTGCGCGAGCACTATGAAATCATGAAACAAAAGAATAGCGAATTAGTTGTGGTTCGAAAGCTTGGTGTTTCTACATGTTTCTTAGTTTCAAATGTAGATGATTTACTTTTTGAAAAAGGAACAAAGATAGTCGTACGTTTAGCAATCATGCAATATACAGAAGCGTTAAAATCAAAACTATTGTAGTGGGGGAAAAATGATGCGATCAGAAAAATTAATTATAAATGGTTATGGTTCTTCTAATGGTGGGGAGTTTCATAAAGTACAGTTAAATGGAAAAGGGACTGTTAATGGAAATATAGATTGCGATGATTTTGAATGCAACGGGTCAGGTAATGTGAATGGTGATTTAAAAAGTGAACGTACAAGAATTAGCGGTTCTGGCAAAGTTGATGGGAAAGTAGATACTGAAAACATGCGAATTGATGGAAAAGCAACGATTACAAAAGATGTAAAGGCTAACAATTTAAAAATTGCTGGTAAAGGAACAATTGGTGGTACTTTGAAAGGTGAAGAGCTTAAAATCTGTGGGCAAGCGACTATTGACGGTAATTGCGAAGTAGATATCTTTTCGTCAGAAGGACAGTTCACAATCGGAGGCTTGCTAAGTGCAGATGAAATTGACATCGATATTCACGGTACATGTAGAGCAAAAGAAATAGGGGGGCAAACAATTAAAGTAAGACACAGATCAACAGCGTTTAGTAGGCTTTTTAAAACGGTGTTTGGATCACATTTAGAAGCTGAATTATTAGAAGGTGACAACATTGATATTGATCACGTGCAGATTAATACAGTAAGAGGTAACAATGTTACGGTAGGCCCAAATTGTGAGATTGGACTTATTGAATATACAGGAGTTCTTAATGTTGATAAAAACGCGAAAGTAAAAGAAGTTCAACAAGTTTAATTTTTTATGAAGAGAGGAATGGCAATGGAAAAGCGAAATAGTCTCACTTTGAATGGTTCTGGTAGTTCATCTGGCGGAGCTTATAATAAGGTGAAAATTCGAGGCGAAGGAACAATTTCAAATGATGTGAGTTGTAATGAATTTAAAGCTTATGGAACAAGTGATGTTCGTGGGGATATGACGACAAATTCTTATATTGTATATGGAGATAGTGAAGTGCAAGGTAGTTTGCATGCTGAGTATGTGAAAGTATACGGTAATACACAAGTTCAGAGTGATTGTCATATAAACAAAACAAAAATTAGAGGAATGTTTGAGATTAATGGAAAGCTTACTGGGAATTTTGTAGATATTAAAGGGGGTCTTACCGTACAACAAGATATTGAAGTAGAAGAACTTTTATTAACTGGTGGCCTTGAAAGTGAAGGGCTTTTAAATGCTGAAAATATTCACATTTCATTGCGGTATGAAGGAAGTAAAGTAAAAGAAATTGGAGGAAAAAAGATTACCGTACGAAAAAAAGCTAGATTTATTCCTTTTACAAGCCATACTGGTAATCTTCAAGCATCAATTATTGAAGGCGATGACATTTATTTAGAACACACAGTAGCTGAAATAGTAAGAGGAAACAATGTTACAATTGGTCCTGGTTGTGAAATCAGTGTTGTAGAATATCATACGAGTTTTAATCAAAAAGGAAAATCAGTTGTAAAAGAACATAAACATATATAGATGTAAGAGGGAGAGCAAGTAATATGGTTGCGAAGAATAGTAAACTCGGCTTTGTTGTTGCGGGTTTATTGCTAGGGATTTTAATGGCATCAATGGATAATACCATTGTTGTGACAGCGATGGGAACAATTGTTGGTGATTTAGGTGGATTAGAAAACTTTGTTTGGGTTGTATCAGCTTATATGGTGGCAGAAATGGCGGGTATGCCGATCTTTGGGAAACTATCCGATATGTATGGTAGAAAACGATTCTTTATTTTTGGTTTAATTGTTTTTATGATTGGTTCGGCACTCTGTGGTACAGCAGAAAATATTACACAGTTAGGTATTTATCGAGCGATCCAAGGTATTGGCGGCGGAGCACTCGTTCCAATTGCATTTACGATTGTGTTTGATATTTTCCCGCCCGAAAAGCGTGGGAAAATGGGTGGATTGTTTGGTGCAGTGTTTGGTTTATCTAGTATTTTCGGTCCGTTACTTGGTGCATATATTACAGACTACATTAGCTGGCACTGGGTGTTTTATATTAACTTACCGTTAGGGATTCTATCACTTATTTTTATTGTATTCTTCTATAAAGAATCACGCGTTCACCAAAAACAAAAGATTGATTGGTTTGGTGCAATTACATTAGTTGGTGCAGTCGTTTGCTTAATGTTTGCACTAGAACTTGGTGGACAGAAGTATGATTGGGATTCTACTTTTATTTTAAGTTTATTCGCGGCATTTGCTATATTAATTATTATGTTTATTTTTATAGAAAGAAAAGCGACAGAACCTATCATATCGTTTGAAATGTTTAAACAGCGTTTATTTGGGATGAGTACAATTATCGCTTTATTTTACGGGGCTGCTTTTATGTCAGCAACTGTCTATATTCCTTTATTTATTCAAGGAGTATATGGCGGGTCTGCAACGAATTCCGGTCTATTACTACTACCAATGATGTTAGGATCAGTCGTTACAGCACAGTTAGGTGGATTTTTAACATCAAAGCTAAGTTACCGTAATATCATGATTATTTCAGCGGTTATTATGCTAGGTGGATTGTTCTTATTAAGTACGTTAACACCAGAAACAAGTCGTGTGTGGTTAACAATTTATATGATTATTTTGGGTTTTGGTGTAGGTTTTTCATTCTCAGTATTAAGTATGGCTGTAATTCATAATTTCGGTATGAACCAAAGAGGATCAGCAACTTCAACGAGTAACTTTGTTCGTTCGTTAGGGATGACTCTTGGAATTACAATCTTTGGTATGATTCAAAGAACAGGTTTTCAAGATCAACTAGAAGAAGCGTTTAAAGGAATGGGGAGCGGAATCAATAGTAATGTGCTAGGGGATTCAAGAGCAATCCTTTCAGAAGGCGCAAGATCTCAAATTCCTCCGCAAATATTAGATGAAATTATTGAAGCACTTTCTAGTTCTATCGTTCATACGTTTATGTGGGCATTAGTTCCAGCAGGTTTAGCATTCGTATTTATCTTCTTTATGGGGAATGAGCGAATGGTATATAAGAAAGAGCACGAAAATATAAAAGCAGAGACATCAAAAGCATAGAACATGAAAAAACTCCTTTCTAGATTAGAAAGGAGTTTTTCGTATGTAATGTAACCAATTAGCCTTCAATTACTTCGTATTCTTCGTCTGCTAATAATAAAATTTGTGTTTTTTTGCCTTTGTTTTGTACTTCAATTACATCGTATGTACCTAGGTCTCTTAATTTATTTTGAGAAACGTTTACCATTACTTCAATAGAATCGATTAAAATATCTTCTTCCATATATGATTCAGGCAATGCCATATCCTCTGTATCTAATACACACTCGTAAAGATTTTGTAAGTCAGCAGTAGTCGGATTTTGCTCCTCCACATCAATGATGTTTTTTACTGCTTCCATATTTTCTTCTTTTGCTTGATATACTTTAATTTTAGCCATTGTTTCATTCTCCTTTATAACGTAATCGTAGAGGCTACAGTTTATTATAACGTTTTTTAGTGGAAACATGAAATTGTTTCCTTATTATAATTCTCAATTTATGAATAATAATATTCTCATTCGAAAATTTAGGTAGAAAGGTTGTAATTTAGTGAAGGGAAAGGGGATTCTCGCTCATTCAAAATCAGTTCGAATGTATTACAAAAGTGTAAGGTTTTTGTAAGGAAAATAGATAAATAGATCAAAAGCTTTCTGATAGTATACGAGGTGTCACATACTATCAAAACAAGAGGTTGAAAACATGAAGAAACTGTTAATAACTTTGATTGCTTTTCTCGTATTATTAGGTCTTTTAATGAATGCCTTTTTAGATTCTGATTGGGATTTAGCTGAAATGAAGCAAAAATGGGGTAAAGAAAAAATGTATGTTCATATTACGGAGAATGGAAAAGAATATCAGGTAGATAAAGATGATCCTACCTGGAAGCGTTACGAGTATAACGTAATGGCATATGATAAAGATGGAAATAAAACGAGTATTAAGTTCGATGCTAATAAAAATTTAAAGCTAAATTCTTTTTTACGTGTGTATGTATTTGATGAACCAAATAGCGAGGGATATAAAGGGATTTCCACATATGAAGAAGTTCAACGAAATGAAATTCCCAAAAAAGCACTGATACAGATGGATAAAAAATAATATATAGGATTGTTTATAGATGAAAAAGACAGCATGTATAATTTTACATACTGTCTTTTTGTTTTGAAGAAGAAAATGAAATAAAGTCGAGATTTAAAAATGCTTATAATTTAAACAACAAAACATTTTTATCATATTCCTGTAAGCACCATGTATATTTAGTCAGGATGGTAGGCGGAACAGTCTCTTGATTAACGTTAACTTCTTTATAACCATATTTTTTATAAAAAGTGGCAAGTTCTTCAAAAGGGATACAATAAACATGAGATGCATCCGACTGTTTTGCTTCTTGTACTAAAAAAGAGACAAGATCTCCAGCTAATTTATTGCCTCTATATTTAGGTAGGATATAAATACCACCCATTTCGATAGTATTCTCATCAATCTGAACTAAACGTCCAAGTCCCGCATATTCTCCGTTGTATGTCACAATTGCCACTTTATCTTTTTTTAAATCACTTGGCACAAATCCAACTGTTTTATATTGACTGTTAATCCATTCTAAATCCTCTAATGAAGCAAATTTTATTTTCATAAAAATACACTCCTTGAAAAATTCTGATATTTCTATTGTATAAGAAACAAAATGATTTGTAATGAAATAATGGTACTTGATTCAATTAGATATAACTCGTTTAAGAAATTGATTTGATAAGGAAGTTAATTTCTCAACATTCCGTGCATAGAATATAGAATAGTCTAATAATACTTTTTCTTTCTTCACAAGTGTTTTACGTATATAATTTAAAGGTAATTATTCTTTTTTTCGTATACTTATAATAGAATAGAGGTTTAAAAAAATGAGTGTCAAAATCATTACGGATAGTGCGGCGGATTTACCAAAAGAATTGCTGCAAGCTTACGATATAGATTTAATTCCACTCCGTGTATATGATGAAACGGAAACAGAGTACTTAGACGGAGTAACATTAGAATCAACTCAATTGTTGCAAAAGATGAGAGAAGGCGAAGTGTATAAAACATCACTGCCATCATTAGAAACATTCCAAGAAAAGTTTGTTACATATGCAAAGCTAGGTACACCATGTATATATTTAGCTTTTTCATCGGAACTTTCTGGTACATATCAATCTTCAGTAGTGATTAAAGAAGAAGTAAAAGAATCACATGCGGATTTAGATTTAGAAATTATCGATACAAAATGTGCTTCACTCGGTCAAGGACTTGTAGTAATAGAAGCTGCCAAAATGGCTAAAGAGGGTGCATCAAAAGAAGAAATCTTAAACCGAATTGCTTTTCTAACAAAACATATGGAGCATATCTTTACCGTAGCTGACCTGCAGTATCTCGTTAGAGGTGGGCGTTTAAGTAAGGTAGCTGGATTTATTGGTGGCCTATTAAACATTAAGCCAATTTTAAACGTTGAAGAAGGAAAGCTTGTACCGCTTGAAAAAGTAAGAGGTAGAAAGAAAGTTTTAAACCGAATAGTTGATATTATGAAAGAGCGAGGAAAGAGCCTGAAAGGTCAAACAATTGGTATCACACATGGTGATGATTTAGAAACTGCCAATGCATTAAAAGCATTAATTACTGAAAAATTTGGCTGTGAAGTATTTATTGTAAATACAATTGGTGCAGCAATTGGTGCGCATACAGGACCAGGCGTTTTAACACTGTTCTTCTTAAATGAAGTAGAGTAAAGGATTGATCTTTTGATCAATCCTTTTTTATACAGTTAAGAATACAGATAATTTAAATAGTGTAACATGTTGTCATACTATCAATTGGTTGAACTACTCGATACTCAACTGTAGCGGCGTTACCAAGTAACTCCCAATTGATAATCATGATCGCGGTACAGGTTGCTTTCGCATCAGGGTGAAACAGTCCATTTTTGTCTCATCTATTTAAAAGTTTTATTCTATACTTTTTAATGATTCAATCATATTTATTTTAGTAACTTTTCTCCTAAGTAGTAAATTAGATAAAACGGTAAGTAAGAACGCAAGAATAATAGAAACTAACATAATAAAAAAATTTAATTTATCTGGGATTTGTTGATGGGTACTAGATAGAGCCTTTACAACAATTGTATAAACATAGTTACTTATCGGTAAAGCTACAATTACTGCGAATGTGGTTAGTATGATGTTTTCAAAAAATATTAGTCTGTTTATTTTATTTTTTGATAGCCTAATACCTTAAGTGTTGCAAGCTCACGATTCCTTTCATAAATATTTATGGAAGATATCGTATATATGGCCCCAAAGGAGAGGATGACGGCACATGTAATAAACATGATAAATACAAAGCTATTTTGTTTCAAAATATATTGAGCGGATTTCTTTAGATCATTCTTATCTGCAATTGTATCTACATATTGATCTTGTTCGAAGAAGTTACGAACGCTTGTAAGATCTGTAGAGCTATTTGTTTCAACTAAAAGTGAGGTTGGAGTGTAGTCTATGTCAAAACTCTTTAAATAAGTTGGTGTGCTATAAAACGAGGGATTCGAATATTGTGTAGATATATTTAAAACCTTCATATCTACAGATTTATTTTTAAGCTCTGGTGCTGTGAACTTTATTTTGATTATATCTCCTTCTGAAATATGATATTTGTCAGCGTAAGATTTTGGTACTAGCACACCATTATTTTCTAAAGATACCTTATTGTTATTTTCGTCCAAGAAATGAATGAGATTGTTTTCTTTTTCAGTAATAACTAAAGTGGCAGTTTCTTTTTCATTATCTTTTATGAATTCAACAGGAAATGTAGATAAAAAATAACTATTTTTAATACCGGAGGGTAGTTTTACTCTATCAGAAGATGTTCCCATCTTATAGTTTATTCTTAGATCACATAGGTATACACATCTTCAATTTGGTTAGCTACTTTAAGCAAGGCTGTTTGAGTGCCCAAAGCAGTTATTAATAAAACAGTGCTTACAACAACACCAATTGAGCTCGCCAAAGTTTTTGGTTTATTTAAAAATATATTTCTCAAAATGAGTTTATAACTGTAGGAAATATGACTCCATAGACCCGGAACTCTTTCTATAAATAGCTTTTTCATCTTCTGTGGTGGTTTTGGACGCATAGCCTGAGCCGCACGTTCTTTTAATATGGTTCTACCACTTAAGTAACATGACAGGAGTCCGAAAGCACTAGAGAAAATAATGGGAGGAATGATTGAATAAAATGAAAGTGAGAATGTAATGTCAGGCAGAGAGTAGGCCCTTGCACTCGACGCAGTTACTAATGGAATAAATACAATAGCAGCAATGGCAAAACCTATGATTGAGCCAATGATACTTGCCAGAACAGGGTATCCCATGTAGTGAAGCATGATGTTTCTGTTTTTTACACCCAAAGCCTTCATAATACCTACTTGATTTCTTTGAGAATCCATAATCCTCGACATGGCCAGAAATAGGATAATCGCTTCAATCAAAAAGAGAACGAAAGGTATAACCTTACTCATCAAGTTATTATTATATATCGTTTGATTTATTTTAGAATAATTGAAAGTCCGTTCTTTACTTACTTGATCCAAATAAGTAAGTTGTTTGGATTGTACTTCAATTGATTTACCTAATTTGTCAATATCGTAACCTTCTTTAGCATCGATGATGATTTCATTATAGTAAAAGCCGTCTAAGATTTCAGGGACTGTCTCTTCGATAATATAAGCTACTCCGGAGGTTTTATGGTCTTGTATTTCGTTCTTTTTTGCATGCTCAACATTCTCACCCAAGCCACTAATTGTAAACTTGAAATTTCTTTCATTCGCACTTAGACTGATTTGATCACCGACACGATAATGATGTTCTTTCGCATAACGAGAATCTAATAAGATTGCATTCTTTTTTGACGGGATACTACCTTCAATCATAGTAGGGGTATTTATTTCATTTTTTACAGGGATGGAATGAATCTTTAATGAAGCTTTGTAATTTTCAAAGGTTTGCGTGGCATCAAAGGTATAACGTCCTTCTATTATATTTATACCTTCAATTTCACTTAAACCAGCCACATCATATTTGGAAATTTGACTGTAATACACATTTAAGTCACTTAAATTATGTTCTTTAAAGTACCCCTTAGTATAAGCGCTAAGATTATCGCTATAAGTTACCAGGCCCACATAAAAAAAAGACCCTACGGTGATAACCAAAACTAAAGCTATAAATTGTCCTATAGATTGTTTCATATCCCTTAATAATTTTAAAAATAATTTCATGATTACCACTCAATCCCTTCGATACTTTGTTTTTCATCATTAATCGTAATACTTTCTATCATTCCGCTTTTTACCTTAATAATTTTATCAGCCATAGGAGCAATTGCAGAATTATGTGTGACTAAAATGACACATTTCTTCGTTTCCCTGTTCAAATCTTGAAGAAGCTTTAATACGGACTTACCTGTAACATAATCCAAAGCTCCGGTTGGTTCATCACAGAGTAAAAGGAAAGGGTTTTTTGCAACAGCTCTAGCTATAGCAACTCTTTGTTGTTCTCCTCCAGAGAGTTGAGAAGGAAAGTTTTTGAAACGATTCTCTAATCCGACTTTGCTTAAAATCTCTTTCGCATCCAGATGGTTTTTACATACTTCAGTGGCAAATTCAACATTTTCTAGAGCATTTAAATTCGGAATTAAGTTATAGAATTGAAATACAAAGCCGACTTTCTCACCACGATATTCTGTTAACTTTTTTTCGGTGAAGCTCGTTATTTCTTGATCACCAACTAACACTTGACCTGAGGTAGCCGTATCCATACCACCCAGTATATTCAAAATCGTACTTTTACCGGCACCGCTTGCACCCAAAATAACGACGAATTCTCCCTCAAATATGGAAAAATTAATACCATCAAGGGCCTTAATTGGAACTTCCCCTATTTTGTATTCTTTCGTTACTTTTTTAAATTCGATTAACTTTTTCACGTTTTACATCTCCTTGCACCGTATTTTTGTAAACGTCAAGTAACTCCGAAATTAACAACTTTTTTCGTATATCTTAGAGTTACTATTTGTTTGCTTCATTTTTTTCGGTAATCTGCATCTAGATGGTAAAGTCTTTAAGGCTTCATCAAACTTACGTCTGGCATGTGTACAACATCCCACAAGGGTGATATCCGGTACTTGATGATTACCACTATATCCATTTCGTTGTAAATACACTTGAAAACCAGTTAAAAAACGTTTCGGATGTTTGTGTGCTGATAGTCCTAGAGAACAATGGGGGTATCTTCTCGCCCTGTATGGTATAACCAAAGATAGGATTTGGTTATTGCGGCCTAACCAGGTTCACGTGAGTAGATGTTCATATATCTTTTCATACAAAACCACTAACTATTAGCCCTATATAATAACCAATTTCCCATTGTTTGTCGTGATAAGAAGATCTCCATTCGTTCCAAGTGCTTTTCCAGACGATAAGGAGGCAATACTTCTACATATTTTTGGGTCATAATATACGTCTAAATCAACGGAGAAGCGATACTTTTAGGAAAGGCAGGAGCTGGCATATTTGTCGTTACAAACGGAAGGTTTTGGACAGACTCATCCCTATGGCCGCGTTTCTTTTTGCGATGATGGGTGATAGTTTCAACAGCTGGTTCGGTTATTTCGGAATCACTTACTTTTTCAGCCTCATTAAACAGTTCTAAAGCGAGTTGATTTTTAGGTGTTTTTTCACTAGACGTACTAAGCCATTTTTGTTGGCTAAGTCGAAATTATTCTTCATACCATCTCACTTTTACCGCGAGTTCTTATACTTGAGCTTAAAGCGATTCAATTGTAGGTTGATTTGAAGGTGAAGGTGAAGGTGAAGGTGTTGTTTTCATAGATAAATAAATTTGACAAAATAATCCAAATTCCTTTTGCATATACGATTTTTATAGAATCGTTCCCGCATGTACGGCTTGATGCCCTTGTTTTTGATGAACAGCAATTCCATCAAGAAGTCATCTCAGTTGTCGTCTTGATATGATAAGAGGCATACTTGGTTTATGAGTTAGCCAGTAAAACATTCCCTTTTCCAATCTACGATAGTGCAACCAGAAACGATTCTGTTCCCAAACAAGAATTTTTGTGTATATTGTTTCTTTTTTAGCTAGTAATTAAATATGTATAATTGCATAAATAAATTGAAATATATAAGTTATCATTAAACTACATTTTTAATGTGGAAGGATACTTTTTGCTTCAAAGTGAAATCGTTTACGTTATTAATGAAATTAAGGCTTAGGAGAATCGTATGAAAAAGAAATTATGTACATTGGCTCTTGTCACAGCGATAGCTTCTGGTACTGTGGTAATCCCAACAGAAGCACAAGCTTGTGGAATAGGAGAAGTAATGAAACAAGAAAACCAAGAGCATAAACGTGTGAAAAGATGGTCTGCTGAGCATCCGCATCATCCTAATGAAAGCACACACTTATGGATTGCAAGAAATGCAATTCAAATAATGGCTCGCAATCAAGATAGGACAGTTCAAGCAAATGAACTACAATTTTTAAATACTCCTGAATATAAGGAGTTATTTGAAAGAGGGCTTTATGATGCTGATTACCTTGATGAATTTAACGATGGAGGTACAGGTACAATCGGCATTGACGGGCTAATTAGAGGTGGATGGAAATCTCATTTCTACGATCCCGATACGAGAAAGAACTATAAAGGAGAAGAAGAACCAACAGCTCTCTCGCAAGGAGATAAATATTTTAAATTAGCAGGTGATTACTTTAAGAAAGAGGATTGGAAGCAGGCTTTCTATTATTTAGGTGTTGCGACGCACTACTTTACAGATGCTACTCAACCAATGCATGCTGCTAATTTTACAGCTGTTGATATGAGTGCTTTAAAGTTTCATAGCGCTTTTGAAAACTATGTGACGACAATTCAGACACAATTTGAAGTGAAGGATGATAAGGGAACATATCATTTAGTCGATTCTAATGATCCAAAGCAGTGGATACACGAAACGGCTAAACTTGCAAAGGTAGAAATAACGAATATTACCAATGATAATATTAAATCTCAATATAATAAAGGGAACAATGCTCTTTGGCAACAAGAAGTTATGCCAGCTGTCCAGAGGAGTTTAGAGAAGGCACAAAGAAATACAGCAGGATTTATCCATTTATGGTTTAAAACATTTGTTGGAAATACTGCAGCTGAAGAAATTGAAAATACGATAGTGAGAGATTCTAATGAAGAGGCAGTACAAGAAAATAAAAAATATCTTGTAGTACCAAGTGAGTTTCAAAATAGAGGTTTAACCTTTGAAGTATATGCAGCGAATGACTACGCATTATTATCTAATCAGGAAGATGATAATAAAGTTCATGGCACACCGGTTCAATTTGTATTTGATAAAGATAATAATGGAATTCTCCATCAGGGAGAAAGTGCCTTAATAAAAATGGCGCAATCCAACTATGAGAATTACGTATTCTTAAATTACTCTAATATGACGAATTGGGTACATCTTGCAAAAAGAAAAACAAACACTGCACAGTTTAAAGTGTATCCAAATCCGAATCATCCAAGTGAATATTTCTTATTTACTGACGGCTATCCAGTTAATTATCAAGAAAATGGTAAAGGGAAAAGCTGGATTGTTTTAGGAAAAAAAACAGATCAACCAAAAGCGTGGAAATTTATACAAGCTGAATAGGATTTTCTATTATAAAGAGAGAAAATGTGTATGTAGTTTTAAAATATTTCATGTGTTTAGAAAGAATTGTTTTCGTTCATTAGTTAAAATTAAATGTTAAAGGGGATATGTGTATATGGTGTTCCGAAATACAAAACTTGCTATGGTTACTATTTCTTCATTTTTTATTTTAGGCTCTGCGTCTCTATCATTTACAGATACCGTATATGGTGATGTAGTTTCTGCGTCTCCGAAAGTAGATACACTTTCAACACAAGAGGTTACTTTACAAAACTACGACGATACATATTATAATAATGCCAAGGGAAAAACTGGTTTAGAGTTAAAAAAGGAACTTCATAACATTATTGATAATCATACAAAGATATCATACAGTGCGGTTTGGGAAGCACTAAGAGATACTGATGAAGATCCAAATAATAAAAATAATGTAATTCTCTTATATACAGGACGTTCGCAAGGGAAATTTACGAATGGTTCAGGGGTTGATAATTGGAATCGAGAGCATGTTTGGGCAAAATCTCACGGTGATTTTGGAACAGCTGCAGGACCAGGAACGGATCTTCATCATTTAAGAGCTACGGATGTATCTGTAAATAGTTCGCGTGGAAATTTGGATTTTGATAATGGCGGTATGAATCATTCAGAAGCAACAGAATGTAAATACGATAGTGATTCTTGGGAACCTCGTGATAGTGTAAAAGGAGATATTGCTAGAATGTTATTTTACATGGCTGTTCGCTATGAAGGAGATAACGGTGAAGTAGATTTAGAACTTAATGAGCGAGTGAATAACAATAAAGATCCATATATGGGGAAACTATCAGTCTTACTAAAATGGAATGAACAAGACCCTGTCGATGACGTTGAAAGAAAGCGTAATGAAATTATTTTTACAAAATATCAGCACAACCGTAATCCATTTATTGATCATCCTGAATGGGTAAATGAGATTTGGAAATAAATAAAGTTTTTGTATAAATATCTTTAAAGAATTTCATTGTAATTGTTAGTGGCATTATGTTTTGATAAAGAGAAAGGATTGATCATAATGATCAATCCTTTTTTAGGTTTAATCTACAATAATCGGTCTGTATGGGATTGGTGAGGATAATATCATGGAAGTTTTTACTGTACCAAATGGGATTACAATATCGATTAATGATTCTAATTCTTTCATTGATTGCACAGCTACTTTTAAGTAATAGCTACTTTCTCCTGTTACTCGATGACATTCAAGTATTCTATGTTCGTTGTATATTTTCTCCTCGAATTTTTTACAGGGGATTTTTAAGTTTTCTATTCTTAAAAACGCTTGAATGCCTTTGCCAACTGCATCGGGGGAAATACGTGCTGTATATTTTTCAATTATTCCCGCATCATGTAATCGTTTGAGTCTTTCGGTAACACTTGGACGACTAAGATGTAAATGTTCAGTCATTTCTTTAATTGTCATTCTGGCATCTTCTTGTAAAAGTGAAACTATCTTTTTATCGATTCCATCCATAATATATACTCCTTTACGAAATTGAAAATAAATAACTGAAATACCTTCATAATATAAAGTTCAGAAAAAAATTATGTTCATTTTTGAATATAAAATAGATTAACAACTTTCTATAATTTAAATATAAATGGGGGTGCATGGAATGTCTAATGATTTCAAAGAAACGATTTCTATTCGAAAAGGTACAGCTTTATATGTTGGGGCAGTTTTAGGATCGGGAATTCTCATTTTACCAGGTATGACAGCGAGTATAGCGGGGCCAAGCGCTATTATTTCTTGGGTTATAATGATTTTGCTCAGTATCCCGCTTGCGTTTACTTTTGCTTTCTTGTCTATTGAGTATCCAAGTGCAGGTGGAATTGCAACTTTTTCTGAAAAGGCTTTTGGAAAAAATATCGGCGCCATAATAGGATGGTGTTTTTTTATTGCCGGAAGTGTTGGTCAAATTATTGTGTCTCAAACGGGCGGGATGTATATTGTTAAAGTGTTGGATTTGCCTTTCTACTTTGCATATGTGATCGCCTTTATTATTTTAAGTATAGCTATTTGTTCCAATTTCTTTGGATTGCAAATGAGTGGAGTGTTTCAAGTATGTATAGGTGTATTAACTTTTCTTATCTTATTCATAACAATTGTTTGCTCATTACCTAATATTGAAATGAAGAATATGAACGTGAACGTTTCAGTAAATGAAATACAACCTATTTTACATGCGTCATTATTAATTTTTTGGTCTTTTTTTGGATGGGAAGCAATTTCAAGTTTAGCACCAGAATTTAAATCTCCAAGAAGAAGGAATATCATTTTTTCTACAGGAGTTGCTATTGTAATTATTGGATTTTTATATATAGGAATTGCCGTTTCAGTAATCGGGACGAGATCATATTCTATAGATTCTAATAATAGTACCGCTCTTGTAATCGTTATAAAAAATACATTAGGTGACCAATTTGCATGGTTAGTTGGATTAGTAGCTTTTATGATTTGTATAGGTACAACAAATGCCTTTGTAGCAAGTATGAGCCGGCTTGGCTATTCATTAGGAAAAGAAGGATTTGCTCCTAAGTATCTTGGATATTTAGATCATAAAAGGAATGTACCAACGTATGCTCTAATGACAGTTGGATTCATCGCAGTAACAGGGATTTTCATAAGTTTTATTTTTCATATTGGTCTAGATACATTAGTATTAATCCCTAATTCGTTAGGAATTGTTACATATATAGTAGGTACTGCAGCGGGCATAAAGCTAATCAAGAATAGACTAGGAAAGTCTTTTTCTGTAACAGCATTTACATGCTGCGTAATGGTATATCCGTTTATTGGTGATGTAATTGCCATTCCCATTGTAGTTGCGTTGATGTGCTTAATGTATCTCTATATATCAAACAGAAAAGGTAGTAAATGCACGTTATATAAAAAGAAGAAATAGAATTAGGAAAATAAAATCCTTGCATAAAAGTCGGAATATTTCAAGATGTTAAAATTAAAGTAATTCGTATATAATTAGCTAATGACGCGCGATTGTAACTATTTGTAAAAACAGGAGGCTAAAAAATGAATCAAATTACTGATCACCCAACGAAGTGGGATTTGAAAAGGCTATATCCTGAAGAACAAGACCTTATGTTTTTTACAGAAATAGAGATAATAGAGCAACTAATAGAAATATATAAAGAAGAGGAAGATTTAGAAGCTCTTTCAAAAATTATACAAAAAAACTGAAAAGGCAGAGTATTACTTTTACTGTTTATCTACTGAACAAGTAGATGAATCTATATTGGCTGTACCGCATACAAAAATAATGAATTTGAAAAGGGATGTTCGTTTATTACTACAAGAAAAAAGTAATGTTTCTGATAACGCAAGTATTCATTTTATAGAAAATGAATTAAAAGCTTGGGAAGATATGTACATACAATTACGAAATAGATTAGAAATACATAATAATAATGAAGTATTTTCATTTGGAAAAGCAAACTATCTTGCGATGAATGCTGAAGCTCATCATGAAAGATTAGAGGTATTTTCTTCTCTTACAGAGGCATTGGAAAAGGAGAAGGTGGTATTTGCTAACGTGCTTAATCAAATGGGGAGATTGCGTAATATAAAAAGTAACCTATTACAAGAAAAAGAGGTATTGTCACAATCTCTTCAAGCAAATGGTATTTCTAATAATGTATTATTGGAAATGTGGGATACAATTGAAGGGAATCTTGAAAAGTTATCGAGTGTTATAGCGTTTCATAAAAGTAATAAAGAGACATTTACTTGGCATGATTTGATGACATTAGAAGAAAATAATCAGATTGAGATCCCTTTTTCACTAGCAGTAAAGGATATATACGATGCTTTAAAGAGTATTGATGAAGAATTAGCAGAATTCGCACAGCACGCCATTATGAATGGTTGGGTAGATGCTGAGCCAAGAGATAATAAGCCTCCTAGTGGATTCTGTGCTCCTTTTTTAAGTGAAGGAGAGTCTCGAATTTCATTACGGTATGATGGAACAATTGATAGTGTAAGAGTATTAGCGCATGAATTAGGACATGCATGGCACTTTTATGTAATGAGCAATGAAAAGTCTCCCGCATTTTTGGATGATTATCTTCCAATGAGTATGGCCGAATCAGCATCGATTTTCTTTGAAATGGTACTTGTAGATTACTTAGTGCAAACAGCAGAACATGGTAACTTGAAAAAATCGTTACTCAGCTGGAAAATCAGAAATAGCTTTAATTATGTAATGGCCATTCGAGCTTCATTTCAATTTGAACAAACATTTTATGAAGAAAGTCAAAAGGGACCTTTGAGTGCGGATGAATTAGAGAGATTATCTATACTCTCACAAAAAGCAGCTTATGGAAATTCTCTAACAGAATATCAACCTTTTGTTTGGATGAAATATGGCCAATTTTATACAGCGAATCTTCCTTTTTACAACTATCCATATACATTTGGTTATCTACTCAGTTTAGGATTATTAGAAATTGCAAAACAAGATTATGAGTTTCATTCCAAATACAAAAAATTCTTGTGTGAGACTGGGAAGCGCCCAGTCGAAGAGTTGGTGAAACAATACTTTCACATCAATCTTGCCGATAATGAGTTTTGGGAGAAATCATTGCTTCAAATAAATAAGGATGTTGATGAGTATTTACAGCTTGTAAAAGAGGAAGCTTAAGTCATTTATTATAAGAGAATACGTAAGGGAAGTGTATGTAAGAAATGAAACAGCAGTACATAAAAGGTATACCATTTTGTAGCTTAGAGTATAAGAGAGTAATAGATATATTAGAAAATTGGTTATCTGAAAAGGAAAATAAACCAAAGTTTATTGTGACAGCGAATCCTGAAATTGTGATGTCAGCTAGACAGACCTCAGCTGAATCTATACGCTTCAAAAATATTTTACTATCTGCGGATTTAATAACAGCAGATGGAATAGGCGTGATACTTGGTTCGAAAATTTTAAAGGGAACATTGAAAGAGCGTGTTACAGGCGCAGATTTAACGCATGACTTAATAGAGTATTGTAATCAAAAAGGATACCGTGTGTTTCTTTTTGGTGCTGCACCAGAAAGTAATGAGAAAGCATTAAGAAATTTAAAAATGCGTTTTCCACATGCTATTTTTGAAGGGCAACATGGCTTTGTAAAAGAGGAGCAGATAGAAGACGTCAAAGTTCGAATTCAACAATTTGAACCACACTTACTATTGGTAGGATTAGGATCTCCTAAGCAAGAGGTATTCATCTATGAAAATCTACAAATATTAAACGTCCCTTTATCTATTGGTATTGGAGGTATGATTGATATTTTATCCGGCACGGTAAAACGAGCTCCAAAATTAATGAGGGATACTGGTACAGAATGGTTATATAGGTTAGTAACACAACCTAAAAGAATAAAGCGCCAGTTGATACTTCCCAAATTTTTAGTATCCGTTATGGCTGAGAGAGTCATAAAAAGTGTTCATTAACTTTCTATAATAGAAACATTATATGTAATAGAGAAGAGGTAGACGATAAATGAAAAAAATCGGCATTATCGGAGCGATGCAAATTGAAATCGACTTACTTTTAGAAAAACTAGAGATTCAAGAAGAGTTCACGATTGCCAAAATGCCTTTTTATCGAGGGATTTTCATGGATAAAGAGATTATTCTTACAAGGTGTGGAGTTGGAAAGGTGAATGCAGCTTCATGTACACAAATTTTAATTAATAAATTTGAAGTAGATTGTATTATTAACACTGGTGTTGCAGGTGGGTTACATGTAGGTATGAAAGTTGGAGATCTCGTTATTTCCACGAATGTTACACATCATGATGTAGATAAAGGACAAATGAAGAATTTATTTCCATTTCAAGAAACGTTCATTGCAGATAAAGAATTGAGAGAACTTGCATTAAAATCATGTAATACAATCGGACTGGAAGGAAGCTTTTATGAGGGAAGAATTATTAGTGGGGAATGCTTTGTTGAAAATGCGCAGCTGAAAGAGAAATTAATTGCTGAATACTCTCCGCATTGTGTAGAAATGGAAGGTGCGGCAATTGGTCATGTTGCGTATATCAATGATGTACCATTTCTTGTTATTCGATGTATTTCTGATACTGCGGATGATGAGGCAACTATATCATATGAAAACTTTGCAAAAGTCGCCGCGAATCAATCTTCGAGGGTTATTGTTGAAATGATTAAAGATATGAAAAGTGAAGGGTATCAAGGAGCGACTCATTATTTAAGATTATAAAGAAAAAGATTCCATAAGGCACAATCTTATGGAATCTTTTTCTCTTTAAGTAATTATGACTTTACTTTTAAATGCTTCAATAAATGTTCAGGGTGACCTTGTATATAATAAAAGTGTGGATTATTTTCATCATCATAAATCATGATATAAGGTTTTTCGTTAAGTGGAAGGAGTACAAGAACTTCATCTATCGTTGTATGTATCCATCGATTTGTAATGGCAACTGGTTTAGATAAAGGGATTTTTATCATATGGCCAGTTTTAGGGACAACGTTTAAATTTTTAAATACTCCAGTAATGGATTTTGCATATTGTACTGCTTCTTTTTGAATTTCTAAGTCTAGGGATTGTTTTTGCACGACCATTTCCTTTTGACAATCAAATACTTCAATTTGTTTATTTGTTTCTGCGAAAACATTTGTTGATAATAAAAATGAAAACAGAAAAATGAATGCTATTTTTTTTAACATGGAACAACACCTCATATTTACTATTCCCTCAAATCCTATAAATATTTTTTGTCACATTTATGTAACAAAGAAAGTGTATGATATCGCCATAAATATGAAATTCTCATTTTACTTTGGTATGATAAGGTTTACAGATAGTTAATGGAGGAAGAAATACATGAAAGTATTAATCGCAGATGATGAGCAGGATATGCTAAAAATATTAAAAGCATATTTTGAAAAAGAAGGCTTCCAAGTATTTTTAGCAAGGGATGGAGAAGAAGCACTTGAATTATTTTATGAGGAAAAGATTGATTTAGCAATTTTAGACTGGATGATGCCAAAAAGGAATGGAATCACTGTATGTCAGGAAATAAAAAAGAACTCGAGCGTGAAAGTATTGATGCTTACTGCTAAAAGTGAAAATGAAGATGAACTTGCGGCCTTGCAAAGTGGAGCGGACGAATATGTCAAAAAGCCATTTCATCCAGGTATTTTACTTACAAGAGCAAAAAAGCTTTTACATCAAGAGAATATCATACAAGTACAAGATTTAAAAATAGATCTGACGAAAAATAAAGTATATAAAAATGATAAAGAATTAGAAATCACGAAAACAGAGTTAGAATTAATTAAATGTTTTTTAAATCATAAAGGTACGATATTAACGCGTAAAAAGTTATTAGATATCGTATGGGGCTTTGATTATTTCGGAGATGAGCGAACAGTGGATACACATGTTAGACGATTACGAAAAAAAATAGGTGAAGAGATTATTAAAACGCATCGTGGTTTAGGATATAGTTTGGAGAATGCTCGTGAATAAGCTTGGTAAAAAACTGTTTCTAAGTATTTCCTTAACGATTATTCTTATTTTTACAATTTCGTTATTATTAATAAATTATTTTTTGCCGAAATATAATATATACAAGACAAGAGAAGGCCTAAATAAAATTACGACTCAAATACAATCTGCCTCTGATGAAACACTAGTAGATACGATCAATCGAATTGAGAATGAAAACAATGTAACAATAGTTTACACTTCTATAAAAGGCACAGAAGATGAAATGAATGACGCATTACGTTCGCAGCTTGCCCATAAGAGGGTGACATTGAATAAGCTTTGGATTACAAAAGAAGAGGTAATGAAAGTAAAGCGTTCTGGACAATCGAATAAATTATATGATCAAGAGAAGCTAAAAGCGAGCTTTTTTGCAAAATATATCGCTAAAAATGATATGTTAATTTTAGTGGGGGTTTCGATTGCTCATTCAAACGAACTGATAGAGGCACTTAACACATTTTATTTATATATTTTAGGATTTTCAATATTACTTGTCGTTGTACTAGTCTGGGTACTATCCAAAACAATTACAACTCCATTAAAAGAATTAAGCGATGTCGCAGAAGAAATTTCTAACCTTAAATTTAAGCGATCGCAGGTGAAAACAAATGATGAAATTGGTGATTTAGCTAATAGTATTAATATTATGAGTAATAAGTTACATGAAGCTCATCGAGATTTAATGGATAAAAATGAACACTTAAAACGATTTATGGGAGATATTACTCACGAGCTGAAAACGCCGATTGCATTAGTAAAGGCATATTCAATGGGGATTCAAGATGGACTAGATGATGGGACATATTTGGATACAATTATTAAACAAACGGATCAAATGTCAAATTTAATAGAGGAACTGCTTCGTTTTTCTAAAATTGAAAGAGACTTACTGCAGAAAGAAGAATTTCAGGTAGTATCACTTATTCAAAGTGTAATTGAGAAACATGAAATTGAATTCCAAGCCAAAGATATACATTTACAAATGGATTGTCGCGCACGAGATGTTAATATTTATGCAGATTTGGATAAAATGAAAATGGTATTTAATAATTTAATTTCAAATGCAATCAAATATACAGAAAATCAAAATATCAAGATTGTATTGGAAGACAGAAATGATTGCGTATATTTTAGTATCCAAAATGGAATTAATCCTGATATAAGTACAGATATCGAAAAAATTTGGGAGCCATTTTATGTATTAGAAGCTTCACGTAGTAAGGAAATATCAGGAACTGGATTAGGATTAGCCATTGTAAAAAGTATTTTAGAACGACATGGTTTTGAGTATGGTGTCTCCATTATAAAAAATGAAATACAATTTTATATGTATATAGAAAAGAGTTTACTTTGAGTTATTAAGAGCTAAATGTTTAAAAATAAAAAGCTCTCACATATTAGATATGACTAATTTGTAAGAGCTTTTACTCTTTTTATTGCCAGTTTGAAAAATAGATTAATCGTTTATAAAAATGATGAACCCAATCTTAATAATAAAAGGAGTTCGGATTTTCTTATTTCCAGGCGGACAAATATTTCTTTCGATATTTGTTATCTTCTTCGGACTCAATCAGTTCCATTGAAATTTCCTTAATATGTTCATCCTTGACTTCATCGTATAAATGTTTTAAACCTACAATCATATCATATCGAATCAAGATATAATGTTTTTCGTTCATTCCATTTTTGAAGCGCTCAATAATATGATTGAGCACCATTTCTCTTTGTTCTGGCCCAGCTAACCCAACCTTCCAAATCGATTGTAAACTATGCCGAGCAGTGACAAATTTCACTTCCCATAATGCTGAAAAATCGCGTAGCATCCGTTTATCTGGATCACGAATTGCTAAACCAGCAAGAAACTGTGCAACTCTCGATCTCCTATGATTATTGGGATCGGTTAGCCATTCTATTCATTGATCCCAAACTTCATAAGCCCAGTCTACTTCTCCTTTTGTAGTATCAATAATATTTTGAAAGGCTTCTAATTGTAGGCTTTTATCATTTGCTTCTAGATTTTCAAAATAAGATTTTGTTATATTATCCATTGTATTACCTTAAATGTATTAGTTATTTTGATTATACTCTGTTTACTTGAGCCCCTTCAATACATGTTATATCTCTTAATAATGAAAAATAAATGAACAATC
Organism: Bacillus bingmayongensis; assembly: GCF_000299035.1. Lineage (GTDB taxonomy): Bacteria > Bacillota > Bacilli > Bacillales > Bacillaceae_G > Bacillus_A > Bacillus_A bingmayongensis. The sequence goes on from NZ_JH921517.1 coordinate 1,461,500, forward strand.
CTCGTTAAAATAGTGAGGGCTGGAGTTTCTTTTATAGGGCCCTTCTAATAATTAGTAGTAATTTGTTATTTCATATTGTATTAAGGGGGAGGGGAGTTGAAAAAGTACATAGTATGGTCAGACTCTGCATAATAGAGAAGATGTAAACATCTTGCAATTTTTTTCACTTTAAATTAAAATATATTCCAGACATTAAAGATCTGTAATGTACTTTAAAGGGAGAGTAATGATATATTCAAAATCCACAGATTATACTTTACGCACAATGGTATATGTAACACTAACACCAAAAGGAAAATCGATTGGAGTAGAACAGTTAGCTAAAATTCAAAACCTTTCACCAACATACCTTTCTAAGATGTTAACAAAAATTGTTAAAGCAGGACTAATTGAATTCCATCCCGGTGTTAAAGGTGGATGTAGTAAGAAAGTCTCGGGAAAGAGGTAAGCAGGTTAAAAAGAGAGGTATATCTAACGAACAAGTATGTATAGCAACTGCTATTGATAGGCAAGGTAATTTAATCATGGAACTACTATGTAAGGGTAGAATGACACATCAAGGATTAGAAAGGCCCTATGATGGTCGTATAGGGGATAACTCTATCCTTTGTACTGATAGTCATAAGAGTTATGTTCAGTTCGCCCATGATTTTTCGTTAGACCATAAGCGTGTAAAAAGAGGAAAACATAAAGAAGGAATATACCATATTCAACACATAAATGCTGTTCACAGCAAATTAAAGAAGTGGATGAATAGGTTTAATGGTGTTGCAACTAAATATATCAGTAACTATATGTACTGGTTCAAATGGCTTGAACTATTTGAAAATGATAAAGAAGCAATAAAGGTAAAGAATTTTATCATTTCCTGACAAAAAATTCCCACCTCAAGGAATGGATAGGACATGGTCCAATGATTAGGTGGGAGATGAATGGCGGTTAGGAAAAAGCCTAACGGTTCTTCTTGTTGAAGAGTCAGTAATGAGGTATCAAAATCCGTTCGTTCCTATAGAAGGAAAATGATGCAGCAAGAAACATTCTTACAGATAAGGAATTGTTCCACTTTGAAGGATGACAGAGGAATTTCAACAAAAAAGAAGAAGTGATACGAGAGAAGTATTTTTTGAGTACATTCTGACATCGTTCTCATACATATCGTGAAAAAGTATGTAGAAAAACTAAAATAGGAAGTGAGGTGGAAAGTGGTGCTCGTCCATAAAGCGTATAAGTTCCGGATCTATCCTAATGCAGAACAAAAAATCCGTATTGTGAAAACAATTGGTTGTTCTCGTTTTGTATTCAATTACTTTTTGGCAAAATGGAATGATGTATATAAAGAAACAGAAAAAGGATTAACCTATGACACTTGTTCTTCGCAATTACCTGCTCTCAAAAAAGAATTTGTATGGCTCAGAGAAGCGGACAGTACGGCTCTTCAATCTTCTCTTCACAACCTCGCTGAATCGTATTCACGATTCTTCAACAAACAAAATAAAGCACCTCGGTTTAAGTCGAAAAACAATAAAGTTCAATCATATACAACGAAGCACACGAATGGGAACATCGCGATTGTAGGGAATCAAATAAAGTTACCGAAATTGGGTCTTGTCACGTTTGCTAAAAGTCGGGAGGTAGAAGGACGTATTTTGAGCGCTACTGTCAGAAGGAATCCAAGTGGAACATATTTTGTCTCAATTCTTGCCGAAGTAGAAGTGCAAGAGTTGTCAAAGACAGGTTCCGCTGTTGGTGTAGATGTTGGCGTGAAAAATGTTGCCATTCTTTCAACTGGAGAGGTATTTGAAAATCCGAAATGGTTTCGGGTATTAGAGAAGAAGCTCGCTCATGCCCAGCGTATTTTGTCTCGCCGTACAAAAGGTGGGGCGAACTGGCATAAACAGCGAATCAAAGTGGCTCGTATACATGAACGAATCACAAATGCAAGAACTGATTACTTGCAAAAACTTTCTACGATGATCATCAAAAACCACGATGTGATTGGAATAGAAGATTTGCAAGTATCCAATATGTTACAGAATCACAAGCTAGCGAAAGCAATTCAAGAAGTATCTTGGTCACGATTCAGAGCGATGCTTGCGTATAAGGCAAAGTGGTATGGGAAACAAGTCGTCGTAGTATCCAAAACATTCGCCAGCTCTCAACTTTGTTCGCATTGTGGCAACAAAAATAAAGAGGTGAAAGATCTGAAATTGCGTGAATGGAAGTGTCCTTCTTGTGGTATGCATCATGATAGAGATGTCAACGCAGGACAAAATCTGAGAAAAGAGGCCTTAAGGCTTCTAACCGTAGGGACTACGGGGATTGCCTACTCATAAAGCCAAGGGATACTTTGGCGTTCGTAGGAATCCCCCACTTCAAGCAGTTCGTTAGACTGTTAAGTGGGGGTAGTTCAAGGTTTAATGTAATGTAGCTTATGCTTATACAAAAACAGCAGATTTTAAAGAAAGAGAGCCAATATTTGTAAAGGAGATTGAGGTATGACAGAATTCTGGGAATCAAGTTTTATAGAAAATCAAATGATGTGGGGATTTGAACCTTCAGACTCTGCAATCTTGACGAAGGACTTTTTCCTTGAAAAGAAAGTTAAGGATATATTGATTCCTGGTATTGGATATGGTAGAAATGCAAAGGTTTTTATTGACAACGGAATAAATGTAACAGGTATTGAGATTTCAAAAACAGCGATTGAATTGGTAAGGCAAAATGGGCTTAATATTAGTATTTTTCATGGTTCAGTAACCGATATGCCTTTTGATAACAAACTTTATGATGGTATATTTTGTTATGCACTTATTCACTTATTGAATAATCGTGAGAGAGATAAGTTTATTAAAGATTGCTATAATCAGTTAAAGCCAAACGGATATATGATTTTTACTACTATTTCAAAAGAAGCCCCAATGTTTGGAAAGGGCAAACAACTGGGTAAAGACTATTTCGAGATAATGGTAGGGGTAAAAATGTTTTTTTATGATTCTGACTCGATAAAACAAGAATTTGGAAAATATGGACTGGTAGAATTTTCGGAAATTGTTGAGCCGCATAAGAATATGGAAAATAAGCCTCCATTTAAATTTATAATGGTAAAATGTCAAAAAGAACTATAATTACAATTTATATTATTTCTATATATTTGTTGTCTCCTGATGCAGAATCCTTATGATAAGGGTTCTTTTTTTGTTCCATTTAGTTTAGATTTATTACAAAAAAAGGCCTGAAACTGAAACCAAGTCTTTTTTATGCCAGGATTTCTTATTCAATCTAACTAATTTCTCCTATCCTTTATCTTTTTTTAGCTGATTTTTAAGAAGGAAACGTCTATTTAGAATTAGGATTATAATGAATAGTTCTATAAATACTATGATGGATATCAGGTAAGAGATCTTGATACATCTGAGGATCTATTTCTCCTTTATTTAGTGCAATATCTAATTGTTTTTTTTTGTTCTATTGCAAAATAATGGATTAACTTTGCTTCATCTATGCCTTTTTTAGATGCAAACTCAGCTAGAGTTATTCCTTGCTTCATTGCATTATTATATTCATTTGAATTTGAATTTAAAAATTTTAATAATGCTTGTTGATTTACTGTATATGTGAATACCTGTCCTTCTTTAGCGTAACTTACAGGGATTTTAGCATTCCAAAATGCTATGAAGCAACAAAAACATAATATCCAACATATCTTTTTCATAAAAGCACCCCAGCTTTCTTTTATATAATTTGATAGTATAGTTTATCCTATTTTATAAAAATTACTTTATATGATGAATCTCCACATGCCCATCAACTTAAGAAATGGGTTGTTCCCCAAAACAAAAAAATAATCTGGGTTCCAATAAATAACTATAAAATAAAAAAATCGTTTTGGGGTACTTCAAGGTACTAGGTTGATGGCAATGGGGCGGTACCCCATCGCTATCAAGCTAACAAAACAAAATACCCCCT
>NZ_JH921518.1:0-284428 GCF_000299035.1 Bacillus bingmayongensis
AGGGGGTATTTTGTTTTGTTAGCTTGATAGCGATGGGGTCTCGCCACAAATCCATCAACATTTAGGTGAATTTCTAAAAGCTATGTTAGGCACCAAGATTAATATAAAAAAACAGGGTTCGTGGGGCGTTTTCCCTAGCGAACCCTTTTGCATTCATATGAAAAAACAAATCAAACAAGGATAAACAAACAATTTCCCCAAATGATGCGTGACTCCTCAATCTTATGTTTCATCGTTAAAAACCACTTATTTCCCAGCATATCAAAGTTGCGGAACTGAGATAAGATGTTTGTAAGATGTGCTTACTTCCTCTGCCAATGCTTTGATTTTCATCATGATTTGAAGCATTTCTTCTGTTGTCGTCCTTGGGTTGATAGAACAAAGTCGAATAACCACTTTCTCTTTCAATTCGGTCGTACTTAACATGGCAAATCCTCTGTGAGTAATTTCTTCCACCAGTTTTTTGTTTATTTCATTGATTGTATCTGTTGATGCTAATTCACAAGGGATATAACGAAAAGTAACAATTCCTAACTGGGCAGGTGTTACCACCTCCCAATCTTTCGCTTTCCCTAAGAACGCTTCAACTTGTTCAGCCAACATGATGCCATGATCAATTGCTTGGCGAAAAGCTGCGACTCCAAACACTTTAAAAGACAGCCACACCTTTAACGCCCTAAATCTGCGCGAAAGTTCAATTCCACATTCTCCAAAATTGATTTCTTCTTCTATATAGGTTTCCGTATCCTTGATATACTCTGGGATCATACGAAATGTTTTGCTTAAGTATTGGCTGTTTCTAATGAGTACACAGCCTACATCATAAGGCTGAAAAAGCCATTTATGAGGGTCCAACGTCAAGGAATCGACACGATGAATTCCTTGAAGCAAAGCACTTCCTTTTTCACTGAGAATTGCCGGGGCACCATAGGCTCCATCCGCATGTAGCCATACATCTTCGTCATTACAAAGATCAGCCAACTCATTGAGGGAATCAACCGCTCCGCAATTAGTTGTTCCAGCATTAGCAATGACACAGAATGGTTTTTTCCCTTTTGTTCGATCTTCTTTTATTTGCTTTTTCAAAGCACTGACTGAAATTCGTAAATGTTCATCCGTTTCGATTCGGCAAATTTGATGGTGTTTGAAACCCAATACTTTTAGTGCCCGATCCACAGAAAAATGAGTCTGGTCGGAAAAATAAACAACCGCATTATCTATGTCATTATTAAGCTTGACCTGTCTAGCTACATTAAGCGCGGTTAAATTAGCCATGGAACCTCCGCTTACAAATAGCCCTTCAGCCGAATCAGGGAATCCTAACATCGATTTTAACCAATTGATTGTCGTTAATTCGATTTGCTCAGCACCTGCGCCTACTATCCAAGCTGTCGGAAATACATTAAATCCACTTGCTAAAAAATCTGCTACTACCCCAACATAATTATTGGGACCCGGCACAAAAGCCATAAAATGAGGATGATCCACATGGGTAATCTGATTAAACACGTTCCTATTAAGAAAATGAAGGAGCTCTTTCGGATCGGATCCGTTTTCTGGGATTGATTCAGTCAGCTTGTTTCTGAGAATATCACTATCAATCGTTTCAGATACTGGTTTGCTTTTCAAATGATTCATATGATCAATGATCATATCAACCGCTTGATATCCTAACTGACGCATCTCTTCGGCTGATAACTGCAGGTTTTCCGTCACTTGTTTCACTCCTATTCTATTTTAAAAGGCGAGTTGTTGCTCGCCTTTTCATTTTTTATAATTGGTAATCGCCGATCGTCTGTGTTGGATTATGAACAATCGTTTTAATTAACGTATGGAGGTGATTCAATATTTCCTGTACTTGCTCCGCTTCATAGATATTTTGATCATATCCAAACTTCATTGTAAGTTTCTCTTCAGGGAAGCACATAATTCCGTACTTCACATGCGGCTCATCAACGACTTGGTAATCTGTGATGGCAAAATTTCTGTTCTCATTTGAAGAGAAAATGGATGGGTTAGTTGGATAGTTTTCAAACACCCAAAGATGGTCGGTCAACTGATCGTTCAACTCACTTTGTTTTTGAATCTCAACAAATGAATAGTAAGCATACTCATTACATTTCAATGTTTCTTGTTGAACTTTTTGCAGGAGATCCACAAAAGATTGCGTTTCTTCCCAGGCTACTCGGATAGGCAAAACATTTGTGAACAGACCAAACATATTTTCAATCCCTTCCACTTTGGGAGGTCTGACCGATACCAGATTGGGTAATACTACTTCTTTCGTTCCATTGTATTTGCCAAGCAATATACCCCATACAGCTAGTAAAGCCGAATTCATGGTTACATGGTGTTTGGTTACAAATGTCTGTAACTGATTGGTCAGATCCTCATCTAACGTTAAATCCATAAATGTGAAGCTTAACCCTTTACTTTGAGTTGGTACTTTCTTTTTGGGAATGCTGATTTTCCGATTATACCCTGATAAATAATGGCGCCAAAAATGGCGTGCTTTCTCATGGTCTTGCGCTAAAGTCCAGTCAATGAATGCTTGAAAAGGCTTTGCTGGAGGTAATTCCACTGTAGTTCCCGCATTTTTCGCTTCATAAAGTTGGAATAATTCGTCTAACAAAATACTGACACTCCAACCATCACACAATAGATGATGGGCACTCCAAACTACCTTATACTCGGCATTGCCTAGTTGAAATACACAAAGACGGGTCATGAGTTCATCATTTTTGAATCCTCGATCTAAATTTTCACTCATCCACTGGTCCAAGCATTCCTGCTGCTCTTGTCTCGTCATCTCAATCAAGCTTTGTACCTCTGAAATCATTTGAACATCATGTAACACAGCTTGCCAAGGTTGTTCTTGTTCACCTTGCACAATGATCGTTCTTAGAGAATCATGACGATTAACTAATTGTTGAAAACACTGAGTAAAGAGATCTACATCCAGTTGCCCCTCAAGTGTCCAAATCGTTTGTTCAAAATAAGCATTGGTATCAGGTTCAGCTACAGCATGTTCATAAATAACTTGTTGGAAGGGTGCCAATGGATAGATTCGTTCTATTTTTATATCCGGCATTTTTTCTTGTATTTTGTTAAGCGTATGTTGATTAAGCTGTTTATCTCTAACATTCAGTGATGTAACTTTATTTTCTTTCTTTTTGTTTATATCGTCTGTTTGTGAGTGTAAAGGATGGTCTAGCCTCTTAACAAAATGAACCATGTCACCTAATATAGGGAAGGCAAATAGATTTTTTGGCTCTAACTGAAATCCTTGTCTATAAAGTCTTACAGAAACTTGAATGGCCTTAATCGAATCGCCACCCAAAGCAAAGAAATGATCATTTACTCCGATTTGGTCTACTTTGAGCACTTCTTGCCATACACTGGTCAATATTTTTTCCATTTCAGTTTTTGGAGCAATATACACATCATTTTTTTGTTTCTCCGGAGCAGGAAGCGCCTTTCGATCTAATTTTCCATTAGGGGTCAAGGGTAGTCGCTCCAAATAAACAAAATAAGAAGGGATCATGTACTCTGGCAAGTGGTCTCGCAAATGTTTTCGTAGTTCTTTTGTACTGATATCTTGCTCAGTTACCACATACGCGACTAAAAATTTTATCCCATTCTCATCTGTCTGGTCAATCACTACAGCTTGGTCTACTTGGTTGTAAGTGAGAAGGCAATGGGCGATCTCTTCTAACTCCACTCGATATCCTTGAATTTTGACTTGGTAATCTTGGCGTCCTAAAAATTCAATATATCCCTCGGGATGCATCCTGCCACAATCCCCTGTCTTGTAAATAAGACCAAGGTCTGGATGTGACACAAACACTTCGTTCGTTTTCTGTTCATCATTCAAATATCCTTGAGCAAGACCCACTCCCCCAATATATAAATCACCGATCACACCAACTGGGCACATTTTCTTATCGTAGTTCAACACATAATACGTTTGGTTTGCCAAAGGCATCCCATATGGAATGCTGTTCCAGTGTGCTTCCACCTGTTTGACTGGATAATAAATCGACCAAATTGATGCTTCTGTTGCCCCTCCCAGTGAAATTACTTCCGCGATCGGGAAATGTCGTTTTATTTTTTCTGGTAAAGGGAGTGGAATCCAATCCCCACTATGTAAGACCAAACGCAAGGAAGAATTTTCAAAATGAGAACCTACCTGATCCAATGCCAAATCCATGATTGCAGGTACTGTATTCCAGATCGTAATTCCTCTGCGTTCGACCGTACGGATCAGCTCTTGCATGTCTCTCGGATCACGAATCATTACCAACATTGCACCTGTACTTAACGCTCCAAAAATATCGTATACAGACAGGTCAAAACACATGGAGGAGATACCAATAATGCGATCGTCTTCATTCACCTGATATTTTTGATTGATATCTTGAATGGTATTTGCAACCGCTTGGTGAGTAATGATCACTCCTTTTGGTTTTCCGGTACTTCCTGAAGTATAGATAATATAGGAAAGATCTTCCGGACCAGCAATGGTAGGCAGATCTTCGGTTGCATATAATGACAGATGTTTCTCTTCATAAAGACCAGGTTCCAACAAAAGTTTGCATGAGCTATTTTCTAAGATATATGTTTGTCGATCTGGTGGATGATCGGGATCGATAGGTACATAAGCAGCACCCGCTTTTAATATCCCCATCATATTAACAATCGTATCAACCCGTCTCTGTGCCAAAATACCAACTTTGTCACCTAGACCAATCCCTTGTTCTTGCAAATAGTGAGCAACTTGATTGGAGCGTTGATGAAGGTCCAAGTAAGTTAACCACTCTTGTTCAAAGACCACTGCCACTTGATCTGGTATACGTTGTACTTGGTCTGCAAACAATTGATACAGGGTAGTCGAAGGTATTTTTTCTGTTGTCTGATTATACTGCTCAATTAAAGTCTGATCCGATTTTTTCACTTGCAAAGAGGTTACGTCTCTTTGTTTCACCAATTGTTCCAACAGATCGACAAATTGAGAAAACATTGCTTCCATCACATCAACATCAAACAATTCTTCTACATAGTTCCAGCTAATCAATAACTCTCCATTTTTTTCAATTACCACATTATCCAAATACACTTGTGGAGTCCGAGCGTGAATATGGTGGAGAGAGCCAAGCTGCTCCCAAGCAAAAGCACCCGCGCCTGCTAGCATCGAGGTGAAAACAATTGGCATGACTGCTTTTGGTCTCATTTGGTGATATCGAGTAAAATCTCGAATAAAGTTAACTCCATCATAATGACGATGTTCAAGTCCATCTAATAAAGTCGATTGAGTTTGCTCCACTCTGGTAAAGAAAGATTCCTCTGGATTCACATTCACGTCCAACAAGATGAGTGAAGTGAAATCTCCCACAATCTGCTCTACTTCTTCATGAACAGGATAACGGTTAAATACAGTCAGATTCATTGCCAATCGATGTTGATTACTCCAATATGCCAACACTTCTCCATATATCGTACAAAGAAGTGCGGAAGGAGTTACTTCTTTCTCTTGTGCTAGCTTCCGTAACTTCGTCCATTTGTCTTTGTCCAAGATCTTAGTAAGTGATTGAAAGTTAGGGGTAGCAATCTCTGCTGGATCCTTTTTTAACAGCAGAGAAGGCGCAAATGGAAAGTCAGGCAGCTTACTTGTCCAATAATCTTTTGCTTTTTTATATTCTTTGCTTTGTTCCATTTCATCATAGATGAACATGTAATCTTGAAAATCAAAAGAAAGAGATTCCAATCTTTGATCTGGTTTGTGATAATAATGCAACAAATCATGTCCAACGATGTTCATGCTTGCCCCGTCCATCAATAAAGCATCATATCGAAAACATAACAAATAAGTGTCTTCTTTTAAAAGAAAGGCTTTTAATTCAAACAAAGGCCATTGCCCCAAAGGAAATACATGGTTGGTCATTCGAGAACGTTCTTCTTGCAATCGAACATTTTGTTTCCCATCATCTAAACCAATGAGATTTTCTATTTCAATCTGATAATCAGGAACGTCTTGTAAGATTTGCTGTTTTCCCTCTGGCAAGATCACAGCTCGTAACATAGGATGGCGCTGAATTACCTTTTGGAAACTTTGCGAAAGCCGATTGATATCCAATTTTGTTTCATATTCAAAATACGTTTGAGGTGAAATGCCGCTTAATTCAAACTGCGGATTACGCCCTAACATGTAAGCTGTCTGAACTTCTGTTAAGGAAAATGGCTTGGACAAATCTTTAACACGGGTTGGTGTTTTATCTAGGCTTTCTTCTTTCTGCTCCACTTCTACACAAGAACTAAGTTGAGCAATCGTGGGATGGTTAAAAATATCTCTTGTACTTACTTTCAGGTGGTCTTTTCCTAATAAATTGATAATCTGTAGTGTCTTAATCGACTCTCCTCCTAAGACAAAAAAGTTATCATGAATACCGATCCGCTCAATCTCCATCACTTTTTCCCATGCTTGCACCAATTTCTGTTCGATTTGATTTCGTGGGGCGACATATGGGGTGGATATTTGATCTGTTTGAGTTAAATCCAACAACCTTTTTCGATCCACTTTTCCATTTGGATTCAGTGGAATCTCTTTTACCTGAATCATTTTTTCGGGAATCATAAACTCAGGCAATTTATTGCTTAGATATTTTCTGAGCTTTTCAAAAGGGATCTTCTTATCCGATTGATAGTAAGCAGCTAACAATTTTCTATTTCCATCTACCTGATCAACAACAATAGCTCGGCTTATCTCTGGATGTCTCTTTAGCTGCGCCTCGATTTCCCCTATTTCAATCCGATATCCCCGTATTTTCACCTGATGATCCATTCGACCGAGATATTCAAGTTCTCCATTAGGTAACCATCGGACGAGATCACCAGTACGATACATCATTTCTCCCGTCACAAAAGGATTCGGGACAAATTTTTCATCTGTCAATTTAGATTTGCCAAGATAACCTCGAGCTACCGCCACTCCGGCAATACCGAGCTCTCCCGGCATTCCCCAAGGTTTCATTTGACCATATTTATTTAATACATAAGAACGATAATTGGGATTAGGTTTCCCGATCGTCACTTCTTTGGCAGTACTCAAATCTTTTACTGTTGCACAAATGGTTGTTTCTGTCGGACCATAGATATTTAAAATTTGCGCTTCGCTAATGCTTCGAATTTTTTCAATCAAATCAATCGAAAATGCTTCTCCTGCTAACAAAATGGCCTTTAAATCTCTTAGAAACTCTGCCCCTTCTGGATCACTCAAAATCAATTCCATTCGCGATGGGGTCGATTCCCATAAATCCACCTTATGTTCTTTGACCAAATGAGCCAATTCTTTTGTTGCAAACTGTCCCTCTGTAGCAATGACTACTTTCGAGCCTTGAGTTAAAGGGATACATATTTCTAACAGAGATATATCAAAAGAAACACTAGCAAGAAACAAGAACGACTGATTATCTTTTAGCTTTTCTCTCATAATGCTTAAGAAATGGACGAGGGATCTCTGTTCCACCATTACGCCTTTTGGATTTCCTGTTGATCCTGATGTGTAAATAACATAAGCCAAATCATTAGGTTCACTTTCTCGATCTAGATTGCTTTCTTCACCTTGGAAGAGATGTTCCTCATCAAGATACAACACCTCACCGGAAAATTGCGGCAATTCTTTCTCTGTTCGCTTGCTCAGTAACCATTTTGCTTGACTATCTTGTAACATATATTCAATTCGTTCACTGGGATAGTGAGGATCGATTGGTAGATAAGCCCCACCGGCTTTTAAAATCCCCATCATGCCAATGATCATTTCCAATGATCGATCTACCATAACCCCAATAATACTTTCTTTGGATACACCCTTACTTTGAAGAACAGAAGCTAATTGATTTGCTTTCTTATTCAATTCTCTATATGTCAAAGATTGATCATTACAAATGACAGCAATTTGATCTGGGGTTTTCAACACTTGCTCCTCAAACAAATCCTGAAATGTTTGAGACAAGTCTATGCCCATCTGAACTTGACTAAATCCTTCTAGCAACTCTTTTTCTTCTTCCGAAATGATACTGATATCTTTCACAGCCAGATCAGGATTTCTCAACACTTGCTCTAAAACATAAAGATAAGATTTGACAAACTGTTGCAAAGGAAAAAGAAAATGAGAATTGCAAGAAATTTGAAATTCAAATTCATTATGTTTTTCATTCCATTTTCTTTGTATCCAGATGGCTAATTCATTCTCTGAGCATTCTTCTAGTGAACTCTTATTATGTAATCCTTCCATCCCCAAAACGATTTGAAATGGATTTGAATAGAGCTTCGCTAATAATTCAGAGAGTGGATAACGCTGATTTTCATAACCAAGTAAAGTCGTTTGTTGGACCTGTTCCACTACTTGCTTAAAGGAGTGATGGAGATGGATTTCAGTTCCTATAGGAAGCAAATCATTCAGATTCTCTCTTTGTTCGTGATCTTTTCCGATTACAGGAACCCCGATTGTGATCCTTTCTTGGTCTGTATAATGTACCAAGCAAACCCTTAAAGCAGCCTGTAACCAGCTAAATAAAAATACATCCTGTGACTTACTTACTTTTTGTAAACTTTGACTAAGCTCTGCATTCATTATGACTTGAACACGGTCGCATGGATTGTCTTTATTCATTTGATAACCGCTATTAAATAACGAAAAATCAGGTACATCGAAAGATAATTGCTCCTTCCAAAACGATTCTGCCACTTTATACTCATGAATCGAACTCCGATCTTTGATGTGCATTTTTATCTTTAGCCCCCTAACATTAATTTCCATCTATTCGCTAATTTTTAACCCAACTTCAATCCCGTGGAGAAATACTTGATGGTTATCCAAACTTAAAAAGCGATGAATATCCTCAAATTTCATATGCCCAACGGAACAAACTCCCAAGTTTAATGTCTCAGCTACCATATTTAACGTAGCAGTGATGATGCCTGATTCAATGCAAGAAAATAAATATCCATCTGAACCATATTTAGGCATGGAAGCGCGCGCATTATAGACTAGATAAACCGAAAAGGCAGACTGGGTAAATAATTCCTGGTTAATCATCTCATGATCACTCTTGATTACTTGGTCAATGTTGTTTACCAACAAAAGACTATTCTCTGATGGGCTATAATAATAAAAACCAGCTTTCATACCTTCTACACGTTTCGGTTTTATATAGACAAAAATATCAATGGGATAAACTCCACCCGCACTGGCGTAATGGTAGTAGATTTTTTCTTCTTTCCTCTGTTTTAAAGTAGAAAACAGTTGCCCGAATTCTGAAAAAGGTACAGGATTTTTCATATCAAATTGGCGGCAAGATCTACGCTCCCTGATCATGGCAGGAAGTTCATCTTTTGTTTCAAGTTGAATTCCGGTTGACCTCGCAGCGGGATGCATTCGATTTAATTGTTCACTGATATACTTATCTAGATCATCTTTAGAGAAGCGAATCTGATCGCTATATGGATTCGGAAAAATTTTTTCTTGTGTGGAGAATACTTCTCTTGGATGTAATATGTTACTTACTAACACCCGATTCTTTATCATAAGTTCTACTATTTTTTGTGCCTCTTCTTCATTCCCTAACGAAAAGCGCTCTAATAGCTGACTGATCGTCACCCCCTTTTGGGCAAGAAAATAAAACTCAGGAAACCACTCAGACATAACTCCTGTATATCTCGTTTCTCCTATCAAAACTTCATTATGCAACTTCTCCCAATGCTTAATAGGAGACCAATAATAAATTTGCTCGCTCATATTCCCCTCCATAAAAGGTTAATTTTTTTAAAAATACAATCTTCCAATCCACAAAAAACGACCTTTATATAGGACATAATTGTTGAAATTCATACCATTTGTCATAAATAAGTTTCCATCCTGTTACTATTTGGCCTTGTTCACTACCAGCTGTGGGTGTAAAATAATACCAAATCCCTTTAATGGATTGCCAATCTTTTTGCACAAGTCCATTCCTATAGTAATACCACTTTCCATTATCTTGATACCACCCATCTGTTGGAGCAGCTTAAACTGATTGCTTTACAAGTTTACTAAAATTTGTTGTAGTTTCAGCTACAGCTATTCCATTGATAGACGTCAACAAAATAGTTGACGTACATAATACAGATAAAGAACATCTCATACAATAAACCATTCCCCTTCTCATATTTATTTTTCGAAAACTCGCAATAATAAGAATAATGTATAAATCCCCAAATGTCAGTGAGAAAAAGTGAGAATATGTTGAGAATAAAATGTCAGAATATTCGTTTGTAATTTCACATCCTCTATAAGAGGTCACCATACATCACTATCAACCTAAGATAAATTTATATCCATAATTCATAGAAAACACAAACTTAGCTTGATGGGCATGTGTGGTGAATCCCTATCAATAAAAAAAGATTGATTGACAAGAAATTTTTAAAATATTAACATTGATTTATCATTTAATGACCGTAGTCATAAAATGAACAAAGTCATTAAATGATAATACATTAAGAGAATGATGCAAAAAGAATTGAAAAGGACATTCTTTTACAAGCAACACAGTGACTAAAAAAATAAGTCTACGAGAAGATGTCCACTCAAGCAGTTTTGAAATTTTACGTTTTGATCCAAGTTCTTAATACTTTATTGCTTCTCTCTTTATGAATTACTTAATCATTAAAAGAATTAATGGAGGGGAAAATGAATGCATAACATTATCATTATTGGTGGTGGCATTGCTGGTCTTTCCGCAGCGATTGCCTTTCAAAAAATGGGTTTAGATGTAAAAGTATTTGATAAAAATAACGAGCCCACTGTTGCTGGCGCAGGTATTATTATTGCCCCCAATGCTATACAAGCACTGGAACCATACGGTATTTCTGATCAAATAAAGCGAGTTGGAAACGAAAGTGATGGCTTTCATTTATTATCTGAAAAAGGGAAAACTCTTAACAAATTAATGATTCCAACTTCTTATCCAAAAATGTATTCCATTCATAGAAAGGATTTACATCAATTGCTGTTATCCTCTCTGCATCCTGACACAGTTGAATGGGGAAAAGAATGTATACAGGTTGAACAAAATAATGAAGATACTGTACAAATACGTTTTCGTGATGGAAGTAAGATTAAAGGCAACATAGCGATTGCAGCAGACGGGATTCATTCTCTTATTCGAAAGCAGCTATCGCATAGTGATTATCGTTTTTCCGGATATACGTGTTGGCGTGGCGTAATCTCCTCTAAAACTCTTTCCTTAGCGAACGATTTCATTGAAACTTGGGGTACAAAAGGACGGTTCGGTATTGTTCCACTGCCTAACAATCAAGTATATTGGTATGCTTTAATAAACTCACAAGCTAATGACGCAAGATTTGCCGCATACACAATTGATGATTTGTATAACCACTTTAAAAATTATCATGATCCTATCCCAAACATTTTGAAACACGCTAAGCAACACAAAATGATTCACCGCGATATCATGGATATTGTTCCCATGAAGCAGTTTTTTGACAAACGTGTTGTGCTTATAGGGGATGCAGCACATGCACTTACTCCTAATTTAGGACAGGGAGCTTGTCAAGCAATTGAAGATGCTAGAATTCTCACAGAATGTATTCAAAAAAATAGCGACTATCACCAAGCATTTATGGAGTATGACAAAAAAAGAAGAAACAGAGTTGAGAAGATTTCTAATCAGGCCTGGACAGTTGGTAAGCTAGCACAACTGGAAAGTAAAGCTTTAACTGTGCTAAGAGATCAAGTAATGAAACATACACCTAGATGGATTTCTGAAAAACAAGCACATGATTTATATAAATTTGAAGTTTAAAAAATAAAATGTGGTGAAGAAAATGAAAACATATACATATTTACTTTTTTCAACTCTATTACTTTTCTGTATGATAGGGTGTTCTTCTTCAGCATCCACTAAAGAAAAAGGAAAAGTGCCATTAATTACGTTTAAAACTGAAGAAATAACTACCGTCAAACTGCTTGATGTAAAAGAGAATAATAAGCTAAAAACAGAAATCAATGATACCGTGTTTATCGGACAAATGATTAAGTCAATTAAAAAGGGTACTTCTAAAGAAATATCTTTAAATAAACAAACTAGAGATTCTGTAAGTACTAAAATGGAACTTTTATCTAACAAATCAAAAGAAACTTTATTAATATGGATAAATGATAATGATACAATTACAATAGCAAAAGATACAAATCAAAATACTACCCAAGGGATTCAAATACAACATGATTTTCAGACGCCAATGATCGTGGTAAATTTTTCAAAACAATAAGAACAAGATTTATTTTGAGGTTAATCAATAAACAGCTATAATTGTATTTGTTAGGAGTAGATTATATGCTAAGAGAAACTAGAAAAAAAGAATTAAAAGAACTCATTTTCCTACAAGCAATACAACTATTTAAAGAACATGGATATGAGAATGTAACGGTTCAAGATATCACTGCTACATGTGGTATTGCAAAAGGAACTTTTTTTAACTACTTTGCGAAAAAAGAACATATTTTGTTATTTTTAGGGGATTCTCAAATTGAATTATGGAATGAAAGCATACAAACTTATCAGAATGTCGAGCATCCAAAAGAACAAATTCAGCTTATGTTAGGTGATTTATTATCTAGATTTACTGAACATGGCGAGCTCATGAAGCATGCAGTATTTGAAATTATTAAATCAAATTATTTAGTTGAAAACGAGCTGAAAAGTATTCAAAAACTACAAGGAAGTTTGCATTCCATTATTGAGCATGCAAAACAGAAAGGCAAACTAAAAAGCACATGGGACACAAGTATCATTACTTCCACTATTATGAGTGTCTATTTTTATACACTATTGTCTCAATCGTTATTACATTCCCATGAAACTAATATTAGAGATATGCTTAACCAGCAATTAGATGTCGTATGGGAGGGAATTAATAAAGAATAAGGTGAAAAAAATAGCCCTTCACTTGACCCAAAAAGGCTAAGTGAAGGGCTATTTTCTTTATTTCATATGGTTTTCACATATTAAAGATTCAACACTTTGAAAAAGAACTGTATTATATATAATTTGCATACTTTCACTATTTTCTTACCGCTTGCTTTACCGTGAAGCCCCCTCTCTCTTCCGCTCCAAAAACGTAATCCTTTCAATCACAACTTCTGTTTTATACACCCTCTCTCCCTGCTCATTATCGTAATTACTCGTATGAATACGACCCGTAATCCCAACAAGCGATCCCTTCTGGCAATACTCTGACACATTTTCAGCGGATTTTCTCCAGACGACGCAGTAAATGTAGTCAGCTTGCTGTTCCCCTAAGCTATTTCGAAATCCTCTATTTACCGCGACGCATATACGTGCATAGGCAATTCCTTGCTTTGTATAGTATAGTTCCGGATCTTTTGTCAACCTTCCGATTAATACAACTCGATTCATCATATTTATACCACCTCACATTTTTTCTTCATTGTAGAGAAAAATAAAAAATAGGTAAAAACCGTAAAATGGTATATTTCTAAAAAGAAATCATAGCTTTAAATCTAATAAAATAAAAAAAGAAATGCTGCATGATTGAATCATGCAGCATTTCTTAAAATGTTTACACTTCGCTACTTCACTTATACCTCACTGCAAGATATATAATATCCTCCACGAGCCATCCGTATATCCACTTGATACAATGTATTTTCTAGATAAAAAGTAATCGGCTTTACTTTACTTTCAAATTTAAGTTTTTCCTTAGAGTCAGTAGCATATGTCTCAATAGCAGCACAAATGGTTTCAACAGATGGATAAGTCAAAGCTTCATCTAATTCAATAAAAAAGCTTTTTCCTAATAGTTTTTTTAATAGCCCTTTCTTTTCTTTCATCATAAGCTCTCCTCCTTCACCACAAATTAACAATTATCACCACATTAACCATCCATATTATACCATAACCATAAACTCTTCTTGGTCTAAAAACATCAATTACCTTAAATCTAAAAAACACAAAGAAATCCTGCATGTTTCAAACATGCAGGATTTCTTTCAATTAGTCATTTTTCGTAAAGTAAGAAACGAAACGAAGAATTTCTAAGTATAACCATACTAGAGTCAACATTAAACCCATTGCACCGTACCACTCCATGTATTTTGGAGCTCCGCTGCGTGCACCGCTTTCGATTAAATCGAAGTCTAGTAATAAATTTAATGCAGCAACAACAATAACAACTGCACTAATGATAATACCAATTGTTCCACCTTGATGAATATACGGCACAGTAACACCAAACATGTTTAATAGGAATACGATTAAGTACATAATCATAATTCCAAACGTTGCAGCCATTACACCTGTGCGGAATTTATCAGTTACTTTTACTACGCGAGTTGCATATAAAACTAACATTGCAAATAAAATTGAAACTGTTAGTAATACAGCATTTAAAACGATAGAATCACCAAAACGCATTGTATAAAACGCTGAGATGCTTCCTAATACAACACCTTCTACTGCCGCATAAATCGGTGCAGTAATTGGCGAGATACGTGGAAAGAACATAGACGCAAACGCGATGATTGCAGCGACAATTAAAGAGCCAATTAAAACAGGCATTTTCATTGTACCTTGCATCATCTGTATGTATGAATAGACAGACGTTGCAAGAAGCAAAATAAGCATAATGAATGTTTTGCCTACTGCTCCGCCAATTGTCATCGTAGATGCACTTGCTCCCTCTTTACGAAATGCCTCTTTGTTCAACATTGGATTAGATGTTCTCATTTTTTCCCTCCTAAAATAGGTTCTACTAATAGTGTAAAGTTTTTCTCTTTACATTTCAATATATGCAGCTTGTTTTTATTTTAAACCTTCAACGATGTCAGATAGTTCGCTCCAGCGTTCCATCGCTTTTTCTAGCTCTTCTTCCGTTTGCTGCTGTGCTTCCGAAAGTTCTTGAGCTTTTGTAAAATCAGAACCGACATTTGCAAGTTCTTCCCCAATTGTTTCAAGCTTCTCTTCAAGCCCTGCAATCCTATCTTCAATCGTTTCCCATTCACGCTGTTCGTGATATGAAAGTTTACGTTTACGTTGTTGCTTTGGAGCTTCTTCAACTTTCTTTTCCTTCTGTACTTCTACTTTTTCTAGTAGTTCTTGCGCCTTTTGTATATCTAGGTAATCACTATAGCTTCCTAAGAATTCACGAACTTCTCCGCCACCAGTAAAGATAAATAATTCATCTACTACTTTATCTAAGAAATAGCGATCATGCGATACCGTAAGCACGACGCCTGGGAAACCTTCTAAATAGTCTTCTAGTACTGTTAACGTTTGTGTATCTAAATCGTTGGTCGGCTCGTCTAATAAAAGTACATTTGGCTCTCCCATTAAAAGACGTAATAAATACAGACGTCTTCTTTCACCACCAGATAGTTTACCAAGTGGCGTTCCATGTGAATGCGGTGGGAATAAGAAACGCTCAAGCATTTGGGATACTCCAATGACTTTTCCATCTGTTGTATGAATTACTTCTGCAATTTCTTTAATGTATTCAATCATACGCTGATTTAAATTCATCTCTTCATTTTCCTGCGTATAATAAGCAATTTTCACAGTTTGCCCAATTTCAATTTCACCACTGTCAGGAAATAGTTTGCCTGCAAGCATATTTAATAGCGAAGATTTCCCGCTACCATTGGCCCCAATAATACCAATTCGATCGCCTGGTTTCACAATATGATTAAAATTATGTAATACCGTTTTTTCACCGAATTTCTTCGTTACATCTTTTAATTCAAGCACTTTCTTTCCTAAGCGACTTCCGCTAAGTGAAATATCAACAGATTGCTTCGCTTCTGGACCTTCTTGTTCTTTCAGCTCTTCAAAACGCTGAATACGTGCTTTTTGTTTCGTAGAACGAGCTTTCGCACCGCGGCGAATCCAAGCAAGTTCACGGCGATATAAGTTTTGGCGCTTTGATTCTTGCGCTAATTCTTGTTCCTCACGAAGTGCCTTCGCTTCTAAAAATGCACTATAGTTTCCTTCATAGCTATACAGATTACCATTATCTAGTTCAAAAATACGATTTGTAACACGATCTAAGAAGTAACGATCGTGCGTTACGAGTAAAACAGCCCCTGTATAACGTGCTAAGTACTCCTCCAACCATTCTACTGTTTCATGGTCAAGGTGGTTCGTTGGCTCATCTAAAATTAATAAATCTGGCATTTCAATAAAGCATTGCGCCATTGCAATACGTTTCTTTTGTCCACCAGATAAGTTCCCAACAGTTGCTGTGAAATCTGTAATTCCGAGTTTCGTTAAGAGCGACTTCGCATTCGCATTTGCTTCCCATGCATTCATCGCATCCATACGTTGCTGCACAGCAAATAATTGTTCTTGTACTTTTTCATTACTTGGGTCTTTTTCTATGTTTAATAACGCTTGTTCGTATTCACGAAGAAGACGAATTAGCGGCGTATCACCGTGGAATACTTGCTCAAGCACTGTTAGATTTTCATTAAAATCCGGTTGCTGTGATAAATAGCTAATTGTATAGCCACGCGTATGTGTCATATCACCTGTATCGGGAATCTCTACCCCGGCAATAATTTTTAATAATGTAGATTTCCCTGTACCGTTTACACCAATAATGCCTGCACGTTGTCCCTCTGCAATACTAAATGATAATCCATCAAATAACGGTTTATCCCCATATGATTTTGATACGTTTTCTACTGTTAGCATTTTCATATTTGTGCATTCCACTCTTTCATAAATTGTTCTATAAACTCTTCCATATAGCGATGACGAACTTCAGCCTCTCGCTTCGCAGCATCTGTATTCATTAAATCTTTCAACTTTAAAAGTTTTTCATAAAAATGATTTAACGATGGGTCACTATTTTTTCGATACTCTTCTTTCGTCATTTCTTCACGCGGTGGAATATTCGGGTCATACATTAAACGCCCTTTTGCACCGCCGTAAGCAAACGTGCGAGCAATACCAATGGCACCAAGTGCATCTAAACGATCTGCATCTTGAACAATTTTCCCTTCCAATGTTTCTACATTACCACCATGTCCACCTTTATAAGACATATTTGCAATAATATGAAGGATATGTTCCTTTTCTTCTTCAGTAACATCTAATCCTTCTAACCAATCAGAAACTTTTTTCATACCAGCTTCTTCACTTTCATTTAACTTCTCATCCGCTACATCGTGAAGTAAAGCTGCCATCTCAATTACAAAACGATCCCCACCTTCTTTTTCAGACAAAGAAATCGCTAATTTATGTACACGTTCAATGTGATACCAATCATGTCCACTGGCATCTTTTTCTAAAATATTTTTTACAAAGCCGACTGTTTTTTGTATTTGTTCTTGTTTTTTCATTTATCTTCACCCAATTCCTTATTGTAACACGCTCTCATTTTTTCATCACATATTTTCTTGTCTGCCCATAGACTGTTTTGTACGTACGATTATGAAGGAGGAAATAAATATGTTCTATAATAATCAACAGCCTTATCCAGCGCAACCATACTATCCTCAAAATGAAGAACAACGATATCAAGAGCCGCGGACTGAAGATCAAAAACAGGAACCACAGCAACAGAAATTGCAATATCAACAAAATTCATACTTATCACAACAAACTCACGAAACTCAATACCAGCAAAATCCATACGTAGCTCAACAATCCCATGAAACTCCGTACAGGCAAAGTCCATACGTAGCTCAACAATCCCATGAAATTCCGTACCAGCAAAATCCATACGTAGCTCAGCAATCTCAAGAAACTCGCTATCAACAAAATCCATACTTAACAAAACAAACCCATGAAACTCCGTACCAACAGAATCAGTATTTAACTCAGCAATCTCAATATCAGCAACCACAAATGTTTCAACATCCGCGTGTTTCACCACCGGCGCCAACATTAGATCCAACCCAACCACAAATCTTACCACCAGCTCCTACCACAGTAATTCCAACTGAACCAACGCAAGAGCAAATTCAACAAGTTGTTGGCACACAATTTTTACCTTTAAAGAAACCTGTATTAGATTTCGTAAAACCATGGGTAGAGTACGGTATGAATGAAGCAAAACATACCTCTCACAAACATGCAATGACAGAGGTTGCTGCGATTATGTTTTTAGTTGGAAAAGGATTTAATCCTACAATTGCTCATTATATTGTAGAGTCTTGGGAAAAGAATGAGCAATTCTAAAACATACAAAAGTGCCGCCTCTTATCAAATAAGAGATGGTACTTTTCATTTCCTTATATGTAATATCCCTATACTAATTTCTCTACAGTTGGTACATCTGCTGGTGCCCATGTAAGCTCTTTAATATTATTTACACTTATCCACTTCAATTGTGCGTGTTCTAAAGCTCTAGGTGTTCCAGATACAATCGCTGCTTTATAGGTAATTAAATGAACTATTGCCTTCTCATATTCATGCTCGACTTCTGCTACTTTCTCTCCTACTGTAATACTACAATCCAATTCTTCTTTAATCTCACGAATTAATGCTTCTTGTAGATTTTCTCCGTCATTTACCTTCCCGCCTGGAAACTCCCAATAATTTGGTAATGACATTATAGGGGAGCGTAATGCACATAAGATTTGATTATTCTCATTGAAAATAACCGCGCCAACAACCGATATTTTTTTCTTCATCTTTCATCATCTCCTAATTCAATTGGTTATGACATATCAACATATAATCGGTGTTTACTACAATGAACACATTGAAATAAATATCCCGTAAAATGCCCCTTTTTATATAACATTCCTTTAAAATCTTCTCTCGTTATCTTTTTTTTATTTATGATTTTCTCAATATCATCGTTTAATTCATGTTCTAAATGTGCGATTTCCTTCCAACCTACCTCATCAATAATTGCACAGTAATCATTGCAATGGCTTAACCAATACTCCCCTTGCCATGAAAAATAACTAGGCGTCCTATAAAAAAGTTCATCTGTATACTCCTTATTTTGAACATCCATATGTTCCCCACTATAATTAAACTCTCCATCAAATTTTTGAGCAGCAAAGCCATTAGCTATACACCATGGACATATATTTTCTGTTTCTTCCTCATCAAAAGTTGTGTAAAAAGGACCATCGTACACATAGCCTGTTTTCCTACGACATACTGGACACATTCCATCCGCTTCTCTTATGACTAATAACCCTAAAGGGTTTTTATTGTATTTAAAACTAGGAAGCGACTCTTCTACTTCGCTCCACTCATACAAGGAAAATCCATTCACAAAGCTGCTAAATGATAACCCTAGCTTTTGATAAAACTCTTGCAAGAAATCATTACTAGAAACGCAGTCTAGTCTTAATTTCTTTCCTGACTCTCTTGCTCTATTCTTTGCCCATTGTATGAACTGACTACCTATGTTTAATCCCTTACCTTCTTTCGAGACTACAATTCTATGTATATAATACGCGTCTATTTCATCATTCCATAAGCTTGCATCCCACTCTTCCTTATCACAGAGAGAAATTGATGCGATGATTTGATTTTGATCATTCTCAAAAACAAATAGATAGCCTTTTTCAAAATCAAACTCTATTATCTTTGTATTTTCATAACGTAAAAATTGCCCCCACTGCTGAATACCTTTTTGCTTAAGAGAAATTGCTGTTTCCTGTAACCAGCCTCTTACTATTACAATTTCTTCTTGTTTTGCTTGGCGGATCAAATATTCCCCCTCCTTAGATAGTAAAATTTATCTGTTAAAAATATTTCAATTGTTTAAACCTGTTTATTTAGTAGATAGGTGAGAAGTTATTTCACCTATCTACCATCCTACATTACACTACTCGCATCTTGGAACACCTAATGCTAAAAATAAAGCTGCTAAATTTGCTGCGATTGGTATTTTTAATGTGATAACATCATCTACTTTTGTGACTAAAAAGAAAGCTCCGTTCTCTTCTAAAATACACGTCACCAACAATTGTAAGTCCATTAGAACCCTCCTTTCAGACGAGTTATTAGTAATCTATGAATTTATTGAAAAAAAGTAATAGGAATTATATTCATTTTTCTTTATATAAAGAAAAATGGTTTTTTCGGTCTATCAATTTAAGAAATAGAATTTTCTTATTTTAACCAGATCTATGTAATTTCTAATATATTCCTATATAATCAATAGAGAAAATCTTACAAATGAAGGTATTAAAATGTCATTTTGGAGTAATATTAGTGCAATTTTATTTTTAGCAGCTCTTATTCTACTAATTTTATGTATCATTTCATTCTTTAAGAAAAATGGTAAAGCAATGAGATATAGTAGACCTGCGGTTATTTGTTTTATTATTTCATTTTTAACATCAGCAACTAGCACAGCGGAAACAAATCATCCTATTATTAACTTTTTCGCTAATGTATGTTTAATCATGTGCATTTTCTTTCTTATTCTAGCAATCTTATCCATTATTAAAAAAACTGGTATGGCGAAGAAACAATTTTTAATTACTGCTGTTTTATTTGTAGTTTTTGGAGTATTAGTAAGTATCGCAACTCCTTCTACTGAAAAAGCAACAGCAAAAGATAAAAAAATTGCAGTTGAAAAAACAGATAAAAAAGATGCAGAAAAGAAAGAAGCAGACGAAAAAACTCATAAACTAGAAGAAGAACAGGCTCATAAGCAACAAGAAGAACAACAGCTTCAGTCTGAAGAACAAGCTCGTAAACAACAGGAAGAGGAAGAGGAAAAGCAACAGCGTCAAGCTGAGGAACAAACTCGTAAACAACAAGAAGAACAACAACGTCAAGCTGAAGAACAAGCTCGTAAACAACAGGAAGAGCAACAACGACAGGCTGAAGAACAAGCTCGTAAGCAAGAGGAAGAGCAACAACGTCAAGCTGAGGAACAAGCTCGTATACAGCAGGAAGAGCAACAGCGTCAAGCTGAAGAACAAGCTCGTAAACAACAAGAAGAACAACAACGTCAAGCTGCTGAGCAAGCTTCCCAAAAGAGAAGTACTGTAGCATCCTCATCTAATAGCAATCGTGGGGGCTCTAATGCTCAACCTTTCCAGAATGACCCTAGTGATGATAAAGAAACAAACACTTCCTGTAAAGGCCAAATTAAAGGAAATGCTAATTCTAAAAAATACCATGTTCCTGGCGGTCAATATTATGTTTCTACAAAAGATAATATAGTTTGGTTCTGTTCAGAAGCTGATGCTCAAGCAGCTGGTTATATGAAATCTAAAAGGTAGACTATATATTATTGAATCTTAAATTTTGTAAGCCCTATTTCCAAGATTTGAGACATATATTTTAAGGTTTACATCAATTTCTTTAAAACCGTTCAATAATTCTTTAGATGCGAGCATTTGACTAATCGATAAAAAAACCAAGAAACAAAGACTGAACTGTACCCCGAATTGTGAACACTTAAAAAAGTCCACGATTCGGGTTTTTTGCGTATTTTTGCACCCATTCCTCTTTATAATGGAAACAATGATAAAAGTGCGGTGCGGAAAATGAGTAAAATTATCTTTAGTGAAATTCAAATGAAACAACTAGAAAAGAATGGAAATGTCGTAAAGCCTAGCGTATTATCTCATAATTTAGACCCAAAGTTTTAAATTTTGCGCGGATTTTTCAGACGCCTGGTAAACCAAAATTCCAAAAACCTCCCCCGCCCCTAAGTAAAAAAGCCAGTATTATTTTACCGACCCTTCATATTCTTTTACAAGTTTATAAAACGTTGTCTTACCTACAAATTAGGGTTTAGAGTATTAACATCATTTCCCTTGCCGTAAAATAAGGAGCAATTAGAATGATTGATGAAAAACAATGAAGCACATTAAGATATTTTCTCGAATGTTACTTTAATGTAAGTGCTGATTATTCAGAATTAGATACGCTTATTAAGGAATATAAGGAAATTGAAAATGATGAATATGTTAAGTAACAATAAAGTTGTTTAAAAAACTCCAGTCATGTTATTCAACAATCGGGCCATTTAATTGAATAAAACTTGGATATTTATTTTAATAAATAAGATTGTGAAGAAATGTACTTAAGCAACGGGGCAGGTTAGCACAATAAACCAATGCGTAATAGTGGATAATTTTCACATTAATATTGAGTTGTAAGGCAAAATTTAATTATATAGATAAGAATTATTATATTAGTTAGGAGATAAAAATGATAGCATCAGCAATTCTGGAAGTATCTTGAAAACAAATTGATACATGTTTGAAAGGTAAAAACACTCACAAATGTGTACTATTTGTGAGTGTTTCTTTTGTAAAGAGATTAAGCCTCTACCTTAGCTACTCTTTCGAAACCAGTCTTTACTGCTTGGATAATTTCATTCACAGCGTGAATAGATACGTCGGCATTTGGATTTAATCCTTCAAACCAGTGATAGGCCCCAGGATATAAATGAAATTCGACATCAACACCAGCTTGCGCAAGTTTGGTTACATAGGTTAATGTTTCACTGCGGAATGGATCTAATTGACCAACAAATGTGTAGGTGTATGGCAAATTACTATAATCCTCTGCTCGAGCAGGGGCTGCATAGGCAGGAATATTATCTGTTCCATATATTTCTCCTAAATACATTTTCCAGCCAGCTTCATTTGTCTTTTGATTCCAAACAAATCCTTCTTTAATTTCATTCGTAGAAGGTGTATTATTTCGGTCATCAATCATTGGATAGAGTGGCATTTGGAAACAAATAGAAGGATATTGTCGATCTCGGGCTAATAATGTCAATGCTGCTGTTAGTCCACCGCCAGCGCTCGCTCCTGCAACACCAATTCGATTCGAATCAATGTTTAATGGCTCTGCATTATCAGCGATCCATTTTAATGCTGCATAACAATCCTCAATTGGTGCTGGATAAGGATGTTCAGGAGCTAAACGGTAGTCTACAGAAACGACCACACAGTTGGCTTCTTTTGCAAACCTCATACAAGGATCATCATTATCATCTATAGACCCTAAGATATAACCGCCACCATGAATCCATAACAGGACAGGTAAGGATTCATTATTTGATTTTGGACGATAAATTCTTAATGGTAATGGATTAGCATCAGGTCCTACAATGACTTCATCTGTTAATGAAAGGGATTCATCAACAACGGTAGGTGGTCTCATTTGCGATATTCCTTCTCTGATTGCTTGCAAGTTCTCTGGGCGTAAATCAAGGTCTTGAAACATTTCTAATCCTGGTAATAACTCTGGATTTACTCGGTTCTTCATTTTAACACCCCTATTTGTAATTGTTTTCAAATAAGTGAAGTGTATTCTAAGTAGTTTAATTGCGATAAAATCATCACAATTAAATTGTAAAGTGGATATGTCATAATAGTCAACAGAATATTCAAAAAAATAAACCTTCTTTAGTTTTATAAAAAAATATGGAATGAGAAATATGAAAAATGACGATAAAATTATATGGTTTTTGAATCATATAAGAAACAATATTTAGAAGCATACAGCCAATAAAATTCGTAATAAGTTTTAAATCTGACTTGTTCTTAAATGGGGGTACATAACCTATTTCACAAAGTATAATAGCAGCCAATACTCGATATTGAAATAGAGGTATATACATTGAAACTTATGCTATTGAAGATACCGCAATATAGATTTACGTATATATTACAAAGATGGACAAAACTAGCTTTAATGATTGTAATTGGTGAAACTTTATGAACCGTTTCTTTTATAAATTTCCCTATCATGTTTTTCAGATTTATTGTCGATGTTCCTTACTGAGATAAAACACATAGACACTGTGTAACTTAGGTATCTTTAAAGGAATATATAAAAATATTAGCATAGCCGCTCCCTTTGTATTGGAGCGGCTATTTTTAGACTACTATAATAGTCTGTGAATCCAGTAAAATATTTTTTCTTCCCTATAACTCTCGTAATACCAACTTAAACCTTGGAAAAATACTTCCGAATTATCCATCTTTGCGAAAATAAAATGATTCTTATTTCGGACACAAATTTTCATTAGTATTCAGAAAGGTGCTAAAAGTTGAACGAGCTATTTAGCGGAAGACACCAAAATAGTGATTCATGATTATTAACTGAGAACCCTTTCAATCTCCTTCTCCAACTCTTCTGGCTTCGTCTGCGGCGCAAAACGATCTATCACTTTCCCATCACGCCCTATTAAAAATTTCGTAAAGTTCCACTTAACCGCCTTCATGCCAAGTATGCCCGGTGCTTGATCTGTCATATATTTATATAACGGATGTGCACCATCACCTTTTACATCAATTTTAGCGAACATCGGAAAAGATACACCATAGTTTAATTCACAAAAACTTGTAATATCTTCTTCTGTCCCAGGTTCTTGTCCGCCAAATTGGTTGCATGGGAAACCGATTATTTCAAATCCTTGCTCTTTATACTTTTCATAAATAGACTGCAATCCTTTATATTGCGGTGTAAATCCACATTTACTTGCGACATTTACAATAAGAAGAACTTTGCCCTCATACTCTCGCAATGATTTTTCTTCCCCTGTAATTGTTTTTGCAGAAAAGTCATACACTATCATATATATCTACTCCTCTCTATCATTTCATACTTATTCTCATCATATATGTATTTATCTCCCCCGTCTAATGACAACGCTTTATTTTTGTTCAAAAATTCGACACAAACTACTAGACATTTCTCTTGGAAAGTTTTACAATTAAATTGTGAACAAAATGTGACAGTTTGCTTTCTAAATTGTGACATTTTCAATTCCATTATAATGAAAAAAGGATGGTGTTGATAATGAAAACTGCACAACGTGAAATGATTTCAAATCGCGAGTTTTATTTCGTACTATACATGATGTTATTATTTGTTGCTGGATGGTTTATGGATGTAAATGGGCTATTTTTAAGCAAGTACTTTACACTTGCAGGAATGATTTCTCTTCCACTAGTTGGTGGTCTTGTCGGATTCTTTATTATGTCAATTAGTAAAGAGCAAAGTAAATAACAACATTACATAAAGGCAGAAAACGATTTTTCGTTTTCTGCCTTTTATTTTATAATAAAAGAATATAAAGACTATAAGGAGTGACTCATATGAAAAAGGTAGAACAATTATCCTCTCAGTTATATATCATCGATGATTACGATTTACAACATAATGAGCGTACAGGTACATACGTTTTACTAGGTGATGATATTACTTTAATCGAAACGTGTGCAGCTCCTTCTCTTCCGCACATTCTAAACGGCTTACAACAATTACGTATTGACTTAGCAGATGTTAAAAATATCATTGTTACACATGTTCATCTTGATCATGCGGGTAGCGCCGGTTTAATGATAGAAAAGTGCCCAAATGCTACTCTATTCGTCCATTCACGTGGCGCTCGTCATATGATTGATCCTACAAAATTAATCCAAGGTGCCAAAGCTGTATATGGTGATGCTTTTGATGAACTCTTCAATCCAATCCTTCCTATTCCAGAAAAACGCGTCCATATTGTACAAGATGGTGACATACTGCAAATTTCAGAAAATCGAACACTCACATTTTACGATACACCAGGGCATGCAAAACACCATATTAGCATCCATGACTCTTTAACAAATGGCATTTTCACAGGTGACACAATTGGTATTTATTATCGAGAACTAGCTGAACTTGGCGTTGAACTATATTTACCAACCACATCTCCATCACAGTTTCAACCAGATGCGATGATTGCGGCAAAAGACCGTATTCGAAATATGAATGTTGATTCCATCTACTTTGGGCATTATGGTGCATCTTCCCATGTTTCTGAAGTATATAAACAGCTTGAATATTGGCTCCCTATCTTTGTTGAGGCAGGAAAACAAGTATTTGAAAGAAATCAGGATTTTGAAACAGCAAGTCATGAACTGTGTGCTTTATTACTTGAAAAAGTATCTTCTCATCTTTCACAGCAAGACGTACCATTAATTCATTCTATTTACGATGTGATAAAACTGGATATGGAAATAAGTGCGATGGGAATTATTGATTATCTTATAAAACAAGAAAAGGCTAAAACGACTACTAACTAAATAGAAAGACATACGAGGATACTATGCTACATTTCAAGCATATATCCTCTTTTTTCGAATATGTTTTTTTATAATAAGTAGACAAAAAAAGAGGTGACATAATGAGGAAAGTTATTCAATATTTATGTTTCACTTTATTTATTGTAATATTGCTATTTACAGGAGGGAAGATTCAATTTCATCTAGATCAACAAGCTGAACTATCCTTTCATATGTACCCTCGAATATTTTTCTTTATGCTTTTCCCCTTTTTCGTCGGTGGCGTATTGCGTTTCTTTCAACTTATCAGTAACAACAAAAAACAACATGTATGGAAATTTCAACTAGATAAATTTCTAGGTGTTGCGTTACCTTCAACATTGATTGGCTTTTCACCTATTCTATTATTCTCACCTATCGGACAATTCTTTCCCTATTTAACTATCCTCACTCTTTTAAATACAACATTTCCCGTAATAATAAATATAATAGCTGGTTACACATTATTAGATAGTTTCATACGACAAGAAAATTAACATGGGCCCGCATAAAGTGAAACTTTAATCAGAGGGGATTTTCTTCATCACCCACTGATTATTAGTTGAACCAATCGGGCTTTTACGGGCAGTTTATCCCCCACCTATCTCCCTCGTTTCCACGCGTAAGAATTATGATTTTCCTGCATAATACAGTTATCCAATGATTTACAGAGGAATGATGTAATGTTTTTTCAATTTTTTCTACTAGCAGTCAATTACTCATTCAAAGTACATATAATTATTAAGCATAGTTAGCTACGTTGGTTTATTTATTAGTGCGATTCTCCTCGTAAGAGTGGCAATTCATGCGGTAAGAAAGTTCAAATGATTATTTTCTTATACTAGAAAAAAGAGCCCTTTTGTAAACAAGGGCTCTTCTTTTCATAGGCTTAATTGATCTGTTGTACCTTTTCACTTACATAATTCATAAACTGATCCGCTTTTACAAATTCCGCTTTATACGCTTCAGGAACTTCATTTACTGTTACAGCTCCGCTAGATTTAATTTTCACTTGTATTTTTTCATATGTCATTAGAGCATCTATATACTGTTTATATTCTTCAGAAGTTAATATTTCTTTACTGGACTTTTCTCCGTTTAATTTATCAAAATATGGCTGAATCTCCATCAATCCTTTTTGCAATTCTTCTTTTTTTACTACTGATAATTGATCATAGTCAATATTACCATTTGAATCTCCGTATTCCAGTTTCGCATCTGTAATGACAGTTAAAAGTTTTGTAAACTTTTTATATTCCTTTTCTCCCATTTCTCCTTTTGCTTGCGACAGCTTAGCATCTAACCGCATATATCCTTTTAATGTTGCGTTAGCTACATGTTTTTTCACATTATCAAATGATCCATAAACCCCATCAGCCATAATAGATTGATATGCAAACCCAGTCGTTGGAATTAACAGTGCTGCTGCAAGTACCCCTGTTATAAGACGCTTTTTCATCGTTTTCCCTCCGCGCTTCATTTTTATTTGCATCATTACTTTTTCTTTCAGTTCAAGTGGTGGTACAATCTCTTTCGCTTCTTCTTGTATAGACTCTTTTACTCGATAATCCAAACTCACTTTGCATCCCCTACCTCTCCTAAAAAGATTTCTTCAATTTGCTCTTTTTGACGTAATTTCTTTAATGCCGCATGAATCCTCGATTTAACCGTTCCAACCGGAATATGTAAAATATTCGCTACTTCTTCTTGAGAATAATCATGTAAATAACGTAGTATAATAACTTGCTTCAATTTGTAAGGTAATTTATAAATGAGAGCAATAAGATTTTGATTCGAAAGCTTATTCACAACATCACCAGAAAAATCGAATTCAATGAGCTTCCTCTGTTCTTCCGCTTTCTTTACTATACGTAGATGCATCCACCTTTTTCTCCTGTATGAATGAATTTGCCTTATAACAAGTCCCATTAACCAAGGCCGAAAAGGTCGATCCCTATCATACTTGCCAAGTGATTGATACAGCTGTATATATATTTCCTGAACTACATCATCTACATCTGTTTTTTCTTCTATCAAAAAGTGGGCTGTCTTATAAACATCTTGAATCGTTTTATCATACAGTTCACTGTATGCCGCTTGATTTCCTGATAAAGTCCGCCCGATGAGATGGTGATAGTCTGTTTCCTCGTCCATTTATCTTCCCTCCTTTGTCTTACACTATATATTGGCAAGTAAAAAACATTTCGTTCGATTTTTTAACATATTTTTTATATAAATTGATGTAAACTCAATTACTTCATAACGTTAGCTTATAATCCACCATAACAATTATATAATTTTCCATTTTATGATGGGTGTTTAAAATAATAAGTAGAATCTATTGTATGAGGAGCGATATGAAAGCTATTGTTGTAACTGCATTCGGTGGACCTGAAACAATGAAGTATACAGAAGTAGATATGCCGACTTTTAATGAAAAGCAGGTGTTAATTCGCGTTATCGCGACAAGTGTCAATTTTGCCGATATTAAATCTCGCTATGGTAAAAAGGGAAATCGAAAACTACCATTTATTCCTGGTATAGATGCCGCAGGAATTGTGGAACAAGTAGGTTCTGATGTAAAAAGCATCCACGTAGGACAGCGTGTAATCGCCTTTCCTCTTAATGGATCTTATGCTGAATATGTTGTCGCTAATGAAAACCTTACGTTTGTGTTACCTGATGAAGTTGACTTCACAATCGCAGCTGCTTGTCCTGTTGTATCTTTTGCGAGTTACAACCTGCTTGCAAATGTAGCAAGATTACAGCAAGGTGAAACCGTTCTTATTCATGCAGCAGCTGGTAGAATTGGAACAACAGCTATTCAATTAGCAAAAATATTAGGCGCTGGTAAAATTATTGGAACAGTCGGAAGTGAAGCGAAAAAGAAAGTTGCTTTAGATGCTGGTGCTAATCATGTTATTTGTTATCAAGATAATGTTTGCCCTTTTTCTTAGATTTGTATTGTAACATCGTGCGAAACATACCAAATCCATTGTCATGTAGTTTTTTTCCTAACCGTAAACATTGCGCTAGGTTATTTAAGTTCAAATCTTCTACAACAATAGCGTGGTAATCATTGGTTATCTGATTACTTTTCTTGTGTAGAAAATCTTTTCTTTGGTTTTTTGCTTTTGTTGTTACTTTTTGATATTCTTTTACTTGTTTTTCATAATTCTGACTATATATGATATGCCCTGTTTCATCTGTTTTCGCACGGTTCTTCTTACGCGCCAAAGATTTGTTCATTCTTCGTTGTCGTTTTTCGATGATTTTGTTGTATCGGCTATACTGCGCTGTTCGTCCTTCGCTATCTACATACAATTCACTTTGACTGTAATCTAATCCAATTACTTCTTCAGAAGTAATTGATTCTACCTGTTTTTCATTTGGACAAAACGAATCAACAGAAAGAGAAACAATGTAGTTTGTACCTTCTCGCTTAATGGTTGCTTTTTTGATGATCCCTTCAATCGGTAATTTTCGATGTAGATGAATCGAAATACCTTCTTGGAACTTTGGAATACATAACAAATAAGAACCCTTCACTTGCGTATCCATACTACATCAACTCTCTTTCGATATGTTTAATGACTCCTTTACATTATAGAACAAATGTTCTTTCTATTCGAATAACAATTAGTTATTTTACGTAATCTATACAAAACAATAAAAAGACGTGACCGCTTTATACATGCAGACACGTCTTCTCACTTTTATGCCACTATTAATGGAAACCTCACATTATCTAGGTTTTCTTTTCCCAGTAAATGCTGGTTTCTTTTTCTTTGGTGCTTTCGGTTTTGATTCTACAAGTGTTCCTTTAAACATCTCTTGTTTCTTAAACTGAATGCCTAATTTTTTCGCAAATTGAAGTAGTTTACGCTCTTCTTGCGGAGTAACAAGGGAAACAACTGTCCCCTCTTTCCCCATACGTCCTGTACGGCCTGAACGGTGGATATATTGGTCTAATGTATCAGGTAATTCTAAATGAATTACCTGTGTTAAATCATCAATATCTAAGCCGCGCGCAGCAATATCAGTTGCAAGTAGAATTTCTAATTTTCCTTGACGGAATGCTCGCATCGTTGCTTCACGTTCTTGTTTGGTTGCTTCCGCATGAAGTGCTGCTGCTTTCATTTTGCGATACTTTAGCTTTTCAGCAATTTCATCTAAACGATATGGATCATTTAAGAATGCAACTGCTTTTACATTACCAATATGCATAATTCTTCTAACGTAATCATTTTTTTCACGACGCTCACAAACGATATACATATGTTCAACTAAACTTTTTGTTTCCGCACGTTTAATGCGAACTAACTGTGGCTGGACCGCAAAATCGCGTGCTACTTCTTCTGCGTCTTTTGTCATTGTTGCAGAGAAGAATACTAATTGACGATCACGCATTGTTGATTTGATTACATCAAACACCGATTCCATCATCTTTTGTTTTACAATTTGATCAAACTCATCAAATACAATTGTCTTTACTTCATGCATTTTTAACTTTTTCATGCGAATTAATTCTAAAATACGTCCTGGTGAACCGACAATTACCTTCGGATGTTTCTTCAACTTTTCCACTTGGCGCTTAATATCCGCACCACCAATTAAAGATGCACCTGAAATATCAGTTCCTGCTGTAAACTTTTGAACTTCTTCATGAATTTGCATAACAAGTTCACGTGTTGGAGCTAAAATTACAACTTGTGGTTGTTTCACTTCAGGATTAATTTTATGTAAAAGTGGTAATAAGTACGCTAATGTTTTCCCTGTTCCAGTTGGAGATTCAGCTATAACGTCTTGTCCTTCTAAAATAGTTGGAATTGCTTGTTTTTGAATTTCAGTAAACTCTTTAAAACCAGCCTTCTCCCAAGCTTGTTGCAAAAATGGTTGCATATCTTTTATCATTTGTTTTTCTCCTTTATCTCTATTTTTGAAGAAAATGTTGTATTGCTCGCACCGTTTCTATCATGTGAGAAATAACAGCTATTAAATCATCAACATGGTCTTCTGTAATCGCTTTTTGAAATAGAACTTCTACCTTATTATGATATGAAATCGCTTGCTTATTATATTCGTATGAAATTTGTTGCATAATCATTCGCTCTTTTCCCCAGATAGATTGTAACAAATTTTCAATTTCTTGACAGTCTGTTTCTGGGTGCTGCAGTGGAAATGTAAACCCTAGTTTCATTTCACACCCTGGTATAAACTGGGGTACTTCCAATATTTCACCTGATAAATTCTTCGCATCTACAGATAATGAAAATGTCGCTTCTACTAGCGTTTCAAACGGTTCATTTAATTGAAATGAAATATTGTATATACGACTTAGCGATGCAAGGTCCATCATATCTTTTCGATCCGTTACAAGAATATCGCCATGTAAATCAAAATCATAGATAGCCCCTTCAGCGATTACTTTTAAGTTGTCAAAAGCAGTTGGATCAAACATAATTTCCTCCAAAAAACAGGCGCCTTTCGATGGAAAGGCGCCACTTGATGTATATATAGTTTACAGATAAACGAGATGAATTACAACCTTTTAGAATAAACCTACTGCTTTTCCATCTTCATTTACGTCCATTTGAAGTGCAGCTGGTTGTTTTGGAAGACCTGGCATTGTTAACATTGTTCCCGTTAACGCTACAATAAATCCTGCACCGATAGATGGTTTCAGTTCACGGATTGTAACAATAAAGTCAGATGGTCGACCTAATTTTGTTGCATCATCAGAAAGAGAGTATTGTGTTTTTGCCATACATACTGGGAGGTTACTCCAACCCTCTCCTGCAAATTGAGTCAATTGCTTACGTGCTTTCGGAGCAAATTCAATATCTTTTGCACCGTATACCTTTTGAGCAATTGTACGGATTTTTTCTTCTAATGGCAATTCTAAATCATAAAGTGGTGCGTATTTGTTGTCACCTTTTTCAATTACCTTTAATACTTTCTCAGCAAGGTCCACACCGCCTTGACCACCTTTTTCCCAAACTTCTGTTAAGGATACTTCGTAGCCACGCTTGTTGCACCATTCTTGTAAGTATGCAACTTCTGCATCTGTATCTGTAATAAATTTGTTAATTGCGATTACAAATGGAACACCGAACGCTTGAATTGTTTCAACGTGTTTTTGTAAGTTTTCCATTCCTTTTGCTAACGCATCTGCATTTTCTTCTTTTAACTGATCTTTCGCTACGCCGCCGTGCATTTTAAGCGCACGAATTGTCGCAACGATAACGACTGCTTCTGGTTTAATACCAGCTGCACGCGCTTTAATATCTAAAAATTTCTCAGCACCTAAGTCCGCACCGAAACCAGCTTCCGTAATAACATAATCACCTAATTTTGCTGCCATTGTTGTAGCAATAACACTGTTACAACCGTGAGCGATATTAGCGAATGGTCCGCCATGAATGATTGCTGGTGTATTTTCTAATGTTTGTACTAAGTTTGGTTTTAACGCATCTTTTAATAGAAGTGTTAACGCTCCTTCTACACCTAAATCTTTAACTGTTACAGGCTCATTGTCCATATTATAAGCAACGACAATGCGAGATAAACGTGCTTTTAAATCTTGAATATCTGTCGCAAGGCAGAATACAGCCATAATTTCAGATGCTACTGTAATATCAAAACCGTCTTCACGTGGTACACCTTGAACTGGTCCACCAAGACCAATTACTACATTACGCAGTGCACGGTCATTTAAATCGACACAACGCTTCCAAACAATTTTACGTGTATCAATTTTAAGTGTATTTCCTTGTTGGATATGATTATCAATAAACGCTGCTAATGCGTTATTTGCAGTTGTAATGGCATGAATATCACCAGTAAAGTGAAGGTTGATGTCTTCCATTGGCACAACTTGTGAATAACCTCCACCTGCTGCACCGCCCTTTAGTCCCATTGTTGGTCCAAGTGATGGCTCACGAAGTGCAATTACTGCTTTTTTACCAATTTTATTAAAAGCTTGACCTAAACCAACTGTTACCGTTGATTTACCTTCTCCTGCTGGAGTCGGGTTAATCGCTGTTACTAAAACAACTTTTCCGTCCTTCTTTGTTTGTAAGCGCTTAAAAATATCAAGAGATAATTTCCCTTTATAATGACCATATGGCTCTAATTCTTCTTCTAAAAGGTTCAACTCAGCTGCAATCTCTTGAATTTTCTTCATACTTGCTTCTTGTGCAATTTCAATATCGGATTTAACTGTTGTAGTAGTTGTCATATACCCTAGTCCCCCTTTAATTGGTTCTGCCCATATTGTATCAGTTTTTTGTATTTTCTGCACTTATTTACCCCCTAAATTTTGCGCATTTCTTCAGGTATTATTTTTTTAACATAAATACCCATAAAAATGTTAGTGCTTGTTGCAGTTCTACCGATAATTGTCCAAGCATTTTTTCATTTACTCCTCGTTTATATACGCCTATACCATCCACGATTTGAAACCCTTGCTCCCCTGCAAGCTTTTCAAATTCCCAAGGCATCATCGTATTACAAACGACATCTTTTCCATATAAACGAGGATAGCTATTTTCACGTGGTTTTGCTGTTGGCCCTAAAATAGCAATACACGCATATCCATCAGGCCTCAAAACACGTTTTATCTCATGTAACGCCTGTAGTGGCTGTTCTGTCCATTCTAACGAGTTCACTGCTAATATTGCTGGAAATTGCTCATTTTCAAAAGGCAATGAAGAAAGATCTCCCTTTACAAAGGACAAATTAGGCCCTTCTCCGCGTTCTTTTCCCTTTTGAATCATTTGCTCGGATAAATCTACACCGCACGCCTTATATCCTTCTAGACTTAATTTATATGTACCATATCCATCGCCGCAGCCGACATCTAAAACTGCCACACCATTTTCTACATATTTTTCAAAAAATGGGATGATTGTACTACGACTTCCATGATCCCACATTTCCCCGCTATTTTGATTCCAAGATTCTGCATTGTTGTCCCATTTTTTTTCTGCGGATTTATGCCAATTAAACTTTGTCATGTTTCCCCCTACTTTCACTTGTTTTCATTCATTCCATTCTACATCATTTTCCTATATTCCTGTTTATTCTCATGGAGAGATGGATAAGATAGCAACAGACTCATGCATTCTCCAAATTTTGCTTCACTTGGATATAACTCATACTCATGTTCTTTTCTTTATGAAAAATAATAAAGATACACCCAATTGAAAGAGAGGGATGTACATGCCGAAAAAGCGAACACATCATTTTAAAAGTGGTGAAAAAAACGAAGAATATGCAGCTGAAATCACGCCAGGGCATCTTCCGATTAGACATAGACGTAAAGAAATTGCACATGAAATAGAAGGCACAAACACTGGTACACTTATCGGTTATGTAGCACTATTTCTTTCTTTATTCTCGATTGCCTTTTATCCAGTTACCCTTGGCTCCCTTTCCATTTTAATTGGCTTATTGGCTGTTAATTTTGGAGCAAAAACACTTGGATATACAGCCATTGGATTTGGTAGTTTTTCTGTTTTATTTACATTATTGTATCCACTTGCTTTATCAGCATTATAAAAACACACCAAGTATTACTTGGTGTGTTCACTCATGATACAACATAATATGTCCGCATCCGCAGCAATGCTTTGCTATAATTTCTTGAAACACTGGATAATTTTCTTCATCCCGGTGTTCAATAAATACCTTTTCAAAACGATACATGTTTGGGGCATATGCCCAGTCTTGTTTCGTACGTGCATATAATGTCGATAAAAAGAATTCTTCTCCACCACAAACTACACATATTTTTTTCATTCTCATCCCTCCTATGCTTGTCTTACTTCATCTATATGAACATATGCATAAAAAAAAGACCTTCTATAATTAGAAAGTCTTTTCTGTAACAAAAAGAAATGTACCAAATATGCCTATTCCGCTATACTCTTTCTTTTTACCAGTTTCTGTTTCAAAAGTTTGTTTCACTGTGATAAAAAATACACCGTTTCGTGTATCCGTGCTTACAAACTTCATCTTTTGTTCTTTCTTATCTACATTTTGTGTACATTCAAAGCTATCTTGATTACAAATCAATGCATACTTGTTCTCTAAATAAGATCTGAAATCAGATTCTTTCGGACAAGTTAAAAGTAGTACTGCAACAAGGATAATGCTGACAATACCTACTGCTGTATAATATTTCTTCATTTTTTCTCCTTTCAAAAAACAAGAAAACTTGACCTAATCCGTCAAGTTCTCTTAGTCCACAACCCATTGCCACTCTTGTTCTTTCTTATCAAAAATAAGCCAGCCGGTTTCGGTTGCATCTTCTTTTAATTCCTCTATGTTATCTAATACTTCATCCGTACTTTCATACGAACCAACTACATATACAGGAATCTCTAAACCTCTTCTTGACTCAATTTTCCCCGCTAAATCAATATACATTCCATCTTCCATTAATGGAACAAGCCCAAGAATAACTTCTTTTGAAATTGCTGGGAATATTTTTGATTTTTGAAAGAAAGAAAATCGTTTTTTTCCAAATGAACCGAGTTTGTACGGAATTACTTTGCTCAGCATTCCTACGAAATCAGCGATTCTACGGTAATACACTTTGTTGTACCAACCGTCATCATGCGAAAAATAGACAAATCTATTTTTCAATAGTGGGAAAAACGCTCTCCCAAGTGGTTCTTTTTTGTGAGCCAAATATAACAATTCTGCAATTTCTTTTGGCTCCAATTCATCTAAATCGCTTGCATCATCAAAGTCCACCCAACAAAACTCATCAAATTCATCAATCTCTGCTTTAATTAATCTATGTATGTTTTCTTCTTCAACATATTCGAATAATGTATGATAGTGAAAATCAGTCCACTCAAAATTATGTTTTAAAAGCAACACTTGATGAAGCGGTGAAGGGATATTACTTGCAAACTCTTCAAATGTAATTCCAGATGTAATAAAACAATGACCCCGACGATTACCATTAATATATATCATATTCTTTACTTGGTCAGATCCTCCAGACAAAGCACCTAGCCACCTTCGTTTTATATGTTTCAATTCTATAGCATATTTTAACATGAAAAATTTTAGAAACATAGAAAAAACTTCAAAAACTATTTACAATTTCATGAGTTTTATTACATACTGATTACAAGAAAAAAAGCCTGTTGAAAAACAGGCTTTTTTACGCGATTTCGTCCGGATTTTGCGGATGATGATTTTCAGTATGCTTTTCATTTTTTTGAAAAATGGATTGAATCTTATCAATTGTTTGTGGCGCTAACTCAATCATTTTTTCAGCTAGGTGTGTAGCATTTTGTAAGTGAAGAATATTCACACCATCTTTATTCACTACAAGAAAGGCTACTGGAGTAATTGAAACACCACCCGCACTCCCTCCGCCAAATGCCGGATTACCTTGTGCTTTCGTTCCACCATTTGTCTGAAAATCCGATCCCCCTGCTCCAAATCCAAACGCTACTCTGGAAACAGTTAACACTACACCGCCGTCAGCCGTCTGAACAGGCTCTCCAACAATCGTATTAACATCGACCATTTCCTTTAAATTTTCCATTGCCGCTTTCATTAATCCTTGAATTGGATGATCCACCGTTCATAACCTCCTTTGTTATATCTTTCCTAGTTTTTCCGAAACCTTGTGAACTAAACATAAAATTTCACATTGATTTTAAAAACAATAAGTAATAATATTTAGAAAAAACAAAATAAAGAGGGGATTATGATGATAAGAAAATTAACAAAGGGTGATCATAAACAAGTACTGGCCTTTTTAAAAAAGGAGGCAGCCATTAACCTATTCATAATTGGAGACATCGAAGCATTCGGTTATGAGGCAGATTTTTAAGAATTATGGGGTGTATTTACAGAAAACGGAGCGTTACAATCCGTATTACTGCGCTTTCATGATTCGTTTATCCCATATGGAAAAGATGATTTTTCCGCTACTGACTATGAAGAAATTCTTGCTACTTATAAACCATTAAAAATCTCCGGTAAAGCAGAAGTTGTCGAAAAATTTGAAGATATACCTAATATACAACTCGGCATAAAAAATAAAACATATTTTTGTGAGTGTAAAGATGGTACTGCCCTACCAGAAACAATGCTTCATACTACAATTAAGCTAGCAACTATAGAGGATGTTGAACGAATTATAAATCTCCGAAACAGCATTGAAGAATTTCCACAGTCGGAGCAATCAGAAAAGATTTTACAACAATCACTCGAAATGAACACAGGACGTACATATTACATTGAAGAAGATGGTGAAATCGTTGCTTCTGCTTCCACATCAGCTGAAAACTCCTTATCTGCAATGGTTGTAGGAGTATGTACGCATCTAAATTATCGTGGTAAAGGCTACGCTTCACTCATATTACAAAAAATGATTCAGGATTTTACTCAAGAAGGAAAAACACTTTGCTTGTTTTATAACAATCCAGCTGCTGGACGAATTTATAAGCGTTTATGTTTTCAGGATATTGGTATGTGGACGATGTATCGGTAATTTTGGACATCTACTAATACACATAGAAAAGTTTACTCTTCGTTCAAACGTTAACAATGAAAAAAACTTAAAGAACGCACGTAATAATTTAATTGTTGTAGTTTTACAACAATGAGTACTAGATGTATAAATAGATACATTTGAATGATTGATCAAAAAACATTCGTCAAATGGCAACATTGAGGATTACAACAAAATTCTAAAAATACATCAGATCGAAATGGAATTTCCAACTTTCGACAGCTCAAGATATATGAAAAATGTACATAAAAACTGATACAAAAGAAAATCATATAGGAGTACAAAAAATGCAATACAGGAGGAAATAAAAATGCCACAACAAATTGATACTAACCAATTAAAAAAAGCACAAGCAGCAGTATCCCTTTCTAAGGGACTTATTACACAAGCAATAGAACAATCTGCTGCAGATCAACTAATATGTGAAGAAGCTTTAAAACAAGCTTCAACTGAGATAGCTCAAGCTCAAACTCTAGTAAGTCAAGTACAATCATCCCTTCAAACACAATCAGCTCAACAATCACAGTAAAAACAAACTCATATGAAAAGAAAATATTGATGATAAGTGCGAAAAGACGACTTAAAGTCGTCTTTTCTTCACATATCCTCGATTATTAATAGCAAGTAAAAAGTATCATTTCCTATATAACAAAGATTGAGCTTTTTTGCGTGAATCCTTAATGCAGGAATATATACATCTTTGTTGTATCAATAAGAATTTCTCATAAATGATTTTATTTCCTGTATATAAATGTTGAATCAAAA
The DNA here is from genome assembly GCF_000299035.1 of Bacillus bingmayongensis. Taxonomy (GTDB): domain Bacteria; phylum Bacillota; class Bacilli; order Bacillales; family Bacillaceae_G; genus Bacillus_A; species Bacillus_A bingmayongensis. Next base: position 38,427 of record NZ_JH921518.1, read on the forward strand.
TAATGTAACTACTTCTGTAACCCATTAATAATTGTATCTGTATTCCATTTCATCATTTTTAAGTAAGTGTCTCCATCTTCACCTGATTTACCAAGTGAATCTGTAAAGATTGTACCAGCAATCGGCACATTTGTTTCTTTTGAAACAGTTTCCATGCTACGTCGATCTACACTTGTCTCTACAAATAAAGCTGGAACTTTATTTGTTTGAATTAAACTTACAACATCTCGAATTTGATCTGGAGTACCTTGATTCTCTGAGTTAATTTCCCAAATATATCCTGTCTTAATTCCATATGCTTTACCAAAGTATTTAAATGCACCTTCACTAGAAATTAGAAAACGCTTTTCTTCAGGAAGCTGATGGATTCTACTCACTGTTTCATCATGTAATTTCTGAAGTTCTGCTATATATGTTTTCGCATTTTCAGTGTAAAACTCTTTATTTTTAGGGTCTTCTTTAATTAATGCTTTCTTTACATTTTCAGCATATAGAATACCATTTTTTATATTCATCCATGCATGTGGGTCTGGTTCTTTTTCTAATCCCTTTGTTTCTAAATAGATCGGCTCTACACCCTTACTTACCTTATAAACAGGTGCATCTTTCCCTGATTTGTCTACAGTTTTTAATAATTTTTTAAACCAAGAATTCCCTTCTTCTAAATTTAAACCATTATAAAACACTACATCTGCATCAATACTTGTTGAACTTTTCCATAATGGATTAAGCTTTTATTCAATAAAAGTAATTCATCAAAGTAAGATTCGGCTTTACTTAGATCGTGATGTACAACAATAATTGTTTTCCCTTCCTTACGAAATTCTCTAAGAATTTCGATAATTACCTCTTCACTTGTTACATCTATTCCAACAAATGGTTCATCTAAAAAGAAAATCTCCGCCTTCTGTGTTAAAGCTCTTGCTAAAAATACCCGTTGTTGTTGCCCTCCTGAAAGCTCACCAATTTGACGATTTTTAAACTCCTCCATTCCCACTTTCTTTAGACATTCGAATGCCCAATCTCGATGTTCTTTTCTTGGTCTTTTGATTATCCCTAAAGATGGATAAGTACCAATTAACACCACATCTAAAACCGTAATAGGAAAATCCCAATCTATATCACTTCTTTGTGGTACATACGCAACATGCTTTCTAGCGCTCCGAATATTCTCTCCAAGAATGCGAACATATCCCTTATCATTTGGAATTAAATCTAAAACAGCTTTCATCAAAGTAGATTTTCCTGCTCCATTTAGGCCAATAATTGCAACAAGCTTTCCTTTTTCAATATCAAAGGAAACATTCTGGACCACTTGATTCCCTTGATATGATACAAACAAATCCTTTACAACTACAGCCTCATTCATTTTTTATGCATTCTCCCTTCTTTTTTTCATTCGGATAAGTATTTTGGACGAAGGAAACTTTTAGACAAAAAAATATAAGATAAATTATATTATAAATATAATTTATGTTTCCCTCGGGCAACTTTTTTTGTGTAAATCGAATTATATAAGCTCGATACAATTTTGTAAACTGATTTTTACTAGTTTATGAATATACTGTGAAAACTTGCCCGAAATATTGTATAGAGATAATAAAGTTGTTTAATTTTCTCTTTATAAAACAATGCCCTTCCTACAATATATTTGTTGGAAGGGTTTTAAAGTTGTTTAATTCGAGAGATAAATCTTTCATGTATGTAATGACCTAAAAGATCTAAAATCATTCCTAACTGCTCTCTAAAGAAAAAGTAACTTTCAAAAAATGCTGCATAATAGAATCGATTCGAGTACTTAAGCGTTATACTTTCGTTATTAGTTCCTTTATAATTTGTGATGGTTCTTTCGTGATAAGCTGTCGATGATATTCTGTTATACGGTTTTGATACTGTTGAAGCAGATTTTTGTTTTGAAAAAATGAGTGCAGTTGCTCCCCAATTGTGTTTTTTTCATCTTTCCATTTATTCAAATGGAAAATCACACCCAATTTCTTTAGTTGCTGTAAATTAATTTCCTCTTGCCCTGGAAGTACATGATAAATAAAAATAGGTTTTCTTTTAAATAAACTTTCACTTATTGTTACTCCTCCAGGTTTTGTAATGATTGCATCTACTTGATCATAAAGTTTGTTCATTTTTTCCCTGCATGTAATATATGTTAAAGGTGTGATGTTATCTCGCTGTAATTGGTGAAGTTTTTGATATAAATTGTCATTTTTTCCACATAGCACATAAAAGTGAATTTTTGTTTCCGTTCCTATTTTGTGAATTAAATCTTCCATTGCACCAACTCCTAAACTTCCACCAGTAATTAAAACTGACCATGAAGAAGAAGCGGCGGTGTTCATTATATTTTCTTTTTGTTTTTTTATTTTTTTATGAATAGGAATTCCTGTGATAAAGATCTGCTCATCGTTTACGTTCTTCTTTTTTAAAAAATCCCTCATATAATGAGACGGTACAAAATGAAAATCAATATGTTCAACGCCCCAACAACTATGAATAAAATAATCTGTATATACATTTATAACCGGTGTCTTTAGTTCACCTTTTTCTTTCAAATAATTTAATATGTATGAAGGTAAAGCATGAGTGCAAATGATTAGATCAGGTTGTTTTTCTCTTATTAATCTTCTCATAAATGTTATAAACAGAAGTTCATATAATCGATAACGTTTGTTCTTTTCGACATTTTTGTAGACAGCGGTTTTATATATCCAATTATAGAAATCAGGGAATGCTTTGATCCATTTTAGATAGATATTTGAAACTAGTACCTCTATTCTCCCATAACTATAAGAAAGAATTTCTACTTGATCACATTTTGTATTCAATTGATCCTTTTGTATCTCTTCCATTAATGCATTTGCAACTTGATGGTGGCCTGATGGAATTTGTAAAAATGGCAAAAACAAGATGGTCTTTTTTGTTGGATTTTGTTTCATAAATCACCTCTTGACGTACACTTGACGATTTGTTTTTTCATTCGTTTTTTTATTATGTGATACTTCTTTTTTTCTATTCTGGCAACTATTTAGAATAAATTACAATGGATTTTGTTCCATAAATTACATACAAAATGAAAAGATTTTTCATGTATAATTTTTATAGAAGGAGTGATGTGATTGAAAATTTTATTACTATTCGTTTTATTTATTATTCTCTTCTATATATTCAAAAAAGCTCACAAAAACACGACCGATGTCGTGATGAATAAAGTTCAAATAAATCAAAAGCAAAATCACGGACATAATCCGATACTAAATATTCTTCACCTTTCCGACTTACATCTCGAAAACATCTCCATTTCCCCAGATCAGCTTTATGAAAAATTAAAAGATGAATCAATTGATTTGATTGCACTTACTGGAGATTTCCTTGACCGTAAACGTACGATTTTTAAACTTGCTCCATATTTAGAGGTATTAAATCAATTACATGCAAAGCATGGTATATATGCTGTTTTCGGTAACCATGACTATGTGTTACGTGAAACGGACTTACAAAAATTAAAAGAAACACTTGAACAATACGACTGTAAAGTAATGCAAAATGAAAATCATGTCATTTATGTTCAAGGTAAATGCGTAAATATTATTGGTATTGATGATTTTAGTACGAAACGCAGTGATTTAACAGCTTCTTATAAAGGAATTAAGCAAGGTACGAATTTAATATTAACTCATGATCCAAACATCGTGCTTCATATGAAGAAATATCATTTTGACTATTTACTTGCAGGTCATTTCCATGGTGGCCAAATTTGTTATCCAAAAGCCTATCACCTTGTGAAAATGGGTAAACTTGCAAGAATGAACATTATAAAAGGACTTCATATGCAAGATGGAAAACCTTTTTATATTAGTGAAGGACTAGGTCAAACAGGAGTAAATATTCGAGTTGGAAGTCGACCAGAAATTACATTGCATCAACTATCAATATCAACAGTTAAGAGTAGGGAACTACCTGCAATATAAGATGTAAAGGCTGTTAACGAACCTAGTTAACAGCCTTTACATTTTACTGTCAAATCATTTTGAATGCAGTATATAAAATCCCATTGACTTTTTAACAAAAGAAAAGCGATTAACATTTTCTTTTTGCAATTTCATCTCGAGATTCACCATTATATATTTGTAATAAATTTTCCTTTGACATAAATAAATATTTTGGTGTGGAAGATATATTGTTCTTTATCATTTTGAAAATCGAATCATTATTAGATAATAAACATATTGGTAAAAATGCTAACCATTTAAACCATTTATAAAAAGGATTAGAAATAGCAACAAATTCAAAACCTAATCGGTCAGCTCCTCTGTTTAACATTGAAATCCCAATTATCCCTTTAATCTCATCTGCCCTAGAATGATTTTGAATATATGACCCAAGACTAGGCAAGGATTTTTTAACATGTTGATAAATAAATCGCCCTTTTGTAATGTCATTTTTAACGGACTTCATTTCATTGATTAAACGAACATTATGTAAATGAATTTTAACCAAGATATCATTCTTATTGATCTGTGTACCATCAGAAAGAGTAACATGTTTCCCCTTGTAACGAGTGAGTCTTACACGTAAAATATTTTCCTTGTGAATTTCGTTATGAATATAAGTTAAGCGAGTGAATTTATAATATATAGGATCAATAAAATTCCAAACCAATAATACATAACTTTTCATTTTGTTTTCATTTCCCTTTTTGAAGTTTTGATAAAACTATTTTGCATATTTCCATAAAAAATATTTAGGAAATCTTAAGAATTTTAGTAAGAAAAATCAAGAAGTATTAGTATAAGTTGGCATCATAAATTCCTATAAAATATTGCAACATAAATGATGTGAAATCGAAATTAGTGTTTCTTTTTCCTAATTATTTTTTACAGGGGGGCAAAAAATGAATATTCTTAACTTCTTGATGTCATTATTCAATTCTGGAAGAAGAACTCAGCAAATGTTTAAATTGTTTAGGAATAACCGAAATAATAGAGGATGGATTTGGATTTCTTTACTAGGATTAGGAACAGTTTTTGGTGTAGCAGCAACCCGTAATTCAAATATGATGAGACCGATTCAACGTTTGTTCCAAGGTGTTCAAAATACGACAAGACCATTTATTCCATCCAAAGTAAACCTGGCAAATATGGAATTTGCCAATGAAATTATGCCTAACGGTCAAAAGAAACAAGGAAATCAAAACCAATAACTATCGCGAATAATAAAAAACTCGTCTTTTAGTCACGAGTTTTTTATTATTCTTAATGACTCTATAGCTGCTTCAAATAGGATTTCCCTTCTTTTGGTTATAACTTCAACTTCGCTTTGTTGTTAAAAACCAAATAACACAGCTTATTCTGCCCGATTCGTCATTAGTATTTTTAAACTCTTAGTCAATGTATTCACTCTATAGACATCCAAAATTTAGAAATCATACTTTTGGTAGCAAATAGCTATTCTAAATAGTGAATCCATGATTATAAGGAGGAATTTAATTATGACAGTAATTACCAAACTTAAACAAACTATTTCTGGATTAAAAAGTGCTCAAGCATGTTTAGAAGGATTTGTTCTTGATACTGACAATCAGCAAGCAAAACAACTGTATCAAAATGCAGCTCAGCAAACACAGACAATTATCGATTCTTTAAATCCACATATTCAGGAGGTTCAGCAAGAAGAACCCCAATATAATCAATAAAATGCGGTGATTACTAGACTTTTGGCATAAGCCACATCATGGTTAGATTTATATATCTAGAAAGTATTTATACTTTTTAGGCTAACTGAAAAGGAATGATTCAATGTCATCCTTTTTCTTTAGGTGATAAACTAAAAATAATAAATTTTTCGTATCTTATATAACAGTAAGCAAACTCCAATTTCTTTTGTTAGCAATTATTAACATTAAAAATACCAACTTTTTTCATATTTAAATGAGCCAGATATCTTATCATATAGAATGTTTTTACTTATAGCGCTTGCTTTCCACAGAGCACTTTTATATAGTGCTCTTGCTGTTTGTAGCATAGATATTTTTCTTTACATACTTTTATAAATATCTACACATACTATCCTTAATCCGCTTGGGCTGCGGTTGTAGTCTATTCAAACTGGCAATCTTCGCTTTAAACGCTTTACTCGGCAGACAGCGTAAAACGTTGTCTGCCAAACCATTAATGTTTTTGTGTAATTATGCACGATACCAATAGATTGAATCGAATCCTATTATAACGTGATTATACAGATATCTTTGGATTAACGACCAGAAAGAGCAACCCAGATTTATATTATTTCCAACTTTATAGAAGTTCTTTGGTTGAGTTTATCACATTCATAAAGAACTTCTTATTATTAAGGACGATATACTTTGATAAAAGAATAACCTTCAGATGAGTTACTTCTTTATCAAAATATTGAAGTCTATTTTTGCCACAAGTATATCTATGTTATTACGGAAAAATTATGCTTCAAATCACAGATCACTCCTTTTGGTTGTATATGCATACAACCAATATGTACCTCTCCCTGATGTTTTACTATTGACATATTGAACTACCCCCATCTTCACTTCGTTTAGAGGATGGGGTCTTCTCGGTTAAAATGATAAAATTAGAATGAAAAACTGATATGTGATTCCCTACCTTTTCACTGAAATTGAATATTTTCATCTCTTCTCCTCCTGTAACATTTACTAAATATGTAACACCATTCTTATCGTTTGCATCATGTGTCCCTCAAAGTCTTCTTCAAATCGTTCCAAAGTTGCAAAGCCTTTTGCCTCATAAAAACGCTTCCCTTTTTCATTCGCGGCTTCTACATGAATATAAATCTTTCGAACACCTTCTAAAAGGGTAATGCCTCTTTGCAATAAAGCCGTCCCAATTCCTTTTCCTTGATGCTCCGGTAATAAATAAATAGCCCCTAATTCTGCTTCATTTTGATATTTGATAGGTGAAAAATTAGCAAACCCTACAATTTGGTCATCTGCTTCTGCTACAAATAGGTGTGAATGCTCTAGTCTTCGTTTCATCATTTCATCCGAATACGCTTGTTTCAAAAACTTGGTTTGTACTTCTTCTGGGATAATCCCTTTATATGTATCATGCCAAGCCACTTTCGCCACTTCTTGTACAGCAGCAATATCCTGTGCATTCATTTCTCTAACTACATACGTCATATTGATAACTCCATTCTTTTCAAATTGTATTCTGCTACTACGTTACAAGAAGCCAGATTACCATTTTCATAGTTCACTTTAATTAACTTTAAACTTTCTACAACTGCCGTTTGTATATTGAAACCTTTATATACAAACTCCATTACACGAATAAATTCCTCTCGCTTTAAACGATTAGCAATCGTACAATGTGGCACCCACTTCTCAGGTACGTAATATGACTGCGGATGATCATGAAAACCTGCAAAATGATTATGAAATGATTGATGCAGTTTTAGCAGTCTTCTTGTTATTGTTGGTGCTAAAAAAATTGTTCCATTCGTAGGGAAAGTTCCAATAGAAGAAAATTCTATTGGAAAGCACTCTATATTCTTTGTATACTTTTCTAATTTCTCTCCATACGTTTTCAAATCCAAAGTATGATAATCAGCTAGTGTAATATGAGGATCTAAGTCTTCGATATGTGCAACATCTGTTAGTTCTACTCCAATCCCTTTCACATACTTCGAAAAATCCTCGTCAAATGTAGCAATAACGGCGTACATCTCATTTCACTCCTTCACTTCTCTTAACTCTTCCCATTCTTCACGAATCATTCCCATTCGAATAGAATCATAATATATCCCATTATAGTACCGACATTTTCGCATTTTACCTTCTAACTTCATCCCAATTTTTTCAGCAACTTTCATCATGCGTTCATTTCCAGACCAGGTCGTTAATCCTACCCTACCTATCTCCATATTTTCAAATAACAAATCCCTATATAATTGCAAGGCTTCTGTACCATAACCACCATTCCAATATGCTGGGTTATAAATCGTAATTCCTATTTCTAACCAACGTGACTCCTTATATTCCCAATAGAAGCCAACTGTCCCTACTATTTCATTATCTGTTTCAATAATAAGTTGCGACAAAGGTTCTTCTTTAAGCTTAGATTGCAAACTTCCCTTATACACAGGATACTCCTGAATCGAAAACGGGAAGTATGGTGCATCCCACTTTTTCCACTCAGGGTTTTCTTCCTTATATATTTGTGAATATAAAGAATGTATATCTTTCTCTTCTATTTTTCTTACTATCACTTTTTTACCTCGTAAATATATATATTCCATACTTGCCTCCCATACTATTAAATCAAATATTAGAATTTAACATACTACTAATAGTATATTTATTTTTTAGAAAAATCAAACAACAGCACAGGCTTTATTGTATAATATTGTAAAAAGACGCCGGAGGGATTTAATGTTAAATAAAATATCTCAATTCACAATAAAACTTTCATCGATTGTTTTATCACTCTTACTATTATTAAATTTACCTTATTTATTTATCACTCAAGGGGGATTCACCTTTCAGCCGATACAATTTTTAAAACAGATCTTTACTATGTTAAAAGAGGTTTTCTCTCCCGAGTCTCTTATAGTTCTATCATCAGACGCGAAGTTTGGTAATTTCAAAAAAAACCCATTATTCCCAACTGTTTTAGAACCTTACGCATATTCATTTACTGTTTTATTTGTAGCTTTTTTTCTTGCGCTCTTTTTTTCATCCGGCATGGCATTTTTTTATTTCTTAGCAAAAGATTCTATCAAAAAGTGGATAAACCGATTTGTTTTTATATTAGAAGCTGTCCCTGATATGATGATGATGATTTGTTTGCAAATGTTTTTCATATGGTTACTTCAGAAATTCGGGGAATCTCCTGTCACAATTATTTCTTTTAATGAAAATCGAGCTTATTTACTCCCTATTTTATCTTTAGCGGTCTTACCTACATTACAAATGTTTCGGATGATGGTGTTATACATAAAAGAAGAACATAGAAAACAATATGTAGAGGTTGCATATGGAAAGGGCCTTTCATCAAGTTATATACTGTGCATTCACTTATTCAAAAATATATCTATTCACTTCTTCCACCATTTAAAAACAATTTTTGTTTTCTTACTTTCTAACTTGTTCATTTTAGAATTTGTTTTTAATATGCAAGGCATTATTCAATTTTTATTTAGGAAGGCGTTTATTTCACCTCCTGCTGCATTTATCATACTCATCATGATTATTTTACCGTTTTATACTATTTTTCAAATCACCTCTTTTATGATGAATAGGTGGCAAAAACAAATGAAAGGAGAAGTTCTATGAAATCTATTTGGAAATCAAAACGCTTTTTAGTCGGATTCATTTATCTTTTTTTACTAGTTACAGCTAGCTTTATTTATAGTTTGTTCTTTAAAGATAGCATACCAGAAGCACCTCTGTTGCTTTACAATGACAATAATGAATTAATTGGAAAGGCACCCTTTTCACCATCTTTAATGCCACCTTTTGGCTCTGATCGTTTTGGAGAATCTATTTTCTTACAAATTGTAGAAGGAGCAAAATTCACCATTTTATTTGCCGTGGCAATTAGCTTTCTCCGAATTTTATGCGGAACATGTATAGGGATCCTTTTAAGTTTATATGCTCCAAAATTCAAGAGATTTTTCCAGGCATGCTCAGAAGTTTTTTATTATATCCCAACTCTATTTATCGCATTCATACTCATCACGCCAGTTAATATTGTAATCACATCAAATGCTGACAGATTAAATCCAAATATTTCATTTGCACTTTATCAAGCACTCATACTTATTTTTGTCGCTCTGCCTACAATTTCTTTATACATCTCCTCAGAAGTTGATGAATTTATGAAGCGAGATTACATATTAAGTTCACAATTAATGGGGGCAAGCCGTTTTCATATTATAAAAAAACACTTACGAGTCTTATTGCTTGACCGCGTATTTGTGTTATTTATGGAACATATTGTCCAAAAACTCATACTCATTATCCATTTAGCGTTACTTGACATTGTGATCGGTGGGATACAAATGCGGGAAATGAATCAAGGTGAATACAAAGCCGTTTCACTTTCTAATGATTGGGCAGGCCTTATTGGACTAAATCGTTATGAAATGAATCTTTCATTGTGGATTATTTTTTATACTCTCGTTGCATTCTTTATTACTATTCTTTTTATTAAGCTCATGACAATTGGGATTCAAGATGCAATCAAGGCAAGAAATTCGCAAACTGTAGCAGTTCAATCTGTTCAAGATCAAAAAACATTTGTTAAAAATAAAGATTCTTTTTCATTTGCTTCTCTGGAAAAGAAAAATCATTCTTCGCTGCATTTATAAAAAATTAAATTTCTTATAATGATCTTCAAAACTTTAATTCTTTATATGCTTTGGGAGACAATAATTGTGGAACGAGTTCAAGAATTATATCAACAATTTCAAGAAGAAATGGGCTGGAATCATAATGATAGACGCAATGAATTTCAGCACAGTAAAAAATCCCTCTTATATATCCATATGTTACTGACAACAGAGGTCACTGAAGTCGCCGAGGAATTTCGGACACTCTTTTACAAGACAGCGCAATTAAAAAGGAAGGTGTTCCTGAACATGAAGCATATGCTCAGGCGAAAGAAGAAATCCGTGAAAATCTCGGTAAAGAGCTTGTGGATTCTCTAGCTTATTTATGTAAATTAGATAATTGTTTTGAGTTTAACTTAGAAGATGAAATACGAATTCACTCTCAAAGTCTACAAAATAAAAAATAGGAGGATATTTCCCCTCCTATTTTTTATCTATATGCTTTTAATTCCTTCTCTTTCACTTTAAGAAGAAGCCCCTTCTCTATCCAGCCTTCCACACCGTCTTTTTTTATTAAATCATATCCTGTACAGCTATCATCAATAAGTGAAACAATGTCACCTTCCCTTACACTTATTTGCGCACAAGAAATATCGGTTTTAACAGTATAATCGTCTGTTTCATTTTGTTTTATATATTCATTTTTAACGTATAGTTGTTTATTTGTTTCTATTTGTTTGCATATTGTAAAATCGTCATTTTCTTCAACTGGTACAATATAATAATACGGATATGTGACTCCGCCTTGCATCATTGGTTCTGCATCAAAATCTGCTAATATTTCATATTGTGGAAAATGATCTACATATGTATATGAAAACACATCTTTAGAAATTAATCTATGAATGATAAATGCATTTAATTGTCCCGCTTCTTTAATAGTATTCCCTCCATCAATCGCAATTATTTTCTTGTTTTCATCGATAACTGGATTATTAGATGGTACCTCTTCAGAATAATTGACAACAGGCCAATGCCCAACTATTGCATACTTATTTGCGCGATGTGATTTAGTAAAAAACTCTGGCATTGCAAGCGCATTTTTCCGTTCGGTCTTCTTCCAATCTTCTATATCTTCAAGTCCTGCGTGTACAAAAATATAGTCATCTGTTTCAATAACAGTCGGCAACTCTGTAAGCCACTTTATTTCTATTGAAAAGGGACTCGTTAATATATCTTTTACCTCACGAATATCCGTCTCTTCGTTAATATAAAAGCCCAATTGATTAAGCCATTCATTAAATATAGAATTCTTTCTCGTATATAAATAGTTTATTAACCCTGGATTTTCATTTAAGAGAGCATCAACTAAGGCTTCACAATTCCCTTCAATAACATGTACGTTTGGATTATGAGCTTCAAGTTCCCTAACATAGTTTACAACACCTATACTATTGCTTCCTTTTTCACAAAGATCACCATTAATGATTAAATAATCCTCTAGACTAAAATTAACTTTGCTTAATAATTTTTTTAAAAGCTCTAATTCTCCATGAATATCAGAAATAACAATAACTCTTCCCTCATTTGGAATTGATAATTTTCTTATTTTATCCAATATAGACGCTCCTTTTTTTCATTTACAACTTTCTACATATTTAAATATTCCTTTATCATTTCATAAAAACGATTCGACAAAATATCTTATTATACCTTTTCTAACCTATTTTTGTTATAACAAAAAAATAGTAGATTCTATATCTTATTACATTTAGAATCTACTATTTTCTTCTCTATTATAATTCTTTATGAAAAGAATAGCTTACCTTATCATAGCCTTCTCTTTCATAAAAACGGTGAGCGTCTATACGCGGAAAAGCTGATGTCAGGGCAATACAAGTACACCCCTGTTCTTTTCCCCACCTTTCTATATATGATAGCAATACCTCACCATACCCTTTCGACCGATGTGCCTCTGCTGTTACAAGATCATATACAAAAACATGCTTCTTATTATAAAAATTCGTACATGCCGCTACCCCAGCAAGGCTAACTGCTTCTCCTTCTTTATTAAATAAAGAAAACAATTGATAATTCTCTTCCTTCATTTGACGAAATAAAACTCGGGCTTCCTCTTTTGTAAGTGCAGTTCGTAATTGTTGTAAAACCGGTAATACCTCATATAATTGCTCTTCTGTTTTAATTTCCTTAACATTCATCACAAATCTCCCCTGACTATTTATAAAATTTTCTAAATGTTATATCATTAGTATAAATAAAGACTGCTCTTTTCTTAAGTGGCAGTTCATTTCTTTTTTATAAGGCCAGTTTTAAAGGAGAGCGCATCCAATGGATTTAATCATTCCACTACAATTAGAAAGTCAAACACCTATCTATATACAAATTTATAATTACATGAAACAAGAAATCTTAAAGGGAACGCTCCCTGCCGGAACACGTCTTCCTTCTCACCGAAATTTGGCATTACAACTTGGTGTTAGTCGAATTACAGTCGAGTCAGCTTATCAGCAGTTGTCTGCAGAAGGCTATGTGGAGAGTAAACCAAAGCGCGGTATATTTGTTATCGAAGTAGATATGGATGTTATTTCAAATAATCTACAAGCTCCATCTTATCACGCTGAAAAAACAAGAAAAAACGCGCTCTATTTTGATTGTAGCCAAGGAAATGTCGATCAAACAGCTTTTCCACTCTCAAATTGGAAAAGAGCACTGCAAGAATGTTTACTCCAATATGAAAACGACTTATTTACAAAAGAAGACCCACAAGGAGAACAAATACTTCGCACTTACATTGCAAAGTATTTGTACCATGCTCGCGGAGTTCACTGCACTCCTGATCAAATTATTATCGGCGCTGGTACACAGCCCCTTCTTTGGTTACTGATTCAATTACTTGGAAAGCAAAAGTCATATGCAATTGAAAACCCTGGATTCCATCGCGTAAAAGCCATTATTCAAAGCTGTGGTCTTCCTATTCATCCTGTCTCATTGGATAAGAAAGGAATGAACATTTCATCTCTCAATAATTGCAATGCGAACGTTGCTTATGTTACCCCTTCTCATCAATTTCCATATGGCATGATTATGCCTTTATCAAGGCGACTTGAGTTATTAAAATGGGCCAATGATTGCTCTGGCCATATTATCGAAGACGATTACGACGGAGAGTTTCGCTACGTTGGAAAACCAATCCCCTCCTTGCAAGGGCTTGATACAAATGAACGTGTGATTTACATGGGAACTTTTTCAAAATCATTTTTACCTTCCTTAAGAATGGGCTATATCGTTCTCCCTAATCATCTTTTGGAAGTCTATAAACACTTCGGGGGCATTTTTAAACAAACTGTTTCTAAAATACAACAGCTTGCTCTTGCTAACTTCATTCAAAAAGGAGATTGGGAACGACACTTAAACCGCGTTCGTACATTATATAAGAAAAAACATCATCAACTAATCAAATCACTTGTAAGCCAAATGGGCACTGATGTTGATATACTTGGAGATCAATCTGGACTTCATATCGTACTCCATGTTCATAACGGCATGAATGAACATGAACTCATTCAATCAGCTGCTGAAAAACATGTAAAAGTTTATCCTCTATCCATATACGATTCAGTAAATAATTTACAAAAAGAATCTTACGTATTACTAGGTTTCGGTGGGATACCAATCGATGCAATTGAAAACGTTGTAGCGTTATTAAAAAAAGCTTGGTTTGCTAAAAAAAGCTGCTCCTCGCAAAAGTAATTGCAAGAAGCAGCTTTTTTATGTCTAATCATTTGATGTTTGCCCTGAACGTGATGACATCCCTGGACGTTTCACACCAGTTGTTTCTGTTGAATAAGAAGCTTCAATGATGGCACTTGAATCTACAGAGAGAACGAGATCTTTCATCTTTGGATAAATAAAACGGTTTGTAATACAATAGATAATTCTCTGATGTTCTCCTAAAAAACCACCTTCTCCATGTAGATACGTAACAGAAAGTTGTAACTCTTTCATAAGAAGTTCACCAATTTCTTTATTTTTACTCGAAATAATCATGACACTCTTGCCTTGATTAATGCCATCTAATATGAAATCAATCATCTTCGTAACAATATAGAAAATTGCAAGTGAGAACATTGCTTGCTCGATTGAAAATAAAATAGCCACAAATACAAAAATAACAGCATTTACAGCCAGTAAAAATGTACTAATTGGCACTTTAAAATGTTTGTTCATCCAGACTGCTAACATTTCTGACCCGTCAATTGCACCGCCCATTTTCACAACAATTCCAACACCAATTCCAAATAACACCCTGCCATACAAGACAATTAGTAATTCAGATGTTGTTATAGCTGGAAATGGCTTTAAGTAGATTAAACCAAGAGTTGTTACAATATTTGCATAGGACGTACGAATAAAGAACTTTTTCCCCATTACTTTTGCAGTAAATAATAAAATAGGAATGTTAAGTCCTAAAAACACACCGTACAGCGGCAATCCAGCAACTTTATTTGCCATAATAGAAAAATGGCTGTTACCCCACCATCTACTAATCCGTTTGGCGCTAAAATAAGCTCCATTGAACCCGCTACAATAATCGATCCAATTGTTAATAACACATATTCAAATATTTTTCATTCATTACCCCCAAAACAGATATATTTTCTTAGTATTACCATACTGAAATTTTTCTAGAAATACAAAGAAATTACTTTATATACACAAAATCTTCACTTTTTTGGTAATTTTTATAAATTCCATCTGCGTTTCAAGCCAAAATACACACTTTTGCAGAAGTGTGTATTTTAGAATTTCCTATTTATTTTTGAAGGGAACTAGATATAGTCTCTTTTTTTAATTTAAATATTTCATCTACTGCCTTTTTATAACCTCCCGCTTTCCGTAGACTTAACCCTACTGTTCTACTTCCCTCTTTATAAACTTGATTATTAAGGAGATGGTTTACCGTTTCTCGCAATGCATCCGATGTGACATTTTTATAATCTAAAACAATACCAGCATTTAATTCTTCGACTCGTCTTGCCACAAAAGGTTGATCATTTGTAATTGGTAACACAATAAGTGGTGTATCATAATAAAGTCCTTCGCTCACGCTGTTCATACCGCCGTGGGTAATAAATACATTCGTATATTTTAAGACTTCTAGTTGTGGAACGTAAGGACGAACAATAAAATTAGATGGAATATTTGTGAGTTTCGTTACATCCGTTTCCTTACCAACAGACATTACAACAACTCCATCAAATTCTTCTAAAGCATGAAAACATGTGTTATATAGTTCTAGTTGTTGATTCAGCTCTGTTCCCATTGAAAGGTAAATTACCTCTTTTCCTACTAGCTTATCAAATGGAAAATCGATTCTCTCCTCACGTGCATTGATAGAAGGACCTACAAACTTAACATTACTTTGAAATTGCTCTGCTTGTGGTTGAAAATATTCAGAAGTAAAAACTAATGTCATATCACTTTCATAATAAAAAAGCTGTTCAAGAGAACCAATTTGTAGTTCATAACGATTACTTATTCTATCTAAAATCTCTTGACATTCCTTATATAAAGGTGAATTCGTATCCACTTTACTTTTTTGCACAGATAATTTCTCAAAAACCTCCTTATTCATTGCAAATGTTGTGCAAGAAGCAATCGATGGTAATTGTAAGATTTCAGCTAAAAATCTTCCTAACAAAAAATGTTGATCATAAATGATATAATCAAACTTTTCACAGTTAATTTCTTTTAAAAGAAAAGGAAGTGCATTTTCAGTTGCATTTAAGAATCTATATATCATTTGTACCGGATTAAACATATCCTTCATTCTGTCATTTAAACGAATTTCTTTCAAATGGTCCTTAAAATTTCGAAATGCAACACCGGTATTTTGCAACCTAGAACGATATTCTTCCTCACAATAGTAAATAACTTCTTCCCCTCTATTAACAAGTTCTTTCACAAGGCCTATTGTAGGATTGATATGACCTTCTGCTGGAAAATTAATTACAAGTACTTTTGACATAAAAATCACTCCATTTTCTATACATTTTCATTAGAGTAGATTTCTAGTTGTCACTTATTATTTTCTAATTGAATGTAATTATTTATGCACAATAGTTGATGTGAATGTTACAATTTCATCTACAGCTTTTTTATATCCACCCGCCGCTTGTAAGGACTCCCCAATTTCACAACTTTTTTCTCTAAAACTTTTATTATCTAGTACCTTTTCTACTGCTTCACGTAAGATTTCAGCGGTTAAATTTGTGCGATCCAACTGAATCCCTGCTCCTAATTCTTCGACACGTTTTGCTACAAAAGGTTGATCTCCTATAACCGGAATTACAACTAATGGAACCCCATAATATAAACCCTCACTAGAACTATTCATTCCTCCGTGTGTAATAAATACATTTGTATGTTGTAGTACTTCTAACTGTGGTACGTAGTTATATATCTTAAAATTCGCTGGAATTTCTTCAAATTGCCTTATATTTATTTTGTTACCAACTACTAACACGACAACTGCATCTATATCTTGAAATGCTTCAAAGCATTTTTCGTATAGTTCTGGTTGTTCATTAAAGATCGTCCCCATCGAAATGAAAATTACTGGCTTCTTTTTTAAATCCTCCACTTGAAAGCTTTCTACATCCTTACGTGGCGCAATTGAAGAGCCAACAAATTTAAAAGATTCATCAAATGTATGAGAATAAGGTTGGTATTGTTCTGACGTATATACAATGGTAATATCTCCTGGGTGATTCATAATATCAAATAAGTCATTACATTTTATTCCATATTTCTCTTCCCATCTTTTCATCCCAAATACACAAGACTGGTACAATGGGGAACTTTCATCTATTTTTTTTCTAAGCTCATTAGTATCATGAAATGAGATATTGTTATTAAAAGCAAAAGTTGTACACGAAGAAATTTTGGGTAACTGCAAGACAGTTGCAAGAATGTATCCTACCGCAAAATGATTATCATAAATTATATACTCATACTGTTCTTCTTTTATTTCCTCTAGAATATCACCTACAATACGATCAGTAGCTTCAATCATTTTTGACAACATCTCCAAAGAACTATTCCCTTGTTGAATCCGATTCATTATATTGATTTGAGGAAGAAAATTCTCATATGATCGAAATTCAGCACCTGTTGCTTCAATTTTATTTCTATAATCCTCAATACAATACGAAACAACTTTTTCTCCTCTTTTTATTAATTCACTTACAACTGCTAACGTTGGATTGATATGCCCTTCTCCAGGAAAATTAATCACAAGAACTTTCGCCATAATACTCTCCCCTTTCCTAACCATTAACAAAGTTAACTTAATAATTAATTTTATTAATGATTTGCGATTTATTATATATGATAGTCTATTAACTTTTCATATATTTAACCGGATTTTATTATTGAGAAATATTTTCATAGCAGCTTCCCCTTACACATTACATTCTTAATTCAGCCAGAATCCTCGACCTAATCACAATTCACATTTCAAAAAACACATCTATAATCTCTTGTTAAATCCTTAATCATCCACTAATAGCTCAAAAAAAGTTGAAAAATATTATTTTGATAATTCCTATAAAAATAGAGAAATTCATATTTTATAGGAACTTCCTCCCCCGTATCTCGCTACTTTTCAAAGTTAATAATCCTCCTTATTTATTATTTTTATATAATTCATCACTTATCTTCAATTCTATTATATAATCAATTTATCGAATTTACAGAAAAATAGGCTCATGCATTTCGAAAAGGCTACGAAACCATCATGCCAATTCCCGATTTACAACAATGCCGTGCACCTTACCGTTATTTATATCAGTTATTATCCGTTCAAGGAAGTGTGGATTTAGAGGAATAGTTACAACATCCTATCTACTTTTAAAATGCTTTTAGAGGTTCTACAGCAGATACATCTGCATGGTTACAAAAAATAATGTCATCACCTGCTCACCAAGTATATATCGCTCTAATTGATAAATAACCGATAGGAACCATTACAGTAAACAAACAGAAAGAAGGTACTTTCATATCGGGATTCGCTGTACATCCTTCTTATCAAGGAAAAGGATATAGAAAAAGCATTTTGCAGTACATCAGCTATTGACCGAGGAAAAAACGAAGATTGAATTAGAGGTTGAAACTAAAAACAATTATGCTCTTAACCTTTATAAACAATATGGTTTCGAGAGTACAACGCAGTATGATTATTATAATTTGCTACCATAAAATGAAACTTTAATCAGTGTTTTTCATCCCTAATGAATATTAACCCTTACGAATCAGGCTCTATATTGATTCAATAGTAACAAAAGGGCTGAACCATAATATGATGATTCAGCCCTTTTTCCATTTATTTTTTTCTTAATATATTCACAACAGCCGTCGTTTCGCCGTTTTCTTTATATACACGCGGGATTCTTCGATCTAACATACAAGTCACTTCATAATTAATGGTACCAAGCATATCAGCTATTTCTTCTACAGGAATTTCTTCTTCACCTTGTTTACCGTAGAAAACTACTTCATCCCCTACGTGTACAGGCATTGCTTTCGTAACATCTAACATTAATTGATCCATACAAACGCGACCAAGAACTGGTACACGAATTCCATTAATTAGCGCCTGTCCCTTATTTGACAACAGACGGTTATACCCATCTGCATAGCCAATTGGAACAGTTGCAATCCACTCTTCGCCTGTTGTCACATACGTATTCCCATAACTTACACCACGATCTTTTTTCGCATGTTTAATATGAGCAACTTTCGACTTTAATGATAATGCCGGCTCTAAGGAAACAACTGTATGATCTACTTCTCTTGAAGGATACATACCGTATACGCCAATTCCAACGCGGACCATATTTTGAAATGTATTGCTAACTTCCATTGATCCAGCACTATTTGAACTGTGGATATACGGAAGATGAATTCCCATTTCTTTCGCTGTATTTACAGCTTTCTCAAATAAACTCGTTTGCATATTTGTATATGTTTTATCGATTTCATCAGCTGTAGAGTAATGTGTAAACATACCTTCTATTTCTACATACTTCATGTTTTTTAATTCTTCTAGAAATGGTATGACTTCCTCTTCTTGTAAACCAATACGACTCATGCCTGTATCAATTTTCACTTGAATACGGGCTTTCTTTTCAAGCTGCTTAGCAATTTCATTAATACCTTTTAAATCTTCTATTCTATATACCGTCATCATGATATCGTATTCAATCGCATCTTTAGCAGCTTCCACTGGTGTATAACCTAAAACTAAAATTGGCACAGTAACTCCTGCTTCGCGTAGTTCGATTCCTTCATCTACAAATGCAACAGCAAGTTGATTCACTCCTGCCTCAATTGCCGCTTTTGCAACTTCAACCGCCCCGTGTCCATAACCATTCGCCTTTACAGCTGCCATCATTGCAATATTTTTATCGTTTACACGTTTTTTAAATTCTCTCACATTATGTTTTACAGCATCTAAATTAATTTCAACAACTGTATCTCTTCCATATCTCGAACTCATTGGTCTAAACTCCTAACTCAATAATTGCTTTCCATTCTATTTCTCGTTCATTATGACCTTTTACAATATAATACTTTTCATTTCCCTAGTCAAACTACTAGAATTTTCGGAATTTTGAATATGATATAACACCCTCAAGACATTATTATATACGGAGACGAGG
This sequence comes from Bacillus bingmayongensis, assembly GCF_000299035.1. Taxonomy (GTDB): domain Bacteria; phylum Bacillota; class Bacilli; order Bacillales; family Bacillaceae_G; genus Bacillus_A; species Bacillus_A bingmayongensis. Next base: position 58,505 of record NZ_JH921518.1, read on the forward strand.
AGAATTACAATGTTTGTTCAAGCTGCATTGCATCACCTTAAATGACACCAAACTCCTTTAATGCATAGGCTATCCCACCTTCACTTGCCTTTTTTGTAACGAAGTCTGCCTTTTGCTTTAGCCTTTCCCCGCCATTTCCCATGGCAATTCCTAAACCTACATACTCTAACATATCACCATCATTTCCACCGTCTCCAAAAGCAATTGCTTCCGATTCACAAATATTTAGATAATCCAATACCTTTTTAATAGCAGTTAGCTTAGAAACTTCAGTATCCTCAAGTACATTCATAACATATCCATGAAAACGATCAAATTTAAGTGCTGGAAATCTTTCTAGAAATTTTTGAGCTTCTGTTTCATCCGCATACAAACACACGCAATAAACCTCATCTGAAAGGGATTTCATTTTTTCAGGATATTGTTGTAGGTTTAAAGTCTCTTTTAATGCTTTCATTACCCTTTCATCATTAGAAGCCATGCCATTCATTGCGAATTCCTCTGTAAAATAAGAAACACCATGACCATTTAACTCGGCAAAAGTTGTGATATCATGAACTGTTTCTCTCGAAAGCACTGATTTATGTATAACTGTATCATTACATTTTATATGTGCACCATTCGCGGAAATAAACGTATCTATGCCTATCTCTTTAAATTCTGCACATAAATTGTAAGGCCTCCCTGTTGTAACTACTACTATAATTCCTTTTCCAATCAACTTCCCAATCGCTTCTTTCGTACTCGCAAGGATACTCCTGTCAATTTCACTCAATAAAGTACCATCAACATCAAAAAATACAATTTTATACATATTACCCTCTCTTTCTCTTATCCTCTTTAAACAAAGAAAGATATTAACACATTATTTCTGATTCTTCAAACAAATAAGCGATTCTTATTAGGATTAAGAATCGCTTCTACTCGAAATTATTATTTTTCTTCCACACTACCTTTTACCTTTCCTCCAACACCCCAATGTGAACCTGGAATCTCATTTACTAGGACGCGTACTCGTTCAGCATCCACCTCCAAACTTTTGGCAACCGCATCTGTAACATTCGAAATGAGACTTTGAATCTGCTCCTGTTTTCTACCTTCAATAATTTGAATTTGTACAATTGGCATACTCATCTCTCACTTTACTCTTTATTCACAAAACATTGATACACTACCCAAACCTTCAAACTGTGCAATAATAGCGTCACCAGCTTTAAAAGCAATTGCTTCAGATAATGCCCCGCTTAGTACAATATCACCTTTTTTCAACCCCTCATTTTGTAATCCAAGCTTATTTACCGCCCAAGCAATTGCCGTTGCAGGATGTCCAAGTACCGCTGCTCCCGCTCCTGTTGTGGCCATTTTACCATTTTTCGACATCACCATTCCGATATTAGCTAAATCTATTTCCTTAGCATTAACCCATTTACTCCCTAATAGAAATTTTGAGGATGAGCAATTATCCGCAATTACATCAGGTAATGTAAATTTAAAATTCAAATAACGACTATCAATAATTTCCAAAGCTGGCGCAACATATTTTGTTGCCTTTAATACATCATCCGCTGTAACGTTAGTACCTTGTAAATCCTCCCCCATTAAAAAGGCAATCTCTGGTTCTACTTTTGGATGAATTAGCGTTTCATACTGCACAGGTTCCCATTCAAACGCTAACATATCATGTAATAAATAGCCGTAAATCGCTTCATCAATCCCCATCATTTGTTGTTTCGCTTTACTTGTTAATCCAAGCTTTACTCCAACTCTTTTCGATCCTTCTTTCATCTTCTGTTCAACTAACCGATTCTGCAATATGTAAGCATCTTCTACTGTTAAATCAGGATGCTGATCCGTTACCTTTACTACTTCTTTTCGTTTCCTCTCGGCCTGAAGTAAATATTCAACAATCTCCAAATCCGCCCCTTTAACTAAAGCCATATTTTACACCCCCGCTTTTATCTTCGCTAATTCAGCTGCTACATCTAAAATCATATCCTCTTGACCACCAACTACTTTCCTCTTACCAAGTTCTATTAAAATATCACGAGCATCTACATTAAATCTATGAGCCGCTCTCTCAGCATGTAATAAAAAGCTTGAATATACACCGGCATACCCCATTACAAGACTACCTTTTTGAATTTCTTGTGGTCCCGGTAAGAGCGGTGCAACAATATCTTCTGCTAAATCCATCATTTTATATAAATCTATATCTAACTTATACCCCATGCGATCCAGTACAGCTAATAACACCTCTGTTTGCGCATTCCCAGCTCCGGCTCCAAGACAGCGGACACTTCCATCAATACGAGTTGCTCCTTCTTCAATTGCAGTAATCGTATTTGCTACTGCAACAGAAAGATTATTATGACCATGGAAGCCAATTTCAATATTTAAAGATTGCCGTAATGCCTGAATACGTTCGCGTACTTCATGTGACAATAAAGCGCCAGCTGAATCTGTTACATAGACAGCTTGTGCTCCATAGTTCTCCATAAGCTTTGCTTGTTCTACTAATTTCTCAATAGGTGCCGAATGTGCCATCATTAAAAATCCACACACTTCCATACCTAACTCTCGCGCAAAGTGAATATGCTGCGCCGAAACATCCGCCTCCGTTACATGAGTTGCTACGCGAACAAGTTTCGCTCCAATGCTCTTTGCTTGTTTTAATTCATGGATCGTACCAATGCCAGGAATAAGTAAAACCGCTACCTTAGCATGTTTACACTCTTCTACTGCCGCTTCAATAAGTTTCATTTCATCTACTAACGACTTTCCATATTGCAGTGTAGAACCACCTAACCCATCCCCATGACTGACTTCAATATAATGCATACCAGCCTCATCCAACGACCTAGTTACAGAACGAACTTGTTCCTCTGTAAATTGATGCCTCATTACATGACTTCCATCACGTAAACAAACTTCAGTTATTTTGATTGGCATATCACTATTTCGTTTCATTCATCACACCTCGTTCCTGCCTTTCAATTATTCGGCATGCAAACCCTTCTCCAACTTTTAATGCCGCCGCTGTCATAATATCTAAATTACCAGCGTAAGGAGGAAAGTAATCTCCAGCTCCTTCTACCTCCAAAAATACAGTCACACAGTTCCCATCAAACATTGGTTCTTGTTTTAAAGAATACCCTGGAACATATGACTTAACTATTTCAACCATCTTACAAATCGCCTGCTGAAGTGAGAATTCATCCATATGCTTAACTTCACAATATACTGTATCTCTCATTAATATAGGAGGATCTGCAGGGTTTAATATAATAAGTGCTTTTCCACAATCTGCTCCGCCGACTTCTTCAATCCCACGCTTTGTTGTAATCGTAAATTCATCAATATTTGCCCGTGTACCTGGCCCTGCACTTAAACTCGAAATCGTAGCAACTATTTCCGCATACGTAACGTCCGCTACTTCATTAATAGCATGGACAATCGGAATTGTTGCTTGCCCGCCACATGTAATCATATTGACGTTTCGTACTTCTATATGATTTTCACCTTGCACTGCTGGACAAACAAATGGACCACATGCTGCTGGTGTCAAATCAATTACTAGTTTTCCTAGCCCTCTTAAAACTTCCGCATGCCGAATATGAGCTTTGGCTGACGTTGCATCAAATATAATATCCGCTATACTAGGATTCTCAATGATTGCTTGTATACCATTATCAAAAACCGCATACCCTTCTTTCTCCGCTCGCTTTAATCCGTCTGATTCAGAATCTATCCCAATCATAGCAGTCATTTCGATACCTTCACTTTTTCTTAATTTGTACATTAAATCCGTACCGATATTTCCAGAACCTATAATAGCCGCCTTCACTTTCCTCACATATATCCCCTCCTTTTCACACAATCATAAAATTATACAAATTTAATAGAAACCGAACCAAGAGACCCGAAATCAGCTTGAATTACATCATTACATTGAACTGAAACAGCGCTTGATAATGCACCTGGCAAAATTAATTCCCCTGCCTTCAATGAAATATGAAATTCACTAAGTTTATTCGCTAGCCAAGCAACAGCTTGCGCAGGATGTCCTAATGCCGCTGCCCCTGCTCCAGTAGCAATTAAACTATTATTTTTATAAAACGCCATTCCAGCTGTACGTAAATCTACTTCAGATACATCAGAAAACTTATCACCAACGACTACTTTCGCAGATGAACCATTATCCGCTACTGTATCAGCAAGCTTAATCTTCCAATCTGCAATACGACTATCAATAATTTCAAGTGTAGGTACAATATATTTCGTTGCCATTAAAACGTCTATATATGTAATATTAGGTCCACTCAAATCCTCTGCTAAAACAAATCCAATTTCTGCTTCTACTTTCGGAGATACAAATGAATCTACAGAGATTATACTTCCACTTTCTACTTTCATATCATCTAGTAAATGTCCGTAATCTGGTTCATTTACTCCAAGCATTTGTTGCATGGCATGACTCGTAAGTCCGACTTTTTTCCCAATCACTTTACGTCCTTGTTTTAGTTTTCGTCCCACTACTTCGAGCTGAATGCTATACGAATCTGAAACTGATAAATTTGGATACCTTTCTGTAAAAGAAGAAATTGGTCTACACGTTTGTTCTGCCTGCAACAGTTCATCTGCTAATTCCTTTATTAACACTTGCATTTATCTCACCTCATTATTAGAATCTATATTTATAACACATCAGTGGAAATACCATTCCACTGATGGAGTTTCACTTTATAATTTCATCGTGACTGTCTTCGCTTCCGTATAAAATTCAAAGCTATGGCGTCCACCTTCTCGGCCAATACCACTTGCCTTAGAACCACCAAATGGGGTACGTAAATCTCGAACATACCAACAATTAATCCATAACAAGCCCGAATCAATTTGCGAAACAACTCGCTGTGCTCTTCGAAGATCATTTGTCCAAACAACCCCTGCTAAGCCATAAATAGAATCATTTGCGATACGAATTGCATCTTTTTCTGTTTTAAATGGAATAACAACTAAAACTGGACCAAAAATTTCCTCTTGGGCTACACGCATACGGTTATCAACATCATATAATACAGTTGGTTCATAAAAATTCCCTTGCGCTAGACCCTCGATCCTTTTTCCGCCATGGGCTAATTTTGCTCCTTCTGAAAGACCAATTTCTACGTAACGATCAACTGTTTCTAAATGTGATTTTGAAACAAGTGCTCCCATATCTGTATCTTCACCAAGGGGATCTCCCACTTTTATCTTTTTTACGGCTGCTACAAATTTCTCTAAAAACTGTTCATATACACTTTCTTGTACAAGTAACCTTGAGCCAGCTAAACAAATTTCTCCTTGATTCCGATAAATCGCTTCAATTGATCCTTGTATCGCTTCATCTAAATCAGCATCTTCAAATACAATATTCGCTGATTTCCCGCCTAATTCTAACGAAACTGGTATTAAGTTTTCTGAGGCATTCCGCATAATTGTTTTTCCTGTATTACTTTCTCCTACGAATGAAATACGCCTTACAGCAGGATATGTCGTCATTTTTGTTCCTACCGTACTCCCTGGACCAGTAATAATATTAAGTACGCCAGGAGGTAGCCCAGCCTCATTCGCAATTGCGCCAAGCATAACTGCACTTAGCGGTGTGTAAGACGCTGGTTTTACAACAACTGTATTACCAGCAGCTAATGCAGCTGACACCTTCCATGTCATCTGCATAAATGGTAAATTCCAAGGAATAATTAGGCTCGTCACTCCTGCTGGTGCATATTTCGCATACGACATAAAGTTATGTTTATCATAATGTTCATGCACCATATACTTTGCCATCTCAGCAAAGAAACGAAAATTATGAGCAGAACGCGGAATATCGAAGCCACGGCTTTCTTTTATCGGCTTTCCAACATCAAGTGTCTCAATATACGCTAACTCATCCACTTTTTCCATAATCAAATCGGACATTTTACATAAAATAGTGGACCGTTCTTCTACAGGCATTTTACTCCAAATACCATTTGTAAACGTACGCTCTGCCACATCTATCGCTCGCTTTGCATCCTCTTCATTTGCTTGTGCAACAGAGGCAAGTTTTCTATTTGTCGATGGGTTGAACGTATCGAACGTTTCGCCGGACATCGCATCAACATATTCACCACCAATAAATAACTTTGCATCTTTTACTTTCATTTTTTCAGTTAACAGTTCTTTATTCACACTCTTTGCCTCCTACTCTTCAATTTCTAAAACCATCTCAATTTCAATTGTTGTATTGTTCGGTAGTTGAGCCATTCCAACAGCAGAACGAGCATGCTTTCCCTTCTCACCAAAAACATCTACTAATAAGTCAGATGCACCATTCATCACTTTTGGTTGATTAATAAAATCTTCTGTACTGTTTACAAAACCAAGTAACTTCACAACTCGTTTCACTTTATTTAAATCACCTATTTCATTCTTTACGACACTTAATACGTTCAACATTGACTGTCTTGCTGCTTTATATCCATCTTCTATTGATACATCCTTACCTAATTTCCCGTGGTACTGGTCAACACCTTGTCCAGCAGTAAATAATAAGTTTCCAACCCTTACACAACTTACATAATTACCTACCGCCGGACGAATAGCTGGTAGTGTAAGTCCCATTTCATTTAATTTACTCTCTGGTGTTTGTACTTTCTGCATATACTACACCTCTTTTTTTCATATCAATATTTAAGAAGCTCGCTGCATTTCCACCAAGCATAGCTTCCTTTTGCTCCTCGGATAACTCAAGTGTCTCGTCAATTACTTTACCTGGATGAATTTCCCGTAGTAAAAACGGATAATCCGATCCCATAAAAATCTTTTCATGTCCAAATCGCTCTATCATATATTTAAGATTGATAGGATCATAGTTTAAAGAATCGAAATAAAATTTCTTTGCATAATGGCTAGGAGGGTACGTAGTTAGTCTCAGATGCGGCCATACTTGCCATCCTTGATCTAATCGCGGCAAAATATACGGGAATGAACCACCACCATGAGCAAAACAAATCTTTAGCCTAGGAAACTTCTCCATTATCCCACTCCATATAAGTGTGGCTGCGGCAAGTGCCGTTTCACTTGGCATCCCAACGGTATACATAAAATTATGATGTGGCATTCTATCACGTCCTAATGTTTCCCATGGATGAATAAAAATCGGGACTTGCCACTTTTCAGCCATTCGGAAAAATTCAATAAATGAGGGATCATCTAAATTTTTCCCATTTACATTCGTTCCAATTTCGATTCCATGTAACCTTAATTCCTTTATACATCGCTCCATCTCACGAACTGCAGTTTCTCCATCTTGCATCGGCACTGTTCCTAATCCAACAAAACGATCTGGATATGCCTGGACTGTTTCCGCAATAAAATCATTTTGAATACGCGCCATTGCTTCTGCTTCTTCTGGTTTTGCCCAATAAGAAAATGTAACAGGAATTGGTGATAGTACTTGTATATCTACGCCTTCACGGTCCATATCTTCAATTCTTTTCTCCGGACACCATACTTGATCTGTCACATCGCGAAAGTTTTTCCCTCCAATCATAATGGCCGCACCACATGTACAAGTGCGATTTAATATTGGCCAACGTCCACCACCAAACTTCTCCTCAAAATCCGGAAATGTTTCAGGAATAATATGTGTATGAAAATCTATTCGCACTTCCATTCCTCCACTTCTTCTGGCATAATATGCCCGCAGTTTTTGCACGCACGAATTTCCTTATTTGAATTAAAACTATGAATCGCTTCTTTCACTTGCTTTTCAATATCGTTTAATTGAACTCGTACGCGATGCATTTCATGATTACACTCATCACAAAACCAAACAAAATCTTCAAGTTCTCCTTGATTACGTTTCCTTTCAATTACTAATCCATACGTGTCTGCAACGCGGTGCGGCGAATGTGGCACCATAGCTGGTAACATAAATACATCGCCTTCTTTCACTGTAACAACTTCACGTTTCCCCTCTTCCGTAATACATTCCACATAACATTCGCCTTTTATTTGATAAAAAAATTCATCTGAAGGATCTACATGGAAATCACGTCTTCTATTTGGCCCTCCTAATATCATGGCAATAAACTCTGAGTCTTGCCAAATTACCTTGTTATTCACCGGTGGTTTCAATAACTCTTTATTTTCATCAATCCATTTTAGTAAATTAAAAGATTGTAATGTTTTTGACATGTTTTTTCCTCCTTATAATTCATCCCATTTATATAGTTTTAAGAGACCATCCTAATAAAGATTGAGACCTCTGTAATTCTCCTTGAAATAAATGATTTCGAATTCTCGTTGAAGAAATCCTTTCACCTTCTTCACAGCAAATTTCTTCAACAATAGAAACATCAAAATATTTCATTAACAGTCCTATATCACCTTCACGATCTTTTCCAAACCGAAAATCTTCTCCTACATAAATCCCTACTGGGCATAACTTTTGTAACTCTTGAACAAAGTGACTAGCCGTTCTCATTACATACGCTTCATCAAAACGAATAACAATTACATGTTCAACACCAAGTTCTTGAAATCGATTTAATTTCTCATCAATTGTTGTTAATACTTGAGCTCCCTTGAAATAAGCACGTGGTGGTGGATCAAATGTATACACGACATTTGTAATCTGTAGTTCTTTAGATTTCTCCACCGCGTTTCTAATAACAGTTTGATGTCCTTTATGAACACCATCAAAAGCTCCAATGGAAACAATCGATTTTATTAATTTAGGTACACAATGATCATGTATATAAATGATTTTCACCTCTCTTTTTTAATCGGCATCAAATATCTAAATAACCAAATTCTTTTGAAATTAAATTTGCCGTATTCATTACACTTCGAATCATGACTTGACGATTACTGCCTTGCATATACGTTATTGGCCCAACAATATTAAGAGCCGCAATCGTTCTTCCAGTGTAAGAACGAATAGGAGCGGCAATTCCATATAGTCCATGCTCATTTTCGTTATCACTTATGGAATAACCTTGCTTACGAATTGTCTGTAATTCCTTTTGAAATTTCTTCATACAGGTAATCGTATTTGGCGCCCTGGGCAAAAGCGCATGCTCTGAAGTGTACTCTAAAGAAGAAGGATTAAATGAAAGCAGTACTTTCCCTGTACTTGTACAATATGCAGGCTTCCTAGATCCAACATGAGTTGAAATTTGAACGGAATCCTTTGATGAAACTTTCAAAATAAATACAACGTCTCCGCGATCAAACATACCAATATGCACTGTTCCATTAAATTTCCTCACAAGCTCTTCTACAATTGGAATTGCCCCACTATAAATCTCTTGTTGGAACATTACTTGATTGCCCCACTCAAGTAATTTCCAACCAAGCCGGTATTTTCTTTGTTCATCTCGAATGAGCATACCTTCTTCACACAATGTACGAACAAGATGATGAACTGTACTCGGATTCATATTTAATTTCGCTGCAATTTCTGAGTTTCCTAATACTGGCTCATCATTCGTGAAACAATTTAGAATTTTGCAAATTTTACTGATAGAAGCGATCAAAATAACTTACCTCCTCTATTCCAGTTACATATTTTCAGATTCATATAGAGCTAAACCTATAGGAAGATTTACATCCTAACAGTAAAATTCTTGTTATCTATTTGTTGCTCCTTCCTTTTCCACTCAAATTTGTAAGCGCAATCATTTTGTAGTTAACTTAATGCGCTTTCAGATGAACTCGTTTGCAAAGCATTATTCACAAGGGATAAAGATTGTTGTTTTTTATACGCATTATAAAACATACCCATTTTTCGAACTGGATCGCCAGAATAATAACGCTCATATTGTAATAAACGTTGTCCAAATGCTTCACCACATAAATCCCAAGCTAATTTAAATAAGCGAACACGTTCCTCAGAAGATACCCCTTCACGCCCAAGATAATATTTATGCATATCATCTTGAATTTCTGGATTCATAAAGTCCGCACCAGTTGGCGACATTAGCAGTCCACCAGCACCAATTGTTTGAATAATTTCAATAGCACGCGGATACATTTTAGGTAATAAACTACGTATCGTATCAAGAGGTAACCTTGCTGGTACAGCTTCACCATATGCATTCATTTCATACTCATATTCTGCTACTTGTAAGAGCGCTCGAATTGTTTCTACATCTTGTATTAATTCTGCTAACTGATTTTGTACGTTTAAAAAGCCGTCTACTCCAATTGAATCTGCTAGCTTGATCGCCACTTCAGCGGCAAAAGAAAGCTTTACCAGACCCCTGATTCCCGATTGGTGTGCCGGTTGATGTCCAATTCCTGTTTTAGGATACAGCTGATTTCCAGCCTCTACACTTTGATAAATAAACACCTTATCCCATGGAATAAATACATTATGAAATACAAGTAATGCATCCATTTCTTCAAACCTTGATGCAAGTGGATGATCGAATAATGATCGTTTTCCATCTTGCATTGGCTCACGACAAAGAATTCTTAACCCTGGTGCATCAATTGGAACTGCAAAAGAGATTGCATGACGCTCATCACCTGTTTTAAAGCTCGGATAGGAATAAATGATTACTTCATCTGTAATCGGTGCAAGAGTTGCTAACATTTTAGCTCCGCTCACATACATTCCCTCTTCCGTTTCACTCACTACACCTAAATGCATCGTTTCATCTTCTTGTTGATGTGACGCTTTACTTCGGTCATTTTGTGGATTAATGATCGCATGTGTTAAAAACAAATCTTGATCACGTATATGTTTATAATAATTCTTTATATTTCCCCCCCATGAGGAATCAAATTTTTCAAAAAACCATGCATTGCTCGCCATTGAAGTGACCGTAACATTTAAAAAATCTGGCGTTCTGCCCATTAAACCAAAGGTAGCTTTAGCCCATACCTCAAACAATTCACGACGCGCTTTTAAATCCTCATAATTTCTCGGCACTAAAAATGCATTCGAAACCCGCTCTCCGGTCTCTTCGCATATGTGGGTAATCTTATCTTGATATTTTGGATCATGCTGCATATCATATAGGTTTGCAATTTGTAAAATCGGTTCCCGAAAAACATCTTCATTTACAACATCTGTTACTCTTCTTCCACCAATCCAAATTTCAGGATTTCTCGCCTTTAATCCTTCAATATACTGAGCCCCTGTTCGAATCGCCATGTTTACCCCTCCAATATATACATTTTGAAGTTTACTATACAAATAAGTTTAGAAATTCTAGTCACCCTTTATAATTGACAGAATTTTTAATTATTATAAAACAATCTCTACTCAAAACGACTGCCTTATTTCACATTATGAAATTCTAGTAAATTTTTTAAGAGACATAAAAAAAGGAACAGTTTCCTGTCCCTCTTACATCATCCATTCACCTTCTCTGCATCCCAATAATATTTACTAAACGCCTCTGTCAAAACATCAATTGTGTTATACAGCTCTTCCAACGTATTATCAACACCGCCCACTTCAATCAGCATGGCATTTTTTGATAAATCCTGATTATAAACACCATTTCCATCTTTTTTATATTTCGGGAAAATGCCTCTACTTAATCCATAATAATTTTCATCTAAATATGAATTTATCGCTTTTGCAATCTTTTCATTATTAGAACGTCCTTTATTTTCCATCCCAATAATAAAATACAGTCTCGCATAAGATTTTCCATTAATCACTTTTGTCGTAACATTCTTCCGCTGATCATCCCTGTGAATATCAATTGGAAACATAATATTTTTATTTTGTGACAACGCTTCTTTCACATATCCATGAGATGCAGTATACGCTTGATACCATTTCCATTTCTTATTCGCTAATAAATCCCCCATATTTGTTTTGTCATGAAGAACCGGTATTCCCTGTCCTTCCAGCTGTTCTTTTAGACGCTCTCCTAGTAGCGAGACATTTACATCAGGACTTGATGGATTTTTCGCCCCAGGTAACAATGGATAGAAAGATTCCCAACTATGCGTGTGATAAATATATACGGCTTTTTCACCTTTTACATCGCTTTTATTTTTTTGTACAGGATTCTTTTTATCTGCTTCTGTAACTTTACCTTTTGCGACTTCACGTTCTTTCGTTACCTCTTCAATTGGGACACTGGATTCGTTCGGAATATTTGTATAGTCCGTTCCTTCTCCTGCTACGATAATATTAGAATAGTATTTTGACATTCCCGGCACTTCTTTCCCAACGAATGTTCTTAAATCTTGTATTTTAAGATCCGTTGCAATAGAAAATATCAAATTCCCAACTGATTCTCGTTTATTTGTTTTAAAATAATCAAATGCAAAATAATGATTTTCACTCTCCAGCATTTGAACAAACCCTTGCATCGAAACTTTACCAAACCACTGATTTGCATAATAAGATTTCATTGTATGTAAAAGCGAAGTTACAATAGACGCCGCTACTATCACGACAAATGCATACGACAAGATTAAAAATATCAGTTTCTTTCCATGTATATGAGTTGCATACTTTTTCAATGTATCACCCTCTCTATACATGGATATGTACAAGCTTTATGTAATATACATTTTGAATACCCTTGTTATATTTAATACAACAGCTAAAAAGAATAGCAATGCAAATACTTTTTTCTTCGATTGATATGCGTTGATAAAACTTAAAAAAAATCAAATGATATACAGCCAATGTAACCAAACAGAATAGTGTAAATAATATCTTTCAGCCCCAGTACCAAATCAAAACAAATACTACCACCATACAGATTTCCATCCTTTTTAAAGCCTTTCTCATATGATTCCCTCTAAATAAAAAAGAGAAATGGCGACCCATTTCTCTTTCTCATTGCTATTGTTCTTTTGGTGTATCAGAAGAAGGCAATTTCTTCGCTTGTTTTTCTTTGAAAATTTCACCGATTGCACCAAGTGTGCCAAGTGTTTCAATTGCATTAGATGGGATGAAGACTTTATTAGCTGGTCCTTTTGCAACCTCAGCCAATGACTCAAATGATTTATAAGCAAGAACACGCTCATCTAAATCAGCTGCACGTAGTAATTCGATTCGGTTTTGTTCTGCTTTCGCAATCGTTTCAATCGCTCTCGCTTCCCCTTGTGCTTCTAGTTCTTTCGCTTCTCGTATACCTTCCGCTTCGCGAATACGCGCTTCTTTATCCCCTTCAGCCATCAAGATTTTACTTTGTTTTTCCCCTTCAGCACGAAGAACTTTATCTTGTTTAGCCGCTTCTGCTTCTAGAATAATCGCACGCTTATTACGCTCTGCTTTCATTTGTTTTTCCATCGCCGCTTGCACATCTTTTGGCGGATTAATATCAACAACTTCTACACGTTCAATACGAACGCCCCATTTTTCTGTTGCTTCATCAAGTGCTAAACGAATTTCTGTTGAAATTTTTTCACGCCCTGATAATGTTTCATCCAGTTCCATCTTACCGATAATTTGACGCATTGTTGCAGATGTAATATTACGAACACCATATTCATAATTTGAAATACCATATGTCGCAAGTTCCGGTTCAACGATTTGATAGAAAATAATCGTATCAATTTCTACTTGTACGTTATCTTTCGTAATAACTTTTTGTGGTGGTACATTTGTTTGTTGAATACGTAAATCATGATAAACACGAACGCGATCTACAATAGGAATTAAAATGTTTAATCCTGGATGCATAATGCGTTGAAATTTACCAAACCTTTCAACAACTGCCACCTTTTGCTGCGAAATGATTTTAATTGTTAACGCTACAAATACAACAACAATTAATGCAAAAATAATCGTTAATGTTAATGCTACCATGTTTATTCACTCTCCTTTTTCACATGTAAAACTGTACTGCTCCTCTTTATAACAATGACTCTTTCCCCAGCGGAAATGGGAACATCTGAAATAGCAGTCCAAGTATCTCCATCTACTTTCACAATTCCATTCTCTTCATTTGTAATCGCTTGCATGATAATTCCTTTTTTACCAGCCAGTTTATCGACAGTATCAATAAACCCTTTTGCCTCTCGGAAATTTTTAGAGATTCGTTTCGTAAAGAAAGTCAATGTTAAACTCACAATTGCCCCTATAACAACTTGTAAGAATAGCGCTTCTGGGGCAAATAGTGCAATTAGACCTCCGACAACCGCTCCGATTCCAAGCCATAACATGTAAAAAGTAATCGATAGCATTTCTGCAATAAATAAAACACCAGCTATAATAAACCAAACTACCCATCCAGCCATATGCAACCCTCACTTTCTTTTTTATTTTCTATATGTATATGAAAAAAAGAATTGTTTATCACGTCCTCCTAATGCATACGGGACGTTTTGATGGAAGCTACTATACATATTCACTGTTACAATGGGTATTATTAAAATGATATATTAATATATTCTTTATTATACATAAAAATCCCTTTATAAAAGTTACAAAAAATAAAATTCTTTTAAAAATTAATTTTTCAGATTATAATTATTTCAAAGAAAAAATCGTTATTATTTGAAAGGCGGTACTCTTATTGAACCAACACTCGTTACCCTGTTATTGGTTTTCAAAAATGTGTATCACTCTCGCCGATGTTGTTTATGTAATGATTCTTACTACTCATATTTATATGACAACCAAATCAGCTACTATCACAGCTCTTTTTCCATTATTACGAGTTATTGCAAGCCTTATTGCAAGTACATCTGCACCACTTCTAATGAATCGTTTTCCGTCTTATTCATTACTTTTCACGCTACAATGGGTCAAAACGTTCCTTTTAATTCTCTTGACTATACTATTTCCTATTCTATCATCAAACGTTATAACTCTTTTGACTTTCATTATTCTTATTTCATTATGTAGAGGTTGGAGTTCTCCTTTATTATACGCCGTTATTCCACGCCTAACACTGCAAGAAAAATTAGTGAAAGTAAATAGTGTCTTTTCCTTTTCAACGCAAATTGTTCAGGCGGCTGCTTATTCATTCACAAGTGTAGTTGTCCTTTTCATTGGAGCTACTTCTACATTTATGATAAACAACATATTAATGATTTTTGGGTGTATTGCATTATATGTTTCATTGCGCACTATACAAACTGAACAAACAATAGAGAAATCACCCTCCAAATCAGCTACATTAATAGAAGGATGGAAACTGTTATTTCAGCATCCTTCCCTCCGTACAGTTACATATATGGACTTAATTGAAACATTTGCTGGAACGATATGGATTGGCGGTATTACGATGGCATATGTAACAACCGCTCTACATAAAGGAGAAGAATGGTGGGGGTATATCAACACGAGTTATTATATCGGAACATTAATTGGTGGGCTATTAGCATGGCGAATCAGTACATATATTCAAAATAATTTAATACGCTCAATGGCTTTAGGATCACTTCTATTTAGCGTACTTACGTTCTTATATGGCATCACAAGTAACGGATTTATTGCACTGTTTCTTTGTCTTCTAATGGGGCCTTCCTATCAAATTCGGGATATTTCTCAAACAACCGTTTTACAATCAAGTGTACCGCCATCTCTATTATCAAAAATGTATACAGCTCACGGCGCTCTTACTTCGACTGTTTCAGGGATTTCTATGCTAAGTGTTGGTATTATTACCGATATGCTCGGTGTCCGTACTATCTATATCATTGCTTCTATCCTCATTTTATGTTCTGCTTGTTTATCATTTATTTTACTAAAACATACGAAGCAACAAGAAAAGGATGTTTCTCTTTGATTTCACTGTTTTTTTACATATAAAACTTTACAGCATACAAAAAGGATAGAGTATCTTCTATCCTTTTACTACTATATTTACGACAAATTTGGGCTTCTTCTATGCTTTGTAGCTTGTTCAAACGCGTATACAAGTTTGATTAAAGTCCCTTCGCTAACTCCGTCATATTCTTGCGCACTTTCAAATCTTATCTTATTACTTATTAGCTTTAATCATTGCCTTGTCTCCTCATTTTGACAAATTCACATCTGTTTAAACATTTCGTCTACCATACATAAAAACCTTCAAACAAAATAAAAAACGCCTTAGACGAATAAAACTATCTAAAACGTTGGTAACAATCACATTTATTTTCTTCCTATTTTCAAACTCTCTTTTATTTCACATATACGTCCTCTAACAAATGTACAAATTCACCTTGATTCCCTGCTAATACAGGACACTTTGCTATATCAACCCATTCATAACAAAATGTTAGGCCCTCATCTTCCTCTCCTGCACTTACTATATGTTCCCACATATCTTTTACATCTGTTAATAATGAAATGTGAAAGAAGTGACGCTTTTGATACTCCTGTTTTTCTTTCACATAGATGATATAATCATCAATGAAACGTTCTATACATAAATGACGAATTCCAGACTCTTGTAATACTTCACGCAGTACTGCTGGTTCTAATTTTTCTCCTTCATCAACTGTTCCACCTGGGACCTGTATACCTGCTTCTGGCATATCACGATGTGTAAAAACAAGTAATTGTGTAACTCCTTCTTTTTCCCTTGTAATGTATGCATATACCTTTTTCTTATATAACATCGTCATCTGGTCCATCTCCCCTCAATTGATTATTTCATCGCTTCTTCTAAGGTGAGTTGATTTTCATATAAATACGTAGCTTGCGGATTCCCTACATAACGTACGTGCCAAGGTTCATACCGATAACCAGTAATAGATTCCTTTTCTTTTGTATATCGAATGACAAAGCCGAACTTATGTGCATTTTCAGCAAGCCATTTCCCTTCCTTTGTATCCCCAAAAATAGATTCTAATTGAAATTTAGCAGATTGTGATGTAATATCCATTGCAAGTCCCGTTTGATGTTCACTCGTTCCTGGAATCGCACTCGACATAGCTGTTTTCGCTTCTCCATCTTGAATTTTGTACATTGTATTCAATGCTTTTTGCCGGTCAAAAGACCTGAACCCAGAGACTGCAAAAAGAAACATTCTTTCTTGATCTCCTTGCTGAAACATCTTCTCAAGTGCCTGCGCTGCTTCTTTCCTCATTTTCTTCTTCTCTTGATCTCCTTCACTTGAGTAACGTACTTTCGGAATGACTAAATCTTGTGGCTTATAGTGATCTGGTAACCGTCTGCTTTTATTTACAAGTACAAGTATAGAATCAGGATTATTCACAACCGCAATATCGCCTTCTGTTGTAGCGATTGTTTCTTGCTCTTTTGGAAATACAATGCTACTATTCACCTCTTGCGTTTGTTTATCTTTATACATTTTATAATTAATACCTGCCACTCCAATAATAATTGCAACTACTACGACACTCAGTAGTGCCCATCTTTTTTTCATAAAACGACCTCTTATTTTAATAATTTGGCCATATAATACTCGTCGATATTTTTTCCATCAACAATAAGAGAAGCTTTTTTGACACCTTCTTTTTCAAATCCTGCTTTTTTATATAGTGCCTGCGCTCGCGTATTATGGGCCATTACCGTTAATTCTAAACGCCATACATCATGTAATTTTGCCCATTTTTCCATTTCTTTAAACAAAGCTGTCCCAATACCTTGGCCACTATATTCTTGTAAAATTCCAATCACAATTGTTGCAACATGTTTTTTTCTTTGCAAATCACTACCATTAGCTAAAATAAATCCTACCACTTGTTCTTCATGAGTAGCTACAAATATTGTAGAAGTATGATTATTTATGAAACGTTGAATCATCTTCGCTTGCTGCTCCACTGTTGTATCTCGTTCCCCTGGTTCCAATAACATAAAGGCAGTTTCTTCATCTAATTGTTTTCCTAATTGCAAAAATGCTGCTGCGTCCTCTACTTGAATTTCTCGAATCATCTCTATCACCCTGCCGATTTTTTAAGATTAAAAATTTTATTCATAAAGAGAATTTCGCTATTTTTTTATGAAATACCTTTCTATTTTTCATAGGATAAATAGACAAATTTCGATATTAGTATAATGAAGATGCAACTTTATTTAGAAAAATCTTGGTTCCTATCTTTTTCTTCTTTTTGAGCACAAAAAAACGTAAGCCCTCGCTTACGTTCATCCATTTACTTTTTCTGCTTGCCAAAAATATTCACTAAATGCTTTCGCCAATACATCAATTGAACGATTTAATTCTTCGGCTGTATTATCTACACCTCCCACTTCAATTAAAATCGCTTGTCCTGACAAGTCCTGATTATAAACACCGTTCCCTGTTTGAAACCCCTTTTGTATAACCCCTCGACTTACCCCTGGATATTTTTTATTAATCGCTTCATGCAGTGCAGTTGCTAATTGTAAGTTTTTTGCGTAATTTTTATTTCCTTTTCCGATGACAAAAGCAAGCTTCGCATACGATTTATCTCCAATTGCTTTTGTCGTGACATTTTTACGGGCGCTATCTCGGTGCAAATCGAAAAAGTATTGTAGTTCTTTATTGCCTGCCATTGCCTCCTGTACAATTTCTCGAGACATTTTATAAGAACTATTACTATTTAACCCCTTACTAATCAACTTTTTCCCAACATCCGTTTTATCATTAACCGCTCCTATCCCTTCATTCGCTAATTGGTCATGGAACCGTTCTCCAAGTATAGAAATATTCGTCACTGAACTTGTTGCTTTATTAGGATCTGGATCATTTGTTAAATTTAATAAAGGTAAATAAGACTCCCAGCTGTGAGAATGATAGATAAATGCAACTTGTCTTTTCCCCGTCGTTTGAGCAGGTTTTTTCTTTTCTTTATTTGTATCCGTTTTAGGAACCTGTCCAGTTTCTCCCGTTCTTTCTTTCACCAATTCTTCAAGCGGAACACTTGATTCTATTGGTAAATTAGAATAATCAGTCCCTTCACCGGCAATGACAATTTCTGTATCATACCTTCCAAACCCAGGAAGTTCTTTCCCAACGAAACTGCGAACATCATCAAATCGAATATTTGTCGCTGTAGAAAAAAGAAAAGATGAAATCGAAAAGTCTTGGTTTAAATTTCGATATTCTTGTGTAAAATAATGATTTTCTTTTCCAATTACATACATATACCCATTCATTGATAACTCATTCAACCAATTATATAAATATGCTGACTTTGTTTCTTTCAATGAAGTCACCATCATACTAATAAGAAAAAAAGTTGCTAACATCATAATGACAACAAATAAAATAAGCTTACGTACACTTGTTAATTTCACATAAAAAAAGCCTCGATTCATAACATCACCCTCTCTGTTTCAACTTATGTACAAGCTATAGAGAATAGACCGCCTAAATTTCGGCTATATTGTCATAGAGGTGAAATGAATTGAAGCTAATTATCGGTATAATTCCTATTTTTTTATCATCTGTTTTTTTATTATTTGCAGCACATCCTAAAGTCCGTATTTTCTTAGATATTTGTGCGTACCTTTCTTTATATATACTTGGTATACTAATTGCTTTTAACATATATGATGTTGTATTGCACGGCTTAGTGTTTATGACAACCATCCACGGTATTTTGTTGAATCCATTATTTCTCATCACCGGGGCTTATGTAGGGGTATACTCTTTATATCTCCTCATTTATAAACTAGTAACAAATTTAAGAAGAACTTAATGTTTAAATGGAGTGTAAAAATGAGACCAACTTTTATATGTCATAACTGCAAAAAAAAATTATCAGAAAGCAAGATCTTATTACCACAATATTTTACATACGTATCTACTTATTTCACGAAGCTTGTTTTAGCCAACAATTGTTCTTTTCTAGCTTTATTCCTATTAATACACTATTTGGAGTATATTTCATTTGGTATACTCTCGTTATAGGCAGTATTTTATCCTTAACTGAACCATCAGTTATTTGGATTTTCTTTTTAACACCTGCCCTATGTCGGTTGATTTCTTACTACTATATTGAACGTCACTTTTGCTAATAACGATTAGACTGTCCTTTAGGAATACTCAAACACTCCCAATCTTCTTCTTTTAACATTTTTCCAACATAAATAATTTGTCCAACATGTGAAGCATAATGAGCAATTTGTCTCTCAATTGCTTGCATAACACTATGTACTTCACCTCGAATATGGACGATTGTTAAGAGGTCTTGTGAAGTTAATGATTGCAGCGCTTGAAAAACATATTCCCAGCCTTCCTGCCATGCTATTAGCACCTCTTCTTTTGAAGCATAACCACCCTCAAATTCACCATCACGATTTCGATCTAATTTTTCACCATCTTTCGTTAAAAAATCTGTCCATCTTGAGCGCATATTTCCATGTAAATGTTTGATTATAATCGCAATACTGTTTGCTTCTTCATGAGGTGTCCAACTTATTTGTTCATATGATAACTGTGAAAGTGTCCGTTCTCCTTGCTTTTGCATTGCCTTAAAGTTTGAAATGGCACATTCTAAATAGACCTTTCCAACATCCATTTCTAATCCTCTCCCATATTAACTAATAGGTGTTCCATTTGGGACTTCTATATCAGGTTGCAGTAAGATTACATCCCCGGCTTCGGGAACTCCACCTACCACAAGTACTTCTGATTTAAAGCCTGCAACACGTTTGGGCGGAAAATTCACGACAGCTACAACCTGTTTGCCGATTAGCCCATCTGGTGTATATCTCTTCGTAATTTGAGCACTGGACTGCTTCATACCAAGTTCATCAAAGTCAATTTCCAGCTTAATCGCAGGTACACGAGCTTCTCTAAACTCTTCTGCTTTTATTATCGTTCCTACACGTAAATCTAACTGTAAAAAATCTTCAAAATTAGCCATTTTATTCCCCCTCCCAATTTTCATTTAGACAAAACATACACATTTCCTCTAAAAAAAGAAAGATGCCTAAGCACCTTTCTTTTGCAACTCACTTGATTCGTTTGGTCTATATAGGAAGTAACCGATAACTCCACCAACACACGATGGCAGTAACCAACCAATTCCTTCCTTATATAAAGGAAGCATTTCTAGCACATTTGTTATTGCATCAAACTTAATATTTACACTTTCTAAACCGTTAAATAGACTAATAACTAGTGCACCTAAAATTGCACCAATATATATTGTATTTCGCTCTCCAATCCATTTATGGAAATAAGACAGTACAATTAGTACAATCGCAACAGGATAAATAATCATCAATACTGGCAATGTTACAGCAATAAGCTGTGTTAATCCTAAGTTTGATACAACTAAACTAAACACACATACCAATGTTACAATCATTTTATGTGATAATTTAGGGAATAACTTTGTAAAGAATCCCGCACAGGCCGATGTAAGTCCAACTGAAGTTGTTAAAC
Source organism: Bacillus bingmayongensis (assembly GCF_000299035.1). GTDB lineage: Bacteria > Bacillota > Bacilli > Bacillales > Bacillaceae_G > Bacillus_A > Bacillus_A bingmayongensis. Next base: position 79,786 of record NZ_JH921518.1, read on the forward strand.
AAGCAAGTGTAATAACAAGGCCTAATAATACTTTGCCACTCGTTCCATATAGCTCATTTACAACTTTTGTTAAAATAAGACCTCCATTATCAGAAACGCCAAGCGATGTACTCGTCGAACCAAGATAAGCGAGTGATAAATAAATTAACGTTAAACCTAATACAGCAATAATTCCAGATACAATTGTTGTTTTTGCAATTTGTCCGCTCTCTTTTATCCCTTTTGAACGAATAACTTGTACAACAACTATGCCAAATACAAGTGCACTAATAGCATCCATCGTTAAGTATCCTTGAATAAACCCACCAAAAAATGCAGTCTCTTTATATGCTTCTACCGGTGCAGCGGGAGCTCCAATTGGATCAATAATAGCTTTCCCTACAATTACAGCGACAATTAATACTAATAATGGAGTAAGAAATTTTCCAAACCAATCAATTAATTTCGATGGGTTTAGTGATAGATACCAAGTAATACCGAAGAAAACTGCTGTGTATAGAAACAGCATATACCACTCTGACACAAATGCTTCTGATAAAAACGGCTTCATTCCCATTTCAAATGAAACTGCTCCCGTCCGCGGAATTGCAAAAAATGGTCCAATTGCTAAATAACTAATCAGTGGGAAAATGAACGCAAATATAGGATGTACTCTTGAGGATAACGCTTTCAAGTCTCCTTCTACAAAAGCTACAGCAGTTACAGCTAGTAGAGGAAGACCGACTCCTGTCACAAGGAATCCAATTGTGGCAATCCAAACATTCTCTCCTGCTTGTTGACCTAATACTGGTGGGAAAATTAAATTTCCTGCTCCTAAAAATAATGCAAATAACATTAAACCGATTGCTAGCGTATCTCCTGGCCTTAATCGTCCCTTCATCTCTCTTTTGCATAGCATGTCTCTATTGTTTTTATCTCTTTCACAATATGCTATGCATCCTCCTCTCTATCCATGTTGATTATATATGTCCCTCAAAAAGCAATGTCTTTTCCCATAATTTCTCCATTTCACCTTTTTATTACTCCAACTAATGAATTTTGATTTTTTTGAATATTCAAAACATTATAGTGTTAAATCACAGAGTTAATAGGTCGGACCTCTTTACTTTTGTCACACATATAGTAACACATTTAGTTGAAAAATAGAAACATATTTTTTATATGGAATTTTTCGAAAAACAAAATAGTATACACTTATTTTTTATGTTATTCTTTTGTAAAAATATTTCTACAGAAAAAGCCATTACCCTCATTTTGTTATTTCAAAATATCTTTAGTCTTCCTTAACTAATATAATGAAAAGCCACCTAAATCAAACAGATGGCTTTCCATATCTATTCTATTATCTCTACTTCACGTGGATTATTCATTTCTTCTACATATACAACACGAAATCCGTGATCTTCTAAATCCTTTAGTAAAGTCTCTAACCCTTCTTCTTTAAATTCCTCACCTAGTGTAAACATAATTCTGCGTACTAATAACGCATCATTATCAAATGTCATTAAACTTTGAATACCACTATATTTTTTCAAAACTGTAGATAGTTTTTGAATCGCTCCATTATAATCTTGAGTTCCTATCATGACGGAATACTTGCTAGAATGAACACCCCATGCATCCTCTAATAGCTCAAATACCTTTTTATGAGTTAGGATTCCAAGAAATGTTCCTTTCTCATCAATAACGGACAAATATGGTAACTTTTTAATTGTAAAGAACACTTTAAAGAAAGAAGAATCTTCTTTCACATATCCATCTTTATCACTTAATAATTCTAATAAATTATCCTCTAATGATCCTTTATATTCTAAAATATCTACTTTATATACATTCCCTAAAAATTTCTCTTTCTTTTCATCTAGTACCGGAACACAACGATAACCCGTTTTATTTAAATGATCCAATGCTTCACCTATCGTAAATGAAGCAGAACAAAATAAGACTTCTCTTTTTGACACATAGTTTCCTTTTACTCTCATAAAAAGCCTCCTTATGTTAAAATACTTTCTGTGCCATAACTATATTATATTTTCAGAAAAAAATAAATGATTTATTTTATTTTTCTGAAAATTTTCGTATTATTGTCATTATTTGTTCATGAATGATTCATATTTTGAAAAATTTAGAGATTATCCTTTTGGACTTAATTGCTGACTAAAAAATTTATAAATAGATTGTTATTTTTCATTACCGTTTTCCTTTAAAAATAAAGAGAATTACTTATTATCATAACTTATACCCATATGTAAAGAAAAAGATATTGTAACTTCTTCAAAAAAGCGTTAGAATAAGAATAAGAATTTTCTGAACATTCAAAGAGCAGGTGAGCAATTATGTCTTCATTATTTCGTACTTACACATATCGCTTTTTAGCTGGATTCCTAATCATTCTTATCATAAGCCCTCTTCCCGCTATATTATTAACGCATGAATCTTCTTATTTAAAAGGTTTAATTGGGATTTTCCATAATTTCACTCATTTTCCGTCTATTTCCATCCCAATGATTGATTGGATGCATGAATCCATTCTTTTCTCATCTCAACCTATTATAAATTCTACCACAACGTTACATGTTCCAGGACAATCTCCACTTCTATTCCCCTATATGTGGGAAGTATACTTTTTATCAATCGTTCGCTTTACACTCACACTCGCAATTGGTTTTTTCATTAGCTTAGCGATTGGACGTTTATTCTTAAAGGCACCAAAACAATTTAAAAAATACATTTCAATATTGCGCTGGATTCCATACTCATTCAGTACTGCTTTATTACAATGTTCTATTGTTTTAATTTCTTTATACATTGCAAAGTACATAACAATTCCATTCCTGTCCTCCCTCATCATCATATGTAGTACATCAATGATTATCGTTATACAGGCAATCAAAAAATGGATTCCGTTTTTAAATAAAACTGAAGAACATGATGATATACGTGACTCATCTTTTCTCATTAATACGTTATTTATGGCCATCGTTTCAAATCATAAATCTATTTTAAGCTCCATTATTCTTTCATTCTTTTATATGGAATGTATTTTTCATACAAAAGGATTACTACAATTTATTATTCAATTTGGAGGAAGTTCACCAACTGTTGTCACAATTGGACTGCTACTCATTTATATTCCTTACATCATTCTTTCCTTTCTTCAATCCGTATGGACAACAAACCAGTCTAAACATCAAACTTATGCTATCTCAAAAACAATAATTAAATAATTAAACTTTAAGCTATCTCCCTCCTTTTAAAAACGGAGGGTTATTCCCCTTTCATTCAGGGTAAAATACCAACAAATTCATGAATGTTTAGAAAAACATTCCAATATTTACTCATTTCCTTTGACTATTATTTTCATTTCGATTTATTATAAAAGTATAACATACTTGCAGGAGGTGACATCTTTATTCCCACTTCGGGGTAGAGAACACACTTGGACATATTAAATATTTTTCTCATCTTTGTACTTATTCTCATTTCTGGCTTTTTCGTGGCATCTGAATTTGCGGTGGTAAAAGTACGAAAAAGTCGAATTGATCAGCTTGCAAATGAAGGAAATAAGCAAGCATTAGCTGCCAGAAGCGTTGTTTCTAACTTAGATGTATACTTATCAGCTTGCCAGCTTGGTATTACCATCACGTCTTTAGGGCTTGGTTGGCTTGGTGAACCAACTGTTGAACACTTACTACGACCACTATTTGAAAAAATAAATATTACTGGGACAATGGCTAACACGCTATCCTTTATCATTGCATTTAGTGTCATTACTTTTTTCCATGTTGTATTAGGTGAACTTGTTCCAAAATCTTTTGCAATTCAAAAAGCCGAAGCAATTACATTAAAATTTGCCAAACCACTCATTTGGTTTGATAAAATTATGTATCCTTTCATTTGGTTACTTAATGGTACAGCCGTATTCTTTACAAAACTATTCGGCTTAGAACCAGCAAAAGAAAATGAACTTGCTCACTCAGAAGAAGAATTGCGACTCATTTTAGGTGAAAGCTTTAAAAGCGGTGAAATTAATCAAACTGAATATAAATATGTAAATAATATTTTCGAATTTGATGATCGTGTTGCCAAAGAAATAATGGTACCTCGTACCGAAATGGTTTGTTTATCTACCGAAAATACATTAGAAGAAAATATGGATATCGTGGCATCTGAAAAATATACACGTTATCCGATTATTGAAAAAGATAAAGATGATATTATCGGGATGCTAAATACAAAAGAAATTTTTCACGATCAAACGAAGGGAATTCAAAAACCTTTAGAAGCGTATATCCATCCGGTCTTAACTGTATTTGAAACAGTACCAATCCGTAAAACATTAATTCATCTTCAAAAAAATCGTGTGCAAATGGCGATTGTAATGGATGAATATGGCGGAACAGCTGGACTATTAACAATGGAAGATATTATTGAAGAAATTATTGGTGAAATTCAAGATGAGTTTGATGCAGATGAATCACCGATGATTGAAAAACGCACACCAAAACTCACTGTACTGGATGGCAAAGTACTCATTTCAGAAGTAAATGATATGTTTGGTTTACATATTGATGAAAGTGATTTAGATACAATTGGTGGCTGGCTTCTATCCCAGGCTATTGATTTAAATATCGAAGTTGGCTATTCAATTGAATATGCTGGTTTCCAATTTAAAGCATTAGAGCTTGACGGGCATCAAATTAAGAAAGTTGCTGTACATAAACTAGATAGTAAAAAGGAGATATAAATTGACTGTTTTATTAACACTTTGTATAATTGTTTGTTTTATCGTATCATTTATTGCGTTTATCTATCCAATCATCCCTGGCATACTTGCACTGTGGGCTGGATATATCATTTATCATTTTGGTATAAATGGCGGGGAGCTAACAACAAGTTTTTGGATCTTTCAAATCATTTTTACCATCATTATTTTCGTTGCTGATTTTATTGCAAATGGATACTTCTTAAAAAAATACGGAAGTACCAGATGGGGCGAACGTGTGGGAATGATTTCTATTATTATCGGATCCTTTTTCTTCCCACCATTTGGTCTCATTATCATTCCATTTCTATCTGTTTTCGTGACAGAAATAATGCATAAAAAGACACCGCAAGAAGCGTTTATGGTCGGAATCGCTACAGTCGTCGGCTTTTTAAGCAGTACAGTAGCAAAAGCAATCTTACAAATCATTATGATTATCATTTTTGTATGTTACATTCTTTTTTAACCATCCCTTTTCAGGGATGGTTTTTTAATAAGCAATACCTACGCGGCTATTTTCATATACTTTTTCATTTATTAGAGACCATGTAAAACAAGCCGTATCTCCTACCGTAATTTTTGATCCATCCAGTGGTAACATATTTGCCTCCGTCCGGTACATACCCGTTTCTTCACCATCAATTAGATATGTGGGACAAACAATTGTCCAGTATAGCCCACTGTTCTTTAAAGCTACATAAGCAGCTAAATGATCTTCTGCAGCTGTTGTAGTTCTTCTTTTTGATTCTTCCGATTGAAACCGATATATGTTCAGATTTGTTCGAGCCTGTAAAATACCTGCTGTTCCTATCGTGATAATCCTTTTTACTCCCTCTTCATCCATATGTTTTATAATACTAGGTATACTATTCGATAACGTTCTATTTCCATCTGTCCCAAGAGCACTTAAAACAATTTCAGCTCCTTTTAAAGCCTTCTTCACATCATTTTCTTGCAATACATCCCCTTCTACTATATATAGATTGTTATGTTTTACCACAAGCTTATTTTGATCACGAACTAATACTGTGACATCATGTGAATCTTGTAATGCCAGTTTCATTAACTGGGCCCCAACTCTTCCAGTTGCTCCAAATATGCATATTTTCATTTCTCTTCTCCTTATTCTCTATTTCTCTCTATTTTTTCTCAAAAACGAAAAATATACAACTAAAAAAGCTTCCTCATCACCTGAGGAAGCTCCACTATACATAACATAATCTTATTTTTTTTCCTTTGAATCTGAAGAATTGCTATCTTTACTCGTTTCCTGATCTGTCTTTTCATCTTGCTGAGTTGTAGTTTCTTCATCTTTCTTCTTTTCCTCATCATTATTATTACAACCTACCAGAAATAAAGAGCTCGCAAGTGCCATAGCAGTCAAAGTTTTTACCCATTTACTCATTTGCTTATCCCCCTTTTGATAGAATATGTACAATCTCATATTACTTCTCTTTTTTGAAGGAAATATTAGAAAAGAGTAAAGATACGGTAAATATTTGTAAATTTTCTGATAACACCGATCTTATTTTTTTAATTTCGCAGTGTTTTCACCTATAATAAAAGTAATATAAAAGAGAAAGGTTGATACATATGGAACTTGGATTAGCTGGAAAAACTGCTCTAGTTGTCGCTTCTAGTCAAGGCTTAGGAAAAGCAATTGCTACAGAGCTTATAAAAGAAGGAACAAATGTTATGCTACTTAGTCGTAATGAAGAAAAGCTAGCATCCTTACAAAAAGAGCTGATTGCTCTTAACAAAGGTACTGCCATGTATACAGTTTGTGATGTCACAAATAAAGAAAATATCAAACAAGCGGTAGCATATACTATACAAACTTTTGGTACAATCGATATTTTAGTTAACAATGCTGGCGGACCAAAGCCAGGTACATTTGAACAATTAACGGATGAAGATTGGTACAGCTCATTTGAACTCAATTTATTAAGTTACGTTCGTATGATTCGTGAAGTACTTCCATATATGAAGGAGCAAGGTGGCAAAATTATTAACATTGCTTCTTCTTCTATTAAAGAGCCAATTCCCGGATTACTATTATCGAATACATTCCGAGTCGGCATTACAGGGTTAGCAAAAACGTTAGCATCTGAACTTGCTCCATACAATATTTTAATTAATACGATTGCACCTGGACGTATCGCTACAGACCGCATCGCTTCTCTCGATGAAACAGCTGCCGAAAAACGCGGAATTGCAGTAGAAGACGTTCAAAAACAATATGAAGCAATTATCCCTCTTGGAAGATATGGTCATCCTAGTGAATTCGCTAAATTTGCTACATTCCTTGCATCCGATGCAAATACTTATATGACCGGGCAATCATTCCTTGTTGATGGTGGAATGGTAAAAAGTTTATAATTCTTATACAAAAAAACAAGACGGCTACTATTCCGTCTTGTTTTTTATGCAAATTTTTCATCTTCATATATATGTTCAATCTTATACTCTTTCTTCACAACATATTGCCACACACTATATGCATAACGATTCATTTTAACGAAGCAACTTTCCAAAAAAGAACGAAACTCTGGATTCGCAACTTCTACTGCAACTTGGGCAAACCTGAGTGCTAATCTTTTTAAATTTGAAATATAAGAAATAGCAACTTTGATATCGCTTTTACTAGTATTTTTCATTGGTATATTATTTTGGATAAGTGGAGACTCCAATTGTTCACAAATTATATGCTGTACATTTTCACCCTCTTGAAAATTCACCTGTTCATTGTAAGCTTGTAAAATATAGGGCAAATGTTGTTTTAATATATTTCCTAGTTCTTCATCTTCCACCTTATTCATACACTCACCGATCATATGAATCACTTCATAACTACACTTCATTAATTCTTCCATGCATCTCATATTATAACTCCCCCTTTCTTCTAAATATATGCCTATAAATAGAAAGCCAGAACGTTTGCCACCTTTGCTAGAAACCAATCCCAACTATTTATTTTGTCAAAATCTTTGTCTGTTAATCGTTTAGAATCATGAAAATCCTTTTGTAATTTCTCCCATACTTCAGCAACAACTGCTTTATCATAGATAAAACAGTCTGACTCTGTATTTATATAAAAACTGCGCATGTCAAAATTAGCTGTCCCTACATCAGCACTTACATCATCAATGATTGTCACCTTTCCATGAAAAAAGCCATCTCGGTATTGATAGATCTCTGCACCAGCATTTAGCATCTTTTTTAAATGTGGATAGGCAGCTTGTTTTAATAACAGAGCATCACTTTTAAATGGAACAAGAAGCTTTACAGCAACTCCTCGCTGCAATGCCTCTTGTAAAACGTTTATCATTTCTTTTCCTGGTACAAAATATGGCGTTGCAATGATAATTGACTTTTTAGCTTGCTTTAGTAGTGCACTATACTCTTTCCAAAATCCTTTCCCATCAGAAAATACATACTGATATTTTGCACTTCCTTGCGTAGAAACCTCTTTATATAAGGAAAGCTTTTCACCAGTATCTGCATGCCAATCTTCTGCAAATTTCCGCTCCATATCAACTGCGCCATCCCCTTCAATGCGCAATTGATAATCACGCCATCTCCCGAATTTAGGATCCTTTCCGAGATACTCCTCTCCAATATTAAAACCACCGACATAAGAAACTTTTCCATCAATCACTGCAATACGGCGATGATTACGTTGATGTAATGAATAAAACAGATTTTTTAATTTAGGCTTTTTACTAAAAGTAAACTTAACACCCTTTTCTTTTAACTGCCGAATTACTTTTTTCTTAATTTTATAGCCACCAATTCGATCTACCGATAATTTCACATCCACACCACTCGATGCTTTCTTCTCTAATAGTTCTAAAAATTCACGACTGACTTTATCCTTACCTACAATATAAAAATGAAGATAAATAAATTTTTTAGCACGATTGATATCTTCAAACATATTCCGATATAAATCTTCTCCATTTACAAATGACTGAAAACTCCCCTGCCGAATTTGTGATATTTCAAGTTGATTCGCCATTTTCTTCCCCATTCCTAGATCGATGTTCATCCATATGAATATCCCTATGATACATAACAAAATGGCTATACATTTTTTCATGGATAAAACCCTTTCTTCAAAAGCTGTTATTCCTATATCTTTCCTTTTTTTTACGTTAACATACAAGAAAAATCCACAGTTTCGTGATATATGTCCCTGTCAAACAAAAGTGAATTTGCATATTGTATGTTGTATCTTACAATAAAAGGAGGAAATAACAATGGGCTTCGCACATGGAAATGGATTTGCGTTACTTGTCGTACTATTTATCCTCTTAATTATCGTCGGTGCTGCTTGCTTTTGCTAGCTAGCTCTCCCAAGGCGATATGCAGATGAAAAACTATAAAAGCGGACACCTAAATTTAGGTGTCCGCTTTTCATTCCAAGTCACTTATAAAGTTAATAACGTTGCAATTTTCTTACTTTCTGCTTTTCGAATATGACGTTGCTGCGCACGTAAAACAGCAATCTCATGTAATTTTTTCTCTCCTTCTGTTTCCGGAATCACACGTGGAACAGGAACTGGATTATTTTCTTTCCCAAGGGCCACAAATGTAACAAAAGATGTTGCTGCAATTCGTTTTTCACCAGAAATTAAATCTTCCGCCACTACTTTTACAAACACTTCCATCGACGTTCTCCCGGTCCAAACAACAAATGATTCATAGCTAACACAATCAGTTGAACGAACTGGATGTAAGAAATCCACCCAGTCCATCGATGCCGTGACACATTCCATTCGTGAATGCCTCGTTGCTGAGATAGATGCAATCATATCCATTTCAGCTAATATTTTACCCCCAAATAATGTGTTATGATCATTTAAATCTGTTGGAAAGACACGACTTGTTTTAAAAACTCGTGATTCATTAACTGTTTTCCCCTTTATTTCTCCCATTTCCTTTATTTCTCCCATTTCCTTCACCTCTTAAATTCATTCGTAAATATCAAATGGCATAGAAACTAAATAACTACTCCCTAATTTCTCACAATCCCACATGTCCAACATACTAATTAATATGAGAATTTCCGAGCTTTCTCATACTTTTTTGTTCATCTTGCATACAAAAATTACACTAAGTGAACTATATATTATATATTAACAATTTTTAGAACTTTACGTCTATAAAAAAGAACCGATTATAATCAATCGGCTCCTCTAAATACATATTGTTCTTTCGGCTGTTCAACTTTATTCCATTTTGTTATTTCTAAAACAGGAATATTTGCGTGGAATGGTTGATAAAATTCCGTTGAAACTTCACCTTCCACTTCAATCCAATCATCATTCTTCCACTCTACTCCCTCTGGTTTTTTCACCAGCATACCATATACACCTGAATCCGCTACGCAATGAATAATACCAAAGCGGAATAAGAAATATTGCTCTTTCTTTGCAGAATCATCGCGGAAGACAAATCCTTTAAAAGAAAGTTTCTTCCCTGTAAATTCTCCAGGATAATTGTAGATTGTTTCCATTCCTTTTAAGAAGTTCTCATCATTTAAAGCTATCTTATCTTTATTTACAAATTGTTTTTTCCCTTTCTCCATTACATCTCTATATCCTTCTTTCGCATAATAAATGCTCGTATCCGGCCTTAGAAATTGTCTTCTCATAAATGGATCTTGACTATCTGGCTGCGAAACTGGAAAATGAAACCCTTTCGCTTTTACAATATCCGAATCTAATGTCGCAATTGGAAAGAATAACCCTGTAATAATAGGGAAACAAAATAAGGTATAAGCAAAAGTGCGTTTCCACCATGTATTTTCATCTTTTGAATGATCATGTCCACAGTGGTTATGGTCACAGCCACAAGCATGTTCTTCTGCTTTCTTCCCGTGTTCTTTTTGAAACACAATAATGATTTGAACAATCGTTAAAAATCCTAAAATAATTGCAGCAGTTGTTGATAAATACGCGTACTTCATATTAATATATTTCGTTATATTTCCAGAAATATGAAGCTGTGCTATTAAAATTGTAAAACCAAGTAAAATATACGCTCGAAACATAACCTACCACCCCATCGCATAAATGAGTAGTGAGCTTGCATAAACAACGAGTGTAACAGTAACAGTCACAACAATTACAAATCTTGTTTTAAATGTCGCAAGCATCATAAACATATTTTTAATATCCACCATCGGTCCATATACGAGGAACGCGACAAGTGACGCTGTTGAAAACGTACTTTGGAACGAGGAAGCAATAAAGGCATCCGCTTCTGAACATAGCGATAAAATAAAAGCAAGTCCCATCATAACAGCTGATGAAGAAAACGGCCCTTGACCTATAGCAAGTAGTGTTGAAGTTTGTACAAACGTTTGAACAGCAGCAGCAATTAACGCTCCCATAACTAAGTATTTTCCCATTGAGAAAAACTCTTCAACCGCATGTGTACAAACATCCCACATTTTTTTACGTAACGGACGCTTATGGTCCACTTCCGGAAAATGGTCATTACGTAGTTGATGATCTTTAAACATAAATGATAATATCAGTCCAACAATAATCGCGACAATAATTGCCACAATTGAGCGATACCATACCATATGCATACTACTTCCAAACGCTACATACGTTGCAAATAATACGACTGGGTTAATAATTGGCCCCGTTAACATAAATGCAATTCCAGCATACGGCGGGACACCTTTCCCAATTAACCGCCTTACAATTGGAACGATTCCACACTCACAACCTGGAAACATCATTCCAAGAAAAGTAGCTAACAATACAGAAAGAAATCGATTTTTCGGCATCCATTTTGCCACCATATCTTCTGTCACAAACATTTGAATGAATCCTGAAATAAATACACCAATTAGCACAAATGGTAGTGCTTCAATTAAGATTGAGATAAATATTGTATTCATTTGCAGGAATGCTTTCGGTAACTGAAACAATTCCATGATGTATTTCCTCCATCTTTTCATTAACAATGTGTAATTTTAACGCCAAATAGCAATTTTAACAAGTCTTATATAATTTGAAAATAATAATATTATACTTGTTAGCAATCATATTCCATATATTAAAAAGCCTTTACTATAAGCAAAAAAGCTGCTCTAGCGTAGTTTCATAACTATGCTAGAGCAGCTTTTTCAATCTTTAAAAATAACGTTTTTTCCAAAAAATAAATGCTAAAGTGCAAGATAATGTTGCACATATAATCATTACAATTATAAAACCATGTGGATTATTACCAAGAGGAATTTCTACGTTCATTCCAAAAAAGCTCGAAACCATTGTCGGTAATGATAAAATAATGGTAATAGAAGTCAACAGTTTCATGACACTATTTAAGTTATTTGAAATAACCGAACTAAATGTATTCATCATACCACTTAAAATATTACTATATATTTCAGCCATTTCGATGGCCTGTTTATTTTCAATTAATACATCTTCTAGTAAATCTTGATCATCTTCATACATTTTAATAAACGTATTATTGCGCATTAACTTTTGAATAACGATTTTGTTTGCTTTTAAAGATGTTGTAAAATACACTAAACTTTTTTCAAGACCTAGTAATGTAAAGATTTCTTTATTCTTCATCGACTTATTTAGTTCATGCTCCAAGTCAATTGTTTTTCTGTTAATTTGTTTTAAGTATCGTAAATAATAAGTAGAAATCGTATATAAGAGCTGCAAAGCAAAACGTGTCTTTTTAAACGTATAAAATTCTTTAATACGTTGATTAATAAACCGCTCAAAAATTGGATTTTCTTCCAAACAGATTGTAACGAAACATTCCGGCATTACAATCATACCAATTGGAATCGTGTCATATATTGAGTTTCCTTCTTCATCATGCCTCACTGTTGGAATATCAACGATAATTAGTGCATTATCATCTTCTTTTTCAATACGAGATCGCTCTTCATCATCCAATGGATCCTTAATGAAATCTAATTCTACATTCAATGTTTGCACTAAAAATTGAATTTCCTCTTCTGTCGGATGGAGTACATTAATCCAACAACCTTTTTCAATTTCCTCTATTTCTTGTAGTTTTCCGTTTCGGTCTGTTAAATAAATATTTAACATACTATCACCCCGATTCTTTTTACATGTGGGAATCTACCTCACTTAAACAACAGTTTTTGAACCGCCATTTTCAGCATATGAAACAAACGTTCAAATTTCAATAGAAAATTATTTTGAAAACGCTTTTCTTCATAATTTCTTTCAAAATAGAAAAAGACAGAGACTGCTCTGTCTTTTCAAAAGCTCATGTTGCCTTTATAACATATTTAGAAAGCATCCACAAGTTAAATGAAACCGAAACGCTGTAGCCTGCATATGTTGAGATAATAAAACTGGTGTAGTCAAAATACGGTAATAATACAATATTTAGTACGACTTTTATTATAATTCCTAAAGTTAAACCTAGAACTGTCTTTTGTTGCTGATCGATCCCTTGTAACATCGCAGCAGTAACTGTAAACAATGAAAATAATATACATGCCGGTGCATAATACTGTAAAATAACACTTCCTAAACTCGGATCATTTCCTACTCCAAATAAAAAAGTATATATAGGTTTAGCTAATATCATCATTCCAATTGCTGCCGGAATTGTAATCGCTACAACAAGTAAATTCGTTTTCGTGAAATGCTTATATAATAATTGTACATTTCCAGCTGTGTAAGCTTTCGTCATCTCAGGAACGAGAGACATACTAAAAGCTGTTGCAACCGAAACTGGGATAAGTACAACCATTTGAACAAGCCCAATTATCGCATTTATTTTTTCTGCTTCGATTTGTACGTAACCTATCTCTATTAAAAGTTTATTAATTGTAAATGTATCAATTGTTTGATACAACGGAATCGCTAATCCGACCGCAACAAATGGAATTGAATACGTAAATAACTCTTTGTATAAAGCGAAAAAAGACTTCGTTGTCTGTGGGATACTGGCAATTTCTTTCCGTTTTAAGTATTTCCGCCTTCTCATATAAAATCCAATCAAAACAGTTAATCCAGCTACCGCCCCCATAAATGCACCAAAAGTTGAAACTCCAACAGCTAACGAAACAGATGCTTTCAAAATATGCAAAACAACAAAGCTTCCTATTAAAATTGTTAACACACGAAAAAACTGTTCCACAACTACACTAGATGCCGAGGGTCCCATAGACTGAAATCCTTGAAAAAAACCACGTAATAGACTCATCACCGGTACAATCAATAATGCAAAACTAACAATTTGAATGTTATAGGTAACAGCAGTCATACTATTACCAGTTTGATCACTTCCATCAATCACTAGCCTTGCAAGATATGGAGCTGACATATAAAGAACTAGAAATGAAACTACTCCCATAAAAATCATAAAAAATATTCCACTTTTCAATACCCGTTTTACTGTATGATAGTCATTTAACTGATCATATTTCGAGACCATTTTTGAAACAGCTAGTGGTAATCCCATAGTTGCAATGCTTAGCATAATTGTATATGGTCGATATGCATACGTATATAATACGTATCCTCCAGTACCAACCATTGCTGTAAATGGAATAACATATATAAATCCGAGCATTTTAGATATCATCGTTGCCATTGTTAAAAATAGTGTTCCACGTAAAAACGGTGATCCTTTCATTTCATTCCCCCGCTACGCTTTATTATTACACATTATGGACAACTTCTTTATTTTAGAACTGAAAAATATAAAAAAAGCCAATGAAATCATTGACTTTAACGAGCTGCTTTTCTTTTTTTCAATATCTTTAAACCGAAATAAAGAGCAATAAAGAACACTGCCGCAATAATTATGTAATGTGTATAGTCAGCTGCATATTCTTTAATATGACGCCAATTCCCACCTAGTTTTTCTCCTAAATAAATAAACAAAATCGACCATGGGATAATTGCGATTACTGTGTATAGCGTAAAATCTTTCAAAGGCATTTTCGCTAATCCTGCTGGAATCGAAATTGCATGACGCACAACTGGTATAAAGCGTGCTGAGAAGATTACTCCCGCCCCATATCGATTAAACCAGCCTTCCGCCACATCTAAATGATGCTTGTTAATCAATAAATATTTACCATATTTTTCAACTACAGGACGTCCCCCGTAATATCCTAGCCAATATAAAAAGATTTGCGCCAAAGTACCACCGATTGTACCAGCAATTACCGCTCCAACAAAACTGATTTTACCGTCTGCAACTAAAAATCCAGCATAAGAGAGAACAATCTCACTCGGAATGATTTCAATCATTAACCCTAAGGCAACTCCAAAGTATCCTAGACTTGCGAAAAATTGTAATAACTGCTCTATTAAATTCGCTAACATTTTCTATCTCCTTTTCTGCTCACATACCCCTCTATTATCCCACAAATATTTATGCATGCCAATATATTCCGCATTCTCTACCCAAAATATGTACACTTCATTATAAATATACCAAGCATGAATGGAAAGAAAAAGAGATTTATACACTTTTCTTAATCAAGTAAGGCTCTTCTATTCCTATCTTTCATATAAGCAAACATCTCTCTAATTTGCCACTCTGTATTTCTAGCAGTCGATAACTCTGGAATTTCCTTTTCACCAAAAAATTTTACTTCCTCTGTTTCAATACTTGTTTGTTTTTCTCCTCCAACAATTTCACAGCCAATAAATATTTTATATACATGCACTATTGATGGGGATGAATGATGTTTCTCTTTATCGAATACTGCTAATAATCGAAAATGGTCAACTTTATAACCCGTTTCTTCCCTTACTTCCTTTGCCGCCACTTCTGTTGGCGTATACCCAACATCTGCCCAGCCCCCTGGTAGAGCCCATTTTCCATCGCTTTTTTCTTTCACAAATAATAATTTGTCATCCTGGTGCACAACAGCCCGAATATCTACTTTTGGTGTTTGATAACCTGTTTCATTAGCAAATAATTTCTTTACCACTTCCCAATCTGTCTTCGTATAATGAGACATCATAGTAACTGAAAGATCACGTAATTGCTCGAAACGTTCAATATCATACACATCTTTTGAATACGTTAATCCAGCCTGAGCGATGGCTTGTATTTGTTTTACCCACTCGATCCATTTCACTTCCATATTCTCACCATCCTATAAATAGTGTAATGTTTCAATTTACCTCACCTATACAAATAGTATCCTATTCACACAAATTTTAAAAGAAATCAAATGTTTTTATAGAAGCCTATTATTTTTTATAATGAAAGAGATAAATCCTTTTTAATTTTTCGACATATAAGTTGCTGCTACAAAGAAAAAAGGTGACTTGCACTCGTTCCCATGGGGCAGAAAGAGGATTTGACCGCTTCTATGCATGGCCGGATGCTCTCCCCCGCCTAAAAAGAATGGGTTTATGTCGGTTTTTAAATTTTGATTTCTATACATAAAAAAGAGATTGACAATATATCAACCTCTTTCTTGTTTTATCCTGCTATTTGCGGGGATGAAGCCCGCACTGATTAAAGTTTCTCTTTATGACAACTCATGTAAATGTTCATATATATATTGACGCCGATTGGTTATATATTGAAAAATAAACTCTGCTTCTTGATCAAAAATATCTATTTTATCTTCCATATAGGGATCTTGTATAAGGTATGGCCGAATCGCTTCACACATCCCCTCTACTTTCGGCTTTATAAAAGAAACTGTGAATTTTTCTTCCAAAATTTCTTCAAGAATATTACGGTATTGTTTTCGAAATATCGGTATATCAAGAATTCTGGCGCTCAACGTATTATATCCTTGAATTCGAATGTACTCATGGTTAAGTGGCCTCCCCTCTACATCACGCCCCCATGTAGCATCATAATCCCATGGTATTACTTCAAATAAACCCGTTTCATCATTATGATACAATGCATAGTTATGAACAAATCCATCAAAGTTTTGAGTCAAAATAACACCTGCTAGCCACAGCAAATATTTTTCAACGTCAAGATAATTTACAATTTCTTTTTCATATTTTTCTCGTGATAGTACATTTGCCTGATAAACGAATTCACTAAGCTGTTCCTCACTATGTTCATTTGCACATTTAAACTCATAGCCTGCAGATAGATTTGTTTTAACCTCCTTCTCACGCTCACTTATTAAAGAAAAATTTGCATCATCATCAATTGCATAATAAATTGAGCCACTCGGTAATTTACGACTTTTCAAAAAGTTTTCATCAACAGATTCTAATTGTAAATATACCCCTTGAATTTGACCATTGATTTTGATAAAAACATGCTGAGATTTTGGCGAGAGCACACCAATATCGCTAAAGAAGTCAAGTGATAATTTATTTCTTATAAGTGACGGATCCTTAAACTCAGAATTCAAATGAAACTCTTTCACTCCTTGAAATTGTTTCGGCTTATAGAACATAACATGATATGATTTTTTATCGAACTCTCGAATATGCGCTCCGCGGTATACAATGTCAATATCATATTTTCTTTTCCCATATGTTAATTTAGCAGGTACTGGACTGTCAGACCAAATGTCTTTCTTTAATTCGACAAGATACATCGGATGAATAAAAAAATCATAAGAAGGCAACATGTTCTCCCCTCCTTCTTTTTCTCTTCATTCAATGTATGCTCATGATTTTGTCCATACATCCGCTATATATCTATTTTCTATGAAAATTAAACTCTTGTCTCATACAGAGTGATAAACACTTTCATATCATGATTAATGTAAAAGGCTACTTTTTCATTTTAGTTAGCGATAAGGAGGATTTCTATGAAACGTGATATTCGAAAAGCCGTTGAAGAAATCAAAAGTGCAGGGATGGAGGAGTTTTTACATCAAGATCCAAGTACTTTTGATCATGACGAAGATTGTGGATGTCCAAAAACAAAATGTACTCATGTAAAAAAATGGACATTTGTCACAAAAGTTACACGTGTAAAAAAATGTAAACTCATTACGAAATGCGTTCGTTTTGAAAAGAAATTTTACTGGACTAAACGATCATTCTGTAAAAAAAGTGTATTCTATAGGGATCATGATTGTGATTGTGATCACCACGAACATTCATCATGTGATGATGATTCGCATTCAAGATGCCATGATTGCAATCATCACAAACATTCATTCTGTAAAAAGAAGAAAAAATTCGATCACTTTTGGTATAAAAAACGTAATTATTAATTCTTTATACCTTTTTGTTAACAGTGAACGTAAAAAAGACCGCTCTCTTGCGGTCTTTTTTATACTTGCTGAAAATGACTTATATCGGCAAACTGTTTAACACTAGCTTTTTTTCCTTCAAATTCAATGATACTTAAGCTCGCGCTATGCATAAATGGATCATCCCACACTTTTTCAACAGATAGACCAGCAAAGTGCCCCACAAGTAATTTTGCTGCCGCTGCGTGTGATACAATTAAAATACTTTCTCCTTTATGTTTTTCTAAAAGAAGGTTTACTCCTGCCATCACCCGACTATGCACATCAAAAAAATTTTCGCCTGATGTCGAACAAAAACGATGTGGTTCATTCCAAAACGTATGTACTTCCTCTGGAAACTGCACTTCCAAATCTGCAAGCATTTGCCCTTCCCAGGTTCCCATATTAATCTCATAGAAGTGCTTATCAGCTATAATTGGAATATTCCGCTCCCCTTTTATTAATTCTGCCGTATGCATTGTTCTTCCGCTTGGACTACTATATATCGCATGAAGTGGTATATCCTTTATATGTACCCCTAGCTGCTTCGCTTGTAACATGCCTGTTTCAGTTAAATTCGAGTTCCTTCTTCCTTGCATACGCTTTGCTACATTCCATTCCGTTTCTCCATGACGTGTTACATATAATGTTGTTTTCATTTTTATCCCCCTTACCATCCTGGCCGTAATTCCCATGGCTCCAATGTTCCTACAATCCATTCACTTTTTTTATTTTGAATTCCTGCAATAACCCCTTTAGCAATCTCTTCATGAGTCAACCATCTTGAATATTCACCTTGTAAAACAAATCCTAATAAAATTCTATGATAATTACATAAGGAACTTCCTATGTTTTGACGTTCCAATCGAGAAGCACTACTCCCTAACACATGAAATAAGCGATACGCCTTAGAGTGTAATTCAATTTCTTCCCAAATTACTTGCAACGCCTTTTTAGCAGTTGTATGTATCCAAGCTACTACTAATGTGATAGGTCCATTTTGCTTAATAGATTCCCTTATAGCTTCTTGTAGAGCTTTGCTGTCATGATAGTCAAGAGAGATACATGTGACACTTCTTGGATAATGACATGCCTGTTTCACATCTTCTAATCTATTTCTATTTCGTCCAATAATAGAAACATGAACTCCTTGATTACAAAGCCAAACAGATACTTTCTTCAACATCCCCGTACCACCAATAATCAGTGCATGCATTCTCTCCCCCCTATGTTTATTAATAAAATTTTATGTGCGGCTTTGCTTCTCTATAATAATTTAAACGATCCTGTAATGTACCTGAATGAAATTCAAACTTATGTCCATCTGGATCAATAAAATATATAGACTGACAATCTCTTACATCACGTTCCCTTCCTTGTAAAATATGAACTTTATTTTCCTCTAATCGCTGTAATAGCCGACCAAAGTCCTCTTGTTTAACAGAAAACGCAAGATGTGTATAAGACTGATGAATCTCATTTCTTGCAATATCTACTTCCTCATTGAGCGCTACCCATACTCCACATATATCAAAATACGCCAGTTTTCTCCCTCTTACTAATAACTTCCCCTCTAATACTGTTTCATAAAATTGAATAGATTTTTCCAAATTTGAAACAGAAAAACAAATATGATTAATACCCTTTAGCAATGTTAGTCCACCTCACTAATAAAAGATGCGTAAAAATTCACGCATCTTTTATTATACTATTTTTTTGTAACATATGCCCATTTATAACTAAAATCGCCACCGAATGTATGATTTGCAATTCCTTTTACATATGGTTTTTCTAAATATGCTGTACTTTGCTGATAAGTCGGTGAAATTGCAGCATCTTCTCCAATTAAGATTTTTTCAGCTTCTGCAAGGGCTTTCCAGCGCGCTGCATCATCTGTTAACAACTCACCTTTCGATTTAGCAACTAAGTCATCATATTTCGGGTTTGAATACGCCATTTCATTAAATGAACTTCCTGTAATAAACATATCAATATATGTCATTGGATCCGGATAATCTGGGCTCCATGCTGATAGTGAAAACTCATATTGTAATTTCTTCTCTAAATCTAATTTTTGTTTATATGGTTGTTGTTTTAAATTCACTTTAATTCCAGGTAAATTTTTCTCAAGCTCTTCTTTAATAAAGTCGCCAACTTTTTTCCGGCTACCATTATCATCATTTAGTAATTCTACCGTAATTGTATCTTGACCCAATTCTTTTTTTGCTTCCTCCCATAACTTTTTCGCTTTTTCCGCATTGTCTTTACTATCACGGAAGTTTTTATTTACAGTACGGAAGTCTTTTCCATCCGGACCTGTTGTAAATTTTTCCGGTACTAAGAAATATGCTGGTAATGAGCCATCATTTAAAATGACATTTGCAATACCTTTTTTATCATAAGCTAAATCAATCGCTTCACGCACTTTTTGATTTTTAAATGTTGGATTTTGTTGATTAAAACGTAAGAAATACATACGCGGATCTAGTTTCGTTTTGAATTCATCTGGCTTACTCTTTTTATATTTATCAACAAACTCTGAAGTTAAAATTACGCGATCTGCTTGATCACTATCATACAAGTTCACACCAGTGCTCGTTTCTTTTACGACACTGACATTAATTTCTTCTAGTTTTACAGTATCTTTATCCCAATAATTTGGATTTTTCTTTAATTGATAGCTTTGTTCATGTTTCCATTCACTTAACGTAAACGGTCCATTATATAAAATTTTATCAGCTTCTAATGCATAATTATCTCCTTGTTCTTTTACAAACTTCTCATTTAAAGGGAAAAACGTTGGAAATGATGTAAGATCAAGAAAATAGGGAGCTGGTTGTTCTAGTTCTACTACTAGTGTTTTATCATCCTTTGCTTTTACACCTAGCTGATCAAGTGGTAACTCTCCCTTATTAACTTTTTGAGCATTTTTTACATCAAATAAAATAAATGCATATTCGGCTGCTGTTGCTTTATCAAGTGCACGTTGCCAGCCATATACAAAATCTTGTGCACGAACTGGCTCACCATTCGACCACTTTGCATCTCGTAATTCAAAAGTATATGTTTTCTTGTCTTCACTAATCTTCACATCTTTTGCCATACCTGGAGTCGGTTTATTATCTTTATCTAATCGATATAAGCCTTCCATTGCATTTACAAATACTCGGAATGATACAGAATCTGTTGATTTTGACGTATCCATCGAAGGAATTTCTGCTGATTCTAGTAAATTTAGCACTTGTTTATCGGCCATTCCCTTATCAGTTTCTTTCTTCGTTGTCGATGCTTTCTCCCCATTTCCGCAACCTGCAACGAACATACTTGTTGATAATGCAAGTGCCGCAAGTGTTGTAACTTTTTTCTTCATTCTTCCTTCCCCCAATCTGTATGTATACAATAAAGCATGTATGATAGTATTATACAAAACATTCTGATTATTTGAAATATTTTTCTTTCCTAAAATAAAAAAGAAATGAATGTAAAAGCTACTTCATCTGCTTTTACATTCATTTCTTATAACATTTCTTTTTTATCATCTTTGTGTAATCCATCATCTAACTCAAAAAGATCTTGCGTACGAAACACATCTTCCATCATTTTTAAGAATTCTTCTTCATCTTGTGGCTCACCGTTAACTGTAAAAGAATATGGTTCAATTTCATGCAACCTGTAATCTACAACAAATTGAATGACAATTTTCTGTCTTGTCATACCACGATTATACCCATGAAATTCTACTAATTCCAATCCATCTCCCCCGCGATAATAACCCCAGTTTGGTTGCTGAAAATGCTGCTCAAACGATTCTCCGATAGGAAAGAAAGGATACTCATAAAGGGAACTCGCTCGTACTTTTTGAATGACATCTTGATCTGTCGGAAAGAAAAAGTGACTCATAAATATACTAGCAGCTGTCAAAATTGTAACAACAGCCGCTCCAATTTTGCTTGTTCCACCACTATCACGGATAAGATACCCCTCAACAGCTTCATTCTTTATTCCTCTTGCTTTTATCCGATATATTTTCCGCTCAGCAAATCGATAATATAACCCATTAGCAAAAATCCCGACTCCTATCATCATCAAAATGAGCAATAGAAAAGTAAGCGGAACCATATTAATAATTGGGAGTGCTACATTAAATCCCATATAATATGAAAATGCATCACAAGCTACTAATAAAATTACAAATAAACAAGCAGGTAAGTAATACTTTCGATAACCAAACCATCCAGCATTGAAAATAGCAGCCCATCCATTCCAACTCCACCTTGCTATTCGTTTCCTTTCTTTATCCCATTTTCTTTTATAATATGGATAGTGCACTCCCACATATTGTTCCATATTTTTTTCGATTGGTGAGGTCTCCTCTTTTGTTCTATTATGTAAAATTTGCTGACAAGCTTCACAATTAAACTGACCGTCAGAACAAGGATTCCCACAATTTATACAATGCAAAATAATCCCTCTTTCCTTGATTTATCCCCTACTTATACTTCTGTTGTCCCACATACTAAAAAACTTAGTTATTTGAAAAAAGAGACTTTTATATGATGGTACCTCCTCATAAATAACAGATTAAACCATTCATATTAAAACAAAGAGTTTCATCATTATTTCAAAATTCCCTCATGTTTCAATAACCATTCTTTTCGCCATAGGCCACCTGCATAGCCAACTAACTTACCACTTTTTCCAATTACACGATGACATGGAACAATAATAGAGATCGGATTGCGGCTATTCGCTCCGCCTATCGCACGCACTGCCTTTGTGTTATCAACCTTTTCTGCAATATCTAAATAAGAAGCACTCACACCATATGGGATTGTATAAAGCGCATCCCAAACACTCTTTTGAAATGGCGTTCCAACTGCTGACAGTGGTACTGTAAATTCAGTTCTCTTTTGATTAAAATATTCATCTAATTCAGCGAGGCACTGTTCTACAATTTGACTTTTATTCTCTTCTTTCCGTTCCTCCACAAAAATAACAGAAGTAATCCCTTCATCATTTGCAGTAATTTCAAGCAAACCTATTTCACTTTCATAATAAGCTCGGTACATGCCCTATCCCCCAATTTGATTCATTTCAGTAATTGTAACATATATGTACAAAATTTCGAGAATAAGCGTTTCATTATGGAAACAAAAATGATGATGATACAATAAAGGAAACTGCAATAAGGGGGAATAACTATGGACTATCATCTTTTTTCACCTTATACGATTAAAGACATTACATTAAAAAATCGTATTGTTATGTCACCAATGTGTATGTACTCTTCAGAAAACGAAGATGGAAAGGTTACAAATTTCCATCATATCCATTATGCATCTCGAGCAGCTGGTCAAGTAGGCCTTGTTATGCTTGAAGCTACAGCTGTTGTACCTGAGGGACGTATTTCTAATAAAGATTTAGGTATATGGAATAATGATCATATTCCAGGGTTACAAAAAACGGTGTCACTCATCCATGAAAATGGCGCAAAATCAGCTATTCAGTTAGCACATGCTGGACGAAAAGCTGATTTACATACAGATGCTGTAGCACCCTCGGCTATTGCATTTAATGATACAATGAAAATCCCAGTAGAAATGAGTAAACAGCTAATCCAAAAGACAATTTCCGCTTTTCAAGATGCTGCATACCGTTCCAAACAAGCAGGTTTCGATATTATTGAACTCCACGCGGCTCATGGCTATCTCATTAACGAATTTCTTTCTCCATTATCAAACAACCGAACTGATGAATATGGCGGATCACCTGAAAATCGTTATCGTTTCTTAAGAGAAATCATTGATGCTGTAAATGAAGTTTGGAATGGTCCTTTATTCGTTCGTATTTCTGCAAATGACTATCATCCTGAAGGATTAACAGTACATGACTATGTTCAATTTGCAAAATGGATGAAAGAACAAGGTGTAGATGTAATTGATTGCAGCTCTGGTGCAGTTGTCCCTGCTCAAATCGACGTTTACCCTAGCTATCAAGTAAAATATGCAAATCATATAAAAGAACAAGCGGACATCGCGACAGGTGCAGTAGGACTAATTACAAGTGGTATACAAGCAGAAGAAATTTTAGCAAATAATGAAGCAGACTTAATCTTTATTGGTCGCGAGTTACTTCGTAATCCATATTTTCCAAGAACAGCAGCCAATGAACTTGGATTTGAATTACAAGAGCCACGTCAATATCAACGTGCTCATGGTAAAATAGCCCCGACTCGCCGCTAATACGACATAAAAACGAGAAGGGCTCCCCCTTCTCGTTCTCATTATTCCATCATTGTAATCTCTGTGGAATTATAAATATGGACACCAGATTCTTCGCGTAGTGCCGCTAAATACATCCCTTTTGCAACCTGTTCGGCTGTAATCGGCTTATACTTTTTTAAAGTACCATTAAATACAAATGGCAAAACACCAAATATCTTCTCAGCCAATCTTTCTCCAAAACGAAATTCTTCTCGATCCCCAAGCAATAGTGATGGTCTAAATATATGAATCCCTCCAATCACCAACTTTTGAAGTTCTTCCTCCATCTTCCCTTTTACTTGTGAATAAAAGAAAAGTGATTTTGAATTGGCCCCCATAGAAGAAATAACAAGAAAATTTTGTACACCTTGTTTTTCTGCTAAACAAGCTGCTCGTAATGTATATTCATAGTCTACTTTTTTAAAATTCGCTTTCGTTTTTGCTTTCTTAATTGTTGTCCCAAGACAGCTAAAGACATCATCAACAGCAAACAATTCTTTATACTCTTCTAATGTAGAAAAATCGACTTGTTTTTGCTGTAACTTTTCATGTTCCCATTGCAGTGGTTTTCTGACAAAAACCATAACCGAATCATAGTAATCTGAGTCAAGCAATAGCTGCGTCACTTCTTGTCCAACTAAACCACTTGCACCGAGTACTAAGGCTGTTCTTTTATTCATTTATCTTTATACCTCTTTATCTAATTTTATACCGTCCAACCAGGCAGTACAAATCCTATTTATAGGAGTTTCCTTTTACTTATTCTATCATAAGTAAAGCACTATGCGTGATGCAAGTGCTTTACTTACTCTTCTCTCTTTTTTTCTCTGTCGGTAGCTTTGTAATTATTGTAGAGTCACCTAGATTACTAATTAATGTCTTGAGGAAAATCAAAACACATGTTAATGGTAAAACTACCGCTAATATCAATAAGATTGCCTCCATTAAGTAATCCAACCTCTCATCCCCTTTTCATACCCCCTACCTCAATATATGAAAGACGTGTTGTCACATATGCGACATTCGTAAAAATTAATACTGTCCTTTTTGACAACTTTATAACAAAATCAAATCGTAATGATTATTATTTATTGCAACTTTCGTAAAGATGTATTATACTAAGTTCGCAACTTAAAACGTAATTATTCCGTTTTGCTATAAAAAGATATTTTTTCTCTTATTTTTGGAGAAAATAAAATTGGAAAAGAAAGAAAAGAGGAGAATGACATGAAGAAAAGGTTAATGGTATTTTCTTTTATACTTATTTTTACATTAATTTTCGCTGGATGTACCGGCAAAAAAGACGGATTGGCAAAAAAAGATGGAAAACTCTCTGTGTATACAACCATTTTTCCACTTGCTGATTTCGCTAAAAAAATCGGTGGTGAGTATGTAAATGTTGAAACAATTTATCCGCCTGGCGCTGACTCTCATACATATGAGCCAAGTCAAAAACAAACGGTACAAGTTGCAAAGGCAGATTTATTCGTATATAACGGTGCAGAATTAGAACCCTTTGCAGAAAAAATGGAAAAAACATTAAAAAAAGAGAATGTAAAAGTTGTTAATGCCTCTAAAGGTTTCGATCTTATCGCTTCATCAGAAGAAGAACACCATGAGCACGAGGAAGGTCATAAAGAGGAAGAACATCACCATCACGACAAAGACCCACACGTATGGCTTGATCCTACACTTGCGATGAAGCAAGCTGAAAAAATTAAAGATGCACTCGTAGAATTGCAACCAGATCATAAAAAAGAATTCGAGAAAAACTTCGCTGCTCTGCAAACAAAGTTCACTGACTTAGATGATCATTTTAAATCTGTTATTTCAGATGCAAAAACGAAAGATATTTTAGTTTCTCACGCTGCATATGGATACTGGGAAAAACGCTATGGCTTAAAACAAATACCAGTTGCTGGCATCTCTGCTTCTGATGAGCCGTCACAAAAAGAACTTGCTAACATTACAAAAACAGCAAAAGATCATGGTTTGAAATATATTCTATTTGAAACATTCTCTACTCCAAAAGTAGCAGAAGTTATTCAAAAAGAAACAGGAACAAAAATTTTACGGTTGAATCACCTGGCTACTATTTCTGAAGATGATGCGAAGAAAAATAAAGATTACTTTACATTAATGGAAGAGAACGTGAACGCTTTAAAAGAAGCTACAAGTTAAATTTACATTTCCTATCAGACAGCTGAATCCTATTCAGCTGTTTTTTCCGTACGCTTCAACTTGACTTGCACAAAATAACAAGTAAAATTATCCATGTGTTAGCTTTATAACATTTCAGAAAGCGAGTTGGAACTATGAATCTTCACATTTGTGAAGTAACAGCAAATAATTGGCGTTCAGTCGCTGCTCTAGACGTAGCAACGGAGCAGCAACAATTCATTGAAAGTAATACATTTTCTTTAGCGGAATCTCTATATGAAGAAAATGGAACGTCAGTAGGTTTATATGATGGAGAAACACTTATTGGATACGCAATGTACGGTTGGTATTCAGCAAAAGATGATAGTGTATGGTTAGATCGTTTTATGATTGATTACCATTTTCAAGGAAACGGCTACGCGAAACGTTTTCTCCACTTACTCATCCAGTATTTACAACAAAAATTTCAATGTAAAAAAATTTATTTAAGTCTTCATCCAGAAAACAAACCAGCAATGAGACTATATGAGTCTTTCGGTTTTCACTTAACTGGTGATATTGACGATGAAGGACCCGTTGTTGGTGTTGTAATGGAATTACTTATAGATGAAAGAAAAAGCCTGCTAAATTAGCAGGCTTTTTTTACACATTCTTTAAAATGTTCTTGGAACCATTCTTTATTAATGTCTTTCCCGATAAAGACCACTTCACTCACGCGCTCTTCTCCCTCTTGCCACTCTCTATCGTAAGAAGCAGCAAATAGTGTATGAACACCTTGGAAAACAATACGGCGATCTACTCCATCAATTGATAGAATTCCTTTATATCGATATAAATACTCTCCTAACTCTTGAACAACAGCTGACATCCACTCATTTAACTTCTGCAAATCTAATGGACGCTCTTCACGTAATACAAATGATTTTACACCTTCTAAATGATGATGCTCTTTATGCGGGTAAATCTCTAGTGTATCACGGGTTTTAAACGTTTGAATTTCTAATAAAGCAGGAATATCTACTTCACAATTTGTCGTTGGAATTAATTTTGCCATCGGATTAATCCCTTGTAACTCAGTAAGAAGTTTTTCCTTTTCTGCTTCCTCAATTAAATCTACTTTATTTACTAAAATCATATCAGCAAAGGCAATTTGTTCTTTCGCTTCTAGTCCTTTTTCAAAATGTTTATGTATATGATAGCTATCTACCACTGTCACAACACCATTAATTTTGTATGCTGATTGAATAACTGGATCTAAAAAGAACGTTTGAATAATCGGCCCTGGGTTTGCAAGACCTGTCGTTTCAATCACTAAACCATCAAAATCCATTTTCCCTTCTTCTTTTACATCCAGTAATTGTTTTAAAGCAACAAGTAGATCTTCTCGCACTGTACAGCATAAACAGCCATTTGTCATTTCCATAATTTCTTCTTCGACATTCATAATTAACTGATTATCGATGCCAATTTGTCCTATTTCATTTACAATAACCGCTAATTTCTTTCCGTGTTCTTCTGATAAAATACGATTTAATAATGTTGTTTTCCCGGATCCAAGAAAACCAGTTAAAATTGTTACTGGAATCATTTCGTACATCTCCTTATAGCTATATCTTCGTACATTATACCATACAGATAAAGTGAAACTTCCATAAGTGGAATTTCTTCAGCCCCACTGATAGTTAATTGAACGAATCGAGCTTTTAGGGACAGTTATCCCTCACCTATCTTCCTCGTCTTTCTCTTACCCTTGAGGCGGGGGCTTACTACCCGCAAATAGCGGGATAAAATCGTTTTTACAACAAAGATATATTCATTGTAAGTACAGTCTAATAACTATATAATAGTACCGAATAAGAAAGCCTTTTCAAAAATATCATCATTCATCAAGGGGGTCTACTCAAAATGGAACGAATTCAAATGGCTAATAACCTTGAATTTTCTCGCATCATTCAAGGATTTTGGCGTTTAGCAGATTGGAATATGTCAAAACAAGAATTACTTTCTTTTGTCGAATCTTGTATGGATATGGGAATTACAACTTTTGATCACGCCGATATTTACGGAGGATATACGTGTGAATCATTATTTGGGGAAGCATTACAATTACAGCGTTCTTTACGTGAAAATATGCAAATTGTCACAAAATGTGGAATCGCTCCCCCATCACCAAAATTTCCAGAGCGTTATATTGCTCATTATAATACTAGCGCTGAACATATCATGAAAAGTGTGGAGCAATCACTGCAAAACTTACATACTGATTATATTGATTTGTTACTCATTCATCGACCTGACCCATTTATGGACCCAAATGAAGTGGCAGAAGCTTTCACACGTTTAAAGAAAGATGGAAAAGTACGTCATTTTGGTGTATCGAACTTTTTACCATCTCAGTTCAACATGCTCAGTTCTTATTTAGATTTCCCTCTTATTACAAATCAAATTGAGGTATCAGCAATGCAGCTTGAGCATTTTGAAAAAGGTACAATTGACCTATGCCAAGAAAAAAGAATTAGTCCTATGATTTGGTCTCCTCTTGCTGGTGGAAAAATCTTTACAGGACAAAATGAACGTGCTGTACGCTTACGCGAAACTTTACAAAAGATTGCGAATGAACTAAATGTTGATGGCATCGATATTGTCATGTATACATGGCTACTTGCTCATCCAGCAAAAATGATGCCAATCGTTGGCTCTGGTAAACTCGATCGCGTGAAGGCAGCTATTGCTGCAACAAAACTTACATTAGATCGTCAGCAATGGTTTACCATCTTTGAAAGTTCTAATGGACATCCCGTTCCATAATTTTCTAACAATCAAAAAAAGAAGAGCTAATACATTACAGCTCTTCTTTTTCATACCTGTTTCTTGTCATCGCAAACACACACGTATCCCTTAATCCGTTACCATCTACTGCTACACCACTACTTTCTAAAATCCCTTCTAAGTTGAAGCCCAACCTCTCAGGTATCGCTCTACTTTTTATATTTCGTGAATCACAGCGAATTTCTATCCTGTTTGCCTTTAACTCAGTAAAAGCATAATCCATAATCCCTTTCGCCGCTTCTGTCATATAACCTTTTCCACCAAAGCGCGAATCTATCCAATATCCAATTTCAAATCTCGGTATCTCCCAATCAATACGATGCAATCCAGCAGAAGCTACAAATTCGCCGGTTTCTTTTAAAAATACTAGTAATCTCAAATCTTCACGTTGTAAAAATTGAATATGTGACCTTCTTATACTCGCTTCTACTTCTTCTTCCGTTTGCTCTTTTTGGGCAAAAATCATCCAAGGTTTTAATTCTTCTATTGATGCTCGAATCGCTTCATATACAGCTTTTCCATCCCCTGGTTTCGGCATGCGAATAAGAAGTCTATCAGTGTAAAACTCAGAAGGAAAATCAAGTAATAATGGATTCATTACAAACACTCCCTATTTTCTTTTATATATAATAATATTTAATTCAAACTACACAGTAAATAGTTTTTTCTGAATTTAAATTATTTTCAAATCTAATTACATATACCTCTCCTAATTCATAGGCATCATAATCTTTTCCTACTACTCATACAATCAATTGGTTCACTTCTACCGCTGTACGTATTCCAGACTCAATTGCTCCTTGTATCCATCCATGATAAAGCGTCGTATGATCTCCAGCAAAATATATTTTCCCCTCAGGTTTTACAATAGCTGGTTGCAGCTCTGTTTCTTGACCTGCTTGAAAAATTGCAAACCCTCCTAATGCATACGGGTCCAATGTCCAACTTTTTGATATACCTGCCATAAATTCATCATACACTTGCCCACCTAATATCGTTGCTAAGTTTTGTAATGTATAATAAATACGATCCCCTTTTGATAATCCATCCCATAATAATGCATCGTATGACCATGTATAGCTCCCAAGCATCATAGCTGGTCCCTTAGTCCCAATACCATGACTTGGATAATATGCATAACGGATTGGTAAATCCGTTATGATCCTTCCACCTAATTGCCCTTGCTCTTCCCAAAAGCGACTTTTAAACTGAATCCCTATTTTAGTAGCCGCCATATAATGTAATTCACGGATCGCTCTCCACTTTTCATGTGATACAGAATCAAAAGGATCAATTTCAACAAAGCGCATTGTGGAAAATGGAATTGTAATAATAACTAAATCACCTGTTATGCTGCTATATTCAAAAGTCTCTTCATGTCTGCAATATGCTGTCACACCTTTATCATGTTGATAAAGCTTCATTAATTTTTGATTATAAATAATATCTCCCTCTAACTGAGGTAAAAAAGATTTAGGTAATTTATCATTGCCGCCACTAATTTCGCAAAAACCACTTTCCTGCTGCAGTATATATATAAAGCGTAATGTTTCAACAAATGACCTTTCTAAAAATCCTTCTAAATCTAAAAGCACACCAATCATCTCAATCGTTACTGGCGAAAAATACGTATTATATTGATAAGGGTGATACTTTAAAAACTGTGCTGTTGAATACTTTCCAAAGTCTTTTTCAACAATCCCCCAGTTTTTATCTGGATTTCTTTTAATAAAATCAATAATTGGCTGCACTGCTAACAATAATAACTCTTCAGAAGTCTTTCCCACTTCATTCACTGCAACTGGATACCTTAAAATACTTGGATTTTTCTCATATTGTTGCAGCGTTGTTTTTCTGCCATTTACATAAATAATATCCGTTTCATTCCGATTAATAAAAGGAGTCACTTGTAAATCAAACTTTCTTATATAGGCCATCGTTAATGTATGTATATAAGGAATACGCATTGCTCCTACATCTAAATATAATCCAGTGTCTTTCATTCTAACAGTCTCAATTCGGCCCCCTACACGATTATTTGCTTCTAAAATTTTCACATGATGTCCTGCACTCTTAAGTAACGATGCTGATACTAGGCCAGCCATTCCAGCACCAATTATAATAATTTGTTTTGGCGCTACTGTTTTTGGTAATCCCTTATCAATAATTCCCATCATTTCATCCGTTGTGACATGGGATTGTGTATGCACTCGCATCATTCCACCCCTTACTTTTGAAATACAAAACAGTGATTCTCTGAATTGTATTCACGAGTATAGTAGAACAACACATTACATTTCTGAATATTCACTAATAATTCACAGAGATTTGCTCTCATCTCATATTCCTTATCATATAATAAAGATATAGATAGGAAATGTAAGGAAAGGATTGATAAAAATGAAACGTACTTACGACTATCCTGAAACAAAAAAACATTTAGAATTGAAAAAACAACTATTATGTAAAAAATTATTAGATGTAAATTTAACTGAAGAGGATCGAAATCAAATTAAGATGGAGATCGATAACTACGAATATATTCTAACTTTAGTGGAAATGAATCATTATGAACGAGGAATTTCTCATTAAAAGCGGGTGTGAAAGCATTCGCTTTTTCCTTTGAGCATTTCTTTACGCATTTTTCGTAAGTAAATATATAATAGAATGTACATTAAGGATAGAGAGGTATATTCTATGATTCAATTAAGCGTATTAGATCAATCCCCCATTTCCGATGGTAGTACAGTAACTGAGGCTTTTTCCAATACTGTAACACTTGCTCAAGAAGTAGAAAAGCTAGGTTTCACTCGTTTTTGGGTATCTGAACATCATAATTCTGTCAGTTTAGCTGGTTCAAGCCCGGAAGTGCTCATCTCTCATATTGCAGCAAAAACAAATCGCATCCGTGTTGGTTCTGGTGGCGTTATGCTTCCTCACTATAGCTCATACAAAGTAGCTGAGAATTTCCGTGTATTAGAAGCACTTTATCCAAATCGAATCGATCTTGGGGTAGGCAGAGCACCTGGTGGTATGCCCATCGCAACTCGAGCGTTACAAGAAGGAAAACTTGTTTCACTCGATCAATATCCTGAACAAATTCAAGATGTGGCAATGTACTTATATGACAAAGTACCTGAAAATCATCAATATGCTAACTTAAAGGCCTCACCTGTCATTCCTACTGCACCTGAAATATGGATGCTTGGATCAAGTGGGGAAAGTGCCATGATTGCAGCAAAACAAGGGACAGCCTTCGCTTTCGCTCAGTTTATTAACGGTTATGGTGGCCCTGAAGTGATGCAGGCTTATCAAGAACAATTCCAGCCATCTTTCTTAGGAGACAAACCAAAATCAATTGTTTCCATTTTTGTTATTTGCGGAGAAACAAATGAAGAAGCTGAGAAAATCGCATCTAGTTTAGATTTATCCATTCTATTATTAGAACAAGGAAAACGCACAACTGGTACTCCTTCCATTGAAACAGCACAAAATTATGCTTATAGCACCCATGATCGATTCCGAATTAAAGAAAATCGTCAACGTATGATTGTAGGTGATCAAAGATACGTCAAAGAACAAATCTTAAACTTGAGTAAGGCTTACAATACTGAGGAATTTATGATTGTAACCATCACTCATCAATTTGAGGATAAATTAAAGTCATATCGTTTGTTGGCAGAAGCTTTTGACTTATAATACAAAAAAAGGAGTGCATCATTCTATGTAATGCACTCCTTTTTTATCCTATCTTTTTTATAAATCTGTACCTGCAATATATCCAACTACTTGCTGTAATATTTCTTCAAAGCTCTCAGGGTAATCATGGTTTAAGTTAGATATAACTTTATACTCATGATTTATATTTTTCGTTTCCAATAGCTTCACAAATTTCTGTGTACATTCAAAACAATCTTCATCCTGATCTCCACAAACAATATATCCCTTAATACCTTTATCTTTCAATTGATTCAGCAAGTCTTCCCACTCTTCAATCTCAGGAATCCATGGTGCCACAAAAACAAAGCCTGTTACAATAATGTGTTCCTTTAAGATTGCATGTAATGCAACTCTTGCTCCAGCGGAGAACCCCCCGATAATTACATGCTCTACTTCACCACGATTCCTAGCTACAATACTTCCATAGTGTTCCTTTAACTCACGCGATCCCTTTTCTATATCATCCCATACATATCCTTCTGAAAATTGAATTTGAGAAGATTGCGGTAATGCTAACAAATAACCTTGCGACACAACCGATTGCCAATATGGTTCTGTTATTTTTATATTTTCTTGATCCCCATGCAATGCAATGAGTAAATTGTTATCAATACCGTTATTTCCTTGTATAATTTTCAAATCAGCTTGTTCAGATTTCTTTGCTACTTCTTCCCTTTCTTTACATAGCTGAATCATCTGGTGAAATTCTTTATATCTATGAAGGGCTTTCAAATCGTCGTCTGTAATTAGGTACTCATAGCTATACCAAAATTTATTTTCTACAATCGCTTCTTTCATTATATGTAAAGCTTCTTTCTCAAGTCCAGACGCGCTTGCTAATGCATATCTAAAATTATATATTTGAGCTTTATTACCAGTTACCTTATCAGCATTTTTTGTGATATATCGATACGCTTCTAAACTCCCTTTCTTTGTATAACATGCTAGTGTTTCATTTAATAAACTTGTATACGTAATGTTACTCACATAAATTCCTCCCGTAACCTTTTTAGGGATATATACTTCTCTAACACATTTTCAGTTATCCTAAGGTTCCGGTAAATACTATACTGTCAAATTAACAGTAACTACCTCTATTCTTAGGATAATGTTCATTAATTGACTTATAATTTTTCATAATACATCGCTCCTCTCAATCTCTTATATATTAAATAAAACACCAATAGACAGAAAAATCAATCTATTATTCTAGACTCAAATTTCTTTTCGTAACAAAAAACAACAATTATATAATTGTTGTTTTTTGTTAAACAATATTTTTTTTACTTTTATCCGGCTGACTGGATACTAAATAATGCTTCTCTGAAATATATAAATTTCGCTTTAATATACGATCTAAATACGGTGCTAGTTTCATTCCACATATAAGACGATTCTCATCGTCTTCTACAATAGGAAACATTTCTTTTTCTGTAACGTATTGGTCTACTGCTCTTTGCACAAGATCAATCTCTTTTACGAGTTCTAAATTTTCTTCTGTATGTTCAAATACCTCCAGTGTTTCCTTCGTTATAATGAACGTATTTGTAGGAAATGCTGGTAAATACGGTTTTAACAAATCATAATTCACTGTATAATCTTCATTGACTAATACTGTATAAACAATATTTGCATTTGTTTCCAGAAATTTAGCCATTGCTTGCTCTAATTCGTCTTTCGTAATTGACCTCTCCTCTTTTCCACTTTTGAAAAAGCGAAACATTGCATCGCCTCCTTTTTACTATATTATACCATAAAAAGAAAGCTGAAAAATCATAAAAAAACCTATTGAAAGAATTTTCAATAGGTTTTTTTATATCTTATTTTAAGAATGCACTTAACATCCAAACGTGTTGTTCTAATGTTGTATGAATAGCTAATAGCATATCTGCTGATGTTTCATCTCCAGCTTCATCTGCTACTTCCATACCTTCTTTTAACTCTTGGATGATTGCTGAGAAATCATTTACTAATGTTTGTACCATTTCTTCAGCTGATTCTTTACTTGTACCTTCATGTACAGTAGATGTTTCTAAATACTCTTTCATTGTTGCTAATGGTTTTCCTTCTAACGCTAAAATTCGCTCTGCTAGTTCATCGATATACGTTGCTGCTTCATTATAAAATTCTTCAAATTTTTCATGTAATGTAAAGAAGTGTGGGCCTGTCACATACCAGTGATAGTTATGAATTTTTACATATAACACATTCCAGTTTGCTACCTGCTTGTTTAATACTTCAACAACATTTGTTTTCGTACTCATTCAATCCACTCCTCTTACTTTTTTAGAATTATTCTCTTTTAATAATACACTCTTATTGTACCATAAATTCCCTACTCGTCCAAATCATCCGCTTATATGTAATAAAGTTGCAACAACTTTAATCATTCCCTAATGCTAAAAAATCCATGTACCCTTTCTTTCACTTCATATGTCTAATTGTCCAAGCTCACACATATGCATAATAATAGGTCAAGCTCATCATAGTAGAAAGAGGGATTACATGGATAATCAGCAATGGCAAGTAGCTAAAAAAGTTGCTGCTACTTATATTGGGACTGTCGTCGGGGCTGGATTTGCAACAGGGCGAGAGATTGTTGAATTTTTTACGATTAACGGATTATACGGAACAATCGGAATATGCATAAGTGGAATTTTTTTTATTTGGCTAGGTACAAAGATGATGTTACTTTCTTCACAAATTGGTGCATTTTCTGCTCAAGAATTTAACAGATATTTGTTTGGTGATGTATTTGGAAATGTGATAAACACTTTGTTATTACTCGTACTTTTTGGTGTAACAAGCGTTATGCTATCAGGTGCTGGTGCTGTATTCGAAGAACAACTTCGTCTACCACGACAACTCGGTATTTTCATTACAGTTATCGCATGTATTATTATTGGTAGCCGTGGATTGCAAGGTGTATTTGAAGTGAATACAATTGTAGTACCAATTATGATGATTTTCATTATCGGACTTGCTATTATAACTTTTATTCATGGCACAGTACCAATCCTTAACACTGTTCCTACAGAAAAGTGGAATATGAAATGGGTAACAAGCCCACTTACATATGTCGCCTTAAATCTTTCTCTCGCTCAAAGTGTTCTAGTGCCGTTAGCAAGTGAAGTAAAAGATCGAAAAGCCATTCTATGGGGCGGAATTTTAGGAGGAGCTGGACTATGCTTTATTTTATTATGTAGTCATTTAGCCATTTTATCTGTTGACCAATTTTATCAATATAACATTCCTATGGCTGAAGTAGTAAGAAGATTTAATGCTACTTTTCATTTCTTCTTTGTCCTAATTATTTTTGGAGAAGTGTTTACAACATTAGTTGGAAATGTATTTGGGATGACAAAACAAATGCAGTCTATCACCGGTTGGAAAAACAACAATATTGTTTATTTTATTTTATTAATTAGTTATGCCTTTAGCTACATTGGTTACAGTGAACTTCTTCACATCTTGTATCCAATAATCGGATGGGTTAGCATCATTCTTCTGCCAATTATCGCATATAAACAACTAGAAAAAACATAGTAAAAAAGCATCCGATATGTCCGGATGCTTTTTTACTCACAATCTTCACAGACTTCCCAATATAGCCCCATCTCTACTGCAAGAAATGGTTTTAATTGTAACCGAATCATCCGACTCGGCATACGCTCTAAAACAAATTGAATCCCGTCTCCATCTTCTTCTAACTCGGTTTTTAAGATTGCTATTCGTTGTATAGTTGTAATTGGCTGACCCTCTTTATATAAAGTAATTCGCAACTCGTCATATTCATTAAAAAACAATTCTATACTCATATGTTCTGTTGATACATCATTAACAATTGAATACTTACCATCTTTTTCTTGGATTACATATTTCCAGCCATTTTTTCCATCTTCCGTTGGAGCAGCTTGAAATAATGACATCAAATCCTCGTATAGCATAAGATAACCCCTCTCTTACTAAAAAACAATGAGTATTTTATATACCCTTTTTCTCTATCACTATCAAGCTTATTGTACCATACATCACTTCCCTTTCCTTATTCATCTGCTTAATAACTTTCCCCCTATAATAGAATTCACCAAAATAAAACAGGAATGACATTTATCATTCCTGTTTTTCATTAAAATACTTTCCCTGTCGCAGCTAAAGCTAATACCGCTATTAAGCTTGCAAAGAGTAATGACACAATAAAACTAAAAATCGGTAATATTTTCTTTTCATTCTTTTTAAACAATAGTCTTAAACTAATAATGATATTTAATGGCACAAATATGAAATAAAAATATTTAATAAATTGCATGACACCACTCGAGCTATTAAAAAGTGTTCTAAATACAAACACTTCAATTAAAAAGATAAGAAAAAATGAAATACTTACCCAGAATGAAACATAACTAAGCCAAGAATGTCTTTTTGTTCCCCAATACACTCCCATATTCTTCTCCTTTATAAATAGTCTACTTTTCAATAATTATACACGCATATAACAAATTCCTTTATTTTTCGACTATAATTATTTATTTTTATAGAATAAATGACAAAAAACCAAAAGCATTCCATTCGCTTTTGGTTCTCACTCTATGCTACTTTTTCCGATTTTGCTTCGCTATTTTTCTCCACTTTCCCCGCTCAGCACGAGCAAGTACCGGATCTTGTTTTCTCATCGCATATGCAATTTCTCTTTGCAGCTTTTTATAATTCCGCAAACGGTTTGCTGCTAAAATACCTTCATCAATGGCGGTTTGAACTGCACATCCAGGTTCATTTTCATGCTCACAGTCACGGAAACGACACTCTTCCGCAAATTTTTCAATATCAGAAAACGTCGCATGAATCGCTTCGCTCCCTTCCCATAGTTGAAGCTCTCTCATTCCTGGCGTATCAATAACTAAACCACCACTCGGTAACTGGAACAACTCACGATGGGTCGTAGTATGTCGTCCTTTACTATCCTCTTCGCGAATACCACCTGTTTTTGCAACTTCACTTCCCATTAATGCATTTAACAAAGTAGATTTACCCACACCAGATGAACCAACGAGAGCGATCGTTTTACCAGGAGCGACAAATTGTTGCAAAGATTCAATTCCCGCTTGTTGCAGACTATCAACTGCAAATATTGGAACACCAATAGCTACCGCTTCTGTTTCCAATATTTTTTGCTCCACATCTTCACATAGGCCACTTTTCGTCAAAACAATAACAGGCATTGCCCCACTTTCATAAGCTAATAATAAATAACGCTCGATTCTCCTTACGTTAAAATCATGATTAAGCGCATTTACTAAGAATAAATAATCAACGTTCGCTGCCACAATTTGTTCATCCATTCTTTCACCGGCCGCTTGTCTAGAAAAGGAACTTCTTCTTTGAAACACACGATGAATAATTGCCTTGCTTTCCTCTTCTATTTTCTTTATATGCACCCAATCACCAACTGCTGGATAATCACCTTTATCTAGCGCCTCATGCCGAAACTTTCCAGATAACTCTGCTATATATTCGCCATCATCACAAATAATACGATACATGTGCTTATGTTCAAGTAAAATTCGACCTATTTCATACTTTTCTAAAGATTGATCCTCAAAAAAAGAATCCCATCCAAATGCTTCTAATCGATTTTGATTCAAATTTATATCCTCCCTATTTTGAGCCCAGCGGAAGGATAGCGCGATTCCTTACAAAGTCCCGCTCTTTCCGTCCACCTTTGTATTCGCTTTAACACTCATATAAATCATCGCCATAATACATCACTCCGTTCTTCTTTTAGTTAATCTCATTATATGAAATATTATTTTGAAAAGCTACTTTATTTAACTAAATTTTCAGATATTCGTTTTTTTATCGTTCTTATTTGTCCCCGATGGCTGATCTCATCTTCTAGTACATGGAACCACAAATAGTACTGATTATATACGACTCCGTTATCCCATCGTCCTTCTGACATTAACCAATCATCATCTTGTTCTTTTAAGTATCGCAACGATTCTTCTCGAACTTTATTTAAAAGTTGTACGTAGTATTGTACTTCATATCCACAGATTTTTCTTCCCGCTTCTCCTAAGAAAAGAGCGTCATTCCAAACCTTCAACTCCTCTTTTGTAAAATCTCGTTTTTGGAAGGAAATAAGCTGATGAACTTTTTCTATTGCAGCAATATGCTTTAACAATGCTCCGATAGAATTGCCACCATCAACCAGGATAAAATCTAAATCTCCAACTGTTAAATCCTTTATTTCTTGCAATGTAACCGCTCTTGTATGCTCAAGCATACTAACAAGTTGTCCAATATTGGGCGTATAATCCTCTACACTTCTTATTCGGTAATCTATTTGCATTTTCTCATCCTCCTTCTCTAGATTTATAATAATGAAAAAGAACGTCATATAATAGACTGAAATATACCAGAATTTTCTGTTATAATAAAATTGAACATGCATGTAGCCAAACCAAATTTTCTCAATATTTGTATATGAAATTGAAAAAGGAATCCATACAACGTAGTCCGAATTTTATATACTAAAAGGAGTGGATTTGATGGAGATGTATCAATGGCTAACTGCTGTTCTCATTGGTGGCGTTACTGGTTTCGTTTCCCATCTGATCAATAACCAAGGCAAGTTATTGCTTCCACGCC
This sequence comes from Bacillus bingmayongensis, assembly GCF_000299035.1. Lineage (GTDB taxonomy): Bacteria > Bacillota > Bacilli > Bacillales > Bacillaceae_G > Bacillus_A > Bacillus_A bingmayongensis. The sequence continues at coordinate 119,381 of NZ_JH921518.1, forward strand.
GTTTAAAAACATTTTTCCACCTTGGTTTTTTTACTGATATTTTGACTGGTAGTCTTGCTGCACTTCTTGGGCTCGTTTTATTTGATGCGGTAACAATAAAAGAGATTATTAAAGTTTCTATTGTGACTGCCATTTCTGGGCAAACTTTCTTACTTCATCAGGCTCTCGGTGGTGAACAAGCAAAAAATACACAAATTGGTAAAGCGGATGAGAAAATTCAAGAAATTGACAAATTATTACGACGTTAGTCTATACTTCATCTAAAAATTACTGTTATAATGAGAAATAAATATTTCTGAATTGCGTCGTCTGTCAGAAGAAAGGTTGTGTCGTATGACAAAAAAGAAAATAGAAGATTTCTTAACAGACTCTGAAAAAGAGGAACTGATAGAAAACTATAAATGTTTACGAGCAGCCCGCACAAAGCGCGAAGCTAACTATTTTGGTGAAACAGTCAATCACCTATTAGATAAAGCAAAAAAACGAATTATTGAAGAAGCAGGAATCGAAGATGAAAATGCTGCAACTGTTCAGTCTAAACGAAAAGCACTGTTTTAGTAATGTGTCTAAAACAGTGCTTTTTGTTTTTTTGTTTACATAATTTTTTTATAGTTATTTTATTATGAAACAACGTTCTGTTTCTCTCCTATTTCTTGTTCTATATGCCGATCACTTCTTCTAAACACGAGAAATGCAATTACATACGTAACAGCTGTAAAATAACCAATTGATACGAAGCTATGAAATGATGCAAAGAAAACTCCTGCGACCGCAGCCCCTATCGTTTGTCCAATATACATAGAAGAGTTTGCAAGTGCTGCACCGGTTCCTCTAGCTGTGTTAGACATTTTTTGCAAGTGACTCATCATTAACACAAATAAAATTCCTGTAATAAAAAATAAGATAAAGAAAAATAGCTCAACCAATAGAATTTGTTTCAAATGCGGTAAAATGACATATAAACCAGCTACAACAAGAATACCACCATAAAAAGTAGAAGCATAACCTAGTTTTTTAACAAATCTAGGTCCTAAAATATTACCTGTTAGATTTCCTAATCCAAGTATAAGCATTGCGGTTCCTACTTCGTTTACTTGTAATCCAAATTGAGTGGTTAACCATACTCCAAAGAATGAAAATGCTGCAAAATTGCCAGTTTGGAAGAGAAAATATGCAAAATAAGAAAGTGAAACCTTGGAATTCCCCAATAATTGTTGATAGCGACTTATAATGGATTGACGCTTTTGTTCTATTTGTAGCGGGTGAATTTCCGGCACTACAACATAAATAAAAATGACAAGTATCGCTGAACAAATACCAATTGTAAAGAAAGGGGTTGTATAGTGTATTGTTGCTAAATACGCTCCAATAGGTAAACCAAGCACTTGTGCTAACGACAATCCTGCCGTTGCAATTCCGATAAATTTCACAATTTGATTTTTTGGTACAAGAAGTGGAATAGATGCCCACACTTGCGGAGATACAAATGCTGCACTTACCCCTGAGCAAAAACGAAATGTTAGCATCCACCAAAAACTCGGTGCTAATCCACATAAAAACGTACTAATCGCAAAAAAGCTCATGCCTCCTAGCATTACCCTCTTCCGATTTAACCCATCAGAAATAGGGCCGGCAATAAGTGCGAATACAGCATACCCTAATGCATACGCACTTACCATCCATCCCGAAATTTCTGTTGGAACCCCGTATACCGTTTGTAATGTTGGTAAAAGTGGTGAAATTAAAAAAGTATCTGTTCCAATCATAAACATTATGACAAAAAATATAATCATAACTTTATTCATCATTTTCATCTCCTTAAATGGTAAGAAAGGGGTAGACGTTTCACCCCTCTTTATTAATCCTCTAAAATAGATTGTACATATTCCAAATCACTCTCATTTAGCCAGACATCTACTACCTTTACATTTTCTATCACTTGCTCTGCACGTTTCCCGCCTGGAATTACTGTATCAATTCCTCTTTGATTTAGAAGCCAGGCTAGCGCTATATTAGATAATGTTGTATCTTTTTTTCTAGCAAAATCTTTTAATTTTTTAACTTTCATAAAGTTCTTCTTATATGTATGTTCTTCAAATAACGATACGTCCCAGCGCCAATCTTTTTCATCTAATTTCAAATCTTCCGTATATTCACCACCTAAAATTCCAAAAGCAAGAGGTCCATATGGAATAAATGAAATCCCTTTTTCTATACAATATGGTAAAAGTTCTTTCTCTGCTGTACGATCTAACATATTATAGGGAGACTGCAGTACATCAATATCCTCAAACTGATTTGCCTCTTTTAACTGAGTTAGATTCACATTTGATATTCCGATTGAACGAATTTTCCCTTCTTCTTTTAAACGAACAAGTTCTCCAATTGAATCTATGTACATAGTTTCTGGATTCGTAAAATGTAAATAATATAAATCAATATAATCTGTCTGTAGTCTTCGCAAACTATTTTCTACTGCACTTCTTAAATAATTTGGTTCATTGTTAATACAAGTAGAGCCCTTTAATAAAGGCTGTATTCCTCCTTTTGTAGCAAGCATAACATCTTGTCGTTTTCCTTTAATTGTCTCTCCAATTAATTCTTCAGACCTTCCAAAACCATATGCATCCGCTGTATCTATAAATGTAATTCCTTGCCTTATAGCTTCCTCAATCATTTTCGTTCCTTCTTGTTCATTTACATTCGAAAATAAGTTGTGGCCCCCTACTGCATTTGTTCCTAAACCAATTTGAGAAACTTGTAATCCTGCCTTTAGCAACGTCGTATAATTCATTTTCATCCCCCTATATTTCTATTGTTCAAATATATTCGAACAATAGAAATATAGCACGTGATATGATATAGTGCAACTGAAAGAACTTATAAAAGTAGGTGAAATTATGCGAACACTATACCATCCAAATCGAGAAGAAATTCAATTTTCTTCTGTCTTATATGCTCTCAGCGACCAAATTCGTTTACAAATTGTAAACATGCTATTGGAACAAAGTGAACAATCATGCGGTTCGCTAAATATTCCTGTAGCAAAATCAACCTTATCCCATCATTTTAAAGTTTTACGTGAATCAGGTGTAATGTATACACGTATAGAAGGAACACAGCGTTTTATTTCGATCCGAACAGAAGATTTAAACGTTAGATTCCCAGGATTACTTGATACAATCTTACATGCAACAGAACCATACTAAAAAACATCTCATTTCAAAATGAGATGTTTTTTTAGTTAACAGCTATTCTTTTAATAAATCTATTAAACCATTTCCTTCAGATGTTCGTTCATATCCTAAAGGTACAGTACGCTTAATAAGCTGTGCATAAATTTCTGGTTCTGATAACTTTCTACCATACTCTCTCTCACATTGCTTAATAAGAAGCGCTAATGCTCCGGCAATGTGTGGCGTAGCCATTGATGTTCCACTTAATACTGCATATTTTCCTTCTGGATAAGTAGAGAGAATCCCTTCCCCTGGTGCTACTAAATCAATTTCTTGATTTGAATTACTAAAGCAAGCGAGTTTCCTTTCTAAATTAACAGCGCCTACCTCAATTACTTCTGAATAGGCACCTGGAAAGTCTAATTCCTCTGTTTCATCACTGCAATCTCCATTATTTCCTGCAGCACATACAACAAGTACATCTTGTTTCACCGCATGTTGAATGACTTCATGTAATTCTGGAACATCTTGTGGCCCACCAAGTGACATAGAAATGACCCGTACCCGTTCTTGATTCGGACCTCTCCAACGCACTGCATAATCAATTGCCTCAATAATTTGTTGATAGCTTCCTGAACCATCTCCTGATAATACTTTTAACACTAATAATTTTGCAAGTGGAGCAACTCCCAGTACCCCTACCCCATTTTCTGCTGCTGCAATTGTTCCTGCAACATGCGTACCGTGGCCATTATTATCAAGATAAACTTTCGGGTCCCCCTCATAATCTTCAGTAAAATTTCTTCCGCCAATAATTCGATCTTTTAAATCAATATGATTCACATCACAACCTGTATCTAAAACAGCAACGACAATGTCTTTTCCTTTTGCACTCTTTTCCCAAACTCCAGGAGCATGAATCAGTTGTACACCTGGTGGAATTTCGTTTACTTGCTCTACTACTTTGTCGACCGTAAACGGAATTAATTGAATACCTTTTTGTTTATTCGCTGTACTACTGTTCATCATAATCCCTCCTAAAAAATATATTATTCTCTCCTTTTGAATACGCTTACAATTATTAACAACATTCGTTTTCTCGCTCCTATTTTCCTGCTTCAAAATTTTTCTCAACATAAAAAACGTCTTTTCCATCAAATATTCTGACGAAAAAGACATTTTTGATTGTACTACTTAATTTTTTGTGGTCACAAACTCCACTTCTTTAATAACAGCATAATTGATGGAACAAGCAATGTCCGCACAAGGAATGTATCGATAATAACCCCTAGTGCAACTACAAATCCAAACATAAACAGCCCTAGCAATTGCTGGGTTGTTAGCACAGCAAAAGTGGCGGCTAGTATGATACCAGCAATGAAATGTTTCATGCCAATCCCCATCCTGATGAACATCATCACGTAGTTTCTTCCCTTGCTTATTTCCATTCTCGTCAAATATAGTCAGCCATTCTTTCATTATTCCTCCCCATTTATATTATATAACCATTTAAATAAAAGTCCCTAACACGGTCTCCATCTACATGTTAGGGACTTTAAATATTATGTTTAATTGATCCGCAATCGTTCCTTCAATTGCTTTAAATAACGAGATCGTATCATAATGAAATATACAATTTGAATGCCGACAAATATACTTAACACAATCGCATTTTCTTTGAAAAGCGAATACTCAAACATTTGCCCTAAAGCTGTTAACGCAACCGCACCATGTAATGTTGCAACACCAATTGGAACAAAGAATAATAACGCCAATCGAATTGTTACTACTTTTGCTAACTCACTACTTGTTAATCCCACTTTTCGAATGGAATCAAATAAACGATAATCATCTTCTAAGTCCGAGAATAGACGGAAGTATAGAAAGCTACCTGCACAAACAAAGAATACAATACCAATAAAGAATCCTACAAACAAAATAGGTCCAGCAAATTGTAAAGCCTGATTTTGATCATATTCTGCCGCACTAAGCCTTGAATGCTCTTGATGGGCTTTTATCTGGTTTGTGAGTTCTTTTCCAGCTTCAATTTCATTTTTCATTTCCTTTGTTTTATACATATAATCTTTTACTTCTTTAAATCCATCTTGTAATAAATTATATTGAGCCTCTGAAACTACATATATATTTCCAGTAAGTACTTTACCAAGAGAAGATGTATTAACTTTTTTCACCTGCAACGATTTGTTATCATTCGGTAATTCAATTGTTTTTCTCTCTTTTTGCGGTGGACCGGGTATTTCTATTGATAGAAATAGAACTGCATTTTCAGTTAATAAATCAACTGGCTCCCCCGCTAATTTTGCATACTTTTTATAATCAGATTCTCTTACAAAAGTCACACCTCTTAATGGTTTATTTTCAGTCTGCTTTGATGCAATATCTATTTTTTCAGCAGATATATTATGTTTCTTTAATGTTTGCTCAATCAATTCTACATGCCCGGATTCATTTTCATTCCCTTGTTTAGATTGATAATGAAATGCAATGGGTTGCTCCATAATTCCCTTTGTCATAGAAGCAAAGCCTACTAATGTACCAATGGCTGAGAATGCTACAGTTGAAATAATCGTAACAATAAAGAACATTCGCGCGTTATCTCTCATACGGTACGCTAAATCTGAGAGAGTAATAATATTTGTTCTTGTCCAATAGAACCGTTTACTCTTCTTGCATACTCGAATAATAAATACGCTGAGCTGCTTATAAAATAAGTATGTGCCAATAATGACAACTGTCGTTACAGGAATTAACATAATAAACACCATGGCACCATGCGAAGTTAAAGCACCTAAATATCCCGCGCCAAGTAATAATACGGCTAGTATTGAAGAAATAATAGATGCTTTTGGTTCAGGTTTGGCTTTTACTGAACCTCTAAATAGTTTCATAATTTGATTTTTACGAATTAACCCTGCACTAAAGAAAGAAATGATAATAAATAAGATAAAAAACATAGTGCTTGTTACAACAATTGCTGTCGTTGGTACATAGTATGATAAAGGTAAATCTAGCTTTAACAAAAATGGTGCCACCACAATCAATATCCCTGAAAATATCATTCCACAAATAATACCCGTAATAATAGCCGCAATCCCAATCATTACATTTTCAAAAAAGATAAGACGTTTTAATTGAAATTTTGTCATACCTAGCATCATTAAAATTCCTAGTTCACGCTTTCTAGTTTTTAAAAACATGCTCATTGAATATAGAATGAAGAAAAATGTAAAAAGATAAATAATAAATTGTGCGAAAGACATACTTACAAACACATATTGTCCCAATTGCCCCGCACTTAATGCAGGATGAAAAGCAAAAAATGAATAAACAAAAAAGGCCATAATTGCAAATGCACTACTCAAAAAATAAGCTGAATATGTTCGTCTATTTCGCGTTACATTACGAAACGCTAATTCTCTAATATTCATGTTGTACCCTCCGCTCTCTCAATAACTATATTGCTATCATAATAAAGCGAAGAAATATCTTCCATCGATTCAAATGACAAAAACCTTACATTTTTGAAAGGTTACAGAAAAATTGATTAAACGAAGCAGTTTCATTATAATAACTACATTCATATTCATACGTTCAACCTATTGTATATTCGTTAATTTTGCGAAATAATAAGAATGGAGATTTACCCCGCATTAACGGGCAGTAAGACCCCCACCTCAAGATTGAGAGAGCGCATAGGAAGATAGGTGGGGGATAACTGCTCGTAAAAGCCCGATTGGTGCGGGCTTTCCATCCGCGGGGGATGAAACCTCCCCGCGGATGGAAGTTTCACTTTATGAATCAGTACATATATACTTATCGCTCGTTCTAAATGAATAGGAGGAAAACATAATGACATTACAAGAACAAATTATGAAAGCATTACATGTTCAGCCTGTAATCGATCCGAAGGCAGAAATTCGTAAACGAATTGACTTCTTAAAAGACTATTTAAGAAAAACCGGCGCAAAAGGATTTGTGCTTGGAATTAGTGGTGGACAAGATTCTACACTAGCAGGTCGCCTAGCACAACTTGCTGTTGAAGAGGTTCGCAATGAAGGAGGTAATGCAACGTTTATTGCTGTACGTCTTCCATATAAAGTGCAAAAAGATGAAGATGATGCACAATTAGCACTTCAATTTATTAAACCAGATCAATCAATTGCTTTTGATATCGCTCCGGCTGTCGATGCATTTTCTAACCAATATAAAGACCTATTAGGCGAATCCTTAACAGACTTTAACAAAGGAAACGTTAAAGCTCGTCTTCGTATGGTCACACAATATGCAATTGGCGGACAACAAGGTTTACTTGTTATCGGAACAGACCATGCTGCTGAAGCTGTAACAGGTTTCTTTACAAAATTCGGAGATGGCGGTGCCGATCTTCTACCACTTACAGGCTTAACAAAACGACAAGGAAAAGGTTTATTACAAGAATTAGGTGCCGATGAACGCCTTTACTTGAAAATGCCAACAGCAGATTTATTAGATGAAAAACCGGGGCAAGCGGATGAAACAGAATTAGGTATTACATATGATCAACTAGATGATTATCTAGAGGGAAAAAACGTTCCAGAAGATGTTGCAGAAAAAATTGAAAAACGTTATACAGTAAGCGAACATAAACGACAAGTACCAGCATCGATGTTTGATGATTGGTGGAAATAGACATATAAAGAAAAAAGAAGCTAAATTATATTAGCTTCTTTTTTCTTGGAATTTTCTTTAACGATATACAGCTGTCCTTCCTTCTAAAATATCCTCTAAACAATCTCTATGCTGTTCATTAAAAAGAACAGGCATTTGATCTAACGGAAAAAACTTCAAATCTAAAGTTTCTTCTCCATCTATTTTTTTACTGCCACCAAGTATAGAACATTTAAAAAACATTCCAATTGTCTGTGCTTGGTCTCCATTCGGATATGTTTGAAAATACTTTGTATATACACCTATAAACTCATCTACTTCTACCATATACCCAGTCTCTTCCCTTATTTCTCGAATTGCAGTTTCTTCAGCCGATTCCCCAATCTCCATTGCTCCTCCTGGAAATCCCCAACCTTCATTATCCCCTCTTTTTTGTAAAAGCACTTCGCCCTTCTCATTACAGACGCATCCCCCTGCAAAATTTAAAATGATATAGTCATGTCCTACTCTTTTTCGTATTTCTTTAATATAATTAGCCACTTTCTTCCTCCCCAGCTCATGTATGGTTATTCTTTGTCTCTTTCAAATAATTCAATAATTCTATCAAGCTTTTCTTCTATATTCCTAGTACGAGTAGTGTGTATAGAAGTGTTTAAAAATAACCTTTTTATAAACAAAGTAAGTGAGATACAAAACAATTAGTCCGATTATCAAACATAGGTAAGCGATTACAAATATATTATTTTCAAACAAAGACATTCTACACCTACACCCTAGTTTACCATATTATAACTATAACCGATTCCTTTCTAACCGTCACGAACAGTTCACACTCACAAATACAAAAAGAGCATCTATTACAGATGCTCCTTTTCATTAATACGTAAATGTAATTGTCGCTAATGAATATCCTGCCACCGCACTATATGGTGCAACTTGGTATGAAACTCGCTTCGCTCCTTTTGGCCAAGACAGTTCATTTAATGCTTTTTTAATATCTTGCATTGTTCCATCCATTGACTGTTTATAACGCACTTCTACTTTTGTAGGCTTTGCAGTGAATTGCTTCTGCAGTTTACCTTTAAGTTCATTGTAGTTTTCAGCTCCGTATTGTGCGGAAAGATAAACTAAGTTCGTATCTTTTAGCATTTGTTGGTATACTACCGCTTTAGAACCACCTGTTTTTATCTTACTTGTTAATTCATTATAGTAATTAGTTGATGCTTTTGGATATTTACTACGATCCCACTCATGGTCCCTTCCTAACTGCTCGTCAGACATATTATAATAAGAATATGTGACACGACCAGCTTTATCTGGAACTGGATCATCGAATGTAGTATCAAGATGATACCATTTGTTCTCAATTTTCACTAGATTCCAAGCGTGAGCTTGCCCATTCCCTTTTCCTGTTACAATATGGGATTGAATCCCTGCTTCTTTTAGTAATTGATATGTTAATAATGTATATCCTTGACACACAGCAGAGCGATTTGCCAATGCTTCATATGCTGTATAAGCCTTATAAGAAGTATCATAGGAAACATGTTTCACAACATAATCATGAATTGCCTTCACTTTTTCATGCTCATCCATGCCCGCCTTCAAAATAGAACCTACAATTGATTTTGCTTGCGCCTTTACATATTGTGTTTGTTCTTTTGATTCACGATATGTAATTTGTAATGTGAAAGTATAATTTCCTGGTATACCACGAATTGAATATTTTGTACTTGCTACATTATATTTTAAGTACTCATCTGTATTTACTATTTTAGTATACTCTTTATAGAGCGTATCCATTACTTCTCTACCATTCTTAGCTTTTGTTTTATACGTAATTGTAATATTCTCTTCGCGATTATCAATATGTTTTTTTAATTCTTTCTGAAAATTCCCTAACAATTTAGCATCTGTTTGTGTAATCGCGACTTTTTGGTTTGTAGCTGCATAAGAAACAGCCGGAACTTGTAAACCACCAATCAAAATCGTTGAACAAAGTGCGACTGTTGTCATATATTTGTTTGTTTTCTTCATCTCATCTAGTCATGCCTTTCTACTTAAAGTCATAAAAGTATTCATATATTTTTAAAGTATATAATACTTTTTCAAAAAGAAAATATGTAATTATTCATATTTGTTAATATGCATGTTAATATAATAAGTTTTATATTTTCAAGAAACATATACTATAAAAGAAAAGCAGTAGATTTTTCAATGAGAATGAACTACTGCTTCTCTTTCTAACAAGACTGCAATACACAGCATGTATTTTCAAAACGACGTTGCTTTAAATCTTCATTTCCAATGCAGAAATAAAGCATCCCTAAATCTCCCCACATCATATTACAATTTGTATAATCAGAGTCGATTTGGAATAACAATGTCATCTCATGATCATTAATACCAGTATATTCGCCAGCTTCCTCAAATACTTCTCTTTGCACCGAGAACGGTTCACCGAACACTTGATGGTTATCATAATGATCTGGCATTAACTCCTCTAATAGTTGTAGAAAACGATCCGAATCAGCTTCATCTTCAATAAATAGCTCAGGGAGTTTATATGTTAGCTTGAATGATAATTCGCATTGTGTATATTTTGATGGTTGATCACTTACTCTCTGTAGTTGTTCTGTCGAAACGTTATAATATAGAACACACCAAGTACCTTCATGTTGATAATTGCCATTATAGAAGAAATACAACATACCTGTTTCAGGTAAGTCATGCTTCATACCCACGCCTTGTAGATCGGCTAAATGGAACTGGGCAATAAAATCTAATGCCTTCCCTTCATAAGTTGGATATTCAAATGTAGACGGGACATCAGGGCTTCCCCCCATTTTTGAGCAGCCAATTGAAAGGGAGTTTTCTTGTCTCGGAATAACTTTTACACATGGAAATATAGTAGCTAATAGTTCTGTTTTTATATGTGTTAAATCATATTTATCAATTAATGAATCGATCTGGTTTCTCATAACTTCTCCTTACGTAAATGTGCTTATTCGTATCATAGCATAAATACGACATTTCCTTCATCCTAAAAAATCGAAATAAGCTATTCAAAAAAAAAACGGGCTTATCCTTAGGACGCGAATAAGTTTAAAACAGCATAGTATACATTGTTCCTACAAACACGATCTTTCATCATTCCTTATAGCAGATCCTCAAATTGTTCATCTTTCTTTATTTCAATTTTTATTATAAGGAGGCATTCCATATGGGTTATGGTTGCGGTTACGGTTACAGTTGTGGTGGTGGTTGCGGTTACGGCGGTTTCGCTTTACTAATCGTTTTATTCATCCTTTTAATCATCATTGGAGCTAGCTGCTGGGGCGGCTTCATCGGTTGCTAAGTAAGCTGTAAAAACTATTGCAAAAAAGCACGTGATTCGCGTGCTTTTTTGCTATACAGCAAATCCAATCTTTGAAAGGAATTATCCCTATGAAAATCGATGGTGTTTTTGAAGGTGGTGGCGTGCGCGGAATTGCACATGTTGGTGCAATTTGTGCATTAGCAAAGCAAGGGTATGAATGGGAACGTGTAGCGGGAACATCAGCTGGAGCTATTATTGCAGCTCTTCTGGCAGCAGGTTACTCGTGTACAGAATTAAAAACAATTATAAGTAACGTTGATTATCATCAATTTATAAAAAAAAATTTACTTGATAAAATCCCTTTTGTAGGAAAAGGGGTAAATGTATGGGCTAAATTAGGCATTTATTCAAACGATTTTTTAGAAAAATGGTTAGAAGACCTCCTACACAAAAAAGATATTCATAATTTTAGCGACTTACCTAATCCACATAAATTAAAAATCATTGCCTCAGATATTAGTAATGGAAAAATGGTTATTTTCCCCGATAATTTACCAAACTATGGATTTAGAAACCAGAATTTCTCTATCGCAAAAGCAGTCAGAATGAGCAGTACCATTCCTTTCTATTTCGAACCTGTGAAATGGAAAACACCTAGATGGGAACAACCTTGCTATATGGTTGATGGCGGCCTTCTTAGCAATTATCCAGTATGGGTTTTCGACTCATCCACTATACCTCGCTGGCCTACTTTTGGCTTTCATTTTGTGAAAGATGAGATTCAAGCGGAACCTGTTCCTTATAAAGATCCCCTCTCGATGTTTAAAGGTTTATTTAAAACGATGATGCAAGCACACGATTTACGTCATCTAGATAAAGAATCAAAAGCACGAACCATTACAATTCCAACCGGAACAATTACAAGCACAAAATTCCAATTAACTACTGATGAGAAAGAATGGCTCTATCAATCTGGCTTTAACGCTGCTGAAAAGTTTTTAAAGTCTTGGAATTTCAAAACATATATTAATCGATTTAGACAAGGGAATCGAATTTGAAAAACAAATCAGCAAAACCAGAATCTAGATTCGTAGTGCTATCTAAATTTCATAGATTCTTCTCTTACCTTTTCCATTTACTTTCTGTATTATTTTAAAATGAAAAGAGCGAATCTAAGATTCGCTCTTTTCCCCATGATTATTAATGAAATAATTCCCATCCACGTTTCTTATTTATACATGTGACTCTTTCTTTTCTTTAAGAATGCCAATTCCATAATCTTGCTTCACTTAGTAATATTAAGGATACTGTAACCCCTCCGCTTCTTCAGCAGTAACAACAACGTAGCGTCCTCCTGTCCTTAACCCTAGTAATTCAGCTTTTTCAATCGCTTCTTGCCTCGTTTCTGCATAGGCAGCTAAATACTTGATTCCATCAATAACCTGACAAATGACATATTGTTTCATATTTCTTCCCCTTTTTCAGTTACTCGCATTTATGATATCATTTTTTACTTCTAAAAAAATATGATTATTATACTGAAAGGTTCTTTATCAATCTTGCCACCTTTTTAATCCCTTTCTCTATATCATGCATCGAGGCATATGAATAAGAAAGACGTAAATATTGGCTTGCATTTCTATCATACACATTTCCAGGATTGAGTAGAATTTTTTCATGTAATGCTTTTTCAAACAATTCCCGCATCGAAATGTTTGGTTCAATATGTAGCCAAATATAAAATCCACCTATTGGTATTTGCCAAGTTGCCACATCTCTACAGTATTTCTTTATCATTTCGAGCATAAAGTCTCTCCGTTTTTTTAAATCAACTCGTATTTGCTGTATATGTTTCTCATATAACCCACTTACAAACCATTCTGCAGCAGCTCGTTGCGATAACGAACTCGAGCCGTAATCCATTTGCATCTTTATATCTGCCAATCTTTTGATGACTGGTTCTGGTCCAACAACCCAGCCGATTCTTAAACCAGGACTAATGACTTTTGACATACTTCCAATATGTAATACGATCCCATTTGTATCATATGCCTTCAATGGTTTAGGTGGAGGCGAATCAAGCCATAAATCTTGATACACAGCATCTTCAATTATAGGTAATCCAATTTCATTACATATTTTTATAACTTCTTGCCTTCTTTGTTCATTCATGACAAGACTTGTTGGATTATGAAAAGACGGGATAGTATATAAAATTGAACCATTGAATTGTCTTTTATATCTTGAAATAAGTGACGACTGAATTCCATGTTCATCCATTGGAATACCAAACAAACGCATTCCTGCAGACTGAAAAATATTGAGAGAGTATAAATAAGATGGTTTTTCAAGTAAAATGGACGATCCTTTGCATAGAAGTCCCATCGAAATAAGCTGCAGTGCTTGAATTGCTCCCGAAACAATTAATATAGATGCTGGCGATGCAAGAATATCATATTTTTGTAAATACTTTGCTATTTGCTCCCTCAATTTGAGGTCCCCTCTTGGTTCCTCGTATCCTAAAGGAATTTGCCTATTCGAAAGTTCCTTCATGATTAGCTTCATTTTCTTCTCAGGTAAAAGCTCTGGTGAAAGCTCACCAGTACCTAGCCGAATTATATTTGGATAAAATTCGGCTTGATTAATTTCTTGAATGGTGGGGAGATTCGGATAATGAATACCTGTTTCTACATAAGAATTCCAGTTAGGAGGTGACGCCAAAGTCGATACACTCCATGTATCGTTTCTCACAATTGTCCCCCTTCTCCCCTGTCCCTCAATTAATCCTTGCGCTGCTAATTCATCTAAAGCCATTACAATTGTACTTCGATTCACTTCAAATGCATGTGAGAGAGCTCGCTGCGACGGCAATTTTGTACCAATCGTCCATTCTCCATTTATAATTTTCTCTTTTATATACTCCTCAATTTGCTTATATAAAGGAACCGGAGAGAATCCATTTGGCTTCCAGTCAAATCGCTCCATATTATCACTCCACTTATTTTTGGTTGGTTTGTTATCCAACCATATGGATGGATACAAATTTGATTTTCTTTTATACAATATACACTATCATATTTCAGCTATTTATATGGGAGGCAATAAAATGATTGAAGCAATCCTTCACGGAATGGTTCTTGCGTTTGGACTCATTATTCCATTAGGTGTACAAAATGTCTTTGTCTTTAACCAAGGTGCTAGTCAACCAACTATTTTGCGGGCTACACCAGTTGTTCTAACCGCATCAATCTGCGATACAATTTTAATTTTGATTGCAGTACAAGGTGTATCGCTTATGCTTCTGACCTTTTCATGGTTAACAACAACACTTTATGTAATTGGATTTTTCTTTCTGATTTATATGGGATGGATGATTTGGAAAAGTGAGTCTACAAAAGAAACGATTGAAGCAAAAAAGATGACTATCAAAAAGCAAATTATCTTTGCCGCCTCTGTTTCCCTATTGAATCCACATGCAATTCTAGATACGATTGGCGTCATTGGCACAAACTCTATTCAATATGTAGGCAGCGAAAAATGGGCTTTTACTTTCACAACAATTACGGTTTCTTGGCTTTGGTTTCTTGGCTTAGCATTTGCAGGGAGATTGCTTGGAAAAGTAGATCCATCAGGAAGCACAATTACAATTCTAAATAAAATTTCAGGGGTTATTGTTTGGGGAGTTGCTCTTTATATGCTGAAGCAACTCATGTTTTAGAAAAGAAAGTATAACGTTTCAGTATATTTATAGGTAATTGTTAAACAATAATTGAAGTCGTATTTTATTTATACTGTTCACAAAAGGAGCCGTTACTTATATGGAATATAGCAAAGATTATAAGTTTATCCCTATGACATCTATCAAAAGTAGATTAGGAATAGATATCACTCCTGATATTTACTGTTTACCTATTCAAATTGTTAATGTTTGTTTAATCGGAAATCCACAAGAAACCAACGAATGTGTACTCATTGATACAGGTATGCCTAAATCTGTAAATCAAATTATTTCTGCACTAACCAATCGATTTGGCCCAGATATTCAATTGAAGGCTATTATTTTAACACACGGACATTTTGATCATATCGGTGCTGTCATTGAACTCATAAAAAAATGGGATGTCAATGTTTATGCACACGAACTAGAGCTTCCTTATCTAACTGGTAAAATGAGTTATCCAGAACCTGACTCTAGTGTTGAAGGCGGTTTAATCGCGAAAATATCTTCTTTTTTCCCAAATGAACCAATAAATCTAGACCATCATATCAAATTATTACCTGCCGATGGTACTATTCCAGAATTACCAGATTGGAAATGGATACATTCACCTGGACATATTTCTTTATTCCGACAAAAAGATCATGTACTAATTGCTGGTGATGCTTTTATTACTGTAAGACAGGATTCACTCTATAAGGTTTTCACGCAACAGCAAGAGATAAATGGCCCTCCACGCTACTTTACAACCGATTGGCAAAAAGCTTGGCATTCAGTTAAACAATTAGCGAGTTTACAACCTTCTATTGCAATTACAGGTCATGGAACTCCGATATCTGGTGAGTCATTAACAACAGGCCTGAATAAACTTGTTAAAAATTTTGATCAGCTGGCAATACCTGATTATGGTCGTTATGTTGATAATACGAAAGAGAACTAACCAATTAAAATGAGATACCAAAAAATCCATTTGTAATGATTTACAGATAGATTTTTGCTATCTCTTATAAAATTCCAAGTTAAGATGTAGGTTTCGGAACTGAATGTAAAGATTCATTATTCTTTTTAGGTTTAATCCATATAATTGTAATAATTGCTCCCGTAACTGCAAATATGCAGGTTAAGTAAAACACTTCATAATCTGTTCCCTTCATAAAGTAAGAATATAGAGGTGGTCCTGCTGCTACACCAATAAAACGCATCGAACTATAGAAAGAAGTAACCGTTCCTCTCTGTTCCTTTTCAATTCCTTGTGTGATAAGAGCATCTAAGCATGGTAAAGCTATACCAATTCCTATCCCCATAATGACAAGACAAAGAATTAACAAGTAAATTCCTTTTAAAAATAACGGCAATATAACAGACACAGCTGCTAATATAAATCCTATATATATACATTTTTTCATAACAACTTGATCGTCACCAATTTTCTTTCCTGCCATGTATGAACTTATTGATAATACAAGCAATGGAATCGCAAGTATACATCCTTTCCAAATTCCATGAATGTTGTATTTCTCTTCCAATATCGTAGACAAATAAAAAAGAATTCCAAATAATATGAGCATAATGATAGCACCTAATGCAAAAATTGCGACTAACCATCTTCCCTTTTCTCGGAAAGTCGAACTAATTGATTGAATGAATTCTTTAAAAGGCGGTGCTTGATTTTCTTGTTTCTTTGCTTTTACTAATAGTAATAATAAGACGATAGCAACAGCACATAAAACTGGAATAGCCCAAAATGGTAAAAACCATACTACTGCTGCGAGAGCAGAACCTAATATTGGACTTAGAACTTTTCCAAACGTATTTGACGTTTCAATAACCCCTAAACCCGTACTTACTTGTTTTTCATCTTTATATAAATCGCCAACACATGGGATTACAACTGGCATTGCTCCAGCATTACCTATCCCTTGAATCGCCCTTCCAATTAGAATCCAGACATACGGATTTTCCACTTTCCATGATACCCAACCTGTTATCGCACCGCCGATAGCTGCAATAAACAAACTTGGAACCATTACCATTTTACGTCCCCAGCGATCCGATAAATACCCAGCAATCGGAATCAATAAAATAGCGACGATAGAATATATTGTAATAATCATGGATACTTGAAAAGAAGAGATATGGAGTTTTTTTTCAAGTGTCGGAAGGATTGGAATAAGCATTGAATTTCCTAATGTCATAACAAGCGGAACAGATGCAAGTGCAATTAAACAACAGTTTTCTTTTTTAAACATGTTGATTTCGAAACCTTTCATCTCGTATTTCTTTCCATATAGTAGCCCTGATGAAATTCAATTTTAAATTTCATCAGGACTATCACATTTTGTCTGCTGTTTAACTTATATAACAAAAGAAATTGGAGTATAACATAGCATTACTTCTACTTTTCCAATCCTTACAACATTATATCCGTGTTATTAAATGGAAAAATTTATTTTCACTAAAAAACGATATAAAAAAAGAAAGGAAGAATTCTTCCCTTCTTTCATATACCTTTACATTAACGAGTATACCCGCCACCAAGCTGTTGTTCTGCCATAGCTACAAGACGTTTCGTGATTTCACCACCAACAGAACCATTTGCACGAGAAGAAGTGTCAGCACCAAGTTGCACACCAAACTCTTGCGCAATTTCATATTTCATTTGATCAAGAGCAGCTTGTGCTCCGTTCGATACTAACTGATTAGAATTACGATTTCTAGCCATTTCCGTTCACCTCCTTTACATATTAAAATGTATAGATTTCAAAATAAAATACATGGTAAATTATGGTTCCTTTAAATAAGACTATTTTTGAATAACTTACACTTTGAATTCATGAAAAAAAGAATCTCGGAAAACGAGACTCTTTTTATCTCCACTCTAATATTATCTTTATTCAAAAACGAAAATATTGCATTTCATCACACTAACAATCGAAAATGTTTCACTTTATGGAGTCAATACTGTCAGTTGTTTTCTTCTCAACCGAATGATTTCTTCTCGTAATACCTCTTTTGCATCATATCCAAACCATTCTAGCGAAGCAAAATGTTCCGTATCCTGAATTTCTCTAATGATTTCTTCGTAGTTCACAACGCCTTCAAATAACGGAACCATTCCTTTTCGACTACCAGCTGATGCGTATACATTATTAGGTTCAAAGACATCTAAATGAGCAGCTGCAGATATATTCTTCATATGGTAATGCTATACCCACGGCTTTAATTGGCGATAACTTTCTACTGGATCCGCACCAGATTCCCATATATGAAGAAAGTCGAGATTAATTTTTAAATATGGATGATTCACTTCTTCTAATAATTTTAGAGTTGAGTCTAAACAATCTGTTAATGTATTCGGATATATTTCTAATAGCACGTACATATTGTGCTGTGCAAATAAATCACAAATAATGCGAATTCGTTTTACATATTCCTGACGTTCTTCTTTTGTAAAACTATTGCTTCGTTTTTGTCCAGCAAATGTACGAATCTTATTTGTATTACACCAATTCGCTAGCGATGCTAATTGTTCTGATTTTTCCATCGTTTTCTCAAAATCTGCTGACAATGAAATATCTAAATAATCACTTATCATCGCGATGTATTTCTTCTATAATTTTCAACTTAATTACAATCCAATCTCTTGATAGGTTATAGATACAGTACATAAAAAATCTTAAGATATGCAAAAATGATCTATAAATCTTCAACAACCAAGTGCATATAAAGTGAAACTTTAATCAGTGGTTTTTTTCTTCATCCCCCACTGATTATTAGCCCTCACCAATCGGGCTTTTACGGGCAGCCCGTCCCCCCACCTAACTTTTTTGCTCTTGCTGAATTTTGAGGTGGAGGTCTTACTGTCCGCGAATAGCGGGATAAAAAAGGAGATATACATAGTAAGTTGTATATCTCCTTTTGAATTCTATTAAATGTTTACATAATTATATTATTAGTGTAATTTCGTTCAATTAGATATTAATCTATAAAGATTATCCATATCTCTCCAACAATACGCCGTTTCTTGAACATTCAATCTCTCTAAAAACTTTGTATCGACTCGCTCTGGAGAAAAATTTTCATAAAAACCTTTTGAAGGATTATTCGATATAACCCAAACTAATATAGAACGAACATCATTTTTTATAAATTTTGACACAAGTGATTGAAATAATCGTTGTCCCACTTTATACCCTTGATATTCTTGCAAAAGATAAATCGCATATAATTCACCATCGCAATTATATTTCCCGCTTCTTTCTGGACCACCGTCAATAAATCCTATAATTTTTCCTTCTAACGTTTCCGCCACATATCTATACTGATCAGATGCCCCTTGTTTAAAGATTTTTCTCCATTGTTTTTCTCGGCTTTCATGTGTTATGTTATTTAAAATTCCATCAGGTATTATCCCTTTATATGTTACCTTCCAGCTCTCAACATGCACTTTTGCTATACTTTCAATATCATCTTCTATTGCCTTTCTAATTTTTATATCCATTTTTTCTCCTCCCCATTTATATTTCATTGTATCAAAAGAAACTATATGATCTATATTGGTTAAGCAAATGATTTAATATTTTATTTACTTCTCTATATAATTAGTTTTCTACGGCAAACAATCACGAAAATATTTTACAGAAGGAGAAATTTAGATGATACGATTCGGAATAATTGGAACAAACACAATCACAACTAAGTTTATTGAGGACTCCCTTACACTAAAAGATTTTTCTCTAACCGCAGTCTATTCACGAACAAAAGACAAAGCAAAAGCATTTGCAAGTAAATATAACGTAGCTACCACTTTTACTAGCTTAGAAAGCATGGCAAAAAGCGATGTAATTGATGCAGTTTACATTGCAAGTCCAAACTCGCTGCATGCTGAACAAGCTATTCTTTTTATGGAACATGGTAAACATGTATTATGCGAAAAACCACTTGCCTCTCATACAAAAGAAGTAGAAAAAATGATTCAAACCGCTAAAAAACATAATGTCGTTTTAATGGAAGCTTTAAAATCCACCCTTCTTCCCAACTTCCAAACCATTCAAGATAACATACATAAGATTGGAAAGGTTCGACGTTATTTTGCAAGTTTCTGCCAATATTCTTCTCGTTATGATGCTTATAAAGAAGGAACCATTCTAAATGCGTTTAATCCTGCTCTTTCAAACGGCGCATTAATGGATATTGGAGTGTATTGCATTTATCCAATGGTTGTGCTATTTGGAGCACCATCTCATGTACAAGCAAATGCCTACCTTCTAGATTCTGGTGTAGATGGAGAAGGTAGCCTTTTATTAAAATATGATGATATGGAAGCTGTAATTATGTACTCTAAAATATCGAATTCATATGTACCATCTGAAATTCAAGGGGAAAAGGGTAACATAATTATTGATAAAATTAGCTCACCTACAAAAATAGAGATTCATTATCCTGATGGACGTATTGAAGATATTACATATCCACAGTCCATTGCAACCATGTCATACGAAACAAAAGAATTTATTGAACTTATTGAACAAAATCAATTACAGTCCACTGTAAATTCTCATACAACTTCTATGATTACAGCGAAAATTATGGAGGAAGCTAGAAAACAAATTGGCCTTTCATTTCCTGCTGATTTCAAAAAATAATTAAAAAGGGTGGTTTTTCACCACCTTTTTACGATATTAATTTCAAACCAATTGCAGCCCCTAAAACCATACTGATAAACAAAATACGAAGAAAACTTTTGGATTCTCCGTATAGAACCATACCGGGGATAGCTCCTCCTGATGCACCAATTCCAGTCCAGATTGCATACGCTGTTCCCATCGGTAAACTTTTCATTACAATCGCAAGAAACAGAAAGCTCGCACCAAATCCTAAAATCAACATAACAAGTGACTGCCAATTCTTCTCTTTATGCAATTTATTAATCATCACAACACCAACTATTTTTTAGTTCTTCACCAAAACCTTCAACTCTTCCTCATATTCTGTAAGTGCCGCATCTAAAATAGTTAAACCATCATCAATCTGATCCTTTCTCACAGAAAGTGGTGGAATCATTCGAATAACTTCACTTGAATTTCCACAGAAGTAAAACAGCACGCCTTTTTTTAATGCGATATCTAATATTTTAAATAAAGCTTCACTATTAGGTGTACCTGTTTCTGGATGGATAATTTCAATTCCAATCATTAACCCAACAGCTCGGATACTTCCGATAACAGCATGTTTTTGTTTTAAATCATACAATTTCTGAACTACGTAAGCACCCATTTCTTTAGCATTTTCAACCAGTCGTTCTTCTTTCATTACTTCAAGCGTTGCCAAAGCTGCTGCACATGCAATTGGATTTCCTCCGAAAGTCGTACCATGCGTTCCTAGAGGCCACTTCTGCATCAACTCTTTTGAAGCAACCGTCGCACTAAGAGGTAAGCCTGATGCAATTCCTTTCGCGATTGCCATAATATCCGGTGTTACTCCAAATGTTTGTGTCGCAAACCATTCACCTGTCCGCCCAAACCCTGTTTGTACTTCATCAAAGATTAATAGAATTCCATGATGATTACAAATTTCACGAACTTTCTTTAACCACGCTGCTGGTGGAACAACATATCCCCCTTCTCCTAACACAGGCTCTACAATTACACATGCAACTTCTTCTGGTGTAACTTGATGATTAAATAATGTTTCAAAATCTCTTTCTAGTTTTTCAACACAGTGTTTCTCTGGATCAATCCCTTCTGGACAATCTTTTATATTTGCATATGGTATTTGATACGTTAGCCCATTCGGTTGCATAAACTTCCGATATTTACTTTTGGAAGTTGTTACACTTAATGATCCCATTGATCTCCCGTGGAAACAACCTAAAAAAGAAACAACATATGGTCTTTTCGTCACATATTTTGCTAACTTAATTGCCCCTTCAATCGCTTCTGTACCACTATTTGCAAAAAAGAAACAATCTAGCTTAGGTGGCAATACCTCCCCAAGTTCTTCCGCAAGACGCAAAATTGACTCATACATAATAACTCCAGATGGACCGTGAGTTAGACAATCTGCACTATCCTTAATTGCTTGTACAACCTTCGGGTGACGATGTCCAACATTGGTCGTTGCAATACCTGATGTGAAATCAAGATACTTTTTTCCATCTAAACCAAAGTAATAACACCCTTCTTCTTTTACAACTGGTAAATTAGGATGATCTTTCGCCATACTCGGTGCTAATAATTGCGGCATTCTTTCAATTAAATATTTCCAGTTTGCGCTCATATAAATTCCTCCTTTAAATTGTCAAACTGTTTCCAAGGTTTTTACAGAAATCATTAATTCATTTGCTTACGCATCTACATCTGCATTGGTATGCTGTTCTTTCCACTCTTCATACTTTTCAAATTCTGGTGAGGTTAAATACGAAATGATGACAATTGATAAGACACTACATGCCATTCCATATAAGATTGGATCTGTAGCAGAAAGACCTTGTACAATTAAACCACCTATTGTTACGATTGCACTTAAAATAATAGAGTAAAACGCAGCTTTGTCTGTTACACGTTTCCAAAACAAGCCTAAAATAATCGGAAAGAACACTGAACCAGATAATATTGCATACGCAACATCTAACGCTACAATAACATCCTGAATCCATATAGCACTTACAATTACGAATATTCCGACAATTAAAGTTGCGATTCTCGACATTCGAATCATAGCTTTCTCACTTAATCCCTTAGATGAAGTACCTTTTATTATGTCATTTACAATTAACGTTGAAGAAGCTAACAATGTCGCCGAGGCTGTCGACATTAGAGCCGAAACAATACTCGCAATGACAATCCCTAATAAACCGGCTGGTAATATTGAAATTGCCATTGTGATAAATGCACTTTGTGGATCACTTAGGTTCGGATAAATAACCGCTGTACACATACCAATAATGGCAATTGCAAGCGAGTATAATACGCAATACACTCCAGCACCAATTGTTCCTTTCTTAGCAATTCCAATTGTCTTTGCCGTAAAGATCCGTTGCCATATGTCTTGCCCGATTAGTACCCCTAAACAATACAAGAGAAAGTAAGAAAATATTTTATCGCCGCCAATATTAGCAAATTCAAAATGACTTTGTGGTAATTTCTCTTGAAGATTAGCCCATCCCCCGGCCTTTTGTAAACTAAGCGGTAACATAATAACAAAAACGCCAATTGTCATTACAATAAATTGAAATATATCAGTCATTGTTACAGACCACATTCCGCCAAGTAGTGTATAGAGAACAACAACACTACCACCTAGTAACATACAAAGTTTAATGTCCCATCCAAGCAAGACATTTAATATAGTTCCCATACCAATCACTTGGGTTACAGTAATCATGGTTACATATATAAAAGTAATTAATGAAGTAATTACTCTCGTTTGGGAATTAAAGCGTAAACCTAACAATTCACTAATTGTAATAATTTTGAATTTCGATACTTTTTTCACTAAAAATATTCCTAATAGAATAATTCCGATTCCAATCATAACAACGAGCCATATCCCCGAAATACCAAATTCATATCCTAATCTTGCAGTTCCAATTGTAGATGCCCCGCCAAGAATTACTGCTGCTAAACAAGCAAGATACATCACTAAACCTAAACTACGACCAGCCACCATAAAATCTTCAGATGTTTTCGCTTTTCTTGCCCCTATGAAACCAATACTAATAATAATTAAAAAATAGCCAATCATTAGTAATACATCTACTTTATTCATAACATCCTCCTTTTCAATACATATTATTTTAGTCTGACTAAATTACGACGTTTTTGCATCGCTACAAGAGTAATCATTTCATATGCAATGCTTGATGCCGCAATTGCTGTAATTTCTCCACTATCATACGCAGGTAATACTTCTACTAAATCGAATCCAACAATATATAATCCATCTAATCCTTGCACAAGTTCCACTGCTTCAATCGTTGTAGGCCCGCCAATTTCAGGCGTTCCCGTTCCAGGTGCGTATGCAGGATCTATAAAATCAATATCAAATGAAACGAAGGTTACTGCATCCTTTACTCGTTCATGAATTCTCCGTAACACTTCTGTATATCCAATTTTCCGCACTTCTCTCATTGGAATAACTTCAAAGCCTAACTCTCTCGCATCCTCTATATCATTTGGCCCATACAAAGGACCACGCATTCCTATTTGAATAGAATGACTGGTATTAATAAGCCCTTCTTCAACCGCCCGCCGAAATGGAGTTCCATGCATATATTTTTCTCCATAGTAATGATCCCATGTATCGCTATGAGAATCAAAATGAACAAGAGCTATGGGGCCAAATTGCTTTGCGAATGCTCTTAAATTTCCTAATGAAATAGAATGATCCCCACCTAATATAATAGGTACAATCCTTTTTTCTAATAAAGGTGTTAAACCTTCTACGATGTTGTCATATGTACGATGAATATTACCAGGTACAATATCTAAATCTCCATAGTCTACACCTGAACAATAATCAAAAATATCAATCGCTTGATCCGGATTATATGGACGTAATAAACTCGAAAAATTCCGAATATGATTTGGTCCTAAACGCGCTCCCACACGATACGACTGTGCAGTATCAAAGGGAATTCCTAACACTGCAAAGTCTACATTTTCAGTAGTATTTTTTTGTTCTAGTCTCATAAACGTTTTCACTCCACAAAAACGAGGTGACATAGCAGAATCCTTAGGTTTATACATTTTCTCACTCCTACCATTTATTTTTCTACTAATTTAAATAAAATAATTCTTCCATTAATGGGATATTCTTTACCTCATACTAATAAAGATCGGCTTATCAATTTATCCCCTACTTATTTTTCTATTGCTAAATCATAAGGCATTGAAAATAAGTATTTATATAGAAGGCAATGTTCTCTCCCCCTCTGTATTGTTTATTAACGCAAATATCATACCAATTTAGAAAAAAAGAAGAAGATGGACGAAAATATTTCATCCATCTTCTCACAATTCATAACTTTAATTTATCTTATACTTCTTCAATTTCCTTACTACAGAAGGCTGACTTATCGCTAAATTCTCTGCTATTTTCACAGTCGTTTTATATTTTTTCTTAGCATCAAATAATACTTGCTTCTCTACCATTTCTAGTATTTCTGTAAGGGTTTGAGACGGTTTTGTAACGAATTCATCACCACTCCTAAATTTATAGTAATCTGGTATATTTTCAATGGTAATAAGTTTTGAATGTGATGTAATCACGAGTCGTTCTATTATATTCATTAATTCTCTTACATTTCCTTTCCACTTTTGCTGTAATAAAATTTGTATGACCGCCTGATCCAGTTCCCGTTTCCTTTTATATTGAGTACAAAATTTATTCAAAAATAAATACATCAAATTCATAATATCTTTAGGTCGTTCACGTAATGGAGGAATCAAAATTGGTACAACGTATAAACGAAAATATAAATCTTGCCTAAATTTTTTATTCACTACCAGCTCTTCTAAATCACGAGTTGTTGCGACAATAAGACGAAAATCTGCTTTTTTAAGCTTCGTACCCCCTACACGATAGAACTGTCTTTCTTCAATTAACTTAAGAAGCTTTACTTGTTGTTCAAGTGAAAGCTCTCCTACTTCATCAAGAAACAAAGTCCCCCCGTGAGCTAGTTCTGCAAATCCGAGTTTCCCATTTTTTTTCGCCCCTGTAAAAGAGCCTGCTTCATACCCAAAGAATTCAGCCTCAAATAAAGACTCAGGTATAGCAGCACAATTCACTTCAATAAAAGGGCCATATTTTCTTGGACTTTTATCATGAATATAACGAGCAATAGCCGTTTTTCCTACTCCTGATTCCCCAAGCAGAACTGTATTTACATCCACCTCTGCAACTTGATGTACTGTCTCCATTGCTTTATACATAGCAGGATCACCGGCAATTAATCCCACTGATGTAATTTTTTCACGCAATGCAAGTTGAGCTTCCTCTTTCACACGCTCCAGTTCCTCTTGCATATGATCTAAGTATTTCTGAATTTCTATCAAATCCGAAACATCATAAGAATAACTTACTACTCGATACACTTCACCTTCTTCATCAAATAAAGGTATTCCTGTTACTAGCAATTTATTTCCTGTCTTTGTAAGCTGAACAACTGTGATTTTCTCTTTTTTTTGTATGATTAACGGTGTCACAATCGGAGTAATAATACCTGTTCGTTCCAACTCATAAATAGAAGCACCGATTAAGCTTTCATACTTAATTCCATATCTATCAGCGGTAAATTGTGTCGCTTTTAGAATCGTCCCATTTACATCTGTTACAATTAAATCATCCATTAAAGATTCCAATATCATCTCTGTTTCAGAAACAAATTCTGAATATAACAATTTTTCACCCCCGCCCAAATAAAGAAAATTCAGTCTATTTATCAATGAATATTTTATTTGATTTTGTATAGAAATGTAAAGCATAAAGTTCCCTCATATTATTTTTCTGGCATTTAATACAACAAGAAAAACCCCCAATTTCAATTCATAATTGGAAGGTTTTCACAACAAAAACTTTATCTACTTTCAACTTCAACCGAAACAATATGATCAATTTCTTTTAATGAACTGTATAATTCGGTTGTATATAAATCCTCAGGTGCTAATATAACCATTTCTAATTGCTGAGATTCACTGTCAATATCTTTAATTTTCACACGCTTCACTTGCATGTTTAAGTTTTTAATTTGCTTAAAAATACCATCCAATTCTCGGTGCTCTTTTACTATAATTTTAATTGCTAAATCCCTTTGTCTTAAAGAATAAGGGCCAGCAATCTTAACAATGTGTGGCAGTACATTAATAGCCAATATAATTAAAATCATCGCAACTGTTGCTTGTATATAAAAACCTGCTCCAATTGCAATCCCTAAAGCAGATGCTGCCCAAACCATTGATGCCGTTGTTAATCCTGAAATCACATCGTTATTTCTTCTTAAAATTACACCTGCTCCAAGGAAACCAACGCCGCTCACAATTTGAGCTGCTAAACGCATCGGATCCATATTTGTATGTCCTGGTGAAGAGTAAACATTCACTGATTCAATCGAAACCATCGTAATTAAACAACTCGCTACAGAAATGACCATACTTGTTTTCACACCAAGCGGTTTATTCTTTAGCTGCCTGTCAATTCCTATAAATAAGCCTAAAAAGAGTGCCAAACCTAATTTGAGTAAAAATTCATATGTCATTTTTCATTCTCCTTACTTATATGATGTTCATCATTTCTTTTCTTAAACATCATTTTTTCCTTTAAATATTAAACTATAACTCTTTTAGCACTTCAATTCCAGTCTTTTCTATCTTGTAAATAAAAAAAGCCGTAAAAAAACATTATGATTTAAATGTTCTTTCGGCTTTTTTATCTATATTATTTGATCTAAGTATTATATGATTTTTTTGTATTCGGGCCCTACACCTTAAATTTACGTATTACCTAAAATCATACTATGTAAATCCATTTTAATTTTTCGACATATAAGTCGCCGCTACGAAGAAAAAGGTAACTTCCACTTATTTTCCCTCTCTGTTTTCACTTGGCATGAGGCAAGAAGAGGAATTGACCACGGTCTATGCATGGCCTGATGTTCTCTCACGTCTAAAAAGAAAGGGTGTATGTCTATTTTAAATTTGGATTTATATACTTTATTTTTGTTCCTTAATCTTAATTTCCGCTTCTTTATAGAATGCTAGTTTTCCTTCGTTATACTCTTTTGTATATCTATTAAACTTCTCTTTTTCTTTTTTCATTTCTTCCGTTAATTTATTTACTTCTTTCACATTCTCGCTAATTTCTTTTAACTTTGTTTCTTTTACTTTTAATTTCGCATAAAGCTCTTTTTCAATTGCCATTGATTTCACATAGCTTTCGTTCATTTTTTGAAAAGCATCATAACGATTTTTATAAGCTTCTTCTACTTTTTTCGCTTGTTTTTGTATTTTTTTATCTTCAATTTTTTCTACATTACTTTGAACTGATTTCGTTTCTTTCTGTGCTTTCTCTAATGCATCTTTTTCATTTTTTAATATTTTTTCACGATCGTCCACATTTGAAATTGCCTGGTCTAGTTTTTGTACAACCGCCTCATTATGCTCTTTTCCTTCTGTTATAATTTGAGCATATAATTCTTGTCCTTGTTTTTCCAACGTCTCTAATTTTTTCGCATCTTCAAATAACGACTTTTCTTGTTTAGCTGCATTTTCAAATGCAACAAATAGATTTTCTTCTGGTTTCTCGCCAAAACAACCTGATAATAATCCTACTGATAGTGCTCCAACTAGTGCTAATTTTCTATAAGTCAACGTCATTTCCTCCTATGTTACATACGTTTATCATGCCAAAAATTCACCGAAAAGTGATCACCTTCATGATACGCTTCAAATTCATAACCTTTTTCTTTTAACCCTTTTATAATTGCTGGTACTGCGGCAACAGATTGTGGATGAATATCATGCATTAAGATAACTTCTTTTGGATTCGTTGCACCTGTAAGTACATTTTGGGCGATTTTGGCTGAAGCAGCATCAACAGGCATTTTATTATATTTCCAATCTAAAGAGTCAATCGTCCAATCCCAAACTTTAAAGCCATCTTCTACTACTTTATTACGAAGTGCTTCATTTAAACCAGGCATGGAACCATATGGAGGACGTGTTAATTTTGGAGCTTCTCCAATAATATTTGCTATTAAGCCTTGATCTTCTTTCATTTCATTCACATACTCGCCACTTGTATACAATTTTTTGAAGTCATGTGTCATACTATGCATACCCACATAATGACCTTCTGCTTTTTCACGTTTTACTAAATCTGAAAACTGTTTTACATTCGCACCGATTAAGAAAAATGTTGCTTTCGCATCATTTTGTTTCAATATATTTAACAGTTCAGCCGTATATTTTCCTGGCCCATCATCAAATGTAAGGTAAGCAACTTTTCTCACTTGACCATTAAATTGAATTGGTGCTGTTTTATTCATCGCAACTTTTGACTGCTCGCTTGCAAGCTGTACTGAATTCACTTGATTTGCTACTGCCCTGGCCGATGATGTGATTGATTGAAACATAAAATACCCAACTGCGATAGCAATAATAGCCACTATTGTAACTATTATACTTTTTACATTAAATACATTTCCCATTCTATGAAATTCCTTTCTATTAATCTTATATAATTCTTCCATTCATATTAGTATGTATATCCATTTTAATTTTCTAACATATAAGTCGCTGCCACGAAGAACAAAAGGTGGCATACACTCGTTTTCTCTCTTTGTTTTAACTTCTTATGTATGAGGCAAGAAGAGAATCTGACCGCTTCTACGCATGGACGAATACTCTCTCCCATCTAAAAAGAAAGATTTTTAGTCGGTTTTTCAATTTGTATTTGTATATTCAATTTCTTTTCAACCTTCTAAAATGAACATTAACAAACTATATACAAAGGAAGTTTTATCCTAATTCGTGTAATTCGTAATTCTTCGTTAACTATATATATGCATTTTATTATATATGTAAACATTTTTAAATAACTTTAATAGTATTTTGATTTATTTAATACTGATAATCCATATATCATGAACTAAAAAAGGTTGGCTAGGCGCCAACCTTTTACAATTAGTTTCGAACCGCTTTTGGCGTAACACCTAGATGCTCATTCAACTTTTTAGAGATGTCTTGCACATTTTTTTCGTTTGGAATGTAGTAATATATACCGCCCATACGTTTATCCGTACCTTCTATTTGCATTTTATCCATTTGCAAATCAGTTCCAGCCATATTTCTTGTAATGGAAATCATATCATCAAATGTTAAGTTTGTTTTCATGTTGTTATCAACTGCATCTAAAAGGGAACCTAATTTACTAATTGATTGAACAGACATTGCTTTTTTCGCAATCGCTTCAATAACGAGCTCTTGTCTTTGACCACGCATTGCATCGCTATCAATTTTACGTGTTCTCGCCAACGCTAGAGCCTGCTCTCCGTTTAAATGTTGGTAGCCTTTTTCTAAATGAATCATACCTGCTTGATCTTTACTATCTTGTTCTGTAAATGTAACTGGTACATCAATATCAATACCACCAAGTGAATCTACAATTTTCACAAAGGAATCAAAGTTAAATTTCACATAATAGTCAACTGGAACATTTAAAAATCTCTCTACTGTATCTCGTGTACTTTCAACTCCACCGAATACATGAGCATGCGTAATTTTATCCAATTTCTTTCTTGATGGAATGTACACGCGAGTATCACGTGGAATACTTACTAATTTTATTGATTTATCATCTTTATTAATTGTTGCCAATAGTAGTGCATCCGTACGAACAGCTTCTCCATATTGTCCTTTTCGAATATCGCTTCCATCAACACCCATAATTAAAACAGAAATATTATCTTTTAACGGTTCAACCTCTTTATCACGTTTAGTCGATTTATCAATTTCGGCATACGCATCACTTACAACCGCGTTTGCTTTATTATATAAAAACGAACCATACCCTACTCCTCCAAAAACGAGCAGTAAAAATGGAATCAAGATGAACCATTTCACAGATTTTCTTTTAGAACGTTTCTTTTTACTTCTTGTGTTTTGTTCTAATTCAGAGCTCATGTCTATTCTCCTCTCTTTCTCTTTCCCTAGTATACTCCATGTCTATCAATCTTCATATTGAATTTCATTTCATTCACCTTACATTTTTGTAAGGTTTGGTTGTAAAGAAGTAAAATCAATATGTATTTCATTTCACATTATACTCTCGTGTTGTATTTTAACAAGATACCAAACGTTAATTTCAAAAAATCCACAACCTTATTCATTATATAATAGTACAAAAATCCTCACCAATTAGCACTTTCGTTACCATACCAGTGGGAATCTGCTACATTTATCACTGTTTATTTATTTCAGGTTTGTAAATCATTCCCTTCCCTTTTTCATAAATCACAGCTGATTTTGCTTGTACTTTTGTATCTTCTGTTTTCACATCTTGGTCAGAGAAGTTTACAATTATTTTTATGTCCTTTCCATAAGAAGCTATTTGCACAAGTTTGTCTTTTGAAAGATATGCAAAGTTCGTCATCTCTTCTGTTACTGCTTTTTTATGAAATGCTTCCCATATTTTTAAATGATGCGTAATTTCATTTTTATGCTTCTTCCATTCCACTTCGTCTAAATGATATAAAGGAGGAACGTTATACAATAGTTCATATAACATTCGATTTCCGACTTCATCTTTTACCTTCAAGCTGCCCCATTCCCAATGATGAGTTGTAATTACAGAGTCATTGTACACTAATTTATATAACGGTATTGAATACACTGGATTTAAATATACTTGCTTATATTCTTCCTTTACTGGCACTTGTTTTGCGTACTTTTCTGGAACGTTTTGATTTGGTGACCAGTAACCCCCAACATAATATGGACTTGTCTTATTCTTTCTCATATCTTCATCGGCCCATTTAATAACGGGCGTTTCAATACCATGTGCAAAAGCAATAACTTGACTTGCAAAATCATTTCCACCCTCAGAGCCAACAACCATACCTTTTTCTTTCGCGATATAACCCATCCGTTCTAAACGTGCTTTTAAATCTTGTTCTTGTGTTGTAATATGTTTTGGAGAATAATCATCATAAATTTCCCCTGTAGCGTCACAATCAATAAACCAGGAATTAAATGGGGTACCATTATTTAATATGTCACTGACACGTTCTTTCACACTAGGCAAAGATAATGTAGGATTTAATTTACGACCTCTCCCTAAAAATCCTTGTATTTTCTCACCATTCTTTTTCGCAACCGTTGCACCTTCAAATAATGAAGGATCTTTAAAAGAAGCTGTATTCCAATTTTTATCACCTTTTTCATGAATGGAATGATAAGAATCATATGGACCAACTAAGTATCCCATTTTCTCAACTTGCTTCACAAATTCTGGTTGAATGAATCCTTGCTCCCAATTTGGCAGTCCAACCCATGCATGGTCAATACCTGCTTCATTCATCTCTTTTAATATATTTGTTCCATCTGCACTCCCCCATTTTTCAACATCCTCAACTGCATCACCAAGTACAGATTTTAACAAATGTTTATTTAAGCTATACAATTCCGTTTCAGTTAAGTGATCTATGCCTTTTTTCAATAACCGATTTGATTCATCATCAACTTTCTGAAAAATATCTTCTTTATAAAACTCCTTCCTGCCCAATACTTCATTTATATAACGTAAAACAACATTTTTCTGATACTTATTAATAAAATCTTGCTTATTAATTTGATCAAATACATTTAATTCGCCAGGCTCTTTACTATATTTTTGAATTAATTCTTTCATCCAGTCAAATACAGGACTATTGATTTGTTGTCTTAGTTTTGGCCAATCTACATCACTTTGCGATAAAACATTTTGATTCCAAAAGTAAAAATGAGCTGCTCCGTATAACTTTGCGACTTCTTTATTTTGTTTTGCTTTCTCTTGTAATGTTTTAAATTCACCTTTCTCTACAATATTGTTCTTATACAATTTCGCAATATTTACTGCATCATTATCAGTCACATACAGTTGAAAACCGTACGATTTATTTTTGTTAATACTCGGAAATTCATGAGTGAAATCAAATCTAATTTTCGGATCAGAATGGAAGTTCACTTCGTTATTAAACATATTGTTTGCAACATATATCATGGAATATTTCGAACCATTTAATGCAAAAAATTTCATTGAAAATGACTCCGCAAATGAATACGTTTCATCTTTTAAGAATTTCTTCCAATTCTCATCATTACTCGAAATATACTTACCTTCCCATAAAGGAAGTGTATAATTCTCAGCTTGCACTTTTGGCCAAGTAAAGCTTTCTGCACCTGTAGATTCAATCGCAATATTCAAATGATCTTTTTTCTTTTCCAAATTCACTTTTACTTTCTGATCAGGATATTCCCATGATGTATGTGTATCATCTTTTTTCAATTTTGATACTTTCATTTTCGGTAAAGGCTGTGATGCTTGTTCCTTCACTCCATCATTGTCTATTGTTAAAGAAAACGTTTCTGGATTCACCTCATACGAAAAATCTTTATATGTTACTTTTTTTGCTTTGAATTCATGTGAAACATTCTTTTCTTTCCAATCGCATCCTGTCAAAGCCGTGATTGTCATTATTGTAAGAAGACATATCGTCATCATTTTTTTCATCTTCTGCACCTCCACCACTGAATATACAGGTGGTTTGTTACAGGAATGTGGCAAATGCTAAATGATAAAGAAATCATTGGAGATACAAACGTAGTTCATTATAAAAAGCTCTAGTATTTTAATGAATAAAGCAAAAGAGTACAGACTTAATCTTTTAGATTAAGTCTGTACTCTTTTGCTTTAGCACTTTATTTTCCTACTGATAAACCCGCACCTTGCCCTCTTTTCACAACCGTTCCTTCATGATCAATCTCTAACTCACAAACTCGCATCACCGGAAACATTTTTGCTAATTGCACAGCAATTTCCTGACGTTTTTCATACGGAGTCAGAATAAAAACTGCTGGTCCAGCACCACTAAGCGCAGTTCCATATACTCCATTTTTTTTTGCATACTGGCGAATTTCTGGTAATAAGGGAATAAGCTGTGAACGATATGGTTCATGAAACAGATCCCTTTCCATCATTTCACCAACAATTTCCCATTTCTTTTGGCATAATGCTGCCACTAATACGTTACTTACTGCGCTGGCACGAACTGCATCATGGAAGTGAAATGTCTCTGGTAATACAGAACGACTTTTATTTGTATTTAATTCTTCATCAGGAATAAGAGAGATTACACCTAATTCTTTACTCTCTATTCTAACAACAGACACATGATTTCCATCCATCGCACCAATAACGATACCTCCTAAAATAGAAGCAGCTACATTATCAGGGTGTCCCTCGAAATTCGTAGCAAGGTGAACTTTCTCATCTGTTGTTAAATGTAATTCCCCAAGTTGATTGGCAAGCTCTATTCCTGCTACAATGGCTGATGCGCTACTACCTAACCCTCGCGCGAGCGGAATATTACTAGTAGCTTCTATTCTATATGGAGATAAGGAAGGACATACTTTAAGTGCCGTACTTACAATTAAATTCCTTTCATCATTCGGGATTGAAGAATCAAATGAATGTGCAACATGCCAATGAGTTGACTTTTCTTTCACAGCTACTTCCAAATATAATGATAACGCTATTCCAACAGAGTCGAAACCAGGACCTACATTTGCCGTACTAGCTGGAACACGAACTTTAAATGGAATCACGAAACAATCACTCCTTTAATATGTTCTTTTATTTGTTCTATATCATTTGAAACACTTGCAATCTCCAAATGATTAGAAGCAATAGCAATGTCAGGGTCTTTCAAACCATTTCCTGTTAACACAGCAACAACCGTCTCGCCCTTATGAATTTTTCCTGCTTGAACATGTTTAATTACACCTGCCAGAGAAGCATTTGACCCTGGTTCTGCAAAAACTCCCTCCGTTTTCGCTAACAACCGATAAGCATTTAAAATTTCTTCATCTGTTACCATATCAATTTCACCATTTGATTGCTCCGCTGCTTCTACAGCATAGGACCAGCTTGCTGGATTCCCAATGCGAATCGCAGTTGCGACTGTTTCTGGCGAATCAATGACATGACCTTTAACAATTGCAGCTGCACCTTCCGCTTCAAAACCGTGAATTCTCGGCTTCTTGAACCCCTTTTCTTTCTCATATTCACAAAATCCCTTCCAATACGCTGTAATGTTACCTGCATTTCCAACCGGAATAGCAAGAACATCTGGTGCTTTTTGCAACTGGTCACAAATTTCAAACGCAGCTGTTTTTTGTCCTTCAATTCGATATGGATTTACAGAGTTTACTAATGTAATCGGCTCTTCTGCCGCGATTTGGCGTACAGCTCGAAGTGCATCATCAAAGTTTCCTTCTATTGAAATAATCTCCGCTCCATATGCGATTGCCTGTGCTAACTTTCCATGAGCAATTTTCCCTTCTGGTATAACGATAATACACTTCATCCCAAGGCGAGCGGCATATGCCGCTGCCGATGCGGAAGTATTGCCTGTTGAAGCACAAATGATTGCTTGTGATCCTTCTTCTTTTGCTTTCGCAACCGCCATCACCATTCCTCTATCTTTAAAAGATCCTGTTGGGTTAGCCCCTTCATATTTTCCATATAAATGAATCCCTAATTCTTTAGAAATATTCAGAAGTGGAATGAGTGGTGTATTTCCTTCCATCAAGCTTACATCTGGTGTATTATCATTCACTGGTAAATAAGAAGCATATTGATTTAATAGTCCTTTATACATATTCTTTTTCCTCCTCAATAGCGTAATAACTTTTTATTTCATTTGTTACATTCTCTAGCAATGTTAAAACTTGTTCAAATTGATACTTTGAAGTTTGATGTGTCACAATTACAATTTCTGCAAGCTCTTGATTGAATGGCAGTTGTATAATTTCTTCTAAGCTAATCGATTCATTAACGAAACATTCTGTTATTTTTTGAAACATTCCTGGTTCGTCCCGTAATAAAATACGTAAGAAATATTTCGAAACAACTTCTTCATCTTGTTTTAATTTATAAGGCACTAACTCTTTTAACACATCTTGACTTTTCACTACTTGATTCATGTTTTTAACGATTGAAATAATATCACTCACTACAGCAGATCCTGTTGGTAATTTTCCAGCCCCTGGCCCATAAAACATAACTTCACCAACAGCATGACCATGTACATATACTGCGTTAAATTCGTTATTCACATTAGATAGGGGGTGATGACTCGGTAATAAAGTAGGCGCTACACTTAAGTTAATAGCTGAACCTTGCTTCTCCGCTTTCCCAACCAGTTTCATAGTAAAACCTAGTTTCCTAGCCATTTCTAAATCTTCTTTTTCTACATTTCGAATACCTCGAACATGTACATCATCTAAAGAAACATTCATCGAAAACCCTAAGTTTGCAAGAATAGCCACCTTTCGCGCAGCATCTAGTCCATCTACATCGGCTGACGGATCTGATTCTGCAAAGCCTAGTTTTTGCGCTTCTTGCAGCGCCTGTTCATATGACCAACCATTTTGACTCATTTTTGTTAATATATAATTTGTTGTACCATTTACAATTCCCATAATCTTTTCTATATGATCCGAAGCTAAGCCGTCTGCTAGTCCTCTTAAAATTGGAATTCCTCCAGCTACACTTGCTTCATAATACAACTGACAGCCATTTGCATTCGCTAATTTTAATAATTCATTACCATATACAGCCATTAAATCTTTATTTGCAGTTACGACATGTTTTTTATTACGTAACGCCCTGACAATAGCCTGTTTTGCTTCTTGGATCCCCCCCATCACCTCTACTACGATATCAATATTAGAGTCTTCTAAAATTTCATTTGCATCACTTGTTATCCTAATTCCATCAATTGAAACATCACGTTCTTTTTCCACATCACGTACTGCCACTGCCTTTACCTTTACTTCATATCCTGTATCAAGACTTATTTTTTCCTTATGATCTTTCAAAATATGAACGACACCGCTCCCTACTGTTCCAAGCCCTAATACTCCAACATGTACTACATTTCTCATTTTTAAATCTCCTCCTATTTTTCAAAGTATTTGATCATTATTTTCTTCCTATTTGCGCAGTCCATGGTGGTTCTCGTTCGTATCAATCGTCTCACTCTAACTGCACCTCCTTTCAATTCAGTAATAAATTGTATAAAAAAACACACTCATCCCTAAAAAAGGGACGAATGTGTTTTCGTGGTTCCACCCTTGTTCCAATCCAAACATACATTCATTTTGAATTGCTCAAGTTCAGATAACGGCTGAGACCGTCAATAATTACTAGATTATTCGTTCACTATTGAAGTTCAAAGGTGGTAAGATTATTTTCCGTGTTAGGAAGCTCGCAGCCTATGGCCTCCCTCTCTGCAAACCGTAAAAATGATCTCGTGTCCTTATCATTACTTTTCGTTCAGTTCTATTTGTTAATTCATTATACGTACATATTACAAAAAAGCAAGAAAAGTTTTTATTTTTTTAATTTTTAAATATTTATTCCATATAAAAAAACACACTCACCCCTAAAAAAGGGACGAATGTGTTTTCGTGGTTCCACCCTTGTTCCAATCCAAATATACATTCGCTTTGGATTGCTCAAGATCAGATAACGGCTGAGACCGCCAATAATTACTAGATTACTCGTTCACTACCAGAGTTCAAAGGTGGTAAGATTATTTTCCGTGTTAGGAAGCTCGCAGCCTATGGCCTCCCTCTCTGCAAACCGTAAAAATGATCTCGTGTCCTTATCGTTACTTTTCGTTCATGTCTATTTGTTAAATTATTATAATTACGACAATTCAAAAAAGCAAGCTTATTTTTAAAAAAATATTTATTTTGATATTTATATAATCTTTTCCACATAACACAATTACTGTCTTATTTCATATCTTGAAATAATATCATCACCAATCACTAAAGCTATTAAATCTGCATCCTTTTCATTAAAAAAAGTGCGGATTATGCGGATAATAACAACTTATATTATTGTATTTCTAGTTTCCAAGGCTTTCTAATTATCAATGAAAAAACGCCTTTATATGAATTATATTTATATACTTTATCTAACAACATACTATACAATTTTTTCAATACAACCTTTTTGTATAACTCTCTTCTAAAGAGCGTGCGACTTCTTCTTCATTTGCATTCACTTTGGCATGATCAACAAGTATTCTTGCCGCTGATGGCAATTCTTCCTTTTCTAACCAAGAATCTGGATTCCACAACTTAGATCTTATGAATGCTTTTGCACAATGAATAAAGCATTCTTCTATTTCTACAACAATTCCAACCAGTGGACTACGGCCATTCACTTGCATTTTTTCTAAAATTTCTTCGTCTTTTGTGATAGTTGCACGACCATTTATTCGTAATGATTCCCCAAGTCCTGGAATAAAAAAGATAAGTCCTATCCTTGGATTAGATAAAATATTAAGAATAGAATCAACTCGCCGATTCCCTGGTCTTTCTGGAATTACAATTTGATTTTCATTTAAAACATATACAAATCCAGGTGCATCTCCCTTAGGTGATGCATCACAATGACCAAATTTGTCTGAAGTAGACATTACTAGAAAAGGAGATTTAGACAGAAAGTCACGACAATGATGATCAAGAGATGGAATCACTTTCTTCACCGCACGCTCACTTGGATACCCTAAAATAAGACGTAATTCTTCTTCCGTTGAAATGAAAGAATTTATTTTTCTTTCCTCCAGTCCCATTCAATATACACCCCTTACTATTTTTCTTTATTTTCCCAAAATTACATACAATTATTGTATACTAAACTATACAGAAAGGGGAATATAAATGACAGAATGGTTAACGATATTTGATACAGAAGGAAACAAAATTGGAAAAAAACTACGTGATGATGTACATCGTGACGGTGATTGGCACGAAACATTCCATTGCTGGTTTGTAGAAAAAGAAAACGAAGACATTTTTTTATACTTCCAATTACGAGCTAAAAACAAAAAAGATTTCCCAGGAAAATGGGATATTACATCTGCTGGACATATTATGCATGGTGAAGATGCAGGAATTGGTGGTCTTCGTGAAATAGAAGAGGAATTAGGTCTATCCTTTCGAGCTACTGATTTAGAATACAAAGGCATTTTTAAAATCAATCATGAAACCCCGCACTTCATTGACCGTGAAATGTGCCATATGTATTTTCACGCTGTTACAAGACCACTTCCGTTTACTCCAGGTGATGAGGTTGAAGATGTAATGAAAGTAAATGCAACTTCTTTTTTACAGCTTTTAAAAGGAGAAACCTTATCTACAATAGGCATTCCGGTTTTAAACAAAGACGCTAAACCTATTACAATAACATTTGAAGATATCTATCCATATGAACTTGAATATTATAAATTTGTCATAGAAAAAGGACGAGCTATGCTAAAAAAACAATAATTTTTTAAAGCTTGGGTCCCCCCTACTTAAATAGGAGGACTCAAACTTTAATCAAC
Organism: Bacillus bingmayongensis; assembly: GCF_000299035.1. Classification (GTDB taxonomy): domain Bacteria; phylum Bacillota; class Bacilli; order Bacillales; family Bacillaceae_G; genus Bacillus_A; species Bacillus_A bingmayongensis. The sequence continues at coordinate 158,422 of NZ_JH921518.1, forward strand.
TCTCACCAATCGGACTTTTATTATCAGTTCACCTCCCACCTAATTTCCTTATCTTTGATTTCACTGAATTTTGAAGAGGAGTATTACTACCAACTAATACGTGATAAAGACGATTTATTGTTTCTCCAGTACCTTTAATTTCTTCTCTACTAGTACAAACATATCAATGATTAATATAATCATAAATAAAAACATACATCATTCTTATTTAAATGATGTATAAATGAATGCCCCTATTATTTTTTCCCTATTAATTATTTAATATATTGATATTTTGGATGCTCTCTTCCGTCTAAATAGAAAGAGTTCATATCGTTTTTCTCATTCGAGTTCATATTTATTTACTTTCTCTGTTTCGACGTTTGAAACATGCTAGGGAGCGTCACAAATCGCGCCCCTTTCGCTTTCAGTTCAGGAATAATCCGATCTAATGAGTCTACGGATCCTTGCAAGTTCCCTCCTGGCGTAGAATGTTGTAATATAACACTTCCCGGAAACGCATTCCCTAATACAGTATTTGTAATCTTTTCTGCACTTACACCTTTCCAATCAACGGTATCTACGCTCCACTGCACAATCATAAAGTTTTGCCCTGTAGCCCATTCCAGTTGTTTTTCGCGTATTTCGCCATAAGGTGGACGGATAAACTTCGGAGCGTATCCTGCCAACTTCTGCAATATCCCTTCTGTTTTTACGATTTGATTCCGATATTCTTCATCGCTCACCTTCGCTAAATTTGGGTGATTATACGTATGATTCCCAATCGTATGGCCTTCATTTGCAATTCGCTTTACTACATTAGGATATCTTTCTGCATTTTCGCCAAGAAGGAAAAAAGCAGCTTTTACACCATAATTTTTTAACTTATCTAATATTTGCGGAGTAAATACAAGATCTGGTCCGTCATCAAATGTAAGAGCAACTTCAGCTTTATTATACGGACCTGAAAACGCATAAGCATATTTTTCAACCCATGAAAACGGAGTCCAAGATCCTCTAAGCTCTTCTCCACCTTGAACTTCATTTTCTAAACTAATATTTGATAAGTTAGGAGTTATATTTAAATAGTTTTGATAATGAAATGTACTAGGATACGGCATATAGGAATACGCATTATACAAAGGTATATTACGCTCTGGAATCCATTGAAAAGGAAGCAATATTTCTGATGGATAGAAATAATACATTATGATAAATCTCCCCTTTAAAGCTGTAAATTTCCCCTTATATCTCTGTTATAAAAAAACTCTCTTCAGTTTTTATATGCTATTGATTCATATTGTGTTAGAACTTTCGAAACAGAAATAACACCGTCCAATTATTTGAACGGTGTTGACTTTATCATATACAATTAATAAATTGCTTTACTATCTTTCGGTAAAGATTTCACATGCTTTAAATACCTTATCACTCTGTCATCATCATTTCGTGGATATTCATAACTAAAATAGCTAGCAACTCCGATTGCAGTTTCTCTAAATAAATCTTCCATTACAAAGAAAGACTTCCAAATGGTTTCATACTCTGCATTTGAAAAAGTCTCCACATATCGTTTCCACATGTCATTCTCAAGATATTGTTCAAAATACTTTCCAAATTTCCCAGCGCTAACTGTAAAATTTGTCTTTATCCCAATATGCCATTCTAGCATTTGCATCAGCATATTTCTCACAGGACCTTCAAGCATCCCTTTTACATAGGGTAGCTCTTCTCTCCACAATCCTTTTGCAACATTGGTACTACACCACCAAAACTCATTACAGCAATCCGCAAATTCTTTTTCAATTGACCTTTTTATAAGATAATCTGAATCACTTGCTGGTGGAAATGGTTCAATACAGCCATCTTTATCAAGAAGAAGTACACTTAAGCTATCTCTATCAAGAAGTTCATTTACTAATTCTACTGGAACTAAAGTCAAATCGATTCGATTCCCGTCTATAAACTGCATCAAATAAGGAAATTTCCCATCCTCTTCTGGTGGAACTAAAGTGCTTTCTTCTGGCATTTGTACAATCATTATTTCTCCAAATCTATTTATCCAGCTGTGATCAGATGTGAATGACCTTATATCTTTCACAACATATATAATATCGTAATCTTGAAAACAGTCTTTCTTCACATTTGGATTCACACGAGAACCATTCATAATAACTGCACGAATACGTTTATCTTCTCTCGCTGTATTTAATATTAAATCCATCATTTCTTTTTCGCTTCTCATATTTTCATAACCTCCAAATTTTATTAGTGCACCGTACTATATTCATTTTGGAGGGGCACGAGAAGAATCACCTGTATTCCATACATGTTATAACATATCAAACATTTTCTTCATTTTTTCCTCCTAGTCTAGTAGATCGACGCCATTTAAATTTTATCACTCTGTTACAAGCGCCATTACAAATCCATCATATCCCTTACTCCCTACTGTTTGAATTGCTGTGCCACTTACACGCGGTTCAGCAGCAATTCATTCATAGAAACGACGTATCCCCTGTACACGCGAATCATCACTTGAAGCATCAATCACTTCCCCTTCACGCACTACATTATCTCCAATAATTAAGCTACCACGCCTTGAAAGTTTAAGAGCCCACTCAAAATACGCTGAATTGTTTTGTTTATCCGCATCAATAAAAATAAAATCAAATGGCTCATAATCTTCATTAGCTATTTGTTGTAAGGAGTCTATTGCCATCCCTGTTCGTACATGAACTACATCACTCAATTTAGCTCTTTCAATATTAGCACGAGCAATTTCAGCGTACTTTTCACTTACTTCAAGCGTAATAAGACGACCACCTGTTGGTAATGCTCTTCCAAGCCATATTGTGCTATATCCCCCTAAAGTTCTAATCTCTAAAATATTCCGTGCCCCGTGGATTTGTACAAGTAATTATAAGAATTTCCCCTGAGCTATTGAAACGTCATGCGCTGGCAAATTAGCTTCCGCATTCACTTGAAGTACCTCTTCAAGAATAGAATCAGTTGGCACAAGTAAATTCGTAATATAGTCATCAACAGCTGTCCATTTATCAATATGATTCACGTAAATACCATTCCCTTCGAATTGTATGGGATAACCCTTCAATAACTTTCACTTCCATTATAGTTCATAAAATTCGGAATTAAAAATAAATAAAAAAGATTTGGCTTTAAACCAAATCTTTTTTTATTCATATACAATTTCTTACGGATTAGTAGACCAAAGCCCAGCAGATTTAATAAATGTACGTTTATTTAATTTCAGCTGCGCTACGATAAACTCTGCAATATCTTCTGCTTGCATGACTCTATCTGGATTACCATCTGTTAATCCTAATTCTACTGCCATATCTGTTGCAACTGTACTTGGTGTTAAAGCTGTTACACGAATGTTGTGTTTACGTACTTCCATCGCTAATGATTCTGTTAAACCAAGAACACCAAATTTTGAAGCACTGTATGCACTTGTTACTGGTGCACCTTTTTGTCCAGCTGTAGATGAGATGTTAATGATGTCACCAGATTGTTGTTCAATCATGCTTGGCAATGCTGCACGAGTTGCATAATATACACCCATTAAGTTGACTTGGATAATTTTTTCCCAATCAGCAACATCTAATTCTAAGAACTTACCGAACTTAGAAATACCTGCATTATTAATTAAAATATCGATAGAACCTAATCCACTTTTTAATGTTTCAATAGCAGTAGTAACTTCTTCATATGAAGATACATCAGCAGTAGCAATAACAGCTTTTACGCCTTCAGCTTCCACTTCTTTCGCCACTGCTTTTAAGTTTTCTTCAGAGCGCGCTAAAAGGCCAACATTTACGCCTTCTTTTGCTAAAGCAATTGCTACAGCACGGCCAATTCCTCTTCCTGCTCCTGTAATTAATGCATTTTTCCCTTGTAATAACTCTGCCAAATATAACACTCCTCAATCATTCTAAGTTACTTTTTCATACCATGAATTCTATATGTATATCACCCTAAATGCAATTATGCACTTTGATGTGCGTAGGTTACTTGTAAGTAACTAATGTGTTTAATATAGTCTCTATAACATTACACATATTTAATCATTCTTAGACATAGAATATTTCTTGTTTTGAATACGGGCTGTATTCTAAAAGACTATTGCTATTTAGAAGAAGAGAAACTATGCTTCTCTCTTCGTTATCTTATCTATATTGATTCGGGTCATGTTCTTTTAGTTTATAGATTTACTGCCAGGAATCGAAACAATAAATTCAGTTCCATTTCCAACCACACTCTCTACCCGTATCTTCCCTTGGTGAAGGTCAATCACTTTTTTCACAATCGCCAATCCTAAGCCGTTCCCCCCATGTGCACGATTTCGTGATGAATCTACTTTATAAAATCGCTCGAAAATATGTTGCTTTTTTTCCTCTGATATTCCTATTCCTGTATCACGAATATGAACCTCAGCTTGTTCGTCATTTTGCATTAATTGAATCGTAATTGCTCCACCACTTGGCGTAAATTTAATACTATTATGAAGTAAATTTATCCATACTTGACTCATACTTTCTTTATCCGCCGTAACGTATACTTTGTCTAAAGATAGTTCTAACTCAATTTCCTTTTCACTCCAAAGCGGTTCACAATTTAGCACAATTTGTTTTAATTGTTGATCTAATCTATATGTTATATGCTCTGGCAAATGTTCTTCAGATTCTAACAACGTTAATTTAAGCAAATTATGACTAAGCTTAGATAGCCTTGTTGTCTCTGTTTCAATGATCGTAAGGTAATGCTTTTTCTTTTCATCTGGTAAGTGATCATCTTGGAGTGCGCGCGCAAATCCTTTAATCGATGTTAGCGGCGATTGAATTTCATGCGAAACATTAGATACAAATTCTTGTCGCATTCTTTCCATTGCATTCAATTCATCCGCCATTTCATTAATACTTTTCACAAGGACACCTATTTCTCCATCATACTGCTCTTCATTCCTTATTTTCACAGAAAAATCACCTTTTGTAATTTTTTGTATCGGCTCAATAATAGACCAAACCATTGCTTCTCGCTTTGGTCTCATTAAAAGTCCAATTGTCATACTAGCTAAAATAGCAAATAACAAACTTAAAATATTACTAATCAGAAAGCTAACAAAAGGTGCCACTTCTATGCTTAAAACACGTAGCACATATGATGATACAAAAAAGGCAATTGCCCAAAGTATAATAAGAGAGAGGAATACTCCCCCAACACTTACTATTACCTTCCAAAACTTTCGTCTACTCATTTCCTTACCTCTAATCGATAACCTAGCCCACGAATTGTCTTTATTGTAAAACCTGTTTGCTCTTCCTGAAACTTTTCACGCAAGCGATTAATATGAACATCCAAAGTCCGTTCATTCCCTTCAAAATCATACCCCCACACTGCTTCAATCAATTGCTCCCTTGAGCATGTTCTACCTACCTTTGAACCTATAGTAAACAATAGCTCAAATTCTTTTAAAGGTAATGTTATCGTTTGCTCTCCAATTGTAACTTCAAATGTTTTACGATTTAATAATACATTTCCCACTTGGATAGACTGTGATACATTGATTTGATATCGCTTCAGTAACGCTTTTACTCGTACAACTAATTCTAATGGATCAAAAGGTTTTACGAGATAATCATCTGTCCCTAACTGGAACCCTTTCACCTTTTGCGAAGTTTCTCCTTTTGCTGTAAGCATTAAAAGAGGGATATCGTAATATTTTCTTAATTCATAGCATAGTTCCCAGCCATCCATATTTGGCATCATGATATCGAGTATAACCATATCCATTTTCACTTCTTCTATTTTACGGAGAGCATCCATCCCATCAATCGCCTCGTATGTTTGAAAACCTTCTCGTTCCAAGAACACAGAAACTAATTCTCTAATGTGTGGATCATCATCTACTACTAAAATTTTCGCCATCAAATCGTCACCTCTTCTCTTTTATCATGCCATTTATAATAATGAATAAGCAGTGAAGTAAAAAATGTCCCCACTGCTTCAAAATCTAATACTACATGCAATCGTTTTATAGCGCCCTCTCTTTAATTTTCAATTGCTGCATTGCAAATTCACGGTACATATCATGAGATTGTAACAATTCATCGTGAGAGCCACTCCCTGTAAGTTTTCCTTTTTCAATAAAGATAATTTTGTCTGCATCTACAACAGTAGAAAGTCGGTGTGCAATAACTAAAGTTGTTCTGCCTTTCATTAAGTTATTTAACGCTTTTTGAACTACAGATTCCGATTTACTATCAAGACTTGAAGTCGCTTCATCTAACATTAAGATTTGCGGATCTCGGAGCAACGCACGAGCAATCGCAATTCTTTGCCTTTGCCCTCCTGATAGCTTCACACCACGTTCTCCGACTTCCGTATCATATCCTTTCGGTAAATCATGAATAAATGCATCAACATAAGCCATCGCGGATACTCGTTCTATTTCCTCGTCACTAACATTCCCTTCAACTCCATAGCAAATATTATCTCGGATCGTCCCATCAATTAACGGACTATCTTGTGATACATATCCAATTTGGCGTCGCCAAGATTGTAATGAATATGTTGAAATAGGCTCTTTCCCTAACTTTACAACACCACTCGTCGGTTCATAAAAACGTTCTAGTAAAGAAAACAATGTCGTTTTCCCACTACCACTAGGTCCTACAATTGCAGTTACTTTTCCTGATTCAATTGTAAAATGAATATTTTGTAGTACCTTTTCTTCTTCGTTATATTCAAAATCTACATTTTCAATCAAAATGGATTGCTTTGCATTTGTCACATTAACACCATCTATATGATTTTCAACTTCATACTCTAAAATTGTATTAATACGTTCCGTTGCACCGATTGCCTTTTGGAATTGCGTAAAGAACATTGAAAGCTGACTCATCGGCATAACAATTTGCACTAAATATAGAATAAATGCCACAAGTTCTCCTGTTGTTAGTGCCCCACTAGAAACTCGCATTCCACCATACCCTACAATAATAACAAGCAACGCCATTAAAACAAACGACATAACTGGCGTAATTAAAGCTTGCACTTTTCCTTCCTTTAATCCAAATTGTAATAACTTTTGAATTCCTTTGTTACCATTTTCATATTCTTTTGACTCCGTATTTGACGATTTCACCAAACGAATTTCTGATAATACTTGGTTTAACACACTTGTAAAAGAAGCCGTCTCATCTTGTAGTGTTTTAGAAATTTTATACATCATTCTTCCAAGTGGCACTAAAATCAAAACAGATAACGGAATAACTGTTAACAATAGAACTGTCATTTTCCAATCTAAAACAAATAATACAATTAATGATCCGACAATAGAAATACCACCTGTTAATAAGTTAGACAGGTGCTCTGAAATTAATGTTCTTACAACACCTGTATCATTTGTCATACGGCTAATCGTATCACCCGTCCTGTTTTGATCATAGTAAGAAACCGGTAAGATCAGAACCTTTTTCCATAGTCGTTCTCTAATTCCAGCTACAATTTTTTGCCCAATATAATTAAGGAAATAAATCGATAACCCTGCTGCAATTGTTTGAACAACAAAAAATGCAACTAATCCAACAATCTGAATTGTATTTATTGATGAGATTGAAAAATTATCAACTAACCCTTTTGTAAGCATTGGAATAAACAAACTCGCTCCTGTTGAGAACAAACTCATTACTAATGCAAAAATAAGAATACCTCTCGGAGGATTTGTATCTTGTATGAGGCGTAAAAACTTTCGCCAACTGCCCTTTTGTTTCTCTTTATTTTTTATTTCCACTTCTGTTCATCTCCTTATTTCAATCCAAACGGCTATTTCTAAAATTAGAATACGATATGAATGTAAACTGAATGTAAACAGTCAAATACTTAATCTATTTTTTTTGGAAATAAAACACATCAAACATTATCTTTACAACAGATATAATTATCTGATATTATTACCTGGTACTTATGAGAATGAGTATTCTTTCATTTCAATAAAAAGGAATTATACAATAATGATTCCAATATATATAACATGTATTTTTACACCCTACGATTGTAGGAATATCACACAAACCTTACAAATCTTCATTGATTGAAAGGAGTATCCCTTTGTACACAAACAAGAATCCCAAAAAGAAAACCATTATATTCATTCATGGATTAGTCGGAAATCGTCGTGCCTTTAAAAAAGAATATAAACGTTTTTCTTCCTCTTACAATATAGTAACATATGACTTGCTAGGACATGGTGAAGACAAAGGACAAGCAATCGAATTTTCTTTAGACCGATTAGTACAACAGCTATCCGACCTGTATGAAACAGAAGGAATTGAACAAGCTCATATTTGTGCCTTAAGCTATGGTTGTTATATTGCTACTATATTTGCACACAAATACCCTGAAAAAGTATTAAGCCTTTGTCATATTGGTGGACATTATAATAATCCATCCCTTTTATATAATGTCTTTCGAAAATTTTGGGATAAAAGAGAACATGACTATTCTACTTGGCTATATCAATATGCAAATACAATTTTCCCAAGTGGAATATTAAAAGCAAGTCCTTTTGCAGTCATTTCAAAAAACATTTATTATCGCTTTGGATTACAGCTACACTCGTCCATTATTGTTCAATCGCTCAAGCACCGTTTAGAATTTGATTTAAAATCTCGTTTAAAAGAATTGTCGCAGCCTATTTTATGGGTAATGGGAGAACATGATCATCTCTACAAATCTTGTCTATTTGACTTAAAATCTATTCTCCCAAACGTGTTATACAGAGAAATCCCGCTAGCTGGGCATGCAGCAAATTTATTTCGTCCTAACTATTTCCATGATTTGTATTCTCGCTTTTTACAAGGAGAGTTAAAATAGAAAAATATATAGTCGCACAAAATGCAAAAAGAGAAACATGTATTTATACAAGTGTTTCCCTCTTTTTCATTTCTATCATTCATTTATATTTTCAAAAATAAAACTAAAGACAAGAAAAGCTTTCTAGTTTCCTAGAAAGCTTTTCTTTATAATATTGAAGAATTAAATTCTCTTATTACGCTTTTGTATAACCAGCTAAATGCTGACTCCAGTAAGAACTATTTACTGATTGAACTCTTACACCAGTTTTTTCAGTTTCTGCACTGATGAACTGACCGTTTCCTAAGTAAATACCCATATGAGTCATACCTCCAGCACCAGTAGTATTGCTAAAGTATACTAAATCGCCTGGTTGTGGATTACTAGTATGTTGTTTGCTGCTCCAGTAGCCAGCAACATTTTGACGTCCACCAGAATGACCTGCTTCTTTTAATACATAGTAAATGAAACCACTGCAGTCAAAGCCATTAGGTGTTGTACCTCCCCATGTATATGGTGAACCATTTAATGATTGTGCAATAGACACAATTGATGATCCATTAGCAGATGGTGTTGTCGGTTTTTCTGTTTGTGTATTTCCTTGCTCACCGCCAGTAGTTGGACGAGAAGGCGTAGTTACATTTGCTGTACCACCTTTTACAAACTTAACAAGATCTGCACTTACATAACCTGTTTTTCCTTGGTGGTTAATTTTATACCAACCGTTTTCCCCACTAATAACTTGTAATGTTTGACCTTTCACTACGCCACCAATTACAGGATTATATGTAGCTGGGCCTGTACGTACACGTAAAGCACCTGTATCAACAACATATGAACCATCTTTTCGGATTGTCATTTCATTGTTGCTAGGCTTTTCTGTTTCTGTATTTACATTTGTAGTTGTGCCGCCTTTTGTTACAAAGTCTTTACTTACATAGCCAGTTCCGCCATCGCGGTTAATTTTAAACCAGTCTTGTACTTCACCGACAACTTGTACAGTTTGTCCTTTGTTTACAGTACCTACAACTGTATGAGAAGCGCTAGGGCCTGTACGTACGTTAAGTGAAGAAACATTTACTGTATATGTACCTGTTCCTTGTTGAACAGCAGTTCCTTGTTTTCCACCAGTTGTTACGAAGTCGCCGCTTACATAGCCTGTTTGACCGTTTACATTTACTTTAAACCAGCCATTTTCTTGACCAGTTACTTGTAGCACTTGGCCTTCTGTTACTTTAGAAATAATGTTATGTCCTGTGCCAGCACCTGAACGAACATTTAATACATCAGCTGTTACTGTATATTTTAGTTCAGAATTTGTTTCTACTGCATTTGTTTCAGTTACATTTGTTTCAACCGTTTGTTCTTGAGTTTGTCCATTGATTTCTTTTAGTGCATCAGCTGAAACTTGTGCATGAGCAGTATCCATTCCAGGAACTGCTACGCCAGCTACAGATGCTGCTGCTAAACCTGCTAGTACTTTTTTCATAAGTTGTATTAACTCCCTTTCCCTACTACCCTCTTAAAAAATAAACTTAATATTTTCCAAAAACATTGGAAATAATTCCACATTAAATTCCTTTTTTTACCAAGGGCTTTCTTTTTCATACGTCATACATTTTAAATTATTAATGTGAATTTCATGTGAACTTCATGTGAATTTCAACTTCATATAGAGTAATTTCGCAATAAAACATTTCCTTTTTTATTACAAAACGAATTGAAGTTTCCAGAAGTATCCCTTCTTTACCTATAATACGAATAAAAAGATAGTACCTAAGTAAACAATTGATTTCCCTACTGGTCTTACAAAATAGTATTAACTATTTGCATACAAAAGAGTTCTTTTCATGAGTCACCTTCTTATCATGACAAAAATCTAACAAATACGCAACCATATAATATTCTAAAAAAATTAAAATTATACGAAAAAGAATTTATCACGTTCAGGGGCAATCCAAGAATCCATATTCTGTTCACTATCCTTCACTAAACGATTTACTAAAATATCATGCCATATATAATTCTCTAATAAATATATATGAACAGGATCATCTGTATAAAAAGCATTTCCTTTTTGTTCGATTGAATGACCATATATCATTTCTTTTCCATCGATTGATAAGATAAACCATTTATGACTTCCAATATTATCAACATAACTTGTTTTTCGGTGATTTTCTAATCCCTGCAATGGATTTTCAACTTGAAAAACGATACCTTTTAAACTGCATTCCTTTTCTTTTTCCTTTAAATCCACTAGTAGTTTTTCATACATCGTATCCCAAATCGATAAAATAACCTTTTTTTGTGCTCTTCGAATTAATATTTTGCAAAAAGCTAATATATTTTCTTCCCCTTTCAAAGTGGTTACTCTTGTATCCACCTCAGGTTCTTTTTTTTCAAATACTTTTAATTCTTTTTCTACATACGTGTATGTTTCTTCCCACTTCTCTCTTACTGCCTCTAAAAATACATCTACAGGTAAAGGAGAATATTGCACTGCTTCATTTACTTCTTCCTTCATTACAATGCCTTTTTGTTCAAGAGCATTCAATATTTCATATATACGTGCACGAGGGACTCCAGAATTTTTGCTAACTTGATAAGCGCTAGAAGCTCCCTGTTGAACTAATGAAACATATGCCTTTGTTTCATATTGATTTAAGCCAAGCATTTGAATTTTTTGTAGTAAATCGTCCATTGTAAGCCTCCCATATGTTTAATTCCTTCTGCAATATTATCAGTAGTCATTACTCTAATAGTAACCATAAAAATAGATGTAGTAAACATTACAACTGAATTATTAAAATTTTCATTTACATATAGCAGATAAATAGGTACTATTTTAGTAGTGACTATTTTTTTTACTTTGGATGGGGGAAATACATATGGAAGACATCAATCTCTATACAATGCTGTTTTTAATTGTTGCAGGTTTTTTAGCTGCATTTATTGATTCTGTAGTAGGTGGCGGTGGATTAATTTCTATACCGGCTTTGCTATTCACCGGGCTCCCACCATCAACGGCCGTTGCAACTAACAAACTGGCAAGTTCTATGGGAGCACTTATGAGTACCATTTCATTTATTCGATCAGGAAATGTAAATTTCAAATTGGTCTCTAAGTTATTTCCTTTAACTTTTATCGGATCTATACTTGGCGCATTTGTAGTCAAACATATTTCATCTGAAATATTAAAGCCGTTAGTACTCGTGTTATTAATCGCTGTTGCCATTTACACAATTATGAAAAAAGATTGGGGAAAAGATGCAGTATATAGCGGGGTGACTGTAAAAAAGGGAATTATTTTTTCTGTTGTTATTTTCATTATTGGATTTTATGATGGCTTTTTCGGAGCGGGAACAGGATCATTTTTGTTATTTACATTTTTAATAATTGGGTTTGATTTTGTGCAATCAGCAGGCAATGCGAAGGTTTTAAATTTTAGTAGTAACATTGCTGCACTTATCATTTTTCTTTATTTAGATATTGTTAATTTCGCATATGGACTTCCCATGGGAATTGCGATGATTTTTGGAGCTTTTGTTGGATCAAATTTTGCTATAAAAAAGGGCGTCTCTTATGTGCGAGTATTATTTATTTTTGTAACGCTACTTCTCATTGGAAAAAATATTGGAGATTATTTAGGAATCTTCTAATCAAAAATGGAATATATAACCTGAAAATGATAAAATAACTACTGTATATCGACATACTAGGAGGTTTATTTTTATCTATGGAGCACATTATTGATAATAGTTCCAAACACCATATTGAAATTTACTACGCATGTATACGCCTGCTATCTTTATTAACATTCAAAAAAGTTCCAGTTATCGAAAGAAAAAAGATCGCTTTAAAAAATACGATTAATAAACAAATAGATCATGTAAAACAAAATGACCTTTACAAATTATAAACATTATTTGTACACAACAAAAAAGGATTACCAATATCGGTAATCCTTTTTTGTTTTTTTATTTATGAAATTTAACACGAGTTTCTAACGGCTGAAATTCTTTTTCCCCTGCCGGTGCTACTGGTTTACCAAATGGCATTTGAGCGATTAATTTCCAAGTGTCTGGAATATCCCATTCTTTTTTCACTTCGTCATCAATTAATGGATTATAATGCTGCAATGTTGCGCCAAACCCTTCAATTTCTAATGCTGTCCAAATCGCAAATTGTAACATTCCTGATGATTGCTGTGACCATGTTGGAAAATTATCTTTATATAATGCAAATTTCTCTTGAAGATCTTCTACCACTTTACTGTCTTCAAAGTATAAAACTGTTCCATATCCACTTTTAAATGCATTCATTTTTTCTTCAGTTGGTGCAAAATTATTTTCTGGCACAATTTTTCGTAATGTTTCTTTCGTAATATCCCATAGTTTATCATGTTGTTCTCCTAATAAAACAACAACTCTTGCACTTTGAGAGTTAAAAGATGAAGGTGTATACTTTACGGCATGATTCACTACTTCTTGAATTTTCTCATCAGAAACAACTTGCTCTTTACTAATTGCATAAATTGATCTTCTGTCTTCAATTGCTGAATAAAAATCTTTTGCCATACTAATTCCCTCCAATTTTTATTTTGAGGCTTACTGATATGTATTATCGTATATCCCACCTTAAACTTATTAATAATAAGTTTATAACTTTATTATATCTACAAAGAAAAACAATTTCAAACAATAGCACTCATACTTTTTTAGTTTTTGTTTTTAATACTTTTTATATTCCCTAAAAATTAAAAAACAGCCTATTTTCCACTCAATTCGAGTTTCAAACAAGCTGTCTTCCTTCACTATCGACTCTTCACCTAATTAACAATCTCGAAACCATAGGACATTAGTTTATGCGTTTCTGTAAAACGTTTCATTTTGCTCTTCGTACCCATAACAACTGTTACGAGTCGTTTGTCACCTTGTTTTGCAGTCCCTGTAAAACAATAACCTGCACTATCAGTGAAACCTGTTTTCAATCCATCCATTCCTTCTATGTATAATCCTCGGTTAGCGGGATTCAACATTTCATTTGTACTCGTAACAGTCGTATTTTGAAATGCTAACTGACTTTGACGTAAATGTGTGACATCTAATATCTCTGGGTAATCTTTTACAAGGTGGTACGCTAACTTCGCTACATCAGCTACAGTCATCTTTGTTTCACTTCCATCAGCTTCTTGCAAGCCAGAAGCATTCGCAAACTTAGTTGCTTCTGATAACTCCAGTTGTTTCGCTGTTTGATTCATAAGCTCTGCAAAATCTTGCTCTGTCTTTGCTATATGCTCTGCTAAAGCAACTGCAGAATTATTGGCAGATTGGATCATTAACGCATGGTATAAGTCTTTAACCGTTATTAAATCTCCCATTTGTACCGGAATTCTAGCGCCTTCCGCTTGTGCTGATTTAGCGCTTATTTTCACTTGATCTTCCCAATGGACCTTTCCTTTATGTATATTTTCTAAAAGAATATATGCTGTCATCATCTTTGACATACTCGCTGGGGCAAGCACATCTTCTTCATGGTTTTTATACATAACTTGTCCATCACTCGCATCAATGATCATTGCTGCTTTCGCTTCAACTACTGGTACATATTTTTGCGGGATTTCTTTTTCGGACAACCCTGTCTTTGGAAGCTCTGCTACTTGTAAAAGTGAACCATTTATCACTATTTTTTCTTTTGCTTTGGAAACATTTGTACTATTCTTTTCTAGAATACTCCCCTGGAAAAAGAACCAACATGTACCCAAAATAATAGCACAGAGTATTGTTATGCTTCCCCACCCTAACCTTTTCATCACTAAATCTCCTTTTACTCTACCTATTTATAATTTCAAATTTAAACATAACAACAATGCCTTTAAATCGTCAAGGTCAAACAGGAAAGAATCTACGATAACTATTCTTTCAAGATTACTTGTTAAAAATATGGTATGCTACAAAAACATCAAATAATATAAATTTTTATTTTAATAATAAAATAGAAATTACATAATGAATATAGAGAAACGAGTGGCTTCGATACTAAAAAGCAACTCGTTTCTCTATATTGTTTTACAACATCACTCATGGTATTATATACCTTGGAATGTGAAGAGATAGACAAAGTATACACATTATAAAACCAAAAAAATTTCAAACCACATTCCATGTAATAAGAAAATATAGATGAAATACATTCTTTTTAAATTGATGTATTTATATATAAAATAGATTGGATATATGAAGCCGCCTATGAAAAATTATGTATTTTTACATGTAGCTTTCTTGCTATATTCTATTATCATGATTTACAAATGGTCCGCTAAATTTCCTGTTTCATCCATTTTGTTTTTCGCCGCTTACTTTGGACTTGTTGTGTTTCTATTTGGCTACGCTATTCTCTGGCAGCAAGTCATTAAACATTTTGAAATCTCCAAGGCATATTCGCACCGGGGTATTATTATACTATGGTTCATGCTATGGTCTGTCCTCTTTTTCGGCGATACGATAAAGTGGAACAATTTACTTGGTGCAGCTATTATTATGATTGGAATTGTGGTGGTGACGAAAGATGAATAATTATATATTGTTATATACTTTCGGCATTATTTTAGCGAATTACTCACAAATTTTACTCAAAAAAGCAACTTTACAAGAATACGATTCCGAATGGAGAGAATATGTAAATCATTATGTTATTATTGGCTATTCTTTATTTGTAATTAACGCTGGGCTAAACGTTATTGCACTAAAAGGCGTTCCATTAAAACAGGCTCCTGTATTAGAATCTCTTAGCTATGTCATTATTTTAGTGTTTGGTTGGTATTTCTTAGGAGAGAAAATAACAAAAAGAAAAATCATTGGTAACATTATCATTGGGATCGTCGTTTTTTCTATCCAATAACAAGTACACGCCCTATTATAATATCCTCGCATAAAAAAGTCCGTTATTAATAACGGACTTTTTTCATACAATCTCCACTCTCTACTGCCCTAAATTTTGAACCTTATCTTTTAAATCCTGAAATTGTTGAACTGTCTGCATAAGCTCTGAGTTTTTAAATTGTTCTACATCCATTTTCCCTTCTTCTATTTTTTTCATAGTTGTATCAATTAATGCATTTAGCTTTTCATTATATTCAACAATTTGCTGATGAATATCCTTTGCTACATCCGGAGGTGTCAATTCATTAAAAGCTGGAATATCCTTTTGAATTTCTCTCAGTTTAGTCTCTAATTCTTTTCGAGCAGCACTATCATTAATTGCCTTTTCTGCTAACCCTGGTGCCTCATTTGCAAACGCACTTACTTCATTAACGTAGTCTGTTGCCTTTTGAGCATAATCAATTGAATTCTTACCTTCTTCAACTACAGAACACCCCATTAAACCAATTGTAATTAAAAACACAAGTAACATCGTCTTTTTCAATTTCATTGTTTACCTCCTAAATAAATATTAACCTATTGTTTCTTCTACATATTTATAAACACTTATCCCTTTCGTTATACTATCATCCAAAAATACTAGCTATTTAGTTTTCATTTCCCTTTCCTCAACTTATATATTCTAGCAAAACTTTTCAATTTCCTTTTCATAATCAGTTTTGAAGAACATCAGAAGTTTTCATGGTTAAAAAGGATACTCTTTTCGATTTCCCCAATATCTCTTCATACTAAAACTGTACAGCCATGTAGTACATTTTGAAATATAAAGTGAAACTTCAATCAGTGGGGTTTTCTCCATCCCCCACTGATTATTAGCCCTCACCAATCGGGCTTTTACGGGCCCTAACTTCTTTAGAAAAGCGGAAGCGGCTCGCTCAGAATCGCAGGACGTTGAAGCACCCGACAGAGAGGCGCTTTTTGCCTCGTCCGAGGGGGCGAAACGACCGGAGATTCTAGCCGCTAGAGCTGGACAATGCTTTCGCTGAATTTTGAGGTGGAAGTATTACTGTCCTAAAATAGCGGGATAAATTGGAACCATGAACAAAATAAGCATCGTCAAAAGCGTATTTATATTCAGTAAAGTATTCTTTATATTTTCCCACATATGTATCACCTACAAGTAAATTATACATTCCTACCATTTTTATGCATGTTCTTCCCCGTCTTTCCTTATATGAACATATGAATACATCTTTAGAAAAAAAAGACATACTTAAGACTCACTTAAGTATGTCAATTCCTTTATCATCCCGTTTACTTTCCTACATATCCTATAACTGTTACAAGTTCTGATTCTATATGTACACCGATAATTTCCTCAATAATATTTGTGTATCCTTCTCCTATAGCCGCTCCATATTTTAAAGAAATTTCTTTTTTCTTATAAACTGACTGAGGTATAGTCAAAAGGAATTTCCTAAGATTCCTTTCGTCTACAGGTTCCATAAGTAACACTATGCCATCTTCCTCAAACATATAATCATCCTTTCACATACATCCCTAATATGGCTCAGTATTGCCTTTACCTGCTGGGTTCTAAACCCAATTAAAAGTACTTACATTCGATAAAGTGAAACTTTAATCAGCCCTCACGAATCAAGCTTTTACAGGAAGTTTATCTTCCACCTAACTTCTTTACTTTTGCTGAATTTTGAGATGGTGGTCTTACTGCCCTCGAATAGCGGAATAAAGCTTACATTCTTCATACTTATACTCATTTAAAAATCTCCAAAATAAAAAGCACAAACCTTGATTTAACAAGAATTTGTACTTTTATTACATATGATTTCACATCCCTTTATCCATCTCATAAAGTCTACGATATTTCTCATTTTCTACAAGAAGTTGCTCGTGACTACCTTGCATCGTGATGTGACCATCTTCAAGGAAAATAATTTCATCCACATGCTCAATCCCTATAAGATGATGTGTTACCCAAATTACAGTTTTATCTTTTGTTGCTGTAAACATCGTTTCTAATAAAGCTGATTCTGTTTTAGGATCCAAACCCATAGTCGGTTCATCCAGTACAATAATTGGTGCTTCTTGCATAAGAGTTCTTGCAAATGCGATTCTTTGTCGCTCTCCCCCAGAAAATCTCTTCCCCATTTCATGCATTTTTGTCTGAAGTCCATCTGGAAGAGACGAAATGTGTGATGCGATTTGTGCTTGTTCTAAAGCATGCCAAATCTCTTGATCGGCTGCTTCTGATCTCCCGATACGTACGTTATTCCCAATCGTTGTATCAAACAAATGTGGTTTTTGATTTAATACAGAAATATACTTAGATAAAAAATCAGTATGTGCTTTTTTCCTATCAACCAATATCTGACCATCTATTGGTTGTAATGCTCCTGTTAATAATTTTAATAAAGTAGATTTTCCTGTCCCACTTTTTCCTAAGATAGCTATCTTTTTTCCTGCTGGAATTTTAAGTGATATATTTTTCAATACGAATTCGTTACTTTCTGGATAATTATACGAAACATTTTCTAATTGAATTTCCACTTTCTTTGGTACACTAAAGTTTTTCTCTTCATATACAAAGTTGTCCTGATATTCGCTAGACGAAACGACAGCACTTTCAATACGATTAAGTCGACTTATAGAATCTATATACGATGGAATTCGATCAACTGCATCTGAGACAGGTATAAGTGCATTTGTCACTGATAATGTCATTAAAACAAACGCTGCAATAATCGTTGGGGCTATTTGTTCACTTTCTACCTGTTTTCCAGCCCACATAATCATAGAAATTACAACGATTCCTATCGTTAAGTGGATGATCCCATCTCGAATATGTTGCCAACGTTTCATCTTCTTCTCGATTTTTAGCAACGAAATATTATGCTCTGAATATTCCTTTATAAATTCAGCTGTTCGTCCACTTGCTTGCCAATCAGATAATCCAAATACAGCATCCGTTAGTTGCTGGTATAAGTGATTTTTGCCCTGCTTCAATGTAGTATGGTGCTTTCTCATCAAAAATAACGATAACATTGGAACGAAAAAAATAATAACAGCTAACATACTCCCCGCCGTAATTGCAAATATCCAATCAAACGTTCCAAGAACTGCAACAAATATACTATATACCGCTAATCCCAATATACTAGGAAAGATTGTACGCAAGTATAAATTTTGCAGATGTTCAATGTCCTCAGATAATACGCCTAATACATCTCCTGTTTGAAAACGAGAACGTAAAAACAAAGCCTGTGGTTCTACAATTCTATATAACTTTGTACGCATCTTTTCTAATATACGAAGGACTACATCATGGCCAACTAGTCGCTCCATATAATGAAAAACAGCTTGCCCTATGCTAAATGCTCGTGTTGCAACAATCGGGACATATACAGCCATTATATTTTCTGGTCGAAGAGAAGATTTAGAAATTAAATAACCTGAAATGAATAGAAGCATCGCACCTGAACTCACTCCAAAAATTCCAAGGATAACAGTTAGAAGCATTCTACCTTTATTTTGCTTTATATAAGGCCCAATCCAGTTATTCATTTTCCTTCTCTCCTTTCAGTATAAATAGCTCTTCATACGTTCCTTTTTTTATCATTCTACCTTTTTCTAAAACAAGAATATGATCCATTTGTTTCATCCAATGCATACGATGCGTTGCAAGGAAAACAAGCTTTCCTTTGAATAAACGAAGCATCGCTTGTTTTATCTCAAACTCTGTTTCAATATCAAGATGAGCCGTCGGTTCATCTAATAAAATAATAGGCTTTTTACTTAAAAGAGCACGTGCCATTGCAATTCGTTGTTCCTGTCCTCCACTCAGCATACGGCCCCCTTCTCCAATTCTTTCGTGCATTCCACTTGGTAAGGATTGAACAAGCGAACGAAGGTCTACTTCATCTATAACTTTCTCTACTTCTTCATCGGTTGCATCTGGTTCATAAAAACAAATGTTATCTTTTAATGAAATTGGAAAAACATATGGCTGTTGCGGAATATAAGCAATGTTTTGTAACCAATTTTCACGCGTTAATGAGTTTATTTTTATGCCATTTATCATTACGCTTCCATGCGTAGGCTCAAGGAAACCTGCTAACACATCGATAAATGTTGATTTCCCAGCCCCACTTTCTCCAATTATGCCAATTGCTCCATTGCCTTTCCACGAAAAACTAACGTCTCGTATCATTGCTTTTTCAGGTTCATCATTGCAAACTGATATATGTTTTAATTCCATACTACTAAAGGAATCCCATCTAATCTTTTCATCAACTGACTGAGCTAATATATTTTTTTGTTTTTGTAAAATCTCTTCAATTTGCTCCATTGCAATTTGTCCATCTAACGTCGCATGATAATTTGTCCCGACTTGGCGAATTGGCAAAAAATATTCTGGAGCTAAAATTAAAATAGTAAGAGCAGGTAATAGAATAATAGATCCGTCTATTAAGCGAATTCCAAGTCCTACTGCAACAAAAGCAATTGATAAACTTGTAAAGAAATCCAGTGCAAAAGAAGAAAGAAAAGCAACTCGCAATGTGCGAATCGTTGCCTTTCTATATCTTTTACTGACCTTTTCAATTTTACCTTCATGCTCTTTGCTCTTCCCTAAATATTTCAATGTTTCTAATCCTTTTAGCGTATCTACAAAGTGATTCGATAATACACGATATGTGTCATATTGCTTATCAGCCATTTTCTGTGCCGCTAAGCCTAAAAGAATCATAAAAACAATAACAATTGGTATTGTTATAACTAAAGTTACAGCTGAAGTAACATCAAGTGTAAAGACATATATGACAAGAAGTACTGGGACGATGCAACTTCGCATCATTTTAGGGATTGTTAACTCAATGTATGTTTTTAACTTTTCAACTCCTTCAACCGATAAGGTCACCAGATGACCAGTTCCGCTTATTTGTACAAACTTGGGTCCTAGTTTGAAATATGCTTCTATTAATTGTTTACGTAATGCTAATCCTGTTTTTTCTGCAAAGCATTCTACGAAAAACTGTGACATATGAACAAGTATTTGTCTTACGGCGAATGAAATTCCAAAGTATAGAATTTCGTTCACTACTTCCTGTACTTGTGCACCTTGAAATAAAAATGTAATAGAACGCGATAAAAATATCGCCTGTGCAATGATACTACACGCTTCCAAAATACTCATAAAACTTAATACTAAGTATAAAAACCGGCTACCAGGATACGATGGGAGTCCTCTTTGTCTTTTCATTAGTACTCCAAATCGTTGTTTGACTTAACAGGTTGTTTAAATACATAAAAACTCCATATTTGACTTCCTATAACAAACGGTAAAATAGTAATAGAAAAATAACTCATGAGTTTTAATGCATAAGCCCCTGATGCCGCATTATAAATTGTTAAATCATTCGCTGCTCCTAATGTGCTAATCATGACACGTGGGAACATACCGATAAACACACTTGCACTAAGTAAAATGATTGTTAAACTTGTCATAAAGAAAGCCCAACCATCTCTTCTTCTTTTATTTAATAATGTAGAGGCAAATAACGCTACAAAGGCTCCAATTGGAACCATAATCCACTCTGTTCCATGGACAGTAAAAATATCAGTTTTCCATAACCCTACACCTGCAAAAATAAGAAGTGTTATTAATGTAACAGGAGCAATTTTTATCGCAACAATACGTGCACGTTCCCGTAATTTACCTGTTGTACGTAAAGTAATAAATTGCAATCCATGAACAATACATAAAAGAAGGAACATTACTCCGCCAAGTAAGGCAAATGGATGAAGTAATTGCATGAACCCGCCTACAACATTTTTATTTTCATCAATTGGTACACCAACCATAAAGTTTGAAATTGTAATCCCCCAAAGTAGAGGTGGTAATGCACTTCCAATTAATATCCCCCAATCCCATATACCTTTCCATTTATGACTTTCTATTTTACCTCGGAATTTAAAAGCGACTCCTCTTATAATTAAAGCGAGAAGTATAAATACAAAAGGAATATAGAAACCACTAAATAGTGTGGCATACCAATGTGGAAATGCTGCAAACATAGCGCCACCAGCACAAACAAGCCATACTTCATTCGCGTGCCAAAACGGTCCAATTGTATTTAAATATATTCGTTTTTCCAAATCATTTTTCCCTAAAAATCTTGAAACTGTCCCTACTCCGAAATCGAAACCTTCAAGTACAAAGAAGCCAATAAATAAGGTTGAGATAATTAAAAACCACAACTCATTAAGAGACAACATACCCTTCCTCCTTATCAAACGGATCATGGCTTTGATAATCCTTTTTAGCCTTCTTATTCGCATGCCCTTTAATTATACGAACGAATAAGTACACACAAATTCCTCCTAAAATTAAATACAGTGATGTGAATGAAATAAGCGAGAATAATACTTCTCCAAATGTAACATTTGGTGATACAGCATCTTCTGTTTTCATAACGCCAAAGACAACCCAAGGTTGACGACCCATTTCCGTCATAATCCAACCTACTGTATTCCCTATAAACGGCAGTGCAATCGCATAAACTATCATCTTTAAATACCAAGGCTTTTCAATTAAGCGATCTTTTCTTGATAAAAACCATCCATAAGCTCCTAGAAGTAACATAAATGTCCCGCTCATTACCATTGCTCTAAAGCTCCAAAACATTGTACGAACTGGTGGGATATAATCTCCAGGTCCATATTTTTCTTCATATTGCTTTTGAAGTTGGTTCATCCCTTCTACTTGACCGCTAAATTTATCGTAGGACAATAGACTTAACATATATGGAATTTGAATTTCAAACGAGTTTGATTTTGTTTCCGGATTAATGTTTGCTAAAACTGTAAATGGTGCTGGATCTTCACTTGTATTCCATAACGCTTCAGCTGCTGCCATCTTCATTGGTTGTGATTTAATTAAATGCTGTGCCTGCGCATGCCCAAAGAACAATACAAACGCTGTTGCAATTGTTCCAACAATAATGGAAATTCGGAAAGATTTTTTAAACATTTCGGTTTCTTGTCTTTTCGAAATTTTCCATGCACTAACACCAGCAATAAAGAATGCACCTGTTGCCAGCGCTGCCGTAATCGTATGCGGGAACTGTACCCATAATTGTGGGTTTTGGATAATCGCCCAAAAACCATTCATTTGTGCGCGCCCATCCACCATTTCATACCCTACTGGTGCATGCATAAACGCACTTGCAGTTAAAATCCAAAATGCCGATAACATTGTTCCAAGTGATAAAAGCCAAATACATAGAAGGTGAATTCGTTTCGGGAGTTTATCCCAACCGAATACCCATAATCCAAGGAATGTAGACTCCATAAAAAAGGCTAATAGCCCTTCAATTGCAAGTGATGGTCCAAAAACATCACCAACAAAACGTGAATAAGTTGACCAGTTCATACCAAACTGAAATTCTTGTAAAATACCTGTTACAACACCTACTGCAAAGTTAACAAGGAATAACTGCGCCCAAAACTTCGTCATCTTCTGATAAATTTCTTGTCCCTTTACCACGTACAACGTTTGCATTAACGCAATGATAAAAGCTAAACCAATAGACAGCGGAACGAAAAAATAATGAAAAATCGTCGTGGATGCAAATTGAATTCGTGCTAATTCGAGCGTATCCATGTCAAAGTCACTTCCTTCTTAATTTTTTTATATGTTTAAATTAATTGAGTCGTAATGATAGAACTAATAGATCTTACAACTCAATTAATCGGAAATACGAAAAGATAGTATCATTTATGTATTGTTGGAAAATAGAAATTTTCAGTCTTTTTATACATGAAAGAAAAACATTTTTTCATGAGATTTACTTTTTTCACTATTTCCACAGTGTTTTGTTCGTTAATCGAATTGTATAATATACTTACATAATAAATTCAGATGAATTTTGACTTATTCTTGACAGGATTTTGTCTGAAATATGTCTTTTGTAATTTTTTTGAAATAGAAATTTCATATTACAAAAAACTGTTTTTTAAACATACAATCTATTTTTCAAACGATTAAAGACCAGAAAATCACTTTGCACACTTGACTTCCCCTCCAAAAAATGTCCCTGAATCCCATCCAGAAACCCTCTTACATTTTGTCAAGAGAAAAATGTATTTTCAAAATTCAAATCAAGAATATTACTATTCACAAATAGAAAAATCCCTCTCCTTTTTTATATAAAAATTCACATTTTGGTCATTTTCCAAAAGTGTACAAATATATCGAACTACTTCTACCTTCACTTCGTTTAAGGAAAACTTCTCAATTAAAGTAATAAAAACACCGAGAATGGATTACATTCCCGGTGTTTCTTTTGACTTATTTTGCTGTGTACTTTTTAATAGCTGGCATAATTTCAGTCGCAATCAATTCAATATTTTTTACAATCTTACCAAATGGCACACCACCAAAATCAATTTGTGCCATAAATCGTTGTTGCCCATATAATTCATATTGGTAGAGCATTTTCTCAATAATTTGCTGTGGACTACCAATCATTAACGCATCTCGATAATCTATCGCCCCTGTAAATTGTTGCTTCGGATAACCTCCACCACGTAATGCAAGCATACCAGCATTAATATGAGGATAGTATTCACTAAGTGCATCCTGTGAATTTTCCGCTGTATAAAATAAACTTGTTGTCGCAATTGGTAAAGTTGCTGGATCAAATCCACTTTGCTCTGCTGCTTCACGATAAGCATCTACTGAAACTTTAAAATTAATAGCCGGTCCACCTAGTGTCGTTAACATCATCGGTACACCAGCATGTCCTGCTTTAATTGCACTCGCAGGTGGTCCACCAACAGCACGCCAAACTGGTATCTTATTCTCTTTAGGTCTTGGTATAATAGTCGCGTGTTCAAGCGGTGCTCTGAACTGACCTTTCCAGGTTACACTTTCTTCGTTATTTATTTTTAATAAAAGCTCCATTTTCTCTTCAAATAATTCCTCATAATTATTTACATCGTAACCAAGTAAGCTATATCCTCCTATACGTGAACCACGTCCAGCAACAATTTCAGCTCTGCCATTTGAAATTAAATCAATTGTGGCAAAATCTTCATACACACGAACGGGATCCGATGTACTTAACACCGTTGCCGAACTAGCAATTTTAATATTTTTTGTTGCCTGTGCAATTGCTCCTAAAATAACCGTATGGGCCTGAGTTGTAAAGTACGTTTGATGGCTTTCCCCAACAGCAAAGACATCAAGTCCTGCTTCATCAGCTAACTTACTTGCCTCAATTAATTCTCGAATGCGCTGCTCTGCACTAATCTTTGAGCCTGTATGCGGATTTGGTATGTGATCCCCAATCGAATATAAACCAAACTCAATCCCTTTACTTGTATCTATACGATATTGTTGCATCATTTCTCTCTCCTTTTTACTCAATTGGTGTTAACTTTTCTTCAATTTCTACACGTCGATCTTCTAAAAATGGTGGTAAATCTAGCGCTTTACCAAGCTCTTCAACCTTTGAATCTATAGTAAATCCAGGACCATCTGTCGCAATTTCAAATAAAATACCATTTGATTCCCGAAAATATAAACTTTGGAAGTAAAAACGATCTACAATCCCTGTTGAATGAAATCCATTTTCTTTAACAACATTGTCCCAATACCGCAGTTCTTCTTCGTTTTTTACTCGGATTGCTAAATGATGAATACTTCCTCTCCCAGGCTTTTCCTTCGGTCCCTCTTTCTGTTTCACAATAATTTCTCCAAATGACTGTCCACGAACAGCCTGATAAATTGCTTCCTCATCGGAACGAGATACTTCTACATAACCAAACATTTCCTTTAAGGTTTTTCCTAAGTCATCCAAGTCACGTACTGTGATTTCAACAGTTCCCATTCCTAAAATACGATGCTTTTGATTTACAACAGAATCATCCCACGCAGACCAATATTCTGGTATCTCTTCGCCTTTATTATTTAACAGTACCAATTGTAATCCATCTGGATCTTCAAAATGTAAAGCATCTCGCCCAGCATATGTTGTAATTTCGCTATACTTTACATCCAATCGTTCAAAACGTTTTTTCCAAAATACAAGACTTTCAAATGATGGAACAAGTAAACCAATTTGTGTGATTGCATTTGTACCACGAGTCGTTCTTCCTGCCATAGACATTTCAAAAAATGAAAGCTCTGTTCCTGCACTCCCTGTTAAATCTCCATAAAACAAGTGATACATAGAAGGATTATCTTGATTAACAGTCTTTTTCACCCGGCGTAACCCTAATACCTTTTGATAGAATTGATTATTCATTTGAGCATTTTTCGTAATCATTGAAATATGATGATGTCCAGGAATTGTATACATTTTTGTTCCTCCCTTTTTCATTTGACTAATCAAGTGATAGTGCAAAAAAAATTACTCTGGTGGTAATTCTTTTTTCTGACTATGCTTATGGACACGTGTTATTAGCTTATATAGTGTTTCTTGTTCTTCTTCGTTTAATACATCATCAAAAAATGATGATTGAAATGCAAGTTGCTCCGGTAATGCTTGTTCTAAAATAGATTCCGCTTTCTCCGTAAGACTAATCATTTTCGTTTTCCAGTCCTGCTTACGTACAATATATCCTTCTTTTTCAAGACGTGCGAGCATACGCGAAATACCGCCTTGTGTAACCGTAACTTTTTCAGCTAACTCCATTTGCGTGAGTGGCTGATAAATTCGAATTTGCATGAGTACATCAAATTGAGCAGTTGTTAAATCAAAGCGTTTTAAAAAGTCATTTGACAACTGATTACTTTGGTTTGTAAAACGAATTAAGCGCAACCAAATTAACGATCCTATTGTATTTTCACGCATTTCGAATACCTCCTCATCACTGATCTTTTTATCACTTTACTACTCAACTGATAAAATTGCAAGCCAAAAATCTCTATCAGCGGACTACCGCTCCGCTGATAGAGATTTCATCTCACTTACCTTCCACATTTCCCTTTAGATCTTTAGGCAGGGTTTCATGCACTATGTTCAACTTCCTTACTTTTCTCTTTCCTCTTCTTTTTTGTTATATTTCTTATTTTTTTAACCGTTCCAGCCAACCCTGTTGGGAATCCTAATAATACAATAATATATAATAAACCTAGGAAGATCGTCCACCGTTCAAAGATTGGATACTGCGTCGCAAGTTCTGATAAATAATACTTTAGAGATTCAATAATTCCTGCGCCTGCTATTGCTCCAACTAATGTGCCAACTCCCCCAATCATTGTCATTAATAAAGCGTTTAAAGTCATTTCAATTGAAAAAACAGTTGTATTTACAAAACGCAATGTGATAACAAATAAACCACCGCTAAGCGCTGCTACTATTCCAGCAACTACACTCGCAATAATTTTATAATGAAGAATTTTAAATCCAAGTGCTTCTACACGTTGCTCATTTTGCGAAATTGCTTTCAAAACTTTTCCGATAGAGGATTGTGTAAATAGACGAAGTAATAGAAAGATTACAACTAGACAGAGGAGTGTAATGTAATAAAATGCGAAACGATCACGAAACATATCAGGTACACCAAATGTAAAACCATCTCCTCCATGCGTGACAGCTCGCCATTTTTCAGCAAGTACAAAGAATAGCTGGGAAATAGCCAGTGTTAGCATCGCATAAAAATGGCTTTTTAATCGCAAAGAGAGCAAACCAATTATATAACTGATTATCGCTGATAGTACAACCGCTACCCCGATACCGATTAAAAAACTTGCTATAGAAACTTCCTGTCGATCTAATAAGAGTGCAACACAATAAGCACCTATTCCAAAAAACATACAATGACCGAATGAAACAATTCCTGTATATCCAAGAAGAATATCAAAACTCATTGCAAATATTGCAAAGATGAAAATTTGTGTGAACAAAATGAGTAAGCTCCGTGAATCATTTACGAAAGGGAATACACTTAAACAAATCAATACGGCTATCCCAAAATATATCCCGGCCCGATTAAATGTGATGTTCACCATTTCACCCCTTTTCACCAACAAGTCCCGTTGGCTTGACTATCAAGAAAAATAATAACATTAACATATTTATTGCGAGTGATAAATCAGGTATATAATACGCTGTAAACGCTCCAGCCAAACCAACAATTAATGATGCGATTGCTGAACCTTGCACACTGCCTAATCCTCCAATAATGACCACAATAAAAGCTAAAATAGCATACTGCATCCCCATTTCAGCAAAAATAACCCCTGAATATGGTGCAAGAAGAAACCCGCCTAACGCCGCCATTCCAGCCCCTAATAAAAAGACAAATGAAAATATAGCCTTTATGTTAATGCCAAGAGCTTGAACCATCTCCTTATCTATTACACCCGCACGAATCATAAGGCCAATTTTGGTTTTACGTAGCAACAACATCAAGCCAATATAAATCAGTACCCCAACAACAATAACAAACAATCGATACTTTATTAATATAATTCCATCAAATGTGAAGCTCCCTTGTAACCATGATGGTAATTTAGCTCCAATTGGATTCGGTCCCCAAAATACTTTTATACATTCACTAAGTACGAGCATTCCACCAAGTGTAACAAGAAGTTGGCGAACATGATTTCCATAGACAGGCCGAATGAGAAATCTTTCTAAAACGAAACCAAGGAACATTCCCATCACAACTGCTCCAATTAATGCAAGTATATAACTACCGGTCATGTTGAATAACCAAACCCCTGTAAAGGCTCCCCATGCAAACAAGCCACCATGGGCAAAATTAAGGACGCTCATTAAGCCAAAAATAAGTGACAGTCCAGATGCTAACAAGAAAATAAGCATACCTGTTGAAACGCCGTTGACAAACAAGTTAACTAACACGTCCACGTCCTATACCTCCTCCGCATCAATGTTAAGAAATCCCTAGATATTTATGACATGTTTCCTTATCTTCTTTCAGTTCATTCATTGGACCTTTGTGTACGATTTTCCCATTATCCATAATGTAAAAATAATCACCTATTTGACTTGCCATCATAAAATTTTGTTCCACAAGTAAAACAGTTGTTTTCTCTTTCATTTTCAAAATAGCCGACATTAACTTTTCAATCATAATTGGTGCTAACCCTTTACTTGGCTCATCGATAAGCAACAATCCCTCACTATTAATGAACGCCCTTGAAATTGCTAGCATTTGCTTTTGCCCTCCGCTTAAAAATCCACTCTTTTTATGCCAATATTGTTTTAAGTCTGGAAATAAATCGAGCATCCATTCTACCTTTTCCGCATATTCTATCCCTTTCTTCGCTCCAGCAAGAGCAAATGTTTCTTCTACCGTTAAATCATGAAAGATTCCTTGATTCTCTGGCACATACCCCATACCTTTTCGCGAAATTAAATGAGTGGATAAACCATTTACTTTTTCATCACCATAATAAACCTCTCCATTAGAAATCCGATGAAATCCCATGATAGAACGTAAAGTTGTTGTTTTTCCAGCACCGTTTCTTCCGAACAACACTGTGATTGTTCCTTTCTCAACCTCAAAAGAAACACCTTGCAAAATATGAAACTGATCCAAATACGTTTCTATATTATCCACTTTTAATAGTGTCACCGTGTAATCCTCCTAAATATGCCGTTTGTACACGCTCATCCTTCATAATTTCCTCTGGCACTCCTTCAGCTAATAATTCACCATGGAATAATACAATAAGATGATCTGACAAATGCAAAATCATATCCATTTTGTGTTCAATAAGTACAATTGTATTCTCTCGATTTTTCTTTATATTCTCTATTACTTGAAGAATAGCCGGGACTTCCTCAACAGAAATACCTGCTGTCGGTTCATCAAGAAGCAATACATCTGTCCTGAGTGCCAACAGCATAGCCAGTTCTAATTTCCTCTTTTCGCCATGTGCTAAATCTTTCGCTAACACTTCTTCTTTTTCATGAAGCAATACTGTCTTCAAAAGCCGCCTTGCCTCTCCCATCTGTTGTTTCAATCGAGAGGAACTTGGAAAAAAACGATAATAATCTTGGACAAAAGACTGTACACTTAAACGTACATTTTCAATCACTGTTAATTCTGGAAAGATGTTCGTGAGCTGAAAAGAACGCCCCATTCCAAGGCGCGTTCGCTCTGGAATCGATAACTTTGTAATATCACGTTCTTTAAAATAAATCTCTCCTTTTGTTGGAGTAATCTGTCCACTTAACAAGTTAAATAGAGTTGTCTTTCCTGCTCCATTCGGTCCAATGATAGAAATAAGTTTCCCTTTTTGTATCGTCAAATTTACATTTTTAATAACATGATGTTCTCCAAATGAGACACAAAGGTCTCTAGTCTCTAACAAATTCTTCACTCTATTGTCCTCCCCCATAAAAATTTTTATTTTTAGGGTAAAAAAAGAGAGACGGATGTAAAGAGAGTTATCCTTCTCTCCTTACACCTTTTAATTTAATAAATATTCTGTTTATTTTTTTTGAATTGGTGGCTCTGTTTCTTCCATTGTTAGTTCGCGCTCTAGAACAGGTACTGGATAATCAACACCATCTTGTTTTTGCAACGTTATAGAATAAAGCGTTTGCAAAGCTTGGTGGTCTTTCTCTCTAAATTTCATTTTTCCCTTTGGCGTATCAAATTCCATTCCTTCCATTTTCTTAATAAGTGTATCAACATCTGTATCGCCTTTCGTTTTCTTTAAGGCTTCAACAATGGAAATTGCCGCTGACATTCCTCCAGCTGTAAATAAATCTGGAACTGTTCCATTGAAACGCTTCTTATGTTCTTCTACTAACCAATCGTTTACTTTATTTTTCGGAAGGGTATGATAATACACTGAAAATCCTTGCATACCTACTAATGCATCCATCGTTTTTAATGCTGGTATGTCCGGTGCTCCCGTTGAAATCTTAATCCCTTGTGCCTCCACGTTCATATCTTTTAACTGCTTCCATGGTGAGTTTGCACCAGCCCAAACAATGAATAAATAATCCGGTTTTGAACTAATGATATTTTGAATATTTGCCGTAAAATCAGTAGAATTCGTATCAGCATATTGTTCGTTTACTATATTCGCACCTAATTTCTTTGCCCCAGCTTTAAATGCAGCAACCCCTTCACGACCAAATGCATTATCTGGTGCGAACGTTGCAATCTTCACATCTTTTTTAGCAATTGATGCAGCGCCAGCAATTGCATCTTGAGATGAATTTCTTCCCGTTCTAAAAATGTATTTATTCCAGTTCTTACCTGTAATACTATCTGCAACTGCAGGCTCAACGACCATTACTTTTTCATACTCTTCCGCTAGTGGTAACACTGCTAATGTATCACTTGAACTTGAAGATCCAACGAGAAAGTCAACCTTATCTTCTTCTAATAGTTTCGTAGCTTTTTTAACCGCTACATCCGCTTTCGTTTCCGTATCCTCTACAACAAACTTAATCTTCTTTCCTTCGACTTTCCCTGTTCCACCTGTTGCATAATCGAGTCCTAGTTCAAATCCATTTACTGTTTGTTTCCCATACGATTCAAGCGGACCCGTTAACGAAGCAAGAACACCTACCTTAATCGTTTTCTCATTGTCTGTACTTACTTTTTCTCCCGAACAACCGGCTGTTACTAACAATGAGCCAAGAATACATCCCGTAAACACCATTTTTAGCCACTTACGTTTTTTTGCTGACATTGTGATCCTCCCCATACTTTACTTTCTGATAGAATCAAATACGCCATAGTAAACCATCCGTAATCATGACTTTTCGCTTTTAACAATGTGAATTATGTTATCAATAGAAAATTCTCGAAGTACTTCTACATTCGCCAGGCATTTACAAATCCCTTCCAATGCATTTGTAAATATTCATACAATTATTTAAATTATACATTTAAATAACTGTTCTCTTCCTCTAATATATTAGCCCTACAAAAAAAGACTAACTTCCAAAGTGAGTTAGTCTTTTCCACCAATCGCACTACTCTTAAGACACTTTACGTAAAAAGTCTACTATTGCACGATAAATGGCATACATTTCGTAGTGATGTTTTTCAAAACTAGGATCAGCACTTGTTCTCACAATAACAAGGTTTTCTGGTTGGTTTATATAAATATTCTGACCCCAAATTCCTATAGCAAGAAATTCTCCGACTATATAATCTGGTCCAGGAGTCCACCATTGATACTGATAGTTATCAGTGAAATGAGATTGATTATCTTTCAGTAGATTATGTCTTTCAGGTATGGTTGATTCTCGAATCCACTCTTGTGAAATAATCTGTTTCCTCTTCCAATTTCCATTATGTAAGTAGAGCAATCCAAATCTAGCAAAATCTCTCAACGTAGCATTCAAGAAAGAATAAGGTATCGTGCTCCCATCACTACCTATATTCCAAAATGCATGTGACTCCATTCCAAGCGGTTCCCATATTTTCTCTTGTAAATATTGTGCTAAATTCCGTCCAGTTGCTTTCGCAACCAGCATCCCTAACACTTGTGTATCTATACTTTTATAAGAAAATTTCCCAGAAAATTCTTTATACTTAAATCGGTTTATATAATTATTCACACCCTTACTTGTAATCAATGATGCCTGCATTAGCATATAAAAATCTGATGAAAAATTATGATAATCTTCATTGAAATAAATGCCAGAACACATCTGTAGACATTCCTTAATAGAAACATTCTTATATCCCGAGTCCCTTAACTCTGGCAAATAAGTGATGATTAAATCTTGCACTGATTTGATGTGCCCTTCATCAATCGCTATACCTACTAAAGCTGATAAAAAAGATTTTGCGAGAGACCATGATGTATTAAGTGATTCACATGTATTTCCATGAAAGTATTGTTCATTTACAACTTTATGATCTTTCATGATGATAAAACCCGTTGTGATCGTATTTTTAAGAAACTCATCAAGAGTTGATTGCTTCCCATTATAGCTATACGTAACATTCATATCCTTCAAATCATAATCAAATTGAGAAATAGCTCCTTTACGTTTCACCTTTTGAGCTGGATATATTTTATAAAGATTGCGGAAATTTTCAATTGTGTTTTTCTTATCGAATAGTGTAAAAAAATCCATAAAACCCTTCTTATCTGTGGTCTTCCTATTCCTTACAATCAGTAAATCGTTTAAACTAACAGCTATTGAAGCCGGAACACTAATAGTTCTTGTAAAACTATATTTCTTATTCATCTTATTCTCCTTGAATTAAAACATATTCAACCCGATATCGTTAATTATGAACAGCAAGGAAAGATCTCCAAAAAATTCATTCCAATGTGATTATGATTAACTTCAAAAATACAAAATATACAGTGCCATTTACAGTTCATGTATGAATCTATTCACAAAGCTCTTAGCTGCTTTAGAATTGGCTTAATACGGTATTCACGTGATTGCATTAGCACTGGATGCCATTGATACACCCATTATTCAAGGCTATAAAGATTTAAGGTTAATTGATGCAATGAAAGCAAAAGTAATGGGAAATAAATTAACTCAACCTGAGCAAATCGCAGATACTATTCATCTTATTTCATTGGAGGAAGCAAGTACAATTAACGGGAGTGTTGTTATTGCAGATGAAGGTTACGCTTCCTTTAAATAATATTAACTTTCCAATCACTATCATTTTCACACATGCAAAAGCAGCGTAGAATCTATAATTCTACGCTGCTTTTCTATATCAACACAAATTATGAAATTGAGTTACTCTCTAAACCATCTAATCCTTCTGCCAATTGTTTCTTATCTAAATTCTCACCAATCATCACAAGATTTGTTGGGAACCCAAAGTCCTGCTCCAATAAAATGGGTACACCAAATGAGTATTGTAATAGGTGCGGATATTTATCTCCATGAAATTTCACAAATCCCTTAACTCGATAAATCTCCTGTGGCAAATTGGAAAGCCATTCGTATAGTTGATCTTGATCGATTGACTTTGCAAATTGATATGTCATCGTTTGTATATGTAAATGCTGTTTCACATGTAACGTTTTATGTTCTTCATTACCTTCTAATTTCACGCCTTCTATATCTTCTAAAGATATATTGCAATACTGTGTTTCATACAATTTTGCATATTTATTTATCGCTGCTACTTCTTCTAAAATCTGTTTCTTTTCCTCATCTTTTAGCAAGTCTGATTTATTAATAAGAATATGGCTTCCGTATTTGATTTGTTCATTTAGAAGTTGTTGAACATTTTTACTTAATGTATCACGATTTAACCATCTCATTGCATCTAATACAACAACAATTGACTTCACTTCAAGAAACGGAGCTAAAATAGGTGATAAGCATGCATCCAACACTTCAATTGGATGAGCAACTCCCGTTGTTTCTATATAAATTACATCCGGTCTTTCTTGTTGATATAAAGAATGTAACTGAATCTCAAGTTCATCTTTCAACGTACAACAAATACAACCTTTGAGAAGTTCTCTTAAAACATTCTCTTTCCCTATAATATCTGTATCTACCGAGTATTCTCCTATTTCATTCATTAAAACAGCAACTTTTCGATTTTTCTTTTTTTCTGCTAATAATAAATTTTGTAGCAGTGTTGATTTCCCGCTACCTAAAAAGCCACCTAATATGTGAATTTCTACTTTACTCATATGACCAACCATCCATTTCGTTTTAACTACTTTTTATCATTTCTTATTTCATTATTATTGTTTTTCTTACTTTTTACAACTAAGAAAAGAGGATTCCATAACAACCCTCCCCAAACAGTAATCATTACGATTTATGAAATCTATTCTATTAAAATCTTTTTCATTTGTAAATAAAAAATGATAATCTATTTCAATTAATGCTTTAAAATACAAGTCACGATTAAGGGTCTAATTCATATTTATATAATTTAGACCCCTACTTATGAACATTTGATATATTCATTTGGGTAAGTCATTTACTTCATATGCAACCCGTATTCCAGATTCAATTGCTCCTTGCATCCAACCATGAGTGAGTGTTGTATGCTCACCTGCAAAATGTATTCTCCCTTCAGGTGTCGGCATATAAGGGAATAGTTCCAGTTCTTGCCCTGATTCAAAAGCAGTAAATGCTCCACAAGAATAAGGATTTTGCCCCCAGCTAAACGATGTACCTGTTACAAATTCAGCATAAACTTGATTTCCGTAAATTCTCGCTAAATTTCTTAATGCATAGCGAATACGTTCTTCATTAGACAGACTGTCCCACGTTAATGCTTCATCTGCCCATGTATAACTTGCTAACAGTACAGCTACTCCCGCTGTATGGATCCCTCGGCTCGGATAATATGTAAATCGAATTGGTAAGTCCGTTATCGATTTTCCGCCATATTGCCCCGCCTTTTCCCAAAATCGACTTTTAAATTCAATTGCAATTTTTGTTGAAGCCATATAGTTAAGCTCACGAATCGCTCTTCGTTTGTAATAAGAAAAAGAATGATACGGTTCAATTTCTACAAAACGCAAAGCAGAAAATGGGATTGTTATAATCGCAAGATCTCCTATCGCCATAAACTGTTCTAAAGTTTGCTCGTGATTTGTCTGGATCGCAACACTGTTATCGTATTGTATTATTTTAGTCATTTTGTAATTTAAAAATATATTTTCCTTTAACTGTGGTAAAAATGCTTTGGGTAATGCATCCATCCCACCTGTAATCTCATAAAACTTCGTGGTAGATGTAAAAAAAATCATTTCTCGCAATACTTCGATTAAAGATATTCCCATAAAAGCTTCCATATCAAGAAGTACACCAATCATATCAATTGCCCCATCTGAAAAATAACAACTTAAGAAAGTACCTAATGAATATCTTCTATATTGTTTTTCTACAATAGTCCAATTTTTATCTGGGTCTTTCTTAATGAAATCAATAATCGGCTGTAGTGCTAAATTCATTAAGTCTTCCGCGGTTTTCCCTTTTTCCTCTAGTCTAACTGGATAATGTAAAACACTCGGATTTTGTTCAAATGTATGAAGGCGTGTTCGAATACCATTTGTATAAATGATATCCATAGGAGTTCGATTTATAAATTCGTTCATTGGCAAACGAAATTTATTTATATATCCTAAAGTTAAAGTCTGTACATCAGGGATACGCATTGGTCCTGCATTAAAATATAGTCCCTTACTGAAAGGAGCCCGCAGCGTAAGTACTCTTCCTCCTATTCTGTTATTCGCTTCAAGAATTTTAACTTTATGACCAGCATCCTTTAAAAGCGAGGCACTAACTAATCCCGCTAATCCAGCCCCCACAATAATAATATTTTTAGGGGCTTGCGACTTAGAAAGTCCTTCTTTAATGATTCGTAGCATTTGTTCCGTCGTTAATTTGTTATTCATATTATGAGGCATCCTAATTTTCTCCTCTTCAAAAGGATTTCATTGCATTATATTCAATGAAAAAGATGCCTATGTTTAATTCTTCATGTTTTAAAAAGATTATAATGGATGAATTTTCAAATACTTGAATATCTTTTATGAAATGTAATAAACTAGTTTTGAATCTGTCGAAGTAAGACCTATATATTTTCTTACATATGATTGAATTGAAAAAGCAAGATCAAAAAATTTATGAAATGGCGAGGAATTTTCAGATGAAAAAAGGTATCGATCGTGTTGTATTAGTCGGAACAGGAGCTGTAGGATGTAGCTATGCCTACTGTATGATTAACCAAGGTGTTGCAGAAGAGTTCGTTCTTGTTGACGTAAATGAAGCGAAAGCAGAGGGAGAAGCAATGGATTTGAGTCATGCGGTTCCCTTTGCTCCAGCACCGACAAGAGTTTGGAAAGGTAGCTATGAAGATTGTAAAGACGCAGACCTTGTTGTAATTACAGCAGGCTTACCACAAAAACCAGGTGAAACTCGTTTAGACTTAGTTGAAAAAAATGCTAAAATCTTTAAACAAATTGTTCGCAGTATTATGGATAGTGGATTTGATGGCATTTTCTTAATCGCGACAAATCCAGTCGATATTTTAACATACGTAACTTGGAAAGAATCTGGATTACCAAAAGAACGTGTCATTGGTTCTGGTACAACGCTTGATTCTGCTCGCTTCCGATACATGCTAGGAGAATATTTCAATATTGGTCCTCACAACATTCATGCCTACATCATTGGTGAGCATGGTGATACTGAGCTTCCAGTTTGGAGTCACGTATCCATTGGAATTCAAAAACTACAAACAATCCTTGAAAAAGACCATCAGCACAACCAAAAAGATTTAGACGACATCTTTGTAAATGTCCGTGACGCTGCTTATCATATTATCGAACGAAAAGGTGCTACGTACTATGGAATTGGCATGTCGCTATTACGTGTAACAAAAGCCATTTTAAATAATGAAAATAGTGTACTAACCGTATCTGCTTATCTTGATGGACAATATGGGCAAAAGGATGTATATATTGGCGTTCCTGCAGTTATTAACCGACAAGGAATTCGTGAGATTTTAGAAGTTGAATTAAGTGAAGAAGAAGAATTAAAATTTGATCATTCGGTACAAGTACTGAAGGAAACAATGGCCCCTGTCCTTTAAAGAGAATTGCTCTTTCATTAAAAAATTTATGTTTTTATAAGGGTGTCCTAAAAGATTGATGAAATCGCCCTTTTAGGACACCCTTTTTTCCTGCTTTAGTACGTAAATGTAATTGTCACCAATGAATATCCAACTTGTGCGCTATAAGGTGCTGCTTGATAAGATACTTGTTTTGCACCTATAGGCCAAGAGATTTCATTTAATGCTTTCTTAATATCTTGAATTGCTCCATTCATAGACTGCCTATAACGAATTTCAACTTTCGTTGGTTTTGATGCAAATTGCTGCTGCAATTTCCCTTTAAATTCATTGTAGTTTTCCGCTCCATATTGAGCAGATAAATAAAGAAGGTTTGTATCGTGTAACATTTGTTGATATACCAAAGCTTTCGGACTACCTGCCTTTATTTTATAATTCACCATAGTAATTTGTTACTGCTTTCGGGAATGCACTACGGTCCAATTGTTGATCTTTACTTAATTGTTCATCTGACATGTTTAAGTAAGAGTACATAACTCGCCCTTGTTTATCGGGAACAGGGTCATCAAACATTGTATCAAGATGATACCATTTCCTTTCAATTTTCACTAAATTCCAAGCATGCGGTTCTCCATTTCCTGTTCCTTTACATATTGCGTTTGTTCTTTTGATTCACGATATGTAATATTCAATGTGAATACATAGTTTCCAGGTATACCACGTATTGAATACTTTGTACTTGCTACATTATGTTTTAAATATTCATCTGAATCTACTGTCTTACCGTATTCTTTAACAAGCGTATCCATAACTTCTTGAAGATTATTATGATTTGTTTTATATGTAATTGTAATGTTTTCTTCTCGATTATCAATATGCTGCTTTAATTCTTGCTGAAACCCTTTTAATAAATTTGTATCACTAGAATTTTTCTCATCAGGCAACACATTCTCGTTAAGACGTTTCTTATACTCCAATGCATTATATAAAAACTGTGCGTATTGTTCACGAGTTACTGTCTTATTTGGTTCAAATTTCCCATCACTGGTTCCTGATGCAATGCCATTTGACTGCACTGCACTAATAGCTCCCTTTGCCCAAGATGTTTTTGGCACATCATTGAAGGTATGCTCATTAAGCACAGGAACTTTGAAAGCATTCTTGATTAGAGGAGATTCTCATCCTCCTCTAATCATTATCTTTCACCAGTCGAACCTTTATGACAGCTTCTTTCTAACTTCTTGTAGGGTTCTTACTTGATAAAATCGACTTAGAGAATAAGCATACTTATATCATTCTCTGAAGAAATCTCTAATTCATTGCTATTTATTATGGATACGATCCTCTTCTTCATTATTCACCTCAAGCACATCAAGTAAAAAGATAAAAATCGGAATCCCAATAATAAGGCCCCATATCCCTAAAAAATGCTCCGAAAATATAAGAACCATAAATGTATAAAAAATTGGCAAATTCGTTTTTGCAGACATAAATTTCGGATTTAATAAATAGCTTTCAATCGCATGAATAACTGTAATGAAAATTAATATGTATACGACATACGCAATCCCACCAATGTTATAAGCGATGATACAAAGTGGAAATAGTGAAATAATAACACCTGCAACAGGAATAAGACCGAGCAGAAAAATCATAACTGCTAATACAAGTAGCTGCGGGAATCCTAGAAATACAAGGGCAATGACAGAAAGAATACAGTTTACAACTGCGATTAAAAACTGTGCCTCAATAACTTTTCCAAATGAACGGACAAATTTCTGACCAAAGTATGCAATTTCCTCATAAAAAATACTAAGTTTACTATCCCTACATTTAGAAGTAAAAGCAATAATACGCTCTTTTTCTAACAAGAAAAATAAACTTAAAATAAGAGAAAGGAAAATTTGGAAACTTACCTTTCCGATATTCGCTAACGATTGATAAATCACATCCACACCTTGTTCAATATACTTCGATACTTCCATCTGATTAATTGCAGCAAGCACATATCTGATCATTTCATTATCAGGAGGATTTTTAAAAAACAGCTTAAATTGGTGAATCAATTGTGAAATTTGTATTGTTAATACAGGTAAATATTTATATAAGGTAGTAATAATAAACGCTACTAAAACAATGTATAAAAAAGCGATAATCACTTTCCTATTTATCCGTACAAAACGATTAATCTTTTCAGAAATAAACCTTTGAAACCGATCCATTAAAAACGTAAGGATAAAGGTAATTAATATTAAATTAATCATACTTTTTAGCCCGTATAGTATAAGAGCCAAAATGACTAATACAAGAAGCCGCTGAAACCCTCTACTTTGAAAGAAATTTTTCATTTGCATCATTTATTTCAAACCTCCCCCTTCCAGTTTCTTTATCCTGTTCATCATGAATAGTTCTATCAATTCTTAAATAATAAAACACTCTATTTAAAACATCTTATGAATAAAACTCTTCAATCTTTCTTTTAACTTTGAAAAGTCTCATTTTCCATCTGTATTATAAAATTCTCAAACAACTCTCACTTCACATATTATTATAATTCTCTAAAACTCTCCATTCACAATCTTATGTATTCTATCATTTATCTTTATTTATATGTAAGCACTCTCCCACTTCATATAATCCGTAGCGAGAGAGTGCAAATTACACTTTTCTTTATATACATTGTGTTCTTTCTAAATCGTATAATCCCTCTTTATATTTGTACACACAAATATAAAGCATCACTACCCTTTTTCTAGATTTTGGGAGATTCCCTATTTCCCCTTATCGACTTGCTTCGCTAGTAATTCCTTTACTTGATTATACGTTAACCCTGAATTTTTATTTAAGCGTTTCACTTCATCAATATCAGTACCTACAACAGTATATTTCTTCTCTTTATTCATCACGACACATCCTTTTATAAAATTCCACTAAGTCGAGTACATATTATTTGTTATATTTCTTCCCTAAACTAAGAATTCATACTCGTTAAATCCTAACTGCTAAAATCATTGCATGAAAAAAGAAGCTATTTGGCAAATAGCTTCTTTTTCTACTACATATATTTTCCGTATTAATAAAATTTCACTACATCTTCAATAGGTAAGAACGTTCTTTCACCTGGTTGTTCATTTGGCTCACCAAATGGCATTTGTCCTACTAAGCTCCACTCTGCTGGGATATTCCAAGTTTCTTTCACTTCAGCATCTACAATTGGATTATAGTGTTGTAATGATGCTCCGATTCCTTCTGCAGATAATAGCATCCATACAGTATGTTGTAGCATTGCATTTCCTTGATGAGACCAGAATGGGAACTGTTCTTTATATAATGGTGCATTTTCTTGCATTTGTTTTACTGTCGCTTGATTTTCAAAGAATAATACTGTTCCTACTCCTTCGCGGAAACCTTTAAGTCTTTCTACTGTTGCTTCAAAGTTTTCTGCTGGCACGCGAGCTCTAAGCATTTCTTTTACGATATCCCAAAACTTTTCATGCTCTGCATCCATTAATACAACCATACGACCACTTTGCATATTAAAAGATGTTGGTGCATGTAAAGCTGTTTTTAAAACTTCATTGATTCTTTCTTTTGTAATCGTAGCATTTTTTGTTACTTTACGAATTGAACGACGGTTCACAATTGCTTCTTTTAAGTTTGTTGTAGTTACTGACATGTTAATTCCTCCAAGTATATAAGTTGTATAATTTATTTAAACAAATAGATTTGATTCTTTAATGAAAGATTTGGCTTAGCAATATCCGTCAGTCGTACATTGCATTCCATCAAATGAATTTGTTTTTTCCTTTTGTATTTCTTTATCAATTACTCTTTCTAACATTTCTTTACTAGCAAGACCTTGAATTACTTCTTCTCCAATCATTACAGTTGGAACGGCCATAATATTTGCTTCATCGTATGCATGTTGAATTGCTTTTTGGTGTTGTTCTTTATATTTACGAGTTACTAAAGCTTCTTTAAATTCAGCTTCAGGAAGCCCCACTTCACCTGCTAATTTTGTTAGTACGTCTATCTCTTCAATATTTTGTTCTTCCTGGAAAAATGCTGTGAACACTCGATGATGAAAAGCATTCTCCAAGCCATGTTCCTTTGCAAATTGATATCCCTCAAACGCCAAATGCGTATATGGATGAGGAGAAACACGTGGTAGACGCATCTCAACTCCTAATTTTTTTGCAGTAGGAAGAATGAAGGAATCCCATGATCCTAATTTATCCGGCTCCTGCCAAGGATCAATTTTTGAATATGGACTTGGACGTAATTCAAATGGCATCCATTCAATTTCTACATCTTTCTCCTTAGCTACTTCATCCAATGGACCTTTTGCTAAGAAACAAAATGGACAAATAAAATCAGAGTACACTTTCATTTTTACAGTCATATTATTGCACCTTACTTTCTTTTATTATTAAACGTTGTAATCAAATTAGTTACATCACTGAGAAAAAAATATGCATTCTCTTTTTTATAGAGATTTGCATTCCTCAATACTTATTTCAAGCATTCATTTTATGTTGTAAAGATTCAAATAACTGCCCCATAGTAATACTTCTCAAAACCTCTTCCATTGCAGATTGTGCCTGAACTAAAATAACCTCTAAAACTGCTTGAATATTCGCTCCAATCGGGCAATCCGGATTAGGTTGTTCGTGAATGTGAAACAACTTATCTTCTTCAACCACATTCACTGCATGATACACATCTAATAATGTGATTTCATTTAAATCCTTTAATAATCCTGCTCCACCTAGGCCTCGATTCACATAAACAAACTTGGCCTGTTTTAAGTAAGACATTATTTTTCGAATCACAACCGGATTTGTATTTACACTTTCAGCCATAAATTCTGAAGTGCAAATAGATGATGGATTATTTTTCAAAACAGATAAAATATGAACAGCGATAGAAAAGCGGCTACTAATTTTCATCATAATCACCACCTTGATGTAATCATTATAGTTACAACAGATAAATAAGTCAAGCCTTTCTAAAAAACTTTTTTAAATACGTGATAGCAATAAAAAGGCATCTCACAAATGAGATACCTTTTACGATTCTGCAAACAAAGCTTGAAATTCTTCAATAAATAGTTGAACAGCCAGCGAAGCTTCCTTTAATGAAGGAACAGCTAAAGCAATTTCTCTCCACACTTGTGGTTCTAATTCTCTTGTCTGAACATTCGGAGGTATATCTGATAAAGATAATTCAGCTAATATAGCTAAACCCAATCCCTCTTGTATCATATTCAAAGATGTCGTCACAGTAGACACAACATATTCAATACAAAGCGGTACTGAAGCTTGGTTAAACATTTCTATAATTGGCGGCTCATAGCCACCTTTACAAATAATGATTGGTTCATCTTCTAAGTCTTTTATTGTAATCGTCGTTTTCTTACACAAAGGATGATCATCTCTTAGAACAACAACCATCTTTCCCTTCGTTAAAGGTACGATCTCCATTTCTTTATTTGGCAAAATCACAATTCCTACATCAATTACACGTGATAATAGCCATTCTTCCACTTCTTTCAGTGTTCCTTCATGGAGAACCAGCTCTAAATTCGGATATTTCTCACGAAAGATATTGATCATTTTAGGCAAGAAATACGCCGATGCACTTGGAAAACTTCCGATTCGAATTGTACCAACTTCATGTCCTTTCTCCATCGCTACTTCTTGTTCTACTTTCTCAACGCCATTTAAAATTTCTCTAAAATGAACCAAAATACGATTTCCTACATCAGTAAGAATTAAACCTTTTCTTTTATCACGTATAATAAGTTTCACATCTAATTCCGATTCCACGCTAGAAATAGCATGGCTGACAGCTGGTTGTGTCATATTCAAGATTCGAGCTGCTTTCGTAAAGCTTCCCAGTTCAACTACTTTTACAAAAACTTGAAGTTGTGTAATCGTCATAACTAATTACTTATACTCCTTATAAAAAAGATTCATTTTATTTATCATGTTCAATATCATATCATAGTGAAATGGAATACAACAAGGAGGGGATTATTATGACACAGCTTTCACGAACAAAAACGGCCTTACTCCTTTCATTTCTCGTTCTTATGTGGGGGATTAATTGGCCTTTATCTAAATTTGCTTTGCATTATACACCACCCGTATTATTTGCAGGGATCAGAACAGTAATAGGAGGATTTATTCTACTTATATTTGCATTACCGAAATACAAACAACTAAATCTAAAAGAAACTTGGCATTTATATTTTATTTCTGCTTTACTCAACATTATTTTATTTTACGGACTACAAACTGTCGGACTTCAATATATGCCCGCTGGACTCTTTTCCGCTATTGTATTTCTTCAGCCTGTCTTACTTGGAATTTTCTCTTGGATTTGGCTTGAAGAAGCAATGTATGGCTTGAAAATTTTTGGTCTTATCCTTGGATTTACAGGCGTTGCTGTTATTAGTTCTAGCAGCTTAACCGGACATATTTCTGTCATCGGCATCTTACTTGCTTTAGGATGTGCAATTGGATGGGCCCTTGGTACAGTATTCATTAAAAAGACTGGAAACCGTGTAAATGCAATTTGGATGGTCACACTTCAACTTATTATTGGAGGATTTTGCTTAATTGGATTTGGTTCAGGGTTTGAAAAC
This sequence comes from Bacillus bingmayongensis, assembly GCF_000299035.1. Taxonomy (GTDB): domain Bacteria; phylum Bacillota; class Bacilli; order Bacillales; family Bacillaceae_G; genus Bacillus_A; species Bacillus_A bingmayongensis. The sequence goes on from NZ_JH921518.1 coordinate 202,366, forward strand.
TGGTCCAGTATTGCTTGGAGCATACCATTTGTAATCGTACTATTATTCATTTCAATCTTTGTGATTGCAATGGGCTGGCTAGCTTACTTTACACTTGTCGGAGCTGGAGAAACGAGTAAGGTTGGTGCCTATACATTTCTCATTCCCCTTATTGCAATTATTGTAAGTTCTATCTTTCTACATGAAGCAATCACAATTAGCTTATTTGTCGGCCTTTTATTTATTGTCGTAAGTATTTGCTTTGTGAATATAAAACCTAAATCACTCATGATGAAACAATCGGTTGAACCTAAAAGGTGCTAATCAAAAATAAAAAAGAAAGAGCCTACCATCTCATAGGCTCTTTCTTTTTACCGCTTTTTACGACGTAATACAAAGATACATGTACCGAATGATACTATAATAGAAAGCATGGATAAAATAATAGCTATTGTTTGCAGGCTTGCATTTTCTTTCTCTTTCACATCCGATGCTTTTGACTCTCCATGTTCCCCTGTTAGTGTTGTACCTTTTGTAATTGTAGTAAGTGAATGCGGTTTATGCGGTTTATCCGCTTTCTCATCACCTGTCCATTCTACAATATCTCCATCCTTATACTGTTGATATGCATCCCAAACTACTTTTTGTTCTTTATCTGGGTTTTTCGCAACAAAAGTAAATTGTTGGAATTGACCAGGTAAAATCCCTTCTCCAGTCGCTTCCCATATAACAGATTTAACTTTCCCAGATGTATCTTTTTGTTCATTAACTTTCCATCCCGGTACAGGTTCATACTGCTGGAACTCGACTCCCGCTGGTATTTTAAGGGTAACTTTCGTTGTTGCTATATCCTTTTCAACAGGCACTTTTATTGTATACGTTTCCCAAGAGCTAATTCCAGAAGTAGCTGGTTTCACCGTTACATGTGCACTAACAGGTAACGAGAAAAGTCCCATTGCAATTACTGTTGCTATCATTGTTGTTCCAAATTTTTTTATACGTTTCATTTTCTTACGACTCCTTTTTGACTCTCTATAAGTAGCTGGTTTTAGACGCTTTATTTTATCGTCCACCTACCATAAATTGAAAATCCGTATCAAAGTTATCAAGATCTTTCGTTAATCCATGGACATGTATATTCCACTTACCTGTCATGTTAATATACAGTCCTTCTGCTTGATACGATCCTGGTGAAACTGAAGAAACTCTAAACGTACCTTTTCCCATATCCATATCTAAAGATTTTGTTGTCAGTACGATTTGCTCCATGTTGGTAACAGGCTGACCATTTATATCCTTTAAATCAATACGAAATGTATTCATTCCTACCTTATTTGGACTTACATGTAAAGTAAGCTCATATCCATTATCGAGTTTCTGACTTTCTGTAAAAGGTCCCGTCGGCGGCATTGGTGGCGTTTGTACATTCGTTAAAAAGGCTACTACTATAAAAATAGCGATCCCTACGCCAAACTCGATTTTCACCGTAGCACCCAATCTTTTCTGCCCTCTCATCCTTCCCTTTACATGATGAATAAGTCCCAATATCCCCATACTAATAAATAAAATGACTTTCGTTAACAATGCTAATCCATAACTTGTATCAAATAATGAATGGACTGTTGGAATAAAGAATGTACTATTAAAGAGACCAGTTACAAAAATAATAATCACCGCGCATATTGCCCATGGTGAAAAACGTTTAATGGCATCCCAATACATCGTCCATTTCCCATTCTCATGATCTTTAGGTAAAAGAAGAACGATTGCCGCTAGTCCTCCAATCCATAGCGAAGCTGCAAGTAAATGTAAAAAATCCATAGTTACAGCAATTTCTTTATACTTTAAACCATATGCATGACTATTTATGGCTTTCATTATGAGTAAACCAATAAACAACAAAATCGGAATTGTCCATACTTTAAAAGATGAGAACTTTTCACGTTTCAAAGCAAAGTATGTAACAATAATGAGCGTACTAATAAGGCCAATTTGAGTCATCCATACATATCCAAAAACAGATAACCGTAATGTTTCTTTTAATAATAAAGGGTGGAAGGCTTCCAACCATGAAACATCAGCGTTAATTTTCGCTTGCAATGGTAGATTGAATAGTAAACTAATGAATATACCAAATAAGGTTAACCATATTAATTTCTTACTTCTTGATTGAACTTGAATTGCATTCTCTTTATAAATGATAAGATTAAAAAATAGAACACCTATAAATAAGGAAAGACTTGTATATAAAATTCCGCGTTCCATAATCATATCTATTTGCGGAACATAACCCATCTCTTCTACTTGTATGTCATCTGTTCCCTCTCCTGCTGATCCAATACGGAATGGAATAACTCCTTGAATTGGATGCCCATCGGCTGAAATAGCTTTCCACTGAATAGAATACAGACCATTTTTTATGTTCTCTTTTAAACCAGCTTCTAATAACTTTTTATTTCTTTTATCAATATGAGCATCTTTTAAATCTACCCTTTTACCTGAAGCATCCCTTACGAACAATGTATTAAAATGCGAAACTTGTATCTCCTCATCGAACTCAATTTTCACAACAGAAGGTGCTTTTTTCAGCGTTTCATTTTCAGTAGGGTTTGATTTCACAACATACGCATGAGCAGAAGCGTTTTTTGGTATCAATATTATTAACACGCACGCTACTAAGATCCATGCCCCCAGTTTTTTTACCACTCTCATACTTATTTCACTTCTTTCTCCGTACTTCATTTTATTCCCAAGTTAATAACTTAACCTCATTAAGTATTAGAAACTATATAACATTACACTCTATCTATCCCTCACCTTTTAACTTACAATATATTAGTAACTACTAACTAAAATACAACTTATATTTTTAAAGTCAATTATTATTATAACATAAAATATATTTATATAAGTTTCTCAAGAAGAAAAGATATCGTGAATCATTTGTGAAGAAAATGTGAAATCCTCTTATATATAACACAATATCTAATTCAAAAAAGTGCTACGTTAATACGTAACACCTTTGCTCACGATTAAAATCCCTTTATTTTTCTTCCGGGTAATCACAATACTCAATAATTGTACCTTCTGTATCCGCTGGGTTAAGGTAAATAAGTCTTCTACCATGCTTATTTATACGAAGAGTATGCTCTAACGTTCGAATTCCTTGTCTTTTTAACTCTTCTAAAGCTTGATCTAAATCATCTACGCGATAAGCGATATGATGAACACCTTTCCCTTTTTGCTTTATAAATCTTGCTATTGGTGAAGTCGTATTATTAGTCGGTGCAAGTAACTCAATTCTATCTCCATTCATTTCAAGAATAGCTACTTCACTTTCAACACCCGGTGCCTCACTTACATAACGATCTATTAAAGTTCCTTGTAAAACCTTTTCGTAAAAGCTTATGGTACTATCTATATCACGAACCGCAATACCGATATGATCCATTTTTTTATTCATTTCATTTCTCCTAGTTTCATATTTATTTCTCTTATATGAAAGATATGTAATCATCATATTACAAAATACATTTTACAGTTCAATTTTATATTCAAATAAAATTATATTACTTTCTTTCAAAAATACTTTCATATCATTTAAATAGTAACAAAAAAAGTTATAGAAAGAAATTCTATAACTTTTTTAATACAATATCATTACTTATTTACTTTAGCTGTAGAATGGATTTGATTTTTTGTTTTTAAAACACTAATACCATATCCGATAAATCCACCAATAATAGCCGGGAAGATCCATCCTAAACCTACTTCATGCATCGGAAGAAACTTCGTGAATAACTGATTTACTACTTGGATGTTTACTCCAGCTGCATTTAACCCATCGAATAAACTGATGATAAACGTTATAATCAAACTCACTTGATAAACTTCAGCCCTTCCTTTAAATAATGAGTGGAAGAATGTTAAGAAAATCAACACGATTGCTAGTGGATAAATCGCTGTTAATACAGGAACAGAAACTGCGATTAATTGCGTTAAACCTACATTTGCAACAATGGCACTAAATACACATAACATAATTGCAATTGCTTTATATGGAACCTTCGGGAACAACTTATGGAAAAATGAAGAACATGCTGATACAAGCCCAACACTAGTTGTTAAACAAGCTACTGTAATCATTAACCCTAATAGTATCCCTCCATATGATCCGAAATAATAATTTGAAACCTTCGCTAACACTTCTCCACCATTTTCTAAATGCCCAAGCTTTGCTACACTTGAAGCTCCCATATAAGAAAGTGCTGTATAAATAATCGCTAAAACGGATGCAGCAATGATAGTTGCTTTTGCACAAACAACCATAATTTGCTTTTTCGTTTTCGCACCTTTTTCTTTAATTGCATTAATGATTATAATGCCAAATACGAAAGATGCAAGCGTATCCATTGTTAAGTATCCTTCTTGAAAACCTTTAAAAAACGCGTTAGATGTATACGTCTCAACAGGTGCTTGCATATCCCCTATTGGATGAATGAAAGCAACGATTACTAGAATTCCAATGAACGTTAATTTAATTGGCGTTAAGATTTTTCCAACAATATCGACAATTTTCGCAGGATTGAGCGAAAAAAAACAAGTAATGCTAAAGAATATAATTGTAAAAATAATTAAAGGCAGAGAACCAACATTTTCTGATAAGAAAGGTTTAACCCCAATCTCAAAAGAAACATTACCCGTTCTCGGTATAGCAAATAAAGGACCAATTGCTAAATACAAAGTTGTTGTAAACACAATTCCAAAAACAGGGTGAACACGACTTGCTAATGATTGTAAATCTTCTTTACCTGAAATTCCAAATGCTAATACGCCAAGTAATGGTAGCCCAACTCCGGTTACTAAAAACCCTGCATTTGCTGACCAAATATTAGTTCCAGCTGATTGACCAAGCATCGCTGGGAAAATTAAATTTCCTGCCCCAAAGAATAGAGCAAATAACATTAACCCTATAACGACTATGAACGAGAACGGTACTTTATTCGTCATGATATTACCTCCACTACAAAAATAATTATCTCATTTCCAATTTTAACTAATTGAAGATTCTGAATATTTAATTTACAAATAAATTATTCTTTACTTATTATAGTCTTAAGAATAATTTATTTCAATACTATTTTTTGAATTTTTTAATTAAATTTATTTTCATCATAAAAAACCGAAAAAATATTACAGATTTAAAGCATCGTTGAAAGTTATCTAAAATCTTTATTAACGTCTTCATATTATTCATCTTTATATGCAATACCCTTCCCTCTTACATGTTTTTCTGTATTCCCATAAAAAAGAATTTAAAACACTAACCATATTTTTTCTGATTGTAGCTATAATTCATTACTATTTGAATAAACCTAATAATTCATCTAAAATAATGAATCCGCACCGTATAAAAAGCAACTTAAAAAGAGGTCCATTTTACCCGAACCTCTTACACATAAATTTCATTTTTTTATTTTCACTATAATGTTAACAAGTTTTCTACTCATTACAAAGTTATACTAAACTACTTTACTTGTAGACGTATATCTATTCTTGCCTTCTTCATGTAATAAAACTCCATTCACTTTTTCAGCTTCTTTCATATATTTTGTATATCGTCCACTTCGCACTCCCCAATAATAAAAGAATAGTGCCAATGCAGTAATTAGAAGTAAATCCCAACCATATGGAATAAAATTATGTCCACCAAATTTATTACTTCCACAATATGATATCGTTATCATACATAATAAATATGCAATCAACCAAATCCCAGAACAGAACTGATTTTTAAAATCATGCCATTTATTTTTAGCTTGGTAATAAAAATATACTGGTAATCCAATTGCCATAATGAAAAGAACTTCACCTGTCAGCGGCCAGCGGGCCCAGTACAAAGTAAGAGAGGCAAAAATCCAACAAACGAATCTTGAGAATACTGTGGATACTTCACCATTCCTCCCGTTTCAGGAAACATAGCACCTAGTTCCGCATAAGACAAAGCAATAAATAAAATAACAACCATACCTATGATCCAAGAAAAAATAGCAGCCGGCCCTGCAATTTCAGCAGCTCTCCAAGCTCCGAATAACCATCCTGAACCAATCATAGAACCGAGCCCTGTCATTGTAAGAGCAAAAGTCCCCATCTTCTTGTGTTTAGAATTCATCCCCATCTACTCCTTTATTTTTTTAGAAAAATAAAAAGCACTTGATTAAAAATATCAAGTGCTTGCCTAGGCGCGCGGCTCATAATCCATATGCTCCCTCATGGTAATCCATGTTGCGCCAGTTACATATGGGAATTCAATTCTTCATTTAATATACAATTTTATCTCAAACTTAACAATATTTTCGTGAATTTAAAATACCTAGAAAAATAATACCTCCCTCTAAAATCGATTCATTTCAAATATCTTTTACATTTCCCTCCTATTCTTCATAATTTCTGGTCATTATCCAAATTATGAAGAATAAGAGCTTTTTTATATACAAAGAATAAAGTGGAACTTTAATCAGTGGGGGGGTTCTTCATCCTCCACTGATTATTAGCACTAACCAATTGGAATTTTACGAGCAGTTGATCCTCCACCTAACATTTTTGCTACCACTAAATTTCAAGGTAGGGATCTTACTGCCCGCGAATAGCGGGATAAATCTCAAGGAGTTGTTGACATGAATTTGATATTAAACATTATAGGGATTTTTATTGTATTATTAGTAATTTTCTTATGTTCGCCTAATAAAAGAAAAATAAAGTGGAAACCAATCATTATTCTGATAATACTTGAAATTTTTATTACTTGGTTTATGTTAGGGACCAAATTTGGAAACATCATAATTGATAAAATCGCATCATTTTTCACTTGGCTAATATCGTGCGCGAATGAAGGTATTCGATTTGCATTTCCATCAGCTATGGAAAATCAAACGATTGACTTTTTCTTTAGCGCATTACTTCCCATCATTTTTGTTATTACATTTTTTGATATTCTTTCTTATTTTGGAATCTTAACTTGGATTATTGATAAAGTAGGTGCAATTATTTCAAAAATTTCTCGTTTACCAAAGTTAGAAAGTTTCTTTTCCATTCAAATGATGTTTTTAGGAAACACAGAAGCACTTGCTGTTGTTCGTGATCAATTATCTGTTTTAAAAGAAAATCGTTTATTAACTTTTGGAATTATGAGTATGAGTAGTGTTAGTGGATCCATTCTTGGTGCTTATCTATCGATGGTTCCAGCGACATATATTTTCAGTGCAATTCCTCTAAACTGTTTAAATGCATTAATTTTGGCAAATGTTTTAAACCCTATAGAAATTACTAAGGAAGAAGATATTGTTTATTCACCATCAAAAGAAGAAAAAAAAGATTTTTTCTCTACCATTTCAAACAGTATGTTAGTTGGTATGAATATGGTTATTGTTATTCTAGCCATGGTTATTGGATATGTAGCATTAACGGCATGTCTAAATGGTATTCTAAGTTTCTTTGTAACAGGTTTAACAATTCAAAAAATCTTTTCTATCATCTTTAGTCCGTTTGCTTTCTTACTTGGTTTATCAGGAACTGATGCTATGTATGTAGCTGAATTAATGGGGATAAAAATAACAACTAATGAATTTGTTGCGATGATGGATTTAAAGTCACATTTACCCTCTTTAGCTTCACATACAGTTGCAGTTGCAACAACATTTCTAGCCTCTTTTGCTAACTTTAGTACAGTTGGTATGATTTATGGGACTTATAATTCATTATTTGGTGGGGAAAAATCAGCAATTATCGGTAAGAATGTTTGGAAGCTTCTTGTTAGTGGCATGGCTGTTTCCTTATTAAGCGCTATGCTTGTGGGGCTTTTTGTATGGTAATTTTATAATTACTTCACATGAAATTTTTAAACAACTTTATCCTGCATTAATGGGCAGTAAGACCGTAGGATCCCCACCTCAAAATTTAGAGAGGGCAAAGAAGTTAGGTGGGAGTATTACTGCCCGTTTATGCGGGATAAAACCCCTCAAGTAATAGAAGATCTAGCTAAAAAAGCAGCTTAGATTTAACTTTTTTGTGTCCAAAATATTGACTCAAATCCAGTCGAATCGTTATGTCTTGCTTTTCTATTATTAAATAATCTAATCCAATTTCCTCACGTATTTCGGAAAAAATAGAACCGGAATCATTCCTTTGTCCCTGCCCTATATTGTTCCATATTCTCAAAATCCTTTATTCATATGAGAACATGCTGATAATTTCTTCAACAAGTACTAGATTACAAAAAAAACCACATAGTTCTATTCCTACTCTTTTTCATTGCTTCTTTCATTAAAAAATCTATATACAAATCATCATCTTCCAGCTGAAAAACCTGATAATGCTCGAGTTCCTTACTATCCAATTTCACATGACTTATTACACACCGGACATTAACTAGTGAATTAAGTAATGAAAGATCGTCCTCATCTCGGATTAAAAAAACTTTTGGGTAAGCCTTCTTCTTATATCCCTCTACGAAAATGATATCTACAGAAAAAAAGTGATATAACTTAATCATTTCCTCGAGATCCCAATTATCAAAATTAGCACGTATCTATAAGACCCCCTCTCCTTCCACACTAGAAACAACAGCCCCTGCTTCATGGATGACGTATACTGTCTTTGGAGCTTAATTCAGTATCTGGGGTTCCTCCATGGCCATGATGTTTAATTGATGCAGCCTTTAATCCAGCTATACTAGCTCTAAAAATTAATTTTTCCGTGAGCGTTGTTTTTCCACTATTTTGGAATCCTACAATCTGCAGGATAGGACAATTTTTCCCCAAGGTCATTCACTCCTTATATTTCTGTTTATATTTTATCTTCATAAGAAATAATCGCCGATTCCATTCATAAGAGACGAAAAGCTATTTTAGCTAACTAGAAGATTTTTATAAAGAAATTCCCTTCTATTTTTATGAAAGCCTTTTAGTTTTCTAATAAATTATCCTTTGTAGATAAGATCTTGAGCTAATGATGTAAACATCTCTCCAACAAGCGAATCTTCGTCATATACGGACGAACCTTTGTTTTCTTCAGGCTTTGCAAAAGGTATTTGTGCTATCACTTCTGTTTGCAGTTGTTCTGCTAACATTTCGCCGCCACCTTTCCCAAAGAGATAGTTCCTTGAACCCTCTTGTTCCTCATAATATGCCATATTCTCAACGATACCTAAAATATCGTGTTTTGTATGCTTTGCCATTACCCCTACTCTGGAAGCAACAAACGAAGCTACATTATGAGGAGTAGTAACTATAATTTCCTTCGCGTGAGGGATCATCGCAGCCACATCAATCGCAACATCTCCTGTACCAGGAGGCAAATCAAGAAGAAGATACTCTAGTTCTCCCCAGTGAGTGTTGGCAAAGAAATTTTGAATCCATTTATTTAGCATTGGCCCTCGCCACATAACTGGGTTATTATCCTCTATAAAAAATCCCATTGACATAATTTTAACGCCGTGGCTAACGACCGGAATCGCTGTCTGATCTATCATTGTTGGCTTTTGATTAGCTTCCATCATAGCAGGGATACTGAATCCATATATATCTGCATCTAAAATCCCAACCTTTTTCCCAATACGGGCTAAAGCAGTAGCAAGGTTAATCGTCACAGTTGATTTTCCGACTCCACCTTTTCCACTTGTCACAGCAATAAAACGTACACCTGAATCTGGTCGCAACATACTAGGCATGCCGGTTTCCGTTCTAGAATTTCTCTTTAAAGTTTCTGTTAATGCAGCTCGTTCTTCCGGTGTCATGGAGCCGAAGGTCAAAGAAACCTTAGAGGCTCCAATGTTCCGCAGAGAGTCTTCAATATCTTGTTTAATTTTCGCCTTTAATGGACAACCTTGAATAGTTAAAATAACTTCAAGGTAAATCTGTGTGCCATCAATTTGAATATTTCTTACCATGTTTAATTCCACGATACTTTTGTGCAACTCTGGATCCTGAACATGGCTTAGAACTTTCATAATTTGTTCATGAGTAAGCATAAATCTCAGTCCTTTTTATTATTATTTGATAATTTTTAGTACAAATAAAATTACCCTTGAATTCAACGCCTCATATTTAATACCGGAGATAGATTAGTGTATATTTCCTCCTCCGGTCTTAATTTGCAAACAAAAAAAACACCATGAGTACCCGAACCTACTTAAATAGGCTTGTGTACTCATGGTGGAATAGATTACTAGCAATACTTACTAATATACCAATCCAACCATTTATAACATAAATAAAAAGTGATAAAATGATAACAATCCATTATTATCGTTCCATCTATTATAATCATAAATATAGCGTTAACTTTACTAACAAACAACATTATCCTCCACTTACAGGCGGGATAAACGCAACTGTATCTCCGTCTTTTACAATATCTTCGTCAACTGCAAATTCTTCGTTGATAGCCGCCATGACTTGATCCAAAGATTGTAAATGATAACTATCTTTAAGCCATTTTTTTAATTGTTGAACACTAATCTCTTGTTTTTCTCTTATTACCAATTGGTCTACGCCGACTTCCTCTCGCAAATTTGCGAACAGTAATATTGTAATCATCTTCTCATTCTTCCTTCTTTGGTTTTCCTTCTGGATACGGAGTATTTTCAAGCTGGTCTCCAATCCACATTGTTCCATCTTCCCAAAATTCTTTTTTCCAAATTGGAACAATTTGCTTAATACGTTCGATTGCGTATTCATTCGCTTCATAAGCCACTTTACGATGCGGCGACGAAACTGCAATTACAACTGCAATATCCATTATTTCTAATCGTCCCACTCTGTGTGTAATTGCTATTTTTGCATCCGGCCAATTTTTCTTAATTTCTTCACCAATTTGAGTAAACATTTTTACCGCCATTGATTTATATGCTTCATACTCTAAATGTAAAGTTCGTTTTCCTTTCGTCAATTCTCTTACTGTTCCAATAAAGGTTGTAATAGCACCAGCTTCTCTTCTTGCTACCTTATTCGTTATTTCTTCGACTAAAATAGGAGTATCTACTATTTCAAATAATACTTGTCCCATCAACATGATCCTCCTCTTTTTTTAAAGCTCTATTATTTGTAAGATGGAATAATATTGCTCCAAGGCCATTCACTGCCTTGATTATCTTCTAATAAGAGAACATCTACAAACATCCCTTTCTTATATCCTCTTGTACCGCCTGGGAGTACGATAAAAGCGTTTGATTCAGCTAATGAAGAAACCGCACTAGACTTATCAAGCCCTGATGGATAGGCGATTAATTGTCCTTCGTTATATTTAAACTTTGCTCGTACAAACCTTGTAAATGGATTAGGTTTTAGAAAATCTTCTCCTAATAATGCTTTTTCTTTTTTTAAATGTGGCTTTTCACTAAACATATAGGTACGAATGCTAGGTCTTACGAATAACTCAAAGCCTACATAACAAGCAGAAGGATTACCTGATAATCCAAATAATAGTTTTTTATTTAATTGTGCTACGGTCGTGACGCTACCTGGCCGCATTGCAACTTTATTAAAAAGAACCGATGCTCCTAATTTTTCGTATATAGCTGGCAAATAATCATAATCCCCTACTGAAACACCACCAGTTGTAATGAACATATCCACTTGGCTTAACGCTTCTTTTACGGCTGCGTGGCACGTATCAATATCGTCACTAAACTTACCAAAGTATTTCACTCTTCCCCCTGCTCTTCGAATTTGGGACAATATCATGTACGTATTGCTATTTCGAATTTTTCCAGGTTGTAGTGATTCATTGACATCAAGAAGCTCACTTCCCGTCGCTAATACTCCAATCACAGGCTTTTTGGCAACTGGTACTTCGCTGTAACCGAATGTAGCAAGGAACGCTGAAATGCCTCGATTAATGTAAGAACCTCTCTTCGCAAGAATCATCCCTTTACGTGTATCTTCACCTTGAAAGGAAATATTTTCTCCTTCTTTGAATGAGCGTCTCACTTCCATATATGTTTTACCGACATCCTCATATTGACGAGTCAGTTCTAGCATCACAACTGCGTTACATCCTTTTGGAATTTGTGCTCCCGTCATGATTCGAACTGCTTGAAATTGACCTACCTCTTGAGGAAATATGGACCCTGCCCCAATTTCGCCAATTACTTCGAATAAAGTTGGATTCTCAAAACTTGCCCAGGCAGTATCTTCTGCCCTAATAGCAAATCCATCATATGGTGAGCGATTAAAGGAAGGAACATCATGATCGGCTACTAAATCCTCTGCTAATGTACGTCCGTAAGCTAATTCAAGTGGCACCAGTTCTTTTAAACCACGATTGGCAAATTCCATTACTTTACGAACGGCCTCTCCAACCGCAATCGGCACTCTTCTTTCCATAATTACCAAACCCTTCTATTAACCTAATAAACGATAGTATATTTGTTTCGCTTTTTGAATTTCATTTGTCCCGTGAATAAATACACGACCATCTTGAAAAATGACCACACGATAATCATCTAATTGACAAGAAAGCAAATACGGGTTTCGAGGTTCTGGTGCAAAAACTTTAAATCTCTTGCAAGTAATCTCCTAAACTTGGACATACTGATAGTATTACTCTAAAAAAGGTGTGTGCTCGGTATGGAAAAGGAAAATTTGTTTAAATGGAAGCATTATCAGCCTGATGTTATCTTATTAACGGTAAGATGGTACCTGCGGTACAACCTCAGTTTTCGTGATTTAGTCGAAATGATGGAGGAACGGGGCTTATCCATTGCTCATACAACGATTATGCGTTGGGTTCACCAATATGGTCCTGAGCTAGATAAGAGAGTTCGTCGTCACCTTAAGAAAACGAATGATTCTTGGCGAGTAGACGAAACGTATATTAAAGTCAAAGGAAAGTGGATGTACTTATATCGAGCTGTTGATTCCGAAGGAAACACCATTGACTTTATCTTCAGTAAAACAAGAGATCATAAGGCTGCAAAGCGCTTTTTTAAGAAAGCTTTGCAGTCTTTTCATGTTTCTAAACCTCGTGTTGTGACCGTTGATAAAAATCCAGCTTATCCTATCGCTATAGAACATTTGAAGAAAGAACAACGGACGCTCGCTGACATCCGAATAAGACGAATAAAATATCTGAATAACATAATCGAGCAAGATCATCGCTTTATCAAGAAGCGAGTGCGTACCATGTTAGGATTGAAATCTTTTCAATCAGCTAAACGAGTGTTGGCTGGACTGGAAGCGATGAGAATGATTAAAAAAGGACAGACTTTGCAAGGGGAGAAGTCTGTCAAAAAACAAATCAAGTTAATCAATCAACTCTTCGGTCTCACCGCATAGTAGTAGGTTCCATTAGGAGTCTACACTGCTATTTCTAATCTACATATTATTTGCACCAGAACCCTTATTTCTAACCTTTTCTTGTCCTTTACTCCCAATAGGAGTGAACAACTGTTGACGTGAATACCGCTCTATCATTAGATGGCCTTCCTTTCTTGTAAATAATTATCAATTAATTAAAAAATCTGCTGCATATATGGTTATTTTTTTAGAAATCTTTCTCTATATGACTTTGTTTCTGATAACAAGAGAAGTAAGCAAATCCAACAAATCCAGCTCCACCAATTACATTTCCGATAAAAACCGGAACAAAATTCTCGACAAGATCCATCCATGAAAGGTAACCCGCAAAAATAACTGCTGAGATTACAAACATATTTGCTACGACTTGCTGAAATCCAATCACGACAAATGCCATAATAGGAATCCAAATCCCGATAATTTTCCCAACAAAATCGTTAGTTCCATAAGCTAACCAAATCGCAAGGCAAACGAGCCAGTTACAACCAATTGCTGAAATTAATGTTTTCCCAAACGATTCATGTAATTTCTCTTGGGCTATTGCCACTGTTTTATTTAAATATGCACCCTCCGTCAACCCGCCAAGGTGACCGAAACAATAAGCTACGAAAAGTGTACCAACAAAGTTAGTTAAAGTTATCCAAATCCAATTATTTAACACACTTTTCAATGAGATTTTTCGCGCATACAGGGCCATGGACACTGACATCATGTTTCCCGTAATTAACTCTCCGCCTGCCAAGACAACAAGCATAAGCCCTATAGGAAAAACTGCTCCTCCCAAAAAATTCACTAGACTTCCCCAATGCTCCGGTAAATTACCTAAAACTCGAATATTAAGTAAAAACCCTAACGAGATGAATGCTCCTCCTAAAAAACCGAGGATAAGCATGGCGGATAACGATTGCCTTACCTTTTGAACACCGGCTTCAATCACAAGCTCAGCGATTTTTTCCGGTTTATGAAATGCCATAACCAATTCCTCCATTTTTTTAAAATAAAAAAGCAGCTTCAATAGACCCTTAACATCGTAAGGATTTTTGAATGCTGCTTAATCTCTCTGCATTTCTCTTACAGAGATATCAATCATCACTTTTACTATAAAATAGAAAATCTGCAAAACTTGCACGCTTTCCACTTCGCGACATTTGCTATAATAAGAAGATCTATTAATAGCCTTCTTTCATAGTGTTTTGAATGTCACCCTAACATATCCTTTATTTCTCAACCACCAATATGCGACATTTCAATTTTTGGCAATGTTTTTTTATTTGTATTGCTTAGCCGTTCATCTGAATAGCGATCTGAACGATTATTCCAAATGTCACGAATAACATCGATAATCTCCTCATCGGTATACCCAGAACGAAGCAATTCTCTAAGATCATTTCCTTTAGAAGCAAACAAACAAGTATATAATTTTCCTTCTGCGGAAATACGAGCTCTTGTACATGATGAACAAAAAGAATCTGTTACAGATGAAATAATTCCTATTTCCTCATCACTACCGATATAACGATAGCGAGTAGCAACTTCGCCAGGATAGTTTGCTTCAATTCGTTCCAGCGGCATAACTTTATTAATCATCTCTAATATCTCTTGTTTAGAGACTACCTCGTCTAATTCCCAGCCGTTAAAATTCCCGACATCCATATATTCAATAAACCGAAGAATATGCTTATTCTCTTTAAAGTATTGCGCCATCTGAACGATGTCTTGTTCATTTTTTCCTTTTTGGACAACCATGTTCATTTTAATTTTCATCCCGACTTCCGCTGCAGCCTGTATTCCTCCAAGAACCGTTTTTACTTTACTTCTATTACCATTTAAATAAGTAAAACGCTCTTCTTCCAAAGAATCCAAACTAACTGTCACACGTGATAAACCCGCCTTATATAAATCAGGAGCAAACTTCTTAAGTAAAGATCCATTTGTAGTTAAACCAATATCCTCTACTCCATCAATTTTGTTAAGTCGCTCAATTAGTTCAGGAAGGTTTTTCCGAAGTAAAGGCTCTCCCCCAGTAATACGCACCTTTCTTACACCTAAAGAAACGAAAATACGTGTTACCCTTTCAATTTCATCAAAAGATAAAATTTTATCATTAGACAAAAAAGAATAATCAGGACCAAATATTTCTTCCGGCATACAATATCGACAGCGAAAATTACAGCGATCGGTAACAGAAATACGTAAATCCCTTAAAGGACGGTGCAATTTGTCTAATGTGACAGATTTCATGTTTATTGCCTCACTTTTGCATATTTTATGATTTCGTACAAGTTTTATTTGCTAACCACTTTGCATTTACTTAATATTTACAACCCGCTCTGGATGAGTATATACATTTAAAGATTGATTACGAATAAAGCCTATTGTAGTAATCCCTAATTGTTCTGCTAGCTCCAGTGCTAACTCAGTTGGAGCAGATTTTGACAATATTATTTCGCAGCCAATTTTCGCAACTTTCAATAGAATTTCAGAAGATATACGGCCACTAAAAACAATAATTTTATCACTAATAGAAATGTTGTTTTTTAAACAATAGCCGTAAATTTTGTCTAAAGCATTATGTCTTCCTATATCCATTCGGCTTAAAATGATTCCATTCACATCGCATAAGGCGGCATTATGAACCCCGCCTGTATGCTGAAAAGTAGCCGCAGATTGCTGCATATCATTCATTAATCGAAAACAATCCTGGGCAGAGATCTTTACGTGAACATCATCTATCTTCTTCGCAGTCAGTGCATCATTTACGAAAACAAATCCTTGTCTACTCATTCCACAACATGAAGTAATATAACGCTTATTTTGGATGTCACGATAATAAGGATTGATCTTTGTCGTTGTTACGTGTACATATCCTTCTTTATCCTGTACCCATATTTCATCAATGTCTTCATACTTTCGGATAACACCTTCAGATGCTAAAAAGCCTATTACCATATCTTCAATATACTCTGGAGTACTAACCATTGTAACAAATTCCTGTCCGTTAATTTTAACCGTAACTGGAAACTCTGTTACAATGCTGTCCTCTATATGCTTAAATTCCCCTTGTTCATACCGGAAAATTTCCCGTTCCATCTGTATCGATTTCACGATCAGTATCCTTCCCTCACGTTATATTTTTATCAAAGACAAACACTGAAACTGCAATATCTTCATCCACTTTCATATCCGAAAACAGATGAACTAATTTGGCTCCAACAAGTTCCTCCAAATGCTCACGAGAATTGACAGCATAGACCTCCTGAATCATTTTCGTTCTAGCCATATGAACCATTTCCGCACCATCCAAAGTTCCCGAAATGAATTTCTCAGTAGGTGTCAAATTTCCATAAAGTGTGGCAATAGCCATATTCTCAGCAAATACAGTATGAATTCGTTCCGGTCCTTTTCCGAACAAATCTTTTCGAAGCTTTCGTATCATATCATTAAACTCATGTACCATTTTTGACATACTCACATTCCTCCCCGATTCATCAATAATACTTTTCCAGTACTACTTCATCATAAATATTTTAACAAAATGACCTTTTCGTCTGAATTATTCACTCAAATAATTAAACAAAAAGGCTCATTTTTTAGAATTATTTCAAACATACATAAAACCTATGAAATAATATTATTGTTGCTTACCTATTCGTCTTTTAACCCCTTACCCATACCTTTTAAGAAATGAAGACCGAATCCGATAGTACGGTTAATGTCTGGATCCTTAAGTACTTTCATAAGGTCCAGTATTCCTACTTTTTTATTACTTTGCAGGTGCTTGCTTCCTTCATCCATACCTATCAATACACTACTTACAAGTTTTTTAGTAAGTTCCGGATCAAGTTCTGTTAAAGCTCCTGCAGCGCCCATCATATTGTTAATCAAATTCGTGACTGGTTCACGAGTGACTTGTCCTAGAATAATTTTTGCGATTTGCTCTTTCGCTTGAAGCATAGAACTTGCAGCTTCCAGCATCCCAATGTCATTCAGTTCACCTACAATATTAAACATTTGATTTAAAGCTTCTTCATTATTTGCTAGAAGTACTTTTAAATCTTCTAACTTTTGTTGTCGTTGTTCTTCCTCAGTTGGCTCATCCTTTCGGATAGCTTTAATAGGTGCTGCCATATTCTTTTCTCCTCCCTAGTTATCCGTTAAGTGCACGTATCCTGGACGAGCCCACTTGCGATTTACCTCAATCCCATTTTGAGGATGACGCTTTTTGTTACGTGGATTCGTTTTTGGCATCGGATTTTCCCCTTCTACTTGTAACACTTCCATACGAACTTTCGTTTGTTTATATGCAGGTGTATTGGTACGTTGATCGACCGCAGGACCCGTTAAGAAATTAATTGCCGATTCGTTGTCTGTCGAGTTCATCGGTAAATAAAGCTCATTTTCTTTTACACGATCCGTTACAAGTGCACGTAATTTAAGTGCTCCAAAAGGAGAAACCAATCGCACTAACGAACCAGTTTTAACTCCACGTTCTTGTGCAAGTTTTGGAGAAACTTCAACGAAAACACCAGGTACTTTAGCTTGAATACCATTTGATTTATTTGTCATGTTACCTTCATGGAAATGTTCCAGCATACGACCATTATTAATATGAAGATCGTATTCCTCTGGGAATTCAGCTGGATGTACCCAGTCAGCTATAGCGAAACGAGCTTTTTTGTCTGGGAAGTTAAATCCATCTAGGAAAAGGAGTGGCGTATTCGTTCCTTCAAAGCTTCCCCAATGGAAACTATTCCAGCCTTCAAGCACTTCATAGTTTGCTTGTGCAAAAAGTGGCGATAAACTTGCCATTTCAGCGAAGATTTCACTTGGATGACTATAGTTCCAATTTGCGCCTAATTTATTTGCAATCGCTTGTACGATCCACCAGTCTGGTTTCGCATCTTCCAGCGTAGGAAGTACTTGATATAATCTTTGTACACGACGCTCTGTATTTGTAAAAGTCCCTTCTTTTTCAAGAGATGGAGTTGCAGGTAACACTACATCGGCATATTGAGCAGTTTTAGAAAGGAAAACATCCTGAACGACAAAGAAATCAAGGCTTGATAGAACTTCATGTACATGATTTGCGTTAGAGTCTACAAGGGCCATATCCTCTCCGACAAGATACATGGCTTTCATTTTCCCTTCTTCAATTGCGTGAAGCATTTGAATGTTATTCAGACCTGGCTTGTTATCAATTTTCACCCCGTAAGCTTTTTCAAATTTTTCACGGGCTACATCATCAGTAATGTGCTGATATCCTGGAAGCCATCCTGGGAGAGTTCCCATATCACAAGCACCTTGTACGTTGTTATGGCCACGAAGTGGATATGCACCAGCACCTGGGCGACGATAATTTCCTGTTGCAAGAAGTAAGTTTGAAATCGCAGCGGAAGTATCTGATCCACCAGTATTTTGAGTTACACCCATACCCCAAAGAATACAAGTACCATCTGCATCTCGAATCATTTCTGCCATTTGAATGAGCACTTCTTTTGAAATGCCTGTAATCTTTTCTGCATATTCAAGTGTATATTCTGCAAGACTATCTTTGAAATCTTCAAAGAAGTTTACATTCTCGTCGATGAACTGTTGATCATGCCAGCCTTGATCAATCATATATTTGGTAACAGCCATTAACCATACTTGGTCTGTTCCTTGCTTTGGACTGATAAAGACATCTGAACGCTCTGCCATTTCGGTTTTTCGCAGATCCGCAACAATTAGTTTTTGACCGTGAAGTTTATGCGCACGTTTCACGCGAGTAGCTAAAACCGGGTGGCCTTCTGTTGGATTTGAGCCAACGATAATAACAAGACCTGCTTGTGCAATATCTTTAATCGTTCCTGCATCTCCGCCCATACCAATTGTACGGAACAATCCATCTGTTGCTGGCGATTGACAATAACGAGAGCAGTTATCAATGTTGTTCGTTTCGAATACTTGTCGAGCTAATTTTTGAATAACATAGTTGTCTTCATTCGTAATTTTAGAAGAAGAAATAAAACCTACAGAACCGTTACCGTACTCTTGTTTAATAGTGCCTAATTTATTGGCAACTAAATCCAGTGCTTCTTCCCAAGTTGATTCAACAAATGTTCCATTTTTACGAATTAAAGGCTTAGTAAGACGTTCTTCAGAATTTACGAAATCCCAACCAAATTTTCCTTTAACGCAAGTAGAAATTGCGTTAACCGGTGCATCAGAAGTTGGTTGGACTTTCAAAATTTTACGACCCTTCGTCCACACTTCAAATGAGCACCCTACACCACAGAACGTACATACTGTTTTCGTTTTCTTCGTACGAGTTTCACGCATCGCAGCTTCTACTTCTGAAACTGCGAAAATACCGCTGTATCCAGGTTCAACTTCTTTTATAAGATCAACCATAGGCTCAAGAATGTCCGGCTTCAGCCCAGTCATAAATCCAGCTTCTCCAAGCATCGATTTCTCCATCAAAGCATTACAAGGACAAATGGTTACACATTGACCACAGCTTACACATGAAGAATCGTTAATAGCCGCTCCGTCATCCCAAATAACACGAGGACGCTCTGCCTCCCAATCAATAGATAAAGTTTCATTTACTTGCAAGTTTTGACAAACTTCTACACATTGACCACACGCAATACATTGATTAGGATCATAGCGATAAAATGGATGAGACATGTCAACTTCACTTACATCTACTTTTGGCGTGTAAGGATATTTTTGATGCTCAATTTCCATTAATTCTGCCGTATTATGCAATTTGCAGTTCCCATTATTGTTGTCACAGACCGTACAATAAAGTAAATGGTTTTCCAATAAGCGGTCCATCGCCTCCGTTTGTGCTGCCTTGGCACTAATAGAGGACAACTCAATATTCATACCGTTCTTTGCTACTGCCGAGCAGGATCGCACAAGTTTTCCATCAACTTCTACAATACAAGTATCACACGTTTGAATAGGATCCACTTCAGGCACGTAACAGATTTGTGGATGTTCTATCCCGTTTTGATTAATGATGCCCAAGATAGTTGAACCCGGCTCAGCTGTATACCTTTTTCCGTCGATTGTAATATGAACCATGCTGTCGTTCATGGTCTTTCCTCCCTTTTTTGAGAATAAAAAAACTCCACCACGAAAATATACGTACCGAATTAATAGGTACGATATCATCATGGTGGAGTAGTTCATTAGCACATCTTGCTAAAATACCAATCCATTTATTCATAAATAAAATGATAGATTCATAACAGGTCATATCACGATTCCATCTTTAACACTATAATTATAGCGTTTAATCAATAAATACACAATATAAAATTCGTAAAAAATCACAACACTCCATGCTCTGACTTTTTTAGATATATTCGTTTAATCACTAAGCCATGCATTAACAATGCATAATTGCGCCGCACGTCGCTGAGCTTTCGGTGAATTAACTTTTCAGTCTCTAACTATCATTAATTCTTCAAAACCTCTTAAAATCCTTTCTCACTTTGCAATTATAAAATAAAAAAGCATGACATTTTATCGTCATGCTTCACCTCATTGTTTTCAATGAATAATCTTTTTTAGTCCTAACTTATTAAGAACCTTTTACCCAGTAAAGGACTTTTTTATTTGTTGACACTCTCACTTCTCAAATACAAAATTAATTTTATTCTCTTTCCACTCTAGCTTCGCATCAAACGTTTTATCATTCTTCTTAAACCCTTTAATTAAATCTGTCAGTTCGTCTTTTAAGAGCTTATTCATATTCTTTTGCGAAATCGTTTTTCCTAGTATCTTTTTAGAAATAGTAAAGTCACACTGCGTTGTATTATAATTCGAACAACCGTAAAAAGTAGATTTGTCAATCACATCACCATCACACTTTTTACATTTCCCTACTTTTTTACCTGTTGTAAATTTCGAGCCTTTACGTTCAATCGATTCAACATGTAATCCGGTAAAATCCCATTTCTCAGACATTTCAACCGCATCTTCAATAATCTTCGCTGATAATTTTTTCGTTTGTTCCATAAAAGTTGCTGGTGAAGCTGTCCCTTCCCCAATTTCTGCAAGACGCTGCTCCCACTTTGCTGTCATTTCTGGAGAGGCTAAAATTTTATCCCCAATTGCGGTAATTAATACTTTCCCTTTATCGGTTGCATACACTTGGTTTTTCTTCACATCAATATACTTACGGTCTTTCAACATTGTAATGATGCCTGCACGAGTCGCTTCAGTCCCTAAACCTTCTGTCTTTTTTAAGACCTTCTCAAGCTCTTCATTATCTAAATACTTCCCAGCTGTCTTCATTAGCGTAATAAGTTGTCCTTCTGTATAACGCTTTGGCGGCTGCGTTTTTCCTTCTTTCACTTTCACCTTTACAACTTTTCCTTGTTCACCTTCTGCTACGATTGGAAGAATGGTTTCATCGTCCTTATCATCTTGGAAAATAACTTTGCGCCATCCTTCTTGAATTTGCTGCTTCCCTTTTGAAATAAATTCCGCACGTCCATCAACAAGTGTTGTAATTGTTGTATAGTCAAAAATCGCAACTTCATAATGAGCCGCAATTAATCTTCTAACAATCATATCGTAAATTTTCTTTTCATCCCCAGATAGTTTACCTGGATTTGTAACCTGTTCCGTTGGAATGATAGCGTAGTGATCCGTAACCTTTTTCTCATTTACATACCGCTTATTATTCATAATAGATTCAATCGGTGCTGGTAACAATTCTTTATAATCATCAAATTGGCTTAATTTTTGTAAGATGTCAGGAAACGTTGCTGCTTCCCCTTTTGTTACATAGTTAGAATCCGAACGTGGGTAAGAAACAATCCCTTTTTGATATAACGCTTGTGTAATATCAAGAGTCTTTTTCGGCGAAAACTTAAATGCTTTGTTTGCAGTTGCTTGCAGTGATGATAAGTTAAATAAAAACGGTGGTTGAAACTCTTTCCGCTCCGTTTTCATTTCTTTTACTTCAGCCGGTTTATTTTGGCAAAATGCTGCAATTTTATTTGCCATATCAGGATCTTTTAAGCGGGACTCATTATCTTTCTCCCACTTTCCTTCATATTTCTTTCCTTCTATATTAAAAGTTGCAAACACTTCCCAAAATGGTTCTGATTTAAAGTTTTCAATTTCCTTTTCACGTTTTACGATTAAAGCTAGTGTCGGCGTTTGTACACGTCCAGCCGAAAACACATCATTCATTCCTTTTTTCTTTAACAAGATACTAAAGACACGTGATGCATTCATTCCAACGACCCAGTCAGCACAAGACCGTGTATATGCTTCATAATATGTATTGATTGTATCTGATTCATCGAGTAAATTTTTGAATCCTTGGTAAATAGCTTGTTTCGTTAAGGAGGAAATCCACAGACGTTTCATCGGTTTTTGCACGTTACAAAGATTAATGATATTTCGTACAATTAATTCCCCTTCACGCCCCGCATCGCCTGCATGAATAATTTCCGTCACTTGCGGATTGTGTAACAACTGTTTCACAACATTAAATTGCTTATACTTCGATTTGGTGACTTCAAATTGAAAACGCTCCGGAATCATTGGTAATGTATCTAATGACCATTTTTTCCACTCAGTGTGATAATGTTCCGGATTACATAACTGCGTCAAATGACCAATTGCCCATGTACAGTAAGCTCCATTTGGAAATAACTCATTTGCTTCCACTTCTAAATAGCCGTCTTTTCGGCGATATTTAAATTGAGAAACAAGGGCCAAACCTTGATCTGGTTTCTCGGCAATAATTAATTTCATTTTATAACTCCCTATCTAAATTCCAATACTACTTTATTTTATCTCTTTTTTATAAGTGATGAAAAATATCTATCATTTTTATCATTCACAATTCGTCTTATATTTTTTAGACCTATAATATTATACGCTTAATCTTCACACCTTCACAATAGGGTTAATTATATACGTCTTGTGAACGATAAAAATTTCACTATACTCTTTTCTTTACATTTAACAATTTTTCAATATCTTGAATCCCTCTTTTTCATAAGCAAATACAATAAAGTGAAACTTTAATCAGTGGGGTTTTCCTTCATCTCCCACTGATTATTAACCCTCATAAATCAGGCTTTTACGGGCAGCCCGTCCCCCACCTAACTACTTTTCTTTCGCTGAATTTTGAGGTGGGAGTCTTACTACCCGCGAATAGCGGGATAAAGAAGAAATTATTAATACATTAATCATCCCAAACATCAGAAAACGTATTCGATACACAGACAGAATCACATCACCTTCTACTTCTTCCTTTCATCCTGATATAATCAATATCCTTAATTATTAAACTCTTCTACTAGTAAATCTTTTTACCAACTTAAACAAAAAAGCTGGTCCTCAAAATTTGAAGACCAGCCTTTTTAACTCGCTTTAAAGCCACCACCTAATACATCACGTACATCGTGAATGACAACAAATGCATTTTCATCTTTTTGACTCACGACTTTCTTTAATTGCACGAGTTCTTGTTTATTAATGACAATATATAATACTTCTTTGTTATTTCCTGTGTAACCGCCCTTCCCCTCTAATACTGTTACACCGCGTGTCATATTCTTCATAATAGATTCTCTGATCATGTCTGGATAGCTTGAAATAATTGTTACAGCAGTCTTTGTATTCAATCCTTCTACAATAAAATCAATAACCTTTGCACCTATAAATACCGCTACAAGCGTATACATAGCCTTTTCCTGTCCAATAATAAATACTGAACCTGCAATAACTACGATATCAATAATCAATACGCCTTTTCCAACGCTCCAGCCTAAATATTGGTTTGCTAATTGAGCTATGATCGCAGACCCACCTGATGTACCACCTGCACGGAACATAAACCCTAAACCAACACCAACGAAAACACCAGCAAAAAGAGCCGCTAATAATGTATCATGATTTACCGGAGTCGCAATATCTTCTGTGATATATAAAAAGAAAGATGAAGAGACAATACCAAGTATTGTATACACCATTGTTTTTTTATCAAAAAACTTATACCCAATTGCAAGTAATACTGCATTTATTAAAAGGTTTACAGTACCTGGTGACCATTCAAACAAGTAATATGTAATAACTGTAAGTCCAATAATGCCACCTTCAGATAATCGATTTGGAATAGCAAAAAAGTTAATTCCAATCGCAAACAACAATGATCCAATTACGACAAGTGCTATTTCTTTTACTCGTGCGTTCATTACTTTTCCCCCTATCTACCCCAATACATATTTTTTATCCTAATTTCATCTCAGAGAATCAAGCGAATTCTTTCCATTTTTCTGCATGTTTCTCTATCATTTCAATTAATTTCTTCATTGCAGGAGTTAACCATTTACTTTTATGGTATGCCAATTCAGTTGTAACGAAATCTTCACTATACGTCCATGGCAGTACACTTAGCTTTCCTTGCTCGACTTCTTCTTTAACCGTTATAAACGGTAAATAAGATATTCCTAGCCCACACATAACGGTTTGCTTAATCGCCTCAATACTCCAAAAATGAATATGGGAACAATTAATTCCATCTTCTTTAATCCGTCTTTCTAGCAAATCTCGATAACTCCCTGGCTCTGTGAGCAACAACATTTCTCCTTCTAAATCAGCAGGACTAACGCTCACTTTTTTTGTTAACGGATGTTTCGGCGGAGCAATAAGCACAATCTTCTCTTGAACAAGAGAATGAGTAACGATGTCTGCCCCCAGTTGTTCCGGATGTGTAAATAAAGCAAAATCAAATTTCCCTGATTTTAATTCATTATGCAACTCTTGACTCTCTGATGGTTGTAAAATGATATGGACTTGTGGATACTTCCTTTTAAATTCATATAAAACAGCAGGTAATCGATAAATCATTAAAGACTCATTCGCTCCAATGCGTATTGTTCCTGACGATTTGCCGTTCATTTGAGATGATTCCAATGCTTCGTTTGATAATTCCAATATTTTATGTGCATAAGAAAGCATATGCTCTCCTACCTCAGTTAAAATTACTCTTTTGCCAAGACGATCAAATAATGGACTCCCAATCTCTTCTTCTAATGATCGAATATGATTGGTGATTGTCGATTGCGTATACCCAAGTTGTTCACCGGCCCGTGTAAAGCCACCGCTTTCCGCTACAATAATAAAAGTTTTCAAATGGCGCAGCTCCATACTTACCCCTCCTGTTGTACAATCATATAATTTCTTGATGTTTTTCTTGTTGTATCCATATCTCCATAATAATGAGAAAATGAATATGTAAGTTACATCGTTTTCTTCTTACGCGAAAATACAGTCCATTATCTAACAAGACATCATAAAAGTCATCATTCTCATGCAATTAGTTGGTTTTAGTAACAATTTCATATATTTTCAACTTGAGTGATTCTCTAATAAAATCATTTATTCTCTATCCTAACTACTCATTAAATAGCAGTTCCTGTGCACTCACCTAATCGCTATTATATATTTAGAATACAAATAAATAAAATGAATTATTTTAATAGAAATCATTTATAAAAATGATGGATGAATTCAAATAAAAAACCATCCTTTTGGTACATATTTAAAAATGTAAGAATGGTCTTTGATATATTTTCAAATCAAATATTACCGTCTATTTAAGGGGTATGGACAGAATATGAAAAAAGATTACATCGAATTCTATATTCTAAAATATAATAAATTAACGAATTTCATTGATAAAAAACTCTCTTACACCTTATTCTTGTAAGAGAGTTTTTTATGTTGAAAGTTAGAATTAATTACCTGTATGTCTTCTTATATTCCTCAAAATCCCACTTTTCAAGAAAACTTTTAGCTGCTTGATAACCAAATACATAAAGTTTTTCTCTTTCTTCAAGAGTTAAGCGAAAATTTGTACTTACAATTTTCCCGGTGGAGATTTTGATGGTGCGCGCATTAGCCTCCGGTGTTAGATGACGAAGGTCATGAGCTTGCATCATTGTTTTAAACATGGCCTTATACATAGAGATAGGATTTCCATCCTCAATAGGCTTCCCAATTATTTCATCTTTTACTAAACGAAATCCAAATGTAGGCCATTCTGGATGATCATCAAAAATCCATATTGGAAAATTACTAAGAATTCCACCATCTACGATATAACAAGGGTGTGTTGATTTCGGAATCTTTAATTTTACTGGTTGAAAGAAGAAAGGTATGGTTCCACTCATCCTTACTGCTCGAGCTATCGTGACATCCTTATATGACAGTCCATATTGTGATAAATCGTCAGGTATTACTACCATTTTTCCATTACTGATATCTGAAACAATAATTTTCAATCTCCCATCATTACCTAGGTCATCAAAATAACGGAAGCCTTTTTTTAGCAACAAAGATCCTATCCATTCTTCTTCATGGTCATTTTTATATAAACCATTTTGAAAGCAGATGCTCAACCCTCTTCCAATTAAAGGGACTTTATGCATCCATGTTTTACTGATAAATTTTGTATAATCCAAATTACCAATGATGTCTTTTAATTCTTTTCCTGTATAACCACATGCTAGAAGTGCAGCAACAATGGAGCCAGCAGAGGTTCCTGCTAAACGCGTCCATTCATACCCTTCTTCTTCTAAAGCACAAACGGCACCAACATGTCCAATACCTCTAACTCCTCCACCTTCAAAAACGCCATCTAGTTTCATTCTATGTTAAACTTTCCTTTCAGGTTTCATAGTGTATTCACTTATATAGGATGACGATAAAATAAATGTTTATACATACATTCGAGCATTCTTTATGTACATGTTCTTTACTTCGGATCATTTGCAAGAATCTTTATAGTAATAAAAACAAAAATACATTGCTATATTTCTATTATGAAACTTTCTTATTTGCTTATTCAGAATACATTAGGCTCTTATCAGCTAATGACACATGTTTTACTGTGATAAAAACAATCATATTTCTTGCAAAATTTACGCCACGTCAAAGATACATCCACTTTCTTTTTACTTTAATAGGCGTTTCTTCTACTCGCTACCAGTTATTTGTTTTCTTCAGAGATAACGAACTCGCTTATCTAATTTCAAAACATGTTGATGAACCTCATAATCATTGTATAGGCGATTACTAAAGCGTCACTTCCAATCATTAGATATTTTCTTTATCTTCCACCTTTTTAGGTTAATATTAATCAATATGTCGAGATTGAGAGAGGAATTAAAGTTTTGGAACTAGAATCAAGATTTTATGCTTATCTTCTTATAGAATATATCCTTCAAAATTCCTCTCAAACCCTCAATTATACAAATCGAATTTCTGCTACCGGATAATAGTTTCTAATAATATTCAAATAATCTCTCCCTTGCTCAGCAAGATATTTACTTCCCCATCTGCTAAAATATCCAATTGGACAAGTTCTTATCCCACTACAATATGGGATTAATAACGGTTCAGTACTATAGGGATTTGCAATATATTGGTTATATACCTCATCAACTATACCATCTATTTCTGCAAAAGTATTTTTACCATGATTATAAGATTGATCAAATTGAGCAGAACTACTAATTGTAAATCCTCTTACAAAATAATACCCCCTATATATACGGTTCAATGCAAATGATGTCATACAAATAATATTGGCCCTTAGAGCTTCTTTCGGCCATGTTGGATATATTTCAGAAGCAGCTACATTTTTTATATAATCTTTAAATGACACTCTATATCTCGGAGCTTGTGCATGAGGATCACCATCATGGACTATAATAAACTTCGGTATCTTAACATTTACAATCGAAGGAATACAACTAAAATACTGTGGCTGAAATTGCCGTTCTAGAAATTGTTCAGTTAATTTATGTTCGGGTATATCAATGATTTTTATAGATTGCTGATTTCCTGTCCGGATAATAGGAGCCATTTCAACTTTTTGTCTAGCTGTAGTATCCGCGAAAATTTGTACACCTCGAATTACTTTAACCCCATAATTAGGAGCTTCAATAGTTAGAATATATTCAGAATAAGGTTTTGGTCCTAGAGGATCTGAGGCATACTCTTTAGGGGGCGCTGGTAAAGAAACGACATTCGTTTGACCAATTTCATTCGTTTCAATTGTAGTAATAATATGACCGTTTCCTTCTTGCTTACGAATTGATACTTTAGCTCCCTTAATTGGCTTTTCCGTATTCATTTCATAAACAGATACAATCAGCTTACCTGTCGAAGCACGATAGAAATACTCTGCACCATGAGTATAATATTCTTCATTTAAAAAATTGGGTTTTTGATAAAATGACCTTTTTACTACCTCTTGCTGATACGAATTATATCCAATCATCAATAGAACCCCTCCTTCCTGTACAACTGTTTTAATTAACCACTCCCTTGCATTTTAATGACCTTAGTAATTAGTAGAAAGGATAATAACCATTTCCATAATAGGGATGTGTGGGATATGTTGATTTTTGATATGCGGATGTATTAGGGATGCATGGTGTGGAGGATGAATAAATAGACGATGTGTTTGTATACGAAGAAGGCTTGTGTTGATTTCCATTTAAACTTGTATGTGTTCCATGAACCATCGAATTATTTGTTACGTTAGGTAAAGAAGTTCGTGACTCCCTTACAGAAAACTGCATCTCTTCTAGAACTTTCCACAATTCCTTTCTCATCACTCCCGTAATGGTAAAGCCTTTAACTTTCTGAAATTCTTTTACCGATTTATCAGTTCCCATTCCAAAAACCCCATCTACTTCTCCTACATAAAATCCAAATTTCTTTAATAAAATCTGTAATACTTTAACACTTTCTCCACGGCTACCTATCTGTAGAATCGGGAAAATCCCCGGAAGATTTGTCACATATACATATATATCAGTAATTTTATTCCAAGTTAGTTCATCCACGACTCCGTTTTCAGGAAGTTTAAAATGTTTTTGAAAACTTTTCACTGCATTTGTTGTATTCGGATCGAATATTCCATTTACATTTGTTTGAGGAATATCTTTAAACTTTTTCCTTATGTGATATAAATACTTTTGGATCGTACGAACAGCTTCTTTTTGATCCCCCTCTTTTAAATTAAATCCAGGGAATGGTTTAACAACTTGTATAAATTCAGCTAAACGAATTTCTATTTCCTTATAATAATATTTCAAAATTTCTATATAATTCATCCCTCGCTCTGCAAGACATGCAGTTCCCCACTGATAGAGCATCCCTGGTCGACTCGCATATGGACACGGAACCTTCTTACCAGCACGATATTGTGCAAATAACGGTTCAATTTTCCCAGGCTTTGCAATATATTGTTTAAATATTTCTTCCACTACATTATCTGTTTCTTCAAAAGTATTCCTACCATGAGTATATTTATGATCAAACTGTGTGATACCTGTAATCGTAAATCCTTTCGCTTCATAATATTCTGTGTATATACGGTTTAACGTATAAGACGTAACACAAAGGGCATTGGCTACAAGTGCTTCCCTTCTCCACGAAGGATATACTTCAGAAGCAAGCACATTTTTTATATAATCTTTAAATTTCACCTTATATCTTGGTGCGGGAGCATTAGGATGCCCATCGTGAACAATAACAAATTCAGGTATCAAAACATCATAATCACCATTTCGTCTTGTAGACTGCGGTTGTTGTTGTTGTTCTTGCTGTGGATATTGCCCAACTAATGTATGTTCAGGAATATCAATTACTTCCACCGATTGACGCCCTTCCGTTTCACTAATAGGTATTAGTTCCATCGTTTGTTTCGCCGTAACATCGGCAAAGATTTGTGTACCACGAACTATTACTGGTGCATAACCAGCCGCTTCAATCGCTACCGTATATTCAAGGTACGGCTTAGGACCTAAAGGGTCTAACGCATGTTCTTTAGAAGGTGCAGGTAAAGCAATTGTAGGTGTCTCACCAAATTCGTCAGTATTTATTGTAATAACATTATTTTGTCGCGAAGTCACAATTTGCCCTTCTTCTGTCATTTCATAAATCGATATTTTGGCATCCTTAATAGGTTTTTCTGTGTCCTTTTCATATATTTTTGCAAATAATTTTCCGCTCGGTTGTCGGTACAACGGTTCATTTATATCATTCATGTCATCAGGTCTATTCACTAATTGTATATTGCCATAAGCTCCTTCTATAGAAGGGTTTGTTATACTGTTCTCTGAAGAATATTGATGAGAATTATAACCTGTCAATTCTACTCTCTCCTTTTTATAAATTTTATTTCTAAACATTACTTTAAACACTACACTTCCTCTCTAGTACATGAACAAAGCAGATAAGGGCCTTTATCCATAATACTATGCTCAAGTATATTCTTAGGAAATCGTAAAATTGCCCATTTTCATATGCAAATAGGCAATTTTATCTCTTTTGTCAAATACACTCTATAATTTTTAATGTAAATAAATGCAGAAAACTTTAGGTAGCACCAGTTGAACTATTTCCAAAATACAATAATTGATTTCTATCTCAGTAAAACAAGAAATGCAAAGGTTACAAATCTCGTGTCATTATATAGATAAGAATCTACACTTATGTGATAGTAATTAAACAGTTAAAAACAAAAAAGCATACCTGAAGATATGCTTTTTAGACAACAAAAGTACTCGAATCATATAGTAGAGCGAGATCATCACTCTATTATACACTATCAACTTACATGTTATTTCTTTTTTTGTTATCCCTTCATTTTTTCTGCAATAGCCAAATTACGTAAATAATCCAATAAAGGGCGCACTTCCTGCGGAGCTGTTACATCGGTAAATGAAAAGGATTTTTGCTCCTTTCCATCTTCTATCCTTAGCTGATAAGAAAAAGCATCCGCTCCTTTGGTTGTAGCAACCCCCGCTTTACTTGATTTAAGACTAAAAAGATTAGCTTGCTTGATTAAATCAAGTAATTTCTTAGCTTTTTCCTTTGGTAACTCGAGTGTATCTGTCTGAAAGATTAAGTCGAAGTTGGCGATTCCCCCGTTACAGATAAATTGGATATGCATATGAATATTAAGCCTCCAATTCATGATAAAAAATACGACTAATAAGGTAGTCCAACCGTTTTAAAAGCAGATTCTACTGTTTTGGCAGCCGTTTTAGGAACTTCTCCACTATCAACAAGTTTTTGTGCTGCTTTCATTACAATTTGGGCAAATTGATTGAAATTTGTAGTTGCAAATAAGCTTTGTATTGCATTATACCATATCAAAGCTGCTTTCTCTGTTCCAATCTCCATGGATACAAGATAAAACACCTTGTTTGGTATTCCACTATTGATATGGACACCATGGTGATCACGTTCTCCTTGATAATAGTTTTTCATATGATCAGGTTGCATATCTTTCCCCATTAGTTTATTGTCAAATGCAGTACCAGGTGCTTTCATTGAACGAAGGGCTTGTCCTTTTAGGGTTGGCCCCATTATATCAGCACCAATTAGCCAGTCTGCCTCCTGTGCTGTTTGCTTTAAATAAGATTGCTTAATTGCAATTCCAAACACATCCGAAATATGTTCATTCAAAGCCCCAGATTGACCTTCATATTCTAATCCGTTAGTAAACTGAGTGATACCATGTGTAAGTTCGTGCCCAATAACATCGAGTGAATTTGCAAAACTAGTAAAAATAACTCCATCTCCATCACCAAACACCATTTCATCACCGTCCCAATAGGCATTTTGAAAGTTATGCCCATAGTGAACATTCAGAATAAGATCAAGTCCTTTATCATCGATAGAATTACGGTGGAACACATTTTTGAAATAGTCACGCACAACTCCAACATAATCATACGCATGATCAATTACGGTATCCCCACTTGATCTGTCTCCTTCTTTCCTAACCTCATTCACCCGAAGTTTTGTCCCACCTTTACAATCGTATACATGACGAGCAGATTCTCCTCGCGGCCCTGTTCCTGCATCAGTTAAGGAAACAACACCAGTAATATCATATTCCTTCAAAATTCTGCGTTTTCGAATTTGTCTACTTTTTGCTAAACTGATTCGTGCTGCTTCTACTTCGTTTTGTGCTAAATTCTCCAGAACATAGTTAGGTACAATAAAACATTGGCAATTCCTATGTGAACAACGTTTTGTATCCAAATTTTCCATCCTTTCATAATACTAGTAAAAAACATCTTTATTAGCTTGATCTTATTACATGAAGTTTAAACATTTATTTGTAACCCTCTTCAAATACCTTAATCCACTCTTATGTTTGATGCATGTCCATACCTTTCTCATTAACATAAGAGCATAGTCTAAATATTCTAGCTCGTGTTTGAGAGTGCCATATCTTCATAAAACTAATATTTTGAAATATCCCCTGAACAAAATATTAGCACTCTCTACAGGTTAATTATGAAAATTATATTTACTTCTAGATTAGAAGCGAATCAATCGTAGGCTTCCTAGATGATAATTAACTTTAGTGTTATGTTCAAAAATTAAAATTGTAGGTCTTCAGCAGTCTCAATAACGTGACCTATTGTAGATTCTAATCGAGCTATTGGATCATGATTTCGTAAATCTCCAAAATCAAGACCTGTTAAAGATTCAATTTTTGAAATTGGTACTTGATATGTTTTATATTCACCGTAAGCGAATTCCAAATTATCAATAAGATTTTTTTGAGTCTGTAAATAGGCCATAGCAGATAAACTGTCATCTTCCTTGACAATCACTGCGATTTTCCAGAACTCTGCTGGTATCTGGACTCCTCGATAAACAACGTCATCACTCCTAAATATTGGACCAGTAAATACTGTTACTTTAAGTTTAGAGTTTTCAGCATTGTTTAAAATATAATCTTCTAAATCTAGCCAAGTTTTTTGATTTAAATTTTTATGTTGCGGAGAACAGTTTGTAAAGTGGAACGTATCCTCATTTGCTTCTTTTGCTACATTTCCCCATACAGGGTCTCGTCTACGTACAAGGTGCCCTTGATCAATATCATTGCCTTGGTATAACTCTGGACCACACTGGTATTTCTTTTCAATACGTGGCTCGAAATGCCATTTATCTTTCTCACGTTTAATATTAATCAGTTGCTTTCCATCAATATTAACTACAGTATAATAAGCTAAACGACGTGATTTACTCATAACAATTGAAAAGTGTGTATAGTTTAATACATTATTGCTATTCTTTACAGGTGCTATGTCCTGTTCAAGATCAGATCTAAATTTCGGATGAGGAACTTCGTAATGATTGCCAAGAAATTTTGTGTCATAACCAGTTGATTCCTCATGCCATTCGTAGTTTAATTCCTTAATCAACATCTCTTCAAGTTTATGATCCACAAAATCCCTATCCTTCAACATGTCATCAACTAACTTTTTCTTATCATCACTTAAACCAGAATATTGCTCCGTGACAAATTTCAAAATACTGCTTATACGAACCCCCTCATTAGATATAAATTTGGTATTATCGTTTGGATCTGGAACCCCAGCATGATGAAGGGCAATGACAATCCATTCGTCGTTAAATACAGGCGAGCCAGATGATCCCTCCATCGTATCTGTTGAGTAGTGAATGTAATCATCAAATATATCCGTAATTTTGTTTTCCCTTATAGCTACAGCTTTAGGTGCACCGGAAGGATGTTGGACTATTGATACATATTCACCAACTAAAGCTTTCCCTCTTTGGGATAAAAGAGGCAAGAAATCAAAATCACTCAATTTCGTTCCGTCAGCAGATACTTCTTCGATAGCGACTAATGTAAAATCAAGGTCTACATCAGTAATAAATAAACGCTTAGGTGCAAAACGAAAACTCTTGATCTGGCGCTCTTTTAAGTTTAAATCAAGCTCATAGTTAAATTCTGCGAGACTAAACAGCGCCCTATCTTCGTTGTCTAAAACATGATTATTTGTAAGTAATAAGGAAGGCGAAACAAGAAATCCCGTACCGTGTCCGAGAACTCTCCCAATACTATCGCGGACTTCAATCCTACAAACAGATTTAGCTACATTAAGGCCGGCTTCAAGATAAGAAATAGGAAACAAATCATTTTGACCAATAAGACGCTCTATCGCCAGTCCATCCCGAGGATGAATAAGCGCCTTACGAAAGGCAACCCGCTCTGGCGTTTCTACTTCAAGAGGGCTTTTAGTTTCTAGTTCACTAGCGATGTGTTCACGTTCATTAGATCGTTCGATGTAACGCTGTAGCGCTTCTTGTTGTTGCATAAAAACAAGATTACTATTCAAATTCTGAAATTCATCAAATCGTATAATAGACATGGTTATCCTCCTTAAAATACGCGACAAATCTTTACAACTTCTCACCTCATGTTATATATTTCCTAGTCTCAATTGCATTATGCAATTGAATAATACGAATAGCTATCCACTGCGTGCTTATACCAAACAAAAGATTCAAGTATTTTCAAGACAGAATATTTAAAGATAAAAATTTTTTCATTTCTTTTTTAAGTTGCTATCCGGAATAACAACTATTTAGAAGATATGCAAGATTAATATCCCCCTGTATTCAGTCGATATTACGTGCCCTTATCAGTAATAAATAAAAAAATTCCTTTTAGTCACTTACTGACGATACAAAAGTTTGACTACCTCAATAACATAAGTAAAACCAACAACTATAGAAATACGAGGTACTATATAGCACCTCATATTTCTATAGTTTTATCATTTTACAATCCTATATGGTCCTCAAGCACAGTGTCAGACATTTAATTATATGGGTAGTAACCGTTCACCGACACTAAGCGGTAACCTTGTGCAACCAACCTATCAAACGTCTGTTGGTACTGAGAAGATGTTAAACCATGCCGCGCTTGCCATTCCGGACCACCACGTTTCTCCCAAATTGCCGCGAAACGCCCTATACCATTACTACCATAGCCGCTTACTTGTATCAACCGATAGCCTTGCGCAACCAGTTCGTTGAACGTCCGTTGATATTGCTCTGCTGTCAAGCCATGCCGCGCTTGCCATTCCGGACCACCACGTTTCTCCCAAATAGCAGCATAACGATCCTCACCATTGTTTGTGTGACCACTAACATGGATAAGCCGATAGCCTTGTGCAATCAGTTCATTGAACGTTCGCTGATATTGTTCTGCGGTCAAACCATGTCTCGCTTGCCATTCCGGACCATCACGTTTCTCCCAAATAGCAGCATAGCGATCTTGCCCCCCACTTCCGTAACCACTCACGCATATTAAACGGTAACCTTGTGCAATCAACCTATCAAACGTCTGCTGGTACTGAGAGGACGTTAAACCATGGCGCGCCTGCCATTCTGGACCACTACTTTTTTCCCAGATTGCAGCATAATAATCCTGGCCTTGCACAGTGTAACCGTTTATGCAAATCAAGCGATAGCCTTGCGCAACTAGTTCGTTGAACGTTCGCTGATATTGCTCTGCTGTCAAGCCATGTCTCGCTTGCCATTCCGGACCACCACTTCTTTCCCAAATTGCCGCGTATAGTGCCTTATCCTCCTGACGAAGGTTTTCGTAATAATATTCTCCTTCATATACAGGAAAAGGAGAACCTAGGTGATTACGATAATCCTGATAAGGTGAATAAGCATAATAGGTATTCATTGGATAAACTGTCTCAACTCCATAATAGGGAGGATAATACAAGTAAGGATAGGTCCGGTAATACGGAACATACGTAAAGTAACTCAACTCATCACATCCTTTCATCATAAGGATATGATGGTATAACTTGGCTTGTGTCAAAATGGACTCTTATACGAAAATAATTTGATAAGAAAATAGAACCTAACCTATATTACTTATTCATTCGCAATTTGTGATATCATTTCAAACACCTTATATATTTTTTCCTTTTCCAGTGCTCCATCACCATCAAGTTACCAGAAACAATTTACCCCAGAACAGAACTTTTATGCACCATTAACCAAAATACTCATTTTATCGTTTATGCTTAACATAAAACTTTTCTAAATACATTCATCTTATCAGTTTGCATATTCTTGTTTCACCTGTTGATATTTTTCCCATGTATCAATATCAAAAAATACTTTATCATCTTCAGACAACAATGAAACTCCATTTATCGTAGGTTGCATAAAAATTGTACGTGCTCCCTGATCTCCTTTTATGGATTGAAAAAACGGAAATGTTTTTTTTGTAAATAAAACAGGCGGTTGCCTTATTCCTGTATAACTCGCTGCTACAAAATGAATGTTTTTATTTTGTTCATAACAACCTATTATCTTATTAATAAACTCAGCTGTAACAAATGGCTGATCCGCCAATAGGACAACCGCTGCATCTACATTCATTTGTTTTGCCATCTCAACACCACACTGAAGAGAATACGATTGTCCTTTATCAGCGTTTGGACAAGAAAGAATATGCACATTTTCACGGCACATCCCTTTTAAAATCCACATGGGGTCATTTGTAACAACAATAATATGAGAGAGCCTTGAAGAAATTGCTGCTTGTAACGCTAAGTTTCCAAGTGGTTGCCTCTGTAGTGGTAAGTACAATTTATGTATTCCAGGCCCCATTCTTCGACTGTTTCCAGCAGCTAAATATATCCCTGCAATCTTTATTTTACTTCCTCCTTAATTCTTGGATGATTTCAGCTATTATACTAATCGCTATTTCAGTTGGCCCTTTTCCCCCAATTGCAAGCCCTACCGGAGAATGAACATTTTTGGGTATCGCCTCTCCTTCTAATAGACGAGCAGTGCGGTGACGTGGACCTAAAATACCGATATAGCGAACACATTGTTCCAATAAAAGTTCAACCAATTGCTGATCGCGTTGAAAATGGTGAGTCATAATCACAACAAAATCTTCTTCTCTTAATAGAAGTCGTGGTACAATCTCTTTCGGAAAACCATTCATACAAACATCTGCACTCGGAAAATGTGAAGAATTACATAACGATTCACGCCAATCACAAACTGTTACAAAAAAGTTTACTTCTTTTGCAAGCCGAACAAGCGGTTTTGCATCCTCTCCCGCTCCAAAAATAAAAAGTCTTGGCTTTGGTGTAAAGTGTTGATAAAACCATTTACCGTGTAAACCATGTAAGGAATGAGTTGAAAATAAAGCTTCCTCATTCCCAAATGTGTCACCATTCTCACTGATAAATAAAGTTTGTATTAAAGAAATATTTTTTATCATCCGAACTGAAATACCCTTCTTAAGATATTCATATAGTGTTTCCAAAAAAGCTTTGTACTCCTCATCTATATGCTCAACTAATATATGAATGATACCGTTACATCCCATTCCCCAAGATAAATCATCTTCTGCTTTTGTATTAAACTGATGAATAGACCAGGCTTGATTCTCTATCACTTCTGCTGCATAAAAAGAAACTTCTTCTTCTAAACACCCTGCACTTAACATTCCGACTTTTGTTCCATCTTCACAAAAAAGCATGATAGTTCCTTCTTTACAATATGCAGAGCCTTCCACATGGATAATAGTCGCTAAGGCACATCGTTGTTCACATAATAGTAGTGCTTCTAGTACAGTATGAGCAGAAATCATTATTGATTCTCCCGTTGCTTTTGCAAGACAGATTTCACAGCTTCTTCAATCTCTTGATAACTGGTGCACCGGCAAATATTAGAACTTAACCATTCTTTAATAACTGAATCATCCACATCCATTTTTTGTGTAACGAGCGCATGACAATTCATAATAAATCCAGGCGTACAGTACCCACACTGAAAAGCCCATTTGTCTTCAAAAGCTTGCTGAATAGGCGTTTCCCGTAAGCCTTCAATCGTTGTAATCCGCTTACCAATAGCTTCCACAGCTAACATAATACAAGACTTAATCGGTAGCCCCTCAACAAGAACTGTACAAGCACCACAATCACCGTTTTCACATCCAGGCTTAGCTCCAGTTAGACCGAGGTTATGTCGTAATGTATATAATAGCGTATCTGCCATTCTGACAATCACTTCTCTATCTTCTCCATTCACATGAAGAATAAATTGCCCCTTTCCCATTATTTCACCCCTTCAAGCTTCATCAGCACATCATAAAGGATATGTTGCAAAACAAACATACGATAAGCACGCGAACCTCGTATATCATCTAATATAGGTGCAGGAATATGAAGAAGGGCGCGCTCAATTCTCTTCCTTACTGGACTATCCCAATCGTTTAACACTGCCTCCATTACGATCGACCGAAATGGAAAGGCACACAATCCACTAAATGCAATTCGAATGTTTTCATCACCTTTTAACGCAGCAACTGTTACAAGTGGGTAATCAATTTTCTCTAATTGCCTTTTTTTCACACTGTAATAAGGAGATTCTATATATTTTTGATCGGTGATAATTTGTATAAGAAACTCACCTTTTTGCAATTGTAACTTCTCAATAAACGCTTGCTGTGCTTTGATATACTTTACACCTTCTTTTCTTGCAATAACAAATGTGCTATCAGCTAGTAAAAAAGGGAGCACTGCTTCTCTATATATAATTTCCCCTGCAATATTGCCACCAAGCGTAATTTTATTTCTTGCTGTGTGATCTGCAGCTCTTCCGGCAGTCTCTCCAAGAAGAGGGAATACTTTTTCCTCTTGAACTTGTGTTAATGTTAATGCAGCTCCAAGAATAAGCTTTTGGTCATTCCAAACACAAATATTACATTCGGGAATATCTTTCAAATCAATGATCGCTTTCGCAATCATTTGCTGCAAACGCCCCATTGTAATAATTTCGGTGCCTCCTCCATAATAAATAGGCCTTTTTCCCTCTTTATCCAGCTGATGAAATAATCGGATTGCTTCTTCAATAGAATTCGGACGATAATATTCAAAGTCAAATGGTATCATATACACCATTCTCCTTCGCTTGTTTTACTTTCCAAATCAATTCAGGATTAATAGGTAATTGACGAAGTGAAATACTAGCTGCAATAGATAACGCATTCGCTAAAGCAGCTGGCATACCGATAATTCCATGCTCACCAAGCCCTCTAGACCCAAATGCAGCTTGATCATGCGGTACTTCCACAAATTCAGCAATGTATTTTGGGTGTTGCCCATAATGCATCACTTTATAAGAACGAAACTGATTATTAAGAACTCTCCCATACAAGTCATAGTAAAATGTTTCTCTCGTCGCAAAACTTAACCCCATACTCATAGCCCCTATAATTTGTGTTTCTGCTCCTTTTCTATTTAAAATCTTTCCTGCATCTGCAATCGTTACTGCTTTAATTAATTTATACGTATATGTCTGTGGATCAAATTCAACTTCAATCGCTTGTGCTCCCACTCCCCATTCCGTCCCTTGTTGTCCTTTTCCTGTTTCATAATCAATCTTTGTAATCCCTTCAAAGACATAAGTACCTCTTCCGATTACTTGTGATCCGACTACATTTCCACTCGAATCAACATATCCAAAAACAATTTTTGAAAATGGTACGTAAATATCTGGATTTGTTTTCACATATACAGTCTTGTTCGCAATTGCTAAATCATGTGCCGATGTTCCAAGTAAATAAGCGGCTGTATCTAACAATTGGCTCATTGCATCTTCAGCCGCTTTTACCACTGCATTTCCAACAAGATGTGTCGTTCGACTAGCAGCTGTTTTCCAATGTTGCGGTGTTATTTGTGTATTAACTTCCATCATAATAGATACATCTTTAACACTCATATTCATTTTTTCTGCAACCATTTGTGTCAAAATCGTTTTCGTTCCTTGTCCAATTTCAACAGCACCACAATAAATATTTGCACTCCCATCATTATTAAAGGTTAAAGTCGCACCCGCTCCAGCATTATTCGGTGTATTCGAATTTTTCCAAAAGCAACTAATTCCTTTTGCTCGTATCCTTCCATTTGGTAAAATAATTCGATTGCCCTCTTCCCAACTAATAAGCGACTTTAACTTTTGTAGGCACGCCTTAATATCCCCCGTATTACTTTTTGTGACCAATACTTGTGTTGGTGTTGTATCTCCTCGCTCAATTGTATTTTTCATACGAAACTCAAGCGGACATATATTTACTTTCTTTGCCAATATATCCATCATTCTTTCAATTACAAATGTATACTCGGCATGACTAAATCCACGAAACGATGTCGCATATGGATGATTTGTGTACATACAAAGCGAATCACACGATACATGCTGAATTGAGTATGGACCTGTACAGTCTAATCCAGCCGCTTTACTCATGGTCACTGCTCGATCAGCATACGCACCGCCATCAAATAAATATAAAATTTCTGCAGATTGCAATTTCCCATTCTTTGTACATCCAAGCTTTACTTTTGCTTGTAAACCAATATGAACAGGCGATGTTACAAAATCTTCTTCTCTACTATTCCGAAGGGTAACACGCCTTCCACCCACTGCTTTAGAAGCAAGATATACTAAATACTCAAGTTGTACCGTTGTTTTTCCACCATACGCCCCTCCAACTAAAGGCACGTGTACAATTATTTTTTCCTCATCAATTTGAAACGCCTTACTGAGCAATTTTTTAATTTCAAAAGGGGCCTGCGAAGTAGAATGAATAATAACCTCTCCATTTGGCTTAATTTCTGCTTTCGCACATCGCGTCTCCATTGCAGTATGATCAGATTGCCGAAAAGAAAACGTTTCCTCTACAATAACTTCACTATTTGCAAACCCTTCTCGAATATCTCCCTTACGAATTTTCGTTCTATTTGCAATGTTTGTACGCGCTTCTGGATATACGTCTTCTTTCAATTCATATTGTTCTATATTTTCATGTACGAGTATATCCCTTTCTAAATAGGCTTGTAGCGGGGCGTGGACCACAGGAAGTTTCTTATATGTAACACGTATTTGCGCTGCTGCATGTTTAGCAATCGCTTCGCTATCCGCTACGACAAGTGCAATAGGCTCACCAAAATACCGAACTTTTTCGTAGGCTAATGGGGGACGATCTACAATACTGGAACCGACCAGAATAGGATAATCTACACCTGTTATTACAGCATGAACACCAAGGATTTCCTCAGCTCTTCTTATATCAATACTTTCAATAACAGCATGCGCATACACACTCGTTAAGAGTTTTGCGTATAAAGTACCTATCTCAATCTCGTCATCCACATATTTTGCTCTACCCGTTACTTTATCTGCACCTTCTTTTCGTTTAATACTTTTTCCAATGATGTGATACGATTTCATTTTAGCCCTCCCTTCCTTCTACTCTTCTATCAACCTATTCGTAGCCCCCCTCGTTTAGTACGAAACTCTTTATAGATGTACAATACCATTAGGGGGAACTCCATCTAACCTTGTGGACAGTTTACCAGGTTGAAATAGATAAGAAGCAGACAGAAAGAGTAATCCTGCAAAACGTTCGATCCACCCCAGCAAATTCTCATTCAAATAGAAAAATGTCTTTCATGAACAGAATTTCAATGGTTATATAAAGTGAAACTTTAATCAGTGGGGGGCTTCATCCCCACTGATTATTAGCCCTCACCAATCGGGCTTTTACGGGCAGTTGATCCCCCACCTACCTTCCTTGTTTCTCTCTGAATCTTGAGGGGGGCTTACTGCCCACAAATAGCGGGATAAATAAAAGTATATTCTTCAAAAAAAGAAGCTCTCCCAACATATGAATTTTAGGACAGCTTCTTTCTTAATATTCATTTGAAATTAGATTAAATCCTCTATCGAAAATGCACCTGGCAGTAATTGTTCCACCGTTACTTCTTTTTCATCACCTTTTAGGTTTGTCAATAACACTGGCATTTTAGGCTCACAAAACTCTGCAATAACTTGTCTACAAGCTCCGCATGGTGAAATCGGCCCATCTGTTTTACCTGTGATTACCAAATAACTGAAATCGCGTTCCCCTTCTGATACCGCTTTGAAAATAGCTGTTCTTTCAGCACAATTACATAAACCGTATGAAGCGTTTTCTATGTTACAGCCAGTATAAATTTTACCATCCTTCGTAACTAATGCTGCTCCAACAGGGAATTTAGAATACGGAATATAAGCTTTCTCTAACATTTTTGTCGCTTCTGCAATGTATCTTTTTTTATCCATACTATTTCCTCCTCAAAGTAAATTCCATTCTACTAACCATTAATCAGTAATAATTGTATGAATTAATTTAGGAGTCTCTGCTTTTTCTGATACAGAAATATTTTCATAAATTTTAGCTTTTACATCTTCAACGTTTTCACGATTTGCATAAATCGTAACAAGTGTTTCCCCTTCTTTTACAGCTTCTCCCACTTTTTTGCGTAGCATTAAACCAACCGCTAAATCAATTTCATCTTCTTTTGTTGCACGACCTGCTCCTAGAAGCATTGCCGCAATACCAATTTCATCTGCAACGATGTTAGACACAACACCTGAATTTTTAGCCGGTACATCAATTACATATTTAGCTTGTGGTAATTTTTCTGGTTGATCTACAATTGAACTATCCCCACCTTGATTACTTAAGAACTCCTTGAACTTTTCAATTGCTTTTCCATTCTTCATAACTTCTATCAACATTTCACGTGCTTCTTCTAATGTATTCGCTTTTTTACCAAGTACAACCATTTGACTTCCTAATACAAGTACTAATTCCGTTAAGTCTTCTGGACCTTCTCCTTTTAGTGTATCAATTGCTTCCTTCACTTCAAGAGCATTACCAATTGCAAAACCAAGAGGTTGTGACATATCTGAAATAACAGCCATTGTTTGACGACCAACATTATTTCCGATTCGTACCATCGCATGTGCTAATTCTTTCGCATCCTCTTCTGTTTTCATAAATGCACCTGCACCCGTTTTAACATCAAGAACAATTGCATCAGCACCAGCTGCAATTTTTTTACTCATAATTGAACTTGCGATTAACGGTATTGAGTTCACCGTTCCAGTAACATCACGGAGTGCGTATATTTTTTTATCAGCAGGCGTTAAATTTCCTGTTTGACCAATAACTGCAACCTTATCGCGATTTACTAAATCAATAAATTGTTCTTTCGTAATTTCGACATGGAAGCCTTCCACTGCTTCTAATTTATCAATCGTACCACCTGTATGACCTAAGCCTCGACCAGACATTTTTGCAACTGGTACATCTAAAGCAGCTACCAATGGTCCTAAAACTAATGTTGTTGTATCCCCAACACCACCAGTTGAGTGTTTGTCTACTTTAACTCCTTCAATCTCTGATAAATCAATTGTTTCTCCAGAATTCACCATAGCCATCGTTAAGTCAGCACGTTCACGATCAGACATGTCTTGGAAGAAAATAGCCATCGCAAGAGCACTCACTTGATAATCAGGTATTGATCCATCTGTATACCCTTTAATGAAGAAATGAATTTCTTCTGTTGTTAATTCTTTACCATCACGTTTTTTCGCAATAATATCTACCATTCTCATCTTAATCACCATTCCTTTTTATATTCTATGAAACTTTTAATATATTAAGCCAACAATCGTTGCTGATAAGAAACTTACTAATGTTGCACCAAAAAGTAATTTCAAACCGAATCTTGCTACTACATTCCCTTGTTTTTCATTTAAGCTCTTAACAGCTCCTGCAATAATTCCAATTGAAGAGAAGTTCGCAAATGAAACAAGGAACACGGATATAATAGCTGTTGTTCTTCCAGAGAAATTAAAGTTCCCTTGTGCTAAATCTGTCATTGCCACAAATTCATTCGATACAAGTTTTGTCGCCATGATGTTACCTGCGTTAACAGCTTCATGCCAAGGAACTCCCATAATAAATGCAAACGGCGCAAATACATATCCAAGAATTTCTTGGAATGAGATACCAATTACACCTTTAAACACAGCATTGATGAAAGCGATTAAAGCAACGAATCCAATCAGCATAGCTGCTACTGTAATAGCGACTTTAAAACCATCTATTATATATTCCCCTAATACTTCGAAAAAGCTCTTTTTCTCTTCCTCTTGTACTTCTAACATATCTTCTTCTTCAGTAACCTCGTAAGGGTTAATGATAGAAGCAATAATAAATCCACCAAACAAGTTAAGTACTAAAGCGGTTACAACATACTGTGGTTTTAATAAAACCATGTATGATCCAACAATCGACATAGAAACGGTTGACATTGCAGATGCGCACAATGTATATAATCTTCTTTCCGATAATAAACCTAACTGTTTCTTAACCGAAATAAATACTTCTGATTGTCCTAGAATCGCTGAAGCTACAGCATTATACGATTCAAGTTTCCCCATTCCATTTATTTTACTTAAAGCTAAACCAATATATTTCACAATAAATGGCAATACCTTAATGTGTTGCAGGATTCCGATTAAAGCTGATATGAAAACAATTGGCATTAATACCCCTAAAAAGAATGAAAATTCTTTTTGATTTACTAAACCACCAAATACAAAATTAACACCATCACCAGCATACTTTAACAATTGTCCAAAACCATCTGCAATTCCAGCGATTAGCACATTCCCGATGCTTGTATTTAATAGTAAAAAACCTA
The DNA here is from genome assembly GCF_000299035.1 of Bacillus bingmayongensis. Taxonomy (GTDB): domain Bacteria; phylum Bacillota; class Bacilli; order Bacillales; family Bacillaceae_G; genus Bacillus_A; species Bacillus_A bingmayongensis. Next base: position 247,157 of record NZ_JH921518.1, read on the forward strand.
AAATAAACTGCAGTACAATCATCGTTATAATAGGAAGATATTTCACTTTTCTTCTATTATTACTAGCAAGCCATGCAATACCTAACACAATGATCAAGCCTATGATACCGATTACATATTTCATAAAATTCTCCCTCCTTTTCCGTATCCGCTTACATATTTTTCAATTATTAAAGCAATAGATACACTATGTTCCTTAACATTTTGTGTATCTATTACTTCCCATTTCTTATGAATTAGTAGTTATCTGAAGCGCCTTCTTTATCATTTAATACAATTGCAACACTTGCACTTGCACCGATTCTAGAAGCACCAGCTTCAACCATCTTTTCTGCATCTTCACGTGTACGAACGCCTCCAGATGCTTTCACACCAACGTTTGCGCCAACAGTTTTACGCATTAATGCGATATCTTCAGCAGTTGCTCCACCAGTTGAGAATCCAGTTGAAGTTTTTACAAAATCAGCACCAGCTTTTACTGACAATTCGCAAGCACGTACTTTTTCTTCATCAGTTAATAAGCAAGTTTCAATAATAACTTTTACAAGTGCTTTTCCTTTTGCAGCTTGTACAACTTCACGAATATCCTTTTCAACAAATTCATTATCGCCATCTTTTAAAGCACCAACATTGATTACCATGTCTACTTCAGTTGCACCTTTTGCAATTACATCTTTTGTTTCAAATACTTTTGTCTCAGTTGTATTTGCACCTAAAGGGAATCCGATAACTGTGCAAACATCCACATCATGTCCTGCTAATTCTTCAGCAGCTAATTTTACCCATGTAGGATTAATACAAACAGAAGCGAAATTATATTTCTTTGCTTCTTCTAAAACTTTCATCACATCTTCTTTTGTTGTATTCGGTTTTAAAACTGTATGATCAATTAACTTTGCAATGTTCATTTTCTTCACTCCTCATATCTTTTAACAACTTCATTCTAACCCTTAATTGAACAAATGTAAACACACTTTTGAAATTTTGTTCAATGTTTTTCAGGAGGAAACTATACCCAATAAAACGAATCTTATTTGTAATATAAAACGGGAAACAAAGGATGTGAGTCATTTGCTAAAATCGAAACCCTTTATACTAGCATTACTAATATGCATGGCACTATCTATATTCGTCTTTCAAAAAAGGAAAGTAATTTTCCAAGAAGGGAACCCAATACCATTTGCTATAGCTATTTCAAAAATGGTTATTCAAGATAAAGAAATGGTAGCAGTAGAACCGACAGATAATGAATATCCTTACTTAGTAAAACGTGGAAAAATGAAACCGTTTATCAATATGATGGAGGAAGATGGTTGGACTTTTGTGGAAAGAGATATAATGGCTAACTCCCTAACTTTTGAAAAAGGAGATCAATCGAAGAGTGTTTCTTATAAATACTATACAAGGTACTATCCCCTGATTTACTCATACTAAAATAAACGATATATTCAAAAAAGCTCTCTCAAAAGTATTATTTTGAGAGAGCTTTTTACTTCTAATTTTTTTTATAATTTAAAAGCTCTTTTGCAGTATGCTGATCGATAATCAACACATTCGCATATCCTCCGCTTAATGCACCATCAATTGCTTTTACTTTTCTAGAACCTCCCGCAACAAGAACGGAGCGTTTCTTTAAGCGCAACTCCTCTAAATCAATGCCAATTGTACGCTGATTAATTTCCTCACTGCAAATATTTCCATCTCCATCGAAGAAACGTGAACAAATGTCACCGACAGCTTGTTCCTTCAATAAGCTCATTTCTTCTTTATCTAAATAGCCTAATCGAAATAATAGCGCTTCATCCCTAACAGTTCCAACTGTGAAGATTGCAATATTCGCTTGTTTTCCCATTTCAATAATATGGTGAATATGCCTATCCTGTTCGACTAATTCCTTTGTAACCGCGTTATCAAATATAACTGGAAGCGGTAAGTTTCGTGGTGTTGTTTGAAAGGCATCTGCAAATAAAGCAATCGTTTCATTCGCATATGTATTAACACTCGAGTGACTAATACCTCCTTTTAGTTGAACAACCTCTACTCCTTTTACATGCTGAGGTACAATCTTTCGAGCGATTTCATACATCGTCGTTCCCCAACTCACCCCAACAATATCACCATTTGTAACAGTCTTCTCCATATACTCAGCAGCATACTTACTAATATATTCCGTAATAGTCGCATACTCTGGTACCGGAGAAAATACGACATGTGCTTCTAATAAATTATATTTTTCTTTAAGTAGGTTTCCTACATTATCTAAATCAGCAAATGGATCAGCGATGTTAATTTGAACAAAACCTTTTTCTTTTGCATATTTTAACAGCCTTGAGATGGTCGGTCTGGAGATATTCAGTTTATTAGCAATTTCTTGTTGGCTATAATCCGATTGGTAGTATAATCTTGCAACTTCAACGCTTAATTGTTGTTTCTCTTTATCCATAATAACTATTTATGTATCCTTTCTATATTTTCTAACATTACATGCATTGTACTTACAAGCATTATACCGCTTTATTCCTGAAAATTCGACCATCTGAATTAATAGCCAACTTCCCAAGGATAAAGTGAAACTTTAATCAGTGAGGGGTTCTTTATCCCCACTGATTATTAGCCCTCACCAATCGGGCTTTTACAGGCAGGTAATCCCTCACCTAACTGCTTTGCTTTCGCTGAATTTTGAGGTAGGGGTCTTACTGCCCGTTAATGCGGGATAAATCACTTCAAAATGACCGAATTATAGCGTGAAAATTTTCATCATCAAGTTTCTCTTTGTTCTCCTTACTACAACATATACGTTTTCTATATCCTCAATTTATTTTACTTTTACATCCTCATGTAATTTTTCTGTATAATTCTTGACATCCTGCCAACTATCTCTAGCTGTATTCAGATCTTCTTTGATAAAAGTAAACTCCTCAGGACTGATAGCTTTTACATTTTGTAACAAATTATTATACTTAGCACCAATTGTATACCACTGATTCGAAATATTGTGAAGAGAAGTAATGGCTGCATCAATTGTTTCCGTCATATTTATTGTTTTATTTTTCACATCAGTCAAAATAGCTACCTCTGCCTGCGCCCCAGAAATTCTCGCCTTTAAATTTTCTATTTCTCTCTCTGCGTTTGCAATATCTTTCTTGGCAACAGCAATCATTGGTCCACCGGCAAGACAAGTAATTAACGCCGCGCAAAGCACTGACCCAGCAATCAGCATATCATTACTTTTTTTAATTGAATCATTATAAGTATTGATTTGCTGCTCTAAAAGTGGAATTCCAGCATTCGTACTTGCTAAAACTGCTGTTAACTGATTTGAATCATCTTTAAAGCTTTTTGTATCTTCTGCCATTCTACTTCGAAACGTTTTTAACTTTTCTAATAGCTTGTCCACTTCACTCTGATTAGTCAAAATGATATTGTATAATTTTTCTAAATCAGATTTCAATTTCCCTCTGTCTTTTTGGTCAACAGCTGCTATTAGACTGCTGTAATAAGACTGAAACGTCCCGTTAAATTCCACTATATTTTGATCTGTTCTCATAATTTGAGGTTTCATTTCATCTAGCCAAAAAGATGCATTCACTTTTGCATCTTTTTGATGCTTGAGCATATTCTCTTTTAAATCACCGTTTATCGAACTTATCTTACCCAAATCTGTTTCTTGTTGATTTTGAATTGTTTTCGCGTACGAATCCATTGCAAATACACTAGATGTTGTTTGCGCCATTACATCTTGGAATCCAGCAGGACCAAGAGAATAGTTTTTATCACTTTCTTGTAATGAATGTATTTGATTTTTTGCTTCTGCTGCAAAAGGATGAAGTGGTACGATATTACTTGTCGTAACCCCAAGAACCATCACTGACAACATGATTTTCTTATAAAACCTCTTATTCATATCTCCACCTACTTTTTGTATAAAGTGAAACTTCTATCAACTGAAATCTTCTTTATCTCAACAATTCTCACGAATAATGAGATTAAAAATCTCCTGCTCAAAATTGAACAGGAGACCTGCATCACATACTTTACGTATTTGAAAGATTTATCAAACATCTCTATATAAAGCATTAGTGATTCATTATGCTTTTGTATCTACTACTTTAATATCCTCAGCATAAATCTTTTCAGCATAATCTTTAATATTTTTCCAGCTATCTTTAGCAATACTTAAATCCTCTTTGATGAAAACTAGATCGTTAGGACTAATAGATTCAACATTTTGAAGTAAAGAGTTATATTTTGATCCCATTGTATACCATTGATTTGAAATATTTTGCAGTGCAGTAATAGCTACATCGATCGTATTCGTTAAGTATTCAGTTTGATTTTTAATATTCGTTAAGCCAGCTACCTGTAATTGAGCTTGTGAAATTTGCCCTGTTATCTTTTGAATTTCTGCCTGTGCATTATCAAGTTCTTTCTTCGCTAAAACAATACCAGCTGTTCCTCCTCCTATCGCTGCTGCTCCACCCGCAATGAGTCCGATTCCTAGTGGAGTCCCTGCACCAGTAGCAATTACAACTGCACCACCTATAATAGCAATTGGGCCTAAAGCTGTCGCAACTGATGATCCAATGATAATTGCATTATATTTACCAATCGCCTCATTATACGTTGTGATTTGATTTTGCATAAGTGGGATTCCAGCATCTTGACTTGCTAAAATAGACGTTAATTGATTCGCATCACCTTTAAAGTTTTGTGTATCTGCTGTCATTTTATTTCGGAATTTTTTTAGGTCTTCCACTAGCTTGTCTACTTTTTCTTTATTCTCTGTAATACTAGTAGATAATCTTGTAAGTCCTTTTGTTAGTGTTGCTTTGTCTTTATTATCTACAGCTGTTACTAACGTATCGTAATAGTTTTGGAATTTCGTATTATAATTAATAATATTTTGGTTCGTGGAAATCAATTGCGGTTTAATTGTATCTAGCCATTGGTTCGCATTTCCTCTAGCAACATCTTGATGATGAACGACTTTTGCTTTTAAAGAATCATCAACTGTCGTTATACCATTAAAATTAACATTAGCTTGTTTAATAATTGTTAAGGCATACAGATCCATTACTAAAGCATTTGACCCTGTTCGTTCCATTGCATCTCTTAGACCATCTGGCCCTAGCGAATACTCAGAGTATTTGTCCGATGCATCTGTTACACTCGCATGAATCGGAATTGGTTTTGTTGTGCTTTCCGCTGCATATGTATGTGCAGGCAGGATATTTCCCGCCGCAACTACTGCCATGATTGCTGATAGAGCCATTACTTTATAAGGTTTTTTTGTCATTTTTCTTCTCTCCCTATATCATTAATTATTGTGATGTATTGTTTGCAAAAATTTAATGCACCACTACATTTATCACGTAATCTTCAAATTGCTTCGTTTGTTTAGCCGTCTCATCATTTATTCTTTTAAGTTGAATGAATTGTTTTTGGAGTGTACTACTATCGATAGAAACACCTGTTTCAAGATTCTCTTTCATTTGAAGCATAGTTTCATTCACTGACTTCCAATCATTTACCAAATACTCCAAAGTTGTAATTTGTCTATTAATTAGCTCCGTAAAACTTTTTACCTGATCTTCAATAAATGTAATTTCAGTTACTTGAATTTCAGATTGTGATAACTTTTGAATAAGTGGTAGTAATTCTTTTTGCTTCTGCTGAATTCTATTCGCAGCTTCTCTTGTTTGACTATCTGCAGCATTTACAATTTCATCGCTAAGAGACCCAATTGATACAAAATCTACCGTTTTTGTCTGAGCTGTTTGATTCGTAATTGTGAAAACTTGCTTCCCAATATTAATCGAGCCTTTAATAATTTCATTTGGTCGATTTAAAATCTTTGTAAGTTCTGCTTGAATCTCTTCTTGAATTCTTTTAATATCCGCTCTTATTTGTACAATATCTCCATTTGAGCCCTTTAATGATTGAATTGCTGTCTCAGCCTTTTGAGATAGACTCGCATTATCTTTATCCAATAAAGCTTTAAAGCGATTTAACTCAAGTAAAGTTTGTTCCATGTCATCTTGAATTGTTTGCGATTGACCATGGAGTCTACCGAAAGCGCTTACAAAATCCGTTTTCGCTTGTCCATCTTCATTCACTTTTCCAGCTAAATCATATAATTTGCTATAATAGCTATTAAATCTTGTACTATATCTCATCATTTCTTGATTTAGATCCATTAACTTCGGATTATATTCATCTACCCACTCACGGACATTCGTTTTTGCGATCTTTTGAAAATCTGTCAAACTACTCATAGCACTTACTTTAATATCTGGCTGTTGTAATATAACTAATCCGTATGCTTGTATTAAAGGAGTGTTTGATCCTAAAGCTCTTATCGAATTAGATAATGTATTTCTAACCGTTATGTTTTGAGCACTTGCTTGTTTAAATTCAGATTGATTACTTTCCGCGAAAGCACTTATTGGTGTTAAACAACTTGTAGATACTGCTGTAATCAATAAGCCTGTGATTAAAGTTTTTTTCACTTTAACTCCTCCTAATGTATTAGTATCCAATTATATTTCATATAGATTTTTTGTTTCTTTATGTATCCCTTATCAAACAGGGAAATATAGGAAACGTTCTCATAATATCTATTAAATCTTTTTCCAATATGTGTGAACCCTATTTCTAACTGTTCGTTTTTATATTTGCTTATTGGCGATTTCAATCCTTACTTGTTTGATTCAGTTAACAACAATATCTTAATAAGAACACAAAATCATACTTTACTATATCCACCTCTTTCAATCTATTAGATTCACAATGTAGTATAGTATTACTTGAACTTTAAACAAATCATACGAGCTACTCATCATACCTTTATTCACTGAATGAACAGTATATTATGAGAATCCTTTCAATCCCCTATAAAACAAAGAGGAAAAATCCCATTTACACATTACATATGTTACACAGAAATATTATTCATTTTTCACTATTCATCAATAAAAATATGAAACAAATAGCTGTGTTTAATTTCAAGTTTTATACTGTAGCATCATTTAAACACAGCTATTTTTCATCGTAAAGGAGTATTTTTTCTTTCGCTATTCCATAGGCTTTTTGTCTTTATTTCAATATAAAATAACATTAACTTTATAAAATATTAATAAGAGTACTTTTCATTGAAAAGCACCTTTATCTCTAAAAGAATTTTCATGAAAATAATTATATCAAGATAATTATTTTGAGTGTATGCAATTATGCATACACTCTTTTCACAAAGCAGATTTCCTTACGTTAAAACTTTTTCTCCCTTGCAGAAAACGACTCATTTTCTCTTTTTATCAAAAAAAGAAAATTAATTAATCATCCTCCTGAATAAAACATCCCCCTGTCCGCTCTTTTATTCATAGGTAGTAAGTCCCATCCTATATTCATTATTTGAAAGCGAGCGCTTACTATCTTCAAATCAATAACAAAATTCACCGACACCCATTTTTTTTCTACTTTTTGATTAGCAAAGTAAGCTACAAACTACCACAGTGTCTACATCTATTACGCCTCCGATAATAGTAAGCAATCGTAGCACCAAACAGAGCTATTCCCCAGATTGGCCATAATAGCTCTGGACCTTCCAATGCCCATCCCCTATGATCTAAGCCACCTGTATTAATAACCTTTCGGATGTACATCAAACCAGCTGAAGTAACCATAATGGAAACCAGTGAAGCAGGAATAATCGCTAATGAAAGAGGTACACGCTTACCAGCAACAAATGGAAACCAACGCGAAAAATGTTCTCCCCAGCGTTGAATAAGCCCTAGAGTAAGAATTGCCCCTCCGAGTGCTACGGTAGCCAACGATGCTCCTATTAACCAAATTCCAGGTGCATCACGTTCAAAAGAATCAAGTAATTCTTTAGTAGTTCCTAGTGGAATGCCTATCGCCCAACACCATCTTGTTATGGAATAACAGATAGGAACAATAATTGCAATGTAAGTGCACCATTTCCCCCAAGATGCTGCTGAGGATTGTGATGTCCATTTAGAAGGATTACTACTTCGGCCACAATATGGACAAGCATTTCGTGTTTGGCGTTGGTAGACTAGAGCAGTAGCACTCCATAAAAAGACTCCTAGCATACTAATATATTGATTCACGATCGTCCCGTACATCATCTGTTCAAAAAAATTCAATCCATGCGGAAAATCAAATGGCGCTCCAACCAGAAATACAATTCCATATGCTACAGTCACTAAAACACGGTAGTCAATAACTGCGAATAATAGAATCACTACTAACATATACACAAACGCGAGTAATATAATTCGTAAAAGTCCATTACCTAAGCCACGAATCATCATGATAGCTACAATGACTCCCATTACTCCAAATCCAACCATCGCAGGTGCACCAATTTCCTGACTTAGACCACCTAACATTGAATATCCAGGTTGCGGATCTCCTATACCAATGGGAAATCCAGTTCCTCCCACTGTCCAATACAAACCTAATATGAAATACATCAATGACCATGCACCCGCAACATACCCAATCCATTTTGGCCATAGTGATAACCACCCAATACCGCCTTTTCCTTGTTTTTTAACATTTAACATCCCGAAAACAGCTCCTTCTATTTAAAAATTTAGAATTCAGCATAAAAACGACTACTACCACTTGAATAACTAAAGAAATTTGATTTTCCATCTAACATTTCTATTTATTTTGTGAAGGGTTATTATTCGACTGTCGTATATGATTTAATTTCAAAACCATATTCTTCAACTCCCTACTGTATATTGATGAGTAAGTTCATATTATGATAAAAGGGGCAATTTGAAACGAATCCACAGAACTGTTTATAAACAGTTCTAGAGGTCCATTTAGAAAAAAATTTGCACGATCAAGATTGTAAGTTGGCAAACTATAAATATCGAAAAATAAAAATACCAATTCCACGTAAAGGAATTGGTATGAGAAACCTTCTAATATAGATTAATAATTTCTTTCCTAATTCGGACGCATAAACCCTTGTTCCCAGGCAAAAACAGCAGCTTTCGTACGATCGAGCATATGAAGCTTACTTAAAATGTTACTAACATGACCTTTAACTGTCTTTTCACTAATGAAAAGTCCTTCAGCAATTTCAGCATTCGTGAGCCCCCTAGCAATCAATCGTAATACTTCCAATTCTCGTTCACTTAGCTCGGAAAATGGATTGAGAGGTGCCAGTTTCGTAGCACGAATCTCATTAACAACCCGTGCAGCCACCCGTGGATGCATCATGGATTCGCCTTGTACGCCTCTCCTGACAGTTTCAACCAATTGATTAGGCTCAATGTCTTTAAGCACATATGATATTGCTCCTGCACGTAATGCTGGGAAAATGTACTCATCCTCATGATAAGAAGTCAATACAATCACTTGAGAACGAGGACTAACTTGTTTAACTCTTCGAATCGCCTCTACACCATTGATACCTGGCATCACTAGATCCATGAGTACGATATCTGGCACAAGTTCAGCAGCTAGAGCCGTAGCACTTTCACCATTTTCTGCTTCTCCAACTACGTGAAAGTCAGGTTGAATTGTGAACAAAGTATTCAATCCTTGTCTGACAATTGCATGATCATCAACAATTAAAATCGAAATCAGATCTTCCTTCTCCATTTTCTATCACCTCTTCTAAATAGCAATTGGCATTCGGCTTGTTATCTTCTTGAATGTCTGTTTGCTTACATTGAACGGTAATTTTCACACCTCTCTCCATCTCGCTTTGGATATCAATATACCCCTTTAATGCATGAATCCGCTCACGCATAGAAGACAACCCTACTCCTTGTTGATCAACCCTTTGAATATCAAACCCACAACCATTATCATGAATAGAAAGCGTTACAACTTCTTCACAAACTAGATGAATTATTACCATATTTGCCTGACTATGACGTGCAACATTATTCAGTGCCTCCTGTGTAATGCGAAAGAATGCTTCTTCAATAATAGGTGATATTGGTTGCTGTCCACTTGTCTCCAAATTAACCATGATACCCGATTGTTCTTGCCACATCCCCACATAATCCCTTAATGCATGTGCCAGATCCTTCCCCTCAAGCGCAACAGGACGTAATTCCTGAATCAATGCACTTAACTCACGCTGCGTTTGATTTAACACATTTTCTGCTTTTAACAAATGTTCTTTAGCGGTTTCATCGTCTTTTCCGATAAGGGATTTGCTAGTATTCAGCCAGATTGATGTAGCAAACAGTTGCTGCTTAATACTATCATGTAGCTCACGTGCTAATCGATTACGTTCCTCTAGTGTCGCTAAATCTTGCCGCACTCTAAATAAGGTACTTAGTTGTCTCGCCATCTGATTCAGCTTACGTGCCAACTGCCCCAATTCATCCTTTGAAGGATCATGTACAAATGTTGTGAAATCTCCTCGGCTCCATTCAGCTGTAGAATTTAATATCTTTTGAATACGACGAACGAGACTTCGAGACGTGATAATTCCAAAGGTAATCCCAACAATTGCTGCACCAATCAAGAAAGCCAAAATACTAAATCCAAAAAACTGAAAGGTAACCTTCCAAAAATCGAACAAAGAAAAATGTATGTTTTCTGCTTTAACTACTAATACCCCACGAACATCTTTCTCATTCGCTAATGGAGAAACAACATATAAAATCCCATCTTTATGGTAGCTATATGTTTTTAATTTACGTGCTTCAGATGGTTTCAATGACAGAGCTGTATATATATGTTGATAAACTTTCGCAGGAAATTCTTCTTTAAAATCAATGAACTGAGGCACTCCCTCTCCAGCACTTGCAATTAATTTCCCATCAGGATCAGTGACCACAGAAAATCCATCAAATTCAGTTCCTACTTCAATGGGCCAATCTTCTAATGCTTTCTTCAGTTGATTTTGATTAATAAATGGTCCGTTAAAGTTAGAGGATATATTTTTGGCTTGTATACTTATCTGTTGTTCAAACATTCGGTCTGCATTATATTTCACGAGATTAAGCGAAATAAGAAAGCCCACCACTTCAAGTATCAATAGAACACCAATGGTTGTTAACACATAAAATAAAGTCAATTTCCACTGCAAGCGGTGGAAATGTTGGACAAAACGAGGTAGAAATTTCATGTTTTTTCCTTCCTAATTGAAAGTATTGTGACCATCGTATTGTTCAATTTTCACTAAAATTTATTCTCTACTATATGATATGTATTGAATTTTTATATTCCTTTCTCAAGGTTCTTCTTTATATAATTCATACTAGATATGGTTTTTCTTGATAAACCAGGGGGTTTCCTGGCATATTTTTAAAATTATTTGTGCACAAATATACCCTGTCCTTGCTTTTTTATAAATCAAATTCCTTTCCGACTTATAATTCATTCTGTTTTAACGACTTCTTAAAATCATAATTTGGTATCGAGAAACAAATACAAGCTGCACTATTTTCCTTAATGGAGAATGCAGATATAAAAAACGCATTTTTATAATAATATTCTTAAAGAAAAAATCAAAAACTATATATTTTAATAGTATTGAAGGCATTTATAAAATGTAGACACCCTAAAAAGTTAGCCTATTCAAAAAAAACGAAAGTCGATGAATAAGAATTTTAACAAGGTTAGATAGAATAACTTTCGGAGTGGTAAAAGCTTTGAGCTACCAAATTTAAAACAAGGATTGGATACACAAAGATAAGGTATATAACCTATTAATATAAAAAGGTAGCTCTACATAAGTAAAGCTACCTTAGAAATTGCTTGTTCTATAATCTTTATTTTTTTAAATGATAAGGCACAGTCGTAATAACTACATTTCTCTTATACAGCAAGAATGCACGAATTAATAAGCTCGATTGGTTATGAAGAATATTGTGCCAGCCTTTTTTAGGAATAAATTGTGGTATTACTACAGTAACCCGATAATTTGATTCGCTAGCTTTATATTGAACCGTATCAATAAATTTGGTCAGCGGCTGAATAATACTTCTGTAATGAGAGTGCAGTGTCACCAGTCTAATCTCCGGCTGCCATTTCTTCCATTTTTCTTCGAATTTCTTCTCATCTTCTCTTTCAAAAGAAACGTAAACAGCTATGATCTGATCTGGTGAAAGGGATTTAGCGTAATTTAATGAATTCTCTACTACATGAGTCATGCCAGCAACAGGAACAATAATTACATTCCCTTCAATCGGCAAAATTGGTTCACACGTTTTAAGACTTAATTGATCCCCTACCGCTTCATAATGCTTTTTAATTCGGTGAAAAACAAAAATGATGGCAGGTAAGAAAATTAAAACTGTCCAAACTTGTGCAAACTTGGTTAAAAAAAACATACTCATAACGATAAAACTAATAATAGCACCGATTAAATTGATCGTTAATTTTAAAATCCATCCTTGAGGCTTTTCACGAATCCATTTAACCACCATTCCAGACTGGGACAACGTAAATGGAATAAACACGCCTACTGCATAAAGTGGAATAAGATGCTCTGTTTGCCCTTGGAAAGCAATAATTAAAAGAATTGAGGCAATTCCAAGGATAATAATACCGTTTGAATACCCTAATCGATCTCCTCTAATCGTAAACATTCTCGGTATAAACTTATCTTTCGCAAGGTTAACTGCTAATAAAGGAAACGCAGAATAACCAGTGTTAGCAGCCAAAATTAATATTAAAGCTGTCGTACCTTGTATGAAAAAGTACATAAAGTTTCGACCAAATGTTTGCTCAGCAATTTGCGAAACGACTGTCACTTCTTTACTAGGAGTAATCCCATAATAATACGCTAAATATACAATTCCTGAAAATAATAACGCAAGTAAAGATCCCATCGCAAGCAATGTTTTCGCAGCATTATTGGGAGCTGGATCTTTAAAGTTTGGAATTGCATTAGAAATCGCTTCAACGCCCGTTAAAGCAGAGCTACCTGATGCGAATGCTCTTAACAGTAAAAACAAACTAACACCTGCAACTGGTGTTCCAATTGGAGTATGCAAATCTGGTGAAACTTGACCCGTTACAATATTATATATTCCTACTCCAATTAATATAAATAATGCTAAAACGAATAAATAAACTGGATATGCTAAAACTGAAGCTGATTCCGTTACACCTCTTAAGTTTAAGATCGTAATAAATAATACAAATACAATTGCAATGATTACATTATGTTCATGTAAGCTAGGAAATGCAGATGTAATCGCATCTGTACCTGCCGATACACTTACTGCTACAGTTAAAATATAGTCTACTAATAAGGATCCTCCAGCTATTAATCCTGGATTAACCCCTAAATTTTCTTTTGATACTACATATGCTCCTCCGCCATGAGGATACGCAAAAATAATTTGTCTATAAGACAAAATTAAAGCTGTTAACAGAATTAATACTCCAATTGCAATCGGAATTGAATACCAAAATGCTAACGCACTCACTGTAGCTAGTGCAATTAATATTTGCTCTGGACCATATGCCACTGATGATAAAGCATCAGAAGAAAGAATAGCTAATGCTTTCGTTTTGTTAAGTTTTTGCTCTCCTAATTCAGTTGACTTTAACGGTCTTCCAATTAAAAATCTTTTTATAGATGAAACCACTGCTGTCCACTCTCCAATAATTTTGTACGAACAATTCTCTGCTTGTTAAAACTAATAAACTATCTTTTCAGAAAACAAAAAATGTCTACAAGCCCTAACAAATAAACTTGTAGACATCAATTTTTTTGTCGCACAAGCTCCACCTTCCTTCTCAATATAACGCTTACGAGGTTAGCTGTCGGATTCGGGCCTATGAGTAGCCCTACCTTTTTCAAGGATTCACCCCTTGGATTATGCAATAATCCATAAAAACGGGTCCCCCGTACCATGCGGTTTCAGCGATTTAGAAATTTGAAACTGTGGATTATAATACTCCTTTATTTAAAAAAAGTAAACAAAAATTTTTAAACAATAGCTTAAATTTTTAGAAATAGAAAAATTGCGATGATTATGTAGGATACTACTTCATAAACGAACATAATGCGTCATATCAAGTTTGACTAGAAAGGATGGTATATTTACATAAAATCATTTTTTGTCTGATAAATTCTTAAATGAAATAATTGAAGAGCCTAATCAACTATACGGTGATCCCACAAAGGAACAAGATGATGTACGCACAAATAAAGATAATGCATAATTTATTTCCGAACAAAAGGACGTTTCCTTATATAAACCTACTTAATATTTCTCCAGGTAATCCATCAATTTCACAAATTTTCTCTGATGTAAATCCTTGTTTTATTAAAATTTTTCTAGAAGGGATATTTTCTGGATCAATAATTGCTTTCAGTACGTTCAATTTTGTTTGCTTAGCTAATTCAATTAATTGTTTTGCAATTGTGGTACCATATCCTTTCCCCCAATAAGTAGGTAATATCATATAGCCAATTTCAGCTTCTTCTCTTTCTTTTTCATTTAAAGTGAAATGCCCAAGACCAATAAATTCATTCGTTACACTATCAGAAACTTTATATGAGCCATATAACTCATATTTTTCATTACGTTCTAATAACTTTTGATAGTTTACTTTGGCCTCTTTCAACGGAATCGCTCGTTCTGTAATTTGTGCCATAACTTGTTCATTAGATACTAATTGGAAGTAATCCTTAAAATCTGTCACTTCAAATTTCTTAAAGTTTAGTCGCTGCATTTTATTCCTCCAAACTTTCCATTTTATCAAATAGAAATTATCACTATTATTTTAAGTTAATCAGAAAAAGCCGATACTATTTTTATAATATCGACTTTCAATTTTATTGTTCATAAATATCAGAATTATAAAGTGAAAATTTAATCCGTAGGGGGGGTGATTACTATCCTACACTAATCGGGCTTTTGCAGACAGTTGCTCCCTCCACATAACTTCTTTGCTTTCGTTAAATTTTGAGGTGAGAGTCTTACTATCAGCAAATAGTGGGATAAAATATTGAATGTTCATATACACTTACCTAATTTGTACTTTTTTATATCCATCTTCTTTTTCGAGACCATTCATTTTTAAATTCACATAATAAACCAATCTAAATATAAACGGAAACAATAAAGAGCCTACAAGGGATGGAATGAATATGTCATTAAAAAGTGAGCCTATCCCAAAAAGAATCACCGCAAAAAAGTAGCCTACAACTGCACTCCAATAAACAAAACGTGCAAATTTAGTTTGGAACGTCTCACCTTTTTTGCAAGGTTTACCAAACATAACTTGGACAAATTTAATCAATGTAATCCCCCCTCCTTATAACAACCAATTTTCTTCTCCTTATACAGTAGCTTGTTTCAAGAGACAAAAGCCAATTATATCTCATTTACAGTAATTCACTACATCACACCAGCAGGCCTAGGACTCTCTCTATGGACTGTTTAAACTTTCTCTTACAACGTCTCTTCATAAATCTTTAAATTTTGATAAATAATTTTTAACATCGGCGCATCTATATGGAATTGCTTTGCTAATTTCAATAAATATCCTTGTAAGTACTCCACTTCGATGAATGAACCTTTTTCCATATCTCGCTGCATAGAAGATTTCATATCATAGGAAATCTTATCAATCGTCTTTATATGTTCTTCAACAATATGATCATGAATTGGGGCTCCCGATGCTCTCATAATCTGTGCTGCTTCTTCAAATAAATTCCGAATCAAGTCCCGGCCCCCATCACTTTCACGGATTGGTCCTATTGGTGCGCGCATTAGCGTAGTCACGCCTGACATAACAGTAATAAATAAGTATTTATGCCACATATCTTGCACAATATGATTACTCAAAACAAAACTTGCTTTTGTACCCTTTAAGGTATCGGCAATCCTATGTATTCGCTCTGTATGTAGATGTTTAATTTCCCCAAATACAAATCGGTCAGCAGAGCTAGTTTGAACAACATCTCCCTCGCCGTTTAATGTTGTTTCAATAAAACACAAACCTCCAATAACTTTATCCTCACCAAATACTCGTTGTAATGCAGATAGATGGGCTATACCATTTAGTAGTGGTATAATAATTGTGTTCTCACCAACAAATGGCTTCAAATCGTTTATGGCTTCTTCTAAATGATAAGTTTTTGTTGAAAATAAAATTAAATCAAATGGGGCTACTGATTCAGTTTTTGTTATTAATTGTGGTATGAAAGAGAAATCTCCATTTATACTACGAAGGACTAAACCATTTTTTTTAAGCTGTTGTTTTCGTCCACTACGAACAAGAAAAGTAACATCTTCCCCTTTTTCTACTAAGCGACCTCCAAAATATCCTCCGACTCCTCCAGCCCCTAATACTAAAATACGCATATAGAACTCCCCTTTTCCAAACATGAAATTTCACTTTATTGCAGCATAACTATATTATACATCTGACCCACAAAATAGACAGAAGATTCAACCTCTTGTTGAGGTTTTATTTTAACTAAGTCTATATAATAATAGTCATCATTTTATTAACGAATAAATTCGTAGTATTTCAATTCAAAAAGTTATGTATTATTAAATTAGAAACTAATTGTATAGTTAGAAAGGATGAGAAAAAATGCAATATCCAATGTTCTTATCTAAGAGATTAACAATACGCCCATTTGAATTAAATGATGCTCCTAAAGTTCAAGAATTAGCAGGAGATAAAGAAGTTGCGAAAACTACTACAATTATTCCTCATCCTTATCCAGATAGCTGGGCAGAAGAGTGGATTACCTCTACTCATACAGCTATGGATAAAGGAGACAGTTTTCACTTTGCAATGGTTAATGAGCAAAATATACTCATCGGTTGCATATACCTTTTTATCAATAAAAAACATAATAAAGGAGAATTAGGATACTGGATAGGTAAATCATATTGGGGTAAAGGCTACTGCACTGAAGCCGGTCAGGTCATCGTTACATATGCATTTGAAGAATTAAAGCTCAATCGAATTTATGCTGATGCTTTCGCTAAAAATCCTGCCTCCTCTAAAGTCATGCAAAAATTAGGATTGAAACATGAAGGAACATTTAAACAAAGTTGTTTGTACTGGGGAGTGTATGAAGATACTGTCGTTTATGGTTTAACAAGATCTGATTATAACAAGAGTAAGTAGCTGCTCTTCTTTACTTTCCAAATGTTGGAGCAAATAGCTACATTAAAAATGATATACTAAATTCAAAACCTTTAGAGGAGCTGGCTATTATGGGGATGATCGGACAGTATATACTAGTTACAAATGAGGAATTAAGTAAAATCAAAAATAAAAAGTTGGATATTTATTTTAAAGAATCTGATTTAGATATCGATAAGTCATGGCAATTACTTCATTTTATTTTATGTGGTGAAATTGGCGGAGGCGAACCGCCAATTGGGCATGTCGTACCACTGAATGATTCCATCATAGATAACGATTCTCTCGGTACGTTTTACCTTACAGCTAGTGAAGTCGAAGAGGCTTATTCTGCAATAAAAGATTTAAGTGAATCTGATTTTAACAACATGTACAACTTTCAAGAATTAATGGATGAACAACTTTATCCACTTGTTGAAGATGATGATTCAGATGAAATATTAGAATATACCTATAATTACTTTTTAGAAATTCAAGAACTATATAAACAAGCTGTTTCAAACAAGCAATGTGTAATTTTTTTCATTATCTAAATAAAAAAACGGATCCTCTCTTTTACGATAAGATCCGTTTTTAATCAAGTGAAATATTATCCTAATTTCACTTGATTTTCTGCTTCAATTTTTTCTAATGCAATAGCTACTTGCTCTTCTGTTAATTCATGTTCTTTCACATAACGATTACGTGGGTGCACGCGGCATTCATGTGAACAAGCACGTAAATATTTCTGTTCATTTTCTTCTGAACATAAGATTTGTTTGTTACATTCCGGATTCGCACAATTTACATAGCGCTCACATGGCTCATTTGTAAAGTGGTCTTTACCAACGATAACATGTTCTTTTTGGTTCACAGGAACACCAATACGCTCATCGAATACGTAACATTGCCCATCCCAAAGTTCGCCTTGTACTTCAGGGTCTTTTCCGTACGTTACAATTCCACCATGAAGCTGACTTACGTCTTCAAAACCTTCTCGAACTAACCAGCCTGAAAATTTCTCACAACGGATACCGCCCGTACAATACGTTAAAATCTTTTTACCTTCAAGAATCTCTTTATTTTCATCGATCCAGTCTGGCAATTCACGGAATGATTTAATGTCCGGCTTAATCGCACCTCTAAAATGCCCTAAATCAAATTCATAATCATTTCTTGCATCAATTACAACTGTATTTTCTTGCTGCATTGCTTCATAAAACTCTTTTGGCTCTAAATATTTTCCTGTTGTTTCTTTTGGATTAATATCGTCATGTAATCGAAGTGTAACAAGCTCTTTACGCGGACGTACATGCATCTTTTTGAACGCATGCCCATCAGCTTCATCCACTTTAAAAACGATTCCAGCAAAACGTGGGTCGTTTTTCATTGCTTCCATATATTTCTCTGTTTGTTCAACAGTACCTGAAGCAGTTCCGTTAATTCCCTCTTCTGCCACAAGAATTCTTCCTTTTAATTCAAGTGAATTACAAAATTCTAAATGCTGAGCTGCAAACTCTTCCGGATTCTCAATTGTAGTGTACATGTAGTACAGTAACACTCTATACGGTTTCGTATTTAACATGTTGTTTCTACCACCTATCTAAGTCAATATTTTAAAATCATGTATAAGTTAACGATCATATCGGAACATATAAGAATAAGAAAAGATATGTTAACTATTGTTCAAATAACTTTCTCCTATTTACAATGTTTTCCCATAAGTTAACGCAAATGAAAAACGAGATTACATAACAATCCACTACGGTTGCGATGTAATCCCAATATATTATATAACATACAAATCGGTTTCCAGCAATTAATATGCTATAACCCCTATTTTACAATTGAAAAACACCCTTTTCCATTCCATATTATAGGTCAATTTTCTTCATTCTCCTAAAATCCCAAAAGTTACAACTGTATGTTAGCTGTTTTATTTATTTTGGTTACATAGTTATTTCAAGTACACCTTTTGTTGTATAAAGTCATATAATTTGCATTAAGGAAACACTTATGTTCAAATAAAAACATCAACTAAAATATCTGAATGTATTGAAATAAAATAGAAGAATAAATACAATAATTGCATCAAGCTAAGAAACTAAAGGGGAAGACTATTATGAATAAAGGTATAACAAAAGATGAACAAATCCCTTCGCAAAGTACAACAGTTCAATCTGCTCATCTAGCTTTAAGTGGTGAAACAAAAGGATTAAAAAGATTATTACCCTTTTTAGGACCTGCTTTTATTGCTTCTGTTGCTTATATTGATCCAGGGAACTTCGCTACAAATATTGCAGCGGGATCACAATACGGTTATTTATTACTTTGGGTGATTCTAGCTTCCAATTTAATGGCCGTATTAATTCAGTCTCTATCAGCAAAACTCGGGATTGCTACTGGTAAAAACCTTCCTGAAGTTGCTCGCGAACATTTTCCAAAACCCGTTTCAATCGGTTTATGGATACAAGGTGAACTCGTTATTATGGCTACTGACTTAGCTGAATTTATCGGCGCCGCTTTAGGTCTATATTTACTGTTCGGTATCCCAATGTTACCCGCTGCTTTAATTACAGCAGTCGGATCATTCATTATACTTGAATTCCAGCGTAGAGGCTTTCGTCCATTAGAAGCTGTTATTACAGGGATGGTCTTTATTGTTGTTGTTGCATTTGGTGTACAAGTATTTTATGCGAAACCAGAACTAAGCCCCCTTCTTTCAGGACTATTTATTCCTAAATTTCAAGGTGTAGATAGTATTTTACTTGCAGCTGGGATTTTAGGTGCAACAGTAATGCCACATGCGATTTATCTACATTCTGCTTTAACGCAGCGCCGCGTAGTCGGAACAACAGATGAACAGCGTAAAAAGATTTTCCATTTTGAATTCATTGATATCATTATTGCAATGGTGATTGCTGGAGCGATTAATGCAAGTATGCTAATTGTAGCAGCTGCCTTGTTCTTCAAAAACGGATTACATGTTGAAGATTTAGACGTTGCTTTTAATGAATTTAGCAATTTAGTTGGACCTGTATCAGCGAGCCTTTTTGGAATTGGATTGTTAGCTGCTGGTTTATCTAGTTCTTCCGTCGGTACAATGTCCGGTGATATTATTATGCAAGGATTTATCCGCATGCATATTCCTTTATATTTAAGAAGATTTATAACAATGATTCCACCACTTGTTATTATCGCTTTAGGTGTAAATCCAACTTACGCCCTTGTCATGAGTCAGGTCGTTTTATCATTTGGTATTGCATTTGCATTAGTACCTCTCATTATGTTTACAAGTAGCAAAAAGATTATGGGTATTCTAGTCAATCATCGTATTACCAGCGCAATTGCCTGGTTAATTGCCGGGCTCGTTATTGCTTTAAATATTTTCTTACTGTATCAAACATTTACTGGGCAATAAGAAAGAGGGTATCGTACGAATATATACGATACCCTCTTTTTATTTTAATTTTCACAAGACAAATAGCCAGTTGAATGTCATTCTTCTCTAAAATATCTAATGCCTCTACCCCATTATAAGCTCTTAAAACTTTAAATCCGTCTTGTTTCAAGTGCACTTCAATTAATTGAACAATATCTGCGTCATCATCTACGATTAATATAGATTTTTGTTTCATAGTCCATCCTCTTCACTATATGGATATATCTCCGTAAACTTTTATGTACATATTCTTCGAATATCATCCAAACCTTTAATTTTCAAACATATCACGCATTAAATGTTCACTGTACATAAAAGTTTTTCTGTACATAAATAGGACGCTCACGATAAAATGTGTACATGTTGATTTGAAATAAAGTCGTACCGGTTTGAAGAAAGTTGCACCGTTTATAAAAAAGTTACGATGATTTGAAAAAAGTTTAACCGTTTTAGAGGAAGATTTTTTAAGAAAACATTGTTGTAGCATGGTTTATAAAAACTTTTGATCGAACTTTTTTATAAAATTTGTATACTAATTCACAATAATTATGCTGTTTTTGATCAAACTTTTTTCAAATGCTACACAATATATATATAAATAATCTAAGTATGATTTATGTACTTAATAAAGCACTACATTGAACAAGCACCTTCTCTACTATTGCATATTATTCTGGTACTGTTCACTCCCAAATACTAATATTCTCTATTTACTAGACAGATAGTTCTTAATTATACTAAAGTAAACAGCAGAATATGTCCGAATAATTAATTGTAGCGCACCTTGAAATATTAGATAGCTAAATTTTAATGCCTACTTATTCAATGATGTATTGAAGTAGTTTTATAACGCTTTTATATGATGGTGTCATGAGTTCTAATTGTCTTATTAAAAAAATGTTTTAGACTATAGAAAAAAGTATTTGACTATTAAAAAATAGTTCTAGACTGAAAAGAAGCTTTCTGTACCTAAAGGCGAATGTGTTGGAAGACAGCAGCGTATAAGAAAACCGCCTGTGAGGGCGGTCAATTTTTTACGTAGTAATGGAGTTCATGTAATCATCTGAAAAATGTATCTTATTGAGGCGCATTAAAATATGTCATTTTAATTTAACATTTTTATGATGTCATCTACAAATATTTTATCGATTTCATGTCCTTGGTTTGTTTGTTCTGAATCCATAATTATTCCTTGTGATTTCTCTTTGTCAATCCACAAATAGTATGTTTGAGTTGTTCCACTTAAAAAGTGAACATTTACTTTGTAATTTGACTTTCGCGTATTAGATGTATTTGAAGGTGTATTAAAGTTTGTATGTTGGATAGCGTTCACGAAAGCTCCAACATCAAATTGCTTTACGAATATGTAGGTCTTATCCCCCTCAACTTCAATAAATTCAATAGATTTATCTTTTATGGAGTATACTCCTTCACCATCCTTCGCTGTATAATGAAGCACAATGCCCTCTTCTGACTGGGCGCAATCTCTTAGCATATATGCTATACCATGTGTTTCTTGAGGAGTAACAAGCTTATTACATATATCCTTTCTATAGTCGTTTTTGTACTTGTAAGTAAAAGTGAACTTTTCATCTTTATAAGTTACAGTTTCTAAAGTTGGTACTTTTGCTTCCTCGTCAGTTAAATAATTTTTAATTTGTATTTCGTCATTTTTCTTATCTTTTACATTTTGAGAAAATGTTTCAAATCGTTCTAGATTTTTAGATTTTTCTTTAGGTATATGTATAACAATCTCATCTTTTTTCACTTCAGTGGATGATTTCTCATTGTCATTACTACACGCAGTTAAAGAAGTAAGTGCTAAGCATACTGCCCCAACAATCAATGGTTTCTTCAAATTGAGTTCCTCCTAAAATATATTATATATTTGATTATAACAATAATACACTACCCCCTGAAAAACTTGCGCTTCGAATAGTTTAAGTTTAGACCACATATCTCTAATCATGTGATGAATTGAATTTTATTTTCTCCTACCCAAAAGAAAGCCACTCTTCTTTTAGATAGTTTTCTTGCTAATGCTAACCCTAACTTATTTTGATAGAAAGCTATCGCCTTTTCTAAATTTCTTACATGTAAATGAGTTTCGTATATGCTCTGTATCATTATTTTTATTCCTTTCTTTATTGTAATTTTTATGTCGATATCTTTTTGTTGTTATAATACCAGTAAAAATATCTTAAATCATACTACTTTTGTATAATTTTTCTTTCCTACAAAAGTAGTATGTGCGGATTTCATTCATATAATTTGAACTGGTGTTGATGGTTTTTAAAAATAGAAAGCTTATTTTCAAATTAGATGAAAAAAGAGATGCAATTATGGATATTCATGTGGAATTTTCGTTCTGGGGACATCATAAATATAAACTTTATAACAGTGGGCTAGTGAATATTCTTAAGTTTTAGGTTCAATTTCTTTCTAAATTATATCGGTATTATCCTTGGAATTTACTATGATTCCATCAAATATGTTTTAATAGTTCTTCATCAAAAATCAAGTCATTTCACTTCCTTCTAAATAACTCTATTAAAATGGCATCAAAAACCTAATTGAAATTAATTAGGAATGTCATTTTCTCTTTTTATGTTAACCGAGTTTAACTTGCTAGTTTGTATGTAATCTACTTTTTATTTCATAACAATCCGCCAATATATCTTTTAAATATTCCTTATATTTGGAGCGTAGGATTTCTGGAGAAATGATTTTAATTTCTTTACCGAAAGACAAAAAATACTGAACCAGAAAATCTATCTCCTTTTCTCCAAAAGTCCCAATAATGTATTTGTTTTGTTCTTCTTCTTGAAGTGACATGTTATCGTAAATGCGTTTATAGAACTGTTCAACCCCTTTCTCACTAACTTTGACTTTAAAAGAAAAAGGTCGTTGTGTATTGAATTGTTTTCTATATAACGAACTAATTTTCTCTTCAGTAAAAGGAATGCTTTCTTTATCTTTATACTTTACAGATTGAATATAGTCACAACGAAAATTTCGAAATTCTTTTTTGTCTAAATCCCAACTAAAGCAATACCAATTTCCATCTGTAATTAATAATCTTAAGGGTTGAATGATTCTTTGATTGTTGCCATAGCGACAATAACTGATTTCTATTACCTTTTTGTTGAGTATTGCAGAGAAGAGTTCTCCTAAAAATGGAGACTCTTTTTTTTGATTTGTTCCTATAAATTGGATAACTTGATCCGCCTCCTGAACCATCTCTTTTTGTTTCTTTGGCAGTACAGCTAATAGTTTCTCTTTAATTTCTTTGTAGTCTTTATCAAATGGAGTTTTTAGCAATGTTTTTAGTAGTTGTAACGAAAAGAATATAGAATATAGTTCATTATTACTAAAATAAATTGGCGGTAGAAGTTGATTTTCTAACACGTGATATCCACCATGACTTCCCTTTTCAGAATAAAGAGGAACACCTAATTCTTCTAAGGAAGCAATGTCTCGTAAGGCGGTACTTCTGGAAATATCGAATTCTTCAATCAAGTCGTTAAGATTAAAATTCTTTTTTGAATTGATATAGATCATTTCTTGAATGAGTCGCTCGTCTTTTTTCATAAAAAACTCCTAATGATATCATGTTTTGATACCATTCTATCATATACTGAAGGTATCAAAAATAAAGGTGTGAAAGAACTATGAAACAGTACTCTAATTCTGAAGAATTAATTGAATCAATCGATAAAGCCTATAAGAAATTTATTGAAGAATTTAAGGTGATTCCTGAAGAGTTGAGAGATAAACATATCTCTGAAGTGGATAAATCTCCTTCTGAAATACTTTCTTATCAATTGGGGTGGATTAACTTGTTGTTATCATGGGAAAAAGACGAACAATGTGGACTTGACGTACAAACGCCCACTCCAGACTATAAATGGAATAACTTAGGTGGACTTTATCAATCTTTTTATGAGCAATACGGTATTTTAACCTTAAAACAGCAGGAGGAAGAATTGACAAAGTTAGTCCGAATGTTAGTTAATTGGATAAATGATCTTTCTGAAGCAGAATTATTCCAACCAGAACAAAGGAAATGGGCCACAACAAAAGCAATGTGGCCTGTTTGGAAATGGGTGCATATCAATACAGTTGCTCCATTTACGAATTTCAGAACTAAAATACGCAAATGGAAAAAAATAGTTTTATAAGTGATTCAAAAAAAGTAAGTATTCAGACAGTTAGACAAAAGACAATAAAGTCTATTTCTTATACATTAAAAGAAATAGACTTTATTTATTTGAATTTTCTTAGTGTGCAAAATTCGCACTTTGTTGAAAGAACCTTATAGCTATCAGGCTAAGATAATTTTGTATCTATATAATGAAAAGAACACTGTTCTTTTATAGAGAAAGGATGGCGGTTTTGGTATGAATTTATCGTTTTCTGATGAACTGGACTTGTTTTCAAAAGAATTACAGCGGTATATGTCGCCACATGCTTTGAATCAGTTAGCTAGAAAAGCAGGATTTGTTCAACGAAGAAGTAAATATGGTGCACAAGAATTAGTAGCACTATGTGTTTGGTTAAGCCAAAACATAGCTCATTCCTCCCTAACACAACTGTGTAGTCGTTTAGAAGTTCATACAGGTATTTCTATGAGTCCAGAAGGACTAAATCAACGCTTTAATTCTCAGGCTGTGCGGTTTTTACAACAACTCCTAGCACATTTACTTCACCAACAATTTTGTTCCTCTAGCAAGATTTCAACTTTGTATACAAACTCTTTTCATCGTATTCGTGTATTAGATTCTACACATTTTCAGGTTCCAGATAAATTCGTTTCTATATACCAAGGTTCAGGAGGTAGTGGTCAAAGTGCCGGTGTGAAAATTCAATTAGAGTACGATTTATTAAGTGGACAGTTTTTACATGTTCATGTGGGTGCTGGAAAGCACAATGATAAAATTTATGGTTCTACTTGCTTAACGTCTCTTCAACCGCACGATGTATGTATACGGAACTTGGGATACTTCGACTTAAAAGATCTACATACGATAGATGAGTGTGGTGCTTATTTTATTTCACGATTAAAGCTCAATACTCGTATATATCAAAAGAATAAAGAGCCTGAATACTTTCAAAATGGAACAATAAAAAAGCACTCTGAATACATCCAATTAGATATGGAGCAATTCAGTGACCAATTACAGTCAGGTGAAACATATGAAATTCCTGAGATTTATATTGGAATGTATCAAAAGCTTCCTGCAAGACTTATTCTGTATAAATTAACTGAAACACAAATGAAACGTAGACAAAAGGATTTAGCATCTAAAGAACATAAGAAGCAAATTACCTACAAAGAACGCAGTAAACAGCTTAGTGCAATTAACTTTTACATTACAAATATTCCTTTGGAATATCTACCAAAGGAACAAGTATACGATTTTTACTCCTTACGATGGCAAATTGAACTTATCTTTAAAACATGGAAATCGTTTTTTCGTATTCATCACTGTCATTCTGTAAAATTAGAACGACTAGAATGTCACTTATACGGACAATTAATAAGTATCCTTCTTTGTTCCTCCACCATGTTTCAAATGCGCCATTTACTCCTCATCAAGAAGAAACGAGAATTAAGCGAATATAAAGCGATTTATATCATAAAAGATTATTTTCCACTTATTTATCAATCTCTACAAAAAGACACCCAAGAATTAACAAAGATATTGTTTCGTCTGTTTAATCTCTTACAGAAAAACGGACGAAAATCTCATAGGTATGAGAAGAAAACAGTCTTTGATATCTTAGGCGTCGTATACAACTTTTCTATGTCTCACAATCATGTAGCATAATCAAAAAAATTGAAACCCGATAGGGTTTATTTGGTATGCAAATCTTTAAAGAAATTACACTGGATCTTTAGGGAAAAGAAAAATCTCACGTGAAATTAAACTTATAAAAGCTTAGGTTGATGGGCATGGGGTACCGCCAGCATTTTGGAAATAAACCACGTTAAGCAAATTTCGATATAAAATCTTTTGAATTTTGTCCCGTTAAGAATATTTTGATACAACACAACACCATTTGTGTTGCGTTAGGACATGAGAATACCAATGAAAACGGTTGTTAATGCAACACAATTTAAATTAGCGATAAAATGACTCGAAAATCCTTAGCGTGGTTTTTTTTCGTTTGGCTGTCTGTACCCCGTATATAAAATACTGATTTGAATACAAAAAACACTCCTAGTGAGTGTTTTTTTAATACTTCGGCCCCATATAATCATAACTTTGATCAAGCGCTTTGATTAAATCAATGGCATTCTTTAATTCATGCTTATCAGACTCTAATTCTTCCATTCTTTTTGCAATATCTTTTCTAAAATTGTCTACATCACCAACCGCTTTCTTCCCCACACCAAGCTGAGACCAACTTGTATCAAGCATATGGTGAATACTATTTACCACACTTCTATTATGTTCTAAATCTCGAATCATCTCTTCAAACTGTTGTAACGCCTTATTTAAAGCCTCTTCATTTAAATAGATCCTTGGCATGTGAATCCCCCTTATTTCTGTCCATCTGTCTTCTTATAGTCATCCACTTTCTTTTCAATAAAATCCGAAATTTCTGTAGCTGTACGGATGTACCAATGACTCATATGTTCAACATGCGCACGTATATTTGTTATCTTAGCTTCTAATCGTTTACTTTCAGCTGTTTCTAATAAATCCATCATATTTGAAGTTAATCTCGGCACTCGGTTTTGGAATTCTTGTGCATTTTGTTTCATGCGTCTTACGGCTTCCTCTAAATTCTCTACGACTACACGAATTTCTCCGCCGCCTAACAATTTACCAGGCGACTCAGATACCATTTTCCCTGTATCTACATTCAGTAGGTATGAATTTGATAAAAATCCATCATTTCCAAATGGAAAGTTTTTATTTTTACTATCTTGATAATGATACCCAGGGCCTGAAATAGAATCTTTAAATCTTGCTAGTAATAAAGCAAGTTGTTGTGATGGAGGCAGATTTCGTAGGGCTTCTATATCCTCTTTCGACGGAGGTGGTGACACAGCATATGTAGAACCAATATGACCATCATAAGAACCATATAGACCATAACCAATCGTATCTGATCCATGAACGACACTAACTATTCTGTCCTTAAACTCACCGTTATCAGATTTTTCACACAAATCAGGTGGTAGTAAATGTTTTGCACTTGGCGCATTCCATGACATACATTTCACACTATCATCAAATGCCGAAACATACTCAGCTAAAGCCCCTCCTAAAGAATGACCTGTAACATATACTTCTACATTTTTATCCTTATAGTGTTCGTTGACTTTTTCCATTACTTTTTCAGCTTGTTCAAATTGATTATGATATTCCCATTGTTTATTTTCTTCATTCCAGTATTTCTCTGGATGATTAGCTTCCGTTCCTGGTGCTGTTGGAGGTGGTGCTGGGTCATGTACCCCTTTACTACGCGTAACAAAATAATCAATATCTGTTTCTAAATCCTTCATTCCTTCTCCTGGTTTCATCGGAATCCCTAGAGAATTTTCTACTAGAATCTTGTCCCCTTGAGTTCCCCGAAAAGCTACCATCACTTGTGTTTTTCCATCTACTACTCTTTCAAATACTACAGCATCCATTCCTGTTTGTTCGTCATGGAATGTTTTTCCTTTTTCCCATGTTTGTAAACTTTGACCATCTTTATTAGTAATAACAACTTCTTCATCAATATCTTTATCAGATTTATACGCAGTGTCCGCTAATTGATAAAAAGTAGAATCTAAAACTTCATTTTTATTACTCAAAACATTTCCCCTCCTGTAATATTTGATATATTCTTATAATTAAGATAACATTAATGGAGGATAAATATGGATATTACTATAAAAAAAATTAGTTTTTGTTTATTGTTTATACTTATTTTAAGTATTTTAGGAGGATGTAATATGGATCAAAAAAATAAAGAAGCAACAAAAGAACAACAAGTAATAAAAGAAGCAAAAGAGACAACAGTTAAATACTTTAAAGAAAAACAAGATTTAGATGTAGTAATTACTGGACATAAATTTGGGCCTAAAGACTTACAATCTATTTATATCTCTGGACACGTTAAAGACGATAAAAGTAAAACATTTAACATAACTATTCAATATGGCGGAGACGAATACACAATAGGTTCAATTTCTAAAAGTAAAAGTTTAGAATTAAAATATTAAATTTTTGGACACCTAATGATAAAGGTGTCTTTTCTTCATAAAAAAAATCCCCACACAATGTGCAGGGACAAGTGTAAACTAATACTTTAAAGGTGAACAACCTCATCATAATACATTCGTCCCCCACCGACAAAATAGGGGTCACCATACATGCCCATCAACTCAAGAGATTTTAATACCCTCACGTTATCCTTTCTAAACATTGTTTTTGTAGACACTAAAAAAGCTAAGACACATACGTCTTAGCTTTTTAATTCAATCTATCTTTCACCTAAATAAGCATTTTTATACGTATACACACCACCAAATTGATGCTTTTCAATTCCTTTTACATATTCCTTTTGTATGTATGCTAGACCAGTATGATAAAGCGGAGCAACAGCAACATCTTCTAACAATATTCTCTCTGCTTCTTGTAAAGATTCCCATCTTTTCTGTCGATCTAATACAATATCATGTTTAGCTTTATTTATAAGATTGTCATAATATGAATTTGAATACTTCATTTTATTATTCGGATTATCTGTCGTAAATAACTCTAAGTAATTTATAGGATCTTTGTAATCTGGCCCCCATACTACCATAGATATATCATACTGTCCTGTTTGTTCAAGCTGTAATTTTTGTTTAGATGGTTGCTGCTTAATCTGTATCTCTAAGCCTTGTAAGTGCTTTTCAAGCTCTCCTTTTATATATTCTGCTATACGTTTTGCATTGTCTTGTTCAAATGTTAAAAATTCAAGTGTGACACTTTCTGTACTAAGTTCTTTTTTTGCATCTTCCCAAATTTGTTTAGCCTTTTGCAAATCATACACAGCAAGATTACCATTTTCCTGTCGAAAATCTTTTCCATTTGTTTCATTCTTATATCCTATCGGGATAAGACCTTCTGCAGGTGTTGCACCATTATTGATAAAGTGATTTACAAATCCCTCTTTATTCAGTGCTAAAGAAATAGATTGCCTGATTTTTTTATTTGCTAACGTAGCATTCCTTTCATTAAAACGTAACATGGCTATCGCAGATTCTTTTTTCATATGCAATTCCTTTTTTCCCTTGTATTGATCTACAAATATTGCACTAACAGGAGCGCGATCAATACTACCAGATTCATATAAATTTACAGCCGTCATTGTATCTTTTACAATATGAAAATTTATAGCCTCTAGCTTCACTTGCTTCTTATCCCAATATGTATTGTTTTTCTTCAATTGAAATTCTTGTTCATGCTTCCATTTTTCTAACACAAACGCCCCATTGTATATAAGATTATTTGGCTCTAATCCATATCTATTTCCTTGTTCTTTCACAAACGATTCGTGCTGTGGTAAATAAACAGGTAATGCTAATAATTGTAGTAAATATGGGACAGGCTGTTCTAATTGCACTTCTAGCGTATAATTATCTAATACCTTTACTCCTAGTTGATCAGCAGCCAATATACCTTTATTTATTTCTTTCGCGTTTTTTATATCAAACAGCAAGTATGCATATTGAGCTGCTGTTTCAGGACTCAATACCCGTTTCCACGCAAAAGTAAAATCATATGCTGTTACCGATTCCCCATTTGACCATTTTGCATCTTTACGCAAATGGAATATATATCTTTTCCCATCCTCACTTCTCTCAAAAGACTTCGCCACACCAGGAATAGGCTTATCTTGATGATCCAGTACATATAACCCTTCAAATATATTTTGCATTACATGTGATGATGTACCGTCCATCGCTTTCGCTGTATCAAGGGAAGGAATTTCTTCTGATACCGTTACGTTTAACACCTGTTTTTTTGCTACTTCATTTGTTTTAACAGTTTTGCTACTACAAGCTGTTAAAAGTAAAGCTGTTGTAAGTATAAATACTATTAATCGTGTCTCATGTTGCTTCATGAATTTTTCTCCTTAAATTCAAATAATATTATAAAGCGTTATATATTATAACAGAAATATTACTGTAAAGCCGTTACATCTCAATGAATATGTATGCATTCTAAAATAAAAAACACTATCCTTCTTTTATTTACTAAAAAGGATAGTATTTTTATCAATTTTCTCTATTTCATCATTGATTTCTACCTTACAACTACATCTTTAATCCTCGCTTATAACGACTCGCTTCAAAAATAATCCGCTCTTCATCTAATGTTTTGCATTCACCATTCCAAACAATACGCTCTCCATTAATAATGACATCAGATACATCTTTTCCACTTGCTGCATACACAAGGTGTGACAATACTTCTTCTGCTGGTTGTAAATGTGGCTTATTGGACGGATCTATTGTAATAAAGTCAGCACATTTCCCTACCTCAATTGAGCCCGTTTGTTTCATTCCAATTACTTCTGCAGCTCCTTTTGTTGCAAGTGAAAGAGCTGTTTCAACTGGTAATGCAGTGGCATCTTTATGGATGCCCTTTTGCAATAACGTTGCGACGCGGAGCTCTTCAAACATATCTAAATTATTGTTAGATGCCACGCTATCTGTTGCGATACCCACTTTGATTCCCGCTTCTAACATTGCTCTAACATCCGCTATACCAGACCCTAATTTTAAGTTACTATTTGGGTTATGAGCAACACGAACATCATTTTCTGCTAAGAAAGCGCGCTCATTTTCATTTAACA
Organism: Bacillus bingmayongensis; assembly: GCF_000299035.1. Lineage (GTDB taxonomy): Bacteria > Bacillota > Bacilli > Bacillales > Bacillaceae_G > Bacillus_A > Bacillus_A bingmayongensis. Next base: position 278,556 of record NZ_JH921518.1, read on the forward strand.
CAACTCCATGAGCAATAACTGTCGGTCTCTTAAATAAACCACAACTTGCTGCATACGCTACTGGACGTTTGCCATATTGTACTTCAATATCCCGTACTTCACGCTCTGTTTCGGAAAGGTGAATGTGAACCATTGTCTGATTTTCTACTGCAATACGCGCGCACTCTTCTAACATTTCTGTAGAGCATGTATACGGGCTATGAGGAGCAACCATCGTTGTTAACATACCATCTTCACTGTAATATCGTTTTACATATTGCTCTGCATCTTGAATTGCCTTCTGTTCATCCTCTTTCGTTCCAAAGCTAAATAAGGTTCTTGAAACTGCAGCACGCATTCCACTATTACGAACTGTTTCCATAATTGCATCCTGATCCACACCAATTGGATTAAACATATCAGAAAATGTTGTCGTCCCGCTTTTCACCATTTCTAACAAGCCAAGTTCTGTACTTGCAACGGCAAGCTCTGGAGTAAATTGACTTTCAAGCGGCCAAATTCTCGTTTCAAGCCATGGTTGTAATAGCATATCGTCACCAATGCCACGTAAAAGACTCATCACAACATGCGTATGTGTATTCACAAGACCTGGCAATAGCCATTTTCCTTTCAGATTTACTACTTCATCTACTTGATTTTCATTAGAGAATTCACCATTTTTCACTTCTATAATTTTACCATCTTCTACAATGATATATCCGTTTTGTAACATTTCATTCTGTTCATTTAAAGTTGCAATCGTAGCGCTTACATAAGCTGTTTTCAAAAGTATTTCCCCTCTCAACTCTATGAAGTATTTCCCTTTTAATAAGTTACCACCATTATAGTAACTTATTAAGCGTTAAGAGTCAAAAGATATTTCGCTTCATACAAATTCTATTGCATAAAGATATGCACTTTCTGTTTTAAAGAATCATATTGCCTTTCATTTGTGTCTGCAAATGCTTCTTCTCTATTAGAAGCAATATCCATATAGGCTATCTCTTCAAAAAATTGTGCTTGTGTAAAATCATATCGCTTGCCATTTATAACATTGTAAAAGTGCCAAGCTTCGCCAACTTGCGTCTTCTTTATGTCTCCTCCAAACAAATCATGTATAACAAGTGCTGTTACACCACATTGTCCTTTTGCTGGATTTTCTATCGTCCACTTTGAGCTTGTTTCTAATGACCAAGATTTTATTAAAACCTCGTGCACTTGTGCAATTTCTAATTCACTCATTTCAGCATCTCCTATGTATACTCATTTTTATACATCATACTGTAAAAGTGGCAAAACACGATCTTTAAAAACTGTTGAAGGTGTCTCCCCAATTAACTTTGCTCCCATTTTCATATAATACCCTTTTGCATTTGGATCACTATCAATTGTAAAACGCTTAATTCCTAATTCAGCTGCTTTTTCTACGACACTTTTCCATAGAATGTTACCATAACCTTTTCCCATATAATTTGGATGTAAATATAAAAAATCGAGTGCTGTTTCTTCTTTACGTTGGAATGAGAAAAAACCAATTTTCACACCTTGCTTTTCTAAAACGTATACATCATTACTTTTTATGTACTCTTCTGTGATCGTCAAATCTTCCTTACATGCTAGTATGAATTCTTCGCTGTAGTTCCAAGTGGCTTTTGATGTTAGTGCTATATGACTTAATTCATTTGCTTCGTTTAAAAAAGCTTCCCTAATGATCAACCGTATCCCTCTCTTCACCATATATGACATGTAAACTACTGCACTACAGTTATTCACCCAAATTTCAACAAATCCTTCAGGACCTATCCTCCTTATTTTTATATTTAACTACGAAACTATGCAATTTTGCATATCTTTACATAAAATGAAGTTTTTCTCTTTTATTCGACATAATTCTGTATTACAATTCTATCAAGTTTTAATTTTCAAAATATAAGAATAGAGGAGATATAATATGAATAAAAAGAATAGAATTACTTCAATCGGTATTTCGACCGGTCTTGCTTTATCTATATTCGCTCCATACAATTTAGCAAATGCACAAACAAATGATCAATTACAAGTCAATATAGAGGATGAGAATTACCGTGCCGGAGACTTAACTCTTCCTTCTCAAAAAGCTCCAGAACATGTAGTGAAAGATGCCTTAAAAGAAAAAACAAAGCAAGCCTTATCTCCTAAACAAGTAAACAAAGAAGAAAAGGTAGACTTTAAGATCACCCAAAAACGCCCCTCTTATGACGGCACAACGTTAGTACGTATGCAACAAACTTATGAAGACCGCGAAGTATATGGTTATCAGCTTACAGCACACGTTGATAAAAAAGGGGTAATCAAAAGTATTTCAGGAGATAGCGCTCAAAACTTACAACAGCAAAGTGATTTAAAAAACCCTGTTAAACTATCAAAAGATGATGCAAAGCAATATATATATAAGAAGTATGGTAACGATATCACATTTATTGATAAAGCTGAAAGTAAATTAGTAATTTATGTAGATGAGAATACAAAAAAAGCAACAACTGCTTATCAGGTAACATTTAGCGCTGCCACACCACAGTATGTATCTGGAACATACTTAATGAATGCTTTTAATGGTGAAATTTTAAAAGATATGGTACAAGAATCAAGTTTAAAAGTAGATAAAAAATTAGTTCAAGTATTACAAAACGACAAGAAAAAGAGTCTTGCCTCACTAACAGGAAGAGGTACGGATGACTCTGGAATTACCCGCACGTTTGGGATTTCACAACAAAGTAACGGAAAGTATGCATTAGCGGATTACTCACGCGGAAAAGGCATTGAAACATATGATGTCAATTATAAAGATATTACAACACAAGACTGGGCATATCCTGGGAACCTAGTAACAAGTACTTCTACAACATTTAACGATTCTAAAGCTGTTAGTGCACATTATTTAGCAACAAAAGTGTATGACTTCTATAAAGATAAATATAAACGCAACAGCTTCGACAATCTTGGTAAAAAAGTTGTTTCTGTTGTACACGCATGGGATTCTACAGAAACAAAAGATCCGAAACAATGGTTTAATGCACTAAGTTCTAATTCTAGTACCAGTAGCATGCTAGTTTATGGTGATCCTCTTGTAAAAGCATATGACGTCGCGGGACATGAATTTACCCATTCCGTTACTGCCAGTGAGTCTAAATTAAAATATGAAGGACAATCAGGAGCCATTAATGAAGCTTTATCAGATATCTTTGGTGTAGCTGTTGAAAAGTATGCAAACAACGGAACATTTAACTGGACAGTAGGTGAACAAGCAGGAGACGTATTTAGAGATATGGCAAATCCCTCTTCTCTTTCTACTGGCTTTGGAGCATATCCAGATGATTTTAAAGACTATAAAAACCTACCGCTAACTAGTGATGGTGATTATGGCGGGGTACATATCAATTCTAGCATTATTAATAAAGTAGCTTACTTAATTGCAAATGGTGGTACTCATAATAACGTAGCTGTTCGAGGAATTGGTGAAGATAAAATGTTTGATATCTTCTACTATGCAAATACAGATGAATTAAATATGTCATCTGATTTCAAAGAATTGAAAGCTGCCTGCATTCGTGTTGCCACAAATTTATATGGGGCAAACTCTTCTGAAGTTCAAGCTGTTCAACAAGCTTATAAAGCAGCTTTTATTGATTAATACTAGAATTAAAGTTTTAACAACATATCAATCGAATTATTCGCTTTAATAAGTTCCTTTTTAGAGAAAAATAAAGAGCTAACTGGATGTAGTTAGCTCTTTATTTTAAACAAACTGTTACTGATGTTATTAAACTAACCTGCTCTTTAACTTAATAACAATTATCTCAAATTGCCATTATTTCCACAATTAGTTATACAAGAATGTAGCCCAATACATAAAGAATGAGCACAATTCTTGCTACAGAATTGCGCCCGAGTGCAGAAGTTACTTTTTTAGGAGGTATTGTTTAAACCCTTAAGCTCATCGAAATCTGCCGGTCTACAAACCCAAATTCTAAATATAATTTGCAATCGCGCCTCATGAACTGACCTAGGATCTCCAATCAGCTAGTTTTCTTTACCTGCTTGTGAAAGCTGCTCTCCAGGAATCTCCTGTAATTTTTCAGTATGAACGAACATGTTCGCTGTTGGCATTTGTACTTGATTCTTATGGAATATAGACATTAGTTCAAACCTTACTTGCCTGGAAGTTTCAAAATACTCTTCAGGTTTAACCAAGCCTATAATACAAAATTCGTATCCAACATATTTAAGGTTTGGATTTAAGTCTGTAATACCAATATATTGAAATGGTTCAACAGCCTCGTCCTCTATCCTATATAGGCTTTGATCCAATTTTTCATTGCAGATAACACTTACTTTTTCTAACAATTCCTTTATTCTTGTAGGATTTTCCTGATAACTTACCGTAATCCGTTCAATAACCCGCATCCGGCCTTTATTAAAATTTTGTATCGTTCTAATCTCTCCATGTGGGATGGTAAGGAGTTTTCCCGACCATTCACGAATTTGCATAAAGCGAATACTGATTTCCTCAATGGTACCTGAACTTGTTCCGTTAAAAGTAACAAAATCGCCGACACGAAACTCTTTGTCCGTTAATCTTGCGAACCCTAATATAACATCTTTTAGCATCTGTTGTGCAGCAAAACCGACGACAACTCCCGCAATCCCTGCACCTGCAAGAATACCTTTTATATCTACAAATTGACTAATTAGATAAATAACAAGGCTAATCATAATTCCATACCTAAAAATTGATCGAATTACACTTTGAATCGTCTGTTCTACTTCTTCATCAAAAAAACTTGACTTCCTAAAGAACCAATCAATAATACGGTTTATGACAAAGGAAAAGGTCATGAGAACCAAAGCAAATAGTGTAAATCTTAAAAGTAAAAACTTCCTTACATAATTAAAAAATTCCTCAGTAAAAGTTAATAAATCCATCCATCCACTTCCTTAAAAATGAAAATTTCATGCAAAGCTGTTTTATTGTAAATACCTTTTGATCATCTCAAAATTTCTTCCAGGATCATCTATTACTTTGACCTTAAATATTGTTTCCTTAACTGTGTATTTTGATTTTTATTCCCGGTTCATCTTCAACAATCTGGCCCTTTAGCGGAGTAACTTTATCGCTACTCAACGGTTCCTTAATCCGCCTTTCAGTTCAGATCTTCTTTTCACTTTTCACTATAAAAACACCACTTTAGATAAACAGATTGTACTGCACCCCAATTGTTAGACACAATTAACAATTGGAGGTGTAGTTTTTTTATGGCAAAGTTTTCATTAGAAGTTAAATTAGAAGCTATTCAGGACTATCTTGAAGGGAAAGAATCTTATAGAGCCATAGGCAATCGAATAGGTACGCATCATAAATCTATTATGAAATGGGTAGGTCTCTATAAAAAATATGGAATAGAAGGCTTGAGATCTAGGTATACAAATTACTCTGTACAATTTAAAATGGACGTACTTAACTTTATGAATGAAACAGGGACGTCTCTTTTAGAAACAGCTGTAATATATAATATTCCGGATCCATCGACTATTTTACAGTGGAAAAAAACTCTAGAAAAACAAGGTATTGACGCCCTTTATTCAAAAAAACGGGGGCGTCCAACGATGAAAAAAGAAACAAAGAAAGAACAGCCAGTAGAAGGATCACAAGAAGCATTATTAGCGGAAATAGAGCGTTTACGTATGGAAAATGCATATTTAAAAAAGTTGAACGCCTTAGTTCAAGAGGAGAGAAAATCTCAGAACGTCAAAAAGCGCAAGTAATTTATGAATTAAGGCATGTTTTTAAGGTAAGTCACTTAGTGAAAATAGCTGAGATTGCGCGTAGTACGTATTACTACTGGGTGAAACAATTT
>NZ_JH921518.1:284438-1251839 GCF_000299035.1 Bacillus bingmayongensis
GGGTTACGGATGTGACAGAATTCCATTTATTCGGGAAGAAGCTCTATTTATCGCCAGTTTTAGATCTCTTTAATGGTGAAATCATTGCTTATAATATAGAAACACGACCTGTATTTCCACTCGTTACAAAGATGTTAGATCAAGCGTTTGAGCGTTTAAACGAAGGTGATTCCCCTATACTCCATTCGGATCAAGGGTGGCAATATCAAATGACTCAATACCAGCACTTACTTAAAGAACATCAAATTACGCAAAGTATGTCCCGTAAGGGCAACTGTTTAGATAACGCAGTCATTGAAAATTTCTTTGGGTTATTAAAATCTGAATTACTTTATCTACAAGAGTTCGAAAGCATGGAACATTTTACTTTGGAATTAGAAAAATATATTTACTATTACAATCACAAACGTATTAAGATAAAACTAAAAGGATTGATCCCTGTACAATACAGAATCCAATCCTTATTAGCTACTTAGAATATTTGTCTAACTTTTTGGGTTCACTTCAGATCCAAAGGGGTGTTTTTATAAACACCGTGACCTTATTTAAAAGCGACAACATCACGAAAATCTATTTCTATATACTCTTTATTTACAAATTCACTCATGCTTTCCCTCCAAATTTCCAAAAAGAAAACCCACTTCGGCAAAAGTGAGGTTTCTTTTTATATAATATGTTCATCTAACCAAGAAATCAAATCTTGGAATACTTCATCTCTATTCACTTCATGGAACATTTCATGCCTTCCATTTTCATACAAACGAAGTGTTACATCTTTTACACCACATTTTTTATACATATCGTATACTTCTTTTACGCCTTTTCCCATGTCGCCTACTGGATCACGATCTCCAGAAAAAATATGTATGGGAAGGTCTTTCGGCGTTTTCTTATATTCCTCTAGTTTATTCACTTCAAGCACACCATTAAATAATTCACGGTAAAAACTCGTTGAACAAATAAAACCACATAATGGATCTTCTATGTATCTATCAACTTGATTTGTATCTGAAGAAAGCCAATCAAACTTTGTCCGATTCGGTTTAAAGTTCGAATTGAAATTCCCAAATGATAAAAAGTTCAACATTGGACTTTTTGTTTTTGCACCGCGAAGCTTCATTTCAATCGTTGCTACTTTATGACCTATTACACCTAAAAATCCAGGATTTCCGCCTGTCCCAGAAATAAGGAATCCATCATATAGTTCACCGCGCAGTTGCACAGCACGCCTTGATAAGAAAGAACCCATACTGTGCCCTAATAAAAAGAGCGGACAAGTATGTTCATTACGAATCAGTTCCGATACAAAGACTACGTCAGAAACAGCCTGATTCCAGCCATCATTTGGTTCAAAATGACCATAATCCTCTTCTTGTTTTGCTGTTTTCCCATGTCCCCGATGATCATGAGCATACACACCATATCCAGCTTTCAATAAGGCATCAATGCATTCTGTATAGACACCAGCATGTTCCGTCATACCATGTGCAATCTGTACAATTCCACGTGGTTCACTTTCCGGCAGCCACTTACGTAAATAAATTTCCGATCCATCCAATGCCGTAACAAAGCTTTCCTGTATGTCCATTTTGACACCCTCCAAATCCATTATGTATCTCTTCATAAAATGAATGAGTATTCATTATTCTTACTATGTATTATATGCAATTGTTGCCCTTATGACAAACACTGTATTTTCTATTTACTCCACTATTCGCGGGCAGTAAAACTTTCACTTCAAAATCCGGTGAAAACGAAGAGGCTAGGTAAGATGCGGACTACTCGTAAAATCCCGATTGGTGAGGGCTAATAATCGATGCTGGATGAAGCCTTCACTGATTAAAGTTTCACTTTATCAAACTATTCTCTTGACGAAAATAAAATAAAATTATATAGTTACTTACATAAAGTAATCTATATATTTTAGGAGGTTTCACTTATGATGCCATCATTATTTTTAGCACACGGCTCACCAATGCTTGCTATTCAAGATACAGATTATACACGTTTTTTAAAAACACTCGGAGAAACATATAAACCAAAAGCAATTGTTATTTTTACAGCACACTGGGAAAGTGAAGTATTAACCATTTCATCTTCAGATGATGAATATGAAACAATTTATGATTTTGGCGGGTTCCCTCCCGAATTATATGAAATAAAATATAAAGCAAAAGGTTCTTCAGCCATTGCAACAATGCTAGAAACAAAATTTAAGAATAAAGGGATTCCAGTTCGCAAAGATACAACTCGAGGATTAGATCACGGTTCATGGACACTACTGCATCGTATGTATCCAAAAGCTGATATACCTGTCGTTCAAATTTCAGTACATCCTTTCCTTCCCGCAAAAGAGCAATATGAAATTGGACAGGCGATTCAAGGACTTGGACAAGAGGATATTTTAGTAATCGGCAGCGGTGTTACTGTGCATAATTTACGCGCGCTCAAATGGGATCAAACAACACCTGAACGATGGGCTGTCGAATTTGATGACTGGATTATAAATCATATGCAAAATAACGATAAAGATGCATTATTTAACTGGGAAAGTGCTGCTCCTCACGCACATTTAGCCGTTCCAAGAGCAGAGCATTTTGTCCCTCTTTTCATCGCTATGGGAAGTGGTAATACTGACGGAAAAGTCATTCATCGTAGCTATGAACTTGGAACATTAAGTTATCTTTGCTTTCAATTTTAATTGATTTTAATCAAAAAGGATGAAGCACCACTCGCTTCATCCTTTTTGGTTTACCCAGCATTAACGCTCTATATAATTCACCTCATTAACTAACTTCCAAATGCTCTTTTTCTGATATCTCTGCGCTTTTACTATTGAAATATACCCAAATGCAGGCCATGAATAAAAGCGATGCTGTAGAGAAAAATACATATTGAAATCCAGCATGTGCAGCAATTTGTCCACCGAGTACTGGTCCAATCATATTCCCTAAAAACTGAAAGGATTGATTATAACCAAAGACACGTCCAGTTACATGATGTGGTGTATGTTGTTTTAGTAGAGTTTGTACGGAAGGTAACAATCCAGCTTGTGCAATCCCTAATAGAAAACGCAGTATTAATAATTGCCAAGCAGCTGTCACAAATGCTTGAGGGATAAAGATAATTCCTGCAACAAACAATGCTACAATTAAAGTTTTTTGAGGACCAATATGATCCGATAATCTTCCTAGTTTAGGAGCTGCTAAAATCACAGCTAAACCTGTCGCAGACATCACTGCCCCCGCAATTATTTCAATATGAGCTGTATGAGGACCCGCTAAATGTTTCACATACAACGTAATAATAGGTTGTATTGACATATTTGCAAGTTGAATCATAAAAGTTGCTACAAATAAACTGATAATAAAGTGTTTTGCCGGAACCATCGTCCATACTTTTTTTGGTTGCTCTTTTTTCGCTTGAACAGAATGATTCGATTCATGTAAGAAGAAAAAAACAATTAAAAATGAAAGAAATAAAAAAGCACCCGTTATAAAAAATACGTGGCGCATTCCGATTAATTCAGACAAATACCCACCAAGCATTGGTCCAAGTAATGAACCACTTACACCGCCAGTTGATATAGTAGAAATCGCCCAACCTGAATGTTCTTTCGGTGTTTCTGCTGCAACGAATGTCATTGCAGTGGAGAGAAAACCAGATACAGCTCCCATTAAAAAACGGAGTGCGACTAATTGATACACATTTGTGACAAAACCCATGAGTGTCATAATAATCGCCATCCCAAGGCTTGCACGAATAAGCATCAATTTCCGTCCATGTATATCACCGAGTTTTCCCCATATTGGCGATACAATCGCGCCCATTAAAAAAGTGACCCCGAATGCAATTCCCGACCACTGTGCAATTTCGGATGTACCCGTTACGCCTAGATCCTCAATATAAAAGGATAAGAATGGTATCACTAAGCTCATACCTGCTGCAGTGGTAAAACAACCAAGCCAACAAATCATTAAATTTCTTTTCCAGCTGGCCATTTTCACACCTTCTTTCTTAGATACCCATTCTACACCCTTCCGCTGAAAAAGTTTAGCAATATGATTCATAGATCGGACGATATTCAATGAAAAGCCATTCACGTTAAAAAAATGTAAGCAAAAATAAAAATTGCTAATAAAGATATATACCTTTATTAGCAATTTTTATTTTTAACTAGAATGGACTATATCTTCTAGTACGAACAACTCAAGTTTATTCAAAATTTGGAGCAGTTCATGAATCGCTTGCTCCATAAATTCACCATAAGATATTCCATTTGACATAAAAACTAAAAACTCTTCCGTACGATACATCCTATTTAATAAAGCCTCTTGCATTTGAATATCTTTCGGAATCCTTGATATCACTTGTTCGCAACATAAGCCAATTGCCAATAAATACGCAATTGGAGGTAAAACGTGATCTCCAAATTCAAAAATAAATGAAGTCTTCAAAAGTGGATTTAAATAGGAGTATGTTTCATTTTTAAATTTTATATCTTCAAAAAATGGATGCTGATTATACTCTTCTCGAATTCTCAAAAAGTCTGTTGTGGAAATTTCTCCATGATTCTGCACATATTGTATTAAACTCGTTTCAAATAAATGAACCCCATATGTAGATAAAACAACTTGGTGTATTCTTTTTACATACTGCCTCGCAATTTCTTGCTTTAATTCTGAACTTATATCCTTATTCCGTAAAATGGCTTGAATACAAGTAATTTCAAAGTAGTATGCCATAATTTCATTTAGTAATTGAGTGCTATCATCAAAGAATGTGTGTCCATAACTTTGATTAAAATACGCATGTCCTAATTCATGGCATAATATAAATAAACTATCTACATCTTCATGATAATTAAACAAGATTCTACTTTCTTTTATATTTGGAAAGTAGTATGTTTTATTCACTTCAATTTCATTGTACACTTGTACAAAATCATATTGAAACATTCTTTCAATATGATTAATCCAGCGCTCTTGTCCGATTTGTTCTAAACTGCTAAGTATTATTTCTTTTGCTTCATCAATAGAAATGACACTTCTTTCTTCTTCATTATAAGCTAAAAAATCCGCATGAATTTCTCCTGTTGAATTTGGAAATATGATTGATAAACTTTTCGTAATAAGAGCATGGAAATTCTCCTGTAATTTCTCCTCAAATGTCTGTAACGTCTCTTTCTTCACTCCAAATACTTCTAGGTAATATTCAGGTGTTTCCATAGATAAATATGCTTGCTTACTCTTTGTAAAAAACTGAAGAATTTCATTTCCTTTGCTTTGCAATAACTCGTAAACTCTTCTCTGCAATTCTTTCTTTTCCTCATAATTCTTTAAGTCACGCATCATTCCGAAAATTTCAGATATAGCATATGTCTCACCTTGATAGACAATTTTAAGCTCTCGAATGATTTGTAAGTACCGCTCATACTCTGCTGTATTTCCTTCCTGTTCTTCTATATTATGTAGAAGTCTAACAAAATCATGATACCTATCCTCGAGTTCCAAAGTAGACAATTGATCCATATGAAGTAAAATGTCGAAAGCTTGATACATAGATAATATATCAATTTCAATTACTTTCGGAAGTATAGATCCTTCAGCATACATTATGTTAGAAATTTCATCTATCTTACGCTTCATTTTTTCTTGTTGTAGAGGCATAATTGTTTGCAGCGATTGAATAAACGGATTGCGGGGAATGAACTCGTCATCGGCTGAAGTCCGGAAGTTTATAAAATCGAAGCTATACGCGCTTTTCATTGCATACTCATCATTGGCAATATCAGCAAATATAATTCGACTAATAATAAGCGAAACAGCTAAACCTTGAATAATGGTTCCTCTATTTTCTCGAATCACATATTCTGTATCGTAATTTTGAAAACTATCCTCAAGTATTAAAGCACTATCATTGCTATTACTTACATGCAATACTTTTACGAAATCATTATGGTATCCCATTAGAAAATACTTAATTTTCTCTTCATCACAATAGTTCATGATGTCTTTATGTAGTTGTAACGAAGCTTCATCAAAGCATCCAAAAATATAACTTATCTCATTTAATTTTAATTGTAATAAATCATTAATTGTTTCTATTTTCTTATCAAACACTTGAACTTTTACATAAGGATCCATTTTACCCACTCTCTCTTGGATAACATGGATTTTTTTCTTTTTAATATCGTCTGTTTGAAATATCGTTTGTGCTCTAATATTTTTAGGGTGAACCGTATCAAAATCAATTACAATAATCTCACCAACACCAAGTTTCGATAGCGTCATGCACAATGTTGCTCCAATCGTACCAACTCCGATAACAACAGCCCTTATCTTCTTCATCTTATGAACAATTGTATCTGCATGTTTAGTGTGATCATGGGTACTGAAATAGTTAAAATTTCTAAGATTAAATAACTGTTCTTCTTTATCTCCATCACAACGCTTTTCATATAGAAGTTGATTCTCATTTATAAACTGAATAATACTTTGTAATTCTTCATCATCTACTCCATTCATGTTCTTCCATGCATATATTTCTTCACGAACATCCCCTACAGGATTCTCTAAAATTTTTAATAATGACCATAGTTTTTGAAACTCATTTACTTCAATAATGCGCTCTTCCCCATCATAATAAACAACTTCATTTTTGTTAGGATATCCCCTAAAATTTAAACTTGTTTTCAATCTCATATTCTTCTCTCCATTTCATTGAAAAAGAAGGTGTTTTCACACCTTCTTCTTTTTAAAACTAGCATAATAACAAACACACACATTGATTCTCTCGTTGCGTAGCTTTTTTAATTTTCACAGTTAGTTTCATTTGAAGACCCCCTTTTTTATGTATTGGTAATACAAGGATATATTAACAATCATCACCTAATAACTTCAACTCAATTCCACATATTCAGAATTTTCAGAGGTTGAGAAAACGCTTTCTAATGCCTATTACTTCTACCGTTCTATCATTTATTTCCCAATCAAAAACCATTGGCACAATAGCGTTTTATATTTTATCAAGTGAAATATTTTATTCCAAAAATATAATATTTCCAAAATATTTCACTTCAAAATCATTATTCTCTATTGATTAAAGAATTGAATACATACCACATTTTTCAAGATGAAACTAAAGTTTATAGAAGACCGTTATGTAACGAATTGACAAAATGATAAAATACAATGTCAAGGAGAAGTGGTGATATGCATTTTAATTTAAAAGAATCTATTAAAATACTGGAACGAGCACCACATACATTGGAGTATTTTTTTATCTGGTCTATCGGATGAATGGATATAATGTAATGACATCGATGGAACCTGGAATATTTCAGAAGTAATTGTTCACCTCATTGAAGGGGAAAAAAATAATTGAATACTAAGGTTGGAAATGATTCTTCAAGAAGATAAAAGTAAATCATTTCCAACATTTGATTGCTATTCTTGCCTAAATGAAGCTTGTGAAGGCTCAGTAGAACAAAAATTACTTCAGCATTAAAACTCCGCATTTTCACTAGAGGGGCTTGATTAAACTTTATTCAAAACCCAAAATAAAATGCTATAGAAACAATAGAAGAATTGCTTATTGTTTCTATAGCATTTTCAATTTTCTACCCTATATTTAGGTATTACTTGTGCACGACAGCTCTTTTCATAAAATTCAAGCGGACCTGCTTGACCAATAATTGCATATTCATAACCAATTTGCTTCATGTCAGACAAGCATTGATGTAATAATTCTTTCCCCACACCTTTTACACGATTATGTTTAGCTGTTCCCATTGGTCCAAACAGTCCTTTTCTTCCTCTTACAATATCATAACAAGCAAAACCGATAATTTTTTCATTTTGCTTTGCAATATAAATTGGTGGTTCTTTATATTCTTGAAAACCTTTACTCACCGTTTCAATCCATCGTTCACCAAATTCATACTTAACAAACTGGAGAAGCTCTTCTAAATCAGATTGAGTTACTCTTCTAATGTTATAAATTTGGTGATTCATCATTGATATTTCATCGTTTTTCAAATTCACAATCATATCTCTTGGTACTGATACAATCTGTAAAATACTTTGTTTCACACCTTCACTTATTACATTTTGAATCTCCTCATCTAGCTGAAGAATCGAGCTTAAAACATGGCCTTCATTTACATATACTTGATTAAACTTTTCCATCTTACGCTTAGCTAATTGTAATATTTCTATTGTTTTATAAGAAACTTTATATCCTTGTACTTCTATATATCTTTTATCTTGAAAGTCCGTTTGTTGTAATTGTACGAATTTCGTTACAAAATCTATCCCTATATAATGAAATAAACACATATACAATTCACTACAAACCCCTGTTCCTTCTTTATAAGCTCCTATAAATAAATCTAACGGACGAATGATATAATCATTATATTTAGATTCTTTGTTTGCAATTTGAAACATTCTATCTACTCGTTTTGTGCACTGGAATTCTCTCATACGTATTCTCCCTTTTACAGCAACTTTTTAAATATATACTTAACTCCCGTATCATCAGATTCTATATCCCATTCAATATCCATCTCTTTCGTCATAACTGCAATAATGGATAATCCAATTCTCGCACCTTTATTTGGCGAATGAGTATTTTGAAAACCTGGTCCATGGTCAACAACTGTAATTGTTTTTTCCTCATGGTTTACATATACTCCTATAAATTTCCCATCATCTGCATGCCTAACTACATTTTGAATTACATTATCTATAATTCTTTGAAACCAATTTTCATCGATATTCCAAAACAATTGCTTTTCTGGAATCACAATGTCAACCTCAAAACCTTTCTCATCTAATATGTCATACCATGATGCAACAAGCTTTCTCATTAAACGTGTCATATCCGTTCGTTCTGGATGATATGGATATTTCTTTGCCGTTATTAAAGAATAAGATAATAAATTCTCAATTAATTCTGCCACATAATTAATTTTTTCGTCCATTAGCATCATTGTTTGATACCCTTTTACCGAAATAACTTCTTCTTTCAATGAATCTATTTGTGCACGCATTATCGTTAATGGTGTCCGTAAATCATGAGAAAGATCTGCAATTAATTTTCTACGAAATTGTTCCTCTTCCTCCTCCTTCAATCGACTTTGCTGTAAAGCCTCTACCATACGATTAAAAGACTCTTCTAATAAGCCGATCTCGTCTTGCTTTGATATAGAAATTTTTGACGGAAGTGTCTGGTCTTGCGGAAGTTCCATTGCTTTTTGTAGCTTTAATAATCTTTTTCTAATCTTAAGAAAAAAGATTATAGAGAAAATGATAAATACCGTAAAGCATCCAATAATAACCATTTCAAAAACAATTTCATATCTTTCACGTATTTGAGCAATTGGTGCCTTCACATATTTCCTCGGAATTTGAAATACCATAAATGCCCCTTGCTTCTCTTTTCCAATATAAGATACAACTGTAAATGGATCCCCTTCAAAACTCCTTTTCATAAATGCAACTGCATCACTTGCACTCCACTCCTGTGGAATATTTTGTTTTTCAGGAATTTGAAGGTTCGTTTTCCCTTGACTATCTAACCAAAACATTGATCCTTCTGGATATTTCCCTTGAAACTCTCGAAAGGTTCGCTCAATTCCTTCAGGATTTTTTTCGTGTAAATCTGTCGCTTTATTTCTCCATTCCTCTTCTATTTGCACACTCGAATACGCAACATTAAAATCTTCTATCCACTCGATATATTTAATGAAGAGAAACGAACTGAGTGGAACAACAAGAGGTAACAATAATATCGCTACAAATATGATAAATAGGTACTTTCGTAACAGTGATGTACTTTTTATCATGCTTTACACCGATAACCTATCCCACGTATGGTTTCTATTATTTGAGGGTTACTTGGATTTCTTTCTATTTTTTCACGTAAATGTCGGATATGAACCATCAATGATTTATCCCCTTCCATGTAGGATTCATTCCATACTGCCTCAAAAATTTGTTCTTTCGTTAATGTACGATTCAAATTCTTCATCAAATAAAAAAAGATTTGATGCTGCTTTCCTGATAAAACAATTTCTTCACCCGTGTCTGTATCAACAATTCGGTATTCTTTCATAAATACTTTTAAATGTTTCACATGTTGCACTTCTGCTCTATCTTTGTTGTACCGCCTTAATAAAACTTCAATACGTGCCATTAACTCTTTTGGGTGGAATGGCTTTGTTATATAATCATCAGCAAATGTTAATCCATATATTTTATCTTCTAATGTTGTTCTTGCAGTCAGCATAATAATAGGGGTATCTGGATATTCCCTTTTAAACCGTTGACCAAGTGTAAAACCATCAAGACCTGGCAACATAACATCTAAAACAATAACATCTGCTATTTCACATACTTCATTCGTACCATTCTCTGAAGTAAACCATGCAACTTCATACTCTTGTTTTTGCAATTCTCTTTTGACCCATTCCCCAATCTCGAGATCATCCTCAACATATAAAATGTGTGTCATTTTTTCACCTTCATATATAAATTTAACCTTTCTCTTCCATCATAAGGAATACAACACGATTTGAAAACTAGTACACTCCAAAATTAGGGAATACTGTATAAATTTAAACAAATCTTAAACTCTTCTAACATTATCATTAACCTTTATTTCCTATACTTGATTTGAGGTGATAGGAACATGAATTATATTTTGAAAACGACAGGGTTAACAAAAAAATATCGAAATGATTATGTAGTACATAACGTAGATTTAAAAATTCCAAAAGGAGAGATTTATGGATTTCTTGGGCCTAACGGAGCTGGTAAAACAACTAGCATTCGCATGTTATTAGGCCTTATTAAACCAACGCAAGGAAAGGTCGTGATATTTCAACAGGATTTGGCTAAAGAACGCTTATCCATATTATCTAAAATTGGAGCTCTCGTTGAAAATCCATCTTATTATGCCCACCTAAATGCCCTTGAGAATTTAGAGGTTTACCGGATTTTAAGAAATGCTCCGAAAGAAAAAATTGAGGAAGTGCTACAAATTGTCGGTTTACAACATGCTGCCAAACAAAAGGTAAAAGAATATTCATTAGGAATGAAACAACGGTTAGGAATTGCCATTGCCTTACTTGGTGATCCGCAGCTATTAATTTTAGACGAGCCAACAAATGGACTTGATCCAGAAGGGATTCATGAAATTCGTATGCTAATTAAACAACTGGCAAAAGAAAGAGGAATTACCATCCTTATCTCTAGTCACTTATTAAGTGAAATTGATCAAATGGCAACTTATGTTGGAATCATTGCAAAAGGAAAGCTTATTTTTCAAGATAAAATAGAGATATTGCGCCAGCATGCTCAGCATTCTATTACACTCATGACAGACAAACCGAATGCAGCTTGGAAGCTCATTCTCGCTAAAGGGATTCCTTCTATGCAAGAGGAGAATCAAATTATTCTATCAAATGTATCAAATGAAACTATTGGCGAAATTGTAAAAATACTTGTAACACATAACATTTCTGTA
The DNA here is from genome assembly GCF_000299035.1 of Bacillus bingmayongensis. Taxonomy (GTDB): domain Bacteria; phylum Bacillota; class Bacilli; order Bacillales; family Bacillaceae_G; genus Bacillus_A; species Bacillus_A bingmayongensis. Next base: position 295,971 of record NZ_JH921518.1, read on the forward strand.
TTCCGAATTGAAGAAAATAAAAAGTCACTCGAAGAAATATTCTTACAGCTTATAAAGGAGGAAGAGACACATGTACAAACGCCTCTTTCAATCTGAGCTTTTAAAAATAAAAAGGAAGTGGATTTGGTTTTTAATCTTTTTAGGACCAATAGGTGTTATTTCTCTTCAAGCATGCAACTTTTTTCTTCGTTATGATTTTTTGACAAATAAATATGCGAAGGACTTATGGAGCGGCCTCATTTCTGAAGCTCAACCGCTTGCTCTCACAACTCTTATATTAGGAATTACGATTGTTACTTCTTTAATTGCACACATAGAGCATCATTCTAGTTCATGGAAACATCTCTTATCCTTACCTATTAATAAACGACACATTTTTCTAGTAAAATTCATACTGGTATTTTTCCTGCTTACTGTATCTTGTTCTTTATTATTGATTGGCATAGTTGGATTGGGCTTATCATTACAATTCGATGCTTCAATTCCATGGCTTTCTATATTTAAAATGAGTTTCTATCCTTATTGGTCGGCACTGCCAATTGTAGCGCTACAACTATGGATTGCTATCATATTTCAAAACCAAAGTATCGCATTTACAATCGGACTTTTAGGAACTATTTTTACAATGTTTTCAGTAGCTCTTCCCAATTGGTTCATATGGAGATGGCCAAGCCTACGTATTGACTGGGGGTCTCCACTTCTATGTGTAGCAATAGGCCTAATCGTTGGTATATGTATGTTATGTATTGAAACAGCAGATTTTATTAGAAGGGATGTGCATAAATAATGCTTTGGCTTAAAACCATACAAGCTGAATTTTATAAAATTAAAAAAACCAAAATATGGACATTACTATTTTTAAGCCCGATTTTAGCAGGAGTAATAGCTTATGCAAATGCCTCAAACTATCCCGATTATAAACATTGGGAGTTGATTTATAATATCATGATAATGGTACATGGTATGTTGCTTCTTCCATTATTAACAGGCATTTACACTGCATTTATTTGCCGATATGAGCATTCAAACGGGGGATGGAAACAACTTTTGGTGCAACCGATAGCAAGGTATCATACCTATATAACAAAATTTTTCTTTGTTCTCTTATTTGTAGGTACAATGCAAATTCTCTTCATTATAAGCTATGTTAGTGTTGGACAACTTTTACATATATCTGGTCCAGTCCCTCTCATTCCTACAATTAAAAGTATTATAGGCGGTTGGATTGCTACTCTACCTTTAATTGCCTTACAATTATGGGTTTCAACCATCTGGTCTAGCTTTGCAGCACCGATTGCTTTAAATGTTATAGCTTCCATACCCGCTATGATAATTGCAAATTCTGCGAGGTTTGGTCCCATCTATCCATGGTCCCAACCTTTTCTCGCAATGCTTCCTAAAGAAGGCTCTGGGCTGTTTTATATCTCTTTTCAAACACTAGTATTTGTCGTAATTGGGAGCTTTGTGATTTTATTTATAGGTGGCTTTGTTCATTTTATGAAAAAAGCATATTAATTTTTTACATACAAATAGCCCAAAACTATTCCAAAACAGTTTTGGGCTATTCAGCCTAACTAAACATACAAATTATATCCGTATATAATAGAAACAATTATTCCAACTACAAGTATCCCCGGCAATAAGTTTGCCACTTTAATTTTAATAAAACCAAGTAAATTTAATCCGATTGCAAAAATCATAATCCCGCCAGTTGCAGTCATTTCTACGATAAACTGATTCATCAGCTTCTCTGGTACAAAACTATTAATTTGCGTCGCGAAAATCGCAATACCTCCCTCATATAAAATGACTGGTATTGCTGAAAATAGTACGCCTATTCCGAGCGTTGTCGTTAAAATAAGAGAAATAAATCCATCAATAATTGCTTTTGTAAATAACACATCATGATTTCCACGAATACCGCTATCTAAAGCTCCAAGTATTCCCATTGCTCCGATAGCAAAGATTAATGTAGCTGTTACAAATCCGATGGATATACTACCTTCTCCTTTTGCGCCAACCTTTTTTTCTAACCAATCTCCTAAACTCTTTAATTTCTCTTCTAACTCCAGCCATTCTCCAACCACTGCACCAATGACCAGACTTATAATTACAACAAGAAAGTTTTCACTTTTCAGTCCCATTTGAAGACCAAGTACAGTAACAGCTAAACCGATTGTATGCATAACTGTCCCCTTCATACTTTCTGGAATATTGCTTAATAGTTTACCTAATATAGTACCAATTATTATACAAATTCCATTCACTACTGCTCCTAATATAACCATTATGCCTTCTCCATCCTCTTCAACCATTATTTTTTAAATTTTTATATCTACCATACAACAAAATAAAAGAAATTTTAACAGAATTTTCGAAACTTTATAAGTAAAATTAAGTTATGTATTGTATTCTTTCATCGTTTCATGTTACCGTAATATGGCATACACCATGAGAGGAGCTCTCAATACATGCCTATAATCTAACAGAAGTATCTTTCATCCTACATATCATATCTAGCATACATAAACTAAACTATTAAGCACTTACTCATTTTCTTACACATTATATGAAACTCTTATCAGCGGATTTTCTAAAAGTCAGTCATTATATAAAAATGAAAAAAGGAAAGATAACTATGACACCTTTATTTAAACGATTTATTTTAATAGTAATTCTCATTACACCGATTGTTTTATTGATAAATAACTCCTTTACATCAAAAGCAAAAGATGCAGCTGGAGTAGAAAATAAAAAAGACAAAACAAAGACAACCGAAAAAAAGAAAAAGGAAGATCCTGAAATTACACTTACTTTCTCTGGTGATACAATGTTTGATTGGCAGTTACGACCGGTTATTCAAAAAAACGGTGCGGATTATCCATTACAACATGTAAAAGATGAAATAACAAAAGCCGATATTTCCTTTGTAAACTTGGAATCTGCATTTACAACACGGGAGAAAAAGGCTCCTGGTCAGTTATTCTGGATTAAAAGCGATCCTTCCACATTACAAGCTATTAAAAACACAGGCTATGACATTGTGAATATTGGTAATAACCATACCCTTGACTACGGACAAGACGGATTAATGGATACGATCTCTCACGTAGAAAAACTAAAAATTCCTTATATTGGAGCTGGAAAAAATGCGGATGATGCATACACAGCTAGGGAGATTACAGTAAAGGGAAAAAAATTCAAATTCCTTTCCTTTGTTCGTTTTATGCCTGACTTTACCTGGGTAGCCGGTAAAGACAAACCAGGTGTTGCAAATGGATATGATATCAATCTAGTAACAAAAACGATCAAAGAACAAAAAAAAGATGCCGATTATCTGATTGTCTATATGCATTGGGGCATTGAAAAATCAAATAGACCTGTAGACTATCAAAAACAATATGTTCCGAAAATGGTTGAAGCTGGCGCTGATGCAATTGTTGGGAGTCATCCACACTACCTGCAAGGATTTGAATATTACAACAAGGTCCCTGTTGCTTATTCACTAGGAAACTTCTTATTCCCTAACTATGTGAAAGGAAAAAGTGCTGAAACAGGTGTATTAACCCTTACCTTTAAAGGAAAAGACGTACAAATGTCATTTAATCCTTACATCATTCGTAATGATCAAATTTCACCAGTCACCCCTGAGGAAAAGAAAAAAGCATTACAATATTTACAAACCGTTTCAACTGATGTAGAAATTGATGAAACTGGAACAATTAAAAACAAACGTAGTTAGAAAAAAGGAAGCTTTTTAGTAAAAAGCTTCCTTTCTGTTTGTATATTAAATTAACAAATCAAACAAAACAGGATTTTTATTTAGCTCCATAAATTGAATATTATTTTCTTGAAAACGGGTAATTAACGGTTCATAATCTTCTTTATGTTTTAGCTCTACCCCAACAAGCGCTGGCCCATTTTCTTTATTGTGTTTTTTAATATACTCAAAACGAGTGATGTCATCCTCTGGTCCTAAACCTTTATCAAGAAATTCTCGTAATGCTCCTGAACGCTGCGGGAATTCAATAATAAAATAATGTTTTAACCCTTCATAGATGAGAGAGCGTTCTTTCATTTCTTGCATTCTATCAATATCGTTATTGCCACCACTTAACGTACAAACAACGGTTTTCCCTTTAATTTCATCCTTATAAAAATCGAGTGCCGCAATTGAAAGAGCACCAGCTGGTTCAGCAACAATTGCATTTTTCTTATACAATTCTAAAATTGTTGTACAAATTTTCCCCTCTGGAATCAATACAATATCATCCAACACTTCTTTACAAATTTCAAAAGTTAATTTTCCCACTTTTTTAACTGCTGTACCATCAACGAAACTATCAATTTTTTCTAGGGCGACGTTTTCATTTTGTAAAAAGGCTTCTTTCATCGATGCTGCTCCTTTTGGTTCCACACCGATTACTTTTGTATCGGGACTCACCCCTTTTACATATGTACCAATACCTGATGCTAAACCACCGCCACCAATTGCTGTAAAGACGTAATCAACATGTTTCTCCATATCATGTAACATTTCAACAGCGACCGTTCCTTGCCCTGCAATTACATAAGGATCATCAAACGGATGAACAAACGTCATACTATTCTCCTCACAATAGCGCTGTGCTTCTTGGAAAGAGCTATCAAATGTGTCTCCGACTAATACAATTTCTGCATAAACACCGCCAAAAAATTGTACTTGAGATACTTTCTGCTTAGGCGTTGTTGTTGGCATAAAAATTTTAGACTGAATCTTCAATAAATTACACGTATAAGCAACCCCTTGCGCATGATTACCAGCACTCGCACATACAACCCCATTTTGTATTTGTTCTTTCGATAAGCTCTGAATTAAATTGTACGCTCCTCGAATTTTAAACGAGCGAATAACTTGTAAATCTTCTCGCTTTACATACACATCACATTCATACTTCTCAGATAATACTGAATCCCGTTGCAGTGGTGTTTTATTAATGATATCCTTCATGTGATTATGTGCAACAAGGATATCTTCAATTTTCACTCTCTCCCTTACTTTTTGCACCATCTCGTATCATTCCTTATCTCTTTTTTATATGAAACTCAATCAAAATTTTGCATTTTCAGTACAGCGCCTGTATTCGCCGATGTCACCATTTGTGCGTAGCGCCCAAGCCATCCTGTTTTCACCTTTAACTCCGGTCTTTTCCATTCTTTCCGGCGCTTTTCTAATTCTTCATCACTTACTCTCACTTCAAGTAAACGTTCCTCTACATCAATACATACGATATCTCCTTGCTCAAGAAGCGCAATCTCTCCGCCAGCAGCAGCTTCTGGTGAAATATGTCCTACTGAAATACCTCGTGATGCGCCTGAAAAACGACCATCTGTTAACAGTGCAATATCTGCACCTAATCCCATACCAGCAATTGCTGAAGTTGGAGCTAACATTTCTGGCATACCAGGTCCACCTCTTGGTCCTTCATAACGAATAACAACAACATCTCCTTTTTTCACTTTACCTAGCATAATCCCTGCAAGTGCCTCATCCTGGGAACCAAAAATGACACATGGTCCTTCAAATCGTTTTACCTCTGTTGCACCACTTTTAATGACAGCACCATCTTTGGCAAGGTTTCCTTTTAATATACGCAGGCCTCCTTCTTTACTATGAGGATTTTCAAGAGAGTGAATCACTTCTTTATCCTGAATTTTTGCTTGAGCAATGTTTTCTCTTAGTGTTTGACCAGTAGCTGTAATACGGTCAAGATGGAGGACCCCCTCTTTTCTACTTAACTCTTTTAAAATAGCACTGATGCCGCCCGCACGATCAATGTCTTCCATATGCCAATTAGATGCTGGACTCACTTTACATAAATGTGGCACGCGTCTTGAAACCGCATCAATTCGGCTCATATCATAATCAAGCCCGGCCTCTTGTGCGATTGCTAACGTATGTAATACTGTATTCGTTGATCCACCCATCGCCATATCTAATGCAAACGCATCGTCAATTGCTTCTTCTGTCACGATGTCGCGTGGTTTAATATCTTGTTCAATTAATACTTTTAATTTTTCAGCTGCTTGTTTAATTAATTCCTCACGTCTTGGATCTGTCGCTAAAATACTCCCATTCCCTGGAAGTGCAAGCCCTAATACTTCACATAAGCAGTTCATTGAATTTGCAGTAAACATACCTGAACAAGAACCACAAGATGGACAACCGTGATCTTCAATATCCTTTAACTCTTCTTCTGAAATCTTCCCAGATTGATAAGCACCTACCCCTTCAAAAACAGAGCTTAAGTCGACTACTTCACCTTTAGATGTTTTTCCAGCTGCCATCGGTCCACCTGAAACAAATACAGTAGGGATGTTAACACGTAATGCCGCCATCATCATACCTGGTGTAATTTTGTCACAGTTCGGGATACAAATCATTCCATCAAACCAATGTGCATTTACTACCGTTTCAACTGAATCCGCAATAATTTCACGGCTTGGCAGCGAATAGCGCATACCGATATGCCCCATCGCAATCCCATCATCTACCCCAATTGTATTAAACTCAAACGGAACCATTCCTGCTGCACGTACCGCTTCTTTTACAAGACGACCAAATTCATTTAAATGTTTATGACCTGGAATAATTTCAATAAAAGAATTGCAAATCGCTACAAATGGCTTATCAAAATCCTCATCTTTTAAACCAGTTGCTTTTAATAAACTACGATGTGGTGCTTTATCAAAACCCTTTTTAATCATGTCACTTCTCATCTTTTCAAGTCCCTTCTCTACACATTTTTACTCATCTAATTTCACTTTATTTTTTCACTAAACCTTCTCCTTCGGGACGTTGAATCCAAGTCATCATTTCACGAAGTTCAGATCCTACTTTTTCAAGTTGGTGATTTCTCTCTGCCTTTTTCATCGCATTATACGTTGGCCGTCCTGCTTGATTTTCCAAAATCCATTTCTTCGCAAATTCTCCTTGCTGAATTTCTGTAAGAACTCGTTTCATTTCTTTCTTCGTTTCATCTGTAACAATTCTTGAGCCTGTTACATAATCACCAAATTCTGCCGTATCTGAAATCGAATGACGCATGTTTGTCAATCCACCTTCGTACATTAAATCAACGATTAACTTAAGCTCATGTAAACATTCAAAATACGCAATTTCCGGACGATATCCACCTTCTGTTAACGTTTCAAAACCCGCTTTTACAAGTGCAGTTACCCCGCCGCACAGTACGGCCTGTTCTCCAAATAAATCCGTTTCTGTTTCCTCTTGGAATGATGTTTCAATTACACCTGCACGTGTACAGCCAACTCCCTTGGCATATGCAAGCGCTACATCAAGAGCATTTCCAGTCGTATTTTGATAAACAGCAACTAAAGCTGGAACCCCATTTCCTTCTTGAAATACGCGGCGAACAAGATGTCCTGGACTTTTTGGCGCAACCATCGCTACATCTACGTAACTTGGCGGCTCGATTTGTCCAAAGTGAATATTAAATCCATGTGAGAAAAGTAACATTTGTCCTTCGCGAAGATTCTCTTCTACTTCATTTCGATATACATGCGCTTGCTGTTCATCCGGTAGTAACACTTGTACAACATCTGCGGTTCGTACCGCTTCTGAAACCGACATTACTTCAAAACCATCTGCTTTCGCTACATTAAAAGATTTTCCAGGACGAACACCAACTACAACACGAACACCGGAATCACGTAAATTTTGTGCTTGTGCATGACCTTGTGATCCATAACCAACTACCGCCACTGTTTTCCCTGCTAATACCTCTAAATTTGCATCTTGTTCATAATATGTTTTCATCTTTTCATACACTCCTTATAATTTATTTACTTGCAATACATCAATTAACTTTTTCAACTGATTTACGAGCAGTGTTGCTTCATTTTCGGTACAAACTGCTGTAAGTTTCATTTCCGAAACATCTCTTGTTTCTCTTTCATTTAAGTCTAAAGAAGAAATATTATAGCCACGCCGGGCAAATATCCCACTTACTCTTAGTAAAACACCAGGATCATTATTGACAACGAGAGAAAAAGTATGACTCATTCTTCCCACCTCTTCATAATCATTTCATGATTCCCTTTATTAGGAGGAACCATAGGAAATACGTTTTCGCCCTCCTCTACACAAAAATCAACAACAACGGGTCCTTGATGACAAAATGCTTCTAACATGACTTGTTTCGCTTCAATCGGATTTGTAGCACGCAAACCTTTTACTCCGTATGCTTCTGCTACTTTTACAAAATCAGGTGATCCAATCTGTGATTCTGATAAACGATTTTCATAGAACATCTCTTGCCATTGCCGTACCATGCCTAAAAATTTGTTATTGATAATAAAAACTTTCACTGGAATATTATTTTCAGCAATTGTTTGCAATTCTTGAATGTTCATTTGAAATGAAGCATCTCCTGCAATACAGACAACTGGCTTATCCTCAAAGGCAAGCTGAGCACCAATTGCTGCAGGAAATCCAAATCCCATCGTTCCTAGTCCACCAGATGTAAGAAATGTTCGAGGTTTCTTCGCCTTATAAAAATGTGCTGCCCACATTTGATGCTGCCCAACTTCTGTGGTCACAATTGCTTTACCATTTGTTAATTCACTTATTAAATGAATCACGTGCTGCGGCTTTAATTTTGATTCATTCTGTTCATATGAAAGTGGGTATTCTTCTTGCCACGCTCTTACTCTCTCTATCCATGCATCAGTTTGACATTCCACTCTCATATTTCTTAACATGTGTAACGACCGCTTCACATCCCCTACAACCGGGTATTCTACAGTTACATTTTTATGAAGTTCAGCCGGATCAATATCGATATGTACCTTTTTCGAATGAGGTGAAAATAACTCTAGCTTTCCTGTGACTCGGTCATCGAAACGAACTCCAAATGCAAGAAGCAAATCACATTCCGTTACTGCCATATTTGCAGCATACGTGCCATGCATACCGAGCATTCCTAAAAACAGTGGATCCCCAGGTGGATAAGCACCCAGTCCCATTAAAGTTGAAACGACTGGAATACGGTTCTGTCTTGCAAATGTTAGAAGCTCTTCGGAGGCACCTGCATGAATGACACCGCCACCGATATATAGTAGCGGGCGCTCTGCTTTTGAAATTGCCTCCGCCACGTTCTCCAGCTGCATCTTGTCTGGTTCAATCCGTGGCTTATAACCCGGAATTTGAACTTCTCCTTCAAAAAAGTTCGTTACATCTGCATTTTGAACATCCTTTGGAATATCAATTAATACTGGGCCTGGCCGTCCGCTTTTAGCAATATAATATGCTTCTTGCAATATACGTGATAATTGATTTACATCCCGCACTTGATAATTATGTTTTGTAACCGGCATTGTAATTCCCATAACATCCGCTTCTTGAAATCCATCTTTTCCAATGAGAGGTGTCGCTACTTGACCGGTAATGACAACTAAAGGAATCGAATCCATATACGCATCTGATAAACCAGTAACTAAGTTTGTAGCCCCTGGGCCAGAGGTAGCAAATACTACCCCGACCTCTCCAGAAGCTCTCGCATATCCTTCCGCAGCGTGAATAGCAGCTTGTTCATGACGTGTTAATACATGTTTTAAGCCACTGCCATACAGTGCGTCGTAAACTGGTAAAATAGCTCCGCCCGGATAGCCAAACACTGTTGTTACACCTAATTTCTTTAAACATTGAATCACATGTCCGGCACCTGTGACTTTTTTTACTTCTCCGCGATATGCTTCATCACACACTGCATGTTGCTTTACCATTTCATTAACTCCTTCCCCCTGTTTGTTAAGCTAAGCTTTCTGCAAGTCCCGGAACGCGCACTCCTCGCTCTCTCGTTAACTTTTTAAATTCTTCCGTTAACTGTTTTGTTACTTCTCCTGGTTTTCCATTTCCGATTTCTCTTGAATCCACTTTTACAACTGGAATTAATTCCGCTGCAGTTCCTGTTAAAAATACTTCATCTGCTACATATACATCGTGACGAGTAAATGGTCTTTCTTCACAAGGAATATTTAGCCGTTCACAAAGTTCAATGACACTATTTCTTGTAATTCCTTCAAGAGCCCCTAAATATGCAGGTGGCGTTACTACTTTTCCATCTTTCACAACGAACACATTATCTCCCGATCCTTCGCAAACATATCCTTGTTGATTTAACATAAGCGCTTCTAGTACACCTGCTTGTGCTGCTTCAATCTTTACTAATACGTTATTTAAATAATTCATCGACTTAATACGTGGATCAAGTGCATCTGGCATATTTCGGCGAGATGCAACAGATACAACGCTAAGACCGTTATCATAAAATTCTTGCGGGAACAACTTTAATTGTTCAGCAATGATGATGACACTTGGTTTCGTACAGCTTCTTGGATCCAGTCCTAAATCCCCTTTTCCTCTTGAAACAATTAATCTAATATATGCATCTGCATATTCATTTTTCTGTAGTGTCTGTAAAACCGCTTGCTCCATCTCTTCGATTGTCATCGGGATCGTTAGTAAAATCGATTTCGCAGATTCATATAAACGCTTTAAATGCTCTTTTAAGCAAAATACATTTCCGCCGTAGCTACGAATCCCCTCAAATACGCCGTCTCCATATAAAAAACCATGATCGTAAACAGATACAACAGCCTTTTCTTTTTCTACTAATTCCCCATTCATATAGATATACTGGTTTCCCATCCTACATCGCTCCTCTTTTTTATCTCTTTATGTGCAACCCATATTTTTATCGATTGCTGAGAAGAATATATTTATCTAAATCTTCTGTAAATTAATTATAAAAATATCCTCGTCTCAGCAATCGATTTTCTACAAACGTGTAGCAATCCATTGCTGAGACGAGGGAATCGTGGTACCACTCAGCTTCCTTATACTTCTCGCGAAATACAAGCTCTGTAAGTCCTATTAGACTTTTGTTCTTTTATCGTGAACAACTCCGCTGCTCTCTACTCAGTTTTTTCGAAGGCAGTGCTCTGAGGTGATCTTCAATCGATACAATTGTTACCACCCTCTCAGCCAAGGGGCAGCTCTCTGAAACAATTTATATCGTTTACTCTCCTCTTCTTTGCATTCTTCTATTCTCTTTTCTAAAGTAAAAACTCTCGCCTCAGCAATCAATCACTACATCATAGTAGCTTTGATTGCCGAGGCGAGAGTTTCGCGTTACCACTCAGCTTCCTTATACTTCTCACGAAATATAAGCTCTATAGGTCCTGTCAGACCCTCGTCCATTTATCGGAGACGATACCGCCGCTCTCTACTCAGTTTCCCTTTCGCAAGCGATGCTCCGAGGTGATCTTCAATGATTCGATCGTTGCCACCCTCACAGCCACGGGGTAGCTCTCTGAAACTTTCATAATCATCTACTTTCCTCTTCTTTGCACATACCATATATAAAAGTTAGAAAATTCTTAATTAACTTTAAGTTGTTACACGTATTATAGGACTTTGCTCTTTTCATTGTCAACATATTTTTTGAAAATTTATTTTTAATTTTATAATTAAAATATTTTTATCAAAATAAAAAGGGAATGAATCTCAATCGAATACTCATATATTACTTAAGGCTCGTCTATTCACATAAGAAAAGACAGCTTCATACATATGTAAATTTACTAAGGAGATGATGCGAATATGTTAAAAGGAAAAGTTGCATTAGTTACTGGAGCAAGCCGTGGAATTGGACGTGCTATTGCGAAACGTTTAGCAAACGATGGCGCATTAGTCGCTGTTCATTATGGAAATCGTAAAAGTGATGCAGAAGAAACAGTGCAGGAAATTCAAGCGGATGGCGGTTCAGCTTTTTCTATTAGAGCTAATCTTGAATCATTACACGGTGTAGAATCCCTTTACAAATCTTTAGATTCTGAATTACAAAATCGCACTAGTGAGGCTCATTTTGATATTTTAATAAACAACGCCGGAATTGGTCCTGGAGCTTTCATCGAAGAAACAACTGAAGATTTTTTTGATAGAATCATTTCCGTAAATGCCAAAGCACCTTTCTTCTTAATACAGCAGGCATTACCTCGATTACGTGATGAAGGCCGTATCATTAACATTTCATCGGCTGCAACACGAATTTCTTTACCGGATTTCGTTGCCTACAGCATGACGAAAGGTGCAATCAATACAATGACTTTCACGCTAGCAAAACAGCTTGGAGCACGAGGGATTACAGTAAACGCAATCCTTCCAGGTTTTATTAAAACCGACATGAATGCTGAACTTTTAAGTGATCCTATGATGAAACGATATGCAACTGAAATCTCTGCTTTCGGCCGTTTAGGAGAAGTAGAAGATATTGCAGATACTGCTGCATTTCTCGCTTCCTCTGACAGTCGCTGGGTTACTGGTCAATTAATTGATGTGAGCGGTGGTTCTTGCTTATAAAAAAACATATAGTTTTAAATCTTTTTTATTGCGCAATATAATAATTTATATAATACTAGATAAAACATATCTATTTAGGAGGATTACAGCAATGACAGAAAAAACATACGAACTCGCAACCTTTGCAGGCGGCTGCTTTTGGTGCATGGTAAAACCATTTGATGAACTTCCAGGCATTCAAAAAGTTGTTTCAGGCTATGCCGGTGGCCACATCCCAAACCCAACATACGAACAAGTAAAATCTGGAACATCCGGACATTTAGAAGTTGTTCAAATTACATTCGATCCTTCTATTTTCCCTTATCAAAAATTACTAGATTTATATTGGCCACAAATTGATCCGACTGATGATGGTGGACAATTTTTTGACCGCGGTCCATCTTATCGCACAGCTATTTTTTACCACAATGAAAGTCAAAAAGAGCTAGCTGAAAAGTCAAAGCAAACACTAGCAGAAAGCGGTATGTTTAAAGCTCCAATCGTAACAGAAATTCGTCCGGCGGCTCCTTTCTATGAAGCAGAAGAATATCATCAACATTTTTATAAAAAGAATCCTGAGAAATATGCTCAAGAACGTAAAGAGTCTGGTCGTGAAGATTTTATTAAGGTAAATTGGCAAAAGAAATAATGAATGAACATCTTTAAAGCCGATGAAAAACTATTTCATCGGCTTTTTTATATTTTAGTATAATAATCATCATCTTACTTATTCATTTCATTTTTCAACTGCAAAGCAATCAAACTAGCAAAATCATGCACTAGTGTCGCAGCTAATAAAGAAGTAATTTGAGCTTGGTCATATGGTGGTAACACTTCCACTAAATCGAATCCAATATAATTAAATCCACTTAATGAACGCACCATATTTAGCGTCTCTCGACTGTTAAAACCTCCTACTTCTAACGTACCTGTACCCGGTGCACAAGATGGGTCTACAAAATCAATATCAAACGTCAAGAAACATGGCGTATCCCCAATTGTTGCTCGCATTTGCTGAAGAACACTTTCAAAACCACGATCACATAATTCGGCTGTCGTAATGACGTTATATCCCAAATCATTACTAGCTTCTATATCCCCAGGGTGATTCAATGTTCCTCGAATTCCAATTTGGAATACTTTGTCTGGTTGTAGCAATCCCTCCTCATGCGCACGTATAAATGGTGAACCATGCCAATATTTTTCCTCATAATATGTATCCCATGTATCTGTGTGCGAATCGAAATGAATCATCGCTACAGGTCCATGAACTTTCGCTGCTGCACGAAGACTTGCTAATGTAACAGAATGATCTCCTCCAAGACCTATTGGAATGATTCCTTGCTTCATTAATCCAAAAACAGCTTCTTCAATTAAATCATAGCTACGGTGAATATTGTGTGGGATAACAGAAACATCCCCAATATCAATCGCATTTGTGTCATCAAACGGGTATACATGATGAATTGGATGATATGGAAACAGCGTCATAGATGCTTGACGAATAGCTTGCGGAGCAAAACGCGCACCAACGCGAAAAGAAGCAGCAGTATCAAAAGGCATTCCTAAAATAGCAACCTTTGCTTGCTCATTACTTGATGATAATCTCATAAATGTACCTGTCGTACAAAACTCTGGTTTTACATCTGGCGTTAGTGGATATTTCATTCCTTATTTCCCCTTTATAAACATGATTTTTACATCCAAAAAAACTTCTCTTAAATAATTTTTTCTTTTATTACAATGCAAAAACCGTGCCATACCAAAAAGCGATTCATTTCTCTCTTTATTCCCTTTTTCACTTATGCAAAATCGAATAAATCATGCGATAACGCATAAAAAAGGACGAAAAACATTCGTCCTTTTTGTTTTCTATATTTATCACTACAACTATAAGTTATTTTCTCAATCGCTCAATAAAATCATCTAACTTATCAAGCGATTTCATATTCTGATTACACGCTATACTATCTTGACAAATATAATTTCCTTTTTTAACAAAAGTACCTGGTACATTCCCTTTTATTTCAACTAGAAACATACCTACTTCTTCATGCCCATGGCACAATGCACAAATGCCTTTTTTATTTATACTTTGGAACGTTCCTTGCAAGCCAACAAACTTATTTTTATTTCTTGCTATAATAAACTTTCTGCCCGTTCCTTTATCAATCCAACCTAGATACGACATTTCTTTCATATTTATTTCTTCCATTTCAGGAAGCTTCAATTTTTTAGCCTTAGGAAATAATTTTTTTAACATTTGCTGCGTAACTTCCTGAAACGGAATGACATACGGATTTAACTTGAATAAAAATGCTTCCGCATCCTCTCTATTTTCAACCGTCAAAATCGTATCAATTAATTCTTTTTGTTCAACAGTAAGATTTTCAAAAACATGTAACACTTTTTCTATCGCAAGAGACTTTAGAGCAGCAATAACACCTCTATCATTTGCTGTTGCATGCCCATTCGCTAGAATATGAGCTTGTGATTTTATAAAATTATATTGATCACTTCTAATAAACGCTTCCATTGTTATCACTCCATACAAATTGTTAATCTCTTATTATTTTATACAATGATTTCAATTTATAAAATGCAGAAAATAATTTAGAAACAAAGTTTACATAAAAAGCACTGATTATTTCATATGAAATAATCAGTGCTTACGTCATTTTTATTTAGAATACACTATTTTTTTAATTGTTTCACTCGAAAGAAAATATTCTTCAGCTAATTGATGAATAGATACTCCACTTTTAAATGCATATTTAATCGCTCGATTCCGCTCATCAAGTTGCTTTCTTCCTCCAGATCGTGTACCCCATTTATAATGTGTATTTTCCTGTTTTGGAATATAGATTGTTTCACCTTGCACATACTTTTGAATTTCTATAATTAAATTTTCCGGTAAAACAGCAGCTGCTTTTACGTATTTCATTTCTGCTCGCCCCTTATTTTTTATGGTTCATTTCAATAAGGTGCAAAGCCAAATATAAAAGAAATGATACGAGCTCATTTTGGCGATTGTATATTACTTGTCTACCTCACGCAAAGTATCGCCATTTTCATACTTGGCTTTGCATGAGACGCTGCAGTGTCTGGCAATTGTATTGTAATCGCCATATCAACACCTCCTAATATACCTTTTGATTCTTATTATATGACAACTTTTTCTTTCTTGCATCCTAATGATCTTTAAACAAGCAGCAATTTATTCTTTTTGATATAATACATACGAATGAAAATGAAAAATATTGTGAGGTCGCTTTATGAAAAAAAGAATCATTACATCATTAATTATACTAATCACTCTTCTTATCTTACTATTCGGAGCCTATAAACTCATGAATTCACGATCGTATCAATTATTTGGTGAATTAACAAATCGAGTAGAAACAAATCAGAAAGTCGTTGCTCTGACTTTTGATGATGGGCCTACAAAAAATGTAGAACAAATATTACCACTCTTAGATAAATATAATGCTAAAGCTACTTTTTTTGTAATTGGAAATGAATTAGAGAAAAACTTACAATTAGGACAAACTATCGTGCAGTCCGGACATCAACTTGGAAATCATACGTACTCTCATAACCGAATGGTTCTCAAAACACCTTCTTTTATTAAAGATGAAATTGAAAAGACCAATACACTCATTCGTAAAACAGGTTATACAGATCAAATTGATTTTCGGCCACCAAATGGGAAAAAATTAATTGGTCTACCCTATTATTTAAACAAGCAGCACATCGAAACAATTACATGGGATATTGAACCTGATACTTATTATGTTTCTACTTCTGATAAAGTAGACTATGTAAACAACAATGTAAAACCAGGTTCTATCATTTTGTTACATTCTATGTATGATGATTCAGGTAATGCCTTACAAACTATTGAAGATATTTTAGATTCTTTATCTAAAAAAGGATATCAATTTGTTACAGTAAATGAATTGCAGAAAAGATAATTTAAAATTATCCATTCAATAAAAAGGCCCTAACATATGTTAGAGCCTTTTCTATTTCTTTTTATCCCGCATTAACGGGCAGTAAGCCCCCACCTCAAAATTTAGCGAAAGCAAAGAAGTTAGGTGGAGAATCAACTGCCCGTAAAAGCCCGATTGGTGCGGGCTGATAATCAGTGGGGATGAAGAAAATCCCCACTGATTAAAGTTTCACTTTATATAATTCCAATCACATCTAAAAATACGATAATAATGGCGATTGGTGCTACATAGCGCAGTAAAAACAACCACAATACAAATAGTTTATATCCTTTGTTTTTACTTACTCCCAGTTCTTTCATTAATACATCCTTCTTCATTTTTAACGGCACGAAGATTGCAACTAATAATACGCCAAGCGGCATCAGAACGTTACTTACTGCAAAGTCTGCTAAATCAAAAATGGTTTTTCCAAACAGTTTCATATCACTTAACACACCATATGATAGTGCCGATGGAATCCCAACAACAAAAATTAATAATCCAACAATCAATGCCATTTCTTCGCGTTTCCCTTTACCTTTTGTTGTTAAAGAAGCAACGCTAATTTCTAACATAGAAATTGCTGATGTTATAGTCGCAAAGAAGAATAGTAATAAGAAAACAATGAAGAATAGTTTTCCGAATGCCATTTTACTAAAAATAGCTGGCAATACGATAAATAGTAATCCTGGTCCTTGAGACGGCTGCATTCCAAATGCAAATACAACCGGGAAAATTGCAAGTCCAGCAAGCAATGTAATAATAAGTGTCAAACCAACAATTGAAAATGCTGAACGCGGTAAACTTTCTTCTTTCGGTAAATATGAACTGTAAGTTACCATTACTGCTACCCCGACAGATAATGAGAAGAATGATTGTCCCATCGCATATAAAACAATTTCAGACGTTACATGCGAGAAATCCGGTTGTAAGAAAAAGCGAACACCTTCCCCTGCTCCATCTAATGTAAGGGCACGAACAATTAACACAAAGAATAAAACGAATAGTGCTGGCATAAAATATTTATTTACTTTTTCAACACCGTTTTGCACGCCTTTACTTACGATAAAAATAGTAATAAGAATAAATAATAGCTGTGATCCAACTGCTAAATATGGATTAGAAATGATTTCACCAAATGTTGCTTCATATGCACCATTCCCTTCCCATAATCTACCTGTAATTGCATTCCATAAATATAATAAAATCCAACCTCCTACAACGCTGTAGAAAGAAAGTAATATGAAACATGTTACAATTCCTAACTTACCAACCCACGGCCATAATGTATTAGGAGCAATTTCTCTATACGCATCAACAGCCTCTTTTTGTGTACTTCTTCCAATTACAAATTCCGCTAATAATAAAGGTAAACCAATCAGTAAAGTAAAACCGATGAAAATAAGAAAGAACGCACCGCCTCCTCCAATACCGGCCATATATGGGAACTTCCAAATTGCGCCAAGGCCAATTGCTGAACCTGCTGCAGCTAAAATGAAACCTAATTTCGATGTCCATTGCTGTGAATTCATCTTTTTATCTCCTCTCTTCTTCTATTTTTTCCTTTTATTACATTTCATTCTTAATCGTATTGTTCTAGCCTCTTCCCTTTCTAATACAACCACTTCCTTTCAAAAATAAAAAATCGCCCCTACAAAACGTAGGGACGATGAAAATATCGCGGTACCACCCTAGTTGTGAAGAATGCTAAGAAACCACCGAAATAAAAAACGTCCCTACGTAAAACGTAGGGACGATAAAATATCGCGGTACCACCCTAGTTATGAAGATACAACAAGAATAACCCTAAAATAAAAAACGCCCCTACGTAAAAACGTAGGGACGATATATATCGCGGTACCACCCTAGTTGTGAAAAAATTCTTCACCACTTTATTTGATAACGGTATACACTACCGTCTTTCATTTCCTCACAATGTGAGATTTATGAAAGATGCTCCAGGACGAACTTCATGAATAATCTATATACTGATTCACACCAACCATCAGCTCTCTGACATAGGGAGATTTTCACTACTTTACCCTTTCATTGCTCAACTATATGTTTTCCGAATTGATTACTATCATTTTTATCACACATTAAAAATAGTGTCAACTAGTTTTTTGAATATTTATGTATCACAATCTTATTTTTTCACTATAAAAATTCAAAATATGACTTTTCTATGAATACTATTGCACCACTTACGTTTTATACTTTATTAAATACACTGACAGGTTTATAGTAATATAGGATGATTGTAACAGAGTACGAGTAGGAGGAAAGGTTTTGTCTACTTCAAAAGTTTTAAAAGGGACTGCTTTACTAAGCGGTGCCACAATGATTTCGCGTATTTTAGGTTTTATATACTTCTTCCCTTTTCAACTATTAGTTGGTGAACAAGGGGTTGCATTATATGCATATGCATATTCTTGGTATGGTATCTTACTTAGTTTTTCAACAGCTGGTATTCCAATTGCTGTATCGAAATTTGTTGCTAAGTACAATGCACTGGGTGACTATAATACAAGTAAAAAACTATATAATTCTAGTGTAAAAATCATGATGCTTATGGGGTTCGCCGGATTTTTAATCTTATTTATCGGAGCTCCTTATGTATCTCAGTTTATTATTCGCTCAAAAACACCAGATCCGGGGTTTATCGCTGATGTAACACTTACAATGCGAGCATTAAGTTTTGCACTCATTATCGTCCCAGCGATGAGTGTAACACGTGGATATTTCCAAGGATTTCAACATATGAAACCAAGTGCTGTTTCTCAAGTTGTAGAACAAATTGCACGTGTCGTTTTCATTTTAGTTGGTAGTTTTATCGTTTCAAAATTACTAGGTGGTTCCGTTGCTTCTTCCGTTGCAGTTGCTACATTTGGAGCTGTTATCGGAGCAATTGCTAGTATCTCCATTTTAATCATGTATTGGAAAAAATATAATCATTTAAAGCCACCTACAGGCGAACTAAAAACAAGGGCTTCAAACGTTTCATTAAAAAACATTTACATGGAGCTACTTCGTTACGCAATCCCAATTGTTTTCGTAGGGATCGCCATTCCACTTTATACTTTAGTGGATCAATATACAGTTGCTGATGCACTAAGAGCAATTGGAACACCGCTTGAAACAGCAAACGCGATTTTTGCTTATATAACGAACTATGCTCAAAAATTAATCATGATTCCCGCTTCACTCGCGACTGGATTTTCACTTACGATTATTCCAGCAATAACAAAATCATTTACAAGCGGAAAGCTAGAGGAATTACAAGAACAAATCACAAAGATTTTCCAAGTGTTATTATTCTTTACAATCCCTGCTGCATTCGGACTCGCTAGCATCGCATACGATGCATTCCGTATGGTTTATATGAGTCCAGATACTGCACTGGGCGGATCACAATATTTAATTTCTTATGCACCATCAGCTGTATTAAGTGCGATTTTCACTGTTTCTGCAGCCATTTTACAAGGGATTGATTATCAGCGAAAAACAATGATTGCCTTCTCCGTTGGTATTCTTGTAAAAGTTGTAGTGAATACGCCACTTCTATACTTATTAGGTGGACATGGAGCGGTGCTTGGAACAATTCTTGGATATCTCGTTTCTGATATCATTATGCTATATTGCATCGTCAAGTTTGCAAAATTTGATATTGCAGAAACAGCTAAAACAGTATTTCTTATTACAATTTACTCTGCAGCAATGTCCGCTGTCGTAATGGGATTAAAAGCGATTATCGGATGGCTCATCCCTGGACAACCTTATATTGAATCACTATTAATCGTTATCATTTGCGGCGCGGTTGGAGGACTTGTCTATCTTTTATTCGTATTAACAAGTGGCCTTGCTTCGCACATTCTCGGTGATCGTATTCAACGATTACCTGTACTAGGAAAGTTCATAAAATAAAAATAAGAGATGTAACTTTACGAATAGTTACATCTCTTATTTTTTACTTTGCATACTTAATACGCTTTTGTTGTTCGGCAATATTGCATTCAGGAGCATATGTACGAACTAATTCCAATACTTCTTGGACTAATATCTCCAATTCTCGCACGCTACGCTCTGGATTCCCAATCAATATATTCGTCATCCGCTCATATAAATTTGTAGGTTTCATATTCATTCTTTCAGTATTGTAAGACATCCACTTAAAAGATGGATGATGCACATATATTTTATTTAAACCGAATAAAACGCCAAATAAATCTCTTTGGACCTCACAAATGACATCATAAAGCATAAGCCAATCGTTTCGTTTCAAAAGTGCCTCGCGATTATGCCATCGGTTACTTAACCAAAGGTTTTCTGAAATCATTCGGTTCGTTAGTTTTTCCGGATATATCGCAACTCTATCTTTTAGCTCATTCACTTTCATTTTTCCATACAAACTAACACCATCAGCAACGGATGATGTAATACATTGTTTCTCATAATTTATATCATATTGATCTACAACATCTGAAATAAACCTTTCTACTGTCTCTGTTAAAAAGCTACTGATTTCTAGTTTAATTCCTTCTTTCGTCAAATACGTTTCCGACCATTCTTCCTCTTCATACGGATGATAAGATAATATAGTTCCATCAATACTATGAATCGGATATTGACGATCTTCATCCTCTGGTGGAACTGACCAGAGAATATATAACTCAATGTCCGAATGTTCGTCCTCTAATTTTCTTGCTACAGACCCTGCTAAAATAATAGCTTCTACTTTAGAATTTTGCTTATAAATCTCTGCCATTTCTATTGCTTTCTCTATTAACTGCATTCTTTTTCTCCTTTCACCTCATTTTATTATTTCTATATCAAACTTCCATTTTCCTTTTCTTACAAAAAAGAGTATGCACGACGCATACTCTCTCAATATATATTATTCAAACAAGCCCATACTCAAATATCGTTCACCTGTATCAGGTGCAATACATAATACTTTCTTACCCGCACCTAATTGATTCGCTATCATGATTGCGGCATAGACTGACGCACCTGAAGAAGGTCCTACTAATATCCCCTCTTGCTTTGCTAGATTCCTCATTGTACTAAGCGCTTCTTCATCCGCAATTTGAATGATTTCATTATATATTTCCGTATTTAAGTTTTTCGGAATAAACCCTGGGCTTGTTCCAACTAGTTTATGAGGCCCCGGCACACCACCAGATAACACAGGAGAGCCTTTCGGTTCAACTACTGCAATATATAAATTTGGTAGTTTCTCTTTCAATGTTTCCCCTGTGCCAGTAATGGTTCCACCAGTTCCAGCAGTCGCTACAAATGCATCTAACTCTCCATCCATTTGTTCATAAATTTCAAGAGCTGTTGTATAGCGATGAATATTCGGGTTTGCTGGATTTTCAAATTGCTGCGGAATAAAACTGTTTGGTATTTGTTTTTGTAATTCTACCGCCCTCGCAATTGCTCCTGGCATTCTTTGTTCTGCCGCCGTCAAAACAACTTCTGCTCCATATGCCTTAAGCAAATTAATCCGTTCTTTTGACATATTATCCGGCATAATTAAAATGGCTTTATACCCTTTCGCAGCTGCATTCATTGCTAAGCCAATTCCTGTATTCCCACTCGTTGGTTCAATAATCGTATCACCTGGCTTAATGAGCCCTTGCTCTTCCGCCATATGAATTAAATTATACGCAGCGCGGTCTTTCACACTCCGAGACGGATTAAACATTTCTAATTTCACATATACATCAGCTGCATCTTCTGGAACAAATCGTGATAATCGTACGACTGGTGTATCTCCAATTAATTCTGTAACATTGTGACATCGTTTCATAGCGCGTCTCCTATTCTATTGTAATTTTCGATCGCTTGGCAGTAACCATGACGTTAGCCCAATTAATGGTAAACAACTACATAATACCATAATAAATTGCAAACTATACACGTCTGCTAATTTACCAAGAACAACGGCTCCTAATGCTCCAAGGCCAAATGCAAGACCCACAATTAATCCTGACACCATTCCAACTTTTCCCGGAACAAGTTCCTGTGCATACACAACAATAACACTAAAGCTACTAGAGCTAATAAAACCGATACATAAAAATAACGGTACAACCCACACTAGAGAAACATGTGGTAATAAAAGTGCAAGCGGTGCAGAACCTAGCATTGAAAATACAATAATAGTTTTCTTACCAAATCGATCTGCTAATGGTCCACCAAAGAATGTACCCAGTACCCCAGCAATCATAAATGCAAATACGAAGTACTGTGCATTTTTAATAGATAAACCGTAATGCTCGATTAAATAAAACTGATAGAAGTTCCCAATGCCAGCTCCATACCAAGAACGAACAAAGGTTAAGAAAACAAGAAGAACAATTACAAATTTAATATGCGAACTAACAATTGCATTCTCAGCCTCAAGTGCAGCTCGCTTCTTTCTTCGCACTGCACCATTTACTAACTCATTTTTGTACCAGTTTGAAACAAAAATTAATAATACAATACCTACCGCCGCAAAAGCTGTGAATCCCAGTGATCCAATTTGCCCAAGCGGAACAAAAATTAACGCTGTAAAAATCGGTGCAAGAGAATTCCCTGTATTCCCTCCTACTTGATAAATGGATTGCGCTAGCCCACGTTTTGCACCAGCTGCCATATAAGCAACACGTGCTCCTTCAGGATGAAAAACAGCTGATCCTAATCCAATAAATAAAACAGAAATAATAACGATAATAAAGTTTGGTGCAAACGCGAGTCCAATCATCCCAAGCATACTTGAAAACATACCGAGTGGTAATAAAAATGGCGATGGCTTCTTATCTGAATACATCCCAAACACCGGCTGCATAATCGATGACGTCATATTTAACGCAAATGCGATCCATCCTACCTGCATATAGGATAAATTCATCGATTTTTCCAAAATAGGAAACAGCGCCGGTACAACAGCCTGCATCGAGTCATTTAAAAAATGACCGAAACTAATCGCAAATAAAATACGATAAATCGTAGGTGAGGCTACTGTATTTTCCTTTGAAACTGCCTGCATATTTCACTCTCCCCTTTCCTAAAAACAGAAGATATAACTAATTAACATTACACTTATTGTAATAATTTCTGATTTTTAAATATTTTCTATTCTATAATGGTTTTATCTCTTTTTCCAGCAACACAACTTCGATTTCATATTCGCGCCTCAAACAATTATATTTATATAGGTTTTATAGGAATTAATTGTAGAAATTTTCTTTCTCTTCTTTTATACTGAAATACAGATGAAGGGAAAGGATGGAAACTATGAAGAAAAAGACAAAAGGGATAGTTGCACTCTCACTCACGTTATCAGTATTTTTATCTGCATGTGGACAAAAACAAGAAACGACATCTAGCTCAGAAAAGAAAAAAATAGCTTCAAAGCAAGTCCTAAACATTGTAGAATCCGGGGAAATTTCTACGCTTGACTCATCGATTGCATCTGATGGCTTCTCTTATGCGGCATTAAATAATGTGATGGAAGGACTATACATGCCTGGCCCTGATAACAAACCCGTGCCAGGTGCAGCTGAATCTTATAAATTAAGCGAAGATGGAAAAATATATACATTTAAACTTCACGACTCAAAATGGTCAAATGGGGATCCTGTAACTGCACATGATTTCGAGTATGCATGGAAGCGCGCTGTCAATCCTGAAACTGGCTCTGAATATGCACATATTATGTTCGACATTAAAAACGCTGAAAAAATTAATAAAAAAGAACTACCAATCGATTCATTGGGCGTCAAAGCTCTCGACGATAAGACGCTTGAAGTGCAACTAGAGCACCCTGTACCATACTTTTTAGGTTTAATGGGATTTGCAACATTTTATCCTCAAAATCAAAAAGTAGTCGAAGCACAAAGGAAAAATTATGGACTTGAAGCCGTGAATGCAGTCTATAATGGACCGTTCGTTTTAAGCGAATGGAAGCATGATGTGAGCTATAAGATGAGAAAGAACCCAAATTACTGGGATAATAAAAACGTAAAATTAAATGAAATTAATGTAAATATCGTGAAAGATACTTCAACGGCTGTTAACTTATTTGAAAGTAAACAAGTAGACCGTATCATTATTAATTCAGAGTTCGTAGATAAATATCAAAAAGACCCAAGTTTAAAGAAAAAAGCACGACCTTCTATGACCTTTTTCCGATTCAATCAAAAACATCAATTATTAGCAAATAAAAATGCTCGAAAAGCTATCTCTCTTGCATTTGATAAAAAAGGCGTAGCAAATACGATTTTAAATAACGGCTCTTCTCCAGCAAACGCCCTTATTCCAAAAGGATTTGTAAAAGGGCCTGACAATAAAGATTTTCGCAGTACGAGTAATGTAAACCTTGAAACAAATGTGAAAGAAGCAAAAAAACTATGGGAAGCAGCAAAAAAAGAAACAAATATACAAAATGTTTCTCTTTCTATTTTAACAACTGATGAATCGAATGATAAAAAGATTAGTGAATACCTAAAAGGTGAACTAGAGAAAAACTTACCTGGTTTAAAAATTACACTAAGTCCTCTTCCAGTAAAAACGTTCTTAGACCGGGAAGGAAACGGCGATTTTGAAATTTCACTTTCTACATGGGGTGCTGACTATCCAGATCCAATGACATTTTTAGACATGTTTGTAACAGATGGTTCCTTCAATAGAATGAACTATTCAAACGAACAATACGATGAATTGATTCAAATGGCCGGCTCTTCTTTAGTAAATGACTTACCAGCAAGATGGAAAGCGTTTCAAGATGCTGAAAAGATTTTAGTTGAAGACGATGCCGCAATCGCTCCAATCTTCCAATCAGGACTTGTTTACTTAGAACGTCCAACTGTACAAGATGTTGTTGTTCGTCCATTCGCAGGGATTTATTCTTACAAATGGGCTTACATGACGGAGTAAAAAAGGGAACCGCCCAATACTATGCCATGTACAAAATGTAAACATACACGACCTCTTTACAATCAATTTTCATATATAATATTGCTCATTATAAAAAGTACATCACTCCATTAGTCGTGATGTACTTTTCTTCTAATCAACTTTAATTATAATTCCCTTTTTTCCTTTAAAAGCTTTTGAAATTCTATTTCTAATTCTTCAGACGGTTCGATACTTAAGCGACTTAACACTTCCGATATTTTTGTTTCAAGTAAAAGACGCTTATCTTCTTTCATATCTCGCGTCTTTTCCACTTGACCTAGTTTATATTGCTGATAGTTTCCTTCAAATAATTCCATCTTTTGATTACGAATCACTAAAATTCGCGTAGCGATATTTTCGATAAACCGGCGATCATGTGAGACAAAGATTACACTCCCTTCATACCCTTTTAGAAGAGACTCTAATGCCTCAACAGCTTCCATATCAAGAAAGTTCGTCGGTTCATCTAAAACTAAAGTATTAATATCACTTAAAAATAGCTTTGTTAATGCTACTTTCACTCGTTCACCGCCACTCAAAACCCCTACAAGTTTATACACATCATCTCTAAAGAAATGCATTCTCGCAAGAACCGTTCGAATCAGTGTTTCATCCTGCTTTGAAGAGGACTGGACATTTTCAATAATTGATTTTTCGGTATCTAATATGTTTAAATTCTGGCTAAAATAGCCGATTTTCATAGCTGGGGAAATTCTAATTCCATACTCTTGATTTATGATTTTTTTTACAAGTGTCGTTTTCCCGCTCCCATTTGAACCGATAATTGCTAATTTATCCCCGCCCCGAATATGAAAACTTGTTTTGTTCCAAAGTACACGTTTATCAATTTTCCCTGCTACATCAGTTACTCGAAGAATAATTCGGTTTTTAAATGTTTCTGCATTCGGCAAATTCATCTTAATTGGTGAGAGCTCTTTTACTTTTTCTACCTTTTCAAGCTTTTCTAATCTCGTTTCAATGGCCGTTGCTGTTTTTTGCAGCTTCTTTTGCTTTTTGGCAAAGTATGGCTTTGCTCCTGTAATTCTCGCTTCGGATTTACTTACCTTTTTTGGCGTCTTTGTTGCTCTTTCAGCTTTTTTCTCTTTTAATTTCAATGCTTCTTCTAGCTGCTTTTTCTTTTTTTCATATGTTTCATAAGCTAATTGCTCCTGTTGCCTCTCTACTTCTTTTTGTTTTACATAATCGCTATAGTTACCCGTATACTCTTTTATTTTCCCTTCATTCAATTCCCATATGGTCGTGCAAAGAGTATCTAAAAATGCCCGGTCATGTGAAATAATAATAAATGCCCCCTGCCACTTCCTTAGTTTCTTCTCCAACCATTCGATATGCTCTGTATCAAGATTTGTTGTTGGTTCGTCTGCTAGTAAAAGTTCCGGGTCTTTCACAAGAGCTTTTTGAATATATTCTTGCGTCACTTCACCACCACTTTTTGTTGTATTTGTTCGTTTAAGCTGCGGTAAAAGTTCACACCTAGTATGTTGAATCACTTTCCCTTCTTCTGGGGAAATCTTTTCAGCTAGAATTTGAAGTAACGTCGTTTTCCCACTTCCATTTCTACCAACTAATCCAATTCGAGCATTTTTATGGATTTGCAGTTGATCCACATCTAATAATAAACGATCCTGTACATAGTACTTTATATGATTTGCTTCTAATAAAAACATAATAACATCTCCTTTTTATCAAGTTTCGGAGACAAAAAATGCCCCCTATATCCATTCAGAATAGGAGGCATAAATTATTATATAGGTGTACACAAAAAGAGACTACCCCTTTTAGATCCAACTATAAAAAGCCAATCCTATTCTGAAAAACGCAAATTGAAGGCATCACAAATAACAGCGTGATCATCTGCTAAAAAACCTTCAATTGTTTGCTTTCGTAAATAGGATTAGTACTTCATGTAATTGGGTCACCCTTCCGTTCTTTTAATTTCATTAACGTTATTTTTAGTATAGCTAGAAATTTCAAATAAAATCAATGTTTTTTTATTTTAAATAACAAAACGATTATACTTCTCAAAATCACTCGTCTTACATTCAAGTGAAATCTTCGTACCTTCATTTTCATAACTTGTTGAAACAACATGTGCATGATCATTGAAATAAGAAACGATTTGTCCTTGGTCATAAGGAATGAGCATTTCACACTTCGTATACTCTTTATAAATGTGTGAACGAATCATTTCTACAAGTTCTTCCATACCAATTTGTTGTTTTGCTGATAGGTATACACGATTATCTTGCACTTTTGGAATTTCAACATCCATCATATCTGATTTATTATAAGCATAAATCGTCGGGATATTTTCAACCCCAATTTGTTTTAGTGTTTGGTTTGTAATCTCAATTAATTGTTCATAATTTGGATTTGCATAATCGACCACATGAATCAATAAATCTGCCTCCGCTACTTCTTCTAATGTAGAACGGAATGCTTTCACAAGATGGTGCGGTAACTTACTTACAAAACCAACTGTATCTGTTAATAAAAACGATTTATTATCTGGAAGTTCAATATTTCGCACTGATGTTTCCAGCGTCGCAAACAACATATCTTTTTCAAATACTTGTTTCTCTACGGAACCGTTAAAAATCTCAAGCATCGTATTCATAATTGTTGATTTCCCCGCATTTGTATATCCTACTAATGAAACAACAGGGATTTCATTTTTCTTACGCTGTTTACGCTGCGTTTGACGCTGCGCAACAAGCGCTTCTAACTCTTTATTTAATACTGCAATCTGTTCCTCAATTTTACGACGATCGAGCTCTAATTTCTTCTCACCGACACCTTTGTTTTTCGTACCAACGCCGCCGCTTTGTCTTCCTAAAGATTCACGAAGACCAATTAAACGAGGCATCATATATTGCAAGTGTGCGACCTCAACTTGCAGCTGTGCTTCTTTCGTCTTAGCACGCTGCGCAAAAATATCTAAAATCAAAATCGTACGATCAATGACTTTACAGTCTAAATCAGCTTCTAGATTTCGAATTTGCGAAGGTGATAATTCATCATTAAAAATAACCATATTCGCATCTGCTTCCTTCACAAAAGCAGACACTTCTTCAATTTTCCCTTTTCCAATGTAATGTGATGGATTCACGCGGTGTAAATTTTGCGTAACTTGCCCTACAATTTCCACATCACAAGCTTCCGCAAGGTTTGTTAACTCCTCCATCGAATATTCAAAATCACTTTCATTATTTAAATTCACTCCGACTACTATCGCCTTTTGTACTAGTTCTTCCATATATTTATTCCTCCATTTCGATTACGCAAAATAAAAAACACAGACCACTGCCTGTGTTTTTCGTAAACGGATGAGAGTACGACAAATAAACAAAAGAAAGCATCGTTGCTTCCAAATTGCTACATGGTCAATACGTTATAAATGATATACGTATTCCTAAAAAGCATACACATATATCACATCATTCTATTATAAAGGCAAAACAAAAAGAGGGTGTATTCGTCCCTCCCTCTTTTCACATATCAGTTCAATAAAGGGTTCCTTTAAAATAGGCAGACCAATCCCGTTCACTCTGCACACAGACAGAGCCTTTGAGCGCTATTCAATTATCGGCACAAAGTATTGAGACGTAATCTGATAAAAATCAAAGGAGACCCCTCCGTTCATTAAAAGTTACATAAAGCTTAGCATAATTATGCTGATTTCACAAGAATAAACTTCAATTATGGGCATAAACAAAATCACTAATTTTCTATTGCATTCTTCATTTTTCGCATACACTTCATATGATGAATAGAATTCATCCCCCGAAAATTCAATGGCTTATGCCTTGCGCTTGTTCGCTCTCCTCTTTTATTTCAAAATAGTATGATGGCAGTTCTATTCCGTGTTCTATAAAATAATCCTCAATTAATGAAATGATTACTTTCAATGTTTTCACGCGTGCGTATAATTTATCATTACTAGCGATAATATTCCATTTTGCATTCGGTTTATCTGTTTTCTCAAACATGTCTTCCATTACCCGGGCGTATTCATCCCACTTTTCACGATTGCGCCAATCCTCATCCGTAATTTTCCATCTCTTCAAAGGATTGTTCTCTCGATCTTTAAATCGTGCCAGCTGCTCATCTTTACTAATATGGTAGAAAAATTTTGCTACTATGTAATGATCATCTGTTAATAGTTTTTCGAAATCATTGATTTCATCGTATGCTCTCGTCCATTCTTCCTTTGTAGCAAACCCCTCTACACGCTCAACCAATACACGACCATACCAAGAGCGATCAAAAATCGTAATTTGACCATACTGGGGAATTTTTCGCCAAAAGCGTTGCAAATAATGATAACGCTTTTCATGAGGAGCAGGTGCACCAATTGGATTTACTTGGAAGCCACGCGGATCAAGATGCTCAGTAATCCGTTTAATTGCTCCCCCTTTTCCAGCGGCATCCCAACCTTCCATCGCCATAATAACGGCTATTTTTTCTTTTTGTAAAATTTGCTGCAATGCTAATAAGCGCCTTTGATACTTTTCAAGCTTCTTATTATATTTTGATTTTGATTCCATTTTTTTCGTTAAATCTATTTGGGCAAGACGATCTTTTGTCATAAAATAATCCTCATTTTCCTATGATAACAATATTTTAACATAATTTCCCTTTCTGTACTTCTATTCAAATAATAAGACTAGTAAAACTGGAAGCTGTTGCAAAAAAGCTTTGAAAATACATGGTTGATATTGCAATGTTGCTACATTCTAAAGCATTCCACGTGGTGTAGTACTTGTAGTAAATTAACCATGCATTTGCAATATATTTCCTCTTCATCCCCTAAACATTGCTATTATTCATACGAAACGAAAGAAGATAGAGAAGAGGCCAACTTTTTCAAAAAAAGGTTGGCCCATCCATTATAATTTCAGCTCTTCTATACGAAGAAGATCGATAGTCGCTTATGAACTCCTTTGCCCCTTAGTTTTCGCGTTACATTACTAATATGATTGCGGACAAGCCTTCTAATAAAATACAACTCTAATCAGCATAAGGGTATCCTCTACTAAACAGAGATATACCCCTCACAATTTTATAAAATTCATGTTGTATAGTGACTTCTTTGATTTCTTTTAGCAAATACTATCCATCACTTTTCCGAGACCAAATCACAACAGGAATGAGCAATAAAGCTAAAGCTCCTCCAGCTAATGATAATGCTGCATAACTCGAATTCGCTACTACCATGCCTGACATCGCTCCCCCAGAAGCTCCTGCCAGCGCAATAAAAACATCTACTTTCCCTTGTGTCTTTGCACGCGTTAAAGGTTCTGTTGCATCAACAATTTGGGCAGTACCACTTATTAATCCAAGGTTCCATCCTAAACCAAGTAAAGAAAGAGCAATGATCAGGAGTATTAAAGAATCGTTCGGTGCAATGGCAGCTACCACACCCGCACTAAGTAGTATGACTCCGGAAGCAATACTCATTGCCATTCGACCAATCTTATCAACAAGGATTCCTGTAACAAGTGACGGAAGGTACATCGCTCCTACATGAAATCCAATAACAAGACCTACTTCATGTAATCCATGACCATGGTGTTCCATATGTACGGGAGTCATCGTCATAATTGCTACCATGACAATTTGAGTAAGTATCATAACGATTGCCCCGACTGTAACACCTCTTGTATTTACTTTCGGTTTGTTAGTTATCGCATGCCCTTTCTTTGTATGTTCCTGTTTATATGTTTCTATCATGTTCGCTATTATTAATGGATCTGGGCGAAGCATAACGAACAGTACGAGACCTGCTAACAAAAATGCAGCTGCTGATAATATGAACGGACCAGCAAGTTCAGGAATACTAAGAGAAAGAGCGAATTTCCCCATTACACCTACTAAATTTGGTCCCGCAACTGCACCAAAAGTCGTCATAACCATTGTAATACTAATCGCGGTTGCCCTTTGTTTCTTATTTGCTAAATCTGTACCAGCATAACGAGCTTGTAAATTTGTGGCTGTACCTGCACCATAAATGAGTAAGGAAGCAAGTAAGAGAATAATACTATTTATTAAAGCTGCGATTACGACACCAATAGCCCCAATCCCACCTACCATAAATCCTGTCGCAAGCCCTATCCTGCGCCCATAACGTTGAGAAATCCTTCCTACTATTAAAGCTGCTCCTGCAGATCCCATTGTAAACATAGCTGCTGGCAATCCTGCGAATGCATCTGTCCCAAGCATTTGCTGTGCAAGTAGCGCACCTACCGTAATTCCAGCTGCTAACCCCGCACCACCAAACATTTGTGAAATACTTACGATTACTAACGTTCGTTTATATAGCTTTTGTTGTTCTTCTGCTGTATACATATGACTCCTTATTGAACCATCAGCTTTATCAAGCATTTTCTCACCATCCTTATCAAAAATCTCCTTTTTTTAAATGTACTATGGTTAATGTTTCATATTCAATAGCATTTTCATTTGTTCTTTTAGTCCTAAAAGAGAAAAACAAAAAAACGCCCTAAATACTTTGATTTAGGACAGTTTTTTTAGGTACAAATGTATTAGTGTTCTCCTTGAAAAATAGGTCTTGTAATGAATGTAGCGACAGGACGTATTTTAAATACAACATACTGTGTAAATAGCGCTATCAATACTCCATGTACAATCCCTGCAATTACATCAAGTGGATAATGTACGCCTACCCATACTCTCGAAAAAGCTACACCTAGCGCTAAGAAAAACCAAGTATATTTAAAACGATATGCAGATAGCAATAATGTAGCTGCGATCACAATAGCTGATGTTGCATGATCACTTGGGAAAGAAGAGTTAGCAGCGTGATCTACGAGTTGTGTGATGTTATGTGAAACAAAAGGTCGATCCCTATACAGAAATTGTTCAATAATTCTATTCATCGAATACGCTAAAGTAAATGCGACCATCGCTTGAAAAGCCATTACACGAAAATTAGGTTTATTCCTTATCCATAACAGGACGAGTAATAATATGAAAGCATATTGTACATATTCTGCAAATAGTATCATTACATTATCTATTAATGGATATTGCTGTACTTTATTATTTATAAAATTGAACCATTCATAATCTAAATCTTTAAAATTCATTACATACTCTCCTTTATTGCTATAGAGAGTCCACGCTACATTTCAACAAAATATACCTTTGGACTCTAATAAATTCTTATTATATTTTTTTATTGTTTCCACCTACAAATCATAATCTATTCAATTTTAATAAGATTACTCACAATGTACTATCTTATTTTGTGACATTAACATTACATTTTTGTAAGGTTCTTTTTTCATTTTGATCGTTCTACTTATCTAAAGTTTTATATAAAAAATTCAATGTTAACAAATACACTAAGATTCACATTTATTTTTAATAAAAAACAAAAAGAATTTGTGAAATTTTCACACGTTATCATTTACTATCCAGATGTGTGTTTTACAATTTTTCAGCAAGATCGAAGAATAGAACTCAATATGACTTATTCCCAAGCTGTATATGTAGTATACGATGTACCAGCATACTTCTTTTAATTACACCTAGTTCATCATTATGTGGCCGTACTCCATATTACTAAATAAAAATGAAAAAAGATGCCATTGGCATCTTTTTTCATAACATGTATCTACTATTATTTTTTATCTCCAGCCAAATTACTTCTATTTTTTCCATATAACATATAAATAACTAGTCCAAGAATCATCCAAATCATAAAGCGAATCCAGGTAATTTCAGGAAGGCTGATAATAAGATAAAATGAAAAACCAATCCCAATTAAAGGAATCAAAGGAACTAAAGGTGTCTTAAATTTTCTTTCTAAATCCGGTCGTTTTTTTCGTAACACAATGATAGATGAACAAATTAAAATAAACGCTGACAATGTACCGATATTAACTAATTCCGCCACTTCATTAATAGGAGTAACACCTGAAATAATTGCAGTAATAACTCCAATTATTAAAGTTGGACGATGTGGTGTCTTATATTTTGGATGTACTTTTGTAAACCACCTTGGTAACAAACCATCTCTACTCATAGCAAACCATATTCTTGAACCAGCAAGCATAAAGGAGAATAAAACAGAAAGAATACCTGTAATAGCTGCAGCAGAAATGAATAAAGTAATCCACTTTAATCCAACATCACTAAAAATTTTAGCTACTGGTGCTGCATTATTCAATGTATGATATGGTGCCATACCTGTAATTACTAAAGACATTCCAACATATAGACATAACGCAATAACTAAAGAAATTACTACAGCTCTTGGTAAATCACGTTGTGGATTTTTTGCTTCTTCTGCCGCTGTAGTTAATGTATCGTAACCAAATACAGCAAAAAATACAAGAGCTGCCCCACTCATTACACCATTGAAGCCAAAAGGCATAAAAGGATGCCAATTAGCAGAATCAATATAGAAACTTCCTACAGCAATTACTACTAAAATAATACTTAACTTAATAATAACCATAAGGGTATTAAATTTAGATCCCCACTCCATACCTAATGTTAACAAACCGGCAATAGCAAGACTTATTATCATTGCAATTAAATCTACTCTATGACCAGCACCTGTACCTGGAGCGCCTTGAGCCCAAACAGGAATATGAATTCCAATTTGTTGCAGCAATTCTTGCATATAACCAGACCACCCGATGGCAACTACTCCAACTACTAAAATATATTCGAGTAAAAGATCCCATCCAATTAGCCAAGCTACACCTTCCCCCAGTACAGCATAGCTGTATGTATAAGCACTTCCAGCAACAGGAATTAATCCGGCAAATTCCGCATAACATAATGCAGCAGATGCACTAGCTAATCCTGCAATGATAAAAGATAAAATAACTGCAGGTCCTGCGTGTTCAGAGGCCGCTACACCAGTTAATACAAAGATACCTACCCCAATAATACCTCCTAAACCAATTGCAGTAAGTTGCCACAATCCTAGAACTCGATTCAATCCATTACTTTTGCGACCTTCTTTTTGCAATTGGTCTATAGATTTCCTTCGAATGAAAGCGTTCATTCTATTTCCTCCTACGATGATATTGAAAAATATGTTGAATTTCAATTATTTTAGCGCAATTATGTATTTTTATTCAATTCTTTTTATTACTAAATTTGATATGAAAAATATTCCAAATTAAAACATTACCAATATTCATATGTATCACTCCTTCTGTACAATGCTACAAGAATAAAAAACAAACGCATATTTTTTCAAAAATCACACATATTAACTAAAAACTACTATTTTCAATGAATTGGAGACCTATCTATTATGAAAAGAAAAATAATATCCTTAGTCATTGTTATATGTTTAGCACTTCCTTTGCAAACAAGTGCTTATACATTTCAAGAACTACCCGTTGCCTCAAAGTCTAAGCAATGGTATATCGAAATTGATAAATCTAACAGCACCAATCCAAAGACTTTACAGCCAAAACAAGGCATTTTTGATACATACTACCTACTTGTAAAAAATATCGGTAAAAACGTATCTAATGTATCAGTTGAAATACGCCACAATAATCCAAAATCAAAAGCCGCTTTCAAGCCATTCAGCAAGTCTGATATGAGTGTGTCATGCAGCCAAACGAGTTTTACAGAAATGAAATTCCCATTATTTGAAGATACCAATTCATTTGAAGTTGTTATTAGCTGGGAAGAAAATCAATTTAGTTATAACGGTCACCCAGAAAAAACAGAACAGCAATTTACACAAACATTCGTATTTCACGAACAGTAAGCTCTGCCATTTAGCAGAGCTTACTTATTTTTTATAAGCATATATTAATCAAATTGACGAATACTCGGAACAAGTAGCGCTATTGCTACTACTACAATGGCTGCAATGGCTAGAATAAGAATTGTCACAACGCCCCCGATTATATTCGCCAACCAGCCAACGACTAAATATCCTAACGGTAATAATGCAAAAGACCCTAACATATCAAGACTTGCCACTCTTCCAAATGCTTCTTCTGGCACAAGTTCTTGCAAGCTCGTTTCCCATATTAAACCAAAAATCATAATTCCAAACCCTTCGATTGCCATTAGCCCTATTAATCCGGGAGCCCACGAAACAAAAGGCATTATTAAAAGTGCCGACCCACTAATAAGGACACCTCCATAAGCGAGCAATCCTCGTCTATGCCACTTCTGTTTTCCACCGAAAATAAGAGCTGCAACCACAGCACCTCCTCCAGAACATGCCATTCCAAGTCCATAGACAAAAGGTTCAAAATGATGATGTACATTAAATAGCCATGGGATTAATACAACTATAATTCCTGCGTAACAAATATTAATAAATGAAAATGCTAAAATTGTAATCCATAACCATGGATGGCTTTTTAAGACAACAATACCTTCCGTAAAATCTTTTTTAAAATTCATTTTATGATCTGCTGTTTTCTGTACCTTTTTAGCTGTTACATCTTTTAAAAATAATAAACAAATAAATGACAGCAAATAAGTTACTGCATCTAAGCCAAATCCGACCCCAGCCGATGTGACCGAAACAATAAGACCACCAAGCGCCGGACCAATTAAACGGACACCTTGATTACTCATTTGTGTTAATGCGTTAGCTGCATTACGGATTTCCGGTACAAACACCCTCGCCCGCACTGCCGAATATGCAGGTTGAAATAATCCTTCCATTAGCCCATACATTGCTACTAATACATATAAAATAGTGATTGTTAAAGTTTCTGTAAAAATAAGTACCGCAAGAGTTGTCATTAATATGCATCGAACAATATCGGTAAATAACATTAATTTAACTCGATTTATACGATCAACGATTAACCCTGAAAACGGTAAAACAAGAATATTCGGCAGCATATACATAGCCATCGTCATTCCCATAACAACTGTTGAACCTGTTAACGTATATACTACTACCGGAAGAATTACCATTGTAATAGAACTTCCCAGAACGGAAAGCAGTTGACCAATCCATAAGAAAGTAAAAGGACGTGATTTTGTAACAGGTAACAATAAATTGCTTACATAACTCCCCTTATTTTCCGTTTGTACCTCTCCTTGCATATGTATCCCCTTCCTCTAAACAGCTTCCTTCTTTTTCCTTACATTATAACATTTAATTTTCTTTTTTTTCTCATAATTAAGACTTTTGATATACAAAACATCAATACATTTCAATATAAAATAACACTTATAAACGATCTATTTCTATATTTTTATCCAGATTAAATGGTTTTAATTTTCCGAATATTAACGAAGTACTTGATTTCCTAAAATATTTTAATTATTATAAAACAAATGTTACCAATAACTTCATAAACCAAACACTCTCGCCCAAAACGTGAGATAGAGGTTGCAGCGCTTATAAGTATTTTAAAGGAGACACAGAGATGTCGATGAGTTTAGAAAAAAGGAAGTGTTGCCGAAATTGATAAATTTCTCTGCATTTATCAATTGGGGCTGTTTTCGAATAGAGACAGAACTGTCATATATACAGACGTGTATGTATGAAGAGCTATCTACAAAAAAGAGATATCATTCTTTATATGATATTCCTTTTTTGGCGGTTTTTTTATTAGCTCCTTTTTCTGTTTCCCTTTTCCTGTAACAGCACCATCCTCACCTATTTGAGATGGTGTTTTTTGTTTTTCTTTGTGGTAACTACAGGAATATTGGGATTTATACTTTTCCTCCCATATGTGTTTTACACACCTTTCCTGCTCTATTCATAAAAATGGACGAAAGAAGGAGTTTATAATGGAAACAATTGTGCAAAAATTTGGTGGTACTTCTGTCGGAAGTATCCAACGCATTCAACATGTAGCAGATTTAATTATTGAAGAATATGAACGAGGTCATAGCGTTGTTACAGTTGTCTCTGCAATGGGAAAAAGTACAGATGAACTCGTTGCACTTGCTACCGCTATTACAGAAAATCCGAGTAAACGTGAAATGGATATGCTTCTAACAACTGGTGAACAAGTTACTATTTCTTTATTAACAATAGCACTGCAAGCAAAAGGATACGACGCTATTTCACTAACTGGTTGGCAAGCTGGTATTACGACAGAATCTGTGCATAGTAGCGCACGGATTACTGATATTAATACAGAACGTATTCAATCACATTTACAAAAAGGTACGATTGTAATTGTTGCTGGTTTCCAAGGATTAAGTGAGGAAAACGAAATTACAACACTTGGTCGCGGTGGTTCTGATACAACTGCTGTTGCATTGGCCGCTGTGCTTAAAGCGAAAAAATGTGATATTTACACAGACGTAACAGGTGTATACACGACTGACCCACGCGTCGTAAAAGACGCTTATAAACTCGATGAAATTTCTTATGATGAAATGTTAGAGCTCGCAAATCTTGGTGCTGGTGTTTTGCATCCACGCGCTGTTGAATTTGCAAAAAATCATAACGTAATTTTAGAAGTTCGTTCAAGTATGGAACAAGAAAACGGAACAATTGTAAGGGGAGAATGTAACATGGAACAACAATCAATCGTAAAAGGTATTGCATTTGAAGATAATATTACACGTGTAACAATTAAAGGATTAAAACAAGGATCACTTTCAACTGTTTTCTCTACATTGGCCGCTGCTCATATTAATGTAGATATTATTATTCAAAGCATTACAAATGAAGGCACTGTACATCTATCCTTTTCTATTCATTCTAATGACTTAAGAGAAACGCTAGAAGTATTAGAACAAAATCAAGAAGCACTTCAATATGAATCTGTAGAATATGAAAATCATCTAGCTAAAGTATCTATTGTCGGATCTGGCATGGTATCCAATCCAGGTGTTGCCGCTGACATGTTCTCTACATTAAAAGACGAAAATATTCATATTAAAATGGTAAGTACATCTGAAATTAAAGTCTCTGTTGTCATTGATCGCCTTCATTTAGTAGATGGTGTAGAAGCACTTCATCAATCGTTTATGGCCAAAATTGAACCATTAGTACAGATGAATTAAATTCATTTTCATAATAACAACAAAGAGCATAGTCTTTGTTGTTATTTTTTATCTAGCAAAAACGTAATTATGTTAAACTATTATATATGAAATATTTTCCAAGTAATTTCTGATGATACAAAAAATATGTAAGGGTGGATACATAATGAGAACAGAAAAAATCCTTTTAGTAGATGATGAGCAAGGCATACTAGATATGTTAGTAGTTACCCTAAAGAAAGAAAGCTTCATTCATATAACAACCGCTCTAAACGGAATGGACACGTTAAATCTAGTTAAAAATCGTTCATTCGATATCATCTTACTCGATGTTATGCTACCAGATATAGACGGCTTCGAATTATGTAGACAAATACGAAACTATACAAATACCCCCATTCTATTTGTGACAGCGCGCTCTAGTGACTTAGATAAATTAACAGGTTTAGGGATTGGCGGGGACGATTACATAACAAAGCCATTTAATCCTTTAGAAGTCGCTGCACGAATTAATGTCCAACTACGTAGACAAAATATGATAAAAGAAAATCGCAATGAAGAAAATTTGAACCTACATTTCGAATCCTTTTCTCTATATCCTAGCGAGGGACTGATAACTGTAAACGGAGAATCTGTACATTGCACTGCTAAAGAACTAGAATTACTTACTTTCTTATGCACACATCCAAATCGAATTTTCACTGCTGAACAATTGTATGAACAAGTATGGGGACTGACTTCCATGGGTGATGATAAAACAGTAGTGATGCATATTTCTAAATTACGTAAAAAAATAGAAGAAGATCCTAAATCTCCTACATACATTGTTAACTTGAGAGGAATTGGCTATAAATTTATCTCGCATACTAAGGAGCAACAAAAATGAAAATTGGTTTTCGACTAGGCTTTCATTTTATTCGTAGTTTATTTATCGGTACTTTTTTTATGGGTATTTTCATGGCAATCTTCATGGAAGGTATACTACCTCTTATCGGAATAAATAAAGATAACAAGGACACGGAAGCTCTTATCGTTTTTTGTCTATTTATATGTACTCTTATTTTAGGTGCTATTATATATGGATGGCATATCGGGAAACCTTTATTCCGAATAATTTCATGGATTAACCATCTAGCAGAAGGCTCTTATGTAACGCCAGAAAGTACGAAACAAATGTACAATAAAAAAACAGGAAAATTAAAAGGCCCTTATCGCTTATATAAAGACGTATTTCTAAATATAGAACATTTAACAAATAGATTACGAGAAATAGAGAATGAACGTGAACAACTTGAGAAAATGAAACGTGAATGGATGGCAGGAATCTCTCATGATCTCAAAACACCGCTTACCTATATTACAGGATACAGCGCGCTTATGCTATCGCCAGACCATACTTGGAGTCAAGAAGAAAAAGAAAAGTTCTTGCAAGAAATTCAACAAAAAGGAGATCATATGAAAGAATTAATTGAAGACTTAAACCTCTCTTTTCGCCTTCAAGATTCACAGATCCCATTAAGAAAAGAAAAAATAAACATCGTTGAATTCACAAGAAGGCTGATAGCTGATATAACAAACGACCCACGATCTCAGCACTATCATTTTAGTTTTCAATCAGATAAAACAAACATAATGATTCCTATTGATACAAAATTATTGCACCGTTCTTTACAAAATTTATTTATGAATGCTATTTTACACAATCCAGTGGAAACAACAATTCATACATCCATTTTATTAAATAATGATGTTCATATTATAATAGAAGATACTGGTGCTGGTATGGATGAGAAGACCGTCCAAAATCTATTTAAGCAATACTATCGAGGTACAACGACAAACGTTTCAAGTGAAGGTACTGGTCTCGGTATGGCTATCGCTCATAAAATCATAACAGCACATGGTGGGACAATTCATGTAGCTAGTGAAATCGGAAAAGGCTCAAAAATTCATATCACACTTCCAAACCGATAACCTTATTATGAAGTAATCAAACATATAGTTTAAATGAAGCGAAGGTTTTTCTAGCACATATAAAACAATATTTACACATTAAAAAACAATTTCCCCTTTTATACAGGAGAAATTGTTTTTTATTTTTGAAAATCAACTTATTATAAAAAACTTTCATCAGGGCCTTATTTTCAGCTTCCGAAAAAGATACCCACTAGAGAATAAATAATAATTGTGGAAAATAAAATCGTCATATGGAAAAGTGAAAAAATAAACAATGATTTTGCCCATTTCTCTGAATCCATTTTTTTATAACCATAAATACTTAAAATAAGCCATAAAATACTTAAAATAAGCGATACTAACATAAGGCCAATACTCAATGAACCTAAAAGAACACTTATTATAATTAAAATAATTAAATACACATTCGTTTGTATATATGTTCTTTTAATCCCTTTCACTACTGGAAGCATCGGAACATTTGCAGCTTTATACTCCTCATGTTTGCGAATGGCTATCGCATAGAAATGAGGCATTTGCCAAATAATCATGATAATAAAAAGACCGATAATAGCTGGATGCGTTATATCTGGATACATAGCCGCCCAACCGATGAGCGGTGGCATTGCTCCTGAAACACTTCCAATCTCTGTATTATAAATTGTTCTTCTTTTACTCCACATTGTATATGGTACAATGTACAAAAATAAACCTAAAAATCCTAATAATGCTGCTAAATATGTAGTTAGCGCAAGAAATACTAAACCGGAGATTGTCATCAATATGCCAAGCCATAGTACCGTCTTAGGACTTATGTCTCCGGTTACAGTTGGTCTATTTTTTGTTCTCTCCATGATAGAATCAATATCACGATCATACAGATTATTAAAAGCTCCTGCTGCACCTATTATTAAAATTGAACCGATAAAAGCAAATATAATTTCTGGAATTTTCTCAAACGGGCTAATTTGATATTTATATAAAGCCAGTGTCAATCCAGCAAACATTGGGACCAAATTCGATTTAATAATTCCGGTCTTAACAGTTTGGGCCAAAATTTCCGATAGTTGTCTTTTGGAATTTGTTAATTCTTTTTTCCCTCCCATGATATCCTTTCCTCCTTCTACTAGATTATCTTACTACAATAAAAAAATTTATTCCTACTTTTTATCCCACAATTTTAGGGCAGTGAGACTCCTACTTCAAAATTCAGCAACAGCAAAGAAGGTAGATGAGAAATCAACTGCCCATAAAAGCCAGATTGGTGAAGGTTAATAATCGGTTAGGGGATAAAGCCCCTCTTTCACTTTATTTTCCCTCTATATATCGTTCAAAAATTATATACTAATTCGAACTTATATACTACTCGGTATATTAATACCATATGATATACTTGTCAAGAGAAGGGGGAATACGATGAGGCGACGAAGATTAACACAAAAACAACGAAAACAAGAAACACGACAATTACTTTTAGAGTCCGCTTTTGAAACCTTCGCTAAATTAGGATTCCACGGAGCATCTGTTGATAAGATTGCAGAATATGCTGGATTTAGTAAAGGTGCCGTTTATGCTCATTTTCATACGAAGGAAGAACTTTTTCTAGCTATTGTAGAACGACAAATGAATTTATATGTACAAGACATCCGTGAAGTAATAGAACAGCAGCAATCACTAGCAAGTTTTATTGAAACAATGGATCAGTATTCTCATTCCATTAGACAGAAAACAAAAACATGGAGCATGCTTAGTATGGAATTTCTTCTGTATGCAATGCGTGAAGAATCTGTGCGAGATAAATGGGCAAGAATGATCACAGACGCAGTAGAACAAATTTCCAAGTCTATTGAAAATTTAGTACAAAACGAAGATTATAAATGTACTTTATCAGCCGAAGAAGTAGCATGGACTATGCTTTCCTTAGAAAATGGCATGTCCATATTTTATAACATAAATCAGCAATATATTCCTATTAATTTATATAGAAAAGCACTACAAAACATACTTCTATCCTCTGATGAAGAAATTTGAAAAATTCTCTTATTACATAGTAAAAAGCACATTTTAACTAGATTTAAAATGTGCTTTTCATCCCCTCTTTTCTTTTACTAACAATGATGTAATCTTAGATATTATCAAAATATGCCTTATATATGTATGTTAGTTATTACGCTTTAACTCAATCGTTCCTGTCATAGATTGCACGATTAACTTTGCATCATTTTCTTTTCCACTTCCTATATGCCCTCTTACTTTATGGTCGTTTCCTTTTTCACCCGATGAAAGTGAAAATTCATTTTTGATTTGACCCGCACGTGTTGACAAGTCAACC
Organism: Bacillus bingmayongensis; assembly: GCF_000299035.1. Classification (GTDB taxonomy): domain Bacteria; phylum Bacillota; class Bacilli; order Bacillales; family Bacillaceae_G; genus Bacillus_A; species Bacillus_A bingmayongensis. The sequence goes on from NZ_JH921518.1 coordinate 338,596, forward strand.
TCTAGATTTGTTGGCTCTTTCTTAAAGTTTATATTTATATGAGATGATTCGGTTTTTATTTCACTTTCATTTTTTAGATTTGAAGCAGCGGATACATTCACCTCTCCCGTATTGTTTTGAATATCAAAGCTACCCTCTATTCCCTGTAGTGTAATCCCTCCTGAGTTAGAAACTCCTTTTATATGATTTCCTTTATAATCCTTTATTGTCATATTACTTGAATCGCTGTACAAATCCAATTGCTTTGATGTTATATTCTCTCCTATTACCTCTCCTGATTCTGTTTTAATATCTATTTTTTCATATGCTTTTTCGGGAAGATATATATGTACTGTAGCTGTTTTCAAATTCACAATAGACGACGAATTCTCTGTAATAATCTCTAGTTTCTCCCCATCTTCTTTTACTTTAAGATCTTTCATCTCTCCTGTATCAACCTTAATATCTTTTCCTGTTGTAGAGTGAAGTTTAATATTTTGTCCTGCTGTTTTTACATAAATCTCATTTATATTTTCCGCAGCGAACTTTTTGGAGACTGGTGCTGCATTCTCTTTTGTATCACAAGCTACTAAACACAAAGTCATTACACTTATGAATGAAAACAAATACATTTTATCTTTTATACTCTTCATTTCACCACTCCTCTTGACTACTTATTTGAACATTAGCCGTAATCTTCCTATTTGTTGCAGCTGTCCCATCATTGCGATACATAATAATACAATCGACATAGACAAATAAAGAATGAAATATGATGTTGATACTCCTAAAAAGTCCAAATACGGAAGATTGTTCACTGGCCCTAAATACCACCACAGCATATACAACACTTCAAATAATTTTCGAGTCCGACTCCATACACCAAGTGTCAATGCTAGTGTTGAAATGAATACTATGCCACTAAACCAAGAGAGCAGAAATGAAATATCTTCAATTAATATAACTTGAATAATAATACCACTGGAGATGATCAGGCCTACTATAATACCTGAAATCCACGTTGTAAAAAACTTATAAAAAGGGGAACAACTTGAATAAATGATTTGATCTGTCTTATAAAACTGTTCTCTCGTCATCATCTGCGACCAAATAGCAATTGGCCAAATCATAATAATAGGTAGCCATCCTTTTGATATATCTACTGGACATATCAATCCAAATGCAATAAGCCCAATCGCAATTACGTACCACCAAATCGTAAAACCTTTTAACATAATCGATAGCTCAGCTTCAATTAAACGAAACATATTAATACTTTTTGTTCTCATTATAGAAGTGAATATAAAAGAGTTTTGATTTTGTTGGTTCACAGCGGTTGCTTTCATACTCCCCTCAAACTGCCTTACCTTTCCCTTTTCCTTAGGAAACGTACAAAACCTATTAAATACAAGGGAAGTTATCCAAATGAATGACAGCGCTATCCCAAGCCAAGTCAAACTTGTTACAAGTATTTCAGCACTCCAAGTTACTCCATCCCAGTGAAATGTTTTTATCTTTCCTTCTACTGGGTTATAACCAAAACCTCCGCCACCTTTTCCTCTTAAAAATTCATACTCTCGGATTGCATCATGTATCATATCTGAACGAATAACCCCCAAACCAAATATATCCAAATAGCGATTTGGGACTTCAAATGACATAATTGCTAATAAAACCCATAAGAAAAAGAATACAATATTGCCTATTACACCTTTCAAACCAGGAAAGACATCAAAAAAAGTTGTCAATGCCGCAAGAAGAACTAGCGAAGGAAATACAATATAAAAGAGTGGATACAAATAACCACCTAATTGAAATGAAAGGTCTTCCCCACGTATAAATTGCATCGCTATAAAAGCAACGATAAATACCGTCTCAATAGCTACTAAAACAATAAAATTAGAAATCGTTTTACTAAAAATATATTGAAATTTACTTATAGGTGACGCTGCAATTAATTGTCCTACTCCTAACCGTTGATCGTCTGAAATTTGACTTCTTAACATATAAAAACCAAGCAACCAAATAAACAAAGTAGACGTCATTGCTCCCATTCCACCAAGCCAAGTTGAATTATATACACCTCTAACTCCGCCAAGATAAAATACTTCATACCCTGCTGAAGCTGCTGGTACACAAGCATACCCAAAAAGAGTGGTTAATCCGATTACAATTAAAAATGGATAACTTCTCATTTGTCTAATTAAATTATTTTTAATAAAATAATTTAGATTATATACATTGTTCAATTTTATGTCCTCCCTTCGAAGAAACATAATAAAGATAAGCATCTTCAAGAGAGGCTTCAATCATAAATGCTTTTTTACTAGGCGCATTATTTGAAACAATACGTGCATGAATTCCATCACTCCGGTGAACTGCACTGCTTACTATATATTTCTTTTGAGCATGATTTAACTCAGAAGCTGGTATAACCCATTCCCATACTTTTCCCTCTACATGCTTTAATAGTTTTTCAGGACGCATATGAGCTAGTACATTCCCTTTTGATAGTATAGCGATACCTGTCGCAATCGATTCAATATCCGTTACAATATGTGTCGATAAAATAACAATTCTATCCGTAGAAAGACTAGATAATAAGTTTCTAAATCTAATCCTTTCTTCAGGATCTAACCCTACAGTTGGCTCATCTACAATCAATAATTTCGGGTCATTTAATAAAGCCTGTGCAATTCCAATTCTTTGCTTCATTCCACCAGAGTATCCACCTAATAGTCTTTTCCTATCATTTGTTAAATTTAGCGCTTCAAGTAGTTCGTTGATCCGCTTTTTTGAAGAGCTCATTGATAATCCTTTCATCGCTGCGATATATTCTAAAAATTCTACTGCATTCATATTTGGATAGACGCCAAAGTCTTGCGGTAAATATCCGAGCTCTGAACGTAACAACTTCGGTTTCTTTTGAATATTTTCTCCATCCCATATTACGCTACCAGTCGTCGGTTGTTCAATTGTGGCTAGTATACGCATAAGTGTAGACTTCCCCGCACCGTTCGGGCCTAAAAGCCCTAACACTCCTGGTTTCAAATGCAAACTACAATCATTCAATGCTATTTTCCCGCCGTATTTTTTTGTTACATGGTCAATTATTAATTCCATCACATTTCCTCCTAACCTTATGAAACAAGCATAAATTTTTATCATTTACGTTTTCTTGTTTTCATTGTAGGCGGTGAAAGTAAAATCTAAGTAAAATCTAGAGAAAATTAGCTTAAAATATACAGTGAAACTTTAATCAGCAGGGAGCTTACCGCCCATTAATGTGCAATAAAATGCAAACATCAAACAAATTTATATTTTCTCAAATACAAGCAAACATGTACTATTTGGTAATGCCATTTGTTCGCCTTGCTCATCATACAATGTAACTTTTGATGATAAATGTTCTATGTAACCTTCTAAAAGATACTGCTTCGCTTCGATTACTTTTACATTCTCTGAACCGATAACACTCTCTACAAAACCAATATATTCTTGAAGTGTGAATACACCAAATTGTTCCTGCACTTCGTGTGGGTACGCTTCCTCCCCCCACGTGTATGTATATAAAAATTCCATTGCATCATTAATCGGCATCCTTACCCGATCTACGTCTAATATATTTAACCTAATTTGTCGTCCTTTGAAATCACGTTGATAGTTTTTTAAGAAAGGTATTGCGGTTTCATCATGAAAATACAATTCACACCATTCTTCACTTTCTGTTTTTACTCCATCACGAATAATCCAACGTCCACCAGGGATCAATACTTGAAATACACTCTTCACCAAACGTTCCATTGTTGCAATATTAAACTTCTTACCTTCTGTTTCTCCATAAGAAAAGATCTCATGATTCACTGAACCACAATGAACTGTAGAAATACTTTCTGGATGAAACGTTTCTGCAAGATGCAAAGCATCTCCTAATGTAACTTCCCAGGCGTAGCCTTTTTCGTATTTATCATTTGTTAATTTCTCAATTACATTTCGCGATAAATCTACCCCAATAACCGATTTATTCGGATAAGTCTCTTTGAATTTATTCATCATCGCACCCCCACCAGGGCCAATTTCTATTATTGTATCTCCCACCACATATGGAAGAACTACAACCTTATCATCGACGCTACCATTCATATGTGAAAGATATTCTTCTTCATTTTCCAAGCGATCAAATGCATCCCGGCGCAATCCAAATATTTCACATAACATCATGACAGCTTGTTCATAATGAGCATTATTTTCTTTTTTACAAGCTAAACAAAATTCGATGAGCGTTTTTCCAACTTCACTTGTTCCAAAACCAATTGTTAATACATTTTCAGTTTCCTTTAATTCAGGATACATTTCTGATTTAGGAATTTGACTCATATTTAGTAATTCTACTACGGACACACTTCGCAATACTTTTTCAATTGCTCGTTTCGTATAAATATTTAAGTATTTTTCTCCATCTCTCTCATAATACAATGCGTCCATAAGAGGCTGGAAACTGATTTGATCTATATTCTTCTGAGTAATATGTTGATAGGCTAATGCAAATACTTTCACGAATTCTTCGAAACTAAAATGAGTTAATGCTGCTTCTACATACCAAAGATCATAATTAAATAGAACTGTAAACATTTCTTCTAACCTATCGTTCATAATTGAATCATACTCTTGAATAAAATATGTATCGTTAGGTGAGGCATTTGTGCGTAACCGCCGAATTCTTTCCTTAACACTATATTCAATCAGGTCTCCGCAAAGTATTTGTTCAATACGTTCATATACCTCTTCTTGTACTCTTTTCCATAACTTATCAGACACCCCAGTAATAATACATTCATTTAAAACACGCAACACTTCACGCAGTTCATCTTTTGGAATTACACCTTGTTTCCATAATCTTACCAATTCGTTATGAGAAGTCATGGATACTTCTCCTCGTAAAACTTGTCCTATTAATCCATGTGTACGAATAAGCGTAAACGTTACATCATCATATGGAAAATAGCGTCTATAAATATAAGCTGAATCTTCGTTATGTGCTAAAAACGATACTCCTAAATCCTTCCACTTCTTGCGCTGCGTTACAGAACCACACTTCGATACTTCACTCCAACACAATACAGTTTCTACACGAGCACGAATACCATATGAAACATTCATCTTTTCTAAATGCCTTAGCGTCCGTTCCACATACTCTAATACACTTCGGTAATTCCTTTCTATACTTACTGTCCCATATTCCTCCAATAAAAACCCCAACCATATATTTGCTTCTTTCGTATACACGTTTCCATTTCGTGCTTCTTCTATTGCATGTAAACTATGTAACATACTTTTCTCCCCTTTTGGTTATCTAAAAAACGTTCTGTCACAGACATCTATAAATGAAATGCGTAACCTGTATCTTAATAGGCTAATTACTACATACATGTTATTTAAAATTCCAGTCTACCATACAATTAGCTGTTATTTTTTGATAATGTACGTATTTACGAAACGTAAAAAACATCCAAAAATATCATGTGCCTCTTTTCCTCTGCTCTACCTTCAGAAAAAGATATCCTTTGATATTTCGGATGTTTTTTAAATCTTTACACTTCAAAACTAATGAATAGGTAAAGCTAGTTTAAATCATTCTTTTTGTAGACTTATAAATCGTCAATCCTCGTTCAAAAAGTAGTTCCATTCATTCTTCATTAAAACAAGTGAATATTTTCCTTCTTACACGCTTCACGCATATCATCAGGCCACACAGAAGATTGAACTTCACCGATGTGCGCCTTACGTAAGAAATACATGCACATTCTGGATTGTCCAATACCGCCACCAATTGTAAGCGGAAGCACGTCTTCTAAAATTCCTTTATGGAAATCGTACTCACGTTTGAAATCTTCACCTGTCTTTGTTAACTGTTCATCAAGTGATTTACTATCAACACGAATCCCCATTGATGATAATTCAAATGAAGATTGTAGTACTGGATGCCAGAATAAGATGTCCCCGTTTAATTTCCAATCATCGTAATCAGATGCGCGTCCATCATGTTTTTCACCAGAGCGAAGTGCATCCCCAATTCCAATAATAAAGACTGCACCATGTTCTTTCGCAATCGCATGCTCACGATCTTTCGGTGTTAACTCTGGATATTTATCTTCTAATTCTTGAGATGTAATAAATACGATTTCTTCTGGTAAGAATTTCCCAAGGAACGGATATTTTTCAAACAAATGATCTTCTAAATCTTTGAATATTCCATAAATTGTTCGTACAGTTTCTTGTAAGTAATCTACTGTACGCCATTCTTTTTGAAGGATTTTTTCCCAATCCCATTGGTCAACATAAATGGAATGTGTTGCATCAAGTTCCTCATCACGGCGAATTGCGTTCATGTTTGTATATAAACCTTCACCAACTTCATAACCATATTCATGTAATGCAAGTCGTTTCCATTTCGATAGTGAGTGAACAATTTCTAGTTCTTCTCCTGAATGAAGCATATCAAATTCAATTGGGCGTTCTACACCGTTTAAGTGATCGTTTAAACCTGATTTTTTCGTTACGAATAGTGGTGCAGATACGCGGAATAGTCCAAGTCGTTTTGCTAATTGATCCTCAAAAAATGTTTTAACTTCCTTAATTGCGATTTGTGTCTCTCTTATTGTCATTAATGATTGATACATGTTGGTTTCCTCCTAAAATGTTTGGATGTAGTGGAAAGAAGCCAACAAAAAAAGCCCTTCTTTCCCAAAAAACTGGGACGAAAGGCTTTGGTTCCGCGGTACCACCCAAATTAGCAACAGAGGTTGCTCACTTATTCAGTACGGAGATTAAAGAAATCTCGATACTGTTCTTCTTGTAACGGCGAAGTTCCCGGCTAAGTCTACTTTCCTCTAAAGGATTTCGGTTAGCGACTCCAGGAGGTTCTTCATAACAGGCTTCGTATCAGGCTCACACCACCCCTGACTCGCTTCGACTACATCCTACTACTACTCGTCCTTTCACAGTCGTTTTGTTGTCACATCTCTGAAACATTTTATTAATGATTATTCTATACAAAAAAATAAGAAAGTCAACAAAAAGTTTAAAAATATTTTTCAATTCTTTATTTTATGGCTTTATCGATTCTTTAAAACCTTATGAGAGTTAGCGATTCTTTTGTGGTTTCAATCCCAAAAATGCTTTACTCAAAGTAACCATCATGTATATCACAAGAAGGATGATTGTCCGAAAAACAGAATCTACTGTATTTCTCATATTTTAAATTCCTTTACTACATTTTTTATATTTCGTATGTAGTAATGTTCTACAAATCGAATAGATCTATACAAATTTTAATAATGATTCATAATGCAACAAATTTCTGTCCATTTTGTGATATACTATAACATTCTGGTTGTTCGTCTTATAGGCAACTGATAAGAAGTAACATAGTCATGGATTAAAATTTTATTTCAAAGACATTGACTACTATCGAAATAGATTTTCTATAGAATAGTAACGGAGTGATGATATGAGTAAAACGAAAGCAAAAGCAAAAAAGGGAACAGGCCAAGGAACAGGTAGCAAAGGTTGGAACCGTTGGCAGTCTAGCGCTAAGAAAAAAAAGAATGCCAAACCTTATAAAAGTAAAGGTACTAAAAAATAACTAAAAAACCTGGTAGTAGCAAGTAATCCGAAACATGATAACTAGCGCTAATAGCCACTTACTTTAAACGAAGAAAAATGGGATTATTACGTTCCTAATGAAAAAAGCTATTCTTTCGCATTTAGGAAAGAATAGCTTTTTATTTCCTCTAAACCCTCCAACGGTTACCATGTTAGATCATAAGAATATCCCGAATTTCTTCCTCCGTAATTGAAGACAACTTCTCTTGTCCTGACTCAATGATTTCTGCAATTAAATCCTTCTTTTTTTCCTGAAGCTCATGCATTTTTTCTTCAATTGTGCCATGTGCTACTAATTTAATGACTTGCACAGTATTTTTTTGTCCCATTCGATATGCACGGTCTGCCGCTTGCTGTTCAACAGCAGGATTCCACCATAAATCGTACAGTATAACCGTATCAGCACCCGTTAAATTAAGTCCGGTTCCACCAGCCTTTAAAGAGATAAGGAATAAATCGCCTTCTCCCTTATTAAATCGATTGCATAGTTCTACACGATCAGCTGATGGTGTATTCCCATCTAAATAAAAATACGGGACAGCTTGACGATTTAACTCACGTCCAATAATGGAAAGCATCTTCGTAAATTGTGAAAAAATAAGAATTCGCTTCCCTGTACTTCTGCACTCCTCAACAATTTCGAGTAGCTGTTCAAATTTGGCTGAGCTCCCCTTATAATCATCAACAAACAACGCCGGGTGGCAACAAACTTGCCGAAGCCTCGTTAAACCAGCCAAAATTCTAATTTTATTTTTACGCAATGTATCTTTGTCTAAATGTTTTAACGTTTCTTCTCTTAGCTTTGCTAAATAAGCTGCATAAAGTTTTTTTTGATCTGGTAGTAGTTCAGACGATTGTAAGTGCTCTATTTTCTCCGGTAATTCTTGCAAGACATCTTCTTTTAAACGACGTAATACAAACGGCTTCACTCGTTTTGCAATGTTTTCACGCCTCAAGTCTCCAAACTCTTTTCTTCCTGGAAGCAATTCCGGGAATACTACATGAAAAATGGACCAAAGTTCCTCTAATGAATTCTCTACAGGAGTTCCGGTCAGTGCAAAACGATACTCTGCTTGAATCGTTTTCACTGCCTTTGCAGTTTGCGTCGTATGATTTTTAAACGCTTGCGCCTCATCCAAAAATAACGTATGAAATGGCTGTGCATATAGCCTTACATCTCTTCGCAATAAAGGATATGACGTAATAATAACGTCAAACTTTGTAACATCTTTTAAAATATTTCGGCGCTCTGTTTGATTTCCATCGACGATAACAGCTCGTATATCAGGAGCAAATTTCTTTAGTTCACTCAGCCAGTTATAAACTAAAGAAGACGGCGATACGACTAAAACAGGTAGTTTCTTCTCTCGAATTTCAGGCAAAATGGAAGCGATAAAAGTAATGCTTTGCAGCGTTTTACCAAGTCCCATATCATCTGCTAATATGCCACCAAAACGATAATATGCGAGTGTCTTCATCCATTCAAACCCATATTTTTGATACTCTCTAAGTACCGTAGTTAAGCTGTCCGGTACAGTAAACTTTAGATTTCTAGGGTTTTGAATGTTTTCCACCAATTTTTGAACAGATTGATCTACACTCAAAACATTTCCTTCCTGAAGCGAACTCATCCATTTCACACTGCGAATTAGTGGTACATCCACTTCCTCGCCTTGTAATATGTCTTTTCGAATACCCGATTCCTTTATAAACTGATTGATTTCATTAAACTCCTTACTCTCTAATGATAATAATGAACCGTTTGCTAATCGATAATACTTACGTTTCTCTTCAAGTGCAGCCAATACATTTTTAATATCAGACTCAGGAATCCCCTTTATATCAAAACGGAATGATAACCAATCTATTCGGTCTTTCCGCCTTACCCTTATCATAGGCCCGCTATTCCCTCGATGAATTCGTAACTTAATAGCAGTTGTCGCATAAATCTCCAGTAAACTCTTTAACTTCGGAACGACGTGATATAAGAAATTATATTCTGCTTCCTCATTATGCATAAAATAACCACCTTCTGTCTTCGCGAAGGCACTATTATTCATAATTTCTAAAATTTCTTGTTCTTTTTTCTCATCTCGATTGAAAACTGATGGTTGTCCATCCCCTTCTAACGGATTGATAACAACATTTCCATATTGGAATTCTAGTCCGGCAAGTAATCGATTCTTGACTCGATCTAAAAACAACTTGGCTTTAAGAGGTGTTTTTTCAATACGTTCCGATACAACCTCATCAATTCGGACGTTTCCAAGCTTCATTAAACCTGGCACTACTTTCGCTATAAAATGCTCCATTTTCCCAGCTGGAATATGACATTGATTACTTCGAGACCGATCCATCATTCTCTTTAATTCAATAAGCCGATTACAATCTTCCGCATTTAGACGATATAATCTTCCTCCAAAAAGAGCATAACTATATGTATCCATTACTTGAACTTGTTGTAACCCATCAATCTGAAGTGTATATCCTCCGTTACTGCTTTTTTTGAACTCAAACTCTAGAGGTAATAGCTCTTTTGAAATATATATTCCATGGAATGAATGTTCATCATATTCAAACGTTACAAGTGGAGTAGCAGAAAGCAATGTAAGAATATGTTCCCATGAAGCAGGTGGAATAAAAATCATCCTTTCATCTTGCTCGGAATTCATTTGCAACGATTCTACATACATTTTTTCATTCCGATACATTTGAATCAACTGTTGAATAACAGCATCTGTTTCCGGACGCAAGCTATAAGCATCTGGCGTGTAGGTAAAATCATTTGAACATATGAAAGGCTCTCTTTGTTCCACTTTATTAAGAAACTCTCTAATCTTATATACAGGATATAGCTTCTCAAGCTTCACCTGGATCCCAAACAAAGTTCCCCCGTTTTTTGAAACAACTGGAATACAAATAAATTCCACATCAAGTATCTTTCGCGTATCAAATCGATGCTGCTTACTTTTCGGACGCAGTGGCTTATCATCAAATAAATCCAACATTCCATTCGCTATTTGAACATCTTGAGACATACTATTTATGGAACCGCTAGACTCCAATGTTTTTCCTGTTCGATTAAAATTATTGATATATAGTAATACAGCTGCGATATGTTGGCAGTATGAAGCAAGAGAAGCTAACGAGGGACAACTGCATTTTCCAACAATATCACCATTGTCAGCAGTTTCTATCGTAACATAAAAATCTTCATTCCCTTTCACCGTCGCTCCGCAAATATTTCTCTCAGCATCATAATCCGTAATATTCACTTTGCTTGTCCTATAATACGCCTCACCTTTTTTATATGAGGTTTTTCCGCACAATTGGGTAATTATTGTTTTATTCAATGTAAAGCTCATTATTTTGACCCTTCCCTAAAAATAATCATTCTCCACTCTATATGCTATATAAAAAAAACATTAAAATACAAACATTTCTAATATCCCTATCTACTCTCATACAACATTTTACATGTATACACATCAATATAAAATAACAATTACTTAAAAAAACAAAAAGGATTGCGTCCTAATAACGCAATCCTTCTCTTATATGATTTCTCTTAACCCTTTAATTGCTTCATATCCAAAATACATCCCAAATCCAACTAAAACAATTCCCGCAAAAATAGAAATCCATTTCATCATACGGTTATTTATAAATCTTCTTCCAAAATGAATAGAAGTCGCCATAAATAAATCCCAAATCATAATCCCAACAAATATTGTAATACTGTACAATAGCGCCTGTTCTTTTCCTACAGTACCAATTGCACTTGTCAAAACTGCCCCATAAATACCAATCCAAAATACAATATTAAGTGGGTTAGAGATTGCAATTAAGAATCCTGAAGCAAATGATTTCATCGGATGTTCTCTTTCTCCATCCTCTTTGCTTTCCACTTGCTTAGAAGCATCCTTTATGCTTTCATACCCAAGATACAGTAGTGTAAAAAAACCGAATATCCAAATGATCAATTTCGCAACAGGTGTTGTTAAATAGACGGAAACCCCAAAATAAATTAAGAGCATCATAATGACATCTGCTGACATCGCTCCTACTCCAACAAGCCATGCACTTAAAAAACCATTTTTGATTCCTTTATTAATTTGAGCAACATTGATAGGTCCAACAGGTGCTGAGAGAGAAATTCCAAGTAGTAAGTAACTAAAAATTGTGCTTATCATTTTTAATTCACATCCTTACTTATGTACTCCACAGTATTTTTTACAATTAATTATAATCTTTTATTACCATTAAATGAAATAAAATCCAGAATTTAAAAACAAAAAAAAAGACGCCCATTTCTAAGCATCTTCTTTCTTATTCCATCTCCATCAACCGCTTTGCCTCAAAATACAATACTTGAATAAACTTCTTCGTGTTAATTCTCGTATGCCCAGATGTTGTTAGTTCTTCTTTTGTCATTTCTGTCATACGCTTACGAACAATTGTAAAGTCAAAAAATTTCGGAGCATAGCTTTCAAATTTCGGATTTGAAAAATCAGTTAAACCAAGGGAAGCTAGATGATTTAAAGATTGATAAATCGCTCGGCGCACCCTTTGTTCTGAAGCTTTTCTTTCTTTATCAATTTCTGCTTCAAAGGCACTTTCTCCTAATTTTTTAACCGTAATATGGTGAAAAATATCTTTTAAAGCCGGAAATCCATATGCAAAGGTTTTCTCTTTTTCTTGTCCACATAAATATTCCAGCATACTAAGTAAATCTTTACTTCCATTTTCTCCTGCAATCCCGAGTTCTGATAATAAAAAGCGTCCTGAGTCCGTTATTTTTTTCTCTTCTACTACCGATTCATTTCGCACTTGCGGTTGTTCCCATTGAAAAACGTTATTCAATGATTTTTGAATATCTTGTATGGATCGTTCCAATCGAATGCGTTCCATCACTTTTCGCACAACAGATACAACTTCAATCTTATTCAATGGTTTTGTAATATAATATTCAACCCCAAGTAAATAGGCCTCTCCAATCAGTTGCTTTGATTCTACTTGAGAAATCATAATTATTTTCCCTGTAAACGACGGTGCAATGTGCCGAACTGTTTCAATTCCATCACGAATCGGCATTAGCAAATCAATAAATAATATGTCTACCTTTTTAAAATTCAATTGATCTACTTCAACGAAAGTGCCATCTTCAACTTCTCCTACTACTTCTCCAAGATCTTCATCTTCAATGATTTGTGATAACATGGAGCGAAATACTTCATCATCATCTACAATATAATAAAACACCTTATGCCTCCTCCCTCATTAAACTACACTTTGGTAGCCTTACAATAAACTTACAGCCTCTTTCATAATCTCCGCTCTGAAGCGTTACTTCTCCTCCCAGTTCCGTCACCATTTCCTTTATATAGGAAAGGCCAATTCCTGTCGACGGTGTTCCTGTTTGATCATATTTTGAAGTAAACCCTGGTTTAAATACTAGCTCCTTATACTTTGGTGTAATACCAGAACCATTATCTATCACTTCAAATATCACAGTTTCATCTCGTTGATTAGCCGTTATCGTAATTGTACCTACATTTTCAATTGCTTCAACAGCATTTGCAACTAAATTATTTAAAATCGACAATACAGTATAAACATGGTATTGCCCATGTTCACCTTCTATCTTTTTAAAAAATGTTATTCCTTTCCCTAATAGCTGAGCGTACTTCTCATTTATCCTGACAATCATTTCAGTAAGCTCATGACCTTCTATGTATTCAGAAAGATTTTTATCTAATAAAAGTTTTGATAATCCCGCAAAAATCCTTTGATTATCTTTTTTTATTTCGTGTACTTCTCCAGCAATTTTCAACACTTTTTTACTATGCATTTCTATGCTACTTGTATCATTACTAGCTTGCAAATTCCGATATAATTGATATGCTTCTTGTGTAATTAATTCTGCATTTTGAAGTGTCTTTTTTAAATGAACAGATTCCACATATAAATTAGAAAGATGCATCAACATTTTTTCATTTTCTTTCCGAACCTGCGCTTCTTTTAATCTGGTTTCATATAAACTCATCATATTTAAGAACCCAAGGGCAAAAAAACTTCGAAAAACAGCGATAATAATCAGTTTATTTACTTCCGAAACTGTGATCGTTGTACCAAGTACCAAAAAGTGATTAAAAGCAAGTTCTGACATACTTGATATAATTTCAATTGAAATACCAAAACATCCTATGATGAACGGTTTTTGATGAAATCTATTTACTCTACATAAAGAAAACAGACTTCCATAAATAAAATAATAAAAGAAGACTGGATAACGCAAATAAAAAGACTCTGCTAAATCAAAGGTTCCTTGCAACATCCAATCAAGGCTAATTCGAAATATGGCAACGGATAGCCCAACGAGTAAACCTGCTACAATAGCTGGTATTTTCCGTAAAAACAATAGTAAAAAGAAAAAAATCGGTGTTCCAAAACTAACACGGAATGTATCATTAAACGGATGAAAATTCAGTTCTCCAGCTATTGGAACAATTAACACTAAAATGATTAAAAGGGACATATCTTTCTTCCACAATTGATTCCAATTCAAAGATGCCACTTCCTATTTATGAATTATATTTACAAAGAAAGCCCGCTTATCATATAAACGGGCTTCATTTCTATAGCGTTACCTGTTTTGCTGCTTTTACTTGTCGATATACAGGATGCCACATTGCTTCTTTAACAGCTTTTCTGATATCGTTATCACTGAGTTCCTCGCGAGCAACACCTTCAGCAACTGCTGCTTTGGCTACTTCAATTGCTACTATCTCTGAGATGTTACGGAGTTCTTCTACTTCTGGAAGAATAGGTGCTCCTGGCTGACTCGTATCTACCATGCTTGCTACTGCTTCTGCCGCTGCTGCAAACATACCATCTGTCATTACACTCGCACGAACAACAATTGTTCCAAGGCCAAGCCCTGGGAAGATTAGCGCATTATTTGATTGTCCAATTATATACGTAACACCATCATATGTAACTGGCTCAAATGGACTTCCAGTTGCCACTAACGCTCGTCCTTCTGTCCAATGGATTAAATCTATTGGTTTTGCTTCTGCAAGTGGTGTTGGATTAGACATTGGTAAAATAATTGGTCTGTCTACATGAGAAGCCATTTCTTTAATTATTTCTTCTGTAAAGGCTCCAGCTACCGTTGATGTACCAATTAAAATTGTTGGCCTTACATGCTTTACAACTTCTGCAAGTCCAATTGTTTCATTTTGTTTCCACTCTCGCACTTCTGATTCTTTACGAGCGTATGGATTTTGGAAATCCAGAAGATCCTTCATGTTATCTGTAAGTAAACCATTTCGATCAATGCACCAGAAACGTTCATTTGCTTCTTCTTCTGATAAACCTTCGCGAACCATTGCATCTCGCACTTGATCAGCAATCCCGATTCCAGCTGTTCCAGCACCAAATACTACAACACGATGTTCGCATAAAGGAACACTAGAAGCTTTCACTGCTGATAATACAGCTGCTAGTGAAACTGCACCAGTTCCTTGAATATCATCATTAAATGTACATACATGATCACGATATTTATCTAAAATTTTACGTGCATTACGTGAACTAAAGTCTTCCCAATGTAGTAATGCTTTTGGGAACTTGTTACATACAGCTTTTACAAATGTATCGATAAATGTATCATAGGTCTCTCCAGTTATACGAGGATGACGGTTTCCAATATAAAACGGATTATTTAAAAGATCCTCTCGGTTCGTTCCTACATCTAAAATGACAGGTAATACACGACTAGGATCGATTCCAACCGCCGCCGTATAAACAGCTAGCTTTCCGATAGCGATATTAATACCTCCAACGCCCCAGTCACCAATTCCTAATATTCCTTCTCCATCTGTTACAACGACCAGATCAATATTTTCAGCCGTTGCACCAATATTAGCAAACGCTTCTTCAATACCAGAAGGATCATTAATGGATAAATAAATTCCACGCGGTTTGCGATACTCATGACTATATCTTTGAATGGCTACACCAACAGTTGGCGTATATACAATTGGGAGCATTTCTCGTAAATGATCTGTCAGTAGACGATAAAATAATACTTCATTTCGATCATGGAGTGCTGTTAAGTATACATTCTTTAATAAGTCATCCGGCTGTGAACTAAATTGTTCATATGCGCGGCGCGCTTGCTCATCTAATGTTAATACCGCTGGCGGTAATAGCCCTTTTAATCCTAGTTCTTCCCTTTCTTCTTTTGTGAAAGCGACACCTTTATTTAAAAGTGGTGTTGCTAATACTTCTACTCCTCTTAATGTTGTTTCTAATGCGCCATTAGAGGAAACCGTAAATTTACTCATACCATCCCTACCTTTATTCATATATACCACTTCTATATTGTAAACAAAAAAGAGGGGAATGTCCCCTCTTCTTTTAATTTTTCTTTAGAAGAGCTGCTCCCGCAATCCCCGGATGTGTCATTTCATATGGATCTAAAATTAAATCTAATTCTTCTTGTGATAAAACACCATTTTTCACACAAAGCTCCCTGACAGACTGTCCTGTCGCAATTGCTTCTTTCGCAACGCGAGCTGCTGCTTCGTATCCAATATGCGGATTCACAGCCGTGATAATACCAACGCTTTTCTCAACATATTCTTTCAATCGTCCCTCATTCGCTTCAATTCCTTTTAGGCAATTATCTGTAAAGGCACGGAAACCATTATTCATAATGCTAATCGATTGAAGTAAATTAAAGACAAGTACTGGTTCCATAACGTTTAGCTCTAATTGGCCTGCTTCTGAAGCAAGGCAAATCGTATGATCATTACCGATTACTTGGAACGCGATTTGATTAATTACTTCCGGCATAACAGGGTTTACTTTCCCTGGCATAATAGATGAACCCGGTTGACGAGCTGGCAACATAATTTCTGCTAATCCAACACGTGGGCCTGACGCCATTAAGCGAAGATCATTTGCAATTTTAGACATATTCATCATACATACTTTCAGCGCAGCTGATACTTCCGTATATGCATCTGTATTTTGCGTTGCATCTACTAAATCTTCCGCTCCAACAAGAGGTAGCTCACTAATTGAAGCTAAATGTTTCACTACCGCTTCAATGTACTCTGGATCTGCATTTAATCCTGTACCTACTGCTGTTGCTCCCATATTTACTTCATATAAATGTTGACGAGATTGCTGAATTCGTTTTATATCGCGTTCAATTACACGAGCATATGCTTTAAATTCTTGTCCAAGACGAATTGGTACAGCATCTTGTAAATGTGTGCGTCCCATTTTAATCACATGATCAAATTGCTCAGCTTTTAATTCAAACACATCATGCATATAACCCATCGTTTGTAGTAATACTTCTAATGCATTTAATGTTGCAATATGAATTGCTGTTGGAAATGCATCATTTGTTGACTGTGCCATATTCACATGACTATTTGGGCTAATATAATGATAGTCTCCCTTTTCCATCTCTAATAATTCAAGGGCACGATTAGCAATTACCTCATTTGCATTCATATTCATTGAAGTTCCTGCTCCGCCCTGAATTGGATCGACGATGAAATGATCATGCCATTTCCCGTCAAGAATTTCTTGTGCAGCTTCGGCAATAGCACCGCCTTTTTTCAATTCCAATCTTCCCACATCTATATTAGCAAGTGCAGCTGCCTTTTTAACAATCGCAAATGCTTTAATTAAACCATCATGAATTTTATAGCCTGTGATCGGAAAGTTTTCTACAGCACGCATTGTTTGCACTCCGTAATAAGCATGCATTGGTACTTCTTTTTCACCTAAAAAATCTTTTTCAATTCTTACATTTTTTGTAGTTTCAGTTACTGTTGCCACCATTACCACTCCTCATTTATTTCTTATGCTGCTTCTGTTTGCTTGACAGTTTCTACATATTGTTTTGCTTTCTCATGATCAAATTCGTCTTCCCATTTTGACATAACAATAGCTGCTAGTGCGTTTCCTAACACGTTGACAGATGAGCGAATCATATCTAAAATGCGGTCAATACCAGCAATTAATGCAATACCTTCTAATGGTAATCCCATTGAACCTAATGTTGCTAACACAACAACAAATGAAGCACCTGGAACCCCAGCCATACCTTTTGACGTTAACATTAAAACGAATAATAATGTAACTTGCTCCGTTAATGACATGTGTACACCGTACATTTGGGCGACAAACAATGCTGCTAATGCTTGGTAAATGGCCGAACCAGTTAAATTAAATGTATACCCTGTTGGAATAACAAAAGAAGCAACCGCCTTCGGACAACCGAACTCTTCCATTTTTCTCATAATATTAGGTAAAACAGCTTCTGAACTTGCTGTTGTAAACGAAAGGATAAGTTCTTCTTTTAAAATTTTCATTAATGTAAAAATGTTTACTCCTACCATACGTGCATTAATACCTAATACAACAATAACAAATAGTATAACAGTTACATACACAGCTAGCACTAATTTTCCTAAAGGAAGTAGTGTTGCCACACCAAACTTCGCAACTGTAACAGCAATCAGTGCAAATACGCCAAACGGAGCAAATTTCATAACTTGGTTTGTGACCCAAAACATCGCTTCGAGCACACCTTCAAAGAAATTAAAAACTGGCTTTCCTTTCTCACCAATTGCTGCAACTCCTAAACCAAATAGCACTGAGAAGAAAATAATCGGTAATAAATCACCTTGTGCCAGTGATTCAAATACATTTGTCGGTACAATGTGAACAATCGTTTCTGCAAAGCCTTTTTTCTGCGTTGCATCAGCAGTTTCTTTGTATGATGAAATATCACTTTGTTGTAGGCTATTCATATCAACGCCCGTTCCCGGATGGAACACGTTCGCTGCGATTAATCCCATTAAAATTGCGATTGTTGTAATAATTTCAAAATAAAGAATTGTCTTACCGCCCAGCTTTCCAAGCTTTTTCATATCCCCTACACCAGCTACCGCAACAACCAGTGCTGAAATAACAATTGGTACCACAATCATCTTAATTAAATGAATAAATATATCCCCAATTGGTGTGATATAAGAAATCGCTGTTTTATTGCCATAAAAGATTGCCCCTACTACAATCCCTAAAACAAGTGCAACAAATATTTGTGTTGCCAATCCGAATTTTTTCATATTATTTTCATCCCCTTCATGCGAACGCTTTCAATTTATAATGATAAAAGCTTACTCACATGATATAGGCGAACCTACAAAATCAGACAAAAACCTACAAGTTTGTCACAAAAGATTTGAATTTTTTTCTCTAAATATTCATTGACACATTCTGACGATAAAGAAATAAAATAGTATTGGTAAAACATCAGATTATTTTGTATAATCTAAAAGATACATTTATTCAAAAATAATTGAAATAAAAAGGAGTGGATGTTATGAAGAATCATACAAAAGATTTCATTATAGCTCTTCCTTTTCTATTTCATTTTCTCGTAAAGGAGCAAAGGCATTCGCCTCTGCTCCTTTTTTATTGTCATATGTATAGGAGGATAAATTCATGAAGTCATACAAACGTGTTCTAATTAAATTAAGCGGTGGCGCTCTAGCTGATCAAGATGGAAATAGTTTCGGTTCCAAACGTTTAGAACATATCGCAACTGAGATTTTATCAATTGTCGATTTAGGTATTGAAGTTTCTCTTGTCGTTGGCGGGGGTAACATTTTCAGGGGCAATTTAGCTGAGGAATGGGGGATCGACCGCGTGGAAGCGGATAATATAGGGACATTAGGTACAATTATGAATAGTTTAATGCTACGAGGCGTACTCACAAGCAAGACAGATAAAGAAGTGCGCGTTATGACATCTATCCCGTTTACAGCGGTGGCAGAGCCCTATATTCGTTTACGGGCCGTTCACCATTTAGAAAAAGGATATATCGTCATCTTTGGCGGTGGGAATGGGCAACCGTTCGTTACAACAGATTACCCAAGTGTCCAGCGAGCAATCGAAATGAATAGCGATGCGATTTTAGTCGCAAAACAAGGTGTAGATGGCGTCTTCACAAGTGATCCGAAACGAAATAAGTCAGCAAAAATGTATCGTCATTTAAACTATAATGATGTTGTTCGGAACAATATAAAAGTGATGGATCAATCAGCCTTATTACTTGCTCGTGACTATCAATTACCCGCACATGTCTTTAATTTTGATGAACCAGGGGTTATGAAAAAAATATGTTTAGGTGAGCATGTTGGCACATTAATTAATCATGGGTTAACAGAACTCGCAGAAGAAAAATGACTTTTCAAAAACAAAGCAACTGCAATTATGGTTTTTAAAATAGGTGCGGTATTTTTCCGCACCTCACACTTTCTAAAAAAGTAATATCCAAATGACATTGAAAAGAAAACAACGCCCTATTATCCACAATTCATGAACCCTACTTCTAATAACCGCTCTCTACACTACTGCTAAAATCAAAAATTCTTAAATACAACCCTCGGTGCTTCAATATCATTATTCATTAATACTACATCTGCACATTGCTTTGGCGCGTGCTCTTTTATATACATATGACAAGCCGCATGATACCTATTTGAAAACATTTCCTCTGCCTTCTCTTTATTCCCAAATACTTTCGCTTCCCGACTTGAACCACGTTCTTTTGCAATTTCAAAATCCGTTTCTACAAATATTTTATAATCAAATAAATGTTGCAATTCTTTCTTAAATAAAAAAGTACCATCTACTATGAATACCATATCTTTTGACGCTGGTATAAGATCCGATTCAATATACATATCTGTTTCTAAATCATGTGATTTCATCATATATCGCATATCTCCACCAGCTCCTAAGGGAATCAATAATCGCTCAGCAAATGCCTTATAATCATGAGCATCTTCATAATATCCTTTAGCTGATTCCTTACCTTGTGAATATCTAACTATCCTTGGATTGTGGAAATTATCTATACTCGTCCGGATTACTTTTCTTCCTCGCAAATGAATTTCTTGCTGCAACTCATTTGCAAATATTGTTTTCCCTGAGGCTGTTATACCACTAACACCCACTCTTATAGGATGATTTAATTGAAGTATAAACATACGCTCTACAATCTCACGAATAGCAGTTTGACGATTCACTCCAATTCCTCCTCAACCAACTTTATTTATCCCTCAAAGGATATTTTAATTGAAAAACACGTTTCTGAGTGTGAAATTTCATACAGTTTATACTCGCTTTTTAAATGTTATATGGTTTGAACAATTAAAATAATGCTCTAAATGGTATTACTTTCAACACATTAACAATAGATGTTGAATACCTAAATCGAAGGATAGTTTCAGTGGCCATTTTGGATATAAAAAAAACAGAATATTAGGAAACTCGTGTTAGAATAAGTATATTGAGATGATGACGATACTTATTCAAGAAAAGTTGTAGGAGGAGAAATGAATGGATTTACATATTACAAAAGAATTAAGTGGAACGGATAAAAATTACATTAACAACCAGCTTTATGAATATAACTTAAAGCATTTCCCAGTAGATTTAAGAGGCAGATACCAAGAGATTCATTTATTTCTTAAGGATGAAAACAGTAAGATTCGCGGAGGCATATTAGGTGAAATTTGCTGGAATTGGTTAGAGATTCATACTTTTATGATTGATGAAGACATACGTCAACTAGGATATGGAACTAAACTCTTATTAGAAATCGAACAAATAGCTTTAGAAAAGAATTGCGACTTCATAAAAGTAGATACTTTAAGTTTTCAAGCATTAGATTTTTATAAAAAGCACGGTTATCAAGTGTTTGGTGTCCTTGATAATGTCGGCAGAGACTTTAAGCATTACTATTTAAAAAAAGACTTATAGATGATTTAGGCTTGGACTGAAAAAATCCTACAATAAAAATTAAAGCGCTCCGAGTTTATTCTCCGAGCGTTTTTGAATGCTAATTCCTTTGTTATTTCTACTAAGAATTACAATGTTATTTCATTTACTATTTAAAATTCCTTCTACAACAATGGAATTCTTTCACATTAATCTCCCATCCATTTTCATTATAAATAGTAATTAAACAAACATGCTATTTTTTCTTTGTACTTCTCTAAAAATGATAAATGATCAAAAAATGATGAAGTAATCTCTTTTGAATCTTGAAAATCTTGTGCTAACGCTTGATTCATTTGTTGAATCATCGGGCCACCATATACATAGAAGTCCATCTCATCATTAATATGAAAACTACGCGAAGTAAAATTTGTTGTACCAATCACAGTTATTTCGTTGTCGAGTACCATTACTTTCCCATGAAACATTCCCTTTTTATACCCATATACAGTGATTCCATTTTCAATCGACTGACGAATATACGGATAGGCTGCTTCTTTTATAAGTGGAATATCCGGTTTGTAAGACCAAAGTACCTTTACCGAGACACCGCGTTTTCTTGCCTGAATTAAAGCATTCATGAGTTCTTTATCTCTCGGTATAAAATAAGATGTAGCAATTATGATAGAATTCTTTGCTTGTTTTATTAATTCCATATACTTCGTAACAACTTTATGACCATTATAACTAGACATCGTATGTAGCGTTTTTCCTTTGACATTAGGTCGAGCTGTTCTCGTAATTTCTTCTGAAGTATCTCGTTTCCAATCTAACACAAATTGTTCTTCTAAATCATTCACTCCTTCTCCTTGCAAGCGCACATGATAATCTCGCCAATATCCAAAGCGCTTGTCCTTCCCTAAGTATTCATTACCGATATTAAATCCACCACTATATCCTATTTTCCCATCTATCGTTGTAATGCGGCGGTGATTGCGATGATGAAGTGAATAGAAAAAGAATGGAAATTCAAGTTTTCTACTATATGTAAAATGAACACCACTTGCTTTCAATTCCTTCGTAAGCTTTCTTTGGAATGATAAATCATTAATCCAGTCTATCGATAAATATACTTGAACTCCTTCCTCTGCTTTTTCTTTCAACAAGTTTAAAAATGAATGACTGCTTTCATCATCAGAAATAATATAGAAAAATGTAAAAATAGAATATTTCGCTTCTTTAATATCAGAAAACAGCTGCTTATATAATGATTTTCCATCTACATATAATTGGAAGTCACTATAACGAGGTGCATACTCTCTCGGTTGATTTTTCTCAGCCTCTATTTTTCTCCCCAGAGTTACATCAATATGCATCCAAATAAAAAGAAAAATTACTATGCTAATGATAATAAAACTAATACGTAATATCTTTTTCACCATTTTATTTTCCTTCCGTACAAAATAATTGTCTTCGGATAGTATTTCAATAGAGATTTTATTTTATGAACAATTACAAAAAAAGATGCAGCATTATACCGCATCCTCTTTCTATTAAATAAATTCCTCGCATCATTATTTCTGTCAAACTTATAGATGGCAATTAAAAAGAAAGCAATCGCAAAAACGAATAAAATTAAAATGTTTAAATATAAATCTGTAAACTGCATACCTTGCTGTAACTTTGCCACTGTGTCTAGTAACCAGCGCTGCGGCAGAAAACCAACGATTTTTTGTACAGAGGCTGCCAGAAGTTGAACTTTTAGCAAAAGATACCATCGCTAACGATAAGCCAATTGCGATTAAACCAAACAGCAGGAATACTCCAACTAGGACCATTCACATTGACATGGAGTACTTGGATCATAAATATAAAATAAAAAACACCTTCATAATAAAGCGAAGATGTTCTCTTTTCCAATGCTACATATATAACTATATAATCGCCTTCAATCCTTCTAACACCAACCCAATCATAAAACCACAAACAGCACCATTCACTCGAATCCACTGCAGATCTTTACCCACGTTATTTTCAATCATTTCAATTAGCGTTTTATCATCTAACTTATCAAGATTTTCTTGCACAAGTTTTCCAATCTTAGAATGATTGTTTTCAACAAGGTTTACAATTTGCTTTTGCAGCCAGTCTTCCATTTTTCGAACTGTTACTGGATCTTCTTTCACTTTGTTCATTTGTTTCGTTACAAATGGAAGAAGATATTGATCTACAAATTCTTCTTTTTTAATAAAAGCAACTGCTTTTTCTTGTGCTTGTCCTAACAATTCCTTTATCTTCTCAGCAGCATTCCAATTTTTGATCCAGTTTTCTTTCCACTTCTCTAGTTCTCGTAATACTGCTTCATTTTCCTTAACATGAATAAGTTCTTGACGAATTTTCATTAATATAAGCTGTCTTGTACTATTATCAGGATTTTGTAAGCTACTAATATTACTAATTACAAATTTCTGTAAAATCCCTCCAATTTTATCTTCATCCACAATATTCATGAACGATTTAAGAGTAAACTGCAAAAATCCATCTACCTTTATATTTTCCATCGCTTTCATTCCTAAGCTTCCAAGCTGATAACGAGCCTCTTCTTGGGCTGTCCACTCTTTCGCTTTGACTAACATATAATCAAGTGTTTTTTCATCGTATTCTTGCACAACCAATTGATCAATAAGGACTTGCAGTATGTTTCCTGTATTAACCGTATGTATATATGTTTTTAATTCTTTTTCAATCACAATAGCTAACTTTTCGGTATCAATTTGAAAAATCGCTTTTTCAGCAATTGTAACAATCCCTTTTTTCACAGCATCGGATTGTAGCTCTCTTTCTGCAATCTGCAACACCATTTGTGATAACTGCATTTCTTTTACTTTACTCGTTATACTTTCCTTCGTTAGCCACTCATTTTCTAGTGTAGAAATGAGCCCTTTTGTAACCCGTTTCCGATTTTTAGGGAGCAGCGCTGTATGCGGAATTGGAATCCCCATCGGATGGCGGAATAACGCTGTAACTGCAAACCAATCAGCCAGTCCACCTACTAATCCCGCTTCAAATCCACCTTGTATAATCTCTCCTGCTAGCGTTCCTTGAAACGGGATTGTTGCAGCAAAACCAACTCCCATCACTCCAAGTGAAATACCTGCTAAATATTTTGACTGTATTGACATTGTATATACACATCCTCTTATTATGTAAAATGAAGCTTCTTAATTGTATTCGATTCATATTAGTAACCCTTTATATTTATAAAAGCTTATACCTATACTATAATGAACCACGTTAAAAATAACAAAGAATTTTAGCATTTATTAGAATGACTAATTAAATATACAGTAAATTGAACTGCTTTTCATCCAATCTTAAAGGTAATCTTATTTAAATAAAAAAGATGAGGCCATCCAAGCCTCATCTTTTATTACTTTCGTTCCTCTAACGCTAAATTCAAACCCTTTTGATAATATTGCATCATCACTTCTTCAGGAACCATACTACCACCAGTTCCCCAAACGATGTGTGTACCTTTATTCACTTTTTCTGTTAAATTATGCTTTTGCAAATACTCTTTGCCCTCTATATATAATTTCATTGGACCTATCATACCTGCTAGCGCAGAAGGCTCTAAGTAGATTTTTTCTGTATCAGCAAGTTCCGTTAACAATTTATACAACTGCGAATCGCTAACTGTATAATTACCACTTAGAAACGGTTCCATCGTTTTACCGACAAATCCAGACGGTCTCCCTACCGCAAGACCATCCGCATCTGTTATATTATCAACACCAATATCTTGAACTGCAACTTTATCATGAAGTCCAGTCATTAAACCGAGTAACATACATGGGGAGTGAGTAGGCTCTGCAAAGAAGCAATGGACATTGTCTTTATACAATAACTTTAAGCCAAATGCTACTCCTCCAGGTCCACCACCTACCCCGCACGGAAGGTAAACGAATAAAGGATGTTCTTCATCTACTATAATTTCTAACTCTTCTAACTGTTTTTGCAATCGAGATGCTGCCACCGCGTACCCTAAAAATAAATCATGAGAATTTTCATCATCAACAAAATAGCAGGTAGGATCTGCATTTGCTTGCAGACGCCCCTCTTCTACCGCTTTACTATAATCCGCTTCATATTCAATAACCGTTACATTTTTACTTCTTAGTAAATCTTTTTTCCATTGTTTTGCATCAGCTGACATGTGAACAGTTACATTAAAGCCTAACTTAGCACTCATAATGCCGATACTAAGTCCTAAATTACCCGTTGATCCTACCGCAATGGAATACTCCGAGAAGAAGTCTCGAAATCTATCACTATCTAAAATGGAATAATCATCTTGCTTCGTTAACATTCCGTGCTGAAAAGCTAATTCTTCTGCGTGTTTCAACACTTCATAAATGCCACCTCTAGCCTTGATTGAGCCTGATATTGGAAGGTGACTATCGCATTTTAGTAATAATTCCCCTAATATAGATTGCTCATAATTTTGCTCTAAAGAACGTTTCATAGATGGTATTCTCACTAAAGGCGATTCTATAATCCCATTCGTTCCTTTCGTTTCTGGGAAAACTTTTGCAATATATGGTGCGAAACGCTTTAATCTCTCTTCAGCACCTTTTACATCGACCTCCGTAAGCGGAGAAGCTTGAATCGCTGTTTGGAAATTTTCAATGTTCGGATTCGTCCAAAATATTTCTTCCAATGAAATTAGATTGTTTAATAGTGGATATTGTTCTTTCAATTCCTCTATCCCCTTCATTTCTCTTCCTCCTCATGTCCTTGTAGCCAGTTGTATAATAAATTATAATTAAATTAATTTTAATACAGTTTAACACAAAATTAGCTTTATGTTAATTTAAATTTAATTTTTTTAAATATAATTAAATTATTGTTAAGGAGAATAAATCATGGAAAATATAGATATCGGTAAAAAGATCGAAAAACAAAGAAAAGCCAAAGGTTTAAGTAGTAAAGAACTAGCAAAGATGGCTGAAATTACGCCGTCTATGCTAAGTCAAATTGAACGTGGTTCTGCTAATCCTTCCATCCAAACATTAAAAGTATTAGCTAAAGCTCTTGATGTTCCAACATTTAGTTTTTTACTAGAAGAAACAAATACAGACGATCTAATCGTACGTTCCAATAAACGAAAAAAAATGATTATTGATAATTTATCCTATGAATTGTTATCACCAGATTTCACAGGAAATTTAGCAACAACAATTATGACTGTGCCTCCGAACACTTCTTCCTCGGAAAATCTTCTAGAGCATAGAGGAGAAGAAGTAGCATTTGTTTTAGAAGGAAAGATTACAGTGTATTTAGATGAAGAAGAGTATATATTAGAAACTGGTGATAGTGTAAAAATACCAGCGTATTTAAAACATAAGTGGATAAATAATTTTAATCAAAATGCAGTTGTCTTATTTTCAGTTACCCCACCTATTTTCTAATACATTCAGCTCAAAACACAGTAAAAGGGCAATACATAAGTAATATGTATTGCCCTTCTTTTTTGCAGCAACGTAATTATGATATGGTCAGAGATTCGGCAATTGGTCCAAGCACGAGCACAGGCAAAAATGTTAGTGCACCGATTATAAATATAGTACCTAGTAAAATCCCACCAAATAACCAATCGTCAGTTTAAAAAGTTCCTAAAGTGGATTAAGCGATTTATTATTTGGCTTTAAAATCTACATTGAGCTATTCTGATTGTTAATGTATTCCTCTAAATGATGGTTGTAAAGAGAGATAAAATAAGAAGATACCGGTTTATACAATCTATAAAAACAGCAACACACTCACATCAGTTTGTGTATGTTGCTGTTTTTTTCGGAAGTAACAAAATACCTGTACTAATCACAGCAAAAATAAGTATCTGCTGCATAGATAGACCGAATAATACCGGAACCTGCTCACTTATAAGTGAAATAAAAATATGAGCAATTCCTTCTATAATTAGAAAATAACTTATGTATTTTCTAGTTCCTAGTCTCTCGTTTTCTTTCCATAACCATCCCAATATGCAGATTGCTATTATAATTTCATACATATATATAGGATGATAGGAAAATTTCGAATCATACAGTTTCATTCCCCACGGCATTGTTGTGTTCACACCAACGTGCTGATGAAATAGAAAATAAAAAATAATTATACTGCCAATCCCAAAAGGAAGTGCATCTAGTAAAACCAAAAGTGAAAAGTTAACCTTTTTACTTCTCCATATAACATATCCACTAGCAATCAAGCAACCCATTATAATGTGTTGGGCACTTCCTACAGCGAGTAACGCTTGCCATGGTGATTGAAATGCCCACCCTGGATTCAAAATTGTCGGCACAAATTTCCATGTTAGTACGATGATAAAAAGTCCATTTGTTACTGCATCCATTATTCTCTCATATGGGATACCTTGACTTTTCATTTTTAATTTCATGAGCATAAGTCCAAATAAACTTCCCACTATAAGAGAAATCGGCTGTACTTTCACCATCCAGTCCATCATCATTAGGATGTCCCCTTTTACTTCTCAATTAATTGTTTAAATTTCTTTTCTAGTTGATCTGGAGGTAATACTCCTCGTGCTTGATCTACAATCATCCCATCTTTATCAACAAAAAATGTTGTTGGTAATGAAACAATTTTATAATCAAGTCCAGCCACTCCATCCATATCTAATAAAACTGGGAACTTAAATCCGAAACGATCTGCAAACGCCTTTGCTTCTTGTACCGGATCCCCAATTGTTGCATTTACCGCAAAAATTTCAACGTCTTCTTTATACTTATCATAAAGACGAACTAAGTCTGGCGCTTCCATTTCACACGGTCCACACCATGATGCCCAGAAATTAATAATATACGGTTTTCCTTTTGCATCATTTAATGAATACAGTTTCCCATCTAGTCCTTTAAGTGTAATTTTCGGTGCTTTAAATCCTACTTGAGGTAATACTTCTTTCTCTTGTAGTGCTGCTTGTTTTGCTTTCCTTTCTTTTTCTTCTTGCTTAGAATTATAAAAGTTAACTCCAGCCCAAATAAGTGCTCCAGCCAGTATAATTGCAATTAGTTTTTTCACTTTCTGTCCCCCTATTTTTAAAATCCTGTAAATCCATCAAATAATCGAATAAAAAATGCTGTTATTTTCGTCATTTGATTCGTATAAAGTAAAATACCTGTCAAAATCATCATGCTACCGCCGATTTTCATCATGACACCAGCATATGTAACAATCCATTTTACCTTACCTATAAAAAATGCCATAACAAAGAATGGAACCGCAAAACCAAGTGTATAAGCTGTAATATAAAGAAGTGCCTCATCTGGGTTAGTCGCACCTAGCATTAACACTGCGGAGAATATCGGATCTACACATGGTGTCCATCCAGCTGCATATGTCATACCAACAAAAATAGATCGAATATATCCAGTCGATTTACTTTTATAATGAAATTTCTTTTCGGACATAAGCCACTTCGGTTGAATCAGCCCTGTCATAAATAAACCCATGATGATGATAAAGATTCCACCAATTTGTTGAATGAGCCTTTGATTGGAGGCAAAGGTTACACCAATCCAACTTACAGATAAACCTAGTGCATAAAATATAATGGAAAAACCAATTATGAAAAACAATGTGTGCATCAGTGCTGATTTTTGCATCATACCGCGGTTTTCTTTTAAATCTTGAATGGAAACACCTGTAATATACGATAAATAAGATGGATATAGCGGCAGCGAACATGGTGATACAAATGAAAGTATCCCTGCTCCTACTACAAGCCATATCGTTAAATCTGCTGCGTTCATTTTACTCCTCCCGCAAAACACTACACATAGTAGTGTTAAATATTAAAAAAAGAGGCTATATGCACTCTCCAATAATGAGTACAAAGGAAATAAGAAATAGCTCCATAGTTACGTAAACTGAATTTGTATGTAACGGCATACCAAGCTTTACAGATGACGGACTAACAATTTGCTCAATACGTAAGTTGATTGCCGTCTTCGCAAACGACGCTGTTACAAATGGATTAGATGCTGTTTTTATTTTAATTAATTTTAATAATGCACTACCTAACTCAAACGATGATTTCATTTGATCCATCGCATATTTGTCAGCCAATAGTTCCTGATACGTATGGTAACGCTGTAACATCCCTTTCAATACCGGAATATACATCATCCCTTCTACTAACACCGTAAAGAGAAACAATTTTAAAGGATCACGATTTTTTTGATGATATTCTTCATGCAATACAATCGCATCAATTTCTTCTTCTGTAAACGATTGAAACGCACCTTCTGAAAGAACAATCTTCGGGTGAATCAATCCAATTGTAAATGCCGTAACTTCTAATGACGGTAACAAGTACAGTTGTTTTTCTTTACGAGTAATCCTAACTAGGTTTCGCTTTAATTTTTGGCTATAGAAAAACTGCTTCCACACTCTTTTACATACAACAAATAAAGTAAATAACAACAATCCTCCCATTACAATGCGAATGATTGATAATTCTCTCATATGCTTTTGCAACTCAAATAGGCAAAACCGTGATAGAAAAAATGCCTTATTTCCAAAGAGCAGTGGGTATGTAACGTAGTACACTAACATACAAAAAAAAAGAATACTAATGATGCTTGCTAACAATACTATCTTTCGTATTTGTCACTTCATCATACTAGTCCTCTTTTTTCAATTGATTTAGTTTTGCTTCTAACTTCTTTATTAAAGCTGGATCAGCTTGGTCTAGTTCATCTAACATGTGATTCACAACGAGATTACCAAACTCCCCCATTAATTCCTGTGTCATTTTCTTTGTTTGATTTGATAAAAAGGACTCTTTCGTTTGTACAGCACGATATACACCGCTTCTTTTTACCGTTTGTTTTTGTAAGTGTCCTTTTTCTACCAACCGATTCATCACAGTCATTACTGTATTAAAATTCACTGGAGATTCTTCACTGAGCTTTTGCTGAACTTCTTTAATCGTAATATCCGGGGTATTCCAGATAATCTCCATAATCTTCGCTTCGAGCGGTCCAAAGAAATGGTTTAAGCCTTGTTCATTTAACTTATAGTTCTGTGTGAACATATACTACCTCCTATCACACTACGAATTGTAGTATAAAATGAATAAAAGGTCAAATATGGAATTATGATTAGTGCTACATGATTTCTTTCACTTATACAAAATTCTCCTCCATAATTTCAATTCTTTTAGGATCAAGAATACACTCCAATCACTTCCAAAGCTTTTCTAATTCTTTTTCATGATTAACAAGCTCGATACTTTTCTTAAATGTTTCCTCATCTTCATTACTCTTCAAATATGCAGAACGAAAGAACATATATTTCTGATATAACTGTTTTGCTTTTTCTTGACTCTCGAAGTATTCTCTCTTTTTTCAATTTGTATATGATATTGATACACTTTTACAAACATACTGATTCCCCCTAACATTATCTCATTATTTTCTACTAAATTCTATACAGTACATCCCTTCCCTTTATTTAAGAACACTTTCCTATTTTCATCTTTTGTTACAGAAGGAAAGAAACTCCCCTGTAGCGAAATTCTACAGATAACAAAAATCTATTAGGTGGTGCTTCATTATGAAGTTAGCTGTAATTGGCGGAGGTTATCTCGAACAGACAGATCATTTCCATATAAATCAACGACTTGTAGAGTTAACTGGCAAACAATCTCCAAGGGTATTGTTTATCCCAACGGCAAGCAATGATGATGAAAGTTATATAAAAGAATTTAGAGAAACATTTGAAAAGCAGTTACAGTGTGATGTTCACACCCTATGTTGTATAAAAGAAAGCTATAGCGAAGATAAAATAAGTGAAATGATTCATTTTGCTGATTTTATCTATCTAGGTGGAGGAAATTATATTCATATGCTTGAAAAGTGGAAAGAAAACAAAATTGATGAAAAGTTAATAGCAGCCTTGCATAATGGAACATTCATTGCAGGATATAGCGCTGGTGCTATGTGTTGGTTTACAACTGGACTTCGTTCAAATTACAAAGGAGAAGGCTATATAGAAAGCCCCGGCTGGAATATGGTCAACAAACACTTCTGTCCCCATTACAATCAGCCGGATAGAGCGACTGCTTTCCATCTATTCTTACAAAACCATGCATGTGATGTAGAAGGCATTGCTTTAGAGGATAATTGCGCTCTTTATATAACAGAAAATTCCTTTGAAATTATCGGGGATCCAGAGAAAGCCTGGGAATTCTATATGAATAATGGAAAACTCATGAGACACCATTTTGATGTGACTTTGAAAAGTTATTTATGAGTTCGTTGTACTCATACAAATGAAAATGTCCCTAAGCCTTCATCTTAGGGACACTTTCATTTACTTTCTAACTAACAAGACGAGTAATTCGCTTCTTCTGCCACGAAAGCTTATAATACCCGTATTGTAAAATCAAACTCACAATAAATGCTGCTGGATAGCCAATCCATATACCTTCTATACCAAGATCCGTATGGTATGATAAGAAATAAGCAACTGGTACTTCTACAAGCCAAATCGATACAACACCGATAACGGTTGGCCATAGTACGGTTCCGCTTGCTCTCATTGTTGCACCAATAATTTGTGCATGACCGAAAATTAAATAACTCCATAGTGTAATCATAACTAAACTATGCGCGATTTCAATTGTATCGGGACTTGTTAGGAACAGTGATAGAATTTCTCTTGAGAACATGTAAATAAGAGCAATTAATACACCGCCGATGATATAGTTCATCACAATTCCTGCTCGAACAACTTTCTGTAATCGATCAAATTGATTCGCACCAATGGATTGTGCAGCAAAGATCGATACCGTAATTCCAAGACTGACTGCTGGCATTTGTACATAACTTGCTACTTGGTTCACGACTCCATAGGCTGCGGTCGCATCAGAACCGAAGCGATTTACAAATGCGATAACTGCAATCTCAGATAATGAGACTAATATCATATTAATACTTGCCGGAATGCCAAGGCGTAGTAATAACTTTAATAATTCCCAATCCATACGAAGATATTTTCGTACCGTTTCATCCAATTGCAATGGATGATTTTTCTTCTTTAAATAAATAAGCATAACAACAAACGTTATAATCGTTGATATTACAGAGGCATAAGCTGCTCCATAAACATCAAGTTTCGGCATCCCTAACCACCCAAAAATAAGAACAGGTAATAATAGCATGTTCAATACTGTACTAACTATTAAAAAATAAAATGGCGTTTTAGAATCTCCTGTCCCTCGCATAAATGTTGTATATGCAAAATATAAGAATAAGACTGGCATTGAAATAAATAAAATGCGTGCATAGTGTACACTCATATCAATAATATTTTCTGGTGTCCCCATTAGACGCATAATATCCATGGCGAATATACTTCCTACTACTGCTAAAACGGCTCCAATAATAAATGTAAACGTGAGTGTTGTACCAACGACCGCTTTCACACGATCTTCATTACGAGCACCAAATGCCTGCCCGATTAAAATAGAACTACCCGAACCAATTCCAATTACAAATGAAACAAGTAAAAAGAACAATGGGAAAAACGCAGAAATGGCAGCTAAATCATTTACACCAAGCCATCGCCCTACTACTACCATCCCAAACAACTGTCCAACTGATTGTAATACATTACTTAAAAGTAAGGGAACTAAAAACATGGACATTGATTTCCATATCGGCTTCCCTTCCTTTTGTTGATCTTGTGATTCTACACCTTCTTGAATGTTATCTGCCGGTGATTTCAACTTTCATTTCTCCTTTTATTAAGAGACTGCTCGGTTGTACCCGCGCTCTCCATATGGCTGCAATTCCTTCAGCCACTTCTCTTCTAATTTTTTCAATTCTTCCCTAGCATTAAAATACCCAGTCTCTTTCTTTTTCAAGACTTCTAACACTTCAAATTCAAATGCATCTGCACCGTACTGCTTCCAGTCATCTTGTAAGGCTCTATTTGTATGAGAACCTACATTGAGTTCAAAACGTCTTCCACTCATTGTCTTTAAATTCATTGTACGCTCGACATACATTTTCTTATTTTTTGTATTTGTAATACGATAAACACCAGCTTCAATCTCTGTTTCTTTGTATAATTGTTTTAATTCTGCTCTTCTATTCATTTTCCTTTCTCCTTTCTTTATTTTCCCTTATAACTTAACCCAATATTTACTTCCATCAGGTGTTCGATCTAGAAAACCATATTCAATTAAGTATCTTCTCAAAGTTACAAAGTCTGGATACACTTGTTCTAAAATTTGATTCACTTCTTTTTCTGTATACTTCTCACTACTATCAAACTTTTTCACTAAATGTCTCAATATAATAAGTTTGCGTTTTTGTTTCTTCGGAAATTTAACAAGTGGCCCATCTAATCCTTCTGTAAAATGCAATTTCAGCACTTCATCATTCTCTTCTTCTGTAATGTTATATCTGTCATCCACCATTGTAGCTGTTCGATGAATTGGTAAAAATTTAGACTGCACTTCTGATAATTCCATTAGCGCTAAAAACACCTTAGCCTGTTTCATCTTCTCTCGTAATGTAAAGCGATGATTTCGAATTGTTGATGTGCTTCCACCATCCAGTTCTTTCACAATTTCTTTATCATTTAAACCCATATAAAAAAACTGTACCATCTTCTTTTGTAAGTCAGTTAAACCTGTAAACTTCTTATCAAGACTTAATAAATAGTCGAACATAGATGTATGTTCCTTTTCAATATGCAACTGTGCGAATTTCTCTGCTTCATACAAAACATTGTAGTCTTGATAAATAACACCTTTAATAAATTTTTCTCCACAAGCTAAACAAATGTATTCTTCTGTTTCCTTTTCAAATACATATCCATTTTTCAGTTCCTCAACTGTGGCTTCCCAAAAGCGCTCTGAAATATCACTCATACTAAACAATCCTCCAAATAGTTTGTTATTAATGCAAACAAATTACGATATCGTTTATCGACTTCATCATATTACCATAAACAATATAAACTTTTCAACATTATGTTTACTTATTTTATAAACAAATACAAAAATGTTTGTATTTGTTTAAAGAGAGGTGTTTACTTATGATACAAAATGAAAGAATCTTATCTTTTTACAGGTACTCCACTCCATTAATGAGAATTATCTTTTGATAAAAAATTTCTAAGGGTATGTTTAAAACGCTATAGTAATCATTCAAGAGCCTTTGTTTACTATAAAATCATTGGAAGATATAAAATGAACAGTGCCATATCTACGTGAAAATGATTTTGTTAAACATGGGACTCGTATTCATTTTTTTGAAGGAATTTTATAGTTAATTAAAAAAACAAAAATCTATTAAAAGATTTTTGTTTTTATTACACCCGATTATGTCACTTTATTTACTCTCCATTTCTATTGTCATATCATCATAAAAAAACAACGGCTTATTGTTTCGTCACAACGTGGATCAAAGTCTTACTTATTTTTATGATTTCTTTTTTATTCGTTAGTGGGTTCTAATCCCCTTGAAATCCATTCGAATATTCACAACCATTCAAAGTGAAAAGACATACAAATAGTACACCTATCATCATACCTTTTTTATACCGTACTCTAAACCACCCTGAATATTAAAAACTAAACAGCATACACATTCCCTATCAAATCCCAAATAGAGATATCATAATTCACATTTTAAAATTTCACATGAATTCCCTGAGAACAAAATATGCAATTGTTTAATAAAGCAAAATTTCAGAGGTGATTAGAAATGAAGTTCAAAGTT
Source organism: Bacillus bingmayongensis (assembly GCF_000299035.1). GTDB lineage: Bacteria > Bacillota > Bacilli > Bacillales > Bacillaceae_G > Bacillus_A > Bacillus_A bingmayongensis. Next base: position 373,881 of record NZ_JH921518.1, read on the forward strand.
TAAAAAATCCTGTACACGTATTTATCTTTATATTAGTAAGCATTATTGGGTGTGCACAAATTTTCATTCAAGGTGATGATCATATTTATTTTAGTTGTATTATGCTATTGAATCTATTCAACCTTTTCTCTCTGTATAGATCTACTTATGAAATAACTAATGGTTCACTAGTCGTTAAGTACTTTTTTACAACTACTGAAATCCCCTTTAAAAATGTACGTCACATAAAATATTATGGAAAACAATTAGGTTCAAAATAATGGACAAGACAACGATTAGAAATTATGTATGGACTATTTGATACTTTAACAGTTTGTGTGCCACAAGAAGAGAAAAAATTTATCAGTTTATAAAAAAACAAATGTCCCAACCTAAAAGTAATTGACAAACCTACCAATTAATCATATTAGCAAGTTTGTCTATCCTATGAATTGTCAAACTTACTAACTCTCTTCTTTACCTCTAATCTTTCATGACATTCTATACATTACGATTCCATCATTAATAACATTTTCTTTAAAAAACAACTATGCGATTTCACAGTACGTAAGGGTATCAGATGTACCTTTATTCTTTAATAAGAAAATAATCTTTGTGGTTAGTACTAATTAAATAACCTTTTCTCCCATTAATCTTCATGATTTTTCTATATAGTGAATTAATCGTCTTTGCTTCAATATATTTACCAGTCACAACATTATCTTTATTTAAATAGGACAAAATTAGCGCCCCATCTTCTCTTTTATCACATTCTACACAAAACGAAAAAACACGCGTTTCATTTTCTACTTGGAGTTTCCCGTTTTCAGTATCGTAATGCCCTTCCTGTAATACAATACTTAAATCCCTCATATCATATTTTCCTAAATCCATATATATTTTCCCATGGCTATATTTATCAATATTCCAATCAAGCACTCTTACTACTTGACCTAAAACTGTGTTTATTGCAAGTTCTAAAGGATTCATTTAACTCACCTACCAACTATTATAATTAATCAATTTTGTTTAATAATACGATAATCACTTCTTCTCGTATTAATAATATAAGTGTCTTTTCCATTGACTTTAATCGATTTTGTTAATATCCTATCAATTTCCTTCGTTTCAATATAAATTCCTGTTACTTCTTGTCTATCTGTCACCCAAGATAGTATTACTCCTTGCTCTCCATTAATTCGAGCATTAAAATGATTTCCTACCATTTCTTGATCTATTGAAAATTCTTTTGTATAAAAAGAAAGCATTCCCTTTTGAATAACCACCTTTTTTTTACAAAAACCTTTCTCCCCTAAATGATTTGCAATAACTGCTTGTTTCCTATCTCCTACATCATCAAACATACCCTCTAATAACTCTTCAAGCATATGCAATCCCCTTTTTCTTCAGTTAATTATTTAATTCTCATTCATAATACACTTAAATTTTACCATATTAGGTTAACGCTTCTGTTATTGTTTTTTAACTCTATCTAAACTGAATGTATAGTAGATATAAAGTGAAACGTTAATGCGGGATAAAAAACAAAGATTAATATTGATGGAATTTCCCTTTACGACATAGAATCGCTTTTTACCTACCTTAAATTTATAGAAATATCTAAATAGAAGCGGGATTGTAAAAGCTAATTTTTTGTCTAATAAAACAAATGTGCGCACTAATAGGCATACTAACAAAAAGAAGTCTCATGGGGATTGTCTATTTCAACTCCATATGAATACAACATATAATTCCCCCGCACAAAAACAGAATCGACTGCACCGTTAAAACATTTTTATAGACTATAACCAAAAACGTTTGTTATAATTCAAACAGAAAATAAATACGTTTGTTTTTTAAGATTCATTTAAAGATGAAATACACATCCAAAAAAATGAAAATAGAGATCTTATTACACAATATTTCTCAGCATAATAATCTACTTTATGATTATAACCATCATATTCTGTAATTCGCACTGCTACAGGAATCATTACTGATAAAACTTATATTCTCTTCGCTTAGACTTGTATCAAACTATATTTACTGGAGGGATAAATATGAAAAAAGCACTTTACATCAACATAGGTGGGGAAGGACATGTAAATCCAACATTAGAATTAGTAAATGATTTAGTAAAACGCAGAGAACATATTGTCTATTATTCATCAAATCATTTTGAAGAAAAAATCAAAAAAGTAGGTGCTCAGTTCCGTCCCGTTGATCAAAAGGCACAAAGAAATCTTGCAGAAAGTATGGGGCTTATGGCTTCCCAACCTAAAGAATATTTATTACAATTTCTAAATGCAATGGAAATGATCACCGACTCCATTCTAGAGGAAATTTCCAAAGAAACGTATGATTACATCATATACGATGCACAGTCTTTACCTGGAAAATGGATTGCTCACCAAAGCAAGTTATTATCTATTGCAACTTGGGCCACTTTCGCATATTCACAAGATCCAAAAGTAAATATGTCTCTGACAGGAATAGATGATATGGAACAAAAACAAAAGCGTTTGGCCATGTTAAAAGCATTTTTACAATTAGAAGAAATCACCAACCGCAAATTATATTTAGAAAATAAATATGATATTCCATTACCTGATAACTTTTTACTTTGCCCTGGTTCAGGAGATTTGAATATCGTCTTTACTTCCTCCTATTTCCAAAGAAATAGCAATGCTTTTCAAAATGACTATATTTTTGTCGGTCCTTCCATTGCTGAAAATGGAACTTCAAACGATTTTCCAATTGACCTATTAAAAAGAACACGTGTAATTTACATTTCTATGGGGACGATTATGAACAACCAGCCTGAATTTTATCAAAAATGCTTCGTCGCTTTAAAAGATTTAAATGTTAAAGTAGTGCTTAGTATAGGCAAACAATTAACAGCGGAACAGCTAGGAGATATACCAGATAATTTTATTGTTCGTAACTATGTTCCTCAATTAGATATACTTCGCCAAACTGATGTCTTTATTAGCCATTGTGGAATGAATAGCACCAGTGAATCACTTTATTTTGAAGTACCCTTAGTCATGCTTCCTATCATAAATGATCAACATACGATTGCTGAACGAGTAAGAGAACTTGGTGCAGGAATGATGTTAAATATTCAACAATTATCGGTGGAGGATATCAAAGAAGCCGTTAGTACAATGTTAATAAATCCCATTTATAAAAAGAATACAAAAAAAATTAGTCAATCATTTCGTAACGCGGGTGGTTATGCTAGAGCCGCTAATGAAATTTTTAAATTTACTCGTTCATGAAAATTATGAAAGCTCCATGTTTTCTCTAATATGGAGCTTTTTATAGCACATAAGCGTTATCATGTGAAACTAATTACTAGATTTACTTTGTCTTGCTCCCCTTTCTCTTCTTTCAATAAGTTTAAGAGTTGCAAATCCTACGATGGAAGATAAAAAAACAAAGAGTAATTGTATGTATTCAATCTCAAAGAAGTGATTCGTAGATACTGCTGGGGTTAGCATTGCGACGCTCGTCCACTCCGGTGAATCCTGCATATAAAAGTATATGATAGTACTTGATGACAATTGTAATACGATATATGTGATAAGCACTGATAATGTAGAAATGGCATATTTCATTCTCCTCACCTCCCTTTCATTTCAAATATTTTACCATGAAAAAAGAGCCAAGATTTTAAAATTAAAACCTTGGCTCTTCATTATTCATTAAGATTATTCTTTCGGCGCAATCATTTTCTTCGGATCTACAATTTCATCAAACTGTTCTTCCGTTAATAACCCTGATTGTAATGCTGCTTCTTTTAATGTTAATCCCTCTTTATGAGCATGTTTCGCAATTTTCGCTGCATTTTCATATCCGATATGTGGATTTAATGCTGTAACAAGCATTAAAGAACGATTTACATTTTGGTTAATCACCTCTTCATTTGCTTCGATACCAACTGCACATTTATCATTGAACGAAACTGTTGCATCTGCTAATAAACGAGCAGATTGTAAGAAGTTATATGCAATTACTGGCTTAAATACGTTTAACTCAAAGTTACCTTGGCTCGCTGCAAATCCAATTGTTGCGTCATTCCCCATAACTTGCGCCGCAACCATTGTTAATGCTTCACTTTGCGTTGGATTTACTTTCCCCGGCATAATAGAGCTTCCCGGTTCATTCGCAGGAATAATAATTTCACCAAGACCACTACGTGGACCACTTGCAAGCCAACGTACATCGTTTGCAATCTTCATTAAATCCGCTGCCAATGCTTTTAACGCACCATGTGCAAAAACAACTTCATCATGACTTGTTAATGCATGAAACTTATTTGGAGCTGATACAAATTGTTTTCCTGTAAACTGACTAATTTCCTCTGCCACCATCGCACCAAATTTTGGATGCGCATTAATGCCCGTGCCAACTGCAGTACCACCAATGGCAAGCTCTTTCATATATGTATTGCTATCTGCAATCATACGCTCCGTTTTTTCAAGCATACGGTGCCAACCACTAATTTCTTGACCTAATGTTAGAGGCGTTGCATCTTGCAAATGCGTACGACCGATTTTAATAATATTTTGAAACTCATTTACTTTTTTCTTTAACGTTTCTTTTAATTTTATAATCGCTGGTAATACTTGATTTTCTACCGCAATCACGCAAGCAACGTGAAGTGCTGTTGGGAATGTGTCATTTGAGCTTTGAGACATGTTCACATCATCATTTGGGTGAATATGTACATCAAGCTCTTTTTCTTTTAAAATTTGATTCCCGCGGTTTGCGATTACTTCATTCACATTCATATTCGATTGTGTACCGCTACCTGTTTGCCATACAACAAGTGGGAAATGTTCATCCCATTTTCCTGCCAAGATCTCATCGACTGCTTCTACAATCGCCTGAGCTTTTTCTTCTGATAACTTCCCTAATTTCTGATTACTAATCGCTGCACTTTTCTTTAAAATCGCAAATGCTTGCACAATTTCAAGCGGCATATGCTCCGTTCCAATCGGAAAGTTTTCTTTACTGCGCTGTGTTTGCGCTGCCCATAATTTATCAGCCGGAACTTTCATTTCTCCTAATGTATCTCTCTCAATTCTGTACTCCATGTTTTCATCCCCTTGAAAATATAATAGCTACATTTTTTATTGTAACAGACTTCCCCTCAAATGATAAGGATTCTCACTCTTATTTATTCATAATTCTATATTTGAAAAATTATGTTTCAAATGGATCAGGAGATAAAAACCAACCACAAACGCCAATCGCAAGTAATATAATATAAAAAATAGCTTTCCACGTAACTGATTGGGGGAAATCTGTATCAATGATTCCAACCATAGGATGTGCTAGTGTTGAAACAATAAGTTTCACACCTACCCATCCAACAATCATAAAAGCTGCCGTTTCAAGACCAGGTCTTTCACGCAATAACTTTACGAAGTAAGTAGCTGCGAATCGCATAATAATTAAACCAGCCATTCCACCCGTTAAAATAACAAAAAATCTCCCTGCGTCAAGGCCACCTATCATCCCTTTATTTAGTGGTGTAATTGTTAATGTAAGAGCCACTGCAGCTAAAATTGAATCAATCGCAAATGCAGTATCTGTAATCTCTACTTTCAAAACCGTTAGCCAAAAACCACTTTTCTTTTTCGGGGTATTTTCTTCAATCTTGTTTTCCTGCTCTCCATGCTTTACTCTTTGCCATTTCTTTTTTCGATATATTTTAACCAAACTTCTAGCAGAAAGAAACAATAAATAAACCGCACCAATCGCTTGCATCTGCCATACATTCACAAGAAATGAAATTAAAAATAATGATCCAAATCGAAATATCAACGCTCCAAACAATCCATAAAACAACGCTTTTTTACGATCATCTTCAGGTAAATGTCTAACCATAATCGCAAGTACAAGAGCATTATCTGCAGATAATACTCCTTCTAGTGCGATAAGAATTAATATAACTCCCCCATACTCCAGCAGTAGCGATTCAGTCATATCTCTCCTCCTGTTTTTGATACTATATATTTTGCTTTTTGGTATGGGAAATATACTAATATCATCGGAAACTGAACAACCCGTAAGTTCGAATCGAACTTACGGGTTGACTTAGTACTATAACATGAAAAACTCTATAACAAATCAACGAAAGGGATGATTTTTCCTTATATTATGACGCTTGTTTTCCTTTTTCAGCATCATCAACATACCAAATGAATTTCCCTGTATATCCGTATATAACTGCTAGCGCTAATGATACGAAGCTCATCCACATGAATGGAATGTATGATAATGTTGCAACGCCTAATATACCAGCCATGAAAATCCCGTTATCAGACCATGGAACCATCCCTGAAGTTAGCGTTCCACCTACTTCTGAATTACGCGCTAATATACGGCGATCTAGTTTTAATTTGTCATAGCTGTCTTGCATAATTTTTGGAGTTAAAATAAGTGATACGTACATTGCACAACCGAATACGTTTGCCAGAAAAGCAACGATTAATGTGGACAGCGTTACATTTCCTGCAGAGTTTAGTTTCTTCTCAAATTTCGATACGATTACTTTTAAAACACCTAGTTTTTCAAGTAATCCTCCGAAACCTAATCCAAAAATAATAACAGCTACTGAACCGAGCATACCGTCAATTCCACCACGATTTAACAGCTTATCAATGAATTCAACACCCGATTCAATTGAGAAGCCATTATATGCTGTTCCAATTGCATCACCGAAGTTCATGCCTTGGAAAAGAGTTGCCCAAATTGCACCAAGAAGCGCTCCCATTGCAATTGTTGGCATCGATGGTTTTTTCAATGCTAATAGTGCAATGACAATAACCGCTGGAACAAGCATCCATATTTTAATATCAAATTGCTTTAATAAAGCTTCTTTTAAAAATTCCACTTTGTTTAAATCAACATTATCTCCGCCATACATCCATCCGGCAACTGTAAACATAATTCCGGTAATAATATATGCTGGTACATCTAATACAAGCATCGCTCGAACGTGTGCAATAACATCTACTTTTGCCATTGAAGCAGCAAGTACTGTACTATCAGAAAGTGGAGATAACTTATCTCCAAAGTATGCCCCTGAAAGTACTGCTCCAGCAACTAGTGGAAGCGGTAAGCCAAGACCTTCACCGATTGCCATCATGGCAATACCAGCTGTACCAACTGTTCCCCAAGATGTACCTGTTGCAATGGAAGTAATAGAGCAAATAATTAAGGTTGCTAATAAGAATATACTTGGATGAATAAATTCTAATCCGTAGTAGATCAATGTCGGCACAACACCGCCAGCAATCCATGTTCCAATTAGTGCCCCAACAGCAACTAAGATGAGAACAGCTTCTAGTCCATTGGAAATTCCTTTCGTAATTGCATCTTGCAATTCTTGATAACGAAACCCTAACCTTAGTCCAAGCGCAATTACTAAAAACCATGAAATAAATAGCGCTAATTGAATAGGCAAATTAAAGATCGTTTGAAAGGAAAAGACAACAGCAAGAAACAGTAATAAAAGAATAATGATTTCTGGAATCGATGGTAATCTTACACTTTTCATTTGCTTCTCTCCTTACAAGTCGATAACATGATATACGTCGTCTAACATGTAATTTTGTGTACAATGCACAAAGACAAACTATAATTTTCATATTATTCCGATTTGTTTTTTTAGTATAAATAAATATACACCTTTTCTATTGTAAAAGTAGCGCAGACATTTCGCAATGAAAATTATAAAAAATATTGCATTTTTATTTATTAATTAACAAAACAAGTAAAAAGCCCTAAAAAAAAGAAACAGTTGAGCAAAATTGTTCAACTGTTTCTCTTTTTATCATTTCACGACCTACTTATTGATTATGCACTTCTTTTTCTTCTTCAATTAAAACATTTAGTATATACGTATATTGTTTTACAAACTCAATATATGTAACAAGCGATCGATTGATGAGAGTTCACAATTATTTGGGGTCACGAATCAAAATTTCACTTTATAGAACAAGCACTTTTTGTAACACATCATCTAATACATATTGTTTGTGTACAAGTGAAGAAACCATACCGCTTTGCATCCCGCTATATGCTGGAAGAAACGTAATTATATCGCCTACTCGATATGTCTCACTATCTGTTATATCAATGATTAAATGATCACTACTTCCGCCAAGAATCTCGATATGCCCATCAAGTGGATATAGCCCACTAATATCAAGATCTTGTCGGCCAATCGCAACAATAGCTCGCAATCGTTCTCCTTTTTCTTCAAAACATGGAACTTGACCGAAAGCGTTTTTTCCAATCACACCTCTAGGCATCGAGGGCTTTCTTTTAACCTCAATAATCTCAGCTTCTACTGAAAATATATCTTGGTACATAAAAGGAATGTTCTTCCCATATGCTGTTTCTTTTCCAAGAAAAATAGCTTCACCAATACGAAGAGAATTGACACGCCCTATTTCTTTCCTTTGTAAGATAAGCGGTAGGGAACTGGAGTTTCCACCCGAAATAATGGAAAGTGGCTGCGCGATTTTTTCTTCCACTAGCTCAGTCAATCGTGTTAACTCTAGCAAAGAAGATTCAGTTGGAATCACACCGCTAAAACAAGTAAAATTAGCTCCAATACCAACAAGCTCTATTCCCTGTATCCCCACTACTCTTTGGGCAATCTCCACCATTTGCACAGGCAACATACCTTCGCGAAGGTCTCCTAAATCTACCATTAAAATGACCCGATGTATTTTCCCATATTTCGTCGCAGCCCTTCCCAATGCCTCAATCACGCAGAGTTCAGAATTCAAACTTATATCAGCAGTTATAACCGTCTCCTCTACTTCTGATAAAGCTGGTGTTCTAATTAAAAGAAGTTCCGCACTGTTTCCCACCATTTCACGGATTTTATGAAGATGCTGTAATCTTGAATCTGCAAATTTTGTAAATCCAGCTTCTTTCAAAATTTCGATTACTTCTGTTGCAGCACTTACTCCTTTTGTAACTGGAAAACATGAAACATTTGCATGCTCACATAATCGTTTTATCATAATGGCATTATGCTTTAATTTTGAAAGGTTTATTTTCATGATGGGCCGCATTTTTATTCCTCCTACATACAAAGCGGATTAGCAAAATTTGTATATAAATACAATTTTGCTTGATCATGTATTCTCATCGAAAATAATGCCTTAGTCTCAATAAAAGGTGCAAATATTGCTGCTCGTTGCTCTTCTGTTACATCTACCATAAACTCTTCCACCACAGCTGCAACAATTCTCCATAACTCTTTTTCCTGTATATCATCAACTGCTCGAGCCAATGTAAATAGCAAATCCCCAAAATGATTTTGCAATACAGAATGAATAAACTTGTTATATACTTCAGTCATATTCTCTGTAAATAATGCTGCTTCTTTCATAACCGAGAGGTCTATCAATTCCGCCAATTTCTCTTTATAAATTCTTACTCCACCAAGATCACGAATGAGAATACGTTGTACTTCACCATTTTTTGTCACAATAATAGAATTTTGCATATGTCCTTCTAGAGCAATCCCATATCGTAAAACAAGTTCTAATAATGGCAACATCACTTTCTCAGTGTAATGAGTAATATAATAGAATATCTCTTTTTTACCGATATCCTCTTTGTCAAAATATGTACGCATTATATCTAAAATGACAGGTTCATTTTCTTTTAATGGATTATTGGCTGTTAAACTTGCACCAACCCATAATAATTCTCCTTCTCTTCTATACTGATTGGGATCTTCCCGTAAAATAAATGCTAAATTACGTCCTAAATCCCTAGTATTCGGTTTAGAAAAATAGGCTCCTACTCGTTCCCTTACAACAACAATAGACTGCTCTAAATTTTGTTCCTTTGTATAGATGCCATCTAATACTGTTGATAATAGTGGGCCATTTACTGTAATTTCTGGTGACACGGTACGAACTGCACTCGTTGCTTGCGCTCGCACTGGAAGTTTCACGTGATATGGTAATTTTAATACATTCATTGTTCGAAATGATAATGTTGCACGTGAAGATAGTTGATATGGCACTGGAATAATCCATCCCTCTTCTAACTCTGAACCATATTCTTCTTGTAATACATGTTCATACTGCCATGGGTGAATGAGAAATGGATAATAATCTTCCATTCTTTTTTCTTTATTTACAAGTAATGTGTGTACTGCTTCGTATAACTCTGGTGAATTTTCATATATAAGTGATTTCTGCATATGATCTCCCGTTACTTCAGCTACTTCTTTATGAACGAGAAGAACATGTAACGGAACAACATGTTCAAATTCTGGTGCATACAACTTCACTTCTTCTCTTGATAAACCGAGTTTCGTTTTCGTAGATGGGTGAAGCGGATGTCCCTCAATAACAAGTGATTCCGTATAAGTAAGCTCATCAAATGGTATACATGTTTGTAAGACTTTTAACAATTGATATAAATTATTAGGCTTTGTTTTTGTTATAAACAAAACGTTTGTCTCTAATTGTTGTTTCACCCATTCTTGTTTCCGATCCCATGCTTCATATGCTAGCGCTAAATTGGTTACACTGTTTTCCAGTTCTTCTTGTAAAGACTGTGAAATATGGATACGAAAGAACGGAGCAACTTCTTCCCAAAACATTGACAATGAATCAATCCACCGTATATGTCCACGAACTTTAAAACGAATTGGGAATATAAACTCGTATCGTTCAAACGCTCCCTCTTGTTTTACTTCTAACAATAATTCCACATCGTTCATACTATCTACAATCTCTATGCCATGCTCATGTTTCAATATCGCACAGTTCTCTTGTAGCACTTTCTCCCGAATCAATGCATTGCAAAAACGATTTAAAATACTACGTTCTGCTTTTACTCTATTAACTTGTTTTCTTTGCATGGACAAATTCCTTCACCTTTCCTTTTTGCTGTTTCAGTTTTATAAATTGAAATAATAACGGGACCATACATACAACTCCCATTAAAATAAATGTTTGAGCAATACCAACATATTCAATGGAATAACTAACTAAAATAGAACCAAGTGGTATCATCCCTCGATCCATCAGTACTACACTAAGCATAAGTCCCCTCTCTTCTTCACGGACATGATGCTGAAAATAGACACGGTTACTTGATCGTAATAACTGACCAAATAGACCAATAGAAAATAAAAGAATAAAAAATACATATGTATTACTAACAATCAGTAGTGCTAAAGAAATTGAAAATGCAATTAAGCTAACATAATACAGACGTACTTCTGAAATATATGTCAATGCTTTTGGAAGAATCACAGTAGCTATAATCGCACCAATTGCAGCTGATGACATAGCGATTCCAAAAACTTCTGCTTTTCCCGTAAATTGCTTTGAAACAAGCGCTGGTAAAACCGATGTATAGGAAAAACCAAAAGCCATTGTAATAAGTGACATCACAAAGATATTTCTTCCCATTTTGTCATAAGAAAAATAAGCAGCAATTTGTTCCCAACTCGCTTTTTTCTTTTCTTTTCGTTTTTTCATTGGTTGATCTTTCATTGGTATCACAAGAATCCAAGCAATAAGTGAACAAACAGCCTGCATCATAAATGTTAATTCGATATGCCCTGCTGCAATAAGAAATCCTGCTAATGCCGGGCCAGTTGATCGACAAACATTCATGAAAAATGAATGCATGGAAATCAGTTTGCTAATTTGATTATTTGTATCAATATCTGAAAGAAGTGTATTTCGGTTTGGTGTTTCTAATGCACTAATGATCCCACGAATAAATGAAAAAAGTAAAAAAATAAAATATGAAGGAGTAACTAAAGCAACATAAACCGCAAGTAAAGTTGTCAATACAAATCCCCATAAGGAATATGATTTCATTAATTTGACACGTGGATACAAATCACAAAGCTTTCCTGCATACACACTAAATAATACGATTGGAATGAGTCGTACAAAGTTTAACCATCCTAAATATGTCGCGCTATGGTACAAATCATAGACATACCAATTAATAGCAGTCATTCCGAGCCAATTCCCCATAAACAAAAAAAATGAACTACCAAAAAACAGTTTTCGAATAAGAATCACCTCGAATTTTTTGTTGCATTTTTTAATCCAATCTTTATAATTGAAATTGATTATCATCATCATTGTAAGGACAATATAAAATATTCTCTCTTTTTTGTAAAGAGCTAAAATTGAGAAAGGTGGTTTCTATGAACTTACACAGCATTCATTCATTTGAGGTAGAAGAACAAACATTATTTTCTTTTTTACAGCAAAACCATCCACCGCTACATGAAATATATAAACAAAATTTATATAAAGGTCGGAACGGTATATTAGAACGACTACTATCTTCTGTCATCCGAGAAAATATAAGCAATCTAATGGATACTGTGGTGACATTTCAAAGGTCAACTAAAACGTTTGTTTCTATTTCAGCGTACCGTTGTCCAGATTATTTACTAGATTATATACATATACACCAGAAGAGTTTTGAAAAATCTTCCATAATACACGCTTTATATTTTAAGAATCAAGACTGCTACTTACTCGTACCAGTTCAACAAGTGTATGCTTTCGAGCGTCCAATTGTAAACGGGCCATACATGCTCATATCACCATCTGAGCAAAAAGAAATTACACATCCAAACGAAGTATTAGCTTTAATTTTCCAAGAAGGTTGGGAAGGACTATCTTCTTATTTTCATATGTTCGAAGAGGATTTAGCTAATAGTGCTGCTAATTTATCGCTTGCCTATACATTTCATGAACAGTCTACTGAGGTATCAACATTAGAAGCAGCTGCGCAAACAGATGATCATTATGCTTTTTTTGAACAGCTTGTTATTGAAGGACACCCTTGTCATCCTGGAGCAAAAATGCGAAAAGGTTTAAACCCTGAAGAAACAATTGCGTATTCAGCAGAGTTTAAAAATACGATTCCACTTCGATTTGTAGCCGTTCATAACAAAGAAGTAAGTACTGCGTTTATGAAATCACAAGATTGGAATCCTATCATCTTTTCGTTCGAGCCTGTACTGAAAGCCGAGGCTAAGGTTAGGCTAGATGATAGAATAGATGATTATCTTCTATTACCTATCCATCCTTGGCAAACGATTCATACATTGCAAGAGTTATACAAAACAGAAATTGAACAGAAAAAAATCATTATTTTTGATTATGAGGCGCCTTATGTAGCTGGTATGTCATTTCGTACCATTTTCCCAGCACAGTATGATACAAGAAGACCTCATTATAAGTTAACAACGAATGTTCATTTAACAGGTGAAGTGCGAACCTTATCAGAACAAACGATTCATAACGGCCCACTGATGAGCAATATATTACAAAAAATTATGAAAGCAGATACAAGTATCGATGAAAGAAGATTTATTCCGATTATGGAACGTGCTGGCGCACATTTTCTCAGCACAAATGACTCTAATATAGATATGCAAACTTTGAGAAGTGAAAATCTTGCATGTGTCATTCGTGATAATGTGTACTCCTATATTAATAAAGACGAATGGGCTATTGTCGGTTCTGCTCTCGTTGCATCTGCACACGGAGCGAATCAACCACTTATTGTTGAACTTATCGAACTATATAAAGTAAAGCATTGTCTACCATTACATGATGCAATCGTTTCATTTATTGAAAAATATGTAGCCAACGCTTTAACTGGATTTATTCCACTTATGGTGAAGTACGGAATTGGCTTAGAGGGCCACTTGCAAAATACAGTACCTGTCTTTAAAAAAGATGGCACACCAGACCGACTTCTTGTTCGTGATTGGGAAGGCATTCGTGTTCACCGTGGTCGTTTACAACAGGCAGGGATTGACATTACAAACTTCCATCACAAATCACGCATTTTAGTTGATGATGAAAAGAGTGTACGAAACAAGGTATTTTACTCCGTTATGCAAAATCACTTTGGAGAGTTATTTATTCATGTAAGCCGTTTCTATAACATAGACGAACAATTGCTTTGGAATATTGTAAAACGAGTCACAAAAAATATCTTTTTAGATTTACAACAAGACTCACACTATACAAAAAACGCAACAACTGATTATGATATCTTCTTTGCAGAAAAGGTAGACTATAAAGCCCTGACGCTAATGCGAATGATGGGAGAAGCTCACTCCTATTTTTATGTAAAAGTCGATAATCCATTGTATAAATAACAAAAAACCCTTCTTTTCTCATTAGAGTGAAGAAGGATTTTCTTTGCTTAATGTACGAGATCTTTCTTTTTAAAATCATACAGGCTTAATATGAGAAAAGGTATAAAATATATCAATAATATACCAACTCCTAAAAGGACACTGTCATGATTTAATATATTTCTCCTATTTCAAATTCAACTTATAACTTTCAAAAGTATCTTCCAAAAACATCGTCCTAAAATAATATGATTAGCTGCTTCACTTCATCATTGCTGCAAAGCATCATACACATATGGATCTTTTGGCTTTTCCGTTTTTTCTACTTTACTAACTTTTACAAGTGGAAACAGTACCCCTTTATACGTCGTTTCATCTAATGTCCCTGTAACTTTCACCCACGTCTCTTCTGGAAAAGTGTTTATTTCATTTCCAGAAACAATCATCCCCCAAACAGAAGCATCGGCAACACAACATGTAATGCCGTACCGAGCAACTACTATTTTATCCCCTTTCACTTCTTTATCATTATAGGTAAACCCTGTAAACGTAATTTGTTTTCCTTTAAACCCGAGAACGTCTTGACCAATTATATTCATCGTTTGAATGTAATTTTTATCATCCACCTGTATGGTCTTTTGTTTTATTATGTTTCTTTCTAATTCTTCTGGTGACTGCTCTGATGCGGGAAGATTTTGAATCGGTTCTTCTTCTTTGTCAACTAATAACTCCCTCCAATCGGGATTGACCTGTTTCGTTTGTGGTACTTTCTGCTCTACACTCTTTGCCTGTGCACTCTGATTCATTCCTCTGTTTGATGCGAGACTACCATCAATCGTTACGTTCGAGAATAAAAATGCACTAACAATAGGAATAAGAAATAGGGAGTATAACAGAAAAACACCCATTTTTGATTTCGGCGCTGTATGATGCTCACAACAATGACAGGCATTTTGTTTCTCTTTACCATTTTTCCATACTTGTAAACATCCAAGAAGAAGTGACACTGCAAATGCTACATATGTAAACTTTATCATTTTAGGTGCAATGAAGTGATCAATATTCCCTGTTACAAGAAGTTTAAATAAAAGCATTGCAAAACCAATTAAAATGATGCCGCGAATGTAACTATGGAATTTTCTTTGTTCATGATTACGCATTTTTCTCCCTCCTTAATCACATTGTCAGCTGAACAACAATATACACAGTCATGATTACAATCCCAATAAACGCGAATACAAATTTCTTTTGGAAATAAGCAAATAACATAAATGTATTTTTAAAATCAAGCATTGGACCAAATACAAGGAATGAAAGAAGAGCTTTACTAGAAAATATATGACCAAACGATGCCGCAATAAAAGCATCTGCAGCTGAGCATAGAGATAAGACGTAACCAAATCCCATCATTACAAATGGTGAAAATACTTCACTATGTGCTACTGCGTCAAGAACATTTCGATCTAAAAATGTTTGAAATAAACTTGCCAAGCATGCACCGATTAATAAATATTTTCCTGTATCAAAAAACTCATCAACTGTATGATTTACAACATCTTTCCAACTCTTTTTTTTCTTTTCATGTGCTGGAACTGTTGTATCCTTTAATACATTTTTTCCACGGTAACAGGAGTACACAATAAATCCAATGAGCAGCGCAACTAGAAAAGTGATACCAAAACGAGCATATACAATCGATGGATTTGTTTGAAACGCATAAAAAGTAGACAAAAAAACAATTGGATTCATAATGGGGGCACTCACTAAAATGACAATCCCAACATGCAGTGGTAATCCCTTTTGAATGAGCCTTCTTACAATAGGGATGATGACACATTCACACATTGGAAATATGATACCTACAAATGCTGCTGGTAGCATCATAACGATAGGTGACTTTGGTAATACCTTTTGAATCATATCTTCCGTCACAAATACTTGAATAATGGAAGAAACGATAACTCCTAATAAAATAAACGGTACTGCCTCAAAGAAAATACTTAAAAAAATTGTGTTTACGTTCAACCATTCTTTTGGAATACTTTTTTGTAAAACTGCTAGATTTGTAAAATCTACAAAAAATAATAAAAATAAAAATAGTACAATAAGAAGCGTACCGATTAACTCTTTTGAAATTCTAGTAAATACCAACTTTCTCGCCTCCATTTTATTCATATTTAAGCGTATGCTTGTCCTCTTCTTCTATGACAATTTCCAAACATTTTTTATACTCTATTTCTATTCACAAATCGTAATGATTATGATTTATTGTTGATTTTCTTTTCAATGTCATTTATTATAAAACGTAATGATTACGATTTAACAGGAGGAATATACAATGAAAAAAGTACCCATTACCGTTTTAAGTGGTTTTTTAGGTTCTGGAAAAACAACATTATTGAATCATATTTTGACAAATAGAGAGGGCTTAAAAGTAGCTGTCATTGTAAATGATATGAGCGAAGTAAATATTGATGCTGCTCTTGTGAAACAAGGAGGATTTTCCCGCACAGAAGAAAAGCTAGTAGAAATTCAAAACGGATGTATATGTTGTACACTTCGAGAAGATTTAATGATAGAAGTAAATCGTCTTGTAGATGCAGGTGATATTGACTACATTGTTATCGAATCTTCCGGCATTAGTGAGCCTATTCCTGTTGCACAAACATTTACGTATATAGATGAGGCACTAGGAATTGATTTAACGAGCAAATGTCGTCTCGATACGATGGTTACTGTAGTCGACGCAAATCGATTTTGGGATGACTTTGCCGCTGGGGAAAGTTTACTAGATCGAAAGCAAGCAATTGATGAAACAGATACACGAGAAGTTATCGATCTACTAATTGATCAGATCGAATTTGCAAATGTTATTCTTTTGAACAAAGTGGATTTACTAGAGAAAGAAGATATTATGGAACTCCATCGTCTCTTACAAAAATTAAATCCTGGAGCAAAAATCATTGAATCTTCATTTAGTGTGGTTCCACTAAATGAAATTTTAAATACAAATTTATTTAACTATGATGAAGCAAGTCAATCAGCTGGCTGGATTCAGGAATTAAATAGCGAACACCATACGCCAGAAACGGAAGAATACGGAATTGGTTCCTTTGTTTATCGTCGCAGACGTCCATATCATCCTATTCGTCTTATGAACTGGTTACAAAACTGGCCAGTAGATGTAGTAAGAGCGAAAGGGTTTTTCTGGCTCGCATCTCGTAACCACATGATGGGACTTCTGTCTCAAGCTGGTTCTTCTATTACCATTCAAGGAGCTGGTGAATGGATTGCTGCATTACCTGAAGCTGAGCAGCAGCAAATAATTGCAGAAGAACCAGAAGTTCTAAAAAATTGGGATAAGCAGTATGGAGATCGAATAACAGAACTAGTCTTTATTGGAGTTGAAATGGATCAATATGAAATTGAACGCTCTTTAGATACATGCTTATTAACCGATGACGAAATGAGGCAGGAGTGGGATGGTTTTGTTGACCCAATTCCCCCTTTTACTGTTGTCTCATAATGCAAAGTTTTCAAGATTACTAACTATAAAATGATTTCAAAAACAAGATGGTCTCCTCAAAAGGTTACCATCTTGTTTTTTAGTTTATGATTTGGATTTATTAGACTTATTTATTACATTCCCCCATATAACCAGTACAATTGTACTTATAACAACAAAAATTCCATAACCAATCCCTGCAGCATCACCAATTGCTTTTAATCCGAATGGAAGCAGTGCCGAAGTAATTCCTATTACATAACAAAAAACCCCCGATATTTTTGCAAGTTTTTCTTTATCCCCTACAAACGTCTCTTCTTGATATCCTGCAAGGAGAAATAACCGCTTTTTTATATGGATTTGGTACCCCAGAATAAGAATTAACATACCTACAAGAAAACAGATTATAAATCCGCCGATCATCAAACTCCTCCTTTACAATATTTTACCATAATCCATACCTATCACTTGTTTGTATTTAATATCAAAAAATTCTGTTTATTTTTAATATTACTCGTGATATATTACATATTGTATTCAATATTTTAATTAGATTTTCTTTTTGAAAGGAGGCCCCCGCTATGGATTCAGGAAGATTGAAAGGCATTATTATGGTCATTACAGGTGCTAGTTTATGGGGATTGTCTGGAACCGCTGCACAACAACTTTTTCAGCAAGAAAATGTTTCTACAGAATGGTTAGTTACAATTCGATTGCTTATATCCGGAAGTATTCTGCTCTTCTTCTCCTCATTTGGCAGTAAAAAATCAGAAGTACTCGGCATTTGGAAACAAAAAGGCGAGGCAAACAAAATGATTCTGTTTGGATTGTTAGGCATGCTTGCAGTCCAATATACTTATTTTGCTTCTATTAAAGAAGGAAATGCTGCAGTCGCAACATTGTTACAATATTTAGCACCAATATTTATAACTGTTTATCTCATCTTTAAATGGAATATTCGTCCTACTAATATCGATTTTATTTCTATTGCACTATCTTTAATCGGAACCTTTTTCTTACTAACGAATGGCTCCATTGATAATTTGGCTGTTTCAACACCGGCTATCATTTGGGGTATTTTATCTGGTCTATCACTAGCATTTTATAGCCTTTATTCAAAGAAATTATTAGAGAAATGGTCTTCATCTGTTATTGTTGGATGGGGGATGATTATTGGAGGAGTTGGTGTAACCATCTTACATTTTCTCTCCACGAACGAGTTTATCTTATTATCAGGCATGAAATATTTACAGCCTAACAATCTTTTTCTCATTACATTCGTTGTTATTTTCGGAACACTCATCGCATTTTATTTATATTTAGACAGCATACGATATCTTACACCGAAAGAAACTACATTATTTGGTTGTACAGAACCGCTTGCAGCTATCATTTCTTCTATTTTCATTTTGCATGTTCCGTTTCAATCATTTCAATTATTAGGCGCTCTTTGTGTTATTGTAATGGTACTTGTACTAAGCCAAAAGCCCGATGAAGGAAAACCGAAACTACGACTTGTAGATACGAAAAAACAAAACATAAAATGAAAGGAACTGTTCGATCATGCCTATTCCTCAAAACTACCGAAAGCAAGAAAGAGTATCCGCTAAGTCACTCGTGTTAAATCAATTACAAGATTGGATTATTGAAGGTGTTTTAAAGCCTGATGAAAAAATTAATGATGGGGAGCTAGCTGAAGCTTTAGGTGTGAGCAGAACACCCGTTAGAGAAGCGCTTCAAGTGTTAGAACTTTCAGGACTAGTCGAGATGATTCCAGGACAAAAAACAAAAATTGCTCCTATAAAATTAGAAGATGTATCTGTCATTTATGAAACAATTGCTGGTCTTCATACCATTATTGGAAAACAAGCGATTCATCAAATAAACAAAACTGACTTGATAAGACTTTCTGAGATAAACGAAGCATTTCAAAATGCCATAGATGAAAAAAATTCAAAACAAGCATTACACTTAGATATACAATTTCATAATACAATCGTAGCAATCGCTAAAAATACATATATCGAACCTTTCTTAGCAAACATTCAGCTTCATGTATTACGTCTCGAATACCTTTTTTTCCAAAACTTTATTCCTGCACGTCAATCTATTGAAGAGCACAATTTAATCATTGAGGCATTAAAAAACCAGGATGCAGCGCAAATAGAACAAATCATGTCTCAAAACTGGTTACGACCAATGAAAGAAATACAAAAAATAATCTCTATGAAATAATGAAAAGAGCTGTTTACGTTTTCTACAACGTAAACAGCTCTTTACTTACAATTCTATATGACTATGCACGAATATCGGCATATTTCTCAATGTCCCTATACTCTTTTTCTAGTTCCTCTAAGGAAAGCTCGTATAATTGTCGGTCGAGAACTTTAAACACACCTGCCCCAATTAACTGATCAATTAACTGCCTCTTACGATTTTCAACAGCAAAACGGAGTTGACTACTCATCTTTAAAAAAACTCCTTTCTACAATAATTGAAAATGATAATCTCTATCAATTACCACTTTGATTGTAAAAGATGATGTTTTAGAAGTAAAGTAATGTGATGAAATATTTACCTTACAAACTGTTTGTGGCCACATTATATATATGTATGTTTCATAAGATTGTTTATGACACTTTTTATCATCTTTTTTCTTTCATACTTTGCAAAGTAGTTCTTTATGGATAGATTCTACTTCTACTTGGATCGTAACATGATCTGCATGAAACCTTTCCTTCAACAAACACGTCGCTTCTGCTAATACACCTTGTGTCTCCTCACCTTTTTCTATCACAAGATGACACATTAAAACTTGAAAATCCGATGTAATCGACCATATGTGTAAGTCATGTACCTCTTTTACAATTGCAATGTTTAATAATGTATCTTTCACTTGTTCTACATCAATACGTTGTGTTGTACCTTCCATCAATACATGAACGGTATCACGCGTTACACGCCAGCCACTTATAATGACTAATATAGAAACGAGTATACTTGCAATTGGATCGGCAGCCGTCCAGCCAAAACATTTAATAAATAACGCAGCAATAATTACCCCCAATAACCTCAGCAATCATTAACTCTTTTTTATTTTGTGAATGTCCCATATAGATCCCCTTCAAAAGTAATTACTGCATTCTATTATGTTACAAACCTTACCAATTTATCCCGCATTAACGGGCAGCTCTATCCCACGATCCATCCCTTCACTCATACACCTTTCGTTATACCTAGCACCAGTTCCTTTTTTCTCAACAAAAAACAAGACTACTTCTTTTTCTTTCTCATATTGTTTAATACTGTAAAAAATTAAAAGGAGGCTATAAAATTGAAGCGATTATTCCTTTGTATGGAACGTGAACTTATTGTTGCGGAAGAGAGAAATAAAGAGTTTCAAGTTCAATATCACTTACAGAATATGCAGCCTACTTGTATTGCGGTTGATTCATTCCAACCCAATCGCATATATTGCGGTACCTTTGGACGAGGTCTATGGGTAAGCGACGATAGAGGTGATTCTTGGAGACCAATTGGAGATTCTTACCGCTATTTTGACTTTCCTAAAGACGATGGTATTTTACATTCTTCCATTACTTCTATCGCTATAAGTCCCATTAAACAAGTTAATGGCTATGGTGTTGTTTATGTAGGAACAGAACCTAGTGCTTTGTTTTATTCTGAAAATGGTGGAGAAACATGGAGCGAATGTAAAAATATGAAATCATTACTTTCGTCATATACATGGGCATTTCCACCACGCCCATTTACACATCATGTTCGTTGGATTACCGTTGATCCAAATAAACAAGATACTCTGCATGTATCAATTGAAGCAGGAGCTGTTATCCAAAGTAAAGATAATGGACAAACTTGGGAGGATAAAAAATTCGGTGCTCCTATCGATGCTCACCAATTACTTATGCACCCACAGGCCCCTAATCGCCTGTATGCATCATGTGGCGACGGGTTTATGAGCGGACCTGAACGTGCATATCTTGAAAGTTATAATAACGGAAACAGTTGGACTTCTTGTAGCGAGGGCTTAGAACATCACTATTTATACAGTATGGCTATCGATCCTGCTGATTGTGATACAATACTCGTTTCTGCTGCCCCAAGCGCTGATCTAGCTCACCACCGTATTCCTTATGAATCTTATATTTATCGAAAAACGAAAGATACTCCTTTCGAACAAGTACAACAAGGACTACCCTCTGCAATTGGTACAGTCATTTCGATGTTTGCTACCAATCCAGCAGAACCACATACGTTTTACACTTTAAATAACAATGGCATCTTTCAATCTGTAGATAGCGGAGAAACGTGGGAACAATTAAACATTCCGTGGAAAGAAGAATATAAAACACAACATCCACATGCTTTATTGGTTACTAGTTCTTAACAAAAAGAGACTGCCTATTTATTCATTTAAGGCAGTCTCCTTTTGTTATTTCTTTAAATCAATCACAATATCATCTAATACAATATCTTTCTTTTTCGCCTCTTTTTTCGGCACTTCGATTTTCTTCTCTTTCCCATCAACAAACTCCACTCCACCAAAATTTTCTGGTGTATGCACTCTCAAGTTCACATGAGGTGTAATAATGAGTTTCGTTGCATTTTCGTTCAGTTTTTGGAACGTAGCACTCCAACTACTTTTATGTGGTTCTGCTACTGTACTAGTTCCACCGTTCCCTTCACCTACGTATCGATTTCCTAAATCATCTTTTATTTCCAATTCAACATCTGCACTATCCCATATGCTTCTTAATTCCTTAGATTCTTCCTGATTATAAAAAACGATAAAGGACATTGGAGTGACTTCCATTTTGTCTACATTTACTTTTATTCCTTCTTTTTCGGAAATTCCTTGAAGCTTAATTTCTTTACTATCCATTGCTTTTACAGTAAGAGCGAAATTCCAATTCCCTTTTATTGATTTGTCTTCTTCATGCATCTCAATTGCTTCCATATCCCATCTAACATTTGCAACGTCCAGCCTTTTACTACTATGACCACTTATTGTAGTCATACCTACATACTTTTTCTCTCCTACTTTCGTAACTTTAGAACCTCCTCCCCCGCCATTAAAACCCATCACCTGCGGGAAACCAAATATGTTCGGGTTCTCTCCTAAATCTTTATCACTTTCGATAGAATACGTTATTGTTACAGTTCTACCATCGAAAACAGCATCATTAATTGTAACCTTAACCCCATTACTTTCCCTCGTCATATTTAACTCAGTCGAAAACTCTTTATAATTTTCATATAGCCCGGTTCTACCATTATCTAAAAATCGGAATATATCACCTACTATAGGAAGCCCTCCAGCGTATGTAGGAAATCCAATACCAAGCGTTGCAACTGACAACCCTACTAAAACAGAGGCGGCAGCGATACCTTTTTTCCAAGTTTTCATCTTTTTCTTCGTACGTATAGCTTGTTTTAAGTTATGCTTCACCTTTTCTTTTTCGATTTCAGAAGCCTCAATTTCCTCAAGTTCTTTTTCATCTATTTCAATATCATTCAATAACTCATAAATGTCTTTCATATTACACTACCTCCAAAACTAATATTTGTAGCATTTTGTTGTAGTTTCTTTTTCCCTCGATAAATACGGTTATCTATCGCCGATCGAGTTAACCCTAACTTTTCTCCTATCTCCTCTGTCTTTAAACCGAGCAAATATTTCATAATAAAGACTTTTTGATCTATAGGCTCTAATTGATTAATGAGTTTTATTAATTCTTCCCTATCTTCCATGACGATTACTTCGTCTTCTACCGATTTTTCCGTACTTATATGAAATTCATCTGAAATGATTTCTACTTTTTTATTCGCTTTTCGGTAATAATCAATTGCCTTAAACTTTGCAATCGCCGTAATCCACTTTTTAAAATCATTTGGTTCTCCATGAAATTTATTTGCGTTATTCCAAACAGATAGGAAAATATCATTTATACATTCCTCTACCATTCCATCATTTTGAATTGGAAGGAGAACTTTATGCGTTATCCCCTTTATCAGTGGTAAATATGTATCGACAACAAATTCTAGCGCATCTTCTTTTTGCCGCTGTAATCTTTTTATAAAATTTTTCTCATTTGATTTCATGTAGCGATTCCCCTTATTTTTTTGTAAAAGCTTTTACACCCTATATAACGTCCATAAAAAAGTTTTCTCCCATCTTTTTATTATTTTTTGTATGTAATGGAATACTTTCCCTTAGCCATTGTCTCATATAAATGTAAGTTTAAAGAAATTTTTCTCAAGTCTACAAATTATTTAATGTAATACAATATTTATGTAGTTATCTTTAAACTTAATGTACATTTTATTTGATTAATTTATTTCTATTTTACAATTTTAATGCAGGAGATGAGATGTATATGTGTGGAATTACAGGTTGGGTAGATTGGAAAGAGGACCTTTCAAATGAACATGTTATTTTAGAAAAGATGGCGAACAGTATTCAGCATCGTGGTCCTGATGCTGAAGGATTTTGGTTTTCACCTCACGCAGCATTTGCACACCGTCGATTAATCGTAATTGATCCTAAAGGCGGAGCGCAACCAAAAACATTTCGTTCCGGAGATTATACGTATGCTCTTACTTATAATGGGGAAATTTATAATTTCCGTGAACTTAGAGAATTACTTCAAAAACAAGGTCATGCATTTGAAACAAACTCAGACACAGAAGTGTTACTACATGCTTATTTAGAATGGAAAGAAGATTGCGTACAACATTTAAATGGAATTTTCGCTTTTGCAATATGGGATGATCAGAAGCAACAATTGTTTTTAGCACGAGATCATTTAGGGGTAAAACCACTCTTTTATACAGAAAGAAATAAAAGTATTATTTTTGGCTCTGAAATAAAGACACTATTAGCTCACCCATCTGTTCCTGCTGAAATTGATACAGATGGGATAAATGAAATATTTGGATTAGGGCTATTTCGAACTCCAGGATGCGGTGTATTTAAACATATAAAAGAAGTACGTGCTGGACATTATATAACATTCACTCAGGATAAAAAAGAAATAAAAAAATATTGGAATTTGGACAGTAAACATCATACAGACACTCCAGAGCAGACAGCTTCACATATTCTGTCCATCTTGCAAGATACAGTAAAAAGACAATTAATTGCCGATGTTCCCCTCGTTTGTATGTTGTCAGGAGGATTAGACTCCAGTGGCATTACTGCTCTAGCAGGTAAAGAATTTGAGCAAGGCAACAAAACTTTACACACATATTCAATTGATTTTGTAAACAGCGCCAAAGATTTTGAACTAACATTTGCACGTACTGGTTTGGATGCTCCTTGGGTAAAACGCGTATCCAAGCATGTGAGGACAGCTCATCACGATATTATTGTAAATGCAGAAGAATTAGCAAATCATTTATTCGTTCCGCTTCATGCAAAAGATTTGCCAAGTGCTGGTGAAATGGAAACTTCACTATATTTACTATTTCGCGAAATGAAAAAGGACGCAACCGTTGCTCTATCTGGTGAATCTGCTGATGAAGTATTTGGCGGATATCCTTGGTTCCATCAAGAAGAACTTTTATATGTAAATCAATTCCCATGGTTAACAAATTGGAAAAATACATCCTCCATATTATTGGATGAGGTTAAACAACAGTGCAATCCTGAGCATTACATAAATGAGCGATTCCAAGAGGCCATTCTTGAAGTTCCAATCCTTCAAAGAGAAAGTAAAAAAGAAGAAAAACAACGCCAAATGTTTTATTTATTTTTAACAAGATTTCTTCCTTTCTTACTCGATCGAAAAGATCGCATGAGTATGGCCGTTGGTTTTGAAGTCCGCGTCCCATTTTGTGATTACCGACTTGTAGAATATTTATGGAACGTTCCTTTTGATATTAAAAGTATTGATAATATTGAAAAAGGCATTTTACGTAGAGCATTGCAAAGTGTATTACCTGATGATGTCCGAAACAGAAGAAAAAGCGCCTATCCAACTTCACAAGACCCACACTATTTACAATCCATTCGCAATTTGACACTTGATATGTGTAGCAATAAAAACAATCCAATATTCTCACTCATCAACCATTCCGCATTGCTTGCAATCGCTAATAAAACAAACAAAGAAATTGATGATTTTGGGGCGAGAAGTGCAATGGAATATATGTTACAAACTAATGAATGGTTAAAAAACTATCACATTCATGTTAGCTAAAAAGAAAGGGAGTTCAGAACATATATTTAAATAGACTAAACTAAGAAGAGGATATTATGTTCAATATATGAGCATATATCCTCTTTTCTTATACATATTAGATTAGTTATACAGATATTGAAAATACAGTTCAATACGTATATAATATTCAGAAAATAGCGCATACTTAGGCGGAGGACGTAGCCCATAGCGGGAGGCGTAGTAAGGTCTTTAGACCGAGCGTTAATATTTTTTAGGGGTGAAGTGCTATGAGGGTACAAGAGGTTCTCATAGGGAATAACAACAAAAGATACATATTACTGGATCAAGAAGGATTCCCTGTAATGCCAGTTATGAAATATATAAAGTATTTAGATAAGACAGGAAAAAGACCTAATACTCAAAAAACATATTGTTATTCCTTAAAACATTTTTATACCTACTTAGAAGAAACAAACAAAGATTACAAGTTTATTAGATTAGAAGATTTAGTTGACTTTGTGGGGTGGTTAAGAAGCCCCTATCAGAGTTCAAATGTCACTCCTCTTCAAAAAAAGAAAGCAAAGCGAACGGAAAAAACAATTAACCATACAATTACCGTTATAGCAAACTTCTATGACTACCTCTACCGAAATGAAGAAGTACAAAATGACATGATGGAAAAGTTAATGAAGCAAGTATTTACAGGAGGATACTCACGTTACAAAAGTTTTTTACACCATGTTAATAGGGACAAGCCATCAAACAGAAACATATTGAAGTTAAAAGAACCACGCAAAAGAGTAGAAACCCTCACAAAAGAACAAGTACAACAAGTATTACAAGCAACTACTAATATACGAGATAAATTCTTAATTCAGCTGTTATTTGAAACGGGATTGCGTATTGGAGAAGCTCTCTCTCTTTTCATGGAGGATTTTGTTTATGACCATAAAAAAGGGCATCGGATTCGTTTGGTGGAACGAGGGGAATTAGAAAACGGTGCGATGTTAAAAACAGGAGAACGTGAAATTTATGTATCACCATCCTTAATGGATTTATATGATGATTACTTGTATGAAGTGCTTGATGAATTAGAATTGGATTCAAACTTTGTTTTTGTAAAACTGAGAGGAAAAGATGTGGGAAAACCAATGGAATATTGGAACGTTGAGTCTCTATTTAAGCGTTTAAAAAAGAAAACAGAGATAAGCCTACATCCTCACCTATTTCGTCATACACACGCTACAATTTTCTACCAGAAAACAAAGGATATTAAGCAAGTACAAGAACGATTAGGACATTCTCAAATTCAAACAACAATGAACCTATACCTACATCCTTCGGATGAAGATATTAGAGAAGATTGGAATAAAGCACAGTCCGAATTTAGCATAAATAAAAATAATTGAGAGGAATTATTGCATGAAACAAATCAAAAATGTTCAGGTAGAAGAAATAGGCTTTCATGAAGGCTTACAAAGAGAACTTTCAACATATCCTGAAAAAACAGTACATGAAGATGGTTCTGTTTCAATTGAACAAGTAACCAATCCCTATTTCTTAGTTAATGACAAATGGAATATCAACGTTGTAGGTGAAATCAAGCAGTTCGAAGAAGTGGTAGCACACTATAATTATTCCAGTAAAAATATTTACTTTCGACTTAATAATCCTTCTCTCAATTTAGAAGTGAAATATGTTTATTATCAGCAATTGTTTAATGATTTATGGACAATCAAGTATATATTTAGCGCTCAAAGTCCATTAAAAAGAATGACAGAGTTCATAAACGCAAAATACCCCAAAATATCATCCTTTTTGAATTTGGATATTGAAAAAGCAGAACGAGAATATGTCTTTTGGTTGAATAAAAAGGGAGTCAAAACTTATTACACTAAAAAACATAAAGATTGTAAAGATAGTTATATGAAAACCACAATAGCAAGCTTTTTAAGAATCGTTTATACTACATTAATCCAATTCACTGATAAGAGAGATGAATGGGAAAAAGACAAATGGGATGTTCGTATTTTACACGATAAATATAGTATTGAATACAATAAAAGTACGAATGCCTTTCATATTGATTTCTCAAAGATTGATAAAATGGTTCGTGGACAAGTAAAAAAATATATTAAACAACGATTGGTCAGTAAGAATAAGTTTTCAGTGGGGACAGCACAAAGCTATCTAAAATACATACCAAAGTTTTTTACCTTTATATTTTCATTGGAACCAACATGGAAGGATTTAAGAACTCTAAAAAGAACACATATTGAAAAGTACATCGAACATTTACATGAATACGCTAATAATAATTTGAAAAAACGTAACGCCCACCCTGCAAGTTATGTTATGCAATCGCTGTCTTGTATACAAAAATTCCTTGCAGATATTCAACGGTATAAGTACGATATGGCTCCCGAAGCTAATGTACGATTATTAATTTTTCCTGAAGATAAACCAAAGTTAAGAAAAAAGTCAATTGAACAAATTGACTATATTCCCGACTATGTATTAGAGCAACTCTTTACTCATATTGATGACTTGCATAAAGAAGTTGTCCCTCTCGTTTGGATTGCGTTTAAAACAGGGCTTAGAATTTCTGATGCATTAGGTTTAACCTCTGATTGTTTAGTAAAACTAAATGGTCAATACTCTATTGAAACCGATATTGAGAAAACATATGTAAAAGGACATCGAATTCCGATTGACAATGAATTAGCAGATATTCTTGCGGTTCTTATCGAGAAATCAAAAAAACTTAGCAATCAAGACAACAACCCCAAAGGGTATATTTTCGTTCGTTATCGTGGCCGACGGAAAGGAAAACCTTTTGGTCAACACTTTATAGGAAGACAATTAAATATATTAGCAAATCAAAAAAACATCACTAATGAAAATGGGGATCTTTTCCGTTTTAAAGCCCACCAGTTCCGACATACTTATGCAGTAAAGATGTTGAACGGTGGTGCGGATATTCTTACGGTACAAGAGTTATTAGCACACTCATCCCCTGAAATGACATTAAGGTATGCCAAACTATTAGATAATACGAAAAGAAAAGCCTTTGAATCGGTCATAAAGCAAGGTGTTTTTATCTTTGACTTAAATGGTGAAGTACAAGAAATTAAATCAGGAGAAGATATTCCAACAGACATATTGGATGCCTTATGGCAAGACCACAAGCTCAATGCGATGGACAACCCTTATGGAACGTGTCACGCTCGTCTGAACGGAAATTGCCCTCATATGGAAGCACCACCCTGCCTAACTTGTGGTGACAATCAAACGCCATGTAAAGACCTAGCAGTAGGTTTTTCGGAATTAGATAAGGAAAAATATGAACTTCACATTAAAACAACCATAAAAGCTATTGAAATAGCAAAACAAAGGGGTCGAGAAGATATAGCCGAGAAAAACGAAAAGAATTTACAACGTTATCAAAACATTTTCAATACCCTACAGGAAGGAAATATTATCTTTGGTAGGCAAGAGCGGATGAAAAGAAAGTTAGGTGTTAAAAATGGCTGAATATGACCGTTCTGCACATTTGAAAGCGATTCATGCCAAACGAAAAGCAAATACCCTTCAGCGAGTAGATGAAGCTATTAAAAGGCTTTTAAAAGCGAATGAAAAAATTAATTTTAACAGTGTATCCAATGAAGCTGATGTATCAAAAGCAACGCTTTATAACAACAAGGGCTTTCGTTCGAGAATTGAAACATTACGAAATCAACAGTCACAAGTGCCTACACCGAAACAAGTAAAGCGAGAAATGAATGAAAGTAACAAGGATACCCTGATCGCTTCCCTAAAAAGGAAAAATAAGAAATTGGAAGATGAAAACAAGCAATTAAAAGAGCAACTGAAAGTAGCTTACGCAGACGTATATAAGAAGTTATAGTCGATAGGAGAACGTTGTTCTCCTTCTTCAACAATCGGGCCATTTAATGGAATACGACATTTATTGGTAACTTAAAAATTTGGAGGCGGAACTATGGTTTATTTATATAATGTGAGAAAGGCTGTGAAGTTATTTGACTGATTCTAATGCAATGCTATTTGATTTGGATGATACCTTACTTAATAGGGATAACGCAGTAGATAAATTGTTTTTAATTATTTTAGGGAAGTGTTATGGGGATATTAAACGTTCAGTCAAAAACGAAATGTTGCAGAAGTTTAGGGAATATGACAAAAGAAGCTATGGCGATAGTGACAAAGTAAAAGTTTTGGAATCATTTTTTGATGAATTTCCACCAAAATATAGATTGCCAAGCAATGACATTCAGGATTTTTGGAATAATAATTTTCCACATTGTTTTTCTATAGACCAAAATACTATTAATATCGTAAACACTATAAAGAAGCATGTTAAAGTTGCAATTATTACAAACGGTTCAACTCAGAGACAAAAAGCTAAAATAATGAACACTAATTTAAATAGTTGTTTTGATATAATAATTATTTCTGAAGAAGTGGGATTTAGTAAACCTGACAAACGCATATTTGAATTAGCATTAAATAAGCTTAATGTGCAACCGGAAACGGTATTATTCGTTGGAGACGATCTAGAAAGGGATATTGGTGGTTGTCAAAATGCAAATATAAAGGGCATATGGTTCAATCCTTATATGATCAAGAATGATACTGAAATAAAACCATATGCCGAGATCAATTCTTTTGATAAATTACTAAGTTATTTTACATATTAAGCATTTTCGTTATTCCGCTAACTGTGGATTTGAAATAAAGTTTAATCGTTTATAATAAAGTTTAACCATTTTGAAAAAAGATTGACTGTTTATAAAAAAGATGCGATGTCTTATCTGTTCAATCAAAATATATTTTAAAATATAAAACGAATAGAAATTAGTAATTAATCAATAACAAATTTGAAGAGGCTGACATATAATGAATTAGGGAAGAAAAAATGTTGCACCTTAAATAAGAATGAGTTATTATCTATGTAAGTAATCAATCAATAACTATTTTTAAGGAGCTGACATATAATGAATCAGAGAAAGGAAAATCGAAAGGAAGAAATCCTTGAAGCTGGATTAGAGGTGTTTGCAGAAAAAGGTTATTATAATACTACTACAGCATTAATTGCAGAAAAAGTTGGTATTTCTCAACCTTATATATTTAGATTTTTTAGAACTAAGGAAGAATTATTTGTTGCAGCTCTGGAAAGAGCATTCGAAAGAATACTTCAAACATTTAAAAATGTAGAATCAAATCCTGAGAATATTGTTATTAAAATGGTTGAAGCATATGAAAAACTGTCTATATCATATCCTAATGAAATTGCCTTACAAGTAATAGGACTTTCAGTTACAGAAGATACAATAAGAAACTGTACAAAAACTGGATTGTCTCGTATTAGAAGCTATATTTTGGAGAGATTCCAATCAGCGAATGTTCCAAATGCAGAGAAGGAAGTAACAACTTTCTTAGCTAGAGGAATACTTTGTAATATTTCTTATTACTTAGATTTACCAGAGCTCATTTATAATTAAAGAAAATAAGCTAACCGATTCTTTTCGGTTTTTTATTTCAAAATAAGTTATTGATTGATAAATAACTAACTGAATTAAAAATTAAAGGGGGATTTATAATATGGAAAAGGCAATTGTTTTAGGGGCAACAGGTGGATCTGGTCAAGCGGTTGTATCAGAACTATTATCTAGAGAAATAGAAGTTATTGCATTTGGACGTTCAGAAAGCAAATTAAAAAAATTAATGAAAGAGCATGGTTCTACACCTTTGTTAACGTATAAGTTAGGCGATATTTTTGATTATAGAACTATCGTAGAGGCTGCAAAAGATGTAGATGTTATATTTCAATGTTCGAATGTTCAATATCATGAAATGGCAGATAAGCTCCTTTTACTTGGAGAAAATGTAATGAAGGCAGCAGATATTTTAGATAAGAAAATAGTTATTGTTGATGGAATATATGTTTACGGTCACCAAGTAGCTAAAGGAGATGAAAATCATCCTAAACAACCTCATACAAAAAAAGGGAAAATTAGGGTTGAATTTGAAAAATTAATATTTGATAAGAAATGGAAAAATGCAAAAGCATTAATTGTTAGATTACCGGACTATTATGGTATAACTTCGCAGAATTCTTACTTACATCCTACATTGACTGGACTTGCAGGAAATAAAATTTCTATTTTTATTGGTAATCTAAAAACACCAAGAGAATATGTCTATTTACCAGATGCCGCAAAAATGATTGTAGAAATAGCAAACAAAGATGATTCTTATGGAGAAAATTGGAACATTCCTGGTTCTGGATTGATTTCAGGAAAAGAAATAATAAAATTTGCACGTGAAATTACTGGGAATAAAAAAATGGTTATTCCATTAAATAAAAATGCAATCCGTATAAGTGGATTGTTTAACCCAGTTATGAAAGAAGTAGTAGAAATTATGTATCTTACAGAAGAAGGATTTACTCTAAGCGGAGAAAAATATGAAAATAGAATAGGTAAAATAATAGCTACACCTTATAAAGATGGGCTAAAAGAAACGTTAAACTTCTTAATGGGGAAAACTAAAAGAATAGAGGATTAAAATCTAGAACAAAATTATGAGTAGAAAATAATAATTTATTTAAGATTGATTATAAGTTATTGATTAATTAATAACAATAAAAACATTGGAAAAATATACCCCTTATAAGGAATATTTATATATTCAATAGGACAGCTAATGGATGCTTGTTTAGTTACATTTTCGTCTCAATTATAACGGTTTAAATACTCAATTAAAGGGCATAATTGTTGAGCGTAGAAAGTAGAAGATAGTCAAACTTTTTTATAAAAATTTTATGATTAGCTAATAAGAGGCCATCCATTTTGATTAATCTTTTTTCAAAATGGATTCTTGTTATTTACCGTAGAATATGGGTTAACACGCCATTTTTAATTAAACTTTATTTTAAAGCTACACTAACGGGCGCGATTGTGGAATAAGAAAGGAGATTACATATTAGTCATATAAAATATGTAATCTCCTTTAATTTATTTATCTTTTTTAATTTAGGTCTTGATAAATGTCTGTTCTGAGCTCCCTTTCTTTTTGTATTAATTTGCACGCTTTTTATCTTCTGTATCAATAGACCACCCAATAATAGTAGCGCAGTCTCTTCCTTTCCATTCAAGCACATTGGCTAATACAGGCTCAATTTTCAGGAAATCTCCATCATGTAATGCCTCAAATAAAGACTGATCATCCTCAAACATTCGCTTATCACACTCTAAAATTCCGTCTGTGGCCATAACAATATGATTCATTCCACGTTCTAACCCGCGAACACCTGAAGTAAAGCAGGGGGTATTCGCCGCAAAAACATTTTTTCTCCCAATACATTCATAGTATTTCTGCTGATTTAGTCTCCCTTTTCCACTCTTTCCTCGTTCAGGATGAAATAAATAAGCAAAACAATCACCAACTGATAACCAATATAAAAACTCACCTTTTCGTAAACAAATTAAACATGCAAGTTCTTCATTCTCTTGTTCACATTTCTCAATAAACAACTCATCTGTAAACAATGCTAATAAATACATATGTGTATGATGAAACGCTAGATGAATGGGATATGAGAATAATCCTTGTAATTTCTCTTTTCTTTCAGAAATTGCTTCTATTATATAATGTATATTTTTCGTTTTATGATGAGCATCAAAGATCATAACAAATTCGAATTCTAATTGTGGGTCCCACCAAGCTAGTACTGCGTCTCCTCTTTCATATGCATCACTCTCTTGATTCCCACCATATACGCCAACTGAAAGAGGACCACATTTTTCAACATGTATTTGGTCTAAATACATCTTTTCATGACTAATCCATTTAAATGTATGCACTTCAATCATCCTCTCTCTTGCTATTTGTATGCCTTTACACTAAGAGTACCTTATATTTTAAGAAAAATAAACTTTTTCAATATTTTTATACGAAATAGAAGGGATTTCAATCTAACTAAACGAATATATCGTATTATAAGATATAAATATGAATGGAGGAACTTAACTATGAAGAACATCAATACAAATTGGGAAACAATTTATTATCATTTAAGGTATGAATACGATGACAATCTTTCCCACCAAGCAGTTCGGATTCTACAAATCATTTCCCGAGAAGAGGAAACTACAATTGGAATGCTTGCTTCTGAATTAACCCTATCTCATAATACAGCATCCGAACATATAAAACGCCTTATTCAAAAAGGGTTCGTTATGAAGGAGCGAAATAAACAAGATGAACGAGTCGTTAATCTAACATTAACTACAGAAGGTAAGAAAGCTTTAGCAAAACATACATTATTAGACGAAGAAAAATTAAAGATATTAGAAGCTCAGCTTTCAGAAGAAGAACAACAATTCATTCAAAAAGCATTTTCCTTATTAGCAAAGGAGGCAAAATATGCATTTCCTCGTTAAGGTTATCGTCTCCGCCCTCATCATCGGCGGTGTAACTGAGTTTGCTAAACATTATAGTACAGTTGGTGGATTTATCGCTGCTCTTCCACTTATCAGTTTGCTTAGCTTGTTTTGGATTTCCGTTGAAGGTGGGAGTAAACAAGACTTAAGTCAATTTGCTTTAGGAGTATTGTATGGATTTCCTGCATCAGCACTGCTATTATTTATCGTCTATATTGGATTAAAAAATTCCTTTTCGCTAAGTACATCTGTACTATTCGGTATAGGCATTTGGTGTATCGCATTCGCTTGTCAAAAAACATTTCAGTTCTAGAAGAGGATTACTATGAGCAATTTTATAGAAATACTGGGCAGGAAAATGGAAGTTTACATAAAGGGCACTGGTTCTCAGACAATAGTCATTCAAACAGGAATGGGCTGTTCTTTTTATGATTGGATGCCAATTGCAGAAAAGCTTGCTTCGAATTATAAAGTTGTTCTATTTCATCGTCCCGGTTATGGACAAAGTGAGCTCGGCGATGAGGCACGTACAACACTACAAGTGACTAAAGAGCTACACGAATTATTACATGTGTTAGATATTAGACAACCGATTATTTTAGTTGGTCATTCTTATGGAGGATTATGTGCGCAGCAGTTTGCTATGTTGCATTCTAATCAGTTAAAAGCTGTTGTTCTTGTCGATTCTACTTCTATGAACTTACATCGATTAGATAATCTTGATTTACCTATCTCTGATAAAACAGATTCAGATGATATGTGGCTCCAAAAATATAGGAGTTATTCCACTATGGATTCAGACTCACTTCATGCAGAACTACAATCTATATTAATAAATCAATATGGTCACTTATCATCACGTAAACAAAAACAATATGTGGATTTCTCTACCTCACCATTATTATATAAAGCTACTGCTTCTGAACTTTCAGAGTGGAAAACTTGTGCAAAAAGAATGAAACAACTTGAAGTAACATTAAAAACTCCATTTATTATTATCGGGAGGGATCCAAATTACTCCATCAAGCAAATGATTCAAGGTGAAATGCCTTATGAAGAGGCTACAAAGCTTGAAGAAGTTTGGCAAGAGCTTATTCAAGAGCAACTTATGCTCTCCCAAAATAGCAGATATATCCTCGCTCAAAATGCTAGCCATGGAATCGAAAGTGATCGTCCTGATATCATAACTGATGCAATTCATTCCTTACAAGATGGTGACGTACATGACGTTAGAAACAATGAAAATTCCAGAGCTAAATAAACATACAAAAAAAGAAAGCAGCCTTCACTGCTTTCCCTTTTCATCTATTCATAATTTTCCTCGGCTTCATCACCATCATAATACGAGTTTCCATTATTCACATATATAGGTCCGTTGGCAACATCAACACGAAGCACCCATGCCCAAGGTACAGCTAAGCGTTTATGTAACGCACGCCAAAATCTCATTGACTTTCTTTCATACTCCTGGAACTCCTGAAGTATATCTTTGTAGGAGGAACCGTCTAACTGAACATTTGCTTCTAGTAAACGAGAATAGGCATAGTGTTGTAATTCTAGTTCGGCAGCAACTTCCATCTCTTCTGGTGTTGCCATACCAATAATTGTTCCATCAGGTGGTACAATTTCATATACGTTTTGAACTTCAATGAGCCCTTCTGGATGATCTACTAACCCCTTCTCTTTCTCAAACATGTAAACAGCCTCCTTTATTACATTTTTTATGGTACAAAAACATACTTCTCTAACGAATCTGTTCTTTCCTGCTTTCTCGATAAAATTTTACAAATTATTCACAGGATGACTTGTTTCTATCCTTACAGTAGAAATGAGCTTTTCTTCATTAACAGTTACTTTATATATATCAGGCATTTCGAGTGCTTTCCAAAAATGAAAATCATATTTGGAATCAAAATAATTCATAATGAGCACCATAATATTCCCATGAGTTCCTATTACAATATTTTTTCCTTCATGCTGTTTTAATATACTTTGGATACATGTAACACCACGCTTTTGTGCTACATCATTCGATTCCCCGCCCTC
Source organism: Bacillus bingmayongensis (assembly GCF_000299035.1). Taxonomy (GTDB): domain Bacteria; phylum Bacillota; class Bacilli; order Bacillales; family Bacillaceae_G; genus Bacillus_A; species Bacillus_A bingmayongensis. Next base: position 410,244 of record NZ_JH921518.1, read on the forward strand.
AAAAGAGAATACTGGATTCCCCCACACTTTCATAATTACTTCCTCAAAATCTTCTACTGGTTCTTTACTTAGTAGTCTCTCACGCAAATCTTCTTCAATTTGCACTGGTAATTCAAATTGATCTGCAACTCCTTGAATCGTTTGGGTCGCCCGCTTATTTGGACTAGAAATTACAACATCAATTTTTTCTCCCTTTAATAAATCTGTCACGGTTTGCGCATCATTCCGGCCTTTTTCAGATAATGGACGTTCTCTTTCTTCTGGTGTATATGTAGAATGAGCGTGACGGACAAAATATATGTGAGTCATGAAACCCCTCCTTCTATCCCCTCTACTATTCAATTGGTTCTATTAGAGATTAAATAATTCCTTTTAAGATTTTTCCATATATAATAAACAAAAGGCACTTCATGAAAAAAGCACCTTTTTGTTTACATAATAAAATTATTTTGTTATAACTTTTTTCTGAATTCTTCGCTCGTTACTACGTCTCGAATGAAATAATCTATATTATTTTCAAGTTTTTTAAACTCTATCGAATTTAAGCCGTTAGACATAAAAACAATTTCAATCTTATTTCCTCCCCTAATGAAATACCAATTATCATTATATCTATTTTATAAAATATAGAAGAAGTTTTTATTTAAAGAAAAAATCCAGTAACCAATTCTATACAAGTAGAGTAGCCCTATTCAAATTGAACAAAGGCTACTCTACTTCACACGAAGTTACCTCTCCATTTAATAAAACTACTATATCAGAATCTGTATGATGACGTTCATCCTTAAGACGCTGTGAATTCGGCGGCCCAATCACAACAGACTCCTTAATAGGAGCAAGGTCCTTTGCTAAATGTTCAGCATTAACACCGTAAGCGCCTTGGAATACTTCTGGTGGCGTCATTCTAAGTACATTTGATCCTTCAGCAGTTTCAAATTGATCATTGTTAAAAAATAGATGTAAATGGACTTCTTCCGTTACAGCGGTAATCCAATGCCACCAGCCCATTGGAATGAAGACTGTTTGCCCAGCTTTTGCTCTGTAATTTTGCAGTTGATTCGTTTCTGGATTTAAAATAGATGTAACTGCTTCACCTGAAACGACTACATCTAATTCCCAAGCATTTGGATGCCAGTGCGGTTCCCTCATATGACCTTTTGTCATATAAAGATCAACAAATGCCCCACCAATCATGGCTGGTAACTGGGTTGAAGTCACTTCATATGCAACGTTTTTATCATCTCTTTTAAAAAATACATTTTCTCTTGAGTCAAAGAAAAGATTTGGAGTTCCGGAACTTTTCTTTAAGTTTTTATTGTCTGGAACATAACCTGAATTACCCATTCTATCCCTCTTTTCCATTCCCAACATTTCATAATTAACATTGTATCGTATGGAAGAAATGAAACTGATGTGCCTATCTACTATCATTTTTACATAACAAAAAAACATGCTCCAAGACGCTAGCATGTTTTGTGATATACTTCACATTATTTAGGTAAAAAGAAAACCTTATTACTTACTGTGATGTAACATTAAATCATTAAATTCTTCTTCAATATGATTTAACTTCGCAATCCCTTCTTTCCATTTATGGATATAACGTGATACTCCAACAACAAATAAAGTGACAATAGTAGAAAGAATAATACCATATACAACAGCTACAGTATTCATAAGTTACACTTCCTTGTAATAGGTTATGATTTTATTATAATCCTTTTTCTTATGGAATGTCGGAAATTCAAGTTTTTGTAACAAAATTAAATTTTCTAATTATATTAAAAAGTATTTTCTACACAAGCTATAGTAGGAGAAACCTTACTGATAACAAGGTTTCTCCTCTATTTAAATATTATTCCATACCAACAGAAACGGTTTCCGGCAACGTACTTCCTCTATCAATTACAATGTGTGTGCCTGTTATGTAACTTGATTCGTCAGATACAAGAAAACCAGCTAACTGTCCTACCTCTTCAATTCTTCCTAAACGTCCTAGCGGAACACCTGAAGCGATGCCATAGATAACAGTATTTGGCTGATTTGGATCAGACTCATTTGCAATTTGCTCTGCCATTGGCGTCATAATATAACCTGGGCAAATCGCATTCATAGTAATATGATGCTTGGCTACTTCACGTGCTAGCGCTTTTGTAAATCTCCAAATAGCAGCCTTTGTTGTCGCATAAGCTGTTTCTCCTTCATCTGCAACTAGCGTCCCTGTTACAGAAGACATATTCACGATTTTTCTGTAATTTTTCTCAATCATGTATGGAAGAAATTTGTCAAAAAACGTTCAAAAAGAAAAGCCGTCGTAACAAACGACAGCTCATACATCACTTTTCAATTATTATTTTATTGATTTTTCTTCGCTTCTATTTTTTCTTTTGCACTTTCAGCTTTATCCAATACTTCTCCGATTTTTTGCTGTTTTTCCTTTGCTTCATCAATGCTATCTACAGCTTTGATTACTTTATCAATGCCTTCTTCGTCCACTTTTCTCTGTTTCGCAACTCTTTCCTTTTCTTTTTCCTCAATATCTTTCGCCTTCTGAAGCATATTTTCTGCATTTGACTTTACAGCTTTTTCAAGAGAAGCATCCTTTTTCTTTTGTAATACTTGATCTGCATCGTCTTTTGCTTCTAAATATTTACCATCTTTTAACGCCGATGCACCGTGGTCCATCAGCTTGGCAACTTCCTTATAGGATTTTGTTTCTTCCGTAAATTTTTCCTCTTCAGCTTTTTCAAACCACATAACTGCATCACTATATTTTTCATCTTTTAATGCTTGCATACCTGTTTCAACTTGGATATCGTAATTACTGCTACATCCAGCCATTAGAAAAAACAAACAAAGCATAACAAAACTTATTTTTCTCATGATGTTTTTCTCCTCTTTCTTTGTTACACATCTTATCTCATATTATCGAATTTCATTCTCTGCATACTTTATTAAATGTAACACAGCTAAAAAATACTTTCAAAAAGAAAAAATCATCCAGTAAATAAAACTGGATGATATGTACACATATATAAATGATGAGATTACAAATTTCTTTTTATATTATCTCTTAAAGTATTCGTTAATTCTATAATTTAAGCTGACACATCTGCTTGTTTTTTCATTCCCGACTGCTTCATTCCTAATAGTACGACTAAAAGTAGCCCAACTCCCAATGTTAACATTACGATACTAGTTGGAAGCATATCTAATAAAAATCCATACAAAATCATTCCAAGCGGAGCAATTGCTGTAGCAATAGTTTCAAGAAGACCAAAAACACGCCCTAAATATCCTGGATCTGTTGTTTTTTGAATATGTACTTGCATTGGAATATTTACTGCTATCATTGATATACCGCTAAGAAGCATGAAAACAATATAATAAATAAAACTCGCTACCTTTGGAATCGTAACGATTAGCGGAAAGACGGTACATAAACTTAAACTTGCAAATAAAAACAAGCTAATATAAATAGCTCGAAACGGATTATTTATTTCCTTACGAACAGATAAAACAACCGCACCAATTAACATCCCAACCGCTAACATACCTTCTACAGTGCCAAGTTGCCTAGAAGTTAAATGTAAGTTTTGCACAATAATATAGGGAAGTGCAACAAAAAGTGCGCTAGAAAAAAAGTTTATCCAAAGAGCAACTTTCATAAGTCCATATATTTCATGTTGTCGTTTCACATATAAAAATCCCTCTTTTATACTCGTTAAAAAATGCCCTTTATCTTCTTCCACTTCTTTTTTATACAGATCAAATACGATAAATAATTGTACAATGGCCGCTAAGAAAAATGTAATACCATTTAAAAGAAAAAAGGATGTAATGGAAAATAACCCAAATATTATCCCACCAATTATCGGCGCTAAAATTCTCGATAATGAATCGGCCGTCTGGTTTAAAGCACTCGCTTTTTGAATACGTTCTACGTCTACTAAACTTGGAACAGAAGAAGTAAATGAAACAGAATAGAAACTCGCATAAATTGATAATAATGCTGCCGAAATATAAATAAATAGAAGTGATGCTCCAAATACAGTAGAAAGAATAAACATTGTAATCATTGTCAAACTACTTAATAAGTCCATACCAATAATAAGCCATCGTCGATTCACACGATCCGCTACCGCCCCAGCGATTGGACCACATACTACCCTTGGAATAGAGCCGCAAATAAGTGTAATCGCAAAACCTACTCCTGATCCTGTTGTTTTTAAAACATATAACCCCATTGCAAACGTATAAATGCCTGCTCCTAATAAAGAACTCACTTTTCCAATCATCATCAAAATGATATTTCTTGTTGCAATTTTAAGCCTTGGATCATTTTGACTTATACTTGCGTCCGTCATTATGTCACTCTCCCCTCAAAAGTTAAATTGTGTTAAACTTATTATATAATTACTTTTCAATTTTTTACAACCAAAAGTTTAATTGTACTTAACTTTTTTTGTGATAAAAGAGATGTCTTTTAGTTAATTAAAATGTATGCAAACATAATCATACGTGATATAACATAATCACAAGGAGCTGATTATATGGGAAAACATTATAAACCGAAAAAATTCTCTGAATCATTAAATGCCTCCGTGTTGACTTTACAGCGTTGGGATAATCAAGGGAAATGAAAAGCTTTTCGTTCTCCTAGTAACAGAAGATATTATACACATGAACAATATTTAGAATGAATATATAGGAGTTCACAAGACAAACGAACAAAGAAAAACTGTTATTTATGCACGAGTTTCCACTTCCGATCAAAAGGATGATTTAAAGAATCAAGTTGAATTTCTTAGGAATTTTGTAAATGTAAAAGGAATGATAGTGGATGAAGTCATAGAAGATTACGATAGCAATCTGCATTATAACCGTAAAAAATGGAACGATTTCATCAATACATGTATGACAAATGAGATAGATACAATTGTGATTGCGCATAAAGATAGATTTATTCGTTTTGGTTATGATTGGTTTGAAAGACTCTTACATTCATTCAACGTAAATATAATTGTTGTAAATAATGAAAATGAAAGCCTTTCTCCACAAGAAGAACTTGTTCAAGATATGATTTCTATTCTTCATATTTTTAGTTGTAGAATTTACGGTTTAAAAAAATATAAAAAGAAAATCAAAGAGGATGAGGATGTTGAAAAAAGCATACAAAACAGAAATCAAACTCACTGATATTCAAAAAACCAAAGTTATTCAAACGATTGGAGTAAGTCGATATATTTACAACTTCTACATCACCCATAATAAAGAAATATACGAAAAAGAAAAGAAATTCATCAGTGGAATGGACTTTTCTAAGTGGTTGAATAACGAATATATTCCGAATCATAGAGATAAAATGTGGCTCAAAGAAGTATCTTCTAAAGCAATGAAAAAAGCTATTATGAATGGAGAAAAAGCATTTCAAAATTTTTTCAAAGGAAAAACAAAATTTCCCCGTTTCAAAAAGAAGCGCGACCAAGATGTGAAATGCTATTTTCCGAAAAATAACAAAACAGATTGGATCGTCGAACGACATCGCATTAAAATACCTACCATTGGATGGGTACGATTAAAAGAATTTGGTTACATCCCCACGAATGCTAAAGTAAGTAGTGGAACTGTTTCTCAAAAAGCAGGTAAATTCTTTGTATCTGTACTTTGTGAAGTGGATACAAAGAATACGCAAATAAACACACAAGATGGTATAGGTGTAGATATTGGAATTAAAGATTTTGCAATTTGTAGTCATGACGTTACTTTTCAAAATATCAATAAAACACAGAAAATAAAAAGATTAGAAAAGTCTTTAAAACGACAACAAAACTCTTTAAGTCGTAAATATAAACATTTAAAAAAGAGAGGTGAAAAATCTGCCACTAAAAAGAATATCAATAGACAAATCTTAGTGATACAAAAACTTCATAATCACCTTGCGAACATCCGCGAGGAATATATTAGATATGTTGTAAATACTTTAGTGAAAGCCAAACCGAAGTATATAACAATTGAAGATTTGCATGTTAAAGGGATGATGAAAAATCGTCATTTGTCTCGTGCAATATTTGTGCAGAAATTCTATTGCTTTAGAGAATGGTTGACGTATAAATGCAATGAATATGGTATCGAATTAAGAATGGTACATCGTTTTTATCCTAGTTCGAAAACATGTTCTTGTTGTGGATATAAAAAAGTTGACCTACGTTTATCTGATAGAATTTTTAAATGTGACAACTGCGATGTTGAAATGGATAGAGGTTTTAACGCAAGTCTACATTTGAAATATGCAACAGAATATACGATCATCACATCTCGATAACGTATATATGTAGGGTGGGCTACATCCGAATTTACGCTTGTGGAGTGCTATATCAAATTGTGGTAGCGAATAAGTGGCGAAGCGAGGCACATAGAAGCAAGAATGATCTAACGTAGATGATTATGTTTGTCTATGTTTTTAGTAGCAGCAACTATATGGCTACTCTTGGTGAAAAAATTAAAGCATTGCGAAAAGAAAAGCGTCTTACGCAAACAGAATTAGCTGGCTCAGAGCTAACGAAAAGTATGCTGAGTCAAATTGAAAATGGGAAAGCAACTCCTTCCATGAAAACATTACAATATCTTGCTAGTAAGCTTGAATGTGAAGCAAGCTTTTTACTAGAGGAAGACAACGAAGAGGTGACAAAGCTTATTCCAAAGATGGAACAAGCTATAAAAAATAATCAATTTGAAGAAGTGTATCGTACACTATTACCTATTGTTCAAAAAGAACTGCCACCTACTTTAAGTACAGCTCGTTTATATAAACAATTTATAAGTGTTGCATTTAACATGAAAGATTACAACATACATTCTTATATCGAAAAAGCCGTAGTGATTTTTCAAAAATATACTTTATATCGTGAAAGTACACAAACCAGTTTAAAGCTTTGCTATGTATTATTTATCGATAAAAAATATGAAGAATGCTTAGAACTTCTTGTATCTATTCGAAAAGAATATGAAGCAAAACAATTAGAAATGGACCTTATTATACAAATAGAACTTTTCTTATGTGAAGCGGTTGTTTTACTCGCATATGGTGATTATGAGGGATGCGAAGAAATTATCTTACAAGCTCTCGACTTCTCAAAAGAAAATCAAGTGTATTATAAAACAGACGAATTTTATCGAATTCTCTCTTACCAAAAGGTAATAGTAGCGGATGAAAATAAATATCTACACTATATAAAAAAATCCGAACAATTTGCTGTTTTCACAGAAAATATTTTATCTCTTGCTATTGTAGACATATTAAAAGCTTATTATTATAACACAATCACAAATGAATATACGTTAGCCTTACAACATCTAGAATTGTTTAAGCAAAAACTCCAAGATGAACAACTCTTGCAAGAAGACGGGGCGTATTACGTAGAAAAGGGAAAAGCTTTATACGGCCTCAAACGATACGAAGATGCATTAGAAGCATTAGAACAAGCAACAATTCCAGATTATATGTTCCACCCACTAGATCAAGCATGGATTATAACTGGAGGAGCTTATCGTGCTCTTTGTTATATGGAACTTCAAAATAAACAAAAAGCGCTTCATGAAGCAACAGAAGCCTTTCATGCTATACAAGAATTTCCCGATTCGACATTTACTGTGTTTATTAAAGAAACATTACAAATAATACAAAAAATTTAAATCCATCTCAAAATGGTATATTATTCCTCTTTTTTAGCAAAAATAATAAAGATGGGAGGAATGTAAGAATGAATGTACAACGCGCAAAAGAAATTTCCGAGTCATCAGAACAAGCACATGTCAGTTTTCAAGGTATGCCTGTTATGATCCAACATGTTGATGAAAATAATGGGACCGCACGCATATACGATGCAACGAATCCAGATCGTGAATTAACAGTTCCAGTCAATAGCCTAGAGGAAATCTAAGAAATCCCACTTCAGTTTTATTTGAAGTGGGATTTTTCTTTTGTGCTATATGAAATGAAAGGCAACCAATTTTCCCTTTCCAGCCATTTAGATCATTACTTCACAAATAACGTAAATTTCTATTTTTTAACATCTATCCTAATACGGTACGTGATATTTCCTAAAATTTTTTCATACTAAAAAGACATATTATTCAATCTTTATGATACAATACAATTCATATTTACATTTGGAGGGATAATATGGGTACGAAAAAACAACATAACACTCCTTATTACGCAGTTATATTCACTTCCCAACTTTCACAAGACACGACTGATTATAGTGATGTTGCTGAGGAAATGGAAAAGCTCGCTAAAGAGCAACCTGGATTTATAGACGTTGAAAGCGCACGTGATACATCTGGCCTTGGTATTACAATTTCATATTGGGAGTCACTTGAAGCAATTCAACAGTGGAGAGAAAATGCAGCACATACTATAGCAAGACAAAGAGGCCGTGAACAATGGTATGAAAGCTTTCATATGAAAATATGTGTTGTAGAAAGAGAATATAATTTTCAAAGGAAAGGTTTATAATCAATGAAGAACAAAGTGGCTCTAATTGTTATTCACGAAATATACGGTGTAAATCAGCATATGCAGGATGTCATATCCAGGTTTTCTTCACCACAGATAGATATCTTCTGCCCAGATCTTTTACAGCTAGATGCTCCTTTTCATTATAATGATGAACAAAACGCTTATTCCCATTTTATGCAAAACATTGGATTCCAACATGGAAAGGAGAAAATTGAAGAAATGATTCAAACACTTTCAAAAGACTATCCATACATAGGACTCATAGGTTTTAGTATTGGAGCAACCATCTCTTGGCTATGCAGTGAAAATCCAAAAGTTCATTTTATTATTGGCTGCTACGGCTCTCGCATACGAGACTATTCTTATATTACTCCTACATGTCCTACTCTTTTAATTTTTCCAGAAATAGAAATGAACTGTTCCATTTCTTCTCTTATTACAACATTGCAAGAACAAAACAACCCATTTCTACATATAAAACAGCTTCCAGGAGATCATGGATTTCTAGATCCTTATACTGTAAAATATAACGAAGAATCTACAAAACAAGCATATGAAATGATAGATTCATTTCTTCAAAAAACTATAATGAAACAAATGCATTAAAGGAGTTTTGATATGTCATTTACATTACTTTTACTTGCTTTCGTTTTTCTAATCATTCTCATAACATTAGCTTTCATTTTCATAACTCTTAAAAATCGAAAATATTTAAACCGTCCTTATCGACATTCCTTTATCGTTATGACCTTATTTCTTGGACATTGGATTTTAGTTTTGACTAGTTTTTATACATTACTCCCTAACTATATTAGCGATTTTATTTTTCTACCAATCTGGTATTTTCTTTGTATTTTAGGATTTATGGTTTTCATAAAAGAATGGAAAAATAACCGAATCATTTCTGTATCCGTCGGCGCTTTCTCTTTTATTAGTCTACTCTTTGGTATACTATTACAAGGAATTTCTAAAATGTAAGTTTATTTTACAGGAGCTGAACTTTGAAAATCAGCTCCTTTTTCTACATGAAATGTGTTGGATTTTGTGGAACGGTCGATCTATTTAACTAAAAAATCACTACGCTCCATCCAAACAGGCATGAATAGATATAGTGCATACGCTATAACCATCCAGATTGCGAAAGATAGGATTTGCTGTGATGAAAGTGTTGGAAAAATACTAGAGGAGTAATAGAGAATGAAAGTATCTAAAAACAATCCTATCCCGGTGCCGAAAATCCCTAATTTTATGAGGGCATATCGTGATGAATCTACTTTTCGATACAACCACATTACGACATATAGGGATAGCGCTATGCCCAATTCCAAAAGAATGAGCCTATTCATAAATGAAGGTGCGGATATTTCTACTAAAACAGCTGCTCCAAATACGTAAAAAAATGTTGACGCCGTAAACCAAATACCTACAGAAAATAAAATAGTAATCCACAATTTATCCTTCACTACTTTCCTTCCCTTCCTGCAAGGGTACGAACTTTTGTATAAGCAAATACAATCTATCATACGTTTCTTCCGCATGAAATGATGGATTAAATAGTGCTTGCAATGCTAATCCATCATTTCATGCATTACACATAACACTCCAAGTTTTATTTGAGATTCCTTCAATTTGTGATTCTCCCCATATTTGTTGTAGTCCCCTTTGTAATTCTTGATTTTCATAGTTTAACAGTTCACCAATCTTCTCTTTCATCTCTTCATTTTGCAATCCACTTGCTACTAATTGAAAGAACAAATGATGGTACATAGAATCTTGTGTGCATCTACTTTTAGCGAAATGTAACGCGTTTTCTACATGAAACTCCTCTCCTATCTGTTCCCATGATGACTTACAAAATGATTCTGTTACTTCAAGTAATAGCTGCTCTTTCGTTTTAAAATGATAATAAACAGTCCCTTGTGTAACATGAGCTCTTTCAGCAACTGCTTTTAGCGTCAGTTTTGTCATACCTTGTTCGGCAATCAATTCTTTTGCAGCATGTAACAACCTTTGTTTATTTACAACATTAGGTTTTGCCACTTTATATCCTTCTTTTCTAAGTTAGTTAGGCAACTAACTTAGATTATACAGAAAAATCAGAAACAAAAAAAGGAAGAAAAGCCTAAAATTAACTTTTCTTCCTTTTATTTTTATCTTTATGGGACTGCATTGTTACGGAGTCGCAAGGTGTGTAATATATTTGTGGGGTTGCTTTGTTAACAAGCATTGTAAAAGTAATCAAACCGATGATAAAGAAAATAAACAATGTAAACAGAATGAAACCTATTGTTAAAAGAATCATAACACCACCCCTATTATATTCATGATATTACACTTTTCGATATAATATGTGAGGAATCCTTGTTATAAAAACAAACGTAACAAAATAATCACAATCACCCCAGTTAACACTGTTCCTAATAAGCTACGTGTATAGATAGCAACAAAGAATGTCGGAATTGCTGCAATTATATAATCCCATTGCATCGTTTTATTCATAAAGAGCACTTCAGCAAGGAGCGCTGCGAGTATTGCAATTGGTATATAACTTAACCATTTTAAACCCCAATCTGGAATCTGTATTTTACTAAATACAATGAGCGGTAATAGGCGCGGAATTAAAGTAACTACACCTGCTCCAATTAAGAGTAATAACACATCTATTCTTACTTCCATTTTTCAATCACCACCCCGATTGTTGCTGCTGTAAGTGTTGCAATTATGACTGCTACGCTTGCCGGAACGAAAAAATGTATGCTATATGCGATTACCATTGCTACAATCGCAACACTGAGATGAATTGCTAATTTTGGATGACTACTCATTAACTGCAGCACAAATAATCCAATAAACATAGCTGGTAATGCATAATCCATACCATACGTATGAGGATTTGGTATCCACTCGCCAAAAATACCACCGATGACATTTGCAATGATCCAGTTTAAATATGCTGTTACATTTAAACCAAGCATCCATCTCTCGCTTAAATATTTCTTTTTTGAAGCTTGCTGAACAGCAAGACCAAATGTTTCATCTGTAATTTGCGAACCGATTATCATATTTTTCAAGAAAGGTACTTTCATTAAATATGGGGCGAGTGCAGCACTCATTAACAGATGACGTAAATTGACAAAAAATACGGTGAAAATAATTGCAGAAGTAGGTGCTCCAGCCGCAAACATACCAGCCAGTATAAATTGTGAAGAACCAGCATAAATCAAAGTAGACATTAACGCTATTTCTGCTAACGAAAACCCTGCTGTTTTTTCAATTACACCAGCTGCGATACCAATACTTAAATACCCTAGTACAGTTGGTAAACAATCTTTCACTCCTTGCTGAAATGTTTCATTCTCGTTCATTGTCATCTGTACTTCAGCCCTTGCCATCACTCTTCCCCCTTCGTTTCTTGCATGAATCGTTTACCCGTTACAACATGAACTAAATCTGCATTCCCCCGCCATAATGCATCTAATTTATCAGAACCAAATTCCTGTGTAATTTCTTCAACCATAATGTCATGACGAACATATTCTGTTGCAACAAGCACTAGTGCTGGATCATATGTTGTAACAGCCCATGAGGTACCCTGGTCTGAGAAGTTAGCAATCAGTACTTCTTTTCCATCACGGGCAATTACCGTTAAGTGGCCTCCCATTCGCTCCTTTACAACATCTGGCGTCATATAATTATGGTGAAACGTCGTTCCTATTTTTGTCTCTGGTGCGCCAAAAAGAATAGAAAATATATGTACCCCTTCCTGCTCTTTTCTCTGAATCAATGACTCTAGTTCAGTCACTTGCTGTTCCCATACAGAAATCCACAATTCCTCTTCGGCTCGCTCAATAATATTACTAATTTCCTTTATAATGCGTTCATCCGTACGAATATGGGAGATAACATCTACTTGGCGTTCTTGCTCTAAACCATTTAACTTTTGATCAAGAAAATCAAATGACTTTTCAAAATCCTTTCTCATTCGGTCCATTAACTCTGTTGCCGATACGGGAACATACTTAACGGGTTCGGATGGTACTAAATGCACTGCTCCTTTATCCATCAATTTCCCAAGTACCTCATAAATCATAGAACGTGGTACACCCGTTTGTTTACTAATTTCATACCCCGTTGCTGGATAATGCTTTAATAAACCGATATATGCTTTACATTCATATTGAGAAAATCCTAGTTTCTGTAGTTCTTTCATGACTTCGTCCATTGCAATTCCTCACTTCACTATGACTCTATTATTTACGCTTCTTAAACAGCTCTTACTTCAAAACGACGGTTTTGTTTTCCTTTACTTTTCACTTTATCAATAACAAGGGAACCAATTTCATTTGTATGTTGGACATGTGTTCCCCCGCAAGCTTGCTCATCAATATCTTGAATGGTTACAATACGAATTTCTTGGATAGTAGGTGGTAGAAGATTGATTGCTGTTTTAATCATTCCTGTGGAGTTCTCTGCTTCTTCACGGCTAATAAATCGAGTAGAAATTTCTTTATTTTGCTGGATCAATCGATTCGTCTCTGTCTCAATTTCAGCAATTTGTTCCCTCGTTAACTCTTGCAATTCATTAAAGTCAATACGCGCTTTATCAGGATAAATTTGATTTCCTGTACATAATGCTCCGTATTTTTCATATACAACTACACCAATAAGATGTAGTAAAGAATGATGACGCATTAAGTTATGACGGCGTTCCCAATCAATTTCTAACTGAACTGTTCCAAGCTGAAGATGCTCTCCATCTTTCACATAGTGAACAATTTCACCTTGCTCTTTCTTTACTTTTACAACTTCAAAAGTATGCTCACCTTGTGTAAGTACACCTGTATCACATTCTTGGCCTCCGCCAGTTGGATAAAATATCGTTTCTTTTACAAATACCCTGTCTCCATCAACTCTTGTTACTTCTGTTTGACAGCTTTTTTTATATGCATCCTGTAAAAATAATGCCTCTGTCATGTTCCCACCCCTTTAGTAGTTATTGTTATACCTACTAATATAAAAAGAAAAAAATGGATAGTCAATAAAATTCTGAATTTTGTTTTAATTAATTTAAAAATAAGCTAACTTTAAACAAGATAACCTATTTCACTACTATATAAATCCTTTTTGATTTTTCAACATAAAGTGAAACTTTAATCAGTGTGGGTCTTACTGCCCACGAATAGCAGGATAAAGATAATAGAGCTACTTTCTATCAGCTTCATAAAAACCAATAGAAAGTAACTCTCATTGTTTCATAGATATTATTTGTTCTTTTGTATCCATTTTGTCATGATGAAGTTTATTTTTCTCCAAATACTTTTTACACATATTCACAAAAGCTGGTAATGTTCGAATTTGATTAATATCAGAGCTCTCAATAAAACGATTCATTTGATTTGTCATTTCGTCCATACTAGAAATAAGCTCTTCTTTTTCATATCTCAATCTCTCATTTTCAGCACGAAGGTTTTGAAGCTCTTTCTGTATATCTTGTGTATTATCTTCTTTTATATGCCCAGCTGCCATGCTCGAAAGTTTATAGATTCCTTCCATAAATTGATATAGTTCTTGTTTCTTTCCCTCTACACCAATTGTTTCAAAATTATCGACAATCCCTGATAATATAGTAACCAAATTCTTCTCTGTCTTTTCACTTTGGACCACTATACTTTTTACCTCATTCTCCTTCTCATCAACATACTGTTCTGGCTGGTGTTTTTTCTTACGCCCTGGCTTACCCTTTTTTATATTTTCAAATGGCAGCTCTTGTTTTTTTAATTTATAGTACGTATTCTGCAGTTGACTTTCAGTTTTCGGAAATAATTGCAGATTCTCTTTACTAATTGCCTTAGAAGTATCTGAAATATTTAAATTGTAATGCTGACAAAATTGGTACGTAGCATATAAAAGTTCTAATTCAGATTTCAACCACATCATTTGGGATTGTTCGTATGCAAATAAACCACCCACTTTTTCAATATCCCTTTGAAAAGTTACCATTTTATTATATAAATCCATTAATTCTGCATACGTCACATGGAATTCTCTTTCTATTTTTCTACATTCCTCTTCCACTTTCTGAATATTTTTCATTCCATTTACAATATTTTTCAAAAGATTTAGTACATGAATTGCTGTCTGTTGGTACATTTTATATTCACTCCCACTCAGCATTTTTGCAATTTCAACTTCTTCTTTGTCTTTTGTAAAAATAAAAAAATATTATAAAAATATTTTATAATATTTCTGAATTATTAGTCAAATAATCGTAAAATTGACACATTCTATTTTTATATTAAGATTAGTTTATAGCAATATGAGGGGGATCCATATGGAACATAACATTTTAAAAGTCATTGCACTAGCAGAAAAATTAAAATATGAAATGAGGCATAGCTGGCTTTCAAATGGCCGTCAGGAAAGCGTCGCCGAACATACTTGGCGTATGTCGCTTATGACTGTTTTGGTTCAGCCTTATTTAGATGAGAAAGTAAACATGGAAAAACTATTAAAAATGGTTATTATCCATGACCTTGTGGAAGCGGAAGCTGGCGATATTCCTGCTTTTGACACAATGAACAGCGAACAATTACAATTACAAAAACAAAAACAAAAAAATGAACAGAAAGCCATTTTAAATATTAAACATACTTTAGAAGGTCCTCTTGGGGATGAACTGTATGATTTATGGATGGAATTTGAAGCAAAAGAAACGTACGAAGCGAAAGTGGCCAATGCTCTTGATAAACTAGAGGTTAAAATTCAGCATAATGAAGCCGACATCGATACGTGGCTTCCAATCGAACATAAAATGACATTCCAAGTTGCAAAACACACAGATTTTGATTCTTTCTTATCAAAACTACAAAAGATTATTGAACAAGAAGGCGAAAAGAAATTAATTGCTGCCGGCATTGATGTCGAGGCATGCAAACAGTAACAGCTCATCATTGATGAGCTGTTTTTTTCATACTTTTGTATGAGATACCTCCACTCTTTTTGTCGATTAAATCTAAAAATATATAGATTACAATTACAGATAAGAACTACATTTTAGTCAAAAGGAGGATTATTTTATGATTAAAGGTTTATATGAAGCACATCTTCCCGTTCGCAATCTTGACATATCCATACCATTCTATGAATTATTAGGTTTAAAACTATATAAAAAAGATGAAACTACCGCTTTCCTTTGGATTGTAGAAGAACAAAGTTGGTTAGGCCTTTGGGAAGGAGAAGAATATAAAACAAAATATCATCCGTCCCTGCGACATATTGCCTTCCAAGTGGATTTTCATCTTCTTCGTACATCTGTACAGTGGCTTCAAGAGAGGAATATTCAACCGGTACCATTTGATGATCGAAATACGGTTGAACCTTTCATTCGTCCTAACCAGGGAAATGCTTCTGTCTATTTTAAAGATCTAGACCATAATAGTATTGAATTTATTAGTTTCGTTAAAGTGCCTGATGAATTAAAACATATTACAAAAAAAGACCTCAGCTTAAGCCAAAGTCTTTTCACATAATTATTTTTATTTCTAAAACACAGAAACGCTTCTTCCCCTTCTTAAATAAAAAGCAAATCCTCAACCTTCAGATTTGCTTTTCAAACTTTATCTTTTATTAAAACCTTTTTTACTCAAAAACTCCTTCATATGCATTCTTTTCTCTTTTGACATGAAAGCACTCATTGATCCTGTCCATGTTACATCCTTTTGATTTGTAGATCTTCCCTTATAATATTCATTAGTCGTGCGGTCATATTTCTCTAGTAATTCCTCATATTTATTTTCGTCATATACATTTTCATGTAAGATTGCTTCAACTGGTAAACGCGGTTTCACTGCATGACTCTCATCCGGCACTCCGACTGTCATTCCAAACACTGGATATACTTTATCTGGTAAATGAAGTAGTTCACTCACTTCTTTTGGATTGTTACGAATTCCTCCAATATAACAAATGCCGTATCCTAGTGACTCTGCAGCAAGCGCTAAGTTTTGAGCAAACAGTGATGCATCTACTGTGGCTACAATAAAGTCCTCTGCACCCTCATGTTTAATCTCTGTTCCGTGTTTCTCACATGCCTTTTCTAAGCGTTTTAAATCTGCACAACAAACAAAGAATGCCGCACAATCTTTTACATGGCGATTTCCAGATAGCTCTGCTAATTGCGCCTTTAATTTTTCATCTGTAACGTACATAACTGAATATGCCTGAACAAAATGTGATGATGCTGCATGCTGCGCTGCTTGTACCATTCTTTCTACTATATTCTTTGGAATTGGTTCTTGTTTATATTTCCGAACGGATGTATGTTGCTCCATCTTATGTATTATTTCATTCATCAAAATCACTCCTTTTTTCTTCATACTGAAAAATTAACATATCCTTTTCATTTATCACAACATTTATGCCCATCTAAAAGTTTTTATATAATATGCTCTTTTTTCACCTTAATTAAAGCATAACCCTTCAAACCTATACAAAAAGAGGACGAATTGTTAACTATTCGTCCTCTTTCATTCTTAAAACAATCAGCCTTTTAAGCTACTCTCAACACTCTAACACCTTTAACAATATTCCAAACAAAGTAATAAATCCCTACAATTGCAAAAGTTATATATGTCACAACCATTCCAATTCCAACACTTGCTGATTCTCCAAAACTTAAACCGAATACACCCGAAAGTGCCAAACCACCAAATAAAATTGCATATGGGAATATGTGTGTCCACACTGCCTTTTTCGCATGATATTTCACATCATCTTCTGCAATAAAGTAGACGATAATTGGAAATAAAAATGGTGCGAAGAAAATACTAAAGTAACAAAGAGAAGATAAAATATTATTGCCTTTCATACGATTCACCTCTAAAGTTTCGTTGTTTTTGTTACCTTTATTATGTCATGCAACTACTTTAGAAACTATCGCTTTACCTTTCAACCAGCTTACATTTTTGTAAGATTCATCGCTATATGCGATTCATTAACCAATATTGAGTAATCGCAAAATATTCTCGAACATTAGACTGAATCATAATTGGCTTTGGCGTTTTTGCCGAAAGACCCTCTACCTTTAATCCTTGTTTTTCAGCAATTTTTTTGGACCTGAACATATGAAAATCATTCGTAACAATGATCCCTTTTTTCTTATTTGCTGGAATAAGAGACTTTGAGAATTCAATATTTTCATCTGTATTTGTAGAACGATCTTCCATTATAATTCTTTGTTCTGCAATACTTTGCTTCATTAATCCCTTTTTCATAGCCAGCGCTTCCGAAATATCTTCACCTTTTCCTTTACCACCGGATACAATGACAATCGTTTGTTCATGTGCTTTTAAATATTCCGCCGCTTTATCAATGCGATATTGCAAAGAATAAGAAGGCTCCGTTCCTTTCACCTTTGCACCTAAAAGAATCATATAATCTGCATCATCTGGCGCTTTCATATGACCATGCTTATAAATGTTATATTGTAAAACACTCATATAACCTACTACGATCATAATTAAAATTAAGATATACTTGATAATTTTTTTCTTCTTTAACATCTACACATACTCCTATTTTTCTCTATGTTCTCATCATAATATTCACTTGTTCATTTGTACATCTCAACTTTCCAATTCACCCTTTTTTATCCTCCAAAGGTAATATTTATAATGAATATGGGAATATTGGATAACGTATACACAATTTACAGGATGAATTTTATATAAGAGGTGCAGACATTGATTGCTTTTTTATGTAATGTAACATTCTTTTTTTTATTATTTATTATAGCGATTAAGCTATTAGGAAAATCAGCATTAGCACAGCTTACACCACATGATTTTGGTGCCATTATTTTTTTATCCTACCTAGCTTTTCAAGCTATACCAGTCGATGGCATATGGCAAGGTATTGTCGGTATGATTGTTATTACATGTCTTCACCTTTTCATTACGAAACTTAGTTTACTAAATAAACTCAATCGTTTTATCCTTGGTCAGCCGACGATTCTAATTAAACATGGAAATATCCTATTCGAGAACTTAAAGCAAAGCAGATATCCAATAGCAGAGTTACTTTCTAACCTTAGAGTAGCGGGTTATCCTAGCGTAAATGAAATCGAATATGCGATTTTAGAAGCAAATGGCGCAATTAGCATTTTACCTAAAAGAGAGCTTGTTCCTCTTACTCCTAAAGATATACATATGAATGTGAAATATACGGGTTTACCAATCGCCCTTATTGTTGATGCACATATCCAATATGATAATTTAAAATTAATCCATAAAAATGAGAAATGGCTCCGTAATGAGTTACTAAAAAAAGGACTTGAAGACATCAAAAACATTGCATTTGCTTCTGTTCAAGAAACAGATGGCTCTTTTACAATTAGCTTAAAAAATAAGAAATCTCCTTAGTTTATTAAGGGGATTTCTATCATATTACATGTTCTCTTTCTATATTTCGTACTGATACAGGGTGAGAAATGCGATTCACCCCAAATACGATAATCGCTGTTAATAACTCTGCGACTGGCATTACAAGCCAAATTCCGTTTACACCAAATAACTTTGGCATAATCCATAGTAATGGAATGATAAATAATAAACCACGGCTCAAAATAATAAAAACTGACTTCCTCGTTTGTCTTACTGACTGAAAATATTCTCCATACACGATGTTATAGCCTAAAAATACATATTGAATAAAGAAAAGACTAATTCCTGTTACAGTTAGCGTGAGTAATTCTGTCGACTGAACATCAAACAAACCGATAATATATTTCCCAAAGAATAACCCTATCACAATTGCTACACATCCAAGTGCAACAGCTATTTTTACGGCAAATTGTAGTCCTTCTTTCAACCGTTCAGGTAAATTTGCTCCATAATGAAAGCTTGCAATTGGTTGTAATGCTGCTCCAACACCAAAGAATAATAATAGTGTCATGGAGTGAATGCTATTGACCATTGCATAAGAAGCGACCCCTAGCTCTCCAGCATATTGAATAAAAGCTATGTTAAAGCCAATTGTTACAATTGCTACTGTTATCTCTGTTGTAAAACTCGGAAAACCAATCACCATGATTTGTTTAACTGTATCCCATTCAAAATGAAATTTCGTCCATCTTAAAATACTACTTTTTCTAAAGAAATGACTTAACAAAACAAGAAAACCAATTGCTGCTGACAGGATAGTCGCTGCCGCTGCTCCTGTTACGCCCCAATCAAATATAAAAATAAAGACATAATCAAACACAATATTTAGCAATGCTGTTACAACAAGTCCCGCCATCGCTAAATTTGGATTTCCATCATTTCGTATAAATGTACTTAAAATATTTTCTAATACGTATACCATTCCAAATGTTAATAATACAGTTAGATAGTCTAATGCATACGGTAGAATTACTTCATTGGCTCCAAATAAATAGGCCAAATCTTCTATTCTCCATAAACAGACGACCATTAAAGCACCAACAATTACAACAGCTACTATCATAGACTGTGTAAAAATTGATCTTGCTCGCTCTATTTTATTTTCACCTAATGCAATGGAGTATAGGGTAGCCCCGCCCATTCCAATCCACAATGATATAGAGAAGAAAATGGAAAAAGCCGGGACAGCAACGTTCACTCCCGCTAATCCATTCGCCCCTACACCACGACTAATCATTACCGCGTCGATTACGATATTTACCGACATTAATACCATTCCAAGAACTGCTGGTATTAAATACGATATAAATAAATTTTTTATTGGTTTCTCTCTTAATTTCTCAGTTGTTTCCATAACAAAATACTCCTTTACAATTCTCTGTTCACATTTTAAACCTTCAAGTAACTTGAAGGTCAAGTGAGAATTAAAAATACATTTGTTATACAACCGCTTATTTTCTTTTGACTACTGGAATTTGGATCTCCGTTACTTGCTCTTTTGGATTTTCCGTCACTGACCAGTCAATTAAAGCAAGCTCAATTGCATCTCCAGACACTTCATATCCTTTCTCCTTGATATCTCTTAACAACTTCTTATAAGTTCCATCTGTTTCTTCATATGGTCCATGATGATAAGCGCAAGCGAACATCCCTTCTTTGATTTCATCTGAAGTAGTAATTTGAAACGGCATATAATCAAGAAGAATAAAAACACTGTTATATGATTGAAATCTTTTTTGAAGTAACCCTTCTTTTGATACTGTCACACCTAGGTCCCCTGAAAATAAACTATCATCTATTTGCTTCATATTTTTTTGAAGTGAATGGATATAATATTCAAACATATCATCCGTTATATTAGGTGCAATAGCTAACGCTGTAATGTTTCTCTTTGATATTTTTTCAAATGTCACATGATTCGCTTTTGAAGCAGTAGCTTCTTTCATCATTTCAATTTTATGATTCATTTTCGCCAATGCATATTCAATTTCCCTTTGTTTCTTCAACATCATTTCTTGTTGTTTTTCCAGAAGCTTTAAAGCATAAGGTGGATTTCTTTCATCAATATATGTCTTGATTTCTTTTAACGAAATATTTAACTGCCGTAAAAATTTAATTGTATCTAAAAGTGAAAATTGGTCGATTGTGTAGTATCGATAATTTGTTTGCGGATCAACAATGGATGGATGAAAAATACCTTTTTCATCGTAATAACGTAAAGTTGACTCCGCAATATTATGCATTTTTGCCATTTCTCCAATGGTAAAACGTTGATTAAATAACATATTTTCTATTCCTTTCAATTTCTTTTATTCTTCATTATATAATCCTATATTCAGTATCCCAAATAAAAATGGATTCCCAAGTTTTTTTCTTGAGAATCCATTTTTCATTTGGACAAAGTAAGCATAGTATTCTTCTAGATACTCTCGCTACTTAACATATACGTAAGAGCATTTATTTTACACTTCAATTATGATAGGAAGAATCATTGGTTTTCTTTTTGTATGTGAGTATATAAATTGACCAAGTGTTTCTCTTATATCTCTTTTAAGAACGTTCCATTGGCTAATGTTCTCTTTTTGTAAATTGGTAATGGTTGTTACAACTAATTGATTAATTCTCTTCAAGAAATCTTCCGAATCGCGAACATATACAAATCCACGAGAAATCGTGTCTGGACCAGAAATAATTTTCCCTTCTCGTTTACTAAGAGTGATAACTATAACAAGCATACCATCCTCAGAAAGTTGCTTACGATCACGTAAAAGAGCGTTTCCAACATCGCCAATACCTAGTCCATCTACATATATATTCCCTGCAGGTATTCGTCTAGATTGAAGAGCAATTTGATTGCTAATATCGACAACATCTCCATTACTAATAATATAAATGTTCTCTTTCTTAACACCAACGGACTCTGCTAATAGACTATGATGATGTAACATTCTAAATTCGCCATGAATAGGAATGAAATATTTAGGTTTCATTAAAGTAAGCATTAATTTTAATTCTTCTTGATAAGCATGACCAGAAACATGCATTCCTGTTGAACTTCCCGTTCCATAAATAACTTTTGCTCCTAATAGAAATAAATTATCTATAATTCGTGAAACATTTCGTTCATTTCCAGGTATAGGAGTTGCCGCTATAATGACAGTATCGTCAGGCAGGATATCTACCTGTCTGTAGTTTCCACTGGCTAAACGAGCTAAAGCAGCCATAGGCTCACCTTGACTTCCAGTACAGAGAATAGCTACACTTTCTGGATCCATTCGATTAATTTCATCAGCTTCAATTAACGTTCCTTCAGGAATATCTAAATAACCTTGTTCCAGGGCAACAGACACTACATTTACCATGCTTCTTCCAAGTAAAGCAAGCTTCCTATTCGTTTTTAAACATGCATCTACGACTTGTTGTACACGATTAACGTTAGAAGCAAAGGTAGATATAACAACTTTTCTACGAGCTTTGATAAATGCCTCTTCAATACGCTCACCTACAGATCGTTCTGATGGACTAAATCCGGCACGTTCTGCATTCGTACTTTCAGAAAGTAGCGCTAAAACACCTTCACCCCCAATTTTGGCCATTTTATGAATATCCGGATATTGATTATTTACAGGTGTCAAATCAAATTTGAAATCACCCGTATGCACTACAATTCCTTCCGATGTATGAAAAGCAATACCAAGACAATCAGGAATGCTATGATTTGTTTTAAAAAAAGTAAGACGCATTGATTCAAATTCAATAACCGATTCAGAGTCAATCACAAACAATTGCGTTTGATCTTGAAGATTGTGTTCTTTTAATTTAATTCCAATTAAACCGAGCGTTAATTTGGTTGCATAAATTGGCATGTTTAATTGTTTTAATAAATACGGTATACCTCCAATATGATCTTCGTGTCCATGGGTAACAACTAGTCCTCGAATTTTATCCTTATTTTCTTGCAAGTATGTAATGTCAGGAATAATTAAATCGATTCCTAACAAACTTTCATCCGGAAACTTAGAACCACAATCAACTATCACAATATTGTTTGCGTATTGTATTGCATACATATTTTTTCCTATTTCATTTACTCCGCCTAAAGCAAAAATGGATAGTGTATTTTCTTTTGTGCCCAAAACCAATATCCTCCTTTTTTAAACCATTCTAGTATGATAAATCCACCTATCTAGGTGTCACCTACATATTATTATCTGTCATGAAAAGAACATCCATACTCATTAAGCTAAAGGACATGTAAAACAAAGGGGCTTAAAAAATTGAATATTAAATAAAGCAAAACTTCTACCATCAAGATTTCACTGCTTTACTCCATGAAAGTCTGCCAATTTAACATTGATTTTTTTAAAAATTTATTATATATTTATTACAGGTTCAAATTACAAGTTCAAAAGAACCTGTATAAAGACCTCTTGTTTAATGTGTTTTACATAGTATTGCATTAAGCAAATTCCGAGAAATCGTATGATAAACACAAACATGAAAAGGAGAGATGAGATGGAATTTTTCTTTCAAATTGCGTTAATTTTATTAAGTACAAAAATTGCTGGTGACATTAGCGTTAGACTAGGTCAACCTTCTGTACTCGGAAAATTAATCGTCGGTATTGTAATTGGTCCTGCCGTCTTAGGTTTGGTGAACAATTCAGATTTACTTACACGGTTAAGTGAAGTTGGGGTTATTCTCCTTATGTTTATGGCCGGCTTAGAAACAGACTTAAAAGAACTAAATGAAAATCGTAATTCTTCGTTAGCAGTTGCTGTTGGTGGTATCGTTCTTCCATTTGTAGGTGGTTACGTTGCAGGTCTTGTAATGGGAATGGAACAAGCAAATGCGGTCTTTTTAGGATTACTTCTATGTGCAACAAGTGTTAGTATTTCTGTACAAACACTGCGTGATTTAGGAAAAATGAAGACGCGTGAGAGTACAACGATGCTAGGCGCTGCTGTATTTGATGATATTCTAGTTGTTATTTTACTAGCCTTTGCTATGAGTTTCCTAGGATCAGCTGATGTAAGCTTAACTATAATCATCTTGAAAAAAGTTGTCTTCTTCGCAGCTATTATCTTAATTGGTTGGAAAGGCGTTCCAATGATTATGCGCTGGTTATCACCACTACGTGTATCAGAATCTATCATTAGTGCAGCTCTTATCATTTGTTTCGCTTTCGCATACTTTGGTGAAATACTAGGAATCGCTGGAATTATCGGTGCATTCGCAGCAGGTATTGCGATTTCTCAAACAGATTATAAACATGAAGTAGAAAAGAAAGTAGAACCAATTGCTTATGCAATGTTCGTTCCAATCTTCTTTGTAAGTATCGGTATGAACATTACGTTTGCAGGTATCGGAGATAAAGTATGGTTTATCTTAGCATTAACAATCATTGCTGTGTTAACAAAGCTAATTGGTTGCGGATTCGGAGCACGTATAACAGGATTTGATTTCCAATCATCTACAATCATTGGGTCTGGAATGGTTTCACGTGGTGAAGTTGCTCTTATCATTGCAGGACAGGGGCTTATTTCTGGACTACTAGCACAAGATTACTTTACAGCAATCGTAATCGTCGTGATTTTAACAACAATGATTACACCGCCAATGTTAAAATATTCTTTCGGTGTAAAAGATAAGCAATTAAAACAAAGTGCATAGTAACTATGTAGAGTACTAGTTTCATAATAAAAAACGAGATGATTCTCTTCAAAAGACAATCATCTCGTTTTTTATTTATAAAGAAAATAGGAATATGCCTCTAAAAAAGCGAATGAAACATATATGTATCATTATAAATTCTTTTGGAGGTGTTTCATGAATCGTAAAGATATTTTTTTAGAGCAACTTCTTGCGAGTCATAAGGAAAACAATTGGTTTGTCTCACTACAGAGTGCACTTGATGGTCTTACAGAAGAACAAGCTGCTTGGAAAGATACAGATAAGGCAAATTCTATTTGGGAAATCGTTAATCATTTGATTTTCTGGAACGATCGTATTCTAAAGCGATTTTACGGCTCCTCTGTTCAAGAGCATATCGAAACGAATGATGATACATTTCAAAATTCAAGAAATTTAGATTGGAATTCTACAGTCTCCCAAATCGATACGATTATGGATAAGTGGGAAACTGCTTTACATACTTGTGATGAAACAAAACTCGATCTTTCGCAATCAGCTGAAGCTGAAGAAACATGGACCTCTGTTCTACTAAACTTTACAATTCATAACGCTTATCATATTGGACAAATTATCTCTATTCGTAAACAACAAGGAAATTGGAGTAGCGAACACGGTGTTCATTAACAAAGCCATACACAAAAAAGCGAGCCTCTATCCTCTTCGGCTCGCTTTTTTATTCTTTTATGAAATACGTTCCATCGCTGTCTTCAATGTCCCGACAACAAAAGCAATTTCTTCACTTGAAATAATAAGAGGCGGTGCTAACGTTAAAACATTGTTATAGCCCGCTGTTGTCATTCCATTACGTCCAATGATTAGTCCCTTTTCTTTACAAGCGTTCACTACATTTGTAATTTTAGTATTATCAATTGGGTCCTTTGTTACTTTATCCCTTACCATTTCAATGCCTACAAGCAATCCTTTCCCTCTAATATCTCCAACAAGTGGATGATCTCCAATCTCTTCTTTTAACTGTTCTAATAAAAGAGATCCCATTTGTGCAGAACGCTCAATTAAATTTTCATTTTCCATAATTTCTAAGTTTTTTAGCGCTAACGCACAAGCTGCTGGATTGCCACCAAACGTGTTAATATGACGGAAAAATTCATATTCTCCTGTCCCCTTGAACGCTTCATAAATTTCTTTTTTCACTGCTGTTGCCGATAATGGTAAGTATGCACTTGTAATCCCTTTCGCCATTGTAATAATATCAGGTTTCACATCGTAATTCATAAAACCAAACGCTTTTCCCGTGCGCCCAAAACCACAAATTACTTCATCACTAATTAGTAATGCGCCATGTTTTTGACACGTCTTATGAACGGCTTTCATATAATCTTGCGGTGGCATCAAAATACCTCCGCCTGTAATAATTGGCTCCATAATAAATCCAGCTATCGTTTCACTTAATTCCCACTTCATAACACGATCAATTTCTTTCACACACTCTACATCATAAATATTTTGTGACGCAATCTCTGGCATTCGGTAACAATCTGGCGGCGTCACATGTAAGAAGCCTGAAGCAAATGGCTCATATTGATGCCTCCGCTGCGCCTGTCCTGTCGCTGCTATCGCTGCCATTGTATTTCCATGATAACCACGATAACGTGATATAAACTTATAACGGTATGGTTCACCCCTATATGCATAATATTGACGGGCAATTTTAAATGCTGTTTCATTTGCTTCTGACCCACTATTAGAGAAGAAAATGACATATTCTCCTTCAAGCCATTCATTTAACTTTTCAGCAAGCTGAATTGCAGGTTCATGTGATTGCGACATTGGAAAATATGATAATTTTTGCAATTGCTCATACGCTGCTTCAGCAAGCTCTTTTCTTCCGTATCCACTATTCACACACCAAAGCCCACTCATCCCATCTAAGTACCGTTTACCTTCTATATCTTCCACCCAGCACCCTTCTGCTTTTGCCCCAACCATCGTACTATTTGGACTAAAGGGACGCATTCCATGCCACACATACTTTTCATCCTTTGCTAATAATGCATCTGTTTGTTTCGTTTTCATCATACACTCCACCTTCCAAAACAACTTATATTTCTCCAAGCTGTACTGGTGCCATGATGAGGTTAAACTTTTCCCTATTTATTTTCATTCCACATGAACGAAACAAATCCTACCAACTGTAGAGTAATATTTTTAAGCAAAATTACAAAATAAAAGAGCTCTCCAATCAACTGGAAAGCTCTTTTTCTTCTTAATGTGCAGACACGTCACTAACCCCATGACCTGTGTTAGATTTAACAAGAATTTCATCAAATTTCGCTGCATCCTCTTTCTTACTTGAGAAAATTGTTCCTAAATATGCTGCTAAAAATCCAAGTGGAATAGAAATAATCCCAGGTGTTGTGTAAGGGAATAACGCTTCTCCAACAAAAATTGCTTTCCCTGCTTCAGGACTCCAAACATTCGGGCTAAGTGCCACTAATACGATAGCTGAAACTAAACCAACAACCATTCCGCAAATTGCTCCTGTTGTATTAAAGCGTTTCCAATAAATTGTAAATAAAATAACTGGTAAGTTCGCACTTGCAGCGACTGCAAATGCTAACGATACTAGAAATGCAACATTTAATGTTTGAGCAAATAGCGCTAAAATAATCGATAATACTGCTACACCAATTGAAGCATAACGAGCCATCGATACTTGCTCTTTTTCTGTTGATTTCCCTCGGCGAATGATTTCATTATAAAAGTCATGTGCAAATGCTGAAGCGGCGGTTAAAACAAGACCTGCTACAACAGCTAAAATCGTAGCAAATGCAATTGCAGAAACGAATGCAAATAAGAAATCTCCACCGAGTTCTTTTGCTAATAAAGGTGCTGCCATATTGCCAGCTGGGTTTGCCTGAATAATTGCAGCATTCCCTACAAAGGCAGCTGCACCAAAACCTAGGAAAATCGTCATAATATAAAAGGCTCCAATTAGCCACGTTGCATAGACTACAGACTGACGTGCTGTTTTCGCATCACGAACAGTGAAAAAGCGAACAAGAATATGAGGTAAACCGGCTGTCCCTAGAACAAGACCTAAGTTTAAAGAAATTGTATCTAATCCATCCTTATATTTTACACCTGGATTTAAAAACGCTTCTTTTAGAGGTGTTGCAGTTTTCATCTGTGCAAACATTTCAGTCACGCTAAAATTAAATTTTGCAAATACAATTACCGAAATAATAAATGTCCCTGCCATTAACAAGACAGCCTTTACAATTTGTACCCAACTTGTGGCTGTCATACCTCCAAAAATCACATACACCGTCATTAACGTTCCAACAATTAAAACAGATGTCGTATATTCAATTCCTAATAATAATTTAATAAGTGCTCCTGCTCCTACAAGTTGTGCGATCATATAGAAAATTGAAATTGTCATCGTATTTAATGCTGCAACTCCGCGCACCTTTTTCGCATCAAAACGAGCTGCAATCATATCAGCTAATGTGTATTTCCCTAAGTTTCTAAGCGGTTCGGCAACGAGATACAATACAACTAAATAAGCAACAAGAAAGCCTATGCTATAAAAGAAACCATCAAATCCAGTTAATGCAATTGCTCCTGCAATCCCCAAAAAAGAAGCAGCTGACATATAATCTCCTGCAATGGCCAGACCATTTTGCCACCCAGTTAAACCTCCTCCTGCCGTATAAAACTCACTCGCATTTTTCGTTTTTTTCGATGCAAAATATGTAATAACGAGCGTACCAAGAACGATAATTAAAAACAGTGCAAACGCTGTTGTGTTCAAGTTTATCCCCTCCCTTTTTGTATATCTTGAAGAATTTTTTGTGAAGCCTTGTCGAACGATTCCGCTTTTTTGCTATACATCATACATAATGCCCACGTCATAACAAATTGTGCAAAAGCAAAAATCCATGCCCATGTTACATCACCAAATGCCGGCGTATTTAATACCTTTGAATAAGATGTCAAAAGTGGCAAAGCAATAAAAAAACTAAAAAAGAAAATACTCATCGGAACAATAAACTTCCGCTTCTTCTCTAGCAATAATTGAAATTCTTCTGATTGAACGACTTCTGTATAATTTATCTCACTTCGCAACTTACGTGCTGAACTATCATCTCGTTTCATTTCCCCAGTCCCCTCTCCCTCATTCTTTAAATCAAATTCCCCCCTCGCATCTTCAAAAAACTTAATTTTATAAATATTCAGAAACTTAAGTTTATTTTAGACAATCTTTGTTCCTCTGCAAAGATTTTTCGATAGACATTTTTCGTCATATTTCCTCGTTTTTTTAATATATTTTTTTAAAATAAAAGGCAGCACTCATCGCATTGCCTCCTTTTCTTTCTCTTTTTCTAAATTACGCGCCGACCTACTTAATTCAACATCTTTTCCGTTTTTGTATGTGCCAAATAAAAAATCATACACTGGATTCGACACACCAAACCAATAATTTTCATTTTTATAATGATGCAAAATATGTTGTTTTTTTAACCATCTACCAAAACGAGTCAATGGCCGTATCGGTCTATGTGCGATATAATGTTTCCACTCATAAACAAGTAGCATAACAATCATTCCCATTCCAAATGAAAGTGTAATCGTTACATGATTTGTCACTCCATACAGAATGAACAAATAAATCGCAAAACCTGGCATGCTATACCAAACTGGTAAAAACAATAGTTTTAAATCATCTGGATATACATGATGATCATAATGTAATCTCTTTAACATTTTCAGTAACAATGGATTTTTAGGAGGCTTCATATGAAATAAAAATCGATGTGTTACATACTCATTGATCGTATAAAAAACGATGCCCGCAAGACATGATAAAATTGCTACCCCTGTAAATAATTTCATTTTCAAAATAATGATAAACAGTATAAATACGCCAAACATAATCACAATATCATGTTGAAAAAAGAACTCCTTCATCACCCGTTTCATTCATCCTATCCCCTTTCTTAGAAAAAACAGTCGTAACATAGCGTTACGACCGTTTCTGTTCTATCTATGTTATTCTCTTTTAATCACAAATTTGCTCGCTGTTCCAGCGTAGAGAAAAAATTCTGCGAACCAAATATATTTTGTTTCGGTATAATGTGTTCCACTGCAAAGACAGTTACTTCGCCTCTTTGTACCTCTCCAATAATAAGACCCAGTATTTCATGATTTACAGCAAATGTCGGTTGCTTTGTCTGAAGTAACCTTTCAGCAGTTTGAAGAACGGCCTCATATAAAGGATTCCTATCCGTTACTTCTTTTCGAATTTTTGGTGCTAATGTAACAATAATTTCTTTTTCATTAACTGTGGTTCGATACATAAAAATCTCCCCTTCAATCTTATATGAACAACTGTAAAGCTTTATACGCAAAATGAATTGAATACCCAACTAAAATGAAACCAGCTCCCGCTGTAATATAACCGAGTGCCTTTGGCTTAAGCAATGTCGTCCAAAATGAACAGAAAAGGCAATATTTAAATTCCACAAAATAATACCACCAATGATGCAAAGACTATATAAAAAAGCCTCTTGTTTTGTTACTTTCGTAAGCAGTGAACTAAGCGTACTCCCATATACACCAAACCAAAAGACAAGGTTTAATGGATTAGATACCGCAATTAAAAATCCTGCCATAAAGGATTGACGAAGTCCACCTATCTCTTCTTGTTTATATTCCATATTTGAATGTAAAATTCCTTGTTTTACACTTTGAAACCCTAAATAAAACAATAAGAAAAAACCTATGCAATACATAAATGCTTGTGCATATATATACATAAATACAGAAGACAATCCAAAGTAAATAAGAAGCATAAATAAAATGTCTGCACTCATCCCCCCTATTCCAACAAGCCAAGCATGCCAAAACCCACGTTCAATCCCTCTTTTTAACATTTCAATATTAATTGGTCCTACTGGTGCCGCTAATGAAATTCCTAGTATAAATTGCTGTATAATTGCTCCAAACATCGCTCTTTCCTTTCTATATCGTTTTACTATTAGCTAATGAGAATATTTTTAAAAACAGACTAGCTTTTATAAAAAATATACATATATAAAATGTCCTTTTTTATCCAAAATATACAAAAAAGCTGCTCCTTTATGACGGCCTTCATTTCTTTACTTTATGATGAAATGGACACTTTCCTTCAATTGGTTCAATGTCATCTCCAATAAAATATTGTTTCCATTCACGGTGATTTGGATCTCCATAGTGACTAATGTTTGGATGTTTCGGCAACTGATCCCACTTTTCCACTCGATCTCTAACCATCTGTCTTGAGTATGATCCTTTCGGCCGCTCTCCTTCTAGTCCGTCAAATAGGATTCGTGGCTGAAATCCTATAATGAGCGAGTTCCCTAAATGTCTCGTTTTTCTTTGTTTATAGGCAGGAGCATTCCCGAATGCAAACATCAGCTCCCCACCAAATGAAAATTCCCATAAATGATGATCTGGATTTTCTGGAATCTGTTTTGGCCATAATTGATCATCTTCTTCATGTAAGTATTGTAGAATTCTCCAAAAATACGCTCGGTAATGTTCAAGTAAGCATTCTGCACGTTCTGGCTCAACAAAAAGAAAAAACCTCTTCTTACAACAGGTCGCTCGTTCATCAACTGTAAAAAAGAAAGCATTGTCTGTGGTAGATGACTCCAATCATCATGAGATAAGAATGAGTAGCAAAGTTCATTCTTCTTTAAAGCCGTTAAACCAAAATAGCAAGGAAAAGTTGGATCCAATACAACATTAGAAAAATTTTCAAATTCTTGCGAAACCCATATTGGTATATCTTTTCTCATTTTCATTCCTTCATTATCTAATAAATAAGACTGATTCATTCTCTCACCTCATTATGTACAGCATTCACTTAAACATATTAAAAAGCGAGCTTGTCCTATACTATTAAAAAAACTTGCGTAAAAAATTATTTAAAAATACAAAAAGATAAAACCGCTTACTTGACTAAAATCTACCATTTCGTGTATATTTAAAATATCATTTAGCAGAATATTCGAGAATATAGCATTTTCAGTTTTATGAATTTGCAATTGTTTCAAATGAACTTCACTAAATGAAAAAGTAATCGTTTTTTAGGAGGAATTGTAACATGCAAGGAAAAGTAAAATGGTTTAACAACGAAAAAGGGTTTGGATTTA
This sequence comes from Bacillus bingmayongensis, assembly GCF_000299035.1. Lineage (GTDB taxonomy): Bacteria > Bacillota > Bacilli > Bacillales > Bacillaceae_G > Bacillus_A > Bacillus_A bingmayongensis. The sequence goes on from NZ_JH921518.1 coordinate 442,061, forward strand.
TCGAAATTGAAGGCGCTGACGATGTATTCGTACATTTCACAGCTATTCAAGGCGAAGGCTACAAAGCTTTAGAAGAAGGTCAAGAAGTATCTTTCGATATCGTTGAAGGAAACCGTGGGCCTCAAGCTGCTAACGTAGTAAAACTTTAATCCAACATATAACAGGAGGTTACCTTACTTGGTGACCTCCTTTGTTATTCCTTTGTATATTTCCTTTTTGCAGAGTAAAAACTATGTGAAATGTGACAGAATACAAAGGAGGAATCGACAATGGGTTCACATGTAAATGACTTTGAAGAAGTAAAATTCCGCGTAGAAACAGCTCAAAAGATGGTAGGTTCTGCAACAATTACAATGGATCCAGAATCATTACAGCATGCGACAACTGCAGTTGAATCTGCACGTTCTCAGCTTGAAACAATGAAATCTGTTGCAACAGATTTAGATGAGCCTTTTTTAATGAATGAAGAAAAAAAATTAAGTCTATGCGAACACCAATTGAAAGAAGCTAAACATTAAAAACATCCAGAGTTACCTCTGGATGTTTTTTTACGATAATTGATCTCCATATTCTTTTAATTTCTCTCCCACAGTACATTGCCGAATACAAAAAGAGTGAGCATGGTATTTACTATGTGTTTTTCTATAGTGTTCCTGCAAAAAACATCCTTCACAGTATGTTTCTAATAGATCATTTACCTCTGTAATGAGCTGCTTTTTATTCACCACTGCACCTCTCTATTCCGTTATTTCTTTATGGCTGTCGATTACTGTCCCTTCCAATGCTTGTGTGGCCAATTGATGTGCTTCTTTATTTTGTTTCCTTGCTACCGGCTCACAAACAAGCTTCAATTTCATTTGCTTTGCTTTTTGTTCAATCTGATCTAAGTAATGATTTAAATGTTCATCGTAGCACGGCCATTCTCCAGCCAGTTGCTGAAGTACAACTTGAGAATCACCATGTAGTGTAACCGGTTCATATTTGATTCCTAATTCCTCTAAGACATTCATTCCATATAATAACGCTGCATATTCCGCTTCATTATTATCATAAATGCCATCTATATAAGCATTTCGACGTACTCGATAATCAGCGTTTCCTTTTTTATAGTAAACACATATACCAACACCCGCTTCTTTCGTTTCCAGATCATAGCCTCCATCAAAGTAAATACGAATGTCTTGCGGTTCTTCTTCTACTTGCTTACTGAGCTTTTTCATTTCTTTTAGCGTCCATTCCGCTCCCATTTCATCATAAAATAATAGTTCCTTTACTCTTCCAGTTTTCTCAAAATCTTCTGCAAATCGAAGTGATTCTTCTATGTTCATATAACCTGTTGTTAGTTCTGTTTGAAGACCATGTTTTGTTTTATATACCCAGTTTATTTTGTATTTCATACTCTTTTCCCCTTATATGAGACTTCATACTTTTTATTTTACTTATATTTTACCAAGAGTCACAGTATTATATTCGAATTGAAATGAACTAGCCACAAATTATGAAAACAAAAAAGAGCTGCTACAGATTGTAAGCAACTCTCTCTATACACTTTACATAAACTTCTTAAATTGCACTCGTTTATTAATCCCATACATAACCGGCATACCAATTGCCATCACGACAAATTCCCCAACTGCACATGTAAGCCATGTAAATAAAAATGGCAGATCAAATGCAAGGTGAAGTTCAATCGCTATCATAAACATTGTAACTGTAAAGATAACTGTATTAAAAATCATACGAGCCCAAACACTCTTAATAAAACGCATGGAAATAATCGTAGCGAGAAGCGCAAGAATGGATTGCCCCACTCCAAATACTAAATCATACGCAATCATAGGTGAGAAAAAGAGATTTGTTAAAAATACTCCTAATACAATTCCATAAATGGATTTCTTATTAAATACAACGAGATGATTAAACATCTCCGAAATACGAAACTGTACATTCGTAAAGCCAAACGGCTGAATAAGTGCTGAAACAGCAATATATAATGCTGCTAAAATACCATTACCAACTAATGTTTTTATATTCATGACAAAATCTCCTTAGTTTTTTTACGTGGGATGGTTTCGAACCACGTGATTCGTTTTTAAACAACAATTTTATATTGTACGCAATAGCTAATCATTCGTCAATAGATCCCTACCATTCACTACCCTTTTTCTCATAGACAACGTATAATAAAAAATATGAAAGATTTAGGAGGTTTCGCTTCATGACAGCAACAATTCAAAATGAAAAAGTGATCGTTTCCATCTCTGAAAAAGGTGCAGAGTTACAAAGCGTTCGTTTAAAAGAAGACAACACAGAATATATGTGGCAAGGAGACCCTAAATATTGGGGACGCCGTGCACCCATTTTATTCCCAATTGTCGGTAGATTAGTGGACAATACATATTATGTAGATGGTAAACCGTATTCATTAACACAACACGGCTTTGCTCGCGACCTTATATTTTCGGTAAAAGAGCAAAGTGAGACAAAAATTACTTATGCAGTCACTAGTAATCAAGAAACTTTACAAAAATATCCGTATGAATTTGAGTTGTATGTTTCTTATGAACTAGACGAGCAAAATATACATGTTACTTATGAAGTTAACAACCCTACTTCTAAAGAAATGTTCTTTTCTATCGGAGCACATCCAGGCTTCAATTGCCCTTTAGTAGAAGGTGAATCATTTACAGACTACCATTTATCATTTAATGGGCCTGAACATCTAAAAACAAGCGTTCTAGTAGGACCATTTCTTTCAAAAGAAAAACAACTAATTGTTAAAAATAAGGCAGAATTACCACTTACATACGATTTATTCAAAAATGATGCCCTTATTTTTGAAAATATGAATACAAATGAAATTTCTATTCGCTCTCATAAGCATAATAAGTTTGTAAAAGTAGCATTTGAAGGTTTCCCATTCGTTGGTGTATGGACACCAGGAAATGACGCTCCTTTCTTATGTATCGAACCTTGGTATGGAATTGCTGATGAAGTAGAACCAGCTAAAGATTTCAAAGAGAAAAAAGGCGTACAATCATTACAAGCAAATGAAACATTTACATGTCGCTACAGCATTACAATTGGATAAAGTGGATTTTTCATATTCAATCACCCGCCTCTAGAAGTTTTTCGGCGGGTGATTCCTATCAGCTAACGCTATATAATAATGGAGGTATTCAATTTTGATTGAAGTATATATTGATGGTGCATCAAAAGGAAATCCAGGTCCTTCTGGTGCTGGGGTTTTTATTAAAGGTGTGCAGCCACCTGTGCAATTATCACTACCACTTGGAATCATGTCCAACCATGAAGCTGAATATCATGCATTACTCGCCGCATTAAAATATTGCATAGAACATAATTATAACATTGTATCTTTTCGTACAGATTCACAGCTTGTTGAACGTGCTGTAGAAAAAGAATATGCAAAAAACAAAACATATGCACCACTTTTACAAGAAGCACTAGCGTACATCAAAAGATTTGATCTTTTCTTTATAAAGTGGATTCCAAGTAGTCAAAACAAAGTTGCCGATGAATTAGCAAGAAAAGCCATTTTACAAAATGAATGGAGGTCTTAGCGTGAAAAAAGGATGGATTGCTCCTCTTGCTTTATTATTTGTCTCCTTTATTTGGGGATCAACGTTTGTTGTCGTTCAAAATGCAATGTCATTTGTTGGACCATTTACTTTTAATGGGGTTCGCTTTTTATTTGCTGGAATCATTTTATTATTTGTCCAATTTATGTTCTCGAAAAAAACTTCAAAACAAGAAGTTCAGCATAGTAGCATCGCCGGGGTAATTGTCGGATTTTTCTTATTTATCGGTTATTTATTGCAAACATTTGGATTACTCTATACCACTTCTTCTAAAGCTGGATTTTTAACTGGACTCAGCATTGTTATGGTTCCAATTCTTTCATTTATCTTCTTAAAACAAAGAGCTACACCTTTTATCATACTGGGCATTACCGCTGCAACAGCAGGCTTATATTTACTAACCGCTGGTGATTCTTTTCAATTAAATATTGGAGATATACTTGTTCTCGGCTGTGCAATTGCTTTTGCAGCACATATTCTCATTAACGGGGTCTTTTCCAAAAAGATATCACCTTTACTATTAAGCACATCTCAAGTATTGTCTGTTGGAATCTTCTCTTCCATTTGTGCTTTTTTATTTGAGGATTGGGGGAAATTATTTTCAATCTCTTTATGGACGAATTCTGCTTTTTTATTTGCTCTACTCGCAACATCTGTTTTCGCGACATCAATCGCTTTTTTTATTCAAACAGCTGCGCAAAAGCATACATCTCCAACAAGAGTTGCTATTATTTTTGCAATGGAACCTGTCTTTGCTGCATTAACAGGTGTTCTTATCGCAAATGAAAAGCTTTCCATTTTCGCAGTGCTTGGTTGCCTTTGTATTTTCTTAGGCATGATCTTCGTTGAGCTTCCTTCAAAAACAAAAAAAGAAGCGCAGGCTGCGTGATGTTACGCTTGTAACGTCCGCATAAAAGCCTTTGCGCTTTTTTTATCTGTAATTTTCTCTTCCTTCAATCGCTCTAATAATGCGATAAAATAACTACCATCAAACTGTAATTGATGTTTAATTGTTGCTTCAATCGCTGCATTCACAAGCCCATCAGATGCACCTGTATATCCTTGACCAAACATAATAAACCCTTGTGCATCCTCTGATAATTTAAATCCTTTTGTGTGTAAGAATGAAAGATAATCTTGTACTGTTTGCATGCTGTTTTCACCTACAAAAAAATTCTCCACTTCCTATCATACATGTTTTTAGTCTTTATGAGAATGAATTTTGTTTGACAATCTCCCTTAAATCTCTTGATTTCCTAAAAGATAAAAACAACATTACTATCGCAAAAAATTTAAATATAGCTCCTGTATACCCTAAATAGATAATTGAACTGTTTTTTTAAATAAATCCACCAACAATAGCCCCTGTAGCAATACCTATATATAACACTGAAGCGCTTAAAGATAAAATAACAACAGGCGCTTTGGTTGATAAGGAAATAAAATAACTATTGATTCGTGCATTAAACGTCCATGCAGCAATTCTCCATATCATTCCCATTAGAAAAAATCGTCACAATAGATAAAGTGAAACTTCCATCAGTGGGGGTTTTCTTCATCCCCCACTGATGGTTAGTTGAACGAATCGGGCTTTTACGGGCAGTTGTCCCTCACCTATCATCCTCGTTTCTCTCTGAATCTTGAGGTGGGGGTCTTACTGCCCACGAATAGCGGGATAAAAATAGCATAGATAGAACAAAGCATATGAAACTAATTTGAATCGTCTTTATGTTACCAAATTTATCACCACTGTATCCGTCAATAAAATTCCTTATATAAAAAGGATTTACTTACAACATCCAGAAATAGATACAGTGTAACTTGAATCACCAGCGCCTTTCTTCATACCTCATCTATCTTCCTTACTCTGTTGGAAATATTGTACTGAGGAGATGTTTACCCACAAATAACGGAATTAAAAGAGAGTCATACATTTTAATTAAAAAGGGGATATTTAATGAAACAAGCACTATTAATTATTGATGCTCAACAAGAACTTATTGACGGAAACGAACAAGAAGCTGCAGTATTTCATAAAGATCAATTGTTAACAACAATAAATATAGCAATTCAAAAAGCAATTCAATCAAATGCTCTCATTATTTTTGTAAGGGATACTGATGTTGCTTCTGGCGAAGGGAAAGGATTTCAAATACACGAAGAAATTAAAGTACCTCATGTGGCTCTAATCATAGATAAAGAGGCAACCAATTCATTTTATAACACTTCTTTACATGCTATTTTAAAAGAAAAAGAAATTAACCATCTTGTTATAGGAGGTTGTAAAACGGAGCACTGTGTTGATACTGCCGTTAGAACAGCAACCATAGAGGGATTTGATGTTACTTTAATACAAAATGGACATTCAACGACCGATTCTACCATTCTATCAGCGCAGCAAATTATTGAGCATCATAATAAAACATTACATGGTCATTATAATGTCGATCATTTTTCTATTGTTAGAGATGTCGAGGAAGATCTGTTTCACCCTATTCACGACCAATATCGTGAATGATACAATGTCATTTATAAAGTAAAAAGATTCCTTTCTCAAAAAGGAATCTTTTTACTTTATCCGAAAGTCTGTGCTGCTATTCCATACAATTCACCATTTCGTTTCAAAAGTTGATTGCTGTTTTTCATCATAATTGGTGGTTGATTCACCTTTTGAAAGCCAACTTTTTCGAGTACTTCCATAAAAATTTCTTTTCCTTCTGGTACATCAATTCTAAGTTTTCCATTATAATCTTTTATCAAATGATAAACAATGCCACTTGCAATATTATCGGTTAGTGCAACGATTGGTCCTATAATTCTATTTTCTGGAGTTTGCACGCTCATTCCATAACCCACAATATAATTTTCTTTGTCTTTTACAACTACACATTGTTCACACTGTTCGATTCTTCTCTGTATAAAATTACGTCTATTTACACCGAAAGCTGCTTCATCTAACTTCACAATTCTATTACTATCTTCCTCATCATAATCCATAAAAATGTGTTGGTCATTTCTATCGTAACCTCTAGGAGTTACATATTGATTACATATATACTTTGAAACATGACTAACCACTTGAAAACCTAATCTCTCATATAAAGGTCTTCCTTCTTCTGTAGCAATAAGCATAATCGATGTCTTTTCTGAAACACTTCTTATACAAGCCTCTGTAATTTTTCTTCCAATCCCTTTCCCTTTATACTGAGGATGTACAATAACCATGCCAATAGATGCTAATTTCTCTCCATATAGGATGATAGCTGCACTGGCAATAAATTTACCTTGCATATTCTTTCCACCACATACAATTCCTGATTGAAAAATTGTTTTGATTTCTTCTAAACTATAATCCCATCCAACTGATTCAGATAGACTTATAAGATGCGGTATATCTTTTTCCTCAACTCTCTCTATTGCAATCACTATCTATCCTCCTTCTATATTTCATAAATGAATGTCTCAATACAATTCCCTTTAAAATTCGAGTTAGAAAATTGCTTATTTTTCACGAAGATAGGAATTAATCAATTCTGCATCTCCTACAATACTCTGATAACGTTATTTCTTCGGTCCTAGTTACCTTCTGTTGCCTACCATGGCTCATCTACATGGAACACCAAAGTAGTATCGCTCACTCAATAAATAGGGAAGAACTCTATTATTCTTGCTTGTTGATAATTTGTGCTAAATCCATGAAAAAGCTTAATGATTCGGGGTTGGCCATGGAACCTTGATTGACTACCTTATCTACTGGAAATCCTAATAGAATTTTGCGAATTGGAACTTCTAATTTCTTTCCGCTCAATGTTTTCGGAATTTGCTCTACTACATAAACTTCATCAGGAACAAACCGAGGTGAAACCTTTTGTTTTATTTCAGATTTTATCGTTTCTTTTAGACCACCACTCATATTTACCCCAGGTTTTAACACAACAAAAAGCGGCATAAATGATTTACTTCCAAGGAGCTCTAAATCCACTACTAAACTCTCTATAATGTCGTTTAGAGAATCAACCACACGATAGATTTCACTCGTCCCTAGACGTACCCCCAGCCGATTGATGGTGGAGTCTGACCGCCCGAAAATGATACAGCTGCCTTTATCATCAAATTCAATCCAATCACCATGTCGCCAAATTCCTGGATACATCTCAAAATAACTTTCAAGATAACGTTTATTATTGTGATCCCCCCAGAAATAAACGGGCATAGATGGCATCGGTGCCGTTATAACCAATTCTCCAACTTCATTAATAACTGAATTCCCCTCATCATCAAATGATTGTACGTGTGCTCCTAAAGAACGAGCTTGTATTTCTCCTGCGTAAACAGGTAATATAGGAGAGCCACCAACAAATGCAGTACATACATCAGTCCCTCCACTAGTTGAAACAAGCCATACATCTTTTTTCACATTCTCATATACCCATAAGAATCCTTCTACAGGTAGAGGTGAACCAGTTGAACAAATAGATCTTAACTTCGAAAAACTGTGTCTTTCTTTTAGCTTAGCCCCAAATTTCATACATGCACTTAAGAAACCGGCACTTGTACCAAAGAACGTAACACCGACTTCTTCTGCAAGGTCCCATAATATATGTATACTTGGATAAGATGGGCTACCGTCATATAAAACAATCGTGCCTCCAGTCAAAAGACCGCCCACTAAAAGGTTCCACATCATCCAGCCTGTCGTTGTAAACCAAAAAAACACGTCATCTTGATTCACACCCTGTTCAACTAATAATGTCTTAAGCTGTTCTAATAGTATTCCACCTTGACTTTGTACGATTGGTTTTGGTAATCCTGTTGTTCCGGAAGAAAATAAAATCCAAAGAGGATGATCAAATGGTACCTTCTCGAAGACAAGCTCACAATCCCCCTTTAAGATGTCATTCCAATACATTGTATGATTATTCAACTTAGAATCACTACTGTTGACATACGGGATTAAAATTGTCTTTTTTAAAGTAGGCAGGCTTGATTGAAGCTCCGAAACATTTGTTATTCTATTCTGAATTTTACCATTATAGGCATATCCGTCAACCGCAAATAAAATTGTCGGTTCGATTTGCTTAAATCGATCAATAACAGTATCTGTTCCGAAATCGGGAGAACAGCTGGACCAAATGGCTCCAATACTAGCGCACGCTAAAAAAGCAATTACAGTTTCAGGAATATTAGGCATATAAGCCACAACACGATCCCCCGATTTAACTCCAAATTCTTTTAAGGAATTCGCAACCATTGCTGTCTTTTCCTGAAGTTCTTTCCAGCTTATTTCTGTTCTCGGAGTGGTTTCTGATTGAAAGATTAATGCTGGTTTATTTCCCCTACTACCTCGAAAAATATGTTCGGCATAATTTAAAGTAGAACCTGTAAACCATTTTGCCCCAGGCATCTTTCTTGATTCCAAAACTTGATTATAAGGTGTAGTAGAGCTGATTTGGCAATAATTCCAAATACTTTCCCAGAATGATTCAAGTTCTTCAACAGACCATTTCCATAATTCCTTTTGATTTTCAAAAGATAAATCCTTTTCTTGTTTAAGCCACTTCATAAAGAGACTGACACCTGATTTTTCTATCTGTTGCTGTGATGGTTCCCATAGCAGCACACTATCAGTAATCGTTTTCATTATTATTCCTCCTAAACTTTCAATTTTTTATGAAGTAAATAATAACTATATACAGCATGCGCTCTTGAAAAACCTTTTTTCAAAAAGCTGAAGCTAATTATTTCATAAAAATTCCCGCTAACACAGAAATAGAAAAAGGTTCTCCTATAAAAAAGAACCTTTTTACTCCCAGATTAATAAGCTTATGTCTAAAGAAATCTGAAATTGAAATATACCGTTTACTTTCATCCTTCCAAGCTCTTCACTATACTTATATATTACATATAAATGGACTTTTTCTACATCTCTCACTTTACAACCAACGTACCTGATTTCCTCAAAAACAAAAAGATTTCATCTATACAAACACAATATTTCTTTGCGCTCCTTCAAGAACGCCCTCCTGAATTTGTTGTACAAACCGATAAATGTTTTGTTTTTTTTGCAAAGATGATATTTCCTGTTCATTCATATAAGCCCCGTAGTAATATTTCCACAATAATACAATCATCTCAAATTTATTTTTCTTTTTCAGTAGCAGGTCTTTTTGGATATAATCTACAAACGTGTTAGCACCCTCTACATATTCGACTTTTACTTGTGTAACAATAAATGAGAAGATCTTTTTAGGTCGGTATCGAACGGTACCTTCTTGTTCCATCTCTTTTACTACACTCATAAATATTTCATCTGTTACTTTACTCTTTTCACCAAAATAGCATATCCATTCTTTACATGTACGTCTTTTATAATTTTGTATACATAACATAAGTTGATTCACGTGTACATGATTTGTATCTTGATTATCTCTTATTTCTATTTCATCATTTTGATTTAACTGTAAATAGCCCTTTTCAAGTAATTCCATGAATAATATTCCTATCGTATACAGTGGTAAACTAAATGTATAACGACTATTTATTATTATTGGTCCCTCTGCAAGGTAGTTACTAATAAAACCTTTTGTCATCTTCCCTATTTCTTGCATATATAACCCCTCCTCTATATAACTATCCCTTAATCCAATTGTGTTAATATAGAATCAAGCGATTACTTCCGTCCTACAGTTTTTATTATAAATGTAGTATGATTCCGCGAGAAGAATGCACTTTTTTGATAGAAAGTATCCTCTAAGATACTAAAGGGAAGGTGAAGAGTATGGAGCAAGATTTACGTCATGAAGTATTACATAAAATACAAAGTAAAGAATTTAATTGTGCGAAAGAATTAACTTTATCTATCATTAGCGGAAAATGGAAAATTGTGATTTTATATCGATTAGGTATAAATGGTCCAATGCGCTTTAGTGCCATTCAACATTTATTCCCGAAAATCACACATAAAGTATTAACCAAACAATTACGTGAATTAGAAGATGATGGTGTAATCACAAGAAAAATTTATCCGGAAATCCCACCTAAAGTAGAGTATTCTTTAACGGAGCTCGGTGAAAGCTTACAGCCTATCTTACAAATGATGTACGACTGGGGAGAAAAGAGGATTCAGCAATTACAACAAGAATCATAATTAAATACCTTTACAAAACATAAGGAGATGCGTATCAACCACGTCATCTCCTGCTCATTCCTATTATTTATTTCAGTTTTCCTACCATAACATATTATTGCATTAATATTTTATTCAGCTCTCTCTGAAATATCATAATGTCTAAATCATTTTTCAACATTTTTTCGATATCATAACCTAAAACAAACTCTCTTACCCCTGATTGAAACATAACAACGGAACCGTAGCTCTCTTGAAATCATTTCTGTTGTCTTAGTAACTTGAACTTTTTGTTCATTATTCTTTTCTTTTTTTGTTGGCACGCAAAGAATGAACTGTACTGCCATCTCTCCTATTAATTCACCCAAATTTTCTCCTTCTTTCTATAATTACAAGCCTGTTTTAAAACCATTCTCAAATAAAACCCCTTCAGATTATAAATGAAGGGGTTTTATTTGAAATGTTATCTTATTCAATTACCGGATACACGATACGAGACATGTCTTTTTTCAATTTTTTCTTCTATTTCCCTTATGTTCTCTTTATCGTTCAATAACAATTGTTTATTCTCTATCAATAATTGTTTAAAGGATTTTCTTATTTTTTTTCGCATGTTTCTTTTCCTCCTTCATTATTACAAATAACTTATCAAAGGATTATTTATATGAAAGATAAGTAATTATCTGTGTAGTCTTATAATAAAAGATTCGTGTGAAATCTATTTGAATTCTAAATGAAAACTAAGTATTTTTTCTGATAACTTTATCACTCAAAAGAAATTACATAAAAAAAATAACGTCAAATCAAAATATATTTGATCAGACGTTATCTGTAATATGAAGTAATCTCTTTTTGTTTTTATAGCATATTTATAAATATTTCAGGTCTTCCCCAGTTCATTTGACCGCAAACAAATCGTACTTTCTCTTCATCAATTGTATGCAGACCTTCTTCTAGCGAACATGAAATCGGAACTTCACAATGAATTTGTGCTAATTGTAATGATATATTTAAGTTCTCTAAATCACTTTCAATTTTTGTGCGCTGCGCTTTTGTTAATGCCGCTATATTTTCTAGCACTGCCGCTACTGTTCCGTGTTCTTGAATTAGTTTATATGCCGTCTTTTCCCCAATTCCTTTTACACCTGGATAGTTATCACTCGTATCACCCATAAATGCTTTTGCATGAACGATTTGCCAAGGCTCTACGCCTTTTTCTTCCATAATCTTCTCTGGCGTATAATACTCATAGTTTCCAATTCCCTTACGAAGAAGCATCACAGTAACGTTTGTATCAACAAGTTGTAGTAAATCTGTATCACCTGTTAAGATATATACTTCCGCTTCATTACAATATTCTTTCGCTAACGTACCAATGCAGTCATCAGCCTCATAGCCTTTCAGTCCAATTACAGGAATAGATAACTGTGAAGTCATCTCTTGCACAAGATCAAATTGTGGAATCAACTCTTCTGGTGGTGCTGCACGGTTTGCTTTATAGTTCGAGAACGATTCCGTTCTGAAAGTTGTACTTCCCATATCCCAGCACGTTACAATATGCGTCGGTTCAATCGCTTGCGCTGCTGTTAATAAATGTTTCATATAACCATGAATCCCGTTTGTTGGGGTACCATCTTGTCGTTTCATAAATTGGCCGTAAACACTTGTTGCGTAAAAAGCACGAAATAATAGTGCCATACCATCAACTAACAATACTTTTTTCATAATTCCTCTCCTACTAACAAAAAATAATAACCTCACGTCATCACGTAAGGTTATATGAATAGATTACCATTCTACGTTTCTGTTCAACTCTATCTATTATACAATGTTTTTATATATTTAGCATCATTAACGATTTAAGATGTTTGGCTACAGCATGTATGGAGCAATCCAGAATACGTATTTTTACCTGTTGAAACGACCACAGCCTTCGCAGTTCCATTTACAATATGTGTGCCTTTAAAACATACATTTTCAAGTTGAAGTGGATTGTAGTCTTTCATGCGTTTTAATGGAATAAAACGTTTGCGTTCAAGATGATAACAGCTTTCAAATTTTTCTACGTTCGCTTCTTTCCCTGTTAGCATCGATTCATTTACTAACAAATCTTCTGCATAAATAATACGTAAATCAGCCGGAACTGTATCACCTGCTGAAAGAAAAACCATATCTCCTGGAACTAGCTCTTCGACTGGTAATTTCATTATTTTCGAATCACTACTCATCCCTACAGTTGTACATCCTTCTACTCTAGAAACAGTAACTGTTACAATCTCACACTGATTTTCATTATGGACACGTTGCTTTGCAAATCCAGGAATCATTTCACCCAATTTCATCATTACATCAGAAAAAATTGCTCGTTTAGAAGATAATTCATTTTTCCCGTACACATGAATGCGTTTCTGTGCTTCTTTCATAGATAGACCATCTCTTGTTGTTTTAAAATAAGCAAATACAGACTTAACATCTCTTGTTGCAATTTCAATTAACAAGTCTCTATTTTGTTTTAATAGAGATTGTTCTTTCATTACTTTTTTACTTTGTTTATAAGAAGTGTTACCCACAAGTTTATTTACATATAACATATTATCGTCTCCTCCTCTACAACATAGGAAGAAACGCTTTGTTTCTCAATTTATCTCACTTTAACAATTCATGCATTTCTACAGCCTGTTAAAGTGTTCCACATTCAACTTACAACGATAAAGCTGAACGTTACCTTATGATAAATATAGGGGGAGGAACAAGTCGTTTCCTGCCTACATCATATATTTTTGTTTTGAAGTATATGGGTAACGGAACCGAGTCAGAATTTGACATGCTCCTCACCTCCTCTTTCGTTTTTTTAGTTAATACTTATAACTATGATAATTCTCATAGCTTGTTACTAAAAAGACCTCTACTCGTAAGCGAGTAAAGGTCTTTACATACATAAATAAGCGATTCCTAATAAACATAGAAATCTGCGAACCTCTCCCTCACCGAGTTTTAGCACTGTATAGCATAGGTACGTTACCAGCTACGTTAAGAAAAACCTTAATTCGATCATTCCTGTTGACCCATTGGCGTCTCTCGACATTTTTGGGCAGTAGCATTTCTCTATACAGGAGCCTCACCTAACAGAGACTTATTTTTTTATTATATAGAAAATGTTACTCCTATTTAAAATAGATGTCAACAGTTTGAATTCAAACTGTTTCCTTATTACAACAAGTATTTCCTAGAAAATGATTCAGGCCAGGAACACTCTTATTCTAAGACTAATTGTTTAAGATTTTGTATGCTCTTTTTCTCAAGATGACAAGCTTGAAGAAGATACGCTTCAACATCACCATACTTTTCTACAATTTTATAATACACTTCATCTAAATATTCAGGACGTACTTCTAACATAGGCCTTATCCGCTCTGGTGATGCTTGAAATAAACTCATCCACCTAATAAATTTTTCAACCTTCTTCATTCTTGGCCCAATTAAATCATTAGAAAATAAGTAATCATCACGCACTACTTCATATGGTATTCCAACAAGTAATTGAATTAAGGCTGCGATATAACCCGTTCGATCCTTCCCACCAGTACAGTGAATCAGTGCTGGTACATGCTTTTTTTCTGAAAGTAAGTGAATGACCTTCCGAATTTCATGACAACTTGAAAAAGCTATGTTTTTATACATTTCCTTCATGATTTTTTCAAAATCAATTGTGTGAGACTTGCTCACTAAAAACTTAAAAAATTCAAAGTGTGTAAATTCTTGACTCTTATCATGAATTGATATATTAACTAGCTCTACTCCGTATTCATGTTTCATTCGACTTGGTTTTGATTTTTGTTCACGTGGCGTTCTTAAATCACAAATTAATTTTATTTGTAACTGTTTCATGTTTTCAACGTCTTGCTGTGATAAACGCGACAATTCATCCGAACGAAATAAAACCCCTTTTTTCATTCTTCTTCCATCTTTTGTTTCTTGTCCTCCGATATCACGAAAATTATATAATCCGTCAAACTGATTTACTCTTTCTTTTTGTACAATCCCCATAACTCTTCCCCATTTTTTACTTATTATTTAACTGTATGAATGGAACAATTGCATCTAAAACGGCAGCTTTATCTTCAATATGCAACGTATGTCCCGCATTCTCCAGTTTTACATGTTTGGCATTAGGTAACAGTCCTAAAGCTTTTTTTACATCTGAATCTCTTACTACTCCATTACGCTCAGGGTTTCCTTGTAACAGTAGCACAGGACATTGAATTTTAGGTAGCAACGTATTCATATCATATCCCATATACGTTTCATCACAATGGTCAATCATTACATCTAATACTTGAGGATCTGTTAGCATGACACTTTCTATCATAAAATCTAACAGTGGATTCTCTCCTTTTTTAGCCATCATATTCTGATTCGTCGCTGCACCTTTTTGCACTATCCCTTTCCATTTCCTCAACTTCTCAGAACCCTCTTTTAATACTTCTAGAGACATCGGAGAATCACCAATGATTAACCCTTTTACTAATTCTGGATACTCTGCAGTCACTTGAATCCCTATCATTCCACCAAGTGAATGACCAAATATAATTGGTGGTTCTGTCATACACTCTTCAATAAAACTGATAATATCCTGAACATAGTCTTTCACATGATAGCCATTCGTAACTCTTCCTGATTTTCCATGTCCTCTTAAATCTATTGCGTAGACATGCCCTTCATTTTCTAATTCTGGAATAATGGTTTGAAATGCTTCCCATCTCGAGATTCCACCATGAAGTAATAATATTGGTACACCTTTTGAATTACTTTTTACATAATGTAACCTTACATCCCCTGTATGAAAAAAACATTCTAACATTTCATCACCCGCTTCAGTTATTTTATAAAACTTCAATATATACAAACTGCTTTGTTATGTTTGAAAGTCTTTTACACAATATACCAATTCTCAATTTAAATCTTGAATAACAATCAATCTCACCTTATCCATCCCCTTGTTTGAAATCCGCCGACGTTTTATGTGACTAAAATGGTTTTTATAGTCATATAAAAGTTAAAAGAAAAAACTGTTTCTCTAACAGTCTGACGTTTACTTTATATATTACAGCGGTTATGATAAGTATAAAACATAACGTGACTAAAACTCTATAAAAAGTCACATAATTTATAAAATAGGAGTTTTACTATGCCTAAATTTACAGAACAAGAAAAAGAACAAATTCGCCAATCCCTTTTAGAAAAAGGAAGGGAACTATTCATTCAATACGGTTTAGCAAAAACAAGCATCGATGATATTGTACTTGCATGCGGAATTGCAAAAGGATCCTTTTATAAGTTCTTCTCCTCAAAAGAAGAACTCTATTTCGAAATTTTAAAAAATGAAGAAGAGGTTCGAGAAACTGTATTGAATCAGTTGTTTCAAGAAAAGCTATCTTCAAAAGAACTACTCTCTTCCTTCTTCCACACATCATTTCAATTTGTTGAAGATAATCCTTTCCTACAACGTGTGTTTCAAAACGGTGAGCATGAACGTCTTATGAGAAAATTACCAAATGAAATGATGGAGTTCTCTCAATATAATATGGAGAGAGGTGCCCTTGCTATCAATACTCTCATTGACCGCGGAGTATTACCTAAAGATGATCCACAAGTCATTACAGGTGTAATACAAGCTGTAATGATGCTACGATTACATAAAGATGAAATAGGTGGAGAACTCTTTCCTAAAGTAATGGACAAACTTATCGATTATGTCTCAGAAGGATTAACGAACGAAAAATAAAAACCTTACGTATAAAACGTAAGGTTTTTCAATATGTTAAACACCCAGCAATCACGATTCCAATGGAAATGGATAAAAACATAAGGAAAAGTCCAACAGCCTGGTTATCTTCTTCGATGCTTTGATTGATATTAAAGCGTGGTGTGAGCCATTCAGCTAAATAAAACACAATAATTTGCGCTAATATTCCAATCGCTCCCCATAAAACCATATCCATTAGTGAAACAGAATGGGCAGCAGTTGAATACAAGACGATAGCAAGGCCAAGAAGTCTTCCTCCAAGCGCATAGCTTGCTGCTTTATTCCCTTTTGCCATTAACGAAAATTCCTTCACTTTTGTTGTCACTTCCATAAGAAAAAGACCGATACATAAAAGACCAATTGAGACTGCTAAATAAAGTAAGAAATTTATCATTTCTAATCCCCCTTTTTAATTCCTACAGGCAAATAATAAGATTCATTCCCTGTAATTTTTTCACCAGCACGTATACCAATACTACTTGGCTTCCCAGCAATTAAAAATGATCCAAACACATATGACAGCTCCTCATTCCCCTTTTCAGTCTCAAGAGAAACGACTGGAAGCTTTATATATTTCTGAAATACAGGAAGCTCTTTCTTATACGTTTCATATGAATTTTGATTAACAATATTAGTGTCTTTATCACGAATTGTAATCGTGTCACCTTCTCTACCGAACGACGGTTTTTGAACAAAAGAACTTTTTCCTAAAAACAAATCTGCTTCTAAGTAAGTAGGAAGCATGTATTGTTTAATCCATTGGTGTTCCTCATTTGTATAAAAAGCACCTTCCTCTGCTAATCCCCAAATGAGACATTGAACCGATTTCGGCTGCAGTAGAAAAGATGAAATCGGATTTATAATAAAAAGCTTTTCTTCCTTTACAAGTTGTAGTAATTCGATCCCTACAAGATCTCCAGTATTAGGATCCCGGTCCTTAACTAAGTATTCAATAGGATATGTCTGGCGATACAAAACATCAATTGGCACACCATCTGCATCAAGTAAAGCATCTTCAGTTATTCTGAGTTCTGACATTGACACCACTTTGTTGCTAACTTGACATAGCTGGCTCAAATACCGAGTCGTATTCCAATCTTCTTTATGTTCAGGATGGGCTGTAAAGACAACGTTTGGTCTTTCTATTCCTTTACCAGCTTCCACCACAGCTTTTGTAATACCAGAAGAGAGAAGACATTCCTGATTCTCATTTGGATCCTGATAATCTAATTCTTCGCAAATCTCCCCATTCATTTGAAAGCATTCCATGATAAAAGTCGGAGTATCACTATTAAACTCAAGCATTTTGACGCCACTATCTGTAATCGCAAAATCAAATCGTGAAATAACAGATTCAGGAAACAGAGATTTCATTCTAATAAAAGGCAGACTTGAAGATGGAAAACCAAATTCAAGAAGCTGAGCGTCAGATAAAGTCCGAAGAAGCCTAGCAGTCTTAAAAAATACTTTTCCCATTCGTTTTGTTGCTAACTGCAAATCTTGGATTGTTTGTTCTGTTATTTCAAAGATATGAAAAAGGCTATACTCACTCCCGTATAAGTCGGACCAAAAGTGAGGGAACCTTGAATAAAATTCACTTCGTTTCTTTATGTAAAGTGACATAATTTAACCTCCGAATCCACCCTTTGAACCGCTTCCAATTCCCCCTTTAAAATTAGAAGAAGCTTGATATGACTTAAATTCAGAAGAACTTTTGAAGGTTGATTTATTTTGATAGTATCTACCACCGTAATAATAACTACCATGATAACTTGAATGGCTGTCATCGCATCGCCACACGCCAAGTTCATCATCCCAATCCCAATCAGAACAACTCTTATCTTTTGGTTTTGGAGGAAGATCTTCTGTACAGCCAGATAAAGTACCAGCCACTAAAGATGTAAGAACACCTGTTACTAACCATTTGGTTTTTGTCACTTTCCAACGCCCCTTTATATATTATATTTTTATTATAAAAGAATTCATGATAAAGTAGAAGAAAAAGAAAGAGGGATTACAATTGCGGTTAGAATATCGACTCAATGATAAAACGAAACAATATCCCGCCCTATGGAACTATGCCGATATTTCTGTGTCTGAAGCCGTCGCAAGGATGACTTGTGAGTACTTTATTAAAGAAGGGGATACATATGTCGTAACAGCGACCGCGATGGACCCTGATGGAACAGCAGTATTATACGTCAAAAAAGAAACGTTCTTCGATGATCCTTCAGAACCTATATATTCCCATATAGGTTTTGAGATTAGAGAACTCCAAGGAGCAAATTCTATTTTAATAGAAAATAAAGATGTATGGAACCATGACGAGATTTTAACGTATCTCCATTCAGATATTTTGTACGTTCAAAAAGACGGAACATTCATGGAATTCACCTTAGATTCCAGAGAGATTGATGAAGACCGAAAGTGCTATGTTTATTATGGAAAATTTACAGGTGAACACAGATAAAGTGAACTTTAATCAGTGGGGGTTTTCTTCATCCCCCACTGATTATTAGTTAAACGAATCAGGCTTTTACGGACAGTTAATCTCCCACCTAACTTCTTTGTTTTTTGCAGAATTTTGAGGTGGGAGTCTTACTGTCCGCAAATAGCGGGGTAACACTCAAATGAAACTCCCAATAATGGGAGTTTCATTTGATTTCTAATATTTTTATGCTTTCCACACAATGAAATTCTCATTATTTCTAGCGTACCGAAAAAAGGGGCCTACAACAAAAAAACCTTACGTATAAAACGTAAGGTTTTTATATAGCCCCACACATGCCGTTCTCTCTAGATGTCCATAAACCTGCTCTCACAGGTGGATGTTCTCATAAATGCTTTCAGTTTCCTTCTTAAAAAGATGGCATGCTGTTTACATTTAGATATTGAACTTCCGTATTATACTCATTGGTTTAAGACATACATAAGCTACGTACACCGTAGGAATTTTATATAATGTTAGTTGAAATAAGACCCCCGCACGTGCCGTCCCTCGTAAATGTCCAAAAACCCGCTACTCGCAGGTGGATGCCCTCACAGCTACCGTACATCTTCCTCCACAAGGAAGGCTTGATGATGGTCGCTAAATGTTGAGCTTCCGTATAACTAACATCGGTTTTAGACATAAATAAGTTACGTACACCGCAGGATGTTTTATTTACTTGTCGTTATCTTATCACATTGCATGCAATGTGTAAAATGTAATGTTTTGAAGCAATTTCTTGCTTGTGACCTTATTTTAATACAAAATATTTTTGCATGCAAGAGGTTAATGTCCTTCTTTTGCAATTTGGTTTTCTGGATAAGAAATCCAATCACTCCAGCTCCCAGCATATAACTTCACGTTACGAAAACCAGCTGTTTGTAACGCTAATACATTCGGACATGCTGTTACACCAGATCCGCAATAGACGATTGTTTCTTTCTCTTTATTAAGGAGACGGAAACGTTCCTCTTGTTCCTCTTTACCTTTGAACTGACCTACCGCTGTGATTCCATCTTTCCAGAAATAGTTTTCTGCCGTTGGAATGTGACCAGCCTGAGGATCAACAAGTTCTTCGACGCCAGCATAACGCTTCGGCTCTCTCGAATCAATTAACGTAATATCTGCATTTGTACGAATTCTTTCTTTCACACCTTCCATCGTTACAAGCATGTGGTCTTGTATATTGGGTATGAATTTTTTTCTTTCAATTGTTGGAATTTCCGCTGTTGTAGATAAATTTTGTTCTTTCCAAGCAGGAAATCCACCATTTAATACACATACTTTTTGATGTCCTACATATGTTAGTAGCCACCATAGACGCGAAGCCATTGCACCAGCTTGACTGTCATATGCAACTACAGTCGTATTTTCATCAATACCAGCTTGAGAAAGCATTTCAGTAAAATTCTCAAGGTTTGGAAGTGGATGACGGCCACCATGCTCCGTAACAGGACTTGATAAATCCAGATTCAAATCAAAATATAGCGCATGAGGAATATGGTCTTTTTCATACTGTTCTCTTCCCCAATTTGGATTAGCTAAGTCAAAACGACAATCGATGATGCGGACATGTTCATCTTCTATGTGATCACGTAACCATTCGACTGTAACAATCATACTTAACGACCTTCTTTCTCTTGCAGACGACCTACATACTCCATAACCATATCTTCTGTTACAATTTTACGCTGCGGTGCAACCCCCCGCTTAGCAAGATCATTGATTTGCTTCGTTACCATGTTAATTGCATCTACTGAGAAATGTTTTCCATTTGCTGCAAGTGCTACTGCCGCTTCAATTGCTGCTTCACGCTGCGCTTCTAACTGTAAAAATGTTGTCACAATTTCATTTTGTTTACGAGAATGTGCTGTAATTGCTTTATGTACTTCCATCTTCTCTTCCCCCTAAATAATTTATACTTTCTTGCCAAGTAGCCTCATAAGAAAATGATTAGATTCCCATTGTAAGCCGAACCATATCACGACATACAATTCCATTTTCAATAATCTCTTCTTCATAATGCTTCGAAAAGTAATCAAAATCAATAGAAAAAATACGAAAACCACATTTTTGATACAATGCAAGCTGTGAAACACTAGAATTTCCTGTCCCTATTTCAAGTGTATGCATATGATATTCCTTCGCGGTTTGAATTGCATGTTGTAACAACTGTTTGCCGATTCCTTTTCCTTGCAGCTCTTCTAAAACAGCAAGATTCATAATTTCCATTGTCTGCGGTCTTGTCTCAAGTAATACATACACTCCTATTACGTTTTCTTCCTTTTTCGCAGCATAGGTATGACCACGACGTAAATATGAATTGATTTGACGTTCACTTGGATCAGCAAGCAACAATAATGACATCGGCGCCTTATCTTGTGAAATACGCTCTATTATAATTCCCATAAAATTTCCCCTTTCTCTCTTGTTCTAAACCCTCCTTGTCTACCATAAGTAATACAAAGGAGGGATTCACCATGGACAACAATGAGAAAAAGTGCAACGTCATCTCGATTGATGGAAAGAAAAAGAAAAATGGAACATATTCCTATCCAAAATTAGTTGTAGAAGGAAAAACATACGAATTTTCCTCGTTCGTCTTATGCGGTGAAACACCAGATGGCAGACGGTTAGTTCTGACTCATATGATTTCGACAGATGAATTTGCAGGATTTGTAAAATCACTGGATGCTGTACTGCAAAAGAAAATTGAACGAATCTTTTTTTCATAGAGATTATCAAATATGAATTTCTTGTTCGATTGCTGCCAACTGTTTCTGTAATTGTTCCTTACTTTGTTCATATAGCGACACATCAATTGTTTCTGCTAAAGCGAATAAGACACTTTCATAATACTGCCCAATATCTTGCTGCATCACTGTTCGGAACAAGTCCCATTTTACTTCCCATTCTTCTTTATAATGATGAATAAATAACTTTTCTTCATCAGCTACATATTGAGATACGAAAGGCTCGAGTGATTCCTTCGTATCTTCCTGCATTGCTGCTTTATCATTTTTTTCAAAAAAGCTTTTCTCATTTTTAAAATGAGACAATGCCTTTTTAAAATGCTTTATTTCTATAGAAGGAAACGGCTCTTTATGCGTAATAACCTGGTATTCATAATCAGCTGTCCCATTCATAGAAATAGATTCATTTTCCAACTTACATTTTACTGTAATTTCATCCCTTGCTCTTTGCATCGCTTCATCGATCCATTTTTCAAGACGCAGTGACGTTGCTCGCATTTCTTGTAATAAATCGTGCTGAATGAAAGCTACAAGTTCCATGAGACATTCTTGCAATTTCATTTTTACATTTCCATCTGTTCGAAGGGATGCTGGATTAATAAATTCAGTAAACACATCGTTATAACGTAAAAATAAACGTTGCTCTACATAATACAACAGTTCTTTCACTTCATTTTGCATCGCTTGCTCTTCTGCAAGTACACTATATGATGAAATAATATGAAGTAGCTGCTCACGTTCTGCTTCATATTTTTTTATTTGCTTTTCTTTTTCATCATTCCCTTGCTTCGCTCCTTGTATCATATTTGTAAGAAGCTTATCTGCGCTTTGCAGTGCGCTATATAAAGAATGAACAGATACGAGCATTAAATCGCGCATCATAAAGGATGTAAATGATTCCTCAAACTTTGCAATCCCCGAATTTTGCAAGATACCATACTTTTCTTTTGCTATACTCTTTCCTTGTTTCTCCTCAAGTGCACATAAACTTGAAATTGCAAAGAGACGTGGATTTCGGATACCGTATTGCAGGAGCTGGTCTGCAATATATCCTTTTACCATTTCAAGCTCATCCTCGGACTGTGCTAAGTCTGCCGCATTAATTAAGAAGAACATTTTATCAAGCGCAAATGTATCTTTCACGCGGCCAAGCTGAATTAAAAACTCCCGATCTGCTCTTGAAAAAACATGGTTGTAATACGTTACGAATAAAATTGCATCCGCATTTTTAATATATTGGAATGCAACGTCCGTATGACGAGCATTAATAGAATCTGCTCCCGGTGTATCAACAAGAGCGACTCCTTGTCTTGTTAGAGCACAATCATAGTACAATTCCATATATTCAACAAAACATGATTTCTCTTCATTCGCTACATAATCAGAGAATTCTTCTAACGTAACTTGCACTTGCTCTCCCAAATGATTTGCGACTGCCTGATACCCTCTCTGTACCGCGCGTAAAAAACTAAATGTTGTTTTCTGTTTTCCACTTGGTGATGGATATTGCAGAATCGTATCTATTTGTGATAATGCTTCTTCAAATGTCTCTATTTCATAATGAAACAATTTATAAACTGCTTTCATATCTTCTAATAGCGCTTGCTTTGATTTAAACTGAACAACTACTGTACCGTGAGGTTTTTCTTCTGTAATCGGTAAAATCTGATTAATCGTCGCCGTTGTTGGATTTGGTGATACTGGGAGCACATTTTCGCCAAGCAATGCATTTGCAAATGATGATTTACCTGCACTAAAAGCTCCAAATAAAGCTACTGTAAATTGCTTCGTTTCAACACGCTTTCTTTTTCCTACAACTTCTTGATGCAAATGTTTAAGTGTAGGAAGAGGTTCTAATATCTTTTCCGCACCTTTTACTTGTTCTAATATACGATACATATTTAATGTTGCTGTTGTTTTTATATTTTCTTCATTATAAGGAATACTATCGCTTTGTATCTCTTGTTCTTGTAATGTAAACTTTTCATTTACAACCTGCTTCTTACCTTGTAACACTTTTTCTACTTGTAATCCATCTGGTACAGGTACATGATCACCCCAAATACCTTGTAAATAATTCTCGTATTTATCATACGCCTCAATATATTGTAATTTCGTTTCTTTCGCTGTTTGTAAAACAGTGTATTGCTCAATTTCTTGGTCGATATGAGCAATCTCTTTCTGCACCTTTTTCTTTAAAACGCTCGTACTTTTCTCAAAAATTTGCTGCGCTCTCATAAAGTATCGTTTCTTCAGCTCATTCGCAACATCCGCTGTATAAAGGAGCAAATAATCTCCTGTAAATCCTGCCCCTTGTTTAATGGATTCTGCTAATAATTCAGGACCAAAAGAAATTTGCAGTGCGTATATGTCTTTTCCGACTTCTTCTGTAAACATCCCTTTATCTTTTAAGAAAGCCACAATAAACTCTTTCACATGAAAATCAAGCTGCGTTTCAACAGTCTTCCCTAGCGCTGAATAAAATGCATCTAAACGCCGCTGTTTTTCTTGCTCTGTTTTTCCTTTTGCAAATAACAAACCAACTTTAAATTTCGTTAATTTTGTTTCTAAATATTGATTTGCTAGCTCTCTCATTTCAAACGGCATTAAGTAAGCATTATCTAATATCGCTTGCAAACCTTTTATAAACTCATTTCTCACATCGGATTCTTTATTAGCCACACGTTGTTTATTTCCAATCAGCTCTTCCTTTTTTTCAACTACGTCTGCAAGCGATAACGGTGATGCTAATTCTTTTTGATAAGGCATTAATTGTTTTTCATTTTCTGAAAGAACGAATGAAAAATGCTCTTGTAATAAATATTCTGTCTCTCTTTCCATACCATTTTCCACATACTGCTCACGCTCTTTCATAATAGAAGAAAGCAATTTCTCTAATCTTTGGATTTCATTATGCGGATGGTTCATCATTCGTAACGAAGTATAAAAAATGCCGTCTACTTCAATATCCCAGTTAGAAAAAGATTGACTCACACTTTTCCTATAATCTTCAAATGATAGCTCATTTTCTTTATGCTTATCAATTTGATTGACAACAAGATAAACCGTTTTATTACGCTGTTTTAATTCTTTCACAAATTGCAAGTTTACTTCTGATTGAACGTGATTATAATCCATCATATAAAAAATAACATCTGCAAGATGGAGTGTTGATTCTGTCGCTAATTGATGCGCATCATCTGTTGAATCAATTCCAGGTGTATCAACGAGCATAACGTCACCAGGAATTGGCGCATCATTTCGATAAATATGAACGCCGATTATTTCATCACCATTTTTACAAAGCAGCTTCAATTCTTCAGCTGAGTATGTACCATCATACTCATACTGCTCTCCAGATTTCACCGTCACAACAACACGGTCCGGGCCCTTTTCAATTTTAACAACGTTCGCGCTTGTCGGAATCGGACTTGTTGGTAATAATTGTGCTTTATATAAGTGATTCATCATTGTCGATTTCCCAGCAGAAAAGTGACCACAAAAAGCAATCATAAGCTGTTCTTTCTTATATTTTTGAATCACTTCAAACAACTTCAAACTATTCTCCACGTCACCATGCTTCTGCCATTCTTCATAAAAACAAACAAGTTTTTTCATACTGTTTGTCTGTACTATGTTTGTCATCCCCTTGTTCCCCTTTATTCCAAGATGTATATACCCTATTATCATACTAAATTTTCAGGATATTCTCATTAAAAATAAAAAATCCCTTTCATTCTTTTGACAGATGAAAGGGATTCTATGTAAGTTTGTTCATTTTGTTGCTTCGACTCCATTTAACACATATTTTGTAACGAGAGCATACACAGCAACCGTTCCTGCAACTAATGCATATACCATATTTATCACACCAACCTTTTTGATAATGATTATCACTTTTGCATATATTTTATCATTAAAGAGAATCATTATCAATATTAATTTCTAAAAAAGAAGCTCCTTGAAAATAAAGAGCTTCTTTACTACCTGTTTTAAAGGAGTGAAAAACTTGCTGTGCATCCTTATTATATCTCATAACAAACATCTTAACAGTTTCAAAAATTGGAAATACCCTTATCTCCTTTTCTTTACATTACTGTATAATAAAAGATATTTACTTAAAGGAGGAAACCAATGACACAAAACATTTCACAAGGCGAGAGGATTCAGTCTATTGATATTATTAGGGGAATTGCTGTATTCGGTATTTTTCTTGTTAACTGGCCCATTATTGCTGGTGTTGATTCTCGCGACATTACAGGAAGCTATGAAGGAATAGATAGTTATATTCGTCTATTTTATGACATGTTTATTCAAACAAAATTTTATACTATTTTTTCATTTTTGTTTGGATTAGGCTTTTTCATTTTCATGCAGCGTGCTGAGGCGAAAACAGATCATCCAAAAACATTATTTGTTCGTCGCCTACTTATTTTATTGTTATTCGGCTTCTTGCATTACGTCCTTTTGTGGGATGGGGATATTTTACATAGTTATGCAATCGCAGGATTTTTCTTATTGTTATTTTATAAAAGACAAACTCACACCATTTTAGTATGTTCATTAATTCTATTAGTTCTTTTCCAACTTTTCATATTATTAAGCAGTGTCATAATTGCTTTTGTACCAATAGAAGAATTAATATCATCCCTACCCATTATGCCGTTGGAAAACTGGGGATTACAAGTGCAAGATCGCTTTCATGCCTTTTATTCTGAATCAGTTTGGTTAAACATTTCAATGCTCCCAGAAACAGTTGGATTGTTCTTACTCGGCTTGTATGCTGGCAAAAAAGACATTTTCCGCCGTACAAAAGAATTAGATGCAAAACTAAAAAAATGGCAAATTATTATGTTTATCTTAACACTTCCAATATGGTTCTTTATGATTCGTTACTTTGTAACAAAACAACCTTATGAGCCAATCTATATGAGTGGTTTTACAATGTTTAGTGGTAAAACTTTATTTATCTTTTACATTTTCACCCTCATGCGTTTGTTACAGAAAGAAAGATGGCAAAAAATATTACGGCCATTCCAATTTGTAGGACGTATGGCTCTAACAAATTACATTTCACACACAATTATCACACTGGTCGTATTTGGTCTATTTTTCAAAAATTTCTTACCAGTACCGTTATGGGTAGGTCCACTGTTTTGCATCGGCTTTTATACACTACAAATCTTTATTAGCCGCTGGTGGCTTTCTCATTATCAATACGGTCCACTTGAATATATTTGGCGCCTAGGTACGTATGGAAAATTGATGCCATTAAAAAAGAAAAGCAAGGTCTCTCAATGAGAACCTTGCTTTTCTACTTACGCTTCCGATGCAACACTTTGCATTGGAACCTGTTCTTCTTTTGTTTTCGTTTTGCGCTGCGGCACCATATTAAATACGATATTCAGGAGCACCGCTGACGCACTTCCAAGCACAATTCCGTTATCTGTTAAAATACGAATGCTTTCTGGAAGCTGAGAGAATAATGTTGGAACGACTGTTACACCAAGACCGATTCCAACAGAACATGCTACGATTAATAAATTTTCTTGTTTTGCAAAGTCTACACTGCTTAACATTTTAATACCATATGCCATAACCATCCCAAACATTGCTAACATGGCACCGCCAAGTACTGGCTTTGGAATAATCGTTGTGATAGCAGCAATTTTAGGAATAAAACCAAGTACGATTAACATACCACCACACGTATAAATGATCACACGATTTCGTACACCTGTTAATTGAATAAGACCTACGTTTTGAGAATACGTCGTATATGGAAATGCATTAAAAATCCCGCCTAAGATCATCGCTAATCCTTCGGCACGGTAACCTTTTGTTAACTCTTTTTCACCAATCTTTTTATTACAAATATCAGATAAGGCAAAATACACACCAGTCGCTTCCACAATTCCAACACAAGCAACAAGAATCATTGTAATAACCGGCGTTAACTCAAATGTTGGTGTACCGAAGTAAAACGGCTGAATCCCATGGAACCAATCCGCTTCCCCAACAGCTTGCAAGCTCACTTTCCCCATAAATGCTGCCATAATTGTACCAAATAATAGACCAAGTAAAATAGAAATAGAACGGATAAAACCATCAAAGAAACGATACATAATTATAATAAATAATAATACGCCAAATGCTAACGCTAAGTTTTCAAGACTACCAAAATCTTTACTCCCTGCGCCCCCAGCCATATCATTTATTGCTGCCGGAACTAATGTAACGCCAATAACTGTAACAACAGAACCCGTTACAACAGGCGGGAATAGTTTCACAAGCCTTCCAAATAGTTTCGCAAAAATAACAACGAACAGTCCTGCAGCAATAATTGCTCCATATATGGAAGAAACACCGTACTGTTTACCGATGGCAATCATCGGTCCAACTGCTGTAAACGTACAACCGAGTACAACGGGAAGACCAATTCCAAAAAAGCGATTCGATAAAGCTTGTAAAATCGTCGCGACACCACACATTAATAAATCGATGGATACTAAGTATGTTAATTCTCGTTGATTTAAGCCAAGTCCCCCGCCAACGATAAGCGGAACAATTATTGCTCCTGCATACATCGCAAGCATATGCTGCACGCCAAGAGATGCGATTTTAAATGGGTGTTGCTTCATGACTATTTCACCTCCGCAGTCTCATGCTGAACAAATGTAACAATACCGTTATCAAGTGATGCAATTTCTGCAAGTGATTCTACACGAACACCGCTCTCACGTAGTTTCTTTCCTCCATCTTGAAATGCTTTTTCAATTACAATACCAATTCCTGCAATACTTGCTCCAGCTTGCTCTACTAAACTCATTAAACCTAAAGCAGCCTGACCATTTGCTAAAAAGTCATCAATAATTAATACACGATCGTTTTCATGGATATGATTTCTAGATAATGAAATTTCATTCGTTTCTTGTTTTGTAAATGAGTATACTTTCGCTACATACATATTATCTTGTAACGTTAACGATTTACGCTTTCTTGCAAAAATTACTTTTACACCAAGCTCTAAAGCTGCCATAACTGCTGGTGCAATACCCGAAGATTCAATCGTCACGATTTTTGTAATGTTCTCTTCTTTAAAACGCTGTGCAAACTCTTTTCCGATTTCTTGCATAAGTACTGGATCAATTTGATGATTTAAAAAGGCATCTACCTTTAATACATCACCAGATAAAACCTTTCCTTCATTTAGAATCTTTTCTTGTAATACTTTCATGTTTGTTCCTCCTCTTATGCAAATAAAAAACTCCAAAAGCAGCCACCACTCGTTACAAGTGAGAGACGTGCTTTTGGAGTTTCGCAAAAAAGAATGCTAAACCAGCAATATATTCGTCCTCACTCATAGTCAAAGTATTTACGGTACTTCGGTAGAAACTTGCAGGCCATATCCCCGCGATTATATGAGTGTAGCTAACCTATTTATTTGTAGAAGGATTATAACGCACTTTTTTTATTTTGAAAAGTATTTCTAGAAAAAACACGTACAAATTTCATAAAAACATCGTTTTCGTTCGCATTTTGAAAACTCTTACATTTTGTATTTTTCTACTAAAGGCTCGTTAAAATAACTGGCCCATCCTTTGTAATTGCTATCGTATGCTCGTATTGCGCTGACAGCTTTCCATCCATTGTTCTTGCAGTCCATCCGTTTAAATCCACTTTTGAATATCTCATACCTCCATTTACAATCGGTTCAATCGTTATTACCATTCCTTCTTGTAGTTCTGGTCCTTGGCCCGGCTTTCCAAAATGAAAAATGGCTGGTTCCTCATGGATTACTTTACCAATTCCATGCCCCGTAAAATCCCTTGCGACAGAAAATCCTTCAGAAGCTACATAACTTTCAATTGCATGCCCAATATCTCCAATATGATTTCCTGTTATCGCTTGCTCAATCCCTTTATACAAAGCCTTTTCCGTTACTACTAATAATTGTTCTGCCTCATGAGAAATATCTCCTAATTTATAACTCCATGCAGAGTCAGAGAGAGCACCATTTAAGTTCACTACCATATCAATCGTAACAATATCACCTTCATTTAACGGTTGATTAGTTGGAAAACCATGACACATTTCATCATTCACTGATGCGCATATTGCATATGGATAATCGTTATATCCTTTTTGTTCAGGTATCGCACCATGCTTTTCTAAATATGCTTCAACAAATGTATCAATTTCCAGCGTAGTGATACCCGGCTTTATCATTTTTTCAATTTCTTGATGACACAAAGCTAGTAACTTTCCGGCTTCACGCATCAAATCTATTTCTCGTTTGCTTTTTATCATAATCATGAAATCTCTCCTCGTTTATATCAAATTTAATGATACACATCTCTCTCAAAAATTTCAAAACAGCGATCATTTCACATTTTTTTCACAATTTCACATTCCAAAACTTGTAACAAGTCGTAATTTTACAAGTTCTCATCATAGACATAGTTTTTATTGTATCAATGAACACTTTTTGAAAGCATATTCGGATGCGATAAAATTATCTAAATTTTTTGTATTATAAAAATGTAAGATTTCATTTATCCAAGGAGGGTTATTATGGGCGAACATAAATTACATCAGCAAGAAACCGAAAGCAATGAAAAAAGTTCGTTAAAAGGAACTTTAATCTCTGTTTTTTTTGTTGGTTTTTTCATTATTTTCACGTGGTTTAGCGTCTATCAAATTTTTGTCAATCGACTATAATATATAGTTCTGAAAAGGGAGATGGGGATATGCACTTACATAAATACGAAAAAATTTGGCTTATTTTCGGTGTCGGCTCACTGTTCGTATTTTTAGCTATTTTAGGAATTAGTGCTTTTTATATGGGAAACAAACCACCGAGTTGTTTAACGACAATTGACCCAGAAAAGGTTCAGGCAATCGCACCATTTGATCAACCTGGCGTTAAACAAGTTGGAAAAAATCATTATCAAGTGACAATTGTCTCACAAGCTTTTTCTTTTACACCAAATACAATTAAAGTACCAAAAGGTGCAAAAGTAGATTTTGTCGTTGCGACAAAAGATGTTGTACACGGTTTTGAAATCGCAGGAACAAACGTCAATATGATGGTTGAACCTGGATATGTAAGCACTGCTTCACAAGTTTTTCAAAAAGCTGGAGAGTATTTAATTGTCTGTAATGAATATTGTGGTACTGGCCATCATATGATGAGCGCGAAAGTAGAGGTGACCGAAAAATGATTGCACTCCAAGATAAAATAAGTAAACGAGATGCAAAATTAGCAATGGCTCATATTCACATCGCATTTATTGCTCTATTTTTAGGTGGGTTATGCGGATTACTACAAGTTCTCGTTCGTTCAGGAAAATTCAATTTACCTGCTGGTATTGGCTATTATCAGGTGTTAACAACACATGGTGTTTTACTCGGACTTGTATTAACAACGTTCTTTATTATTGGTTTCTTATTTGCTTGTATGAGTAAAACAACTGGTGTCCTCTCAAAAGGTGTCCGAAAAACAGGCTGGATTGGTTTTTGGCTTATGACAATTGGAACAACAATTACTGCTATCTTTATTCTACTCAATAAAGCAACTGTACTCTATACGTTCTATGCTCCATTAAAAGCACATCCTGGATTTTACATTGGACTTACCCTTGTTATTGTTGGGAGTTGGTTCAGCGGATTTGCAATGTTTGTCCAGTATCGTACATGGAAAAAACATAACAAAGGAAAAATAGGTCCTCTGTTAAGCTTTATGGCTGTTGTAACAATGGCACTATGGCTGGTTGCAACACTTGGCGTTGCAGCTGCAGCACTTATTCAATTTATCCCGTGGAGCTTGGGGCTTACTGACAAAATCGATGTCTTAGTCAGCCGAACATTATTTTGGTACTTCGGTCATCCGCTCGTTTATTTTTGGCTCCTCCCTGCTTATATGGCTTGGTATGTCATTATACCGAAAATCATTGGAGGAAAAATTTTCAGTGACTCACTAGCTCGTTTATCATTCATCTTATTTTTATTATTTTCTATGCCGGTAGGGTTTCATCATCAACTAACCGAACCAGGTATTGACCCAGGGTGGAAATACTTACAAGTCGTCTTAACATTTATGGTTGTTATTCCATCTTTAATGACTGCCTTCTCTTTATTTGCAACCTTTGAACAGTTTGGCCGTTCAAAAGGAGCTACTGGACTATTCGGATGGCTTCGTATGCTTCCATGGGGGGATGCTAGATTTTTTGCTCCATTCGTCGGTATGCTAATGTTTATTCCAGCTGGTGCTGGTGGACTTGTTAATGCAAGTAACCAACTAAACCAGGTCGTTCATAATACTGTATGGGTAACTGGGCATTTCCATTTAACATTGGCAACATCTGTTGTGTTAACATTCTTCGGAATTGCCTATTGGTTAATTCCACACTTAACAGGCCGCGTCATGACAAAAGAAATGAACCGCCTTGCCATAATTCAAACTTTCATATGGGCGCTTGGCATGTTCTTTATGTCTGCTGGCATGCACTTTGCCGGGTTACTCGGAGCACCTCGTCGTTCTTCTTTTTCCACATATGGCAATTCACAGCAAGCGCTCGAATGGATTCCATATCAAATCGCGCAAGCAGTCGGAGGAACGATTTTATTTGTCGGAATTATCATCGCAATCATTATCTATGTAGACCTTGTCTTCTTTGCACCAAAAGGACAAACAGAATTTCCAATTGGCGAAGTAGCTAATGCCTCTGAGCGTACACCAATGGTTTTTGATAATTGGAAACTATGGATTGGTATTACAGCTTTACTTATCTTATTCGCCTATACAATTCCTTTTATCGATATGATACAAAATGCCCCACCTGGTTCGAAAGGCTTTAAATTGTGGTAAATAAAAAGTAGAGGGAAGCCCCTCTGCTTTTTATTATGCTAAAATCCTTTAGCTCATCACGCACTAAACAAATTTATCCTGCAATATCAGCCGAATTAAAAGTCCCATTAATATTTCCATCTACAATAATGCAATGTCCCCAAAACATATCTCCATCCGAAAAATATATCGTAAAATCACCGTCTGAATACACACTTATGCTTTCTAACTTCATCAAATCAATGAACATTTCCTGTGTAATCTCATCTATCTCTGCCTCATCATCATCCTGTAACCATTCATTTGCTAACTCCACTAACTCTGCTGCTGCATACAGTTTAATTTTTCTGCTCCATTCATCTTGCCCCTTGAAAAGTGCATATGCCGTTTCTAAGGCCGATGTCATAATATGTTCGTCTTTATTCCAATCAAAATACAAACTACATTCTTCACCAGCCCAAGAAATTTGCTTTTCAAATAGTTCCACTCTCTTATCAAGTAAAAATTCACCCAATATCTTATCCTGATAATAAATTGGCTTCATTGATTCTTGTAATATCTTTTCTAATTCATCATCTCTATATGTTTCATCCAAAACCTTAACAAGCATCATCGCATTTTCTGCTCTACGTACCTGCAACCTTACAACTGTATTTTCTTTTAAAATTTCTCTTGGCTGTCTCAATTCTGCATCATCAGCTAACCATTCAAGTCTGAGCTTTTCTTCTATAATAATTTCATTCTTACACAAATCTTTCCATGCAATCAAAGGAATTGACGCATTCCACAAAATAGCGTCACCTGCTCTTCCCGCACCAACACCCGATGCCCCTGTAACAGCTGTTACCTCAATAATATCTTCTGTAAATCTATTTTCAAACCTACTTATTTCACTTAACTTGCTCACTTTAATTTCGCTCCCCTTTATATTGCTTAAGTATAAATATGATTAAAGGACCTTTTATTTCCCTTCACCAATCACGCTTTTACAGTTAGCCAGTACCCATCTAACTTCTTTCCTTTTATCAGTTTTCAAGTTAGGTGTTTTATTGCCTACAAACAGTGGGATAAATCATTTTTAAAAACTCAAATTGACTCCCATTTGTTCGTTGAATAAATGTTCCAACTCCATCAAACCCTGCCTCCTTATAAACTTTAATCGCTCTTTCATTAAACGTTGCCACTGATAACGTTATATACTTCGGCTGATACTTCTTTTCACCAAAAGCTAGACCTGCCTTTATAAATGCCAATCCTAAGCCATTTCCAGTCAGTTTTGGTTTCATTCCAAGCCCAATATCCACTGTATGAATATCTACTTTAGTAAAACTAAAAAATCCAACAAGCTGATTATTCTCACTAACAGCAAAAGTCGTTTCTCCGCGTATTGTAGGATTTAAAAACTCCGCTAAATCTTCTTGATCAGCTTCCATATCATAAAACGAATACTTCCCCTCATTGTGCCAATGATACGCAATTTCTTCTGCTTGCTCTTGTGTCATCACTTCAAAAGTATAATTCATCCTTACTCCCCCCTTACCCAAAGCGCATATATAGTCAAACTTTTATTGATAAAAAGGAGCCACATATTGCAGCTCCTTTTCTTTCTTATAATGTATAAATCTCTTTATATTTTACTTCTAAATAATCAGCTAAATAATTCGCATTTAACCCTTCACCTGTTACATCTTCTAAGATTTGTAATGGCTTTTTCGTTTTACCATATTGATGAACATTGTTTGTTAACCATTCACGAATTGGTATCACATTTCCTTCTTCAAGCAATGCATCGAAGTTTGGAATTTCTTCTAGCATCTTATGTTTAAATTGCGCTGCGTACATATAACCAAGTGCATAAGATGGGAAGTAGCCAAACGACCCATCTGACCAATGTACATCTTGCAGTACACCCTGCGCATCCGTTTCTGGACGTATACCTAAATAACTCTCCATTTTATCATTCCACGCTGTTGGCAAATCTTTCACTTCCAATGTTCCATCAAACAATTCTTTCTCCAGTTCATAACGGACCATAACGTGAAGCGGATATGTAAGTTCGTCTGCTTCAATACGTATAAAGGAAGGCTTTGATTCATTAATAGCATCATAAAATTCATCTATAGACACGTTTTCAAACTGCCCATTACTAAATTGTTTCAATACATCATAATTTTTCTTCCAAAATGATTTATTACGTCCAATAAAGTTTTCAAAGAATAGTGATTGCGATTCATGAATTCCCATCGATGTACCACTGCAAAGCGGCGTTCCTTCTAATTCTTCTGAAATATTTTGTTCGTATACAGCATGTCCACATTCATGAATTGTTCCGAAAACTGCCATCCGGAAGTCATTCTCATCATAACGAGTTGTAATACGAACATCCCCTCTATTTAATGTAATTTCAAATGGATGTATAGTTTCATCAAGACGGCCAGCCTCGAAATTATAATTTAATTGTTTTAGTAACTCTAAGGTGAAATTCTTTTGTTGTTCTTTTGAAAAATGTTCAAATAAAACATTTGTTTTTAATTCTTTATTGGACTTCGAAATTTCTTTTACAAGCGGAACAATGCGCTCACGTAGTTGTCCAAATACATGATCTAACACCTCTACCGTGATACCCGGCTCATACAGATCTAAAAGCGTATTATATTTATAAGTGTCATAACCCCAATATGCAATAAATTTCTTCTTATATTCTACAATTTTTTCTAAGTATGGTCGGAACATCTCAAAATCAGATTTTTCACGTGCTTCTCCCCAAACACTTTCTGATTTTGCTTGTAATTTGACAAACTCTTCATACTCAGCCTGTGGAATTTTTTTATTTCGATCATACTCTTTGCGGCACTCTTCTACAATTTTCTTCGTTGTTTCAGAAATTTTATTATCTGCAATTAACTGTTCTAATTCTTTTAAATATCTTCCCATCTCGTCAGAAGTCGATAATGAAAAAACTTCTGATGAAAGCATTCCTATTACTTCAGAGCGTTGATCCACTCCTCGCTTCGGCGCTCCTGTTCGTAAATCCCAAAATATAAGGCTCAATGCTTCTCCATAATTTTCTATCTTTTTCACATGAGCTAAAAACTCTTTTTCTACTTTATATGTAGCCATTGTCATATTCATATAACCTCCTTTTTCTACCCCACCTATATTTCGACATAAAGATATAAACTCCTTTTCCAATAGAAAGAAAAAAAGCTTAGCAAACGCCAAGCTTTTACAATGCCTTACCTTCTACTGGAAGTACTTTCTTTACAGCTTCTATAACCTTTTCATTTTCATTTTCTGATAAGAATAACGAAATAGCACCTTTATCTTCACTTGTACGAATTAAGCGTCCAATTCCTTGACGAAGACGTAAAATCATATACGGCACATCTACATCCCAAAACGGGTCATTTACGTGTTTACGTTTCGCTTCAAACACAGGATCGTTTGGAGGGAATGGAAGTGACCAAATAATAACATGTGACAGTGAGGAGCCTGGGATATCTAAACCTTCCCATAAATGGACAGCGCAAAGCACAGTCTCTTCTTCATTTTGGAAACGTGAAACAAGCTGACTAATCTCTTGGTCCCCTTCATATAAAAACGGAACAGACATTTGTTCTTTATTCACATATTCTTTGAACGCCGCAAGCTCCCCTGTTGTACGGAATAATACAAGCGTACGTCCATTTGTTTTTTGAATGTTCTCAAGTGTATACTGACATTTTCGTTCCCATTCATTTTCTTGGTTATACGATGGCAAGTACACTTTCATTTGCTCTTCATAATCAAATGGAGAAGCTACTGAGAATGATAAATAATCTTTTACACCTAGACTATTTGCTGTAAATGCAAACGAGTCATTTTCAGATAGTGTAGCAGAAGAGAAAATATACGGGATTTTTTTCGAGAATACTTTCTCTTGTAATACCTCTTCTACTGCACGTGGCATAATAACTAATGTGAAGGCACCATCACTTTCTTCTCCCCATGTAATTACATTTTTCTCATGCATGAAAAGACGAAGTGAATGTTCCAATACATCTAAATGCTCGTCAACGATATTTAAATCGTATGTGTTTACTGTATACATTTCACTTTCAAATACTAATGCGTCACCGACTTCCGCAATTTTCGCATACAGTCGTTTCGCCTCAGCAGTTACCTTTTCTGTCACAGTAATTTCTAAACGATCTGAACCAGCAATTTCTTTTTTATTCTCTTGTAGAACATCAAAGAATCTCTCGGTTTGCCAAATCGTTTCTTCAACTAAATGAGCAAACTCTTCACGAATATCATTTTGTAATAATCTTGTTAATAATTGTTCCATCATTGTTTGCTTTAATCGATACGTTAGCGCTTTTTGTGCCGCATACTCAACAAGATGACCTTCATCAAAAACAACACAGCTACTTTCTGGTAAAAGTGGCATCTGTCCTTCACGTTTACGAGCATCATATGTCCAAATATGATCCATATAAAAATCTTGAGAGCAAATAATTAAGTCTGCTGCTTTACGGTAATGTTCACGAGAAAGTGTTTGACCACAACGGTGACGAGAATCACATGTGAAGCAGTCTTGGAAATAATCCCAAGATACCTTTGACCATTCTTTATCATTTAATAATGGAAACTCTTTTCGATCACCATAATGCGTAAAGTTTTGCATTGTTCCATGATCAAATACAAATTGAGGTAATTCGTAATATAAATCTTCAATTACTTCTGGAGCTCGTCCACTCATTACGTCTTCAAGTTTACGTAAACATAAATAATTATCCATTGATTTCGCTAGACGTACATCAACAGATAACCCTAATGCTTCTGATAATTTAGCAATGTCCCCTTCTTCTTTCACAAGCTGCTCGATTAGTGTTTCATCTGCACAAGCAATAATAGCTGGTTTTCCGGTATAACGTGCGTAGCAAATTGCATATAAAAGATACACAATCGTTTTCCCTGTTCCTACGCCTGCCTCTGCGAACATAACTTTCTTCTCTTGAAACGCTCGTTCTAATTGGAACGCCATAAAAATTTGTTCATCACGTTCTTCAAAACCTTTTTCTGGGAGGATATCGTAAAACACATCTCCAATCCACTCATTCAACTTATCATAAAAATTATCTTGTTTCCCTACTTCAAATGGTAATCTCTTCTCAGTAAACATCCTCAGCCTCCAACCAAAAAGTTTTTCTATAAAAAGATATAGCAACTGCTATTTCTAAATAGCAGTTGCTTTCCCCTGTTGTAATGCATAGAAATGCGCGAAAAAAGTTTTCCTTTATATAAAGGAAAACTTTTTTACTCTATTAATGACTTTAAGTAACGCTTATCAATTAATGTTTCATGTGATAATGCAGATAAATATTCTTCCTGTGCCTTTTGAATCTCATCTATCGCTACACCTTGAAGATCAATTTCTTTTCCAAGCTCATCATACGTACGATGAATGGCCTTTTGAATCATTGACAATTGGAAACCATCCATATTGAGTCCTCCTTTTGCACATTACATAATAGCCAGTATATGCGCGTAAAAGAGGTTTTATACTATGAATTACGTGGTGGGCGCTTTCCAAAGTATTGGTAGTAGTCTGTACGAATAAAGCCGTTAAATAGTTTACGCTTTTTCGATGCTTCTTTTCCATAACATTTTTCAAACGCTTCATAGCTAGTTAATAAATACAGAGACCACGTATCTAATGGACGGAACACTTCTCCCATTTCTTTATATAACTTTTCAACAAGTGCTTTTTCACTTAAACGTTCTCCGTATGGAGGATTCGTTACAACATAACCATATTCCTCTTTTGTTGTGAAATCTTTTACTTGCATTTGTTTAAATGAAATTAAGTCCCCAAGTCCAACTTCATCCGCATTATCTTGCGCAACTCTTATCATGCGGTGGTCAATATCTGATCCGATAATTTGTAATGGTTGATCATAATTCGCTAAATCTTCTACTTCTTGACGTGCTTCTTTCCAATTTTGCTTACCAACCCAGCCCCAGTCATCAGATGCAAACTCACGGTTAAAACCTGGAGCAATATTTTGTCCAATTAGTGCCGCTTCAATCGGAATCGTTCCCGAACCACAAAATGGATCAACAAACGGACGATCTGGCTTCCAATTTGTAAGTTTAATTAAAGATGCAGCTAGTGTTTCTTTCAAAGGTGCTTCCCCTTGATCGACGCGGTATCCACGTTTATGAAGTCCAACACCACTTGCATCAATTGTTAATGTTGCAATATCTTTTAACATTGCAATCTCAATGCGGAATAAAGGACCGTTTTCTTCAAACCAAGTTGTACGTTTATACGTTGATTTTAATTTTTCAACAACAGCCTTTTTTACAATACGTTGACAATCTGGAACACTAAATAATGTCGACTTTATCGATTTTCCGATAACAGGAAACTCACCATTTTCAGGAATATAATCTCCCCAATTTAACGCCTTTGTCTTTTCAAATAGCTCATCAAATGTTGTTGCCTTGAATTCGCCAACTTTAATTTTCACACGATCTGCAGTACGTAACCATAAATTGGTACGACAAATCGCTTTTGCATCCGCTTCAAACGTTACTTTTCCGTTTTCTACTTGGCATTCATAACCAAGATCGCGAACTTCTCTTGCAACTAAAGCTTCAATTCCCATTGCCGCTGTTGCAATTAAAGTAACTTTTCCCATTTGCATTCACCTCTTATGTATAATCAAACAATAATTAATAGCTTTTCCTTCTATTAGTTATTAAATATTACGAAGAATTTTCTTATTTACCATTTTAACTCACAAGTTATAACTTCATACAAATAAAAAGCCCTCCTCTTACAAAGGAGAGCTGAGTCATTCCATAATTGGTTCATAACGTTCTGTAAGCCATGTTCTGTTCCTTTGTACTGCAAACGGCCCACGCCTCGTACTCCGGTGGTAATCATCTATCTACAGGGCAAAATGCCCGTCCTTTTCCATCGTTCATTTCCTTGGAAAAGATTCCCCTACCATTATTTGGGTTTCTCGCTCGTGGGGTTTACCTCGTTCCACTCCTATCATTTCTTCAAGGACTTCGTCACTGTGGCACTTTAAAGGTAGTCAAACCATATCCAAAAGGACTTAGGTTTTTTCCCTGCCGTTAATCCAGCCTTACAGCCAGAATACCCTAGCTTATGAATTGGCTAGGCACGAACACTACAACCATCTCAGGTCGTGCGAGCATGGACTTTCCTCTACAACGTTGGCGTTGCAGCGATTACCCAAACGTTATGACAAACATTAGTATAGTGGAAACAAAAAGATTTTGCAATGCTTTTTTATATATAAAATGCTTCAATCTTTTTCTATCCCTAAATTACTCGTATAACTTACTTCCAAATACAGCTTTTTCTAGATTAGATAAACGTTTTAAAATATCCGTATTCGTATTGTTGTATACAGGTTGTGCAACCGGTGTTGGAGCTGGTTGTTGCGGAGCTTGTGCTTTAACTAACTTCTGTTCTTCTAATTCACGTTTCAAACGAGCGTTTTGTTGTTGTAATTGCTCAAGTTCCTTATGAAATGCTTCATAATCTTTAATAATCATGTCAAGAAACTTATCTACTTCTTCTTGCTGATAACCTCTCATACCCGTTTTAAATTCTTTTTCCAAAATATCTTTCGCTGTTAATTTAATTTTTTCCGAAATCATTTTCTTCACCTCAAATTTTTACCAAAACTTTCATTAACTAAATTTTTTCAGAAACATTGTCTTTTGTCAATCATATATACGTGAGCTATATTACATATTACTCAGCATTATTCCACTGTTCCTCTTCTATTATATCTTGTAAATCAGAAAAAAGAATGAAATAACTGTGATAATTTTCTATTTCTCCTTTTTTCTTTGCTACTTCTACTATGTATTTAGGACTTCCTGGTTTTTCTTCATCATATACAGCTAAAAG
The DNA here is from genome assembly GCF_000299035.1 of Bacillus bingmayongensis. GTDB lineage: Bacteria > Bacillota > Bacilli > Bacillales > Bacillaceae_G > Bacillus_A > Bacillus_A bingmayongensis. The sequence goes on from NZ_JH921518.1 coordinate 482,621, forward strand.
TGCATCACTTTTTTCAATAAAAAATTGATTTTTTAATCGAAACTGTTCTGGACTTTCATATTTTCTTTTTGTAATGCTATCAACATGATCTGCTTGTCCTAGAATAAACTCATACAGTTCTCGATTTCCTTCTTTCCAATTTTCCTCTTGTTCTAGAAAAGGAGTAAACACAGCAAGTTTTAAATCAGGGTATTCTAGCTGCAAATCAAAAACTACTTCAGCTGCCCACAACTCTACCCCAAGTTGTCCACTTATGATAACCCATTCTAATCCTTCCTCAATAAAAGAAAGTAATTTACGACGCACTGCTTTTTTTATACACGAAACACCCGGGTGATCATTTTTGAAAATCCCAAGTTCAAATGGTTTATAACCTGTTATAGCTACAACTTTCATATCAACACTCCATTTTTTTCAAAAGAAAAGAACTAGCAATTTGCTAGTTCTAACATAACATTTACTTTTTAAACATTCCACCAACGTTTGGTCCTACATTTGGTCCGAATGGGCTCACATTTGGTCCTACATTTGGTCCGAATGGAGATACTTGCGGGCCATGGCCACATGGTCCACAAGCTCCGCCAAATCCGCCAAATCCACCGACTCCGCCAGGTCCACCGAATCCACCGAATCCACCAGGTCCGCCAGGTCCGCCGAATCCGCCAACTCCACCGACTCCACCAGGTCCACCAGGTCCGCCGAATCCTGGATCAACAGGGTCTACAACATTCACATTTGAAGTCGTTTGTGGGAATAAATGTTGATTTTTAATTTGTTGATGGTGAACATGCGTTGTATGAGTTGGGTGAATATGCGGTACCACCGTTGTGGAAAAAGTATGTGTTACACATTGCTTTGTCGGATGAACGACAGGAGGCGTTGTGCAAACAGGTCCAACAGGCTTATGTCCCCCAAAACAAGGATGACAAGGATGCATAGTTTTTTTCTCTCCTCTCTCATTAAAAAAATCTGACTACACTTTACAATATGAGAAAGGAGTAAAAGCCGCTTGTTATATATACCTATTTATTTAATGGAAATTCGTCTATATGATAGCCACTTAAATATGATAACTTGGACACACAACTATCATCCTTTAGCAAAAAAGCCTCCAACTTGTTTTACAATCCCAGTGACTTGATTCATCGCATTCATCATTTGACCAGCTGTATTCATCATTTTATTCACATCGTAGTTACCATCTGCCGTCTTAAATTGAGATACGAAACTAGAAAATTGACTTGGCTGTTGCTTTTGTTTGTTCATCGTTGGATACGGTTGAAAAGGCTGTTTCGGTGGGTAAAACATTGACGGCTGATTCATAAAGGATTGTGGTTGCTGTGGTGCATAAGATTGTTGATTCATATAAGACTGTGGTTGCTGTGGTGCATAAGATTGTTGATTCATATAAGACTGTGGTTGCTGATTCATAAAGGATACTTCAAATGGCTGATAATAATTCATTTGATTTCCATAATAAGGTGTAAATGGGTGCATATTATAGCGTAAATACGGATCTTCATTATATTGATAAAAATCTGGTTGTGTGTAAGAGTTTATGTGCTGATATACATTAGATTGCTGAAACATGCATTCTCCCCCCTCTAACTAAGTTTCTACATATAGAATATGTACCTATAAAATAAAATGTGTAACCTTATAAATGTCTGTTTTTGTCGGAAGTTTAAATTTTTAAAAAAATTAGAAAGTAAACCTTTTCATGTTACGATAGTAGAGAAGAAGATTCTCATGGGGGAGGAATCAACATGATATTAGGGGATTTAAAACAAGCTTTCGCTCAAAAAAAGGGTTACTCTACAAAGGATATGAATGAGTTGCTTGACTTTGCTAGACATCACTATTTAGAAGGGAAAATCTGCCTCTCAGAATATCGGGTATTAATACGTGAATTAGAAATAAATGGGGCAAAACCCACACATACAACTGTAGAATCATAAAAACAAGAGGGTTTCCCCTCTTGTCACTTACATTGTTCTACTATATTTTGCAACGTATATAAAATCGCCTGATGTGTTTCATAAAATCGCTTACCTTTTCCCTTATTTACAAAACATTGCAGTGCATTATTTTGTAAATTTTCATATACTTGGTCAATTTGTTGCACATGTATATACTTAGGTTTCTCATGCTTTATCCATTGATAAGCTAATTCTTTCCACACTTCTAACTCCTGATCAACCATATCCACAAAAGGCTTCATATCTTGATAAAAATCAAACTCTTTCTCTTCTCTTTTTTTTATAATTGTTTCATCATTGTACTGTATTAATTTTATTGAAGACTGCATTAATGTTCCATAATCCAATTTATTTCCACCCTCTTACGCGCTTACTATGACGTTTTGAAACGTTTGGAGCCAACTTCCTTTTTCTTCGTGATGTAATAATTTATCCTCCATATGTTGAATGTACATTTCTGTTATTTCTACTTTATTGCATATATTTTCACGTTTATCTTTTAAAGAATGATTAACTCTAAGTGAAACATTCATTTCCAGCAAATCAAGAGCACTTAACATTTGATCCATTTTTTTCATTACATTTTCCTTCTGAACCATCGCCATTTATAAAACGCCTCCTTCTTTGCTTTTCCTTTGTCATGTTATTTCGACGATTCACTTATCACTCCTGCATGACTGACAAAACTAGTTGATATTCGGCAAAGAAATCGGTTTGTATGAGTTTTATAGAAATGGTAACAATACAAAAGGGAGGTGTTTACCATGGCTAAAAATAAAAACGAGAAAAAGAAAAAACAAAACAAACAACAAAATAAACCTGAAACTGGAAATCCGAAGCTAGATGGTCCGAATTTTCCTGCTACATAAAGTGAAACTTTAATCGGTGGAGGTCTTCCCTTCTCACCTAGCTTCCTTAATTTCTCTTACATTTCAATTGAAACTGTATAAAAAACGTCGATTCATTCATGTAATCAATTAGTCCCGCCTTCCTATAAAAGGGCGGGACATTTTCTTATTATATCATGAAGTCATTACTCTTTTGAAAAAAGCGATTCAATGTGGAATAAATATGCACTTGATGTTGTTTTTGTAGAAACCATTCTGTAATATCAACTTCTTCTTTCGGTTCCTCGAACAAAAACAACGCCTCAGTATCCGTTTTTTTATGAAACCAATCTTTCTCTAAGCTATTTTGATGCAGAACAATTGAAAAAGCATCCCTTAACCGCGGTGTATCTTTCTCTTTTGGAATTGTAAAATACTGCTCGTAATCCATTCTTGACCCTGTAGGGAATGTTCGCAAGGAAAAATCATAAAATAACCCTTCATATTCAGGATGAAATAATAACCACGCCAAATTTTTCCCCAGTTCTATACGTTTTTGTAGCTTTTCAAATTGATAAACCGAAAAGCCATACAGGTTCCCTTTTGTTGTCGGGAAAATTACAGCATTAAAATGAAAGAGTTCTTGAAATTTAAACGGTAAGGTTTGAAATACGTGTTTTTGAAAATATGGGTGTTCAATAATCGGTTTTTGAATCTTATTTTGTTCATTAATAATAAGTGCTGTAATAAGACGTGTGAGATCTCTTTTATTCCAAAAATCTTTCCATTCCTTCTCCATAAAAATAGATACGTTAAAAAACTGTAATAAATGAAAAAGGGGTCTAGTCATTTTCTTACTGTACTCGTATAACAACAATTGTGGGTATGCATCTGAAAAAATAAGCCAATTTGCACTTTCATAAGTAAGGAAGAGTTGCTTTCTCATTCTTTCAGATAAAATATTCTGATAGTATCTTCCTGCTAAATCTGTCATATTCCACCCAGAATTTCTCGAAACCATACTCGCCAAAAATGACCACTGGATTTCTTTATTTCTCAAGTAATATTCTTGATAAGTATGTGTACGTGAAATATTATCTATATTTGCTAGAGCTGTCTGCTGTTTAATATGCGCTATTAAGTGTTTCTCTTCTATTGTACAAGAAACCCCACTGCGCTCTCTATTTATTTCCTCGTACTCATTCTGCATAAGCATACATGAATCACCACATCTCTCTTGAAAAAAATCGCATCTTTTTTGTTTTTTTTGATATAATCACCTTTGTAAGTAATTCTAGATAAGTTGGAGTGGACAAACTATGACCATTCGTTATCCAAACGGAAAAAGGTATAATCAAGCATTACAACCTCAAAAAACACAATTTAAAAAACATACTTATGGCAATAGAGGTATGTCTCTTGAAGAGGAACTAAATGAAACAAATCAATATTATTTAGCCCATAATATTGCATGCGTACATAAAAAACCCACCCCTCTTCAAATTGTAAAAGTGGATTACCCCGCTCGAAGTGCTGCAGTTGTGAAAGAAGCTTATTTTAAACAGCCTTCTACAACGGACTACAACGGTGTATACAAAGGAAAATACATTGACTTCGAAGCGAAAGAAACAAAAAATAAAACAAGTTTTCCACTGCAAAATTTTCATCTTCATCAAATTAAGCATATGGAACAAGTAATAGCTCATAATGGAATTGCATTTGTTATTATTAAATTTACGCTTTATGATGAATTTTATTTACTCGATGCAAAACATGTCATTTCATTTTGGAATCGCCAAGATGCTGGTGGACGCAAATCGATTAAGAAACAAGAAATCGAAGAGCATGGATACTTGTTATCATGCGGTTATCACCCTCGAATTGATTATATTCGTGTACTAGACATGGCTTATTTTTCGTGATAGAGTCAACAATAAGGCTCTTTTTTCGACTTTTGGGGAGAAAATGAAAGGTAGGAGAAAGTATAATGTCAGAAAATTATCGTTCTCGTACAGAACGAAAACATGCACAACATCAACAACAAGAAAAAAAACAAACGGAGAAACCAAAGAAAAAAGGTTCCTTTTTCAAGAAATTTTTAATTGGTTGCCTACTTCTTGGCACTGTTGGTCTTATAGCTGGGGTTTCCGCTTTTTTTGTAATGGTAAAAGATGCTCCAAAGCTAGATAAAGCAAAACTTGTCAATCCGCTATCAACTAAATTTTATGATAAAGACAAGAACTTCTTTTATGAATATGGTGCCGAAAAGCGAACGAATATCACTTACGATCAAGTTCCAAAAGTGGTAGAAAGTGCATTCCTAGCGACCGAAGATGCTCGATTCTATCAACATAATGGAATCGACTTTAAACGTACAGGAAAAGCAATTCTTGAAAATGTTACAGATGGTTTTGGTTCTCAAGGTGGTAGTACAATTACCCAACAGGTAATTAAAAACTATTTTCTAACGATGGAAAAAACATCAAAACGTAAAGTACAGGAATGGTATTTAGCTTATAAATTGGAGCAACAATATTCCAAACATGAAATTTTAGAAATGTACTTAAACAAAATCAACCTTGGTAATCGCTCTTATGGGGTTGCAACAGCAGCAAGCAACTATTATGGAAAAGAGTTAAAGGATCTAAAATTACACGAAGCAGCAATGCTCGCGGGCTTACCACAAGGTCCAAATATTTACGATCCGACAAAAAAAGAAAATATTGATCGAGCAACAAAACGTCGTAACGTTGTATTAACATTAATGAATCGACATGGCTTTATTTCAAAACAAGAAATGGATGAAGCAATAAAAATCCCTGTAACAGAAGGACTTCTTCCATCTAAAGAAGTAACCGAAATGCCTTATCAAGCCTTTTTAGACGCAGTTGTAAAAGAAATCGAGAAAGAAATGCCAGATGTAAATATTGGATCTGACGGATTACAGATTTATACAACACTTGATACAAAAGCGCAAGAATATGCTGAAAATATAATGGATGGTGACATTATTAGCTATCCAAACGATCAATTCCAAGGCTCTTTCGTATTTATGGATACAACAAATGGTGAAGTCCGTGCAATTGGTGCAGGACGTAAAGAAAGCAAAACAACATTTAAAGGACATAATATGGCCATTGATTTAAAACGACAAGTTGGTTCTACAATGAAGCCAATTTTTGATTACGGTCCAGCTATTGAGTATATGCAGTGGTCAACATATCATCAGTTAAACGACTCAGAATATACATACTCAAACGGTAAAAAGATTCGAAACGCTACAAACAGTTATAAAGGTGACGTTTCCATGCGTGAAGCATTGAAGAAATCTTTAAATATTCCTGCTTTAAAAACCGCTCAAGCAGTCGGCTTAAATAAATCAAAAGAATTTGCCGAAGGACTTGGTATGACATTCAAGAATGGTGAAGTATATGAGTCAACTGCAATTGGTAGTAATGACAGTTCTCCATTAGATGTAGCCGGCGCATATGCAGCATTTGGTAATGATGGTGTTTACAATAAACCTCATTTCGTAACAAAAGTTGTCTTTCCTGATGGAAAAGAGAAAGACTTTAAACCAAAAGAAAAGCGAGTAATGAAAGATTACACAGCATACATGATTACTGATATTCTTCGTGATGTTGTAAAACCAGGTTCTGGTGGAACAGGTCCAACAGCATATGTTCCAGGATTCGATGTTGCTGGTAAAACAGGAACCCAAAACTACGATGCGTCAGTAATAAAAAAATACGATATCCCAGCGGATGCCAACAGAGATAGTTGGTTTGCAGGATATACACCACAATATACAATGGCTGTATGGACAGGTTATGAAAAAGATAGCTCCGAAAACTATATAGGCGATAAATCAACAAGAATCGCTCAACAAATGTTTAAAGTAATGATGAGTAAATTTGCTACAGATAGATCTCGTTTTGAACAGCCTTCTTCTGTAGAACGTTTAAATGAAGAACTCTATGTAAAAGGTACGAAAAAGGATGCTGTTAAGCAAATCAAAGTAGATCCACCAACTGGTGTAACACCATCCTATGATGCGGCCTCTAATACGATTACACTAAGCTGGTCTGGTCCTTCAGATGCTTCCGCCTACACTGCAAGTTATAAAGCAAACGATGGTTCTAGTGGTAGCCTATCCGTGAGCGGTACAAGTGCTACACTAGGCGGTGTGAAACCAGGTGTAACTTACAGCTTCTCAGTAGTAGCGAAAAAAGGAACAGGTACAAGTAATGCGGCTGGCGTATCCTTCACTGTTCCTGGTGAGAGCGAAGAAGCGAAGAAGAAAGCTGAGGACGAAGCGAAGAAAAAGGCTGAAGAAGAGGCTAAGAAAAAACAAGATGAACAGAAAAAATTAGAAGAAGCCCAGAAAAAAGCTGAGGACGAAGCTAAAAAGCAGCAAGATGAACAGAAAAAATTAGAAGAAGCCCAGAAGAAAGCTGAGGACGAAGCTAAAAAGCAACAAGATGAACAGAAAAAATTAGAAGAGGCCCAGAAAAAAGCTGAAGAAGAAGCTAAGAAAAAGGCTGAAGAAGAAGCTAAGAAAAAGGCTGAAGAAGAAGCTAAGAAAGAGGCTGAGGAAGAAGCCAACAAACAAAAACCAGATCAACCAGACCAGCCAGCAGGTGGAGATGTTCCTCCAACAGAAAATGTTAATCCAATATCATAATATAAAAAAGAAGTCACCTTTCTCTATCGAGACGGTGACTTCTTTTTTATGATAATTTTTTTTGCATACAGCTTTTCTATTTCTACATACAACTGTGCCAATTGAATATAGGAATGATAATGATTTGGTTGCTCTATAATAAATGAATAACGTTCCATAAAGTTAATCGGTTTTATCTGTAGCTCATCAATATTGTTTTTAATATCCTTTAACCCTGATACTGGTTGTCCATTTAACCAATATAAAATCGATAATAAATGAGCTGCAAAGTGAATCATTGGCTTTCTTGCTTCTTTTCGCTTTCGATTCCGAAAAAATATCGAGATATCCTCTTTTTTGTCTTTCCATATATCTAATACAGCCGGAATACTCATTTCTATTTCATTCCATGGCTCATATTGTTTTTCTATATCAAATAAGAAATAATGGCCTTCTAACAATTGTACAAAAGATTGATCTGTATGATATATAATCTTGTCTATATCCCCTTCAAAAAAGGGAATACATCGAAACTCATCCGGTATTTGTACGACTTGTTCCATCTTTTTTACTTCCCCTTCATTCTCTTCTTGCCTTCGCGGCACACTTCTAGTAGCCGACATTCTTCACATTGCGGCCGCTGTGCTTTACAATGATAACGTCCAAAGAAAATCAGCCGGTGATGCGTAACTCCCCACTCTTCCATTGGCACTTTCTTCATTAATGTTTTCTCTACCTCTAGAACGGAATCTTTCCAACGGCAAAAAGCCAAGCGTTTACTTACCCGTTCCACATGTGTATCAACAGCGATAGCTGGGATGCCAAATGCTACAGAAACAACTACATTTGCAGTTTTTCTACCGACTCCTGGTAGTTTTGTTAATTCATCACGATCTTGTGGTACCTCTCCATTATAGTCTTCAAGCAACATTCGACATAACTTTTGAATATTTTTCGCTTTGTTTCGGTACAATCCAATTGAACGAATATCTTGTTGCAACTCTTCTAAAGACACATTTAAATAATCTTCAGGTGTCTTATATTTTTGAAATAAACTTTTCGTTACTTTATTTACAAGGACATCTGTACATTGTGCAGATAATGCAACCGCAATTACAAGTTCAAATGGATTGTCATGATTTAATTCACAATGTGCTTCTGGATACATTTCTGCCATTGTATCTAAACAATAACGAATTTGTGTCTTGTTTAACATACCTTTCCTCCTATATCACTGCTCTAACCAATTATAAAAGGGCACTTTCCCTGTATATTTTGTCTCTTGTTTTGTTATCTGCTGCGAGCGTTGTTGATTTGCCCTAAATTTCCGTCCTTGATCTTGCGCTTGATCAACCGTCTTAATTCCATTCTTTTTCCACTCAAAGAGAATACGATCAATATATCGAAAATTAAGTTTCCCACTCATTACAGATTCTCGAAGAGCTGCTTGAATTAAATTCGGATGATGTTGATCTTGATCTTGCCACATCGCTAATGTTTCACATTCAAAAGGCGATAATGGTCTCCCAAATTCCCGTTCAAAAATTGTATATAAATTTACTTGAAGTTTCTTTTGTTCTTCTTTCTCTTCTTCTATTGTTTCATTCATTAAAAAATGCAAGATTTTTTCCCAAAGTGGTTGTAATGAATAACTTTCGCACATCATCGCTTCAGATTTTTGACTACCTTCTAATGCTAAAAAGCCTTTTTGAATTAAAACTTGAATGATCTCCATACATTTCATTTCTGATATTGTCATTCGTTCTGCAATTTCTGAAGGAGTTGGAAAAGAATTGCCCGATTCTAGAAAAGTATGCACATGGAGTACAACCATAAATTCCATCTCATTTAAGCCTAATTTTTTATAATGCATCATAAGCAATTTTGGAATTGCGATGCTGCCTTGTTCAAACCATTGTAACATCATTTTTTTCTTCATGACCATACACCTCGCTCTCTAGTATAACACACCTATTATGATTTCCTTTTACCACAATTCGTCAAAAAACCTCCCTATAGATAGGGAGGTCATCTTCATTTGTTCAAAGTAACTTACGTGGTAAAAATGAAAGCAATTAGCTTTTTAAGCCTGTACTTTACTTCTCATAAACGTATTAATTCGCTCTAACGCTTTCTCTAATTGTTCAAGAGATGTCGCATAGGATAAACGAGCATTGTTTGGAGCACCAAATCCTGTTCCTGGAACAAGAGCTACTTTCTCTTCTTCTAACAACGCTTTTGCCCATTCATCAACTGTTTCGTATCCGGCTAATGCTACAGCTTCTTTTACGTTCGGGAATAAATAAAACGCACCTTGTGGTTTAATACAAGTGAAACCAGGAATTTGAATTAATTTATCATAAATAATGTTTAATCGTTCTTCGAATGCTTGACGCATCATTTCTACAGGCTCTTGTGACCCCGCATATGCAGCAATTGCACCGTATTGAGCAATTGAAGTAGGGTTTGACGTACTATGACTCGCTAAGTTCGTCATCGCTTTAATAAGCTGCTTATTTCCTGCTGCATAGCCAATGCGCCATCCTGTCATAGAATGTGATTTAGATACACCATTAATAATAAGAGTTTGTTCTTTTAATGCATTAGAAAGCTGAGCAATTGAAGTATATTCCACGCCACCATAAACTAATTTCTCATAAATTTCATCAGAAACGATTAAAATGTCGTGTTCTAGACATACTTCCCCAAGCTGTTGTAATTCTTCTTTGCTGTAAATCATCCCTGTTGGATTGCTCGGTGAATTAATAATAACAGCTTTCGTGTTCTCCGTAATTGCTCCGCGTAGCTGCTCTGGCGTAATTTTATACTGGTTGTCTTCTAAGCCTTCTACATAAACTGGCTTACCACCAGCAAGCTTTACTTGCTCAGGATAACTTACCCAATAAGGAGTTGGAATAATAACTTCATCTCCTTCATCAAGTAACACTTGGAATAATGTATAAAGTGCATGCTTCGCACCATTACATACAATAATTTCAGCCCCATCATACGCTAATCCTTGATCGCGAGTAAATTTCTTCGCAATTTCTTGTTTTAATGTTGCTAATCCACCAGTTGGTGTATATTTCGTATGTCCTTCTAACATTGCTTGATGTGCAGCATCCATAATATGCTCTGGCGTATTAAAGTCAGGCTCTCCTGCCCCTAATCCAATTACATCATGGCCTTCAGCTTTTAATGCTTGTGCCTTTGCTGTAATTTCTAAAGTTGAAGACGGTGTTAAAGCAGCTACTCGCTTTGCTAATTTCATTTGTGGTTTCCCCCTGTATCTATTTTTCAATGCTGTAATATCCAGCATATTTCCCATCTTGAAATTCTAGATAATAATACGTATAACGATCTTCTTGATCAATATATGTAATTTCCCACAACGGAACATCGTTTTCAGCACCTAATTTTACCTTTACCAATTCTTTTGGCTTGCGTTCCCCAGCCACAATTTGTAAGGCTTTCTTTTCAGAAATGCCCTCGTTCTTTTTACGTACTAGAACATTCCCTTTTTTCTCAGGTACCCAAACAATGATTTGTTCTCCTTTTTCATCTACACCTTGTACGACTGCATATGAAGATTTTCCGTTATAATAATCAACAGTTTTTACCTTTGTAAGCTTTGCTTTTTCTTTTGCAATTTCTACAACTTTTGACTCTTTCGGAATTTTCTTTTCCATTGTCGCATTATAAACATGCACCCCATATAATACAATGGCAACGATAACGATAATGATGGCAAAGATCCACTTTTTCATTGTATCACTACGTTCTGTATATCGTAAATACTGCTGTTTCTTTTTCGTTTTCGTCTAATGCCAACCCGAACATGAGGTCCTGTTCTTTTAAAGTGCGGTTCAAACTATCAACAATTTTATATAAGTCAGACGAATATTTAATACGCGTCGTTGATAGCACTTCGATTTTCTTCTCCATGAAAACTCCTCCGTTACACAAAAATTTCTAATTATAGAAGAACGCAATGCGGTTACAATAAGAGTACATTCTTTACAACCCCTGCTTCATCACCCATCTATTATAGCAGGACATGTTCAGCAAAAAAAGGTTTCAAATTGAAAACCGAAACATTTGTATACAAGAAGTAAGAAAAAATAAATTTCCTCCTACCCACATTTCATGCCTGAAGTACGTCGTACTTCAGGCATATTTTTTCTCACTCACTTTTTCCGTTTTATTCTTCTAAGTGATCCAACAGTTCTTCTAACGGTCCTTCATAAAGAGGAACATTTGGAATAGACTGCATAAATCTTTTTCCGTAGAAAGAGTTGGTTAAACGACGATCTAACACAAACACCGTTCCAGTATCCGTCATTGTACGAATTAATCGACCAAACCCTTGCTTAAAGCGAAGAATCGCTTGCGGAAGTGCCAGCTTTGTAAATACATCTTCTCCTTTATTTTTCAGCCATTCACTTTTGGCTTCCAGCATCGGCTGATGAGGCGGTGTAAATGGTAACCGAACAATAACGAGACAGCTTAATGCATCTCCAGGAATATCAATACCTTCCCAGAAACTACTTGTTCCTAACAAAATAGCTTTATCAAACTCTTGAAATTTCCGAACTAAACGACTCCGACTACGATTATGAACACTTTGTGTTAGTAATACAAATCCCTCTAATTCATCTGCTTGTTTTAAGTGTGTATATGTTTCCTTTAACATTTCATAGGATGTAAATAAAACGAGCATTCGCCCATTTGTTGCTTTAGCAATCTTCATAATATGATGTGATATTTCCCTTATATACACATCCTCGCTTACTTGCTTAATAAGCGGAACATCAGTAGGAACCATTAACTTTACTTGTTCCTCATAACGAAACGGCGATGGAACTGTTAATGTATCTGGTGCAAAGTCATGTAATCCAAGTTGTTCCTGCATATAATCAAATGTATTATTAACAGTTAACGTCGCCGAAGTAAAAATAACGCTTCGCTTTTTTGTTAAAAACTCATCCGCAAATCTTTCTCCTATATGGACAGGTTGTGCATATAGCACAGTAGAATGAATTGTACCTTTCGTTTCCGTTTCCATCCATGTCACATACGCTGTTTTTTCTAATATAAGCAGCTGCAATGAATCGACCATTTTGCGCAATAATTCAATCAGATGCAAAAATTCACCTGTAACAACATGCATCTCCCATTCGATTTTACTTTGTAATAAATCCCCCTGTTGCTCTAGCACAGTAAGTATTTTTCTCAATTCGTATACAAAGCGATTTGTTAACTCGACTATACTTCTCCATAGCTTTCCATCCTCTTGATCCGCGTTATATCGATAAATAAGCGGCATATTATTTGCCCCTTGTTCTTGCTTTGTTTGCTGAAATATAAATGTACGTAACATTTGAAATAATTCATCCGCATCGAATTTGATTTCCTTCAGCCTATGACTCACCATTCGAAAAGTTGAACGCGATGAAATTTGTGATTTTTTCATTAATTCATACACCTTCGATAGCAGATCATCCGTTTCTAACGTACCAAAGCGCGATAAAATCAATTGAAAGTACATGCATGAAAACTGCTCTCCAAGTGTCCTAGTCGCTGTTTCTTCAATGTGATGAGCTTCATCAAAAATAATATGTTCACATGATGCTAAAAGTGGATCTTCACTAACAAAGTCTTGAAATAGTAATGCATGATTTGTAATAACAATATCTGCAAATAACGCTTTATTTTTTGCCCGTTGATAAAAACAGCGGCTAAACCAGTTGCTTTGCATGCCACCTGGGCTATATGTATCACTACAAATACGATCCCACAGTAACTTCCCGCCTTCTGGAATATTCAGCTCGTCACGATCGCCAGTCTCCGTTTGCAGTAACCATACTAAAATTTTTGCTTTCGTAAGCGCAGCATCATAGTTCTTCTCTTCTTCTTGCAATGCATATTCAAATTTATGTAAGCAAAGGTAGTGTTTTCTTCCTTTTAAGAGAGCCACTTCGAATGGAAATGGTAATATACTTTGCAATAAAGGAATTTCATTTTCAATCATTTGTTGTTGTAGCTGTACTGTTTGCGTACTAATAACAACCGTCTCTTCTTTTTTCTTTGCAAAATAAATACTTGGAAGCAAATAAGCCAGTGTCTTCCCTGTACCTGTTCCTGCTTCAATTAATGAAAAACGAGAATCTCTTAACGCTGTATATATTTCCTTCATCATTCGCTGTTGACTTTCTCTTTTTTCAAAAGTTGGCATCTTTAGCTCAAGTTGCTCCATTGACTTGTGTAAAAATGCATCAAATTTAGATGAACAATCATCACCAATTACTAATGAATAATTTCGTTTTCGAAGCGCAATATTTCGATATACTTCATATTCCTCTGCACCTTCTGTACCAAGCATCACTTTATTTAAAATATTTTCTGAAATGATATTCGCTATATCACTTTGGAATACATCGCTTAGCTCATATAAAGATTGTAATGTGACAAGCGGTAGTTTTTCTAATTGATTTAGAAATTGTAAAAATAATTCTGCTGTCACAAGAGCATCGCTATCCGCACGATGCGGTTGATCATGTTCCAATTCATGTTTTTTTGCTAAATCACGCAATTTATAGCTATCAGCTGTCGGCAATAAAATTTGTGCCAATTCAACCGTATCAATTTTTGGACAGTTTACTTCTCCATATCCAGCCTGTTTTAATTCTTCTTTCAAAAAATTCCAATCAAAGTGAACGTTATGTGCAACAAAATAAGCACCATGTAATAGTTCGGCTACCATCGGCGCTACATCGCAAAATAGCGGGGCTTGTTTCACGAGATTTTCATCAATCCCTGTTAGTTCTGTAATAAATGGGGGAATCTCTCTCTTCGGGTTAACAAAAGACGAAAAAATTTCCAATATCTCTCCATCTTCTACTACAACAGCTGCAATTTGTGTAATTCTGTCCTTCCCATCTTTCCAGGAGTTCCCTGTCGTTTCTAAATCAACAACGACATAACGCTTACTCATATGTAACACCTCAATTTCTTACCCTTTCAAACAACAAAAATTCATATATTGTTACTATACCACGTTTTATATCATCTTAATGAAAAGATGTACAAAATGAAATGATTTCGTTCCAAAATAAAAAAGCTATCCCATAAGGAATAGCCTTTCTGCTTATAAAACTGTACCTGCTTTTTCAGCACCTAACATTTCAATAATTTGATTGTTATCATCTAACACCGCAATTTTTGGTACTTGTTTATATACTTCTTCTGCCGCTACGAGACCGTAACAAATAATAATCACTTTATCTCCAGGTTGCACAAGCCTTGCAGCTGCACCATTTAAACAAACAACGCCGCTACCACGTTCTCCTTTAATCACGTACGTTTCTAAGCGTGCTCCATTATTATTATTTACAATTTGTACTTTTTCATTTTCTACAATCTCCACTGCGTCCATTAAATCTTCATCAATAGTAATACTACCTACATAATTTAAATTTGCTTCCGTTACGGTCGCGCGGTGTAACTTTGCTCTCATCATTGTGCGAAACATAGATGTCTCCCCCTTATTTAACCGTTAATGTTATATTGTCAATTAATCGCGCATTCTCAAATTTAACCGCAATCGCAAGAATAATTCTCCCTCGAATTGTTTCTAATTCTGTTAAAGTTGGATACGCATATATGTCTGCATAGTCAACAATGCCATTTGTATGTTTTTCAATGTATTCTTTCACTAGGCTTGTAACAACTTGTGGATTACGTTCTCCCTCTTCAATTTGTTTTTTCGCTATACATAAACTACGATATAAATGCGGTGCTTCCTCACGTTCTTGTTCTGACAAGTATACATTGCGAGAGCTTCTTGCTACTCCATCCTCTTCCCTTACGATATCGACGGGTACAATTGTAATCGGTATATTAAAATCACTTACAAATCCTTCTATAACAGCTACTTGCTGTGCATCTTTCATACCAAAGTAAGCACGAGTTGGCATTGTAATATTAAATAGCTTCATCAATACAGTCGCAACACCTGCAAAATGAACTGGTCGTTGCTTGCCGCATAATACGTCTGTACGCTTTACAACTTCAACCTTTGTTGTCTGCTCTGCAGGATACATTTCTTCTACGCTCGGATAAAATAAATAATCAACACCGGCTTCTTTTGCTACTTTCTCATCCCTCTCAATGTCTCGGGGATAGCGATCTAAATCTTCATTTGGTCCAAATTGTAATGGATTTACAAATACGCTTAAAATAACGACTTCATTTTCTTCCCTTGCTTGACGTAATAAAGTTGCATGCCCCTCATGTAAGTATCCCATCGTTGGAACAAAACCGATTTTTTTATCACTTGCACGAATTTCTTTAGCGATTTGCTGCATCTCTTGCACTGTTGTTACAATTTTCATCACTGTTTCCCTCCGTATAATGCGAGGCACTCTTCTTCTTTCATTGTGAATGAATGTTTCTCTTCTGGAAATTGTCCTGCTTTTACTTCAGCAACATATTGTGAAATTCCGCGTACAATTTCTTCTTGAATTGACGTATATTGTTTCACAAATTTTGGAACACGCTTCACTCCATACGAAATGAGATCATGATAAACAAGTACTTGACCATCTACTTTACGACCTGCACCAATACCGATTGTAGGGATTGTCAGCTGCTGTGATACAAGCTCTGCTAGTTGCATTGGTACGCATTCTAAAACGATTGCCATTGCACCAGCCTCTTCACATTTCTTAGCATCTTCTAACAGTTTCTTTGCACTTTCAGCATCTTTTCCTTGCACTTTATAGCCACCTAATACGCCTACAGATTGAGGTGTTAAACCAAGATGGGATACAACAGGAATTCCTGCATTCGTTAAGAAGTGAATGATTGATACTACCTCATCCGCTCCTTCTACTTTCACTGCGTGCGCTCCGCTCTCTTGTACAATGCGGCGTGCATTATGCATCGTCTCTGACAGTGATACATGATAAGACATAAACGGCATATCTGTTACAATAAAAGTTTCCTTCGCTCCGCGGCGCACTGCTTTCGTATGATGAATCATATCCTCTACCGTTACAGGAACTGTGGAATTATATCCAAGTACAACCATCCCAAGAGAATCCCCAACTAAAATCATATCGACTTCAGCTTCTTCTGCTAACTTAGCAGATGGATAATCATACGCAGTAAGCATCGTAATTGGCTCACCTTTCTCTTTCATTTTCAAAAAATCTGTTGTCGTTTTCAAAAACTACTCCTCCTTTATTCAGGAGAGAGGAGATGGCCGAAATCATATAAAAAACCCATCTGACCAAAAAAGGGCAGATGGGTTGTGTTAGTCGGCAAAATTCATCCCTCTGTCCCAGTCCGTTGTTGGATCAAGGCAGAATCCAAATTATTTTTCTTCATTGCTTGAAATGATGGTGCAGTTCGCTCTGATACTGCCCATATTCGAACTAATTATAGCAAACTAAGAAATAAAATTGCTACATTTTTTTGAAAAAATAATTTTCTATTCCATTACAGTATGTGAAATTTTAAATATAGCAACGAATATAACTCTGTAATATCAACATTTCTATTCTAGCTATCATCCAATGTACAAATAAAAAGAAGCTCCCAAATAGGAACTTCCCTTTACTTAATTTCTATATCAGCAGAATGAATATGATGAATTTGGCCTTTATGGTCTTCTAACATAAGTACACCATCTGCTGTAATTCCTTTTGCTATACCTGTAATCGTATCTTTCATCGTTCGAGCTGTAATTTCTTTCCCGATACTTATCGCATAACTTTCCCATAAAAGCTTAATAACTGAAAAGCCATTCTTTACATATTCTTGATATAGCTTTTCCATTTGTAAAAAGATCTGTTGCATAAGCTCCGCTCGAACAATTGGTTTTCCTGATTCAATTGCTAAAGATGTAGCAATTTGTTTAATCTCATCCGCAAAATGTTCTTGTCCTTGGTTAGCGTTAATTCCAATTCCCATAATAACAGCGTTAATTTTATCAGGATCAGCCTGCATCTCTGTTAAAATACCAACAGCCTTTTTCCCCTCAATTAAAATATCATTGGGCCATTTAATTCCAACGTTTACACCTGTACATTTCTCAATTGCTTGCGCTACACTAACAGCTGCTAATAATGTAAGCTGAGGTGCATGATGAACTGGAATAGATGGACGTAAAATAATACTCATCCAAATTCCTGTCCCTTTTGGCGAATGCCATTTTCTACTTAAACGCCCGCGCCCCGCTGTTTGTTCTTCTGCAACTACAATTGTTCCTTCAGCTGCCCCTTCATACGCAAGTTTTGCCGCAATATGCTGCGTAGATTCAACAGATTCCTCAAAATACACAGTTCTTCCTATAAATTCTGTTTGTAAGCCTAACTGAATTTCATTCGCCGTTACTTTATCTGGCTTACTCGCAATTCGGTACCCTAGGCGACGCACAGCTTCAAGTTCGTATCCTTCACTCCGCAGGTCTTCCATATGTTTCCAAACAGCTGTTCTTGAACAGCCGAGCTTATCACTAATTATTTGACCAGATACAAATTCGCCATCTGCTTCAGAAAAAACTTGTAATAATTGTTTTCTTATAGTAGATTGCATCCCTGTAGCCACTCCCTTATTTTCTCTTTCTCATTTTCTAATTGTTCTTGTAAAATTTCTTCTTCAATCCTTTGCAACACTTCTGCCACCCACGGTCCTGGCGTTTTTTCTGTCCAACTTAATAAATCATTACCGCTTACATTCATTTCTTGACGATTCTGAATGGGTAATGAGTGAAATAACGTCTGCACTTGATCTACTGAAGACATATTATAATTCTCTATAATTGTTTGATATACTCTTTCTGCCATTAGGGCAACTTGAATACCTGTTTTATATAGAAAAACTGCATCCCATGACTTTGTTTTTCTAGAACGAATTGCTAATATAACAGCGACAATATCTTTTATTTTTTTATTTGAAAATTTCCATTGACGTAAGAAAACTGATGGATGTTCTTCTCCGATACAATATAGGAAAAATGCCCATGCCTCGATATCCGTTTCAAAATAATCCCAGTTATATTGCGCAGCTTTTAAAATTCTCTCTTCCGACATTTGTAAATATGGTAAGTGCGTAAATAGTTTCGTCTCTACTAACTTTTGAAGCCCCTTTACACAATATGTACCTGTTAACAGCTTTTCAAACTCAACTGTAATTCTTTCAATCGCTATATGTTCTAGTAAATGTCCATATTTTCCGATCGCATACTTCGTTTTTTCCTCTAAAGAAAATCCTAATGTGCTAACAAAGCGAATACCACGCATCATACGTAGTGCATCTTCTTGAAAGCGATCCGCGGCATTCCCAACTGTTGCAATTTCTTGTTTACGAATTGCCTCTTGCCCCGCAAATAAATCAATGATTTCTCCTTCTTCATTCATCGCAATCGCATTCATAGTAAAATCTCGTCGTTTTAAATCTTCCTCTAATGAACGAACAAACTGAACACTACTTGGTCTGCGAAAATCTTCATAATCACTCTCTGTTCGAAATGTTGTCACTTCATACGGAACGCCTTCTTGGACAACAATAACCGTACCGTGTTCAAGACCAACAGGGACATGTCTTGGGAATAAATGCATCACCTCTTCTGGAAGAGCTGATGTTGCAATATCAATATCACCAATTGGTCTATTAATAATGAAATCACGCACACTTCCGCCAACAAAATATGCCTCATGCCCATGTTGTTTTAATGTCTCAATAATTGCTCCAGCTTGTTTAAATCGTTTCATCTTTGTCATCCCTTAGTATGTCATAATAAATCGCCTCATATTGCGAAACGATTTTTTCTGAACGAAATTGCTCATATACAGCTTCCATCGCTTGCTCTGCCATATTTCGATGAATCTCTTCATTCTTAAGCAGTTGTATCGCTTGTTTTGCTATCCCTAGCGTATCACCGACTTCGCATATATAGCCTGTTTCACCATGTTTAATAACCTCTGGAATGCCCCCAACCCGTGTTCCAATGCATGGCACACCACAAGCCATTGCTTCTAGTAAAACAAGACCAAAGCTTTCTTTTTCTGATAAAAGCAACATTAAATCACTCATGGCAAGAAGCTCTGCAACATTATCCTGTTTTCCTAAAAACAAAACATGTTCTTCAATATGTAAACCCTTCACCAGTTGTAAAATTGTACAGAACTCTGGCCCATCACCAACAAGTAGTAATTTCGCATCCACTTCCTTTACAATTTTAGAAAATGCCTGGACAACATCCTGTACACGCTTGACCTTGCGGAAGTTCGAAATATGAATCAGTATTTTTTCATTTTCACATATGCCATATTCTTTCTTTAGTTGTGACATATCTCTCTTAAAATAGACACGCTCATCGATAAAATTATATACTGTCTGAATTTCTTTATTTGGCTTTACAAGTTCATTCGTTTCTTGAATTAACGAATGAGATACAGCCGTAACAACATCTGATTGTTCAATACCAAATCGTATTAAATTATTTAGAGAAGGATCTGATCCAAGTACAGTAATGTCCGTTCCATGTAACGTTGTAACTATCTTAATATTGTCTCCAATCATTTGTTTCGCTAAATATGCACAAATTGCATGCGGTATTGCATAATGCACATGTAAAATATCAAGGTTTTCTCTCTGTGCCACCTCTGCCATTTTACTTGCTAATGCTAAATCGTAAGGTGGATATTGAAAGACAGAATATTGATTTACTGTTACTTCATGAAAATAAATGTTTGGATATACTTTATTTAATCGGAATGGAACGCCCGATGTAATAAAGTGGATTTCATGACCTCGTTCAGCTAGTTGCTTTCCAAGTTCCGTTCCCACAACTCCAGAACCACCCACAGAAGGATAACATGTAATACCTATTTTCAATTTCATTTACATCCTCCTATTAAATCAGCATGTAATAAAACTGGCTTCTTACTCATAAATCCTTCGGCATACGTAACCCCAACTTCTTTTCCAAACATTTTCTCACGAGCGATTACCGTTTCAACATACCCTTCCGTTAAAGGTGTCTTCACGCCATCACTTCCAGTTGTAAACTGACTTTCATACGCTTCTAGTGCTGCCACCTTTTCAGAAAGCTGTTCACTAATATCTATACAGAAATCCGGTTTATGAAAACCATTAATCATATAATAATAAAAAGATTGTACACGATGCGGTGGAATTTCTGGCATATATTTACGAACACCTGCTGAAAATATAGCTTCTTCCACAAGTTTTGCACAATTCGCATGATCTGGGTGACGATCTTCATAATATGGTGCAAAAATTAGCGTTGGCTTATATGTACGAATAATCTTTACGATTTCACGTATATATTCTTCTTTCATATACAAACCACGGTCCGGCATTGCTAAATTAATTCGCTTTTCAACTCCCATAATACGAGCAGCTTCCTGCGCTTCTTCTTTTCTTAATTCCACCGTTCCGTTTGAAGATAAATCAGCTTCTGTCAAATCACAAATGCTAACTTTATATCCTTGGTTCGTATATTTTACAATGGTGCCTGCCATGCCGATTTCAACATCATCGGCATGAGCACCAAACGCTAATATATGTAATCCGCTCATAATTGTTCCCCTCATTTTCTTAACTTTCGGTAGTCTAAATCTCCCCGATTTAATGCATGCATTAACATTTCAGCACTTGCCATGTTCGTTGCAAGCGGAATCGCATACACATCACATAAACGAAGCAATGCATTTACATCTGGTTCATGCGGTTGTGCTGTTAACGGATCACGGAAGAAAATTACCATGTCTAAATCATTTTTTGCAATCATTGCACCAATCTCTTGGTCACCACCAAGAGGACCAGATTGATATCTTGTAACCGCTAAACCTGTCGCTTCCATAATACGAAGCCCTGTTGTTCCCGTTGCAAAAAGTTCATGTTGTTCAAAAATTGGTTTATATGCGTATGCAAACGAAACCATATCATCTTTCTTTTTGTCATGTGCGATTAAGGCAATTTTCATCCGTTGTCTCTCCCTTAGTCAATGATATTCTCTAAACCGTATACAAGATGATCAAGATTCATTACTGTTTCGATAGATAATTTTACTCCAGACATAAATGAAGCTCGATTGAATGAGTCATGACGAACTGTTAACATTTGTCCATCTCCACCAAACAATACTTCTTGATGCGCGATAAGCCCTGGTAAACGCACACTATGAATATGAATACCATCTACATTTGCACCACGTGCTCCTTTTAATTGTTCCGTTTCGTTCGGATGGCCTTGTTGTTTTGGTTCACGGTTTTGACGAATTAAATCTACTGTTTTTACAGCTGTACCTGATGGTGCATCTAATTTTTGATCGTGATGTAATTCGATCACTTCAACATCTTGGAAATATTTCGCTGCCATTTGAGAAAACTTCATCATAAGTACTGCACCAATTGCAAAGTTTGGAGCAATAATGGTACCTACCTGTTTATTTTTCGCAGTGTCTGTTAAATGCTGAAGTTCTTCTTCTGTAAACCCTGTCGTACCAATAACAGAACGAAGACCATGTTCAACAGCAAGTGTAACATGTTTTTTTCCGATTTCTGGTGTCGTTAAATCTAACAATACATCCGCATCTACTTCATTTAAACAAGTATGTAAATCCGCATAGATTGGAGCATCTAATGCAGGCATTCCAGGAAGATTGGAAATTTTTTCACCACCATGCTTATAATCCACTGCTGCTACTAATTTAAAATGTGGTGTTCTTTCCATAAGAAGGACTGCCTCATGCCCCATACGTCCTCTTGGCCCTGCAATAATTACTTTAATATTTTTCATTATTTTTTCTCTCCCTCGTCAATACGTGTCCAGCGATCTTTATCACGTGTATTAAATTTATTCATCACAATGTTATGCGCTGTTTCTAAATCAATATGTAAGCTATTTGCCATGCAAATCATAACAAATAATACATCTCCAAGTTCTTCTTCAATTGTTCGTTCTTTTTCAGTCGTTTTCTTCGGCTTCTCACCATAGTAGTGATTCACTTCCCTTGCAAGTTCACCCATCTCTTCTGTTAAACGAGCCATCATTGCAAGTGGACTGAAATAACCTTCTTTAAATTGACTAATATATGCATCTACTTCTTTCTGCATATCTTTCATCGTTTTTTGTTCCATGTTGTTCACCTCTAATCCTTCCTCTTTCATGTTAGCCAATTCATCGCGATTTGACAAATATTATTCCACTTTCATCCCTATTTGCCACGTTTTTTTGGATAGACTATAATAAAGTGAAACTTTCTTTTGCATTGTTTTTTTGCAAAAGATTAGTTGAACCAATCGGGCTCTTACGGCTGGTCCGCCCTTTCTTCTTGGCTTTATCTTCTACCAGCCGTTTGAGCGGGGTAAAGTGAAACTTTCTTTTGCAAACGTTCTTCCTGTAAAAGGTTCCTTCTCACCAATTACAACCATACAAGTGACTTACTATTCTTATTGTGTTTCTTCCTCATGAGCCATTTCAGCGGAGCGAAGTAACCATTACATATTAGGAGGCTTGCTACATGAAAATCAACTTAAAGATTCAAAACATTATATTTATTTTGATTGGTTCCGCTATCTTCTCTTTTGGAATCGTTAATATTAATATTGAAAACCACTTGGCAGAAGGCGGATTTACAGGCATTACGCTATTATTATATTTTCTATTTTCACTCGATCCTTCTTATACAAACTTGATTTTAAACATCCCTCTCTTTTTCGTCGGCTGGAAATTACTTGGTCGAACAACTTTCCTATATACATTAATTGGAACTTTTAGCGTCTCCTTATTTCTATGGATTTTCCAGCGTTACGAATCACTAAATCTACATTTGAACTTACAAAATGATATGACATTAGCAGCGTTGTTCGCCGGAGCATTTATTGGAATTGGGCTCGGAATTATATTCAAGTATGGGGGGACAACTGGTGGTGTCGATATTATCGCACGATTAGCACATAAGTATATTGGCTGGAGTATGGGAAAAACAATGTTTATGTTTGATGCTGTTGTCATTGTCGTTTCAATTCTTACATACTTATCGTATCGCGAAGGCATGTATACGTTAGTTGCTGTCTTTATTGGCGCAAAAGTAATTGACTTTATGCAAGAGGGAGCATATGCAGCAAAAGGCGCAACCATTATTTCTGACAAAAATGACGAAATTGCAGCCAAAATTTTATCCGAAATGGAGCGCGGAGCTACTTTTTTAAAAGCAGTTGGTTCCTATACAAAGATTGAACGAAATGTGCTTTATTGTGTTGTAGCAAAAAATGAAATCGTAAAACTAAAAAACATTATTACTTCTGTAGATCCCCATGCATTTGTTGCAGTGAGTGATGTACATGATGTCGTTGGTGAAGGATTCACGTTAGATGAGAATAAGAATCCGTTGCATAATTAAAAAAGTATTAACTGCATAAAACTAGAAAAGCGATTGTACCTGATAACCTTTTCTAGTTTTTTACATAATTCCAGAAAGAGGCCTACTACATAAATCTATTTTGATTTTTCGACATATAATCGCTGCTCCGAAGAACAAAAAGTAACTTGCACTCGTTTTCTCTATCTATTTTAACTTATTAGCATGCATGAGACAGGAAGAGGATTTGACCGCTTCTATGCATGACCAGATGCTCTCTCTCGCCTAAAAAGAAAAGATTTATCCCGAATGTTGAGGGTTAATAATCAGCGGGGAATGGAGTCCCCACTGATTAAAGTTTCACTTTATATCGTTTTTTAATTTTGGTTTATATATATGTACTTCCTCAACTGTTCTAAATCCTCATGAATCAAATCCAACAAACTTCTATTGTAAAAAATAGAAGCCGGATGAAATGTTGGAAAAATATTATACACTTTCTCAGTCCATATAAAATCTGTACTTTGATTATTTTTCAATTTCCGCACCGATTGCTGTAATAATTGGCCGTGAACATCCGTAATTTTTTTATCATTTCCTGTCAAACGTTTTAATGCGATGTTTCCAAGAGTTACAATAACCGGTGTCTGAATCTGTTCCAGTTCATAATCTAGCAGAGGAGCATGCACAAGTATTTCTCCTTGGTTTGGTGTTCGGTTATATTTCTTCTGAACAACTTGTCCGCTCTGCTCTCTTTTCTCTCTCCATTTATAAGGCCGGCTACGGACAGCGCTCGTAATATATACTTCTTCTCTTGTAAGACCGATACGCTCTAAAAAACCCATCAACTGCTTCCCTGCTCTCCCACTAAACGGAATTCCATTATGAATTTCAGTTTCTCCAGGTGCTTCTCCAACAAGCATCAGTTTCGGTTTTTCGGGACCTTGTCCACATAAAAAACCCTCTAATGCATAGTTAGCACTACGCTCTTTCACATGCTTCACTAATGAATCTGGATATTGCATTTTCATCACCTTCACTCATAGTCACTTTACCTATACTTTTTATTATAACTTTCTCCCTAAAATTCATTACGCTCTCTTTCCTCATTTACAATCCTAAATAGATTCCAAAACAAAAAGACATATTATTTATTTCAAAAAGAGCACGGGTTCATATTTTTATAAGCAAAAAAGACTATCAGAATCGATAGTCTTTAGTCATCGCTACGCTGCATGCCTGTGTAAACTAATACAAGACGAAGCAATTCAAATACTGCTACGGCTGCAGCTGCAACATATGTTAAAGCCGCTGCATTCAATACTTTACGAGCTTGCCCATATTCATCTGTCGATACAATTCCAAGTGCTTCAATTTGCTGCATCGCGCGTTTTGAAGCATCAAACTCAACCGGTAATGTAACGAGTTGGAAAAGTACTCCCGCTGCCATTAAAACAATTCCTAATAACAACAATTTTGACATCGTTGCAAATATACCAATCATAATAAACACCCATGACATATTCGATCCGAAGTTTGCAACAGGCACTAATGAATGACGAACGCGCATAAATTTATAATCTTTCGCATCCTGAATCGCATGCCCTACTTCATGAGCTGCTACAGCTGTTCCAGCAACTGAATGACCATAATAGTTATCAGTTGACAAGCGAACCGTTTTTGCTGTTGGATCATAGTGATCTGACAAATGCCCTGGCGTTTCTTCTACAGCTACGTTATATAAGCCATTTTCATCTAAAATTTTCCGAGCTACTTCCGCTCCTGTCATACCCGATGTTGAATACACTTGTGAATACTTACTATAAGCACTGCGTACTTTTGACTGTGCATACAACGGTATGATCATAATGATCGCGAAATATACTAAATAAAAAGCCATCATGAACCTCCATTGAAGTCTTAATCGTAGTACTATCCATTCTATTTTCTTCTTTATATATTGTCAATAAAGAAACCTTACAATCCTTGTCTGTATTAGGAAACTTATCGATTTTTAGAATGTATCCCGCTAGTACGTTTTGCTTTCTCTCCCTTATATTTTCTCCAACCGACGTATGTTAATGTGAACAAAATGAGCCCACCTGTAATTGTCATAAACCATATGAGGGAAGAGTCCACTTCATCTTTCTTTGCTGTTTGAAATATTTTTTGTAAATCTCCTTTTATAATACTTAATTGCGTTTGCCCACTTTTATTTTTTAACATAACATTACGAAATTCATCTAAATACGATAAATGAGCATTTACACGCTGTGATTGACTTTCTGGCAATGCAATCATTAAACTTGGATAAATCACATCAAATTCATGTAAAAATGTATTTAACGATTGTTGGAAGCTTTCATCATCTTCTATTTGAAGTGCCTTTTCAACTTTAGCAAAAGCCCCCATAACACGACCTTCTCGTTCTACCCAAAGCGGTTGATACTTAGACACCTCCGCATCTACCACCAGTTGTAATGCCAATACATCATCTATTTTTATTTGCCGATCTACACTTTCTTCCCCAAGTGATTGCTGTGCCCTATCATATGCTAAAGAAATTACCCGAAAATGCATAGGTGCTAGTTTATTCTCTTTTTCATTCTCCCGTAATACAAATTGCTCTGAGAAATGCTGTAATACTTGCGTTGCTTTCTCATATTCTTCTTGTTTTACAAGTTGCAATGAATCATCTAATAGCCCCGTTAACTCATTCCATTTTTCAGCATATATACGTACTGGAAACAATATAATTAGAAATGCTATCATTCCAATTAAGACTCTCTTCATTCCGGTCCCCCCTATAACTACTAGTACAAAATATGTTAAGGTGGACAAGAATAGAACAGAACGAAGCTGAAAAATATTTTATCCCGCATTAACGGGCAGTAAGACCCCACCTCAAGGTTCAGAGAGAAACGCGGAAAATAGATAGGGAGTAACTGCCCATAAAAGCCCGATTCGTTCAACTAACCATCAGCGGGGGATGAAGACTCCCCACTAATTAAAGTTTCTCTTTATGAACTAAGATTGTTCGTGGAAGCTCTTCTCTTTTTTCGTAAATAGCGATATATAAAATAACAAACCGCACTACCACATAAAATGAATAACAAAATTGCACATGCTGCATGCATGAAAAATTGTTCTGGTAACATGAGAATAACAGGATCTTTTTCGCTATCAAATTGCCAATAATCATTGCTAAAAAGAAGTTTATGAAATAGAACAAAACTCTTTTCAAAATCAATTACAATTGGTAAAGTAAGCACAATCGGGAATATAATGGTCAAAATTGCACCATGTAATAAAAACTTCACCTTTCGTTTACGTAATAAATACCACCCGCCCAATAAAGCAATCCCAAGCACTATACACATTCCGTATTGAATGTTCACTAAAATATTTTTCACATCAACAAAATGAATTCTTCCGTTTGTTGACATATCCAATGTAGGAAATTGTAATGATCCATGATAAAAAGGAGAAAGGTATGTAATTAGTACATCATAGTTCTTCTTAATTTCTGACTCTGTCATATTCGCTAAATCTGGTATATTTAAAAAATGTATATCTGCATAGTATAGCCATTTTCCATATACAACAATTGTAGTTGCAATAGCAAAAATAGAAAATGCTATACAGTATGAGACAATAACAGTGATTAAGCGATCCAATACTCTTACACCAATCTTATTTTCATTCATTTACTTTCCCCAATTCTTCATTTAATTTTATAACGAAAACTGCTTTCGATTCTTGCTCAAACAATAATAATACGTAATAGCTAGTACAACTATACTTAACCAAAATGTAAAGTAACCAATCTGTTCTACAAACAAATGCATAATACCATATCTCGGCATTTGCCAAAACAAATAGTCGATTACATCATTATGTAATGTCCATATAGCCGCTACAATAAAATGCCACTTTTTTATACGGTAAAATGGGGCATACAATAAACCTTGTACTGCCATTGCAAAATGAGAAAACACCAACATATAACTTATAAATCCAAGATCGCCCTTAACCATAAACATAATTCCATTTACAACAACAGCCCAAATACCGTATTTCATTAAGGAAACGATTGCTAAAGTTTCTATTAGCCCCCAATTTTTATTGCGCAAAAAGGCCAGTAATACAAAAACAAAAAAGAAACTTGCAATAGGACTATCAGGTACAAATGGCCAGAATATCACTGAAGTTTCCATCAGTTGCTCTCCATACCAAATAAAACCATATATTGTTCCTAAAATGTTAATGATGAGCAAAAATAATAAAACTGAACGCTGTCTTAATAACGCATACAAATAAGCCAATCTATATGTACAACACCTTTCAAATATAGTCATTCTTTATTACATCAACATACAAATTAAAAAAAGAATATAAAACCTTTCTTTCTAGGTGGGAGAGAGAAAACGAATGCAGATCACCTTTTGTTCTTCGTAGCAGCCAATTATATGTTGAAAAATCAAAATGTATTTATATATTATAACAAACTTCTTCTTCCAAATAGAAAAGCTGACTACAAAATTGCAGTCAGCTCTCTCTTATTTTTTATTATATTTCGCAATGAACTCTGAAAGTTTTTTTAGTTCTTCATCCGTACCTTTAAATATCCCTTTAGGCATTGCACCTTTTCCATCTTTCGCAATCTTTGCAATTTCCTCTGGTTTTAACGTTAAGTTTTGCAACGCTGGTGCTGCTGCACCACCTTGTAAGTTATCACCATGACATGTTAAACATGTACTTTTTTCCATCAATTTATAACCTTCATCATTTTTATCAACCGGTGTCGTTTTTACGATTGCCCCTTGTTTTTTAGCGGCTTCCCAGTCATGATGTGCCACAGATTCCCATGTTAAAAAGATGATAGACGCAATTGCTAAAAGCATAAATCCAGTTGCGACTGGACGTTTCAATGGACGCCTTTCAGGACCTCGATCGAGAAATGGAGCCAATAACAATGCTCCAAATGCAATCCCAGGCATAATAAACGCACCGATTACAGTAAATGAGCCTGATGCATATGAGTACTTTAAAAGCTGATACAGAAATAAGAAATACCAGTCTGGAAGTGGTATATATCCTGCATCTGTAGGATCCGCCATTCTCTCAAGTGGTGACGGGTGTGCCACCGTTAAACATAAATAACCGATTAAAAAAACCGCACCAACCATCCATTCTTTTAATAAGAAGTTCGGCCAAAACGCTTCTGTTTTCCCTGGGTATTCAGAATAATCTTTCGGGATATTCGGTTTACGTGCTACAGGTACTCGTGAATCTCCCACAAACTTCATCCCTTTGCCGCGATGCATAATCTCCCTCCTTCAATTCAGTTTTTCTCCTATTCTTTCAAATTAGCAATCTCTTATAGCGGACCAGAAATACCTTGTTTGCGAATCATGATGAAGTGGAAGGCCATTAAGCCTAGAAGTGCTGCTGGTAAGAAGAAGACGTGAATAGCAAAGAAGCGAGTTAATGTTTGAGCTCCGACAATTTCGGAGTGACCAGCAAGTAATGTTTTAATATAAGGGCCGATAAGCGGCGTTTGTTCCGCGATTTGAATCCCTACTTTTGTTGCAAATAATGCTTTCATATCCCATGGTAATAAATATCCGGTAAAACCAAGACCTAGCATAACAAAGAAAATAAGAACACCAACAATCCAGTTTAATTCACGAGGTTTCTTATATGCACCTTGGAAGAAAACCCTAAGTGTATGTAAAAACATCATTACAATTACAAGACTAGCACCCCAATGATGCATGCCACGAACAATTTGTCCATACGCAACTTCATTTTGTAAATAATAAACCGATTCCCAAGCGTTTTTAATATCGGGTACATAATACATTGTTAAAAACATTCCTGACAAAATTTGAATGACAGTAACAAAAAACGTAAGTCCTCCAAAGCAGTAGACGAATGCAGAAAAATGATGCGCTGGGTTTACATGTTCGGGTACTTCATGGTCGGCAATATCTCTCCATATCGGTGTAATATCTAACCGTTCGTCCACCCAATCATAAATTTTATTTAACATCTATTTCGCACCCCCTCTTGGCTTTGCTTTTCCTAAATAAAGCGTTCCATCCTTCACTTTAGATTCGTACACATCAAGTGGAGCAAGCGGCGGAGTTCCCTTTACATTCGTACCATCTTTCGTATAACGTCCCGCATGACAAGGGCAAAAGAATTGATTTGGATGAGCCTTGTCCGAATTCCAGTTTACTGTACACCCTAAGTGCTTGCACACTGGAGATAAGGCTATAATGTCGCCGCTTTCATTTTTATATACCCACGCTGATTTTGGCTCTTCTGACTTATACCAACCGTCCACTTGCTTCACTTTAAAGTCAAAGCGTTTCGGTTCCTGTGTAACATCTTTTACTTGTGCAACAGCAACCATATCTCCCCCTGCTTCTTTCTTTAAAACTGGATCAAGTGCAAAGCGCGTCATTGGCATTAAAACTCCAGCTGCCATAAAACCTCCTACACCTGTAAGCGTGTAGTTTAAAAATTGTCTTCTCGACACACGATGTTCTTTCTCGCTCACGAAAATTTCCCCCCTCTATCAGAAATTGTCCCCTCGTGACAAAACAGTATAAAAAAATAAAAACTAGGACACTATCATGATATAATACCCACATGCGCAGGTCAATATCATACTACTCATAATCATAAGAACTATCTGCTTATTTTTCATTTTCCCACTTTTCTGTCAATGAAATCATTATATTTTTTACATGCGCATGAATCACTTCTCTTTTTGCTTGATCGCTAAATTCCTCTAACGATAAAGCGGGTAACCAAAATAAATGACCTGGTAACGTATCCACACCCTCTTTCCATGCGAAATCACTTGTAACATAAGCAATATGTTTCAACCCTTGCTTTTGCAAGTGGCTTGTCCAATCTTGCAAACGCCCTTGCTCCCCCTTTTGTTGTTCAGCTAAATAAGTAAACGGAGGTAGTAGAAACACCCTTCCTTTATATTCTCTTTCTAACTCCATACTTAAAGTTTCAATAAATTCCCCTTGTGCTACAATACTCTTCATTTCTTTTGCTACGGAAATAGAAAGAAGGGGTATAATACCAGTATCCACATACTCTCTAGCCTGTTCAAATTGCTCCGCATCTTTTACAACCCATTTCACCATAATTCCCTCCTTTACCTGGTATTCCATTCTAAATGACAGAACTTTCACTTTATATCTATTAAACCATACTAAAACAGGTAAAAAAAGAAAAACTACCTAATATAGGTAGTTTTTCTTTTAATAGTCGGAAATTTGTCAAAATTTAATAAAATTAATATTCCTTACAATCTTTTCAATTCCTCTGTTAACTTACAAAAAGCTTCCTTATCCTGATTGTCCAGCGCTTCATCAATTTGCTTTAACAGTCGATCCCTTCGAAATGAAAATACACTCTCTTCTAAAAATCGTTCTGCAAGTAAACGATCTTTTTCATTTACTTCAATATGCTTTGGTAAATACGGATTTTCTTCTAATACCGCTACATAATTTGCATTTTGAAACGATGATTTAAAATTAAGTTGAATATAAATATCCTCATCCCGATTTAAACGAATGTCATGAAACGATTTTTCTGCATCTGTCGTCATCACATTTTGTTTAAAGAAGTGAAACGGTGTATCTTTTACACAATTTGCTGACATCACTAAGCCACGAGGGCAATATTTTGCATGTTCTACGAAGTGGACTTTGTGCATTAATTGATCATGACTCATTAAATAATTTAAAATCCATACACATTCACGCTGTTTCAGTTGATAATTGTTTAAAAACCATTTTACAAAATCCTTCTTCTCGTTTACAGAAACAGGGGTATTCATAGCGCTTAGTCCCTCCTCTGTCTTTCTCTTTTCTTATTTAAATTCAAGAAGCAGCATTCACTTTCCTTCCAACTTATGAAAAATCCTCTAAATTATATAGCAATTCTTCGATGTGAATTTGTGTCGGGTCCAGTTGTAGTAAGCGTGTAAATACTTCTTTCGCTTCTTTTCGTAAACCTTCTTCTAATAGAAAATAACCGTACTCTTCCAAGAAATCTGGATGATTCTTAAAAGAAGTATATGCACTCTCATAGTGTTTTAATGCATCAGAATACATTTCTAATTGTTTTTTCGCAAATGCCAGATCCCAAAGCAATTGTGTATCTTGCTCTCCACTATCCATTGCATTTTCTACAACAGCAATTAGTTCTTCATATTTTTCTTGTTCTTTTAAGATATATGCATATTTTAATATCGCACCTAAATGTCCTGGATCAAGCTGTAATGCTTTTTGAAGCAACTCTTCCGCCTCTGCTAATTTTCCTATCTTCGCTGCAATGTTTGCAAGTTCTACATAAAGAGGCACAGATAACTCATCAATTTTAATTCCTTCATGAAGTGTTTCATAGCTTTCTTGAAGCATTCCCTCTTTTTCATAGCATTTAGCTAAATACATATATAATGATGCATATTCTGGGTCTAATTCTTTTAATTCTTGCCAAGCCCCAATTGATCTTTGATACTCTTCACCTTGATAAAGTGTAAATGCATAGCCAAATAAAGAATGAATATCTTTCTGTTCTTCTAACCCTTCTTCATAGTAAGTAATTGCTTCTTCCCAGTTTCCAATTGCACTTAACGTTTCAGCTAGGCGAAGGGCAATCACAACACCTCCCATTACTTTGTGATCAGAAAGTAGTGACTGATAATAGGCAATCGCTTTTCGCTCTTCCCCTTTACTGCTATAAAGTTCTGCTAGTCCAAAAGTAATAACAGGCTCTTCTGGCATCATTTCTTTTGCTTTTAATAATTTTTGTTCTGCAACATCATCGAAGCCCTGCATTTGAAATAGATCCGCAACAAGTAATAGAGATTGAACATACAGTTCATCATCTTCAGGAATATCATGGAGTACTTCGATTGCCTCATCTTCTTTATCTAAATCAATATATAATTCTGCTAAAAATATTGTAAATTCACTTTCTTCGGGATATAACAAACGTAAATCTTCTGTAATCTCTAGCGCTTCATCAATAAATCCAAGCGTATGGTAGTAACGAGCAATATCATATTTCTCTTCGTCTGTCCCTTGTTTTACCAATTCTTTTAATTGTTCTAATCCTTTTTCTGCTTCGCCGTTTTCAATGTAAGAAACAGCTTGTTCAAACTTTTGCATAAATGTCTCCTTTAACTCTTATAATATTCTCTTCTGTTCATTAATCATAAACAACAGTCGTCATGTAAGCAACTAAAAGGCTGAAGAAAAGAACCTTCCCAAACTGAAAAGATTCTTTTGCTTCACAGAGATTCTAACTGCTCAAAAAAATTCGGATAGGATACAGCGACTGCATCAC
This sequence comes from Bacillus bingmayongensis, assembly GCF_000299035.1. Taxonomy (GTDB): domain Bacteria; phylum Bacillota; class Bacilli; order Bacillales; family Bacillaceae_G; genus Bacillus_A; species Bacillus_A bingmayongensis. The sequence continues at coordinate 515,870 of NZ_JH921518.1, forward strand.
CATTTTCAATTTGCACTTCCCCTTCGGCTATACAAGACGCAATTGCAAGCATCATGCCAATGCGATGGTCTCCATGACTATTAACAATACTCCCTTGCAACTTCTGATTTCCATTAATGATCATACCATCTGGAGTCGCTTCAATTTCCACTCCCAATTTTCGAAGCTCATCAACAACTGTATCGATACGATTCGTTTCTTTTACTTTTAACTCCTCTGCATCTTTAATAATTGTTGTTCCTATCGCCTGTGTTGCTAGTAAAGCAATAATAGGGATTTCATCAATTAATCTTGGAATCAGTGAACCGCCAATTTCAATTCCTTTCAGTTCAGAAGTTTCAATTGTAATATCTCCACATGGTTCAAACTCTTCATTCCGGACATTACGAATTGAAATAAGTGCTCCCATTTCTGATAACACATCTAAAATCCCTGTTCTCGTTGGGTTTAAACCAACATTTTCCAATATAAGTTTACTATTTGGTACAATTACACCCGCTACTAGAAAAAAGGCTGCTGAAGAAATATCTCCCGGTACCTCTATTCCCCTTCCCACAAGCGATTGACCACCTTTTAAAGAAACCGTTTGCCCTTCTTTATTCACTTCGCAACCAAATGCACGTAGCATTCGCTCAGTATGATCACGTGATTGTAGCGGTTCAGTTACTGCCGTTACTCCTTCTCCTTGCAAACCTGCAAGTAAAATAGCTGATTTTATTTGAGCACTTGCTATAGGAGAATGATAGTGTACACCTTTTATATTTCCTCCACGAATTGATAAAGGCGTATACTGTCCATCTTCCCTTCCATCAATTTTCACATTCATTTCACGCAGAGGGACTGTGACACGCTTCATTGGACGCTTTCCAATCGATGCATCGCCAATTACAGTACAATGAAAAGGAGTATTTGCTAAAATACCGAGCATGAGACGAATCGTGGTTCCTGAATTTCCTACATCTAGTACCTCTTTCGGTTCCTTTAATCCAGCTAACCCTTTTCCATATACAATGACATCGGTACCATCTTGTTCAATCATCACTCCTAATTTTTGAAAGCAAGCAATCGTACTTAAACAGTCTTCTCCTAATAAAAAATTTGATATTTTTGTTGTTCCTTCTGCTATCGCTCCAAACATCACGGCACGGTGTGAAATAGATTTATCTCCAGGCACAGCAATTCTTCCATTCAAACCATTTTTCCGCCTTATGAGTCTCCTCATTTTTTATCACCTCTATTAAAAATAATGTATACTTTCGTATCCCTATATCATCTATATATCCATTTTGATTTTCTAACATATAAGTCGCTGCTCTGAAGAACAAAAGATGATCTACGCTCGATTTCTCTCTTTATTTTCACTTAACATGGGGCAAGTAGAGGAGCTGACCGCTTCTCTACTTGGCCGATGATTTCTCCCACCTAAAGTTTAGGTTTTATGTCGTTTTTTCAATTTGTATGTATATATCTTTTATTGTACTGCTTTCTTTCTTCATCGTGCAAATATGTTTGACTTCTCCCACGGCTAAAGGCGATGGGTTTTCTCGTTCGAAACTTTTATAATCTAAAAGAAAACGACTCCTATAATAGGAGCCGCTGCTTTTCTCAAGAATACGTTTCTTCTTTCTTGTTCTGCTCTTTCACAAGTTCCGTAAGCAATTCAATAATCTCATCATTCTCTTCTTTTAAACCAACCGTAATACGAATACCATCCGGCAAGCCAAACGCAGCACCTGAACGAACAATATACCCTTTTCGCATTAATCTTTCAAATGCTTCATTACCAGGAATCCCAAGCTTTAAGAAGATGAAATTTGTTTGTGATGGATAATAAAAAACATCGTACTCCTCACAGAACGTATAATATTGATTTAACCCTTCGGCATTTTTCTTCACACACTCATGTAAAAACTCTTGATCTTCTATTGCAACTGACGCTACAACTTGTGCAACAGTCGACGTATTAAATGGTAGTCTCGCTACTTCTAATTGCTGTATGAGTTTTTCATTCCCTACAGCATAACCAATACGAAAAGCGGCTAAACCATATGATTTTGAAAATGTACGTAACACCATGAGATTTTCATACTCTTCAAGAAGTGGCAATGTTTGTGGATAATCTTTTGCCCCCGCATATTCATAATATGCTTCATCCATAATTACGAGTGTTGACTTTGGAACCGCCTCTAAAAATGAAAGTAATTTTTGCTTTTCTACATATGTTCCTGTTGGATTATTCGGATTACAAATCCATACGATTTGCGTTTTCTCATCAATTTTCTCAAGCATTGCATCCAAGTCATGAATACCATCCTTAAGCGGCACTTCACGAACCTCTGCTCCTTCAATCACAGCATGGTGATGGTATTGTGAAAATGTTGGATTTGCCATCACAACATTTGTACCTTTTTGTAATAAGGCGCGACTAATCATTTGAATTACTTCATCTAAACCACTACCAAATAAAAGTTGTTCTGGTTTCACATGAAGGTGCGCAGCTACTTTTTCACGAAGTTCAAAAGCTGCTCCATCTGGATATAAAGCATATTGCGTACTTAAGGAAGCTAAAGCTTCCTTTACACGTTTTGAACAGCCAAACGGGTTTTCATTAGATGCTAATTTTACAATTTTAGATAATCCATATTCTCTTTTTACTTCTTCAATGTTTTTGCCAGGTACATATGCTTTCAAAGTTAACAATTGCTCTTTTACTCTCATTTTGATTCCCCCTGTCATTTTACTAGATCAGGCCGCAGTACAATCGCCTTTTCTAAATATACATGCTCTACTTCATGATGTATTTTTTTCCATGACTGTCATCATTACACGAATACATTTATGTCAGCTGTCGTAGAAGTTAACACTGATACAATATCAGTGGGATAAATTCCATTATCATTTGCTATTCTTTTCACTAAACGCTCTGTCGCAGCAAATATCTCCTCAACTTCATTATGTTCGACTGTAATCGCGCCGCGAATTGCGCGAATCAAATGGATTCTCCCTCTCTTTGAAATGCTTCTAATGCAGTATGAACAGTCTTATCTGAAATAGATACGACATTTACTACCCCATATTCCTGCATAAGTACCATACGAATTATTCCTGCGTTCGCCTTTTTATCTTGCTTCATCACTTGTACAAGGCGTTCTATATTTAGATTCTTTGGCATATGCGGATAACCATACTGAGAAAACCAGCGCTTAATTTCTTTAAACCCGAGATCTATCTTATAAATTTGTTCACTTAAAAATATAGCGAATAACATACCAATCGCTACTCCGTCACCATGTGTAACTTTTCCATACCCCATCTCTTTTTCAAGAGCATGTCCTAATGTATGTCCAAAGTTCAAGTGAGCACGTACACCTTTTTCCGTTTCATCTTGCGCTACAATATTCGCTTTTACAGGAATCGCTCTCTTTAGAATATAGATTAACTTTTCATCTCTTATATCTTCTAATGTCTTCACTTCACGCTTTAACCAATGATATAATTCCACATTACCAATCAGAGCATGTTTAATTGCTTCAGCAAATCCTGAACGCCATTCTTTTTCCGGTAACGAATTTAAAAATGGTGTATGATACAGCACCGCTTCTGGCTGATGAAACGCTCCAATCATATTTTTTCCTAATGGATGATTAATGGCAACTTTCCCACCAACTGCGCTATCATGTGCCAGTAACGTTGTTGGAACTTGAATAAAGCGAATACCACGCATAAATGTCGCCGCAACAAAACCAGCTAAATCACCAATCATTCCTCCTCCAAGTGCAACAACTAAAGAATGTCGATCCATCCCGTTTTCAAGCGCTGATGTATGAGCCGCATAAAAATTTTCAAATGATTTTTCTTTCTCTCCACTTGGAACAACAAATGAAAAAACATGTTTTTCTACTTGCAACGCATCCATAACTTCTTTTAAATGAAATGATGCGACAGATTCATCAGAAATGATCATTACATTAGAAACAGCTGGTTTCATATTTCGAACAAGCATTGTCAAATGTGACAACGCATCTTTCCCTACATATACATCATACTCTTTAGACTGCGTCTGAATATGTATTTTCTCCATTAAAACTCCCTCGCATATTCATTATGTTTCTTAATATTTTCACGAATACAATCCATACGATCCGCTCCAAATTGTTCTACTAGAGCTACTGCCAATTCCCATGCAACAACTGCTTCTGCCACAACGCTAGCTGCCGGTACAGCACAACTATCAGAACGTTCAATGCTCGCTGAAAAAGCTTCTTTCGTATCAATATCAACGCTTTGAAGGGGTTTATACAGCGTTGGAATGGGTTTCATGACACCTCGAACGACAACCGGCATACCTGTTGTCATACCACCTTCTAATCCACCCGCATGATTTGTTCTTCTTGTATATCCATCTTCTTTATCCCAAAGAATTTCATCATGCACTTGACTCCCTGGCTTATGCGCTGCTTCAAATCCAATACCAATTTCCACACCTTTAAAAGCATTAATGCTCATTACTGCGGCTGCTAATTTCGCGTCAAGTTTTCGATCATAATGAACATAACTTCCTACCCCAACTGGCATTCCTTCTACAATTACTTCTACAATGCCACCAATAGAATCCCCACTTGTTTTTGCATCATCAATTGCCTGCATCATTTTTTTACCTGCCTCTTCATCTAAACAACGAACAGGAGATGCTTCTGTAATTTCTTGTAGTCGTTCTATTGAATCATATGTAAGCTTTTCTGCCTTCACACCACCAATTTCAATTACATGCCCTGCAACCTTTACACCTAACTCTGCTAAAAGTTTTTTCGCAACAGCGCCTGCTGCAACTCGAACCGTTGTCTCACGTGCTGAAGAACGCTCAAGTACATTTCTCATGTCACGGTGTCCGTATTTAATTGCACCATTTAAATCAGCATGACCAGGTCTCGGTCTTGTAATTTGTCTTTTCATCTCTTTTGCTTCTTGTTCAGTTAGCGGATCTACTCCCATAACCTTTGTCCAATGGGCAAAATCTTTATTTTCAACAACGAGCGCAATTGGAGAACCAAGCGTACGTCCATGTCTGACACCACTGACAATTTGCGCTTGATCTTTTTCAATTTGCATGCGTCTGCCACGCCCGTAACCTTTCTGTCTTCTTGCTAATTCTTCATTTACATCATCTGCTACTAAAGATAACCCTGCTGGAATACCTTCCAAAATTGTCGTAAGCTGCGGACCATGAGATTCACCAGCTGTAATATATCGCATCGGTTATTCCCCTTTTCTTATAATTATTTTATCTCGCATTAATGGGAGAGAAGAGGATCTGACCGCTTCTATGCATGAACGGATTCGATCCCCCTCCTAAAAAGAAAGGTTTTATATCATTTTTTTCAATTTATATACTTGTATAGAAGTTTCACTTTATGTATCAATATATCATACCGAGCCTTACTTCGTAACTATTTGAAACTAAAAAAGTGCAAGAAGAGTATTCACACTCTCCTTGCACTTTTCACTATTACCACAGTTATTAAAGCGTTTACAAATCATTTTAAAATAATTAGTAAATCCATTGATTCATTAATTTTGAGTAGTCTACTAATTCTTCTTCTTTAAAGAAAATACCAATCTCACGTTCTGCACTTTCTAGAGAATCAGAACCATGGATAATATTTTTCGCAACTGTTACACCAAAATCGCCACGAATTGTACCTGGTGCCGCTTCATGAGGTCTTGTGTTACCCATCATATTACGAGCAGTATTTACTACACCTTCACCTTGCCATACCATTGCAAAAACAGGACCAGATGTAATGAAATCTACTAATTCACCAAAGAAAGGTTTTTCTGTGTGCTCAGCGTAATGTTTTCCTGCAATTTCTGGAGTAACTTGCATTAATTTCGCACCAACTAATTGAAAGCCCTTTTTCTCAAAACGAGCTACAATTTCCCCAATGAAGGCACGTTGTACGCCGTCTGGTTTTACCATTAGAAATGTTTTTTCCATAAAAAATCTCTCCACTTCTGAATTATGTATGTAATTGTATATCCCCACACACATATTAACACCCTTATCACAATTGTGCAATAGTTTTGAAATAGAGAGATTATTTTATTTGTAAAAGAAAATCATTAAAATTTTCGTTTTCCAATATACTTTGCAACATTTTGCAACGCATATTTTGCCTGTCCACGTGGTAAAGGTTTTATTACCTCTAATGCTTTATGTAAATAACGTTCACTAAATGCAAATGCCTGATCGATTGCTGGACTTGTCTTAATGTCGTGAATAATTTCTTTCATCTCACTTGCAGTTGTATTTTCATGAACAGATACAATTTTTTCACGAAGCTTTGGATCTTTCATTGCATACAAAGCTGGTAGTGTGACGTTTCCTTGCAATAAATCTCCACCAGCAGGTTTTCCTAATTTTTCTTCTGTTGAAACGAAATCTAAAATATCATCAATAATTTGATAAGACATGCCAACAAAATAACCATACCAAAACAAACGATTTACAGTATCACGGCTTGCACCAGAAGCAATGGCTCCTAACTGACAACTAGCCGCAATCAACAATGCTGTTTTTCTTTTAATTCGTCGTAAATACGTTCTTAAATTTTGATTATAGTCATACTTATCCTTAATTTGTTCGATTTCACCTTTACATACTTCCAAAATTGTATACGACAATGCCTGGTGAGCTTCAGGAACTTCTAAATTCGTAATGCACTCAAGAGACTTTGCAAACAAATAATCTCCCGTATACATTGCGATACGATCTCCCCATTTTGCATTTACAGTTGCACTACTACGTCGCAGGAGTGCTGCATCAATTACATCATCATGCACAAGAGAAGCCATATGAATGAGCTCTAACGCAACGGCAACATGTTTAATTGCATCTAACTTGTAGTCTCCAAACTTCCCCGCAAGGAGCACAAAAACAGGACGAATTCGTTTACCACCAGCTTCAATAAGCTGTAGTGCCGCATCTTCTATTAGTCGTTGCTCAGAAGCAACAGTCTTTTTTAATTCCTTTTCTATTACATTAATATCCGATCGTAAAAAAGAGTACATAAGTTGTAACTTCATATTGTTCACCTTAACCTAAAAACGTCTTTTTCTATTTTGATTTTGGTTTAAATCCTAAGTGCATAGCTGCTACACCAAAGGTAAATGGTTTCACTTGCACATGCTCAAGCCCTGCCGATTCAAACATTTTTGCTAATTCTTTCATCCCAGGGAATGTGCTAGCAGACTCTTGAAGCCATGAATATTCCTTATAACTTTTCGCAAACATTTTTCCAAATAACGGCATGATGTATTTAAAATATAAAATATACATCTGGCGAAAACCAATCATCGTTGGTTGAGATGTTTCTAAACAAATCACTTTTCCACCTGGTTTGACTACACGCGCCATTTCTTTTAACACGTGCATATAATCTGGGACATTACGCAACCCAAAACCGATTGTTACATAATCGAATGTATTATCTTCAAATGAAAGTTCCATCGCATTCCCATGCATAAGTTCTACATGATTTAACCCTAAAGCTTTTACTTTTTCTTTCCCAACAGATAGCATATTTTCACTAAAGTCTAATCCATATACTTTTCCAGTTGTTCCAACAGCATCAGCAAGTGCAATTGTCCAATCAGCAGTTCCACAACACACATCTAACGCCTTACTTCCAGGCTGTACATCCATAATTCGCATCGTTTCTTTCCGCCATGCTTTATGCCTTTGAAAACTTATAACCGAATTCATTACATCGTATTTATCAGAAATTTTCTCAAATACATCATGTACTCTTTCTTCTTTTGATTGCTGCATGCTCTTACCCTTCTTCCAATATAAAATTGCTTATGTTTTCAATTTACCTTTTAAAGTAGAAACTACATCGCCCACTTCTTTATGACTTTGTAGAAATGTTTGTTCTTGTTTGTTCATTTCTTCCAACCACTCTTTAAAGACGGTTTCCACGTTTCTGTCATCATCATTTGATAGAGTTGCTTGAACCGCTTGAAAAACAGGTGCATTTTGTCCTTCAGCATGCAATTGATACTCTTTTTGAAGACGATTACTCCCTAATGCATACGCTATAAACGGCTTCCAATGTGATAATTGAAAATGATCACATGTTTTTTGCAGAAGTGCCGATTCAATTGTCATAACGCTTTCTATTACTTCATCAACTTTTGTATACGCCTTCTGATACAACATAATTTTATGTTCATTAATTTCTTTAATACCTTCAGCCAGTGCACGAATCAGTACAATATCACTATTCATTGAAAGTAAATAATAATACAAACCACTATAATAGTCACCTGCAAGGACTGTAAGCTGACGGCGCTTATGAAATCCGCTCGTTTCTTTATCTGCTTTGTTTGACACCTTTTCATGTGTATCAAGAGCAATTTGCACAAGCATAATCGTTACCACATAGTGATCAATTTGTTCTTTATGTAAATTTGCACTTTTTAAAGCAGCATATAAAAGTACTACTTTTTCTTCATCAATAAATGGTTCTTCAATATAGTTTATAAAATAAGGATGGCGCAGTTTTGCTAGCAACTGCTCCTTTATATCCGCATACCCTCTGTAGATGTCACACACAAAAAATCACCCTTGTTTTCTAATTCATAAAATCTATTATAACACATACACTCTATTTTCTATAACCAAAACTTGGGGAATCAAAACAAACTACAATTTAGATTTCTATTCATGCAATACGCATAAAAAACAAAAATTCACTCACCTATAAGTTTATGAACAGCCAGAAAAATATATGTAACTTTTTAAAGACTATATCTATCCCTTCATAAACACACATTAAAATGAAGCGTCCCTTTCTACCTACTCTTTATAAGAATTTAGATTTTGCAGACAATAATCTCCCGCCCAATTTCTTTTTTGAGTATAGGTATTACTACCTATAAAGTGAAACTTCCATCAGTGGGTTTTTCTTCATCCCCACTGATGGTTAGCCCGCACCAATCGGGCTTTTACGGGTAGTTATCCCCCACCTATCTTTCTCGTTTCTCTCTGAATCTTGAGGTAGGGGTCTTACTCCCCGTTAATGCGGGATAAATAGCCAGAATCACAAAGAAACTCTTATTAAAATGATATAAATAAAAAAGAAAAGCAGTTTCCCGCTTTCCTTTACTTTGCCTTAATAAAAGACAAGATTTCGCTACGTGCCGCTGCATCATTTTCTAGTACACCGCGCACTGCTGTAGTTACCGTTTTTGCACCAGGCTTTTTCACACCGCGCATCGTCATACACATATGCTCTGCTTCAACAACTACCATCACACCATGTGGTTCTAGTACTTCCATAATAGAATCAGCTACTGTTGAAGTAATACGTTCTTGAAGTTGTGGACGACGTGCAATTGTATCTACAGTACGAGCTAATTTACTTAAACCCGTTACTTTTCCACCACGTGGAATATACGCAACATGAGCAACTCCATAAAAAGGAACAAGGTGATGCTCACACATCGAATAAAACGGGATATCTTTCACTAATACAAGTTCTTCGTGATCTTCTCCAAACACTTTATGCAAATGTTCCTTCGGATCTTCGTGCATACCTGAAAATACTTCTGCATACATCTTTGCAACACGTTTTGGTGTATCTAGTACTCCCTCACGATTAGGATCATCCCCAATCGCTTCTAAAATGAGGCGCACCGCCTGTTCAATTTGTTCTAAGTTAACTTTTGCCATCCGCAAGCCCTCCCGAAAAACCTAAAAGTGATACGAAAACATTCTAGCATATTTATGATTTTAAAAGCAAAAAGAAGAGCTCCCAAAAAGGAAACTCTTCTTCCCTGTTAATATGTAAAGATTATTTAACCGCATCTTTTAACGCTTTACCAGGTTTGAATGCAGGTACTTTACTTGCAGCGATTTCAATTTCCTCACCAGTTTGTGGGTTACGTCCTTTACGAGCCGCACGCTCACGAACTTCGAAGTTACCGAATCCGATCAATTGTACTTTATCACCTTGTTTTAAAGCTTCTAAGATAGAATCAAAAACAGCGTCAACTGCTTTTGTTGCGTCCTTTTTAGAAAGGGAACTTGCTTCTGCAACAGCATTGATTAAATCTGTCTTGTTCATGCCATTCACCTCCTCCCAAAGATAAGACTGTATAATGATCATAAAATGAGTCTTACTTTCATTTGTAGGCAATTTTTACAAATTCTATACTACAAAGATGTAGATAAATCATTATCAACGCCTATATTATACGATTCTCCTGTATAATTCAATATTTTTAAAGAAATTGTTACTGCGAAAATGTGAAAAAACGATGAAACTTGACAATATGCTACAAAGTGTTAGATAATGTCTGTTTATTTGCTACCTGCTCCCCTATAAAGCGAAACTTCCATCACGAACCGGACGTTTACGGACCTTTATCTCTCCACCTATCCTCCTCGCTTTTCTTTAAATCTTGCGGTAGGAGTCTTACTGCTCGCGAATAGCTGGATAAAAAAGCAAAAGCCCCCCTTCGAGCAGGGAGCTTTTGCTTATAAAATAATGGCAATTAATCCGCCAGAGCCTTCGTTAATAATTCTTTCGAGCGTTTCTTTTAATTTATAACGTGCATTTTCAGGCATTAAAGACAATTTCGCTTGAATCCCTTCTCGAACAATTGAACTAAGCGAGCGTCCAAAGATATCAGAATTCCATATAGAAAGCGGATCATCCTCAAAATCTTGCATTAAATAACGGACAAGCTCTTCACTTTGCTTTTCAGTACCAATAATCGGCTCAAATGTAGACTCAACATCGACTTTAATCATATGAATAGACGGTGCAACGGCCTTTAATTTCACACCAAATCGCGATCCATGGCGAATAATTTCTGGCTCATCTAGACTCATATCAGCTAAGGCAGGTGCAGCCACACCATACCCTGTTTGTTTAACCATTCTTAAAGCATCTGAAACTTGATCATATTCCGTTTTTGCATGAGAAAAATCAAGCATCAACTTTAACAAATGATCTTTCCCTCTAATTTCTACACCTACAACTTCTTTTAATATTTGATCGTACAACTCATCTGGTGCATATAAGTCAATCTCGGCAACCCCTTGCCCCATATCAATCCCAGCTAAACTCGCCCGATCAATAAACTCATATTGACTAAACTGCCAAACAACGCGATCTACATCACGAAGCCGTTTTATATCTTTAACCGTCTCTTGAACAGCTTCTTGATAACTTTGACGTAACCAATGTCCTTCATTTAACACCATGACCCAGCTTGGTAGATTCACATTCACTTCCAAAACAGGGAATTCAAATAAAGCTTCGCGAAGTACATTGTAAACATCTGTTTCTCTTAAACTCTCCACACTCATTGCTAATACAGGAATATCATGCTCTTCTGATAAACTTTGACGTAACTGTTCTGTATCTGGATGATACGGCTGTACAGTATTAATAATCATGATAAATGGTTTACCTACTTCTTTTAACTCATTGATAACACGTTCTTCTGCTTCTATATAATCCCGTCTTGGAATTTCTCCAATCGTTCCATCAGTTGTAATGACAACCCCAATAGTAGAATGTTCTTGAATTACTTTACGCGTTCCAATTTCAGCAGCCTCATGAAACGGGATAGGCTCTTCATACCAAGGTGTATTAATCATGCGTGGACCATTCTCATCTTCATACCCTTTCGCTCCAGGAACCGTATAACCTACACAATCTACTAATCGAATATTTACTTCAAGACCGTCATCAACATGGATGGAAACCGCTTGGTTTGGAACAAATTTCGGTTCTGTCGTCATAATCGTACGTCCAGCGGCACTTTGAGGTAATTCATCTTGTGCTCTCTGACGATCTGAATCATTTTCGATGTTCGGAATAACAACAAGCTCCATAAATTTTTTAATAAATGTTGATTTTCCTGTTCGAACAGCTCCTACAACCCCTAAATAAATATCACCGCCTGTGCGTTCAGCAATATCTTTAAAAATATCGACCTTTTCCAAGTGATTCCCTCCCTCAAAATTTTTGGGAATAATACAAGTTTGTATTCACATACAATAACCTTCATTGATGTTTTCTATCATATAAAATATTCTAGAAGTGCGGACAATATATCATATGATTTTGTCCTAAATTCATATGACTATTTAAAAAGAACTTTTTGTGTTCATCATAAGTTGTATTACATGAAAAAACCTTTCTTCTAGAACTTATTCGCTAAAAGAAAGGTTCATGACTTATCATTTAAAAAAAATTGGTTCTCCGTTTCTTACTGTATACGGTAAAGAGTATGCGGGCACAAATGGTGTATCTTTTAAAAGCATATTCCGAATATCTTCTCCCTCTTTCAATTTTTCTCCATTTTTTTGTAATATTTCATATAAATCCATTCGATAATCAACAAAAATCTCTCCTTTTTCATCGATTACAAGCGGTAACCCTTTTCCGGAATACGGACTTGTCACTTGAGGTACATCTTTATATCCCATTTTTTTGAAATCAAGCTCATAAACACCATCTGCAATAACCTTTTTAAAAGGAGGGTATTGATGGTCATCGCGATACATTTGCAATTTCAGCTTGACATCTCGTATTTGTTCTGCCATTCTGACATCAAGTAACTTTACCGTTGGATTTGTTTCTACATCTACTAATACGTATTGATACACACCACCACTTTCATACGCATTTCCAGGTGCTTCTTGTATATAACGTGGTGCAATTTTTTGAAAATCAATGGGGTATTTTTGATAAATCGGTGTATTCATGTCACGCGTTTTAATTGGTAATAAACCACTATTTTGTTCCTTATATGTATTGACTGCCTTTTGAACAGCTTGTAACTGATCTTCATAAGGGACAGCATTTTGTTTCATATTTTCTCTAGGATACATACATCCTGATAAAAGGCTTACACAACAAAATATTAAAATAACATAGTTTTTTTTCACAGACAATCCATCCTTTATTTTCTCACTCACATCCATTAAAGCTTGTTTACACATCTCCACCTACCTCCTCACCATCTACTTGAAAACAAAGAGTGGTGGTTATTCGTTCTTATTGTTCAACCGGTCCACTAAACACTACAAGGAAAATAACAATCCCAGATACAACCATAAGTGTATAAGCAACTATCGCTGTAATCCCTTTCAAAATTTTATTCTTCATTTTATGTCTACTTAATAAAATAAACACCACGGCAATAAACATAAACCCCATAGCCCCTAAAGAAAACCACATTTTTATAAGCCCTTCAGACATATACACACCCCTTAATCATTAAATTGTTTTTATACTATTTTAACAAATTAAAAATTTTAAATAAATAGAATCCACTATTTTATTATAAAACCACTCTTCTATATACATACAAGTTGAAAATACGATATAAAACCTTTTTAGGCAGGAGAGAGCATCCGGCCGTGCAAAGAAGCGGTCAGACCCTCTACCTGCCCCATACCGAGTGAAAACAACGAGAGTAAATGAGTGTCTTCGTAGCAGCAACTTATATGTTGAAAATACAAAATGGATTTATATATAAATAAAATCAACAAAAATAAGCTTTAATTGATGAAAACCCCCTTTCCCCTCACTCCTTTACTTTCTGCTAAACTTTGAGACAAAAATAAAACCGAAGCGAATGTATCATCTTCGCTTCGGTTGACCAAATATGCCCACAAACAGCTCCATTTCCATTTTTCATAGCTATCGTATGCAATCCTCGAATCCATTGTTTCTCATACTTTATTTTTTAAACATTTTACTTAACGAGCTAAAATCAGTTGGCATATTATTATTAATAATCGCTTTTACAATTTGATCTTCTTGCTCTTTTGGTACCTCTCGCCCTGCCATTACTGCGACCTGATGGATTAATTGACGTAGTACTTTCTCATCCCGTAAATTTGCATTTTGTACAGATGACGCTAATTTAAAAATATCGTCTTTATTTACTTTCGCTTCTTTCTCAATATTATTGAAAATGTTATTATCCATTTCCTTCACCCTCTCTTCAAGTTACACTCCATCGTATGCAAAAAGAAATAAATGGTGAAAAGACCTAGAAAAACAAAAAGCTGTATACGTGCTTTTTGTTGCACGCATACAGCTTTTACTTATAATAAATCAGGTATTGCTTCAACTTCATGTTTACGAACACGACCCATCAATGACCCTACTGCATCTTTCACATTATTCCCATTGAATAGTACATCATATAAAGCTGCCGTAATCGGCATTTCAACTTCCATTTTCTCTGCTAATTCGTAAGCAGCCTTTGTTGTTCTTACACCTTCAACGACCATTCCCATACTGTCTAGTACTTCTTCTAAAGAATGTCCTTTTCCAAGCATATTTCCAGCACGCCAATTTCGGCTATGAACGCTTGTACAAGTTACAATTAAGTCACCCATTCCTGTTAAACCAGCAAACGTTAGCGGATTACCGCCCATCTTTCTTCCTAGACGAGCAATTTCTGTTAACCCTCGCGTCATTAAAGCGGCCTTAGCATTATCTCCTAATCCAAGCCCATCTGTGATTCCAGCGGCTAGCGCAATAATATTTTTTAATGCCCCGCCAAGCTCTACCCCGACGATATCGGGATTCGTATATACTCGGAAATAACTGTTCATAAACAAATCTTGCACTTCTTCAGCCGCTTCCATTCGCTTTGCAGCGGCAGTGACAGTTGTAGCTTGACGAAGCCCTACCTCTTCCGCATGGCTCGGTCCTGATAAGACAACAACATCACGAATAAGATGTGCTGGAATTTCTTCTTCAATCATTTCCGAAATACGTTTTGAAGTACCCGGTTCAATTCCTTTACTTGCATGAATCCAAGTAATCGGCTGTGAAACTATATCTTTCATATTTCGCAATACTTCTCGATACGCTTTCGTCGGCACGACCAAAAGTACTGTATCTACATCTACTAATGCTTCTTCTAAAGAAGAGTAGGCTACGATTGTGCTTGGCAATGTAATCCCTGGAAGGTATCGACTATTCTCATGTTTCATATTGATTTCATCCATGAGCTCCGGACGATTTCCCCAAATGCGTACATCATGGCCATTGTCAGCTAATACCATCGCTAACGCTGTTCCCCAGCTACCTGCTCCTACTACTGTGATTTTTTTCATAAAATCACATCCTCTCCATTAGTCTCTTGCTCTAGAAATAATTCGAATTGGCGTTCCTACGAAGCCAAATGACTCACGTAAACGATTCTTTAAGAAGCGCTCATATGAAAAGTGCATTAATTCTGGGTCATTTACAAAGACAACAAATGTAGGTGGTTTCACTGCAACTTGTGTCGCATAGAAAATTTTCAGACGACTACCATTATGCGTTGGCGTTGGATTCATTGCCACCGCATCCATAATTACATCATTTAATACATTCGTTTGTACGCGAATGCTATGACTTTCATTCACTTCATTAATAACCGGTAATAATGTCTGTGTACGTTTTTTTGTTTTCGCAGATAAGAATACAATTGGCGCATAATCTAAGAACTGGAAGTGAGCACGAATATTTTCTTCAAATGCTTTCATTGTCTTTTCGTCTTTTTTTACTGCATCCCATTTGTTCACAACAATAATTACTGCTCGCCCTGAGTCATGTGCGTAACCAGCAATTTTCTTATCTTGTTCAATAATTCCTTCTTCACCATCTAATACAACTAAGACAACGTCAGAACGTTCAATCGCTCTCAGTGCACGTAGTACACTATACTTTTCGGTACTCTCGTATACTTTCCCTTTTTTACGCATTCCTGCTGTATCAATGATAACGTAATCTTGACCATCTTTACTATATGGTGTATCGACAGCATCACGTGTTGTTCCTGCTACGTTACTTACGATTACACGTTCTTGACCAAGCAATGCATTTACTAGTGAAGATTTCCCTACGTTCGGACGTCCAATTAATGAGAAACGGATCGTTTCGTCATCGTATGCTTCTTCTTCAATCTTTGGAAAATGCTTCGCAGCTTCATCAAGTAAGTCCCCTAATCCCAAACCATGTGTGCCTGAAATTGGGAATGGCTCTCCAAATCCTAATGCATAAAAATCATAAATTTCATTACGCATCTCTGGATTATCAACTTTATTTACAGCAAGTACAACTGGCTTTTTAGAACGATATAAAATTTTTGCAACTTCTTCGTCTGCTGCAGTTACACCGTCACGACCATTCGTCATAAAAATGATAACATCAGCTTCATCAATCGCTACTTCTGCTTGTTGACGAATTTGTGTCAAAAATGGCTCGTCTCCAATATCAATTCCACCTGTATCAATAATGTTAAATTCGTGATTTAACCATTCTCCCGCACTATAAATACGATCTCGTGTTACACCTGGGATATCTTCTACAATTGAAACTCTCTCTCCAACAATTCTATTGAAAATAGTAGATTTCCCTACGTTCGGGCGTCCTACTATTGCCACTACTGGTTTCGGCATATACTTTCATCCTTTCAACTTGCTTCTGTTTATTATGTAAAAAACCCTTCTTTGTGCAAGAAGGGATTTGCATTCCAGAATATTTCTCATCATATCAAAACATCTCATATTATATCATATGTTACTAATGTTTCACAATAATATATACATTCTCTTGCAAACGATGAGCAATACCGTCTAAAATCGCTTCTAAATTATTTGCTACAAATTCCATTTCTTCTTTTGAGCCACAAATAAACAAAGGTGCTCCCCCAGCAAACTTTTCTGGCGTCGTTGTAATTACAGCAAGAATATAGCTTTCTAATATCATCGCAGATCTCCCCTTCCTTTTGGGGCCTCTGATGACATATGAACCGCACTTTCTAATGTTGGTACATTTCCTATTACCGCAATCGCTTTTTTTACATCTTGATCTTGCGGGAGTACAAATACTCCTACTCTTCCATCTTCCAAATCACGCTTAGCTAATGGGACTAACGCCGGGGTTCCAGAATCTCTAAATATGCCTAATGCAACTGAAACATCATGCAAAATTGCTTGTCGTTGTCCAAGATTAGAAATCGTTACCCTTGCGTCAATAGACTTAGGCTTTAAAATAAAACCCATTCCATACTTCATAATTTCTTCTTGCCTTGCTGGCAATCCAATATTCATAATATAAATATTATCAATATATAGTCCTGCTCCTTCAAACCGGAGAGGAGCATGCTCAATGTCTACAAGATCACGTAACCTTTTACCAGACATCAATATTCTTGAAATAACGAATCCCGATATACCAGCAACTACACCAGCAATCCACGAATGAAAACCTATATATATAAATGTTGTCACAAATGCTGTTAGCATCGCTAAATAGTTGCGACTTTCAAACACAAGAGCTATCCCCTCAATATATGTGTTTCCACGTGGTACAAGTTCATACCCATCTAATTGCTGCAGTGTATTTCTTTCCATATTTCGAACATCTCGGAATTGAGACGCAGCCAACGTCAAGAAAGTAATCGCTGAAAAATCCTTCTTCAAAATAGACGGAATAGCAATCGCTCCTAAAGCTGCTGCAATTAATCCCATAGCAATGTGAATGATTTTTCCATGTAAACGTGTCGGATACTGCCTCGTATCTGTGCGAAGCATCAAAATTCGCGTTACTGTTCCAGCAATGACGCCACATAAAATGGCTGGTGTATATTCAGTCATGTATTATCCTTGCCTTTCTTTTACATGTTTTTTTCTAAATTGTCCTCTATACGCCGATACTTTTACGATGTAAGACATCATCATAACAAGTAGTGTAGAAACAGCAATGATATCAAAAAATGTCAAACTACCAATTTCATATGGAAAATGCAGCCTGCGAAAAATAAACGTTACCAATATTTCTCCTTGTAGCGCTCCAGCATATAAAGAACATAGACGTAATAAACGATCTCGATGTAATAAAATTGACGCGTATACAAGAGCACCACTTAACATAAAGGTTCGATCAATAATAATCCAAATCGGATCATACACCTCTAATAAATGAAAGCTTGTATATAGCATAGCAATAATAAGCGCTGACAATAAGGCGTACATTTTTTTCCATATAGAATATAGAGCAATCCCAAAAAATGAAATACTGCCGAGTATAAGTGCATTTATTGATACAATGAAAGAAGCAATAGATACGGTTATTTGTGAACAAATAATAAATATTAGTATAATCGCACTAATTTTCCAGCGAACTTCATCTTTTTTCAAAAAAAATGTTGTAACAATCCAGCCCATCCACGCTAAAAAATAAAAATAACTTCCATCCATATTTTCCCCTCCTATCATTTCCATTATGGGAACTTTTTATGAAAACTAATCCTTTTCTTCTTTTTGCATAGTTTTTTCTTATAACAGCAACACTTTCTATTGAGGGGGTGTAGATAACGATGGGAAAAGACCGTCAAGAAAAGAAATTAAAACAATCACGCCGCGTTGAATCGGATCGTGATCAATCATTGCAATATCCTGGTGCAACTAGTCTGGATACACCAGAGCAAGCTCGTCAACAAAATCAGCATTAAACTTAAAAACATCACTACTTTGCAAAGATTCAAAAGACAAGACCTAAAATTTAGCATGACATTAAATTCAATTTAACTCCTGATGGACACGAAAAAAGATGGTTTCGGTACAGCACCGAAACCATCTTTTAAACACTTAAATACAAAAAACTTTTCATTTAATTTTTAGATGTAGTGCATTTTCGCTAAACTGCTTGATTTTAACTAACTTTAGGTAAGAAAACTCCCACCTCTAAGCGCTAGCATAGGTGGTAAGTAGTTCCAATAACAAACATCTATTCAAAATACAGTTTTTTCGTTTCTGCATTATAAATCCTATCACTTTGGTAAGTGTCAATTAAAAGGCTTTTTCCTGTAACAAAAGTATATGATCTTTACATTTTTTCCAAACAAGTCACAATAAAATCTCTACCTGTACCAATGAACTACATATTATATCTTGCATATACACAAAAGAAAAAACCAACCGAATGGTTGATTTTTTCATCTCCTATTAACCCTATCTCATACTGTAATTCTTCGTATCAATCCCTCGCTGCGACAACCAATGATACGTATCACCTTTTACAATAAGCGGCACTCGCTGAAGCTCAGAAAGTGTGCTCGATCCAAGAGCCGTCATAATAAATTGTAAGTCCGTATGTAAAAGTTCTATTTCTTCGATTAATTTGTCTACACCATCATTCATTAATATACGTAAAAAATAGCCAGCAAAAGCCGTCGCCCGAGCACCAAGTGCGATCGCTTTTGCTACATCAAGCGCTGTTTGTATGCCACCAGATGCAATAAGAGAGAGGTTTTTATTTATTGAGGATGCTTCTATTATAGAGGCTGCCGTCTGAATGCCCCAATCGTTAAAATAAGAAAGCATTCGCTGCCTTCGTTCATTTTCAACTGCAGCAAAGTTTGTGCCACCATAACCACCAATATCTACAGCTGTAACGCCAACATTAGCTAGTTGCTGTACTGCTTCTTTACTCATACCAAACCCTACTTCTTTCACTATAACCGGAACCTGCGAACTTATAACAATTTGCTCAATCCGCTCTAATACGCCTGTAAAATCCCGATCCCCTTCTGGCATCGTTAGTTCTTGAATGACATTCAAATGAATTTGCAAAGCATTTGCTTCAACCATATCAACCGCTCGCTTTGCCTGTTCAACACTCGCTTCACTACCTAAATTTGCAAAAATGATGCCATTTGGGTTTACCTTTCGAACAATTCGATAAGAGGATGCTTCTCTTTCATCTTTTAACGCAGCCATTTGAGAACCGACAGCCATCGCAAGATTATGATGCTTGGCCACATGTGCTAACTGTTCATTAATATGTAATGTGTGATCTCCACCACCACCAGTCATCGCATTGATAAAAATCGGCGAACTTAATGAAAGTTCGCCGATTTCCGTTTCAAATGTAATACTTTCATAACATGAATTTGGCAAGCTTTGATGGACAAAAGCAATGTCATGAAAGCCATGTATACGAGACTGTCCGGTGGAAAGAGCGTATTCAATATGTTCTAATTTTCGTTTTGCCCTTACCACTTGTACCCCTCTTTATTTCTTTAATTTTTTCAGTTGTTCACCAATAATATCACTAAATTGGAAAGTTGCAGATTCAGAAGTTGGCTCATATTGGCTGTAATCTTCTGTTTCATTATTTTCTTCAACAGCTTCTTTTATACTTAAAGAAATGCGTTTTTCTGCTGCATGTACTTCAAGTACTTTCACTTTCACTTCTTGTCCCATTTCTAATACTTCATTTGGATTTTTCACGTGGCGATTTGCAATTTGTGATACGTGCACAAGTCCTTCTACGCCGGGTAAAATTTCAACGAAAGCACCGAATGTAACAATACGCTTTACTATACCTTCTCGAACATCACCCGCTTTAACTTCAGCAGCAACATTTTCCCAAGGTCCTGGCTGAGCGGCTTTAATCGATAAAGAAATGCGCTGCGTATCTGCATCAACTGATAACACTTTGACTTTAACACTTTGTCCTTGTGTTAACACATCAGAAGGCTGTTCAACGCGATCATGAGAAATTTGTGAAATGTGTACTAAACCATCTACGCCACCAACATTCACAAAAGCACCGAAGTCAGTTAATCGTTGAACTGTACCTTCCACAACATCTCCTTCTTTTAAAGAAGAGATCGCTTCCTTTTTCTTCGATTCTAATTCTTGTTCTACAACTGCTTTATGTGAAAGAATAACACGATTCTTTTCACGATCTAATTCAACGATTTTCACCGCTAATGTTTTTCCTTTATAATCAGTAAAATCTTCTACATAGTGCATTTCTACAAGTGAAGCTGGAATAAATCCGCGGACACCAAGATCCACAACTAAACCACCATTGACAATATCTTTTACAGTAACATCAAACACTTCACCTGAAGTGAATTTTCCTTGCAGCTCTACCCATGCTTTTTCTGCATCAACAGCACGTTTCGATAATACAAGATCATCATCTTCTAATTTAATAACTTTTAATTCAAGAGTTTGGTCTAATTCTACAACATCGCTCGCTTTTTCAATATGAACGTTAGCTAATTCACTAATCGGAATAACGCCATCTGTTTTGTATCCAACATTTACAAGAACTTGTTTTTCTTCAACTTTCGTTACAGAACCTGTAACAACGTCACCCACTTGTAATGCTTTTGAATCCACAACTTCTTCATTCATTTTCTCTACCATGGAAATACCTCCCTACAGAATTGACAAAGCTTTTTTATGTATATACGAAATGAAAACAAATGCTTTCATTTGCATGTTATAAGAAATTTTTAGCATATACTCACTTTCAATACATAGAGCAACCTACTTTTTTCCATACACTTCATAGAAGATATAGAAACCTATATAAATAGTATACAGCAAAATCTCCTTGAATAAAGTATGTTTTAAAATATAATAGCGAATATATTCTGACAGTTTCTCTTCTTTTACTAACTTCTTACAAATTGACTTATTTGTCAAGGAAAGCGTCTCACCATTCTCCACTATGCTAATATTTTTTAAAATAAAAAAGAAAGGGGCTTCCCCCTTTCTTTATTTTGCAAATGCTCCAGAAACAATATCCATAATTTTTTTGACAACCTCTTCAATTGATAAAGAAGTTGTATCTAATTCCAATGCATCATCCGCTTTTTTTAGCGGAGAAACTTCGCGCTCTGAATCTAGCTTATCACGCTCAGCAATCTCTTTTTTCAATTGCTCTAAACTAGAAGCAAAACCTTTCTTCGTGTTTTCAAGATGTCTACGCTCCGCTCTCTCTTGAACAGAAGCAAGCATAAAAATTTTCACTTCCGCATTAGGTAACACATGCGTACCAATATCACGACCGTCCATTACTACTCCGCCCTGTTCTGCTAGAGCTTGTTGGCGACGTACCATCTCTTCCCGAACAAGACGATGCTTGGCAACAATTGATACGCGATTTGTTACATCCGGTGTACGAATCGCTTCAGATACATCCTCGCCATTTAAGAAAACTAGTTGTGTATTTTCACCTTGCTGAAACTCAATATTTACATTTTTTAAAACTTCCATTAGACTTTCTTCATTTTCAATATCCACATTTTGCTTAAGAGCAGCATATGTAAGCGTACGATACATTGCACCTGTGTCAATATATACATAAGAAAGTTCTTTCGCAACAATCTTTGCGACCGTGCTTTTCCCAGCAGCTGCTGGACCATCTATCGCAATTGAAATTCGTTTTTCCATTGTAACACCTCATTTTTTTCACTTATATAACAAAATGAAAAGCAGGTACAAATTCCCTGCTTCTTCGTGTTTGTTTCATGTCGATTAAATCCTCAATTATTGTAGCACAATCCTTACTATAAGAAAATGAAAACTACTTATTCACTTGTAAAATATCCGTTGTGTTTTTACTTGTAACTCCTTCATAATAAACGATTTTTGATAAATATTTTACTGTGGACTCTTGCATAAAGAGTAATTGAATAATGCACAGACAAATAAATTGAATCAATAATATACGAATTAAGACTCCCTCAATTTTTTTCAAAAAAATATCCTCTTTTCATTTTTTCTCACTCATTCCAACAATTTACGATAGAAAAAATTAAAAAATCCGCTTACTTTAATTATTTCCAATATACAGTAGCTAACTTTATTTTCATTTCTGGTACAAACTTTTATACATTTCCATTGTCGAATCTAGCAAAAACATGGTATGTTCTAAATGTATTTTTTGATTGGAAAGGGGTATAAGCATTGAAAAAAATCCTAGTTTTACACACAGGTGGAACAATCGCAATGGAGGAAGATAAAGAAACTGGGGTTGTACAACCAGGGGAACAAAATCCTCTTTTAAAATTCATTCCTGATTTAGAGGATGATATTGATTTAATTGTTGAAGATGTCTTTCATCTTCCATCTCCTCATATGACTCCTAGCGAGATGTTACAATTACAAGTCATCATTGATGAAAGAGTTAAACATGAAGACATTCATGGTGTTGTCATTACACATGGTACAGATACATTAGAAGAGACTGCCTATTTTTTAGATTTAACTGTACAAGCGAACATTCCAATCGTTGTAACAGGGGCAATGCGCTCTAGCAACGAATTAGGCGCTGACGGTTTATATAACTTTTTATCTGCTGTAAAGGTTGCAAGTAGTAACGAAGCACTTGGAAAAGGTATTCTTGTCGTATTAAACGACGAAATTCACTGTGCAACAAATGTAACAAAAACACATACAAGTAATGTTGCAACATTCCAAAGTCCTCAATACGGACCAATCGGTATGGTGACAAAACGTGGTGTTGTCTTCCATCACGCTCTCGTACATCACGAAACATATATGGTCGGACAAATTTCTAAAAATGTGGTCGTGTTAAAAGCATACGCCGGTATGGATGATACATTATTAGCAGCAATTGAAACCCTTCCGGTAGATGGGATTGTAATCGAAGCACTCGGTCAAGGTAATTTACCACCACGAACGCTCCCTAGTTTACAGCGCTTAATGAATAAAGGAATTCCAATTGTTCTTGTTTCCCGCTGCTTTAACGGAATTGTCCAAGACGTATATTCCTATGAGGGTGGAGGAAAACAATTAAAAGATATTGGGATTGTCTTCACCTACGGTTTAAATGCCCAAAAAGCTCGTATTAAACTACTTGTGGCTTTAGAATGTGCTCAATCTCAAGAAAAAATTCAACAAATGTTTATGCACGATTAAAAAATAAGCTGTCGAAATTCGACAGCTTATTTTTGTTCTCTTGATACAACTGTTTGTGTAATTGCTCCGCCATGAAATCTTCCATTCTCAATAAAAATTTCATTCGCATTATTTCCAGCTGCAATAACACCCGCAATAAAGATATTCTCAACATTCGTTTCCATTGTTTCTTCCGTATACACCGGACGCCCTGTTTCTTTATCAATTTCTACTCCCATTTTTGTTAAGAAGCCATGATCTGGATGATATCCCGTCATTGCAAACACAAAATCATTTTGAATCGTAAATGATTCTCCATTACTTGTATACGTCAGTGTATGTTCGGTAATTTCTTTCACGTGAGCATGGAACCGCATTTGAATTGTACCATTACGCACTAATGCTTCAAATTCAGGTAAAATCCACGGCTTAATACTCTGTGAATATGCTTCCCCGCGATACAACACCGTTACACGTGCTCCAGCTTTTACAAGTTCTAGCGCTGCATCTACACTTGAATTTTTTCCTCCTATTACAACTACATCACGGTCAAAATATGGATGTGCCTCTTTAAAGTAATGGGATACTTTTTCTAAATTTTCTCCAGGAACGTTCATATAGTTTGGATTATCATAATATCCCGTTGCCACTACAATATATTTCGCAGTATATGTCTCCTTATTACCATCACGCTTCGTTGTATTTACTCTAAAGAAGTTCCCGTCTTTTTGCACTTGTTCTACGCGTTCAAATGCATTTACACGCACTCCTTTACGCTTTACCACTTCACGATAATACGCAAGCGCTTGATTACGAACTGGCTTACGATTTTCTGTAATAAAAGCAACATCACCAATCTCTAATTTTTCACTAGATGAAAAAAACGTTTGATGAGTTGGATAATGATAAATCGCATTCACAATATTCCCTTTTTCAATTACTAGTGGATCGATTCCCTCTTGCTGTAGTGAAATCGCTGCTGCTAATCCACATGGTCCGCCCCCGATTATAATAACTGTTTCTTTTTGCATACTCGGTTCACTCCTAGTCTTCTGCTTCACTCTCTATTTATTACAAAACAAGAAAAAACCTACTTTCAGCAGTAGGCACCTATCTTTATTGTATTCATTTTTCATATATTTGTCATCTAAACGATACGTACATTCGATAGACGTCCGCTAAAAACTGTCTAAATCTTATTCCTTGTTGTCCAAATACATTTTCTGGATCAATCTTTCTCGTAGGATCAAGTGTTTTATGAGATACAATATCCGTTTTAGGATTTAAATTGAATGTATGACATAAATAAGCATGGTACCATGTAAACCGCGTGTAAGAGTCCCAAAAATTAACAGCTCCTCCATAACACATTTCAACACCAATTGCTGCTTTATTTGCATCATAACCAAACAAATCGTTATCTGATGGTACACTATACCTTACGTGATATGCTACCTCATCAATTGGGATAATTTCTAAAATGGTTGTATCATCTACAAAAGTATGCGCCGATGCTTTTGGTTGCACTTCGTTAAAGTAATCACGATTTCCTATCGCATTGCTACCAGGATTCCCCGTATCATGACTTACAATAAATCTCACCTTTGAAAGGCGGATTCCTGGTCGTGAGCTTCCGTATCCAATATAATTTCGCTCTATAGGGAACATCACCATGTTTATCAACTCCGCTCTAGAAAATTACCTTCTTCCTTATATATGTATTCAATCTCGATATCTATATAGCACATTTCTTACGCAAAGAGAAACTCAAAAATATTTGAAGTAAAGACCATAAATAATAAAATACTTACAGCCGTTCCATAAAACCCATAAAACCAAACACAGTCTTCTTTTGTATCTAAACCGAAAAATTTATTCACGGATTGTAACAAAGATGAACGTTTCACATGTTTTTTCCGTAAAACTTCTACCCGTTCCATAACATCTGTTGGCATCATAAATCTTTGGTCTGCTGTCATTTTCATTATTAATCTCTCCTTATTTTGTTTCCGTTTTGTTTATCTAAGGAAAGTATAGCACAAACGTTCGTACAGAACAAGCGTTCTTTTTATTTTTTTATAATCGAACATCCATTTTCAACATATTCCATCCCATTAACAGTAACTATTTATCCCGCTATTTGCGGACAGTAAGAAAGACCTCATCTCAAAATCCAGCGAAAACAAAGAAGTTAGGTGATGGATTAA
The DNA here is from genome assembly GCF_000299035.1 of Bacillus bingmayongensis. Lineage (GTDB taxonomy): Bacteria > Bacillota > Bacilli > Bacillales > Bacillaceae_G > Bacillus_A > Bacillus_A bingmayongensis. Next base: position 541,832 of record NZ_JH921518.1, read on the forward strand.
CTGCCTGTAAAAACCCGATTGATGAAACTTTATCCGATCCATTTTAAAAATAACATTATAATTCTCCATGCGATAGCTATCGATGCCCCAACAACGAACAACTCAAATATTTCCAGTGTACCTACCTTTTCTATAATCCTTATTATTTCAATAAAAAACGTGGTTTCCCTGAAGGAAACCACGTTCTCTCTAAACTTTTTGTTCTATTATACCCAACCTCTAAAGCGGCTAGCTTCTGCCATTTTACGTACACCAACCATATAAGCTGCTAAACGCATGTTCACTTTACGAACTTGTGATGTTTCATAAATGGAATCGAATGATCTTACCATTACTTTTTCTAAGCGTTGTTCTACTTCTTCTTCTGACCAATAGTAACCTTGATTATTTTGTACCCATTCGAAGTAAGATACAGTAACACCACCAGCACTTGCTAATACGTCAGGAACAAGTAAAATACCGCGTTCTGTTAAAATTCTAGTTGCTTCTAATGTAGTTGGACCGTTTGCTGCTTCTACAACAATTTTCGCTTTAATATCCGCAGCATTCTCTTCTGTAATTTGGTTCTCGATTGCAGCTGGAACTAAAATATCACAATCAAGTTCTAATAGCTCTTTGTTTGAAATTGTATTGTTAAACAATTTCGTTACTGTTCCGAAGCTGTCACGACGATCAAGTAAGTAGTCGATATCCAATCCATTTGGATCATGTAGTGCACCGTAAGCATCAGAAATCGCAATTACTTTTGCACCAGCATCGTGCATAAATTTAGCTAAGAAGCTACCAGCGTTCCCAAACCCTTGGACAACAACGCGAGCACCTTTAATGTCGATACCGCGTTTTTTCGCAGCTTCTCGAATACAGATTGTTACACCTTTTGCAGTCGCTGTTTCACGACCATGAGATCCACCTAATACAAGCGGTTTTCCTGTAATAAATCCAGGTGAATTGAATTCATCGATGCGGCTATATTCATCCATCATCCATGCCATAATTTGTGAGTTTGTAAATACATCTGGAGCAGGAATATCTTTTGTTGGACCAACAATCTGACTAATTGCTCGTACATATCCACGGCTTAATCTTTCTAATTCACGGAAAGACATTTCTCGTGGATCACAAATGATCCCACCTTTACCTCCACCATATGGTAAATCAACAATACCACATTTTAAACTCATCCAAATAGAAAGTGCTTTCACTTCGTTTTCTGTTACGTTTGGATGGAAGCGAATTCCACCTTTCGTTGGACCAACAGCATCATTGTGCTGTGCGCGATACCCTGTAAATATTTTAACAGTCCCGTCATCCATACGAACTGGAATTTTCACTGTCATCATACGAATTGGTTCTTTAAGTAATTCATATACCTCGTTTGGATAACCCAATTTTTCTAGTGCTTCACTAATAACAATTTGTGTTGAATTTAACAATTCAAAGTGTTGTTCCCTTTGTTGTGTTTGTGTTTGAGCTCCCTTTTCGGCTACCATAGTAAGTAAACCCCCTGTAATTTCACTTGTTTAGTAAACCTTCATTGCCTAGTATACACCGTTAAATTTGGAATGCAATAGAAAACGCTAACAAATATATACAAATGATTTTTTATTGCAAGCGTTTTCACTATCATTATAGTCCTTTTATCACTTTTAGAAAAGTAAAATACTTAAATATTTAAATGTTTTTTATACTACAATGTATTTTAATCTCTTTAATATCGCAAAACACCAACAAAACCTCAGCTATTTATATTAGCTGAGGTTTTGTTTTAAGATAAAATACTTGTATATTTGCTGAATTGCTTGAGAATCCATTAATTCTTTTCCATATTCCATAATACGATAAATTGTCACTGTAGAAGAATTACCGTATTCCGCTAAAATCGCAATAATATCTGCCTTTAATAATGCTGTTTCTTCTTCCATCCAAAGATAAAAACGTCCATCCCATGTATAAAGTTTCCCTCCGGTTACACCGAGATTATACAAACGATTTGCCAAAGTAATCACATCTTCAAACGTTGCAAATTCATACAATATATGTTCACTCTCATCTAGAGTTACTTGCATTTCAATAAACTCATCACGAAACTCATCTTCTGTATCGGTTTCATGATTTTCTTTTGTAACAATCACAACCATTCCTTGTGCCTGTAAAGAAAAAACTTCAACTGCAATTGGACCATCTGCTTCAAATCCAAGTTCCTTATTTGCTTCTTGCATCATATCGCGAAATAACTGTTGCACTTTCGGAGCATTTTTCCATAAATCCTCCTTCGTCAATCCTCGCTCAGATAAATCGTCAAACGTTAGGAAAATTTTAATTTTATTATAATTCAAACGTTCCAACCTCATCTTGTAACCTCCCTACGTAACCGTTGTATCTAATTTTTATTATATGAAATAGAAAATAGATGGTTCTTTTCGAACAACTATTCCGACACTTTTAACCATTCATCCCATTCTTTTTTTGTATCGCCAATGAATATATTTTGAAGTTCAGCCTTGTCATCATCTGAAACAAACTGGCTTGCAAACCCAACAAGTCCAGTGCGGATCTTTGGATTGTGACTTTGCAACTGCTTAATCAAATTCAGCGCGTCTTTCAAATATCGCTCTTTTGAACATGATATAAACACATATTTAGGTGCAAATCGCTTGATGGCTATATGAATCTCATCTTCCTCTAGGCCTGTCCCCAAATACGTTGCTTGATAGCCTTTCAAACGTAAATATATCGTAAAAACAAAAAGATGTAATGCACTCAATTCTCCTGGTACACATATAGCCAAAGCTTTTGGCAAAATAAAATTAGTATGCGTATTATGATAAATCATTCCAATGCGTGAGCATAAAAATGACTCTACATACCGCTCTTGTACAGCTGTTATCTCATCATTTCTCCGCATTGTTTCTAATTTATCAACAATCAGAACAAATATATGAGTGATTACTTTTTCCATTGTATAAATAACAAATGCCTCGTTTAATAATTCACGGGCATGTATTTCATCAAATTTTAACAAATAACGAAGGATATCGTCCACTAAAAATACTTCTTTACTGTACGTCATCTCAGCTGAATTGTGATTTTGCAATCGATTGCTCTCTAATAACTGGACTGCTTGACCAATTGTAAACCCTTCATTTACTTTATTCATTAACCATTTTAAGATTCTAACATGCTCTTCTGTATATAGGCGATACCCAGCATCATTGCGCTTTGGAGCAATAATATGATATCGTCTCTCCCAAGCCCGCAGTGTACTTGGCTGAATTCCAAGCATATTCGAAACTGCTTTTATATTATACTTTCCTTTTAAAGTTGGCATATTTTCCCCACCTTTAAACCGAATATCTCTTAATTTTTTCCTTGCAACGTAATTAAGTGCGTTTGAGCTGGAGCTCGAAAACGTAACGGTATAAATGTAGTTCCATACCCGTTACTCACAAGTAAAGTTGTATTGGGATACTCATATACGCCACCTTTTAAATAACGTTTAGAATGAAATAAACGAATTTGCCCTCCATGAGTATGCCCACTTAATACGAGGGAAATTTGTTCTTGTCCAGACATTTTGTTTACAATAGCAGGATTGTGGCTAATAAGAATACGAAAACCATTTTCTTGACAATCTGCCAGCGCCAAGTCTAAACGATCTCGTTCTAATCCAACATCATCCACCCCTAATAAGCAAAGCTTGTCGCCACACTCTGATTCAAACAGCACTCGTGTATTATCTAAAATTTTCACACCATGTTCTAGTAACAACGCATCTAATTCATGATAGTCAATTTCATAATCGTTATTTCCCCATACAAAATATATAGGACCAATTTCACTTAATGTTTGAACATTAGCAGCAATTTGTGATAACGATACACCTTTCTCAGCTAAATCACCACCAATAATAACAAAATCAGCATTTCCTTTTACATTTTCAATTAAAGAAGGTGAAATAACTCTCCTATGAATATCTGAAATGAAAAATATCCTGACTTTTCCAAAGCTTTCCGGGAAATTTACAAATGATAAAGTATGCTCTAACAATGTATTACGCAATGCTTCTTTATACATCATAAAAAGACAAATGAAGCCAATACATATGAATGTGCCACCTAATCCAATCCATAACATATACTTTTCTCAACTTCCCTCTCAACAAAATATAATCCCATCAAACTATATTGTCATAAAGGTAAATAAAACCTTATCTGATATTAAAGGCTTCATTCACCTTTTTCAATTCACTCATACAATAATCATTTTACTGCTGCTATTCCTTCTCCGCTTTTTCTTTAACAGGAATTTTCAATTCTTTTCCTACCTCTAACTGACCATCTTGTAAATTGTTATAGTTTTTTATAATTGTAGCCCCATCTTCATTCGGATAATACTGTTTTCCAATACTTTCGAATGTCTCTCCCTCTTTTACAATGTGTGTTTCAAATTTCTCTGACTGTTTCTTTTCTCCTTCACCATGTTTATTTGAATCGAAAAAAATCACTTCAAACGCATTTTTTCCAGAGACCTCATCCTTGTTTGCACTTTTTACTTCGATATACTTATCCGTATACCATAAAATACTAAGCGGTAACAAAATAAATAAAAATGTTAAAACCCGAACGAAAAAGTGATTAATCTTAAATTTAGATTTTTTCTTCTCATTATTTCTATGAATCTCACTTCGCGGCGGTAAACCTTCTTCTGTTTGCTCTTCTTCCAACTCTTCTTCCAGCTCTTCTTCAAAATCGGGAATTTGTTTTCTCATGCTGTTCACCACCACCTTCCACTTATTTTCTTAATTGAAGTCCCATTATAAAATCAACAAGAAAGTGTGCAAATATTGTTATAAACAAATTTCCTGTCCATTGAAATACATATCCAAACAGAAAACTAATCATACATACAAAGCAAAATAGAAATGGCTTCCTCACATATCGAATATGCAGAACAGCAAAAATAAGGCTTGCAATTACAAGTCCAAAATGCGTCTGTAATACACCTCGAAATAAAAACTCTTCAGCAAATCCAATAACAAACGTAATAACTAATAATTGTATTACAGAAGTTCCTCGGAACATTCGATCATTAATTCCACCATCATCAAACCACGATTCTGGCAACACTTGCATTGCAATATAATCAAATAAAATAACACTGCCCGCAACCACGCTGCCTATTACAAGAATGGAAATGGGCTCCCATTTCCACAAATCATAAAATTCATTCCTATTTGGAAATAATATATAGGCTAACACGCAACCAACACCAATAATTATTAATTGTGTTATATAGAGATTAAGCCGTATTTCTTTCGGACCTATGTCTTCAATACTACGCCTTTGAATGCTCATCATTCCTCCGTTCTCCCATACCAAAGAGCAATTGTAGCTCCGCTTCCCAATTATAGTCGAAATTTGATTGTCTTGCTCGTCTTTTTTTGTAATCTTCTTTTGAAATACCACAGTAATCACAGCAGTTTTTTATCCAGGCTTCCTTCTTATATCCAAAATGATGTAGCATCTGTTCCCGCCTACATCCTTTATACTGTAGCCACGATTTCATATTTTCTAATTGACTATATTTATTCCGAAGACGCCCATCTACTTCTAACATTAATTTTTCCATTGTCTCATCTGACAAGGATTCCATAATGAGCTTCTTCTGTTGTATGATTTTCATCTTTTCTAAATGATAACGTATAAAACGCCAATGTTGCTCACTAAACCTTGCAGCATTATAACAAATTTCTTCCACATCTTCTATTGGCAATACTTTCGTTTGAAACATCTTTTCTTGTAGTAAAGAAAATAAAAATTGAATTTGTTGTTTATTTGGCAATTCATCCTCAATGATAGAAACTGGTAGATCATGATCCAAAGGACTACAAAGTAGAATTGCAATGCTTTCCTCTCCATCTCTCCCAGCCCTACCAATCTCTTGTAAATAAGAAGCAATATTTGCTGGATAATGAAAATGAATAATATACCTTGTATTCGGCTTGTTTACACCCATACCAAATGCGCTTGTACATATAACAAGCTGCAGTTGATCATTCATAAATTGCTGCTGAATTAGCATCCGCTCTTCATGTTCCATTCCACCATGATAAAATGCAACACCTACTATACCTTTACTCCTTAAATATTCTGTCAAGCGCTCCGTCCAAGCTCTGCTAGAACAATAAATGATTCCTGGCCCTTGTAAATAAGTAACATGCGTGAGAAGTGCTTCCTTTTTTTCTTCTATCGTTTGGACAAATTGTACCTCCATTGCAATATTCGGGCGGTCAATCGAATACAAATGCTCGGCTACATTTGTAAGTTTTAAACTGTTTATAATATCTCGTAATACTTCTTCTGTTGCAGTAGCTGTTAATGCCAATACAGGAGGGTGCCCAATAGCCGCTATAACTTGATCTAATTTTTTATAGTCCGTTCGAAAATCGTAGCCCCATTGCGAAATACAATGTGCTTCGTCTACAACAAATAGCGAAATATGAATCTTTTTTAGTTCTCTTACTATTACTTCAGATTGCAACATTTCAGGCGAGACAAAAACAAATTTATAAGAAGATAATCTTTTTATCGCTTTCTTTTTTTCAATTAATGTACGAAAACTATTAAACGCGATCACACGGTCCTTCACTACATATTTGAGCTGTGCTACCTGATCTTCCATTAAGGATAGTAATGGAGAAACAATTAGTACTGTTCCATCTTGCATAAGGCCTGGAAGCTGATAACACATTGATTTTCCTCTTCCAGTTGGAAGCATTGCTACAACATCTTTTCCTTGTAATAAATCTGCAATAACCCCTTTCTGTCCTTGACGAAATTCGGTATAACCAAACCACTTATACAAATAATCCTCAAGCCTCATTTACAACCCCCATCTGTGCTAACACAAGACGAATTTCAAAATAAGAAACCGCTTCCCCTACCGCTTGCTTTAACACGCGTAACTTACGTGTTTCTAATGTTTCAATAACGCGCTGCACATGCTTGATTTTATTTTTTTCCATAAACATTTCAATAGAAAAATCTCTTTCTCGTAATGCAATTTCAACAAAATGATCTTCTATTGTTGCAACCTTTAAATTTCTAATTGTTGCAATTTCATCTAAAGAACGCCCTTGTCTCCAAAGTTGATATGTTTTCTGTGTTGATACACTAAACAAATCTGATCTTTCATTCGGATAAGAAATAATCTTTGTTAATAATGGAAAGTCGTTTTTATTATCCCGAACAGATTGAATAAAGAAATGAATAGTACCCCAAAATAAAAGATATACACGAAATACATCTTGGTTTGTAATTTCTGCAAGTTGCTTTAATGTATATCCAATCCGTTTATACCCAGTTAGCCGATATGTAAAAATTGTTGCTTCAATCGGCAAAGTATCTTGTAGCAGCATATGCATCTCTTTCCATAAACTTTTCGCAAGTTCACTCCTTGCATACGGTATCCCGATGAGAAACTGCTTAACCCACATCATTACCTCTGTATCTTGTTGAATTGGAATAAACTTGGCATTTTGCTGTTGTAAATTTGACACAGTTTGAATAATTAATGAAAGTCGTTTCCAAAAGATTTCACCAAGATCACCATAGTGCAAACCGTGTAAATACTGCGGAAAAGAACGTGTTTTTTCCCAAGTTTCCAGTTGATCCATTCCAGTATCAGTTAAAATGTACGTATTTTCATGCACACTCTGAATCCATTCTTTATGTAATACACGTTCAATTTCCTGATCATAATCAGAACGTTGTAATGATTTGTATATTCCAAATAGAAAAGAAATGTGAAATATATTTCCGTCTTGTAATGTTTGTGAAGAACGTTTCCCTTTTAAAAGGTGATAAATGGAAGAAACAGTTCGTTCACCATTTAATTGTTTTATACAATATAGTAAAGTATATTGTAACTGCATCACTGCTTCCACCTTTCAATTACATTTATATTTTCTATTGTATCAAACTGTACAGCATTTAGGCATTTTGAAAATCTTGTGAAATAAATCAAAAATAAGTTGACACTCTAATTGATAAGCATTATCATTATAATTTTATGTTGAAAAGTTTGAAAAACCGTTTTACAATAAGGTTATAATTTTTATAGCGAATATTTTTACATACATATTATCAGGAGGGAAAAAAACATGGCAAAATATACAATTGTTGACAAAGACACTTGCATCGCATGTGGAGCTTGCGGGGCTGCTGCACCAGACATTTACGACTACGATGATGAAGGTATTGCATTTGTAACATTAGATGACAACCAAGGTATCGTTGAAATTCCAGACGTGTTAATTGATGACATGATGGATGCATTTGAAGGTTGTCCAACTGACTCAATTAAAGTTGCTGACGAAGCATTTGATGGCGACGCTTTAAAATTCGAATAGTCTTTTTATTAACTTCAAAAAATCCCCCTCATTTTTATGAGGGGGATTTTTTGTTATTTCTCTCACTTACAATTTTAAAAGCCATCAGCAGTATATTTACCTCTGATGGCCAAAATTTCTATGCATTTTTCATTTTTGCAAATACCCATACTTTCAAACGTGAAAACAGCGCTACAAACACAACTGTTACAACAATCCCTTTAATTAAATTAAATGGTAGAATTGCCGCTACAATCATTTGCCTCATACTAGCGCTAGACATAGCAGGCTGATTTAAAAACCAAGTGTAAGCTGGTAAAATGATGAAATAATTTAACACACTCATAATTACCGCCATAGTAACCGTCCCTAACATTAACCCTGTTGTTAAACTTTTTACTGTGCGATACTTCCGGAATAGGAAAGCTGCTGGCCCAATAAATAGACACCCTGCAATAAAGTTTGCTATTTCTCCAACCGGAACCCCCGTTAAACTCCCTTGAATTCCGTAGTGAAGAATATTTTTTATCGCTTCTACAACTACACCTGCAATCGGACTAAAAATAATCGCTGCAATTAAAGCTGGCACATCACTAAAGTCAATTTCTAAAAACGGTGGAAGTCCTGGAAATGGGAAATCCAACATCATAAGCAAGTACGCAATGCTACTAAGCATCGCTACGCTCACCATTTGTACTACACTGTTTTTTTGTTTCATCCTTCTCTCTCCTTTTCCATCGATCATCTCATGGAAAGTGGAAAGGTTCTGCTATACCTACTTTTTTCTATCATGAAAAAAAACCTTTGTGTTTTACACAAAGGGAGAATTTTTAGGCACATCAAACAGACGTTCAAATACTTATCTTTTTTGAACGCTTGAACCTCCATCTTCTCCCATCCAGACTGTACTGTCGGCTTTGGAATCTCACCAAATCCTGCCTTAGCGGCTCGCGGGCTTAGAACGAAAAGTAACTGTTCATCACCGCCGGTCGGGATTTTCACCCTGCCCCGAAGATAGACCGATATTCTATTTTCTCCACCATTATACAACATCATCATACAGTTGTGAATAAAAATGTTTATAACTTACGAATAGTAAGTTATGTTTTTATATGAATACCACATAAAATGAAACTTTAATCAGTGGGGGGGTTCTTCATCCCCCACCTATCTTCTTTGCTTTCGCTGAATTTTGATATGGGGATCTTACTACCCCTTAATACGGGATTAAAACAGCTATTGGATTACTTGACAACACAATCCATATTTTTGACAATTCGACTTTTTCCTTCATAATTCCCTAGTCATCCATACAGAAAAGTGATAAGATATTGAATTGTTAAGATAAGAGCATTTTCTTAATACGGAGGAAATGTCATGAGAAAAGAAAAAAGACACTCTATTCAAGAAACAATGAAAAAAAACTTAAGAAAAGAATACTTTTATTTAAAAAAGGAATTACTTTTCTACTGTCCAATTGATTTAGGTGCATTTTCAAGAGAAACATACTACGCTACTTTTGATGAAGAAGGAATTAGTGTTTATCAGTATGATAAAACAACAGAAAGTAAACTAAAGCTATGTGAGCGTCATCCATGGAACAGTTGGGATAAAGTAAAAATTGATCACTATTTAACAACATCGCAATTTATTTTCCAAGGAAAGCGTAATTGGATTCTCTCTCTCTTTCATAAAGGAAAAGAAGCGCAAAAAATAATAGAAGAACATACTTCTTTACAAACAGAAGTTGTTTCTCGATCCTTTTTGAAAAAACTTCCTGGTTTTCGTTCTAATACAATTTTAAACAAATACATTGGCAGCATCTGTTATACTGCACTTATTGCATTTTTATTAAAATGGATTATTCCATTCCAACAAATACAAGTTGCCTTGTATTCTTTTTCTATCGGTTGTATGCTCCTTGGTTTACTTTGCTTGACAATTGGACTAATCGAACCAACCATTGTATTATTTCGAACGCAGGAAAAAACGAGGGCAAAGGTCTTTTATTATTATAGCTATTTAGCTATTTCTGGGTTTATATGTGTCTTTATTTTTTGGTAAAAAAGAGCTAGTTCTGCTAGCTCTTTTTTTAATTTATATATAATTTTTGATTTGGGTAAATTTGATCTTGCCGCAACGCGTTTTTCACTTTTATCTCATAAACAGTCATACCAAACTTACGAGCAATACTAACGAGCGTGTCCCCTTTTTGCACAATATATATCGATGATGAAGCCACTTGGTTTCTTTCTTCATTTAAAACAAGCAATGGATTCATTGCATTTCTTTTCCCAAACGTCCAAGCACCTTTATGAACTTCTAAGTGCAGATGCGCTCCTCTTGATTCACCTGTGTTGCCCACTTCACCAATTACCTCACCTCTTGCGATGCGCTCCCCTTGAAGTACATATCTCTTATTTAGATGAGCGTAAACAGCCTCATATTCTCCATGTTTAATAAACACTACATGTCCATAACTATTTGAAAAATAGGATTTCGTTACCGTTCCACCTCGAATCGCTGCAACCGGCGTTCCGATTGAGGCAGCTATATCAATACCATAGTGTTTTCCATTTCTTGTTCCAAAATAGTCACTAATTCTTCCATCTACAGGCCATGTCCATCGCCCGTCCTCAGCATAAGCGTATACTTGAGAACTAAAAATCAATCCAAAGACAAGTATCCCGATTTTTAAGCCTTTCATATACATCCTCCGTTTTTTAATAACCGTCACACTTTCTCTATTGTGGGATATTACGGAAAAAAGTATACAAAAAAGAAAGTGAATTATTCCACTTCCTTCTCTTCTTTATTACGAAAAACAATTGCACTTCGTTTATATTCGACGTCGTTCACATTAAGACGAGCGTTTATCACTCTAGCAATTGCAAATAAATAATCAGATAATCGATTGACATATTGTAATACAACTTCATTTATTTCTTCTTGCTTTCCTAACGATACAATATGGCGCTCAGCTCTCCTCGTTACCGTACGTGCAACATGAATCATAGCAGACGCTGAGCTCCCACCAGGCAAAATAAAACGCTCTAGCGGCGGAGCTTCTTCTATGTAGCGATCAATTCGTTCTTCTAAATATATAACCATCTCTTCCGTTACTGTATACGGTAACTTTTGCTGTACAATTGCTAAATCTCCACCGCAATCAAACAACTCATGCTGAATCTTTTCAAGCTCATCATATATGTCTTGAAAGCGTTCTTCTTGAATCATAGTCATCGCATATCCAATATGAGAATTCGCCTCATCAATTGTTCCATACGCTTCTACACGAATATGATTTTTATCAACTCGCCCACCAACAATACTCGTTTGTCCTTTATCTCCTGTTTTCGTATATAGTTTCAAATATTCTACACCTCTCTTTTTAATGTTTACTCATTACACTAACTATCACAAGTATGATATGAAATTGTAAGTAACAAGGAGTATCTGCTTTCACCCATGCATGGAGAGATAAAGTGAAACTTTAATCAGTTGGGTTTTCTCCATCCCCCACTGATTATTAGCCCTCACCAATCAGGCTTTTACGGGCCGTTGTCCCCCACCTACCTTTCTCGTTTCTCTTTGAACCTTGGGGTAAAGGTCTTACTGCCCACAAATAGCGGGATAAAACAAAAAGCTCTAATATTCTTTATTCCATTGAGAAAATATTATAAACTCAAAACAGAATAAAAATACTAGAACTTTTGTATCCTTTGTTAATGAATAACACCGTATTCACTTACAATAATATCACTTATATTGACTGATCTGGTAAATATACAGAGAATGTTGTCCCTTCTCCAACAACACTTGATATAGAGATTTTCCCATCATGACCTTGCACAATGTTTTTAGCAATCGCAAGCCCTAAACCAGTCCCACCTGTTTTCCCACGTGTTCTTGCTTTATCAGCTTTATAGAAACGATCAAATAAGAACGGAATATCTTCTTCAGGGATACCTGCACCTGAATCTTGTACTTCAAAGACTACTCCATTATTTTTCGTATCAATAACAAGCTTAACATGACCACCTGCATTTGTATGCCTAATTGCATTATCAATTAAGTTCGTTAATACTTGTTCCATACGATCCGGATCAAACGGATGTTGCTCAACCTGGTTACGGAAATCAACGGTTAGCTGCACTTCTTTATCCTGCGCAATTCCTTGGAATTTACGGCCAATTTTCTCAACAAACGGATGAATATCCACTTCAGATATATGCAATTCTACATGACCACTTTCCATCCGAGCTAAATCTAAAAGTTCATTTACAAGGCGTCCTAAACGAACAGATTCATCATAAATAATTTGTACAAACTCGTTTATTTCTTCTTTCGTTTGAACAACATCATCTAAGATCGCCTCACTATACCCTTGAAGCATAACCATCGGAGTACGCAATTCATGGGACACATTTGCAATAAAATCTTTACGCATTTTTTCAAGACGGCGTTCTTCTGTCATATCTCGAAGAACTGCGACAGCACCACGAATTTTCGTTTGATTATATAGTGGAGTCATAAGGACAACGTAGTTACCCTTTTGTAAATTAATTTCAATAACTTGCTGTTGCTCACTCTCTACTACAAGATGGAACAACTCAACAAGCTCAGGTGGTAAATTCCTACTTAACTCTAACTCTTTTTCTTCTTGCCAAACTTGTAAAAAGCGCTCCGCTGGCGGATTGATAACAACAACTTCACCCTCTTGATCCAGCGTTACAACCCCATCTGCCATACTGCTTAAAATACTAGAAAGTTGTTCTTTTTCTTGTTGCAGCGCATTAATATTAAACTTTAATTGTTTTCCCATTTGATTTAACGCCGTTGCTAGCTCTCCTATTTCATCTTGCGAAACCATAGGTGCTTTCGTATCAAATTTCCCGCGTGCTACTTCAAAGGCCACTTCACGCATTTTACGAAGTGGAGCTGTAATTCGTGTCGATAAGAAAAATGCAAAGAACGTTGTTAAAATAATTGCAATTCCCGCTGATAGAAAAATAAAATCTGTCGCTTTTTCCATACCTTGTTTCGGAACTTGCAATGATTGATACACAAACACCGCACTATGGTTTGATGATTGCAGTGGCTTACCAACAATCATAATATCATTTTCGGAATTTTTGTTCTTTTTGTCGTTAGACACTTTTTTTATTTTTTCTTTATTTTCTTTTTTATCTATAAAAACAGCTGCTAAATCTTTATCCTTTTTCAGATCTTCTATTGTAAGATCTACCAGCCCTTCTTGTTTCGGTGAAGAAGAAACCTCATGATCCCCTTTCACAATAATAATTCGTGAGAGTGGATCAGCAAACTTATAGGCGATATTCTCAATCGTCTTTTCGTCTGCACCTTCTTCAATTAATTCCGAAACGCTTGTCGCTACTTTTGTAAGCCTTGTTTCACTCATTTCAATATAGTAATTGTCAAAAAACTGTGAAAGCAAAATGGCAACAAAGCCAAGAACAAATGAAACAAGAAGCAATATTGTCATCCATAGCTTTCCTACTACACTTCTCCAAAGCATCAGTCGCTCACAACCTCAAACTTATAACCAACACCCCATACAGTTACAATCATCTTCGCTGCATCAGATGATTTTTTACTTAATTTTTCACGTAAACGCTTTACGTGCGTATCTACTGTACGTAAGTCTCCAAAGAATTCATATTGCCATACCTCTTTTAATAATTGCTCACGATCAAATACTTTATCAGGAGCCTTTGCTAAAAATAGTAACAATTCATATTCCTTTGGTGTTAAATTGACTTCATCACCATCAGCTGTAACGCGATGCGCATCATTATCAATTGTTAAATGCGGGAATACAATAACATCTTTTGTTGTTGTATCTTGTGTAAAGAATGTTGTTGTCACAGAACGTCGTAGTACCGCTTTTACACGAAGAACTACTTCACGTGGACTAAACGGCTTTACAATATAATCATCCGAACCAACTTCAAATCCTTGCACTCTGTTTACTTCTTCACCTTTAGCTGTCAGCATAATAATTGGTGTTGCTTTTTTCTCACGAATCCCTTTACACACTTCAATTCCATCTTTTCCAGGCATCATGATATCTAATAAGATTAAATCATAGTCAGTTTGCAATGCTTTTTCTAGAGCGACATCACCATTATCAGCCTCATCGATTGTATATTGTTCTCTTTCTAAATACATTTTTAATAAACGACGAATACGATCTTCATCATCCACAATTAAAATTCTTGGTTCATTTTCCATTGCTTCCCGCTGCCCGTAAAAACATGACAACGGTTCACACCTACCTTTCTACAATGTAATACTGTTTTTACTCTTATCTCATAATTGACAATTCTAAAGTATTAGGCTTACACCTTAGACATTATGCTTCACAAGAATAATAAAGTTTGTTCATTTCTTTTCCAAAAATATGTATTTTTTTTGAACAGGGCATTTAGGCCTCGACATCATTTTACAAAATCAACCTTTACTTTGCCATGTTTTTCTCAAAAAAGAAAAGAAATTGACAAAAATAAAATAGGAAAGTGTCAACCACTTTCCTATTTTATCATGCTTAGCTGAACAGTATGCTCCCTCTAAAAAAGAGATAAAACCTTACGCGTATGAGTGTAAACCAGCAATAATTAAGTTCACGGCTATAAAGTTAAACATGATAATGGCAAATCCAATTACCGCAAGCCATGCCGACTTCTCACCGTGCCATCCTTTAGATAGACGTAAATGTAAAACTGCAGCATAAAAGAGCCAGGTAATGAGTGCCCACACCTCTTTTGGATCCCACCCCCAAAAACGCGTCCATGCAATTTGCGCCCAAATCATCGCAAAAATTAACGCTCCTAACGTAAAGACTGGGAATCCAATCGCAATAGAGCGGTATCCAATTTCATCAAGTAAATCACTGTTAACGTTTTTCACTACTGGCTGAAGGGCCGCTGATACTCTTTTTCGTAAAATTAATCTTAATACAATATAAAGTCCTATTCCAATAAACAATGACCAAATCACTGTGTTTAATTTCTTTGCATTTATGATAGCAGGCATTTCTGCAATAGGTTCAAGTTTTCCAGTTGTTAGCAACTTCCCTTCATGCGGCCCAACTAGCGCGGGAAGATTATATTTCATCTCGACTTTTTGTTCGTTTTTATCTACCCATTGAAACTTCGCTTCATATTTCGTTGCCGAATAAACTGTTGTTACCGCTATGAATCCAACCGCACAAACAAGTGTAAAAACAACTGTTTCCAGCGAAAATGTCCGTTTTGTCCGTTTTGACTGATCTACATTTTTAAGCAGATACATAACACCTGTAATAAAACTAATTGCTAAAATAGCTTGTCCAGCTGCTGCCGTTGTTACATGAATATGTAGCCAATTACTTTTCAGCGATGGAATAAGCGGGGAAATCTCTCTTGGAAACATACTTGCATATGCAATTAATAATAGGGCTACTGGTAAAGCGAATAATCCGACTATACTTACACGATACATGAAATACATGACAATAAAAGCCCCAACAAGCATCATGCCGAAGAATGTACCAAACTCAAAGAAGTTACTTACTGGCGCATGGCCTGAAGCTATCCACCTTGTTACAAAGTATACAGTTTGAGCGACAAATCCTAAAATTGTTATGGTTATACCTATATTCGCCCACTTCCGTCCTTTTTCTTTAATTGCTCCTCCGAAGAACAGTGTTGCAATTAAATACAAGATGAAAGCGGCAAATAGGAAATTACTGCTTATTTGCACCATATATTCTCCCCACCTTAACTAATTTTTTGATCATTTACTTTGTCATATGGTTGTGGAATTGTTGTTCCTTCAAGTACTTTTTCAATATCTTTCCGCAAGCCAAACCAGTTTTTATTTGTATGGCCAGCAATCCACCATTCATCTTTAACACGTTGTATCCAGATACGGCGATGATTCCAATACATCCCTTGAATCACACCAACCATGAAGATAAATCCTCCAATTCCAAGAATCCACAGTGTCAAATCTTTTCTTACGACAAGCCCTGTTGCATTGCGCATTTCTACTCCTGCAAAGGTCATTTTATATTGATTGTTTCCTTCTGGTTCTATGTTTTGTTGTATACCTACAAAACTCACTTCCCCTTCTGGCGCCTCTGGTGTAAACATTTTAAAAACAAAAGCTGGGTTGTTTGGAAGTTTTGTTTTTGTATTCGGCTGGCTATTCTCATCAAAATAAAAATCAGGAAAATAACTTAATAATTTTATAGAGTATCCGTCTCCTAAATCATATGTTTCTTTTGGATTTTCTAAGTTGACTTTAATAGGTTTCCATTTTTGCTGATTGTCTTTTTTCTGTAAAGAAAAAGACATACTCTTAAATTCATTTTCTTTAAAATCTAGTTGATATAGAGCAAACTGATCAAATTTAAGCGGTTCATTTACTCTAATTTCACTTTCCTTTACCTTCTCTAACTTTGGTTTTTGTCCCGCAACATTTTCTCCTATAGTTTTGTATAATACGGCGTTCGTTTGATAGTTTTTGGCAATCATTTTATCGCCCACACGATCAATTGCATCATTAAATACTTTATCATCTTTACTTTTGTCATAAACTTCTTTTATAAACTTTTCATTCTTCAAATAATATTTTCCATCTGTTCCTGGTATTTCTTTCACTTCTCCATCACGTATCCATAGTGTTTCATCCACATACATGCTTGGAAGAAACCGTAGCATTGCTCCAAATAGAAAAATAATAAGACCAATATGATTCACATATGGACCCCAGCGAGAGAATCTACCTTTTTCTGCTAAAATATTTTCGCCCTCTACTCTTACATTGTAATTTTTTTTCTTTAAATTGGCTTGAATCTGCTCTAGATCCCCCTCTTTCGGAGAGCCTGTCCCATACAACCGTTGTCTCTTTAAAAAACTTGGGTGTCTTTTTACCCCCTGCTTTTTTAAAGCTTTATAAAGTGGTATTACACGATCTAAACTACATATCACAAGCGATACACCAATCGACGCAATTAAAATCATATACCACCATGAGCTATATAAATTATTAAAACCTAATTGGTAATATAGTTGTCCAAGAAAACCATATTCCTGTTCATAATATTCACTTGGTGTAACACCTGGAGGTATGTACATTTCTTGCGGAAATATGGTTCCAACTGCTGATGCTAATAGAGTAATGACAATGAGCCATACCCCTACCTTTACAGAAGAAAAAAAACTCCAAACCTTATCTACGATTGTTTTCGTATGAGTTAGAGAGCGCCGGGCACTCCCCTCATATCGCATATCTAATAATCTCGTACCTTCCTTATTTTCAAAAGGTTTCCCGCAAGCTTCACAAAAAATTGTGCCTATTGGATTTACATGTCCACATTCACACTTTATCTGTTCCAATATTCTCACCGCCTCTTGTTTCTATATATCATTGTATCTTCCAAGCACAAGTTACCGCAATACTCAGAATTTTCAAGAGAGGTACTAAGACGAAGCAAAGCACCTCCATCTAACAAACACTTTTACTATTACGTTATGTAAAGGCTTTCTTTATTAAGGAGTAATTTTCTTTAAATATTCCTCCATTTGCTCCTTCGTTTGTGTACCCGTAATTTTCTCGATTACATTTCCTTCTTTATCAATCAAAAATGTTGTTGGCAGTGGTCCAACGCCATATGTACCGATTATTTCTTGCCCTTTATCAATTGCAACTGGGAACTTTAATCCGTATTGATTCACAAAATTTTTCACCGCAATATTCGTTTCATCTGCATCTAACGCGATGATTTCAACACCTTTTTCTTTATATTTAGGATATAATTCATTCATGTAAGGCATCTCTTTTTCACACGGTTTGCACCACGTTCCCCAAAAGTTTAAAAATACACCTTTTCCTTTCAGATCCTTTAACTCGATTTTCTTTCCTTCTAAATCTGTAACAACAAAGTTAGGTGCTTTTTTCCCGATTTGCATTTTTTCCTTATCAACAAAAAAACCTTGATAAAGTGTAAACCCTACTGCCACGCTTAAAATAAGCAAAATAAGAATGCGAAATAGTAAGCGATTCTTCTTCATACTTGCTCCCCTCTCTTTGATGAATTTATATGTAAACAATTTCTGCAACTACTAACTTGTCCCTTACTTCAAGCATTCGTTCCTTTTCGTATATATGTCTCCCTAACTACTCGCAAAAAGGTTGGTTTAACTAACCATCCGTGCGGAGATAACACTCCCCACGGATGGAAGTTTCACTTTACCACTTATCGCGGTTTTGTAGAAGCAAGCGCACGTAGTTGTTTTACTTCATGAGGCGATAACTCTCTCGCATCACCAGGGCGTAAGCTTCCTGCTTCTAAGAACGCATAACGTTCACGTTTTAATTTCATTACTTTACAGCCAAGTGCTTCAAACATGCGACGAACTTGACGGTTACGTCCTTCATGAATCGTTAATTGTACAATTGCCATCTCTTTGCGTTTATCCCAAGAAATAATTTTCACACGTGCTGGCGCTGTCTTTCCATCTTCTAATACAACACCTTTTTCTAACATGCGAATTTTCTCCCCTGTTAATGGTCCTTTTACTTTTGCAACATACGTTTTCTCAACTTTATATTTTGGATGCATTAATATATTTGCAAAATCACCATCGTTTGTCATAAGTAATACACCAGACGTATCATAGTCTAAACGTCCAATTGGGAATAGACGCTGTGTGATTTCAGGGAAAAAGTCTGTAACAACTTTTCTTCCTTTGTCATCTGACACACTGGAAATGACGCCAGTTGGTTTATATAGCAAGAAATAAACAGGTTCTTCTTTTTCAAGAGGGATATTATTTACTTCTACTTTATCTTGAGGAGTTACCTTCGTCCCTAACTCAGTCACTACTTTACCGTTAACTTTCACTTTACCTTGCTGAATAAGTTCTTCAGCTTTTCTTCTTGATGCAATTCCAGCTTGTGCAATCACTTTTTGTAATCGTTCCATTTCCTTTATTCACCTCAAATTTATCTTACCTTCATTAGAAGGAGTTGGCAACCGCCAGAGCATATGGCAGCCAGCCTAACATATCGTAAACAACATAGCTATGTTTCTAAACTTATAAAGGCCAAATTTGGTTTCAATTCTTTATTATTGTTTACCCTCATATAGTTGTTCACAACAAAAGTTCATTATTTTGTCAAAAATACTCCACAAAAAAACCACTATTAAGCCTACCCTTAATAGCGGTCGTATACGTATTATAAGCGAATTGACTCAAAAAATGAATACCGATTACTGAAACAATAAAGAAACAAACACAATAGAACAAATAATCCCAATCAAATCAGCAAATAACCCTACCTTTAAGGCATCTCCCATTTTACGAATACCAACAGCTCCGAAGTACACTGTTAAAATATAAAACGTTGTATCTGTACTTCCTTGCATCGTGGAAGCAAGCCTACCGATAAATGAATCCGGTCCATATGTAGCAATTAAATCTGTAGTAATACTTAATCCTGCCGAACCAGAAATGGGACGTATGAGCGCAAGTGGCACAATCTCTGCTGGAACATGAATCATATCTAGTACTGGCTTCATGACAGAAATCATAGCATCTAGCGCACCCGATGCCCTAAAAATAGAAATGGATACAAGCATCCCTACCATAAATGGCAAAATAGAAATAGCAATTTGGATCCCTTCTTTCCCACCTTCTACAAATGATTCGTACGTTGGCACCTTTTTTATCGTTCCATATAATAATATAAAGCCAATGACACACGGAATTACCCATAATGAAATCATATTAACAATACTCACTTTTTCCGCCCCTTTCTACTCCGTCTCCGGTAAAAATAGCGGTCAATCCAAATAGCTCCAATCATCGATAATACTTGTGCAATAAACGTAACACCAACAATTTCAGTCGGATTCGCTGATTCATACGTCATCCGAATTGAAATTACAGTAGTCGGTATCAATGTAATTGCAGATGTATTCAAAGCCAAAAATGTCACCATAGAACGACTTGCCGAATCCTTTCCCCCATTCAGTTCCTTAAGCTGTTCCATAGCTTTAATCCCAAGTGGCGTCGCTGCATTTCCTAATCCAAAAAAGTTTGCCATCATATTCGATAAAATAAATCCCATCGAAGGATGGTCTTTTGGTACTTCTGGAAACAACCTTTTTACAACTGGCATAAAAAATGAGACTAATTTCTTTAATAAGCCTGCTTCTTCAGCAATTTTCATTAAACCGAGCCAAAAGACTAAAACACTAATCAGCCCAATACAAATTGTTACTGCATCTTTTGACCCTTCAAAGACTGCTTTATTCACTTCCTCCATCGTTCCGTTCACCATCGCATATACAATTCCAATGACCGCCATCGCCACCCATACGAGGTTAACCATTTGTTCCAACACCTAACATATGAGAAAAGATTTCTCTCACATCATTCCAATATACTCCAGTTGTAGCAACTAACTTTCGCTTGCTATAAAACAAATTACGTTCCCCTACTTTTTCTTCATTAATATAAACAATTGTCTTCCCCACTTTTTCTCCATCTACTAATTTTGCACTCCTATCAAGTTCAATCTTTAACATAACTTGCTTTTTCTCATCTTTCGTTAGCGGTATAGAGAAGTCGTTTTTTGTATAAACATGATTTGCATATTTTTTTTCCTGCAGTCCAGAGAGTGCTCCTTGCCCTAGAATCTTCGTTAACTTATATTGTTTAAATCCTTGGTCAAATAAATACATATGGTCGTCCCAATCATTAGATGCATTCAGTGTCACTACAATTAAATCTAAGCCATCTTTCGAGGCTGTTGTAACAAGTGTACGCCCAGCTTTTTTTGTAAATCCCGTCTTTCCTCCTGTTGCAAATTCATAATAAGAGGTTACAAGTTTATGCTTGTTTTTCCATGGATAATCCCATGCTGTCGATTGATATGTTTTTGTTCCGAAAATTTTCCGAAACGTTTCATTTCCCATTGCATAGCGTGTTAAAAGTGCCATATCATATGCAGACGAATAATGCGTACCGTCCCCATCTAAACCATGTGGATTTGAAAAATGTGTATCTTTCATTCCGATTTGTTTTGCCTTTTCGTTCATCAAATAAACAAATCCCTCTATGCTTCCCCCAATATTTTCAGCAATTGCTTGTGCTGCATCATTACCTGAACGAAGCATTAAACCATAAACTAAATCCTCTAGCGGTACTTTTTTTCCAGGTTTTAAATAAATTGCCGAACCCTCTACTCGAACAGCCTTATCACTAATAGGTACAGCTTCTTTCATTCTCCCTGATTCAGCAGCGAGTAAGGCGGTCATAATTTTTGTGATGCTAGCAATCTTTTGTGATTCGTGTTCTAACTTTCCATATAACACACGTCCTGAATGTTCTTCCATCATTATGGCATTATGGGCGCTTACATCATTCATTTGTGCATATGTATGAGTCGGTATAATACTTGCACACATTACAATAAGTGCAATTACAATCCAATTTCGTCTCATATTCCCCCACGTCCTTTTGGCACTTTTTGTACAAGTGTATGCTTGGCCCCTTAAAATATGAACGAAATATTCTTTTCTATACCAGCAAAAAAGACGCACAAATATGCGTCTAATACGGTGTCCACTCAAGTTGTTTCGCTCTTTCAAATCGCTTTTCCACATCGGGCCAATTCACAACATTCCACCAATTTTTAATGTACTCATCTTTTCGATTTTGGTACTGCAAGTAATATGCGTGTTCCCATACATCAAGCACAAGTAACGGTATCGTATCCCACTGTGTAAATAATTGATGAAGGGTACTTTGTAAAATTTCTAACCTTCCCGAACGAGGTACCCACACAAGAATCGCCCAGCCAGATCCTTCTACCTTCGATGCAGCTTCTGTGAAATGTTTTTGAAAACGTAAAAAACTTCCAAAATCTTTCTCGATTTCTCGAGATAATGCACCTCTTGGACTTCCGCCCCCATCCTTTTTCATGTTATTCCAAAATATCGTGTGTAAATAATGGCCTGAACCATGAAAAGCCGCTTCTCTTTCCCAATGCTTTATTAAATCAAATTTGTTTGTTTTCCTTGCTTCTTCCATCATTTTTTCTGCTTTATTCAGCCCTTCCACATAACTATGATGATGTTTATCATGATGTAGCATCATAATTTCTCGAGAAATATATGGTTCCAGCGCATTGTATGGATAGGGTAACGGAGGAAGCGTGTGGCCCCCAATTGGAACAGATCGCTCAGTATACGCTCTTTCATACAATTCATATTGTTCATTTTCTTGCATAAATACTTCTTGTAAGTGGTTCTGAATGTGTTCCACATCATCACTTATCTCATACAGTAATTCAGCATCTGTTTCATACTCATTTTCTTTCATACGGTCTAGTAGCATTTGAATTTTATAAGCAAGCATATGGACGTCATAAACTTCAGTTGCACGACTATCTAATACTTGAAGAACACTTTCACACCAACTTTCTACTTCATGAAAGTAATCTGTAAATACGCTTTGCTGGTTCATACAACGCGACACCTCCTTGATGCTATCCACTTTAACTATATTCAGCACTCGCATCGTATATACCGTACAAAAAAGCAAAAGAAGCTAGTCTTTCTCTAGCTTCTTTGAGTATTCTCTAACACTTATATAAAACATATACTGGAACTATTCATCCTTACATGCAAGGACAGTAGTATCCTCATCTTATTATATATCCTTTCTGATTTTTCAACATACAAGTCACTGCTATGAAATCAAAAGAAGACCCCCACTCATTTTCTCCTTTTGGTTTCACTTGGCATGGGGCTCAAAAAAGATCTGACCGCTTCTATCCACGACCGGATCCTCTCTCCCTCCTAAAAAATAGTTTTCTTCCAATCTTATATTAATATTTGTGTAACATCTTTGTTTGATAGTCCGTTTCGTAATACTCCAGCTCCTCACGCATTGTTTGAAACTTACCTTCTAATTCTTGCATTACTTTTTCAATTGAGCGAGGTGGTACTTGTTGAAAAGCAATGGAATTTTTCCCTGTATATGCCGAGCGACTATTTTCATACCACTGATCACTTTTTGGTGAGAAAAATTCAGCAATTACTTGATGATAGATTTTATATAATGTTTTTTCGGCAGCCGTTTTTCGAAATGGTTGACTACTCAATAAAACAAGGCACGCATCCAATCCTTCTTCGCAAAATACAAGTAATCGTCTTAAAGATGATAATAAACCTTCATAATAATATTTATTACCTCCTGGTGACTCTTCTAATAAAGAAGGTAATGTATGATAATTTACAAAATCAGTCATTAAAGCAATAACTCCTTCTAAAAATTCAGAAACTTGATGGGTTTGATTTTCAACCATTGAATTAGACATATCCTTTTCTCTCCTTTGCCATTTTACGCTATTTCTACTTTTTTATTTTTATGTAACTCAGCCATTATGTTTTGTACTTTTACCACTGTTTTATCATCAAAATATTTTTGAAAATCCTCTATTACATTAATATATACACGTTTTTGTCCACGAAGTTCTTTATTTTTAACAAAACAAGCTAATGCAACGATATCACGTAAATATATGTCTTGTTCTTCTATTTTAAAAACTGGATTTCCTTCAAACAGAGTAATTTCTTGTAAAATTTCTTCAAAATAACGGACATATAATACAGAAAATGTTTTTTTTGTTCACCCAAAATATAAGTTACTTCAGATCGATTAAAGAAATCTTCTGATGTATTAGGTTGTGCTTTTTCTAGCTCATAGCCTGCGTAACCTATTATAACCATCCACTTTCCCTCTCTTCCTTATTTTGTTTTATTTTAACGCATTTTTCTGAATAAACAAAACTTTAATCCTTCATTAATTCTTAACAAAATATGATATTTCCATATTTATATAAAAAATAGTTTTTATATCCTGCGATTTACCTTTTTATTTTTCATGAAGTTTGTCATAATAAGAATATTGTCTCAGTTTTCTTATGCAAGGAGAGTTGTATTTATGTCGTTTTCGTGGAAACGTTTCTTACAAGTTGGAAAAATTATTTTCCCATTTGTTGTCTTGACAATTGTATTCTTTCAAGCTCGGAAAGAATTGTCAGGTATTTCATTTCGAGAAGCAATTGAAACAATTAAAAACATTCCGACTGGAGGAGTCTTTTTATCTATTACGCTCGGTGCATTTGCTGTTTCAACAATGTTCTTTTATGACTTTGTTATGCTCCGCTATTTAAAAGCAGATGTACCTGTTCAAAAGATTTTTCGTGTTTCATGGACTGCCAACACTTTAAATGGATTTCTTGGCTTTGGTGGCCTTGTTGGAGCGGGTGTACGAACAATGTTATATCGGCCCCACGTAAAAGAGAATGGTAAACTTATCAAAAGTATCGCTTGGATGACAACCGCCTTTATTAATGGATTAGCTCTTCTCTCATTCCTCGGTCTTATCGGAATACTAGATACACGTTTTATTCTGCATGAAAAGCCTTGGCTATGGCCTGTACTCGTCTTCTTCGCTCTTTTTGTACCGATATATATCGGGTTTTCTAAACTGAAAAATCGAAAACAAAAAACCGTAGAAGGACAAGAGGAAGAGAAAAACCCAACCGTTTTATACTCCATTGTTTCTTTAGTGGAATGGCTATCTGCCGGTATCGTCATGTATGTTATTTTAATGTTATTTGGAATTGAGATTGATTTCCGGAAGTTTTTAGGGGTTTATGTCATTGCGGCTTTAGCTGGCGTTGTTAGTCTTGTACCAGGTGGCCTTGGTTCATTTGATCTTGTCTTTTTGACTGGTTTAGGACAATACGGTATTGATACAGGCGTATTACTACCCGCTATGTTACTATACCGCCTTGTATACTATATTTTACCATTTTGCCTCGGTTTAATTTTTGCAGCTTTTGAAATGACAGGAGCCGCTCTTAAAAAGATTGAAGATAAGCCATTTATCGCACCTGCTTTAGAAACAACAGGTGTCATTTGGACATTGCAACGTGATTTTTTAGGAAAACTAGGATCATGGGCATCCGCTGCATTAACTGTTTTTGCCGGCTTAATGGTTATCTTATCCACCATTTTACCGACAAGTATAAACCGTGCTCACGCGTTACATATTTTAGCTCCAAAACATCTCATTCAATTTTCTTTTAGTTTATCTTTAACATTTGGTATCCTTCTTCTTATTCTATCAAGAGGGATTTACTACGGAACGAAACGCTCCTACTATATGACAATTATTTCTTTAAGTGGAGCAGCAATCTTTAACACATTAAAAGGAATTGATATTGAAGAGACTTTTATTTTATTAATTGTACTTGCAGTATTATATATGCTTCGCAAAAGATTTGTGCGTGAGAAAATGGAAGTGTCACTCTCTGATGTAGTCAAAGTATTTATATTTTTACTATTAACATTATACTTGTACAAAAACTTAGGCATCCTATTCGCAGGAGCAAAAGAAGCTTTTAAACCGGACTTTGTTGTTCGTAACATTACACAAGTAAAACGCAGTGCACTTGCAGCTGCTTTCTTTGTCCCAACCTTTTTACTTATCGGTTCCCTTATTGCGAATCGCTACCGTAGCGTATTTCCTGGGCAACCAGCAAACGATAAACGTTTGCAAAACTTCTTAGATGAATATGGTGGAAATGTACTAAGTCATTTAGGTTTTTTAGGAGATAAACAATTCTTCTTCAGTAGTGATGGAAAAGCACTTCTTTTATTTTCAACAACAGGAAAACGACTTGTGGTACTTGGCGATCCAATTGGAGATCCGTCTTCTTTCCGCATAGTACTACAAGAATTTTTAGCTGAAGCAGATCGATTCGGATATATTTGCGTTTTCTATCAAATTGAAAGCAAATGGATGAGCTTATATCATGATTTTGGCTATAACTTCTTTAAACTGGGTGAAGAGGCTGTTGTTGATTTAAATACGTTTACTATATCAGGTAAAAAACGTGCTGGATTACGTGCAACTTTTAACCGTTTTGAGCGTGAAGGTTATACATTTTCCATTCATCAACCACCATTTTCAGACGAGTTATATGAGGAATTAAAAAAAGTTTCAGATGCTTGGCTTGGAGGAAAAAAAGAAAAAAGCTTTTCTCTTGGATACTTTGATTGTAACTATATAAATCGTGCCCCTATTGCAACTTTATCTGATGCTGAAGGAAAAATCATCGCATTTACCACATTTATGCCCGTTTACCAAACTGGTGAACTTTCTGTTGATTTAATGCGCTATTACCCGGGTGCACCCGGTGGGATTATGGATGCGATTTTCATCCATTTATTCCAATGGGCAAAAGAAAACGATTATCATTCTTTCAATATCGGTATGGCTCCGCTCTCTAATGTTGGTTTATCCACACAATCCTTCTGGTCTGAGCGCGTCGCTGCAGCAATTTTCAATAATGTTCGTTATACGTATAGTTTTAGCGGTTTACGGCATTTTAAAGAAAAATATAAACCAACTTGGAGCGGGAAATATTTAGCATTCCGAAAAAATCATTCCTTGCCAATTACAATGCTTGCCGTAACAAAATTAATAGGAAAACGAAAAAGCAGTTAGCATCACTAGCTGCTTTTTCGTTTCTGAACTTGGAGTATAAACTCTTTTCCATACTTTTTTCCGTTTATATAAAATGTGCCCCATATTTTATACGTCCCTTCTTCTGGGAATGTAATACGATATTGCAGTTCCTCTTCTTCATTTACAGGGACTGCATATAAAAAATGTTCTCGTTTTTCATCGACTATATAAAGTGACCCCTGTTCTCCAGTGCCCGAGCTAAATTTCACACTTTCTCCTTTCTTCATTTGCAGGTGAAATGTCAGTGTAGCTGCTTCATTTGGATGTAACGCTCCAAATAATAACGACATTTGGTAATCGCCAATTTTTTTTGTAAGCACTGTGTCTTCTATTAAATTCTTTTGCTTCTTCTCTTTTTCCTCTCCCCCAAAATTCTTCTTAGAAAAAGACCGTTCTGTTTTACCATGATCCTCATATAAGAAAACTGTATAAGCTTTATCTTTCGTTCCGCTTGAAGACAGCTTATAAGAACCCTTTCCAGCAAATGCAGGGGTGATTTGCTGAATTCCCTTTAACTGCTCGTCCACAATAATAGCTCTAATACGATCATTAACTCCACGAATTTCGTTGTTATTCTTATTAAACAGTTGAAATGTAATATCTGTTTTTTCATTTCCCTTTCTATTTTTTATATCCCATTTTACTTCTTGAATGTTCCCTGCTGTTTCTGTCGTTCCTTTATACTTTTGCATGTAAAAACCACCAGCTACAATAAGTAGTAAAGCAATTAGCCCAATGACAAGATTTTTCAAACAATCACCTGCCGTACTTTTTATAAATCATGAGACAATTATTACACCTATCCCTGTAAACGGAATATTGTTATGAATCCATTCTATGTTTTGTATAAGAATCCTCTATAAAATAAAGGAAAACGTTCACCAAAAGAAAAATTCACCATAAATAGTGAATTAAATAACAAACTATTGAAAACAGTATATCCTGTATATACTACAAACAAGAAAAAGATTTTAACTAACTTTGGATTAACTTAGGTGGTGAGTAGTTCACTTGGTAGGATTCCTAGTGTATAATGCAAATGATGTTGATTTATATCTATACATAACAAGGAGGATTTTTATGAGCGTTCATATTGAAGCAAAACAAGGTGAAATTGCTGAATCTATCTTACTACCTGGCGATCCACTACGCGCAAAATATATTGCAGAAACATTTTTAGAGGATGTAACTTGCTATAACAATGTACGGGGTATGTTAGGGTTCACTGGAACTTATAAAGGAAAACGCGTCTCTGTTCAAGGGACAGGCATGGGTGTTCCTTCTATTTCTATTTATGTCAACGAATTAATCCAAAGCTATGGAGTGAAAAATTTAATTCGCGTAGGTACATGTGGCGCAATTCAAAAAGATGTAAAAGTACGTGACGTAATTATTGCAATGACGGCTTGTACAGACTCTAACATGAACCGTTTAACATTCCCTGGATTTGATTTTGCACCAGCTGCAAACTTTGATCTTTTAAAGAAAGCATATGATGCAGGAACAGCAAAAGGACTACACGTTCGTGTTGGTAATGTTTTAACGGCAGATGTATTCTATCGTGAAAGCATGGACATGGTGAAAAAACTTGGCGAATACGGTGTTTTAGCTGTAGAAATGGAAACAACTGCTCTTTACACATTAGCAGCGAAATACGGTGTAAATGCATTATCTGTATTAACAGTAAGTGATCACATCTTCACTGGAGAAGAGACAACATCTGAAGAACGTCAAACTACATTTAACGAAATGATTGAAATCGCTTTAGACGCGGCAATTCAACAATAATACATAAAAGGACTTGTCATACGTCTGGCGAGTTCTTTTCTATTGTTTTCTAAATTAAATAATTACCTTATATGACTTTTTATAAAAAACTCCTCCAGATAGAGACAGATTTTCAGTCTCTACTTTCTTTTATCGTTTGTTATAATAAAGAAAATATTTATGCTAGTATTCTTTTGTGAGGTGAAGAAGTGAAAAAAAGAAGTATTGTCTTTAAACTATTTTTATTAACATCAACATTATTTACTGTTACCTTCCTCCTTTTTTTCCTTGGACAATCATTGTTTTTAGAAAAATTTTATATCAATAAAAAAGTTCAAACCGTCCAAACTGCTTTTGAAAAGTTTATATCAAGTTATGAAAAGAGTAACGGGACATTTGAGGAAATAAGAAAACTCAAACAAGAATTTCACGAAAAAACAAATGCTGAGGTCGTTTTATTAGATCCAAATGGAATTATAAAAGATGAAAATAATTACTATATTGAAATTGTAGATGAATCCAATAAATCGTATTCCATTCCACTGAACAATATTTTAACGAACGATGAATATACTAAATTTATGAATTTACAGTTAAAAAATAATGATATCATTCTTATAGATGGAATTTTAAAAAAAGACGTAATTATACCTGTTACCATTACGACACGTTATAATTCATGGCAAAATGATAACATCATCTCTGACTTTAAATTATTCGATATTGATTGGGCAAGCGCTAAGAAAAACAAATATGTAAAAGATACAAGACTTGGCATCCATACATTTAAGGGGGTTGTATCAAAAATACACCTTCCTTCCAAAAACGACCTTCGTCTCGCAAATAATTTAGAAACATTACAAGGCATTCAGCACTGGGAACTATCCGTAATGCTAGGTAAAACAAATTCAAATGAATTAACAACATTTACAATCGGAGAAGAGGAAAATGGAAAAAGCCAAATTTTTGTAAAGCCAGTCATCGAAAACCGTAAAGTTAAAGAATTTGCTTTTGCGATGACCTCCTTACAGCCTGTTAATGAAGCAATGCTCGTTTTAAAAGATTATTACGTCTATGCTTTAATTATCGTATTTCTTGTTATTATTTTATTATCCTTTTATTATTCAAAAATTATTGTTAAACCGCTTATTAAAATGAATCGAGTTACAAAAAAAATGGCTAATTTTGATTTCACTGAAAAGTTACCAGTTTCAGCAGATGATGAAATTGGCGGTTTATCTAGCAGTATCAATACATTATCTGTAAACTTAAAAGATCGAATAGATCGATTAAACGTTGCAAATACAAAATTACAACAAGATATTGAACGTGAACGCCAATTAGAAAAGACTCGAAAAGAATTTATTTCTGGTGTATCCCATGAATTAAAAACACCACTAAGTGTTATTAGAAGCTTTGCAGAAGGTATTAAAGATGGCGTCAGCAAAGATAACACATACTATACAGATGTTATTTTAGAGGAAACTGAAAACATGAATCGACTCATCGTCGAAATGCTAGAACTGGCGAAACTAGAATCTGGCACGTATAAATTAGAGATGGACCCTTTTTCACTTGGTGAGCTTGTTCAACAAGTATATACAAAGCTTTTATTTAGTATGGAAGAAAAACAATTACAAGTAGAAATCGATGCAAATCCTTCTATATATGTCAAAGCAAATCGCAACCGCATTGAACAAGTTGTTGTGAATTTACTCAGCAACGCAATTCGCTATACACCTGACGGGAAAGAAATTCGTATTCGTGTTATAGAACATGAAGACAAAGTAAAAGTAGAAATTGAGAACACTGGTAATCCAATCCCAGATGAAAGTTTACAAAAAATATGGGATCGCTTCTACCGTCTAGATGCCTCCCGTAGCCGTCATACTGGGGGTACCGGACTTGGTCTATCGATTGTCAAAAACATTTTAGAGCTTCATCACGCCGAATATGGTGTGTATAATACCAATGATAGTGTCGTTTTTTATTTTGATTTACAAAAAGTAAAAGAAGTCAAATAATTTGTCTTAATTTCACGAGGAGTTCACATGAAATTCACACTCTCCCTTTATAGTAGTAAACAAGTTAATCCTTTCCTTTACACATATAACAGAGGAGAGTGCGTGAAATGAAACAAGCAGGACAACCTATTCAAAACGAAAAACAATTAGAAAAAATCAAAAATATACTTTTACAATCTTCGAAACGTGATGGCTTATTATTCGTATTAGCTGTAAATTCTGGCCTAAAAGTAAGTGAGATTTTACAATTAAAAGTCGGTGATGTCATCGATGAAAATGAGAATGTTCGTCACTCCATTTTATTTTACAATGAAAAAGTAAAAAAACATAAATGGTTTGCTGTAAACGAAGACTTACAGCATGCAATCGAAGATTACATGAGAGAACGTAAAACGTGGAAACGAAGTGAACCATTGTTAAAGTCACAAAAAGGAACAAAATCCATTACAAGACAGCATGCATGGTATATTTTAAACAAAGCTGCAAAAGAAGTTGGTTTAGAAGGGATTAGCTCACATACACTTCGAAAAACTTGGGGATATTGTGCATACAAATCTGGTGTTGATATTGCATTTTTACAACACTTCTTTGATCATAGTACCCCATCAAAAACTTTAAAATATATCGGTATTGCATAAAAAACAAGTATGGTTCTTATACATAAAAAAGGTTACCAAGTTTAAAGTTGGTAACCTTTTTTATGTTTCATTTTCTCTTTCCTTGTTTCTCCTATTTTGTAGTGGTACTCTAGTAATAAGGGGGAGAAATTATGAACACATTAACAATTGAATTACCAAAAGAAACGGTAGAAAAGCTTGGATTGTTAAAACAAGCCTATCAAAAGAAAACAGGTGCTACCATTTCAGAAAGTACACTCGTTCAATCTCTTATCTCAAGAGAGTTTATTCAAGAAATAACTCCATTTGATTTACAACAATATGTAACTGAAAAAGAACAGCTCTAGTAGCTGTTCTTTTTCAATTTCTTCTCTTTCTGCATTCATAATCCATTATATATTACTCTCACTTCTTATCTAGATTCTTATTTTCATTTACATCTGCAGAATTAAATACTTTTTTATTTTATTTCTGAAAAACCATTGACAATGATAATGATAACCATTATCATTTATTATGAAGCCAACAATTGATGAATCAACCAAACGCTCAGTAACATTGTTACCCCTCTTTTTCATATAGAAAAACACTGTACATTCCCCCTGTTTGTACAGTGTTTTTCTTTTTATCCCGCTATTCGTGAACAGTAATCCTCCACTGATTAAAGTTTCAATTTATATTTATTCAAATAAATTGAGCTGTTCCGGCTTTGGTTCTCCATATGTAATATTCATCATTTCCATGAGTTGCTTTGCATTATCCGCAGCATCTCCGCCTGAATTATTGTTAAATAATACATATATGTTCTTTGTCTTCTTCTGTAATTTCTCTAATCGTTCCACCCATTCTTCAAGCTCTTTTTTATTGTAGCGATATAAGCAGCGAACTGCTCGCCAATTTTCTCCTTTATCAAGCCATCCATGAATATTGCGACCATGAAAGCGTATCAGTGCCATTTCAGAATGTGTTGCTTCTAATACAAGTGGAACAGAACCAATTCCAGCTTGTGGTTCATCACAAATCGTATGAATCCATTTTTCCTGTTCTAAAAATTGTAATGTTTTATCATGCATATTGGGATTAAACCACGTTTGATTTCGGAATTCTATGGCACACGGCAATTCTTCCATTTTTTCTTTTGTATAACGAAGTAAATCTACATTTTTCTTCTGACAATCAAACCAAGGTGGGTATTGGAATAATATCGTCTTTAATTTATGTGCTTCTTGAAGCGGAACAATCGATTGTTTAAATGTTTCAAACATCTCATCAATATTTGAAAATGGAATCTCTCCTTGCATATGTCCCGTCATCCCTTGATACGCTTTAACAACAAACGAAAAATCTTTTGGTGTTTCCGTGGCCCATTTCATATAATTTCGAACTGGTTGCATGGCATAAAACGAACTATCGACTTCAACAATAGGAAAATATTCACTATATGTTCGCAATTTATTTCTATTTTCATAGGAATCTGTATATAAAGAATCGTGATCTCCCCAACCTGTTAAACCAATTGAAATCAACTTTATTCCTCCTTATCTCGTTTCTGTCAATCAGTACATACCTAATTAGCGAAAACAAATACTTCAGCCTACTTAACAAAGTTTCAACTTTCTTCAAGAGCATCTTTATAAAATATGATATACTAGATGGAAGAATTTTTAAATTGAGGAGTTATTTATTTATGATTCAAGAGGATACTACTTTATCTCATGAAAAGCAAATAAAAAAATTAGAAAAAAAAGTACAGTTTTATGAGCAGTTGGTCAATCAATTACCACATCATTTTACATATGAAAACTCACAACTAGGTTTACAGTTACATAAAAAAGGGACTTCTCATTCCATTAATCGCATACCACAAAAAGATATAGAACCAAATTTTGTACTAACTTGCGATTCCTTATTTCTATTTGAGCAACTTGAAAAGCACTTTGTTCATATTTTTGATGCATTTTCACATCATGTCACTTTCATTGACAATAGAGGTATTATTACATTATGCAACCAATCTGCAGCAGATGATTTCGGAATATCACGGAGCGATATCATTGGCAAACCAATTCAAAAGTTATTAAACTTACCTGAAGAAAAAATTAAAGCTTTAGAAACATTACGGAGTGGAAAAGAAATCTATAATGAAGAAGTTCTAGATCAGAACTATGGGATTTGCAATAATCGTATCATTCGCGATTACAACGGAGAAATTTTCCGTGTTATCAGTGTTTTTCATTATCTAAATACCGAGCGTGATGCTGAAAAACTCGCATTAGCTGGTCGAATTGCAGCTGGAATTGCACATGAAGTTCGTAATCCACTTACAACAGTACGTGGTTATTTACAATTTTTACAAGAAAGTGTTTCACCTTCTAATAAAGAACTTTTTCAAAATCTACTCATTCCTGAACTAGATCGTGCAAATAGTATTATCACTAAATTTTTATCTATTTCAAAAGCACACAAATTTAAAAGAGAACCGTTTCCCATCAATACTTTTTTACGTGAATATATCCAACAGCTTCTAGCTAGTGAAGTATTTTTGCATAACATTTCTATTGAATATAAATTATCTCCCGAATTAGAAGACATACTAGTGAATATTGATCGACATGAGCTCATTCAAGTTTTCCTAAACTTATTTCAAAATGCTGTTGATGCAAAAAGTGATAAACCTTTATCTATCCAAATCACTAGTCATCGCTTAGATAATTTTGCTCGCATTACTTTTCAAGATAATGGAACCGGTATTCCTCCAGCGATTCAAGAATATATATTTGATCCATTCTTCTCTACAAAAGATGCAGGAACTGGACTCGGATTATCCGTAACAAGAAAAATCATTCAAAATCACAATGGAACTTTAAAAGTTTCTAGTAATGAAAATGGTACAACATTTATCATCTCAATTCCATTAACACAAAAAAGGGCGGGCTTATAGTATTTTCCTAAAAGTAAAGGGAAACTTCCATCAGTGGGGATGAAGCCCCACTGATATAATTAAGTTAATATATTTAAAATATACAATTCATTAACTTTCAGCACACTTCCTAAGCTCTTCACCAATCGGTCCCCTCGCCACTATGTATTACAATTCCTTTTCCTCTTTCATGAGAAATACCATAAAACTTCATTAGGTTCGATGTCTCTTCAACTGTTTCACTTCTTTCAATATATCAATATAACCACTCTAGCTGTAAGCGCACGCTTACACAATGTCTCTTCCTCTATTCCAAACTCAGTATACACAGTAAGAAATAACTAGCGACTATCCATTCTATATATATTCATTTTGATTTTCCGACATATAAGTCACGGCTATGAAAATAAAAAGAGATTTCCACTCGTTTTCTCCTTTTGGTTTCACACGGCATGGGGCTAAAAAAGGAACTGACCGCTTCTATGCATGGACGGATACTCTCTCCCACCTAAAAGGAAAGGTTTTATCTCGGTTTTTCAATCTGTCTATATGTGAAATACTTAATTTCCTTCTTTACGTTTCTTTACTTCAAATTTACTCTAGCTTAACGCTTATTTTGTATGATAGATAATGAAGACAATGATATGAAAGAGGGATGAAAATGAAAGTCTTATTATCAATACGCTTTTGGATCGCCCTTATGTCATGCATAATTTTATGTTCAGGACTCTTTTTGACTTTAGAATACACTACTACATCAAAAGCAGCAGAAAATAGTGATATAGCTCCATATGAGCTATTATATGCAAAACCAAATACAGTACCCCAATCATCTTTGTCATCTAAAGAAAAAAGAGTTATCAAAGGAATGATTATTACAGAAGCTTCTTCCCATCATGATCTGGATCGGATTGCAAAAAAAATTAAAGAACAGTATAAAAACCAGAAAATCGATGAAATCATATTATCGATTCACAACAAAAATACTGGAAAATACGAAGAAGACCTACCTTATGAGCCACTCAGCAAAGGAACAATTTCCATTATTTATAATTCACAATCTCATTCCAACGCAATCGTTCGTCTCAATGAATAGTACTACACCTACTGAAAAAAGTTTCACTTTATAAAAAATCGAGGCCACTGAAAAACTTACGTTTTTCAGTGGCCTTATAATCATTCGCCTCTTTTGATTTTTACAAAAATGGAATCCACTCTTTTACTTTATCAACCCACTCTTTCTGTTGTTCTCTTCTCTGTTTTTCTTCCTCTTTTCTTCTTTTTTCTTCTGCAATAGTCTTTAATTGTTTTGAATAGTCAGCCTCTGAGATAAGTGACAAATGAAATGCTTTTTGAGTAGGATTTCCGGTAGCTTTTTTCATAATATCTCGAAACATTGTCGTTGTAATTTGACTACCACCTGGAACGTAATGCTCGCTATCTGTTTTATCATATCCTACCCAAATTGCGCCAACAAGATCCGGAGTATAACCAACAAACCATGAGTCTTTTGCTCCGCTGCTTGGACCATCTACAAGCTGCGTGGTTCCTGTTTTCCCAGCAGTATCAATATTTTTCACCTTTGCTTTTTCGCCTGTTCCTTTTTCAACAACGCCTTTTAATAAATACGTCATTTTTTGAGCAACCTTTTCACTTGTTACACGGGTTTCTTTTTTATACCATTTCCCTACTATTTCTCCTTCAGCATTCTGTATTTCACGAATTGCATGCCCTTCAATTTGTACTCCATCATTTGCAAGTGTTGCATAAGCCTGAGCCATTACAAATGGAGAAGTTCCATTATGCATTCCCCCTAAAGCAATAGGGAGCGTACGGTCTTCTTCCTGCAAGGGAATACCGAAACGCTCTAATGACTTCAAACCTTTTTCTAATCCAATTTGTTCTAACAGCCAAACAGCTGAGACGTTATAAGACCTTGCAACCGCTTCATACATGGTAACATCCCCATGAAAAGTATGATCACTATTTTGAGGCGTATAATCCTTTATATGAAGTGGCTCATCTTTTAAAATATCATACACTTCATAGCCTTGCTCTAGTGCTGGTACATATACTGCAAGAGGTTTTAATGTTGAACCAGGTTGTCTTTTTAATTGCGTTGCATGATTAAATTGTAGAAATTGATACGTCCCTCTCCCGCCGACTAGTGCGGGTACACCACCAGTTTTCGGGTCCATCAAAACAATTCCTGTTTGCATAAGCTGATCAGCATTACTTCCTTGGAAATACTTATCGTTATTCACAACATCTTCTACTGCTTGTTGCTTTTTTGGATCCAGTTCTGTATAAATACGATATCCACCAGCTAAAATTTCATTTTGGGTCAATTCATATTTCTCCATTGCCTCTCGGACAATATAATCTACATACTGTGAATATTCCCCTTTATATTTATCATCAACACCTCGGCGTAATACAAGGCCTGTTTCTTGCTCCTTCTTGTATTGATTTTCTGTAATATAACCTTGCTCTTTCATTAAAGCTAAAACAACATTACGTCTTTCAATTGACTTATTAAAATTTTTATATGGTGAATAGGTTGATGGTGCCTTAATTAATCCTGCTATTGTCGCCGCTTCTGCTATTGTTAAATCCTTTACTTCTTTATCGAAATATGATTTAGCCGCTTTTTTTACACCCCAAGCTCCTTCACCAAAATAAATTTGATTCATATACATTTCAATAATTTCATCTTTTGTATACGTACGTTCTATTTTTTTTGTAAGAAAATACTCTTTAAATTTGCGCGAGAATGTACGTTCTTGCGTTAAAAACACATTTTTGGCAAGCTGTTGTGTAATCGTGCTACCTCCAGCCACCACTTCCCCAGCAGTAATATTCTTTATTATTGCACTCATAATCCCACTATAGTAAATACCACGGTGACTATAAAATTTCTTATCCTCTACTGCTACAATCGCTTGAATCATAATATCAGGGATATCTTTTCTTTTAATCCCTTCCGTCTTGGAAGAAGATAGCTTTGCTGCCACTTCTTTATTTG
Source organism: Bacillus bingmayongensis (assembly GCF_000299035.1). Classification (GTDB taxonomy): domain Bacteria; phylum Bacillota; class Bacilli; order Bacillales; family Bacillaceae_G; genus Bacillus_A; species Bacillus_A bingmayongensis. The sequence continues at coordinate 579,197 of NZ_JH921518.1, forward strand.
CATCATAAATAAGTGTTGGCTGCGGAACAGCCTGTTTTAATGCAGATATGTCTTGAATGGAGATCATTATATTTACCGCAATAAATAGGGTAACGAAAAAAACGCCAAAAATTAATAATATATTGCGCAGTTTTTTCCTCTTGTTGAACCACTCAAGCATTTTCTTGAAATGAGTGTTGTTCAATTTCATTTATTCACTTCCTTCATTTATTTACACTTCCGTTAGAAAAAGGAAGAAACTCTCTCCTTTTAAATTTATTATAATAACGCAATAGTTCGTCAAGTGTAAAGTATTTCTTTCACATTCATACTTTTTACAAGAAGAGGACATTCTACAAGTAAGATATTCATTAGTCTTTAGTAATATTATTAATGCATCAATATGTATTATGTTAAGTTTTTGTAAACTTTTCGATAAAATGTTTTAAAAAACGACAGTTTTTTGTTAGAATTGACTAGCCAATATATTTTACATATATTACTTTATCGTGGGGGTAACAATAATGGTCTTTAAATCTAAAAAAGATAAATTTTCTGAAATGTTAATGAATGTTTCTGAAAATTTAAAAGAAGGCGCGCAGTTTTTCGTGGAGTATAAAATTAAAAATGCTAGCGATTTAAAAGAATTTTCTATGCGCATGAAAGAATATGAGTCAAAAGGTGACTCGTTTATTCACGAAATCATTATGGAGCTAAACAAAGCGTTTATTACTCCTATTGAACGTGAAGACATCCTACAGCTTGCAATGAGTATGGATGATGTATTAGACGGATTAGATCACAGTGCTGGTCTATTCGAAATGTATTCTATTACAGAAGCTGATGAATACATGATTAAATTCGTAGAAGCAATTAATCAATGTGCGATTGAAATTGCAAACTCTGTTGAACTAATGTCTAACAAAAAATTAGTCGACATTCGTACAAATGCGATTAAGATTAAGGATTACGAGTCACAATGTGATGATATTCGTCGTCATGCGATTAAGCACTTATTCTCTCGTGAAAAAGATCCGATTAAAATTATTCAATTTAAAGAGATTTACGAAGAGCTTGAAGAAGTAGCTGATAGCTGTCAAAGCGTTGCAAACGTATTAGAAACAATTATTATGAAGAACGCGTAAGGAGTTTGATCATGGATACACTCTTGATACTGACTGTTTTAGTAGTCATTTGCGCTTTAGCTTTTGACTTTATCAATGGATTTCACGATACAGCAAACGCTATTGCAACAGCTGTTTCGACGAAAGCTCTAAAGCCTAGACATGCAATTATTATGGCAGCTATTATGAACTTTTTAGGTGCAATGACATTTACAGGTGTAGCAAAAACGATTACAAAAGATATCGTTGACCCATTTGCCTTACCAAATGGCTCCCTTGTAATTTTAGCTGCTTTGCTTGCGGCAATAGCTTGGAATTTGATCACTTGGTATTATGGTATTCCAAGTAGTTCTTCGCATGCAATCATTGGCTCAATCGCAGGTGCAGCAATTGCTGCTGCTGGTTTTAGCTCGTTAAATTTTAAAGGGTTCATAAAAATTCTTGAAGCTTTAATCATTTCACCAATCGTTGCATTTGTTATTGGTTTTATCGTGTATAGTATTTTTAAAGTTGTCTTTAAAAACTTTAACTTAACGAAAACAAATCAAAATTTCCGTTTATTCCAAGTGTTTACCGCAGCATTACAAGCTTATACACATGGTACGAATGATGCACAAAAAGCAATGGGAATCATTACGATGGCTCTTATGGCAAATAACTATCATACTTCTAGCGATATCCCGTTCTGGGTACAATTATCTTGTGCGATCGCAATGGGGCTTGGTACTTCTGTCGGTGGATGGAAAATTATTAAAACTGTCGGTGGACAAATTATGAAAATTCGTCCTGTAAACGGGGTAGCTGCCGATTTATCATCATCACTTGTTATTTTTGGCGCAACATTTATTCATTTACCAGTTAGTACAACGCACGTTATCTCTTCTTCTATTTTAGGGGTAGGTGCATCACATCGTGTAAAAGGTGTAAAATGGGGAACTGCAAAACGTATGTTAATTACATGGGTAATTACACTTCCAATTTCAGCTTCTTTAGCTGCTTTATTCTATTACCTATTACATTTAATTTTCTAATCAAAAGTCGTCTTCCTTATTTTTCTAGGAAGACGACTTTTTTGTGAACAATCTTATTTCCTTTCAAAAAGTGTGTATAATAAATGTTGTATTAGTTATACAGGGGAGTTGGCAATTTTGGAATACATCATGTTACTTTTCATTGGATTAATCGCAGGAACAGTCGGAAGCCTAGTAGGACTTGGTGGGGGAATTATCATTGTACCTTTACTGATTGGACTGCATAGTTTATCACCACAGCTCGCAGTTGGAACATCAATGGTGACCGTAGTTTTCACTGGTCTCTCCTCTACTCTTACTTATATGAAACATAAGCGAGTAGATTATAAAAGTGGACTTATTTTATTTGTAGGGAGCGGTCCTGGAGGTATTATTGGATCGTGGGCAAACAAATTTTTGAATCAGGATTCTTTCTCTTTATACTTTGGAATTTTCCTTATTTTTGTATCTATTCTTCTCTTGTTACGTGATAAATTGAAACCTCTTTCCCTCTCAAATGCAACTGTTATTAAACGAACTTTCACAGATGCTGAAGGTAAAACTGTTCATTATCAATTCCCACCGTTTCTCTCCATTATTATCGCATTTGCAGTTGGTTTCATATCTGGATTATTTGGAATTGGTGGCGGTGCACTGCTCGTTCCAGCAATGATGCTTCTTTTTGTATTTCCTGCACAAATTGCTGTTGCAACTTCAATGTTTATTGTCTTTTTATCAGCAATTGTAAGTTCTTTGACTCATATTTCTCTTGGAAATGTTAGCTGGATCTATGCATTGATTCTTATTCCAGGTGCTTGGATTGGTGGAAAAATCGGAGCTTACATTAATACAAAATTAAGCGGTAATGCGATTATTAATTTATTACGTATTACATTGATTATTCTTGGAACTAGATTAATTATTACTTCATTTCTATAACGCGTTCTTTTTAGAATGCGTTTTTTTATACGCAAGAATATAAAAATGTCCCTAACACGACACATAATACTGCACACACACATAACAACATTAAATTTGAAATATTTAATCTGTTCAAGTTGATCACTCCTATAGCTGTGGCTGTTATTCCTATCATAGCGAAAAAATAGAGACTTTGCCGTTACAAAGTGCTAACAATGCAAAAGCAATTATTACAACTCTCATCCATTTATTACATGAATTCGTATAATCTATCGATTTAACAAAAAAAGATGTCATATTGACATCTTTTTAGTGAAGGAGTGACCATCCCATAAAATCTTCATGTACTTGACGTGCTCGTTTATCATTTCTATCATACAATTCAGCATAACTATCCGTTTCTTCGTCATAAGCCATTGTATAGATAATTTGACCATCTATTTCAACTGATAGAACGACTCCACCTTTCATCTCTTCCACATGTATTACCGCATTAGCTGGAATTTTCATATCAGTCATTTTCGCATCTAACAATATACTAAACCCCCTACAGCGTATTCATTGCTAGTACTATTACACACTAAGTAGTATACTACTGTAATAGCATACATTTCGTCAATAAAATTGCTGTTTTGCGAGCTTATCTTCTTCTATATGTATATTTTTAATACGGAAACACTATAAATCTGTTAAAATGAACCAATAGGAATGCTTAAATGAGGTGCTAACATTGATTTTACATAAAGGAGACATATTATTCCGTCAAGGTGAGGAAGGACCTTTATATTTTATTAAAACTGGTCTATTGAAAGTCGTTCGGTTACAAGAAGACGGAACACCATTTTTATTTAACATTATCGTACCCGGTGAGACAATCCCTCACCATTCTTTAATTTCACCGAAAGAATATCATGGTACAGCCATCGCTTTAATTAAAACAGAGGTCGAGCCCATTGTATGTAATACATGGTACGAAAAACTACAAGAGAATCCAGAATTATATGCTGATATCGCCATGCAACTACAAACGAAATTACGAATGATGCAGCAGCGAATCGATCAATTAACAACTGTTTCTCCAAAAGAACGTCTACATCGTTTACAAGAGTGGTTTGCACTATATTTAGGGGGCATTCCCATCTACGAAATATTAACACAAACCGAAATTGGACAACTTATCGGTGTACGTCGCGAAACAGTAAATCGCTTGTTACGAGAACAAATAAAAAACGAGGTGAACTAACACCTCGTTTTTTATTTGCCTTATGCTAAGCTTGCTGCTGGTCCAAAAAATTCATAATGAATGCGTTCAGGTGAAACGCCCCATTCTACTAAAGCCTTATTAATATGCTTCATAAATGGTACTGGGCCGCAGAAATAAAATTCCGCTTCATTTGTAGGAATAATCGATTGTAACCAATCTAAATCAATGAAACCTTCTTTATCAAAGTTTTGTGCTTGTAGATCTTGTTCTGTCGGTGAAGAGTAACAAGTGTATGCTTCTACTTGCTCATAGTCGCTCTCTACTTGATGCATGTGCTCTTTCATCGCATGCACTTTGCTATTTAATGCTGCATGAACAAAGTATACCTTACGATTTGAAGCTTGCTCAATTAATGTATTTAACATACTCATCATCGGCGTAATACCAACGCCACCACTGATTAGCACAACCGGTAGATTTGAATCCATATTTAATACAAAGTCTCCCGCTGGTGCACTTAGTGGCAGGATATCTCCCTCCTGAATATGATCATGTAAATAATTAGATACCTTTCCATCCGGTGTCTCAGCACCTGTTTCTCGTTTCACACTAATGCGATAGTAGCCTTTTCCAGGAGCATCTGATAAGCTGTACTGACGATTATGTGTATATGTTTCACTATTTATTTTTATTTGAACCGTTACATACTGACCTGGTAAGAATGAAGATAACTCTTCTCCATCTTCTGGTTTTAAATAAAACGATGTAATTACGTCGCTTTCTTGCTCTTTTTTCGAAACGACAAAGTTACGGAAATCTCTCCAGCCACCCTCTTTTTTCGCTGCTTCGTCATACATTTCTGCTTCAACACTAATAAATGCATCAGCAATCACACCGTACGCTTCTCCCCAAGCATTTAACACTTCTTCTGGAGCTCCTGCAACCTCTTTAATTGCTTGTAGTAAACATGTACCTACAATTGGATAATGTTCTGCTTTAATCCCTAAACTTCTATGTTTATGAGCAATTTGTTTTACAACAGGGATAATAGCTTCTAAATTATCAATATACATCGCTGCGGCATAAACAGCATTTGCCAGTGCCTGTTGCTGTCTTCCTTTTTTCTGATTTGCATGGTTAAAAATATTTAATAACTCAGGATGTTCCGAGAACATAATTTGATAAAAGCGCGTCGTAATTTCAACACCTTTTTCTTGTAATAATGGTACTGTTGATTTTACAATTTCAATTGTTTTTTCACTTAACATTGAATTCCACTCCTCTATTTCCTTGTCTATTGTTATTGTAAATGAAGCCAAGATGGAAGGTTGTGATTTTAATCACTATAAACATGGTGTTTTTGTGAAAAATGTATGAACGATTTAGATTTAACCTTCATTACGTACTAGTAAAACACTGATTAAATGTTCACTTTATTTATTTTCCTATCTTTCCCAAAAAAAAAAAAATAAACTAGCCAATATTTTAGCTAGCTTATTACTAGATTTATAAAATTTGTTCAATCACTTTTACATCTTTTCCATTTCCAAACTCTGTATATCCCCATATATTTGTTTCACCCGTATATTTATTTACTAAAATATCCAAGTCGTGATAAACACGATGAGCATAAACTACATATTCAATCTTCCGAACCTCTATGCCTTTTTTCAATATTTCATAACTTCGTTTTACATCTTGTTTTATCTTCTCATTTTTTATCTCCCTATGTATATCTTTTAAAGACGGTTCTTGTTCTTGAAACCACTGCACTAAATGATTCCAATCCCCTTCCGTATATCTCTCAGCTTTTCCATAATTTAAGAGATTGTTATAATCTTCGTGTGTCGTGTGGATGAATTGTAATACTTTTTTCTTTTCTTCCACATTTTCTACTTGCGGCAGTGCAGATACTCCAACAGGTTTACTCGCATAATGTAACACTACTCTCATTAAACTATAGCTTGTAATGCCCATCACAATAACAATTCCAAGTATCGCCCACACTCTCTTCATATACCAAACTCCTTTTCTACCATGAATGTTACATCTATTTCTATATAACTCCTTTTTTCAATTGGTACTTATATATACTGTTATATTTGTAACATTCTCTTGCAGAAACAGAATTCCTGTATAAATACTTCCTATCATTTCGACACTTTTTTCTACACATTTCGCTGCGGCAGGTGATCTTGCAAAACAGCATACCCTTCATAAGCAGCATAACTAAGTATCGCAAGTAAGCCAATATAACAAGCAAACACTATCCATCTTGTTTTTGCATCCACTTTATAGTAGTCTTCTTGCTGTTTCTTTTCTTTTTTCCATTCGTTCATTTTTCTTTCTGATACCTCTAGTGCTTCTTTTATACGAATAGAATGCTCTTCTTTTTCATCTTCATATGGTACATAGTCAAGCGGCTCAAATTTTGGTAGTAAGTACTCTAATACTTCAATCTTTTTTCGCTCTCCTATTTCTAATTTATTCTCTTTTTCTCTTTTCTTTAGTAAATTCATTTCATGATGGATCATATAGATTGTTCGGTGAACAGCTTCTGTTTCTTGGAGCTCTTCTTGAAATTTCACAAGGTAAACCTTCATCACATCTATTTTATATCCTAATTCTTCAATTGGTTTATTTCGCTTCATTACCCTATACAGCTCCATACAACCGATTATAAAGATGAATCCCCCCATAATACTCTTAAAGAAAATAGAATATCCAAGTAATACAGCTAGACCCAATATCCAAATTTTTGTACTTACAACAGAAATAATTCGTCCCCCGTCTAGCGGAGAAACTGGAATCAAGTTAAAAAAGTTCAACATACTTCCAAGTAAAATAACAAGAGCCCAAAAGGGTTCCTTTGTTATCATATAGAGCGGAATTGCTGGTAAAAATGATAACAGTCCAAAAAAAGGACCCATATAAGCAAGGTAAGCTTCATCCTTTGCGCTTTTTGGCATCTCTTTCATTCCAATAAGGGCACCCATAAATGGAATAAAGATTGCTGGAGACGTAGGTATACCTTTTCGTTTCGCTGCCCACAAATGTCCCATTTCATGAACAAAAAGCAGATAAATCAGCGCTACACCAAATTTCCATCCATATATAGCAGCATATGCCCCAAGTGATAATAGCATACTCAATACTGTTGAGAACTTTGCGAATTTAAAAATCGCAAATACCCATTTCAACTTAGAAAGCAGAAATATTCCCACTGCCGCTACAATTCCCCATAACCCTTTTGTATTATTTTTCATCTCTCTCTCCTTCCATTTTCTTTTGCTCTTTTATGCCATATTTTTCTTTCATTGGAAACCACGTTTATTTTATCCAATTTTAGCCAAAACTAATAACGAAAGGAGGTAGAGAAAAAATGACATTACAATCTTTCATAATTAGCACCCTTTCCTTTTTAGCTTCGGCATTAATCTTTTATACCGTTGGCTATGTCTTGCTATTAGATTTGTTACCAAAGCATCTATTTATTATTCTTATTATTCTTTCTGCTCTTATGATTTCCTATCTTATTACACGAAAATCACTAAATGAGCCGTCTACAAGAACAAAATAATAGAGTGGACCTTTTAGGTTCACTCTATTATCATTTCCTAGGAAAGAGTTTAGCTATCTTTGCAAATTCATTTTTTCACCATAATCTTTTACAATTTGAATAATATTTTGAAACACGCCTACTTTTTCTTCTTTATGATTTAATACTTGTAAATCATAATCATCGTAATAAGTTTCTAATGCTTTTATTTGAGAAGCTGATACATGCTCTATTGGTACAACAATACTCACTTCATATTTTTTATATCCCTCTCTCACTTTCTCACCTTTCATCACTTCACTTGTTTTCTTTCCAATTATTTGTTGTACTTTAGCAGGAAAAGTCAATTGAAAATAGTACTCTTTTTCTTTTTCCAATGTTTTATATAAAGAATCCGAAATTGTATAAAATACTGTATAATTTATGTGCTTTTCATTTGCTTTAATGTGAAAAGCAGTAATTTGCAAATCCTTTTTTGTCACTTCTGTTAATACATTCTCTTTCGCATCATCGCTTATTGATTCAGGGACAATCGGAAGTATAGATAAAAGTTGTTCTGTATCAGATTTTGTAAGCATATACGTGTCCTTTTCATCTTGTAGCCAACCTTGGCGATCTTCTCCTCTTAACCATGCACGATATATTTTCTTCTTTCCATTGTTCTCAATTTGAATTTCGTACTCTGGCTCTCCAAAACTCCCTGTTATTTTTTGTTTCTCAGCCCTATCAATAATATCGACTACTTTTTTTGCTTCCTCTTGTTTTAAAACCTTTTCGAGCTTTCCTTTCTGCATAATTATTACTTGCATACTTTCCTGCATAGTATTCACCGTCTCTTCTACTTGTTTTTTCTCCTTTTTTTGTTCAACTTGACTACAAGATGCTAATAAAAAAAGGAATATAATTAGCAAATACTTTCTGCTCACTCCAAATCCTCCTATCTAGAACAATAAGAAAAGCTTATTGTCCTTGAAAATGAAACAAAAACGTTATGTATGATGAAATGAGATATACTAAACACGAAGGGAGATTTTCATATGTCCATTAATTTTCATGATGCTACTAATAAATACACCTACGCTGCGCGAAAAGCAGATTTTTCTTGGTGTGAAATGATCCAAAATATAATTGATGTGAGTGGTAAAAACATAATCGATATTGGCTGCGGTGGTGGTATTTATACGAAAGAACTGGCTCTTATGGGAGCTAGCAACGTCGTTGGCTTCGATTTCTCAAAAAAGATGTTGCAAGCAGCGGCAGAAAATTGCGCTTCCTTCCAAAACATCTCATTCATTCACGGTGATGCCCACCATATGCCGTTTGCTAATGAAGCTTTTGATATTGTGATTTCTCGTGCTGTTATCCATCATTTACAAGACATCCCGAAATTTTTACAAGAGGCCTCACGTATCTTAAAGAAAAATGGAATGCTTATTCTTCAAGATCGCACCATCGAAGATTGTACAACTCCCGGAAGCCCAGAACATATTCGTGGATATTTCTTCTCCGTCCATCCTAAGCTCCTTCAAATAGAGGAAAAGCGAAGACCGAAAGCAACGCACATACTACAATTAATAGCACAACACGGCATGCACCCACTTCCACTTCAAACAATGTGGGAAGTACGAAAAATCCATGATTCCATTGAAACACTACTACAAGATTTATCACCACGAACAGGCCGATCTATTTTATACGAATTAACGGACAATGAACTTTCTCAGCTTCTACATCATATTCATACTGAGCTACACAACATAGCTCCGATTATCGAACAAGATTGCTGGACCATTTGGAGTGCCACAAAATCTTAAGAAAGCCTCACATAATTATGTGAGGCTTCTTCTTTCATAACCTAATTTTGCAACACTCTTGATATCCTCCACTTCTGGCCTGTGCACTTCCACACCTTGGACATACTAAATATCTAGATTGACTTGTCAACAAACTACCTTTTTGTAAGAGTAACACTTCTGCTTGTTTAAACGAACGCGAATAATATAACCATATGAAACCACAAATTACTATAATTCCAAACAATACACCCATCGCAAGCATTTCCGTCACCTCTTTTTGGTTTGTTCTTTCCATCAAGTGGATTGTAGTATTATTCTCTATTGATAAAAAAGATTCCTGCCTTCCTGTTTTTAATTGTCATATTTCTCAAAAAAATTTACATTTCTTCTATACTTTTACGTACTTTTTACAAAAGATTCCCTCCCACTCCTCATACAATAAAGTGAAACTTCCATCAATGTAGGTTTTCTCCATTTCCCAACATATAAATTGCTGCTATGAAAGACCAAAAGGAACCCATACTCATTTTCTCCCTTTGTTTTCACTTCGCATCGGGCAGGAAAAGGATCTGACCGCTTCTATGCATAGTCGGATCCTCTCTCCCATCTAAAAAGAATGATTTCATGTCGTTTTTTAATTTATATGTATATAGTTAAATGATTACTATCCATCCGTGCAAAAGAAATACACGATCAACCAGTGAAATCCACACCTTAAAATAAGTTTAATAGAGGAGTGTCAATATGAACTATTTCTTATTACTCTCTTTTCTTATCAAACTGATTTTTTCCGCTCTATTCTCTCCTTCTCCACCTACCGATGTATCCGTGCAAATTCTCGGCCTCAATGATTTTCACGGCCAATTAAATACCACTTCAACATTGCACGGTAAGGCCGTAGGACGCGCTGATTACGTAGCCGCTTATATTGAATCCTACCGAGATAAAAACCATAACACCCTACTTGTTCATACAGGAGATATGATTGGCGGGAGTCCTCCGATTTCAGCACTGTTTCATGATGAACCAACAATGGAATTTTTAAATAATCTTCAATTTGATGTCGGTACAATAGGAAATCACGAGTTTGATAGAGGCCCTGATGCTCTGCAACAATTGATTAGTGGTCACTCCTCTACAGAAGCAAATTCGTTTTCAGGCAGTTCATTTCCTTATGTATGTGCCAATGTTTTAGATAGTAGCACGAAACAGACTCTCTTCCCTCCCTATACAATTAAATGGATTGATGGTATTCCAATTGCCTTCATTGGTGTCGTTACAAAAGATACCCCCTTTTTAACGATGCATACCGATATGTCCTCTGTTCTCTTTTTGGATGAAGCTTCTTCCATTAATTCCTATGTACATCAACTACAAAAGAAAGGTATTCATGCATTTGTTATTCTTGCCCATCTTGGCGGTAATACAACAGGAGGTAACACTAACGGCGCTTTAGCTGCTTTGGCAAATCAGTTAGATACTGACGTTGATATTATATTTGGTGGGCATAGCCACTCTTATATAAACGGCAATGTAAACGGAAAACTACTTGTTCAAGCGTATTCATATGGAAAAGCCTTTTCAAACGTAACTGTTACATTAAATCATCAAACGAAAGATATTACGAAGAAATATGCAACAATTGTCCCTGTTTATCAAAATGCAATTTCTCCTGATTTACACACAAAAAACTGGATAGATTCTTACGCCTCAAAAATCCAATCTAAAGTAGATGAACAACTGGGAGTAACCGAATATGAGTTAACACGGAATCAAAATGAACACGGCGAATCAAAATTGGGAACCTTTCTTGCGATAGCTCAGCGTCAAACTATGCAAGCGGATATTTCTTTTGTAAATCCTGGAAGCATCCGACATAATTTACAAAAAGGAAAAATTACGTGGGAAGATACTTTCCTCATACAACCATTCGGCAATCCATTAATAAAAATGGAGTTATCCGGAAAAGAAATTCGAAACGTCTTGCAAGAGCAATGGCAAGGAGAAACTCGCATACTACAAGTTTCAGGCATTCGCTATAGTTGGAAAAATAACGTTATCCAAACAATTTCATTAGAGAACGGGAGACCTTTACAAGACGATCAAACATACTCTGTTGTGGTCAACTCTTTTTTAGCAAATGGGGGAGATAAATTTATAACTTTCAAAACAGGAAGAAATCGTATAAAAGGCCCGACAGATCAAGAAGCTTTTGCAGACTTTATTCGTTCCACTTCTCATATAAATACACTTCCCCAAAACTTTATTCAAAAAAACTATTGACTTCATAAAAAAACATGTGAAAATACTGTCAGAATACTTAAACAAAATTCATTAACGAGAACGAGTACGTTATAGGGCTGTTCCCCAGAGAGTTGGCATCTTGCTGAAAGTCAATGTTCAGTGCGTAACCGAAAATCATCTCCGAGAAGTAGAACCGAACGATGTAGTAAGTTCTTACCGGCTGTCCCCCGTTACAAGGAACACGTATCATGTTGTACATTGCAAAGCCGCATACATATAGATGTATTTCTACGTGTATGAACTAGGGTGGTATCGCGGGTAAATATAACTCGTCCCTTTTTAAGGGGCGAGTTTTTTGTGTTCTTACAAATGAATTTTTATAAAAGGAGGAAAAACAATGAACACCGTATCAAAAAAACATGTTTTTTCCACAGGTCTTATGCTATTTTCTTTATTTTTTGGAGCAGGTAATTTAATTTTCCCTCCAATGCTTGGACAAAATGCTGGTGAACACTTTTGGCCAGCGATATTTGGATTTTTACTAACAGGGGTTGGCTTACCACTATTAACTGTTATTGCCATCTCTCTTTCAGGTAATGGAATGCAACAACTTGCAAGTCATGTTCACCCAATGTTCGGAATTTTCTTTACAGTTATTGTCTATATTGCCATTGGCCCATCTATGGGAATTCCGCGTGTTGCTAACGTCGCTTATGAAATGGGTGTTAGTTCTTTCCTACCAGCAACAATTCAAACAAGTAGCTTAGCTTTATTTCTTTATACAGTTATTTTCTTCGCTATCGTATATTGGCTCAGCTTAAATCCTTCTAAACTAGTAGATCGAATCGGAAATGTGTTAACACCTATTTTATTACTTTCTATTTTCATATTATTTGTAAAAAGTGTATTTACACCACTTGGACAATCCGGTCCAGCAATGCAAGAGTATCAGACTTCTCCAATTTTCAAAGGATTTATGGAAGGTTATTTAACAATGGATACAATTTCGGCTCTGGCATTTGGAATTATCGTCGTGAATGCAATCCGCTCAAAAGGTGTAGAAGATCGCAAGGCAGTTGCAATCGCAACGACAAAAGCAGGACTTATTGCAGCCACAGGACTCGTACTCGTATATGGGGCACTTGGCTGGCTAGGCGTAACTAGCGTTTCACTTGGATATGCAAAAAATGGTGGTCAATTACTTACAGTTATCGTTCAACAACTATTCGGTCCATATGGTCTTTCCTTATTAGCACTCATTGTAACACTTGCTTGTTTAACAACATGCGTTGGACTTGTATCAGCATGTAGCCAATATTTCTCAACATTATTTACAAAATTTTCATACAAAAGTTTAGCTGGCACAATTTGTGCACTAGGACTTTTAGTAGCAAACTTAGGCTTAACAAAAATTATTACAATCTCTGTACCAATTTTACTTGTTGTATATCCCATTGCTATCGTACTTGTACTACTATCACTACTTCATAAATATTTCGGTGGTTATCGTTCTGTTTATGTCGGCTCTTTAATTGGAGCTGCAGTCGTAAGTATATTTGATGGATTAAAACAAGGGAATGTGCCGGTGACATTCATTACTTCTTACTTTGAATTTATTCCATTCTATAACGAAGGAATCGGCTGGGTCTTACCTGCATTAGCTGGTGCAATCATCGGCCTTGTAGTCGCAAAGTTAAAAGGTACAAAACCAGTACCACTAATGGAAACCTCTTCTGAACCTAAAGTATCCTAGTAAAAAAACTCCCATTTCAGGGAGTTTTTTTCACACTTGATAAGAAGTATGATTAAAACTACTTACTTTATATGCTTTCGTATAATACTCAAGATTCGTATCAACTGTTTCTACTTTCACAACATCATAGCTATCTTTTTGTTTTATTAGAAATAAATAATATTCTTCTGTCGCTTCAATTATCGCAATACGCTCTGTTTCAATATCATATTGCTCCTTAAGTGATTGCAATGCATTCACATAACTTCCTAAGTTTTTACTTTTCCCCATTTCAAATACTGTTTGAACTAACATACATTCTCCCCCTTTGTATGTACTGTTTCTAATTAAATGATAACGCTTTCAAATAAATACGTCAATAAAGAAAACTTCCACCAATGAAACAAGTCATATCCAGTGGAAGTCTCACCTTATTTCGTTAATTGGTGTCGAAACGCATAAATAACCGCCTGCGTACGATCACTTACATTTAATTTGTTTAAAATATTACTCACATGCGTCTTCACTGTTTTAAGTGCAATAAATAATTCATCTGCAATTTCTTGATTACTTTTTCCCTCTGCAATTAATAATAAAATTTCAAACTCTCGTTCTGTTAAATCTTCATGAAGTGGCTGCTCTTTCTTTTGGCGCATACGAGACATCATTTTTCCAGTGACTTTCGGCTCGAGTACTGTTTCCCCATCGTAAGTCGCTCGTACTGCATCTGCGATATCACTCGCTCTTGATGTTTTTAATAAATAGCTCGTTGCACCTGCTTCAATGACAGGATATAGTTTTTCATCATCTAGAAAACTTGTGACGACTACAATTTTTGCTTCAGGCCATTCTTGAATAATTGCACGGGTTGCCTCAACACCATCCATTTCATCCATCACAAGGTCCATTAAAATAATATCTGGCTTTAATGCTAATGCTAATTCTGAACCTTTTCTTCCATTTTCAGCTTCTCCGACTACTTCGATATCTGGTTGAGTCGATAGATATGCAGATACACCCATTCGAACCATTTCATGATCATCAACAAGCAATACTTTAATCACACTACTCCCCCTCTCTCTCTATCATAATTGGTACTTTCACTTCAATTTGTGTACCTTTACTCGGAAAACTTAATACCTTTAATGTTCCACCAATTTCATGGACACGCTCTTGAATAGATCTTAGACCATATGATCCAGCTTTATTGACACCTACTTCAAACCCAACACCATCATCAATGATTTTTAAAATTGCATATTGATCAATTTGACGAAGACGAACTTCAGTTTTCTTTGCTTTGGCATGTCGCAATGTATTAGACAATGCTTCTTGTACAATACGGAATAAATGATCTTCCACACCTTTTTTTAATTGGATTGGCTCAATCAACCATTCAATTTTCATATGTTGTTTTCTTGAAAGCTCTGTTAACAATTCTTCTATACCTTCTGTTAATTTTTTACCCTCTAATTGCACAGGACGCAAATGAAGAAGCAATGCCCGCATTTCTGATTGTGCATTGACAACCATATTTTCCACAAGCTGCAATTGCTTTTTTGTTGTTTCTGGAATTTGATCTACCTGCTCGTTAATCGCTGACATCATCATGGACATTGCAAAAAGCTGCTGACTCACTGAATCATGCAGTTCCCTTGCTAATCGATGCCTTTCTTGAGAAATAGCTTCTTGCCTCATTTCTTCATTCCAATGAGCTCGTTCATTCGTTACTTTTTGAAATAACCCGGCCTGTTCCTCTAACCTTCGAGCCAGCGCGATGACTTTTCGCTCTACTTCATGAAATTCATCTTCCGCAGTAAACGAAACATCCTTTGGAAAATTTCCGCGCTCTACCTCAAACAAGAAAGTATTTAAGCCTTGGATACGCTGCTGCATATAATAGCCAATTGCATACCCTACAATTCCTCCAATAAGAAGACTTGTACTCATAATTAACAAACCGATTGGAACAGAAGCAATGGATTCTTTCCACAATAAAGCATATACATCTTGCCCGCTTTTCCATACATATACAATCGTACAAATAAGTGCGATACTAACAGAAGATAACATAGAGTAACGAATATACATCCATGAAATATTTCCTTGTTTTTTCATTATACTTTCCTCACTTCCGTATCGCCTACGACAAGCGAAGAAATGATTTTAATACGACGAGGAGCTTCTTTATACTGTTCTGTTTTGAATGTAACATTTCGATTAAATCCTGTCTCTTCATGTCCTGGAAGTAGTACTCTACCAACAATAACAGAATGGTTTAAAGATAATTCAATATCATACGGGACATACAAGCGAATGTTACCAATGACACCTCGAATAACAATAACTGTTTCTCCTTCTGGAATCATTGCCGTCGTCAAATCAATTTCAACATCACCGACTCCGTACTGGACATTAATATCTTCTAACTCATAAATATGATCCATCATTCTTATGTTACCAGCCATTATATTCTTAAGGTATGGTTCTGTACGATAGATTTGTTTTTCTTCATCTATATATCCTTTTTCCTTAATTTCTACTTGTACAGTTTTTGGTTTCTGCTGTCCCTGAATAAGCTGATAACCAATGAAAGCTAAACAAGCAAATACAACGAGTACGAAGGCCGCTGATGAAAACAGGAAGAATAAAAAAACAATCCCCCCGACAAATAAAAACACATTCCCTCTCACATAACGATTCTTTTTTCGATAGTGCCTTCCGAACATAATCATAATAAACGCAAAAATAAGGGCACCCGGTTCAAAATGTCCGAGAACCATATCAAGAAAAAGACCAAATCCAAATATGATGAGGAGCATCCCCACTAATTGTGATTTTGAAAATTGTTTCTTCATTTCAGCTCCCCCCTTCTTGTTACATATAAATAGAAGAAAAAGGTATTGCTTTCCAACACCTTTTCTCCTATCACTATATTATAAGCTCGTTTTATAATATACTACAATTATTTTATTACTTCTTTGTCTAAAGATACTTCATTTTTTTCTTTCATTTCACGTTCAAGTTTTGCAATTTTCATATCAAATGTATCACGCTCATGCTCTTCATTCATGCGAAGCTCTAAATCACGAATGTGATCTTCAATTTCTTCGAATCGTAAGAATGGATTATTCTCATCCATTTTATGAAGAGCTGTATTCATACGACGATTCGCATGGGCCATGTTTTCGCGTGCCATTAATTCCATACGCTTTGCATTCATTTCTTTTAGCTTATTTTTCATTTCAGAAAGGCGGCGTTCTAACTCATCAATTTGCTCCACTACACCTGCATACATTTCTTCTAAGCGAGCTACTTGCCCTTCATAGTATGCTACTTCTTCTAATGCACGTTCATGCAATTGTATTTCCCCTGCTTCTTGCGCAATTACAGCTTGCTTTGATCGCTTATTTACGAAATAACGAGCTTGCTCAAGTTCACGAGCAAAGTTAGATTTTAATGTTTTATGACGCTGAATTAATTTTTCAATTTTTGTTACTTCACGCTCGCTATCACGTAAATATTGATTTAACATAGCGATTGGATTTTTTCTTTCTTTCTCATCTAAAACATTGTGAAAATCTGCTAAAATTGCATCGCGTACACGTCCGAATAAAGATTGTTTCATTATAATCTTCCTCTCTTCTACTTTATGATTTAAATTATTTTATATTAGTTTTTCATTAACTTGTTCCACTCATCTTCAAAGTTGCTATATGGTTTAGAACTTTCTGAAGCGGAATCAACTACTACATCTTTTTCTTTTTTCCACTCACGGTACCCGTAGTATAGAACTACTAATGCTGCGATACCGATTAATGCTGGGGAATGAGATAGAGCGATTGACAAGCCGATTAAACCAGCAATACCCCAAGCTAACTTTCCAAAAAATGATTGTGCTCGCACAAATGATTTATAGCTCCAGTACACAATTCCTGCTCCAATTGCGAATCCTACAATACCAGCAAGACTACCAAGAGCAATTAAAGCCAAAATACCGGCTGCGATAAACGCTAGAAATTGTTTCATCTTGTGCTTGCCTCCCTTCGATTTGATACTCTTATCTTAACTATTTTTTCGTTTTTCCATAACGAGCTTAAGAACCGTTTTCGCCTCAGACTTAAGACCTATTCCAAGTCAGCCTTATATTAGGGTGAATATAAAGAAAAAGGATGCCTTGTATAAGGCATCCTTTTTCTCTATGCTGTTTTATGATATTGTTTTTTTTTCGCTACTTTTGAAAACCTTGGAAAACCAATTAAAATAGAAACTATACCACATATCCCAACTAAGATTGGATAAAACGCATATGGCAGCAATTCAATCGGAGACAATGCAGCAAAACCTGCCGCCGTTAACATTTGAGCACCATATGGAACTAATCCTTGTACACAACATGAGAAAAGATCCAATACACTCGCCGATTTTCGTGGATCAATTTCATATTGATTCGCAATATTTTTTGCCAGTGGTCCAGTAAAAATAATAGAAATTGTATTATTCGCAGTACACATATTCGTCATACTAACTAAACCAGCAATTCCAAATTCAGCACCTTTTTTCGAACGAATATTACGTGTTAATACGTCCATTAAATACTGAATACCACCATTATATTGAATAATTTCAACCATTCCGCCGATTAAAATTGATAAGAGCACTAGCTCCATCATGCCATTAATTCCTGTTGTTACACTTTTAAAGAAGCTTGCCAATGTGTAGCTACCATCAATAAGACCGATAATACCTGATAAAACTGTTCCACCCGTTAATACAATCAGTACATTCCAACCAAGTAGTGCTGTTATTAACACACCCGCATATGGTAAAATTTTCACCCAATCGAATGCATGAGCTTTTATTTCTGTATCATTTCCAAGTGTAAGCATAACCAACAGTACAATTGTAATAACCGCAGCTGGTAATACAATTAAAAAGTTTGTTTTAAACTTATCCTTCATTTCCGTCCCTTGCGAGCGAACCGCTGCAATTGTTGTATCAGAAATAAATGATAAATTATCACCAAACATCGCTCCACCAACAACTGTCGCCATTACTAGTGCAATAGAAATATCTGTTTGCTGGCTAATACCGACTGCAATTGGCGCTAACGCTGCAATTGTTCCCATCGAAGTCCCCATCGCTAATGAAATAAAGGACCCTATAACAAAAATTCCTGCAACGATAAACCCTTGTGGCAAAATAGACAGCGCTAAGTTTACTGTAGAATCAACTCCACCCATTCCTTTTGCTGTTTCAGAAAACGCACCAGCAAGTACAAAAATTAATACCATAATCATAATGTCCGGATTACCAGCCCCTTTGGCAAACCGTTCTACTTTTGATGTAAAGCTTTCTTGTCTATTCATCGCTAATGCAGTACCTACAGCAATTAAGATTGCTACAAGTATCGGCAATTTATAAAAATCACCTGTAATAATTCCAGAACCAATAAATAGCGCTAAGAATATTCCAAGCGGTAATAATGCTAAGCCATTCCCTTTCGTTTGTTTCAAAATATCATCTCTCCCTAGTTCTAAACCTTTTCTATCTCATAACAAAAGACCTCTTCCGAAAAGAAGAGGTCTTATACATTTATAAGAAACACTCTTCTCATCTTTCAAGCACATGCTTGCTGGATTTGGCACAGCACTCTGAAATCGAGTCCGCTGCCGAGGCATCGTAGGGCCAGTCCCTCCGCCTCTCTTTATAAGAAGGTTTCATATTTTATTTTTAATAATAATTTCTTTCCTAACTTTACTCGCTTACAAAACAAAAGTCAATTATTATTTGTATAATTTTTTTTGGTATTTTTTGATATTTATACAAAAACGCGAATGTATCAATCATTTTAACTTTTGAATTTCTGTTTCTAAAATTGCAAACCAGTAAAACTCTCTTCTTTTGATTGTTGTAATAATCCATTCTGCCGTACGCCAAGCTAAATCATATTCTTCCTTAGAAACATCCTCAGTCCTATACGCTTCTCCTAATTCCTCTTCATCTAATAGATAAATCTCACCGTTCGGTAATGTTACTACATCTAAATATAAATCATCAAAATACGGCAGACCATGTTCATTTATTTTATATTCTTTCGCCACATCGATATAATATTGTACCAAATTCTTCTGCTCATCTAACATAGCTGTAATGGCAAAGTTTTTATCATTTATAAAATATTGCACCCACGTATATCCATCGTTTACAATACAAAGTTCTCTATCGTTATACCCTTTATAACTAGGCTCTTTCACTTTCAGTATATGCAATATGCCTAACATGCCTTCTTCTATGCTCTTCACCGTATACGTCTTCTCTATTAATCGCTCCCAAGAAGAACCGTTACCGTACTTACGTTTCATAACTTCTCCTCCCCTATACAGAAAAGCTCTCACATATTATGTGAGAGCTTTTCAAATTATAATTATGCTGCTTGTTTATTGGAAATCTCT
Source organism: Bacillus bingmayongensis (assembly GCF_000299035.1). Taxonomy (GTDB): domain Bacteria; phylum Bacillota; class Bacilli; order Bacillales; family Bacillaceae_G; genus Bacillus_A; species Bacillus_A bingmayongensis. The sequence continues at coordinate 599,221 of NZ_JH921518.1, forward strand.
TTTAAATAAGCTTGTCCTTTTTCAGCGTCATATTGACCTTCCCACTTAGACATAACAACAGCTGCTAAAGAGTTACCTACAACGTTAACTGCTGTACGTGCCATATCTAGAATTCGGTCAATACCTGCAATAAATGCTAAACCTTCTGCTGGAATACCTACTGTACCAAGCGTTGCTAATAATACAACGAACGATACTCCTGGTACACCCGCAATCCCTTTAGATGTAACCATTAATACAAGCAATAATGTAATTTGCTGTGTAATGGATAAATCAATACCGTACATTTGCGCTAAGAAAATTGCTGCAATTGCTTGATATAGTGTCGATCCATCTAAGTTAAACGAGTAACCTGTTGGAATAACGAAAGATGTAATTGCTTTCGGACAACCGAATTTCTCCATCTTCTCCATAATTTTCGGTAAAACCGTTTCTGAGCTCGCAGTAGAATACGCTAAAATCAGCTCGTCTTTTAAAATTTTGAAGAATTGGAAAATGTTGATTCCGAATATTTTCGCCGTAAGTCCTAGTACAACTACAACAAAGAAGATCATTGCTCCATATACGACAATTAATAATTTCCCTAATGGAATTAATGAAGATAGACCAAATGTAGAAACTGTAACACCAATTAAAGCAAATACACCGAACGGTGCAAATTTCATAACTTGGTTCGTTACGTAAAACATTGCATCAGCTACGCCTTGGAAAAATTGAAGAACTGGTCTTCCTCTTTCACCGATTGCTGCAATCCCTAAACCAAATAGTACAGAGAAGAAAATGATAGCAAGCATATCACCATCAGCTAATGATTTCATAATATTCGTCGGAACAATGTTTACAAATGTATCTGCAAAAGAGTGACTCTGTACTTGTTCTGTCGTTTGAGTATATTTTGAAATATCTGTCTTTGTTAATTCATCCATATTTACGCCTTTTCCTGGTTGGAAAATATTCGCTACCAGTAGACCAACAACAATTGCAATTGTTGTAATAATTTCAAAATAAATAATTGTCTTTCCGCCTAGTCGTCCTAGCTTTTTCACATCACCAACGCCAGCAACACCAACAACGATGCTCGCTACGACAATTGGTACTACGATCATTTTAATTAATCGAATGAAAATATCACCAATTGGTTGTAAGTATCCTGCAACTGCGTCATTACCATAAAAAATCGCCCCAACTGTAATACCAAGCGCAAGACCTATTAAAATTTGCCATGCAAGTCCAATTCTCTTCATAACTTGCTGCAACCCCCTTCTTAAATGCTTTAACTCTATTTTTCTGTCTTTCTATAAAGCCAAGAAATTAAGAGTATTACATATTATTCGACAATTCACTACATTTGTCCCTGTTAAAAATGATAAATCAAAAAATGAAATCTGACAACAAAATAAGTTTGCGTGAACGCAAATATTTTTCTTGACAAGAACAAAACCCATGTCAGAAAACCTAACATGAGAACGATTCCTTAAAGTGTTTATCAATATTCTCTTTACATTATTTCTATCATATCAAACGACATAATATACAGAAATTACCTCATTTCCGACAATTCATAGTACATTTATAAAACTTTCTTTACATTATGATTACAACAATAGACAGTATTCTTCCAATTATGATATATACATCATAGGGAAAGGAGCTAGACCACTATTATGAAAAAGAAATTTGTAGCTTTCAGCGTCTTAGCAGCAGGCACTATTTTTGTTTCTCCGTTGCAATCACCTGCATATGCGGAAACAAGTCAAGATAAATTATCTAATATTCAGTCCGAATTAGAGGGCAACCAACAAGAATTACAGGACAAGTCGGCAGAAAAAGAACAGATAGAAAAAGAAATACAAGACTTACAAAAAAAGATTGATGATTTAACAGCTTCTATTAATAAGAATGAAGCTGATTTAAACGATATAGAAACAGAAATTAGTAAAACACAACAAACAATTGCCGAGAAAAAGAAACGTATCGAGCAATTGCAAACAAATATTGACACTCGTCAGGACGTCATTAAACAACGACTACAATCCATGCAAGAAAAACCAAGAACAAATATCATAACTGAAGTATTGATGAACTCAAACAATTTCGCGGATCTTGTAGATAATATGTATTCCGTTAGCTTGATTTTAAACAACGATACAGAAATTGTAAAAAAACAAACAACCGATCAAGAAACTGTAACAACAGAAAAAGAAGCTGTTGAAAAGAAAGAACAACAACTGAACGAATCAAAGCAAAAGTTGGAGCAAAAACAACAAGAGCTTCAAAAAAATCAACAAGAACAACAAGCACTTATTAGCGATTTACACGCCAAAGTATCAAAAGTAGATTCTGAAATTGAAGGTCTAGAAGAATCTAAAAGCATTTTAGAAAATCAACGCCAAGCTGTTCAAAAAGCAATTGAGGAAGAAAAACGAGCAGAAGAAGCTCGTAAAGCTGAAGAAGCACGAAAGGCAGAGGAAGCTCGTAAAGCTGAGGAAGCACAAAAACAGGCTTCACAAGCCGCTTCTGCTAAGGAAGATGTACAAGCTGCTCCAACACCACACGATACAAATAAAAGTGGCTTTATAAAACCAGCAGCCGGAAGATTCAGTTCAGGATTTAACGACCCTTCACGAGGTCACCACGCTGGTTTAGATATCGCAGCTTCTGGTACAGTACCAATTGCAGCAGCTGCTGATGGTGTTGTAATTCGATCTGACATGTCATCTAGTTATGGAAATGTTGTCTATTTATCACATCGTATGAACGGCAAAACATATACAACAGTATACGCTCATATGAGCAGCCGCTCTGTATCTGTCGGACAAACTGTAAAACAAGGACAACAATTAGGTTTCATGGGAAATACTGGACAATCTACTGGTCAACATTTACATTTTGAAATTCATATTGGTGAATGGAATGTAGGTAAAACAAACGCAGTAGATCCAGCACCTTATATTTAACGACAAAAAACTCGGCACATGCCGAGTTTTTTATATAAATAATACATAACCTAAATTTAGTTATACTGTCCCGCCCATCATTATTTAACAACATATAGCATTTTATATATTCTAAAACGCACCATTTACCTAACAATTAGAATGAATAAAAACGACAAAACTAAACTCAAATTAAAAAGCAGGGAAAGATCCCCGCTCATTTTGTAAACATTTTAAACACGCCAATTGCATTTAAAAATACAATCACTACCGTTACCGGAATAATATAACGTAGTAAGAAAAACCATACGTTAAATAATGTTTTCCCTTTCGTTTCTGTAACTTCTAATTCCTTCATTAATAAATCTTTACTCATTTTATTCGGTACAAACAATGAAATCGCTAGTACTCCTAACGGCAGCAATACATTACTTACCGCAAAATCCACTAAGTCAAAAAATGTTTTTCCAAAGATTTTGACGTCACTCATAACTCCAAAAGATAAGGCTGACGGAATTCCAACCGCAAAAATGAGTAATCCAATAATAAATGATGCCGAAGGGCGTTTTTTCTCATTATCTTTCGCTACAGATGCCACAACAATTTCAAGCATCGAAATTGCGGAAGTTAACGTTGCAAAGAAGAATAAAATTAAAAACATAATAAAGAAAAATTGTCCGAATGGTATTTTCGCAAATACAGCCGGAAGAACAATGAATAATAAACCAGGCCCTTCTGTTGGTTTAACCCCTAATGCGAAGATTGCCGGGAAAATGGCTAGTCCCGCAAGCACTGTAATAAAAACTGTTAAACTCACAATTGATGTTGCTGATTTTGCTAAATGCTCTTCTTTCTTTAAGTACGAGCTGTATGTCACCATTACCGAAGCACCTACTGTTAGTGAAAAGAAAGATTGTCCCATTGCATATAAAATCGTATCGGCTGTTAGCTTTGAAAAATCCGGTTTTAAGAAAAACTCTACACCAGCCCAAGCACCGTCAAGCGTAAGAGCACGAATAATAATAGCAATAAACAAAATAAATAATAACGGCATCATATACTTACTTGCCTTTTCGATTCCTTTTTCTACACCTTTACTTACAACAAAAATCGTACAAAGCATAAAGATTAACTGAGCACCTACTGCGCTAGCAGGATTCGAAATTGTTTGTTCAAACAATTTTCCGTATTCAACTGCCCCACTCCAAAAGTTTCCTGTCACGCTATAATATAAATATAATAAAATCCATCCACCGACAACACTATAAAAGGATAATACACTAAAACAAGTGACAACTCCCATACGACCAATCCATGGATATAATTTACTATTTGGTACTAACAATTTATATGCCGTAACCGCTTCTTTTTGTGTACTACGACCAATAACAAACTCCGCTAAAAGAAGAGGCATACCAATAAATAACGTTAATAATAGGAAGACTAGGAAAAATGCCCCTCCCCCTCCATTACCTGCAACGTATGGAAACTTCCATATCGCTCCAAGTCCTACTGCGGCTCCGGCTGCTGCGAGTACAAAACCAATTTTCGACGTCCATTGCTGTGTTTCTTTCATCGTAACTTCTCCTTTTCTGAATATTTTTATTTTTCTCAATTATACACTTTCATTTCATACTCGCCCACCTCCTTTAGAAAATAAAAAAGTCCCCTACACGCTACTATGCATGTAGAGGACGATATATGTAATAGAATACCGTGGTACCACCTCGATTGGATTAAAAAATCCCACTTGTTCAGGTACAGGAAAAATTCCGATACCCTATCCTTGTAACGGCGGAACCCGGGTTGCCTACTAATCTGTTCAGCATACCTCTCGCAAGCCCATTCTGTATATTTTATCGTACCGGGCTCACACCTTACCCCAGCTCTCTGAACGCATCAAATATACGTACTCTTCTTGCTCATCGATTTCATCTATTGAAGTTACTTGTGATTATAGAGTAGATTATTATATTTGTAAAGAAGAATTTAATTTATCCAGCTATATAAAGTGAAACTTCCATCAGTGAGATGTTCTTCATCCCCACTGATGAAAAACCCTCATCAATCGAGCTTTTGCGGGATAAATCCATTTTAATTTCCCCATATATAAATCGCTGCTATGAAAACCAAAAGATCGCCTGTTCTCGTTTTCTCACTTTGTTTTTACTTAGCATGGGGCACACTTCTACGCATGATCGGATACTCTCTTCCACCTAAAAAGAAAGGTTTATCTCGTTTTTTTATTTATATTTTCAGCAATACGTGTATTCTATTCTACACATAGCCTTTCATCTAACTCTTGTAAAAACCTTTCCCTTTTCTGCTGATTTTGAATATATTCAAGCTTCAACACTTCTTGTAATAAAATATTCTGTCTTCTTTTTTCTAGAGACAATTTCTTCACTTTCATTCTCACTTCATATAAAAAATCAAGGTAATCTTCATACACCTCATCGTATTTCGCCGCAATATCATCCCGAATTTTTTTCGCAAGTTTTGGACTTGCACCTCCAGTAGAAACGGCAACATTGAGCCTCCCTCGATGAATAGCTGCCGGAAAATGAACATTTCCGCTTTCGGGGTTAGTAATTACATTAACAAGCTGGTTTACTGCCGCATCTTGTGCAATATGTTCATTTAATATTGCATCACTTGTAGCTGCTACTACTAAAAACGCGCCTTCTAGATCACCTTTTTCATAGTCTTTTTGAAACCAACGAATATGTCTCGATTCTACAAGTTTTACTAAGCTCGCATCTAATGCACGACTCACTACAATTACATTTGCCCCTGCTTTTAGTAAAGGAGCGATTTTAAATGATGCCACTTTTCCACCACCAATGACAACAACACGTTTTTTTTCAATTCGTACTGTAAGTGGATACACACTCATCTCCCCTTAATATTTCTTCCGTTCTCTGAATTAGCATCTCTTGAAACATACGATTTTTCCCTAAATAAGGACTTACATATATATTTGTAGAATGGTATCCACGCACTTCCTTCTCAATATGTTTCATTAATAGACCCGTAAATAATAAATAAGGTAGAATGACAACATTCTCCTCATTTCGTTCTACAATTTCTTTTAATTCCCCCTCAAATCGAGGCTCTGCTGCGGCTAAATAACATACTTCTACCTTTCTAACTTTCTCCTCTTTTTCAAACAGAGAAGCAATACGCTTCATATCTTGTAACGTCTCAGGATCACTACTCCCCCTTGCAACTAGCAATAAAGTCACTTCACTTTCATACTCTTTAATGCCACTTCCCTCATACGTAGCCGATACAAGTGATTCCGAAACACCAAACGGATTTCCGTAAGTAATTGCAATGTAAGGAAATTTATTTTGCATTTTTTTTAATTCATTTGGGATATCTTCTTTCACATGCCCTGCTGCTAATAAAAAGACAGGAACAACGACAATTTCTGTTGCTCCTCTTCTTACGCAATTAACAAATCCTTCTGAAATAACAGGCTGTGCTAACTCTAAAAAACACAGTTCTTGAATAGGAGCTGATACACGGTTCATACAAGAAGAAACAAAACCTATCGCTTCTTCTTTTGCCTCTTTCAGCCTACTTCCATGACATATATATAACACAGCTTTCATTTTATAGCGCTCCGCTTACTGGATACGTAATGTCAGCTTGTTGTTCAAACCAATGGATTTTTTCACGAAAACGAACAACTTCCCCGATTACAATCATACTCGGATTTTGGATCTGCGCTTTTTCAGCAATCGTTACAATTGTCCCTAGCGTTCCTGTAATGGTTCGCTGAGATGATGTAGTTCCCCATTCTACAATAGCAACTGGCGTATCTTCCCCTTTTCCATGTTTCAAAAGCTGTTCACATATATAAGGAAGATTACTTACTCCCATATAAACAGCAAGCGTGTCGACACCTTTCGCTAAGTTTTCCCACTTCACTTCTTCTTCAGCACCATCTTTTCGGTGCCCTGTCACAACAGCAAAACTTGCGCTCGCATCTCGGTGTGTTACAGGAATACCCGCATATGCCGAAGCAGCTATCCCTGCTGTAATGCCAGGCACAATTTCAAACGGAATACCATGCTTCGCTAACGCTTCTGCTTCTTCACCACCTCTTCCGAATACAAATGGATCCCCGCCTTTTAATCGCGTTACGATTTTTCCTTTCTTTGCATATTTAACAAGAAAGGCGTGAATGGTTTCTTGTTTCATCGTATGATAGTTTGGCAATTTCCCACAATATATTAAGTCAGCATCTGGCTTTGCATAAGAAAGTAATTCTTTATTTACAAGTCGATCATATAAAATAACATCCGCCCGCTCGATACACTTTACTCCTTTTACAGAAATTAAATCTGGATCTCCCGGTCCTGCCCCAACAATATACACCTTTCCCATCATCTCTCCTCATTTCTACTATAAAGTGAAACTTCCATCAGTGAAAAGTTTCATCCCCCACTGATGGCTAGCCCTACAAATCGGGCACTAACGGGCAGTTAGCTTCTTTGATTTCCTAAAACCTTAAATTGAGGTTATTACTGCCCGTTAGTGCGGGGTAAAGTGAAACTTCCATTCCTATTACGAATGGAAGTTTCTATTCAAATCAGTGTCATTTTGTATTACAACGTTTCCTGCTCATGAATGACAAATGCTGCACCTTTTCGAATCTTCTTTTTTTCATATAGAGAGATTTCCTTCACTTCTGGCAGCGGTAAAAAATACTTCTCTAATTCTACCTCAACAAGTCTAAATGCCTGTTCCTCACTTTGTGCAACAACTACTACAGGAACAACATCATTTGCCAATACTGCTTCAAAACGATACAAATCCATATTGCTCCCTCCTAAGATGCAATCACTTCTTCTAAAATATGATTCAATGCTGCTTGTAAATCTTCTACTCCAACGCGTTCTACAAACTCATAAAATGTTTCAGCTGGCAGTTTCTGCTCTTTAAAGTATGTTAAAAACGATACAAGAACATTCGGAAGATCTTCTCCATCAATTTTCCCTTTTAATTTTTGGTTATAGACACCACCATCTAATAACGTACCACCTACATAAATTTCAAACGCTTCAACAATTCCTTTTTCTTTCGTTTTTAATTTCACTCCTTGCAAACCAATGTCCGCAATTTGTCTTTGTCCACATGAATTTGGACATCCTACCATATGAATGCGAACGGGAACATCTAGAACAAGCTGTGTATCTAAATAATCTGCAATATTACGTAGCCTTTCTTTTGTTTCTACTAATGCAAGGTTACAATACTCAATACCTGTGCATGATACTGCATATCCTATAAAAGATTTTGGACTTGCAGAAATAGTTTCAAATAAAGGCTCTTTTAACAGCCCTTCTATATTTTCTTCCGGAACATTCGGAATAATGAAGTTTTGTGAGTTACATGTGCGAATTTCACCATTCCCATACTGTTTCGCAATTCTAGCAATTTCAAAGAACTCTTCAGAGTGTAAACGCCCAACCGGTACATTAAAGCCCACATATGATAAATCACCTTGTTTTTGCTTATGAACACCGTAGAAATAACCCGCATTCCATCCTTTCAAAGCATCCTTTCCTTTATCATGTAAAGGCTCTGTATATTCTAATAATTTTTCTTTAAATTTTTCCGCACCCCAATCGGCAACTAAAAATTTCAAACGTGCTAAATGTCGCTTTTCACGATATCCGAAATCACGGAAAACTGTAGCTATTGCAATTGCTACCGACTTCACTTGCTCAGGAAGAATAAATAAATCTAACTCCTGCGCTAAATACGGACGGGCAGATAATCCACCGCCTACTCGCAGATGAAATCCTTCCACGGTTTTTCCATCAATCTCTTTTGTAGCCGGAGTAAAGGCAGCACAGTTAATTTCAGCATTTGCTGCATTATATACGTTTGTGCTAATTGACATTTTAAACTTTCGAGGCAAATTCGAAAATTCGTCATTATGTTGGAAGAACTCATATACCTCTTTTACAATTGGTGCTGTATCAAATAATTCATCACCATCAATACCAGCGAGAGGGTTCCCAATAATATTTCTTGTAATATCACCACAAGCTCCGGCTGTTGATAATCCTACTTTTTCTAAGCGGTTAAAAATATCTGGTATTTGACCAATTTCAAGCCAATGGAATTGAATCGCCTGTCTTGTAGTAATATCAAGAACATCACGACCATAATCTTCCGCAATCGAAGCCAATACCTCCACTTGTTCATTCGTTAAAATACCAGAAGGAATATTAACGCGCATCATAAAATACCCTGCTTCTTTTGGGCGCTGTAAATATAACCCCGCCCATTTAAAGGAATCCCACTCTTCTTTCGGAATAGAATCAAATCCATTTTCAGCATAATACGGAATCGCTTTAAAGATTTCCAATCCATCTTTTTCTAATTTCTTCTTCTCTGTAGCATTTAACTTTTCATTGTTTGCCCACACTTTTTCATAACTCATTTTTATTCCCCCTATATAAAGCTACGCTCTTGTAAGTAACCGATAATTTGTTCTGCACATTGTTCGATTGAATAAATATGTGTTTCTACCACTGCTTCTGCCTCTACAGGTTTTTCATATGGCGAATCAATACCGGTAAATTGCTTAATATCGCCTTGTCTCGCTTTTTTATAAAGTCCTTTTGGATCACGTTTCTCACATTCTTCTATTGGACACTTTACAAACACTTCGATAAATTCATTTTTTTCGAGAATATCTCTTACTTGTTGGCGATCCACTCGAAATGGAGAAATAAATGCTGTTAGTACAATTGTCCCTTGATCTACAAATAACTTCGCCACTTCACCAATCCGGCGAATATTTTCTGTCCGATCACTTTCGGAAAATCCTAAATCTTTATTTAAACCATGACGAATATTATCGCCATCTAGTACATAATTCCCAATATTTTTTTCGAACAATTTTCGGGCAACCGCATTTGCTACTGTTGATTTTCCAGAAGCTGATAATCCTGTGAACCAAAGTACAAAACTGTGGTGACCACTTTTCTTTCGTCTTTCCTCTTTTGAAACAGATGCTGTATGCCAAGTTATATTTACGTCCATCCTACTCTCTCCTTATTTTGTAACGACTTCTTTTTGTAAACCACGAATTAATATTTCTACAACTTCTTTACGGCTAAATTCACTTGGTGGAATTTCTCCATTTCGCAACATTTCTCTTACTTTCGTCCCTGATAAAATAACATGCTCTTCTTTACCATGCGGACATGTTTTCGTAGAAGCCATCGCTTCACATTTTGTACAGTAAAAACTATGCTCAAAGAAGAGTGGTGTAATCCCTAACTCTTCTACTGTAAAATTCGTAAAAATCTCTTGTGCTTCGTACGTACCGTAATAATTACCTACCCCAGCATGATCACGTCCCACGATGAAGTGTGTACAGCCAAAGTTTTTTCTAACCAGCGCGTGAAATATCGCTTCACGTGGCCCCGCATAACGCATTGCTGCTGGAAAAACACTTAAAAAGACACGATCACTTGGATAATAATTTTTCAAAAGCACTTCATAACTTTCCATACGTACATCAGCCGGAATATCATCTGATTTCGTTTCACCAACGAGCGGATTTAAAAATAAGCCATCTACAATTTCCAGTGCAGACTTTTGAATATATTCATGCGCACGATGAACAGGATTTCTCGTTTGAAACCCCACCACTGTTTTCCAGCCACGTTTCGCAAATTCGGCACGTGTTTCACTTGGATCTAAATGATAAGAATCAAACTTATCATTTTCAAAACGCTTCACAAGCGTAATTGTTCCCCCAACATAAATATTTGGCCTGTCATATAACTTTTTCACACCTGGATGGACAGTATCAGCCGTTTTATAAACAAGCAATGCTTCCTTTTCCTTATCCGGTGTAAAAATATCTTCTATTTGAATAACACCATACGTGATTCCTTCTTTGACAAGACGAACCTCTTCACCAATTTGAAGTTGTTCTGCCTGCTCCTCGGTTATTGGTAGTGTAATAGGTATACTCCATACATCACCGCTTACTAAACGCATTTTTTCTATAACAGATTGATAATCTTTCTCCTTTAAAAAGCCAGTAAGTGGGCTATAACCACCTGTTGCAAGAAGCTCTAAGTCACTTAAAGAAATTTTGTCCAATTCAATTTCTTTTGCAATACCTTTTGTTTCACATGTTTCATCAACACGATTTACTAATTCATTTGTTTCATTCATCTTCCTGTACGCCTCTTTCACATATATTTAAAATCAATCATGACCTTATTGATAATGAAGGCCACATTCCGTTTTCATCTTTCCAGCCCATCGTCCGTCTCTTGAATCTCCACCTTCTCCCACAGGCAACGTACATTTTTCACACCCTATACTTGGGTAACCGACGTCGTGCAATGGATTGTAAGGTAAACCATGCTTATATACGTAACGCCATACTTCCTTCCACGTCCAATGAATAAGTGGACAAATTTTAATAGATTTGAAGCGATGGTCTTGATTGATAAACCTTGTATGTTTCCGCGTTTCAGATTGTTCCCTTCTTAGCCCTGATATCCACGCTTTTCCATTCAATAAAGATTCTTCAAGCGGTAAAATTTTTCTTAATTTACAACAGAGGTTTGGATTATGCTCCCACAGCTTATCGCCATGCTTTTTTGCTTGCTCTTCAAGCGTAAGCGATGGTTGCTTTTCAATAATTTCGAGATCCGGAAACCTTTCGCGCACTCGTTTAATTAAATCGTATGTTTCTTGAAAATGAACGTTTGTATCTAAAAATACAACTTTCGCAGATGGATTTACTTGGTTTATAAGATGTAACAAAACCATTCCCTCTACACCAAAGCTACATGCATATACAATTTCACTCTCATAATGTTTATAGGCCCACTCTAATACTTGTAACGCTCCTTTTGTTTCATCTTCCTCAGAAAAAGAAACGAAATCCTCTTTCCACATTTCATACGTCAGCATGTTTTTCCCCCTGTAACGCAAAAAGACGGTTTTAATCTAATAAAATAGATTAAAACCGCCTCTAGTTTTTCTAGTCAGCGCTTTTTACTTTAAGCGTACTTTTTCACTTTTCTCAAGCTGAATCACTTTTCCATCTTGCACAACAATTGTAATAGAACCATATTTCATATCCGCAAGCATCGTTTGAATTTTCTCAGCTACTTCGTCAAAATGTCCACGCACTCCCACGAACAGCCCCCCTTTTTATTCATAAAAAAATCTTTTCCATTTCGAAAAGACTGTTCGGTAATATATTTACCTTATCTTTCAAAATGGATGCCATTTTGCTGGACTTAGCACCTTGCTTCTATAAGCAGGTTGCTGAGCTTCGTAGGGCCAGTTCCCTCCGCTTCTCTTGATAAGCTTTGTATTTGTATTTTATCATAATTCTGATTTTTTTCAATCCTAGTTTTCCGATATATTTTATATTTTTTATTTTTTTAAAAGGAGTTGCTCCATTTGAACAACTCCTTTTAGCATTATACAAGCTCTTTTATACGTATGCGATCGTTCCCAATTATGTTTTCATATGTTTCTCGTTCAACAACCACTTGTGATGTTCCACCTTTTGCAAATACTACAGCCGGTCTGCGAATACGATTGTAATTATTCGCCATAGAATATCCATATGCTCCGGTACAAGAGATCGCTAACAAATCTGCTGAAGCAACTTGCGGCAGTTTTATATCCCAAATAAGCATATCCCCACTCTCACAACACTTTCCAGCAATCGAAACAACTTCTTCAGCCTCTTCTTTTCCTCGATTTGCTAACATTGCCTCATAACGCGCTCCATATAAAGCTGGTCTTAAATTATCTGTCATTCCCCCATCGACTGACACATATTTACGAATACCCGGAATATCTTTTACAGCTCCCACTGTATAAATTGTTGTTCCTGCATCCCCAACAATACTACGCCCTGGTTCAATCCATATTTCTGGAAGAGGATAATTATTTCGTGTAAATTGGTCTCTCACTGCCTCGGTTACAGCATGCACATATGTTTCAAGTGTAAGTGGTGTATCTGCTTCCGTATAGCGAATTCCAAAACCTCCGCCGACGTTTAACACTGTTACAACATAACCAGTCTGTTCTCTTATCTCTTCTAAAAAGTTATGCAATACTTCGATCGCCCGAACAAATCCTGCTGTTTCAAAAATTTGTGATCCAATATGTGAATGAATACCTAACACATTATAATTTGATTTCTCTAACGCTATTTGAATCGCCTGCATTGCCTGGCCGGTAGAAACTCCAAAACCGAATTTCGAATCATCTTGCCCTGTTGTAATATATTCATGTGTATGCGCTTCTACTCCAGGTGTAACTCGGATTAATATATTTACAATTTTTCCATACTGCTGTGCTAAGTCATGTAATATTTCCATTTCAAAGAAATTATCTACCACAAAGCAGCCAATATCTGCTTGCAGCGCCATTATAATCTCTTCTTCCGTTTTATTATTACCATGAAAATGAATGCGTGATGCAGGAAAACCAGCTTGCAAAGCAGTGTACAATTCGCCTCCAGAAACAACATCTAAAGACATATTTTCTTCACGAGCTACTCGGCACATCTCCATGCACAAGAACGCTTTACTTGCATACGCTACTTGGTAAGAGAACCCACTTTCCTGGAAAGCACGATGAAATGCGCGACATTTCTCCCGAATAGAAGCTTCATCGTATACGTAAAGTGGTGTTCCATATTGTTTAGCTAGCTGCGTTGTATCGCAGCCTCCAATTTCTAAGTGTCCTTGCTCATTGATTCGGCTTGTGCCGTGTAAATACATTTGAATTCCTCCCTTATTTCCTCTAAAACTCATAACCCCAATCTTCTTCTATTCATTGCAGCGCGTTTTTAGATAAACAAAAAACGCGCGGAACAATGTTCACACGCGTTTCTTATTAGGAATAATGTATCATGAAAAAATAAACGAGTTGTTATCTTCTCAAATAAGAAACCGCATCAACATCTCCAAATAGCTCTCCATAAAATAAAATCTTATGACAGTACTACATTTATTCAATGTAGTCCCAATATATGAATGACGTGGTCACTCTTATATTTCGGCAATAGTCCCTTTCAATCTATGATCACGGATTCCACTAAATCTCCCATAGCTTACTCTTTCCTATCGCGGCCTCTACCTTTGAGAGTAGATGAGGTAAGTCTATTTAATTTTCAAACATCTTATGTTGGTATTAACAATACCAAACGAATAAATTATTTGTCAAACAATTTTTCACATTGTTTTTTTACAATTTAATTTCGTATCATTTGGCAAGCGCTTTATATCTATTTTTTTCACAGTCCATTCTCCTTCATCATTATCAAACGTAATTTTTATTTTTTCAAATGGCGGAAGCACTTTCCCACCTATGCCTGCTTCATATTTCGTCACTTCAATTACAGCTTGAAATAAATATGTACCACTATACAATTTTTTTAAACTAACAATCTTCGGACATTCATACGGTTTTTGTTTCCCATAATGCTTCTGAATCGCTACATTTATTTGTGGAAACAAAACGGAATAAAGAGCATCTTCTAATAACGGCGCATCATATTGTGCAGTAAAAACTGTAGGAGTGGAAAAGAATAAAAAACCACTACATATGAAACAAAATAACTTTTTCATCATAACCTCCGTATCAAAATGCGATATGGTTATTGTCTCCGTTTTCTTTTTTTCTAACCAATTCTTATAAAAATCATCCACAATTCTATTTTGTTTTCGTATAATAGTACATAAAGATAAACGACTGTTCGTATATATAAAGTGAAACTTCTATCATTAGAAATACAATCACTAGAACCGTCACTTATAGTAGGAGAGGAGTATATTATGCTACAACATTTGTTTCCAAAATTACGATTTGCACTTGTTGCAGTCGTTTTATTATGGATAAAAACATATATTGTGTACAAGCTAGCCTTTGATATTAAAATTGATAGCTTCTTCGAAGAAATGATGCTATTGTTTAATCCAATTGCTTCATTGCTTTTATTTTTTGGTCTAGCTTTATTAGCATCAAAATATCGAAATCGAATTATTATTGGAATCAGCTTTTTACTGTCATTTATTTTATTTGGAAACGCGATGTTTTATGGGTTTTATAATGACTTTGTCACATTCCCTGTTCTATTCCAAACCAATAACATGGCTGATTTAGGAACAAGTATTAAAGAACTATTTACGTACAAAACATTACTTCTATTTGCGGATGCAATTATTCTAATGTTTATTTCACGTAAGTTCCCAAACTTTTGTGATAACACGCCACTATCTCGTTCTGAAAAACGGAGCTTTTTTGGTGGTATAACAGCTCTATTAGCATTACAAATTATTGTTTCGGTCGTTCATAAGCCACAATTGTTTTCACGTTCTTTTGATCGTCAAACCGTTGTGAAAAATCTAGGTTTATACACGTATCATCTATTTGACATTACACTTCAATCTAAATCTTCTGCAGAGCGTGTATTCGCAAGTGGAGACGGTTTTTCTGAAATTAAGAACTACGTGAATTCAAAAGATACACAAGCTGATAAAAGCTTATTTGGAGTTGCAAAAGGAAAAAATGTCATTCTAATTTCAATGGAATCAACACAAAATTTTGTTATCAACAAAAAAATCAACGGAAAAGAAATTACTCCATTTTTAAATCAGTTTATAAAAGATAGTTATTACTTCGATAACTTTTATCATCAAACTGGACAAGGAAAAACATCCGATGCTGAATTTATTGTAGAAAATTCATTATATCCATTAGACCGTGGCTCTGTATTCTTTACACATACAAACAATGAATACACAGCAACTCCTGAGTTGTTAAAAAAATATGGATACTATTCCGCCGTCTTTCATTCGAATGATAAAACCTTTTGGAATCGGGATATCATGTATCCAGCACTCGGATACGATCGTTACTTTAACTTAAAGGATTATATAGGAACAGAACAAATGTCTGTTGGTTGGGGGTTAAAAGATAAAGAGTTCTTTGAACAATCGATCTCAAAACTTAAATCTTTACCAAAACCGTTTTATACAAAATTTATTACATTAACAAATCATTTCCCGTTTCTTTTAAATCCAGAAGATCAATATATTAGTGAGTATAATTCTGAGAGCGGTGTACTAAATCGTTATTTCCCAACCGTTCGTTATACAGATGAAGCTCTTAAACTATTTATCAATCGATTAAAAGAAGAGGGTTTATACGATAATTCAGTTATTGTTATTTACGGAGATCATTACGGAATTTCTGAAAATCATAATGCTGCTATGGCACAATTTCTCGGTAAGGAATCCATAACTCCATTTGATTCGATGCAGTTGCAACGTGTACCACTTATTATTCACGTTCCTGGTCAAGAAGGAAAAGTCATTTCAAAAGTATCTGGACAAATCGATATAAAACCAACATTACTTCATTTACTTGGTATCAAAACAAACCAATCTATTGAATTTGGTACTGATTTATTTACCAAAAATGAACAAACACTTATGATTATGCGTGATGGTAGTTTCGTAACAAACGATTATGTTTATACAAAAAATATGTGCTATAAAAAAAGCACAGGTGAACTGATTGATTCAACGATTTGCCAGCCGTATATTGAAAAAGCGAAAACAGAATTAAATTATTCTGATAAACTTATCTATGGAGATTTATTACGATTTGATCCTAACAATAAATACAAAACGGGAACAATGATAACTAAATTTGAATAACCTTAAAAGCACCCTCGGATAACAATTTGAGGGTGCTTCTTTCTTAGCTAAATCTTTACCATTTCATAAACATGGTAACTTTATTATATGAATACAAATTTAAAAACTGACATAAAACCCAATCTTTATGTGGGAGAGCGCATCCGGCTATGCATAGAAGCGGTCAGCTCCTTTTTTAGCCCCATGCCGAATGAAAACAAAGGGAGAAAATGAGTGGAGATCTGTTTTTGTTGTCATAGCAGTGATTTTTATATGTTAAAAATCAAAAAACTGATAGAAACCCTTTCTTTTTAGGTGGGAGAGAGTATCCGACCATGTATAGAAGCGATCAGCTCCTTTTCCTGCCCCACGCCAAGTGAAAACAAAGAGAGAAGGCGAGTGCAGGCCACCTTTTGTTATTCATAGCCGCAGCTTAGATGACGAAAAATCAAAATGGATTTATACAGCTTCTCACTTCAAAGGTCCAATAGAAATAAAGAAGCTAAGCACTGGATAAACTATTCGTGAAATCTTTCATGAAATGGGAATTTTTTCGTACGTGGAAAGAAATTTATGTTATGATAAAAAAAGTAAACTTTCATACACTAATTAAGAATTTATTACAGAAAGCAAGGGATCAGATTTTGTATAGAGCAGCAATTCCAAACTTATTTACGCTCGGAAATTTATACAGTGGATTTTTATCAATCGGCTATGCATCTTTAGGGTATTATAAACCAGCTGCTATTTTAGTACTAATCGGGATGATGTTAGATAGTCTTGATGGCCGGCTAGCTCGTTTATTGCGTGTTGATTCACAAATGGGGAAAGAACTTGATTCACTAGCAGATGTTGTAACATTTGGAGCTGCGCCTGCAGTTTTAATGTACTACACTTCCTTTTCCAATTATGGAATTATCGGACTATACATAGCAGGACTATTCCCTCTGTTCGGAGCATATCGCTTAGCGCGCTTCAATGTAACGCCTTCATCTACTTCTATGAAGTATTTCACTGGTGTTCCTATTACTGCAGCAGGAGGACTCGTTGCCTTCTTAACACTATTTTCACATACCATTCCAAAAATTGTCCTCATTACGGTATTTGTAACGTTTGCATTTTTAATGGTAAGTCGTATTCGTATCCCAAGTTTAAAAGATGTACCAATTCCACGATACAGTATTATTGTTACACTCTTTTTAATCGGAATTATTTATACAATGTATAAAACAAGCTTTGGCAATATTTCAGTATTTCTGTTCATTGCCATCCCACTTTATATTTTGTATATGTTATCTCAATTTATTAGGCAAAGACCTTCTCATAAAAAACGAGCAAATAAAGAAAAATAAAGAGACACCTTCCAAGCCGGAAGGTGTCTCTTTATTTTGTAACTAATTCCTTTTGATTCACAGGCGTTAATGCTTCTTTTCCTTCTAACACAGCTAAAATGTTACGTACTGCCATTTCAGCCATGGCATCACGTGTTTCAAACGTTGCATTTCCAACATGCGGAGTAAGGACAACATTTTTCAATCCCTTTAATCTCTCTGTAATTTTCGGTTCAAACTCAAATACATCAAGAGCCGCCCCTTCAATTTCATTTGTCTCTAACGCATGAGCAAGCGCTAGTTCATTCATAATTGGACCACGCGCTGCATTTACAATATATGCTGTTTTCTTCATCATTTTAAATTGTTCTTCATCAATCATATGATGGAGACTTGGATTATACGCACAGTTAATCGTAACAAAATCTGCTGTTTGTAACAGTTCTTCTAACGTTACATACGTTGCTTCCAATTCGTTTTCTGCCTCTAGCTTACGATTTGGACCTGTGTAAATAATATTCATTCCAAATGCTTTTGCACGTTTGGCAACTGCTTTTCCAATTTCCCCAAGACCGATAATTCCAATTGTCTTTCCATATACTTCTCGACCAAGGAAAAAGAGTGGTGCCCAGCCATTAAATCCCACTGTACGACATAATGTATCTCCTTCTGGAATTCGTCTTGCCGCAGCTAAAAGAAGAGCAAATGTTAATTCTGCCGTTGCTTCTGTTGAAACTTTCGGTGTATTTGTAACTGTAATTCCTTTTTCTGCTGCATACATGTAATCGATGTTATCGTAACCCGCACCATAATTAGCAATGACTTCCAAATTAGGTGCTGCATCAATTACCTCTTTTGTTACCTTTGTAGAAAGTAAGCTTAGCAGTGCGTCTTTATCCTTCACACGTTTTACTAATTCTTCGCTACTAATTAATTCTTCTTTGTCATACATTTCTATTTCATGATTTTGTAATAACTGTAATCCGATTTTTGGAATATTTCCTGCTACTAATACTTTTGCCATTACTAAGCACCTCTTCTATTAAAAAATAGGAATTTCCTTATATTATATTGTAAGAAATCTAAGTTAAAAAAGCCAAGGAATTTGATTACAGTTCTAAAAACTGACACTTTTTCTCATAAGAAAAAGGGAGATGGAGATCTCCCTTTTCCTTATTGTTCTTCACTAGATTGTTTTCCAAGCTTTGCATCAATCGTTCCTTCTGCTACCGTATCACTAATTTGTTCTTGGATTACAGAGTTGACTTCCTCGTTTGTTTGAGAAGTATAACTTTGATTCGTCACTTTCATGTTCTGTTTGTTATTTTGTTTTGCCATTTAAAACCCTCCTTTATCATTCTTTCTTATTTTGAACAAAAAGAAAGGTTTTCATCACAAAATCATTTTTCAATTTGAAACAGTTGCTGATTCTTTTTCAAGCAGCTGCATCTTCCTCACCCGTTTTTCAAATGTAGCTACATGAGAGATACCATGATTACGTAATGTTTTCACATTTTCCTCGGCATAATTTCCTAAATCATTTGGATAATGAGCATCTGATGAAAGAGTGATTGGTACTTTATGCTTTGCTAAAACTTGTAAATAAAGCGGACTTGGACACATTTCTCGAACAGGATAACGATAATATAACCCAGCATTTACCTCCGTTGCTGTATTTGTTTCTAGTAATACCTTAGCAATTCTTTCGTAATATGGAACCTGCACATTTTCATCTAATCGATAATTAAACACTTTTATATTATCAAGATGAGCTACAATATCAAATACCCTGGAACGAATTGCTTTTTCGACCGTCGCAAAAAACGTATCATATAATGCATGTAACTCATGATTTTCAAAATATTCTTTCGTATCAGGGTTATCAAATCCCCAGCCATTAATAAAATGGACAGAACCTATCACGTAATCCCAATCTCCTAATGCCAATAAATTTTCTAGCTCTCGCTCGCCACCAATAAAATAATCAGCCTCAATTCCAAGACGCAGTACTACTCCTCGTTTTCTCCAGCGCTCCTTTGCCTCTTGGATCGCCTTTGTAAAATCGTAAATCGATGCTACCCGCACTTGATCTAACCATTCTTTCTGCAAACGCCCGAGCTTTGATTCACTAATATCTACATATTTCTCGTAATACTCCTTTGCCTCATAAAAGCGATAGAGATGATCAACAATACCGACTTCTTTTATCCCTTTTCGCAGCGCTTCTTCTAAATAGAAATCAATCCACTCTACTGTAAATGGCCCTTCCTGCACTCTTTTTTGCAAGCGTTCTTGTGTTTTCATGAGCCATTTAATAGAATTCTTTTTCTCTTTGAGCGGTTGATAATATTCTAGCGCTTCATTTATTCTCGCCAACCACCGTATTGAATACGGGCCTTCCTCTAAATGAAGGTGATAATCCACTTTCATAGTTTCTCCTCCTTATAACGTATCAATTTTTTTACGCTCTCCTATTTTTGAGAGCTTCCCTTGTCTCTCTTTCATTTCTTCTAACACATCTTCTAATGGAATATTTTTTGCAGCCAGTAAAACAAAGCAGTGATAAATAACATCAACCATCTCTTTTATAAGTTCTTCTTTATTATCATTTTTTGCAGCGATGACGACTTCTGTACACTCTTCCCCTATTTTTTTTAAAATCTTATCTTCACCTTTTGTAAACAAATAATTTGTATATGATTCCGAAATTGGATTTTCTTTACGCTGCCCAATAGTTTCATATAAAGACTTCAGTACATCTTCCATTCTCAAGGTCCCCCTATATGATTTTATAATGAAAGCATGATTTCTCTCCTGTGTGACAAGCTGGTCCTACTTGCTTCACAATAATTACAATTGAATCTTGATCACAATCTAAATAAAGAGATTGAACATACTGCATGTGCCCGGACGTTTCTCCTTTATTCCATAACGCTTGCCGAGAGCGTGAATAAAACCATGTTTTTTTCGTTTCTAACGTCTTTTCATATGCTTCTTCATTCATATAAGCTAACATTAAAATTTCTTTTGTTCCTTCTTCCACCACAATAGCTGGCAACAGTCCTTTTGAAAAATCTGGCGTCATAATCTCACCTCAATTTTCGCTTCTCGTAATTTTCGCTTTACTTCTTGCACAGTAGATTCACCGTAATGAAAAATAGATGCTGCTAGAGCGGCATTTGCTGACGTTTTTTGAAATACTTCTACAATATGCTCGGCACTTCCACACCCTCCTGAGGCAATTACTGGAACCGAAACCGTTTTAGAAATTTTTTCTGTCAAACTAAGATCATAACCATCCTTTGTTCCATCTGCATCCATACTTGTAAGTAAAATTTCGCCTGCTCCTAACTGTTCCACCTGTTTTGCCCACTGTACAGCATCGATACCTGTATCAATCCGTCCACCATTTACATATATATTCCATTTATTTTCTTTTACTTTCCTTGCATCCATCGCTACCACAATACATTGCGAACCAAAATGTTCGGCACCTTCCCCAATTAACTTTGGATTTCGCACCGCAGCTGAGTTCAGCGAAACTTTATCTGCGCCTGCTCTTAGCAAAGTATACATATCTTGGACAGTTGAAATCCCCCCTCCAACTGTAAGTGGAATAAACACTTTTGACGCCGCCCTCTCTACAACATCCACAATTGTTTTTCTACCTTCATGCGTCGCTGTAATATCTAAAAAAACAATTTCATCTGCACCTGCTTTATTGTACAAAGCAGCTATTTCAACAGGGTCTCCGACATCTTGTAATCCCACAAAATTCACACCCTTTACAACACGACCTGCTCTCACGTCTAAACAAGGAATGATTCGCTTCGTTAACATATCTTCGTCACCTGCAATGCATCTTCTAAATTAATTGTTTTTTCATATAACGCCTTACCAATGATTACACCGTATACATTCATATCATTCAACTTCTTTACATCTTGCAGTGAACATACTCCGCCCGAAGCAACAATACGGATCGCTACCGCCTTCTGTAGTAATTGCAATTGCTCAAAGTTCGGTCCCTCTAACGTACCGTCTTTTGCAATGTCTGTAAAAACGATAGCTTTCACACCGACACTTTCCATTTCCTTCGCAAGGTCAATATAAGAAATTTCAGACACATCTAACCAACCTCTTGTGGCAACGTAACCGTTTTTCGCATCAATACCAACGATAATGTTTTCCCCATATAAACGAACCGCTTCTTCTAAAAAAGGACGATCATACAATGCAGCCGTTCCTAAAATAACTTTTTCTACTCCTACCGACAATAACATTTCAATTGATGCAAGAGACCGCACTCCACCTCCCACTTGGACTGGAACACGAACAGCTTTACATATGTCTTCAATTACAGATAAATTTACAGATTGCCCAGCAACAGCTCCATCTAAATCAACAATGTGTAACATTCTTGCTCCGAACTTTTCAAACAATAACGCTTGAGCGACTGGGTTTTCATTCATAACCGTTTCCTTTTGAAATTCTCCTTGATAAAGCCTAACACATCGTCCTTGTTTTAAATCGATAGCTGGGAAGATTTCCATGATTCTACCACTCCTTTAAAATTCCTTAATATTTGTATCCCGATATCACCACTTTTTTCAGGATGAAACTGCGCTCCAAATATATTTCCTTTCGCAACAAATCCTGGAATATCAATTTCATAGTCACTACTTCCACATACAACCTCACTTGGACAATCTGCATAATAGGAATGAACGTAATACACAAATGAACCATCTTCTACTTTATTCCACAATTCAATTTCTCGCTTCTTCTTTAATTGATTCCAGCCCATATGCGGTATTTTATAAGGAACTTCCAGCTTTCGGATCACTCCTGGTAACAAACCTATCCCTTTTGTTCTCTCAATTTCTTCACTTTCTTCAAATAAAAGTTGCATCCCTAAACAAATTCCAAGAAGTGGTTTCTCTTGCGCTCCAATTTCTTGAATCACTGAAACAAGACCTTTTTCCTGCAAGGCAATCATTGCTTTTGGAAAAGCTCCAACTCCTGGTAAAATCACACCGTGACTTTGTAATATTCTCTCTTTATCATCGGTTACAATATGCTTAGCTCTAATACGTGTTAATGCTTGTTCAACACTGCGAATATTCCCCATTCCATAATCTACAATCGCAATCAATTACAACATTCCTTTCGTAGAGTTTACACCAACAATTTTGTCATTTTTGTCTACTGCTTCGCGCAGTGCACGTCCAAATGCTTTAAATATCGCTTCAATTTTGTGGTGGGTATTACTTCCATATAAAATGCGAGCATGTAGTGTTATATTCGCAGCATGGGCAACCGCTCTGAAAAACTCCTCTGTCAGTTCAGTATCAAAATCTCCTAACTTAGGATTTTTCAATTCACCTTGAAAGACAAGATAAGATCTTCCGCTTATATCAACTGCTACAAAACCTAAGGCCTCATCCATTGGTACATATGCCGCTCCATAGCGGTTAATTCCCTCTTTATTTTGCAATGCTTCTTTCAAACAATTCCCAAGTACAATACCAACATCTTCAACAGTATGATGAGCGTCAACAAACACATCACCTTCCGCTTCAATTTGCAAACCAAATCGCCCATGCTTTGCAAACAAAGTTAGCATATGATCAAAGAAACCAACACCCGTTTGAATCGAAACGTTTGTACTTTCATCTAGTTGTATACTCAGTTTAATTTTTGTTTCTGTCGTTCCTCGCTCTTGATTTGCCTCACGCATTATTTCTCCTCCTCAAACCGAATTTGAATCGCTCTTGCATGTGCATGTAATCCTTCTTTATCCGCGAGCGTTGTAATATGATGCTGAACGTTTTGTAACGCTTCCTTCGTATACGATACAAAACTTGATTTTTTCACAAAATCATCTACTGATAACGGCGAAAAGAAACGTGCTGTGCCACTTGTTGGCAATACATGATTGGGGCCTGCAAAATAATCCCCGAGCGGTTCTGGAGCATATGGGCCAATAAAAATTGAACCTGCATGCTTAATATAGCCTAAGGCAGTCATCGGTTCATTTATGTGTAACTCTAAATGCTCCGGCGCTATCTCATTCGACAATTGAAACGCCTGCTCTAGCGAAGGAACGACTAGAATTGCTCCGTTTCTTTCTATCGATTCACGAGCTATTTCACTTCTCGGTAATGCCCGAAGTTGTTGCTGTATCTCTCTTTCTATCTCGTTAGCAAGGTCTACACAAGTTGTAATACAAATTGCTGTTGCTCTCACATCATGCTCAGCTTGAGATAATAGGTCTGCTGCAATAAAAGACGCATTCCCAGTTTTGTCAGCAATTACAACGATTTCAGATGGTCCAGCAATCATATCGATATGAACAGCTCCGAATACTTCCCGTTTTGCAAAAGCCACATATATATTCCCAGGACCAACAATTTTATCAACTTTCGGAATCGATTCCGTCCCAAATGCCAATGCTGCAATCCCTTGCGCTCCGCCTACTGTATAAATTTCATCTACACCAGCAATTTCAGCCGCTACTAAAATATGCGGATCTATCCCCTCTTTTCCTGGTGGTGTAACCATAATAATTTTCTGAACGCCGGCAATTTTGGCAGGTAATACATTCATCAATACAGATGATGGATAAGATGCCGTTCCTCCTGGTACATATACCCCAACTGTTTGCAATGGTCTAATCAGTTGACCACGAATCACACCTTCATTTTCACAATCTAAAAAGGATTGTCTTTTTTGTTTTTCATGGTATGAGATGATATTTTTCTTTGCTTCTTGCAATGCTTCTAGAAATGAAAAATCTACATATTTACTTGCTTGTTCAATTTCTTCTTTTGTAATACGAAACTTTGTTACTGCGACACCATCAAAAGTCTTTGTATAAGAAATTAGTGCTTCGTCTTTTCTTTTTCTCACTTGTTCAACAATTTTTCTTACACGTAACTGCACAGTTTCTTCTATTATATTAGCCTGTTCTCTTAGCTTCTTTATTTTCTTCAGCGCTTCCATATAGTCCTTATAAATAACCTCCATCATAATCCCCCCTTTTTATTTACCTGAGGCAATTGTACACTCCATTTTATGGATAATATCGAATATTTCGTCTTTTTTTGTTTTTAAAGCAGCTTTATTAACAATCATTCGAGCAGATATTGAATACATTTCTTCAAATATAATCAATCCATTTTCTTGTAATGTTTTTCCTGTCTCTACAATATCAACAATTGCATCTGCTAACCCGAGCAATGGAGCTATTTCCACAGAACCTTCTATTTTTATAATCTCTACATCTTCTCCCTTATCACGAAAATAGTTGGAAGTAATATGCGGATACTTTGTGGCAATTCTCTTTTTCCGATAACCTTTCGGATTATATGTTGGGATAGAGGCGACACAAAACTTACAACACCCTACTTCTAAATCAACCATTTCATATATATCTTTCTCGTATTCCATTAAAATATCTTTTCCAACAATACCAATGTCTGCAACACCATGCTCTACATAAGTTGCAACATCTACTGCTTTCACTAGAATGAATGAAACATTTCTACTAGCGCTTTGAAATACAAGCTTTCTTCCTTTATCCAGCAGTTCCGAACAATCGATCCCGACTTTTTCAAACAGTGGAATGACATGTTTCTCAAGTCTCCCCTTTGTTAACGCAATTTGAATGTTACGCATGAAGTGTCCCCTTCCTTTTGTATTACCCATTTTTCTTTCCACACATATTCTACTAATGCTTTTCCAGTCGCTTCAATCACTGTTACAATCCCATTCTTCTTTGCAAACTGAAATGTATCTTGCAAATTCTCAAACATAGATAGTTCCACTTTCCATCCATCTTTCTGAAGTAAACCACCTAGTCTTTCTGCTTCGGCTATCATATCTAACGAATAATGAATAATCATATCTAATTTTTTTCGTTTGAACGGTTTTTGTTGTTCTTGTAATGTCCGAACAATTTGATTTACTTGTACAGCTAACCCAACTGCTGGCATCGGCTCTCCAAAATTACCAAGCAATTCATCGTATCTTCCGCCACTAACAATTTCTCCCCCAATGTCATATATATATCCTCTAAAAATAACTCCTGTATAATAATGCAAATGCTGAATCATCCCAAGATCAATCGATATATACGAACCATATCCTAATTTTTCAATCGTTTTATAGATTTCTTTTACCCGTTCGATCGCTTGCTTCATTTCATGATTTGAAGCGAGCTTTTCCGCTTCTTCAATTACTTCAAGTTTCCCAAATAATCTTGGTAACCTTTCAAGTAACTGTACCGTTTCATCACTTCGATCTAAATTCTTTTCTTGTAAAAAACGGGATAGCTCCGCATAATTTTTACTTTCAATATACGTACGTAAGAGCGACTCCTCTTCTTCTCCAAATGACAGCTTTTTAACAATACACTTGTATAACTGCACTTGCCCTAATTCTATTGTAAAAGACTGAATCCCTACAGCTTGAAGAGCATGAATTGCACTTATGATACATTCAATTTCAGCACGTATATTATCAATCCCAATGATTTCAATACCCGTTTGGATGATTTCATTGTATTTTCCAGATAGTGATTCGTTTGCCCGAAATACATTCCCACTATATGTTAGTTTCAAAGCCAAATCCTCTCGAAGCGTTCCCATTACCCTTGCTAGAGGAATTGTCATATCAGGTCGCAAAATGATAATGCGCCCTTGTTGATCAAAAAATTTATACATTTTCTCTTCATCTATAGGCCTATTACGAAAAGCAAAAACATCATAAAATTCAATCGTGGGTGTTCGAATTTCCTCATATCCCCTTTCTAAAAAAGCACGTCGTAATTTTTGTTCAACTTCTTCTATTAACGTGCACTCCTCAAATACATAATCTCTTGTTCCATCTGGATTTGCTCGTTTCCATTTTGTCATACCGCTTCACACTCCTTTAAACTCTAATTAGCAAGCTTCCTATTCTAGTGTATGCCCACCAAAGCAATCACGAACAAAATAAAAAGAGCCTTGTAGAAAAAATACCTACAAGGCTCTTTCATAGAGTGTAGGTACAACGGGAATAACCCTTGTACCTACACGTTGTTCACGCTAGGTTCAAGGGTTTATATATGATGATGTAATTGTGTAAGCATATTGATAGGTTGTAATGTAAACATTATCCTTACTCCCTTTCTCCTCTTGTTTTCACATAGTATATAATACAAAATTCAGAATGTAAACACAATTATAGCCTTATATGTATTTTTTTATGACAGCTCGCTAAGAAAATTAGCGAGCTGTTTTTTGTTCATATTCTTGAATTTTTCGTTCATATTGAAGCGTGATTCCAATTTCATCTAAGCCACTTAATAGCTTTTCTTTCCACATCGTCTCAATTGTAAAATGAAAACGATGTAGTGGAGTTGTAATCACTTCATTCTCTAAATCAACTTCTATGACATCTCTTGGATCAACAGCTGCTAGTTTTTCACGCATTTCTTTTTCCATAACGATTGGCAGCATGCCATTTTTCGTACAATTCATATAAAAAATGTCTGCAAATCCCCCGGCAATAATAACACGAAATCCATAGTCAGCAAGTGCCCATGGCGCATGCTCTCTTGATGAACCACAGCCAAAATTTTCACCTGTAATGAGTATACTTGCTCCTTTTCGCTCAGCTGCATTTAGTGGAAAATTCGGATTCTCTTTCCTATCATCCTCATAACGCCATTCATCAAATAAAAATTTCCCAAAACCCGTTCGTTCAATCCTCTTCAAATATTGTTTTGGAATGATTTGATCTGTATCAATATTATCGTTCATTAGTACAGCAACAGTTCCTTTATGAATACGAAATGGCTCCATCATAACTCTCCTTTCTCACATCAACAAAATGACCATAAAGTGCTGCGGCTGCAGCCATTGCTGGACTTACAAGGTGTGTTCTTGCACCTTTTCCTTGTCTTCCTTCAAAATTACGATTCGAGGTTGACGCACAATGTTCACCTTCTGGTACTTGATCCGGATTCATTCCAAGACACATAGAACACCCAGGCTCTCTCCATTCAAAACCTGCTTCTTCAAATATACGGTGCAGTCCTTTTTTCATCGCTGCCTCCCTCACTTGTTTTGATCCTGGTACAACAAGTGCCCGTACTCCTTCTTTTACTTTTTTTCCTTTTACAATAGCTGCGGCAATTTCTAAATCCGATAAACGAGAGTTTGTACAGGAACCAATAAATACATGCTGGATCGGAATTTCAAATGCACTTTGCCCTGACTGAAGCCCCATATAAGCAAAAGCCCGTTCATCATTTGCATCACGTGTTTCTGGTAAACATTCGTCAATGCGCATACCCATACTTGGATTTGTTCCCCACGTTACATATGGTGCTAGCGTTGTAACATCAACTGAATAAACAATATCGTATACCGCATCCTGATCTGTATAAAGTTCACTCCAGTTTTCTACTACCAAATCAAACTCTTTCGGTGCATACTGACGTCCTTTTACATAAGTATATGTCTTTTCATCCGGTGCAATTATTCCCGCTTTTGCCCCACCTTCAATCGCCATATTACAAAGCGTCATGCGCTCTTCCATTTCCATATCTGTAATTGCTTTGCCGTAAAACTCCATTACATATCCTGTTCCAAATGCTACCCCATATGTAGCGAGTAGGTGTAGAATAATATCTTTCGCATATACACCTTTTGGTAACTTTCCTTTCAATTCAATGCCCATCGCTTTTGGTTTTCGTTGCCATAATGTTTGAGTGGCTAATACATGCTCCACTTCACTTGTACCAATTCCAAATGCCAGTGCTCCAAAAGCTCCATGAGTTGCCGTATGGCTATCACCACATACAATTGTTTTTCCTGGCTGCGTCAGTCCAAGCTCCGGACCAATAACGTGAACAATTCCTTGCGCTTCATCATCAATATCCGCTAATGGAACATTAAATTGTTTACAATTATTACGAAGTGTATCTAATTGTTGCTTTGCAATGCGATCTGTAATGTTCCAAACATCCTTTGTTGGAATATTATGATCCATCGTTGCAAACGTTAAATCAGGTCTTCTCACATTCCGATTCGCAAGCCGCAAGCCTTCAAAGGCTTGCGGTGATGTCACTTCATGTACAAGATGAAGATCAATATATAGTAAATCTAATCCATTTTCATTTGTCTCGACAACATGCCTTTCCCACAACTTATCTAGTAATCTTTTCCCCATTATCTCCCTCTCCCAACTAGCGCTTGTTCTTCCATTTCTTGAAGTACAGCCTCTGTAAACGAAGTTGTTGTTTCATTTCCGCCTATATCAGATGTATATTTTCCAGATTGGAGTACTGCAACAATCGCCGCTTCAATCGCATTCCCTTCTCTTGTTAATTCAAATGACTGTCCAAGCATCATCGCAACCGAACGCATCATCGCAATTGGATTCACTTTATTTTCCCCTGCAATATCTGGCGCTGATCCATGGATTGGTTCATATAGCGAAGGTCCATTCTCTGCATGGCTTGCTGATGGAAGCATTCCAAGCGATCCTGCTAATACAGATGCTTCATCACTTAAAATATCACCAAATAAATTTTCTGTTACAATAACATCAAACCGAGCTGGATTACGAATCAATTCCATCGCGGCTGCGTCTACTAAAATATGTTCAAGTTCAACATTCGGATAGCGAAGCGCTACTTTTTCTGTTACTTCCCTCCAAAGTTTACTCGACTCTAAAACATTTGCTTTATCAATAGAAGTGACTTTTTTACGACGTTTACTTGCCAATTGAAATGCATATGAAACAATTCTCTCAATTTCATGACGATGATAGGTGAGCGTATCTGTCGCTACCTCTTCTGTTCTTTCTTTTGGGAAGGAGAAATAAATCCCACCCGTTAATTCACGAACGACAACAAAATCTACCTCATCAGCTGCTTTTAGTGGTGACAAATGTGAAGTCGCTGCATCTACAGTGACGGGACGAACATTAGCAAATACACCAAGCCCTTTTCGCAGTGCAAGCAATCCTTTTTCTGGTCTTTCTTTCGCTTCGTCCCAGCGTGGTCCACCAACCGAACCTAATAATACAGCATCACTTGCTAAACATGCTGCTAATGTTCTTGACGGCAATGGTTGCCCAATCGAATCAATCGCCGCCCCTCCAAATTGTTCATCTTGTAAATAAAAATGATGACCATATAACCTTTCTACCATGTGTAACACTTGCTTGGCACTCTCCATAATTTCTGGTCCAACACCGTCACCTGCTAAACAAACGATACGTTTTTCCAACGATCAGCACCCCTTTGTTTTTTTATTTACTGATTATTCTGAATTTATATAAATGAAGCAGGGGAATATTCCCCCACTTATCAAAACGTTACTTTGCAAGGAGCAACAAAGCCTTTAGTTTTCCCGCTGCATGTACATAGGCTCTAGCTGATGCCTCTAATACATCTTGTGCAACACCGAAACCTGAAACTTGATGGGTTCCTTCTTTCAATTCAACATGCACATGAGCGAGTGCATCCTGCCCTTGTGTAATGGATTGAATACGATAATCAGCTAACTCACACTCAAGTCCTAAAATTCTTTGAATTGCATTATAAATCGCTTCAATACTCCCTGCTCCTGTTGCTGCATCTTCGTACACATTCCCTTCCTCATCCGCTAGTGCAACCGTTGCACATTGTGTACTGTTTGATACAAAATGTACTTGTAGTTGTTTAATATTATACTGCTGTGTTGAAAATGCAGTTTCTCCTAGTACTAATGCGCGTAAATCTTCTTCTGTAATCTCTTTTTTACGATCTGCTAATCTCTTAAATGCGCTGAATGCTATATCTCGCTCTTCTTCCGTAAACTCATAACCGAGTTCCTTCATCTTTTCAGTAAAAGCATGGCGACCAGAATGTTTTCCAAGTACAAATAAATTTTGCGCTTCACCAATTAGTTCTGGTTCAATAATTTCATATGTCGTTACTTCTTTTAATACACCATCTTGATGAATACCTGATTCATGCGCAAATGCATTTGCTCCCACAATTGCCTTATTTTTCGGAATGATCATACCCGTTAAACGACTTACTAATGTACTTGTTGCTTTAATCTCTTTTAGTGTTATAGCAGACTCAGCTTCATAATAGTCTTTTCTAATGTGCAAAGCTACTGCTACTTCTTCCAAAGCAGCATTACCTGCACGCTCTCCAATCCCATTTATCGTCCCCTCTACTTGCAATGCCCCGCCTTCAATCGCCGCCAATGAATTCGCTACTGCCATACCAAGATCATCGTGACAATGACAAGAGAAAATAGTTTTTTCATAAGACGGAACATATTCTTGTAAATATTTAAAAAGAGAATAATATTCTTCTGGATTTGTATAACCTACTGTATCAGGAATATTAATAACATCCGCTCCAGCACGAATCGCAACTTCCACAGCTTCTGCTAAAAAAGCATGAGCCGTTCTCGTTGCATCTTCTGCCGAAAATTGTACTGTAGGAAATAAAGATTTCCCTAAAGTTACAGAGCGATGAATACTATCTAACACATCCTCCTTTGACATACACAGCTTATATTTCATATGAATATCACTCGTTGCCAAAAAGACGTGTAATCGCGGAGATGCTGCATTTTTCAATGCTTCATACGCTCTCTGAATATCACTTTCCTTCGCCCTTGCCAGACTCATAACGGAAGCATTTTGAATCGTTTCCGCAATGCGTTTTACTGAGCGGAAATCACCTTCAGAAGCTGCTGCAAATCCTGCTTCCATCACATTGATCCCGAGTTTTTCTAACTGCCTGGCAATCTGTAACTTTTCTTGTTCATTCAAATTGACTCCGGGTGATTGTTCGCCATCACGAAGCGTCGTATCCATGAACAAAATCTGTTTCATATTATTTAACCTCCACCTTTACTTTCGGTTGTACAAACGGCATCATTTCACGTAATTTACGTCCAACAACTTCAATTTGATGTTCATTTTCTTGTGCGTTCGTTGCATAGAAATGTGGTTTTCCTGCTTTATGCTCTGCAATCCATCCTCTTGCAAATGTACCATCTTGAATTTCTTTTAATACTTCACCCATCGCTTTTTTCGTATGTTCTGTTACAACGCGTGGTCCTGATACAAAATCTCCCCACTGCGCCGTATCAGAAACAGAATATCTCATATTTTCAAGTCCACCTTCATACATAAGATCAACAATGAGCTTTAGTTCATGTAAACATTCAAAATATGCGAGTTCCGGCTGATAACCAGCATCTACTAATGTTTCAAATCCTGCCTTTACAAGTGCAGTAACACCTCCACAAAGTACAGCTTGTTCTCCAAATAGATCCGTTTCTGTTTCTTCTTTAAATGTAGTTTCTAATACCCCAGCCCTTGTTGCTCCAATGCCATCTGCATAAGATAATGCTTTTTCAGTAGCTGTTCCTGTTGCGTCTTGGTATACAGCAAATAACGCTGGGACCGCTCCACCTTCAGCAAAAGTGCGACGTACTAAATGTCCCGGTCCTTTTGGCGCTACTAGAAATACGTCTACATTTTCTGGTGGTGTAACTTGATTAAAATGAACGTTAAATCCATGTGCAAACACCAATGAATTTCCAGCTTGTAAATTCGGTTCAATTTCTGCTTCATACACTTCTGGCTGTAGTTCATCAGGCAGAAGAATCATTACTACATCCGCAGATTTTGCAGCTTCCGCCACTGAATATACAGCAAAACCATCCTCTTTCGCCTTCTCCCATGACTTTCCTTTTCGAAGTCCAACTACTACTTCAAAACCATTGTCACGTAAGTTTTGCGCATGAGCGTGACCTTGTGATCCATATCCAACAATTGCTACTTTCTTCCCCTTTAATACATTTACCGCTACATCTTTCTCATAATAAACTTTTGCCATATTCTTTCTCCCCCTATATTAAAATGATTAATGAATTAACATAATTTGTTTATCTTGTTTTTTCATACTACGCGTAAATGCAGTAACACCTGTTCTTGCAATTTCTTTTAAACCGTATGGGCGCATTAGCTCTATGAGAGCTTCTACTTTTTCCTGTGTACCCGTTACTTGTACAACAATGGAATCCTTCCCAACGTCTATTACAGCGGCTCGGAACGGTTCAATCAAACTATATAATTCTGCTCTCGATACACTTGTTGTCGCTACTTTAATAAGAGCTAGTTCCCTTGCAATCATCGCTTCTTCTGTAATATCGGATACTTTCAACACATCAATTTGTTTATGGAGCTGTTTTATTAGCTGCTCCACTTGTTGTTCGTTTTCAACATGAACAACAAATGTCATTCGTGAAATATCAGACGACTCTGTATGTCCAACAGAAATACTTTCAATATTAAAATGTCTCCTGGTCATCACACCCGTAATTCGATTTAAAACCCCGCTTTGATTTCGAACGGTTGCCGTAACAATCCTTTTCATCGCTTTTCCACCCCCTCCATTTGGTGAACACCTTTTCCTGGAGCAACCATCGGCATAACTTTTTCAGACTGCAGTACCCTGCAATCAATGACAACAGGCTCTTGCAAAGCAATCGCTTCTTCTAACTGGTCCTTTGCTAATAATGGATTTTCAATGCGTATCCCTTTTATGCCATACGCTTTTGCAAGTGCTACAAAATCAGGCTGACAAGGGAGCAAAGAATGAGAATATCTTTGGTTATAAAATTCATCTTGCCACTGTCTTACCATCCCTAACGCTTCATTATTTAAAATCAAAACTTTAACTGGTAAAGAATGTTCCTTCAATACACTCAGTTCTTGTAATGTCATTTGAAAACCAGCATCTCCAACAATTGCTACAACCAATTCATTTGGTTTTGCTATTTGTGCACCAATAGCAGCTGGAAATCCAAATCCCATTGTGCCTAATCCCCCAGATGTTACCCAGTTATCAGGATCCTCAAGCGGATAATATTGAGCAGCCCACATTTGATGCTGTCCAACATCTGTCGTAACAATTGCTTTTCCTTTTGTAATTTCGTGCAGCATATCAATTGCTGCTTGCGGTTTAATTACTTCAGCACCTTGATCATAAGAAAAAGGATATTGTTCTTTTCTGCTTTTTAAAAGCGATAGCCATGCACTATGATTTTCTTTCCCTCTTTTACAGGAGAGCATTGCCTCTAAAGCATGCTTTGCACTAGCCACGATCGGAATTTCTGTAGGAACGTTTTTACCAATCTCTGCTGGATCAATGTCAATATGCGCGACCGTTGCACCTTTTGCAAAATACTCTAAATTCCCAGTAAGACGATCATCGAATCTTGCACCGATATTTATGAGTAAATCACACTCATACAATGCCATATTCGCTGTATAGGAACCATGCATCCCTCCCATTCCTAGAAATAATTTATCACTTGGCGGAAATCCACCTAGTCCAAGAAGTGTATGAACCACAGGTATACGATACATTCGAGCAAAATCTGTTAATTCTCGCGTAGCTTTCGCATGCAATACGCCGGCTCCAGCTAAAATTAATGGTTTTTCTGCAACATCAATTGCTTGTAATAACTTGTTAATTTGCAAGAGATTCGGCTCATAATTTGGTTGATATCCCGGTAAATCCATTTGCACATTGCTACATCGTTCTCCCTTTTCTACTACCATATTTTTCGGAAGATCAATAACGACCGGCCCTGGTCGACCTGTTTTTGCAATATGAAATGCTTCTTTAATAATTCTTGGTAAATCTGATGCCCTGCGCACTTGATAATTATGCTTAGTTACCGGCATCGTAAGTCCCATAATATCTGCTTCTTGGAAAGCATCACTTCCTATCAACGTTGTAGCTACTTGACCTGTAAAAACAACAAGTGGTAATGAATCAATCATTGCATCTGCAAGACCGGTAATTACATTTGTTGCACCCGGACCGCTTGTCGCAATAACAACACCTGGTTTCCCGGTAACCCGTGCATATCCTTCTGCTGCATGGATTGCTCCTTGTTCATGCCTTGTTAATATATGAGGAATTTCACAATCGTAAATCGCATCATATAGCGGCAGAACAGCTCCTCCAGGATAACCAAAAATAACTTCCACATCTTCCTTTTCTAACGCTTCTAACAACAGCTGTGCACCAGTTGCCATTTTCTCTTCCGTTTTCGAAGACATCTCTCTTTTAAACCTCCTTTAAAATTGTTTTATGCAATAAAAAAATCCTACGTCCACACTCCAGCTATGTGCTGAAGGGACGAAAGATTTCGTGGTACCACCCTTCTTCGCAAGAATAATTCTTGCCTCAGTGACTCAGGGATGAGTCTAGCTAATAACGGAGCTACCGTCTAAGCCTAGACAACTGCTTCAGCTTAGCACTCAAGGGCGATGTTCGTCGACGTGAACCATCGGTTTGCAGCAACCACCGACTCTCTGTGAGGCTTCACAATCAACTACTCCTCCCTATCAACGCTTTACAAATTTATAATTCATTATACTTCTATCATCCAACTTTATTTTCTTCGTAAATTTTCTCTCCATCTTCTACAACTAATTTACGAAACTCTTCTAATAAACGATTTGTATGTGGACCCGTTTTTCCAGACCCAATCGTTCTTCCATCAACTGTCGTAACTGCAATAACTTCAGCTGCAGTTCCTGTTAAAAATACTTCATCAGCTACATATACATCGTGTCTTGTAAATAATTCTTCTCTTACGTCATATCCAAGCTTTTCTCCAATTTCCAAAATAGCGTTTCTTGTAATGCCTTCTAATGCTCCTGCAGAACTTGGTGGTGTAATTAATTTATTTCCTTTTACAATAAACACATTATCGCCAGATCCTTCTGCAACATAACCTTGTTCATTTAACATAAGTGCTTCTTGCACACCAGCAAGCTTCGCTTCAATTCGAACTAAAATATTATTTAAATAGTTTAAAGACTTTACTTGTGGTGTTAATACGTCCGGACGATTACGACGCGTCGCAACGGTCACAACCGGTATACCTTTTTCGTAATATTCAGACGGAAATAAAGATAACTGTTCCGCAATTACAACCACATTCGGTTTCGAACAAGAATCAGGATCTAGTCCAAGATTCCCAGCTCCCCGTGATACTACTAAACGGATGTACCCATTAGATAGCTTATTTTGACGAATCGTCTCAACAACAATTGCTGTCACTTCTTCTAACGTATATGGAATTTCCAACATAATGGATTTTGCGGACTCGTATAAACGAATAAGATGTTCTTTAAGCCTGAAGACATTGCCACTGTAGACACGAATCCCTTCAAACACCCCATCGCCATATAGATAACCATGGTCATATACTGAAACTTTTGCTTCGTCTTTTGGAACAAATTCTCCATTTAAGAAAATCCATTGCTCATTCACTTCAAAGCGCCTCCTATGTTCTGTGAATTTTTTATTGTTTCCTAGTTTACTCTCCTTTTTAAATAAATCAAGTTAATTTTTAGAAAATTTATAATTTTAAAATTTATGGACATCCTTATTTATATTGATTTATCAACATTGTTAACGTTTACAAAATGTCAAAAAATTTTTTTCGTCATTTTTCACTATAAAAAATATTTGCTTAGAAGAAGGATTTTTGTCAAATGATGCGAATCTATTGTATTCAATAAACGGACGTCCGATTTCGTATATTCGAGAATAAAAACAACTTTTGATTGATAAGGGGGGAAAAAGCAAAATAACATTGTATAAAAATAACAATCATATTTTTCATGTAACTTTCATAATCCTATTTAAAAAAAACGAATTGTCAAATGAAGGAGGAAAATAATATGGCATGTGTACAAATTAAAGGAACGAGACAAGAGGTAGTAGAAATGTTACAACTATTTGATTTAATGGATACGAAAGGTTTGTGTAAATTTAACAATTACGTAGAGGTGCATCCAAATGAAGAACAGAATAACAACTTCACTGCCTCGATTGACATTCAATCAAATGATGATTCTACTCAAGATCGATTAAATGATCAGTTCGTTAGTCAAATGCTTACAGGTGTGTATAACGACTAATATATTAAGTGTTTTTCTCCCTTCTCCTCTAACCGGGCTTTTATGAACTATTATCCCCCACCTCTTTGTTTTCTTTGAATTTTGAGGCGGGGGATTTTACTATCCATAAATAGTGAATAAGCCATTTCCCTACCACCTTTTTCTTAAAAATATAAATATTACCTGGAAAATAGAGCATATTACTAGATGGTAGGAGGTGAAAATTATGGCGAAAATCGGTGTTGAAAATTCTTTAACAGATGTTCAACAAGCATTACAACAAAAAGGATATGAAGTAATTTCACTACGCTCTGAAAATGACGCGCAAGGATGTGATTGTTGTGTCGTAACTGGGCAAGATTCTAACGTAATGGGAATTAGTAATGTAGCTACGAAAGGTTCTGTAATTGAAGCAAGCGGCTTAACAACGGATGAAATTTGTCAACAAGTTGAAAGTAGACTATAAAATATCGTGTCTATTGTATGTACCTTATACAAAAAGAGAAGCCCCCTTATGAAAAAGGAGACTTCTCTTTTTTATATTCACCTAACGGGAAAGTAACATATACTGGATGAAAGCCCTACCTCTCTCTCATCAACACGGTTCCTCTGACCGCTCCTGATACACTAGTATGTGTATAAGCTTATAAGTGTAACTTTTAGGGTCTGTTCACAAAAGTTGTTGATAAAATTACCCGATCTTTCGCAAACTTTTCATGTTACATTTATAAGAAATATCCAATATATACTAGCTGCAACCGAGACACGAAATATTATTTTATCATTTAATAACAAATCCGTCAATATTTATTTTTACAAAACAAAAACAGACATCATGATTTGTCTGTTTTTAGAATGGAGCTTTTTCTTTTACTACATACACAACAAATCCGCTTACTAACATACACAAGCCGACAGTAAAATCCTTGATGTTAATCATAACTACCTCTCCCTTATTTCATTAATCATATATATTTACTTTCAATTATATTTATCGTCCTTAAACACACTTTTTCTAATATATCATAATTCCTAAAAAATGCAAATTTACTTTTTAACGACCGTTTACAAACTTATCTACAGTACTTGGAACTGTATTTAAAGCCTTTTCAATCAAGTGTGTACCACTATGTAAATGTAACACTTGCACACCACCAGATCCCACTACTAAAAAAGCAACCGGGTCGATTGAAACTCCAGCACCACTTCCGCCTCCAAACGGATGCCCTTGTCTCACCTCTTTTTGTTGTCCTTGTCCTGCCAAACTTTTTCCTACAGACGTTTCTCCTTTAAAGTCACTTCCCCCTGCACCAAACCCAAAAGCAACTTTTGAGACAGTTAAAACAACATTTCCGTCCGCTGTTGAAACAGGGCTTCCGACAATTGTATTTACATCAACCATCTCTTTTAAATTTGTCATTGCAGTTTTCATTAAGTTTTCAATTGGATGTTCCATCATTTAAACCACCTTTTTCCTCTTAATTCTTTTTTATATTTTCCAAAATAGAGGAACTCATACCAAGTTTTACAATTCATAAAAAAAACACTGATCCATTATCAACTTTCTTCACCCTACAATATAAAAACAGTATAAATCCCCTTCACTTCAGCCCGATAAAGCGATAATGTGGCTATCTATTTCTTGCCGGATAAAAAAGAAAAAGATATACATACTACTAATGAACCTTGTTATGAAAGGAGACATTATTTTGACTGATAAATTTAATGAACAACGTAGAACTGAAGAAGAGGATTATAAAGAAGAATACGCAGCAGAGGTTGCTCCTCAGCGTATCAACTATGATGATAAAGACGATGTAAAATCCAAAACAGCAGGATCTACAGCAGGATTTATTGCACTTGCCCTTGCTGTATTATCACTCTTTACATTTCCTACACTCTTCGGACTCGTTTCTGTTTTACTAGGTATTTATGCCTATAATCGTGGAGCTACTATGACTGGTGGAATCGCTGCTATTGTGGGCGGCATTGCTGCACTTGTTGCTCTTTTATTCCGCGCTGCAATCATCGGTTTATTGTTCACACTTTTTTAAAGAAAAAAGGTATCTCGCTTTTTGCGAGATACCTTATCCTGTGAAAACATCCTCTGATGGGTATCGAATTTTTTGTTTAGCTGGTCGCGCTAAAGAAAATACCAATGTTAACGGACCGATCAATCCACAAAACATAACAAACATAATAATGCATTTTCCAATTGCAGATAGCTTAGCCGTAATTCCCATCGTCAATCCAACTGTACCAAACGCTGAAATTGTTTCGAATAAAAGTTGAATAAAACTAAAGTTTTCTGTAAGCATTAATACAAATACTGCTGTAAAAATAAGAATTTGGCTAGCAACCACAATCGCTAACGCTCTCGTTACCGTTGACATTTTGATTGTACGCTGAAATAAAACAAAATCTTCCTTCTTTCTAAAAAAGGAAATAACCGATGTAATTAAAATTACAAAAGTCGTTAACTTAATTCCTCCACCTGTTGAAACACTTCCTGCACCGATAAACATTAAAATCATCGTAAACAATATAGATGACTCTTCCATTCCTCCATAATCAACCGTATTAAATCCTGCTGTACGCGGTGTAATTCCTTGAAAAAATGAAGCCCATAGCTTTTCACTTAAAGATAATGATCCTAATGTTTTTACATTATTATACTCCAATACAAAAATCACAATCATTGCAATAACATTGAGGGCAATTGTTCCAAGAATCATAATTTTTGAATGAAGCGATAATTTTTGAAAACTACGGCTATACCATATATCAATTAATACAGTAAATCCTAAACCACCTATAACGATTAAAGAACAAATCCCAATATTAATAATAGGATCCCCTACATATCTTGTTAAATTATCTGGCCATAATGCAAATCCAGCATTATTATAAGAGGCGATAACATGAAAAATACTATAATATAAACCTTTACTAAAACCAAATTCCGGGATAAATCGAATGGATAGAAAAACAATTCCCACTAACTCAATACAAATAGAAAAAATAAAGACACGTTTCACTAGTTTTACCAGGCCACCAATATTCGTTTGGTTAAATGCTTCTCCAATTAATAATCGATGACGTAAACCAATTTTTTTTCCTAATACCCATACAATTAAAATTGCGATTGTCATTAATCCAAGTCCACCGGTTTGAATTAAAAACATAATGACAATTTGACCAAACATTGTAAAAGTACTTGCAGTGTCTACGACTCCTAAACCTGTTACTGTCGCTGCTGATGTTGCTGTAAAAAAAGCATCTACCCAGCTAATTGATTCTTTTGTTGCGAATGGTAGTTTTAATAACATTCCTCCGACAACAATTAAACAAAAAAAGCCCGTTGCTAAAATTTGCGGTGGACTTAATCGTATAAAACGATTGTAAAATCCTTGTTTTTTTGTTGCTTGCATATCACTAACTCCCTTAATAAAATAGACCCTCTATCCATACACTAATAGTCCCTTTTGACTGGATAAAATCTTAGGGAAAGTAATTTTCCACCTGATTTTTTTCAATTCCTCATACTTTTAGAGTACACTCATTAATGTAGATAAATCTTTATACTCTCATAATATAGTTGAGCATAATCCTTTTTTTCATAGATTTCAACTTTTATTTTCATATGATTCTAAACAACTATCAGTAGATTGCTTCTCTCTTATTCCCCTAATAGAAGCTCCGTACTTAAAAAGCTTTCATTAACAATTCTTTCTCTACTTTCACTGAACCTTACAGTTTGGGTATTACTACTTGTTAATACAGAATTCAACTAAAAGATTCTTATACCTTTCACTTCGAATTCACATTGAAGTCACATCTATCTTTTATATTAGAACTATCGAAGCTGTTCCTCCCTAATAATGAGACATTCCCCAGTGTCTCGAACAGCTTTCCATCCCTAATTAAAATTGACATAAATTGTTCCCCTTCCATGACCATCTTGTACCAACAAGGTGGTCTATTTTTTTATTCACCATTAATGGCACCCTGACTGATTCAATAACAATCCATTCGACTACGAAGCCCCTAACTATTTTCTACCTTTCGTTTCCTATTCAAAAAGAGGGAAATTTTTAAAATCCCCACACCTTTCACTTCAAGTTCACATTGAAGTCACATCTATCTTTTATATTAGAACCATCGAAGCTGTTCCTCCCTAATAATGAGACATTCCCCAGTGTCTCGAACAGCTTTCCATCCCTAATTAAAATTGACATAAATTGTCCCCTTCCATGGCCATCTTGTATGAACAAGATGGTCTATTTTTTATCTTAACATACAATTCAAATTCATATTCTTCTATATCAGAAAACAAATATAATACAGACAACTCAGCAGCCTCATAAAAAAGGAGTGAATAGATTCACTCCTTTCTTGATTTGCTTCCTTTTTTCGAACGATATTCTTTTCCTTTATTGTCATTACCAGTTACAAATTCCGAACTAAACTCTTGTTGGAATTGTCCTGTTTTCGGTGAACCTTGATTTCCACTTCCTTGACTACCGTTACGATTCGTCATCTTGTTCCCTCCTTTCATCTTCCGTCATTGATAGTATGTCTTTCCGATCACGATCATACACATCACATTCTTTTATATAAAAAAATTCAATTTTCATTTTATATAAAGTGAAAATCGAAACAGTAGAAGTTTTCTTCATCCCCCACCTAACTTCTTTGTTTTCGCAGAATTTTGAGATGAGGGTTGCGGGATAAATAAAAAATCCCCCAAACAAGGAAGGATTCTCTACTAATCATAATTCATATAGCTTTTTCTATATAAGTTTTTGCGAAATAGAT
Organism: Bacillus bingmayongensis; assembly: GCF_000299035.1. Classification (GTDB taxonomy): domain Bacteria; phylum Bacillota; class Bacilli; order Bacillales; family Bacillaceae_G; genus Bacillus_A; species Bacillus_A bingmayongensis. The sequence goes on from NZ_JH921518.1 coordinate 641,026, forward strand.
ATCATTAGATGCATCTCTTCTTCAGATAAAGCTGAAAATCTTTCTTGTAAATACTTTTTTTTCGCAAATTCCATTTTTGCAACTAACTCTTTTCCTTGTTTCGTAATTTCCAAATATACAACACGACGATCAGATGTAGAACGTGAACGCGTCACAAAACCTTTATTAATTAGCTTTTCTGTAACAGCTGTAATATGACTGTTTGATACATGCAGTTCATTCGCTACGCGAGAAACCATCTCTTTTTCATTACGATTTAATATACGGAGTACGAGAAACTCATTCCATGGTATGTAATCTCCAAAAATTTTTCCAATATCATTACGCAATGAACGAAACATAGCAAAAACATTTGCCGATAAATCCTCCATTAATTGTTCACGATTATGAGACAACGTTTACATCTCCCTTTTATTTCATATAGTTAAATAAAAACTTTATTAATTATATTACCTTATATCTTACATTTTGTCATCTTTTTTTCCTATACAATCCTTTATAATGCATTTTACTTACTCAGTAGATACAATCCAAACACAAAACCCGGTAGTAAAAATTCTCCTTCATTTACTAGAGCACGTATTATTTAATATCCATTTGGAAATAAATGATACAGGCTGCTTTTCTAACATGCTGAAACTCACATCAGCCAGAAAAAGGGTGCGATTTGTCGCATCCTTTTTGTTTTGATTTCCAATTGAATATTCATGCTATAATTGGTTACGAAATATTTTCCATTTTGTAAGGCGAATGATTTGGAGGTGTATTATGAATTCAGATGAAGAAAAATTTTCGGATTTAAGCGGAAAAGATAAAACAATTGTTATTAGTAGCATTACCCTCCTTATAATTTTTGCTATTGCACTTATCTTTTTTATGTATGTCGGAGTTTTCCGTCTCATTGGTGTAGAATATACATCACGAACTGCACTACTTCTCTTTTTTTTATTAGCCCTTATACTAGATGGAATTAGTAGTTTCTTAATTTTATTTTTCAAAGTACTTTTAACCCCCCTACTCAAACACATGCCAAAATGGATGGCCTTTTCACTTCTTTCTCTCATAGAAATCTCACTTGATTGGCTCGTTATTCATACTGCAGATGATTGGATGGAAAGCGTTATGATTTCAAATAGAGCTGAACTACTTATTGTCCTTGTCTTTTTTACCCTGGATAAAGTATGGCCTACTGATAACAAAAGAAAGAGTAAGATTACAAGCATTTCACAATAAAAATTGATACAATAAAAACAAAATATATGAAAGAGGTGTTACATATGACATTACTACAATGGGCCGATAAAGGTATGTCCTTTGATACATATGTAAATGACATGACTGTAAATCAATATGAATTACTACATATTTATAATAATTTTTTAATTCCGAACGAATTGCTTCCCGTTTTAGAAGAACGTCAAAACGACGGATGGAAAGTTATTGTACTAACCGCTGATTGGTGCGGTGATGCCCTTCTATGTGTACCTGTTATGAAACGAATTTGTGAAGTGTCTAATATTGATATGCGATTACTTATCCGCGATGAAAACCTAGAATTAATGGATCAATATTTAACGAATGGAACAGCACGTGCCATTCCAATCTTTATTTTTATTGATAAGGATGGAAACGAACAAGCAGTTTGGGGACCACGCGCTCCAAAAGTACAAGAATTAGTAACTTCTATGCGTGCTACATTACCTGAAAAAGATGATCCACAATTTGAAGAAAAACAGAAAGAAATGTACGCTAATTTTCGAGCAACATTAGCTGGTGACACTTCACTTTGGGAACATGTCATGGAAAGTATAATTGAAAAAATAGTAAAATAAAAAAACTGCCAAATGGCAGTTTTTTTACATAATGAAGAAATAGAACACCGCAGCTAAAATAAAACGATAATATGCAAATGGTGTTAACTTTACACGAGCTAATAATTTTAAGAATGAAACAATCGCAAGCATCGCTACAAGGAAAGCCGTAATAAAACCAGTTGCAAATAATGTGATATCTGCTGAACTTAATACGTCCCAACTTTTAATTAAATCTAATCCTGACGCTGCAACCATCATTGGTACCGCTAAAATAAATGTATATTCAGCAGCTGCTGTATGAGATACACGAGCTAATAATCCACCACTGATTGTAGATCCAGAACGTGAAAATCCTGGCCATAATGCTAAACATTGGAACATTCCAATTGTGAATGCTTGTTTATACGTGATTTCATCTAATGTTTTTGCTGTGCTTGGTCTTGAAAATTTCTCAGCGACAATCATTAAAATCCCACCAACGATTAAACTAACAACAACGGGTCCTGGTCCAAATAAAACTTCTTTAATTTTACTATGGAATAACACACCAATTACTCCCGCTGGAATCATACCAATAATGATATGTAATAAATTTAAAGATGGCCCTTGTGTTACTTTTCCAATCCCAACCAATGACCATAAACGTTTCCAAAATACAACGACAACTGCTAAAATCGATCCCAATTGGATGACAACTTCAAATACTTTTGCTCTATCATCATCAAATCCAATTAAATGTCCTGTTAAAATCATGTGTCCCGTTGATGAAACCGGTAAAAATTCCGTTAACCCTTCAACAGCTCCCATGATTAAACCAATTAACCAATCAGCCACGAGTAGTGCCTCCTTAATACCTTATATGTACTTTTTTTCACACCTTATCATAATACCTTATCCATTTTCAAAGTGCATCCTTTTTTTCATTCTTTCAAAATATAACACTACATTCACATATATGTATTTCTTTTCTATTTTCTTATTAAATTGTATGATAGAAAGAGTTTGGTCCTACATAGAAAGGAGCTTTTATGAAAGAAACCAATTCATTCTTACAAAAAATAAAACAATTTGTATTACTATTTTTCCCGATTTTTGTAACGCAAATGTCTTTATTTGCAATGAGTTTTTTTGATACAACAATGTCAGGTCATGCAAGTGCTACTGATTTAGCAGGCGTTGCAATTGGAACAAGTATATGGATTCCTGTTAGTACTGGATTAACAGGAATCTTAATGTCTACTACTCCTATTATCGCTCACCTTGTTGGCTCAAAACAAAAAGAGGATGTTCCTCATGTCGTCATACAAGCCGTATATTTAGCAATTGGAGTTAGTTTACTTGTTATTTTCATCGGTTTCTTTGCCGTTTCACCAATTCTAAAAGGCATGCATTTAGAAGAGCAAGTTGAACACATTGCTTCTCAATTTTTAAGCATTATTGCAATTGGTATCATTCCTTTATTTGTCTATACTATATTACGTGGGTTTATTGATGCATTAGGAAAAACGCGTACAACAATGATTATTACACTGCTTTCCTTACCTATTAACGTCATTTTAAACTATGTATTTATTTTTGGTCATTTCGGCTTTCCGAAACTAGGAGGCGTTGGCGCAGCAATTGCTTCTACCGCGACATATTGGTGCATTTTATTTATTACGATTATTATTATCCGAACGAAAGAACCCTTTGCATCTTTTGGTATCTTCAGACGTTTATACCGACTTTCTATTTCAAGCTGGAAAGAATTATTAAAGCTTGGGGTACCTATTGGATTTGCCATCTTTTTTGAAACGAGTATTTTTGCTGCTGTAACACTCATGATGAGTAATTTTAATACAACAACAATTGCTGCACATCAAGTAGCAATGAACTTTGCTTCGCTTTTATATATGACACCTTTAAGTTTAGCAATGGCTATGACAATTGCAGTTGGTTTTGAAGTTGGAGCAAGTCGCTATGAAAATGCAAAACAATACAGTTTTATCGGAATTGGTTTGGCACTTGCTTTTGCCTTATTATATTCTATCCTACTCTTTTTCTTTGACGATCAAATTGCATCTATTTATACAACAGATATTGCTGTTCATGATTTAGCAAAAGAATTTCTCATTTTTGCAATTTTATTTCAAATCTCCGATGCAATTGCTACTCCAGTGCAAGGTGCACTCCGTGGTTATAAGGATGTGAATATGGCTTTAATTATGACACTTATTGCCTACTGGATCATCGGTCTACCACTTGGTTATATATTAGCAACCTATACTTCTTGGGCAGCGAAAGGTTATTGGATCGGTCTTATTATAGGACTAGCATTTGGAGCTACCTTTTTGCTTGTTCGTCTCTTTCAAGTACAACGTAAATATACACCACAAGAAAGTCACTAATCATAGTGGCTTTTTTCATCATGCATAGTTCCTCTTTAAACGTGTAACATAATGAAAAAGAAAGGTGTAAATCTATGGATGAAAAGAAAAAACAGCAGTCCTACGATGAGGAATTTGCTCCTGAAATCTCACCTGGATACAGACAAGATATTCATAAACCGCCTCAATATAAAAACACTTCCTTTTTAATTGGAATTAGTATTTTCGGGGCAATACTACTTGTACTCATTATTTTCGTCTACTTTTAATGAAAGGAGAATTATGTATGGCAAAACAATCCTCAATCTTTTCTAAAAGAGTTGTAAAAACACAAAAAGGTTATGCAGGTGATTCTGTAAATGTGCATAAGCAAATCGAACAAGGGAATCTAGAAATCGCAAAAAAAGAAATTGGTCAACAAAACGAGAACCTTTAAAAATGAAAATGTCCCCAGTTACTGGGGACATTTTATTCTACATGTTGCCGCTGCTCCTTAATCTTAAACACATTATTTTCTTTTACCATCCTCATCTTATAGTTTAAGCTCATTTCATCTCTCTTATCATTCTCAATACCCGAAACATAAGCTATAGCACAGTAAGTAAATCTTTCATCCGATTCTTCGTATATTTCGTTATTAGCAAATTTATATTTCCAATCATGAAAACGATTCGGATAATAGTTTCTCATTAATTGTCCATAACCACTCTCTTTACCATCTTCCGCAAAGATTTCCATCCCTATCTTTTTTATCCCCTTTTTATCATGAATAGCAAAGACAGATAATTGCGCTGTAACAAGATACTCACCGATTCTTTTCTTTTCATCAAAAGTGAGCTGTTGTACTTCTTTTCTCTTTAATTCGTCAGATATTTGATACTCACTTTTTGGCTTAAATTTCGTAAAGGCTTGAATTTTATAAAGTGAAACTTTAATCAGTGAGGGGGCTCTTTATCCCCTGACTGATTATTAGCCCTCACCAATCGGGCTTTTACGGGCAGTTGATCCCTCGCCCTCGCCTAACTCTCCTTTGCCTTCGTTGAATTTTTAGGTAGAGGGTCTTACTGCCCGTTAATGCGGGATAAATTCCTAAAAACCAAACACAAACGAACAATATCATCATTGCTATTCTTTTGTTTTTATTTCGCATCATGTACCCTTTCTTTAAGTCATTCATCTTATTTTGTCATAAAGATAGAAAATTCTGTTATTATAGTATTAACATAGCTTATCCAAAAGAGAAATGAGGAAAATCATATGCACCCTTACAGGCAATATATACAACAAGCACTACCGAATATCGCCATACACTCTTATGAACAAAATGATAATGGCTGGGATAATGTAGCCTTTATTATTAATAATGAATGGCTCTTCCGTTTCCCACGTAAATCCGAGTATGCAGAGCGAATACCTCGCGAAAAACAACTATGCGATGTACTTTCTCAATCATTACAAAAGATAGAAGTTCCAAAATACCACATTTTATATAAAAACGAATCAGATTTAATTCCATTTTGTAGTTACTATAAACTCATTCATGGAGAGCCATTAACAGCACAAACAATAGAAAGATTAACTGTAAAAGAACGTGAAACAGTTATCAGGCAGCTTGCTACCTTTCTTGCTTTTTTACATACCATCCCGATAGAACATGCTGTAAACTGGAAGTTTGATGCTGAGAAGCCTATCTCATATTGGCGACAGGTTCAAACGAAATTACACGATTATCTTTCTCCAACACTTACATCGCTTGAAAGAATAGCTTTTGATTGTTTATTCGAAGATTTTTTTGAACATATGCATACATCTGATTTCAAAAAAACAATGATCCACGCTGACTTGACACATCATCACATTTTATTTGATGGGGAGAAAAGAAGCGTTGCTGGTATTATCGATTTTGGTGATGCTCAAATTGGAGATCCTGCCTTTGACTTTGCTGGATTATATAATGATTTCGGTAGCGAATTTACAGAGGATATATATAAACAATACTGTACTCTCACTCCCCATCATGATTCATCTTTCTTTAAGCGTGTCATTCAATTTTATCAATATAGTCCATTGCTCCATAACCTTGTTTATAGCTTTGAAACAAATAATGAACAGGAAATTAAAAACAATCTAAAGAATTTACAAACCATACTTCAGGGAACGAATTAAGTTCTTTCCCGATTCTCCTTTTCCTCGTATATCATTAACTTCTTATCCATTTCTACAATTAATTTATACATTTGAAACGCCTGCAAAATTTGCAATTGAATGGAGAAAGGAGCCTGTTTTTCTTTTAACCATTGAAATACTTTCACTTCATTTTCCATTGTTTATTCCCCCCCATCATAAGTTCCCCTACGTATATACCGTAAATGATGAAAAGCTTTTCATGTCAATAATAAAAAGGATGCAATTTTGCATCCTTTTAATGTAATATAGATTTTTTATGAATTAGTGTCTCTTGCTCTTTGTCTACTTTACATTCATTTCGAAAAGCACAACCATTACATTCAGGGCGAAATGTACGTTCTGTGTAATGTTCTGGTTGCTGTAACATCTCTTTCATCCTATGTAAATCACTCATACCAACTATAATATCTTGCTCTTTTGGAACATAATCATACCTAGTTCCGTCTATTAAATTAACAATTTCAATTTTTTCAGGAAGAACTCCAAAAGCTTTATAACTAAAAACAGCCGTTAGCTTCTGACAAAGAGCAAGCATCTCTTCATTTGCATCAACAACATACTTTTTAATTACAAACGATTGCGCGGACCATTCACCAACTTCAAACGTTAATGAAATGTGCACACCTAACTCTTCCATATATGTTTGTAATTTTTCATATAAAAATAAAGGCGGTGTTTTACTTGTATCATGTTTCACAAACTGCAGTAGATGGTCTGTTAGCTTTGCAAGAACAATATAATATTCCGCTTTAGAAGAGAACATGCCAATACGTACTTTACTCCAATGTCTTTCTAGTAGTTCTAACAGAAGCACTGTTGTTTGTTTTACTGCCGGTGATGTGTAATAGTCACTAATAATTTGATTTACAATTGCTTGAATCATTTGTTGCCATTCAAATGAAGAAGGTTCTCTTCTTTTTATATGACGAAAATAAAACTTATGTGGACAACGCATAAAATCATATAAATGATAATCTGTCATCGTTTTAATTGATATTTTCCCCTGCACCCATCTTCATCTCCCTCTCGCCATTAAGAAAGGTGTTTTACAAATTCAGCACCAAATTGAAGACATTTCTCTACATCTTCATCTTCCGGCGTTAATTCTACTTTTAGACCTTCCATTACAACTTCAGCACCGCGCTCTCGTAATTTTTCTTCTAAAATATCAACAGCTGCACCGTATTTCGGATAAGCAGAATCACAAGATCCAAATACCGCTGCTTTTTTACCTGTTAAATGAATTTCTTCCATTTCATCATAAAAATCTAAGAAATCATCAGGAAGTTCACCATCTCCCCACGTATACGCTCCTAAAATAATCCCATCATAGTCTTCTAGTACAGAAGCCTCTGGCGTAGTCATAATGTCAATCACTTCAATCTCATTTCCTGTTTCACGAATCGCTCCAGCTATATGATCAGCCATCTCCTCTGTATTTCCACTCATACTTGCAAAAATCATTACAAATTTACTCAACTGACTCTCTCCCTTGATTATGTATATCTTTTTCTATTTTATTTATTTTTTTCTCATCTACATATTCAACACGAATTACATTTCGTTGCCATTCTATATATTTATCTTTATTTTTAAATTCCCTTTGTCCAAGGCGAAATGCTTTTCTCATCTCTCCCTCATCCATTCTCTTATCTGTTTATCTCACTGATAATAATTATCAATTTCAACTACATAACTAGATTAATTGAAAACGATTATCAAAGTCAATAACTATTTTTAAAAAAATAATGAAATGGTACAAGCTTGTCTGCCAGCTATTCATATACTATAAATGAGCATAGTTCTTTCTCAACCCTCTCTAACGGAAAGAAATAGAAGCAACTGCGTTAATCGCAGTTGCTTTTTTTATTTTTAAACTTTTAGTAAATTCATTGTCGCTTGTAAAAATAACTCTGTCCCATTAATTAAAGCTGATTCATCCACATCAAATTTTGGATGATGATGCGGATAACAAGTCTTGATTTTCTCATTTCCAGTTCCTAGTTTAATAAAACAGCCTGGCGCTTTTCTTAAATATGCCGAGAAATCTTCCCCTCCCATTGAAGGAGCAAGCTTTACAATTCTATCTTTTCCAAACAACTCTACCGCACTTTCTTCTACTATTTTTGTAATAAACGTATCATTGATGACCGGGTCATATCCATAGCGATATGTATACGTATATGTTGCGCCATGTGCTTCTGTAATTCCTTTAGCAATTTGTTCAATCATCTCTTCTGCTTCTTTTCTCAGGGTTTGATCAAAAGAACGAACTGTTCCCATCAAATGTGCTGTATCAGGAATAATATTATCCGCTGTGCCTCCATGAAATTGTGTTACAGAAACAACTCTTTGCATAAAAGCACCTGTATTTCTAGATACAATATGTTGTAAATTGGCAATAATTTGTGCTCCAACTGCTATTGGATCAATCGTTTCCTCTGGCCTAGCAGCATGTCCTCCTCTTCCTTTTACTTCTATTGTAAATACATCGGGGGCAGCCATCATCGGTCCATATACAATCCCAATCTTTCCCGTTTCTAATCCAGACATAGCATGCAAGCCGATAATATAATCTACACCGTCCATTACACCGGCTTTTACCATTTCCTGCCCACCGCCAGGATACACTTCTTCAGCATGTTGAAATAAAAGGCGAATTTCCCCATTCCAATCCTCATTCATGTTCGCTATGGCTTCTGCTGTACCTAATAAAATAGCGGTATGTGCATCATGCCCACATGCATGCATAACTCCCGGAATAACTGATGCATATGGTTTAGACGTCTCTTCCTGAATTGGCAGGGCATCCATATCTGCACGAATTGCTACTACTTTGCCATCTTTCTTTCCTTTTTTCTTTGCCATCACACTATACGTGGTCGGTCTTGTCACCTCAAAAGCTGCAAATGAACACAATGTATCATATATAAACTGTGAAGTTTTTTCTTCTTGGAATGATAGTTCAGGAAATTGGTGAAAATGCCTCCGCCACTTTATAATATTCTCCTCTGATACATATGCCTGCCATCCCTTTTTCAAATGATCCATTCCTGACAACCTCACTTTCATTCTTCACATTGCTTATTTCACTGTGATGATTCAATTTCCTTGTAAGATTTTCATTTTCAAAAACACTTTATACATTCCCTGCTCATTAAAAAAACAAATCCATTACAAATTCATATAGAATGTAATATAATTGCTAAGTTAGGGATTTTCTTTTTTAGTATTTAGTGCTACTATCAAAAAAGAGCCTTTTGTCTTATTTTTACCTAAAATGTGGAATTTTGTTTTTTTCACAATAATGTAGGACATGATACCTACATATAGTTATTATTTCATAAGAGAGGGAAAGAGATGGAAAGATTAAAAGAGATATGGTCTCGACCACTCACACAATGGTTTGCAAAAACTTTTTATTACCTTGCAATATTGTTTGCATTGCTTTGGTTGTATGGGTTCCATGATACAAACACAAGCACATTTATTTACAATGAATTTTAGGGTGGGAACGTTATGAAGTTATTAGAACAAATCGAAAAATGGGCGGCTGAAACACCTGATCAAACCGCTTTCGTTTGGCGAGATGCGAAAATTACGTACAAACAATTAAAGGAAGACTCTGATGCACTAGCTCATTGGATTTCTTCTGAGTATGCAGATGATCACTCACCAATTATGGTTTACGGCCATATGCAGCCAGAAATGATCGTTAGCTTTTTAGGGTGTGTCAAAGCTGGACATGCTTACATTCCAGTAGATTTATCTATTCCAGCTGACCGTGTACAACGGATTGCTGAAAGTTCTGGTGCGAAATTACTTCTATCACCAGTAGAAGTAGCAGTAACTGATTTACCAGTTCGCATCATATCTGAAAACAACTTAAAAGACATTCTCTTTACTCATAAAGGGCAAACTCCAAACCCTGAGCTTGCAGTAAAAGATGATGAAAACTTCTACATTATTTACACGTCAGGGAGCACAGGTAATCCGAAAGGTGTACAAATCACTTATAATTGTCTTGTAAGTTTTACAAAATGGGCTGCCCAAGATTTCAACTTACAAACAGGACAAGTATTTTTAAACCAAGCACCCTTTTCATTCGATTTATCTGTGATGGATGTTTACCCATCGTTAGTAACAGGTGGTACACTTTGGGCAATTGATAAAGATATGATTGCACGTCCAAAAGACTTATTTGCTTCTTTAGAACAATCTGATGTACAAGTATGGACATCCACACCATCTTTTGCAGAAATGTGTTTAATGGAGCCATCTTTCTCTGAAAGTATGCTGCCAAACATGAAAACATTCTTATTCTGCGGTGAAGTATTATCAAATGATGTAGCAAGAAAACTAATTGAGCGCTTCCCGAAAGCAACAATTATGAATACGTATGGTCCGACTGAGGCAACTGTAGCTGTAACAGGCATTCATGTTACACAAGAAGTAATTGATACATATCAATCGCTTCCGGTTGGTTACTGTAAATCTGATTGCCGCCTTCTTATTATGAAAGAAGATGGTACGATTGCACCCGATGGTGAAAAAGGTGAGATCGTAATTGTTGGTCCAAGCGTAAGCGTTGGGTATTTAGGAAGTCCTGAATTAACAGAAAAAGCATTCACAGTTATCGATGGCGAACGTGCCTACAAAACAGGTGATGCTGGCTATGTAGAAAATGGTCTTCTTTTCTATAATGGTCGTCTTGATTTCCAAATTAAATTACATGGTTATCGAATGGAATTAGAAGAAATCGAACATCACCTTCGTGGTTGCTCTTATGTGGAAGGAGCTGTCGTAATTCCAATTAAAAAAGGTGAGAGATACGATTACTTATTAGCGATTGTTGTTCCAGGAGAGCATTCGTTTGAAAAAGAATTCAAATTAACATCTGCAATCAAAAAAGAACTCAATGAGCGATTACCAAATTACATGATTCCAAGAAAATTCATGTATCAATCTTCTATTCCTATGACACCAAATGGAAAGGTAGATCGCAAAAAATTATTGAGTGAGGTTACAGCATGACCGCATATGGATCATTTTATTTTTTCGCCATAGTGGGCATTTTATTAATACCTACTATCATAGCTGGATTAAAGGGTAAAATGTTGCGCAAATATAATGCTGCGGTAACACTAATCATGCTTGCCATTATCTTCTCTGATAAACCGAAGCAAGCGATGGTACTAGCAGCATTTGTTATTTGGCAATATATCCTTGTTAAAGGCTATTTACTATTGAGAAAACGTGATAATAACACCATTACATTTTGTATTGCTGTTATTTTATCAATTCTACCATTGGTACTAATAAAAATTATACCATTTGTACCAGAATTAAAATTCCTTAGCTTTCTTGGTGCTTCTTATGTAACATTTAGAGCAGTACAAATGGTATTTGAAGTTCGTGATGGTTTGATTAAAGAAGTTTCATTCTTTAACTTCTGGGAATTCATTTTATTCTTCCCTGCCATCTCAACTGGACCAATCGATCGTTATCGAAGATTCCAAAAAGATATACAGAAGCCACCAAGTGCTGAAGAATATCAAAAGCTACTATATACAGGGATTAACCGGATTTTCCAAGGTTTTCTGTATAAATTTATAATTGCGTATTTATTAAAGCAACATATTGTAGATGCAGTATTTGCTAATCAAAATACAATCTTATCTAATACAATCTACATGTATGGCTATAGTTTGTATTTATTCTTTGACTTTGCGGGTTATAGTGCATTCGTAATCGGTGTCAGTTATATGATGGGTATTAAAACACCAGAAAACTTTAATAAACCGTTCATTAGTCGTAACATTAAAGACTTCTGGAACCGTTGGCACATGAGCTTATCATTCTGGTTCCGTGACTTTATTTATATGCGCTTTGTCTTTTTCGCAACAAAGAAAAAATTAATTAAAAATCGCTACACGATTTCATATATCGGAGCATTTTTAAACTTTTTCATTATGGGAATTTGGCACATTGCAGGGTCTCATGTTTATCAATATGTTATTTACGGTCTATATCACGCTGCTCTGTTTATTTTGTTTGATATTTTCGAACGAAAAAACAAAAAGCATAAGTTTTGGCCAAACAATAAATTCATGCATGTTCTTGCAATTGTGATTACGTTCCATTTCGTATGTTTCGGTTTCCTAATCTTCTCTGGTCACCTTAACAGATATTTCTAATGAATAACTTCTTTTCTTATGACTAAGAAGTTACACATAATACATTTCGGATATAAAGGAGATTTTAAAAATGGCAGAATTTAAAGATCAAGTATTAGATATTTTAGAAGAAGTTTGTGAAAACGATATTGTAAAAGAAAATCCAGATGTACAATTATTTGAAGAAGGTATCCTTGATTCTTTCGGTACAGTATCTTTATTAGTAGAATTCCAAGAACGTCTAGATATCGAAGTATCTATTTCTGATTTTGATCGCGATGAGTGGGCAACACCAAACATGATCATTAAGAAGTTGGAAGATATCCGATGAAAAAAGCAACTTTTGGACCGATGCTCTTAGCATTGGCCCTTTTTGCTGTATTCTTACTTATTCCAACACGCTTTCTACTTCCACTTGTAAGTGATAAAAAAGTAGAGCAGGCGGCAACTTCTTTAAAACAAGAAAAAATACAAAGTATGATTTTACAGCAAAAAATGTTAGAAGATCCGAAATACCTTCCGATGTATGGTTCATCGGAATTTGCAAGGATGGATGCTTTTCACCCATCCAATTACTTTAAAGTAAAACCTGAAGGATTCACACCATTTCTTCTTGGACGTGGTGGAACACAAGACCTTATCCATGTGCTAAACTTTGCATCTACAATGGATCAATTAAAAGATAAAAAAATGGTCTTTATCCTTTCACCACAATGGTTTGTACCACAAGGAATTGATGAAACACACTTTGCACCTAACTTTTCTAAACAACAAGGCTATCATTTCCTTTTCAATAATGATCTAAAGCCTGAAATGAAAAAACAAATTGCAAAGCGCTTATTAAACTTTGAAATTGTAAAAAAAGAAACATTATTAAAAACATCTTTAGAAGGTATCGTCTATGATGATACGAAACATAAAATAAAAGCACTTGCTGCGAAACCTTTTGCTTATCTTTACCGTAATATTTTAGATCGCAAAGACATATTTACAGCGATGTTCAATATTAAACCGCATAAAGAAGAGCTCGACCCTTCATTGAAACAAATGAACTGGGAAGAAGCACGTAAACACGCAGATCAAACTGGTGAATTAGAATCTAGAACAAATCAATATGGTATCGAAGATAGTTACTTCAATAACAAAATTAAAAAGAAATTGAAGCAACGCAAAGGTTACTTAAAAAATGATGCTTATGATCAATCACCAGAATATGAAGATTTACAAATTGCGCTTGATTTATTAAAACAATCTGGTGCAAAACCACTCTTCATTTCTATTCCTGTAAAAGGCCCTTGGTATGATTATGCTGGATTCCCAAAAGAACGACGCGAATTATACTATAAGAAAGTTAATGAGCAAATTAAGCAAGCTGGCTATCCAATTGCTGACTTCTCAAACCATGAGTATGATAAATACTTCTTAAAAGATCATATGCACTTAGGATGGAAAGGCTGGGTATACATCGACGAAGCCATCCAGCAATTTTATAAAGCAAACTAATAAGAAAGACCGCTTGAATTATTCAAGTGGTCTTTTCGTATATATACTTTGTAATTTTTCTACGCTTACCTTTACTTCTGCCATCACCCGTTCAACAATTTGCTGAGCTGACTCTTTTCTCGCTAACGAAGAAGCTTGTCCAGCCCAAAGTGACATATATTCTCCTTTATTTTGTTTTGCAGCTTCTTGACGTATTTTAGAAGTTAATGCATTTTGAACTGGATACATTGGGAGTCGTTCTTCTTTTTCTTTATGTTGTTCTATAAATGTATTTCGAATCCCCCTTGCATATTTTCCAGAAAATGATCTCGTTATAGTTGTACTCGTATCTGTACTCTGCAGTACTGCTGTTTTATGTACCTCATGTGTAATGCTTTCTTCACTTGTTAAAAATGCCGTCCCCATTTGAACGCCTTCTGCTCCCAATACATAAGCAGCAACAACACCTTGTCCATTCATAATCCCTCCTGCTGCTACAATTGGGATATGTGGTACTGCAACTACTAATTGAGGAATTAAAGCAAAAGTACCGATCATAGAATCTTGTTCTTTCCCAATAAAAGTTCCGCGGTGGCCTCCAGCTTCGCTACCTTGCCCTACAATTACATCTACCTCTAATTCAGCAAGCACCTTCGCTTCTGCCACATTTGTCGCTGTTCCAATTACCTTTATGCCCTCTTTCTTTAATAATGCAATCTCCTCTTGTTCTAACGTGTGAAATGCAAAGCTTACAACTGGTACTTTTTCTTCCACTAATACTTGTAATTGTTCTTTATAACTTTCTGGAAGCTGCAATGCTTGTTCTTTATTTTCTTCTATACCTAACTCGTCTTTTATGACTACAAGTAACTCATTCGCTTCTTGTACCTTTTCATCTTCAACTTCTATTTCCTTCGTAAGAAGTAAATTTACGCCAAATGGTTGATCCGTTAATTTACGTATTTTATGAATAGCATCTCGAATTTGCTCAGGACTCATATAACCAGCCCCAAGCGTTCCTAATCCTCCACTATTACATACAGCCACAACAAGTTCTGGTGTCGTAATCGCACCTGCCATACCTGCTTGAATAATTGGATACTTTATTTGTAATACATCAGTTACTCTACTTGTAAACATTTTTCTATTCTCCCTTCTTATTCACTCTTATATTTTCTTGATTCAATAAATTTTCCCCTTCTTTTAACAGGATTGAACTTCTTATAAACGAATATATTGAAAGTGAAGGAGGAGATTGAAATGATTCAGCCAAATGCCTTACAACAAGGCGATACGGTAATGATTATTGCTCCCGCAGGACCACCAGTAATAGAACACGTTCTTACAGGAAAAAAAGTATTAGAAACTATGGGCCTATCTGTAATAATTGGTCAAAGCGTTTACGAGAAATACGGCTATTTAGCTGGAAATGATACAATCCGCCTTCAGGATTTACATAAAGCATTTGCAAACCCTGAAGTCAAAGGTGTTTTTTGCGCAAGAGGTGGATATGGAAGCGGTCGTCTCCTTCCCCATATTCAATATAAACTCATTCGAAACAATCCAAAAATTTTTTGGGGATATAGTGATATTACCGCTTTGCACATTGCTTTTTCACAATATGCAGGACTTGTTACTTTTCATGGGCCGATGATTGAAGAATTAGGAAAAGGGATCCATTCTCTCTCCTTATCTTCTTTCAATCAACTATTCCATCCGTATTCAACTATTTTATCCGGAGCAGAATGTATCACGGCTACATCTACCTGCATTGTTTCTGCCCCATTAGTTGGGGGTAATTTAACAGTTTTAGTAAGTACACTAGGTACCCCCTATGAAATCTATACAGCAAATAAAATTGTATTACTTGAAGATGTTGGAGAAGAGCCGTATCGTATTGATCGCATGTTCAACCAATTGCGTTTAGCAGGAAAATTGAATGAATGTGCAGGAGTTGTCTTCACAAGCTGCCATGATTGCATAGCCTCAAAGCAGTCTCTATCATTACAAAACATATTGTATGACTATCTCGCTTCATACAATATTCCTGTATTATTTGGTCTTCCTATTGGGCACGTGCAGCCAAATGTCGGAATACCACTTGGTATAACTGTTACAATGGACACTGAAAGAAACACTCTTTCTATCCCTCCAGGTATAAAATTTGTTCCACATTAACACACAGTAAAATCTCAATAGGTGAATACTACTAATTATCATTGAAGAAAATACTCTATACACCTTTTCATTCACAAAAAAAAGGAAAAGCATGTATCGCTTTTCCTTTATATTTTCTTTCCTTATACCGAGATGATTATAAGGAATGCTTACAATAATTTTTTACTGATAATAATTAAATATACGTCCAGATGCTATATCCGCAATTTCTTCTGGAATAAATGTTTTGCTAAGCTCTGTTCCAACATTCAATACCGCCGTTGCTTCTTGATCTAGATTTTCAAATAATTCTTTTCCACGTATCGTGATAAGGGGCGTTTCTTCCGGCAACACTTCTTTCACAAATTCTAATTGTGTAAAGAACGGTACGATCCATCTACCTTCTCCTTGGAAGTAACGCAAACGAAGTGTTCCTTCTGATGCAGAATCATCCGCCTCTATAGATCCAGCAACATAAAAATGAGTTGTTAGCAACAATTCATAAAATTCCTTTTGTTTTTGTTTATCATCTTCTGCTAAAACGAGTACTGTTTCTATCTTCTTTACTGGAATTTGTTCCATATGCTGCCACCCCTATTTTCAAAATGATTATACTTAGATTATACGAAATATTCTTATTTTTTTCTACATAATTATTCAAATATTTTATTGAAATAGTATCAATCATTTTTAGTTACAACTGCCCCATCCTTACCTTCTCTAATATTCCCGATGTTGTAGCAATGGTAGCGAATTCCTCATGAAGATTTACGAGGGCCATATTATGAATTTCTTCTGCGCAGTATTGTACACCGTCTGGTCCCTTTCGATTAAACGTAGCTGTTGCATCGCTTACTAAATACGTTGAAAACCCTAGATTTCCAGCCATCCGTGTCGTTGTTTCTACACAGTGATTCGTCGTTAATCCAACAATAATAACCGAATTACAATTCTTCTCTTTTAATCGCTTTTCTAAATCTGTTCTAATAAATGCACTATTAACACACTTTTGAATAACAATCTCACCTTGTAATGGCTGCACTTCCTCTTTGAAATTAACTGTTTCTGCATCTGGGTGAAACATCGATTCTACGTTTTCTTTATTCACATGCTGAATGTGAATAATAGGTAACCCTCTTTTTCTCCATTCTTCCAATAAACGTTTCATATTTTCTTCTGCAAAAGGGTTATTTCGTTCTCCCCAATACGGTAGATCAAATGCTTTTTGCACGTCAATAATAATAAGTGCTGTTTGATTCGACATCATTGACCTCCTACTCTGTTGGCTGTAATTGAAATAAAAATCCAAGTTGTTGTGAAGCAGTAATAAAGCAAATATATGTACAGAGCTCTATAATCTCCGTCTCATTCCAATACTGTTTTAACACATCAAACATCTTATCATCTATCGCTGAACGATTATGTACAAATACATGTGCAAAAGTTACAGCCGTACTAATCTCTTCTACCTTTTGTATATCATCTGGTTTTCCCTTTGCCATGCAGTACGGACATTCATTTCCAAATGCAAGTGTTCTTCGTACTTGTTCTTTTAACTCCTTGGACAGAGTCCCTGTTTCATATAATGTATTCTCTAATGAACTCCAAGAGTGTAATATATCTGGACAACGACCTAATAATTTTTGAAACTTTGTTTCTCCTATATCTGATAATGAAATTCTCTCCATCATTTCTCCCCCTATTCCTTTCTATTTTATTGTAAAATAAAATAGATCCTTTTCATATTTCATATGAATCTTTATTTATATATTTTCTTTACAAAAATCATTATTTTACTGGAGGTATATTTACATATGCAATTAGATCGTGTAGATCGTAAAATTTTAAATGAATTATATAACGATAGCCGCCTCTCTATGCGGGAATTATCAAAACGCGTAAACTTATCTGCACCATCTACTGCAGAACGTGTTCGTAAGTTAGAAAGTGAAGGCGTCATTCAAAAATATACAATTGATATTGATTATAAAAAAGCTGGGCTCGTTTTAGACTGCATTTTAGAAATTACCTTAAAAAATGGTGATACTACGCGCATGCAGCAATTTATTCAATCGTATCCATCCGCAAGCTTTTGTTATCGCGTAACAGGAAGCCTTTGTTATATTGTGAAAATTTCTGTTCCATCATTAGTTGAACTGGAAGAATTTATTAATGATGTTTCTTCATATGCAACAACTGTTTCTCATATCGTCTTATCAGAAGTATCCCTTACTCCTGATATTGAACATATTTTCCCAGAAGAACAAAATTAATTTTTATTCAAATTTTAATGAAAAACCCCTTACAAAAAGAATAAAAATGTTTTATTATGTATTAAAATACAAAAGTTCAAGAAAGGGGCATTACATTGAAAATTTGGTTTTACGAAAAAACTTTACAAGAAGATGATTTACTTGGCATTTGGGATAATGTTCCCACCATCCCTCGAATTGGGGAAAAGGTGGAAATTTTAAAAACAGTTCGGACAGTTACAGATATTAAATATGTTAAAAACGGAAACAACTTCCACGTTGAGATTGTTATCCATTAAAATAGCAGCTCTCCTCAAGTATATCGGAGAGCTGCTGCTTTTCGTTTGTTATTGTTGTTCTGTTTTCCTTATAATAATTTGATTATTCTCTACCGTAACCGCTACATAATCATTCTCTTCTAATCCAAGCTGATTCACAGCTTCATCTGGCAGTTCTACAGCCATAAATCGCTCCGTTAACACGACTTGACTATATGTTTCATTTTGCGGTACTGATAAAATTGCCTTATCTTCATGAATAAAACGAAGAGGTGGTACTCCTACTTCTTTTACAGTTCGCCAATTTTTTCGAATAAAAGGTACCAACCATAGTAAGCTTATCAAAATTATAACAAGTCCAATCCATAAATTACTTTGTCCTTGTAATTCAGCAATCGAAATGGTATCATCAGTTCCTTCACCACTCGTTAATTGGATCGTAGTTGCAATACAATTATTCAATGCATGAACAGCAATATTCATCCATATATTTTTCGTTTTTATGTAAAGAAGACACATCACAACGCCGAATATAAAAGCACCAACAATATCAAAATGTCCTAAACCAAAAATAAGCGAAGACACAATCACAGCTCGTTTTATTCCCCACTTAAACGCCATACGCTGTAAGAAGAAACCTCGAAAAATAACTTCTTCCATAATAGGTGCAAAAATACACGCTGAAATGAAACTGAATATCTGTGTGTAAATACTGCTCATATCAATTGCACCATTATCATTCAACATATCTACTAGAAAATCAGGAAAAATATGTGCTAATATGTAAAATTGAATAAAAGAGACACCGAATGAAAAAATCATTCCCATTGCAGTTGCAACTATAATTAACTTCCAATTTAATCGTGACGATTTATCAAAGAAACTAGTAAATATGATATTATTTTTTTGTGTTTTTATATATAGCCATAATAGTGGAAATACAAAAAACACCGAAACTTGCAATACTACATCCATAACAATGTCTGAAGCTCCTACAAAAGCTAACGGTAGCACTGTTACTAACATACCTAAAATCATCCATGCAAAAAAACTACGAAACCGTATACGTGAAAATGCGTACTGAATAAAAAACACCTCCAAGATGATATATTTACATTGTAATATGAATATCATTAAAATTCTTCCTATTTTTCTCAGTTCACTTGCAACTACTATGCCTATTAAAATATATAATAAGAAATCTACTTTTGAAATTTTCTCAGTTTTAATTACAGTTAGTTTCGGACTAGTTTTTAACGCTGTACAAGCTAATGCCGTAACTTCTGCATTCGACGGAGCTTTTCATATTGATTCAAAAATCGTTGGGATTTCATTAGCTGTACTATTATCTGTCGTTATCTTCGGCGGTGTAAAACGAATTGCACGCGTCGTAGAAATGATTGTACCAATTATGGCGATTATTTACGTGGCAGTTGCATTATTTGTTGTCGTGACAAATATTACATTAATTCCAGAAATGATAAAAGAAATTTTAGCGCATGCATTTGGTATAAAAGAAGTTGCTGGTGGTAGCTTCGGTGCAGCAGTTTTACTCGGTGTTAAACGTGGTTTATTCTCCAATGAAGCTGGTATGGGTAATGCACCAAACGCAGCAGCGACTGCTAACGTAACACACCCTGTTAAACAAGGTTTCATTCAAACACTTGGTGTCTTTACAGATACATTATTAATATGTAGCTGTACTGCTTTTATTATCCTTTTATCAGACGTCCACGCTGGAACCGATTTAAATGGGATTCAGTTAACACAAGAAGCGTTAAAAACGCATATTGGTCCTTGGGCTCCACTCTTTGTCGCAGTGGCAATCTTCTTATTTGCTTTCAGTTCTCTAATCGGAAATTACTACTATGGCGAAACAAATATTGAGTTCTTAAATGGAAGTAAAACAACACTTATGATTTATCGTATCGCTGTAATTGGTATGGTATTCCTAGGTTCTGTGGCAACAATTCAAGTTGTCTGGGATTTAGCAGACCTATTTATGGACGTTATGGCAATCTTCAACTTAGTTACAATTATTTTCTTAAGCAAATACGCATTTGCTGCACTTCGAGACTATATGAAGCAAAAAGAAGCTGGACAAGATCCTGTCTTCTACGCTGACAGCATACCTGGTTTAGAAGATACAGAATGCTGGGATCGTGAAAAAACAGAAGAAAAAGTTGGTTAAGGAAAATCCCCGCTTGCTGTGGGGATTTTTTCTATTTCATAGTATCGTTTCCAAAGGTGCTCCGTCTTCAATAACTCAGCCATCAGTTCCCCTCCCTTTTCTCTTCCAATGAGGAACGAAAAATTGAAAGAATCTCCTTTTCTGAAAACCCTAAATTGTCCATTCCGTTTATAAAAGAATGAAGCAATTCTTTGGCCATATCTTTGCGCAGCTCCATAATTTTCTCTCCTTCGCTCGTTACATATCTCCCCATTCCTCTACGTGTTACAACGATACCATCTCGCTCTAGCTCTTGAAATGTACGCTGGATTGTATTTGGATTTACTTGTAACTCACTTGCTAATTCACGTACAGAGGGAATTTTGTCACCAGGTGATAAATGACCTATTACAATTTCTTTTTTTACGTATTCCATAACTTGAATATAAATCGGTATGTTAGGAGAAAATTCAATTTTCATTTCTCCCCTCCTTTTGTCTCAGTGTACTAGTTAAATAGTACACTGAGACAAAAAAATATGTAAATACTTGTAATCTAAAATGTGAGAAAAAGGCAGTGTAGCGAGAGCTACACTGCCTTTTATTCTTCTATTTCGTTATCACTTCTGCCTCATTTTCTTCAAAAGGCCACTTCGGTAACATATTACGAAGTTCCTTATCAGAACGATAACCAAGTGCGTATTCCGCTTGCATAATCGTATGAATTTCACGTGTTCCTTCGTAAATAACTGGAGCTTTTGCATTTCGTAAGTATCGTTCTACTGGAAATTCATTTGAATATCCATATGCACCATGCACCTGTACTGCATCATTTGCCGCTTCAAATGCAGCATCACAAGCAACCCATTTTGCTAAAGACGTTTCACGTGTATTACGCTTCCCTTTATTTTTTAGCCATCCTGCTTTATACACTAATAGCCTTGATATTTCTAGATTCGCAGACATTTTTGCAATCATTTGTTGTACGAGCTGATGTTTTCCGATTTCTTTTCCAAATGTCTTACGCTCTTCACAATATTTTACGCTCGCTTCTAAGCTTGCTTGAATAAGTCCACATGCTCCTGCCGCTACTGTAAAACGTCCATTATCCAGTGACGCCATTGCAATTTTGAATCCTTCTCCCTCTTCTCCAAGAAGGTTTGCCACTGGTACTTTTACATCATCTAAAAATACTTCACCTGTATTTCCAGCTCTGATACCAAGCTTGCCTTTTATCGCTTTTGTCGATACTCCTAGAAATGTTCGTTCTACAATAAAACAAGAAATACCTCGGTGCTTTAATTCCGGATTTGTTTTCGCAAATATTAAGAAATGATCTGCAACATCACATAACGAAATCCATGTTTTCGATCCATTTAATACGTAGTAATCGCCTTGTTTTACCGCTGTTGTTTGCATAGCAACGACATCTGATCCTGCATTTGGTTCCGTTAAACCAAACGCCCCAATCTTTTCACCTTTTGCTTGTGGAACAAGGAACTGTTGTTTTTGTTCTTCCGTTCCCCATTGAAGGAGTGTCATGCTATTTAATCCCGTATGTACAGATACAGCTGTACGAAAAGCTGTATCACCGCGTTCTAATTCCTCGCAAATGATAGCCAGCGTATTATAATCCATGCCTACGCCACCATACTGCTCTGGAATACAAACGCCCATAAATTGCAGCTCTGCTAAACGCTTCAAGATTTTTTCTTCAAAATGCCCTTTTTCATCCCATTCTTTAATGTACGGAATAATTTCATTATCTACAAAGGATCTCACTACTTTTCTAACACTTTGTTGTTCTTCTGTTAAAGAAAAATTCATTTGTAATACCTCCTTATATCCATTGATTTTTTTTCATTTCCATAATGCTTTCCTGAGAATAACCCAGATTTCTTAAAATTTTTTCTGTATGTTCACCGTGCAAGGGTGGATGTTTCTGCATCTGCACTGGTGTCTTTGTAAGATTTAATGGTGAACCTACAAGTTTAAGGTTTTCAATTGTCGGATGTTCCATATGAATTGTCATATCTCTCGCCACTGCCTGCTCTGTCTCTAACGCTTCTTTCACATTAAGAATTGGTCCATTTGGAATCCCTGCTTCATCCAAAAGTTGTTTCCATTCTTCTTTCTTTTTCTTCTTCATTTCATTTGCAATAATATTTACGAGCTCATCTTTATACTGAAGGCGACCTGCATTTGTTTTATAACGTTCTAAACGGGATAAGTCTTGTCTACCAAGCAACACACAAAACTTATAAAACTGTTCGTCATTTCCAACCGCAACAACAAGATCCCCATCTTCCGCCTTAAATACTTGGTACGGAACAATATTCGGATGCTGGTTTCCAAGTCTCTCTGGCAATTCTCCTGTACACAAATAATTACTCGCTACATTTACTAATGCCGCTAATTGTGAATCAAATAAAGAAATATCAATTTCTTGCCCTTCTCCCGTCCTATTTCGGTGCTGCAGGGCGGCTAAAATCCCGATACACGTAAAAAGACCTGTGAGTACATCTGAAATTGCAACACCTACTTTGGCAGGCTCTTCATCCCTTCCTCCTGTTATACTCATAAGCCCACTCATCGCTTGAATCATATAATCATAACCTGGCAGATATGAAGCAGGACCCTTTTGGCCAAAACCACTAATAGAAGCTAGAATAATATCTTCCTTCACCTCTTGTAACACTTCAAAACCAAGACCCATTCTCTCTAGTGTTCCCAGCTTGAAATTTTGCACAACGATATCAGCATGAGAAACAAGCTTTTTCAAAACATCCTTTCCCATTTCTGATTTTAAATTTAATGTAATAGATTCTTTATTACGATTTGCACAAAGAAAATATGCACTTTCTCCTCCGGCAAAAGGTGGCCCCCACCCTCTTGTATCATCACCATTTCCTACATTCTCAACTTTTATTACCTCGGCCCCTAAATCACCGAGAATCATCGTACAAAAAGGACCGGCAAGAACCCTAGATAAATCAATAATTTTGATTCCTTGTAATGCTCCTTCCACTCCTTATCCTCCTATAGTAAAAACCAGTAAAACCATCGAGAAAGGAAGGTGACATGGTGGTTTTACTGGTTTGTATTTACAAGTTATTGTATAAAAAAATTATTGTGCTTTTACTTGTGCTAACACTGATTTAAATGCATTGATTACCGTATCTACCTCTTCATAACTAATTGTAAGTGATGGTTCAATACGAATTGTTTTCGAATTAATTAAAGTTCCAGCTACAAGGATTCCTTGATCAAACATTGCTTTTGATACTTCATATCCAATTTCATCTTTATGGAATTCAATACCAATCATTAAACCTTGGCCACGAATTTCAAAGACTTTGTCTTCATGCCCTTCTGCTGCTTTTTTCAATCCGTTTAAGAAGTACTCCCCAACTTCCGCAGCTCGTTCTGGTAATTTCTCTTCCAATAATACATGGATTGTTGCAATTGCAGCAGCACATGCAAGTGGATTTCCGCCAAATGTTGTTGTATGCATAAATGGATTTTCGAACCAGCTTTTGAATACTTTTTCTTTGGCAACAATTGCACCTGCTGGCATTACGCCCCCACCAAATGCCTTCGCAAGACAAATAATATCTGGCACCACATCATATAATTCTGCAGCAAACATTTTCCCTGTGCGTCCCATTCCAGTTTGCACTTCATCAAAAATAAGTAGTGATCCAAATTCATCACAGAGTTCTCTTACTTGTTTTAGGTAATTTTCTGGAGGTAAGATAATACCGCCTTCTCCTTGAATCGGTTCTAAAATAACAGCCGCAACATCTTCTCCTACTAATGCACACGTTTCAAATGTTTTTCTCATCATCTCGATATCACCAAATGGAACGTGACGGAAACCTGGAATTAATGGTAAAAATGGCTTACGGAACATTCCTTTTGCTGTTCCAGATAGAGAGCCAAGGCTCTTTCCGTGAAAGGCGCGCGTTGTTGAAATGAAAGTTGTTCGTTCACTGTACATTTTCGCTAGTTTTAATGCTGCCTCCACACTTTCTGTCCCACTATTTGTAAAGAAAGCATATTTCAAATCACCAGGTGTAATATCTGCTAAAATTTTTGCAAGAATCGCACGAAGTGGATCTAATAAGTCCTGACTATGCAATGCTTGACGCTTTAATTGATCCGTTACAGCTTTTACTACCTTCGGATTACGATGCCCAACATTATAAATCCCAAATCCACCTAAACAATCAATATATTTTTTACCATTGATATCCATAAAGCAAGATCCTTCATCAGACCATTCTACTGCTGCAAATTGACCATCTTTTGTTACCGTTTTTCTATATGCAAGAAAACCAGGATTTACGTGTTCTCTAAATCCATCTACTGTTTCTTTTTGGATCCAGTTCGCCTCTTCTTCAGAAACTTTCTCTTTTTCGATTAGCCCAAGTACTTTCGTAATATAATCATTTACACTCGTATTCTTCACTTCTTGTTCGTTAGATTTACTTTTTACATTCGTTCCCATCTATTTCACTCCTATAGTTTTTTTATTTGCAAACCAACCAATTGGTTCTACTTCTAGATTTATATTAATCTGCTTAATTTCTTGGAATTCCTCTAAACCAAACGTTCCTAAACTACGACCGATACCACTTTGTTTATATCCGCCCCAAGGCGCTTCGTTGTATGTTGGATGATAACTATTAATCCACGTAATTCCTGCGCGAAGCTTGCGGATTACACGCATCGCTTTTGCACCATCAACTGTGAATACACCTCCAGCTAAGCCGTAATCTGTACCGTTCGCTAGTTCAATTGCTTCCTGTTCACTCTTAAATTTTTGGATAACTACAACAGGACCAAAAATTTCTTCCTGCACAATACGCATATCAGGTTTTACATTGACAAAGACCGTTGGTTCAATAAAGAAACCATCACCTTTCCCATCCGCCAGTATACGCTTTCCTCCGCAAGCAATTTCTGCTCCTTCATCTTTCCCAATCTCAATATAGCGTAATACTTTTTCCATATGCTCTTGACTTACAAGCGGCCCCATCTCTGATTCTGAGTTATTACCAGGGCCAACATTAATTTGTTTTGCCCGTTCTACGAAACGAGTAACAAATTTATCGTAAACGCTTTCTTCAACAAGAATTCTTGACCCTGCTGAACATACTTGACCAGTACCTGCATAAATACCAAATAGGGCATAATCGACAGCCGTTTCAAAATCTGCATCTGCAAAAATAATATTTGGTGATTTCCCTCCAAGTTCTAGCGAAATTTTTTTCATATTATCTGCCGCTGTTCTCATAATGTGCTTTCCAGTCTTCGTTCCACCTGTAAAAGAAATCATATCTACTTTATCGCTCGCCGCAATTTCATTTCCTACTATTGGCCCTGCACCCATCACCATATTCGCAACACCTGTTGGTAACTCTACTTTTTCACAGATTTCGAATAACTTTGTTGCAGTGATTGGTGTAACTTCAGAAGGTTTAAATACAATCGTGTTTCCAGCCGCTAAAGCAGGAGCAATTTTCCACACACTCATAAGTAACGGATAATTCCAAGGAACAATTAATCCACAAACACCAACTGGCTCTCTAACTACCATAGCTTGCATTGGATCAGCTACATGATATGTTTGTCCATCAGGTTTTGTAATAAGCCCTGCATAATAACGAAAACAGGCCGCCGCATCTCCAACATCACCTTCTGCCTCACGATACGTTTTCCCGTTATCCATCGTTTCAAGGCGAGTAAGTTCTTCCATATTTTTATCAATCTCATCTGCTATTTTAAATAAATAAGATGCTCTTTCAGCAGCGGATGTTTCTGACCAAATTCCGCTATCAAAAGTCGCTCTTGCCACTTCTATCGCGTATTTCACATCCTCAATTGTCCCTTCAGGTGCATATGCGATAACCTTGCCATTCGCAGGGTTAATAATAGGTCTTTTCTCTTGATTACTAGAATCTCTCCATTCACCGTTTAGATACATTTTTAAATCTAGCACTGTATATAATCCCCCTTTGTCAATCGTTCATATATTATATAAGCAATAATTGTGCCAATATTTTAAATACGAAGGAATCCTACAAAAACTGACTATTCCCTCCAGTAGAACATATGAACTTATGCATTTTTGCATAAGTTATTACATTTCGCATAATTACGGATTCAAAAAAAGGAGCAGCTTATGTAAGCTACTCCTTTTACTTTTAAAAATATGGAATTGTATCGATTGCCATTTCTTTTTCATTCACGATTTTTTGATATTTACGACTAACAGAAGATTGGCTAATTCCAAGGGCTTTCGCTGCCTTCGTCGTTGTTTTATACTGCTTCATTGCGAGTAAGATTAATTGCTCTTCCACAGAATGTAATGCTTCATGTAAGGGTAACACTCTTGTAATAACCGGTTTTGACTTTTTAAAATCATATCCAGGAGTTAGGAATTTACTAACAAATTCAGCTTCAATAACTGGATCATCTGCCGATACTACTAAGCGTTCAATCATATTCTGTAACTCTCGTACATTTCCTGGCCATGAATAAAACTCTAGTAAGTTAAGTGCATCAGGGGTTAAGTGATAGTTTCTATTATATTTTTCATTTAACTGCTGTAAGAAATGAAATGCGAGTACTGGAACATCTTCCATTCGTTCTCTAAGCGGCGGAACTTGCAATGGAATTACATTTAAGCGATAAAATAAATCTTCACGGAATGTACCAGCTTCCACCATTTTTTCAAGACTTTTATTCGTAGCAGCAATAATTTGAACGTTTATTTTTGTAGGTATCGTACTTCCAATCGGAATTACTTCTTGTTCTTGTAACACCCTAAGTAATTTCACTTGTAAATGTAAAGGCATTTCTCCAATCTCATCTAAAAATAATATGCCTTGATCAGCTCTCTTAAAGTATCCTTCTTTTCCATTTTTGTCAGCGCCAGTAAAAGCACCCTTCGTATAACCAAATAATTCACTTTCTAATAATGATTCTGGAATCGCACCGCAATTTAATTTTAAAAATGGCTTCGCAGAACGACTTCCAAGTTGATGAATCGCTTGTGCGATGACTTCCTTTCCAACGCCTGATTCTCCAGAAATAAGAACATTTGAAGAAAAATCAGCTATTTTTTTTGCTTGATTAATAATTTGCTCCATTTTCGGACTACAATAAATAAGTTTCTTAAGAAAGCGATCTTTATTTTTAAAGCTGTCTAACTCTTTCTTATATTGTTCAGATATCTTTTTTATCTCATGCAATTCCGTCTTTAATCGCGTTGCTTCTGTAATATCTCTTGAGGCAATAATAATACGATGAAGCTCTCCATTTTCATTAAACACAGGATTTCCAACGGCTAATATCTTTCTACCGTTTTTTGTCTCTTGTACAATCGATACCTTTTTTTGTTGTTCCAACACTAATCGCGTAACGGATGGACTAAATAACCCTTTTTTCTCTAAGTCTAAAAGATTTTTTCCTAAAAGATCCTTCAAATCTCCTCCCCAAAAATCATTGATAACGGTTTCACTATAACGGATTAATTCCCCTTTATGATTGACTACTAATATTTCATCATAAATGCTAGATAAAATTGCATGTAAATCTTTATTTAAATCCTTTATATATTCAATTTCCATAGCCATATCCTCAACCATCGGTAAATCTTGCACAATAATAACCATTCCTTCAATTTTTTGATCGAAGCTTGGGATTGGACTGTAGTCAACTAATACTCCCATCTCATTTGTTATTTGCAATTGATTTAAAATCGTTTTTCCCGTTGCAAATACATTGCTAATATGTTCCCCATTAAAAATCTGTTCTGCTGGTACATTCAGTACTTTTTCAGGAGTAGATTTAATCATCTTCAAACCAGATTCATTACAATTTACAATTTTCTTTTCACGATCTACTACAAAAATCCCCATTGGAATAGACGTTAAAATGATTTTCAGTATATCGACACTTTTATTTTCTTGCTTAAATAGTTCTGCAAAAACATCCTCTCTTCTTATGTATCCTGTTAACTCTCCTATTTCATTTTTCACTATGGCAATAGGTGCCCCGATAATTTGAAATAGAGCTGTTAAGGAAATATTTTTGCTAAGATGACATATTGTATCTAGTGAAACAGCATTTGAAAGTAATGCTTGGGTAGTTAGTCCCTCACTTCTTGATAGCAGATCCTTCACATGGACGTATGCAAATAATTGATCTTCTCTTTTTAAAAACAGAAAAGATTCTTTTATATTTTTAACATCTATATTCCATTCCTTTTCAAGTTGATCGATAGGTACAGAAACAATAGGTCTAATTTTTTTATGGGCAATGGAAAACATTCTGCTAATCCTCCTTTGAACTACTTAACTTGTATTGTAACATTAAAAACAGATTTTTTTAATTAATCTGATAATATACATTTTTTACTTACTTTAATAAAAAAAGGAAGATGAATGATTCCATCTTCCTAATTGTCTATAATTAATCACTACCACTAATTAAAATATCTTCCTGAATATAAGCTAATACCATACCTGGAATTACTTTATCTCCTGCTTCTACTTCTAAAGATTGTACTTCTCCGCTACATCCCATTTTGATTACTTCCATCTTTCCATTCATATCTTTAATAGCAAATAGCGGTTCCCATTCATAAATTCGAGAGTCCTTATCAATAGACACTTTTTCAACCGTTCCATAGCATGGACTTGTAACTATCTCATAATACAAAATAAATCATTCCCTTCTCTTATTCTATTAATATTGTTCCGCCAACATTTGTGACTGAAGAATCATGTGAAAAAAACTTTGAAAATCTTCTACATCTTCTACTTCAATCCCTAACTTAGGTGCCCAATATTGCTTTAGTTCAATATCTTCTTGACTTAATAGAATCATTCTTCCATTTTGAATAGATGTGACCATTGCTTTTCCAAAAAACTGCTGTGAATAAGCAACTGCTAGATCATATCGATGATGATTCGACACAATACAGTAATAACCAACTGGTTGTTTTTCAATTTCTTCTAATAGAATATCAAGTTTCATTTGATTCCTCCTTTTAACTTAAAAATGCAACCAACCTCTTAGACGCGATGCCTCTACAATTTTACGAACTCCTTCTATATAAGCAGCGATTTTCATATTTACCCCAAACCGTTTTGAAGTGTTGAATACATTAGAAAAGCTAGATGTAATTTTTTCTTTTAAACATTGGTCAACATATTGCTCTGTCCAATAATATCCTTGGTTATTTTGGCACCACTCAAAATAAGAAACAATAACCCCTCCAGAGTTCGCTAAAATATCTGGGACAACTAAAATGTCTTTCTCTTCTAACATCGCTATTGCCTCTTTTGTTGTCGGACCATTTGCGGCCTCAATGACAATCTTACACCCAAGCCTTTCTGCATTATGTTTCGTAATCACTCCTCCAATTGCTGCCGGAATGAGTACATCACATTCCTTTTCTAACAACTCTTGGTTAGAGATTGTTTTACTAAAAAGGTTCGATACGACACCAAAAGAATCTCGATTTTCTAGTAAATAAGGAACATCTAAACCGTCTGGATTATAAATACCACCTAAAGCATCAGATACTCCTACTACTTTCACACCAATATCATATAAATATTTTGCTAAATAGCTTCCAACGTTTCCAAACCCTTGAATGATTACTCGCATATTTTGAAGCTGAATATGTTTTAGCTCACTAACTAATTGAAGCGTGTAAAACACTCCTTTAGACGTAGCTGTTTCCCGTCCTTGTGATCCTCCTAGCATTAATGGTTTTCCGGTAATAAAGCCTGGAGAGTCAAATTCTCTAATATGATCATATTCATCCAGCATCCAAGCCATAATTTGCGCATTTGTATACATATCAGGTGCTGGAATATCTTTAGTAGGTCCAACAATTTGGCTTACCGCTCTTACATAACCACGGCTAAGTAACTCTAATTCTCTGAAACTCATCTCCTGCGGATTACAAATAATCCCGCCCTTCGCACCTCCATATGGAAGTCCTGTTACTCCACATTTCAAGCTCATCCAACCAGCAAGCGCCTTTACTTCCTCTGCTGTAACATCTGGATGAAACCGAATGCCACCTTTTGTTGGTCCTGCTGCATCATTATGCTGGGCACGATACCCTTGAAATACCTTTGTTCTTCCATCATCCATTCGAACAGGAATACTTACTTCTAAAAAACGCATCGGCTTTTTCAGAAAATCGAATACTTCCTCTGGATAACGCAAAGCCTGGAGTGCTTCTTTTAATATGGCCTGAAATTCCTCTAAAGGATTTTCAAGTTCAACTGTAGTTGTATGTTTTTCTGATTGAATTGCCACGATAACACCTCATTTTTATATTTTTACTAATTGTATAAAGCAATAATCGTGCCAATTGAAAATATCGTGATAATCGTATTGTTTCAGCCTTCTCACTTATATTTTTTCTTCCCTTCCTTATGAACAGTTGAATGATTTATGCAACCTTGCATGACTTTAAAATCTCCAAAATAAAAAACACCGGATACATCCCAATGTTTTTGTTATTTTACATTTCCTGCACTTCTTCAAAATGCATTTGCGGAGGTGCTGAACGGAACATGTTTGTAATATATAGAAGATAACCGATTCCAATAGCAGCCCAGCTAAGTCCAAGAATAAGTGAGTGAATATTGAGGTTGAACCAAAGTACAGCGACTGTCCCCGCCCCTAAGATAGGCATCACTAAAAAATTAAAAAAGTCTTTTACTGTTTTATATCGTTTTTGCTTGATTACATAGTAAGAAATGACTGATAAATTAACAAATGTAAATGCAATAAGCGCTCCGAAGTTAATAAGGGAGGCTGCTGTTTCTAAATCTATGAACATGGCTGAGAGTGCAATAACTCCTACAAAAATAATGTTATATACTGGAGTTCGCAAACGAGGATGAATGTATCCAAATATCTTTTGCGGGATTACATTATCTCGCCCCATTACATATAATAATCGCGATACACTTGTATGGGAAGCTAAGCCAGACGCCATTGTTCCCATAAATGTTCCTACCAAAAAGAAAGTTTGAAATAATTTTCCGCCAACGTATAGCGCAATTTCTGGAGCTGCTGATTCTTGATCTTTAAATACAGATGCATCTGGAAAAAAGGATTGTGTAAAGTACGTCGTAACAATGAATAGAATACCACCAATTAAAGCGGTAAGAAAAATTGCTCGAGGAATCGTTTTCTTTGCGTTTGGTGTTTCTTCTGAAAATGTAGTTACCGCATCAAAACCTAAAAATGAAAAACAAAGAATTGTGGCCCCTGCAACTAACGGTGATATTTGTATATCTGATTGGAAAAACGGCTGAATGGAAAAAACTTCTCCTGTTCCCTCTCCCGCTAATAAGCCTTTTATAACTAGAAAAACAAACACAGCCATTACTAGCACTTGAAATGTTACTAAGAACGTGTTGAAATTAGCAGTAACATTCACGCTAATAATATTTATAAGTGTAATCAGTAGAACAAAGCCAATGACCCATGCCCAGTCTGGAACACTTGGAAAAAGTGCTGACATATAAATTCTCGTTAATAGTGCGTTCACCATCGGTAGAAACAAATAATCCAATAACGCTGACCATCCAACAAGAAATCCAAGCCTTGCACTAATTGTCTTCTGTGTATACGTATAAGCAGATCCCGCGGTAGGAAAAACTTTTACCATTTTGCCGTAGCTTGCAGCTGTAAACAACATCCCTGCTAATGCAATAAGATAAGCTCCTGGAACATGCCCACCCGTTTTTTCAGAAACGATCCCAAATGTATCAAATCCCACCATTGGTGTCATATACCCAACGCCTAGCATAACAATTGACCAAAGTCCTAATGAACGTTTCAAACCAACTACTTTTCCCACCTATCATTCCTCCTACTTTCTCTATCTAATTTCCATGTAAAGTTTGATAACTAAACAGAAAACGCTTTCAACAAACCGTATATGTTATATATCTCATTCCAAAACCTCCTTATTTGTTTTTAAATATTCATGCAATTTTCGAGCCAAAATTTCTGTTAAGTAAAAATCCATACGAAAAAGAATATATAGGTGTAGTAGTATGCTTATTAATCTTCATTTTTTTATTCATTTTGACATAAGTTATTCAATCTCACATACCGCTAAATACAAATGATGTGAAATTTTAATCAATCAGGAAATAAAAAGACTATCATAAAATAATAACATTATGTAAACTATTCATAACAAAAAAAGCTGCCTTATATGAAAGACAGCTTTTTCAATCTTATCTATTAAAAATTAAATACAAAATCATCGTCTGATAATTTTTCAACATTTGTTGCTTTTACATAACCATTCCCTTTTACAGAGAAGAAATCATGGTTTTTCGTATCTGTACGTAAACCGTTTAGTACGATTGGGTTAATTTCTTCCTCTTCAAAGTGTGGTTCTAATCCTAAGTTCATAAGTCCCTTATTCGCATTGTAACGAACAAAGCGGTTTACATCTTCTACAAGACCAATGGATGTATAAATTTCTTCTGTATATGCAGTTTCAATTTCATACAGTTCCATTAATAGCTCTTGTGTTTCTTTTTGCACTTCTTGTTGCTCTTCTGCAGAAAGTTCCGCGAAGATTTGTTGTGCTAAAATACCGACGAATACGCCGTGAATGCTTTCGTCGCGAATTATTAAGTTAATAATTTCACCACTTGCAGTCAATTTACCTTGTCCTGCTAAGTAAAGTGGATAGAAGAATCCACTATAGAACAAGTAACTTTCTAAGAACACACTCGCTACCATTGCCATATATAGCTCTTTTTTCGTTACTTGTGGCTTTAATAAACGGCGATAGTACCCTGTAATAATACCTGCTTTCTTCTCAAGTAATGGATGGCTATCTACCCATTCAAAGATCTCATCAATTTCTTCTTCTGTTGCAAGTGTCGTGAAGATATGACTGTAACTCTTAGCGTGTACTTCTTCCATAGCACCCATGAAAGCTAGTACACTTTTCGCTTGTAAATTCTCAAGATGAACAAGTACAAGCGGCATCCCTTCGCCGCCCTGTTTTGTATCTAGAAGCGTTAAACCTCCTAGTACACGCTTATAAGCAATTTGCTCTTCTTTTGATAGTTGCACCCAAGTATTTTTGTCAGAAGATACCGCTATTTCTTCTTCTGTCCAAAACTGAGCGATGTTTTGCTTCCAAAACATTAAACTAAAATCGTCTTCTTTTTTATTCCAGTTTACAGCGCGCATTGAATCGCCCCTTTTATAACATTAATTGTTCAATTGAACGGTTAAACTTCCATGTACAAATGAAAACCTAACCGTTCAATTGAACGGAAATTGTATAACTAAGTATGAGCAGGGTTATTTTAACCCTGCTCATACCGTTGTACTTTTATTCTAGAAGTGGGTTATTGAATTTGTATAGCAGTACATCATCAAACCGTACAAGCTACACACTCTTCCACGCTTAACTTACGTGTTCTTGTATAATACAAGCTCTTCAGACCTTTTTTATGTGCATAGATATAATAACGTGCTAATTCACGAGTAGAAATATCGCTATTTACATACAGAATTGTACTAATTCCTTGATCAATATGCTCTTGAATTTCTGCGATTAGATCAATTAATTTAAACTGATTCATATCGTAAGAAGATTTATAATACCAGAATGTATCTTTTGATAAATATGGCATTGGATAGTATGTTGTCGCATTTGCATACGTTCTTGATTCGATTTGACTCACGATTGGCATTACGCTTGAAGTTGCATTTTGAACGTAACTGATCGATTGTGTCGGAGCGATGGCTAAACGATATGAGTTGTATAAACCGTTCTTCTGTACTTCTTCTTTTAGACTTGTCCAATCTTCTTTTGTTGGAATATAGATTCCTTCAAATAACTGCTGTACTTTCTCCGTTACAGGACTGTAATCTGTTGTCTCATACTTTTCAAAGTATGTGCCGTTTGCATAATCCGACTTATCGAAGTCTTTAAATGTTTCGCCCTTTTCTTTCGCAATTCCCATACTCTTTTCAATAGAGTAGTAATTTAACATCATAAAGAATGTACGAACAAATTCTTTTGCTTCTGCACTTTCATAAGCAATTTTATTTTTCGCTAAATATCCGTGTAAATTCATTGCACCAAGTCCAACTGAATGAAGCTCATCATTTGCTTTTTTTACAGTTGGTGCGTTCGGAATAATAGTCATATCAGAAACAGCTGTTAAAGCTTCCATTCCTGCATGAACCGCTTCACGAATTTCCTTATTCTCCATTACGTTTACAATGTTTAATGATCCTAAGTTACAGTTAATATCACGACGGATAATGTCATCTGTACCGTAGTCATTGATTTCGGATGTTTCTTGTAGTTGGAAAATTTCTGTGCAGAGATTCGACATCTTCACAGTTCCAATATCCTTTAATGGGTGTTGCTTATTCGCATTTGATTTAAACATTAAGTATGGATAACCAGACTCAAGCTGAATCATTGCAATTTTAATGAGCATATCACGCGCACTAATATCAAGTGGCTTCTTTTTCACTTTCGGATTGCTCATCAGTTCATCGTACATTTCGTCGATATCTATATCGTCTAAATGTTTTCCGTACTCTTTATACACTGTATATGGTGCGAAAACATGGAATGGTTCATTTTTCTCAGCAAGCTCAAAGAACTTACTTGGAACGATAATACCGATTGATAGAGACTGAATACGGCTCTTCTCGTCGGCATTTATTTTTTTGGTATCAAGGAATTCAATAATATCCCAATGGAAAATGTTTAAATATACTGCACCGGCACCTTTTCGTTGGCCCAACTGATTCGCATATGAAAACGAATCTTCAAGTAGTTTCATAACTGGTACAACACCGCTTGCTGCGTTATCGATGCCTTTAATTTGCTCACCGCGTGCACGTAGCTTAGAAAGGTTTAAAGCTACTCCTCCACCAATTTTCGATAGCTGCATCGCCGTATTAATATTAAATCCAATTGAATTTAAGCTATCATCCATCTCTAACAAGAAACAAGACACCATTTCTCCTCTTCTGCTTCTTCCCGCATTCAAAAAGGTTGGTGTCGCTGGTTGGTAGTTTTGTTTTACGATCATGCTTGCAAATTGTTTTGCTTTGTTAACATCGCCGCGTCCTAAGTATAATGACACAATTGATACACGATCTTCGTAGCTTTCTAAGTATTGTTTTTGATCATTTGTTTTTAACGCATAATCCTTATAAAACTTAGATGCCGCCATATAAGATTGAAACGTGAAGTTTTCACCGTATGCAACGTTGTATACTTCCTCTACTTCCTCCAACTTATACTCGTCCAGAACGTTGTAATAGTAGTCATGTTCATTCATATACTCAATTCGCTCTGCCACGCTCTCAAAATGAACGGTATTCGCTCTCGCTTCTTCCATAAAGACTTCTAATGCTTCTTTATCTTTATGCAGCTGATAGAAACCGTCTTGCATTTGCGTGATTTCATTATTCAGTTCAATGTGTCGCAATCTCCCGCACCCTTTCTTTAAAATATTCTACATCTTTATTTGTTCCAGATAACTCGAATTTTGATACAATCGGTACTTCGTATCTGGTTGAGATTTTATCTGCACTTGCCCCGAACATATCTCCCCAGTTGCGATTGCCACTTGCAGATACGCCTTTTAAATTTGCATTATTGCGCTCTAAAAATTCTAAAACACGTTCCGGCACATTTCCAAAACCTGTTGTATACGTAATAAGAACAAAATCTTCGTCTAATACAAGATCCTCATTGATTTGAACGGCCGGCATATTTAATTTGTGGATGAAACGTTTCACGTTTCCTGTCATAGAATCATATGCAACCAACATTTCCGACCCTCCCTTTCTTTCTATAATATCTAGATGCCGTTTCATGATTTCCCTATATATTGTATTACGTTTCAAAACAAGACACAAGATATATGTATAAATTCTTTCTTTTTTTAACTTTTACTTTTCGACATAACAAGTCGTTTTTTTTCAATACAAAGACTATGAAACAACATTCTAAAACTCATGTCAATAAAGTGCTTTTCGAAAAAGTTGTCAACGAATTTAACCATTTTCATAAAAATGTTAACAGTATGTTTTGTAAAAAACGATAAATGCTGGAGAAATTTCTTTCTCCAGCATCACACAAAAAAGAACAGACTTGAAATTGTAATCTGTTCGAAACCGGTTACACATTATTCAAATCACACAAGTAAGAAATTCTCTCCCTTGCGGATGAAACATTTATTACATCGAATACATACATATACTTTCTTTTTTGTTACATAATAAAAAATATCATTATTAATGGAAAGGACAATTATTATGGTACACCAATTTATTTGTTAGCGTGCTGAGAATTTTAAAAGGTGGTACACAAAGCGTCACTCATTCGCAATGTTCAATACGTAAAATATCCTTTATAAATAAATGGTGAAAATTCTCGTCTGTATCTTGCATTGTAAAAACTGGTGCTTCTTCATCAAAATATACAACCATTCCCTCTACATATTGATTCATATGCTGAAATTTCACAGTTGCTCGAATTTTAGTTTCTTGCTCATATGCTACTTTCAATTTTTCTATAACTTCTTTCGTACGTTTCCGTTTCTCTGGAAACATAACCATTCCTACGAATCGTTTTCCTGTGCCATCTTTCCACATATAATCCCAGTGCGGTAAAATACCTTGTTTAAATTCTCCCATAATTCTCCTCTCCTTTTCCCTCTATTAAGAACGCGGTGTTTCTGTATATGTATAAATAATTTTCCCGCCGCGCTGTGCATTCCCACTGAAATGTTTAAAATCTTCTCGATTTACTACAACCTCACGAAACGTATAAAATACATCCTTAGTTACAACATACTCTTCTATCTCTCCATTTTTCAGTTGATCTAAAATCGCATTTGCTAATTGTTTATCCATGTATTTCACCTCTCTGCAATATTTTATCCTATCTTCCACAAGTCGACAATGTTAAATTTTTTATATTCACAGCAAATATCATATACTAACATAACGGTTCACCCATACTGGATCTATTCG
The DNA here is from genome assembly GCF_000299035.1 of Bacillus bingmayongensis. Taxonomy (GTDB): domain Bacteria; phylum Bacillota; class Bacilli; order Bacillales; family Bacillaceae_G; genus Bacillus_A; species Bacillus_A bingmayongensis. The sequence goes on from NZ_JH921518.1 coordinate 678,998, forward strand.
ATATCCAAGATTATCTTATGAAAATTCAGAAATTGATGAATTACTAATTGAAACTTTATTTTATGTTACAATAAGAATGACAACTAGGAGGGATAATATGATTCGGAAAGCAAAGAAGACAGATGCGAAGGTAATATCTCCTTTATTGTATAACGCTCTGCATGAAATTGCTGAAAAGATCACAGGTGCGAAGGTAGAAACAGAAGTATTGACAGGGCTTGAAACTTGGTTTTCAAAAAAAGAAAATCGACTTAGCTACGAGAACTGTTTCGTTGAAGAACAAGATGGCCAAGCAGTTGGAGTTATCGTAGCCTATCATGGCAGCCACGCAGAACAACTAGATACCCCAATTGTAAAACACTTACGAAAAATCCATCAAGATTCATCTATTACGCTAGAAAAAGAAGCTGAGATCGATGAATATTATATTGACACATTATCCGTTTCAAGCGCATACGGCGGACGAGGTATCGGCTCAAAATTGATTCAAGCAGCAGAAAATGATGCCTATGAAAAAGGCTATGAGAAAATTGCATTACTTGTAAATTTAGAAAACAAGCGAGCTTTCTCTTTATATAAAAAACTTGGTTACCAAGAGGATAAAACAGTTATGCTTGTTGGAGAGCCATATGCTCATTTAGTGAAGCCACTATATAAAAAAGCTTTCGTTTCTTAACAAAAAAGCACACGATTCTTCATTGTAATCGTGTGCTTTTATGTTAAATTGGTATTTAGTATATTTCCATTCATCGCTTCATGAAATGTATAATCTGTACAACTCCATGGTTTCCTATGAAAAATAGGGGGCCCAGACCATCCTCTAGCACGCAGCTCAGCTCCAATCATCGTATTAAAATAACTGTGCCCTATGAGCGCAATATGTCCATGAACTAAAGCATATCCAACTAACTTATCAACTGCCTGCTTCGCTCTTCCTTGCGCTTCACGATAAGACTCAACACCTTTAGAATATCCAATCACCCATAATGTGCGCCCAATAAATGTCCATATTTCAGGTTTACACTTCACCCATTTCGGAACAAAGAAGCTAGATGGTACTTCTGCCTCTCGGAAAAGAGAATTTTGTATAAAAGAAAGGGAATTTGTTAATTCTGCAGCTGACTGTACTGCACGTTTTTGATTACTCGTTACAATAAGCTTTGCAGATTCAATTGCTTCAACCGTTTCAATTGGTATGTCTGTACTTTTTTTCATGCCGTCTAAATCGTACCGCTCCACCCAGTTACGAAACGATGATACTGTCATTGGTTCTGTAACATTGTTTAAGCAACCGTGACGAATAAAAGAAATTCGCATCTTCTTCACTCCCCATTTCCCGTTCATCACCTATATTATTATGCACTTTCTCTTATTGTCATCATACCATGGAGAAAGAGAAAGGCATACTTCCTTACATATCTGCACCGCTCTCATGAGTAATAGAAGCATGTACACCATCTAATCCATCAAAATATGTACCTGTTTCATGGCTCCGAATTATTTTTAATTGCTTATATGAAAATAAGAATAAAAAAATCATTATAACACTTCCGACAATTTTAAGTACCATTTTTACCGCCCCCAATTTATTATACCCCTATATACTGATATAAGCACTTCTTTATCCATTCCCTCTCCTACAACAGAAAAATACTTTATACATATCTTACGAAAAATGACTATTTTTTGAAATTTTATCATGGAAACATTTACAAACAGGGGAATATAGTTCAAAATAAAGGGAAATAAAAAAGAACGAACTTGTTCTTTTTTGGTAAAACTGTAACAAGGAGAGTTGCTTATGAAAATCGCAGAAACTGGAGATATTATCGAATTTAAAGGTGGAATGCAAGGCCGTGTTCAAAAAGTAAATAAAAACTCCGTTATTGTCGATATAACAATCATGGAGAATTTTAGAGAACTAGATATGGAACCTCTTACAGTTGTAAATCACAAAAACTATACAGTTATCAATCAACATGCATAATATAATAGAAAAAAAGGATCTGTATGATACATACAAATCCTTTTTTTATTAACGATTATCGATTGTTTCAGGGTATAAATCGTGATTCATCATGCGATATTCTGCCATTTTTTCATATTTTGTACCAGGACGACCATAATTACAATATGGATCAATCGAGATACCACCACGTGGTGTAAATTTCCCCCACACTTCAATATAACGTGGGTCCATTAATTTAATTAAATCATTCATAATAACATTCATACAATCTTCATGAAAATCCCCATGGTTACGGAAACTAAATAAATATAATTTTAATGATTTACTCTCCACCATTTTTTGTTCTGGAATATAGCTAATATAAATCGTTGCAAAATCTGGTTGTCCTGTTTTTGGACATAAACTTGTAAATTCAGGACAGTTAAATTTTACAAAATAATCACGATTTGGATGATTATTATCAAATGTCTCTAAAATTTCTGGGCTATATTCAAATAAATATTTTGTATTTTGATTTCCAAGTAGCGTTACATCTTTTAAATCTTCGTCTAATCTTCCTGCCATTCTGTATACATCCCTTCAATTCAATTCGTAAGCGTTTCTTATACGCCTCGCTTATTTCCCCATACTAACGCATGGAGCTGAGGTAATACTTTTGCATCATTCATCGCTTTGCACTGAACAGCTTTTTCGATGAGCCATTCATATTTTTGCAATAAATTCCTAATAAGCATCGCATCATCCACTGTTTTTGTATCATCATTTCCAACTTGTAAGAAAAATGGTACATGCGGGTAACGCTCATGCACTTTTATCGCATATTCAAAATCGTGATCATCAAACACGACGACTTTTAAACTAAAATCTTTTCCTGCTAATCTTTCAATAACAGAATCTAACATGATAAAATCTGTTTTCATCTGTGAACTTGGCGGCTTTGGCGAGATGGTTACTTCATCAATGCGCAGCAACCATTCTTGCCATTTACTCCCCTGCGTCTCAATAGCGGTACGAATTTTCTTTTCTTGTAATAAAGACAGAAAACCATCTAAATTTTTCAATAGCACTGGATTCCCACCTGAAATTGTTACATGCGAAAAATTTTCTCCACCAATTTCAACAAGTTCACTCCAAATTTCTTCTGGTGTCATTTGTCTAATTTGCTCTTTGGCTGATCCATCCCAAGTAAAGGCAGAATCACACCATGCGCAACTATAATCACATCCTGCTGTGCGGATGAACATCGTCTTCTGTCCAACAACCATTCCTTCACCTTGAATGGTTGGACCGAAGATTTCTAAAACGGGGATTTTACTCACCGATCATCCACTCCCGTCTGACTTCCGCATAACTTATTGGTGTTTCAAATAGACGAACAAATTCAACACGTGCCCCCTTGTATTCATTAGCACGATTCTCTTTTGTAAGTGCTTCAGCCATCTTTTCATAAATCCAAACGACCATATTTTCAGCCGTCGTATTCATCGCTGGTAATGTTTCATTTAAATAACGATGATCTAAATAAATTTCAATTTCATTCTTCCAAATTTCTTTTATATCTCCAAAGTCAATAGCAAGTCCAATCTCATTCACATAACCACTAATACCAAACACAACTTTATATGTGTGACCATGTAAATTTTTACATTTCCCTTCATAACAGTGCAAATGATGCGCTGCATCAAATGTAAATTCCTTACTTACCATCACTCGTTTATTATGATATTTCAGTTGTTCACGTTGAATGTCCTTGTCCACTTTTTGTAAATTTTCTACAATGCGAAATCCAAAAAAATTCTGTTCCATTATATATTCGCTCCTTCGCGTTCTTGTAAATACGTATCTAAACCTGCTTTACGAAGTTTACAAGCTGGACATTCACCGCAGCCATCACCAATTATTCCGTTATAACATGTTAATGTTTTTTCTCTAACAAACTCGAATGCACCAAGTTCATCTGACAATTTCCATGTTTCTGCTTTATCAATCCACATCAGTGGTGTATGAATAACAAATGGATAATCCATAGATAAATTTAAAGTAACGTTTAACGATTTCACAAATACATCACGGCAATCAGGATAACCGCTAAAATCAGTTTCACATACGCCCGTTACAATATGACGTGCTCCAACTTGTTTTGCTAGCACAGCTGCAAATGATAAGAATAGTAAATTCCGTCCATCTACAAATGTTGATGGCAATTTACCTTCTTCATGTGTAATCTCCATATCCGTTCTCGTTAACGCATTTGGAGCAAGTTGATTTAATAAGCTCATATCAAGTACTGTGTGTTTAATTCCTAACTCTTTCGCAATGTCAGCCGCACAATCAATTTCTAACTTATGACGTTGGTTATAATTAAACGTCACCGCTTCTACTTCTGCAAACTGCTGCATTGCCCAAAATAAACATGTTGTACTATCTTGGCCACCACTAAAAACGACAACTGCTTTTTCTTTTTTCATCTCACTCATTCTCCTTCTCTACTACGAATAAGAAGAAAGAACGTTCTTGAACTGTCACAATAAAAAAACAAAACAATACCTAAGGATATTGTTGTTTCCATAGTTTTTTATAGAGGGAGTTCGCGAACCTCTCCCATGTTATACATGGAATTTCTTCTTTCATTGACAACACATATTGTAACATACTGTATCTCTCTCGGAAAAACTTCTGATTTTTCTGTTTTTTGATGGAATTCAGATTCATTTTCTTGTATTTTAATAGTATGATTATACTTAATTAATACCATACACATGAGAATAGCGAGGGGGCATAAAACTGAAGCTCTTTATCATTCACCTCTTTTTAAACATATTATTGATTCTCGTTATAATGCTAGTATATCACCTATTTTGGAATCAAAAAGGCAAGCATTCACCTAAACTAAATTCAATTATATTTATATTACTTTGTAGTACTACCACAATACTTTGCATTTTTTTTGCAGCCAAAACGAATACTGGATTTCAATTTGATATGCGTCATATTGTATTAATTGTTGGCACATTAACAGGAGGGCCTATTGCCGGTGGAGCTGTTTTAGTTGTATTAAACGTATACCGTTTCTTAATAGGAGGAATGGGGATCATTCCATCCGCCATTGGCTCCATTCTCTTATATATTGTTTTACTTTTCACATATAAATTTTTTAACAAAGGTTCTAATCATATAAAACTTATGCTTGCTATTTTATATAGTCTTACATACGGATTCGTTTGGGTCTCTGTGTTCCTTATCAAAGTGTCTAATTCTGAAGACTATCTCCCTCATATTATTGCGTATCAACTATGCGCAACAATGGGTACAATTCTTATTCTCTATTTATTGAACATACTTCAATTGCAAGTTCGTTTACAAGAAGAACTTATTAATGCTGAAAAATTTCATCTTATTGGAGAAATGGCTGCTTCTATTTCCCATGAAATTCGTAATCCTTTGACTTCAACAAAAGGTTTTTTACAACTTCTACATTCTGACGAATGCTCTGAAAAAGATCGAAAATTATACACAGAAATAGCTATACATGGGATTGAACAAGCAAATCATGTTCTCACAGATTATTTAACATTTGCAAAACCAAGTATTGAAAAAGAACAAGTATTACAATTAGAAGATGAATTGCTTCATGCACTATCTCTTATTACGCCATTAGCTAATTTATCAAATGTCCGCATACACTATCTAAAACAAAGTAGCGATTTTCTTATTACTGGTGAAAAACAGAAATTTAATCAATGTTTGTTAAATATTCTAAAAAACTGTATTGAAGCCATGCCTAAAGGTGGCGATCTTATCCTCACACTAGTTCCCGACCATAAGCATATTCAATTGTATATAAAAGACAATGGAATCGGCATGGATACAGAACAAATAAAGCGCCTTGGCTCTCCATTCTATTCTACAAAAGAGAAAGGAACTGGACTTGGGATGATGGTTGTATTCAGCGTCATCAAAGCAATGGGCGGAAAAATCGATATTACAAGTGAAAAAGGTATTGGTACAACCTTCCTACTAACCTTTCCACTCATACAAAAAACGTGATGAAAATTTCATCACGTTTTTTCTGTTTCATCAACAAGTTCGGCAAAAGTCTTTACTTTCCCATGCGGTTTTTGATTTTCTTTTCGTGCCTTCCAACTACGCTCTTGTTCTTTTTTCTTGTGTGACATGCTTTCAACTCCTTCGTATGCTCTCTATGTATTATTCCAAAATAAGAGATAAAAATATGCATCAATCCAGCTTCTTCATCCTCCACCAATAATTATCCCTCATTAATCAGGATTTTATAGAAAGTTTATCCCCCACCTAGCTTCTTTTTCAGAATCTTGGTGCATGAGTATTATTACTTACTGCCTGCAAATAGCAGGATAAAATAAAAGAAGCGAGATAACTACTAACTCGCTTCTTCTATTTATTACATATAGTTCCCAAATGAATAGGTACTTTTCTTTATCTTTGCAAAATCGCATATTTCGCTTCTTTTAACTGTGTAAGATGGCGCTGTTCATGTAAATCAAGGAATTGAATCCATTGATATAAATTAAGTTCCTGAAACACAGGGTGTTTTAACGAATTTTCAAACAATTCTTTTTCATCTATAATACTGTGCAATGTATGCAATAATTCTGCTCGTGAATGTTCAAGTAATTGAATTATTTGTTGTTTTTTCATTAATGTCTCTGTTGGTTGCATTTGCTGAGGAGCTTCTCGTTTATGTGTTCGATCAAGAGTAAGTTGGAGATCTTTGAGTGGGACTACTTTTCTGTCTTTTTTCTGTAAAGCATACACCAGAGCTGATGTAACAGATTGTTCAACTAAGTGCAGATGATGCAAAATTTGAGTGATACTCCATTTATCACGACGCGGTTTTACATTTACTTCCGTATCATTTAACATCTCAATTTCTGATAATAGGGTGTTTCTTGTAGATTGTAACGATTGCAGCACAGTTTCCAAACTAACATTCATATTAGATTGAAGCATAATTCTCCCCCCTCTTTTTTGGTGAAAAGAGGCGCTTCTAATTTAGAAACACCCCTTTAAATAAATCTGAATTTTCTTATATTATCTCATTATTTTATGAATGTGTCGATTATAAAATATGAAAAAACCAAGGTTGATTTTTACAATTTTGTGTCGTCCACTGCATGTAACCATGATTGAATCTCATTGATTACACCTTGCACACACCCATCTGTAAATGGAGATGTCAAATTCGCACCTTCTACTAATTGTAAGAAAGATTGACTTCCGCCCTTCTGGCAAAGGTTCACATAGTCTTCCCACGCTTCTTGTCTATTGTCTCTTGCTCGCTTCCAAAATTGCAGTGCACAAATTTGAGCCAATGTATAATCAATATAATAGAAAGGTGAGCTATAAATATGTCCTTGGCGTTGCCAGAAACCACCACGTTCTAAATAATCATTATCTTCATAGTCTCGATGTGGTAAGTACTTTCTTTCAATATTACGCCATGCTGCTTTGCGTTCCTCTGGAGATACTTCTGGATTTTCATATACATAATGTTGATATTCGTCGACCGATACACCGTATGGTAAAAATAGAAGTGCTGAACTTAAATGAGAGAAATAATATTTATCCGTATCTCCCTCAAAGAATAATTTCATCCATGGCCATGTGAAAAATTCCATACTCATAGAATGAATTTCACACGCTTCATACGTTGGCCAATTGTACTCTGGAATTTCAAACTTACGGCTCTCATATACTTGAAAAGCATGACCTGCTTCGTGTGTTAACACATCAATATCACCTGATGTTCCATTAAAGTTCGAGAAAATAAACGGTGCTTTATAATTTTCAATATATGTACAATAACCGCCGCCAGCTTTTCCTTTTTTTGCAACTAAATCTAATAATTCATTGTCTAACATAAAGTTAAAGAATTCATCTGTTTCTTTTGATAATTCTTTATACATCGTCTTTCCATGATTAATAATCCACTCCGCATCTCCCTTTGGAGTTGGATTACCTGTTGCATATTCAAAACTCTCATCATAGTAAGCCAGTTTTTCTACACCGATGCGTGCTTTTTGTCTATTTCGTAATTCTGTTGCAACCGGAACGATGTAATCTAGTACTTGTTTACGATAATTCGCCACCATTTCCGCATTATAATCTGTGCGATACATTCTTGCATATCCAAGTTCAACAAAGTTTTTAAAACCAAGTGCTTGAGCAATCTTCGTTCTTACTTTTACAAGTTCATCATAAATACGGTCTAACTCTTCTTCATGCTCTGCTAAAAAACCGTAGTACGCTTCACTTGCTCTTTTACGCATATCCCTATCTGTATGTTGCATAAAAGGCCCAAGTTCTGATAAAGTTCTTTCTTCTCCTTCAAAATCAATTTTTGCAGCAGCTAAAAGTTGTGTATACTGCGAAGATAATTTATTTTCCAATTGTAAATCTTTCACAATTTCATCTGAATATGTTTTCAAATCACATTCTGCTAAAGCAAATAACTGTTTCCCATAATAAGCCTCCAGCTCATCCCGAAACGGAGAATTCATCAATGCTTTATAATATTTCGTTCCATATCCTTGTACAATCGGAGAATACTCATCAAAGAAATCTTGTTCTTTCTTATAAAATTCATCTGTTGTATCAACAGAATGACGAATATAACAAATATTTCCCATTGTACCAAAGTCATTGCGAATCTCATTAATTAAACCAATTACTTGCTTTTGCTCTTCCACTGTCTTTGCATTCTCAAATTGTTCTAAAGCTGCAGTAAATTTTTCTTGTAACTCTTCTGTATTCGGGCGTTTATATTCATAGTTCTGAAACGACATGAACACTCCTCCTCTCGATTATATGTACCCTTACTATATTTCCATTTCCCTTTCTAAATTCCCTTTTATTTTTCATCAAAATTCGTCAGAAGCTGTAACATTCATTCCACACTTCTTCTTGAGCTGTAAATATATACGAAAGAAAGTGCAACTTCCATTTCAAGGGAATTCTTCATCCCCACTGATTATTATCCCTCCCGAATCGGGCTTTTACGGACAGTTAATGCGGTATACACAAAAAAGCCTTTGATTATTTCACATCGAAAGCTTTTTACACATGTTATATAAACTCACTTTGATTTTTCAACATATAATCCCCTGCTTCACATAACAAAAGATGACCTGCACTCGTTTTCTCTCTTTGTTTTCACTTGGCATGGGGCTGACCGCTTCTATACATGGCCGTATGCTCTCTCCCATCAAAAAAGAAAGGTTTTCTGTCGTTTTTTCAATTTGTACTTATACATATCACTTTTCATATTTCCCAACTTTTTTAAGTAAAGATAACAATTCATTTTTCTCGTCTTTTGTTAACATTTCAAAGGAATCATGTATAACTTTTTCATGATTTGGAAAAATAGACGCGATGAAGGTCTCTCCTTCCCCTGTCAACTGTGCATATATAACACGACGATCATTCGGGCATGGAATTCGTTTTACAAGTCCCTTTTTTTCTAACTTATCGACAACATACGTAATACTTCCACTTGCAATTAAAATACGCTCCCCAATTTGTTGAAGTGGCTGACTGCCTTTATGATATAGCAATTCTAACACAGCAAACTCAGTTGGATTTAGTCCGTTACTTTGTATTGATTTATTTGTAGTATTCATAACAAAGCGGTGCACACGCGATAGTGCAATAAACACTTTTAAAGATTGAGAAATATCTTCTCGCTCATCATTCGATTTCATACGATTTCAACCCTTCACTTAAATTCACAAAGATTCGAGACAACCTATCAAATAAAAAGGTTATCCATAACTGGCAAGTTTCCGTTTCTCCATTACCTATTCATAAAACAACTTTATACCAAACGGTTATGGTAGAATCTCTCATTACTTTATTTTTAATGACGATTTTATTTTTACTCGTTCAATATATTTTACTGAAACGCCAAACAAAATTGGAGAGACAACAAAATGAAATACAAAAAATTGAATTAGTTGGTACTTTTGCAGCTAGTACAGCTCACGAAATCCGGAATCCACTTACCGGCATTAAAGATCTCGTAACAATCTTAAAAGAAACACACACTCAAGAACAAGACCAATTTTATTTTTCTGTTATTGAACAAGAAATAGAACGTATCAATGAAATTGTTAGCGAATTTCTTATTCTTGGCAAACCAGCAGCGATTATTGAAAAAAAGTATGATGTAAGAGATATTATTAAAGAGGTATCATTAATTATTCAATCGGAAGCACATTTGTATAATATTATATTTACCTTGCAGTTACCAGACCATCCTGTTCATATCCGTTGCTCAAAAGATCATATGAAACAAGTGGTTTTAAATATTACAAAAAATGCAATTGAAGCTATGTCATCTGGTGGTATATTAACAATTCAGGTAACCAGTAATAAAGAACACGCGCAATTACAAATTGTTGACACAGGAAAAGGTATTCCAGAGCATATTAAAAAACACCTCTTTCATCCGTTCTTTACTAGTAAAGATACCGGAACAGGTCTTGGCCTTGTCATATGCAAACGAATTATAGAAATGTATGATGGACAAATTGTCATTGATAGCAAAGAAAATAAAGGAACCACTGTCCATATAAAACTTCCATTAGATCCCGCATAATTATCCTTCTCTAAGGAGGGTAATTATGTTTATTTCATAAAAGCAGTCACAAACATTTTCCAAAAAGCACTTGATTTCCCTTCATATTCTATTTGAAAAAAAGGTATCTTCATAAATGTTAACCATCTTGGTGTTTGCTGTTCTTTATAGCGTTGATACTGTAAAATAAGCTTGTCCAATTCTTGACTCACTTGAATTGTTTCCGTACTGTTTAATCCGTTTGTTAAACCTAAACGAATCATTTCTTCACGTTTCATATGAATATCACGCGAAAGCTTTTCCATTGTGTACTTCCGTTTTGCTGTAAACATCCATATCCCCCTCATTATTCTTCCATACTCTCTACTTCATTTTCACTCCATACATTCAGGCTGCAAATGTATATTTCATTTGAATTGGAATACTCAGAATTTTTAACATTTTCTCCCTGTAATTTACAAATCTTTATCCTCACTTTGAGAATTATTACAAATTATTCTATCTTTGTAAATACATTCGCAATAATAGACATTTTTTTCATGTTATTTTTTTCAAATGACAAATAAACACTGATTTTTAAATTTTTGATTTACGTTACTTCGACATTTTTCTCGTTTAATTTATCTAAAAAACGCAAATCATAATTATAGATTTGCGTTTCCATTTTCACAAATAAAGTAGTCTACCCTATTTCATTGGAAAAAGATAAATTTCCTATAAAGAGAAACTTCCCTCACGAATTGGGCTTTTACGGGCAGTCCGCTCCCCACCTAACTTCTTTGCTTTCGCTGAATTTGGAGGTGGGGTCTTACTGCCCACGAATAACGGGATAAACTTGATGGAGTTATACTTACAACCAATCACTCAATCAGAAAGGAACTTCTTATATGCGTAAACATATCATTACTTTTTTTATTTCATTATCTATTGTCATTTTTCCTCTTCAAACGTATGCTCATACAAATAAGGTCGCCATTGTAATCGATGACTTTGGAAATAATATGAAGGGAACTGAAAGGATGCTATCCCTTCCTATTCCACTTACTGTAGCCGTTATGCCCTTTCTTCCATCTACAAAACAAGATGCTGTAGCTGCACATAAAAAAGGCCATGAAGTCATTATTCATATGCCCATGGAGCCTATTAAAGGAAAGAAAGAATGGCTTGGCCCTAAAGCCATTACAACTGATTTAAGTGATCATGAAATTGAAGATCGGATTGAACAAGCGATCCAAGAAGTGCCACATGCAATCGGGATGAACAATCATATGGGCTCGAAAGTAACAGCTAATGAAAGAATTATGCGAATCATACTATCAGTATGTAAAAAGCATGGGCTATTTTACTTAGATAGTAAAACAAATCCCGATAGCGTAGTACCAAAAATCGGAAAAGAATTAGGAGTTCCTATCGTAGAAAACCAATTATTCTTTGATGACGTTTATACATCATCTCATATTACAAAGCAAGCACAGGTACTCTTGCAAAGAATTAAAGAAAAACCTGTCGTAGTAGCAATTGGTCATGTAGGCCCTCCTGGGGAAATTACTTCTCGTATTATTGAGTCCACCATTCCTAGAGTACGTGAACATGCAGACTTTATTTTCTTATCCGATCTTGCCCTCTCACCACCACCTGTTTCCAAACAAAAATAGAGAACAGCTATATGCTGTTCTCTATTTTTTATACTGCTCTTACACCAATGTGTAATAACCTCATATATGATCTATATGACTAACGCGAAACCCTTTTTTCTCTATTTTTGCAATTAATGTTTCTAATGCTTTTTCACTTAAGTCATCTGTAATGTTCACAATCACACGCCGAATATATTGATCACCATTGTCCAATGTAAATAATCCACCAATATGGTAAGACCTGAACAACGTTCCTAACTCTTTAATTGTTCCCTTACAATCTTGCGTTGCGATTGTTATTATATAACCACCTGTTTGCATTCCAAATGAATCTTCAATGACATCAAATATATTAGAATGTGTTAAAATACCAACAAATTCATTGTACTCATTCAATACAGCTAAAAATGGAAGACGCCTGATTACATAAAAAGCCCGAAAAAAAGAATCCTTTTCAAAAATAAATGCAGATTTATCTTCCATAATATCTTCCACACATATATCCTCTAAACCTTCATTACATTTACGTTCTAAAATATCTACTTTATAAATAATCCCTTTAAATCTCTTCTCATCTTCTGCGAGCACAGGAATCGCTCTATATCCCTTCTCGTTCATAATTTTTAACGCCTGTTCCCCCGAATCATTCCCCTTACAAAATGTCACCTGTTGTTTCGGCAGAAAATGATATTTAACTCGCAAAATACGTTCCTCCTCACATGACGACATGTAATCTATATATAATAAGGAGATCCATATTTTATGAGTAGAATTACTTTTTAAAACGCTTTCATTTATTAATTCACATGTAACCGAAAATTCTCTTTACATAACTGAACTCTTCGTTCCTTTAATCATTAATAATTTCACGTGATAGTTCATTAAATATTCTAAACCTTCTAGCCATTTTTTCGTCTCTTCTGGAGTACTTCCCCATACAATCATTCCATAATTATGAACGAGTACCGCACCGCCACCTTCTACAAAACTCGGAACTTGATCCTCTAATAAATCAGCAAATTTCTTTTCATTTTCTACAATTGGAATTGTAATCTCTGTAATACCTTCTTTTCCAAAAACACGCTCTACACTACGCTTTTCAAATGTAACGATTCCTTCTTTTCCATATAACTCTGACATTAAATGACTATCTACAGTTTGGACTTGTAAAATACATTCCGCTTTACTTTTTTTATAAATATCAGCATGCATAAACGATTCAACAGCTGGTTTTTCATCGGTTTCGAATACTGGCTCACACATATTATTAACGACAATGAAGTCTTCTTCTGCAAATAAGCCTTTATCTCTTCCTTCAATATTTACTAAAAATGTTAATGGTTCTTGTGTTGTCCGCATAGATAAACTAATTTTTGTACCATAAAACCAATCACGAAGAGCTAATTCCATTTTTATATCTTTCAGCTCTTTCCATTTCTTTAAAAAAAATAACATTTCGTCACCCCCATGAGAATATCACTATAATGATTTAGTCATTTCTATGTAAAAGAAGTATTTTTTGATTATTCTAAAAATTTAATTGAATTATCACATGAGAATCTCTTTTTGTCAATACGATTTCTGCGTCCACTTGAAATTTAGGCAAATGTCACACAACAAAAAAAGCTCTTTCACAGAGCCTTTTTGTTTATCATTTGAAGCATCTCACTCTTTTCTTGTTCATTAATAATACCGAGCTTTTGTAATACATTCGCATACAATATAAGTTTATTATACAAGCGTTCCGACACCTCTTCCCCTTCTTTCCTCCAGTCAACTTTTTTTCTATTGGTAAATTATATGAAGGAAACCGAAAAATGTGTCCACTTTTTGCACTGATGCAAAACTTTTTAAATCCTCTCTCATCACTATATCTCCATTTCAATTTTCCAACATATAAGTCGCTGTTATGAAGAACAAAAGGTAACCTGCGCTCGTTTTCTCTCCTTGTTTTCACTTGGTATAGAGATAAATTGAAACTTTAATCAATGGGCGTTTTCTTCATCACCCACTGATTATTAGCCTTCACCAATCGGACTTTTAGGGGCAGTTGATCCCCCACCTATCTTCCTCGTTTCTCTCTGCATCTTGAGGTAGAGTCTTACTGCCCGTTAATGCGGGATAAACCACTTCTATGTAAGACCGTGCCTCTCTCCCAATCAAAAAAGTTATTTCAGTTTTTCAATCTGGATATATAAATAGCGGTTATGAAAATAAAAGAAGATTTCCACTCATTTTCTCCTTCTGCTTTCACATGGGGTGGAGCTAAAAAAGGCACTGACCGTTTCTAGCCATGAGCGGATCCTCTCTTCCATCTAAAAGGAATGCGTTTATGTCAGTTTTTCCACTAGGAAAAGAAGCATATATTTAACTAATCGTCCAGCGAATATTATTTTTTGTAATTAATTCTTCAAAACTAGGCGGCATTTTTTTATCGCAAATTACGTGCTCAATATTAGAAAAGCCGGCAATTCGATAATTTCCTTTTACCCCAAGCTTTGTATGATCACATAAAACAAATGTATTTTCCGCTAATTGAATCATTGCTTCTGATAACTTAGCTTTTTCCAATTCAAAACTCGAGATCCCAAAGCTAGGTAACAATCCATCAATTGAAATAAATGCCTTATGAAAATGAAACTGACGAATGACTTGCTGTGAAATAGATCCTGATACACGACAGTGTTTTGGAGACACTTTTCCTCCAATAAACAATACTTCCCCATCAAACATCTTTTTATTTATAGAAGAAATTAATTGGGTTGCAACAGGAAATGAACTCGTCACAACAGTTAAGTTTTTCCGATGAACAAGATAAGGAACCATTTGCAGCGGTGTGCTTCCATCATCGATAACAATTACATCTCCATCTTCTACAAAAGTTGCTGCTTTATAGCCGATTCTTTTCTTTTCTTCAATATATAGCATTTCTCTTTCTAACATAGGGGGCTCTATACCTGCTCCCGGAAGTTGAACCGCTCCCCCATATACTTTCTTCAACTTCTTTTCCCGATCAAGCTCTTCTAAATATCTGCGAATGGTTTCTGTTGATACTGAAAACTCACTTGCTAACTCTGAAACTCTCACTTTTCCCTTAAACTCTACTTTTTCAAGAATACTACGCTTTCTTTCTTCACCAACAACAGACATCACTTCACCTCATTTATCTCACTTATTTAGGCAACCTAATCCCATCTCAAGATTTTGAGATGGGATTCGTATGGGGATTTCACTTACACAAAATCATAGCTTTCTTCTACTACACAAGCTTCTTCATGAATACAGATACCTCGTTTTTCTAACTCATCAAAAATAATTTTTGGATTTTGAAAAGCTTCTTCAGGCGTTACAACCCCTTTTTTATTCACTTCACCCTTCGCAATTAACTCTGTTGCAATTCCAAATGGAATTCCTACATTTCTTGTGTAAGCTCTCAGGTTTTCCCATCCTTCTACAGATCCGTCAGAAGTAGGGTGCGTATGATATAAAACATGGCGCTCTTTTTGACCATTTTTCTTTCCGACTACTTCTACATGAAGCGCATATCCATAGACCTCTGTTTCTTGCCCTTCTTTTGATTGCAGTAAATAGTTTGATATACAATCCATAATACCAATCTCTTTACCATTTACTTCAATTTTATCGTTACGTAATATACCATAATCGTATAAAGCTCGAACAAGCTGCATATTTTGTTGCGGCCAAGTTCCGCGTGTTTCAATAAGCTGCACTCCTTTATCTTTTAACGCTTTAGCTAACGTGATTGTTTCAGAGTGAGGAATGATATACTGAACAGCTTTCCCAAATGGTGCAGGTAATTCAATTTCCCTTGGACGTGCAAATGGAGGGACTTGTTTAAATTCACCATTTTCAAATACTGTACGCGTCGGTAATTTCGGGTCATATTCGTATGTTGTCGTTTCTGTAATCGACGCTGAGAATGCAATCGGACGATAAGATCCATGACTTACACGTACTGACTCTACTGCATCTAACTGATTCGCTGCATACATCGCCATCATTTGTGTCACACCTGGCGTCATACCAAATCCCGGCAAACAAGTTTTTCCATTTTGAACAAATATATTATGCCATTCATTTTCTTCGCCAAAACCATTTAAATTCACACCATGGCATCCAGCCTCCGCAATACAGCGCGTAGATAATCCATTTAGCTTAATCGTTGTACCATCCATGACAATATCATAGCCTTTCATTTTCGCTACTGTATCTTCATGATTTGTAACATCTACTTGTACAAAATCAACGCGCGGATCATTTAGCCATGCTACTACTTTTCGTCCTTCTTCTTCATTAAAATCAGCAACCGTAATTGTTTCAAAAGATGAAAATTGAACTAAGTCCAAAATTGCTTCCCGACAAATTTTACCGGCTCCACCTAAACAAAATACTTTCATCCTATAACAGCTCCTTTTGCAATGCTATCTACTAATCGATGAATATCATCTTCATGCACATCACCAATATTGCCAATTCGGAACGTATCTACTTTCGAAATTTTTCCTGGATAAATCACAAATCCGTGCTGTTTGAGTTCATTATATAATCTATTAAATTCAAAACCTTCTTCTGGGTAAATAAAAGATGTAATGATAGGAGATTGATATTTTTCATCTACTACCGACTGAAAACCAACCTCTCTCATTCTCTTTACTAATACTTGTTGGTTATTACGATAGCGAGCATTTCGAACTTTAACTCCGCCCTCTTCTTCTAGTTCAAGTAATGCTTGATAAAAAGCTCGTACAATATGTGTTGGTGATGTAAAACGCCATTTTCCATTTTGAGCTTCCATCGTTTCCCACTGATCATAAAGATCTAATGATAACGAACGAGCTTGACCTTTACATTTTGCTAATTCATCACGCTTTACAATTACAAATCCAAACCCTGGAACACCTTGGATACATTTATTTGCACTGCTAATCATAAAATCAATTTGTAAATCAGCAATATCCATTTCTACACCGCCAAAACTACTCATTGCATCAACAATCGTAACTTTTCCGTACTGTTTCCCTAAGTTACATACATCGGCGATTGGATTAATAATTCCTGTTGTTGTTTCACAATGCACAACAACAACGTGCGTAATTTCTGGATCTTTTTGCAACAAATCTTCTATTTCTACAAGATTTGTCGGTTCCCATTCTTCTGTTTGGCTCACAACCACATCAATGTGTAACATCTCTGCCATTTGTACGATTCGCTTTCCATACGCGCCATTCGTACAGACAAGAAGTTTTCCTTCTTTCGGAATCACCGAACCGATAACTGATTCAACAGAAAAAGTACCACTTCCTTGCATTAAAACTGCTGTATATTTTTCCTCTTCCTTTGTTGCTAATGCTACAAGGCGGCTTCGTACTTCTTGTACCATTGTGATATATTCAGCGTCCCATGTACACCAATCGTATAGCATGACTTCTTTTACAGTTTTTGTTGTCGTTAATGGTCCAGGTGTTAGTAATAAATAGTGGTTCTCCTTCATGATCCATACCCCTTTTATGAAATGATAAGTTCTTGTTTTTCGATATGTTCAATTACATTCGGTAAATCTTGCATCGTTTCTACCGTAAAGTGAGCCCCATTCTCATTGAAACGCTTTCGAACCACTTCCATTTTTTCTCGAAGCTCTACTGGATCCATATTTTCAACTTCCTCTTCAGTTAAACCCAGTTCACTGCTACCAAGAATAACACCAACTGTCCACATTCCTGCATTTTTACCTTCCTTCATATCTGACACTGTGTCTCCAACCTTAATCATATGATTCATTGGATATACCCCAAGCTGCATTGCATTCTTATAACACATCCACGGATACGGACGACCAGCCGGAACCTCATCTGGTGTAACAAGAAAATCCGGCTCATATCCTTGCTCTTTTGCTTCTTTTGCAACAATATCCATCATTTCTCTTGTATACCCTGTTGTGGAACCAATTTTAATACCCTGTTCACGTAAATGTGAAATCACATCTTTCACTCCAGGAATTGGAGTGGCATAACGCGGTAAAATAGAAAAGAGGATTTCTTCAAACTCTTCATACATTTCCTGAATATCTGTCTCCGTTGGTAATTGTCCAAAAACTCGCTTCCATTCTTCTCTAATACGAGGCATTTCTGTTAGTGCGCGAACATGATCAATTTTTAGTAATCCCATTGGTTTACGTGCTTCTTCGGCTGTAATGACAACACCACGTTTATGAAAGATTTCCATAAAGACTTCTAATGGTGCAAAACACCCATAATCAACTGTCGTACCAGCCCAATCAAAAATAATCGCTTCAATTTTCATCCTTCCATCACCCTTCTTATCTTTTTTGCCATAATGCTGTTCGATTACGAACAGCTTTTGTTCCCCATTCATACAGGACTCTAACTACAATATTCGTTACAACAATGAGCACACTCATCGCTGCTGCCGGTGCAATATTTCCAGCATCATCCATATTCACAATTGAAACAGCTGCTAATTTAAAATCAGCTGCATATAAGAAGACAACTGCCGATACAGTTACCATTGAATTCACAAAATAGTACATCACCATTTCTAAAATCGCTGGCAAGCACATCGGTACCGTCACCCGAAAGAATGTTTTATAAAATGGAATTCCCATCGATTGCGAAACAAGCTCAAATTCTCGGTCCAATTTCTTTAACGCAGTCGTTGCTGTAACAAAGGTTACAGAATAGAAGTGAATAATATTCACAAGTACAAGAACCGCAATCGTACCATACAAAGGATGGAATGGATTGATTACTTCCCATCCAAAAAATTGAATCGTAGGTTGACTAAAGAAAAAGACATAGCCTAGTCCAAGTACTAATCCTGGAATAGCAAGTGGGACAATAGAGAAAAAGTAACCCACTTTTCTAAAGAATTCTAGTTGTTGAATCTTTTCAATAGCATATGCAAAAACAAATGTTAGGATTGCTCCAATAACCGCTGTGATTGCTGAAACAATGACACTATTTTTAAACGCTGCAATTCCATCTCCTGTTAAACTTGAAAAGTTGAAGTGCTCAAGTGTAAATGTCATATTATATGGCCATACTTTTACACTTGCTGCAACACCAACTGCAACAAATAAAAGAATGATCATGAGTGTAATGATAGTGCAATATACGAATGAAATCGCATCTCTTTTTTTATTAGTAGAAATTCGATATGACACTGCTTTTGAAGATAAAAAATTCGCTTGTTTCCTTTGGGTAATCCGGTCCACTGCAAATGCGAATATAGCTGGAATTAACAAAATCATTCCGACCGTCGCACCCATTGGCATATTTTGTTGTCCAATTACTTGCTTGTATACATCTGTTGCAAGCACATTATATTGGCCACCTACAATTTTCGGCGCCCCAAAATCAGTAAAACTAAGTGTAAATACTACAAACATTGCGCTGATTAGCCCGTATTTCACACCAGGTAATGTAACGGTGAAAAATTGTTTTACTTTTCCTGCCCCTAGCATATTGGATGCTTCATATAGACGATAATCTGAACCTTGAAAGGCAATTAATAAAATGAGAAATGCTTGCGGAAACGTATAAATAACTTCAGCAATTGTAATTCCAACAGGTCCATATAATGGAATTTGGAATCCTTCAAATAAACCAAATAGCCCTTTTGTTACTAACCCTTGGTTACCAAATAAATATGTAAGCGCAATCCCGTGCATCATCGTTGGCGCAAATAACGGCAATAGGGCGATATATTGGAACAGACGCTTACCAAAAACATTCGTACGCGCAATTGCATACGCATAAGCAAACGCTAATGTAACTGAAATTACCGTCGTAAGCCCTGAAATCCATACAGTATTCTGCAACGATTGAACAAGAGTTGGTGTTGTGAAATATTTACTAAAGTTTGCAACACCAACGAAAGCACCGTCTTTATCGTAGAAAGCTTGTGTAAACAGTTGCAGTAATGGCAATACAAGCATTACAAGAAATGCAAGAAGCATACTGACAACTAACAACCTTTGTATCCACTCTTCTTTCCCAATACTTCTCTTAACTGTTTTTCTAGAAGCTTCTGTTTTATAGCTTTCTAACATTTCCATCTATACAATGACCTTCTTTCCATATGACAGCATATGATTTTCTGAAAATGAAATTTGAAGTGGTTTTCCTTTTCGAATACAATTTTGCTCTGCCACCGATGCTAATATATCTACAACAATTCGCTCATTATATAGATGTGTCTTCTCTTCTACTACACGTACTTCCGTTCGATATACAGATCCACGAAACTCCATATTTTCTACAACTGTTTTCATTCCATTATTTTGTACAATCATTACGTGTTCTGGACGAATTGCTTGTTTCCTGTCATTCTCCGAAAAGAAATTAATAGAACCAATAAAATCTGCAACAAACGGATTCGCTGGCTTTTGATAAATCTCCTCTGGTGTTCCAATCTGCATAATCTCCGCATGATTCATGACAACAATTTTATCAGCCATCGTTAATGCCTCTTCTTGATCATGCGTCACCATAATGGTTGTAACTCCTACTTTTTCTTGTAATTCACGCATTTCTCTACGTAATTTCTCGCGCACCTTTGCATCGAGTGCAGAAAGTGGCTCATCAAGCAATAGAATATCAGGAGACAGCGCGAGCGCGCGTGCAAGTGCTACTCGCTGCTGTTGTCCCCCAGACATTTGAGCAGGATATTTATCTTTCACATTCAACAAATCAACAAGCTCTAATGCTTCTATTACTTTCTCTTTTACTTCCGCTTTTGAGTATCGCTTCGTTTTCAATCCATATTCAATATTTTCAAGTGCTGTTAAATTAGGGAATAATGCATACGATTGAAAGACCATTCCTAAATTTCGTTTTCCAGGTGGCAATGCTGTAATATCTTTTCCATTAACAGCTATACTTCCTGCTGTTGGCTCTTCTAAACCGGCCAAAATACGAAGTAGCGTCGTTTTACCACAACCACTTGGACCTAGTAAACAAACAAACTCATTTTTTTTCACTGTAAAAGAAATATCTTTTAACGCTGTAAACGCATCAAACTGTTTTTGAATATGTTGAATTGATAAATATTCGCTCATTTTTCTCTCTCCCACTTACTTTTTCGGTTCTGCTTTTTGACCAAACTCTTTTTCCCAACGCTCTAAAATTTTATCGCGGTTTTCAGCTGCCCATTTAAAATCATTATTTTTATATAACTTTTCTGTCACATCTTTTGGGAAACCATCTGGAAGTTTATAATCATTTTTAATCGTCGCAAATCCATTTTTCTCAAAATATAACTTCATAACATCATCTGTAATTGCCCAATCTAAAAACGCTTTAGCAATCTTATCGTTTTTCGCATTATCTTTCTTAATTAACGCATTAGCTTCTACTTCCCAGCCCAACCCTTCTTTTGGAAGAGCAACTTCAATTGGT
Organism: Bacillus bingmayongensis; assembly: GCF_000299035.1. GTDB lineage: Bacteria > Bacillota > Bacilli > Bacillales > Bacillaceae_G > Bacillus_A > Bacillus_A bingmayongensis. Next base: position 700,655 of record NZ_JH921518.1, read on the forward strand.
GCACCTTTTTGTTTTTCTTTTAAACCGCTATAAATCATAGATACTCCAACTGGATATTCTCCAGCACCTGCTAATTTTGCTGGTTTTGATCCAGAGTGCGTGTAAGTTGCGACATTTTCATGAAGTTTCTTCATGTAATCCCACCCTTTATCTTCACCCATAATTTGCAGCCATGCAGATACTGTTAAAAATCCTGTTCCGGAAGAAGCTGGATGCGGCATAACGATTGTTCCTTTATATTCTGGTTTTGTTAAATCTTCATATGATGTTGGCATCGGTAAGTTTTTCTTTTCGAGCTCTTCTTTATTAATAGCAATCCCTGTCATAAACGCCGTATTTCCAACCCATTTCTCAGGCTTTTTATCATCTTTAAACTGCGGAAGTACACGATCTACACCTTTTGGAGAATATTCTTTTAACATTTCTTTCTTTTCTAGAGCTAAAAGACTAGAAGCTGCTGTTCCCCATACAACATCTGCTTGTGTATTTTTTCCTTCCGCTAACAATTTCGCTGTAATAACCCCAGTTGAATCACGAACAATATTTAATTTCACATCTGGGTATTTCTTTTTAAAGGAATCAAGATAAATAGGTACAAGTTCTTCTTCAATTGCTGTATAAACTGTTAATGATCCGGATAATTTGTCATCTTCTACTTTCGCCCCAGCAGTTTCTTCTTTCTTGGCACCACACCCCATTAATAAAGAAAATACTACCCCGGTTGCTACAGCTTTAAAGAATGTTTTTTTCACTGTTTCTCTCTCCTTTTATTTTTCTTATGTACAACTCCAATATAAACGCCAAGTGTAAAAGCAGTATTAAACCAACATTAATCTTTTGTTTGTTGTTTGTTTTTGTGTAATACGTTGCTACTTCAATGTTTTTTCATGTTTTTCTCCCACTAAAAAACAGGAAATTTACAAATAATTTAAAAAAGGTTAAAAATCCCACAAAAAAATGAGGCGTTTGTAAAAACGCCTCATTTTTGCTTACCCTTTTTTGAATTACGATTTGCATATTTCGCTGGATTTTCATTTTCATACTCTACCGCAAATTCCGCATCTGGCAGGCTTTCTTTTGGGGTTTTATTATGATTCATTGCCGCATGTTGCTTTACTTTTCGTTTTACCATTTACAATACCCTCTCTCACTGTAATGACATATCACTTTCTATATTAGTTTGAGAAAACATTCGAAAATTATTGATGGGAAGTGTTAACAAGTACAAAGTAATATATATAGGGAAACATTATATATGAACAAGGAATTGATACTTCCTACTCTAATAAAGAAGGAACGATTATTTTGAAGAAAAAACAACAAATTGATTCACCTATTTTAGATGAAACACTTCCGCATCAGATGAATTTTCCTTCCTTTAAAGGTACAGGAAAACAAATGCAACAACCTTTTATCAATCAATATGATGTTGTAATTGGAGATAGTAAATACAATTCAAAAAATAGCCCACTTAACAATTGGAGTGATGAAGTTGATCCAGCCATCATGGCTGGTGAGGAATGGATTCATCCAACAAATGATATCGGATGGATTTCAGAAGAAAATCAAGAATTATTACAAAACAAAGCTGATAGAGCTGAAGATTCATTTATGCATCCTCAATTTGGCATTAACGATTAAAAAACCATTCTACCTTCATAGGTAGAATGGTTTTCATGTTATCCAATAATAATTCTCTCTTTTGGATATTTATAGCGAGGTGGTTGTTCTCTTCCACCACTTGCCAAAATAAACGTTAAGATACCAACACGACCAATAAACATAAGAACAATTAATACAAGCTTTCCGATTGTACTTAAATCCGAAGTGATACCTGTTGATAGTCCAGTCGTTCCAAATGCAGAACATACTTCAACAATTAAACTCATTAATGGTACATTTTCAGTCATTGACAAAATAAATAATGCAGAAGCACATAATAAAATCCCCATCGTCATAACAACAGACGCTTTTAAAATATCTTCTTCATGTAATTGCCGCTTAAAGACACGTACCGTTCTACCACCTTTTGCAAACGTATATAGGGAAAGAATATTTACAGCAAACGTCGTCGTACGTATCCCTCCCCCAACTGAGCTTGGAGAAGCACCAATAAACATTAAAACACTCATAAATAAAAGCGTTGGCTGTGACAATTCCCTTATATCCATTGTTGCTAATCCACCACTTCTCGTTGTAACGGATTGAAATAGCGTATAAAATACTGTTTCATGCCAAGATTTTCCTAATAAAAATTGATTTCGCTCCAATAAAAAAATAACGATTGTTCCAACAATAACAAGCGAGAAAAATGTCGTTGTTGTCAGTTTTGTAAATAATGAAAAACGAAACAATTGATGTTTTTTCTTGCTCAAATATTGTTTCACTTCCATTAATACAGGAAATCCAATTGCTCCTAAAATAATAAGCAGCATATGGATAATTTGTACAATATAGTCATTTTTATATGGAATAAGCGACTGGCCTGTTAAGTCAAATCCACCATTCGTCGTTGCACTAACAGCGGCAAAAAAACCATGAAAATACGCTTCTTGCCAAGTTGGAAAATAGAGTAAAAACCTTGTACCTAAGAGAAGTGCTCCAATCGCTTCTATTGAAACAATCAAAATTAAAATAGACCGCATGAGCTCAACAAGACCCGACAAATTCCCCTGGTTATGGTCTGCCATAATTAACCTTCTTCGCTGCAAGCCAATTTTTTTCCCTGTTAACATCCAAACAAATGTACCAAGTGCCATAATTCCTAAACCGCCTAATTGTAATACAAGCGCTAAAATAATAATGCCTGCCGTATTAAACGTATCTGGAATAGAAACCACTGAAAGCCCTGTAACACTTACGGCACTAACAGATGTAAATAACGCATCTATAAATGTCCACTTTACACCTGGTTTAATGAAAAATGGGAAACTTAATAAAATTACCGAAACAATTACTGCTATAAAATAAAACAAAACAATAAGCTGTACCGGACGTAACTTTTGTAAAAATTTTTTTATATCTCTCATTCCATCACTTCGCTACCTTTTTTCTATCAATTAAACAAAGAAAAATCACCTTTCCCTTTATTTGTAAATAACTGTTGAAATAGTTTTGCAAATACCATTCCATAGACCGTTCCATTTCCCCCATAAGGTAATGCATAGTACAAATTAGGGATTTTACTATCTTCTTTAAAAATAGGCAGACCATCATGACTTCCCCCAAATGTAGCACCCCAATAATATTCAGCTCTTACATTTGAAAGATTTGGAAACATCTCTTGTATAATTTTAGTAAGCACCTCTCGTTTATGCAATAACTTTGTATCACCAAATTTCTGAAATTGCATTGCTTCATCCAATCCACCTACAATAATTCGATTCTTATATGTACGAAAATATAAATATGGCCGAGCAGTTTCCCAAATTAATGATTGTTCGTGCCATCCATTAAAATGCTCTTGCTCATTTGTAACAATGGCATAAGAAGTTGTTACCGTTGTATTCGCTTCCTTCTTCCCAAAGAGTGTTTCATATCCTGTAGCCATAATCACTGATTTCGCTACAATTTTCTGACCTATTTTTGTGTAGGAAACCAAATCTTTTTGAACAGATTTAATATGCATAACCTCTGTATTTTCGAAAATAGAAGCCCCTAGTTGGTTTGCTTTATGTATAAGTCCATGTGCTAACAGATACGGATTTACTTCTGCATCTCCCCCTGTATATAATGCCGCTGGTTTTGTAAATGAATAGCGCTTCTTAATATCAGATTCTGTAAAATACTCAACAGGAAATCCATAACGTTGCAATGTACGGTATTCCTCTTGAAGAAATGAAATATCTTCACTTTTACTTGCATAATATAGGCTTCTTTTCGGAATAAAATAGGGGTCAATATCTAGCTTTGGAATAACTTGTTCCAATGTTCGCAGTGCCTCATAACAAAGTCCATAAGCTCGTACTGCTTTTTCTTCTCCAAATGTATGAATCATAGAATTTAATGATTTATCATGAGCAAATTGGAGTATTCCTGTATTCGCAAGTGTGCTCCCATTTGCAATTTTTCGTTTATCAATCAATATAACTTTCATTCCTAACAACGTTAAAAAATATGCAATATGAGCACCCGTTTCACCGCTCCCCACAATCAACACATCACATATCATATCATTTTCTAGTAGCGGATAACAAGGCATACAAGCTTCTTCATGCCAAAACAAATTCCCAAATGTTAGTTTCATAATCCTACCTCTAAAGTTGAATTTCCTCCTATTTTTCATCATTTCAAAAAAAAAATTCCAACTAGCTTACACTAGTTGGAATTCCTATAAAAGGCGCTTGGTCCATCCATTATAAAATGCGACTTTAATTAGTTCCACGAATAGTAGAACAAATCTTATCATCAATCACTGCTTCACTTCAATTAGAGCGTTCTTCAAGCCAATTTCCAACTGTAGGATACGTTTGTTTTACAGCCGTTCCGCCATATACAACTGACATATGTCCTGTCGGTAGGCACACATACTGTTTATCTGTACTAGAAATATGATCAAGTAACGCCTCCACTTGGCATGGCAGTGCAATATGGTCACGTTTTGCAGAAATATTTAAGACATTTGCCTTAATGTTTTCAAGTTTTACTTTTTGTCCTCGAATTACGAGCTCACCTTTAACCAATTTATTACCTTGATAAAAATCGCGAATCCATTGTCGATATGATTCACCTGGGAATGGAATACCATCTCCAACCCATTTTTGAATCAGCTTCCAGCTTTCAACAAAACGCTCATTTTCTGAGCGGTCAAGTAAAGCAACATACGGACCAACAAAGTTTGTAATCGGTTTTAACATTTTATTTCCAAAATCAATCATTTCTGGTGGGATATTTCCGAATGTATCTACCGCTTTATCTAAGTTAAAATACTTTTCATCTAATAATGGACCATATAATCCTGTTTCAGAGAAATCAAATGGACTTGTCATAAAAATTAAATTCCGAATCGGCATATGCGGGTGAAGTGCTGCATAAATGGATGTTAGCGTCCCCCCCATGCAGTAACCAAGTAAAGAAATCTCGTCCGATTTTGCAGTTCGCATTACCTTTTTAACTGCTTTTGCAATATAGTCGAACACGAAATCATCAAATTTCAAATGACTGTCTTCTAACCCAAATGTACCCCAATCAAGCATATACACATCAAAACCACGATCTACTAAATATTCCACCAAGCTATTTCCTGGTGTTAAATCCATAATATATGGTTTATTAATTAGCGCATAGATTAATAAAATTGGAACCGAATGTGTTTTTTCCTGCTTTGGAATGTAACGATACAGCTTCGTTTTATTTTTAGTCCAAATAACCTCTTTTGGAGTTAAACCTACTTGTGGTTCTGGTTCACGCAGTAAAACCTCACTCGCTCTTTTAAAACGACGATATGCTTTTCGGTATTCTTCTGGGTATAGTTCCAATTGCTTTTCCCATTCTGTTACGAATGTAGTCATTTTCCTATCTCCTTTTTGATTGATTTCCTTCTTCAAGAAAGAAGTGCACTCCTGCTATGGATATGCACTTTCTCCTTCCTTCATTACATATATAATCCGCCGTTAATATTTAACTGTTGACCAGTGATATACGCTCCATCACGGCACAGGTATACAACACCCTTTGCAATTTCATCTGCTTGACCAAAACGCTTCTTTGGAATCTTAGAAACGATTTTTTGACGAACATCTTCTGGTACTTCTGCTACCATTTCTGTATCGATGAATCCTGGGCAAATCGCATTTACTGTTACATTTGTTTTCGCAAGTTCTAGCGCTAATGATTTTGTAAACCCTAACATACCAGCTTTTGCTGCCGAATAGTTTGTTTGACCAAATCCACCAGCTTGTCCAATAATAGAGGAAATACTAATGATTCTTCCCTCCTCTGATTCTGTTATGTAAGGAAGTGCAGCACTTGTTGTATTAAACACACTACTTAAATTCACGTCGATTACGCGATCCCAGTCTTCACGATTCAACTTTTTGAAAGTACGATCTCTTGTAATACCAGCATTATTGACAAGAATATCTACCTTACCAAAATGATTCACAGCTTCATCTACAAGGCGCTTCGCATCTTCTAACTTAGAAACATCTGCCTGAACTGCATATACATCATGACCCTCTGTTCCTAATTCATTCACTAGATTTTCAGCCGCTTCTTTACTGCTATTATAGTTAATAACAACCTTTGCTCCTTCTTTTGCTAACGCTACTGTAATCGCTTTACCAATTCCTTTTGCTCCACCTGTTACGATTGCTACTTTACCATTTAATTGAGTCATTTCTTTTCCCCCTTTAATGAATTTGTGAACGATAATGAATGAATTAAATTGGCACTTGTATAAAAAGTCCCATATATAGATTTTTTCGCCGTTTATACTGTCTCAAAAAGAGGTTCTCCCTACCCTTTTGGTGACATTTAAACAAAGGCGCTTCTTCATCACTTTTTATTTTCTGGTTTCACTGGTGCTTTCGCCGCTTCTTTCACGGGTTCCTGTAACTTTGCTAACACTTCATTTTGTTTTTCAAGTAATTCTAAAATCTTGTCTACCTTATTTTCCAATGTACGAATATCTTGTTTCACTTTTGTTACGTCGCGTTTTAACGTAGGAGATTGTCCTAGAGATTCTGCTTTTTCTTCCAAAAACTCCTCGATATTATCAACTTTATTTTCTAAGTTAATAACGAGCGTAGCTACTCTTGCTATATCTTCTTGGGTTGGCATGTTCACTTTTTCTAAATATCCCTTTGTTGCATCATTTAACATCTTCTGATAAAACAAATTTAAATCTAGAACGCTTCCCATCCAAGCAGAATACTCTTCTGTTTTGATTGTTTCATTGAGCGCTTTTCCCCAAAATGTTTCGGTCTGTTCATAAGCTTCTTTCCATGCTTGTAGTGGATCGAATTTTTGATCAATCACTTCTCCTACACTCCTTTATTCGTTTTTGAAACAATTCAACCTATTCACTATTTTCTAATATTCTGAATAAAACTTCAAGTCTGTATTTTATTTTTTTCTATATTCCAACAAATGTATTGACATTAAAAACAGATAGGTGTAAATTGCACTTATAAGCAAAAAATTCCATCTAACTGATTCATGAGGTGATGTACAATCATGCTACATAATGAACCAGGCCAACAAGAAAGTTTGGAAAAAAACCAAGCGAAACAACCAAACTCCATGCCAAAAAACTTCTTAGTTCCCTTCTTACTTCTCTGTCTAAAAGACTGGAGTCTTCACGGTTACAAACTGATTCAAATGCTAATGGATATCGGCTTTTCTTCTGTTGATCAAGGTAATGTTTATAGAACATTACGCAAGTTAGAAAAAGAAAACCTTATTTCTTCTACTTGGGATACAAGTGAAGGAGGGCCAGCAAAGCGAATTTATTCTTTAACAGAATATGGAGAGCAATATTTAGCAACATGCGCGACCTCTTTTGAACATTATCAAAATATGCTGCGGACGTTTTTCACGTTATACACCAACGCATTCTTTCCATTTTCTAATTCTCCAGAAAAGGATGAGAAAAACTCTTCATCTTCACCTGGTGGTACAGCAGAATAATCTGCGTTCACAATATGCAAAAAAACATTTGGAGGTCAAACCATGGAAACTAAACCATACGAACTTGTCGATGCATTTTGGAAAAATTGGTCACATTCTCTTTCCCTTTTCTCTTCAGCAGGAAAACAATTAGAACAACTTACTTTAGAAACATTAAAACAACAACAGGATGCTTTGCATAAATTAACAGCAGGAGTAGATGAACTGGAAAAAGAGCTACAACAATTCACTGCCCAATTTAATAGTCAATATACAGAATACGTGAAGCAATTCACAGGTAACTCCTTAAATGAACAAATTAACGAATGGAATGAAAAATGGAACGAACTTTCTAATCATATTCATCAACTTACTGTGTCTCCAACAAAAACATCTTTGTCACTTCTTACTCAAACGAGCGGCCAGTTTGAAGAAACAACAAAACAATTCATTGAACAACAACAAATCCAACGTGATGAGGTTCAAAAACAACTGGAAGGTTTTTTGGAAGAATTCAAATCTACACAACTGGAACTCGTAAAAAAGTTCGAGGAAAATTCAAAAAATCTATTTACTTCCATCAAGTAAGGAAAATGTGGCAGCTTACCGCAGAACAAACTAGACTCTTTCTTCCTCCCATTACATCAAGATGGCTTACATTTTTCAATATGGAAAAGAAGGAGGAAAAAATGAATCCATTTCAAGAAGCGCAGTCTGTTCAAGAGCTTCATTATGATGAGATTCAAGTTGGCGATCAAGCATCCTTAACAACAACGATTACTGATGAAGACATTATCACTTTTGCAAAACTGACTGGGGATGTAAATCCAATTCATATTCTAGACTCTTTTGCAAAAACAACAATGTTTAAAGAAAGAATTGCACACGGTATGCTTGTTGCAGGCTTTATTTCTACCGTTCTTGGAACAAAATTACCAGGAAAAAATACAATTTATTTATCACAAAATGTATCATTTCGTGCACCTGTAAAAATTGGTGACACCTTACGCGTAGTCGCAGAAGTTGTCAAAAAACGTGATGATAAAAAAATTATTACGTTGCAAACAAATGTATATAATCAATTGAATGACATTGTTGTCGAAGGTACAGCAACAATACTGAAAAAAGAGTAGCACATTTGCTACTCTTTTTTCGTATCCAAGAACTTCTAATCTCACCGATTACTTCCGTGTATGGCCAAACATATAACACATACACTAACAATACCAGTTTATACAGTGAGCACACCCCTTCACTGCTCATTAAAAACAAATAAACTGGAATATAAATTAGGATGTGTTATTAATGGTAAAAACAAATAAATTACTTGTTCCTGGTGCTGAGCAAGCATTGGAACAATTTAAATATGAAATTGCTCAAGAATTCGGTGTAAGCTTAGGTTCTAATACAGCATCTCGTTCTAACGGATCTGTCGGTGGCGAAGTAACAAAACGTCTCGTTTCCTTAGCACAACAGCAATTACGTGGGTAAATTTATAATAAATGGCTTCGAGGCAGATACATTCTGCCTCTTTTCCTTTTCAACATATAACCTCCTCTTTTTTCACATACTATAAACAGCAAACAACAAAGAAAGGTGTACACTATGAAACGGATTAACATCGGAATGAGCCCGCCCCGCGTGCTTATTTTATCTTTTGTCATATTATCTATTGTGGGGACATGCCTATTAAAACTTCCCATCGCTACTACAACTTCAATATCTTGGCTTGATGCCTTATTTACAACTGTTTCTGCATTTACGGTTACAGGATTAGGGGTTGTCGACACTGGAAAAATATTCACATTATTTGGTCAACTTGTTATTTTAACACTCATTCAAGTTGGTGGTCTTGGAATTATGAGTTTTGCCGTACTGATCGCAATTATGCTCGGAAGAAAAATTGGTCTCCAAAACCGTATTTTATTACAACAAGCACTAAACCAAACAAATATCGGTGGAATTATCCGTCTCGCAAAATCATTATTTCTATTTTCTTTTACTATTGAATGTTTTGCTACCCTTCTTCTTGCTTTTGAGTGGATTCCAAAATACGGTGTTTCCAGTGGATTATATTATAGTTTTTTTCATGCGATTTCGGCATTTAACAACGCTGGATTTTCTATTTGGACTGATAACTTAATGTCACAATCTCATAGTATACTCGTCAACATAGTGATTTCTTCTCTCATTATTTTAGGTGGAATTGGTTTCACAGTCATAGTGGATATAAAGAAAAAACGAAACTTTAAGAACCTTACGTTACACTCTAAACTTATGCTCTCGTTTACTCTTATTGTAAATGTAGCTGCTACAATTTTGATTTTTATATTTGAATTCCATAATCCAATTTCCATGAAAGGATTTACACCGTTTGAAGAAGGACTAGCAGCCTATTTCCAAGCTGTTTCCACACGTACAGCTGGATTTAATACTATAGACATAGCACAACTAACAAAACCATCACTTTTACTAATGATGTTACTCATGTTCATCGGCGCTGGTAGTGCTTCAACAGGCGGAGGCATTAAATTAACAACCTTTTTAATTATGTTATTAGGAGTACTTAAATTTTTGCAAGAGCAAGATGATATTGTCATCTTTAAAAAATCAATCAAAGATGGTTTGATTGTAAAATCACTTGCCATTGTAGTCATTTCAATCTCATTTATTTTCTTCGCTATATTAATTTTAAGTATCACCGAACAAGTTCCCCTCTTAATGAGTGCCTTTGAAGTATTTTCGGCATTTGGGACTGTTGGTCTGAGTATGGGACTTACCCCTAAACTTACAATAATCGGGAAGCTAACCATTATATTTATGATGTTTTTTGGAAAAATGGGTCCTTTAACATTAGCGTTTACTTTTGCACGTAAAAAACAAAGAAAGGTAAAATATCCGAGCGAAGACATTTTAACAGGTTGACAAACATTTACATCATCCATATAATGAAAATATAATAGCATATTTCCAAAGGGGAGTAGCGTCCAAGAATTTATTCTTGGAAACAAAGTCGTCATTACGTAGAACCTAGTTCTTCCGGCTTTGTTGGCATTTTCATTACATATGTCTAGCAAGACCTTTGCCTATCAACGGCAGAGGTCTTTTTTGCATTCATTTCCAGTTCCTTACATCGTTGATAGGTTGAAGTATGGGGAAACTAAACAGTGGGGAAAACCTCTTCACTTGTTTAGGATTTATATAAATGAGAGGAGAATGTACATGGATGTATCATTATTATTGGAGTATGGTTGGGTATTATTAATTTTAGTTGCACTGGAGGGAATTTTAGCAGCTGATAATGCGCTAGTTCTTGCAATCATGGTAAAACATTTACCAGAAGAAAAACGAAAAAAAGCATTGTTTTACGGATTAGCAGGAGCTTTCGTCTTCCGTTTTGGATCATTGTTTATGATTTCTTTCTTAGTCGACGTATGGCAAGTGCAAGCAATAGGTGCGATTTACTTAATGTTTATCGCTGGTAACCATTTATTCAAAACTTACGTTAAAAAGAATACACATGAAGAATCTGAAGAGCAAGAAACAAAGAAAAAACAAGAAAACTTTTGGTGGACAGTATTTAAAGTTGAAGTTGCTGACATTGCGTTTGCTGTTGATTCTATTTTAGCAGCTGTTGCATTAGCGATGACTTTACCAAAAACAGGTCTTGGTACAATTGGTAGCCTTGATACAGGACAATTCCTTGTTATTTTTGCAGGCGGTATGATTGGATTGATTATTATGCGATTTGCTGCATCTGCTTTCGTACAAATATTAAAACGTAAACCAGGTTTAGAAACTGCTGCTTTCTTAATCGTTGGTTGGGTTGGTGTTAAATTAGCTGTTTACACATTGGCTCACCCTGCTTTAGGCGTCATTCCACACGGTTTTCCAGAGTCTACTCCATGGAAATTAGGATTCTGGGTTGTATTAATCGGAATCGCAGCTGGCGGTTGGTTTTTATCAAAAGATACAAATGTCCAAACTACACAAAAGAATTTGGATGAAAAAGCGCTGTAACAACAGCGCTTTTTTCATTTATCTCACATTAACTAGTCTCTCAAAAAATAGATGGATAACAACGAATCCATTAGACATCTTTTTTTAGATAAAACTTCCCTTCCCCTATACTTTTACAAACATAAAATATTATACCACATTTTGTTAACGCTTTCATTTTAAGGTATGTCCTTTTTGTGAAACATTGCACAAACTTATTGAAACTAAAAGTAAATACGTGTACCTTATTCATATGAGGAGTATTTACAGACAATGTACTAAAGGAGCGTATTACTTATGCTAGAACAAGGATTAGCTTACGTTGTACAACTTGCGCAGAAGAAGAAAAAAATGCTGGATGCAAATCCAATGCAATACTTCATTCGCGCTGCACTAGCTGGCATCTATATTGGTTTTATTATTGTATTATGTTTTAAACTAGGTAACTTTTTTCATATCGCAAATTCACCCGGAACATATTTAACAGCTTCGATGTTTTTTGGTATTGCCCTTATATTAATTATATATGGCGGAGCTGAATTATTTACAGGAAATACAATGTATTTTACAGTTGCAACTTTACGAAGAGAAACAACAGTTGTCGATACACTTCGCAATTGGGGTGCTTGTTATGCAGGTAATTTAGCAGGTGCAATATTTTTTGCATTGCTATTTTATGCAACTGGTATTTTTGAAACAATTGATCATGAACATTTAATGAGTAAAGTCGTTGAAATAAAAATGGGAACACCTACAGTGCAATTATTTTTCAAAGCGATTTTATGTAACTGGCTCGTGTGTCTTGCATGTTTCCTTCCTTCTCAAGTAAAAGGAGATACAGCAAAAATACTTATTATGATGTTTCTTGTCTTTACTTTCTTCTTATCTGGTTATGAACATAGCATTGCAAACTTATCATTATTTGCACTATCTTTAGTATCACCACATCCTGATACAATTTCTTTCGCTGGTGCTATCCATAACTTAATTCCGGTTACAATCGGTAACATTATTGGTGGCTCCGTATTCGTTGGTATGGTCTATCACTATATAACAAAAAATAATCCAGAACCTAAAATGGCAGAAGATAATGCAGAATCAGTTCAGCCAGAAGAGATTATTCCTTTACAAGCACATATGAAACATTAAGAAAAAAGTTCCAAGGGTTTCCTTGGAACTTTTTTAACTTCCCGTACATTTTACTTGTATATTTCGGGAAATATCCCCCGCTTCCTTTCCCTTATTTACCCCGCATTAACGTGCAGTAAGACCTCCACCTCAAAATTCAATGAGAGCAAAGAAGTTAGGTGGAGGATCAACTGCACGTAAAAGCCCGATTGGTTCAACTAATAATCAGTAGGGGATGAAGCTCCCTACTGATTAAAGTTTCACTTTATCCGCTCTAACATGTACTGCATACCAATTGAATCATTTGTATGTAGATGAATTTCCTGTACGTAAAGACCTTCCGTGCAAAAAATTCCCAAAAAATCCAAACCACTTTTCTGACGCCATCCCATATTATAATCAAGAGATAAGATACTCACATCATAGTCTCTAACAATTTTGACAGCATCTTCTACCGTTGTTACTAAAACATAACCGAATGGACAAGGTCTTTGATCATCCATATACACGTTCATCCTCTACCTCTCCTTTTACTCCAAATATATCATAACCAAATAACAGACTGTTCCAAGTGCAATAAACGGTCCAAATGGCAATGGTTGCCTGGATGTAATACGCTTTAATAACATGCCAATTCCTAAAAAACAAAGGCCTAAACTAGAAGCAAAGCAAAGCGCAATAAAGATTGCTTTCGCCCCTATTATAAATCCAAGCAATGAAAGTAATTTCACATCGCCTCCTCCTAGTCCATTCGGAAATATGATTTGAGCGAGATATAACACAATAAATATCGTTACTCCACCGATCAAGCCATCCCACCAAGGAACAAGTGAAATAAAAATACGTTCTATTATAAATAAACAAGCAAAATAGAGTAAAATCACATCTGGAATCAACATATAGAATAAATCTGTCATTGTAATAATAATGAGTAAAGAAAGTAACGTCCATATAAGAATTAGTTCTTTTTCCATTCCAATCACACACGCAGAAAAAAGAAATGTTCCTCCTGTTATCCCCTCAAACAATGTATAAGTAAAGGGGATTTTCATTTTACAATGATTGCATCGACCTCTTTGCAAACAAAACGAAATAATTGGAATAAGTTCTTTTAGCCTTAGCGTACGGCGACAATAGTGACAATAAGAACGCGGGGCAATAATGGATTGTCCAATCGGAATACGCACGGCTACAACTGTATAAAAAGAACCAAGCACCGTTCCTATTAAAAAAGCATATAAATAAAATGTCATACCACCCTCTCCTTTCCTCAAAAAATATAGCAAAAAGAGCGCGGTACTTCCATTTCACATTATCTTTGTTCTAATAAAAAAGCAGGCCATTTCTTAGCCTGCTTTTCTCCATTTTACACTACAAAATAATATGCTTTTAAAGGTCCATGTACACCTACAACAAGATTCATTTCAATATCAGCTGAGTTACTTGGTCCCGTAATGAAGTTAATACAAGATGCTACTGCTTCTCCATTCTCTACACACGTATTCATATCCTGAACCGCTTGTGTAATACGTGGAACAAGGGTTTCACGCGGTATAATAGCAAAGTATACAGTAGGTAGGAAATGTAAAGAACGCCCTTGTCCTTTATGACTTTGCACGACAATCGTTCCCGATTCTGCTAACGTATAATCACTAAATGCAATACCGATATTTGCTTTTTCAGCTAAGTGAATATTTTCTTCTTTTTTCTCTGGATCCCAAGTGTTTACCTCAACATTTTGGCTCGGAAGCTCTGTAGAAAATAAAGAGTTCAAACCGTACGTATTAAAACGTTCGTCCTTCGATAATAAAATAGGCCCGCCACCGTTTTCAGCAATTACTTTTTGAATGGCTGTACTCAGTTCATCCTTTGTCGTTTCAATTACAGTCGTATGAATGTTCGTACACTGTTTCTTAAATACCTCTAGCAATTCTTCCTCTGAATAATCTTTCAACGTTTCTAAGTTTACATTATTTTTCCAAGTGGGACGCTGCACCCCTTCTGTTTTACGTGCACGCCCAAGTTCTTTGGCAATATTCTCTAAAAAGGAATCACGGTTTTGAATTGTACCTGTCATCAGTCGTTCCCGCCTTTCTTATGATCTTTATACCAATCACGGAATCTTTCCTTACTTGGAGCTGGAAACTCACGAATATCCGTCCAGTTTTTCAGCGGTCCTACACCCTTCGTTACACGATTACCAGATGTAAATGGACTCATAGCAGTCGGAGCAATTTTTGATCCCATTTTATATAAAGATGCGGAAGACGCACCCATACTAAACATCTTCATTGCTAATTTTTCTGCAAGCGGTGCGCGTCCTTCTTTCTCAACAATGACCTGGCGATGTTTTAATAACAAGTCATGTAATGGAATTTTTACTGGACAAGCTTCTGTACATGCTCCGCATAAACTAGAAGCATATGGAAGCTCTTTATAATCGTCATAGCCACCTAAAAGTGGTGTTAATACTGCTCCAATTGGACCAGAATAGATTGATCCATAAGAATGACCACCAACATGACGATATACAGGACATACGTTTACACAAGCTGCACAGCGAATACATTGCAACACTTGACGGAATTCAGAACCTAAAATTGTAGAACGTCCATTATCAACAACAACTAGATGGAATTCTTCTGGCCCATCTACTTCCTCTTGCTGAATTGGTCCTGCTACCGTTACATAACTTGTTAATTTTTGACCAACCGCACTGCGGCATAGTAAACCTACAAGAACATCTAGTTCTTCCATAGTTGGAACCATACGTTCCATACCCATTACTGCAATTTGTGTTTTTGGAATAGACATAACAAGATCAGCATTCCCTTCGTTTGTTACTAAACAAAGAGAACCTGTATTTGCAACTGCGAAGTTACATCCCGTTACCCCAATTTCAGCATCCATAAATTTTTCACGAAGTTGTTTACGAACAAACTTTGTCATTTCATATGGATCATCAGAATTTTCATACCCAAGCTTTTCTTTAAATACATCACGAATTTGAGTTCTGTTTTTATGAAGTGCTGGTGCGATGATATGAGATGGTGGATCGTTATCCACTTGTAAAATGTACTCACCTAGGTCACTCTCCAGCACCTCACAACCTATTTCTTCAAGCGCATGGTTCATACTAATTTCTTCCGTTACCATCGACTTTGATTTCACAACTTTTTTAGCTTGCTTCTTTTTCGCTACTTCTTGAATGTACTGTGCTGCTTCTTCTTTCGTTTTCGCAAAGAAAACATGTCCGCCTCTTTTAGATACATTTTCACTCAGTTGCATTAAATAGTAGTCTAGGTTTTCTAACGTATGCTGGCGAATTTGTTCACCAAGTTCACGCCACTCTTCCCAGTTTCCTAATTCATCGGCTGCTTTTAATCGATTTGTATATAAACGCGTTTGTGCAGAAGATACTGCACCGCGCATAAATGAATCTTGAATTCCATCGCCAACGCGATCATTAAATTTTTTCTCACTGATTTTCATAGACATAGCTTATGTTCCCCCTTCATGAGCGACTATTCAATACCTCAGCAATATGCATAACTTTTACTTTTTTATCTAAGCGCTCAATACGTCCGCCAATGTTTAACAAACACCCACAGTCAGCACCAATTAAATAATCAGCACCTGTTTCCATCACGCTATCTACCTTTTCATCAACCATTTGCTCAGAGATTGGTGTCATTTTAACTGAAAACGTTCCCCCAAAACCGCAACAATTTTGTACGTTTGGTAATTCTTTTACAGTTAATCCTTTTACATTCGATAGTAAAATCCCTGGTGCTTCTTTTACTCCTAGCAAACGTGTCATATGACAAGATTTGTGAACAGTCGCTATTCCTTCTAAGCTAGCTCCAACATCTGTAACTTTTAACACATCTACAATAAATTGTGTTAATTCATATGTTTTATCTGCCACTTTTTGTGCACGCGGTGCCCATTTTGGGTCATCTTTAAAAACGTGTGGATACTCATGAAACATTGTCGCACAAGAACCAGATGGTGTAACGATATATTCTGCATCTTCAAAAGTTTCAATCATATGTTTCATCGCTTCTTTTGCTGCTTCTACATGACCGCTATTATAAGCTGGTTGTCCGCAGCAAACTTGAGCTTCTGGAAATTCAATTTCACAACCTAAATGCTCCAACAATTCAACCGTTGCTTTACCGACGTTTGTTTCAAACATATCGACTAAACAAGTAACAAACAAAGTAACTTTCATAATTATGATTCCCCCTCATTACTACTTCGCCAACAATCATATGGTCATCAGATGACTTAACCGAAAGAAGAAGCTAGGCATAACCAATTCTGCCTGATCCTCCCTTTCTAAAAGAAAACGCTTACCTAATCTTTCTCTATTTTATCAGAAAAATGAAATTTCGAAAGATTAAATCATGAATTTATATCTTGTCTACCTGTGACAATATGTTCTACATTTGTTAAATGATTTAGCATTGCTTGCTGTGCCAATTCTACATCTTGCTCCAATACCGCATCATAAATAGATTGATGCTCTTCTAAAAGTCGTTCTGCTGTCGTTTGTTCACCATATAAAATAATGCGTCTTGACTCACCAATCGTCTCAGCAATCATTTCCGAAACATGATTCATAAGTTCGAGTAAGATGTTATTATGTGAAGACTCTGCAATCCCCATATGAAAATGAAAATCCGCTTTTTCACCAGCTTTTTCATCTCCAATACTCTTTGCCATTTCATCTAACCAATGCTTCATATTTTGTAAATTATCTTCCGTACGCTTTGCTGCAGCTGCTCGAACTGCCCCCACTTCAAGCACTTTTCGTACTTCTAATAAATTTAAAATATCTTCCTTCCTCATTAACAACGTATTATTTAACGATTTTGTTAATGCTGAAGAGTCGAAGTTCTTCACATATGTCCCTTCTCCTTGTTTCATTTCAATTAAGCCCATTGCTCGCAAAGCACTCAGCGCTTCGCGAACTGCAGATCTGCCAACTTGAAACTGCTCAGCTAATTGGTGAACAGGAAGAAGTTTGTCACCAGGTTTTAACGTACCATTTTTAATCATTGTTAAAATGGCTTCAGATACCTCTTCGTAAATTTTTTTCGGTTTAATAGATTTGTATTCCAGTTAAATCACCTCAGTATCATCCAAACAACAATTAAAACGATTTATAAGAACATAGCATCCATACCTATTTTAGAACGAATTGGTAAGAAGTACAAATGTTTTGTTCATAAAATCGTCAAATTTTTGCTATATGGAGGGAATTAATGGTTTTAATTACCATTATTAGACCGTATCTGGTTTTTCCACCTGTATTACAGCCTTCTCTCTAAAAAAGAAGAAGCATGCTTTAAGACTAAAACATGCTTCCTTCTTCATTTATATGTAACTTTATTATAATTGTTGTTCCATTTCCCTTTTCACTTTTCACTTGCCATTCTCCATCATGAATATGCACAATTTGTTTTACAATCGCAAGTCCCAGCCCTGTACCACCATGCTGACGACTTCGAGCTTTATCTACCCGATAAAATCGCTCGCCAAGCTGCTCTAAATGCTCAGCATCAATACCAATTCCCGTATCCTTTATTCTCAATTCACACTGCCTATCTGTTTTCTTCAATTGTATAGAAATGTTGCCATTTTGATTTGTATAACGAATAGCATTATCTAACAAGTTATGAAGCACTTGTTGCATTCGATCTTCATCAATCATTACAATAATGTCTGGATCAAGATCCGTTGAAATACGCAGTTGTTTCTCTGTACATTTCAATTCGTATGTTTCAAGCACATCTTCAATGAGCTGTGCAAATACAATTGGTTGTTTCTTTAATGGAAAATGCTCTCCTTCCAGCTGCGCTAGGTCTAACAAATCGTGCACAAGCCGCTGCATACGCCCCGCTTCTTTATGGATAAGCTGCGTAAATTTCGATTGCTGTTGTCCCTTTGCTACACCATCTAAAATCGCTTCACTATACCCCTTAATATAACTAAGTGGCGTCCGAAGTTCATGCGAAACATTCGCTAAAAATTCCTTTCGTTTTGCATCTTCAGTCTCCAATGAAGTTGCCATTTTGTTAAACGCTTTACCTAGACGACCAATTTCATCTTCAGATGAAATTGTAATACGCTCAGAAAAATCTCCTGTCGCCATATGATTTGCAACTCGTTCCATTTGTGAAAGCGGCTTTGTAATTGCAATAATAATTTTTCGACCAATCCATATTGTAAGCAAAATCATAACGAAAGCTAACGGAGCTAAAATAAGTCCCATATCATAGATTAAATCTTTAATACTCTTTAATAGAATATATGAGTACACAATCCCAACTAACTTCTTGCCTTCTAAAACAGGAATGACAACTCCCATAATATTACGATGAAAATGTTCTTCATATCCAACCTTCGTAACTGTTTTTCCATCCAACAATGTTTGTCTATCACTCTCACTAATAAGAGAATGATGATGTACATCAAAAGGCAAACAAGCACTTAAATCACGCGGATTGCTCACAAAAAGTACATCCGCAATCGAGATACGATCAAATGCCTGGACTTTCTCCTCAAATACTGATACACCTTCATGTTTGTTATATTGTGATACGAGTCGTTTCCCTTCCATCACTAATGAGTCTTCGATATTTTGAACATATAACTTTTCATATGAATATAAGGACACGAAATAAAGAAAAGAAACTGTTACACATACTGCACATACCACCGTAAGCCAAAGCTTTTGTACCATCGTAAACATGTTACACCTCAAATTTATAACCTACACCCCAAACTGTTTGAATGTAGTTTCCGCTTTCTCCAAGTTTTAAACGCATCGTTTTCACATGTGTATCTACCGTTCTCGTACTTCCTGCATAATCATATCCCCATACTTTTTCAAGTAGTTGCTCACGGCTAAATACTTGTCCATTATGCCCGCAAAGAAAATACAGTAAATCAAACTCTTTTACCGTAAGGGAGATTGTCTCACCGTTTGTCTCAATTTTCCTGCTTTTTTCATTGATTCGGATTGGACCAAATTGAAGCTCTTCTTGTTGTTCTTCTTGCTTTGTATATCTTCTTAATACAGCTTCCATACGAGCGATGAGTTCTCCAGGGCTAAACGGCTTCACAATATAATCGTCCGCCCCAATTCGTAAGCCATTGACGCGGTTCCATTCTTCGCCTTTTGCTGTTAAAAAAATAATCGGTACATCAGATGTCTTTCGAATTTCTTTACAGACTGAAATTCCATCTATCTCTGGCATCATAATATCTAAAATGACAAAATCGTAATGATTTATTTCTAACATATGTAGGGCATCTTTTCCATTCTCTGCTTCTCCCCACTCATATCCGAAATTATCTAAATACATGCCAACAAGTTGTCTCATATCACTTTCATCATCTACAAGTAATACTTTATATTTGTTCATTTCTCTCTCCCTTCTCGCTGCGTGAGTTGAAATGGTCCCTTTCCAACTGCAATCGTTTGTTTTATTTTCATATTCTGTATATCAATTACATACACTTCATCACTATCATAACTTGCCACATAACCTTCTTTTCCACTTTTCAAGAAAGCAAACGGATTGGACCCTACTTCAATTGCTCCTACTTCTTGATAAGTGTGAGCATCAAACTTTCTAAGCATATTTGATCCATGACTTAAAGCATACATAAATCGTTTATCACCTGAAATACTAACTGGCATAAATGGTGCATGTAAGGAACGGACCATCTCTCCATTACTTAATGAATAAACTAAAACTTTCTCATTCACTTGCTTTCCATCACCATGTCCACCAATCCATATCTCCTTACCATCAGTGCTGACCATGGCCCCAGTTGATGCTGGTGGTACCATAAAAGAGTGTATAACTTTCTTTTTCTCTAAATCGATTGTAGATAGCTGCGTGTCATAAAAATTTAATACATGTAACTGTTTATCATTCTGCACCATCGTTAACGGACCTTTCCCTACAGAAACACTGCCTGTCTCTTCTCCATTTATCGTAAAGAATCGTACTTTCTGTTCATTTTGATCGGCCATAAACAATTGTTTTCCATCATTTGCTACGATGACATTCGTAATTCCTTTTCCTGTCTTCCATTTGTTCACTTGGTTTCCTTCTGTTAACGAGTATATATATGCATATTCTAACTGCTTACCATATACAACCATGTCTTCCCCACTTGGAAGTAGCGTGATTCCTGTAATCGGTTCTTTTAATTCCCATGTTGTTAATATCTTTTTCGATTTTTCATCAATAAAACTAACGCTACCTTCTTTAATATTTGTCGTTATGATGATACTTTTATTTTTAGCAATTGGTGTATATGAATTACCTTGACATCCTGCTAACAGAACAAAAAAACATAGAAGAAAAAAGTATTTCTTCAAAAGATTCCCTCCATCTTTAGATGATTTCGTTATAATTGTAAAATAGCAAATATTTGTGAAGAAATTGTGAAATCTTCCTATCTTAATAAAGTGAAACTTTAATCAGCGGGGGATTTTCTTCATCTCCACTGATTATTAGCCTCATCTAACATTAAGGTGAGAGTCTTACTGCCCACGAATAGCGGAGTAAAACTACATATATAATGTACAACAAATAGAAATAGAGGTGTGCAAATTATGCTTTTTCCCGATTTAGCCAACAAAATTGTCCGCGAAGTTCGAAGGCTAATTACCGAAAATATTATCATTATTGATATACAAGGTACGATTATCGCTAGCACAGATGCGGCACGAATTGGACAATTTCACGAAGGTGCCCTTCTCTGTGCGAAAGAAAAGAAAACGGTCCTTATTACGAAAGAAGATGAACGATATTTACAAGGAGTAAAAGCAGGAGTGAATCTGCCCCTCCTTTTCCATGATGAAGTAATTGGTGTTATTGGTATTACTGGTGAACCCGAGAATATTTCGCAATACGGAGAAATATTACGAAAAATGACCGAATTATTAATTCATGAAAATTATTTTTTAGAACAACTAGAACTAGAGCAACGTTCATATGAAGCTTTTGTTTTTGACTGGTTACAAAGCAATGATTGGTCTCCTAGTTTTCTTGATCGCGCAAAGACACTCGGTATTGATTTACATAAGAAAAAGCAACTTATTTTATTTTCATTTGATCAAGATGATACGATGCTACAGCGCAAAATTTGGCAGCATATGCGTAACTTATTAGCTAAAGAGGAACTATTTGTACGCTGGGGAAATGACCGTTTTATACTATTTACAGCAATGGAAACAAAGAAAAGAACGTTTCAATTTTTAAAGAAATTAAAACAAGATTGCGAATCCTTATTTCCGATTACACTATATATTGGTATCGGACAAACTGTCATGCCAAATAAAATGCGTGTATCATACGAACAGGCATTGCGTGCCCTTTCGGTAGCCTTTGAAACGAAGGGTATTATATTTAATGAAGATTTACGTTTAGAAATGTGTTTACAAGATATTACTGCTGAAACTCGTGAAGAATTTCTTCAACGCACTATTTACAGTTTGCTGCCTGCAACTGAACTCATGCAAACACTGCGCTTATTTATCGATCATAATCAATCCTATAAACAAACAGCAGAAATGTTACACATTCATATTAATACATTACATTACAGACTTAAAAAAATAGAAGATTATACAGAACTCGACCCAAAACAATTTAAAGATTTAATTATTTTATACTTCGCCCTTCTTTTATTAGATAATCATACAAAAAAAGATAGTAAAACCAATTAATCTTCAGTTAATTATACATAGAAAGAAATCCCCTACTTTTTTATGATTATAATGAAAACACTGTTACAACGTGTATATTCTTATTTTCTTACTATCAGTAAATATTTAGTAACACACCACTGAATGATGAAATGAGTCAAACTCTTATGAATAGGATAAACAAGTGAACAGTTTGAGGGGGATTTTTAATGTTAGAACAACATATTATTGATTCATTCGTATCTATTGTTGGCAAAGATAATGTAGATACGTCCAACATGGGACGTTTAACGTATAGTTACGATGCAACTCCAAATTTCCAAGCAATGCCCGATGCGGTTGTCGCACCACGCAATACGGACGAAGTAGCTGAAATATTAAAAGTATGTAATGCTCATAAAGTTCCAGTTTACGTTCGTGGCTCTGGAACAAACCTTTGCGCAGGAACATGTCCACTTGAAGGCGGAGTTGTTTTGATCTTCCGCCATATGAATCATATTTTAGAAATAGATGAAGAAAACTTAACAATTACCGTGCAAGCCGGTGTCATTACGCTTGATATTATTAAAGCTGTCGAAGAAAAAGGACTATTTTATCCACCAGACCCAAGCTCAATGAAAATTTCTACTATCGGTGGGAATATCAATGAAAATTCCGGCGGCTTACGTGGCTTAAAATACGGTGTAACACGAGATTATGTGATGGGCCTTGAGATTGTCTTGCCAAATGGTGATATCATTCGTACAGGTGGTAAATTAGCAAAAGATGTAGCTGGCTATGATTTAACTCGTCTATTCATCGGCTCTGAAGGCACACTTGGTGTTGTAACAGAAGCCATTTTAAAACTTGTTCCAATGCCTGAAACAAAGAAAACAATGCTTGCATTATATCAAGATATTAATGAAGCTGCTCGTGCTGTATCAGCAATTATTTCCAATAAAGTCATTCCAGCAACACTTGAATTTTTAGATCAGCCAACTATTGAAGTAGTAGAAGAATTTGCACAAATTGGTTTACCAACAGATGTAAAAGCAATTCTCCTAATCGAACAAGACGGTTCTCCTGAAGTTGTTAACCGCGATATTGAAAAAATGGCTGAAGTTTGTCGTTCTATGCATGCGGTTGATGTTCGTGTTGCAAAGGACGAAACTGAAGCAGATGCACTTCGCACAGCACGCCGCAGCGCACTCTCTGCTTTAGCAAGACTGAAACCTACTACAATTTTAGAAGATGCTACTGTACCACGTTCTCAAATTGCTCCTATGGTTGAAGCAATTAATGCCATCGCTAAAAAATATGATATTTCTATTTGTACATTTGGGCATGCTGGTGATGGAAACTTACATCCAACATGTATGACCGATGCTCGTAATGCAGAAGAAATGCACCGTGCTGAACAAGCCTTTGCAGAAATCTTCGAAAAAGCAATTGAACTTGGTGGTACCATTACAGGTGAACACGGCGTTGGTGCCATGAAAGCCCCTTATTTAGAGTTGAAATTAGGAAAAGAAGGCATCGCTGCTATGAAAGGTATTAAGCAAGCTTTCGATCCACATAACATTATGAATCCTGGAAAAATGTTTGCCAAGGACTCTCGTAAAAGAGTGGTGGTAGAAAAATGACAACATTAAATAAGGAAAAGATTCAAAAAGAATTTAAAGAACGTCTGAATGAAGATGAATTATTAAATTGTATGCGATGTGGGTTTTGTCTGCCAACTTGTCCTACCTATATTCAATCTGGATATAAAGAGTCTCATTCTCCCCGCGGTCGTATCGCTTTAATGAAGGGCGTTGTTGACGGCTTAATTGAACCGGATGAAGATGTTGAAAACACATTAAATGTTTGTCTTGGCTGCCGCGCTTGTGAACCTGTTTGTCCATCTGGCGTAAACTACGGACATTTATTAGAAGAGGCACGGGATATTATTAATCAAAATAAAAAATTCTCTATGCCAGTCAAAGCTGTTCGCAAAATTGTATTTGAAGGGTTATTCCCTCATCAAAATCGCATGCGAACATTAACAGGACTAATCGGTTTTTACCAGCGCTCTGGCTTACAAACGTTAACACATAAAACAGGCATTATGAAGTTATTCCCTGACACACTTGCAACAATGGATCTCGTCTTACCAAAAATACCGAAGATGAAAGAAATGAAAAACCGTCCTGAGTTTTTACCAGCTGAAACAACAAAGAAAAAGCGTGTTGCTTTCTTTACTGGTTGTTTAATGGACACTATGTTTTTGGAAACAAATAATGCTACAATGAAGCTCCTTCAGCTTGCTGGCTGTGATATTGTGATTCCAAAAGAACAAAGTTGTTGCGGGGCACTGCATGGTCATGCTGGAGAAAAAAGCGGCGCAAAAGAGCTTGCAAAACGAAACATCCAAGCCTTTGAAGATTTGAAAATTGATTATATTATTACAAACGCCGGTGGTTGCGGCGCGTATCTCGTAGATTATGACTACTTATTAAAAGATGACCCTGAATGGGCAGAACGCGCAAAACAATTTGTCGCGAAAATAAAAGATATCACTGCTATTTTAGTAGAATTAAATTTTCATAAACGAACTGATTTACGTCTTTCCCCGCAAATTATTACGTATCAAGATTCTTGTCACTTACGTAATGTTATGCGGACATCTTCTCAGCCACGTATGCTGCTGCAAGCCATTCAAGGTGTGACATATCGTGAAATGAAAGAAGCAGATCGTTGCTGTGGTTCTGCTGGTATTTACAATATTGTACACTCTGAATTATCCATGGAATTCTTGGACTACAAAATGGAGCGTGTTCATGAAACAGATGCAACAACCATTGTCACTGCAAATCCAGGGTGCTTACTACAAATGAAACTCGGCATTGAACGGGAAAAACTTTCCCATAAAATGAGAGGCATTCATATTGTAGATCTATTATTAGAAGCAGTTGAATCGAAATCGTAATATATGTAACAATGTGAAAACGGCTATCTCCTTCTTCTATGTAAAGAGATAGCCGTTTTTTTATTCGCTACAAGATTAAAAATATGTTACCGTCTGTAAAAAAAGAACAACAAAAAGATTACAGTTTCGTAAAAAATCATCCATTATATTCCTCAAAAAAAGATAGAAACCCTTGATATGAATGATTTCTATCTTTCTTTAATAGGTAATTATAACCAAAACAACCCTTTAATAAGCAAGGCAGAAAATGCTGAAATTTCCTTTTACAATCTAGTTTCCTCTCATTCTACCTCATATTTAAATCTAGGATAAAATAGGAAATTTTATAGTCTATGTATTTTTTTCCATCTTTTTTCCGTCAATTTGTATGCTACGATGAATTTGTCAGTCAGACAGGCTGTCAAAAATAAATCTGTGTGAGAACAGTTAAAAAACTTTTACATAGGGGGACACATCTCATGAAAAAACGTGTTTTATTATCTGTAGCAGCAGCAACTGCATTTACATTCGGAGCATCTACTCTTAATGCAGAAGCATCAACAGTACAACCATCTACAATAAAGGTTCAAAATGTTCAGCAAGCTAAAGTCTTTATGCAACATATGAATCAACAAGAATTACAATCTTTCTTACAATCTATGGGAATTCAATCTCTAGCACAATGGAATCAAGTACAAGGCCAACAAGGTAACTGCTTCATTCCTGGTCAGCAACCAACTGTACCTACAGAGACAGCTAAACCAGAAACTACGAAACCTGTAGAGCAAAAACCAGCTGAAAACAAGCCTACTGAAGAAACTGCTAAACCAGAAGCACAAAAACCAGCTGAAAACAACAATAACAACAACGAAACACAAAAACCGGCTGAAAATAAGCCTGCTGAAGAATCAAAAGGTTCTTTAAGCGAATTTGAACAACGCGTTGTTGAATTAACAAACGCTGAGCGTACAAAACAAGGCTTACCAGCATTAAAAGTTGACGCTGAATTAAGTAAAGTTGCACGCGCTAAATCTGAAGATATGCAAAAAAATAACTACTTCGATCATAATAGCCCAACATACGGATCTCCATTCGATATGATGAAGAAGTTTGGTATTTCTTATAAATCTGCAGGTGAAAATATCGCACAAGGCCAACGTACACCAGAAGAAGTTGTACAAGCTTGGATGAATAGTGAAGGTCACCGTGCAAATATTTTAAATAACGGTTATACTCACATCGGTGTTGGCCATGTAGAAAATGGAAACTACTGGACACAACAATTTATTACGAAGTAAGTATATAAATCAAAACCTTTCTTTTTAGGCGGGAAAGAGCATCCGACCTTGGATAGAAGCGATCAGGCCATGTGAAACCAAAAGTAGACAATGAGTGCAGGTCTCCTTTTGGTTTTCATAGCCATGACTTATATGTTGGAACGTCAAAATAGATTTACATAAAAGGAGTCTCCTGTTATGGAAGACTCCTTTTTATGTTTCATAATTTTCTAGTATATATGAATACAAAATACAAAACATAAAAGAGATAGCTCCAAAACTAATTACACCAATTAGTAGATAAAATCCCCATTGTAGTTTCAGGAACAAACAAATTAATATGATAAGTGACATGTATTGAAAAATACGCTGACTAAACAAGCGTATTTTCTGTAACACAATCGGCTCCTCTTCTTTTTTTCTTCCTTTTTTAAATCCTTTACTAACCATAAAAAGAAACGCACTAATTCCTATTATAAGACCAGTTTGAAATGGTATATCTATTCCAGTG
The DNA here is from genome assembly GCF_000299035.1 of Bacillus bingmayongensis. Lineage (GTDB taxonomy): Bacteria > Bacillota > Bacilli > Bacillales > Bacillaceae_G > Bacillus_A > Bacillus_A bingmayongensis. The sequence continues at coordinate 727,840 of NZ_JH921518.1, forward strand.
CCAATAGCAAGAATAAGCATATGAATAAATAATAAAAATAGAGATACATTCTCTTTAAATCTCATCGCAATATTGTGGTCGTTCTCATTAAACTTATATACGTAATGTGAAATTATATACAACAGACCATGAAAAAAAATTATAAGACAAGGAATAAATAACGCAACAACTTGTTTCCTTGCATATTCATTCGGTTCACCATTGTGATTCCAGTGCACCGCTAGATAATTCGGTAAATATGGATATAGAAACAACGTAAATAGAAAGCAAGCAAAAAATATACCTATAATATATTTATATCTTACCAAGTAATCTTCACCTCTCTTTTCTATTTACGGCTTCGATTTCCACAAAAAATTTCCTGCATAAAATATATTTCTCAACTAAACAGAAAAACTTTACTTGTTCGACATTTTAAAAGATTCCATGATGTTATTTAAATGATTAGGAAGTGGCACCTCTACTGTTATCTCTTCTTTTGTAATTGGGTGTAAAAAAGCAATCCGCATAGCATGTAAAGCTTGACTTGACATATATGTAGCTTGCCCACCATATAACATATCACCAATTAGCGGATGGCCACTATGACTCATATGAACACGAATTTGATGTGTTCTTCCTGTCTCTAATTGTAATGTTACAAGCGTTACATCTTGATTCTTAAAATATTTCTCTACTCGGTAATGCGTTACCGCTTGATCACCTTTTAAAGAAACGCGGCGTCTTGTTGCATGATGTCGATCTCTTCCAATCGCTGCATCAATCACTCCTTGCTTCTTTTTCACTTTCCCTTCCACCAATGCTAAATATGTTCTCTTAATTTTACGCTCCATTAATAACCGATCCATAATAGCACCTGCTATCCCATGTTTCGCAAATACAACACCACCCGTTGTGTCTTTATCTAATCGATGAACATGACGTACTTTCGTCTCTACACCTTGCATTTGTAAATGAAAAGCAACGAGGTTCGCAAGTGTTCCTGTTTCATCTTTGCTAGAAGGATGCGTATCCATATGCGCAGGTTTATTTACAATTAATACATGATCGTCTTCAAATATCACTTCTAAATCACCGAACTCCGGCTGAACACCATACTCTTCCTGGATAAACATATGAACTTGCAGTTTATCCCCTTCTTGTAAAGATTCACTCCATCGTTTTCGTTCTCCATTGACAATAATACCTTTTTCCATACGAAGCCTGTGTAATAGTTTTTTTGGGACGCCCCATTCTTCTTTTAGCAAAGAATCAATGCTGATACCGCTCCATTTAGCAGGAACCGTAATTTCGCACCATTCTCCCTTTCTTTTCATTTCCATGCTTGATCCACCTTATTTCTATTTATTCTACTATTGTAACGGAAATTGATTCATTATGCATTGTTTAACGCAAAAGACAGTCCACATAATAGACTGCCTTCTAAGCACGTAATTTCTTAATTTCTTGTAACGTTTCTTCTGCTTTTTGCTCATAAGATAAATCTTTAAAGAAGTCTGCTAATCGCTTATAGTCGTTGTAAGCATCCAATAAATCATCTATCGTTTCTTCCTTAGAAACTTGTGGCTTTGCTTTCATTTTCACTGGGTATCGATAACCAGACATCTCATGTATTTTATAATATTCTTCCTCCACTTGAATTACTTTCACAAGTTCCTCTTCTTCAGCATCCATTGTATACCCATCAAATTCCCTCAGTAATTCGTAAATAATATGAGTCCATTCATCTTTTGGATAAAACCCTTTTTCTAGCCTATAGCCGACAATGCGATACATGTGCCCATCATTTTCTGCAAACTGTACAGTATCATTTAACTTAAATTTAAAATAGCGAAACATTGTCTTCACCTGCTTTTATATGTATTGTTCTTACCACATACTATTTGCAAAAAGAGGGTAATGCTATTCATAAAAAAGCACTCATCTATAAGCGAAACTGCTAAAAAACTTTTCTTTTTGGGAGAGAGAAGAGATCCGCTTTTATGTTCATAGCCGTGATTAATGTGCCAGTAAATCAAAATGAACATATATGGAAAGAATGGTGGATTAAAAAAGGCCATTGAAAAACTTCCGTTTTTCAATGGCCTCTCTACAAGGTGAGCGCTTTTTCAATCCGATGATTTTACTTCTTTCTTTCGAAACGGCAGCCACCAGTTCCAATCTCCGAACATTTTCATTAAACTTGGTACAAGCATGAGCCTAATAATCGTTGCATCAAGAAAAATAGCAAGTGCCACACCAAGTCCCATCTGCTTTACTGGTAAAATATCAGTAAATGCGAATGCTCCTGTTACAACAATCATAATAAGAGCAGCTGATGTAATAATACGACTCGTTGATACAAGTCCTTCTAACGTTGCCTTATCATTATCTCCTGTCTCTTCATACAATTCATGGATACGAGAAATAAGAAATACTTCATAATCCATACTTAAACCGAATACAAGGCCGAATATAAAGATTGGTAACACGAATAAAACTGAGCTTTCTTCCAATCCAAAATGTCCACCCTCAAATAGCCAAATAACAATACCAATGGTTGCACTTAAACTAAGTACATTCATCACGATAGCCTTAATTGGAATAAGTATAGAACGGAATGCAAATAGCAAAATAAAGAAAGTGGAACCGAATATAACAGACATCCCAATCACAACTTTATCTTTAATTTCATCCTCTAGCTCTTGTTGAAATGTTGTCATACCACCCAAATAATACGTAATACTATCATCTCTATACGTGTCTTTAAAATCACGCACCCATTGCTTTGCAGTCTCTGCTTTAGGCTTTGTATCCAAGAAAATTTGAAGGGTTGTTTTGTTTCCTTTTGTATATGCTTCAAGTACAGGTTCCACTTGCGTACGCTGTGGGGATTGTAACAATGTAGCGAGCTGTTCAGGTTTCATACCATTTAGCTCATCATATAGACTTTTCACCTTATATACATGCTTATCTTTTTTCAGCTTTTGAACAACATCTTCTATCTTCTGTAAACTTTCTTTCTCTATGATATTACTTTTCGTCTCTAGTACTACTGTAACATCGGCATGTGTTTTTACAATTTTGTTGAATGACTCTTCATATCTTTCATATGCAATTCGTGTATCACTTTTCTCCGGCAATGCTTCTTCACCGGGAAATTGAAGGTTAGCGGTGCGAAGCGGTAACAAACAGACAATAATAAACATTGTAACAACGATAATCATCATAATAGGATGCTTCATAACAAATTGAGCGAACTTACGCCACAGTTTTGAAGTGCGAGGTGCAGTTGGATTTTTTTTCAATAATCGCTTCCCTATTAACGATAACAATGCGGGAAGAAGTGTCAGTGAAAATAATATACTCATTACAACAACAATCATCCCGCTAATTGCAACAGACTGAATATAATCAATTTCAAAGAAAAATAAACCGGATAAACCAACAAATACACATAATCCGGAAAATACAATGGCACGTCCCGCTGTTTGATATGTGACAGCTATTGCCTCTTTTACTGTCCGATGTGCCACTTCCTCACGAAATCGGTTCACAAATAACAGTGCAAAATCAATTGACAAAGCAAGCCCGATCATAGGTGCAACATTTAATACAAAAATAGATAACTCTTTATCTATACCGATAAAATATAAAATTCCCATCGTACTAAGCACACTAAGCGCCCCATTTACAATCGGCAAGATCGATGCAAGCAAACTACCGAATGAAAATAGTAATACAAGAAAGGCAATTGGCAATCCAATCATTTCTGCTACTTTCAAATCATTTTGTGTTCGCTCATTAATTTCTTCATTAATCTTTGGAAAACCTGTTGGTGATACTTTCAAAGTATCGTTACTTTCCTTTTTTATTTCTTTTGCAAATTGTAATGTCTTTTCATTCCGTTCTTTACTTGTTTTCCCGGAAAATAAAATCGTCGCATATGCAATATCGTCTTGCAGCATCTCTTTATTTTCTAACGGGTGATGAAATGAATCATACGTTTCTTTCGTTTGAATGTTTGTTATAATTTCTTCTATTCGTTTTTGAAAGGTTTCGTTTGAAATCCCTTTATTCTTCTGAAAAACAAGAAGGAGCGTATCTTGAGACTGTTTAAAATCTTTATCTAAAATTGCTTTTGTCTTTTGATAATCTCCTTTTGTTTGAAAACCATCGCCTCCTAATACTCCTGGAAGTTTTGGTGCAAAAATACCGAGTGCTATTGCTAATACGACTAATGCAACTATGACTGTATAGCGAGATTGATAAAGAAAAGTACCTAGTTCCCCCCATTTATCTATTTTATGTACATTTGTCTTCACACATCTTCACCTACTTTATATAATTAGTGAATCCCTCTATATTTTAGCACATCCGGGCATAATCAATTATGAAACACCATAAAAAAGCATCCGAAAAAACCAGTAATCTAGGCTTTTCCGGACATTTCTTATCTCTCTTGGTTCGCTCCAAGCCACTCTGAAAGTAAGCGATGAAAATAAATAGCCATAATTAATAAAATACCACTTAAACAATAACCAGCTAAAATATCAGTCGGATAATGTACAGATAAAATAATCCTACTTAATCCAATCCATATGATGAATAGTGCCATAGTAAGCGTAATAACAACTTTCCCAGCCACATTTTTTACGTTTGCAGCAATAATATAAGCAAGGAATCCATACGTAATAATGGATAGCATAGCATGTCCACTTGGAAAACTGTATCCAAGGGCATCAAGCGCTTCATTTAAGCTCGGACGATCTCTTTTCGCAATTTCTTTTATTCCTTTATTCACAAGATGCGTTATTAACACAGCCGTCGGATAAACAACCATCGCTACATAGTAACGTTTCTTCCAAAAAGCGAGAAGACTAAGACTAAGCGTGCTAATAATCCCAATTGCAGATCCCATCTTCGTAAAATATGAAAAAAACGCAAGCGAGCTTTCTGTTTGTAATCCCCTTACAAGCCCTTTTACATATTCATCAATTGCTGTCGCACCTCCAGCTTGTACCTTCCAAGCAATGAGAGCAAATGCAGCGAATAATAAAATCATACAAAAAAGCTCATATCGATGTAATTTCTTTTTCAATTTTTTCCTCCCACTATGAAAAAATGCGATTTCTATTCAGAAACCGCATTTTTATTATATATCCAATGTAATTTTCAACATATAAATCGCAGCCATGAAAATAAAAGGAGCTTTCCACTCATTTTCTACTTCTGTTTTCACGCAGCATGGGGCGAAAAAAGGCACTGACCGCTTCTATGCTCAGCCGGCCCCTCTCTCCCACCTAAAAGATTAGGCTTTTTGTTGGTTTTTCAATTTATATACTTATTTCCCTTTTGTTTTTAACTCTGTCCAATAACGATCATACTCTTTTAATTTATTGTCTACATCAACAAGCCACTCTGTACGATTTAATTCGTCTTGCGATAAGAAAATCATGTGGTTTTCACGATACTCTTTACTGTGAAGTTCCCATGCTTTTTCATTTGGGTTACTATATCCAATGGATTCATAGTTTTTCACACTTACTTTTTCATCCATTAAATAGTTCATAAACTTCTCTGCAAGTTCTTTATTTTTCGCACCTTTTGGAATTGCTAATGTATCCGCCCAAATTGTACCGCCTTCTTTTGGAACGACATACTCTACATCTTTATTATCTTTTGCAATGAACGCTGCATCTCCAGACCAAACTGTTCCAATCCAAGCGTCCTCTGTAATAAATTTTTGTTTAATATTATCTGTATCAAATGCTAGTAAGTTAGGAAGTAATTTTTGCAAGTCAGTAGCTGCTGTTTTTAACTCCGCATCATTTTGTGTGCTGTTTGAAAATCCGTTCTTTTTCAGACCCATTCCTAATACTTCACGAGAATCATTTAATAAAGTAACATGGCCTTTATATTTCTCATTCCATAAGTCGCTCCAACTTGTTGGTACTTCTTTTACATGCTTTTTATTGTAAGCAATTCCTGTTACACCCCAAGTATATACAAGCGAATATTTATTCTCTGGATCAAATGCAGGTGTTTTAAAATTGGAAACAAGATTGTTTACATTTGGAATGTTCTTTTTATCCAATGGCTCTAGTAAATCCATTTTTGCCATCGTTTTAACCATGTAGTCCGACGGTTGAATCAAATCATATTTTGCACCGCCAGCTTGTAATTTCGCAAGCATCTCTTCATTACTTGCGTATTTATCATAGTTAATTTTCACGTTATATTTTTTTTCAAAATCCTTTAACACTTGCTCATCAAAGTTATCAGCCCAGCTATAAATATTTAGCTCTTCTTTCTTTTCACCACAACCAGCAAGTACACCGGCAACAAGGCTGAAGCTAAGCGCTGCACCAGCTATTGTTTTCATCCATTTCATCGAATCATTACCTCCTTGTTCTTTGTAATTCATTTACTTTCTTATAATGGAAGATGTCCCCCAGAGTTTTCTTCACCATCTGCACCTTTATTACGGAATAGTTCTGATGCGATCATTAATCCAACAATCACAACAATTAATATTGTAGAAAGAGCATTAATTTCAGGTGTTACACCACGTTTTACCATACTATAAATATATAATGGCAATGTTGTTGATCCTGGACCAGACACGAAGAAACTAATCACAAAGTCATCGATTGATAATGTGAATGTTAATAATGCTGCAGAAATAACACCAGGTGCAATTCCAGGAAGCGTTACGTAACGAAACGTTTGCCACGGAGTTGCTCCTAAATCATTCGCGGCTTCTTCTAAATCACGTCCCATACCAGAAAGACGTGCTGCTAAAATCACAACAACAAATGAAATACTAAATGTAATGTGCGCAATAATAATGGTAACTTGTCCAAGTTCCATTCCAATTTGACTAAATAAAATAAGTAAAGATAATCCCATTAAAATATCAGGAATTAAAATCGGTAAATATACCAGGCCATTAATTGCCCCTTCAAAACGATATTTATAACGATGTAATGCAACAGCGAAAATCACACCAAGAACTGTCGTCACAACTGTCGTCACAATCGCAATTGTAATACTATTTATAAATGCATCAATAACATCTTGCTTTTGAAATAGATCTGTATACCAATGGAATGTAAATCCTTCCCATTCTGCGTTAATACGAGAATTGTTAAAAGAATATACCATGAGAACCATCATTGGAAAATACAAGAACAATAAAATTAACCAAGAATAAGAAACTAAAAACTTCTTCATCTTTGTCTATTCCCCTCCGTTTCCGTATTTATATACTTTCGTTACACGATAATATAAGTAAATTAACAGAACAGAGAACAGCACGACAATAATTGATAACGCTGATCCAAATGGCCAATCACGTGCACCTAAGAATTGGTTTTGAATAACGTTCCCGATTAATGCTACTTTCGATCCACCCATAACGTCTGATACAACAAACATTCCAATAGATGAAACAAATACTAAAATCGAACCAGTAGCAACCCCTGACATTGTCATTGGCAATGTTACATGCCAAAATGCTTTCATCGGTGTTGCCCCTAAATCATATGCAGCTTCTAACTTACGTTTATCAAGCTGCTCAATAGCTGCGTACACTGGTAAAATCATAAACGGCAGTAAAGAATATACCATTCCTAATACAACAGATGGTGTATTATACAATAAATTTAGTGGCTCATTAATAATGCCTAACTTTAGTAATACTGTATTTACAAGCCCTTGTGAACGTAAAATAACAATCCATGCATACGAGCGCACAAGAAAGTTAATCCAAAACGGAATCGTTGCCAATAATAGTAAAATCGAACGATATTTACGATCAACAATTGTAATTGTATATGCAAATGGGTAACCAATGAGTAAACAAAGTACTGTTGTAATCACTGCGATTTTCACTGTTTCCCATAATGTATTCATATACAAGGGATCAAACACACGAGATATATTATCTAAGGTAAATTGCATTTCCACTGTTCCGTATGCCCCGCGCTGCAAGAACGCAAATGCTAATACGAATAAAAGCGGAAATAAAAAGAAGATTAAGAGCCATGTAACTGTAGGTAATGCGAGTAGTTTCCCTTTTTTCAATTTAAGGTCACCTCATCCTCTTGTTCCCAGCCTACATATACATTATCACCGATACTCCACTGCGCTGCTTCTTCTGCAGTTTGATACGTCATTAATAGTTCAGATGTTTTTTCATCACGTACATACAGCTTTTCCATATTTCCCACAAATTCAATATCTTCAATATGTCCAAGATGGTATTCTTTTAAAATTGGTTGTTCAACCGAACGTATTTTCACATTTTCAGGGCGAACTGCTACGTAGTTTTCCCCATTTTTAATAATATTATTTTCACCAATGAATGTCGCAACAAACAATGTTTTCGGTTCATTATAAATTTCTTTTGGCGTTCCGATTTGCTCGATATGCCCTTTATTCATAACAACAATGCGATCACTCATGCTCATCGCTTCTTCTTGGTCATGCGTTACATAGATAAACGTAATTCCTAAATTACGCTGTAAATTTTTCAATTCGCGTTGCAAATCTTTTCTTAATTTAAAATCAAGTGCCCCAAGTGGCTCATCTAGCAATAACACACGTGGATTATTTACGATTGCTCTTGCAATTGCAACACGCTGCTGTTGTCCACCAGAAAGTTTTGCAGGCTTACGATTACGGAATTCTAGTAACTGCGTTAAACGCATCGCTTCTTCTGCACGTTCTTTTTGTTCCGCTGTTGATACTTTTTGCATCTTCATACCAAAACAAATATTTTTCTCCACCGTCATATGTGGAAATAATGCATAGTGCTGGAACACTAAGTTCATATGACGCTTATAAGGTGGTAAATCATTGATTCTTTCCTCATCAAGTAAAAGATTACCCTTTGTAGGGGTTTCAAAACCTGCAATCATACGAAGTAACGTTGTTTTACCACAACCACTAGGTCCAAGAATCGTTAAAAATTCTCCTTCTTTAATATCTAAAGAAAGAGGTGGAATAATCACTTGATCTCCAAAATGTTTTTCTACCGCTTCAACTTTAATAATCTTTTTCATTTTCCCGTCCTATCTACCTCAAATTTTCACTCTTTATATTCATGAATAAATATTAGTTTTCTATATTTTTTGTTTCGATCCAAACAAAAATGATTGTTTAACAGCGTCCTCTTCTATTCTTTATGTAGTATGTTTGATTCATTTTTGCATGATACATATGTCGAACAGAAAAACCCCTTCAGGCGAGAAGGGGTTTTTATCATACGGCTACGCCTACTGATAAACACCATCATCATTTTAACAACTTTCGTATAAATTTTAAAGCACTTTTTGTAGAAGAATAACGAATTTTCATATCAAATACTGTAGATTGAGACAAAATGCTTTTATAGTGCGAAAATGTGTGAAAACTTTGTTTTCCATGATAACTTCCTAATCCGCTACTTCCAACGCCGCCAAAGGGTAAATATGGCGTAGCAAGATGATACACAACGTCATTTATACAGCCACCGCCATATGAAATATTACTTGTAACTTGTTTTTGAATTTCTTTATTCTCTGAAAATATATATAAAGCTAATGATTTAGGTTGTCGTTGAATACTTTCAATGATATCCTCTATTTTCTCATACTCTATAATCGGCAAAATCGGGCCAAAAATTTCATCTTCCATAATGGAATCCTGCCATGTAATATTCGTTACAACACTTGGCTCAATATGCAGAGTTTCTTCATTATATTTCCCACCAATTTCAACCTTTCCATCTTGTAAAAAAGAACATAACCTTTCAAAATGACGTTTACTGACAATCCGAACATAATTTTCATTTTGCAGTGGTTTTTCTCCATATTGATTTTTAATTTCAATTCGTAACGCTTCAATAAACTGTTCTTTTACAGAAGAATGAACATAAATATAATCCGGTGCAACACACGTTTGTCCCGCATTTAAGAATTTTCCCCAAACAATGCGCCTTGCTGCTATTTCTAATTTTGCATCATCATGCACAATACATGGGCTTTTCCCGCCAAGCTCTAACGTAAGAGGTATCAATCTTTTAGCCGCTGCTTCCATGACAATTTTCCCCACTCCAACGCTGCCTGTGAAAAAAATATAATCAAACGGCTCTTTTAACAGCGCTGTACTCTCATCAATACCGCCTTCAACAACCGCAACCAGTTCTATCGGAAATAATTCTCTTAACATTGTAGCAAGAAGATTCGAGACATTAGGGGTTAATTCCGACGGTTTTAAAACAACTGTGTTTCCAGCCGCTAAAGCCCCTACAAGAGGTGCAATCGCAAGTTGGAATGGATAATTCCACGGAGCCATTACAAGGGTAACACCATAGGGCTCTGGAACTACTTTCCCTTTCGAACCAACATGTGTAAGTGCTGTACGAACGTGCTTTGGCTTACTCAATGAAGAAAGATGTTTCATTAAAAATGAAATTTCCTTTAATGCGTATCCAACCTCTGTCGTAAATGATTCATGATCTGATTTATTTAAATCTAATTTTAACGCTTGAAAAATATCAGACTCAAAACGCTGAATCCCTTCATATAATCTTTTTAAATGTTGCTTTCTTTCTTCTATATTTCTTGTATGACCTTTAGAAAAATATGATTTTTGCTCGTTCACAATAGAAGTGATATTCATCTACTATTCCCACCTTCTATGTTTATATTGATTTTTCAACATATAAGTCACTGTTACGAAAAACAAAAGGTGACCTGCACTCATTTTCTCTCTTTATTTTAACTCGGCATGGGGCAGGAAGAGGAATTCTCCTCTTCTACGCATGACCAGATGCTCTCCCCCACCTAAAAGAAAAAGTTTTTCTATTCTTAAAGTTTCATTATATATGAGTTTGTATTTCATATATAATACATTTGCTCAAAAAAAAGCTGTTGAAAGGAAAACCTTCAACAGCTTCTTCATAATTAACGATATAAGCGAACTGCACCTGCAGATTTATCATCAGCTTGACCAACTACTTCAAATTTCAGACCAAGTTTCGGTAAGATACGTCCTGCATCTGGAATTTGTTTGTTAATATAAGCTTTAGAATCATCGAATTTCGCAACACCTGGTAATCCATTGTATTCAAATGTTCCACGAGTTGGTGATACAACTTTCCAAGCTGGTGTTTGATCGAATGAGAATGCTGCATCAGCAATTTGATAACGTGTGCTATCTTTAAATGTTGGCTTACCATTTAAAGTTCCTGCAATTGCTTCAGGATGAGAATCAACTACACCAAGGAATCCGTATCCTGGATGTACGCCAACCCAGTTATCTGTATAGCTTGAATCTGCATACCATACAACCATACCTGTGTTATATACTGGACCACGAGCAAATTTTAATGCTTCATCAGCACCAGCATAGTTTCTCCACTCTACATAGTAGTTATGATCCTTCTTCTCAATTCCATTTGAAACAACAAAGCCGTCTAACTTAAACTGCGTATCGCCTTCTGCATCATCAGAGAATACAACATTACCATCTACTGTTAATGCTGCATTATCAAGCGTAAAGCCATTTAATGCTAAACCACCATCAGTTACATATTCAAATACTAGCTTCACTTTTTTACCTTTAAATTGGCTTAAATCATACGATTTGTCTACCCATTGTCCAAGCGTTGTATCTGCACCATCTTTTACATTTTTATTACCGATTGTATCGATTAATGTTTTTGATCCATCTTCTGCTACCGCATGTACTTCTAAGAAATCATAATCTGTTTCAATTTCATACAACGATTTGTAATCAAATTTTGCATTTGTTGCATTTGTTAAATCAAATAAAGGCGTTTCTAATGTAGTATGTAAATCATCGCCTTTTGTACTATAGTAGTACTTCTTACCAAATGCAGGCTCAATTCCTTTTACCTCTTTCTCTGGTAGGTTGACACGAATCATACCTGGTCGAGCGGTTTTTGTTACACTTTGATCTAAGTATGTTGCATAACCAATTCCTCGGTTTAACTTATCATAATCTACTTCCACAATGTTTGCCCAGTTTCCACCAATTGTTTTTTGGAAGAACTCCTTGTTTTGCGGAGAGAAACTTGTTGGCGTCGTTCCAGCAATGTTACCTGCCCAGCTACCGCCACTCATAATAGACCATGACTGAACTGGTTCACCGCCGCCAGAATATTTTGTGTCATACTCATCTGGAAGACCTAAATCATGACCATATTCATGTGCGAATACACCAACTGCTCCGTCTTCTGGTTCAATTGTGTAGTCGAATGCTGCCATTTTACCGCCCCAATATGGAACTTTTGCTTGTGTACCATCAATCGGGAATGGTTTTTGACCAATTGTCCAGCGGTGTGACCAAATCGCATCGTCACCTAATTTACCGCCGCCAGCTTCTTGTCCAACACCAGCATGGATAACCATTAAATGATCAATCAAACCATCTGCTTGATTTTGATTGCCATCACCATTTACATCATATTGATCAAATTGATCAAATTCTGATAAATCAAGACCGCTATCTACCGCTGCTTTTAACGCATCCTTAATTAGGTCACGAGGTCCTAATGGGCCTTTATTATCATGGCCGTCTCCAGCATCTGCACCGTAATCAGCCGCTTTACCTGGAACTGTTAACCACTTTGTAACTGTTCCATCTACTGTATAGCTACCGCCAGATTGTTCCTCATAATATTTTTTAAATGTTTCAATGCTTGTCCCATCTTCTAATTGAAACGGCTCGTCACCAAATAACATTTTTTGATAATGTTCTTGATTAAAATCACTAGAATACATATAACCAGGTTCTTTATCAATATTGTTATGTTTGAAATCATCATATTCTACAAGCAATACAAGTACTTTATCTTTACGAACTTCCCCGTTATACTCTTTTGCTTTTGCAGGAGTCGTTGGCACTTTACCATTTAATGCGCCTTTAGCAGGAACCGCCCCATTCCCATTTCCATTTGCTGGTTTTTCTAATTTTTCCTTTGTATCTGTCTTTGCATCCTTAACTTTCTTCAAGAAATCAGATGCTTCTTTTGTAACAGAATCCCCAGTTGTTTCTTCTTTTCCAGGCTTGTCACCCTTCTTTTTCTCTACATACTTTTCGACAGCTTTCTTTGTTTCTTCTTTTGAAGCGGATGAATCAATTACTCCTCGTTTTTTCAGCGCTTCAGCTAAACGCTCTTCTGGAATTAAATGATCATCAATTGGGCTTGTTGCTACTTTTTTTACAGGTGTTTCTGCATAAACAGATTGACTACCTACCCCAAACGAACAACCAAGAACAGCTGCTACCGCAAGTGTTGATAGCACTTTGAATGGTTTCTTTTTCATCCCATTTCCTCCCCTAATAAGAATATGTACTAATATTTAGATAATAATAAAAATTCAGTAATTTTTCAATAATTTGTTTTATTTTGCGTTATTTTGTAAAATTCGTAATATTTTTGTAAAAATTCCATGTTATTTATAAAAATGTTTCTCAATATGTCAGTTATTTCTGAAGATATTGATAAATTTCTATAAAACTATTACAATTTCTTTATAGAATGACAAAACAGTAACTTCTTCATTGGTTTTACCTACAAAATATACAATAAATTAACATTATTTTTACCAAATTAACTTTTCAAAATATTATAATGTGTTTAAATGATTGTTTATTTTGTACGATTCATGACATGACAATTGAACATTAGGGAGGAATACATTTTGTACAAAGACAAGGCAGATACGCTAGATCAGGATTGGATTGACTTAATGCTCGAAGCTTTAGATGCGGGAATCGCTATTCAAGATATCGAACACTTTTTCCAACGCATGAACCAACCTACTGGAAACTAGCAGAGGCGTTCTTTTTAACGAAATTTGTGTTATACTAATGACATCATAAGCCGACTACATACTTACAGAAAGGTGCGCAAAGATGATAGGAGAACGTATAAAACGCCTTCGTTTGCAAAGAGGGATTTCTTTAACAGAACTTGCTGAAAAAGCTGGTGTCGCAAAGTCTTACATCAGCTCTATTGAACGAAATTTACAAAAGAACCCTTCCATTCAATTTCTTGAAAAAATCGCAAATGTTCTACAGATACCAGTTGACACGCTCCTCCACGATGAAACAACATCTGAAAACCAATTAGATTCGGAATGGACACATCTCGTCAAAGAAGCAATGAACTCTGGTGTCTCAAAAGAGCAATTCCGTGAATTTCTAGAGTTTACAAAATGGAAGAAAAACCAGAAATAATATAAACAAGAAGGAGTGCATACTGGGGAGCACTCTTTTTTTATTTACAAAAAAAGCGGGGAATCCCCGCTTTTTTGTGTGTTATTTCTTTATTAGTTATTTCTCTTCGCCTTCAGTTTGGTTTGCATTAAATGTCCATTCTAAGTTTAATGCATCGCCTTGGAATTTATTTTGATCTGCTTTATTGTCTACAAACTCAAATTGTACCCATAGATAGTCTTCAGTTCCTGGTTGTAAACCGCCCTCTTCACCCCACTCTGGAGCAAAGATATCTTTTGCTAAAAGGTCTGGATCTGCCTTTTGTAACTCTGCTAATGTTGTTTCATATACTGGCTCACTTTGTGTATCCCAGTTCCAAATGAAATTAACTTTAATGTGCTCAGCAAAATCTTCCCCAGCATTATCACCTTTAGCATCTGTTACCGTATACTTCGTTGCTAATTTAACATCTTTAATTGCTAATGTGCCGCTGTTCTTTAATAAGAACTCTTTCTTAACAGTATCCCCTGGTTTAAGGTCCTTAATATCTACAATTGTTTTAGGGTCTAAAGTAAGATCTAATGTACCCGCTGCAAACGTATTGTTCGATACTTCTTTGTCACTAAAGTAAGCGAATGTTCCTCCACCGATTAAAGATAATCCCAATGCTGCTGAAGCGACTCCCATACCTAATTTTTTCTTTAAACTCACTTTAAATTCCCCCTAGCTGTTTTTTATTGTTATCTCTTAATGTAGGATAAGAGGTATAACTAATAGAATGACTATTATTTTTCTACGGCCAATGTATGTACAATACCCCTTAAATTTCTCTGTTCTTTAAAAAACCACCTTATGTTCATTATAAAGAACATAAGAGTGTAATTGCAACCAAAAATAATATTACTTTATTTCTCAATATTTTACAGAATTTTCAAAATAATAAACCCTTTATAATGAAGGATCCCTACAATTGGCAGCAGGTTCTTCCGCTAGTATGAAGTGAAACTTTATTCAATGAAGGGTTCAAAATTCCCATCACCAATCAGGCTTTTACGGACAGTACTCCTACTGAATTTTAATATGGAAGTGTTACTGTCCGCGAATAGCTACTGTGCTACTTTTGTAGATTGTTCCTTAGATTGGTCCTTAGGTGGATTTCCCGTTTCTGTTTCTTTTGGATGATTCTCCTCTTTCAGCTGATTATGTTGATTCGTTTCTTCTACAGTTGCTATTTCTTCTTTCTTTTCAGGCGGTACTATTTGTTCTGCTGGCTTTTCTACTTCTTTCGCCTGCTCACTTAGCTTTTGCTTTTCCTTTTCATCATCTATTTGCTTTTGGAATCCTTGAATTTGTTCATCTATTTTTTGCAAGTTTACTTGCTTGTCTACATTCTCACAAATTTTCTTAATAAACTCTAAACCAGTTTGTGTAGAATGAATGATTTGCTGATTGGATTCTAAATTACGATCCTTTTCACGTTCTACTAATTGGTTATAATAACTTTCAATCTCTACGTATATGTTTTGCAATGCTTCACGCTCAGGAACAATCTTTTCACGTTGTTGTTTCCATAAGTTCAGCTTTTTTTCAAGAGCTTCTACAGAATTGATTTCTAGTTCTTTATTCATCTCATCATATGCATGTAAAATAGATTGTTCATGCTGCTGAGCATCGTTTTTTAATACATCTATTGTTTTCGGAAATACAGGTGCCGCGGAAATAACAGCTTGAACCTTTTGTTCTTTTACAAAAGCAGCTTCCGTATGAGTAACAATTTGAGAGCCCATATAAAAAGCACCTGAACACATACATGGTAATATGAGCATCGCTTTTATCCTCTTTGAAGCTTTTGACATTATACCCTCTCCCATTACGTGCATTTCACGTTCTTTATGAAGAACTTATATATTCATTATAATGAAGTTGTATTTAAATGAAAAGAAAAAGCTATATCATTTTTCATTCACTTTATCTCTTATATCTATCAAAAAGAAAAAAGCTATCATTTTGATAGCTTTTTATCTTTCCTCACCTTTTGTTTGCTGTGCATCAAATGTCCATTTCAACTCAAGCGTATCTCCTTGGAACTGATTTTGATTTTTCCCATTATCTACAAACTCAAATTTCACTTTAAATGTATCCTTGTTTCCCGCTTTAATTCCCTTCTCATCTAATACCTCAGAAAGTGCATCATCATTAACTGGTACCGATGGTTTTCCTATTAATTGAGATAATTTCTTTTCTTTTATAATCGCATGTCCCTTATCCATATTTCTTAAAATCGTTACTTTAATATGGTCACCAAAATCTTCAGTATTATCACTTTTCGCATCTTTCACGCTATATTCTGAGTGTAATAAAACTTTTTCAATATCTAATGTCCCGCTATTTACTAATTCAAAATCGCGAATGATTGTATCACCAGGCTTAATATTATTAACATTAATAATTGCTGTCGGATTTGCAGTTAAATCAAGCGTACCTGCCGCAAATGTATTATTTGTGACTTCTTTATCGCTAAAGTACGCATATGTTCCTCCTCCAATTAATGCCGCTCCCATAATTGCCGATGTAATCCCCATTCCTAATTTTTTCTTTAAGGTCATGTCCATATCCCCCAATAATATCTATCTATTTATAGAGAAAATAACGGAATTACACAGATTGTCCAACATCTGTAGATTTATTTTTCTTTTCATTATCAATGCTGCGGATTGCACTAAAAATAGAAATTATAGAATACAAAAGTAAGCATACGCCTGGAATAATTAAAAGTAACGCAGCTCCTGCTTTTGAATTTGCATAATTCAATAAATATCCCACATATGGAACTGTAATATCTTCATATTTTCCAATAACATTTTCTGCTAAGACTGGCTTTAAATCTGGGCCATTATTATTGTCACCTTTTGTTTCATACATTACTTTCCCATTTACATCTTTCACACCAATAATACGGTGAGTTACAATTTTTTTCTCATCTTCTTTAAATGTAATTACATCACCTTTTTTATATTTAGATCCATCCTTCGTTGGTTCAATCGCAATAATTGAGCCCGTTAAAAATGTTGGTTCCATCGATCCAGATAGTACCGTTTTAAATTGATATCCCATTACGGTTGGATCCCCACCGCTTGCTTTTGATGAAATGACAACAAACGCTAAGCAAACCATCAAAGCAAATAAAACAAATGAGATGACGTTACTAATAATCTTCAAAACTAGTTTCATCGCTATCTCCTCCTCTTTATTATGTATATGCACATAAAACTAGGATATCCTGTTTTGTTCTTAAAAGAGAACTTAAATTAATACTATAATGAACAATCCAAAAACGCAATAAAAAATAGGCAATTGCTCATTGCCTATTCCCCTTCTGAAACCGCATTCTTTTTAGCTCGTCTTACTACATATAAACCGATTATCATAAAGGTAATAAATCCAATTCCGATACTTGCCATCAACCCAATTGGATACGTAGGCTCAGCTGGCTTTATTTTTTTTTGCGGCATTACAAATGTAACATCTTCCTTAGAAAGAACATTAATGCTTTCAATCGTTTGATTATTTTTCGTCACATCTACTGTCCCGATGACATCTCCGCGGTGAATTCCTTTTTGATATAGTTTTTCTTTATCAACGGGAGCCGCTTTAAAGGATGTTTTCACATTCTTTCCTTCATCTTTCTTTAACATCAATTCTGCACTTTTTTCAAGTTCACAATCTATGTTTTTATCTAGATATGTTGTTATCTGATACCAATTATTTTTATCTAGCACCATTTGCTTTGTAAATTGCGAGAAGGAATGATCCGCGATTTGACGCATATCTTCGTAGATTTCTGGTCTTTGTGAGGCCATCACAACATTGATAATACGATTGCCATCTTTCTCATTTAATAATACAAGTGTATTGCGTGCTTCATTTGTAAAACCTGTTTTTCCACCAATACTGTATGGGTTTTCAAAATAGGTAGATTTATTAAAAATAGAAACCGTTTGTTTAGATGTTGTAACCGTTATCCTTTTTGTATTCATAGCTTGTAAAATCTCAGGATATTGCTGAATTCCCCTCGTAATCATTGCCATATCATATGCCGTCGTATAATGATTCGGGTCATGTAAACCATTTGGCGTTATAAAATGACTATCCTTTGCCCCTAACTGCTTTGCTTTCTCATTCATCATATTTGCAAAGTTTTCTATACTTCCCCCAATACGTTCACCAATTACATACGCAACATCATTTGCACTCAGCACCATTAAAATTGTGAGCGCTGTATTACGATCGATCGTTTCCCCTACTTGAAATTCAAGTTGGTAGTTACTCTTTTCCTGATCTAATGCAGGTTGCGAAAACGTAAATTGCTCCTCTGGCTTCACATGCTCCATTAATAAAATAGCAGTCAATACTTTCGTCATACTTGCCGGAAATGCATGTTGATTTGCATTTTTATCGTACAAAACATCCCCTGTTTTTGCATCAATTGAAACTGCAAACTGCCCAAATACAGTTGGACCTTGGCCAGGTTCCGGCACTGGTGCAATGCCAGTTTCAGCGTATAATGTCACAGGTGTCAAAAAGAGTAAACAAATAACCATAATAAAAACCGAAATTTTCTTGCAATTCCCCATATGACTCTCCCTTTTCTATTTTCTTTTTGCAGTATATACTAATTCTACCAATCCGACATGAAATTGGTATTTAACTGGAAAAATAATTACCATTTTTCACTATATCATAATTTTACAAGAAAGGACATAATCATATGCATAAAAATAAGAAGGACTCATTCTTTCTCATCCTTCTCATCAACCAACAAATCTATTAAATTATTCCCAGCTTCCTCTTCTGTAATCTCATCGGTCATCCCCATGAAGGACCAGCCCTTTGAATCCACCCATTCAATAAACTCCTCTAAAAACTCATCATGAGAAACATCAACATCAAGAATCGCACCATTTATTGAAATCGTTCTATTTCTAGGTACACGCATCTTGAAAGATTTTCTTACCATTCGTATATGCTCCTTTAACCTATGAATATTTATAAATCTATTTTCTATTTCTGTTATATACTATTTCTATACAATTGTAAAAAGAAGTTCCTACCAAAACAAATATAAATTTAATATTTATTTGCTATGTTGCTTAATATATTCATCATAAGTAGGTATTTCACTAGCATCACCAGCACCCTCTTTTGCGCTGTTAAACATATATCCCGCTTTCAATCCGTTTTGCCCGATATCCAGATCATGTAAAATACGGTGAACATATACTAAAGCTGTTGTATCATGATTTTGAACTGAAATATCAAGCAATTTTCTAGCTCGTTCCAAATCTTCTTTCAAATCACCTTTACATAATGCAGCTGCTTCTTTTAACGTTGTATCAATTAATTTGAACCCCCATTTGTTCTCTTCCCAAGCTGGAGCATCCGCCTGCTCAAACTTCTCATACTTTTCCCAGCCTGTAATGTTATTTAAATCACTATGAGTTGCTCTTATCTTCATTCCAATATCTTTTGATTTATCCACTTCTTTGATTGGCTCAGTCTGTTCAGCCTTCATTTCTTTTTTATCTGTTTTATTGAAAAACATAATGCCACCAAATATCAATCCAAATAAAACAAGGCCTCCCATAACAAATGCAGTTCCTTTTCCTGTCCTTTTAAACAAAGTGATACACTCCCTCAAGTTATTTATCTAACCTTTTAAATTATATCAATTTTCAATCGTATTATATTATAATATTGATATTCGACTTGATGAAACGTAAAAAATCAATCCTGCTTCATGAAGGAGTCAACCTCTTACTATTTACTATTAAACTATATGGAAATGTGCTCACAATAACTATAAGCATGTTATTCTACCAAGTTTCATTTTAAAGGTTATAGTAAAAAAACTATTGTAAGGTGCCACTTATTTTTGTATAATCAAACTAACAGAATTGTCAGATACATCAATCAATCATGATCCCGTAGCTCAGCAGGGAGAGCGCCACCTTGACAGGGTGGAGGTCGTGAGTTCGAGCCTCTCCGGGGTCATAAAACTCAATAGTATCAAGGCTTGAGAGGATATTCTCAAAAGCTAAAACTGTGGAGGTCTCCATCAGACACCACAAGTTAAAAGAGGACTACTTCTAGTCAGCTAATCAGCTGGCTCAGGGGTAGTCCTCTTTTTTTGTGTCTATAAAACTGAGAAAGGACTGATAAGAAAATGCTACTTAAGTTTGCTATGAAGGATTTCAAAGTGGAAAAAGAGTTCGCTAATCTGTCTCCTCGTACAATTCAATCTTATATGGCTACCCTGCATGAGTTCCAGGTCTTCTGCTCTGAGAGGGAACTGATAGATACACGAGACATTAGAGAAGTAACTGTTAAGAGCTACCTCATGTATTGCCAAAAGACGAGAGGGAACAACGTAGTAACAAGAAATACAAAGCTCCATCACCTAAAGATTTTCTTTAACTATTTACAACATGAGGACGTTATCACTGAGAAAGAAAATCCTATTCGTAAAATGAAGCTGGCTAAAGAGGAAATAAAAATTGAGGTCTTTCAAGATGAACATATCAAACAAATGCTTCGCTACTATAGAAGACTTAAAGCAAGAAATAAAAGCTTTTACGCTTATCGAGATCACACTATTATTGTTTTCCTTTTAGGAACTGGCTCAAGGTTAGGAGAGCTTATCAATATACGCTGGAGTGAATTGGACTTGGTAAACCAAACAGTAACCCTATTCGGTAAAGCTCGTAAGCAGCAGACTGTCCCTCTCACAGACAAACTTGTAAAAGAGTTTTGTGAGTACAAGATGTTTGTAGAACGTGAGCTAGGTAAAACCCCCGAGTACGTTTTTACTACTCGGGAAGGTAATCAGCTTACACCTAATGGTATCAAACTCGTATTTAAGCGACTCAAACAAGTAATGAACTTTAATGACGTTCGCTTATCAGCTCATACTTTTCGTCACACCTTTGCTCATCGTTGCTTAATGGCTGGTATGGACGTTTTCACTCTTCAAAGAATGCTAAGGCACAGCAACCTGAGAATGACTGAGAGGTATCTTGCTCTTTGGGGAACTGCCTTGAGAGAACAAAACGATAAGTTTAATCCACTTAACTCACTTGAGATTTAAGACAAATAAAAAGAGAACCCTGCTAGTTTGGCGACCGGACAGGGCTCTCTCTTGGAGGAAAACTCGAAGGAGCTTTCTTGTTTGCTATTGTATCATGCTCATTGGTACTAGCTCAAGGGGTGTTCCTTCTCATATAGGAGGAAAAGAGTATGAAGAAGTTAAGACAATATGAAAGCTTTCAGTCTGTTGCTGAGATGGACAAAACTATTGATCGCACTCTTAAGGAATATAATTTAAAAGATAGCGAGCGAGTAATACTTTTAAAGCTATCAAACTACTCATGTAAATTCATTGGAGTTAGTTATCTCAAGAATAATACGTTAGCAGATCTAACAGGATACTCTAAGCGTACTGTTCAGCGTGCTCTCAAGCGTTTCAGCGAGCTAGGAATCATTACTCGTATGGAACAGTTTAAACCTGTTAAAGGTGGCTATTCAGCGTTCATCTGTGTAATTAATCCTTTCGAGCGTCACCTTGAGTTGGCATCTTGCAAGGAAGCTGCCGAGCCTACTCCTGAGCAACCTGAAGACCCATCTCACGAAGACGAAGCCATTACACTTAAAGCTAAAAGCTCTAAAGAATTAAAGATACGTAATAGCGCACCTGTAAGTATTAACGAGCTAGATGTATCTTATTTGGCTAACTCATGTGTACCGATGGAATTTATCAACACAGTATCCCCTTTCTTTAGTACAGCTAAGGAAATCTATGCTATGTGGGGAAAAGTTAAATTAGCAGCTAACAAGTACGCACCTGACTTAGTTGATACAACTGAGGTGGCTATCTCAGCATTTAAACAATCTGTGTTTGCTTTAAGGATGAACAAGATTAGAAAAGACTTCAAAGGGTATCTGTTTGGTGTCCTCGCAAAGATGATGTCTGTCGAGCAAAGAAAGCTAAAGTGTAAGCTATTTAATTTTCTTGGGGAGTAACACGAACTCTATTTTAGTTAAAACACACATTGTCATTACTGATAAGTAATAATCCCTCTCATCTGATTTCTGTCCTTCTCAGCTTTAACCTTTGAGGTGGTGCTATCGGGTATATTCTTGATTGCATGCTAAGGGTGGTAAACTATCGGGCACGGTGATCTAGCTTATCCTATTTTATTTGTACCTGTGAGAATGGATATATTCCAGTTAGACTACCTGCTGAATTGCCATACCAGAGAAAACAACTTCTCACATTGACTTGTAAGACACCTTACGAGGTGAGCTAATATATTTATATTCAACCTGAAGAAAACTCCACAGTCACAATCAGAGGCACCTCCAATGAGATTCTATCTATTTTATCATTCTCATGAAAATAAATTAAAAAACTCCAAAATTAACTATTGACGGTTTCGAAACCGAGGTGTAGGATTTAATTAAGGTAGCAAACACGCTATTCAGAAAGGAGCTACTAAAAGTGGCTGATAAGTTTCAAGTCTTTTACGGTAGGATACAAAGCTACTACGAATTAGAAACCTTAGAGGACGCAAAGAACCTTTATAGGTCTTGGTCTTCTCTTAACAAAATCCATACTGTTAATAAAGAGGAAAAAATCGAGAAGATGCTAACTCGTATGTACTCAGGAGCCAAAATTGTACCATCTAAAGAAGACAAATAAACAAAAGGAGTATTACCTCTCCAGCGACCAAACTGACAGGTAATACTCCTAGCAAACCACAAGGAAGTACCTTGTAGTCATCCTCTATTTTAGCATGATTAGTAGGTGTCTAACAAGGTGATTCCTCAAAGGAGGGACATACCGTGAGAAAACAAAAACTAGAGTCCGTACTTATAGCAAATGGTATGACAGGTTTTCTTTATGGAGTCGGCTATCTCCAATCACTTTTAATAGTCAACTACTAATTATAACTGAGGAGGAATTTTAAAATGAAAGTAACTAAATTAGATAAATTAATGATGATTATTGATAATACAGTAGATTCAAAACAAACTAGAATGATCAAAGAGTTAGGCTATGAGATCACGCAAGATATGACGTTCTCAGAGGTACTAGCAATTCACCACAAGATGGACAAAGCAGGCATCTCAGTAGAAACAAAAACTTCACAACAAGGCTTTACATACCTTGTACACTTACGAGTCGGTCACTTAGAGGAATCACTAACATTCGATCTCAAGGAGGCTACAGCATGCTAACTAATTCAACTTACAAAATATCAGCTAACTCACATCATATTCACAGAGACAATATTACAGGTTAGAGACAGCAATAAGATTTAAGTAAGATTAGACTAGAAATCAGGCGAGGAGCAACTTTAGGGTTACTCCTCAACTTCTTCTAATAAGAATTCTAAATCAGATAATGTATGTATAGCATTAATTAATCGTAAAGCATCCATCTTACTCCACTCAAAAGGATTATCTCTTCCATGAAGAACCCAATTACGATTAATTACAGGAGGCCTCTGAGGATTCTCCTTTTCTAAATCTCCAAAGCTGAAGGTTTCAGAAATAAATGTATACGCTGAAACATGGAGTGCGCTATAATACCCTTTATATTCAGCATTTATATCTATCCCCTTAAATGTTCTTCTCCAGAGTTTACGTTTTTGGCTTGCAATATCGCTATTGCTGGTTAGTTTAGTTTCTTTTTTAATTAATTCAAATGTTAGCCCCTCAATAACACTAAATAAACTAGGTATTGTTATGTAATAGTCACCCTTCTCATAACAACTAAAGCATTGTTGGAGTAGACCTCTCCACTTTATAAGATGTTCTTTCTTTAAAAGGTCATCCTTGATAGTATTATACACTTCGTATTTTTCATAGTAGTACTCAAACTTTTTATCAATTTCAGCTACCTCTTTGATTTTTGATATTTCCTCAAATCTTCTCCAATCCATTTGTCCCGAAAGCGTCCATCCATACTTACCTAACTTTTTAGCTGGCTCTATCCATTTTTCAAATAGTTTTTTACTATCAATTTTCTCCATTCCAGCAAATGCTTGCTTTAAAAGATCAGAAGTTTTTATGTTGAATTGCATTTGTTTATGAAATTTATTATATTCTTCCTTGTACATCTGACGCAAAGCAGATAATACCGATGGTACTCCATTTAGAATATCTTCTTTTAACTTGTCCATAACTTCTCTCCCTCGGATATCCTAATTTAATGATACTCTATTGGGTAATTATGTACAAAAATAAAGCAAGGATTTCTCCCTGCTCCTGTTAATTCTTTATTAAAGAGATCAACCTCCAGTGTTTCCATCTGCCATAGCCTTCACTAGAGTAGTAGTTTGTTGCTCATCTACTGAAGTATGTACTCCAAGTGTTAGCGTCAAAATTGTTACAATTCCCATTAAACCAAGTATCGCTTTCTTCATTTTAGTGCCTCCTTCTTGTGAATTTCTTTTTTAGCTTCATAACTTAAATAAAAGTACTTACTTCCTTGTTCGAAGTTACCTCCATTGTGGTACTGCACAGCCACTACTTCAGTATACTCTTGAACATACTCCCATAGTTGTTCTCTTTTAAAATAATCCATTCCTGCTAAAACTACTTTTTCTAACTCTTGAGCTGGTGCATTTTGAACCATGGATTTTAAAATTACCAATCGGTACTGATACTCATTGTTTTCTAGTTGTTTACATATTGTTAGACCTTTTTCGATAAGCTCCAAAGCAATTTCTGTTTGACCTAATTTAAATTGCTCTCTAGCTTCAACAAATAGGGATCTGTAATTCGTTGGCATTTTTTCATTAACTTCAGATAAGTAACGAAGAGCCAATGGAGAGAGGTTTTGACTTGCATACATTAAACCCAGATTTTGGCGAACCATTAGGATAAAGTGCTCTTCCTCTACCTTCTGAAAAGTGTTCATCGCAGAAGTTAAATGCTCCTCAGCTAGTTCCCATTCTTTTAAATGTATACATGCTAACCCATAAAGGTTATTACAAAAAGCTAGATTTAACTCATTACCATTGTGTTTAGAAAATATCTCTTTAGCTTTCGTTACATGTGTAATCGCTAACAACGCTTGATAAACATGATAACGGAATGTAGCTAATTTATAGTAAAACTCTGCATGTTCAAGTTCGTCAGAAATATACCTTAAGAGTGATTCAGCTTTCTCATAGTGCTCTTTAGCTAAAGTGTATTCACCAATTGCATTAGAGTGGATAGCTTTAAAAAAATGATAATAGTAAGCTAGTGAACTATTTGTTGGTACACCATAAAAGTCGATTTCATCAAAACAATCTTTGGACACTCTTAAGTTATCAATTAAGTAATTGTATCGAAAATTGAGAAGTAAGTAATGCTGTAATAACTCTGAGCTTCCTTTAACCTCATTAATTTTTTCTTCCACTTTCGGTTTTAAATTTCTTGCTTTTTCTAAATGTCTCGAGCGAATCTCTAAATACCATTCGTTTAATAATTGGGTTACTTGTTCATTCCCCTTTATTTGAATGTTCATAAATAACCTCCTCATCCTTTTTATACAAAAACTTCCTAAAATAAACAATATCAAAATTTAAATAAATAAAAAAGGCTATATGTTTATTTATCAAGAATATTCAGAATAAAACATTATAAAAATAACCCCTGGTTTATATCTAGCGATCCCTCTTTTTAGCAACCTTGCTGTCTCTTAGTAGCATCCCTACTCACAAAATTGCACGTTTAGGGAAAAGACTAATTCTTCCATAGTTAATTTTTGTGACTTGTCCTTTGTGGTGTACTATAAAGCGACCCAGTTTAGGTTCTTCCCTTCTCGGTTTAAACAAGTAAGTAACAACTACGGAGTTTACCTACCGAGGTAGACTCTTTTAATTTACCCTCCTCAGGTGTTACCATTACAGTAAATGAAATTCAACAGATGTAACCCCTGAGTCCGCCCTCGTAGATAACACGAAAAAGCAAAACAAAAAGCTGCAACCCAGCAAGCAACCTCTATAGGCTACTCGTGAATTACAGTTTTTTGTTTGATCTATATAGTTGTACTATTTTAATCGTTCTCAAGGGGAATTTAGACTTACAGAAGCTCTCGTTTCGAGCACCCTTCACTTAGACAGTGTCTTCTTATTAGTGATTGGAGATTTGTTTGCTATAGTCTAAAGTTAAAACTACCTCCATAGCTGAAAGCTGTGATTTACCATCAATCTCAAGAGCTTTATGTTCACCAAACTCACCATGAGCAGACACTCCCCTAGAGTTGATAATTTACCTACATCCTCTTTGTTCTCCTCATGGGTTTGAATAAGATTAGATTCAAAAGCCCACTCTCTTACACTCTTAAAGTTTTCTTTCCTAGAATGCTTATTAACCTCAAAGAACTGAGCTAAGCCCTTAGATGTTACAACTTTTAAGCTAAACCCACCGGGCGTTCTCGTTATGTCTAGCTCTTTAGGATCAACCTTTTTAAATACGTCTGAAGTATTTTTATATCCTATCATGTCACAGACATCTTTCGCTGCGAACCACTTAGCACCACCTGCCTCATTAGTTCTCAAATTTCCGAACTCTGATTCTATGATTTTAAACACTAAAATCCCTCCTCAGTGGTATTTATTTTAATTATATAGTTGTCTCCACCACCTGTAAATATATTATTTATATGTATTAATATAGTAATGATATGGTAATATCTAGGTAGTACTACCAGTCCAACACCATTATTTTCTTTACGTCTTCTGAGAAGCGTTCTATCGTGCTTCCGACTCCCTGTTTTAATTACCAAAGTTTTACTCAAAAATTTAATTCTAAAAAATTTCCAACTCTAAAATCCAACTTTGAAGCTATAACTCTAGGTGGTAAGCGAGGTAGGTGAAAACTCAAGAAGTTTTGCCCCTCACATGGCAACTAACGAGTTGGGAGCTAATTGGTTTTACTCCTCGGGGGTTATATTCAATAAATAAGATGTAGTTTACTCATTTGTACACTTTCTAAATATGGCCACTATCGAACGCATCTGTACCCCTATATGTTATAACATTACGTTATTATAATGTAATTTGATGTTGGGGAATGGGAAGCTGGTGAGCAGCTGATGAGGTGAGGTCGACACTCAAGCCTTTCCTATGCAACCCTGACAGTACAAACTGTGCAACCAACTCCATAGCCCACCTGACCAGACAACACACAAGAGCAACTGTCAGAGAACACCATACATAAAATAAGCAAACATATGAGATAGATACTATATAGCGTCACGCTTGTTGGCATTACTACAGAGTATGACCATACAAGGCAAACAATACAGGTAGCTTATGAAATAGCTCACACAGCATACTACTGAGCACACGCCAGCAGGTAATGTATATAAGCTGGTAACTACCGAACACAGATTTAATGAGATCACCTCCATATTCGCTACTCACAAGGCACACTAACAGTAACAACCACTTGCCATCATCTCATACAACAATCAATAACAAATACCTTATGAGGTAGCGTACTCAATAAAACACTATGTATTATACTCTCCTGTTACCATCACACTAGATACTATGTAGCATACACCTACATGCAGTACACCAATGAGCTGGCACTCCTCAACCTTACATTATAAGGATCAGGTTACGCATTCACTTATCAACTCAGCACACGAGCAGGCGTACTGTTAGGTACACACTCAAGAGTTGCGCTATATTGTCCGTACTCGCATACAAATAAAAAAGAAACACCGAGGCAGCAACTTAATTGTCACCTATCTCGTGTTCCTTTTTGTAATTTTCTCTTATTAATCTCTTTATATAGCTTACCTTGAGATATCCCCACTTGACTAACAATGTCCTTGATGGAATATTCCCCAGAGTCATACATCTGTAAAGCTACCCTTATTTTGTCATTATCGAGTTGAGGTCTACCCAGTTTAACTCCTCGTTTCTTTGCACTTGCCAGTCCTTCTTTTGTTCGTTCTGCTATTAAGTCCCTTTCAAGTTGGCTAATTACTGCCATCATAGAGAACATAGCTTTTCCAGTTGGCGTTGAAGTGTCCATATTTTCCTTTAGTGATACGAAAGTAACACCCATATTATTTAACTCCTCAACCGTTGTAAGGATATCAAGAGTGTTTCTTCCTAGTCTACTAATAGCTTCTACAATAACAGTATCACCTTCTCGTACTGTATCCATGAGCTGGGTTAGTCCTGCTCGGTCTTTTTTAGTTCCTGTATATTTCTCTTGGATTAATCTATCATAGCCATATTTATTGAGTGCTTCTAACTGTCTATCAAGTAACTGCTCATCAGTTGAAACCCTAGCATAAGCGATTCTCATCAGGTTTCTCTCCCTTACATTTATTGTACCTTTAATGTAACACGAGAGTATATTAACTGTAAAGGTTTTATGTAATAACTTTATGTAACACACAAAAGGCTTAACAATAAGGTTTGATTCCCTAGTTAAATGATTACACTTATTTATCGTTAAATTAGTCGCTCGATTTAAGGTATGTGTTTTACAAATACCTCCGCCTCCTCCGTAACCTTTACTGTAGCCGACTGAAAAGTGGACGGTTTGAGCGAGTTTATTTTGTCTTCTCAATCGATAGCAAACTTCCTCGGTATGTTCTAATAAGATAATCGGAAATTCATCTATCGTATAATCACGTAATAGTATTTGACTTTTAGCGATAGAAGTCGTAGCTGGAACGTATTTTTCAGCAATCCTACTTAAGTCAATTCCGTTTGCATGTAGATGAAGGTCCTCGCCTATCACACCGAATCTTTGCTTCAAATATTTAAGCGGATAATTTGCTAAATCACCGATTGTATAAATTCCTTTTCGGTTTAACTTCGTTTCTGTCTTATACGATATACCCCAAAATTTACTGAGTGGTCGAATGCTCCATAACTTCTCGGGTATATCGTCGTAAGTCCATTGCGTTATTCCATCTTGATTCTTCTTCGCTTCGATGTCCATTGCGACTTTACTCATTAACAAGTTCGGACCAATACCGATTGTGCATTCGATACGAGTACGGTCGTAAATCTCATGTTTAAGTTTCAACGCAAATTCATACGGGCTATCCGCAAATAAGTGTAAAGAAGCCGTCATACCCATAAAAAATTCGTCTATTGAATATTGGTGAAAGTCTTCTGGTGCTACGTATTGTATTGCTAGTTTCGTTATGTAATTCGAGCATTTAATATACGTATGCATGATTGGATTAACGATAAGTATATCTGGTCGTTTAGGTATTTCGTATAATCGAGCCATTTTCTTAACGCCCAATGCTTTTAGCGGAGGTGTCGCTGCTAGTATTATCGATCCACTTCGATTTACACCACCCACTACGGCAAGTTTTGTATACCGTGGGTCTAATCCTCTTTTGATACAACTGACTGATGCGTAAAAGCTACGTAGATCAACGCATAATATAATCCGATTAGGCAAAAGAGAATAATCATACAAGGTAACCACTCCTAAACAACAGAACGTTCGTTCTTATTATATACGAACTTGTGTTCTTTTAAAAGTATTTTTTAAGAAAATATTGGTTAAAAGTAATTCCCAATACTACATAAAATTAAGATTATTATCACTTAATTTAATTTTTATAAATCACATGGAAATATTTACTTTAATTTTAAAACGTTATATTCTTATATCCGGCCATTATGTATTATTTAAAAAGGGGTTGAATTTTTGATTAAAACTAGAACTGTTATATTAGTTGTCTTTATAGCTATAATTTTTTGTTTATCTCTTGGTGCTATATTTGGTGATAAATCGTCATCGAATACAAAAACATCTAATAAAGCTAACGATGCTACATCTGAAACTAAGAAGGTCATGCTATACGCACAATTAGATAAGTTAGATTATAATAAGGAGACAAATAAAATTAATTTATCCCTAACTACTAATATCCCTGATTCTACAAGTGCAACTATAAAAGTGTACAGCTCCCAAAAATCAGAGAACTACGATTATACCGCTATAAGTAGTGAGATACTTAAAGATGGTAAATTACAGGCAACTCTTTCTCCGTCCTTTCCTGTCAAAAACGGACAATATTATGTGAAGATAACTATTGATGTTTCAAATGGGGAGTACACTTCTTCAAACAAACATCTTATTGATACACTTGGAAGTGGTTATAAGATAGAAGAACAGTACAGTGGTAGTACTTTAGTAAAAGTTCGTAATACGTCTTATGACAGATATACACTTGATATTGACACAAAAAATATACTATCCATTGAAAATGGCTTTTCTGAGCAAGAATACCAACAAGAACTAGATAAAAGAATAAAAGAGCGTGAACAACGAGAGCAACAAGAAATACAACAATCTAAGCAAACCGAAGTTCACACTACTACCGTTGATGCAAATAGTAATGGCGAAGCTTGGCTGAAATTATCCAAGTCAGAGAAACAAGCATTAACAAATCGTTTACTTAACAATTGGAAAAATAATGGATATACTGTTACAGCAGATGCTGATTGGTTTATTGACGCTTTAGATGCTTTCTATGGTACTCCACAAACAAATATAAACACCATCGCGGATGCTATGACTCTATCTGGTGTCGCTGGTGGAGTAGTGAAAAAATAAAAAAATCGACCGCCTATTACGGGCGGTCTTTTCTACGTATTATTAACGCACATTCACATACTTATCACTAGCCTTAATAGGGAATGTTTTCCCTTTCGAATTGTGTACGCGGTATTGCGGTGAGCCGTTTACATCAACTTTAGCGTCAATGGCAAAGCCGAGTCCTGTGTCAACTGTACCGGCTACGTACGACTTATTCCACGTAGCTTTCGTGTAGAAATTTAGGTCTTTTACTTTCGATGGGATAACGTTCATTTTAAAGCTATTTTCCCTAGAGAATTAACAGCGAAATTGAGTACGTATATCCGATGTAATACAAATACCTCCTAAACGACTTACATATCGTAAAATATAGAGTGTTATCTCGTAAATTAGACCCGAAGTTTTAAATTTTGCACGGATTTTCAGTCGCATGGCGAACCAAAATCTCGAAAACCTCCCCCCGCCCCTAAATAAAAAAGCCGGTATTATGTTGGGAAGTCGATATTTTAATTCCTTCTATATAGGAGTAATTTTCATTAAACCCATAACCATTCCCCTTTTTAATATTCTTATAGAATATTTCACCATGAATAACTCACTGAAAAGAAGAATAATTTTTCCTACTTGTGTTCGAGATTCATTTAAAATCCTCTCTCTTCATCGTTTCCTATAAGGAAAAACAATATAGTTTAACGAAAATAAAAACCCTATTTTTGACAAACTATCAAAAACAGGGTTTTCATCCTATACTCTATTTATAATTTCTTAATCACCAATACAATCAACACAATAATTCCCACAAACATCACCGCTAAACAGCCAATCAGTTTATAAAAACCTCTCTTTGTGAGCGTATTATCTTTCGTAATATCTTTACGAACAAAGAAATACATAAATAGAATTAAAATAATACTTATACCAAACGCATAAAAAAACTGCATTTTTTCTCCTTCCTATATGTAAGACTTATTCTTCATTATTTCCCGTTTAGAACCACTTTACTTGCATATTTCTTTTTTGTAAAAATTCACGGATTTGCTCCACTTCTCTCCCGTTATAGTGCTTCTCTAAAAACATTTGAAATTGATCTTTTATTTTAAAAATTGGATTGTACGTAATCAAAATTCCTTTACACCTGATTATTTCTTCTATCTCCTCTATTTTCCGCTGCTCCTCTGACCAATTTTCCTTGATACATCTCACTTCAATTTTTTCATTTGCATTTGTATAAAATACAAATTTAAAACCAAGCCTATTTGATTTTACATGCTTATAGTCATCATACACTTCTACTTGTTCAATCTCTCCCCAACAAACCCTTTTAGCACTTCCCCAAAATGGATCCTCGATAACTTCTTTATTACTTACACTAGAATAGTAGAAAAAAAGCAAGTAAATGAGCACCCAAGAGAATATACAACATAAACCATAGTATGTAAATAAAAGATAACAATGCAACACTTACTTCTTGTTGCCTGTCGTCCACAATTGGATGAAGTGAATTCACATAACTAATCTTACTTGACATAAAGTGAAACTTTAATCAGTGGGGGTTTTCTCCATCCCCACTGATTATTAGCCCTCACCAATCGGGCTTTTACGGGCAGTTTATCTCCCACCTAACTTCTTTAGAAAAGCGGAAGCGGCTCGCTCAGAATCGCAGGACGTTGGAGCACCCGACAGAGAGGCGCTTTTTGCCTCGTCCGAGGGGGCGAAACGACCGGAGATTCTAGCTGCTAGAGCTGGACAATGCTTTCGCCGAATTTTGAGGTGGGAGTATTACTGCCCACAAATAGCCGGATAAATAGAACAAAACCGAATATCGATAGAATCATAGAAAACACTATTGGCCCAATAACACTAACATTTTCATTATCCGTTTTCTTTTTCATTTTATCGCCCCTAATTTCCATTTTATAACATTTATTTAATGGAATGTGCAAATTTTAGAAATCTATATATCCTATAACTTCATTCTAAAACGTTTTCTGATTTAAAGATTAACTAACAATACAAATGATTTAGATAAAAACAATTCAATATTCGCCATTTTATAGCACTTTTTCTCATCTTTTTGACTACAATGACTATTTTTATAACCAAAGTGGAAAAGTATAACGAATGAAAACAACCAAAATATTCGATTTCTTTTTTATTCCTGCATCTATATAATTTGCTACTCTGAAAAACAGAAGCTCACCTGCACTCATGTCCACTTGGTTTGGGGCTGAAAAAAGATCTAACAGGCGGATTCCCTCTCCCCTCTAGAGAAAAAATTTTATGTCTTTTTCCATCGAAAGCTTTCGTTATATTAATCCTTCTCAAATTAGAAAAATTAGTATAGCTATATGCACTTTATTTTTTGTACATATACAAATTCTCTTCCTATTTGTATGAAATGAGCTATCTTTTTCAAGCTATTTTTAGCTATATTTGCAAAAACTAACGATTTATAAGCCGTTTTCAAATCATAATCATCACTTACAAGCAAATTCTTCTTTTTCTCTTTCAATATTTAACACTATTGAAATAAAGTTTACGATAAATTCATAATTTTTTATTTTTTATACTATATTCTGTTATATTGTTGTATAATATTCTTGAAAGCGCTTATTATTTTAATATACATAAATCAAAAGATGTTTGACGAAACATTCTTACAATTCATCTTATAGTTTTATCCGGAAGATTTTGTTTCAACCGCGGATGTATCAGATGGAATCACCTATTTTTCCTTAAAATTCCTTTATAACATGAAAGATTAACTTGGGTGATAAGTAATTGTGAATGTTTTTTTACAAAACGGATAAGTAATAACATTTGGTATTATGTAAATTATTGTAATAACATAAGAATAAAGATAACATTTACATTCATTACTGGTTCATCAATTATGAAAAGAGTGAAATGCATCCTTTTCACATGAAAAAAGGAATATATGCATTGGGAGGTTTAAACAAATGACGAGGAAGAATACAACGACAAACCCTTGGGCCAAATTCCATGGTCCGAACCTTGGCTATGTTATTGAACAGTATGATCGTTACGTGACTAATGAAGGTTCTGTTGATCCGGAATTACAAGAGCTTTTTGAAACTTTTGGAGCTCCTACATTCCAAGCTGATGTCGTAACAGGGGACAACAAAGAAACAAATTTTTCTCCTCAAGGTACAGAAAACATTGAAAAAATTCTTAAAGTAGTGCAAGTTGTAGAAAGTATCCGTTCGTTCGGGCATCTATCTGCTCATATTAATCCGATGGAAGATCCTACTGATGGACAATCCCTTATTCATACAACAATGCAGGACTTGAACGATGAAGATTTGAAAGCGATTCCAGCAAAAACAGTATGGCCAGATGCACCAAATGGTATTCACACAGCTCTTGATGTAATTAATAGATTAAAAGATGTTTATACAAAATCTTTAGCCTATGAATTTTCTCATATACAAGATAGTGAAGAACGTAAGTGGTTGCATCAAATGGTGGAATCAAATTCATTGCGTCAACCATTACCAAACAAAAAACGAACTGCTCTCTTAAAACGTTTAACAGCGGTTGAAGGTTTCGAGCAATTTTTGCATAAAACGTTTGTAGGTCAAAAACGTTTCTCTATAGAAGGCGTTGATATGCTTGTACCTGTACTGGATGAAATTATTTCAGAAGGTGCTAAGGGCGGCGTAAGTGACGTGATGATCGGTATGGCTCACCGCGGACGTCTTAGCGTACTTGCTCATGTATTAGAAAAACCATATAGTCATATGTTTGCTGAATTTAAACATGCAACTATAGAAGGTGCGAATAGTAATGCTGGCTGGACTGGCGATGTGAAATACCATTTAGGTAGAGAACAAGTTGTCGGATCTGAAGAAGCTAGCACACGCGTTACATTAGCAAATAACCCGAGTCACCTTGAGTTTGTTAACCCTGTTGTTGAAGGTTATGCACGTGCAGCTCAAGAAAATCGTAAAAAAGCTGGTTATCCTGAACAAGACATTTCGAAATCATTCGTAATTTTAGTTCATGGTGACGCTGCATTTCCTGGGCAAGGTATTGTATCTGAAACATTAAACTTAAGCAGATTGAATGCATACCAAACAGGTGGAACAATTCATATTATTGCAAATAACTCAGTTGGCTTTACAACAGATAGTTACGATTCTCGTTCTACAAAGTATTCAAGTGACCTTGCAAAAGGCTTTGACATTCCAATCGTCCATGTAAATGCTGACGATCCAGAAGCTTGTCTTGCTGCTGCTAACCTTGCAATTCAATATCGTATGCTGTTCAAAAAAGACTTCTTAATCGATTTAATCGGTTACCGTCGTTACGGACATAACGAAATGGATGATCCTGCTGTTACGCAACCACAAGTTTATAAGAAAATTAAAAAGCACCCTACTGTTAGAGCAATCTATGCAGAGCAACTGCAAGCTGAAGGTGTTTTAAATGCTGAAGAAGTTGAAACAATTACACAGTTTACACAAGAGCAATTAAAAGCTGAGTATGCAGAAGTACCACCTGCTGATACGAGCGAAGCTGCAATACACGTGAAAGTTCCAGACGTAGTTGCAAGAGGTATTCAGCCAATCGATACTGGTCTTCCGCTTGAAACACTTCGCGCAATTAACGAAGGGCTTTTATCTTGGCCAGAAGGCTTTAACGTATACCCTAAAGTGAAGAAAATTCTTGAGCGCCGTAAAGATGCTCTTGAAGAGAACGGTAAAATTGAATGGGCACTTGCTGAATCTTTAGCATTCGCTTCTATTTTACAAGAAGGTACGCCAATTCGTTTAACTGGTCAAGATTCACAGCGTGGTACGTTTGCACACCGTCATATCGTACTGCATGATACAGAAACAAATGAAACATATTCACCATTGCACCGCTTGCCAGATACACGTGCATCTTTCTCAGTTCATAACAGTCCGCTGTCTGAAGCTGCTGTTGTCGGTTATGAATACGGTTATAACGTGTTCGCTCCAGAAACTCTTGTTATGTGGGAAGCGCAATATGGTGATTTCTCAAATACTGCACAAGCATTATTTGACCAATATGTTTCAGCTGGAAGAGCAAAATGGGGACAAAAATCTGGTCTAGTTCTTCTCTTACCTCATGGTTATGAAGGGCAAGGACCAGAGCACTCTAGCGCACGTCCAGAACGTTTCTTGCAACTTGCTGCAGAAAATAACTGGACTGTTGCAAACTTAACAAGTGCGGCACAATATTTCCATATCTTGCGTCGTCAAGCGTCAATCCTTGGTACAGAAGCTGTTCGTCCATTAGTAATCATGACACCCAAAAGCTTACTGCGTCACCCACTTACAGCTTCATCGGGTAGCCAATTAAGTGAAGGACGCTTCCAACCTGCGTTAGAACAAGAAAACCTTGGCACAAAACCAACCAAAGTAAAACGTCTTGTTTTAACAACTGGTAAAATGGCAATTGATTTAGCAGCAGAGATTGAGTCTGGTAAACATGAGTACAATTTAGATGAAGTTCATATTGTTCGTATTGAGCAATTGTACCCATTCCCTGCTGAAAAAGTTCAATCTATTATGAAACGCTTTAAAAACTTAGAAGAAATCATTTGGGTACAAGAAGAACCACGAAACATGGGTGCATGGCATTACATGGCTCCAATTCTGTTTGAACTTGCTGGAGATAAAGTAAAAACAGGTTATATTGGACGCCCAGACCGTTCAAGCCCTTCAGGCGGCGATCCACATGCGCACCGTGCAGAACAAGAACTTATCGTTGCACACGCATTAGATACAAAGTATAACTTTCGACAAGATAAACAAGAAATAGAAGTTTTTAGCAACTAACAACGAAAGTGATGTGCTCTAGCTCATTTGGGCAGAGTTCCTTACACTCAAAATCGTAAAGAATTTCTGCCCAATTAAGCTGGAAAAGATGGAGATTACCGAAGAGAAAAGAAGACAAAACACACCGTTAGGCAAATAAGGGGAGGACATTTAAAATGATCGAAATTAAAGTACCTGAGCTTGCAGAATCTATTTCAGAAGGAACTATTTCACAATGGCTTATCAACGTAGGCGACAAAGTTGAGAAAGGTGGCAGCGTTGTTGAGCTTGAAACTGATAAAGTCAATGTAGAAATCATTGCAGAAGATTCAGGTATTGTATCACAACTACTAGGAGAGCCTGGGGATACAGTTGAAGTTGGTGACATCATTGCAATTTTAGATGCAAACGGCGCTGCAGTAAGTACACCTGCTCCAGCAGCAGCTCCAGAACAACCAAAACAAGAAGTTACTGAAGCACCAAAAGCTGAGGCTCCAAGTGCAACGCAAAATAAAACAGCTTTACAAGGTCTTCCAAATACAGATCGCCCTATCGCATCACCTGCTGCTAGAAAAATGGCACGTGAATTAGGAATTGACTTAAATGAAGTACGCAGCACTGATCCACTTGGCCGTGTAAGACCGCATGATGTACAAGCACATGCTGCTGCACCAAAAGCAGAGCCAAAACAAGAAAAAACAAGTCCAAAACCAGCTATGGCTACTGAATTTGAAAAACCAGTTGAGCGCGTAAAAATGTCCCGCCGCCGTCAAACAATTGCAAAACGTCTTGTAGAAGTTCAACAAACATCTGCAATGTTAACAACATTTAACGAAGTTGATATGACTGCAATCATGGAATTACGTAAAGAACGTAAAGACTCATTCGAGAAAAAACATGATGTTCGTCTTGGCTTTATGTCATTCTTCACAAAAGCAGTTGTTGCAGCATTAAAACAATTCCCATTGTTAAATGCTGAAATTCAAGGTGACGAGCTTATCATTAAAAAATTCTATGATATCGGAATCGCTGTAGCAGCTCCAGATGGATTAGTTGTTCCAGTTGTACGCGATGCAAACCAATTGAACTTCGCTGAAATCGAAAGCGAAATTCGTGACCTAGGTAAAAAAGCACGCGATAACAAACTTACATTAAAAGAACTACAAGGTGGTACATTTACAATTACAAACGGTGGTGTGTTTGGCTCCCTTATGTCAACACCAATCCTAAACAGCCCACAAGTAGGTATTCTCGGTATGCATAAAATTCAAGTAAGACCAGTTGCAATCGATGCAGAACGTATGGAAAACCGTCCGATGATGTACATTGCTCTATCTTACGACCACCGTATTGTCGATGGTAAAGAAGCGGTTAGCTTCCTTGTTGCTGTTAAAGAAATGCTTGAAGATCCAAAATCATTATTATTAGAAGGTTGATAGACTTTCGAAATACAAAAGGCTGTATGAAAGAATCGATTTATTCGATCTTTCATGCAGCCTTTTTTTATTAAACAAAGACTCTAAAATAATAGCAATCTGTTAAAATTCATAAGGGACAAATCACAGTACATACACTAACAATGTGTGCCTAGAACAAATTGACTGATAAGGAGGAATACAATGAGTGCTCTGCCCGCTTCCACAAAACTAAAAATGAACAAGGATACCTTTTTCCTTCCCGACTCAAACGGGGGTGTCTATTTTCGAAATAACTCCAGCTCATTCCGGATGCAAGGTAATGGTATCTATGAATGGATTGAAAAATTAATGCCTATGTTTAATGGAGATCACACTTTAGAAGAACTAACAAGTGGACTCCCCCTCCCTTATCAAAATAGAGTGTTTGAACTTGGAGAAATTTTGCATCAAAATGGTTTCGTCCGAGATGTAAGTCAAGATTCTCCTCATCAATTAGAGGATGCATTACTTGAGAGATACGCATCGCAAATTGAATTTTTAGATACTTTCTCTCATTCAGGTGCCCTGAAATTTCAAATGTATCGACAAGCTAAAGTCTTAGCAATTGGATCCGGATCTATTTTCACTTCATTAGTTTCTTCTTTACTTGAATCTGGTTTACCTAAGTTTCACTATCTGATTACCGATCCTGATGCAACAAATCTCTCTCGGCTAAACGAACTTGTGCAAAAAGCCTATACTGCCGATCAAGATGTACTTGTTCAAGAAATAAATACAACAACAGATTGTTCTTTGCAGGAAGTTTTTCAGCCCTTTGATTGGATTCTATATGTTTCTCAAAATGGCAATATCGAAAAGCTAAGAACTATACATGCAATTTGTAGAGAAGAAAAGAAAAACTTTCTTCCAGCTCTATGTTTGGAGCAAATAGGCTTAGCTGGTCCTGTCATTACTTCAGACTCTAAAGAATGCTGGGAATCAGCATGGCATCGCATGCATGAAAACGCTCTTCAACAAAATCAATCACCAGAGCCATTCTCTCCAATTGCTGGCGCTATGTTAGCAAATATTATTGTTTTTGAGTTATTCAAACATGTTACAGATGCTTCGGATAGGGAGAAAAACAAGCAATTCTTTTTACTAAATTTAGAAACGCTTGAAGGCAATTGGCATAATTTTATTAAACACCCACTTATAGCCACTAAAAGTTTTACGATAAAAATGATACCAGACCTTGATGAAACTCTCAAACGACATGCAGATCAAAATCACTCGAATGAACTTTTTCGTTTTTTTGACCAATTAACTTCAAGAACCTCTGGAATTTTTCACATATGGGATGAACAAAATCTAAAGCAATTACCGTTGTCTCAGTGCTATATTCAGGTCGCAAATCCGTTATCAGAAGGACCCACTACCCTCCTCCCTACAATAATTTGCGGCGGATTGACTCATGATGAAGCACGCCGCGAGGCAGGACTAACTGGGATTGAAGCATATGTAACTCAAATGATTCATTTTCTTCTTCCTGAACAAGATGAATTTATTGGAATTGGTGCTGGGGAAACAATGCTAGAGGGTGTTTATCGCGCGCTACAAAATCATTTAACACACACATTGAGAACACGACAATTGAGCCAAACAGAAAAAATTGCAGAGCTACACTTAACAGAGATTCATGACAAACATTGCCGTTTTTATTTAGATGCACTCCGCACAATACACGGGACACCAAAAATAGGAATTGGCGAAGAAATACTAGGTTTCCCTGTTATTTGGGTCCGCGTACACAACCAGTGGTATGGTAGTGCAAATCTAAATATGACACTAGCACTAAGAAGCGCATTACAACAAGCACTACTTCATTTCCAAAATCAAGAGCCTCCCTATAACTCTAATATATTATGGGAATCATCTGTCCTTTTACACGATACAGAGTCGTTTAGAACTGAAGTACAAAAAGAAGAAGAGATTCCACATTTAGATTCCTTACAATTAGCTTTACAGAATTTAAAAGAACATAATCTTCACCCCTACGTCCTCGACCTAGCAATCGAACCATTTTTAAAAGAAGGATTAGGTGGTGTAGTTGGTGTGGTAATAAAAGAGGAGGTAGACTGATGGATCGTAAAATATTAATTGTAGGAGATGGCACACTTGCAGACTATGTAAATCAGCAATTGTCGGTTCACTACCCTATCATTCATCAACATACGATCGAAGAATCCCTCCCTGAAAATATTCATCTCGCTCTTGTATTACACGATGGTTCTCCTCCCTCTATACATCAGAAAGCTGAACAAATATTTCGATCTGCTAACATCCCTTGGCTTCGTGGCTTTACTTCATTCGGCGAAGGGATTATTGGTCCTTATGTTAAACCAAATAAACCAGGATGTTCCTATTGTGCCGATGCAAGACGTTTTATAGCTGGCTTTGACCAAAAGGAAATGTGGGAATTACAACGGAAATATTCCTTACAAACGGATGATGTCATACAGAGGGATGTATGTGCAACGCAAACTGGATTACTACAAATGTGCCAGCTTATTCACGCTGAAACAGAAAAGATATTAACAGAGGGGCATACCTCTTTAGCAGAAGAACTAATTTTACTTAACATGCAAACATTTCAATGTTCACGTCATTCCTTTCTTCCTGATCCTCTATGCCCAATATGTAGTACAATACCCGAGGACACTGAAGCTGCTGCCTACCTTTCTCTACAACCAAGTTTTAAAACAAATGGTGAGAGTTATCGTTGTCGTTCTATTGAAGATTTAAATGCATTTTTGACGCAAGATTATTTAGATTATCGGACTGGACTTTTAAACGGGAAAATGCAACATTCCTTATTACCATTCGCTGACGTAATTGTAAATATGCCGTTACTTTTAGGTAATGAAGGGGTTGCAGGTCGAACACATTCATTCGTAACTAGCGAGGCAACCGCGATTTTAGAAGGGTTGGAGAGATACTGCGGAATGGCTCCTCGCGGGAAACGGACGAATGTTCATGGTAGCTACCGAGATTTCGAAGATACAGCCATCAATCCTCTCACAATTGGTGTACATACGGATGAACATTATAAAAAAGCAAATTTCCCGTTCAAACCATTTGATCCTGATCAACCTCAAGATTGGGTATGGGGTTATTCTTTATCACAAAACCGTCCAGTCTTAGTTCCAGAATCAATTGCATATTATAGTCTAGGACACAGGGATGCTTTTGTCTATGAAACCTCAAACGGCTGTGCAATTGGAGGTAGTTTAGAAGAAGCGATTTTCCATGGTATTTTAGAAATAGTCGAACGCGATGCTTTCTTGCTAACTTGGTATGCGCAATTGCCACTTCCCCGCCTTGATTTAGCTTCTGCGGATGATGTGGAATTACAATTGATGATTGAACGAATGCGCACCATTACAGGCTATGATTTACATGTTTTTGACGCAACGATGGAACATGGTATCCCAAGTATATGGGCAATTGCAAAAAATACAAAACAAGATGGCATGAACCTCGTCTGTGCAGGCGGTGCCCACATGGAACCACTACGAGCTGTTAAAAATGCTATCCATGAATTAGCAGGTATGTTGCTTACAATGGATGAAAAATTTGAAGCAAACAAGCAAAAATACGAAAAATGTTTACGCGATCCCTATCTTGTCACTCAAATGGAAGATCATAGTATGGTATATGGCTTACTAGAAGCCGAGGAACGCCTTCAATTTTTATTGAATGACGATCGGCATGTACAAACATTTCAACAAATGCATCAGCTAAAATCTATCGATAGGGATCTAACTTCGGATCTTCGCCATCTTTTAGATCGACTACATCACTCAGGGCTTGAAGTAATCGTTATTGATCAAACTGTCCCTCTCATACAGAAAAACGGGTTATCTTGTGTGAAAGTATTGATTCCTGGTATGTTGCCAATGACATTTGGCCATCACCTTACTCGCGTAAAAGGACTACAAAGAGCACTTACTGTACCAATGGAACTTGGATATATCGATGAGCCTCTTACATTTGAACAACTTAATCCACATCCGCATCCATTTCCATAAGCCATAATAAAGTAAAACTTCCATCAGCGTTTTTTCTTCATCCCCCACCCCTCTCCTTTATTTTTGCTAAATGTTGAGGTGGGGGTATTCGTGATAAGGAGGTCGATTGTTGATGCAACTAGAAACATTTCTACATCATTTACATTTTTCTACCGATGAAATTATGCCCCAAAATAAAGAAGTCGACTGGGCTGATGCCCCCCTTCCCTATAAACTATATCGTAATCTACCCGGCATTCCTCTTTCTTTAGAAATACCGTTAACGCTACGCGATCAAAATATGTCTAACGAACCCACTTTAGAGCAAATCGGACATTGTCTCTGGTATACATTTGGCCTAACTCAATTATGTCAGCCTTCTTTCAATTTAACTGAAGAGCAAACAACAACAAATATATATCGGAGATTTGTTCCTTCAGGAGGGGCTTTATATCCAAATGAATTATATTTATATTTAAGAATTGAAACTATCCCATATGGCATCTACCATTACGACGTAGCACATCATCGTCTGATTTTGCTTCGGGAAGGGAATTTTGATTCTTATCTCACGCAGGCACTTGGGAATCGCTGTGATATATCCGCTTGTTTTGGTATTACTTTCGTATCAACAATGTTTTGGAAAAATTTCTTTAAATATAATAATTTTTCTTATCGGCTCCAAGGTCTAGATGCCGGCGTACTCATCGGTCAATTACTAGAGACCACGAAACAATTCGGCTATACCTCTGGTGTATATTTTCAATATCTTGATCGAGCTATTAATCACTTACTCGGACTATCTGAGCAAGAAGAAAGTGTATACGCAGTTATTCCGTTATCTAACAAGCCTACAGCAGAATGGTTTCACCAAAAACATACAGCAACAGAAAACATCTCGTCTCACGAACTGTCTGAACTCCTTCCTCTTTTGCAACATGAACACTTTGTTCGCTCACAGGACGTTACAGCGTATCCTATGCTAACAAAAATGAATACAGCATCCATGCTAGAATCAACAGAATCATTTCGCACGTTGCATGAAGAGGCAGATGTTCCACACAATATGCAATCTTTCGTACTTCCCGAAGTGGAACGATTATCATACGACTTCGCAGCCGTTTGTCAAAAACGCTATTCACCTGATATAGACTTTGTCTTAAAAAAAATAAATGGAACACAACTCGCTACCTTGCT
Organism: Bacillus bingmayongensis; assembly: GCF_000299035.1. Classification (GTDB taxonomy): domain Bacteria; phylum Bacillota; class Bacilli; order Bacillales; family Bacillaceae_G; genus Bacillus_A; species Bacillus_A bingmayongensis. Next base: position 771,169 of record NZ_JH921518.1, read on the forward strand.
TCAAGAAGCAAGCCTTTCCTTTCCTTATCAAAATGATTTAGACGGAAAACATACCAATCCAAAAGTACGCGTCTCACTGTACGGATGCTTTTATAACGTAGAAGGTTTGCCAAATGGTGCATATTCCTATAACAATGCTGCCCATACATTAGAAGAAATTCAACATGGAGATCTACGCCACTCTTTACAATCTGGTATGACAATGGACAATGTAAACCTCTTTCAAGTGCCACTCTGTTTACATGTAATGGGAAATAAAGATTATTTAAAAAACGATTTAGGTTATAGAGGATATCGGATTCAACAAATAGAAGCTGGGATGCTCGTACAAAAGCTCGTCTTAGCAGCCTCAGCTATGGATATGGGAGGACATCCACTCTTAGGGTTTGATGCAAACTTATGTGACAAACTGTATGAAACTAATACAACCGGAAAAACGACCCTCATTCAAATTCCTGTTGGTTTCTATCGACCTCGCACTTGGTTAAAAGGATATTTGCATAGTTAAAAATACGCCCTTTGCTAGCACCGTGTACTGAGCGAAGGGCGTGTTTTTTAAAGGAATTTGGATTACCTAAAGCGAATATACAAATTTAGGAAATCTATATATAGAGAGAGATAAAGTTGAGCGTATTGCAAAAATTAATCGAACAAGCTAAAAATCCTAGAGGTTCTATCGGTTCTTCTATGCTATGCATTATGAATACAGTACATGCTAGATTAACAAATTGGGCATTACAGAAAGTAAACATACCAAAAGATTCAGTAATACTGGATATTGGTTGCGGAAGCGGCCGAACCATACATACCCTTTCTAAAATAAACACCTATGGAACAATATACGGCATTGATTATTCCGAAAAAGCAGTAGAAAATTCGATAAAATCCAATAGAAGTGATGTGAAAAATGGAAAAGTTATGATTCATAGAGCAAGTGTATCTTCTATTCCATTTGATGATAACTTTTTTGACCTCATTACAGCCTTTCAAACCCATTACTTTTGGCCTAATTTAGAACATGATATAAAAGAAGTTTTTCGAGTTTTAAAACCAAACGGCTCCTTTATGATTGTTGCTGAAATCTTTAAAATCAATTATCATATGCAAAAATTTAAAATAACTGAAGAATTAGTAACTCTTTTTACCAAAACTGGGTTTCAACATATAAAATATTACGAAGAAAAAGGATGTCTTTGTATAGTCGGGAGTAAATCATAAAAAAGCAGACCTTCTAAGGTCTGCTCTTTTCTACTAAATCAATTTAAATATACTCTTAATCTGTCTTACAAATAACCAATTCTTCGTTCCACAGTTATCATTTAAACTATCTAGTATAATAGAATTCCCATTAGAGAACTTCAACTCTAATGTTGTATTTTTATCATTTGTTTTTAGGTTTATGTCTGTAATGTTCTCATACTTTAATTTTTCAACTTGAATAGATTCTTCTTGCGCCATGCCCATGATAACATGGTCTTGGAAGAAAAAGTAGACTTCAGCTTTTTTGCCAAAGCAAAATACATTTTTCGGGTAAATTAATGTAGCGTTATCAATCGCAACACAGAGTTCTTTCATTTCTTGAACAACTTCTCCAAAATCCTCCTCATGTCTTGCATTTAACTCCGCAATCCACTCTTCTACTGTTTTCATATTTATAGACATCGTTTTATCCTCCTGCATCATTCATTGCTAGCTTTCTTGTCATGTATTCATATGATTTACGATATCTTATTCCCAGCTTTTTTTCTATATATCGTACTTCTTATGTATGAAAAAAAATAAATACTATATGAAAATATAATAGATAAGTACTGTATTTTTCAAGAGCAAATAGTATTTCATACATCTTTTGTATAACTTGATATTTTCAAAATAAAGAAAAACAGCCCTTATTCACTATCGCCCGCGCACTTGGCTAAAAGGATCTAAAATAAAAAATTCACGCTCTTTGCTCCGTACAACAATCAAGCAAATCGTATATTATATCTATATTCTTATAAAACTGACACATTTTTATTATTCTCTTATCATTTATGAATAATGAATAATAAATTATAGAATTAAGATTTATGATGATTTCATTTTCTATTCAAAACATAATAACAAGTAGTAACCTGTCAAAAAACTTTCAATAAATTTTAAAATACATATAGATTATATGGAAATCTAGTTCTACCCTTCCATTAAAACTACTTTACTATTATATTTAATACCTTAGATGTATTTCTTTCATACCTTATCATCGGGCTATACCCTGTACACGATTGAAGATGGAGTATTCTTGTCTATTTTAGATAAAATAGACATGTTTTATTTCATTTTTACTGCTTTTGCACAACGAATAATAGTACTTTGTTACAAAATTGCCTTATTTATCTTTGAATCAACGCTGTAAATACTATGAAAAGTTCAAAAAATAATCAGAGGTATTTTATAAATTACAAACTTTATTTTTTAATTTTGTTGTATTATTTATCTTTAGAATGGAACGTACGTATGTCTTAACACATTTATAGGGTAAAGGAGGGAACAAAATGAGAAACTTTTTCGAAGAAAAATATGTCAGTTTAGAAAATAAGAAGGAACTTCTAAATTTAGTAAGTGAAATTAGTGAATACAAAGGAAAACTAGAAGTTTATCAACATCTCAGACCAGAATTATTTAATCTTTTGGAGAAAAATATTCCACTACAATATATGAAGAATTCTACTATTATGTATGAAAATATTACATTCTCAAATAAACAGTTACAAAATTTAATACTTAATGATATGGCCCCTCAAACAATAGAAGAGGATGCCTTAGTTTGTTATTATACAACATTAGAACTCATACAAAAAAAATACCATACATTGCCTATTAAACCAGAGACGATTCAAGAACTGCATTTCCAACTATTAAATTACTCCACTTCCGAAAGTGGGAATTGGCGAAAAACAAAACCTATTTTACCTAATATTCCAGAGTTTAATATTAATCCTAATCAGTACAAAGCTATTTCATATGAAGCAATTCCACAAGCTTTGCATCAACTATGCGAACAATATAATACATTAAGATCTAATGGTGATTTTCATTCACTCTTACTAATCCCTCGATTTATATTAAATTTCCTGTGTATTTATCCTTTTAATAAAGGAAATGGAAGGCTGGCACAAATCTTAATTCAATTGTTATTAATTAAAAGTGGATATACATTTGTAAAATACATATGTATAGATAAATATATTAAAAAGCACCAGTTAGATTACTATACTGCACTTTATAAATCTGCGGCTAACTGGTACTATGGCGAACACTGTATAGGTTTTTGGTTAAAAGTCTTTTTAACTATTGTTTTAGCAGCATATCAAGAATTACATACTCTAGTAAGAAGTCATATAATTACTCATACGAAAAGTAAAAGAATTAAAAAATACATAGATGAACAAAAATATTCTTTCACTAAAGAAAATATTCGTAATGCTTACCCAGATATAGGTGAAAGTACTATTAATAGGACATTGCATTCCTTACAGTTACAAGGATATATAAAACTAATTTCAAAAGGGAGAAACGCACAATGGATAAAGCTTAAGTCATAAATATTGTATATAAACCGTATTCAATTAATACATTCCCATGAGTATTTGAGCATTAGCACTCTGTTTCCTTCAAAATTTTCCATAACTAATAGGTTGCCTTTGATCAAAATATTTGTCTATATATTGAACTTTTAACTTATTGTTATGTTTTTCTTAAATCTTTTTTTATCAGAATGTAGAGTTTTAACTATATTTGTTCGATTCCCTATAATAAAACAGAGGAAAATCTACTTAATATTAGTCTAAAAGTATCCTTTTGTGTTCATATTGCATAAATTTTCGTCAATATGTATTATTAAAAAATGCAGACTTTTTAAACTTAACACTTAACTCTTCCTACTACATTCATTTAATATTTAGTAAAATTACTACATATACATGAAAGGCAAATGGAGTGAAGAATTCATAATAAGGTGCGAGAAAACAATATTATTTTTTATTAAATAGTACAATAATGATTTATGTTTTCTACAAAAAGTACTGATAGATCATTAACATGCTGTTGCTTTTTAATAATAAAAAAGACACTTTTCTTACATTACTTCTATAATTAGAGAAGAATTGCTATATTTGGAGATGACTATGCTAAATCATAAAATCGAGGAAAAAAAGAAAGAATTGATTCACCTAGTTACAAAATATGGTTTCAATCATCATAAAGTCCTTAACCTTAGCCAAGAGGTAGATTACTTAATTTATAAAGTAATGCAACAAACAAAAAATTCCTCATGTTACAAAACTATTGGTAAAGACGTATAGATATCTATAATAATTATTTAATAACATCAGCATGTTGTACAATCCTAATAAAAATAGTATATTAGTTGTTTTTTATTCAGCTAATAGCAATGTAACACTAGCTTTAGTATAAAAACGTGGGGATCTATTATTAAGAAAAGCACTGAAATGAGTGCTTTTCTTTTTATTCTCTTGAATTTCCTACATCAAACTTTTCCATCCCTTCTCTATCCCTCACTTTAATTTTATATCACTAATAAAACTTGCTAAGGTTGTTCTTTAACTATCAATAAGTAAAGTGTGAACATTTTATGAAAATTTATAGCGTTGTTCGCTTCTGTCAAACAGTAAATAACGCAATAATGTAATATTTTTATTTTATTTAGGATCAATTCTCATTACCTAGTACAAAAACTTATTCATTTTATGCAACTATTGTCATATTAATACGAAGTTTGTTTGATTTTGTGTTCACAGCTATCATATTAATAGAAATAAAGTTTTGCACAAACAAAAATAATATTTTTTATCTAATGGTGTCTCTCTTACTTTATAGATATTTAAAAGTATTCTTTTCTAATTGAAAGTATAAGAAATAATCAGCATAATAGAATTTTCTTTTTACCTGTTTGCATCAAAACCCTCATGCTTGCCATAAAAAATACAGGGGGACACAAAAATGAACAAGAAGTTTGCATCTAAATTTACAAAACTAAGTAAAAGTAAAAAGGGGGTAAGTGCTGCCATATTAGCAGCTGGAATCATAGGAATTACAGCAGTTCCTGAAAGCGCATACGCACATGGATTCGTTGAAAAACCGGGAAGCCGTGCCGCTTTATGTAGTCAAAATTACGGCGCACTTAACTTAAATTGCGGAAACGTAATGTATGAGCCACAGAGTCTAGAGGCACGAAAAGGATTTCCACAAGACGGACCAACTGATGGTAAAATTGCCTCTGCAGGTGGCCTGTTTGGTGGAATTCTCGACCAACAAACACCAGATCGTTGGTTCAAGAACACGATTACAGGGGGAGCAAATACCTTTACGTGGAAATACACTGCAACACATCCGACAAGCAAATGGCACTATTATATTACTAAAAAAGGATGGGATCCAAATAAACCACTAACCCGCGCTGATCTTGAACCAATTGGAACTGTTGAACATGACGGTTCTCAAGCAACGAATAACCTAACTCATACAATTAACGTACCAACTGATCGTAGTGGCTACCACGTTATTTTAGCCGTTTGGGATGTATATGATACTTCAAATGCTTTCTATAATGTAATTGATGTGAATTTAGTAAATAATGAAACTCCAGATACGGAAGCGCCAACTCAGCCAACAGGATTAGATGTAACGAACGTTACCTTTAACAGTGTCAATCTAAAATGGGAGCCTTCTACAGACAATGTAGGCGTAAAAGAATACCAAGTATTACGTGATGGACAAGTAATTAAAACTGTAGTTGGAACAACATTCACAGATAAAAGCTTACAAGCAAATACAGAATATACGTATACAGTAAAAGCAATAGATGCAGCTGGAAACGTTTCTGAAGAAAGTCAAGCTGTAGTTGCAAAGACAACAGATGAAGTTCCAGATACAGAAGCACCAACGCAACCAACTACACTACATACTATGGAAGTAACAGCTTCAAGTGCGGACTTAATGTGGAGTGCATCAGACGATAATGTAGCAGTGGATCATTATGCTGTATATCGTGAAACAGCAGGAGGACAAATGACTGTAGTTGGAACATCCCAAACTACATCCTTTATGGACATGAATCTACAAGCAAATACAACATATAAGTATGCAGTTACTGCAGTGGATGCAGCTGGAAATGAATCTATTAAAAGTAACATTTTAACTGTAACTACAAAAGAGCAAGGTTCATCTTATGAACAATGGGATCCATCTAAAGCATATAAAAAAGGCGATCGAGTAGAGCACCAAGGCAAAATATACGAAGCTGTTCAAGATTATCAAGGGAACGGTGACCCAACTTGGATATCTGCCTTATCATTATGGAAACCAATTACAACTAAGTAATATGTAATATACAAGAAAATCTAGAGGGTTTTGGTGCAAAAAGTTAAACAGAAAAATCTTTTCTACATAGAATACGAAACGAACAATACTCCACTTTTACTGGGGTATTGTTTTCGATTATGAAGTTCTATTACTAAATAAACGAATTATTTTATATAATTCCCATATTCATATCCACACAAACTTTTAAAGTCCTCCTCATTTTTTCATTTTCCAAAACTATAAGTTACCATGAAGGGAACAACAATGATAAAAAAATATATAACTCTAAACATACTCGTACTATTAATATTCTTTTCTCCTCACTGGGTTCAAGCTCATGTCAAATGGTTCACTACAGTTGTACCAGAGAAAAAAAATCTAGAAAACATAATTAATCCATTGTTTCTCATAGTTGCATTATTGTCAACTATTATATTAGCTATGTTACCTTTTATCTTAGCTAAAATGAATGAATGGAAATGGTCACAAAAAACTGAAATCAGATTAAAGTCCTACGATACTCATACCAAATACATCTTAAAATATGGAACCGCAATTGCTCTTATAATCCAAATATTATCAGGTACTATTTTCGCACCAGAATTCCCCATTAAATCAGAGATATTAACCTGGATAATAATAGTAGGAATTATTTTTCCCCTAATTATCCCCCATTACATTGGAACTATAATTGGTGCTTTAGGAATACTAGGTTTATACATATGGCTTACAGTAGCAACAGGTTTTTTACGTACAATTGATTATCTATTTTACATAGCTATCGCAATTGCATTACTTTTAAATTGTATAAAATTGAAAAAATTTAGTATACCAATATTATATTTTGGCACAGGTTTTTCTCTTTACTGGGTAGCAATTGAAAAACTAGTCTACCCATCTATGGCTGTAGATGTTGTAATGAAGCATAATGTCCCTACTTTTGGCTTTATACCTGATGTTTTTATTGTACTATGTGCATTTATTGAAATTGTAATCGGTTATCTATTGATAGTAGGGATATTAAACCGAACACTTGCTGTAATCGCAACCATTATCTTCATGTTAACAACACTTATATTTGGTATTACAGAAATTATTGGTCATTTTATGTTACATGTTGTATTAATTATATTTTTAATTGAGGGGACAACAGATTATCTAATGCCCATTAAACTACATCACGAAAGAATAGCACAGGTATTCTTTTTATTTGTTAATTTTTTCTTTGTACTATTTACAACGCTAACTTTATATTATGTATTAATGAATTAAGACAGATACGATATAAAGTGAAACTTTAATCAGTGGAAGTTTTCTTCATCCCCCACTGATTATTAGCCCTCACCAATCTGGCTTTTACGGGCAGTTTATCCTCCACCTATCTTCTTTTGCTTCCTTAACATCTCTTACTGCCTACAAATTGCAGGATACATATATTCAATAGAGGTAAATAGAAGTAATACACACAACATGGTTCAAGATTCACTCTTGAATCATGTACATTAGTTTTTATACCCTCCACTTACCACGAAAAAATAGCACTTCATCAAGAAGTGCTACCTTTATCATCTATTCCGCTCGCCGTGCTGCTTGTTGAATTGGATCCCAAACACTATTATACGGCGGTGCATAGCTTAAATCGACATCCTCTAAATCGTGTATACTCATTTTATGAAAGAGCGCCATTGCAATAACATCAATTCGTTTATCCACGCCTTCTTCTCCGATAACTTGTCCACCAAGCAATTGTTTCGTATCTGAACGATATAATAATTTCACATAAAGTGGCGTTGCATTTGGATAGTAACCCGCCATACTTGTTGAATCTACCTTCACCGCCCTATATGGTAATTTTAGTCCGCGCGCTTCTTTTTCATTTAAACCCGTTCTTGCTAATGTAAGTCCCATAAATTTAATAATGCCCGTACCGAGAGTACCTTTAAATGCTCTTCGTTTATCAACCATATTTAGTCCAGCAAGACGCCCATGTTTATTCGCAGTTGTACCGATTGGAATATGGTCCTGTATTTCCTTTACAATATGATAGTGCGTTGCACAATCTCCCGCAGCATAAACATCCTCGACATTCGTTTGCATATAGGCATTTACTTCTATGGCCCCTTTGTTATTTGTACGTATATCGGTTCCTTCAAGAAAATCTGTATTCGGTTTTACACCAACGGATACTAAAACAAGATCTGTTTTGTATGTTCCTTTATCTGTTTCAACCCATTCGACTTTCTCATTTCCTTTAAAAGTTTTTACATTTTCATTTGTTAAAATTTCAATATTATGTTTCGCCGCTTCTTCATGTATATGTGCTGCCATATCAGCATCATAAATCGTACCGATATGATCATTTCGTTCAATCATTCGTACCTTTTTCCCAAGTTCCACAAATGTTTCAGCCATTTCAAGACCAATTGCCCCACCGCCGATAATTGTTACTTGCTCAACATTTTGTTCTTGTAACGTCTCCAATATTCTATGGGCATCCGGAATTGTTTTTAAAAGGTGAATACCTTGCAACTCCCTCCCTTCCCAATCTGGCATAACAGGTCTAACTCCTGTCGCAATTAACAAGCGATCATATGTAAATTGAAATGAATCTTTCGTCTCTGTATGTATACCATGTACGATTTTGTTTTCAGTATCAATTTTCGTTACTTCATGATTTGTTTTAGCATCAATTCCATACTTATCACGAAATGTGCTAACGCCTCGTGCAATTAATTTTTCAGTAGAAGCAATCATACCGCTAATAACATATGGAAGACCGCACTGCGCATATGAGTATATTTCTCCTTTTTCTAATGTAACGACTTTTGCTTCTTTATCATTTCTAACAATTTGCATTGCCGCACTCATACCAGCTGCATCTCCGCCAATAATTACATAGTTCAACTATATCACTCCTTTAATTATTCTCTACTGTTTTACCGTATCCAAATTCCATTGAAATAAATCCTTTTCTTATACACAGTATGAATTCTTCTACACTTTTTAACAACAAAAAGCACTTTTCACTAGTATTGAACTACCCCCACCTTCACTTCGTTTAGAGGAGGGGGTCTTCTCGGTTAAAATGATAAAAATAGCAAAAGAAGATAGATGAGTAGCGTTGTCCATCTATCTTCTTGCTCAAATAAGGAATCTAGCTCTATTCCATTGTATTCGTTATTCCTTTGACTTTATAAGCTCATCATTATACGCCTCAATATCATCCAACTCTCTTGTATAATACGGAGTCACATAATTTTGACTTTGTTTCATAAGTACAACCTTTTCATTAGAAGATTTTTAACCCGCTAGTTAAGGTATCAACTATTGTTTTTATATAAGACCAAAGCACAATCCAGCTCGCAATTGAAATGCAAATATATGCGATAATAAGTGTATAAACTGGATCTACTCCACCACGGTCTAACTTTAGTATTGAAACAATTGTACAAATAGTCATTCCCGTCACAGCAAGCCCTAAAAATAGCGGTGCTAGAAAACTTAACAAAAAGCTAAATAAGAGTGCAATAACAAGTACAGCGACAGCTGGTGTTGATACTGTCCCCCACACCCCAAGCGTTTCTAAAAAAGAAAAAGATGATTTCATGAGTTTTCCACTTACAAAAATGATACCTCCAATAAAAAGAAATAAAATTAATAAAAAGAAAAAGACTTTAACTGATTCCCCGAAAAAAGAAGGGGTTGCTTCAGGTGCAAAACCAGCACCTCCTATAATACCCGTTGCAATCGATACAGTGGCACTCATCATTCGGTAAAACAAACAAGCAAATAAAAAACAAATAAGAACAAGACTTGCAATCCCATTTCTTATCTCAATATGTCCACTTTTCATAATTGCTGAAGGAGCTTTCAATGCATTCTTAAAAAACTGAAGGTAATCACTCGCAAATTGCTTCGCCTGCCCTACCGTTTCATTTGAGCGTATTGCCTGCATAGGTGCTGACTGAGACAACTGCTGTTCTCCCTGCTTTGCACGATTCTCTACATCTTGTTCAGTCAGTGCATGCCCGCAATTACCGCAAAATTTCGCTTCACTTGTATGCTCAGTTTTACAATTTGGACACGTCATCTTAGCATCTCCCCCTTAGCATGTATCTTCTAAGCTGCTACAAATTCAATATATGTGTAAGGAAACAAAACATGCCTACAAGAAAAAGCTATATATTCTATACATTTCCATCGTATCTATTCTGGTAATCTACTAACAAAGTGGTATGATAAACAATATCAAAAAGAATTTCGTAAAATACATAGATTGGATGAAGAATATGGAATTTGCATACTCAATTTTTCATATATTCCTGACTAGCTTGATACAATTATTTTCATTACTAGGTGTCATCATTTTAGTTGGTTTTTTATTGGGTTATTTAGAATCTCTTACACGGGCGTATTGGACAAGAGCTTTTGGCAAAAAAGGCTTCCTTTTATCAGCTTGGATTGGTGTTCCCGTACATGAACTTGGACATGCTGTTATGTGTATCGTATTTAGACATCAAATTGTAGCAATGCAGCTCTTTCCAACCGATACAAGTAACGGTTATTTAGGTTATGTAAGACACCAGTATAATCAAAGAAGTATCTATCAAAGGATAGGAAATTTCTTCATCGGAGTTGCTCCTATTTTTTCAGGAATGGCCACCTTGATATTTTTGATGTACTATTTCGTACCACAATCCTACTTAGTATTTATACATGCCCTTGAAACAAATACTCAAACTGCTTCTATTAATATCGATATGTTGCAAAATATTTTTGTATCATCATTTCTCTTATTAAAAAGTCTTTTTACGATTAGTAACCTTTCTACCCCTTCCTTTTGGCTGTTTCTTTTCATCGCGATTTGTATCTCTGCACACATTGCCTTGAGTAAACCAGATATAGAAGGTTCATTAGATGGTGTGATTACTATATTTATCGTCTTGTTCCTATTCAATACAATAGCAGAATTGTTTCATTATGATAGTAATCAGCTGATAGGTAATGTAGTGAAATACAATACGTACTTACTCGCTTTCTCTAGCATCGCTATACTATTTTCATGTATCGCTGTATGTATCAGCTTTATATTCTACAAAATTAAAACAGCTAGTTCGAGATGAACTAGCTGTTTTAATTAATTTTTACTCTTATAATCGCACTGCTCCACTGGAACCCGAGCATGCCCTTCTTCATCCGTACACCAAGACTGCGACTGAAACGCAAGGAAAATTCCGACCCATTTCTTCTCTTTCTCGAAGTGGATTAATATCCCGCCATCTTGCCATACGCCATCATCCTTTTCCCACTTTTCCACATTTCCTTGATTCATGTGAATATCATGTATACCATTACCGGGTTTAAAATGAAAATATCGATCTGGTGTATTATTTTCTGGACCCCATCGTTCTCCAAATGCATAAATAATTGCCTTTTCCTCTATTGCCTGTTTTATATAGTGTTCTATTTTTTCATTTAAATCATTGTTAGCTCCCGATTTTTCTGGTGGCAAAGGAATCATCTGTTTCGAATCGAATAAATTTCCCCTCACATAATCTAGTGCAACCTCTGGCTTATTGTTCTTAATTTCAGTAAATCCAAATGGCAATGTCGGTAAAATAGTAATAGCTTCCGACTTAATATTTTCACTGGCATAATATAGTACTTCTGATGGATAGCTCTGTGATTTCACATTAATTGCAATACGATAGTCTACTCCTGATTCATCTTGCAAATGAACTTGATAATGAGGTGTTTTCCCTTTTCCAATCATAGATTGTAGTGCTGTGCCTTTTAAAACGCCGTAGTTTTTTAGGGGCATGGGATCATCTCCTCTTCATATAATAGAAACACTTGTTCTTTTATAAATTATCCACTGACAAACGAAAATCCTCCTAAAGAAGAGGATTTCATCAAATATTTCATTGCAATACATACCACCCGGCAACTTCCACCACTACAATCAACACCGCTCCACAAATCATAAGCGTTGTCTTCTTTAGTAGTTCATTCTCACGAAACGAGATATTACATAAATAGGCCCCAAGTGTAATCCGTGATGGACAAGCAATTGTCGCTACAGATGATGCTGTATTTTGAAGAGTCGTAACATATTGCCACGGAAGTCCTACGTTCTGTGCTGTCTGCATTTGCAGTTTAATAAACATTGCATTTGATCCTGCGTTACTTCCCGTTAAAAAACCACCAATTGCACCAATGAAAGGGGCCACAAAGACAAATAACGTTCCAAATGTATTTCCAGCTGCTTCCGCTAACAATGTGTGCATACCCGCGGCACCCATTAGTTCTGAAATTGCAATGAACATTGTCGTTGTAATAGCGAAAGGGATCCATTGTTTTATCGTTTGAGATAAAGATTGTTTTATAATAGTAGAAGGAATACGGAAGAAAACGATGGTAAATAAACATGTAACACCAAGCCAAAAACCTGGTGAATACAATAATTCTAGTTTATAAGAATATGTTGGTAGATCCAGAACAGCATAAGATTGTAACATATTATGTAACGACGGAATTAAACGAGAGAGTAGTATACAAATTGTTAAAAATAAGTATGGACTTATAATTTTCACAATAGAAACGTCTCGTTCTACAGTTGCAGCATGTTCTGATAAAACTTCCTTTCCTTGCCTCGCTGTTATTTTAATGATGAGAAATCCAAATGTAATTGTAACGATTGAACTTAAAATCCCAGCCAATTCCACACTCACATATGCATTAGAAAGATAGATTGATAAAGAGAATAAGAGAAAGAAGCCGACTGCTTCCTTCCATTTCTGCATAACTGCAGACCAACCACCAACTACATACAAAGAAAGTAAGACAAAGTATGCAAAGAAAGGAATACTTAGTAATGCTGTACTGGAACCCAAGTTTACTAATGGCATATTCACAAGCTGCGATCCAATAATCGTTCCTGTTGCCATCGCTCCCCATGAACTTGCTAATAATCCAATAAACGAGAGCAAAACAGCTTGGAACGGTTTATAACCGAGCGAAAGAAAAATAGGAGCTGCCACCATAAAGCCAATTCCAAACCCACTTACTGATTCAATAAGAGGACAAATTCCAAAACACATTAAAAGCATTTGTAATAAACGATCATGTGTAACCTGTTCCATAAATCTTGCAACCTGATCAATGTACCCCATTTTATTCATGAGGTGAAATAAAAGGATACCAAAGAACAAAACATATCCAACAATAAAACAAATTAAACCACCTTTAATTGTTGCATGTACAACCTCTCCCATCTGCAAGCGAAACATCGGTGTTAGCAAAACGATTCCACCACATACAGCATAGGAAATCAATGAAGCTTTAAGCGATGTTTGCTTAAATACAAATAAACAAATAAAAATCATCATAATTGGAATAAGAGCCAACAATACGGCCATACCATCATCTCATTTCTTATAAGATACAATTGTAAGTATTATATAACAGTTGACAGAATATTCAATTCACTTTGCAGCAGTCTCTCAAATTTCTTAATGTCATGCAGTAGTAGCAACATAATACTCATATGTTAACTTGGTGTATATAAAGTGAAACTTTAATCAGTGGGGGTTTCTTCATCCCCCACCTAATTTCTTTGCTTTCGCTGAATTTTGAGGTGGGAGTCTTACTGCCCACAAATAGCGGGATAAAATCTACGTCAAGAAATACCCGTCATTGTTATTATCTAAATGGTATAATTTAGATAACGGTGTTCAATTTTACAAAGATCAGGAGGGGGCATATGGGAAGAGAAGTACAGTTTGATAACGATAGTATGACGCTAAAATTAAATGGAATAACAGGGTTCTTCGCCTTAAAATTAAAATTAAAAATCCCTTATAATACTATTCAAAATGTATATGTTGACTATTTTGATGTTCCACAATGGATGCTCCGAATGCCTGGAACTTCAATTTCAGCACTTAACATTTTTGAAGGTAGTTTTAAATATAACGATGAATGGTATTTTCTCTCTTATGAAAACAGAGTACCTCTTGTAATGATCGAACTAGAGGGTCATGAAAAATACAAATATGTCTTTTTTGAAATTGATGATCCTACTAAAATAGCCGCTGATATTAGGAAACACATAAGGGATTTATAAGTGTAATAAGTCTAAAACATTTTTTATGAAAAAGAGGCTACCTTAACAGGTAGCCTCTTTTTCTCATTTCACCGCAGCAATTAGCTCACAAATTTCCTCTTGCTTTTCTTTTTCTAACAATTCAATCACTTTACTTCCTACAACAACTCCATCACATACACCAATCATTTCCTTTATTTGCTCAGTTGTCGATATTCCGAACCCCGCAACTACCGGAAGCTGAACATGTGCTTTTACATTCTCTAAGTAGCTATGCAATTCTTGCTTAAAGTCACGTCTAACTCCAGTGACACCCGCTACCGTTACTGCATAGACAAACCCTTGTGACTCACTCGTAATCTTTTCAATTCGTTCAACTGGACTCGTTACTGTTACAAGTGGAATAAGAGCAATATTCGCATCACGAAGAAGCAGTGCAATAATATCTTGTTCTTCATATGGCAAGTCCGGGACAATAATCCCATCCACACCGGCTTCAAGACAGCTTCCAATAAAACGTTCTTTTCCAAAAGCTAAAATAGGATTCAAATATGTCATGAGTACAAATGGAATTTGTACTTCTTGTCTTACTTCCGCTAATGCTTGAAAGATTCCTCCGAGCGTTGTTCCATTATCTAATGCACGTTTTCCTGCCCTTTGAATTGTGGGACCATCTGCAACTGGATCAGAAAAAGGAATGCCAATTTCAACAATGCTTGCTCCCGCTTCATCTAAGAAACGAATTTGTTCCTTTAATTTTTCTAAACCACCATCTCCCCCCATTACATACGGGATAAATGCTTTTTTTCCATTTTGAAATGCCGCTGTAATTCTTTCTACTCCCATCATTTACACCTCTTCCATATAACGTTTTATACTTTCCACATCTTTATCACCACGGCCTGATAAACAAATGACAAGTCCTTCATCTTGTTTCATTGTAGGCGCGAGTTTTAGTGCATATGCTACAGCATGTGAGCTTTCTAATGCCGGGATAATCCCTTCTTTTTTCGTCAGTAATTGAAATGCATGTAATGCTTCTTCATCTGTAATTGAGTTGTAAGAGACACGGCCGATATCTTTTAGCAAGCTATGTTCTGGCCCAACACCTGGATAATCGAGCCCTGCTGAAATAGAATGCGCCTCCTGAATTTGTCCTTCTTCATTTTGAAGAAGATACATCATCGAACCGTGCAGGACGCCAACGCTTCCCTTTGTTAATGTTGCTGCATGCTTCTCTGTATGAACCCCTTTCCCTGCTGCTTCGACGCCGTAAAGAGCAACTTCTTCATCATGTACAAATGGATAAAACATACCCATTGCATTACTTCCGCCGCCAATGCAAGCAACAACTGCTTCTGGTAATTTTCCTTCTAACGCTTCATATTGCTTCTTCGTTTCTTTCCCAATTACACTTTGAAAATCACGTACAATTTGCGGGAATGGATGCGGCCCAAGAACAGATCCCATTACATAGTGCGTATCGTGCACATGTGCAACCCAGTAGCGAAGCGCTTCGTTTACTGCATCTTTTAACGTCCTGCTTCCTGTTGTAACGCTTTCCACTTTCGCTCCTAATAGTTCCATTCGGAAGACATTTAACTTTTGACGTTTTACATCCTCTTCTCCCATAAAAATGACGCACTCTAAACCGAGTAAGGCGCATACCGTCGCTGTTGCAACTCCGTGCTGTCCAGCTCCTGTTTCAGCTACAACCTTTTTCTTACCCATTCGTACTGCAAGAAGCGCCTGCCCA
Organism: Bacillus bingmayongensis; assembly: GCF_000299035.1. Classification (GTDB taxonomy): domain Bacteria; phylum Bacillota; class Bacilli; order Bacillales; family Bacillaceae_G; genus Bacillus_A; species Bacillus_A bingmayongensis. Next base: position 787,392 of record NZ_JH921518.1, read on the forward strand.
ATTGTATTGTTAATTTTATGAGCTCCTGTATGATTTAAATCTTCACGCTTTAAATAAATTTTGGCGCCTCCGCAATACTTTGTCAGATTTTCAGCAAAATAAAGCGGTGTCTCCCTTCCAACATACGTTTGTAAATAATGCTCTAATTCTTGCTGAAACGCTTCATCTTGCATCGCTTCTTTATATGCTTCTTCTAATTCTAAAACAGACTGCATTAATGTTTCTGGAACGTAACGTCCTCCGTATATACCGTAGTGACCTTTTTCATCTGGATATGCATATTTCATATGGAACACTCCTTCGCTTTTATAATAAATTGTTTTATTTTCTCGCTATCTTTCTTGCCATCTGTTTCTACGCCACTACTGACATCCACCATATATGGCTTCACTGTTTCAATCGCTTCTGTAATATTTCCATGATGTAATCCACCAGCTAAAATGCTCTTTTTACGAATTTCATCTGACATCTGCTCTAGTAACGTCCATGAAAATGTTTTGCCATTTCCACCATGAAACTTTTCTTTCGGGCTATCAAATAAGATAAAATCAACTTCATAGTCTGTTGCCTGTTTTATATCTTCACTCGAATTTACACCAAGCGCTTTTATAGATGGAATATTCAATCTTTTTATATGATGATTCCCTTCATCTCCATGCAATTGTACATGTGTTAAGCCACAATCATTTACGATTTTCTGGATGACTTCTACCGATTCATTTACAAAAACGCCCACTTTCATTACGCCAGCTGGGAGCTCATCAATAATTTCTTTTGCCTTTTCAGGCGCAATTTCCCTTTTGCTTTTCGCGAACACAAATCCAATGGCATCTGCGCCATATTCACACGCTTTCTTTGCTGTTTCTATATCGGTAATGCCGCAAATCTTTACTTTCATATCGTCACCTTCAGCGATTGAAAAAAGTCTTGTACGGAAGGTGCAGTCATCAGCGCTTCCCCAACAAGAATTCCTTTTGCACCAGCTTGCTTGACACGCATGATATCTTCTTTCGTATGGATTCCACTTTCACTAATCCAAAGCATATTCTTTTCATTTAATCGCTTCCCAAGCTTTTCTGTTGTACTTAAATCCACTTCAAATGTTTTTAAATTCCTATTGTTTATTCCAATCACATGAGGGTTTAGTTCTAGTGCTACCTCTAATTCTGCTTCATTGTGAACTTCTACAATTGCCTCTAATCCGATTTCTTGTACGTATTCATATAACTCTTGTAACTTTTGCTTCGATAATGCCGCAACGATCAGTAAAATGAGATCAGCTCCCGCTTCATACGCACGGTCAATTTGAATGGTATCGATAATAAAATCTTTACATAATAGCGGAATATTACTATGTCTTCTCGCCGTTTCTAAATCGTGAATAGATCCTTTGAAAAATTGTTCATCCGTTAAAACCGAAACAGCTCCTGCACCACATTCTTCATACATTTTTACTTGTTTCGATACGTCTACATGTAAATTTATATCACCTTTAGATGGAGATGCTCGCTTCACTTCAGCAATGACTGTGAAGTTTTTCAATGCTTCTACAAGAGAGTATGACTTACGCTTTTGCTTCACCGGCGTATATGTTTCGTGCAGCACTTCTACTTCTTTTTTCTTCTGCTCGACAATCTTGTCTAAAATTGTTTCCATTTAGTTCACCTTCTCCAATCTGTTATGACTTGCGTGAATTAATGCATTCAATTTCGCTAACGCCTTTCCAGAATCAATGCTATGAGCAGCTAAGCGAATTCCTTCTTCAATCGTCTCTGTTTTTCCGTTTGCAAAAAGAGCAAGACCTGCGTTTAATAGCACCGTATCACGGTATACACTCTTTTCCCCTTGCAATACTTGCAGTGTAATATTGGCATTTTCTTTTGCATTCCCGCCCCTTATCTCTTCATTTCTTACTCGTGAAAATCCATACTTTTCTGGAACAATAGTTACTTCTATAATCTCGTTATCCTTTAAAATTACAACATGATTTTCTCCCTGCAGAGATGCTTCATCTAAAAATCCACTTCCATTTACCACAAGCGCTTGTTTTCTACCAAGCTTTTGCAATACCTCTGCTACTGGCAATAACATATCTCGTTTGTATATGCCAACAAACTGCGTTTCTAAATCAATCGGATTGGTAAGAGGGCCAATTAGATTAAAGATGGTCGGAACATTTAACTCTTTTCTTATTTTCATAATGCGTCTAAGCGCTGGGTGCATAGCTGGTGCAAATAGAAAAGCAATGCCGACTTTTTCTAATAAATAATCAATTTCTCTCGGTGTACATGCAATATTTACACCAAGTTCTTCTAATAGATCTGCACTCCCTGTTTTACTAGAAACAGCGCGATTCCCATGTTTCGCCACCTTCACGCCTGCCCCGGCAAGTACGAAAGCAGATGTCGTACTAATATTGAATGTTTGCGCTCCGTCTCCGCCCGTTCCGCAATTATCCATGGCTCCTTTTATATGACTTGCAAATGGTAATGCCTTTTCCCGAAGAGCCCGAACGAGACCAAATATTTCATCCGCTGTTTCCCCCTTTGCCTTTAACAATGCTAAAAAGGCAGCAATTTCGCTTTCTAATGTATCCTCATTTAAGAGCGCAAGCCCCGCTTCATACATTTCCTGTTCCGTTAAGTTCTGTCCATCTACTAATTTCCGAAGATAACTGTTCATACTCGCTCCCCCTCTTTCACATTGGATAAAAATGCACGTATTAATTTCCCGCCCTCTTCCGTCGCAATTGACTCTGGATGAAACTGAAGTCCGAAGAGTGGATAATAGTTATGGCGAACTGCCATGATTTCCCCATCATCCATCGCTGTTGCTAATACATCAAAACACTTTGGAATCGTGTGCTTTTCCGCTACGAGTGAATGATAGCGCATCGCAGTTAACGGCTGTGTGACATATGAAAATATCGATGTGCCATTATGTTTTACACGTGATGTTTTCCCATGTTTTATATGCTCCGCCCTTACAATTTCACCGCCAAATGCAGAAACAATTGCTTGGTGCCCTAGGCAAATACCAAGAATCGGAATTTGTTTATAAAAATGCCTGATCACCTGGGTGCAGATCCCTGCATCCTCTGGTTTTCCCGGTCCTGGCGAGAGAATAATTGCGTTTGGTTTCATTTCTTCCAGTTCTTGAATCGTCACTTTATCATTTCGCAGTACAATAATCTCTTCCTCATATTGCCCTAATAATTGATACAAGTTATAAGTGAATGAGTCATAGTTATCGATGAGTACAATCATTTCATTACCTCCAAAAGAGCTTTCGCTTTATTTAACGTCTCCTCATATTCAGAGGTTGGGTTGGAATCATAGACAATACCTGCTCCCGCCTGCACATATGCTTTTTGATCCTTTACAACCATTGTGCGAATCGCAAGCGCCATATCAAGGTTTCCGGAAAAAGCTATATATCCTACCGCTCCGGCATACACATTTCTTTTTTCAGTTTCTAATCCATTTATAATCTCCATCGCCCTAATTTTCGGTGCTCCAGATACAGTACCAGCCGGCAAACAGTAGGCTAATGCGTCAAAACAATCCATCTGTTTTCGCAATGTTCCGGAAACTTCAGATACAATATGCATGACATGTGAGTACTTCTCTACTTTCATATACTTATCGAGCCCAACAGAGCCGACTTCGCTCACCCGCCCGATATCATTTCGCCCTAAATCTACTAGCATCATATGTTCTGCACGCTCTTTTTCATTTGCTAAGAGCTCTTTCGCGATCTCTTCATCCTCCGCTTTTGTTTTTCCGCGTGGTCTTGTTCCTGCAATCGGATTTGTCATCACCTTATCATCTCGTACTGAAAGTAAGCTTTCCGGTGAAGAACCAAGTACAACATAATCCTGGAAATCAATATAAAACATATACGGTGATGGATTTGCAATGCGAAGTTTGCGATAGAGCGCAAATGAATCGCCTATAAATTCACTTTGCAAACGCTGAGATAACACCACTTGAAAAATATCACCAGCTCGAATGTATTCTTTTGCCTTCTCTACCATTTCGCAAAATTTTTCTTCTGTTATAGAAGAAGTAAAGGCTAGGGAAGGCGGCATTTCTGACACTTGTTCCTTCGCTCCTTTTAAAATACCTCGTTTATATACCTGCAGTCTCTCATACACTTCTTCAAAAGAGTCTGTATCATCTTCTCTGTATACATATACAAACGATAATTTTTGACGTAAATGATCGTATACAATAAACTCCCGATACAATAATATATGAACTTCTGGAATATCTACCGGGTCAAACAGTTCTTCTCCAATATCTTCATATTGCCGAATCACATCATAACCAATATATCCAACTGCCCCTCCGCAAAATGGAAATGGACTTTCTACCCCTGATGGCGCAAGGGCTTTTTTTAATACTTGTAATACATTTTCTTCTATCTGCTTCGTTCTACCATTTATCGTAATCTCTACCTTCGCACCGCTACTTTTGATTTCTCCATATGGATCACATCCTAAATAGGAATAACGACCTTTATCTTGATGAAGCTGCGAGCTTTCGAGTAAAAATTTTTTCTCACCTTTCATCTGGCGATATAAAGCAATCGGCGTTACGCTATCTCCTTCTTCTTCATCAATTACAAGAAATGTTTTCCCTTGTTTCTTTTGTATCATAAATTGTTCTGTCGTTATCATGACTTTCACCTCACTCTGAAAAATAAAAAAGTCCCCTACATATCGAAATATGTAGAGGACGATAAATTTACCGTGGTACCACCTCATGTTGGATGCAGAAGCATCCCGCTTTATTCAGGTACAAATATATACCTTATCCTTGTAACGGCGGAACCCGGGTTGCCTACTTATATCTGTTCAGCATACCTCTCGTAAGCCCATTCCGCATATGGCACCGCACCGGGCTCCCACTTATCCCCGACTCTCTGGAACGTCTCCAATATACGTACTCTTCTTACTTAAACGATTTTACTTATTCATTTTTATATGGGATGTTCAAAAATTCCGTTAAAGATAACTATCGCATTTCTTTATCCTCCTCTTTGAACAAACATTTATACACAAAAAGGGAGTACTCATCCTATAGAAAGGACGGGTACTCCCGTGGTGCCACCTTAATTCGTTACAAATGTAACGCACTTTGCCGTATCAAAAGTTAATACGTGTCTCTTGTATCGATGAGATCATGTCGCCAAAGCCTACTTCTTTCGGTTCGGTTTGGAAGCTCCGAAGGCCATTCCATATTAATTCCATACTGATTCGCACCAACCATCAGCTCTCTGACATGTTCATAATATGTACTCTTCTTCATCAACGCTTGCATTTTTTTAAGTTGAACTCATTATATTCCTTTCCTTTTTCATAAGTCAATAATTTTTTTAAAATTTTTATTTATTTCTCCATTCAATATTATATTGACAAAACAACCTGTTTCTATGTAAATATAATAAATACTCTATTAATATTAAGGTTTTTTGTCAGAAAATTATATATTCTAAAAATAAAACGATGTCAAAAAACGCTTACATTTCAGAAAATTCATATTTGTATATGGATTTTCTGAAATAATCATGATAGATTATAAACATGCAAAGTTCATCAAAAGACATTACAAAAGGAAGGGGTACTACATGAGTACGCAGATGTTAATTTTAATTTCTATCTCTATTTACATGCTCGGGATGCTAGTTATTGGCTATTTTGCCTATAAACAAACATCCAACTTAACAGATTATATGCTTGGCGGGCGTACACTAGGCCCCGCAGTAACAGCATTAAGTGCTGGAGCAGCCGATATGAGCGGCTGGCTGTTAATGGGATTACCCGGTGCAATGTTTAGCGTTGGATTAAGTAGTAGCTGGATTGCGATTGGCCTAACACTTGGCGCCTACGCAAACTGGATCTATGTCGCTCCTCGCTTACGTACCTACTCAGAAATAGCAAACAACTCTATTACTATTCCAGAATTTTTAGAGCATCGTTTCCATGATGCATCTCATATGCTACGTCTTGTTTCTGGACTTGTTATTATGATCTTTTTCACATTTTATGTAGCTTCAGGATTCGTCTCAGGTGCTGTATTATTCGAAAATTCATTTGGCTTAAATTATCATGTCGGATTACTTATTGTTGGAGGCGTTGTTGTAGCTTACACATTATTCGGCGGCTTCTTAGCTGTAAGTTGGACAGACTTCGTTCAAGGTATCATTATGGTGGTTGCTCTTGTACTTGTTCCAGTCGTAACAATTATGCATGTAAACGGCCTTGGACCAGCATTTGATACAATTAAATCTATTGACCCAGCGCTATTAGATATTTTTAAAGGAACATCCGTATTAGGTATTATTTCATTATTCGCCTGGGGTCTTGGTTATGCTGGACAACCTCATATTATCGTGCGCTTTATGGCTATTTCATCTGTAAAAGAAATTAAAAGTGCACGCCGAATTGGTATGGGCTGGATGATTTTCTCTGTAGCAGGAGCTATGTTTACTGGCCTTATCGGTATCGCTTACTATTCAAAAGCGGGATTAAAGCTCTCTGATCCAGAAACAATTTTCGTTGAACTAGGTAACATTTTATTCCATCCATTAATTACTGGATTTTTATTAGCAGCGATTTTAGCGGCTATTATGAGTACAATCTCTTCTCAGCTTCTTGTTACATCAAGTGCAGTAACGGAAGACATATATAGAACATTCTTTAAACGTTCTGCATCTGATCGCGAGCTTGTATTTGTTGGTCGTATGGCCGTTCTTGTTATTGCACTTATTGGTTGTGGATTAGCATTTAAACAAAACGACACAATCCTATCGCTTGTTGGCTATGCTTGGGCTGGCTTTGGTTCTTCATTTGGTCCTGTCGTTTTACTAAGCTTGTACTGGAAACGCATGACAAAATGGGGTGCGCTAGCTGGGATGATTGCTGGAGCTGCAACAGTTATTACGTGGACACAATTTAAGTTTTTAAAAGATTTCCTATATGAAATGATTCCAGGTTTCACAGCAAGTTTACTAGCAATTGTTATCGTTAGTTTACTAACAAAATCTTCAAAAGAAGTTGAAAAGCAGTTCGAGGAATTCGAAAAAACTGCATAATATTTTTAGAATAGAGAACCTCCGCTTTTATGATAAAAGCGGAGGTTCCTTTCTTTTATTCATTGTTCGACAATTTCCTCCTTGAAATTAACAATTTCTTTATATTTCGTTAAATTTACCATAACACTACTTCGTTATAGTATTAGTACCAACCCTTATACAGAAAGGAGATTTCAGAATGATGGCATCACTACAACACCAAAACTCAAAAAAACTATCACTTATTACAAATGCTTCTTGTCCAAACATACAGTCAAAACCTCAAATTTCACTCGCTCCTTCTGTTGTATCTGTAATTGGTGTGCATATACAAAAAAATAAACTAAAAATAAAAGTAGGACAAAGCGCTGAATTATCTGCTTCTGTTCTCCCGATTCAAGCAACAAACCAAGAGCTTATATGGAAAAATATGAACCATGACGTCATAACAGTTATCACAGAGAAGGACAAAGTAATTATAACGGGAAAGAACCCTGGACGGGCCGTCATTATCGTAACAACTGCTGAAGGGAAATTTCGAGATTTATGTGTCGTTCAAGTTCATCCTTTTATAACAAATCCGAAATAAATTTCTTTCTTTGTTTTAGTTCATGTAATTCTTAGTATGAAGTTAAAAAGAAGAGTGGCCCTTAAGACCACTCTTCTCACTCACTTATTCAATGGTTTTCTACTTCAATTTGCGGATGAATATTTTTTAAAACAGAAACAAATTGCCGCTTATCTTTCGGTGAAACAAGTGCTGCTTCAAATTGAGAACCATAAAGTATTTCAAGTCTATCAAAAGACAGTACAGGAGCTGCTAGTGGATTTTGGGTTGTTGTAATCTTTCTTATATCTTTGATTGAAATTCTTTTTTTCATCGGGCCATAGCGCATGATGATTTGTTCCTTTTCTACCTTATACCCTGTTGTAAACCAGCTCCAAATGAGAAGAATCGCAAAAGGAACCGTGAAGAATAGAAGAAAATAATCTCTCCCTGCAAGAAAAGGAGCAAAACAAGCAGCTACCCCCGCCAAATAAATTGGATATAACCATGCATCTTTTTTAGATGGAAAGTACATATAAAACCACCTCTACACCCATTATATACCAAATTCTATTAAAAGACTTACCAACTATATAAAATTATTTAATTTTAAAAACTAAAACACGTATAACCCCGTTCTGATTTTAAGAAGGGGTTTTTAAATTTAAGTGTTATTGCACAATTGTGCCCTATTCTGGAATGGTCCTTTACTAACATTACCTCGTGAAGCCCTTTTCATTTTTCTTGTGCTTTTTGTCTCCAGAATAGTAGTTTAATACCGAACAGTTGGGGTAAGCATAACATAAATCGAGACAGCTGCCACTGCACAGATAATTGCTACGCCCCACAGTGCAATTCACCAAGCCTCGGTGAACTGTGAATGCCGTCGGGACGAGGGTCACGCTTTTCTGGTCGAACCCAGAACCTCTAAATAGTGCTGATTGTACATAATGCCTAAGATGTTCCCAAAGGGATCGACCACGGAAGCAGTAATGAACCCCTCGCCGCGCTCTGTGGGTGCCTCGTACTCTTTCGCTCCCATAGACAGCAGCTTTTTGAAAGTTACTGTTACATCGTCGACGTGCCAGTACACTACAGCACCGGCCGGGCCGGTCGCTGAACCATCGGGCGCGTAGCGGCTATCTATCAGGCCCAGCTCGTGCTGGTAGTCGCCAAGGCGAAACTCGGCATATCCTGGACGTTCGAAGTATGGTTCGATGCCTAATAACTCAGCGTACCACTTCTTTGCCGCTGCCAGATCATCCGTCCAAAAACTGACTGTGGTTAGTCCACGTAATGTTTGTGTGTCGCTCATAATCGATTTCCTCCTTAATGTTGAGTAGCATGTACCGATGCTAAACTAAATAACATCTTCTGAATTAAGTTCAATTTACTTACGAATAATCCTTTCTCTTATTCAAGAAGATGGCCCTTTAATGGAATACTATGACTGACGTTTGTGAACATCTTTATTGTAAATGTAACGATTTTATTGTTACTCAACAAAAAGAAGATCTTCACTCGTGTTCTCTCTTTGATTCCACTTGGCATGGGGCTAAAAAAGGAACTGACCGCTTCTATACACGGCCGAATCCTCTCTCCCACCCAAAAAGAAAGTTTTTTATATCAGTTTTTCAATTTATATAGAAAAAAGCTGTTAGGATTGCCCCTAACAGCCTACTAATTATCTATAAATACGCTACAGCTCTTGCGTAAATGCTGCACTTTGTACTGTTTCTTGCTGCACCCGTTTTTGCTGTTGCAGCAAGAAAATAAACACACCACATAATACGAGAACGCTACCCATAATTTGCATACTATTCAGCTTCTCACCTAATAAGAAAAAGGCAAGTATTGACGCCCCAACAGGTTCTCCTAAAATACTCATTGAAATTGTCGTCGCATTCACATAATTTAATAGCCAATTATTAATCATATGTGAGGCTGTTGGTACAATCGCAAGCAAAATGAAAATCCACCAGTCCCATGTAGAATATCCTGTAAACGGCACACTCATTACTACGTTATAAATAGCGATAAATATCCCCGCAAATGCAAACACAGTAAAACTATAAATCCAGTGTGAAACTTTTTTTACTGTTGTTTGCCCAATGAATAAATAACCAACAACTGCAATTACACTTAAAAAGGATAAAATATCTCCAATTATCGCTTGTCTGCTTAATCCTAAATCTCCCCATCCAATGCACATCACACCAAGAATCGCAATTCCCATTGTTACAACTGCCGAATATGTCGTCCTTTCTTTAAACAGAAAAAAACCGCCAACTAGCGATACAATGGGCTGGAGCGCTAAAATAATCGTTGAGCTTGCTACAGTTGTAAATTTTAAAGATGCAAACCATAACAGAAAATGAATTGCTAAAAAGAATCCTGACCCTATCAAAAACAACCAATCTCGCCTTTGAATCCCTCGAAACTCTTCACGTTTCTTCCAAACGATAGGAAGCATAAAGAGTACAATGATCCATAATCGATACATGCTTAAAATTGAAGATGGTGCTGAAGACATCTTTACGAAAACAGCTGCAAATGAAATGGCTATAATGGAAACTGCTAACGGTAATGCAATTGATTTTTCTTGTTTCAAATTGATTTCGCCCCTCTCCCCTGTAAAAATCCCACTTCATTATAGCTTTTTTCTTTTATCATATAAATACTAATTTTTTAGATTCTTCACACCATTATGGTAAAATATAAAATGAGAAGCACAGCAGTGAATGTGGCCTTTCATTTTCACTATTCGCGCTGCCCTCACGGAGCAAAACACAGTATATTTTTATTTAGGGGGATTTACATGAATCAAGCAACAGGGAAAATCGAAGAACTTTCATTTTACAGTACATCGCTTCAAGAAGAGATGACACTTCTCGTCTATTTACCAGCTAATTATACGCCGCTGCACAAGCACACCGTTGTCATTGCACAGGATGGAAGAGATTATTTTCAGCTTGGTAAAGCGCACCGCGTAATTGAACGTCTTCGTGAAAATGAAGAAATTGACCGAACAATTATTGTCGGTATTCCATATAAAAATGTACACGATCGGAAAGAAAAATACTTTCCAAACGATGTAAAAAATAGCGCATATATTCGTTTCCTGGCTCACGAACTCGTGCCATATATTGATGAAAATTATCCAACATACCAAATGGGAAAAGGTCGTGTATTAATCGGTGATTCCCTTGGGGGTACAGTGTCCTTTATGACAGCACTGATGTATCCGCATACATTCGGTAAAGTCGTTATGCAGTCCCCGTTTGTTGACGAAACAGTACTCAATCTAGCGAAAGATTTCACAGAAACGCAAGCATTAGACATTTATCATGTCATCGGGACAGAGGAAACCGCTGTAAAGAGAACAGATGGGCAAGTTTCTGATTTTGTAGGGCCAAATCGCGAATTACACGCACTACTTACAGAGAAAAATTTCACAACACATTATGAAGAATTTGAAGGAAATCATACGTGGAAATATTGGCAGACAGATTTACCAAAAGCATTTTCTCATATTCTATCAATGAAATAATAGAGAGCAGTGTTCAGAATTATTTGATATAATAGAAAAAGAGATTTATTTTCTTAAAATCTAACTAGACTTACAAAGGGAGGAATATAAAGATGAAACTAGGCATTGTAATTTTTCCATCAAAAATGATTCAAGATAAAGCGAACGGATTACGTAAGCGTTATGACCCGCATTATGCATTGGTTCCACCACATATCACATTAAAAACACCCTTTGAGGCACCAGATGAACAATTAGAAGCGATTGTTGGGGAACTGCATACAATCGCAAACAAAACAAATCCGTTTACCCTTCATGTTGGAAAGGTGAGCTCATTTGCACCTGTTAATAATGTTATTTATTTCAAAGTAGAAAAAACACCTGAACTTACATTCTTAAACGAAGAAATGCATAAAGGATTCTTCACACAAGAACGCGAATACGCTTTTGTACCACATTTAACAATTGGACAAAATTTATCAGATGCAGAGCATGCTGATGTATTAGGTCGCTTACGTATGAAAGACTTTTATTATGAGCAACCAATCGACCGTTTCCACCTTCTATACCAATTAGAAAACGAAACATGGACAGTACATGAAACATTCCATCTTGGAAAGGAGAACAAATAATTTGCAAGCACAAATCGTACAAACAGACGAGCAACTAAGAGATGCATTCTCTGTGCGTAAACAAGTCTTTGTTGAAGAGCAACATGTGTCTGCGGAAGAAGAATACGATCAATTTGAAGAAATCTCTAAACACGTTGTTATCTATGATGAGGATATACCAGTCGGAGCAGGTCGTTTTCGCATCGCCCAAGGCATCGGTAAAATGGAGCGTATATGCGTTCTCGCTTCTCATCGCAAAAAAGGAATCGGAAAAATCATTATGGATGCGCTTGAGGCATATGCCAAGGAAGAGTCTCTATCCAAATTGAAACTTCATGCGCAAACACATGCAGAATCCTTTTATAAAAAACTCGGATATCAAACTGTTTCTAATGTATTTATGGAAGCTGATATTCCACATGTTGTGATGATAAAAGAGTTATGATTTTCTAAACAGGAGGTAACCCCCTCCTGTTTTTTACATTGCTATTTTCTTTTTCTTCCGCTAAAGTTAAAAGTTGATGCTATAGTTTTGAAGGTGAATGTATGACTCAAGAAAAATTTTCGCAAAAAATATTAACGCACGCTAGCGTTCCGCAGGCAACCTATCATATTCCGAAAACCTCTGTCAATTTAATTGTAGAGAAGGATAATGATGCAGCTTATTTTCGTGCTCTGGAACAGCAAGGTGTTTATTTAAATGAAAAACAATTAGAAGCAGTCAGAACAACAGAAGGTCCCGTTCTTACATTGGCCGGGGCAGGAAGCGGGAAAACATCTGTTTTAACAACTCGCGTTGGCTATTTAATTAATGTGAAAAATGTTCATCCACGCAACATTTTACTGCTTACGTTTACGCAAAAAGCTGCTGAAGAAATTCGAAGCCGCGTAGCAAGCTTACCTGGTATGAATCATGCTGCAAGTCGCTATGTTGTCGCAGGCACATTTCATTCGGTCTTTTTAAAATTGCTTCGTAGCCAAGGGTATAACCAGCAAATTTTAGCAAATGAAAAACATAAACAAATTATGATAAAGAAAATCTTGAAAGAATTGCGCTTAAAAGACGATTATGACGCAGAAACAATGCTCGCAATGATTTCACTCGAAAAAAACAAATTAAATCGTCCAAAAGATGTACAAGCAAAGACACCAGTGGAACAAGAATTCCGTGAAGTATATGAGCGCTATGAAGATGTAAAACAAAGATATGGCTATATAGACTTTGATGATATCTTACTAGAAACATTCTACATGCTTGAAAATAACGCACCTTTATTAACGCAGTTACAAAATAGATTCCATTACATTGAAGTGGATGAGTTTCAAGATACGTCTTATGCACAATATGAGATTGTAAAACTATTGGCCACGCCTCGGAATAATTTATTTATCGCGGGTGATGATGATCAAGCAATTTACGGCTGGCGCGGCGCAAGCCATCAAATTATCTTATCATTTCCAAAAGAATTTGAAGATACAACGATTATTGCTTTGAATACAAATTATCGTTCGAATCCATTTATCGTTGGACTTGGAAACGAAGTCATTAAACTCAATCAAGAACGTTTTAAAAAAGAATTATATTCTGTTCATGAAGAAGGCATACAACCATTTTATGCGCGTCCTGCAACTACTCTTGATGAAGCAAATCAAATCCTGCAACTCATTCAAGATAAAGTAGCAAGCGGCGAGCGATCGTATAAAGACTTTTGCTTATTGTATCGGACACATTCTGTAAGCCGTTCTTTACTCGATCAACTTACAATTCATAAAGTTCCATTCATTAAACACGGCGCAAGTCAATCGTTCTATGAACATTCTTTAATTAAACCAGTATTAGATCATCTGCGCCTCGCATATGAACCATTTCGAATCGAATCGCTCTCAAGCATATTGCCAATGATGTATATTGGCCGTGATGAATGCATTTCATTTATTGAACGTGAACAGTGGAAATACAGCGAAGGAAGATTCCCTTCTCTCCTCCATTTCCTATTGCTCAACCCAAGTTTAAAACCATTTCAAGTCAAAAAAATAAACGAACGAATTGACTTCATTAAATTTATTAAAGAATTGGAACCAAAAAAAGCACTAAAAGAAATTATTAAAGGTAAAGGTAAATACCTAGAGTACTTACAAAGCAATGACCGTTCTTCCTTTACAATGCATAAAGACATTCAAGAAGAAATGCTCGAAGAACTGATGGAATCAGCAAATCGCTTTACTGATATCCCTGCTTATTTAGAATTTGTCAGTACGGCGATTCAAAGCCAAAAAGAAATGGAAGCATTGAAAACGATGCAAGAAAAAGATGCCGTATCTCTTATGTCGATTCACAATGCAAAGGGCCTTGAGTTTCCATGTGTCTTTTTACTCGGAGCAAGCGATGGCATACTGCCTCACTCTTCTTCTTTAAAAGACGCAAATGACCGTGTGACAGACACGTCTGAAGCTTTAGAAGAAGAAAGACGGCTCATGTATGTCGCGATCACTCGTGCAAAAGAAGAGCTTTATATTTCCTCCCCGCAATTTTTTAGAGGGAAAAAATTAGATATATCTCGTTTTTTATATATTGCAAGAAAAGATTTACCGAAGAAGTCAGCGCCTTAATATGGTGCTGACTTTTTTGTATCTTCCTCAAATAATACCCAGCTAAAAGAAATCAGCTTTGTCTCACGTAATATCAATTCTTTTCGACTCATATTCTAATAGTATAAATTTGATGATAAGGAGTGAACAATATGAGCTACAATTACAACGACGAGCACAATACATACTTTGATGAAAGCTGTGTATGTAATGTTGTCAAATTCATATATGAATTACAAGAATGCACATCTACCGCTTATTCATCACAGCATAATGCCCCATTCCTCGGTCCGCATTATAGAGTAAAGGCGGCAAACACACGTCCATTTATTTTATTCACAAAATCAGGAAACCCATTCGAAGCATATGTTCCTTCCGCAAATAAAAATTGTCGCTCTCCTATTTTCCGTGTAGAAAGTGTAGATAAAGATTGCTGTGCCGTACTTCGGGCGTTAATCGTTGTTATAGGCAAAGAGCCTGACACTAGCCCAAACCCTGTTTGTACTTACTTAACTATCCCGCACGCTGAATTACGTGCAACCTCTTCTTGTATCACTGTTGATTTACATTGTTTTTGTGGTATTCAATGCTTGCGGGATACGTCTGTTGCAAACTGCTAAAGTTTGATGGTATTAGTAATCATTTCTTCATCCTCTAAGCAGCCATAACATACACACATCTGTAAATGGAACCAACGTATAACAACGTATAACTCACTAAACTATAAAAAGATAATTCTGTCAAAACCAGAAATTCCGTTGTTGTTTGAAACAAGAAAATCGCTTTAATATCTTTTCATTACTCTATAAATATATTCCCTAACCATGTACAAATTTCTTCCCCTGGAATATCATAATGAAATTACTTCACACATCCCTCTATCGCTTCCTTGTTTTCCATTTTCATACAAAACAAAAACACTCACGATAACATGAGTGTTTATTCAATTTTGGTTTTGTTGATCAGAAACTTTCTTTTTCTTTCCACAGTTACAACCCTTTTTCTTTACAAATCCTTGCTGCTGCAATTGTTGTTGCTGTAGTTGTTGTTGCTGCAGTTGATACCATTGTTGCATGCTATATGGATTTGGTTGCAGGTTATTTCTCATGGCAAACATCTCCTCTATTGTGCAATTCTATCTATTCACTATATGAACAACCTTTTACTTCCGTTCACCTATTTTTAGACTATTAAATTCAGATTCTTCAATTATCCACGAATAAAAATGTAGAAACCCCTATCCTTATTCCTCAACAAAACGTCCAATTATCGTTTCAATAATAGCCGCTGCACCTGCAATCGCAAATAATACTAACACAGGTTCTGCAACTTTAGGAATCCAGTGGTAAAAGAGCAGTAAAAAAGCACTGATCCACACCCCTGTACACCAATAGCAACTTAACAATTCCCCAATCCATTTCTGGAGTCCCGTTCCCTTCACCTTCATATATGTAGACATGGTCCCGTCTTGCTCTTGAATTTGTATCTCTTCAATAAAAGGAGCGCGTATAAAGCTGGTAATTTTATCGTATACAATGAGACGCGTAAACCGAAACACAGCTAACGAAAAAATAAAAAATAAAAGCCAGCTATTTAAAAACATTGTTCCATCTCCTTATTCCCATTTATCAAATCCTAAAGTGTAACTCCTAACAACAAGGACATTACTCCCTTTTAAATTAGGACAAATAAAGGCTTATCCTTCAAAAAAAATCATGCTAAGAACCGTAACCTATTTGCTCCTATTTCAATACTCTAATAGTGTAAATGAAAACTAAATATAAGGAGTGAAATTCATGAGTTGTAATGATGAAAGACATGATCGTCACCACTCAAGCTGCGTATGCGATGTTGTAAAATTTATCGATGAATTGCAAGATTGCGCAACAGGTAGTGGATGTCCTACAGGCTGCGAAATCCCTTTCCTTGGTGCAAACGCTTCTGCGCCAGTCGCAAACACGCGTCCTTTTACACTATTCACTAAATTTGGAGGTACATTTACAGCAAACTTCTTTGTTCCAACTGGGGCAACTACATTTGTTGCTGGAACTTCTCCAATTTTTCGTGTAGAAAGTGTAGACGATTGTTGCGCCGTATTGCGGGTACTTGCTTTAAGAAGTGCTACAGGTACTATAGACCCTACCACTAGTTTTATTGAGGTATTTACTAGCGGTAATACTCTAGTTGCTACAAATTCTTGCATTACAGTTGATTTAAAATGTTTCTGTGCTATTGAATGTTTGCCAGACGTGAATATTTCTGGTGTATAACGTAAATGTAAACTAAAAAAACATCGGGTGGTAGCCTGCTACCACCTTTTACATATGAGTTACGTTCCAATCATTTGAATCAATATAATCTCGTTAATATCAATCACTGTTTCAATTAACTTTGTTGATGATTTAATTTTGACACGTCCATTCTCATAAGCAATAATACGCCCTATATAAGATGCTCGTTTTGTTCTAAAAAAACAATTTGCTTTCGGAATATAATGAGGACGATTCAGTAAATAATAGACTTTTTCTTCATTTGTCATTTCACGGAAAGATATGAATTTGTGTTTATTATTCTGTACTTCTGCACCGCTCTTTTCTCGTTCTTTGTTCTTTGACACTACACCCTCTTGTACTTCTTCTGCCTGCTCAGCTATATTTTTTTCTGGCTGCTCTTCAGACTCCACTACATCTGCTTCTTTTTCTTTTGCCTGCTCTTCAGACTCCACTACACCTGCTTCTTTTTCTTCTGTTTGCTCTTTATACTTCACTACTTCTTTTTCTTCTGGCTGCTCTTCAGACTCCACTACACCTTCTTCATTTCCTTCTGCCTGCTCTTTATACTCCACTACATCTGCTTCTTTTGCCTCTGTCTGCTCTTTATACTCCACTACATCTGCTTCTTTTTGCTGCTCTCTATATTCCACTACATCTGCTTCTTTTTCCCCTGCCTGCTCTTTATACTTCACTACATCTGCTTCTTTTTGCTGCTCTCTATATTCCACTACATCTGCTTCCTTTTCTTCTGCCTGTTCTTTAGACTTCGCTACATCTGCTTCTTTTTGCTGCTCTCTATATTCCACTACATCTGTTTCTTTTTCTTCTGCCTGTTCTTTAGACTTCGCTACATTTTTTTCATCCGTCCATATCTCTTGACTTGTTTGTTGTGCCATATGATTTTCTTTTGTGAATGTATCCTTCTTTATAACAAAAGTACGCTGTGTATACTTCTCAAGTGCTTCAGCATCTATTGATCTCATATATAATGACGGTACATTTTTTTTCTGCCCCGACTTTTTTTTCGCCATTCTCTATCCCCCATTTCCATAAACGTATTACTAAAAGTATATTCAATGGACGGAAGAATTTGCTTAATAATTTTCTTTCATGCTTGGATAGATGCTAAGTTATAATTACGTAAGCTTTATATTAAAAATTTTTACTATTATTATTTAACGATATGATTTACGAATGATTCAGTTGATAACATTTACATAATATAAATATGTACCTTGTAATTCATTTATTTCTTCATGAATAATCCCTAATTATTCATATTCAGCTTCTCTAATTTTGTATATTAGATTACATAAGATACTCTCATTATATTTTCTCATATAGTCATGAACATTATGGCGTTCAATGCTTCTAGTAGTACCACTGTAGATATTCCTCTCTTCATTTCTCCATTGTATTTCTTAGTAAAAAATCATCCCAAAGCTCTTGCCTCGTCAAATTATGTTTCTTCCTAACCATTAGCTCCTCCACTCCTCACTCTATTACGACACCAAAATCATACACATATTAACATTTTTTTAAAAAATAGGAACACGCCCTTCCACTTTAGCTCATTATTTCATTAAATATTAATGAAGAATATATAAAGGAGTGAAAAACATGAGTAAGTTTTTTAAAAAGTGCCCTCCTGCCTTTCCACCTGATTTTCCACCACAAAGACCTGCATTCGGATCAGCATTTGCAGTTACTACTGACCAACCAATTCCCAGCCCAGTTGCCCCTCTTACTAGTACCACTACTACTTTACTTCTTCCTGTTCCAGGTCCACTAAACAACGTAGTATCTACAGGAGCCGGGTTAACTTTACAAGAACCCGGAGTATATGCACTTGACTATTCGGTAAGTATTTTACTTGAAGCGGCTGTTCTTGCCGCTATATCAGTTGGTATGGATTTCACTGGACAATTACGTGCTACTAATGCTTTCGGTAGCTTTATTATTGGAGGTTCACAATCTAGAGTTGCAGACACTCTAGCACTTGCTGCAGCCGGCGCTTTAGAATGGGCGGACGTATTAACTTCACCTTCTCTTTTAGAAATAACTGTTCCTACAACGATTAGCATTGAAGTAATTAACAGTACTACATCAACGACTCCATTTGTTACAGGCGGATTTGAAGCTGACTTCGCTTCATTACGAGCAACTCAGATTGCTTAATCCTGAATCATCAATGTGTAGAGATGTTTTTTCTCTACACATTGATATATGTTATGAACAAATTCTCAACTTATTGTGTTTTAATTAAATTTAGTTGAATTAGAGAAATATATGATTGACACTTCTACCCATACTTTTCATACAGAAGCCTCTTTAGTCAACATAATACACTTTAGAATTTGTTGCAAAGCAAAAAAATTCTCTATACACTTTACATACTATCTCTCATTTATAAATATCTCCTCTTTCTATCAATAAAGAAACCTCCTGCTTCAGCTGAAGGAACCAAAAAGAAATATAACTAACTCCGCTCATTCAGAAGAATACTTAGAACATTCTAACACCAAGGACTAGTAGTAATGGTCTGTTCTCAACCTCTGGCGATATAATCAGTATCAACACCGAACTCATCACGTACGAAAAGCTGCCATCGACCGTGTGGATTCGTTCCATTGAAGACGCTCAAGACCGATCAATCCGTATGGTAGTGCTGGTGCAGGGAAAATTATCACCCTCTCCATAGGTAGTCGGCTGGTGCGTACCAGAAACGATTTGGCCTGTGGCTGGGCAGTGGAAATGGTGCAAAGTCGTCAAATGTTAATGTTCCCCCCTTCATATCAAGACTGCTATCTGCATCTTATACGATAATAACGTTCTCCTCTAATGGTCTAACAAATAAGGTATCAATTGGAAAAGTATGACTCATGTTGCTTATTGTTACCGTCACCTGAGTAATGATACCAGGCAAGTCTGAAACATTGATACTTGACGGATACGATGAGGCCGGCTGGCATCATTAATAGTAATTATCCCCAGATTAATAACCCGCAGCCTACAAAGAGGTGGGCTAGGTGAGGGAAATGCGACTGGACATCTGTTACAACATTTTTTATTTTTCATATTAATCATCCTTTACATTCAATGATTTTATGACTATTTAATCATCCCATAAAAATATAAGATAACTAGCGAAATCTACTGCAAAAACGTGTCTATGCGCTTTATTGTTATATCACAAGATATAGTGGTATATGCATATACCTTTGTTGTAACAAAAATAAACAGGGTAAAATTCAGCTTATTACACTCCTAAATCAAGGGCATAGTTGAGTAGTCCCATATTTCTTATACATTCTATGCACGCCTGTACAAATGGCACTAATAAATAAAAAGGATCATACACCATTGATGTACAACTCTACGCTAAAATGTAAGAATTGTTTTTGATTTTTAGTTCTTTCTAAAAAACTTATTTTCACAAAAAAACCTTGAATCGTATATTTTTTTACGACCCAAGAGGTTTTTTCATTTTATCCATTCATATAGAATTGTTATCCTAAAATATAATACCTCGAATTCACATGGATAGTCTCATCAGTAACACAGCTTGCTAGATCACTGAATAAGAATAACGCTGTGTTTCCTACATTTTCTTGTGTTACGTTCCGACGAAGTGGTGCACGTTCTTCAAGTTGTTTTAAGATACTGTTAAAATTGCCAATCCCTTTTGCAGATAGTGTACGAATTGTTCCCGCTATGAGAGACTGGTATTTCTATCCAAGATTGCTCTTAAGATATGGGATAATTGGCTCTCCTTTTTCAAAAGCTTCTATCTCGGTTCTGGAAACCTTTATGCAATCATGCAGGTTGTTAAGCTTTTGTACTACTTTTTTATCAATAGGATGGAGCTTGCAATTCATTACAATCCAATATTGATTGACATAGGTTAATATTTTACTTTCCGGTAAACAAGTATCACAACGTAAAATCGAGGAAATCGGTACTCCATAAGGTATCGAGTCCAACAAGCCCGAACCCACTTTAATTACTTCACGGAAAGAAAATTTAAATTTCCGAAAAGTCAATGTATTCATTATTGGTCTTTTCTTGTTATTTTCGATATAAAAAAATTCGTTTTTTTCATTCTGCACAACACGTAAATTTGGAATAGCAGTTGAATTGTCAATTGAAGATCCTTCCACATATCTATATAAAAAAGGATCAGGTATGGTAACTATTTTCTTTAGGTCATATTTAAAATATATAAGCATCTCATTTGTAATGAGTCTTCTTTGCTGCCCCTCAATCAAAAAAACTTGATGACTTGAGCCTCTTACCAACGTTCCATTTGGAATTGTCATAGGTAAATTGTTATATAAATTTTGAAAAGAGTAGGGCGTTTTATATGTTATATCAAGAATCTTATCAATAGGATGGAACGCTTGAAAACCATTTAATCGTTCCCAAAAAGCAGCATCTCCATTATACCAATGAACAGGACTCTCATCCCAATATCCCCCATACTCTTCATAAACCGCTTCTAATATTGAACGCGTATGCATGACTGAACAATGGTCTACAATGTTGGCAGCTTTAGACAGCACACTCCTTGCCGATCTTACTCTTTCATAAAGCAGCTTCAATTGATAATCAACAAATTTCACCTGCTGAGAAGAATAAACGATGTCTATCTTAGGATTCCTTATAAGGAAAGACGTCATTTCTTCTAACCTCTCTGGAACATAGACAGTGTCGTCTGTTAAATAAGAAATGTATGTTCCTCTTGTTAACGGAATCGCCTTGTTGATGAGTACAGCATATCTTGTTTTTTGATAACGCTCGTCATCTTTTATAGTACTATTCATGTAAACGATTCTTGAATCACCTAAATATTGTTTAATAACATGTATTGTTTCTTCATTAGAATTGTCATCCATAATAAAAAGTTCCCATTCATCTAAAGATTGACCCAGTACACTTTCAATTGCTTTGCCTACTAATACAGGCTTATTATAGCTAGTAAGAATGATTGAAACCTTTGGATTCAAAACCAACCCCCCATATAGTTAATCCTTTCATACAAAATCTGTCGATGTATTGTTTCCCAATAAAACTTTGACTCTCTAGTAGTCTATGAGTCTTTTACGAAAAAAATATGGATAATGGCATAAAGTGTTAAAGAAATAATCAAACCTCTTACCAATTACATACGTTGGTTAATATAAACAAACCAAAGGGAAGAAATTTGGAATTGTTATAAAAAAGGGTGTATTCACTAGGACAGCCTCTGCACTTAAGTATACCTATTAACATATAGTGTAGTATTAGTTTTTAAAAACTAACTTAATTGGTGCAAAGGAGGGAACATTATTCATGGATCCAACATGTGAAGGAAGCATATGTCTCCTGCTCTCCGGTATACAGCATGGAACTACTGTAACAGTTGTCGGTAAATCAGGTTTTGTTTATGGGCCAGCATTGTTTATATCCTTTGATCCAGCGACTTGCATAGTTACATTGCTAGATCAAGATTTGCTAACTCCAAATGTTACGAATTTTATATTCATTGGCTGTGACAATATTGAGAGCATTATAACCACCGCAGGTTAGAAAATGTCATCTATAATTGGTGAATGTATAGTGAAGCTATTGTATATCTCTTCCGGTTACCCCGGTATTTACAATTATTTGGAGCAAAGTATTAGGACTGAGCTAAACAACAATGGTTATGAATGGACCCACTTTCATCCATCAGAGCCCCTAGAAAAGCTACAGTCTATTGTTACCACTTTTCAACCACAGCTGGTTTTGGCAATGTTAGGAGACCATCTTTCCGTACAAGCAATTCAATATTTAAAAGAAAGTGGTATTAAACTGGCATGTTGGCTGACTGAAGATCCTTTTTATTTTGATAAGACTATTCAAATTATTAATAGATTTGATTATGTCTTTACTATCGATACTGGAGCTTTAAAGCACTATCAATCAGTTCATCCACATGCCTTTCATTTACCGTTAGGTACAGATCATACAACTTTTAAACCCCGGCTAGTGGAACATGTATACAAAAGTGATTTGCTCCTTGTAGGATATCCGTATCCTACAAGGGTGAATCTCATCCATTTTCTTTTAAAAAATACTAACTATCAAATCACACTCATTGGAAAAGGCTGGCGTAATAGATTGCAAAAAATATGGAGAAACAACCCAAGAGTTATGATTAAAGATACATGGGTTGAGCCACAAGAGGTTTCATATTATTACAACGGGGCTAGCATTGTATTAAATCCTCATCGAAACCACAATTTCTTGCATAATCAAAATACGTCTGGAATTATTTGCGAAAGTATCAATAACCGAACGTTTGATATTGCGGCATGTGGAGCTTTTCAACTAATAGAGGAAAAACCTAATCTTCGTTCCTTCTTTACTGAAGAAGAAATGATATCTTATTGGGACTATGAGGATTGCCTACGCAAAGTGGTTGCCTATATGGATGATGAAGAACAGAGACAAATTATTGCTAAAAAAGCTCAAAAAATAGTGATAAAGCAGCATACATTTCGCCATAGAGTTAAGGAAATGATTAATATTATTCAATCATTTCCTTAATCTATTACAAACATAACTTGTTGGAAAAATAAAATCTCGATATCTATTTTATCTATTAATTACGACAAACTACTGATGGTTGAATTCAATCTTATTTAGGGCAAACTTTACTTTTGGTAAGTTTGCTCTTTTTTAGCATATGCATACTTAAAATACAGTGGATACTTGTTTACCTACATTAAGATAATATAAAGTTGCCAGTAACTGCCCCTGCTCCTTAAATCTCTTTTAAGGATTTATTTGACAGTTTCGTAGATGCGTTTACAAGAAACTACTATTGAAATATTTATTTAGAATACTCCACGAGAAATTCCTCCATCAATTGGAATAAAAGTACCTGTAATAGCACTTGCAGCATCACTAGCTAAAAAAGCTACAACATTACCAAATTCTATTGGTTCATTATACCTTTTCATCGGCAAACTTTGCGCAATTTCTAATTCAATATCTTCAACTTTACGGTTTTGTATTTTAGATCTTTCACTTAGCAATTCTAATGCACGAGCAGTTTTAAAAGAACCAGGTCCAACAGTATTAACTGTAATTCCATGACTCGCAAACTGATGAGCGAGAGTTTTCGAAAAAGAAGCTAGACCAGCTCTATATACATTTGATAATGTAAGCATTTCTGAAGGTTCTTTAGCAGTAATCGAAGAATTTATTATAATCCTTCCCCATTTACGAGATACCATGTCAGAAATTAGTTTTTTAGTTAAATAAATTACAGGCAATAGCAGATCATTATGTGCTTTACTGAAATCTTTAAGAGTTAAATCTTCTATAGTTCCTGATTTAGGGCCAGCTACATTGGTAAATAAAATATCAATATTACCAAGTTGACTTTTGCTCTGCATAATAAGTTTATTTAAATCATCAATCTTAGTTACGTCGGATTGAACTGCTAGAACTTCGGCTTTACTATCTATAGCACAAATTTCTTGTTTAGCCTTTTCTAATTTTCCACTTCTACTTGTAATAATCACATTATGTCCATCACGGTATAATCCTTTAGCCACCGCTAAACCAAGTCCATCAGAACTAGCTAACACTAATGCAGTACGTCTCTCAGTTTTACTCATTAATTATCGTCCAACATATCTTCATATAATTGATCATCCTTACTTACATCATATTTTAAATTTCTGCCTATAAATCTCTTTGCTTCTGAAGGCTGTGTACCTGTTCCAGGGCGCTTATATGCTAAATCACTCCATTGGATTTTTGTACCTGCAACCATATCATTACGAGCTACTAAGGACCTACGAGTTAATATAAAATTCTCGTCATCCTTATGCCGACGTTTTATTGGCCTCCCCATTGCCTCTTTAATATTACGTATATCAGCTACAAATTGATTTAATTCATGAGGATTAATAGAAACTTGATAGTCTGGTCTTTTTATTGTAGCATCTAAACTAAAATGCTTTTCTATAACATGAGCCCCTAACGCCACTGCCGCTAATGAGATAGCTGTTCCTGCAGTATGATCACAGAAGCCCACTGGATATTTAAATTTTTTAAGTACTTCCATCGCCCTAAGATCAACTTCATTGGGCGGGGTCGGATATTTAGTATTAGTTTGATATACAACTACATTTTTCCCACCAGATTTATCAATTACTTCTAAAGCATCTTCTATTTCGGGCAACAATGCACTTCCAGTAGAAAGAAATATAGGTAAGTTGGTTTTTGCACATTCAACTAAAAAGGGATGGCATGTAATATCTCCACTAACTACTTTAAGAAAGTCAGCACCCGACTTGACAACAAATTCAAGAGACTTAAAGTCTACTACACAAGCTGTCGTAGATAACCCAAATCTATGTGCATCATCAAACAATTCTATAATCTGCTCATCTGATAATCTCCATTTATCCCAATCTGATTCAGACTTAGAGCATTTACTACTATTAATTTCATTATAGGCTATATGCTGAAAAGTAACGGCGTCAGCCATGCTTAAACTGGCAACCTCGACCATTTTTTTTGCTTCTATAAAAGAACCTATATGGTTAACTCCAGCCTCAGCAATTACAAAAACTGATGAATCTTCACCAACTAGCTTTCCATTAACGTTAAACTTTCGCACCAGCTATTCCGCCTTTCGTAAGGTAATTACAAAAGTGCAACAGTTGTATAAAATTTTATTTTTTTAACAAAGTTGTAAGGTATCGTTAGTGATCACCCTAATTATTTTTCTTTTATGGAATGTTTAAATAGAACTGAAATATAATTACAGTCTATGACAGATATGCTGTCACCATCCTAGGATTAGGTATAGAAATACAAAGAAGCCCACCTCCTATCCCCCTCCAGATATATTGATTGATTAATTCATTTTTCTGTTTGGATTTTTTTCTGACATTATAAATCTTCCTCTTTTTGTTTTTTGCAACTTCAATAATATATGAACTAATAAATGAATTCAGAACTGTACTTGATTAAATTTAGATACAAATATTCAAAGAAAAACAGGCAGTTACCCCTCTATGCTGCTCACAGCTGTTTTTTTGATATCTTTTAAGGATACCCCATTTTTGGTTACATGATAGATAAACTCCATCATGCTGACTGTTTATTGCCTTTATATACCAACCAATCTGTCTGAAAATGTCTGATCCGACACGATTATACAAAAGATATAAGTAAACCACACCAATGTCCAGTAACGAAAGATGACTTGTATACTTTGAATCTGATAACGCCCGAGTTGAAGTATATGTTTAGCTTACCGGAAGAAGCTTTCGCATAGTATGCCAAAATATACTCTGTCGACATCTCCACATCTGTGCACAGAAAATAGCGAAGAGATGTGACAGCCCATAGGTTGATCAGCACTCCAACAGAAGTTTTCATTAACAGACACTTGTTATGATGAGAATAGAAAAATAGAAATAAATAAGCTCTTTAATATTTTTGATAAACAAAAAAAATGCTCAATTTTTAAAATTCACTTCTGACAAAGCGCGGCGCAGTACATCTCAACTCCTATTAATATCCAAGCCATGCATTCCTTCCGTAATTTCACATTTGAATACGGTACCACTTTTGTTTTTTACATATAGAATGTGTAAATGGGAAGTTTGAACTAAAAGAATTCAAGATTAGCCAATTCAACCCTGGCACATAAAGAAAATGAACAGACTAAGATAAAAATATTCTTGTAATCCTTTATAGTGTAATTACATTTTTAATTGTTCTTGCTATGTTTATCGCTTTAATGTCAGAGAAATTCGAAGTTTATGCAGTAATGGTTACCACGACGATTTTGTTTATGTTATTTGAAATCTTAACTTGTACTGAAACATTAAGCCGTTTTTCCAATGAAACAACATCAACTATTGGTGCTCAATGATTACAGCTTCTACTATTAAGAACAATTATTTACTGATAAGAATCAAAATGAACTTTCTTAAAAGGAAAAATCATTATCATTTCATCGTTAATAAAGGCGGCCTTGAAGAGTCCAAACTTTATAAAGCTAGTTCATAAGTCCATTCATTTATAGTTTAGTTAACATATGTATATAGAGTGCCAGAATAGCTTAATTTACTATCTCTTGGAGATGAGAAGATGAAGAAAGCTTTGATAACTGGTATCTCTAGACAAGATTGTTCCTATTTAGCAAATTTTTCATTAAGTAAAAATTATAAAGTGCATGGACTAAAGAGCAGTTCGGCCACAACAAATAATAAAAATATTAAACGATTTAAGGGAGAAATTGAATTTGTATCTAGTGGCTTGTTAGATATAAGTTCATTAATTGAAGCAGTAAAAATAGCAGAACCCGATGAGGTTTATCATTTGATTGCTCAATCATTTGAAGAAAACTCATGGCTACAGTATCTATACAGGGTAAACAACAGCTCTTGATGTTACAAATATACTATAACTGACTTGAAATTTTGACATGTAGCTTAGCTCAAGCCGCCGAAGCACAGCTTGGACAATTGGGTAATCCTGATAGAAATGCTGGTACGGCTTCTATGATGGATGCTTGGGTTGGATGAAATCTGTTAGTACTGATACTGTACTTCAATCGCTAAAATATGCTCAAAATTCTTGTTAGGATATCAGGACGGCCATATTTTCTAAACTTCTGGCATTTGACCTCTTATATATTTAATCAATAATGATATAATTTAATATTTGGTTCTATAGTTTATTACAGTTTCCGACTACTTTATACAATACGTTGTATGTCTTATTTACTTCTATTCACAATCAAGGAGGTATTGATTTGCCAAAAGTAACAGTAATTATGACAAGTTATAATAAACCCGATTATGTAGGGAAAGCCATTGATAGCATATTAAATCAAACACTTGAGGATTTTGAACTCTTACTGATGGACGATAATTCTAATAAGTCTACCCAAGATGCTATCAAGCCCTTTTTAAAAGACAGCAGAATTAAATTTTATCGCAGTAACATAAACAGTATTTCTGAGCGCGTCGAAAAAATTCGATATGCGGTTTTGATTAATGAAGCACTTAAGGATGCGAAAGGAAAATATATCACATACGCTACGGATGATAATATGTATGTACCAAATCGTCTTGAAAAAATGGTGGATTTTCTTGAGCAGCATCAAGAAGTTCAAATTGCCTATTCTGCATCAATAACTATTCATCTTGATGAAAAAGGAAATCCTGTAAAAAAAGTTCAGAGACCCGCAAAATCTATTATAACCATTGCATCATGTATTATAGATCATTGTTCCATTATGCATAGTGCCTCTGTTTTGCCAGTGCTGCAACAAAAATGGGGATCATATTGGGATGAAAATCCTGAGTTTTATCGAATAGGAGATGCTCGTTTTTTTTGGAGGCTTAACCATTTTTGGAGTTTTTATCCTATTAATGAGATTTTAGATATCAACTATATTACTCCGCATTCCATACACCATCAGCTTTTCGCAGAAGAAAAAAATGAGTTTATCAAGAATTTACCGATACAAAGAACATGTAAAGAATTACGTGAAGATTTAAAGCAGAGAGGAAGGCAATAAGTTGCAAGAGGTGTATTTGAAAAATTATTGGTTGTTAAATTTAGAATTTATAGAGACATTTGCAAGTTTAACATATCGTGACATCCCCTTACCTTTACTAAGTAACTTTTATCAATATCTAGATAATTCATTAAAACAAGAAATGATGAGAGAGGATTTTAATAACCATCTTATAATCAAAACGTTAGATGAAAGCCAAATTCAGCCTCAATTTGAAAAATGGCTAACGCCAATTCAAAAACCAATGCAGAAAAAGCCGATTCAAGGAAAGACATTATTGAATTTTGATTATCTTCGGTTTTCCGTCAGTAATTATTCTCAGTTCGATCCAAATGATACACTGATTTTAGCTAGATGGCGAAAGCAACAGGCGTATAATATTCCTGTCATTTGTATGGCTGATTATACAAGACAATCTCCTGATATTGCCGATTCATTTATCCAACAGGCTCATACTATTTTCGCTTCACACGAAAATCACCCCGCGTTTAATAATTCATATTTTAAAGAAAAGTTTTTGGCTAATATTCCATTAATGATAGAGAAAATTGATATGGTCAATCTTATTTTCGAAAAAAATCTTATTTCTAGCGTAGTTGTCGGAACGACAGAGGAGATAACCAGTCGAATCCTTACTCTAGTAGCATCAAGCAAAGGCATTCCGAGTTTTTGCTTGCAGCATGGAGTCATTATGGGGGAAGAAGCTTTCTTCCCAGTTTTCGCAACAAAACAAGTTGTCCATGGTTTTTATGAAAAGGATTTATATCTCCAAAAAGGTGTAGAAGAAAATCGAATATCAGTAGTAGGACATCCAAGATTTGACGATATTTTTACCATTAATCATATGAGCAAATCCTCGCTTCTTCTAAAAATGGGACTTAACGCACAAAAAAAAATAGTTTTCATCGCCACTCAACCATTTAATACTTCATTTTATGTAGAATTAACAAAACTTTTGATAAAGGATCCTGAAATAGCAGTAATCATCAAGCCGCATCCTTGGGAGAAGTCACGGAATCTTGTTAGCGAGTATGTGAATCTAAGTAAAGTATATTCATCAGTTAAGTATGTAACGAATGAAGTGAATATTTATGATATTATTGCGAATTCAGATATTGTAGTAGTAGCGAATTCGACTGTAGGATTAGAAGCCATGTTACTTAATAAACCTGTAGTCATTTACAAGTCACAGTCGTTGGATCGAAATTACCCTTATTATGATACATTAGATGGTTTAGTCTCCCATGACGCTGAAACGGCTTCAATGATTATTCATAACATTTTGTACCACCCTCCAACTCTACAAATGGGAAAGCAAGTAAGAGACCAATTTTTAAACCACAACTATCCACAAAAAACTGCTGTGCCAAAACTGCACAAGCTAATAAAAGAAATGACTGGAAAATCAAATGATTTAAGTAGCAAACTCTCAAATGAAGGTACTGAGACCCCTTAAAATAAAGCTGTATTTCTTACCAGAGACGACAAGAATTCGAAATTTTGATGTTCTCTATATGAATGAGAAGCCCACACACGACATGAGGTTTCTGGATAAAGTTATATAGGAGAAAATTCACATATCCTTACATTATTTATTACGCGAGTTCTTTAACTAGGAGGCAACATGTAGATGTTTTTTAAAGATAAGAAAGTACTAATTATTGGTGGAACGGGTACCATCGGCCGAAGTTTATTGACCCATATTCTTGACGAAGACCCAAATGTTGTCAGGATTTTTAGTAGAGACGAGTATAAGCAATTCATGTTACAAAGCGAAATAGGGAGCAATAATCCAAAGCTTCGTTATTTAATTGGCGATATTCGAAATTACGACCGTGTGTACAGCGCGATGGAGGACATTGATTATGTGTTTCATGTTGCTGCGATGAAGCACGTTACCTTTTGTGAATACAATCCTTATGAGGCAGTATTGACTAATATTGTTGGTACCCAAAATGTCATAAAAGCAGCTATTGCCCAAGATGTGAAAAAAGTTGTATTTACCAGCTCAGATAAAGCAATTTCGCCAACTAATAATTACGGTGCTACAAAACTCACCGCCGAAAGACTCATTAGTTCTGCTGAATATTCGAAGGGTTCTAGTAATACAATCTTCTCGAGTGTAAGATTCGGCAATGTGATGGGATCAAGAGGTTCGGTTATTCCTCTATTTGTGAATCAAATAAAGGAAAATAAAAAAATAACCGTTACAGACCTCAGTATGAGCCGATTTATGATGACACTCAAACAGGCAACAACGCTGACAATCGAGGCTATGAAAATATCAACCGGCGGAGAAACATTCGTTTTAAAAATGCCTGTTATCTCTTTGAATGATCTTGCTTATGTTGTTATGGAAGAAGTTTCAAAAAAATATAATATACCTATCGATAAGCTCAAAATTGAAGAAATCGGCTTACGGCCGGGCGAAAAGAGATATGAAGAATTGATGACTTATGATGAATCCATGTATGCATTAGAATTGCCAAATATGTTTATCATTCCGACATTCTTCAAAAAGAATCTAAATTATAAAAATACAAAAAAAGCTACACCGGGAACTTATCAATCCGATAATCAAAAGCCCATTACAAAAGAAGAGCTTCGTCAATTAATACAAAGTGAAAAGTTGATATAAAAAGGAGGAGAATACACATGAACGTTTTAGTAACTGGAGGTACAGGTTTCATTGGGAGATGGGTCGTTAAAAGATTGCTGCAAGATAACCATCAAGTATGGATACTCGATAATCTAGCAAATTCAAAAATTGCCAACATTGACGAGTTTTCAGGAATTTCAAACCTAAAAAAATTCATACTCGGAGATATTAAAGACGAACAACTTCTGGATCACATATTTCAAACTCATCAATTCGATATTTGTTACCATCTTGCGGCAAGCATTAATGTTCAAGACAGTATTGACGATCCTAAAACAACATTTGAAAATGATACAATCGGCACTTTCAACCTTCTAGAACAATGCCGTAAACATCATGTGAAGATGGTCTTTATGAGCACGTGCATGGTCTATGACCGCGCTTCTAATCCAAGTGGTATATCGGAAACAGATCCGATAAAACCCGCTTCTCCGTATGCAGGTGCAAAAATTGCTGCTGAAAATATGGTTCTTTCTTATTACTATGCCTATGACTTGCCCGTTGTAGTTGTTCGGCCGTTTAATACGTACGGACCTTTTCAAAAAACAGGCGGCGAAGGTGGGGTTGTAGCTATTTTTATCAACAATAAATTAGATGGAAAACCACTCAGTATTTACGGAAATGGAACACAAACAAGGGATTTACTTTATGTAGAAGATTGTGCAGAATTTGTTGTTATGGCTGGATATTCGAAAAAGGCAAACGGCCACATCATCAATGCGGGAACTGGGAGAGATATTCCGATTAATGAATTAGCACTGCTCATCTCGGGTAATCCTTCAACTATTCAACATGTCCAACATATTCATCCTCAAAGTGAGATTCAAAAGCTGTTATGCAACTATTTGAAAGCTAAGGACTTACTGAATTGGAAACCTAAAATAAGCCTTGAGGAAGGTATCAAAAAAACAGAAGAATGGATCAAATCAACTAAAAACAACATATAAGGAGTATTGAGGAGCATGAAGCATTGTTTAGCAATTCATGGAGGAATACCTATACGAGAGCACTATTTGCCATATGGGAAACAATTCATTGACGAAGATGATATTCAGGCAGTAATAAACGTTTTAAAAGGTGATTTTATTACAACGGGTCCAATGATAAAACATTTTGAAGAACAGGTAGCAACTTATGTGGGTGCGAAATATGCCGTTGCATTCTCAAGTGGAACGGCAGCCCTGCATGGAGCTTGTTTTGCTGCGGGGATATCCGATGGTGATGAAGTCATTACGACACCAATGACATTCGTGGCCAGTGCCAACTGTATCCTTTATCAAGGAGGAGTTCCGGTATTTGCGGATATTAAATGCGATACTTACAATATTGATCCTGAGTCAATAAAAGACAAGATTACAACTAAAACAAAGGCGATTATACCTGTTCATTTTACAGGACAGCCCGCTGAACTTGATAAAATTCTTAAGATTGCTCAAGAATACAACTTAATCATAATAGAAGATGCTGCCCATGCGTTAGGGGCTACGTATAAAAATAAAAAAATCGGTTCGATTGGCGATATGACCATGTTCAGCTTTCATCCCGTCAAACATATTACAACAGGCGAGGGTGGAATCATTACAACAAATGATGAAGAGTATTATCAAAAACTTCTCCAGTTCCGCACACATGGAATTACTCGTGATCTTGACAAATTAATTGATAATCACGGTCCTTGGTACTATGAAATGCAATTTCTTGGCTATAATTATCGGATGACAGATATCCAAGCAGCTCTTGGTCTATCCCAACTGCAAAAATTAGATTCTTTTATTTCCAAAAGGAAAAAGTATGTGGCGTTGTATCATGCGGAACTAAAAGAGTTGCCTGAAATTATTCTTCCAAAGCAATTAAATCATATTGATTCGAGTTGGCATTTATATGTAATTCGATTAAATTTACCGATGCTAAAAGTTAACAGAAAAGAAATCTTTCAAGCATTGCAGAAAGAAAATATCGGTGTCAATGTTCATTATATTCCGGTGCACACACAACCATTTTACAGACAAATGGGATATACGTTAGGAATTTGCCCTCATACAGAAAGGATATATGAAGAGCTAATCACATTGCCGTTGTATTCTGGGATGACCGAAAAGGATGCAAAGGATGTTATCAAAGCTGTAAAAAAAGTAGTGAACTATTACTCAAAACTTAAATAATTAAGGGGGAATAGTATGAAAGAAACAAAGAAAAATACTTCACTAAGATTTGTCGCCAATAAAGAAATAAAAGAAGGTGAAATCATCACAATTGAAAAAATCAGTTGTAAAAAATGTAAAAATGCTAAAGCTCTCATACCTCTAAAAGCAAAAGAGCTACTATCCCAGATTGCGAGAACGACGATACAGGCAAATGAACCTATAACATTAGAAGATATCGAAAAACCTAAAATTACCATAGCTGTCATCTGTCGACTGAAATCGACTCGCTTACCCAAAAAAGCACTGCTACCTATAAATGGGATTCCTTCAATTGAACGCTGCCTTTTAAATTGTCTGGCAATCCCTGAAGCCGACCAGGTGGTTTTAGCTACTTCCCATCTTCCTGAGGATGATCCGCTTGAAAAATTTACAATGGACGGAAGAGTAAAAATCGTAAGAGGCGATCCGGACAATGTTGCCGAACGGATGCTCCAAGCAGCCGAATTGACGAATGCGAATATTATTATTCGCATAACAGGAGATGACCCAGCTGTTTCACCTGAAATCACCAGCTATTTAATTCAACAACACTTAAAAAGCGGAGCAGATTTCACCCAAGCAAAAACAAGTCCAATGGGAGTTGCAAGTAATGTAATAACCGTCGAAGCGCTCCGTCGCCTTACGAACTATCCAAAACCATTAACCCATACTGAATACCTTTCTTTTTATTTTATCAATAATCCTTCGCTTTTCTCTATAAATAACGTTGAGTTGCCAACAGAATTTGACTATCCTTCCTGGCGTTTAACATTAGACGAACCCAAAGATTTAGAAATGTTTGAAGAACTATACAAAAATCTTAATGTGAAAAGGAAACCCTTATTCTTTCAACAATTAAAAGAATATATAGTTAATAATCCAAAAATTACTCAAATCAATAAAGATATATCTGTAAAGTGGATTGACCAAAAGTCATTAGTTGAGGAAATAAACCAGGCAACTTTACTTGAATCATAAATCTAGTGTGTAATTATAGGAGTCGTGAATATGACCAATTTTAAAAAAAATAATTATGTATCTAAATTAACATTAGGAACTGCCCAATTGGGGAATCATTACGGAATCGCAAATAAAACTGGAATGCCAACAAGGGAAAAAAGTTTGGAGATAATTGATTATGCAATTTGTCATGGAGTCGATTCGTTAGATACTGCATCAGGATATGGTGATTCTGAAGTATTAATCGGGGAGTATATAGAAAGCCAAAAGTTTGAAAACACTGAAAAAACACCTTCTGTCATTACTAAAATACCTTCTGTACATTCAAACAGTCTCCTAACTTTTGATGAACGCTATCAATTTATGGAGAAAACTATTTCAGATTCATTAGCTAGACTCAGACTTTCACAACTTGATAGTTGTTTGTTGCATGATCCCTTAGACATAATTGCTCATCATGGAGAAGTCGTTCAACATCTCATTAAATTCAAGAAAAATCACCTTGTAAAGAAAATCGGTGTGTCTGTTTACGAACCCAAAGAAATCGAGACTGTAATCGAATTGGATTGTTTTGATGTCATTCAAGTACCTATTAATATATTTGATCAACGTTTGATAAAAACAGGTTTATTAAAGAAATTATGTGCATCTAATATCGAAATATACGGAAGAAGTATCTATCTGCAAGGACTATTACTCATGTCCCCAAGTGAACTGCCAGATCATTTAAAAGATGCTAAAATACCTTTGAATAAATTAGAAATATTAGCCAAAGATTTACGATTAAGTGTAATGGAAATGGCAATGTTGTATATCAGAGATCTTCCAGAGATATTAAAAATAATTATTGGTTGCGAAACTATGGAGCAATTAAAACACAATCTTCAAATTATAAATTTACCGCCATTAACAGAAAGTATTGTGAATGAAATACAAGATGTCTTTCAAGATTTACCCAACAAAATAATTGATCCAAGAAAATGGAGTTAGATCATTTATGAATACAAATAATCTTTTTGACTTAACGGGAAAAGTAGTTGTTGTGACAGGAGGCGCAGGCTATTTAGGTCAAGCAATTTCAGAAGGGATAGCCGAGGCTGGTGCTACCGTTTACATTGTTAGTTCAAATGAGGAGAAATGTAAAGTACTCAGTGAAGAATTATCAAAAAAAAATAGAACAAAATGCAAGAGCGGTTATTTAAATATTCAAGATGAGCTGACAATACAGGACTGCTTTTCTAAAATCATAGAGGAAAATGGAAAAATTGATGTACTCATAAATAATGCTTCTTTCAGCGCTCTTGGGAATGCTGAATCTATGACAGAGTCTAATTGGCTAAAAGGTTTTGATGGCACAATTAATGGAGTTTTTCGATGTACAAAGGCCGTCTTACCAATCATGATTGACCAAAAAGGTGGGAGCATTATTAACGTATCTTCCATGTATGGAATTGTTTCCCCAAATCCAGAGATTTATGGAAATAGCGGTTTAAATAATCCGCCAAACTACGGAGCTGGAAAAGCGGCAATTAACCAATTCACTCGTTATGTGGCATGTCACTATGGAAAATATGGAATTAGGACAAATTCAGTTTCACCTGGACCGTTTCCTAATGAGGAGATTCAAAAAAACACATCGTTTATTGAACATTTAAAAAACAAAAATCCACTTGGACGAATCGGGAAACCAGAAGATTTAAAAGGAGTTATGGTTTTTTTGGCTTCCTCCGCTTCTAGCTATATTACCGGAGAAAACATTTGTATAGATGGTGGATGGACGGCTTGGTAGAGACCAATTATAGATAACCTATAAAGTAAGACATTATCGCAATAAGATTTCCTAATTTTAAAAATACTGTTATGTTTATAATCTTTCTCACTTGACGATGTACTACGTTTATCACAAAAAAAGACAGAAAAGTTTTATATTAACTACCATGTTGAACAAAACATTTAATAACAATTTATAAGGAGGGTAGAGTATCTTATGAATGTTTGTTTAAGAAAAATAGAAGAAAAAGATTTGGAAATGATTATGAATTGGCGGACGTTACCTGAAGTAACAAAATACATGTATACAGACCCTATACTTACTTTAGAAGATCAAATAAAATGGTACAAAAAAATCATGGCATCTGATGCGGAAAAATACTGGATTATAAGATTAGAAGATGGTACAGATGTAGGGGTACTAAGCCTTAATAATATTGATATAAAAAATAAGCATTGTTCGTGGGGATATTATATTGCTGATATAACTGCTAGAGGGAAAGGGCTAGGCAGAATTTTAGAATGTAATATATATGATTATGTATTTTTTAAAATGAATTTAAATAAATTATGGGGTGAAGTATTTGAATTCAACGAGAAAGTGATAAAAATACATGAAAGATTTGGTTCAAGAATTGAAGGGAAATTTAGAGAACATATACACAAGAATGGAGAATTTTACGATGTTGTACGTGTGGCAATTACTAAAAAGGAATGGAAAAAAATCAAATCTACTTATGAATATGATTTATTAAATATAATGGAATATTAGAGTACACAATTCTAGATATTTTATTACTCACCTTTAATATAAGTGGAATGACTAATAATACTAACAAATATAAATACAGGTATTTATATAATCTATTAATTTTATTTTAGGAATGGATATTATGAAAATAGTATTTCGAGTTGATTCTTCAAGGCAAATAGGTACGGGACATATCATACGCTGTTTAACTTTAGCTGGAGAATTAAAAAATTGTGGACATCAGGTAATTTTTATATCCAGAGAACTAGAGGGCCATATGTGTAACTTTATAAAAGATCAAGGATATACAGTGTATACGTTACCCAAGATGGTTCTGGTAAGAAATAATTGCGATACCACGCATGCCCAATGGCTTCAAACTAGTTGGGAAATAGATGCCCAGCAAACAATAGATATTATAAAAAGGAACTTAAACCATGTTGATTGGATAATTGTAGACCATTATGCTTTAGACAAAAAGTGGGAAGAAAAATTGAAAGAGTTCACACAATATATAATGGTTATAGATGATTTAGCAGATAGATCACATATATGTAATCTGCTATTAGATCAAAATTATTATAAAAATATGGAGCAAAGGTATAAAGGACTAATCCCAAACCATTGTATAAAACTTTTAGGTACCCGATATGCATTACTAAGACCAGAATTTCTAAAAGAACGGAAAAATTTGAGAAAAAGGGATAGCTTCCTTAAAACAATATTTATATTTTTTGGCGGGAGTGATTCCACCAATGAGACCTATAAAGCAATCAAGGCTCTAGAAAAAATTGATTGTAAACAACTTCGTATTGATGTAGTTGTTGGTCAATCAAATCCTCAAAAAGGGATTATACAGGATTTATGTAGAAAGCATTCGAATATGAACTTCCATTGCCAAATTAATTATATGTCTAGATTAATGAGCGAAGCAGACTTAGCCATATGTGCTGGGGGTTCAACGACTTGGGAGAGATATTGTTTAGGCTTACCTGCAATATTGGTTTCAGTAGCGCATAATCAGGTTGAAATATGTGAAACAGTAGGAAGTTTAGGTGTTGATTTTTATATCGGGAAATCAGAAGAAGTTCATGAGAAGGATATTAGTAATGCCATTGAGATTGTTAAGAGCGGAAACTTTGATTTAGAGAAATCCTCTAGAAAAGCACTAAAAATTGTGGACGGTTTTGGGAAAACACGTGTAGTATCAGAGGTTTTACAATATTAAATGTTAAGGGGGATATTATGAATATTCTGTTATTAGGATCTAACTGTAATAATATATACAGTTTTCTTAAATCATCTGGAAATCGTGTTGTTTTGTATGAGAATAGACTAGACATTCATTCACCTATTCTTATTAATATTGACTTTATTATCAGCTATGGATACAAATATATGATTCCTCCTTCCATTATTGAAAAATTTAATAACAAAATTATAAATTTGCATATATCTTATCTTCCTTGGAATAAGGGTGCTGATCCAAATTTATGGAGTTTTCTTGAAGATACACCTAAAGGGATTACAATTCATTATATAAATAACAGCTTAGATACGGGAGATATTATCGCTCAATTGGAAGTTCCCTACAAAGAAAATGATACATTAAAAACCTTCTACGATAGACTATGCCAAGAAATAGAACAACTTTTCATTGAAAATTGGAAATTCATTTGTTCTGGAAAAGTTATGAGGAAACCGCAACCTTCTGGCGGTAGTTATCATAGATTAAAAGATAAAAAAAAATATTTGCATTTACTTACTGATGGATGGAATACCTCAGTAAAAGATATAATCGGTAAAGCAAAAATGAATGGTTAAAAAGGAGAAGATAAAATGAATGAAATTGAAATTAATGGAAGAAAAATAAGTCGCAACCACCAACCATTTATCATTGCTGAAATGTCTG
Source organism: Bacillus bingmayongensis (assembly GCF_000299035.1). Classification (GTDB taxonomy): domain Bacteria; phylum Bacillota; class Bacilli; order Bacillales; family Bacillaceae_G; genus Bacillus_A; species Bacillus_A bingmayongensis. Next base: position 825,834 of record NZ_JH921518.1, read on the forward strand.
GAAACCATAATCAGTCATTAGAACGTGCATTAAAAATAGTTGAAGCTGCCGCAAAAGCTGGAGCACATGCTCTGAAAATTCAAACTTACACAGCTGATACTATGACGCTGGATATGGATAACAAAGAGTTTAAAATAGAAGATTCAGATAGCTTATGGAAAGGCAACACGCTTTATAAACTATATCAACAAGCATATACCCCTTGGGAATGGCATAAACCGATATTTGATCGATGTAATGAACTAGGGATGGTACCGTTTAGCACTCCGTTTGATGAAACAGCTGTTGATTTCTTAGAGTCCCTAAATGTCTCCTGTTATAAAATTGCTTCTTTTGAAAATACCGATATTCCTCTAATCCGTAAAGCTGCCTCTACTGGAAAACCACTCATTATATCTACAGGTATGGCTACAATTGCAGAATTAGATGAGACTGTCAAAGCCGCTAGAGAAGCAGGTTGCAAAGACCTTATTTTGTTGAAATGCACGAGCACGTACCCGGCCTCCCCAGAAAACACTAATATTTATACAATCCCTCATATGAGGGATTTATTCCAATGTGAAGTAGGTTTATCAGACCATACATTAGGAGTGGGAGTAGCGGTTTCCAGTGTCGCAATGGGAGCGACTGTAATTGAAAAGCATTTTACTTTATCCAGAGCCGACGGAGGAGTAGATTCCGTATTTTCACTGGAGCCAGAAGAACTGAAATCCCTTGTTATCGAAACAGAACGGGCATGGAAATCTCTAGGGAAGATTTATTACGGGCCGACTGATATGGAAAAAAACTCATTAAAGTTTCGACGGTCTTTATATGTGGCACAAGATATGAAAGCTGGAGATCTTTTCACATCAGAAAATATAAAAGCGGTTCGTCCGGGTTATGGTTTGGCTCCAAAATACCTTCCTATTTTACTAGGAAGAAAAGTAAAAAATGATATCACTAAGGGAACACCTGTGAGTTGGGATTTGATTTAATGAAAAAAGCTCCAAAAGATTGCGGACAATGTAATAAGTTAAGTCAAAATAAATAAAAAAAGACAACAATATCAAGATTTTATCGACTTGTCATATTTCTGTTATAAGCGACATCAAGCCGCAGCCAACGCCGTAATATAAAGAAGAGGAGCATACGTCTTTATGCTCCTCTCCTTTTTTCATTTATGCAAAAAGTTAAGAAACCTATTCTCTGGGTCCTCCATGTGTTCCCTGCATTGATTTTATTGACATTAATATCTTTTAATTTTCAATGAATCAATTGTATATACAGCTAAATCCCCTTCTTGATAAAAAGAACATACATTATGAAGTTTCTAGTAAATATTCTCTGAGCGCTTCCTCCCAATGTCTCATAGGAGAAAAACCATTCAGTTCCAAGCATAGGTGCTGTAGAACCGAATAGCGCGGCCGGTCTGCTTTCGCTCCGTATTCTTCTGTTTTCACAGGGATAGCCTTAACGTCAGCTCCCATTTCTTGAAAAATACGGCAAGCAAACTCAAACCAAGAACATTTCCCCTGATTTGACACATGATAGACCCCATACCGGTTCGTCTGTACAATCTCCTCGATTTTACAGACTAAATCTTTTGTATAAGTAGGACACCCAATTTGATCACCCACAATGCGCAGTTCCTTTTTCGTATCAGCCAACGTCTGCATTGTCCTTACAAAGTTTGGACCATGCCTACCATACAACCAAGAAGTCCTAACAATAAAGTATCGGCTATGAAAATTTCTTATCGCTTCTTCACCAGCAAACTTAGAAGCGCCATATACATTGAGAGGATTTGTTTGATCAAATTCGTGATAATCACATGCACGTTCTCCATCAAATACATAGTCCGTGCTAAAATATACGAGTTTCGCCCCTATTGCTTCAGAAGCAACCGCAATGTTCCTTGTCCCCACTGCATTCACAGCATATGCTTCTTTCCAATTTTCTTCAGCAGCATCTACCTGTGTGTAAGCAGCACAGTGAAGTACAAGATCTGGCTGTAGTTTTTTCATGATAAGAAAAAGTGACACGGCATCTGTAACATCGAGCTTCTTTCTTGTGAAACTATATAGCGTGTATCCCTTTTCTACAAAATACGCAACAAACTCCTTACCAAGCTGACCTCCTGCTCCTGTAACGAGTACTTTCACTTTATCTCACCTACTCTTCAATGGCTTCCACCATTGCTCATTCTTCATATACCAATCTATCGTATCCTCTAAGCCCTTCGTAAATAAATATACAGGTTTCCATCCTAACTCTCTTTGTAACTTAGACGAATCGATTGCGTACCGCCAATCATGACCAAGGCGGTCGGGAACAAATGATATCATACTCTTTGATTTTCCTAGCTTTTCTAAAATCATTTCCACAACCTCTATGTTTCTCTTTTCATTATTACCTCCAACATTGTATATTTCTCCATCTCTTCCATTATGCAGAACTAAATCAATTGCCGTACAATGATCGAATACATGAAGCCAATCCCGCACGTTTTGTCCCGTCCCGTATACAGGAAGTTCCTTATCTTCCATTGCATTTGTAATCATAAGCGGAATGAGTTTCTCTGGATATTGGTATGGACCGTAATTATTAGAGCAGCGTGTAACAATTACAGGAAGTTTGTACGTTTCAAAATAAGATAGCGCAATTAAATCCGAACTTGCTTTACTAGAAGAATAAGGGCTATTTGGTGAAACAGGACTCTCCTCTGTAAACCGCCCCGTCTCTCCAAGCGAGCCATACACTTCATCCGTTGAAATATGAAGGAATCGCTGAATCTCACACATTCTCGCTGCTTCTAATAGTACAGCTGTTCCTACTATATTTGTCGTATAAAACTCCATAGGACCTTGTATACTTCTGTCTACGTGCGATTCCGCTGCAAAATGTACAATACTATCAATTTTATAATCTTTCATTACAGAGTGAATTTTCTTTACATCTCTTATATCCCCTTGTATAAATGTATAGTTGCTGAAAGATTCAATATCCTTAATACTAGATAAATTTCCAGAGTATGTTAACAAATCATAATTGATAACATAGGAACTCGGATACTTGTTAATATAATAACGGACAAAGTTACTACCAATAAAACCTGCTCCTCCTGTAACTAGTACATTCATGTCAATGTCTCCTTAAATTGAAAGTAATGAGTTGTTTCTGTAAATTTAGGTAACCTGCCATCCTTTTCTGATAAAATCGGGTCACTTACGGGCCATGAAATAGCAAATTCTTCATCATCCCATGCTATTCCACTATCACATGATGCTTCGTAAAATTCATCTACTTTATAATGTACAATTGTGTGAGGAACGAGTGTGCAAAAGCCATGTGCAAATCCTTTTGGTACAAGTAACAGCCGATGATTATCACCTGTCAACAAAAATGATTGCCATTTCTTATAAGTTGGAGACCCTTTCCTCAAATCCACAATAACATCAAAAATCGCACCTTGTATGACCTGTATGAGCTTTGTTTGGGCTCTTGGCTCCAGTTGAAAATGCAGTCCTCTTATCACACCCGCTTCCTTTGAATACGATGTATTATCCTGTACAAATTTGTGGTGGATGCCAAAGTGTTGCAACACCTTTTCATTATAGCTTTCTTTAAAATATCCGCGCGCATCATGAAATACACTTGGCTCAATTAACTTAACATCAGAAAGTGATACAGGAATCGTCTTCAAACCTTCCCTCCCCCTCCATTAAACTCATCACCAAAATCCACATGCTGAGCTAATTTGTTTGCTTTATGTAGTGACAGATGCGTTCCAGCATCCGTCCACCACCCCTGCAACGTATCGTAGGTGAGAACTCCTCTTACTAAATATTCATTATTAATATCGGTTACTTCCAATTCTCCTCGTTGAGAAGGTTTGAGCTTACTAATCATAGAAAACACACTGCTATCATACATATAAATTCCAGTTACAGCATAGTTGCTCTTTGGAAAGACTGGTTTTTCGTCAATGCATACAATCTTCCCCTCTTGAATATGAGGAACACCAAAACGCTGCGGTTCATCTACTTCTTTTAATAAAATTTTTGCTCCTTCCCCTTGCTTTCTGTAATTTTCTATATATGGTTTCAAGTTGTCAGAAAAAACATTATCACCTAAAATGACAATCATTTTCCCGTTTCCCACAAACGTCTCACATAATCCAAGTGCTTCAGCAATCCCTCCAGCTTTCTCCTGTACACGATATGTGAAAGACACCCCAAATTCAGCTCCACTGCCAAGAAAACTGACTACATCACCCATATGTTCTTTCCCGGTAATGATAATAATATCTGTAATACCGCATTCCCGAAGCTTATATACAGAGTGATAAATCATTGGATAGCGACCGACAGGAAGCAAATGTTTATTTGTGACCTTTGTAATAGGGTACAATCGAGATCCAGTTCCACCGGCAAGGATAATTCCTTTCATTTTATCCCTCCCCTTTCAAAGCATTTTTATTTTGATTTATACACTACAACATTCAATTTCCAGGCATTACATCCTGTAAACTCTCTGCATACCCTATATATGTGCATAATGCTTTTCTATATTCCTCTTTCTCTAATTCCTTGCTTTAAAGTAATTTACTTTCTGTTAAAAAACTACTAAACAACAGGAATTTATACACTCTCTTATTTACCATCTGAAATATTAATACTCTTACACTTAAGTTCTTGCTATCTATGGTTTTGTTAAGGAAAGTATATACTCTTGTATAAATACCTTTCTTACAAGCGTTATATTTGAAAACAGAAGATATAGAAGGAGTTTTTTCATCATCATGTTATTCAAAAAAATAATTCCCTACTAAGCTTTGGAATACTTATTAAAAAAACTGTCTCATCAGCTATGAGACACCCCCAATAATTACATTTATTCTACTTTACATTCCATAAGTGTTTCTTCATTCTCTAAGACAGTTTTAAAAATCCCGCTGTTTCCTTTTGGAAATAAAACTCCTAATTTTTATTAACTCTATGTTTATAAAATAAGTTTGTATGCAAATTTAAGGCATATAAAAAGCACCTCTTATACTGAAGAGATGCTTTTACAGTTATTTTCCATTCAATTATTACCCTAAAATATGATACCCAGAATCCACATGAATGTTCTCACCAGTAACTCCGCTCGCTAAATCACTGAATAAGAATAACGCTGTGTTTCCAACTTCTTCTTGTGTTACGTTACGACGAAGTGGTGCACGTTCTTCAATTTGTTTTAGGATGCTGTTGAAGTCGCCAACACCTTTTGCTGATAGCGTACGGATTGGTCCTGCTGATACAGAGTTTACGCGAATGTTGTGCTGTCCTAGGTCGTTTGCTAAGTATCTTACGCTTGCGTCTAGTGATGCTTTTGCAACACCCATTACGTTGTAGTTCGACACAACGCGCTCGCCGCCAAGGTATGTTAATGTTACGATGCTTCCGCCTTCAGTCATTAACGGTTTTGCTGCTTTTGCTACAGCTGTTAATGAGAATGAGCTAATGTTTTGTGCAAGTAAGAATCCGTCGCGAGATGTATCAACGAATTCACCTTTTAAGTCATCACGGTTTGCGAATGCGATGCAGTGTGCTAGTCCGTGAACAACACCTACTTCTTCTTTAATGGATTGGAAGCAACGAGCGATATCTTCATCGTTTGTTACATCACATGGTAAAACAAGTGATTGTTGCCCTTCTAATGATTCAGCTAAATCACGTACGTTTTTTTCTAAACGTTCACCTGCATAAGTGAAGATTAAGTTTGCTCCTGCCTCATGTAATGAACGAGCAATTCCCCAAGCGATGCTTCGTTGGTTCGCAACGCCCATGACAATAATGTTTTTTCCTTTTAAGTTGAGAAGATTCATTTATTTATCCCCCTAAATTTATTAAATAACATCAGTTATTAGTACCTGGTAATATATTTATATCATATCACAAATTTCAAAGAAGGCAAAATAAAATTATTATTATGGCTGGTTCTTTATTTCTCTCTTGTTCTTCCCTTTTCCTGCTATTTATGAAAGCCCAATATTTATTTCCTATATTATTAAAGGTACTTGCTGGATAAATAGGGGCTATGAAGAATAAAGGAGAACCGCTCTCGTTTTCTCTCTTTGTTTTCACATAGCATGGGATCTGACCGCTTCTGCGCATAGCCGTAATCCTCTCTCCCATCCAAAAAGAATGGTTTTTTATCGGTTTTTCAGTTTATATTTATATAATCTAACATCCCACATCTAAATTCAAAACAACATATTTGCAAACAGCCCAAAATCCGCTAATATGGTAATAGCGTCTTTTTTTCATTTCATAAAGAGTAATAGAAAGGACTACGTACGGTGAAAGATAAGAATTCCCAATATCGAATAGATTACATATTAATCCTGATTGTACTCGCAATTGCAACTGTTAGTTGTTTTGCCATTGCAAGTGCGCAGCCATCTTTACCACCAGCTCTGCAAAAAGTAAACTTTGTAGCAAAACAAATTCAATGGTATGTCATTGGGACCGTCGCAATTGTTGCGATTATGGTTATTGATTTTGACCGATATAAGCAAATCGCTTGGTATTTGTACGGATTTGCGATGATTTTACTCATTGGACTTGAATTAAAAATCCCTGGAGCAGTAACAATTAAAGGGGCTACTGCTTGGTATAGTGTGCCAGGCCTTGGTAACTTCCAGCCTTCCGAGATTATGAAATTATTTTTAATCATTGTTATTGGCCGCATTATCGTCAATCATAATGAAAAATATCCGTTTCGCTCTCCACGCGAGGATTTAATTTTACTCGGTAAAATATTCGCTGCGAGTTTACCACCGCTGCTTTTAATTGCGAAAGAACCTGATTTAGGAAATACAATGGTTATTTCAGCAATGATTGCAGCAATGATTTTAGTTTCAGGTGTACGCTGGCGCTTTATTTTCGGTTTAGCTACCATTGTTATCGCGGCTGCTTCTACGCTAACGTATATTTATTTTGAACATACAGCATTCTTTAAGGAACATATTTTAAAAGAATATCAATTAGATCGTTTCTATGGCTGGCTAGCGCCTTATGAATACGAAACGCAAGGATATCAGTTAAGGCAAGCTGTTTTAGCAACCGGCTCAGGTGAACTACACGGAAAAGGCTGGGAGAATGGCCAAGTATACTTCCCAGAACCGCATACCGATTTTATTTTTACAAACATTGCCGAGCAATTCGGATTTTTAGGAGCAAGTGTTGTTATTTCACTGTTCTTCTTATTAATTTATCGTATGATTCATATCGCTTTAGAAAGTAACGATCCATTCGGTAGTTACTTATGTGCAGGGACGATCGGAATGTTTACATTCCAAGTATTCCAAAATATCGGGATGACGATTGGATTACTTCCAATTACCGGAATTACGCTTCCACTCATGAGTTATGGTGGTAGTTCCTTGCTGACATATATGATCGCAATTGGCTTTATACTGAATGTACGATCGCGAACAAAAACATTTATGTTTGACTAAACCATATCCACTTGGGTATGGTTTTTTCTATATCCACTTTAGGTATACTAAGAAAAAACTCGAGATGGGGGTCATAGAATGAAATACGACATTATCGGGGATATTCACGGCTGTTTAGAAGAGTTTCAAACGTTAACAGAGCAGCTCGGCTATCATTGGAAAAGTGGACTTCCAGTTCATCCAGAGGGACGACAGCTCGCTTTCGTCGGTGACATTACAGATCGCGGTCCAGCCTCCCTTCGAATGATTGAAATTGTGTGGGAGCTTGTTATGAATAAAAAAGTAGCTTATTATGCTCCTGGCAATCATTGTAATAAGTTGTACCGATTTTTCATTGGGCGTAATGTAACAATCGCACATGGACTAGAAACGACCGTCGCTGAATATGAAGCATTGCAGACTCGTGAACAGAAAATAATACAGAAAAAATTTATTGATCTTTACGAACAGTCACCACTCTATCACGTGCTTGATAATAAAAAGCTCATCGTTTGTCACGCTGGTATTCGTCAAGATTATATCGGCAGAAGTGATAAGAAAGTCCAGACTTTCGTATTATATGGTGATATTACAGGTGAAAAGCATCCCGACGGCTCTCCCGTTCGCCGTGATTGGGCTAAGCATTATGAAGGGAAGGCGTGGATTGTATACGGACATACCCCTGTCGCAGAACCTCGTTTTGTCAATCATACGGTAAATATTGATACAGGGGCTGTATTTGGCGGGAAACTAACAGGACTGCGCTATCCAGAAATGGAGACAATTTCAGTCCCTTCTTCGATGCCGTTTGTACCTGAGAAATTTCGTCCAATTACATAATAAATAAAGCTGCCCTCATATGAACTGCACCCCAATTGTTAGACACAGTCTAACAATTGGAGGTACAGTTTTTATATGGCTAAATTTTCTTCAAAAGGAAAAATACGAGCGGTGAGACGATATTTAGAGGGTACTGAAGGTGGAAAAGCAATTGCTAAATCTATAGGTGTGGATCCCAGTATACTCTATCAGTGGATTAGACGACATGAATCTTTAGGTGAGAAGGCTTTTAAAAAATGCTATACATCCTACCCAACAGATTATAAACTAGATGTACTTCATTAAAGAAGAAATTGATAAAGTCTTGCCGTGGTCAACGGATTTACCGTCTAGTTACAGAGTGCCGAAAAAAAGTGAAGCAAACAAAAAATAACTCCAAAATCAACTTTTATTGTAGATTTTGGAGTTACTTTACGTTTACTCTATGTTTGTTTCTAAAGTTAAATCTGTATAGGAATTATCCTCACCTATATTTAAGATTACTTCACATTGACGTAATCTCAATTCAAAGAGCGTTATAGCATCATGATAAACTTCAGGATTTGATTTCATTTTATGCAGTGTATCTTGTTTTTCTTGTATTTCTAAATGAGTGTTTTCTACAGCTTGTTTCAACGCGCCAAATGGATTTCTAAAGAATATATTAATATCCCGCTCTAGTGCGTTTTCAAATAGCTCAAATTGCAAGAAAAATTTGTTCATAATAGAAGCCGTTACATCGGTATAATCTTCATTTTCTAAATACTGTTTGTATTTGTTATATAGCATAGCTTTATTTTTAGGAAGAACTCCAAATAATTTACCGGCACTTTTCAGTAAAAATTGTGCTGGTGTAAATCGGCGTAAGATATTTACTTCTTCCATTTGTATTCTAGTTGTCATTCTATCAGTATCTCTGCGCCAGTCATCAAGCACTTTAAAGTCACATTCTAACTGTATTCGATTTTCTCCACATAAAGAATTAAGTCCTTCACTGATTTCTTCTAAGTACGATTGACTTTGAAGGAACTCGTTATTAGAAGTTGCAATCCAATTTTGCATAGAGCGAGCAAGATCAGGTAACACAGTTTGTTCTAGATATTTTTGAACTCTTTCGTTCATCGCTGTATTTAGTTCAATATCAATGTGCCCAAAATCGCTTTCTTCACTAATTAAATCAGAACAACTCTGCAATAGTTTCGGAATATGTTCTGTAAGATCATTAGTAATTTCGTTTTTCATTGTACGATATGATTCTGTAATGAAATGAATTTTTTCCTTCTCAAAAGCAGTAAGGTTATTAATACAACCATTTAGTTTAACTAACATATCTTCATTCCAATTAATAGAATCCACTAGGTTGTTTTCCATCTTAACGCGTTTATCCAAAAGATATGTAATTGTTTTTCGAATGAAAAACAATAGCTTTTCAGTACGTTCTGCATCGATATTTTTATGGTTAAAGTTAAAATGAATAAACTCAGTTAAATCGTTTAGTTGTTGACTATTTGTATATAACGAAGAGTAAGGGAAAATTCTCGCATGCGGGAAATATGCATTTATTCTCGCTTGCGTATCATGTATAACTCTTTTTGCTTCTGCTTCACTGTAAATGTTATCGACTTTATTTAATAAGAAATGAATTTGTAGATTTGGTGTATGTTCTTGAATACTTAATAGAATGTCACGTTCTTTGTCAGTAAAAGGTGAATCCGCATTCAATACGAATAATAATTCGTCTACAGAATTTAAATATTCGAATGTCTCATCTCTAGTGTCGTTGTTCCTATTAAAGCTAGGTGTAACAACAAATGTAAGTTTATTTTTACTTAAAAATCTGCATGGTAATTTAAATTCAACACATGCTCTATCTCTATATGTTTGGCGGTGCAAGGACATCATGTTATGAAAATCAGAGAAATTCTCAGTTGTTGTAATTGCTGAATCTGTTATAGCGTTAATTTCTGTATGAGCGTCATTTTTAAAGACAACTACATTTGAGATTGAGTTTTCTAATATATTTTCTCCTAGTATAGAGTTAATAAATGAAGCTTTTCCGTTTCCTGAAGTTCCAGTTACTAAAAGGCGATTTGTTCTTACATCTGCAAGCTCGCCAACTAACCATTTAAATCGATGACCAATTTCTAAATCATGTTTTTGTGCCCACTGTGTAATGGATTCAAAAAGATGTAAACTATACTCTAAGCCATTCACATGATTAACAGAATATGACAGTAGGTTTTCCGCATGTTTTATATTTGCTGAATCTATTTTGGAAGGGAAAATCTCATCCCATGCCAATACTGCTGCAGATGGAATTACAGAATGCGACGGATTGGCTACCTTTAACCAATTTGTTAAAAAATTTGGAATGATATCGTGTAATTGTCTTAGCATATATTGACCTTGAATTAATTCAAAGTACGTTTCTTCGTAAAGAGAAGAAATTTTGTCCCATATATCGGACGAATGTATTTCGATATGTAAGAAAAATTCATTTATTGTTTTAAGCCATAATAAGTAATTTTGTTCATTTTTATAGCTATGCCAAAGTGATGAAACAATTTGCGTAAATTGTACTTGATCTACATTATTTAATGTAACTAATACTTCATAAAAATAATCTGGTGAAATATTTTTAGTAAATCCTTTATCGATATATTCTTTTAAAACCTCAAACCATAGAAAAGATTCTGTTCGAATTAACTCATTCACAGCAAGCTCTACTGCACTGTCAAAATCTTGCTGTTCTTCATAAAAGGAACGTGCAATTGGTGTGACGTTTGGATAATCGGGATTTAAAGAAACCGCTTCTTTAATAACAGCGAAAGCTGAATCTAGATTATTTTGCTCGATGTAAAGAGACAGTAATTGCAGTGCAATTTCGGTCATAAGTATTTTGTTATCAGTAGTAATCGAGGTATAAACATTTTCAGCAACTGATAATTGGTTAAGTTCGAAGTAAGCATCCGCAATATTTTTTTGTGCCCATGGTGCTAATTCATTACTGACTTTCTCCCATTTAAAAATAGCTGTTTCAAAATCTTGATGGTGATAATAAAATTCACCTTGTGCAAAACGAATGTAAGATCCATCGGAAATCTCATTTTTTTGTTCGTTTAAATATGCTTCTCCAAGTACTTGAAGAGGTGGATGTGCTTCATTCTCCATTAGGAATGTTTCATAATATATCTTTTTTATTAATTGTTTTTCTAATCTCATTTTTTCCCCCACTACATCTTGAAAAAGTATATTTTTCTCCATGTGTCAACACTTTTTTGTATTTATGCTTTTTTATTTTAACAAAGAATTTCTTTTGGAAAATTTCACTTTTCTTTCATTTTTTAAGTAAGATTGAATTTTAATGAGAAAAGTTTCAGTTTTTTTTCAATTTCCTTTCAGTTGTGAAACAACATTAGATGTTCCTAATAACTTAATTCGAATATAATATTCCACATTAAGTTGCAACATTCCATGTAGAGTTCGTTATCAAAACTATGTATAGTGAATCTGTATGCCATGTTTGCTTCGTTGATGGATAGGGTACAATGTGGAATAACGATAACTTTTATTTTTGCATGGATAAACGAAATACGACATTATTACACAAAAAAGTGCAAATGTATCATCATAACATTTGCACTTTTTGCAATTACCCCTATCTTTATTATCATTGTAAAATGTCTAATCCCCTTGATTCCTCACAAAACGTGGCATTACACAGAGTATGTCCCATAAAGGGAACTGTTACGATAACGCAGTAATTGAAAATTTCTTTGGTATCATGAAATCAGAATTTCTATATCGGAAAGAGTTTGAAAGTATACAACACTTTAAGCGAGAACTAGCAAAGTACATTGAATATATAATCATAAAAGAATTAAGACAAAACTAAAGGGCATGGACCCGGTACAATACCGGGCCCATGCCCAAGAAACTGTCTAATGAAATAACCTGTCTAACTTTATGGGGTCACTTCAATACTGAAGGCAGCTTATTTCAATATTTCTTTCATATCTTCTGGCACATCCGCATGAAAGGTCATCTGTTTTTCTAAAATGGGATGATAAAACGTTAAACTCGTACTATGAAGCGCTTGCCGCTTCATCTGCGACGTACTACCTCCATACAAGTCATCTCCTAACAGCGGATGTCCTAAATATGCCATATGTACACGAATTTGATGCGTTCTTCCTGTTTCTAATTGCAGTGAAACTCGCGTCTTATCAGGAAATCTCTCGATCACTTGAAAATGCGTCACTGCTTTTTGACCGTCTTCACATACAATTCGTTCAATAATGCTATCTTCTTTTCTTCCAATCGGCGCATCAATCGTTCCGGACTCTTCTATCAATTCTCCATGAACAATTGCTTCATATGTTCGTTTCACTTGCTTTTCTTGATGCTGTTTTGATAAAAGGTGGTGAATGAAACGGTTTTTCGCAATAAGCATAAGCCCCGACGTATCACGATCCAGTCTCGTTACAATATGCACTGTACTCGCAAGATTCTGTCTATCATAATGATAAAGAAGCGCATTCGCAACACTTCCGGCCGGATGTTCCCTTGATGGAATAGTTGACATGTGTGGTTCTTTATTGATTACCAGTACAGATTCATCCTCATACAGGACAGTTAGCGGAATATTTTCAGCCAGCATCCCTTCACTTCTCTCCTCAACCGGAAAGAATACTTGCAATTCTTCCCGATCCTGTAATACGTGCCGTACCGTCGCATGCTTACCATCAACTTCAATTGCTCCGCCATGAAACTTTATATCTGTCAAAGCAGCTTTAGAAATTCCCTTCGTTTTTAAAAACTCCCGAATGAGCATTCCCTTCTCTGCTTCTGTCATACACCATTTTAATGTAAATCTTCTCACATGCATAAACCCTCTCTATTCATCCGCAACAAACGAATCACGAACACGTTTCCAAAACGGGAACGGACGAAAACGAACGAATCTCACCTTCTCGTTTGCGACGCGGTATTGAATTGACTTTACATCTTGATGAACCATCGTTAAATGATCGATCGTAATTTGTAAATTCATTCGTTTCGCCGGCTTTAAAACACATGTATGATGCTTTGGTAAAACGAGCGGTGAACCGACTGTACGAAACACGCGGTTATTAATCGAAGCCATTTCCGCAATTTGAATCGCTTCAATAGAAGGGTGAATAATCGCTCCGCCTAGTGCCTTATTATAAGCTGTACTTCCAGAAGGAGTAGAAATACATAGACCATCTCCGCGAAATGTTTCAAAATATTCTCCGCGAATTTCTACCTCCGTTACTAATGTACCTTCTGCACTTTTTACTGTTGCTTCATTCATCGCTAAATACTGTGATTCTTTGCTACCATTCACATAACGAATAATAACTTCTAAAAGTGGATATTCCACTACTTGAAACGGCGTTTTAGCAATCGCAATAACCAGTTTTTCTACCTCATTTGGTAACCAATCTGCATAAAAACCTAAATGCCCCGTATGTACACCAACAAAAGCTGTCTCATCTAATCGATTATAGTAACGATGAAACGCGTATAAGAGCGTCCCATCTCCCCCAACAGAAATTACAATATCAGGTTCCGTTTCATCCATTATAAATCCAAAGTCCTGCAAGTAATCTGTCATTGTACTTGCAAGTGCGTCTGATGATTGATCTCCCTTTGACATAATTGCAAATTTCATCGCTCAACACCCTTTAGTTTATGATTCGGATTCTTTCGCTTCTTGTTTGCGCGAAAAAACCTTTTGTGCTTCTTGAATTTCAAGACGAATCGAAGACATTTCTTCATCTAATAAAAATGCTGCTTCTGCCGCACGCTGAAGGCGCACTTTAATATCTTCTGGAAAACGCCCACTATATTTGTAATTTAAAGAATGCTCAATTGTTGCCCAAAAATTCATTGCTAACGTTCGAATTTGAATTTCAACTAATACTTTTTTCTCTCCACAAATCGTTTGAACAGGATAACTAATTACAACGTGGTACGAACGATAACCACTTTCTTTCTTTTGCGTCACATAATCTCGTTCTTCCACAATTTCAAAGTCATTCCGTTTTCGAAGATATTCGACAACAGGCTTAATCTCATCCACAAATTGACACATCATCCGAAGACCAGCAATGTCCTGCATTTCTTCTCCGAGCCGATCAAGCGGTACATTTCGCTTTTCCGCCTTATCAATAATACTTGCAACCGACTTTACTCGTCCTGTTACAAATTCAATCGGAGAGTGTTCAGTTAACATTGTAAACTGAGCACGCATTCCTTTTAATTTCACTTTTAGCTCTGCCACCGCTTGGTGGTACGGCGCTAAAAATTCTTCCCAATTACGATTCACTTCAACCACCACCAAAATCAATCCATTTGCTTATAGAAATACCTTTTCTACAGCCGTTACAAGTTCTTCTCCGTAATTTGCATTACCTTCAATATTTTCAATTAAATATTCCACTTCTTCTTTCAATTGTTCTAACTCAATTTCAGTATTATTTACGCGAACGAACATTACTTTATCATTCTTCATTGCACTGTGCATTGCTTCCCAGCATGTATGCGGAATGCTTACATAAATAAAAGCTGATTCGTTTTCTAAAATATATAAAAATGATAAATGATCTGAGTCTACAAGTACGTGATTGCGTGCTTTTAACTCCTCCACTTGTATTTCAGTATTTTCCGCACAAAAAATAAGAGCATTTTCTCTTTCTTCTACGCTCTTAACTTGGATTTTATTTTGCATGCTCTAACTCCTCCATATCGACTTCCTGTCTTACTTAACACTATTATTGTATCATAACATAGACGCAAACAAATAAAACATTGAACCAAATTTGTGAAAAAGCGATAATGTCTACAGAATTACTTTTAAGAAGGAGCCTATACAATGACACAAGAAATTGAAATTGAATTTAAAAATATGGTTACACAAGAAGAGTT
Organism: Bacillus bingmayongensis; assembly: GCF_000299035.1. Taxonomy (GTDB): domain Bacteria; phylum Bacillota; class Bacilli; order Bacillales; family Bacillaceae_G; genus Bacillus_A; species Bacillus_A bingmayongensis. The sequence continues at coordinate 841,069 of NZ_JH921518.1, forward strand.
CCAAGCATTATGTAATGCGTTTTCCATTCAATCATTTACAAAACAGGTGAATCATTATTTTGAAACGCCTCATTTTTCTTTAAAAGCAACAGGCTCTGCTCTTCGTATTCGTCATAAAGACGGAGCTTATACATTAACTTTAAAACAACCTGCTGAAATCGGGTTACTAGAAACGCATCAACCTTTAACAGAAGAAGAAGCACAGCTAATGATGGAAACAAATCAGCTCATTACAGGTCCCGTAGCAGATCAACTACATACACTGCAAATCCCTGTTTCTACTTTAGCTTATATGGGAAGCTTAACAACAGAGCGAGCAGAAACTACATTTGAAGGCGGCACACTTGTATTTGATCATAGTTTCTATTACAATCACGATGATTATGAACTTGAATATGAAGTGCAAGATGAGATAGCAGGCAAAGCTGCTTTCCTCAATTTATTGAACAAATATCATATACCTGTTCGCCATACAAAAAATAAAGTACAACGTTTTTTTCTTGCAAAACAAAACAAAGCACGCTAAAGTGAAACTTTCATTAGTAGGTGCTTTTCCTACTGATGGTTAGCCCTCACCAATCGAGATCTTACGGTCAGTCCTTCCTTACTTCTTTGTTTTTTCTTCTTTGAAGAGGAAGGTTACTAACCGTTAGTAGCGAGGTAAAGTGAAACTTCCATTAGTAGAAGTTTTTTCTCACTGGTAGTTAGCCCTCATCAATTGGGCACTTATACTTAGTTTTATCTTAAGGTAAAAAATGAGCAAAAGATTGCACGAGAGCTGTTTAGTTGCTCTTCGTGACAATCCATTGCTACAATAGATATACATTTGATGGAAAAAGGAGTTTATACAGGATGAACAAGCAACCGATGACACCATTTGAAGCAATTGGCGGTGAACAAGTCATTGCAACATTAGTCGATACGTTTTATTCCTATGTCAGTAAACACCCTGACTTATCTCCCATCTTCCCAGACGATTTGACAGAAACAGCCAGGAAACAGAAGCAATTTCTAACACAGTATTTAGGTGGACCAAACTTGTATACAGAGGAACATGGTCACCCTATGCTAAGAGCACGCCATCTCCCTTTTGAGATTACACCAAAGCGAGCAAAAGCCTGGTTAGCATGTATGGAGCAAGCAATGGAAGATACGGGAGTACACGGGCAGATTAGAGAATTTGTTTTTGAACGTTTAAGATTAACTGCGCAGCATATGGTCAACACTCCAAACGAAACAGGTGAAGCGTAATGGATAAACAGGAAGCAAAGCATATGCGCATTCCTTCTCTTTCCAAGTGCGAACATAAATCTGTAGAAGCCTATTTGTTTATTGATCCGCTTTGCACGGATTGCTGGGAAATCGAACCAGTTATGATTAAATTATGGCTCGAATATGGAAAATATTTTTCGATTCGACACATATTAACCGGCAAAGTGGATGGGGCAATCGCCTCCCCACACAAATGGAATAAACCTGCTAATATTCGATTTGTGTGGGAAAAAACAACAAGTTTACACGGCTTTTCATGCGATGGAAAAGTGCATATGCAAGATGCCTCATCTACACCGTATTTAGTTTCTATTGCAATTAAAGCAGCTGAGTTACAAGGCCGAAAAGCAGGTTCGAAATTTTTGCGGAAACTCCAAGAATACATTTTTCTTGAAAATGTATCAAAACCAGATTTGGAATTACTATTTGCATGCGCAAAGCAAAGTGGCATTGATGTAGAAGAGTTTAAAAAAGATTTGCATTCGATTAGTGCAAAAAAAGCATTCCAATGCGATTTAAAATTCACAAATGAAATGCACATTACCGAAATTCCTTCCCTTGTATTCTTTCATGCAAATTCAGATGAGGAAGGTATTAAGATTGCAGGAATTTATTCGTATGAAGTGTACGTACAACTCTTAAAAGAAATTGTAAAATGTGACATTGAGCCAGCACCTTTACCACCGCTCGAGCTCCTACTAGAAACAGTCCAGTTTATATCATCAAGAGAAATTGCATTTATCTATGACTGCTCGGGGCAAGAAATAGAACGAGAGCTTAAAAAATTGTTATTAAAAAGAAAAGTACGAATGGTTGAAGTGAAATGTGAGCGCTATTGGAAATGGATTGCAAAGGAAAAAGACCTGGTGTAAACACCAGGTCTTTTTCTTTACGGCTTATAAAAATATTAAAGGGGATGGGAGAAATTTTCACGTTCAAACAAAGGGGTATATGTTTGTATGTGAATTCGTTCACGTCTATTATATTACAAGATTCGACGTCAGATGACAACCCTTTTTGTCGAATTTCACATTTTCGTCACATTCTAAACGTTTTCATAAGTGAATAAGCTATAAAAAGAAGCTTTTCAGGAGGGATTTTATGAAAAAGACACATATTTTCTTTCTATTTTTTTGTATTTGTATTTCTTTTTTTCTGTACATTCTTTCCCTGTTACAAGCATTTCCAAAGATTATTGCCTTGCCGCTTTTATTCGCAATCATTGTAATTAGCCTCTCGTATTTCAATCATAGAAAGCGGTTTAAAGGTTTTTAAAACAAAAAAGGCGAGAGTTTTCACTCTCGCCTTTCCTCTTTCACTATTATTTACCTTCAAATAATAGTTCCTCTAATTCGTTTAACTTTTCTTCAAATACTTGTAGTGCCTCTTTAACAGGCTCTGGTGATACCATATCTACTCCTGCTTTTTTCAGTACTTCAATTGGATAATCAGAGCTTCCAGCTTTTAAGAATTCGTTAATATAACGCTCTACAGCTGGTTTTCCTTCTTCTAAAATTTGTTTTGATAAAGCTGTTGCTGCACTGAATCCTGTTGCGTATTGATATACGTAATAGTTGTAATAGAAATGCGGAATACGAGACCATTCTAAACCAATTTCTTTATCGATGACTAAAGCATCGCCAAAGTATTTTTTATTTAAATCATAGTAAATTTCCGTTAACATATCTGGTGTTACTGCATGACCTTCTTGAACCTTTTTATGAATGATATGTTCAAATTCCGCAAACATCGTTTGACGGAATACTGTTCCGCGGAATCCTTCTAAATAATGATTTAATAAATATAAACGTTCTTTCTTATCTTCTGTCGTTTTTAATAAGTAATCATTTAAAATTGCTTCGTTACAAGTTGAGGCAACTTCCGCAACGAATATGGAATAGTCACCATATACATGTGGTTGTGTTTTTCTTGTATAGTAGCTATGCACAGAATGACCGAATTCATGTGCAAGTGTAAATAAATTGTTTACATTATCATGCCAGTTCATTAAAACATACGGATTTGTTCCATACGCACCAGATGAATATGCACCGCTCCGTTTTCCTTTGTTTTCATACACGTCTACCCAGCGGTTTTCATATGCTTCTTTCAAAATTCCAACGTATTCATCACCAAGGACATGTAATGATTTTAATAAAATTTCTTGTGCTTCTTCATATTTCACATTCATTTTCACTTCTGGCACAAGCGGTGTATATAAGTCGTACATATGCAGCTCATCAAGTCCTAATGCACGTTTACGAATATCAATATAACGGTGTAATAAATGTAAGTTATCATTTACTGTCTCAACAAGTTGATCATATACTGTTTCAGGAATGTTATTATTACTTAACGCAGCTTGACGTGCAGAATCATATTTACGAACACGCGCATTGAAATTATTACGTTTCACCGCACCACTAAGTGTGCTTGCAAATGTATTTTTATATTTTCCATACGTTTCGAAAACAGCATGGAACGCATCATGACGAACACGACGATCATCGCTTTCTAGAAACTGAATATAACGGCCGTGTGTTACTTCTACTTCTTCACCATTCTCATCTTTAATAGATGGGAATTTTAAGTCCGCATTATTAAGCATACCAAATGTACTACTTGATGCACTCATTACTTCAGACGCCTCTGCTAATAATGCTTCTTCAGCTTCTGATAGTACGTGTGGACGCTGGCGTGTAATTTCTTCTAATGCATGTTCATATACGCTTAATTCTTTATTTTCTTGTAAGAATGATTGTAACTTTTCTTCTGAAATTGTTAAAATTTCAGGAACGATATAAGCCATGCTACTGGACGCTTGAGAATATAAGTTTGTTGCCCGATCATTCAGCGCTTGATAAACAGAATTTGTTGTATCTTGATCATAACGCATATGAGCATATGTATATAATTTTCCTAATCGCATTGAGACTTCATCTTCATATTGTAAAGCTTCTAATAATGAATCAGCAGAATTACCAAGTTTCCCTTTAAATTCAGCTAACTTTGGTAGTAACTCTTTCACTGCTTGAAATTCTTTTTCCCATTCTTCATCCGTTTGGAAAATGTCTTCCAATCTCCATGTGTTAATTTCTTCAATCTCACTGCGGTCTGGCAATGTTTTTGCTGTTTTTGGATCAGACATAAAATAAACCCTCCTTATTAATCTCTACATAGTACAATTCGATTATTCTTATGTAATTCCTTCAGGATACCCTTTTATTATATCCGCTTTTCCTTTTCCCATGTTGTACTTTGTTTCAAACAAAGATAGTGCATGTGACAAACAAATCGCATCGTATTCTTTTATTTCTCCTTCTGTTTTTAGCATCGTAAACTGCCTCATTTTCCGGTACTTATACATACCCACTTTTTCAATCATCCCTACTTTACATAAAAACGTTACATATTCTACGATTGCTAATCTCCATACATTTTGCGGAAAATACGGTAACGTGCGCTTCTGAATACTACGCCTTTTATTTACATAGGAAAAAACAGCATGTAATGAAAAATAATCTCCAATTTGAAATTTGCCAATGAAGTCTATACAAAGAAAAGCCTGCCATACAAATGGATGTGTTTGAAATGCAAATGCATTTGGAAGAGGAACACCAATTTCAGATGGAAAACAAGAAGGAGAAAGATGATATTGATATAAGAGGTGTAAAAGTGATTTATGACTATAATTCCATAGCGGGAGGACATTCGTTCGAAAGTAGTTCTTTTTATTTTGCCATTCCCGCTCCAACCGTTCCTTCGTAAAAGATATTGGTAAAAAGAGGTTTTCAAGGGTAGTCGTACGCATTTTGAAATGAATAGTATGTGAAAAATAAACATTCGAAGAAAATGGGGTAAGAAGCTCACATTTCATAAATGATTTTTCATGTGGACAAAAAAAGAGAAGTGAAGGCTGAGGATAAGATTGTATGCAGAGAAAGTGAAAAGAGGATAATGAGATCCAATAAGCAGAGTGCCTTTTCATTTGATTTCCACCTAATATCCAAATGATTTGTATCCCTATTTTCCAATATGAACGAGTTCGTTTTAATAACTGTTCAGTGGATAAAGAGGCACATTGATATTCAATTGCCATCTGTCTCCCGTTCATTTCAATAAAGAGGTCGGGCCTTTGCCGAATCGCCGGGAGGTAATGTTCCATTTCTACATGGAATCCTTGCGACCTGAGCCATCTATACAGTTGTTCCTTTCCATGCATATGGTAAGCTGATTCATGTTCGAATGAAACAGGGCACTGATTTGTTTTTCTATGGGCAAAGTGCCATCTCTTTTGCTTTCCTAACTTGAGCTGCACCTCTTGCCTGCAGATTGGACAAAAAAATCGTTCTTTCTTTCGCATTGCAAGCAGCTTCTTTTCATCTCGGCTTTCAAGAAGGTGAATTTTCTCACCGTTTTCTTTCCTTGCGACAAACATAATACCACATCCTTTCTATACTGCTTTGTATTCTACAATTTACTACAAATTCCTTTCTCAACAAAAAGAGGATGTCCTTGTAAGAACATCCCCTTCTCATAATAAAGGTGATAATAAACGATATGCCGATTCCACAATCCGCTTATGAAGACGACGCTTATGAAAGCGTTCCACATGAATTTCACTTGATACCTCTAAATCCTCTTTAAAATCCTTAACAAGCTTTCGAATACTATTTGTATCATATAAAAAGGCATTTACCTCAAAATTCAAATGAAAGCTTCTCATATCCATATTCGCTGTCCCAATCGATGCTAAATCAGAATCAACAATTACAATCTTACTGTGCAAGAAACCTTTTTCATATTCGTATACTTTTACCCCTGCATCTAATAACTCCGGGAAATAAGACCTTGATGCATAAAAGACAGTTCGTTTATCCGGTTTACTTGGCATCAATAATCGGACATCAATGCCAGCAAGAGCTGCCACTTTTAACGCCGATAAAATATCATCGTCCGGAATAAAATAAGGTGTAGCAATCCAAATGGACTTCCTTGCTGAAGCAATCATTGCAAAATAAAGATGCTTAATTGTCTCCCATTTATTATCCGGTCCGCCGGCAACAAGTTGTACGCCGCCCCAATGATCTCCATCTACCGCTTTCGCCTGTAAATATTCAGGTGCTAGTACAGCTTCACCCGTCATATAAAACCAATCTTGCAAAAATATGAGCTGCAGACTTTGAACCGCCTCACCGCGTAAATATAAGTGAGTATCTCGCCAAAATCCAAAATATTTATTTTTCCCTAAATATTCATCACCAATATTTAGTCCGCCTACAAAGCCTTCATTTCCATCGATGACAACAATTTTTCGGTGATTTCGATAATTAATTTTATCGTTCAAAATCGGAAAACGTACTGGAAAGAAAGGAATCATCTCTACACCAGCAACATTTAGTTCATCAATATATGCGTTTGACAATTTAAAACTTCCAACAGCATCATATAAAAAACGTACGGTAACGCCTTCCTGCGCCTTCTGAATTAAAATCTCTTTAATTTTTGTGCCAAGCTTATCATCACGTACAATATAATATTCCATATGAATATGATGCTTCGCTTTTTGCAATCCCTCTAAAATCGCTTGAAACGTTTCATCACCATTCGTTAACACCTTTGTTTCTGTCTGAAATGAAATATTTAAAGCACCAAGCCGATCTGCTAGACGAAATAGAAGTTCTTGATGTTTATGATTCTGTAAAATGCGTTCTTGATAATCTTCATGTCCTTTGTACTGTAAGAAAGCTTGTTCATCCAAAAGAGCCTTCTTTTGAAACATTCGTTTTCTGCGAAAGTTTTGTCCAAACAATAAATACGCAAAAAAACCAAATACAGGGAAAATACCGAGCACAATTAACCATGTCAACGTTTTAGATGGATGCCTGTTTTCCAAGAAAATAACACAGCCGATTAAAAATGCAGAAACAGTAAATAGAATACTTATAATTCCTAAAAACGAAATATTTTTTATGCCTATAACATCCGAATAAAATGCTACATCAATAAACATTCTTAACGAAACAAACACTGCGAATAAACCTAGAAAAAAGAAAAGTAACTTTAACGTGTTTTTCATTTCTTCCCCCCTTACTTACAAAATATTTTTATTATTAGCATACCCAGCATATAAAAAGCCGATTTCATAATATTGAAATCGGCCTACGTCTTAGAAGGAAAATGACTGCGAATTGTCTCAAGTGCATGTTCTTTAACAACTTGTTTGCCGTACTCACTCACACGGTGAACCGTTAAAGTAGATTCTTCCCCATATTCTAAAATAATACTTAAAATACGATCAATTTCTTCTTCATCGTGTAGCACTTCATCGAATTCAACATATACATAATAGCGGTCTTCAAACGAATATAATTCATCTTTTATATCTTCAAATATAAGACGATGACTTAACGAAATGACGTCTTCAAAATCATCAAATTTAATTAAAAAGCCAAATGTTCCATCTTCGTTAAAGTTTGTTCCCGCCTCTATCTCTTCCTCTAACTCTTGTTGAAATAGCGATTCAATCCGCTCATCTAGAGGAATATCAATGATTTTATCTAGACCTATTGGTAATTCTAATTTTTGTCCATCTTTTGAAAGCTGTGCTTTCGTTACAAGTACTTCAATGCCTTTATCAAGCGCCTGTACTTGAATCCATAGCGGTCCGTCAATAAAGAAATCATCATGATCACGAGCTTCATCCATCATTTCCCAAAATAATTGTTCGCTTCGTTCACGATTGTACCAAATTTCTTCGCGATTAAACCCTCTATCTTCTATATCAACGTACGTAATAAAAAATTTCATCGTATGATCGTTAATTCTTTCAATGTCCAAAATCCAACTCTCCCTTCCTATTTGGAATTGTTATGAAGGGATTCCCCACTCATATGACAAATCAATAGATCCTTGTACTTTCATTTTATGATAAGATTCTCCAGAATGGAAATAAAATCGTTTTATTTTATAAAAACAGTCATTCACCTAGATTATTCTACACTATTGAACTACCCCTACCTACCTCTAGGCGAGCTTGAGGTGGGGGATTCTACTGTTTCTGCCCTAACCAAAACACTGCCTCTCGATAAACCATAATTCCTTACCCTTATTTATTCCATTATGTACACTTACTATATGAACTTCATCCTTCCTCATTCATAAAAAATTGGACATACAATTACACCTATCGCCGTACACTGGTAATAAAGCCGGTCAAGCTTTTTCGTTGCATACATATATCTACACCTGTACTGCTTATTAAAACAGAATAAATGGAGGCAGAATAATGGAGTTAGATTTTTTGACATCTATACTAATGATTATCGGTATCGATGTTGTATTAGGCGGTGACAATGCAATTGTAATCGCACTTGCAAGCCGAAATTTACCCGAATCTAAACGGAATAAAGCTATTTTTATTGGTACTGGCCTAGCAATTGTACTACGAATCCTCCTCACAGTACTCGCCGTCTACTTACTCGATATTCCTTACTTGCAGCTTATTGGCGGCATCTTACTCACACTTATTGCCGTAAATTTACTTACCGATAATAGCAATGACCTTTCTTCTATACAAGGGAAAACGACATTATTTCAAGCAATTCGTACAATTGTATTCGCCGATCTCGTTATGGGTTTTGACAATGTCCTTGCGATTGCTGGCGCAGCTCATGGAAATTTTACACTCGTAATTATCGGATTATTAATTTCCATTCCCATTATCATTTGGGGAAGCAAGCTCATCTTACTATTTATGGAGCGGTTTCCTTTTCTCATTTATTGCGGAGGAGCAGTTCTTGCTTACACAGCTGGAAGAATGATCACCCATGAAACAAAGCTTGCACACTTTTTCCAGCATAACCCTACCTTTACAACAAGTATACCCTTCCTCTTTATTTTCACAGTATTAACTATCGGATTTATTGTTCAACATATAAAATTACGGAATATAAACAATTGATATATGTAAAACAAATAAAATTATGCGAAAACCTCCTACTGTAAGGTAGAAGGTTTTCGCATACAAAATTTTATAATTAATTTACAAGACGCTGTGCCTCACGTAACTGAAATGTTCTTACTGTGCGTGGTAAGAAACGACGAATTTCATCTTCGTTATAACCTACTTGAAGACGTTTTTCATCAATCATAATAGGACGGCGTAAAATGCCTGGATAGTCACGAATCATCTTATATAAATCTTGAAGTGGTAAAGATTCTAAGTTAACGTTTAACTCTTGGAAAACTTTCGAACGAGTTGAAATAATCTCATCCGTTCCGCTTTCTGTCATGCGTAAAATTTCTTTAATTTCCTCAATCGTTAATGGATCTGAGAAAATATTACGTTCTGTATAAGGAATATGATTTTCCTCTAGCCATAATTTCGCCTTTCTACAAGACGTACAACTTGGAGAACTATATAGTGTTACCATACAAGACTCACTCTCCTTAAAGAGTACAAATTCTGTACTAATTACAGTTTGAATTTCTATTTCTCAGCAATTCTTCACTACGACTTGTCTTACAGCCAAATAAAAAATTGCCTTACATGTAAACAACAACTTATGAGCAAGTAACTCTTATTAAACAACAATTACTTTAAATAAGTAACTTCTATAATCATTATACAATAGATTCAGAAAGAAATATACAGTAAATTTCCTTACTAATGGAAAAAAAACTCATCTTTAACTACACTTAAAACAAGTAAAACTATCATGAATGTTTCATAACACAAGTCCTTCTATTCCATTAATATATAGATCTTTAGCGCCACTTCTTAATATGCTTATAGAAGATTTTTCCTTTCATATAATCCAATCGATCACGTGCTAAAGATAACGTTTTCTTACTCTCTTTTGAATAAAACAGTGGTGAAATGTAAGACATATGAATAGTCTGAGCATCTCATACGAACAGAACGTTTGTTCTTTTCAATTCTATCAAATCTTCTAGCTACTGTCTAGCTTGTTTTAAGTAAAATGATTATTTTCTAACTTTTCTTTCTTTTTAACTTTTTTTCTCATACAATAAAGATACAGACAGGCAAAGGGGGATTCCATATGGTTGCTTTTTTTATTGATTTTGCAATTGTCGCTGCCCTCGTCATTGGAATCACAGCATTGATTGGCGTCATTACAAATGGCATTGGCGAAAAGTTATTTGGTGGGAAAGAAAAAATGAAATTCGTTGATAAAAGTGCAGAAGTACAATCCGGTTGGAAACAAGTTGGTAGCAAAGGGATTTATAAAAAACGTACGTATTAAAAGAAGCAGGAATTCTCCTGCTTCTCTTTTAATTATTTTCCTACAGAAGCCCATTTAAAGCTTAATTCTCCGCCATATTTATGAATGTATAGATCCTTTATTGTTTCTCTTTCTAAAATGGATCTACCACGCTGGAAGACTGGTGCAATCGCCGCATCTTCAAATAAGATTTTCTCAGCCTTTAATAACTCACTCCAACGCCCTTTTACATCTGAACCATCTTGTTTTGCTTTCTCAATAATTTCATCATATTCAGCGTTTGAATAACCCATTTTATTTTGTGATCCATTTGTTACAAACATATCAAGGTATGTAATTGCATCTGGAAAGTCTGGGCCCCATCCAGTAAATGAAATATCAAACTGCGCACTATCTTCTAGTTTTAATTTTTGAGCAAAAGGTTGCATTTTTATTTGTACTGTTAATCCTGGTAAGTTCTTTTCAAGTTCACCTTTTAAATATTCCCCAATTTTTTTCGATTCTTCATTATCAAAGTTTAAAAATTCTAGCTCTACTTTGTCAGATCCTAATTCTTTTTTACCAATTTCCCATAATTTTTTCGCTTCTTTTGTATCTACTTTCGAAAGTTTTCCATTCTCTTTTCTAAAATCCTCTTTATCTGGCCCTTTCACAAAATCTGTTGGCACAAGACCGTACGCCCCCTTGGAACCATTATTTAAAATAATATTTCCGATTCCATCACGATCGTAAGCAATGGAAATAGCTTTACGAATATTTTTATTAGCTAAAGCTGGATTCTTTTGATTAAAACGTAAGAAGAATACCGTTGGATCATTTATTGTTTTAAAATCCTTTTGTTCCTTATATTTATCTACTAATTCTGCAGTTAGTCCAACTCTATCAATCGCTTTTGTATTGTATAAATTCACTGCTGTTCCTGTATCTTTTACAATATTAAAATTTACCTCTTCCAATTTAACTTCTTTTTGATCCCAGTAAGTTGGGTTTTTCTTTAACTGAAAACTCCGCTCATGCTTCCAATCGCTTAATACAAACGGTCCATTATATAAGGTAGTGTTAGCTTCTAAACCAAATTTTTCTCCTTGCTCCTTCACATACTTCTCATTTAAAGGGAAGAACAAAGGATATACTGTCAAATCAAGAAAATATGGAACCGGATTATCTAATTCAACTTCTAATGTGTAATCATCAATTGCTTTTACACCTAATTGATCTGGTGACAATTCTCTCTTATTAATTTTCTCCGCATTTTTCACGTCAAGCATAATATAACCAGATTTAGCGGCTGTATCAGGATTAACTGCTCGTTGCCACGCAAACACAAAATCTTTCGCTGTTACAGGGTCACCATTTGACCATTTTGCATCTTGGCGTAACTTAAATGTATATTTTTTCCCATCTTCTGATTTCTCATATGATTTTGCAATACCTGGTACCAACTTATCCCCTTTACCAAGTCGATATAAGCCTTCCATTGTATTGTTCATAACCTTTGAAGAAACTGCATCCGATGAAAGTGTTGTGTCCATTGTCGGAATTTCAGATATTTCGGTCAAATTTATGACTTGTTTCCCCGTATTTTTTTCCCCTTTTGCGTTCGCTTGCGGCTCATCCTTTTGATAACTACATGCTCCTAAAATCATGCTCACTGCTAATGTCGATGCTACGAAAACTGGTATTTTTTTCTTCATTCTGCTACCCCTCCTAAAAATGTTAACCCTTTCATTTTCGAACAGAAAGAAATATATGTATATTCTAATAATTAATATTATACACACAAATATATTCTTTGTATATTTATTTTTCTATCTTATTAAAATTTTCTGTTAACATTTTATGTTGCTTATTTATCTATCTAAATACTAATTGTAACTATTTTTATAATTATATAAATTATCAAAATATAATTAATTTTATATCCAATAATATCTTTTGTATAATTATTCCCCTTTGCTATACATCATTCTTTCGATAGAATCTGCAGAATTTCTATCATTTTTTTGCATGAATCCTATATAAAGTGAAACTTTAATCAGTGGAGGTTTTCTCCATCCCCCACTGATTATTAGCCCTCACCAATCGGGCTTTTATGGGCAGTTTATCTCTCACCTAACTTCTTTAGAAAAGCGGAAGCGGCTCGCTCAGAATCGCAGGACGTTGGAGCACCCGACAGAGAGGCGCTTTTTGCCTCGTCCGAGGGAGCGAAACGACCGGAGATTCTAGCCGCTAGAGCTGGACAATACTTTCGCCGAATTTTGAGGCGGGAGTCTTACTGCCCACAAATAGCGGGATAAATCGCTGCCCCGAAGAACAAAAGGTGACCTGCTCTCGTTTTCTCTCTTTGTTTTAACTTTGCATGGGGCAGAAAAAGGATCTGACCGCTTCTATGCATGGCCGGATGCTCTCTCCCACCTTAAAAGAAAGGTTTTATTTCGGTTTTTCAATTTGTACTTATGTATGAATATATATATTTGTTAACCAAGTTCCAAAATGAATGCAAGTGTTACTAAAGTGTGTTAAGATACATTTTGTTTAAAAAGGATATCGTAAAGTGGGGGATGATATGACAGAGATTACGTCCAAAAAAGGGCAGGGAGAAAAATTAAATTTATTCTTCTTAACGTGGCCCATCTTTTTAGAAGTTTTTCTTTTTATGTTAATGGGAATTGCTGATACTTTTATGCTAAGTGCACTATCAGATGATGCGGTGTCAGGTGTTGGAGCTGCGAATCAATATCTCCACATTGCAATATTAGTACTAGAGGTAATCGGAAATGGTGCTGCAATTGTTGTATCCCAGTACCTCGGTTCTAAACGATATATGGAAGCATCCAAAATATCAGCACTGGCAGTCACTTTAAACTTAGGAGTCGGGCTCGTTATAAGCGCCGGTTTTCTTTTATTCTCAAAACATATGATGACTGCCATGAATTTACAAGGCGACGTATTAGCTTACGCACAAAATTATTTATCGATTGTCGGGGGAGCGATCTTTCTTCAAGCCATTATAAATTCACTGGCTGCAATTATTCGTGTTCATGGGTTTACAAAACAAGCGATGTTTATTTCATTAGGAATGAATCTTTTTCATATTGCCGGAAATTATATGCTTATTTTCGGAAAGTTTGGCATGCCTGAACTCGGTGTTCAAGGAGCAGCTATTTCCTCTGCTTTCAGTCGACTTATCGCACTCATTGTTTTCTTCTGGTTACTCTATCGCGTCATGGAATATCGCGTAAAATTAAAATACTACTTTACCTTATCAAAAGAATATGTAGGAAAAATCTTAAAAATTGGTATTCCATCGGCTTTTGAGCAAGTTATGTATCAAGCATGTCAAATTGTCTTTTTATATTACGCGACATACTTAGGAGCAGAATCATTAGCTGCAAGACAATACGCAACAAATATTTCAATGTTCACTTACCTATTCGCTATTGCCATTGGAATGGGAACGGCAATCATTGTTGGGCGTTTAGTCGGTGGAAATGAGAAAGACGAAGCATATGTACGTGTGTGGAAAAGTGTAAAGTGGGCCATTGGTGTTACGTTATGTATGGTCATTCTCGTCATAACATTTCGCATTCAATTAATGGAATTATTTACAGATAATCCTCATGTCATCGCTCTAGGAGCAACCGTACTTTTATTAAGCGTTATGTTAGAAACCGGTCGTACGATGAATATTGTCATCATTAATTCACTACGCGCAGCAGGTGATGCAAAATATCCGGTTTTAATTGGAGCATTCTCAATGGTATTAATGAGTTTACCACTCGGATACTTTTTTGTGTTTTATTTAGACATGGGGCTGCCCGGCATTTGGTTGGCCATCGCGATTGATGAATGGACGCGTGCCATCATTATGTTCTTCCGCTGGAGAAGTAGAGCTTGGGAAAATTATGCGCTTGTTAAGCCAGAATCTACAGAGGAGCCGGCGTCTATTCAAGCCTAATGTGAATCATATATGCTACTTTTGTAACACTATAATAATATATATCTATTTTGTTTTTTCAATATACAAGTTGCTGCTATGAAATATTCTCTCCTTTTGTTTTCACTCGGCATGGAGCGAAAACAGGCTCTGACCGCTTCTATGCATGGACGGATTCACTCTTCCACCTAAAAGAAAAGGTTTTCTATCAGTTTTTCAATTTGTATATATAATAGAAAAGAAGCAGCCATAAAGGCCGCTTCTTTTCTATTATTGATAGATTTCTTTATATTTCTTGTATTCTGCTTCAGAACAAAGAACAAAATGTCCCGGACGAATTTCTCGCATAGTAGGTGTTTCATTTCCATATTGATGCTGAGATGGATCATATACAATACGCTTACGATTGCGTTCATAATCTGGATCTGGAAGTGGAATTGCTGATAATAGTGATTTTGTATACGGATGAATTGGATTCTCGTATAACTCATCACTACTTGTTAATTCAACAATTTGCCCACGGTACATAACACCAATACGATCGCTAATGTATTTTACCATCGATAAATCATGGGCAATGAATAAATATGTTAAACCTTTTTCTCTTTGCAGTTGTTTCAATAAGTTAACAACCTGCGCTTGAATGGATACGTCAAGTGCTGAAATTGGTTCATCGGCAATAATAAATTCTGGTTCTACCGCAAGTGCACGAGCAATTCCGATACGTTGACGTTGTCCACCAGAGAACTCATGCGGGAAACGGTTAGCATGCTCTTTATTTAACCCAACTGTGTTTAATAATTCATGCACACGATCCATACGCTCTTTTTTACTTTTTGCTAAACCGTGAATATCAATACCTTCTGCAATAATATCTCCAACTGTCATACGAGGATTTAATGACGCGTATGGATCTTGGAAAATCATTTGCATTTTACGGTTAAATTTCTTTAATTCTGCACGTGATTTTTTACCATGTACGTTTTCACCATCGAACAACACTTCCCCAGCAGTCGCATCGTATAACCTGATAATTGTTCTTCCAGTTGTTGATTTTCCGCAACCAGATTCTCCTACAAGCCCAAATGTCTCACCGCGGTAAATATCAAATGAAATATCGTTGACCGCTTTTACAACACCACCACTCACGTTAAAGTGCTGCTTCACATTTTTTACTTCAATTAATTTTTCACGTTGATTAGTCATGTTGTTCACCTGCCTTCATTTGAAGAATTCGTTTTTGAACGACTTCTGGCGGTTGTACTTCTGGCGCTTGCTCGTGAAGTAACCATGTTGCCGCATAATGTGTATCACTGACTTTAAATAATGGTGGTTCCATTTCAAAGTCAATTTTTAGCGCCTGTGGGTTACGTGGTGCGAACGCATCCCCTTTTGGCGGTTTTAATAAATCTGGAGGCGTTCCAGGAATTGCATATAACTCTTCTTCTGAACCATCTAAACTTGGCATAGATGCGATTAATCCCCATGTATATGGATGTTTTGGATTGTAGAAAATTTCATCAACCGTACCAATCTCAACAACTTTACCAGCATACATAACAGCAACTCTGTCGGCAACGTTTGCCACTACACCTAAATCATGCGTAATGAAAATGATTGCCGCTTCTGTTTTTTGCTGAATGTCCTTCATAAGCTCTAAAATTTGTGCTTGAATTGTAACATCAAGTGCTGTTGTCGGCTCATCGGCAATCAATAACTTCGGATTACAAGCTAGCGCCATCGCAATAACAACACGTTGTCTCATACCACCAGAGAATTGGTGCGGGTATTGTTTTAAACGTGCTTCTGGATTTGGAATTCCAACAAGGTCAAGAAGCTCTAAAGCAACTTTACGAGCATCTGCTTTGCTCATTCCTTGGTGTTTAATAAGACCTTCCATAATTTGATTACCGATTGTCATCGTTGGGTTTAATGATGTCATCGGATCTTGGAAAATCATTGCAATCTCTTTCCCGCGTACTTGCTGCATTTCTTTTTCCGTTAATTTTGTTAAATCACGACCATCAAATACAATTTCTCCATTTTTAATACGTCCTGGAGGATTAGGGATTAATCCCATTAGCGCTTTTGAAGTAACCGATTTCCCAGAACCAGATTCTCCTACAATCGCTAATGTTTCTCCCTTTTTCAAATCAAATGTAACGCCGCGAACAGCTTGTACTTCACCAGCATGTGTATCAAAGGAGACTTGTAAATCTTTTACCTCTAACAATGTTTTCATCTTCACTTCTCCTTCCTTGTTTACTTACGCATTTTTGGATCTAACGCATCGCGTAATCCATCTGCCATTAAGTTAAATGCTAGAATTAACATACTGATGACAACCGCAGGGATGAACATCATATGTGGATATGTTTGAATTGATTTGTATCCATCATTTACAAGAGAACCAAGAGACGCTAATGGCGGTTGAATACCAAGTCCGATAAAGCTTAAGAACGCTTCGCCGAACACCGCTGAAGGGATTGTGAACATTGTCATAACGATAATTGGTCCCATTACGTTCGGAATTAAATGCTTCACAATTAATTGCGTGTTCGTTGCACCTAATGTACGAGATGCTAATACATATTCTTGGTTTTTCAATTTTAATACTTGTCCACGTACAATCCGTGACATTCCAATCCAACCTGTAATTGCCATCGCAAGTGTAATTGACCAAATACCTGAACCCATAATAATTACCATCAAAATAACGATAATTAAATACGGAATACCATTAATAATTTCCATAATACGCTGCATGATGTTATCCACTCGTCCGCCATAGAACGCTGAAATACCCCCGTATGCAACCCCAATTACTAGGTCAATTGCCGCTGCTAAAAGAGCGATATATAATGATACACGCGTTCCTTCCCATGTTCTTGTCCAAAGGTCACGACCAAGATCATCTGTACCAAACCAGAAGTACTCTTTAATATCACGTTTTTCATATTGATCAACGCCGTATTGATCCGTACCATCAAATGGTAGCCAATGAATGTTTTCTAATACTGGAATTTTCGGCGGCATTTTTGCACGTCCTAAATCTTGATCTTTATAAGAATATTTACTTACCATCGGTCCAAAGATTGCTAAAAGCGTAATAAGGATAAGTAATACAAGACCAAACATTGCTCCTTTATGTTGAAACAAACGTCTTCTTACATCTTGCCAAAACGTTAAGCTCGGACGGGCAATGACTTCATTATCAACATTGCTTCGATTGGCTGGTTGAAATAAATCTGGAGATAATTTTTGTACGTCTTTCATCATTTTTTCCCTCCCGCTAAACGAATACGAGGATCAATAATTCCGTATAAAATATCAACAATGAAAATTACTAAAATAAAGATTGCACTATAGAAAATTGTTGTTCCCATAATAACTGTATAATCATTCAATTGGATCGATTTAACGAATTGTTCCCCAAGTCCAGGTACAGCATAAATTTGCTCAATAACAAGCGTTCCTGTAATTAAGGCTGCAACCATTGGTCCTAAAATTGTAACAACTGGGATCAATGCGTTACGAAGTGCGTGTTTTACAATGATGACACCTTGACTAATCCCTTTTGCTTTTGCTGTTAAAATGTAATCAGCTTGCATAACTTCGATTAACTCTGCACGAGCAAAACGAGCAATCGTTGCGATAACTGCCATCGATAATGCGACGGTAGGCATGACTGTAAATTCAGGGCCTTTCCAGAATGCTACTGGGAACCATCCAAGTTTTACACCTACAAAATATTGTAATAATGCTGCGAATACAAATGATGGTACCGACATCCCGAGTACAGAAATAACGGTTGCTCCGTAATCCACCCATGTATTATTACGAAGTGCTGCGATAATCCCTAAGATTAAACCTATACATGTTCCTAAAAGAATCGCTTGTAAACCAAGCTGCGCTGATGGTCCAATACGATCAATAATCATGTCTGATACTGGACGGTTATCGTACTGGAATGATACTCCTAAATCACCTTTTGCTAAGTTTCCTAAATAGCGTGCATACTGAACTGGTACTGGATCATTTAAACCATATTTTTCTAAAATGATTTCTTTTTGTGCCGGAGATAATTTCTCCTGGTTTTTAAGTGGAGAACCCGGCAGTAATTTCATTAAAAAGAATGTCAGCGTAGTAATTAAAAATAATGTCAAAGCCATGTACACGAAACGCTTTAATGCATAACGTCCCATCGTCAAGCACCTCCCCATTTTTCTCAAAAGCAATAAGATAGTTTGAAATATTCTTACTTTTATTTTTTTAAAATAAGAGTACATGCCCATCATAAGCATATACCCTTGTAAACGATGGAATAAAGTGAAACTTTAATCAGCGGGGGGTTTTCTTCATCCCCCTCTGATTATTAGCCCGCAAATAGCGAGATAAAAATTAGTTTTGCTCAACAGATGCCCATTTAAAGGAGAATCTACCACCATAATTATGTTTGACAATATCTTTTACGGCACCTTTTTGCAAATACGATGTTCCTTTTTGGAAAATTGGTGCAATCACCGTATCTTCTTTAATTAATATTTTTTCAACTTGTAAAAGATTGTCCCAACGAGCTTGTAAATCTTTCGTATCTGTTTTTGCTTTTAAAATTAATTCATCATATTTGAGATTTGAATATCCTGTTTTATTTTGTGTACCATTGGTAACAAACATATCTAAGTATGAAACTGGATCTGGATAGTCTGGACTCCAAATACCAAAGGAAACATCGTATTGCTGTGTATCCTCTAATTTATTTTTTTGAGCGAATGGTTGATGCTTAATCTTGATTGTCACTCCTGGTAAATTCTTTTCGATATCGCCTTTTAAGAATTCACCAATTTTCTTAGAATCTTCGTTATCGAAATTTAATAACTCTAATTCAACCTTATCTGTACCAAGCTCTTTTTTGGCTATTTCCCACAATTTTTTTGCTTCTTTTGCGTTTGTTTCAACAAGCTTTCCACTTTCAGCACGGAAGTCTTTCTTATTAGGTCCTTCAGCAAAATCCTTTCCAACAAATCCATAGGCCGGTATAGCTCCATTATTTAAGATAACTTTAGCAATATTTTTACGATCAAAGGACATCGAAATGGCTTTACGTAAATTTTTATTTGCTAAAAATTTATTTCCTTGATTGAAACGTAGATATGCGACTCCAGCTTCTTTCGTTGCTTTAAATTCTGAACTTGATTTGTACTTGTCTACAAATTCAGATGCTAAACCAACCCGGTCAATTGCATTTGTATCATATAAGTTTATAGATGTTGCTGTGTCCTTAACGATATTAAAGTTGACTTCTTCCAGTTTAACTGTTTTGTTATCCCAATATGATGGATTTTTCTGAAATTGGAAGCTGCTTTCATGTTTCCATTCACTCAGTACAAATGGTCCATTATAAAGTGTTGTATTTGCCTCTAAACCAAATTTATTCCCTTGTGATTGTATGTACTTTTCATTTAATGGATAGAAAACAGGATAAACTGTTAAATCAACAAAGTAAGGAACAGGATTGTCTAATTCTACTTCTAATGTATAATCATCAATTGCTTTTACACCTAATTCAGTAGCTGGTAATTCTTTTTTATGAATTTTTTCTGCATTTTTAATATCAAACATGATATAAGAATATGTAGCACCTGTATCTGGATTCACTGCACGTTTCCAAGAATAAACAAAATCATGTGCTGTTACAGGATCTCCATTTGACCATTTCGCATCTTTTCGTAATTTAAAGATGTATTTCTTGCCATCTTCAAGTTTCTCATAAGATTCCGCTACGCCTGGTGTTGCCTTTTGGTCTTTTCCAACACGGTATAATCCTTCCATTGTGTTGTTTAATACCATTGAAGACGAGGAATCTGATGTCATAGATGCATCCATTGTCGGAATTTCAGACACTTCCGTCAAATTAACAATTTGTTTTCCATTACTACTGCTGTTCTCTTTTTCTTTTGCTTTGGTATCCTCTTTTTGATATCCACAAGCCCCAAGTAACATACTTGCAGTCAATGTCGATGCAAGTAATAGCGACATCTTTTTCTTCATGTTGTACAGCCTCCCCTAATGCACTTCCTGTACCGTCACTTGTCAAAAAGCAGAATTGCAAGAATAATCTCCAAGTTTCTACAATTTTCATTATACATATAATACGACGATTGTGAATATAGTTTTTTGTTTTTTTGTTAAAATTTTTAATAAAATATTTATTTTTTATATTTTCTGTAAAGGGATACCTTAACATTGCTCTTATCATATTGAAATAAAATGCAGAATTGCGTATAATTTTCAAATAATTATTTCTAGTACTCATTATAACTTTTATAGTATAATAATTCTAGTAATATTTTGAAGGAGGGGAAGATTTTGAATAAACTTTATTTCCGCACTTGCATATTAATATTATTGGCATTAATCGCTTCTAGTGTTGGCGCATTCCTATTTCCAGTGCAATATTTGTTGAATTTTGTCAATATTATGTTTTATATTGCGTTATTTTTTATTATTTTAGGCGGTTTTTTATTTCTATTTCAAAGTGGATTTTTCAATATAACGATGTACGCTTTCCAAAAAGTATTTGGAACAAATAAAAAAATAGAATCTTTAATTGAAGAGGAAGAATCCGAAATAGATAAAAAAGAAAGAATATATAAAACGTATTCTTTCGCATGGACATACCCCTTCTGCATTACAGGTGTTCTTTTAGGCCTCATCTCTACAGTCATTAGCTTTACTATTTTGCTGTAGTTTGCAAACGATTTTCCATATGATATAATAATTTGCAAAACATTTTATTATAAAAAGCGCAAATGGCTCTCTTAACTGTTAAAAGTTAAGAATTAGAGCTAGGTTATAATAAATTCATATGTATGCGATGAGAAAGAAGAGTACATATTGCAGCAATTTCAGAGAGCTTGTGGTCGGTGTGAACAAGTAATTGTACAGTATGGAATGGGCTTTTGAGCACCAAACCGAACCGAAAGAAGTAGGCTTTGGCGTTACATCCAGGCGTTATAATGGATAAAAGAGATTTCACTATTTGTGAAATAATTAGGGTGGTACCGCGGTCCATTCGTCCCTATATACATTTGGGATGAATGGGCTTTTTTGTATATATCAAAAAGCGGAAGCGGCTCGCTTAGAATGCGAGGGGGATGGAGCTCCTGACGTAGAGGCGCCTTTTGCCTCGCAGGAGGGCGCGAAGCCACCGAGCATTCTTGCCGCTGGAGCTGGATTACTCAAAAGGCGGAGGCGACTGCTTAGCCCTGGGTGGCTAAGGTTCTTTCACACAGAAGGTGCTTTTTATCTTCTCGTGTGGAAGGTTCTTAGACACGAAGGGCTAGGAGCCGGAGCTGGATTACAACAAAAAGCGGAAGCGGCTCGTATTAACCTACTTCCCCACTCTTCAACAATACATACAAATTTCAAGGAGGAGTTATTTATGTCAGTTATTTTTTCTGGTATTCAACCAAGCGGAACAATTACGCTTGGAAACTATTTAGGAGCAATGAAACAATTTACAGAATTACAAAACGAACATGATTGTTATTTCTGCATTGTAAACCAACATGCAATTACAGTCCCTCAAGATTCTGTACAACTTCGTAAAAACATCCGCAGCCTTGCTGCACTATATGTCGCTTGTGGCATTGACCCTGAAAAATCAACTTTATTTGTGCAATCAGAAGTGCCAGCGCACGCTCAACTAGGATGGATTATGCAATCTATCGCATATGTCGGAGAATTAGAACGTATGACGCAATATAAAGATAAATCATCTGGCAAAGAATCTGTTCCAGCTGGATTACTTACGTATCCACCATTAATGGCAGCTGACATCTTACTTTACAATACTGAGATTGTGCCAGTTGGCGACGATCAAAAACAACATATGGAATTAACTCGTGATTTAGCAGAGCGTTTCAATAAACGTTTCCGTGAAATTTTCACAATTCCAGAGATTCGCATTCCAAAAGTAGGCGCTCGTGTTATGTCATTAACAGAACCTACGAAAAAAATGAGTAAATCTGATCCAAATCCAAAATCAATGATTAGTATGCTTGACGATCCAAAAACAATTGAAAAGAAAATTAAAAGTGCCGTAACTGATTCCGATGGCATTGTAAAATACGACAAAGAAAACAAACCTGGTATTTCCAACTTATTAACAATCTACTCTTCATTCTCAGGCAAAACAATTGAAGAATTAGAAGCTCACTATGAAGAAAAAGGATACGGCGACTTTAAAGGCGACTTAGCTCAAGTAGTCGTAGAAGCAATTCGTCCAATTCAAGAAAAATATAATGAACTCATTAACTCTCCTGAATTAGATGAAATCCTTGACAAAGGTGCTGAAAAAGCAAACCGCGTTGCATTCAAACAACTACGAAAAGTAGAAAACGCAATGGGATTAAGCAGAAAGCGGAGGTAATAACAAAAAGCGGAGGCGCTTTTTGCCTCGCAGGAAGGCGCGAAGCCACCGAGCATTCTTGCCGCTGAAGCTAGATTATATCAAAAAGCGGAAGCGGCTCGTTCAGCTCTGACTGGCTAAGGTTCTTTTGCCTTCTTATGCAGAAGGTTCTTAGACACGAAGAGCTTGCCACTGGAGCTGGATTATATCAAAAAGCTAAAAATAAACTAAATTAAAAAATCCGCCAAATTTGGCGGATTTTTTAATTTACCTTTTGTTCATTTTCCATTTCCCATAGCTTTTCAAAGAATGGTTGCCCTTTTACAAGGCGTTCACATAGCTGTTCATGCTTCTCTGACCAGCCATATTTCGCTTCCTCATAGAGGCGCTCCCATACATCTTCAAATTGCATATGTTGAACAGTCCCATATGCAGATGGATCCCATTCTGTATACCAATAGCGGATTTCAGCTGGATTTTTCGTTGTATGTAGTTGATCTAACGCCATAAAAAGCAATTGTTTTAATTGTCGTTCTTTACGAGTTAAGCCATTCATAATATATGGCGATGGCGATAAAATATGATGTTCTTTTTGTGATTCTTCCATTTGAAACTCATACTTTTCTGCTTTAACATTTTCCACCATCTCATATACCATCTGTTCTTGACGAGGAATAAGCCTACTTTTTCGAATCGGTATATTGTACCCAATTGAATCTACTGCAATAATTCCTTTTCCATCTGTAACAACAAAACAATACTCTTGTTGCAAACGCTCATGATTTTTACGAATATATGCCTTATGATGTACGTCTTCCAATAGTTTTTGCGGAAGTTCCAATAATTCGTTCTCGATGTAATGATATAATGTGGAATCTACTTTTAATAATGGCACTTGATCTAATAATTCGATCGTATCATCCTTCCGCCATTCGTAAAAATGACAAACGTTATACCCATTTTCTTCACCTTCAAACCAATTTACCCATACATCATGTAGATATAACATTTTCTACCCCTCACTTCACTACTGTTTGTACATCTCATTATGTTCATTTTTTGTAGATTTTATTCCATTAAAGGAAATATATTCTACACATATATTCATTTTGTTTTTCCACATATCAATCACGGCCATGATAACAATAACAGACTTCCACTCATTTCCTCCTTCTGTCTTCACACGGCACGGCGAAAAAAGCACTGACCGCTCCTACGCTCGGACGGACGCTCTCTTCCACCTAAAAATTAGGTTTTCTCTCGTTATATATTATTTCTTCACTACTTCTTACTTTCATTTTCATCATGCAAAAAAACTTGGCAGCGCCAAGTTTTTTCTATTCATCACCTATTTCAAATTAAGGATTTTAAGCAGTAAACGCATTCGCTTTATTTAATATACGTATGGCATCCATAGACAATAAAGAAAGGGTATTGTCTTTTTCAAACTCCACACAATCTTTTACAATATGAAATCCGACGCCATATCCAAGCATCTTCGGGTACATTTGCATTCCATTTAGTAAACAATCATGCTCCCTTGTTCCTCTCTTAATATCCTTTTTCTTTTTTACAACCTTTTCCCAATAATGAACCGCTTCCTCTTTTGTATAGTATGATGTCCACGGTGCATAATTCACTTCTGAGTGTCTTTCATACACCGCTTGCTCTGCTAATCCCTCCATAATAATCGTATCAAGTAATGTATAGTCCTTTTCTTTCTTTTCAATTTGGTGTAACCGACATATATGATGATATTCATGCGTAAGTAATGCTTTTAATTCTTTCGCTGTATTTCGTCCGCATACAAACAAAAAAATCACATGACGCATTGTTAAGCCAGCTTTCCCGTTATATTCCGCTTGTACAGTACGATTATATGGATCTGATAATAAAATAAAGACAGGAACATCCGGGCCTTGTAACCAATCCTTAAGTTCTTCATACTCCTTGGCAAGCTCTTTCCAAATCTGCCTTTTCTCTAACTGTCCAATTTCTTTTTCTCCATCTAACACCGGACGGTACATACCTTTAGAAATTAAAAAACGGTACAATCTTTCTTTTGGCAATGGAATGTATTTTGTAAACTTCTCGCAAAGTTTTTCTGGACGTCCATAGTAAAGATGTAACCAATCTGCCGTTTGAATAATCCCCATCTTCACTCCCCCCTTCCTTCTATATGTATGCAACAAAAAGAACGAAAGCGAAGTGATAATGTGGAAATTTATGTTAAATAAAATGATTTTTATGATATGCTTGGATTGTATCCTACAATTTTATGTAAGGGGTTGATTTTATATTAATATATCAGAAAATATAAATGAGATTTCTCAATTATTACTAGTGTTATCTACATTTTGTTTTTACTTGTATTTAAGGAAAATGAAACTAAAAAGAAAACTTTCCGGTTTTGAATTTTCAATGTACATCGTAACGCAACTTGCATACATACTTTGGGGGATTAGCTTCATTTCTAAAATATGGGGCTAAAATAAAGTCATGCTGTTTTACACTTTTTTCAAAAGCAAATCCCTCACTCATTCCCTCCTACTGTCTTCACACGGCATAGGCTCTGACCGCTCCTACGCACGGACAGACGCTCTCTCCCCCCTCAAAAAAAGAAAGGGTGTTTTAAGAAATAGCCCCTTTGCTACTTCTCAAAACACCCTCTTACTACAATTATTTATACGCTTTAAATACTAATACTGCGTTATGACCACCGAATCCTAATGAGTTACTTAAAACAGTGCGTACTTCTTGATGTCTCGCTTTGTTTGGTACGTAATCTAAATCACATTCTGGATCTGGTGTTTCATAGTTGATTGTTGGCGGAATCACTCCATCTGTAATAGATTTGACAGAGAAAATCGCCTCAACAGCACCAGCTGCGCCTAATAAGTGTCCAGTCATTGATTTTGTAGAGCTAATCGCCACTTTATATGCATGTTCACCAAATGTTTCTTTAATCGCCATTGTTTCGTATTTCTCATTTGCATCTGTACTTGTACCATGTGCATTAATATAATCAATATCCTCAGGCTGAAGACCTGCATCTGCTAATGCTTGACGCATCGCACGAACGCCGCCTTCACCGCCAGGAGCAGGCATTGTAATATGGAACGCATCACCTGTTGCACCATATCCAACAATTTCAGCATAAATACGCGCACCACGTGCTAATGCATGTTCTAACTCTTCAAGTATAAGAATACCTGCGCCCTCCCCCATTACAAATCCACTACGATTTTTATCGAATGGACGACAAGCAGTTGCTGGATCTTCATTAAATGTTAATGCCTTAGCTGAACTGAATCCTGCAAAAGCCATATGTGTTAACGGTGCTTCTGCTCCGCCTGTAATCATCGCATCTGCGTCACCACGCTGAATGACTTTAAAAGCATCACCGATTGAGTTTGCTCCTGATGCACAAGCTGTTACAGAGCAAGTATTAATTCCTCTCGCACCTGTTGCAATCGACACTTGGCCAGCAGCCATATCAGGAATCATCATTGGTACGAAAAACGGACTAACGCGGCGCGGTCCTTTTTCTGTAAAGATTTTAAATTGTTCCTCGTATGTTTCCATACCACCAATACCAGATCCTACCCATACACCAATGCGCGGACCATTTTCTTCTGTAATTTCTAATTTCGCATCTTCAACGGCCATTTTCGCTGCTGCTACAGCATATTGCGTAAAACGGTCCATACGGCGCGCTTCTTTTTTATCTATATATTTCTCGACTTCAAAGTCGTTAATTTCTGCTGCTACTTTTGCAGGAAATAATTCTGGATCTATGCGTGTAATACGTCCGATTCCAGATACACCATTTTTAATGTTATTCCAAGCCGTTTCAACATCCGTTCCAATCGGCGTGACAGCTCCTAATCCTGTAATTACGACACGCTTCTTTTCCATACAAAATACACTCCTTTTTCTATGAGTCCTTATTTACCCCAACGAAGAGCAACTGCTCCCCATGTTAATCCGCCGCCAAAACCAACTAATATGATTACATCACCATCTTGGATACGTCCATTTTGTAATTCCTCTACCATAGCAATCGGAATCGAAGAAGCTGACGTATTTCCAAACTTCTCTATTGTTGTACTCATTTTTTCTTGCGGTAAACCTAATCTTTCTCTCGCCGATTCCATAATACGAATATTTGCTTGATGAGGAACTAAAAAATCCACATCTTCTTTCGTAAGACCTGCTTTTTCTACAACACGAAGACAAGAATCACCAATTTGACGAACAGCGAATTTAAAGACTTCTCTTCCATTCATCATAACATATTCATCTTGATAAAGGTGTTTAGCACCACTTCCATCCGCTCCTAATTCAAATGAAAGAATGCCTTTTCCTTCTGAAACAGCTCCCATTACAATAGCACCTGCTCCATCTCCAAATAGCACTGCTGTATTGCGATCGTTCCAATCTACAATTTTAGATAATTTATCACTACCAACTACTAGTATGTTTTTATAAGTTCCAGTTTGAATAAATTGCTGCGCTGTAATCATTCCGTACATAAACCCAGCACATGCCGCACTTAAATCCATCGCCGCTGCATGCTTCGCACCAATTTGTTCTTGAATAACGCAAGCAACCGCTGGAAAAGAACGATCTGGCGTTACCGTCGCAACTAAAATAAGATCAATTTGTTCTCCGCTAATCCCTGCATCTTCAAGTGCTTTCTTAGCAGCTTCCACTGCCATATATGAAGTATTTATTGTATCATCGGCAATGCGTCTCTCTGCAATTCCCGTTCTTGTACGAATCCATTCATCGGATGTATCCATGATTTTCTCTAAGTCTTGATTTGTGACTACTTTTTCTGGCACATATCTCCCGATTCCTAAAATGCCTACGTTCACACCGCAGCCCTCCGTTTTATATCAATTATTATGACTTGGTACTAATTCTAAAACATAAATGTTTATTTGTCTAGAATATATTTCTAAGTAAAAAAATAAAGCCGACATATTGTCGACCTTATCTTTCCGCTTTTCCAAGCTCATATGCTTCATTCATTACTTTCATTAATAACTCTAGTACTGGTTGCGCTTTTTCCATATCAAGCGCAATCCCATTATCATCCAAAATAGCCTTTGCTTCCGGCAGATGTTTCATAGCGATTTGTAAAAACTGCATATTTTTTTCGTTCATATTTCTTCATCCTTTCCATCAAAGGAGCACTAATCTCCTTACTTCTACACTATATAAATTCCTTTTGATTTTTCAACATATAAGTCGGTGCTACAAAACAAAAGGTGACTTGCACTCGTGTTCTCTCTTTGTTTTTAACTTGGTATGGGGTATGGCTTCTATGCATCTCTCCCACCTAAAAAAGAAAGGTTTTATATCGGTTTTTCAATTTATATTTGTATAGTTTAACATATGTTGTGTTCTTCGTATAACTCTTTATATCGTTTTAAATGTCTCAGTTGTTTATTTAAACCATATTCTAACGGTGTATTTTTCACAATACAGATACTCTTTATCTCTTCTCTTTTCACTTCTTTAACAGTTTTTTCTACTTTATCCTCGGCATTTAAAAGGATAATTCCTTTTTCCCATAGATTTTTTTTACCACTGACCATATTATATACACCTAAATTTTCTATTGTTTTGCCTTTTTCCCATAAATATTCACACACATCCTCTACATAAAGAAGGTCCGCTCCATTTTCATTTTGAACAAGCGGACATTCCTTCTCCATAATTTCAGAAAGAATAAGCCTGTGATATGTCATAAAGGAAGGCTGCCACGGTCCATATAAAGTTGGAACACGAAGTATACTATAATGAATATTCGCCTTCTCCACTTCTTCCTCTACTTTCATAAATAATCGTTTATTTTCAGATTGATCTTGCACATTCGCTACTTCAATAGAAGAAAGTACATTTAGCTTTACTTGTTTTCTTTCGCACATATGAATAACACGCTTCAAATATTGTAAAATGATTCGTTCATTCCGAAATCCGCTTTGCCTGTTCGGTTCACATAAACAAAAGTAAACCACATCAAAATTATCAGTTTCAATCGTCTTCCATCCGTCTTCATCTCTTATAGACGAATAAGTAAACAAATCATTCCGTCCAATTAAAAATAACTTTTCTTCACTTACTTTTGACATACTTTCCAGATCAGCAAAATCAAGGCCATATACTTCTACTTCTTCTGCAAGCATTTTATTTACCAGATGATAACCTACAAATGAAAGTGCCCCTATAATAAATACGCGCTTCATGTCACCAACCCTTTCTTTCTCTAAACAAACAGCTCCTCATCTATGTATATCGGAGCTTCATAAATCTTCTTCATATTTTTTAAAGAAACGACATGTATGTTGAACCATTTTATATTTCACATGCTGTAAATGAAACGATAGTGATGTCTCACAATTCTCATTTATTCGCTTTTTTTCATATTCACGTAACAATTGCTTACGCGCTTTTTGTTCTTGTGTAGATACAAATATTTTCACAGGCACACAAGAAGGTAAATAAGAAAATGACTTCTTAGCAATTTTCGCTTCTAATTGCGCTTCCTTCACATCATACGCAAGCACTAACTCTCTCACTAACCTTTTATAGAAAAATTTATGCTCTTTTTCAAATTCCACATGCGCAGGCAAATCTAGGCACGGAGCCAGCATCACTACAGATCGAACACATTCTGGATACTGATTCATCATTTCAAGAGCCACAAGCGCGCCCATTCCATCTGCAATGATATGAATTTTCTCATTTAATGTTTCTTTTCTCATAACAACATGATATAAGCGCTTTGCTAAACGAACCGCCTGATCATTCCCCCAGTGTCTCCCATATAAATTAGATGAAAAAACCGTATACCCACTCTCTATCAGCCCATTTAGAAAATGAGCGCGTCCCTCATGCTGCGTCCATAAACTTGTACTATTCTCAATAAAATAATTGTAATCACCAAGAAGCATGACACCAAATCCATTGGGCTTCTCTGGTAAATAAATTGCACATGGTTCTTGTTCTAAGTAAAAAAAACGTTCCGTAACACTCATCATTCTCCCGCCTTATTTTCTAAACATAAAAAACTACTCCTTTATAATGTATGAACAGAATGCAAATTTGCTTTGCAAAATCTACAAATATTTTTTCTATATTCTTTTTTCAATTGTGTTACAATAAGGACAGATTGAACGAATAGGGGTGTGAAAAGATGCGTGTAATTTGGGCATTTATTTGGTCGTTTATGCTTGTGCATATGATGAGCTACGTAATTAGCTCTATGACTGGCGGTACATACGATTTCCAACAAGCGTCTATTTTCTCAGTTGTTCTTGCTGTACTTGTAATGGCAATTGCAGCAGCAATTCCAAACGAACCAGTAGAACAACACTAATAAAAAAAGAGTTCGGATGTAATCCGAACTCTTTTTTTATTTTACATGAACAACTAGTTCATTATTTTGTACATCAACAACTACGTGACTATTATCAGTAATTGTCCCTGCAATTAATTCCCTTGCTAATTTCGTTTCAATTTGACGCTGCACATATCTTTTTAATGGACGCGCTCCATACATCGGATCAAACCCAGATTCCACAACAAATTCTTTTGCTGCTTCTGTTAATTCCACTGATATATGACGGTCTACTAGACGTCCTTGCAATTCTTTTACAATTTTATCAACAATTCCTTTAATTTCATTTGTTGTAAGTGGTTTAAATAAAATAATTTCATCCACACGGTTTAAAAATTCTGGGCGGAAATGCCCTCTAAGTTCTCCCATCACACGGTTTCTAGATTCTTCTTTAATCGTACCGTTCTCTTGTAATCCTTCTAACAAGTGACTAGAACCAATATTTGATGTCATAATAATGACTGTATTTTTGAAATCTACTGTTCGTCCTTGTGAATCAGTAATACGTCCATCATCTAACATTTGCAGTAAAATGTTAAATACTTCAGGATGCGCTTTTTCAATTTCATCTAATAAAATGACAGAGTATGGTTTACGACGTACTGCTTCTGTTAATTGTCCGCCCTCTTCATATCCTACATATCCAGGAGGTGCTCCAATTAAACGGGACACAGCGTGTTTTTCCATATACTCAGACATATCAATACGAATCATTTGTTCTTCACTGTCGAATAAAGATTGCGCTAACGTTTTCGCAAGTTCTGTTTTCCCAACACCTGTAGGTCCTAAGAAAATGAATGAACCGATTGGGCGATTTGGATCTTTAATACCCGCGCGTGCACGAAGAACCGCATCTGCTACAAGACTTACCGCTTCCTCTTGCCCAATTACGCGCTCTGATAAAATTTGCTCTAAACGAAGTAGTTTTTCACGTTCTCCTTCAACAAGTTTCGCAACTGGAATTCCTGTCCAGCGTGAAACAATATTGGCAATCTCTTCTTCACTGACTTCCTCACGCAATAGACGATTTTCCTGTCCATTATGCGTTCCCGCTTCTTCAGCTTCTCTTAACTCTTTTTCCATTGCTGGAATTTTACCGTGACGAAGCTCAGCTGCTGTATTTAAATCATAATTTCCTTCTGCTTCTTCTAATTCACGACGCAGACGTTCCAGATGTTCACGTAAATCACGAACTTTATGAATTTCTTCTTTTTCTTTTTGCCACTGCGCTCGCATTCCATTTGCAACTTCTTTTAAATCAGATAATTCACGTTGCAATGTTTTTAGTCGTTCTTGACTACCACGATCCGTTTCTTTTCCTAAAGCAGCTTCTTCAATTTCCAGCTGCATAATACGGCGCGTTACTTCATCTAATTCCGTTGGCATAGAATCGATTTCTGTTCGAATTGTTGCGCACGCTTCATCGACAAGGTCAATTGCTTTATCTGGCAAGAAACGATCAGATATATATCGATCAGACAATACAGACGCCGCTACAATCGCACGGTCATGAATATTTACACCATGATAAATTTCAAAGCGCTCTTTTAAACCACGTAAAATAGAAATCGTATCTTCTACAGTCGGTTCTTCTGCTAACACTTGTTGGAAACGACGTTCTAGCGCTGGATCTTTCTCAATATATTTTCGATACTCATCTAAGGTAGTTGCTCCAATACAGTGAAGTTCCCCACGCGCAAGCATTGGTTTTAACATATTCCCAGCATCCATTGCTCCTTCTGTTTTACCAGCACCCACAATAGTATGAAGTTCATCAATAAATAATAAAATACGCCCTTCACTTTTTTTAATTTCATTTAAAACAGCTTGCAAACGTTCCTCAAATTCACCACGGAACTTTGCACCTGCGACAAGCGCACTCATATCTAATGCAAAGATTGTTCGATCTTTTAATCCTTCTGGCACATCTTTTCGCACGATTCGTTGTGCTAATCCTTCAACAATTGCAGTTTTCCCAACGCCTGGTTCTCCAATTAAAACAGGATTATTTTTTGTTTTACGAGAAAGAATACGAATAACTCGGCGAATCTCGCTATCCCGCCCAATGACCGGATCAATTTTCCCTTGTCTTACTTCCGCCACTAAATCACGACCATATTTTTCTAACGCTTCATATGTTACTTCTGGATTTTGACTAGTCACTCTCTGATTCCCCCGAACTTCCATTAAAGACTGTAATAATGTATCCTTTGTAATACGAAAGTTTGTAAATATATAATTTACATCACCTTTTTCCTCACAAAATGCGAGCAATACATGTTCCACTGAAATATATTCATCTTGCAGTTTTTTTGCCTCCGCCTCGGCCTTTACAAGTAGTTGCCCTAAAGCATTTGTCACATACACTTTGCCAGCTTCTACACCACTTCCTGTAACAGACGGCTTTTTTTGAAGCAATCTTTCTACTTCTTTCGTTAATTGTTCTATATCGACATTCATTTTTTGAAAAATACGTACTGCTAATCCATCTTGTTGCTGCAGCAATGCAAGTAATAGATGAACAGTATCTACTTCTTGATGATGATGAGATACCGCTAAAGATTGAGCACTCATAATCGCTTCTTGTGTTTTCGTCGTCATTTGATTTAAGTCCATCTTTACAGTTCCTCCAAAAGTTTGACTTTCTTTGACCTTTGATTTGATTATACGCCAATTGTCTTTTTTATACAATGAATTTGATTATGAATTTCAAACTAGCTTCCAAAAAAGTATGTATATCATACATCAGATTCTCCTCTTATCCCCTGCTCTCCAATCACAAAAGCCGCAATATAAATTGCGGCTTCTCTTACGGTTTTCTTTTATATGTCCACTGACGATTATGATTCGTATTTTCAGGAAACCTTTCACCGGCAGTTAGTTTCACCATTTGTGGATCTTTAACCATACTCCCTGTTTCACCAATTTCTACATATATTCCATCATTCGGTGCTTTCTGTCCAGAACGAAACCTGTGATTTTGTCCCATCTTCATTCTCCTTCCATGACATCTTTACACCGTTAGTATGTCCATTTTTGAAAAAGCCTTTCTGTTATGTTTAGGAAACAAGTCATATTTTTTATTGCCGTTCACATGTATGAATTTACATGATAAAGCAGGAGAAAAAGTAGCTTTTGTTGAAAAAAAAGAAACCGACCTATTCTAGGCCAGTTCCAAAGGAGAGTCAAACATATACGAGAAGATTACGTTTTCATTATACGTCTTGCTGCGCGCGCAATGTAACCCTTTTCACAAATTGTACAAAATGAAAGAAACATTATTTGAACTTTCGAAAAAATCATTGACTTTTCTGATTTTTAGTAGGAAATAGTGGACACTAACACGTTTCTCGACGTAAGATGAATATATAATGAAACTTCCATTCATGGTTGTTTCTCTATACACTTTCCAACCTCTTATTTCTGCATATTACAACGGAAATACAGATAGAAACAAAAAAATTTTCATAAGAGGTGAAAACATGAAAAAACAACATTTAATCGCATTGGATTTAGACGGAACTTTACTTACTGACAATAAAATTATTTCCACTCGAACAAAGAACACAATTGAAAAAGCAAAAGAACAAGGGCATGTTGTTGTCATCTCAACAGGGCGTCCATTTCGTGCCAGTCACGCTTATTATAAAGAACTTGGTTTGAACACACCTATCGTTAAC
This sequence comes from Bacillus bingmayongensis, assembly GCF_000299035.1. Lineage (GTDB taxonomy): Bacteria > Bacillota > Bacilli > Bacillales > Bacillaceae_G > Bacillus_A > Bacillus_A bingmayongensis. Next base: position 875,030 of record NZ_JH921518.1, read on the forward strand.
TTTAACGGTGCTTATGTTCATCACCCGCTTGATGCGAATTGGGGAACACACCATTCTCCTCTTGAACTTTCCACTGCACAAGAAATTGTTCGCGCTTGCTTTGATTTTGGCGTGAAAAACATTTATGCCGAAGTAATTGACGATGTATATGTTCGCAAAATTGATGAGGATAAAAAGCATATATTTGAATTTGGCTCTCCAAATATCTTCACAGGAGATTTACTAAACATTTTACAAGATCATCCAACATGCTTATTAATTGATGCACTGGATGAACAATCAACCGCTATTCGTCAGCATTTAACAGATATGCATGCCGAAGTGATTGATCACCGTAAATGGGGTGCTCCTTGGCCGATTATTGAAATTGTAAAAAGCGGTCTTAATAAAGCAATCGGACTTCAAAAAGTTTCTAGCTATTATAACATTCCACAAGAACGAATCATCGCTTTCGGTGACGAAGATAATGATTTTGAGATGATTGAATACGCAGGCCACGGCATTGCCATGGGAAATGCTATCCCTGAATTAAAATCATTAGCAAACCACACGACATTAACAAACGAAGAAGACGGCATCGCTCTTTATTTAGAAGAGGTTCTTGGATTGTAATCTAAAAATTCCCTACTTATAGTTTGGCGCAAAACGTTCATACTATAACCAGACACAGCGATGTGTCAGTTGTTTTCTGCTAAAAAAGGGGGAATTACGAATGGGTAAAAAGAACAAATCAAAACGTTTCACCCAACAAGGGGCCGATGCTGTTATGAAGCATGCTGAAAGATTCCCGTACCGCGGTACATTAGCTGATGCAGAAAAAGAACGAAACAACTCTTCTCTCGGAGGGGTTTAAATGGGTAACTTATTATTTAGGCAAGCGCGAGATGCTGTTTCTGACGCCGTTTCTTGTTCAAGCGGCACCGAGCAACAGGAACTCGTTTATAGAGCAAAAAATGCTTTGCAATCCGCTTATGCCAATTCTTCAACTGCTGAAAAGGTCCAATTACGCGAAATGCAACAGCAACTACAAAACATTACTAGTACACATTAAAACAAGAGGACCAAATTGGTCCTCTTTAATCTTTCCGAAACAATCCAAAAACACCGACTGTTTGAACCACATTTGTAAATGCACCAGGGTCTACTTGTTTAATAATTCTTTCTAGTTCATATAGCTCATAACGGGTAATGACAATCATAAGCATTTCTTTATTTTCATTTGTATATGCCCCTGTAGCTGGCACAGTGGTAATCCCCCTTACTAAACGAGATTGTATCGCCTTCCTTACATCGACACCATTCTTCGTAACGATAAACGCTGTAATTTTCACATGACGTGTATGAATCGCATCGATAATCCGTGTTGACACATACAACGTTACTAATGTATATAACGCTTTTTCCCAACCGTACATATAACCAGCTGCAATGATGATAATTGCATTAAAGAAAAAGAAATACGTTCCAACCGGCTTATCTTTCACTTTTGATAAAATCATTGCGATGATATCTAAACCACCTGTGGACGCCCCCCATTTCAAAGCAATTCCGACTCCTATTGCTGAAATAAGCCCTCCAAAAATGGCGTTTAATATAATATCATTTGAAACAGCTTTCACTGGTACGATTTCTAAAAATAGCGTCATAAATACAACACATAAAAAACTAAATAACGTAAACGCTTTTCCGACCTTTTTCCATGCTAAAATAACAACCGGAATATTAAATAAAGCAAAAAGTACCCCTGTCGATATATGAATGGACGCAAAATCACCTAATACTTGCGAAAGCAATTGAGATAATCCCGCGAAACCACTCGCATATACTTTTGCTGGCGTTAAAAATAAATTCATTCCAATTGCATTTAATAATCCCGCAATGATAACAACAATCAGTTTTTTCGTTAATTCAGCATAATTTAATTTTAAGTCCATATCCCATCCACCTTTATAGATAATGCATTTACGATTACATTGTATACATAGTCTTTACGAAAATGGAAATGATAAACGTACAACTGTTTAGAAATGGAGTTGAGACGTATGCCACATACGAGCGATAACGACAAGAAAGCACGCGATAATAACGCAAAGCGTACAGAGAAAAATGAACAGGAACAAAAAAATATCCAGCAAGGCAAACGTGCATATTCTAAAAAAACAGATCACCTTTAATTATTTCGTACATCAACAATCTTGTTGATGTACTTTTTTATCCCGCATTAACGGGCAGTAAGATCCTCACCTCAAAGTTCAGCGAAAGCAAGGAATTTAGGCGAAGGATCAACTGCCCGTAAAAGCCCGATTCGTTCAACTAATAATCAGTGGGGGATGAAGAACCCCCCCACTGATTAAAGTTTCACTTTATTTCACAAAAAACATATCAAATTCACTTCATGTTCACTTCACTATTTTACAATAATATCAACATAATTAGATGAGGTGTTAATATGAAAAGAAAACAATTATGGATAGCAACAGCTGCACTCGGAACGTTAATGCTATCTGCTTGCGGTCCAAAAGATAGCTCGGAGACACTTGCAACATCAAAAGTCTCAACCATTACAAAAGGTGATTTTGACAAACAATTAAAAGAACGGTACGGAAAAGATATGTTATATGAAATGATGGCGCAAGATATCATGACCAAAAAATATAAAGTATCTGATGATGAAGTCGATAAAGAGTTAAAAAAGGCAAAAGAGCAGTTCGGTGATCAATTCAAAACGGTATTAGAAAGCAATCGTTTAAAAGATGAAGACGACTTTAAAAATCAAATTAGATTCAAATTAGCAATGGACAAAGCCATTAAGAAAACTGTTACAGAGAAAGATGTAAAAGCTAACTATAAACCTGAAATTAAAGCCAGTCACATTTTAGTAAATGATGAAAAAACAGCAAATGACATTAAGAAGCAACTAGATGAAGGTGCTTCATTTGAAGAATTAGCAAAACAACACTCTGAGGATCCAGGTTCAAAAGAAAATGGCGGAGACCTTGGATACTTTGGCCCAGGTAAGATGGTATCTGAATTTGAAGAGGCTGCTTACAAATTAAATGTCGGTGAAATTAGTAAACCTATCAAATCATCACACGGCTATCACATTATTAAACTTACTGATAAAAAAGAATTAAAACCATATGATGAAGTAAAAGATTCCATTCGTAAAAATCTAGAAGAAGAGCGGTTAGCAGATCAAACTACTGGTCAACAAATATTGTTAGACGAATTCAAAAAAGCTGATATTAAAGTAAAAGATAGTGATTTGAAAGATACGTTCTCTCGTCTTTCGGAACAACAGGCACAATAATAAAAAATCCGACCAAGCTCATGCCTGTTCGGATTTTTTTATTATTTCTTGAAGTACGTCCAACCTTCTTCTTGATAAACCTTCTCTTCTTTCATCAACTTACCAAGTGCACGTTTAAACGCTGCTTTACTCATATTAAAACGCTCTTTAATATCTTCTGGATGGCTCTTATCCCAAAACGGCATCGCTCCTCCGCGGCTCTCCATATACTCATAAATCACCGCAGCGTCATCTTCCATTCCCTCTTCTTTACGTGGAAGAAGTGAAATATTAATCGTACCATCATCTTTCACTTCAATAATACGGCCTGTTACACGCTCACCAATACGAACTTGTTCTTTTCTTTCTGTATGATGTAAAAAGGCACGGAAATGTTCATCCGTTAATACAAACGAACCAACTTGAAGCGAGCGATACACGCGTCCATTCACATTTTTATTACGCATAGATGGCGTTGCATCAACGATAATTTCCTGCATATCTGAATCTCTTGCTGGAAGAGCAATTAGACGACCTCGATTTGTTAATTTTAATGTACAATACAATTCGTCGCCCTCTTCTGGCCAAACCGGTGTATAAATCGGAAATTCATCAGCTGGGATTAAGATATCTTTAGAAACACCGATATCAACGAACACACCTAAACGCTCTTTCACTTCTACAACTTTTACCCAATTCCAATCACTTGTCGTAATAAGCGGTGTCTTCATCGTTGCAGAAATTCGTTCTTGATGGTCAAGGTATAGAAATACATCAATCGTATCCCCTTCTTCAATTTCCCCCGCTACTTCATTTTTATGTAAGAATACTTCTTCATAACCATCCTCATCGTCAAATCCGACCATATATCCGATTTCCGTTTCACGTAAAACAGTTACCTGTTCAATCGATCCTGGTTGTAAATACATATATTTTAATTCCCTTCTATATATAAAGTATATTTTTATCATTCCAAAGAAAGCTTCATTATAACACGATTTTTCCTTTATTTGTCCAACTCTCCAAAATTCACTATAATAGAAGATGGAATTTAATTTGGAGGTGCTTACTATGGCAAAAGACAGTTCTTTTGACATCGTTTCAAAAGTAGAATTACCAGAAGTAACAAATGCTATTAACATCGCGTTAAAAGAAATTCAAAATCGATATGACTTTAAAGGAAGCAAAAGTGATATTAAATTAGAAAAAGAAGTAATCGTTTTAACTTCTGATGATGAATTTAAATTAGAGCAAGTGAAAGACGTACTTATTTCAAAACTAGTTAAACGCGAAGTACCAATTAAAAACTTAGACTACGGAAAAGTAGAAAGTGCTGCTGGTAACACAGTGCGTCAACGCGCAACACTGCAACAAGGTATCGATAAAGATAACGCTAAGAAAATCAACAACATTATTAAAGACTTAAAATTAAAAGTAAAAACACAAGTACAAGATGATCAAGTACGTGTAACTGGAAAAAGCCGTGACGACTTACAAGCAGTCATTTCAGCAATTCGCGGCGCTGATTTACCAATTGATGTACAATTTATCAACTATCGCTAAAAAGAAAAAAATCCTCTACTCGGAGGATTTTTTCTTTTAGCGATGTTTTCAATATATTAACCATTCAACAGTAACTATCGATTGAGAAACCTTTCTTTTTAGGCGGGAGAGCGCATCCAATCATGCATAGAAGCGGTCAGTTCTTTTTTCAAAATGGAGTTATATCCAATATACAGCGCACTAAAAAAATACCACTCTCATGATTTCTTCCGTTTCTTTACAGCAATTAAAAATGCAATAAACAAAACATTTACTAAGACTAATAAAGATACAAACACCCAGTTAATCTCCGTTTTTTCTCTAGCTTGATATACATTCGCTTCTTCCCGTTTTAATACGAGATAATAATTCCCATCTTCTTCTCTAATGATTTCATCTTCCAATAGTCCCTTTAATTCTTGATTTTCTTTCATCTCACTCGCCGAAAGCGAAACTTTTTGCGTCTCTTTCGTGTTGTTAATCGCAACAAGTGTCACTTCATCTTGATATGTTCTTTTTAGTACACTCATTCCAGCCTTATCATATAACAACTCAAATGTTCCGCGGCGGAGAGATGGGAATTTCTGACGAATCTCCCCTAATTTCGTTACATATTGTAAAAACTTTTCATCAGTTTTAAAATCCATTAACCGGCGATTATCCGGCACCTCCCCGCCATCAAGCGCAATTTCCGTTCCATAGTAAATAATTGGCACTCCTGGTGATGTATATAAATATGCGAGCCCGAGTTTTAAACGTGCTGGTGGATACTGTTCATTCTCTTTCGCAATTCGGACAAATCGCTTTGTGTCTTGATTGTCTAAAAAAGCACTTATTACTTTATCATCATCTATTAAACTAGCTTCATACAAAGGTTTAATAGAGGTATCTGGTTTTGAAAATACATCTGTTATGTGCTTATGGTACTCATTATGTATATTCTCATCAGTCATAACGAGGAAATCTTTTTTGATTCCTTGAACACTTTGTTTTACTTCATTTAAATAAGTACGAGATATTTCTTTACTGTGGAAAAGATAACTTCCATCTATATCCGCTTCTTTCATCCACCACTTGATCGAATCAATAAGCTGTTCTTGCTCTTTTTCTGCAACAAATTGCAACACGACTTTCATATCCCGTTTATGTGCTTCTTGCACGAGCTGTTTCACATCTTGTAACGTGCCAAAATGTTCATTCACCTTTTGAAAATCAACCGAACCCTCCCCATCATACGTGTCACTTTTAAAAATTGGTGAAAGCATAATCGTGGTGAACCCCATGTCCTTTATGTAATCCACCCGCTTTATAATTCCTTGTATATCTCCCCCTTGATAGCCTTCTAAATTCCCCACATCAAGCTGTTTATCATTTTTCGCATCTCCATTATTAAAACGATCAACCATTATAGAATAAATCACTTCGTCTTGCCATTCTCTTTTTTCTTCCGCTAATGTATGAACAGGCTCTAATAAGCAAAATATCATACAAAAACAAATCAACACTCCTCTTCTCCACATCTTCTTCACAGAATATCCCCCAACTTCTTTCGAATTATAAGAATAGTATATCAATTTTCTCAACAAACCGCACTTACACAAACAGCATGTTAGATTTCCTTACATATCATTTTAAATTTTCTGAAAAATGTGTTGATTTTTTATTAATTATTGAATATGATATGAAACATAACATTAAATGTAATCTTTTATAACATTATAGGAGGGGAAAAGAATGAATATGGGAGACACTGTGTTTTTATTTTTAGCGACAGTAATGGTCATGATTATGACGCCAGGTTTGGCACTTTTTTACGGCGGGATGGTTCGTAGCAAAAACGTACTGAGTACAACGATGCATAGTTATAGCGCGATGGCGATTGTTTCTATCCAATGGATTTTTATCGGCTATTCTTTATCATTCGGCCCAGATTGGAACGGCATCATTGGTACATTAGATTGGTTCGGCTTACAAAACGTAACTTTTACACCAAATCCAGACTACTCCGCTACTATTCCACACAATTTATTTATGATGTTTCAACTCATGTTTGCAATCTTAACTCCAGCGTTAATTTCAGGAGCTTTCGCTGAACGAATGCGATTTTCTGCTTTTCTTATTTTCATTCTTCTTTGGACGACAATCGTTTATAACCCTGTTGCTCACTGGGTATGGGGCGTTGGCGGATGGCTTCGCGAACTCGGCGCATTAGATTTCGCTGGTGGTAACGTTGTTCATATCACATCAGGAGTTGCTGGGCTTGTATTAGCCATCTTCCTAGGTAAACGAAAAGACTTAAACGGATCTTCCCCTCATCATTTACCATTTACCATTTTAGGCGCAGGCTTATTATGGTTTGGATGGTTCGGCTTTAACGTCGGCAGTGCCCTTACACTAAACGACGTAGCGCTGACTGCCTTCATTAATACAAATACCGCTGCAGCCGCTTCTGCTTTAACATGGATCCTAGCAGAGTGGTTCTTCCAATCAAAACCGACTGTAATGGGAGCAGCTTGCGGTGCCGTATCAGGCCTAGTCGCAATTACACCAGCATGCGGATTTGTCACCCCGTTCTCCGCTCTTTTAATCGGAGCAATCGGCGGCGTTCTTTGCTTCGGAGCTGTCTTCTTTTTAAAACATAAACTTGGATATGATGACGCACTTGATGCATTCGGATGTCACGGCATCGGTGGTACATGGGGCGGTATTGCAACTGGACTATTTGCAACAACTTCTGTAAATAGTGGTGGCGCTGACGGATTATTTTACGGAAATGCCGCACTCCTTTGGAAACAACTAATCGCAATTGGAGCAACATACGCTTTTACAATTATAATGACGTACGCCATTATTAAAGCTATTAACTTCTTCCTTCCTGTTCGCGTACATGAGCATGAGGAGCAAATGGGACTGGATATTTCGATGCATGGGGAGAAGGCTTATGAGTATAGTGAAAAGTCAATAGAGGGGATGGCAATCCAAAAAGAGGCACGGTAACACTTACACTTAAAGTTTTTACTAACAATAAGAAGGTGCATAACTATTATTACTTCAAATGCCGTTGCTATAAAGTGAAACTTCCATCAGTGGGGTTTTCTTCATCCCCCACTGATTATCAGCTCTCACTAATCGGGCTTTTACAGGCAGTTATCCCCCACCTATCTTCCTTACTTCTCTCTGAATCTTGAGATGGGGGTCTTACTGTCCGTTAATTCGGGATAAATAAAAAATACTATAAAAAAAAGCGACTGAAAATCAGTCGCCTTTTTTATTCATTATATTAGTAGACACATATAGCAGTTGAAATTCAAGTATAAAAGAGAACCAGAAATGTTATTACTTCGCAGGTTTCCCTACATACGCTGAAATATCAACGTTTAACGCCTTCGCTAAACGCATACCGTACTCCTGATCCGCACGGAAGAAGTTGCAAATCGCAAGTAATTTCGTTTGTTCATGCACATCTTTTAAATCATTTGTTAAGTTTGCGATTAAGTTATCTTGTTCTTCTTTAGAGAATGAACGGTAACGCTCACCCGCTTGCTTAAAGTCGTTTGGTTTATCGATTTTTTCACGAGATACATAGCCTTCAAGTTTCATAGTTGAATCACGGTACGCTGGATCTTCAACTGGATTTTCAGCATGACGATTTGGCTCGTAGTTAATTGTTGATGGTTGTTGATTCATTTGCATTGCCCCATCACGTTGTTGATTGCGAACAGCTGCATATGGACAGTTTACTGGAATTTGTAAATAGTTCGCACCAAGACGGTAACGCTGTGTATCTGGATAAGAGAATAAACGCCCTTGTAATAATTTATCTTCAGATGGTTCAATACCAGATACAGTTGCACTTGGCGTAAACGCAGCCTGCTCTACTTCCGCAAAGAAGTTTTGCGGGTTACGATTTAACGTCATTGTCCCTACTTCCATTAATGGGAATCGATCTTCTGGCCAAACTTTTGTTGGATCTAACGGATCGAAGTCTAAAGAATCCATTTCATCAAGTTGCATTACTTGTACGTGAAGATCCCATTTTGGATAATTACCTTTTTCAATCGCATCAAATAAATCACGAGTTGCATGGTTGAAGTCTTTTCCTTGTACTTGTTCTACTTCTTTTGCACTCAAGTTACGTACACCTTGCTGTGGTTTCCAATGATATTTAATATAAACAATTTTACCCTCTGCATTAATCCATTTAAACGCATGCACACCGAAACCTTCCATTTGACGATAGTTTGCAGGTGTACCGTAATCAGAGAATACCCATGTCATCATGTGCGTAGATTCTGGTGATAGCGTCATGAAATCCCAGTAACGATCTGGCGTTTGAATATTTGTATCCGGTGCTGGTTTTAAAGAATGCACCATGTCAGGGAATTTAATTGCATCACGAATGAAGAAAACAGGTAAATGGTTACCAACGATATCATAGTTTCCTTCTTCTGTATAAAACTTCACAGCGAAGCCACGTGGGTCACGAGCTGTTTCTGGAGAACCTTGCCCATGAATAACCGTTGAGAAACGAACGAATACAGGTGTTTCTGTTCCAACGTTTTGTAAAAATGCTGCTTTTGTATATTTTTTCATGCTATTTTTCGTTACGAAAACACCATGAGCGCCCGCACCACGCGCATGTACTACACGCTCTGGAATACGTTCACGATCAAAATGAGCAAGCTTTTCTACTAAATGATAATCTTCTAATAATACCGGCCCACGGCGACCAGCTGTACGAGAATTTTGGTTGTCTCCTACTGGAGCACCTTGGTTTGTTGTTAAGCGATTATTTGGATTCATCAAGGGGAACCTCCTATTATTTCATAATATTAATTACTTATTTAAAATTATTATAAATTAATTATTATTCAAAATTACTTTTTTGTCAATTATTTCATTCGCTTTTTTGAAAACAATTTCTACTAAACAATCAATAAATGATTCCTGTGCATTTGGCATAGCCGGTCTGAAATAGGACGCGCCTAACTCATCGGTCACAACTTTGCATTCATAATCGTTGTCATACAGCACTTCTAAATGCTCAGCCACAAATCCAACTGGACAATACACGAAAGAGTTATAACCATACTTTTCATATAAATCTTTTGTTAAATCTTGTACATCTGGTCCGATCCATGGATCAGGTGTATTCCCAGCACTTTGCCAGCCAATTGTATAATTTTGAATCTCTGCTGCTTCAGCAATTAAATCTGCTGTATGCTGTAGTTGCTCCACATAAGGATCGCCAGCAGCAATAATTTTCTCTGGTAAACTATGCGCAGAAAAAATGACAACGGCTTTCTCCCAGTCTGTAATTCTAGTAAATGTTTCTTTTATTTTGTTTGCCCAATACGCAATAAATTTCGGTTCTTCGTACCACTGTTCAATCGAATTTATAACGGGACCATTTATTTTGTTAGACACACTTATTGCACGATCATTGTATGATTTAATACTAAAGGTTGAATAATGAGGTGCTAATACAATACTGATCGCTTCCTCAATGCCATCCTGCTTCATCTCTTCCACCGCATCTTCAATAAATGGAGCGATATGTTTTAGTCCCAAATAGCATACAAATTCATATTCTGAAAAACACTTATTTAACTCAGTTGTTAGCTTTCTAGCTTGTTCTTTTGTAATTTTCGCAAGTGGCGAAATACCACCTATTGCTTTATAGCGACCAATTAGATCATCAAGCGCTTCTTGAGACAGCTTGCGACCGTGACGTATATGCGTATAATATGCCTCTACATCCTCTAATGACTCTGGCGTCCCATACGCCATCACAAGTAAACCTATTTTCTTCTTATTCATTTATATTCACCTCAATATCGGAAATGAGAATCTTTTTCAAGAACATTTGTTTCCAGTATACCAACTGATAATAAATACGTCAAAATAATAATTCTAAATAAGTATTATTTACAATATGATTTTTAATTTCATTTGACAATTTATCTAATGAAATTTGTCATATTCTCGTTTTATCACTTCTTCAATAAGGGAGATCATCACATTGCCATCAAATTAAGACATTCGTTGTTTCCCACCCAACCTGTATCTTTCTATAAAGTGAAACTTTAATCAGTGGGGGTTTTCTCCATCTCCCACTGATTATTAGCCCTCACCAATCGGGCTTTTACGAGCAGTTTATCTCCCACCTAACTTCTTTAGAAAAGCGGAAGCGGCTCGCTCAGAATCGCAGGACGTTGGAGCACCCGACAGAGAGGCCCTTTTTGCCTCGTCCGAGGGAGCGAAACGACCGGAGATTCTAGCCGCTAGAGCTGGACAATGTTTTCGCAGAATTTTGAGGTGGGAGTATTACTGCCCGCAAATAGCGGGATAAATAAAAATGTATCAATCAACATCCTAAAATTACAATAAAATGAATAACAGATGAATAAAACAGATTAGTAAAACATGAGATAATTACAATATTCGACTTCATAAAGTTCATTAAAATGTTGATATACAATTAATGACGATACTCACTCAATTTGTTAGTATATAAATAACTTAACCATGAATAAATAATAAATATTCTTTTTTATGCATTTATATTCATAACTAAGTATCTCTTAACTATTTTCAGGAGGTTTTTTCGGATGAAGTTACATAAAATGAAAAATTTACTGCCTATATCTGCTGCAACAATTACACTAGTATCTAATCAAGGAACGGCCGATGCCGCAACGGTTCATACTGTTAAAAAAAATGACACTCTCTGGGATATTAGCAGCCACTATGGAGTTTCAGTTCAAGCAATTAAACAAACGAATCATAAGACGAATGATCAAATTTATATCGGTGAACATTTAACCATCCCAGTCTCAGCCCCATCAAGCGAGCCTACACCTCAAAAAGATGTAGCAGCTTCAAATCATTCAGCTCAAGTTGTTTATCAAGTTCAACGGGGAGATACATTAGAAACTATCGCAAAACAATATAATGTATCTATCCAATCAATTAGACAAGCTAACAATACAAATGGTGACCGAATTTATGCAGGTCAACACTTAATCATTACGACAGGCATTTCAGAAGAAGAATTCGACTTAATGGCTCGTTTGGTGACAGCGGAAGCAGGAAGCGAACCGTACGCTGGAAAAGTAGCAGTAGCAAAAGTTGTATTAAATCGCGTTGATTCAACAGAATTTCCGAATACAATTACAGATGTTATTAATCAACCTATTAAGTATGGCTATGCATTTACACCAGTTACAGATGGAAGAATTAATCAACCATCAACTCCCGAAGCAAGAATGGCGGTAGAAGAAGCGATTTCTACGAAAGGAGTTAATTCTGATTGGCTTTATTTTTATAATCCAAAAACCTCTACTGACAAATGGATTACTACACGTCAAACTGTTGCAGCAATTGGTAATCATGTGTTTGCTAAATAAATACGTTTATATCCAAGTGAAATAGCGAAAAAAGCGGCTTACAATTCTTGTAAGCCGCTTTTTACTATTCTTTAATATTTACTCCATACTCCTTAAACCACACATGAATTTGTGCCAAATGCGCCAATAGCTGTGGTCCAGTCATCAACTGGCCAAACCAGGGCGTTTGAAATGCACTCCCTCCTGATTGGATTAACCCTTGTAATTGTTCTTTATCAAACAACTCATGCAAAATGGAGTTGTTATCTGTTAACAGATCCTGTAACCACACTGTTACCGCTTTTGTGTAGTACGGATTGTGCGTTTTCGGATACGGACTTTTCTTTCTATACAAGATATCGTTTGGCAATACACCTTCTAACGCCTTACGTAATAGACCTTTTTCGCGATTTTTATACATTTTCATTTCCCAAGGAATATTCCATGCATATTCGACAAGACGATGATCCGCAAATGGAACACGTACTTCTAGGCTCGCTCCCATACTCATCCGATCTTTTCTATCTAATAATGTCGTCATAAACCAAACCATATTTAAATAAAATAATTGTCGCCTTTTTGCTTCAATTATACTTTCCCCTTCTAAAACCGGCACTTCTTGTATCGATTCTTCATATCTCTGTTGTACATAGTCCCGCAGTTTTAATTTATTTCGCCATTCCGTTTTAAGAAGTTGCTCACGTGCCTCTGTGGACCTCATCCATGGAAATGCACTCGATTGTAAATCATCCTCCCGATAAAACCAAGGATAACCACCAAAGATTTCATCGGCACATTCTCCCGACAAACCAACGACAAAATCTTGTTTAATTTCTCGGCAGAACCATAATAATGAAGAATCAATATCTGCCATACCAGGTAAATCACGAACGAGTACCGCTTCTGTTAAATACTCAGCTAACTGTTCATTAGAAATAACACAGCGGTGATGAATTGTACCAAATGTTTCTGTCATCAAATCAATAAATGGCGCATCCGAATTCGGCTGAAAAGCGTTCGCTTTAAAATATTTCTCATTATCTTCGTAATCAATCGAATACGTGTGTAACTTCCCTTTCCCTTCTCTCTCATATGCCTTTGCTGCAAATGCGGTAATTGCGCTTGAATCTACTCCGCCCGACAAAAATGTACATAACGGTACATCAGAAACCAATTGTCTTGTAATCGCATCTTGTAGTAAAAAGCGCGTGCGCTCTACAGTCTCTTCAAATGAATGTTCATGCTTTTTACTCTCAACATTCCAATATCTCCATATACATAAGCCATCTTTTGAAAATGTAAGAGCATGCCCCGGACGAAGCTCTTGAATTCCTGCATAAATACCATGTCCAGGTGTTCGAGACGGCCCTAATCCAAATACTTCTGATAGTCCCTCTGTCGTAACTTCTGTCTTAACATTTGGATGAACTAAAATAGCTTTTAACTCCGAAGCAAATAATAATCTCCCATTATCATATTTGTAAAATAATGGTTTTACCCCTAGTCGATCCCGTGCAATAAATACTTGTTCTTTTTTCTCATCCCAAACCGCAAATGCATATATCCCATTTAAATGATCAACACATTCTTCTTTCCACTCTATATAAGACGCTAATAACACTTCTGTATCAGAGTGACCTTTAAATGTATAACCTCTTTGCAACAATTCTTTACGAATATCTTCTGTATTATAAAGTTCACCGTTATAGCAAATTGTATAATACTCTTCTTCTTTCATACACCTACATGTCATCGGCTGTTTCCCGCCCTCAGGGTCAACTACAATTAACCGTTTATGCCCGAAAGCAACGTGCCTTTTTATCCAGACATTCGTATCATCTGGTCCCCTCTTCGCAAGTGTTTCTGCCATCTTCGTAACCGTCTCTCTTTCACCTTCTAACGACCGCTTATAATCAATCCATCCTGTAATCCCGCACATATAAATCATCCTTCCTATCTTATATCCGTATAACTTTACCCCGCATTAACGTGCAGTAATCCCCGTTCAAAATCCGGATAGAACCAAAGAGGCAGAACGGGGACAACTGCACGTAAAAGCCCGATTGGTGAGGGCTAACCATCAGTGGGGGATAACGCCCCCCGCTGATGGAAGTTTCACTGTATGAAGCGTGTTCTTATTCTATGCCCAACTTTCTTTAGGTGTTCCATAGTTATAAAGAACGACTGAACTGTCCATAACAAGAATAACTACTTCGATAAAAGGAGAAATCATGAATGAAACAACGCAAACATATTTTGTATAATCAACCACGTGCCCATACAATTGGGAATGTGGAATATATAAACAATGAATGGATATTTTTTGATGATGCAAATGATGAAGCATTTTTGCTAGAGGATATCATTGAAGATGGATTTGAAGTTTTATATAACAACAATTGGCTACCGGCAAGATTCTACGAACAAGATATATTGCAAATCGCAAATGAACATCATCCATTGCAAAACGGTGAGATGATACGAATTCGTAAAAAATTGTTACTCAGTTATCATGAATGGTTAGAAGAACTATCCGATTCCGCATTCTCTTTATTAACAGACGCCCTACAATCGCTTAATTATTCTTTATACGATTGTATGTATTGCCATAACTTCTTATCATTCCAACCAAAAAAGGAACCTTGTGAAGGTGTAAATATTCTTCTGTTTGATAACGAAGATATAATTTGCTCGCTGCACCATCATTATGTCCGGTTTTCTGCATGTAACAAAAATATTTTTCAATTTACAAAAACAAATGGTGAGCAACTACATATCGATGCAAAATAAGAAAAACCGCTCGTTTATTAATAAACGAGCGGTTTTTCTTATTTTGCTGAAAGATCTTCCACAATAGCTGTTTCAAATAAACTTTGTCTACCTTCACCTTGATCAAACGTCATAAATGTATTCAATTTCATTTCATGTAAGTTCAAAATTTGACTAATCGTTAAACCATCTTCTTCAACCCAGTTTAAAAAATAAATACCAGGTCTAACTTCCATAGAGGTAATCGTTTCCTCACCAGCTTGTCCTTTTTTAGGGCCCTCTAAAGCCTCCCACCTTAGCTTCGTTTCACTTAAATAAGTAACTTGAAAAACAAGTCCATTTTCATAACTCACTTTCACTTTCCGTCCGATAAAAGTTTGCATACCTGACTCTCCTATACATCATTATATATATGTAATCATTTTAGTTACAACTATATTTATTTGTCAAGAGAACAAAAGAAAAACCACCTTATTCTCTTTTACAAAAAATAAAGTGGCTTTTCTTTACTAAAATAGGTCAAATCCCATCGGTAAACGCAATCCAAGATATAATACAATAACAAGCGCAATAATAAATTGAGCCCAAAACGCCCCTGCTGGTTTGTTCTTACTTGTTTTCACAAGAATCATTTCCATTGCAGCAATAACCCAAACGCCAACTAACATTTTTAAGCCATACCACATATGCATGTTCCCTGTCGCTGTTTTCATAATACTTTGATACAGTAAGAAACCTGTTACGATAATGATAATATACACAAGACGAAGCCCCATATGTATGCCTTTACCTTTTCTCCCAGCTGTATACATAGAATACGCTACGAAGAATAAAATAAGTCCCAATGCCCACGCTGTAATATGCAGATGTGTTGTCATGGTACCCCTACCTCCTCTTTTCACACTTTTTCACTTTATATGATACCATGTTCATTTCTTTTTTAGGAAATATTTCGCTTTTTCGGGCTTAAATGATATAATATTTAGAGTATTTACAAACTTCTTGTAATAACAAAAGGGGGAACAATCATGATTCAAACAAAAGACATTATCGAACTAACAGACACATATGGGGCAAATAACTATCATCCACTTCCAATCGTAATCGCTAAAGCGGAAGGTGTTTGGGTAGAAGATCCTGAAGGAAACCGCTATATGGACTTACTTAGTGCATACTCTGCAGTAAACCAAGGTCATCGTCATCCAAAAATTATTAACGCTTTAATTGACCAAGCTAATCGTGTTACGTTAACTTCACGTGCCTTCCATAGCGATCAATTAGGTCCTTGGTACGAAAAAGTTGCGAAACTAACAAATAAAGATATGGTACTTCCAATGAATACAGGTGCAGAAGCTGTTGAAACCGCAATTAAGACAGCGCGCCGCTGGGCATATGATGTGAAAAAAGTAGAAGCAAACAGAGCAGAAATCATCGTTTGTGAAGATAACTTCCACGGACGTACGATGGGTGCTGTTTCTATGTCATCAAATGAAGAATATAAACGCGGATTTTGCCCAATGCTTCCTGGCATCGTTGTTATTCCTTACGGTGATTTAGAAGCATTAAAAGCTGCAATTACACCAAATACAGCAGCATTCATTTTAGAACCGATTCAAGGTGAAGCAGGAATTAACATCCCACCAGCTGGTTTCTTAAAAGAAGCTTATGAAGTATGTAAAAAAGAAAACGTTTTATTCATAGCAGATGAAATCCAAACAGGTTTAGGCCGTACTGGTAAAGTATTTGCTTGCGACTGGGACAACGTAACTCCTGATATGTACATACTTGGTAAAGCACTTGGCGGCGGTGTATTCCCAATCTCTTGTGTTGCAGCAAACCGCGACATTTTAGGCGTATTCGAGCCAGGTTCTCACGGTTCTACATTTGGTGGCAACCCACTTGCATGTGCTGTTTCTATCGCATCTCTTGAAGTATTAGAAGAAGAAAAATTAACAGAGCGTTCTCTTCAATTAGGAGAAAAATTAGTTGGGCAATTAAAAGAAATTAATAACCCAATGATTACAGAAATCCGCGGCAAAGGATTATTTATCGGAATCGAATTGAACGAGCCTGCTCGTCCATATTGCGAAAAATTAAAAGAAGCTGGTCTTTTATGTAAAGAAACACACGAAAATGTAATTCGTATCGCACCACCTCTTGTTATTTCTGAAGAAGATCTAGAGTGGGCATTCGAAAAAATTAAAGCGGTACTATCTTAATATGAACAAGCTGCCTTTTATAAGGCAGCTTGTTTTATGAAACAATCATTTTTGAAAAAAGCCATATACCAACGATAATCGGAAATAGAAGCACTACACCTACTACGCAGGAGGAAACCACATGTTTCAATCGCCACCAATCACTTATTATCCCTTGCCGAAACCAAAACAATGAAAATGGTACAATCAACACCAACGCTGTTATCAATCCTGGAACGTATCTTTCTATCAAAATTGCCCCACCGATGTGAAACAGTCCATTCATAAAAATCATCGCTTGTATAACTAACAATATATAAAGCAAAACTTTCTTTTTAAATATAGAATGAGCACATACAAGCAGAAAAACAATGGCTGTTAATAAACATAATGCAATGAAAAAATCTTCCTTTTGTCCCGCATTTTCTTCCATACGAATCGGCTGTAAATATTTCATTTCAGGAAAAAAATAATATTCCTCAGCATTATGAAATGCAAATAATATAGGGATGAGCCACATGGATAAACTACTATTTAACTTCGTTTTGAAGCGTTCCAATATGTTGTACCGTGATTGTCACTTCATCACCAGCATGTAAAAATTTTGGCGGTGTAAATCCTTTCCCAACTCCAGCTGGTGTTCCAGTCGCGATTATGTCCCCAGGCTCTAACGTCATCGCTTTACTTACGATAGAAATAATATCTTCTATTGAAAATATCATATTTGCAGTATTTGAAGTTTGACGAATTTCCCCGTTCACTTTTGTCTCAATGTTTAATTTGTTTGGATTTTCAATAGCTCTCTTATAGACTAAATACGGGCCCATCGGACAAAATGTATCAAAACTTTTTCCTAAGAAAAATTGTTTATGTTTTCTTTGAATATCTCGAGCGGTTATGTCATTTACAATTGTATAGCCGAAAACATATTCAAGCGCCTTCTCTTTCGCAATTTGTTTTCCACGTTTTCCAATTACAATTGCGAGTTCGCCTTCATAATCTAGTTCGTCCGTTGCATGCGGATGACTATGGATCTTCTCACCATTCCCAATAACTGTCGTTGGCGCCTTTGTAAAAATCATGATATCTTTCGGAACGGATTCCTCCCCGCCCATCTCTATCGCATGATCACGGTAGTTTTTTCCGACGCAAAGAATATTCTTTCTCGGCCTTGGAATAGGTGCTAATATTTTAACGTCTTGCAGGGGATAATACGCCGTCGTTTCATTCTCTTTTGCCCAATTTGCAATTTCTTTTACTTTTTCAATAAAGGTATTTCCCTGTTCAATACACTCTAACATTGTAATAGGAACTGTAATCTTTTCGCCTTTTTGCCTTTGCGCTTCTCTAATATGAAGCACTGTTTCTTCATGCTCATCCACAATACCAACAAATACTTTTTCTTCCTTCTTCACTGTTACAAATCGCACTATTTCCACTCTCCATCCTAAAACTCATACAATGTAATTGTATTCGCATTCCTTAAAAAAAAACCTGCCAATCCGTTTTAATTTTTACAACATTCTTTACTTTCTACATCTTCTCTATTATTTTTTTGGAATATAATGTAGAATTTTTACTTTTTTTATCGAAGCTATTTCTTTTTTATGGAACTTTTGTATAATATGTACTACATATATACTTAAAATTTATAAAGAGATGGAGCCGATTCTATGTTTGAGCAAGCAATTGAAAAAAAACGTGAAAAAATGATATATTTTGCTGAACGCTATGGAATAACCTCTCAAAAAACAGTAAGTTGTAGCCAAGAACTGGACAGGCTCTTAAACGTTGTTTGGCTTATGAAAGTAGATTTTGTCCCAACTCATACTATAGACAAACACACACAATGAAGTGTGTGTCTTTTATTTAAAAAAAAAACACATTTTAATGAAAATGCCCATACAATAATAGAAAAGGATTTTTTTCATTCCATTATTTTCTTGACATGAAACACATATATAAATCCAAATTGAAAAAACGACATAAAACCATTCTTTTTAGATGGAAGAGAGCATCCAGCCATGCATAGGAGCAACTTATATGTCGGAAAATCAAAATGGGTATATATCGTAACAGCAATACAAATTTTATTATGAAAGGTGTTTGCTATGCCAGCAATGGTTGGACATATTCATATCGTTAATATTGGATCAAGTGGTATTTTTCATATTGGAGATGTATTTGCAATCAGGCCGATTAGTTACTCTCGTGCTTTTGCAGGAGCTGGTTCTTTTAATGTAGGTGAAAATGTTTCTGTATATAATTATCAAAACACGACGACGGTTAATGATACAGACGTTATCGATCAAGCTATAATTGGATCAACTTAAAGGAGGCGAATCGTAAGTGAACTTTTATGTACAGCAAAGTATTATCATTAACAATATAAAAATTGAAAGCATTACAACATCATCCGTTTTTCAAATTGGAAGTGCCGGTAGCATTAAAGCGTTATCTAAATTCTCCAATACTGGTGGATTTACAGAGCCACTTCGCCCGCTTACAGCAAAAGGACAAATTATTTCTATTAAACCGATGATGGGTTCTTCTTAAACTATTTTTATCATAAACATATAGAGCAAGCATACACACCCTCCCTGTTGAAAAGGAGGTTTCACATCGTGAATCAAGATATATACATTTACCTACAGCAGTTTCAACAAGTTCTTCAAAAACAGCAAGAAACAATCTGCGCATTAGAAGAGCAAGTACGGACATTAACAGAAGAGCTTGATGAACTCAAACGCCGTCCCTCCTCTTCCATAGGAAAAGTTGAGTACAAATTTGATCAACTAAAAGTAGAAAATTTAAATGGTACGTTAAATATCGGCTTAAATCCATTCGCAACCACAGATCAACAAATTGAAGATTTTCAAGTCGATACTGAAACATTAAAAGTAAACCCTGAGACAAAACCAAATCCTGATTTTTATCAAGATATCATTCAAGAGATGCATCGTTACTTAGATGAGGAAGCGTATGGTCGTATCCTTCATTTTGAACAACAAGAACGAACACCACTCGATGAGATGTATCGACAAATGATGGTGGACGATATAAAAAAACAAATGGAGCACCGCCTTCCTTATTATTTATCGCAAGTACAGCCATATGAGGAGATTACGTCCAACCCTCAGTATATGAAAGATGTAATCATTCAAGCCATGAAACAAGATATCGATAAAGCATTCCTTTCCTTTATTCAGCACATACCGAACAACTTCCGAAAGGAGTAAATATGTATGAATTTTACCGTTGTGAATCGTGAAATAAAAGTTGGTAATATTGAAATGAACGGGGTATCTTCATCAGCACTTTTTTTAATCGGTGATGCGAATCTGTTGATTCTCTCTTCTATTCTCGATACACCGCTCGAATCCGTTATTGAAGGTGCATTTGTACCTCTCGTAACTGATGTTCCTGCTACTCCCCGTTAAGGAGGTTTCTCTATGTTTCGGCACATTTCAGTTGTTCATCGCTCCAATGTTATCTCTATGGGGATTGCTAGTATCTTTCAAGTTGGTGACGCAAACCAGATGGAATTAAAAAGCCGTGCTCTTGTCGTACACCGTGAAATTCCTTACTATTTAAAAGATGAAGGAAGATTAGAGGCTTATGCGATTTTTACAGATGATAAAATCACAATTCCAACTCGGTCAACTGATGTCAAAATGAATATTATAAATGAATGTCCCTTTATTGAAGTAAATGATGTTACGATTCGTACCTTATTAAATTCTGCTTGCTTTCAAATCGGCTCTGTTGACTACGCATTTAATAATTCACGCATTCACCAAATCCGCCAATATATTACAAATGAACCCTTCACAATATAAATCATATAGTAATGTTAAATAAGACTGATGAAGTAGGTGAATAACATGCCCTCTGTTGTCGGAAATCTCATCGTTCAGAATAGTAACGGCTCTTTTAACTTAGGTGACTTCTATAATGTCTCCCCAAAGGAAAATACAAAGGCTTATAACGGTTCAGGAGCATCAAATGTTGCTTTTGTTGTTAACACATTTAACGGTGTCAGTGCAACGAACACTTTTGATTCAGACGTTGCGGATCAAGATCAAATTGGAACAGCTTAAAAAAAGTAGGAGAACATTTCTCCTACTTTTTTCGTTCTTTTGATTTTCTTGTTCTCGCTTCAATACGTGTAATCATTCTTATTGTTTGAATGATAACCCACTTTCCTTCAAAGCAGTTCTAAGTTTAGGTAAAGATGCTGGTCCCATACCGTGCAGTTGTAAAATCTCTTTCTCACTATATTTTGAGAGCTGCTGCAAAGAAGTTATTTCATTGTGTTCCAATGCTCTTCTTGCTGGTGCCGAGAGAAGTGAAAGAAATCCACTTTCTGGTTTTCGTTCTTTCTCACAGATTGGGCAAGAAGGGCAATCACTACTTTTATAGTAACTGTGTCCATTGTCGCAAGTTCTTAAACTTTTTTTTGAAGTTACCATTTTACATAGCTCCTTTCTAGAGTTACATCTCTCCTCTTTTTCACATTTATCCCGATTGGTGAAGGCTAATAATCAGTGAGGGATGAAGCCCCCCACTGATTCAAGTTTCACTCACTTTTTTAATCAACATTTACTATGTGATTTCCATCAAAGAAATATAAGCACTTTTCTTTCACTGGATGATGTAAACTCTTCTCTAAAGCTTTTGCATACAATGATAGTTGCACTTTATAACGATCTTCTAAAATAGGTCTTGCCTGATCATATCCGCCTGGGAAACGTCCTTCAATCGTATCTGTTTTAAAGTCAATTAATACAATCCCATCTTCCTCTTCTATCATACAATCAATAACGCCTTGAACAAGTACGGATTCTCCGCTCTGACCTTGCCAACCTTGATACGCTTCTTCTGCTGAAAGCATCATCGTAAACGGCACTTCACGTTCTACACTTTTCGCAGCTAACACACGCTTACCAAGATCTGTATCGAAAAAGGCTACAATTCGATCAATCGCAATTTCTTCTGCTTGCTCAAATGTTAGTAATTCTTTATTTACCATTTCCGCAATTTGTTCCCCAATTACTTCAACAGTAATTGGTTTTTGTAAATCAACATGTTGCATGACGGCGTGGACAGCTGTCCCACGTTCAGCATAGGTTAACCCCTTCTTCTCCATAAAACGAGGACGCGTTTTTATCGGAGCACGAAGCTTTTTAATAAAAGCATTATCACTTCCATCTTCCGATTGATAATTCCGCTTAATCTCCGTAACAGACTGCTTCGCCCGATGCGCTGTTGCACCTTCATGCGCATATTCCCAAGTTAAACGAGCATATACCTCTTCTTTTCGTTCACTTTCTAGCGGAACAGCTTTTTTCTCACGAAGTGCTTCTAATAATTCTTGCTTTTCTTCTTGCACTGGTTCAGGTGCAAGTAAAGTTCGACCATCGACCACTTCCACTTTCCAGCTCGCACCGTATTCATAAATTTCATTTGGTATATTGCCTTGTCCAAGTTCAAGAAGCATTTCACTATCATGATGCCTATATAACGATGGTGCAATCCAATCTAAGTAACAAGATGCCCCTGCACGAACGTAATCCGGTAACAACCAATCTGTATGCTCCCGCGGGTCAAGCCACTTTTCTATTTCTTTCTCTTTATCTTTCACCGTACCAATTAAAATCAATTTTTCCTTTGCACGTGTTAGAGCAACATATAAAACGCGCATCTCTTCCGCTATCAGTTCCATCTTCATCTTACGCTTAATGGCTAATTGTGATAGCGTTGTATATTTAATTCGTTTACGAGGATCAATAAATTGTGATCCAAAACCGAAATCCTTGTGCAGTAAGAATCGTTTCATTAAATCTTGTGTATTAAAACGGCGTCCAAGTCCCGCTACAAATACAACCGGGAACTCTAACCCTTTACTTTTATGAATCGTCATAATCCGTACAACATCTTCTTGTTCACCAAGCGCTCTCGCTGTTCCCATATCATCACCGCGTTCTAAAATACGCTCAATAAAGCGAAGAAAACGGAATAACCCACGGAAAGATGTTGCCTCATACTGCCTTGCACGATCATATAGTACACGTAAGTTAGCTTGACGCTGTTTTCCTGCTGGAAGACCACCAACGAAATCGTAATAACCAGTCTCACGATATACTTTCCAAATTAAATCAGAAAGAGACTGCTGGCGCGCAAATTCACGCCACCCTTGCAAAAGGTTATAAAACCATTGTAATTTCCCATGTAATTCCGCTTCTTCCTCAAGTGGCGCCCCTTGTAAGAATGAACGCATCACTTCATAAAACGAGCCTTTCTTCTCATGGGCCCGGAGCATTGCAAGTTCCTCATCATTTAATCCAACAATCGGGGAACGAAGAACAGCAGCAAGCGGAATATCTTGCATCGGATTATCAATTACCCGAAATACATTCATCATAACAGTCACTTCTGTCGCTTCAAAATAACCCGTCGCAAGCTCAGCGTAAACAGGAATCCCTTGCAATTTTAACTCTTCCATAATTTGAGGAGCCCACGGCATCGAGCGAAGTAAAATAACAAAGTCACGATATTGAACAGGGCGCATACTATCTGTTTTACGATCATATACTTCATAACCCGAATCAACCATCGCTTTAATTCGCTCAGCCATTAAACGTGCTTCAAGCTGTGCTTTTTCTACTTCTATACCTTCTTCTCCCTCTACCGACTCTTCTTCAGATTGATGAATACATAACAGCTCAGCTGCTACATCTTCCCCTTTTGGGTAGCTTGCACCTAACTTTAATTCAGCATCGGCGTCATAATCGATCTCCCCGACAGTTTCACCCATAATTTGTTTGAAGATAAAGTTTGTACCTGCTAACACTTCATGACGACTGCGGAAGTTTTTCGCTAAATCAATCTTCATACCGCCGTCTATACCTTCAGGTGTAAAACGTTTATATTTCCCTAAGAATAAGCCAGGCTCTGCTAATCGAAATCGATATATAGATTGCTTCACGTCGCCGACCATAAACAGATTACCCTCTTGTTCGGAGTCTTTCGTTACAAACTTAATAATCGATTCCTGCACAAAGTTCGTATCTTGATATTCATCGACAAGTACTTCGGCAAATTTATTGCGATATTGAAGCGCAACTGGCGATGGGTGCAGTCCGCCATCTTCTGTACGTTCACTTAAAATTTGTAAGCAAAAATGCTCTAAATCTGTGAAATCAACCATTCCCTTATCACGCTTTATCGTTTGAAAACGCTCCGTAAATACTTTTACAATTTGAACAAGCTTTTCTAGTACAGGGTGCATCTCCTTGAAATCACGTAAAAAGCTTTCGGGCTTCCGGCTGAATAACTCTTCTTGCAATTTCTTCACTTCATCTTTTGCTTTATTTCGAAGTGAATCTACTTGTTTTACAATCTCTTCATTGTAATCACTCTTCTTAATACGCTTTAACGTTTGCCACGAAACATTTTGCATCGCTTCATATACACTTGTCCAAGACTGACTCGCCGCTTCAGATAGCATTCCAAGTAATACAAGGTCCGCTTGTAATGTCTCAACGCGCGGCGCCGGTCCATCTGGAAGCATAGCTAACTCAATTGCTTTCCTAATATGCTTTTCAGCAGTTTCCAACTGAAACTTCACATCTTCTAATAAATAAGACGCATACATTAAATCTTCAATTGATTTCCCTTCCACATCATATGCTTCAATAAGTTTATCCAGCCATTTCTCTGGATCTGGATGCGCTCTTGACTCCGTATGAAGAGCCAAAATCATACGCTGCAGGTCATCATCACTTCGGTCGCTCGTATATCGATCAACTAGTTCAAAGAAAATGTCATTTCCCTCGGTGCCATATTCCTCTTCTAAAATGTCATCTAATACTTCTTCTTTTAATAATTCATTTTCTGTCTGATTAGCAATTCGAAAACGCGGATCAACATCGAGCATATAATAATACGTTCGAATCACTTGTAAACAGAACGAGTGAATGGTTGAAATCGATGCTTTATTTAATAAGCTGAGCTGTTTCCGAATATGCCCTGACCCTGGCTCATCGATTAATACTTTTTCTAACGCTTCGCCAATTCTGTTCTTCATCTCTTGCGCCGCGGCATTTGTGAACGTTACGACAAGCAGACGGTCCACATCTACTGGATTCTCAGCATTAATAATTTTGCGAATAATTCTTTCTACAAGTACAGCTGTTTTCCCAGATCCCGCTGCCGCCGCTACTAAAATATCACGGCCATCTGCTACAACTGCTTTCCATTGATCATCTGTCCATTGACTACCTTCTGGCTTTGCTGGCCAATTCTCTATCATTCGCCAACCTCCTCTCTCATTTTCTTCATCGCTTCACTATCTTTCATATCTTTTAACGTGCGGAACTGATTGTCTTCAAGTGATTCATCAAATTGACAAACAGAACGGAAATTACAGAATGTACACGCTGCTTTGTTCCCCATTTTATACGGGGCAATATCAATAACACCTTCTGTAATGTCTTTACCGATGTTTTCAAATGTATGATGCACATATTGCTGCAAGACTGTAAATTCTTGTTCACTTGCAATGCTAGAACGTGCACTAAAGCTACCATCTTTTTTCAGGCCGGCAGAAATAATGTCCGAGCTGCCCGTACTTAGCTTATTGTCCATTAATCGAACAACATCCGCATCTCCTAGCACGAGACCTTTCATTTTAAATTTCTTTAAAATTTCTTTTTCGATTTCTTCTTCTGAAGCATCGCCTTTCATTTCTACAATCGGATTATGAATGTGGAAATATAAAACCCCAGCAGGTGATGCCGTCTGACCCTTTTTCATCCACGTATTCGCATTTGAAATAACAACATCTAAATACGTTAACATTTGCAGGGCTAAACCATAATATACTTCCGTTAAATCTAAAGCTTTTGTGCTCGATTTATAATCAATAATGCGAAGGAACGTGCCGTTTTCATCTTCTGCTTTATCTACGCGGTCGATGCGGCCAACAACTTCCATTTTCACACCGTTTGGCAATGCGAACTCCATCGGCGGAAGTGAACCTGTACCACCCATACCAAATGGAACCTCTAAATCAACTGGCACAAACCCGCTTGACTTCGCATGTTCACGAAGGATAAGTGACGTACGGAAAATAATTTGTTGTAATTTTTGCTTTAAGTAAAAATTACGGTTAGAACTTAATAAAATTTGTCTTTGTAATAACGGTGCAATTTCTTCGATTACTACAGCCGAAAGATGCTCACACTCTTTTATAGATAAATCAGCCCAAGTACGATTTTCCCTGAGTAACTTGTCTGCAATTTTCTTTAATGCCGCATGGAATAATTCACCGATATCTGGTGCATCTAATTTGAAAATATCACGCTCTCGCAGCGATAATCCGTGCTGCGCAAAATGAGCATATGCGCAGCGATTAAATAGTTCCATGCGAGAGACGCTTCCTTTAATTTTATCTCCGTATAAATCTCTACTTACAACGGGGCTCAATTTCTGCGCGCGGTTTCGATAAAATAAACTAGAGAGTACTCGACTACTTTTTTGCTTCCACTCAGACGAAGTCACATAGAAGTTATATACATCCCACCAAAAATCAAGATTCCCTTCAAAACCATATCGTTTCCAATTTTGTAATTGCTGCGTTACATATGACAATGTAACCTCTGGCGTCGCTACATACGAAATTTGCGCCTGACGAGACAAATCATTCACATCATTCGTTACGAACACTTCTTTGACAGAAGGAAACATTCTTTTCACTTTCTTAATAAAGCTGGATGAAAGGAGCGTCTTTCCTTCTTCATCAGCAAGCGGACAAGAAATATATAACTTCTCAGATGCACGAGTTACTGTTTGATAAATAACAAATTGCTCTTCTAATAAAGTCTGCCTTGTTGTTGGTGCTAATTCTACACCAGCTGAAACGAGAAATTCTCTTTCTTCATCTGATAACATACCTTCATCTGAAGGAGCTGCTGGAATGACCCCTTCATTCGCACCAATTACAAAAGCCGCACGAATATCCGATAAGCGAGAACGATCAATATTTGCAACGAGTACTTGATCTAACGAAGGCGGGATATTTGCAAATTGAAGTGCCTCTAGTCCCGTTGTCATTACATCGATAAACATCGAAAGAGACATCTTTTCCTCACCAAGCATTTCCACAAATGTATCGAGAAGATTCATTACTTCTTCCCATACTTGATTATGATCAGTTGCAAATAGGAAATTCCCTTCTGCCTCAGCACGCATACGCAAATCTTCTAATTTCTTCGGAACATCCAGTTCTTCTAAAAATAAATATACCGCTTCACACATTTGTACAATCGAACTTGCACGTTTCAAACGCTTTTGCAAACGAATAATTGGTGTCCTTACCACTTCACGAAGGCGGTTTATTTTCTCTTCCATTTCACGTTCACTATCTGTTTGTGTTCCAAAGGCTCCATCTAACGAACGATAGCGACGATACGTCCACGGTTCATCTGCCGTCCATCTCTTTCCTTGTACGCCATATGCTAAACAGTAATTTTCAAACTCATCCATCTCTTCGCGCATTGATTCTTTTCTTACATCTAATGGATATAACAGTTCCGTTTTTATACAGCGGAAAATAGCATCATAACGCCAATTCCCACTAATTATTTCTAGCGCAGAACGAATGCATTCAATTAGTGGATGATGTGACATTGGACGCTTTTCATCAATAAAGTGCGGAATATCGTAATCAGTAAACAATGTTTTCATTACATCATAATAACTCTCTCCATTACGAAGAAGAACCGTAATATCTCTGTAACGATACTCCTCTTCCGCAACAAGTCTACGAATTTCCCGGGCTACCCCTTCAACTTCCGCTCGCAAGTTTGCCGCTGAATATAAC
The DNA here is from genome assembly GCF_000299035.1 of Bacillus bingmayongensis. Lineage (GTDB taxonomy): Bacteria > Bacillota > Bacilli > Bacillales > Bacillaceae_G > Bacillus_A > Bacillus_A bingmayongensis. The sequence goes on from NZ_JH921518.1 coordinate 903,101, forward strand.
GTAATGCTCGGTTCACCTTGAAATTTCATAGAAGGACGAGATTCAAACTCAGCTTCTAAATGTGCTAATGCTGGCGAGCGAAAACGCGGTTGTTCTCTCATTGAAATCGTATTTTCAATCGTGATTTTCTCTTCACGCGCCAGTTGTTTTACCTTTTCATACGTAAGCACTGTTTGATAAAACAAATCAAGTTCACTTACTGGCTGCGCTAACGTCTTTTCATCTACTGTTAATGTAATTGTTATTCTTGCCCCGCATCTCATGAGCTGTCTAATAATCTCTAGCTCCCCTGGCGAGAACGAATGAAATCCATCTATATAAATTTCTGCACCCTTTACATAGTCAGAATACGGAAGCTTTTCTACAAGCAACTGTAAATAATCTTCTGAATCTAAATATTTACCAATTAAAGCCCGTTCAAAATCATCATATAAAAGCTGAAGGTCGTACATTTTATTCGCTAATAATTTTTGCTCATCACCACTTGAATGAGCATCTAACTGTTGCCACATCTCATATACATTTGATGGTGTTACATTATAACGTTTAAACTCAGCAATCATGCTGCCTAAATGTTCAAAAAAACCATTTTGTTCTGCTGCTTTTTGAAACACATACAATCCTTCTTTACGCGCTTCTACAATCTTTCGCAGTAACATATGCACGCCTGCCTCATCAATATGAAGACGGCTTGCGCCACCAACTTCTTGTAAGACCTTCCATGCTAACCTTGAAAAACTAAACACTTGCGCCCTGATAGAGCCACTAACTTCTTCACTTCCTATTAAAGCTTGCTGTGTTTGGAACGTCATTTGTTCCGGCACAAGATATAAAATTGTTTCGCCTCTTGGAAGCTGCTTTAATTCTTCTTGCACTTCATGTAAACAAAATGTACTTTTTCCACTTCCAGCTCGTCCAATCACAAATCGAAGCGACATGTAATCCCACCTCTCACTAATATAACGAACGTTAGTTTGATATCATCCTTGTATTATAGCATAAAAAAAGACAAACAAAGGTTGTTTGTCTTTTCCAAAGTGTTGGGAAACAGTCGATATATTTGCATTTGCGCCAATAAGATTTCATGTATCATTTTTCAACAAATTCAAAAAGACAAACAAAGATTGTTTGTCTTTTCACCTCCATTATCCTTTTGAAAAATTCGTTTGTACTTCATTAATTGGCCAATAGCGTAAATCCACTTTCCCGACAACCGTATCTGCTTTCACAAAACCAAAATGTCTACTATCCCAGCTGCCGAGACGATTATCACCAATCACAAAAATATACCCCTTCGGAACAACCTTTTCTCTCGTTAATTCTTCTAACGTAAAATCACCCGTCAGTTGCCGGCCTTCCGCTTGCCTCTTATATGTTTCTAAATAGGGCTCATCAATAAATTGACCGTTTATATACAATTTGTCATGTTTATATTCGATCTGGTCACCCGGTAAACCGATAATTCGCTTTACATAGTCTTCTTTTTTATTCGCATGAAAGACGACAACATCAAACCGGTTCAACTCTCCAACTTGATAGCTAACCTTATTCACAACAAGCATATTCCCATCTTGAAGTGTCGGCATCATTGACTTCCCCTCTACAACATACGTTGAGAAGAAAAACGTTCGAAAAAAAACAGCTAATAGCACACCTATAAGGATTGTTCTCATCCACTCTAGGCCTTCTTTTTTCAAAGCTCGCTTCATCTGCCTCTCCCCTCACCCTTTTCTATAATGGAGCCTTAATTACAGCGAAGACTAGTCTTAATGTAGTTCTAGCTTTACCTCAATCTTCTTACCGACATACCATAAAATAAAGATGACACCTATAACAATAATTGTTTTCACAGGATTATGGATAAAAGAAGCTAAATCATGCCCAATATAACTTAAAATCAAAATCATGACTAACTTTCCAAGCGCTAACGCTAACACAAATTGTCGTCTGCTAATACGTGATAAGCCCGCCACAACATTAATAAGTGCAGACGGCGTAAAAGGAAAACAAAATAATACAAAAATAGGTGCGAATCCTTTTCGTTCAATCCATCCCATCGCTTTGCGCACTTTCGGATGTTTATTCACAAACGAGAAGAATCGACTTCGCCCAAAACGACGAATAACTGAAAATACAATTAATGCACCAAGAACCGATCCAAGCCATGAATACAAAAAGCCAAACCAAAACCCGAAAGCAACTGCATTCGCCATCACAAACAAAATAAGTGGCAGTGCCGGGATAAGCGCCTCTATCATCGGCAAACCAATGCCAAGAAGTGGCCCAAATGCTCTATAAGCCTCGACAACCCGATCCATATTTTCTTCTGAAAAATATTCTTTGATTGTTTGAAAATCCATTCTACGATTTACCCCTTTGCTATATTCCTATCCCTACTTTATCACTGCTTGTTGGAAAGAGGAAATGGTAGATACGACATATGGAGATGTATTTATTAATGTTCCATATTTTTATGTAAAAATCCTTCATTATTATTGTATGATAATCTATTATAATTTGACAGAATATTACATATTCAAAAAATAAAAAAAGGATGGTTGTCCCATCCTTTCCACTTATCAATCATCATTCCTTTATGTCCTCTTCTTTCACAAGATACGCTTTTTCATATGCAGGCTTTAATGCAGATTCATCTTCTTTATCGATGGGCTTAAATTGGAGCCTCCCTTGTTTATCTTTACGATCCTCATACTCTGTCCGAAGTTTTGCGGTTCTGTTTTGCTGATTCTCGAAACTGCTCTTTGACATTTCTAATTTCACTGCAAAACCGTTGATGAATCGAATGATTAGGTTACCATCTGCTAGTTCTTTATTATTGGCAATGTGAAAGTGAGACAACCAAGCACATTCCTTTCTAGAATAAGAATAGGTAGGAAAAAAGTAGAGCTGATCTGTCGGGCTAATTGCAATGGGTGCTTTATGCGTAATACGTGTCAACTCTTTTGTACCGTCTTTTCTGCCTAAAAAACTAGATCCGTGCTTGCGACAACTTCGTTCTACAATATCAAGAGGTTTTTGAAACATGAAAAAAGAATCTTCTACTTCAACCACTCTCGTTACAATACGTTTTTCCCCTAAAATAACTGGAAGTAAGGCCATAGTTTTCTTGTTTACGACATAATTTTCGACATAGCGTTCTGCTTGTTCCCCCATCCTACATTCGCTCCTTCATTATTTTTTCTTACAATTCATAACAGCAGCTGCATGGATAATTGTATCATTTTAAAAACAAAATTGTTCATATTTTCAAATATTTTACATTTTCTTATAAAACTTTAAAAATTCATCATATTTCTTCATATAAATATCCACATAAAATCCACTTATTCTCTTAGATTAAAAAGATGTAGTGCTATAGAAAAATACAATCTTTTCTTTTTGAAATATTTGTAACATAGCAAAATCTCGTTTAAGGTACATTGTTCAGTAATCTTGTACAAATCACTCATTTCCTAAGTATTTACACACCAATTTACGCATCTCTCTTACAGGGAAAATGAAACTTCTATCTTCCATCCAAAATAGAATTTGGTTTTAATTTATTATGTATTGTTAATAAAAAATATTAATTTCTACTACATATTTTCGATAGGAAAATGATTACAAATTTCTCAACAAAAAAAGGATGGCATAAGCCATCCTTTTTCATCACATACTATAAAATTATAGTTTTACAACGTTTTTAGCTTGAGGTCCGCGGTTGCCATCTTCGATTTCGAAGCTAACTTTTTCGCCTTCTTCTAAAGATTTGAAACCTTCAGTTGTGATTGCAGAGAAGTGAACGAATACATCGTTTCCGCCTGGAACTTCGATGAAACCGAAACCTTTTTCGTTGTTAAACCATTTTACTTGTCCTGTTACTGTCATAATTATTTCCTCCTAAGAAAATATAAGTTTTTTTAGTCTTCATACATAAAAAAAGAATCCACACATTATCAAATACGAAACATAAAACAGTTCTCACATACTTTTTCTCGTTCGTTTTCAGCACTTGATAATATATGGATTGCTTGATTTAGTTATTCAACTGAGATAATTATAGCATACTTAAAATAGAATGTACAATATTTTTTAAAAATTTAATTTTCTAATTTTTGGTATCCCTTATAAAGTACGACTTCCACCAGCGAAAATTTTCTTCCTTCCTCGTTGACGGAAATCTTTCACCAATCGGGCTTTTTACGAGTAAGTATCCTTCACCTACCCTCAAACAGCGGGATAAATACAAAATAAAAGCAGGTGTCATAAATCGACACCCACTTCCTCACTTATTTCGTAAACTGCGCCTCTTCCGTAGAACCTTTCAGAGCTGTTGTGGAAGATGTGCCACCCGTAATCACTTGTGCTACTTCATCAAAGTAGCCTGTTCCAACCTCGCGCTGATGACGCGTTGCAGAGTAGCCGTGCTCTTCTGCTGCAAATTCTGCTTGTTGTAATTCAGAATATGCTGCCATTCCTCGTTCTTTGTAGCCACGTGCTAATTCAAACATACCGTAGTTTAGCGCATGGAATCCTGCAAGTGTTACGAATTGGAATTTGTATCCGTATGAAGCAATTTCTTTTTGGAAGTTTGCGATTGTTTTTTCATCTAATTTTTGTTTCCAGTTAAAGGATGGTGAACAGTTATAAGCTAGTAATTTCCCTGGATATTTCTCATGAATTGCTTCCGCAAAACGCTTCGCATCTTCTAAATTCGGTTCAGATGTTTCACACCAAACAAGATCTGCATACGGTGCATATGCTAAGCCGCGTGCAATCGCTTGATCAAGCCCTGCGTTTGTACGGTAGAATCCTTCTGGCGTTCTCTCTCCTGTAATAAATTCTTGATCAACTGGGTCAATATCGCTCGTAATTAAATCTGCAGCATCTGCATCCGTTCTTGCGACAATAATTGTTGGCACGCCCATTACATCCGCAGCGAGTCTTGCAGATATTAAATTACGCACCGCTGTTTGCGTTGGCAGTAATACTTTTCCGCCTAAATGTCCGCATTTCTTTTCTGAAGATAATTGATCTTCAAAGTGCACACCTGATGCTCCTGCCTCAATCATACCTTTCATTAATTCAAATACGTTTAATTGCCCGCCAAATCCAGCTTCAGCATCCGCAACAATCGGCACGAAATAATCTGTATCACCGCTGCCTTCCATATGCTGAACTTGATCCGCACGTTGCAGCGTTTGATTAATACGTTTTACAACAGCTGGTACACTGTTCGCTGGATATAAACTTTGGTCTGGATACATGTGCCCGGATAGATTGGCATCCGCCGCCACTTGCCAACCACTCAAATAAATTGCTTTTAATCCTGCTTTTACCTGCTGCATCGCTTGGTTTCCTGTTAACGCGCCAAGCGCATTAATATAATCTTCTGTATGAAGCGATTGCCAAAGTTTCTCTGCTCCCTTGCGTGCTAATGTATGTTCAATATCAATCGATCCACGAAGACGAATTACATCTTCAGCAGAATAAGGACGCGTTATCCCTTTCCAACGTTCATCTAACTCCCAGCTTTCTTGTAACTTTTGTACTCTTTCGTTTTTCATCTCTTCCATCCCCTTTTCCTTTTTATAAAATCTCGTAACCCGGTAATGTTAAAAATGTTTCAAATTCATCATTTTGCACTAAATTAGTAAAGAGCTTTGTTGCTTCTATAAATCTACCTTTCTCAAACGCTTCTTTACCAATCTCCTGTTCTATTTTTGCCAGCTCTTCTGCCTTAAATTCTTCTACTAAAGCAAATGTTATCTTGCGACCGTCATCCAGCTTCCCGCCTTCATGACGAATCCATTGCCACACTTGCGCTCGTGAAATTTCTGCAGTTGCTGCATCTTCCATCAAATTGTAAATCGGTGCTGCCCCGCGGCCACTTAACCACGATGCAATATATTGAATGCCAACGCTAATATTCACACGAAGTCCTTCTTCTGTAATCGTTCCCACCGGTACTTCTAACAAGTCCTTTTCTGTTACATGAATCTCTTCACGTTTTCTAAAAATTTGATTCGGTGTTTTCATAATGTGATCAAATACTTCCATCGCAACCGGTACAAGTCCCGGATGGGCAACCCATGTCCCATCATGTCCATCTAAAGCTTCACGCTCTTTATCCATACGAACTTTTTCAAAAGCAGCTTCATTTGCTTCCGGATTATTTTTAATCGGAATTTGAGCTGCCATTCCGCCAATTGCTGGTGCATTCCGGCGATGGCACGTTTGAATGACTTTTAAAGAATACGCGCGCATAAACGGAGCCGTCATCGTAACTTGCGCCCGATCTGGAAGCAAAAATTCATTATGATTACGAAAACTTTTTAAGAAACTAAAAATATAATCCCAGCGCCCACAATTCAGTCCTGCTGAGTGGTCACGAAGCTCATATAAAATTTCATCCATTTCAAAAGAAGCGTGGATTGTCTCTAATAAAGCGGTTGCTTTAATCGTCCCATTCGGAATCCCAATATATTTCTGCGAAAACACAAAAACATCATTCCACAATCTCGCTTCTAGATAGCTCTCCATTTTCGGCAAATAAAAATAGGGTCCGCTTCCTTTTTCTAATAATGTTTTCGCATTATGAAAAAAGTACAAACCAAAGTCAACAAGACTACCTGACATCTTTTCTCCATCGACTAACATATGTTTTTCTTCCAAATGCCAACCACGTGGTCGAACGATAAGTACAGCTGTTTTATCACCTAAACGATATTCCTTGCCGCCCGGGTTCTTATATGAAATCGTTCCCTTAACCGCATCTCTTAAATTAATCTGGCCATCTATCGCATTGTGCCAAGTCGGCGAATTAGAATCTTCAAAGTCTGCCATAAAAAGATGTGCACCTGAGTTTAAAGCATTAATAACCATCTTACGATCTACTGGTCCTGTAATCTCCACCCGGCGATCTTCCAAATCTTTCGGAAGTGGTGCAATCGTCCAATCTCCAGCACGTATATGTGCTGTTTCTGGTAAAAAGCTCGGAAACTCCCCTGCATCAATTCTTTTTTGCTTTTCCACACGTTTTTGCAGTAAGCTTTTACGGCGTGTATTAAAATTCTCATGCAGCTCTTTTAAAAAAGTGAGCGCTTCCGGTGTCAAAATTTCTCCATACGCCGGTAATACTTCTCCAGCGAGTGTAACCCGTGAAGTTTGCGTCGACATATTAGCATCTCCTTCTTAAACTGTTTTATAACAGATTTGATTTTATGTTTTATATTATATAACAAATTTTCAGAAAAGGAAGGAGTTTTTTGAAAATTTAACTTATTTTTTTATGAAACATCGGTTTCATCTACTGATTCAGTCACCTTTTCATGCAATAAAAAGGCAGGTGTTATATAACACCTGCCCTATTTTATACATTCACTTTTTCTTATTCTGCAGAAGGATCATTTATGATTGCATTGTATAAAAACTGCGCATATTGTTCACGCGTTACTTTCATACTTGGGGCAAAATTCCTTTCTCCAACCCCTTGTGCAATGTAATTTGATTGTACTGCGCTAATTGCATCATTCGCCCAATGGCCCGCTGGAACATCAGTAAAGTTATGAGGAGCTTTCACTTCTAATTCAAAAGCATTCGTAATAACTTGTGCCATTTCTGCACGTGTTAATGTTGCTTTCGGTCTAAAGTTCCCATTTTCATCACCTGCAAAAATTCCGAGCTCTGTTAAAGCTAATATTTCTTCTGGGAACATCGTTGAATTTTCATCGATATCTCCATATGGATTCTCATATTCATCTTGTTCTTCTATACCAAAAGTAAGGTATATTAATCTAGCTACTTGTTCACGTGTTACATTGTCTCCCATACCAAATATCCCATTACCATACCCTGCGATAATTCCTTCATTTGCTAAATCATGAATCGCATCATATGCCCAGTGGCCTTGTGGAACATCATGAAATATGATTTGATCTGATTTTTGTACTACCTTTTGTTCAGCCTTTACAGCAGCACTATCTGTACTTAACAAAACGCCACCCATAATTGTTAATGATGTTACCACTTTTAAAATTTTTTTGTTCACAAAATAGACCCCTTTATATATGTATTTTTATTTTAATATAAATAATTAACAAAACAGGCACAATATAGTTTTTTATGCTATAAGTGACAAAATTGTGAATCATATTACACCTTATGTTTTGTTTAGTAGATTGATAATAAATCTAATGTAAATCAATTATTTTAGGTAGAAAACCGCCAAAACAAGCGGATTTCCAATAAAATATCCGTTTAAAATATGAAATACGACCTTATTCTTTCTAAAAACACAAAAAGCGCAACTATTTTATAATTGCGCTTTTCCTATTAATTAAAAGAGCTTTCTTAAACTCTACTTACCTTTTAATTCTTCCTTCAAATGGTAATTTATGATGGCATTATATAAAAACTGCGCATATTGTTCACGCGTTACGATCGTTCTTGGTTCAAACTTCCCGCTTCCAGTTCCTACTACCACATTGTTTGATTGCAATGCACTAATCGCATCCTTTGCCCAGAAATTTTCAGGTATATCACGAAACGTATGCTTTTGCTTTATCTCAAATTCAAATGCTTTCGTAAGAACTTGCGCCATTTCCGCACGAGTTAACGGCGCTTTTGGCCTGAAGTTTCCATGTTCATCACCTTTAAAAATCCCGCGCTTTGTTAATGCCAATATTTCTTCTAAAAACATCGTTGAATTTGCATTAAGGTCTCGATATGGATTATTCAAAGCCCCTTGCTTTTCTATTTTCAGCGTACGATAAATTACGACCGCTACTTGTTCACGTGTCACCGGATCCCCCATACCAAACTTCTTATTTCCATATCCTTCAATAATTTTGTGATAGGATAAATCATAAATTGCATCGAATGCCCAGTGGCCTTGCGGAACATCTTCAAATACCTTCATCTCTGGATACTCTTCTGCCTTTACAGAAATCGCATTTGTACTTACAAATATACTGCTCATCATCCCCGCTACAGCCATCGCACACAATATTTTTTTCTTCATGGCTCTCTCTCCTTCAATTCTATTTTTTAAAATAGAAACATAATAGACTGAATCTGATAATCTATATTACATATGATGCACTTCCAAACCATATGAATAAAACTAACTATCTCTAAGATCTATTATTGTGAACTTCACTATTAAAGGAGAGCCGATTCGCCCTCTATCCATGTTAGAAAATTCGAATTGTATGCAAGTCTCTTAAAAGAAAACTTCTTCCTTGGCTCCTTTTTTTCCTGCTTTCGGTTTCCGGAAAGTAAACGCCATCCCAACAAAAATAAGAATAATTCCTACTGTCTGCATTGCAGTCGGACGAAATCCAGTAAATACTGTATCCAATAGAATTGCTACACCTGGATCCAAAAACACTAATACAGAAATGAGCCTTGTTGGTAAATCTCTTAAACTATCAAAAAACAAATAATAAACAAAACCAGTATGAATAAGTCCTGTCGCTGTAATTGCTATCCAATTGCTTTGTGTTAAACCTTGAAATGCTCCAAAGTCTACAAATGGTAGCAATAGAAATATGCCTAAAAAGGTTTGCAAAAATGTCATTGCATACGCACTCGTCTGTTTAATCCCTTTCCCTAATAAAGTCGTAAATGCATAAAATAACGCTGCAAGTAGCGCCCAAACCATTCCAGAGGACATCAGTTTCTCTATAGATACACTTCCATCCATACCTGCGACTAACACAGTGCCTACAAAGCAAATAAGAATCGAAATAACAGATAGTAAAGTTAATCTTTCCTTGAACACAACACTCCCAATCATTAATACAATAATTGGTGCAAGATGATACACAGAAATCGCAATTGTTACTGACATTACTTCGAAAGCTTTAAATAGAAACACCCAGTTAAAAACAAGAAAGACACCGCAAGCTAGTATTTGTATTACTTCTTTTTTGTTCCACTTCTCTTCTTTAAACTGACCTGTTGCAATCCAGCATAACGTTAAGAAGATCGTGGCACAAATACAACGGACGAATACCAACTCAAATGAAGGTAAATTTGTTTTCACTGAGAAAAATCCGATTGAACCGAAAATAGACATCGATATTATCATTTTTATAGCTGGTAATGATTTTGTTTGAAATAGTACATTTGTGGAACTTTTTTGAAACAATAAAAACAACCCCCATTAATCTGAAATACACATTTTCACATGAAATTTCTTAATCTTCCAAATTTTAAACCTGCACATAACTTATGAGGTAGCACTGGCAATACGCATTCCTCTTACAATATAAAATACCATTGTGCCAAACAAAACAAAAATGAAGATGAGTAAAAGCAACATAGAAATACTCGTTTTCCCTGTTATAGCTGCTTGGGCATTTTCCCATGTGTTATATATACAGAACATAATAATTTGCAAGTTCATCCAGCTTAACAGTTTACGAGAATTCACAAAGATTAGCGGTTTATTTTCTTCAGTCGTATTAACAGGATAATTAAAGAGATTCGGAAAACGACTTAATATATTAAAGAAAATATATAAACCAAGACCAACGATTAGATGGATAAATATCCTCCATTTTCCACCAAAACCATCAGCTTCCCCGCTTGCGTTAAAATGTGTCGGAATTGTATGAGGTAAAGTTGTCCAATTCATAAATATATATACAATCATCATAACAATACTAAGAATTGAAAAAACATCTAACTATCTCTCCAATTTTGTTTTCCTCATATACGTCTTCATTTTTTCGCCCTCCCCTTTATATTTTACCATATTTTACATAAAAATATTTTTTCCTAAACAATCTATTTTGATTTTTTAACATATACATCACGGCTATGTAAACCAAAAGTGACATCCTCTGGTTTGTTTTCACATGGCATGGGGTGAAAATATGCAATGCCCCTTATAAGCATGGATGGATCCTGTTGTAGCTTTAGAATATAGCTTGATCAAAAACTCGTTGTTTATTTTAGAATTGACATGAAATTATATTAAGGTTATACTGCCAGTAACATATTACTGTTAATAACAGTACATTGTTGTTATTATAACAAAGCCATTTTTTACATTTCATTAAGGAGGTTAGATGTTTTATGAAACATACAGGGAGACATACAGGTGCATTTCTTTTGCTGTTTTTAACAGAGGGAGATAGTTATGGCGGGAAACTTCTACAGAAATGTGAGGAGGAGCTTCCCATCAATCCAATTGATAGTGCCATCATATATCGTACACTCAAAAAATTAGAGACAGAAGGTGCTATTGAGTCTTATTTGGATACATCTGATCAAGATAAGCCGATAAAAATGTACAAAATTACTACAGTTGGAAAAAGAAAATTAGAAGATTTTCAAATAGATATTGAAGAAAAAATTAAAAACTTATCATTTTTCTTAGACAAATATAAAGACTGGAAAGAGTCTAATCATGATTAATGGCGCTCTCCTTTACTCTTTAGCCATTATTCTTATCAGTATTTCTTTTATAAAGGATCGAAACAAAACAAAAGAGGCTTTATTAAAGTCATGGAAAATATTTCGTAATCTTATACCTTCCATGCTATCAATTATGCTTTTCGTTGGACTATCACTATCAATATTAACACCTTCGTTCATTTCTTCCATCATTGGGGAAAAATCTGGATTCATCGGTATTGTTTATTCAGCAATAATTGGCTCTGTCGCACTCATTCCAAGCTTTGTTGTGTTTCCTCTTGGAAATACATTAGTCCAAAATGGTGCGGGTCTCCCTCAAGTTGCGGCATTAATGTCTACATTAATGTCAGTAGGAATCACAACTTTACCGATGGAACAAAAGATATTTGGGCGAAGTTTTGCTTATTCTCGTAATGCATCTGCATTGTTAATGTCTCTCATATTCTCGTATATTATTTGGGTGGTGATGGTATGAATGAATTAAAAAGATATCGTTTCTTTTTCATTTTACTATTTGGGCTCATTATATTGACTTTTATAAACCAATCGTTAGGATGGAACGCATTTCAATTAACAGGAAAAAGTATTTTAGATATGCTGTTTCTACTTCCTCCTGTCTTAATATTCGTAGGGTTACTTGACCAGTGGGTGAAGAAAGAAACATTAATTAAATATATGGGAGAAAAATCCGGTATCTATGGAATCTTATTCTCTCTATTATTAGGAGGAATTGCAGCCGGTCCCCTCTATATTGCTTTTCCAATCGCGGCACTTTTATTAAAAAAAGGAGCGAGCATACGATACATTGTATTTTTTCTAGGAGTTTGGACAACTGCAAAATTACCGGTTATTATATATGAATTTACTTCATTTGGAGCTAAATTTACACTCATTCATATTTGTTTTGGTCTATTATTTTTCTATTTAATGGGTATTATTTATGAGAAGTTCTATGATAAACGACAATTGTTGCAATATGATATAACTAAAGAAATATAGATCTTGAGGAATGATTTTTTAAGCCTCTCAATCCTAACCCCTTTTGTGGTTGATTAAAAAGACTCCATAAACTGGAATTGTAAAATAAAGAAGCAGCGTCACCGCTGCTCCTCATTTCTTTTGTTTATCATATTCTTCAAATGCATGAATTCTCTCAAAAATTGGCGGATGTGTATATAAGAAAAACTTCACTAACGCCGGCGGATTCACTTGACTTAATCCTGTTTTTGATAAATATTGAAATGTTTTTACACCAGACTTTCCATCCTTCGTCATATCTAATGCATATTGATCAGCCGCCCGTTCTTCTATACGAGATACATAGTTTGATACTGGACTCACCGCAAAAGACAATACGGAAGAGATAAGAAAAAACAATGGTATAATTGAGAAACATGCCAGTTTCGAAATTTGTAATGTGTCTCCCCATTTCCGTACACACATATTTATAATACGACTAATCAAATACATCCCTACAAACGTTAACACTATATAACTCGCCACACCCCAATATATATGTTTCATCACGTAATGTCCCATTTCATGAGCCATGATAAATAAAATCTCTTTATCTTTTAACTGCTGGAGCGTTGTATCCCATAATACAATTCGGGAATTCGATCCAATCCCTGTCACATATGCATTTAGAGCCGTCGTTTTCTCAGACATGTTCACTTCATATACATGCTCAGTTGGGATATGTGCCCTGTCAGCAATTGCTAAAATTTTCTCCTCTAAGTCTTTATTTTGCAACGTAGAAAAATCATGATACAGCGGATCAATTAAAACAGGCTGTACAAATGTTAAAAAAATTGTAAACGGTACAGACAAAGCCCAACCGGCTAACCACCACCGCTTCGGAAATTTATAAATGAGCCATAAAAGCACAGAAACAATGAGAAGCATCATAATATAATTGACCCAAAAATCAATCACATGATCTTTTATCCAGCTCGCTGTTGATTGTGTTGAAATACCGTAATCAATTGATATTTGATGTCCCATCCATTGCAGTGGCAATGAGAGAACAGTTGTAAGCAATGATAAATAAAAAAGATAAATAGCGACTTGAATAACCCGTACTTTTGTCGTTTCCTTTGACCATTTTTCAAAACGTCTTGATACTCCTAAAACAAGGACAAACAATAAAATAATCCATTCAAGAGGTGTAGCTAAAAAAAAGAGTAAGTTTTTCACGCGCGAGTAATCTTGACTTAATGTAAGTTCCTTTGCATTCATAAACGTCTGTGGATCAGCACTCGTTCCTTTATACATATCTGGAATAATCTCATGATTCCATCCAAATAAATACCAATATATAAATAGCGCAAAACCAACGTACAAAAAAAGCGACCACTTAATAACCTTTTTCACATTACTACCTCCTCTATGCTGCCTGTCTCTTATTATTGTAAGTTCGTTCTTTCTAAAATAGAACAAGCTAATAATCGGAATTGTCATGCAATTTTCAATCCCTCTTTAAAAATCCTTGGATTTTTCTTTTAAAATAAAACTGGGAGGGGATTGGAAAATGAAAAAAATTTATATTACTTTTACATTAGGTTTAGTCATTGTAATCGGAATTGGAATTTACTATTTTACAGATTATCGCAAAGCTTCTGCTGAAATACCGCGTGGAATCGTCATGGAAGATGTAAATGGTACAACGTTATCTTTTGATCAACTACCGAAGAAACTAAAAATCGTAGAATTTATATATACAAAATGTCCTGATATTTGCCCAGTTACTACATACAAAATGAAACATTTACGAGACGAATTAGAGAAGGATAAATTGTTTGGTAAAAAGATTGAATTTATTACAATTACCATTGATCCTAAGTTCGATACAAAAGAAATATTAACTACATATTCCAACACGTTTGAAATGAAAAAAACAAAGGGCTGGCATTTACTACGTGGCGATGAAGATGAAACGAAAAAACTAGCAGATACATTTAACTTCCAGTACCGCGACCCTGGAAGCGGGCTCTATATTCACACTTCTAACTCCTATTTGCTCGATGAACATGATCGTTTAATTGAAGTCTTCGGCATGGGAGAACGCGGGTTTAACAGCAAAAAAGTGCTTGAGAAAATTAAAGATGCATTATAAAAAACCTCTTCATAATTCGAAGAGGCTTTTTAATTCTATATAAATTATGCTACGAAAATTAAGTCCTATCCATTCTACACTTTCTATTTATTTCTATATATATTTCTTCGGCTCATATGTTGGAATAAGAAACGCACTCGCAATCCAGCAAATAAGACCGAACCCACTTATATATTTCCCGTATTCATAATGGTTTAGATACACTTTCCCTACAATAATTAAGATAAACCAAAGTAAAACAACTACATATCCAACTTGTTTTTTCGAAAATATCAATCAGCACCCTTTATTGAAAAATGTTGACGAAGAAATTGAAATCCTGAAAAGAAATAGAACTATATTTCATAATTCCTTGTACTGTTAAAAGTAGTATAAGACCAAGCACACATATATAGTTAATCCCATCTTCACTTCTTTTCTCAACTACAATTCCGCCCCCAATACACAGCAGCCCTAGAAGATGAAGTGCTAAATAAACAAAAAAGTATGGTTCATCCCAGCGAAAACCTACATTCACTGTTGTAATTACAATTAAACTCACCATAATCAAATAAAATAGTTTATTTGATTGTATTGTCCCATTCATAGAATCATACACATTCCTTTCTATATTGTTTCTTTATTCATTACATATATTTCACTTTAAATGAAAGAGTTCAAGCCCAAGCTATAACTCTCTCATTTTATTTGTATATACTACTAGCACCTCTTTGTTCATATAACGACGATTAATAAACAAAAAGACGAGTACTAAATTTAATCCAATGATAAAGATAATAAGTCCTGTAAAAAATGAAGTTTGATTGGAAAAATCCGCAAGGCTTATCATTTCTTCCTCACTCAAAATAAGAGATGTAATGAGTACGATCGCATTATTTAATATATGGATACTAATTGGCATCAGTAAACTTTTCGTACGAACGTATACTATTGATAGGACGATACTAAATATGGCAGCACCGAGAAAATCAATATGCAAACATCCAAAAAGAAACGCTACCATAACCATCGCTTTTCCGGTTCCCCATTTCGCCGCAAAGCGCTGAAATAGAAATCCCCTAAATACGAATTCACCTATAATTGGAGCTACCAGTACTATTATTATAAATTGATATACGTATCCACCCGTACTACCTATAATAGGTTCATGTAATATATTCATAATAAAATCCGGTGTAATCCATGCAAAGCTATACATATACAATACAAGGTATCCATAACTAAAAAGGCATAACATTCCTGTAATCATTAAAACATGTACAAGATTAAATGATTCTCTTTTATTCATAAATATAGTAAACGGTACACGATGACGCTTACATTGATACAATAACCAAACGGATGGAAATACATATAGTACAAGTATGCTTGTAAAAGAAGAAAGTGATATATGAAATGTATTTTCTAGCACTTGTTTACTAGTATGTTCAATTAAAATAAGTAGTGTATATACAATCAAAAAATATCGTGCTCGCATCGAATAAAACGGATTCAAACTCATCTCCTCCCCTATGTTACATTTATCATATCACTCCAATCTTATTTTTAAGCTAAGAAAACCTTAAATTTTCCTTAAAAATCCCATAACTTACAAGAAAATGTTATGATATTCGATGAAAATAGGAGGCGATTCAGATTGTATAATGCAAATATTTTACTTGTCGATGATGAAACAGCAATTTTACAACTATTAACTACGATTCTACAAAAAGAAGGATTTTCTCATATTACAACTGCCACATCCGCAGAAGAAGCTTTACAATTTGTGGAACATAATCGTTATGATTTAATGATTTTAGACGTGATGCTTCCAGGACAATCCGGTTTTGATATTTGTCCAATCATCCGTCAAAAAACAGATTGTCCAATTTTCTTTCTAACAGCTAAATCATCTGATTTAGATAAAGTCTCTGGTTTCTTATATGGCGCAGACGACTATATTACAAAACCATTCAATCCGCTGGAAGTTGTCGCCCGTATAAAAGCTCAGCTTCGAAGACATATGAAACAAATCTCGCAACCTGCGAAAGAAACATACTTTATTTCATTTGGAAGATTTCAAGTCGATAAACATGCAGCTGAATTAAATGTAGATGGAAAAGTTGTGGAATGTTCAGCTCAGCTCTTTCAACTACTACTCTTTTTCTGTGAACATCCTAATTACGTGTTTTCAAAAGAAGAAATATACGAAAAAGTATGGGGTGCTCCTGCCTATAATGGTGATGACAATACCGTTATGGTTCATATTCGAAAACTACGTGAAAAAATTGAACTTGATCCAAGTAACCCAAAGTATATAAAAACGGTTCGCGGACTTGGCTATAAGTTCATCGCAAAGTAGGTAACGACTATGAATTTAAGTAGAAGACTTATTATCCAATTTATTATACAGCATATTTTCGTCTTATTTACTTTACTAATTGCAGTAATAATCGCATTTGGATATTTAGCTTATCTTGTCAGTACAACTCTTTACGAACCAAATGTACCTGAATTTGATAATTTCACTCTTTCTCATTACGTTTCTTCAGAAAATGGACGCATTACATTAGGATCTGAGGTAAAAGAAATCATTAAGAACCAAAATGATTGGCTTCAAATTGTAGATGAAAAAGGAAAAGTTCTCTATCACTTCAATACTCCTGAAGATGTTCCCACTTCTTATACAAAAACATCATTAGTTGCTTATCTACAGAATCATATAGAAAGCTCTTATAAATTTACTTATTGGGACATTGAATTAGAGGAAAAGAAAGCAATTGTCATTTATGGTGATACAATAAAAAGTAATGTAATACTTCAAAGATTAAAACAAGAACACGGTTCTCCATTAACAGCTGAATTTTCTTTAACTGAAAAAGAAAAAAAGGACCTTACCGCAGAAGGTGCTACACTACAATTGTTTAATGCAAAAGGAGAAGAAATTTTTTCATACCCAGAAAAAAAGGGAAAAGCATTTTCAGCGATCCAAGCCGCACTCTCTGATAAAGAGCCTTGGAATCATAAAGAAAATATATCGAGTTTTTATAATCCAGAGGATCAAACACTATTTACCATAACCGTGAAAAATGATTATTACTACCCATCTGATATGAATGAAGATGCATTAACCACAAAGGTATTCACTGGATTTGGATCTATTTTTCTTGTCGTGTTTGTCTACTTAGTTATTCTCTCTATTTGGTACGGAAGAAAGTTTGGCAAACCATTATTACATGCAATGCGCTGGCTCAAAAATATAGCTAGTGGAACATACGAAGAACCAGTAAGTAAAAAAGGAAAAGCCATTCGATTTCGGCAATCTGGTAAAGAAAAATGGTCATTCAGGCTGTTTAAAGACGTAACAAACGCTTTAGAACACCTTTCTATTACACTCAAAAAAAATGAGTCCATCCGAAAAGTGATTGAACAAACACGTGAAGAATGGATTACTGGTCTCACACATGATTTAAAAACACCGCTCAGTTCCATTTACGGGTACTCTCTCTTACTAGAATCGAAACAATATAACTGGAATGAACACGACATTCAAGAGTTTGGTCGTGTTATACAAGAAAAATCTCAATATATGACAACATTAATTGATGACTTAAGCTTAACGTATCAATTAAAAAACAATGCGATTCCCTCTCAACACGTTAAAGTTGAGATTAATCAATTCGTCCAAAAAGTCTTGTTACAATTTATTAACAACCCGACACTACAAAATCAAAACATTGAATTTGTTCCTAGTTCCAATGCCATTCATTATTCCATTGAAGAAAAATGGTTCAGGCGTATCATTGAGAACTTATTAGCAAATGCAGTAAAACATAATAATGAAACCACAAATGTCATTGTAAGCCTTGGACAGGATAAACATTCTTTTACACTTTCTATTTCTGACAATGGAAAAGGAATGGATGAACAAACGAAAGAACTTTTATTTGAACGATATTACCGCGGTACAAATACTGAAGAAAATAATGCTGGAACAGGCCTCGGCTTAGCAATCACAAAACAACTCGTTCTTGCGCATAACGGTACAATTTCGATTGAAAGTGAGCTTGAGAAAGGAACAACCATTACGATGGTATTTCCATTCTCATCTAATGATAAAAGAGCTTCCTAGTGTATAAATCTAGGAAGCTCTTTTATCTTCTTACTGTTGTTTTTTCTGCACTGGCAACCAAATTTCAACTTGCGCAAATTCACTCTTATCTTCATGACAACGTTCATCATATAACTCAAACTCTGTAACTCCAGCATGCTCATAGCCTGAATGCGGGAACCATTCTGAGAAAATTGCATTCCATGTTTGGTGAATGGAAGACACCATATCTTTATGTGGTACTTTTGGTGTTGTAAATACAGCGTACGTTGCTTCTGGGAACGTGCGCTGTGCTAATTCATTTGATATCCCATCAAAGTTTGTTACTTCCATTCCAATAATATAAGTAAAATCTCCTGTTTCTAAATTGAAATCCGTACACATTCCAAGCTCTACATATTGATTTGTATGTTTACGGTTCGGAATGCGATCTGCAAGATTGTTTTTTAAATATTGATCCCAGAATGTTGGAATATCTTTATGATTTTTTCCTTCTTTACTAGTTGTCTTCATTTCATATCCCGCTACATGAAACGCTGGCTTTTTTTCAATACGAAATTCCATTTTTATTCCCCCTAAATATGGATTGAACTTCCGCTGCCTCACATTTGCTTTATAATACATCGGCGTCTTAATTCCTTGCTTTCGGTAGCTACTTGGTGTCATCTGAAACAGCTTTTTAAAAGCCCGGGTGAACGTTTCATGAGATTGAAAGCCATGTTCTAATGCGATATCCAGAATTTTTTCTTCTGAATGAGAAAGCTGATAAGCTGCCCGGGCGAGCCTTCTCTTACGAACATACTCCATTACAGAATCACCAACCATCGCTTGAAAAACACGGTGAAAATGATACTCCGAGAATCCTGCAATACGAGCCAAATTACTTAATGTTTGTTTCTCCATTACATCTTCTTCAATATAATCAATTGCTTTTTGAATTTGTGTTTCATAGCTTTCCATCTCTGTTCACCCGCCTTATATGTATTATGATAAAAGAGAATACAATTCTTTTCTTGACGTTTTTTGCTTTTATTTTAAAGAGACTATTAAAATATCCAATTGGGAACGAAAGCATATGAAAAGCAACTACCAACACGGTAGCTGCTTTCCTTAATCACTCAAAAGTAACCTCTATCTGAATAATCTCTGACCGGCTCCCAATTCTTAATGGCGGCCCCCAAAATCCAAATCCAGAAGAAACAATTGCATGGAATGCTTCTTTCTGTACGTATCCCCAGTCCAATTCATACATTCTTCTCGTAATAAGATGATTCGGTGCCATTTGTCCTCTATGTGTATGACCCGATAATAGTAAATCAACACCAGACGCCTCTGCCTGCTTTAATTCGAATGGCTGATGATCCATCGCTATAACAGGAAGCGATTTATCTACTGTGCTCATTAGCTCTTCGAAGCTTTGACGATCTCGCTCTGTTTTATCTCTTCTTCCAACAAGGTAAAAACTATCTTCAATTTTAATCACTTCATCTAACATGATATGGATATCAATCTTGTTCATCTCTTGCAGAAACTCCGGAATTGCCCTTCCATAATATTCATGATTTCCGAGCACTCCATACACACCAAGAGGCGCCTGCATTTGTTTCATAACTTGTCCCATGTTCTTCTTAATAAACTCTCCTGGATGATCATCAATGATATCTCCTGGCAGCAAGATGATATCGGGATTCATTTCATTTACATGATGCACTAACCTTTTTAAATGAGACATGCCTGATAATTTACCAAAATGCATATCAGAAGCCATTGCAATGCGAAGGGTTTTACGTCCTTTCACTTCTTTCGGTATATGAATCTCATACTTTCGAACAACCGGACTATAAGCATTAAATGTCCCATAACCAAAAATAAAAATAAACATACTAAGAGTAACAATTCCTGTCCAAATAATAGCTGTATCTATCGGTACTGATAACAGTTGTAAGATAAACACTGTTACATCAGCTAGTGGTAACAATATAAGTGCATATTGTATAACGGCAAACCAATAGGAGCCGATTGTCCTTAAGAAAGGGATGAATTTAAAAACTTGGACGATCAAATATGCATATGAAAGCAATCCAACTAACAATGCATAATATCCCCAAGATTGCCAACCAAAAGTCGTTCGAAACCAAACCCAGCCATTCCATCCGATGTAAAACATCAGTAATGTGTATATGATAAAAATAGTAACTTTATTAAAATATCGACGCTTTTTCACAGTATGCCTCCTCTTGTATTTCTTTCATTATAACCTGCAACCTGTTCATACTGTGAATATTACGCATTACGAAATATTTGATAATAGTAAAAGTAAAAACACTAAACAGATTTTACTTAGTGTTTTTACTTTCCCCACATCTAATAATGTAATTGTACTTTCTTCTTGTTTTTAAATAATAAATCATACGCACTATTAACCTTTTTCTCTAAGTAATCTAGTGAATACGTCCCTGAAGGATCCGCTAAATCACCAATTGCTCCTGAGAGATGATCAATTACCTTTTGTAAAGTTTCTGGATCCCTCGCTTCATTTTTCACATGCATTTCATCCATAATGTCATAAACAAGATGTTGTACTTTGCGCAAGCGCATTTCTTTCCTCTTCAAAAAAAGCCTCCTCCTCGTTCATATACAATTTATCCCGCTATTCGCGGGCAGTAAATACTCCCTCGGACGAGGCAAAAAGCGCCTCTCTGTCGGGTGCTCCAACGTCCTGCGATTTTGAGCGAGCCGCTTCCGCTTTTCTAAAGAAGTTAGGTGGGAGATAACCTGCCCGTAAAAGCCCGATTGGTGAGGGCTAATAATCAGTGGGGGATGGAGAACCCCCCACTGATTAAAGTTTCACTTTATACGGTTTAAATATATGGCTTTGCAGCTTAACCAATTCATGTTAAGTACAAAATATAACAAAGGTTACTAATTTTATTTTCTGTTAACAAAATGAAGTGAGCGCTGTCCATCATACAAATAAAACCATACATTCCTAAATAATGAATGTATGGTTTTATAGAAACATATATTATCTTGTTAAAAACTCTATTTCCACAATCTATTATTATACCTGCATTGCCTTCTCTCTTAATGCTCTTCTAAGCAGTTTTCCGGTTGTATTCTTCGGTAACTCCTCCAAAAACTCTATGCTCTTTGGTACCTTATACTTTGCAAGATGTAAAGAACAGTAATGCGTTAATTCCTCTTCTGTGACTGCCCCATTCTTCAGAACAACATAAGCGCGTACAGCTTCTCCTAAATTTTCATCTGGAACACCAATTACAACAACTTCTGCAACTGCCTCATGTTGATATAATACCTCTTCTACTTCACGAGGGTATACGTTATATCCACCTACAAGTACAATATCTTTTTTTCGGTCAACGATATAAAAGTAACCTTCACCATCCATTTTTGCTAAGTCCCCTGTATATAGCCATCCATTACGAAGCGTTGCCGCTGTATCTTCCGGTGCATTATAATATCCTTTCATAACATTTGGCCCGCGAACAATTAATTCGCCTACTTCGCCTACGGAAACTTCTTCCCCAAGCTCATTCACAATTTTATTTTCTACATGCCAAATATTCGTTCCAATTGATCCTGGTTTACGCGGGCGATCTAGTGGGTTAAAACAAGTAACTGGTGAAGCCTCTGATAACCCATATCCTTCTGAAACAATAACACCAAAGCGATTTTCAAAGTTTTTCAGAAGCGCAACAGGCATAGAAGCACCGCCAGAAATACATAACCTGAGCGTCTGAACATCCTCTGCGCTTGCTTCCTCATATAAATATAAATAATTGTACATTGTTGGTACGCCAGCAAATATTGTCGGCTCATACGTACGACAAATACGAAATACTTCTTTCGGACTAAACTTTGGTAACATTAAAATCGTGGCACCGTTAATGATTGGAGCATTCACTGCAACTGTTAAACAAAATACATGGAACATCGGGAGTGCCGCAACAATGCGATCATCCGCAGTGTATTGTAAATACGCCGCTACGTCTCCAGCATTACTATATAAATTTTTATGTGTTAACATAGCCCCTTTTGGTTTTCCGGTTGTGCCTGAAGTGTATAAAATAACCGCTACATCCTCTTCATCTAGCTCTGGACCTTCATAAGATAGGTCACCGGTTCCGACTAGACCAGTAAACGTTTTCATTTTTTCGGTTTCTGTATGATTGAAATCTGATGAGGTTTCACATATGATGATATGTTCGAGAGAAGGAAGTCTTGTTGTAAGAGATTGTATAACAGGTAGAAGAACGTCGAGTGTGATGATTGTTTTTACATCTCCATTTTGTAAAATGTAATGCATTTCGTCTGCCGTATAAATTGGATTAATTGGAATGACAGTTGCTCCCGCTTTCATCGTCCCATATAATCCAACTAAAAAATGTGGTGAATTACCAACAATTAATGCGACATTGTCCCCTTTTCCAATGCCCATTTCTGCTAAATTACTAGAAAACCTCGTGACCATTTTGTTTAATTGGTCATACGAGACCGACTGATCCATAAATATATACGCCGGTTTCTCTCCTTTCTTTTTTGCTGTTTCAGCCAAAGATTGAACGAGATTCACACAAATCCCACCTTTATAAAATTTAGAAATTTTAAAAATTCTAAATACATTATATTAAAAGAAAATTCAAGTAGCAAGTAACATTCAAATAACCGCATATAAATGAGCATTCATTCATTTTTCAATTAGAGACTCTATCCGTTGTTTTTATGCGCTTTTTTGCAACAAAATAAAAAACAGTCATACATACAATATGACTGTTTTTACCATTTAAAAGAATAATGCTAAGAAATCTTCTTTTGTTATATTACCAAAGTAGCGTTTTACGTCCACATCTTCTAGAGCCGTGGCAAACGCTTCTTTATCAAACTGTACGCCTGTTAAACGCTCTTCAATATCATGAACATCTAGGGCGCCGAAGAAATCACCGTATACTTTGCATTCAGTCACTGTTCCCTTTGTTACCTCTAGGCGAACATCAACTTGTCCAACTGGGAAACGGTGTGAATGTTGTAAGTTGAATTTAGGAGATTTACCATAGTTCCAATCCCAATTACGGTAACGCTCTTCAGAGATTTTGTAGATTTCTTTCCAATCTTCTTCTGTTAATTCATATGTCGGAACTTCTGTTTCTCCTTCAAAAATCGTCGCAAGAAGAAGCTGTTTAAACTCTTCTGTTGTCATTTTTTCATTTAAAAATTCCGTAATGTTTGCCACGCGGCTACGGATTGACTTAATCCCTTTTGATTGAATCTTATCCATTTTAACTTTTAATGCTGATACAACGTGATCGATTTCAGAATCAAATAATAATGTACCGTGACTGAACATACGACCTTTCGTTGAAAACTGTGCATTACCTGAAATTTTTCTACCTTCTGCTAAAATATCATTACGCCCACTTAATTCTGCATTTACACCTAATTTTCCAAGTGCTTTCGTAACAGGTTCTGTGAACTTTTTAAAGTTATGAAAACTATCTCCATCATCTTTCGTAATAAAGCTAAAGTTTAAGTTTCCTAAATCATGATATACAGCGCCGCCACCAGACAAGCGTCTTACGACATGAATTCCTTTTTCATTTACATAATCAGCATTAATTTCTTCCACCGTGTTTTGGTTTTTCCCAATGATAATGGAAGGCTCATTAATATAGAACAATAAGTACGTTTCGTTAATATCTAAATTTTTCACACAATATTCTTCAATTGCTAAGTTAATTGTAGGATCTGTAATCCCTTTATTATCAATAAATAACATTCTATCACCTCATGAATTCCAAACGTAACCGCTATGTGCAAGCGTAATGCGGCCACCGAAAATTTGTTTTGCTTCTTCTACTAAATCAGATGTGTTTCCTGCGTGCGGCAGATGCGTTAACAGTAATTCCTTTACATTTGCATGTTTTGCAATGTCTGCTACTTCTGTACTATTCATATGCCCTGCTTTTGCAGCTTCCTGATGTGCATACATATTACACTCACAAATAAATAAATCTGCATCTTTTGTAAATGGAATAAATTCAGGAATGTAGCTGGAATCAGCACTATATACGATTACTTCATCTCCCGCTGTAATACGCATCGCATAGCATATAACAGGATGTACTGTTTTTAAAAATGAAATCGAGAACGGCCCAATCTGAAGTAGTTCTTCCGGATTATACACAATCCCTTTCGTATGCGGTTCATGCGTTAAGGAAGCAAATCCTTGTACATCAAACCCATGTCCATAAATCGGTAGTTCTGGTAATTGTCCTTTTGTCGCACTCGTAATTAACCTTGCATATTGCAATACCCCAATATCAGCAACATGGTCGTGATGATAGTGTGACAGCAGAACTGCATCTATATCAGATGGTGTTATATATTTTTGAAGCTGTGCTAGTACACCGCTACCACAGTCAACAAGTAAACGAAAACCATCGTGTTCAAACAAATACCCCGACGTTGCTTCTCCCGCTTCTGGAAAGCCCCCCCAAAAGCCAACAACAGTCATTTTCATATGTATCCATCCTTTCTAAACCGCTAGAAATGCAGTATTCCTCCTCTAATGAGAAAGATTTTTACTTACACTCTACATTGTTAACTATAATTCATTTCCTAAACTTTTTCATTATTTTTCACTTTGTTATAAAACAGTTGTTGACATTATCGATTTGTACTAATACAATGTTAGTAAGAAATGGAAATGGAGGGATCTACATGATCGATCAACCGATGGAATTTTTCAGAAATTTACCAACAAAAACTTGTGCACACTGCGGGAAGGAAATTGATGAGCAACACGAAGCATATCATAACAAATGTGACGATTGCGTTCACGAAGAATAGTAGTTTCTAAACATAAGAAAAACCTAGCAGACATCGTCTACTAGGCTAGTAACATCGTATCTTTCATCGTTGAACCTTTCACCAAGAGCTCCAGTTCAAACTCATACAATTCTTTTTTGCGATAATTTTTCGTATGGATTTTATCCATCATTAAATCGACAACTTTTCGGGCCATTTCATCAATTGGCTGTTCAATTGTCGTAATACCTGGCTCTGTAATCTGTGATAAAATTTGATTATCAAAGCCTATTACAGCTAGATCATCTGGAATACTCCAGTCGTGGCGTTTTGCTTCTGCGATAATTCCAGCTGCTACTTCATCGCCTCCTGCCAAAATAGCGGTAGGGTTTTTTTTGTCTTTTAACACGTCATGGAATATTCTTTTTCCATCCTCCCAAGAGAAAGCGTTTTCAAGAAAGTCAATTGCTTCTACTTGTCTGCTCTTCTCAGTGATTGCACGTAAAAAGCCCATTTTTCGTTGTTGACTTACTACTTTCGTTTCATTTCCACGGCAAAAAATAAGGTGGCGATAACCTTGTTCTAATACATGTTTTGCAGCTATGTAAGCCCCTTGCGCATGATCAAATTTAACCGTTGGAATATTTGCTTCTTCAATATATTCATTGCATAACACGATTGGACCGTGTTGTAAGTATGGCTCCACGTTCTCCCATGGATTCTCAAGCGAACATAAAATAATACCATCAACTTGTTTTGTTGATAACAGTTGTAAGTATTCCATCTCTTTTTCCGGTAAGTATCTTGTTTGGCAAATAATCAGTTTATATTTATGTTCAGAAGCAGCAATCTCAATCGCTTCAATAAATCTACTGAAAAAAGGATTTGTAATCCTTGGAACAAGAACTGCAATTGTTTCTGTTTTCTGTTTACGAAGTCTCCTTGCTGCAGAATTAGGAACGAACCCTAAATGTTTCATCGCCAATTGAACCCTCTTTTTCTTCTCATCTGATACGTACGGATGGTTGTTAATCACCCGAGAAACCGTTGTTCTTGATAACCCCGCTAATTTCGCCACGTCCTCGATCGTTGACACGAAATTCTCCCCCTTTGTATGAAAACGTTTTCTTAGTTAGATTATATAGTATATTATTGGAAACTGCAATATGAGTTCTTATGATTTTACTATATTGATATTATTCATAGGAAAAAGTCTGTATTTGCAGGAGAAATAATTGTGGCTTTCGAACACTTCATGATTGAGTATTTATTACATGAATAAGGATGATAGATTATGAATCGAACAGATCGCTTACTTTCTATTCTCATTGAATTACAGAGAAAACAGCTTGTTACGGCCAAAAGCTTAGCGGAAAAATTTGAAATATGCAAAAGAACAATATACAGAGATATGCAGGCACTTAGTGAATCAGGCGTTCCGATATTTTCAATGCCTGGACAAGGTTATTCTTTAATGGATGGGTATTTCTTGCCGCCTATTCAATTAAAACCAGAAGAAGCTGTATCTCTTTTATTAGGGAGCGATTATGTTGAGAAAAATTTCGATTCAGCTTTTTCTATGCACGCAAAGTCTGCGAAAGAAAAATTAGAGGCCATTCTCCCTCAAGAACAGAAAAAGAAAGTTAAGGAACTAAAAGGAACTTTCCGCTTCCTCTCTGGTACTTTCTCTCATCAAAAATTTAATCAAAAACAACTCGAAAAACAGCTGTTTCTTTTACAAAAAGCCATTCAAAAACAGCAATGTGTTTCTTTTTCTTATCGTAAACCGAATCAAACAGACAAAACAAAACGCACCGTGAATCCTTATGGTTTAGTCAATATTTCAGGAATTTGGTACATTGTTTCCCATTGTCTTCTTCGTCAACAAATACGGCATTTCCGTTTAGATCGTATGAGCGACTTACACCAAGAACAGAATTTCTTTCAAAAGCCAGAAGCATTTTATTTACCAGACTATCAACCGACAAATAATCGGACCATTACCATCCATTTACTATTTCCATCTACGATTGCTCACAAAGTTATTGAATCTCGCTACTTTTATTTAGATTCATATGAACAAAAAGATGATGGATTTCATGTACTTTTAAAATCAAGAAACATAGATGAAGTATTTCCATGGGTGCTAAGCTGGGGAAGTCAAGTAAAGGTACTAGAACCGAATATTCTTTCTGAAAAAATTCGAGAAGAGGCAAAGAAAATGCTACAAATTTAATTTTTTCTTTTCCTACTGACATAATGGTGTCAACATTACCTGTTTATAATCATCCTTAAGAACGAAATCTTATATAAGAAAAGGAGTTAACACGATGAATACAAATGTCATTTTAGAGAAATTCGAAAGTTTAGCAATGGATTACGTGAATGAATTAGAAAAATACTCACTTGAACAATTTACAAAGAAACCTTCCGAAGACGAATGGTCTCTCGGACAAATGTATAATCATTTACTTGCAGCTACATCTAGGCAGTTAGATGCCATTGCAGAGTGTACAACTGGTTCTGCAACTATAGATGGTAAGAAAACAGAAATGGGTGAAAAAGTATATAAGGTGGGTGCTTTTCCTCCAATACAAATAAAACTACCTAATCGTCCAGGATCAAAACCTGAAAATCCCACAGATAAAGAAGAGATTAAACAAGCATTGTTACAGCTTATTGAGAAAATGAAAGAGGTTGAGCCAAAACTCTCTTCGATTCCAAATAATTATAAGGTGGAGCACCCAGGACTTGGGTATTTAAATGCTGTAGAGTGGTTTCAGTTGATTTATATGCATTTTGCACATCATCTTCGTCAAAAAGAAAGATTGGAACAGAGTATGGTTTTAAAATACTCATTATTCCGCGATTAAGGACTTTAGTGGGTGGAACAAGGGAACTCAATAATAAGGGGTTCCCTTGCTTGATTTCAAACAACAACAACAACAACAAGGGTGTAATTGAACCTTGCGCTGCTCCGAAAATAAGTTATATATATTAGTACCCTATTAATTAGGGTACTTTTTTAATTGTATATGTTACACGTAATTCTGAAATAGAACCATTATGCAAAATTGAAGAATCTGCTTCGTATGTTACAAGAGGTTTTTTGTATTTCATCCTGCATTTTCTGTAACTGATTTCATATATTTGACGCTCTGCCTTGTAATCGCTTACATAAACTGATACATCCTATACAATAAAGGTGTTAAATCGAAAGAGGTGGCGAATATGCGCACAAAAAAAGTATACAATTTTCAAAAGTGTTGTATTGTGGTGAAAAAATCCGTAAGTAGACGATTATCGAATAGCGTTGAAACAAAAAGAGAGGGAGGAATCCTATGAAAAAAACATCTGTTAATCCATGGCTTATAGTATTAGGTACAGTTATAGTACAAATGGGACTTGGAACGATATATACATGGAGCTTATTTAATCAGCCTTTAGTGAGTAAATATGGTTGGAGTCTTAACGCTGTTGCTATAACCTTCTCAATCACTAGCCTTTCTTTAGCATTTTCAACTTTGTTTGCTAGTAAGTTACAAGAGAAATGGGGACTTCATAAACTCATTATGATAGCAGGATTAGCTTTAGGAATCGGCTTGATACTTAGTTCACAAGCTTCATCATTAATAATGCTTTATGTACTTGCAGGAGTTGTTGTGGGATATGCAGATGGAACAGCATATATCACTTCACTATCTAATTTAATTAAGTGGTTCCCGGAGCGTAAAGGTTTAATTGCTGGTATATCTGTATCCGCATATGGGACAGGTAGTTTAATTTTTAAATACATTAACGCAATGTTGATTGATTCAGTTGGTGTATCGCAAGCATTTATATACTGGGGCTTAATTGTTACAGCTATGATAGTACTTGGCGCTTGTTTGATCCATCAAGCTGCTGAACAAGGTGCAGTGAACAAAACAAATAGCAAGAACTATACAACAAAAGAAATGCTACGCACAAAACACGTATACCTTTTATTTATTATGCTATTTACGTCATGTATGAGTGGCTTATACTTAATTGGCATGGTAAAAGACATCGGTGTTCAACTTGTAGGACTTAGCGCAACAACAGCAGCTAACGCAGTCGCTATGGTTGCTATCTTTAATACAGTTGGTCGAATCATTTTGGGACCGTTATCAGATAAAATTGGTCGTTTAAAAATTGTTACTGGCACGTTTGTTGTTATGGCTATATCAATCTTTGTTCTAAGTTTTGTAGATTTGAATTATGGTATTTATTTCGTCTGTGTAGCGAGTGTAGCGTTTTGCTTCGGTGGAAATATCACTATTTTCCCAGCTATCGTTGGTGATTTCTTCGGTATGAAGCATCATAGTAAAAACTATGGAATCGTGTATCAAGGCTTCGGTTTTGGAGCACTTGCAGGTTCCTTTATCGGTGCGATTTTAGGCGGATTTAAACCAACTTTCATGGTGATCGGTATATTATGTGTCGTGTCACTTATTATCTCAATTTTAATTAAAGCACCTAATCAGAATAAAGAAAAAGAAGAAGGTTATCGCAGTGTAGCGTGATTACTTATTTGATTCGAAATCTAAATCTAAAAAACGTAAAGCAACTCCGAAATTAACAATATAAGTTGATTTTGGAGTTGCTTTTTTATTTGCTTCGCTTTTGTAGGTACACCATTTGGTACACAAGTAAATGCGCATTCTACAATTTTGCTAAAGGATACGCTGGATTTTTATCAACCGTAACGACACGTGGTGTTGTAGAATGACGAACAGCCAAGGCTTTTTTGAAAAAGCGCTTGGCTGCTTTTGTATCTCTGGATTTACTTAAATAAAAGTCAATCATATTTCCTCTCGAATCGACTGCACGATATAAGTACATCCATTGTTCTTTTACTTTTATATAGGTTTCATCGACTCTCCATGAGTCATTTGTTTGCTTGAGATGACGCCGTACTCTTTCATCTAATTCAGGTCCATATTGATGAACCCAACGCATAATCGTTGTGTGAGCCACGGATAAGCCGCGTTTCTCCATCATTTTTTTACGTATTAAAAAACCTAGAGGATCATTCCTCTAGGCTTCTATAGATTTCTCTTCTACTAAATTTCGAAACTGCCGTTTATGCATCCAAGTTAACGAACCAATTGTTCCAAGTGACAATAGAACAATAAAGATCATTAATATACCTGCATTTTGCCACATAAAGCTGAAGTCTCCGCTTGATACAACTGCTTTAAATCCAGATACAGAATATGTCATTGGTAACCAAGCGTTAAAATATTGTAAGAACTTCGGAATTAATTCAAGTGGGAATGTTCCTGCACTTGTTGTTAATTGCAGAATTAATGTTAAGATCGCAATAAATCGTCCTGCATCTCCAAATGCTGTTACTAAACATTGAATTAATGTAATAAATGATAGACTCGTAAGAACACTGAACAGGATGAAATACGGAACGCTCTGTACTTCAACGCCTAATCCTAATAGTAATACCAGGTCAGCCACTAAAGCTTGAATAATTCCTACTGATAATAAAACACCGAATTTACTAATAAACCAGCTAAATCCTGATTTCGGAACTCCAACTGTATCACGTAATGGATACACAATAGATAATAAAAGTGCCCCAACGAATAGACCAAGAGATAAGAAGTATGGTGTAAATCCTGTTCCATAGTTTGGAACTTCTGAAATCTTCTCAGTTTGCACTTTTACTGGATCTGCAAACATATCGTATGTTTTATCCGTTCCTTTTACCTCACCTGTTTTTTCAGCACCTTCACCAAGTTTTTCAGCTAGTTCACCAGTTCCGTCATTTACTTTGACTAAACCGTCTGTTACTTTTCCAGAGCCGTCTGCTAATTTGTTTACTCCGTCGATTAATTGACCGGAACCGTTTGACATTTTGTTTAAGCCACCATTTAGCGTACCTAAACCATTTGTCACTTGGTTTGAACCATCTGCTAATTTACTTATTCCCCCTATCATTTCATTTGATTTCGTCGACAATTGTCCCAAACCATTTGTTACTTGATTTGAACCATCTGCTAACTTACTTATTCCGCCTATCATTTCATTTGATTTCGTTGACAATTGTTCCAAACCATTTGTTACTTGATTTGAACCGTCTGCTAATTTACTTATTCCCCCTATCATTTCATTTGATTTCGTCGACAATTGTCCTAGACCATCCGTCACCTGATTAGAGCCACCTGCTAGCTTGTTTACGCCATCAATTAACTCAACAGATTTTGTTGACAATTCGTTTGCCCCTGATTTTGCTATATCTAGCTTTTCACCAAATTTATTAAAATTAGTTACAAATTGATTTTGCCCTTTCTCTAACTCATTGATCCCTGCTACTAAACCTTTTATTTGATTTGTATCTTGTAAACTATTTACCGTCTTATTTAACTCTGCCATACCACCTGCAATTGCAGCTGATTGTTTTTGAGTTATGGTCATGCTATCGCTAGCATTCTTTATAAGAGGTTGTAATTTGTTTTGTTCCTCTTGCGGTAAAGTTTTAATTGCCTCCTGCAAAGCAGCTAAATGATCCATCGTTTCCTTGGTTGCTGTCACATTTTCTTGTGATACTTGATTTAAGTTTTTCACTCCTTCCAACTTAGGACTTATTTTCTCTAACTCAGTTATAGAAGTTTGTACATTACTATTTAGATTATGAATACCTTCTTGAACTTTCTTTGCTCCTGCTTCTAATCCATTTTGTGCTTCTGCAAGGCTATTCATCCCAGTGGCTAATTCTGATGTTCCCTTTTTCAATTTATCTGATTCACCAAGCATTTTATTTAAACCATGTGTTACTTGACCAGATCCATTTAGTAGTTGACCTACTCCATTTTTTAATTCTCCAGTCTTACTATTTAATAAGTTTAAGCCACCAGATACTTGACCAGACCCATCTAGTAATTGTCCTACTCCATTTTTTAATTCTCCAGTCTTACTATTTAGTAAGTTTAAGCCACCAGATACTTGACCAGATCCATCTAATAATTTATTTGAACCATTTAACAATTCTGATACGCCATTTTTCATCTCTTCAGACTTCCCTTGCAACGTATGCAAACTATCTGTTACTTTTCCAGAACCGTCTTGTAATTCCCCAGCTCCGTCATGTAACTTATTCGCACCGTCCGCTCCCTCAGCAAATCCTTGTGAAACATCTTTTAATGAATCAAACATTTTCTCTGCATACGTTTTGGTTAACGTATTCGATACTTCACTTTTAATTTTTTCGATAGCTGTTCCACCAATTTGTGAAGATAAGAAGTTTAAGCTTTCATTTGGAATATATTCTAAGTTTAATGGTTTCGGATTATCCTTTAACAGCGTTGTTGCATTGTTTGAGAAGTTTTCTGGAATACGAACTAACATATAATATTTTCGATTTTCCATTCCTTCTTTTGCTGTTTTTTCACTAACAAATTCCCATTTAAAACTTTCATTATCTTTTAGTTCATCAACTAACCCTTTGCCAACCTCAATTGGTTTCCCGTCAAAAACAGCACCTTTATCTAAATTGACTACCGCAACTGGCAAATCATCTAACTGTTTATATGGATCCCAAAATGCCCATAAAAACATACCCGCATATAAAATCGGGACAAATAAAACTGCAATAATTGGAATTAAAATTTTTTTACTTTTTATAAGTGCTGTAAACTCTTTACCAAGCAACGTGAATCCTCTCATTATCTCTCCTCCTTTTTGATTCTGACCACTTTATTCATTTAGTCATTTTAAAGCAAATAAAAAGGCTATATGTTATACATATTACCTAACCCTAACTTTTATAATCTTCTCTATATACTATGCACCCTTTTATTCTAAATGACTATATAGTTTACTTGGTCAATGCGAACAGATTAAAAAGATTATCTTTTGACAATCTCACATACGTAATTAGTTATTGTCCTATATCCTCCTCCTTTATAAATATGACCACTTTATTCATTTGGTCATATTTTATTATAATAAAAGGATTATCTTAATTTGACAATCCTTTTAATAAATAAAGTTCAAAAAGTTCTGCGATTCGTTCTTTATCTAGTGGTTCATGATTTTTTTCCCAATCAAAAATAAGTGATACGTATAGACGAAGCATGATAAAAGCTGTAATTTCTGGGTCACATTTACTAATCTCGCCCTTTTCAATAGCGATTTCTAAATAAGATTGAATAACAGATACAATTTCAGCCTCCACTTGCTGCATGCCATCTTGTACTTCTTTCGTGCCCATATCTCTTTCTTCTTGAATGAGTTTAATCATCAGTTGATGTTCTTTTCTGAATTCTAAAATACTATATAATGCTTTATGTACATTTTCAAAAAATGAAACATCTGGACGGATTGCATCTTTTGCAACTTGTCTCATTTCAGTAATTAAGTTAGAAATAATTTCTCCAAACAATTCCTCTTTATTTTTGAAAAAAGTATATATCGTTCCTTTTCCAACATTCGCTAATTTTGCAACTTGGTCCATTGTTGTTGCTTTATAGCCAAACGCTGAGAAAGATTTTGTTGCAGCTTCAATAATAGAACGTTTTCGATCTACTGCCACGTCTCCACCTCCAAAATGACCATTTGGATAATATAGTCAATTAGTACATTTTTGATATTATCACGGTTTCCCGCCCATTACAAGTTCTCTTTTTATTTATTTCCAAGTATAAAAAGTTACAATCTATATATTGACCTTTATTTACGATTCTACTGTCATAGTGTATCAAAAAAAGGGAGGAAATGAAAAGGTCAAGAAACTTAGTAAAATACATTAGCAATATTAAGTAATTTTATTCACTTGAAATTGGAACAATACTTTTACTTCCTTTGCAATCGGGCTCTTCCTCTACTATCTATTCGTATCAAAAAAGTGTTCTTGAGATATGTATCTCAAGAACACTTTTTCCTATTTCAACATAGAAAGCAGTATTTTCTCCATTTCTTTCTTCGTTAAATCATCATCAATTCTTTCTTTGTATTTAGCTTCATCTCTAGTAAAAATATCATTAACAATCACAATTTGATACTCACTATTCTTTTCACTTGCAGGGACAAACACCTTCATACCTTTTAATCTACTATTACTGTAAGAAGGTGGTGCAACAAATACAATTTGATTCCCCTCTAAATCATAGGTTTCCATATTTTCTTTCCAGGGAAGCATGTAATGAAGTGGGTCCTTATTATCTACATAAACCCTCGATTGATAAATCGTATACCCATATTGCCCTTTCGTATATTCTGATTTAACAACTAATTCTATATCTCTTCCAAAATATGAATCTGCCCATTCTTTCTTCAGTTCATAGCCAGCACTCTTATAAGACGGTTTCTTAATTGGAAACTTAACATGATTTTGTGCTTCCTCTACAGTGAACTTTAAAGATTCAGCTACTCTATCTTCAAATGGTTTGGATTTTTTCTCAATACTAGCTAATTTTTCATTATCAGCTTGACTCAAGCGCTCCTGTTTAAATTCTTTTGTATCTCCTTCATAATTCTCGCCTACATTTTTCTTGACCATTGCTTTTTTACGAATCTGGAGGGATTCCTTAAATAATTGAATATACTGCTTAAATTCCTCTTTTGTTAAACTTTTTTCGGCCAAATACAAGAAATCCGTATTCTTTTTATACGTCTTTATTGACATCCCCCACTCTCTACTTGCATTTTCTGGTGTACCTAGTACTATTTCTATAGCATCTTCAAAAGCTTCTTTCGATTGCTGTTTTTTTTCTACCGCTTGTCCTTTCTGTCTTTCATCCACTTCCGTTGCACGTGCATTTAGTAGAGAAATAGATGCAACAGCCACTATCACAATAACTCCAAGTGCAGACAGGCGATACGATTTCTTTTGGAATTTCTTAATCATAAGAATTCTCCTTTTTAGTGTACGCTTATTTCTACTTAAATTCGCTAGACTCGGTACTTGATAATAACTTGAATAATGTTCTAAAAGAGCAATAATTGTGTGGCCATATGCAATTTGTTCCTCTGAATCTATAAAGGTAAGAGCAAATGCATCACATGCTAGTTCTTGATCTTCTCGCATACAGGAATAGGCATACCAAAGAATTGGATTAAACCAATTTAAAATAAGTAAACCGTACATAAGCCAATTCATAGCGACATCTCTTCGTTTAATATGAGATAACTCATGATAGAAAATATATTGTAGCTGCTTCTCATCCAATACTTTCATATGTCTCGTTGACAATAGTACTATTGGGCGAAAGAACCCAAAAACAGTTGGACTTGAAATTTTCCCCGCTAACCGTAATGGAATTTGCTGTTTGATAGCTAGCGACTTCTTGCAGTTCTCAAAAATCCTAACAATTTTTTCATCCGTAATACTAGGTTGTTTTTTTATGTATAAGAGTAACCGTCCATTCATAATGTAAGTTATAACCGCTAACATAATAGCTCCCAACAACCAAATATATAATGCAATTTTATAAAATGAGAATGTAGTATCTGTTTCCGTTTTCTTACTGTATATTTCTTTATTTTCTTTCTCTGTATGTACTGCGTTAGATACCGAACTATCCTCTTTTGTATTGAATGTAGTAGCATCTATATTTTTATTTTCCTGCACAAATTCTTGTGACGTTTCAGGAGAATCATTCTTTTGAAAAATCTCAGAAACACCAGAGCTATATGACATAAGCGAATAAATACTATAAGAACTATCCGGTGACCACGGCAAGAGAAGCCTTACAATCAGTATTATCCATAACATATATTGCCATCTAGGAGTTAACTTATTTCTAAGCACAACTTTCACACATAAAATTATGCCAACTAATACACTTGCCATCAGCGATGTTTCTATCAGCCAATCAAAAAAGGGAGAGAGATAGGTATTTACAACTATATCTATCATCATAATCTACCTTTTCTCTCATTCTCTTCTGTCTTTTCATCCAAAATCCGTTTCAGCTCATTAATATCTTCTGAAGATAATTTTTCTTCTTTTAAGAAATTTACAAGTAATGGTTTGAATGCTGCACCACAGAAACGTTTCAGTAAAGATTTTGTTTCCACTTGTAAGTAATTATCTTGTGATACTAATGGATAATATGCATACATACGTCCTTTATCTTGATGATAAGAAGCCGCTTCCTTTTGAACTAATCGATTAATAAGTGTTCGAATTGTCTTCGGTTTCCAATCCATTGTTGTCTCTAGTTCCTCAATTATTTCATTTGCTGTTTGGGGAGATTTTGACCAAAGGACTTTCATAATTTCTAATTCGGCTTCAGATATTTTGGGTAATTTGTTTGCCATATTCAGTTTCACCTCTTGTATTACATTTGTAATCTTAATAATAGATTACAAATGTAATACTTAATTGTCAACCATATTTTAGAAATTTTTATATAGTGAATAAAACCAATTCCTTTCATGAATTTTCCCTCTTTTTTAAATTATCAATTGAAAAACCAAGAAATTTTTTACAATTGATAGTAATATAGAACATAGACATATTTATTAAAAATAGTGGAGGCTCTTTCAATCATGATGCGCGCACTTAGCTTACATATAAAACAAGCCTTTTTAAGTAAGATTTCTCTCACGCTCTTGTTTAGTTGGCTGATTCTTGTTTCAATTTATCATTATTTCTATATTTTACAATATTTAGGCGGTGTACCCGACGAGCTTTTAGCAACGGCTTATAAATGGATCGGCTTTCGTGATAACGAAATGGATGTGTATTTACTTTTAATGCCTGTACTAGCATCACTCCCTTTTAGTACCAGCTATAACTCTGATAAAGCTGATAAATTCAAATCATTTGTAAGTAAGGAGATTCCCTTTTTTTCCTATGTATGTACGAAATATATCGTTACCTTCCTAATTGGGGGGCTTCTTTATATTCTCCCATTCGCATTTTCATTGTTACTTTGTAAGCTGACAATCCAAGATGGCACTCCTACACCCGCCTTAGGTATTATTAAGGACAATAGCATGTTTGCATCATTGTATTTCTCTTCTCCAATTACTTATATTTCTCTATATATTGGGATTAATTTTTTGTTTGCTGGTCTTATGGCGGTATTGGGTCTCTCTGCATCCATATGGTCTAGAAAAGATTACATGGCAATTCTATTCCCTTTTGCTATAGCCTCTCTACCATATGTTATTTTAAATATCGTATTTCCTACGATTGGAGGAGCACCTATTCATTTATACGACCCAAAACAGCCGCTCCAAGGAATGTCGCCTTACATTTTAATCATGCAATGCACCTTATTTTTTGGAATTAGCTTATTTATGTATATGAAAGGCGTACAGAAAGATCGGAAGAAATATATGCGGAGACTTCAAAAAAGAATGCGATGTAAAAAATCGCTTCAAAAATCAGTTAGTATATAATGTAAAATATCCCTCAGCAATTATGCTGAGGGATATTTATACTTAGGAAGCTTTTTTCAAATCAATTTGTGCAAGAACTGGATCATGGTCACTTACACGGCCATGTTCCTTCATAATGTTTGAATTTAAATGTACCGGATCTACAACTGTGTGCGGTGCAATATTATTTGTTACTAAAATATGATCTAATACTTGTGCATTTCCGTCATGAATATATGTGTAACGATTTTCTTTCGAAACCGTTTCTAACATATCTTGCATTGTATTTCCTTTTAATGCTTGCAATGGTTTAGAGAATTCAAAGTCATTCATATCACCAACTACAACAACGGGTGCATTCGTATCTCGTTTTTGAATACCTTTTACAAAGCTATTTACTTCTTGCGCGAGTTGAACGCGTTTCTCTTCACTCTTTAATACAAGAGGTTGAATTTTCCCAAACGGCGTCGCATCACCGAGTTTTGAATTTAAATGACTTGAAATAACAACAATATTTTGCCCTTGGAATTTAAACTCCGCAGCTAGCGGTTTACGAGTATTATCAAATAACGGATTATCTTGTCCAATGCGCATCGGGTTTGTTTCTAACAGCTTTGGATTCTTTTCTAATTTCACACGTGATGGATTATAGAAAAAACCAACGCGAATGTTCGCTCCCGGTGCCCCGCCGTCTTGATTGTTCCCAGGTGCAACTTCTACATATTCATACTTAGGTCCACGAATTTCTTGTACAGCGTCAATAATGCGCTTTGCACTTAATGAAGCATCTGTTGTTCCATCATTCGTTGATCCATTATTATCTTGCATTTCTTGTACACCAATTATATCTGGCATCTTTAAATTATATTTAATAGAATATGCAATTGCTTTTACCTTTTCATCAGACGTTTCTTTTGCATTCGCTGAAAAGTTTTCGATATTATATGTTGCTACTGTTAATTTTCCAAGTCGCGGCTGAATGTTTGCCCCTACTTGTTTAAATCCGCCATCTGTTACAGATGGTAGTTCTGTTACCGGTGAAATACGATATGCACCATAATCATACCCTACTACGCCTATGATATCTCCATTAAACGTATCTCCTGCTTTCGCTACATAATCACGAGGTACTTTTAAAGATAGACGCTCAGGATTGAATTGGTTCTCGTCTAATAACGGCGTTCCATATTTCGTAGTTACTTTATCTCCACCATTTGCAACTGTTACATATAAATCCCCATTTTTCTGCGGTCCAATAATTTGAGGAGTCGGCATTGTAACACGCATACCTTCTAGACTTTCATAAAAATCAATTGCATCTTCATTTGGATCAAATACACCAAACGCATCATTATCAATGATTTGATCAGGAATCTTTACACCGTTTTCACCCAATACAGTTGCTTCTGGCAACTGTTGATTACTGGCTTTCACAGCGATATTGCTCGCTTTAATTTCTGTGATGGATAAATCTGTATCGAACCTATCAGCATATCCCGCTCCAATATATTCTTCAACCTCTCCATCAATTTGAACAAGATCTCCGACATTTACATTCGCTTCTTTTTTATAAACATAAATCCCTTCTGAAGTTGCCGGGTCTTCATCAGGCTGCACGTCTTGCATATAAAAACCATTCTTATCTAATGCCGTTACAACACCTTCTACACTTCGTACTTTCTTCCCATCGTAAGGAGAAATATGTGATTTTCCTTGAATATCATGGATACGAACTTGCTCACTTTTTACAACCGTAAAAGAAAAAGTAGAAACTGCTGAAGATTCAAGACCTTCTTTCACTGCGATTGCTTTTATAACACTATTTTCATTTAACACAATCGGTTCATTATAATGAATACTTTTATCTGTTGGGACTGATCCATCTAACGTATAGTAGATTGTTGCTCCTTCTGTACTGGTTGTTAATGTCACTGCTGTTCCTTTTTCAATTTCTCTACCGTTTGGTGATGCAGTCACATCGCTCACACGGTTTTCTGTTTCCCCTTGAAACTTATATGCTGTTACGGATTTTAGCCCAGGGCTACTAAAATATAACTCAAGTGTTCCTGTTAATTGAACTTTCTTCCCAACATTTTCAGGATGGTCTTTTACATTCACTGCCGTTCTCACGTCACCTTTTGGTAATTGAATAGGCATGATTTTCTCAGGATTTGTCTCATTTGGAGAATCGGCAATGGCAACATTCGTATCTCCAAACTTCGCTGGATCTTTCGTGTATGTAGAAGGACTTTGCGTATATCCAACAATATACCCCTCCACTACCCCTTTGCTGCTTCCTTGCTGCTGAAACATTTGAATGGCAGCAAGCACTGATAACGGAGTATTTTCTTCCGCTTTTGTTACCGTACCAGTAAATGAAACCAGTAGTATCAATGATAGAAAGATACTCATTAATTTCTTCAAATTCATCTTCCTCCCCTAATTTTATATTCTCTCAGCATGTACTATCATAACAAAAAATTCTTTATAAAGAACTTAAAATTCGACAAATTTTACAAAAATTTAACCTCATACTTCCGTATGAGATTTCTATTACGATTCCCCCACTATTTTCTTACAATACTTCCGCTCTTTTTATGGATTTTATTCACATTTATTTTTCTTACACTATAAGTAAGAACCATACAGAAAGAAGTGAAGTGAAATGTTAATTTATATATTATGTAGCGTTTTAATCTTATCTTTTCTCTACGACCTTATCTTTGATGCAAATTTATTACCAGCTCTTGCAGTGAATGATCAACCTACGAGGCAACCTCGTGAATATGAGCGAGATTATTACAATATAACAAGCACTCTTATGCGTTAAGAGTGCTTTTCATCATTGCGCCATTCATTCTATTTCATCTATTTTTTCTAAATAAGATAACACACTTCCCCCCCACCCCTTAATATACCTCTTTCTATTAAGTTGCTGATACTATTAAAGCGTCTGTCCATTATCAATTGTAAAAATTTGTCCCGTAATAGATTCCTGGGTTAATTGAAAAAGAATCGCCTCCGCAATATCATTCGGTGTTGAAATTCTTTGAAGTGGTAGATTTCCAGCAAGCTGGTACATCTTATCCTCATTACCTAACCACCATCTCGTATGAACTGCACCAGGCGAAATACTATTTACTCTAATTTCAGGTGCCAATGCAATAGCGAGCGATTTTGTCATCGTATGAATTGCTGATTTTGTTGCTGCATACGGTACAGATGATCCGAGTCCTGTTATCCCTGCAACACTTCCCATATTCACGATAGCACCCGATTTTTGCTTCTTCATATAAGGAACAACAGCTTTTATACAATGAAACATTCCTTTCACATTTACGCTGAAAAGCGAATCCCACACTTGATCAGTTACAGATTCTAAGTCATCCATAGGTATTTGAGCTGTTATACTCGCATTATTCACTAAACAATCGACTGTTCTAAAAAGGTTAACAGTTTGAGATACCATAGCCTCAACTTCTTCTTTTTTTGCTACATTTGCTTTAACGGCGATTGCCGTACCTCCTCGCTGTTTAATTTCATTAACAGTTTCTAATGCTTCTTTTTCTGAACGACTATAATTAATCACTACTTTGGCTCCTACACTAGCTAACTTCAAAGCAACAGCCTTTCCAATACCAGTGCCACCACCTGTTATAATGACTACTTTATCTTTTACATCCATTTTAAAATCTCCTCACTTTACCTGATCTGATTTCATTTTATCTTCGTTCATTTACGGAGTATAATACTGAATAATGAAGCCGATATCACTTTAAATGATACCTAGTGGAGGGATCTATTCTTGGAAAGACATGACTTATGGATTTTTAAACATGTTGCAGAACTACAATCAATATCTAGAGCTGCTGAAAAATTAGGATATGTACAACCGAATATAAGCCAGCGAATAAAAAATTTAGAAGATGAACTAGGCGTTAAAATATTAAAGCGTAATAACAGAGGAGTAACCTTAACTGAACAAGGAAAAGTGTTATTAGATTATACAAATGAAATTATGTTTTTAATGAATGAGGCTAAATCAAAAATAAACCCTAAGAAATGGAGAGAATCTTTAATAATTGGAGCATCTCAAACAATTTCTGCTGTGAAAGTTCCTCAACTATTCTCTTCTTTTTTGGAATCCGATAAAAATATTGACTTAAAGTTAAAAACAAATAATAACGTAAAATTACAAGAAATGCTTTTATACGGGGAACTTGATGGAATCTTTTTAAGCGGTACATATAATGAATCACATTTCGAGACTGTGTACAGTTATTTTGAAAATATCATACTCATTTCGCAAAAGCGCACTCAAATTGAAAAGCAACATCATCAAACTTTACTCGTGAACAGTGATCCAAATTGTATCTATAGAAAGAAACTATTAGATTATTGTAATAAAAGCGACTTTGATCAGAAAACGATAATGGAATTTGATTCACTCGAGTCTATTATGCAAGCTGCTCATGATGGACTTGGTATTAGTATACTACCAGCTAATGTTGCGTATAGCCGAAATAAGCCAAAAACAATTCATTATGAAGAACTGCCCGAAACAGTCAAAATTGACTTCGTGATTAAACGCAGAAAACAGCAACCGCAAGGCTTAAAGAAATTTATTCGTTTTTTGCAAGAGTTATAAGTGCAAAACAAAGCCCCTTCGAATTTCAAAAGGGGCTTTTCAAGATTTCTAGATATAGTAATCGCTGATGAATAAAGTTATGTAAATCTCACTTGAACAGAAGATAAGTTTTTCCCTATTCATAAATAAACATTCTGTATTTATAACAACACCGATTCAATTCGTTTCATAAGTTGTTGTTTTATTTGACTCAAATAGTTTCTTTTTTTAGAAGAAATTAATAATCCTATAGGCACTTTAGGATCAAATTCTTTAATCTTAAATGATATATTACTTTGTTTTAAGACCGTTCCCTTAGGGATAATACCTATGGCATTTTCAAAAACCATTTGTGGAATGAGATGTACCGCACTGCAATTGTAGACTCTTTGAAAGGATACATTGTTTTCTTCTAAGAAAGAGTTTACAGCTTTATAATAATTACAACTATTTTCTCCAATCAAGATTGGATACTGAATGATATCAGATATTTCAACTGACTCTTTTTGTAATACTGGATGATTCGGGTTATTAACTATAAATTCGATTTGTTCTTTGCTAAGTGGAGTGAAATTTAGATTGGAAATATTTTCGTTGTTTGCACAAACAGCAAAATCAATCTTATTTTGCTCCATCATTTGTGATAAAAGCGCTGTATTTCCTACAACAAAATCACAATGTATGTACGGTTTCTCCTCGTTTAAATATTTTAATATGGGAGGCATTAATTTTTCTGCAACAGATTCTAATAACCCGATTCTTACTGTTCCGTTCTCTTCATTGCTTATACGCTGCGCTTGAGATATTGAATAATCCCAATGCATTAACAAGTTATCTACTTCCTCTTCAAATAAAATGCCTTCATCTGTTAACCTGGCATCCCAACCTCGCTCAAATAGAAGAAAACCAAGTTCTTTTTCAAGTTTTTTTATATGTGTTGTTACGGTTGATTGAGCATAGTTTAATTTTTTGGCTGCAAGTGAAAAAGTTCCTTCCTGGACAATCATTTTGAACGTTTTTAACTCTTTTATTTCCATTTTCACACCTAATCTCTATCGGTTTTATTGATAATTATATGATATTTTTTCAATTATACAAATCAAAATCACCGGAGTAAAATAAATCCATGCGAAAGGGAGTGAAGATATGCCATTTGTTACTGTTTATTACCCAGAAAGTCAATCGAATAGAGAAGAGTTAAAAAAGGTAAGTAATGGTATTCATCTTGCATTAATTGAACATTTTCAAATTCCAAAAGATGATTACTTTCACCTGTTTTTACCCTATCCATCTCATCAATTTTTCTATAATTCGTATTATCTTTTAGAAGAAGAGAAAAAGAGGTCCGAGAAAATGATACATGTTTCTATTACATGTGGACCTGGGAGAACAATAGATCAAAAAAGGAATTTGTATCAATCCATCTCAGAATCTTTTTATAACCATTTAAATATCTCTACAACCGATATTTTTATTACATTAAACGAAACGCCTGCTGAAAACTGGTCATTTGGTCAAGGAATAGCACAAATGGTTACTATAGAGAAGGAGAATATTCATGAATGACCGTATCGAATGCAATATACCAAAGAAAATGAGAGATATTGCTCCAGATTTTGTTGATTATAGCGAAAATGTGTTATTCGAAAAGGTATGGAGAGACCCTGCTTTAACACCAAAAGAAAGGAGTTTCATTACACTTTCTGCTTTAATTAGTATCGGTAATACGGAACAACTACCATTTCATCTACAACTAGCTGAAAAACATGGAATGAACCAACAAGAAATAATTGCTTTAATAACCCATCTAGCCTTTTACATTGGATGGCCAAAAGCGGCTGCGACGCTAAACGTAATACTCAGTTAAAAATGCGGCTGCTGTGGAATTGAGTAGAATGAAGTATTTAAGCAAGAACCTGTGTTATGAGAATATAAAAATAACAGCTTGGTCAATCGCCAAGCTGTTTCTCTTTTGAAAATAAATTATCTATCATTTCCTCTATGCAGTATCACTTTCATTATTGCGCAATTAATTCCGTTTCATCTCTTTTTTCTAAATAAGACAACACACGCTTTACAGCCGCCTCACCTTGATCAATACAATCAGGAAGACCAGATCCAGCATAAGAACTACCTGCTAAATAAACACCCGGTAATTCTTGCTCCATAAATGTTGTTAGTTTTTTCATTCGCTCTTTATGTCCCACT
Source organism: Bacillus bingmayongensis (assembly GCF_000299035.1). Lineage (GTDB taxonomy): Bacteria > Bacillota > Bacilli > Bacillales > Bacillaceae_G > Bacillus_A > Bacillus_A bingmayongensis. The sequence continues at coordinate 947,756 of NZ_JH921518.1, forward strand.
GTATATTGCGGCATCGCATCTTTCCAGCGGCTTACAACAGTAAAGTCTGGATTTGCCTTAATATCCATTGTTTTTTGCAAATCTTCTAATATAAATTGAACAATTTCTTCGTCTGTTTGTTCCACGATTGCTTCATCACCAGGACGCCCAACGTAACAACGAAGCAATACTTTTCCTTCCGGCGTTGTATGCGGCCACTTCTTATGTGTCCACGTACATGCTGTAATAGAAAAATCACTATTGCGAGATACAACGAAGCCTGTACCATCAATATCACGCTGAATCGATTCTTTCGGAAAAGCGAGTGTAACATTCGCAACTGATGTTGATGGAATATTGCGGAAGAAGCGGAAGTCTTTATACTGCGCAAACATAGCTGGCAATACTTTATGAGACGCAGCAACCACAATGGAGTCCGCCTCAATTTCTTTTCCATTGCTCAGTGTAATTGTATAACCGTCGCCTATTTTTGCGACTTTTTCAATACGAGTCCCCTTCACAACTGTTCCCGCATCGAGTCGCTCTTCTATCGTGTCCACAATAGATTGCAAACCTGTTTTTAATGTTAAAAAGATTCCTTTTACTGCTGCATCTTTTGCTTTTTTCGGAGCCAAATTACGCATACCGAGTGAAATACTACGATATTTTTGCTCTACTTGATAAAATTGCGGGAATGTCGCCATTAGACTCATTTGATCAATATCCCCTGCATAAATTCCAGATAACAATGGTTCGATTAAATTTTCAACCACTTCATTTCCTAAACGACGACGGAAAAACTCACCAAGTGATTGATCAGAAACAGGCTTTGAACGTGGTAAGACAAAATCAAAACTTGCTCTTAATTTACCAATCGGAGAGAACAATCCTGAAAATAGAAACGGGGCAATTTGCGTTGGAATTCCCATCATTGATCCGCTCGGCATCTTATGTAATCGATTGTTCACTAGAACAAATGATTGACCAGTTGCATTGTTTACAAGCTCATCTCCCAGTCCAAGTTCTCTTGCTAGTCTAGCTGCACTCTCTTTTCTTTCTAAGAAAGAATCTGGACCACGCTCAATTGTAAACCCATTTTTTCGAACGGTTTGAATTTTCCCTCCAAGCTTGCCCGATGCTTCTATTAACAATGTATCAATCGGTAATCCTTTTTCGCGAATTTCTTTTTGTAAGTAATACGCTGTTGTTAAACCTGTAATTCCACCACCGATGATAACAACTTTCTTTTTCAAAAAGGCTCCTCCTCTCCTATGGTCTTACGAAACTTCTGTTTGTTTCTTTAACACGACATCTGCTAAACAAGAAATAAATGCATCTGATGCATTTGGCATCTCTGGACGATAATACTTCGCTCCAATTTCTTCTGTAACGATTTTACATTCAATATCGTTGTCATATAACACTTCTAAATGTTCAGCTACAAATCCAACCGGTGCATATACAAATGAAGTGTAACCATATTTTTCGTTTAATTCTCTCGTTAAATCTTGTACGTCTGGCCCAATCCATGGATCCGGTGTATTGCCGGCACTTTGCCAACCAACCGCATAATTTCGAACTTCCGCACCTCTTGCGATATAATCAGCTGTTTCATTTAACTGTTCTGGATAAGGATCACCTAAAGCAATGATTTTTTCTGGTAAACTATGCGCAGATACAATTAAAACTGCTTTTTCGCGTTCTTCTTCTGACATAGTACTATATACTTTTTTCACTTCATCTACCCAGTACTGGATAAACTTCGGCTCTTTATACCAACTATCAATCCCATGAATAGTTAAGTTTCCAAGCTTACTTGCTTCTTCTTGTGCTCTGCCGACATATGATTTTACGCTGAACGTAGAATAATGCGGAGCAAGAACAAGGGCGATTGCCTCTTCAATCCCATCGTTATGCATAGCTTGTACAGCATCCTCAATGAAAGGTTCAATATGTTTTAAACCAAGATACATGTGGAATTCCACATGATCTTGTATTTCGTTTAAACGTTGTTCTAACTTTTTCGCTTGTTCTAATGTAATTGTAGCTAAAGGAGAAATACCACCAATCGCACGGTAACGTTCCGCCAAGTCCTCTAACATTTCTGGACTTGGCTTTCGCCCTCTTCGAATATGCGTATAGTACCGTTCAATATCTTCTTCTTTATATGGTGTTCCGTATGCCATTACAAGCAAACCAATTTTCTTTTTCATACACCTATTCTCCTTTACTTCGCTAACTGTCCTTTAGAATACTCATGAATAAATGCCGTCAAGCGCTTTAATGTGTCTGGATTTACTTCTGGGAATACACCGTGACCTAAGTTAAATACATAACCTGGCTGCTTCATTCCTTGGTCAAGAATTGCTTTTACATGTTCCTTGGTAACATCCCATGGCGCAAGTAAGAAAGAAGGATCCATATTGCCTTGTACTGCTTTATGAATACCGCGTCCGCGCGCTTCTTCAATTGACAGGCGCCAGTCAAGTCCTACTACATCAAGAGGCAATTCATTCCATTCATTTGCTAAATGTCCTGCTCCAACGCCGTGCATAATCATCGGTACGTTCATCGTGCGAACTTCCGTGAAAATACGCTCCATTGCAGGTTTAATAAATATACGGTAATCTGCTACATTCACCGTTCCAACCCAAGAATCAAAGACTTGTACTGCTTTTGCTCCTGCTTTGATCTGTGCCTTCAAATATGTAATTACCATATCTGCAAGCTTATCCATTAACGCAAACCAAGCTTTCGGCTCTGCATACATAAATGCTTTTGTTTTATGATAGTTACGAGAAGGCCCTCCTTCAATCATGTAACTCGCTAATGTAAATGGTGCCCCCGAAAAACCAATTAGCGGAACATCTAACATCTCGTTTGTTAATAAGCGAATTGTATCTAATATGTATGGAACATCCTCTTCCGGATGAATTTCACCAAGCTTCTCTACGTCTTGTAAAGAACGAATTGGGTTATCAATAACCGGTCCAATACCCGATTTAATTTCTACATCAACACCAATTGCTGGAAGCGGTGACATAATATCTTTATAAAGAATCGCCGCGTCTACATTATATTGATCAACTGGAAGCTTTGTAACATACGCACATAGCTCCGGGTTATGTGTAATTTCAAATAGAGAATACTTCTCTTTTATCTTTCTATATTCAGGCTGTGAACGACCTGCTTGCCTCATATACCATGCTGGTACATATTCTGTTTTTTCCCCTCTACATGCTTTTAAAAATGTCTCATTTATATTTCTTACCAAGACCCTTGCTCCCTTCCTTACCAATGCTTCTAACGAATCCTATCCGATATTTATCTTTTTTTACTATACAGCTTGTAAAAACAAAATGCATACCATTATGTACGTTGTTCATGAAATTGACACAAACGTTCGTAAAATCGCTTGTTATTTTCGCAACATTCTTATTATATCATAAGCAAAAACTACGGTTTAGCTACTTTTGTCTTTTCACCTTCTCGATTTGTTTGTGGATTATACGGAACAACATAAAAGCTTGGTTTAGCGAATATATTAGTAAACTTTTCTTCATACTCACCAGTACCTTTTACTGTTCCAACATGAGTATGGATTCCGTTCTCAACCTTATAGATGCGATATATAACCCTTTTATCTTGAAGTGGTTTCCAGCTCAATTTCGTAGTAAATAAACCAAATGGATTAAAGGATAATTTCGCCTCTATATTTTCAATTTTACTTAGATGAATTGGTCTCCCAATTGTCTCGACACCTTTTGGCTGCTTAAACTTCGTTTTATCTTGTACATTCGCTTTCGTTAAAATCTTTTTAAACAATTCTGTTGCAGACGCACTTCCATCTTGTAATTGATGTTCTTTATCCGTACGATCATATCCGATCCATACCGCGCCTACTAAACTTGGAGTATATCCAACAAACCAAACATCCCTAGCACCTTCACTTTGATTAGGGAGTGACGTTGTACCTGTTTTCCCTGCTAGTGCGCCTTTATATTCTCCCGTTTTTGCTGTTCCTTCTTTTACAACCCCTTCTAACATTTTTGTCATATACCATGCTGTTTGTTTTGAAAAAACTTTCGTTTCGCTTTTAGGTGATTCGCCAATCACCTTTCCGTGTCGATCGAGTACCTTTTCAATCACATGTGGCTCAATAATTTTTCCATTCGCTAAGAACGCACGGTACATCTTTACAAGTTCAAATGGAGAGACTCCGTCTTTCAGTCCACCAAGTGCCGTACTTAAACCAGCATCTGCAATATGAATATTTCCCTTCTCTAAATATTGCTTTCCCTCTTCTACTCCCATTTCATGCAATAAAGATACAGCTGGTACATTCGACGATTCTAAGAGCGCATCATACATCGTTACTTCTTTTGAATACCGATGATTATAATTTCGTGGTTCATACCCTTCAAAAGAGACTCGCTCATTTGTTAATAAAGAATACGGATTATATTTTTTCGTTTCTAGCGCTGGTGCATACACAATGAGCGGCTTTAAAACAGACCCTGGCTGCCTTTTCGCAAACACTCTATTAAATCCTCTTGGCACATACTCTCGTCCGCCAATTGCTGCTTTAATTCCTCCCGTCGCATTATCCATTAATAAAAAGGCCCCTTGTGCCCCGTCCTCTTTACCTGGAAAATTCCGCGCATCTTGAAATTGATCATAGGCTACTTTTTGAATTTTTTCATCCAGCGAGACAACAAATGTATAACCTCCGCGCAGAACTTCCTGATGTGACAGTCCGTATAAACGTGCCGCCTCTTCTACTACCATATCTACATAGGGCATATAAGCTAGTTCTCGCTCATCTAAATTTTTATAAAGCGCGATTGTTTTCCCTTGATAGCGAACGCTTTCCTCCGCTGATACATAGCCTTGTTTATGCATAAGCGACAATACTAAATCACGGCGTTCCTTGCTTTTTTCTGGATATAAAAAGGGCGAATATCCATTTGGTGCTTTCGGAAGCCCCGCAAGCATCGCGCCTTCTTCAACTGTCAACTGTTCTACATCTTTATTAAAATACAATTTTGCCGCCGCCTGAATTCCGTAGGCACCATGACCGAAATAAATATGATTCATATACATTTCAAGAAGCTGCTCTTTCGTGTATTTTTGTTCTAACTGGAGTGCTATCGCTACTTCTTTTAATTTACGTGTAAACGTTTTTTCATGAGTTAAAAAAACATTCTTGACGAGTTGTTGCGTAATGGTACTACCGCCCTCAGCTTTTTCTCTCGCTAAAATATCTTTATACAATGCCCGAAATACAGAAGGGTAGTCAATTCCATGATGGTCATAAAACCGCGCGTCCTCTACAGCGATAAATGCTTGCTGCACATGTTTCGGAATTTGTTCAATCGGTACAAGATCTCTATTTTCTACATATAGTTTTGTAATCTCTTTCCCTCGCTGATCAACGATACGTGATGAAGAGTGGAAAACCAGTTTTTTTTCATCCATCATATAACTACCAGCTAACACAATGAGTTTATAGAGTACAATCGCAACTACAAACACTGCCACGCCGCTTATTAAGGTCCACTTTATTTTCTTCATACATCGTCCTTCTTTCCAAATGATGGTACATTTATTATTTGAAAAAGAATTATCTTTATGTATATAATCTTCGAAGTTTTTGATAAGAGTTGCTATAATGAAGTCAAACTCATAAAGGAGGCATTACAAATGAAAGCAATTATTTCATACGAAACACCTCTCAAGCAACCACATTTCACTGCAAAAAATAATGAAAAAGATATGTTTTATAAAGAAAATACGGAAGAAACTGTAGAAGGATCTCTTCAATATGACGTGCTAGATGCTGTTGGGGAATTTAAAGGACAACCTGGCTTTATTGTTTGTAACAACATTTCCGTTACAGACGAAGGCCGTCCCGTTTTTGAAAATCGCTTTAAAAACCGCGCAGGTCTTATTGAAAATGAACCTGGCTTCCAAGCAATCCGCGTTCTTCGCCCATTAAGCAATGATACATATGTCATTATGACAATGTGGGAAACAGAACAAAACTTTAAAGACTGGACGGAATCACGTTCTTTCGAAAATGCACATAAAAAACGCCCTGCACAAGCACAAGCAAATGCAGAGCCGCAAAAAAGTATTTTTTCAAGACCATCTTTTGTGACGACGTTTGATGTGTTAGCGTAAAAAAGGAAACGCTAAATATGTCAGCAACTCTTGCACATCCTTTTTCTTCATAAGCGGATGCAAGAGGACATTCATATTATTGGTGTCTATGCTTTGAATGACTTCCACTTTATTTAAGGCTCTGTTAGTGATAAGTGTTGATTTTTCATCAAATTCAAAAAGACCAGTCAATATCTACTGACTGGTCTAATATGGTAAATGAAGATTTAACGGAATAACACTTCTGTAAATATAATAATCATCCAAGTTTATCGCTAACTTTTTTCTTTACTGGCATCCAAATTTCGCTATATACATTTTCCGATGTACCATTGTGCTTTGTAAAAGAAATTCCAGGTATATCTGCTACTTCATAATCTGAAGAAGGCAACCATTCAGAATAAATTTTTGCGGTAGTTTCTTGAAGCGTAGCAGGAAATGGTCCTTGATTAGGGAAAATTGCCCATAAACTTTCTTCAATAGAAATTTGCTCTAAATCATCGAATGGATTTTCTTTTGTAGTTGCAAAACCAATCATATGAGTTAAGTAGCCTTTTTCTTCCAAGAAACCATCATCAAAATCATAAGATACATTCAAGACTTGATGAGGATATAAATCAGCTAATTGATGCATTTCATTTCTTTGTTGTTCGGTAATTGACTGGGCTAGTTCTAAGATAGCATTATTTTCACCTTCGAATTGAATTGGCACTCTTTTCGATACACCTACTATATTAAACTTCTCTTTTTTTTCAATTTTGAATTCCATAGATATTCCTCCTCTTATATCTATAAAGAATGAAAATTTGGGAAATGATTTTTGGATTTTGTTTTTAGTTACTTCTGAAGGTAAAAAACCACTCCATTCACGAAAGGCTCTTGAAAATCCTTCTATAGATCGATAGCCATATTTATAGGCAATATCTGTAACTTTTGCTCCGTTTATTAATTCAACATTCGCAACTGATAATCTCCTATTTTTGATATACTCATTCAATGACATTCCAGCCATATACGAAAACATTCTTTTAAAATGATAATCAGATAGTCCTACAATTTTTGATATATCTTTTCCAGAGATTTCTTCCGTTAAATGTGTTTCGATGTAATCCATTAAATTATTGAATTCTTGTAACATTCATTTCCCTCCTTTACAAATACATATTATCGTTAAAATTTATTATTTACTCGATATTTTTTATACGGAATTTATCGAAACTTGTCTTCCATGACGTAATTTCGGAAAGATAAAATAATCTAGCGGCGTATATATAATCGTCGCAACGACAATTACGCCGAAAAGCCACCCCCACCAATTAAAGCATGAATCTTCCACACTTTGATCATATTCGGATGAATTTCATTTTCTAATGGCTGCATTTCATCACTCCAAATTTAGAAATCTATGAAATATGTATACTATTTACCTTTCATTGCAATATGCCATAATCATACAAAACGCAATAACACAAAACAAGGTGAAATAAACAGTTTTTGTAAAAATTCAGATTGTTATTTTCTTAATATGTAGAATACAACCAAAATATAATTCGAAAGAATGTTGTATTTTTTATGTGCTTCTTAACGAATTATTTTTTTACATTGATGTTGGAACAATAATGGTGTATGACGCATAGTATAAAACATATACTGTATAACATACAGCAAGGAAAGAGGTGGATGAATGAGTACTTTATTGAATTCATTAACAACAGAGCTTAGGAGAGGAACTTTGACGTTAGCTGTTTTAAGTCAATTACGAAAGCCCCAGTACGGATATTCACTTGTTCAATTGTTGGAACAGTCAGGCATTAACATTGATCAAAGTACTTTATATCCATTGCTACGCCGCCTAGAAAAACAAGAGTTAGTAACAGGTAGTTGGGATACATCTGAGAGTAGACCGCGTAAGTACTATGTTCTAAGTGAATATGGTTTAGAGATATTTTTACAGTTAAAAAGGGAATGGATGGACAATTCTAAAAAACTATTAGAGGTGTTAAAAGGGGAGGAAGATGATGAATCTGATTGATATTTATATACAAGAAGTGACTCGAAGACTGCCTGAAAAAAATCGTGAAGATATAGCTCTCGAATTAAGGTCAACCATTGAGGATATGTTACTTGATAATTACAGTGAAGAAAATATAAAAGTGGTCCTTGAAACATTAGGGAATCCCGCTATATTAGCTAGTAAATACCGCGATCGACCCATGCATCTTATTGGTCCTCACTATTTCGAGACATATGTTACGTTATTAAAAATGATTTTACCAATTGCTGCTACTATTTCTCTAATCTCGCTCATTGCCAAATATTTTATAGGGTATCATGGCGAAGAAGCAGTCATTAATGTGGTTTTTGATATTATTGGTTTTGGTATATGGAGCATCGTTGAAGTAGGTATGCAAGTCTTTTTCTGGCTGACACTTGTTTTCGCGCTTATAGAACGGGTCGATCATTCAAAAACAAGTTACCCATTCACAACAAGGTTTACCAAATGGACTGCGGACGATTTAAAAAATATATCTTATATTCCTAAGAAAAAAGCTATTACGAAGTGTGAAGTATTCGGAAGCTTATTATGGACTGCTATTTGGGCAACAGTGTATTTTTACGCAAATCATCTTGTGGGTATGTATAGAGGTAGTACACATGGACTCGACTTTGTAACCTCAGCTTTTAATCAGGATGTATTGCTTCAATATTGGCCACTCGTTCTTGTTGTAATCGTTTTGGAAATCGCATTGTCTATTTATAAATTAATGAAGAGGCAATGGACAAAAGGCATCGCAATATTTAATACAGCTCTCCAGCTTATTGGAACCATTGTATTCATTGTGATTGTAACGAATCCAAATGTAATGAACCAAGATTTTATTACGTATACAGCTGATCTATTCTCTATTACTACTAAACAATTTGAATCATGGATAGTTGGCGGTGGAATTTTCATCTTTCTATTATCTGCAGCAATCAATGTATTTGATGGTATCCGCAAGGCTAAAGTTCATTAATAAAGTGAAACTTTAATCGGTGGGGTTTTTCTCCATCCCCACTGATTATTAGCCCTCACCAATCGGGCTTTTACGGGCAGTAATAAATGAAAAGAAAACCATTATGTATACATCACCAGTAAACATAATGGTGTTTATCGAAAGACAACTATAACAAAAAGAACAGCTGTTTACTCCTAGACAGCTGTTCTTCTGGCTCCACCAAATAGCAAGAAGCATTGAGTATTATTCTTGAGTGTCTTCGTCACATTTATACTCTAAAATATCTCCAGGCTGACATTCTAAAGCTTTACAAATCGCCTCTAATGTGGAGAATCGAATCGCTTTTGCCTTTCCGTTCTTCAATATAGAAAGATTCGCCATGGTAATTCCAACCTTCTCCGAAAGTTCTGTGACGCTCATTTTCCTTTTAGCCAACATTACATCAAGATTGATTATTATTGCCATATTATCACCTCAGATCGTTAAATCATTTTCTGATTTAATATCAATAGCTTCTTGTAAAAGCTTTTGAAGAACAGCTGCAAAGGTTGCAATGACACTTGAAGCAAACGTACCTATTAACCCCAACATAATAATACCTGCTCTGTCACCCTCAATAAAGAAAATGACAAATAGAATCCCTAATACAATGAAGATACTGATTGTGATTGCACAGTATTTTATATACTTCAAAGCCCTTACAGATAATTCCGAGAAAGCTTTGCATTTATCTATATAGATTAACAGTTTAAATGCTTGATATAACGCAATAAAAAGTGGAATAGACAATACATATGTACATACTAAAAATGGATATTGTAAGTACGAAGTCTCTGGATTCGCTGACGCATCTCTACTGGCTATCTCAGGTACAGCAAATATACACAAAGCAAGTACTGCGATGCCAATAATAAGAAGGACTACCTTTAAGAAAGTTGTCGATCCTCGTTTCATAATAACACCTCATTTGTTCGTTAATTAATTTATTGATTTCAATTTAACACATAATTTATTGTTTTACAATAAAACATTATTGTTTTTCATCTCTTTTTTATTGTTAATAATTAACTTTTTATTTTATGCAAAGATAAAAAGCATTCCTTCTTACAAAGAAATGCTCTATAACTTTAAACTGTAGATTTAAAATGAAGTCGAGAAGTTTTTAAAAAAGTTTGTCTTTTTTCAATTTTGGTTTCTACTTATTCTTATACCAATCTAACATTCGCTCTGCATCTTCTAAGCGCGTATGCTCTAATTTATAATTTGTGGATGCACTAGAGAAAGTATAGGAACATAAATGAGCTCCCCGCTGAAAATAAGACTGCATTTTCTCTATTGACTGTACATGTCTTCTTCTTACTAGCCCTGTGTATTTAGCAATATTACGATAAACAAGCGTTAGCTGCTCTCCTTCTACCCTGTAGCCACCTGCACGGAACGTTGCATATCCGAGTGACAAAAGTAATCCAATCAAAGGTAACAGTGTCCAAATAATAAAGTATTTTTCAAAATATATACTTGCTCCTGTAATCGGAACTGCTAATATACAAAAGAAAATAAAACTCTCTAACAAATAGCGGCGCAGTGCCGTTTTTGGTAGTGCTGTAACAGTCGGATTTAGTTCATATGGCAACTGTAAATGTGCAAGCAATTCTGCAACTCGGTCCTTCCGAATGACTGGATGCAAGATAACATTTTCCTCACCTTTTTCATGATTTTGAATCACTTCTACATGAACAGAGCAGTAGCCAAATGGTTGACGGAATATCCCTTCTTTTATCGTAATCCCTTGAATGCGGTGCAGCTTTAACACAAGTTCTTTTCTTTCAAGAAGTCCTTGTGAAATGCGAATTTCATCACTTTTACGATGAACGGTAAAGTTCGCATGCTTTAAGGCGTACCCAATCGTTGATACGATCCAAGAAACAATAAGCAAGATCGCAACCATATAAATCCAGCCATACACATCATTATCCATCACATATGTTTCTATCCTTTTTTCAATCCATTTTGGGATATATTCATCTACTTGGGAATAAACAAAAAACAATAGAGAAAATAACAAGCCGAATTGACCGGATGTAACGGATGCTAATAAAATCTCTTTCCAAGTCAGCTTATATTCCGTTTTATTTTCCTCTTCCAAACTAATATTTGAAGAACCCTCTTGCATTTCCACAGGTTCCTCTGTAGATTCATTTAACATTGCAATTAATGCTTTTGCTTCATCAGCCGTAATACCAGCTAAGCTAACCTCGGGCTCACCACCACCGCCAGCTGTTTCAATTTTGAGCTTCGTTAAACCTAATATTTGATATAACATACTTGAACTTGTATTAATCGTCTGTACACGTTCTTTATTCAAGTAACTTTCTTTTTTCACAAATAGTCCTTGTTTAATGTGTAGTACATTATTTTCTATCCAATATACTTTATAGTACCAGCCAACGATAACAGAGACGACTGAAATCCCTAAAAAACCTAAAGGCACCAAATACCAAAACGGAAACTTTCCTTTTAGACTAAAAAGAAAAATAATGAATGGTATAAAGTCTGTTATCTTTAATTCCAATAACATGGTGATGGGATGCTGCCTCTTATACATCCTCATCACTCACCTTCGCAAGTTCTCCAATTTGTCGCTTCAATTGTTCTGCTTCTCTCATCTTTAAACCTGGAATACTATGAGATGTAGCGGCAGTTGAAATTTGTAATTCTGCTAAATCGTATTTCCTCATAATTGGACCTTGCTCAATTGTAACGTGTTGCACACGAATCATCGGAACTAATACACGTTTAACCGTAAACATTCCGTGTTGAACCTCTAATTCTTCTTCATTTAAGCGATAGCTGTAATAACGCTGACGTAATTTCGGAAATATAAAGTAGTCAAACGGTGTATACACAACCGTCAACCCAATAAGTACATAAAAAAGCCACTCCCACCAATTAAACTTAATCATGAAAAAGAGATAAGCAAGGATGACTAACACACTTATGCCCAGTTCAATAAAAACTCGAGTTTGCCAAACTTTGACCATATCGGGATGAATTTCTTTTTCCAATGGCTGCATTTTATCACTCCAAATCTAGAAATCTAATATATATAAATTCTCGTATTATCTATTTTATAAGGTTTTACAAAAAATAGAAATACTTTAATAATTCTTCTTTTCATCATCTTTCTTCTCCGGAATGAAATAACCGAACCAAATAAACCAAATGAGGCTAATCAATGCCGTCCAGTCCTTTTCACCTTGAAATGCATCGATTACGTTCGGAAATTTATAAACTCCAATTAGCCCAAGAAAGCCGAGCCACCAGTCTTTTCGAAATTTCATATTTTCCTCTCCTCCCTACCAACTACTTCATTCGATACATCTGATTTTTCAACACATCAGTCGCTGCTATGAAAACAAGAAGAGATCTCCACTCATTTTCTCTCTTTATTTTTCACTTGGCATGGGGCGAAAAAAGGCCCTGACCGCTTCTACGCATGGCCAGACGCTCCCTCCCACCTAAAAAAATAGTTTTCACTTTATCTATTTTCAATTCCTAACATCTAAATCTCGGTTATGAAAACAAATGGAGACTTCCACTCATTTTCTCCTTCTGTTCTCACTCGGCATGGGGCGAAAAAAGGCCCTGACCGCTTCTACGCATGGCCAGACGCTCTCTCTCATCCAAAAAGAAAGCTTTTCAATTTGTTCTTATCTGCTTACTCGCACACTCTTTACACTTTCAATCCATATGTCTTTATAGTTTAATTTGAATCCCATCAACATCGAATTACTCATATTATCAATAACTAACGCTAACATGTGGGCCTTCTCTTCCGTTTTTTCTTGTGAAACAACACCTAAGTCTGCGCCTTTCTTTAATAAATCTGCGAAACCATTTAAGAAATCTTCCTGCACTTCAAATAACCTCTTCTGATACTTTTCATTTCGTACTGCTGTCAAAATGAATTCATTTAATACGCGAAGTGCCCCCGGGTCTTCTTCATATTCTGATAACATACGCAGACCGTCTTCTATTAATCGCTCTTCAAAATTCTCCTTTGTGTACTGCTCTTTTACAAAGTACGCTGAAAAATAATAATCCGCAAAGATTTCTTCAAATAAAAAATCAATTAACGCTTCTTTAGATGAGAAGTGATAATAAATAGCTGGCTTTGATATTCCAACCTCTTTTGCAATCATAGAAAGACTCATCTTTTCAATGCCATGCTCTGCCATCAATTTGAAAGCCGCTTCTACTATATTTTTTGATGTTTGCATATTTTTTGTCATATGTACTCCTTTTTACTTAACGGTCGGTAAGTAGATTATAAAATAAAAAAAGATAATTTGCAAAGAAAGAAAAGCTTCCACAAAATGTGAAAGCTTTTCTTCAAACAGATATATTCATTTCGATTTGTAGACATATAAGTCGCTGCTATGAAAACAAAACTAGATTTCCACTCATTTTCTCCTTTTGTTTTCACACGGCATGGAGCTAAAAAAGCACTGACCGCTTCTATCCACGATCGGACGCTCTCTCCCACCTACAAAAAAGGTTTTCTATCGTTTTTCAATTTGAATTTATATAGATACTCCCTTTTGCTGAAACAACCGCAAGCGATAACAATTCATCGTCACCTCGCCGAGCCGTTGCATCAATTGATAATTCGCATACGCTCCAACTGGCGCTCCAATCACTGGTACAAGCTGGAGCATCTTTGCTAAATCGATATAATCACGATATTCCTGCTGAAACTTCTCCCAGTCAATATGATTTTCTTTCTGCGTATCCCACGTTTCAAGTGCTTTCCATATTTCTTTTCGATGATCATCACTTGAGAAAGCAAGCTGAAATACATGAAGGATAAAGAAACGCTCTTCTTCTTTGCTTGTATCAAATCCATACATAGTCGCTGCATCAAATAAAAATTTAATTTTAATGCTGAGTAAGAGCGGAAAATCTGCAAGTCCTAATAGAAAACCGCCCGCTCCTGTTCCAGCGCCTTCTGCTGCGGCAATCTTTTTATACTCATCCATTTTCTTTAATACTTCTTCATCTCTTCTTTGCAAGGACCAATCTGTTTCTTTTAACTTTGGTTTTATAAAATGAGATCCTGCACTAATACCTTGCACCATTTTTTTAATTGTTTCTGTTAATACATTTTGCACTTTTTCTGGAATTAGCTGCTGTACTTTCGTTTGTACCTTTTTGGAAAACCTGGTCATCATAGAAGAATCTTTCATGATCGTATATTTCCACTGCTGCAATTCTTTTATGACCTTTTCTTCATATTCAGTCATAAGTTCATTCCTTTCAGCTTAAACGCTCGATGCGCTTTGCACCGTATTGATAAACAAAACCAACACTAAAAGCTATGCTAGCGGCGAATAAAATACAAGTCATGATGATATCTTTTGTTGCCAAAACAAATATGATTGTAAATACAATACTGCCTATACATAGAATTGCATTTAACAGGCGAAGAAAATCCTTTTTCTTTTCTTCTACAGTCACTGGATATAAATCAAGCCATAGTTTTAAACGATGGTGTTTCCAAAGGCTTAATAGTTGATAACCAATTAAGTATAGAAATACGATACTTACAATAAAACGACCATATAAAAATGGTATAAAGTAAAGAATGACCCCGCCAATGGCAAGTAAACGAATATATAAACCAAAATAGTTACCCGATCTTAAAAATGTACGGGTATATAGATATAAATATGTACGTTTTTCACCAATCATGGAAAGTACAAAATCAAGCCATTTCCGGCGTGACACCCGTTCCTTTAACGCCGGTACATCGACAAACATGTTCGCAATGCGGTATAAAAGCATCATTTTCTTGCCTTCTTCTGCAATTAAGTATTCCCAGTTTAACGGTTTTCCTTTTACCTTTTGATACATGAATGCGAGGTATATAACCATTACAAATAGAATTACTCCTATGTAAATCACCGAAGTGCGCCCTACAAGGAAGTAGACAAATAATCCGTTACATATAAAGCGAATGAACCAATCCGCGCGCTGCATACTTTGATCTGTTAAAAATGATTTTTCCCATGCTACAAATAAATTCCATGCTTTTACTAAAATAAGCGCGGCCACAATCCATATGTAAGTCCCTCCCGTTTGCTTCATTTGCTGGAAATATAGCGGAGCAAGTGCGGCCGCTGCAATTGCTATCACATACAGCTGAATCATAAACGTAAAGAGAAACGCTTTTGTAAAATACGGCTTTAATTTCTCTTCAACTGGAAGCAAATACACAAGATCCGCTTCTTTTAATAACGTTTGGATGGATCCTGCTGTTAATACAAGTCCAAGTAAAACCGCCATAACAAGCGCGGCCGGAAATGAAGGAGTCAATGTTTGTAACCATTGCTGGTAATAATACGCACCGGCTCCAATAATAAATACGAAAATGAATTTTAAATGATCGTTAAAAACATATTTACTATATGCACGAACTTCTTTTAAAAAATGCCTAAATCGTTCTTTCCACAATGCTCTGCTATTCATAATCTTCTTCCTTTGTTAATGCAATATAGATATCATCTAGCGTCGCTCCAGGCATATTAAATTGCGACTGCAACTCAGATAGTGTTCCCTTCGCCCGAACTTCACCTTGATGTAAAATAATGAAGGAATCACAGTAACGCTCTGCTGTCGCTAAAATATGGGTACTCATTAAAATACCGGCGCCACTCTTTTTCATTTTGTTCATCATTTGCAGTAGTGATTGAATCGCTAGCGGATCGAGCCCAACGAAAGGTTCATCCACAATATAAAGTGATGGTTCAACAAGGAAGGCACTCATAATCATTACTTTCTGTTTCATTCCTTTTGAAAAATGAGCTGGGAACCATTTTAAACGATTTGTCATTCGAAATTCCTTTAACAGCTGCTGCACACGTTCTTCATATTGTTTCTCATCTACACCATACGCCATCGCTGTTAACTTTAAATGTTCTTCTAAAGTTAACTCATCATATAATACAGGTGTTTCCGGAATAAATGAAAAGCTAGAGCGATACGCTGTCATATCTTCTCGAATTGTTTTTCCGTTAATTGTTACAGTACCTTTTTTTGGTTCCATTAAACCGATAATATGTTTAATCGTTGTACTTTTACCTGCTCCATTTAAACCGATTAAGCCAACAAGCTCACCCTTATTAACAGAAAATGAAACATCTTGCAGCACCGGCCGCTTCGTATATCCTCCTGTGACATTTTCCACACGTAATAACTGTCCCATATGACACCACTTTCTTCGTTATATTCATCCGCTTGTATAAGCGTATCTTTTATTAAAATGTATATATTCATCTTACCAAAAAATAAAAGATACTACATAGTACCGAATTTCTTCAAAAAAAAATAATTTCTTTACATATCTTTTACACAACGGGACATCATAATTAGTGAAGAAGGAATACATTGAAAAAGCAACCACCAAATTGATGAATACAACTAAGTAAAATCATCATGAAATGGGGTGTCCATAATGGACAAAGAAAATTTACACGAAACCAGATAGTTTGTTTTATTTTAGAAACGGGGTGTCTCGAGGAGAGTATATACTGTTTTATAAAATAAACAATTTCATTTCATAAAGGATTGCAATATCATTTTATTGTAAATGAGGTGTCTACGGCAGAATACTAGCCGAATTACCACACATTCCTAAATAAATGAGGTGTCTGTGAACGGTAGATTAAATTAAATGCTTTTTCAATCCCTCTTCAGAAAACAGGAAGCTGAGTCAGCTTCCTGTTTTTCGTGTTTGTTCTCCTATGTAATTATGGTAAAATACGGCTAAGACCTACTTGAAAGGATGAGAACCATGAATCATACAGCGGATAATTGTATTTTTTGTAAAATCATTGAGGGACAAATTCCTTGCTCAAAAGTATATGAAGATGAACATGTACTTGCATTTCTAGATATTAGCCAAGTGACAAAAGGACATACACTTGTAATTCCAAAAGTGCACAAACAAGATATCTTTGCTTTAACGCCAGAAATTGCATCACATATATTTTCTGTCGTTCCTAAAATCTCAAATGCGATTAAATCTGAATTTAATCCAGTCGGCTTTAACCTATTAAATAACAACGGTGAAAAAGCTGGACAAACTGTATTCCACTTCCACCTTCATTTAATTCCACGCTACGGTGAAAACGATGGTTTTGGTGCCGTTTGGAAATCACATCAAAATGAATATACGACGGAAAATTTACAAAACATCGCAAGTACCATTGCAAATGGTGTAAAATAAGAGTAAGAATACGATTTATCATATGCTGGAACGTAAAATGTACTATAGCAGCATATAAAGTAAGATTGTACATAACAAGCCTACTCCTCCAAAAGACATATACTGCATGGCTTGTTTTTTCACCCAAAATGCTGGAGGATATGATCTTTTTTGTTTTACAAATAACAGTAAATGCATAGCACGTACAAGAAAGAAAAGACTTACGATAAAACAAATGGTTGTCACAAGTTTCACTTTTCTCCCCCCTTGTCTTAAGCATATGCATGTTTTTATACATCATGAATAAGAGCAAAAAAATAAGGAGGTTTCCTTTTATGTCAAAAGCTAAATCCTTTGTAACAGGTGTAATTTGCGGCAGTGCTGTCGCTGGACTAGCCGTTCTTTTTTCCACTCCTTCTTCCGGTAAAGATATGCGGAGTAAACTAAAAGAAAAAGGAAATGATATTAAAAAGACTTTAGCTGATATTACAGCTGATACAAAATTATTAAAACGTCAAATTGTTGAAACGGCTTCAGAAGGTAAAGAAGTTTTTCAAGAATTGAAAGATGATATGCAAGATACACTTTCCACATGGAAACAAGATATTTCTCAAAACAAACGTCATATTGAACAAGAAATTTTAGACATTCAAAAATCAATTGAAAAATTGCAACAAACAGTTCCAGAAAAAGCGTAAACGATGTTCCATTCTTAGTTTTTGCATATAACAAATATTTTTTATAAATATTTCTCTTATCGCGACATATCACATAGATATGTCGTGTTTTTATGCATTTACAATATATGTTATCCTCTACTACGTGGGGATAACACATATAGTTATGACATCTAAAACGCTTCCACAATTATGCATGATCTGTTAAGATTATAATTTTTCCGAAAAATTTTCACAATTCTTACAAAAAGACTTTATTAATTTTTATTTTACTGGCATAATAGATACTAATGAATAAGAATGTAAAAGTGGGTGAGTACATGAAAAGTGGAGAAAAAGATTATTCGGTCAAAGAAGCAATGATTTTCAGCCAACGCATTGCTCAATTATCGAAGGCATTATGGAAATGTGTAGAAAAAGATTGGCAACAGTGGATCAAACCATATGATCTAAACATTAATGAGCACCATATTTTATCCATTGCTTATCATTTAAAAGGGGCTTCTATTTCTGAGATTGCAAAGTTTGGCGTGATGCACGTATCAACGGCATTTAACTTTTCGAAAAAACTTGAAGAGCGCGGCTATCTTGTATTCTCAAAAAAAGAAGATGATAAGCGAAATACGTATATTGAAATTACACCAAAAGGGGAAGAATTGCTGCTGCAATTAATGGAGGAGTATGACCCTGAAAATAATTCTGTCTTTAATGGCGCTCTTGCTCTTCGCAATTTTTATGGTAAGTTCCCAGAAAATATCGAATTAATCGCGATTTTAAGAAATATTTATGGACAAGATTTTATCGATATTTTTGAGAAATCACTAGAAAATATTGAGGAAAATTTTACGGAACACGATCAAAAATTAGTTAAAAAATAATACCGATTATCTTTTCGCTGTTATGCGTAAAAATTCTTGCATAATTGGCTGAAATAAACCTTGTTTATGTAGCGCTTCTGCAGTCTCGTTTACTTCGAGCTGATGTGGAAGCGCTTTTTCAAATTGCTCCAAAAGAGCATCAAACAAAAGTAAGCCTTCTTGCTTTTCTACTATGTATTGTTTGTTCAACTGTTCACATAAAGCTAATATACGTTCTATATCTTTTTTTCGAGCTTTTTTCTTTATAATTAAAGAATAAAATGGACACTTATCTTCGTCGATCATTTGAAAAAGTAATTCTACATAATATTCCGCTTGCTCTAGTCGTTTTACAACGTCCATTTTCTCCCTCACTTTCTAACGCAATGTCTTCTATTTCTGAATTTTATAACACGAACAAAATATCGTATGATACAATATATAAAAGTATATGTATTTTGGCCAAAAGGAGGTATCTCCTCGTGACTCTTATAGAAATTGTTTTTGTCACATTTGCACTTATTGTTCTATTCTACACGAATTTCTTGACTCATACACTGTGTGAGCGGAAACAACTATCCGAGAGACGCCAAACGAGCGCTTTTCGAGTCATTAATGTATGTATTACGATTCTATTAATTTCTAGTTATATAGAAATTATATTTCATGGAAAGTGAGGAAGGGAAGCCCCTTCCTCACTTTTTTCCTCTATAAACAAATTATACCTATTATAACTAATAAAATAAACAGTACAAGCAATAAAATAATAAGTGATGAATTCATTCGCCCATCTCATCCCTTCTCCTCTTTTCTATCATAAATACAGATTGAAAGACCGATATAAAACTATTCCTTTTAGGTGGAAGAGAAAATCCGCTCATGGATAGAAGCGGTCAGTACCCTTTTTAGCCTCATGCCATGCGAAAACAGAAGGAAAAAATGAGAGGAAGTCTCCTTCTATTCTTCATAGCAGCAATTTAAATGTTGAAAAATCAAATTGGATATATATATATGCACATTCGCCTACTATGGTACTCTCTCTTTAATCTGACATTCTTTATAACCAAATGGACAATTTTTCTTTATCAATAGGAAAAGACGTCGAAATATGATATATTAAATTTTGTACATATTGCTTATACTAAAGAATAAAATTACCTTCAGCTGAATTTTATCCTCAGCCTCGGTAAGCCCTGTTAAGCAGGCTTTTCACTTTATAAGAGAAGCGAAACCAGTGAGACTTAATCGGGCTTTTATGAGCAATCATAACCTCAAATGAGGCGATTGTTCATTTGTGCGGGATAAATTAAAAATACATAATAGTAGGAGTGTTTATTGAATGAAGAAAGCTATGCTTGCCTTAGCAGCAACAAGTTTGATTGCCTTATCAGCATGTGGATCAGCTGATAAAATTGTTACATCTAAAGCTGGTGACATTACAAAAGAAGACCTTTATACACAAATGAAAGACAAAGCTGGTAAGCAAATTTTACGTGGCATGGTACTTGAGAAAGTACTTGTCAAGAATTATAAAGTCGAGGATAAAGAAGTTGACAAAAAATTCGATGAATACAAAAAGCAACTTGGCGATCAATTTGATGCAGCTCTAAAACAACAAGGCTATACAGAGAAATCATTTAAAGAGGGCATTCGTGCTGAATTAGCAATGACAAAAGCTATTGAAAGCAGTATCACTGACAAAGAATTAAAAGAAAATTATAAACCTGAAATTAAAGCAAGCCACATCCTTGTAAAAGATGAAGAAACTGCGAAAAAAGTAAAAGAAGAACTTGGACAAGGTAAATCTTTTGAAGAGTTAGCAAAACAATACTCTGAAGACCCAGGTTCAAAAGAAAAAGGCGGAGATCTTGGATACTTCGGACCTGGTAAAATGGTAAAAGAATTCACAGATGCTGCATACAAATTGAAAAAAGATGAAGTAAGTGAACCTGTGAAATCAGAATTTGGTTACCATATCATTAAAGTAACTGATATTAAAGAACAAAAACCATTTGAAGAAGAAAAGGCAAACATCAAGAAAGAGCTAGTTGAGAAGAAACTACAAGATCCTCAACTCATGGCTGAGCTTCAAGAAAAAGAAATTAAAAAAGCTGACGTGAAAATTGAAGATAAAGACTTAAAAGATATCTTTGAAACTCCAAAAGCAGAAAATGCGACAAAATAATTCATATAAAATAAGCTGTCAGGTCTTTCCTGACAGCTTATTTTAGTTTCTTACAAAGGCATCATGTACTTTCTATGCACGAAGATATCCTTTGAATATTTTACAAGCTGAAAAAGCGCCTAAAGGTTCTCTCTTCCCTTTAGGCGCTTTTTACTGTTGATTTGTTTATGCTAATGCTGCTGCTTGCTCCTGCTGATCTACAGGTACTACAGCGTCCTGTAATGCTTTCTCTAATTCAGCTGTGTATTTCATTTGTTCTTCATTACTCCAGCCTAATTTCGCTGCCATATACGCAATTACGTTTTCTTTCCAATCGTATACCCAGTGAATGTTGAAGAATACAGCCCCTCTGCGGCGTACGAAGAAGTCAACAGGTTTTGCTGTCATTTCATAGTCCATTGCGTATACAAGCGGTACAAGCACGTCTAATGGCATGTTATATTCTTTTGCATCTGCTTTTAGCCCTTTTGCTAAGTTAAAGAGAATATCAACGTTTGAACCATAGAATTTCGCAAACTCTTCTGCTTGCTGCGTCGTTAAACCATATTTCGTTCCCTCTTGTGCTTTTTTCGCAACGAATGTTGGGAATTGTTTTGATCCACTTACATGACCGCCTGAAATTGGCATATGTTTCGTTTCACTTTTCGGATACGCACTATGCCCTTCTTTTTGTAATAGAGACGTTACATAATCTACTACCATTTCTGCCATTTTACGATAACCTGTTAATTTCCCACCAGCAATTGTAATTAAACCAGATTCAGACGTCCAAATTTCATCTTTACGAGAAATTTCAGATGCACTCTTTCCTTCTTCATAAATTAATGGACGTACACCAGCCCAGCTTGATTCAATATCTTTTTCTGTAATCTTCACAGTTGGGAACATATAGTTGATCGCATTAATGATGTAAGTGCGATCTTCTGTTGTCATTTGTGGTACTGCCGCATCTTTATCATAGAACGTATCTGTTGTACCTACATATGTTTTCCCTCCGCGCGGAATCGCAAAGACCATACGGCCATCTGGTGTATCAAAATAGATTGCTTGCCCAAGTGGGAAACGTTTTTGATCAATTACTAAGTGAACACCTTTTGATAATTGTAGTACTTTCCCTTTTTTCGAGTTATCTTTTTCACGAAGTGTATCTACCCAAGGTCCAGCTGCATTTACAATTTTCTTACCGTATACTTCATATACTTCTCCATCTAATAAATCAATAACGCGTACACCGCATACTTTTCCATCTTTATATAAGAAACCGTCTACTTTTGCATAGTTAACTGCTTTTGCGCCGTGTTCGATTGCTTCTTTCATAACTTCGATTGTTAAACGAGCATCATCTGTACGATACTCTACGTAGTAACCGCCGCCTTTTAATCCTTCTTGCTTCACAAGCGGTTCTTTTTTCATTGTTTCTTCACGATTAAACATCTTTCTGCGTTCGCTTCGTTTTACCCCTGCTAGGAAGTCGTATACACGAAGACCAATTGATGTACTGAATGAACCAAATGTACCACCTTTATGGAATGGAAGTAACATCCACTCTGGTGTTGTTACATGGGGACCGTTCTCATATACGATTGCACGCTCTTTCCCAACCTCTGCTACCATCTTCACTTCAAGTTGTTTTAAATAACGTAAACCACCGTGTACAAGCTTCGTTGAACGACTTGATGTACCTGCTGCAAAGTCTTGCATTTCAAACACAATTGTTGATAAACCACGTGTTGCCCCATCTAATGCAATACCAGAACCAGTAATACCTCCACCAATTACGATCACATCTAACTCTTGTTTATTTACTCCGTTTAATACGTCTTTACGTTGTTTACTTGAAAATTTCATGGTAATTCCTCCCTTTGATACGAAAAAAGAGACCACAAACATCACTATAGAAATCGCTTCTATAGCGTGTTGTGGTCTCTCCATATCTCCTACCGAATTATTAACTTATCATCATTATAACACTGTTTATGATTATTTAAAAGCTTTTGTTGCTTCAATTGCCTTTTTCCAACCAGCATATAGCTCTTCACTTGTTTCCGTTTCCATTGCTGGTGTAAAGCTTTTATCCATATTCCACTGCGCCTTAATTTCTTCTTGGTTTTCCCAATATCCAACTGCAAGACCTGCTAAATATGCTGCTCCTAAAGCTGTTGTTTCATTTACTTCTGGACGCTCTACTGGCACATCTAACATATCGCTTTGGAACTGCATTAAGAAGTTGTTCTTAACTGCTCCGCCATCAACGCGTAATGTTTTCAGCTTAATACCTGAATCTGCTTCCATTGCGCATAGTACATCTTTCGTTTGGTATGCTAATGACTCAAGCGTTGCACGAATAAAGTGTTCTTTCGTTGTACCGCGCGTTACACCAAATACAGCTCCGCGTACTTCACTATCCCAATATGGTGTTCCAAGTCCTACGAACGCTGGAACAACGTAAACGCCATCTGTTGATTCAACGCGATTGGCGTATTCTTCGCTCTCACTTGCATCTTTAAACATGCGCATTCCGTCACGTAACCACTGGATTGCTGAACCTGCTACGAAAATACTTCCTTCTAGTGCATATTCAACTTTTCCATTTAAACCCCATGCAATTGTTGTTAATAGGCCATGCTCAGACGCAACTGCTTTTTCACCTGTATTCATTAACATGAAACAGCCAGTTCCGTATGTATTTTTCGCCATACCTTCACCGAAGCAAGCTTGTCCAAATAACGCTGCTTGTTGGTCACCAGCCACACCTGCAATCGGAATGTTTTGGTTAAAGAAATGATAATCAACTGTATGACCATATACTTCAGAAGATTGACGCACTTCTGGAAGCATGCTTTTTGGCACTGTTAACATTTCTAGAAGCTCATCATCCCACTGCAGGTCATGAATATTAAACATTAATGTACGTGATGCATTTGAATAGTCTGTTACGTGCGCTTTACCACCAGACAATTTCCATACAAGCCATGTATCAATTGTTCCGAATAATAATTCGCCGCGTTCTGCTTTTTCTCTTGCACCTTCAACGTTATCTAAAATCCATTTTACTTTCGTACCAGAGAAGTATGCGTCAATTAAAAGACCTGTTTTTTCACGAACCATTTCACTATAGCCTTTTTCTTTTAATTCATCGCAAATTTCAGCTGTTTGACGAGATTGCCATACGATTGCGTTATAAACTGGCTTACCAGTTTCTTTATCCCATACAACCGCTGTTTCACGTTGGTTTGTAATCCCGATACCAGCGATTTGCTCTGGTTTTACATCCGCTTCACTTAAGCAAGTTGCAATAACAGCTAGAATAGATCCCCAAATTTCTTGTGCGTTATGTTCTACCCAACCTGGCTTTGGAAAATGCTGTGTAAATTCTTTTTGAGCTACATGAACAATTTTACCTTCTTTATTAAAAAGAATGGCGCGTGAACTTGTAGTTCCTTGGTCTAATGAAAGAATATATTTTTTCATATTCGGTTCCCCCTTATGCTACTTTTCTACTATTTGTATCGTTTCCGCTCTTTTTGCTTGTCATATAAGAGATTGCTAGTACAATCACAGTTGCAATTATCACATAAATAAGTGCTGCATTTTGTTTTCCTTCAAATACAACCTGATGGAATAAACCTGCAAGTGATCCACCTAAAATCGGTCCTACAACCGGTATCCATGCATACTTCCAATTTGATCCGCCCTTTCCTGCAATCGGAAGGAAGAAGTGTGCAATACGTGGACCTAAATCACGAGCTGGATTAATTGCATATCCTGTTGTTCCACCTAATGATAAACCAATACTTACAATTAAGAAACCTACGATAAATGGATTTAAACCATCTGCAAATTTATTTGCACCAATTGCTAATATACCAAATACTAAAACGAATGTTCCAATCATTTCACTTAAAAGGTTTGCAAATGTATTCGGAATTGCTGGTCCTGTTGCAAAAACACCTAATTTTGCAGATGGATCTTCTGTTTCTTTCCAATGAGGTAAGTAATGTAAATATACGATAATTGCACCGATGATTGCCCCAATCATTTGGGCTACGATATACCCTGGTACATCATTCCATGGGAACGCTCCCTTAAATGCTAGTCCAATTGTTAAAGCTGGATTTAAATGTGCTCCACTAATTGATCCAACTGCATATGCTGCGATGGCAACGGCTAAGCCCCATCCCATCGTAATTACGATCCAACCTGAATCCTTTGCAAACGACTTCTTTAAACTTACACCAGCACAAACGCCGCCACCAAGAACGATTAACAACGCTGTCCCTATTAACTCACCTAAAAATGCTGACATAAAATCCCTCCACAATCAGTTTAAACGCTTTCAATGTGATAGAGATAAAATGAATGGCCATTCGTTTTTTTCAAAAGAAAAAGACCCACAGCTAGCACGTTTCTATATAACAATATAGAAACAATGAAATGTGGATCTCTACTTTTCTCCGTCACGTTTATTAACTTGTCTATAATGTTAACCTCAAATGAAAGCGGTGTCAACAGAATTTTTTCACATTTTCGTCACTTTTTTTGGTAATGTTTCCAGAGTTCTTTTTTCGATGTTGTAATCGCTGTCGCACCAGCTGCTAACGCTCTTTCTACATCCTCAACTGTACGAATAAAACCACCTGCTAAAATCGGTACGCCCGTCCGTTCCTTCACTTCGGCAATCACACCTGTTAAAGCGCCTGGAAGCACTTCAATATAATCAGGTTTTGTCTTCTCTAAAAGATTACAACTTTTCTCCATCGCACTAGAATCAATTAAAAAGATACGTTGAATTGCAACAACACCCTTTTGCTTCGCCTTCATAATGACACTTGCCTTTGTTGACAATAACCCGTATGGCTTAAACTCTTGGCATAAAAACTCTGTCGCATGACCATCACTTTGCAAACCATGAATAAGATCAACATGTAAGAACACTTTTTTACAATGCTGCTTCGCAAGTGCGACCACACTCTTCAATTGACCGATATGAATATCTAAAATAACGATATACTCATAAGAACTATGTAGTAACTTTTCTAAGTCTTTTATTTGCCGAACAGCTGGCAAAATCTTTTGTTCATGAAATTCCATTCAAAAAGTCCCCTTCTTTACGTCATCCTACCCTTTATAGTACACAATTTAGGCAAAAAGAACAGCTAGTAGGAGAAATTTTTAGCTCTCTTCATCGACGCACCTTGTCGAACGGTCAATATCCTATGTCAAAACGCCGATATATATATATGATTTCCGCCGGTATAAAAAACTGCCCCCACTTCAGGGGTAGCTTTTATTGATATATTTTTTTCAACTTATCAGATCCCGCACCGCCTATAACCATAAGTAGTAACGGTAAAAAATTCATTACATACGGTGCACCTTCTAAAATTGTTATATTTGTTCCAGCAAACTTATTTAGCATAAATATAATGAGTTTTGATATTAACAAAAATAACCCCAACATAAATACACTATCAAAAATCATTTTCCATTTTGGATGCGCTAACTGTTTACTATCTTGAATTACTTTTTGTTTCAATTCATCATCACTCCTCAATAACTCATCAATCGTAATGCCAAATAGATCACTTAAATGAGTGATTATTTCAATACTTGGATAGTTCTTTCCAGTCTCCCATTTTGAAACAGACTGACGACTTACATGAATTTTTTCAGCCAAATCATTTTGCGACCAATTTCTTTTTTCTCTTTCTTCTTTTAAACGTTCACTAAAAATCATAATGAGTTCATCACCTCTCTCTATTTCTAGTATGAGTAAAGGAATGATGAAGAGTAAAGATAGTTGTAGTTGCATGAGCACGCAACTTATACGTTACACCGTAAAATAGCGCCATTTCGCACCATATATCATGTGGTTTTAAAACGCAACGTATACTTTCCTTTTATACAAATATTCCATAATCAATATTTCCTATAAAATAAAAAAGAAGAGAAATAAAATACATTTCTCTTCTCAAAGGGTTTCTATTAAAGCAACACAGAATCCTTATCACTTTCTTGATTACGTCTCTCACGCTCTTCTTCTAAACGCTTCATATATACTTCGCCTTCTTTTTCAATAAACTCATTATCTATCTCTTGCTCTTGTTTAGAAGTGTATAACACCATATAACCGCTCACGACAATACCAATAATAACGAGATACACCCACCATGGTAAAGTTTCCAATTGATTTCCTTCCTTTCCTAAGACAAGCCTTGTTAGTTTCACTGTATGAGAGGAAGGACAAGATTATGACTCTTTTCCATACATTCTTTTTCTCATCATAAAAGCAGTACCCATTCAGAGTACTGCTCTTAGTTTTATCTTATTCTATCGATGAATCCAAACTGCACCTGCCGAATTGTCTTCAGCTTGTCCTACTACTTCGAACTTTAATCCTAGTTTCGGCAACTTACGTCCTGCATCTGGAATGATGCTGTTGATATACTGCTTAGAATCATCAAATTTCGCAACCCCTGGTAACCCTTTATAATCAAAGATACCGCGCGTTGGTGAATCTACTTTCCATGCTGGCGTTTGATCAAATGAGAACGCAGCATCTGCAATTTGGTAACGCGTACTGCTCTTCACAGTTGGTTGTCCGTTTAATGTCCCTACGATTGCCTCTGGATGAGAATCTACTACGCCCAAGAATCCTTCACCCGGATGAACTCCTACCCAATTATCTGTAAAGCTTTGATCCGCATACCATACAACCATTCCTGTATTAAATACTGGGCCACGTGCATTTTTTAACGCCATGTCAGAACCAGCATAATTTCTCCACTCTAAATAGTAGTTATGTTTTTTCTGTTCAAATCCGTTAGATACAGTAAATCCTTTTAACGTCATTGCTGATTGTCCTTCTGCATCATCAGAAAAAGCAACTTTACCATCTACAGTTAAAACTGCATTGTCTAAAGCAAACCCTTTGTAAGCTACTGCAATATCTGTTACATATTCAAACTGTAGTTTTACTTTCTTCCCTTTGAATTGACTTAAATCATACGACTTATCAACCCACTTACCATCTGTTGTATCCATACCGCCTTTTACATCTTTTTCGCCAATTCTATCAATGCGCACTTTCGTTCCATCTTCTGTAACCGCATTTACTTCAAGGAAATCATACTTCGCTTCAAGTTCATAAAATGCTTTATAATCAAACTTAGCACTCTCAGCTTTCGTTAAATCAAACACTGGTGTCTCAAGTGTTGTATGCATGTCATTCCCTTTTGTACTGTAATAAAACTTCTTACCAAATGCCACTTCAATATTTTTAATATCTTTGTCCGGCAAGTTAACGCGAACAATTCCTGGTCGTTTTGACTTTGTCACACTTTGGTCGATATATGTTGCTGCCCCAATACCTTTGCGAAGCTTATCATAATCTACCTCTAAAATATTCGCCCAGTTTCCACCCATATTCTTTTGGAAAAACTCTTTATTTTGTGGTGAGAAACTCGTTGGCTCTGTTCCTGCAATTTTTCCTGCCCAGCTACCACCGCTCATAAGAGACCATGATTCAACTGGTTCACCTTGCCCTGTATACTTTGTATCATACTCATCTGGTAAACCTAAATCATGACCATATTCATGGGCAAACACACCAACCGCTCCGTCTTCAGGCTCGATTGTATAATCGTATGCAGCCATCTTTCCGCCCCAATTCGAAACAGAGGATTCTGTTCCATCAATCGCATATGGTTTTGATCCAAGTTTTGAACGATGGGACCAAATCGCATCATCTTTCAATTTACCGCCGCCAGCTTCTTGACCCACGCCAGCATGTACAACCATTAAATGATCAATAATGCCATCTGGCTCATTTTTATTTCCATCCCCATCTTGATCGTACTGATCAAATTGGTCAAAATCAGCTAAGTTTATCCCTTTTGCTACTGCTGCTTTTAATGCTTCCTTCACAAAATCACGCGGTCCTAAAGGTCCTTTATTATCATGACCAGTTCCCGCATCCGCACCGTAATCAGAAGCTTTCCCTGGAACAGTCAACCATTCCGTTACAGTTCCATCAACTGTATAGCTACCACCTGATTGCTCTTCATAATATTGCTTAAATGTATTAATTTTTGATCCATCAAATAGTGTAAATGGTTCATCACCAAATAACATTTTTTGATAATGCTCACGATTAAAGTCATTAGAATACATATATCCTGGCGCTTGATCAACATTATTATGTTTAAAATCACTAAATTCTACGAGTAAAACAAGCACTTTATCTTTTCGAACAGCTCCATTGTACTCTTCTTGCTTCGCTGGTGTAGTAGGTACTTTCCCATTTAATTTCCTAGTATTCAATCCTGAATCTTGTCCAGCTACTTGTCCTACTGCCGGTTGCTGTGCTTGTTCATTTTCCTTCATTTTCGCATCTTTTACTTTTTTCATAAAATCAGAAGCGTCTTGCGTAAGACTATCTTCTGTAATAATTTCTTTCCCAGGGTTTTCCCCTTTCTTTTTCTCAACATACTTTTCAACAGCCTTTGATGTCTCAGCTTGTGATGCAGATTTATCAATGACTCCCCGTTGTTTTAGCGCTTCTGCCAAACGCTCCTCCGGTATTAAATGCTCATCGATCGGTAGAGATGATGATGGCGCCCCCGCATATGCTGCATGATTTCCAAATGCAAAAGTACTACTTAATACTGCCGCTGTTGCTAATACTGATAAAGATTTTAATTTTCCATTCTTTTCCAAAGAATTTCCTCCCTATGTTTGCGAATTATCAGTTTTTTTGTCGATAACAAAATATTATTCGCATTATGATGAATATTCAATATTTTTCAACAAATGAAATGTTGAGAAATATTTTTTGGGCAGGGTGAAATGCACAATATAGGAAAATCCACAAAGGATTTTTGTTTTTCATCACAACCTTTCTCTTTTTCTCATAGAAAAAGATCCTGCCATGATGGCAGAATCTTTTTTTAACACGCTTCTTAGTTATGAAAAGTTGAGTTATAAAACAAATGATTATGAAATTGATTCGTTTAAAAATAAATTGAATTTCTTTTCTACATTTTTTAGATGAATTAGAGATTGTACTTTTGCAAGCTCTGGTTCTTCTGCTTCAATAGCTAGAAAAATATTTTCATGTTCTTTATAAACAATCTCTCTTTTTCTTTCCAACCCTACGTTTTGCTTGAGGGTAATCTCTAATGCCTTATTGTAAAGAGAAGATAAATTTTCCAGCATAAGAACCATCACTGAATTATGTGTAGCCTGTATAATAGTTCGATGAAATTCAAAATCAGCTTCTCTACCTGTCTTGTCCTTAAAAGTAAAATCGTGTTCCATCCACTTTAACACTTCTCGAATCCGCTCTAATTCATCAGGAGTTCGCCTACATGCAGCAAGGTAAGCTGCCTCTGGTTCTAAGATTTTTCGCATTTCAAATAAATGTCGAATACTCTCTTCATCTGCTTTTTGAATATGAAAATGTTGACTTAAAGAGGTTGGAATTACTTCTTCTACATAGCTCCCTCCACCTTGCTGAGATGAAATAAGGCCCATAGCTCGTAAAACACTTAAAGCCTCCCGAATCGGCATTCGGCTAACACCGAATAATTCAGCTAATTCCATCTCTGTAGGTAGTTTTGAACCTGGTGAAAACTTTCCGTTCTCAATC
The DNA here is from genome assembly GCF_000299035.1 of Bacillus bingmayongensis. Lineage (GTDB taxonomy): Bacteria > Bacillota > Bacilli > Bacillales > Bacillaceae_G > Bacillus_A > Bacillus_A bingmayongensis. The sequence goes on from NZ_JH921518.1 coordinate 978,530, forward strand.
ATCACTAGCAACTCACGAGATATTTTTTGTGAGATTTTCTCTTTTTGTGTCAATTTTTTATCTTCCTTTTTCAATATATTTAGGATAATTATTTAAATATGGCGGCTGCGGAACTTGTTCACTGACAGCTCGGCCAATAGAAATCGAAGCAGTTGCCGCAGGCGAAGGTGCATTTAATACATGAATGGAACGTTGATTAGAATCAATTAAAAAATCATCAACCATGCTTCCATCTTGCATAAGCGCTTGCGCTCTCACACCTGCATGCGTTGGTACAATATCACGCTCAGTTAATTCCGGGATAAGTCGCTGCAAACTACGTAAAAACGCTTGTTTACTAAAAGAACGAATGATCTCATTCATACCTTCCTTCATATTTGGCATCGCCATTTTCCAAAAACCTGAGTACGTCATCACTTCAAAAAAGTCTTTTAGATTAAAATCGGTTTTCTTATAACCTTCTCGTTTAAAGCTAAGCACTGCATTAGGCCCTGCGTGAACCTCACCATTAATCATACGCGTAAAATGAACGCCAAGGAACGGAAAATCCGGGTTCGGCACCGGATAAATAAGGTGTTTAACAAGCTGTCGTTTCTCTGGTACCAATTCATAATACTCCCCTCGAAATGGTACAATTTTTGCTTTCGTGCGTAATCCACTCATTTCAGCAACTCGGTCACTATGTAATCCAGCACAATTAATAAGAAAATGAGATTGAAATGTACCTTGATTGGTCTCAACTGTAATACCGTCACTTCTCTCGTCTATTTTTTCTACTTTCGTCGCAAGGTGCACATCTCCTCCTCTTTCTTGAATAAGACGGGCAAACGTTTGAGAAACCTCTTTGTAATTAACAATTCCACAACTTGAAACACGTATTGCACCAAGTCCACTTACATGTGGTTCAATTTCTTTCAGTTCTTCAACCCCAATTTTCTCCACATTTAATTCATTTTGTAAACCACGCTTATACAAATTATCCATAAATGGAAGTTCTTTCGAATCTGTTGCAACGATCACCTTACCGCACATCTCATAAGAAATCCCATGTTTCTTACAAAAAGAAATCATAGCTTCATTTCCTTCACGTGCAAACTTAGCTTTAAAACTACCAGGTTTATAATAAATACCAGAATGAATCACTCCGCTATTATGTCCTGTTTGATGATGGGCAAGTGTATGTTCTTTCTCAATAATAGCGATTTTTGCATGTGGATAACACTCAGTAAGTGCGTAACCAGTAGACAAACCTACAATTCCCCCGCCAATAATTATATAATCATACATTGTTTTTATCTCCCCTCGAACTTGTAATACAAATCAAATAAAAAACAAAAAAGTGTAGACAAAATGAAAGCGTTTTTGTATGCTAAATCCAATTAGTTTTTCGAATTATCTAAAATTTTATACTTTAACATCTAGAAAATCAAGAAAATACGGCATATTTGTATTACAAGAACGAAAATAGTTGTGTTACAAATTGTAGCTCAATCGTACATTCACAAAGGAGGAACAAAATGAAAAAGTTCGGATTACCTCTCCAAATTTTAACTGGTCTTTTTTTAGGTATTATCGTTGGTGCTATTTTCTATAAAAATCCTGAAGTTGAAACGTATTTAAAACCACTAGGTGATATCTTTTTACACTTAATTAAAATGGTTGTTGTTCCTATTGTTATTTCTAGTATTGTTGTAGGGGTAGCTGGATTAGGTAATGCTAAGAAACTTGGAACACTTGGTTTTAAGACTATACTCTATTTTGAAATCGTTACAACTTTAGCTATTGTTCTCGGAATACTGATTGCAAACGTCTTTCAACCTGGAACAGGAGTTAATTTAAGTGAGCTTACAAAAGGTGATATTTCAAGTTATGTACAAACTGAACAGGAAATTGAAAAAGGTGGACATTTAGACTTTATCGTGAATATCGTTCCAACTAATATTTTTGAATCCATGGCAAATGGACAATTATTGTCTATTATCTTCTTTTCCGTTCTTTTCGGATTGGGAGTCGCAGCTATCGGTGAAAAGGGACAACCAATCTTACAATTCTTTACAAGCGTTTCACATGCAATGTTTTACGTAGTAGGTCTTATCATGAAAGTAGCTCCATTTGGAGTATTTGGACTAATAGGTGTAACTGTTTCTAAATTCGGTCTCAATTCTCTTATCCCCTTAGGAAAATTAATTCTTGTTACTTACGGTGCCATGTTCTTCTTCGTTGTAGTATGCTTAGGTTCAATAGCAAAACTATTTAAAGTTGATTTTATTAAAATGTTAAAACTTCTTAAGGACGAATTAATTCTAGTATTCTCTACTGCTACCTCTGAAACTGTTCTTCCAAAATTAATGGAGAAACTGGAAAGATTCGGATGCCCAAAATCCATTGTTTCTTTCGTTATCCCAATCGGATACTCATTTAATCTAGACGGCTCTACTTTATATCAAGCAATTGCTGCAATATTTATTTCTCAACTCTATGGAATTGATATGTCCTTGACTGAACAAATTACATTGGTTTTAATTCTTATGTTAACTTCTAAAGGAATTGCTGGAGTAGCTGGTGCATCTTTTGTTGTACTTTTAGCTACTTTAGGATCTGCCGGTCTTCCACTTGAAGGTTTGGCATTTATCGCAGGGGTGGATTTTCTATTAAACATGGGCCGTGCCACTGTTAATGTAGTAGGCAATGCGCTGGCTGCGGTAGTAATAACGAAATCGGAGAACCAATTTGACTACAAAAAAAATCAACACTTAGTATTAACAAACAAAGAAGTTATCTAGTGCAATTGATTTATAATAAAAAATGTGTTCGAAAGTTAGCTAAATCACTACTCTCGAACACATTTATTGTTAATTATGAGCGCAAAAAACATTCTGTATATTCACCTTGTTTTATGCGACTTAAACTTATTTTTTCTTATTTAGAAAACGGGTGTTGTTCAAAAAACTCTTTAACATACCCCATAAACTCTTCCGGTTCTTGACGAAACGGAGCATGATACCCTTTTTCAATAATATGGAATGTACTGTTTTTAAATAGTTGATGATATGTTTCACCATTTTTCCATGAAACGCTTTTATCATTTCTGCCCCAAATGATTAAGGTTGGCACCTTGATTTCATTCGCATCCATCGCAATGCGGCGCTCTCTCATTTTCGTCAGTTCACTATAATGTTCTTTATCATCTCGTCTATTTTTCACTTCATTTTCACGATATTCCTTAACTGCAGATACCGTACTTAAATCTGTTGATACATTAGGAGTTGTGAAGCTTTCTTTTTGTTGGAAGGATTCGATCCCTGTCGCATCTGTCAAAACAAGATGTGTAACCACCCCAGGATATAAATATGTTAAATTAAGAGACATCTCTCCCCCCATTGAATGACCGAGTACCGCAAACTTATCATAACCTAACTTTTTCATTAACTTATAATATAAATTTACTTGGTTCGGAAAGGAATACTCAAAATCCACCGGCTTAGAAGAACGGCCAAACCCTAAAATATCAACCGCAATGATCGTATGATCTTTCGCTAATTCTGGATAAATATCACGAAATCCATTAGAAGAACCACCAAAGCCATGCAGCATAAGTAACGGCGGCTTCCCTTCACCAATTTGTTTAAAATATATCGTTTGTCCATCTATTTCTACCATTTTTTCTTCTGTATTTAGTTTTGTTACCACTGTATCCTTTACTTCTTCTACCTTTGCTGTTGGTTTTTCGACAATATTAAAAATTACTAATAATAGAAGCGCAATGCCACTAATAATATAGAACTTTAATCGTTTCAAGTTGATTGTCTCCTTTCCGCTACTTTAAATCATGCAAAAATACACTTAAAATAAGCTTTCACTTTTTGTAAGTATTTTATAGCTATATAGTTGTAACTTAATTAGTTACAACTATAATAAAAAAACACGCTTTCTCTCTAAATAAGAATGCATTGGAATACTTCTTATATTTGATTACTTTCATACTATTTAACTCACTTGTAATCATTATAGTTACAAACAAAAAGTAAGTCAATTCTTTTTAGAGAAATTTATCTTCCTTTTAATCTATTAAAATTGGAAGCTTAAAATAATTTTATCGAACATCATTCAGTCGTCTTATAATAAATAGGGAAGCAAAAAGAAAGTAAAAAAGATGAATCTTTACTTGGGAAATTTAAACATGATGTCGAGGATGCTTATGAGGACTATGATAAAATCATAACTGCTTATCCAATGTATTAAAGAATGTGAGGTACCAAAATATGAAATATAAATATACCATAATAAAAAACAAAGACCTAGATTCTTTAAAAATAGAATTGCCAAAAGAACTAGAAATTGTCGCAACATTTTTAGAAAATGATATACAATGCATTCCAATTAATTGGTGGTTACAACAAATTGAGGAAGTATTAGATAACTTAAAAGAACATAATGAATTTAAAGGTACATTATACGCAGTTCAAGTAAAAAAAGATGACACCATAATAGCTGATCTATTTTCTATCCATGATCCTAATATATGTAAAATTGAAACAATCGAATTAAGAAAATTAATTGAAGCTTGGGGAAAAGCACAAAAATCTTATAGAGATAACAACTAATAGAAGGCCAGCTTTCTAAACTATATTATACATATAGCTCCCCTATCCTCTCATCTAACATACGCTACTCCCTCAACTCAATGGCCTTATACTGGATAGTTTTGTTTATCCATTAAAAAATAAAGATAGAGGTGTTAACATGATTTTAGATTCACTTTCAAGTATAGAAAAAATAAAAAATAAAAGAGGAAAGTCCATACTACAGTCTGCCAGTGATGAATCAATTCAAAGCATTAAAAATTGGATATCCAGCAATGTACAAAAGAATCTATGGGTAAATGAATATGAAAACTTTTTAAAGATTGCTAATGGGTTAAACTTTAATGGGTTATTTATCTATAACGCTGATTCTAATGATAATAATGGATTTATCTCAGCAAATGAAGTATGGAGAGAAACTGAGTGGAACAGTAACTATTTGTTTTTTGGGGATTCAAGTATAGCTTGGTTTTGTTTTGATGTTGATAGTCATCTTTTTTTAGAATTAGATAAACCAAGTGGCGATATAATGGCGGAATATTATAGTTTTAATAAAATGATTGAACAAGCAATAAAGGATGTATTATAAATGCATAATTGAAACTTCTGAGTTAAGAGCATTAATCTTAATATGGTAAGCGGACAATCATCTCTGCTTTCCCATTAGAATACAATTTTTTTAGCATAAAGGAGTACATAAAATTCACGGATAAGTAGGTGTTCATGTGAAACTATACTTTAAGGATATTGAATTAGGTAAAATTACAGAAGTATCCGCAGATACACCGTGGATGTATGGGACAATTCACTTAAATGAAAATAGTAAGCCATTTCATGAATATTTTCTTGGGATGGTTGATGAAGACAATGAATTTGATTTTGAAGTCGCAGATCCAGAATTTTTAGCGGAAAGTAATTGGTCTATTTTAGATGAAAATGAAGGCAAATATTTAGGGATCGATATACCGGCTATTTACATAGAAGATACAACAATCGCATGGCGTTGGAGATAAATTGCCTCATACTGAAAGATACAATCTATCCTAAAGAGGATTAGAGAAAGAGGTTTTTTATATGTGGAAAAATCTGATTTTAGAAATTGAAAATATACTGAAAAGCGTTGGTTATGAGCTGAATACACCAGCAACAGATACTGAAATTCAGAGATTAAGAGAAGATGTGAAAGAGAAATTTAATGTTGATCTACCGAGTGAATACGAAGAGTTTCTTCAAACTGTAAATGGTTTAGATTTTGGTGGACTGGTACTTTATGGAGTCGATCCTTCTTTACTAGAAACAGAAAGGGACGAACCAATTTGTGGACTTATAGACACGAATGAAATCTGGTATGAAAATGAATTTCAAAAAGAATATCTTTTCCTTGGAGATTCAAATATTGCTTGGTTTTGCAAAAATTTATCTGACGGTACTTACTTGGAACTTGATAAACCATCAGGCACATTGATGAAAACATATAGTGATTTTAATACGATGCTTGAGGAAGCATTAAAAATATGCCTTATTTGAAAGTAAAGCGTAATTTAATTCTAAAGATAAAACAGTCTCTCTCATAACGGAGGTAGCAAAAGTTATGTTTATTTTTTTGAAAAAGTACATTGTAGCTAATGAAAGTGTTAAATCGAATCAAATGTCTATTTTTTATCCTTTACCAAAAGAAGAGATAGCGGAAGCAGAGGAATTATTGAAAATGCCTTTCCCGAAAGAATTAAAACATTTTTATGAGAAAATTGGTTATGGATTTTTAGAAGCATCAGATAGGTTCTTTTTTAATCGATTTATGGATCCGCTTTCAGTCGCGGATTTTCGTTTAAGACAAGATATTTATGAATATGACCCAAACATAGATGGTGTAGACGATGAAGAATCATTAGCATTCTTTGAAGTAACGGAATTGAGTTTTTTAACAATTAAATTTAAACAAGAAAATGAATTAGACCAATGCCCTATATATTATGGTGAAACAAAGATAGCAGATTCTTTAGAAGAATTTTTAATTAAAATGGTTGAACAGCCTGACTATTATATTTAATAGATATCAAATTTCTTTTTATCCAGTTTGTTCACCTTTTAAAGAACTACTTTCTAGCTTACGTGATTTTGAAGGCGAAGACGAAAAATAAAGAAGAAAAATAAAAGAAGAACGCCTATCAGTGAGGGTAAACGTTCTTCTTTTTTTGCTGTAAATTCACTTAAATTTCTTGCGGTGCTGGATAGTCTCCATAAAGATTAGAAGGTGCTCCGCCGCCATCTCCTTTATTGTAAGCTGGTGCAGGTGTATCTCCTCCATTATAAGCAGGCGCTCCGCCATCTCCAATATTAACATAGTCAGGTCTTGCAGGTGCTGGTAAATCCGCCTCTCCTGCCTGTTGTGATTCTATAAAAGAATTTAACCCTAAAGAAACAATCCCTGTAAAAGCTAGTCCTACTACCGCTAATTTGAATTTCCCCATTATTTTAACGCCCCTTTTTCTAATATTTTCTTATTGATCTCATGACTCATATAAAAATACTCACTTGCCTTCTGATATACTTCATCATGATGAAATTGAATTGCTAGCTTTGCAGCATATTCTTGAATGCATTCCCATAAACCTTCTTCCTCAAAGTACGCTATCCCTTCTTGAAAGTCTTTTTCTAATTCTGAAGCAGAAACTTTTTGATTTAAAAGTTTTAGCATCTTAAAACGATGTTGATATTCAATGTTATTTACTTCCTCACAGATTTTTTCACCTCTTGCAATAAGCTCTGCTGCAATCTTGTTTTCTCCTAATTCACTTCGCTCTCTCGCTTCTACAAAGATTGCTTTAAAATGCTTAGGAATTTTTTGAGATACTTCCGAAACATAACGAATTGCTAAACTTGGCATATTTTGTTTTGCATACATCAGACCCAAGTTATATCTAATTCTTAAGGAGAATATCTCTTCATTTTGTTTGTTTAAAATATTGATTGCAGATGTATAATAAACTTCTGCTTGTTCATATTGCTTTAGATATAAATAAGATGAAGCCAAAGCATTATCACATAACGCAATACCAATCTCATAACCTAAATGTTTAGAATATACCTCTTTTGCTTTTTCAGTATATTGTATACATTGCACAGCTTCTCCTACGTGATAATAAAATGATGCTAATCTATAATTAAATTCCGCTTGTTCTATCTCATCAGGGACATACTGCAATAGCCTTTGAGCCTTTTCATAGTATTCTCTTGCTTCATTATAATTCGTTGTTAATGTAGCATGTATTGCCTTAAAAAAGTGGTAGTAATAAGAAAGAATTTTCTCAGAAGGTTTGTTATATGATTCAATAACATCAAAACTATTTTTTGTAATACTTAAACTATCAGTTAACACTGTATATCTAAAATCTAGTAAGGCGTAATATAACAATAAATTTTGATCTTCTTCGACCTTAGCAATCTTCCCATCAATTTCTTCTTTTAAGCTTGTCGCTTTTTCTACATGTTGTTGCAACATTGACTGATACCAAGCGTCTAATGAATGTTTAATTTGTTCTTTCGTTACTACATGTATACTCATAACGATTCCTCCTTATTTCTACCTTTAATATTCTGAATAGTAATACAATTACACAAATTGTATATCAAACCCCTCTTTTACGTTAATTGAAAAATAATTATCAGAATATTATTATGTTTAGACACAATTAAAAACCACCTCACAAGAGATGGCTTTCATACCGCCTTCACAAAAACTGCATCAACCCTCAGTTTTGAAAATAACAAAGGCAAGTGATTTTAAACCACTTGCCTCATAAGATTTATTTAATTATGAAAAGAAGGTTTATAGAACGAACGATTATCAAGCGCGAAGACACGCTCCGTATATTCACCTGGTTTCGTACGTCCAAGGGCACGATCCATCATGTTCATCTTCGCATCTAAATTATCAATGTAATGCAGAATTTCAGCTTCTTTTACTAATGGTGGTTTTGGACTACCCCATTCCGCTTTCCCGTGATGGGATAAGACGATGTGCTGAAGAATTAATACTTCTTCTCCTTCAATTTTCAGTTCATCTGCTGCTTTTCCAATTTCGTTTACCATGATGGAAATGTGGCCAAGTAGATTTCCTTCTAATGTATACGTTGTTGAAATTGGACCAGATAATTCAATTACTTTACCAAGGTCATGTAAAATAACGCCCGCATAAAGTAAATCTTTATCTAGAGATGGATATAGCGTAGAAATTGCTTTCGCTAAATCAAGCATCGATACAACGTGATAAGCAAGTCCTGATACGAACTCATGGTGATTTTTCGTTGCTGCTGGATAGTCTAAAAATTCATTTTGATGCTTATTCAATAAATGTCTTGTGAGACGTTGAATGTTTGGATTTCTCATTTCAAATATGTACTGTGTAATCTTTTCTACCATATCTTCTTTTTTCACTGGTGCTTTTTCTACAAAGTCTGAGATATCTGTCACTTCATTCGCATTTGCAACGCGAATTTGCTTCACACGAAGTTGAATGCGCCCTTTATAGTTTTGAATATCTCCAGCTACTTTCACAATCGTTTCCGCTACATATTGCTTCTCTACCTCAGGTGATACATCCCATAGCTTCGCTTCAATATCTCCGCTTTGGTCCTGCAAGATCACTGTTAAAAATGGCTTCCCATTACTTGCGATACCTTTTGTCGCTGTCTTAATTAACAAGAAGATATCGACTTGTTCTCCAACTTCATACTCTGCAATTTTCTTTTTCATCCTGATTCCTCCACCAACTTAAGTACTTTTAGTATAGCACACTACACCTTATTTTCTTTATGCTCACGTGTTAATTTTATAATCTGTTTTTCCGCAAAGAATGATAATAGATGAGCATGACATGTAAAGAAAATCACTTGTCTATCCTTCGCAATTTCTTTTATTAACTGGATTGTTCGTTCTGTTCTTAGTGCATCAAAATGCACAAAGCTGTCATCAATAATAAATGGATAATCATGTTCAAACGTCCGTGCTAGCGCAAACCTTAGTGATAAATACAACTGCTCCGCTGTCGCCTGACTGAGCTCATGACTGTAAAAACGAATACCATCACTTCGTTCTACGATAAACGGCTCCGTTTCTGATGGTGAAAATATTTTACTATACTTTCCGCCTGTTAAGTATACAAAATACTCCTCGGCCTTTTGTAAAATGCGCGGCAGCTGTACTTCATGATAGTATTGCTTCGTTTTTGTTAACACCGTTTTTGCTGCTGCATATGCAGCCCATTTCTTCACTTGCTCACGTACTTGTGATTTTTTCATTTCCCATTCATGTAATAAATCACCGTACGTACTGCCTGCTTCTAAGTTCGCAATCTCCACGCGGTGCTCCGCAATGCGCTCGGTCAATTTCTTCTCTTCTGAAAGGAAGTCTTGTATATGGAGCACTTCTTGATTTAGGTTTTCTTCATATCCTTCCACTTGATAGTGTTCCACTAATGATAAGCTTGTTAAACGCTTTTCTAACATATCAATCTGTGGTGATAGCCGTTCTACTTGCTTCTCTGCCTCTTCACGTTTTTCCGCCCTCTTGCCCGCTTCTAAAAACGTTTCTTCATCAGTAGCTGCTGCCATGTTCCAGAGCGCATCTCTTTCTAATGTGAGTTGCTCCACTTGATGCTGTAATAGTTCTCGTTCTTCTTTCCAATCAGCAAGTTTTCCTAAAAGCTGCTCCTCCTTTTGTCTTTTTTCTTTTTCCTTTTGAATACGATCACTAATCATATGAAGATGATCAAAATCTGTATTTTCCATAACGTTCTCTAGTTTATGTTCAAACTGCGAAATCATTTCATATAATATTCCTTTTCGCTCCATTTGTTTTCCTATTTCGCGATATAACTGCTGCATCTTTTCAATGCGTTCAAATGCCGGCAATACATGTGCATATGTATAAAAACTTGGGAAAGAATAACGCTCTTTATATGTATCTACTTGCTCTCCCGCATGAAACGTATCTCGTTCCCATTCTTCATATGCAGAAACACTTTTATCATATGTTCTTTCAATTTGTTGTAACTTATAAGATTCTCGCTCAAATAATTTACGGATTTCTTCATCTTTCTCTAATTGATACCGAATGGACAGTGCCTCTTCATTTTGCCTTCCGCCCGCACTTTGCTGCAGCGAGAGCAGTTCTTCTTGTAAGCTATCTGAAGAAGTATCTTTATACAAAACAAGCGCAAGTACAATTAGGACAAAGACGATAACACTTGTAAATAGCAACGCACGGTTATCTAAAAATACACTTGTCAGCAAAATCACTGTATTAATAGCTAACAAAAGAAAACAAATTGTCTGCCAGCGCTTTTTCTTTTCTTGCGCGGCTTTTGTTCTTTCTTCATATTTACGCTTAATTCGTTCTGCACCAGTACCTATAAAAACTGTATCTTGAAACGATTTTTCCTTTTCTACTAACGCCTGCCGCTCTTCATCCGATAACATTTGCTTTCGAATGTGCCTTATATTTTCTTCCTGTTCTTCTAGTTGCTCTTGAGCTACTTTAAACCGCTCATCCAGCTGCTCTTTCCGCTTATCTAATTCTCTCGTCTTTTGCACAGTTTGCGTTATCATTTCTTTTGCGGCAAGGCTTGTATCAAATGAAAGTACACTTTCCTTTTCAAAGGTGGTACCAATTTGTTGCTCGAGTTCTTCTATCTCTTCTTTCATATTTCCAATGCTTACTGTAATATCACGCAATTCTTGGCGTGCATTTTCATATGACATATGCTGCATACGAAGTTCTTCTACATAGCTCTCTTTCTGCAAGAGCTCTTCTTGTACTTCCACCCCATCCACTTCTGATTGTACCATTTCCATCCTTTTCTGAATGGAATCCAATTGCACCCCGAGCGGCTCTAGTCTTGCTTTTATCGTTTCATAACGTTCTACTCCTCGAACAGGAAACTGAGCCCCATGCTCTGCCAATACTTTTTCATATGCACGCTTTTCAATCACAAGAGGTTGTAATGCGGCCAATACTTCATAGTCTTGCTTACGTTTCTCTGCCATCTCTTTTTCATTCCGAATATGAGCAAGGCGCCCTTCACTTTCTTTTAACTGCCCCATTAGCTTTTCATACGTACCAATCTTCCCTTGCCACGCCCCAAGCTTTTCCTGGAGCTTCTTTATTTCTTGAAGTGACGCATTGATTTCTGGCTTACGACCGTTCGGTTTAAAACGTTGATCCATTTCTTTTTCTAACTTTTTATCTAGCTGAAGCAATGCATCACTTCCAACTGCACTTGCTGAAAACAAATAATTCCCGATTTCCGCTTCACCAATATGATGAATATTTTGCAAACCATGCATATCAAAAGAAAATACGGAGTCAAACAGGTTTTCATTCATCCCGCTCAGTAAGTCGTGCAATACCTCTTCACTGCCCGTTTTTCCATCTTCAAAATAAACCGTTACTTCCCCGGCAGCTGTTTTCGGCAGGCGCTCAATTTTGAGACGACCATATTTCTCCGTCATAACAGTCATCGTCCCGCCATATTTCCCGCCTTCTTTCGGTTCATAACGCCGCTGTCCCCTTGTTGGAAAACCGAATAAAATACTCTTCATAAATGAACGAATCGTTGATTTTCCGGCTTCATTTTCACCGTACAGCACCATCAGCATCGAAAGGTCCATTTCCACATTTTCTAATTTCCCATAACCGTAAATATGGAGTTTCTCAATTCTCATTTTTTATCCCTCTCTTGCTGGAATAATTGCTCTAATATAATATTTTCCGCTTCCTTTTGAATATCTGCTTTTTCCTCTTCTGAAAAAGACTCAATTACATTACGCGCAACCGGAGATGTCCAAATCGTTCGCAGCACCGCATCCATATTCGTAAATGACTCTAGCTCTTGCAGTACACTACCAACAAAATGATTCTCCTCTTTTAACCTTTCAATTTCCGCAAACGAAACCGTCTCATTCTTCCACTTCATCACATACACAAAATCTCTTCGTTCTTCTCCCACTGCTAAAATATGAAAAATCTCTTCCACTCGTTTTTCATCACGTAAATAAGGAGACAATGGCCCTTGTCCGGTAAACACAACTGTCAAAAGAGTGCCTTCCTCTTCCTTACGCCATTCATTCAGCACTTCCGTACAAGCTGTCATAAGATCATCAACTGTTTGCAGTTCATCAATACTAATCTCCATCTCTCCCCAAACAACATCTGCCGTACTGAAAAAGGAACAATTCGTTCCTCGCTCTGTTATCTCAACAAGATACGCTCCCTTTTCACCTGTTTCCTTCCGGTGACGCCCTTGTATATTACCTGGATAAATGATATACGGCTCCTCTGCTAAAATCTCTCGCTTATGTATATGACCAAGAGCCCAGTAATCAAATCTTTTTTCTTTTAACTCACGAATTTGAAACGGCGCATAACGATTATGTTCCGCATCGCCTTCCACACTCCCGTGCAGCATCCCAATATGAAAAGGCGCATCGCTCATTTTTTCATACTGCGCCGTCATATTATCCGTTACTGCTTGCTGCAAGTAACTAAATCCATAAATAGAGGCAAGCAGTTCACCATCTTTATAAAACGACTTTTCTTCTACATATGGCTCTATAAACACATGGACATTCTCAGGAAACTCAATTGCCGCCCAGCTTCCGCCTAAATGATCATGGTTCCCATGAATAATATAAACAGGAATCTCATACTGCGAAAGGCGCTTCATCTGCTCTCTCACAAACACTTGGGCCCTGAGACTTCTCGTTTCCGCATCATATAAATCTCCTGCTAATAATACAAAATCAACGCGCTCTTGAATTGCTTTATCGATAATACGCTCAAACGACTGAAACGTACTTTGCTTCATTCTTTCCCAAACAGATGACGGCACATTCATTTCCATTCCCTTAAACGGACTATCCAAATGTAAATCTGCCGCATGTATAAACTTCACTTGTTTCACAAATAAACGATCCTTTCTTTATCCTATAAAAGTTTCACTCTACCCCGCATTAACGGGCAATAACCCCCACCAAAAATTAAGCAAAGGCTTAGAAGCTAGGTGGGAGAAACAGCCCGTAAAAGCCTGATTGGTTCAACTAATGGTCAGTAAAAAAACACTGACCAAAGTTTCACTTTATTTTAACATGCTATGTCATATATTTCTTTGCATATTCTATCGTTTTATGACAAAATAGTTATAAGATTCTGATTTTAATCTTTGGAGGGGAATTTTCATGGGAGTATACGTTCTAACAGTCTTTGAAAAAGATGGTTCAAAAGCATTAGACGAATCATTCGAGGCGACAACAGAAGCAGAAGCGAAATCAAAAGGAGAATCCATTTTACGAGAAAAAGGATTGTATGAGAAAACACATCGCTGCACATCTTCAGCAGGGAAGCTCATTTTATTCCAGCGCTAAAAAAAGAAGCGTCATCCGCTTCTTTTTCATTCTATATCTTCATCACACCACGTAAATACCACATCTAGAATCCGATTACCAATACGCACGCGCCTGTTCCACTCTCCAGTTTGAATTTGGCGCGTTAGCTCTTGTTTCATCTTTTCCGTCCAATCGTGAATGGTTCCATTCCCGTCGTACGGATACACGCTAGGAAACTCTTCCTGCAGAAGACTAAGGCTCTCTGCATCCAAATGAAAATGGAAATAGTAGTTCGCCGTAAGCGATGGCTCTTGCAATTGTAAAAACGGATCGTCAATTTGCTTTCTATTTCGGTAAAAAGTAAATATATTCACCTTTCCGCTCGTAATTTGGTCAATTTGAATTTCGTGCTTCTCTATAATCACGTTCGCCCACCTCGTTATATACTATTTATAGTATATATGTCTTTTGCGCCGAAGTTAACCATTTTCACACGAAATTCATTTCCTTCAACCATTTCCCGTACCTCCAAGTAACAATCAGAACAAATAAACTACACCAAAAATGAAGGGGAGCGATTACATGTATTTCGGTAGCAAAGGTTGGTACGTAAAAGAATTAAAAAAATTAGGTATCCGTTCTTATGAAGGTAGAAAACTAGAATCATATCGTACGCATGTGTTGGCTAGTTTACTTGAGAGAGTTCAGAGAGAGTCGGCTTAATACAGGAAAGAAGCAACGTTTGTTTACGTTGCTTCTTTTTATTTTACATTTCATCTACTACATACCAAATATGACTTTCGTAGTTAATGAACATGAATCATTATGCTCTCTTGATAAAAACCATCCAATATCACTTGGGCTTTTATGATAGAATGATCTTTCAAATGATTACGTGTATGTATACAAAATTCCCCATTCTTATCAACCCTTTCGCTCCCAATCAGCAGATTGTCACCTGTTAGTACAATTGTTGAATGAGGTTTTGCATGACCTGTTACACACGTATCACTACGTGTCACGGAATCTACCATTATTTTTGTATCAATATAATCAACAGATTGAATACGCTTCTTTTCTGTTCCCTCTTCCATTCCCTGAAATGCTTGATTCCTATCAGCTTTTTCAGGACTAAAACTCAAATTTTTTCGCCAACTAAACCTGTACAATGCGGCAATAACACTATTAGATGGAAGCATTCGTGTTATTCTTTCCTCCACTTCTCCAAACATTTTTGATTCATTCAAACCAGTAACATATCCCTGATATAATGAAATGAATTTATAGCTATACACTCTATGAGTAAATAAAAAGAAAATACCCATTGATTACTTTCATATATTATTGCTTGCTAGATACCTTACTAAAAATGTATACAATACAACTTTTTACTCCAGATGCAATAACAACGCTAACCAAAAGTAGCCATGTTACATTCACTAAAGATGGAATCTCTCCTTCAAATACATCCATAATAAGTATTTGACCGATTATTAAAATGATCCAAGAGATTACATACTGTCTCCTACTTTTGATATATACCATTTCATCCTCATAATAGACTGCCATTATACTTCCTTGCCAAACGCCAATACCAAAAGCAAAGAGTGTCATCGCCAGCAGCTCAGCTTGTAAATCCCAGGTCATAGGATGCGGCATTGTGTATATGATTATCCCTGCAACAATTAGGAAAATGAAAATATCCATCCATTTCATTTTTCGAGGCTTAATTTGACTCCAAACAAAGAAAATCACTGTAGAAATGAAAAACAAAGTTATCATTATAATGATTCTATTTCCTTTCTCTATTAGATGATTCTGTATATCTAATAAGATTGAATTGTTTCAATCTTTCTTGACTCTTACTTTTAAAATAAAAATGATAAAACATGTAACTTTCCGATACTTTCTGAGCATAGCATAAAGAAGAAATAAAAAAACCGTACAAAAGGGCAAGCCTACAATGTACGATTGGGCATATATAATATATTGTTCTAAAGATAGATTAACTTCTTTTCAATAGATACAGCTACCGCTTCTGATCGTGAATTAACGCCTAGTTTATTATATATATTAGTTAAATACGCTTTTACTGTTCGTTCTGCTACCCCCATATCAAATGCAATTTCTTTGTTCTTATATCCCCGTGCAATCGCTTTTAGAACAAAAAGTTCTTTTTCTGTCAAATTAGGCTTTTCAAAAGTATTCTTATTTACCTGTTTTCTTTTATAATTAACTATCTTTGCCATAACATCTGATTGTAATAAAGTCTCGCCCCTAATAGCCGCTTCCAATGTTCGAAACAAATTGTCACGGCCAGTATCTTTTAATAAGTATCCTTTTGCTCCTAATTCAATTCCCTTTATCATTAATTCGTCTTCATTATATGTAGTCAATATAATAATTGGAATATTAATCTGTTGTTTCTTTAAATGTTCAATTGTATCTAAACCATTCATTTTGGGCATATTTAAGTCCATTAAAATAATATCTGGTTTCTTTTCCTCGATTAAACAAAGAGCTTCTTCTCCATTTTCAGCCTCACCTATTATTTGAAATGAATCACTCGTTTCCATTATTAATTTTAGACCTTCTCTTACAACGAAATGATCATCAACAATTAATACATTATACTTCATGTCTATCTCCTTCTTTATTTATCGGTACTTGAATGTAAATTTTCGTTCCCTTCATCTTTTCACTTACTATCTGTATTCTCCCCTCAATTAGGCGAACACGTTCATTTAAGCCAATTAAACCATAGTGTCCAGGATTCTTCCCGATATACCCAGTATCAAAACCAATTCCATTATCTTCAATTTTGATTGTTAACATCTCAAAATCATCCATATAATCAACTTTTATATTTACATCCGTTGCCTGTGAGTGCTTCGCAATATTCGTTAAACATTCACTTATTAAATATAAACAATGTTCCTTTACTAAGCTTGAAATATGAGGGGGACTTTGAATATGAAATCTGACATGTATAGATGTAGCCTCAGAAAAGCGTTGAATTTCATCCTCTACCGCTTTATTAAATGAATTAGTCATATAACGCAAATCATCAATAACCAATCTTGCATCATGTAAAGTTTTTCTCGCTCTTACCATCGTTTGTTGAATAATTTCTTGAGATCGCTTAGTATTCCCCTTTTGCATATGGGCATCTATTGCTTCCAATTGCATAATTAAACTCGCTAGACCTTGCGCTAATGTATCATGTAAATCCCTTGCCATTCGCTGCCTCTCATTAGCTAATGTTAATTCTTCCACCCTTATATATGCAGATTCTAACTCTTGAATATATCTCTGTATGCGATTACGCGCATCAAATTGCTGCTTATTAATATAGGCAAAAGGAACAATAATTGCTAGTACTAACAAGAACATAGAGATAAGAATAGATAATTTATTTACACCATAATTGACACTAATGGCAACACAAAATATTGCATACATAAAAGTAAAGACTGCAATTACTTTGAATATCTTATTATACACATATAAACTTTGCGCAATTAAAATAGGAGCTAAACCAACAAAAACCGCTATCGAAGCATGTGGTACAATAAATGCAGCGAAAAACACAATAAAGAGTTGAATAAAAAAGAAGTAAAGCAATTGACTCTTCTTTAATAAACTAGCATACCAATGAAAAATAGTATGTATAACAATTACGATTGTAAAGAACAAGCTATCAATAGAAAAAAAGTTGTCACGCAATTCTAAAAGCATCGAAGCTATATACACGAGTGTTATCCATAAAACGATAAATCTTCTCGGAATAAACACCGCTTCTAATAAATTTGTATTTAAATCTATATTTGTATTTAATTTCTTCATTTTCCACCTCCACCATTAGATTATACTATAAATCAATCTTATAACATCCTACACGGCAGCATTCTTAAAGGTGAAACAAATTAACAGCTATATCGATTCAGTGTTTCAGAATCAAGATGCTTTTTTAGAGGAAGTCATTTCGTCCATCCAAGAAAACGGAATGCCTTCTATTTCAGTATCTCCCTCCTCTGGAAAACTTCTAACGATGCTTGTATCCATTTCAGGGGCTAAAAATGTTCTAGAAATAAGGGATAATAAAGTTGTTTAAGTCTAAGAAATTATTCAATACTCTCGCTCGATTGCTTAAAAAGAAAAAGCCGTAGCTATACAAATGCTTACGACTTTTTCTATAATAAAGATGAATTTAACTGTGTGACATAGCTTTCTTAATGTAGTTAGAAAGCTGTTTATCAATCTTATCTATCCCCAATTTCTCTCCTATTTTAGGATTCTCTTTATAATAACGTTCAGCTGCTTTGGATATCTCAGGATCTCTAAAAGTCAGCTTATTGAGGAGTTCATTCCATCGCTTTGCCAATTGCGTTACGTCTCGTTTTTCAGGTGGTGTTCCTTTCTCATATTCCACTTGTATCTTTGCAGTTATTTCGGCCCATTCACTTACATATTGTTTTCTTTCCTCTAGCCCCATTTGTTTGAACATCTTCTCCTGTTGCTCTTGGGTAAAATATTTATCTTTACTCATATTAATCACCTCAATCAAATTTATAAATTGTTCTGCGCTTACTTCTTGTTGACTATTCAGCAACTCATATATTCTTTCCAACCGACTACATAATTGTTCTTGTATTCGAATGTGCTCTTTTATACTTTCTAACTGTACTTTTATAACTTCGACCGGATTCAAATTTGGATTTTCCATCATCTCTTTCATTTCACCCAAAGCAAAACCTAACTGTTTAAGTGACATAATTTGTTGTAGCTTGGCGATATCTGTTTCATTGTAAATCCTATGTCCCTTATCAGAAGACTGCGAAGGAGAAAACAATCCAATTTTGTCATAATGGTGGAGCATCCGTACCGTAAGTCCGGTTTGCTTAGCTAATTCTCCAACTTTCCAAGTTTTTTTATTCAGAATCAACCCCTCATTTCGTACGAATTATTTTTGCCGGCAACACTACTATACAACCTGACATCGTGTTAGGTTCAAGTACTCCTTTAAAACTTTTTTGCCTTTTATATTAATTACAATTTTCATAACAAAGATGCCTTCTTATTTAAAAATCACGCCTGAATTTGGAACTATTGGCTAATGGTGTTTCTATAAAGTTTGATCAAAACTCACTTAGCATTCTTTGATTAAAGGGATAAAACATCGTGACTCTATTTCAAGTCCAAAAATGGAAAAAGTCGATACCCTCGTAGTTGAGAATATCGACTTTCATTTTCAAATTACTTTATTTTTCGTAGTACTTTAGACATTCTGATTAACATTCTTTATAAAGTGAAAATTCCATCAATGGGGGTTTTCTTCATCCCCTACTGATGGTTAGTTGAACCAATCGGGCTTTTACGGACAGTTATCCCCCGCCTATCTTTCTCGTTTCTTTCTGAATCTTGAGGTGGGGGTCTTACTGCCCGTTAATGCGGGATAAAAAACCTCATTTTTCAGTGGCATCACTAAAAAATGAGGATCTAATTATTCAACAATATATGATAAATCTATTAACTTATCGAATGAAAACCTTACTTTCAAGACTCCGTATCAGCTTCTGGAGCAATTGCCTTTTTGATAAATAGCGCAATAACGAAAGCAATACAACATAGGAATAAGGCAAACCAGTAGGCATGGTGTACACCGACTGTCATGGCTTCATTCATTAACTGTTCTGTTACTGGAGTTGATTGTTTTTCAATATGACTTTGAGTACTTTGGGTCATAATACTTACAAAGATAGAGACTCCAAGTGCTCCTGCAATTGGTTGCAAAGTATTTGCAATAGCTGTGCCGTGTGGATATAGATGCTTCGGTAATTCATTTAATCCATTTGTTTGAGCTGGCATCATAATTGCTGAAATAGATAGCATCAATATGATATATACCATTATGAAAGACCATATCGGTATTGAAGGAGTGATATTACTAAAGAATATCATGACCCCAACCAACATAATTGTACCAGGAATTATTAATTTTCTAGGACCATATTTATCAAATAAAGTACCCATTACTGGTGACATCAAGCCGTTTAATAACGCACCCGGCAATAACAATAATCCAGCTACCTTTGCGGTGTATCCGAGAGGTCCTTGTAAATACATTGGCATTACAATTTCAGATGCAAACATCGCCATAATAACAATAACAAAAAGACTGACGCCTCTTGTATAACTTTTATATTTGAATACACGAACATCCAATAGTGGTTGCTCTAATTTCAACTGGCGTAGAACAAATAGGACTAAGCTAATGATGCTAATCATGATAATAGAAATGCTTGTTATTGATAAGAAACCTCTTGCATGTTCTCCAGCACTACTAAAACCATAAATCATTCCACCAATACCAATAGTTGAGAGAATAATCGATATAATATCTATCTTAGGACGTGTAACCTCTCCGACATTTTGTAAATATTTTAACGCAAATACAATTGAAAATAACACGAAAGGTATAACAAATAAGAATAACCATCGCCAACCGAATAAATCAACAATTACCCCCGATATAGTAGGCCCCAGTGCAGGTGCAAACATGATAACCAAACCAAAGGTCCCCATAATTTTCCCACGCACTTCAGGAGGATAAAGTAAGAGCAAAGCATTCATAATAACAGGGATTAACACCCCTGTACCAATAGCTTGTACCATACGACCGATTAACAACATTGGAAAATTCACTGCACAAGCAGCAATCATTGTTCCAATTAAAAAAATAGTCATAACACCTATAAACAATTGTCTTGTAGTGAACCATTGAATTAATGATGCGGAAATTGGCATTAAAACACCCATAACAAGCATAAACCCAGTTGCCAGCCACTGAACAGTTGGAGCATCAACGTTGAATATAGTCATTAACTTAGTTAAAGCAATATTCAATAAGGTTTCGTTTAATATTACGAAAAATGCACCAATGATGAAAGTTATTAATATTACTCTAGAATTAATCTTCTTTTCCATAAAGTCCCTCCGATATTTCCACCATAAACAAATATAATGAGAGGTAATCCATTATTTAAAGTGCCTTCTGAAATAGTCTCATTTGCCACGGCTTGTTTATTTTGCAGATAATATATCTTTCTAATTCCTTATAAAACGCAAAAATATTTTACATCATTCCTTATTTAATTTATCCCAACTCCTTCTCTTAGTTCTTCAAATAATTTGGGCAAGACATAACCTTAATTATCAATCCATCACGTTCTCTGCACTTTTTATTTTTTTACCACCATACCGCTTCCCTTCAAATTAGAAAATCACAGGTAATCTGCCTGTGATTCAGAGTAAAGGGGAATAAACCCATCCTTATGCAATTAAAAGGAAGCCAAAATAGCCGTCACAAAATTAACCTGCTTTTACTGATTGAACTACCCACACCTACCTCCAAACGAGCTTGAGGTGGGGGATTCTCCTGTTTCTGCCAAGGCAAAAACAGTTCCTCTCGTTCAACAAAGAGGATACAACGATATAGAGTTCGGTAGTGTCTTTATGTGAGACAATCCATTCTATCTTCCAACGACAGGAAAACAAAACAGGTACAGCTACTTTTTCTTATATCGAGGGCAGAACACTTTGTCATGCATCTTACGGTTCCAACGTTTTTCCTGAACAATCGTTTGAAATGCAAATCGCTTCGCCCGATTACATGTTTCGATTGTCTATGTGACTGCATCTACCATCTCATGGGGGAAATCTGTCTTATAGATCCGTTTCGAAAAATACGCTTTCTTCACCTGTCTTTACCTCATTTTATTTGATAAGATTATTATACACTAAAACAAACATATGTTCTATAAAAAAAGAGACGTTTTCTTTAAAAAGAAAAAAACATCTTAAATAGATGCTTTTATGTTAAAAGTAGACCAAAATAAAGAGTGTCCTACTGCCTGTTAATGTGGGATAAAGTTTATTTGCTTTAAATCAAAAAGAAAAGACACTCTCATGAGTGCCTTCTCTCCGACTTGATAACCACTTTAATTTTAATAATATGTATGGACTCCCATCCACTTACTATTTTACCATATTTATCTCCTTGCAATGTTGAGAAAGTTAAAAGAAGCCGAAAAATCCCCTTAAAGTATATCTACTCTAAAGGGATTTTTATTTTATCCCGCATTAACGGGCAGTAAGACCCCCACCTCAAGATTCAAAGAGAAACGAGGAAGATAGGTGGGGGATCAACTGCCCGTAAAAGCCCGATTGGTTCAACTAATAATCAGTGGGGGATGAAGAAACCCCCCACTGATTAAAGTTTCACTTTATATACGTACAGCAGTACCACTTACCGCAACCATTAACATACCATCGCGAACAACCTCGTAGTCTACATCAACGCCAACAATAGCGTTTGCTCCTTTTTGCTGTGCAAGTTGTTTCATTTCTTCCATTGCAATATCACGTGCTTCTTTTAATTTACTTTCATATGCACCAGCACGGCCACCTACAACGTCACGAACAGAAGCAAATAAATCACGAACAATATTTGCACCCATAATCGCTTCACCATTTACAATATCAACGTACTCAATAATTTCTTTTCCTTGAATTCCAGATGTTGTTGTTACAATCATTACTGACACTCTCCTCTTATGTATGAACATTTCTTATGGCTTTATTATTACATTAAAAAAGAAAATAAACTATCTTATAACCTTACAGAAATGTGACAATTTTGTAAGGATTAATATATATCATTTTCCTATTAAACACTCGCTCTATCTTTTCGAATCTCAATTGTACGTAAACTATAAAGGAACAACGCTATTCCTAACATTTTTTCATTCTTAGATGCATTGGAACCGAATGCAATAGTAGGCACATTAAGGCCCATAAACCTTTCGCTCCATTCTATCGGCATGTACCCTTGCTTACCGATTGCTAGTGTACGTCCGTCTATTGTACGGAGCGTACTTTGGATAAAATCAAACTCCACTTCAACATCGGACAACTTCGTTTCTTTATTCGTCATTAAAGAACCACGTATCGCACCAAACCCTTGTATCATCTTTTCTTTAAACATACCAATTTGGTTATAATTTGAATCATAGATTACCCAATCATACCTGTCCGCTTCCGTATGAAAATAAGCAAGAATTTCCCCGCTACTCGTTTCTAATCCATACACATCTCTATTCCCTAAAAAAGGGATCACTGAAAATAGAATGTTAGATGAAATGATCTTTGTTCCAGCAACATATCCCCCATCAGGATGGTATAAACCAAATTGTGCATTCCGTTTCGGTAATTTTAATACGACGAACGTATCAACATCCCAAAACGTTACATTACTTTTCACCGAATTCTTCTCGATCGTATTTCCTTTTCGCAGTTGCCAAAATCCAATTCCGAGGAAAACAGAAGAAACAATCAAAATAAAGATAACCTGTCCCCAATCCACCATTCCCCACGTTCCATATACACACCATAGTACATATAGAAAAATAACTGTTCCGATTAGAAGTTTAAATCTTCCTTTCCGTTTATAATAATCAAATAATTCCATTTCTGCATCTCTACCCCTTATTTGTATGTCTCAACTATTAATGTATCAAAAATAGATTAAATTCCCTAGAAAAAATGGCTTCGATGCAATATCGAAGCCATCTTTTAAGATTTTAACTAACATGTATTTTATAAAGTTTATTCGCCTTAAATCCAAAGAAAAGAAATAAGATAATCGCCGCTGGAATGAATAGCCAGGCGATACTCCTCATAAGTGCAAACGGAGTTTCAAATAAAAAAGAAGCCATACCTTATTGATATAGCTTCTCTCCTCCCGAACATATCATTAAAATATGTTAAACTACATTCATTTTTGATATTTCATCTTATTTCTTTTATATATACTACAAAATGCCAGATAACTTAATATAACAAATCTCAAATATCTACTATTGGCATAAAATTATTCCTTCAAATAATGCTACACTCTAAGAGAATTGTTAAACTTTTTTCAAATATCATTAAAACTCCAAGTCATGAAATTTCTTTCCTAAAGTCAATTAAAGAAAAAAAAGAGAGCCTTAGCTCTTTTCCTTCCAACAAATTATTTTATAAATATAAGGGGAAGTCTCATCTCTATCTACATGAATACGACATTGAACTGATAATGTTGAGGTGCTCTCCCCTAGACTCAATCCTTTACAAGGCATTTACTATACGTATTTCATCATGAATAGCTTCTGGAGTAGAAAACTCTCCGATTTGTTTATATTTTTGATAGCGTTGTTTTAGTAACTCTTCTTTCCCTAACCACATTAGTTCATTTAAGGATTCCTTTACAACTTTTTTAATTTCCCCTGCCTGTGCTTTGACATTATGATGGGCGCCTCCATTTACTTCTGGAATCAGTGTATCAATAACGCCTAATTCCTTTAAATCATGTGCCGTAACTTTCATTGTTTCAGCTGCTTGCTGTGCTTTTGAAGCATCTTTCCAAAGAAGTGCTGCCGCACCTTCCGGAGAAATTACCGAATATGTTGAGTTTTCAAGCATGTGAAGATGGTTACATACCCCAATTCCTAATGCTCCTCCACTACCACCTTCTCCAATTACCACACTAATCACTGGTACTGTTAAAGCTGCCATTTCAAAAAGGTTATTTGCAATAGCTTGGCTTTGCCCTCTCTCTTCAGCAGCTTTACCTGGATAAGCTCCCTTTGTATCAATGAAGGTGATAATAGGGCGTTGGAATTTTTCAGCTTGCTTCATAAGTCTAAGCGCTTTTCTATAGCCTTCTGGATGAGGCATACCAAAGTTTCGATATATATTTTCTTTTGTACCTTTTCCACGTTGATGTCCAATAACAGTTACTGGCATACCTTCAAATCTTGCAATACCACCAACCATAGCTGGATCATCTCCATATGAACGATCCCCATGTAATTCTAAGAAATCTGTGCATATTTCTTGAATATAATCAAGAGTAGTTGGCCGATTAGGATGTCGTGAAATTTGCACTCGGTCCCAAGGCTTCATTTGTTGATAGGCCTCTTTCTGTAGTACACGTAACTTGTTATCTAATTTCTCTAACTCTTCAGATAAATCAAACCCTGTCGTTTCCATATACGTTCTCAAACTTACGATCTTTTCTTTTAACTCTACAATTGGAAGCTCAAAATCCAAATAATTTTTCATTGTATTCTTCCCCCTGAATGAAGACTTAAAACAGTCGCTAATGTACTACGTATTTGATCCCTTGGTAAAATTTTATCTAATTGACCATGTTTTAATAAAAATTCAGCCGTTTGGAATTCATCTGGTAATTTTTCACGGATTGTTTGTTCAATAATTCTTCTTCCAGCAAAACCAATTAAAGCGCCCGGCTCTGCGAAATTATAATCACCTAGAGAAGCAAAACTAGCAGATACGCCTCCAGTAGTTGGGGATGTCATAACTGAAATGAACAGATTCCCAGATAAATCTAACATTTTAGCGGCAGAACTTGTTTTTGCCATTTGCATTAAACTTAGAATTCCTTCTTGCATCCTAGCTCCTCCACTAGCCGTAAAGATAATAAAAGGATGTCCCTTTTCTAAAGCAAATTCTATCGCTCTTGTAATTTTTTCTCCTACTACAGATCCCATACTGCCCATTCGGAACCTAGTGTCCATAACTGCTAGAGTTACTCTATGTCCCTGAATCGTTCCCTCCCCTGTTACTATCGCTTCTTTAAGATCTGTTTTCTTTTGATCAGATTCTAACTTTTTTTCATACCCAGGAAAACCAAGGGGATTATTTGAAGTCATGCGCCCATCGTATTCCACAAAACTATCTTGATCCAATAAAGATTCAATTCTTTCTAAAGCACTCATCGGAAAATAATGATTACACTCTACACAGACCTTTAGATTTTTACGCAAATCTTTGCTATATATGATTTTTTTACACTTTGGACATTTAACTACTATTCCATCTGGAACATCAGACATTAATTGCACAGCTGATACTGTCGAATCTTTCTTTTTTCTTGGAATTAATTCTTTAATCACAACTCTTCCTCCCATTTATTAGCTAACAAACACTTAAGAATTCATTCGATTCAAACGAAAAATTTGCATCCATTATACTCTTGTAAGATGAGTAGTTTTAAATCCAGCTTGTGTGTACTTCAATCCATATCCGATAGTTCGATCCATTGCTATATGAGCTGTCCAAACAATTCCTAATGCTAAAATCCAATCTTGGTTTGTATACAATCCAATTGCAAATACAGAAATAGATATTACGTACGTATGAAAAAAGTTATAAACACTTGCACCTATTTTTTCATTTATCGCATATCCAAGCATACCAATATCAGGTACAAGTATTAATGCTAAAAATAACCACCAACTAAACTCATAATAACTATATAAATAGATAGTTGTAACCAGGGTAATTAATCCTTCTGTTTGTAGCACTACTTTATTATTCATGTTTTATCTCCTCCATAATGAAAATGATTGATAAACCATTCTTTGTCATTCTATTTTTTAAACACTTTGTAGCTCTTTCGTTTTCAGATCATGTAATTCTAAAAATTTGGTATTAAATTCACCAGAAATAAATGTTTTATTATTTAACAGATTTAAATGAAAAGGAATGGTCGTTTTAATACCAGCAACATGAAATTCACGAAGCGCTCTTTCCATTCGCTGAATTGCTTCTTCTCTCGTTTCTCCATGAACAATCACTTTAGCTACCATAGAGTCATAATAAGGAGGTATACTATAACCTGCATACACAGCTGAATCAATACGTACTCCAAATCCTCCAGGAGGGAGGTATTCATGAACAGTTCCAGGTGATGGTATGAAATTCTTTTCTGGGTTTTCTGCATTGATGCGACACTCTATCGCCCAGCCATTAAACTTCACATCGTCTTGTTGATATCTTAGTTTTCCTCCAGAGGCTACCCGAATTTGCTCCTTAATTATGTCAATACCTGTAACCATTTCTGTAACTGGATGTTCAACTTGAATTCTTGTATTCATTTCCATAAAATAAAATTTATTCTCTTTTAAATCATAGATAAATTCGATTGTACCCGCCCCTGAATAATTAACAACTTGAGCTGCCTTTACAGCTAACTTCGCCATCTTTTCTCTGGCTTCCATCGTGATACCAGGCGACGGTGTTTCCTCTACTAACTTTTGAAGCCTTCTTTGAATTGTACAGTCTCTTTCTCCCAAGTGAATGACATTGCCATAACTATCTGCTAAAATCTGAATTTCAATATGACGAAAATCTGTAATATATTTCTCTAAATATACATTAGGATCCCCAAACGCCGCTTTCGCTTCTTGCTGAGTAAGACGAATCCCATCAACTAATTCTTTACTGTTTTGAGCAACTCGGATACCTTTCCCTCCACCACCAGCAGTCGCTTTAATAATAACTGGGTATCCGATTTCTTCCGCTATCCTAATTCCTTCTTCAACACTTTTAATAATTCCATCTGATCCTTGAGTAACGGGTACACCAGCTTCTATCATTGTTTTTCTTGCGATATCCTTTGTTCCCATTTTCCTAATCGTCTCAGGAGTTGGCCCAACAAATATAAGGTTGCATTCCTTACAAATTTCAGCGAAATCAGCGTTTTCCGCTAGAAATCCGTATCCTGGATGAATCGCATCGCATTGTGTTAACTTTGCTACAGAAATAATATTGACTGTATTCAAGTAACTTTCTTTTGCAAGCGCTGGACCAATACAATGAGCTTCATCTGCTAGGTGGACATGAAGGGCATCTCTATCAGCCTTAGAGTACACTGCCACTGTTTTAATTCCCAATTCTCTTGCGGAACGAATAATTCGAACTGCTATTTCACCACGATTCGCAATTAATAGCTTCTTAATCAATTACAATCACCCCTACTTTTTCCTTACCAGAAACATTGGTTGATCATATTCTACAAGCTCTCCGTTGCCAACCAATATCTCTACAATTTCCCCTTGTACTTCTGATTCAATTTCATTAAATAATTTCATAGCTTCTACAACACAAACAATCGTTTCTTTATCTATTTTTTGTCCTACTTTGACATACGGATCTGCTCCTGGTGAAGGAGAGCTATAGAAGGTTCCTACCATGGGAGAGGTAATTTCATATAAATCTTCTTTCACATATGTTTCTTCTACTGGTTTCAATTCTTCCACTTGATTCGTGCAAGCAACTTCTGTTACCAGATTTTCTACTGGAAAAGATTCAACTTTCTTCTTTTCCGTTTCAACATACTGCGTATTTTTTTTCCTATTTCTTTTTAAGCGTAACTTTACGTCTTCTGTCTGATACTCCAATTCATCAATAGAAGATTGATGAAGCGCATCTATTAACTTTTGAATTTCTGTAATCTCCATTCTTTTTTCTCCCTCTTAATCAGTTGGTAATATGTATTCAAATGAGAAAATCTGAATCTTTGCTCTCTAGCTAACAGAAAATATTCATATAACATAAACTGCATATACAGCTATAAATAAGGTATTTCCACTTCTTGATTCAATAGGCCATCCACTTCTCAAAAAGATGGAACTACCCTACTTATATTATTTTTCCGTTAATACTACAACAGACGAAGCTGTAGTTTGCGTATGCGTAATACTTACATATATATTTATACCGTTAGGCAAAAAACTTTTCGTCTTCTCAGATAAATAGAAAACTGGTTTCGCACTTTTATCACTTAATATCTCTCCATCATGAAAACCGAACGTTCCACAAATCCCTGTGCCAATCGCTTTAGACATGGCTTCCTTTGCACTAAATCTCCCAGATAGCCATTCCATTTTTCGCTTTTTTTGTTTTATGGAATAAAATTGTTCCTTTTCAGCTTCAGTCAGGATTTGATTAACTAGTGATTCAGGCCGTTTATCATACATTGACTCAATTCTATTTATCTCAACCGAATCTATCCCAATGCCATAGAACATACACGCCCCTCCTCCGTTAGTTCTCTAAAGCAATTCCATACTGTATAGGACTCATCATTTGATATTTCAACGGATGGTTATCAAGCATTTTCATTTTTATTACTCTCTCTTTACACTCCTGATCGGTTTTTGCTGCTAAACCATTTTCTTGTTCTTCTTGAAAATTTGATATAAAAGATATAATTTTCTTTCTTTTCTCTTCAAATTCTATAAATAATTCATGCTTTAACGGTTCTGCCTGTACATCTTCATTTTGTAACCCTTGTATAATGTACGGTGCTAACTCTACTGCATCTTGCATCGCGACATTCACACCTTGTCCTAGAACTGGAGACAACGTATGTGCAGCATCTCCAATTAAAATGAGTCCATTTCTAGACCACTTCGGTGCAAATGTAGTAAAAATTTTAAGTAATGTAGTATCATTCCAATCTTTAATATGTTCCTGCATCACCTCTTCTAATCTTGGTTCTAGCGCGATGACTTTCTCTCTAAACGCTTCGATTCCTTGTGCGTACGTCTCAGAAATCCCATTATTTTCTATATACATACCAACTCTTAAAAGATTTGGGAAAGTAGGTAAGAGAATTAAGTGATTATTTCGATCTACTTTAATAATACTTGTTTCTTTCCATTCCTCTGGCCATCCCTCTGGTTTCGGAACTTTAAACCAGAAAACAAGGTCACGATCATATTCATTTTTTTCAAATTGAAGTTTAGATAATTTTCGAACTGTGCTGAATCGTCCATCCGCTCCAACAACTAATCGACTTTTGATTTTTAGACTTTCAGATCCTCTTTTGCAAATAATTCCATCCACTTCTCCAGCTTCATTTTCCATTAGTTCCAGGCAACTTGTATCATTCCAATATGAGAAATTTTCAAATTGATCTGCTTCTTTTAAAATCACATTTAAAATAGTTGGCTGGGGCATATCAATTCCATACTTTTGTTCATGATTAAAATTTTTAAAATCGATACCTAAAAGTTTTTCATCTTTGTCATACATAAGGAGTTTTTGTACCTTCAAATATTGGTCTTTTGGAATTTTATCAAACAGGCCAAGTTGTTTTAAAAGTGATACCGATCCAGGTGCAATTGTTTCTCCTCTAAAATTCCTTTTTAGAGTAGCACTTTTTTCTATAACAAGTACGTCAATTCCAGACTTCGCCAATAAGTATCCTAACAATGCTCCTCCAGGGCCACTTCCCACAATCACAACATCTTTAGTTAACATTTTTTGTCTCCCCCTTACTTGGTAGATAAAATACTAATTCACCCTTTGCAACTCTTCCATTGCTGTCAGCAAAACTGATAAGTGCACTTGCTGTATAATAGTTTCCTGTATTTTGTGTAAGTCTCACTCGAATTTTAAGAGAATCACCTGGTTTCGCTTTGTTATAGAAAGTAAAGTTATTCGTCTTTACTAAGTAACCCTCTTGCTTAGCATCAGAGTCTTCATCAAACTTAAATTTATTTTGTTTATACGTAGTAAGAATTAGACTTGCTTGCGCTGCCATTTCCACCATTAATACCCCTGGGAGTATAGGGTTCTTTGGAAAATGGCCTTTAAAATACGGTTCATTATGGGCCAAATGTTTTAAACAAATAATTTCCTCATCACTCACTGTTACAATTTTGTCTACGAAAATGAACGGAGCTTCTTGAAGTAATACTTCATTTGGATTAACCATCCACTCTTCTACATCTACTTTTACTCTTACTTTTACAGATGACATATGCAGTCACCCTCCTTAGATCATAGAATGATTTAATATAGTTTTTAAACGGTTTACGACTTCATCACTTTTAAAGCTATTTTGCAGGGCTTCATTTTCCATACAAAGTTGATCTTCTAAAGTATTTTGTAGTGAATGTTTCAATAACATCTTTGTACGCTGTATTGCCGAAAAGTCTTGTGAGTGTATTTTTTTACAAAATTCTTCTATATGACTCTTCATTTCTTTTGTAGAAGGAAATACTTCGTTAAATAATCCCCAATCTTTTACCTCTGCTGCTGTAAATAAATCACCAGATAGGATAATAGAATATGTTCTCGTCATCCCAATTAAGCGAGGGAGAAAATAACTGCTACTTAAATCTGCTGTCACTCCCATATTGTGAAAATTTTCAATAAACTTAGCTCGTTCTACCGCAAGACGATAATCACATCCTAGAAATATATTTAGCCCTCCTCCGTAGGCATATCCATTGAATCCTACAATAGTCACCTTTGGAGAGTAATAGATTTCTTTTATGACTTCATTCAAAATATCTAGCATGTTTTGCAATTCAGCGTGATTTTTTGTTTCGCCTATTTCGAGTAACCCAGGTAGTGATGGACCGCTAGAAAAGAAACTACGATGCTGGCTCAAAAATACAATGGTCTTAATATCTGGATTTTGATTTGCATACTTGATTTCTTCTAGCAACTCTGTAGCAAATGTAAAGTCTAAACTATTTTTTGTTTCTTTAGAATCCAAATAGATATAAGCTGTTGCTGCATGATCATTACATATCGTTTTTACACATTTCATCTTCTTTCTCCTAAACACCGACTTTTGTTTTTGTTAGCTTTTCAAGTAGTTTATAACTTGATAGTAATACCGAAACCACTCCACCACCTGCATCTGTCCACTGACCAGATAAATACAACCCTTCAATTGGTGTTTCATGTTGAGGCCTAGAAGTTAGTTGATTCATGTTCTGTTCCCAGCCATATATAGCTCCACCTGTGTTATTCGTATACCTCTCCATTGTTTTTGGAGTCCCAGATTCCACGAAATCTATATGCCCCGATAAATTAGGGATAACGGTTTCAGCCATACGAATCAATTTTTCCTGATATTGCTCCTTCACTTCTTTCCAATCCCTTCCTATATCATAAGGAACCAGTGTAGTAATAACAGAAGCATGTTTTCCTTCAGGAGCTAGTGAGCTATCGACTAAAGTTGGGGTAGTGATGGCAAGACCGCTTAATCCATCCACTCCTAGTTCTTTCAAGTTTTTATGTTTATTAAAGAATTCATCATAGTTATAACCAGTAAATAAAAATGTTTCATGTGCCAGATTTAAATCTTCTAGTGGATAATCTACTCCCATAAAGACTTCAAAAGCTGAAATGGAGTGTGTAAGACGGGAGATACGTTTTTTATATCGAGCTGTGAAAAATTCTTCTCCAACTAACTCGTGCATCATTTTGGTAAGATCACCATTACATACTACAATTGGTGCTTCTACATACTCTCCAGTAGATAAGTGAATCCCTTTTACTTTCTTATTTTCTACCTCAATCTTTTTCACTTCATTGTTCAAACAAACTTCTCCACCTAATTCTTGAACACGCCCCACAAAAGCATCTGCTAGCTTTTGAAAACTTCCCTTTAGATAATAAATATCTTCTTGGAAATAACTCATAATCGCGTAAGCAAAAAACATTGCACTTCCTTTTGTAGGAGGAGTTCCATAGTAAACCCATAAGGCTGAAAAAGCATAAATAGCTTTTGGATCTTTTAAAAATGAAGCTACCATATCATGAAAAGTCATCGTTCTATACTTCATAATTGTTTCATTAGCTAACATTTTCATTGGATCTCTTGATTTTAGAAGTTCCATCGTTGCCACATACAACTTTTCCATTTCCTTAACTAAGTTTTCAATATTCTTCTTTTCGTGAGGAAAAATATTGCTATATGTTTCTATTAATCCCATCGTTTGACGAGGAACTGTAAAATTCTGATCAGGATAGAAAACAGAATACACTTCGTCCAGTCGTTCAAATTCTAATTGATCGTTCAGTCCTGCCTTTTTTAACAATTCATACAGCAGGCCATCATCTTTCGCTCCAGCTACAATTCGTACAGCTGAATCAAATGTATATTTCTTTCTACGGAATGAGTGAGCATATCCGCCCGCTCTATAATGACGCTCCACAACTAATACGGAATATCCTTCTTGAGCCAAATAGACCGCTGCACCTAATCCACCCATTCCAGCGCCTACTACAATAACATCGTATTTATCCTTTTTAGGACGCCTAGCCATATTAATCCCCCCATTTCTCCAATTGTTCTTTTATTTCTGCCAAGATGTCGGCTGCTAACGCTCCGTCTATAGCCCTATGATCAAATGTCAAACATACTGGTAGAATAGGACGGATTTCAATGCTACTATCTATTACTTTTGCTTTTTCTTCAATCGCCCCGATCCCAAAGCACAGGGTAGCCGAAGTGATTGGATAAAAGTGTTTGATAGGTCTATGCCCAAGAGAAGTAACGGTAAATGTTCCTTGAATATTATGCCTTTTCTTTAAATTACCAACGTTCATTTTGTATAGAATATTTCCTAACCAAGTAGGTAAAGAATGAAGCATTTTAATAGGTTTAAAATCTTCTATTTCTTGAAATTCAGTGTTTTTATAGTACTCTATATCATGTTGAATCTCTTCTAGAGGCTTTGAATCACTGTTAAACACTTTCCCCGTTAAAACAACTCTTTCCTTATTAATTGTTTTATCGAGAGTAAACTTTGCAATAATTTCATTGTAAACGGCCATTTTAGGCGAAAGTGCTTCTTTGACTGATACATTTGCTTGCGGGTATTTCTTTAATACCTTTGAAATACCTTTGATAATAAAAGCAATGTAACTAATTTTGGTTTGCGTGCTCGCGTAGATATAGTCTCTGGACTTTTGAAGATTAGACACATCGACATCTACACTAAGATAAACAGGACTAAATTCTTTCGCATGATCTAAAAAATGATATGTGTGTTTCCTTTGGCTAGGATAATTCAGAATCTCACTGCTCATTTTTTGTCTCCTCAATTAATTCCTGCAATTCTCCAATTGTTTGTACTTTAGCATATCGCTCCATGCTTAAACGAAGGTTAAATTCGTCCTCAACATGAGTTAGTATACGTAAGCTGTTTACAGAGTCCCATCCTTCATAATCAGATAACTCTTTATTAAAAACAATTTCTTCTTCTTCCACTTCTAAAATATCTGCAAGTAATTCCGTTAGCGTACTTGTTAAAGTCATTGTACTACCTCCCCTTTTGTAGATAATTGAATCCATGGCACTTCTTTTAACTGCATTTCATCCAAGTTATAATCAAACACTACCTTTTCATTTTGTTCACTTAATACGTTAAACCCGTGATTGGTATAAAGATCTTTTACAATGTGATTCTTTTTAGAAGGAATGTAATTTCCAATTACTACATGTACTCCTTCGTTTTTTGCTTGTTTTAACACATGATTTAATACTACCGTTTCGATTCCTCTTGAGAAGACACGACAACTCATAATAAAATTCGAAATATTCCAAACTTTTTCATCGTTTTTAATGATTTCTTCTACGAACACCACACCAACAATACCATTATCACCAAACTTATCAGATGATCTAAACCCAAAAACGTGATGCCCCGGAGTGTCGCCCATAGACTTGACTTCATTTTCCTGTAGTCGCTCAGTAGTCATATTAAATTGATTCGTTCTTTGTGTGAGCTGAGCTAAACGTGGAATGGTAAAGTTGTTTGGCTCAATAATTTCAACTTTAATATCTAGAGCCTCTAGATATTCTTCTATCGAATGAGACGTTTTCTTTAAGGTTTCTCTTTGCACAATTTGCTGATACTTTTCTTTTCGAGAATAATCTTCCTTTGTAAGAGAGATTGTATTAAACCACCCCTTATTTAATAGCTCTGAAATGTAATAAGATGGTTCTTTAGGCATATTCGGTACTTCTACATCAGGAAGATATGTTTTTACCATTTCTCGCTCAAATGGATTGTCATCAATGAAAACTAAACTATTCATACCAATATTTAAATCATTAACGATTTCTTTAATATTCTCATGTTTAGGTTCCCAGTTAGAACACACCTTTACAAAGTCTTCCTCTTTTAAAACGGAATGCGGATGAGTATGGAACACTTCTTTTGCATTAGACCACTCATTTTTACTATTAATAGTTAATAGAACGCCTTGGTTTCCTAAAATTTGTATCGCCTTTTGGAATTCGTGATAGATATTACCTGGCTTTTCATCTGGACCTAAGTCGATTCCATGTACGCCAGCATCCCCAATAATTCCGCCCCAAAGAGTATTATCCAAATCTAGAACTAAGCACTTTTTCTGCAGCCCCAAAATTGAGCGATGTATTTTATGGATTTCTTCAGCAATCGCATGTAACAATTCTTGCGAAAAGCTCATTGATCCATAATAACGCATTTTATTATCCGTTACAGCTACTCCTAAATCTTGATAGAAAAGATCAATATCTAAGACAATCAATTGTTCATAGTGATCCATTAAGGATAATAAATGGCTATTTAAGTTCCTCCATAATTTACTTAGCTTCGCTTTTGTTTTATAGTCAATGACACTATGATGGGAAAGGCCTAATAATGGAATTGTATTTAATATGAATAATCCACCATTTAACTGTGTAAAGTTTTTAATTAAGTTCTCTAATTCATTTAATTTAAGCATGACAGTCGCTTCAATCTGTTCAATCGTGGAACTTAAACTGATTTCATTAAAAATACATCCTTCGTCAAGTAAACACACCGTCACATTAGGTTCTGATTTATAAAGTTCACTATCTTTATTCATCAGTTCATATACATACTGATTATAAGGACTTACATAATTGTCTAAGAAGATAGAATCTTTAAAGGAAGCAAATCTTAAATAACTAATCAGGTCATCAGCAGTGAAGTTACTTACCAGCCCTACCTTTAACTTATGAAAGTCTGGGACCTGTTCCTTATCCAATTTCCTTAGTAAGAATCCGATTTTTTCCTTTGTTAATACAGCTTCTACATCTTGAAGGTCATGCAATATATTTGAAAATGTTTCTTGACTTGCGGGACTTTTGATAGACTCTTTTACTAATTTAATTAACTCTTTATCATTCATAGGGACCACCTTTTATACGTATTGTAAAACAAATCCTGTTTTTATCCATTTCGATGATTCTATTGCTACTCCAACTACTTTTTCACTCAATTTTATTTTTCCACTTAACTTTGCTAGCTGAACATAAGGTAAGGCATTTCCGTTATTTCCAGTTTCTTTTACACAATTCGTAGTTTTATCAAAATCCAATTCCGCATACTCTATAATTCTCTTAGTCATATTCCAACCTAATTGCGGAGGGAGGAAGTGATCTACTTCATCTTTTTCCCATTTGTTTTCTTCCAGTAATGTACTGAACATTTCCTTTGTTAAGGTAGGAACGTGTTCTTCAATGGCTTTATAATCTTCTTGAGCTGATGGATATTTCTTAGCAATTTGCCTTGCCGTCATTCCTTGCACATCAGAAGGAATATTCCCAATCCAATTCATTACCTGTGCAGGCTTACGATTCAACCCTTCGAATTTATTTGAAATTTGTAAGAACTTAAAACCAGGTGCTTTTGTATTTTTACTCAGAATAGCTGCACCTGCACCATCTCCAAATAATACATAATTAATCAATTCTGAAGAACGCAGCTTTTTGAAATCTCTATTTAAATCCATATATTTGTTACATACATCTCCACCAACTACTAATGCATGTTTATAATCATTTGCTTTTAAAAACTGTTGTGCGACATCTAGTCCCTGTAACGCTCCTGAACACCCTGCTTGAATTTGATAGGTAGGGATTCCTTGCAAACCAAGTCTGTCAGCTAAAAGATTTACTGTCGCAGGCATTAAATGATCTGGAGTAGCTGTGGATAGTATAATAAGGTCAATTTCTTCTAAGGAGTGTAATGGGGATTTCTGAAAAGCATCCAAAGCAGCTTTTTCACATAGATCAATTAAATCATAATCTATTTTTTTCTCTTCAAAGTTAATTGCATAATATCTAGATTCATTTCCAATAACATTTTCAATCCACTCAGCTCTTACACTCAATGTATCTTCCATGTCTTTATTTGTAATTGGCGTACCAGGTAAAAATGTTCCTAAACTAACAATTTTAATTTCATCCACCTTAGATTTCCTCCTTAAATGACTGTCTCAATACCTGCACCAATATGAATGTTTTCTCCACCCATTGTTGGAACGGATGGCTCAACGAGCATATTCAAAGCAGGAACTAATTCTTGTAATTTTAATAACCTTGGGCGTAGTGCAAATATCTCTAACTTCTTCTTTAATTCTTTTTTCGTTGCAGAATCAAAGTCGTTATCATAATATCCAAATGTCATGGCATTTACATTCAATTTGAATGCTGCTAACTCATGTGACATACATTTCATAAGAGAAATCTTTCCGTGATTTAGCATCGGAGAACTTGGGTAATATTCCGGATATAATACATCGAAAATAAGTGGGAAGATTACCTTTCCTTCCTTCGCTTTAATCATTTGAGACGTGACAACTCGGCTAAACAAGTAGATTTTTTCAAACATTTCCTCAATCATTTTTTCTAAACCAATCGGATCTTTCTTAAAGTAACTTGTTTCATCAAGCATTTCATTTCCGTGAATTAAGGTATCGATTCTACCAAAGCGGCCAGCAATTTCTTCTACCTCTTTCTCTAAAGATTCAAAACAGATATGAGTATTACAGATAAGCATGTACTTTTCAAAGTTCATTCCTGTTTCTTCCAAGTGCTTTTTATACTTATTTTTCGCTTCTTCATTTTGAAAGTAAAAGATTACATTATAACCACGTTGTAAATAAAACTCCCCAATGAATTGATTAAAAGATTGTTCACAGTTTGTAATGAGTAAATTTTTCTCCAACTGACTACCCTCCTATCTCAAAAATCCACCGTCTATTTTAAATACTGTACTAGTAAAATATGAATTCTCATCATCTGCCAAAAACATAACAGCATTTGCGATTTGTTCAGTTTGGCCTAATGCCTTTGTATTCGTATGATATAAAAAGTTACTTAGCTTATTATCTGGCACATGCTGAATCATTTCTGTTTCAATCATCCCAGGAGCTACAGCATTAACCCTTATGCCATGCGTACTGTACAGTCTTGATAACATGCGTGTAAATCCTATAATAGCTCCTTTTGAGCATCCATAATTTGTTTGCGCTTCTCTTCCATTTACAGCACTTACTGAAACCATGTTAATGATGTTCCCACTT
The DNA here is from genome assembly GCF_000299035.1 of Bacillus bingmayongensis. GTDB lineage: Bacteria > Bacillota > Bacilli > Bacillales > Bacillaceae_G > Bacillus_A > Bacillus_A bingmayongensis. The sequence continues at coordinate 1,016,535 of NZ_JH921518.1, forward strand.
TTTTGTTTCACCATATACGGAATAACTTCATTACAGAAATGATATGTACCACCGAAATTTGTTTGGAAAACATCATTCCAATTAACTTCCTCGGTTTGAAATATAAAATTATCTCGATTGATCCCTGCATTATTGACTAACACATCAATTTTCCCATGGTTATTCATAATGTCTTGGATCGTTTGGTGTACAAAATTTCTATCATTTACTTCTCCTTTATAGAAATAAATTTCCTGCCCATATTTATTTAACTCATCTTGTATCTGATTGGCAGCCTTTTCACTTCGTGCATAAATCCCAACTACTTTTGCACCGCTTTTTGCTAATTGGACTGCAATTTCTTTACCTATCCCTCTGGTCGCTCCTGTTACAATAACAACCTTATCTTTTAGAGTCATTCTTCTTCCTCTCCCATGTTAAAGAATAACCTGTGAAGTTTACTGTTGCAGACTTCACAGGTCGAAAGTTTATACCGTCTGCAATAAACGCTCACTAATATAAGCTGCTAATGTTTCTACCGAACTAAATGTCTCACGTATTTTATCTTCAGGAAGACCCTGCATTTTAATTTGAAACTCTTCCTCAACTCCTGAAATCACATCTAATGCTTCTACAGAATCTAATCCTAATCCATCTCCAAATAAAGCTTCATTATCACCGATTTCTTCTGCCGTAATATCTTCAAGCTCTAATCTCTCTACTAAGATTTTTTCCTTAATAATGTTTTTGATTTCTTGAATATTTTTCATTTGAATTGCCTCCTAAATTTTTTTAAATTTATTTTTTAATTTTTTTTACTAAATTTATATCACTCTATCAAAGGTAATACATGCTTATTTAACTTTGCTTACTACAACAGCGGCATTATTACCATTTAAAGAGGTACTCACAATTAGACCCTTTGAAAACTTTGTAACATCTTGATTAAAATATTGATTCACAGCTTCTACATCCTTGATTGTTTCACCAAATAGTTCAGCTGCCACATATAAATGATTCAATGAACTAGTAGACTCTAAATATCCTTTTGAATTAAAGCAGTGCTTTAATACATGATCCGCAACGTTTAATTCATTAAATAAATTTTCATAGATATCTATGTCCCTAGATAAACCATTTGAATTGTAGAAAATAAAATCAATTTCTCCGATAGGAACAGCTGAGTTTTCTAAGGCACTATCAATTGCCTTTTTCAAACTAACTGCATCACTTCCAAAGGTTAAGCCAGTCCCTATAATTTCTGCATAGGCTGCTTTTCCATCTAAATCATTAGATAGTACAAGACAACTACTTCCTTCAGCTATTGGATATACACTTTCATTCAATCCAAGTGACTTATCTATTTCAGCCGATAAATCAGACAACTCATCACCTGATCCAATGAGACATTTTGAATGACCATTATCCTTTATGAATTCATAGCCATATACAGCCCCAAAGAGACCATCATTCCCACCTGTACTAATGGAACTACTGAATCCGCGAATATTAAATTTCTTAGCAACTTTTCCTGCTACTGAATTTAAAACCATGTCAGGAAAATAAATGCTACTAGCATATTCTAGACCTTTTTTCAGAATAGATTGAAAATACTTTTCAGAACTTTGCAAACTACCTCTAGCTGTTCCATAAATAAAAGCAGTATCTTCATTTTCTAAAGGTGTTTGTATCTCTGCATCTTTAAAGGCTTGATCAGCAGCAGCAATACTATATTGCGCCAATGAATTCATCCTTCTTTCATATAAATCTTTATTATATTCTTTAAGACTAAAATCTAATTTAGCCGGAATATCTTCTTCTGAAATCAATTTTTCTATAAGACTAGTTTGTTTTTCGGCAGATATTGTATTGCAATTCCCTAAGCCAGTAACATAGACTCTATTATCTGTATCAACTGATGATACCGCTTGTCCATTCTCGGTATAGTCTTTCCAATTTCTTGATACAATAGATGCATTATGTCCACCAAAAGCGGAGTTGTTACACAAGAAATAAGTCGTCTTTTGCTTTTTCATCTCATTGGTGATCAGATTCGCATTTTCGCACCCTTCTCGCTTTTCTTGAAAGTTAATTGTAGCTGGCAATAAATCTTCCTGCATTAACAATATGGACGTAGTATATTCTATAGATGCTGCAGCTCCTAAATTATGTCCGAAATAAGCCTTACTTGAACTAATCGGAATTTCTTTAAATTTCTCAACTCCAAAAACTCTTTCCAATCCAGATAATTCTGCGGTATCATTGGCTTTTGTGCCTGTTCCATGCGTATTAATATATTCGATTTGACTAGGTTGCAAAGAAGCTTGTTTTAATGCACGGATAACAGCATTTTTAATCCCTTCTCCTTCTGGATGCGGGGCTGTTTCATGATATGCATCACTACTAAGTCCATATCCACACACTTCTGCATAGATTTTTGCATTTCTCGCTAATGCATGATCTAGTGTTTCTAATACTACAAAAGCTGCTCCTTCTCCTAAACTAAGTCCATATGAAGTATTGTATGGAGAACACGGAACTGAATTTAATGCACGTAGCGCATTAAAACCAGCATAAACCGATGAGGACATAGAATCTGATCCCCCTGCAATCATTACATCTGCATAACCCTTCTGAACCATTTCAAAACCAAAACCAATCGCATTTCCACTAGCAGCACAAGCCGTATTGATTGTTACTACAGGCCCGCCTAAATCGAAATATTGGGCAACATGGTCTGCTTGATTAAAAAATGGGTATTTTTTCGTTTGTCCTGGATCTAACGACTCGATTGTTCCTTGCTCTTCTAATGAGTTCACACCTCCGTTACAAGTTCCTAAAGCTAGACCAACCCTATTAGAAGAAGTTTGATTCATCACCATACTTTCATGTAAAGCTTCTTTTATGGAAATGACCGCATACTGCACACAAGGATCATACTTTTCGATCTCTTCTGGATTAAAATAATCCGCTGCATTATAATTTTTCACTTCAGCACCTATTTGACTAATAAACTTCTCTGTATCAAACTTTCTGAGTGTATCAACCCCTGTTTGTCCTTTTTTCATTTGGTCAATTACTTCTTGTTTATTATGTCCTAAGGATGAAAGTATTCCGATACCTGTTACTACAACTCTATTCCGCGCCAAACCTTATCCCTCCCTAAATATGATTCTCCAATTGAATGGCATATTGATTATTTTGGTATTGCTGCATAATTCTCGCTGGGATTAATTGTTGAATTTGTCCCATGTAATTTGGTGAACCATGAACATCATCAAATGTAATAAGATCTAAATTACTGATATGCTGCTTAATAAACGCCAATTCTGTAATTGGAATAATTTCATCCTTTAAACTGAACACATAAGTTATAGGAATTTTCAATCTATTAAGAGCGTTTACATCTATACTAAAATTCACAAGTTCCTTTCTTAACTCATCTTCTGTCAATTCACATACATGACTTAATGTCTTTCTAGTAACAGAAGGAATATCATGCCAGTTTTGATCAGCCAAATGGTAGAATTCATATAAAGGAGCACCTACTGTTACAATTCCTTTTATTCTACTATCTTGCAAAGCACATTGTATTCCTAATTGTCCCCCAAAGCTCATACCGACATAATATGTATGATTAACATCCACCTCATTTTGAAAATGATCTAATATTTCTTGGAGCATCCTATACGAATCTGCTCTAAAAGGTATTGTATTTTCTCCTACTTTAGGAAATTCCGTAACAATAACTGAAAACCCTAACTTAGGCCCTACCTCCAAAAACTTATACCATTGTTCTTTAATGGAAACGATACCGCCCATTACGATTAACAAAGGCTTTGCTTTATCAAGGTTTGAGGTATATACTTTACATTTTCTACTTTCCAGCTGTAACCATTCCTGTTTAATATCCGTTTGAGATACATAGGTGTTAAAGTTTTCTAGTAAACTATCATATACTTTCTTTTGAGTTTCATTACTAACATACGGGAACCGAGCGAAGTTAAAACACTGTATCGCTTCTAACTTATCTTGGCTTAAAACTCTATTTCCTTCTTGTAACCATTCATACTCCCATGATCCTTTTGTTTCAGTATTATAAGAAGAAATACGACTCAGTACTTCAAGCGGAAACGTATACTGTAAATTTTGGGATTTAATATGCAACTCTACAAATTGTTTTAATTCTTCGAGATATTGTTTGCTCATGTGACCTCCTACTTTTCATCTAAGTGTGTACCAATTGATATTTTTCAAGTTGTGAGCAAATTTGTTTAGCCAAAAACTCCTGTTGCTCATTGATAAAGAAGTGACCACCATCCACCGTTATAACCTGCACTTCCTTACTTGTTAACTCTGACCACTTATCCCATTCATTGTTAGTAAGAGGGTCCTCTGTTCCATTAATTATTGTGATTGGAGTATCTAACCTTTCACCTGCTTTCTGGTACCTATAGGAACCTATCATATGTAAGTCTGCTTTAATAATAGGAAGATAGATTTTAGCAAAGTACGGATTCTCTATTACATCAATGGGAGTTCCTCCTAATGCTTTAATCCTTTTTATTACTTCAGCATTACTCTTACTTACATCTACTAGTGAATCATTTTCATATTGATAAGGAAGTCGAGTTCCTGTTAAAAACACATGTTTTAACGAAAACCCTTGTCTTTCTAGTAGGTGTGCAAGTTCAAAACTTAATAAACTCCCCATACTATGGCCAAACAAGGAAAACTCTTCGTGTTTATCACTCAAGTGCTGCTTAATTATAGAAATTAAATCTTGGCAGCCTTTCTCAAAATCGTATATCAATTCTTTTAACAAGCGTTTTCCGCGACCTGGAAGTTCTAATGGAATAACTTCCAATTGATTATTTAACAATTTTGCCAATGACTGAAACACCTTAGCTGATCCACCAGCGTAATGGATGCAAAATAATTTCATACATTTCCTTCCTTCAATTTCATTTTGCATAAGTCTTTCTACATGTATCTTGCTGTATGCAAAGTGCTGAACTATATCATTTATCACTTATGCAATTCTTAGTTTCTTCCATTTTTAGTAGCTTCAATTCTATGAATCAATATATGAAAAGGATTTTTTCCTAATGTTTGTACTTGCTTTCGCCTTCTTTCTATAAGTTAATGTTTTATCTTTAAGTTCGAGTAGCACAACATTTTTAACATTTAGATTAGAGAGAGTTTATAAGCTCTTCGAAGTCTTAAAGATTTTTGATCCTCTACTGATATTCTTTTTTTATTTTTGCTAACACAGTCGTTTTTACACTAATGGCCAAACAGGATCTGTAACCATAACTACCATCACTACCACAGCTAAAATTGATTGTAACTTTCCAATTGTTTTAAATGTCATTTTAATCTCTCCCTTTAATTTTTCATTATATTTTTTAATGCTTTATACACTTTCATCATATGGTAAGAAAATCCTTCAGTAGACATTTTTAAACAAAATCACTTTTTTTGTTTTTTGTTAAGTTAATGTTAACTCGTGTGAGTTCATCATAACTTCTTTTGAATTTTCAGTCAACATCTTTTTAACTTTTTTATTTTTCATTAATTTGTTAAGTGAATGTTAACTTGTGTGAGTTCATCATATCCTCTTTTGAATTTTCAGTCAACATTTTTTTAACAAATTTTAATTATTTTATTTTTGTTAAGTGAATGTTAAGTGATGTAAACGAATATAACCCGCTCCGCTCAAGCATTATCTTCCAGTTAACATCTTTAAACAAAAAAAACTTTTTGTTTTTTTGTTAAACAAATGTTACTATTACATTAAGAAAAGCATAACTTATAATTATCTCTATGTTTTAGATAGATATTAAACCTTGTTTTTCTACTTACCGAAGTATCCAGAAAACTCATAAATATACTCTTTGATCCTTAATTTTAAAATCATATCTTATAGTTAGAAGAAGCGAGGTCGTGTAGCTATGATAGGTGAACAAATTAAATCTTTAAGAAAGAAGGCTAAATTAACACAACAAGATTTAGCAGAAGGAATTATTACAAGAAGTTATTTAAGTCAAATTGAACAAGGATCTGTACAGCCCACATATGAAGTTCTAGAAAAATTCGCAAAAAAACTCAACTGTACCCTAGATGATATACTTTTAAAGCCTGTAGATAAAAAAATCGGCACGCTAGAATTAGGTAGACAATTGAAACTTGCTGAAAACTATGTAACAACTTCCCAATTTGAACAAGTAAAAAAAATCATTGATAAATTAGAAAGAACTATTCAAAATATGGATGTTTCTAATTTGGAATATGGTATTTTCAATTGGATTAGAGGTAAGTATTGCGAATACGATAAGGATTACGAAAAGGCAAGATCCTTCTATGAGGTAAGTATTCAACATTTTGAAGGCGAGAACCAAAATTTGTGGCTGCTGAAAAGTTTAGATAGGCTCGGATACACCTTTATACGGTTAGGAAGTTTACAACTGGCTCTGCAAACATTAAGAAGAGCATATAAGATTTCTATATATGAACAAATTCAAGACATAAACAAAATTTCCTTGCTTCTAAGCCTTTCCATAGTCCATGGACAAATGGAGGAATATCATTCCGCTATCCATTTTTTAGATGAAGCAATTGAATTAAATCAGCTCATGAACACTTTCTATATACAGGGAAAAATACATATGGCACTTGGTGTGTGCTATATGGAATTAAAGGATCACACAAAATCTGAAAGCGAATTTTTAAAATCCTTGAACTTCTGTAAATTATCAAACGAGAAAGCTGAAGAAGCTAGTGTTCACACAAATTTAGGGATACTATACGTAAGAAATAACGAGACAAAAAAGGGAATTGAATATTTATTAAAGGCTCTGGATTCCTCTATTCACTTAAACCAGCCATCCAAAAGCATTAATAATATTAAATTAGAACTAGCCACAGCATTTTTCGAAGAGAAGCAATTAGAAGAAACAGAAAAATACTGTAATGATGTTTTATATTCTGAAGACCGCTTTATGTTCATGGATCAAATCTATGAATTATTAGGGGACATGTGTTGTCATAAACAAGAGTATTCAAAGGCAATTAATAGTTATAGTGAGGCATTAGCAAGTTATGAAAAGAAAAATAAAACAAAGAAAGTAAATACAGTCTTAAAAAAGATAGGCGATACTTACTTCTATATGAATGACCCTAAATTAGCCTTAGAAAGCTATCAAAAAATAGAGTTTTATTAATCTGTAATACACTCTATCAGCGCTGTTCACTTTTATTACTTCAATATATTACAACCTTGGATCAATCTATAAAAATAGAAAGAACTATTTAACAATACAGGAAGCCCATTACAACTTAGATACTTAAAACCAGAATGCTTCTCTTTCAACACAGAGAAGCATTTTTTTCATATGAAAAATACTTCAACAAGAGGACATCTTAAAACAAATATTAAGGAGGGATTGTTATAGAAGTCTATGCTTTGAGTGGACCAAGTGGTACTGGAAAAAGTACAGTTGCACTCACCTTTTCATATAAACATCATATACCCGCTATTATCGATGACGGCCTATTAATTGTGAACGGAAAAAAAGTAGCTGGATTCTCTGCCAAATACGAAAAAAATTCTTTTACCGCCGTAAAAAGAGCGATTTTTCATTTTAATGATCATGCACAGGAAGTGAGAACCGCCTTAAGAAAACTGAATGTTCATAAACTTTTAATTATCGGAACTTCCGATAAAATGGTAGATTTCATTGCGTTGAGACTCGGGATTCCCTCAATTAATCACTACATCCATATCGATGAAATCAGAACCTTAACACAAATCAAAATGGCACAATATGTACGTAAAACAGAAGGAAAGCATGTTATTCCTATACCGCATAATCAGATTGATCAAAACTTCTTCCGAAAAATAATTAAACAAGGAATCAAAATTTTATCACCAAACAACGAAGTCATGGGAGAAACAACAGTAGTTACACCACACTTCCATCCAGACTCTATTCACATCTCAAGCAAAACATTAGAACAGATCATCAAAAGACAATGTGAATCTGTAACGGAAGTCATTAGATGTAAAAAAATTATCATTAATATGTTAACGCTCCCCACTGTAAAAATCACTGTCGAGCTATCTTATCCTAATAAACACAGCATTAAATCCATTTCCGAAACTGTTCAACATCGGATTAATCAAGGTTTTCAACAACATCTACAGCTAGATTTAGACTCTATTGATATCTATGTCACTAAGCTAAGAAACCTAAATAAGAAAAAAAGTTTTTTTTGAAACGCTTTATTCCATGTAGAATGAAGGAAAGATAATGAAGCTTTCCTTCATTCTACATACACAGCCACACATTTATTTTGAAATTCGAAAACAAATATATAAGCTATTCATCAAAAAATGAGGTGTATGTAAAAATACACCTCATTTTTTGATGAATGTTATTTATTCCTACTATATCTTATAACTTATGAATATGAGTATCTTTGAACCCTGTCTTATATTTCAGGCCATACCCTAACAAACGATCCATTCCAATATGTGCTGTCCAAATCAGACCGACCATCAAGATCACATCGTACTTAAAAAAGATACCGATCAAAATAAGTAATATCGATACTATGTAAGTATGGAACAGATTATAAATCTGCGCACCAATATGATTATTAATAAGGTACGCTAGCATTGAAATATCCGGTACAAAAAGCAGCAAGAGAAATAGCAACCAGCTAAACTCATTTAATGCGTAAATATAAATAGCCGCTATTAAAACAATAAATCCTTCCAAATGTATGATTGTTTTCTCCATGTTTCCCCCTCCTCTTTAACCATTCGTTAATTCAGTACGTACATGGATGAATGTTTCATATATTTGTTGTCAAACATCTTAAATTTCTTCTTCCTTATATTAAAAATATTAGGCTAACCCCCTTTAAATGTAAATAATTAGTTTTCTTAAATCACCAATATATGTTATAATTATGAATTTTCTGTTAACAAAATTCCTCAAATCATACAAGAAAAACCCTATAGAATAGACTTTTTTCATTGTCTATTCTATAGGGTACATTCCTTCAAGCTATCTAGCATTTAGAAATACCGTACGACTATTATTTTAGGCTGAGAGAGAGTTCTGTAAAGATAACTCCTAAAGCACAGGCACCAGCATCCGGATACCCTAAGCTTCTTTCGCCAACCGTACCAGCGCGACCCATTCGAGCTACGATTTCTTTTGTATATTCTGCTCCTTTAACGGCTGCCGCTGCCCCTTTTTCAAAAGCAGTCTTAAAGTCTGTACCAGTTGCAGCACTTTCTGACCAAGAATTTACACAAGGTACAAGTGCATCTACAAGCGTTTTATCGCCTACTTCTGCTCCTCTTCCGAAAGATCGCTCACCGATGGACTGTATTCCTTTAAGTGAAGCCTCCAGCATTTCAGCAAATTCTCCGACTGTTAATTCCATTTTCCCTTCTACAGCCTTACCTGCAGCTCGGAAAGCTCCGCCCCAAATTGGACCAGAAGCTCCACCGCAATGCTCCATAATCACCATAGAACACGCATCTAGGAATGTTCCTATATTTAAACGCTCTTGATCCAAAATCGAGCGCCATTCTCTCTTTAATTGCTTGAATCCCTTAGCAACGCTCATGCCAAAATCACCATCACCTGCATGCGTATCCAATTCGCAGAATGGTACTTCGTTCTTAATAATAACTTCGCTCATTTTATCTACAAGATAAATCATATTATTTAATGTGATTACCTCATTCTTGATGATTGCATGTTCCTCCGCTGTTTCCGTCTCAAAGAAAACAGGCTTGTCTTCCCCTTGTTCTTCAATATCAACGTATTCTACGCTCTCAATTGGTCCACCTACCTTAAACGCAGGTGTATTACACTCTTTAGATAATAAGGTTTTCAGCTCATCGTCCAGTTTCATTACAGTTAGAGAAATTCCAGCCATATCAATACTCGTCATGTAATTACCGACAAACGTTCTATTGATTCGTATATTTCTTTTACTTAACTCTCTAGTAACTGCATTGTTAAACAGATACAGTTCTTGAAGCGGTGTACCGCCGAAGCCGTTTACTAGAACAGCAATTTCAGCATCCTCATCTAGTCCTAAATCTTTCACAAGGTCATTTGTCATGCGTAAGGCTAATTCGTCTGCAGTCGCAATTTTTTCCCGTTTTCTGCCTGGCTCTCCATGAATACCGACGCCATATTCCATCTCATCTTCACCCAATTTGAAAGTAGGTGATCCACTAGCGGGAACTGTACAGGAAGTTAGCGCTAGACCAATTGTTCGAACGTTTGCCGCTGCTTTTTCCGCTACAGCTTTGACCTGCATTAAATCCATACCTTCTTCTGCTGCCGCACCAGCAATTTTATGCACTAAAATAACTCCTGCAACACCGCGGCGTCCTACTGTATAAAGACTATCTTCTACTGCAATATCATCATCTACGCGGACATATTCTACTTGAATTCCGTCTTCAGTAGCTAAGTGAGCTCCATTTTTAAAATTCATGATATCTCCACTGTAATTTTTAATAATAAGCAGCGTACCTTTTTTGCTAGCTGTTGCTTTAATTGCCTGGTATACCTGGATTTGTGAAGGAGAAGCAAACACATCTCCACATACCGCCGCATCCAGCATTCCTTTCCCTACTAACCCCGCGTGTGCCGGTTCATGTCCACTACCGCCGCCACTAATTAAAGTAACCTTATTTTCATTCATTTCTTTTTTCTTAATTACCTTATACTTCTTTAACAACTCAAGTTCCGGATGAGCCATAACCATTCCATTGCACATCTCCATAACAAGGGTTTCAGGTTGATTTATAATTTTTTTCATTTATTATTCCTCCTCTGTAAGTTTTGTTACACTCTTCGCAAACCTATTCGTATCCACACTTTCATAATTGGATTGATTCATAGGGGATTCCTGCCACGATACATTCCCTTCTGAATTATGATATATTTGAAAGCGCATTCTTATTAACTATAGTAAAATGAAAGCGTTTTATGGTAAACGGACAAAATGAACGATTTGTCTAAAGACACCCACTTCATTTATAGACTAGGATGTTAATTATTAAAAACGAATAAAGTTGTAGGGATGATTATAATGACCTCTTCTATCATTTCAAAAAAAATCATAGCGAACTCGCTAAAACAATTAATGGAAACAGAACCTTTTCATAAAATATCTGTGAGTGATATTATGTTGAATTGTCAAATGCGCAGGCAAACCTTTTACTATCATTTTAAAGATAAATTTGAATTGTTAGGTTGGATTTATAAAGAAGAAACGAAGGAAAATATTATAGACTTTCTTGATTATGAAAAATGGGAAAATATTTTCGACCTATTATTCCATTACTTTTACCAAAATCAGAGGTTCTACCTAAATGCATTTAAAGTAATCGAGCAAAATTCATTTAATTATTATCTATTCGAACATACGAAAAACTTATACATCAAGATTATCGATGAGCTATTAATTGGCTGTAAATTAGCGATTTCTGAGGTGAAAAAAGATACACTAGCCTCTTTTTATAGTCATGGCTTTGTTGGAACAATAAAAAATTGGATTGAAAATCATTGCGCTGTAGACCCATCTATCATGTCTTCGATGATGAAAAATATGATAAACAATCAATTAGTCCTTTTACTAAAGCAATCAGCAAACAAATCATAAGGTGGAAAAACAATGAAAAAAATTATGAATGATGTTCAAAATATTGTTCAGGATATGTTACATGGCTTTTATTTTGAACATAACGATAGAATATCTTATAACCGAGAACACAACATCATTTACCGGAAAGACCTTGCTGAAATTGAGCAAGATGTTGTCATCATAAGCGGCGGCGGTAGCGGGCATGAACCAGCTGATGTTGGTTATGTAGGAGAAGGAATGCTGTCAGTAGCAGTCAATGGCGAAATCTTTACCCCCCCTACATCAGAACAAATATTAGCAGCAATTCGCTCTGTGCCTAAGGGCAAGAGTATCCTATTAATCATAAAAAACTTTAAAGCTGACGTAGAAAACTTTTTAACTGCTGAATCTTTGGCAAAAGAGGAAGGAAGACTTATTGATCATGTCATTGTGAATGACGATGTTTCTATTGAAGACGATGCTTCCTTTAACAAAAGAAGACGAGGAGTAGCTGGGACGATTTTCGTTCATAAAATACTCGGAGCAGCAGCTCTTGAAGGCTACTCATTACAGCAATTAACGGACATCGGCCATTCCGTCAGCCGTAATCTGCATACATTAGGAGTCGCGCTCTCCCCAGCGACTAACCCTGTCCAAGGCAAAGCTTCTTTTACTTTACAAGACAATGAAGTTTTCTATGGAGTCGGCATCCACGGAGAAAAAGGATACCGAAAAGAAGTATTATCTTCTTCTGAAAAATTGGCTATTGAGCTAATGAATAAACTGAAAAGTATTTACCGCTGGAAAAAAGGTGACAAGTTTGCAATCCTCATTAATGGCTTAGGTGCTACCCCATTAATGGAACAGTATATATTCGCAAATGACATTCGCCGTTTATGTGAACTTGAAGGATTAGATATTCGATTTGTAAAAGTCGGAACCCATCTAACCTCTTTAGATATGCAAGGCACTTCATTAAGCTTACTTAAAATAGAAGATCCACTTTGGGAAAAATGGTTAAAAGCTAATGTTGAGGTGGCTAGCTGGTAGCCAAAAAGGCGGCCGACAATTCCTGTCAGCCGCCTAAAATGAATATTGATTTAGTTTATTTCTTCTCCATCACAGCAAAGTAATTCTCTTCATAGTCCGCAAAGTTAAATACTCTACCTGAAGGCATATTTACAATTTCTCCGACTGTGATATTTTTATTTAATAAGTTGCTACGTAATTCATCGAGATTTTCCGTAAAAAACATTAAAGAAGGTGTACCAAGATTTAATCCAGGTGACATTTGAGCAACGAATTCCTTATTGTGCAGAATGATGCTTGTTTCTGCTCCCTTTGTTGGAGCAATTTCAATCCATCTCATTCCTTGACCATTATTTTCTTCAGAAACTACAGTAAATCCTACTTTTTCTGTCCAAAAGTCCACCGCTTCATCTTGGTCATTTACATACAACATAACTTGACCGACTTTACTAATCATAGACCTTCCCACTCCCTTATATGAGTAAATATCTAACCCTTCCCATCGCCAAAGTTTCTGAAATCCAATGACAACTTAATAGATACGCCAATAACTAAAAACTTCCTTCTAAAAAAACGGAGCAGTTTCATTTAAGTAGGAGTTTCTAAAAGAGAGATAGAATAATAACAAAAGATTTTATAAGGGGGGAATATCATTGCCAATTCCAAAAGATACTGCTAATTACACGATTCGTATAGGAAAGGTAGAAGATTCCGAAGCAACTTTAGACATACAGAAATCCGTTGTTTCTGAAGGTCACTTTCTCATTTCGTTACCTGAAGAGTTTAAAAAAACTTCATCCGAACAAAGAGAATGGGTACAGGGCGTATTGGAAAATGAAAAAGAAACATTACTTGTAGCTGAAAAAGATGGTGAAGTTGTTGGTTGGATTGTATTTCTTACCGAAAACAAAAAACGATTGTCTCATACAGGTTCCTTTGGAATCATGATCAGTAAAAATTATAGAGGACTCGGAATTGGGAAAATGCTACTACAAGCTTTACTAGACTGGGCTGAGAAAAATCCTCTTATTGAGAAAATAAGTTTAGGAGTTTTCTCAACAAATTATAGCGCAATCTCTTTGTATAAAAAAATGGGCTTCATTGAAGAAGGTCGTAAAATAAAAGAATTTAAAATGAATGATAATGAATATGTAGATGATATTCTAATGTATAAGCTCGTTTAATGATATTTTAACCACAAGTACCACAAAAAAGCCGTTCTCCTTGAAATGCGAGATCGGCTTTTATAATGAATCTCCTTGTTCGGTAACAAATGTTAAGATTTATAAGCTACTATCATAAAACGTTTTGAATTTGTACGGATTCCTTTTTCTGTTTTATTTGTTATGATGAATTTTTCCAAAATGTCAAAATCATCTTTTTCTTCACCGAATCTTGGTATGATAGGCGTGTACTTTAATAGAAAAATGAGATCTTCAGGTGTTTGGTAATAATCAATGGCATCATACTCTAAAATTTGCACATCATGAAAGTCCGCATACTTTAACTCTCGAACATACTTTTCTTTTAATGTACCGTCTTTTTCTCCTAAGCATTGCCCTCTTCCAAACGCTTCTTTTAAGTTCCATTTATCACGTTCGTTGACTTGCTGCGTTAAAAAGACACCGCCATTTTTTATTACTCTTGCTACTTCTGTCGCCATAAAAGGTGCATGACAACAAGACACAATATCAAAGAAATCATTCGGAAATCTTAAATCTTCAGAATCCATTTTGAAAAATTGAACGTTTGACACACACGCTTTTTCCAAGTTAGACTGTGCCATTTCTATCATTCCACTTGAATTATCAATCCCCATTATACTTGAAGCTGCCGATGCAATTTTTAATACATTCTCTCCCCCACCTGTACCAATATCTAGCAAAACATCTGAGGGTTTGCATCTCTCTATCACTTCTTCATAAAACTCCCATAACGCACCTTCAGTTTCGTATTTCAGTTTACTAAAATCCCAGCCGATTAATCTTCCGACTTTATCATAAAATTTTTTATAATCTAACTCATTCATATTGTATATCCACCTTCCAAAAGAGTGTAAAAACTAAGTTTCTGGGACCTTTTAATAAAGTCGGCCAGTTTCTTAGTTCGATAAAAAAAGCGACTATCACAATGGATTCAAAGTTTTTATTTTCAAAAAAGGGCAGACCTCTCCCTTGATGGTTGGTACGCGTTTTTTCCAACCCGAAAACTAGTTACTTCGAACAATACGGAAAGCCATCTACTTCACCTCATTTGAAAGATTCTATTTCATTATACGTCATTACATTTTTTACGCATATCGTAAAATACAGACTATTAGATGAACTCTGAAACGAAAAAAAGCTACCTTAGCTATCCCTCAAATCTATATTTTATTCAATTTGTTATTTCATTGCACCGAATTTTTTGTTATTGTTTAACTTTATATACCACTTGTTTAGAACATGAACGCTCCCTTAAGAAAGGACGATGTACATACGACAGAAATATTGGATTTAGTTTTATACTGCATTTTGTTTATCCTAATCGTATCCATAGCTTGTTTCATCTTATTAGTACTCATGAAGATTTTCGGAAAACCGATGAATAAGCATCGTTCTGTTGAAAAAGAACTAAAACAGCATTCTTCCACAACAGATACATTAGGACATAAAGACTCTAATATAACTACGAAAGATGCCGAAGCAGAGTGGATGGACGCCGTGATGACAGCAACTTTTGTTACTGCAGCTATGAAAAGTGCTAGTGAAAACGAAAGTGTTGATCATGATTCAGACACTGGCGGTGATGGTTCTGATTCATCAAACTAGAATAATCCAACCTATTCATCTACAAAAAAACAAAAAGGAGTGTTCCATAGTCAAAAATTTGACTTATGAGACACTCCTTAGGAATATAAATGGTTCTGTTGCAAAGTTTCTTAACAGATAAAAAGTTGGTATGATTGCAGATGGATTTTATGCAATCGTTAGTAATTGTTGTAATTCATTGTACGTCGAAAAAACGAAGTTTGGTTGTTGCAAACTTCGTTTTCGTTTATATAGAGCATGAACGGTTTCAATGCCTTTCAAGGTACGTGAAGCATGACGAATACTTTGAAATCCTGCAGATTTGGCAAAACGCCTTTTTACATGTCTATGGTCTTGTTCGATGAGATTGTTCAAATGTTTGACTGTACAATGAGTTGTACGTTTATAAAAGCCTTGTTCCTTTAATTTTTTGAATGCACAAAGTAATGCTGGTGCTTTATCTGTTGTTAGAACCGTTGGTTCTCCAAACGTTTTCACTAACCTTTTTATAAAGGTATATGCAGCCTGATGATCCCGTTTTTTACGAAGTTGAATATCCAATGTGTATCCTTCTTTATCAATTGCACGGTACAGGTAACGCCATTCTCCTTTGACTTTTATATAGGTCTCATCCAATTTCCAAGATAGTTCTATGCTTTTATTTTTCTTCTTCCAAATTTGATAGATAAGGTTTCCATATTCATGAACCCAGCGCATGATGGTTGTAGGATGAACTGAAACACCACGTTCATTCAAAATTTCAGAGACATCACGATAGCTTAAAGAAAAGCGACAATAGTAGCCAACGGCTACCAAAATAATATCTTGTTTAAATTGCTTTCCTTTAAAATATCTCATGTATGATTCTCCTCACTCTGTTTTGCAAAAGTTTAGCTTAGTTTTAAAAACTTTGCAACAGAACCATATAAATTATTGCAAAAAACAGTTTTGATTTACTAATTTTATTGAAACATTTTTTTAATTCTATTGCGCATGATTAATACAATTCCACCTAGAATGGATAACATTCCTAGAGTAGTTGTATTAGATTCCGTTCCCCCGGCGTTAGGAAGTTCTCTCTTATCATTTTCCACTTTAAGAGGCGTGTTCGTTTGTTTCTTCTGTTCTAATTCCGTTACTTTATTTTCTACATTTTGCTTCGCCTGTTTTAATTCCGCTATCTCTGCTTCCACATCTTGCTTTGCACGTGTTAATTCATTTAATTTCTCATCTATCGCTTGCTTTGTTTGCTTCACATCTGCTATTTTCTCTTCTGCTACAGCGTGTTTTGTACGCATTAATTCCGCTAATTTATCTTCCATCGTTTGCTTCATTTGTTTTAACTCTAATACTTTTTCTTCTATCGTTTGCTTCGTACGTGTTAATTCGTTTAATTTACTTTCTATCGTTTGCTGTATCTGTTTTAAATCTGATGCTATCTCTTCTCTACGTTGCTTCGTTTCAGATATTTTCGCTCCTGCATCTTTCCTAATCTGCTTTAATTCTGCTATTTTCTCTTCTACATTTTGTTTTGTCTGTTTTAATTCCGCTAATTTCGCTTCTGCATTTTGTTTAATTTGTTGTAATTCTGATACTCGCTCTTCTCTATGTTGTTTCGCTTCAGTTACTTTTTCTTCTACATTTTGTTTCGTCTGTTGTAATTCTGCTGCTCGCTCTTCTGCATGTTGCTTCACTTCAGATACTTTCTCTTCTACATTTTGTTTCGTCTGTTGTAATTCTGATACTCGCTCTTCTGCATGTTGCTTTGCTTCAGATACTTTCTCTTCTGCATTTTGTTTCGCCTGTTTTAATTCTGATACTCGCTCTTCTGCATGTTGCTTCGCTTCAGATACTTTTTCTTCCACATTTTGCTTCGCCTGTTTTAATTCTGATACTCGCTCTTCCGCATTTTGCTTCGCCTGTTTTAATTCTGATACTCGCTCTTCCGCATTTTGCTTCGCCTGTTTTAATTCTGATACTCGCTCTTCCGCATTTTGCTTCGCCTGTTTTAATTCTGATACTCGCTCTTCTGCATTTTGTTTCGCCTGATTTAGTTCGGATAACTTTTCGTCTGCTTGTTGTTTGATAGAATCATGTATTTTGACGGTATCAGGCACTTCAGCGTTAATTGTGTCAGCTCCCGCTATCATCGCTAAAGCTAGTGTAGAGATTGCTACTGTTTTTTTCGTACTCATCATTTTGTACCTCTTTTCTTTCATGAGTAATGAACTATTATGTGTAAATCTGAAGATATAAATATTTATAATACCAGTATAACATTATACCAAATGTTTATAAACGAAACTAGAATAGTAGGGACTCGTAGGGTGAATCATTATAGAGAGAATGAGAAAAGGGAACTCATATATAGAGTTCCCTTTTCTTATTAAAACGTTCTTCTTAACGGCATTATTGGATTCTTCCGTATCCAACAAAGTGCTTACGATTATAAGGTCAATTTAAAACTCGGATATCTACATGACCCCCACCAGCATCATATGTACTGTGGAAGAAAACTAAATCACCAAGTTGAGGGTTTATATTTTTTAGAAATTATAAAGCCCTTGTGATATTGGTCAGAATACCAGATATCCTACGTGATTAAAAACATGACTAACAAAGCCAGAACAGTTTAATATATACAACCTTAAATATTATCTATTAAAAATTCGTTATTCTTCCAAATCCAACCAAGTTATTACTATACCAAGAAGTAGATAACTTAGAATATTTAACTTTCATACTTTTTCCACTAGCAGCTTCAATAATATCATCTCCGCCAAGATAAATAGCTACATGAGTAATGTTGCTTGCACTATGTGATTCGCTAAAAAATACTAAATCTCCTGGCTCAGCATTAGCTCTGCTAATTCTTTGGGAGTTATTATATAATCCTTGAGAAGTCTGATATGCTCTTGAATATCCTGCTTGATTCCATGAATAATAAACAAATCCCGAACAATCAAGACCTCTTGCATCTTTACCTCCCCATACATAAGGAACACCCAAATAATTTTGAGCAACATCAAGAACCTTTACCCAGTGACCACTAGAAGTGAAATATTGCCATTTATTGTCGATTTGTAATTGTCCAGTTACCATTGCGCCGCCTTGGTTGGCATCTAAATAATACCATGTACTACCTTCTTGGAACCAACCTGTTTTCATTGCTCCACCATCATCGGCATTTAGATAGTACCATTTTCCATTATCTTGTAACCAGCCCGTTTTCATTGCTCCGCCATCATTTCCATCTAAGTAGTACCATTTCCCGTCTACTTTTTCCCAACCTGTTTTCATCGCTCCACCATCATTGGCATTTAGGTAGTACCATTTTCCATTATCTTGTAACCACCCTGTTTTCATTGCTCCGCCATTATTTCCATCTAAGTAGTACCATTTTCCATCTACTTTTTCCCAACCTATTTTCATTGCCCCACCATCATTGGCATTTAGGTAGTACCATTTACCTTCTACTTGTGCCCAGCCTAGTTTCATCGCTCCACCGGCATTTGGATCAAGGTAGTACCATTTGCCTTCTAATGCCAGCCAACCTGTTTTTTTCGCACCGTTTTCATAAAAGAACCATGTTCCACTTTCTTCTTTCACCCAGCCGCTTTGTTGAGTCGCTTGTGTATTTTGAGCTGTTTCTGCTGAACTTACAATTGGTTGAATGCTCAATCCAAGAGTAGTTGCTAATGTAAGTGCTGCAATTTGTTTTTTCATATTTCTCTCTCCATTCTTAGAACTGTATTGTATTTAATATATATCACTCTTTTAAATGTTGAATCTTAAATTCTATTTAAATGGTAAATATGGAGTTGGATTAATTTGACCAAATTTATATTCCGTTTTCAATTCAAAGTGTAGATGAGGACCAGTAACTCTTCCTGTTGCTCCTACCTTACCTATTACTTGACCTTGTTGAACATAATCCCCTTTTTGAGCTATTCTTTCACTCATGTGGGCATATAACGTGTAATATCCATCTGCATGCTTGATAACTACAACATTTCCATAGTCGTTAAATGAACCAGGTGAGCCAAAGCCAGAAAATTCTACAGTACCAGATTTAGCAGCCATAATCGGTGTACCTGTTTTTGCTGCAAAGTCAATACCCTTATGAGATTCATCCCAACGAGGTCCGTACCCTGAACTCACATTTGGTTTTTTTATAGGCATTTGGTAACCATATGCACTAACTTCTCCAGCATTTTCAAGCCACTGACCATTATCAGCAAATACATAAGTCTTTCCGTCTATAGTAGCTTGTCCAGTTACCATAGCTCCGCCTTTATTCGCATCTAAGTAGTACCATGCACTTCCTTCTTGGAACCAGCCTGTTTTCATCGCTCCGCCATCATTTCCATCTAAGTAGTACCATTTCCCGTCTACTTTTTCCCAACCCGTTTTCATTGCTCCACCATCATTGGCATTTAGGTAGTACCATTTGCCATTCTCTTGGAACCAGCCTGTTTTCATTGCTCCGCCATCATTTCCATCTAAGTAGTACCATTTCCCGTCTACTTTTTCCCAACCTGTTTTCATCGCTCCACCATCATTGGCATTTAGGTAGTACCATTTGCCGTTCTCTTGTAACCAGCCTGTTTTCATTGCTCCGCCATTATTTCCATCTAAGTAGTACCATTTTCCGTCTACTTTTTCCCAACCTATTTTCATTGCTCCACCATCATTGGCATTTAGGTAGTACCATGTCCCATTTACTTGGGCCCAGCCTGTTTTCATTGCTCCACCGGCATTTGGGTCAAGGTAATACCATTTGCCTTCTAATGCAAGCCAACCTGTCTTTTTCGCACCGTTTTCATAGAAGAACCATGTTCCATTTTCTTCTTTTACCCAACCACTTTGTTGAGTTTCTTGTATATTTTGAGCTGTTTCGGCTGAACTTACAATTGGCTGAATGCTCAATCCAAGAGTAGTTGCTAATGTAAGTGCTGCAATTTGTTTTTTCATAATCCTAATAACCTACTAAATTTATAAATAGATATATTGATATATTGTTTTTAAGGTAATACGTATATTTTAACTGTTTTTCTTTCCCAATTACTTGCTTCCTGTTTTGAAGGAGTAAATACATCTATTTTATTACCTTTAATAGCACTACCAGTATCTCTAGCCTCAGCTGGTCCATAACCTTCAACATAAACTTTTGATCCAAGACGAATAACTGAAGGATCTACTGCAATCACTTTCAAATTAGGATTAGCTGTTAAATCATCGCCCATTGCTGTTTTGACATGTTCCCCAGGTCTATAACCATTTTCTGCTGGATCATTTGTATATGCTGTTGACGTCACTGTTAATTCACGAGTATTTATCCATTGACCATTATCTTTAAAATAATTCATTTTCCCATCAATTCTATTCCAACCATTCACCATGGCCCCACCATTATTGGCATCTAAGTAATACCATTGATCATTCTCTTGGAACCAGCCTGTTCTCATCGCTCCGCCATCATTTCCATCTAAGTAGTACCATTTTCCATTCTCTTGGAACCAGCCTGTTTTCATTGCTCCGCCATCATTTCCATCTAAGTAGTACCATTTTCCATTCTCTTGGAGCCAGCCTGTTTTCATCGCTCCGCCGTTATTTCCATCTAAGTAGTACCATTTTCCGTCTACTTTTTCCCAACCTATTTTCATTGCTCCACCATCATTACCATTTAGGTAGTACCATTTACCTTCGACTTGTGCCCAGCCTAGTTTCATCGCTCCACCGGCATTTGGATCAAGGTAATACCATTTGCCTTCTAATGCAAGCCAACCTGTCTTTTTCGCACCGTTTTCATAGAAGAACCATGTTCCAGTTTCTTCTTTTACCCAATCACTTTGCTGAGTTGCTTGCGTATTTTGAGCTGTTTCTGCTGAACTTACAATTGGCTGAATGCTTAAACCAAGAGTAGTCGCTAACGTAAGTGCGGCAATCTGTTTTTTCATAGTTTCATTTCTCCCTTTAAGTATTCATAATCGTTAAATCATTATATAACATTATTTGTGTATTTTACATAATTTTTTTTTGTTAAAGTTATTATTTTCAATCTATTCAACCTTTTATGAATCCTAGTTCATCATAAAAACGAATAACCATTTATTAAATTCCTTACTTCTTTTGAATTATTATGTATAAAATATTCAGAAATTTAATTCCGCTTTCATATCTTTAAAGATAAACAGATTTGTTGATTCATATACAAAATTTCAACCTTCTAACATAAGAATTCCTCTAAAAACATTGTTAATTCTTAAATAAAGAATTTAGTAGTACTCGTTAGCCCTGTATAAAATTAATAACTTGAAAAGAAATACTCGTGCAGATACTTATATAACTTAATTCATTACTTCACATCCTTCCCAATAAAAATAGAACTAATGTTCGTTTTTTATTATATAATAAATTAAATGTACATATTTATTAACCTATTTTTGGAATTAATTTATCTTTGTTTTTTCTTAGTTTGAATGCAAAACAATTAAAAATCCCTTAGTATGGTTAAATAGCTTATTCGTCTCGTTTTCAAACCTTGGAATTACTTTAGGAACCTCTATTGGCGGCTGGTTCATTTCTCAATTAGGAATTCACCAGCTTATCTGGAGCGGATTCATATTTACACTGCTTTCTTTTTTATTGATCATAGTAAAAATAAAATTTTTCATTTCAACTCTAGTACCCAAGCATCGTTATCAAGCTAAAATAATTCTATCTCTATTAATAGAAAACAGTTTAAGTGTTACTACAAAAGATGAACCGTAATGTATTTGTTTTTTCTTATTGAAAAATTGAAGAATTTAAAATGAATGATAATGAATATGAGGATGATATTCTTAAGTACAAATTAGTTTAGTGAACCAACAGGTACTTTACTTAAGCAAGATTAAATCAAAAGGGCAATTTCTACAGGAGATTGCCCCTTTTGATTGGAGTGAAACTTACTTCACATTGTAAATTTGCAGATTCATAGTATCATTGTAATTTTAAAAATGTACTAAGGATCTAAAAATGAAGTAGCTATTTCTTTTGAAAACATAAGATACTTATGATACAAATTAATATTATATATTTCCGTTTCTGTTCTGTCCCTACAAAAACTCCTAAAACCACATTTGACACTTAATTTATCGAGAATGCCCATGACCGCGCGTTCTAATTTGGTAGGACAAAGCTGCCAGACTAATCGTCACTCCCCATATAAAAAATCCTCCATAAACCGGGATTATCACTCCTGGCTCGAAATCCTGGATGTCAGAGAGTCTTATGGAACCCACACTTAATTTATAAAATGTCACGATGCAGACACTGGTAAAGGTTAACCCTCCGAGCCAAGCAGGAATGAGCAGCAGCCAGCCAGGAACCTTCCGTCCACCAATGCCCGGTAATCTTTTCGGGATAATCACTCCCCATGGCCGAACCAGCGCGAGTGCAAGCAATGAAGCGATGATAGCTAAAATAACAGTTAGATCAACCCCGTAGGAATACAAAAAACGGCTAACCTGATCAGCGTTGGTTCTTATAGATGCATGCAATGCCTCAACACCATTCTCAGAAACCAATAAGGGAACTCCAAACGCCCAAAGCGTCTTTAAAATGGCATAAGGAATGAGAGCGACCGATGCTGCATATCCCCACTTCTTAGACAGCCACCATTCACCGGATGTGTTTCGTGTCATGTTAATAACCTCCTTATTAAAGGATATGTGGAAAAACATAACCATTACACCATTTATAATAGTACAGAAAAACTACTTTGATATGCGTCCATAGACCTGTTTATACACACAACCAGCGGTCTGTTCACAAACAAAAGCGGATACTATTTTGAGTGCAGCTTTGAGTAGAAACATGCTGACAATCCCCCACGTCTATCAACTTAAGAAATGAATTGTCCTCTAAAAATTTCATTTTGGGGATACGCCAAAGTATTAACTTGATAGCGACGGGATAACACCAATTACCAATGAATTTTTCGAAATAGTAAATTGTTATGGTAAGATTTCGAATGTATAATTATGGTATTGTTTGTTTTTATGAAAAAAATATGGGGGAATTTTTAATGAAAAAAATCATACTAGGGGCACTTACAAGTTTCTTTTTATTAGCTGGATGTAATAATTCTACTGAAAGTAAACCAGTCGATACAAAAAAGAATACGGCAGAAGAAACAACTAACTCTACAAAAAATGAGGATAAAAAAGATACTAATTCGAAAAAAACTGAAGAAGTTTTATCTCCTACTAATCAGAGTACAAAAGATTTCATTACACCATTATTAGTAAAATCGGAAACACCTGCTGATATTATGACAATACAAATACAGGAAGATATGAAACAAAAACTTGAGGAAATTAATAAAAAAATGCAAGCGAGTCTTCAAAAAAATTATACGTGGTACATGGAGTATATAAAAGCAGCACAGCCTGGAGAAAGATTAGCATATCATGAAAATATGGGAATTACACAGGAAGAATATGAACTGTTCCTATCATCTGATCAATATATGAAACTTGTTAAAGGACAAGAAGGGAAAATTCACTTCAAAAAGGTCAAAGACAATGTATACGAGATTCAAACTAGCTCTCAAATCCAATTATTAAACAAAGTTCAAATTGATTTTGCCAGCAATACATTAAAAACAGAGTTTGGTACACTAAATTACGATGATAAAGTCGAAGCTTCCGATGCTCAAAAAATAACCGGCAGATGGAATGGTGAACAGTGGAAACTAAGCACCGGCAGCTTCACCGCAACGTATGCAATTGGTCAACTTGAAGACTCCAAAAAAACAATTATTTACATAACAGCAAAAGGTCTTTTAGATGGAAAAAAAATAAATCAAGATCAAGTGATTGAATTTAAGGCAGAATGATTTATAAACAAAAAATATTAATCGAAGATACATTAAGATAATTTTTGGATACATTCTTATTCAACCATAATAAAACACATTTGAATTTGTTATCGACTTCGCATAATTAAAAATACTGAAACCCGGAGTACAAATCTTATTCTTGATTTATACTCCGGGTTTTAATTTTTTGTTTAGATTCCATTTAGTTAATTTCATTTTTAAATATTAATATCTAAATCTAACGAAGCATGGAAGTTTCCTTGTTTATCAAATACCTTGATATGGTCCCTATGAAAATTATTGATAAAAAATCCTAGGAAACTATAGTTCCCAGGATTTTTTATCAATTTGGTTAAGAAACATAGTATGATTTAGCTTATATCTGTAAGTAGTTCGTTTTTCCATGTCATGGAACGTAGTGGGGATTTTAGTTGCATAAGCGATTGCCCTGTGAAATAAAGATTATACTTACCTTTTTGTGTGAATTCTAATTCTACATCTTTTTCGTTAAAGTGGCTGCCGATATAAAAAGCGTTAAAATAATCATTCCACTTGTATTCATTCAAATACTTTTCTTTTTGAAAGACAGATTTACCCTCTTAAATGGTATAAAGCACTAGAAAAAGCTGGTAAATGTTACAACTTTTTTCTATAATGAAACGTGGAGCCGACAAGGGGGATATAATCAATTATTTGATTGTATAGATTAAAAGTTTAATAGAGAAAAAACAGGGGGAAGAAGAATGTCAAAAAAAATAATTTCTTTATTTTCTGTCGTGATGATTGCAGCCCTTATGATAACTGGCTGCGGTCAAAGTGATCAAGCAAATAAAGATCAAAAAGAGAATGTGACAAAAGAAAATAAGACAGAAAAAACCGATACAGCAAAAGAAGATAAGGCAGACAAAACGGATACAGCAAAAGAAAAAGAATCTGAAGATAAAAACACTGAAGATACGGCAGTTAACTCAAACAATTATTCAAAGCTTATCTCGTATATGGAGAAAGAAACAAAAGGTAAAACGAAAGTCCTTTATGAAAACAAAGAACCGCAAGTACATAAATTAAACGATGTTTCAGTATCGCTTGATAGCTATACATTAGTTGAATTGAATGGTTTTCATACCGATTTTAATATTCCTTTTAACAATCAAACAGATGGTGGGGTTATTCTTGCACACTATAGTGTAAAGAATAATTCAAATAAAGATGTTTATTATATGCCAACCTTAGACATGACATTTACAGGCGCTCAGAAAGCTTATAGTAACTATAAAGATTTAATTCCAAAAGATGATCAATTATCTGTAAAATTGTCTCCAGACAATGATTATTTAGTAAAAGCAGGGAAAACCGTTTCTGGTTATGTTGCTTATCCATTCGGTAAAGATGATTTAACAAAAATTCTGGAGCTATCAACGGTATCAGTCAAAGTCCCTGAAGCGCAAGCTAATAAAGGAAAATATGACGCTCCAATCGGAAGTCCGGGGAATTTTGCGTTAAGTTTAAATAAACAAGGTGCTGAAAAGGTTGCAACAGATAAAACTTTTTATCAAGATAAAGCAACCGTTGATAACCTGGGCGAAAAGACAATGCTAAAAGAGAAATCAAACATTAATAACAGCCAAGAATTAGGTGCTACCAATGTTACATTAGACGGATATCAATTCACCAAATTCACGCCAAATTCCGTTGAAGCTCCCCGGTTTGAAAATTTCAAAAATGGCGTTGTTTTACTGACAGTCAAATTTAAACTCGATAACAAAGAGGCTGAAGATATTGCGTTGTCTCCAATAAGTTCTAAACTAACACTTAACGATGGCTCGCAGTATATGCTTGGTGAAGGCATGTTGCTGAATTACAGATATAGTGATGTGATTAAAGCCGGAACATCTGGCGAGTTATTACAGGTTTACATTTTAGATCAAGAACAATATGAAAAGATTTGGAAAGACAAAAACTTTGAGATCGAATTAGGACCTATGAGAAATAAAGATGCAAAAGACATTTCACAAGGAAAAAAAGTGACATTCACATTACCGAAATAGAGCAACAAAAAAGCTGGGGTGAGGTTGTTTCCTCCCCTGGCTAATGCTGTCCATAAAAATCCCTCTCCTTCAAAAAGTACGTTGTGAGAGGGATTTTTTCATTATGTTTTTTATTTATAGACTTAAGTACACTAAACTACTGTTTCATACAAATAACGATTTTCCCTCTCGTATGACCGCTTTCACTCAAAAGATGTGCTTTTCTTATATTATCCCGACGAAAGTTTAAAACGCGGCTCACTACTGGCGTAATTTTCCCTTATTAAATTTGATAATGATGCTGTAAGGTCAATTTATGAATCATTTCCGTACCTCTTAAAGCTAAACATACCTTAAATTAAAGAAATAGATTAATAACCTATAAGGAAAATATCCATAGGTTATCAATCTGTTTAAAAAGTAATAAGAATATTAGTGCTCTACATCAAACTTAGGCTTTGGCCCATATTTGTTATCCTCTTCTTGACTTTCCAGGATATAGAATACAAAAAGAACGATATTACCAATCGGATTGAACTACCCCCACCTACCTCTACATGAGCTTGAGGTGGTGGATTCTATTGTTTATGCCGAAACACAAACACTTCCTCTCGCTCAACAAAGAGGATACAACGATATAGAAATTCGGTAGTGTCTTTAGGCAAGACGACCTCTTTCTCTCTTCCGTGGAAAACAGAAAAGGTATATCTACTTTCTTCCTCTATCGAGGTGAAGAACACCTTGTCATGCATCCAGTTCCTAGACCTGTTATCTGCTCTGGTGACAAGTGTAAGAGACTGGGATCAGGGATTCTTTTTTCATTATGCCAACAGTTTTGCTAGTTTTTTCTTTTCACTTTCAAATAAGTCTAATCGCTCGATTTGTAATGCCTCTTCCGGCTGATTTACATGATATAACTGATAGAAATGATGCGTACGAATATCCAATCGATTGTTTAATTGATGCCAATGGCTCCAGTGGTGCGCGTCTTTCTTTGGAATATAAGGCTGAAGCACCCCAGGCACTTTTTCTTTATACCCTAACCCCCGGCGCCCAATCGTAAAAGCTGCAGATTGATGAATAGAAATGCCCAATTTCCGCATATATTTCATCTTCCCTGAGATTGAAGTGTAAGCGGGATTGACTTGAAAGACAGCCACACCCCTTTTATCTGCACGACTGAGAATTGCACTTGTCATCTTCTCATAAGCAAACATACTCTTCATTCGATTCACTCGTTTATTTCCATAACGATCCCCTGTTTTCGATTGGGTTGTATCTAACTTCTCGATGACAATCGGCTTGTTATACCGCTCTGCTAAGTCAACTAAGCGAATGGCCTCCGCTTCGATGATCTTTGTGATTTGTCCAGTGGATTTACCCAGAAGAGAAAAACGGAGGGAACCACTTCCTTTGTAATTCCCATCCTTCGTTACATTTGCCCAAGCAACATGTTCGAGATTACAATCTACACCAACAACACCATCTGATGTACTGTAATTCGTGTGAGGGTTTTCCGGCACATCGACTAAACATTTCACAATGTAATACTCCCCATGATCTTCCACAGACCAGGCAATCGGTTTACCATGTTTTTTCTTATTCTTACACTGTAATTGGGTTGTGATTATTTCTTCAATCATTTCTTGTCCATACGGGAACGTAACTAATGGAAACTGAAGTGTTTTCCCGGAACTTGTCGTCATCCATAATTCTTTTGTCTCCGGCACATACCGAAACACAAAATTCCCATATTTGGCATCTTTACGGCCAGATAGAATGAGTTGTTTATTTCGAGCACGGGAAAATAATGTTTTCCATTTATCATGATTACGTACAAACTCATCGATGGTAAATTGAGAGCAGAACAGTCTTTTACTTCCAAATACTGCGCTTGGAATATGTGTTTTATATGATGTAAGTTTCTGAGTTAAACGGTATTGTCTGTGGGTTAAAAGGCCGATTTCCGCCTGAATCCTTTTGATTTGAATATCTAAGTATTGGTGCTCAAACAGATATTCATTCAGCCAAATCAACGTGTCTTTTTTACGGGATAAGGAGATGAGATTGTTGTGCTTCGCGAAGCGGGTATTTTTCGGAAACGTCAGTTTTCCTTTCACACAACTTTGTTTGATTTTACGAAGATTTGTCAGTTTTGTCCGTTCTTGCTTCAACTTTTTCTTGAGTTTCTTAATCTTCTCTTGTGTTTGCTTCTCATATATTTTTTGTAACTCCATTAAACCTGTAAACAGCGCCTTTGCTTCTTGCATCGCACTGTTTGCATAGTAATCATTCAATTGATAGTTCCGTTTGAGAACAAGATGAAGACTATCTGTATACATCTTACGGTTCCAACATTTTTCTCGGACGATTGTTTGAAACGCAAAGCGTTTCGCCTGATTAAATGTTTCGATTGTCTTTGTCAATATATCTACCATTTCATACGGCATATCTCTTTTATAGATTCGTTTCGAAAAATACGCTTTCTTCACCTGTTCTCACCTCATTTTGTTTGATAAGACAATTATACAATAAAAAGAACATACGTTCTACAAAAATAGTTTCCCTTTAAAAAGAAAAAACCGATTCATCCCCCACCTTCACTTCGTTTAGAGGAGGGGGGCTTCTCGGTTAAAATAATAAATCTTTTCAAGTAATTCGCCTTCTCAAATATACAATTAGTACTCAAGCGATAATTATAAAGGACAGTAATGATTTATGGAGAAAACAGTGCTGTCCATCCCTTCTTGTTCAACAAACGAAGCAAAATAATAAAAGAAGAACAAGAAGTTATCGTTACTGATAAGCCACTTGTTCTTCTTTTTCTATGTTTAATTTTCTCTGGTGATGGACATTGTAAATACGTACTAATCAAACTATAACGGTTTTACAGGTACACATATTTCACAATAATGGTTGTTAATCATATCAGCAGTGTATCTTTCTAAAATCGGTTTGTTGTCAATTTGATATCCACTGTTTTGTAAAGCTGGAAAAATTTCAGCCCATGCTTTATGAATATCTTCCGCTGTATGTTTGACTTTGTAAATAACATATTTTCCACCAGAAAGTTCACTTTCGCAAATTGAATCATCAATTTGATAATCCTTTGAAATGACAATACAAGCATCATATCTACAGTTTTCAGGAAGTGTTGTTTCAGGGTTATCTTGTGGAATTCCGAGTATTATTGCCGATTTAGCAAGATTTTTCTCCACAGCCCATTTCTTTAATTTTTCCATCGCTTGAATGCTGGCAGGACCATATGGACCAACTTGTCGCACATATGCAATGCGATATTTTGGAAGAGTTTCGACTTTCATATTCATAGTTTCTCTTTCCTTTCTCTATTAATATTTAATACATTTCAAATGCTATCATGATATAAAAATGTAATCGCTCGTTTTTTTTAAAAATTTATAATTTTCTTATTAAACAATAGAAATCAATATATTTTTTAAGGAGGTAATAGATTTTTACACAAGCAATTTAGAGGCAAAAGAGTTAATGATTGTTACGTATGAAGATATGGCTAAAAGAGATGATTCTTTTGAAATTACTAGCGAAAACAAAAACCATATTTCTCACTCTGTCTTGCAAATTGGGAAAACAAAATTAATGATAGCAGAAGACACAATGAATCCAAGTGAAATTTATAAAATTGGAAATAATATGTCTCTTTGTATACAAAGTGCTAATTTAGAAGAAATACAAAGATTTTATAATAATTTGATTTCTGATGAAAGAGTGAAAATAATCGCTCCATTAGAAAAAAATGTTTTTAGTGAAGCATATGGTATTATTGAAGATCCTTTTGGTGTACAGATTCAATTAATGTATGATAAACGGTTAAAATGATATGGAAATATGCTTCTTTTTATTTAAGCAAGAATACTTAAATGAAGATAAAAAATTGTATTATTAAATGTTTAATCAAATTTTTCATAAAAACTCTAACTCTATAAAATTAAACTCATCTATTTTGATTAAGCTTTATTCAAAACAGATGGGTTTCTTCTATTAAACATATGGTTAAATGAGTCAAACGGCCACATTCACATGAATGTTGGTGGCAAATTAACAAGTGTAAACAATGATCCAACATCAAAACGTGAAAACCCAAGCTTATACGGAATTCTTGAAGAACATCTTCACCGAGCAGGGAAAATAAAATAATATATTAATATTCTTCTTTGGAATAAGAACACTATTTTTTATTTTTAGGTTACAAGAACAAAAATGCTCATACATCCCAAAACCTCAAGATACGTTTTAGGATCTCCTCAAATTGCATTCTTATAAACCATTGAACTCCCCCACCTTCCCTTCGTTTAGAGGCGGGGGCTTCTCGATTAAAATGATAAACAGAAGATAGAATTCCATATCCCTTTGAACTCTATCGATTTATTGAAGGACTCAAAAATCATCTCTATCCTTTCCTAGTTAAATACCGTCCAAGATTTATGCAGGTTTTTTCAATAAATAGATATCCCAATGAAGACAGTAAAAAAGAAAGAAAAAAGGAAAGAAATACTATTAATATAATAGGTAGTTTATCATAAAATAAATACATAACTGAGAATAAAGAAACAAGATGATATAAATAAAGACTATAAGAAATCTTTCCAAGAAAAACAAATACTTTTCTTCTTAATAACGCACTAAATGTCTCTGAAGAGATACTCATAATCATTACCATACAAATCCCAAATGAGACAACGTAGTCTCTCAATACATAATTGTTCAAAAAATCCACTTCCCCAATCATTCCTTCGTACATAAAACAAATAATTGCGATCAGTAACAGTGCGATTTTCACCATTTTTTTCATCTTTAAAGCGTAATGAAAAATAAAATAACGATACTTCGCTAATAGAGCTCCCATAAAAAAAAGAGTGATGTAATGAAAACTTAAAAAACTACTAGTTATGCTTCTACTAGAATCAAACAAATACAAACTCATAATCGAAGAAAAGCTTAAAACAATAAACCACAATAAGGAATATCTGAGACTTTTGCGTATAAAGAAAAAAGTCAGAAATGGAAATATAATCGAAATTCTCATTTCATGAACAAGTGACCATATAACATTGTTATACGCGTCTGTGTTATACTGACCGATAAAAACAAGATGCTGTAATAATAAAGTTGATGTGTCTGCGGTGGTCCATGATTTACTAAACCACTCACTAATAAATGGCATATCATTACGACTAAAAAGCATTTTAGCAATAATAGAAATGCTGATTGCTACTAAATATGGTATATAAATTCGGCAAATCCGTTTTATTATGTATGTACCATAATGAAATTTCTCATTATTAATAGATAAATACAAAACAAAACCACTCAATACAAAAAAGAGAATGACAGATTCATTGCCGCTACTAAAAAAAAGACGTAAAGGAGTTTCCTTGAATAAATAAATGATGAAGGGGCTGTTTAACTCATATTGATAATTTTCGTACGCAGGCAATAACATCATATGATGCCCGATTATTACAAGAAGTGCTGCTAATCCTCTTAGAGAGTCAAACTCCTCATATCTTTTCGTCATATTACACCTACTAAAAAGATTTTTATTAAAACACAAGTTAACTTCAATCTTGTTGTTTACAAATTTATACTATTACTTACAATTGCAGGAGAATAATGAAGTTCTAAAATGCATTCTATATATCCTCATTTCACTTTGATACATACGAATATTAACCATTTCTAAGGTGATATAGAGCGAATGATTGCGTTTGAAAGTCTCTATTTTGATCACGAGGAACAGATAAACACTATATTTCTCCAATATTTTATATCAATTATTCACTATGTCTTCCTACTCATACGAAAAAATGGGAAAATCTCTTCTTTCGTATTAAACGCTACTCTTTCTTGTAAGAATTGCGATACTTTTTTCTAGTTGCTTATGTAAATTTATTTGTAGTGCACGCTCATTTATTAAAGAAGGGTGCTTTTCTCTTAATTTATTGAGTCGTAAATCCTCCTATATTTCTCCTATTCGCCAGACAAGTTTATTTACACAAAATATTTTATGCTTCCAAATATAACATGAATTGTTAATAAATGAAAATATAAAATGATTATTTTTTAATAAACAGATAAACCAAAAAAAATATTGGGAGCTTCACCTAATCATTCAAATGGAATATAGAATCAGTTAGATTCAACATGAGTAAATACAAATCACATCACCTATCTTTGTTAGGTAAAATAATTAAAACTGCACCTGTAACTAGACTCTCTACTGAAGTCAACGAATTCTATAAAAACAAAAAAGAATCCCTCAAGGAATTCTTTTTTTATTTCAAACATTCATTTCATTCACGCTAAGAAGAAAAACATGAAAAACCAAAAGTTTCTTAGCTATCGCATTCTATTCTTAATTCAAATGGATTTTTTAATATTACAAGAGGAACTCCCACTTCCCTTATTATGTTCATGTAGTGAGTAGAATGATAAGGAAGTGGATTCTACATATTTTTAAATATTGAGGTAAGAGTACAATTGCTCATAAATGGCGAGGTGAATTAAGTTGGTGCATTCCCTATATATGTGCCCCAGTATTACAACATATATCTCACCTAACCGTTAAAATATCAATCCTATATCACGGTATGCTTTTCACGATATTGTCTAGGAGTCATGTTACATATTTTTTTGAACACTCTTGTGAAATAACTTTGATCATAAAAGTTAAGCCAAGCACAAATATCTGATAATGGATATGTAGTTAATGTTAATAGTTTTTTTGCTTCTTCTACTCGCTCCCTTTGAATATATTCACTTAAAGGAATTCCCACTTCTTGTTTAAACAATTTAGATAAATAAGTAGGATTAATATCAAGCAATGCAGCGAGATTATTGAGAGATATTTCATGGTAAATGTTTTTGCTAATATGATTTAAACATGTGGTAATTGTATTCGAATATCTTTGCATACTATATTCTTTCACACGATCAGCAAAAGCACATAAAGCATCCTCAATTAATCTATTGACTGAATACATGTTATCTAGTTGTTCAATGGTCTCCATATAGAGAGAACTAAGCGAAAAAGCAATTTCTGATGGGAGATTCCCCTCTATCGCATAACGAGTAGCTAGAGTAATTGCCATAATACCATTATTTTTTTGATTTCTTAGTTGATTTGTTTTTGATGAAATTGCAGCATCTTCTTGCGGAAATGCATATGCATATTTTATTAATTTTTCTTTGTCCCCTTCTTTAATACTTGTAAAAAATTTCCGTTCCAGCGCTATATCGTAATGATTAGGACTATTTTGACGACGGGATGAAATATATAAATCAGGATTCGCAATTTTATAGGAAGTTTTCTCCAATAATTTATTTTCTCTCCAAACAGCACCTACATCTAACTTTTCTTTAAAAATCATGTAATGCAATAAAATACCTATATCAATTAAAGTTATTTTTTTTATCACAGGTATGGAATGATAGTATTCAATTCCGTCTTGTATTCTAGCACCCTCCCCAAATTCATTCATAAGTCTAATGGCCATATCTTCTGATACCTTTGGATATGTAGAAGGTCCAATAACAAAGGTTCCTTTTATATATTCATGATCTACTACGCGAATGAAAACGAAATTTTCTAGATAACTGTTTCCTCTCATAAGCGGAAAATTATAGAGGTCATTTTCTTGAAAAAGCTCACTAAGTTGTTCTTCCTTAGAAGAATAAAAAGGGCTGCAAATATCATCAGAAGTGGATTTATATAACACTTTTTCATCTGTAGATACAAATTGAATAGATACTTGAAATGTTTTATATAAAATATCACACAAATATTGTATATCCATAGAATGATTCATTATATTCTCCTTTTAACTAAATAAGATAATAAAGCTTCATATAAAAAACCAAACATTTTATTTCATACATTTATGTAATACATTTATGAATTTATAAATACATTGTGAAGAGTTAAATCGCCTAAAAAATTCTATTAATTTCAATAAAATACAATTTATATCAAAATCTTACCATAAATATTCAGAAAAAACACTTATTATTAAGGTTCATAAGAAGCAATATCATAATGAGCAACTTCTTTATTTAAGTATCCATTTGATTGGCTTATTTGTTATGCACACCTTTCGTGTAGTCATAGAAATTTCAAAAACATACTTACATATACACTCTTAACTTGATGACGATATGGCTATGCCCTGTATAGTAAAAATTCGGGAGGAAAAATTTTGTTTCGTCTTTGTTCAAATGCTAGGTTTATAATTTTTTCACCCTAGTATAAATGTTATAAAGACCTTTTCAAAATCAAAGGTGATCATTCCCATTCGGAAAATCACGCCAAAACTCTACTATTAAATTGAAAAAGTGGTGAACTAGATGAATGAAAAAGTAAAAATAAAAGAGTTTATACAAATTTTAAAAAGGCGACTCTTAATCATTATACTTACGACAATTTGTACTAGCGGGTTCATTATTATTTCATCCATGTACCTTATGAAACCAATTTATCAGTACTCCACCCAAGTTCTTGCTGGATCTTTAGGCGTAGAAAAAGAAGAAAATCCAGTAAATAGAGTACAAGATAACAGACAGCTAGCTCTGTCATATATGGATATTATAAAAAGCCCATATATCATGATAGGCGTAAAAGAAGAGTTAAACCTAACTCGTTCAAGCTATGATTTACTTAAACAGGTTTCCGTTACTAATAGAAACGATTCACAGATTATTACAATTTCAGTGAAAGATTCTAATCCACAATTAGCTAAAAAAATTGCACAATCTGTCATAAATCAATCCATATCTAAATTTAAAAGCTATGCAAATGCAAATCAACTTAATATTCTTAATAATTCTGAGGTAACAGAAGAAGCTGAACTACTTTTTCCAAAAACCAAATTCATTATAGCTATTTCCATCATAATCAGCTTTTTTGCCGGAATTGGCATGGCAATGCTGCGAGAACACTTTGATGATTCCACTTACAACAATCGAGAACTCGAACATCTTGGAATCTCGTTATTAGGAAGGGTGAAATTAAATACAAAACAAAGAAACAACAAACAAAAAACAGCTTATAAAAGCTTACCTTCTATGAAACGAGGTGAACATAATGACCATCAAATTTAAGAGGAAATATTTGTTTAATCCATATGACATCGCCATCAAAGAACGATTTTATAGTATATGTAACCAGATTGAACCGAGCCTTCAAAAGGAAAAGTCAATATTAATGGTTACTTCCCTTGCACAAACACAAAAGATGACCAATGCTACTGCTTATTTGGCCCTAGCTTTTTCAGAACAACGAAAACGAGTATTGGTAGTGGATGCGAATCTGCGTCAACCTTCTTTACACCATGTGTTTAATATCGATCATTCATTTGGCCTAACCACCTTACTCTTAAAAGAGCAAAATAAAGATACTCCAATAAAAATATCGGATTATCTATCTTGTTTATCTACAGGTGAAGGCCTTTATGAGCCAGTAACATTGTTAACATTAGAGACCTTCCCAATCCTAATTGAGGAGTGGAAAGAGCATTTTGATATCATTCTATTTCACACATCCGATTTCCTAAACACACCAGACGCACAATTCCTCACAAAATATTGTGATGGCGTTGTTTTAATGATACAGGAAGGTCGTGATAAGTTAGAAAAAATTACGAGTGTAAAAAAACAACTCGAACATAGCAAACATGAAATAATCGGTGCAGTCATTATTTCATAAAGGGGGATAACCTTTGGACTCAAAAATAAAGATTGATAGACAGGTAGAAATACAAGTAAAACCTCTATCAACTTCATCATACCTTCTTGCTAAACGACTTATAGATTTTGTTGTTTCGTTTTTCATGTTGTTACTTTTATCGCCCATTTTGGTTTTTTTTTGCATCCTTATCCCAATCGAATCAACCGGTGCTCCCTTCTTTTATCAACGACGTCTAGGAAAA
This sequence comes from Bacillus bingmayongensis, assembly GCF_000299035.1. GTDB lineage: Bacteria > Bacillota > Bacilli > Bacillales > Bacillaceae_G > Bacillus_A > Bacillus_A bingmayongensis. Next base: position 1,052,851 of record NZ_JH921518.1, read on the forward strand.
AACGGAAAAGATTTCAAATTAATAAAGTTACGCTCCATGTTTTTAGATGCTGAAAAAAACGGCCCTCAATGGGCAAGTAAAGAGGATCCTAGGATTACAAGAATAGGTGCGTTTATAAGAAAAACTAGAATTGATGAAATCCCTCAATTTATTAACGTATTAAGAGGAGATATGTCACTCGTTGGCCCTAGACCTGAAAGAGAATATTTCTATAACGAGTTTGATAAGTTATTGCCTAATTTTAAACATCGTTTACTTGTAACCCCTGGAATAACAGGATGGGCGCAAGTAAATGGAGGATATGATTTAACTCCCGAAGAAAAATTAGCATTCGACTTATATTATATCCAGCATAGATCATTCGCTATGGAAATCAAGATTTTGTGTCGAACAGCAGCCATTGTATTTACTGGAAATGGAGCTAGATAAATATTGAGAGGAAGAAGAGCAAATGGAAAAAGTGCTAGTAACGGGGGCTTCGGATTTATCGGATCCCATATTGTAGACAAATTACTTCATAATAATTATGAAGTAGCTGTGTATGATAACTTATCCACTGGACACGTAAGTAATGTCCATTCGAAATGTATAGCTTTCTTTAATACTGTAGAAGATGAACGATCATTAGAAAAAGCGATGGAGACGTTTGAACCTGACTTTATAGTTCACCAAGCTGCGCAAGTTAGTGTACAAAACTCCATTTCAAATATAACGAATGATGCAAGAATCAATATAACAGGTTCAACAAATATCATAAAGCTCTCTCAGAAATATGGTGTTAAAAAGATTATATTTGCTTCTTCAGCAGCTGTATATAGCAATTCTAAAATCATGCCTATTCCAGTCTCACACCCTACTCGTCCCTTATCACCTTATGGCGTCTCGAAACAAACAGCAGAGGAATATTTAAAAATATTTAAAGCTCGCAAAAGAATTATATGATATAGACTATGTCATTCTTCGATATAGCAATGTTTATGGTCCAAGGCAGACTGTAAACGGTGAGGGCAGAGTTATTTCAATCTTTATCAACCATGTAATTCAAAAGGAGCAATCTGTTATTTACGGGGATGGCTTACAAACAAGAGATTTTATCTATGTAGACGATGTAGCAAGCGCCAATCTTCAGGCATTGAAATATAATGGGAGCGGTACTTTCAATATATCATCATCAATTCGTACAAGTATCAATGAAGTATTCTCGATGATTCAATCAATCGGAAAACAAAATATATCCCCCATTTATCAACCTGCAAAAGACGGTGATCTCAAAGAAAGCTTGCTCTGCAATAAAAAGAGCATTCAAAAATTAGACTGGCAACCTATATATTCATTGGAAAAGGGTCTTGCCAATACATATGATTATTACCTTAAGCAAAAAGACTCTATTTTACCTAGTGGAAAAGAACCTACATCTGTACTTAAGTAACTTTACAATTGTAAATTGGGAGAGAAATAAGTGAATAAGAAAACAAACTCAATTATGAAAAATATATTCCACTTACTTTACAGCACAATTTTAGCGAATGTTTTAAATGCAAGTACACTCATACTATTGGCCAATTACTTTAACTCAAAGAACTATGGAATATTTAGTGTAGCACTAGCTCTTTCCATGGTCATGCATTTTTTTACAGATTTAGGAGTTAGTAATACGTTCCTTCGTGAAGGATCAAAACAGGAAAACCTTCATGCTACATTTTTTTCTTATATAAAAGTTCGAGTAGTATGTTTACTGTTAACATTTATTATTTTTTCTTTCGGTATCCATATCTTTTACCATGAACAACAAATTCTTTATATGATGTATAGTTTAATGATTCCTTTAATCATCGGACTCGTGCTGCAAAGCATAGGAATAACCTACTTTCAATTAGCTGAAAGAATGCAATTTATCGCATCTATAAAAATCTTCTCGGCCATTGTCTTAGTCATATTCACCATCTTGTGCATAAGCTTCAAAGTGGATATACATGTAACAGCTTTTTTATATGGTTTTTCTTATTTAGTCGGGGGGATTTACTGTCTGTATTTACTCAGAAAAAACATGGAATTTAAATGGAAAGTCCCTTTTCAAAAAAAATTACTGATCCATATTAGTCCGTTCTTAATGAGTGGGTTATTTATTATCTTAACTCCACAACTAGGCCCATTAGTATTAGAAAAAACACTTCCCTTAGGGCTTGTTGGGCTCTTTGCAGTAGCTTACCGAATCCCCTCAGCTCTCTATCAAATACCAGGGGTTATTGCAGGTGCCTTTTTCCCACTGTTATTTAAGCATAGTAGTCACGGGGAGATAAAGAAACATACAGAATTAAATATCTTGCAAATGAAATTTATGTCCTTGATTGGGATGTGTATGACAATATCTTTATTCTATTTATCTCCCTATCTGATCACGATTTTGTTTGGAGATAAATGGGGTTCTGCCGTTCAACCTTTAAAAATATTGTCCTTTATTATTGTCTTACAAGGATTTAACATCGCTATCGCTGATGGTCTTACAACAAGAGGATTGCAAAATCGCCGTACTCTTGTTCAATTTATAACCCTCTCTATTGGCTTAGTGTCTTTTTATTATCTTAGTGTTACTTATGCAATAGCAGGGGCAGCTTTTTCTGTTTTAGCGATGGAAATCGTATCATTTATTGGTTATATATTAGCTAATCCAATCAGAAAAACAATAGTAACCAAGGTCATTATTCTATACGGATCCTACTTTTCGGTAAGTTTTATCCTATTACACTACTTATTAGATAAGTTTCCTTTTATAGCCATGTTTTCTACCATTATCTTAATGTCTACGATGGTTTTACTATTTGATCAAGCAACTCGGAACTTGATTAAAGATTTTATAAGAAAGAAAAAACAACAGAATATCAATCATTTAAAAGACGGGAGACAACGAGGGAATGGAAAGATTACAAATTAAAAGAAATATTTCTACTATAGAAGTATTTCTTTTGTTACTTTTTATTACACTTAGCAAATATAATTTGTCCATCGGTTTTTCGTTAAAAATTTATATGATTTTTCTAGCCGTTTTTTTCTGTATTTACTTTCGAGACTTTTACTTTCGCCCTCTTTATCATTATGAAATTTTATTGCTTTTATTTTATTTTACCTATTGTCTAAGCGGTGCTTTTTCACAGTATCCAGAATCAAGTATTCGCGTCATTCTAGGAGTAATCCTTGTCCTTATTTGCTACTTCATCATGAGATATATGCTGGAGCAAGCTTCAATTCGTGCTATTGAAGCTTCCATCGCAAATGTCGGAATACTATTTAACATTACGAGTTTGCTATTGTACATAATTGGACTAAAAATAACCGGAGGATCTCCAATAGGCGTTGAGATTACCTCTTACGGATTACTATTAGATAGAGATTATCCAAGATTAATTGGACTGCTTGATGACCCAAACATCTTCATTTTTTATAATACATTGTTTTTTTGTTTTTACTTAACACACTTAAAAGGATTAAAAAACTCATTGGGATTCATCTTATGTATCATTACCAACCTTCTTACTTTTTCCCGAGGCGGTATTGTCGCTCTAATACTCGTTATCATTATATATATACTGTTAGCGGATTTTCTAAAAAAGGTAAAAATGATACTCGTTGCTCTGTTATGTCTAGTTGCCATCTACCTCGCATGTTCTTTTATGCAAATCGATTTGAATCAGATTATTTCCAGCCGTATCAATGACTTTTCTTCTGATAACGGAAGTGGTCGATTTGAATTATGGAAACAGGCGATTCACTATTTTATGTCTCATCCCCTTTTGGGAATCGGCGCCTTTAATTTTTCGGATTATTATGCATTTGAACATAATGAAAGACTATATGTTCATAATACATATCTAGAAATCTTAGTAGAGGCAGGAATTATTGGTTTCCTTTTTTACCTTTCTTTTTTATTCCTGTTCCTAATCAAGATCTTTAAAACGAAATCGCATCGTGAAAAACCGTATATTATTCTTACACTTTTTGCTTTTTTATTACAGATGGTATCCCTTTCTCTTATGATTAATGAAGCGCTTTTCTCCTTTTTAGCAATTGCTTTAAAATACATTTCTGTATATGAAAGAAAAGAGGCTGGTTTTTATGATATACACAAAAAAAATTAATGAATCATTGGTTTCTGTTATCACTCCCTCTTATAACAGCTCTCCTTTTATAAAAGAAACCATTGAATCCGTTCAGGCTCAATCATATGCTAACTGGGAAATGATTATCGTTGATGATCAGTCGAAAGATGACTCCGTTCATGTCATCAAACAGTATATAGAAAAAGACCCACGAATTAAACTTATTACTTTAAATCAAAATGCTGGTGCTGCTAGGGCTAGAAATATAGCATTAAAAGAAGCTCAAGGAGATTATATTGCCTTTTTAGACAGCGATGATCTCTGGTTACCTACCAAACTAGAAGAACAAGTCACTTTTATGAAAAAAGGTAACCTTGCTTTTTCTTTTACCTCTTATTCTTTAATTGACGAACAAGGAAATGCAATGAATATTAAAGTTACTGCACCGAAAGTAGTAGATTATAAATATTTGCTGGGAAATACGACGATTGGCTGTTTAACCGTGATGTTAGATAGACATCAATTTAAACACATTGAAATGCCTATTATCCAACCTGAAGATACTGCCCTATGGTTAGTATTATTACGGCTAGGATATCAAGCATATGGTTTACAAAAAATTTTATCTAAATATCGTATTGTCAGTAACTCTACTTCAAGGAATAAATTAAAAGCTGCCTACCGATATTGGAAACTCTTACGAAACCAAGAAAAGTTAAACTTTGTAAAAGCCAACTTTTATTTTAGTCAATATGCCTATCATGCATACAAGAAAAACAGAGGAGACTGAATGCCCAGTGGGGGGAAATAAAAAATGAACAATATTCTACTATTAACTGATAAACTCATAACAGGTGGCGCTGAGATGTATTTTTGCAAATTAGAAAACCATCTCAAAGATGAAAACATGACGTTTTATTCAGCAGCTGCCACAGGTGAGTTGTATCATCAAATTCATAATAAGCATCATTTCATTCCTTTAAGTTTAAAAAATCATCCTGCTAACCTCTATACATTAAGTAAACAAGTGATTCAATTGGACATTGATGTTATCCATGCAAATAGTCTTAGAATGTTACTGTATTCCATCGTAATAAAAAAAATCACGGGGAGAAAAATTAAGCTAGTTTATACAAAACATAATGTTACAATACTTGAAAAAAAGTTTCCCACGCTATTTAAAAAAGTGTTAAATCAACATGCTAATCAAATTATTGCAGTTAGTAACTTTGAGAAAGAGAGATTACTGCAATTTGGTATAAGAAAAGACCTTATGCGAACGATTTACAATGGTGTTGATGTAAAACATTTTTCTTTTCAACAAATACAGCCTAAAGAAACCCTTAATATCGGAATTTTAGCCCGATTATCAAAAGAGAAAAACCATGAACTTTTTTTAAAAATTGCAAATGAGTTAAAAAATGTACGTAACGTAATGTTTTATATTGCTGGAGATGGACCTGAACGGGACTTTATTGAAAACATGATTCGTAATTTCAAGTTAAATGATAAGGTGAAGCTTTTAGGTAATACATCTAACCCATATGAATTTATTTGCAGTATGGACTTGCTGCTTCTAACGTCCCTAAGAGAAGTGTTTCCAATGGTAGTCCTTGAAGCAATGGCTTCTGGAACCCCTATTATTTCTGTAGATGTTGGTGGTATCAACGAAGCCATTATAGATGAGGAAACGGGAATTCTCATTTCCCATCACTCTGAAAAAGACTTTGCAAAAAAAATCCAGTTACTTCATAACAATCAAGACTTAAGAAAATATTTAGGAAAAGCGGCAAGAGAAAAAGTAGAAACATCCTTTTCCCTCTCAAATATGATTCATTCTACGCTTGAAACCTATCAATCTTAAAAAAACAAACGAAGTCATCGTTTGTTTTTTCTTATATATATATGCATTTTTTTAAACATGCATATTATATAATATCCCACTATATAAGGAGTGTTTAAATTGACAGAACCTCTTAATTTTGCCGAAGACTGCCAAAATCAAAGTGTTATTAATATTGATTGTTTTGGTGCCAGTCCAGATTTACCAAATAATTCTCAAGCTATTCAAGAAGCCATTAATTATTGCGTAGCCAACAATTATTCCAAAGTTGTCATCACTGGGAAGAAACAATATACTATATCCTCACCTATTGTTATTAAATCAAATGTACACCTTGAAATGGATCCTACTGTAACATTAATCGTCAAAGGGAATTTCCAAGTATTTGAGCTTCAAAAAAATACTTCAATCTCTGGTGGTTCGATTGAAATCATGGACAATAGCTTTAACTCATCCGTTCTTTTTCTTTCTGGTACCCAGCAAATAGAAATTCATAATCATACTTGTATATCAAATATTAATATAATAAACCGTACAACCACTTACCAAGGTATCGCAATTCATTTCTCTTGCACAAAAGCATGGGATTTCATAAGCTTCGTTAAGGCACACTCAATCCAAATCACAAACTTTCATACGGCCATCTATTTAAAAACAGAAAAGCTCGAGGATATAAACAATCCTTGCTGGATTAATGCAAACTCCTTCCATTCTATTTTCATAGATGGTTGTCAGTACGGTATCGAGATTGTAGGAAATAGTGAATTACCTTACGAAATTTCCGGGAACACCTTTACCGGAATCCAAGTGCAATGCCGGAAACAAACAAAGAAAGTAATCCGATGTTCCGGTGCCTATAATATGTTTGATGGAGTAATATGGGACGTCTTTCGTATGGAGGCTGCTCCTCTCGTTATCGAATTTTCTTCCACTTCTCATCATAACTACCTATTCTCAAATCAAGTTGCTACATCTATTCTCGATCGTGGCCTATACAATCATTGTACCTCACCACATGAAGAATCCCTTCCTATATATTCTCCTCTTGCATTAGGAAAAGCGCATCTAATTGGGAATCAAGATGATATCTTAGTAAATGCAAATGTCCGCTACGCGGTGCGTCAACTTTCTGGAAAAGCCCCTTACGGAGGACATATTAATAATTGTTTTAACCTACTCGATGAACAAAGTGTGAATTACCTAGATGTTCCTAGCACTCAGCCAATTGTAATCGAGTTAGATTTTTCTAAGCAGCCTATTAAAATGCTGAATTGTATTGGCATCTATTTTGGATGGAATGAAAGTCCAAGTCGTATTTTAATCGAATATCAGCGGAGCCTAAACGGACCATGGGAGGTTGCTAAAGATCTCCGGTTTAATGTCGGAAACACCGTGATTTCAGACGTAAGAGCAACTACGTTGTATAAAGTTAAACTAACACTAAGCGGATATACACAAGATCACAAGAGATTTCGTATAAATCGAATATTCGCAAAATCATCTTTACAGCATGGCTCCTCATGGTTACCAACTACTGGTGGCACATTATATGGAGATTTAGAATTTCAAAAAGGGAATACTGTAACGTTGACCTCTCCGAATGGAACAAAATGGAGATTGAGTATAGATGATCAAGGGAAAATTAGCACGTCCAAACTATGAAAATACAACAAACTAAGACTCATTTCCTGCCACTTAGATGATTCGAAAACGATCTACTTTACATCATCATGCCCCCATTCAACTTATACGTTATAATTGCCTCCTAGGGGACTCCCCCTAAAAAAGCAATGTCCGATTGAGAGAACATTACAATTACTGTTTCACTTCATTTGCTTGTCCCCTATCAGAGATTCTGCTCGTAGGCACCGAAGAAATATCAATACTCGTATCCATACTCTTATCTGTAAGCTCAATAATAGCATTCTCATGCTTGATCTGGTTCAAATCCCACAACATCCCATGAAACTCATTGTGTTGCCCACTCACCTTCAAAACACTTTTTGTTTTACTTGAAGGTTGTATCTGTAAATTTGTAAATTGATTTCCACTAGCCTCATTCGGTATCGTAGAATGACTATCCATGTAAATCATGTTTACACAATCCTCTAAAGAAAAGTTCAGAAACCGATTAGCATTTATCCAAGCATATCCAGAATTCGGTTTATCTACTTTTAACTTTACTCCATTCTTCATTCCTACTACCTTAATGTTTTCAAAGTTAACAAAAGAAATCTCATGTTCTCTTCCGCCAGCGTATAACGATATCCCTGTACCCTTGTTCGTTTCAGACCAATTGATGATATTTATATCCTTTATATATGTTTTGTTCCAGGTGTTATAATATTTATGTTTACCATCTAAATAGATCACTTCCGAGTTAAAATTCGCATCATCAATGGCAATATAGGCTCCTTCAATTGAAGCATTCTTCTCTATTTCAAGCACCCTGAAGTTACCATCAACAATGAACTGCGTTCCATACCCAAATAATAACTTAACGCCCTCCCTAACAATGATAGGTGAAGTGATCTTGTACTTTCTGTCATCAAGCAAAACAGTCTTTATTTTATTATCCTTTGCTTTATTAATAGCTGATTGAATTTTATCAGAATCATTTTTCCCTTTAAAATCCTCCACGTATATCTTCTCTTTTCGATCTGAATTAGAATGATTCTGGTAGTAAAGAACAAAAACAATTAGCACTATACCTAAGAAGATTAAACCAATCATTTTTTTCATCATACTCATCCTCATATTTAGTTTCCTCTCTTCGGTTCGTTATATATGAATATTCTATTGTTGTCTTCAAATATTAATACTTTCATAAAACAAGATTAAAAGGTAAAAAGACTACCATACATTCCTTAAGAACTGATATGATCTCCCCTAAGCAAGAAAAGTATAAAAAAACTCCTTTGAATCAGGCTGTTTTAAGCTTTATCGATAGAAGAGATTTCACTAAAGGAGACTGATTGGATTTTATAACATTTTTTACAACCCTTACCTCTTTTATTTTCGTGCAGATGGATATTTTTTGCAAGCAAAAGGTGTAATTCTTTTCCTTACAGATTCACGTCGGAAAAATCTCTTAATTAATAATGGTTAACCTTAACTCATAATTCACTATCCTCATCAACAAACGTGAATTTCAAACGAAATTAGCCTTTTGCGGGCACTATCCCATGTGCATCATGCTAAAGAGAAATTATATCCATTAATAGAGTATAGTATATTTTATTAAACAAATATTGTTTTGTTTGCATACTTGTCTAACAACATCCTTGATGTATAACTTATACATTTGAAGTTAACATCCCCTAAAATTATACGCAGTAAACACAAAGACTAATTCTATATTCATCAAGGATTAGACCTTTTTATCTTTTAAAAGCTTTATGCAAAAATATATACATTCTTGTTTTGTAAATAAGGGATAATTGTGCTTTCTCTATAAATTATAAACTCAATATATTTTTTATAGAAAAAGAAGCCAGTCTCGTTAAAGAGAACTGGCTTCTTTACAATAAATGATTGATTAGTTTAAAATTTTCACCTTAACAGTTTGACGTCCCCAATTACTAGATTCGCCTTTTGAACCAACTAGAACGTCAATGCGATTACCTTTAATTGCACCACCAGTATCACCAGCGATTGCTTCTCCGTAACCTTCTACCCATACTTTTGATCCTAATGGAATTACTTTCGGATCAACTGCAATCAGTTTCATGTTTGGATTTGCTGTTAAGTCATGACCCATTGCACTTAATACACGACCACCGTATGCGCCGTTTTCACTTGGGTCCGCAGTATATGCTGTTGCTACAACTGTTAACTCACGAGCACCAGATGATGCGTTTGTTTCAGTTGATTTCCCATTAGGTTGTTGTGCTTCTGTTTTTTGAGTTTTTGCAGCTTCTTGCGCTTTCGCTACTTCTTGCGCTTTTGCTGCTTCTTGCGCTTTCGCAGCTTCTTGCGCTTTTGCTGCTTCTTGCGCTTTTGCTGCTTCTTGCGCTTTCGCTACTTCTTGCGCTTTCGCTACTTCTTGCGCTTTCGCTACTTCTTGCGCTTTCGCTACTTCTTGCGCTTTCGCTACTTCTTGCGCTTTCGCTACTTCTTGCGCTTTCGCTACTTCTTGCGCTTTCGCTACTTCTTGCGCTTTCGCTACTTCTTGCGCTTTCGCTACTTCTTGCGCTTTCGCTACTTCTTGCGCTTTCGCTACTTCTTGCGCTTTCGCTACTTCTTGCGCTTTCGCTACTTCTTGCGCTTTCGCTACTTCTTGCGCTTTCGCTACTTCTTGCGCTTTCGCTACTTCTTGCGCTTTCGCTACTTCTTGCGCTTTCGCTACTTCTTGCGCTTTCGCTACTTCTTGCGCTTTCGCTACTTCTTGCGCTTTCGCTACTTCTTGCGCTTTCGCTACTTCTTGCGCTTTCGCTACTTCTTGCGCTTTCGCTACTTCTTGCGCTTTCGCTACTTCTTGCGCTTTCGCTACTTCTTGCGCTTTCGCTACTTCTTGCGCTTTCGCTACTTCTTGCGCTTTCGCTACTTCTTGCGCTTTCGCTACTTCTTGCGCTTTCGCTACTTCTTGCGCTTTCGCTACTTCTTGCGCTTTCGCTACTTCTTGCGCTTTTGCTGCTTCTTGCGCTTTCGCTACTTCTTGCGCTTTCGCTACTTCTTGAGTTTTCGCTACTCCTTGAGTTTTCGCTACTTTTTGAACCTTCGCCACCTCTTGAGTTTTAACAGGCGCTGTACTTGTTAAGAAAGGAACATGTACATAAGCTGTTTTTCCGTTATATTCAAATTGCAACCAATCATTTTGTACTTGATGTGTTGTTTCGATTACATCGTCTTTTTTCAATTTACCAAGAATTTCTGAGTTTGTGTTTGCTTCAGCACGTACATTTAATACGTTTGCTGTTACGTAATAGATATCCTTTGTAAAGTCCGCGCTTACGAACGCTTCTTTACCATTTAATTTGATTTTTGACCATCCGTTTTCTGTATGTATAACATTTAATTTATATCCATCTAGTAATTTACCGACAACGTTTGATTTCGTAGTTGGGTTTTCTCTTACATTTAGTACATCAGCTGTTACGACAGTTTCTGCATTAGCAGATGTTGTGAAAATCCCAAGACCAAAAACTGCTGCTGTTGCTACACCAATTATCTTTTTCATAATAGCCTCCATTGCATTTGTTTTCGAGTCTCATTATAGCAATCATTTTTTTGAGATTTGGATAAATCACAGAATTACAAACGATTCGTAATATAGCATTAACACTTTGTAACAATGATAGAAACAACAGAAAGATGCTTTCAACCGCTTGTATTCAGGAGGTTTATTGACTTTAATTATTATAATTAGCCATTAATTTATTTCAAAATGATGAAATGTGTTTCTTATATATTTCATTTTTATTAATATATCATTACTGTTAGTGGTGATTTTACTATAAAACGAACAATATAGTTATATAATAATAATATTTTTCAGTCTGTAAAATTATAAAAACATGATTAGCATTAAGGGAAATTCGTACAATTGTTACAAGGAGCAAATATTATACGGAAAGATTTACCTTTTATCCTCGAGTTCTCTAGTCATTTTTTTGATAGTAGGGGTAGCGTCACATCGCTATCAAGCTAACAAAACAAAATACCCCCTAAAATAAAAAAATACGCTATTCTTTCTGTAGAATCATAGGAAAGGATGGCGTTTTTATATGTCTATTTCTGTATCTGATGAATTACAATTATTTGCTCAAGAGATTCAAAGATTTTTATCTCCAAATATCTTACGAGATTTTGCTAGGGATGTCGGTTTCGTACAACGAACCAGTAAATACCAAGCAAAAGATTTAGTCGCTTTATGTGTATGGATGAACCAAAATGTCGCTACGACGTCTTTAACTCAGTTATCTAGCTGTTTAGAAGCATCAACAGAAGTACTCATCAGTCCTGAAGGACTGAATCAACGATTTAATCAAGCAGCCGTCCAATTTTTACAACACATACTAGCTGAACTACTAAACCAAAAATTGGCCTCATCTATGCCGATTTCTTCTCCATATACTTCTGTTTTCAAGCGTATCCGTATTTTAGATTCAACTGCATTTCAACTCCCAGATCCCTTTTCATTCGTTTATCCGGGTGCAGGAGGATGCAGCCATACAGCGGGAGTGAAGATTCAGCTTGAGTATGATTTATTAAGTGGACAATTCCTTCATATTCATACAGGTCCAGGTAAACAACATGATCGAACCTACGGTTCCCTGTGTGTCCCAACTGTAACAACGAATGATTTATGTATCCGAGATTTAGGCTATTTTCATTTGAAAGATCTTCAACATATACAAGATAAAAAGGCTTACTATATCTCACGTATCAAATCGAATACACGTATTTATCAAAAAAATCCTAAACCTGATTATTTTCAAGATGGCAGAATCAAGAAAGGTACAGAGTATATCCAGATAGATATGGAGGTTTTAATGAACTCTCTTCAGCCAGGACAAACATGCGAAATATCCAACGCTTATGTAGGAATGACTGATAAAGTCCCAACTCGTGTGATTGTTCATCGACTAACAAAAGAACAACAACAAAAACGATTACACGATCAAACTGTAAGAGAAAAAAAGAAAGGAATGAAGTATTCTGCTCGTAGTAAACGACTTAGCGGTATCAATGTATATATGACAAATACTCCTACAGATATTGTCCCGATGGGACAAGTGCATGATTGGTATTCTTTACGTTGGCAAATCGAGATTTTATTTAAAACGTGGAAATCATTCTTTCATATTCATCATTGTAAAAAGATAAAACGAGAACGATTGGAATGTCATTTGTATGGGCAACTAATTGCCATCCTACTCTGTTCTTCTACCATGTTTCAAATGCGGCAATTGCTTCTTATGAAAAAGAAACGAGAACTGAGTGAATATAAGGCCATATATATGATTAAAGATTACTTTCTTCTTCTTTTCCAAGCAATACAGAAAGACACCCAAGAGCTATCAAAGATTCTAATTCGCCTGTTCAACCTCCTACAGCAAAACGGGAGAAAATCTCATCGATATGAGAAGAAAACAGTCTTTGATATATTAGGTGTCGTTTACAATTGTACCATGTCTAATAATCAAGCGGCTTAATTCAAAAAAATGAAACCCGTTAGGGTTTATTTCGTATGCAAATCTTTAAATTCCCTACATGTATCCTCTAGAAAAAAAGAAATAACCTCTACTATAAGTGACGTTGTATGAGCTTAGCTTGATAGCGATGGGGTAGCGTCACATGCCCATCAACCTAAGATTTTGAAAGTACCCCCAAACGAAAAATTTACTTCTCTACAGTTAGTTATTTATGCGGATTCAGCTCATTTTTTACATCTAGCGGGTTATTCTTTGATCGTTGTCGTACTTCTGTTTGAATATAAATAAAGTAAGTTCCATTCATCCAAAAACACCCCTGATTTCCTATACATAATGGAAATCAGGGGTGTTTATCGGTATATAAAACTTCAACATTATTAATAAGTCTTCTTTTAAAATATAAATGGTTAAACAGATGAAAAAACTTCGATTGTTATATCATCCCTTATTTCTTAAATAAAGGTGCTATTTTATCAATGCGATTTGTCCAAATTCCACCTGTATAATCGTCAGGAAGGCGTTTTATATCTTCAGATGAGTCAAATCCACTTGAAAATCCAAACCCATTTCCTCCTACAACGATAACTCGAGTATCTGCTTTATCCATTCGATTAAGAAAACGATTTGGCCATCCCCAAAGCCAAGGAGCTACTTTGTCTGGTATATGTAACTCTCCATGCTTCAGGCTTGAAGGCATGGAGCCAGTCCACCCTAACGCAATATAAGTAAAAAGATCCTTTTTCATGGTTGCTTTTGACATTGTTCGTAAACTAGGGATGCGCTCTTTTATCGCAGCAATTGGTTTATCGCCACCATATACAGTTAGTTGATCAAGGCGTTTCGCTGGTAATTTCTTGAGGTGAGTAGCCAATTGGATTCCTTCATTTTCATCATCACTTTTAATATGAATAAGAAAAGAACGATCTGGAAAATGGTTAAGTACTTCATCAAGTGTTGGCATAAGATTAATCCCTTTACCACGAAACGGGAATGTTTCCCCCATCAGCTGTATAACCGTAACCAATATCAAGTGCTTGTAATTCTTTTGTTGTAAAATCTCTTGTAACACCTTTACCATTAGTATGGCAATCAAGAGTCCAGTCATGAAAAATAACAAAATTATTATCTTTAGTTGGTTGAACATCAAACTCTACTAGATCAGCTCCAGCTTTAAATGCCGCTTCCATAGATGGAATTGTATTTTCTAAATAAGAATGTTCAGGTTTATTTATACGTTCTGCTGTACATGTATCACCCTCAATCCCTTCCATGCTAAATGTTTGCGAAAGTCCTCGGTGAGCAAGAAGAAGAGGAGTCCCCTCGGCCCTCTTAGCAAAAAAAGAACTGTTATTTACATAAACAAACACGAATAGGATAAGAATTATCCAAGTCGTTTTACGTTTCAGTAACCTTTTTATTTTGTTCATTGTATTCCCCTCTTAAATATTGGTTGAAATGATTTAAACAATGTTCTTCATTATATATACAGACAATCATAATGTTCATTTAGATAATTTTTCGAAAGAAAAAAGCTGGATAATAAATTAACATCATACCTATAAGCGAGCAAACTAAATAAAAAATAGCCTCGTATTTTATTACTAGAGAAGAGTTATTATCAAGCTTTTTTTCATCTCTTTTATATATCATTTTAAATAAAGCTCTATATAATAAATATCCAATAATCGCCCCTAGGGTGTTCATAAGTAAATCATCAATATCTGTAATCCTATGATTTAGCAATTGGCTTAATTCAATAGCCAATGAAAAAAAGAATCCAGCATATGCGGTATTTTTCATTGTTCTAAACTGCGGCCAAATAGTTGGTAATAAAAAACCTAACGGCATAAACAGTAAAATGTTCAAAGCATACGTAGTAATACCTTCAGAAGCAAATGGAATCAAGTTGATTTCACTTGCACGAATCCATGTTTCATATCTTCTTATATCCCATATAGTCGCTATCTGCGTCACCTTATACACTAGCGAAAGGTAGAACAGAAAAACATACACCCATAGAAAATGCCGAATAGATATATTTTTTTGCGCTTTAAAATAAAATCCAATTTGAAACACAATACAAAAAATAATAGTAAAAAAATAAGTATACAAATAACTAATCAAAACTCCTGTATGCATATAGAATCTCCTAACTTTACATTTAAATCTATGACTTTATCATTTTAGAACCTAATTCAAGAAAATGTGGTCACAATCACTCCGTCAATATTATTACCAGATATTTCATACTGTTCATTCGCTGGTACTTCAACTTCAATTGTCTCGTTTTGAGAAATGGGATAATATGAAATTGTATATTTTTTCCCATCAACACTAACAGAAATGCTCTTTTCTTCTTTTAAATAATCCAAATATTCTTCCAAAGCTAAATTCATTTCCTGCATAATCGCACTGTGAGGCAAGCCGACATAGCGAATATGCCAAGGTTCATATTGAATTCCTGTAACATCCGTTTTATCCAAGGGATAGCGTAATATAAAGCCGTATTCCCAAGAATTTTTTTCTATCCACTTTCCTTCAGGTGCTTTATCCATCTTCATTTGAGTAGATCCCACATCAAGCGATAACCCCAAATTGTGTTCGCTATGACCTGCTGGCAAAGCATAATCAGAACCCATTTCTTCGTAAAGTCTGTTTTGCTCATCTAAGTCTCGAAAACCACTGTTAATTAAAAAATGCCAAACCCCATCTTTTTCAGCATCAGCTATCATCTCAGAAAATGTTTCAGCTATTTCTTCTGACAATTTAATTTCGTTATCAAGTACCTCATACCCCTTCGTCAATTCTTTGTGCGTAAATAAATTTATGACATCCGATTTTATACTCTTTTGATGAACAGGATGTTCATTGTTGACCAAGAGTAGATTCCCTTGATAGATCTGCTCTTCTGTAAGCTTAATCTTTTGGGTATTTTCAGTAGCTGTATTATCATTTTTTTCATATATTTGAACCTCTACTTTATCTTGGGATATCGGTAATATATTAAAAATAAAAACTAGAAATAATACAAAAACCAATAAAAATCCCCACTTTTTCATTTTTAGTCTCCTCCTTGATGTAACTTGTTTATAGGATAGGAAAAACTTTTAAAATAAAAAGTGGGGCAAATATTAAATTTTTCTTAAATTTTCACTTGGATTTTATTATTAATCTTCTTAGGAATCCGCCATTGGTAATCGGACTTCAAATATCGTGCGTATTAAATCACTTTCGGCAGTTATTGTCCCATTGTGTTGCTCTACAATATTCTTCGCAATGAATAAACCGAGGCCTGTACTATTTTCTTGATGAGTTCGTGCTTTGTCACCAGTATAAAGCATATCAAAAATATGAGGCAGTTCATCTGGAGGAATAGCATCCCCATAATTGATAACTTGAATAACTACTTCCCCTGAATCAATAAAACCGTTGATATCTACATACTGCCCCTCATACCCATAGCGATTTGCATTAATAAGAAGATTTTCAAACACACGTGCCAACAACTCTCCATCACCCATAATAGATAAAGGGGGAGTAATATTCATTCTTGCTATCAAATCGTTTTTCTCGAAGACAGGATACAACTCTTCTTTCAATTGAATAAGTAGCTCACTTAAATCGATTTGTTTCTTTTCAATTGGTAACATGCCATAATTCATCCTAGTTATTTCGAATAATTCATCAATTAACCTTTCTAAGCGTTGAGATTTGGTAAAGGCAATCGTTAAATAATGCCTGATTTGATTTTCAGTCAAGCTATCATCCTTAAGGAGTAAATCTAAATAACCTAAAACAGAGGTAAGAGGTGTGCGCAAATCGTGAGCCAAATTTACTACTAACTGTTCTTTACTACTTTCCGAAAAGTCACCCCTTTCTATGGCTTGTTCCAATTTTTCACTTGCCAGATTAATGCCTTGTGCAATATCACTAAATTCATCATTTGACAATATTTGAACTCGATGCTTAAAGTCACCCTGAGCGAGATAATGAATTCCTTTTGAAATCTCATTGAAATAGGCAGAATAGGGTTTTGTAAGTAAAAAGAAAAATAATATCGAAAGCGTGATAAATAACAGTAAAAAGACATTAAGGTCTCCAATGTTTTCTATGATTTTGCGAAAATAAGCTAGTGTATCTCCACGACTAACATTTGTATAATAATACAATTGGAGTACTTTAAAGAGTAGGTAAGTTATGGCGCTAGACAACAACATGCTTAAACCTAACAATATTATCATTTTTGAACGAAAGCCTCGTAGTATGTTACTCATTGAATTTATAACCTACCCCCCATACAGTTTTTATCAATTTGTTTTTTCGTTTATCCTCTTCAAGTTTTTTCCGCAAAGTACGAATATGAACCATAACGGTATTCCCCCCTTCATAGTATGCATCCCCCCATACCTTCTGAAAAATATCTTCTGCACTATAAACTTTATTTGGATTACTGGCTAATAAATATAAAATTTCAAACTCTTTCGGTGTTAACTCAATATTCTTACCATATAGAGTAACTGTACGTTGTTCAGGAGAAATCGTTAATCCTCCAAATTCCAAGTTTGAGTTCTGTTTGGTTTTAGGTTGATTCAACTTCATAAAACGTCGCAGCTGTGCATTTACCCGAGCTACCAATTCAATGGGTATAAATGGTTTCGTCATATAATCGTCTGCTCCAATCACGAGTCCCTGCACTTTATCAAAATCAGACGTTTTAGCGCTCAAAAAAATAATGGGCATATTATGTTTTTCGCGAATGCGACGTGTAACTTCATATCCATCCATTTTCGGCATCATAATATCCAAAATCAGTAAATGAATTGGTTGAGTCTGGATAAAATCAATGGTTTCTTGCCCATCCGATACCTTAATGACACGATACCCTTCTTTCTCTAAATGTATAGCAACCAAATCAGCAATTTCAACATCATCATCAGCTATTAATATTGTTATATTTTTCATTTATTCCACTCCTAGACAAAGTTATCATTAATCGTCAATAAGTCATACAAAGTTGTATCATAAAAAAACATCAGTTTTTGATAGTTAGTTCCGCAAAGTTAGTTTAACAGTGTGACAGTTAGTTGAATAATTTAGAATTTTTATTTATATTCTATTGTTTCCTTTTCTTCTTTAAGAATATTGCCCATTAGCGGAATACAGAATGGCTAATTATTCACTTCTGATAATTTCCTGTATAATGAAGCCCTAGATACATTAGTAATTTCACAAATTTGATTTACAGTCATATTTCCTTCTTTATATAGCTTTACCGCATAATTCATTCCTGCGTGATTTTTATGATACTTCTTTAATCGACCTTTAAACTTTCCTTCTTTCTTAGCCAATTCAATCCCTTCACGTTGTCGCATCCGAATAAGATCTCGCTCTAATTGGTTAACACCAGCCATTACAGTAATTAAGAATTGGCTGTATGGATTATCTTCTGATAAATCAAGCCATGTATCTTTTATTGATTTTAAGCCTGCCTTTTTATCTCGTATGTTATCGATTAATTCAAATAGATCTTGTGTACTACGAGTGATTCGAGTTAAGTCTGTAACATAAATGATGTCATCTTCCTGTAAATCCTCTAACATTTTTTGAAGTTGCTCGCGATCCTTTGTTGCTCCTGAAACTTTCTCTTCATATATAATATCCATTCCGATCTCATTCAGCTGCTGAAATTGTCTTGAAGGATTCTGGCTAGTCGAACTGACACGAATATAACCGATTTTCCGCAAAATATCACCTCATTTTTGAGACAAGTCTTATGAGACGCTCTTAACTATGATTTTATCAGTCTACTACACTTGTATCAATAGAGTGCACTCTATTGATATATAATTGAACTAATTAACTGAATAATTAAGGTTCTGGTGCAATCTTTGCAAGTAATCCCCTAAACTTGGACATACTGATACTAGTACTCTAAAAAAGGACGTGATCAGTATGGAAAAGCAAAATCTATTCAAGTGGAAAATAATCTTTTATTATATAAATCGCTTTATATTCGCTTAATTCTCGTTTCTTCTTGATGAGGAGTAATCGGCGCATTTGAAACATGGTGGAGGAACAAAGAGGGATGTTAAACAAGTAGAACCATACGTCTTATCATTGTGCCTTCCTGATCCTACATGAACATGTAAAAACTGACCACTTAGCAAATCATACTCTAGTTGAATTTTCACGCCAGCATTTTGCCCACTACCATCTGAACCTTGATATATAGAAGTAAATTTATCCGGAATCTGAAAATGTGTAGAATCCAAAATACGAATATGCCGAAAGTAGTTTGTATACAAAGTTGGAATCTTACTAGAAGAACAAAATTGCTGCTGAAGTAAATGTGCTAAGAGTTGTTGTAAAAACTGAACAGCCTGAGGGTTAAAACGTTGATTAAGTTCTTCTGGACTCATAGAAATACCGGTGTTAGCTTCTAATCGACTACATAATTGTGTCAATGAAGAACGAGCTACATTTTGGCTTAACCAAACACACAGAGCTACTAAATCTTGTGCTTGATATTTACTTCTTCGTTGAACAAATCCGACATCCCTAGCTAACTGTTCTAAATCATGAGGTGACATATGTTGTTTTAATTCTTGAGAAAACAATTCTAGTTCATCAAAAATCGATAAATTCATATTAAGAACACTATCCTTTCCTATGATTCTACAGAAAGAATAGCGTATTTTTTCATTTCAGGGTGGATTTTGTTTTGTTAGCTTGATGGCGATGGGGCTTGCCAACAAAACATGAATTTCGTATGCTAAGGAACTTTTCAGTAGATGGAGTAGATAAAGCAACTCAAAAAATCACTTTAAAAAATGTAATTATTGTTGGTGTATAACTCAACAGCAATATCTCTAAATAGAGAGTAGTTAACTGTCTTACTTTGTGATCTATATCAGCTACGCTGGTATTATCTCAATTAACCATCTCCAGGAAACCACGTAGATAACAGTCCGTATACATAAAAATATAAATACAAATCAATAACATCCACAAGGTATGTGCCGGGTTTCATATTATTAAAACTGATCTGAGAATATGGAGCCGCAGATTTGTAACCTTCCAAATCTTTATTATTTTTTTCAAAATGTAGATATAAGATGATTTTTCCGGACTCATCGTTCCGTAATCTTTATAATAAATTATATGAAGGGGGTGTTGTAAATTGGGTAGACGTATTAATTTTAACAAAGAACATGCTTTGAATAAAGCTATGTATTTATTCTGGGAAAAAGGTTATGACGCTACATATATCTCAGATCTTATTGATACGATGGGAATAAGTCGATCTACTCTCTACGATAGTTTTGGAGATAAGGATGAACTATTTAAACAGGTTTTAGAACATTATAAAAACTATGGCTATCGAAAGAGAAGTTTACTTTTTAGTGGTATAAACACTAAAGCATCACTTAAATCCTTTTTTTATCAACATATTGAAAAATGCTATTCAGATGATATTCCCAAAAGTTGTATTATAACTAATTCTTCACTGCTTATTGGACATATTGATCCTTCCATAGAAGAAATACTTCTAAATGATTTTAATGAACTTGAAAAAATATTTAAGCAAGTCATTGAAGAAGGAAAAAAGAAAGGAGAAATTTCACAAGAGGCTAACTCTGAATTAGTTGCATATTCTTTATTAAGTTTAAATCATAGCATTAATTTAATGTCCAGATATAAAAAAGAGAAAAATCTAGCCTATAATCTAGTGGATAAGACTATTGCAGACCTATAGTCTTTCTTTTTTAATCATTTTGGAACGAACGTACCAAAAATAATAAAAATAAATAAAAGGAATGATAAAGTTGACTAAAAAGACAAATTTTCTAATATTTATTTTGGCAATTAGTTGTGGTTCACTTGCTGCTAATATTTATTATGCACAACCAATTGTACAATTCATTGCAAAAGATTTGAACATCTCTTCTGATTTATCTGGATTGCTCACTACCTTGACACAAATTGGGTATGGATTGGGATTATTTTTTATCGTACCATTGGCTGACTTATTTAAAAGTAAAAAAATAATAGGAATTCTCATCGGGCTTACTATTATTTCATTAATTGGTACGCTAATTTCGACAAATGGAATTGTTTTTATAATATTAACAACCATAATTGGCATTGGAGCCTGTGCGGCTCAAATGTTAGTTCCACTAACAATGAGGATTGTGCCTATTGAAGAGGCAGGTAAATATGTGGGTAAGGTGATGAGTGGTTTATTGATTGGGATTATGATTGCTCGCCCATTATCTATCGGAATAGCTGACTGGTTTGGCTGGAAAATGGTATTTCTTTTTTCATTAATAATGCTAGTTGTCGTATTACTGTTAATTATAAAATTTTTGCCCAACTATGAAGTAGTATCGACTAGTAACATGTCATATCCAAATTTAATAGCCTCTATGGTGAAGCTACTAATAAATACATCTCCTTTACAACAAAGATCTTTTTATCACGCATGTTTATTTGCAACATTTAGTCTCTATTGGACAGTTATCCCAATTTTATTAAGGTCTGAGCCATTACATTTTTCAAATAATGAAATTGCATTATTTGGCTTTGTTGCGATAGCTGGAGCTTTATTAACTCCTACTATTGGTAAAATAGCCGATAAAGGTTATATTTTCACAATGACTAATGTATCAATAGCGCTCGTACTATTATCTATTGTACTATTATTTTTTGTTCAAGATCATTCACTATTTAGTGTAATTTTAATCCTTATCTCAGGCATTAGCATTGATATTGGTGTATCAGGAAATTTATTATTAGGTCAAAAAGTTATCTTTGGTTTGAATCCCGAGATAAGAAACAGACTTAATGGATTATATATGACTATTTTCTTTATGGGAGGAGCCTTTGGTTCATGGATTGGAAGTTATACTTACTATAAATTTAATAGTAAAATAACTTTGCTCATTGAAACAGCATTGCCTTTAATCGCCTTATTAGTTCATTTAATAAAAAATAATCCAATAAAGTTATCAAAAACCGAAAGTAAATACATGTCCTAACTATCAATGTACCCCAAAAGTTAGAGTGAAAATCTAATTTTTGGGGTAGCATTATTTTCTACATCAGGAGAAAATTAATCACTATTTTTGCTTATCTTTATTCGTTTTGGCCTATGCCAAAAATAAGATTATAACAAAAAAACTCATATATTTTTCCTATGCCTTATTGCATAATCTTATTCTTCAACTATTCTGCACCTATATTTTAAGTACATTTCTTCACAATCTCATACAACAATAATATAAATATCCAGTATTATTTGAAGGTTTTCTTCCATTAAATGGCCCGATTGTTGAATAGAATGACTCGCATTTTTTTAAACAACTTTATTATTTTTTAAACGACTTTATTGTAAATTAAAAGAAACTGTTTTGGGTACATTCAAATCAAAAACAGTTTCTTTTTTTGATAAAATCCAATTATATTCCAATATGGATATTTTAAATCATTCCACATGAAAATATTTCTTTAGAAATTCTTCGGTAGTCTCACTTTCTTTCATATCTTTAGATTCTATCCACCCTTCATACATACTCTTACTTCCTTTGGAGGTAAAATATATAGTAAATTTTTTATTATGTAATTCTTCCTTAACTAAAGTGACTACCTTAGTTAAATCCTCAATCAAATTAGGATTGTTTTTGTATCGCAACATACCTTTATTAAAATCTAAGGTTACATTATAAGCAGGACAGTCCCCGTTTTCTGTATATGAACAAACAATTTCTTTGAATTTAAAGCTTTCATTTTGAATTCCTTTTACTTTATCTTCCACTTGTGTTTGAATCAAATATGTCCAGTAATCTTTTGATGCATTTTTCATTGTTAGTAGCAGTTCTTCTTTCGTTGTACTTTCTTGTACATCTTTAAAAGAAAGACCTGTATAATCACCTTTATTGTCCCTTATTTCAAGTTGTGTTATTTTTTTATTATTCTCTTGAATAAGTTGTGATAAAGCAAATAACCGATCTAATTCTTTTGATTCAAATTGACTATAATCAATCTTATTACTAGATTTTAAAGTTAATAACAACTCATTCGTTGGTGTTTCAATCGTACCTCCACTATCAACAACATATTGAATAGCATTTTCCTCATCTAACTCCGAGTAACCTAACTTTTCGATTTCTTTCAAAGTAGGTTTGAATTTTTTATACTCTTCATATGCATTTTTACCATATTCGTATTCATCACCTTTTATTGTAGAATGAAAGAATCCATTCACTTCCACTCGAAATTGAATATGTTTGTTGTCCTTTACTTCAACAATATGATATGTATGTCCCATATTCCCTTCATGTATTCCCCCCCAATTTTTCACAACAATATCAATCCCATGCTTGTCTTTTATATATTTTTTTACTTCCTCTTCATTCTCATAATTGCAACCACTCAAAAAAACTAAACTTACAGCTAACAACATTACGTGTTTAATTATTTGCACAATAAATTCCTCTTTGCTATGTAATTTTTCTTCATTAGACGCGAAATTATAACTACTATAGGTATGAACTTTTAGGAAATCCCCTTATATTTGAATATAGTTAAAATATACCATAAAATAAGTTGAAACATATGAGTGAATTGGAAGAGAAGCCAATTGCGAAAGCTGAAGATTATTTTAGCTGTAGAACTCACCAGATTATTTTGAACTCTCCTCCACAAACCTCCCAAACTCCTTCAAAAACCGCAGTTTCATCGTCCCAACAGGACCATTCCGATGCTTCGCTATTTGAATTTCTGTTATATCTTTATGCTCCGTTTCCTTGTCATAATAATCTTCACGATACATCAGCATAATCAAATCCGCATCTTGCTCAATTTGTCCAGTCTCCCTTAGGTCAGATAAAAATGGTCGCTTATCTTGACGCGATTCTACCCCGCGCGAGAGTTGTGACAGTGCTACGACGCACACATTTAAATCCCGTGCCATCAGCTTCAGTTTACGGGAAATTTCACTCATCTCTTGAAACCTGTTTCCTCTATAGTTTGAATCACCTGTAATAAGCTGCAAGTAATCAATAATGACAAGCAGCTTTTTATCCTCATACTTTCGCTTCAATTTACGCACCTGCATCCAAACCTCTTGCGTTGTAACGCCGGCCTTATCATAAATTTCTATGGGCAGATCTCCAATTTCCGCAAATGCCCGGCTCATTTCCCCCCAGTCATCTATCGTAAAACGATGCTTCGGATTTTTCAGCCGTTCTCCTGATACACCGCCCAAACAAGAAAGCATCCGTTTCAGCAATTGCTTATTGCTCATCTCTAAAGAAAACAATCCAACTCCCGCATTCGATTTCGCCGCATGAAGCGCAATATTTAAAGCAAACGCCGTTTTTCCAATCGAAGGCCGTGCCCCAACCACAACGAAGTCACCTTCCTGCAAGCCACACGTCATCTTATTTAAAGCTGAAAAACCTGTCTCAATGCCCGTTAGCTCCTCTGTATCTTGATGGAGCTCTTCATAAAGGTCGACTAACATATCCTTCAAATCAAAATCTAATGTACAATCCCCTTCTTCTAGTTTACAAAGCGCTGTAATCGTCTCGCCAATTACTTTCTCATCTTTCTCCGCAAGAAGCCGTTCACACATGTTGTGTGCTGCACTGCTCGCCTGATTCATTTTCCACGCGCTCCGAACAAGCCCCTCATAATATGAGAAGTTGGCTGTAGTAGGAACACTTTCAATTATATTTACAAAATACTCCATCCCACCAATTTGCTTCAAAAAGTCGGGATTCATCTTAGAAACGAGCATAACAAGATCAATCTTCTGTCCACTTTCCTCTATTTCTCGCATCAACCGAAATACTGTTTGATGCACCACCGTAGAAAAATGGTGCTCAGTGAGACGACATTCCTGAATCAGTTCCCCCTCAATTAATAAAGAACCTAATACCGTCTGTTCCGCCTCGATATTTTGAATGCTCATGGCCGCCACCCATGCTCCTGCAAGAATTTCTGCAACTCTTCTTCAGACGGGGCATTCTTCTCCCACTCTTCACACTCCGCCAAAAACTTCTCCGTCTCTTGCATACCAGACGGCTCCTTCTTCCGAAACTTCACTTCTGCTTCTTCCACTTCACTAAGCTTCATATAGCCTTTTCTGTGCCACTCCCGCAGAATCCCCTTCACATAAGCAATCGTCCGCTTATTATTTTCAACAGCAATCTGGAGCGCTTTTAACACAAGCTCCTCCGATAAATCTACCATCCACTCATTTAATTCCTCCGCTACATAAGGCGACAAACTACCGAAATGTTGTTCATAAAATGGAAATACACTGCTTCCCGATTCTTCCTCTTCTTCTACTTGTTCCTCTGTTTTATACTGATCAATCAGTTCCTCTGTAACAATATCAGACACATCATACGGTGAACCGAAATGCTCTAAAAGTAGCGGAATACTCATCTCTTCCTCCAAGCACTTTCGGAGAAACATCCGGACAAACTCTTCACTTTTCACAGCCTTCAGCTCACGCAATACACACTTCTCCACATTCGTACTCGTAATTGGGTTATAGCGTAGCCAATTTAAAATATACAACTCCTTCGTTTCTGCATCGTACAATATCTTTCCATAATCAACAAAGCGCTGCAATAACTTCTCAACAGTCTCCCGATTATACCCAGTCTCCATCTCAGCCAAACGCTTCGGAAGCGGATAAATCCCGCACTGCGTCGTCTTCGAACACGTCAGCAAATAAAGATAAAAGTAGCGCTCCTCCGGCGTTAAATCCAAAACAAAATCATCCTGCCAAAAATTCACCTGCACATTACGATACACTGCCATATTTATTCCTCACATTCCTTAATGAAACATATGTAATTAATGGTTCCATGATGTATATAGGAATGAGAGAGGGGTTTTGGCGGGGTTATTTTATATTTTAAAAAAATGACTACGACTACTTTTCTTCGAAGTAATGCTTGTAGTAGTTTTTTGTTTTTTATTTTGTTTCTTTTTAGTGATTTATTTATTGGTAGGGGGGTGTAAGGGGCTTGGGAGGGGGTCTTTTCCTGCGTATGTTTCTAAAGGATGTCATTAAAAACATACAAACAAGCCATCATTTCATAAATGATGGCTTATATACGCTTATACAATAGAAAACATTAAATACACGCCAACAACGAAGAAAACAGCAGCCGTCTTAATTAAAGTAATACCAAAAATCTCTTTATAAGCTTCCCGGTGCGTTAATCCTGTCACCGCAAGCAAAGTGATAACTGCTCCGTTATGAGGAAGTGTATCCATACCTCCAGCTGCCATTGCGATAACACGATGCAGTACATCTAATGGAATCCCAAAATTCGCTGCTGCTTCAATATATTTGTCTGCCATTAAACCTAATGTAATACTCATTCCGCCCGATCCTGATCCTGTTAACCCACATAATATATTCGTCATGACCGCTCCATTAATTAAAGGATTGGAAAATGTCCCAGTCAAATAATTTTGGATCATAACAAAACCGGGTAAAGCCGCAATAACGGCACCGAATCCATACTCGGCTGCAGTGTTCATCGCAGCTAAGATGGAACCACTTACACCTACGCTTGTAATCGATTGAAAATGTTCTTTTACCGCTTGGAAGTTTAATAATATAGCGGACAGTATACCGATAAGAAGTGCCAATTCTACTGACCAAATACCCACAACTTGTCCCATATCAATCGTTCCGTACTCCTTCAAACCGATGGATGCAAAATCAAATCCCTTTGTATACAAAACGGGAATGAATTCTGTAAAGACTTTATTCATCACTCCAACTAGTACAAGTGGAAGAAAAGCTATCCAGTGACTCGCTGTAATACTATCACTTGAAACAATCGGCGTTGGCGCCACTTGTGCGTTAGTTGCGGCAGCCATTTCAGAAGCCGCATCACCTTTTCCAAAATAACCTTCCCCTTTAGCCGCTGCCTTCTTCCTACACCTTTCCAAATACAGCATGCCACATATAAAAATAAACAATGCACCAATGATTCCTAATGTAGGTGCTGCATAAATATCTGTCTTAAAAAATGTAGTTGGAATGACATTTTGGATTTGAGGAGATCCAGGAAGTGAATCCATAGAAAACGTAAATGCACTGAATGCAATTGTCGCGGGAATGAGACGTTTCGGAATATCCGCTTCGCGAAATAATTGCGCCGCAAATGGATAAATCGCAAATACCGCAACAAATAAACTGACGCCGCTGTATGTAAGAATCGCTCCCATCAACACGATGGAAAGAATCGCTCTTTTCACACCTATGAAACGGATGATGATTTTCGCGATTTTTTCTGCGATTCCAGTAATTTCAACCACTTTACCGAATATCGCTCCAAGTAAAAACACAGGAAAATATAATTTTATAAATCCGACCATCTTCGCCATGAAAACATTAGAAAAGAACGGTAAAACGTGCGCTGGATCAGTCAAAAACACAGCCAGCAAAGCACATAACGGAGCGAATAAAATGACCGAGAATCCCCGGTAAGCAACAAATATAAGCAAGCCAAGCGATAACAGTACAATCAATAAATCCATAACCCCTAGTCCCCCCTCAATTCTCCCAAATTTGTTTTACGCTTGATATGTTGTTACGATGCCTACCAAAGGCAGACATCGTATTCTTTTTATTTATGCTGAAAAAGCGGTACTCTCTTTTCTATAAAAGCACCCACTCCCTCTCTCACATCACTCGTTTGAAAGACATGTCCAAAATTTTTAGCCTCTATTTTTAGCCCTTCCTCAAGAGAACAAGATAGTCCCTTATTAATAGACTGCTTCATCAACGATAAAGCAGGAAGAGAAAATCGAGCCATCTTCGCAGCCAGTTCCTTCGCCTTATTCAATGCTTTACCGCGCGGAACAACATGATTCACCAAACCAACTCGCAGAGCTTCTTCAGCACTAAGCGGTTCACCAGTAAACATCATTTCTTTTGCCCGTGCAGCTCCTATTAAGCGAGGCAAACGCTGCGTTCCTCCCGCACCCGGAAACAAGCCTAGCTTCACTTCTGGAAGTCCGATTTGGGCCTGCTCTTCTATAATCCGTAAATCACATGATAGGGCTAATTCACACCCGCCCCCAAGCGCTAATCCGTTAATCGCAGCGATGACAGGCTTCGACAGGCTTTCTATTTTATTTAATGGGTTCTGGAGCCACAATGATTTTTCCTCTGCATATTCACTCCCTTTCCCAATCCATTCCGGAAATGACTTAATGTCCCCTCCAGCAACGAAAGCTTTTTCTCCCGCACCAGTTAAAATTACAACAATGACTTCATCATCCCGTTCAATGTCATCGACCACCGCCGTCATTTGCTCAATCACCGCGTAGCTCAGTACATTCACAGGAGGATTATCAATGATAATAGTGGCGATTCCTTTTTCTTTGGACCATGAAACAACGCGCTTATTTTCCAATACAATCCCTTCTTTCTAATATGTAATAAGGCATCTCAACTCGTTCTTTTAATGACATCCCCTGCCTGCTCACGATCCCAAGCAGTACCGATTCCTTCTTCCTGCAGCTTGAACTTCTGAATCCGTTCCGTTGCAGTTTTTGGGAAAAATTCACTGAACTGAACGTATCGCGGCACCATAAAGTAAGCCATACGTTCTTGACACCAATCTATAATCTCTTCATGGGACATCGTTTCTCCTTGCTTTACAATTACATATAATTTAACATCCTCTTCCCCTACTTCTGACGGAACACCAATCGCAGCCGATTCAAGTACCTTCGGATGATTATTCACAACCTTTTCAATTTCCCAAGAAGAGATATTTTCTCCACGCCTTCTAATACACTGCTTGATTCGATCGCAAAAATATAAGTAACCTTCCTCGTCCTGGTAACCACGGTCTCCTGTATGGAACCATCCTCCTTCCATCGCTTCCTCTGTTTTATCCGGCATTTTATAGTAACCTTCCATGAATGTTTGTCCCTGCAAAGCACGGATGAAAATCTCTCCGATTTCACCAGTCCGCACTTCGTTTCCTTCCCCATTCACGATCTTCGTCTCTACGTAGGAATACGGTTTTCCGATAGAAGGCGGCTTATTAGCGTTCAATGGATTCGTTACGCAAAACCCTGTCGTTTCCGTTAATCCGTAGCCTTCTACAATCCGAACACCAAACCTCTCCTCAAACGGCTTCCAAAATTCCTTAGGTGTAGCAGCACATGCCGTCACCCTTGCAGAATTTTCATAATCTGTTTCCTTTTCCGGCTGCTTACAGAGAATCGGAATCATAGATCCTAAGGAATTGAAAATGGTTGCGCCATGACCCCGAATTTCATCCCAAAAACGTGAAGCACTAAACCTCTTTCCAAGAGCAATCGTCGCATTGGAAGAAATAGCACCGATTACTGTATGGGCTTGGGCATTAATATGAAATAGCGGCAGCGCTGTAAATAAAATATCTTGCGAATTCGCGCCGACCATATAGGTAGCGAATGACTTTGCAGAATTGACATAAGCAGAATGACTTAACATGACCCCTTTCGGTAATCCAGTCGTTCCAGAGGTGTAAAGGATACTGTTGATAGAAGAGGAGGAAACAGATTCATTTGGAAGATAGTGATGATTCGTATGCAATACATCTTTCAATCCGATTACCGGTCGTTCTTTACCATCACCCATAGTGATTGCGCTTTCATTATTACCGTAAACAACAACCTGGATTTCCCTTTTTATAAGCGGTAAACAAGAAGCGATTTGAGGAACAAAGTCCTTATCAACGATTATTAATTTACAATCAGAGTGGGATAAAATATACTGCAGACCCTCTCCCTTTAAATGCACATTAAGAGGCACCGCAATTGCTCCCATAAAAGATAAAGCAAACCATACATCCAGATATTCAGGGTTGTTATGAAGCATAATACAAACCTTGTCACCTTTTTGAATACCGAGTTCATACAATCCCGCTGCAGCTCTTGTAATCCGGTGATAAAGCTCCTCATATGTAACCCTTTGTTCTTCAAATTGTAAATACACCTTATCAGGCGACTTTTCGATACTTTGCATAAGAAAATGTGGCAAACTATGACTCTCCAACACTAGCTTCCATCCCCTTCCTGCTAAAACCCTTTTTATTTATATAGCAAGAAGTATGCCAAAAATCGACTCATTCCCCATTTCCATATTCCTTCAAGGACACGCCTCCAATTCCCCTTACATATCCACCTTCACATGTCGCACACATGTCGCATTTATGCTACAAATTACAGCGACCATGTCGCATATATAAGAAAACGTCGCAAAAACGCGACAAACAAAAAAAGGGCCGATTCGCCCTTTACCCTATTCCGTACCTTTCTATTTTTCTATATAAGCTGGCCCGATGAATCCCCAAAAGCTCAGCTGCCTCTTTTCTATTTCCAGCTGTCTTTTCCAGAGCCCTCGCAATCACCCTTTTTTCAGCAGATTCCACTTCCGTCTGCAGTGAATAACTTATCTCGTTCTCCTCTTGATATCCCTCACAACTTAGCGCCTCTTCCAAATTTTTTTGCCGTAAATAAACAGGAAGGTGTTGCACTTGAACAACCGTTCCTTCCACAACATTCATCGCTCTCTCTAGCACATTCTCCAGCTCCCGAATATTCCCTGGCCAATCGTGTGCCATAAAAATGCCCCTTACCCTGTCGTCCAGTGAAAGAACACTACTACCAAGCTCCTCATTCAACTTCCGAATTAAAAATTCCGTTAAATGTACGATATCTTCCTTTCGTTCTCTTAGCGGAGGAATATCAATTCCAAACACATGTAGCCTATAATATAAATCCTCTCTAAATTCTCCTCTTTGCACCATTTCACGAAGGTTTCGATGCGTTGCCGCAATAAAACGGACATCAATCTTATGCGTTTTTGTGCCACCGATTCTTTCAATCTCTTTCTCTTGCAGCACCCGAAGCAACTTCACCTGCATGTCCAAAGACATATCACCGATCTCATCTAAAAACAACGTTCCCTTATGAGCCAGCTCAATCTTTCCAGGCTTGCCACCCTTCTTCGCTCCGGTAAAAGCACCCTCTTCATACCCAAACAATTCAGCTTCTAAAAGATCCCTCGGAATCGCAGCACAATTCAACCGAATAAACGCACCATCAGCACGCGGACTCGCATGGTGAACCGCATTAGCAAAAAGCTCCTTCCCCGTTCCACTTTCTCCTCTTATCAAAACCGTAGAACGGCTTTTCGAAACCTTCAAAGCCATCATTTTCACTTCTTCCATTTTCGCACTCTCTCCTACAATACTTTGAAACGAAAATCTCCCTGCTTGCAGTCGCTTTAACTCAGTTTGATAGTATGATAACTTCGATTCCATTGCGCTAATCTGATCCGCCAAAGCTTTAAACTGCTGTATATCATGAAACATGATTTTACCAATCGCACCAATAACCTTCCCTTCCTTCATAATAGGAATACGATTTGCAATAACATTCTGACTATTTATACACTGAATATGCCCAATTTCCATCTGCCCCGTCTTCACAATAATATGCATCCTCGTATTCTCAACAACCTCCGTACAATGCTTCCCAATCGCTTCCTTCGGATCATCAATCCCTAAAAATTGTGCATAGGCACCACTAAAAAAATTGATAATTCCTTGCTCATTCACCCCTATAATACACTCCGACAGTAAATTCAAAGCATTTTCATATCGGCTAATGGTGCTTTCTAAAGACTGTATGCTTTTCTCCTTGTTTTCCAAAATGACAATCGTTCCGTCTTCTTTCCCATCCTGGTACACATAGGATTCATTCACGATGAACACTTGGTTGCCAATTTTGCACTCATACTGATGCAAACTATCATTTTGATTTGCTACTAGCTGTTTACGAGTAGGAAGAATCATCGATATGTGCTTACCCGTTATTTCGTTTTCTGTTTTGTTTAGCATGCTGCAAAATGCTGGATTGCTGAACGTGATTGTTCCATCGTGGCTTGTAACAGCGATTCCGTTATTCATTACCTGAAGAGCTTGACTCTTTAACTGTAAATTTCCCACTTCATCCACATACATTTCGAAGTCCCCCTATCAAATCGTACTCTTTCTCCGCATGTCATATATATCCATTTTATAACACCTTGTGAAATACTTGAAACTTCTAAAACAGTTCATACTAAACAGTCAATATATGATTTCGAAGTTAAGCTGAACATTAGTCCTCATTTACCTCAACTAAAATACAAGAAGGGTTATAGGTAAAAATATCCAATTAATAAAGTGATCGATAAAATCCACAAAAATATTATAAAGAATTTAGGTGCTGCATATATTGAAAACGTTATTTGGTATATTTCTCTGTCTATTGGGAGCTTTTTTAATTGGTTTAACAGTTAATAGTTTTGGAAACATAGGTAACACCCTAATGAAAATAATAGGAATTGTCTTTGTTGCATTAAGTATCAAAATAATAAGCAACAAAAATAAAGAATGAAACTCGACTGTTTAGGAACAAGACTGTTAAGAGGCAGTCTTATTTTTATGATTGCATTGTCATAACTAAAAAGATTCGCTTCTGAAAACCACCACGTTTTTCCGCTTTTTGTTTTCGTATTTTTTCCACATCTTCAAGCGTTATACCTTCATACCGTGCTAGCGCGTTTATGAGTTCTAATAAATCTGCTAATTCTTCTACCTTATGGTCTTTACTTTGTGCTTCTAAATACTCGGTTAGCTCTTCTCCTATTTTCTTTCCTATTTCTTCTATGTATTCTTTTCCATCTAGTATTCTTGTTATTGGTGTTTTTCCGTTATGTTCGATTATTTCTGGGATGCGGTCACGTATTAGTTTGTTGTGGGTTGGCATTGTGATTCCTCCAGTATTTTGGTTTCCTTCAATGATAAATGAAAACAAAAGAAAAAAGCGTGTTTCGAAAAAGATTGATCAAAACATGCTCTTCTTGTTTTTAATTGAATGACTCATTAATAAAAACTTGATGGTTTTGTAATTACTTATTCAAGCACCATTTAGTTGAATAAGATTTGTAAATTTATTCTTTCCATTCGTTTTCCAAAACGCTGTATAGTAAGGAATCTCTCCAACCACCTTTTATTAACAAGTTCTCACGCATTCTTCCTTAATCATTCCGACCTTTTCTAATACTTTTGATGAACCTATATTCCTAGGATCACAAGTAGCATATATTCTATGAAGCTTGAGTTCGGAGAAGCCAAAATCAATCAATAGATTAGCAACATCTGTAGCTAATCCCTTTTCCCAATAATCCGGATTAACAATATAGCCAATTTCTCCATTTTTATTTGTAAAATCTCTAATATTTAACTCCCCAGCTCCAACCACTCTCTCAATATCCTTCTTAACAATTGCAAATACATACCTTGTTCTTGGTTCTTGAGAAGCATCTTTAATCACTTGCTTAACAAAGCCCTTTGAATCTTCTACTGTATTAGGTCCCCAAGGTTGATATTCACAAACTTTATCTTGCGAAGCATATTTATGAACATCAATCCAATCATTATTTGTGAATTCCCTTAATAGCAGTCTTTCGTTTGATAGAATACATTTAGTGTGTTCGATTGTATTCCCCTCCCTTTTGATTTTTCAATATTATATCCTAACTCACCTATAGAAAAAACCGAAAATCACCACTAGTTTTCGGTTCATCTTTTTATAAACATCTTGACTCTATTTTAAAATTCCATACGGCTTGCTAAAGTACCTTTTCATCACTACCTATTCTTCAACGCTTCCTTTAAATACTGCTCTTCTTCCCACGTCAAAAGAGCGGGAAATTCAGCTAACGGAATATCACCCTGCTTTGCAATATTTGCAAAGTCACCTTGTGGTATACCAATGCTCTGAATGATTTCTTCTATTAAATGATAAAGCTCTTTCACAACCGCTTGAACATCAGCATGCAATGGATCTTTCTTCTCTTCCTTATATCTCTTTACCGGTTTGATTAAAGTCATAAACTGCTGATTGAATTTCAATTTTAATTCTTTATCATCAATATCTTGTATCCCTCGTTCTTCTAGCCACTCTCTATTTTCCTTTTCCATTATGAATGTTTGTAAGAAAGAATAAAATAAAGGTACATCAATTCTTTCTTCTCTCTGCACTATCTCCACCATTTCATCCATATGTTTGAGCACCTTCGCAATTCGTTCTTGTTCTGCCAAAAGTAACTCTCTTTGAAAATGAATCCGCTCCATAAAATTTTCCTTAGGGATATCATTCTGTAAAATGATATTTTGAATCTCCCCCAGTGAAAAACCAAAATGCTTCAATACTTGGATTTGTTGCAAAACATATAAATCATCTTTCACATATAAACGGTGCCCACCTTCTGTATAATCGCTTGGTTTTAATAGATTGATTTTGTCATAATAACGAAGCGTTCGTACCGTTACATCACCTATACTGGCGAATTCGCTAATTGTCCAGGACATGTTTTCACCTACTTTTCAATTTATATTTATAATTCAATATTCCGTTTCTTAATTGCATGTTGAATCATGTCGGAAACATTTGCTAATACACCTTTATCATTTTTCATTTGCATCCCTAGCTGAAACAAACATACTACATTTTTCCGAGTGGGATTTCTGTAGCTATCATATTCCTCATCGCCATAATACAAATCATTTTGTTTTCTTTTTTGCATCGTTAAATAGACAGCAGCAAGAAAAGCGAATATCGCAATAACAACTTTCTTTTTCTTTGTTTCCAATTCTGTATTCATCATTTATTCTCCTTCCATAACGTATTTGTCTTCTTTGAATAATGGAATTCGAATGAGATAACGGTATGGCTCATTACGAATTACTTTCCATGCGATGATTACTACTTGGATTACTTCAAAAGCAAACACAATCCAGAATAAAACTTCACTGATGCGTGAACTAACATTAAATAAAAGAAATATCAATAAATGAAAATTAAATGCTTTTCGGCAGTGGTATTTGTATGCTTCGTTTTTGCGAGCTAGTGTGATATACATAAAAAGTGGTAAAAAAATGCCTACAGCAGCTGAGAATAGTAACATGATGACGATATTTCTTTTTTCTTTTGTGGTGCTTTTCATGGAATCCCCCTTTCATTTTTTCTTCATTTTTATCTTAGGGGGTGACGTTGGGGGAGGTTCAAGGGGGATTATTAAATTTCTTTTTGGATAAATAGAAGGTGTGGGTTTTGGAACATATATACCGTTTAAAAGCAAAAAAGGAAGTGATCTCCATGTATTCTGGAACAAAGAGATGATATGTAGTGGAGCTTAAAAAATTTTGGGTTTGTTATTATACAAGCCAGAAGTTGAAGAGTAATTGAGAGCATGTTTTGAAGAGCTTGGTGTGGGGAAAGAGAATATAAATAATACCTCCCACCTTGACAGGGTGGAGGTCACATATTTCCGGCCAGTAGAAACACACTTACAGGAATCGGATCAAATTAAAACATCTTGAGACAACTCACTAGTCGCATATGAAAATAGATTAGATCTCTTATCCACCACACAACTCTCTCCAAAAAATCTGTAATGTTACCCCTGCTATATTGATTACTTTCAACACATATATATCTATTTTAATTGTTCCAAAACTACCTTAAACAACACCGAAGAATTCCTCACAACAAAATCCAACGGCAACTCTTTAAACACAGCCTCTTTTCCAACTATCACATTCCCCTGCCCGTAATCAATCCTAATTTGAACATCCTGAACAGAATAACTTTTAATAAAAGACGCCTCGTCCAAATAAGAATGATCCAACTCAACTTTCACCTGTTTCGTAAATCGGCGCAGCGTTTTCCAAAGGGCACGTTCTTCTTTTGATTTCATAAATAATTCCGGAAGCTCTTGCACTTCTTTTAATAGTGACATATTTGTTAGCATATATGTTTGAATCCCATATCCCACTGGACGAATAAGATGATCGAGCTTTTTCCATGGCTCTAGTTCGAAATAAACACAATCATTTATTTCGTCACTAGATAATGGATTCTTTCTGTTTATGTGAATATCTTTAATCCTCGCAACATGTTGAATCCCACCGTTTTCTCCATGCCACTTTTTCGGTGCATATAAAGCTATGTATTTCACTTCTTGCCAGCCTGGCTTTAATTGTGAAACAGGAATTTGATAGAAACCTTCTTTCATATATACTTCATAATCTTTTTCAGTTTTCACGCTACCGACTAGTACCTTTTCATCTAAAGAGGATTTCCATTCTTCTTTTATTCCTCTTGGAAGGATTCCTTCTCTTATAATCTCTTCTGGGCTTTTTTCGATGAGATGATCAAGAAATTGTTCTACTAGTGTTGTTGCGTTTGGTAAGAATGGGAATCCACCAATGTTTACTTTTTCAATGCTTTTATAAAAAGGATGGTGCTCATATTCTTCCTCTTGATTCCATGGGAATAATACATAAGCTCCGTAGGCTGTTCGCTCAAACGGCCCACCTTGGTCTACTACTAACGCATCTCGATACCTGTGCATCGTGTTAATGTCTTCTTCCATTGGACCTGGTGTTCCATACTGTCTTTCATAATGGGAACCATTTTTAGCAAAATCGATTCGATATTTGGCGTCAAAAATGTATTGATATTGATAGTCCTTTCCTTTCTTCTCAATCGCAAGCATTGTATCTGGCTTTTGCGTAACCGTTGGTAATGCTTTATTTCTCTTTTGAAAATACAGCTCAATCACTTCATCTGTTTCAGGATGCCTAAATGTTCTTTTTGCAGTTTTACTTTCATCGAGCGTCACATAAAGTCCATCTTGCCGAACTTTAATAATATCTTGATCCACTGTTTCATATTTTTTAGATAGAATTTGTCCAAGCTTTAAATACGTCCAATACTCATATAACCTCGCAACATCTTTAACAGACATTTTAAAGATTTGTCCTCTTAGTGTTAAGCCTCTCGATAACATAAGAAAGATTTGATACGCATCTCTATAACCGGACGCCATTTGAATGACAAGAGAAAAGACAGAACGATCCAATTTTCCGATCCTATTCCAAAATGGATCATTCAACTCATTTTTCATTCGGGATTTCATTTTTCTTACGTTTTGAATAAGATCGTCATCAATTGACAAGCCCTTAAATCCAGAATCTTTCTCCAAAGCTTTAAGTAAATCATCCGTTTTATGTACCACTCTCTGAACCATCCACTTAACAAACCGATTTTCCAATGTATCATACGATACTTCCTTATAAGCTGTGATTCCTTTAGACGGAACTATGTTTGCTCCTACTTCTTGAAACAAGTGAGGTCTTTTTCGTAAGTAATTCATTCCAACAGAATCAAGCCTACGAATCTTCTCTCCTTGTACAAGCTGATGTCGAGTAGTAAGTGTATGATGCGGCTGCCTTTTAATATGAGAAATCGACTTCATAAATCTATGAAAAGAGTCATTTAAAATTCTATAAAACTCACTTTTAGATGGATTAGTCGCATAGATTGTTGATGCTCCTAAGTAAGTTCTTTTCAATAAATGAAATGCCAAATTATAAATTTCATCGTTCACTTCTTCCAATAGCGCTCGATAGTCATCTTTATAATCGAGCTTTGCTGGAAAAATTTCTAATGTAACTGTTAGTAAAGACTTTTTATCATTTCGAATTTCAAATGTTGTATAACCTACTTCATTTGGAAATGATAGATTCCCCATTAATAGTTTCAATGAGCCCATTTGAGTAGAGCTGATTGCCTTTCGAAGTGATGGATGTTCATGATGAAAAGACAACTCCTGATCGTTTTTAGGGACGACAACGAGTTGATAACTCCTATTCTCGAAAAAAATGGGAGGGTGCTCGGTCAACTCGCTGGGCTTTTGTAATCGAGCATCATATACCAAGATAGATTCTACTTCTCCAGACACATGAAAATGCATCATTTCATCTGAAGCAATTGATTGATGTTTTTTTAAGCTCTCATATTTTTCATGATAGGGATTCCCTTTAATCGTCAATGACAAATCTGCTGTTTCAATCTTAACTAGTTCTATATCATCGTTAGATCCAGAAAGAGGTGAAGCCATCATACTCGAACCTCCTTAACATATGAGACAGCTTCTTAGCAGAACGAGGATACTTCGCATAAGACATCACATCTTCATTATCAAACTCTTGATTTGTACATAGCGTATATAATTTCTTTAATGCCTCTTCTGTCCGTCCATCACTTCCTGCAATACGCGGTAAGATCTTTTGATACATTTGATAGTCTAACGCCTCATCAAACGATAATAGTTCACTTTTTTCATTGTAAGCCATGTAAAAACAAATTTCGTCACGTATCCGGTACCCAACTTGCGCTCCAATTATCTCAAGAATCTCATTCATTTCAATTAAAATATGAGATACTTTCTTCACGAGCTCTTTATTAAGCTGAAAGCATTCTTTTAAATGAAGAAACTTGGCTGTCAATGAACTGTTGGAAACACACTTTGCCTGTACTTCTTCTGCATCCATTAAAAACTCAAAGGAATCTAATTTCACTTGATTAAATTCAATCGTATTCGCACGATCGAGTACTTTTTTACTTAATGGATGTGTCGTTTCATCCATATTAATCGTTCCAATGACGTACACATTTGATGGAATCGTAATTCGTTCCCCAACAATTGATTCTGGAAGGACAGCCGATGTAACACACACTCTCTCTTCCCATCTACGGCTTTCAATGACACTTAGAAAATCACTGAAATAGTACTCTACGCGAGCTAAGTTCATCTCATCAAGCACGACAAAATAAGGCTTGTCCGGATTCTCTGTTGCTTTTTTAAGAACTTGGATTAACGGCCTTTCCTGAAATTCACCTTGAATATTCACGTAACCAAGCAAATCAGAACTATCGCTCCAATCAGGACGCACAGGAATAAGCGTGAACTGTCCATTTTCCTCAGTTGCACCTAAACCTTCAGCAAACCACTGAACAATTTTTGTTTTCCCTGTCCCTGAAATACCAGACAAAATAACAAAGGGCTTCGTCTTTAGAGAAAAGACAAAGTTAATAATATCTTGTTTATCGTAATAAAAACCTTTGCTTTTCATATAAGAAGAGACATGCTCTACAATTTCCTTCTCGTTCAAATCCATTTCTTTTTTCTCGGAAACCATCGGAAGATCAATCCCTTTCTCTCTAAAAGCAATGTATCCCTCATAATAGCTAAGCATTTCTTTTAAATCTTCTACTAATTTTGCTTCACTTGGCATTTGATTAACATCATATACAATGTATGCTGCTGTTGAGTTTGCATAGCCTTTTGCTTTTGAACTTGTACCCAAGAAAATCCCATCATCTTTCTTCACTTTTATAGACATATGTATATGTTGACGAATTTCTTGTTTAATTTCTTCCATTTCCTCTTTAGAAGTTTCAGTTACTCCTTGCGCTAGCGTTAAATATAGCTTTTTCATATCTTCGCTAAATAAATAAACAATATAATAGCCTCGCTGCGTCGATGTCGTAATATCTTTATTCATAATAGCAAGCCATGGAACAGCGGCCCAATTCCCTTGTCCAACTGAACCTGTAACAACGTACTGATTATGATCGATAAAAGGTAAACGCGTTATCTCCGTTGTCATTTCATTTCGAACAACTGAACCAAGTTTATGTCCTGCAAATTTTTCCGTTCTTGCTTTTAAATACTCATTCATAACAGTTAAAAACTTTTCACGTAAATTACTACTCATATTACCGCCCTTTTCACTATTCTCTTTTAAATATTGTTCAACTGGAGCCCATTTATCGTTAATTAATCCTACCTTCTCAAACCACATTAGCAAATTATGAGTACGTTCTTTAGCTACTGATTCAACCATTAAATTATCCCCCCGTGAATTTCGAACAATCGTCATTCCTAAATTCACTAAAGCCTCTTTCTTCTTATGGTTTGAATAGCTATGTAAAAGATCAAGTATAAATAGGGCGATTCGAAAATATTCTTGCTTCAAAATCAAATTTTGAATAAAAGCATCCTTATTTTTTGATTCAATATATCCATTTAATAGAGTTATATTAATCTCATGAACTTCATCCAAAAAGCCCAATAACCTCAAATCTTGTCGTCCACGAGATTTCACTCTATACAAATTCCCATCAATTTGATGGCTTAGATTTTTCGGATCATATATATTATCCATTACCTCTTCTAAAAATGTGATCACTTTATCATATTGCTCACATGGTAGATCATCTGTTTGAAACTCTTTAAATACAATAGATTTTGAGTCAGTTATATTCACAAAAGGAAGTTGTGAAAGGAAAGCCATCAAAAAGGCATTATGTTCGCTCACTTTTCCAAAATCTTCACTTGTTACCGTACGTACAGTTATGAGCTTTTGCCAAGCTTGCTGAAGAGTTTCAAAAGTTACCATAAAATATGGATGTGATTCTTCTCCTCTTTTGTACTTCTCGCGTAAAAGTTCCGTTTCAACGTATAGCCCTTTATCATCTGTCTTTATAATCAAATAAGATTCATTAGTATTTATATCATTAACTTGATTGGTTACTTTAGCAAATTCAGTTATGAGTTGGTCTAACATTTTTACCTCCACAGTTACAATTAATTACAATTACTACTATTTTAACAAACTATATATAAAAGAAAAATGATACGCTATAACGCTTGATTAAATAACCTTTCAGGAGGAGTTAAAGCCAAAATATTCACTTTTCTACTTTGTATTGTCTTTCCGCTTCTGATAAGGTCATTGTCACCACAGCAATTCACCTCTCAATTAAAGCACTTACAACTTCTCCCTTACCCACACAAAAACTAAAATATCCCATATAACTCCCGCACCCTTTACTCATCTGTAGAATAGATAAAATTTTCATTATATTGAGAATTTTAAAACAAAAAGATATAATCTATTTATATTTAATCCGCTTTCATTTTTAGTTCATGATGATTGTTTTCAAATGCAAAAAAGAAATTTATTCAAAGGAGGGTTTAATCATGTCTCAATCCATCGAACGCGCCAATACAAGGCGCATCACAGGAAACATCTTCAAAGGTTCAGTTGGAAATTTAATTGAATGGTACGACTGGTACGTTTATTCTGCTTTCGCCGTGTATTTCTCAGCAGAGTTCTTCCCTAAGGGAGACCCGACCAGTCAATTGCTTAATACGGCAGCCATCTTTGCCGTCGGCTTCTTGATGCGCCCACTCGGAAGTCTGTTGATGGGGCGTTACGCTGATCGTTATGGTCGACGTGCTGCATTGACGCTTTCTATCACTATCATGGCTGGTGGTTCCCTCATTATTGCCTGCACGCCAGGTTATAGCACCATTGGCATAATGGCACCTATTATTCTCGTTCTCGCACGTCTACTTCAAGGATTATCATTAGGTGGAGAGTATGGCACTTCCGCTACATACTTGTCCGAGATGGCTAGTAGCGGTCGCCGTGGTTTCTACTCGAGCTTTCAGTATGTAACACTTGTTGCGGGACAGCTGGTCGCACTTGGTGTTCAGATCGTTCTCCAGCAAATACTAAGCGAGCCGGATATGAAATCTTGGGGCTGGCGTATTCCATTTATTATCGGGGCAATGGGGGCAGTAGCTGTATTGTGGCTGCGCCGCACGATGGATGAATCGGAGCAGTTCTCAAAAATGGATTCTAAAAGCCGCGAGAGCGCTGGAACGATTCGGGCTTTACTGAAGCATCCTAAAGCAGTATTAACAGTAGTCGGGCTAACGCTCGGTGGAACTGTTGCTTTCTATACGTACACGACGTATTTACAGAAGTTCATGGTGAATACTGTCGGTCTTCCTAAGGAAGTTGTTAGCTGGATTAACTTTATCGCCCTCTTGGTTTTCGTCGTACTTCAACCGCTTGCTGGTATGTTATCCGACCGGATTGGACGACGCCCACTATTGATTGGGTTTGGTATATTGGGGACTTTACTGACGGTGCCACTGTTCCTGATTATGGAAAAAACAGCAGATCCTATTGTTGCTTTCTTGCTTATGATGGTAGGTCTCATTATCGTTACCGGTTATACTTCCATCAATGCGATCGTGAAA
This sequence comes from Bacillus bingmayongensis, assembly GCF_000299035.1. Classification (GTDB taxonomy): domain Bacteria; phylum Bacillota; class Bacilli; order Bacillales; family Bacillaceae_G; genus Bacillus_A; species Bacillus_A bingmayongensis. The sequence goes on from NZ_JH921518.1 coordinate 1,095,001, forward strand.
GCCGAGCTCTTTCCGACTGAAATCCGTGCCCTTGGCGTGGGATTCCCTTATGCAATTACTGTTGCGGTATTCGGCGGGACGGCGGAGTTCATTGCGTTATGGCTGAAGAGCATTGGACAAGAGTCGCTTTTCTACTTCTATGTAGCTGGTTGTATTGCTATAAGCTTTATCACTTATTGGCGTATGGCTGAGTCTTCGAAAGTCTCTCATATCGAGGCTGAGTTAGCTGATGAAAATACACAAGATATCCGCAAATCCCATTCAAAGCAATCTTAAATATTATAGTATCTATTTTAAAATGAAGATTCATCCTAAAAATTCCCTTAATAAATGAACTGCCCCCCAATTATTAGCCATATCTAACAATTGAGGGGCAGTTCAAATAATCACTCTGTTGTTATATCAATTAAAAATGATCAGCATGCGAGTACTGGATGATTTCTTCTTTTTGCAGAGCATGTTGTGTATCACCTTCGTTATTCCACCCAATCGCTAAAGCCATTACCAATCCTAACGTTGCTAATACAATTTTTTTCATTATTTTAATGCTCCTTTACCAAATATTTTTTGTTTCGCTTCGTAACATACATTTATCTAAATATTACCACAATTATACATATTCCGTAGAAAGAATACTTTTTTGTAAATTGATAAACAAAATACTGAATATTCAATCTTTTTAACCAGAAATTACATTTAGCATTTTTATCATTCGTTTCGATATGATAATTTATTAAGTTCTTATAGTTATCGATGCTCAAACGACAACATTTTCCATCCCATTATAATTTGAATAATTTCGTGCAACTCTGCGAATGTTACTTGATTATCAACTAAAAAGATCCTCCAAATCGGCGGACGAATTCCTTTCAATATATCAGCGATTTTCCAAATATATCGACCACGCGACAAATTTCGCTACCCCGCTCCACTAAGTTATTTCAGAAAAAAAAAAGTCAGAAAAATATTACAACCCCTTCTAAATCAACATCCTCCCACACTCGATTTGCGTCTACGTTATTTTTAAAATATACTTTTATATATAACTAGAAAAGGAAGTGCATTATATGGTCGGTACCTTTAGTAAATTTCTTGAAATAACGAATAACATTTTATGGTCATATATTCTTATTGTAATGTTAATCGGTCTCGGACTTTATTTTTCTTTTAAGTTAAAATTTGTACAAATTAGCCATTTTCGTGACATGATACGATTAATCAGTAATGGGTTTAACAAAAAAACAAAGAAAAAGGATAGTATATCCCCGTTTCAAGCATTTTGTTTGAGTGCAGCAGCTCGCATCGGGATCGGAAACCTAGCTGGTGTGGCGCTAGCGATTTCGATGGGAGGACCTGGTGCAGTATTTTGGATGTGGTTCATCGCTATTATTGGCGCAGCTACAAGTTTTGTAGAGTGTACACTTGCACAAATTTATAAGGTCAAAGACGGACGTGGATTCCGCGGGGGTCCTGCTTATTATATGGAAAAGGGCTTAAATAAACGCTGGATGGGCGTTTGGTTCTCACTCCTCATTACCGTTACTTACGGATTAATTTTCAACTCTGTACAAGCAAATACAGTAACATTAGCATTTGAAAATGCTTTTGGGTTAGAACGTTACATCGTAGGAATTGCAATGGCTACACTCGTTGCGATTATTATTTTTGGTGGTATTAAAAGCATTGCACGTATTACAGAAACGATTGTTCCGCCAATGGCTATTGTTTATATCGCCGTAGCTGTTTTTGTTGTGATTAAAAACTTCTATATATTACCGGATGTTTTTCTAGAAATCTTTAGAGGTGCATTTGGTTTAGATCAAGCAGTTGCGGGTGGCATTGGGGCAGCAATGAAGTTCGGTATTCAGCGCGGTTTATTCGCAACGGAAGCTGGTATGGGTAGTTCACCAAACGCTGCCGCTACATCAGATGTCTCGCATCCTGTAAAACAAGGACTTGTTCAAGCGCTCGGCGTTTTCGTTGATACGTTTTTAGTATGTACTTCAACAGCATTTATCGTCTTATGCTCCGGGGCATATAAGCAAGCAAATTTAGAAGGAATTGAGTTAACACAAATTGCATTAAGTTCACAAATCGGCTCATGGGCAAGCAGTTTCTTAGCTATTATTATTTTCTTATTTGCGTTCAGTTCATTACTAGGAAACTACTATTATGGTGAAACAAATATTGCATTTATTAAAGAAAGTAAAGGCTTGTTAATGATTTATCGTGTTGCGGTAGTTGCGATGGTTGTATTCGGATCCGTTGCGACGCTTCAAACGGTTTGGAATATGGCTGATTTATTTATGGGTCTGATGGTATTTACAAATTTAATTGCCATTACCCTTCTTGGTAAGTTTGCATACGCCGCTTTAGTAGACTATATCAAGCAAAAGAAGGCTGGAAAAACACCAGTTTTCCAGGCTGATTCTATTCCTGGCTTACAGAATACAGAGTGTTGGGAAAAAGATAATTCAGAAGAAGAAAAACAAGCCGTGTAAGAAAAGAAAACAAATTCAATTTCTTACTATGAAAAATCCCCCTTATTACAATTCCATTTGTAATAAGGGGGATTTTTTTGCTCTCGTTTGAATTAGAGAAAAGTGCGCTACGTTACTTATTCAATCTAATAATTTTAAAAATTGAAAAAATATACATTACTTTTCATATATTATGAGTTTTTTACTGCTTCAATTTCTAAAGATTCTTCGTGCCACCAAAGTGCTTCTTCTGGGTCTTGCTTCGCTATTTCGTGTGCTTCTTTTTTCGTTTCTACAGTCGGGTACGAACCTTTTAGTGCACGACCTGACGTTGTGATAAATAGTAGGCTAAATACAATTAAGCCGATTAAGCTGACACCAGTTAAATAAAATGCGGGTGCTAGTGCATTTCCAGTAGCATGAACTAAATATGAACATACGAGCGGTGTTGTTCCACCAAATATGGATACGGAGATATTAAATGATATCGAGAGCGCACGATAACGTACATCTGTGAAAAAGAGAGATGGTAATAAGGAAGGTAATGTTCCTTCATAAACACTAAGGAAGAAACCTAAAATAAAGATACCTATAAAAATAGCCGCAATATGTCCATTGCTAATTAGTAAAAAGGCAGGAATTGAACATAATGTCAAACCGAGTAATCCGAATTGTACTACACGTTTATTACCAACTTTATCGCTTAATTTCCCGAAATAAAGCGCCAGTGGAATCATGAGTGCCATCGTAATTGAAATAATGATTAAACCAGTTGTTTCTTTGATTTTTAGTACTTGTGTTAGATAAGAAGGAATATAAGAAAGGATCATATAGTTTGTAATATTAAAGAAGGCAACAATTACTGTGCTTAAAAGAAAATCTTTTTTATGATATTTCAAAATATCAATGAACGAAATTTGCTTATCTTCTTCAGACTCTTCCTGCGCTTTTTCCATTTCTCGGAATATGGGAGATTCATCTAAATGGCGGCGTAAATATAAACCGACCAAACCAATTGGTGCAGCAATTAAGAACGGGATACGCCATCCCCAGCTAAGCATTTGTTCATCTGTTAACACGACTGTCAAAACAGTAACGATTACTGAAGCGGCGATGTAACCAGAAAGCGTCCCAATTTCAAGTCCACTACCGAGTATACCACGCTTCTTATCAGGTGAAGATTCAGCGATATACACCATCGCTCCTGAATATTCGCCTCCTGTGGAAAATCCTTGAACCATACGAGCAATTAATAATAAAATCGGTGCCCAAATTCCAATTTGTTCGTAGGTTGGTAGTAGCGCAATAAATAATGTAGAAAGCGCCATTAAAATAATAGTCGTACTTAAAACAATCTTCCGACCATATTTATCACCAATTCTACCAAAGAAAATACCTCCAATTGGTCGAACTAGAAAGGCGGCAGCAAATGTACCAAATGTAAGTACAAGTTGGAGACCACTATTGTGAACACCCGAGAAGAATAATTGACTTAAAACAACCGCTAAATACGCATACAAGCCAAAGTCAAACCACTCCATTGCATTCCCAATACCAGTAGCAACAACGGCTTTCCTGGCTTGTTTTGGGTTCACTACATTTACATCTTGAGGGCTAAAATCCAAATCATTTTTTTGTTGCATATAATAAAAACAGCTCCTTATTTCATTTAAAATCATTAAGCACACTTTCTCTTATAGAATAAATTCAATACGAAGCACTTAAGGAAAAGCACCCTCTCCTTACCTGTTACTATTGTTTCATAAAATTAATTCCCTGTCTAACGATATGGATGATAGGCTAACAAATAAAGCGCTTTCATTAAAGGGACTACACCATATAAATATTTCGAAAATATCCGTATACATCATATTTCATACAGAAATATTAAGTATTCTTCTCCTATACCATTTATTTTCCAAAGATATCGCTTTTTTCTCAATATATATCCGTAATTCAACAAATTTTGTTATTTACCAAAAAAAATTAAAAAGCTACCTCAAAAAGTAGCTTTTGACAAGGAAATTCGGTCCAAAATCACATCCGGCACTTTACTTACAATCTCCTCCCCAATTTTCAAACTCGCTGTTGCCGCTGGAGACGGTGCATTACAAATATGCATAGAATTTATACCAGGGATAATGCAAAAATCATCTACCATATTTCCATTGGATAAAATCGCCTGTGCTCTTACCCCAGCGTGCGTTGGGATGATATCTTTTTCTGTGAGTTCTGGTATTAAGCGCTGCAAGCTTTTGAGAAAAGATTGTTTGCTGAAAGAGCGGACCATTTCTTTTAGGCCCTCTTTCATATTTGGCATTGCCATTTTCCAAAAGCCGGCGTATGTCATTGTTTCCATGAAGTCTTTTATGTCAAAGTCTTTTTTTGTGTAACCTTCACGTTTAAAGCTTAATACTGCGTTTGGCCCTGCGTGTACGTCCCCATTGATCATTCTTGTGAAGTGAACGCCTAGGAATGGGAAATCTGGGTTTGGAACAGGATAAATTAGGTGTTTGACGAGATAGCGCTTTTCTGGAACGAGTTCGTAATACTCTCCTCGGAACGGGACGATTTTCATGTCTGTGATGATTCCTGCTTTTTTAGCGATGCGATCGCTATGTAGTCCAGCGCAGTTAATAAGAAATTTTGTTTCAAAGACGCCTTTGTTTGTTTCGATTGTAACGAAATCTTTGTGTTCAAAAATCTGTTCTGCTTTTGTGCCTAAGTGTACTTCTCCTCCGCTTTCCTCTATAATACGTGCAAATGTATGACTAACTCCTTTATAATCAGCAATCCCACAAGAAGGAACGCGAATGGCTCCAAGTCCTTTTACGTGAGGCTCGATTTCCGCTAATTCTGCTTGATCGATTTTAGAAATGTTCAAACCATTTTGCAAGCCTCTTTCATACAAGTTATGTAAAAGAGGAAGTTCTTCTTTTTCTGTTGCGACAATCACCTTTCCGCACATGTCATAGGCAATGCCATTTTCTTTGCAGAACTCGACCATTGCTGCGTTCCCTTCTTTTGCGAATCTAGCTTTATAGCTGCCTGGTTTGTAGTAAATGCCGGAGTGGATGACACCGCTATTATGTCCTGTTTGGTGATACGCAAGTTCTTTCTCTTTTTCAATTACTGCTATTTTGGCATGAGGGAATTTTTTCGTTAAGGCCATTCCGGTTGATAAGCCGACAATTCCTCCGCCGATAATTAGAAAATCATACATATTACTTCCCCCTTATGTTTGTATCCCCTATATTAGGAAAGGCAGGTCTTGGTGTAAGACCCGCCACATGTATTATTTAGAAAAACAACCGCGCTGGCGCATAAGCTCTCGGTATAAATCTTTATTTTTCTCAAAAGGAGCGCGCCCGTGCATCCAAAATAGATTGTTTAATAGAACGAGATCACCAACCGGTAGTTTTAATGCATGCGTTGCTGGAGAGTTCTCCACAGAGTTTGATAATTCCTTCAAATATGTTGCCTGTTCGATATTATCAGGGTAAGCGAATTGATCAATGAAGCAAATACATGGTGCATTGTTCACATCAAAAAATGTTTCACGATATACAATTTCTTGCGCATTTTTACTTGGAGGTGCTTTGTACGTGATTTTGACCGATGCGAGTGGATGCTTCCGAAATCTATCAAGCTCTTCCCAATCATCTAAATGAAGTAAACGCGACTCGCCCCCTACTGCGTTCTTTTCTTCAATTTTCATCATAAGAAGCCAATCTGTAGGTTCACCCACAAATGTTCCGTCTGTATGAAGCGTGAATAATCGATACGCCTGGCGAAGATACGAATCACTGCTGTCTGTATCTTTTACGTTAAATCTGGCGTAGTACGTTCCTGTCATTGCATCAAAGTTAGACGTACCAATTAAATGTGTTAATGCCGTTGCAAATTTCACATAGTTCCCTGCATCTGTCGTTTCTCCCTGTACACCAATTGTAAATCCGCCCGTTTCTCGGTCATGAATAATGCCCCGAACATTTTCCATAAACGATTCACCAAAGAGCTTTTTCATTCCATCAGCAAGGATAAAGCGGGAATACGGAATATATTGTAATGATTGCTCAGAGTGTTCTTTTACCTCTTCGAAAAATTGTTGAAGCAACTGCCCGTCTAACACAATATGATACAAACGTTTATGTTCTGGATGAGGAACAATTTCATATCCCTCATATTTCTTCGCAAACTTCATCTTCGTTTCTTGTGCCGTAATGATTGACATCTTAATTCCTCCTTAGTCTGGATAAATTAAAAAGCCAGTCATACGCATCTACAATGTAAAAATTGTAGAAAACGTACAACTGGCTTGAAATTACGAGTGTTCTTTAATCTCTTAAAGTACAGTAATAATAGACAGTTTTTTTATAAAAATATGAGCAAACAGAAAATGAAGATCGGATATAGAGAAGGCTTATTTCTCCTATGGATCTTGTCATTTAATAATTAAATGATAATTCAAAATATTATAAATGTCAATATATTCATTTGGGATGTTCTATGCTTATTACATATACAACATAACTTTTCAAGAAAAGCATTAACGATTTTCCTCTTCTTTTACCCAGCCGATCTTATTTACTGTCTCGGCTGCAAACGAAAGCGAGGGAGCATAAATAGAAAACAATAATACCAATGAGAGATTCTTACAGATAGACCTATATCTATATTCAAATTTCATAAACTATAAAAAATGAATGTAATCCAAATCGAGTGTTATCTTAATATAAAGGTCTTCTTCTTATCCATTGCGTCGCAACCCATTTTTCACCTTTGATAACAGGTTCACTGCCATGTAAAGTGAGCTTGTTTAATGATGCATCCTGATAAAAATATTCAAAATATACTGCCATTCCTTTTTTCGGAGATACAGAAAGGTTGAGTTTTGGAAAGAAAGTCTCTCCACCTTCTTCTACATGATTTAGGTACATGACAAGGGTACTAATACGATTGTTATTTGCTGCCGCACTGTTTTCTGCAAAAAAATCATAATGTGCTTTATATTCTTGGCCAACTGTATACTTTAAAATATGTAATCCTTCTCCATGTGAGGCAGGAACATTCATGATTGAAGCGATTCGTCTTTCGATTCTAGTAACGGCCTCACTTACTTCTAAAAACGTACCACTACTCGTCCGAATGTTATTTATTTTGCGCGAAACACCAATTTTAGAACGTTTCATTTTATTTTTAGACATTTCAATTAACATTTCACACTCTTCATCACTTAATACATTTGCTAACACGACAATAAGAGGCTCTTCTAATCTTGAAATAATTTGAATTTCTCTATCTTCTGTCACAATTGTGTTTCCAATGTGGTTAAAAATCGTTAGTTCCTTATTTTCAACTGTTTGATTTTCCATTGTTCTTTTCCCCATTTCCCTTAAAAATAATTGGATATTATGAATATATCACATTTTTCTTTCTATTCATTTTTTTAAAAAAATTAAAGTGAGGACTGTTCCGCGGAATGAATAGATTATATTGTCATAATGTTCTTTATTCGGTTTATAATCTTCTGCAGGTACAACAGCAATTGCTCGTAATCCGTTTTTCACTTCGTTTTTATTTGCATCAATTGATTCTATGGACCATTTACTGAAGTAAGGGATTATAACCATGTTCCCAACGATCTAAAATCAATTGGCTCAATGTCAGTAATCAATGCGAAAATCTTTTGATTGTAGAAATTGTATTCTTTATTTGGAGTAGAAAAAGCATCTGTGCTAGGAAGTGTAAAGTATATTCCAATAAATTAAAACTACCCTCAGTGAGGGATGAAGAAAATCCCCACTGATTATTAACCCTCACCAATCGGGCTTTTACGGGCAGTTTACCTCCCATCTAACTTCTTTGTTCTTGCTTAATTTTGAGATGAGAGTTTTACTGCTCGTTAATGCGGGGTAAGCTGGGCAGTTTGTTATAAATTTGTTTCCTCATATTCTTCTTGTGGCTTTTCGCCGTTTACATAGTTTGTATATTGGCGGTACAAATCTTTTAAAGCGCTAATAATTGCGTTTTGTGCTTTCCCTTGATAGTGATAGGAGATTTCTTGAATGATCTCTTCAATGCCATCTCGTAAACTATGCCCTCTTAAAATTTGCGAAATAAAGTCTCTCCCATGTTCGGTAGCAAGAGTACATGACGCCTCAATAATGACATGATATTTGTGATCTGCCTCTATTGTAATTGTTAATGTTTCATAGACACTGCGTACAGCCATCCCTTTTGGTAGTCTTGAGTGTCCTGCCATGAAAAAAGTTCCTTTACGCATATTCATCCCCCATTATTATGCATCGTTTTATTCTATAACTCACATTTAATCAACATATCCTCCTTTATTTTGTAATAACAGCTTAGTCCTTCTCTAGACTAACTTTCGAATCTTTTATCATCGTAAAATCTTCTTTTATTGGCACTCGCTTATTTCTATCTCTTAGAAAATAGATTGCGATTACGATAGCGGTCGCTAACATCGTCATATAAAATTGCATACGCATATCCGCTATAAACGCTTGTGCAACAAATATCGTAATAATCATCGCAAGCGTTGCGTAAGTGAGATACGGAAACAGCCACATTTTCACCTTTAACTTTCCAGGGTCTTCCCGTTCAGCTTGTCTTCTTAACCTGATATGAGAAACGGCAACAAACATATACATCAGCATCGTAACTCCACCTGAGCTATTCGCTAAAAAAGCAAATAATTTATCAGGAGATATGAACTTTAGCATGGCGCAAATGAATGCAAATACGATACTTGCATAGATCGCCCAAACTGGTGTCCCTCTACTGTTTAACTTGGAAAACATAAGAGGAGCGTCTCCTTTTTTCGCAAGTGAAAATAACATACGAGAACTCGTGTATATACCAGAATTCATAACCGAAAGGAGCGACAGAAATACAACCCCATTCATAATTTCCGCAGCCGCAGGAATTCCTGCCATCTGAAATAAACTTGCATAAGGCAGTTTCAATAATTCCGCATTGTTCCACGGCATAAAAATGACCAAAATCGATACAGACCCTACAAAGAAAATCATAAGACGCCATACAACACTATTAATCGCTCGTATCACATTTTTCTCTGGATTTTCAGATTCTCCGGCCGCAATTGCAGCTACTTCACTCCCCGATAAAGAGAAGGAAATAAATACAACACTGAGTAGTACAGGCATAATCCCTTTTGGAAAAAAGCCTCCGTTTTCAGAGATGATAGAAAAATCTGGTCTATCTACATCAGGAACAATTCCAAAAATCATCGAAATTCCTAATACTAAAAATGCAAGAATCGCTACAACTTTAATAAGTGCTAACCAATATTCAAACTCTCCATATAACTTGACTGAATAAATATTTGTCATTGTCATAAGAACAATCATGAAAAAACTGGCTATCCATGTTGGTATGGAAGGAAACCAATTGTTGATCATCACTCCTAACAATACCGCTTCAATTGCGATAATGATGACCCAATTGAACCAATATAACCAACCGATTGTGTATCCTGCCCAAGGCCCAATTGCTTTATGTGCATATGTCGAGAAAGAACCGCTATCAGGATTTACCGCAGCCATTTCCCCAAGCATCCGCATTACAAGTACAACCATTAAAGCGCCAATGATATAGGACAAAATGGCAGCTGGACCTGTTGATTGAATAATTGTCCCACTTCCTACAAATAATCCCCCTCCGATAACCCCACCAATTGAAATCATTGTGATATGCCTGGTTTTCAAGTCTTTTTGTAGTTCCTTTTTTTCTTTCACCAAAAAGATCACCAACCTATAAGTATTTATTTTCATAAATCCTTTTGTTAAAGTGAGCATACATAAGATTAAAACATCGCCATTGTTGATAACGCTTTCTTAAAATCATCCTATAAAAATAAAAAGAGCCAGAAAAACAATGTAAAGAGTTACATTGGGTTTTACTGTCTCTATCCCTATGGCTTGTCTTCCTGCTAAGGAAGTTCAAGTGGAAAGCAGCCAATCATCCTCTATTGGATTAAACGAAATCATATCCGGGCATGCAGAGAGGCTAATCACTGTCATCCGATAATAAGCTAATAATAATACAAATATACTGAATATTCAACTTTTATTTAAAATTCAGTCACATAACAAGAACCCCACTGCTTTATCTCACTTTCATTTAATAATTACCCTAAATCGCCATATCCCACACTATTGAACTACCCCCACCTACCTCTACATGAGCTTGAGGTGGGGGATTCTACTGTTTCTGCCGAAACAAAAACACTTCCTCTCGATAAAACGATATCAACTGTTCTTTCCAATATATCAACCTTCCAACAAATTCCGCCACACAAAAAGAGGCTACCGCAAACAGGTAGCCTCAGAATGATTTAGGACGGATGAATTTTATCCAATTATGGAACGATATACATATCATGTAAGAAAAGGGGATGAAGTTCTGTTGTATACATACAGCTTATACGATTCAGGCAATGCTTTTAGTATCAGAAAATCTTATCATATTAAATGCGATATTCCTCCGCATCGGTTTAGAGCGATTATGATGGAGTTTCGTCGTAATAAAGAAATTGGAGAAAATATTAGTGAATTTATCGAATTTATGAAGCAGGAGTTTGGTGAAGAATTCGAACTGTTTGAGTATGACGATATTGTACAATATGATGCGGATCAAGAGAATAGCATGATACTAGCAAATCTGTTGGATCAAGCAGATGAACATGTATAAGATAATTAAAATAAAACGATATCAACCATTCTTTCAAATATATCAGTGCTTTTCAAAATATATCGACCGTTTCTCAGCATATATCGGCGGTTCGACATGAGATATCGACCTCTCGCCAAAATTTGCGCTCGCTACACACACGCAAAAAGAGGTCACCCCGCCATGGGGTAACCTCTTTTTCAATTATAAACGGTAAGAAGAAACGTCATTACCTTTCCACTCATAGTAATCTAAAATACCAGAGTAAATCGCTTCTGCAGCACGTTGTCTCCATTCTGGGGAGGATAGTTTTTCACCCTCTATCTGGTTGTCAACGAACCCTAGTTCTGTTAGTACAGCAGGCATTGTGTTTTCTCGAACAACGTAGAAGTCGCCTTCTTTTACTCCTCTGTCACGTGTGTCAAGGGCGTCTACTAGGCGGTTTTGAATTTTTTCTGCTAGTACGCGACTTTCATCTACGTATGGGTTTGTTCGAGTTGCTGATCTGTAGTAGTAAGTTTCTGTACCATTAGCACTTCCATCAAATCCATTACCATGAATACTTACAAAGATGTCCCCTTTGTTTTCCTGAGCAAATTCAACACGTTCTTTTAGCGAATCTGCTGCATCCGTTCCTGGCCTTACATCAGTTTCGCGTGTTAACAATACAGTAAATGGCGTTTTTTGTTCAAATAATTTTTGTACGCGCAGGGATGTATCTAATACAATCTTACTTTCATCCATGTTTACCCCTTCATGGCCTGGGTCTACGCCGCCATGGCCTGGGTCAATAACAATTGCTTTTCCTTCTAAGAAATTAGCTTGGCTCAATTGATTTTTATCTAACCATTGGAAGCCGTCACCTACGCGAATACGGATCCAGCTTCCTTTTTCTTCAATCACAGTTACTGTTTGTGGATCGTATTTCCCCATTACTTTCGATGAATGTGATGCTTCTTGATAAGTAGTAAATGCTTTATCAATATACTCTGTTTTCTCTTTTAAAGGTGTCCATTTGTCCCCTTTATCCGTTACAATTTTAATCCAACCATCTCGTTCCTCTTTTACGATAACGGTTTGAGGTTCATGTTGATTTGATGTAATACCTGATGATAGTGATGGCTGATGATATGTGATGAATTTTCTATCTATGTACATTTTTTTCGTTTCCTGCTCACCATTCTTCAACATATCAGTTTTGGCAGTAAGTTGTGCTGCCTCTACACGTTTTATAGGGTTATTCGGTTTCCAGCCATCATCTGTACCTACAGAGATATTTAATTCTACTAAAATATTAGCGAACTTTTCACCCCAATGGCCTTTTAAGTCTGCAAATTTCGTAGTTAACTGTCCGCTAACTTCTTGATCTAATTTATATGTATTCACAAGCATCGCTGCCATAGCTGCGCGAGTTACTTGTCCATCCGGATTAAATACACCGTTTCCTTCTCCTGCAATTATCCCTGCTTTTTCAGCCGCTGCGATATACTTAGTTGCCCAATGATTTTGCGCATCTTTAAAAGATGGTTTCGCACTTTCATTAACTTGTAAGCCTAAAACTTTTGCCATAATTGTTGCTGCTTGAGCACGAGTTAATGTGCCATTTGATCCGAATGTGCCATCTGGCATCCCGCTAATTACATTCTTATCAACTAAATAACTTACTGCCTCTTCTGCCCAATCAGGTACATCTGGAAATGTGTTTGTTTGAGCTAAACTACTAACTGGATGCGTTAATAAACTTACTGCTAAAATACTTGCAGCTACTACTCGATACTTCATAAAAAAAACAATTCTCCTCTCCAAATCTTCTTAAAAAAGTGACATATAAATCTCTTAATCAATCAATTAATAACTGACAAAAAAAACCAGTTATAATTCTCACCTATATAGTTTATAATACCCCCTCTATATAGTAAACACCTTTCCTTCCATTTCGACAAAATACATATATAACAAAAATACAATTTCATGATGACTGCTTTTCTTATATTTGTTTTTTTATAGTAACTACCATATAAAGACAAAAAAGAAGAAGTTGTCTCTAAAAAGCCGTTCTCAGCGACCTTTTCGGACAACTTCTTCCATAAGCTGATTAGTAATACTTTTCAATACTCTCAATCAGCTAATCATGCTTATTATTCCCCAATCAACTCAGACATCACATAAGCAAACACAAGTGCCTCCGTATGCACAATCGAGCTCTCATGTGTACGCTCGAATGCATGAGAAGAATCAATCCCTGCTCCGATTAAAGCGTGTTTCACGTCAAAACCAGCGCGGATTGCAGCGGATGCATCTGATCCGTAATACGGATAGATGTCTACTTTATATTCAATGTTATTTTCTTTTGCAAGATTCACTAGGTGTTTGCGTAACGCGTAGTGATATGGGCCGCTTGAGTCTTTGGCGCAAATAGATACTGTGTATTCGTCTGATGCTTGTCCGTCTCCAAGCGCTCCCATGTCGACAGCTAAATATTCTACTGTTTTTTCTGGAATGTTAGAGTTACCGCCATAGCCGATTTCTTCATTATTAGAGATTAAGAAATGTGTTGTATATGGTAATGTAATATTTTCGTCTTGTAATCTTTTAATTAATTTTAGTAGAATTGCCACGCTTACTTTGTCGTCTAGGTGACGTGATTTTATGTAGCCGCTCTCTGTAATTTGGACGCGTGGGTCGAATGAGACAAAGTCCCCTACTTCTATTCCTAGTTCACGAACTTCATCCGCTGAAGATACGCGCTCATCAATACGAACTTCAATATTTTTTTCATCGCGTTTTGCTTCGCCTGCATCTTTATATACATGGACAGATGTTTGATGCATTAAGATTGTACCTGTATATGTTTTACCGCTCGCTGTTTCGATTTCGCAATATTCTCCTTCAACAGAGTTCCAACGAAATCCGCCGATCATTGATAAGCGAAGGCGACCGTCAGATTTAATTTCTTTTACCATTGCACCTAATGTATCAACGTGAGCAGTTAATAAACGATGCTGCGCATCATCTTTTCCTTTTAACGTTAAAATAAGCGCACCTTTATTATTACGTTTCGTTTCTACATTCCATTCTTTTACGTAGTTTTCTATAAAGTTAATGATTTTTCCTGTATTTCCAGACGGGCTTGGAATAGAAACAAGCTGTTTAATTAATTCCATCGTTTCTTTTGCATGATGTGCCAATGTAGGTTCCTCCACTTCGTTTTTCTAATATTCAGTATACAGAAATTATCAAAAAACCTCTACTAATAACGATGAGGATTTCTGCATATTTTATTTTTGCAATTTCATAATTATGGTAAAATATTCTTTAGTACATATGAATAACAAAGGGGATTTATTGAAATGAAATTAACGAAAAAACATGTAGAAATTGCATTAATCTGGTTTTTAGCATCTTTAATTTGTTTACAGGTTTCTTATGTTCTTCATACCTCTACTGCGATTGCAATTGGATGGATGCTAACGGGAGTATTTCTTGTTATTAGTCTGTTTGTAGGGAAAAAGACATTAGTAAAAGTAAAATAAAAAGCACAGCTCGGTTATAAGAGCTGTGCTTTTTATCTATCAAACTACTCCTCCGAAACATCCATTAAATAGATTCCTCTTTGGAATCCACCACGCTCTTCTTCTTTTTGCTTACGAAGACGTTCAATATCTTCAAATGTTGCACCTTCTGCACGCGCTAATGCGATGATGACCTCTAGTGCATCCGCAAGTGAATCTAATGCATGTTCCCGTTCTTTCATTGAGGCGAATTCACGGATTTCTTCTGTTCCGATTTTCGCTAATGCTTGTATGTATGCTTGACCTGTTAGTTTTTTCGATGTGTATGTTTTTCCAGACATTAAAATCTTTTCTGGAACAAGGTCTCTAACTAGTTTGTTATAAGTTGACATAGTCTCTCTGTCGCTCCTCTCATTCTTACAATTTCTCTAGTTCTACATTATACATAAACCATACTTTCTTTACATAAGCACTTCCCCAGTCCCTTCCTTTTTCCTTCGCATATGGACTAGAAAAATAATATACATCATAATCAGCCTTCTGCTCACTATATATAACTCGCAATGATTCTGGTATCGCTTCTTGATATGGATTAGGCCTCTTTTGCACTTCTCCATGTAAAGCAATAATAGGATGCCCCGAAAGAAAAATAGCCGTTCGGACTGCTACATTAGGGATGCTATGTAACGTAATATACATAGCGAATAAAAGTGTAATTATAATGAGTCTTTTTCTCTTTTTTCTCATCTATTTCTCCTAATAAAAAGTGCTAACACAATTATACTAAAATGTGTTAGCACTTTCTTCCTTTTTATTCCCCTTTAAACGCCGGCGGACGCTTTTCTAAAAATGCAGTAATTCCTTCTTTATGATCAGCTGTTTTTCTCATTGCGTATTGTCCGCGTTTTTCAAGCTGCAATGTTTGTTCTAAATTCGAACGATTAACTTCACATAGAATTTGTTTCGTTTGAATCATTGATTTAATTGGTTTTTGAAGCCATTCATTGATTTTTTGTTTGACAGCACCTTGGAAGTTTTCTCCGATGACTTCGTCAATTAATCCTAGTTCTAGCGCTTCTGTTGCAGATAATTTTTTACCTTCCCAAATGATTTGTTTTGCCATATTTTCACCAAGACGTTTTTGTAAGAAGAAATGTCCCCCGCCGTCTGGTATTAAAGCGATTCCAATAAAATTCATCGCAATGATAGATGAAATGTCTGCCAATACATAATCAGCTGTTAAAGCAATACTTAAGCCAAGTCCCGCAGTTGGTCCATGAATGGCACTGATCACAAGTTTTGGCATTGTATATAACGTCAAGACAATTTCTGAAATAGTATTCATAATACTTTCAAAACGGCTTTCATCATTACTAGAAAGCATAGATTTAATGTCTCCACCCGCAGAAAAGCCACGTCCATTTCCGCATAATACGACAATATGAACGGAACTTTCAGCTACTTCTTTCAGTCTTGCTAATAATTCTTGCAGCGTAGGTTCATCTAATGCATTTAATACTTCTGGGCGATTCATCATAATCGTTGCTACTCGTCCTTCATATTTCACAACTACAGACTCTGCTTTACTTTTTACTTCCATTATATATCCCTCTTTCTTCTCTAAAGATTATACTTGTATAATTAAAGAAAAGAGGTAGAAAACCCTTCTTTTTTCGTAATTTTCTGTCTAATAAACCCGAAAATTTAGGAATCTTACCATTATAATGTAAAAAAATATCTGCATTAAAACATATTTGTCGCATATCCGCTTCTATTTACCGTTATAATAAAATGGTGTATTCTTATGTTGATGTATCAACCTTATCATGTAAAAAATGAAGAAATGGAGGAAAACATGGTTAACAAGTTGAACCAGACGAATAACTACTTCCCACATTTCCTGTTACTATTCATTGTGTTGCAACCAATTTTAGATTTATTAACATCTTTTTCTATCTACACATTACACATGAGTGCGACAGTCGGAATTGTAGTAAGATTTGCCTTTATGGCTCTCGCTCTAGGATATCTACTTCTCAATTGGAAACAACCTGGTAATAAGAAATATGTTATATATGTATGCTTACTAGGTGTAACAATAGTAGCTGGTTTCATAAACAATATGTTAGTTAAGTCTCCTTTTTATATGGGAGAAGAAGTTAAATTTATTGCAAAAAATATATACCCAATCTGTTTATTATTCGGATATATACTCGCATTCAAAACTTTAAAAGATTTACAATACGCTTACCATAAATTAATGACGTATTTCTTATATGCAACATTAATTTTCAGTATTGTTATGTTTGTCTCAATTGTATCTGGAACGGATTTCCAAAGCTATCCACATTCAAAACTTGGTTCTAGAGGATGGTTCTTTGCTGGAAATGAGTTAAGTGCTATTTTAGCAATTACGTTCCCGATGGTTGTACTTTACTCCGTACATAAAACAACATCGTTTTCAAAAATATACTACTGGATTCCAACAATTTTAGCGATGTATGCCAGCATTATGGTTGGAACAAAGGTTGGTTACGGAGCGATTGTGATTACACTAGGCGTTGCGCTTCTTTTTTCTTTCATTGAATATATGATGCAACGTAAAAAAGAAGGAAAAGGCTTCACCAAGCTCGTAAATACAGTCGTTGCTCTTGTTGTACTAGGAGGTTTAGTTGTCGTAACACCACTTACCCCTATTGCAAAAAATATGGGCATTCATTTACAGATGTATGAATATAAAAAATCAGTAAGAGAAGAGCAAGCAAGACAAGAAGGAAAAGTCATTAAAGAAAATCCTGAAGATGCGCAAAAACATGCAGAAGGAAAATTAACAAGCGGAGAAATGACTAGTTTAATTTATAGTGACCGTGATAGGTTTTTAAAAGTATATAAACAATACTATAAAGAAGCACCTATATCACAAAAACTACTCGGTATGGGATATGCAGGAAACTATAAAGATAAAGTTAAGCTCGTTGAAATGGACTTTCATGACTTATTCTTCGCTTATGGAATCATTGGTTTTCTGATGTACCTGTTACCATTTCTTTACTTTGGAATTCGACTACTCATGCGAGTAATTACAAATTCCAAATCGATTCTAACTGTGAAATATATGTTACTGGCTAGCGCATTAGCGTTATCACTCGGCATCGCTTTTACAGCTGGACATGTATTAACTGCACCGTCCGTTAGTATTTTCTTTGTTGTGATACTCGCTTATTTAATCGTTGATCTTAAGGCAGACTGAATATAGGAAAAAATATAATCAGTGGGGTGATTCTACCTCACTGATTATTATTGATACAAACTATATTACATTGAACTACCCCCACCTACCTCTACATGAGCTTGAGGTGGGGGTCTTACTGCCCACGAATAGCGGGATAAACAAAACAACCTATTTTACATGTAAAACCCCTGTAGAGAATGTCTCTACAGGGGTTTTTAGTAAGGTTCATAGATAGTTCAACTATCTACCGCTATTATTTTTGTGCTTCAGTAGCTTTTGCTTCTGCAACTTTTTCTGCAGCAACTGGAGCTGCTTTTGTGCTCACTTCAGAAGTAGACGCAACTACACTTCCAAGACTTAATTTATTTCCTGCTACGTCCACGATATTGATTTGTGCATTAGTCTTACTAGGTGGTACTACGCTAATTGTTGCAGCTTGTAGAAGATTTATTGGTTTTTCGTTTGGATCTAATGTTAAGTAAACAACATTTGCTTCTTTCGCATCTTTTTCAATTCCTGTAACTGTTGAAGCGTTGTTATTTACAACAACTTTCAAGTCATCAATGAATTCTTTACCATCTTTTGTGATATCTCCTAGGTTTTCATTGAATGTTAACTTGATTGTATTTGTATATTCATCGTTTTTATCTGCTTTTAAATATACAGCTGAATCTAATTGTGGTCCTTCATTATCAATAAATCTGATAATGTTTTCTACTGGTGCTAGCGTTTGCTCATTTGCAACTACTTTGCTACCAGATGCAGTTAATACATTTGTACTAATTGTGAATTTAACATCTTGATTTTTCTTAAGGAAGTCAGCTGGCAACTTAACTTTAACAACTTGTTTGTTACCATAGAAGTCCGCAGTTGTACCTTCTGGTAAAGCTTTACCATCAATTGTATAGTTTTCTAGTAGCTTCGCATTACTGCTCATATCTTCGCCGTAGTTAATTGTAACTACATCTCCCTCAGCGGAAATGATTGACGAATCTTTTTTCACTACAGGTGTAGATACATCAATATTGCCAACTTTTGTAGTAAACTCAGTGTTAGCATTTGTATTTACAGAGTAATAAGCAAGATCAAGAACTTTTGCGAACTTCACAGCGCCATCTTTTAATTGTACATCATATGGTCCCGCTACAGCTGGTGAAGGTAATGTAATATTTAAGAAGTTGCCTTCTGCTTTTACTTCTGTAGGTGTGATTACTACACCGTTATTAGCACGTACAACAACTTTAGATGCATCAGCTTTTTCGATGCCGCCATTAAATTTAATTTTTAATGTGTTACCTTCAATTGTATTTAAGTTATCAGATACAACTTTTGGTGTAGCAGTATCTTGAGATAATGTAACGCCCTTATCTACAGGCTTACCAAGTAAGTGTACGTTATCTTTAAAGTTTTTCAAGTTTACACTTAATGCTACACTCTTTTCACCTGCTGCATATAATGGGTTACGTGCACCATTTTCATCTTCAGCAATGGAAACAATGTATGATTTTGAATCAGTTGGATCGATAGTAAATTGTACATGTCCTGGTGCACCTGTTACATTTCTTTCACCAGCATTCGGGAATGTGTAGTTTCCTTTTTTAACAGTGATTTCAGGATCTTGTCCTAATGTTTCAGAGAACGTTACTTTGAATGTATGACTGTTAATTTGTTTTACTGCTTTCACTTCTGGTTCAGTTGTATCAGCAGACACAACATATTTCGTTTCTAAGATAGAAGCTCTATTCGGATTTGCTGGTAATGTGTCTTCCACATCATATGCAACTACTGCATGCTCACCTCTGTCGAAGATTCCTTCAGGGTTTGTAAGCTTGTTAGTTGTTAACGTATAAACGCCTGGCGTTTTACTTGCTACAAGATCTTTTGGTTCAACTAGTAAACCGTCAATTTTAACTTTTGAATTATTTTTCACTGGCTTGTTGAATGTTAATTGTACTTTGTCACCATCGACAACTCTTGCTCCTAATAATTCTGGTTTTACAGAGTCAGAGAATGTTTTTACTGTATCAAGATACTTTGGAATAGGTTTTAAGTCTGCACCTAATACGCCTGTGCTTACATGCACTGCATATTTGTCGCCATTAGAAAATGCTTTATCCTCTTTCAATCTGAAGATTACGCTTTTTCCATCTTTTGTTAAAACACCATTACCTTCGAAATCTTCAAGTGCTACATCGTTTTCATTGTGTTTAAAAGTATATTTTGTTAAATCAGTAGCTGTTTTCCGATCTACTGGATGATTGAATGATACTTTAATTTCTGATGCATTAATTGCCTCTACTGATTGAACTTTTGCTTCGCCAGTTGATCCTGGCTCGTAGTTCATTGCATTGTAAATGAATTGAGCTGCTTGCTCACGAGTTACAACACCATTTGGATCAAATTTACCTTCGCCTTGACCAGCTACGATACCTAAGCTAGCAAGCGTTTCAATAGAAGATTTCGCAGTTTCCCAAGGTAAATTATCAATATCATCGAAAGTCTTTTTATTATTTTCATCAGCTGTAAAGCCGTATGCATTTACAATAAGTTGTGCCATTTGAGCACGAGTTAATTTTTGGTCTGGACCAAATTTACCGTCTCCTAGGCCAGACATAATGTTATGCTTCTCAGCGATTCCAATGAAGTTCGCATATATATTAGATGCAGGAACATCAGAGAATGATGGTGTAGCTTTTTCATGTTGAAGTCCTTGTGCTTTCACAATAAAAGTAGCTATTTGCGCACGAGTTACATCTTTTCCGAAACCAAATGTACCATCACCGTTACCTACAATGATACCTTTTGCTGTCATATCATTGATCGCTTTAGCAGACCAATGTTCACTTGGAACATCCTTAAATGCATTTTCTTCAGCAGAAGTTGCCACCGACGCTACTACACCAGCTACCATTGCAGCTGTCATTGTACCAGCCATTAACTTATTGAAAGATTTATTTTTTGCCATCTTCTCTATTTCCTCCTCAGAAAATATATTACTAGCTTCAGAAGTATGTATTCAAAAACTAGTTACCTTTTAATTTAGCAATTAAATTTGTAGATAATTTAAAATCAAATATCTTATAAATCATTTGAATGAACAAAATACGGTAAATATAACAATGATTTACAAAATTGCTAAATCTTAAATCATATGCATAATACGCCATCGTAATTTTCTTTTAAAGAGCTTTTTATCGCATCATTCGACATACCAAACTAAATATTTGTCGTTTTTTTCCTGTTATATTATTCCTATCTTTTGAAAAATATCCCAAAATAAAGATGTTTTATAAAAATACCCTATTAATTAACGTTTTTTTCGGAATTTTTTTATTTGTTTGTTTATTTAGAAAAAAATGTTTTTTTGTCGAATTTTAACAAAAAACATTTTTTTCAAGTTCAAATTATCTCATCAAAAATAAAATGAAACTTCTATTAGTAGATCGGCTTCTTCACCTTCAACGGATGGTTCATTAGCCAAATAAATCGAGTTTTCGCAGACAGTTATTTCTTTCTTCTTACTTTCGTTTACTACAATATATAAAATATAAAAATATTTTTATCCCGCTGTTTCTAAACAGTAAGCCCTAAGTTTCACTTGACATGCCTGTGCAGAAAGATGGTCTAACTGTTTCTATGCACGGTCAAATATTCTCTCCTAACTAAAAAGAATGGTTTTATGTCGTTTTTTCAATTTGTATTTACATACTCATTCACTCATTTAGAACTTCATCTAAAAATTCAACTATAAAATTACCTAAAGATTGCTTCTACTCTATCATCACATTACTTTTACAAAAAAAACGAACCACCCTTTCGTTACACACGCAAGGATGGTTCGTCTTTTTCATTTCGATATTACTTTCTGAATATAGTAAGCTTTATTCGTATACAATACGCTAAGCCTGTCCACATTTCATTAGTGTTTTACATACTCTACATTTTCTTTTATAATGTACCCTTCTTGTACCTTAGGATCATCCGAAACGACCTTAATCCAGAGCTGACCATTGATTGTTTCTTCTCCTGTAACAGTTACAACCGTGTCTGTACTTAAACGATACAGGCGTTCATCTGACACACTTGGATTATTTTTTACATCTACATTATTTGTCACACGTGCAAGTTTATATCTATTATACTCTTTCTTACCTAAATACATATCAAAGCGGAACATATGACCAGCTACTTTTTTCCCCCAATTGGCATCCGATGCATACTTCATATTAAGGCCGCCTGCTTTATTACCTGTATACGTCGCTGTATAACGCCAATGTCCTGGATTTAAATATCCTTCATTCATATACACTTTTGCCGCATGTTCAATACAGTCTTCTTTCGAATTGAACTGTTCACCGTTACCATACGGACTGTCATCTGTTGCTCTTAATCCAAATAAATTATTCTTATCTTTTGCAAGATCACTCGTTCCATATAAACTCTCATGAACTGCTAATGAATATAAGAAAAGTGCATTTACATTATATTTACTTTCTACTTCTTTAAACTTCTTCCCTAATCCAATAAGTGGAGAGTCTGGTTTAATCCATTTAATATAACGATCTAACTCTTCTGCTGTATATTTTGTTTTTGTTCGTAAAGATACATAGTTAAAATATTGATAGAAAGTTTCATTTCCGAATGTTTTTCCATCTACACTATATATTTGTTGTCCCTGTTTCATAAATGACGGTGCCGCGCCATATCGAAATTCTGTATAACCTGGTGAACTAGTATTATAAGTATAATATTTATGATATAAATAGCCGTCCCCTTTTACATAATAAAACGATTTTTTCATTTCATTTTCAGGAATTAAAGTTACTTCATTTTTCTTAACATAGCCAACCAAGTCAGAAATTTGAACTTTCACTCGGTCCTCTTCAACCTGCAACACTTTGAATTCCGTTCCGTATTGAACGTATGTAATAATACTTTGTAAGTTATCATTATATATATTCATTGTATTCGTTGTTTCTAATTTCTTTGCACTTGCAAATCCGCCTTGAATCCATACAAATTCACCGTTATACTTAACTCCGTTCATTCCCTCGTTTTGCGCAGCTGTAACAGCTTCTTTATACGTACTATAATTCCCTACCTCTACTTCTGTTCCATCTTCTTTTACATTCGTCACTACATATTTTTTTGTTTCCACAGATTCTTTATCAATCTTTTGAAGCATTCCACTTAAAAATGCTGCAGCAGTACCCCTTGTAGCAGATAACTTTGGTCTAAATGTATGATCTTCTGGATATCCTTTAATAATTCCAGCTGCTACGACAAACTGAACATGCTCCGGATATTGAATTTGCTTTGCATCAGTAAAAGTTAACGGAGATAAAGGGACATTAATATTTTTATATACTAATGCATTTCGCACCATTACTGCCATCTCTTCACGCGTAATTTCATCATCCGGCGCAAATATATTATTTCCGCGACCAACTAGAATTTTTGCATGAGCTGCTCTACTCACACCATCATATAAACCATAGGATTGCGGAACATCTGTAAAGTTTGAATCTGCTTTAGGTAACTGTAATGCTTTTGCTATTAATGTAGCAAACTCCGCCCTTGTTACATTTTTATCAGGTAAATATACATTTCCTCCGTATCCTGACATAATCCCTCTGTCAATTAGGAAGCGTAACTGTGGCTCAAATAAATGCCCTGTAATATCATCACTTGCCGCATAACTCGCTACAGGAGTTAAAAGTAATGAACCAGTTAATGCAACTGCCGCTAAGCCTTTTGAAAATTTTTTCACGTTTATCCTCCTCTTAATCTAATAAATTACTGTTTCCAAATCGATTATATACTACATAGATTGACACGATAAAGTGAAACTTTAATCAGTGGGGGTTTTCTTCATCCCCCACTGATTATTAGCCCTCACGAATCGGGCTTTTACGGGCAGTTGATCCCCCACCTAACTCCCTTGCTTTCGCTGAACTTTGAGGTGGGGGGTCTTACTGCCCGTTAATGCGGGATAAATAAAAATTAGCAGAGAGTAGGAAAATTTCCTCTTGTGATTTCAAACTAAACATATAGTTATAAAGTGAAATCCCCCTCACCATTAGGCTCTTACAGGAAATTATCCCCATCTTGAATCATCAGGTGGATCCATATTTCAACAAATAAAATCCTTTATACTCATTCATAATGATATATAATGTTATTGGTCATAAGTAGCCCTTTCATGGATTACAGTTTTACTTAATCTAATTTTTTCATAGCTATAAATATAGTTTGGAGGATGTATCATGCCTAAGTTATACAAGTTCACATCTAGATCTTTACAGATACTAGCATTCTTATTTTTTATTCTAACATTCATTTACTCTCTTCAATCTTTGCTAAATAACCCTACATATAATCATATACCCTTTCTGTTGTTCATGCTTATCATTGGGGTCATACTTATTCTATTCGTCGCCTTTATAGTTAATCGATATATGAATAAAAGGAAATTTATCCTATTTATTTGTTTACTAGCATTCGGCCTCCGACTATCATGGGTACTTACAATCGACACAAATGTAATCCAAGACTTTGAACGGATGTATCAAGGGGCAATCAGTGCTGCAAATCATGATTTCACTTTTGCGACTAAACCTTACTTTACAACTTGGGTCTACCAATTAGGATTTACGATGTATCAAGCTGCTGTAGTAAAACTATTTGGAACAGGTACCTTAGCAATTAAACTACTAAATATACTATATTGTACTGGTATTACATTGTTCATATATCGGATTGCTGCACAACTCTTTAACGAATTTAGTGGTAGAATTGCTGCACTTACTTTTGCCATGTATATACCGAATATTATCATGTGTTCCGTGTTAACAAATCAACACCTAGCAACCTTCTTGTTCTATGCCGGATTCTATCTTCTTATCAAAAAAGGAATTACTCATCCATATGCATGGATTTTTGCCGGCGTATTGATTGCTTTTGGAGATATTATGAGACCAATCGGCCTTGTCATTCTACTTGCTCTAGCATGTTTTCTCTTCCTAGTTTATATAATAGGAGAGCAAAAAATAAGCAAAAAGATGGTATTAAAAAAATTAGTTGGAATAATTGGTATTTATTATATCGTTCATTATATTGTGAGCTATTCATTTATAGCCGCCGGTATTACGCAATACCCTCTTTCTAATAGGGACCCTTATTGGAAATTTGTATTAGGATTTAATCATGAAACGGTAGGTACATTCTCTTTTACTGACTATCAACTTGTCAATCAGTACGATGTTGGTGAGGAACGGTTTGCAATCGAAAAAAGTCTCATTCAAGAACGTACGAAAGATAAAAAGCAATTCGTAGTATTACTTCATGATAAATTCCAATCCATGTGGGGAGATTATGACGCATCTGTTTACTGGGCACTAGAAGGTTATGAATATCCGAATTTAAAAAATCTCTTACGGACGATTGAAAAACTTTCATATATTAGCATTTGTCTATTTGCTTGTCTCTCCTTCATGAGAGTGATAAAAGAAACAAACAATAAACAATTGTCATTTTTCTTATTATTACTTCTAGGTTATGCAGCTGTACACTTACTCATTGAAATTCAAACACGCTATCGATATTTTATTATGCCCACTTTTATCATCATACAAAGTTATGGCATTTACCTTACTACACAATATATAAAAAAGAAATTTCGGCATAAAACCAAAAGTTTCTCCTAGGTAAAATAATGATAAAGTGAAACTTTAAACAGCCCGCAAATAGCGGGATAAAAATAAGAGGGTGATTTCAAAAGGTCTCAATTCATCGACCTTTTGTTTCACCCTCTTTATTTAAATGACGGATCAATCTTTTTGCTGATTTTACACTTTGCACTTGTAAGTCGTCTACTCTCTTTTGCAAATGATGTTGCATAGCTTCATGTTGATTCAACTGTTTTTTCGCCATTTTATACAAATCTTCTGCATCCCAATCCCCATCTACACTTCCAATTATAGGCTGATTAACTTGCCGTAAAAATGAATCAACTTTCGGATCATACGAAATTCCAATCATTGGTGTTGCAGCCACAGCCGAGAAAATAAGAGCATGGAGGCGCATACCAATCAAAAGCGAGCACTCTGATAAAATAGATATTTTCTCATTAATATCCATCTTATAGGGAAGCATATAAGTCTCCTCTCCTATTAAATCAATCACATCTCGTGATGCATTTTGATCAAAAGGTCCATGCATTGGTACAAAAAGAATATGATACCCTTCCTGTTTCAGTTTTTTTACTGCTATCGCTAACTTTTTCATGTAGTCTTCTTTCGCATTCCAATACCGTACACTAATAGCGATTATTTTCCCATGTAGTGAATGCTTTTGTAACCAATCCGATTTGTATCCTGACCTCCAGGCTAATACTGGATCCGGAACAAGTTCAATCTCTCTTTTTATCCCAAGTTCTTTTAAATATAAAAAAGAATCTTCATCACGTACTGAGATGTATTCTGATTTCGATAAATGCCACTTTACTAACAAACGATTATGTCTTTTAGTAATCGGACCTATTCCTTGTGAATAAATATAATACGGCTTATGTAACAGCCGAGCAAGTCCCATAATACCGGTATAGTACAAAATACTCTTCACACTCGTTTGATCCTGCAGTAGACTACCGCCACCACTAATAAGTCCATCGCTTCTCTTTATCGCTCCATACACCGCTCTTATATCCCAACGATTTACCGCTTCAACACCGTACATTTTTTTTGTATAGTCAGGGTCATTTGAAAGTACAACAAGCTCAAGGTTAGGCTCCTCTTCATGCAATGCTTTAATAATTGATTGCAAAATTGCTTCGTCCCCAACATTATAAAAACCATAATATCCTGATAAAACTAACCGCACGCTTAATCTCCTCCAACATTTCGCAATCAACTGAACAAATTGCCATCAATCTCTCATGACAAAAGATTCGATAGCTTCAAACTTATCTATATATAATAAATCCGTGCAAATTTACCACTGCAACTTAACTTACTATTTGCATTACATATTTCATATAAAGGCCAGATAAATATTCATATCTTCCCTAATAAATGTTTCACTTTATTTACGCAAAAATGGGATTCGCTCTCTTGATATCCAGTTTAATTTCAGCGCACAAATCATATATAAAAGTGATACAACACTTAATGCAATGAAACTATACAGCAATGCGATAAAACGTGAAGTTGTTACATTTATTATAGTAGTTAATTCATACAATCCTATTCCAAATATGCAAGATATAATAATTACGGATAAAAATCCCCCAATTTTTATCGAGTAAGCAAGATACCTTCTAATATAGGCGTAATTTATAGTACAAATCATTATATATATGATAAGCGTGCTATATGCCGCTCCGTCTATTCCAAACTTTCCAACAAGTACAAGGTTTAACAGCCCTTTCACAATACTTGCCCCAATGACAATCCATGCGGCCTGCATAGAACGATTGATTCCTTGTAAAACGCCTATTGATAATACCATATAAGAGGTGAAATACGAACTTCCAATCATAATAGCTAACATGCCGCTTCCTTTTGCATCTGTAAACAAACCAATATTCAACGGTACTGTTAATGCCATCAGCCATATCGTCATTGGCATTGTTATAACGTGCGCAAGTTGATTTGTTTGCTGCACCGTCACTTTCGCTAATTTCATATCTTTCTTTGCTAAAGCAGATGTTAATAACGGAATTAGTGGAAATACAATCGCACTAGAAAATACAACAATCAATTGTGTAAATGCAAACCCCCGACTATAAATTCCATACTGCGTTTGAATCATGCTTGCAGTTCCGTGCAATACATTAGGAATCGTTACAGAATCAATTAAATTTAACAGTGGCATTGATAATGCTCCAATAGCAATTGGAATCGATACACTTAGTATCTTCTTACCATCTCTTTTTAAATCTTGAAATGAATATATTATTCCCTTATAATAATACGAACTTTTTACATACGTCATTCTTAAATAAATGAGCGAACTAATAACTCCTAGAAAAGAACCCACCATCGCTCCGCCAGTTATAACACTGCTACTTTTATTCCAAGTCACAAATAGATAGGCAATTGTCAGCATAAAGAATACGCGAACAAATTGTTCAATTACTTGTGAAACACCAGTTGGAACCATATCACCAAACCCTTGAAAATACCCTCGATATACTGCCATATACGGGGCAATTAAAAGCGCAAATGATGTAACGATTAGTGGTAACCTTGTCTCTTGTCCACCAAGTATTTCTGCGATTTCACTTGAACATAACAGAATACTCACAAAACCCACGGCTCCAAATGTAATCCCTACAATAGAAGCAGATGTGAATAATTTTGCGATTCCTTCTCGATCATGTTTTTCATTACGCTCTGCGATTAACTTTGATATTGCAAGAGGCACTCCTGCTACTGATAAAGTTAGGGCAATCATATACACAGGAAAAACAAGCCTGAAAATACCAAGCACCTCATCTCCTGCGATATTTTGCAACGGAATTTGAAAGAAGCTTCCTAACAGTTTCGATAGAAAGGTTGTAATCGTTAAAATGGCTGCCCCTTTTACAAACTTTTTATTCATATTTCTTCTCTTTTCTTTCTATACATTTATTCTAAATTCATGTAAAACCATATCTAAATCTGAAATATATTTTATTCCTACTTCTTATATATTCACAAAAACTATATATCCATCTTGATTTTCCACCATATAAAGTGAAACTTTAATCAGTGGGGGGGTTCTTCATCCCCCACTGATTATTAGTCCGCACCAATCGGGCTTTTACGGGCAGCCCGCCCCCACCTAAAAAGAACTGTTTTATACCGTTTTTTCAATGTGTACTTATATACTACTGAACCTACACACATATTATCTCATTAAATTATCATAACAAATTTATTATATATTGAATACTCTCTTTCTTTGTTATAAATCAAAAATAAAGAAGCTATTAAAAATTCAATATTTATACTTAACGATATTATTTATCCGTATTTTCCTTCTATTCACTACTTCTACTTGTTCCTTATGAACATGTGCTATAATGAAGCTATTGTCAGTAAGAGGGGTGTAATAGCATGCTGAATTCGTTCAAAAAAATATTAGGGGATTCACAAAAACGTAAGCTAAAAAAATATGAATTACTTGTTGCTGAAATTAATGCACTTGAACCACAAATAGAAGCACTATCTGACGAGGCATTACGCCAAAAAACTGCTAGTTTCAAAGAAATGCTTCAAAACGGGAAAACAATTGATGATATAAAAGTAGAAGCATTTGCCATTGTTCGCGAAGCAGCGAAGCGTGTGCTTGGATTACGCCACTATGATGTACAGTTAATTGGCGGACTCGTATTATTAGAGGGAAATATTGCAGAAATGCCAACAGGAGAAGGAAAAACACTCGTCTCTTCTCTACCAACTTATGTACGCGCCTTAGAAGGAAAGGGCGTACATGTTATTACAGTGAATGACTATTTAGCAAAACGTGATAAAGAATTAATCGGTCAAGTCCACGAGCTTCTCGGCCTGCAGGTCGGATTAAATATTCCAGAAATTGATTCAATTGAGAAAAAACGTGCATATGAGGCTGATATTACATACGGCATCGGAACAGAATTTGGCTTTGATTATCTCAGGGATAATATGGAATCTTCATCATCCTCACAAGTACAGCGTCCTTATCATTTTGCAATAATTGATGAAATCGATAGCGTCTTAATTGATGAAGCCAAAACTCCACTCATTATTGCTGGCAAAAAATCCAGCAGTTCTGAATTACATTATTTATGTGCAAAAGTAATTAAGACATTTCAAGATGCCGTTCACTATACATATGATGCAGAAACGAAATCATCTAGCTTTACAGATGAAGGAATTACAAAAATTGAAGATTTATTTGATATTGATAACCTATATGACATTGAACATCAAACTTTGTATCACTATATGATTCAAGCTTTGCGTGCGCATGTGACATTCCAACGAGATGTTGACTATATCGTACGTGATAACAAAATTATGCTTGTTGATATTTTTACAGGGCGCATAATGGATGGACGTTCTTTAAGTGACGGTTTACACCAAGCGATTGAAGCGAAAGAAGGCTTGGAGATCACAGCAGAAAATCAAACCCAAGCATCCATTACGATTCAAAACTTCTTCCGTATGTATCCAACTTTATCCGGAATGACAGGTACAGCAAAAACAGAGGAAAAAGAATTTAATCGTGTATATAGAATGGACGTTATACCGATTCCAACGAACCGTCCTGTTATTCGTGAAGATTTAAAAGACCTAGTCTATATGACTGCTGATGATAAATATAAAGCAGTGCGTGAAGAGGTTATCAAACGACATGCAAAAGGACAACCTATTTTAATTGGAACCATGTCCATCTTGCAGTCTGAGGTGGCAGCTCGTTACTTAGATAAAGCTAACTTATCTTATCAGTTACTAAATGCAAAAAGTGCAGAACAAGAAGCTGACTTAATTGCAACAGCTGGACAAAAAGGGCAAATTACAATTGCGACAAATATGGCTGGACGCGGTACTGATATTTTATTAGGGGACGGTGTACTGGAACTCGGCGGCTTACATGTTATCGGAACAGAACGTCATGAATCTCGCCGCGTTGATAACCAGTTAAAAGGTAGAGCTGGCAGACAAGGTGACCCTGGTAGTTCACAATTCTTCCTTTCATTAGAAGATGATATGTTCCAGCGCTTTGCTCAAGAAGAAGTAGAGAAATTAAAGAAATCATTAAAAACGGATGCTAATGGACTCATCATTACTCCGAAAGTACATGATTTTGTGAATCGTACGCAACTCGTTTGTGAGGGCAGTCACTTTTCAATTCGTGAATATAATTTAAAATTAGACGATGTTATTAATGATCAACGAAATGTAATCTATAAACTTCGTAATCATTTTTTAAATGAAGAGACAAATATGATAGAGATTGTAGTTCCAATGATTGAACATACAATAGATTCAATCGCTAAACAATATCTCTTAGAAGGAATGCTTCCAGAAGAGTGGGATTTTGTTAGTTTAACAGAATCTATAAAAGAAGTGGTACCTGTTGAAACATTCCCACACTTATCAGCTAACGACATTCAGTCTATCGAAGATTTACATGCACGAATACAGGATCCTCTTTCTAAGTATATTGAGCGTGTACAAGAATTAGAAAATCATATAGAGTCACAACAAGCATTACGTCAAATGGGATTACATTTTCTCGATCAAGTTTGGGTAAATCATTTAGATACAATGCAGCATTTAAAAGAAGGTATCGGATTAAGACAATATCAGCAAGAAGATCCTACACGCCTTTATCAAAAAGAAGGTCTTGAAATCTTCTCTCAAACATTCAGTCATTTTGAAAAGGAAATTTCTTTATATCTTGCACAATATTTAAATATTCCACAAAACATATAGTGAGGTGCATTTCATGTTATCATTTTTAAGAAAAGCAAAAAAAAAAGGAAAAGATTCCGTCATCTCTAGCTCTCAACTATTAGGGAATGAAGAAAGCTCAATTAAAAATAAAAGTGTAAAACCTACACTATACTTCCATCCATCTTGGAGTGAAATTGCACAAGAACAAAAATATATTTACCAATTCTTGAATAAAGATTTAGGAGATTTGCAAGAGAATCAAATCTCATTAGCTGGAATTGAAGCCGAAAAACAAAATGATGCTTATTATGTGACTACTTTTATTCGTAATACCGTTTCACAATCTATTAAACTCGAAACAATAACATTACAATTGCTGAATAAAGATGAACAACTGTGTGCACGTAAAGCATTCCATCTATCAGATTTAGGTGTTATTCCTGCAAATACAAATATGCCATGGGTATTTATATTCGAAACAGATACAATGACTGAGGCATGTTTATCCAAAGAAGATTGGCAACTGGTATTCGAATTGAAACCTGAACACAAGTTAGATTTGGACCCTACATGGGAAGCGCAATTAACAGATAATGCAAAAGAAAGATTGCAGAAAATAGTTGCAGATCTTACACCACCTGCTGAGAATGAGATTAATTTCTTAGGATTACAAACGGAGCTCGAAGAAAGTGGTGAGTTACATGCAACAATGTTCATTCGAAATGGATATAATCAAAATGTAAAACTAGAAAAACTTCCACTGCATATTTCTGATGCTTCTGGAGATGTCATTGCTAAAGGAATTTTTACATTAGCAAATTTTACACTAAAAGCGAATTCAACAAAACCTTGGACATTTACATTTCCTGCGAATTTATTAGTAAAAAAAGATATAGATTTATCTACTTGGAAAGCGTTTGTACCACAATCAAAAGAAAACTAATCCTTCCCTAGCATACTTTCTTTGGTGACACATCATACAAAAAACAAGTCGTATTCTTTATACGACTTGTTTTTTTTGTATGTAAAATGACTTAACTCATTTGCAAATGCTCAATATAGTATTGCGCTTGTTCCTTACAAAGTGAGCCCAAATTTTTAAAACCTAAATTTTCAAGCTCATATAACTGTTCTTTTGTTGGATATTCATTTAATATTCGATTCATTTTTTCATTTACTTTCATTGCTAGCTCTTGATGAAAATCTGGGTGATTTTTTACTTCGTCATCGATTTGATCGAGCCACCTTGATTTTGTATACAAGTACTGTTTCCACTGTTCAACAAATTGTTGCATATCAAATTTTTCTTCATTCCACTCGATTGACTTCATATATTCTGTAAAAGAAGCAACAATTGAACGTGTAATTCCAATTTTCACACCGTGTGGTAACTGTTTGTACATCAAATTTCCCTCCAACTTAAAAATATCCCTTTCATCACTATAAATATTTTATTTTACATCCCCTCTTTTATGATAGCACATCGCGTTTCAAAATGTGGATATGTTGCTAAAAAAATACATTCTACTTACTGCACACTGCATACAAAAAAGCGCCTTTCTTTTCAGAATGACGCTTTACAAATCTATTTTTCTTTCACCATGTTTAACTTTTCTCTTTGCTCATCGTTTGCTAAACTGAGCAGTGTCTTTTCAATATGCGGTTGTACATGTTCAAGCGTTACACTCGCACCCATTTTCTCCGTATGATCCATAAAGTTTAATAACGCCATCGCTCCCGAAGTATCCATATAGTGCACGTCATTCAAGCGCAACGTCAAATGAGATTTCACTTCTTGTAAAGAAGAAAAAATACGATCGACAGATAAGAAGGAAAGTGGTCCCTGAATCATATACATTTCCCCTTCTCCTTTTACAATAGAAGCTTTCCGTTTCTTGCATTGCATCATGTATAGAATGAAAGAAAGTATTATACCGAACGCAACCGCAATCATTAAATCAAATTTCACTGTAATCACCATCGTTAAAAGCATAACAACAACATCACCTTTTGGCGTGACATGCATCTTTTTCATACTATCCCAATCGAACATTCCAATACCTGTTAAAATTAAAATACCCGATAATACCGCAAGGGGAATATATTGTACAACTGCACCAAGCCCCATAATGAAAATAAATAAAATGATGCTATGCATACAAGCTGACAATGCTGTTTTTCCACCGCTTCTTATATTCACAATAGACCTTACAGTTGCACCTGCTCCTGCTAATCCGCCAAACAAGCCACTCATAATATTCCCTATCCCTTGGCCAATCAATTCTTTATTACTTTTATGCCTTGTACCTGTTACATTATCCATTACAACGGATGTTAATAACGAGTCAATTGATCCTAGTAATGCGATACTAAGCGCCGGCAAAATAAGTTCTAGTACTGTCGATCCACTAAAAGATGGTACATGAAGAGAAGGCATCGCTTCTGGAATTGCTCCGATTTTTTCAATCATGTCGTTCAGAGGAATCGTTCCCAGAAAAGGTAATTGAATCGTAAGCCCTTGTAATACATGAGAAAATAACGGCAATGCCAGCGTAACCCCAACTAGTGCTATTAAACTCGCCGGAATTGCTTTAATCCACTTCCCTGCAACAAGCATAACGAGAATTGTTAACAAAACAAGTAAAAAGCTATTTTTTACATGCTTCATCTCGCCCAAAATAATGATAAGTGCAATTCCGTTCATAAATCCTGAAACTACAGAATATGGAATATAACGAATGTACGAACCGAGCTTACATACACCAAATAAAATTTGAAATAACCCTGCCATCATAAATGCAAGAAAACTCGCCTCAAGTCCATACCTTGCAATAACCCCTGTCGCAATGACAGTAATGGGACCTGTAGGACCTGTTACTTGCCCTGCTGTACCGCCAAACAATGCTGCAAATAATCCTGCAAAAATGGCACCGTACAATCCAACTAATGCCCCTTCAGATGTCCCCGTTGCAGCAATCCCAAATGCAATTGCAAGCGGCAGTGCAACAATTGCAACTGTAAAACCTGCTAGGCATTCCTTTGCTATTTTTTGAATCATAAAAAATCACCTCGATATAAAGTGAAACTTTAATCAGTGGGGGTTTTCTTCATCCCCCACTGATTAATAGTTGAACCAATCAGGCATTTACCGGCAGTTCATCTCCTCCCTCCCTCACTTCCTTGCTCTCACCGACTTCTGAGGTGGGAGTGTTACTGCCAGTTAATGCGGGGTAATGTCCACGTACCATTGTACCCTGTAAAAGATTATTTCGGCAGACGTTTTTACAAGAAACTATTTACAGTATCGTGAAGTAAACGTCTTCATACCTCTTTCTCTCTCTTTTTTCTAACTTTGGAAAGAGAAGCGACTGTGCTATAATGAACAGATTAAATCTTTTACTATATATTTGGAGGCATTATGCTAACTTTTGAAGAAAAATTATCGATTATCGAATCTTTCCCAGGGTTGGAAAGAAAGAACGTATCATTAAAACGTGTGAACTTTCACTTTGAAGAAAGTCGCTTAGACAAAAAGAACGTTGTTTATCATTTACATCCAAATGGTAATGGCTTTGTATACGCTAACGGTATTAGCGGTTATAAAACAGACGATAAAGGCATGGTTAACATCCGTGAATTTTCAGCAGACGAACTACGCTCATTAATTCAAAAATCAATTGAACTTCTATCTCAAGAGCCAGAAGAGGTAGTAGCACAGGCTGCACCTGCTAAAGAAGAAGAATGGCGCAATGAAGATGAACATATCCTTACTCTTATCCAAGAAGACGATATGTGGAATGTGTACGCTGGTAGTAACTTAGACGGAACATTTAACTCTTATCCAGAAGCTGCAGAATACCTTGATGAAGAAGGTTTCTCGCGCAAATAAAAAAATGCCTTTCCAAATTGGAAAGGCATTTTTACTATTTTTTAGCACCCTTTAACGATTCTCTAAGCACAAATTTCTGTAACTTCCCACTCGCATTACGAGGAAGTTCATCTGCAAATATGTAATGACGTGGACGTTTATAATCAGCTAATTCATCACTTTCTTTGCAATATCTTTCTAAATCCGCTGCCGTAATCTGTTCATCTTTTTTAACCACTACCGCAACAACACGCTCACCCCAGAGCTCATCTGGTTCACCAAGTACAGCCACATCTAATATGCCAGGATGACTATGCAAGAAATCTTCAATTTCACGCGGATAAATGTTCACTCCGCCACTAATAACCATATCGTCAACACGATCTGCGACATACAGATAACCATCTTTATCAAAATAACCTAGATCACCCGAATGGTACCACCCTTTATACATGGATTTTGCGTTCGCTTCTTCACGATTATGATATCCTGCCATCATGGTTGGTCCACGTGAAATAATTTCTCCCACTTCATACGGTGGTAACACATCATCCGGTTCTGTCGGTCCCTCTTCGTTCGGCTTTACAATTCGAATTTCGTGACTAAAACAAGGAGTTCCAGCTGAACCAGCTTTCGTAATTTGATCTTCTTCTACTAAGAATGCAATAACCGGACCCATCTCTGTCATTCCATAAATTTGAACAAGATCAATATGCAGACGCTCTTTACATTCTTTTACAAGCGCTGGCGCCATCGCGGCTCCGCCGTATATCCCAATTTTCATCGTGCGAAGTTCATATTGTGATAAATCCTCTTGTAACATCATATTCCACATCGTTGGTGCCGCAAAGAATGTTGTGATTTTTTCCTTTTGAATTGTATGTAAAACCGTCTTTGTATCAAATTGGTGTAAAATGATATTTTTCCCGCCCACTTGAATTCTTGGTATAATACCAGCATTTAATTCACCGCAATGATATAACGGCGCGACTGCAAGTCCAATACTGTCACGGTTATATTTTAAGAAATACGTACAAATCATGCTATGTTCGGCCATGTCGCGATGACGGTGTAACACCCCTTTTGGATGACCCGTTGTACCACTTGTATAGAGCATGGAACAATAATCAGTTTCCTCAATAATAATATCAACCGCTTCAGATGAAGCTGCATTTACTTTTTCATGATAAGAAGCAGCGTATGAAGGCGCATCATCTTCTATGTACCAAAAAGAACTGTTTGGGAAATCTTGTTCAATGGCAGCAACCGTCTGTTCAACAGCTTTTTCAAATACAACGACTTTGGAGGATGCGTCCCTAAGGATGTAAGTTACTTCTTTCGCTTTTAAACGGAAATTAATCGGATTGAAAATCGCACCGATTTTAGCACAAGCAAGGTAAACGTTTACAAATTCACGACAGTTATATAGATAAACAGATACGGTATCTCCTTTTTTCACACCTTCTGCAAGCAGAGCGTGCGCCGTTTTATTAATCTGTTCATCCCATTCTTTATACGTCCAGCGAATATTCTTTTCTGGCTCTACTAACGCTTCTTTATTCGAATACTTGCCAACCGTTAAATCAAAAATCCTCCCAATCGTCATATACATGTCAAAATATGCCCCCTTTTCACTTTCATAAATCTATCATTTCGTGTATAAGTTGACATTTCCTCTACATTTTTACCTTCTTTTTCTGATCATTCTCGACACTGTTTTACAAATATATATCCATTTTGATTTTCAGGCATATAAGTATCTGCTATGAAAACAAAAGGAAATCCCCACTCGTTTCCTCCTTTTGTTCTCACTTGGCATGGGGCTAAATAAGGCACTGACCGCTTCTATGCACGGACGGATCCTCTCTTCCACCCACAAAGAAAGGTTTTTATTTATAAAAAAAGAAACTGAAACCTAAAGACCCGCAATATACGAACCTTTAGGCCAGCCTCTTAAGAGAATAGCTCTTTTAAAATTTCAAGCTTATCTTCTGTATATTTGATATAACCATCATTATATGATTTCGGATCTTTCGGGTTTGCGAAATGTGTAATTGCCCCCGTTTTTGGATGAACAAATTTACTTGATGCACCGCAGCCAAGACCGATAATAGATTGTACTTCTTCCATAATTACGATATTATAAATGCTTTCTTGCGATGGCATTGCGTAACCAACATTTTCTAAGTTACCTAAAATGTTCTTTTGGCGATATAAATAATATGGTACGTAGTTATGATTCTTCGTCCACTCTTCTGCCTCATGCATCATCGCTGTAATTTCTTCACGACCTGCTACTTTATATTTACGCTTGTTTTGCGTCATTTCAGAAGCACGTTTAAATGATAATGTGTGAACTGTTAATGATTCTGGCATTAACTTTTCTGTTTCATCTAGCGTATGTTTAAAGATATCTAACCCTTCACCTGGAAGACCAATAATTAAATCCATATTAATATTGTTCATTCCCATTTTACGTGCTAAATGATACTTCTCAATCGTTTCTTCCACCGTATGATGGCGTCCGATTGCTTTTAACGTTTCTTGATGGTACGACTGTGGATTAATACTAATACGGTCAATGTTCCATTTATTTAGTACTTCTAATTTTTCTGGTGTAATCGTATCTGGACGACCTGCCTCAACTGTTACTTCACGTACTTCTTTCACATCCGGGAACGATTGGTACATTTCTTCATACAACATATCCATCTCTTCTGCTGTAATACTTGTCGGTGTACCGCCTCCGTAATAAATCGTTGTAACCTTAACACCTTTTTCCTTTAAGAACTTACCGATTTCACGAACTTCATAGTGCAGACCGCCTAAGAAAGAATCAACAGATCCTTGACGTCCATTAATCGCATAAGCCGGGAATGTACAATACGCACATTTTGTCGGACAAAACGGAATACCGATATAAATACTTACTTCTTCTTTCAAACGATATAAATCTGGAACAACTGCTAATTGGCAGTCAACAATGCGTTGCAGAAGCTCAATTTTTTCTTCATGAATTAAATAACTTTCACGAAGTTCTTTATGCGCTTCTTCTTTTGACATACCATTTTGCAGCATTTTGTGAAGAAGTTTCGTTGGACGTACTCCCGTTAAAATGCCCCAACTTTGCTCAATCCCAGTTAGCTGCTGTAAAACAGAAAGATACACATAAGAAACAACGTGCTTTACTTGTTTCATACGTTCTTTTTCTACTGTAAAGAAAGATAAATCTTTTTCAAACGTTTCTTCATATACATTGCCAGTTGCAACGTCTGTTAAACGAGCTGAAGCTGTCACATTTCCTTCTATCTGTATTTCAACAATAAGATTTGCATCTTCTTTCTCAAATCCTATCGTGCTTTCCTCAAAAAATAAGCCGCTAATATTTTGCAGCGGACGTAAAAAACGATCATCTTGTAACGTTTTAATTGAAATTAACAACACTTATCACCTTTTCATTTGTAAACTCTCTTTAGTTTACTTGAAGGGCGTTTTCAGGTCAATATAGAAGGTTTTTCCTTATTCCTTCTACTAAATAAAAGGCACAAGAGATAGTATCATCCCTTGTGCCTTTTATTTTTATCAAACTCTTTTAGTTATAAATCTCAAACGAATTCCTAACAGAATTA
Source organism: Bacillus bingmayongensis (assembly GCF_000299035.1). Lineage (GTDB taxonomy): Bacteria > Bacillota > Bacilli > Bacillales > Bacillaceae_G > Bacillus_A > Bacillus_A bingmayongensis. Next base: position 1,133,861 of record NZ_JH921518.1, read on the forward strand.
AGATACCGCCAAGAAGCGGAAGCCAATTCGTAGAATGACCTGTCGCTGGTAATTTTTGATCCCCATTAGAAGTTTGTTCACTTGATGATTTATCTTTATCCAAGTGTCCTTCTGATGAAGTTCCCGGTTTACCTGGTTCTTTTTCTTTTTCATTTTCTACTTCCACTTTGACTACATCTTTCTAACAAATAACGGATTAAAAAATGAAGAAACGTAGCTTAAAAGCTACGTTTCTTCAGTAATGCGTCATCGTTTATGAACCTGCGAATGATTTTTTAGAAATGGAAGTGGAAATTGCTTTCGAAAATGTTCTTTAATCATATACTCGACCCCATTTTCACTATTAGAACGAGTAATCCAATCTGCTGCTTGCTTCAATGGAATAGGTGCATCTCCCATCGCAACTCCTAATCCAACACTCGTAATGACATCTAAATCTTCCAAACTATCTCCAATCGCCACCATTTCATTCAATTCTATTCCAAGGTGTTCTCCTAATAATTGCAATCCTCTTAGTTTCGATACATGTAGCGGAAGAATTTCTGCCCTTCCCCCATCGGATTCTATATACTCGACATTTTTAAACGCTTTTCTCAACGTTTTAAGCGCGCGTTCTCTTTCTCCTCTACTCGCAAAGACAACATCAATTTTCGGAGCTTCAACAGGCTGATCACGAAGTGTGTCACCTAATGAATCTACAAATTGAACAGGATAAAATAATGGATCCGTACTTGATAATACAGTGCGCGCAATTAAATTTGGTGTATTTTGCTCACGGTTACCAATAGAAAAACGTTCATGTGAAATACGGATATTACATTCAAAATGTTCAAGTACTTGCACGATATTAAACGTTTTCTCTTCTGATAATCGTTTTTGAACGAGTGGTTTATCTAATGACGCAGAAATAAAAGCACCGCTATGCGTAACTAATATGGAATCTAGTTTTAATGACTTTGCTATTTTATGAGCTGATTGAAAGTGCCGACTTGTAAACAGCGTAACATATACACCTTTTCGTTTCACAAAATCAATAGCTTCTCGTGTTCCTTTTGATATCTTCCCATTCTTCTGTAGTAGTGTCCCATCTATATTAAGAGCCAACAAGCGATAAATCATGTCGTTTTCCCTCCTCTTAGCTGCTTTTACTCTATCCATAATTTATGAAATAAATTTATTAATTAGAACGAGTTAGAATCCTCACCACAAATTTGGTTTAATATATACATATATCAGCAGTAAAGGAGCTACCAATATGAAAGCACCTCCTTCTTTTTATGAAGGCGATACATTAGAAGTCGCTAGACATTTACTTGGTCATAAACTTGTACATATAGTAAATGGAATAAAACGGAGCGGATTCATTGTAGAAGTAGAAGCATATAAGGGACCAGATGATAAAGCAGCCCATAGCTATGACGGGAGGCGAACCGAACGAACAGAAATTATGTTTGGTGCGCCTGGGCATGCTTATGTGTATCTTATTTATGGTATGTATCATTGTTTTAATGTCATCACTGCTCCAGTTGGCATCCCCCAAGGAGTTCTCATCCGTGCACTAGAGCCAGTCGATGGAATAGAAGTAATGAAAATAGCGCGTTATGATAAAACTGACATTACAAAAACGCAATATAAGAACTTAACAAATGGACCTGGAAAACTATGCCGTGCGCTCGGTATTACTTTAGAGGAACGTGGGCTATCTTTGCAAGGTGATGAACTCTATATTGAATTAGTTCCTGAGGAAGAACACCTATCCTCTGAATATGATATTACTGCTGGTCCTCGCATTAACATTGACTATGCAGAAGAAGCTGTGGATTATCCTTGGCGTTTTTATTTCAAAAAACACCCATTCGTTTCTAAGTAAAAAAGAAGCCAATTTGGCTTCTTTTTTACTCTGCACCTTCCGCAGTCGCAATATCCTTTTCAAGGTTTTCTCTTGATAAATCCGCTGCCATAAAATCAGCTGTTTCTGGAAGAGCTAAATGCAGATGTGCTTTCTGACAAATTTGAATCTTACAGTTTTCTACAACAAAGTCAAAAACATGTCCCCCACCGCTTCGTTCATCATCAATATAATGTAAATGATAACCGGCTACTCCAATACCTTGCGCATAATCTGGTGTCCAAAATCCTGCCATTGTTCCTTTTGTACTTGAGAAAGAAAAAATCGGCTGTGATTTTGTCACTTCTACAAGCGGCGTATACGGTTTTGCTTGACGTGGAACGGTTCTCGTTCTTACCTCATGGAATGTTCCATCCATGCGAATACCATAAAATAAATTTTTACTTGGCATTAATTCGTGTAATAAAGCTTCTACTTCTTCACGATTCATCGGGCGATCAATTGTATAACTCATTTCTTTTTCGAAAAATGTTACAGTTGAAAATGGTGTTGTTTCTTCTGGCTCTACCACTTCAGCTGAACCATCGGAACGTAAATGATAAAACTCTCCATCAAAAGCAATCATTTCACCATCTAATTGATCAAACGTACCAATGCCAAAATCACCGTGTTCTTTCAACTTCTCAAAATTAATAATTCCATCATATATACCATCCAATAAAGCTAGCATTGTCGATGTTTGATATACTTCATTATTCGTTTTCATCTTTTTTGCATCAATGTCTAGTAACTGCGCAATGCCCATTTCCTCTCTCCTCCTTTACTATTAGTTCAATTGGTTTGGTAGTAATTTTTCACTTAATTTAATGTTATCGCGGTAATCAATTGGAATATCTACAACTACAGGGCCTTCTGCTTTCATTGCTTCTTTCAACACATCTTCTAACTCTTCTGGAGAATTCACACGAAGTCCAGTAGCACCGAAGCTTTCTGCATATTTCACAATATCAACATCACCAAATTCTGTCGCTGATGTTCTGCCATATTTCATCATTTGTTGGAAGGCTACCATATCATATGTACCATCTCTCCAAACAAGGTGAACAATTGGAGAATTGAGGCGTACTGCCGTTTCTAGTTCCATCGCAGAGAATAAGAAGCCACCGTCACCGGAAACAGAAACCACTTTTTTACCTGGTTCAACCAATGTTGCTGCAATTGCCCAAGGAAGTGCAACCCCTAATGTTTGCATACCGTTACTAAATAATAATCGGCGTGGTTCATATGAGCGGAAGCATCTCGCCATCCAAATGTAATGTGAACCGATGTCACATGCAACCGTTGTTTCATCATCAATTAAGGAACGAAGTGTACGAATTACTTGCAGTGGATGGGTAAGTCCCTGTGAATCACGAACTGGTAATTCAGCTTGTTCGGATAATTTCGCACGTAATTGATCTAATATAGCTTCTGATTTCGTTGACAAGATAAGTCTTGGTAATTGCTCTGCAATGCTGTCTACAGTTAATGCAATATCACCAATTAATTCAGAGCTTGGTTGATAATCATGATCGATATCGGCTTGATGATCATCCAAATGAATAATGGTTCTTTCGCCAAGTTTATTCCAGAATTTTGGGTCATACTCGATTGGATCATAACCAATTGATAACACAAGGTCTGCTTCTTCAAGTAAAATATCACCTGGTTGGTTACGGAATAATCCAACGCGCCCAAAGAAATGATCTTCTAATTCACGTGAAATTGCTCCAGCCGCTTGATACGTTTCAACAACTGGCAACTGTGTATCAGCAATTAACTCACGGATTGCCTTTGTTACTTCATTTGTACTCGCTCTCATACCAAGTAAGATGACTGGTAATTTTGCTGATTTAATTTGTTCTACGACTGCTTCAATTTTATGTATGGGAGCGATACCAAGCTGTGGCTTAGAAAGCGCACCAATGGATGAGACAGATGTTTCAGCAGTCATTACATCTTGTGGAAGACTAACGAGCGTTGCCCCCGGATGTGTAGAAGTTGCACTACGAAATGCATTTGTAAGTGCTTCTGGCACGTTATCAGGATGCTCTACTTCTACGCTATATTTTGTGATTGGTTCGAATAGTGCAGCATTATCCATAGATTGATGCGTACGTTTTAAACGATCTGTACGCGGCACTGCACCTGCTAAAGCAACAACGGGATCACTCTCTGCAGTAGCAGTAACAAGACCTGTCGCTAAATTTGATGTTCCTGGTCCTGATGTAACAAGACATACACCTGGTTTTCCTGTCAATCTCCCAACAGCCGCTGCCATAAATGCTGCGTTTTGTTCATGACGACAAACGATTAACTCTGGTCCACGCTCTTGCAACACATCAAACACAGAATCAATCTTTGCACCCGGAATGCCGAAAACATGTGTAACTCCTTGCTGGGTTAAACAATCGACAACAAGATCGGCCCCTTTTGTTGTTTTTGTTTTCACGTTGCTTGCTTTTACTTCTGTACTCAAACTAATCATCCCTTTATGTCAAAATCGTGTACAATAAAGCTTTTTATGTAAACTACACAACATATTACACCTAGTTAATTAACTTGGTGTAATATGTCCTGTTGATTATTATATTATAAATGTATTACTTTTCCAACAATATGAATTCGACATTATTTTGACAATAAACGATGAAAACCTTTACATTCATTCTATTATATTAAAATAAATATTTATTACGAATTTTCCCATCCTTATCACATATTTTTCAGGCACATTCCTCTACCTTATTTCCTATATAGCTTTAATTTCTCCAATTAATTAAGAACAGAAGATTCCGCCAAAGTACTGATGAATTCCATAGAAAAAAGACGCTTCCCACTAGTTCAGGAAACGTCTTTTACATTAAGCTTGATATGCACTATATAATTCTTCAAGTGGCTTCATAATAATTTTGTTAATATCGCCAATCACAACATTTAAACGTTGCTCTGCTTCCATTAACTTTACAATTTTTGGATCTTGCTGAATAAGCGCTACAACTTCTTGTGCTTTTTGGTTATCTTCTTCTGTAATTTCTTGGCCTTGCATCATCTTTTGTTGTAAGCCCATTTGCATTGTACGGAATTGATCAAATAGTTCTTTTGATGCTGCATCTCCTTGAACTTCTGCATAACTAGCTTTTAAAGCTTGGAAATCTGTATTTTCTGCAATTGCTTTTTGTAATTCATATGCAACATCATGAATGTTTTTTGTCATTGTATTTTTCCTCCTTTAGCGGGCTTGGTCTATAGTCCTCGCCCTTTGAGTACCTTTTGATACGCACCCTCTTACAATAACAAACTATGCACGAGATGTGAAGAAATTTCACTTTATTTATCAATGTATATAAAGTGAAACTTTAATCAGCGGGAGTCTTACTGCCCGCGAATAGCGGGATAAATCTATTTCGATCTTTCCACACATCAGTCACTGCTATGAAAAACAAAAGAGGACCTCCACTCGCTTGCTCCCTCTGTTTTCACTTGGCATGGGGCGAAAAAAGGCCCTGACCGCTTCTATGCATGACCGGATTCTCTCTCACATCCAAAAAGAAAGCTTTTTCAATTTGTATGTATATAGCGGGATAAAACTCCGTCCTAACACATTGATCATCCAAAAATAGAATATCGTTATACGGACAACAGTATAATGATATGGAAGCATGTTTGCAATGTATATAATGAAATTGCTCTGATCCATTTTCACAAGTAACTAATCCATTATCATAAAATTTTACAATAGGAATAAAAAACGATTGAGCAGTCCCCTTTTCTCTTTTTACATAATGGATAAAATAGAGCACTTGGGATTATACATGCTAATGTGAAAACAGCATGATTATTCACTGGCCGAAGAAGCTTCCCACGGCCCATTACGGTTGAATCGATTTAGACCGTAACTGAAAAAGGAGTGACTACTATATTGAAAGATCATATTTACACATTACAAATTTCTATTGATCACCCAAGGTCGCTAACATTGCCCTATATATTTTCTAGTACTTCTCCCTTTACATTTCTTTCCTTCGGTACACGACATACGACATGTGAAAATATTGAAATTCATTATACTTATGCTCACGAAATTATAATAGGCAAGCAGATCGCAGAAGAACTCTTGCTTCCGCCTTCAAACGCCATGCAAGCTTTCATTCAAAATCAAACACTTATCTTTGGACCATTGATTGGTATTTTCACAACTGGTTTTACGGAATCCACTTCTCATCCCATTGGCAATCGTTCTATCAGTTTCAAGGAGTTACTGACCCCACCTCACTCTTTACATCCATTCGTTTTCTTATTTGGTGCACAACATATAAACTGGGATGAAGAAACGATTAATGGATACTTTTTCAAAGAGGAAAGCTGGATGCAATGTAAAGTTCCTTTTCCAAACGTTATTTACGATCGGTTACCTAATCGGCAAGCAGAGATGTATAAACCTATCGTTCGAGCAAAAAAACAATTACAAACAAAGTACGCCATCCCATGGTTCAATCCAGGGTTTTTCGATAAATGGAATATACACCAGATTCTTATGGATAAAAAACCAGTCGCTTCTCTGTTACCTCAAACAGAAACATTTCGGCACTTCGAGCAAGTAGAGCATTTCTTATCATCATACAAACACGTTTATATGAAACCTGTGCATGGTAGTTTTGGAAAAAATATTTTTCAAATTTTTTATTCGACTACAGAAAGCTGTTATTATTGCCGTTACCGAGAAGGCGGACAAAACAAATTACGAAAGTATCACTCTTTAGAAACACTGATCAATCACGTTATGCAAGGACATGATTTAAAACAATTTATTGTCCAGCAAGGAATTGTTTTATTACGTATAGGTGGGCAGCCGGTAGACTTTCGAATTCATACAAATAAAAATCGTTTTGGTAATTGGAGAGTTAGTGCCATCGTTGCGAAAATCGCTGGAAAAGGCAGTATGACAACGCATATAAATAGTGGTGGAGAAGTAAAACTACTCCAAGATATCTTTCCTGATGCGACGGAGCGTGTTCGAATCATGAATAAATTAACAGATGCAGCCTTGCAAATAAGTTCTACTTTAGATCAGTGCATGGAAGGAAATATTGGAGAGATTGGTTTTGATTTAGGTTTAGATAAAGATGGGAAGGTTTGGCTATTTGAAGCCAATTCCAAACCTGGAAGAACTGTCTTTCAATCCGAGAAATTACAAGAACATAGTGAGCTGACGAGGCAGTTATTTTACGAATATGCCTTCCATTTAACAGAACACTCTCGCCCCCGCCCGAAACAGCAATTACGAGAAGATGAAACTTCCGCCTTATGATAGGTGGAAGTTTCACTGTATTACACTAGTTTCACTGTTAGTTCAGTTTGTGTACCACACGCCCCGCAATAGAAAACATGAACACAATATTGCTGAGAATTCTCCCCTGTTAAACCGTCTACTTCTATTAATAAATCTTGATCCATGTATGCACTATAATCATCTATGTAATCCACAACTTTCCCATAATCTTGGAGTACATTTGTACAAGTTGGACAAGAATATGTTTGAGCTTCCAATGCATTACAAAGCGGACATATCGCCATATAAACTCCTCCAAATATAATTCACTCCTCCAATTATAGAGGTTTCATATTTACAATTAGTGTAGCCTTCTTTTAGAAAAATACAACGTTTACCCACTTGTTTATTTCATACTTTTCACACCGAATCATTTACAAATTTTACAAACCATTAACCCGCATATCTTTCTACGTAACATCCATACTATGAGTACATTCACCTCAAACGATGGATTGGCGTCAAACGGGGCGATCATCTGGTTCAACTCCAGCTAATCCAACCAAAAATTTTTTATACTCTAAGGAGGATATATTCCTATGGCAAACCAAAATTCTTCAAATCCATTAGTAGTACCAGGCGCAACAGCTGCAATCGATCAAATGAAATATGAAATCGCTCAAGAATTTGGTGTACAATTAGGAGCAGATTCTACAGCTCGTGCAAACGGTTCTGTTGGTGGCGAAATCACAAAACGTTTAGTAGCAATGGCTGAGCAAAGCCTTGGCGGATTCCAAAAATAAATATATATGGCAAAAAAGGTCTCAGGGCATTCGCCCTGAGACCTTTCTTACTATTGAAGCATTTGCAAGAATTTCTTTGTTCGTTCTTCTTTCGGATTTGTAAATACATCTTCTGGTGTCCCTTGTTCTACAACAACACCGCCATCCATAAAGATAACACGATTCGCAATTTGATGAGCAAAGCGCATTTCATGCGTTACAATCACCATTGTCATTCCTTCTTTTGCAAGTTCTTTCATGACTTTTAGGACCTCTTGCACAAGTTCTGGATCTAATGCTGACGTTGGTTCATCAAATAATAGAACCCCTGGTTCCATCGCAAGCGCACGAGCAATTCCAACGCGCTGCTGCTGTCCGCCTGATAGTTGGAATGGATATAAATTCATCTTGTCACCCAGTCCAACTTTTTCAAGGAAATACGTCGCTTTTTTCTTCGCGTCTTCTTTCCCCATCTTTTTCACTGTAACAAGCCCTTCCATTACATTTTGAATCGCTGTTAAGTGCGGGAATAAATTATGATGCTGGAACACCATACCCGTTTGTGTACGAAGCGTTACGATATCATTCTTCGTTATTTTTTTAGAGAAATCCAGCTCTTTATCACCAATGCGGACGATACCGGCATTTGGCGTTTCTAATACATTAAGGCAACGTAAAAGTGTTGTCTTACCAGAGCCAGACGGTCCAATAATTACAACAACCTCACCTTTTTCTACTGATAAATCGATATGCTTAAGTACAGTGTTATCACCGAAACTCTTTTGTAAATATTGAATTGAAATCATAAAAACAAAAACTCCTTTTGTAAAAGGATTATTTTAAAGTATAACGTTCTGAACGTTTTTCTAATATTTGTTGCACGATAGATAGTAAGAAACAAATCACCCAATAAATAAGACCTGCTTCAAAATAAACGATTAAAAATTCATAATTCATTGCTGCGATTTCCTGTGCTTTTCGGAACATTTCTGTTACTAAAATTAACGATGCTAATGAAGTATCCTTCACTAAACTAATAAATGTATTCGAAAGCGGCGGAATCGATACACGTGTTGCTTGCGGTAAAATAATGCGTTTTAGTGCTTGTGGATATGTCATTCCAATTGTATACGCAGCTTCCCATTGTCCTTTCGGAATAGATAAAATGGAGGCACGAATAATTTCAGATGCATATGCACCAACATTTAATGAAAAACCAATAATAGCTGCTGTATATGGGTCAATCTCAATTTTTAAAGTTGGGAGCCCATAGAAAATAATAAATAATTGTACAAGAAGTGGCGTTCCGCGAATAATAGATACATAGATACGAGCGATCCATTGTAACAGGCGACTACCTGAAATACGAGCTAAAGCCGTCAAAGTCGCTAATATAAGACCGATTACAAATGTGATAAGCGTTAATGGAATCGTCTTGAAAAGAGCACCCTCCAGCATAGGCATGAAGGATGCTTGCATGATATCTATCCATGTAGATAATCGATCTGAAATCAATACACTACTTAGATACATCTTCACCAAACCATTTTTTCGTTATTTTGTCGTACGTACCATCTTTTTTCATATCTTCTAACGCTTTATCTACTTCTTGTACTAATTTATCGCTACCTTTACGGAATAAGAACCCACTTTGTGATGCTTCTTTTTCTGTTGCTGCAATTTTAATATTTGCATCTTTTTTCGTTTGTAAATAGTTTAACACTGATAATTTATCATTGATTGTGAAATCAACGCGTCCTGTATTAAGTAGTTCTACTGCTTGACTAAAGCCTTCTACACCTTGGATTTCTGCGCCATTTTTCTTTGCAAGGTCAGCATAGTTACTCGTTAGAGACTGCGCTGCTTTTAATCCTTTTACATCAGTAAATGAAGCTGGCTTATCTTTGTCCTTTGCAACGACAAGTGCTGCTGAAGAAGAAATATACGGTTTAGAGAAATCATATTTCTTTTGACGATCTTCACGAATTCCGACTTCATTTGCAACCATATCAAATCGTTTTGCATCCAGTCCTGCAAGTAAGCTGTCCCATTGCGTTTCTTTAAATACTGGTTTTACACCTAAACGTTTTGCAACTTCTTCTGCTAACTCAACGTCAAACCCAGTTAGTTTTCCACTTCCATCATGGAATGTAAACGGTGGATATGTACCTTCTGTACCAACAATGATTTCACCGCTTTGTTTTATTTTTTGCAGTGCATCCTGACTAGCTGTATCTTTTTTCTCTTCTTTGCCACAGCCCGCTACAATACCAACCGCTAGTGTAGCTACTGCAAGCACTGAAAATAATTTTTTCATAACGTTAATCCTCCAAGTATTCTGATAGGAATTTAAGAACTATATTGATTGTATGCAATCTTGAACAATTTTTCAATGAAAATGTTCGTCATTAGTGTATCCTTTTTCTTCATAATCAAACAAAATGATACAAAATCGATACATACAAAAAATAAGTAACATGTTTAAATATAGCATTTATAGAGGAAAAGGTAAAACAAAAAAACTTCCTTTTTGGGTGGGAGAGAGCGTCCGGCCAGGCATAGATTCGGTCAGGGTCTTTTTCTGCCCCATGCCCTGTGAAAACAAAAGGAGAAAACAAGTGGAGATCTGCTTTTCTTTTCATAACAGCGACTTATATGTGGGAAAATCAACATGGATTTTGCTATACAAAAAAGGACTTGCTACTGAAGCAAGTCCTTTCAAGATTCTAATACACAATACCCGATCATCCCGCACAATAATAAAAAGAAAGCAATGTTAAATGTAACTGATAATTCTTCCATCCCTATCTCCTCCTTTACTCCAAAATATCACATGGATAGAGAGAGGAACGGTCCTATTTGTAAACATCGCTTTAAAATTTTCTGAACATTTCGTGAAAATTATGCACTTTGACTTCCTTCTATTTGTGTTTTGTACATTTCATAATAACGACCCTTTTTTTGCATTAATTCATCGTGAGAGCCCTTTTCAAGAATAGTGCCCCGATCCAGTACAATAATTTGATCTGCACTCTTAATTGTTGAAAGGCGATGCGCAATAATAAATGTTGTTCTTCCTTTTTTAACAACTTCTAGAGCCCCCTGAATCATTGCTTCCGTTTCCGTATCAATACTTGAGGTCGCTTCATCTAAAACTAAAATGGCTGGATCAAACGCTAATGCACGAGCAAATGATATAAGTTGACGCTCCCCTGTTGAAAGCGTGCTTCCTTTTTCCGTAATTTCTTCATCTATATTGTTCGCAAATCTCTCTGCTCCCACATCATGCAGTGCTTTTATAATTCGAGATTTTGAAATATTTGGATTCTCTAAACTTACATTTGATGCAACTGTTCCACTAAATAGAAATGGATCTTGCAGTACAATCCCCATATGTTCACGGAGTGCCTGCTTTGGTATAGTTTTTACGTCATGCCCATCAATTGTAAGCTTTCCTTTTTGAAACTCATAAAATTGGAAGAGTACATTCATAATGGAACTTTTTCCGGATCCAGTATGACCAACGAGGGCAACTGTTTCTCCTTTTTTTGCCTCAAAAGAAATATGTTTTAATACTTCATCTTTTCCATTATAAGAAAATGAAACATTATCAAATCGAACATTTCCATTAAGACGTGGAATGCGATCTTCCTCGAGTACTTCTCCCTTTTCATCTAACAGTTCAAATACACGTTCTGATGCAACTCGCGCTTGCTCTAAATTTGCAAGTTGATTTACCATATTTGTAATTGGCGAGAAGAGCCTTGTTAAATAATCGACAAATGCATACAGTATCCCTAAAGAAATAATTCCAGTAGCGCTCAAAGAGGCGCCGCCAAAATACCAAATAACCCCCGTAAAGGCAATGTTGCGCAAGACACCTACTAAATTATGTGATGTTGCTGCATTTAAATTTAAAATTTTATTTTGGTACTTAAAGTAATCTTCATTTAATTCTTCAAATTCTTTCTTCGTTGTACGCTCTTGACGAAATGCCTGAATGATAGGCATTCCTTGAATGGATTCATTCACTGTTCCATTAATATCTGATAATCGAGAGCGCACCTTATGATTGTACACAGAGGCATATTTTCTATATACAACAGCCCAAACAATTAAAATTGGGATGATAATTAAACAGAGAAGCGCTAATTTAATATCAAGTAAAAATAACGCAATAAAGATTCCAATAATATAAATAAAACTAGAAACGAATGTCGCTAAAACTGTCACATATAACTCACGAATTGCCTCCGTATCATTCGTTACACGCGATACAATTTTCCCTGCTGGTAAATGGTCAAAGTAACGAATCGGTAATGTTTGAATATGAGAAAAGACATCTTCACGCATAATTTGAATGATTTTATTAGATGCTTTCTGTAAAAAAAACTGTTTACCGTATGCAAACAAAGATAAGACTAACAATAGTGCAAAATATCCTCCGCCAAGTAAAAGTAATCGTTTCATCTCAGGTTCATAAAACGAATACACTTCTTTAGTTGTTAACATTTTTGCTTTATACACTTGCGTTGCTTTCCCGCTTTGAACTGTAATTATATCCCCCTTTACAGAACGTGTTCCCTCGGCTGCAATTTTGTTAGGTACAAAATAATAAGTGAAACCAACTTGTATAATACGAACTTCTTTTCCTTTTTGTTCTCCTTTTTCAAAACGGTCGCTTCGCTTATACCAAGCTCCGTTATATAATACGGCATCCTCACCTTGCTCCGTTTCATACCAAGGCTTCTCAATCCCAACAATATGATCATCAATCATTGTCTTTGCCACAAATGGCCCTGCAAGCTCGGCAATAACGAAAATAAATAACATTGCAAGTGCCGCAATAATGGTTCCCTTTACTTTCATGGCGTACCTAAATAACCGCTTTGAAACGCTCATATTTTCACCTCACCCTCTATATTTTCCCCCTGCTGTCTTTCAAACTGCTCTCTATACCAGCCATCATTAGAAACGAGCCTATCATGTGTTCCCTCTTCTATGATTTCACCATTATCCATAACGAGAATCCAATCAGCATGCTGCACAGCTGATAACCGATGCGTTGTTATAATTGTTGTTTTTCCGCTTCTTTCTCTTCGTATATTTTCAATAATTGCCGCTTCCGTCCTGGCATCTACAGCTGATAATGAATCATCTAAAATTAAAATTTCTGGATTTTGAATAACCGCTCGCGCAATCGAAATTCGCTGTTTTTGCCCACCAGATAAAGAAACGCCTTTCTCTCCAACAAGTGTCTCTAACCCTTCTGGAAGGAACTCTAAATCTTTTTTGAATGCTGCAATTTCAATAGCCTTTTCAAGTTCCTCTTCGCTTGCTTCTCTGTTTCCAAATAAAATATTTTCCCTTGCCGTTTTTGAAAATAAAATATGCTCTTGTGGTACATACCCAATCCAGCCTCTTACGTTTTCAGTCGGAATTTCATCCAGCGTAACATCCGACACCGTAATCTCCCCGTCTCCAAGTGGATACTGACGAAGAAGTTGACGAACAAGGGTCGTTTTACCACTCCCAGTTTTCCCAACAACACCAAGTGTTTCTCCTTGTTTTAATGAAAAAGAAACATTTTTCAAATTCATATCTGGTGAAGCCGGATACGAAAAGGAAACTTTATCAAAGTCGATATACTCTGGTTCGTGTACACGCTTCGGCTTTTTCACGTTCTTCACGTCAGGCTCATACGCTAATGTTTCATTAACGCGGTCTAGCGAAGCATTTCCGCGCTGCATCACATTGATTAATTCACCAATCGCAAACATCGGCCAAATCATCATTCCAAGGTAAACGTTAAAGGAAACAAGTTCTCCAAGAGTAACCTTTGATTGGAATACTAAAAACGCTCCATATACAAGACCAATTAAATAACTAAGACCTACTAGCATCTTGACTGTTGGCTGAAACAACGCATCAATTCTTGCTACTTTCATATTTTTTTCATATACATCTGTTCCTAATTGATGAAATCTTTCTTCATCAGCTTTTTCCTGTACATATGCACGGATAACACGCACGCCAGCAATCGATTCAAGTACTTTATCATTCATATCTCCAAAAGCATCTTGAGCAACCGTAAAGCGTTCATGTAACTTTTTTCCATATATATTCATCGCATATGCCATAATCGGCAAAGGAAGAAGTGCCGCAATTGTAAGTTGCCAACTAATTGAAAAGCCCATCATAAAAACAATTGTGAGCATATATAAGCTAGAATCCACTAGTGTCAAAATCCCAAAACCAGCAGTCATAGAAATCGCCTTCAAATCATTTGTCGCTCTCGCCATTAAATCACCAGTACGATTTTTGTGATAAAAGGTCGGTGTCATTTTCAGCAAGTGCCCCATAAATTTTGAACGCATCGTTTTTTCAAGCACGAATGCCCCGCCAAACAATTGGTGTTGCCATACATACGTGAGTATATATCCACCTATTGTCGCTCCAAATAAAATCCAAATATATTTCATAATTACTTCACTTGTTAAAGATCCTATTTTTATATGATCAATTGTTAATCCGATTACTTTCGGAGGTATTACCTCTATTACATTTACAATTAGAAGCGCTCCAATTGCGATACTATACCTCTTCCAATGTTCTTTAAAAAACCATGTTAACTTTTGTAATACTGAAAACAATGAAATCTCTCCCTTCTCAATCTTGTTTCAGTCTATTTCTGTTATCCACTATCAAAAGCCCCTATCTTTATACCGCGCCAACTATACTGTTTCATCATACCTCTTCCCCTTTCATATCTTGTTTTATCGAAACCATACAAAGTATGGAAACAATCAAAATAGAGACAAAAAAGCGCATACCGCCGCTTGACGATATGCGCAAAAACGCATAAAAGCGTACGTTACGAAATACGCAACGTACGCTTTTTCAAAAACAAAAAAGCACTATCTTTCCGTACGGGTTGCGTAATAATATGAACGTTTTCCATCATATAATCCAGCTAAGCCAGCCATATTTACCATTACAATCATTACGCACACCTCCTTCATTTATTTTCCATTTTTAATTTTATAACTTTAGGAACTTTTCTGTCAATTGTTTTTTTCATTATTTTACAAAACAAACTTTTATCACAAGAAATATAAAGTGAAACTTTAATCAGTGGGGGTTTTCTTCATCCCCCACTGATTATCAGCCCGCACCAATCGGGCTTTTAGGGGATAAAATACATACTCCCTTTCCCATACTCGAAAAAAATTATCTATTAATACTATTTATAAACCCTATATTTCACTTAAAAATAAAGTAAACCCCTTTCAGAAAGGGCATACAAAATTAAAATCACACAAGAAATCGTTTTCATAAACATTTTGTTTGAAAAATATTCTCAAACCCCCTACAATCACCATATACTCACTCTTACAAGTTGCTATTTTAGGAGGACAAATCATGACAACTAGCAATACGTACAAATTTTATTTAAACGGTGAATGGAGAGAAAGCTCTTCTGGGCAAACAATTGATATTCCATCACCATATTTACATGAAGTAATTGGACAAGTACAAGCGATTACTCGTGAAGAAGTTGACGAAGCAATTGCATCAGCAAAAGAAGCTCAAAAAGAATGGGCTGAAGCTTCTCTTCAAGAACGTGCAAAATATTTATATAAATGGGCTGATGAGCTCGTAAATATGCAAGATGAAATTGCCGATGTTGTAATGAAAGAAGTCGGTAAAGGTTATAAAGATGCGAAAAAAGAAGTTGTTCGTACAGCGGACTTAATTCGCTACACTGTAGACGAAGCACTTCATATGCATGGCGAAAGCATGATGGGTGATAGCTTCCCTGGTGGATCTAAATCTAAACTTGCAATCGTTCAACGTGCACCACGTGGCGTAATTTTAGCAATCGCACCATTTAACTACCCTGTAAACTTATCTGCTGCAAAACTTGCACCAGCTCTTATTATGGGGAACGCCGTTATCTTTAAACCAGCAACACAAGGCGCAATTAGCGGTATTAAAATGGTTGAAGCTCTTCATAAAGCAGGTCTCCCAAAAGGACTTGTAAACGTAGCAACAGGACGCGGTTCTGTTATCGGTGACTACTTAGTAGAACATCCTGGCGTAAATATGGTATCGTTCACAGGTGGTACGAATACAGGTGCTCACTTAGCGAAAAAAGCTGCTATGATTCCGCTTGTATTAGAACTTGGCGGTAAAGACCCTGGTATCGTACGCGAAGATGCTGATTTACAAGAAGCTGCAAAACATATCGTTAGCGGTGCATTCTCATACTCAGGTCAACGTTGTACTGCAATCAAGCGCGTGCTTGTACATGAAAATGTAGCGGACGAGCTTGTTAGCTTATTAAAAGAACAAGTAGCTGAACTATCTGTTGGTTCTCCAGAACAAGACAGCACAATCGTTCCATTAATTGACGATAAATCTGCTGATTTCGTTCAAGGATTAGTTGACGATGCAGTGGAAAAAGGCGCTACAATCGTGATTGGTAACAAACGCGAGCGCAACTTAATTTACCCAACATTAATTGACAATGTAACAGAAGAAATGAAAGTTGCTTGGGAAGAGCCATTCGGCCCAATCCTTCCAATCATCCGCGTTTCTTCTGATGAGCAAGCAATTGAAATTGCGAATAAATCAGATTTCGGCTTACAAGCAAGTGTCTTCACTAAAGACATTAACAAAGCATTTGCAATTGCTAACAAAATTGACACTGGTTCTGTTCAAATTAACGGACGTACAGAGCGTGGCCCTGACCACTTCCCATTCATCGGTGTAAAAGGTTCTGGTATGGGAGCACAAGGTATTCGTAAGAGCCTTGAGTCTATGACACGTGAAAAAGTAACTGTATTAAACTTAATTTAACATTTTATTTTAGAAGCTAGTCTACGGCTGTAGATCTAGCTTCTTTTTTATTTCTCAAACAACATTCTCGTCCCTACTTTTAATGACAAATTGTTCACTATAATCTGATTATTACTATATCCATTGACGTATAAAAATACATTTGTTACCCTTGATTATGTTAATTTAATACATAAATCCTCATTCGTATCTCGGTGAGGTAGAGGTTGCAGTCATTAAGAGTATCATTTCGGGAGATGTAGTGGCATCGATGAACGAATGAAAAAGGAATGGTTGCCGAAGTAAGCAATGTCCACCATGCATTCTTGCTGGGTCTGTTATTTAATAAGTGCAGAACTGTCACAAACATTTTGTTTGTGGAGAGCTATCGAGAGGTATGTCGTGGGTTTCCTATAAGATAGAAAGCACGTAGCGACAATGACACGTGCTTTTTTCGTTTTGTATGAAGCTTACCTTTCTTTCATTTTTGGAAGACATACATATCTCCTCGCTTGACTTGGTTATACTAACTTTGGAGGTATTTTTTATGCAACAAAAAAAATGGGGCTTTTGGGTACTGACAGCATTCGTTGTCGGCAATATGGTTGGCGCTGGTATTTTCATGGTGCCTAGTACATTAGCGCAAACAGCAAGCCCTCTCGGTGTTACTTTAGCTTGGTTAACAACAGGGTTTGGTGTTTTAATGCTAGCTCTTGTTTTCGGTAATTTAGCAATTCGTCGTCCCGATTTAACAACAGGGCCACAAAGTCATGCATATGCATTATTCTCATCACCAAAAAAGAAAAAAATGGCTGGATTCAGCATGGTTTGGGGCTATTGGGTCGCAAACTGGGCAAGTAATGTTGCTATTATTACATCTTTTGCAGGTTACTTATCTCTCTTCTTCCCGATTATGAAAGATACACGCCTCTTATTTTCAATTGGAACTTTCAATGTGGAAGTTGGAAAGCTTATTACATTCTCCATCTGTTCTTTTTTATTATGGGGAACGCATATGATTTTAACCAACGGTGTAAACGGAGCTGGGAAATTAAACTTCTTAGCAACAACAACGAAAGTGACTGGATTCCTTCTATTCATCGTTGTTACTTTGTTTGCATTTCAAGCTTCAAAATTTGGACAATGGTACACACCAATGATTGATAAAGAAGGCGTGTCACACAGACTGCTTTCACAAGTGAATTTAGCTGCTCTCACAACACTTTGGGCATTTATCGGTATTGAATCAGCCGTTCTTTTATCAAACCGTGCCAAATCTCCAAAAACGGTAAAACATGCAACTGTCGCTGGCTTATTAATAACTGTTGCCATTTATTTAGGAATTACCATTTTAACAATGGGTGTGCTTCATATGGATAAACTACAAACTTCTGAACGCCCATTAGCTGATGCATTAAATGCTGCAATGGGTCATGGCGGCGGGAAATTAATGGCTTTACTTGCTCTTACTTCCCTATTCGGCTCAATATTAGGTTGGATTTTATTAAGCTCAGAAGTACCATATCAAGCGGCAAAAGAAGGATTTTTCCCTTCCTTCTTCGCAAAAACAAATAAAAAAGGTAGTCCAATTTATTCACTAAGACTGACAAACATTATGTCACAAGTCTTCTTGTTCTCAACGTTATCAGGGACGATTGCCGAGGCCTATACATTCGTTATTACTGTCTCAACCTTAGCTTACTTAATCCCTTATCTCGTTTCACCAATCTTCCAATTAAAACTTGTTACAACTGGTGAAACATATAAAAATGAAATGGGTTCACGAATTATGGATGGTATTGTCGCAGTCATTGCACTTTGCTATGCACTATGGGTCATTAAAACTGGATCCTCAGATATAAAAACATTCCTTCTTGGAATCGGCTTATTTGTAATTGGCTTTGCCTTTTATCCATTAATGAATCGTGATGAAAAAAGAAATAAAAACGAGCAAGCTGCATAAAGCAACTTGCTCGTTTTTATTTTGGTCTCAACAAGAAACCTTTATAATGAAAGATAGAGGTGAAAAACATGTCAATTGAAACACTATGGAGCTCTCGTTTCCAAAAGCATCTTCAAAATGTCATCATGTACTTTGCACGTATGATTAGTGGTTTATTATATAGCTTCATCTTTATTTCATGCGTGGGCGCATATTATTACGCAAAGTTTCTGAAAACATCTCCTTCTAAAGGAATCTCATTATTACTCATCATAATTGTACTTACAATCGTTATAACTAGATGCCCAATTCGTACGTTTCTCCAGAAACCTGACGCTGTGTATTTACTGGCACTAGAAGAGAAATTAGCATCTTATTTCAAACAATCTCTTCTATATAATTATGTCATGCAGCTATTTCCATTGTTATTTACGTTTCTAATCATTACACCACTAGCAATGCAAACATTACAGACAACTGTTCCATTCTTATGTACGATCTTTTTCATTTTAATGTTGCTAAAAAGTTGGAACCTATATATCAATTGGATTTGGCGTGATCACTATAACAGCCAAATCTGGTTTATCATTCGTTTCACTTGTAACGCACTTACTCTTTATATGCTCTTCCAGTCCGTATCAGTCGTTCTATTAGGTGCTGTTCTTTTGCTTCCAACCTTTATACTTATTTATACAGTAAAACAACCAACAAAACGAATTAACTGGGAATATATCATTGAACAAGAAGAAAAAATGGACATGCACTTTTACCAATTTGCAAACTTTTTCACCGATGTTCCTCATCTGAAAAAACAAGTAAAACAAAGAAAATGGTTAACAAGTTGGTTAGAACCTATATTACATAAAAAACAATCTACTTTTTTATATTTGAACACTTTATCATTCTTACGTGCAAATGATTATTTTGGTATATATATTCGATTAACTGCCATTGGTTCTTTCATTTTATATTTCGTACCAAATGTATTTGTAAAAGGCGCTATTACTTGTTGTCTCTTATATATGACCTCTATGCAATTGCGTTCCTTATGGAAATATTTTTTGGGAAATAATATTGTAGCATTATATCCCATTCCAGTTAAAGAAAGGATACGCCAATTTCTTACCCTTGTGTTTTTATTAGCAATCGTTCAATTAATAGTATTTACAGTCATGATACTTGTTTCTATACAGCAGTTTTTGCCTGCTTTTTTAACTATTGTAATCAGCATACTTTTTATCAAATTTATTATCATTCCAAAAACAAAAAAACTTATTTCTTCTTTATAAAACAAAGCTTTCATCAACGAGCTTTTAAAAAACAAAAGAATGTTTAATGAAAAAAGACTGTTGTTCACAGTCTTTTTTTCATTTCCCAACACACTTCCGCTAATTTCTAATCACTTTTTTAGGCATTTCTCATATAGTGAAAATGACTATAATTTTGACTCATTTTATTTACCATCCATAAGTTATGCAATTGTTCATCACATATATAAACAAAAAAGATGGGAGCCCTACTATGAACAACAAGCAAACCTCAACGCCCCCAAATAATTCTGAAGAAAACAAAAGAGAAATTAGCTTACAAACATTAAGGGTCATTGGACTCATTGTACTAATTAGTGGCTATATCCTTGTCGCTCTCTCTGAAGTAGGTGAACTAAAAAATCTTTTAACAAATCCAAGTGCTATCAATGACCTAGCGGAAACTGATCCTTTTTAGAAGCAAGTGGCTATATAAAGTGAAACTTCCATCAGTGGGGGTTTTCTTCATCCCCCACTGATGGTTAGTTAAACCAATCGGGCTTTTACGGGATAAAAAGCGAATCATTCTAAAAAATGATCCGTTTTTTGTATAATCCTATCCAAGATGAGTTATGCTTTCTTCACGATATTCATTCCTTCTGATCGCTTTCATAAACAATACAATACTGCTTACACCAATCAAAAAATAAACAAGACTCATTCCCCATGATGCAATGAATGAACCGAGCATAACGCCTAATGCTCCATTCATTTTTGCCACTTGAAATACCATACCATTGATAGCCATATAAGAGCTCCGTGCATCATCCGGAACCATATCAGCCATAATGGATTGACGAACTGGCACATACATCATCTCGCCAACCGTTTGAAACAGACCAGCTATTAATAAAATCAACAAGCTATTACTTGATCCAAGTATAGTGAATCCAATTGTATAGATAAACAACCCTACATATAATATTTTCAAATCATTAAAACGCTTCATCATTTTAATAACAAGAGCTGAAAATAAAACAATCAAAATCGTATTCTCTGCGGAAATCCAACTTAGCATACGGATACCTGTTAAATCAAAACGAATATCATTTCCAAATACAAACTGAATTGTTTCAAATTCCTTTTGCAAGCGTACACCTAAATAATTATTAAGCTGAAATTCTAACGATAAAGTACATATACTCGCCAAACAAAATATTAAAAATGCCCCATCTGTCATAACAACTTTATAACTTTCAACCATGTCCTTTAGCACATGCTTCTTTTTTATAATTGGCCGAGCGACATATACTTCTTCTATATATACAGCAATTAAATACAGCGTCAGCAGCGCTACTACTGTTAATAATACAAATAGTTGAAAACGGTAATGTTCAAATAATAATCCCCCAAATATCGCTCCAATCGCAATAGACAAGTTGATTGCCCAATAATTGATACTATACATGATTTTTCGATTCTCAGGTGTACTTACATCAATTAGCATTGCCTCTGTTGCCGGATTCATAAGCCCTGAACCAAGACTATGCGTTAACATAAAAACGAAAGTGAGCCAAGGTGAATCTACATAATCTGAATTCGCGATTCCCATACAAGCAATCGAAACTACTTGTATCACTTGCCCTATAATCATAACCTTTTTTCGTCCTAATTGATCTCCAATATAACCGCCATAAAGCCCAATGACAAGTGCCGTCATTACGTTTATTAGTAATAAGACACCTGCAAGGACACTACCCAGTTTTACTGAAAAATAAATCGCCATAAACGGGAAAATCATTGTTGATACAGTGCGTGTTAAAAATGAAGTTATAATTCTAATTTTTATATTGCGATGCATACTCCAAAATCCCATTCTTTTCCTCCCCCTTATGTGTATTCATTTTACTTTGAAAAAGTGGAAGAAAAAGGTTAGAATATTCTAAAGAATTTCCCCTTTTAATAAGAAGGAGTCATTTAAACATGAAAGTGATGGACTATTATATTCAACTACGATTGCATGATCCAGAAAAACAATACATGCAAAATAGCTTGCATGAATTAGCAGATATTTTATATTGCAGTACAAAGAATGTGAAAATTTTACTTAGAAAAATGACGGAAGACAAATTAATTACGTGGACACCAGGACGAGGGCGAGGAAATAAAAGTGAAATTCTCTTTCTCCATACCATTTCAGAAGTAGTTATGCCCTATGCTGAATCTCTCTTACAACAAGATAAATTAAAAGAAGTATTTCTTCTTTTAAAACAACCATTTCCACCTTCCCTTCGAAAAAGCTTAGAAGAAAAACTACAGCAGCACTTTGGATACCAGCCTTTAAACGATATGTATGACGTATTAAAGATACCTTGTTCGAGAAAAATATTGCCACTTGATCCAGCCTTTGCAGCTGTCACAACAGAAAGTCATCTCATTAGTCAAATTTTTGATACATTAGTTCATTACAACTACGCCACAGAAGAAATTGAGCCACACCTCGCACATACATGGGAGGTTAGTAAGGATCAACTTACCTGGACCTTCTATTTACGAAAAGGCATCCAGTTTCATCATGGAACAATTTTATCTTCTAAAGATGTTCAATTTTCATTTGAAAGACTACGGTGTGTTCAATCTCCCTATGCCTGGCTAACAGAAGAGATTGTACAGATTGAAACACCATCACCGTTACAAATCAGCTTTCACTTGCAAAAGCCGAACTTGTTTTTTCTACATTATGTAAGTTCGATGCAATTAGCCATTTTACCGCATGATGTAGAAATACAAAATCATCATTATATCGGGACGGGCGCTTTTAAATTACATTGTTATGACGAAGATCAAGTTATATTGGAAGCATTTACGGGCCATTTTAAAGAACGTGCTTTGCTTGATCGTATTGAGTTTTGGCGTATTCCAGAACATGCACAAATACATACACATTATGAACTACCAAATACTGAACATACAAAAGAATACGAAGTGCAAATAGAAGAAACCGGGTGTATATATGCTGCTTTCAACTTTACAAAGCCTGGTCCACATCATGATATTTATTTTCGAAAAGCTTGGAGGGAACTATATGATGTTGAATCTATTATTCATGATTTAAAAGGTATGCGGACTATCCCTGCATCCAGCTTCTTTCCAAGTAGAAGCCGAGCAACAATAAAACTATCCTATTCTTTACATAAAGCAAAAGAATACTTGCAAAAGAGTACATATCAAGGGGAAACTATACACATCTATTTCTTTTCATTTAAAGACAGTGCTTACGATGCCCTCTGGCTAAAAGAGCGCTGTCAAAGTTTAGGAGTTCAAATACAGCTCCATCCTTTTCCAGTCTCAGACTACTCAGATCGTTCTATTGATCAACACGCTGATATTATTTTAATGGGAGAAGTATTTGCTTCTGATTTAGAAATCGCCTTTCTAAATGTATTTAAAAGTAAAAGCTGTTTTATCAATCGCTTTATGCATCCTCACTACAAAAAGCAGATTGATTGTTTACTAGATGCATTCTTATTGGAAGAGAATAAAGAGAAGCGTTATGAGCTTATGTACGAAATTGAAAGATTCCTTCAAACGGAATATATTATTTTATTTAATTATCATGTTTTAAAAAAGAAAACATACCCATCGTCTCTAAAGAACGTAACAATTGATTCTTTTGGTTGGACAGACTTTTCAAAACTATGGATTCATCCAACAGAGTCAACTAACGGACTATGAAGACAGACTCTTTTTAAAAATAGCAAAACCTCCACTATTACTTAAATAATAAAATAACAAAGGAGATGACAGCCTACATACAAATCCTTGGCGGTCAATCTCCTTTGTTATTTATCGTGGTATTATATGGACGCTTAAACGCTACATATACAACATTCAAAGCTATAATCGGAATTATAAATGCAAAGCAAAAACGAGGGATGTTTTTTGATTTGCATATCATTCTTGAAAAGTGTAAATGTTAATCCATTTTATATTTCGAGGTTGCATCTGGTAAAGTAATCGTAAATCTTAAGGGATTTATCAGTTTTCAAATCGAAAACGTTTCAATTTGAAATAACGTAGTTTTAAAGGATAGCCTATCCCTTAACTAATTTATCTTGCTATTTCTTATGACATTGCTTATGCTTTATTAATTATACTTTAGGTGCTCTAGTGACGTTGCTTGTTTTATTTATACTATTTTTCGTTAATGTCTCATATTACTTTTGTCTGTTACTTCTTTTACTTAACATGGTAAATCTCGTGTTAAAACCCGTGTGAATTTCGCTTTTACATATACGTTCAAATCATAATTTGATTATTTTCAGGAAATCTCCATGAATGACAATCAGTCATTTTATTGCATGTTTAAATTCCCCTTCTTTTGTTACTAACTTCATTAACACTTTGCTTATGCATTGAGAATACATTGACTATACGTTTTTAAACATTTCATGACTTTAGGACCTATTCTAAGTTAGATGAAAAGTTACAAGGATTTTTCCCATTTCTAATTGATGTCAGTTCGTGCGTTATTATCGTTATACTACTTTTTCATTTACTGTTTTTTATTACTGATGCCACTTAATCTCACTCATAACATACTTACTTGTTTACTACGTATTTACCACATCTAAACCCCATTATATTTATCGATACTTTTACCTCCTATTTACCACTTACATTCATCTTAACAATTATATTTTTATTATGCTACAAGCATTTTAATATTAATCTGACATCAAAATCATACATTTATCATCCGAAAATAATCTTTTGATATAACAATAAATATATATATAAAAATTTTATGCTTAGACACATTTTCAATCGTATGCATTACGTTTTTGATTCCTACGCAACTATATCAACTAGTTAATGAATATACTTGATGTGTTTTAAAAATTGATAAGATTGATTCATGTTTCTACATCAGAACTCCATCCTCAACCGTATTCAAAGCAGATAATCAAAAGGTAGCTTATCGCACAATCACTCAAATAATACTATAAATATTATCAATTTTTGTTACATAATGACGTATTTTTGCCCCATCAGCATCTTTCAAACTATCCAAAGTAATTTCCTTTCCTGTATTAAAAATTACTAAAGCTGCATTTACAGAACCGTATTCCGTACTATTACGAAACCACATTTTAACCTCAGTGATATTATCATACTTTAATCTTGCCATAACTACATTTTTATCTTCATCTAACATGCCGATAACAAGATAATTATCAAAAAAGAATAAGATTTCAATGCCATTTTTATTTTTTAATAAATTTTTAGGATAAACGACCTTGCATTTCGCTATACTATGATATTCTTTTACTTTATTTACAATTTTAAAATAGTCTTCATTTTCTACTCTGGCAACCTCTTCAATCTCTTTCAGGCTAAAGCCATCTTTACTAATAAAGTAATCCATGTTTTTACTTCCTCTCTATATCGTTTTTGAACTCTTATTATCAATCTATCGCCATTTGAATTCCACAAGAAATCAAGATTTCTATTAAAAAATGAAAATTCATTACAGCAATTTCTATAGATTTATAAAGTGAAACTTTAATCAGTGGGGGTTTTCTTCATCCCCCACTGATTATTAGCCCGCACCAATCGGGCTTTTACAGGCAGTTTATCTCCCACCTAACTTCTTTGCTTCCGCCAAATTTTGAGGTGGGAGTATTACTGCCTGTTAATGCGGGATAAAAGCCCCTTCAAATTTCAAAGGAGCTTTTTACTCATTTTTAAAGTGTATTTAAAAATTTAACTCCACTTGTTTTTCATTATTTCGCTAAACTTTCTACCATTTGTTTTTCTTTCCACATGACTGTAATACCGATGCCAATAGCCATAATGAAAGCAGAGAAAAGATACGGATAGTGGATGTTTATATCAAATAGTATTCCTCCCATAGCCGGCCCAACAATATTTCCTAAACTTGTATAAGTTGAGTTCATTCCAGCAACAAACCCTTGCTCTTTTCCAGCTGCTTTTGATAAAAATGTCGTTAATGCCGGACGAAGCAAATCGAATGCGAGAAAGATAAAACAAGTTACAGCCAATACTACCCAAAAATTAGAGATTAAGGTGGATACTACCGCCAATATGGCACCTGTAATTAAACAGACTTGAATCAAGACTTTTTCACCAAGTATATCTACTAACTTTCCAAATAGAAATACCTGTACAACAACACCAAAGATTGAGCTTATTGTAATAATACTAGCAATATCCTTCGGTGTGAAACCGAATTTATGATCAGAAAACAGACTAAAAACAGTTTCATATGCCGATAAACCAAAAGCAAGTACAAACACAATAACAAATGCGATAAAGTATACCGGATTTAGTGATTTTTTTAAATCGCTCATAAAGTTTGTTTGCTTCGTATTAGCAGAAATTTCTGCTAGCTGTTCCGCCGTTAACGGCTCTTTCAGAATAAATATAGAAGAAACGCATGCGATAAAGGCAATGGCTGCCGCAAAAAAGAAGGGTACACGTATACCGTATTCTGCAATAAAACCACCGATTCCAGGCCCAATAATAAACCCTGTACTAATAGCCGCAGAAAGATATCCCATCGCTTTTGGTCGTTCCTGAACTGAGGTAATATCTGCAACATATGCCGTAACACCAGGCATAATAAAAGCAGCACTAATTCCCCCTAACATCCTTGATATATAAAGTACCCATACATCTCTTCCTAAACCAAAGATAAGTTCTGAAGTACCAAAAAGAAATAAACCAATTATGATAATTTTCTTCCTACCATACCGATCAACCCAGCGTCCTGTTAATGGCGACATCAGTAATTGTGCCACTGCAAACACTGCAACAAGATACCCCATCGTTTTTCCTGATAATTGCATAATATTCATGAATGACGGCATAACTGGGATAATAAGACCAATTCCGAGAAATGCAATGAATATATTACTAAGAAGAATGATTAATACCATCTTTTGTTCTTTTATTGATTTCTTCATTTATCAACACCTCTTTCTGTAAAAATCATTGATGTGAAATTCTTCTCAAAAAATAATACCCAAAAGGGTTTTAATTAGCGAAAATTCTTCATCCCCACAAATGGGGACATAAAAATAAGATCACTATTTGCTGAAATTTATATCCTCTATATGAATTGAACGATGCGATTTATTTATAGTATTTACCTCTTACCTTATTTTTCATAAACCTCCCCTAAAATGACTGACTATCATTCATTTTAAGCAAAATGAACCCATCTCTTTGCTATAAATGGATTCACCTAACTGTTTATTCTTGAATATCCAATGCATGTGTTAAAAAATCTAGTACTTCAGCTTTCTGAAGATCGGCCTGATCATCCTTTTTATGATCATATAAATAAACTTGTTCTGCTGCAGATTCAACAAGAGCGATAAATAACTTTGCAGTTCTTTCAACATGAATAGAATTACGAATTGCACCTGAATCTTTTGCTTCACTTAAGAATTGACTTAACCACATATAAAGAGGCTGATATACAGTTTCCCATTCTTTTATATGCTCAGTGGATGCAAGACCAGCATACATTAATGCTTGTATTTCACGATATTGCGCTATAAAGTCAAAAACCGCATCTATTACTTGCTTCACTTTTTTTGAAAAAGGTTCATTATTCTGTACCCTTTCTTTTACTGCACGTATCATCTTTTCAACCATAACTTCTGCTATTGCAGGCATAACAGATAATTTAGAAGGAAAATACAAATAGAAAGTTCCTTGGGCAATGCCAGCCAATTTCACAATGTCAGAGATCTTTGTTTTTTCAACTCCTTTTTCCTGAAACACTTCAATAGCTGCATAAACAATTTTCTCTTTTTTATTCATTATCTGAGTCCTTTCACACGCGTATAGAATGACTGTCACTCATTCTATATGAAGATTTATTGTACTGTCAACAATAGAGTGACAGTTAACGTGAATTTTTCTCCATAGAAAAATCTCCTAATAGAACATAGAAGAATGTTCCTTCTTTTTCTATTAGGAGATTAAATCAAAATATATATGTTTTTTATCTCTACTCTTCATTCCGTTGCATACCTGTGTAAATAAGCAATAAACGAACTAGCTCCAATACCGCTACCGCGGCAGCAGCAATATACGTTAAAGCAGCTGCACTTAATACTTTACGAGCTTGCCCATATTCATCATTTGAAACAATTCCCAACGCCTTCATTTGATGCATTGCACGCTTCGAGGCATCAATTTCAACTGGTAATGTAACCATTTGAAAAAGGACACCTGCTGCCATTAAAATAATTCCTAACAATAACATGTTTGTCATTGTTGTAAACATTCCAATCATAATGAATATCCACGATATATTTGAACCCAAATTTGCGACTGGCACTAATGAATGACGCAAACGCATAAAACTGTAATCATTCGCATCTTGAATTGCATGCCCTACCTCATGTGCCGCTACAGCTGTTCCAGCAACTGAACGGCCATAATAATTCTCAGTTGATAAACGAACTGTTTTCGCAGTTGGATCATAATGATCAGATAAATGTCCCGGAGTTTCTTCCACAGCCACATGATACAAACCATTTTCATCTAAAATTTTCCGTGCTGATTCAGCTCCTGTCATACCTGATGTTGAAAGTACTTCTTTATATTTACTATACGTTTTTTTCACTCTAAATTGTGCATATAGTGGTACACTTATAATCATAGCAAAGTAAATTAAATAAGACATTACAGCTCCTCCTATACGATATTTTTAATAAATTTTTTCTATCTTTAAGAAAGAGCCTTTAAACCTGTCACTCCGCATACAATAAGAGCCACACTAATCATACGTGCCTTACTTTTTGATTCTCCAAATAGGAACATATTTAACAAAACGGCACCTGCTGTTCCTATCCCAATCCAAACTGCATAAGCTACACTTACCTGTAAAAATAGGAAAGATGTGTATAAGAATGCGAAAGAAATACCAAATCCTCCTATATAAATAGCACCATTTGTTACTGATTTATCCTTACTGTACATTTTAAGACCTATTACACCAACAATTTCACTAATTGCGGCACAAAGGACAAAAATCCATCCCATCCTTAAGCAGCTCCTTTCATAACTTCTTCTTCTACTTCTTTGTTATCAGCTAACTTTAGGCCAATAACGCCAGCTACTACCATAACTATGAAAAATAATTTCCCTAGACTAAAGCTTCCACCAAAAAGAAAAACGTCCATTAAGAAAGTTCCCACAGTTCCTGCTCCGGCAAAAACGGCATATACTGTTCCTGTCGCAAGATGTTCACACGCTTTAGAAAGCATATAAAAATCAACAACAATAATCCCTAAAATTATTACCCAATGCCACCATGCGTGAGCAGTATTAAAACCAAACACCCAAAAAACTTCAAAAATACATGTTAATATTACATATAACCAAGCTTTATTTTTCATACATTCCACCTCTTATGACTGACTGTCATTCATTTTTTTGACTGAAAATTTATCCATTATGTTATAACTAATGGATAGTTATTTTCTTATATTCAATGCATGTGTTAAAAAATCCAAAACTTCAGCTTTTTGTAAATTCGCTTCCTCCTCTTTTGTTTGATCATATAAATAAATTTGTTCTGCTGCCGATTCAACTAAAGCAATAAAAAGTTTTGAGGTTCTTTCAACATGAATAGAATTCCGTATAACATTAGCATCCTTCGCTTCTTCTAAAAAGCGTTTTACCCAAATATAAAGAGGTTGATATACACTCTCCCACTTTTTTATATGTTCAGTTGATGCTAAACCGACATATATTAATGCTTGTATTTCGTGATGTTCCTTTGTAAAATCAAAAATTGCATCTACAATTTGCGACAATGTATCTAAGAAAGAAGAGCTAGCTTTTGTTTTTTCTTCAACTGCACATATCATCTTCTCAACCATAACTTCTGCAATAGCAGGCACTACGGATAGTTTTGAAGAAAAATATAAATAGAAGGTTCCTTGAGCAATACCAGCTGATTTCACAATGTCCGAAATCTTTGTTTTTTCAATCCCTTTTTCCCTAAAACATTCGATAGCAGCGTATACAATTTTTTCTTTTTTACTCATTATCTACACCCTTCCACGAAATAAAATGACTGAATGTCATTCATGTTTATTGTACATGAATAATTTATAAAATGTCAATCACGAAATTTCAGAAATGATTAAACTTCTTACAAAACTTAACCCTCATTCAATTAGAACTTTGAATGAGGGTTATCAAAAATCTTGGTTGTTACATTTACTTAGATGCTTTTTTCTCTTCTTGGATAATTGTTTTTACTTCACCTGTCTTGATTTTGTTACTGTCAGAGAAGCGAAGCAAGTCTCCCTGAATCAATTCGTCAGACATGCGCAGTTCATTTTGGGCACGATCAATCATTGCTTGTGCTTCTTCTTTTGGTACCTCTACGACTTCACCAGTTGTACGGTCATAGAATGTACTGTTTGCATACATATACTTCTCTGTAACAAAACTACCGTCACGAAGAACAACGAATCCTTTATTATCTGGTGAGAATACGTCATGACCAAAACGAACGTCATCGCTTGAATCAACACCAAGTAAGTTTAGAATTGTTGGTTTAATATCAATTTCACCAGTTGGTTTTGAAATTGTTTGACCTTCTGTTTGACCTGGAACATGAATGAACATTGGTGTACGTTGTAAATTCATATGATCAAATGTTGTAATTTCTTCTTTTCCTAAGAATTGTGCCATTGCACGGTTATGGTTTTCAGAAATACCATAGTGGTCACCATAGAATACGATAACAGAGTTATCATAAATACCTTCTGCTTTTAGACGTTCAATAAAGTTTTTCAGTGCTTCGTCTAAGTAACGAGCTGTTACCATGTAATCGTCAAATACGCGGTCACCAGAGTTGTAAGGCTCAATTAATTTTGTATCGTCATCATACGTAAATGGATAGTGATTGGTTAAACTAAGGAAGCGAGTGTAGAATGGTTGCTTCACTTGTTTTAACATATCCACTGATTGATTAAAGTACTCGATATCTTTTAATCCCCAGTTTAATTTTGTTTCTGGAGTAATTTTATAGTCAAGTTCGTTGTAATAACGATCATAACCAAGTGCTGGATACATGATGTTGCGGTTCCAGAATGTTGCGTTGTTTGCATGGAATACAGCTGTGTAATACCCTTGCTGACGCAGAATTTCTGGTGTTGCAGTATATTCATTGTTACCGTGTGTAAAGAATACAGCACCGCGGTTTAACGGATATAGCGATGTATCCACTAAGAACTCAGCATCTGAAGTTTTTCCTTGACCAGTTTGGTGGAAGAAGTTATCGAAGTAATAACTTTCTTTTGCAAATTGGTTTAAGAATGGTGTAACTTCCTGATCGCCGACTTTTGCACCAATTAAGAACGTTTGTAGTGATTCAAGAGAAACGACAATTACGTTTTTCCCTTTTGCCGCGCCAAACATATTTGGATCTGGTTTACTTTGTATTGTCTTCACATAGTTTTCTGTTTCTTGTAATTTGCTACCATCAGCAAATGCTTTTTGTGAACTTGATTTTGCTTGTAAGCCAAGATCATATACTTGGTGAGTATATAAACCTAAGTTCTTTACGAGCATAACGCGGTCAAAAGAACGTGTTAATAACTCCGGACGCTCTTTTTCTGCAAGATTTAAGTTTACAAAGAAAATACCAATTGTTACTACAAAATATAAAAAACGTACTGGGTGTGATACACGCTCAGTTTTTGCAAATTCCTTCTTTCTCTTTAATAGAACCGAAAAGATAATAATATCAGCAAATGCAACAATGATTTTATAATTAAATAGTTCTTTCACACTGGATCCTAACTGTCCAAAGTTAGAGGTTTGTCCAAGTACCGGTAAAGTAACGAAGTCATTGTAAAATCCGTAGAACATTACGTTACCAACAAGAACGATTGTTAAAATAAAATCAATTCCAAGTGCTATATAATTACGTTTCTTTCCTTTTGCGAATAATGCGAGACCCACAAACAGTAATGATGCTGCTAATGGACTAATGAATAAGATCAATTCTTGCATGAAAGATTCAAGTTTCAAATCAAAACTCGTCCGTGTAATTATGTAAGTTTTTAGCCATACTGCCAAAGCAACAAACAAAGTAAAACGTGTATTTTGAAATTGTAATTTTAAAGATTCCTTCATTCATTTCACCCTTTCTCTATCATGATCAGTCTATTCAATAGCGACAAATACTTAAAATAAAAAAACATAGCTGAAATGGTCATGAGTAAAAAGATTTCTATTCCCCCATACACAAATTTAACTATGCGTACCCTGTTGTTTTCTATTATGATTTTATAAGCATAACGCCATTTTTGCACTTCATTAGTTGCTGCAAAAAAAACTCTACCATCGGTTTATATGTCCGTCAACTAGAACATATAACAAAAATAAAAGCAAGTATCAAAAAGCGTTCATATTTTATATTAAGAATTATAAATAAAAAGGAGTATGTAATATAATAGAAAGCTATGGAAACTTTTCAAACACTAAAAAAGACAGTCCTTCTAAAAAAGAAGTAACTGCCTTTTTCTAGTTCTAATAAGTCGCTCTTAATTTTATTCCGCTATTTACGATCAGTAAGATCCCACTAATTAAAATTTCACTTTATAAAAATACAAATATACAACTCTTAAGTTGATGGATACGGGGTGGGACCCCAAGTAATAATAGTTTAAAATTAAGATATAGGATAAAGTTAATAAAGAAACAGGAGGATTAGATGTATAAATTATTGATTGTTGAAGATGAAATGAATATCGCAGGTACGCTAAAAAGCCATCTTGAAAAATACGGCTATCATTGCCTCATTGTAGAAGATTTTGAAAGGATACTAGAAGTTTTTCAGGATTTTCAACCCCATCTTGTCATAATGGACATCACTCTTCCTGCCTTTGATGGCTATTATTGGTCTCGTAAAATAAGACAGGTATCGAATTGTCCTATTGTAATTCTTTCTGCTCGTATAAATGAATCAGATCAAGTGTATGGGATAGAGAATGGGGCTGATGATTTCATTACAAAACCCTTTTTATTAGGAGTAGTACTTGCCAAAATAAATGGACAAATTCGCCGTGTTTATGGGGAATACGCAAAGAATATACAGATGAGAATTTTAAAACAAGGGAATACAATTTTAAACTTGGATACTGTGCGACTATGTACATCTAAACAGGAGGAGTTATTAACGGTAAAAGAACTCCAGCTTTGTATAATGTTCTTTGAAGCGTATCCTAATGTTGTAACAAGACAGCAACTACTTACAGCCATTTGGGATGAGGAAGAATTTGTGGAGGAAAATACATTAACAGTAAATATTGCAAGATTACGAAAGAAATTAGAAGCAATTCATTCTACTTTAGAAATTTCAACTATTCGAGGAATCGGCTATCAGTTAACGGAGAAACTCGTATGAAGTTATTTTTAAAAGACCATATCAGCTTTATTATCCTTTATATCATTACATTTATTAGCTTACCAATTGCTATTCATCAATTAGACGGCTTTGAAAATCATTATGCCTATTTTGTATTTTTAGCTTTTTCTTTATTAATCGTCTTACTTCTCTTCCGTTATTTACGTCGTAAGAAAATGTATGCACATATTGAGAAAAAGAGTATACACACAGACAGTTTCATGATTTATCAACCAGTTGCCCCATACGAGAAAGCGTACGCAACACAATTGCAATATATTCAATCCTTATTTCTATCAAAAGAAGAGGAGTATAAGAGTTCTTTACATGATCAGCAATTAATGATTTCTCATGCAGTCCATCAAATGAAAACGCCACTTTCTGTCATTCAACTGCTTATACAATCCAATCAGTTTAAGGAACCAAATTCATTTGTAGAATGGCAAAAAGTAAAAATTGAATGTGATAAGCTGAATTTCTCTTTAAATCAGTTACTAACGTATAGTCGTTCTACTAAATTATTAGCAGATTTAAAAATAGAACCAATTCTGTTAAAACATGTCGTACAGGAAGTTATTAACGATTTAAGGGATTATTTTATTGAGGAAGAAATATTTCCTAAAAGCACCATACCGGAGCATATATTGCTTTATTCAGATCGTAAGTGGCTAAAGGTTGTTGTTTACCAGTTATTAAGTAACGCTGTTAAATATGGAGAGAAACAATCATCCATTATGATCCATTATGAAAATGGACGGTTACTCATTAAAAATAAAGGAGAAACGATACCTGAAAGTGAAATAAAGCGTGTTTTTGAATTATTTTACACAGGAACTAAAGGTCGTACAAAAGGAGAAGCGACTGGTATCGGTCTTTACTTAGTAAAAAGCATCCTCTCCACATTAAACCATCCATACGATCTATATTCCGCCAATAATGAAACAATATTTACGATAGATTTTTCAGAAAGTATAGAAACGGCTACCAAATAAGGTAGCCGTTTTGAATGTGACAATTTTGTCATATTGCTGTCACGTTGAGAGATGTTAGGTAGTAAAAGGCCCGTTTATACTAAAGTAACGAAAGATACAAAGGAGTGAAGTACTGATGTCAAACACAATTTTAAATGTAAAGGAGCTTCAAAAGGAATATACAGGGGAAATTACCTATAAAGCATTAAAAGGCATTGATTTTCATTTAGACAAGAATGAGTTCGTTGCAGTAATGGGTCCTTCCGGTAGCGGGAAAACAACATTTCTTAACTGCATTTCAACAATCGATCGCCCAACTAAGGGATCAGTTACAATTAATTCAAAAAATCCTTATGAGTTAAATGACAATGAACTAGCGAAGTTTCGTCGCTCAGAATTAGGGTTTGTATTCCAAGACTTTAACCTCGTTCATACTTTAACAGTAGAGGAAAATATTTTATTACCTTTGACACTCGACTCTGTAAACGCTACGGAAATGAATAAACGTTTAGAGAAAGTTGCAATTTTTTTAGGAATTAAAGGAATTTTAAAAAAGCGTACATTTGAAATTTCAGGAGGACAGAAACAACGTGTGGCGATTGCGCGAGCTGTAATTCATGAACCAGGTTTATTATTGGCTGATGAGCCGACTGGAAACCTAGATTCTAAAGCAGTAAATGATGTTATGACATTGTTTGAATCAATTAATAAGACTTTTAACACAGCCATTTTAATGGTGACACATGATGCCTACGTCGCAAGCTTTGCACATCGCGTTATCTTTATAAAAGACGGTATCCTTTATAATGAAGTGCATCGAGGTAATAATAAAAAGAAGTTTTATCAGGAAATCATGGACACACTTACATTTTTAGGTGGTGGGCAGCATGAGTTTTAATCATATTGTCCTTCAAAACATTTTGCGCGATAAATGGACATATATTTCCTATTTTTTAAGCAGTGTATTTTCCATCTTGATATTTTTCTTATTTTCGATCGTAGCATTTCATCCAATGCTGGCGATCATTCAAACAGGGAGCACACTCAGCCTTGTAATGATACTTACGAGCTTTATTGTGTATATTTTTTCATTCGTTTTCATCATTTATTCGATGTTTTCGTTTTTGAAAAAGAAAACGAAAAGTCTTGGCATTTTTATGATTACTGGAGCATCTATGAAGCAAGTGCGTAAGATGGTGTTCAGAGAAAATATGCTTATTGCTGGTGTAGCAATTATAACAGCGATTGTGCTTGGGCTTGTAATCGCCCCATTGTTTTTAATGGTCACCAAAAGAGTGTTACAAGCGAGTAGCTTTGGTATGTATATACCAATACAAGCTATCGCATTAACGATTATTCTATTTGCAATTTTATTCTTTATCGTTTCTAAATTTATAACACGTTTTATTAACAAAGAAGAAGCTGTTCATCTGTTAAAAGCAGATGTAACACAGGAAAAGTTAATAGCGCCTGCACCATGGAAGTTGTTACTATCCGCAATTACGAGCGGATTCTTAGCACTATCGCTCATATTAGAAATGAATTGGGTTGAATCATCTGGAACGATCCATTATATTTTACTATTTGTTAGTTCGCTATTAGCCATTTATTTTATTATAACGCAGGGAATGTTGTTATCGATTCGTGTATTACAAAAACGACCGTCATACTACAAAAAAACAAATATGCTTTATGTTTCGAACATAAAAGCCAAAGGACGCTCACATGCCCACCTTATCTACTTATTAACAGTATTGTTGTTAGGTGTATTTGTATGTACAAACGTATTGTACAGTTCCTATTACAATATAAATACGAGAGTAGAATCAAACGAGCCATACAGCTTCCAATATATCTCACTCCCAGGAAATACACCGGTAGTTGAAAAGGAAGATATTGCATTCATTGAAGCTACATTATCCAAGCAAGGTAACTATGATTCGTATTATTCGGCGTTTAAAACAGATAAACAACGGAATATCGGCTTTATGTCAGTTTCGAATTATAATGCACTTGGCTTTCATAAGGTGATTTCACTAAAGGATGACGAGTACTATGTTGCAGCAGGAAATAAAGATATCCTTCCAAGTACGGAATTTATTCATGACTCCCCATTTGAAAACCTTAAATATGCGGGCCTTGAGAAACGAAATATTTTATCTTCAGGCTTCCAAAAGGTGTACTATATCGTCCCAGATGCGGTCTATGAAACAATCGATTATCCTGTATTTAAAATATTTGCTTATGAGGTTGAGAATTGGACCGAAAAACTCGACTTACCTGAAACCATTTTCTCAAAAATTACCACGATACAGAATGAGCACCTAATTCTTTCAAAAATTAATTTATACAGTACAGAGAAGTCTACTGTTAGTCTCTTATTCTTTATCGGTTTCATGCTGAGTCTTATCTTTTTGAGCGCGGCAATGAGCATTCTTTATTTCTACCTGCAAACGTCTTTTGAAGGCGAAAAAGAAAAATATGCAGGAATCCGAAAAATTGGCTTTTCTGTAAAAGAATTAGCTTCTGTTGTGACCAAGGAGTTAGCAACTTTAATTTTTATCCCGTTTACAATTGCATCTATTATTCTATGTGGAATCATGCTTGGAATGCGTAACCGTTTTTCATCAGGGGTTTATGGAGTCACAGCAATAGGTGTAGGAATATTTTTATTGCTATTTGTGATAAGCTTTTTCATCATTCGACGAAGTTATTTGAAAAAACTTATGAATTAACAATGCATGCGTTTGATGTTTTAGATACTTCATCTAAAAATAATATAGCAAGTTTACCCAAAGTTTTACTTTTCGAGAGGTTCTATTCTTTATAAAAGAACCTCTTGGACAAATAATTGATACTTTTATTATAGAGGCTTTACGAAAGTATATTGTATATGTAAGAAAACAAAATAGTGTTTCTAGAAGATTAATAGTATCTGAGTAACATGTAAAGTGGAGGTTTTGTATTTTATGAGGTTAAATGCTTTTCAATTAAAGATTTTTGCAATGATCCTTATGGTCATTGATCACGTGTATACTTATATTCCAGGTATGCCAATGTGGATGCATCATCCAGGACGTATTGTAGCACCGATTTTCTTCTATTTTGTAGTAGAAGGATTCTTCTATACACGAAATCGTAAAAAGTATGCTACGCGTGTATTTATGTGGGCAGCGATTATGTTTGCAGGTTCAGCGCTTATTCAATATATCTTCCCAACAGAGGGTAGATTATCAAATAATATTTTCTTGTCGTTAGGGCTAGGCATTGTTTTATTAATAGCGATTGATTATACAAAGCGCACGAAGAACTATTTAGTAGGAATTCCAGCTGCTATTATTGCGGCATTGTTAGGAATGTTTACAGAAGCAAGCATTTTTGGGGTAGTAATGACTTTAATTTTCTACTTCTTTAAAGAGAAAAAATCTTGGTTAATTATCACATATACGTTATTTTCATTAATCGATGTTCCAACTTTAATTACGAGTGGAGAAATTTTCACGGATATGGGGCTATTCGGTTACAATAACCAATGGATGATGGTATTCGCTCTGCCTTTCCTTTTCCTCTATAACGGCGAACGTGGCTTAAATAATGCATTCACAAAATATATGTTTTATATTTTCTATCCGGTCCACTTATGGATTATCTATACAATTGGATATTTTGTGAGTAAATAAAGACAAAAGCTTTGCATAATATGCAAAGCTTTCCCTTTTATTCTAGTAATAATTAGAATAAATTATTAACCGCTTTTTTATAATAAAAGAATAGACAAAAAAGAGGTATAAGATGTTTGCTTAGCGTATATTTTATGGACAAAATTTCCCTTTAGCTTGATGGGGCAGGATCCAAATAAAAAGAGGATATTGCATACTACATAATTAGAGGTTAAAAATGTGGTGAGTAATTTAAGAAGAAATCATTATAAACAAAAGTAAGAATGAAACAAAAGTGATATGCCACCATTTGTACATAACTAGAATGCCGATATACTCTCGGAGGAAAGCACTAGGCAAATAATATTTTGCTGTGTTAGAACAAACCCCTTCACATTTTAAGCCAGCTAGTCTAGCATAAATACTTGCTCTGAATACATGATAATTATTTGTTACAAAAATACTTTTATGATCTGCTTTTATACTATCCATTATATTTTTAGAGAACATCATATTTTGTAATGTATTCCTAGACTCGTCCTCCATTAATACATCTTCTTCCTTCACACCTTTATTTACCAAATATTTTTTCATCGCCGAAGCTTCACTTACTAACTCATCAGGACCTTGCCCGCCTGAAACAATAATTTTAGGTTCTTTATTATACTTCATATATTCGCCCATACCTTTATCTAAACGAGAACCTAATAGCGGCGGAATTTTATCTCCTATTAATCCAGATCCTAAAACAATAATAAAGTCTGGTTTATATCATCAAGGTGTGTTTCATGTTCTATTTTGGGTTATAACACCAAGACCATCAAGTTATGATAAAGTGAAACTTTAATCAGTGGGGTTTTTCTTCATCCCCACTGATTATTAGCCCGCACCAATCGGGCTTTTACGGGCAGTTGATCCCCCACCTATCTTCCTCGTTTCCCTCTGAATCTTGAGGTGGGGGTCTTACTGCCCGTTAATGCGGGATAAATTTGTATTCATATAACAACAAAAACACTATTATTTTTGTAGAAATATGCAGAAAGGGTGGTGTTTTTTTACACTTAGGGGTAGTTAATATTCTTAAGTTGATGGGCATGGGAGATCCCCCTCTTTTATCATTCATACAACATACCGAATCATCGCTACCTCATCACAACAATCAAATTTTGGACAATGTCTACAATCAATCCATGCTTTCTCCGGTAATGATTCTTTATCAACAAAATCAAAACCACACTTCTGAAAAAACGTAGTTTGATACGTTAAGGAAATAACTCTTTTCACCTTTATTTTCGCAGCCTCATCCATTACATGATTTACTAACATACGCCCTAGTCCTTTCCCTGCATATGTATCTACTACAACCAATGACCGTATTTCAGCAAGGTCTTCCCCTAATACATGTAAACCAGCAACTCCTAAAATTTTCTCCCCTTCTTTTACGACATATAAGCACTGTAAATATTGATAGAGAGACAAAAGAGAGCGCGGTAAAACAACTCCCTCTTTTGAATATATTTCAATTAAGTTATAAATCTCTTTCACATCATTTGTAACCGCATTGGAAATTTCCATATTTTATCCCCTTACAATACATATAAATATTTATAACTACCAATGAATATTAATTCATAATTTTATATAATAATACAACCACCTTTCCTTCTCGTCAATCGTTATTCTGAATTTCACAAAAAAAACCAAGTACTCATTTCACTCAGTACTTAGTTTTGAATTCCGTATCGGTAATACTGTTGAGTATTTTATTTTACGCAGTGCTAAACTAGTCTGTATGCGCGTAATTCCCAGCTTATTCAGCTTTCTAATAAAACGCTCAAGTTCCTTTCGATCACGGTTTGCAACTTTTAATAAATAATCGTACTCCCCTGTTAAACAATGACATTCTAACACTTCAGGCATAGATTCTAATTCTCTTTCTAACACTTCAAGCTTTTCCGACTGATGAATATTCGTACTCATAAAAATAAAGCATAATAAATCAAATCCAAGCTTTTCTTGATTTAAAATAGCAACTTGCTTATCAATAAATCCTTCACCGTCCAGCCTTTTTATTCGAGCATGCATAGCAGCTGGCGACAAATTAACGCGACGTGCAAGTTCGGCATTACTTACTTGTGACTCTTTTTGTAAAATATCTAAAATTTGTACGTCCAAATCATCTAACACTTTAATAACAGATGACTCCATAAAAATCCCCCTTTTCTTTACCGACGATTCTTCGAAAAAACATATAATAAACTCAATTAATTCGAATAAAATTTTGTTATTATAATTATTTGCAGAATATTATTTTGAATTTTATTAATTATACAAAACAACGTATTAGATAAACAAGAAAAATGCTAAAATTATTTACAATTCACATGATATAAATCCTTTTTAGATTTTCACCATATACGTCACTGCTATGAAAAACAAAAAAAGACCTGCACTCGTTTTCTCTTTTTGTTTTTACTTGGCATGGAGCTAAAAGAGGCTCTGACCGCTTCTATGCATGGCCGGATTCTCTCTCCCACCTAAAAAGAAAGGGTTTTTGTCAGTTTTTTAATTTGTAATACTAATAAAAGGAGTTCCAAACTATGCCTTATTTTTATGTCTTTTTATTATTACTAACAAGCTTATTATGGGGAGGAAACTTTGTTGTCGGAAAATCACTTGTCGATCATGCTTCTCCGATGACACTCACAAGTTTAAGGTGGATCATTGCCGTTATTTGTCTACTGCCAATTGTTTGGTTTAAAGAAAAGAAACTTCTTCCGCCGCGTGCTGCCATTCTTCCCTTACTACTTATGGGAATCACTGGCGTTGTTCTCTTTAACATTTTTCAATTCTTAGCGTTAGAGCAAACATCAGCAACGAACGTTGGACTCATTTCCACATTAAATGCGATTTCAATTGCATTATTTTCGTCTTTATTCTTAAAAGAAAAAATAAATATGCTTCAAATTATTTCTATGATTCTCTCTTTTTTCGGTGTTATTCTCGTCCTTTCAAAAGGAAATATCGCACTTTTATTTTCATTACATTTTAATAGCGGAGATTTATGGATGATTGCTGCAGTCTGTATTTGGGGTATCTATTCAGTTTGTAGTAAATGGGCAACAAAAACAACTACACCGATGATGGTAACTTTATATTCTGGTATCTTTGGTGTCATTATATTACTCCCATTTAACATACCAACCTTTACTATCTCTCATATCAATGCTTCATTTGTCACTTCACTACTATATACAGGCTTAATTTCTACTGTAGTCTGTATGGTATTTTGGAATATTGGTGTTCAAAAACTAGGTGCCACTACATCAGGAATTTTTCTAAATTTCAACCCAATTTTCACTGCAATTTTAGCGTTTCTTTTCTTAGGAGAAGAGCTAACTTGGGTACAAATTTTTGGAACTATGATTGTTGTGACTGGCTGTTATTTATTTTCTCACTTCAAAACCATTGTCCATCAGCCAAGTAGTACTTTAATACGAAGGCATTCCTAACAAATAAGCACCATCATTATTTCTAATGATGGTGCTTTAATAAATACACCGATACTGTTTTCGCAACAATGACGATGGTTTTATTTACCTTTCATCTCTTTCACATACTTTTTTTCTTCTGCTGGCGATAAACGTTCTGTTGCCTTGCCAGTATCCCCACCTTGAATTTTCCACAAAAAGTTATGTTCCTCAACTGTTTGCGAAAAATCCCCTCTTTCCCAGCGTTCTAAAATGGAAAGTAATTTTGATTTATAATTAAAATTTTTGCTGCTCTCTACAGCTTTCTTTGCATTACGAATTTCCTTTTGTGTCATTTCAATAAATCCCCATTTCTCAGAGGATTTTACCTTTTGATGCACCATCTTATGCATAGTAGATATGATTTCATCTTCACTAACTTGTGGCGTTTCTTCCACTACCTTCTTTTCCTTTTGAGCAATTACTTTCTGCTTCTTTAAACGTTTATCCTCTGCTTCGACATACTCAAGAAATTTATAAGCGCCAAATATAACACCCATTACAATTACGATAGTCGTAATCGTCCCTATTATCCATTTTTTCATATTATGTATTTTGATATCTCCTCTAATTGTTACATAAACAAATGGAATCGCCTGCAAACAGTCGATTCCATTTGTTTGTCTATTCTACTTTAAGCCTTCATCGCTTCACGAACAATATGACTGTCTACATGTTGCTTAAACTTTACGATTTTTCTATTCTCAAGTTGCCATACGTGAACGAACTCTGCTTCAAATGCTTTTCCTGTTTCTTTATAAACTCCTGAATACACACCTTCAGCAATAATAACATCTTTTCCTTTTACTTCATG
Source organism: Bacillus bingmayongensis (assembly GCF_000299035.1). Taxonomy (GTDB): domain Bacteria; phylum Bacillota; class Bacilli; order Bacillales; family Bacillaceae_G; genus Bacillus_A; species Bacillus_A bingmayongensis. Next base: position 1,176,278 of record NZ_JH921518.1, read on the forward strand.
GTACGTATTTACACTCGCTTTATAATCATTCCATTCCGATCCTAAACGACTAAATACATTTTCCATTACTGCATCTACACCAATATACGTTCCGCCATACGGAAAACCAGCTGCCTCTGTCCATTCTACTTTTTCAGAAAGAGCTTCCGCTAAATGTTTTGCATTTGAAGAAGATGGTCCTTCATATGTGCTTCGAATAATTTCTAAGTTTGTTTTTTGTGCCATTATTCTTTTCCTCCAAACGCATTTGCTGCTAAAACCAGTCCGATTTCTAATGCTTTAACATGCGGGAATCGTTCCTTCATCGCAGTTTGAATTTCTTCACTTGAAGGATTTCCCGCAAGAACTTCATCGAATGCCACTAAATATTTACGAGTATGTTCAATTGCCTCTATTGTATTTGGTGTATCATAATCACGATGACCAGCTACAACAATTTCTGGATGTAGGTTTTCAATTTCTTGTAATGTTTCTAACCATTTATTACGAGCTTCTGCATCTGTTTCTAACGTCCAGGCGAATGCATTGTTATAAACAATATCTCCTGTAATAATAGCTTTTAATGATGGAATCCATACATAACTGTTATTAGGTGTGTCACCTTGTAAACCACCTTTAATGATTAATTCGTTCCCCTCTAAAATTAGCTTATCTTCCTTTAACTCCTCTGGAATAATCGGTTGATGGGGCACATTATGTCCAATAGATGGTTTCCATTGTTCCACTTTCTTTACAAATGTATTGCGAATATCTTCTACAGTGTTTCGTAATGCTACAATTTTTGCCTCCGGGAATGCTTCCTGTAATACATTCAATCCAAAATAATGGTCTGGATGAAAATGTGTAATATAAATATGAGTTAAGTTCTTTCCTGTTTCAATAATTTGAGCTGTTAAACGGTGTGCGTCACTTAATAAGAATTGTGCATCCACAAGGATTGCATCCTTCTCTCCATAAATAATTGTTGATGTAACTTGAAATGCTTGTTCAGATCCTGTAAAGACTTCTAAATGTAATTTTGACATGTGCTTTCCTCCGTTTATTTATATAGGTTTATACTTGTATTATCTTTTTATATTTCCTCACTTGTTGTGATTAATCCAGTTGTAACTTTTATAGTTACAACTGGATTAAAAAAATATACCTTCTTTATCAACCTTATACTTCATGCTTAATAATCTGTTGTAATCATTATAGTTACAACCGAATACTAAGTCAATACTTTTTAAAAAAATAAAGTGAAACTTTAATCAGTGGGGGGGTTTCTCCATCCCCCACTGATTATTAGCCCTCACCAATCGGGCTTTTACGGGCAGTTTATCTCCCACCTAACTTCTTTAGAAAAGCGGAAGCGGCTCGCTCAGAATCGCAGGACGTTGGAGCACCCGACAGAGAGGCGCTTTTTGCCTCGTCCGAGGGGGCGAAACGACCGGAGATTCTAGCCGCTAGAGCTGGACAATGCTTTCGCCGAATTTTGAGGTGGGAGCATTACTGCCCTAGAATAGCGGGATAAATAAAAAGCACCGTCTTTTTCGTAAATCTTCTTACGAAAAGAACAGTACTTTGTATAATCATTATTTTGTTTTCATTACTTTTTCCTTTAGGAAACGATCTACATACCCTTCTGCCTTTGTAACAAATAAATAAGCTCCCATTGCTAATAATGCTAGATCTAATTCATATCCAGGATTCTTTCCATCTCCTAATAAACCAGCTGCTCCATTTACCTTTACAATTGCACCAACTAAGATAAGAGCAAATAATAATCCTACATATCTAACACCTAAACCAATGATTAATAATAGACCACCAACTAATTCAAATGTTGCAACCCCATATGCAAGACCGCCTGGTAAGCCAATGCTTGTAAACCAACCTGCTACATTATCAATACCTGATTGAAACTTTGCTAAACCATGTGCAAAGAACGTAACTCCTAACACGATACGAATAATTAAATTACCAATATATTGATTCATTCTGAACTCTCCTTTTGTTTTGTTATATAAAACTTTTTTTCACAAGACAAAACAATACATTGTTTCTTTTTATTCGTCAATTCTTTTTTTAGAGAAACAGAAAAAAACATTACCTATTTCATAGGCAATGTTTTTTGAACTACCTCCACCTTCACTTCGTTTAGAGGAGGGGGTCTTTTCGGTTAAAATGATAAAAATTACCAAAAATAGACCAGTGAACATTTCGCTCTTCTTAAGGTTCTACTATTCAGCAGGTATAACTCTTTATCTTTATACGAAATACTTCTTCAATAATGGCGGGGTAATAATCGTTGTAAGGATAACAACAATTACAATTGCTGTGAAATTTTCTTTCGCCAATAAATTCGCTGTGAGTCCATTTGCTGCAATAATAAGTGCTACTTCTCCACGCGATACCATCCCAGCCCCAATACTAATGGAGGATTTCAAATTAAATCCTGTTAACCTTGCGCCTAATCCAGATCCCACTAATTTCGTAAGAATTGCAATGATCGTCATTATAATGATAAACCAAATTTGGTTACCAATACCTTGAAATGTAATCTCCATCCCGATACTAACAAAAAAGATTGGTACAAAAATCGCATAGGCAATCGGCTCTATTTTATGTTCTACTTCGTGTTTATATGTTGTTTGTGAAATCGCAATCCCTGCAGCAAATGCACCAATGATACCAGCAATCCCCATTTGTTCACTATAGTAAGCAAATGAAAAACAAATAATAAGTGCTGCACTAATTAACGCCTCTGACACACGGAGCGGCACCAACATTTTCATAATCCACGGAACAACTTTCCAGCCAATGAAAACAATGCTTACGAAAAAGATGATTTTCTTAGCGATGACAAGTGTAATGCTCACGTCTTGTGTGCCTAAAAAACTCATTACAAAGGCTAATAAAATAACAACGATAACATCATCGAATACAGCAGCTCCTAGAATCGTTGTACTTTCTCTTGTGTTCATTTTCCCCAAGTCTCGCAATGTTTGAACAGATATACTTACAGAAGTCGCACAAAGTAATAATCCTAGGAAAATGGCATGTGATTGTAACATCCCAAATGCGAGTCCAGCCAAATACCCACCGAGAAAAGGAAAAATGATACCTCCCATCGCTACCGCGAATGAAGATTTTAAATTACGGTTTAATTCTTCTAAATCAGTCTCTAACCCTGCCATAAACATAAGTAATAAAACACCAATCTCACTCAGTTCATCAATGAGTTCAGAGCTATTAATAATTCCAAAGACAGCAGGTCCAATAATAATTCCAACAATTAATTTACCTAATACCGATGGCTGACCGAGCCTTACACTAATATCGCCAGCTAATTTCGTACAAAGTAAAATAACGACAAGTTCAAAATAAAACAACATAGTATCTTCTCCTACTTTATAAAATACATCTATTTCTGATGGTAGTTTTTCCTTACATTTAAGATTTTATTTGTTATATTTTTTATTTGACAAAATATTCTGAATTATATTAAAATGACTACAGCAATTCTATATTTTTTATAAAGTGAAACTTTAATCAGTGGGGGTTTTCTCCATCCCTCACTGATTATTAGCCTTCACCAATCGGGCTTTTACGGGCAGTTTATCTCCCGCCTAACTTCTTTGCTTTCGCAGAATTTTGAGGTGAGAGTATTACTGTCCGTTAAAGCGGGATAAAAGCACACAACTGTACCTCTATTCACTTATAGACTATTTTTCAGTGGGCTCATATTATATTCGCAGTTGTGAAGATCGAAGAATGAGAGGAGAGTCCAAGTGAAATCATTATTACGAAAGAAACCACTTACGACTGAATCACCACGGCAATTACAAAGAACATTAACCGCATTAGATTTAACTTTTTTAGGGATCGGCGCTGTAATTGGGACAGGCATTTTCGTCTTAACAGGTATTGTTGCGGCCAAACATTCTGGTCCGGGTATTATGTTATCTTTTCTTATTGCTGCGTTTACTTGTGCATGCGTTGCCTTTTGTTACGCAGAATTTGCTTCTTCTATACCTATGTCAGGAAGCGTTTACACCTATGCATATATGACAGTTGGAGAAGTCGTTGCCTTTATCGTTGGCTGGTGCTTAATGCTAGAATACTTACTAGCTGTTGCAGCAGTAGCCGTAGGGTGGTCCGGGTATTTACAATCCTTACTTTCCGGGTTTAATATTCATCTGCCCGCCATTATTGCCTCGGCCCCCGGAGTGGGAAAAGGCGGAATAATTGATTTACCAGCTGTATGTATTTTACTTTTAATTACACTGCTTCTTAGTTTCGGTGTACGCGAAAGTGCTCGCATTAATAACATTATGGTATTAATTAAATTGGCAGTAATTATTGCCTTTATCGTAGCGGGTGCAAAGTATGTTAAGCCTGAAAACTGGACACCATTTTTACCATTTGGATATGATGGAATCATTACAGGTGCAGCAACTGTATTCTTTGCTTTCTTAGGATTTGATGCTATCGCAACAGCCGCGGAGGAAACGAAGAAACCACAGCGCGATTTACCGATTGGAATCATCGGCTCCCTTCTCATTTGTACGGCACTCTATATGATTGTATCCTTTGTGTTAACAGGAATGGTACCTTACACACAACTAGATGTTTCTGACCCAGTTGCTTTTGCGCTTCATTTCGTTGGTGAAGATACAATTGCTGGCTTATTAGCCGTCGGAGCAATGACAGGAATGACGACTGTTCTTTTAGTTGTTATGTATGGACAAGTTCGCGTTTCTTATGCAATGAGCCGTGACGGTCTACTTCCAAAAGCGTTATCTCGAGTCAATCAAAGGGTAAAAATCCCTTTATTTAACACATGGATTACTGGAATCGCAGCAGCTTTATTAGCAGGATTACTAGATTTACATCTACTTGCAAATTTAGTGAATATCGGTACATTAACAGCCTTTGTATTTGTTTGCTGCGCTGTACTCATCTTACGAAAAACACATCCAAATTTAAAAAGAGGCTTCCGTGCCCCTTTTGTTCCTATACTACCAATCGTTGCAATTTGTTGCTGCCTATATTTAATGATGAACCTTTCTGCAACAACGTGGAAAAGTTTTGCCGTTTGGCTTGTCATTGGACTATGTGTATATTTCTTCTACTCTAGACGCAACAGCAACTTACTGACTGAAAAGAATAATAATGAACAAAAAGAAGCATAAAAAAAACAGCTCGTCATATTGGCGAGCTGTTTTACGTTCGAGTTTGTTTGTCCATTAAGGTTTGTAGAATGAAAAATATGCCGATGCAAGCTGTAAACCAATCACAGTCTCCTATTGGTGACGAATCATTTACAATATCAATCGTAATTACAATCATTATGACCACCAATTGATACACAGGCTTCCATGTTCACATATCCATTCTCCTTTATCATTTTGTTTCTTTCTTTTTCTTTTTCCATGCAGCCACGCTATCAAAGAAAAAGTTAATAAACAGCGTTCCTAGTCCTGCTAATAAAAAAGTCATTAAAAACAGAATCCATATGCTTTTGTCTTTCAAAAAATAATATCCAACAAGGAGCACAACTGCAATCCATACATATTCAAGAATTCTTTTTAGCTTTTTCTCTTCCAAATTATTCGCTCCCTTATCCTGTCTTTCTACTTTTAGTATAACAAAAAAGAAGCTTGCCATGACAAGCTTCTTTTTTGTTTATTTATTTATTTACGCTCTTTTCTACAAGTTGCACTGCATATTCCAATGTACGCTGCATTGTTTCTACATATTGATCTTTCACTGCTTGATCTTTCATTACAGATTCTGCTACTGTGATTTTTTTCTCCAGCGCTTTTACTGGTCCTTCTGGATATTGCCCTGGCTCTTGCCCAACTTGTACTTGCTCTAATAATGCTTTTGCTACATCTATAACCTTTTGTAGTTTTTCTTTCGGTGTTTCTTGATCCGTTACCTTTGATAGTAAAAATGCTTCATGTGCTGTTTTTAAACCATGATAAGCCCCAACTGCTTGCTCACCTGTCGTCGCCATATTTTCAAATGCTGCTTTTGCCTCATTATAACTTGTTTGTAATTCTATAAAAGCAGCTTGTGAGTATTGACCTGGTTTGTCACCAAACTCATAAGAACTCGCTAATGTTTCTTTTGCTTTGCCCATCTCTTCATATAAAACATTTAGCTCTTCTAATTTCGTACGATTTGTAAATTCATTATATGCCGCTAATACTTCAGATGAAGTTAACGCTTTACTATACAATTTCGCAAGCACAACTTGTCCATTCAATGGAATACCGCCATTACCATTGCTTGTTGGGTCGGCACCAATCGCAAACGATACATTTGGATGATACACTTTACCTGTTGCTGGCTGACTATTTACTTTTTTACCATCTACATAAATCGCTACTTCGTTTCCGTTATAAATTCCTGTTAGATGATATGTTTTATTTGCTTCTAATTGTGTACCTACACGTTTATAGCTACCACCAATATGAGCCCATAATTCTACATATCCATTTCCAGTAGATTCAAATCCAATTCCACCACTCTCTGTATTTTGTAAAATACCTTGACCACGAATTTCATTCATCGAAAACACAGTTTCTAAAGTAAATGTGTTTGCTACCTTCGTTTTTTGCTCTGCTGAAAATGGAATATAACCAAATGTATTTGCTGCACCATTTAATTTCATCACATGTTTTTTCAATGCTTTATCATATTCAATCGGTACATTTCCTTTCACATTCCCATTTGCTTCAAATGGTGAATGATCCTTAAATGTACCATCTAAAAAGTTTACATCAAATACGTCCGCTTTTGGAACTTTCACATTTGGATCAATAACTTCTTTTTTCGTTGTTACTTCAGCTTGTAATGGTTGTTCACTTTCGCTACCAAATGAGTCGATAGCTACTGCTTCTAGCGTATATGTTTTTCCACTATCTAGTCCCGCCAATGTAAACGTAAGTTCTTTCGGCACCGGATCACGATAAAACTCGGAGAAGGCTAATAGCTTATTTTTGATTTCTCCTGTTTCTTTATCTCTTGCTTGTAAACGATAAGAATGAACAAGTAGGTTGTCCACTGCTTGTGGAAATGTCGCTGTTACTGAACTTTCCGTCACATTTGATACTGTTAATTTTGCACTTTGGTCAAAGGACGGTTTTTCTTTATCACGATTCTCTACATGCTCAAAAGATTCTTTTTTTGCTGGCAACTGCACTTTCCACGGTTCACCTGTCCAAGAATTTGTGTGGAAATCACGGCGATTAATCGTTACTTCTTTATCATCGACTTCTACTAGTAAACCTTGGCTTAATTCTCTTGCACCTGGCGGAATATTCCCTTGCACTTTCCCGCCCTCTACTTCCATGTAACTTACAGAAGATGTGCCAACAGATGTAAAGTCTTTTTGATGAATCGATCTTGGATCATCTAATGGGTAATGAGAATGACCAGAGAAAGTAATGGCTTGTGGGTAATCTTTCAATATTTCATTAATTTTTGCACTATCCTTCGTTCCCCACTCATGACTTCCATACACAGTTTCTTTAATATGCTGGTGCAAGAACACGAAAATTGGCTTTTCTGGATCATCAGCTTTTGCTTTTGCAATTTCTTCCTTCAACCAATTAATTTGTTTATCAGAATAATATCCATGTGTCGTTCCATCTTCTGGTGACATAACAAGGAAGTGATATCCTTTCACTACTTTATGATAATAAACAGATTCCATACCAGTCTTTTCTAAGAAGCGTTTTTGTGCATCCTCTACCGATAAACCATTCCAGTAATCATGGTTTCCAAGTGAATTCATTCTCACTGCATCTTTATTGGCATACTGATTATAAACTTGCATAAAACGATCATATTGCTGCGTAGAACCTGAATCTGTAAAATCACCAACGATAACAAATGCGTCTTGTTTTGGCGCAAGTGTATTAAACTGTTCAATCGCTCTTTTCCAGCGAAACGTATCATCTGTTCCGCTATTTTTAATATGTATGTCACTTACAACCGGAAAGACAAGTTTTTTCTCCTCCGGTTTTTTCTCTTGTTTCTTCTCTTCTGTTTGTGCAGAAGTATTCCATGGAAACGATACAAACGCTAAAATGAAAACTGCTAATAATCCTATAAGACCTTTTACCTTCTGAAACACGTTCCTGCTCACGTAAATCCCCCTTGTATGTTTAATGCTGTACAAGGAACATTGTAACTAACACATATTAACCACGTTTAAATGAACGATAAAAAATATTAAAGCTTTGTAAACGTACAGTCAGTTTCATGTAAAGTTCCACAACATCTTTATAACTTATCTCAATATCTTTCGTAATTCCTGTTCACATTGCTTTTCCAACGTAAAAAACACCTCTATAGGTGTTTTTTACATTGACTCCACTTTATTTTTCTTTTTCACAAACTTGAAAATGAACATTCCTATCACAATTAAACAAACAACTCCTAGTATCGGTAAGGTATATTGTTCAACAATTGCACCTGCCTTTTTCCAATGAGGACCTAATTTCAATCCTATATATACATATAACGTCGTAAGAGGCAACATCGCCACAAATGTGTATATGCTAAACTGCCAAATATTCATTTTTGCGATTCCACATGGAATGGAAATAAGCGTACGAACCCCTGGAATAAATCGGCCAAGAAACGCCACAGCTGGTCCATATTTTTCAAAGAAATGATCTGATTTTTTAATTTGCTCTTCCTTTATAAAAAAGTATTTTCCATATTTCATTAATAACGGACGACCACCATAATAACCGAGTGCATATAAGGTTAATGGCCCCGTCGTCCCTCCAATTGTTCCAGCTAATACCGCAAGCCAAAAGTTCATATCTCCCTCATATACCCAATACCCAACAAGGGGTAAAACGATTTCTGCTGGAATAAACTCGAATGTTAATGCTAGAATTACACCAAAATAAGAAAACTGCTTTAAATAGTCAATTACATCTAAAATAAACTGCTCCATTTATTAACTCCTATCCTTTATTTAAATTATATTTTTCTTGTAAGTGCTTCGGCGCCATTTTCACAATTCGCTGCAAAATAAATAAGACAACAGCAATATCATCTAATCCCCCAAAGAATAGCAAAAAATCAGGGATAATATCAAATGGAAATACGACATACCCGATTAAAAATACAATGGATAGTATTTTCTTTTGCATAGCGACTTCTTTTGATGTAAAAAAGTCATATAGAAATGGACCAAATCGACGAAAATGAAGCATAAATCGAAATCTGTTTATAAACTTTTTCACTTTTCACCTCTCCTTTTCTGCAGACAAAAAGGACCTTTACCAAATATAGTAAAGGTCCTAAAAAAGACAATAAGGGGCCTTTACCATTGCCGGTAAAGGTCTCACTAACAACAAAAATGTTGCCAATAAAGCCGAGGGTTTCTCCCCGTAATGACGACTTTATTGTGACAAGTTACTCCCCTTTATATACGCAATCTTATAAAATCACCTTAAAATATTTGATAGAACTTGTCAATCTTTTTGGTTATCCTTCATTAATAGGCTGATACATACTTGCTATAGCTTGCATTTCAGAACTCGGTGCTGGGGATAACTGATAATATCCTTTTTTCACCATATACTGCCAAATATCATAAGCGTGGTGACCGCTATTTAAAAACGTATTTTCTAAAAGCATCCTTAACTCTGGATTTGCAATCTCTAATAAAGAACCTGCACAATTAAATGCAGAAGATTTTTGATTTAGTAAATACCCAAGTGCAATGGATCGATCATTAGGGGGCTTTGCAGCTACGCTTGGCGTAACTGGCAAGTACTCTTGTGAAGGAGCCTTTGTATACGAAGGTAACACTGGATTTAATTTAGATGGCTGAAACTTTGAAATATTAGGAGGAGATTCCTTTTGTACAAACTCCACCTTCAAGTTATAAGCTTGTACATGAAAAGACAGATGCTTCTGTAACATTTGTTTCAATTCAGGATCCTGTGCTTGCTGTATATATGTAGACATCGTATTAATCGTGTTGTAACACCCAGCAGTTCACTTAAATCACGTAATTCATGTGTGGCTAACTGCATGTATGAATCCTCCCAATGTCTGTTTAGCTTCTCCTAAAACATAAAAAATAAAAGGATGTATACAAGTTTGGTTAATACCTCATAATATACCTATTCATCTTCTTTTCATATAAAGGGGGACTATTCGTATGCATACAGTATGGAAGGGCACTCTTTCACTTGGACTATTAAACGTCGGAATTAAGCTATATAGCGCCGTAGAGGAAAAGGATATTAAATTTCTAAGTCTTCATAGGGAATGTCTAACACCGATTAAATATAAAAGAGTTGCTCCTGATTGCACGGATCACGAAGTAAATAATGAAGAGGTTGTAAAGGCTTATGAATATGCACCACATAAATATATTTTGATCGAGGATAAAGAATTAGCTGAATTACAAAAAGCATATGAACCACGGGTAATTCGCATTTTTTCCTTTGTTCAAAGTGATGAGATAGATTCCATTCTTTTCGAACGCTCCTATTTTATAGGCCCTACTCCCGGCAACGAAAAGACGTATTTATTATTAAAAGAATCACTAGAACGAACAAATAAACTTGGACTTATTCATATTTCTATCCGTAAAAAACAACATTTAGCCATTATCCGCAATTTTCAAGATGGGCTTATTTTACAAACGATCCATTATCCAAATGAAATTCGCAATATAAAACATACTCCTAATCTTCCAAGTAATGAAGATCATCCTATACAAAAACAAGAATTAACAACTGCGATGAATTTAATTCATCATCTTACACACCCATTCAAACCTGAAGAGTATACGGATGAATATAGAGAAGCTCTTAGTAATCTCATCGAAGAAAAAATTGAACAACAAGAAAAAAATGAACTTATATCTCCTACTACCAACATCATCAACATTATGGAAACATTAAATGCTAGTATTGAACAAATAAAGCAGCAAAAAGAAGACATGAACAAACAAAAAGCCACATAATCGTGACTTTTCAGCTACTCTCAGAGCGGATTACACTTTGGCATCTCTAAGCCAGAAGCTTGAGCTAACTTCAATAAGTAATAACACTCTTCCCTTGCCATATGATCTGCTATTCTTCCAGATACTAAACTTAATATTTGATCTGATAACTCTAATTCCTCTAATTCGTTAAGGAAACGTGAAAATAGTGTCAGTTCTAATGAAACATCTTTTGTAAACTTTTTTAGAGCTGGAAAAGAGTGTAGTTCCGTCCGTAAGTAACCCGTCATTTCCACAGCTTTTAAGTAAAATTGTTCAAAATGCTTTTCATATTCCTCACTTTTCTCTTTAAGTCGTTTTTCGACAAGATCTAGCCCACCTGAAATGGCACCTGCATGACCCGCTGCATCCGTTAGCCAAGCTAGATGATAATGTAACTCGTGGAAAATAGGCGGCACCTCTCCTTTTATTAAATACTCTAATACTGTTATGTACTCTTCCACTTCGTTCACCATATGATTAAGAAAAGTTGGTGTAAAATGAATCGCAATTTTTCCTTCCAATTGCTTTTGTATAATACTTAACTTAAATGTTCTAATTTCCTCTGCTGCTGTATGTGCATCTTTCGCAAATGCAAGCAAATTTACTGTATGAATATTACTGAGAAATCTATCAAATGTTTGGACCAAATACATCGCTTTTTGAATATCTTCTCTTTCATTTGGAGCTAAAGCATCTAAAATAAACTGGGCATGATCCCCAAGGATCTTCAACCAAAATTTATGCTCAAACAAGGCACTTTCTTCATACGTACTATTCATACTATCGCTCCCTCTTATAGTGAGTCTTTCATACTTATACAGTCCTCGACTCAATTAGAATTTTATACTGGTCAGGATCATGCACAGCAATCCCCCGTTTCTCCGTTTTACAGCTCTCTAATTCTTCAAATGACACGCAATAGAATTCTAATTTTTTTCGTACTTTTTCTATGTCGCATAGGGGCAAACTAAATTTTATAGAAGAAGGCATTTCCCTACTAAAATTCTCGCCCTTTTTCTTATTTAAAATGAAGCAAATTCTTGTTGAATCAATATCATACCAAACACCAGGTACATGTAATTGTGGCCTGTGTCTACTCGGTTGAAGCCCCAAAATCCCTTCATAAAAGTATAATGTTTCCTTTAAATTTCTTACTTCTAATACAATGCAATTTGTAATCGTCTCCACTTACATTTCCCCCTTGACCCTACTAGTTTTTCTATATGAGTCATAAATGACAATTATGTCTGAATACAATACATAGTGATGAATGTTTCACTTGTAAAGGAGGTTTATGTTATGGACAAATTTATGAAATCTTACACACCTTACCGTGGTCCAAACGATCCTTGTCCGCCGATTGGAAAGAGATATTATTCAACTCCTCCACATTTATATATGGGATTCCAACCACCAAACTTGCCTCAATTCCCACCTAACGAAGCGTTAAGGAAGGGCACTTTATGGCCTGCTTTCTATGATTTTTATGAAAATCCCTATAAGAAAGGAAGGTGAGGGAATCCGTGGCTCAAACATTGCCAGATGAATATTATAAGTGGCTGGAAGAACTGCAAGAACTCGATTTTGTATTAGTCGAACTCACTCTTTATTTAGATACCCATCCAGACGATATCGCAGCTATTAATCAATTTAATGATTTTTCCTATAAAAGAAGATTGCAAAAACAAAAAATTGAGGAAAAGTATGGTCCGCTTCAACAATTTGGAAATAGCTATTCTAATGCGCCGTGGGAATGGAGCAAAGGCCCTTGGCCATGGCAAATATAAAGGAGATAAAATATGTGGATATATGAAAAAAAATTGCAGTATCCTGTTAAAGTAAGTACTTGTAATCCGGCCCTTGCAAAATTATTAATTGAGCAGTATGGTGGTGCGGACGGCGAATTAGCTGCTGCACTCCGCTATTTAAATCAACGCTACACCATTCCTGATAAAGTAGTCGGTTTATTAACAGATATCGGTACAGAAGAATTTGCACATCTTGAAATGATTGCCACAATGGTGTACAAATTAACAAAAGATGCAACACCTGAGCAAATGAAAGCAGCTGGCCTAGATGCTCATTACGCCAATCACGATAGTGCACTATTTTATCACAATGCAGGCGGCGTTCCATTTACAGCCACATACATACAAGCAAAAGGAGATCCAATTGCAGACTTATATGAAGACATTGCTGCGGAAGAGAAAGCAAGAGCAACTTATCAGTGGCTAATCGATCTATCAGACGATCCAGATATAAATGATAGTTTACGCTTTTTACGCGAGCGTGAAATCGTTCATTCCCAGCGTTTCCGCGAAGCTGTTGAAATTTTAAAAGAAGAACGCGATAGGAAAATATATTTTTAACTATTTCACAAGCACATATCGAAACGGTATGTGCTTGTTTTTTGCTATTAAAGACTCTCTCTTTCCTCTACTCCCCATAACACACTTCTTTCAAACTGCTTTTCTCCTTCCTTAACTCCTTTTATAACCCAAATTTTTCATGAAATACAAAAGTATAATTATTCAACTTAACGCATTATTTTTAAAATTATTTAAAATTTCCTGTTGCTTTCTAGTCATCAGACGATTAAAATTAAAACAGTTACTCGACAAATTATTTGAATTTTCGACAAAAAGATATCTAGGAGGATTTTCTATATATGCGTACAACTTTAAAGCCATCGCAAATTCTCTCGATTAGCTTATTGCTATTTGCAGTTTTTTTCGGCGCTGGTAATATGATTTTTCCACCACTTCTCGGACTTTCTTCAGGAGAAAACATGTGGGTTTCCATTTCAGGGTTTATCATTACAGATGTAGGTTTATCATTATTAGCAATCGTTGCTGTCGCCCTTGCAGGTGGTAGTTTTAAAAACTTAGCGAGCCGTGTTCATCCAAAATTCGCAGCAGTACTAGCTATCATTATCTACCTTTCAATCGGCCCACTATTTGTTATTCCACGAACTGGATCGGTTTCTTATGAAATTGGAATCGCACCGCTTTTTCAAGATCAATGGTATTCCATGTTACTATTTAGCTTTATTTTCTTTACGGTTGTTTACTTCTTATCATTAAACCCATCCAAATTAGTTGATCATATTGGAAAAATATTAACACCAATCTTACTTGGAATTATTGCGATTATGGCAACAAAAGCAATTCTTTCTCCAACAGGTTCATTTGCGAATCCTGTCGGCGACTATAAAGAAATTCCATTTTTCAAAGGGTTTTTAGAAGGATTTTTAACATTAGATGCTATTGGCGCTCTTGTTTTGTCGACAATTGTCGTAAATGCTATTCGTCAAAACGGTGTAAAGGAAAAAGCTTCTATTGCAAAATACACGATTATTTGCGGGAGCATTGCTGCTTTCTTTTTAACAGTTGTTTATTTCTTACTTGGATATATCGGAGCATCAAATGGAAACCTAGGACAATTTGAAAACGGCGGGCAGCTATTAGCAACTGTTATGTATCAATTATTTGGGAGAAGCGGTAATATTTTGCTAAGCATCGCAATTATATTTGCTTGCTTGACTACAGCTATTGGCGTAGTTAGTGCATTTGCCAACTATTTCACAAATATATTAACAAATGTCTCGTATAAAAAACTTGTATTATATGTTTGTATCTTTAGCTTCATCATCTCAAACCTAGGATTAAGCTTATTAATTAAAATTACATTACCTGTGTTAATTATTCTTTATCCAATTACAATCATTTTAATCTTCGTATCATTCATTGATAAATATACGAAGCGTAAACCATCTGTATATATCGGTGCTATGATTGCTGCATTCATTATTAGCTGCATTCACGCGCTTGATAATGTCGGAATGATGCCAGCTGCTATCACATCTATTGTAAGCACAATTCCCTTTTACAAATTAGGGATTGGTTGGATTGTCCCAGCAATTATTGGAGGTATTGTAGGATACTTTATCCCGCAAACACAAACAGAAGGTGAAGTTTCTACGAAATAAAAGAAGAAGCAAGCATTCTTAAAAAATGCTTGCTTCTTTTCATTTTCTATCACTACATACAATTTTTATATAAGAACGAACTGTTAACATATAAAAAAGAATCACTAGATTATGATTCTAGTAATTCTTTTTGCATATGTTTTTCACTTCTAGCAAATGGCACATACAATAGTAAACAGCCTATAAACACAGCGATTTCTAACGAAATAATATAGTATGGATGCGGACCTAACATATCAAGTAATGAAGCAGTTTCTGGTTTATGTGCCAAAAACATATAATTGCCGCCGGTTTTATAATTCACAAATGAAATGATTGGAATCAACAGGTTTAAAAAAATCATTGTACGCTTAATCGATTGAAATGTCGGTCTATACCCTTCTACCCAAGTCATAAAGAGCGGTGCCCAAATAAGCAATACGTGTGCGATGAAATATTCTATGAAGCGAAAATGTGGAAAAGCATACTGTAAATTAGGTGTTAAAATTGCTTGTGATGCTCCGATAATTCCAGTAAAAAAGACGATCTCATAGATTTTATAACTTTTTGTTATAACCATAATCGTTACTAGCACGAGACTAATCGTACATAACTCAAATGGCAGCGATGTACTTAATTGAAAAATCCCAGCTTTCATTTGCCACACATCAAGTCCAATTTCACTTCCGATAAATAAAAAGACCATCGTATATCGAATAATCATATTCCATTGTTGTTGTCGAAGTAGGTCTTGAAAATGATAAAGAAAATAAGCTCCTATGCCGATAAGAAGAAGTATAATGACATGTTGTTTTGAGTACGGAACAAATTTCTCCACAGGAAATGCTCCAAAATATGTTTCCATATTCCTCACTCCTTTCCTTCATACAATATTATTGTAAGAAAGAAAAGACGCGTCAAACAATCTGCTTGTCTCCCAATATGTAAACCTTACAAAACTGTAATGTTATTGTAAGCTAAAACGATTTGTCACATTTCCCTACTCTACTATACTGAAAGCAGATACAAAAACGAGCGAAAAGGTGATAAATAAATGAAAAAGAAAAATAAAGTGATAATTACAAGTTTGATAACAATTGGGATTGCAGCAGGATCATATTTTACTTTTGCTGGTGGCGGTTCTGACGTAGTTATAGCATACAGCAGTTATAAAGTCACAGAGAAGCAGATTGAAAATGCACAAAAATTTGGCGGCGAAGTCATTCCAAACGGAATTGAAACAATTGCATTTGATCCATCAAAAGGTACGTATGAACTGTCCGTTAAAAAAGGCGATGAAGTAAAAAAAGGACAGCTACTTTTTAAATACAATGATCCTTCTATGAAGTTAGGTGTAACAGAAGCAGAAATGCAAAAAAAACTTGCTAATAAAGAAGTAGAATTATTAAATAAACAACTAAATGCAGCAAAACAAAAATTACAAAAAGATAAAAATGCCGGTTCACCTGGGGAGATGTTAAAAGCATCTGAAACTGAAATCGCGCAACTCGAATCACAGCTTGAAATGAAAAAATTTGAAGTTGAAAAAGCCACTCAAATGATTCAAACAAGCAACGAAAAACTAAATACTCTTTCTGTAACAAGCCCAGTTGATGGCGTAATTGAAGATATTACAAAAAATGCGGATGAAAAAACAGGTATGAGCGGTATTACACTTCGCACTGCTGGTCCTCTAAAAGTAAAAGGGCAATTATCAGAATATGAACTAGCACATGTAAAAGTTGGGCAAGAAGTAACTGTTACATCAAAAACTGTACCAGGAAAAACATGGACTGGAAAAGTCACAGAAATCGGTACAACCCCAGTAAAGAGCATGGATGAAAATAAGACAGTTTCTAACTATCAATTTATCGTTACATTAGATAATAATGAAGAATTACAAACTGGCTTCCATGTATACGTAACAAGCAAGTCTGGTGAAGCAACTGGTACAGTTGTTCCAAAAAGCAGCATTGTGAAAAAAGGCGATAACAATGTTGTATTCATCGTGAAAGACGGTAAAGCAAAAGAACAAGCAGTTACTGTTGAATTTGAAACAGATAGCGAGGCAAAAGTTTCTGGCGTGAAAAAAGGTGACCAAATCATCTCTAAACCAGAAAAAGACTTAAAGGATGGTATGGAGGTTAACGCCCAATGATTGATTTAAGAGGCATCACGAAATCCTTTCAAAACGGTGAAGAAACAGTTCAAATATTGCATGGTATTGATGTAACGCTTAATCAAGGCGAATTCACTTCTATCATGGGACCATCTGGTTCTGGCAAATCAACATTAATGAATATCATTGGTTGCTTAGATAAACCGACAAGCGGGACTTATTCGTTAGCTGGGCAAAATATTTCAAATATGTCTGAAACGGAGCTAGCTCATATTCGTAATAAAGAAATCGGATTTGTATTCCAAAACTTTATGCTACTCCCTCGTCTCAATGCAATGCAAAATGTAGAATTACCTCTTATTTATGCTGGTGTAGATAAAAAAGAACGACGTGAGCGTGCATTAGCTGCACTAACAAAAGTAGGTCTAGCAGATCGCGCAACACATTTACCAAACGAATTATCTGGCGGGCAAAAACAGCGTGTTGCTGTCGCCCGTGCGATTGTAAACAATCCGAAATTCATTTTGGCCGATGAGCCAACCGGTGCACTCGATACGAAAACAAGTAAACAAATTATGGACCTCTTTTACGAATTAAACAAACAAGGCTCAACAATCATTATGATCACCCATGACAGAGAAATTGGGGAAGCGGCAGCACGTCAAATTGTAATTCGTGACGGAAATATCGTCCAGGATTGGAGAGGTTAATTTTGAACACAAGTGAAAATATACGCATGGCCCTTTCCTCTATCTTCGCTCATAAAATGCGTTCTGTGTTAACGATGCTGGGAATTATTATTGGGGTTAGTGCCATTATTACAATCATCTCGATCGGGGATGGAACAAACGCCAAGTTCCGTGAACAGATTGGGAAAGAAAAGAAAGATCAATTTTCAGTAAGCTATACGACAGAAGATTATTCTGATATGGATGGCAAAATATCCGCAAGCATGTATGAAAGTGTCTCAAAAATTTCTGGTGTTCAAGATGTTTATCCAGATGTTAGAGGCAAAGAAAAAGCGTATGCAGGTAAAAAAGAATTAGATCTTGATATAACTGGTGTAAAAGGCGATTACTTTGAAGATACATCTCACTTCAAACTTGAGCACGGCAGGTTGTTCACTGCCGCTGATTTAGATAAACCTGAACATACAATCGTGTTACACAAAGATGCATTTGATAAATTATTCTCTTCATGGGAACCAAACTTATATATTGATATAAAGGGGACTCCCTATAAAGTAGTCGGTGTATACTCTACAGAAGCAATGATGGGTGGCATGGAATCTAAAGAAGGTGCTATCTCTGCAGAAAACTGGCCTGTGCTATTTGGTAAAAACAACTATGATGGTTTAACAGTAAAACTCGCTCCAGGTCAAGATAAGGACGCAGTACAAGATGCAGTTGTAAAATCATTAAATGATGCTAAAAAACCAGAGCATACAGGAAAATTCAAAGTACCAGATCCACAAGAAATGTTAAAAGAAGTCGATAGCTTCACAGGTATTCTAAAAAGTGTATTTGGTGGTATCGCCGCTATTTCACTACTTGTTGGTGGAATTGGTGTTATGAATATCATGCTTGTATCAGTAACAGAACGTACACGTGAAATTGGTATCCGTAAAGCACTTGGTGCAACACGCGGGAAAGTATTAATGCAGTTTCTAATTGAATCTTGTATCTTAACAGCATTAGGCGGATTCATTGGATTTATGCTAGGTATCTTCTTCGCTTGGATCGTCGCAATATTTGCGGGATGGCCGCTTGTTGTTTCAGTGAAACTTGGACTTATTTCAGTAGGACTCTCTATGCTAATCGGTATTCTATTCGGGTTACTACCAGCTAATAAAGCTGCGAAACTTGATCCGATTGAATGTTTACGATATGAATAAACAAAGAAGCTACCTTTTGGTAGCTTTTTTGTTTCATATGTATTCTTTCTTAAGTGAATCGTAATTTTAATTCAAATCTTGGTACATCGTTAAAATCTCGTCAGCTTGTATACGCAAATTATCTATTAATTCCTTTGGTTCTAAAACTCGCGCATGCATTCCAAGTCTGTAAAATAGTGGCGTTATAAAACCAAGTTCACCTTTATCAATGATTGTATCAATATATTCAGTTCCATCTTCTTGCTCTACTACAAAGCCCTCAAAAGTAGGAACACTTTTACATTGACGTACGCCTTCCATTGTTAATTGCACATGCAATCGAATTGGTTTTTTCACTTCATGAGAGGTCAACCATTCCTCCAAATTCATGAATTCACCTTCAGCTTTTTCGGTTGATAAGATTGAAAGAATGCGATCTACACGATGCAGTAATACTTTTTGCTTACGATAATCATAAGCAGGTAAATACCATAATCCATCATGGGCATATACACCGATAGGATGAATATGTTTTGTTTTCATACCTGATTTAGATTCATATTGAATGTTTAAATTTCGACCATCAATAGAAGCCTCTAAAACATCTTTTAAAAATGGTGCATCAATCGTTCTTTTCGGATTCCAAAAGGCAATATAAGAACGCATTTTATCCACCTTTATTTTAGCATCACTCGGAAGTGTACTATATAATTTATGTGTAACTGAGTTAATCTCAGTATCAAAAGGCAAACTACGATAATAATTTAGAGATTGAAAAGCAAAGAAGATTGAAACAGCTTCTTCTTCTGTAAATAAAATAGGCGGAAGAAGTCTATTTGTTAATACTGTATATCCCCCGTTCCGTCCTTGTTCAGCATAAATTGGTAATCCCATATCACATAGGTCTAATATGTATCTATGAACAGTGCGAATAGAGATTTGAAATTCATCCGCTATTTCTTGTGCTGTAAACTTTCTCTTCGCATTCACAAACAGAAGAATATCTAACAACCGCTTTGCTTTTGACATTTCTCTCACCTTTTCTTTTATCATGCCATTACTTGTCATGTTTTATCGTTATTATAGTGTGTACCTAATGATTTTATCAATAAGGGATATTCTATAAGAGAAAAGGAGATAAAAATATGGCACGTGAAGTTATTTTATATATTGGAACTAGTTTAGATGGATTTATTGCGAAAGAAGATGATGACTTACAATGGTTATATGACACAGAGGGTGAAGGTGACAATGGATATACAGAAATGTATCAATCTATTGATACAACGATTATGGGGAAAAAGACTTATGATTACGTAATGAAACACACAGAAACATTTCCGTATCCTGATAAAAAATGCTACGTCTTTACCACTTCTAAAAAAGGTTCAAGTGAGTATGTGAATTTTGTGAATGAAGATGTAGTAACGTTTACAAAAAAGTTAAAAGAACAAAAAGGCTCTAAAATATGGATGGTTGGTGGAGCAGGTATACTCGATGCATTTATAAAGGAAGATTTAATTGATGAATATATTATCACGGTTTCACCTCATATATTAGGTTCTGGTATTCCTTTATTTAAAGAAAAGAATCCACAAATAGATTTAATTTTAATTGATACAAAACGTTTTGGACAATTTGTACAACTACATTATAAGGTGAAGAGATAACTTTAACTATTTTTGGTGTTGAGACAGAACACGCCCTTCATTTAATAGACATGTTCTGTCTTTCCTTGTTCTTTCTTACTGTATTTATAAAATAATTATTTCTTTAATGTAAATCCAAATTTATCCCACGCTTGTAAATAATCTAATAGGAAGATTTCCTCTTCTACCACACGACCTACTACGTTTGTCTTACCTGTATTCACCATATCTTTTAAGGCAATCTGTAATTCACCTTTATATTGACCGTATTGTTCATTATCAATAAGAAGATCACCACGTTTAATTGGTCTTGTATTATGTGGTTTAAACTCTTCTTTTTTATATTTCACACGGCTTTGTGTGGAACGAATCATATATTCAGATACATCCCCGCGGTAAAAATGTGGTTCTTCTAATACAATTTTTCTTTCTAAATCTGTTGTTGTTTCATAAATCTCTACGTCAAACGTTTGTTTTTCTTTGTTTACTTCTCCAAGCGCTTTTAATTCTTCTTCTGATGCATAAGCATTTGCAATGATCACATCATCAATAGATTCTGTAGCAAATAAATGTTTCGCCTGCGTTGTCATTGGCAATTCACGATGTTGTTCGATTGTACATAATCCTTCAGTTACCGGCCATGGACCATATGTCGCATCAAATGATGTAATAAAAGCAGCAGTTCTCATACCGTAATCTTTAAATTGTTTTGAGCATTTTATAAAATGCTCATAAGAAAGACCGGAATAACGATGCGGATAAAAATTATGACAACCAATTAAATTTTCACGGTTCGGACGATGACTCATAATATTATCAACATATTTCGTACCGTTACTCATATTAATCTCAATTTTTAATCCATATGGGTTATATGTCATAATAGATTCTTCTAATCCTGAGAAACCAACATCTAGACGAATACCATATGCACCTAATTCATGGAAGAATGAAAGGTCGTTATAAGAAATACCAAGCTGTTCAAAAACGGCTGGACTAATATCAACAAGTACTTGGAAACCTAATTCATTTGCATGCGAAATCGTTTCCTTAAATTCTTTAACAATTTTCTCTTTTTCTCCGTCCACTGATAATAAACATGTAAATACACGTGTAAAACCATATTGATGTGCTAATGTTAAATATTCCTTATCTTTCTCTACTGTAGAATGTTCTGGATAAATAGAAATACCTAATCGTCTCATGCGTATACGCCTCTTTCTTCATCATCAATTTGTAAACCTTTTCAAACATATGTAGTAAAATAGTAGAAATCCTCTTCTACTTTACTATCCGTTTGAATCCGCTTTCTTTAAAAAAAAAACATCCCTATCAATCATAACGACTAGCAGACTATACATCTATACTTTACCTTTTTTAAGAACATTTGTGTAGTATTTACACAAATTTGTAATTTTTTCACCAAAAAAATTGTTACCTTCTTTTAGTTCACCTTTCTTGACTGTTACATTGGCCACTACATATACTCGAAAGAACAGAGAAAAAATATTGAGGGGATGAATATATGGGAGAAGTAGCACTCGTAAAACGAGAACCATTATGGACAAAAGAATTTATCGCGCTCATCTTAGCAAACTTATGTATGTTTTTAGGATTTCAAATGTTAATTCCAACCTTACCTGTTTACGTTAAAGAAATTGGTGGCACGAGTTCAAGCATCGGATTTGTTGTTGGAATGTTTACTGTAGCAGCTTTAATTATTCGGCCGCTCACTGGAAATGCACTACAGAAATTTAGTAAAAAACTCATTTTAATGACTGGAACTGCCATTTGTCTACTGGCCATGGGTAGTTACCTGTTTGCCTCTACCGTTTTTCTTCTTCTTGCTGTTCGCATTTTGCACGGAGCTGGGTTCGGTATTACAACTACTACATATGGAACTGTAGTCTCCTACTTAATTCCAGCAGCCCGCCGTGGTGAAGGTATGGGGTATTTCGGCCTCTCTGGAACGATAGCTATGGCACTTGGCCCTCTTATCGGACTGTGGCTCATGCAAACTTATAACTTTACGATTCTTTTTTTATGTGCGCTATCTTGCACAGTGATTTCTTTAATATTAACAAAGCTACTCAAAATTCAAGCAACTGAAAAACCAATTCACCAGACACATGAATCATTTTTAGATGGATTTATCGAAAAGAAAGCTTTACTTCCTTCATTATTAATATTGTGTATTACATTAATGTATGGGGGGATTGGTAGCTTTATCACTTTATTTGCTACACAAGTTGGTATCGCTGATATTAGCCTTTTCTTCTTATTTAACGCTCTTGCCATCGCAGTAACACGTCCCTTCTCAGGAAGACTATACGATGTAAAAGGCCATACATTTGTTATTATTCCCGGTGTTATCTTAACATTTGCAGGAATTATCCTGTTATCGTATACAACAACAATACCAAGTTTAATTATTGCAGCAAGCTGTTACGGAAGTGGATTCGGTGCCATTCAACCTGCCTTACAAGCATGGATGATTGACCGTGTAGCCCCGCATCGCCGTGGCGTTGCTACCGCAACATTCTTTTCTGCATTTGACCTTGGCATTGGAGCAGGAGCCATTATCTTCGGATTCATCGCACACTTTACAGACTATGCAACTGTATATCGGTACTCTTCGGTGTTACTTATCGCTTTTCTCTTTATTTACATTACAAATGTACGAAAGCAAAAACAGATGGATAAAAAGAATGAAAAAGCCGCTGGGTAAACCAGTAGCTTTTAATTTTATCTAGCACGATTTCTCCCTCCAAATTTATAAAGTGAAACTTCCATCTGTAAATATTGCAGATGGAGTTTTAGGAGAACAGGGAAAAGTTGCATTAAAACAAACACTATAATACAAAAAGACGATCTTGATAAAAGATCGTCTTTTTATATAAATATAAATTGAAAAAACTGATATAAAATCTTTCTTTTTTGGGTAGGAGAGAGCGTCCGACCTTGCATAGAAACGGTCAGACCCTTTTTCTGCCCATACCAAGTGAAAACAAAGGGAGAAAACGAGTGGAGATCCCCTTTTATTCTCACAACCACAACTTATATGCCAGCAAATCAAAATAGATATATACTAACTACCTAATCTTGTAGTACATTTTTCATTGGATCTTCTGTACCTTGCGTTAATACGTTCACAATCGTTCTTCCCTTTAACTTCCCTTGCAATATAGGTTCAAATTTATCGTTTAATTCTTCTAATGTACATTCTGTCGTATAAGGTAATAAATTTAGATTCTTCCACTCATTTCCTAACATTGACCAAATCTTCTTTCTTAATGCCATTGGACATTGTACAGAATCGATTCCTAACAGATTGATACCACGCAGAATAAATGGATATACAGAAGTTTTAAATTCATGTCCCGCAACGTTACCACAGGTCGTTACACTTCCCCCGTATTGAATAACCTTCAGAGCCGTTGCTAATGTATTTCCACCAACTGTGTCAATCACACCCGCATATATTCCTTTTAACATCGGTTTTCCCGATTGATCATTCATTTCATCACGGTGAATAATCTCTTTCGCACCTAAATGAAGCATCATTTCTTTCTCTTCCGTTTTTCCAGTCGCAGCTACTACCTCATATCCTAATCGCGCTAAAATGCTAACTGCAACACTTCCAACTCCTCCTGTTGCTCCTGTAACAAGAATTTTCCCCATGTCAGGTGTAATACCTGATGTAATTAACTTGTGTACAGACAAAGCAGCTGTAAACCCTGCTGTCCCATACATCATACTCTCTTTCAATGACAGCCCTTCTGGTAACGGAACGACCCATGATGCAGGGACACGAATATATTGACCAAATCCACCAGATGTATTCATTCCTAAATCATATCCTGTTACAATTACTTGATTCCCTTTTTTAAAGGAAGGATCTTGACTGCTAATCACTTCTCCTGCTGCATCAATTCCTGGTGTATGTGGATATTTTCTTGTAACTCCCTTATTCCCAGTAGCTGAAAGAGCATCTTTATAATTTAATGAAGAATAATGAACACGTATTAGCACTTCTCCTTCAGGTAAATCATTTATCTCCCTCTCAACAAAGGTTCTTTCAAATTGAATTCCTTCCTTTTCATTTACAAGAATTGCTCGAAATGATGTATGATTCATTATGTCTATCTCCTTTACTCCTAACAAACTGTCTTTCTACTTCATTATATAAGGTCTATAGAATGTAATATAATCATCCTATTGAACATATTTCAACAAATCTTACTTCTTTATTATTTTTTCATAATATGTATTTCTATTTCAAATAGAACAAACTATACTTGTTCTATTGCTCATTCTCCCAAAATTCCCTTTACAAGAAGTCGAAAAATCTGACTTTTCGTAAAATAAGTTGGATTTTTGCGAAATGTAAATGATTTGTAATGTTCTTTTTCGCCAAATTTCATTATAATTAGGTGATATGAGTATCGTATTTCAATCCAAATGAAGGAGTATATGAAATGGATCAAAACCCATCTTTGCAAGAAAATATACGAAATAATAAGAAAACAGGAAAACGAAAAACAAAAATTATTATAAGTTTCCTTTTATTATTTTTAATAATAGGAGGCGGTTATACTTGGTTTCTAGTAAATAAAGCATCCTCTGCTGTTCGAAATGCCGCTCATGATTTAGCACGCGGTGATAAATCAGATTTACGTGATAAAGCTGTTAAACCTATTTCTAATAATGTATCTGTATTGATAATGGGCGTTGACGAAAGTGATGTACGTGGTAAAGAATACGGTGGTGCCATAAGAACAGATGCACTGTTACTTGCAACGTTTAATAAAGATAGTAAAACTGTAAAACTTTTAAGCATTCCGCGAGACACATATACTTATATCCCAATAGAAAAGAAAATGGATAAAATTACACATGCACATGCATATGGTTCTGCTAAAAATGGAAAAGATGGTGGACCGCAAGCTAGTATTGATGCGGTAGAAAAATTACTTCATGTTCCTGTTGATTACTTTGTAAAATTCAACTTTAAATCATTTATGAAAATTGTGGATGATTTAGGTGGTATTGAAGTAGATGTTCCTGTTGAATTTACTGAACAAGATAGCAACGATAATGCAGAAGCAATCCACTTGGAAAAAGGTGTTCAAAAATTAAACGGTGAAGAAGCGCTTGCTCTTGCTAGAACACGCCACATTGATAGTGATGCAATGCGCGGTCAACGTCAACAACTTGTTATCGAAGCCATTTTGAAAAAAGTAACAAGCGTTGACTCTGTAACAAAAATAGGAAATATTATCGATGATATTAATGGACAATTTGTTACGAATCTAACATTTGATGATATGTTATCATTCTATAAATATGGTGCAGATTCTTCAATTGAAAAATTACAAATCAATGGTAAAGATTGTTATATGTCCGCTGGTGATAAAGAATGTGGCCGTGCGAGTGACGGCGGTACGTATTACTATGCACCAGTAGAGGAAGATTTAGAAGATTTAACAGATCAACTTCGTACTCACCTTGGACTACCTAAATATAAAAAAGCTGATTCTAATGATAAAGAGAGCAGCAAGAAAACAAATTCAGAGAAAACGAAAGAATCAAAATCTAATAGCAGTAACAAGGATGAATCAGATAACAAAGAAAATAACAATAATGATGAAGATACAGAAACAACATCGAATGAAAAAATAAACGATACAAAACAAGATAACGATAATCAACAAAATTCTAACAACAACAAAAATAACAGTAACGATGAAGATACAGAAACAACATCGAATGAAAAAATAAACAATACAAAACAAGATAACGATAATCAACAAAATTCTAACAACAACAAAAATAACAGTAACGATGAAGATACAGAAACAACATCGAATGAAAAAATAAACAATACAAAACAAGATAACGATAATCAACAAAATTCTAACAACAACAAAAATAACAGTAACGATGAAGATACAGAAACAACATCGAATGAAAAAATAAACAATACAAAACAAGATAACGATAATCAACAAAATTCTAACAACAACAAAAATAACAGTAACGATGAAGATACAGAAACAACATCGAATGAAAAAATAAACAATACAAAACAAGATAACGATAATCAACAAAATTCTAACAACAACAAAAATAACAGTAACGATGAAGATACAGAAACAACATCGAATGAAAAAATAAACAATACAAAACAAGATAACGATAATCAACAAAATTCTAACAACAACAAAAATAACAGTAACGATGAAGATACAGAAACAACATCGAATGAAAAAATAAACAATACAAAACAAGATAACGATAATCAACAAAATTCTAACAACAACAAAAATAACAGTAACGATGAAGATACAGAAACAACATCGAATGAAAATTAATAAAACCCAGCTCTATGGAGGTAGAGCTGGGTTTTTCTACCTTTTAAAGCTTCTGTCAGTGAAGGATTCTTTATTTATCCTATTGTTTGTTAATGCGCAATAAAAAATTAAAAATTCTAACTTTTTAACTATCAATTCCTATATCTTTAAATTATAATAAAGGGTAGATGTATATTCCAATTAACAGGAGGCACAAATATATGAAAGCCGCAGTTAAACATAACGTTTCAGACTTTAAAGGTTATCTAAAATCCAATGAAATACATATGGAAGAACACATAGATGAGAATGATGGATCCGTATTTTTTTCAGTGAACTTAGAAACAGAGACAGGTGCAAAAGTTCGCCTTATCGCTGCCTTTCATAACGACCATCCTACTGTCGATATATATTGCTTCAATGTCGCTCAAGTTCACGATTCAGCTAAGAAAAGTGAAGTATTGCATTTACTAAATGAACTAAATACGGCATATAGATTCGCAAAATTCACGATTAGCAACAGGGATTCTATCGATATTTCGACTTCTCTTGTATTTACAGAACCATACTTTAATCCTGCCCTTGTATTTGAACATACTAAACTATTATATAAAGCTGCAAATGATGAATATGAAAGATTGATGAAACTTGTTTGGGCTTAATAATTGAAC
Organism: Bacillus bingmayongensis; assembly: GCF_000299035.1. Lineage (GTDB taxonomy): Bacteria > Bacillota > Bacilli > Bacillales > Bacillaceae_G > Bacillus_A > Bacillus_A bingmayongensis. The sequence continues at coordinate 1,203,927 of NZ_JH921518.1, forward strand.
GCCACTGATTCTTCAGTGGCGTTCTTACATTCTTTCTATACTAGCCTTCTTCTTAAGATATCTATACGGTAATATTTGGTAATAAACTTCAAAAAAATCATATTACAACGCGATATCCATCCAAATTTTAATAGATGTCGAAACAATCAATATCGCTAATATCCACTGCAATATTTTTTGATTTAACCTCTTCCCTACACTTGCTCCAAGGGGTGAAGCGATTAAACTTGCAATCGCGATGATTATAGACGGCAGTACTACTACTTGTCCTGTAGTTACTTTTCCAATCGTAATCCCAATAGATGAAATAAAAGTAATTGCTAATGAAGTCGCAATTGTCATATGTGTAGAGATTTTGAGAATGACAAGCATAATTGGTACAAGTAGAAATGCACCGCCTGCTCCAACAATACCAGAAAAAGCACCTACGCTAAATGCTAAAATGCTAGCTAATCCTTTATTATACGTCAATGCTTCTAAAGGGAAATCACTCTGATTCCTTTTCGGAACAAACATCATAATAGCTGCCACTGTAGCTAAAATAGCATATACAATATTAATTTGCCCTTCCTCTAACACTTTTGAACCTAGACTCCCGACAAAACTCCCCACTAAAATACTCGTCCCCATATATAACACCAATGTTTTATTTATATAACCGCTTTTCCGATAAGCCCATACACCCGCAAATGTTGCGAAAAATACTTGAATAGCTGTAATACCGCTCACTTCATGCGCCGTATAACTAGTAAACCCTAATAGCACCGGAATATATAAAATCATCGGATAATTAATAATGGCACCGCCAATACCAACCATCCCTGAAATAAATGAACCAACAAAGCCAATAAGAAAGATTACAATCATAAAACTGAAGCTCATCTTTATTTTTCTCCCTTCTAAAAAGAAGGCGTTCTTTAATTAATTACCTTTAAATAAATAGATTCACATTTCCCTCAGAAGCATCTGCTAAATAAGCTGCCACACCAGCGAACTCAACATCGTCCATAATTTCTTCCTCTTTTAGCCCTAATAAATCAACTGTCATTTGACATGCTACAAGCTTAACACCTTGCTCTTTTGCCATATCAATTAAATCTGGAAGTGGCATAGCGTTATGCTTTTTCATAACATGCTTAATCATTTTAGGGCCCATACCCGCAAAGTTCATTTTAGACAACCCCATCTTATTTGCACCGCGAGGCATCATCTTGCCAAACATTTTCTCTAAGAAGTTTTTCTTTACTATTACATGTTCATCTTTCCGAAGCGCATTTAACCCCCAAAATGTATGAAAAATCGTCACTTCTTGATCATAGGCCGCTGCACCATTGGCAATAATATAAGCTGCCATCGCCTTATCGTAATCTCCACTAAATAATACGATCGTTGTTTTTTTCTTGTTCTCCATGTTAACTCCCCACCTCCTTATACCCATATAGGTATCTTACGAAATATACGAAATCCTTTATTTATAAAAGAACTCTTCATCGTACACAGTATTATTCAGTTTTACCTTCCCAATCTAACATGCCACCAGTCATATTTATAACCTGGAAACCATTGCTTTCTAAAAATTGAACAGCTCTTGAACTTCTTCCACCAGAACGACATACCATAATATATTCTTTGTCTTTATCTAATTCATGCATGCGAAATTCCAATAAACCAAGTGGAATATGAAGAGCTCCTGGAATTTTCCCTTCCGCCACTTCTTCTACTTCACGAACATCAATAATGTTTAATCCTTCATGGTTCATTAATTTATTTTCTAATTCTTTGGCTGTCATTTCTTTCATTTTTAGTTCCTCCTTAATTCCAAGCATTCATACCACCTGAAACATTTGTGATATGTTGAAATCCTAATTTCTTTAACATTTTTGTTGCCTGCTTACTTCTCATCCCACTTTGACAAATAACGATTACTTCTTTGTTTTTATCTAAATAACTCGCTTTTTGCACTAACTCATTTAAGGGAATATTACGAAAACCTTGAATATGATTCCCTCTAAATTCACCTGGTGTGCGAACATCAATAAATTGTTTATTCTTCTGATTCATTTTAGCTTTTAGTTCTTTTCCATTTATATTTTTAACTCCCTTAATCGGTAAAAAGCGAAAAATAATAAACCAAGTAACAAGTACAATTAAAACGATATTTAATACTACATTTGCACTCATAGACCATCTCCTCCAATCTTTCTCTATACAATTTATTTTTTACGCCTTTTTAATCCAGAATTTCAGTACACCGTTTTCTTCCGTATGCTGTAGTACTTCGTGTCCACCTGTTTTTGACCAAGCTGGAATATCCTTTATCGCACCTTTATCTGTTAAATGAACCTCTAGCACTTCTCCAGTTTGTAAAGCCTCCATTGCTTTTTTTGTTCTTACAATCGGCATTGGGCACGCTAATCCTTTTACATCTAATACTTGTTTTACATTCATGTTTCATACCTCCAAAATATTTTTTCTTTTATCCCGCATTAACCATGAACCGCACAGCGGTTTGGACCAATTTCCATCTCACTCTCTTCATCTACACTTGGATTGATTTTCCCCATATTTGTCTGGCGAATATCCTCATATGCATTCGGCTGAGGTGGCAAGTTTTCTGTAACTGTTTTACGAAACTCCGACTTATCCTCTATGTTTAATCCTGCATTTCGCTTAAATAGATCTTTCAGTGTTGCACGAACTACACCTTGCTCATCCAGTTCACTCACTTTCGAATAATGCGCGGGTAAAACAATCAACTCTTGAGATAAATCCTTGTAACGTTTATATAAGGTGTTACGTAAATCGTTTACCCAATCCTCCGCTTTACCCGCAAGGTCCGGACGCCCAATAGAATCTACAAATAAAATATCACCTGATAGAAGATAAGCATCGTCTACAATGAATGATGTACTTCCAATTGTATGTCCGGGCGAATAGATTGCCTCAATATCAATTTTCGTCTCTCCTACTGTAATTACTGTTCCTTCAACAAGAGGCTCATAAGAAAAGACAACTTCCTCAGCATCTTTTGGTGGCAACCAATACGTACCTTTCACCTTCTGTGCTAACTTACGACCACCAGAAATATGATCGGCATGTAAATGCGTATCCATAATATTTGTAATTACAGCACCTTGTTCTCTTGCAAATTCCTCATATATTTCAATTGTTCTCACAGGATCAATAACTGCGGCTTCACCGTTAGAAATAACCATATAGGACAAACATCCTTTTCCAAGGCGGTTAAATTGATACATGCTGCCACCATCTTTTAGGTTTCCTACTTTAATCGGCTTCACATATTCACTCCAAGCTTTCATACCACCAGTTAAATAATAAACATTTGTCACACCGCTCTCCATGAGTTGCTCAGCAACAAATTTGGAAGAACCTTCTTTCGCACATACAACAAGAATATCTTTTTCCTTTGGCAACTCTTCCAAGATGCCCTCTACGCCTTCTAATAAATCAAAATATGGTTTATTAATAGAAGAAACTTGTTTCCCTTCAATTTTCCAATCCATATAATCCGCTTCATTACGAACATCTAAAATAAATAATTCTCCAAATAAAACCTTCTCAGCAACATCTTGCGCTTGTAATCCTATAACACCCACTACCTTACCCCCTATGGTATATTTTATTTAAAAAATTTTAATGCTTTCCTAACACATTTTGTACATCCTTCCTACAGCACCAAACACATATACCTGTAGGGGTATAGTAAAATGTTTTTTAAAATCTGTCAACACATTCGTTTGACAGATTATCTACTTTTTACAAGTAGCTGTACAGCCTCTTTAATTAAATCTTCATTTGATGTATCGCCTTTTTCAAATTGCTCTCGCAAACATTGTTCCAAGTTTGTTCCTACAATTAATCCAATTGTGCGATCCATAGCAGAGCGTGATGCGGTTAGCTGTGTAATAACCTCTTTACAATCTTTTTCTTCTTCAATCATTCGAAGTACACCGCGAATTTGCCCTTCAATTCGCTTAAGTCGGTTTTTAATATCTTGATTATATTCCAACGTATTATCACCTCAATACTTTAATAGACATGTTTTATCTAAAAAAATGTCTATTGCACCAAATTGTAGTAAAATTCTTATTTGAATTTACAACCTCATCATATACCCTTTAGGGTATTTTGTAAAGCCCTATTTTATATTTATTATAGGGAATAGGACTTTACTTTAGTAACTTCTACCTTATTCACATACAATATGGTCTGGTAAAGCAGTTGCATACAATTTAAAACCGCCATCTACATTCTTCACCTTATATCCTTTTTCCATTAACATACGTGCAGCAACATCCCCCCTCATACCGAGCTGGCATGTAAGATATATTTCTTCATTTACTGGAATTTCATCCAATCTTTCACGTAATTCATCTAATGGAATATTGATTGAACCCTTAATCATCCCTTGTTTCAACTCATTTGGTTCACGAACATCAATTAAATATCCACCGTTTTGGACAATATGATCAATCTCATACCACTGCACTGTATCTACAAGTCCTTCAATTATATTACTTGCAGCATACCCCACCATGTTTACTGGGTCTTTTGCAGAAGAATACGGCGGTGCGTATGCTAATTCCAAATCTGGTAAATCCATTACTTTTAGCTTAGCTTTCATTGCCGTCGCAATGACATCAATTCGTTTGTCTACACCGTCACGCCCCACAGCTTGTGCACCATAGATTTCCCCTGATTCTTTATTAAAAATCAATTTTAATAAAACAGGATATGCGTTCGGATAATAACCTGCATGGGAATTTGCTTGTACATGTACTACCTCATAGGGTATATTTAAGCGCTGTAATACCTTTTCATTCACCCCCGTTGAAGCTACCGTTAATTCAAATACTTTTGCAATTGATGTTCCCATCGTCCCTTTGTATACAGATTCTGCACGTTCATGAATGATATCCGCTAATAGACGACCTTGTCGGTTTGCTGGCCATGCTAACGGAATCATTGTTTCTGTTTCCGTTACAAAATCTTTTACCTCAATCGCATCACCAATCGCATAAATAGCCGAATCCGAAGTTTGTAGTTTTTCATTTACTTTAATTGTTCCTCTTACTCCAAGTTCTAACCCTGCTTCTTTTGCTAAACGACTCTCTGGCTGGACACCGATTGAAAGAATAATCATATCTGTATTGATTTTTGAACCACTTTTTAAACGTACGACTGCTCCATCTTCTTCAAAAGCATCTACCCCGTCTTCCAAAATGAGCTGAACACCATGCTGTTTCATATGTTCATGTACATACGCTGCCATCTCATAATCAATTGGTGGCATTACTTGATTATTCATCTCAACAAGCGTCACACCTATTCCTTTTTCTCTCAAATTTTCTGCCATTTCAACTCCAATAAATCCTCCACCGATGACAGTCGCATGGCGTGGTTTCTTCTCATCAATATACCCTTTAATACGATCTGTATCTGGTACATTCCGTAATGTAAACAACGCCTTTGCTGTTTCAATTCCTGGAATAGGTGGCACAATTGGTTTCGCTCCTGGTGAAAGAATTAAAATATCATAAGACTCTTCGTACGTTTCATTTGTCATTACATTTTTAACAATAATTGTTTTTTCTTCTTTATTAATTTTTATCACTTCACTTAATACACGTATATCTAAATTAAAGCGCTTTGACATCTTTTCAACTGTTTGCACTAACAACTTCTGTCTCTCTTGAATCACACCGCCAATGTAATATGGTAACCCGCAGTTCGCAAATGAAATATATTCTCCTCGCTCAAACATAATAATTTCATCATCTTCACTTAAACGACGAAGACGTGCTGCTACTGATGCTCCGCCTGCAACTCCACCGACTACAACGATTTTTTTGCTCATCCTTCTCTAACCTCCACGATCCTTAATTTTCTTTTCGCTTACTAAATACGAATATACAGCGCCTCTAATTACATATACCCGTATAGGTATATAATAAACATAAAAAAATATAATGACAATATATAAACCTCAAACTTTATACTTGTTCACAAAATTGAAACAAACTGATCATTAAAAAAACCGCTGATTCCAGCGGCTTCACACATACTTCCGATGCACCATCTTTCCATCATAAGAAAAGACAACATTTTTATTCTCCACGACCGACTCCATATGCACCGTTCTTCCCCACAACTGATGAATGTAAGGCAATACTTTCTCTAAGTATTTTAAATCAAGCTCAATTCCTTCATAACTATGCTTAATATACAGTTCACCGTTCTTTAAATAGTCTCCATCTTCCACTACTAAATACGGAAATCCACCATTTGTTCTCATATTGACGAGCTGATCACGAACATGTTCCCACTCTTTATCAATTACCTTATATTCTTTCCCTTGGCGCTGGAATAAGTACATATCTTCTCTCATCACGAGATCTTTATTTAAATAGTTTCTAAGGAATGATACGTCCCATTCAATTTCCCGAACTTCAAAGATTTTCTCCCGACCTGATCCCGGTTTTACACCGCGCATTTTCATTTCTTCTGTTGGATTATTATAGCGTTCTTCAATATCCTCAAAGATTTTGATACCAAGATAGTACGGGTTAATGCTTGTTTTCGATGGCTGTACAACCCCTGCATTTAATTTCGCAAATTCGATTGCTTCATCAGAGGTTAAATCCATTTCGCGAAGAATGCGCTGATGCCAGTAGGACGCCCAGCCTTCGTTCATGATTTTTGTTTCTAGTTGTGGCCAGAAATACAACATTTCTTCTCGCATCATCGTTAAAATATCACGTTGCCATTCGTCTAGTTCTCTACTATATTCTTCAATAAAGAGAAGTAAATCTTTCTCTGGCTGTGGCGGGATTTTCTTTTTCTTCCGCATACTTGAACGTTCTCGTTTTTTATTTCTATCATCTAAATTCCACAAATCATCATACTGTGAAACTCGTTTCTTTTCTACTTCTTCCTCTTCTAAGTCATCTATACTCCAAGCAAGCTTCGGCCGCATAAGCGATGGATCAATATGTTCTTGAATGGCTAAAACAGCATCTAAAAACGTTTCTACCTCTTCCTTTCCATATTTATGTTCATACGCTTTAATTCGTTCTGCTGTCGCTGCCATGCTTTCAACCATATCGCGCTTCGTATTTGAGAAGCGAATATTATTTTTAAAGAAGTCACAGTGTGCTAAAACGTGCGCCACAATTAATTTATTTTGAATCAATGCGTTTGTATCAAGTAAAAATGCATAACATGGATCAGAGTTGATGACAAGCTCATATATTTTACTAAGTCCCAAATCATAATGCAGCTTCATTTTAAAGAACTGTTTCCCAAAACTCCAATGTGAAAACCGCGTCGGCATTCCATATGCACCAAATGTATAAATAATTTCCGCTGGACATACTTCATAACGCATCGGATAAAAATCCAGCCCAAATCCAGTTGCAATTTCAGTAATTTCGGCAATTGCATATTGCAGTGCTTTATCATCACTAGCTCTCATTATTTTCCCTCCTTACACTTTCCCTTAAGACAGTGTATGAGGGGAAACAAGCTTTCATGAAGACTAAACACATCAAAACAAAAATACAATATAAAAAACATCTTTTAAGTTTACAAGGGATTTTATATTTCTATAGCGAATAATTAAAATATATGGTAATAACCTCTGAATTAAACGAAGTTATGGCCCCTTATAAGGAGGTAGCAAAATGAAATGGAAGGTGCATCGAGATCGAGGTTTTCTATATATTGTTTTGGGATTGAGTCTATTACCAAATCTACTTTTAACACTCCCACTATGGCTAGATCCTACATTAACCTCTGTTGATTTTATTATTTTTCTTTCCATTATTGCAGTTTTTAATTTCTTTTGGTTTTGGATAACCTTTGATATTCGATATGAATTTAGAGAAAAGACTTTCTACGCATGTTGTGGTCCGTTTCGCTGTAATATTCCTTATGAAGATATTACGAAAATCAATAAAACGAATGATATGCTTATGGGGTTTCGTTTATCTTCAGCTTTAGAAGGCGTTGAAATTCATTATCCTAAAGCACTTTTCGGTAGTGTAAAACTTTCTCCACAAGATCAAGATGCATTTATATCATTATTAAAAGAGAAATGTCCTAACCTACAAAATACTCCATCTAAAAAAGAAGTTAAAAATAGTTAGCTCAATTTCACGAAAACGAATTCCACAATAAAAGGCATCCTTGTACAAAACAAGAATGCCCCTCTTATTATCCTTCAATAACTTCAAGCTTCTCCGTAATCGGTGTACGCGCTTTTCCTTCTGGCTTTTTATCGAAATAACCAATATGAAGAATCCCAACAATTCGTTGTCCTTTTGTTAGTCCAATTCCTTTTATAAATAAAGGATTATAGTTTAGCCCACCTGATTTCCAAACACAACCTAAACCACGTTCCCATGCTAGTAACTGGAAGTTTTGCATAAATGCACATACTGCTGCGTAATCTTCATCTCGTTGCACTTGACGTGGATCTTCATCCATATAAACAACAATTTGAGCCGGCGTACTTAAAAAACGATCTGATAAAATTTTACCTCGTTTTGCTCTTTCTTCTTCTGTAAAGGAATTTAATACAGCATCTACTAATGTTTTACGACCTTCTCCAATAAATAATTTACATTTCCATGGCTCGCGATGCTGATGGTTTGGTGCCCACGTTGCATCATTTAATAATTCAATTAATAATTCTTTTTCTACTGCTTTATCTGTAAATGTACGAATGGAACGTCTTTCCTTAATGATATTCGCAATGGAAGTATATGTAGTCATATGTTTCTCTCCCTTATTTTTATCTATATGTATACGTCTATTATTGATATTGATATTGATTTTCAATTTCGATTATAACGCAGTTTTCTATCATTAATCAATGTTTTATGTTGTAAAACTAACAAAAAACTTTTTTGTTACATCGCGAAAAAAAACTTGAAATGTTCACAAGTTTTTCACAACTTCTCCACAACTTACGGACATGCTATGTGTAAAGTTTTCCATTTCATTCAATTAGGAGGAATTTGTATGTACAAAAAAATGGTATTAAGTATGACTATGATAGCACTGCTATGTGGAGTATCTGTCTTCCCAGCTGCAGCTGCTACACAAAAAGAAGTTGTAATGCATCATCATAAGATAATCTCGGAAGAACAAATCCAGTCATTAGAAAAACAAGGTTACAAAAAGCATGAAATTTGGAAAGCCGCACACATTGCAAAGATTAGCAAAAAAGATATTAAAGATGTTTTATCGTACTATAAACAAAATAAATCTTGGAAAGAAACAGCGAAACATTTTGGCGTGGATCCAAAGAAACTGCATAAACATCATATAAGTAAAGAAATGAAACAAGCACTATTGCAAAAAGTAGCCGAAATGCAAAACTCCACTCCAGAACAAATGAAAAAAACAATGCAAGATAACCATATTCGTTTACATCACCTAGCGGTTCTAACTATCATTGCACAAAAAAGTAATACACCATTCAATGATGTATTACAAATGAAAAAAGATGGCATGCATGTCAAACAAATTGCAGAAAAATTAAATGTGCAGAAAGAAGATATAAGAGCCGAAATGATGAAATTAATACAGTCTGTAAAGCAAAACAAGACAAACTAAATATAACAAAAGAAAGAAGCATTTGTTGCTCTTCCTTTTGTTATGAGCAAATTAGAATATATGAGAAATTTACTAAGATGAACACCGTTAATATGTGTATTCCCCCATCTCATACTCACTTTGATTCTTTACTCCAACGTGCAATTCAAGATGTAAAAATAATTTATTAAATTGAAAAAAGGCTGTTCAAAAGACAATCAATATCTAACTTTTGAACAGCCTTTTTTATGTTTCCTGTATAAATTTCTGCCTTCCCCAAAAACTAACGAGAGCATTCCATATAAGGGAAAGAGGTGAAAAATATGTTTGGCTTACCACGAAAAAAATCTAAAGCCAAAAACAAAAAAACGAGCTGTACCATTCCAGAATTTATTCATACGATGAAGGAATCTACTGATTTTGCTTCTTATAACATTACAGAAAACGAAACACTATGCCTTTTTTATTATAAATCTGTCGTAGAAGCACTCATAATTAAACAATTTATTTTAACACCTATCAAAAAGCAATTAGAACAAATACAAGATATTGCCGACTTGACTAACATCGTCTCTATTGAAGACATTGTTATCTCACCTTCCATTGACGATATCCGTGAAAAGTTATTGGGGGGATATGTGCTCGTTAAACTACAAAATATATCACAGGCTAAACAATATGCTCTGATTCGAGCAGAAAGTACCGTCCTTGGTAAGCGTTTATATAACGATACAGAAAATGAATATAGCGTAATTGGACCCAAAATTGGTTTTGTGGAAAACATTGATACGAATCTACATTTATTACGCCGCTCTATTGTAACAGAGCAATTAATCTTTAAAGAAATTGTTGTTGGATCTATATCAAAGACAAAAGTTGTAGTGGCCTATATAGACGGGATCACGAATGAGCAATATATTAACACCACAACGCAGCGTCTCGCGGACATTGATTTCGACGTTCCCTTTGATGCAACAATGATCGAACAATTTATTAGTGATAATAGTAACTCTCCTTTTCCGTTACTTTTACCAACAGAGAGGATTGATCGAGCTGTATTTGCTTTAATTAATGGTGAAGTGTTAATTTTAACAGACAATTCTCCCTATGCATTAGCTGGACCGACAACACTATTAGATTTTTTCATTTCACCAGAGGATTACTATTTGCCATGGATGATCGGCTCAGCTTTTAGATTGATTCGCTTTTTTGGGGCTATATTTTCTCTATTTTCCTCAGCAATCTATACAGCTGTATTAACATTTCATTACCAAATGATTCCATCAGATTTATTAGGACCTATTATTTTTTCTCGAGCCAATGTACCCTTTCCACCAATCCTAGAAGCACTTTTTTTAGAAATTACAATTGAGTTACTCCGCGAAGCCGGCGCCCGCTTACCTACAAAAGTTGGGCAAACAATCGGTATTGTTGGTGGAATTGTAATTGGACAAGCTTCTGTTGAAGCAGCTTTAACAAGTACAATCCTATTAATCGCTGTGGCTTTATCTGCACTTGCTTCTTTCACAACACCAACTGTGAAAATGTCTACTACCATTCGTTTACTCCGATTCCCACTCATCCTTTTAGCGGGTGCCTTCGGAGGACTTGGTCTGATTATAGGATTTGTTGTGATATTGGCACATTTATTACATTTGAAATCACTTGGATCGCCTTACTTACTACCCTTAGCACTTGTAGATGGTTCAGTCGAAGAGCTTCTAAATCATGTCACATCAAACGGTTCATTGTATCTAGCTGACTTACTTGAACAAAATATAATGAATGAAAATATTCCGCGGACAGCTTTGAATATTTTTTTATACAATTATTATTCGTTTGTATGCGATCCATTTCTTCCTTACATTCAAATCGCTGATAATCATGCGGTTTCTGTAAAAGGTCTTGCCTTTTTAAAAGAGGACAAAGTGGTGATGTATACCGATAAAAAAGACTCTTTTTTAGTAAAGTTGCTCCTTAATCCGACTAAAAACGGTCGTTATAAAGCGCCAATAAAAAAAGACAATCATAAAGGTCTTATCGTAGCACAAAATTTATCTGGAAAAAGTGTCTATCAAGTTGATCAAACAGGTGATGTTCCTAAAGTGACCATCCGGTTAAAATTAAACGGATTAATAAAAAACTCCCCTAGTTGGCTTGATTTATCAAAAAAAGAAAATATAAACTCTGTAAAAAATCAAGTAGAGCAAAGTATTAAAAATCAGTCTCAAAAATTGATTCAGCAATTTCAGCAAAAAAAATAGACCCTTTAGGAATACGTGACCAAATTAGAAGTCGATCAAGAAAATGGAGCATACAGCAAATTCAAGCAATGTATCCATCTATAAATATTAATATTAACGCTGATGTTAACGTTGTACAATCTGGTATCGGAGAATAGTGAGGTGATAAGATGGGTACAACCAGTAAAGAACTAACCGTTTCCCCTTACTTGGTATTTTTTTTGATTCACTCTCTTCAAGTTGGAATCGGAATTTTAGGTTATCAACGCATTATTATAAAAAGTGCCGGTTATGACGCTTGGATTTCCCTTATTCTTGCGGGAATTGCAACTCACTTTGTATTGTTTTGTATGTTAAAAATGTTAGAAAAAGATAACGATCTGATCAATATTCATACAACATGCTTTGGAAAATGGATTGGTTCCTTATTTTCTTTACTTGTTACGATTTATTTTTTATTATTTTGTCTCACTGTCCTTCGTACATATATCGAAGTAGTTCAAGTTTGGGTATTCCCGACCATTAAATTATGGAAACTCACTTTAATCTTTTTATTAGTCACTTACTATATTATAAAAGGTGGGTTCCGTTCTGTAACAGGAATTTGTTTTTGGGGAATTGTACTACCTATTTTCGTATTGTTCTTTTTAATTTTCCCAATGAAATACGCACATTTTCGCAATATTTTACCAATTTTCACTCATTCACCTTTAGATATTGCAAAATCAGCGAAAGACTCCGCTTTAGAATTTTTAGGATTTGAAGCGCTCCTTTTCTTTTATCCACTTATTGAAAAAGGAAAATCTTTAAAAAGATGGGCACATGGCGGTGCTGCTTTTACAATCATTCTTTATGTAATTTTAGCGCTTATCTCTTTTATATACTATAGTGAAGGACTACTCAAGCATACAATTTGGCCTACGTTAACGATGTTAAAAATTATTAAAATCCCTTTTATTCAGCGGTTTGAATATATTATTATTTTTGTATGGTTTCTTATCATTTTACCAAATCTTTGTTTAACAATATGGTACTCTTGTCAGTCTATGAAGCGTTCATTTCATATCCCATTTAATATCACACTACCCTTTTTTATTTTTATTGTATACATCGCTTCCTTATTTTTTACAAACCGAGAAAGTATCAACGCATTAAATACACTTTTATCCCAAACGGGTATGTACATTGTATATATCTATATCCCTCTCCTTTTTCTATGGCACTCCATTCGATGGCGCTTGAAAAATAAACGCAATCAAACTTCACCGTAGGAAAGCAGTAGAGAGTTTGATACAATTTTACTAACACGAAAACAAAGGGGAAATGCAGATGAAAAAATATCTATTCTCTCTACTTGTAATAAGCAGTCTTACGCTTTCTGGATGCAGCGTTGCAGATGAAAAACCATCTTCTGAACCTAAAGAAAAACACGAAGAACACACTTCTCATACTCAGCAAGGTGATATACAAGAAACAACAAAGGGCGTCGACACGCTTCCAACCTTTTTAGATAAGCTAGATCCGCAGCTAAAAGATATCTATGCAGTTGCAGGAAAAAATGCCGAATTATTAAACTGGATACCTTGTTACTGTGGGTGCGGAGAAAGTGTTGGACATAAAAACAATAAGAACTGTTTTATCCAAGAAATTAAGCCAAGTGGAGAAGTAGTCTGGGATTCCCACGCAACAACATGTGTAAACTGCTTAGAAATTGCTGTCGAATCTGCATCTATGCAGCAAAAAGGCAAATCCACCCTTGAAATTCGAAACTACATTGATAATAAATATAAAGAAGGCTATGCGAAACCAACGCCTACACCAATGCCAAAAGCGTAAAAACGAGGAATTTCCTCGTTTTTTTATTTTTCACTCAACATTTTCCTTAACAAATTCTTTCAAGTGTATTTCTTCTCTCTTGTCGTAAACTATTTGTAACTCCTCAGTAAGGAGGGTACACAATGCACACATATAACGACTACGATAAGGCTCTCTATTACACATATTGTTGTAATTGGGACAAGTTGCTTGTATTAATGGTACAAACTGATGATCAATTATTTTCTAAACGAATTGAACATTTTTTACATGCTTATAAATATAGTAAAGAACTGCCAGAAGTAGATAAACAACTTCAGCTTCTATTTCAATACATTGACCATGCTTCACAAAAATCACATTTAGAAGAAATAGATCAAGTACAAATGTAAATGAAGCGCTATTCTTCCTTTGAGAATAGCGCTTTTTTGAATATTTTTCCACAAAACTGTTCATAATACACATATCAATAGTGGATGGACGTGATCATTTGCATAAATCCTTATCTGTATTTCTCTGCATGATTATATTGCTTATCGGTTGTGAAAAAGCGAATAATCCTCATTCGTTTCAAGGGGGAAAACAGGAAAAAGACATATGGAATATCTTAATTATCGGCAGCGATTCACGAGGCGAACGACAAGCTCGTGCTGATACAATTATGATTGCCCAGTACAATAAAAAAGAAAATACAGCAAAGCTTGCTTCGATTATGCGAGATAGTTATGTAGAAATCCCTTCTTATGATAAAAAATATAATAAAATTAATGCTGCCTATTACTACGGCGGTCCTGAATTATTACGAAAGACGATTCAACATAATTTCGGAATCGATGTTTCTCATTACGTTACGATTGATTTTGAAGCATTTGTTAAAATTGTGGATACAATCGCACCTGAAGGTATTGAAGTCAATCTTACACAAACAATAATCGATGATATGGGACTACATTTACAGCCGGGGATACAAGCTCTTCATGGGAAAGATTTATTAAAATATGCCCGTTTTCGTCATGATACTGAAAGTGATTTTGGTCGTGTGAAACGGCAACAAGAAGTACTCCGGGCATTGAAACAAACCCTTACTGATAAAGTTCACTCTATAGATGGAGTACTAAATTTACCAATAATGGCACACGAACTCTCTCCATATATAAAAACAAATTTAGATATAGGGGCGCTATTTACACTTGGAAATAGCATTTTATTTCAACCCATTGATAAGATGGAAACAATGCGAATTCCAATTGATAAAGAATATGAACCAGCTCTTACCGAACACGCTGGCTCCGTCTTAAAAATAAATCAAGAAATAAATAAAGAAGCTATTCAAAACTTTTTCAATGCTACAAAAGCTGTAAATCGTCCCTAAAAAACAAGGTTTGTGAACCTTGTTTTTTTTATTTCCAAGTTTTCGTCTTATAAAACTTCCCTTGATAAAAATATTTTCTCTTTATTTTCTTGCCCTCTTCATACTATAATTTAGTATGTAACTATTATAAGAGAGGTAAAAACATGAAACGTGAAACAAAACAAGAATATGCATTGTTTACTGCTTGGGGAGCTTCGTTTATCGCTACACTTGGAAGCTTATATTTTTCCGAGATCATGAAGTTTGAGCCTTGTGTACTTTGTTGGTATCAACGCATTTTTATGTATCCATTTGTTTTATGGCTTGGTATTGCAGTTGTAAAAAAAGACTATCGCATTGCTACATATTCTTTACCAATTGCAAGTATCGGTGCCTGTATTTCGCTATATCATTATGCAATTCAAAAGGTTTCTGCATTCTCAGAAGCAGGAGCAGTATGCGGACGTGTGCCTTGTACGGGAGAATATATTAACTGGTTTGGGTTTATTACCATCCCGTTTTTAGCACTTATCGGATTTATCACGATTGCTATTTGCAGTTTAATTGTAATCAAAAACAAATAAGGAGATGAAATAATGAAAAAAATGCTTATCTTCGGCGGTATTATTATCGTTTTATTTGCAGCTATTTTAGCCGTAACAAATATGGAAACAAATAAGAAAGAAAGTTACTATACAAATAAAATTTCGGCCGATGAAATCCGTAAAAATAATGAAGAGAAAAAAGAACAAACAGTTTATTTTTATCAAACAGGTTGTGTACACTGTGAAAAAGTTTCACCTATCGTTGTTCCAATGGCAAAAGATATGAATATCGATATGAAAGTCATTGATATTTTAAACGACAACCCAACTTGGGATGAATATAAAATTGAAGGTACACCAACAATTATTCATTTTAAAGATGGCAAAGAAGTAAGTCGTATTCATGGCGAAAAGCCAAAAGAAACTTTTGAAAAATGGTTTAAGGAAAACAAAAAGTAACAAGAAAAGGAAACTTCCTCTATACATGAAACGTGTGTAAAATCCCACACTAATGTATAAGGAGGGGATCTGATGCCAGAAGTACGATGTTCTGTTTCCAATTGTTCATTTTGGGGACAAGGGAACTTTTGTCAAGCAAATGCGATCTTTGTTCAGCCTGATGATCAAAACACAAATCAGCCAAATAATGACTCTTATACAAACGCGGCCTTAACAGGTGAAACACTTGAAAGTTCTGCGGCAACAAGCGTTGAAACATGCTGTCAGACCTTTAGATCGAAATATTAATACATGAATCCCCATTTCCTTTTGAAATGGGGATTTTTCTTTCTTTTCTCCCTCATATCTTTCATAATATGTATAAAGTGAAGGCTTTTACGGGCAGCTCCCACCACCTAACTTCTTTGCTTTCGCTGAATTTTGAGTTGGGGGTCTTACTGCCCGCAAATAGCGGGATAAACATAATATTTGAGGGGCGAACAAAAATGAGACATGTTTTTTGTATCGGAGAATTACTAATCGACTTTGTATGCCGTGATATTCATTCACCATTAACAGATGGTAATCTTTTTGAAAAGAAAGCTGGCGGAGCTCCCGCAAATGTAGCAGCTGCTATTGCAAAACTTAGTGGTTACTCCTCCTTTATGGGACAAGTCGGCAATGATCCATTTGGTGATTTCCTTGAAAGAACATTACAAGATGCACATGTGAATACCTCTATGCTTATAAAAGAAAAGCAAACAACACTTGCTTTTGTATCAATTGATAAAGAAGGAGAACGGGATTTTACCTTTATCAGAGGAGCTGACGGTGAATATACATTTGAAGATATTGATCTTGCTACCATCAAGAAAGGTGACATACTCCACTTTGGATCAGCAACTGCATTACTACCAGGAAATTTAAAAGAAACATATATCAAACTTTTACACCATGCCAAACAGCACAGCATGTTCATTTCCTTTGACCCAAATTATCGTGATGCATTAATCAAAGATATCCCGCAATTTCGAAAAGATTGCCTGATTTTCATTTCAAATGCACACTTTGTCAAAGTAAGCGATGAAGAAGCAATATTATTAACTATGGAAACAGATATGTATCAAGCTGCACAATTATTATTGTCATATGGAGCAAAATGTGTTGCAATTACGCTTGGAAAAAACGGGACACTTCTTGCAACAAAAGAAAAACAACTCATTATCCCTTCTATTATCGTTCAGCAAATAGACACGACTGGTGCAGGTGATGCTTTTGTTGGAGCAATGTTATATCAATTTTCAAACGAAGAATATAAGCTCCTACCAAACTTTACAACTCTAAGTCATTTTGTGGCATTTGCAAATAAAGTAGGTGCCCTAACTTGTACAAATTATGGAGCAATTGCTGCTCTTCCAACACTTAAAGATATAGAAGCATACCGCTAAAGGTATGCTTCTACATCATAACAATCCCATATTTCCAGGCATCATGCATCACCGTCATGTACACAATCAATATAAAAGCGGTTCCAAATAATGTTACCCTGCGATATATTCCATCTTCCCCTTCTCTCGCTTCAACAAAGGACCAAATAAAGCCAACTAAAAGCACTAAATCAATATAAGTAATGTAAAGATCAAACATAAATGATACATACAAATAAATAATGAATAAACAATTTGTTAACAAAAAGATTTTAAATGCAAATTGGCTATTCCCTTTTTTCATAACGCGCCCGCCCCCAATCTGTACTGTATTATATTCACAAGAACAGAATAGTTGCGATTGGACCAACTAATTTACACTTTTCTATATAAATTCATTTTGTTTTTTCAACATATAAGTCGCTGCTATGAAGAATAACAGGTGACCTGCACTCGTTTTCTCTCTTTATTCTAACTTTGCACGGAGCAAAAAAGCTCTGACCACTTCTATCCGCGGCTGGATCCTCTCTTCCCACCCAAAAGGAAAGGCTTTATGTCGTTTTTCAATTTGTATTTATATAATAAATAAGCTATCGTCTATTTACGATAGCTTTTACGGTACATTATATTTCCGTTTATAAATATTACTTAAAGTAGAATAAGGCACTTGCTCATAACGAATTTTTTCACCTGTTTCATCCATAATATACAAATTATTACCTATATAATAGCTTCCATTTTTTCCGCGAGAATAAACAGCATATTGTTCATTTGGCAATACCGTTTTTACTTTCGTAAATTGACCATTTGGTTCTTGCCAATATATATTCATACGATCTACAAGTGTTAATATTCCAATTTGTTCTTCTTCTATTATACGTCCATTCCAACTTGTAACACGATATCCAAGCTTATGCGCTGCATATTCTGGAGATGTATAAAACTGAGAAATAATTACTTTGGTTTGTAACGATACCCGGTCATATAACCATTGTATGTCTCGATCATGCATACGAATACAACCGTTTGATTCCCTTCTTCCAATCGATCCTTCTCGATTTGTACCATGAATTGCATATTCTTTTTCATTTAAACCAAGCCACCGTGTTCCAAGTGGGTTATTCGGTGCACCACCGGGAATTTTTTTTCGGTGATATTCTTTATTTTTATATTTGTTAATAATACAAAATGTTCCTTCAGGAGTTGGTGTGTTTTGTCTCCCTGTTGTTACCGGGAATGTCCTTATATAATTTCCATTTTCAAAAAAAGATAGCTGATTTGTCGTAAGATTAATCAGTATTAAATGGTCTGCACTAGCAAAAGTATTGATTGGTAGACAGAAAAAGAGTATTACAAATAAACATACTTTTTTCATTCATATCCCCCCGAGCATCCCCTTTAAAATTGACCATAACATATGATGGTACAGTTAGTTTTTACTACGAGCTCTATTCTTATGAATGAAAATACAAGGCCCCTTCCTGGTTATTTTTATCCGTTCACAATTACACCGCCATTCACATGAATAATCTGTCCGGAAACATACGTGGAATCTCCTGAAGCTAAATATACATAAGCAGGTGCTAATTCATATGGCTGTCCTGGTCTTTTCATCGGTACATTGCTTCCAAATTCAGATACCTTCTTCTTATCGAAACTCGCTGGAATAAGCGGTGTCCAAATCGGTCCTGGTGCAACGCCATTTACACGGATTCCTTTTTGAACTAACGATTTTGCAAGTGAACGAGTAAAAGCAACAATCGCTCCTTTTGTTGCAGAATAATCAATGAGCTGCTCATTTCCTTCATACGCTACAATAGAAGCTGTATTTATGATTACATCTCCCTCTGTTAAATGTGCAAGAGCGGCTTTTGTAACGTGAAAATAAGAAAAAATATTAATGCGAAATGTTTTTTCAAGTTGCTGTGCTGTAATATATTCCAAACTTTGCTGTGGATATTGCTGTGCAACATTATTTACAACAATATTTAAACCACCTAGCGTCGAAGCTGCTTCTTTTACAATATGCTGACAATGTTGTTCACTACTTAAATCTCCTGAAAGTAATATGCACTTTACACCTTGTTTTTCCACAAGTCTTGTCGTCTCATTTGCATCTTCATGCTCATCTAAATAAGCAATAGCAATATGTGCCCCCTCTTTAGCAAAAGCAATGGCTACCGCCCTTCCAATTCCACTATCTCCCCCTGTAATGAGTACATTTTTTCCTTTTAATTTTTCACTGCCACGATAATTAGGATCTTCATACTCTGGGAGAGGGTTCATAATTGATTCAATCCCTGGTTGTCTATTTTGATGCTGCGGTGGTAATGTTAAAAACTTCTTTTGTTCTGACATCCACTATTCCCCTTTCATATTTCTCTCTTTTATGATGTACACAATTATGAAAAGTACTTATATAAAACCGAAATATAAGGGCATTTTTTTGATTAACATTCGAAATTAAGACATAAAATATGAATTGTTATAAATTTTTTTGTGCAAAACTCTTGCAATATGACTTAAAAACGAATATTATATATAACTGTTGTGAAAATTATTCGTAAACAGAAAGGATGTTTATATGTTTAACCTTTCGAAACATAAAACTTCTATTAAAACTGAAATTATGGCAGGTATTATTACCTTCTTAACAATGGCATATATCATTGTCGTAAACCCTGTCATCCTCGGGGATGCAGGTGTTCCGTTTGAACAAGCATTTACAGCGACAATTATTGCAGCTGTTGTCGGAACATTATTTATGGCAATCTTTACAAATTTACCAATTGCAATTGCACCGGGTATGGGACTTAACGCTTATTTCTCTTACTCTGTTGTAAAAGCACATGAAGGAATGACATTTGCAATTGCATTCTCTGCTGTATTCGTAGCAGGTATGATTTTAATTTTGCTATCATTCACATCTTTCCGTACAAAATTAATGGAAGCAATTCCTGAAAACTTAAAACACGCAATTACTGCTGGTATTGGCTTATTTATTGCTTTTATCGGTTTACGCATGACAGGGATTGTAGTAAAACATGAATCAAACTTAGTTGGGCTTGGAGATCTTCATTCTGCTCCAGTATTACTAGCGTTAGCTGGACTTGGAATCACACTTATTCTTATGTCCTTAAATGTAAACGGCGCATTATTCTTCGGAATGTTATTAACAGGAATTATCGCTTATTTCACAGGACAGTTAACATTCTCAAAAGGCATTACATCAATGCCTGGATTACCAGAAGGAATTATTGTTTCTAATCCAATTACAGCTGTTTCTGATGTTATTAATTACGGGTTATACGGCGTAGTATTCTCTTTCTTCCTTGTTACACTATTCGATACAACAGGTACACTACTTGGTGTTGCTCAGCAAGGTGGATTTATGAAAGATGGCAAACTTCCAAAAGCTGGACGAGCTCTTCTATCTGATTCTTTCTCAGCAACGATTGGTTCTATGTTCGGAACGACACCATCAACAGCATATATTGAATCATCTGCAGGTGTTGCAGCTGGCGGACGTACTGGTTTAACAACAATTACAGTTGCTGTACTATTTGCAGTTGCTGCATTCTTCGGCCCTCTAGTAGGTGCTGTTTCAGGTGTTTCAGCGATTACATCTCCATCGTTAATTATTGTTGGTAGCTTAATGATGGGATCTGTACGTCACATTGATTGGGATACATTCGACGAAGCATTCCCTGCATTCTTAGTAATCTTAAGCATGCCACTTACATCAAGCATCGCAACAGGTATTGCACTTGGATTCATTTCATATCCACTTATGAAAATGGCAAAAGGACAATTCCGTGCTGTTCATCCACTTGTATACGTATTTGGTATTTTGTTTGCTTATCAATTGATTTTCTTACCGCATTAATAAAAAAGCCTTGGTTCGTAAATTTCATGAACCAAGGCTTTTTCTAATATTTCTCATTCATTTGCAATTCTTTACTATACTTTTGGATTAAAAACGAAGAAATAAACATCACCAGTCCCGTGCTGAAACCAATTAGTTGATCTAATAAAAGTTCGTCATGAATCATAAAGCGTAATAAAAATACTCCACCAAAAATGAGCATTGCCAAATATCCAATGTGTCGAATTCCTTTATATACATTTTCCACATATATCATTCCTTCAAACATTATATCCATATTATACCACATATTGAACTAGAATAGATTTTATATTCAATCTATTCCCGAAAACAAAAAACCTCTTAAAGAGGTTTTACATTCATTAACTTTGTAAAAATGCCTGCAAATCCGCAAATTGTCTTGCCGCATCTTTATATCCTTGCTCATATAAATTTTGCAGTTTTTGTGGGTCTTTTTCCATTCGGTCTACTTGCAATGGTACTTCTGGACGAATGACAAATAGATTACCAGCTAACTCTTCTTTTTCAATATAGTGAAGTGTCTCATTGTATACTTCATAACGAGAAAGCATCGTATTGACAAGATTAGGATATTTTTTATAAGCCTTCGCTGCAATCCATCCAAATTTTGATTTTTTCTTAACATATCCATGATTTCTCGTTAAAATAACAACTGATTTCTCATAGCCATCTTTCTGTGCTTTCCGAACTGGGATTGGATCCGAAATTCCACCATCCAATAATTGTTTACCATGGTAATTTACAACTGGTGCGATAAATGGCAATGAGCTAGAAGCTTGTAGTAATGTCAATGCATCTTCATTTGTTCCTTCTTTTTCAAAATACATTGGTTTACCTGTTTCACAATCTGTCGTCCCTACTAGAAAACGCTCTGCGCTATTAAAATATGTGTCAAAATCAAATGGCACATGCTTTTCTGGAATTTCATGAAAAATAAAGTCCATATCAAATAGTTGCCGTTTTTTCCATAAATTTTTGTAAGATAAGTATCTCGGATGTGTTGCATAATCAATATTTACTGTTTTATTCCGATTTCTTTGTCTTGAAATATATGACGCCGCATGACACGCCCCTGCTGAAACACCAATAATATATGGAAAATATAAATCCTGTTCCATAAAGTATTCTAGTATTCCACCTGTATATACGCCGCGCATACCGCCGCCTTCTAATACTAAACTCGTATTTTCAAGCATTGCTTTCTCTCCTCTTTATATATATAGACTCTTTAATTATTCATCTTGTTAAGTATCTCTTTCTATTATATATGAGTCTTTACAAAAACCATATTCAGAAGGCTTAATGTGAGCAAAAAAATTCTTCCTCTACTTTTCTAAATGAGCTCCTACATCCTTTACAAACCTTTGAATAAATGATAATTCCTCTTCTGTATACTGATCTAAAAGTAACAACCACTTCTCTTCAGCTTGTTGATGCAGTTTCTCATGCGCCATATAAATTTCATTTCCGCTATCTGTTAAACGGAAAAATATTTCTTTTTGATTATCTAACATTTTCATCTTTTCAACGAATTGTTTATTAAACAATTTTGTACAAATTTTAGAAATTGCTCCCTTTGTCATTCCCATCTCTTCCGTAATCGCTGTCACATTCATTAAGCCTTTTGTTCCTATGCATTGGATTACGTGTAGTTCTGATAGAGACATACCACTTACACCTGTCTCACGAAGAAAAAGCTCATCATTTTCCTTCATATGCTCTTCTTTTTTATGAAAAAGTGTACGAATATCCGAAAGTATTTCTATTTGCCTTAATGTGCGGTCCAAGTCGGATCCCCTCCATGATACTTTATAAGTTTCCACAGAAACAATTTATCTATATACCATTGTAAAATTATTTTTTTATCTTTACAAGCAAGAAAATAATGTTACAATTATTTTAGTTTCCAAGGAAACTAAAATAAGGAGGTTTTATTATGAGACATTCATTATCTTCATCTAAATTAAAATCCATTCTATACATTGTTTGCATGAGTGCTCTATTAGGATCTTTCGCACAAAATATTTACACACCGGTCTTACCAATGATTCAAAATTCCTTTCACACCTCTCTTTATCTTGTAAATTTAACTGTCTCTATTTTTACTTTTGTTCTTGCAATTATGCAGCTTGTTTACGGACCATTAATTGATGCAAAAGGACGAAAATATATTCTTATTCGAAGTCTATTCATTGGTACTATCGGTTCCATTGTTTGTGCCTTTACAACAAACATTTATTTATTTCTTATTTTTAGAGCCGTTCAAGCGTTAGGAATAGCTGCCATTCCTGTTATAGCTGCTACTATTATTGGTGATTTATTCGAAGGAAAAGAACGTGGGAAAGCAATGAGTACATATCAAATGCTACTCGCCCTCGCCCCTGCAGTAGGCCCCCTAATAGGCGGCTATCTTGGAAACATAAATGGTCACGTATCTATTTTTCTATTCTTATCTACAATTGGCGTATTCCTGTTAATTGCAAATATTACATTGCTTCCAGAAACAAAACCGGCTACGCCTAAAGCAGCTAGAAAAGCAGATCATTATCGGAGTATTTTAAGAAATAACACTGGATTTTCTATCGCAATTATTGGCTTTATGCAGTTTTGTATTTATTTCTGTTTCCTCGTTTTTTTACCTAACATATTAACAAATTTATTTCATCTAAATGCAGGGGAGATTGGACTTACGTTCGTACCAATGTCCTTATGTATTATGCTAGGAAGTTATTGCTACAAGTTTTCACAAATATTACTCTCAACAAAACAAGCTTTACTTCTTACTAGTTTTTTTAATATCGCATGCGTTATCCTATTCTCTTTCGTATATCATATAAATATCCCAATGCTTATTGTGGCTACATCCCTATACGGTTTTAGCATGGGATTATCCATGCCGACTCATACCACTTTATTGACAGAAGAATTTGTAGAAGAAAGAGCAACTGCCATTGGAACCTATAACTTCATTCGTTATATTGGAATGGGCACAGGACCAATTGTAAGTGGTTTTCTATTATTTAATCAAAATTACTTTTGGATTTTCTTTACAGGGGCGATTGTTTTTCTAATCGTGGTCTTATATGTGATGAAAAAACTAACTCGTTATCACACAAGAAAAAACGAGATTCAAAAAGCTAAATAACAAGCAAAAAAGAGAATGTCCCAAAACAGCTCTTTTACTGCACTTAGACATTCTCGCTTTATGTAGTTTAGGAATAAAGTTTGATTAAAAACACCCCAAAAACTTATATTTTAAAGTGTATAAGAAGAATCTATTTTGAAAAAAGATTGATCAAAACAGATTCTTCTTCAGCAAATTTAAGTTTTTTTATAAAAAGTTTAATCGTTTTAAGATACGTTTTGTCGAGCATTAACACCTATTAGTTGAATACCCAATCATTAATCTAACTCTATATTTTTTATTCAAAAACAATACATTTTTGGATTTAATATTTCGGCTGAATAGGCTTTGAATTCAGATATATACATACCAGCCTTTCCTTTTCATAATTCGCAACACTCTTTAGGTAATTTTATCCAGAATAATATTTTTCAATCGATGAATTATTAATTAGTAATAGCGGTTTTCTTCAGTAGACATGGCAATTGCTTTTGTTTCATGAACTGTACCATATGGATGCTCTGGCGGCGCATAGATAGCGTAAATTTTAAGTGGTATATTACCTATATTGGTTACATTATGCCATTTTCCAGCAGGTATCATAATCGCATAATCATCATAGGCCATTTCTTGAAAATCTAATTTATCTTTACTATCACCCATTTGAACAAGTCCCTGCCCTTCTTCAATACGTATGAATTGATCAGTTGTCGGGTGGACCTCTAAACCTATGTCATCTCCAACATTAATACTCATCAGAGTCACTTGTAAGTTTTCCCCTGTCCATAAAGCGGTGCGGTAAGTATTGTTTTGCTTAGTAGCTTGGTTAATATTCACTACAAATGGTTTTGATCCATAATCTTTTAATCTGATGTTTCCATAATAAGGATTCCAGTTATTATTGTTCCTATCGTAATAATAAGGATTCCAATTATAAATCCAATTGTTGTTATTCCAGTTGGTATGCATTGGATTTTGCCATTGATAGTGATGGCATGATTTACGGTACATATTCATGCTCCTCTCATGATTTCATTTACCTTTTATCCTATGCAGTTGCCTATTTATAGGGATACAACATGGGCAAAAATGGGCAGTAATAAAACAATGACAATACAAAATTATAAACAATTTATATTCAATTTTCCCCTTAATGTTTTATAGTTATTGAAGATAAATGCCCCGTTAACTTAACAAGAAAAGAAATATTCTGTATGTTCACTACATGATTTTGATCAATCTTTTTTATAAACGATCAGACTGTATTATAAATTATCAAACTTTATTTCAAAGAAACACTTTATACTCTCTGATCAGCCACAATATGAATATCGATATGTTTTGTTTGTCTCATAATTTCATTTACAATTGATCCTTTTCGAATTTCTTCCCACCTTGTTCTTGCTGATTGACCAAGTAAGATTTGTGTAACCTGCAATCGTTTCGCAACTTCAATAATGACATCTGCTGGCTTTCTTCCTTTCGCTTCTTCCAATAAAAAAGTCGCATGAAATTGATTCGTCAATGCTTTCCACTCATCGATTGTGTGCCTTTTGCCTGCCGATAATGATTCTATATTTTCTCTTTCTACATTTAACACATATAATTCAGCATTTAACCGGTTGGCCATACGCCATCCACGCCGTATTAATTTCTCCGCTGTTGAACTGTATTGCACACAGACAAGAATTTTCTCTTTTACACCTATTGGCTCCGTCACCGACTGACTAATTTTCTCATCCATATCGTCTGCAACTTCGCGCAACGATAGCTCTCGCAAAGCTCCTAAGTTATTAACCGTAAAAAAATTTTGTAAGCTTTGCTGAATCTTTTCTTCTTTATATATCTTCCCATCTATTAATCGTTTCCTTAATACTTCCGGTGTTACATCAACGAGTTGAATCTCATTCGCTTTCTGTAAAATAAAATCAGGAATGCGCTCTCGTACTTTTACATTCGTTATCTGCTCCACAATATCATGAACACTCTCTAAGTGTTGAATATTAAACGCCGATAAAACTGATATTCCAGCGTCTAACAATTCTTCTACATCCATGTAGCGTTTTTTATGTTTTGAGCCAGGTATATTACTATGTGCCAATTCATCCACAACAACAACCTTAGGTGCTCGCTTTATAATCCCCTCTATATCAAGCTCATAAAATACCTTTCCTTTATAATTCATTTCTTTTAAAGGAACTTTTTCTAAATCAGCAATTGCTTCTTCTGTCTCTTTTCTTCCATGTGTTTCAATTAAACCTATTACAATATCAATGTTCTCTTTTTTCATTTCCTGCGCATCAAACAACATTTTGTAACTTTTCCCTACTCCTGGAGCAGCACCTACATACAGCTTTAATTTCCCACGATTTTGCTGGCGTATATATTCTAAATATTCTTCTGGTGTTCGCCTTTGAAATGTTGGTTTATAGTCATCTGCATACATTACACACACAACCTTTCCTAGTAAACAGCACTACCTCAATCGATTGGATTGAGGTAGCAACGGTACTATTTCATTATTTTCTGTAATTCCAAATTTAATTTCAAGACATTAACACGATCTTCGCCAAATAACCCTAATGCTGCACCTTCTGTTTGAGACTTAATCAGCTGATTCAGCTTTTCTTTTGGAATATTCGTTAATTTCGAAATACGATCGACCTGTACGTAAGCTGCCTCTGGGCTAATATCAGGGTCTAATCCAGATCCTGAATTCGTCACTAAATCCATTGGTACTTCCGTAACTGGAACAGCCGGATTTTTATCCTTCCAATTCGCTACACTTTCTTCTACACGTTTTACTAAATCAGGATTAGATGGTGCATAGTTATTTGATCCCGATGCTTCTGCTTTATATTCTATACTAGAGACACGTCCATGAAAATAACGTGGATCTTTAAAATTTTGACCGATTAGTTTTGAACCAATCACTTCATTTTTTTCATTATATATAAGACTGCCGTCCGCATTATCCTTCATAACCGCTTGTGCAATTCCAGTTACAAGTAGTGGGTATAACAATCCACACAGGACAAGAAATGTAAAGGTGACACGAATGACCGGTGAAAGTATATTTTGTTTTTTAGACATTTTCTTTTCCCCTCTTCCTTAAATAAACAATCCCACAATCATATCAATTACCTTAATTCCGATGAAAGGAACAATAACTCCTCCAAGTCCATAAATCAATAAGTTACGACCAAGTAATGCATTGGAACTCATCGGTTTATACGCAATCCCCTTCATTGCTAATGGAATGAGTAATGGGATAATAACTGCATTAAATATCAATGCTGATAAAATGGCTGACAGCGGTGAAGTTAACTTCATCACATTCAGTGCTTCCATTTGTGGAATTGCTAATGTAAACATCGCTGGAATAATCGCAAAGTATTTCGCTATATCATTTGCAATACTAAATGTTGTTAGCGCACCACGTGTCATTAATAGCTGCTTCCCAATACCTACAACCTCAATAATTTTTGTTGGGTTGGAATCTAGGTCAATCATATTGGCCGCCTCTTTTGCAGCTGTTGTTCCACTATTCATCGCTAATCCAACATCAGCTTGTGCTAATGCTGGTGCATCGTTTGTACCATCACCTGTCATCGCAACAAGTTTTCCTTTATCTTGTTCTGCTTTAATAACTGCAATTTTATCTTCTGGCTTACATTCCGCAACAAACTCATCTACCCCTGCTTCTTTCGCAATTGTTGCCGCTGTTAATGGGTTATCCCCTGTACACATCACCGTTTTAATTCCCATTTGGCGAAGCTGTTCAAAACGTTCGCGCATACCAGGTTTTACAGTATCCTTTAAATAGATTAAGCCATAAATGCGATCATCGACTGCCACTACAAGTGGTGTCCCACCTTCTTTGGAAATTAAATCCGCCTTTTGATTCACATCTTTTGGAATCGTACCACCTTGTGCTTGTACCCACTCAATAACCGCACCAACTGCACCTTTTCTTACTTTTGTACCATCAAGTAGATCTACACCACTCATTCTTGTTTCTGCTTTAAACGGAACAAACTCACCTTGCTCAGCAAGCTCACTGTTATATGATAGAGATTTTGATTTTACATATTCAATTACAGAGCGACCTT
This sequence comes from Bacillus bingmayongensis, assembly GCF_000299035.1. Taxonomy (GTDB): domain Bacteria; phylum Bacillota; class Bacilli; order Bacillales; family Bacillaceae_G; genus Bacillus_A; species Bacillus_A bingmayongensis. Next base: position 1,232,510 of record NZ_JH921518.1, read on the forward strand.
CTGGTGTTTCATCTAAAACCGATCCTAATGCAGCCCATTTTGCTAATTGCTCAATTGTTTCGTTTCCTACAGGAAGCAATGTATGTGCCATCCGATTCCCAAAAGTAATAGTACCTGTTTTATCTAAAATAATTGTATTAATATCACCAGCAGCTTCTACAGCTTTACCTGACATCGCTAATACATTAAATTTCGTTACCCGATCCATTCCAGCAATCCCAATGGCTGATAATAAACCACCAATTGTCGTTGGAATTAAACAAACAAGAAGTGCCACAAGTACAGCTGTATCAATCTTGAAACCTAAATAGTTTGTAAAGATAGGTAGTGTCACAACAACAATTAAGAAAATAAGAGTTAAACTTGTCAATACTGTGTTTAAAGCTATCTCATTCGGTGTTTTTTGACGAGCAGCTCCTTCTACTAAAGAGATCATTTTATCTATAAATGACTCACCTGGATTGCTTGTAATCGAAATTGTAATCTCATCACTGACAACCATTGTACCGCCTGTTACCGAGCAAAAGTCACCACCAGCTTCCTTAATAACCGGTGCAGATTCTCCAGTAATAGCTGATTCATCAACAGATGCTAACCCTTTAATAACCTCTCCATCACTCGGAATCATTTCTCCTTGTTTCACGATTACAACGTCACCTTTTCTCAGTTCAGTTGCTGAAACTTGAACAATTTCACCATCTTCTTTTACGACATTCGCAAATACATCTTTCTTCGATTGTTTTAAAGAATCTGCTTGTGCTTTTCCTCGCCCTTCTGCTAATGCTTCTGCAAAGTTAGCAAACAAGACAGTAAATAATAGAATAAGAGAAACTGTTATATTAAACCAACCTGGTATACTACTAGATTCATTCGGAAGAAAGGATAAAATCAAAGTGATTATAAATCCAATTTCCACAACGAACATAATAGGGTTTTTTACCATTACTTTCGGATTCAATTTCGCAACAGATTGCTTCATTGCATGGGTCACGATATCACGATCCATCGTTTTCGCTTGTCTAACCTCATCTTCTACAACATGTACCCGTGATTGATTCACTTGTTTTTCTTTTACCACTACAGGTCTCATCATTTACCCTCCATTACTTCAATGTAAGAAATTCTGCAATTGGTCCTAATACTAACATTGGGAAGAACGTTAATGCACCAACGATTACAATCGTTCCAATGAAAATGCCCCCAAATAAACTATTATCTGTGCGGAATGTTCCTACTGTTTCTGGCACTACCGTCTTCTCTTTCAATGAATATGCAACAGCTAGCATTGTAATTAAGCTGAAATAACGTCCTAAAAACATAACTAAACCAGTTGTAATATTCCAAAACGGTGTATTATCTCCTAACCCTTCAAATCCAGATCCATTGTTAGCAGCAGAAGACGTGTATTCATATACAACTTGCGTTAACCCATGAAATCCTGAATGAGAAATAGCATCCGTTCCTAAATGCGTTGAAAGAGCCAATGCTGAAAATCCTAAAATAAGCAATGGATGAAATAATATCGTTACCGCAATTAATTTCATTTCTTTTCCTTCAATTTTTTTACCTAAAAATTCTGGTGTCCGTCCAACCATTAATCCAGATATAAAGACTGCGATAATTGCGTACATAATGATATTGACAAAGCCTGCACCAACCCCACCAAACACTGTATTTAACATCATGTTTACAAGTGGTACCGATCCGCCAATTGGTGTCAACGTGTCGTGCATCGTATTAACTGCACCTGTTTCGGCTGCCGTCGTTACTGTCGCATATAGCGAAGAAAATACCGTTCCAAATCGTACTTCTTTTCCTTCTGTACTGCCTTGCACGCTTTCCATTCCCATTTGATTTAATGCTGGGTTGCCATGCAATTCTGATGACACAATCGTTGTGAATCCCACTAAAAATACCATAAATAGTGAAACGAAAAGGATACGTCCTTGTTTTTTATTCCCTACCATTCTTCCGTACGTAAACGGTAAAGCTGTTGGTAATAGCATCATAAGCATCATTTGCAAAATGTTACTGATTTGTCCTGGGTTTTCAAATGGATGTGTGGAGTTTGCTCCGAAGAATCCACCACCATTATTACCTAGTTCCTTAATTGAAACGAATGAAGCTACAGGACCGCGTAAAATACTTTGTTTCACACCTTCAATCGTTTGTGCTGTAACCGCCCCATCTAAAGTTTGCGGTACACCAAGCGCAACAAATATCAGTGCTGTAACAAATGCAATCGGAAGAAAGACCCTTGTTAAAGCTCGTGTAAAATCAACGAAAAAGTTACCAAGTTCCTTGCCTGCTAATCCTCTTATAAAGGCCATTACAAGGGCTAATGTTGTTGCCGGTGCAGCAAACATTAAAAATGTAATCCCTATTAATTGTGATAAATAAGATAATCCATTTTCACCGCTATAATGCTGTAAGTTTGTATCTGCCATAAAGCTGATTGCTGTATTAAAAGCAAGCGTTGGCTCCATACCTTCAATATGTGCCGGATTTAACGGCAATACGCCTTGTAACCTGAAAATGAAATATACGACAACAATCATAAAACCATTAAGTGCAACTAGTGATAATGCATACTGTTTCCATGTTTGATTGTATGACTTCACACCTGTAATTTTGAAAATAAGCTTTTCAAAAGGTCCAAATACTTTATCTAGTTTTCTACTACCTTGAAAAGCCTTCTCTAAATAAATGCCCGTTGGCTTTGCCACAAGAATAAACAATAGCATTGTGATAACAACTGCGACCCAAATCATAATGAATGATTCCCCCTAATTAAAACTTTTCCGGATTTAATAACGCATAAACTAAATACACAGTAATCACTGCGACAATAACTGATAAGGCAATCATCATGATTGCTTCCCTTCTTTCACAACTTTATCTGACCAGCTCGCAAGCCCTATCATAGATGCTACTAATACAACAAAGATTCCGATCATCACTATATCTAGCATTCCAATCCCCCATCTCAAAAATGTTAAATTTTACCATCTACCTATCAAAAAAAGAACACTGAGGCTCTACTCAGTGTTCAAAAATGAACAACACAAAAGTAAACCTCCTCTCCAAACGCTTACGAGGTTAGCTGTCGGATTCGGGCCTAAAGAGTAGCCCTACTTTCGTAATGAAAGATTCACCCCAAGTGACAATGCACAAAATTGGTTCCCCCGCTCCAAATACTTGGACTCAGCGATATCAGGTTGTTTTTGGAAATATTATGAACAATTTATGAATGTAAATATACTCCTCTATATTTGAGTTGTAAAGAGGTATATTACTTAAAATAAGAAAGTTTTCACCTGTTTAACCGCTTACATTGATTGATATTAATATTTTACCGTCTGTTTTCTCGTTTTTTCTTTGCTTTTCATTAAAATTAACTTTTAATTTGAAATGATAATAAAAAAGAGCGAATAATTCCAGATACTATTTTAGTACCTAGAATCCGCTCTTTTCTCATTCGTAAGCCTATTATCCACTATAATCAGAATCATTCATCATTTGTTAATAACATGATAAAAACGTTCGTAAACTCCGCCCACGAAAGCACACTTGCGTCAACTCCACATGTATTTTTTCATACGCAATCAGCTCAATCTCTAAATACAAACTATCTCCTGATGGTAATATCATATATGGTTTTGGGAAAATAGAATCTTGCATTGCTAATTCTTCAACTCGCTCTACTGATACTGCCCAACGGTTCGCTATATCCTCTCGTAATAACACCTTCATCTTCACTTCCCCCACCCTATTCAAAAAATAAAAAAGAAATGTTATCACAGTTTGTAAACACTACAAATTTAGCTCCAATTGTTTGATAGAGCCTTACTGGATATCTTTTATTTCTTGTGACAACTGTAATAGGCGCTTGAAAAGAAAAACGAATACGTTCGGTAAAAAAGCCAACTGTTGGAAGTTCATCTCCTAGAAGGATTACTTTTTTAATCCCATTGCAAATATCGGTTAATTTCTGTTCCCCATTGCAGCAATAGGTTGCTTCAAATCCACATGCTCGCACTTCAGCTGCTACATGTTCATTTACTGTAAAAATAATCATATCTTGTTGAAAAGGTACTAATTCTCGTAAACTGTTTACTTTTTCCTCTTCCCCTACACAAATGAGCGTTACTTCTTTTTCCCCATCCATGCACATCTTCCTCCTTAGCATAAAAGAATTCAAATATAGCTTGATATTCTCCTATACTAATCAGACCGATGAAGCGATGTATCCATCAATGCACCATCCTCTCCCAAGACGCTTACGAAGTTAGCTGTCGGATTCGGACTTTGAGAGTAGCCCTACTTTCATCATGAAAGATTCACCCCTAGTGACCATGCACAATTTGGTTCCTCCGCTCCAAATTAATTGGACTCAGCGTTACAAAAAAACAGATTCTGGCTGATATAATACTCCTAAATATGGAAAAAGTAAACAATAAAAAAGCCAATTATAAAACTGGCTTCTTCATCAAATCCTGAATATTTATACATGACTTCCTTGACGTTTATATGCAAAATGATTCGTTGGTCCATGACCACTCCCAATATTTAATTGCTCTTCAATCGCTATACTAATAAACTTCTTCGCTTCTTGAACTGCTTCTTCGATTGGGTACCCTTTTGCAAGTCCCGCCGTTACAGCAGATGCAAATGTACAACCACTACCATGCGTTTGTTTGGAATCAATTCGTTCACTTCTATATTCAATAAACTGCTCACCATCAAATAAGAAATCAATTACTTCATTTCCTTGATACGCTGCATGTCCACCTTTCATAAGGACGTATTTAGCTCCTAATCTATGCAATTCTTTCGCAGCTTCTTTACTATCTTGGATGTTATGAATCTCCATCCCTGTTAATACTTCTGCTTCTGGTACATTCGGCGTCACAACTGTTGCAATTGGTAATAAATACTCCTTTAACGCTTGCACTGCTTCTTGTTGTAACAATGACGCTCCACCTTTTGCAATCATTACAGGATCTAGTACAATATTATTCCAGCCAAACTTTTTAATATTCTCTGCAACACCCTTAATAATTTCACTACTAAACAACATGCCAAGCTTCACAGCATCCGGTGTTAAATCAGTACCAATTGAATTTAATTGTTCCTGAATCCCTTGGGGCGTAACTGGATATACCCCTTGAACACCAAGTGTATTTTGGGCTGTAATAGCTGTAATGGCTGTCATTCCGTATACACCCAGCTCTTGAAATGTTTTTAAATCTGCTTGAATACCAGCACCACCGCCGCTATCAGATCCAGCAATTGTTAAAGCTTTATTCACTTTCATTTCACTCATCCTTTTCATCCAAAATAACGATGATAAATTGTTTTTGCTTCTACTATATCTTTCGTTCCATGCACGAGAACCCGGCCATCTTGAAATGCAACTAATCTCTTATCTTCAACTGAAAACGATAGTAAATATGGATTCACCATTAAATCCGCTACATGGTCACGCAACAGTTCTTTATATCGTTCAAAATCTAATCGTTCTTTATGCGGAGGTCTAATTTGGACTGTATTTCTTCCACATAAAACTGCTGTTTTTGAAGTATTATCCTTATTTAAATATGGATACACTGCTTCCTCACCACATGATGGACAATTATGTTTGCGAAGCTTTTGCACATTCATACATGAATATTCATTTTTCCATACATCAAACGATACAAGTCCATCTCGAAGTGCTTCATAATCCTCTACTAAAATTTTGAGAGTTTCCGTTACTTGATGAGAAACAACAAGAGATACAGCAGGTGAAATTATACCTGCTGTATCACATGTTGCTCCTCCAAGCGGGATAGATTGTAGTAAACAAGATAGACATGGTGTTTTTCCTGGTAAAATTGTATAAGAAAGACCATAGCTACCTACACATGCTCCATAAATCCATGGAATTGAATATTTTTGTGATATATCATTAGCGATAAAACGTGTTTCAAAATTATCAGTTGCATCAATTATCACATCCACATTTGTAACAAGCTGTTCTACCTCCTCTGCTGTTACATCTTGAACAAAAGCTTCTACGATTACATTGCTGTTAATTGCTTGCAGACGTCTCTGTGCGGCTACGGCCTTCGGAAAATTATTTTCTACATCTTCCTCACAATATAGCTGCTGACGTTGTAAATTACTCCAATCAATATAATCACGATCCACAATTGTCACTTTTCCAACACCAGCACGCACAAGCATCTCGGCGTTCGCACTACCAAGTGCCCCAGCGCCAATGATTAGTACATGTTTTTCTCCTATCTTTTGCTGTCCTTTTTCACCAATTGGCGAAAATAACTCTTGGCGAGAATAACGATTATTCAACTACACTCATTCCTTCTAACGGGCTACTTGCTGTCGCACAGCGTTTACGTAGAATACGTCCTGCTTCAAATCCTAAACGTCCCGCGTGAATACCTAGTTTCATTGCTTCTGCCATTTTAATAGGGTCTTTCGCACCTGATACAGCTGTATTTAATAACACACCGTCTGCTCCTAATTCCATAGCAAACGCAGCATCAGCAGGACTACCAACACCAGCATCGACAATGACTGGTACAGTTGCTTGTTCAATAATAAAGCTTAAATTTAATGGATTCACAATTCCAAGCCCTGAACCAATTGGTGAGGCACCAGGCATAATCGCATGCACACCAAGCTCCTGCAACTTACGAGCTAATACAACATCATCAGATGTATATGGAAGAACGATAAACCCTTCCTCAAGCAACATTTCAGATGCTTTTAAAGTCTCCACTGGATCTGGTAATAACGTTCTATCATCACCAATAACCTCTACTTTTACCATGTCACAAAGCCCTGAAGCTTTTGCTAATTTTGCAATACGAACTGCTGCCTCAGCATTTCTTGCTCCTGCTGTATTTGGCAATAATGTATATTTTTTCACATCAATTTTTTCTAATAAATTCGGTTGGCCTGCATCAAATATATCCATACGACGTACTGCAAATGTTAAAATTTCAGCCTCTGATACTTCAATTGCTTTTCTCTGCACATCAAAATCTGAAAATTTCCCTGTTCCTAATAAAAGTCTAGATTTGAATGTAAATGGTCCAATGTTTAACATAATCAACCGCCTCCTACGAAAGTTACAATCTCAATTTGGTCTCCATCAAAAACAGATGTATCTTGATGATCTTCTTTTTGTAAAATATCTTGGTTACGTTCTACCACAACAATCTTTGTATCTAATCCTAAATGTGTAAGCAATTCTGCTACTGTTTTAATGCTCACCGGTACCTCTACTTGCTTACCATTAATTTTTAAGTTCAAACTTCCATCCCCTTTCTATATAAACCTTTTCTTTTTAGATGTGAGAGAGCATCCGACCATGCATAGAAGCGGGCAGATCTTCTTCCTGCCCCATGCCAAGTAAAAACAAAGAGAAAAAAACCAATGTAGTTCAGCTTTTATTCTTTGTAACATTGACTTACATGTTAAAAAATCAAAATGTGTTTATATAAAGTGAAACTTTAATCAATATTTGTTCTCTTTATTCCCCATCAATCAGTCGTTTACTACCAGTTCATACAGGATAAATCGATTTAGAAAGCAATGAATCTAATAAATGATTCCCTTGCTTTCCTTCTATTAAATCGGCCATATATTGACCAGAAACGGGGCTTAATAAAATGCCGTTTCGGTAATGGCCAGTGCAAGCATATAATCCTTTTATTTCCTCATGTTCCCCCATATAAGGGACTTCATGATTAGATTGGGGGCGTAATCCCGCCCAAGTATTTTCCCATTCCGCTTCTTTTAAAGCTGGTAAAATTGTATACGCACGCTCTAATATCGATGTAATACTCTCTGGTTGTACAGACTTATTAAACGTATGTGGCTTCATCGTTGCTCCAATTACATAGCGTCCACCACGTTTTGGCGTGATATAAAACCGCTCTTGGAAAATCGGGGATTGCAATAGTGGTTTACGGCTCTTTACAGCAACAACTTCTCCTTTCACAGGGTATGTACCCCACTCTTTATCAAAATGATGAAGGAGTTTTGTGCTCCATGAACCACCGGCAATTACTACCTTTTCACATGGAATCATACCTTCATTTGTAATCATTCCTACTACTCGATTGTTTTCTATTTTGATATCAAATACTTCTGTTTGTTCATATATATCAGCACCAGAAATGGCCGCAGAATGCGCAAATGCCTTTGTCAGTTCCGGTGCAATAACATGACCATCTTTCGGATAATATACAGCGCCGGTAATAGACGAAGAGAGAAATGGCTCTTTTTCACGAAGCTCATCTCCTGTCATAAAATATGATTCTTCACCTGTTTTTTGTTGCCAATCCATAATATCTAGTATTCTTGTCTTCTCAGCTTCATTTTGGGCAATCCGATATATGCCTTTCTCTTCATATCCAATATCAATACCCGTTTTTTCGCGTAAAGCTCTTGCAAGTTGCGGAAATATTGCACGGCTTTCTCTAGCAAGCTCAAATAGTGGATCATACGCATCCCATTCTGCCTGTACACCAAGTAAACCTGCCGCTGCTTTAGAAGCTTCAGATGCAATCCTTTTCTTCTCAACAATCGCAACTTGGTATCCTCTTTCCGCTAGAAAATGTGCAACTGAACTACCAATTACACCACCGCCAATAATGGTTACATCATATATCTTACTCATGATTTTCCGCCCACTTTCTTATTGTTTCCTTATACATTCTTGCTTTCTCGTATGGATTACTATCACTTACAATTCCAGACATAACAGCAATACCACTCACACCAGAGCTAAGAACCGCTGCTGTATTTTGAGGTGTTATCCCACCAATAGCTGTAATCGGTATCGTTAATCGCCTTGCCATATCTGCAATTTCTTCTAACCCTCTTGCTGGAACACCCTGCTTACAATTCGTTGGAAATACATGACCATAAACAAGGGAATCTGCCCCGTTTTTGAAAGCTGTTATTGCTTCTTCCAAAGAATGCACAGAATACCCAACATGCAAATAAGAAAACTTTTCCTTTACAGATCTAACATCAGCACTTCGATACCCCAATTGTACGCGAGGGATATTTAATAAGATCGCTATATCAATTCGATCATTCATTACAAGCTTAGATGCTGGAAAGCCCCTCTTCAGGAGGCCCTCTACACCTTCATATAATTCTTTCGTGCTTTTCTCCCGCTCACGAATATGCAAATAATCAATCTCACTCTCAATCTGCATTGCTACATTCGCTAACTCTTTGAATGTCATCTGGCCATTTGAGATAACATGGAGCTCGTCTTTCATATTCATTCGCCTACTTTAAAATGTTTTCGAATAATTCATTAGCAGGAACGCTCTCTTTTGTCATTCCTTTTTCTTTCAACCATTTATTTTGTTTTTCCCATGACTCTTTTGAATCTGATAAAAATGGCTCATCTTTCGTTTCCATTTTCTCTAATAAAATTTTCATACTTTCTTTTTCAACTTCTGGAACAAGCGGGAAGTTTTCTTTTTCTTGATGATCTAATAAAATACCCAGTGCCTCATCGGGATTCTTCTTCATAAATTCGTATCCTTTTTTCGCACCGCGTAAAAAGGATTGCAACGCTTCTTTATCTTTTTTCAATGTTTTATCACCTGTTACAAAAACAAGTTCATGATAATTTGGTACACCATAGTCAGCTGGGTTAAAGTATGCAGGTTCATGGCCTTGATGACGCATAACAGGAACTTCATGGTTAATATAAGCACCTGTGACAGCATCTACCTTTTTCGTAATTAACGCTGGTACTAAATCAAACCCAACATCTACTACTTTTACGTTATCTGGATTACCACCAGCTTCTTTTACCATCGTTTTTAAATATGCCTCACTTAAAGGCGTTCCAGAATAACCTACTGTCTTTCCTTCTAAATCTTTTGGTGAATGAATTCCAGCCGATTTTAACGATACCACATGGTTTAATGGTGAACGTACAACCGCCCCAATTGATTTTACCGGGATTTGTTCATTTGCTTTTGCAATGACAACATCTGGCTGGTAATATAAACCGACTGTTACTTTCCCTGCTGCCGCTAACGTTAATGGGTCCGTCGGATTAGAAGGAAATTTAATATTCACTTTCACTCCTTCTTCTTTAAAATATCCTTTTTCAATTGCCGCATAGATAAAACTATGGACCGCATTTGGATACCAATCGAGCATCACTGTAATTTCTTTTTCTTTCTTTTTCTTATCTGATGCCGAATTACTAGAACATCCTGCAATCATTGCAACTAATAATGTAAACACAAAGATGCGTTTGAATAATTTCATGAATGTTTCCTCCAACTAATCAATTTCTTTTCTAATATAGAAACCAGTAATACAAAGAAGATGGCTAATAATGATAAGAGTACAATAGGTGCAAATACGCCTGCTCCATCTAATTGTGTCATCATTCGTTTACTAAAGTACCCTAGACCCGCTTGAGCGCCAAGCCACTCACCAATTGCTGCTCCAATGACACTAAGAGGAACTGCAATTTTTAAAGCAGAGAAAAAGTAAGGAAGTGCAGATGGCAACTTTAACTTTAGAAAAATGTCTTTTTTCGTTGCACCGTATGTTACTAAAAGTTCCTCCCATTCCTTTTTTGTACTGCGTAATCCGTCATACGTATTTACTGCAATCGGGAAAAATGTAATCAAAACTGTCACAACTACCTTGCTCCAAATTGAATATCCAAACCATAAAACAAATAATGGCGCTAGAGCTGTAATTGGAATCGTTTGTGATGCAACTAACAGTGGATAAAATGCTCTTTCCATCCATGAACTAGCATTCATTAACATCGCGAGTCCCACACCGAGCACGATGGAAATAACAACTCCTATTAAAACTACGTATAATGTCGCCGGTAGATGAACTGTAAGCAATATATCTCGCAACGCCCACATTTTAGCTAGAATTGCAGTCGGGGATGGTAAGATGTACATCTCGTCTACAATTCTAGCTCCCACTTCCCAGCTCACAAGTAAAATGCTACTTAAAATCAATGCAGGTAATAATTCTGTCATACGTTTCATACGAGCACCTGTCTTTGCAACATACCAAGTAGCTCATCTTTTAGCGCGAGTATCTCAGGCTTATACAAATCTTTTCTTGAACGATCAGTTCCAAGGGGAACGATACGCTCCGTCAAAGTTGTTATGGGCTGCTCCTTCACAACTAAAATTCGATTAGAAAGAAAAAGAGCTTCCTCCACATCGTGCGTAATAAATAAAATTGTTTTTTGCCATTGTTTCCATTGTTCAAACAACCATTCTTGCAAAGTTGATTTCGTTAATGCATCTAGTGCACTGAACGGTTCATCTAACAGTAAAATATTCCCACCTGTTAATAAGGTTCGAATAAAGGATACCCGTTGCCGCATTCCACCAGATAAATCTTTCGGATATTTATCCTCGTATCCTTGCAAACCAAATTGTTCTAAGAGTTCCTTTGCCTTTACATGCGCTTCTTTTTTCTTTACACCCTGACATTCTAAAGGTAATGCCGCATTTTCAATAATCGTTCTCCACGGCAGGAGCATATCTTTTTGTGGCATATATCCTACAGGATGACTCGTTGTTTCTGTCAGTTGGATAGTTCCAGCCGTCGGTTCTTCTAATCCTGTAATTAAACGAAACAATGTACTTTTGCCACAGCCACTCGGTCCAATGATGCTAACAAACTCCTTTTCTTGCACGAAAGCATCTAGGCCGTTTATGATTGGCTTTTCATCATAATGAAAAGAAACATTATGAAATTGTAGTATGCTCTTGTTCCTCAAAACCCCACATCTCCTTACGATACGCCATATCCCAGAATAAGTACTCAAATCGGCTGGAATATAAGAAAATCTCTTCTAATTTGGCTAACTCTTGTTCAGATCTCCCAATAGCTAGTTCATTTAATAAATCCATTAACCAAATGCAAAGATCTCCATATTCTTCTGAGCTATATCCTTGAATCCACTCCCCAAAGAACTCATGATCCCTTGCTCCCGGAATATCATTTAAACGTTTTCCAATTTCCCAGTAGCTCCACATACATGGAAGAAGAGCCGCAATTAACTCTGCAAGCGTACCATTTTGAGATACTGACATCATATAGTTTGTATACGCTAAATTTTTAGCAGATGGTTTTGCCTCTTCCATCTCCTTTACAGAAATACCAAGGCGTTTTGCATACTGTTTATGGATTGTCATTTCTCCATTTAAAATGCCATCTATTTGTTCTGCAAATTTTGCCATAACTTGCGGATTAGTCGCTTTCACAACTCCAATTGCATATAGTTTTGCATAATCTAGTAAATATAAATAATCTTGTATGATGTAATATTGGAATTTATCTTTGTCTAACGTACCGTCCCCCATCCCCGTTACAAACGGGTGATTATGACTTTTTTCCCAAACAGGCTGCACAGTCTCAAATAATCTCTCACAAAATTTCATTTATATTTCCCCTTCCTTCATATCTGTTTATCTAAATAAAAAAGCCACTCCTATATATAAGAAGTGGCTACAGCAAATAAAAACACATTTATTCGTTGTTCCACTTCCCTTCGCTAGTATTACCTAGATCAGGTCCGTAAGGGTTAAGGATTATTCCTCTCTCAGCATGCAAAGCACCCCTAGTGGTTGTTACTATGAATTTGTCCAATAAAAAAGCCCTGTTTCTTTACGCAAAGAAACAGGGACTGACTGTTCATGTCCGAATTGCTTCCCTACGCTAGCATAATCTAGATCAGGTAATAAAAAGGATCAAAGACTCTCGGTCTTACTCTCAGCTGGCAACACCAGCTCTCCTAGCACAATATGAAATTACCATAGTCAGTATAACACTGTCGTGGGTCATCAGCAACTGTTTTAACTTATTGTAATCCCATTTATCCTAATTGATAAGGATTAATAACCAGTTGGCTTACAGATTATAAAACGAGAATTATTTACATCTAAGTTCCACTATATAAAATATGAAAAATAAACATTCATATAGGCATGGCTACTTGTTCTCCTACTAATAAGTACAAAAGCAACTTTTCACTGTCTATTCAGAAAATATCGATTATCCTTTATTCATATTATAATGATTATTTATCTGTTATTCTTGTCATATATTTCGATTCCATTAAAAAATTGTTATTTTTTCTCATTTCATATTACAGTTATGTGAACAATGCACAAAGTATTATATCTTTATACTATAATAAAAAATATATTAATACATCTATGGGGGGCTAATATTAGATGAAACAGAAAGCTACAGCTTTAACGGCAACTACTGTCGCAGTCGCCTCTCTACTTCCATCCATAAATCAAGTAGATACGCGCACTGTAGCAGCTCAGCAATTGCCTACTCAAAACACTCAAACTATAAAATCAGACACAAAAATATTATATTTGAATAATGCAATAAACACAAGAAATAAAACTAACTCCTTAAAAAAAACAGATATTGCGTTTACTACATCTACTAAACTTAAAAATAGTTATATCGTAAATGCCAATATTTTAAACGTTCGCTCTGAGCCAAATATCAAATCCTCTATTATTGATAGATTACCAAACGGCAAATTCATCTCTGTACAAGAAACAAAAGGGGAGTGGTATAAAATCTCACATAATGGGCAAGTAGGATATGTAAAAAAAGAATTTGTATCGCATACATCAGAGCCATTAGTAAAAGGAATTACGACACAAAATCAATCTTCCTTTTATGTTGGTGCACCTGTATTAAAAGTCCGCAGTGGGGCCGGAACAAATACCTCCGTGATTGGATCTTTACAAAACGGAACACAAGTAGAAGTTATAGAAACAGTCGGTACTTGGTATAAAATCCGTTTTGGAACAGCTTATGGATTTGTAGCACAACATTATATCATTCAAAAGCAACCACAACCTAAACAAGCCGCTCCTTCTATTCCTGCTGTTTTTAAATTTCCTACTCAAGGAACGATTAGTTCTACATTTGATATGCGCTGGGAACAAATGCATTATGGTGTAGATATTACCGCACCAGGTAATGTTTCAATTCATGCAGCTGCTGCAGGAAAAGTTATAAAGTCTTATTACTCCGCTAGCTATGGAAATGTCGTATTTGTGGCACATTATATTCAAGGTAAACGATATACAACAGTTTACGCTCATATGAAAGACCGTTCAGTAGAAGTTGGTGATCAAGTTCAAACCGGGCAATTATTAGGACATATGAGAAATACAGGTCATTCATTTGGACAACATCTCCATTTTGAATTACATAATGGTGAATGGAATTTTGAAAAAACAAACGCAGTAAATCCACTGCCTTATTTGGTTCGGTAATATTGTATGCCACGTAATATTCCCTTAATAATTGAGTATTTAGCTTTTCTCGGTTTAATCTGTTGCTTAGTAATTTACAATACTAACCTTGTCTTTTTAGCTATCATCATCTCATTTGTTGCAATTGAATCTTTGATGGAAGTATTCAAAATCCGTCTAAAGAAACAAATTTCTCATATATATGCTGCATTTGTTATTATCGGCGGTTTAATAACAAATATTATTTATAGTGGGTTTCATGTTGCTGCTATATTCCCTGTATTTTTTATAGGGGTATTAGTAATTATTTCCCAATATATCTATATTCCTGAGCACCGTAAGAAGCAGCAAGAAGCTTAGAACAATCTTCTACATTTACGACTACAAAAGGGATCCCACCTGAAGGTGAGATCCCTTTTTCTATATACACTATATTACTTGAACAAAGAAAAACGAAGGGCTTCTCTTTATCCGCACGCATATCGTTCATAAATAAAACTTAAATTATACTTCTTTTCTAAGCCCATTCGTTGTTCATCATCACACCAGTAAAATAAAATATCATGAATCGTTGCATAGCGCTTATTCTTTAGAAATTGCTTAATAAATGACGGTAAACAATCATGTAATTGTATAAATATATAATTCCGCAAGATTTCTTCTTTATGTTCAATTCCTTTACAAACATACATCAACTCTTCACAATAATATGCATGTTGCGGAACTTGAATCATTTCAAAAAATGGTACATATGATAATAGTTTTCCAATGAAGTGCTCGTATCGATTCATAAACTCAAACGACATGTGCTCCATCATTTCCTTCATTACATAAAGATAATCATCCACATGCGTAGTTTTTAACGGATTAAGGCGGTCAGAAATTTGAGCAATTACAGCCCTTTGACATGCAACAACAGAACGACTCGGTCCATAATATGTTAAAAAATCTGTACACTTACGATATTTTTTTAATAAGTCATATATGTATATGTCATAAACGTATGTATTACAGTATATTGCTAAATGCATCATCTCTTGATCCAATTCTTCTTTGGACAATAATTTTGCCTGTTTGCAAATATAAAAGAATGTAAGTTCCATTACTTCCTTATGAGATAATAGGTTTTCACATTTTTCAATACATTTTTCATTAAATTTAATTCTTTCCCATATGATTATATCTTTATTTTCTAATTCACCGACTCGATATTTTACGATTAAGTAGTTCCAAGCCACAACTTGAGTTAAAATATCCCATGTTTCATATTCCATAGATGTATGCACAAATTCATCTAACCTTTGATTCACCATAAATGTATAAGCTTCTTTATACCAACCAATTTCCTGGCATAAACGAACAATACGAACTAAAGTTGGTATTTCATCTTTATGAAACTGTGGCAAGCTCTGTACTTTATTCATTGCATATAAGATAAACGGAGCCAAGTTTTCTTGTTTATAAAATTCTTTTTCTTTCCAAGCTAAAATTGTCCGTTCTTTTCCTTCGCCTTTTGGACGATTTGGTACAAGTAAAGAAAATAAATCCGCAAAATTATTTGGTTCCACATAGACATCTGTAACCAAATTCCAATTGGGGTTACTCTGTACATCCCTCATATCATTTCCCCTCCGTTTCTATTTATATATGAAATCCTTGATAGCGTAGTAGATAATCATAGCATTATCGATATTAATATATTCAAAATCCCTTATGAAACTTATATTTATTATTATATCATTTTTTAACATAACAAAAATTAGTAATAAAAATTATTAACCAAAATTTCAAATAAGCTTAACATACGTCATTCTCCAGATATACTTAATAAAGCATCTTTACATCTTCTATACATCTATTCCTAATATTTTGGATACGTTTTAATCACAATATAGTTTTACTTGCATTATTAATAAAACGTATCCAATCTTACTTATTTTCTAACATCTAAACACACTGTATTTTCTAGACTAAAAAATACTCTGTATATACTCCTTTATTCTGTATGCTCGGAAATCTCACTTAAAGCAAATCCTGCTTGATCATCAGCTTTCTCTGTTGTTGCTAAATCACCTAGCGCTAACATCCCAACAAGCTCGCCATTTTCAACTACAGGTAGTCTTCTGATTTGGTGCTGTGCCATTAACTCCGTAGCCTTTTCAATAGAGTCATCAGGAGATACGGAAACAATTCCTGTTGTCATGACATTTGTAATTTTATTAGACCCAGGATGTTTCTCAGCAATTCCACGAACAACTAAATCACGATCTGTGACAAGACCAACCACTTGATTGTTCTCTACAACTGGAATCATTCCAATGTCCTCTTCTTTCATTTTCACAGCAGCTTCATATACATTATCTAGCGGTGTACATTGTACGATATCGGTACTCATAAATTCTCTAACTGTTGTCATGTAGCTCTATTCCCTCCTTTTTATACATACTATAGTTTTTCCAAATTCCCTTTATTTATTATGAAATAAAGGGAATTTTAGATTGATCCTATCTTGTATTAGAAAAGGAAAGAACTTTCACATTATATTTTCACACAAAAAAGAGCCAGCTAATTGCTGACTCTTTTATATGACCCGTACGGGATTCGAACCCGTGTTACCGCCGTGAAAGGGCGGTGTCTTAACCACTTGACCAACGGGCCATGGCTCCGCAGGTAGGACTCGAACCTACGACCGATCGGTTAACAGCCGATAGCTCTACCACTGAGCTACTGCGGAATATGGTGGGCCTAAATGGACTCGAACCATCGACCTCACGCTTATCAGGCGTGCGCTCTAACCAGCTGAGCTATAGGCCCTTATTTTCTACAGGGGCAGTAGGAATCGAACCCACACCGGAGGTTTTGGAGACCTCTGTTCTACCTTTAAACTATGCCCCTAAGTGGTGCCGGCTAGAGGACTTGAACCCCCAACCTACTGATTACAAGTCAGTTGCTCTACCAATTGAGCTAAGCCGGCTTGTCAAAAAAAAGATGGCTCGGGACGGAATCGAACCGCCGACACGAGGATTTTCAGTCCTCTGCTCTACCGACTGAGCTACCGAGCCTTTATGTAAATGGCGGTCCCGACCGGGGTCGAACCGGCGATCTCCTGCGTGACAGGCAGGCATGTTAACCACTACACCACGGGACCATTGGTTGCGGGGACAGGATTTGAACCTGCGACCTTCGGGTTATGAGCCCGACGAGCTACCAGACTGCTCCACCCCGCGACGATATAATATTATTTTAAAAATGGAGGAGGTAGAGGGATTCGAACCCCCGCGCGACTCTCGCCGCCTGTCGGTTTTCAAGACCGATCCCTTCAGCCGGACTTGGGTATACCTCCATGAAGTAAATATTAATTATATCTTTTAGTTATCTTTATACATCTAATAGTTTTTATTAACTATCCTATCATTCCATTTTAATTATTATAAAATGGAGGAGGTAGAGGGATTCGAACCCCCGCGCGACTCTCGCCGCCTGTCGGTTTTCAAGACCGATCCCTTCAGCCAGACTTGGGTATACCTCCATGAAGTAAATATTAATTATATCTTTTAGTTATCTTTATACATCTAATAGTTTTTATTAACTATCCTATCATTCCATTTTAATTATTATAAAATGGAGGAGGTAGAGGGATTCGAACCCCCGCGCGACTCTCGCCGCCTGTCGGTTTTCAAGACCGATCCCTTCAGCCAGACTTGGGTATACCTCCATGAAGTAAATATTAATTATATCTTTTAGTTATCTTTATACATCTAATAGTTTTTATTAACTATCCTATCATTCCATTTTAATTATTATAAAATGGAGGAGGTAGAGGGATTCGAACCCCCGCGCGACTCTCGCCGCCTGTCGGTTTTCAAGACCGATCCCTTCAGCCAGACTTGGGTATACCTCCATAAAACTAAAGTGGAGCCTAGCGGGATCGAACCGCTGACCTCCTGCGTGCAAGGCAGGCGCTCTCCCAGCTGAGCTAAGGCCCCATGTTTTAAATATCGGGAAGACAGGATTTGAACCTGCGACCCCCTGGTCCCAAACCAGGTGCTCTACCAAGCTGAGCCACTTCCCGTTAATAAAGCGCGCCCGAGAGGACTCGAACCCCTAACCTTTTGATCCGTAGTCAAACGCTCTATCCAATTGAGCTACGGGCGCATATGGTGCCGAGGGCGGGGGTCGAACCCGCACGGTGGTCACCCACCGCAGGATTTTAAGTCCTGTGCGTCTGCCTGTTCCGCCACCCCGGCATGTCATATTGAAAATTGGAGCGGAAGACGGGATTCGAACCCGCGACCCCAACCTTGGCAAGGTTGTATTCTACCACTGAACTACTTCCGCATGACATGTATGAGATATTTTATTAAAAGTGCGGGTGAAGGGAGTCGAACCCCCACGCCAAAGGCGCCAGATCCTAAGTCTGGTGCGTCTGCCAATTCCGCCACACCCGCATATTTTTTTAAAATGGTGAGCCATGAAGGACTCGAACCTTCGACCCTCTGATTAAAAGTCAGATGCTCTACCAACTGAGCTAATGGCTCTTAATGGCTGGGCTAGCTGGATTCGAACCAGCGCATGACGGAGTCAAAGTCCGTTGCCTTACCGCTTGGCTATAGCCCATTAATTAAGAAATGGTGGAGGGGGGCAGATTCGAACTGCCGAACCCGAAGGAGCGGATTTACAGTCCGCCGCGTTTAGCCACTTCGCTACCCCTCCGACATTATATGGTGGAGGATGACGGGATCGAACCGCCGACCCCCTGCTTGTAAGGCAGGTGCTCTCCCAGCTGAGCTAATCCTCCATTTTGCCTGGCAACGTCCTACTCTCACAGGGGCAAGGCCCCAACTACCATCGGCGCTAGAGAGCTTAACTTCCGTGTTCGGTATGGGAACGAGTGTGACCTCTCTGCCATCATTACCAGACTATATTCATTTGAGACAAACATTATTATACTTAATTGATTAAAAAATTCAACAAGTTTTTTATGTTCTCTCAAAACTAGATAACAC
>NZ_AKCS01000005.1 GCF_000299035.1 Bacillus bingmayongensis
ATCTTGGTCACAATTCAGAGCGATGCTTGCGTATAAGGCAGAGTGGTATGGTAAACAAGTCGTCGTGGTATCAAAAACATTTGCCAGCTCTCAACTTTGTTCGCATTGTGGAAACAAAAACAAAGACGTGAAAGATCTGGAATTGCGTGAATGGAAGTGTCTTTCTTGTGGTATGCATCATGATAGAGATGTCAACGCAGGACAAAATCTGAGAAAAGAGGCCTTAAGGCTTCTAACCGTAGGGACTACGGGGATTGCCTACTCATAAAGCCGAGGGATACTTTGGTGTTCGTAGGAATCCCCCATTTCAAACAGTTCGTTAGACTGTTAAGTGGGGGTAGTTCAAAATGTAGATGAAGAATTACACCCTACCGGAGGCAAACCTTATGCTGGGCCAGCTAATCTCGGTTCATACGGAAATTACTATGTTCCTCGTGGATATGCCGTTATTTTAGGAGAAAGCATTGGCACCGGGAAATCAGATGGATGCCCAACAACTGGTGACGAACAAGAAATTCTTGGTACAAAATCTGTCATAGATTGGGTAAATGGAAGAACAAAAGCATTCACAGAAGATGGTAAGGAAATAAAGGCGGATTGGTCTACAGGAAATGTTGGTATGACAGGTGTTTCCTATAATGGTACATTGCCGAATGCGGTTGCAACAACAGGAGTTGAACCAGGTGGTTACCAAGGTGAAGATGCAGATAATATGGCGGAAGCAGTATTAACAAGAGAGAATCCTGACGTTTGTAAAAAAGTTACAAAAGAGCTAACTGATGGACAAGACCGAAAAACAGGAGATTATAATGATTTTTGGGATAAACGTAACTACGTGAAGGATGCCCAAAATATAAAAGCGAGTGTATTTGTTGTACATGGCTTAAATGATTGGAATGTAAAGACAAAACAGTTTGCAAAGTGGTGGGAAGCTCTAGGAGAAAATAATGTTCCTCGCAAAATGTGGTTACATCAAGGAGGACATGGCGGAACATCTAGTAATAACTGGCAGCAAACGCAAAATAAATGGTTCGATTATTGGTTATATGGAATTGAAAACGGAATAATGAATGAACCGATGGTAGATGTACAACGAGAAAATAAGGCGTGGCAAAAATTAAAAAATTGGCCAGACCCTGCGGCAGTTCCGTCTAAAATACGTATGCTTTTAAGTAATAAAGCAGTAGATTTACCACTTAGAATGGGCGCGATACAACAAGTATCCTCATTATTAGATGATGCAAAAATAAAATCGAATCAATTGGTAGCAACTCCAGAATTAGAATCACCAAATCGGTTAGTATACGTAATGCCTAAGCTAGAAAAAGAAATGCGAATAAGCGGTACACCGAAAATTTCATTTAAGGGGAATATTGATCGTCCAGTTTCAAATTTAACGGCGCTACTTGTTGATTATGGTGGTGCGAAGCCAGAAATTGTTACGAGAGGATGGATGGATCCGCAAAACTTGAATGGGGAAGAACAATCAACGCCAATTATCCCAGGAAAAGATTACACACTTACATGGGACATGCAGCCAGATGATTATGTATTCCAAGCAGGCCATCAAATAGGAGTCGTATTAATTACAAGTGATTACGACTATACAATTCGTCCAAAAGCAGGGACGAAACTTACAGTAAAATTAAGTGAATTAACATTACCAATTGTAAAATAGAAGGAAGCCTCCGAATTTGGAGGCTTTTTTTGTACTGAAAAAAGTAGGGATTTAAAGGAATACTCTATATACTTCTCTAGCATAAATATTATGTTATTTTGAAATAATATAATATTTATTATATAATATTTTCGTATTAATAATGGATAATCATAATTTTTTAAATGAGGAGAATGGTAATATCTATGAAAGATGTAGATTTTATACTAGAAAGTGATGAAACATTAAAGCCATCTGAACGATTAGTATTATTACTGTTAGAAAAACATAGAATTTTATATACAAATGATCTGCTAGCGTTATCTAATTTATCATATAAAACATTAACAGATTCATTAACGGAACTCGTAGTAAAATCATACGTATTAAAAGAAACGGGAAAGGGAAGAAGGCAAAATTGCTATAGGTTAATGTAGGAGTTATTGTATCTATAAAAGAATATAAATCTAACCTTTTTCAAATAAAATATAAAAATCATTTTCAAATTTCATTTAAAAAATAAAATTTGATCAGGTACCTATTAACAATTATTTTTATATTAAAATCAGTTAATCATTTTCAAATTTACAAAAATATATACGAAATAAAAAAATAAAGTGTAACAAATTCATTAGGGTACGGAGATTTTTTGTTTAGTGCAAAATAAAAATACATAGTATTGCAACCAAAAGTATACACACGGTTTTACATGGAGAGGCATGCTTGTAGAGGCTCCATGTCAAACCAATATTGCTCTGCATTTTTCGTTGCAATTGTCTGCACTTTTGTTTTGCAGAAAACAGATTTTTTATTTACATATAAACACTGCAGTGTATTTTATGAAAAAATACAAAAATATATTTTGGTTAAATCCTAAACGGTTCATTCTAAAAATGAACCGTTGTTTATTACAAAAATATTTTTTATAGGATAACAAATTAAGAATAAAACGAAATTGCTATCATAATATTGTTATGTAAACTAAATTGGGTTAAAAAGGAATTTTCTATATTTGATAGAATTATTTCATAGTTAGAAAATGAAACAATTTTATGACAGAGGGAGATAACGATGAATCCAATTGTAGCAATTACAAATGCTGTAATGAATGGAGAACAGGAGAAGGTAGTTGCATTAATAAATGAAGATCAAAATCTTGTACATTCTTATAGTGAAGATGGCTGGACGCCTCTTCATTTAGCTGCTTATTTTGGTCATAAAGAAATTGCAAATTTTCTTCTGAAAAAGGGTGCCAATTTACATATAAAAGCGAAGAATCGAAATGAAAATACACCTCTTCAAGCAGCGATTGCAAACAAGAAAATTGAAATGGCTACATTTTTAATAGGGCAAGGAGCGGATGTCAATGCTGTACAGAGCGGTGGTTGGACAGGACTTCATGAGGCGGTATTATTAGGTGATGAAGAGACTGTAGCATTACTTATTGAAAACGGAGCCGATAAAAGTATTAAGAAAAATGATGGTAAAACAGCGTATGATATCGCACTGGAAAAGGGACATCAGCACCTTCTACACCTTGTATAAAGGGAATCAAAATAAAAAATTCATATTTACAAAAGGAAGCGATTATATGATAAACCATTGGAACGTGGGGATTTTTTTATTTAATGAAGTAGAAGTATTAGACTTTGCGGGGCCATTTGAAGTTTTTTCAGTTACAACAGAGATGAATGGAGTTCATCCGTTCACTGTTCATACAGTCAACCAAGATGGAAATATGATTACAGCAAGAAATGGATTAAAAGTGCAACCGGATTTTAGTATTAAAGATTTACCACCAGTTGATATTTTAATAATTCCAGGTGGATTAGGTGCTAGAGAATATGGAATGAAAAATGAGATTATTATAAATTGGATCAAACAGCAAATGCAAGAAGTAAAATTAATGGCTTCTGTATGTACAGGAGCATTACTTCTTGCGAAAGCGGGTTTACTTGATTCAAGAAAGGCGACAACACATTGGGCAAGTATTGAAAGATTTTGAGATGAATTTCCAAATGTAGAAGTATTAGAGAATGTAAAGTTCGTTGATGAAGGGCATATTATAACATCTGCGGGGATTTCTGCTGGAATTAATATGTCATTTCATATAGTAAAAAATTTATTAGGTATAGAAATCGCAGAAACAACGGCAAAAAGAATGGAGTATGATATTAAGCTTCGTAATTAGTTTTATATTAAAGTTGTTTCATATAATGTAATAAAAAAAGATCAGTGACAATGAATTGCTACTGATCTTCTTCATTTAGAGCTCTCGTATATATGTTAACTCTTCTTCTAATAGAAGTGGTCGTACAGAAGCAGCGGTATTTTCGGCTGCTTGATTAGCTGTTTTTGCTCCAGGGATAGCAACAGATACAGCGGGGTGCGAGAGTACATAACGAAGAGCCAATTGTCCTAAAGTTCGTTTAGAATTTGAAAGGGACCTCAATTGTTCAACCCTTTGTAAATCATCTTGAAACCATGTTTCCTTTGGCCAATCTTGTCGTAAATCACCATCAGGGAATGTTGTTTGCTCTGTAAACTTTCCAGTTAGTATCCCCATTTTTAATGGTCCACGAATGACAGCTCCTAAGTTTTGTTCTTGTAAGTAAGGTAATATATCATTTTCAGGTGCCCGGTTCAGTATGCTGTAGTCAAGTTGTACAACATCAATTTCCCCATCTTTATTAAAGTTTTTAATATATTGTAAATCATGTGTAGAAACACCGACAGCTCTAACTTTTCCATCCCGTTTTAAAATTTCAAATGCGCGAAGGAACGCTTCGGTTTCTTCTTTTTTGTCCCACCAAATATGACAAAAATAAACATCAATGTAATCGGTTTGCAGGCGAAGTAAACTAGTTTCGAATACTGCAATGACTTTTTCTGCTGTGTCGTAGACAGGTTCTCCATTAGGATCGTAGTGATGACCAATTAAACCTCCCTTTGTAGAAAGAACAATATCATTTCGATGTTCTTTTATTGCTTGTGCCACTAATTTTTCACTATGGCCTAAACCATATACATCAGCAGTATCAATAAAATTTACTCCGTATTCAATTGCCTTTTTCATTGCTACGATAGAATGTTTGTCATTTACAGGACCCCATTCATCACCACCAATTGCCCAAGCGCCAAATCCGATTTCAGAAACAGTTAAACCGGTTTTTCCTAATGTGCGGTAATGCATCTCTTTTTCTCCTCCTCCTAAGCAATCCCTAATAAATTATTCAGTGAAAATGCGAATGTGTTTGAGAGATAATTTTGCTTAGATTGGATTAAAAACATAAAACACTAATTTATAGCACAAAACATAAAATTTTCATCTGAAATATAGAGATGTCGTCGAAAGATATCTCTAATTGGTTAATTTATGAGATTTTTTTATAGAGGAGCTTATTTTACGAGAAGAGAATTTAGATTAGTAAGAGTAGATGCCTGTGGGAGTGAAATAAAATGGGTTAGGGGGATTTGAAAAATGAGGAAACTCAAGAAAGTAAATGTTCCTAATACACCACACCAGCAAACACAGTCTAATGAATATCGAGTTATGAATAAGAAAAAGTTGCGTCGGTTTATTTTAGTTTTTATTTTTATTTTTTCAGCCACTTTTTATGTTCAATATATCCTTACTAAGCAACAAGAAATGATCGTAAAAAAGCGAGACACGATTAACAATCAGCAAAAGCAATTAATTTCTTTAAAAAAAGATTCACGTTATTTAAAGAGCGAAGTTAAAAATTTGACAGATAATGAAGAAGAAATTTTAAAATTTGCGAGAAAAGAGTATCAATTCTCTAAGCCGAATGAAACTATATTTGTATTACCTAAGTAGATAAGCAGTGCTGAAAAGGAAAACGTCTGTTTAAAAAACAGTTAGCAAATTGAACAGCACCTCCGATTGTTAGACACAACCTAACAATTGGAGGTGCTGTTTTTTTGACTGCTTTTAAGGGGAAGTGTGTCATAATTGAACATTTGTAGGTGATATAATTTTCAAAAAGGAGGGGGTATATGAAAAAAGCGAACTTTATATATGAACTAGAAAAACGAATTGAAAGTATAAACGGAGATGTAAGCGTCATGATACAAGGGGAAATTGTGTATCGATACAACGAACAATTTGTGCATCCATCAGCTAGCCTAATTAAGTTACCTATTCTTTCATGTGCTATAGAAAACATGAAGGATGGAACCTTAAATCCATATGAACTAATTCCTGTTTCATCTCTAAAAAAAACTGGAGGAAGTGGTATTGTTGCTTCGTTACATACACCCAATATAACGATACAAGATCTCATTACATTGATGATTGCAGTTTCTGATAACGCTGCGACAAATTGGCTTATAAATAAGTTGAAAATGAATCACATTCAAAAACATATTGATTCAATGCAGCTAAATGGAACGAAACTACAACGATATATGATGCAAGCACCTAAGGAAACGGGAAAGGATAATTTTACAACAGCTGAAGATATTGTATCTCTACTAATGCATTATGAAAACGAAGAACAATTTTATAACCCACTTGAGAAGCAACAATTTACCTATAAATTATGTGGGAAGTTAGAGGGAATTGAGGGATTAGAACTAGCAAGTAAAACAGGAGAACTGCAAACTGTTACACATGATGCTGCACGATTGAAAATAAATAACCAAACGGTATATATAGCTGTTTTAAGTTCAAATATTGAATGTGTAAATTATGCAAATTATATATTTTCAGAGATTGGACATTTAATTGTACAATATCTACTTAAATAAATATTGTTAAAATTCTGTAAATTGTATATAATATATAGTAAGCGGATACATTTCTTAATTTATGATGAGTCTTTAGCTCATTCGACTGTTAAGAAAACCGTTATCCTTGTATAAGAAAGGAAGATTTATGTGTACGCTTCTAATACGATTTATATCGTAGGGGACGCAAAAGCACCTCAAAACAATCCTATTACAGAAAAATTTAAAAGCTACTTTGTTGCATTTGTTGTGGAAAAAGATACAGGGAAAATTGTGGATGCGGATTGTTCAGCAACTATTTCATTAACTGTCCAATTTGTAAAACATTTATTTCTACATAGAAATATAAATGACGCGCAATTAGTAGAAGAAATTAAAAATCGTTATTTCGGATCATCTCAAAAAGCATTGCTTGTAGCATTAAAGGATGCGCAAAAAAAATATAATCAAATTGCTGCTTTGTCTACACATTCATAGACAAAATCCAGCCATAAGATCCATTCTTATGGCTGGATTTTTTTATTGGACAGAAAGGATGAATGAAATGAAAATCATGGATCTAACCGTAAAACGTCGCTATATCAAGCTTCATACACCATTTAAAACAGCTTTGCGCACTGTAACCGAAATTGAAAGTATTGACGTTTTTATTCACACAGATGAAGGGATTGTAGGAAAAGGCGCTGGAGCTGCGACTCCGGTTATTACCGGGGATTTTGCGAGTGGAATGGAAGAAGCTATTTTAGGACCAATCCGCTCGGTATTAATCGGGAAAGATTTGCAGCAATTTCAAACATTGTTATTACAGATTCAAATGAGCTGTGTAGGAAATACGAGTGCGAAGGCAGCAGTAGATATTGCTTTATATGATGTGTATTGTCAGTTTCATAATGTTCCGTTATATGCGTTATTAGGTGAAAAGAAAGAGATTCAAACAGACATTACAGTAAGTGTTGATGAACCTTTATTAATGGCGAAAGAAGCAAAAAAACATGTAGAAAAAGGATTTTACACATTGAAAATTAAAGTTGGTAAATCAACAGATTTAGATTTAAAACGCATTGAAGCAATCAGAAATATTGTATCAAAGGATGTTACTTTACGATTAGATGCAAATCAAGGCTGGAGTCCGAAAGAAGCAGTGTCGATTATTCGAGAAATGGAACATAGGAATTTAAATATAGAATTTGTGGAACAGCCCGTTCATGCGAAAGATTGGGAAGGGATGAAATATGTAAAAGATCATGTGCAAACACCAATTATGGCTGACGAAAGTGTTTTCTCAGCGCAGGACGCTTTAAAGCTTGTTCAAGGTCAATACGCGGATTTATTAAATATTAAATTAATGAAATGTGGCGGGATACGAGAAGCATGGAAAATTGCCGATATTGCCGGTGCTGCCGGTGTAAAGTGTATGGTTGGCAGCATGATGGAATCATCGCTTTCTGTGGCAGCAATTGCACACGTGGCAGCCGCTCATCCCAATATTCACTACTTTGACCTGGATGCTCCTTTATGGTTAATGGAAGAGCCGAGCGGAATCACATATAACGGACCAAAGGTAAACCTGCATCATGCAGTGAATATAAAATAAAGTTTCAGTGGAAGTGTTGTCTTAGAAGTCACGTTCTGTTTGAGCAGGGAGAAATATTAATAGAAGGAGGATGTGTTTATGAAAAAACTCACTACTGTGTTTTTTAGTTGTTTATTAGTATTTTCATCTTTTTCTGTTGCGAATGCTGAAGAGGTAAAAAGTAATCAAGCGTATGTAGATGTGGCGGCTGCAACATTATGGACTGGGCCAAATTTACTTCGCCCAATTGATGAGCCAAGTGCGACGAACCCTGTTGATCTATGGAAATGGACGAAATCGATGACGCTCGATGAAAAGCTTTGGTTAACAAGTACAAATAAATTAGAAACACAAGCTTTATTGGGGCAGGAAGTAACAATCATTGATCGGCAAGGTGAATGGGCAAAAGTAGTTGTTCATGGTCAGCCAACGCCAAGAAATGAAGCTGGTTATCCAGGATGGATGCCAGTGAAACAGCTAACCTATAATCAAGAATTTGCAGAGAAAAAGGAGCAACCATTTGTTCTGATTACAAAACCAACGGCTATTTTATATATTAACCCTTCTGATAAGTATAAGTCATTAGAAGTTAGCTATAATACAAGATTACCACTTTTAAGTGAAGATAATATTTCATATCGCGTGCTTTTACCAAACGGAAAAAAAGCATGGTTACGGAAAAATGATGGAAAGGTTTATAAATCGCAAAATGACATTCCTGTTCCAACGGGTGATGATTTAGTGAATACAGGGAAGCTATTTTTAGGATTACCGTATATATGGGCTGGTACAAGTGGCTTTGGTTTTGATTGTTCAGGTTTTACACACACAATTTACAAATCGCATGGTATTACAATCCCACGTGACTCTGGTCCACAATCAAAAGCAGGTATTGCTGTTGAAAGAGAAAACTTACAAAAAGGTGATTTATTATTTTTTGCTTACAATCAAGGAAAAGGAAGTGTTCATCACGTAGGAATGTATATAGGGGATGGGAAAATGATACATTCTCCAAATGCAGCGAAAACAGTTGAAATTATACCAGTAGATACACCAGGTTACATTGAAGAATATGCAGGTGCACGTCGTTATTTACCTTAATAAAATAGATTAATAGAAAAATAAAAGGGGGTTTTTGAATGAAAAAGGTTGTTCGTTTTTCATTAGTTAGTACGTTACTTCTTTCTTCATTTTTAGCTGGTTGTGGAAAAGAAAAGACTACTACAAAACCAAAAGAAGAGAAGAAAATATTGCAGTTAACAGAGACAGGAGAAATTCCATCATTAAATTCCTTAAAAGTAACAGACGCTGTTTCATTTAACGTATTAAATAATGTAATGGAAGGATTATTTAGACTTTCAAAAAACGATGAAGTCATTCCTGGAATTGCCCAAAAGCATGAGATTAGTAAAGATGGGAAAACATATACATTTCATTTGCGTGATGCGAAATGGTCTAACGGTGATCCTGTAACAGCTCATGATTTTGTATATGCTTGGAAGCAACTTGTTAATCCAGAAACGGGCTCTGAATATGCATATATCATGTATGACGTGAAAAATGCAGAAAAAATAAACAAGAAGCAAATCGGATTGGATGAATTAGGAGTAAAGGCTCAAGATGATAAAACGTTTACTGTAGAGTTAGAACATCCTGTCCCTTATTTTACAAAATTACTTTGTTTACCATCCTTTTATCCAATTAATGAGAAGTATATGAAAAAACAAGGAGATAAATATGGTTTAGAAGCGAATATGACGCTATATAATGGACCATTTACATTATCAGAATGGAAGCATGAAGCGAGTTTTACTATGAAGAAAAACGATCAATATTGGGATAAAAAAGAAGTGAAGTTAGATGAAGTAAACTACCAAATTGTTAAAGAAATTTCGACGGTAGTAAATTTATATCAAACAGATAAAATTGATCGTGCTGTTATTTCAACAGAATTTGTTGATAAATATAAAAACGATAAGGAATTGAAACAATATACAGATCCTGTGATGTATTTCTTCCGCTTTAATGAAAATGTCCCAATTCTTAAAAATAAAAATGCCCGCCTTGCACTAAGTATGGCTTTTGATAAAAAGGGACTAGCAACTTCATTTTTAAATGATGGATCAGTACCTGCAAATTACTATGTTCCAAATGGCTTTTTAAAAGGGCCGGATAAAAAAGATTTCAGGGAGACTGGGGCAGAGTTTAATAAAACGAATGTGAACAAGGCAAAGGAATATTGGGAAAAAGCTAAGCAAGAAACAGGAACAAATGAAGTTACGTTAGAAATGCTAAACTATGATTTAGAAAACTTTAAAAAAGTAGGAGAATATATTAAAGAACAATTAGAGAAGAACTTACCAGGATTGACGATAAATGTGAAACTACAACCACACTCTCAAAAACTAGCGTTAGAGAAAAAGAAAGAATATGAAATGTCATTATCACGTTGGTTGCCGGATTATCCAGACCCGATGACTTACTTAGAAGTCTTTATTTCAGAAAGTGGTGTCAATAATACTGGTTATGCAAACCCAGAATATGATGCATTAATTAAAAAGACAAAAATGGAGCTAGGAAATGATGAAAAGGCACGCTGGAAAGCGATGCAAGATGCAGAAAAAATGTTGCTTGATGATGCGGTAATTGCACCAGTGTTCCAGCGCGGATTATCTTATTTGCAAAAACCATATGTGAAAGATTTATATGTACATCAATTCGGACCTGCGACTAGCTTGAAATGGGCGGATGTGAAAAAATAAAATAGCATACAAAAAAACAGACTGTACTTGAATAACATTCTGTTTTTTTTGTATGTAAAGGTGTCTTCAAAATTAAAAACTTCCTTTTAAACATTTAATTATGTTTGATGAAAAATAAAGTCTTTTAACATTAAACCATATAACTAAATGTTATTCTGTATTTTGTAGGGAGAAATATTAAGCTTCTTTTATCAATTTATATGGAATAACTTTTTCAAAAGTTTAGATTAAATTTACTCAATTTTTGGTTACACATTTTTTATACAGAGTAGCATCTACAAAATGAGAAATTATTACAATGAATTAATTGGTTGATAATGATCCTTTAGTTTGTACATACTATACCAAATAGGGAGTTTATTTGAAAATCAATATCAATGTTAATTAGATGACTCATTCAAATGTTAATTGTTGGAATGGAGTATCTCCTCAGACACCTATTTGCTATGTGGTTTTTTAAGAAATAATAGAGTTTAACTTTGTTTTATTTGATCTTAAGTATGACTTTTAAATCAAAATGGGACAGAAATTTCGAATAGGAGATCTAACTATGGGGAACTTATCTATGTGTCAACATTTATTTTATGAAATCCATAGAGATGGAAATGGACAATTTATAAAATTTCTTCAATTAATTGAAATAGTAAGGGGTGAAATGAATGAAGTATGAAGCAATATATACTGTTGAAGTTTCCGTAGGTAGTGAATTAGTAGTAAAACACGATATTAAGGCTCATGGTATTGAAGAAGTCATTAGAGAACTTTCAAAAAAGTATTCAGATAGAGATGAGAATTTGGTGGATAATATGGAGAGATAAGGACTTTATATAGAAAATACAATGCTTTTGAAATATGAGGGTAGAATGAATAGGTTTTTTAAGGAGGATACAGAATGACATGTCACGATAGTGAAAACCAAATAGAAGAGCAGAAAGATTTAAAATGGTGGCAGCTATCGCTTATTGGGATTGGTTGTACAATAGGAACTGGTTTTTTTTTAGGATCAAGCATAGGAATTAAGCTAGGTGGGCTTTCAATTGTATTCATGCTTATTTTGGCAGGATTTACTACCTATATTGTATTTGAGGCTTTAGCAAAAATGACAATAGCAGATCCACAAAAAGGCTCCTTTCGTACATACTCTCGAAAAGCATTCGGACATTGGGCAGGATTTTGTCATGGGTGGACATACTGGTCCTCAGAACTATTAATCATGGGTAGTCAATTAAGTGCATTAGGGATATTTTCTCGATATTGGTTTCCTAATATCCCTCTTTGGATATTTATTTCTATTTATGGGATAGCTGCTTTAATGGTCATTTTCATTGGTATTAAAGCTTTTGAACGTTTGGAAAACTGGATTGCAATAATAAAGGTAATAGCCATTATAGGATTTATAATAATAGCAATCATGATCATCTTTGGATTGATTCATGGTGGTTTTCATAAACCACAGTTTCCAAAAAATATAAAAGAACTTTCCCCGAAAGGTTTACAAGGTTCTTGGTCTTCTCTTATTTATGCCTTTTATGCATTTGGTGGTATTGAAATTATGGGTTTGATGGCAACAAGACTTAAAGAGCCCAAAGATTCAACTAAGTCAGGTAAAGTAATGTTGTTACTCTTAACAATTATTTATATATTATCTATAGGATTAGCTATAATTATGGTTCCACTTCATTATTTTAATATGAAAGAGAGCCCATTTGTAGTCGCTTTACAGGACTATAATTTACCGTACATTCCATTCGTGTTCAATGTAATCTTAATTTTAGCGGGATTTTCGACATTGGTAGGTTCATTGTTTGCGGTAAATAGTGTATTGATAAATCTAGCTGAAGAAGGAGACGCACCAGCTTTATTTGCAAAAAAAGGGAAAAGAAATATCTCTTTTCCAGCTTTAATACTTATAGTAATAGGACTAGGAGCTTCTATTATTACAGCTTTATTGCTTCCTAAAAGTATATATGAATACATAACAACAGCGGCTAGTTTAATGCTGTTGTATACTTGGGTTTTAATTCTTCTTTCTTTTAGGAAGTTAATGAATCCTAAAGGTTGGGAGCAGCTCAAAAGCATAATAGGTCTAATGATTATTGTATTAGCTATAAGTGGAACAATATTTCAAAAAACAGTTCGGTTCGGCTTTATGGTCAGTTTTTTGTTCCTAGGTATTATCATAGGAGTGACAATTATTATGCATTTTTTATGGAAGAAGAAAGAAACTGTCTAGTATGAAAGAAATAACAAGAAAAGATTTTAAATTTTGCAACTGCGGTGATGTATCCTTCATTCCAAAGTAATGATTTTATTGGAGGAAATTTATAAGTTAGGAGAACATAGTTATTTATGCTCAAATGTTAAGTTTCGTACATATGTATCGATACTTTATGGTTTAAATTACTCCATATTATTTGTTACTGAAAAATGATTTGGCATGTTTGAAAGGCAAAGTATATCCCATAAATAATGAGCGATATTCCAGATATAATTGTAATTAGAGATAACATACGTACATTTAACATTTTACGGAATATACTAGAAGTACTTGCCATGGTAATATCCCATAAAAAGATACCTAAAATGATACCCAAGCTGTATAACAAAAGCTGTTCTTTACTATAAGAGGTAGCAGCTTTTGCTAATATAGAACCGAAAATTCCAAGCCAAAATAGAATGGTTAATGGATTGGATAGGGACATAAAGAAACCAGAAAAAAAAGTTCTAATAATTGAATCCTCACTTTTCCTGCTTGTAATACTAATTTGATTTGCACCTTTTAAACTTTCTATACCTGTATAAATCAAAACAAAGGCTCCGAAAGACCATAGGAAAAGTTTTATGACATCTTTTTCAAGAAAATGAATTACACCAAAATAAATAAGTATCATATACAAAATATCTGCTATTAAGGCACCTATTCCTAGAATCCATGCGTGAAAAAAGCCACTTCTAATACCTTTTTCAAATTGTGCAGCATTAATAGGCCCAATAGGAGCAGATAATGATAAACCTAGGAAAACATAACTTAAAAATATGCTCACTTATAACAAGCTCCTCCCACTAAATTTTATCTATACTAAATCTATTCAGTAGTTAATGTTTGTACAACTAAATAATAAATGTTTTAATCTTGAAACCTTTATTATTTGTTGCTTTTTCATATAGAAATATATCAATTATGTATTGTTTATTTAAAGTGAACATAGCAAATTATTTTGATATGCTTTTAGTAATATTTTCATATTAAAATAATTTGCTAAAATCAGAAATTAATTCTCCTAATGAAAAAAAGGTTTTGTTATTTATAACTTATTCTTATGCAAAAATTTTATTATTCGGGAAAACGGGCACTTTGATGGAATTGTTTCGTCATCACGCAAAAAATATTGCTGCCATTCGTAATTTTCTTTTTGACCATAACTTTTAAGTGAAGGATGAACTGGAGCTGTGTCATAGGTAGTCAAACGTTGACGAATTAAGTTTTTAAGTTTCTGACTGCGTTTGTGAGACTCCATAATTCCTTGTAAGACCCATCGAGGGGTTATAGCAAGCATCATACATGGAAAATATCTACTTTGTCTTTTGACATGGGCAGGAGTAGCACAATAAACAAAATATGATTCATTATGGAAACAAAACTCCCATGTGTTTTCCATAGGGTCATTTGGAATATGATTAGGCCATTCCTTCTCGTCCAATTTGCTAGTTTGATTAAGAATAGACCAATAAACATGTTCAAATTTTTTAACTGTAGCTTCTTCGACAAGTTCCTTTGGTGTTTCAATAAAAACAATAAGAGAGGCGTATTTACCTGTGCCTTTAGAGCATTCTGTGTATGTCTTAAGTAACTTAGCTAACTTTTTGCTAGCATTTGGCTTTCTAGGATCACCTATAAATCCATATCTGAGGTGGTTGGATGTAAAACCATGTTGTGCAGGGATACAAGGAAAAGGCCTATCTTTATCGGTCATTTTTAAAACGAAAGAGTGGAAAGCATGTTGTTGCCACTTTGGAAGATTAGTAATGTCCCTTTGTAGAGACACTTTATCGTAAAGTGTAATCATGTTTTATTCCCTCCATAAGCAATAATATATAGGGTATTAATTATTAAAGAATAGGTGACTGACTAGATAACAGTCTGTGCCTTTATAACCTGCTATAATAATTGGATATGGTTAGTATTTCTTCGGAAGTTGCTGTTTTTGCTCATGATATACACTTTTGTTATTCCATAAAATTTGAAAAGTATAAAAAACATGACGGTACAATGTTCCCATTAATCCTTTTTTACTAATATGTTTTTAAGGTAATAAGAAAGGATGGATCGTTATGAGTGAATATAAGGAAGGAAAAATCCGCTTTATAGATTGCAAAGGAAAGGAGATAATTTTGAAGATTAAAACAAAAAATGTAAAGGAAAAGTGAAAGGGAGGTAAGTATATTTTCATATCATTTATGTTCAAATAAATTGCTTAATTATCTTATCAAAATTAAACTACCTGTAAGTTTCTTTTATAAAATTAACTTCAGAAGAATAGGAGGGGCCCTACAAAGGCGGTTATGTTAAAATGAGAATCCGGATGTATTCCTTTTTATTATTTGCATTCTAAGAGTGCATTTGAATTAAATTCATATATAAAAACCCCTTTCTTCTCATAAGAAGAAAGGGATTTTTTATGTATTCAACTTTTTATTGAAGAGGTTGTTGGTGATTTTGTGCTACATTTAGAACTGTTTGTGTAGTCGCTAAATTTACTTGGAGTTGTTTTTGCACATTAGAAGGGAAAAGATGTACTCAAATCAAAAATTACATAAAATGGAATGTATATATTGTATAATTCGTAGCATATTAAAAATATAGGGGGTGATACAATATGGCAAAGAATAAGAGCGGAAATCGTAATGAATTATTGGTTCAAGGTGCTGAAAGTGCACTTGATCAAATGAAATATGAAATTGCACAAGAGTTTGGTGTACAACTTAGTGCAGACACCACAGCTCGTGCAAACGGTTCTGTTGGTGGTGAAATCACTAAACGCTTAGTAGCAATAGCTGAACAACAACTTGGTGGTGGATTTACTCGTTAATTTCACCTCAAAATAGGAAAGATTAGAGTAAGTCGTATTGTTGATTATTGGAAGTTCAGCAGACTACAGTGGTTAACATATACATCTTATGTCTTCTGTATTAAATTCATGAAATAAACTCTCATAACGAATGCATTTGTACTCAAAGATAGTTGATAATCTCAAATAATAATCTTTGAGTATTTTATTTGTAAAATTCTTTTCCAAATTACAAACACATACTTTGTGGGGAAGGTGTTTCCCATGAATCATAAAAAATCCTTTGTAAGAACAAATATACTTAAAAATTTATTTTCAATATTGAAAAGTATACTGACTATGATATTTTCAAAAGGGAGGCATCTTAAAATGGGTGTATTAAGTGGAAATCCTCAAAATGAACCTTTACATTATGGAGAAGTATTTGATATTTGGAGTTATCTTCTTGCAGCGCAGGGAGCAGTTGCTGGCCACCAAGTATATATTAACCACACGGGTGATGAAGATTTAAAGAAGTTCTTAGAAAACTTAATTGAGAATGATATGACTTCTGAAATAGAAGAACTAAAAGCTCTTTTAAAGGCAAATGGAGTAGCTTTACCACCAGCACCTCCAGAAAGACCGGTTGCATCAATTGAAGATATCCCTCCTGGTGCACATATCAACGATGCTGAAATTACAGCAGCTGTTTCTGCAGGACTTGCAGCCGGTCTAGTAACTTGTAGTCAAGTGATGGGAAAATGCCTTCGAGAAGATGTAGGCATGCTATTTGGACAATTCCATATGAAAAAAGCACAAGCTGGGGCGACTTTACTACGTCTTAGTAAGAAAAAAGGTTGGGTAGTTCCTCCACCATTACATGTGCGAAATTCTGAACAAGCATAATAAAAAAGTGGCTGAAGGCCACTTTTTTATTTCCGTTTATTAATTGTATCATTCGCTTTTTTAGTACAAAGTACTTTTTCTATTTCAGAACGATTTAAATATTCATGTGAGATCTCCATAGCGTATCTATCATGATGTATATTAGTTGATTCTTGTGAATCGTTGTCTCCATGTAAAACAACTTTCTTCATATAGATGTGAAAAAATACTTCTATTACACCAATAAGAAAAGCCGCCCAAAATGCAGATGCTCCAATATTACGAGTTAAATCTATATCTGTTAAAAGGTATGTTAATGCCCAAACTCCTACAAGGCTCAAACCCAAATCAGCTATGGTAGCCACCGTATTTCCATACTTAGGTAAAATAAATAAATCTCCTATTAAATACGCAGCTCCCGTAATTATTAATGAAATAAACAAAACTCTAGAAATTGAGATATCTTGGAAAATGCCTAATATCATCAATAATACAGCACTAATAGCTGTATATTTTATTAATAAGGCAACAATATGTTTCATGAATGTTCCTCCTATTTTTTAACCTTCATGTAGGAATAAATCTTCTCAATAAAACGGGTTGCGCCTTCATAAAGCAAACCCCGTTTCATTGTGTTCTGGAGGTCTTTTCATTACATGATACTCATATGGCACGAGTTTTTCGCTCTCCTACACAATAGTATTTTGTGGAATATAAGCATGATTTATGCTTTAAAATGATAAAAATCAATACCTAAAAAAGGACTATATATTTTTGGAGGATTTTTTACATATTAAAGAGTGAAGGAGGTGACATAACATGCCAAACAATAACAGTGGAAGCAGCAATCAATTATTAGTACGTGGCGCTGAACAAGCTCTTGATCAAATGAAATATGAAATCGCACAAGAATTTGGTGTGCAACTTGGTGCAGACGCAACAGCTCGTGCAAATGGATCTGTTGGTGGTGAAATTACAAAACGTCTAGTATCATTAGCTGAACAACAACTTGGCGGTGGAGTTACTCGCTAATCATATATAATACATGGACATAAAGGAGAGACTATTCGCCTCTCCTTTTTAAATTCGAAAAAGTTATTGGGTATAATAACTAACAATATACAAGTTGCATTTTAAAATTTTATTATAATAACTCAAAGTATATCTTTCGTAATTTTTCTCATTAAATCGGCTCACCTGTAAAAGATATTCATCCAAACCTTTGGGTATTAATAAATAAAGTATGCAGCAGTGATAGATTTCTTTTACTTTATTGTATTTGTCGGCACTTTTAGTAATACAGAAAGTAAACACTGATAATAAATTTAATCTAAAAGATTTTATTAACCCTTGAACGAATGATGTCCAGAGAGATAGGGAATATTACTAAATATAAAAGGAGGGAAAAACATGAAGAAAAAAATATCATCTATATTAGGTACTTTATTATTAGCTTTTATGGTTTTAGGTACAAATGTTCATGCTGAATACAATGACAATAACATCGATAGAGTTAATAATAATGATATTACAACTCGAG
The DNA here is from genome assembly GCF_000299035.1 of Bacillus bingmayongensis. Classification (GTDB taxonomy): domain Bacteria; phylum Bacillota; class Bacilli; order Bacillales; family Bacillaceae_G; genus Bacillus_A; species Bacillus_A bingmayongensis. The sequence goes on from NZ_AKCS01000005.1 coordinate 18,215, forward strand.
TTAATGATAATAACATGAATAGAGTTAATAATGATATCAGAACTCGGAATGTAAATACAACAAATGACTTGAATAATGCTCGAGATAATGATAATAATAATTGGGCATGGCTTGGTTTATTAGGATTGGCAGGATTATTTGGTCTTAGAAGAAGAGAAAAAGAAACACGTTAATGTAGAACAAAATATTTAAATTTAAAGTATGCTTATTTATCAAAAGAATGGAAAAGAAGAAATATAAGTCGCCTTTAATAAGGCGATTTTTTAATTTCTCAAAAACATTAAGAATTACGCAGAGCGGCATATTATTAATATTGAAGAAATATAAAAAAGTGCCAGCAAGTTTGCAAATGAACTTGCTAACACCATAAATAAGAAGAAATGAAATATCGCTGATATACTCTTAATTTTGTATTAGATTTGCAATAAAAAATAACAAGAAATAATTATGAATGAATCAACATTTAAAGGAGGAAAATAGATAAGAGATTAATAGAATGGATTATTTTTACGAAATAAAGGAAAGTAAAAAGAATGATGACGTGTTGTAAACAAGGGTTAGAATTATTAGTAGACATGCAATATCGAGGTAATAAGAGAATGAGTATAAGCGGTTCTATTATGTATAAAAGAAAGTGGTTCAACAAATGAAGATGAAACATGCTTTTGGCCCAATCATTTTAGCGTGTATAATCTTTATGGTTATATTACTTATTCCATCTAAACATTTAGTTTCACTTATTAGTAATGAAAAGGTAGAAGATGCGGCGACTTCATTACAAAAAGAAAAAATTATATTGAAGAAATTATGTATTTATGGCTTGGTATTGATTAATTAGATTCTTGGAACAGGGATTTATATTATTCATCATCGCAGCTGGTACCAATCCCAATTGATAACGTTATTAGCCGATACAGTATTAGGAAGCGCTCAAATTATATTAGAGAAATAGCTAGCTTACCATTAAAAGAACATACTTACTTCTTGGAAAAAGATGGGGTGACCATAAAAAAATAGGACAAAATTGCTCCTGTTTTTTTATGGTCGTATAGAGAAATGGTAAAGCTATTCTCAATATTGATACGATCTGTTATTAATTATAACAATTATGGATAAATCCAAATAAATTTTTCTAACAAATGTCATCCTAATATTGGAAAGAGATGTGTATTGATAATTCTATGTTTAATGTATGAAAAATTTATCTGTAGCCTTTGTATTACGAGAATTAATTATTGATTGTTATTAGTGTTATTTCCGTTATTTCCATTATTTCCATTTTGTCTTTCATCTTGCTCTTTTTGTTCAGAAGGCTCTTCTGTTGGATCTGGTTCTTGTTCATCCACACCATTATTGCAACCAAATAATAATCCTGTCGATAAAACTGTAGCCATTAGAGCAAATAAATATTTTTTCTTTTTCATGGAATGTTTCCTCCTTTTTATCAGACTGCCATTAATATTTACTTGGAAAGAGGATACTATGTAGAATTCATCTTTACTTTTTTTTCCATTATATCAGAGGTAGCTTATTTGTTTTGGTAAAATCAATAAAATTTAAAGAGTGGGATAAAATTGTACTAACATCAATTGTTAGGAGTTATTAATAATGAAGCTGTCTTATTTAACACTAGAATTAGTAACTGGATTTTTCTTTTATTTATCCTTATAAAAGTACTCGGTAAAAAAATAATAAATCAAGCTACACCATTCACATTTATTGCAGCGATTGTTTTAGGAGAGTTACTAGAGAATGCGTTATACGATGATAAAGTGGGAGTGCAATATGTCATCTACGCTATGTGTTTATGGGGAGGTTTATTGTTTGCGGTTGAAATTTTAGGGCATAAGTTTTTAAAAATGCGCGGGTTTTTTAAGGGGAAACCGGTGGTGTTGATTCGAAATGGAGTAGTAAATCGCGATCAGCTCAAAAAAAGTCGCATGAACTTAAATCAGCTTCAAAGCATATTACGACAATCGGAAACGTTTTCAATGCGTGAGGTTGCATATTGTTATTTAGAAGCAAATGGTTCCCTTAGTATATTAAAAAAGTCAGCTTATCAAAAGACAACGCAAGAGGACTTCAATCTTCCGAGAACATCTGTTCATGTGCCTGTAACAATTATTAGCGATGGAGAAGTATTACAGGATGAACTAAATGATCTTGGAAGAGACGAACAATGGATAAAATTTGAACTAAAAAAACAGGGGATTACTGAGTATAAACATGTATTTATTGCAGAATGGTTAGAAGAAGATGGCTTATTCATTCAAACTTTTGATTGTACAATATAGTTGTAACAGTATCTTGGATTGCAGATTATACTTCTGTGTAATAAAAAATAGGAGCTTTTTATGCTCCTATTTTATGTCAAGATGCTGTAAGAATAAAGTGGCCGAAACATAACGTTTCGCTAACATTTGTACATATGCGGTATGGACAGAAAGGGTTGCGATAATAATCGCATTACGAATAGCTTCTCGTTGTTCATTGTTGATTTGGTCAAATTTACTTGCGATTTTATCCGCTTTTTCTTTTACAGTATTTTCAATTGTATGAATGGTATCAGTTGCGTTTAATTGTAAACAGCCGCCTTGATTCAACTCTTCAAATAAAGAGGAATAAGCGACGTATAAATGAACAGGGTTAATTAAATCATCACTACGATCGGCTGGATCATTTACAATAAGTCTTAATAACTTACGTATAGATTCAAAGTCCAGTGCAGTTTTTAAATCTTCTACAATGAATAGTAATGCTGCTTGTTCAATTGAGTATTTTTTTCCTTTTTGTGGTGAACCAATCATTTCTTTTATATCTCGTTTTACCCAGTTTTGCATAGCTGTAACAGAAAAACTAGTATTTTCAATTTGATTACCAAGCGCAACAATCTCATTTAAAGAAAAACCGATATCTGTGTCTTCAATTTTAATCAGCTTTTCAAAAATAGGTGAAAGAGCGGTTGTAATAAACGCTGTAACACTTTGGCCACACTCAATATCTTTTTTATGTGACTTTGCCCAAGCTTCTTGTAAAATAACGAGAGGTTTTTTTGTATTCCATCCTCTAAGAGATAGAAGGAGCGTCGCCATTTCGTTTCGTGTGAGATGAAATGTTTCCATCTTTTCACCTCCAAAATTTAAAAAGTTCTTATGACCATATAATATGTTTTGTTGCTTGTAAAGTCAATTCTGTTTTTCTTTATTTTTCCTGTTTATTTATATTATTAATAAAGTTAAGTAAATAATACTTGCTTATTATAAAAAAAGTTCATATAATAAGTTCATAAGAACTTTTTATTTAACTTTAAAATAAATCTATCATTCTTATTTTAAAGAAAGATAGATTTAACATATATCTATAGTAAAAGGAGAATGAATATAATATGTTGAAAAAACTCGTTACAGTAATGACCGCATTAATGGTTGTTTTTGGGGCTAGCAGCTTTGTATTCGTAGATCATGCAGCAGCGAAAAGTTACAAATCTGGTAAAAAATCATTTACACCAAGTTCAGGTCAAAAGTCAAAAGTTGATTTAAACAAAAAAGATTCCAATGTGAATGCACAGAAAACAAATCCTGATACAAAAACAAAAGCATCAAACACAGCACCAAAGAGTAATAAAGGAAGCTTTATGAAAGGTTTATTACTTGGTGGTCTTGGTGGTTTACTAATGGGAAGCTTATTCGCAAACATGGGAGCACTTGGTTCTGTATTAGCATTCATGGTAAACATGTTAGTAATGGCTGGTATCGTAATGTTAGCGGTTCGAGCATTTAAATATTTCAAAAACCAACGTAAGAAACAGGCGGAAGAAGCAGCATGGAGACGATAAAAATTTCGGAACAAGAGCTGATAAACGCACTGTGTGTATATATCGCAGAAAAGCGTCAAGTTGAACCAGAAGCGGTATTAGTTGAACTGATGTATGATGATGACTATGGTTTTTCTGCTGAAGTAGAAGTAAATGGTCGCGAGCAAATTTTAATTCAAGCAAATTTAATTGAAGCACTTCGCTTATGGCTTGATAAGGAATACAATGTCAATCCGTTCGCAGCAAGATTACAGCTTGAGTTAGATGATGAAGAAGGTATTACCGCACTAGCGAATTTAAATAACTCGGATGAGTAGTGAAAAGGAGCTGTTGAGAGTAATCTCGACAGCTCTTTTTAGTATGCGCATTTTTAAATGGTGTAAGGATAGAAGTCAACGGTTCGAAAAAAACAATGACTAATAAGATGTTATAGAATACAATGCTTGTTTTTGTAAACACTAAGTTTCGTACATAGTTCAAGTAACGGAGGGAATACGATGGAATATCAACAACATGGTTCTACAAATGATACATTACTTCATTTTAAAGAAGGTCTTGGAAAATTCACACAGCAAATCCCTGAAATTGCAGAAGCGTATAATGCATTTACACAAGCTTGTTTTCAAGAGGGAGCCTTAACGAAACGCGAAAAGCAGCTTATTGCACTAGGTATTAGTTTAGCGACGCAAGATGAATATTGTACGATCTATCATACAAAAGGGTGTATTGATCAAGGATGCTCTGATAAAGAAGTTTTAGAAGCGTGTGGTGTTTCGGCAGCGTTTGCTGGTGGAGCTGCGATGAGTCAAGCAGTAACTTTAGTACAGGAGTGTATGGTAGAACTCAAAAGTCAGAATCATTAAATGAAAGAGGTATCTTCTTAAAAATAGATTTTTTCATTTTTAAGGAGAGCCTTTTTATTTTTTTAGATATCAAACTTGAAATATTAGAACTTTCCATTACGGTATAAGTAAAATTCTTCCGCTTGTTTTTATTCGTTCAACGGCTTCATGAGCGAGGGGAGCGTCTATGAGTGAATAAGTGCGATCGATTTGTATTGAAAGCTTACCATTTTGTATCCATGTAACGAAATCTTGAATATATTGAGACCAATTTTTCATGTAAGGAAGACCGTTCGTTCTTGTTATAAAGAGGGAACCTTTTTCTTGAAGGGTCATTAAATCGAATGGGGGTACATAGCCACTAGATTGCCCATAACTTATAAAATATCCACCAAGAGAAAGACTATTTAGATTTGCTTCAAATGTATCTTTTCCAACGCCATCGTAAACGACATATACTCCTTGGCCGTTAGTAATTCGTTTCACTTCTTTCGCAATATCAGATTGCGTAGAAATGATTACTTCATCAGCACCAGCTGCAGTTACATATTGAGCTTTTTCTTGCTTTGATGTAATACCAATGACGCGGCCAGCACGAATTTTTTCCATTTGGCATAGAAAAAGTCCAATTCCACCGGCCGCTGCTTGAACCAAACACCAGTCATCTTTTTTATAGGATAGGCATCATGCGTGAAGGCCCACGCTAGAAATCCTTGAATTAATCCTGCAGCTGCCTGTTCAAAACTGATGCCATCTGGAATGGGAATTAATCGCTTGGATGGAATTAAAACATGACTAGCATAAGTTCCGCTTCCGCCGGCACAAACAACCCGATCTCGAACTTGAATGTTATCCACTTCAGGACCAATTGATTCAACAACCCCAACGCCTTGACTTCCTATTGGAGTTGGTAGTGTTGTTTGAAGTCCGCCTTTTTTCTGATAAAAATCTTGTTTAATTAAATCACCTCGTCGGTTAGTTACTAAAAAATTAATCACGACAGAAACGCTTCCAAATAATAAAAAGGAAATTTTATTTAAAACAACTTCTTTAGGAAAGGAATTATTTCATTTACATCAGGCGCTACATGAAGAAATTAATAAAGGAGTTATTCGATTTTTAAATAGATACACTCAAGATGAATTAAAGTTTGTTTCTCGTTTCTTAGGTGATACCTTAGAAGCATCGTGGGTAAAAATTGAACACGATTCAATAGATGACAAGGAAGTAAACAGAAACCAATAAAAAATTGAAAAGCATGTAATTTATAGATTTTTAAGTATATATGAACACCTTATGAATTTGAGAAAGTTTAAAAACTGTTCTATGGACAAGTTCCCTTGATCTATAAATGGTGTAGAGAAGATGACTAGGCAACTGGATGTTTTCATCTGCATTCAACATAAGAAAGGGGACAAAATGATGAAAAGGAAAAGTAAACACTTTCAAGGTTTTCAAAAGGCTATGTTAAGTTGCGGGGTATTATTTACGGGAGTATTAACATTTGGTTTTACAGAAAAAGCTTCAGCGCACGGATATGTAGAATCGCCAGCCAGTCGCTCTTATTTATGTAAACAAGGAGTGAATACAAACTGTGGGCCAATTCAATATGAGCCTCAAAGTGTAGAAGGACCTGGTTCATTTCCTCAGCTTGGACCATCTGACGGACAAATCGCTGGAGCGGGACATTTTCCAGATTTAGATGTGCAAACGGTTGATAGATGGAAGAAGGTGCCATTAAGTGGTGGAAAAAATACATTTCAATGGAAATTAACGGCACCACATAGCACAAAAGAATGGAAATACTATATTACGAAAAAAGATTGGGATCCTAATAAACCATTGAGTCGTTCTGATTTAGATCTAGTACCTTTTTATGTAAAGAATGATGGGGGAATCAGGCCAGGGACAACAGTTATTCATGAGGCCAACGTACCTACTGATCGAAATGGATACCATCTTATTTTAGCTGTTTGGGAAATTGCTGATACTGGAAATGCTTTTTATCAAGTTATAGATGTGAATCTTGTAAATAATGGTGTGACTGATTCGGCGCATCAATCTTCATATCTTGATTTACCTTCTTCGCATCTATTTTAGGTCAACAGTAAATAAAGAAAGGTCATTCATTGTATAGAGTGAATGACCTTTTTGTTAATAAAAGTATAAAACTAGGAAAGAGATTGAATAAAAGAGTCTAGTACAGTATTAAATCGCTCTGTTTCTTCTAGAAATGGGCAGTGACAGCTGTTCTCAAAAATAACGAGTTTGGAATTATGAATATGTTCATGCAAATGTTCTCCTGCGGAAACCGGGATTAATTTTTCTTCTCTTCCAAAACAAAGCAAAGTTGGTTTTGTGATTGTCTTTAACTCTTTACGGTAATCAACAACAGATTGATCGAATAAAATAGCGCTCGCAATAGATGCGGGAACTTTTGTGACTTCCTCAAGCATCCAAGTTGAATCTTCTATGGAAAGTGGATTTTTAAACATGAGAGGAATAAAGCCTTTTAGAAACTCAGTTTGATTTGTTTGAATCTCTCTCATGAAATGAATTAGCGTCGGGAAATCAACGGCACCGATTGGGAAATCAGGCCATTTAAAATCCGACGCTAATTCATCAACAATAACAGAAGCTTTAATATTTTTCTCTCCGAATTGCTTTATATATTCCCATACAACAAATGCCCCCATTGACCAGCCTACTAAGATAACATCTTTTAAAGATAAACGCTCTATAAAAGCGTGTACATCATGGGCATAGTTTGTAATTGTATGTCCATTTTCAATATGAGGAGAGCGCCCGTGGCTTCGTAAATCAATTGAAATCGCACGATATTTTTCACTGAAATAAGGGATTTGCTTATGAAAAAAACGGCTGCTCATCCAAACTCCATGAATAAAAAGAATAGGTGTACCTTTTCCTTGGTCTTCGTAGTATAAGTCCACACCATCTTCAAGCTTTATAATAGCCATAATGGAAAACCTCCTTTTAATAAATGGTCTTTTAATGATTTTATTCCGCTTTTCAAACTTATTTCCTCTTATTATAGGAGAACTAAGGTGTTTTTTTTTGTAAATATAATAGAAACTTGATTTTATTTATAAAAAAATGCGCTTAAAATATTGTCATATTTGCTTCTTTAAGATATCCTTTTCATGAAGAGGTGGAAATCATGGAAAAAGTACTAGTTTTCGGGCATAAAAACCCAGATACAGATGCAATTTGTTCTGCGATTGCTTATGCAGAGCTGAAAAAAGAATTAGGAATGAATGCTGAGCCTGTACGTTTAGGTGAAATCAGCGGTGAAACTCAATTTGCGTTAGATCATTTTAAAGTAGAAGGACCGCGTTTTGTTGAGACAGTAGCAAACGAAGTGGACAACGTTATTTTAGTTGACCATAACGAACGTCAACAAAGTGCTAACGATATCGAAACTGTTCGTGTGTTAGAAGTTATTGATCATCACCGTATTGCTAACTTTGAGACAAGCGATCCTTTATACTATCGTTGTGAGCCAGTTGGTTGTACAGCTACAATTTTAAACAAAATGTACAAAGAAAACGGCGTTGCAATTCGTAAAGAAGTTGCAGGTTTAATGTTATCTGCAATTATCTCAGATTCTTTACTATTTAAATCTCCAACTTGCACAGAACAAGATGTAGCTGCAGCTCGTGAATTAGCGGAAATCGCTGGTGTTGACGCAGAAAGCTACGGCCTAGAAATGTTAAAAGCTGGTGCAGATTTAAGCGGTAAAACAATGGAGCAATTAATCTCACTTGATGCAAAAGAATTCCAAATGGGTGATGCAAAAGTTGAAATCGCACAAGTAAACGCTGTTGATACAAACGACGTTCTTGTACACCAAGCGGAATTAGAAAAAGTAATCTCTGCAGTAGTAGAAGAAAAAGGTTTAGACCTATTCTTATTCGTTGTAACTGATATCTTAACTAACGATTCTGTTGGTCTTGCGATCGGTAAAGCAGTACAAGCTGTTGAAAAAGCATACAACGTAATGTTAGAAAACAATACAGCTACTTTAAAAGGTGTTGTATCTCGTAAAAAACAAATCGTTCCTGTATTAACAGAAACATTCCAAGCTCTATAAGAGTAACTTTGAAGGTAAAAGAACAAGCAGATATACAGTCTGCTTGTTCTTTTTTGTTTTTAGGAAGGATAAAATTCCAGACATTAACGTCTGGAATTTTAATATTCTGTATAGGGAAAATAGAAATTGGATAGGAAGAAAAGAAAAACCTGATATTTTTATCTTTGAATGAAAAATGCTATGATTTTATTATTAAATTTAAGAGAATATGAAGTAAAGTATATGGAATTGAAGGAGCAAAGAGGTGAGAACTTAATAATGAAAAGGCTATGCATCATTCCATGTGGAAAAAAGAAGATTTGGGATAAGTATCCTGATAAGGGACCAACAGAAGCGAAAAATGTATACATTAGTCCATTCGGAAAAGCCTGTCAAGCATATGCTTCTCAATTTTTTACACATTGGGTTATTTTATCGGCAAAGCATGGATTTTTACTTCCAACCGATATCGTAAAAGAAAACTATGACCTTGCTTTTAATTCGAAAAGCGATGAGATTATTCGTATAGAACAATTAAAAAAACAGATGATTGATAAAAAGCTGTTAGACTTTGATGAAATTATCTTGCTTGCAGGAAAGAAACATAAAAAAGTGGTGACAAAGTTATATCCAGAAGAGATCATTTCTTATCCATTAGAAGGCTGTAAAGGGATTGGGTATATGTTGCAGAAATTAAAGTGTGCGGTTGAAAATCATAACGAGATTTAGTAAAGATGCTGTACATAAAGGAGTTGCGTATTATTATAGTTATAGGTTTATAAAAATTAGATAAGGGGATTTAAAATGTCCTACAAAAATGAAATTGAAAAATTACTATGTATGCTCGATCGCTTAGAAATTCATGAGGTAGAAATTTTAGATATTACAGAAGAAATGATGCCTGTTTATATATTTTCAAGAGATGAATTTGAGGAAGGACAATTAGGTTATCGTGTAGGAGGGTTAGAGAATGAATCTTTTATTGGAAATGAAAAAGGAGATTGGCAAGAAAGCTGGTTTGTTATTGGATATGAGGAGTTAATGGGCGATCCATTTTTTGTTGATGTAAAAGATGTAAATTTCCCAGTGTATACAGCTGAACATGGAATGGGGGAGTGGGATCCACTTTTACATAGCGATTCACTAGAAGAATTTTTAACTGAATTAACATATCGAGATGAAGATTAATCATTCGTTCATGAAAAAAGGGGGCTATAGAAATTCCCCCTTTTTTTGACAGAGAACCTTCATTTAGAACATGTATAATTTATTACTTGTTCCATACGGCTTCTTATTTCTTTAACTGGTGGTTTTTTATCGTATACATCAACATATGAAAAATGATAATTTAAATTTCTAATAAGACCTTTTCCAATTTTTGCACTTAGGAAAGGAAATACTTGTCCGGTGTAGTCATCAAGGGATTTGCAGTAGTATTTTTCATCTAAATAAATACTGTATTTACATGTTAGTTCTACTAATGGATTCCCCTCAGAATCATATACATCTTTAGATTCAATAATATCTATTAGTGCAAATCTATCATTAAGATAAACTTTCTTCTTTTCAGGCTTATTAGAAAGAATAAAAGCGAGACCTAGTGCATTAATCAATACGTTTCCTCCTACAAATGTAAACAAAGATATTAATAAAATATCTTGATACATGTTAAATGTAAAGAGATAAAGTGAATGGTAAAAGATTACTGTAAATATTATTAAAGGATTTCTAGAAGATAAAAATATTATAGAGTTGGATTTATATAAAATTTTAACGCTTTATCCGGAAGAATTTTCCTTCCTCAAGCGTGTGCAGGGCGATAGCTCGTGGTCTTACGACTAATTCGTTAGCTAATAAAAGTAACGACTAACCGAGAAGTCCTCGCTTCAAACAGCTCGTAAGAGCGTTAAGTGGCGGGTAGTTCACAGACAAGATGTAGGGAATTTAGCTGAAGTAGGTGTTGCAAGTGAATATAAAATAAATGAAGCCCTGCAAGGGAAGTAGCAGGGCTTCGTAAGGGTATTGTCGAGAATGTCGGACTCGACAAAGTAATCTTAACATGAATTTCTTGGAAAGAAACCTGGTAAATGTGTCCAAATGAATGGAGGCCTAGTGCGGATAATATAAGAAACCCTTCAAACAAAGGCAAAGAGACCTACTTCCCGCTGCAGGTCTCTCTGACTAGATAATGTTGATGAGCAATAACCCATCTGGAGTACTTTTATCGTAACAAATGAAAGTAATTTTGTGTATTGAGAAAAAAATGAAATTACAACCGATGTTAGCTGTATCTACAGCACATTTTTTTGTTTTGATGTTTTGTATGATTTACATGCTAAGTATAAAATGAAAAAAGACCTGCAAGTAAAAAGCAGGTCGTAAGAAGGGGTTTAATCCAATAGATTACTTAGATGTTAACAATTGTGATGAGTGAAGTCCATAGGTTGTGTATTGAGAAACTTTGTATGAATAATATTAACGCCTTGTTTTCTTGAAAAAGATGCTAAAAAGCTTTTTATATGAAAATAAAGGCCGGTATTTATAAAGAGATTCATATTTCCAAGCATCACGACTAGAAAATTTGAGTTGTTTATTTGAAGAACGAAAACCAATTAGATTATTGTTGCGTTTCATAAATAAACCTCCCTTAATTTGATGCGGATATATTATAGTAGTGAATGTGTAATTTGTATGAGAAATAGTTTTAATGAGAATCTTTCCTTTTCATTATCTTATTGAAATCCCTTTTTCATAAGTGTCTTGTTTCTTCTTAATGTGTTGTAACCCATAGAAAGCAACTAACACCCCAATACTTATTAAAATCCAAAAGGAAGAGAAAGAGAGAATGATAAGGAAACAAACTATTAAACTTGAAGAGAGTACTTTATTAAATAGACCTGGTAATAATTTATATGCTGCAAAGATTCCACAAATGGCATTACAGATAAAGAAAGCATTTGCAATAGCTACGATTTGTTCAACTGTAATGAGATGATTATATAGACAGATAAATGCAATGGCATGTATGCCGATTAATAAAAGTAAAGAATAGGTTGGTACGTTCGATTTCGTGCGATATGAAAGTTTAGATAGCTTCGTAATATGTTTGGTTTCAGATGCGATAAGACGTGAGACCCCTCCAACAACTAATAAATATGTACTCATGCAAAGTACAGTAGTAATAAAGGCGATAAGAGGAATAGCAAACTCTCCAAATAAAGTAGCTAATATGGCTGTTATCCGTAAATTTTCTTGATTTGAACCAGAAATTTCAATCCACTGGGTAGCACCTGCTACAACAAGGCAAACAATCGTTACAGTAAGCGTACTTATAGCAATTGCTTGTGGAATAGTTTTCTTTCTATTTTTGACATCCATACTGTAGTTCCCAATAATCTCCCAACCAACTAAAGCCCAAAAGAGCAATAAGATGCTATATCCAAAATCTTCGAAAGAAAATTGTGTTTGAAATAGCTGTTCGGATCGAAAATGAGGAATAGAACTGATTCCTCCACTTAATAAAAGAACGGTTGCAGCTGTGGAAAAAATAAATGATACTTTTCCAATAGATGAAATATCTAACAATAGAATCAATACACAAATTCCCATTAAAAGAACGCCTAAACCCTCTAGCGGTACTTTAAAGTTTGGGAATAAAGCAGTTATATATTGACTAGCTGTCATGAGAACAGCAGTAGGTCCTAGGCATCCTGCTATTATAAAGAAAATAGAAGTTAATTGTTTCATAGAAGGTCCAAATGCTTGATCTACTGCGTGCGCCACTCCAGATTCACTAGGGAAGTGAATACTTAACTTACCAAATAGTGAAGCAAAAAGAAATCCAACCCCCATAATAAGGAGCCAAGCAATAATGGCGTAATCTCCAGTTGTTTTGTAAATAAGTGGGGGGAGTAAAATGATTCCTGATCCTAAAATTGGACCGATAATTAAACCGCTGAGAAGTACGGGGCCTAATTTTTTCTTTCTCATACTTGAATACATCTCCTTTTGGATAATTAAAATCTATGAGTTTCTTTTATTGTAATTGGGGTTTATCTATCAGTAAAATAGATATATATGAAGTTAATAATCGGAAATCGTGATGTTAGAATGGAGAGATTGAAGTGGAGATTCGGCATTTAAAAACTTTTAAAACGATTGTTGAGTTAGAAGGGTACACACGAGCAGCCGACTTTTTAGGATACGCTCAATCTACTGTAACAGGGCATATTCAAGCAATTGAACAAGAAATGGGACAACCTTTATTCAATCGGTTAGGGAAAAAAATGGTGTTAACAGATGTAGGGAAGCATTTACTGCCTTATGCGAATGAAATGATTGCTTTGTCCGAGAAAGCAAAACAAATCCCAAGCGTGAATAATGAGATTACTGGAAAAATTGTAGTTGGTGCTCCAGAATCATTAACAATTTACCGATTGCCCTCTATTCTTCATGAATACAAAAAGAAGTATCCAAAAGTAAAAATTACATTAAAAGCTTCAACGTGTAGGGAATTGAGAAATGATTTAAAGAGTGGAAATATAGATATTGCTTTCCTCTTAGACACCGAGCGTCATGAAGAGGATTTACATATTGAGCAACTTGTAATGGAGCAAATGGCTTTTGTTTTTCCGAAAGATTATATTGTTATACAAACAGATTCGCAAAATGTCCAATTTTCTCAAGAGGAAACCTTTTTGTACACAGAACGCGGATGCAGTTACCGAGCATTTTTTGAGCATTATTTACAAAGACAAGGGATTCAGCATGAGAGTACGTTTGAATTTTGGAGCATTGAGGCAATCAAGCAATGTGTAATGTGCGGATTAGGAATTTCATTATTGCCAATTATTACGATTGAGCAAGAGCAGAAAGACAAGAGACTACATGCTGTCATTTCAAATGAAACAAAGTTTACAACACAACTTTCCTATCATAAAAACAAATGGATTTCTCCAGCTTTACATGAGTTTTTAACGATTATACGTAAGCATGCGAAGAAATGGAGGGAAGTAGGGAGTACAATGAGTTTTAAGTGATGATATAATACTAGTAGATGAAAGAATAAGAAAAGCAGGTGAATCTTTTTTGTTTACAAAAGCACAAGAACTTTTAGCGTCCTATTTTGGTTACTCGTCATTCCGCAGAGGGCAAGATGAGACAATTAAAAATGTACTGGATGGAAAAGATACCGTTTGTATCATGCCAACAGGCGGCGGTAAATCGATTTGTTATCAAATTCCAGCATTAGTGTTTGAGGGGACGACATTAGTTATCTCGCCTCTGATTTCACTTATGAAGGATCAAGTAGATACATTAGTACAAAACGGGATTTCAGCTACATATATTAATAGTTCAATTTCTATTACAGAAGCAAACCAACGAATTCAGTTAGCGAAACAAGGTCATTATAAGCTGTTATATGTGGCGCCAGAGCGTCTTGATTCAATGGAATTTGTGGATCAATTAATAGATATGAAAATACCGATGATAGCAATTGATGAAGCGCACTGTATTTCGCAGTGGGGGCATGACTTCCGCCCAAGTTATTTACATATACATCGTATTTTAGACTATCTTCCAGAAAAACCACTTGTACTTGCGTTAACCGCAACTGCGACACCACAAGTACGTGAAGATATTTGTCATGCGCTAGAAATCGATCAAACGAATACAATAATGACAACCTTTGAACGGGAAAATTTATCATTTTCGGTGATTAAAGGACAGGACCGAAATGCATATTTAGCGGATTATATTCGTCAAAACAAAAAGGAATCTGGAATTATTTATGCAGCGACAAGAAAAGTTGTCGATCAGTTGTATGAAGATTTATATCAAGCAGGAGTTTCAGTTGCGCGTTATCATGCCGGAATGAATGATCATGATCGTAATGAACAGCAAGAGCGATTTTTACGTGACGAAGTGAGTGTAATGGTAGCGACATCGGCATTCGGTATGGGGATTGATAAATCAAACATACGATATGTTATTCATTATCAACTTCCGAAAAACATGGAAAGTTATTATCAAGAAGCAGGACGTGCTGGTCGTGACGGATTAGATAGTGAATGTATCTTGTTATATTCTTCGCAAGACGTACAAGTGCAGCGCTTTTTAATTGATCAATCTACTGGGGAATCACGTTTCTCAAATGAACTAGAAAAATTGCAGCATATGACAGATTACTGCCATACGGAACAATGTTTACAATCATTTATTCTAGAGTATTTTGGTGAGGAACCGAAAGAAGATTGTGGACGCTGTGGGAATTGTACAGATGAACGTGAGAGCGTCGACGTTACGAGAGAATCACAAATGGTCTTATCGTGTATGATTCGAACAAACCAGCGATTTGGAAAGCAAATGATTGCACAAGTGTTAACCGGATCAAAAAATAAAAAAGTAATTGAATTTAATTTTCATACATTACCAACATACGGTCTTTTATCGAATCGTAGCGTAAAAGAAGTAAGTGAGTTTATTGAGTTCTTAATTTCAGAAGAGTTAATTGCAGTGGAACATGGGACGTATCCAACCTTAAAGGTAACAGCAAAAGGGAAAGAAGTGTTACTCGGAAATGAAAAAGTGCTACGGAAAGAAAGGGTAGAAACAAGGCAAATTGTGCAAGATCATCCGTTATTTGAAGTGCTACGTGAAGTGAGGAAAGAAATTGCACAAGGAGAAGGCGTACCACCGTTTGTTATCTTCTCTGATCAAACGTTAAAAGATATGTGTGCGAAAATGCCACAAAGTGAAAACGAGTTACTACAAGTAAAAGGGATTGGAGAACATAAACTTGCGAAGTACGGTTCTCACTTTTTACAAGCAGTTATTCATTTTATTGAACAAAACTCAGATTACGCTGAAACGATTAAAACAGAAGTTGTTACGGAACGCAAAAAATCTGGAAAAGCATCAGCAAATTCTCACTTAGAAACGTATGAAATGTATAAACAAGGAACTGAGTTAAGTACAATTGCAAAAGAAAGAGGTTTATCACGCCAAACTGTCGAAAACCACTTAATTCGTTGTTATGAAGAAGGTATGGAAGTAGATTGGTCAAGTTTTGTACCGGCAGAATATGAATCTCTTATTGAAACAGCAATGCAGCATGCAGAAGGCGGATTAAAATCTATTAAAGAACAACTTCCAGATGAAGTGAGTTACTTTATGATTCGTGCTTATTTACAAATAAGAAAATAGAGAAGTATTAAGGGGACAGGGAAATGCACTATGTATTTGTTTACGGCACATTAAGAAAACAACAAGCAAATGCGCATTACTTATATGGGGCAGTGTGTGTTGCTGAATTTGCTTGGACATGTGGCCGATTATTTGATACAAATGAAGGATATCCTGCGATGATTTCTTCTACAAAGGAAAAGGTGTATGGAGAAATGTATGAAGTCAATGATGAAGTGTTGCAAAAGTTAGATGAACTCGAAGAATATACAGGGAATCCAGAGACCGATTTGTATAATAGAATTACGCAATCGATTTATTTTGAGAATAAAGAAATACATGCACATGTATATACGGCACAGAATAAAAAAATGTTACAGAAACCAATCACTTCTGGCGATTGGGTAAAGTATAAACATGAAATAGCAATGTAGCGAAATTGTTAGAGGAAGAATTCAATCATAGTAATCCTTCGTAAAGCTAATTATCAGGAAGCATCTTTACTTGGCAAAATAATTTGCATCTTGTATACTATATGTGCACAGGCCATCACGCTCCTTCCTTCTATTCACTCTTTGGAAATTAGGGGTGTGGCTTTCTTGTGCATTTTATATTACATACTAACTCTGAAAATCAGGAACAGCTTTTTGCAAATAGTGGCAAAATAGTTAATCCCTGATTTTTTTATTTTTACATATAGAGGATGATGAAACTTGAAACAATGGAACAAGATGTATTTGAAACAATCAAAAGTAATGCTTCCGGAAGGGAACAGGTCACTTCCTGCACCAATACTTGCTAGTGCACTGAAGAATATTCATAGCCTAGGTTTTACTTTTTCATCTGAGCTGTTGCAGGCAATACAATTACTAGCAATAGAGGAGTTTCTACCGTGGTATCAAGATCTACTCTCTCTATTAGAAGAGAGAGTAGGTAGTCATGTCACATATAAACCTTTTTATCCGAATTTTCCAGAAGAGGTGATGGATGAGGAGGAGAGTCAGCTTTATATAAATGCGATTTTGCATTATTGGTTTGGACTAAGACCAGACACAATAAAGATAGAGCGACCGCCTTTTGCAGAAAAACATGAATTGCGAGTATTGTCACTTGGAACATTTTCAGGCTTTTTAAGCACGATAAAAGAACGTATAGCTGCCAATAGTAGTTTATCCCAAGATTATAAAGAAGATATAAGTGAAGTATTAGCAAACTATGAATATTACTATGAATTATTACCAAGTGAAATTCTTCATCATGAAAATAAAGCTGTGGTATTAAGTACGCTTGTAAAGTATCGTGATGTATCGTTTAATCTAATTGCTCCTTACATACAAACATGTACAGATGTGCTGCGGCTTATTGTTGCATACAGTGAAGGTGATGTAAGTTTAGCAACTCCAACAAAGTTTCAAAGAATCCCAAGGAAATTACGCCGTCTATTTTTATCTTGCATTGAGAAATGTGGAGATTCATGTGAAGATATGGTTCGTCATAGAGAAATGTGGAAGCGTGTAGCAAAAGAACTACACCCTTTTCAATATAAAAAACGATATCCAAAAGCTTGTGCGGCATTTCATGTTGTCGTGAATGATATGCGAATTCACACGTACCGAAGTGAAGTAGAAGCGTTATTAAACGAAGGGGATATTACAAAAGCTGCTCAAGTTTTAGCTTTACGTCCTGGTGAATTCGGAAGACGGTTAGATCTATTTTTGCGCCGAGGCGATATAGAAGAAATCTTATCACAATATAGTACAATAGCCAATCAAATCAGCACGCCTGTTCTGTTGCAAATACATTCGCATTTTCAAAACCGTGTGGAACAAAAGCCGATGCGTGTCTTTTTTCCAAAAGGAAATATAGCAAACGTATATGCAAGGGAAAATACGCTTCCTCTGCTTAGTGAGTATGTATGCGGACGGGTAGTGAAAATTACTGAAGAGGCATTGTGTACACATTTTAAATCACTTCCTTCTTTAGGGAAAGTATATGTGGATCCAAATTTAAAACAATATTTGGTTCCGTTTTCTCAACGTTCTGCGAGTAAAAGTTTGCGGACACTTGTGCGAGGCAGTGTTGAACCAATAGCGAATGGTCATACACTTCGTTTCTTTTTATATTGGAGCGAAGGGATAGTGGATGGAAAGAAAACGGGTCGTGTAGATGTTGACTTATCAGCTGTTTTATACGGAGATGATTGGAACTATATGACGCATATTGATTACACGGCTCTTAAATCAAATTTATTTCAAGGGGCTCATAGTGGGGATATTACGTCTGCGCCAAAAGGAGCATGTGAATTCATAGACTTAGATATACAATCGATTCGAGATTGTGGCGGAAGATATGTTGTAATGAACGTTTTTTCTTTTACAGGACATTTATTTGCAGAATTGCCAGTCTGCTTTGCAGGCTGGATGTTGCGAAGTAAACCGCAGTCAGGAGAAATATTTGACCCACGAAATGTGATAAATCGCTTAGATTTAACAAGTAACTCGACAATTTCAATCCCGATTATCTTTGACTTAAAGGAAAATAAAATGATATGGGCTGATATCGAGTTAAAACAGTACCCGATGTATGCGAACAATGTGGATGGTAATGAGAAAGGAATTGTACTAATGGGGAAAGCTTTAACATCTTTAATGAAACCACATTTATATGACTTATTCATTCTACATGGAAAGGCTCGTGGTATTCTCGTAGATAAGAAAGAAGATGCTGATACAGTGTTTTCCGTAGAGGCTGAAACGATGTTGCAACATGGTACAATTATGTCTGAATATATGAAATGAAAAATATGTTTTATTCAGATTAACATCATTTTTATAAAAGAGGCAAAGGATTCACCCTTTGCCTCTTTTATATTTTAGAAAATTCTCAATTAAACTATTGACTTTATGAATGGATTTTTTATACAATTGTATTTCGACTGAAAATTTCGAACGGACAGGAGGGAATCATCTTAATGAGTAACATATTTGAAGAAGAATTACAGCGAATGAAAGAGACCTTATCTACAATGGATGAACAACTAGATAAACTGGAAAAAATTCCAGTTTATTATGGGGAGGATTTTAAAGAGCAAATTCTTGAAAGTATGAGGGAGTCAAATCGGCAAAACCTACGTATTGGTGTGCAAGAACCATACTTTGGGAGATTAGATTTTCAGGAGGATGGACAGCCAGAACCAAATCCAATTTATATTGGTAAAGTTGGTGTTTCTGATGAAGAAACGATGAAACCAATTGTTATTGACTGGCGCGCACCTGTTGCTAGTATGTTTTATTCATTTACTGGTGGTGAAGAACCGGCTTTTTATCATTCACCAGATGGCTTAGTAGAAGGCGATGTGTATTTAAAAAGGAACATTGCTATTCGCAAAAGAGAACTGGAACGTGTTGTTGATACATATGTAAAAGGAAGTGAAGATGTATCTCTTGCAGATGATTTTCTTCTATATCGATTAGGTGAAAACAAGGATAACAAATTAAAAGATATCGTTTCGACGATACAATCAGAACAAAATGATATTATTCGTGCAGAGAAGAATTTACCACTATTGATTCAAGGGGTTGCAGGGAGCGGAAAAACAACAATCGCTTTACATCGCCTTGCTTTTTTAATTTACGAATATCGTGAGCAACTAGAAGCGGAACGAATGATTGTATTTGCTCCAAACAGTTTGTTTTTAGATTATATCTCTAGTGTACTTCCTGAACTTGGCGTCGGAAATATTAGGCAAACAACATTTCAAGATTGGGCGCTAAATACATTAGATGATGCGGTGAAATTGAAAGATACTGAAGAAAAGTTGACAGAAGCTTTTTCAATCAATCGTGATGATAATAAAGTTATGCTCGGTAAATTAAAAGGAACGATGAAATTTAAAACTTTCATTGAAGAAAGCATGATTCAATTTGAGAAGAATCTAGTACCAACAAAAGATTTTGAGGCATGGGATAAAGCTGTTATCACAGTAGAAGAAATCAAAAAATGGATGCAAATTGAATATAAGCATTATCCATTAAAGAAGCGAAGAGAGCGATTAGTTGGCCGGATAAAGCGCTGGATTGAGATTGAACTTAAAAAGTTTGAAGGAACAAACGAGAAAAAAGTATTAAAAAAAGAAGCTATAAAGAGATTAAATACTTATATGAAATTTTGGCCTAAAATGAGTCCATTGTCACTTTATGGTTCGATGATGAAGCAAAAAGAGATATTGGAAGTACTGCCTAAAGAACTTGTTCAAGAAACAGAAAAAAATTGCCGTAAAAAAGAAGTGTATGTAGAAGATTTAGCGCCTCTTATTCATATTCACCACCGATTGGCAGGTATTGAAATCGGGCAAAAATTCCACCATGTTGTAATAGATGAAGCGCAAGATTTTTCACCATTCCAAATTCATATATTAAAAGAAATTACAATGGGTAACTCGTTTACGATTTTAGGTGATTTATCGCAAGCTATATATGATTATCAAGGAATTGAAGATTGGAATGACTTTAAAGAGGTATTTCAAGAAACTGGTTATTATGAACTGACGAGAAGTTATCGTTCCACAAAAGAAATTATCGAGTTTGCAAATGAAGTCATTAAAAACGCGGACATTCCAGTAGGACTCGCAACTCCAGTTTTTCGAAGTGGTGAGAAAGTAAAGGTTATTTCTACGGACGACCAATTTGCCGCAATTGTAAAGACTCTACAACATATGCAGAATGAAAATGTGAAAACAATTGCTGTAATAGGAAGAACAGATGATGAGTGCCGTGATATATATGAGAAGTTAACAGCGTCAGGGATTACTGTTAATGTCATCGAAGCGAATCAAAGTAAATATGAGGGTGGGATTTCAGTTGTACCTGTCTATTTAGCAAAAGGGCTAGAATTTGATGCGGTACTTCTTATCGATGTTGATGAAGTACATTATAAAGGTACAAAGCATGATGCAAAATTATTATATGTTGGATGTACGAGATCTCTCCATGATTTACGGATTTTCTATTCTGGGGAAGCATCACCTTTAATCCAAGGAATACAAGAAGAATTTTATGAAAGTAAATAATAGATATTTAAAGAGGATTTTCAAGTGATAAGCGGGAAAATCCTCTTGTTTTTCTATAAAGAAGAAAAGGGGAAGAAGAAATTGACTATGATTACAAAGGTAATGAGAAAAAGAGAATGGGAAGTAGGAAAAGCAAAAGGAGAAATAATCGAAGCTTCACTTCAGCAAGAAGGATTTATTCATTGTTCTTTTTTAGAACAATCTCTTCAAGTTGCAGAAAAACATTTTCGTACTGAAATGGAGGTAGTCTTACTTGTAATTGATCCGTCGTTAGTTGATGCGGAGATAAAATATGAATTGGCGTCTAATGGTCAAAATTATCCGCATATATATGGGGCTGTAAATGTTGATGCAGTTGTGAATGTAGTAGAGCTTCATAAAGAAAATGGAGTCTATGTTTTACAGGTAGAATTAGAACAAAACTAGGAGAATATATTTGTTAACTTCATTAAAGGGTTTTTGATTCGTATTATCGAAGTACTGAAAGGGATAAAACGAAATCGAGAAGAGGCGCGTACAAATGGAGGAAGTAATTAAGAAAATAAAGGAGATAAAATCAGATCAGGTAGGAATAGTTATTTATTCGCAAGAAAGCCAAAATATTGTCGCTTTATATAATGATGATATATTGGTCCCACTAGCGTCTGCAGCAAAAATTGCAATTGGATTTGCTATAGCTAAAATGGTTGAAGAGAATCAGGTTCGCTGGAGTGATGAAATCGACAATATAGCATTTAGTAATAAAGAGGATAGTAAAGAACTATATCCGCATCTACAAAAAAGAACAGTATTAGCATTAAGAAATGCCGTGGAAGTAATGATTGCATGTCATGACAATTTTATTGCACAGTCTGTTGTGGGCTTTTGCGGGGGATGGGAAGAAGTAAATAGGAGAATTCAAAGTTCTTTTTCAAAGATTTATATTACGAAAGACCCAAGGGATGCGAAAAACGTTGGGAAATTAAAACAAGTTCTTAAACTTTTAATTCGTATATTCCAAGGATATAAATCGAATCCGGTGTTATGGGAACCCATTATAAATGGAATGGTGAGACAACAAGGGAACTATGAGGGAATACCAAGTTACCACTTGGCACATATGACAGGTGGATTGCCTACCTCTGTTATAAATATTGGTATATTAGGAATATTTCATGAGAATCCATTGCTTTATGTGGTTGGCGGAATGGATTTACCAAATCGTTATGAGAATCAAGAAGTTGATTCTAAAATAATAGAAGTTTTAATGTGTCTGTATAAAGAGTGTATAGAAAAAGAAATGAAATATGTTCGCATATAAGAAGAAGTTGTTATTGTTAGTATTTTGGCTAGAAAAAATAAAGATAATTAAATAGTGTGGGCTAAAAGCTTCTTAGTAAAAGAGACTTTTAGTCCTTATTTCATTGATAGGAAAGGAAGTATTATTATATGAAAATTACAGAACAGTACACACCAAACGAAAGTGAGTATATAAAAAATAAAGTAATCCAATACAATATGTCTGTACTACCAGATGAAATAAAAAGCCCATTAGAACATGTAAGCTTTCTATTAAAAGACGATGCTGGCAAAATATTTGGCGGCATAACAGGAACGATATATTTTTATCACCTTCATATTGACTTCTTATGGGTAGATGAGTCAGTACGCCATGAAGGATATGGTAGTCAATTATTAAATAAAATAGAAGAAATTGCCAAAGAGAAAAACTGTAGACTTATATTACTTGATTCATTTAGTTTTCAAGCCCCTGAATTTTATAAAAAACATGGTTACAGGGAGTTTGGGGTCGTTGAAGATCACCCTAAAGGTTATAGTCAGCACTTTTTAGAGAAACGCTTAGAAATATAACATAATTATATTATGTAACCTTGTAATCTGAGGATCAATAAATGTAAGAGGTGAAGAAAACATTGGAAGCAACACGTACACACTGTCTTTCAAAAAGAAAAGCAACGGAAGATTCTCCAGACGGATGGAATGCAACATGTATGAGAATTCATAATAAAATATTTGCGATTTTAAACCATGAAAAAGGGGATAAAGCAGCAATTACATTGAAATGTGATCCAAATGTTGCATTACGGATTCGAGAAGAATATCCAGATTCAATTATCCCTGGCTATCATATGAATAAAAAGCATTGGAATACAGTTTACATAAATAAAGGATTAGGGCAAGAGGAAATTAATAAAATGATAGATTGGTCTTATAATTTAGTTCTGCAATCTTTTTCGAAAAAGGTGCAGAAAGAGATTTTGGGAGAGGAATAAATGATGTCTTATCCATTCGATTGCATTACCAACTTTATTTTTGTTGAAACTGAAATTGCCCCAGCAGATGTAATCTTAATTCCTGGTGCTAATCACCCTCCGCTCATGGAAAGAGCTGTTTCCTTGTATAAACAGGGCATAGCACCATACATACTTCCATCTGGCGGATATAAACCACACGTAGGAACGACTGAATGGGATTTCTTAAGAAATATTGGTATTGCGAACGGAGTGCCTGAAGAAGCCATTTTCAAGGAG
The DNA here is from genome assembly GCF_000299035.1 of Bacillus bingmayongensis. Classification (GTDB taxonomy): domain Bacteria; phylum Bacillota; class Bacilli; order Bacillales; family Bacillaceae_G; genus Bacillus_A; species Bacillus_A bingmayongensis. Next base: position 41,745 of record NZ_AKCS01000005.1, read on the forward strand.
GATAAAGCACAACATACTTTGGAAAATGCACGTTTATCGTTGGAAGTTTTACACAAAACAGGCATATATCCTAACAAAGTGATAATTGTCTGTAAAGCGGGACATTCTCGTCGGGCATTATTATGTTATCAAGCCGAATTTCCAAAAGAAATGGAATTCTTCGTCGCACCAGTAATGGATAGGCATGGAATAACGAAGGAAAACTGGTTTTCATCTGAGATTGGGATCAGTCGTATAATGACTGAGGTTGAGAAAATCGGTAAGTATTTTGGTCCTCATATTCAAAATTGGGTGTAATAAAATATAGATTTTGTCTATCGTACTTTACTAACAGAGCGTTAGTTGGAATTAGGGGGGCTTATTTGACCGTCAGCATGAATATTTATCAAAGTCTATTAATAAATGAACGAGAGGAAGAAAAATAGTATGTCAAAGCTACTACATGAATTATCCAAACCGAATAGTGAGGTTTTACGTTCTGAAGTATTAGAGCACTTAAAAGTTACTTCGGGGAAAATCATTGCTTGTGATCCTCTTATTTTTAATAAAAATCACTTCGAACATACAATTCAGCCCGGTACATATCCAGTTGTGGTTTGGTGGAACGACGGCTTAATTGCGGGCGCTGAATTGAAATTAGCGGAATCAAAGGTGACTGAGTGGAAGATGGCAATAAAACCAGGGCAGAATGTAAGTGAACTAGAGGAAGGGTATATTTTTGGTTATTCAGTCGATACAGGACTAGGATGTTTTGCAGATGTTGAAGCAATTGATAAATTAGAAGAAATAGAAGACAGGCTACAACAAGAATTAGGAAACGAATTTATAAGCTTGTATGATGATTTGATAGACGATATTCTAACAGAACATGATGATGAATGGGGAAACTGTGTTGTTTGTGAGGAAACAGGAAGTAATGTGATTATGTTCCGTTCCGGTTATGGTGACGGTTTTTATCCTTCCTATTGGGGAGTTGATGAGAAGGGAAATATAGTTTCAATTGTTACTGATTTTCAAGTGTTGCATGAGGAGTAAATAAAAGTTTGTTACGATAAGAGAGGATTTAGGAATGGATTATAAACGAAATAGGGTACTGTATGTGGTACTAACGATACTAGTAATTATCTTAGGATTAGGATCAAGAAAGTTTGCGTATGCTTTACCAACTCTATTGAATGATTACTTAGGAGATGCATTATGGGCTCTCATGATTTTCATTGGATTTGGATTTCTTTTTCATAAAATGGAGACGAAAAAGGTTGCTTTATTGAGTTTACTGTTTTGCTATGGGATTGAAATGAGCCAATTATATCATGCGGAATGGATAGATAATATTCGTGCAACGACTTTAGGGGGACTTGTATTAGGATATGGATTTTTGTGGAGTGATTTATTGGCTTATACAATTGGAGTTAGTGTTGGTATGCTTTGTGAATTCGTTTTTCAAAAAAGATTATAAGTGTGACAGTAGTATAATAACAAAATTTTAAAATCCCTTTTCACTGATGTAGAAAAGGGATTTTAATCTATTATTTAATAGCCTCATTAACAGATAAATCTTTCGTCATAAGAATATGCGGGATACCATCTTCCATAAATACGTCTGAAGAAGTATGATAACCTAGTTTATTATAGAAGCCTTCTGCATGTGTTTGACCGTGTAATTTGACTTTAGAGATTTCTTTTTCTATAGCAATTTCTTCTAATGTTTGGATAATCACTTTTCCTAAACCATATTTGCGATAAGGTTGTAAAATGCAGATTCTTTCTAGTTTACCGATGTTATCAACGAATCTAATGCGCCCCGTTCCTACAGGTATTTTATTAAAATAAACTAAAATATGATGACATGCATCGCTTACTGTATCAAATGTATCAAATTCATCCTCGAGAGGAACACCTTGCTCTTTGACAAATACTTCTTTTCGAATTTGAAAGGCAGTTTCTAAATCAGTTATTTCTTTTATTTGTTTTGATTCCAACTTATTCAGTCCTTTCTGGTATGATGTGAATATAAAGGTGATGTGTTTACATAATGTATGATATAATGTTTTTGTTGTAAATACAACAAAATGTTTTGAGGTGTAGGAAAGATGAAAGAAATACTTCGAGAAATTGGAATGATTGCGAGGTGTTTAGATTCTATTAGTAATATAGAATTTAAAGAAATGGACCTTTCAAAAGGGCAATACTTATACCTTGTTCGTATTTGTGAAAATCCGGGTATTATTCAAGAAAAGTTAGCGGAATTCATTAAAGTGGATCGAACAACAGCCGCACGCGCGATTCAAAAATTAGAAAAGCAAGGTTTGATTGAAAAGAGAAGTGACGCAGAAAATAAAAAGAATAAAAATTTATTCCCAACGAAAAAAGGAGAACAACTATATCCACTTTTAAAGAGGGAGGAAGAATATTCTCATCACGCTGCATTAGAAGGATTTTCAAAAGAGGAAATTGACACATTATTTCAGTTACTACATAGAGCTAGAAAAAATGTTGAAGTAGATTGGGAATATGTAAAGAAAGGAAATAAACGAAGCTATTAAGTGTAAAAGGCTGATCTAAAGCATGTTAAATGATTAGAGTCAGCCTTTTGATTATAATTCTTTTATGCCTTTTTCTGTTGCGATAATCGCTGTATCTACCATATTAATAAATAAACCAGTTTCAATCACGCCAGTTAACATTTTTAACTGCTGATGAGTTTCGGTTGGCTTGGTTATTTGGTTTGGAAAAACACAATCTAAGATCATATTTCCGTTGTCTGTTATAAATGGTTGATTGTTTTGGATACGTAAAATCGTCTGGCAACCAAATGATTGAATTCGTTTTGCAGTTTGTTCCCATGCGAACGGTACGATTTCAATAGGGAGAGGAAAGGTACCTAAGTCCATTACAAGTTTCGATTCATCAGCGATTATGATAAGTTTCTGAGAAGACATAGCAACTATCTTTTCACGAAGAAGGGCACCACCGCCACCTTTAATTAACTGCACGTCGGGGCTAATCTCATTTGCGCCATCAATGGTGAGATCAAGATAATCTATGTCACCTAAAGAGATTAAAGGGATAGATAGTTGTTGTGCCAATTGTTTAGTTTCTATTGATGTTGGCACAGCTTGAATAGATAATCCTTCGTTGACTAGCTGTCCTAATTTTTGTATCGTCCAATATACAGTGGAACCAGTGCCAAGACCGATTTTCATTCCATCCTTTATGAAGTCAGCAGCATGTTCACCAGCTAAGCGTTTTAATTCCGTCATCGTTTTTCCTCTTCATTCTGCTGGTCGTGGTCCAGCATCTAATCCGGAATTTTCAACTGTTAATATGGGACGAACGGTTAAATCAGTATGTACGTGCATTTGACACGACAATCGTAAATGATCTTCAATTCCTTTTTCAGTAATCGCATTCTTTTCAACATGTGTAGGTTCGCAAAAATCACCATCTATAATTTCTACACGGCAAGTTGTACAACGGGCTTTCCCGCCGCAGCGGTGGAGAATGTGAATACCATTATCCTCAAGTGCTAGTACTAACTTTGTTCCTTCCTTTACATCAAATGTTCCGCTACCTAGAACGGTTAATTTTGGCATATTGTTGCCTCCTCATGTAAAATTCTACATAACATATTTATGACCCCACTTTAATAATCATAAACGTTCTAAAAATTTTTTATTAGACCCGTAACTTTTTTCACAGTAAAATCGTTTATTAAGTAAGCGCTGAAAAGGAGTGGTTATTTTGTGCACAAAAGTAACTCGAGTTTTAAGAAATCATATCGATATGAATTATTCAAATATAAACTTTATTATTGAAAATTATGCGGAGTTAAAAAGGTACTGTACGTTTTTAACAAAAAGCAAATGGGACGGAGAAGACCTTGCCCAAGAAACGATTTGCAAAGTACTTCAAAAATATGTAGATAAAGATATCTGTATGACGCTTTTGTATAAAATCGCTCGAAATCAATGGCTAGATCAGGTGAAAGTAAAATCAGCTAAGAAGAAATTAGAGCAGGAGATTACATTTGAAGAACCACACGAAAAAATTGCTGATTTGCATGAGATGGTGGAGAAAATTTTGTCTTCATTAAATGTAAAGCAATCCGTCATCTTCTTATTAAAAGATGTTTTTCAATATAGTTTATCTGATATTGCGGAGATATGTTCAATATCAGAAGGTGCAGTGAAGGCTTCGCTGTTTCGTAGTCGAAATAGGTTGAAAAAGGTAAGTGAAGAAGAGAGTATTGAATTAGCCGGACAAGAAGATGATGTCGAGGTAGTAGTCACGGCTATAAATGAACAGAAACCAGAGTTGTTAACACAATTACTTCCATCAATCCAATTTACACACCTATCATCTAAGCAACCAGTGCTATTATTCAATACGAAAAAACCTTCTTATTACGGTTACATGTTATGCGCAGCTTAAAAAGTAGATGGAGGGATTTTTATGAATGCAATTCCGTATGTTGTAGAACAAACAAAGCTAGGAGAGCGCTCTTATGATATATATTCAAGACTGTTAAAAGACCGTATTGTTATGATTGGATCGGAAATTAATGATCAAGTAGCAAGTAGTGTAGTGGCACAGTTATTATTTTTAGAAGCAGAAGATGCGGAGAAAGATATCTTTCTATATATTAATAGCCCAGGTGGTTCAACTACAGCAGGATTTGCGATATTGGATACGATGAATCTTATTAAGCCAGATGTTCAAACCCTCTGTATGGGATTTGCAGCGTCATTTGGAGCATTATTGTTACTCGCTGGAGCAAAAGGAAAAAGGTTTGCACTTCCAAATAGTGAAATCATGATTCATCAGCCGCTTGGCGGAGTGAAAGGGCAAGCGACGGAGATTGAAATAACCGCAAAACGAATATTAAAGTTAAAACATGATATTAACAAAATCATATCGGATCGAACAGGTCAGCCAATTGAAAAAGTAGCGCATGATACAGAAAGAGATTACTTTATGACAGCGGAAGAAGCGAAAACATATGGTATCGTTGATGCTGTTATTGAGAAAAAATAATTTAAAATAGACCAGAGACTATTATGTTCTCTGGTCTATTTTTGTATGGGAAATTAATCTTTTATCCCGCTATTTGCGGTCAGTAAGACCCCCACCTCAAAATTTAGCAAGAGTAAAGAAGTTAGATGGGGGATCAACTGCTCGTAAAAGCTCGATTGGTGTGGGCTGATTAAAGTTTCACTTTATCCACTGATCTACTAATGCCTGGTTCTTTTTAATCCATTTTCGAGCAGCTTCTTCAGGGTCCTTCGTTTTATTTAACATTACCATTAAAGTACCAAGCTGCTCATCAGTCATTTTCCATTTATCGAAGTATTTCATAATATCTGGATAATCTTTTTCAAAACCTTTTCGTACAGAGTAATAAATGTCGTCTTTTTCACCATATACTTTCTTAGGGTCTTTTAAATATTTTAAATCAAATTCTGAAAAGCCCCAGTGTGGATTCCAAAGCGTAACAACGATTGGTTTCTTTTGGGTATAAGCCTTTTTTAACTCACTCATCATTGCCGCTTCTGAAGATTGGACAAGTTTTAGCTTTATATCATATTCTTTCATTGCTTTATCGGTTAAATTCATAAGGCTACTACCAGGTTCAATACCGACAATCTTATTATTTAATTCATCCTTATGGGTGTTTAAATCATCGATGCTGTTAATATCTTGCATATAAGAAGGAACGACTAAACCAAGTCCAGTTCCTTCATACCATTTCGACTTTAAGACAATGTCATTTTTATACCGATCATTTAAGGGTTTATCGGTAACTGGGAGCCATACTTCTAAATTTGCATCAACATCGCCACGGGCTACACCTGTCCAAATTGCCGCTTTTTCTAAATACATGAGTTCAACTTTATAGCCTTTTTGTTCTAATAAAACTTTCCACATATTTGCGGTTGCAATATTTTCTTTCCAACTTGTTACACCAAGTTTAATTTTCCCTTTTGTATTAGCATTTGTTGCATTACAAGAGGTAATAATCATACTGATAAATAACAAAATGCTTATAAGCCATATTTTTCGTCTCATTGGAATCCTCCCGTTTTATCAATAGTGCATTTATAAGTCTTTAAATAGAAGAGATTGCGTATACAAATAAATGTATAAGTGAACCTTCTTATTATGAACGGATACGAGAATTTTAAAAAAAGCATATTAATGTCATTTCTATGTAATATTTCTGTTTAAAATCGCTACACTATGTGAATAGATAGGCAGAAAAGGAGTCGTTTTATGGAAAATACAAAAGTACGTGTTGAAAACGTAACAAAAGTATTTGGAAAAAATCCTCAAAGAGCAGTTGCCTTATTAAAAGAAGGAAAAAGTAAATCAGAAATATTAAAAGAAACAGGAATGAACGTTGGGGTGAAAAAAGCAACGTTTGAAGTATATACAGGAGAAATATTTGTGATTATGGGATTATCAGGGAGTGGGAAGTCCACTTTAGTTCGAATGTTAAACCAACTAATAAAACCAACAGCAGGCCATATATACATAGACGGAGAAGACATCGCAACGATGGGGAAAGAAGCACTTAGGAAAGTCAGAAGAACGAAAATGAGTATGGTTTTTCAAAAGTTTGCGTTATTTCCTCATCGTACGGTTTTGCAAAACGTTGCCTATGGTTTAGAAATACAAGGGGTTCCGGTAGAAGAAAGAGAAGCAAAGGCTTTGGAATCGCTTAAATTAGTAGGATTAGATCACCATAAAGATAGCTTTCCAGGACAATTGAGCGGTGGTATGCAGCAGCGCGTTGGGATTGCGAGAGCTCTGACAAATAATCCAGATGTTCTTCTCATGGACGAGTCATTTAGCGCATTAGACCCACTTATTCGAAAAGAAATGCAGGATGAATTGTTAGAGCTACAAGATAAAATGGAAAAAACCATTATTTTTATTACGCATGATTTAGATGAAGCGCTTCGAATTGGCGATCGTATTGCATTAATGAAAGATGGAGAAATTGTTCAAATCGGAACTCCTGAAGAAATTATGATGAGTCCTGCGAATGAATTCGTAGAGAAGTTTGTTGCGGATGTGAATTTAGGAAAAGTAATTACTGCTGAATCCATTCTGAAGAGACCAGAAACATTATTAATTGATCGAGGTCCTCGCGTGGCACTACAAATTATGAGAAATGCAGGTGTGTCTACCGTATATGTCGTAAACAAAAAGCATGAATTTTTAGGGGTATTAACAGCTGATGATGCGAGTAAAGCGGTTCAAAAACAGTGGCCAATTGCTGATTTGTTAATAAAAGATATTCCGCACGTTTATTTAGATACACTACTGGAAGAAACGTATGCGAAAATGGCGGAAATGAAGCTGCCATTACCAGTAATTGATGAAAAGAAAAGGTTAAGAGGTATAATAAAACGAGAAAGTGTCATTCAAGCCCTTGCAGGAAATATCGAGGAAGAGGTGAATGACGATGAATAGTATTCCACGTATTCCGTTAGGTGAATGGGTTGATGCATTCGTTGCAAGTTTATATGCGCATTTTGAAGGCCTGTTTAGAGGATTTTCATATGTAATTGGTGGTTTCGTTGATCTACTTACAAATTTATTAACGTTGATTCCCGCATTTTTAATGATCATAATCGTATGTTTTCTTGTTTGGTACACAACTAGGAAAATATCTTTAGTGATTTTTGCGTTAATCGGTTTATTATTCATTTTAAATATTAATTACTGGGGACAAACGATGCAAACATTAGCACTTGTTCTCACATCGGTTATTATTTCTATTATTGTTGGGATTCCAATTGGCATTTTGGCATCTCAAAATGAACGATTTTCAAAAATTTTAAAGCCAACATTAGACTTTATGCAAACAATGCCAGCATTCGTTTATCTCATTCCTGCTATTACATTTTTCGGAGTAGGTGTTGTTCCAGGTATTATCGCATCTGTTATTTTTGCGATGCCACCAACAATTCGCTTTACAGACTTAGGAATTAGACAAGTACCAGAAGACTTAATTGAAGCTGCAAATGCATTTGGTTCTACCGCATCGCAAAAGCTATTTAAAGTTCAGTTACCTCTCGCAACGGGAACAATTATGGCCGGCGTAAATCAAAGCATTATGCTATCTTTATCGATGGTTGTTACAGCTTCACTTGTAGGTGCACCAGGACTTGGAGTAGATGTGTATCGTTCAGTTACACAAGTTAACATTGGAATGGGCTTTGAAGCTGGACTAGCTATCGTAGTCATTGCGATTGTGTTGGATCGAATCACCCAAGGATTTCATAGGAAAAGAAGAGTTTAAATAGAAATGAAACACGCATCATGAGTGAGGGTACTCATTATGATACGTGTTTTTTATTTGGATGAAAGTGTAGAATGAAACAGGGTTACATACGTACAATTACTGAACCTCCAGCTGGTGCACATACTTGATTTTGTTGTTGTTCCATCGCTTTTATTAATTGATTATTTTCTTCGATTAATGAAATCAAATTTGCTAATTGATTTTCAAGATTTGCCATTCGTTGCATCATGTAATGAGAGTCATTCGGAATTGGTGATGTAGCTCGTACAGTATTGTTTGGATAGGGGATGGATAATTCATATGAGAATTCCAATGTGGATGCATCTGATTTGTTCCTCCTTTAATAAAACATTGCTTTTTCTATAATAAATGTCCATATATATTTAAAGGTGGCTCATTAAAAAATTAAGGTTATAAAACTACATTAATATTTTGGATAATTCTGTCAGTTCCAAAAAATCGCATTAATTATTTGTTTTGTGATATTATAAATGGTAAATTTAAGAAATAGAGGGATGCATATGTCTACACAAAGTCACTTTGAAGAGCACTGTTTTATATGCCAGAAACATAAAGGGATTATTAAAGTACCAGGCGGGGCAATTTATGAAGATAATTTTGTATATGTGGGACATGTTCACTGGGAAGAAGAGGAGACCTATCTCGGCTATGTAATGATTGATATAAAAAGACATACGCCTGGGCTAGCTGAGTTAACTGACGAAGAGGCAAAAGCTTTTGGCTTAATTACAAGTAGAGTAAGCCGTGCATTAAAAGAATGTGAGGGTGCAGAACATATTTATGCCTTCGTTTCCGGTAATGGAGTAAATCATATGCACATGCATATCATTCCGCGTTATCGAAATACACCGAAGGAATTTTGGTCGCCAACTAAGATAGCGAATTGGGAAGGTGCGCCTTATGGACAAGCAGAAAAAATCCAAAAGGTATGTGAAAGAATACAAACGTATATGGTGAATGAGTATGCATACAACAAATAACAGACAATATTCATGGGTTGGTAGTGATGAAATGTGCTTAGGGGAAATTTCAGTTAAGCAGTATGGTGATATAGTACTTGGCAGATACGGTGGAAATACAAGTGCAGGGGCAAAGAAGAATGAAGACGGTGCTTTCGTTTGGTCAAATAGAAATTGGGAATTTGCGATGATCTTAGATGGACACAATAGTGCAGAAAGTGTCGCTTTAGTCGTACATACAATACAAAATGAATATGAAAATATAAAGGTCTTATTAGAAGAACCAATTGAAACAGTCTTTCGTTCTGTTGAAAATTATATCCTTACACTTTTTCAATCTAATTCATTCAAAAAAGCGTGCCAGCAAGTACAAGGTGAAACAGCGTGCCTAATTTGTGTACGAAAAGAAAATTATATTTGGTGGTTTTCTATAGGGGATTGCCTCGTTTATGTATTTCATGAAGAGCTACATAAGTTAGGACAGTATATGCTGAATCAACGTCATTTCTATGAATGGGTTGGGCATGTGAATACATTTTCTTTGCCCGTTCCATGTTATTCATCTGGTATTCGTGAACTACGTACAGGGACAAACAGAATCGTAATGGTAACAGATGGTGTACTCGAATGCGGAGAACGTCGTTATGAAAATCCACTTCATTTGTATAAAGATATATATGAAAATAAAGTGAAACTAACAGAATGTGTTCAAAATGTATTAGAACATGTTCATCATCAGCTTGGACGAGATAGTGCGACAATGATTAGCTGGGACTTTGAAAATTATGTTTATGCCACTTACCCAAGTGATCAACCAGAGAAAATGCAATCTTCAAATCAGTCGTAAAGGGGCAGGAAATGAAGAGACCTTTATTGCGCGCAGAAGCTATTATTATGAATGAAGATCAGACTAAAGTTCTTGTTCAGTGTGACAAGCAAGAAGCATTTTATCGTTTTCCGGGTGGATCGATTGAATTTGATGAGCCAGCATTTGAAACAATTACTCGAGAGTTACTTGAGGAATATGACATACAAATTCAAGTGGAGACACTAGCGATTGTAAATGAGCACATATTTGAGAGCAATGGGGAATCATATCATCAATGTACGTTATTTCATTGGTGCAAGCCGATAACGGAGATAAATGAAGCGTTATTTCATAAAGAACATGAAAATATTATTCTTACATGGAAAAGTATACAAGAATTGAAAGATAAACCGACTTATCCTGAAGGAATTGTTTCTTTAATAGAACAAAAATGTGATAGTGTGGCGCATTTACTTACACAAAGGATATATTGCTAATCAAAGGGAAGGGGAGAATTAGTGTCTCTCATTTTTTTATAAAAAGAAAAATGGGCTATGTATTACACATAATTTTTATTGAATGTATTTTTTGAAAATGGAGGAAATAATTTTGGGGAAATTGTTATTTTTAATAATAATTGTTATTCTATTTTTTCTGTTGGAGAACTTGCTAAGAAAAAAATTAAAGATTACGCGGAAAAATGGTTTTATCTATCGACCTGTTAATAGATTTCATAAATGGGGAGAGCGGATTATAATAATAATCTATTTAGTGGCGGCCTTTGTTTGTATTTACACTTCAGAGTATATAAAGGGTGCATATATATTATTTATATTTTTAGGTACGCAACAGCTTTTTCGGGTGTATATGGAATGGAAATTTGATAAAGAATCAAAAGAATATGTAATTTCTCTATTGGGAGTATTTTGTTTAATCATTACATTTAATGTAATGATATATTTATTCCAACCTGTTGGTTAAAAGAGCTAGATAATCAGAGTCGTTATCATAGTTTCAATGTGTATAACGACTCTGATTTATTAGTAGTTTTTTATATTACATCTTCTTAAAACTCCTCAAAACAAGAAATTCCCATACTCTCCACGGAAGAATTTTTTTCGCAACCATCATCAATTTTACACCTTTTCCAATTGGGTATCGAAGTGTTGTGTTTTTCGTTTCAGCAATCGCTACGATTTTTTTCGCAACATCTACTGGATTGCCAAATGTATCACTGCCATTATAAATATGATTTTGTATTTTATCCATATGTGCTTTATAAGGAGAGGTTGATTCTGAATAATTTTCAGCAAGTTCTTTACCAACTTCCCATATGTTTGTGTTATAAGAACCTGGTTCGATTAACGAAACGTCTATTCCAAACGGCTTTACTTCTAGGCGAAGAGACTCACTCCAACCTTCCAGTGCGTATTTTGAAGAAACATAAGGTGATAAGCCGGGAAATCCAACTTGACCACTAATACTACTCACATTGATGATTTTCCCGCTTTGTTGTTTTCGCATATAAGGCAAGACAGCTTGCGTTATCGAAATAGCTCCAAATAGGTTAGTCTCAAATTGTTTCCGATATTCTTCTACTGGAATTTCCTCTATAAATCCACCGCTTGCATATCCTGCGTTATTAACGAGAAGATCAATTCGATTTAATTCTTTTAAAAATGATTGGAATGTATGTATAGATTTTGGATCTGTCACATCTAGTTGATAAATTTTAATATTTTCTTGTAAGTGTAATGCAGTCGCTTGAGATAATAATTTTGCTTGTTTATCAAGATTACGCATTGTAGCGATGACAAGATAGTCTTTCTTCGCAAGTTCAAGGGTAGTTAAAAGGCCAAATCCGCTTGATGCACCTGTAATAATTGCGATTTTTTTACTCATTTTAAGCTCACTTTCTTTTTTCTTACATCATAACGATTTTTATGTGGAAAATCTATTATTCTCTCCGTTAAATCGTGAAGCATACATATTGTTTCTTTACATACGTTTGTTATAATTGAAAATAATTATCAATTAAGAAAAGTTGTATATTGTTGTGTAAAAGGAGTGTGAACTTCATGGAAGCTAGCGGTTTTCATGATATTTTTCATAAATATTTCAATGGATTACATGTAGAACAAGAACAGAAGATGCATGTATCAAAACCAATAGGAGAAGGAGAAATACAGAGGTGGACTTCTCTTTCCGGCATGGAAATTGTTTTATCAGACTATCAATTTCATACTAACCATCGCATTCATTTTTCATCAGATGCTGCAATGGTTGAGCTTAATTTTTGTTTACAAGGTTCAGGAGAAGTACATATTTTTAATTCGTCCTATAATCTCAAACCTGGAAATTGTTATTTGTACTTTATGAAGGATTTTGAAGTTTTATTTGAGTATGAAAAGCAGAATCCGATGTATTCATTAGCGATCGGGATCCCTGTACCTTTGTTTAATCACTTTATGGGAAATGTAGTACATCCGAAAATACTAGATTTTCATTCTGTTATTGGTGATCGATCTTTCAAGAAGTTTCGAGGTTCAATTGATCCAATGACCGTTCATATCATCAAACAAATAATAGAGCGACCTCACAGTCACCGTATTTATCAACTTGATATAGAGAGTAAGGCACTTGAACTTCTATCTATTTATTTTGGTAGATTTCTATTAAATGATAATCATCAAAAAAGAAATGGTCAATTATCGAAAAGTGATCTTGAAAAAATAAGAAGGGCCGAGGGAATTTTAATGGAGAGGATGGCAGCTCCTCCGTCTCTATTAGAATTATCAAAATCAGTAGGGCTAAATGATTATAAGTTAAAAATAGGGTTTAAAGAGTTATTTGGTACATCAGCTTTTGCCTATTTACGTGAAAAACGAATGGAGAGAGCAATGGATTTATTACGTACTGGAAGTAGTAATGTAAGTGAAGCAGCTTCTGCGGTTGGTTACACGAACTTAAGCCATTTCTCAGAACTGTTTCGAAAAAGATATGGAATGAACCCATCTGAATTTTTACGTATATATTAGCCTTTTCAAAAAAATCCGTTATACCGTCAATTCCTCCGTCATTTGGTAGTTGCATTTCAATGGAATGATTATAATTTTTAACAAACGACTGAAGCAATTATTAATATAGCCTTTTATGTAGAGGTAAATGAGGAGGAGTAGAAAATGGAACAAAAAGCATCGAAGATTTCAAGTTATTTTTGGATGTTTGTTTTAACAGGAATGTTCTTAATTATAACAACGACTGGTTTCGCTCGAATGGCGTATGGTATCATATTGCCTTTTATGCAAGAAGGTCTTCACTTGTCTACAGCACAATCAGGGATGCTCGGAACAATTTTGTTTTTAGGATATTTATTGACAGTAGGGATGTCTGGCATACTTACTCTTCGTTTTGGGGGTAAAATGGTTTTACTATTAGGAAGCTGGCTTGTTGTAGTAAGTTTACTTGGATTAGGATTTGTTCCTTCATTTTGGTGGGCTTCTATTTGTATGCTTCTTGCTGGAGCGGGAAGTGCGCTCGTATATACGCCACTTATGTCTATCACAGTAGGGTGGTTTCCTAAAAATAGAGGAACTGTCATGGGACTTTTACTAAGCGGGGCAGGAATAGGCATGTTGCTGAGCGGAATTATTGTTCCTTATATAGTACATACATTTCCGGCATATAGTTGGCGAGGTGTGTGGATAATTTTTGGAGTGATTACGTTATTGGTAGTACTGGTTGCTTCAATTGTATTAAAAAATCCTAAGGTTTCTTCAGAAGATAAACAGAAAAGAGAGAAATCTAAAGCGTGGAGAACGAAGGAATTATATACAATTGCATGGTTGTATTTCATTGTTGGGGTTGTATATTTAATTCCCAATCTATATCAAACAAGTTTTATGATTGATCTCGGGATTTCGCCGGCGCTCGCTGGTACTGTATATGCAGTAGCTGGTTTTTTTTCAATTACAGGAGCTCCTATTTTGGGAATGGTTTCAGATCGAATTGGCGTAAAGAAAGCATTATCTTTCGCACTTTCATTAGCTGTAATTGGGGATGTAATTCCAATTGTTTTTGGGAATATGAAAGGGTTTATTGTATCGGCAATCATTTGGGGATCTAGTTTAGGAGGAATTTTATTATTAATTCAAGTTGCGGCTTCCAAGCAAGTATCTCCGAAATATGTTTCGATGGCAATTGGGTTTATCTCTATCTTTTATGCGGTGGGCCAAATGGTTGGACCAGGTTTTGCTGGTTGGATAATTGAGAAAGCTGGTTTTGCGGCGGCGTATGGTTTAGGTGCTTTCTGCTTCTTTGTTAGTTTGTGTATAGGAATGGGTTTGAAAAAAGAAGCGAGTATGGATTCGATACCTATGGAACAATAATGGTGGTGAACAAAAGTGGACATAATGAGACACCAGTCTCATTATGTCCACTTTTTTCTCTATTAAAAAGAGAAAAAGCCTATCATTCTAAGGGTTTAAAATTGGCACGGTATTTGCAATATAAAAGGCGAACAAGAAAATAGGAGGGCTGAACATGTTAAAAACAACTGAAAGTAAAGGGAATGAAATGACAAAAGAACAAGCTCGTTGGATGTATGAAAAAATGTTAGAGATTCGTAAATTTGAGGATAAGGTGCATGAATTGTTCGCGCAAGGTGTTTTACCAGGTTTCGTTCATTTATACGCTGGAGAAGAAGCGGTAGCAGTTGGTGTTTGTGCCCATTTAACAGATAGCGATAGTATTACGAGTACACATAGAGGGCATGGTCATTGTATCGCAAAAGGTTGTGATCTAGATGGTATGATGGCTGAGCTTTTTGGAAAAGCGACTGGATTATGTAAAGGAAAAGGCGGCTCAATGCATATTGCCGATTTAGATAAAGGAATGCTTGGTGCAAACGGTATTGTAGGAGGTGGATTTCCACTTGCATGCGGTTCGGCGCTAACAGCAAAGTATAAAGGTACAAAAAATGTAAGCGTTTGTTTCTTTGGGGATGGTGCAAATAATGAAGGAACTTTTCATGAAGGCGTGAATTTAGCAGCAATTTGGAAACTACCAGTTATCTTTGTTGCTGAAAACAATGGGTATGGTGAAGCGACTACATTTGAATATGCTTCAAGCTGTAATTCAATTGCAGATCGAGCAAAAGCTTATAATATCCCAGGTGTCAGGGTAGATGGAAAAGACCTTCTTGCCGTATATAAAGCAGCGGAAGAAGCGATTGAACGTGCGCGTAACGGAGAAGGTCCAACTTTAATTGAGTGTATGACATATCGTAACTATGGTCACTTCGAAGGCGAAGCACAAACATATAAAACAGCGGAAGAAAGAGAAGAGCATTTAAATGAAAAGGATGCGATTGTGAATTTCCGTAAACATTTGATTAATGAAGGATTACTTACAGAAACTGAGCTTGTCGATATGGAAAAAGCAGTCGATGAAGCAGTACAAAAATCAATTGAGTTTAGTGAAAATAGTCCATATCCAGCTGATGAGGAACTACTAAAAGACGTGTATGTTTCTTACAAATAAGAGGAGGGTGAAAAACAATGACTAGAACAGTAAGTATGTCAAGTGCAATTAATGAAGCGATGAAATTAGCGATGCGACGTGATGAAAATGTTATTTTAATCGGGGAAGATGTTGCTGGCGGTGCGCAAGTTGATCACCTGCAAGATGATGAAGCATGGGGTGGTGTCCTTGGGGTTACGAAGGGACTTGTGCAAGAATTTGGTCGTAATCGCATTTTAGATACACCAATTTCTGAGGCTGGCTATATGGGAGCTGCGATGGCTGCTGCTGCCACAGGATTACGTCCAATTGCTGAGTTAATGTTTAATGATTTTATTGGTAGCTGTCTAGATCAAGTGTTAAACCAAGGGGCGAAATTCCGTTATATGTTTGGCGGGAAGGCGAAAGTGCCAGTTACGATTCGTACGATGCATGGTGCTGGATTTAGTGCAGCAGCACAGCATTCACAAAGTCTATATGCATTATTTACAAGTATTCCTGGTATTAAAGTTGTCGTTCCGTCAACTCCATATGATGCAAAAGGGTTATTACTAGCAGCAATTGAAGATAATGATCCAGTTATCTTTTTTGAAGATAAAACACTTTACAATATGAAAGGTGAAGTTCCTGAAGATTACTATACAATCCCATTAGGAAAAGCAGATGTAAAACGAGAAGGATCTGATGTGACAATTGTGGCAATTGGAAAACAAGTTCATACGGCACTAGAGGCTGCTGAACAGTTAACGAAGAAAGGATTTGAAGTAGAAGTGATTGATCCGCGCTGTTTATCACCGCTTGATGAAGACACAATTTTGGCATCTGTTGAAAAAACAAATCGCCTTATCGTTATCGATGAAGCGAACCCAAGATGTAGTATTGCAACAGATATTGCGGCAATTGTTGCAGATAAAGGCTTTGATTTATTGGACGCACCAATTAAGAGAATTACAGCACCACATACACCTGTTCCATTCTCACCACCACTTGAAAAGTTATACTTGCCAACACCTGAAAAAGTAATTGAAACAGTATCTGAAATGATCGGAGACCGTTCATTATTAAACGTGTAAGGAAACAAGAGAAGGGAGAGAGAAAGCATGGCTGTTGAAGTTGTAATGCCGAAATTAGGAATGGCAATGAAGGAAGGAATTGTAACAGCTTGGAACATAAAAACAGGTGACAATGTTACGAAGGGCGAATCAATTGCTAGCATTAACTCAGAAAAAATTGAAATGGAAATTGAGTCTCCAGCAGACGGAACAGTTTTAGATATAGCTGTAGGAGAGGATCAAGGTGTTCCTCCAGGTACTGTTATTTGTTATATAGGTAAACCAAATGAATCGGTGCCACAGCATGAAGAGAAGTCTGTTTCAGAAGATTCAGTTCCTAAAATAGAAACGCCTACCCAAAATGTACAGCATCCAGAACCATATGCGAAAGAAGGAATGAAACAAAGAATTAAAATTTCGCCAGTAGCTAGAAAAATTGCAAAAGCTGAAAATCTTGATATTACTAAACTAATAGGAACAGGACCTGGGGGAAGAATTACGAAAGTTGATGTTTTAAAAGAGATAGAAGAAAAAGTTACAATTCCAAAAGTAGCTGAGCAAGAACAAAGTAAACAAATTCCTGTTACTGGTATGCGTAAAGCGATTGCGAGCCGTATGCATGTAAGTTTACAAAATAGTGCGCAATTAACATTAACAATGAAAGTGGATGTGACAGATTTAATCAACCTACATAAGCAAATGACAGAAGTTGTTCAAAAACGATATGAAAATAAATTAACGATTACAGATTTTGTTTCTCGAGCTGTCGTTTTAGCACTGGAGGAGCACAAAGGGATGAATAGTGCTTATATTGATGATACAATCCATCAATTTGAACATGTACACTTAGGTATGGCAGTTGCGTTAGAAAATGGCTTAGTGGTACCAGCAATCCGCTTTGCGAACAATTTATCACTTGTGCAATTGTCTAAAGAAATTAAAAACGTTGCAGCAAAAGCAAGAGAAGGTAGTCTAAGTAGTGATGATATGCAAGGAACAACATTTACAATTAGTAATTTAGGTGCGTATGGAATCGAATATTTCACACCTGTATTAAACACGCCAGAAACTGGAATTCTAGGTGTAGGAGCGATTGAACATGTTCCTGTATATAGAGGAGAAGAATTACAAAAAGGCAGCATCTTGCCTTTAAGTCTAACATTTGATCATCGCGTATTAGACGGTGCACCAGCCGCTGCGTTTTTACGTACGATTAAACAATATTTAGAAGAGCCAGTGACAATTCTTTTATAAAAAGAAGGTGAGAGAATGAGTAAATTAGTTGTAATCGGCGGGGGACCAGCTGGATATGTCGCAGCAATTACGGCTGCTCAAAATGGGAAAGAAGTTATTCTTGTTGAGGAGAATGCGCTTGGTGGTACATGTTTAAATGTAGGATGTATGCCGACAAAATCGTTGTTAGAAAGTGCGGAAGTACACGATATAGTGAAACATGCAAAGGAATTTGGGGTAAGAATTCCTCAAGATGATGTTCTAATTGATTGGCAGCAAATGCAGAACCGGAAAAAGAACATTGTCACTCAGCTCGTACAAGGCATTCAATATTTGATGAAGAAAAATAAAATTAAAGTGATAAAAGGAAAAGCTCGTTTTCAAACGGATCACCGTTTACAAATTATACAGGGTGGTAAAGGAGAAACTTTAGATGCGAGTCAATTTATTATCGCATCTGGATCAGAACCTACTGAATTACCATTTGCACCGTTTGATGGGGAATGGATTTTAAATAGTAGTCATGTGATGTCCCTTAATCATATACCAGCATCATTACTCATTGTTGGTGGAGGGGTAATAGGGTGTGAGTTTGCTAGTATTTATAGCCGGCTTGGAACGAAGGTAACAATTGTGGAAATGGCAGCACAACTTCTTCCAGGTGAAGATGAAGACATCGCAAGTATTTTAAGAGAAAAACTAGAGCGTGATGGTGTTCAAATTTTTACCGAAACAGGATTAAAAGGTTTGAATAATCATAAGAAACAAGCATTGTTTGAAAATAAGGATGGTTCTCATGAATTAAATCCAGAATATGTTCTTGTTTCGGTCGGTAGAAAACCACGTGTAAATGAATTGGGACTTGAACAAGCTGGGGTACAGTTTTCAAATAAAGGAATTGCTGTAAATGAGCATATGCAGACGAATGTTTCACATATTTATGCTGCAGGTGATATCATTGGTGGAATTCAACTTGCTCATGTAGCCTTTCATGAAGGGGCTACAGCTGCTTTACATGCATGTGGCGAAGAAGCAAAAGTGAACTATCACGCAGTACCGAGATGCATATATACAGCTCCGGAAATTGCAAGTGTTGGTTTAACGGAAAAGGGTGCGCGTGAGCGATATGGAGATGTTCTCATTGGAGAATTTCCATTTACCGCGAATGGAAAAGCACTTATTTTAGGAGAACAAATCGGCAAAGTGAAAGTAATTGTCGAGCCAACGTATCAAGAAATTGTTGGGATTTCTATCATTGGGCCTCGTGCGACAGAACTGATTGGACAAGGAACTGTCATGCTGCATACGGAAGTAAC
Source organism: Bacillus bingmayongensis (assembly GCF_000299035.1). Classification (GTDB taxonomy): domain Bacteria; phylum Bacillota; class Bacilli; order Bacillales; family Bacillaceae_G; genus Bacillus_A; species Bacillus_A bingmayongensis. The sequence goes on from NZ_AKCS01000005.1 coordinate 60,968, forward strand.
AGCTGATATAATGAGAGATTTTATTGCAGCACATCCGACATTGTCTGAAGCGATTCATGAAGCGTTGTTACAGGCAATAGGACATGCTGTGCATGCGTGAGTAATATGGTTGGAAAAGAACAAGTTTGATATCACAAACTTGTTCTTTTTATTGTATGACGAGATTGTAAAATAATTTGGCATCGAGATATTAGAACCATATATTTGTAAGTTGAAAGTATTTCAGTCTAAAAAATCAGATTTGTCAGTCTTTGTTTAAGTGTTATATAATAAGAACGTATATTCTGGTGAAATGATGAAATTTTATTGGGTTTATATCAACCTTTAAAGCATATTGTGAGTTGAATGAAGAAATGAAATAGAAAAGATTCTGTTTTTAAAATAAGGAGGATTTTTTATGATATGCCACATTAAAGATGCACAAATATATTATGAAATAATTGGTGAGGGAAAACCTGTAATTCTCTTACATGGATGCTCTGTTGATCATAGGCTAATGATGGGATGTATGGAATCAGTTTTTCATAAACATACAGGCTATAAGCGCATTTATATTGATTTACCCGGTATGGGAAAATCGACTGCACCTAATTGGATAAATAGTTCTGATGTTTTATTGGATGTTTTGACTTTATTTATCGAAAAGGTTGTTCCAAATGAAAAATTTCTACTCGCAGGAGAATCATATGGCGGATATTTATCTAGAGCAATCCTTTCAAAAATGCCTCAGCGAGTTGATGGTTTATTGCTCATATGCCCTGTTATAATTGCAGATCATAAAGCAAGAACAGTCCCAAAATATAATAGGATTATAAGTGATGATGAATTTTTAAATAAACTTTCATCGGATGAAAGAAACGAATTTTGTGAGCTAGCAGTGATAGCAAATTCATATACATACAATCGGTATAAAGAAGAAATCAAACCAGGGCTTACAGTAGCTAATACAGAGTTTGTGGAAATGCTTCAAAGAAATTATACGTTATCATTCAATGCAAATGGACAAAAATACGACAAACCAGTTCTTTTACTCGCTGGAAGGCAAGATATAGTTGTAGGATATCAAGACTTATTGGAGATTATGGAAGAGTATCCACGAGCAACAATTGCTGTTTTAGATATGGCGGGTCATAACTTACAGATTGAACAACCTGAGTTATTTGAGAATCTAGTCGGGGAATGGATGAAACGAACAGAGAATTCCAGTCCTAATGATTCGTATGAAAAGCAACAAAAGGAATCACCTTTATAAGGATATTTCGAGGAGAAGAATGTGTAAAAAATGGCCTGTATTATAGAGTGTCAAGTAATCTATGATGCAGGTTTACATTTCAGTAATTAACTATCTTTGTATATATTTAACCTATGTCGGCTCTTTTATTTTTAGGTTTATGAAAGGGGGAAAGAGGAAAAGGCTTATACAAAGATTCTTTGATGGTGACGGCTACATCTATGATAAACTAAGATTATCAAGATTTACCACCTGAAAAAATATCCTATGGAAATAAATCAGGGCAGGTTATTTGGTTAGAATTGTAATGAATTACAAAGATTTTTACCCGTTCTAGTCTTTAAATCAACTTCATATCAAAGGAGTATACCATGATAATTAATAAACAGGAATTTTATGTAAATGGGATGCGCTATACTGTTAGATCCGCACTTGAAAAAGATGCAAAAGATTTGTCTGATTTAAGATTACAGATTGATGGAGAGACCGAAAATATGGATAGAGAAAAAGGGGAGGCATTCATAGATATACCGGGGTTTGAAGAAATTATACAAACGGATACTGAAAGTCCCAGGAACTTATTTTTAGTTGCTGTAGTGAACGAACGGATTGTTGGTTTTTCAAGATGCGAGGGAGTGTATTTAAAGCGATTCTCTCATAAAGTAGAGTTTGGTGTATGCGTATTAAAAGAGTTTTGGGGACATGGGATTGGTAAAAATCTTTTACAAGAGTCTATATGTTGGGCTGACGCCAATGGAATTACAAAGATTGCTTTGAATGTGCTAGAAACAAACGATAAAGCTATTACACTTTATAAAAAACTAGGGTTTGAAATTGAAGGTGTATTAAAGAATGATAAAAGACTTGCTAACGGTAAGTACTATAATACCATCATTATGGGAAGATTTAATGGATAATAACTTATGAAGTTATATATATTTCTACACGAACAAATTAAAAAATAGAGTAGGAGCATACGTGTAAAGGAGTGAGAATGTTGCAATTAAGAACAAAATTATGTATTAGTATCATGTCCACTGTTTTGTTCATTATAGGAAGTACCATATTTTTTCTAAACAATCATCCGATGAAGTGGTTATGGGTTTTCATTGCAGTGAGTTCTATTTTGCAAAATCTAGTATTATTTAGAAAGTATAAAAGTATTCATTAAGATATTCGAATTGTTAACATATTTGTGTCATCTCCTTGATTGTATTGAAAACGTTTTTATGGAGTTTTATAATAAAATTATATTTCCTCGCATGCCCTCTTAAAAATGAATCTCCAACAATGAAGAAAAGGGAGATGATAGAATGTTAGCTTCACCGTTTTACTTACATACATGGAAAAAGTTTGTTGATGAAGGTGTGCTCGATTCTACTAGAATAAACAAAAGAATTTCAGAATCTTGGCACCGATGTAAAGAAGCAAATGTCAATCCGCATATGAATAAAGGTCAGAATATTTTAACTTCAAATACGTTTTTTGAACAAAAGAAAAAAAGCGAAATCTTCCTTGATATAGCCTTACCACACTTGCATAATATGAAAAAAACAATAGATGAATTACAAATGATGGCACTATTAATAGATCCTGATGGATACGTACTTTCTATAACTGGAAATAAAAATACGTTAAAGCAAGCTAAGCATATTAATTTTATTGAAGGTGTGAAATGGACAGAAGCAGCTGTTGGAACGAATGCGATTGGTACAGCGCTTGCGATAGAAGAAGCAATTATGATAAGTGGTACAGAACATTATTCTGTCGCGTCTCATAGCTGGAGCTGTGCAGCCGCAACGATTCATAATGATGATGGCAAGTTAATTGGTGTCCTTGATTTTTCATGCCCGATTGAATTTTCCCATCCGTATATGCTAGGGATGGTAACATCTATTGCACATGCAATTGAGCGTGAATGTAGCATTCGTGTGCATCAACATGAATTAGAATTAATTCATCGTTTTTTAGATGTAATTGATAGTGACGAGCCATTGATTATTTGTAATCATCGGCAAGTTGTCATTTCTGCAAGTAAACCGGTTCGAGAGCAAGTTTCTGATTGGTCACGGATGAAGGTAAATGATTTATTGCAGTACGGGTTTCAAAGTCGGATGGAGGTACCTGTATATAATAATGATAGGATGATAGGGAAATGTATCTACTTATCAAGAAATCAACCTGAAAAAGTGTATGACTCTTTTCAAATGGAAAAGACAGTACATTTTCCAGGAGTTGTGGGAATAAGCGATTCGTTCCAGCACACGTTAGAAGAAATCAAGCTTGTTTCTCCGACTGATGCAAGTGTTTATGTTTGCGGGGAAACTGGTGTTGGGAAAGAGTATGTTGCAAGAGCAATTCACGAGAATAGTACAAGAAAAAACGGTCCATTTGTAGCTGTTAACTGCGGAGCGTTGCCAAAGGAATTAATGGAGAGCGAACTGTTTGGGTATGGAGAAGGAGCCTTTACAGGTGCCCGCCGCCAAGGATACAAAGGAAAATTCGAACAAGCAAATGGTGGAACGATTTTTCTTGATGAAATAGGGGAAGTTCCGCCCGAAATGCAAGTAGCACTTCTACGTGTTTTACAAGAGCGTAAAGTAACACCGATTGGAAGCACGAGAGAAGTGCCAGTGGATATTCGCGTCATTACTGCAACGCACCGTGATTTACTGCAGTTAGTAGAAGAAGGGAAATTCCGCCAAGATTTATACTATCGTTTACATGTATATCCTATTTATGTACCTTCTTTATGTGAAAGAAAAGAGGATATTCCATATTTTATTCAAGACTTTTGTAAAAAGAAAGACTGGGATGTTCAATTCCCATCTAGTATTTGTAATCAGTTTCTACAGCATGAATGGCCAGGAAATATACGCGAATTGTTAAATATGTTAGAACGTATATATATTCTCTCGCAAGGACGAGAAATATGTGAAAAGCAAATTTCTTTCTTATTACAAACAATGCATGAAAATCAAAAAGGTCTTGAATTAAAAGAACAAAAAGACGTTAAGCCAGAACATACATTAACCTTCCGTGAAAAAATACAGCGTGACGGAATGATTGAAGCGCTTCAAAAAACAAAGGGAAATGTATCGCTTGCGGCAAAACTATTAGATGTCCCGCGTAGTACGTTTTATAAACGAATGCAGCGATTTCAGTTGTAAAAGAAGCAGGTTTCTATCAACCTGCTTCTTTTATACGTTAGTGCACGTTCTGTCGGAATATGCGCTTACCGGGGAAATAGTAAACGATAAAAATTTTTATACATTTTAATTAGTTAATAGGATAAAGGTATATCATTCAAATGTAATTTTGCTGAAGGAATCGGGAAATCATATGATATTCATTCCATACTCTCTTTCTACCGATATCAGTTAAGTGCCAAGTATCTTTCGTAAGATTTCTATTATCTTGTAATGGAAGAACATCAATAGTTATGTTGCTAGTAGCATATGCGGTTGCTATCAGTAAGAATCTCTTCATAAAAAAGGTCTTACCTACTAGTAAAATATTTTTACTTACTGTTGTTTTGGATAGGTGAAGCATTGCATTTTTTATAACATCGTTAGCGGTAGTAGCTTCTCCTGTTATTGGAATAACTAATTCTTCAGGAATTCCTGATTTAACTAGAATTTCTTTATGAAAGATAAACTCATTTTCATTTAAAAATGTATTATGTACACTGGGAATCATAATCGTTTTAAAGCCTTCCTCATGAAATAATGTGATAATTTGTTCATTTAATTCAGTGTAATGACCAGGATGATAGAGAACAACATCTGGATTTTGAAATTTATTTTGTCTTTCTACAAAAATCATTTCACTTAATAGGGTAGTAAATTGATTATTCATAATACATATACCTCTCTAAAGACAATATTTACTTATTTTTGAGTTATTCGTCATTATAGAACTTTCTCCTTTATGCTAACTTCAGTAAGGGAGAAACAAAGGAGAATCTGTCAAAACATGCGCTTACCAGGGAAATAATAGAATGTTTAGAACAACATTTCCTAAGAGGAGATTACAGGTATTTCATATAAGGAGAGTTATAAGTGAAATATGTAGAAGTTGGTATCGGAAATAAATGGTTTATCCGAACAGAAATAAAGCGAGAAGATGGAACAGAGTTTGAGCAAAAAGGAGTTGTGAAACCTATTTATTTTGAATCATGCTATTTACGAGTTTGGTTTAGAAAAACTTGTTTGATCTTTGATTCAAAAGAAGGGTACAAGAAGATGCGAAAGAATCGAAATGATTATAAATGTATTTTAGGAATTGTAAGTAGATTACAGTAAATTGATTAAATATCGTTACCAAGAATGTTGTTGTAACGATTATTTTTATAAGAATGATAGAATAGCACACTTTCTTCATGTAAAGGAAAGTGTGCTATTCGTTTTTATATAACCCTGCTGAATACATCTCTGTTAGTGTATAAACAATACCCTCTAAATCTATTTCCTCTTTGTTTCGAACGATGTCCCATAGAAACATCTCATTCATATAGAACCAGCCACGTGCCACAATTGACTTGTTTAATTCATCTCGTGCTAACTCATTTTCTTGAGAATAAGTAATATCCTGCATAATACGTCTCACAAAGCGCTCACGAATCTCATTCCACTTTTGACGTATTTCTTTTGAAGCACCGATGGCCTCTTCGACAACTTGCAATATATTTCTTTCTTCCTCAGCTAATTGTAAGAAGGCACGTACTTGATTTTGAATCATATCATGCGCTTCTGTTTTTGTTTTAGGAAAAAAGGATCGTTCAGCAATGTTGTAAAAGCGATTCATCACATCTTCCATAAGGACAGTGAGTATTGCATCTTTATTTTTAAAATAAACATATGCCGTACCATAACCAGTTTCAGCATGTTTAATAATTTGAGAGATTGTTGTTTTGTGAAATCCGTTTTCTAGAAATATATGCTGTCCGGACTTTAGCAATTTCTTTCTTGTTTCGAGTGATCGATGTTGTCTGGATGAAAGATGTTCTTTTTTCAAAATACCACCCCTTTACACTGAAATATCTGAAAATATAACTTTATTCTAGTGGAATAGAATGTAAAAAGTCAACTGACATAATATCATTGACGTCATGTCAATGATAATGGTATATTTCAATTAGTTAGAATAAATAGAAAATTAAAAGAAGGTGAGAGAATGTATCAAGAGCCATTTGAACCATCTTATGAGTATGCAACCCAATGTGATAAACACGATGAACTCGCTGAATTTCAAAAAGAATTTTATAAGAAAGCAGATACAATATACTTAGACGGAAATTCCTTAGGATTACTTTCTAAAAGAGCAGAGAAATCTTTATTTACTATGCTAGATTCGTGGAAGGAGTATGGTATTGACGGATGGACAGAGGGGGAACATCCCTGGTTCTTTCTTTCAGAGCGATTAGGTGAGTTAACTGCGCCTCTTGTAGGTGCTTTACCGGAAGAAGTGATTGTAACCGGTTCCACGACAACGAATATTCATCAAGTTATTGCGACGTTCTATGAACCAAAGGGGATTCGTACAAAGATTCTTGCTGATGAACTAACGTTTCCGTCAGATATTTATGCTTTGCAAAGTCAAATCCGCTTAAAAGGGTTAGATCCAGATGAACATCTCGTACAAGTCAAGAGTCAAGATGGTAGAACACTGCAAGAGGAAGATATTATTGATGCAATGACGGATGATATTGCATTAATTTTATTACCGGCTGTGTTATATCGAAGCGGGCAAATTCTTGATATGAAGCGATTAACTATTGAAGCGCATAAACGCGGGATCCATATTGGCTTTGATTTATGCCATTCAATTGGCTCAATTCCGCATGATTTTAAGGGATGGGGTGTTGATTTCGCAGTATGGTGTAATTATAAATATTTAAATGCAGGACCTGGTGGTGTTGCTGGATTATATGTAAACAAAAAACATTTCGATCGCCTTCCAGGGCTTTCTGGTTGGTTTAGTTCTAGAAAAGACAAGCAATTTGATATGGAACATACATTAACAGCAGCTGAACATGCTGGAGCGTATCAAATTGGTACACCTCACGTATTAAGTACAGCGCCACTCATCGGTTCTCTTGAGATTTTCAAAGAAGCTGGCATTGAAAGATTGCGAGAAAAATCATTACACATTACCCGCTATATGCTAGATTTAATCAATCATGAATTGAAGGGGATGGGATTTACAATTGGAAATCCATTAGAGGATGAAAAACGTGGGGGACATATTTATTTAGAGCACCCAGAAGCTGCACGTATATGTAAAGCTTTAAAAGCAAATGGAGTTATTCCTGATTTTCGTGCTCCGAATGGTGTTCGTCTTGCGCCAGTTGCTTTATATAATACGTACGAAGAGGTGTGGAAGTCTGTGCAAATTTTGAAGAAGATCATGAAAGATGAAGAATATAAACAATTCGAAAATAAGCGAGAGGTTGTGGCATAGCGATGAAAGAAGCTGGTTGGATTGACATTTCACAACCTTTAAATAATGAGATTGCGACATGGCCAGGAGATACCCCATTTTCATATGAAGTGTCTTGGTCAAAAGAACAAAGCGGATCTGTCAATGTGGGGAAATTAACGATGAGTATTCATACGGGTACACATATTGATGCACCATTTCATTTTGATAACAACGGAAAAAAGGTACTAGATTTAGATGTTAATGTCTATGTTGGGAAAGCTCGAATCATTGATGTATCAAGTATGGAAAGCATTGGTGCAAAAGAAATAGAAAAATTCTCTTTAGATGGTGTAGAGAGGTTATTACTGCGGACTTCTTCACATGGTAATACACAGGAGTTCCCCAAAATAATTCCATATTTACGTGCTGATATTGCACCGTTTCTTTCAGAGAAGGGCATCCGGTTAATTGGAGTGGATGTACCTTCTGTAGACCCGCTAGATGATAAAGAATTAGCGGCGCATCACCAATTATTCAAGCACGGTATTCATATTTTAGAAAATGTTTTATTAGATCATGTACAAGATGGAGATTATGAACTGATTGCTTTGCCACTTGCATTGACAGATGCGGATGGTAGTCCAGTTCGTGCTGTAATAAGACCACTATAAGAGTAGACAGATGATGCATAGAAGGGGTGTTCATTTTTATGAAAGAAAATGAAAAAGTAATCATGGAAAAGGGAATTCATACGGATTTTAAAGAAAATATGACATATGGAGAGTATTTACAATTAGATAGTTTGCTAGGAAGTCAAAAAAGGCTTTCCGATCATCATGATGAAATGTTATTTATTGTCATTCACCAAGCAAGTGAACTTTGGATGAAGTTGATTTTACATGAGCTTAGCGCAGCGATTGAATCTATTCAAAATGAAAGGTTGGCACCAGCTTTTAAAATGCTTGCGCGTGTTTCAAAAATTCAATCACAAATTATTCAATCTTGGGATATTCTTGCAACGCTTACACCATCTGAATATATCGAGTTTCGTGATTCACTCGGTCAAGCATCGGGATTCCAGTCTTACCAATACCGTATGATTGAATACGCACTTGGCTATAAAACACCGCACGCATTAAAAATTTATGAAAAAGATCCAGAGCTGCATGCTCGCTTGCATAAAGCGCTGCATTCGCCAAGTCTTTACGATGTTGCAATTCAGGCACTTGTAAAAGAGGGATTCCCAATTCACAAAGATGTACTAAATCGTGATATTACACAGCCTTATGAAGAAGATGCGACTGTTGAAGCAGCATGGCTAGAAGTATATTCTGATGTGAAGAAATATTGGGATTTATATCAACTTGCAGAAAAGTTAATTGATATTGAAGACTGGCTCCAGCAGTGGCGATTCCGTCATATGAAAACTGTAGAACGCATTATTGGTCATAAAATGGGAACGGGTGGATCGTCTGGTGTCTCTTATTTAAAGCGTGTTCTTGATCAATGCTTTTTCCCTGAACTTTGGAATGTGCGGACGAAGTTATAAAAAGTCAGTAGCTCTTATTAAGGTGACTAAGAAGTTCTATCTTTATCATTCTTGTTTAATAAAGTGTTATCTAATTAAGATTTTTAAATAATTAATAAAAAAGACCCTTCAAATAAATGAAAGGTCTTTTTTCGTATGGAATTCCATCAATGTAAAGATGTTTAATGAAGCAGATCATATATTGTTACTAGACAAATGTAAGAACAAATGAAACGGTTTAGCTAGGTGAAGAGAAACATATACTAGCACAAAAGAGTATCACACTTTTAAAACAAGGTTATAATTGAAAAATTGCTAATAGCGTTGGTTTTATTTATAGAAGAACGTTTTTGTTATCTTTAGAATAAGATATATAGATGTTATAAAAGTTGGTTAGAGGGAGGGAAGTCAAAATAGGAAAAAATACTGTTTCTTATTTATTTCAAATAAGGAAGTGAAAGAATGGAAGAGTTAAAAGAACTAAAACAACTTAATCAAAAAATAGATAGCTTAAAGTCAGAGCAAAAAGAGATAATGCGTGATATCCGAAATTTAGAAACGCGCACTACTATAAATGAAAAAGATATTGCGACAATAAATAAGCAATTAGAGAAAATTAGTATGAACACAACTTGGATTTTGCGAATTATTATCGGGGCAGTTGTAATGGGGATTTTAGGCTTAGTGATGAAAGGTACATTGTAATACAACAACGGATTTAAAGTACAGATATTATTGTGAAAAAAGAGGGACAAGCGTCTCTCTTTTTATTTTATGAATGATGAAGAGATTTTTTAAAAAGGAAAAAATAGTAGCTATTGATAATTAGTATTACTTATAATAAAAATTATTAATACATACTTGGAATGAATACCAAATATTCTCGATGTAAAACATATTGTCTAAGAAGATATGTAAAGACTATTAGAAAAGGTAAGTATTTGGAGGAATAAATATTGGATTTTCACACGTTAGAAAATATGTTTAAACTGAAGAAAGTCAATGCATTTCTTGTATTTCAACGAGGTGAGTTGACTACGAGATACTATAAAACAAAAGAATGCGCACAAAATTTATATAAAATTAATTCAATCACTAAAAGTATCATATCTATTCTAATTGGTATTGCGATAGATAAAAGTTATATAAATAACATACATACACCTATTACAAAATGGATTCCAAATGTACCAAAAGAAAAGAAAGAATTAACTATTTATCACTTGTTAACAATGACAACTGGTGAAGAGTGGAAGGAGTTCGGGAATGGAGTCGTATTTCCTAATGATTTTGTGGAATCAGACGATTGGGTAAAATACATTTTACAGAAACCATTAATAGAAGAAATGGGTACGAAAATGAATTATAACTCAGGTTCTTCCCATCTGTTAAGCTATATTTTACAAGCCGCAACAAGAATGTCGACTGAACAATTTGCGAAGAAATATTTATTTGAGCCATTACATATTGCTGAATATGAGTGGCAACAAGATCCCCAAGGAATTCATGTCGGTGGATTTGGTATGAAAATGAAGGTCGATGACTTATTAACATTAGGACTGTTATGTTTGCAAAATGGATTTTGGGATGGAAATAAAATTGTATCGGCAAGATGGATTGAAGAGTCGAGTGTAGCTCGGTTTCAAACATATGAGCATGTCGGAGCATATGGGTATCACTGGTGGGTGTTAGATAACGAAAGATTTCACATACCGTATTCTATGTATTTTGCAATGGGGTATGGTGGGCAATATATTATTATTATGCCACAGTTAGAACTTGTAGCAGTAATAAGCAGTCAAATGCCAAAGCGTGGGTTAGTACCGCTTAAATTATTTATAGAGCATTTACAAGAGTTTTCATAAACTCTTGTTTTTTATGTGAATGTAAAGTTAAATGGTAATAAAAAGGGGAATATTAGCGCTAAATGAATACACTCTAAGTTTTGAGTGAAAGAATAAATAAAAATATGAAAGTTGTAATGGTGAACTAATAAGTAATAGTTCATTTGCTGGTTGAGGTTTACATTGTTAGAAAAATAAAATTCTACTAATTATGAGTAGAATTTTATTTTTCTTTATTAATTTTAATATTTTTGTATTATAAAATTACGATTAAAAAGGAGATGAAATATGACAAAAATAAAAATTATGTGGAGTCTACTCGTTCTGTTGCTACCATTAACATCTTGTGACATATCAGATAAAGAAATTGAGAAAAAAGCACAGGCTTATGCAAAGTCTTATTATGGTATTTCTGTTAAGCTAAATCAAGTTGAAACACATGGGGACGGAAAGAATTTATTTGGCCCAGAAACGAGAACTGCTTATGTAAAACAATTAGAAAACCCAAATCTGGAATTCCAACTTAAGGTTGATGGCCAAATTTCTCCTAAAGTAACTAATGATAACTATAAACTAAAAAAAGAAGCAAATGACTTACTAGAGAAATATAAAAAATATAATGCCAAATTGTTAAATAACAATATATTTTTATTTGATCAAATGGAAACGGGAAATGTCGTTTTTGATAAAAAAATTGTTGAGGAAGCAACTAAGAAAAATTCGAATCATTATTTTACAGCGGTTTTTAAAAGTAACGTTTTTTTAGATTTAAACAACTCTTCACATATGGAAGAATTAGCTCAAATTGCAAGGAATATACAAAGTTTTAATAAAACAATTGAACAGAGTAAGTGTAGAATTGAAGATATGAAAATTATTTTACCAGATGCTGATGAGAACTTAATACATAATCTTGTAGTAGATTATGTATTAACAGCTGAAGAAGCAAAAAAAGCTCTTGAGAAGAGAGAAACGTATGTAAAAGCTTTGCAGTATACAAATGATAAACAAAAAGAGGGAATCGAATGATTCCCTCTTTTTGTTTATTGCATGAATGAACGTCAAGAATTGAAGAAACAAAAGAAAATAGGTGGGAAAACTGTCCGTGAAATCTGGATTGGTTTACTAACCATCAGTGTAGAAGAATGCATGCTGATGGAACCCCATTTTAACTACTACTTTTCTGAAATGTAATCTTCAAAAACTTCTCCGTTCTTGTATCAAACTCTACATCAACAAAAACCCCATACTCTTTTCCATCTTCACGCAGCCATAATTTAAATTTTTCAGTTGTTATATTCACCGTCTTCGGCTTTCTCCCAATATGAAGGTAATCAATAATTTGTGCTGTTGGATATTTTTCTTTCGTTTTTTCTACCGCAAGTTTACCCCATTTTGCATAGGGTGGTTGTGCGTGAACAACAGATGAATGGGTATATGTATTGCAATATGCTGTAGCAAATACAATTCCTAATACGAAACATGCAAAAATACGCTTCATAATAAACTCCTTTTATTCGTTTTCCTTATTGTATACATGCAGTCTAAATCATATAAGTTTGGATTTTTTTGTCTTTTTTACATAAAAGCGTTTTATTTACAAAACATAACCATGAAATCATTACTACAAATAAGGAGGGAACTATATGCGTCATACAGTTATTTTTAAAATACTGATTTTATTTGTATTAATCGGTATATCTATAATTGTAAGTAGCGGGCAAACGAGAAATGTCCAAGCCTTTTCTAATCAAGTAATTCAAAGGGGTGCCTCTGGAGAAGATGTCATTGAATTACAGTCTCGATTGAAATATAACGGATTTTATAAAGGAAAAGTTGATGGTGTATTTGGTTGGGGTACATATTGGGCACTGCGAAACTTCCAACAAAAGTTTGGTTTACCTGTTGATGGCTTAGCGGGGGCTAAGACGAAGCAGATGCTCGTGAAAGCAACAAAATATAAGAAACCGACTGGTGGACAAAGTAATAAGCCACCCAAAAATATAGGTTCAAATGTACCAAATGGTTATTCAAAAAATGACATCCAATTAATGGCGAATGCTGTATATGGTGAATCTCGTGGTGAACCGTATTTAGGACAAGTTGCAGTTGCTGCAGTTATTTTAAACCGTGTAACGAGTCCATCTTTTCCTAATACAGTATCTGGCGTTATCTTTGAGCCTCGAGCTTTTACTGCGGTTGCGGATGGACAAATTTATTTAACACCAAATGAAACAGCTAAAAAAGCAGTATTAGATGCTATTAACGGCTGGGATCCTACTGGAAATGCACTGTATTATTTCAATCCAGATACCGCAACGAGTAAATGGATTTGGACTCGACCACAAATTAAAAAAATTGGAAAACACATTTTCTGTAAATAGAGTGGAGGTGAAAAAATGTTACGAGGTATCATAATTGTATTGTTAACAATTGGTGTAGTAGGAACAGGATATTGGGGTTATAAAGAACATCAAGAAAAAAATGCAGTACTGATTCGAGCTGAAAACAGCTACCAGCGAGCTTTTCATGATTTAACATATGAAGTTGATTTATTACACGATAAAATTGGAACAACACTCGCAATGAATTCACGTACATCATTATCACCGGCATTATCAGATGTATGGCGTCTAACATCGGAAGCTCGTTCTGATGTAGGACAATTACCTTTAACATTAATGCCGTTTAATAAAACAGAGGAATTTCTAGCGAATATTGGTGATTTTAGTTATCGTACTGCAATTCGCGATTTAGAGAAAGAGCCTTTAAACGATCAAGAGTATAAAGCATTGCAAAATTTATATTCAAATGCAGGGGATATTCAAGACGAGCTTCGAAAAGTACAACATCTTGTTTTAAAAAATAATTTACGTTGGATGGATGTAGAACTTGCGCTTGCATCAAATAAAGATCCAGCAGATAACACGATAATAGATGGATTTAAAACGGTTGAGAAAAATGTAACATCCTATTCTTCAACTAACTTTGGTCCGACCTTTACAAGCTTACAAAAGGAGAAAAAGGGCGGATTTCAAGCAGAAGGCAAAGCAATTTCAAAAGATGAAGCAGCAAAAATTGCAAAATCGTTTTTAAATTTAAAAGGCAATGAAAAAGTAGAAGTTGAGAAAAGTGGAAAAGGTGCGAAAGAATCCTTTTATAGTGTAAAGATTCAAGATCCTAAAACAAAGAATGAATTTTATATGGATATTACCGAAAAAGGTGGATATCCAATTTGGGTGATGAATGACCGTGAGATTAAGGAACCGAAAATTAGTTTGAATGACGCAGGAAGTAAAGGATTAACATTCTTAAAGGACCATAAGTTTACCAATATGGAGCTGTATGATAGTTCACAATACGATAATATCGGTGTGTTTACCTACGTTGTTAATGAAAATAATGTGCGTATTTATCCAGAAGCAATTCAAATGAAAATTGCTTTAGATGATGGATCAATTGTTGGTTTTTCAGCAAAAGATTATTTAGCATCACATCAAAAGCGGACCATTCCAACTGCAACATTAACGGCCGCGGATGCAAGAAAGAAAATTAATCCAGATGTAAAAGTAATGGAAGAGCGTCAAGCGGTTATTGTAAATGACGTGCATAAGGAAGTACTGTGCTATGAATTTATTGGTACACTAGGAAAAGATACGTACCAAATTTTTATTAATGCGAATGACGGAAGAGAAGAAAAAGTGAAAAAGATGCAGGCTATCGAAAAAATTTATGATTAAACATCAATGATAAAGTGGTGAGAATAATGAAAATTCTTATATACATGCTTATGATTTGTTTTGCTGTTACAGGATGTAGTGTTGGGAAGCAAAATAATGCTCAAGAAAAACAAGAGCAACAAAATATTTCCATGAGAAACGTTAATTATAAGGCAGATCAAAACAGGCCAAATGAAAAGGTAGCAGACCATTTAGCATCTTTAGCTTCTAGTATACCAGGGGTGAAAGATGCAACAGCGGTAGTTGTAGGAAAATATGCAGTTGTCGGTATAGATGTAAAAGCGAAATTGGATCGTTCTCGAGTGGAATCAATCAAGTATTCTGTTGCTGAAAGCTTAAAACATGATCCAAATGGTGCAAATGCAGTTGTTGTAGCAGATGTTGATACGTATGAACGATTAAAGCAAATGGGGAATCAAATTAGACATGGAAAAGCTGGCGAAGGAATTCTTGATGAACTTGCTGCAATTGTTGGACGTGTTATGCCACAAGTACCAAATGATATGATAGAAAATAAAGAAACGAATCCAATTAAAGAAAATGACAAACAATTACCGAAAAATGAGGAAAACCAATTAAGAAAAGAACAAGAAGATCAATCGAATACTCATCTTAAAAGATAACAAAAACATCTCGTGCTATATGGCGCGAGATGTTTTTGTTAATTATTAATATTCGGTTTATTGAAAGAGGAATATATGATTTAATAATAATGAGGAAGTTACAATAGTTCAACAATATATAAAATTATATAAAACCATCTGAAAATGATGAAAAATAATTAACAAAGAAGGAGGTTTACATATAAAACAAGGAAATGAAAATTCAGCTAACTATAAACAAACTTTTGCATGGAAAGGAAATACACCGTAATCATTTGCTGAGATTATCTTTTTAGATGGAAGAGTACGTTCCAAGTCACAGCAAGGATTAAGTGAGTAATGAGAAGAAATGGGGAAATGAAAATGAATTTGCAAGCAGAAGATATTCAACTTATTCCATATGATGAAAAATATAAAGAAATCATAGAAGCATTTATTTTACCTAGTGAACAAATTCAGTTTACAGCAAAACCGATTGACTTGCTTGAAAAAGCTAAAAAAGATGTAACTCGAAATGTTGTTGTAATTATGGCAAATCATACACCAGTAGGAATTTTTGCATTGCAATCAGGAGCAAGGGTAGCTGAATATACAGATAATCCTAATGCTTTACTTTTAGTTGCTTTTTCTATCAATTACGAGAAACAAGGAAAAGGGTATGCGAAAAAGGGATTAACATTATTAAATGACTTTGTAGCATCCTATTTTCCGAATAAAAATGAAATTGTACTAGCTGTAAACGAACGGAATATTCCTGCTCAAAAGTTGTATTTACAAGTAGGTTTTGAAGATAGAGGTCAAAGAAGAATGGGCCCGATCGGAAGACAACTTGTTTTATACTTACCATTAGAAAAGTAAATAATTATAGTAAAAAAGCTTACTGCAAAAATATTTTATGCAGTAGGCTTTTTTATTATTTTAACCGAGAAGACCCCCTCCTCTAAACGAAGTGAAGGTGGGGGTAGTTCAATGATATCGTTTCGAAACAATAAATTCTACAAATGGAATAATAATGAATGAAGAACAAAGTGCAATAAATAAAGGGAGATTACGAATATCATCAAGTGAGTATAAGGTAGAAAATCCTTCTGACCAAATCAATAAAATAAACATAATAGCGACTAATACAAAATATCCAATTTTGAAACTTTTATATGTAATTTGTTGTCCCATTTCATCTTGACTTTCTTTCGAAACACCATTTGGATCTCCCCATGTAATATGATTCATTAAATAACTAATTATTAAAGAGCCCGCAAAAATGGTCCCTCCGAGAATAGTTCCTTCAGTCATATATTTATATGTGCTATATATGAGTATTCCAAATAATGATAGTACAATAATAATAAAAATAAACTTATTCTGATTCATCTGATTCACCCCTTTATACGTGTAAAAAACTCTTTACACGTAATAGTATAAAAATGGTAGAGAATAATGTCAAATATATTTTACACAAATGAAGGGATTTATAAAAATTCACTATTGATTTCTCATTGTAGAAACAAATATCAAAAAATAAAAAGGAAAAAGATTTTTATTTGACTTGAATGTCAAAGTTATGAGCCGCATATATTGGGAAGGGATGTCAGATTAAATTAGGGGGGTATATATGTCCGTACATTTAAAAGCTGGTGCAGATGCTGGGAATAACGGTTTGAAGTTAATGGTGAAAGGTCAAAAGCCGATTTATATTCCGAGTATTTATTCACTATATATTGGAGAGTCGACAGGTTTATTAGATGAAGAGGAGGTGCAGATGTCAGAATTAGAAAATCATATTGATGTAACAATTAGTTCTCCATCTCTCATGTTAAATAATGTCCGTTACATTGTTGGTCAAAAAGTTATCAATGATCAGCTGAAAGGGACAGAAGTGGAGAAGAAGTCTGATAAATCTACAGATGAATTGATGCTTCTTACGATTTTATCTGGTTTGGCAATTAGTGCTATGCGCCATAACCCAAATTCCAATCATATCAATATTCGATATGATTTATCAGTTGCGCTACCGATGCAAATTATTACGCAAGAAATAGCAGCAGAAAATTCCAAACGTTATATGGGAAATCATAAAGTTATATTTCATTATCCAAATGGAAGAAATGTTATGATAAATGTTTCTGTTGAGTTTTGCAAATGTTTACCTGAAGGAGCATCCGGTACTTGGGGGATTGTGTACGATGAAGACGGAAATGTTTTAAAACATAAAGTTGAAAGCGAAAAAAATGCAATTACTGAGGTTGATTTCGTTGACAAGACATTATTGTCTTTCGATATTGGTGCTGGTACAACTGAAGAAGTTGTTTCATTTGGAGTGAATTTTAGACCGCAATTAAGTAAAGGATTGTCCTATGGAGTTAAAGAAACTTTATTGCAGATTATTACAAGATGGAATAGGAAGCATCCGAAAAAAACAATAGATAGTATTACAGAGTTTAATCAAATTTATTTAAATGAGAAACACCCAAGGCATGCTCTACTAGTAGAAGAGTCCCAACAAGCACTTTTAGGATTAGCCGCACGAGTTGCAACGGATATCATTAATAAAATTGATGATATGAAAGATGATCCATATGTATTTATCTATGGTGGTGGAGCGGTTATCATTAAAAATAGTTTGCAACTTATTTTAAAACAAAAAGGTCGTTTAAAAAATGTAATATTTGTAGATAATCCTCTATTTACAAATGCACGTGGATTATTAGTTTACACGTGTTCACCACGATATAGAGAACATAAACAAAAAGAATTAGGGTTTACGAATTTAACAATTAGTTAGTTGGTGTGAGTATGGGGCGCAAGCGTTATAAACGTGGCGATCGGATAAAAATACATTTAAATAAGTCTGTATCTCCTGAAATGATTGATTGGATTAATAAGCAATCTGATGTAACAAGCTTTTTCTTATACGGTGTCCAGCAATTGTTTAAACAAGTGGGACATATTGATGTATCTAAAACATTACCAACCAGTCATGCTTTTTCCATGTATATGGAACCTACGTCTATGTTTAAAATTGAAGTGAATCCTTTTCAAAAAGTAACCATGAGAAAGAAAGAATTTGTTGAACGTGTAGAGAATAAGCCTTGGGAATGTATTGATCAAATAGATTGCCCCTTCTTTTAAAACATATAAAAGAATATTTAAGACCCTCCACTGTACATATGGATTAAGTGGAGGGTCTTTTTTGCTCGTATTTAAAAAGTTAATATTAGAATACGATATCGTATTAGATACGATTAGTGAAGAAGTTCAAGAGAAAAGCTTTCAAATTTTAAAGAAAAAATGGTGTTCTTATTTCTATTGTGCATCCACCTATTGAAGAAGAAAGGGATTAAAGGATATAAAAAGACTTTTATGGTTACAGCCTAATAGAAAGCAATTACAAGAATTAAGCCGGCTCATTCAAATTGGTAAAATAAAATCAATTAGTCAGGGTTTTTTGTAAAAATTTTTTTGAAGTATATCAGGGAGTTCCAGAAAAGAGAGACCAGATAATAGAAGGAACTGAAATTATCAGAGTATTCAGATTTTTATTGAGAAATAGCGGAATCTCCCTATCTAAATTTAATATCTGTTATTGTTTAAATTAAGCATAGTAAAATATAAATAGAAGAGGGGGATATTATGTTTGTCCAAATAAAGGGAAATGAACAAGTTACAAATCTTTTAAATCAATGGTATCACTTAATGATCCAGCAGCAAGTTGTTTCGGCAAGCCAAATAAAAAAAGAAATCGATAAAAAAATTAATGATATAGAAGAGTCAAATTTATTGCTGTATTATGCTCTTTTAGATTTCCGATATAAAGTTTTAACAGATATTTTAAATATAACTCCGACAAGTTTTGAAAAAATCGATTCATTAGAAATTCCAAAAGGTAATTCCTTATCTTATTATTATCATTTTTTCAAAGCAATTCATGCCACACTTCTTACAAATAACAATGAGGCTATGGAACACTATGAAAAAGCTGAAGGATTATTAAAACTTATACCAGATGATTGTGAAAAAGCCGAATTTAACTATCGAATTTCTTCTTTTTATCTCCATACTTATCAGCCATTAGAAGCAATTAAACATGTAATGAAAGCAAAAGAATTTTTCACTAAAAAATCAGGATACGAGAATAATACAGCAGCTTGTGATAACATTCTAGGTGCAGCCTGTATCGATATTAAGCAATTTCCACAGGCGGAAGAAAGTTTTAATTCGGCTATAAACATTCTAAGTAAACAAAATGAAGAAACATTAATTTTAAAAGTACGAAGTAATTTAGGGTTATTATATGCGAGCCAAAATTTATCTACTTTAGCAATAAGACATTTATCCGAGGTTAATCATAAAATCCCTAATCAATTCAGAACTTTGTATCTAGAAGCTAAAGAACACTTTAAATTAGGTGAAACAAATATTGCTGAAGAAATTATTAAAAAAGGATTGGATATTTGTAATACAATAGACAATGAGGAATATAAACATCATTTTGTAATTTTAGATGGGCTTAATAAAAATGTATCAGCCGAAAAACTTGAAGAAACAATTATTAAGGGAATTAATTACTTTAATAAAGAACAACTTTTTAATTACACACAAGAATATGCAAGTATATTAGCAGTTAAGTTTTATGAAGAAGATAACCATTTCAAAGCAAGTAAATATTTCTACCTTAGCCATGAAGCTAAAGGTAAAAAATTCGAAAAAGGAGCGTTAAAATAATGAAAAAAATCACATCGATTATCACAGGTCTTGTGTTTACCTTCATTGTAACATGTGGATTGAATATTTCTTCAGAAACACATCAAGCAACTAAAGATATCTCATCTAAATCAAATACTCCTATTGTCCAGTACAGTCATGCAGAAACATGGTAATAAAAAAGAGTGAAATAATTAAATAAACTTTTTAATAACATAATTAGAGCGCAAGGACTTGTATGTATGAATCCTTGCGTTTCTTATCTCTATGATCTTTATTTTATTAACCTGTCTATACAAACTATCCCATTGGAAAGATTTCCGTTCATTGTTGTATAGTCCACTTTCTCATATGCTAGCTGTTTAAAATCCTTCATCCATCCCTTTACTCGTTCTTCATGATGTTGACGCAAAATATCTCCATCTGGTAATTCAAATACACCGTATGTGTGTCAAGTTGTTGCTTCACTCAAAACAGCTCAAATGGAGCTACCGATTGAATACATAGAAATGCTAGGTTTTTCATTGTATATATATGGAAAAATAGTTTTTATATTAATAAGGGGAGAAGCATCCCTTTTCTACACCGCATCTTTCATCATAACCAACCTTTTTCATCGGCAATACGAATAGCATGAAATCTTGATTCAGCTTCAAATTTTTGAATGGCAGATGATAAATAATTTCTAACAGTTCCGTTTGTTACATTGAATACCGGCTGTATGTAATAGCTCACGAACGTGAGTAAATTCGTTTTCGATTGATATATATTTCATATCAGTAACAAGTTTACGCACTTGTTTTGATGCAAAGCGTGATGTATCTAGAATATCGTTTAATTCTCGTTTTGCTTGTGGTGGCTCCTTTTCTATTAATCTTATTGTCAGTTCACTTTTCACTTTAATCATTGTTAATGTTTGTCCGAGTGTATCGTGAAGGTCTCTCGCGATTCGGTGTCTTTCTTCTTCTTGAATATATCTTTCAATTTGAGAGTTTACGGCGTTTAGCTCTTTCTGTAAAGACTTTGCTTTTTCATGAATTTGGATGACAAATGGCTGTACAAGTTAAAGAATAAAGGTAGAAGAAAAGAGAATTGTCAACAAAACTTTATCAACTATGTAATATTTCATAATTGATAGACAATTCAAATGATGTAGTTTACAGTATCTTTAAGTTAATAAATGTGATAGAGAATTGGAGATCCACACTATATAACCTTCGCGAATTGCGTAGGTATATCTTTGTGAATCTTTTTTCTATTACATAAAAAGGGGGTAAAAATGAAAGCGTTTTATTAGAGGGGTAGAAAAAAGAAAAGGGGATGTAAAATGAGAAGATTATTTTGGGGATTATTAATTTTATGTTTTATCGCTTCGAGTGTAATGCTGCCAATGCCAACGCACGCAGAGGAGGGAAAGAAGAATAACAATCCTATTATTTTAGTACATGGTTTTACGGGATGGGGAAGAGATGAATTGTTGGGTGTAAAGTATTGGGGTGGTGTACATGATATTCAAGAGAATTTAAAGAGGAATGGATACAATGTACATACCGCCGCCGTTGGGCCATTATCAAGTAACTGGGACCGTGCTTGTGAATTATATGCTGAAATTAATGGTGGAACAGTAGATTATGGAGCAGCACATGCGGAGAAACATGGACACGATCGATATGGTAGAACATATACAGGGTCTGTTCAAAATTGGAATGAAACAAATAAGGTTCATTTAGTAGGACATAGCATGGGTGGTCAAACGATACGCGCGCTCGTTCAATTATTGAAAGAAGGAAATCAAGAGGAGAGGGAGTATGCAAAACAACATGCAGATGTGAAGATGTCTCCATTGTTCCATGGCGGAAAATCATATGTTCATAGTGTAACGACATTGGCAACGCCTCATAACGGGACGACACTTGCAGATGGAAGTTTACTTCTGCCAGCCGTAAAGCAATTACTAGTTGCAACTGCTGGAATTGGAGAAAATAACAATCTATCACTATACGACTTTAAATTGGATCAATGGGGAATTAAAAAGAAAGCCGGAGAGTCATTTCTTCAATATTCAAATCGTGTGTTAAATAGTTCCATTTGGAATGGGACGAAAGATATAAGTCAATGGGATTTAAGTACAGACGGAGCGAGAGAATTGAATGAATGGGTAAAAGCGCAACCAGACGTATATTATTTTTCTTACAGTGGACATGCAACACAAGCAACTCCTATAACAGGGCTTCACTTACCGCACATCACAATGAATAAAACGTTAATGGGGAATGCAATTTTCTTAGGATCATATGAAAGGTATGAACAAAATCAACCATTCATTGATTCATCTTGGTGGCAAAATGACGGTGTGGTAAATACAAGTTCGATGGTAGGGCCATCAACTGATACAATCATAAATAATAATAGTGCACCAGAGATTGGAAAATGGAATCATATTGAGACAAAACAAAATTGGGATCACCTTGATATGGTTGGACTAAGTGTTTCGGACTCATTAGGTTTTTCTGATATTAATACTTTTTACCGGACAATTGTTGAAAAGTTATCCAATTTACCAAAATAACTGAATTCATATTTATATTGAAAAGCAAGAACTCCCTCAAAGTATGGTGAGGGAGTTTTTACTTCGTGAATTGTATCGTATCTTTGGAGTATAATGGAGCTAACATTAAAATAGCATAGTAGTTTGAGGTGATGATATGAGAGTTAACGTGGTGATATCTGGATATGGAACTGTTGGTAAAGAGTTTGTGAGATTGGTATTGGAGAAATGTTCATATATAAAAGAGATGTACGGAATTGAACTTGTCATTACTGGAATTATTGGAAGTACAGTCAATCTTTATAATGACAAGGGCTTACATATTAAAGAACTATTAATTTATGGTACTGGTTCTTATGCATTAGAGAAATATATCAAACACTATCCACTTGATAAAACTGAAAAAATTCTTTTTGGTGATGTATTAATAGAATCTACACCAACAAATTTTCAAACTGGCGAGCCTGGAAGAACATACATTGAAACAGCGATTGAAAATCAAATGGATGTAGTAACTATTTCGAAAGGGGCACTTGTTACCGCGTGGAAAGAAATAAAAGAAAAAGCAAAACTAGCAAACGTACGTATTCGTTATAGCGGGGCAACTGCAGCTGCACTCCCTACTTTAGATATTGGACAATTTAGTTTAGCTGGATGTCAAATTGAAAGCATAGAAGGTATTTTAAATGGAACGACAAATTATATTCTTACAGAGATGTATGAAAAAGATGTAACATTCCAGGAAGCATTACATCAAGCACAGCAAAAAGGAATAGCTGAAACAGCCCCGTCATTAGATGTAAGTGGAATGGATAGTGCTTGTAAACTATTATTATTGGCAAATAGTTTGTTGCGAGTAGAATGTTCATTGAATTGTATATCTATAAAAGGTATAGAGAGTGTTACGAAACAAGATATACTGAAAGCGAAAGAACAAGGTAAATCTCTAAAACTAATAGCAAAAGCATATAAAGATTATTCAGGAAATCTTAAACTTGAAGTCTGCCCGTGTGAAATAGGGAAAGAACATTCGTTGGCTCATGTAAATGGAACGGAAAAAGGAATCACTTTTCATACTGATACGATGGGAAAAGTTACTTCAACCGGAGGAGCTTCGAGCCCAAGAGGAGCAGCGGCAGCGGCTTTAAAAGATTTGATTAATTTATATCGAACAGATATATGATGAAAAAGAAGAGCGGTTTTGAATTGACAAGAGGAACTAAGTAGCACGAATCATAGTAGAAATACGTATTGACAAATAATTATTTTTGTGTTATAATTAAATATTTTATGATTGACCTTATTTTCTCTAATGTGATACATTTTAGTAAGAATAATAACTACATTATGTATCGAGGAGGAAGTGTAACATGAAAATAGGAAATGGTCTAGCGGTTTTGAAATTAAAAATTCAAGGATTTGAATTAAATCCAACATTACTTTGGGATGAAAAAGAAGCTATATTGGTCGATACTGGTATGCCAGGACAATTGAAACAAATTCGTGATGTGATGAATGATGTTGGCGTGCCTTTCGAACAATTACAAGCAGTCATTTTAACACATCAGGATATAGATCATATTGGGAGTCTTCCTGAAATACAACAAAAAGCAGATCAACCTATTGAAGTGTACGCACATGAATTAGATAAGCCGTATATTGAAGGACAAGTGCATTTAATGAAAACAAATCCAAGTAAAATGAGTAAAGACCAATGGGATGCACTTCCGGAAGTTATGCAATTTCTATATAAAAATCCACCTATAGCAAAAGTAAATCAAACATTAAAAGATGGACAAAGTTTACCCTTTTTCGGAGGTATTAAAGTAATTCATACACCAGGGCATACTCCGGGACATATTAGTTTATATAGTGAAAAACATAAATCATTAATTGCAGGTGACGCAATGGTATGTGTTGATGGAAACTTAAAAGGGCCCGTCCCGCAAACGACACCAGATATGGAAATAGCTACAGAATCGCTTAGAAGATTTTTAGAGTTTGATATTGAGACTGTAATTTGTTACCACGGTGGTGTTTGTAATTTAAATGTTAAAGAGCAGATTGAACAGTTAGTGGGAATAGATGAATAATATTTTATAAAAAATACAGATTGTAACTATTATTTGTAATTTATATATTTATTGGGGGTCTTATAATGTCATTTTCACAGTTATTACGCAAAGAAGTTAATCCAATTTGGGAGGCAAGCTTTAACCATCCGTTTGTCACAAAACTAGGAGATGGAACGCTAGATTTAGCTAGTTTCCGCTATTATGTACTGCAAGATTCATATTATTTAAGTCATTTCGCAAGAATCCAAACGTTAGGGGCGGCAAAAGCTACTGAATTAGAAACGACAGCTCGCATGGCGCATCATGCACAAAATACATACCAAGCTGAATTATCGTTACATGAGAATTTTGCAAAAAAATTAGGAATTACTGAAGATGAAAAAGAATCATTCGTTCCTGCACCGACGGCTTATGCGTATACATCACATATGTATCGCGCTGCCTATGAAGGACATTTAGGGGATATTATTGCAGTGATTTTACCTTGCTATTGGCTTTATTATGAAATTGGTGAACGTTTGAAAGAATGTCAACCTGAAGAACCAATTTACCAAGAGTGGATTTCCGCATACGGCTCTGACTGGTTCCGTACTTTAGTAGAAGAGCAAATTGCACGATTAGATGCAATTGCTGAAACAGTAACAGAAGCTGATCGTAAGCGTATGAAACAACATTTTGTAATTAGCAGCCAGTATGAATATTCATTTTGGGAGATGGCTTACACATTAGAAAAGTGGCCAGTGGAAGAAAAGGGAGAAGGTGTAAGTCTGTAAGGAAAAGATATTACTCACATTGCAAAAGTAACTGTGGATTACAAAAAATGGCTAACTTAGTTTAGTCATTTTTTTGTGTACAAAAATATTCTACGTTTTAGAAAAATTAAATTCAGTAATTAGTTGCGGACATATTATAAAAAAATTACACAATAAAAAGAGGGAGAGTATGATTTTTATTGAAGATTCTTAGGAGGGAAATAGCTGTAAAGAAAATTGTTACTCTCTATTCATCTTGCAATAATTGGAATATCGATTGATATACTTCAAATTTAGCAAATCATTCACTTTTTCTCGAAAGCTTTCTTAGGGATAAGAAGTTAATTAAAGGAAATAATCAACAAACGTATTTTTAGAAAATGTATCTACCTAGGTTGTACGATAGTTATAAAAATTTAATATTGGAGGAATCGAAAAATATGAGGACGAGAAAACGAATAGGGAATAAATTATTACTTGTAAGTACAATTTTTGCGATAAGCATTCCGACTGTTATATATGCGGAAGAAACAACTACACATACGAAATTCTCCATCGCACCTGGTTTGAATGAGATGAAAAATACAGATGAACTGAAAACAAGTTTTTATCCTGATTTATTTATGAATTCGTATAATAATCCATTATTCAGCCAGCAATTAACCTCAATGTTAAAAGAAACAAACACAAATATTAAGGAAGTAGAAAATACCAGCGATGAAACCCCTTTTATATCTACTACTCTTAAATTTATTCGTGATATGAATACTGAAAATTATAAATCTGCATTTGATTTAACTTCTCGATCTTTGCAAAAGGTAATATCTGAAAAATGGTTGGAAAACTATTGGAAGGGACTCCCGCTACAATTACAAGCAGGTCATTTTATTGGAATCGGGGAAGTGAAACAAAAAGAAACAAATTCCGTTCATACAAATGTAGAAATCGGATTAATTTTTGAACAATTCACTGTGCCTTTACTAATTAAATTGAATCCATCTGGAAAAATAGATGATTTTCAACTTAGCATGTCGTTTAGTTCTGTTGCAGAACGCCCATCATATAGTAAGCCTGAATCATTTGTTGAAAAAGAAGTAGTAGTTGGAAGTGGCGCGTTTCCATTACCAGGAACATTGTCTGTTCCGAAGGGGGCTGGACCTTTTCCAGTGGTTATTCTTGTTCAAGGATCTGGAGCCAGTGATAAGGATGAAACTGCTTTTGCATTAAAACCGTTTCGTGATCTAGCTGAAGGTCTTGCTTCAAAAGGAATTGCTGTCCTTCGTTATAATAAACGAACGTACGAACATACCTTAAAAACACAATTAAGCCCTTTTTACACAGTTGATAAAGAGACAACAGATGATGCCCTCCTTGCGACTCGTTTTCTGCAAAATCAACCAGGGATAGACAAGAATCAAATTTATATTCTCGGCCATAGCCAAGGTGGAATGATGGTCCCGCAAATGATTGAAAAAGATCAAAACAAAAACATTGCTGGGGCAATTGTGATGGGAGGGCCAGCTCGCACGATCCAAGATGTTGTTTTAGATCAATTTGATTACTTGTTTTCTATTGGAGGAATGAAACCTGAAGAATATAAGTTTTACAAATCGCAATTTGAATTATTAAATGATCCTAATTTCTCTAGCCAGAATCCTCCAAAAGATTTTTATTTAGGCTCACCAGTATTTTGGGATTCTATCCGTAAAATTAAAGCAGCAGAAATGTCCAGGGAACAAAAGACACCGCTTTTTATTATTCAAGGAGAAAGGGACTATCAAGTTCAATCCAAAATTGAAATCCCCCTTTGGAAAGAACAACTTAAAAATCGTGATAATATAGATTATCGACTTTATCCAAAGTTAAATCACTTCTTTACAGAAGGGGATGGGGAATTGAGTAAACCAGAAGAATATAATAGACCTGCCAATATTCCTGAATATGTTATAAATGATATTGCTACTTGGGTGCAAGGAAGATCGAAATAAAAAATAGGAACAGTATCATTTAATAACGATTTTCTACATTTAAGATAAAATCATTTTTTTTTGAAAAACACATATAATCATAGTATGATGTAAGCAACTATAAAGAACGGAGGGATTTACCTAATGGCATTTTCCAGATTCCGAATGGATACTTTGAGCTGCTAATTGAATAGTGCTACAAAGGCTCTGCCTGTGCGCAGGGTAATCGGAATTGGTCTGCCTAATTTAAGGTAAACCCTATTTGGGTGACGTAAAAAGAGAACGAAACTACTCTCTTTTTGATGTCTTTAAAAATATAATAAACAATGTCATATGATTCAGAAACATTTTTATTTTTTGATAAAGTTTTCTAGGTGATAAGATGTGAATCATAAATTATTTTATTCTATCTATAGACCATTCATAGGACTGAGAAAACCTTTATTTATAAACAAGAGGGTTCTTTCTGTTTATTTGTAATAGCTTATTCCGTTTACGTAAAACACAGGCAACTAGCCTGTGTTTTTGTGCTTATATGAAGAAATTTAAAGGAGTGTTTATCTATGAGAAATGTAAATGAACAGAAAAGTATAGAAGAAATTTTAAAGATCGCTGAAAAGAATGGCTTACAATTGAATAAAGAAAGCGCTGAATTAAACGAATCAGGAATGGACTTTCAAGTGGTGTTCGCTACTGATGAACAGGGGAGTTCATGGGTGCTTCGCAAACCAAGAAGAGCAGATGTCATTGAAAGAGGAGCGTTAGAATGGAAAATACTAGGGCTTGTTCAAAAGTATTTACCTGTTGCAGTACCAAACTGGAAAATCAATACAACAGAATTAATTGCGTATCCATTAGTAAAGGGTGATCCTGCTGCTGTGATTGATTTAGAAATACAAAATTATGTGTGGCGCATTCAAAATAATCCACCATCTATAACGTTTGTTCGATCTTTAGCAGAATCGCTTGTTGCCTTGCATTCGATTGATCATAATGAGGCGAATAAACATGGAATTGAAGTTCTTCAACCTGCTGAAGCAAAGCAATTGTTAATAGACAGGATGCATCAAATAAAGTCGCAACTTGGTGTGTCAGGTGAACTATGGGAGCGCTGGCAAAAATGGCTTGCAGATAAAACGTATTGGCCAAAGCATTCTGCATTTGTTCATGGCGATTTACATCCGCCGCATATTTTAGTTGATAAAAATACCAAAGTAACCGGTCTGCTAGATTGGACGGAAGCGAAAGTAACGGATCCAGCTACGGACTTTACTCTTTATCTCACAATCTTTGGAGAGGATAATTTGAAAGTATTGTTAAACGAATATGAAAAAGCAGGAGGAAAAGTTTGGCCGAGAATGTTTGAACACATTATTGAACTTGGTGCTGCTTATCCGGTGATGATTGGATTATTTGCTCTTCAGACGAAGGAGGAAGCACATTTGAAGATGGCGCGTGGAGCTTTGGGAGTGAATGAGAAATAGTAAATATGCTATCGTGTGAAGTATATGCGTTATGAGTGAAAGTATAATCGTATTAAAATGGTATCTTCAAGTCTCGGATCTCTTGTTCATCACACCCTTGCAGATATGAAAATAATGACAAGCATCCCTGCTAGGTAGGGGCAGGGATGCAAGGGTAAAGAAGGCTATTTATTATTTATCGAATTAAGTCGAATTCGATAAATTAATAATATCACTAAATATTAGGAAAGCAGCATGACAGATGTGTCTGAATTATAAATATAATATGAATAAATTTTAACAGTACTCCAACAGAAGTCCCCTTACTCAAACACGCGCAGGACATAGTACATGTGGTAGGAAGGGGATGAATGTCGGTCTTGCAAAGCACGAAGTTTCTATTTCCTTTTTATGTAACTTTATTCAAAATCCCGCTAATTTATAAATCAGCGGGATTTGTCATTTCTTTATATAAATGTAGTTATCTATTGTCATTTATAGCTTTGTTTTTTTGTTTACTTTTTGGCATGAATAGGATTAAGATATCTTTTAGGAATGTTATTATTTCATTGAGCGTTAACCTATGCAAAATACATTTATGCTATACTTTTTCAGAAGTGAGTAATATGTTATAAAAAAATAAAATTTGCTATATAGAAGGTAGAAAGATAGCTGAAAGGGGTGGAGAATTGTGAAGAAACTTGATGTGCTATTAATGGTGCTCAGCTGCCTGTTTCCGATTGCAGGAATTATGAAACAAATCCCTCTAGAATTGTCATTGTATATAGGTGGATTATTATTTTTAACTAGTTTAGGAAGTTATTATGCAAAACGAATGCATTCACGAATATTTAGTTGGATAGCTTATACTATATTTATCACATTCTTGCTGGCGATTTGGGATCAATACGTAACAATGAGCTCCTTAGTAGCAAATGCAAAAATTGCTGCATGTATTGCGATAATTCCGTTATTATTCCGATTTCGTACCTATGCAATTACCTTAGGATTACTTGCATTATGGGGGGCGTTACTATGGGATATAAAACAAATCCAATCATTAGTAGTTCTTCAGCGTATTACGAACTTACTGACAGCAGAACGATTGTATCTGCTTCTGCTAGTAGTAGGCTTTTTATTTGGTGGATTCCTTGCAAACGCACTACATCGTGAAAATAGTAATGAAAAACAAGAAAAAACAAACCTATTCAAACAAAAAAAGAAACGAATCAAACCGAAATTTAAGATTCGTATTCCGAGTTTACCACGATTGAAAGTGAAGATGCCAAAGTTCAGTCGAAAATCTTCTAACTCAAAAGAAACACGTCCGTATGAACCAAATCGTGAAGAACGAGCACAAACGTATCATACAACGCAAACAGAGCACCAACATCATGAAGTTGAAACACCACAAGGTCAAACAAGGATGGAACGAAGAAAAAATCGTTATAAAGTATAGAGAATGTTTTTATATAAATAGCTGAACCCGAAATGCTCCTTCATACAATTGATGGGGCATTTAGCGTTTTTCACTGTATAATAATTAACATATGAATAGCTTAATTATCGAAGAGTTTTATTTAGAAGAATAACGATAAGAAAGGAATATTATGAGCAAATTAAGTAAGTGTTTACGAATGATAGAATTGTTACAAGCAAGAGGAAAAATGCAAATTCGAGAATTAGCTGAAGAATTAGAAGTTAAAGAAAGAATGCTTGTGGTATCCTACTGAAAAAAATTCAAAACAGATTATAAGAAGGAGTTTTTTATATGACAGATTGTATAATTATATTTAAGTGCAGATATTATATTTAAATATTTTTTTATAAAGAATATCTGGTCGTAAATATTAAAAAAATACAATGGTATTAAGTTCTATAGTTACAATTGTTGGAGGAGAAAACATGAATTTACCTAATTTATCTTTGTTTTTTGGAGCAGGAGCAGAAATTGGATATGGTTTACCCTCAGGAGGAAAATTTGCTTTAGAGATTTTTAGAATGTCTAATGATCAAGATAAGGAAGCTTTTCGTGAGCAAATTAGAAATATAGAACCTAGATCTCAAATTGCTGCAAAATGGCTGCCAGATAATTATAATACTAAGAGATTAAATGTTTTTGGAAAGGGGGAATTTGAAGGCCTCATTGCTTCTAGCTTAGAACATAGACGGGCTAACATATTAGAGTATCTCGAGAATTTTGATAATAAAGTTTCAGATTTATTAAGAAATTGGCATGTTACAGAAGAGATTATTAGAAATAAATATTTTGATGAAACTGAAGAACAGATCGGCGATGTATTATACAATCAATTAATTCGGTTAAATGAAAAATTAGCATCACGTGTACAACTTTTCGAATCTCATTATTTTTCTGCTTTTTTAAGATTACTAGAAAAATTTCCACAAGATCGATACTTAAAGAGAATTGTAAGGGCTTATTTAGAATTATTATTAGGAGCTTTTGGACAGAGCTTAGTTTCCCAACTAAATGAAGAGTTATTTACAGAAGCACCAGATGAAATTACAGTATTTGATGATTTAACAGGTATTTTTTCTCTGAATTATCAAGGGGTAGGTCAAACAGGAATGGAAATCGTTATTGAAGAACAACCTCTTGAAATAAATGAACAAACAGAAGGATTAACTATCTTCAAAGAATTGGGACGTAATATTTTAGAAGAAATCTATTGTCAGGCTATGGATTATCAAACATTAATCGATAGTCATTTTGCATACTTGTATAAACCAAAAGCCCATTGGGCGAAATTTACTCGAATTGGTATTTTTCTTCACACAGTCCAACGTTATATAAAAAATCATGTTAAAGTCGATGATGCAAAAATTTCTGAAGGGCCAGGCTATTATCATGATCTTTTACAATTAAAAGATCATTTTCACGTACAAGCGATAGGTACAACAAATTATAATAATTTTGTTAGTCAAGTAACTGCTAACCTTGGGCTCGAGGATATTCCGATATATCATTTGAATGGAAGTGTTGATGAATTCTATGATCCATATAAAAATACAATATTAAAAGAACCTACTGTGGAGGAGAGTGGTGGGAAAATACTGGTTCCATTTATGTTTACCCAAAGCGGGATAAAACCTTTGACTTCAGTGTCTATGTCGAGAAAATATGTGGATTTATATGATCATTTTGTTAATTCTGATATCATTTGTATAATTGGTTATGGTTTTAATGGTGATGATGGACATATCAACGGGATGTTAAGAAGCCTAGTGGAAGAAGAAAATAAAAAACTTATTATTATCCATTATAAGACTGATGGTAGTAACAAGCACCAATTATTAAGACAATATCAAGAAAAGTTGAGATTACATACATCAACAAATTTAAAAGTTTACATTGTAGATCACCATCGTACATCTAATGAATCTATATGGTATGAAAAAATAGTAGAAGAATTTGCTATTGTTTAATTGGTGAGAAAATTCATAAAGTTTATGTATGAATTTATTTATATTCCTTTAGTGAAATGAACAATTATATAAGCAGTTCCTATCAAAGGACTGTGGTTCCTGGTTTCGGCTACTTGTAATGCGAATAGTATTTTTGATTACGATTGAAAGGTAAAACTATTCATGATTTTACTTGACTTAGTAATCTTATCTGACTGGACAGGGGCTTTTGAAATTTCTAGATTCTAAAAGGTTACCACTTAAATGCATGTACGCTTCTAATCTTTTTCTCCAACGCTGCCATAAAACAGAGAGAAGAAGCTTACCTTTAAGAGGATTGCTGACATGACACAATCATTAGAACAATTATTTTTAACAGCATGCACAAGAGAACGTTTTGTTAAGAAATTTGAATTTTGTATTAGACGTTTTTATTAAAAGGCCTTAAATATGACCTTTTTTTGTTATACTTTATAACAAGTAAAGAAATGATATCTTTGATTAAGAATTTTGATTCAACGAAAGGAATTAAATTATTATGCAACTTATCCAATGCACAAAAAAACTAGCAGATGAAATGGGAATAACAGTAGAGAAAATAGACCCAACAAGTGATAACAATTCCCTTAATTGCTGGCATGCGCACTTATTTAGAATCAATCGTAAGAAATGTGTAGTTGTTATGAATAATATCACAAGGTATCATTTTGTTATATATGGGGTAACAAAACGGGAATTACAAAAATTAAATCTTCTATTCCAGAAAGATTTAGTAACAAACTTATTATTAGATGGAATTAAACCGGAAGTGATTGAGCAATATCTAAATCAAGATCCTATTATTCAATATACAGCGACGAATAATCGTAGTATCATTTCGCAAATGAATGAAGCGATTTTTACAATTGAAAGTTATTTCTATGATGAATGGGGAATAAACAAACGGGATGTTATTAATATTGCAGAATTAAACCAATATTTAAATCGTACTGTTATGCTGAAAATACCAAAATATCCAGTTGAAATGATGAGAGCAGCACTTATGCAACAATTTTCAACGTATTAATACGTCTTCATTTTTTGATAATCCGTAACATAGTAAAAGGTGCTATATAAATTTACATAAGTATTAATAATGTATTACGATAGACAATACAAAAAAATATGGTCTCATTTCAAGCACGTGAAATCGAGAAACCATCTATTTTCCTGTATTTCGTATCAAGTGTTTTAGGACTGTTAATTGCTAGTTTATGTTGAATAAATAGTTTTATTTCTAATTTTCTCAATTGACAAAACAAAAATAGTTCTATAATATCATAGTTAAATTTCAATAATCAAAAATCGTTGACTAAGAAGAGTACGTTTAATTGATGCGTTACAGAGAGCTGGGGTTGGTGCGATCCAGTACGATAGATTATGCCGAATGGACTTAGGAGAGGTACGCTGAAACATTAGGAGTATGCGACCCGGGTTCCGCCGTTACAAGGATGAGGATATCGAATTTATTTTTCCGTATCCAAAAACGAGAGGGTTCTGAGTCTATGTGATAAAGAACCAAAAGAGGTGGCACCACGGTATAATCGTATATATCGCCCTCTACATGCATACAGCATGTAGAGGGCTTTTTGCATTTTTTTACTTTTCTCATTCAATATTTATAAATTACAAGGAGGAATTAACATGAATTTATTACAAGCGGAAAATGGATATTTCGGAGATTTTGGGGGTAGTTTTGTACCAGAACAGCTACAAGAGGCTTTAATTCACCTAGAAAATGCGTTTAATCAATACAAAGATGATCCAGAGTTTATAAATGAATATGAATACTATCTTAAAGAATATGTAGGGCGCCCAAATCCGTTGTATTATGCGAAACGTTTGAGTGAAGAGATTCGTGGTGCAAAAATCTATCTTAAAAGAGAAGACCTTAATCATACAGGAGCCCATAAAATTAACAATGTATTAGGGCAAATTTTACTCGCGAAGAGAATGGGAGCAAAACGCATCATTGCAGAAACAGGAGCAGGGCAGCACGGAGTGGCTACAGCTACTGCATGTGCGATGTTCGGAATAGATTGTACGATTTATATGGGAGGAATGGATACAGAACGCCAACAATTAAATGTATTTCGCATGGAACTATTAGGGGCTAAGGTAATTGCTGTTCAAGAAGGAGGACGAACTCTTAAAGAAGCAGTAGATGCGGCACTTGAAGATTACGCTCAAAACTATGAAAGCACATTTTATTTATTAGGTTCTGCACTGGGACCACATCCGTATCCAACGATTGTTCGTCATTTCCAAGCTGTAATTGGAAGAGAAGCAAGAGCGCAACATATTGAAAAGGAACAACGTTTACCTGACTATTTGGTTGCTTGTGTAGGTGGAGGAAGTAATGCGATTGGGCTATTTGCCCCATTTTATAATGATAAAGAAGTAAAAATGGTAGGTGTTGAACCAGGTGGTAAAGGGATTGAAACAGGGATGCATGCAGCACCTCTTACAGCAGGAGAGCCTGGTATCATCCATGGATTTAAGTGTTATATGATGAAAGACAAAAATGGAGAAATTGCAGAGGCGCACTCCATTGCTGCGGGACTGGACTACCAAGGTGTTGGACCAGAGCATAGTTATTATAAAGAAACTGGTCGTGCAGAATATGTAGCAATTAATGATAAGGAAGCATTAGAAGCTTTTCATAAGTTATCTCGTGTTGAAGGGATTATTCCTGCATTGGAAAGTTCTCATGCGGTGGCGTATGCTATAAAGTTAGCAGCAACCTTACGAAACGATCAAAGTATTATTGTGAATTTATCTGGGCGTGGTGATAAAGATGTACAACAAGTATTTGAAATGAACAACCAAAAATAAGTGTATATTATAAATAGAATATAAAAAAGAAAATTTAAAAAATAAAGAATACTGAATCAGTATTACCAGGAAGGGGGTTGAAAAATATAC
Organism: Bacillus bingmayongensis; assembly: GCF_000299035.1. Classification (GTDB taxonomy): domain Bacteria; phylum Bacillota; class Bacilli; order Bacillales; family Bacillaceae_G; genus Bacillus_A; species Bacillus_A bingmayongensis. The sequence goes on from NZ_AKCS01000005.1 coordinate 96,232, forward strand.
GTTTTTAATTTCACAAAACGTATGTAGAATTAGAAAGGCGATCTTTCATTCAGTCTTGAATGGAAAATCGCCTTTTTCTATGTTCTTTTTTATTTTGGTTCTTTCAACATAATCCTATTCTTTTTCAATTAGAGCGACAATTTCATTGATTTCACGTGATTTTATCACAATTATATTCAATAGTTGTTGTATTGTATTGGAACATCAGCATTTTTGTAACTCAAACTAACGATTCAGGTGTTACTACGATGGAATTTTTTTATCATAAGGTTGGTGAGGGAAAATTATAACTTATAAAAAATTTAAAAATAAAAGTGGAAGTTAGTTTAAAAAATGATTCTTGAATAAGTATATTTACCAAATTCAGAGTATCAGTATCTCCCATAATTAAGATGGGTACAATCATTGTTATGGGAGATCTTTTCACAAGCTGAAACTTATATCAAAAATAAATAAGTTAAGTTCCATTATATAAAGGGAGTGTACATCATGGACATATTTTAAAAAATTCGCTTTATTTTTCATCTCAATTTTCATGTGTACAGTCTCGAATTGGATGCCCCAAATCGTTTGTGCACCATGATTGAGACTGAAATGCTAAAAAGATAGCAACCCAATTATTTGTAAATTGGATGAGAATTCCCCCATCATGCCAGATTCCGTTATCATCTCCCCAACGTCCATTTTCATCATTACCTTGGTTCATATGAACATTATGAATACCTCTTTTTGGAGAAAATCTAAACTTGTCATCTTGCCCTTTTTCAGGTCCCCACTTAGATCCATATACATAAACGATTGCACTTTCTTCTTTCGCCTTTTCTATGTACTTAATAAGTAATTCATTTAAATCATTATCTGGCCCTGAAACATTATGAGGCAAAGGTTTCATAGTTCGGGGGTCAAATAAGTTACCCCGAATATAGTCAAGCGCTATTTCTTGTCTATTACAGTAAATAATTGGAGTAAATCCCTTCTCCATTTTATGAAGTTGAGTAATAGCAGAAGCATCATATTGTTCGTCCACTTTATAGAGAAGCACAGATTCATCATCACTAGACATGACATTAACAGCGATTCTGTAATATCTATTAAATTCACCTATCATGTGAATTTGAAAGTGAGGAGTATCATTATCTCTTTCTTCATTCCAATTTTTGACGTTTCCTTTAAATACACCGTAGTTTTCAATAGGCATGTTTGATTCCTCCAAGTTATGAAATCGGATGTTTTATAACTATCTTACCCTTCAAAGATTTCGATATTCGTAATATTTTAGTAAGCTCAGTATGCTTGTTCTAAAAACAGTGACATTATTTCAAAGGTACTGTCTAATTTTAGAAAACTTCTGAGATACAAAGGATTTCCTTCCAATATTGCTCTTAAATCGTATCTTTCTATCTTTAGAAAAAATATTTTTATATATAAAAAGTTGATAAAAAGAAAAGAAGATTTTATTCTTGCGCGGTTGGTAACGAGGGGTTGCTAAAAGAAAGTAATTTTTTGCTACTTTTAAGTGAACTTAATTCATTATTTTTATTTTCAAGAGGTCTTTGTATGAGCTCTTCTGATATACTACAATTAACTGTAACATACGAAAGAGAGGATTATACGTGATAGAAAAACTGAATCAAATTATTAAAAATATGCCAGATGATGAAGCGAAATCTTTACTTCATCACATCTTAATTCAACTCGATTTAATGGAAACAGAGCCAAGCGAAGATAGAATGGCAATCTTAACAGAAATCCCAAAACAACTCATTGAATCACAAAAACCTAGGCTACATATTAGAGAGAGTAAACATGTACATATTGCATTTGGTGACTCGCCAGCTGGGTGTATTAAGTACATGCTGAAACAAGCTAATTTAAAAGAAGACTATGTAATTCTTTTCTCAGATGCATTCTCTATCGGGCCAATCCATCAATTGGAGTTAGAAGCTGGACAAGTAGCACGTCAGCAATGGCTATCTAGAAATTTAAATTCTTATGATCTTTATTTTGAAGAAGAATATTTATCAACATTTAGACAATCGATGGAAGAATTACAGTCTATTCCTCTAGATATACCAATCACAATTTGGAAAGCTGATAATGCGCATGAACATGTAGGTCTTTGTTTTGTACTTGCACATTTACAAAATCGAGATAATATTCGTGTAATTAACACATCAGAAGCATACAGAGAACTGTTCCCAGAAGGTTATGATATACGCGGAACAGGGGAGTTATCTTCAGAGAAACTAGCAGTTATTTATGAAAAGTACGGGAAAGATGCATTACTGACTAATGAAGCACGAAAAACTCTTGAACAAGAATGGGAATTACTCTCTGAAACTACAGATTTATTACGAATTTGGAATGAAAACCAAGTTCAATCTGTACAAGAAGATTATTTCGATTCTTTCATCATTGAATGTGCAAAGAATTTGGAGAAAGAAAGAACAGAAGGAGATTTTTATAAGGCTCCAAGACTAATTGGCGAAGTTCTTGGGCATTTGGAACAGTCAGTTGGGGATGTTTTTCTGGAATATCGCTTGCGTACGTTAATTGGGCAAGGTGTATTTGAAATGGAAGGTACTTTGAAAGCGATGCGCTATTATAGTGTTAAATTAAAAAAGTGAAGGACAAACATATATTTCTAAAAACTTCTATAAAAATTTTTACTGAAAGATAAGAAAAACGAAATTTAAGGCTTGATTTAGCACTAAAGAGATGTTGTTAAACAAATAAAGGGATAAGAAAAGGAGTGGGGGAATCCACTCCTTTTCTGACGACAATGTGCGGTTTATTTATACGTCCTAAATATGATTGAAGAGATAAAGCCCCGTATCTTTTTTTATAAATGTTACATCTTTATTCAAAACTTCGCATCTTTTTTACAAACATTGGGACTCTGTTTTAAATTTCCAGGAGTATGGCGGTTGGAGCGGGATGACAATTTATCCGACAAAAGTTTCAACTGGCGAGGCAATTGAAATCATCGAACATTACAGCACAAATAAGATCATGATTAATACGGCAGCGGACTGGGGACCGTCTAATCCTCTTAATGTAGTAAAAACTGCGCTTGAGATGAGAAAGAAAGGGCATACGGAAAATATCATCCAAGAGCTAGTTTGGAATAACCCGTTCCGCTTTTATGAACAGTCTGGAAAGTTGAAACTAGATTCATAAGGGGTGAAAAGACCATGAAACTCGCATATAGCAGTAATGGATTTAAGAGATTTGACCTGTTAAAAACAATCGATTTATTAGCTGAAATCGGATATGAAGGAATAGAAATCTTACTAGACATCCCGCATGCTTTTCCACCTGAAGTGACCAACGAGAAGATAGATATGATTAAAGACAGGTTGAAGAAACGAAACATGACTATATCAAATTTGAATGCGTTCATGCTGTATGGAATAAAAGATAATTGGCACCCGTCTTTTGTTGAGGCTGATGTAGTAGAACGAAGACAGCGTATAGAACATACGCATAACTGCATTGACTTGGCTCGAAAACTCGGTGCAAAGACATTGTCTACCGAACCAGGGGGGCCGCTCATCAATGTAGGAAGGGAATGGGCAAATAAAGTTTTTATTTCGGCAATGGAGGAATTAGCTGACCATGCCGAAAAATCTGGTGTAACAATTCTTGTTGAACCGGAGCCGGACTTGCTAATTGAAACATCTGATCAATTTATTGAATTCAAGAAGTCTGTTCCCTCCCAGGCAATTGGATTAAATTTTGACATAGGACATTTTTTTTGTGTTGGAGAGGATCCGGCTACATTAGTTCATAAGTTGTTGCCCTATACAAAGCATTATCATCTGGAGGATATTGCCGAGGACCGTGTTCACGAACATCTCATTCCAGGGTATGGCGCTATTCCTATTCTTGAAGTTTTACAATCTATAAAGAAAACGGGCTATGATGGTTTTGTTACCATTGAATTATACCCCTATGAAAGTCAGGCGATACAGGCTGCCACGGAATCTTATGACTATGTGCAAAGCATCATTAACAGCCTATGAGAAAGATTCGCACCTATTTTGAGCTCATACGATTTCCGAATACCTTTACAGCTATGGCAGACATATTGGCAGGTACTTGGATTGCAGGTGTAGTTTTGGATCAGAGCTACTTCATTCAGATTATCCTTCTCATGTTTGCAAGTGCATGTATATATGCGACAGGAATTATTTTAAATGACTTTTTTGATTTTGAAATTGATAAGAAAGAGCGACCTGAAAGGCCTTTGACATCTGGCCTCATCTCACTTCGTTCAGCGCTGCGTTTTAGTCTTGTACTCCTTACGGCTGGTGTTGTATCTGTATGTTTTGTGTCCAAGATAAGTTTTTTGATTGCGTGCATTCTCATTGTTTTGGTATTCGTTTATAATCGCTATTCAAAGCATCATGATGTTTTTGGACCGTTGACAATGGGAATTTGCCGAGGAGTCAATTTGTTATTAGGGTTGAGCGTGGCAACAGATAAATTAGCGCAATTTTGGTGGATAGCGGGATTAGGATTTTTATATATTTTCACTGTTACTGTGATGTCCAAAGGCGAGGTTGGAAATGGCAGTCATCCGAATCGAGTCAGAATCATGGCAGGGTCGGTTTTAACGTGTGCTATTGTTATTTTATTCTTGCAATTCGACGGTACAAGGGGAGCAACAGTTATTGCTTTAATCTTTTTTTTGTTATGGACTTTTTCAGGGATTGTACCAGCACTAGCAAAGCCGACATCACCTAACATTAGAAAGGCTGTCGGAACATGTATAGTAGGTCTTCCGTTATTGGATGGGGCGATTGCTGCTTCATTTGGCGGATGGCCAGCTTTTTTTTCTGTATCTTCTTTCCTAATTCTGAGTTATATCATGTCTCGTATCTTTCCGGTCACTTAGATGAAAGGATGGTTATCTTTGGAGAAAAAAAACGTGGTTGTATTAGATATTATCAGTTTGACAGTGGAACATCTGAATGACACCGAATTAACTCCGAATATTCAGGAATTATTAAAGGATGGTCAACATGCAAGAATTAAGCCAGTATTTCCCGCTGTAACTGGTTCAATACAAGCTACTTATATCACTGGAACTCCGCCTGCTGAACATGGAATTATTTGTAACGGTCTCCCAAACTTGGATACTAAAGAAATTACAATGTGGAATCAGACGATGGTTCCAATTCAAGGCGAAAAGATCTGGGAGAAGTTGAAGAAAGAAGACCCGACAGCTGAAACAGCAGTGCTATTTTGGCAGTTCAGCAAGCTGAGCACAGCGGACTATGTAGTTACACCTGCCCCTATCCATCTCGATAACAAAATGATCTTGTGGTGTGATTCGAAGCCGAGGGACTTATACGGAAAATTGAGGGAGAAATATGGGGAATTTGACCTGAAAAGTTTCTGGGGCCCACTCTCCTCTGTCAAGTCCAGTGAATGGATCTTACATGCAGCAATAGATGTATTAGAAGACTACAAACCAAGATTATCGCTTGTATATTTACCCAATATAGATTATAACGCGCAAAGGTTTGGACCGAATAGTGAAGCAGCAAGGAGATCGGTTAAAGAAATTGACGATTTGATTGGAAATTTTATCGGGCAACTGGAAGAACGCGGATTAAGGGATCACACACGTCTCGTTGTTTTATCAGAATATAACTTCAAGTCAGTTAACAGACCTATCCTTATCAATCAAACGTTGAACAAAGAGGGATATGTGGCTATCAAACATGTTGAAAATATGGATTTTCTCGATTTAGAGATGTCGAGGGCCTTTGCCTTGGCAGACCATCAATTGGCCCATGTGTATATTCAAGACCCACATGATATAGGGGCAGTTAAGGCAATTCTTGAAAAAATCCCAGGTATAGCCGAGGTATGGGGAGAGGAGGAAAAGCGAGCTCATAAGATTGATCATGAGCTTTCAGGTCAGTTAATTGCAATTGCAGAACCCGACAGCTGGTTTGTATATTACTGGTGGCTGAATAGCGAACAGGCACCAGAATTTGCATACACTGTGGATATTCATAGGAAGCCCGGTTATGATCCAGTTGAGCTGTTTGTAAATCCAAAAACATTCCAAATCCCACTAGAACCGGATCGAATCAAAGGATCTCACGGTTTGCCGCCAAAGGACGAAGGGGATTATGTATCACTTGTAGTAACAGGGAACGATTTTGAACTTCCAGAAACATTAGAAGCGACCGAAGTCCATGACTTATTGTTACAACTTTCAAGAAAATAGAAGAGGTGAAAAAGTGACATATCAAACGGGTGTGTTATTCGTGGGGATGCTGGGTGCGGTTGCAACAACAACAATTTCAGGACTCTTTGCAGTCAATCAAAATCTTGCTCCGTTAAGGGGAGTTATTTCTTCAGAGAAGGAATTTGAGGCGCTGCAGCTAACTCTGCTTGACCAAATTGCTTTCGGTGGATGGGATATACAAAAAAATTCATTGATGGAAGCAGTAAAGAGTCATGGTATCATTCAGGAACCTATTTTGCAGAAGATTGAAATGAATCTCAATGATGTTCCTGTTTGGCAAGCGCCACTGGCTAATGTGAATGATTTTGTCAAAGGGGTATATAGACTGAAAGGAGAGCCTGAGACTTTAGAGAGCGCAGTGGATAAGATACAAGAAGACATCGAGGTATTTAGGAAAAAATATGATCTTGAGAGAATTGTTATGATAAACACCGCTTCGACAGAAGAAAAAACAAAAAACCATTCGTTATATCAATCATTAAAAGCATTTGAGACCGCGTTAAGAGAGAATTCACCGGACATTCGACCAGGTATGCTTTACGCTTATGCGGCAATGAAGGCTAAATGTGCTTATGTGAACTTTACGCCGAGTGTGACGGCTGAGATACCGGCGCTGCAGAAGCTTGCAGAAATTCAGGGTGTTCCGACAGCAGGGAAAGATGGAAGGACAGGACAGACTTTATATAAACATGTTTTAGGGAAAATGTTCAAACAGCGAGGGTTGAATATTGTCGGATGGTACAGCACGAATATCCTAGGGAATCAAGATGGTGCAATATTGGATCATCCGAGGCATTCTTCAACAAAGATTGATTCAAAATCCATTGGATTAGAACGTATACTAGGGTACAGTCATTTTGATCATAAAGTTAGGATTGATTATTTTCCTGTCCGGGGAGATAGAAAAGAAGCATGGGATACGGTTGACTTTGAAGGGTGGCTAGGAGAGAGGATGACAATGAAAATCAATTGGCTAGGCATTGATTCTATTTTAGCTGCTCCCCTTATAATTGACCTTTCCCGGTTTATGGATCATGCACTTCGGAAGGGGAAGGTAGGAATAATGGAGCACTTATCACTCTTCTTTAAATCCCCAATTGGAACAGATGAATATGCCCTTGATCAGCAATACCAAACGTTATTGGAGTATGTGAAACATTTTGAATAACAATGCTTAATCTCCCTTGTGGCCTTGGAGCTGAAAAAACTATGTTAGAAGTCAAAGCAAATGATTAATAAAAAATTACAGTTGGAGAAATTTTACACTTGCCTTCTGGTACAGTATTTTTCATATTTTCCTAATTATCTTTTGAATACATTTATTCTTCTACTTCTTAACTAAGAAATAGTTAAGCTCCATTTAAAAGAATTTTCCCATAATAAAAGTATAAGAGCGTAAGAAATTTGGTATTTTCACATGAGTAAAATAATAAAAATCACTAATTTAACGAATGTAATACATGATCTACAGTATAAGGCATCACTACGAACGTATGGTGATGTCTTATTTCATTAGAATATCAATCAATAACCTAGAGAGTAGATTGTTAGAGATGCACAGAGACAATAAAGTCGTTGCATACTGATGTAAAAAACTAAGAGCAAGGCTACAGTTTGTAAGTAGTATTGCCCTTTAAAGTTATTTAATCCGCAATAAATAAAATCGTAACTATTTAAAAAATGGATAATAAAGTCGTTTTAAATTTTACACCTTAATTGCGTTGAGTAATATAAACAGTTTGAAATTTCCATATATCCATCTGAATATCCACATAGAACCTATCAAAAACGTACCAAAATTAAAAGGAAATTTACTCAATTCCCCGGCCCTAATTTGATACTAATAGCACAGTTCTAATCATATTCTTATAAAAGAAGACAATAAGAAGGAGTGTAAAGTTAGTTGATAAAAGTTAAGGTTAGTTTACGACCCATTGTAAGTAAGATAAATTTACCTACTGTTTTGAAAACAGCTATACTTCCGGGTGACTCAATTGAAAGATTATTTATTGCAACCCAAGTAGGAGAGATCTTTTACACAGGAAACGGAGATATAAGGACTTTTTTAGATATTCGCCCGCGAATCATAAAACTAGGTAATTCTGAACTAGGTGTTTCTGGTAGTGGATATGATGAACGGGGATTGCTAGGGCTAGCATTTCATCCAGAATTTTATTATAACGGGCTGTTTTATCTTCATTATTCAGTAGCTGGAACACAAGGTCCAGGTGCTCTTCCTGAATCTTTTAAGCCTAACCCGTGTGATCCCAGAACGTTAAACCTAAGATGGATAAATAGAGAAACTCAATATGATCATGTTGATACAGTTGAAGAATGGATTTTACAATCGAATGGTCAACCTCAAAAACGACGGACATTACTTAACTTAAGAAGACCATTTTTTAATCATAATGGTTTCAATAGCTTAAACTTTTCACCTGAAACCGGAAAACTTGTTTTAACAACCGGAGATGGTGGTTCAGGCTATGATCCATTTAATTTAAGTCAGGATGACATGGAAATGGCTGGTAAAATAATTGGAATTGATGTAGTTAAGAATACATTTATCTATAATCCACCCGTAGTCACACGTTTTAATGAACTTCCCGCACCTATTCAGGAAACGCTTACGGTAATCGCCAAAGGGGTTCGTAATATACCAGGCATTTCATTTCAAAAGCTTTATAATCAATATATTAAATATGCAGGAAATGTCGGACAGGATTTGGTAGAGTCGATTTTTTCATTCGTTCATTATAAACCAATGCCGGTTACACAGCTTATTCAAGCTTCATTAATGAACTCTACACCTGATCAAGAAGGATTTATAAACTTTGGCTGGCGAGGGTGGGAAGGTGCTTTTCCTACTTCGTTTATAAGGGGCTGCTCTGCAAATCCGGCTTTGGCTGAAAAAACAATCGCTTATTATGATGAAGCAGTAAAAACTTTAGTGAGGCGTCTTCAGCCTTTAACTAGTTATTTTCATAAAGATCCCCGGCCCAATAAGTTTGGGGGAACTGCACTTACAGGAGTCCAGCCATATATGGGGAACGGAATCCCAAATTTAACGGGAAGCGTTGTATTTACCGATCTTGCCCGGTATGAAGAATCTCGGCCTCCGGTTAGAGGGGGTTTAGCCTATACCAGAGTAAGGACAGATTGTAAACTAAATGATTTTAGTGTGATTGAAACCGATTATAATTTTGGATCTCAATCAGCTTATTATGTTAATTTGGGAACGAATCTGGATCAAACCAGACTATATTTAGGGGTTTATGGCTCTATGAAAGTGACTGATTTTAACCGAGGTACTGTTTTTGAAATTGTTCCGTGATTTATAATTATAAAATTCGACGGCTGGAGTATTTGTCATACATTTATGACGATAAAGACAAAGAGGGAAAAACTTTCAAAATAGAGTGAATTGTAGCTTTGAAATAAAGTTTGTTCAAAAATGTAGTTCTGAAAAGAAAATAGTAAAAGGATTAGTTTTACTGCGAATCAAATAAACCTCATGTTATCCATGAGGTTTATTTGTGTTGGACTAATAAAGGCATTTAATTCTGTTCTTGGGGTACTATAAAATTTTAGTTTGATGGTTATGGGGCACTCCACTATTTGTGGGGACAGGCTCTGCACGCCTTACATAAATCCCCATAAGTTTTTAAATAACTTCTCCTAATAGTGGGGTACTTTCCAATAAAAACTTCTATTGTTTTATACTCTTTCACGTATAGTATGTAGTCTTTTATTTTTAACTAATTTATTATTAAAAAATTATAGAAAAATCGTGACTCTATTTCAAATTCATAGTAGTGATAAAACGAAGGAGAAGTCATAAAAAATAAACGTATCCAGCAAAGTGTTGATACACCTTAAAACTACATTTTTAAACAACATGCTTCGTCGTGTAGTAATACTTATATTTCTTTAAATATTTTAGATTCAGTATTACCTATTAATAGGAGTCTTTTTTACTTCAAGATGAGAAGATGGGTTGATTGAACACTTAAAAATCTCCTCGTTATTTTGGGCTATATAAATAAGCTACATATAAAAACGATACGACATATGAATGGATAGAGTGATAAATCATAAGAGGTGATTTTTTCTATGTATAATCAACCAACGTATTTTCCATATGTAGAGTATAATCAAACACCGTATTATAATCCACAAAACTTTGGATATGAACCATCTAGTGAAGTAAGAGAAACTGAGCATGAAGAATATCGACCTGATGATGCTGAAGACGCTCCAACGTCACCACCACCATCACAAGCACCTTCTGTACCATCAACATTTGCTGCTCCTGTACAAAGCAGTAATATAAAATCATGGATGTGCAATTGTCTAGGAAGATGGGGATACTTACGTTTACATCGACCAGGACCTTTTGGAAGAGATTTATGGTTTTTCCCAACTGAAGTGAGAAGGAATGGAGTATCAGGGTACACTTGGCAAGACGGGCGTCGCCGGAAAGTAAGTTACCGATATCAACAAATTAGCAATTTCATGTGTTTCGCTTAGCAATAAAATAAACGGAGGGAAAGAAACTTTCAGTAGGCGAGAGGAAAATACATTCTTCTTGCCTATTTTTTTGAAAATGTCATCGTTTTATTATTTTTCAATATTTAAAGTAAGATCCATAACACTAAATTTACAATTTTCGCATTTTTATTAAGTTATAATTCATATATTGAAGTGATTTTTACAAATATATGAAAGTGAGGGAGTACAATGTCTTCTAAAAACAAGGTTGGTCAAAAAATAACAGATGGTATTCAGTTAGCTTCTCGGGAATTTAAAGAAGATGCCTATGACATTTATAAGGAATCACGCAAATTACAACCTATTTTGTTTGTATATAAGGGGGAATTGGGTACTGAATGGCTTATTACAAGATATGAAGATGTATTAGCATTTTTAAAAGATTCTCGTTTAAAGAAAGACCCTGAAAATGTATTTGAAAAAGTAGAGATTAATCCATTTCTTTCTGTAGACAATGGAGACTATTTAACGACTCATATGTTAAATTCGGATCCGCCCGATCATAATCGATTACGATCATTAGTCCAGAAAGCATTTACTCCCAAGATGATTTCACAATTAGATGAACGTATTCAGCATATTGCGGATAATTTATTAGATCATGCCGAACAGAAACGCTCTCTAAACCTTGTTAATGACTATGCGTTCCCATTACCAATCAATGTAATTAGTGAAATGCTTGGTATTCCAAAAGAAGATCAAGAGAAATTTAGAGTATGGTCTCATGCTGTAATTGCTTCACCTGAAACACAAGAGGAAATAATGGAAACGGAAGAAAAACTATCTGAGTTTATTACATACCTCCAATATTTAGTTGATGTGAAAAGAAAAGATCCAGAAGAAGATTTAGTTAGCGCATTGATTCAGGCGGAAAGCGAAGGAAGTAAATTAAGTGCACGGGAGCTTTATTCAATGATTATGTTACTCATTGTAGCTGGGCACGAAACGACTGTGAATCTCATTACGAATACAGTACTAGCATTATTAGAAAATCCAGATCAATTACAGTTATTAAAGGAAAACCCAGAGCTTATTGATTCCGCAATTGAAGAAGGATTACGTTATTATTCTCCTGTTGAAGTTACGACAGCACGCTGGGCAGCTGAACCTTTTATGATACATGATCAAGAAATTCAAAAAGGGGATATGGTGACTATTTCATTAGCTTCAGCGAATCGTGATGAGAATGTTTTTGTAAATCCAGAGGTTTTTGATATTACAAGGGAAAATAACAGGCACATTGCCTTTGGACTTGGGAGTCACTTTTGTTTAGGAGCACCACTTGCCCGGCTAGAAGCAAAAATTGCAATTTCCACATTGCTAAAACGTGTGCCTAATATGCGAATTAAAGGTGAGCGAGAAAAAATTAAGTGGCAAGGCAATTATTTAATGCGTTCTTTAGAGGAATTGCCGTTAACTTTCTAGAATAAGTATTTGAGACGTGCATACATTGTATTTCATTCACATAGAGTATGTATGTGTCATTTAAAATCGAAACGGAAGGGTGAAAACATCCCAATGATCAACTAATTCTATTTTTTAAGAAATCTTCGTTATAAAACGAAATATTCTTCTGAATAGGATTAGTATGTACATTTTTATATGTAAAAGGGATGTATTTTCGCACTGCGAATAAACTGACTTTTATAATATGATGATGGTGCTGCCTCCTGTTCAGAATGTAGAATAGGGGGCTTTATTATGTCTATGAATGTAGAAGCGAAACAAAAGAGTAGTATGTCTGTAGTATTAAAAAATCGATTTGTGCAAGCAATTATTGCTTCAGCATTATTTCTCCAGATTGGAATTTGGATCCGAAACTTTGCGGTACTGCTGTATGTAATGGATATGACGAATGGTGATGCGTTTGCCATTTCTATGATTTCAGTTGCGGAATTTGCACCAATTTTTATTTTTTCATTTATAGGAGGCACATTCGCGGATAGGTGGAAACCAAAAAGAACGATGATTTGGTGCGAAACTTTAAGTTCATTATCTGTATTTGCAGTACTTTTCACACTTATGTTTGGTACGTGGAAAGTTGTATTTTTTGTTACACTTATCTCTGCAATTCTTTCGCAATTTTCACAGCCTTCAGGTATGAAATTATTTAAACAACATCTATCTACAGAAGAAGTACAGTTGGCTATGTCATTATATCAAACCATTTTTGCGATTTTCATGGTATTAGGTCCTATACTTGGAACATTTATATTTCAAGCCTTCGGAATTTACACTTCAATTATTGTGACGGGTGTTGCATTTTTACTTGCGGCTTTAGTCTTGTTATTTCTGCCAAAAGATATTGAAGAACAAGAAGAAAAGAAAAAAGTTAGTTTATTGCAAGAAATGGTAGACGGAATTAAATATGTAAAGGCAAAGAAAACATTAACATTACTCGGAATTTGTTTTATGGCAGCAGGATTAGGGATTGGTCTGATTCAGCCGCTAGGTATTTTTATCGTGACAGAACAATTAGGTCTACCAAAAGAAGGCTTACAATGGTTATTAACTGTAAATGGAGCAGGAATGATTATTGGTGGTACTTTAGCAATGGTGTTTGCGAAAAATATTGCTCCACAAAAGATGTTAATTTTAGGAATGTTTGCACAGGCTGTAGGTATTGGTATTATCGGATTTTCTACAAATTTATGGATCACACTTATTGCTCAGTTTTTCAGCGGGCTAGCTCTTCCTTGTATACAAATTGGGATAAACACACTAATTATTCAAAACTCTGATACAGACTTTATTGGGCGTGTAAATGGGATTTTGAGCCCGTTATTTACAGGTTCAATGGTATTAACGATGAGTATAGCAGGATCATTAAAAGAAGTATTTTCACTTAGTACAATGTATGAAGGAACAGCATTACTATTTATTATTGGTGTATTATTTATTTTGCCAATATACAATTTGAAACCAGTAATAGGAACTTCAAATGAGGAAGGTGCTGTTCAGCATGAATCCTAATCCAAATGTGAAATATCCTATTGAAGGAAACAAAAGTGTTCATTTTATCAAAAATACAATAACAAAACCAAATATTATTGTTGGAGATTATTCTTATTATGATTCGAAAGACGAGGAAACATTCGAAGAGCAAGTGCTATATCATTATGAAATTTTTGGAGACCGATTGGTTATGGGGAAATTCTGCTGTATAGCACCCGGTGTTACATTTATTATGAATGGCGCAAACCATAGAATGGATGGGTTTTCAGCGTATCCATTTAATATTTTCGGTCATGGCTGGGATAAATTCACGCCTACACTTTCTGATTTACCGTTCAAAGGAGATACGGTAATCGGAAATGACGTATGGATTGGAATGGACACAACGATTATGCCTGGAGTTAGAATAGGGGATGGGGTCATTATTGCTGCTAAAGCTGTTATAACAAAAGACGTTCCGCCATATACAATTGTTGGTGGTAATCCTGCTACTGAGATAAAAAAGAGATTTTCAAATGATGTAATAAATGAATTGTTAGAAATAAAGTGGTGGGACTTGGACATTAAGACTATTTCTAAAAATATTGATGTGATTGTAAGTGGAAATATGGATGCGTTGAAAAAATTATCAGACGCTTAAGTGTGAAAAATATGCAAAAAAGGAGGACTCCATTATGAAAGGTGAGTCCTCTTTTTTTCATTCACTTTATCCATTTTATAAACAAAACCACCATCACACCAAAGATCATAATTAAATGTTTCTGGTTTAGATAGAAGGGTTTTGGAGCGCTCAACCCATTTTGAAATATCTGTATTTGTTGAACTTGCTGCACTTTGTAAGATGTTTTGAAGGCATTGTAAATCATATGTGTTTCCGTCAGTCCGAATAGCATCTCCAACTAATAGATATAAACAATGAAGAAAAAAAGTTTGATTAGGACAATTTGTATCACTTGCAATACTCAGTATAATTTCTGCTGCATTAGTGATAGTACAAACCGATAAGTCCCAGTCTTGCTCAGGGAAAACAGCATGTTTTGTATAAGCTCATTCAATAATTTCCTTTGTTGTAGGGTTCCACGGATCTTTCATAATACAATCTCCTTTATGATTTATTAAATAATAAATCAATTATATAACAGAGAAAAAAGTTTGAGGAAAATGTTTTTCTTGTCCAATTTTTCATGATAATTAGCAAGCGTAGTATCAATACAAAGAAAAAATAGAAGTATCATACCTCCCAAATTTGTTAATGATAAAAGAATAAGGAGGTGTGATACTTATGGCACAAGATGTTTTATGCGAAGTAAATAACTGTAAATATTGGGGTAACGGAAACAAATGTAACGCAGATGCAATTTATGTAGTAAGTCATAAAGGTAACCAAGCATCTACAACGGAAGAAACTGATTGCAAAACTTTCATTCCTGAAGCTTAAACGATAAAGGGTAACCGCAGCTGGTTGCCCTTTTATTAATTATAGTATTGATAATAAATTTCATTTTCATTCAATGTTTTTTCTTTTCTTGTTATTTTTTATATTTTTTTCATGAGAGAAGTAATCCAAGCTAGCTCATGTTCAATACGTGATTTACTATGCTGTATGACCTCAGAAATAAAAAGTGATGTTTCAGCTAAAGATTGAATGGAGCTTAATTGTGTGTATAGCACATTTTGACGAGTCGTTAAAACTTCTTTTCGAGCTTCGTAATCCAGTTTCTCAAACAGTGCAACACGTACAAGAAATTCAGCATCATTAGCAGCTAGTTTCTCTGGGAACTCTCGCATCATTTCATAAAAGATTTCTTCACCTGTAGGAGTTAATGCATAAATGTTACGGTTTGGTTTACCCATTTGTTGATGAATCTCTTTTGTAATTGCTCCCATATCTTCAAAACGACGAAGAGCAGGATAGAGCATGTTATGATTCAATTCAAAATTTTCTCCAAGACGATTTTGAATATTTTTCTTTATTTCATAACCATACTTTGGACCAGAAGTTAATTCTGCGAGTAGTAAAATATCAACATACATATGTATCCCCCTAATTTTTTCTCAAGTTTATATCCGTAAATATCTCTTTTATATATGTTAAAATAACATATGTTAGTCTATACATCTTTGAACTGCCTACCTATTACTTTTTATTTTAAAAGAAAAGGGAGGAAAGAACTATGAATTCGCCTGAAAATGTGATTTTAGTTCATGAAATTTCAAAACTCAAAACAAAAGAAGAGCTGTGGAATCCTTATGAGTGGTATAAGCATATGAGGGAAAATCATCCGGTCTATTATGATGCGGAGCAGGATGTATGGAATGTTTTTTTATATGATGATGTGAACCGTGTTTTATCTGATTATCACCTATTTTCAAGTAGAAGGGATCGTCGTCAATTTTCCGTCCCGCCTTTAGAAACAAGAGTAAATTTAAACTCTTCTGATCCTCCAGAGCATCGAAATGTTCGCTCTATTGTTTCAAAGGCATTTACCCCAAGAAGTCTTCAGCAGTGGAAGCCACGGATACAAGCAATTGCAAATGAACTTGTACAAGATATGAATAATTATGGTGAAATTGATATTGTAGAGCAATTTGCCGCACCTCTACCTGTAACCGTCATTTCTGATTTATTAGGTGTTCCAACAACAGACAGGAAAAAAATTAAGATGTGGTCAGATATTTTGTTTATGCCATATAGTAAAGAGAAGTTTAGCGATTTAGATAAGCAGAAAGAAGTTGCTTTACATGAATTTAAAGCCTATCTTCTCCCGATTGTTCAAGAAAAACGATACCATCTGAAAGAAGATATTATTTCAGATCTGATCAGAGCAGAGTATGAGGGAGAAAGATTGACTGACGAGGAAATTGTTACATTTTCATTAGGACTTTTAGCCGCAGGGAATGAAACCACTACAAACCTTATTATTAATAGCTTTTATTGCTTCTTAGTAGATGCACCTAAGGTATACAAAAAACTAAGTGAAAGTCCAGAGTTGACTCCTAAAGCGATAGAAGAGGTACTACGTTATCGCTTCCCAGTTACATTAGCCCGTACTATAACGGAAGATACAACAATATTTGGACCAAAAATGAAAAAAGGTCAAATGATTATTACGTGGATAAGTGCTGCCAATTTAGATGAAAATAAATTTTCACAAGCAGATTGCTTTGATCTACATCGGCCTGGAAATGAAAAACATTTAACATTTGGCAAAGGGCCGCACTTTTGTTTAGGTGCACCACTTGCTCGTTTAGAAGCCGAAGTTGCATTAACTACGTTTATTAGCACTTTTAAAAAGCTAGAGCTTTCTCCATCCTTTCATTTAGCGAACTGTATTTTAGAGAATGAACAAACGTTAAAACAGCTTCCTGTTCTTTTAAAGAAATGAAGCATAAAAAATAAAAACTCCTATTTTAAGTAGGAGTTTTTATTTTTTATAATATCTAAGATTTTTTCAAACGAACTGAAAAATACCCCTTGACCTGAAACGCTTTTCATAAATTATAACTAAGGTGTGCTTGACGATGCGAACATGGAAACGATTCCTCGTTTGTGTATTTATACAAGTATGTTTATTTATAGAAAGTGGTGACGGAACAATGAAACTAATCGCAATTGATTTAGATGGAACTCTTCTTTCCGGAAATAAAATGATTAGTAAAGAAAACGCAGAAGCTATTCGGAAATGTCAGGAGCAGGGGCATGTAGTAGCGATTTGTACAGGACGTTCTATAGTAGATATTGAACGTCTATTACTCGAAGCTAATTTACAATGTCCTATTATCGCAGAAAACGGTGCTCTTATTTATACGGATCAAAAAATGATGAAGCGATGCCCAATTCAAAATACACAGGCATTTGAAATTGTCGAGTATCTTGAACGAAATCGTATGTATTATCAACTATATACAGATCGAGGTGTATACGTTCCGGCGTATGGTGAAGAAAGTGTAAATCAGGAAATAGAATGGATAAAAAGGTCAAAAAAAGATATAGATCAAGAAGAGCCAGAAATCATCGCAGCATTGTATCTTGAACATACAGCATTTCATATAACAGAAAGTTGTAAACTGATATTAGAAGAAGAGATTTATGTGCATAAACTTTTACCATTTTCCTATAATATCGAGAAATTACAAAAGTTAAAAAAGCATTTTCAACATAATACAGAGCTAGCAATTACTGCTTCGTATTGGCATAATTTAGAAATAAACCATTGTGACGCCCAAAAGGGGAATGGTTTATATACTTTAGCTGAACATCTTAATATTCCAGTGGAAAATACTGTTGCAATTGGTGATGGGCTAAATGATATTTCTATGATGGAAAAGGCACATATATCTATCGCAATGGGAAATGCAGTGGACGAAATTAAACGGATTTGTCACTATGAAACGCTATCGAATGAAGAACACGGAGTTGCACATGCTCTTTATCAATATGTCATGGTAAAAAAGTAAAAAAGAATCCATCAAGGATTCTTTTTTACTTTTTATTAGGGGTAAGGTATTCTATGAGATTCATAGAAGCCTTATTACATTTTATTTTATAGAATATACCGGAAGAATTGTGTGTTTTTTTTAATATTTTGTGAATTATTTGTGAATATCACATTTATGGCAATTGAATTATACACCATTTTAAACAATTTTTTATTGAAAAATAAAATTTATTTGAATAATTATGCTTCTACTATATACCTACGAGAACATTATTCGTATAATGGAGAAGCGTGAATAAAAAATGGTATTAATTTTACATATAGAGGTGGAAAGAGGATGAATGCTCGGCTATTGGAACTCATTGATGTGAACACAATAGAAACCATGGCAGAACAATTTTATAAATTAACAAATATTTCGCATCAACTTATTGATCAAAATATGGAATGTGTTTTTTCATTCGGTATCGATCAAAAAGAAAATATACAACTTACAAAGATTGAAATTCCGTTTTTTTTACATGAGCAACATCTTGGATCATTTGTTGCTTATTCAACAAAAAATGACATCCGTACTTGTCAAAAATACTTCGAAATGCTTTCAAATCTCATTGTAGATAGTGCAATGAATAAACTTCAAAACCAAACAAAAAATATACATTTACTTTCTCAAAAAGAAGAACAGCTACATACCATTTTGCAAAATATGCCTATTTTAGTCGATGCTCTTGATAAAGATGGAAATTTCATATTATGGAATCGTGAATGCGAGCTTGTAACGGGCTATGTTGCGGAAGAAATTGTTGGAAATCCAAAAGCACTTGAATTGCTATACCCTGATGAAAGCTATCGCAAGCAAATCCAAAAGAAATTTTCTACTCGCGGAAAAAGTTTTCGAGATTGGGAAATGAATTTAACATGCAAAAATGGAGAAATAAAAACAATCATGTGGTCAAATATTTCAGAGCATTTCCCAGTACCTGGTTATAGTTATTGGGCAGTTGGCGTTGATATTACTCATCGAAAAGGAATTGAAGAGCAATTAAAACAACAAACTTCTGAGTTAGAGCTTATTTTCAAAGCATTACCTGATTTGTGTTTTGTAACTGAAGCTGATGGAACAATTATAGATTATAAAGCCGGTTCAACAGCTAAGTTTTATGTACCTGCAGAATCGTTTATGGGGAAGAAGTTTTACGAAGTCTTGCCATCACCTGTAGCACAGCAATTTCGTGAAGCAATTCACCAAGTACAACAAAAGGAGTCGACAGTTATAGTCGAATACCCGCTTACACTCAAGGGGAGTATTAGTTTTTTTGAAGCTAGGTGTTTACCAATGTTAAAAGATAAAATTATGATAATTGTTCGGGATATTACAGAACGCAAAAAGACTGAGGAGTTATTGAATAAATCAGATACACTTGCAGCGATTGGACAATTAGCTGCAGGCGTAGCTCATGAAGTAAGAAATCCGTTAACAGTGATTAAAGGATTTATTCAATTATTTCAAATTAACCAAGGAGAACAAGATAAATATTTTGATCTTATGCTATCAGAAATTGAGAGAATTGAAGCTATACTACATGAGTTTTTATCGATTGCAAAGACTGATGTCATTCCAACTGAAAAGAAAAATATTTGTTCGATATTAAGAAATGTCGTTTCGTTAATCAACACAAAGGCAATCATGACAAATATTCAAATTGATCTGCATATAGAACCAGAAGAATTAATGATTGATTGCTGTGAAAATCAATTAAAACAAGTTTTTATTAATATTTTACAAAACTCAATTGAAGCAATGCCAGATGGAGGGGAAATCTCTATTTTTGTGAAAAAATCAGAGCGTGAGGAAGTTATTATTAATATGGTTGATGAGGGCGTAGGAATTCCTGAAGAAAGAATAAAAAGGCTTGGAGAACCTTTCTATAGTACGAAAGAAAAAGGAACGGGTATTGGGTTAATGCTCAGTTATAAAATTATTGAAAGTCATCAAGGAAGAATTAGTATTATGAGTGAGGTGGGAGTAGGAACATCGGTTACTATTTATTTACCCCTGTTTCAAAGTGAGCAGGTTACTTTTCATTCAGCTATGCCCTCTATAACAGGCGCTTTGCAATAGAGATTAATGAGGAGATTATTTTCCAATTAATATAGAGAAATAATAAAGAAAAGAAGCTATCTTATCATTTGTAAGATAGCTTCTTTTCTTTATTATCCAGCGAATTGTACTGCAGTTTTAGCATGTAAAAAAGCAGTGTCAAATACAGGGATAGAAAGATCTTTCTGTGAAATGAGTAGCGGTATTTCTGTACAACCTAATAAAATTCCTTCTGCACCATTTCCAATGAGCTTTTGAATGATTTGTAAGAAACAATCTTTGGATTGCTGTGAAATAATGCCTTTACTTAATTCTTGAAGAATGACATGATGAATGAAATTTCGTTCTTCTTCTTTCGGAATAATTGTTTCAATACCATAATTAGCTAGTCTTGTTTTGTAAAAATCTTGTTCCATTGTCTGTTTTGTTCCAAGTAAACCAATCCGTTTCACATCATGTTCAACAATTTCTTCAGCACTTACATCACCAATATGAAGAAGGGGGATAGATATTGCTTGTTCTACTTCTTCCGCAAATTGATGTACTGTATTTGAACACATAAGTATACAATCTGCACCAGAATATTCTACTTTTTTTGCTACTTGAACGAGTTGATTTTGCACTTCCTCATATTGTTGATTTTGTAATAAATTTGTCACTTCACCAAAATCCATACTATATAAAACAAGCTTTGCATTATGATTATATTGAGATAGAGTTAGCGTATTAATATGTTTATAATAAAGAGATGTTGATTCCCAACTTAATCCACCAATTAATCCAATTACTTTCATGCCCAATTCCTCCCGCTAACATGTTTGTAACGTTAATTATTCCATAATTCCGATAAGAATACAATGATTTATTTGATAATTTCACATAAAAGTAAAAATAATAAGAAAAATATTGAAATTAATTTGCATTAGTACAATAATACAAATTACAAACGAATACTTATCTAGAGAGGTGGAGGGAACGGCCCTATGAAACCTCAGCAACCCTTATTTACTACAAATAGGAAGGTGCTAATTCCGCAAAAAGGACAGATTGTCTTTTGAAAGATAAGAGGATCATATATTCATATGCAAATGGCCTCTTATAGCAGAGGTCATTTTTTATTGGGGGGAGGGTAGTGAAGACTCATAATTTAGTATTTTTTTACATAGGACTAATAGAAACTAACTAGAATGAGAGGGGAATTCATATGAACAAATTATCTACAAAATTAGTTGTAGCAATCGGAATTGGTTCTGCAATATATGGTGTATTAGGTCTGTGGGGGTTTTCAATTGCTCCAAACACATTTATTAAGCCTGCCATAGCTATATTAACGATCTTTAGTGCAATTTTCGGGCCATTTGCAGGACTTTTGATCGGGCTTATCGGTCATACGGTCACAGATACGATTGCTGGATGGGGAATATGGTGGGGATGGGTAATTAGTTCAGGTATTATTGGATTTACGATGGGACTTGTACAAAAGCGAACAAGTTTCAGCGTAAAAAATGGAACATTCCATAATCGTGATATTTCATATTTTGCTGTAACAGGTTTAATTGGGATTGTCATTGCAATTATATTTGCCGGTGCTTTCGATATTATCCTCATGGGAGAGCCTTTCGATAAAATTGTTATTCAAGTACTTGGTGCAACGATTGCAGATGTCCTTGTTTTCTTAATTCTTGGTTTACCAATTACACTTGGATTAGCGAAAGCAAATAAAAAACATACACATTTAAAAATTGAAAAGTAGGGATATTACTATGAATCCGATTATTTCTTTTGAACAATTTACATTTCAATACCAGCGGGTAACAGAGCCTACTTTAAGGGATGTTTCATTTCATATTTATCCAGGAGAAAAAGTGTTGATTGCCGGCCGAAGTGGATCAGGAAAATCAACATTGGCCCATTGTATAAATGGGCTTATCCCTTTTTTCTATGAAGGTTCAAGCACTGGAAGAATTTCAATATGTGGTAAAGATCCACGAAAAGGCAGTATTTTTGAGCAAAGTAAGCATGTGGGAACTATTTTACAAGATCAAGACTCCCAGTTTATTGGTTTAACTGTAGGGGAAGACGTTGCTTTTTCGTTAGAAAACGATTGCGTGGAACAGAAGAAAATGAAGGCTGTTGTTATGGACTCACTGCAGAAAGTACAGATGCATACATTTCATTCCCGAAGCCCACATGAATTATCTGGTGGTCAAAAACAAACTGTCTCTCTTGCTGGACTACTAACGACAGATGCTGACATATTACTATTTGATGAGCCATTAGCAAATTTAGATCCCATAAGTAGTTTGAAAACAGTAGAACTTATTCAAAAGGTACATCAACAATTAAATAAAACAATTGTTATTATTGAGCATAGAATAGAAGAAATATTAAAATTAGACCTTGATAAAATCATATTAATAGAACAAGGGGAAATTGTAGCAATCGATTCACCAAAAAGGATTTTACAAACAAATATTTTACAATCTGTAGGGTTAAGAGAACCTGTATATATTGAAGCGTTAAAAAATCTAAAAATGAATATTTCAAATGAAGAAATATATCCAATTGAAACTTTAAATAATGAGAAGTTAAATAAAACGGTAAAACAATGGATGTTGAACTCTACTGCTTCTAAAAAACAACAAAAAAAAGAAATCTTATGTGAAATAGAGAATCTCTCATTTTCATATTCTCACAAAAATTTTACATTAAAGGATATAACACTCTCTATACGAAGGGGAGAAATTTTAGCATTATTAGGTCATAATGGTGCAGGTAAATCTACATTTGCCCATATATTAACGGGAATGAACAAAGCTAAGGAAGGAAAAATTGTAATTGATAATGAAAATATAACTTCATGGTCTATTCGTAAGCGTGGAGAAGTAATCTCATACGTCATGCAAAATCCTAATCACATGATTACACAAGCTACAGTTTGGGATGAAGTTGCTTTTTCATTAAATTTACAGAAGGCTTCTATTGCAGAAATAAATAAACGAGTGGAAGATGCATTGCAAGTTTGTGGGTTATATCCATTTCGAAATTGGCCGATTCAAGCGTTAAGCTACGGGCAAAAAAAGAGGCTTACCATTGCATCAGTTTTAACATCGAATCCAAAGCTTATCATATTAGACGAGCCAACAGCAGGACAAGATTATTTTCATTATAAACAATTTATGTCTTGTATAAGTCTATTAGCAACACAAGGCATATCATTTATCTTTATTACACATGATATGAACCTAGCTTTAGAATATGCAGATCGTGCGGTTGTCCTTCATAAAGGGAAAATACTTGCTGATGATACTGTTCCAATCGTATTAGCAAGCAGAATAATATTACAACAAGCTAATTTACAGGAGAGTTCGCTAACAACATTAGCAAAATTAAGTAAAGTTCCTTTCCCAGAAGTTTTTGTACAAATGTATATGGAAGCAAAAAGGAGGGGGGATTATGAGTAAATCAGATTTATTTTATATAGACAATCATACATATTTTCATCGTATGGATGGCGCAATTAAATTGTTATTATTTATAATTTGGATGACTCTTACGTTTATATTTTTTGATTTTCGTATCTTACTATGTTTGTTTTTCATTGGTTGTTTAGGATTAGTGGTTGCTAAAATCCCTGTAAGAAAAATTGGCATTATTTTTAGTTTCTTTTTCACATTTAGTATGCTAAATTCAGTGATGATTTTATTAATTACACCAATCCATGGATCTGAGTTAACTGGTACAAGTACTGCATTCTTACATATTGGATATGCTACGATTACATTCGAAACATTATTTTATGCTCTTACGCTCTCATTAAAGTATTTTACGTTATTACCCTTTACACTTATTTTCATATACACGACACACCCAAGTGAGTTCGCTAGCAGCTTATATAAAATTGGTTTACCTTATAAGATTGCCTATGCAATAAACATTGCGCTACGTTACATACCAAATATACAAGCGGAATACAAGTTGATTAAACACGCTCAAGAAGCCAGAGGTGTACCATTTGAAAGAGGAGAGGCAAATTTTTGGAAACGTATTAAAAACCGGGTACTCATTTTTTGGCCACTTGTTATTCAATCTTTAGAGCGAATCGATACCGTTTCAAATGCGATGGATTTACGAGGATTCGGAAAAAAAGAGAAGCGAACATGGTATTTTACAACAAAGGCAAAACAAGAGGATTATATAGGACTCATTATTGGCATTATAATTTTATTACTTGCCATTTATCTAAAATTCAATGTTTTCAAAGGGTTTTGGTATCCATTGTAAGTTTTTTCGTTATTATGGGGATAAAATTTAGGCGCTCAGCGGAGTGTCTTTTTAATTTTATCAAGACATGCTCCAAAATCACATAGATACATACTGTATAATACGAACCCGTTAATAAACGATTAATTACCCATTAGCTTTATACTAAAAGGAGGAGAAAATATGAGTTTCGGTGGTTCTTGTGGTTTTGGAGGAAGCTTTGCGTTATTAGTTGTGTTATTTATTTTATTAATTATTGTTGGATGCAGCTGCTGGGGCGGAGGGTATTAAAACACATACGATTTTTTAATCATTCGTCACAGAATCATGTAATCAGAAAAACTATTAAAGATACTTTTTTTAGTATTAATACGAGATTCAACATGAAAAAGGAGCTATCATGCTCCTTTTTTCAATAGAAAGTTTCTAGAGTTTTGAATTATTTTTGTGTACCGGTGATTGATTCTAATTGAGTTTTACAAATAAAAAACTTAATGAATAAGTACGTGAAGAGTGGTACCGCTATGATTTAAATCAAAATGTTACCGAAATGACAAAGTTTAATTTCACATGATTTATGTTGCAATATTTTATAGGCATTTATGATGCTAATCCTTTTTGATTCTTTTTCCTAAAAACCATAAGTTTACTTGTAAGGCTCACTCATTACAAAGAACAACAAGTACAGATTAATAAGGATTTTAAATTCATTTACATTAATCAATGAGATGAAGTTACAGTAGATGAGATTAAAAGGGATGATATTCATTTTCTATGTAATTTATGGAACAAAATCCATCATAATTTATTCTAAATAGTTGCCAGAATAGAAAAAAAGAAATACCACATAATAACAAAAGTGAGTGAAAAGACACATCGTCAAGTGTACTGTAAGAGGTGATTTATAGCACAACATTTAAAACAACAAACCATCTGTTTTTCTATCTAAATAAAAAGATAAAAAAACTTGAGGAGCAACTAAATTCATTTTTTTAAACGAAAATCAGCTTCAACGTTATCAGGAACGTATAACAGAATATCATCGCCAGCTTATGGCTAACAAATTATAAAGGAATTAATAATAAAAGGAGAATGTTCATGTACTAAAATAAATTTTTAGTATGCGTCATTTTTTTAGGGCTACTTTTTTTGAAAAAGAGTCGGGAATGATTTCAGATTGTTGAGGTGATTATATACATGCCAATGTTAGATGTGGACGGTAGTAGTCTGTATTATATCGTTAAGGGAAAAGGGATTCCTATTGTTTTTATTCATCCTCCTGTACTTACTTATATGAATTTTGAGTACCAAATAGAGGAATTATCCCGAAATTTTAAGGTGATTGCTTTTGATATTAGAGGGCACGGAAGGAGTCAGTATTCAAAACAACCGATAACCTATCGGCTGATTGCTGAAGACATTAGATGTTTGTTGGATCATTTGGAGATTGAAAAAGCACTTGTATGCGGATATTCGACTGGAAGCTCTGTCGCATTAGAATTTTTGCTGGCTTTTTCTGAAAGAGCATTAGGTGGTATTCTAATCGGGGGAATGTCAGAAGTGAGGGATGGATATTTAAAGAATAAGATTTCACTTGGCGTGAAACTTGCAAAAGCGGGTGCAGTTTCATTTTTAGCATTGTCTATTTCATGGGGCAATTCAAATACACATAAATTGTTCAGAAAGATGTTTAAAGAAGCCCGAAAAGGGAATGCCAAAAATATAGAGCAGTATTATCGTTATAGTTTGCATTATAATTGTACGAATCAGCTTAGAAATATTCAGCTTCCGGTTTTGTTGGTTTATGGTAAGAAAGATAAAGTATTTTATAGTCATGCGAAATTACTGCATGGAGAATTGCCATGTAATGAATTAAAATTTATTGATAACGTAAAGCATCAAATTCCTACAAAGGCAGCGAAGCACTTAAATGAAATGATTCAGCAGTTTGCTTTTATCCATACTGAGATGAATAGGAAAGAGACTTTTTCTTTACCCATAAAAAGGTAAATCTGTTTCGAAGTTACATACATCTATTGTGTCAGAAATTCAATGGGAAGGGAGCTATCATGCTCCTTTTTATACTTAACATTTCAAATTTTTTTGTACAGGTGATTGTTTCGGATTGAGTTTTTTATAGAAAAAATAAAAAGGAGCATAGGAACTCCTTTTAAATCAAGATGTTATTTTATTAAGCAATCTCATTATTTTGCGGAAATATAATCGTTAAAGTGGTTCCTTTATTAACGATACTCTTTATATTTAAAGTGCCATTCATCGTTTCAATGATTTTTACTGCAACCATCGTACCTAAACCAGTTCCTTTTGTTTTTGTACTAAAATATGGTTCGCCAAATCGATGTATTTGCTCTTGTGTCATACCAATTCCGCTATCTTTAATGACAATAGTGACTTTGTTTTCAAAAATAGATGACTCAACACTTAGTTTTCCACCATTTGGCATCGCTTCAATGCTATTCTTTATTAAGTTTAAAAAGCATTGCTGGAAATGTTGTGTATTCCCGGTAATGGAACCTGTCACTAATTCCTCAGAAATATTTATAGAATTCATATTACATAATGGCATCATCATACTTATTACTCTTTTTAATTCTTGATCTATTACAATGGTATCAAGTTTTTGTGATGCAGGTTTAGCAAATGTTAAGTAGTCATCAATGATAACCTGAGCGCGGTTTAGCTCTCCAAGAATATGTTCAATATATTGTTCTCGCGACTCTTGTGATAAATCTGGAGTTTTCAGGAGCTGAGTAAATCCTTTTACTACAGTAAGAGGATTTCTCACTTCATGTGAAATACTCGCAGCAAGTTGACTCACAATCTCCATCTTCTCCATTTTTACTAATTTAGATCTCATAAGAACTGCATCTCGTAAAATTTCGTTCATGTATACAACAAATAGCATGACAATTGGAGGCAGTAGAATAAAATAAATAATATATGATTTTGTAACTGGAAAATCTGATAAAATCACAACGATATAGGTTGTAATTAAGGCCAGTATAAAAGGTAAAGTCATAGACATTATAAGCTTTTTCTTTCTATTTAATTGATTAAATTTAGAAGAAGAAAAGGCAGTGAAAATAAGCATTGTAATATAAACAATAACCGTTAAAAAGTTCACACCATAAAAAATAAATCGAATCAATAACATAATAGTTAATAAGGCAATCCCAACTGGTAAACCACCATAAAGCGTACCAATTAAAAAAGGGATCTGTCTTAAGTCATGAACGCAATTTTCATCGATGTATATAGGGTATTTCATGCATAAAATCAGTGGTACACTGGTACATATAATAATAAGAATCTTTTTGTATTTTTTTAAAAACATTCCGTTATTATATATAAAATAAAAAACAAAGACGCTACTTAAAATATAAAGCAAATTATTTAATACGTTTTGATTGATATATATAAAATTCATCTAGCATGCCTCATTATTGTAGTTTTCAGTACTATAAGTATTATACAGAAAAAATGTAACTTCTTCATGTATTAATTATTTTACTACAATGAGGAGGTTTGTTACTTTTTCATACTTAGTTTGTTACGAGTAGATGCCCATTCTAAATAAAACTCTTTAACTGATGCATAACGCTGATTCCTATTTTTTTCTACCGCACGAGATACTACGTCATACAGTTCTTTTCCTGCTTCCCATTTAGCTCCTCCTAAGAGTGCAAAAGCGATCGCTCCCATATTAAATACATTCGTTTTCCCATCAATTACTGCGCCTAATTCGAATTCCTCTGGTGACATAAATCGTGATGACCCCCAAAGTCTTCCCATTGTATTGATATAAGGTTTCTTTTTATATAAGTCGATATCACAAATCTTCATTGTATTTGTTTCAAAATCATATAAAATGCTACCGTCATAAAAATCAATTGCTACATAATTTTTTCTTTCAACATGAACATGGAAAGAAAAAATATGATCTAGTGAAATAAGACGTTCTTCAACTGATAACTGTTTATAGCGATAAAATGGGGAATCTGGATTACTATATTTCGCTGGTGGTGGAAATGACCAATGTGAATGAAGGCAGTCCCCGTTAAACCAATTAAAGATTGCCACATAGCCATTCGGTACTTCAAAATGGTCTACTAATTCAACTAAATGGTTATGTTTTAAGTCTTCATAAATTAACATAGCTTGTTTTAAATTCGCAATTGCATCAACTGGATCTCCTGTATACTCTATTGTCTTTGCCCCAGCAAATTTAACAAAACTTTTCTTTCCTTCCTTTTCAATACCAAAGCAAATATTTCCTGAATCTTGTTGATCAAAAACTGCAAATACTTTACCAAGGTTTACAAGCCAACTGAAGTCTTGTTGTTCTTTTAATTGAAAAGTGACGTCATCTAAATGAATTGTAATAGGAATTTCGTTCATTTTACACCTCTTATTTTGTATAATCAGATTAAACATTAATATATTCGAGGGAAATAATGAAAGTCCTGTTTCGATTAGTTAAAAAAGATTGCTTATAAAGTTAGATACTGAGTATGAAAGGAGCAAAAGATGGATAAAGAAATTATCATTGAACCATATAATTCAAATTGGCATACGGAATTTATGAAAGAGAAAGAAAAATTTATCACATTACTAAAAAAGGAAATTTTAGCGATTAAACATATTGGAAGTACGTCAATAGAAGGTTTAGGTGCAAAGCCACTTATAGATATGATGATAGGTGTAGAAAATTTAAATGTAGTTAATCGGTGGATAGACCCACTTCAAACAATAGGGTATGAATATGTATTTCATAAAGAATTCCCAAATAGGCGTTTTTTTAGAAAAGGGAAGTGGAGAGCGGGTACGCATCATTTACATGTCTATATGTATGAAAGTGAGGAATGGAATAATAACCTGCTATTTCGTGAGTTTCTGAGAAAGAATGAGTGGGCTCGTGCAGAATATAGACAAGTAAAGCAGGACCTCGCTGCGAAATATCCATTTGATCGAGTTGCATATACAAAGGGAAAATCTCCATATATTGAAAAAATCATTTCATTAGCACAAGGGAAATTAGATGAAAGCGCTAATTAAGTATAGTTTCTTCTCTTATTTAATGAAATGATACATTTTATAGAGTGACCTGATAACTGGATAGGAATATAGCTGATGTATTAATATGTTGTTAAAAATCTTATCTCTAAGTAAGAGATTCCCGTGAACACGTTAGTTAGCAGGAATCTCTACTTCCAAATGGGGATAGTTCAAGGGTTTGTATACCTCATCCATCCACTCTCCGATCGTTTCGCTTTATACTTACCGTAAGACAAAAGTTTCATTGCTGAACGAATAGCTGCGTGAAAAATTAAACTTATCTTCCATTCTTCCTCCATTTCATTAGGATAGGACGTGGACTCGTAAACATAATAGGCAGCCATGATGCACGGGATTACTTGCTCCGGCTCAAATTCATATGCAGCTACATCATCAATAATCAAATCAATGATGCAGTGGTTCCCATCTTTAACTTTTTTCTGGAGTAACTTTTTTACCGCTTCTGGTACTAATTCTAATACCTCGTCTTTCATAACAATCACCTCATTCTTTATCATGTCCAAACAGCTTGGAAAAATATGAACGTCTTGTATCAAATTGGGTGAAATTTGAATCTTAATTTCGCAGGTTGAATAGAAGCTTAAACATAACGTGTAAGCTTCTTGAATTCATTTTATTACTGTTTTCTAATAATAATCGCTTCTTCCATCAATAATGGATACTCGAGTAGTAACGCCGATGGAAGAGGGGAATAATCATACAGAATCAGAGGTAGCAAGTATTCTTGATGGGCCACCGAAAAGAGAATGCCACTTACTTGTTATTTATTAGTAAATGATATCAGTAAAAATTATTAAAAATGAAAAAAGCCCTGAAAAAAATCCAGGGCTTTTTTCATTTTTTCTTCGGTCTTTCAGCACGAATAACAGCGTCATTCGTTGGTGTGTTAGGTACAAAATTGCCATGGCTGTCGATACTGTGCGCTTCTTTATCGTATTGTCCGTTAGCATTACGCTTCTTTGTTGTAAACGGGTTTTGATTGTGTCCCATGATTGTCACCTCCAATAAGCGTAGTATGCGCCAACAAGAACGTGTTTTGTCAAAAAGAAAGTTCACAAAAAGTGGAAAAGTGGTTGTAAACATCATCGATTCATAGTGCATTAGACTAAAAAGATTAAAACGATGAACAAAACATACACTTTTTGTATCCCTTAAAGAAATGAATAAATTTTTTATAAAATAATATGAGACTACACTTACGAAGTAATCTGTATTAAATAGTTCCTTTTGTACAAAATAGGTACGAATCTTAATAAGAGGAGGATAATTTATGACTAATCGAAATGATAATCGAAAACGCAAAAACAAATATCCGAATAACCTAAAAAACGATACTGAATTCTCAAAAGATGTAAACATTAGAAGTGAAGTAACCAAAAAAGATTTAAATAAATAATGTTTAAATTGAGAATATAATTGAGAGTAATTATAGAAATTAACACAGTATTTAATTAGTCCTGAGCATAGAGAAAAAGAAAAGATGTGCAAGCTGACGTGAGCTTGTACATCTTTTCTTTTTTTGATTAATCTAGTCATAAGGGTTTCTTGATTCAAATTCTACACCATTGCTATTTCAAATTTCATTTACCGTATTTTTACAATAAAAATAAATTATGTATTTATTCCACATGGTTGCCATCATTGAATTAGAAATAACTAATATATTGCAAACGATTCTAATTCAAAAGAGTATGCATGAAAAAGTTGTAGTATGGAATTATATTGCATAAAGGGTTTATAAAACATTATTGAACAAAAGAATGGGGAATTTTATCATGAAACTAACACCAGAACAACGGATTCAATTACATGGATTTAATAACCTCACAAAATCATTAAGTTTTAACATGTATGATATTTGCTATACAAAAACAAAAGAAGAACGAGAAGCTTATATAGAATACATAGATGAACAATATAATGCAGACAGACTAACCAAGATTTTGAAAAATGTCTCGGACATTATAGGAGCACATGTACTAAATATTGCTAAACAAGACTATGTACCACAAGGGGCAAGCGTAACTATATTAGTATCAGAAGGCCCGGTGGTAGAAGTGCCAACGGAATCATTCACTGAATCTCCTGGACCTCTTCCTGATTCGGTTGTCATGCAGTTAGATAAAAGTCATATAACGGTTCATACCTATCCTGAATATCATCCAGATGAGGGAATCAGCACTTTTAGAGCAGATATTGATGTAGCTACATGCGGTGAAATCTCACCTCTTAAGGCATTAAATTATCTTATCCATTCATTTGATACAGATATTATGACAATCGATTACCGTGTTCGGGGATTTACAAGAGATATAACAGGTAACAAATTATTTATTGATCACGAAATAAGTTCCATCCAAAATTACATTCCAAATAACGTGAAAAATCTCTATGATATGATTGATGTTAATGTCTATCAAGAGCATATCTTTCATACAAAATGTAAACTAAAAGAATTTGACTTAAACAATTATCTATTTGGATATACACAAGAAAAATTATCCGTAAAAGAACAAGAGGAAATTACAAAAAAATTAAAAACAGAAATGGATGAAATATTTTACGGTAAAAACATGAATCATGGATTAATTGAAGAGGATTTGGACGATAATTCTTTTTGAAGAACTACAAATAATTCATAAGCAGATTTAGCGATTGATTAGGGAAATACCAATAGAAAAATCCTTGCTAGTACATGAAACATAGCGAAGGCTTTTTCTATTGGTTAACTTTTGAAAGAAAAGATGAATGTAAAAAATGTTTTAAAGGTATATCCATTTTTATTTACATAATTTTCGTTATTCGTAGTAAATCTTTGAAACTCTAAAATATAAACACTTATTTTCCAGCATATACTTTGGGACAATCAGAACTCGTTGGTTGATAGAAACAATGTTCTTTGTATTGTCCTGCTAATGTCTGATTCCACCAAACAGGCGGACAATTTCCTGTGGGATTAAAAAACCAAAGAGAATTGGTTGCGGGATGTCCTCTCCAGTATTCCAGACATTTTCTTGCCAGCTCTTTATCAACTTCTCTTGCACGTTGATAAAAATATCCTTTTGTCACAGCTTCGAATGAATAACTTCCGCCTTGTTGTTGGTACACCATTTGTTGAATATTTGTAATTCCTTTAAAGTCTAGACAATTGCACATCACTCTGTTCACACCTACATTTCCAACATCCAGCATCCCTTGTTGTCCTTCTCCTTCTGCTTCCGCTCTCATTAGACGAGCTAACAAGTCCACATCAGTTTCTGTGTAAGCAATTCTCATTAATATTCCTCCATTCTCTTTACAAATATATGTAAAGAGAATTAAAAACACGAATTTAAAGTTCACGCAAATAGGCAATTTCACGCACCGTATTTATAAGAGAATAAAATAATTTAAACCGCTAAGCCAATATAAATATCTATTTTCCGTAAATACCACATTTTTTATTCTAATAGTTGCTAAAAAAAAAGTTGAAACTGAAAAATTAAAACATTTATTTGAAGAAGCAATCACTATATTTTTGCTATTTATTTCTAAAAAGAATTCTTAATTCATTCTCGTTTTTTATTTCGTTTTCATAAAGGGAAATATAAATCATGGAGGAGAAAGGAATGAAAATAGCGTTATTTGGAGACAGCTTAACTGAGGGAAGACCAGGCATTTCCTTTTGCAAAATATTAAGAGGTCAATTTCCAAACGATACGTTTTATAACTTAGGAAAACCTGGAGAAACAGTAACAAGTTTATATAATCGAATCAAACAGTGTAAAGATGCAACCAGCGGTATCAAACCAAGAAGGGTTTACTGAACAA
This sequence comes from Bacillus bingmayongensis, assembly GCF_000299035.1. Classification (GTDB taxonomy): domain Bacteria; phylum Bacillota; class Bacilli; order Bacillales; family Bacillaceae_G; genus Bacillus_A; species Bacillus_A bingmayongensis. Next base: position 129,716 of record NZ_AKCS01000005.1, read on the forward strand.
TATCAAAAAGTTCTTGAAAAGATTCTTAATAGGTCAAAAAAAGTAGTTGTAGTATCACCTAAAAACATATGAACTAGGAAAAGCTATTTGTTCATTGTCTCAAGAATATAAAAACGTATATTATCTTGATTTACACAAAGAATTTACAGAAACACTTGCAAATCGGAATAGCTCTGAATATGTTACAACAAAACCAATTAGAGTAATTGCGGAAACGTATGGTATTAAGGTGAGTGTATTATGTCCAACCTTTGTGGATACTCCCATATTCCAAAAAGCAGAAGCAATTAACATGGCTAGGGCACTCATTATGGAACAATTAAAAGTGAATAAGCCAATAACAGCAGAGAAGTTTGCAAAAATTGCCCTTAAAGGTATAGAGCGAAATCAATTGATTATTTGTCCAATGCCTTTAAGAAAAACAATCGATATATGTTTTACACTCTTTCCGTTTCTTCATAAAAAACTAATGCGTTTTGTTTGTTGTATTGCTCGTAAAGCAAAAATGAAAATGGAATAAATAATTTGATTATTTTTACTTTTCGATTTACAATATCAAGCACCTGTGATAATATGTTAAAAAATTACATGCGATGAAGAGAAGAGTAAATAAAATAAATTCTTCACAGAGAGCTCCATTAGCTGAAAAGGAGCAAGAATTTTTTATTGAACCAAGCCTCTGAGCATCACACAGGAACCTAAAAAAGGGGATGGTGTGACGGGAGCTCCCGTTATAGAGCTAAGGTATAAGCATTTTTGAAATGTCGTACCTGATAAGATTAATATGGTGACATATTAATAAACTGGGGTGGCACCGCGATGATAAATCTCGCCCCCAAGACTTTAACGTCTTGGGGGTGGGATTTTTTTATTGGACAAAATTAAAACGACTAAAAAAATTTATTAGAAGAGAGATAATAAAATGAAAAAAACATTAGAATCATGGAAATATCCAACACTTTTATTGTCTGGAATCGGCATTGCGAATCTTGGTGCATGGATCTATTTAATCGCACTGAATATTGTTATTTATAACATGGGAGGTTCACCTTTAGCGGTAGCTACATTATACGTTATTAGGCCATTGGCTACGTTATTTACAAATGCATGGACGGGCAGCATAATAGATCGTTTAAATAAACGTAAATTAATGATTCATCTTGATATATATCGTGCATTATTCATTGCTGTTATACCCTTACTTCCATCTATTTGGCTCATTTATGTGATAGTTTTCTTTATCAGTATGGCTAGCGCAATATATGAGCCAACAGCTATGACATATATGACAAAATTGATTCCATCAGAGCAAAGGCAACGCTTTAATTCACTTCGTAGTTTAATAGGGTCTGGAGCATCTCTCATTGGACCTGCAATAGCGGGGATGCTTTTAATGACCAGCACACCAGGATTTGCTATATATATGAATGCTATCGCTGTATTTGTATCAGGATTAATTACATTACTTATGCCTAACATTGAGAAAGAAAACTTTTTTGATGCATCCAATAGTAAATTGTCTCTTACATTATTAAAAAAAGATTGGAATACTGTTTTAAACTTTAGTAGGCGATACGTATACATTGTATTAATCTACTTTTTATTTCATGGAATGATGGTATTAGTCGCCGCGATGGATTCGCTTGAATTATCTTTTTCTAAAGAAATTCTTTCATTATCAGATAGTCAATATGGATTTCTAGTAAGTATTGCTGGTATTGGCTTTATTGTCGGAGCCCTAGTAAACACCATTTTCACAAAGAAATTAGCTACTTCATTTTTAATTGGTACAGGGTCATTATTCATCTCAGTTGGATATATGGTTTATGCTTTCTCAAATCATTTTTTTATGGCAGCTATCGGTTTCTTTATCCTATCCTTTTCTATGGCTTTTGCAAATACAGGATTTTATACATTTTATCAAAACAATGTACCTGTAAATATGATGGGGAGAGTGGGGAGTATGTATGAATTACTTATAGCAATCCTCTCCATTCTTATAACCATTGTTTTTGGCATTGCTACAAAATTCATTTCCATTCAAGTGATAGTGATTGCTGGTGCATTTATAATGCTATTCATAACAATTGTTTTATGTGTATTAAATTTATTACCATCAAAGACAAAATTTTATTCGTCTCATCCATTAAGTTCTAAAGAAATTTGAAATAGAGAGAGTTATCGTTTAAATATTGAAGGTATTAAGGAAAAAAATCACTTAAAAACGAGGAATGATATCATGCTAAAAATGAAGAAAGAAATTGATAAGGCTATAAAAGAAATCACTGACAAGGTAGAGTTTTCAGGGGTTGTATTAATGAAAGATGAGAATGATGAAAAGGTTAGAAAAAATTTTTAACATATTATAGCTATTTAGGATGGATTTTATGGAAGTTCGATCATACAGACTAGAAGCTAATAAATACTGGCTAGTTAGTATGTATCTAAATTCTCTAAGGTTTGAATGCTTCTATATCAGGAAATTTGAAATATAAATCATAGAAATATAAAAAGACGTGCTAATCTAAAAGTACGCCTTTTTATATTCGATTTTTTAAATTGTTTTATAAGAATAGATGCGTAGTTGAGCAATTTAACACTTGTAATAAAAATAATAGAAATTTTCTCGTTTAAAATTAATTTTATTATTGATATTCTGAATATTAAAATGTAATATAGAAAAGCATGTGTATTAAAATGATTATTTTAGATAAAAGAAGTGTATCTAATTGATTATGGGCAATGTTTTAACGATTATACATATGAATCTTAAAGTTTATCTAAATGTAAAATATGAAAATAAACTTACTAGAGTTTAAAATAATCAACAATGCATACAGTTTCACTGTAAAAGTTATATGGAGGTTTCAGGAATGGGAAATGAAAGTAGGTTTCAAGAAAAACAACAAATTCGTCGACAACGCGGTTTTGTGAATATTGGATTAAGTTTAGTGTTATTGACAGTTGGCATGATATCTTATCAATTATTTTTCACTACTCAAACAAAAGGAAAAGAGCATCCAGAAGAGAAAAAAGTAGCCCAAATAGCATCTAAAGAGGAGAAAAACAATAAATTAGATGATCGAGAAACAAAACAATCAGAAGAAGAATTATCAAAAGAACAAGAAAACAAAGAGATTGAAAAACAAAAATTAATAGAACAGCAAAATCAAGAAACAGAAAGCTCAAAAGTAAATGTAAAAGAACAACAGAACAATGAAAATCAAGTAAAAAAACAAGAAGAACAACAGAATAATACAATTGAAGAGCAGAAGGCTAATGAAGAGGAAATAAATAAAAATCAACCAGACAAAAATGCAGATCAAACAGAACAAAATAAGCAATGGAAGCCAATTGGTACAGAGCAAGGGACAAAACCTGCCATGCAATTTAAAGAGGGAACGACAGATTGGAATGAGATGAAAAAAGCAATTTCCTATGCTGTTGATGTTCCTGAATCACAACTCATTTATGATTTTATCGGAAATAATGGAACGAATAAAGCTTACGGTAATGTGCGAGATAAGCAAAGCAATAAAAAATATAAAGTATATATTGATTGGGTAGAAAATAAGGGGTGGAAACCAGTATCTGTTCAGGCTGTGAAATAACTATAACGAACTATATTCTACTGTTTGTTTAGCAATAAATTATAACTAGTAAAACACTATTCTTTTTATTAAATCAAAAGAATAGTGTTTTTTCTGTTCAGTTTTTCTTTTAAAATGTAATAAATGTTTAATGTTTTTGTATATCCAACAAAAAACAATGAATATAATTTTTATTATTATAGTATGGAATTGGAGGATAATATGGAGATTATTCTCATTATTTTTATCGTAATTTTAATACAAAGAAAAGAATGGAAAGTAAAAAAAAATCGACTTTGGTTCGTTCCAGCTTTACTTCTATACGTTACGAGTCAATCGATTATGAATATGAAATCGATCACTTTATGGGAAAGTGTAATCTTTCTTTCCAATTTCTCAATTGGTTTAGGTATCGGTGTTATAAGGGGAAGAGTATTAACCTTTCGATTAGATAGTGAAACAGGAAATGTGTTACGAAAAGGAACTTGGCTAAGCACTATTATTTTATTGTCTATTTTAATTGCAAAACTTTTTATTAAGCAAAGTGTGTTTTCTAATAGTACACAGTATACATTAAACGTACTAACAAATACTTTTTTATGTATGACACTTGGTACCGCTATTAGTAGAAGCTATTATATATGGAGGAAATATCGAGAATTAACAAATGAGATATAAAAATATATCATTCCATGATTAGTAAATATTAAAATGGAGATACTAATATACATTGAATGCATATGACAAGGGATGATATGATGATTTATATATATACTGACTTTGGCGGAACACATACAACTTCACTTGCAGCAGCATACCATTTAAATAAACTTCCAACCAATCGAAGGCTGACTAAAGAAGAAATTTTAAATGTGGACTATTTTAATAAACTCAAAACTTCCGATATGGGAAAAATCATTTTTCGCGGGCGAGATGAAGAAGGAAATCCGGTTTACACAGTAGGGCACGGGACATGCAAGATAGTTGTTCCAGCTATGAAAAATTTAGGGGAGATTCTTCAACATCAATATCAAAACAATGAAAAAATCATTTTTTCAAATACATCACCAACAGTTCCGCTTCCTATGACGTTAGGGGGATTGTTTTCAAGAAGGTTGCATATTGATTTTATTGGTGTTCCATTACTTGTATGGGGAGCGAAATTGTGTTGTGATAATATACAACGACTTGTTAGTTATACAAAAGAGGCTGGAAGAATGACTAACGATTATGTTGTTATTTTAGATAATGAGACTTTCAAATAAAAAATGCAGGATTGCAATATATCCTGCATTTTTTCTATATCAACTCGACTTTTTTTCGAATGACAATCTTATCAATCTCGTCTTCTTCATCACCAATATATAAGCCACGTTCTTTTAAATATGTTTCAAAATATAAATCTGCTTCTGCACGTTCATCATAAGGTTTTACAGATAAAACAAACCCTAATTTATTTTGTTCCTCTAAATGCGAAGTAGAGATATAAGCCGGAGTATTATGACGTAAAAAAAGCTCCTTAACAGGAATTATCATATCCTTCATTAGTTTTGATAGCATGCTCATTTCAAAATCAAAGTTAAATCGTTCAATACTAGATAGATCAGCAAATACAACCCCGATAAAGCCGGTATTAAATACTTCTTGAAATTCGGCGTCTTGATTGTCGTAAAAATTCTTTTCGATTAAGTAGTTTTTAAAATAAGCAACACCATCAGCTTGTTCGAAAGGCTTTGTTGAAAGAACAAAGCCGATTTTTTTTTGTTTATGTAAATACACACAAGACATATGTGCAGATATATTATGCTCTTTAAATAAAGAACTTGTTGCTCCTGCAAGACCATCTAATACATGATGGACAATTTGTAACTTTTTACGGGCGAAATAATAGGATTTTTTTTGTAGTTCCAATGTATCAATAAACACAGAACCGATAAAGCCTGTATTTGAGATAGTAGGTGTATGCTTTTTTCTTCCTCTGCGCTTGTTTTGAGCCATTGTAAAAATCATCCCTTCAAGTACGATTGAAATAAAAAAGAACGTTTGTTCGTATATTTATATTTTACTATTTAATCGCTATAAAGTAAAGGGATTTTAACCAAAAAACAATAAAAAAGACACCTTTTAAAAGGTGTCTTTAACGTGATAGGGAACAGGTTTCAACCCACTTTATTTGTAATTTATATTATGAAACAGAGACAAGTTCTTCTGCATCGTCTACATCTAAATGACAATCCATTGTACGTACATCTTGATCTTCATGACTTCCGAAATAAATAGTAATTTTCATATGTATCGCTCCTTTATTCTAGGAATACCTAAAATAATTACTAGTAATGTTACTGCCTATTATATACCACTTTTTCCATTTCGACAATCTTATCCAGTTTATAATTTTATTTTGTAAATATTAAGAATTTTTGTTACGATGCTCTTAATTAAATGTAAGGAGGAATTAGCATGTTAGAAACTTTAAAAACATTCTCAAATGAAGGAAGAGGAGTGAAAGGCATTTAAGCTAACTTAACACTCCTGCTTCCGCAAAGAATATAAAAATTGGAAAGTAGGAGAACGTTTGAATAAGTATACGCTGGCAAATCATAATATTTCTATTTTATTTTGGGTCCATTTTTTTGGAACAATTAGCTTTTTACAAGCCGTTATGACATTGTTTTATGTAGAAAGAGGATTAACTCCTTCAAATATTTTCATTATATTAATGTGCTGGAGTGGAGCGGTTCTAATTGGAGAAGTACCAGCAGGCGTTTTTGCAGATCGTTTCGGTTTAAAACTCTCTTTTATAACAGGTGCTTGCATAAAGATTATAAGTATTTCTATTTTGTTCTTTGCCGATAATATATGGCTATTTTGTTTATATAGCTTATTAAATGGTTTATCAGTCACTTTCTTCTCAGGTGCTGATGAAGCTTTAATATATGAATCTTTAAAAGAAACAAATGAAGAACATCTTATGGATAAAGCTATGGGCAAAATTCAATCAGCGAGCTTTATTTCAATGTTGATTGCCGTGATTTTTGGATCTTATTTTGCTAAAGATTTAAAGGAAGAGCAATTTCTAATTTTAATTACACTTGGATTGCTATTCCATTTCGTTGAATTGATTTTACTTCTATTCATAAAAAATCCGGCGGCGGGATTTGAATATAATGAGTCGTCGTATTCACAAGTGGTTGATGGAATAAAAGTTATTCAAAAAGCACCACAATTACTCATCATGTTCTTAAATATATCACTTGTATTTATTCCAGCAAGTGCTGTTTTTGACAACTATGATCAACTACTTTTAAAAAATGCAGGAGTTCCCGTTTTTGCTATTGGTATATTGTATGCAGTTGCTGCAATAGGCGGATATTTTGCATCCATTTCTATAGGATGGTTAACCCAAAAATTCTCTCGTATATTTTTATTGAATTTTTCAGGCGCATTAGCTGTCGGAGGTTTACTATTAGCAGCGTGCTTTGGAAATACGTTATGGATCGTCTTAGGTGCATTTATTATATTACGATTTGTAAGAGCAATAAGATATCCGATTTATTCACAGCTGAGTAATGATATAATTCCATCACATGTACGCGCAACAACAATTTCATTGTTATCAGTACTTGATTCTGTGCTGGATTTAATTATTTTTGGTACGTTATCTTTACTTGCTGTATACGGATTACCTGTTATGTTTATTGGATGTGCTATAATTGTACTAATAGGTTCTTGCTTACCAATTAAAGGTATAAGGGAAGTACCTAAAAATATTGAATTGTAAATCGTATTAAATAGACCATCCTTTAAGGTATATTCAAACCTTAAAGGATGGTTATTTTTTATCAAAACATAAGCTATGCAATTATCCATTATATAGACTGCATACTTTTGTTACAAAACCTTAATAACATATTTATACGCACTTAAATTTTACCGTGTAATATATATAAATAGAGTACAAAACTAGGAGTTAAAATATTACTATGAAAAAAGCATTTTTTACTACGACCATTTGCTTCTTGATAGGAATAAGCATCGCCATTCTACAGCAAATAAATGAAAAAAAGTATACAAAAGCTAAGAATCAATCAAGTAACGTAATAACTATTTCTCATAGAGGAGCATCCGCATATGCTCCAGAACATACAATACCAGCCTACAAATTAGGCCAACAATTAAAAGGGGATTATATAGAAATAGATCTTCAAATGACAAAAGATGGGCACTTAATTGCTATGCATGATGAAACATTAAATCGAACAACAAATGGATTAGGACTTGTTAAAGATCATACATTAGAAGAAATAAAAAGACTTGATGCTGGTAGCTTTTTAATAAAAAATATCCTAATTTAGCAAAAGGAGAATTTAAGGACGTAAAAGTACCAACACTTGAAGAAGTTATTCAAACGTTTGGACATGATGCTCGTTATTATATCGAGACAAAATCACCAGAGGACTATCCCGGAATGGAGGAAAAACTGTTAGAAACACTTAATCGATACCAATTAAGTGATCCGACCATTGTAAAAGAAAAGGTAATTATACAGTCATTTAGTAAAGAAAGCTTAGAAAAAATTCATAGTCTAAATTCTAGTATTCCTCTGGTACAACTATTAACGTATAAAAAAGCAGCAGGACTGACAAATACAGAATTAGAAGATTATAAAAGTTACTGCATCGGTTTAGGAATGAATTATAAAGCACTTGATGCTGAAGTTATTCAAAAGATACATAATCAAGGGTTAAAAGTTCATCCATTTACAGTGGATAAAGAGGAAGATATGGAAAAATTGATTGGATGGGGTGTAAATGGCATGTTTACAAATTATCCGGATCGTTTACAGTATGTAATTTCAAGATTTTATAAAAAATATTAATAAAAATGCCATATTAAAATTATAATATGGCATTTTTATTTCAGTTTTGTTCCTCAATAATGGAATAGATTAACATAAATTCAAAAAATATATTATAATAAATAGTGGGCTAAAACCCCTTATTCATTTCTTATAAGGAGAGTGCTTATCATGATTATTAAGTTCATTCGTTTCCGTTAATTTAAGGTACATTACATTTATACTCATTCATTTTTTTAGTGAATTTTGGGTTGTTTGGGTGTACCTTTTTTAAAATGACCAAATTCGAATGAAATGAGGAATGAATCATGAATGAAAAGATAAATAAAATTAATGGAATTGATATATGCACAGAGAGTTTTGGAAACCCCAATCATCCAGCGATTTTACTGATTATGGGCGCAATGTGTTCAATGGTTTACTGGGATGAAGAATTCTGCCAAAGGTTAGCCGATAAAGGGTTATATGTTATTCGATACGATCATCGTGATGTTGGCCGTTCTGTTACCTACGAGCCAGGAAGTTCTCAGTATACTGTGGTAGACATGGCGGATGATGCTGTTGGAGTGCTCGATGCATACGATATTAATCAAGCACATATTGTTGGCATGTCTTTGGGAGGTATGATTTCTCAAATTATCGCAGTAAGGCACCCTCAAAGAGTTCTAACGATGACTTTGATTGCATCAAGTATTTATGGGTCTGATGAGAACAATCGAAATTTACCTCCAATGGATGAAAAAATTCTTGCTTATCATGCGAATAGAAGTAATTTGGATTGGACAGATAACGAATCTGTTGTGAATTATTTAGTTAGAGGATCAGCATTACTATGTGGGCTAAAGCATAAATTTGATGAACAAAGAGTTACGAACCAGGTAACAAAAGAAGTAAAACGAGCAAATAATCTACTCAGTATGTTTAATCATGCACTGCTTAAAGGTGATGATTACTATGAGGGGAAATTAAAAGAAATAAATATACCTGCGCTAGTTATTCATGGCACAGAAGATACGGTACTTCCGTATGAGCATGCTTTGGCTCTTGTTAATGAAATTCCTAATGCATCGTTACTACCACTAGAGGGAACCGGTCATGAAATTCATTTCGACGATTGGGCTAATATGATTAACGCTATATTGGAACACACTTCAAGAGTATAAGCATTATAAAATCAATACAGACAATCTAAGAAAGTTTGCTACTTTTTTAGATTGTCTATTCAAAACCAACACAAAATAAAAAAAGAACCCAGATAATATCTGGATTCTTTTTTACTTCACTTTACTCATCCATTTTTATTGAATAATCAATAGCGATTCTACTTTTTCAGAGATTAATAATGCTTTTTACTCGTTTGTATGTTTCTTATATTTTTTTACTACATTTATTATAAGTGGGGCACCGATCAATGTAGGTAAAAACCAAAACCATAGTTTAGGAAGTAAATTTAAAATCGGTATAGAATTCCCTATGTTCACTAGAAGAGCTGTTACAGCACCTATATATGAACCTAGCATACCTCTAATGTGATGGTGAATCCAATTTTTCCAGCGTGTCTTTCTCGCAAGGTAGCCATAAATAGCAAATGAGTAAGAAAAAAGTGCGACATAAAACAAATAAGCAATCTCATTCCAATGTAAAATAGATAAGATAACTGCAGTAATGAATACTACAACATAAGATGCGTGGTAAATTTCACCCCATTCTGTATGAGTTCCTTTTCTCTTTTTTACAGACATTGCGATCGCTCCTGAAATTAAACAAATGGTTCCAAATAAAATATGAATTATTAAAAGTATGTGAAAGATATCCAATAAATTTCCTCCTTTGTCATTTTAATATTTTTGATTTAAAATATAGCCTTGATTCGACTTAATATATTGAAATTAAGGTGTTTCTAGAACATCTTCTACCTATAATAATTCTCATCATACTTTGTTAGCTGATGTAATTTAAAATATACATTTAAAAGAACGAGGTATAAAAACAGAACCTGCTTTTGAAAAAGTTCTAGGGATTGATGGAGATCCGTATGAACAACTTATTTTATTAGAAAAAAATGAAATTACGGTAAGGAGGCAGACGATAATGGCTGAAAAAACAAGAATAATAGAAATTATGCCTTATAACCCTGAATGGAAAACGGAATATAAGAAAATTAAAAAGATGATTGAAGGTTATATCGGTGATTTAATTTTACGAATTGAACATGTAGGGAGCACTTCTATTGAAGGTTTAGCAGCGAAACCGATTATTGATATTGATGTAATTATAGATAGTTACGATATTTTACCAGTCATCATACAACGATTAGAAAAAGAAGGCTATCAACATCAAGGGAATCTAGGAGTTGAAGGACGTGAAGCTTTCCAAAGAACCTATAAAGATGATTTCATGAAGTATCACCTTTATGTTTGTCCAAAGGATGGGAAAGGTTATTTAGAACATATCGCGTTACGGGATTATTTATCAGCTAACGAGGCTGCACGAAAAGAATATGAAGAACTGAAATATCGATTGGTGGAAAATTATCGATATGATATTGATGGTTATTGTGAGGGGAAAACAGATTTTATAAGGAAAATTTTAAATAAAACACTTTACAGTGAATAAGGGGTACGGAAACGATTCGCAGATTGAGAATTCGGTTTGTTGACTTAGCAGGTACTAAAATTATAGAAAATAGAAAGCCAATTGATTCCTTAACTGAAACAGTTCAAGCTGGAAAGCATGTTAAAAGAAAAGATGCATTCAGTGTAACTGGAAATGCTCTATATGAAATTTATTATACTGATTTTACATCTGGAACAAAGGCAAAATTAGTATAATATATTACTGATATGATAGTTCATATTTATAAATCAAAAGTCCTCTTCCAATAAAGAAGAGGACTTTTCTATGATTCCATTAACTCTCGAATCATTTTACTTAATTGGTAGATTCCTTTTGTAAGATCTTCTATAGGTGCATAGCCATACGATAGTCGAATATGCTGATCGGATTCTTCTTCATAAATACGCCCTGGGTTAAGAAGTATTCCGTTAGATACTGCTTTTGAAAATAGTTTTCTCATTGGAATTTTAGGTTGTATCTTTAGCCATATAAAAAATCCTCCGCTAGGAATAACCCACGTTGCGATGTCTTTACAATACATATTTAATGCTTGAATCATCACGTTTCTTCGCTCTTTTAACTGCAATCTCACAGATTCTACATGCCGCTCATATAACCCACTAGATAACCATTCCGCAGCAACTCTTTGTGATAAAGAACTAGAACCATAATCCGTTTGCATTTTTATATCTGATAATCGTTCAATTACAGGTTCAGGACCAATAATCCATCCGATCCTTAAACCTGGACTTAGCGTCTTTGATAAACTACCTATATGTAATACATGTCCATGTTTATCCATTGCTTTTAATGGGAGAGGAGATGGTTCATCAATCCATAACTCACGGTAAATATCATCTTCAATTATAGGGAGTTGTTCTTTCTCACATACTTTGATAAGTTCTTTCCGCCGAACTTCTGTCATTACAGTTCCTGTTGGATTATGAAAACTAGGAATAGAATATAAAATAGTTTTCTCTCCAGTGTATTTATTTCGTCTAGATAAATTATTTGGTATAATCCCTTGATGGTCCATTGATACCCCTGATAAATGCATTCCTGCTGACTGGAATACATGAAGCGAATAGAGGTAAGAAGGTTGTTCAAGTAAAACTGTGGATCCCTTCTGTAGAAGACCAACAGATATCAATTGTAAAGCTTGTAAGGCTCCAGAGACAATTAATATTGAAGATGAAGAAACATGAATTCCAAATGATTTTACATAATTACTAATAGCTTCACGTAAAGGTAGAAACCCCTTTGGTTCTTCGTATCCGAAAACAGTAAGCTTTTTAGATACTTCTTGTATGACTAACTGCATTGTTTCTAATGGGAAAATATCAGAAGCAAGTTCGCCTTTACTAAGATGAATGAATTGTTTATTTGATTCGGCCTCATTAATTTCTTGAACCATTAATTTACTAGGTTTATGTAAACCTGCTTTCACATACTCGTTCCAATTAGGCGGGGGATCAGTTGCTAATAATGACCATGTATTATTCGTTACAATTGTCCCCATGCCCATTTGCCCTCTAATTAAGCCGTCTGCCATTAGTTCTTCTAATGCTGTAATCACCGTACTTCGATTTACATGAAACAACTTTGCTAGTTTTCGTTGGCTTGGGATTTTACTTCCAATGGGCCATTCACCGTTTGCAATTTTTTCTTTCATATAATCAATAATCTGTTGGTATTTTGGAAGATGTTTATCCCATTTGTTATTGTCCATGCTAAAAAACTCCCCTTATTCATCATAAAAGTACAAAGTGGTTGGTTTTTTCCATAAATAACTGGTTGAAGACATTGTATCAACTATTGAATATGATGGAAAGAAATAATTGGTAAAAGAAAATTGGTTGGCTTTTAAGAGAGGGAGGAAAGAAATGCAGAACAAAAAATGGGATTTTCGTATTTTATCTGCACACGGTCTTACTATTATTCTTTGGGGAACAGCCTTTCCAGTGATTCGTTTTGGACTTGAGGCATTTTCACCAGAACATCTAACATTATTGCGTTTGCTAATAGCTTCTTTTGTGTTACTTATCTTTGCAGTTATAAATAAAATGCGTTTACCAGAATTAAAAGACATACCCGCAATTTTCATATTAGGTGGCCTAGGGTTTACTGTATATCATCTCGCATTAAATTGTGGAGAAAAAAGTGTTGCTGCTGGACCAGCGAGTCTAATTATATCAGTTACTCCTATATTTACTGCAATTCTTGCACTTATATTTTTTGGTGAAAAATTAAGATTAAGTGGATGGATTGGCGGTGTAATTAGCATGATTGGAGTAGCCTTTTTATCATTAGGTGGTGGAGATCTACTACAATTAAATAGCGGAGTACTATTTATACTATTAGCAGCATTTTCAGAAAGTCTATTTTTTGTTTTCCAGAAATCATATTTGAAAAAATACGGATTTTTGGCATTTACAACCTATACAATCTGGGCTGGAACTTTATTTATGCTTATCTTTTTACAAGGAATCCATCAAGAAATAATAAAAGCCCCTATAGAAGCGACTCTTAGCGCTGTGTATTTAGGTCTTTTTCCAACTGTATTACCCTATATAGCATTAGCTTACATTACATCTCATTCAGGTGCTTCCGAAGCAACAAGTTCTCTTTATTTAACACCAGTGATTGCAGGTTTTGTAGCTTGGATTTGGTTAGGAGAAATACCAACTTTCATGGCCATAATCGGAGGGGGTATTACCATGCTTGGAGTTTTAATTACTCATATAAAATCTATAAATACTCGTGAAGAAAGAACGGAAAAAATCCAATCACTTTAAACAGGTTCTTACATTTTTTAGTCTTAATTTAAAAAGGGAAATACCACAGTTCGCTGAATATAGAAAGAAGATTACAGATTGGAGGTTTTTTAGAATGTCAAATAATCTATTTTGCAAAAGGGATGTTATAAGATGAACATACAATTAAAAATTGTAACAAGAGAAAACTGGGAAGAAGCACTGAAATTACAAGTATCTAAGGAACAATGTCAGTTTGTACCAGCTGTAGCTGTATCAATTGCAAAAGTATATATTAAACCAGATGGTGACAATGTAGAATATATCCCATTTGCTATATACGATAACGATGTTATGGTTGGTTTTGTTATGCATGCCTTTGAACCAAACACATCGGACATGTATTGGATTAACGGATTTATGATCGATGAGAATTACCAAAGAAAAGGATATGGTAAAGCAGCCCTATCTGAAATGATTAGATGGATTACTAATCGTTTTTCTCAGTGCAAAGAAATTCGACTAACTGTTCATAAAGAGAACATTCCAGCAAAAATGTTATATGAAGGCTCTGGTTTTGTAGATATTGGTCATGTTTATGATGGAGAACAAGTATATCGTTTATTTGTTTAACTTTAATTAAGAAAAGGCGTGAAACAAAGTATGAAATTTAACGAAGTAAAAATCGAAATATATATTCCAGAAGAATACATTGAAACTCTGCGAGATGAACTAAATAAAGTTCATGCTTGTAAGGTAGGAAATTATGATCATTGTCTATCTTACAGCACTGTTAAAGGATATTGGAGGCCGCTAGAAAACTCATTACCTTATAATGGAGAAGTTGGTCAAATATGCGAAGGCCAAGAATGTAAAGTAGAAATAAGGTGCAAACAAGAAATTGTAAAAGACGCACTTGCGGTTATTCATCGAATTCACCCTTACGAAACACCTATGATTTATATTATCCCACTATTAAATGAGTATTTTGAACAAGTGTAATTGGTTATAGAAGAACAAAAAATAATAATAAAGATTTAATAAAAATAAATGCTATAAAACAGTTACTACAAAAGGAGGGGAATCTTAATTGAAAACAAAATTTCATCATATTGTAAGAGGGATAATTATAAAGGATAAAAAGCTTTTAATAGCAAATTACAAAGGGCATCATTTTTTTCTACCAGGTGGTCATGTTGAATTAGGAGAACCTGCAGAATGTGCATTAATTCGAGAATTTAAAGAAGAAATAGGTATAGATTGTGAAGTTAAGCGCTTTTTAGGAGTGATTGAAAACCAGTGGCAAGATAGCGAGACACTTCATTATGAAATTAACCATGTTTTCGAAGTCGATAGTAACGACCTACATAGTGATATAGCACCGATTTCTAAAGAGTCTCACCTGGCTTTTCATTGGATCATTCCTAATAATAAAAATCTAATTACATATAAAATAATGCCCGAACCTTCTGTTCAAAGATTAATAGAAAAGGTACAAAAAGAAGATTTATCAAATTGTTGGATTAGCAATTTATAAAGTATTAAGGATGGATATTGGGTACTTAAGTGTTAATAAAAGTACTTCATAAGTACCCAGCTTATTCTTAATAACCACTAAAGAAAGCTATAATCACGATCAAGTAAAATAACTGATTCGCCTCGATTGTATGAAAGAAATAAACCTCAGCCCATGTTCCTACAAAGAATGTAAGATTACTTCCTATATTTACAAATGAAAAATTCATATGAATTTAAATACCATTGTCTAATTTCATATTTTTAAATTCTCTCTTATCATTTCGTTTATAAAGATGAATCCAACATACAAGCTATCTAAAAATAGGCACCCGAACAAGTTACACTACCCAGTAAAAACTCATATTTTGTTGTTGTACGTATTGAAATTAGTTTATTGTCCTATGTTACGCAGATTAAACATGCAAAAAATATAGAAAAGCATCGATGAATTTTGCTGGATAGAAGCTTAATTTATAAACGGAGGTCATAAAAATGAATGAGTTTCAACAAGAACTACAATCATTAAACCTAAATGATTATCAGTCTGGAAATGTTGTGTATTGGGATCAACAAAACCAATATCCATATTATTATGTTCAAGAAGGTGCTCGTCAATTCGGTGGTTGTGGACGTTGCGGTGGTTGCGGACGTTGTGGCGGATGTGGACGTTGTGGTGGATGTTTCAGATGTTTCGGCTGTTTTGGCTGTTTTGGTTGCTGGAGCTGGTGGTTCATTTAAGTTCGAAACATAGGTAACGTTTTATATGAAAGAAAAGTGCATATACATGATTGAATTGCAAAAGCACTTTTCTTTCACTTTGTAGAATAGACAAATTAAAGGATAGTTTCTGTTTCCAACGAATTTAATATTTGATATAGATTTCATATAGAGGTGAACAATACATTGGATACATATCAGAAATTAGTTTCATGGATAGAAGATATAAAAGAACGGAATTGTAGTTCTGCAGCAGCACTTTGTATTATGAAAGATAATAAAATAGTACTAGAATATTATAGTGGTAACCATTCAAACTCTCCAAATAGTCCAAAGGTAACCGTTTCTTCACAATTTAATGTCGCTTCCGCTAGAAAGAGTTACTTAGGTTTAGCAGTTGCTTATGCACTATATGAAGGAAAAATAAAGCATCTCGACGACTATGCAGCAGATTACTTTGAAGACTATAACAAAAATTTGCTTGGTAAGACAACCATAAGACATTTAGTAACCCATTCACATGGTTTAAATGAGAATAGAGACGGAACTATTTATCGAGAATTTGAGTCTGGACAAGGATGGGCATATAGAGATATTAACATACGTATGATGACACACCTTATTTATCAACTATATAATAAAAGCTTTCCTGAGTTATTAAAAGAACGAATTTTTATACCTGCAGGCTTTAAAGAGACTGGATGGAGAACAAAGTATCACGAAAATTTGGTAAAGATAATAGTAAATCCTCATGAAGAAGGAGTATGTAGTACTGGGATATTAGATGACGGAACAGAAAAGAATCTTTTTGTTTCTGCCAGAGAATTTGCCTATTGGGGGAATTTGCATTTAAATAAAGGGTATATTAATAGAAAACAAATTGTACCGAAAGAGGTCATTGAAATCGCAACAAGTGTCCAAAGTCCAACATATCAAAATAGAGATTTACCACAAAACGGATGCTTTTGGTACGTTCAAAACACACCAGCTTTACAAAGCGAACTTGGTGAAAGGGTCCCTAAAGGTTCCTATCAAATATTGGGCATTACAGGGCCCACCATTTTAGTTATTCCCGAGTATAATGTTGTCGTTGCTAAAATGTATAACAAAAGATATAACTATGGGGGAGACAAGTATCTGTATTATTTACGAGAATTTAGCAATTTAGTCGCTGATATATTTGCAAAACGATCTTTTACATACCAGTAAAAATATTTAAATTAGGGTATAACTACTTTTATACAGAAAAGGAGTGAACCCTTATGAAAAAACAAACTAATAGAAGTAAAAAACAAAACATCAAAGACACAAGCATTGAGCAAAACGCGATTTATAGTGATCCAAAAGACGCGTCAAATATGCAAACCGTCCCGCAACCAAAAGATTATGAGGAAATCGAATATTAATTTTTGCTTTTTATAAGACTTTTTTATGAAAGAAAAATACATCTTAAGCCTCATAAAAATAAAGACATCATCTGGTACTATATGTATATAAGCATTTGAAAATGTCTTATCTTAACACAGCTTTTCTACAATAAATCCGTATATAATCTAATTGACAAAAAGGCGCTTCTGAACGAAGTGTCTTTTTGTTTATTTTATATAATAACTCTAATTTAATTTCCAGTTTGAAATCTGTATCTTGCATATCATCATGGATATACTAAATTGTGATAAATCATGTCATGATAAGAGAGGGACAGTTCGCATGAAACAAGCATCTGTAAATCCATGGCTTATTGTCCTAGGCACAATTATTGTGCAAATTGGTCTTGGAACGATTTATACATGGAGTTTGTTTAATCAACCTTTAGTAAGTAAATTTGGCTGGGAACTTCATGCTGTGGCTATAACTTTCTCAATTACCAGCTTTTCTTTATCGTTTTCAACTTTATTTGCAGGTAAATTACAACAAAGGATGGGACTTCGTAAACTTATCGCAACCGCAGGAATTGTTCTTGGGATTGGATTAATACTTAGTTCACAAGTTTCCTCATTATCATTACTTTATTTACTAGCTGGTGTCGTGGTAGGTTATGCAGATGGTACAGCCTATATCACATCATTATCAAATTTAATTAAATGGTTTCCAAATCGTAAAGGTTTAATTTCTGGTATTTCAGTTTCAGCATACGGAATGGGAAGTTTAATTTTTAAATACGTAAATGGCAGGCTAATTGATACAGTTGGTGTATCGGAAGCTTTTTTATATTGGGGCATAATCGTTTTGATTATAGTACTTGCGGGATCTTTCTTCTTACGTGAAGCCGCTACGAATGAAACAGTATCATCTGAAACTGTAAGTAGTGATTATTCAACTAGAGAAATGTTACGTACAAAACAAGTGTATTTATTATTTTTCATGCTATTTACATCGTGCATGAGTGGCTTATATTTAATCGGTATGGTAAAAGATATCGGAGTTCAACTCGTAGGCCTTAGTGCAGCAACCGCGGCAAATGCAGTTGCAATGATTGCGATTTTTAATACTGTGGGCCGAATTGTTCTTGGAACATTATCAGATAAAATAGGTCGATTGAAAATTGTTTCAGCAACTTTTATAATAATTGGCTTATCTGTTTTTACACTCAGTTTTATGAATGTAAACTACGCGATTTATTTTACTTGTGTTGCAAGTGTTGCATTCTGTTTCGGAGGAAATATTACCATATTTCCCGCAATTGTTGGTGATTTCTTCGGTTTAAAAAATCATAGTACAAATTATGGAATCGTATATCAAGGATTTGGCTTTGGAGCACTTGCAGGTTCGTTTATTGGAGCGTTGTTAGGTGGATTTCAGCCAACTTTCATTACAATCGGTATACTATGTATTATATCCTTTATTATCGCCATTTTAATTCGACCTCCGAGCAAAGAGAAAGAGACACAAAAATTATATCGAAAAGTAGCTTAATCCCTATAGAATTTGCTGTAATAAAGAGCCCTTCCTATTAGGGCTCTTTTTAGAGAGATTTAAATTTTTTATTCCCAGTTGCTTTATAAATAATATAATTCACACTATGGTACGTTACACCAAATAAAAACAAAAACGATATAAATAAAATAAGAGTTATTAAACAACCTCCAATATCTCCATCAATATTTGCATCTGCATTTGAAAAATTCCAGTCCTTAACTTTGCTGATAATATACCCTAGAATATAGGATAACACAAAGCAAATTATAAAAGCCAAAGCAAGGTACACTGTAAATTCTCGATGCGATATTGAATCCACTATGTAACAACCAAATGCCACAAATGCAAATAAAAAACTTAAAATAAATAATACTTTAAAGCATTTTTTGATGTTAACCCAACATTGAATTGAAAATTCCCTAAACGTTCTCCGGTTATGTCGTTTCTTTTTACGTCTTTTCTTTTTATGGGGTTTCATTTCATCCATCCACAATCATTTTTTCTACTATTATATCTTTAAATAAGAACAATAGATATCCTTAATATTCCATATAATAAAATTTTAAATTTACTAGCAAGGGAATACAACACTTTATATAGAACTGTATACTGGAAATCTACTAAGGAGGTTTATATGAAAAAAGTAACTGTAACTTACGTATTACTTTATGATGAGCTTCGAGAAAAAGTATTGATGGTGAAAAATACAGGAGCAAATGTTTCTTATTTTACTTTACCAGGCGGCGCAGTTGAGGTTGGTGAAACGTTAGAAGAAGCAGCAATTCGCGAAGTAAAAGAAGAAACAGGGTTAGATATAGAGGTAGAAGGAATTTTCTCAATAAGTGAAGCATTTTTTGAAGAAAAAGGGCACCATGCTATTTTTATTAACTTTGTTGGGAAAATTACAGGTGGAGAAATACATATATCAAGACCCGAAGAAATCTAGGAGTAAAAAAATAAAGCAGACTTGCTAGATACTTTTAAACTTCATTTTCATCAAACTCTTACAAATTTGTAATATTTATGTCACCTTCTTGAATGGTACCCCAAAATACTTCTTTTATATACTTAAAATAAATTTACTAAAAGAGAGAGGAAAAGAAAATGCACGAAGTAATTGGGGAAGTAGTTGTTGGTCTTTGTGAATTCGTTTTTGAGGTTTTTGCTTATGGAGATGCAGATGAAGAGGAAAAGGAGTAATTCCATCTGAATTGATTGATTCATAAGATTATTAGATATCTATATACAGCATCTTTTCTTGTTCATCTTCAGATAAAAAAGCGCACCATCTATTTTATTGGTGCGCTTTTTGCTTTATTTAATTCGCGAAGGACTAATATGCTCTAACCAGAGTATACCATCATAATGTTGATTAGGAATCATATATTCAGGCCATATTCCCCAATATTGTCCTATAATCTGTGAGTACATCCAGGACGTTTCAGGACGATTCTTCTCATCTTTTAAATTTACAAATACTTGCGGATGTTGAGCGGATCTCAAAATTTCTTCAATACTATTTGCCTGATGTTTATCAATTACATATTCAATCTTATCGTTCTGGTCATTTAAACTACTTCCACTATATGCATATAACCCTACGGAATACATTTGATCTTTCAAGTACTTCGGTAAAACATCGATCATATTAGGATATTTTTTGGTGTACGGAAAACCCATAATCATTTTAGAATTCTGTTTTCTTATGTGGTAATTATGCCCCCATACAATTATTTTTTTATTCTTAAACTGCATTTCACTTAACCATGCTAAATTTTGTCCCATTTTTTGATCACGAGAATAAAATGTATAATCCATACCAGGTTTTTCTTTCACCTCATATGAAATATGTGTTTTGAGTGTATCAATTCGAATATTAATTGTTTTTTCTAGAAGGTTTACATCATAGGATTCATTAGAAACTACTTGTTGTAATTCATTCTTATGTTGTTGGATAAATTCTTTTACTCTTTCATATTTACTTAAAAGAGGTTTCTGCATTGTTTGGAACTCTTCATAAGAAGAGACAGAACGATATTTCACAATTTCTTTTTCTGCTTCTACGAGTAGTTTCCCTATTTCAGGATCCAATTTACTAATCCATTCATTTGCAAATGTTGCAAAAGTAGCAGTTGAAGCATTCCACGGGATATTTATATCGAATCCCGTTAAAATAAGGGGCGTTCCTTTTTCTTTCTGTTCTTTTATATATTGAAATAATTCTTCTAGATCTTCTGTATGCCATACTCCATAAATAGCTTTCTTCATTGCTTGCTCAGCTGTTAAATCATCTATGTTTTGATATACAGCATTCGCTTCTGCAAAGCCTGATTCAAACGCAATCACATCATATCCCATTTCTTCATGTAAATATTTAATCATCCGGACTTTTGATTGATTCATTTCGGTTGAACCATGAGTAGATTCACCTAGTAAGACAATACGTTTGTCTTGTAAAGTTTGTTTTAAAAATGACAAATCCTCAGTAGTACTAGCAGTCGGTTCCTGTAATTTGACTGCATGTTCACCAACCCATTTCTGCCACTTTTGTTGATCTGCAGGCAGTTCTTCAGCAGATGCTACTGTCGAAAACGTTGTTAGTACAAATAAAGTAGTTACTAATCCTTTTTTCCATTTCGAAAACACACATACCCCTCCTAAATTTTTATAAACCTTATCGCATAAATCTAATCATCTATGATTCATTTAAACAAAATAGGAACAATTAAATTTATATATTTATACTAACGGGTGGAGTTTATACAAATCAAGAAGAAAAGGGCGATGATTCTATTTAATTTAAAAATTCTATAAATTCAAAGGTGTAAAAAGAATCGTCGGAAGAGAACTCTAGGAAAAATGCTACATAGCTGCCACAAAACGATAGATAACAATAGATGGAACATTTGTTCTTTTATATGATATAAAGGAAGGGGCGCAGCACTTAATTTATATCTTTGAAAGGAGCGAATCAACATGAATGAAAGGAGTAAAAAGAAGTCTAAATGCACACTGGAAACAGCAGAAATGATTAAGCTTTATTTAGAAGGAGAGAGCACATCAAATATTGCGAAATTAGCTAATGTTACTCCAAGGTATATTCGTATGGTCTTAGCAGATAACAACGTTGAAAGAAGAGCGAGAGGGAGCTGGAAACGTAAATATAATTTGAATGAAGATTACTTTAAGTATTGGTCTAACAATATGGCGTATATTTTAGGATTTTTCATTGCTGATGGGGTCATAATGAAGGATAACCAAACCGTGAGCATTTCTCAAAAAGAATCCAGAATTTTAGAAGATATAAAAACAGAACTCAACTCAAATCAAACGTTATACCAAAACAAAAAAACTGGCGTTTACATGTTGAATTTGAATAGCAAAATAATGAAAAAAGATCTAATGAACTTACACGGAATTATGCCTTGTAAATCATACGATGTACAATTCCCGTTTGTCCCACAAGAGCATCTGCATCATTTTATTAGAGGATATTTTGATGGAGATGGACATGTAGTTCGAATGCTAAGCAATCCCACAAACACCAGAACTGATTGCATATTAAAAAATAAAAAACACAGCTAAACACAGAGTAGGGGTTCGATTAACATTAAATATAAGTTACTTATTTTTTACTAGTTAACATAATATATATTATAGGCAGTTATAGAAAAGAAGTTTTTCTCTGTCTCTAAATACAAGTAAACTATACAAAATGAGATGAAACGGAAATTTTTATGAAATACGCTTTATATACTGTTCATTTAAATTTCTAGAGTTTTTATAGTAAATTTACGACTAAACATTTTTCTACAGCAATTCAAGAATAAAAATTTCGCTGAGATTACAAAACATATTGATGAACAAAAAATTATAACGTAATTCGTTAAAGAATTTTTGTTATTAAATTGCATTCATATACACATTTAGTTTTTTATCGATTGATTATTGATTTCTTTATCATTACATCTTATTTATTTAATATAGTTAAATTTTGTATTTATCAATGTAAATTGCTTATTTTGGTTGTATTTTTCAGTTTAGTTAACATAACCTACGCTATTTACAAAAAAATCCCCCTGATTTTCCAGGAAGATTTTTGAATTAATTCATACTTAACTTTGTAAGTTATATTGACTCTTCGTACTAAAAATCTTGCTATAACCTTTAATAGATATAGAGAAATTATGAAATTTCATTTTTGTGCTATCATCATTGATTTCTTCTAAATGAATTGCATCTCTAAAAAACTCTTTAACGCTCTAATTTCACTCTCATTTTTTGCACAGATGGTGGACAAATCAAATTGTGTTCTAGAATCTTTTTATTAATCATTCGAACTAACTTAGCTGCTTCCTTTGAACTTATATTCTTCTCTTCTAGTTTTTCTTTTAAATGATCAATTTCCCTTGAAAGCTCAATCCACCTAGGTAAAACACGATTATCTTTCAATGTTTTATAAAGTTGTTTTTCAGGATTATACGAAAGGCTTTTATCAATATTAAGTGGTTTGCCTTTTCCAGGTAGGTCATCAAAATCTCCTGATTTTTCTGCTCGCTTAACGATAGAACTAATATGATCTTCATACGTGAAATCCCAAACCGTCTCATCCTTTACTAAAATCTCCTGATTTTTTAACTCTTTATCTAAATCTTTTTGATCCATATTTTTCCTCCTCATTTCTTTTTAAGATAGCGCTCTTGAATTATTTAATGCTAATAAACCCTCAGCAAGTTGTTCTCGCCACCAGATTTCGTCATGACCGCCTTGGAATTCACTATAGGTAATTTGATATTCTTTTTCTTTAAGTGTCTTATATAAGCTTCTATTAGCTTTTAAAAGCGGTTCATTCTCAAGGGTGCCAGCTGCCATATACATACGAAGTCGTAACGTATTATTCATTGATAAAAATTCTTTCTCAACCCAAGGAAGATTTTCTTCATACCCGTCTTTTTTCCAATGTACAGAACCTGACAATGACAGCACATTTCCGAAAATATGAGGATTCTGAAGTACTGCATAAAACGCTGCTAGACCACCGAGGCTTAAGCCAGCAATTGTTATATGCGATGGATCCTTGTGTACATGATATTTCGTTTGAATCCAAGGAAGTAGCTCTTCTGTTAAAAATGAGTTCATTTTGTAGTTGTAGGTAAGCTCATTCAATCGATCTACATGATCAATCCCAACAACAATACACGAAGGAATCTTTTGTGTATGAATGAAATAATCAAGTGTTGCTGGTGCTGAAAGATTTTGCATAAATGAGTTTCCATCGAATGTGATGATAAGTTCTTGAAGGCTGGATGTAAGAGAATAATCATGAGGTGTGTAAATATATAACTTTCGTGTATTACCTAAAATAAAGCTGTAAAAAGAATATGTTTCAACTTCTCCCTGAGGATTATAATTTTTAGGAAATCTTTTATCGTACGACATTTCTATTCCTATCTCTAAAACAGCTGCTCTATCTGTTCCTTCTCCAAATATATTACTGTTAAATGGATCTAACTGATATTGTTCACTACGCGCTACCCAATTGTGTTCAAAATAATCATTAACTGAAAAGTGATAGGTAGAAATAAACTTTTCATTCGTTCGAAACGTTTTGTACCATAAATTCGTGTCTGAAAGTCGTTCTAGTTGATTAGAATTAAGGTCCCAACCAGGGTAACTACCAAACACATATACATTTTCTGTTTCTTTATCCCCTAACCATATGTAAGTAATAAGATGATACTGATCATTCATTGGACAAGATTCTATAAGTGGCGTCTCATTTGCTTTGATTTTATCTAAAAATGTATGAAAAGCTTGTGTATCTCCATTACTTAATTGACCTGTAAGTTCTGCTATCTTAGGGCTTAGTATTGATTTCATTCCTCTTCCCCCCTTTACGTATTACATTACTTCTTCTTTCTTAATAAATAAATTCCTATATAAATAAGGTACTAATGTTGTATATTTTATGAACAGAAAAAACACACAATCAATATAATCTGTGTGTTTCCATTCTTACTCAGCAAGGTAGTAAAGTAATAATTTACGTGCTTTCTCATAATACATATAGTCTCTATAGAATAATAGGTAATTTTCAATATGTTTCTCTAGAAAACAAAATTGCTTAAATCGCTCAAAAAATGATACGCGAAGTAACTGAATTTGATGCAACGGAATTTTTTCTATCTTTCCATTTAGGACATAACTTAAAGTTCCTGCAATATTCATCCAGTAGATATTAAGGTCAGCACTTAAACAATCAGATTCATCAAATTTTTCTTTGAAATCTTTACGCATTTTACGTACATCACGATATGGAAATGGCTGATGTAAAGAATCATGTAGTTTCTGTAACTCTTCAAAAATTACTTTTTTTCCTAGTATCAACTGTTCACCCCTATAGTTATCATTTCTCTATCCATTCTAATAACCGCTCATACTGATTCTTGGCATCCTGATATCCAAGATTATATAAATTAACAAGCTTATCTTTATTTCTTTCAATCCCACTTACAGGAAGCTGCATACTTGGTTGAATTACAAAAAAGTTTTCTTTTTGTTCATCTGAAGACATATAAGAAACGGTTTCATTATAAAACCGATAATGCTCTACTAAAAGCTCAGCTACTTTCGGATATCGTCTATATAAATATTTTGCCATCGGTGAAAACTTATTACGTTTTTTCTCATATCCTTCTGGCTTTGTCATAATAACAATGTTCTTTTGAAATCCATCTTTTTGTGCTTTTCGAATAGGAATAGGATCAATGATTCCCCCGTCTAAAAGTTTTTTACCATCATAGTCCACAGCCGGAGCAATAAATGGTACAGAACTTGATGCACGAATGATTTTTAATATATCATCCCCGTGCTCTTGCTTATTATAATAGACAGCTTGTCCTGTCTCACAATCAGTTGTGCCAATTACAAACTGCTCATTTGTATTTAAAAAAGTTTGAAAATCAAACGGTACAATTTTATTAGGCACTTCATCAAAGAGAAAGTCCATACCAAACAATTCCCGTTTTCGTATTAAGTTTCGATAAGATATGTAACGATAATCAGACACTAATTCTGTATTTACTTTTTTATTTCTCCCTTTTTGGCGAGATAGGTACGTTGCGCCCATACATGCTCCAGCCGATACTCCAACTACATATGGAAAAAATAAATCATTCTCCATAAAGTATTCAAGTACTCCCGCCGAATATAACCCTTTCATGCCTCCGCCTTCTAATACTAAACCGATGTTTTTCATGTATACTCCCTCTGCACTTGTTTCTTGATTTTATTAATTATATTTTAGCATAAGATATTATGATGAAGTGTTAATAAAATCATTGCATTTGCTTTAAAAAGCTCTTACTGCATTGTAAGAATCTCTTAGTCTATAACGTGATACAATAAAAGAAACTCATTCCATAGATCATAAAGGAGGAATTTCATATGGGTTTATTCAGTGGTATTTTAGGAAATGCATCTGATACAAATACAGAAAATGTCGAGCGTGACTTACAAAGGATTATGCTTGATCATGAACAAATTGAGTATGCATATAAATTGATTCGAGACTTAATTGTATTTACAAATCGACGAATGATTTTAGTAGATAAACAAGGTGTAACTGGTAAGAAAACAGAATATCATTCTATTCCATATAAAAGCATTACACAATTTAGCATCGAAACAGCAGGTCATTTTGATTTAGATGCAGAACTTAAAATTTGGGTATCTAGTATGCACGAACCGATTACAAAAGAATTTAAAGATGATGATAGTATTTTAAGTGTCCAAAAAGCATTAGTAAAATATACAACAAAATAATAACTTGTATTTTTATGCAAAATTAAAAGTATTAACCCCGTATTTTTTGGAACAACATGCATTATTTTCTTTTAAAAATACAAAAACATTTTACTTTATTGTATTTTATAGGACCAAAATAAAGGGATATACGATACAGATTTACTCTGTTTTATCTATCCCTTTAAAAACTATTTTTATAATGCCTTCTGATAATAAACAAGTGTTGTATTATCATTCAACTTCTTTTTTAACCCCGTCTTAATGTAACCTATTTTTTCATATAGATAACAATTACGTTCTTCTTCTAAAATTGTAGCCAATTCCCAACTAGTTGCTTGTGGAAACATCTTCTCTATTAAAACGAGTACTTTTTGAGCTATCCCTTTCCCTTGATAATTAGGCAGAATAAACATAGGACTTATCCAGAATTGCGTCGTCTTTTCTTTCCAAAATACACAAATAGCTCCCACGAGAATATTATCAACTAATATTTTATATAATCCACCGGTAGGATTGTTTATTCTTGCAATTACTTTCTCAATCGTTTCATTAGCAGGATTCGTTTTATAGTCCTTATATTTTTCTAATAACGGCATAAATGCCTCTACTTGAATATTAAAAATAGATTCTGCATCAAAATCTATCGCTCTTTCTAGTGTTATTTCCATAACAATTTTACCACCCTAATCGTTCCCGCAAAGAAGTAATATGTGCAGTATGATGACGACCGTGCCACGCATATAATCCGATTGCCACATTAAGTCTTGTTTCACCTGATTCTGGGTGATTAAAAGTTTTCTCAAGATCTGCCTGTTCTAAAGAGTTTAATAAATTTATCCATCTTTTATGTAGTGAATCTAATAATACAAGGGAAACGTCTACAGGTAATTTTGAATCAGGGAGCTCTGCCCATTTCTCCTCCATATACGGTTTAATTGTCGGGTTATTTTCTGTAAGTGCTAATTTAAAACGAATATAACTGTTCATATGACTATCAACAACATGATGAACAACTTGCCTTACTGTCCATCCGCCAGTTCGATATGGTGTATCTAACTGCTCTTTATCTAAATCTTTAATTGCCTTTGTTAGTTCTGTAGGGAGATTTTTAATTTCTTGAATCCACTTTTCTACCATTTCCTCCGTAACATTTCCTTCATGAGTAAACTTCCCAATTGGATAACGTAAGTCCTTCATTATAGTGTTCCCCTTTTGTTTTAAAATTTCTTTTATCATATTGTAGTATGTTTCCAAACGTAATGAATGAAATTAATCTTTTGACCATTTAGCTCTAAAACTGTTTTATCAATTGCGGCACCTGAAAAACCGCTTTTTTCTAATACGATTTGTGAAGCAATGTTATTATTGGTTGTCTTTGCATGAATTTCAGTAATTTGATTGTTTACTGCTTGATTTAGAAGTAATTGAATGGCCTTAGTTGCAATTCCTTTTCCAATAAAAGCTTCTCCTACACGATAACCAAGATATCCCAATTGTTTATCTTTCTCTATATCTACTAAGTTTATTCGACCAACAATGGTCTTTTCCATATTCCGTATGAGATAGAAGGAGGAAATGCCTTCTTTTTGTTCCTTTAACAATGTCTCGTGTTTGCACTGAAACGTCTCATACACATAGTAATCATCACCACGACTTGGTACCGTCTTTTCAAAAAAGGTTCTGTTATAACACTCAAAAGCAAACAACTCTTCCGCATCTTGTTCCTTTAATTTTTCTATGTATATTTCCATTCATGACTCATTCCTTTTTGATCAATTAACTATTATAAATTCGACATTTAATAGTTAACTTCCTTCTGCTTGTAGTAGGATTAACCTCCTCTATTTCTGTCGAGCCGTAAGAATAGCAAACCATACCTTAGGATGAAAAAGATGTAGAGGACTACGAATAAGGTTCATTACCCGAACCAAACGAATATAAATGTCTGTATTACTTGCGGAAAGTTGATATATTTTTTTCGTATACCATTGTTGAAATGGTTGTATAAAAGTTTTTTTTCCTTTTATCTTGGGATGGCGAAATGCTTCTGTTGTTACCATTTCCCAAGGAGTTGCAATAATCTTAGAAATACGCTTATAAAATTCTCGAGTAAAACCATTATGTAGCGATGTTGTTTTCATTAAACTCATTTGTAGCTCTACAGCTTCCATAGCAGCGACAGAAATTCCTTGTCCAAAAACTGGATCAAAGCGACAGTGAGCATCTCCAATTACTAAAAATCCTTCTGGCATATTTTTCACTAAATCAAATCGCCGACGTACTTGATAAGGAATCTTATGTATTTTTATATCTGTAATCGGTTCTGCTTGTTCAAGAAAATGAATGACATCTGGTGCAGGTAACTTATGAGCAAATGCAAGGAATTCTTCATCTGTTTTTGGTGCATTCTCATTGGCGTATCCGCTAAAAGTCACGAAATATCGATTGTCTTCAATAGTTTGAATAAAGGCACCATAAGGATTTTCAGGAAAGCTAGGAGAAATAAGTAAATTGCACCAATCAGGGCGTTCATTCTGTTTTAGACGGAATACCCTAGTCGCGTAAAATAATTGAATCCATACTTTTTCTTCTTTTACTTCTATTCCATGTATTTCTAACCACTCTATATTTTTCGAACCAAATCCACTTGCATCCACAACTAGATCTGCTTGGAAATTTTCTTTGTTTCCTGTTTTCATGCACCGTACTTTTACTCCAGAGATTTTGTTATGCTGTCGATCTACTATTAATTGTTCAACCATTGTTTCATACTTTGTTGTAATATTAGTTACTTGACTCATTCTTTGTTGTATATGCCACTCAAGCATAGGACGACTTTGTTGAACCGCATTCAAATCCCCAATAAATGGTTGTTTCCATAAACCAAAATGATGCCATTTCAAATCTCCCGTAAAATTATTTACAATGCCACCATCTTCTTTTAATTGGGTCGTAATTGCAGGAAATAATTTCTCAATTGCTACTTCACCACCCTTTAATAACACATGCGGATGATGACTTTGAGGTACTCTTTTTCGAGGGCTTTTTTCACGCCATTCTTCGCCTGCTTCTAAAATAATTACTTCTTGAAAAAAATCAGATAAAGCTTTTGCTGCTAGTTTTCCAGCTATACTACCACCAATAACTATTGCTTTTTCTAACATTTTTTACCTCCCGAAAGATATTTCCGCTACTTTCATGATGCGAAAATATGATTTTTTATTTTCCTTTGTATTCTCCTGGCATATTAATAGAATCATAAAATAAAAAATCCTGCTATAAAATTTCACAGCAGGATTTTTTTATCAACATTTATTCATCTTTCCCATTCATTACAAGTACTGCGTAAACAAATAACTAACATGTAATTATGTTTCACCAGCAAGCCCCATCATAAAATAAGTTTACTGCTTGACTGTGCTTCTTAAAATTTCTTCCTCCTTAAAATACGCCAGTGAACTGTAAAGTTAAAATTAAAGCACCTAGAGCCCATACATAATACGCGAAAACTTTAAGGGAATGCTGTTTTAAGTATTGGATCATCCAAGATACTGCAATATATCCGAAAAATGCCGCAGATAAAGTACCAACGATTAACGATGTAGTTGAAATGGTTTCAGCTTTCCCTTGGAATACGTCCACAGATTGTAAAACGATAGCTCCAACGATAGCAGGCGTTGATAATAAGAATGAAAAATATGCCGCTGTTTCACGATCTAATTTTCTCCAAAGTGCAGCGACAATTGTCATACCAGAACGAGAGATTGCTGGAAAAATAGCAAACGCTTGAAACGAACCAATAATGAAAGCATCTTGATATGTAATGTCATCCATTTTCTTACGTCCATTTTTTTGTTTCTCTGCCATATATAAAAACAAACCTGTCACTAAAAATTCCCACCCAATTGTTACACCTGTTTTTGAAATCTCTTCAAAGAAGTCTTTAAATAATAGACCGATAACGACCGCTGGAATTGTTCCAATAACAAGTAAGAAAGTAAGTTTTGAAAATGGATTTTTAATTAAATAGATAAACTCTTTTTTATAATAAATAAACACTGCTAGCAATGTACCAATATGAAGCATCGTGTCTAAGAAAAGACCAGCTTCATCTAAGTTAAATAAATGTCTTCCTAAATACAAGTGACCGGTACTGCTTATAGGTAAAAATTCCGTTAACCCCTGAATAATTCCTAATATAAAGGCTTCTAACCAGTTCATGGTGATCTCCTTTCTTGTTTGCTTGTACCAGTATATGTTTATTTTTACCTGTTATGAAAGAAAGGAAAAGGAATACGAGGTATAGGGATTTTTCAGACAAAAAAAGAGCGCATACACGCTCTTAATATACTGAAATTTGTTTTCCTTTGAAACTAACGGCTCCTTGTTTATGCAGTAATATTACAACGATACCGCATTTTCCTTAATTTCGTATTTAAACTAACCTTCTCTGTTTGCTCAAAAAGAAAAAACCGAAATCTATCTGCGATTTCGGTTTTTTCTTTTTTATAAACGATTAAACCTTTTTCAAAACGGTAGGGCTTTTTTTATTTTGTTACTTTTTCGCTTCTATAATACGTTTCATCGCTTTCATTTGACCGATATGATCTGCTTCATGGTACAGCATCATACCGTAAAGCTCACCTACCGTTCCTAATCCTAAGAATGGCTCTGAAAGTTTCTTTTCAAATGATTCTTCCGGAATTCCATTAATGCGCTGTGCTTGTTCTTGCAATTGAGACATTAACACTTCTAATGAAGGTCCTTCTGTTTTCCATTCAGATGGTCTTGTGCCATATCCAAACAGACCAGAATATTCACTTGGCAAATGCTTAAACTCTTTTCCAAACATGAAAGACTCTGCTGCAGTTAACACGTGACCAATATGCCAACGGATTGTGTTGTTGAAGCCCTCCGGCTGCTTATCCGCAGTTTTTGCATCCAACGTTTCCATAAATTTAACTAATGCTCCACGGGTTAATTCAAATTGTTTTAAACCTACTGTTCTATTCACTCTATCGTTTCCTTTCTTATGTACAGTTTATTTAAATCTACCAGAAACAATCACGAAATACATCTAATATGCTTAACGAACTCCAACTAGGTGGTCTTTTGCTATTGATTGTTTTTTACTTCTAAACGAGAATACATAGTAAATAAACATAAAAAAGATACCCTCACGAGTGCCTCTCTCCGATTTAAACTACTTTCTTACACAATGTTTTAGTTATTACAAATAACATGAAACTGTTGATTAATAAGCCTGCTAAATTTACATAAAAAAGGTTTGTTCTTGCGAAATTATACAAACCCATTAAAGTAAAACCAAGAAAAATAAGTGAAGCAATTATAAGTGCTACTGTTTTTTGTTTATCTTTATTCGCATGCATTTTATTCCTCCTAAAATTAGTATTTTATTTCAATCAATTGTGTATGAATAATAAAGTCGTTTAATTATATTCTTACAAATACAATAACCATCTATCTGTTTAACGAAAAAAACATGACCTTAATATAGTACTAAGATCATGTTTTAAATTGCTCTTATTTTATTTATAAAATACCTTATCAACATTATACTTCGCTTGAAGCTCATTAATAATATATGTTTCGTAAATTTCTCTTTCCGTTGGATCTTCTACAATACATACATCAATGCGGTATACTTCATCACGATGTGCTTTAATTGGTGAAACATTGTCTTCAAAATGCTTTTTAATACGCTGTCTTATTTTACGTGCTTTCCCAACAAAGAGAAGTTCGTCATTAATATTATAAAACATAAAAATGCCGCCTTTATCTCTTGGGAACAAGTGGAAATCGATGAATCCATGAATTGGAGTAATTCTTGGCTCATCTCCTTTTATCACTTGTTTTCTTTCTGTTATAGAAACATCAACTGCAGGTATATCAATTTTAATCAAGTTACTTCACGTCCTCTTTTATTATAAAGGTAAATAATAGCACAAGTATGTAAGAAAAGCTATTCGTGTTGATTATAAATGCAATTTAATTAGATTTGTACAAACGATTTGCTAAAAAACAACTTTTACTATCTACTAAATATTATAGGTATATCTTTTATGCATTTTCTCCAAATCATATGATCATATGATTTACCCCAATAATCCTTTAGCAAAAAGTTAGGCTCTCCAAATTTTTTCTTCCATATTTTCTGTGCGTTAGTATATCCGCTATCCAAACAGAATTCTTTAATCCCTCTACCTAATAAGGTAAGGAGTACCACATTTAAAAGTAAATTTCCGATGCCGCGTCTTTGATAATTCGGAAGTACAAATAAAGTACCTAGTTCATACAAGTCTTTTAATGCGCCATCTGTGCAACTATTAATAAGTTTACTGGATGGACCAAATTCAATTGTGCCGATAATTTTATTACAACGTTTATCTACAGCTATCAAAAAATATCGATTTTTCCCATCGTTATCAAAGTCACATTTCAAGTACTGCTTTTTAGTTTCAAGTTCATTTTCTATGTCATCAGCCAACTCCGATAAACCTTCTCTAGCAAACGTATCCATAATGACTGTATGAAACAATTGATTTAACTCTTCATAATCTTCAATGGTTGGTCTTCTTATCCCAACGTTATAGTTATACATTTATGGCAACTCCTTAATCCTTTAAAATTCTATGTGTAATTGTTTTATGTTTTTGATGCTATCTATTTCAAAATTACAATCCATATAGCTTTTCTCCAACATACTCAAAATTCCCTCTGCACATATAAAATTTACTACGGACATTGTAGAAAGAAACAACAAAAAAGATTAGGTAGTTATTCCTAATCTTTTTTGTTTCTAGATCTAATAACTATTCAATTGCACCAGCTACATCATAATGACTTAAATCTAATTCTATCGGTTGTCCTAAAGCAAGTTTCGCAAGTTCAGAACCTAAGTATGGACCCGCTGTTAATCCAGAAGCACCTAGACCATTCGCAACTAGTATACCTTTAAACTTCGGTAACGGACCAATGACTGGGAGAAATCCTGGTGTAAATGGTCTAAAACCAACTCTCGTTTCCAGCATCGTACTATTTTCTAACCCTGGTGCCACAGACAATGCCTTATCAAAGACTTCATGTAAACCACCCGCTGTAACACGATAATCAAGACCAGTATCATTTTCATGTGTTGCTCCCACAACTACACGGCCATCTTCAAAGGTTAAAATATACTGATCGTTTGGCGGCATAACAACTGGCCAGCTTTCAGTATTCATATTTGGCATATGTAAATGAACAATTTGTGCTTTTTGGAAAGTCACAAGAAAGTTAACCCCAAGTGGTTTTAGCAATTCATTTGCCCACGCTCCTGCTGTAACAATCACTTGATCTGCCGTTACTGTTTCACCATTTACAGTAACACCTTTGACATGATTATTTTCATGAACTAAAACAGCATCGCCTTTTATAAAAATAGCACCATGCTTTTTCGCAGCATTTACGAGAGACTGACGAAGCGCTCTTCCATTTACTCGAGCAGCACCACTTATATGTACTGCAGCATATTCTTCAGATAATGGCGGGAATAAACTATTTGTTTCCTCTGGCGATAGACGAGTGATTTCACCGATTTCCGGAGCATCCTCACGTCGCTTATACGCTCGCTCCTCCATTTGATCTAACTTTTTATCATCTGTATGTAAGCTAATAGCACCTACCCGGTTATACCCTGTATCTGTTTCGCCGTCATCTTCTAATTGCTGAATTAAAGAAGCATAATATCGCGCCCCGCCTTTGGCAATTTTGTACCAAGCTTGATTACGACGCTGTGAAAGCCAAGGACATACAATTCCTGCCGCCGCATCCGTTGCTTGCCCTAAATCCTGACGGTCAACTAATGTAATATGAGCTCCTGTCTTAGCAAGGTGATAAGCAGTAGACGCTCCTAAAATTCCAGCTCCAACTACAATATACGATTTCATTTCAAACACCTTTTCTTATTCATTCTTTTAAGTTTTATTTACTGTATAAAGGTTCTACACATTTTAGATGCTGTAAAAAAGCAACTCTCATAAATCCTGAACCATATTCAGTATACTTGAAGGAGAGGTTTTTTCAACTTTTTCATTCTATTAATTTTGTCATCATTATGTATTTTAATATCGAAAATCGAATTTCATAAAAAAACATATCCTTGATTCCTTATTTATAACATGAAATCAAGGATATGTTTTACATCTTGAGATTAAACATACATATCTACTATTAATGGGGCATGGAGACTGCAATCTTTAAAAAGTTAGGTCATTTTGACATACTCCAGTTCCACTACTGAAACTTCTTTATTTCTTCTTTCTGCGGAATAAATCAAGTGACTTATATCCTTGTGAAAGGATTTCAATCATTTGCTGCTCACGCTTTTCACGTGTTTGTTGCTGCTTTGCTGAGAATATGTGACGTGCCCAATCTTTTTGATATCCTGGTGTTAAACCTTGATAAAACAGAAGTTCATTTGGGTGATCAGCTAATAATGCTTCTACATCTTTAATATTCTCTACATAATCAGCAACACATTGACTAGCAGCAGATGTTTTCTTAATTTTCTTTTTTTCGCGTTTCAAACCAACGACAGTAAAGACATCATCCATACTTACCATTCGTGCGAACTTGATATCACTATTATCTACGTATCCATCTTCTCCAACGTTCATTGCTGGAAATATTTCATCTCTGTGAATAAAAGTTTCATAACGAGTGTTACCTTTTTTCGGATAAGCAAAAAATAAATAGCCTTTTTCAAGTAATAGTTGTTTATTAAGAATAAGTTGCGTGTGCTGTACCATCTCATCAATTGTTTCTACAAAAACGAAAATAGCATCATGATCGTTTGAAAGAGTAGTTGCTTGTTTAGTAAAGACATCGTAATCTTCCGGTTGGTTGACAACCACCATATTTGTATATTTGTTAAGATTTAATTTATCGATAATTGTCATTGCTGGCTCCTTCTTTCAATTCAAGTTTTCATTATATTTTATTATTTCATAGCACAATATTACTATAGGAAGTATCACCAGTAAATCGAAAAAAACTACGCTTTAAAAGAGTCATATCACCAACCTTAGCAACTCTCCCCGCAACATCGGTATCATTAATTACCTTTATTAACGCATTCTTTAATATCCCTTGAAGTGTTGCAGCAGTTCCATGTTCGTCACTCCTTCATTCATATACTCGAGTATATAAAGAGATATATTAAAATGTCTTTTTATTTATTAATAGTCAATTATAGAATAAAACATGTAAGCAACAAAAGCTTTCAAAGATTTTAAAGGATTATACTGTTTTGATTATGAGTATTTTTTCTTAACAACTTCCCGTTTTGGGAGAGCATTTTTAAAAAGTGAATATAGGGATGAAGGTATTATAACTATAGAGAGGAAGTGGAACCTTTGAAACTAAACCATATCAATCTAACGGTCACTGACGTTAACGCTGCTCGAAAGTTCTTGGAGAAATATTTCAACCTACAAACTAAGAGTACGCATGGCGATTCATTCGCTGTACTGTTAGACGAAGATGGATTATTGCTCGCTTTGATGAAAGGTACTCAGGTCAGTTACCCGAAATCCTTTCATATAGGTTTTTCGCAGGAGAGTGAAGAACGGGTGAACGAGATCTATCAACACTTGAAGAATGATGGATTTGATGTAAAACCGCCAAAAAGGACTCATCGCTGGACATTCTATGTTAAAGCCCCAGGTGGATTTAACATAGAGGTGTTTAGTTAAATGAAGATATTCAATGATCGTTCAATAGCAGAATATTTTAAAATGTAATCTTAAGATTACATTTTAAAATAATATGAATGGACATCCCTCCTGACTCATGACATACTGGTTATTCATTGGACTTCTTTGGTTTGCTATACAGAGATACCAAAATACAACTTAGATATTTGAATCAAAAAAATCCAATTCTAACCTATATGTGGTTAGAATTGGATTTTTCATATCTATTTTACTTCACATGTTTTTTTCAAAATGTTGGCGGTATCCCATGCCAATCAAGCTAGTGAAAAGAAATACCCCATTGTCATCAATCTAACAGAACAGGTTGCCCCAAAAACGATAAAAATGAACAAAATTCTCATAGATAACTGTGGATAGATAATAATTTTGTTTTGTGAGCATTTCAAAATATTAGCAAGGTGGACGGGGTTATTCATTATTTAAGTTGATGGACAGGTGACGATACCCCAAAGAGAAGTTTCATTACCTTTTCCATCTATCAATTTAAGAATCTATACAAAAAAGAGGAAAAAGAAAATCTCAATCCCCCAGAATTCTTGTCCAATCACTCTTTTTATATAATTCATAAGTTAATAATAAAGGGAGGGGAATCCTATAGTGACTTTACTACAATTAATTAGACCATCCGCATTTAGAGCTGTAAAAGCATTTAACCAGAATGTAATTATTGAACGATTTCAACAGATTACGTATGAAACTAAACAATTTGATTTAAAAAATGAATATAATATATCCGATTCAACCTTTGTTCCTCAAAGAAAGGGAGTATATATTATTACTGCAGGTGCAGCATTTCTTGCTAAATTTCCTTTTGATACTTCTCGTACTACAACAATGTTAATACGTGTAAATGATATTGATATCGTCAAAGAAGATCACCATTTTGTGCCAGAATTAGCTGGACGACCTTATGCCGTAAGAATAAGTACTATTCTACAATTAAATAAAAGGGATAAAGTCCAAGTATGGACAATTATTAGCGGAGGAAATATGACTATTTTGAATAACGAAGGAACACATTTTGAAGCAGCTAGATTTTCATCTCCATAAAATTGCATCATTGTATCAGTATAATCACAATTAACTAAAAATATTTTTTTTCTTTTTAATTATAAAAAGAAAAAAGAGCTTTTTTCAAAGCTCTTTTTTCTATCTAATTATTCAATACGAAGTGCTAAAATATCTCTACAATCTAAAACAATCACAGTTCCTGGTTCTGTTACATTATCTACAAAAGTTGCACAAAAATTTTCCATATTGAAATTAACAAAAATAACGTCTTCGATTGTATTTCCACTTAAAAAAATATCTACTTCTGTACCTAATGGTAAAGTTACTAACTGTTCACATACGCATTTTTCATGACGATGAGACATTTAAAAACACCTCCTTCTAGAAATATTGAATTCATTATATTCTATGTTTAAATACAAGAATTACTTGTTTCATAGTCTATATTGAACTCATTATATTCTATGTTTAAATACAAGAATTGCTTGTTTCATAGTCTATATTTCAAAGAAGTGGTATTTCACTATCCTATACAAGATTTCATACAAAAAAAGAGACCAAAAAAATCGCAAAGATCTTTAGAATCCCCGCTATAACAACAATGTATAAAATCATGTATATAAATTGGACAAGTACAAAGGAATAACGGTATTTTTTATACCATTATTCTTAGGTTTTTTACTTTTCATTAAAATATATGTCTCTCCTAACTGTTTTGTAAAGTTTTCGATGATTCTACAATATCAACTGTTTGTATCACTTTCGCAAAGGTCACTAATCGATGCATTCTGATAAACCAAGGTAAATCTTTTAAAATATATTCATCAATTCCTGTTAGTTCGTATAAGCAATGATTAATCTGCACAGATAATAATGTATAAGTTCTCTATGATTGTATTTTTCACTCTTTTCGGCCTTATCTATGTACATTTATTTATTTTTTAGTTATATTATGGTTATTGAATGATTACGAAATTTAATCTTTCGCTTATAAAAAGATCTGTATTTTTTATATCCATAACAACACTACAAAATGTATGAAAATCCATTTGTCGAATGAATTCTACACGGAAGGAGGATTGTTGGTTGTTCATCAGGATATAAAAATCAGTTTTCTTTCATTAAGAACGCTGATAAAAAATACAGGAGGCGACATGATGTTTCGTACGATTTCAAACTTTATGAGAGTAGCTGAGATAAGAAGGAAGATCCTTTTTACACTTGCGATGTTAATTGTTTTTCGAATTGGCACGTTTATACCAGTTCCTCATACTAACGCAGAGGTATTAAAAGTACAAGATCAAGCCAATGTTTTAGGTATGCTTAATGTATTTGGCGGAGGAGCTTTGCAAAACTTCTCAATCTTTGCTGTAGGTATCACGCCATACATTACAGCTTCCATCATTGTACAGCTGTTACAGATGGATGTTGTACCAAAATTTACAGAGTGGGCAAAGCAGGGTGAAATGGGCCGCAAAAAATCAGCTCAATTTACCCGATACTTTACAATCATTCTCGCATTCATTCAAGCCATCGGAATGTCTATTGGCTTTAACAATATAGCAGGCGGACAGTTAATTTCTAATCCAGGCTGGACTACATATTTATTTATCGCTACAGTGCTAACTGCTGGTACTGCATTTTTACTTTGGTTAGGTGAGCAAATTACTGCAAACGGCGTAGGTAACGGAATTTCAATGCTTATCTTTGCAGGACTTGTTGCGGCAATTCCCAATGTAGTAAATCAGATTTATTTACAGCAATTCCAAAATGCCGGAGATCAACTCTTTATGCATATTGTCAAAATCGTATTGATTGGATTAGTTATTTTAGCAATCGTTGTCGGTGTTATCTATATTCAACAGGCAATTCGAAAAATACCTATTCAATATGCAAAAGCTGTTTCAGGGAATAATCAATATCAAGGAGCGAAAAATACTCATTTACCTCTTAAAGTAAATAGTGCTGGTGTAATCCCAGTAATCTTTGCTTCTGCATTTCTCATGACACCGCGGACAATCGCACAGCTTTTCCCGGACTCTAATGTTTCCAAATGGTTAAGTACAAATCTAGATTTTGCACACCCATTTGGCATGACACTTTATGTTGGTCTCATTATTGCTTTCACATACTTCTATGCATTTATTCAAGTAAATCCTGAGCAAATGGCGGAGAACTTGAAAAAACAAAATGGATATGTTCCAGGCATTCGTCCGGGTAAATCAACAGAACAATATGTAACAAAGATTTTATATCGTTTAACGTTTATTGGTGCCATCTTCCTAGGCGCTATCTCAATTTTACCACTTGTATTCACGAAGGTTGCTACTTTACCACCTTCTGCTCAAATTGGTGGTACAAGTTTACTTATCATTGTAGGGGTAGCACTAGAAACAATGAAGACATTAGAAAGTCAGCTTGTAAAACGTCATTACAAAGGATTTATAAAGAAAGTAAACTAATGCTTTGTACATACAAACTCAATATAATGGTCCCCTCCCGTTTTATATACGAGAGGGGTTTTCATGTTGCTTTATAAAATAGTTTATATAAATGTTGAGTTATCAGAAAGACTTTGTTTTCTTTTTTGAAAAAAGATATTTCATCCTCTGATATTGCTTTATATTCACTTAATTCTTCTTACTATTCAGTAAGCCTTTTTCATAAATAAAGCTGTCCACAGTCCAGAGACACCAAATACTGTATTTGATTGATTTATCTCTTTCATTCTACGTATTTCTACCTCAGAAAAGTCTCTAAAGATGGCTCTAAGTTTTTCAGCTGTAAATCCTAATCCACCTTTAAGACTTTGTAGTTTGTATACTTCCCAATCCGTTATGTCTGCCCCACCTAATTCTCCACCCTGAACAAAACAAGTGATTGCAAAATAACCACCTGGTTTTAAAGCCTTGTTCACCAAATTTATATAATTCATTCTTCTGTGTGGTGCAATATGATGAAAGCATCCTGAATCATACACAATATCGTATGTACCCTCTTCAATTTCTAAGTCAAAGATATTGTTATTAATAAAATTTACATTTTTTTCTTTTGCACGTTCGGTTGCCCATTGAATTGATTCCTGTGATAAATCTACTGCATCAACTAAGCATCCTTTTTCAGCAAAGTAAATTGCATTTCTGCCTGGACCGCATCCAAGTTCTAGAACTTTTCCTGGATTAAGTAATTTTTTCTTGAAATAATTAACTAGGTTCTCATCTGGTTTATTAGTGAAAAAGGGTACTCCTTTTTCACGATTTGAATAAAAATCATCCCAAAATTGAGTTGGTTCACGTAATAATGAATCTAACATATTTAATAAATCTTCATAACTACTAATTGTTTCTTTCACAATAACCCCTTCTTTCCAATTAAATCTTACATTCTAATTGTACTAATAATTAGAATAATTCGTGTTTCTTTAGGATTAACAACACTTTAAATCCAAATAGATTTAAACTCTCTACATATGCCTATTTATGCTAATTTAACACGCATAAAGATACCTAATTTTATTTTTATATTACTTTAAAAGTATTTACCTCACTCTTTCTTAAAATCCAATCAAACAATTAGAAATGTCCTTAGAACCAGAATGTAATTCTGTTTTTTCGGAATTATCTTTACGATTATTACGACAATATTGCAAATGGAGTGGATATACATTCTCATTAAATAAAGATGTTTCTTTGATTATTTACATAAATTCTATTACCAGTAGTAAGAAAATGAGCACATTTCTTACTGAAATATCACCAATTTGTATCAAGCTGATCCTTTGCAGTCCTCAAAAATAAAATTTAGCTTATTATATTTTGCTATAAGCAATGTAGCTCATTTTTCGTTTTTAAGGTAACTTGTTTTCTTAGCTTGATAGGCATGTGACCGTACTCCTTATAAATAAAAAAATCCTTTTTGGATTTTTTAGGTTCGTAGATATGTTGAATTTCGATATTGTTACATAATGTAAACCTTACAAAAATAGAATACACATATAAAGTTCTCAACCACCCTCTCTCTCAAATAGGATGATTGAGAAAAAGAGAGGATAAAAACGGGAAAAAGAAGACTTTATTGATTAAGAAAGGATTGGTGAAGAACCATGAATCAAGTAAGTGATAAAATCCGAACATACTTTGAGGAGTTCAATCGGGCGCATAATGCGTTTGAGCCAGATCTTCTGGCTCCTCATGTAAGTAATCCCCTGGTGGGTGCCGATCCTAGTGGCGCTCTTCAGATAGTCTCAAAAGAAGATTATCTGGCAGGGACTGAAAAAAGTCAGGAATACTTACATTCCTTGGGTTTTCAATTCGTCAAAACGACCCCAGTTGAAGAGATTCCTCTCAATCCTTACTATACAATGGTGAAAACAAAGGGTACGATGCGCCTTGAAAAAATCCCGGGTCAACCAATAGATCTGATCCACGATACTATTTACATCTTGTACATTAAAGATGAAAAACCAAAAATGGTATTTACTCTTTCTCACGAGGACCCTATGAAAATGGCGGAAGAGCAGCATGGTATATCCTACAATGGTCAAAGTTCATGGGATGATATGCTGTAAATATAACTAAATACCTTGTTACCGAAAATACCCCTTTAGATAATTTTATCCAAAGGGGTGAAGTTGAATTTTATTTTAAACTAACATTTAATTTATATAACTTTGAAAAACAGCAGTATACATATTAAAAACTATTTAATTACATATCAATTCCATTGTCATAAACACACTATTTGGATCCTCTTTATATTCCGAAAACGGTTTGCAATATTGAAATCCTATACTTGTATACAAATTTCTAGCTGGTTTGAATACATCCATAGATCCTGTTTCTAAACTTAACCTCTGGTAACCACGTCGCTTTGCTTCCTCAATTATATGTTGAAGAAGCCGCTTCGCAACACCCTTTCTTAAATGTAAAGAAGCAGTTTTCATTGATTTTATTTCTCCATGTTGGCTATTGAGTTCTTTAAGTGCGCAGCATCCAACTAAATCATTTTCTTCCCATGCACTCCAAAATGTAATATCTTCTTTCCGCAATCCGTCTAAATCTAGAGCATGTCTGCTTTCTGGAGGAGAATGTAGTGCCATGCTTTGCAGATGATCCATCAATAATTTTTCTACTTCAGTACCAGTTAAATCATCTATTTTTATCTCCATAAGACTCCCCTTATTATCAAGATTTCCCTTACTTTTTATAAATTCATAAACAAACATACTAACTTTTTTAATTGATGCTTGCGCTCTAACTCCAAGAGGAGCACTTGTTATTCTCTAGCGGTTCTTCTTTAATACCGGAAATCATAACATCTAGCATTTCCCCCCCCTTTTATTCAAGTTGTTTAATGGGATTGGAAAAGCCTCATGAATCCTCTCATAACTTATATAAATCAAGCGGCTGTATTTGTACAAAACGGTTATTCCATACAGATTCATGATGCTCTATAATTTGCTCTGCGCTGAGTTGGTTACTATTTAATGTACTATGCGCGCTTTTTACTAGTAAATTATGCTGATAACCCTTACTATAGGCGATTCGTATTGTCGTATCTAAACAAAATTCAGTTTGAGCCCCCACGAAAATCAGTTGTTCGATACCTAATTTTTTTAATGTTTCCTCTAAAGTAGTTTGATAGAAGGAGTCCCATGTGATTTTCTCGATTACAATATCACTAGTTTCTCGGTACAGCCCTTTATGTAATTCCCAAGCGTACTTACCCTTTGCCATTTCATTTGATGGATTTTGGTCTGTATGCTGGATGAAAATAACCGGTACAGCCTTGGTTTTTGCCCAGTTAATGACCATATTTACATTCTCAAGCAACTGTTCATGCTGATATAAGTAATTTTTTCTTCTGAAAAAAAGATTTCTTGCAAATCGATAACAATTAATGCTTGTTTCACATGTATCTCCCCTATCCGTTTGTTGAATTAAAATTTTTATTGCCCTTTAATATATATTATCTATCTTCTACTTCACACTTCAAAAGAGCCCTATTATATACAGGGCTCTTTTATTAAAATGATATATAATTATAACATATAAAAAGTTCTAACTCTATCTAATAGTTTGTTTTTTCTGTTATTTATAGGTGCGTTAAGTTTCTATAAAAGTATTATTCTTCAATTTCATAACTAACATTCAATCATGTTACGTTTCTTTTTTCAATAATCCCCCCTGTTTAAAGTACACTTTAAGTGTAGAACGATTTGCTAAAAATACACCGATTAAGATTAAGCATGCTCCAATCCCCATTACTGGATTAATCGGTTCTCCTAAAAATACATATCCGGTAATAACAGCAATTAATGGAGATACATACAGCCAAGTTGATGGGAATACTGGATTGGTCTTTGACAAGAGCCAATAATATAGTCCATGCCCACCAATTGATCCTACAAATATAAGATATAAAATCGGCCACCGTACGCTCCAAGAGGTTAATATAGCTAGATTGGGTTGTTCTATGAGAATAGAAGCAATCAGCAGAAAAATTCCGCCGTAAAACATTTGAATTCCATTTATGAAAAACGGTGATACTTTCGGTAAGTCTGAAAGTATTTCTTTTGAACGGATGGAGCCTATTCCGTAAAATAATTCACCGACTAATATGATAAGGCAAGCAATACTCCATATGAAAGTAAGTTGCTGGTGCATTCCAGGTAAGGAGATACCGCTCACTCCTATAAGCGCTATGATTAAGGCAAAGAGCTGTT
Organism: Bacillus bingmayongensis; assembly: GCF_000299035.1. Lineage (GTDB taxonomy): Bacteria > Bacillota > Bacilli > Bacillales > Bacillaceae_G > Bacillus_A > Bacillus_A bingmayongensis. The sequence goes on from NZ_AKCS01000005.1 coordinate 174,004, forward strand.
CCCTTTGTAGTTTTGTTTTATTTCTCCTCGATTGTAGTAATAAGATCATCATCGGTCCTGTTGCAGAAAGAACAGCTGCTAATCCTGAAGAAATATGCTGTTCTGCCCAATATAATGTTGCGAACGTCATAAAAGTTAAACAAAAACCAGCATACATAATCCGTTTAGATAACAAGTACGGCGTAACATCTTTTCGCTTTAACATAAATATGATAATGAGAATAATACCTGCTAAAAAGAAACGAATTCCCGCCGAGAATAATGGCGGGGCCCCCGCTTCAATCCCAATTTTTATCGTTAAAAATGTTGTCCCGAAAATGATACAAATCAAAATATAATTTAAAATGACCATTCTGTTTCCTCCTTTTCATTCTTGAAATGAGTATAGAAGAAACAGTGTATAACAGTACATTAAGGTATATAACAGTTAAATGAATTTTTATTTGATTGTAGATATTATTTCAGTTTTAATAAAAGAAAAAGAAATCCAGGTGAAATCATGAAGATTGTACTGCATAAAAAATCTAATATCCCAATCTACCAACAAATCTACATGCAAATTGTTCAGCGTATTCAAAATGGCATGTTAGCAGAAGCTGAGCCCCTCCCTTCTCTACGTAGCATGGCAGATGACTTGAAAATAAGTGTATTAACAGTTCGTAAAGCATATAAATGGCTCGAAACAAAAGGTTTTGTACATATTCAACAAGGGAAAGGTGTTTATATAAAAAGAAACGAAAATCATAATCCAAAGACGCCTGAACCATATAAATGGCAACATTTGAAAACAGTTAATGTCGCGAGATCTCAACATGTACTAAGTGGACATAGAAAGTATTATGATTTTTCACAAGCAATCCTTTATCCTCGTCTATTACCTAATCCATTTCTTTCAAATGAAATGCAAAAAATAATAAATAGAGATCAAATGATATTAGCCACTTACGGACCTGTCCAGGGAGATGAGGAACTACGCATAGAAATCACAAAATATTTAAAGGATTATCAAGATTTAACGATTAATCCAGCCCAAGTATTAATTACTAGTGGTGCCCAGCAAGGGATTGACTTAATTGCTCAAACGCTATTAAAGCCAGGAGATATAGTATTGGTAGAAAGCCCATGCTACGGTGCAGCGATTGATGTATTTGTAAATAAAGGCGTGCAAGTCATACCAATTGAACTTGATGAACAAGGGATTCGTTCTGATTTAATCGATGAAGTTTGTCAAAACAAAAAACCAGTTTTATTATATGTGAATCCTACCATCCAAAACCCTACTGGAACTGTAATGAGTAAACATAGAAGGGCTGAACTTGTAGAACTAGCAGAGTTGTATCAATTTTTTATAATTGAGGATGATTCTTTTGGAGAAATATATTTCGAAGAAGTTAAACTCCCAACTCCACTTAAACACTTAGATACAAATGGTCATGTCATTTACTTAAAGGGATTTAGTAAAACATTAGCACCAGGACTTCGCATTGCAGCATTAGTGACAGAAGGACCAATCTTTGACTGGCTATACGCAGTAAAAGCTTCAATGGATATAGGGAGTCCACTATTGACTCAAAAAGCCATTCTCCCTTTTTTACGAGCTGAGAGAATGAAAAACCATTTAGAAAAACTACGCACTGCCTTACAAGTTCGACGTGACACGGCAATAAAGATACTTTCTCCTTTAACAGATACAATTTATTTTCAAAAGCCGCAAGGTGGTTTTAATTTATGGATCAAACTCCCTGATTCAATAGATTCTTTTGCATTACTTGAAAAGGCAAATGAATCTAACGTTTCTTTTTTACCTGGAATTGCTTGTTATGTTCATGAATCACAACATAATCATTTACGTATCAGTTATTCAATGTTAAGTGAACAAGATTTAATTGTTGGACTACAAAGACTTTATAAAATTATTTATGATTTTCAAAAATGAAAGAGGGGGAATCTATCCCCCTCTTTTTATCTCATTGATGTTGTTAACGATGTGTATGTATTTATTATCCAAGTGACAAAAGGCTTCAATGTATATGTATTCTTATCAACCACTATACTAATTAAACTGCCCATAAAAGCACTTCCAATAATATCAAATGGATAATGATGTCCTACCCAAATACGTGAAAAACCTGTCAAAATGGCTAATACCCACATAATAGAACCAACTAAGCGGTCTCGAAGTAAAACGGAAGTCGCTATAGCAAAAGCTAATGCCGTATGTTTACTTGGAAATGAAGAATTTTTCATTGCCGGGATAAGTAAACGAACATCACGTGAAATAAATGGGCGCGGCTTGAAGTAAAAGCGCTGAATGATCCGGTTTACAAATAAAGTGAGTCCTGCCGAAACACCAGCATACAATATAACTTTTTTGTATACATTACTTCTAAACCACATAAAAATTAGCATGAAAAGGTACACATATCGAGCTTTCTGAGAAATTAACACCATAATCGTATCCATTGCAGCATTACGTTTAGCAAGACGATTAATAACCTTAAATAGCATATAATTCATTACAAATGTTCTCCTTTATCTCTGAATCTGAAACGGTATATACATATCATTCCCTTTCCAAAGACAAACATGTAACTGTAAATCCAAGTTGTGGACATATCTAGTCAGCGTATAGGACTCGGTCGCTCAATTTTTCGTACAACCGTCAAGTTTCTTCCACAGGAAATTGCTCACTTCTGCATATGGTGCTTAATTCTTTCGACTAATCTTTTGGAGATTACTGTTCTGACTATTCTTAGTGCCGTAAATCTTGTTGCTTTCATATATTTATTAAGTCAACTGATGAATAAAAAGAGAAAAACGCTCTATGACTGGATTGCAGGAACGAAAGCAATTTCCAAATGGCAAGTCAGTAAACATTTGTATGCACCAAAAGTCAAGATGGTCCCCACAATCCATAAACCATCCCACCAACAAAGAACGCTAAAGCTATAGCCATGGCAATAAAAACAAGAATTACATTTTTATTATTTTCCATAAAATTGTCTCCTTATAATTTTTTATTCTGTTCAATGTTTCAAAGTAAAAAACCTTTAGTCATAATTATGGCTAAAGGTTACTGTCATCATACTTAACATAAAGAAAAAGGTCGACTCTAAAATTACAGATGATTACGAATGATACACTTGTTTAATTTGACCTCGTATTTCACCATCTGGATGGTTTTCTGTATGAACATTTACATACGTATTTCTATCTTCCATTTCTCTTGCAAGATCTAATAAAGACATCCCTTGTAAAGGTCCGACAAGATCGCTTTCTGTAATTATCCCCGTTACCACCACTCTATCGACACTAATACCAGGTGTAACTGGCCCAAAAAGAAATGCGACAACATCGCCTTCTTCACCCCTCATTCCTAAATGAATATGAGCAACTGTTAGCTTGTCTATGTCATTGACAACCAATTTAAATCGAAGTCTCGTAAAGTCATTGTTAAATTTAAATTGCGCTATACCACAAGCATCTGTTCTTACGGGAGGCACTTCTTCCCGCCCTGTTAATTTAGCAAAAAAACATTTAGACATAATATGGTCCACTTCCCTATTTATTTAATACTATATTTATATTCACTTAATGAAAAATGGCTTGTTCGCTTTCACTATAAAAAGGTATTTGGCTCATATGATAACTATCTGTATACTAAGATGCACTTTTAACAAGGCGAATCATATAGTGTTTTAAACAATTCCTAATAAAGTAGGTGAAGACTATGCCCTCTGTTGTCGGAAATCTTGTCGTTCAAAATAGTAACGGTTCTTTTAACTTAGGTGATTTTTATAACGTTTCTCCGAAAGAGAATACAAAAGCTTATAACGGTTCAGGCTCATCAAATGTTGCTTTTATTACTAATACCTTTAACGGTGTGAGTGCAACGAATACATTTGATTCTGATGTTGCAGACCAAAATCAAGTTGGAACAGCATGATGATGTAGTAAAAGCATTTACAAAACCGAAAAATGAAGGATAAAACACCTTATATGTAATGTGTTTTATCCTTCATTTTATTTTAACATTTTATAAAAACGATATAATATCACCGTTCGCTTATAGCGTTCTCTTCAAAATATTTTCCCCAATCAGGTTGTCTTCCGTCAATATCTCTAAATCCATATTCCCTCGCTAACTCCCATGAGCTAAGTGCTTTTCCTGTTTTATTATGAACATTCGAATCACTTGCTAAAGCAGCGATTGCCCTTCCAATAAAGAAAGGTGTTTCGGATGCGATAAAGTGGGGCTCTTTCTTTGCACCTTCTTGCCAATTTTCCTCCGTTACACCAAACAAATCTAACATAGCTTCAGAACGGAGGAAGCCAGGGCTTACCGCAACAGCAGTAATATGATGTTTCTTTAAATCTTTCGCCATCGCTTCCGCTAAGTGAATTGTTGAGATTTTCGCTAAACTATAATATAGATTTCCACGGTATTGATAATCTACACCATCTGTAATTTCAATGACAAGCCCTTTCTTATTCTTCACCATAAGCGGTACACCATAATAACTTGTCATCATATGCGAATGGACGGCACGCTGTTGCATCAACAATCCGTTATGTAAGTTATGCTCCCAAAAAGGGTTTCCCCATTCAGTAAGTGGATCTCCACCCCAGACATCATTTACTAAAATATCAAGCTGCCCGTTTTGTTCTACTTGAATTCTTTCAAAGAGTGCTTTTATATCTTCTTCGACTGTATGATCAACGCGAACAGCAATCCCTTTTCCTTCTTACTTTGTAACTAGTTCTGCTGTTTCTTCAATCGTTTCCGTTCTTCCCATTGATGATAAATTACCTTTTGTACTTCTTCCTGTTACATATACAGTTGCTCCAGCTTCACCCAGCATCATTGCAATACCTCTTCCAGCACCGCGTGTTGCACCGGCTACGACTGCAACTTTTCCTTGTAATGGTTTCATATAAAATTCTCCTTAATGTTAATTTTTTAATTGAATCAATTTAGGTACATGCTCACGATCATATTTTTTTGTATGTTTCTCTCCATCTGGAGTAACAAATTGTAGCGTAATCTTACCACAAACACCAGTGTAAAATTTGAACCCGCCTTGTGAATTTGAAATAGCACGTTCCTTATTTGTAATCGAATCTTCATAAATTTTTACATCTGCAAAAGGTAAGTTGTTATGATCTACAACAGTTGCTTTTATAAGCATAGCAACCGCTGTACATTGTTCTCTTTCTTTATTGTATATCACAATTGCTATCGCTCCGGTTCCTACGACAATACATATCAACAAGGTATTATGTTTTTCTTCATAATAAACCTCCTATATGAAGGATTAGTCTTTCTTAAAATGGAAATCTACATCATTCACTTGTTTCATTTCTTCAATTATTTTATGGATACCTTCTTCAATTTTGTTTTCTTTCACATTTGATACATTTAATTTTAAAAGCTTTTCTTTATGGAAAGAAGCCAAATAATTTTTATCAACAGTCTCTATAAATACTTGATTTTGCCTTAATTTTTTAATAAGCATTTCCGTAATAATATTTTTTTGTAATGATAAACACGTATGTATTCCTATTTTGTTCCCTGTTTTATATGTAAATAGATGTTGATTTTCTTTATAAGCTTTTTCTAATGCTCTAAATAATGCCCTGGATCTATTAAAATAAGACAATCGAATTTTTTGTTTATGCCGTTCAAACATCCCGCTTTTTATGTAAATTTCCAACGCAGCTTGTGAGATCATTGAACTATCAATATCTAATATTTTTTTATATGTATGAAAATCCTCTGCAATAGAAGGAGGAATGACTGCCACGCCTACTCGTAATCCAGGGAACATAACCTTTGAATAACTTTTTAAATAGATTACATGTGAGGAATTATCGTAACTATATAGTGGATTTTCCTTTTGATTTTGTTCTAAATCTGCTAAATAATCATCTTCTACTATAAATACATTGTATTTCTTTGCGAGAGAAATAATCTTTTCTTTTTCTGTCTTAGAATATGAAGTGCCAAGTGGATGATGAAATCTTGGAATTGTATAAAAGAACTTAATTTTTCCCGTTTCGAATATCCTTTCTAACTCAATTAAATCAATACCTTCAGCAGTACGTTTTATACCCATTACAGGGATTCCATTTGTTTCTAGATATTCAATGTATAGATGATAACTAGGTTGTTCAATAAGCACTGCTTTATTTTGATTTGGAAATGGTATCGAAGTTAATATTGCTAGTGCTTGCTGGACTCCTGAGGTGATAAAGATGTTTTCTTCTTTTGTGAAAACTTGATAGTTTGCTAGTTGTTTTTGCACAACTGAAATTAAAGATGGTAACCCTTTAGGTGTACCGTATATAAACAAATCATTCTTATACGTATCAATCGCTTTATTAATACAATGCTGAAAATCTAAGTAAGGAAATACATCAGGATCCGGAGCTGACGAAACAAAGTCAATATTTTCCGTTTCATCTACTTCATAATTCGCCGTTTTCTTCACTACATAATATCCACTTTGAGGTACGGAATAAATAATATGACGTTTCTCTAATTCATGAAGCGCACGTATAATTGTTGCTTTATTGCACTGATATTGTGTCACAAGTGAACGTATCGACGGTAATTTCTTTCCTTCTTTTATCTCTCCTTTTTGGATCATGCTTTCTAAATCATTTAATATATTTAAATATTTATACATGATTATCCTCCATATCTATTTTGTACCGGTACAGTTTATATTTGTTCACATTGTAGCACTGACTCAGAAAGATTACCATGTACATATACTGGCCAGTAACAAATTGACTATATGAGGTGAAATTATGAAAAATACAACGAAAGCATATTTAGCCGCATTACTATATGCATTTATTATTGGTTTTTCATTTATGTTTGTGAAATTAGCATTAACAGTTACAAGCGCTCTTGATACACTTGCTCATCGTTTTACGGTTGCTTTTTTAATAGCAACTATTCCTGTCATATTTGGTTTTGTAAAACTAAATATTTCATCCAAAACCATACTTGCAATTTTGCCAATAGCAATATTTTATCCTGCACTATTTTTCGCTTTTCAAGCTTTCGGTTTAGTATATACCAGCTCATCTGAAGCTGGTATTATACAAGCTGCTATACCTATATTTACAATGATTTTAGCTTCTTACTTTTTAAAAGAATATACAAATGCATGGCAAAAAATATCTGTACTCATTTCTGTAATGGGCATCATTTATATATTTGTAATGAATGGTATGAAGACTCATGAAACTAGCTTTATTGGCATTATACTTATTCTGCTATCGGCATTATCATCTGCTTGCTACAATGTATTAGCCCGGAAAATGACAAAGAGATTCAAGTTAATAGACTTAACATATATGATGACAACGATTGGTTTTCTTAGCTTCAATTTAATAGCTGTCATTGAGCATATGAATAAAGGTACAGTAAATGTATACTTTAAACCATTTACAAACGGGACATTTCTTATATCCATTTTATATTTAGGATTATTGTCTTCCTTGCTAACAGCATTCTTACTCAATTATTCATTGTCTTATATTGAAGCAGCTAAAATGAGTGTTTTTAGTAATCTATCTACACTTATTACAATTATTGCAGGAGTATTATTCTTACACGAACAAATTGCATATTATCATATCGTTGGAGCCATGATGATCATACTTGGTATAGTAGGAACAAACTTTTTGGGTAAAAAAGGAATCCATAATAAAGAAAAGAATATCTCTATTAATGACTAAAAAAGTGAGGGATATTTCATGCAGCAATCGATAACTATCAATATTAGTAATATAGATGAATTAATAAAAGAATTGGATGTTCTATTGAACACATCAATATCTTCTAGTCAAGAACTTAAGAATTGGTTAATAAAACAATCACAGACTTTACATTTTATCAATGAACAACTCATGCAACATTATATTGCCTTTCAACGAAATACGAATGATATAGAGGCAAAAGAAACTTTTGACTTTGATCAAAAACACGTACAGCCTATATTAAAGCGTTATAAAAGTCTATTAGACCAAAAGTATTATGAATCACCCTATCGTTCGCAATTAAATCCTTCTCAGTTTGGGTTCTTAGATTCAAAAATTCAAAACACTAGAGAACTCTATAGCGAAGAAAATATTAGTTTAGAAATTACTGAAGATGAGTTAATAACAAGATATTTTGAAATCACTGGTAACCTCACTTCTATATGGAACGGTGAAGAAGTAAATCTTTCTGAATTAAGTGTCTATCTACAGGACTCAGATCGAAACGTTCGTCAAAAAGCAATGACTGCTATCTCTGAAAAATTTCTATCCGTAGAAAATGAAATTCAAGAAATCTTAAACCAGTTAATTATTCTTCGAACAAAAAAAGCTAGGAATGTTGGTTTAACGAATTATCGTGACTACATGTTTAAAAAATATGAGCGCTTTGATTACTCTGTCGAGCAATGCAATCAATTTGCCGAATCGATTCGTAAATACGTCGTGCCACTTCAAGAAAAAATGCATAAACAAATACAGGAAAATCTTCAAGTAGATACATTACGTCCGTGGGATATACAGGCTATGTCTACAGATCACAAACCTTTACAGCCTGTAAAAAATGAAAATGAATTAATAGAAAAAAGTAAGCTACTTTTCTCAAGGATAGATACAGGTTTTACAACCCTTCTAGACAAAATGCATAACCATTTAGATTTAGAAAGCAGAAAAGGAAAAGCACCTGGTGGATTTTGTGAGTATTTGCCCGCATCTAAATTATCATTTATTTTTATGAACCTAACAAAAACACAAGCTGACGTAGTTGTTTTCTTACATGAAATGGGCCACTGTATCCATCATGATTTAATGAAAGATATTTCCATACATCAATATCAACATTTACCAATGGAGACTGCTGAATTAGCAAGTATGACAATGGAACTATTTACAATGGACAAATGGGATATTTTTTATAGTAATAAAGAAGATTTCAAACAAGCTAAGCAAGAACAATTAACACAAATTGTAGAGTATTTACCAATTACGCTTATCATCGATCAATTTCAACACTGGTTGTATGAGAATCCAAATCATACTACCGAAGAACGAAATGCTAAGTTTTTAGAGTTCTCTACAACATATAATTCAAGCGTAGTAAATACAAATGGGTATGAAAATTGGATAGTCGCACAATGGTTATCTGTCCTGCATATTTTTGAAGTACCTTTTTATTATATTGAGTATGCAATTGCACAAATTGGAGCTCTGCAAATGTATAAACAGTACAAAGAAAATCCACAACAAGCGCTAGAAAACTATAAAAAGCTTTATCTTTAGGTAGTTCTAAATCTGTAAAAGAAGTATATGAAACAGCTGGAATTCGATTTGATTTTTCTGATGAAACAATAAAAGAAGTTATGTGTTTTGTAGAAGAAGAATTACAGTTACTAGAAAAATATAAGTAATTAAAAATACGTTGCACTGTATTACCCTATCTTTAGACCCTAATATTAATATTAGGGTCTAAGTTGATTACTATAAGTTTACATAATGAAATTATAGTAATTACATATTCTCTTTCATGAAGTAAATTTAATGCTCGGCAACAGTTTGTAAAGAAATGCAGCGATCATCCTCAACAAAAGCACCAAAACTATCAATTAAATCTCCATTACCCATTTTCCGATAAATTGGATAGTATCATGCGCAATTTTATTTCTTTTAAGAACGATACCTGCATGTCCACAGTTATATATATATCTGGTTGGTTTTCCCCATGTTTCCCATAAATAATCAGTATCTTCACCTAAAACATATTGGTCATTTTTTCCAGAAATCAATAAAATATGTTCTTTATCAATCACTGGTAACGCTTGACTAGGTTCTGTAATCTTCCAAAATCGTTTTAATTCTTCATATGTAACTCCATGATGTTCTAAATCTTTTCTAATATATTTTCCTGGAACTGTATTCCAAATTGAATAAGAAAGTCTATTTGCATAAAATACAGATACCAATCCGTCAATTTCTGATTCAACCAACGATGTTAAATTGGTAATAAATCCACCTAAACTTACACCAATTAGAATAACTGGCCCTTTTTTATTTGCCTTAATCCATTGTATTAAAGCCCTCAAATCAACTACTGCTTGCTGTGTAGATTTTACGGTCCTTTCAATATTAGCACTTACCATAAATTCACCACTGTACAATGAATCCTTTGGTTCCCTTTCAAAATGATAAGGAAGTGTAAAATAATACATGTTCCACGTTAAATCTAGCATTTTATCGTGAAATATTTTTTTTACACGCTCATTAGAATCCATTCGCCAGCCATGAACAAAGACTATATTTGGCGATTCTTTATTATGTATAAATGCTTCTCCTGTCACTATATCATTGCGTTGATCGTCCAATTGAATTGAACTTTTATATTTAAACTTACCAACTTCATAACGTTTATCTTCTGAACGAACCATATCAAATTCAATATCAATCTTATCTAAATTTATCTTATAAAAACTCTTTATATCCTCATTCAATATAACCACTGAATTTGAATTGTATTGAAATTCTTTACTTCTCTTCCTATGCATATCTTATAAGGCGCATAAATCTATAACTTTCGAAAAGAACAAAATAATACCCTCCAGTTTGTTGCCAAGCAATACAGAAACGAGAATTAAGCGAATATAAAGCGACTTATATCATAAAAGAATATTTTTCACTTATTTATCAATCTTTACAAAAAGACCCCAAAGGATTAATAAAGATATTGTTTCGTCTGTTCAATCTCTTACAGAAAACGGACGAAAATCCTATAGGTATGAGAAAAAAACAGTCTTGTTTAAGGAAGCGGTGGATTATCCCATTCTTCGCGTTTCCAAGGTGCTTGGCGAGGGTCGCTATATTCGTTTGAATATAGGAGATAAGCTGGATCACCGTAATAAAACGTATCAGGATCAGTTAAATATTTTGTTACATCATCAATAGGATCATTGCTATAGAGAATCCATGGTTGATTCGTTTGATCCCCTTCATCAAGACGTCCATTATTTTTTATAATATCTCCATTATAACGAATTTGAACTCCATCTTCTTTATCCCATTTCATCGCATGAGCTCCTCCATCAACACCAATTAAGGGATGCCCATCATCTTTTGGGACTTCTGACCATAGCTTTATTTTATAACCGTTGTGACTCGATATAAGCAAATGTGTTGGAACGCCATTTTTCAAGTAAACAAAATACTTTTCCCAATCGTGTTCATGGTTATTAATCCAATCATTATCAGCATAATAAAGCCAATACTCATATATTTCATATTCTCCTTTTTTAGCAATATGAAAATAGACAGCTGGTTGTTGATTATTTGGACCCCGATTTGTTAATCCTGTTGATCCTATTCCTGTTACGGTATTTCCAATTTTGAAACGAATTTCATTTTCTTTATTATGTTCAATATCGTTATCATAAGACTGGAAACGAAAAGCGTGAGGGAAATTTTTTTCCCCTGTATCCATCCAATCTGTTCCATCAAATTGAAGTGTTGCTAAATAAGCAGAAGGATTGGGAGCCGCTTCAACATTTGATGAAAGGATTCCAAAAGATCCCCCTATTGCAGAAAATGTTATGAATATCTTTTTAAGGAAATTCCGTTTGCTAAACATAATTTTTTCACCTACTTTATTTCGTATAACAATACTATAATACATAAATTCAATTTTAAAATATGTAAATAAGCATAAAAGCTTTTTCATAAAGAAAACTTTTATGCTTATTGTTTAATAGCTTATAGTTTTTTGCCATGCTAGTATTAGAATCTTCTAAACTATATTCATCGGCTATTCCTCTATTTACATTATCTGGTTCAGTAGTAACCTTATCACTATATATTGCCTTGTTTTTATGAGAATCATAATGTTGAGAATTTTTATATTAACTTTTGTCTGCTCCTTTTACATAAGAAGCTGATTTATTTTTATATGCATAATTCCAATAATTAGCCAATCGTTGCACCACCCTCTTTTTTATGTTGGATATTTATTTCTGTTTAATTTTATAGGAATGCTCACATGTCTTAAACTGGATTCCATTACTGCTCTAAATTTTTTGCTGTTGGACTTACTTTTACTTCTTTTTCGTCTTTTAATGTTCCAAAAATCATATCAAAAAATGGATTTGAAACACCATACCAATAATTTTCATTTTTAAAATGATGTAACAAATGTGTTTTTTTCAACCATCTTCCGAGCGGTGTACTAGGTTTAATGGATACATGAGCTATATAATGCTTCCATTCATAAATTAGTAACATGACTGTTAATCCCATTGTAAAGGGAACCGTTAATTCAATTGAATGAACTATACTATAAAAAATAAGTGAAAGTACTACTGCATTGGGTATACTATACCAAAGTGGTAAAAATAGTAATTTTAAATTATTAGGATACAGATGATGATCGTAGTGTAGGCGTTTAATTAGCTTTAATAAAAATAAGTTCTTCGGAGGCTTCATATGAAAAAGAAAGCGATGTGTGAAATATTCCATAAATGCATACGTTACGACTCCAAGGAAAAATGAAAGAAATGTAAAAGCATTAACACCCATGTAAATAATATACAGAACAAAGACAAGTAAAGAAACGAACATTACTAGAATATCAAAATGAAAAAAAAAATCTCGGTAAACTTTTTTCATGTAATACCTCCAATAAAGATTTATTTGATTTTTAGACTAATATACTTTTAGTATGGATAATATAATGCATAAGTTAACTAAAAAATGAAGAAAAAAATACTCGTCTTTATGAATATATTATAGTCCATATTTTCAAAATGTTAAGATTTTGAAAATATATATTTGGTAAATCATTTTTAACCAGCTAAAAATAATTATGATTTATATACATTTATTGCTACAGAACACGCATTGTCCATCTGTAAAAGTATACTTTTATAGATACTCTGGTTGAACATTTGTATGAATTTTTTTAGGGTGCAACACATTTTGTCTTAGAACCAATAACTGTATACGCGTATCGCCTTAAGATAGGTAATTAATGTTTATAAAAACATAAAAAAGGAAGAGATTTATGTAATGGAAAAACTCCAAGAGACCGTTAGGACAAATTAGTGAGAAACTGATATTAATGTGGGGCTAATTTAAGTGCTAAAATACATATAAAATATATGGTTATTATTTATTATAAATATTATGGTTGTCCGCGTATGGATCATATATTCCCGTCAATGCTACGATTCTGTATCAATTTTTCGTAATTGAAGAACTAACGTTAAAAACTCTTCTCTTATCAACATTGACAGTAGCTATAACATTGCTAATTCTTCTCCCCGTCCTGTTTAAAACAGGGAGAACTATTGCTAAACAAATAGATTAGGTTGTTACAAGGTAAAGGGAGTCCATTCTACTGGATTCCCTTTATTATTTCTTCTTTAATATCAACATTAATGTTTAACAGCGCGTATTACTTAAAAATCTTTCGCAAAATTTTAATTTTGTTCCTATAAGGTGGAAATACCAATCCTAACTCTACTCTTGAACTTTTCTTTAAAATACTTTTACGATGTGTAAAAGAATCAAAACTATGTTTCTCATGATAGGCACCGAACCCTGCATTTCCTACTCCACCAAAAGGTAAGTGGAGATTAGCCATATGTGACATTGTATCGTTGACGCACCCTCCTCCAAAAGAAATTCGTCCTAATATCTGTTTTTCAACATTTTTATTTTCAGTAAACACATACAAAGCTAACGGTTTAGGATGGTTGTTAACCATATGAATGACCTCATCTAAATCATTGTAATCCATAATTGGTAAAATCGGTACGAAAATTTCTTCTTTCATAACTGCAGCATCCCATGAATTTACTTCAAGAAGTGTTGGTTCAATATATAAATGATTTCTAGATGAATTCCCACCAAATACTATATAATTTTGGTCTTGTTCTAATATAGAAATAAGTCTATCGAATTGTCTCTCATTAATAATTCGACCGTAATCATTGCTTTTTAATATATCTGATCCATAAAAGCTGGTGATGATTTCTTTCATTTTCGAAATCAGTTTTCCCTTGACAGATTTGTGTGCAATAACATAATCAGGTGCAATACAGGATTGCCCAGCATTTATGAATTTCCCCCAGATAATACGTTTGGCTGATATATCAAGGTTAGCTGTTTCATCGACAATAGCTGGTCCTTTTCCACCCAGTTCTAATGTTACTGGTACAAGATTTTTCGCCGCAGCTTCCATGACAATTTTCCCGACTTGAACACTAACAGTAAAAAAAATATAGTCAAATGGTGCATGAATCAATAAAGAAGTTGTTTCTCTGTCTCCTTCGATTACACGAATATATTGCTTATCAAACGTTTCACTTATTATTTTATTAATTACAGCTGAAACATTTGGCGCATTTTCTGAAGGTTTGAGAACTACACAATTTCCTCCCGCAATTGCCTCGATAAGAGGTTCAATTAATGATTGGAATGGATAATTAAAAGGTCCAATAATTAGCACTGTACCATATGGCTCTTTTATTATGTAGCTTTTGGAAGGTAAAAAATGAATAGGTGTTTTTATTTTTTGAGGTTTCATCCACTGTTTTAGGTGTTTCATTATAAAATTGATACTGTTAAAGGCGAAACCAATTTCTGCAGTATACGCTTCAAACTCGCTTTTGTGTAAATCTTGATATAAAGCACTTAACACTTGATTCTCATATTTTCGAATAGAATTTTTCAATTTTTCTAATTTTTCAAGACAGAATTGAAGACTTCTTGTATAATCATTATAGAAAAATTGTTTATGTTCTTGAATAAGTTGTTGAATATTACCAGCCATTAGAAAATCCCTCCAATAACAAAAAAATTTAAATACTATGTACATCAATTGTAGAGAGTATTTAATCCATATATCCTATTCACTATTGCATCCGTTTGTTGAAAAAGGCTACTGTTAAACTAAGAGTGATTATCTTAGAAAATGTTGATGTCCCATTAAAAAATAGTTGTAGACTGAAAAGGTGTTTTCTGTATGTGCAAGCACTTTTTACTAACTTAAAGTATTGTAAAACCTTTAATATCCCCTTCAGAAGTAATGAAAGGACTTTCCCTTCGCATAATCGGTATTTTGGGAACGGGAAGTAAGTGCTATTAACTATTGAATCCAAAGGAAAAATTGGTTCTTTTAGCCTACTCAAGGTTTCAGGTTTTAAAGTATTTAGCATCAAGAAGTATGTATTCTATGAAAGTTAAGAGAAGAACAAGAGTAAAAAATATTCTTTTTTGCTTTTTACTTCTATTTTTAAATCATCCCCATCTTTTGCTATCCATATCTAAGCAATAGTAATCAACCACAAGAAATAACAGAATGATTAAGAAATAGACAAAGATTTTCAGTATAATCATCTCCTTTTTATATGAGGTTAAACATACAGCAGAAGATATTCAAAAAGCATATTCTGATATTTTTACATCCCTACCAAGCAATGGATATCAATTGGACAACAAACCAATTATGGAAAAATACATTGGCGATATGATTAACAACCCTTATTGCGAAATATGTGTACCTATAAAACCGTTATAGTTTGATTAGTTTTTTTCTTGTTTAGTACTTTATCATCAACAGGAAATAAAAATACAAGGAGAAGAACAAGAAGTTATCAGTACCGATAACTTCTTGTTCAAGTTTCAATAAATGACCTGTTAGCGAAAGAATCATAAAACTTTGAATTTGGACAGTCGCAAACTGTCATATGTGTCAGTCATTTCAAATACAAATGATGTCAATAGAAATTCCTTAATATGCTGTTTAGTACTTTCGTTACTACAATTATCGACAAATAAAAACCAAGCAAGGTAATTATCAAGATATTCCGGGTCAGTTCACATTTTAAAACAATAAGTTTGGTGGCGCATCAATTGTACGTGTAATAACTAATATACTCTTTTCTGTAATATCTGCATTTATATAATAAACATAAAGCTTTCAATCGGTTTTTTATTTCTCGATAAACGCATTTTTAACCTATAATTATTACATAATAATACAGTTAATTTACATCCTTATTTCCGATTTTATTAACTACTAACTTATACCTTTCATACCATTTTTCCCACTCATCTTTTGGAAACTCCATATTATGTCCATCTAATACAGAAGAAAACATTTCTAAACATATATGCCATCCAGATAAGTCCTTTGGTGTGTGATCATTTATTTCATGAATAAACTCCTTTAGTACTAATAGAGATCCCTCTAGATTTTTATGTATTTCAAATCGAACTCGGTCCTCTCCCCAAGTAAATTCTAATACGGAATTCAGTTGACATTCCAAAATATCGATATCAATAAATTTTCCAGAACCATCTTCATTATCTATTTTTTCTATTAAAGCTAACATTGTCATACCTCCATTTGAATTCAGTTAAATGATACATTCAAATCATTCATTTGACCCTAAAGAAAAATCTACCTTTCCTACTAATTTGAAATAAAGGGACATTTCTTACTATACATTTCATCATGAATTTGTTTTATAACAAACGGCGCAATATCTCCATTTTGAATTTTAATTCCTGGTAAATCTCTGAGACTCTCTTTTATTTTACCGGTCCCTTCCCCGTCTACAACAAAAGGTAATCGTACAATAGTCCAATTCACATTACTATCTCGTATCAGTTTTAACTCCTTATACTTATCTTTCATCATATCTGAAAGTAACAAACGAAATAACATTGCCCCTATTTTATTTAATACACTCTTAGCATCTCCTTTTACATCCATTGATCCTCCAGAAATAAGAACATATCGCTTGATCCTGTATTCTACCATTACTTCTAAAATATGATTTGTAACCGTGCTAAATATATATGACTCTTTTTTAGGCTGACCTACTGCATTAATAACAGCATCGCAAGCTTGTAGTAATTGACGTATTGCAGAAATATCGCGAGCATCTCCTTTTACAACTTCCAAATGTTTATGCGAGATTTTAAATTTTTGTGGGTTTCGTGTAAGAATACGAACAAAGTAGCCTTCTTGCAGTGCTTGATTTACAAGATATTTACCAGCCTTTCCGTTTGCACCGATAATTGCTATTTTATTTATTATTTTCATGACTAAAATTAGGCTCCTTCTAAAAAATAATGATTTATTGACGAACTGTAGTTACTTCATATACACGTAAAAACGCAAGTAAATATTCACACGCTCTCTCACAAGCGAACATTTTAAAAATCTTTTGTTCTTCTACCGTTCTATCATTTGCTTGATCTGAAGCTGCTTTCAAACAGAGAAAAGGTTTTTTATTCACATGACATACGTATGCAAAAGCTGCTACTTCTTGATCGACAGCTATTGCACCATATACAGTATGTAATAAACATCTCATTTCCGTACTACGAATACGTTGATCTCCTGATATAAAAGTTCCAAAATGGACTTGATCATAAGATTGCATTTTTTTCATTTGCCTCACAAGATATTTCGTTGTTTCAATAGGAGCTGTTCTACCGGTATATAAATCGAAACTATCCGTTCCTGTTCCCGCAGCTGTTACATCATGCTGTAGTGTGTTAAGTGCAACAACAATATGACCATTCTTTACTTTCTCAGATAAACTTCCACAAATACCTGTCATAAATAACTGTTCAGGCTTAAATTCACTTATTAGTAACTGTACACAGCTGGCACAGTTCACTTTTCCCACACCGGTAATTACAGATATTATTTCTAATTTATTTATAGAATGAAAATGAAATTCCCAAGCTGCTCGCTTTTCTACACGATGACTTGGATAATGCTGCTGCAAGTATGTAAGCTCTGGTTCCCATGCGGATACAATTGCAATACGTTTCATTACACTTTTCACTTCCCCCTATTTTCATTTGAATAATCTCTCAATACTTTTCCGTTCATAACATGGAATCCACTCTTTATATTTTTTATATAAATCTCGTATCATTTCTTTATTCTTCGCAATTACCTCACATCCTCTTCTACATCCTTTCTAATCTACTATTTCTTTTAAACAATTCAAATTCCACTTATTTTATATTTTAATTCCCAAGTGGTTGTATTCTAAAAAAATGTTTTATGTCACTTTCCCAATCCCCACTTGCCTCGAATGTATATAGGTTTTTATGTAACATGTTACTCTCTCCTCGATAAAATGTTGATTCAACACATCATTAGTATCAAATCATCCTCTTATTTTTTATTCGTGATGTATTTTTTAAATCCTTTTTAATACGTTACATGAAATTTTATATATGATCTTAACTCCCAAACACCTAAATGTTTGTTATTATATTAATAATGAAGAAATGCAAAGAAAGGAATTAAGTATACGATGGAAAGAAACATTTTAATTATTGATGATGATAAAGACATTGTAGAATTACTAGCAGTTTATTTACGAAATGAAGGTTACAACATTTATAAAGCATATGATGGTGATGAAGCGTTACACATGCTCTCACTTCATCAGGTTGACCTTATGATATTAGATATTATGATGCCAAAAAGAAATGGGTTGGAAGTTTGTCAGCAAGTTAGAGAAGAAAATACAGTACCTATTCTTATGTTAAGTGCAAAAGCAGAAGATATGGATAAAATCCTAGGTCTTATGACGGGTGCCGATGATTATATGATTAAGCCCTTTAATCCATTAGAATTAATTGCTAGGGTTAAAGCATTATTACGTAGGTCTTCATTTCAGTATGCTGCATCACAAATAAAAGAAGACGGGATCATTCGGATTCGTTCCGCGGAAATACATAAGCATAATCATACCGTGACAGTAAATGGAGAATATATTAAACTTACATCTATTGAATTTGATATCTTATATTTGCTTGCTAGTAATACTGGTAGAGTATTTAGTTCAGAAGAAATATTTGAACGTGTTTGGAATGAAGATGGTTACGGTTCTAATAAAACTGTAATGGTTCATATTAGTAACTTAAGGGATAAGCTTGAAACAGGAACAAATGGTGAAAAACTCATTCATACTGTTTGGGGAGTGGGTTATAAAATTGAAAAATGAAACGTTTGATATATTGAAAGTAATCCCCAAATGGAAAATCGTATTTTGGCTTTTAGTATCTATTTTGCTTACACCCATTACCGAGGTTGTCATATCCCGTCTTGTTACGAGTGTAATTGACAGTTCCCTTACATTAACGGCATTAAGTGGAGAATTTGTCAGAATCGTCGGCTACGAAAAGTATAGAGGATTAAAAGAGTCTCTTTGGACAATGATGGGGTCCTATTTATTTTTATTCTCAATTTTTTCATTCTATGTTTATATTTTTTATCGTCACGAAAAAAAACTATATTATGAAGTATGCATAAAGCAAATGATTGACGAAATTCGTTATATTGCAGATGGTAATTTTAATCATAAAGTATCTATTTTACACCATCATTATTTAGAAGACTTAGCAACTGGTGTCAATCACATTGTAGAGCAGTTAAAAGTTTCAATTGAAGAAGAGCGTCAAACTGAACAAGCGAAAAGTGAACTCATCACAAATGTTTCACATGACTTACGAACACCGTTAACATCCATAGTTGGCTATGTTAATCTCATTCACCATGATAATTACAGAGATGAAGTAGAATTACGTCATTATATTCAAGTTATTTATGATAAAGTAACTAGATTAAACATGCTAATGAATGACTTGTTTGAATATACGCGAGTTCAAAATAAAGAGTTACAACTAAATACTGTACCTATTGATATAATTGAATTGCTTGGTCAACTATCTGTTCAATTTCGTATGCAATTTCAAGAAGCAAATATTGAATGTAGACCTTCATTTCCATCAGAAAAACTAATGGTACTTGCTGATGGAGATAAATTAGTACGCGTATTTGAAAACTTAATTATGAATGCGATGACATATGGTAATGATGGGAAATTCATTGATATAACAGCCTATCAAGACGGTAAAATGATTGCAATCGATATTGCAAATTACGGGCAGCCTATCCCAAGTACAGATTTACCACATATTTTTGAACGTTTTTATCGTGTTGAAAAATCACGTTCCGCATACACAGGAGGATCTGGACTGGGCTTGGCTATCGCTAAAAGTATTGTGGAGATTCATAATGGAACCATTGAAGTATATAGTAATGATGAAAAAACAACATTTACTGTAAAACTGCTTCCATATAATCACTAAAAGATATTTCGTCTCAATAATTATATAAATTATCTACTAAAACAATAAAAGTATTGTATTTTAACAACAAAATCATGATACTATCTCAAAAAGAATCATTTCATTTCGAGATAGTATCATGATAACTGGCATTTTTTACTCTGAGTTATCTAATATATATCGTTTCACGATTTCAAGGAAATACTCTATACCTTCCCCTCTATCATCACCTCAATATTTGTCGGTTCGTCAAAAACTAGCACATTGGATCTTACCAAAACAGTTGCTAGAATACTAGCTGGATTACTTCTCCACTACTTAAATTACGGACATTCTTTCTTAAATCATCTCCTCTGACAGCTTTTGTAGAAATGATAATCTCTTCTCCTTGCTCTAAAGTATGGATATGTATGGTTATTGCCCCTTAACCATTATTTACTGTAATCGCAATGGTATCACCTAATGGGCATTTTTTACACAGATATCAAATTTTTAATATGGACTTATATAAATTAACAAAGTTTTGAGCGATACTTGATAATTCATGATGTTTCAACCAAATTAAACCTGTAGAGGCAGACAAATTTGTATCGGCAATTTTAAAAGCTTGGATAGGATAGCTTTTATGTCGTTGAATTACGGTTTCTGGAACAATGGACGCTCCAAAGTCAGACGCAACTAAATCTAATAAAATAGAAATATCAGAACACTCGGCAACGATATTTGGGCATAACTGATATTTGGAAAATACATCTAGAATCATATTATATACGCCTAATCCCTCCGTGCTAGGCAAGATTAATGGGAATTTTTTCATCTCCTCCAAGGTAATCTTACGATTAGCTAATTGCTGTTTTTTTTGAAGTAATAAAATAAAACGGTTCTGTATGAAGATGGATCACAGAAAAATCATCCAATTTTAGCGGTAATCGAATTATTGCCAATTCTACTACTCTATCTCTCACTAACTGACAAAGCTGAGCTGACTCATTTTGTTGAATTTTATACGAGACTCTAGGATATTTTTCATGAAATTGTTGTAGCAATTGAGGTAACCCGACTACTGATAAAGTATTGACACCAAGTGTTAGCCTACCTGTTATCCCATTCCCCACTTCTTTTACTTCCATTTTTGCTTCTTCTAATAATTGCGTCATTTTTAATGCATATTTATATAAAGCTTGACCTGCTTGCGTTACTTCTAAAAATTTCCCGGATCTCTCAACCAATTTTGTTCCTAGTTCCTGTTCCATCGCTTTCAAGTGTTGACTGAGCGGAGGTTGTGAAATATGAAGTCTATGAGCAGCAGCCGAAATTTGTCTTTCCTCGACAATCGCAATAAAATAACGCAGTTGTCTTATATCCATAAATAGAAAACACTCCCT
Organism: Bacillus bingmayongensis; assembly: GCF_000299035.1. Taxonomy (GTDB): domain Bacteria; phylum Bacillota; class Bacilli; order Bacillales; family Bacillaceae_G; genus Bacillus_A; species Bacillus_A bingmayongensis. Next base: position 195,588 of record NZ_AKCS01000005.1, read on the forward strand.
TTTGTATATGAAAAACTTAAGTAAAATTAATTTTTTTATATTTTTCATATATTCTTCTTTAGTTTATCATAATCTTATGAATCTTTTTACGTTTCCCTTGTAATATTTCCTGACTTATTAAAATTTCACAAGGGAAAAAGACCATTTTAATCATTTATAAAAGAAAGGTCGGGATACTCTATGAACACCGCTTTTTGGTTAATCAATGCCAAATTAGAAAACGGTCACTACGTTGAAAATGGAGCCATTACAGGAACGAAGACAGGCTCTTACCATCTTCTTATTGACAATGAAAAAATCGCAAAAATTGTTACAAATGACGAACCTTTCCAAGATCACTTGCCGAAAGTAGATGTGAAACAACTACTAATTCTTCCATCGTTTATTGAAAAGCACTGTCATTTGGATAAAACGATAATGGTGACCGTTGGAGAGCAGTAATACCTGTTAACAGTATTTTTGAACGACTTGAAATGGAAAAAGAGGTTCTTCCCTCTTTGTCTACCACTACCCAAGAACGGGCGGAACATTTACTAGAGACTTTCTTAAAAGCTGGAGCTACCCATATTCGTACACATGTAGATATTTATCCAGAAATCGGTTTACAAAATTTAGATGACATTCAAAAAGTATTGCAAACATTTGACGGCAAGTTATCTTATGAAATTGTCGCTTTTCCACAGCACGGTTTATTGCGCACTCAATCAGGGAATTTAGTAAGAGAAGCAATTCGCCAAGGAGCATCTCTTGTTGGCGGTGTTGATCCGGCTACTGTTGATGGGAACATCGAAGCATCATTACAAGAAATGATTGAGATTGCTGTGGAAGGAAAGGCAGATATCGATTTACATTTACACGATGCCGATCACCTTGGTATTTTTACGATGAAAAGGCTAGCTGCCCTTACAAAAGAAGCCGGGCTACAAGGAAAGGTCGCCATTAGCCACGCATTTGGCTTAGGAGATATTCCGCTACATCAAGCAAGTGAAATGGCAGAACTGTTGGCGGATGCAGGAATTTCAATTATCACGAGCGTTCCAATTGACAGAAGTTTCCCCCCTGTTGGGTTATTACATAACAAAGGAGTGGACGTTGCCTTGGGATGTGACAATATTTTTGATGTTTGGTCGCCATTTGGCAACGGAGACATTCTCGAACGCGCCGGTCGTTTAGCGGAGTTTTCAAGATGGATAGATGAACAGTCATTGGCTCAAACTCTAGGATTTATTACGGGTGGCAAGACACCGCTCAATCATGAAGGAAAACAAGTTTGGCCTCAAGTCGGGGACGATGCAAATATCGTGTTTGTCAAAGCATCTTGCTCCGCTGAAGCCATTGCAAGAAAAGCTGAGCGAGCAGCCACTATGTATAAAGGGAAAATCGTTGCAGGTTCGCTTTAATCTAGTGAAGAAGCAAGATCTTAATCATTTTTAAATTAAGATAAAGGGTAAGTGAAATGCAGATATCGGGTTATAAAGTGCATGCTTTAGGCTCCATGCAAAGATTATAAGAGGAGGATATTCCAGATGGATCAAGAAAACAAAGGTTTTTCTCGCAGAAAGTTTCTAGGTAACGTCTGCAAAATTGGAGGGGCTACAGCTGTTCTCGGCGTCACGGACGCAATGGGATTATTTGTCCCTGAAAATGTAAGCGCGGACGAAAAAGAAAAAAAAGATGATCACAACATCAAAAAAACGGAAAAAAATAGCTCCTACATGTTGTTGAATGTGCGATTGGAAAGCGGATATAAATATGAAAATGGCCAGGTTGTCGCAACGGACACCATGCTCTGTAATCTTCAAATCGATAAAGGTATTATTACAAAAATATTAGATACAAAAGTTCCTTATAAAAAGAATATCGATCGCTATGATGCGAAAGGCATGCTGCTGCTTCCTTCCTTTAAAGATATGCATATTCATTTGGATAAAACATTTTATGGTGGTCCTTGGAGAGCTGCATCGCAAAGAAAAAACATTTTTGACATGATTGAAGTTGAACAGACGCTGCTACTTGAGTTGCTGCCAACTGCCCAAGAGCGTGCGGAAAAATTAATTGAATTGATTCTCAGCTACGGATCAACATTTGCCAGAAGTCACTGCAACATTGACCCTGTCGTCGGCCTCAAAAATCTCGAGAGTTTAAAGCGCGCCTTAGCGAACTATTCAGATAAACTATCGCACGAAATTGTCGCCTTCCCTCAACACGGCTTACTTCGTTCAAATGCAGAGGGACTGCTGCGTGAAGCTATGCAGCTCGGAGCAACACATGTTGGCGGACTAGATCCTACTTTGGTTGATGCAGATATGGAAAAATCACTACAAACTATGGTACAAATTGCGGTGGACAACAAAGCAGGAATTGATATCCATCTTCATGAAGGCGGTGAAACAGGTTTGAAAGCAATTCATCGATTGGCAGATTTGACTGAAGAAGCCGGTCTGCAGGGAAAAGTGACAATCAGCCACGCTTTCTCACTAGCATCGCTGACAGCCGGCGCCGACATCGAAATGGCAAACCGACTTGCTTCGCTGGGCATCTCGATTGCATCAACTGTTCCAATTGGCAAAAATGCGATGCCGATTCCGCTTCTTCAAAAGCAAAAGGTGAATGTCATGCTTGGCAATGATAGTATTATGGATCACTGGTCCCCGCTTGGGATTGGTGACACGCTGCAAAAAGCTCATCTTGCTGCAGAGCTGTATGGATGGTCCTACGAATATAACTTGTCCCGCGCACTTTCTCTTGCTACCGGCGGCATTACGCCATTAGATGAGTCCGGTAAGCAAGTATGGCCAAAGGTTGGCGATGCTGCTACCGCCATACTTGTTCCTGCCAACTGCTCGGCCGAAGCGGTAGCGCGGCTGCCAAAGCGTGCTTCCGTGCTATATAAAGGTACTCTAGCTGCCGGTTCTCTTGATAAAGCCAAAAACTAACCGGTGTGAATACGTATAAAATTGATAAAAATTTGTTTGGTATACAACTGAATGGAAGGCAGAAAAATTTCACAAAAACTTTGACCTAAAGATTCCTTTTTCCAAAACGTTTTCAAATATTGCTATAAGTATGTAAAAGAAATTACAAGACTCGATACTAAGGAGGAACTTATGTTTCAGAATATTGGAATCCCAGGATTAATACTTGTTTTAATGCTCGCCCTGATTATTTTTGGCCCTTCTAAGTTACCGGAACTAGGAAGAGCATTCGGCTCAACATTAAGAGAATTTAAAAAACCCACTAGAGATCTTATCGCGGATGACACAGATGATTTACAAAAAAATCCAAATAAGAAAGAAAAACTAGACAAATAGATGAATAGTAGATGTAGAGTACGTCTTACATCTACTATTTCATGGGGGTGATTAATGTTGAAAGAAAAAAATATGAAAACTGTTCAGCACCTTGAAGAGTTACGTAAACGCATTATTATCACTTTAGTTGTTTTTTTGCTGTTTTTTATACTGACATTTATATATGTACAAGATATTTATCATACACTGGTCAAAGATTTACCATTTAAGCTAGCTCTGTTAGGACCAAGTGATATCTTACTCGTTTATTTAACAATTGCTGCCATCGCTGCCGGTACAATTACTATACCAGTTGCTGCACATCAAGCTTGGTTGTTTGTACGTCCAGCGTTAACACCAAAAGAACAAAAGGTTGCAATCGCTTATATTCCAGCACTATTGATTCTATTCCTATTGGGGATTAGTTTTGGTTATTATATTTTACTTCCTCTTGTATTACATTTTTTAATGTCACTATCAAACGGTATGTTTACTACTTTGTTTACAGCGGAGAAATATTTCCGATTTTTGCTTCATATGACATTGCCGTTTGGATTTCTATTTGAACTACCCGTTGTTATTATGTTTTTAACAAGTTTGGGAATTATCAATCCATACCGTCTGCAAAAAATTAGGAAATACGCCTATTTTCTATTAATAGTCGCTGCAGTTTTAATTACGCCGCCGGATTTTCTATCGGATTTCCTTGTGGCCATACCGTTACTGCTCTTATATGAGGGAAGCGTCAGCTTATCTAAATTTGTATACAAACGGCAGCTTAGAGCTAATGAAAGGAACAAAAAAGCATACGAATATGTTTAATTTTTCAACTTGATGAAGCCCATGGAGTTTTCCATGGGCTTTTATGTCCGGTATAACGAGTTTTCAATATCAAAGTGAAAAATAAAAATCTAGAATATAAGTAGTTTACATATTTTCAATGCTTTCCACTAACGTATAGTATCCACCTTCCACTCCTTCAATTAAGTGTTCAATCTTGTTTAAGTGTTTGGAGAAGTCATTTTTTTCTAACCAATCTTTATGATATTCAATACTCTCAAAAGTAGTCATCATAATTGCCTTGTTATTATCAACAGAACGATGCCAATGACTACTAATCCAACCAGGAATACCTTTCCTCTTAAAGTTAAGTAGTTCTTCAGCTTGGATAGCAACCAATTCATCTAGTTTACCTGGTTTGGCAGTAAATGCATTAATCCACACTATCGCTTCACTAGATTTCATCTAAATAACCTCCTTGAAATTAAATTATCTTTTCTACTTAGAACACCATGGATATCCGGAAAATTGATACTGAAATCTAGGATGTTCATAAATGCCCCACCTATACTTCTAGATTAGTTTTGCTTTCATTTCAAGGGTATTTCAAGACCTTAACTTAATAGCGATAACATATACCTATGCAAGCTAATATACAAACAACATCAATAAGCTTGTGACAATTCCGACCCAAATACAGAGAATGAAGCAATACCCCATGATATCTTTGATTTTCAAACCGAGTACCCCTAGAAGAGGTAATGCCCAGAACGGCTGAATCAGATTGGTCCATGCGTCTCCCCACCCTACCGCCATGGCGATAGTAGCTGGATCTACTCCTAACTTCAAGCCTGCCGGGACCTGCAGTGGTCCTTGCAAAGCCCATTGTCCCCCGCCAGATGGCGCCAATAAGTTCACTAATCCCGCTGACCAATATGTAAATATATCAAATGTATCCTTTGACGCAATGGATGCCATCCATTCGATGATAGAGCTTCCCAATCCTGAACTTCCTAAAACAGCAATAATTCCTGCATAAAACGGAAACTGTAGGATAATTGGAGAAATGGATTGCGCGGATTCTTTGAATCCTTGTGCAAAGTTTCCAAGAGAACCATGCAGCAGCAAACCGAGTGACAAGAAAAACAGATTAATAATATTTAAATCTAAGCTGCGACCGTTCATGAATTCATATATACAATACAACGTACCGATTACACCTAATAATATTCCCAGAACCGGCGTCCATTCCAATTTTTCCGCGGCGGTTAAATCTTTTTGAAGAGGTTTTACAAAAGAAGTTGTATCTGTTTCGGGTGCTTTATATCCGATAATCCCGCTTTTTGGAGCCATAAGTACGATAATAATAGGCATCGTGATGAACAGAGCGAAAAAAATAATTAGAGTAGAGTAACTAAAAATTGTTTGCGAAGTAGGAATAATCCCAATCATATCTGCAAGAAAATGATCCTTTGTGGCAATAGTCAAGCCAATAGAACTGGACAGACCGGCACTGTATAAGGCTGTCGGAGCATAGGCAGCTGCTACAAGCAATGGAAAATGTGCATTCGGATTCTTTTTCGCCACTTCCTTCGCAATGATCGCCCCCACAACTACTGCCAGTCCCCAATTGATGTAGTACGCCATTGCACTAATCAAAAATGTCATCGTATAAGCCTTTTGAGGTGTGTTGGCTAGCTTAGCAACGGACTGCAAACCTCTATTAACGAACGGGACGGAAGCTAACGTCATCCCTGTAACCATTAGCAATATCATTTGCATTGTAAAAGTCAAATAAGTCCAAAACCCATCTCCCCAAGATTTTATGATTGCGTACGGCTTAGAGGGGTTCATCAACAAGGCCACAATGAAAGTGAATAAGGTGAGCAGCACAGCAATAACAAATGCATCCGGAACATACTTCTGGGACCATCTCGAAAATACATTTGCACATCTTGTAAGCAATGATTCTTTCTTTCCTGGATCTACACCTGTGTTTTTCTCCAATAGGGAATGCTTCATAAATATTCTCCTTTCCAAATTTTAATAAGGTGAATGTAAATATCATTCCACAAAAGAAAATAAAATCCTTTTGCACATGCGGATTCTTTCCCCACTGGACTTAAAGAGATTTTCATCTCTAGCTGCTATTTCCATTTCATAATTTGCTTCTATATTAATAAAACTGGAATTCTTTATTCTGTAAACATTCTTAATGCATTCCTGTCCTCTAATGTGAAATCTTCTTTATGTATAAATGTGAATGAAAGTACATTTTCACTGCCTCATCATGACCATAATTATCCAAACTTAATGTTTTCCTTATAATTCTTTAGAAATTCTTTAACTTTTCTTTCCTCCTAGTTAAATATTAATTTTTACACTAGTAATATCGATGTACAAGGAGGATCGCTTATGCAATATGTTAAGAAATTGATGCTTCTTATCTTGTCTTTTCTTATTACTATAATTCTTGTTTTTTACTTTTATTTCTATGTAAATGGACCTTCAATTAAAGCAAAATCAGCTATATTAATAGATGCAACATCAGAAAAAATTGTTTATAAAAAAAATGAAGATACTCCTTTCCCTTCAGCAAGTCTATCAAAAATGATGACTGAGTATATTGTGTTAGAACAAATACATAAAGGAAGAATACAGTGGGATGATCATGTAAAAATAAATAATCCTTCCATTCAAACGGAAGGAGATAATATCGATATAACGGCTAAAGATCAAATAACAGTTCGTGATTTGTTTCATGCAATGGTTCTTGCATCTGATAATAGTGCGGCCGTATCTTTGGCAGAACATATTTCAAAAAGCGAACAAAAATTTACGAATTTAATGAATGAAAAAGCGACACAATTGGGGTTATCTCATAAAACTTATTTTGCAAATGCAACCGGCATAATGAATCAGCAAGAAGAATCTAAAATAACCGTCTTAGATGCCTCTAAACTAGCCCAGCATTTAATAACAGATTATCCTATAATATTAAAAATCGCCCAATTAACCTCTTATCAATTTACCTTCAAAGATATACATGTTTTCAATACAAATAAAATGTTGTATTCACTTGATAGCAATGTAAAATTTAAAGGAGTAGATGGTTTACAAACTAGCTTTTCAAATACTGCTGGATATAGTTTTGCCAGTACAGCAAAACAAGGAAACAAAAGGTTTATTTCGATTGTAATAGAGGCAAATGGAGAAAATAGTACGTTTATCGAAACCCAAAAACTATTTACTTACGGTTTCGAACCAACTCACCTTCCATCTCTGCAATCTGTTAAGGATTATTTGATATCGTGGATATCTCTGCTTCAGCTTAAAAATCTATTTTTGCAAGCAATAATAATTTTTCTTGTTATCGCCATTTCTCTATTAGTACATATACGAAAAAAAGATTCAGAGGATTTTTAATTTCAAAGCCTCTTTTACATAAAAAACCGACTTGCATTTTCAAAACAAGTCGGTTTATCTTTAGTTTTCTTTTTCTGTTTCTTTTTCTTTTTCTGTTTCTTTTTCTTTTTCTTTTTCTTTTTCATAATATAACTCATTTGCATATTTTCTATTTGTCCCCTTTAAATATGCAAAAATAATTTGAGGTCTCTTTATCAATGCCCAATCACCATGTTCATCAAATTTTCTACATGAAGTTGTCATATACGCTTTCTTTATCGTAGTGAATTTTTTTTTACACGTCTTACCATGTTTTTTTAAACGCATCGCAAATTCTGCATCCTCAGCCATTAACAAACTTTCATTAAAACCACCGATTGCATTAAAGTCTTTCCTATAACACCAAAACATCCCAACTGATATGAACCCATATTTAAATATAAGAGGAATAATTAAAAATAAACCTGATACTATGATTCCTAGTGAAATACGTTCAAACTTTCCTTTAACGCCCCCACCTATATATTTTCCGGTCATTAAATGCCTTTCTATTTCAATCAACATATTCTCACTCATCGAGCTATCTGCATCTATTGTAACAATGATTTCTCCCCTAGCTATTTTTGCACCAGCATTTCTAATTTTAGAAAGGTTTTTGTTTTCATCTTGCACTGTTATGCAATGATATGACTGTGCAATTTCTTCTGTTCGATCACTACAGCGATTTAGCACAACAATAACTTCGACCTGATTTTTATAAATGTTTGATGCGGCCACAATAGAATCCAGACATCTACCAATATACTTTTCTTCATTGTGTGCAGGGACTATAATAGAAAATTTAATGTCTTGTTCATTATCTCCCCCTACAAAACAACTACACCTACCCATATCACATCTCTCCCAATACAATTTTTATATTTAGGCATTGCTTTTACTATAGAACAGATTTCTGTATTCGCATTGAATTATAATCATTCATGAATACAACCCTCCTACTTTTTCATACAAAAAACACCGGAATTTAGAATTTCTGCCTAACGACTCGGTGTTTTTTGTCTTATGACAACCCCGCTGATTAAAGTGACACTTTAATCAGCGGAGATCTTACTGCCCATTAATGCTGGATAAAATAGTTCAATACAAAATTAGTATCCCTATTTTTGACAACTCAATTTCTGTATTATCTTTTAAAATAAATAACTTATCCTCATGTTGTTTCAACATATGTAAAATCTCTTTTTTACAATTTTTTCAAAATCATTGGTCCACTTAAACATTTTCATAAACATTTCAAATGTAGGTGTATAGTTAGTCTTTTCTAGATTAAGCAACTGCAACATAAATCTTTTTATTATTCTAGCTTTCCTCTTTACTACACTGACATCTAAAAATATAATTAAATCTGCTTTTTGCAAGCTTTGCGATACCCATTTATGATGGGCACCTTCAACAATCCAAGCGTTTGAATGTACAATATTATAAAGTTGTTCATCTCTTTCCTTAGGTGTATTTCTTACATCGCCATTTTCGGTCCTTCTCCAAACAACATTATCTAACTCATAATGAGGAATATTTAATTGCGATGACAATTCTCTTGCTAAGGTTGTTTTTCCACTTCCAACAGGACCAATGATATGAATTTTATTAGGTATAATACTTTTCAAGACAACCACCACTTTATAGATTTTCACAAAAAAACTTTCGCTGTTTCTTACATTAAACCTCTTCTAATCAAGTTAGCTGACACAGGTTGAAGACCTAACTCCCTTGCCCAAATAGATAATTGACCAATATGATGGATCTCATGTGCAATCACATGACGTACAACTTCGCCATATTTGTACGTCTCTTCAGTCCATGAGGCTGTTAATATTTTATTCTCTAAATTACTTGACCATGTTTGCAAAAAAGAATTCATTTCATTTTTAAAAGAATCTGAAAGTTCTTTCACTTTTTCAAGTGATTGATAGTCTTGAAATTGCAGATTCAAATCTTCTTCTCCCTGAAGAGCACGTATCCAGCTATATTCTACATCTATAATATGAAACAAAGTCTCCAAAATACTCCCTACTCCTCCAACACGTTTACAGAGTAAATCTTCTTCCGAAAGCTGCTTACACCATTCAAACCATTGCTCTCTAACTTGCCAATTATATAGAAATAAAGTTTTCAATCAACTTCTCTCCTTTTACATATGAGTTAATATCCATTTAACAGCTTCTATCACATATTCAGGCTCATCTTTTTGAATATAATGACCGCTATTGGGTGCAAGAATCAATTCGTTGTTATTTGATAATTGTAATAATTCTTTTTGCATTTGTAGCCATTTTACTTGAGCTTCAGGAGAATAAAACGCTTTTTTTCCAGCAGCAACTATAACAAGTGGAATCTTCCTTATTGATTTACAATGAAGACCAGCCTCAGCCAAGCTACTCATAAACTCTTCATACGTACTTTCATATATAAATTGTTTATAATATGCTTCTTGAAATTCAGGAGGCATTATGGATAGAAAATCTTCTCTATAGTTTTCTGACGTTGAATCTACTAATATTAACCCTGCTGTTTCTTCTGGATAAAAAGAATAGCAATTATGTATCAATATTATCTGTCATAATTAATTTTTCAGAAGTATATTGTCTTATTTGTTCATAAGCAAGTTCGATTACGTGTTCTTTTGAATCTATCAAAGAGAGATTACGTGTTAGTGGATTCCAATATTCATAACCCTCGTCTTCTGTCCAACGAAAAACTTCAATTGTATACAAATTGTCGTTTCGCTTGATGATTTGTGCTTTGTACTCTTTGGTTTTTGTATATAATTCTAAAATGACAAGCCCCCTCAGATTATAACCACCTCTCGTATATATTAATCTACAAATGAGAAAATTATACTTCTAGATAGATTCACATTCCGAAAGTTTATCATCATTTTCACACGAGTACATTCTCATATCTCTCACTTTACTATATTCTGGTCAGTTCATTCCATTCCACCTAGATGCATACTCTCTTCCATCTCTTGCCTGTTTGTTACATTCTATTAAACCATTCATGTTCTAAAATACTCATTTCCTACAAACTCCAATACTCATCTCCTATTTTCCTCGCATCTCTCAATAACTCTTTTTTTACAAATCCAACTTTTTCATAACATGCAATGGCAGATGTATTAAAATCAAATACTCCGAGAGAAACTCTATGCAATTTTAGTTGTCCAAATGCAACGTTGAGCACTGCTTCCATCATCTTTTTCCCAATAGATTTCCCTCTCATACTTGAGTCCCCAACTAAAACTTTTCCAATTCTTGCAGAGTTATTTATTCGGTCAATTTTCCCAAGCGAAATATGCCCTATAACCTTTCCAGTTTTTTGATCAATCACTTTATATACAAATACGTCTGCATTCTCATAATTTGCATTCTTTATATACTTCTCTAATTGTTTTTCCTGTAATGGGTAAGTAAATGCTGGTCCTCCCCATTGCAATAAAAATTCCTCTGAATGAATCCAACCCAGCAGCTGTTTGAAATCGCTTCTTTCAAAATATTCAAGTTTAATCATTACCTCTGGCCCCTTTTAAGATTTAAGCTCGATAATTCTTCCCTAACTCTTTTCCTATTGAAAAATAATGTCTAAAACTATAAAATAACGGATTCCATTTTTCTGGATTAATATGATTTTCCCCTTTAATTATTTCTTCATGGGCATATACATGAAGAACTTCCGTTTCAACAATTGCGAAGAAAGGACCATATTCTGGAATACGTATGTCTTTTACTTTTGCCTCAATTTGTAGTGGACATTCTTTTATTCGTTGTGGTTTTACAGATTTTGAATCAATTGGTGTAAAACCCGCTATTGTAAATTTATCTTTTTGATATGTATATCCCATTTCTTGTTTATAAACCGGAACTTTCTCTACCCCTGTATAAGGTGAAATTTTTTCTACTTGCTCCCACTGCGATGAAGGAGGTAAATTAATTACGCACTCTCTGTTTCTTTCAAGATTCTCAATTGATTTTCCTCCAAGTCCAACACCTAAAATAATATAGTTACCTAAAGCCCATGAAGAAGACATTGGACTTATATTTGTTGTTCCATCTTCATTTAATGTTGATAATAAATAAATTGGCATTCCGTAATATAAAATTTTTGGCTTGATTTCTTTACAGGAACCTTGTTGAAATGTGAAATCCATAAAATCACTCCTATTCTTATTTCTTCATTTGTATTGTAAAACACAAATAATTCCATTATCATCGAAATATGGATGTAAAATAAGGAGTGATGCAAATGAATGTAAATGCAGCAAAAATAGCTTCTCTTATTAGCGATAGATCACGAGCAACAATTCTAGTTCAACTTTTGGATGGTCGTCCACATCCAGCTACCGAATTAGCACATGCAGCAAAAATCAAACCACAAACAGCCAGTTTTCATCTTCAAAAACTATATGAAGCACAGATTATAGATGTTGAAAAACATGGAAGACACCGTTATTACAAAATAGCCAACCATGAAATAGCAGAATCGCTGGAAAAAATACTATATTTGGCCTCTCCAGAACCAATTCGATCCTTTAAGCAATCAAAGGAGACTAAAGAAATTCAATATGCCCGAACTTGCTATGACCATTTAGCCGGAAAATTAGGTGTTGAAATTACAAATTCACTTTTAGACAATGAAATATTAATCAAAGATGGTTTACAATTTAAAGTAACGAAAAAGGGACAAGAATTTTTTGAGAGTTTTGGTATTGATTTAGATTCGTTATATAAAAAAAGAAGGTTTTTTTCAAAATGTTGCTTAGATTGGAGTGAAAGGCAACATCATATAGCGGGCTCTTTGGGGAACGCTATTTTGGAGCAACTGTTACATGAAAATTGGATTGCTAGAGCCGAACACTCAAGAGCAATTCACATTACTCCATTAGGAAAGAGAAAAATATATGAGACTTTTTCAATACAGATATAATATCTAGTACTCACTACAAAATAACAGGAGTGTTTATGACTACTTATCAAAAAAAGCTGCCCTAAACAGAGCAGCCTTTTATCAACTAAATCGCATTTGCTCTTGAGAAAAACTCAATTTCGCAAACCGAAACTGTTGTCCGTGTAGTGCCTGCAACAATATCAACAGTGTCACATGAGACAGCTGCAACAGTACCAGTCACTGTAGCACCACTTTTAGTAGTAATTGTTACAGCAACACCTGTACCTATGAAAGATCTTAGTCTCTTAACTAGACCTGTTGTGCAACAACAATCGCATTTTTCATTTCGATCTTTTTTGCACTTCTTAAATTCTCTCCAGCAGTCATCATCATGATCATCCCAGCATTTAGAATGCTTTTTGTGATCCCAACATTTAGAATGTTTCTTTTCAAACCAATCTTCACGACAACTCATTATTTCACCCCTTTATCCTTTTACTATAAATTATGTAGAAAGAAATAAAGTGATAGAGACAAACACATAGATACAAGAAAACAAACAATTGTCCTATACCGTGTTTAAAATAGAGATAATAAAAAATGAGCTCTTTATAAAGAACTCATTTTTTATTATTATATTTGTTTAGCTTTTAATTCCTGAATATATGAAACAACCTCTGGATTTACTAAAGAAGATAAATCACCCAATTCCTTTCCTATATACGCCGCTTTAATTACTCGTCTCATCACTTTTGAATTGCGTGTCTTAGGCAAATCCTCTACAACATGAATATCTTTTGGACATAACGCCTTTCCAATATGTGAATTTACTAAATTCATCAACTCTTTTTTGAGTTCAGTCGTAAATATTGTCCCTTCTCGTAAAACAACGAAACAGTGACAAACCTCGCCTTTCACTTCATCTGGTACACCTATTGCTGCTGCTTCTATTACATCATGATGCTTTACAAGGATTGATTCATATTCAGCTGGTCCGATACGCTTTCCAGCAATATTTAATGTATCATCAGAACGTCCTGTAATGATATATTGCTCTCCGTCATAGATTACCCAATCACCGTGTACCCACTTATTTTCAAAACGTGACCAATACGTATTGATGTAGCGCTCGTCATCTCCCCAGAAGCTTTTCGTCATTCCAACCCATGGTTTTTCTAAACATAATTCGCCAACTTCATCACGAATTGGAATTCCTTGTTCATCTAATACCACAGCTGCCATCCCAGGTAAAGATGCATTGAAACTAATCGGTGCAATTGGTTTAACTAAGACGTTCCCGAAGATTCCACCAGAAATTTCGGTTCCGCCTGAATAGTTACAAATTGGTACCTTTCCTTTTCCAACTGTTTCAAAGAGCCACATCCAAGGATCCGGATTCCAAGGCTCACCTGTTGAAGCAAATACCTCTAAACTTTCTAAAGAATGTTTCTGTACATTTTCATCACCTTTTGCCATCAGTGCTCGAATTAATGTTGGTGAAATTCCAAGGTGAGTAATTTGATATCGATCAACCGTTTCCCATAATCGATCTGCTTTAGGGTAGTCAGGAACACCTTCATACATTACCATTGTTGCCCCATTAATAAGAGAGCCAAATAATAAAAATGGTCCCATCATCCAGCCCATATCAGTCACCCATAACACGCGGTCACCTTGCTTAATATTCATACCAAACCCTGCATCAAATGCCGATTTCAGAGGAAATCCAGCATGTGTGTGTACTGTTCCTTTTGGCTTACCAGTTGTCCCTGATGTATAAATGAGCATCAGTGGGTCATCACTTTTCATTTCTTCAGCATGTGAAAACGGCTTTTCTTTTTCAAGAATACTCCATGAAAGGTCATAGTTATGAGGTGTAAAATCATTTCCCGCATGACGTACAATTACAACTTTCTCAATAGATGGGCAATGTTCACACGCTTTATCTACTTCATCTTTTAAAGAGACAATTTTACCACGGCGTGAGAAACCATCAGCTGTAATAATCATTTTTGATCCTGCGGCTTGTATACGCGTCATGACTGCATCAGCTGCGAACCCAGAAAAAATCGGGGAAATAATCGCACCTATTTTCATTACTGCCAGCATGGCAACAACTGTTTCTGGGATCATCGGCATGTAAATAGTTACACGATCACCTTTTTCGATTCCAGAATGCTTTAATCCGTTTGCCACACGGCTTACCCATTCATCAATCTCTTCATATGTAAACGATTTTGTCGTTCCATTTTCTCCTTCATACATTAAGGCAGGCTGTGTTTTCGTTTCTTCATCTGCAAGCCATCGAGATAATGCAGATTCTACAACATTGCAAGTTCCCCCTGTATACCACTGTGCAAATGGCGTACCGTTTTCTAAATCTAGTACTTCTGTGTATGGTTTCATCCATTGATAGCCAACTGCACGTTCTGCTTCCCCCCAAAACCATGCGGTTTCTTCAATTGATTTGTTATAAAATGCTTCATAATCTTCATAGCCAAGCGATTTCATCCATCCATATAAGCGTGTTTTATCTTTATATTCTTCTGTTGGAAACCAAACAGCTTGTTTCAATGTTTTCCCCTCCTCATTTTTCGAACAAGAAAGCCCTTAATAGGGCTTTTATACTGGATAAACTGGATGTTTTCGATCTGTAAATACTTGATATTTACTCATGTACATTTCAAAGCGTTTTTTCAGTTCTTCACGTAAATCATTTGGATGAACAATACCATCAATTACCATTTCTGATGCTAGACGATAAATATCGATATCTTTTTTATATTCTTCACGTTTTTCAGCAATGAATCTTGCACGCTCTTCTTCTGGCAATGCTGCAATTTTATTTGCATACACAGCATTAACAGCAGCTTCAGGTCCCATTACAGCAATGGAAGCCGTCGGCAATGCAAGGCAGCAATCCGGCTCGAAAGCTGGGCCTGCCATTGCATATAGACCAGCACCATATGCTTTACGAACAACGATTGAAATTTTCGGTACTGTCGCTTCACTCATTGCAGAAATCATTTTCGCACCGTGACGAATAATGCCAGCTCTCTCAACTTTCGTTCCAATCATAAATCCAGGTACATCCGCAAGGAATAATAATGGAATATGATACGCATCACATAAATTAATAAACTTTGCTGCTTTATCAGCAGAATCGTGGAATAATACGCCGCCTTTCATACGCGGTTGATTTGCAACAATACCAACAGGTTTCCCATCAATTCGTCCTAATCCTGTAATAAGTTCTTGTGCAAATAATTTTTTCACTTCAAAGAAAGAGCCTTCATCGATAATGCGATTAATAAGATCTTTCATATTAAAAGGAGCATTTTGATTTTCTGGGATGATTTGTTCTAACGTTTTTTCGAACTGTTTTGGTTCTTGAGGCTTAGTCGTAGGAGCATTTTCTTGATAGTTACTTGGAAAATATGAAATATATTGTCTTGCCTGAGCAATCGCATCTTCTTCTGTTTTACATAATACATCTCCGCATCCTGATACGGAGCAATGCATACGAGCGCCGCCCATTTCCTCTAGTGTTACTTTTTCACCAATAACCATCTCAGCCATACGCGGAGAACCTAAATACATAGAGGCATTCCCTTCAACCATCATAACAACGTCACAGAAAGCAGGAATATAAGCACCTCCAGCTGCAGAAGGGCCAAATAATAAACAAATTTGTGGCACCTTACCTGATAACTTCACTTGGTTATAAAAAATCCGACCCGCACCGCGGCGCCCTGGGAACATTTCAACTTGGTCAGTAATACGAGCACCTGCAGAATCGACAAGATAAAAAAGTGGTACACGTAACTTTTCAGCTGTTTCTTGTATACGTAAGATTTTTTCAACAGTTCGAGAACCCCAAGACCCTGCTTTAACTGTTGAATCATTTCCCATAACGCATACAGTACGACCATGTATTTTACCAGTAGCAGTTACAACACCATCTGCTGGTAAGCCTGTTTGCTCACAATTAGCAAATAATGCGTCTTCTACATACTCACCATTATCAAATAGAAGAGCTAAGCGATCTCGAACAAAAATTTTTCCTTTTGCTTTATTTTGCTCATGATATTTTGGTGCCCCGCCTTGTTTAATTGTTTCAACACGTTCTTGAAATGAATTAGATTGTTGTTTTTGTTCTAGCACATTTACTCCCCCTTATACATCGGCTTGCGTTTTTCCTGAAATGCTTGTAATCCTTCTAAACGATCTTTCGTATGAATTACACCTTCATACGCTTGCTTCTCCATTTGTAATCCGGTATGCAAATCCACTTGTATTCCATTTGAAATTGCTTGTTTCGCTAATCGTACGGCAATTGGACCATTACTAGCAATCCTTCTAGCAATTTCAATTGCTTTTTCTTCTAATAAGTTAGCTGGTACCACAAACTCTACCATTCCATATTCCTTCGCTTCATGCGCTGAAATGCGTCTCGCTGTATAAATCAATTCTTTTGCTCGGCCAACACCAATTAGTCTTGGCAGGCGCTGCGTACCACCAGCTCCTGGGATAATAGCTAAAGATGTTTCAGTAAGTCCAAGGCTTGCTGTTTCTGCTGCAATTCTAAAATCACACGCTAAACTTAATTCGGTACCACCACCAAGTGCAATTCCATTTATTGCAGCAATAACAGGTTGTGATAATTGCTCAACCATATCCATTGTGGAGCGAATCATTCTAACTGCATGACGTACTTGCTCTTCATTCATATTGGCACGTTCTTTTAAATCAGCTCCGGCACAAAATGCTTTTTCACCATAGCCTGTTAAAATCACAACGCGAACATCAGCTTCTTCATTAATATGATTTAATGTAGATTGCAACTCTTCTAATAGTGCAAGAGACAATGAGTTTGCTTGCCGTTCACGATTTAATGTTATTTTTGCGATATGCGGTGTTACATAATCTACTGAAATGTTTTGTAATTGTAGCATTTTATCACCTACTTATTGTTTTATGTTGCAACGCTTTATACACATGACTTGGCAATTGAATATCTAGCTTACTTTGAATAAATTGACTAGCCTTTAATAACTTTTCTTCATTTATATTTGTTTGTACGCCCATTTTATGGAGCATATGTACTAAATCATCTGTTGCGACATTACCTGATGCCCCTGGTGCATAAGGACAACCACCAAGACCACCACAAGAACTATCAAATTTCGTAACACCATATTCCAATGACTGAACGACATTTGCAAGCGCCATTCCGTACGTATTGTGAAAATGCATTGCAAATTTAGAAGAATCATATTTTTTAAGTAAATGTTCTAATACACGCTCTACTTGTAATGGATTTGCTACACCAATCGTATCTCCGAGCGAGACTTCATAAATGCCATATGAGAAGAGTTGATTACATAACTCGTCTACAGCATCAATACTCACGTCTCCTTCATAAGGACAACCAAATACAGTAGAAACGTAACCTCTTACTCTTTTACCTGCAAATTCTGCTTGCTTTGAAATATCTTGTACGACAGATAATGCTTCTTTAATGGACTTATTAATGTTACTTTTATTATGCGACTCACTTGCTGATAGAAAAACATTCACCTCATCTACATTTTGCAATAGAGCTCGTTCCAAACCATTTTGATTTGGAACAAGCGCAGCATATGTAACATCTGTTTTCCTTTTTAGCTCTGTAAATACATCACTTGCGTCAGCTAAAGCAGGAACCCATTTTGGGTGAACGAAAGAAGAAACTTCAATATACGATAATCCAGCTTCTGAAAGTAATTGAATCCATTTCACTTTATCTTCTGTGCCAACAATTTTCTTTTCATTTTGTAAACCATCACGTGGTCCCACTTCTTTAATGACAGCAAAAGTAGGTAGCTTCAATACATTTCACCCCTTTTTTACCCTATTCAATCTCTACCAATACATCTCCTTCATTAACAAAATCGCCATCTTGCACATTTATTTTCATGACTGTGCCAGCTTCTTCTGAAACGATTGGAATTTCCATTTTCATAGATTCCAAAATGACGACATCCTGTTCTTCTTCTACTGTGTCTCCTACTCCCACAACAATCTTCCAAACATTACCTGCCATCGATGCATACACTTTTGTCATCATTTTTTCCCCCTTTAATATTCATAAACCTTATTTTTTTACAAGTTGTTTTGTTACAAAACTTGTTGTATAAATGCCACTTTGGAATACTTCATCTTCTAGCACTTGCAGAAGCATTAAGGTATTTGTTTTAATACCTTCCACTTTCATTTCTTGAAGTGCATCATGTAATTTTTCAATTGCTTCTTCACGCGTTTCTCCATGAGCAATCACTTTTGCAATCATCGGATCATAAAACGGTGTGATTGTCACATTATTTTCCAAAAAGTGATCAATACGCACTGTCTTTGGTAAAGTTAGCCCCGTAATCTTCCCAGGAGATGGGAAAAATGTCTTTGGATCTTCCGCATAAATACGCACTTCAATGGCATGACCACTACGATTTATATCCTCCTGCGTAAAGGAAAGCTTTTCACCAGACGCAATAAGTAATTGTTGTTCAACTAAATCTAAACCGGTAATTTCTTCCGTAACAGGATGCTCCACTTGTAATCTTGTATTCATCTCTAAGAAATAGAAATTTTTCTGATCATCTACAAGAAATTCAACAGTACCTGCATTTGTATAACCAAGAGCTTTTGCTGCTTGTACAGCAACTTCTCCCATCGCTTTACGCGTTTCTTCATCTAAAAATGGAGACGGTGCTTCTTCAATCACTTTTTGATTACGGCGTTGCACAGAGCATTCACGTTCCCATAAATACACCGTATTACCGTGTGTATCCGCAAGAAGTTGAATTTCGATATGATGTGCATCTGCAATATAACGCTCTAAGTACATTTCACCATTACCAAAAAAGTTTTGTGCGCGCGTTTTATTGCTCTCAAATGCCTTGGTGAGCGTTTGCTCAGTTTCCATCAACTGCATTCCAATGCCTCCGCCGCCCGCGGATGCCTTGAGCATTAATGGATAACCAATTTGTTTTGCAATTTCAATCGCTTCCTCAGCAGTCTCAATATTCGTTGTGATTCCTGGTACAACTGGAACATTTGCTTCTTGCATTGCCAGACGTGATTCGATTTTACTACCCATCTTTGCAATGATTTCTTCAGAAGGACCGATAAATACAATTCCTTCTTCTTTACAGCGAATCGCGAAGGAAGGATTTTCTGACAATAATCCATACCCTGGGTGAATCGCCTCTACATTCGTTTTCTTTGCAATCTCGATGATTTTTTCAAGGTTTAAATAACTCTCTTGAACACGAGGACCACCTACCACATAAGCCTCATTTGCTAGCTTTACATGAAGCGCATTTTCATCTGCCTCTGAATAAATAGCAACTGTACGAATTCCAAGTTTTTGACAAGTTTTAATAATACGAACTGCAATTTCTCCACGATTAGCAATTAATATTTTTTGAAACATAGTGAGTCCTCCTTTTATCTACACCCTAAATGTCTTGCAATTACGAGACGTTGAATTTCAGAAGTTCCTTCACCAATTTCTAAAAGTTTCGCATCACGAATATGACGCTCTACTTCATATTCACGCATATAACCATATCCACCGTGAATTTGCACTGCTTGATTCGCAATACGGCTTGCTGCTTCAGATGCAAATAATTTTGCCATAGCCGCTTCTTTACCGAAAGGTTTATCATGATCTTTTAACCAAGCTGCTTTATGTACTAAATTACGCGCCAATTCCACTTCAGTAGCCATATCTGCCAGTTTAAATTGAATCGCTTGGAAATTAGAAATCGTTTTTCCAAATTGCTGGCGCTCTTTTGCATATTGAAGTGCACGCTCAAAAGCAGACTGTGCAATCCCTACAGCTAATGCTGCGATTGAAATCCGGCCTCCATCAAGTGTATATAAGAATTGCTTAAATCCTTTATTTACATCACCAAGAATATTCTCTTTCGGTACACGAACGCTATCAAGTACGATTTCACAAGTATTAGAGGCACGAACACCCATCTTATCGTATGGACTTGAAATCGTTAATCCCTCACTTGTTGTTGGTACAATAAATGCAGAAATACGTTTTTTTCCATTTTCTTCGACACCGTTGACAGCGGTTACAATAATTGTATTTGCATACTCTGCATTTGTAATCCAACACTTCTCACCGCTAATCACATATTCATCGCCATCCAAAAACGCTTTTGTTTGTGTTCCACCTGCATCGGATCCAGCGTTCGGCTCTGTTAAACCAAAAGCACCTAATGTTTTTCCAGATGCCATTGGAACTAAATACTTCTGCTTTTGTTCTTCTGTACCAAAGTAATAAATTGGCGAAGCACCTAATGAAATTGTTGCAGCATAACTTAAACCTGTACCGCCACAAGCACGGCCAATTTCTTCAACAGCTAACGCGTACGATAGAGTATCGCCGCCAGAACCTCCATACTCTTCTGGGAATGGGATTCCTAATAGTCCTAGTTCGCCCATTTTTTGAAATGTTTCATATGGAAATTCAGCTGTTTTGTCATAATACACAGCTTTTGGTGCAATTTCCTTTTCAGCAAAGTCACGTACCATTTCTTTAATCATTTGTTTTTCGCGAGTTAGAGTAAATTCCATTCCGCTACACACTCCTTATCGAATATTGAGTTTCGACAGCGTGCGAGTCTGTACTACAAACATTGCTTTTCAAAAGACAAGATTATTAGTTAGATAATTGTTATAATTCTGTCATAATTTAATTTTAAAACAGATTCTGTACTCATGCACAAAAAAATTCCTACATTGTTCTACAACAACGTAGGAATTTTCATGTCGAATTATGCGATTTTTCTTTAATAATCTCTTCCTTTACCTGAATCTGATATTTCTACTAATGCTTCAGGATATGGTTCAAAATATGTTTGTCTTAACAAATAGTGCTCTTCAAAACGAAAGACCCACGACTTTAAAACGACAAGTAAACTACTAAGAGGTATTTTCTTATCTGCATATTTTTGAAGCAACGTTAAAAAATACTCTTTTTCTTGCTTTTTTAACTTACTTTTAAAGTATCCAAAAATGTGCTGGCATACGTTTATATTTGATGTATAGCGAGGTGTCCGCTTCAATAATTCATATAAGGTTTCCTCATAATTGTCAAAGATATTTTCAATATTATCCTTTGTATGATTCGCAATAATTCGGCCTAATTCTTTCTGTTTCACCTGATTATATGCCATAAATAAATATTTGTGATCTGACTGAAATGATACTAGTTCTTTCAAAGCTTTATTCTGTTTAATCGTTTTAAAGTGAGCGATTGTAAACAACCTCGTAAAGAAATGCTCACGAATAATAAAATTCGACAATCTACCTTCTTCTTCTATCGCAACATGCGAAAATTTTTTTAGTACGGCACTACCAAATAGACCTGCACCTTTCCCTTTTGCTGGTGATTTTTCATATCCCGTATAAATTTTCACATCTCTAGTTCCACAACTCGGAGAACGATTCTTTAAAATAAAACCATCAACTTCCGGTAAAGTACTTAAAAATTGATCAGAAAACCGTTGCATTTTCTCTGTCACATCTTCTCTTGTTGAAGGCTGTACAAGCTTATGAACTCCACTATCTTCGACAATTCGAATGGTTTCGCGTGGAATTCCTAATCCAATTTCCACTTCAGGACATACGGGAATAAACGTAACAAACGGCTGTAAGTTTCGAATTGTAACATCAGGAATCATATCTCCATTATAACGACAAGCATCAAATTCTAGACATTTACTGACAACAACTGTCGGCTTAGCAAATTGTCGCATTTTATTACCTCCGAGGCGTTAATCCATACAAAATAAATTGAATTGTATTTTCAATTTCCACTTCATCATCCCATTTTTCTTCGGGTAGCAATAAAAATCGAGTTAAAATCAAGCCTATTATAACTGATAAAGTAAAACGTATAACTGAAGGTGTCGGCATTTCAATAATTTGCCCTTGTTCTTGAAAATACACAATTAATTTTTTAAAGCGGGAAAAAAGTTCCTCCTCTACTAATTGTTGTATTTCATTTTTTAATTCTGGTTGAAACGGTACTTCTTGCATTAAAATTTTTAACATTGGAAAATGTTTTTTAGCGAACTCAAACCGATTTCGAATCGCCACTCTTAAAAACTCTTCATAAGATTTATACGTATTTTCAAGTACTTCTTTTGCAAAAGCTTGTACAAAAAATGGTGCAGCGAACTTTGTTAATGTAGGCATGACAACCGCTAATAGTAAATCTTTTTTCGTTTTATAGTAGCGGAAGATCGTTCCCTCCGCTACACCAGCACGCTTTGCAATCTCACTCGTTGAAGTGGATGCATATCCTTTCTCTCCAAACATATCAACCGCTGCTTCTAATATACGCATCTGCCGTTCATTACGCTTATCTGTATCCGTAGCAGCGATCAACTCCTCTAACCAATCTTTTTTCATTCATAATGCCCCTTTTTTATAAACATTATATTCTGCGATGTTTCTTTAAAGCAAATACATTTCCTACCGCAAATAATAGCGCAAAAAGAAGTAACACACCAAGATCTCCTGCAATTTCAGTAAATCCTTGATTACGAATCATCACTTGTCTCATCGCATCAGCACCATATGTGAGCGGAAATAGCTTTCCAAGCATTTGTAGCCACTTATTCATTGATTCCATTGGAAACAAACCTGAAAAGAAAATTTGCGGTACGATGACTAGCGGAATAAACTGAATCATTTGGAATTCGTTATTCGCATATGCTGATAAAAATGTTCCTAATGTTAATGCTGTTAATGAAAGCATACATGTAATCAGTAATGTAAGCCACGGAGATCCTGCTACATATAAATCAAGAATATAAACAGAGAAACTTACAATGATAACAGATTGTAAAAACGCAAAAATACCAAATCCCAGTATATAACCTACAACAATTTCCCATCTTCGCACTGGGGTGGATAAAAGTCTTTCCAACGTTCCACTTAACCGCTCACGTACAAAAGATACACCTGATAAAATAAAGACAAAGAAAAATGTAAAGAAACCAATTAATACAGGTCCAAGTCCATCAAACATTGTAAAGTCTGCAGATCCATGTAAAAAATCAATTTCTGGTTTCATACCAGGCATTTCATTTTTTTCGGCGCCCTTTTGTAATACTTGTAGCACGGCACGATTTTTCGAAGAGTCACTACCTTCTAATAATACGT
This sequence comes from Bacillus bingmayongensis, assembly GCF_000299035.1. GTDB lineage: Bacteria > Bacillota > Bacilli > Bacillales > Bacillaceae_G > Bacillus_A > Bacillus_A bingmayongensis. Next base: position 219,239 of record NZ_AKCS01000005.1, read on the forward strand.
TTACTTTTCCATTTTCTAAAGTTATAATCGCATCTATTTTTTGCTTTTCTAATTTAGAATGCGCATTGTCTTTACTATACTCATAAATTGTTGCATCTTGTTTTTTCATTGCCTCTACAACAGGTGCTGGAACATCTACTAGCGCAATCTGAGGTGTATAATCCTTCTGAGTAAACACAAGCGATAATAACCAAAGGAGTAACATCGGAGCTCCAAACATCATCGCAAGTGATCGTTTATCTCGAAAAAACTGACGAATAATACGAATAACTACACCACCAATTCTCATGATTCAATCGCTCCTTCCAATAGAAAGACATCTTCAATCCGTCCTGATGAAGTTCGATCTTTTAAGTCATTTGGTGTTCCCGTCGCAATTAACTTACCATCTCTAATTAATCCAAGACGTTCACAAAATTCCGCTTCATCCATAATATGTGTTGTCACAATAATCGTTGTTCCTTGTTTTTTGAGTTCATAAAATTTCTCCCAAATAGATTTACGAAGAACTGGATCAATTCCAACAGTTGGTTCATCTAAAATCAATAACTTTGGCTCATGTAAAAGTGCTATTGCAAGTGATAAACGTTTCTTCATTCCACCTGAAAAATGTTGTACTTGCTTTTTTGCATGCTGTGATAATTGAACTAATGTAAATACTTCTTCTATTCTCTCTTTCTTACGCTTACCTTTTAATCCATACATAGTTGCAATAAAATCCGCATTTTCATATGCTGATAATTCTTCATACAGCGCATCTGCTTGCGCCATATACCCTATTTGTTTCGTGCCACTTAAATTAGGCATTTTCGTTCCTAAAGCTGTTACTTCACCGGTCGTTGCTTCACTAATACCAGCAATCATCTTAATAAGTGTCGTTTTCCCAGAACCTGAAGGACCTACTAAACCAAAAATCTCTGTCTGCGCTATGGATAAAGAAATATTATGCAATACTTCTTTCTTTCCAAAACGCTTTGATACACTTTCTAAAATTACGGGGATTTGTGACATTAAAATCATCCTCCTTTTACAAAAAATGAGTGAGTACTCACTTTTATTTTACTCTTAGAGTATTATATGTCAAACTTTATTTATAAGTATTATTTTTCTAACCTTTACCGAACGACGAATATATTTTCTATAAAACAATGAAACAGAGTCGACAATAGAATGAATTTCTCACCGTCGACTCTGTTTCATTTTAATTCATTATTTATAAGCTACGTCTCTAAATTTAAATACTTTCTAATTCTAGCAAGATCTAAAGAATACTCAATAACTAATTGTTGTATAGGCAAAATAACTTTTTCAGGATACAAGTGCGCATATTTTAATGTTTCTGTATATTTTTCTAACCTCTTTTCTAAGTACTTTACAACTTGCTCTGGATGATTCACTAATAAGCTCTGACTATAATAATGGATTTGCTCCTCAATTGCAGTGTATTCCTCAATTTCAAATTCTTTATGCATGTGTACACTCCTTTATAAAAAGTTTTTATATGCACTAGCTATAAACATTCTAATTTAAATAAAAGCTGAGTATTTTAATTATTTACACTATAACAAAAAAGGACGTCAAAATTTGTTAGTTTATGAAACGTACAACAAATTTAACAAAATTGTAATGGATACCTGTACTTTTTGGTACAACTTAACTCAACTGTACGACTGCAATTTCTGGTCTATTAAAAATCCTTTGAACTGAGAAGATATTTTACTAGATGTTATTACTATTTTACTTACACTTAATAAATTATTTTGTAAATATGAGAATGTACTCACTCCTATTGCTAACGCACTTATAGTGAATAATCTTTTATATCCTTTTTTCATATTTTTTCCCTTATAAAAGTTCTATTACATATATTTTTAGCACTTCTTTTTAATCACATCATTAAGTTTTTATCAAATAGTTTAGTTTTAAAATATTTCATTTCTTCTTTCAATACAGTACATGAAATTATCGCCCTCAAATTTCGTCCTCTCTAACTAAAATTACAAATATCCTCTTCCTCTTATTGATTTTATCTGTATACAAATTTCTATGTGTTTGCCATCCTAATACAATAAAAAACTACCTAAGGAAATCTTAGGTAGTTCAATTAATTTATATCTTTATGCTAATGTTTTCGTTTCTCTCATAACATCAACGAAATATCCCCAGTTATTCACAACTGATGAAATACTAATATGCTCATCTGGTGTATGAACGTTGAAAATATCTGGTCCAAATGAGATCGCATCTAATTCAGGCATTTTTTGAACAAATACACTACATTCGATACCAGCATGTACCGCAAAGATTTCAGCATCTTTATTATATTTTTCTTTATGCACCTTTTCAAACAAATCACGAATAGATGAATTTGGATTGTACGGCCATTCTGGATACTCAGATTCCTTCTCAAACTTTGCTCCAACTAATTCTGCAATATGCTTAATTTCATTCGTAATGTGCTGTTTTAAACTACTTACAGAACTCCTTACTTCGTTTCGCAATTTAATTTCATTATGTATTGTTTCAATAACACCTAAATTTGTTGAGCTTTCTACAAGTCCTTTAATGTCCATGCTCATGCTTTGAATGCCATTTGGAATTAAGAATAAAGAAGAAATAAGTTGTTTTTGTGTTTCTTTTGCAAATACTTTTTCTACTTTTTCTTCTAATTTTGTGAGAGAAACATGTACATCAGGATCTACAGCACGCAACTCTTCTTGTAATATACGTGTCCATCCTGCTACTTTCTCTTCTACTTTTTGTACATTATTTGCAGATAATAAGATTGTTGCTACACTTTCACGTGGAATTGCATTTGTTTTTAATCCACCATGAACTTCACTCATGTAAAATGGGATTTCATTTGATAAATCATGAAGAACTCTTCCTAAAGCTTTATTCGCATTACCGCGTTGCTTATCAATTTCCATACCAGAATGGCCACCTTTTAAGCCTCCGACATATAAACGATATGCTTCTAGTTCAGCAAGTGATTCTTCCCAAACAACAGGAATCGTTGCAACTGCCTTTGCTCCGCCTGCACTGCTCACTAATAATTTATGATCTTCTTCAGAATCAATATTAATAAATATTTTTCCATCAAAGTGCTTCGAATCAACAGTAAAAGCACCACCCATTGTTGTTTCTTCTTCTGTCGTAATAACAACTTCAAGAGCTGGATGCGGAATATCTGTTGAATCTAATAGTGCTAATGCATATGCAACCGCAATACCATTATCTGCACCTAAAGTCGTTTGGTTTGCATACAACATGTCTCCAACAATTCGTAACTCAATTGGATCCTTTTCAAAATCATGAACTGTTGCTTGGTTCTTCTCGCAAACCATGTCCATATGGCCTTGAATAATAATTGCAGGAACATTTTCATAGCCAGCAGTTGCTGACTTTTTAATAATTACGTTTAAAGCTTCATCTTGTATCACTTCTAGATTACGATCTTTTGCAAATTTCACTAAGAAATCACTAATTTCTTTTTCATTTCCAGATCCTCTTGGAATCTTTGAAATTTCTGCAAAATGATAAAATACAGGGTGCTTTGTTAATTGTTCTAAATTAGAATACATTTTTAAGCTCCTCTCTTACATATAATTCATTGAATAAAAGTTCATTTTAATTCATTCTTCTCCATACCATTATACCACGCTTCATCGTTTCAATTTTTATTAATGTTTTGAATCTTCCCTGCTCTACTTATCAAAACTATTTTCTATTTAACTCTTAAAGTGTTCTTCGTGTAACTACTTTAGAAATGTTAGTATAAATTAACACATTAAATTTTCAATTTTAAGGAGAATGTATATGCATTTTACAGAGGAGCTCCCTTGTCCTGAGCATATTTTCGATTTGTATGATTCTGTCGGCTGGAATGATTACCTGAAGTTATCAAAAGAACAATTATTTATAGCTACTGCTCAAAGCACTTTTGTAGTATCTGCCTATGACAAAAATCAATTAATAGGTACAGGGCGCGTCATTTCAGATGGAGCAATCAATGCTTATCTTTGTGGCTTAATCGTCCATCCACTATACCAGAATCAAGGAATAGGTAGAAAAATAATTGAGAAGTTGGTAGTGAAGTGTCAACAAACGAATCTTCATTTACAATTACTTTGTACAGAGGAAAATGTTCCCTACTATGAGAAACTAGATTTTAAGGAATTTGCGACAGGAATGAAGAAGAAATAAAAAAAGAAAATGCTTTTATACATTTTCTTTCAATTTTTTCCCTTGTATATATTTTGATGCATCACCGTTCATGAGCTTTTCTAGTCGATTAATATTTTCCGTTAATGCACCTTTCACAAGAGAGAAATCTGTATTCGGTGCTTCTTTTTTTTCCTTAAAAAAAGCAAGTTTTTGTTGTTTCATTTCTTGCATTTTTTCCTCCCCCTTTTTTAAAAAAGATACAATCTTTCTCTCTTAATTATATCCCAAATATAAACCAGACGCACTTTTATCCTTTTCTTTTTAATTCTTCTTCTAAATCTTCTACTTGCTGCATTGTATCTCCTTTAATTAAAGAGAAATCTGTTATATCCTCAGCTTCTTCTTTAAAGAATTCATTACTATACTCTTTTTCCACTACAATCACCTCTACGTGCTAGTGTAGGAATGATTGTCCGATTTTATTCAACTTTTGTCCGATTAACTCGGAATTTGTTCTAAATTATGTATAGGAGAAAAGGACAGAATTCATATTCTGTCCTTACTTCCTAAAATAACTATGATGAATCGTTAAATTATATACATTTTCAAAATCTCGATCTTGAAGATTGTTCTTTTGACCATCAATAACAATACAAACATCTTTTACTATTTTCGCAGGTATGATACCGACATTTTCAACTTGCACCGCTTTTTGCTCATTTAACTGCTCTATATGTTCTAAAGGTACTGTAATACTAAATTGAGAGCGGATACCACGGAAATTCGTATTCAATTCATCTGCTGTCACAAATACAACGATTTTCGCTCCAATTTTTTCAGCGTACGTATCAAGAAATGCATTTAAACTTTGTGCATACTCAGCCTCTGCCCGCCACTCCATCGTACCAAATGCTGCGGGATTTACATTTTGAATAATTGTAGTATAAATCTCTCCTCGTGCTTTCGAAGCGATTAGTGAGCGTTTAATGGATTGAACGGTCTTTCCGATATCACTAAATTTCGCACCCCATATTTCTGAAATATTTGGAGTTAAAATAAATGCAATATCAACAAATATCACCATCGCAACGAACAGTAAAATATTTTTCCAGAGGGTCAAATCAATTCCTTTCATCATGAAATAAATTGTAACCGATGTAATAAACACACCATACCATGTTTTTCGAATAAGTTGCTTTTTCTCTTCGTACAGTTCTTCATTTTTCCAATAAAAGAAAATAAGAAATAAAAAAACTAGTACGAGAAAAAACAAACCAATTCGAATGTTAGAGACTGTCAATCACATCACCCTCCATTCAAAAACTTCTCACGATATCATTACATGCTCACTTCACTCTCATTATGACAAAAGACATGGACAACCTTCTAAAGTAAGCTACATTGCATATACTAAAAAGGAACCCACGTCTTTTATAATGAATCTACATTGTATATGTAGACAAGCATGCATTTCAAATTTTCACAAATATTTTTTATCAGGATATATGTTTCGGAATCACACCTTCCGGAACTTCACCATTCATACTTAAATAGTAATGACGAATTGGGCGTAAATTTTCATCTAATTCATATACGAGTGGTATACTCGTCGGAATATTTAATGATACAACACCATCATCCGATAGATTATCTAAATATTTCACAAGAGAACGAATCGTATTTCCATGAGATGAGATAATGACCTTTTGTCCAGATTGTAACGTCGGTACAATTTCATTATGCCAAAATTCCAGTACTCTTTGTCCCGTATCCTCTAGACACTCTGTAAGTGGAAACTCGTCTTTTTTCAAAAACTTATATCTCGGATCATCAGCTTCATACTTTGGATCATCTTCAGTAAGAGCTGGTGGTCTTACATCCGTACTTCTTCTCCATATATGAACTTGCTCATCACCATATTTCTTTGCTGTCTCATCCTTATTTAAACCTTGCAATGCTCCGTAATGCCTTTCATTTAACTTCCAGGACTTATGTACAGGAACCCAAGCAAGATCCATTTCATGAAGAATAATCCAAAGTGTTCGAATTGCCCGTTTTAAAACAGAAGTGTATGCAACATCAAACGTGTATCCATTGTTTTTTAAAATTGCACCCGCTTCTCTTGCTTCACTTAATCCATTTTTCGATAAGTCTACATCTGTCCATCCTGTAAATCTGTTTTCAAGATTCCATAAACTTTGTCCGTGACGAATGAGTACAAGTTTTATCACATTAATTCCCCTTTCGGAAATAAAAATATAAATTTTTCAATGCGTACACGTCATAAAGTATCTGGTAATGTAATTTTTTATCCATTTAGTCTATGATTCACCCATAGTTGCCAAAATACATGGTTGAACTACCCACCACTTAACAACCTTACGGTCTGTTTGAAGTGGGGAATTCCTACGAACACCAAAGTATCCTTCGATTATCTTAGTAGGCTAACCCCGTAGTCCCTACGGTTAGAAGTCTTATAGCTTCATTTTTAAGATTTTGTCCTGCGTTAATATCTCTATCGTGGTGCGTGCCACAAGATGGACAGTTCCACTGACGAAGGTTTAGATTCTTAACGTCTTTATTTTGATAACCACAATGAGAACACAACTGCGAAGAAGCGAATGTCTTTGATACTGCAATAACTTGCTTACCGTACCATTTCGCCTTGTACTCTAACATCGTTCTGAAGTGTGACCAAGATACCTCACTAATCGCTTTAGCTAATTTGTGATTTTTCAACATGTTGCTTACTGGCAAATCTTCAATACCGATTATATCGTGGTTTTTGATGATGTCAGTAGAGATTTTTTGCAAGTAATCCGTTCTCGCATTGGTGATTTTTTCGTGAATACGAGCTACCTTGCGTTTTTGTTTTTGATAGTTTTTAGATTTGTCCAACTTGCATGTTCGTTTCACTGCTAACTCTTGCCGTCTGGAAAGAACCCGTTGTGCTTTGACTAACTTCTTTTCTAAAGTACGGAGAAACTTAGGATTATCAAATATTTGACCTGTAGAAAGGATAGCAAAATTTTTCAACCCGACATCCACACCGACAGATGAACCAGTTTTAGGAAATTCATGAACTTCCACTTCTGCAAGAATGGAAACAAAGTATTTTCCACTTGGATTACGTCTAACAGTTCCATTCAAAATACGCCCTCCTACTTCACGGCTTTTTGCAAACTTTACAAGTCCAAGTTTCGGTAATTTGATTCTATTTCCCACAATGGCGATGTTGTCGTTCGTGTGCTTTGTTGTATAAGATTGAACTCTATTCTTTTTAGACTTAAATCGTGGTGCTTTATTCTGTTTCTTGAAGAATCGAGTATACGAATCAGCAAGTTTTTTAAGTGAAGATTGAATAGCAATGCTGTCTACCTCTTTTAGCCATACTAATTCTTTCTTTAGCTCAGTTAATTGAGAAGAACAAGCATTATAAGTTAATCCTTTGCCTGTTTCTTTATAAGCATCATTCCACTTTGCTAGAAAATGATTGAACACAAACCGTGAACAGCCAATCGTCTTTGCGATTAGAATTTCTTGTGCTTTGTTTGGATAGAGACGGAATTTGTATGCTTTCTTCACTAACATTGATTTCACCTCCTTGTTAAAATATACATTTATTGTATCATGTATATTTTAACAAGGAGGATTATACTATGTCACAAGTTGTAAATATGCGTTATCCAAAAGAATTTTTGAAATGTATTGACGAATTCAAAGAAAAGAAGGGATTTACAACTCGTACCCAAACTATTATTCATCTCCCGCCTACTCATTGGACTGCGCCCTACACATTCCTTGAGGTGGGAGTCTTCTCGCCTATTTACGATAAAATTGTTTTTTTAAACTCTAAAAACAGACGAATGATTTATTTACTCATTTTGATCAACTGGCTCTTCACGCTTAGATAACCATGCATCAAAACCTAAGCGGCTATTTGCTAGTTCCGTCATAACTTGATGCCAATTTTCTTCGCATGTTTCACCAAATTTTGAAAAAATACTTCCCATTTGCTTTCTTTGCACATCGCTTAATTTTTTCTCTAGCTCTGCTCCTTCTTTAGTTAGGATAAGCTGTTTCACGCGACGATCATGTTCTGCTTCATTGCTTTCAATAAGCCCCTTTTCGAGAAGCTGACGAAGTGGTCCGTGAAGAGCTTGTTTACTTATTTCTAACAGAGATAACAATTCATTTATACTGAGCCCTGGAAAACGAGCAATAAAAAATAAAATTCGATGATGCACTCGCTGTATACCATATTTTTTTATAATCTCATCTGGTTTTTCTGTAAATGTTTTGTATGCAAAATAAAACAGTGCGAGCGCCTGATTCATTTGTTCTTCTTTGTGCTGTGTCATCTACTTTCCCCCTATATGTAAATTATACCACAATTTATTTCTGAAATATTAAATCAACCGTTTTGACTTAATAAAGGGGATTCCGCTTAAACTTATTAGTAGCACTATGAATAAAAAAACGTATTACTCATTAAATTGAGAATACGCTTTTATTTACTAACTATATACCTAGTTTTCAGTAAGGTTTAACTGCCAAGAAACACCATACTTATCATTTAGCCAACCGAATTTCTTGCTGAATGGATAAGCTGTAAGTGGCATTAAAACTTCTCCTTCTTGCGCTAACTTATTAAAAACTTCAGCAATCTCTTCCTCTGTATTACAATTTACATATAACGACATCGAAGGAGTAAATGTAAACTCATGCTTCACATAACTATCGATACACATAAACTCTTGTCCATTTAATGTGAATGTAGCATGCATTACAGTTCCTTCTTTGCCTGGTCCATTTGCATCGTAACGAGAAATATTTATAATTTCCGACTGATCAAATAAAGAAGTATATAAATTCATCGCTTCCTCTGCATTGCCTTCAAACATTAAAAAAGTAGTAATTTTTTGTTTTAAATTCTTCACTTAGAAACAGCTCCTTTTATGTAGATACACATGAAATCGTTAGTCCCTCAGTAAACGGAACATACATTCTTATAATTGTATATTCCTCAAAAGATACTAAGTTGTCAACTTATAATAACTTCTAAGTTTTGAGAGAATAACAAAATAAAAAAGTCGTTCCTTTCTTTAAAGGAAAACGACTTTTCACTATTAATACTTACTCTATATTAACGACTGCGTCTTTGCTGACCTTGCTTTGTATCACTTTTCTTTTTACTTGATTTATCAAATGATCGTTGTTTTTCATTTTTGGATCCTTCACGATTATCTCTTTGACGATATTGTCCCGTTTTCTTTGGTTTCCTTGTGTGTTCTTTTTTCTTTTGCTCATTTTTTACAGGTGCTTGATTTGCAGGTAACTCCAATTCTTGTCTTTGCAGCGTTGTACCAATGCCTTTTTCAATCTCTTTTAAATGCATTTCATCTTTCGGTGCAACGAATGTAATTGCAAGTCCTGATCCACCAGCACGTCCAGTTCGTCCAATTCGGTGTATATAGCTCTCTACATCTTCAGGTATATCGTAGTTAAATACATGCGTTACACCTTCTACATCTAATCCACGAGCAGCTACATCTGTTGCGATTAAGTATTGAATTTTTGCATCGCGAAAACTTTTCATCACTCGTTCACGTTTCCCTTGCGATAAATCACCATGAAGTTCATCGCAGTTATAACCATATCCTTTTAAATCACCATATAATTTACTTGCTCTACGCTTTGTACGACAAAAAATAACAGCTAAAAACGGCTGATCACGGTCCATCACATAGCGCAGCGCATCTTGCTTTGCACGGTCTGTCGTTTCAATTACACGTTGCTTAATATTATTTACCGTTACTTCTTCGCTTTGAATTTGAATCATCTCAGGTTCTTTCATATAGCGCTTTGCAAGCTTTTTAATATCTTTTGGCATCGTTGCCGAGAATAACATCGTTTGTTTACTCTCAGGTGTTTCTTCTAAAATGTCTTCTATATCGTATAAAAAGCCGAAATGAAGCATTTGATCTGCTTCATCTAACACAAGCATAGAAACATTTGATAACACAATCGTTTCACGACGTAAATGGTCTAATAAACGTCCTGGCGTTGCTACAACAATATGTGTATTTCCTTTTAACTTTCTCATTTGCTGCGCTACATCTTGACCACCATATATAGCAAGAACATTGATATCTTCTTTATGAACAAGCATCTTTTCAATTTCAGTTGTAATTTGCAGTGCTAATTCTCTAGTTGGTGCAACGATTAAAGCTTGTATATCACTTGATTCGGGATCAATTTTTTCTAAAATTGGTAAAACAAAAGCAAGAGTCTTTCCTGTTCCTGTTTTTGCCTGACCAATTATATCTTTTCCAGCCATAACAACTGGAATTGCTTTCTCTTGGATTGGCGTTGCTTCAGCAATCCCGGTTTCACGTAGTGTATGATTAAATGTTTCACTAATTCCTAATTCTAAAAAGTTTTTCAAACAGATCACTTCTTTTCCTTATTTTTCACATTAAGTTTATATTGTACCATTTGTTTCACTAAATATGAAAAATAAGATAATTCTTATCTCCTTTTTTCATACTCGCTATGAATGAATTGGATCAGTTCTTTTTGTTTCTCTATTGATTTTGGTAGCAATTTCATATTAGCAGGCGACAAAATAAAGTAAAACTTTAATCAGTGGGGGTTTTCTCCATCCCCCACTGATTATTAGCCCTCACCAATCGGGCTTTTACGGGCAGTTTATCTCCCGACTAACTTCTTTAGAAAAACGGAAGCGGCTCGCTCAGAATCGCAGGACGTTGGAGCACCCGACAGAGAGGCGCTTTTTGCCTGGTCCGAGGGGGCGAAACGACCGGAGATTCTAGCCGCTAGAGCTGGACAATGCTTTCGCAGAATTTTGAGGTGGGAGTATTACTGCCCGTTAAAGCGGGATAAATTTCTTGAGTTTTCGATTGTTCCAAATCAAACTTGTATACCTTGAATCTTCATGTAATTTCCGAAACCATTCTTGTTCGCTTAGCTTCGCAATATGATGCTTTAACTTCACATCAGCCCTTGGATAAAGCAATATAATATCTGCTACTACATCAAACAATCCCCACATATTCCCCCTCCTATCCTCTTCCTTTTTTATTCTTATGGAAAATTAACAACAAGAAATAAATGGTAAATAAGTTTATATTATCGATTATTTGTCTATCCTTTTAAAAACTCTATCCTTTTAAATATTTTTCACATAATGCTGAATACGCTTGTACAAAATTAACGAAAAAAAGACGACATGAGGAGTGCTTGTATGGAGAAGCAGAAACTATGGAAAAAATTAAAGAACGGTGCAACAAAGTTAGGTAAGTCCGGTGTATATGAGAGCATTATTTTATATTACACCTTAAAAAAGAACGGACTGCCTGCTAAAGCCAAGTTGATTATATTAATTGCGCTATCCTATTACGTATGGTCAATAGATTTCATTCCGGATTTAGCGGCTATTATTGGAATTGGCTTGTTAGATGATGTTATAGCAATTGCCTGGGCACACAGATATATCATGGTACATACAGATGCCGAAATTCGAGAAAAAGGAAAAGTGAAAATGGAATCCTTATTTGGCTCAGCACATGCATGATACACAAAATAAAAAAGACGGTCTTCATATTTTATTGAAAGCAAAAAATAAGCTATTATACCTTGGTTTGTAAAGGGATTAAATATAACGTTACACATTATATAGAGACAAAAAGGATAGATAATACAGATTTACTCTGTATTATCTATCCTTTTTGGACTACAAATGACCTCATTTACTACTACAACATATGAAATTTACTGCAATGCATTTCTGGCTAACAATTAACTTGAATTAAACTAATATAAAACTGCTCAGTTGATTTTTTCAGCTCATCTATTTATTGAATTCATTAACTGGAAGAAGTATTCAGGTTTATGAGTCTTATTTAGGTTATACCATGAATGTAATGTGTCTGGTGCAAATACATCTAATTTTTTCAGTACTTCCATCGCAAATTCCAGAGGAGCTACTCCTGATGCAGTAACCAAATTCTCACCAGATACCGCAGGTTCCATCTCATAAAATTTTTCTCCTTTATAATTAGGACAGACCATTTTAATATACTCTAAGTTATTACTTGTATGCTTTCTGGAATCTAGGTATCCCATATTCGCGAGGCCCTCAGTTGCACCACAAATTGCAGCAACAATAGTGCCAAGCTTTAAAGCTTCGCCAATTTTTTTCAAGATAGGTTGATGAATATCTTCTCTCCAAGTATTCCCTCCAGGTAAAACTAAAAGGTCTTTACTCTCAAGAGTACATTCATCAAGGGAAATATCTGGTTTTATGCTCAGTCCTCCCATCGTAGTAATAATTTCTTTATTAGCTCCTACTGTAACTACTTTTAAAGGTGCTAAATCTTTTTTGAAATATCTTCCTGAGTTTAGTTCAGCAATTAAATATCCATATTCCCAGTCTGACATTGTATTAAATACATAAAGATAAACTTTTTTTGTTTGCATCTAATAACACTCCAATCACAATTGATATAGCCTAGTATAATAAAACTTTCCTGACAACTAACGTCAGGAAAAAGATCTTAACGTTGTAAATCCGCATTTCCAAACGTAACCCCTATATTGTAAAACATTTCCGTTTCCCCTTGCGCTAAATAGTATATTATTTATATATTTAGATAATTATTTTTCATTTAAATGATTCATAATATTTATACATCCATATTTTGTTATTTTTAGCGATATATTGTCCTGTTTGAATTAATAGTTGTACGAGTTCTTTTTTAGATAACTTCATGTATCTTGTTTTTGCATTCTTTATATTACGTTCCATACTAATACGTCGATAATCGATAGGATTAACTTCAATAGTACTCTTTTGAATAGGCTTGTTAGCATGTAATTTTTGTTTGTACGTTACAAAAGTTTTTCCAAAATATCCTAATTCGATTATACAGAAAATGATTGTTGTAGTAAATCTATTTTTTTGTTGTGGCAGTATATGAGGTTATATAGAGGTCTTCTAAAATAAAAACACACCACTATCAAATAGTGATGTATCTCTTATTCATATAATGTGTAACATTGTATGAATATATTGTTTTTATATCTACTATGATTAAAAACACTTATTTAGTTTTACGGATTATACCGTCTTTTCACTATGCATGTACTTGTTCCACATACTCCTGTAAATAATTCAACATTCTTTTCATTTCACGTTCTTTATAATGATTTAAGCAAGCGATTTGCATCCAGTTATTTTGTTGTAAATAGGATGACTCGTAATGGACGATGAATCCTTGCAATGCTAACGCGTCTCCTATTTCTTTAGAAGAGGATTCTTTATCTATTGCGATTGTAAGAATAATTGATGAAGCATGTTCCTTAGGTGAAACAAGTCGCAATCCCATATCAGTAATAGCTTGTTCAATGAATGCGTACGTTTGATATATTCTCTTATATTCCTGCTCGTCTTCAAATTTCTTTAATGCTTCTTGCAATGCATGAATTAAATTCCATGATTGAGAATATGGTACACTCCCGTTTTCTTCATATATTCCAACATCCATATACACAGGTAAAATTTTATTCGGCATCACAATATGATTGTAAAATACAAAAGATAAGCCGGTATATGCTCCAATTGCTTTTCCGCTGACACCACTCGCAAAGTACACATCTTCTAAGGATAAAGATATTGCACCGATTGAACTAATGCAATCAACGCATAATTTGATACCATATTGTTTACTAACTCCAATTAATTTCTCTAAATCATTTAACATACCAGTCGATGTTTCATGATGGACAAACCATAGCCATTCATACGCTCGATGTTTCACTAATTCTTCTACTTCGTTATACAAAAATGCCTTTCCTATTTCTCTTTCATATGTATCAAATGATAAATTCGCTCGAATTGCCTGCTGGACTAAGCGATTTCCAAACTCCCCATTTGTTAAAACCAATCCTCTCCCCTTTAACAGACTCAGTTGCATGGCGATCGTATCATTTGCTAATGTCCCTGTTCCAAGCATAATTTGCACGTTCTTTGCTTTTGTCATTTGCATTAATCGTTTTTTGACATTTTCCATCGTGACCTTAAATTGATTGGAACGATGTGAAATTGGATTTGTAAAAAATGCCTTCTGTACATTCTCTGCGATTTCTACAGGTCCAGGTAAAAATGTATATTCTTTCGTCACAAGACTTGCAATACTAGATTGCTCAAACATAGTCGGTGTAACATACATCGGCTGGAATGCTGCTTGTTCTGTTCCGACTAATTCATAAAACGGAAGAAACCCCATTTGCTTATATAACGCAAGTTCGCGTGTTGTTGCTGAAATGAGTGCTAAATCATATCCATTTAGAAGCAAATAGCGATGTAAAAATCGAATTAACCCTAATAAAGCCCTTCCATTTCGATATTCTTTCTCTATAGCTAATAATCGAATTTCATATATCTTATTGCCCACCTCTGGTAAATAGTCATCTAGATTAGGAATTTTATTATCTAAAGAAAATGGTCGCTTTTCTCGTATCGCAACCATTCCAGCTAGTTTTTTACCATCTAAACAAATTAAATACGTATTCTCTTCATGAAACGAATCAATACGAATGCGTTCTTCTGCTTGATCATGCTGCGGGATTTCTTCTACAAATGTTTTATAGTTTAGTTTATGTATACTTTCAAATTCCCAAGTTTGATCGGCGATTTTATAAATTAACCCCATGTTTTAATCTCCTTTATTTTCTATGTGCGTACAAAATCAATATAATAATGAAAATAATTAATGCAATTGCTACAATAGAGTAAGCATATACAATCATACAAAGTGGTAAACAGGCAATTGTGAATAAACCAGTCTTTGTAAAGTTCTTAAAAATCATATAAAACAAAATGAATATACAAACAAGAGTACATGCCAACAAATAATCAAATACAAGTAAGCCACCAATAAATGTCGAAATACCTTTTCCACCTTCGCATTTAAAGAAAATTGGATATATATGCCCTATAATTACTGCTAGTAACGAAACTAATAGAAAAATAGAATCTTCAAATAAAAGTCTTGCTATATACACAACAACTGCACCTTTAAACGCGTCTCCTAAAAATGTAGCAATAAAATATCCTTTTCCGTATAAACGCCCCATATTCCGTGCACCAGGGTTTCCACTACCAGCTTCTCGAATATCCATCCCGTATTTCCATTTTGTAATCATATATGCTGTTAATATGTTCCCAACCATATAAGCGCCTACTATATACAGAAACTGGTTCATGCTGATCATATAATCATTCACTTTCTAAGTAAAATATTTTACTATTTTCAATAAAGCCTCCAAGTGTACGATGCATATAAATAAGCGATAAAATAAAATATAAAACTCACTACCGTTGTAATTCCTATCAGTTTCCATCCCATTACACGTAAGGATTTATAATATTGCAGAATATATCCTGTTAAAAAGGCTACAAATACGCTTACGAGTACTATAACTTGTGGTTTATACCATGGAATCTTATCGATTTCTATAATAGATATAATATTTATAAGTACTAGAAATAAGAAACTCGGAAATAGAATTCTAAATAGGAAAATCCCCATTTTAATCCCTAAACCCATACAACACCTCCTTTTTGTAAATAATACCAAATATTCACTTTTTAAACGAGACTACTATAGTGAATTCATTTAAAATAGAGATGATGAGATTTCACTTTTGATAAAATTTATTTTATTAATATGCTCCCCGAAACATCTATGCCATCTAAAGATGTACCAGACAGACATTAAACCAACAATATACATAACAGCACCTCTATCTAGGTTTTACTAGAAAATAATTATATAAGTAAACAATGTACAAGCTACTAGAAATAATACAAATCTAAAAAACAATTGAATTTTTGACGAATATGTACCATCTATAAAAGATAAAACGATTGTCAGCATAATACTTGCAGAAATACTCGTCACAATCCATATACTATGCATTTGTGATATGTCTAGCATTCTTAAAAAAGGGGTAAACAAAAGGTTTGAACAAATCACCCCAATTAGAAATAAAAACACACCTTTATAGCTAAACTTTATACTCATAGATTTCACCTTCTAATTTTTTATTATGAAAAAAGTGAGATCATCGAAATGACCCCACTTTTTTAGTTACACATTTACTGTACCCTGATCACCATCACCGCTTTTTTCCACTTCAAGCATATTTTTATCGTACATTTTAAAGAATGGCAGATAAATAAGGAATGAGATGGCTATATTAATGAAAACTAATACAACAGCTCTCCAGTCTCCACCTGTCGCTAAATATGCACCAATTGGGGCTGGTAATGTCCACGGCGGCATAATATAAGTCGCCGTCACAAGCCCCATCGCAGTTGCGGTATAAGCAATCGTTGCGGTCACAAGCGGTGTAATAATAAAAGGAATAATTAAGATTGGATTTAATACGATTGGAAGTCCAAATATAACCGGCTCATTAATATTAAAAATACCAGGTACAATACACGTTCTTGACAGCGCTTTGGAATATTTTGATTTACCGAAGACAATCATGGCTAATACAAGCCCTAACGTCGCACCGGAGCCACCAATCCATATAAACCATTGGTATAATGGTTCTGGTGCAATGAAAGGAATGTTGCTTGCTCCACCAGCTACTGCCTCGGCATTTTTCCCGATATAAACTTCCCATAATGGACGCGCAACTGTCCCAACAACGGAAACACCGTGAATTCCAAAAGACCAGAAAAATGTAATTAGAAACACTGGTAAAATAACTCCAAAATAACTATCACCAGCTTTTACGAGTGGTGCAGCTAACTTATCAACGACATGATGTAAATCAATACTAAAAACAACAGTAATAATACTCATAATAATAATTACGAAAGCAGCAGGTATAAGTGCTTCAAAAGAACGAGATACAGACGGTGGTACTTGTTCTGGCATCTTAATCATTACATTTTTTGACTTGCAAAACCTTAAAATTTCAACTGATAAAATAGAAACAATCATGGTAACAAATAGTCCATGCCCTCCAAGGTTTGTCATTGGAAGCATAAATCCTTTCTTATCAATTAGTTCAGGTGTCAATGTAAGAAGTAAGGAACAGACTGCAAGTTGTGCTCCTGATAAGGCATCTAATTTATAACTTTTCGCTAAATTATATCCAATACCAAAGGCGATATAGAGGGACATAATAAACATCGTTAACCGATATGGAATTAAAATGCTCGCTTGATGCTTTGCTGCCCATAATGAAATAAAGCTATCCTTTGGGAGCGGTGGAAACGCTACTATTAAAAAGAAACTCCCGACGATAATAAAAGGTAATGCTGAAATAACACCATCACGAATTGCTTGTAAATGCCTTTGCTCGGAAAGCCTTGCCATTGGGCCAGATAAGTTATTCTCAAGAAACGAGACAAACTTATTCATACATCTCCCTCCTTAGCGAATTAATTCATTCACAGCTTTTAATAGCGTCGGTCCACCGAGTGGTGTATAAGCCTGCGGCGGGATTATACCACATGGAATAGACTGCTCATCTGCTCTTTTTTTCACTGCATCAAATCTATGCCTTACTTGCGGAGCAACCATTACAACATCCCAGCCATTTTTGACCTCTTCTTCCACTTCACTCGTACCAATTGCGTGTACGTCCATACTGATTCCTTTCTTCTCGGCTTCTTTTTTTAAAGCGTTTACAACAATTGAACTAGACATTCCTCCAGAACATACAAACAGAACCTTCATTTCATAATCCTCCTATATACTTTAAGTAATTTTCATCCTTTTTCAAGGACTGTCAAACCACCACTAAAAGGAAGTTCCACGTTATTAAAAATCATATGAGGAATATAGACAAATTAGTTCTGGCGAAATGAAATTTCAGCAAAAATATTTTTTATATTAAATAGAAGTTTCAATATCTAACTTTCTCAATTGTGAATCTTACATTCACGTGATATAGTAGTCTCTATAATAGAATATGTAAGGAGGCGTACGATGATTTTTAGAAGATTATTGATGAGTTGTTGTAGCGTCATCTTGTTTATTCCTTTCCTGTTCATGCCCCTAAAGACTACACTTGCTGAAGTACCCACTACTTATCAAAAACAAGAATTACGTGCCGCATGGATTGCATCTGTTCTCAATATTGATTGGCCATCTAAAACTGGTTTACCTATCGAAAAGCAGAAACAAGAATTTATTAAACTACTAGATGATGTAAAAAACATAGGTATGAACGCAGTTGTTGTTCAAATTAAACCAACCGCCGACGCTTTTTATCCTTCCCAATATGGTCCTTGGTCCGAATATCTTACAGGCACCCAAGGCAAAGATCCTGGCTATGATCCACTCGCATTCATGGTTGAAGAAGCACATAAAAGAAATCTTGAATTTCATGCATGGTTTAATCCTTATCGAATAACCATGAACCACACTGATTTAAATCGATTAGCAGAAAATCATCCCGCTAAGCAACATCCCGATTGGGTGGTATCCTACGGCGGAAAACTATACTATAATCCTGGTATTCCAGAAGTGAAAAATTTTATAACTGATGGTGTACTAGAGGTTGTACAAAATTACGATATCGATGCTGTTCATATGGATGATTATTTTTATCCCTACAAAGTTGCTGGAGAAGAATTTCCTGATCAAAGCACATATGAAACATATAATAATGGGCGATTCTCTAACATTGAAGACTGGCGTCGTGACAATGTGAACCAACTTGTAAGCGGATTAAATACTGCCATTAAACAAGAAAAATCTTATGTCAAATTTGGAATTAGTCCATTTGGTGTATGGCGGAATATAGCTGATGATCCAACCGGTTCAAATACAACTGCTGGACAAAGAAATTATGATGACCTATATGCTGATACACGAGAATGGATCCAAAAAGGATATATTGACTATATTACTCCTCAAATTTATTGGAATATCGGTTTTACACCTGCAGCATATGACGTTTTACTAGATTGGTGGGTAACAGAAACAGAAAACAAACCAATACACCTATATATTGGACAAGCTGCATATAAAATTAATAATAACTCTGTTCCCGCATGGTCAGACCCTGAAGAATACCCAAGACAAATTGCATTAAACCATCAATATTCACAAATAAAAGGCAGTATGCACTTTAGTCTAAAAGATATAAATAACAATCCATTAGGGATAAAAGATCGATTAAAAAATGATATTTACAAACACCCTGCATTAATTCCGTCAATGCCTTGGTTAGATCACGATCCACCTAAACACCCTACATTAAAAGGTGCCATTGCAAGCAATGATGGTGTTGCCTTAGGAATTATCGATGATAGAAATAATGACTCTACGTATTATGCTATCTATCGAGTGAACGGAAAAAATGAAATTGATATTCAAAAAGCAGAAAACTTACTTACTACTGTACGAAAAACAAAACCTGGGGAAATTTATGTAGATAAGACGGCAGTATCTGGTGAGACGTATACGTATGTGGTGACTGCTATAGATCGCTTGCATAATGAAAGTATTCCTTCTGGCAAAACTATTATAAAAGCGAAGTAATAATAAAATCCCTCACTCTAAATGTGAGGGATTTTACTTTATGCATCTAAATAAACGATCCACATTCTCGACATCTTTTGATATCCAAAAGAAATACGATATAAAAACTTCATAAACTTGTTTTCCTGTTTATAATCTCTGTTCTTCTGACACTGAATAAAATAGCTCAAGGAATATTTTAATTTAGATACAAATAATAAACTGATTGAGAGAGCACTCGCTTGAATAAACAAAACTGAAATATATCTGAACCTTGGAAGTTCTGCAAAAACAGCAAAACCCGTATGTGTTATATAAACCACTGTAAATATAACATCTAAGATTAATAACGAACTATAAACAATATACATAACAGGCGAAAGCTTTTCTATATCTGAACTTAATTTCCAATATGAAAAACCACCTAAAATGAACAACAAAACAACAATAAAAATATGATCTGGAGCTAAAGAAGCATATTGATCTTGCATAAGGTTATTATATTCATATTTGTGTAAAGGCTGTCCTGCTTGTACGTCACTTAGATTTCCCATTATGCCTAGCCATAATATAAAATAGCTTATACAAATAGATATAAATTCCAATTTCTTAACTGGTAATACACTTGAAGTAATCTCTCCTTCTTGTAAAAAACTTTTCCAAATCCTTTCAATTGGGATAATAAACAATAATGCGAGAAACATAAAAATAATCATTAACACAATACGATGCTCTCCTTATCTTGATCTATTTTTCATAAGAAATATTTACTACTTTTTCAAATGTCCATGTAGCTCCAAAATCTTCTGATACAAATCTTGCCATCTTTCCTTCCCGATCCATTCCCCCTTCTTCTTGTGATACTAGTAACGTACCTTTTGCTCCAGCAAAAATAGGAGGCATTACAGATGTAAAAACATTATGATATTTATTTGGCAATTTAATATCTAACTTAGCCCATGTTTTCCCACCATCTTCTGTACGATAAACATCAGGATCTCCACCTGAATCCTTAAATGTAATAAATCCAATTTGATCAGTAGCAAAACTTACTCCCGTCGCAAGAAATTGTGTAAGATCATATGTACTTCCCATTTTCGTCCATGATTTCCCACCATTAGTTGTTTGATATACAATATTCGTTTCAAAGCTCATCGTCCTATCACCAGTTATAACAATATAACCATTCTCTTTTGAGGTGAACCCAATAAAACTAAGTCTTCGGTTATCAATATCATTCCCAACTGTTACAGTCTCCCATGTCTTTCCTTCATCATCAGACATAGTAACTTTTACTGGACTATGATGACCACCATGCACAAAAGCAGTCTTTGCCTTTGTAATATAATAGCTCCCTTCTTGCAATTCATCTTCATTTACTCGTCCATCTTCACGCATAAATTGATCAATACCAACAGGAACTTTTCTAAACGTGTTCTTTCCGTCATACGTCACTTTTAGATTCGAATTCTCAATCACATAATCTTTATTATGTTTCTTTACCTTTATATTTTCTATTTGACTATCATCTAGACCGTTCTCCCATTTTAAATTTTTTGGTGCCTTTTCTTTACTCAAAAATGTGTAAGTATACGGATTTACTTTATTAAAATTTATAATCCATTGATTATCTACAATTTTCCCTTCATTGTCAGTTGCATCCCACTCCGCATGGTACTTATTCTTTTCTTGTAAAGAATCAACATTAAATTTAATTGCTACAGAATAATAGTTTTCTTCTTCTCTTACCAACATTTGATCCACTACTTGAGCTGAACCTTTCCATTTTTCATTTCCATTTTCTTCGCTAGACATTTTCGATACATACTTATCGAAAAGATCCCTCCCAATAAAAGTTAGGTTTGATCCAGTCGTCTGTACTTTTATCGTATTATCATCTATATTTTCATTATCAATCACACTATTATTCGTTTCGTTTTCATCTTTATTTTTTTCTATCTGTTTTTCATTAATTTCATTGTTATTATCTTGTATTCCACTAGAATTTTCTTGCGTATTCTGTTCTTCATATGTTATATGCTTAGTACTTTTCTCGTCATAATCTCCACTTGTATAATAAATCATTGTGCAAAGAATTGTTATTTCTACAACAACTAATATAATAACAATTATTGTTTTCTCAAGACCATCTTTCTCTTTATCACTGTTTTCCTCAAAATGATTTTTCATTTTAAGTACCTCGTTTTGTATAATTTATACTTGTAAATAGAATACCAATATAGCATTCTATATTTTACCATTTTCGAAATAGAAAATATAGAACATCTCCCTTTAAACTTTCAATTTCATCATGAAAAACTAGTTTTTGTATCTTTAAAGCAACGCTTAACCGTTTGTAATAAAATATGTTATTTCTTCGTGTAGGTTTTGAATCCGTTCTTGCTTTATCTCCCCACCATCTTCTTCTGACGAAATGATAATTACATCGGGATGATTGTTGCTATCAATACGTTTACAATTCATACAATTAAAACCTGGTTCATTTCACAAAAGATAGTTTTATGAAATAAGACTGCTGTCTCCCTTTCAAAGTACTTTTAGCACCGCCAAATAAATACGCATGACTAATTTGCTGATGTAAAAGTGCATTCTGCAGAGTAATACCAACTACATGTTGTTTTTCCATAACTTCATTCCAACTTATAACCTTTCTCATCAATCGCATCCTTTCATTATGTTTTTTGCTATACACAAATTCTCACATGAAAATGTAAAAAACTACTTGTTTCTAAGAAAATATGAAACATTTCATCTTATGAACAGCTAATATTTATTATTGAATTCGAAGATAATCTGATCCTTGAATTATTTCACGCTAGCTGTTACTTTGAGGGATGGACATTACAAGGGAACAACGGAATTGATGTATTTACATTTCTTGAAGCTCAAGTCAGTTATTAAGCTAACGGTTGCATTAGTTGAAGAAAACATTTTAGAATCTAAATGGGTTCTTTTGTGGTTTGATTAAATATCAACATCAATATTTAACGGAACCAATACGTAAAAGGATGTCACATATTAGTCATAGCTATTATGTGACATCCTTTATTTTTCGTGACTTTTTACGATTTAGATCTGGAAAAATTCCTTATAATTTCTTGGATTCTTTTGTATTTTTAAAGTTTGCTCACACAAATGATCTGCACATCAATTCATCTTTGATATACAAACCATTTGTATGATAATTTTTACAAATAATTGCGAAATAATGAGCTTACATTACTGCTTTTAAAAGTTCTTGTACTAATGGAATTGCTCCACCTACAAATTTTAAAACTGCCATTGCGATTGCCATATCATTTTCCTTTTTATTATTACATTAAGATTTAGTGAATATTTGTAATTTCATTATAGGAAGCACTTACAAAAATAGAGATACTTTTTATATATAATATTTAATAAAATATCTAAAAACTATCAACAATAAACAAAAAAACTCACTTCTTAGCTTTTTTATAATAAGAAGTGAGCTATTCTTTTAGGAACTCGACCAAGATACATGTAATTTCAGATCATAGTCTATTCCCATTATAAAATTGTGTTGTAACTATAAAGGGAATTTTACTGCAGTATATAAAAAATTATGTTTTATTCAGTTATGAAATTTTCATTATCTCCATGAACTTATTGTTCCAGAAGCACTAGCTAAACTAACATACCTTTGTTTGAGTTCGAGTCGATACAATCCCGATGATGGAACAGTATATCTAGTATTTATCTCTCCTGATTTTGTATTGTTATAAATAACGCCTGGTCCTTTAAAAACTGAACCATTAGATTTACGTATAAGCCATTCAACATCATAGTCATTATAGGAATCTATATATACTCCTACTTGTCCTCCTGCATATACGTACACATATTCAGTATATGATTGCTTTGATCGAGGATAAAGTCGTGTTGAATCGGAATCTATCCGAGTTGCAGCAGAAGTTTCAGACTGTGGGAAAAATACAAAAAACATTGAAAAACATAAAACAAATACTAACAGCCATTTCTTTATAATTCCTTGAGATAATGTCATTTAATCCACTCCTTTATAAGTGTTATTTTTTAATACCAACTAGTCGGTATTAAATAATTTATTATATGATGAGGAATGTGTTACAATTAATAAAATATTCAGTTTTAAAAAAGGAGGTTACTATGGTAAATTATCATCAAAAACAATCAGAAAACACCATCAATAAATTAATGCAATCAGGAATTAATTTGTTTTCTAAACAAGGCTATTCTAGTACAAGCGTTGATCAAATTGTAAAACATGCTGGTTACTCTAAGGGTGCTTTCTATGCTCATTTTTCCAATAAAGAGGAGTTTTTGTTGAAGCTGATAAAAGAAGGTATTGATTTTTACTTTGAGGATTTAAAGGAAGCTCTTGCTCAAAAAGAGTGTGATTTGCTAAATAAATTTAAAGAACACTCTATGCGTTTGGTGAATGAAGCTTATGAAAAAGGGTCTTCTCCCATGCTTCTCCAAGGATGTATGATTTCTAATGAATTACCTCAGATAAAAAAAAGGCTTATTCTCCAGATGGAGGAATGGAGATCATTCCTTACACATTTTTTTCAGAGAATGAAGGACGAAAATATAATCGGGAGTCCCTTAGATGCTAGAACTTTAGCAACAGCAGGAATGGCTCTTTTTAATGGATTTAATTTGCAACATTTTGTTGACAATCGAATTCAAATACAGGACATGCTAAGTGTTTTTGTTGAACTGCTTCAAATCCAAGAACCTAATAAAGAAAATTAATAACGATAACTTATCTACACATTATCAGAAGTAGACTAAAAAGCTCACTTCTTAGCTTTTTTTAATAAGAAACGAGCTTTTCTTTCAAATAATCAATCAATTAGTCTTTAAACAAACTGAAAAAATCTTTTCGTTTTTAAGCAATAACTGGTTTCATTTCTCTAACTTTTCCTCTATGAAAACTTCTAACTCATTATTTTTCTCCTCAACTTCATTTAACTTTTTCTCATTATTAGCTTAATACTCCATTGTAATGACTAATTCATTCGTAATCTCTTGTAATTTCTGAATCAACGCTTGAAGTAAACAGATTATTTGTAATTATTTTCCAATAAAATATTCTTTCATATAGTCTTCAATACTATTTCTGCTTTGCATACTTTCAGATGAAATCCTTCCTTCAGACTCTGTACTTCCTTTCTTGGTCAATATAATAGTAAATTCTTTGTTATGTAGTTCTTCCTTTAGCAAAGTGACCACTTTGATTAAATCCCCAATTAAGTTTGGATACAATTCAAATTAAATCTATGTTTAAACTACAAAATCCTCTTGAGTACATTACTCAAGAGGATTTCTTTTACTTATTCTTAAACTTCTCCTTCGCCGCCCTCATTTTCACATTCAAATCATGATCAATGGAGTCACGAATATCACGCTCTACTGCTTCCATTTCTTTTTGGAAGTTTTGTAAGTAAACCTGTAATTCTTCTTCTTTTTCAGGACGTTGTGATGGTGGCAACTGTGCCACTAGTGACAACATATCGATTAAGTCTTTCATTAAGAACGTTTCAAGTTTGTGTTGTTGTTCAAACATGCGATGTTCTTGGTAATATGGTAGTGCGTTTAATACGGAAATTGTAATTTCATCCACTGTTTTTTGTAGTGACGGATTAACTGAGCGTTTATATGCTTGAATTGTATTTAATGCATCTGGATAACGGTCATAAAAATACAATTTATAAAACGATAGATCCGTTGGCTTAGATGATTGTTGTGATTCCTGTCTTAAGAAATCTTTTACTTTCATCACTGCTACATCGATATCTTCATTTGTCACTTTTTTCGTCGTTTTTGCCATAGCGTGTACTTTCTTCTGTTTATCCTTCGGTAACATAGAGAAGACTTGTTCTCTTGTACGTTGATTTGCTGTACAGAAAAGGGTATTAAATGCTTTTTGTTCCTTTTTCCCCTCAGTACGAATCCAACGATAAAAAAGTGGATGTTGCGTAAACT
Organism: Bacillus bingmayongensis; assembly: GCF_000299035.1. Lineage (GTDB taxonomy): Bacteria > Bacillota > Bacilli > Bacillales > Bacillaceae_G > Bacillus_A > Bacillus_A bingmayongensis. The sequence goes on from NZ_AKCS01000005.1 coordinate 244,990, forward strand.
CTTGTAAAAATGGCGTTGATTTATTTGATAACTTTTCAATCGATTCATGTGCTCGTTTATACGGCTTCGCCCATGACAAGTAAAATTTTCGACCAAAATAAACAAGTAAAACGACAACTGTAAATCCTAGTAAAAGCAAAATCCCACCAATCATTAAAACAAATTCGAAGAAACCCATTTTTTCACCTCCTCTAACGCTTCTTTATTTCTTTGGACGCTGAATGAGCTTCTGCTTCATTTCATCATTAAATGTGTCAAGTTCAATAACAAACTTCTTACTAGATTCAATAATGCGCTCTGATGATTTCTCAGACGCTTCAATAGCCGCAAATACATTTTGGAATGATTCGCGCAATTTATCCATGCTAATTGCTGGATTTTCAAGCAGCTGCGTCGTTTCTTCTGTGTTTTGTTTTAAAGCCTGTGAGTTACTTAATACCATCGATTCAATTGCTTCATTAGTCGCATTAACTGCATCAATCGTCTTACGTTGATTTGTTAATGCTAGCTGAATCGCTGCCGAAACAGTAACAACGTTTTGCGTCATTGTAATTGCGTTACGAATTGCTTCTGTTAACTTTTCATTATTTTTCTTAATGATGTCTACAGATGCGATAGATTGCAATAATACACTTTTTGCTTGCTGCATATTTCGTGTACGTACAAGAATTTTTTCTAATGCATCATTAATTAATGGAATATCCTTTTGACGATCTGGATTTTGTTTTTCCGCTTCAAGCATGCCAGCAAGCTTTCGTCCTAAATACACCTGTTTATCTAGGGCATGAATTTTATCATGTGATTGCTCTTTTAACATTTCTAAACCAACTGTATCTTCTTGAAGGTTGTCACGACCAATAAGTAATGCTCGTATTATTTCTTCAATTTGTTTATCTATGGATTGATATTTATGAACATATGTCTCAAGTGGATTTTTCTTAAAAACTTTAAACATAAATTTCTTCATACCCGATGCTTTTAGTGAATTAGGATCGAGCTCTGATACCACTTTACGTAACTCTAACAGTGTATTTGGAATTTCTTCATTCTTTCCATTCATCATCGCTGTTACAGGGCGTTTAAGTGCTGATAGTGTTTGTCCTGCGGCTTGCTGCTCTTTATCTCCTAAATCCCCAAGCTGGGATAATACTTTTGAAAGATCTGTATTTTGTTCACTATTTAACTTTTGTACATATAAATCAGCTTCTTTATTCAGTTCAACAAGTTCTTCATCTTTAATAACTGTATCAACAACCACTTCTACATTATCTTTTACTACTGATACAGGTTCTTTTTTCTCTAATTCAGTCAACAAAATCGCTCCTTTATTTATATGTGCGAATTTACTTGCACTACATTTGATACCCCATGTATTTTCCAGTTAAAATATCATATTCAAAATAACCAAACAATGAATCCCTGCTTATGCAGTCATTCCCTGTTTCTTACCATAAGTATACCTGTTTCGTGCATTATTTTCCTCAGACTTAAGACCTAGAAGGCTACGTGCTGAAGGCGGATTCTTCACATGTTACATAGTTAATCGCTTAATAATTCGGCCCTCAATTTCATTTTGTCTACCTTCCCGTTCGGCTTCTTTGGTAAATATGATAGTACAGTCCAATTTCTTGGTTGCTTATATGATATTAATTTTTGACGGCACTCTTTCTGAATATCTACTAATTCTCGAGAAAACTCCTTAACGATAACAGCCTGTATAATTTCCCCACGATTCTCATCCTTTTCCGAAAACACTACTGCTTCTATAACCCCGGTGATTCCAAGTAATACATCCTCTATTTCGCCAGCGTACACAAAGCTCCCAGCAGCTTTTATAACGTCTCGGTCTCTACCTACTAAAACAATTTTCCCATCTTCTCTTTGGAAACCAATATCATGTGATGTTACCCAATCTTCTATGAAAGTAGCTTTTGTTTGCTCTTCATTTTCAATATATCCTTCAAAAGCCTGACCGGATCGAACAAATAATTTCCCAAAGTTTTCTTTATTAGTTACTACTCGTTCTTTTTTCTCATTAAAGAAAGCAATCTCAACATCTGAGAGTGGTACTCCGACTGTTTCAGGTGCAGTTCTTGCATCTTCTGATGTTAATAGTGAGACATATCCCATTTCCGATGATCCATAATATTCATACAAAAATGATTTAGAAAAACATTCCTCAAATTTTTGTCTTTGTATAGGCGATAATTTTGTCCCAACTGAAATCATACACCCAGGCATCATTTCCTGTACACTTCGTTTTTGCTTTGCATGGCGAATTAAAGGCTCAATTAAAGCTGGTGTGATAGAAGCACATGATCCGTTTGCTTTTAAAAAGGTCTCTGGTGTGAATTTAGATAATAAAACAATCTCAGCCTCTATAGCTAATGCGTGCAGTGCTGGATATAGCTGGGCTGAATAAGATAAATGTAACGGAACTACTACACGATCGTTTTCAGTTAGTGCAAATGCCTTACTCCATCCTTCAAAACTACAAGTCCATGATCAATGACTTTTTACAAAACCTTTAGGTGTACCCGTTGAACCTGAAGTATAACCAAAGAAGTATAACTCATCCTTACTACTCACATGTTTAAAAGGAAATGAGATGGTATTATGCTCAATTGTTTGACATAAAGTCTCTTTGGATGTGATAATCCAATTAGGCTCCGTATTACTTATAATTCCTTGCCATTCAATTTCTGTAACGTCTGGATGAACCGGCATTATTATTCCACCAATTTTTGAAACTGCAAGCGCATCTTGAATCCATTCCATACAATTTTCTAACTTAATAATAAAAATATGCCCTGGCAGCGCTCCGTCTTGTATAAGAGCTGATGCACGATTTGAAACACATTTCGCCAATGCTTTGTAAGTCCATCTATTATGTTGTTCCGAAAGCGCGACGCGGTCAGGATATTTTTGCGCCTGTTCATAGAAATAAGAATGTATACGCATTTTTTATTAAATCTCCTTGTTGAGTATGACTGTATCTCTTCGTTTTTTTCGTGCTACAAACGCTCCTTTTTGAAAAGCTAGTAACACAGTTTCAAACATCTCTTCTTCTTCAATCATCTGAATAAATTCTGCTAACTCTTCTGCATGTGAAATTGCATTATCAATTACTAGAAATCCTTTAGGCTCTAATATTCGTTTTATATTTTCCCACCACCACATGTATTGCGTACGCTCTGAATCTAAGAAAATAAAGTCAAACGAACGATTAACTTGTGCATCTAAAAATGCACCAGCTTCCTGGTTATGAATATCAATACGATGTCTAAGACTTGCTTTTTCGAAATTCACAAGCGCGTCCGCAACACGTTCCGAAGAAAGTTCCACGGTTGTAACGATTCCTTTTGTTTCTTGCGCAGCATTCGCAAGCCATATTGTGGAGTATCCATTCGATGTCCCGATTTCTAATATTCTTTGAGCGCTACATCCTTTCAACAAAATGGATAAAAATTGTCCCATTTCTCGAGAAATATTTCTTAATCTTTCTTCTCGTTTTTCTTTTGTACGATCATGGTCTTTTCCGTATTTTTCAAGTTCTAACAACAATGATTCTATATGATGCATTTTATTCATCGCCTTTCCAAGCAAATTTACTACATGATCAAAATTGATGAGAAACTTGATTATGTTTGTCTACTTTTCATTATATGCTAAACGAATAAGTTTTTCCTGTTATAAGACAAAGAATTGAATTTTTTTGTAGCATATTGTTTTGTTTTTTGATAAAGTTAATTTCTACGTGTAATCATTCCATTCACATTATTTTACAATCAAAATGCAATTATAAAATCATTTTTAATCGGTATTTCACATTAAAAAAGCGCCCTTTTGGGACGCATTTTCTTTTGTTTATTACTGTAAGTAAGAAAGGATGCTTTAAACATGAACGTGATTAATTTAGAAGCTGCTAGAAAACGTAAGCAGCATAAAAAGCGAATGATAACTATACCGATTATTAAACGTATTTACGAAGAGGACGGAGAAATCAAGTTCGAGGTATTAGGTGAAAAGGATGTTCCTCTTGAAATGTTAGAGAAATAAATCATATAATCCCAAATTAAGGACGCATTTCTGTGGAAATGCGTCCTTTTCATTCTATGCATTCTGATTTAAATGCATAAGCTTATCTGGATTCGCCATCATGTAAATAGATGATATTTTTCCCTCTTTAAATTCAAATGAAATTACATACACAGCGCGATTATTTATACTAACAATAATACCCGGAACACCATTTACCATTTTAAATTTGATGGAATGTTCTTCTGATAACTTCTTAGTAATTCCTAAGAATAAGCGTGCAATTCGTTCCGAAGTGTAAATTGGTTTAAGAGCCGTTGTAACCTTCCCTCCGCCGTCCGATTTAAATATCGCATCTGTTTTTAAGATTTCTAGCATTGCTTGCACATCTCCTTGCTGCAAAGATGCAACGAATTGTTCAACATATGCCACCATCTGCTTTGTACTTAATTTTGAAGCTTTCGGTTTATCTATTAAACTCTTCCTTGCCCGATGATAAATTTGTCGACAATTTGTACTGCTTTTATCAATAATTGAAGCAATTTCATCATACCCGTAGCAAAAAACCTCTCTTAATATGAAGACGGCACGTTCAACTTCAGAAAGTTGTTGCAAAAGCAAAAGATACGCTGTAGAAATAGACTCCTTCATTATATATGTCATTGAAGGATCATCATTTTCTTCAACAAGTGGTTCAGGTAACCACGTGCCAACATAAACATCTCGTTTATGAGCTGCTGAACGCAATTTATCGATTGTACGATTCGTGACCATCTTGCATAAATACGCTTTTATATTATCAACTGAATCTAGATTTTCTATTTGACTTAAGGAAAGAAATGTATCATGAACAATATCTTCAGCATCCATAACACTCCCAAGCATACGGTAGGCTAACGAAAATAATAAAGGTTTATATGCTTGATACAATTGTTCAGTTTCCACACTCACATAACCTTCTTTCAATTTGTGACTTTACCTCGTTCTAGAATTTGTAGTGCTGCTCGTTTACCGCTAGAAACCGCAGCATCAGCTAATAATTCATTATGTCCAGCCCAATCTCCTGCAACATATATCCCAGGCATTTCAGGAACAATAGGACCTGGATTTTCAGTACGACCAATATGAGGGAGATCATATACAACTGTTATTTTAGGTAAATATTGCTTTACAACTAACTCCCGTTGCCACTCTGGATGTAATAAATCCATTGTATGTTCTAACAAAATTTTATCGTCATTAGAATCACTAACCTGTAATGTAGGATTATGATATTTTATCAATCCCACGACTACCGCTCCATCATCACTTAACTTAGCGGCTCTCGATTGATTCGTAAAAAATACAGGTTGATCTAATCCTAAAGCAAATTGATGTGATGGATTGGGCAATTTTCTTAAACCTAGATCTAACGAAGCAACTGTTACTGGCACTGATTGTTCTTTCCATATATGCAGCGCTGTATCTTTTGCACCCTTTACAATTTTATAAGACTCTTTTGGTGGTATAGTAATGACCACCGTAGAGACTTCAAATATTTCATCACCAGAACAGCGAATTCTTTGAAAATCATCACAGTGTTCGATTTCAACTACATTTTTACTAGCCATAAATTGAACTCCAGCATTTGTAGCTTCGTCTCTTAGTTTTGTTATAATTGTTTCCCACCCACCATCTACATAAAAGACTCCTTCTTTCATTGATCTTTGTATTTGTTTTAGTACAGAAGATGCTAGCTGTATTGTCGGAGCATATGTGTAGGTTGTTGTTCGGCATAATGCATAAAACATATTTCTTACCATGGGATCTTTAATTTCTTTTTCTGCCCATACACTCAGACTCATTTTAGGAATTGTATTCAAATCTAATTTCCCTAGCCTTAACATCAAATGAGAAAATTGTATTTTAGCAGACCATGAAAGTAATGGTGTAGATAAGATTGACCGAAGATCTGTCGGCACTGCATACACATCATTTTTCCATATACCATGCGTGCTAGTTGAAGGTATTCCTCCTGGAATATTAATTCCAAGTTCCTCAAAAATTGATAGTGCTTCTCCCCCGCGATATAAAGCGTGTGCCCCAAGATTCATAAGGATGCCGTTTTTATTCGTTGTTATCGCTCTTCCGCCAAAGCAATTTGCTTTTTCTAATACAACAACTTTTTTTCCTTCCCTAGATAAATAAATCGAGGCTGTTAATCCAGCAAGTCCCCCGCCAATAATTGCAACATTAAAATTCTCCATATAAATTCCCTCCTTATTGTTCTACACACAAGACGAATGACAGAGGGGGAATGTGACATTGTTAGAGAATTATTTTTTGATAAACAGAAAAAGACCCTTTATTTCATATTTAAGGGTCTTTTGTTTACATAATATTATTACCACCAACTTACATGAGAGGTAGTCTTCATTGGGACGGGGTTCCAACTTTGTTGTATTGTTTGCCATGATTTGAGCCTTCCATCTTTACTTTTAATAAACGCTTTAAATTCTATATTTCTCTCAGCTGGCAACACAACATTGCCCCTCCAATCATTATTATGAGAATCATAATACAATTGAATTGGATACTGTTTCGTGTCCCATTGTCCTAATTCCGCACGATTCCCAGTAATATAAACAGTATCTCCTAATGTTGTAGGAACATTTTTTACTACAATCGTTTGCATGACTGGGGTCACACCTAATAAGTTTTTAAATTTCTCCATCAATGAATTATTATATATGACATCTTGATAACGAAGTAAAGTAAATCCAGCAAAATTATAATTAAAGGCCATTTCTGCAACTCTGTTATACTCTGTCTCATTTCCTATACTTAAAGCATTTTCACCATTTAATACAACCCCTTTTTGATTAGCCAATGTCGCAATTTCTTGTACTAATGTTCTAGGCATTGAATATTCTGGATAACTACCCTTGTCAGTCATTTCTAAACAAGTAAATGTTACATCTAACTTTGCGCTTTTGAAAGCATCAAGTAAATAGCTATAATCATTATATCCCGCTGGCCTTTCTGCTCCGTGTGGTATAACTGGATTATTATATTGCCAATGTACTCCTGCAATCTTTGCGCCGATTGGTACTTGGAAACTTGGATCAAAAGCATTGTGTGCCAATTCGCCTATTAATTTTGTATGACTTTCTAAAACACCTTGATACCAATCTAAATAATCTTTTCCATACGAAGAATTATATCCCTTCTTAAGAAACAGTTCCCCATCACTTGGTGGTAAAATTTCTGAAAAAGAAGTAAGTTTTGTACTCCACGCTTTATTCACTTCATTTAAGGAATCATATTTGTTTATTACCCAGGAACGGAATTTTGATTTTGCAGATTCTGTATACGCTTGAAATTTTCCACGTGATGGATAACCGCTTCCATCAGCAGATGTGTATGAAGGATATCTCAGCTCTCCAGCTGGTCCCCCAGATAAATATATTTTTACGATTACATCCTTATAGGGTTTCATAGCTTCTGCGAATGCTGTATATAGTTCACCATATTCCTTTTGAATTACATCTGAAGCAAGTGGATTCAATGTTTCTTTATTAACGGTTCCGGTTTCAGATTTAAAGTAAAGACTATCATCATTCTTTTGATTCCAAACCCATAAAGGAATTGGTGCATTGCAATCATCTCCAACATTTCCACCACACTGATGTGTAGAAATAATAGGAATCATTTTCATACCTGCATTTCTTACCGATTGAGCAAAACGCTGTGCGTATGAAAAATCAAATTGCTGATCTCCGTTCTTTTCCATATCTCCCCACCAAAAATCAACGGTAATCGCATAAAAACCATTTTGTTTTGCCCACCTTAAATCATTTTCAAATGTCTCCCAATTTGTTACTTCCGGAATCTTTTTTAATGGTGCCATTAAATATGCTTTGTAATCCGGATTCATTCCTTTTCCATTTACAGCTGCAAAACTAGTTTGTGGAATTAATAATGATACAAATAACATCACGATAGACAAAACAACAATACAACAATATTGAAACTGATTTTTCATCGCTTCTCTCCTCTTTAATTTAGAATTTTTTTGTGTATCCGTTTTCATTATAAGACAAAAGGTGCAATCGTTTGCATGAAACATTGCATATTATTAAACTAAAATAAACAAGCTAGATTAATTAACTTGTTTATTTTAAAATTCGACTACAGATTATTCACTTTTATATAAAAATATCATTTCTCATTTTACTGAACTTGTTACACTGCTTTTATAATATTTCACTAAAATATCAAGAAACCCTTTTACCAAGAATAATTAAATCCCTTTCAACCCCATCTAATTCTGCAACATTAGGCAAATGCGCCCACTTTTCAAAATCAAAACAAGAAAATAATTGAAGACTAACTTTATTATGAGCAAATATAAATGCTAACAATGTTTTAATCTTGAGCTTCGGACAAGTATCTAACACTTTATGTAGTATATGTTTACCTATCCCCCTACCTCTATAAAATTGATGAATGTATATACTTATTTCAGCTGTCCCATTATAAGCAGGTCGACCGTAAAAGGATTGGAAACTAACCCAGCCGCATATCTCTCCTTGAGATTCTATTACCCATAAAGGTCTAAAAGAAGGTGAATGTTCATTAAACCATTGTTCCTTACTCGTAACAGTAACAAGTTCTGTATCAGCAGTTACCATTCTACTTGAAATAGTTGAATTATATATATCCACAACACTAGATAAATCACTAATTTTAGCATCTCTAATCTTAATATCTTCTTTCATAAACAACCCATCCCCCTAGTAAATATACTATTTTTTCATATATTAACTGAATTCTTACATACAATTCAAACTTGAATTGTAATAAATCTAATGTTTTTTCCTTTTATCTCAACTATTTACGTATCATACTTATTCTTTCACTCTAGAATCAAAAAACAATCTGAATTCCTCTGTCATTAAAAAAATAACTAGGTATTTATGCCTAGTTATTTTTTTATGAAGTCCCAACTTCAGCTTTTCTCTAATTTTTTACGAATCTATCATACTGCATCCGAAAAAGTTCAATGACAAACGGAAGATCCTCTTCGCTTTTTATGTGATAACTAATCCATCCTGATTCAGGTAATACATGATGCGGGCGTGCTAATCCTTGATTTATTAATTCATCCCGTTTTGATTTTGGAAATGGAAGGTCAGCTAATTTGTCTCCATGAAGATGGCCTAATTCTTTATTTTTATAATTTAATTCGATCCCACCAAATCGATGAGGTTTTTCAGTTACACCTTCCCAGCTTAAAACTTCTTTTCTAATCATTTCGCTAAATGACATAACATTCACTCCTTCATTATTTGAATGTAACATTAAGATACCTCTTTTCATTAAAAGTTACATTACACAAAAGTATGAATGTATTTACGAAAATCGTTTGATATTTCCTATACACATTGATTTATCCCGCATTAACGGGCAGTAAGACCCCACCTCAAGATTCAGAGAGAAACGAGGAAGATAGGTGGGGGATGAAGCCCCCCCACCACTGATGGAAGTTTCACTTTATCATTGATTAAAGTGAAACTTCCAAAGATTTCAAAGTAAGAGCCCATTCCATTATGATTAAACTTCATGATAAATTTTAAAAAGTTAACCACTATATTATTGGATAAAATTACCTGTATCCTTTAAAAACATTCAGACAATCTAATAAGGAATTAAAACATGTATAAAAACGGAGGAACATGAATGAACCATCTTGTCGCACTACTAATTAAGTACACTGCAATTAGTGGCGTATTACTTTTTATTTTGGGTATTTTTGTGGGTGTAAGCATTCCAACAATATTATTAATTTCATTGTTCATTACAGGCGCAGCGTATATAGTTGGAGATTTATTTATCTTGCCTCGTTATGGAAATACCATTGCAACAATCGCTGACTTTGGCATGAGTTTTTTAGGGATTTGGCTTTTAAGCTATTTGCTTATAGACACAAATCGTAACATTGCTGCAACTGCATTTTTTTCAGCAGCAATTATAGGAGTTTTAGAAATACTTTTCCATATCTATATGAAGAAAATCGTTTTAAATCATTCCGTCAAGAAAACAAGGTTTCAAACAATTAATCAAAACAGATATGCGACAGAATTTTCGGAAGAACACCCGGATTTCAAGCATACAAAAAAGATAAATAAAACAGACAATTCAAAGTGATGTATTGCAATTTAAATGGCTAGTTGCTAGAATTTCTATATCTTATCACACCCATAAATCAACCATTGAGGCTTTTACTTTCCAATAACGCTGAATAAATTCAATTTTTTATGCTTTAAACTTATACGAACTAATAATTCAATATTTAGCTACATGGAAAGAAAGAGAGGTTATTTATAATCTCTCTTTTAAATTTGTCAGTTTCTTGTTGTGAGTAGACATTTCTTCCTTTTGAGTATCTTCTAGCCTTTATCTCATTGTTATCGTAACTTTTACTAGAGTTTACACATATAATATATATATATTACACTGGAGGTGATGATATCATGAATAAAGATTCTAACTCAAACAGCTATTCTTCCAACAATAAAGATATCCGCACTCCATCTTCACAATCTTCCAATTATCAATCATCACAAAATTTATATCGCCAAGGATATGTAAAGAAAAAAGGCTGTAATTGCGGTAAAAACAAATAGGAAGTTCACTTTGTTTAAGATTAAATTTATTGTGGAATATATACGCATCAAAAAAAGAGCATCCGATATGGATACTCTTTTTTATAAAATAGGTAAATGGTTATTAATTATGAAAGAACATTTATAGTTAAATCTTAAACTGACTCGTATACAATCCATGGTAGAACCCTTGATTTTCAATTAAAGATTCATGATTACCTCTCTCGATAATTTCTCCATCTTGAATAACAAGAATTTGATCTGCTTTTTCAATCGTTTTTAATCGATGGGCAATGACAAAGCTTGTACGTCCCTTCATCAGATTATTTAATCCAGATTGAATTTGCAGCTCTGTTCTTGTATCGATATTAGATGTAGCTTCATCAAGAATTAAAATATCTGCATCTGCTAAGATTGCTCTTGCAATTGCAAGCAATTGCTTTTGTCCTTGACTTAAATTCGATCCTTCTGAAGCAATCTCTGTTTCATATTGCTTTGGTAAATGTTTAATAAAGGAATGTGCAGAGGCTGCTTTTGCTGCAGCAATAACTTCTTCATCACTTGCATTTAGTCGTCCATAACGAATATTATCCATAATTGTCCCAGCAAAAAGATATGTATCTTGCAAGACGACTCCTATTTTACTCCGTAAGGAACTAATATCGTAATCTTTTATATCTTTTCCATCAATCTTAATTTGGCCTTTATGGATATCATAAAAGCGCGTTAATAAATTAATAACTGTTGTTTTTCCTGATCCCGTTGGTCCAACAAGTGCAATTGTTTCTCCTGGATGCGCATGTAAGTTTACATCTTTTAAAATTTCTTTTTCTTTCGTATATCCAAATGATACATGTTCGAAAGCAACATTTCCTTTTAGATTATTAACAACAATTGCATCTTTTTTATTTTGAATTTCTGGTACTTCATCCATAATTTCAAAAACTCGCTCTCCCCCAGCAACTGCAGCTTGAATTGTATTCATAAGCGTTGCAAACTGACTGAGCGGTCTTGAGAATTGACGAGAATAGTTAATAAATGCTGCGATGACACCAACTGTTGTCATACCATTTAAAACCATAATAGCACCTGCTAAGATAACAAGTCCCATACCTAAGTTATTAATAAAGTTCATACTTGGGAATATAAACGCTGAAAATGTATCAGCTTTTGTAGCAGAAATTCTAAGCTGTTCATTGATTGCATGAAATTTGTTTACTGTTTCTTTTTCTTTTCCGTATAACGTAATAACATCTGCACCTGTAATAGCTTCTTCAATAAAACCATTCAATTCTCCTAAATCTTTTTGGCGCTTCGCAAAGTTTTTACCACTATACGCTACCAATTTTTTTGTTACGAAAAACATAATTGGTACTGTAATGAGTGTCACAATTGCTAAAATCCAATCTAGTGAAAACATTGCGATCGTCACACCAATAAATGTTAAAGCAGACGAAATGATTTGAACGACGCTTTGTGTTAACGCTTGGTTTAAACTATCGATATCATTTGTAACACGACTCATTAAGTCTCCTTGTGAACGTACATCAAAGAAACGAAGTGAAAGCGTTTGGATTTTTTCAAAAATATCTTGCCGTATTTTTTGTATCGTTTTTAATGCAACATTGACCATTAAGAATGTTTGAAGCCACGTTAATAATACTGTAACGCCATAGATTCCAATGAGCAGTATACACATTCTCGCTGTTCCATTTAAATCTCTTGGCACAATATATTCATCAATAATAACTCCCATATAATATGGGCCTAGTAAACCAAGTAACGTTGTAACAAATACAAGAACAATAACGAACATAAGAGCTGCTTTTTGATAACCCATATAGTTCCAAATTCTCATTACAGTTCCTTTTGTATTTTTCGGTTTTCCTGATTTGGAATTGCTACGCCCACCTTTATTTCCGAACTGCCCTTGAAAATTACGCATGTTCTTTCCCTCCTTCTTGATGTAAACTACCACCTTGGGAAAGATATATATCTTGATACACTTCACATGTTTCTATTAGATATTTGTGTGTCCCACTTCCAACTAACTCGCCATGATCTAAAACGAGAATTTGATCAGCATCTATAACAGATGATATTTTTGAGGCAATTAAAAATGTTGTTGTTTCTGTGTGTTCTTCTTTCAATGCTTCTTGTATAATCCCTTCTGACTTTGCATCAACAGCCGATGTAGAATCATCTAACACAAGGATAGATGGCTTTCGGACAAGTGCCCTTGCGATAGAAAGACGCTGTTTTTGACCACCAGAAAGGTTCGTTGCACCTTGTGTTAAGTTATACTGATATGTATTTTCAAGCTTATGAATAAACTCCGTCGCACATGCTGCTTCTGATGCAGATTCTATTTCGCTTTGCGTAGCTTCTTCTTTACCATATCGCATATTTTCTTCAATACTTCCTGAAAACAGCAATGCCTTTTGCGGAACAAATCCAATTGAAGAACGAAGTACCTGTAAATCGTACTCTTTGACATTGATACCATCAACAAAAATTTCTCCTTGATCAACATCATATAAACGTGGAAGTAATTTAACTAAAGTAGATTTCCCACTTCCCGTAGGACCGATAATCCCTACTTTTTCACCTTTTCTTACGGTAAATGAAATATCTTTTAAAACATATTCATCATTTTTGCTGTAACTATAGCTTACATGCTTAAATTCAATATTTCCCTTTACTTCCTCCGGTTGATACGCATTTTTTTCATTTTCAATATCAACATTAGTCTCTAGCACTTGTTGTACACGGTCAGCAGATGGAAAAGCACGAGCAATTTGAATAAATACCATACTGATTGACATAAGTGACATTAATATAATGTTTAAATAGTTAATAAATGCTAATATCGCTCCCACTTGTAGTGTACCGTTAAACACTTTTTCGCCACCTATCCATAGCGTAGCTACAATACCACCATTTACAACAAGCATGATAATAGGCATCATTAATGAAATAATTTGTACCGCACGAATATTAATGCCTGTTAAGTTTTTATTTACTTTTTCAAACTGAGAAACTTCATGATTCTGTCTTACATAAGCCTTTACAACGCGGACACCAGATAAATTTTCTTGTAGTTTTGTATTCACTTTATCTAGAGCTTCTTGTACTCTTCTAAAGGACCCACTTGCATTCCCAGCGATGAAAATAATTGCAACTAAAAGAATAGGTACAACAACAAGTAAAATTGAAAATAAATCTTTTGCTGTTACAAAAACAATGATAATACTGCCTATAAATAATAATGGGCCACGAACAAGAACACGTAATGTCATCGTCATAGCGGCTTGAATAGATGTAACATCATTTGTCACGATTGTTAATAATTTTCCAGTTCCAAATGAGTCCCGATTTTCACTAGAAAACGTCTCGATTTTTGTAAAGACATCTTTTCTTATATCCGTCGCGAAGTTAACAGCAGCTTTCGTAGAATACATCATACATCCAAGCCCACCAATTAATCCAAGTGTTGCTGCTCCTATCATAAGAATTCCCATTTTAATTACATAATGAAAATCTTGATTAGCAATTCCAACATCAATAATATGTTGCATAATCGTCGGCTGAATTAAGTCCATCGCAACCTCAAGTACCATAAACAGTGGTCCAATAATGGCGAAGAACATGTATGGTTTTAAATACTGTAACAATTTGCGGAATGATTTCATACATTGTCTCCTTTTCTTATAAAATTGTCATATTATAATTCAAATACCACCTTCCTTTTATTCATTCATGAGGATTATATTATACAGATTAATATTTAACATTATTAAATGATAAATATTAATCATGTATTCGTCAACAAATGTGTCTTGCTGTTATAAAAGATGTATTTCAATCACCCAACTTTATGCTTCCATTTGCTGAACTCTAAAAATTTAAAACTTCTAGGCAAAAATAAAACCGCATTCTTTCATACTAGAATGCGGTTAATTTCAATTACATATGTTCAATTGTAAAATCAAAAAATTGTGTTTCAAACCCGTCATTTTTTGACGGGCTACAAGCATAGAATCCTATTTTTATAGGACTATTACCTTGATCTTCAATAAGATGCGCTATTCGGATTTGTTCCCACTCATGGTTTAGTTGTGCGATCTTTACATAAATTGTATAATCTCCATTCTTTCGAACAATACGAAATGAAAGATTTTGATCCACCTGTATATTAGGATAATTTTGCGTCGACCAATCAGAGTATCCACCGTTCGTTACAACGGCTCCTAAATGTGATGGTCCCTCAGGGATATATTCAAGTGATGTTTTTAACCAGCAGTCCTCAGATAACATAACAAAAAGTCCCGCTTGGTCATATATTGATTTCGGATTCATGTGTAATGAAACTTCAGCTTGAAAGTTTGTAGACACCTCTTCATAAAATACATGACCATTCATTACTTCAAAACCATAATGCGTTTTTAACCAAAAATCCGTTTCTTCTTTTGAATGAACAATAACTGAATCATCTCTTATTTCGTAATATTTTGGTTCGTTCATTAATGTAAGTTTTTCTATATGATTTGGTATGTAAGATGTTTTCATAAGTCCCTCCATAAAAAACTTTTTAGGCTACACATTAAAACTCAGTCAAAATCGGAAACTTATACCCATTAAAAATAATCTTATTACTACTTCGAACCATTAAATAATTATTAGACTGAAATTCTTTATACCTCAAATCTTCAAGCCCTAACTCATCAGGATAAAAGTAGAACTCAATTTCTGTAAATGATTCAGAGATTTCAGCGCATATTTCATCTAAAATTGGAAGAATTGGTGCAAACACTCCAAATAATTTTAAGACTTGATCTCTCACTTCAAATACAATAAGCGCATCCAACTTCTCTGAATAATATAATTTTTCATTCCATTTCGCATCGTACATATTAAAATAAAAAGAAGATTGATAGTTTAATGTTGAAAATTCCATTGAAAGCTGTTGGGAATCCTCCATTATTTCCTTTATAAGTTCCATATCTTTTTCATCATAAAAGTTTAATTTTCGAAGTGAAGATAAACGAGGTTGTTCGTTCTCATAGGATAATGTCATCAGATGTTCTTGTACAACTCGAAAACCAAATGGTTCGTATAATTCCGGTTTCTCTGTGAATAAAACCGTACATTCATATTGTGTATCTATTTCTTGTAATACTTTACAAAACAGCTGTTTCATCAATCCTTTTCTACGATATTCTGGATGTGTCATGACAGATTGAATGCCAGCTGCATGAATCTGCTCTCCGTTTACAAACATTGGTAGCGAAAACATTGACACATTTGCTATTACTTGACCTTCTTGTAAATATGAAAAAGGTTTGTATGTAGTGTCCCAAAATCCATTGGACTCAAAATTTTGTAACGTTTGAGCAGGAATACGAAACACCTCTTCAAATAATTGAAACAACAATTCCTTTTTCGGTTCTTTCACAAAAAAGTTTTCAGAAAGAATAAAATTCCCCATATTGTTCCTCCATAAGTTCATTCCTATTAATGTAATCGTTTTCTATTGTGCTTAAATCAAGTAAATCTTCTTTCAAACCAACATACCCTCACAAAATATACCAAAATAAGCTAAAGTTTTCAAGATAACTAAGAATACTACTTCCCTTCTTTTTATGATTTATACAACTACCAGTAAAACTAAAAGAAATTATTTTCTTACTACAGCACTTTTATAAATTTTATACTTAACAGCTAAATTATATATGGCAGAGAAAATTATTTTATATTGCTCTTACATGTATTGTTCAATAATCAACATACTAAGTGGGAACTAATTTCGTTTAAAGTGAGGGCTATTTAACCATGAAAAATTATACTACTCCTAAATGTATTATCGTTATTTTTGGTGCAACAGGTGATTTAGCAAAGCGCAAATTATTCCCATCTCTTTTCAGGCTCTTTCGACAAGGGAAAATCTCTGAAAACTTTGCTGTTGTTGGCGTGGCAAGAAGACCATTATCTAATGAAGAATTTCGTGAAAATGTTAAACAATCTATTCACAATTTACAAGAAGAAAACATGACTCAAGATACATTCGCTTCCCATTTCTATTATCACCCTTTTGATGTAACAAATTTATCTTCTTATCAGGAGCTAAGAAGTTTGCTAACCACTCTAGATGGAAAGTATTTTACTGAAGGGAATCGTATGTTTTATTTAGCAATGGCCCCTGATTTTTTCGGCACAATTGCTACGAATTTAAAATCGGAAGGATTAACTTCAACGGAAGGCTGGATTCGTTTAGTAATTGAAAAACCGTTTGGACATGATTATGAATCAGCACAAGCATTAAATGATCAAATTCGTCATGCCTTCACAGAAGATCAAATTTATCGTATTGACCACTATTTAGGTAAAGAAATGGTTCAAAACATTAAAGTCATTCGATTTGCGAATGCAATTTTCGAACCTCTTTGGAATAATCAATATATAGCTAACATCCAAATTACTTCAAGCGAAACTTTAGGAGTAGAAGAGCGCGGTCGCTATTATGAAGATTCCGGTGCACTTCGTGATATGGTTCAAAATCATATGTTACAAATGGTGGCACTCCTTGCAATGGAACCACCAATCAAGCTAACTGCAAATGAAATTCGAAGTGAAAAAGTGAAAGTACTCCGTGCTTTACGACCACTTTCAGAAGAAACAGTAGAGCATGATTTTGTACGAGGACAATACGGATCAGGTATGATTGACGAGCAAAAAGTAATTAGCTACCGTGAAGAGAACGCAGTTGATTCAGAATCAAATACAGAAACGTTTGTTTCTGGTAAGCTAATGATTGAAAATTTCAGGTGGTCAGGAGTTCCTTTCTATATTCGAACTGGGAAACGTATGCAAGAAAAATCAACCGAGATTGTCATACAATTTAAAAACTTACCAATGAATCTATATTTTAATAACGAAAAAAAGGTTCATCCTAATTTGTTGGTCATTCATATTCAGCCAGAAGAAGGAATTACACTTCATTTAAATGCACAAAAAACTGATAGCGGTACTACTTCGACACCTATACAATTAAGCTATTGTAATAACTGTATGGATAAAATGAATACACCAGAAGCATATGAGGTTCTTCTATACGATTGTATGCGTGGTGATTCAACTAACTTTACTCATTGGGACGAAGTATCCCTTTCTTGGAAATTCGTTGATACAATCTCAAATGTTTGGAGTAATAAGCCAGCTGAATATTTTCCTAACTACGAGTCCGGTTCAATGGGCCCTAAAGAATCTGATGCTTTATTAGAAAAAGATGGTTTCCATTGGTGGCCAACGATAACCACTCATTTGAAAGGAGAAAGTTACAATGAAAATATATGATATTACAGCACCTATATTTGAAGGGATGACCGTTTACAAAAATAAGTCTGAAAAACAACCACAGTTTTCAAGAACAACAAATGCACATGTCACCGAGTCACGTATCACATTAGACGTCCATACAGGTACGCATATTGACGCACCATTACATATGATTAACGAAGGAGCAACTTTTGAAAGTATTCCATTAGAAAAACTAGTGGGACCTATTAAAATTTTTGATTTAACAGCAGTTGAAAACGGAATTACAAAAACTGATTTACAACAACTCGATATTCAAGAGAATGACTTTATCTTATTTAAAACTCGTAATTCTTTTGAAGACGAGTTTAATTATGAATTTATTTTTTTAAAAGAAGACGGTGCCAATTATCTAGCAGAGCGCAAGATTAGAGGGGTTGGTATTGATGCCCTCGGCGTGGAACGTAGCCAACCAGGACACCCAACCCATAAGGCATTATTCGGTGCAAATATTATTGTCATTGAAGGGTTACGTTTAAAAGATGTACCGGCAGATCAGTATTTTATGGTAGCAGCACCATTAAAATTAGTTGGAACTGACGCCTCTCCAGCACGCGTTCTTCTTTTTAAAGATATGTAAAGTGAAACTTCCATCAGTAGAGGGGTTTTTTCATCCTACACTGATGGAAAGTCCTCACCAATCGAGCTTTTACGGGCAGTTAGTTATCCCCTGCCTATCTTCCTTGCTTCTCCTGAATCTTAAGGCTGGGGTGCTTACAGTCCGTTAATACGGGATAAATAAAAAACAACCCCGTTCTTTTGAGAACAGGATTGTTTTTATGTAATAAAACTTTCCGATTACATTATGAAAATGACTCATTTTTTGTCGCTTTTCTCTACTGCATGTCCGCCGAATTCATTACGTAGTGCTGCTACTACTTTACCTGTAAATGTATCATTTTCTAATGAACGATACCGCATTAATAAGGACAGCGCAATAACAGGTGTCGCTGTTTGTAAATCAAGAGCCGTTTCAACTGTCCATTTTCCTTCTCCTGAAGAATGCATAATTCCTTTAATGTCATCTAACTTTGCATCCTTTGAAAATGCACGTTCCGTTAAATCCATGAGCCACGAACGAATAACTGAACCATTATTCCATACTCTTGCTACTTGTTCATAGTCATAATCAAACTCGCTTTTCTCTAACACTTCAAAACCTTCACCAATAGCAGCCATCATACCGTATTCAATTCCATTATGAACCATTTTTAAAAAATGACCACTTCCTGCTCTTCCTGCATATAAATATCCATTTTCTACAGCCGTATCTCGAAATACAGTCTCTACAATGCCCCACGCTTCTGGATCTCCTCCAATCATATAACAAGCACCATTACGAGCACCTTCTGTTCCACCAGATGTTCCTGCATCCATAAAATGTACACCAGCTTTTTTAAGCTCAGCATAACGACGAATGGAGTCCTTATAATAAGAATTACCCGCTTCAATCACAATATCTCCCCCACTTAAAAGCGGTGTAATTTCTTTAATAACACTATCAACAACAGCATGCGGCACCATAATCCATAGAATTCTTGGTTTTTCGAGAGATTGAATAAGTTCAGCTAGACTAGCTGTACCAATAGCCCCATAGCTTTTTATTTCCTTTACAGCATCTGTATTTACATCATACGCCACTATTTCATGATTCTTGTCCATTAAATTTTGCCCTAAATTTAATCCCATTTTCCCTAAACCGATTAATCCTATTTTCATTTTTAATTCCTCCTAAAAATACTTAAGTGAGATTCGCTAATCCATTGTTTATCTTTCTTCATTTGGACAATCTATATTTATCCAAAAATTTTTCACTACGGATATATTTTGCACGAATCCGCTCTGGTAGATGCATAGGAGGTACTTAATATTTATATTTTAACATTGCAGTAGTATCTTGTTATCCTCCTACCCCAAAATTTCTTTTTAACACAGCTTATTACTTTGCATTGCGAGGACTTTAACTTTATACCTAAACCATATATGAAATTTCTACAGAGTAACTCTATTCAAGTGATTTCAATTAAAAATCCTATCTCAACAATAGAAATTGGGGTTATTTATAGAAAGGATAAATATATCTACGCTGCTACAAGAGTGTTTATTGAGTAGTTAAAAACATTGTAGATTCTTTTCAATAATAAAGATTTAAATAAAAAAATAAAGAGAGTATATTTATAACTCTCTTTATTTTTTTCAGAGTGTTGGGAAACCCTTTAGGGTTTCCGACACTCTGGAATTTTTTTAATATTTTAGTGAATGAAAACAATAAAAAGTGATAGAAGCTAGAAAAATAGCCCTTCACCTGACCCTTTTTGGTCAGGTGAAGGGCTATTTTTTTCATGTTTTGGCAAGCTGCGGTGAGATAAGCCTGCATTTGGACAGACTTCAGCCCCCGGAACCGAGCGTATCGATAGCCATGTAGCTCTTTGGCATCCGCGAAGCTTCGTTCAATAGTAGAACAGCGTACCTTATATAGTTTTTTACCTGTACTTGTTAATTTGTTTTTTCGTGCAATATCTTTATACTCTTCCCAAATGTGATGTGTAATGACCTTCTGTTTTTGTTTCTCTGAGAAACATTTGTTACGCAACGGACAAACTGCGCAATCTGTTGGATTAGACTTATATTGGCGATATCCTTCTCGATCGGTTGTCGCATATTCTAAAATACATCCCATTGGACAGGCAAATACATCTGTTTCTTTTTCGTATTTAAATTGGCTTTTTGGTACGTCTTTATTTCTTTTTCCAAACCGGCGATACCCCATCACCATAAATATATTCTGTTCCGATAATTTTTTGCAGATATAACCTGTAAAGTAGCCAGCATCAAGTGCCACTGCTTCTATTTGAAATCCAAACTTATCAACTTGTGCTTGAAGTCGCTCTAAATACGGCTCGGAATCCGCTACATTTCCAGCCGTAATAAATGTATCTGTAATCACATTATATTTCGCATCCGTTGTACGATGATCTAAGAAATGAAAACCGTTCGGTTTTCCATCTCGCATTAAAAAGCCACTATCTGGATCTGTTGTACTTACACGTGTTTTTTTGATTGGGGTATCACGTTCCTTTCTTGGTTTTAATTCTTTTTTCCGTGTTTTTCCCTATCTTTTATAACTGCCGCTTCTAATTCTTCCATATATAATTTAGGGCGCTCTTTTTTTACTTTGTGTACAAATTTATTTTTATTTGCGTTTGCTTTCACATGAGTTGAATCTGTCATCAATGCGCGCCCACCCACCATACGATGTTCCATCGCTTGACGTACAATTTCATTAAAGATTTCTTCAAAAATATTTGTATGAATAAAACGAGTACGACGGTTCCAACTGATTGTGGAGTGGTCTGGTACTGAATCCGATAAAGAAAACCCTAAAAACCAACGATACGCAATATTAGTTTTAATCTCTTTTTCTAATTGACGTTCAGATCGAATACCATAAAAATAGCCAATAAACATCATTTTGAATAAGACGATAGGATGAATAGAAGGGCGACCATTGTTTTCACAATAATAAGGACGTAACTTTTCCTCGATAAAATCAAAATTAATAGTCGCTTCAATTGCACGAAGAAAATGATCTTGTGGAACTAACTCTTCAACAGAAACTGATACACGCTCATCGCGATGATTTTTCAATGCACCCATCATAATAAATCGCTCCTTTTCCTCTTTTTATCATTGTTGACAGATAAAAAAGGGTTCAGACACAAAAATAGGCTGTGGAGCAAACTTTCTCCACAGCCTGAAAAAAATAAAGAGAGTATATTTATAACTCTCTTTATTTTTTTATTATTCACTTTTCTTATCTATAAAAAAATAATAACAGCAAGAAATAGCAAAAATAATAAGTAAAAGAATGATATTAAAGATAGTCACTTTACATTCATCCACCTTTCTTCTGTATCTCTCTGCTTATCTATAACTCCATTTTCAAAAAACACTCTTTTCAATTTTGAATACTCCAGTAAAAGTAAAAAAACACTTAATGTCGTTAACAGAATACTAATAGGAAGTGCTGGAATATCAAAACAGTAATCTAAAACTGTAATATTGACAGTAATCGGTAAGTATATAATATTCCCTACTGTTGCTGTACGCGGGATAAGTAATAATATTGCAGCTGTCAACTCACCAAAAGCAATAAACAGATTATAAAAATCAGAGTAACCGAAAAAATACCATGCTAATTTCATCGGTGAATCTTTTGTTGAATCAAAAATAAAATCTCCAGTTGAGAATTGACCTGGATAAATTTTTGCTACGCCATATATGATAAACATAATCGCTAAAAAACACCTAAAAGATGTAATCACACTCTTTTTCAGCTTTATTCTTATAATCCTTTTTTTCATTAAAATCCCTTCTTTCTTTTAGATACCCTCTTCCAAAAATCTATCTCGTACATCCTTTGTTGGAATCATACAAGAAGTTTGTTTCCCAAACCAACGATACCTATTTCGAGCAACCATATCATATATTTTATCTCGCGCAAATTTAGGAATAAAAATCAAGATGGTTAATATTTTGATTGGTCCTCTCAATTTCCGAAGAATTTTTAAAACTGCTGTGGATTTTGTATAGAGGTTTCCTTCCTCAAATAAAATGATAGAGTCGCCTCCTTTATATTCCCTTTCATATTTCATGATTAAACTTTTTGCTATTTCTGATTGTAACGAAGCAAACTTAAATACTGCTTCCGGATCTCTTTGAATAACAAACTGCACCCAAGAGTTACATAAATTACAAACTCCATCAAAAAGAATAATGGAATTGGTTGAAAAATTTATTTGATTCACTCATTTCACCTCAACTTCCTACATCTTCTACCTGAATTTTAAAGTTCATTTTCATTTTTTCACATCGATTTCCCTTACAATTTAGGAATGAAACTTACAAAAACGTCATTTAATCAATTAAGTAAAAAGAGGCCGCTCTAAAAAATCGTTACATGACAATTTTTAGAGCGGCCTTTTTATGCATAACTTTTTCTACTTTTATTAATGGACTTTCTTAAATTTAGGAATATATTTTGTAAAATAAGCACCAACTAACAGTAAAATCATTGACGATAGCCAAGTGAACATCCCTACAAAATTAAACCCGTACACCAATATTAGCCTTCACCAATCGGGCTTGTTGACCTCCCACCTAACTTCTTTGCTATCTCTTCAATTACTTCACAGTAATCTTTATCCTAATAGTTAAAGTTTAAGCTGCAGAATCATTTCATTTAATAATTGTTTAAATTTATTTGATTTCAAAACATATTGATTCATTATATTTTTTATTGCTCAATTATCTTCTACTCTCCAAAAATCAGCGTATAGTTGATTTACAAAATTCACATCGACTTCAGAAAACGGAAGCTCTTCCCCCACTTTCAATGAGTACCATTTATTTAAAAGTGGCGACCCGAAACAAACATCAATTGTTCGTTCGTGTAAATCAAATAGTAATGAGTGTAAGGTTCCAAACCATTCTTGATAGTTATGAACTGTTAAGCCAGCAGGATATTCACGCTCTACTAATTTTTTTAACGCTTCCATACTTATGTATTCATTTTGAACCAAGCAATCATGCAAAACATGAAATCGATTGGAAGAATGTTCTAATTTTCTGTTATTTATCTTTTTAATTGTAGAACTAGCTGCGTGATTGGTTGATACGATAAAATCTTGGGTATCTTCTTCTATTCTTGTTACATATTTATGACCATCAAATATTTCAATCTGTGCTGCCTCAAAACAATCAGATATAATTACGTTTATATTAGCCGCAATTGGCATTTCTTCTATCAACAAAATTGCTTCCTGCACACTTTTACATTTTTCTAATAAAACACGAATTACAGCAAAACACTGCAAACCATTTACCCTTGGCTTCTTCATTCCTTCAATATCCCCAACAGGTTGACCACATGCAGAAAAGGTAATAGATAATCCATGTTCATTCATACCTTCAGTTCTCCCGAAAAATTGAGTAGAAAACCCGCTATGATAATATGAACCTGTTACATGAGTCGAACAAAAGCGCATATCATCAATTTGTGGTGATAGATCATAGTTTCTTAAAACATACGTATGTTTTAAATCTGTCTTATGAGGTAATAATGCACAGTGACTACACCCTGCTTTTAATAACGTTTTATAATAATACATGATTTGTCTAGGAAATATTTTTAACACATCACAAAAACCTTCAATTTCTTCGTTTATCCCTGGACAATACTGTTCCAAAATATTTCTAGATTCTTTCCACTGCTCGTCCGCTATAAATTTTTCTTGCTGAATAAATTGAGATAAAAGATGTAAATTATTTCGAACAAATTCACCCTGCTTTCTCCCGATTTCATAATGATTTCCACTTAGCGATGCAAAATATCCCTTTACTGTATACAATTTGATAGCCCCCTTGTAATTCCACCTATCTAAAGCATATCAAATGAATATTTTTTATTCTTGATGTTTTTTGCTATATGTATGACTTACGCTCATTCACTTTCGCCCATAGATAACATTGATCTTCTAGGTAACTACATTAAAAAATGTGCAGAACAAAGTCAATTACTGTAACCAATTCTTGAAAAAAGTCTGAAGATAAATAGGTAACATTGATTTTGGTTGCATCTTGCATTCCTCTCTTTTTATTTCATATATGAATTATTTATATAAGAAAAATGTAACAGAATGTTACACTTTTTCTTATATATCACAATTAAATTAAATGATGCTTCCATTTTAATAATAGCTCTTGCAGTTTCTGTTCTTCTTCATCAGTAAAACAGCTACAATTTTCTTGTAAAAAACCTGCATATTTTACATCGACTTTTTCCCAAGCTATTTCTCCTTTTTCAGTTAAAAACACAAGCGTTTCACGTTGATCGTTTGGATTTTTTTCCGTTGCAACATATCCGTCCCTCTTCATCCGTTGAATCATGGTGGTCATATTGCTTGGAACACACCCCATGTTTTCAATCAACTTAGACATCGATACCTTTCCGGATTTCGCAAGTACTTGTATCACACCAAATTGGACATAACTTATATCGTGCTCTTCTATCGCTTTATCCAAATTTCTTTGCAACTGATGATAGACATCTCGAATATTTCCATATAACCCTCTTTTTTTCATATCCATTCGAAAAAGCCTTCCTTTTTTATTTCATATATGAATCTTATTTCCATTTATTTCATATGTCAAATAAAATAACCTTGTCTCAATGGGATTTTTTCTCATCTATCCACCAAGACAAGGTCAACAACAATCTAAACTTTTTAACATGATTATGTATATTCTATAAGTTATTTTTTAGCTTGTTCACCACTTGCTATTAACGTGCTTCCTGAAAATGTCTCTTTTTGCATGAAGAGTTTGTTAACCAACTCTTTCTGCTCATCTTGTGACATTACACCCTTACCTTCCCCAAGATTACCGCTTTGTAATTTCCAAATCGTATTATGATCTGCATCAACTTTCTTGTATTCCCCTTGTTTCCATCTTTCTAGAATATCTATATATGCACCTTTTTGATTTAAATCACCATTCTTAACAATCTCTATTAAACTTTCAATTCGTTCTTGTGTTATAAAAATATAACCCCATTTTTGATCTGCTTTCACTTTTTGATGTGCCATTTCATGTAATGCAATTTGTACTTTTTCATCAGTCCACTTAAAGCCTTTATTAAAATCACTATTTGGCAATGAATAATTTCCATTCTCTAACAGCTTCGCATTCTCTGCTTTTACTTTGCTATCAGCTAACACTTCTACTGCCGGAGCTGCAGTTGGTGTTTTTTTAGCGGTGGGTTTACTAGAATTAAGATAATATAAGATTCCATAAGTAAGTGCCACACCGATTACTGCCATACCAACAATTATCCCTAATATTTTTAATAATGTTTTCATTGAACACATTTCCCCCCCAACATTCCATCACTCATTTTCTTTCTACTTATTTCGTTTTTTAACAACTCGTTATAAGTGATTCATTGAAGATGCTTTTTTCATAAAAATTCTCCCCCAAAAGTATTATTTTATTAGTCCCTTTCCTATGTTTCCTTTTATTTTATTTCTATTCAGCTTTATATTGCAAGATTATTCTGTCAAAAGATTATGATTTTCTAACATTCAAATAAGAATTTTTCCACACTCCATCTCTTTTCGGCAAAATGTGATTAGCTTTATTCAAAACTATACACTTTGAAATTAGTTAAATGAAGAAAGTCTTTTATTTTAAAATCATTTAAATTTGTGCTAGGTTAGTATGTAAGGGAGATGACTGAATATGAGTTTATTACATAAAACTTATTCTTTTCGATCATCACTCTGATATGGAGTTATCATCCTCCCAAAGAAGAACAATGATTTCTTGCGGATCATGGGTATCGTTTGCCCTTCGAAACAATCCTATGCTGCAAAAAGCAATTATCATTGGACCACCTTCTTTTCAAATACATTCTTTGATATCATCAAAAGTGAAGGTGTTCCCAATAAAATCTACACATGCAGTCTCTGTGAATACAATTTTGTCACATATAGAAACAAATACAGTTTATATGAGCATCGATAAAGATATATTAGAACCTCGTGACGCTATTACAAATTGGGATCAAGGACATATGGATTTATCAAAATTATTACAGTATGTTCGTTCAATAAAAAACAAAAAATCCGTTCACGGCATCGATATTTGCGGTGAAATTTCATCCTCACCAACTGAAATGTTTTTACCAGAATATCAAGAAGCCATTACAAAAAATAAAACAGCAAATATCCAAATCTTAGAGAGCATTTTACAAATCCCCAAACAGTACAGTCATATATAAAAACAAACATAAAAGCGAGTGCACCGACTAGGTTAGCACTCGCTTTTTATATTTATGCACGATTTAGTTTTAGCCAATTCGCGACATCTCCCAAATTAGTGACATCGTATCTTTGTGCTGTATTTGTTTTCCTAATAAATACATGTTCCATTATTTCTTTCACATTGTTTTCCACACTTTTTGCTTCAATTAACTTACAATATTCTTGTATAATATTATTTAAATGTTGATAATACCTTTTATGAGGTTTAGCAATATGTATATGTTTTTCGAAATTCCTTCTTTTTCTTGTATAATCAAAACCTTTTCGTTTTCTTAATTCACATTCCGACGTATACAAATAAAAATATTGGTCTGGAAACCCAATTTCTCGTTTCCGTATGCTGTTTTTATAAAATTCTTCTAGAAAAGATAACGACTGATCAAATACTTCAAAATGAAAACACCAATTATAACTAAGCGGTTGAAAAACATCTCCATCAAGTACAACGAATTCATAATTCTTTGATTGTTGCACTGCTATATGCCATCGTTCTACTTGTCTCTCTAAATACCACGTTTTGTGTTCATTTTTAGGACGTTCAAATAAAAGATTAACTTCAGGAATAATATACGCATCATACTCTTTTTCTAACTGCTGGCATGTTGTAGTTTTCCCAACCGCGCTTGGCCCTTCTAAACAAATTATAGCCATGATGTAACTCCCCTCATAAATTATCCAATATTATGCTGTTTCGACCGTCTTCCCCACAGTTGTCTCCATAATACAATTGAGGCAACTGCAAGCATAATTGTCGTAATTACACTTCCTTCAATTCCAAAAGCTCCTCCATGTAATGATTTTGGACCGCTTGTTGTTGATTTAAACAAAGGTGTAGAGTAAATTGTTATACCACTTACCGCAAAACCATATATATTATATTGAGCCCAGTTCCATATAGAATGCCAAGCACATATACCCCAAAGACTATTTTCTTTTAACACATAAAACGCGGCAAATACACCAACTAATATGATATTTGACATAGAAAGAATTGTAATACCTGGGTTAAATAGATGGAGCAATCCGAATAAAAATGAGGTAACAACAACCCCAATCCATATCCGACTTCTAGCTGAAATAACTGGAAATAACCAACCACGCACAACAATTTCTTCTGTGGCACCTTGTACTAAAAACGCTATTAAAGAACCTAATATCCCCAATATGACTGTACTTGAAATCTGTTGTATATGTAATGTAACAAAACCACTTAAAACTAAAATGAAAACTGGTATTGTTATAAATATAAGCCCAATGAATGCTCCGTGTAAGTATTTTTTCAAAGCATTATCTTTCCAAAAACCAATTGTTGAAAATAAACGTTTTTCTACAAAACGAATCCATAAAAATACAAATAAAATTGCTCCACCAAATGTTAATAACATCCTTAAGTTATCATAAATGCCTTTCATAAATGTCGTTTCTGCTTTTGGCAATAACAACATGAATAAACTAAAAACCTCACTAAGTGACAAAAATAATATAGCTAATATAACAGCTAATATAGGGTGTACTTTTCTTTTCCCTTTTCGTGCAGCTTCTATTGTTTCAAATCGATTATTATTCAAATCCTTCCTCCTAAGTCATTCATTTCTTATTTTACACTTCATTTACATTTCTCCAAACTCTTACAATTCCATCTGAAATAGAATTTTTTTATATCGAAGCTCCTCATTTAATACAAGACACTCGATTAACCTCTCTTCTCGTTCTTCAAATACATCCGTCCAATAAACTGGAGCAATAACTAATTGTACAGAAGGATCTATTGTCTTACCTCGTATCTTCTCTACGAAATTCTCCCGTAATGCTCTTTCCATTTCTTTTGCAAAATCATGATCTTGATTTCCAATTCCATGTATAATTGCCACCGCTATCTTCTACATATCAGCTCTCCTTACTTAAAATAATGATTAGTAACAGACTCAATTTACATCTTTAAACAGTATTCTCTACTATAGAAAATTCAAAATTGCTCATATTATTTTCACCATAAACTAACACTCATATTAATACGACATATTCAACATTTATAATTCCCCTCCTACTTTAACGATTGCTTTTTATTCAGGATAAGTTTTTACAAAAAAAATTTCCAATTACTGAATACGTATATAAAGTTCAACTAACTAAATATAATTTTCAACCTGCATTTGGATTATTTTCTTAAAGAATCAACCATGTCAAAAAACCTAATTTTTCCAACACTTGCTATTTCTCACCATTTGTTGTAAGATAGGTCTTAAGGTCAAATTCATAAAAGTTTCACTTTACATATTATCAAGCATCTATTACGAATACTAAGTGTTCCTAATGGGTTTTTGATAATATGTGAATTTTTATTTTCGTTGAAATAAGACGGATCATATTGTAATTTATTTTTCTTATTTTTAGGAGGCACTTACCATGACATTAACAGGTAAAGTAAAATGGTTTAACAGCGAAAAAGGTTTCGGTTTCATCGAAGTTGAAGACGGTAACGATGTATTCGTTCACTTCTCAGCTATCACTGGCGAAGGTTTCAAATCTCTTGACGAAGGTCAAGAAGTTAGCTTCGAAGTTGAAGAAGGCAACCGTGGACCTCAAGCTAAAAACGTTGTAAAGCTATAATTTAAACAATAAAAAGGTTGTTACCATCGCACGGTTAACAACCTTTTTAATATATAATTAAAAAATTTTTACATAAAAGGAGTGGTCATATGTATCGCAATCGAAAGAACGATGTAGCAGAAGTACCACCAGAACAAACCCCTGTTTGGGAATGTGAATCAGAGGATTGTTTAGGATGGATGAGAAAGAACTTTTCATTTGAAGAAGAGCCAAAATGCCCTTTATGTAAAAGTAACATGAAAAGCGGAGAACGTTTATTACCTAAATTAGGTTAATGCTTGCATTCCCCCTCTTGTCTTTTGGCAAGAGGGGGTCTTTATTTTCATTACTATTGCGCTAACATTCCAAGTCTAAAAAAGAAAAACCATGGATGTTATATCTCATGGTTCTTTTCTAAATCTGTTCGTATAATAGAATATATATATACATCTCGTTGTCGATCTCCTTGATGAATATATCCTCTTAATAATCCTTCTTTCTGAAATCCTATTTTGGACAACATCTTACAAGATGCTACATTTTCAGGATATGTAATTGCACCAATTCTGAATATCCCTAACTCTTGAAAACTATACGTGATAATTTGTTGCGCAGCTTCCGTTGCATAACCCTTTCTCCAGTAAGAAGGATGTAAATCATAACCAATCTCAGAACGTTTACTCCAAAGTTGTAAATTATTTAATCCAATTGTGCCAATTAACGCACCTGTTTCCTTCAATGCAATTCCCCATCGAATTGCACGTTTTTCAAAATATTTTTTTGAAAAAGATTCAATCATACGCGAAGCCTGACCAAATTCTGTAAAAGAATTCATTCCATAATAACACGTTACTTCCTCAAGCGAAAAGATTTCATATATTTTTTGACAATAAGATTGATCAATTTCAACTAAACGTAAGCGTTCTGTTTCTAAAACAGGAAATGCCATTAAAATCCTCCTTTTCTTTCTACTGGTTTATTATATCAGAAATACCTTCTCGTATTGGAGGATTCCTCATAAATAAAAGTTTGTTTTCATAATACGCGAAACAGACCTCCTCAATAGTTTTCTTAATTTATTCGGTTTATACACAATATTCAATTGGATATTTATGTTAAACTATACGTGCAGAAACTCTAATCAAAGTTAAATAATAAACGATAGGTACAATTTTTAGTAACAACGAACGAAATCCCACTCTTATACTAGAGAGGGATTTCGTCAAAAATACAAAGATTACATTATTCAAAGTGATTATTCAACGCTTTTTTAATCTTCTCTGCCGTTTTCTTTCCATTTCCTATACAAGCCCCAATCCCTACACCATAGTATGAAGCTCCAGCTAGATAAATATTTGGAAACGCAGCTGATAATTTCTCATTTAATGATTGAACTGCGTGATTATGTTCTAAATGATAATTTGGCATTAAATCTTTCCAGTCCGTAACTTCAACAGTTTGCGGTTCTCCCTTAATTCCAAGGCTTTTCTCAATGTCAGATAAGGCAACTTGAATCAATTCTTCCTTATTTTTATGTTTCATTTTTTCATAAGCAGGATTCGAACTCTTATAAAACATTCTCACCAATAAATTTTGCTTATCTGATGTATGCTTCCATTTCCTACTTGTCCATGTACATGCATCACAAAGTAAATCGCTATTTTCCGAAACAATAAAACCAGTTCCATCTGCTGGTAATTGCTCATCCGGTATTTCAAACCCTAAGTAAATGCTAATAAGAGAGGAATTTTTTAGCTTGTTGAAATCATCATCTAATTCATTAGAATGTAATAATGTTTGTGCAACATCATGAGGGGTAGCTAAAATAACGTAATCAGCTTTTAATGTTTCATGAGTCGAAAAAGAAACGTCATATCTATCACCGTCTTTACTTACCCTTGTCGTTTCTAACCCTTTTCGTATCACCGTCCCAGCTAATTCCTCTTCTAATCGATTGATAATAGTGGAAAGTCCACCTTTAAACGATAAAAACTTTTTATTCCCAGCAGCTTGAAATTGCTTTTTATTCACTTCAAATCCTTTAATAATACTGCCATATGTATTTTTGTAATCAAGTAAATACGGTAGTGTAGACGCCATTGTAAGCTCATTCAATTTACCAGAGTACACCCCTGAAAGAACGGGAGAAATTTGTTTTTCAACTAACTCTTCTCCTAAAAAACTTTCTAAAAAGACAGCGAGCGATGTATCTTTCGTAAAACCTTTATTTTTTGTAATGAAGTCTTTTAGCGCAATAATTTTCCCCTTCGTTGAAACTAACGTACTACTAAATAACGACTCTACACTCATTGGTATACCAAATACTGTGTCAGCAGGAATCGGATGTAACGTGTCGTTTGAGTAAATATAAGAAATACCAGTTTCGTTGTATACCATTTCATCCTCTATATTCAGTTCTTTTACAAGTGGCAAAACATTTTCATTTCGAGCAACGATTGAATCGGCTCCTGTTTCCATAATAAAATCATTTTCTTTCACACTGTGAATTTTCCCGCCTAAATATTCATTTTTTTCTACAAGGATTAATTCCAAATCTATTTCATAATCCTTTTTTAATCTTTCTAAATAATACATAGTAGAAAGTCCGGTGATTCCTCCACCTATGACAACAACTGTTTTCATATCTACTGCGCTCCTAACCGATACTATAAATTAATAAATTCCTTTATTATTATACCCAAAAGTCAGCTTTCCCGACTAGCAGATTACAAAGTTCTTTCAAAGGTATACAATGTACGTAAATACATTTCAGGTTGATCATTATGGACTAAATGATTCGAAAAAGGAATCGCAGCAATATGAATTTCAGGCCATATTCAACAGTACAGATTCGCCTTGTGTGTAAAGAGCACTATTTCTAACTATACTTTCAGTTTTAAGCTTAAGAGTGTCATTTTTAATTTCATTACATAGATTCAAACAACTTTTATTAGACCTAATAATATTCTTTGAATGTTTGAATCAGTTTTTCGATTTTAACATTTACTTTTATATAGGCAATCATTTCATAAGAAATAGTAAGAAGATCCTCAATCTTTTTAAATAACTGTTTGAGTGAATATTATCCTTATGAAAGACAAGAATTTAATAAATTGTATCAATCCATACTTTCTTCATATTTTCGTATTATGAGGTGAATACACTTTAATATATGATAACATGAGGTTCATAACGTTGATGTTAATATGAGAAAAATGACATTTTCTACAAATGGTGAAAAGCATCTTATTTTAATAACATTATGCAATTAATTAATTTGTCTAGTTCCTGGCTTACTGCAAGCACTTTTTCATGTTGAAATCCATAATTTGAAACTAGTGTGAATAATTCTTCTTTTTTCGCTTCAATGATTTGCTCTAATTTTCTCAGCTCCATACCGTATTTAATCGCTCCAATTTAAAATGTATGTACTCTAGTATAAAGTATTTACATAATAAGTAAAAGCGTCATTTTTAAGTCAATCTTACATCTATTAAAAAAATATGATATAGAGGCATATATATAGTAAGTTAAAACGTACACAGTATCCGATTTGGAACTTGTAAATAAAACATTAATAAACCAACAAATAGACTAATAACATATTAGTCTATTTGTTGGTTTAAGTTCAAATTGCATTATGTATATTTCTTACAATAGTCACGTATCTACAAGAAGTCCGTTTGGGCGAAAACGACTCATCATGATTTCATCAATGAACTTACCGCGCGCTTTTAAATTCCCTTTTTTAATACCTTCTTCCCTGAATCCAAATTTTTCATATAGTGCTTTTGCGCGAGGATTTATTTCCAAAACACCTAGTTCTACTCTCTCCAGCATTAACCAATTGTCTGCAAGATCTAACATTTTTGTAAGCAAAGCTTTTCCAATCCCTTTATTATGATATTCACTATCTACACCAATAAATAAATCTCCTGAATGTGACCTTCTTCCTTGCCCTTGCGTTAAACCAACAAACCCAACTACTTTCCCGTCATACTCCGCAACAAATCCAAATTGATTAGGTGCTAAGTTTCGAATTCTATTTTCCATTGCATCTACTCTTATACTAGGCAAGAAAACCATATAAGGTAAAACATCATTTTGTATGCATATACGATGAATCGCTCTAGCATCTTGTATTTCTACTGCACGAATCGTAACTTCCATTACATTACCTCCTTTCCAACTAATACAATATAGATTCTTTATACTACACAAAACTCCTACTTGAATTTATTTTATATTTAACATCCAAACAATTCATTCGATTGAATGACAACATTTTTCAAAAATGTTCGTATAACAAATTTAAAGTTTCTTTTTCTCATTTTTTGAATTATTATATAATAATGGAATAATTTCTCTAAAATACTATAGTTTGGAGGTTTTAGTATGACAACACTCGGTATTATCCGCCACGGCAGTACACACTGGAATAAAGAAGGAAGAGCTCAAGGTAATTCAAATATTCCACTTGATCAAGACGGATTATCTGATGCTTATAAACTAGCAAAACGGTTAGCTACAGAAAATTGGGATTTGATCTATTCTAGCGATTTGCTAAGAGCAAAGCAAACTGCTGAAGCAATAGGAAAAAGCATTGAAAATATAGAAATCCATTTAGAACCTAGACTTCGTGAAGTAAGCGGTGGACAAATTGAAGGAACGACTGAAGAAGAACGAATTTCGAAATGGGGAAATAATTGGAGAAAACTTGATTTAGGAATTGAAAGCGCTGATAGTGTTAAAGCAAGAGCCATACCGTTTATTGAAGAAATTACATATAAACATCCTAACAAAAATATACTTATCGTTAGTCATGGGTCATTCATTAAGCATCTTCTTAAAGAATTAGTACCCCATTTAAGTATGTTAGAATCCCCTAAAAATACATCAATAACTAAAATTATAAAATTAGAGAATGGATGGGATTCAGAATTATATAATTGCACGGTGCATTTAGACTAAATCTTTAGGATTCCAACAAAAAAGAAGACCTTTTAATAAGGTCTTCTTTTTTGTTGTTTAGTTTCTTAGAAATATGAGATACTAACAATTATATAGTACTTAAATCTTTTCCCATTATCACATAAGGGACATCATCTTTACTTGGATGAAATGGTTCCATTATATTAATCCATTCTAACTTCTCATATAATGAACGCGCATTATGGTTACTTACTTGAGTCGTTAAAACGCTAGTTTTATTGAATATTCCATCTAATAAATGATTATGTAATACAGTTCCTAATCCGTTTTTTCGATAATTGGAATGGACCGCTAATTCAACAAATTCAAAACAATCCTGTAACCATTGATTTGCTTGTTCCGAACTTAATGCTTCTCTCAATACATGATTATAGTACTGTCCTTCTAAAGATTGATATCCATAAGCGAAACCGATTATTTCCTTTGCATCACTTATAGCTACTATACCCTTGAATTTTTTATAATCCATATGTCTCGTAATTCTTTCTACCATTTCATCAAAGTCTTTTCCTTCATACACCATGCAGTACAGTTTTGCTATATTTTTAACTAAAGTTTCATCTTTCTGTATTGGTACTATATTCACTACAAATCCCCTCCTAAATAAAAAATTATAGTAGTTACTATATTTATAAATAATTATAAAATAAAGAATATTAAAACAACACGTTTTATTTATTTTTCTCTTTTGTATTGTGAATATAGAAGCATAACATTACTAATCTTATAATTTATTTTCCACTATGCGCTCAAGACTGTTAGGTAAATTCAAAATTCGCTCTTTTGAAAACAATGGATATAAATTTAGATTTTAATTTCTTCTAATGCTTTCCAGTAAAAAATATGTTTATACTTCCCTCTCTCAGTCATTAGAAATTCACTTTCCTAAAAATATTAAGCTCAAACCTAATCCTCTAGATATTCATCCATAACGAAAAGAAATTTACTAATATTATTTAATTCTTTACTTTATCTCTTTATCAAAATGCTATTACCATCTAATGGTTTCTATAATCAAACCAATTCATTATACCTCTCACTCCATATGTATAAGTCCTTTTGTTTTATTTTTTGTTATATGGACCCGAATTATCAGAACCATTTTTAACACACCTACACAAAGCAATAATATGGATAGGTAATAGAGAAGATGTCCCACCCCCGGCATAAATAAAGTTATAGCCGACCATGGAACCGAAGTTATTTTAGGTAAAAGGAACAGCACCGCCAAAGAGGATAAAATATTAAAAATCAAGATAAACAAGACATTTATGACAGTACGTGCTGGTGTAGTCTTATGTTTTTTTCTCCATTTAAATAAACTATAGATGGAACGAGTGACTAATGCGAGAACTACTAATGCGACCAAATCAACAATCAAGTATATCTTAGTATAATCTGGCATGTCAGCTTGCGAACGATCTTGACCGTGGACAATCCCGTTAATCCCTGCAATGATGCTATCATAGGATATGAGGGGATCCTGTGCATTTGTAAGAAGAATGAATCCGTATTCCCCTTCCATCGCCATAAACGAATACGTATTTTCAGTTAAACCATCATGAAAAATCACGTTCTTGTTAACACTCCATCCCATAGCGTAAGATGGACCACCTCTCATTGATGAGGAAGGCTTATGCATTCGCTTGGTACTTTCTTCGGACAATATAACACTGTTTTTAAAACGGCCGCGGTTCATTTGTGTAATTAAATAATTTGACATATCTTCTGCAGTGGAAATTAAATAACCTGACGCAACCGTGGCCTCGTGGTTTAATTGCTTTGTCGGTACCATAAATCCAAACAAAGGTTGATAACCAGTTGCCAAACCATCGTTTTTAGCCTCTTTCGAATTACCGTAACTGTGGTTCATGTTAATTGGCTCGAATATGTGATTTCTCACATATTGTGTATAAGATTCCTGAGATACTGCTTGAACGATCCCACTAAGGATATCATAGTTTAAATTCGAATATTGGAACACGGATCCTACAGGTTTGGTAAGTGCTGTATTTTTTAGGCTTCGTATATGTTCTTCTATAGACTTATTACCGTGAGTCAGGCTAACACGACCATCATAAGTAGAAAGCCCACTTGTTTGATGTAATAAATCTTTGACTAAAATTTTCTTAGACGCTTCTTCATCAGCTACCCGAAACCATGGTAAATAACGCTGTACTGGAGCCTCAAGATCAATCATTCCTTTGTCGACTAACTGCATGATAGCCAGTGCTGTAAAAGATTTGCTGGTAGAACCAAGGACAAATGGAGTCTGCGGAGTAACCGGTTGATGGTTCGGTCCTGCTATTCCATAGCCGTTAAGATAAACAATTTTATCTCCCTTTACAATCCCTAACGAAGCACCAGGAATTTTGAATCGTTTCATTGCAGTATCCATAAATTGATCAACTTTCTTCACATCAAAAGTTGTTTCAGCTTTAACTTCTGTCCCTATAAAATTACTTGTAATTACAATTATGATGATCAGGATCCCGCATACTTTTTTATACACATTCTCGATAATTCTTCTGTTCGTATTCATCAACAACGTCTTCTCCTTTAATTTTGTAATACAATCTCAAATGTTTTTTTCTTACATCTTCAAAACTTCGCTTAGCAAAGGTCCAACTAATATAAGGTAATATATAGAAGAACTTGATAGAAATTTTGAAAATCCTCAATAGATCCTGATGTCAAGGTGTTTCATATATCTCTCATGATTCTACTGTTACCTAAGTAGCATCTACGAAAATCAGATTGCCGTATGTCGGAGCATCGATGATTTCTAACACTATAATTTTTTATTTTCATATGTAATAATTAAACAATTTATTATCAATTTATATACCTGCCACAATCCTAATGACAACATACGTATATTCAGGTAGGTGTGCTGACAATAATATGTTTTTTCTCGGTCTATTTTAGCTGCCCACAGAAATAAATTCTTATGTTCCGCATTTGCCGTTATGACCTTTATCATTGTTACAACAATCGTCAATATAATAATTAGTACATTCAACATCAAACCTTTCTTTTAATATATAAACATTCTCCTTTATAAATTTAATTGTGCACAACAATAAATTTAACTCCGTGCTCTTTCACTCTACAATAAACAGAAGATTCTAAATATCTATTTTCCTTACAAGAAGATTACAAAATTGTCATAAAAGTGAGTATCTATTTTCAAGTATGTACTTTTATTTTTAGAAATTTTCCGGTTCTGCCAAACTTATAAGAAGGAGTTGTTCACAACTTTGCGAAATATATATTCGGAAAAGTATGTTTACAATTAACAAAAAAACGGACTCAATGCCCTATATATATAAAGGGGTGAGTCCGTTTTTTCCGGTATTACATATTTAAATAACTTATAATTTTATCCAAGCCACTCATGGAAATTATTAGATAGCTCTTGTAACTCTACTATAAATTTACTTGCATGATATCCATCACAAACAGCATGATGCACTTGTAACGAAATAGGTAACAATATTTTATCTCCCTGATTAAAATATCTTCCCCCTGTAATGATAGGTAATAAAAAGTTGTCATCATTATTTATATTTAGGTTAAATCCTGTAAAACTAGCCCAAGGAATACTAGATATAGGAAAAGAATTTTGGGGTATATTTTCTTTTGTGAATAAACCATGAATATTAGCGTATTGTTTTATATCATCTTGATAGTTTTTATAAAAAACACTGAATTCGTTAGAGAACTCAGTCCATATACTCGAAAAAGATTTGTTATCATTATGAAATATTGTATAACTTGGTATCATTTTATCCCAGTATCCTAAAACACCTTCATCATTAAAACAAGTCCGAAATTCTTTATGGGCATTGACTGTTCTACTGACCATATAAATAAAAGTAGGATATAATTTAATTCCTTTATTGTGAAATTGTTCCAATAATTCCGTGATGTCTATATTTGCTGTCATGCTAAATGTACATTTTAGTTTTAAATAATGCTCAAAATACTGGTTTCTATTCCAATTTTCTCTATTAATTACATGAAACCTCATTTTATTAGCCTCCTAAAATTATGTTTTGTATTTTAGAAGGCTAATTCTCTTGTTTTCACCAAATCATTCACCTCTTCATAAAGATTTGTTAAAAATAAAATCTGTAAGTATTAGAGCCATAATCTCTATTACCTACTATACGATATACGTTAACCTTAAACAAAAAATACACTGTTTCAATAAGCATTTTTATCACGAGTTCATATTAAATGTATATACTTTATATTCACCATTATTGGATGAATTTCTTAAAATATTTCTGTCTTCTGCTAAAGGGATGGTTACTCTTCCCGTACCACATGCTATATCTAAAATCCATTCATTTTGGATTCCAAGTTTTTTGGACCAAGATAATAAAAGCGGAAAATCTGACAAACTTGTATTTTCTACATCATATCGTTTCGGATTTTCATATTCTGATAAATTCCACTTCGCTTGCAAACTAATACCTCTTTTCTTTTTTCAACTAAAGCTAATATACAGATTATAACAAATAAACAGATATCTTTTCACTTTCTCTAGAATTACTTCCAAATAATTTGGACTAATCTATCCTTTCACACAGTAAGCTGAAAATGAAGGTTACAATAATGGAGTGTGATGCTATGGAACGGTTATGGCTTCCGATGATCGTTACGCTTTTTTCTTTTGGAGGATTACTATTAGGGGGAGCTGTTGGACTTGCAACGCGGCAACTGATTGAAGAGAAAATGCACCGTTTATATGCGCTATGTGGCGGCATATTATTTGGATTATTATCGCTAGAAATCATTCCAGAAACTTTTTCAAACTTTGAAATCATCGGTCCTATGCTCGGGATTACCCTTGGTATATTAATTATGAGTTTACTAGATAATTATTGCCATCACCCTATGATACATAAAAAAGACCAGCAAGCATGGCAAACTTTTTTATTTCTCTCCTTCGCTATTTTTATTCACAATATGCCGAGTGGGTTTGCATTAGGGACTGCTTTTACAAACCATAATGAAACGGCAATTCCATTCTTATTTGCGATTGTCATACACCATATTCCAGAAGGATTAGCTTTAATCATTCCTTTTCTATTCACGCAGCATAAATATCTCTCATTTTTATTAACAATTCTGCTATTATCAATTATCCTCGGCACTGGTACACTCTTTGGGATTATGATGAACGGGAAAGCAATTCACTTACAAGGACTGATAATGGGGAGTGCCATTGGTTCTTTAGGATATGTCACAATGCATGAGATGTTATGGAAAGCTAAGAAACACCTTTCTCCTTTTCCCTTCCTTACTTGGGCTATTAGTGGATTTTTACTCATAACTGTTTTTACTCTTTTCGCTGACCATCATTAAAAAAAGGACTCATATTTTGTATATTTTACCTATTTATCCAAAATATAATAGTATCTCAATGCACAAGGAGGATCTATTATGTTTCGTAAAACAGCGGGTGAAGCACTTGTTGATTTGCTTATCGAATGGGGCGTTGACCACATTTATGGTATGCCTGGGGATTCAATCAATTCAATTATTGAACCGCTTCGAAAAAAACAGGACAAAATTAAATTCATTCAAGTTCGTCATGAAGAAGCAGGTGCTTTGGCGGCCGCTTCCTATGCAAAATTAACTGGTAAACTCGGCGTTTGTATGGCGATTGCTGGACCTGGGGCGATTCATTTATTAAATGGATTATATGACGCGAAACTAGACCAAGCACCGGTACTCGCAATTACAGGGCAAGTTGAATCAGATTTACTTGGAACTGGGTTTTTCCAAGAAGTAAACTTAGAAAGAATGTTTGATGATGTGGCTGTTTATAATCAACGAATTATGTCAGCTGAACAACTCCCTGCAGTTGTAAACCAAGCGATTCGTATGGCATATACAAAGAAAGGTGTATCTGTTCTTACCATACCAGATGATGTTCCGAAGTTTGAGGTGGAAGCTGGTGCACGTATAACAAGTTCTTCTTTTACATTGCCTGAACTTTTTCCGCAAGAAGAGGATCTAAAATTGGCAAAACTAGCACTAAATGAAGCGAAAAAACCTGTTATTTTAGCCGGAAAAGGAGCAAAATATGCGAAGGAATCTTTACTTGCATTTGCAGAACATATTGGTGCCCCAATCGTTTTAACACTTCCAGCAAAAGGGATTATTCCTGATGAACATCCTCTTTGTATAGGTGGATTAGGATTAATTGGGACAAAACCGTCTTACGAAGCAATGAAGAATGCGGATACATTAATTATGGTTGGTACTTCTTATCCTTTTACTGGCTTTTTACCTGAAAAAGCCAAAACGCTTCACATTGATACGGACCCTGCGCAAATTGGGAAACGTTATGCGACAGATATTGGATTAGCTGGTGATGCAGATAAAACATTGAAATGGTTTTTAGAAAATGTAGAGAAGCATACGGATCATTCATTCCTAGAACATCATCAAGAACTGATGAAAAAATGGGAAGAGAAATTGCATAACCAAGAAGAAGATTCTTCTACTCCAATTAAACCACAAAGAGTGATGCACGCTTTGCAACGTGTCGCTCATGATGATGCAATTTTATCAGTAGATGTTGGGAATGTCACAGTATGGGCTGCCCGCCATTTTCGGATGACGAATCAACAATTCATCATCTCTAGTTGGCTCGCAACACTTGGATGTGGCCTTCCTGGAGCAATTGCTGGGCAACTTACTTATCCAGATAAACAAGTCTTTGCAATTTGCGGTGATGGTGGATTTGGAATGACGATGAATGATTTTGTCACCGCCGTTAAGTATAAACTACCAATTATCGTTGTTGTATTAAATAACCATAAAATCGCTATGATTAAATTCGAACAAGAAGTAATGGGAAATGTTGAATTTGGTACAGACTTAACAAACCCTAATTTTGCAAAATATGCAGAAATATGCGGCGGAGTTGGTTACCGTGTTGAACATATCGGTGAATTGCTTCCTGCTTTTGAAAGTGCTGTTAAGCAAGATAAACCATGCATTATTGATGTAGTAGTAGATGTAAATGAAGCACCCATGCCTGCTAAAATTACATTTGGGCAAGCAGCAGGCTATACGAAACATATGTTAAAAGAGTTATTTGAAGAAGGAAAAATTGATTTACCACCTTTGTAAAATCGAAAAAAGATAGATGAAAACAGATTGTTCTCATCTATCTTTTTTATTTTGATACTTCTTGATGGAAAGAAAAATCTTCTCTTTCACTTTTCACCTGTTTCTCGACTTTCTCTTCTTTCTTTCCTACTTTCCTTCTTCTCAGATTTCCTATTCCAATCGACCCTTGCAGACTATTACTAATAAGATTTCCTGCCAAAATAGTCAAGCTATAGAAAAACATCGGTATAAGAACGATCCAAGTATGTGTGGTCAAATGGCGGAAATTTTGTCCAATTAATCCTGTCCATTCCTTCGTCACACTATCTGCTTCACCGCTAAATAATATAGTTCCTCCAAAGAATAACTGGAGTAAGCCAAGATGCATAAGTAACAGCAACATGCTAACAAATTGCTGGGCAACAAGTAAGAAAAAAGATGGTACAAGATGAGGCCAAACATGGCGACATAATCGATGCCACTTACTGCCTCCAAGAACAGTTGCTGCCATCATAAACTCTTCTCTTTTTACACGCTGTACCTCTTGCGCTGTATACAGCATAACAGTCGGCACAGCCAAACATGTGAGAATACTAATTTGAAACAGAACTCGCATTGCGAAAGGAACTGGAAGCGTACCATTTTCAAAGAATAAAACTTCTCTTAACATAAAATACGAAATCATAATCATGGGAACAATACTAAATGGATCAAAAAATGCAGAAATAGCTGGAAAAGAACGTTTACTATACATACCAAGAAGTAAACCTAGCCCTCCTCCAATGATAACCCGCAAAATCGCAACAATTAAACTCGCACCAATTGTCCATTTTGCCCCTTCTATTATTAATTGAAATAAATCTCTTCCTTTACTGTCACTTCCAAACCAAAACTGAGATGATGGAGGAAAAGGAGCTGCTTCTACTTGTCCTTTTTCGTTATACAACATCGTTACTTCCCGAATTTCCCCATCAAAAAATAGAGTATTTCCGATACTGACAAGCAAAAGTCCGCTTAAAAAAAACAAACCAATCCAAAATCGCATGTCATGTTTTAATGTTTGCCACATATTACACACGCTCCTTTATCACATTTTGCATGAGCGTATGTAACAAGCGAAATAAGAAGAAAATCGGAACATATAATAGAACTAAGCAGACAGTAAACACTTCTATTTTCGAATTTTCTTTTACGAATACAAACATGCCATATGTATTAAAGAGCCATTCAATGATATAAAGATTGGATAACATGAATAAAATATTCGTTTTCGCATAGTAAACCGTAGTAAGTAACACGTTTCTTGAAATATGATGCGTTAATATATGTTGTAAACTTAACCCTTTACTTTTTGCAAATATACTATAATCTTTTTCTAGCTCTTCTCTAAAACGGAGTAATAATAGTTTAATAAATAATAACGTTGTCGGTAATGTGAGGCATAAAATCGGTAAAAGGCGAACCCTTTCTCCCGCAAGCCCTGCAAACTTCACTGGCATCCATCCTGTTTTTTGAAACACAATCACTACCAAAAGTTGTGATAATAAAATAAGTAGAATATCCGGAATACTTTCAAGTGTAAGAAAAACCCCATTCCATACACGTTGCCTCATATGAGAACGCTGCAGTACCCATACAACAAGCACATACGCTATGAATAACGACAGTAGAAAAGACGAAACAAACACTAGCATAGTTTCCAAGTAATGTATCCAAATTTGCGGAAATAGAGTTCGAGAGTCCCGAAACCCATACATAATTTCCCCTGGATGAAGTAATTTCTCACCAAGGTATAAAATCGTTTTTCCATATCCAATAGGATCCATTTGTAATCCTTTAAATAAACGGGGGAGTGCCCCTAAACAAAGAATACATCCCAGTGCAGCTAATAATTGTAAAAAAGTAATCCACCACCACTTTCCAACTCGAAACAACATGAAATTTCTCCTCCTTTAACCCTTAATTTATTTTTACAAAATATTAAAAAAATGTAAAATGTATTTTGTGAATTTAAAAGGAAGTTTGTCAAAATATTTTTCGCCAAAATAAATAATAGGTGAACGTGAAATACACGTTCACCTATTATTTAAGCTTAGAATTAAATACTATTTTTCTTTAAAGTAATAACATCTACTTTATCATTTGTTCCTTTGGCATAACCATACTCTTATACAATTGAACCGTAATCCAGTAATATAAAACATAAATA
Source organism: Bacillus bingmayongensis (assembly GCF_000299035.1). Classification (GTDB taxonomy): domain Bacteria; phylum Bacillota; class Bacilli; order Bacillales; family Bacillaceae_G; genus Bacillus_A; species Bacillus_A bingmayongensis. The sequence continues at coordinate 288,855 of NZ_AKCS01000005.1, forward strand.
ATAAGAAAGATTCCAATTGGCATCCACACTTTTACAAACGGATCCACTAAAAAGAGACGGAACAAGTTAAGTCCTACTAAAATGTGAGAAATACCAATGATAGCTGGAAAAATAAACAGATATGAAATCTCCTTATAAATACTACGTGACAACATACTACGGCGCACTCCAATTTTCCGAAGCATTTCATAACGGCGTATATCACGAGAAGCTCCTGTTAAGATTTTAAACATGAGAGAGCTTGCCATCATTGCTAAGAATGCAATTCCAAGGAAGAATCCCATGAACATCGTACCGCTCATAAAACTATTCATAAATTGGTAAGTTGTCATTTTTGTATATAATTCTATTTTTCCACCTATTGCTTTTTCTACTAGCTCTTTTTGTCGCTGATCAATTTCTATTAACAAAGGTTTATACTTTTGTAAATCGTCTACTTGTATGAGCGTAACACTATGCTCTGTTCCTTGAACTTTTTTATAATGCTCCTCATCTGCAATTCGAACAGGTTTCCCGTTGAATTGATTGTGTGTCACTTGGACTTCTCTTATAATTGCGTCACTCCAATCAGTTGGCACATGTGGAAGTTTACTTGCTGCCTCAGGTGCTTCCATAGATGTGTATAGAGGTTCAGTTAAAGGTTCTTTTATGCGTTTACGCACAGGCGCTTTTACATTCTTTGTATCTTGATGATCAGAAATGAGCGGCGGTTTTGCAGTTAAATCTTCTCGTAAATAATAGACTGCTTCTCCATCCACTTTATACTTATAAGTTCGTTGCTCTACAATCTTCATTTGCTTTAATGCGGCTGCATCTTTTTCATTCGGATCATGAATTGTCGCATCATAGACTCGAGAAAAATCCGTCATAATGCCGACATTTTTTTGAAAGGCCATTCCTGCTGTCATCGCTCCTGCACCAAGTGCAATTAGCATCGCGACAGTCCCAAGCACCCGTGATAAACTATTGATTCGAAAACGAAGCTGAGCATATGTAAAACTATTTAAACCTGTTTCATTTCGTTTTTTGTTACTTTTTAACCGCGTCACAAACAACGGTAACAATGAACTAAAAATAAAATATGTCCCTATCGTTGTAGCACCCGTTGCTAGTATAAAACCTATTTCACGTAACTTATCTATATGAAGGATAGAATAATACCCTGTTCCTAACAGTAACACTCCCATTACAGTAAAAATGATAACACGGCGTCTACTCTTTTCTATTGCATCTTGTGTTTCATCTTCACGAAGTAACTCAAGTTCAGTTTTACGTAATAAACGTATACTATTGATAAATCCAGTAATTATAAATAAGATCAAGAAGAATCCACATGTAACAAGAACTGCAGGTATATAAAATGGCGCATAGCCTTTCGCTGAAATTTCTAAACCATTCATTAAAAAATTCCCTGCTGCACTTGCTAGTAATATTCCTACAATAATTCCAATGATAATGCTAACAATCCCCATACCGAATGTTTCTATAAATAATAGCTGTGCGACTTTTTTCTTCTTCGCTCCGAGCATCATATACATACCAAGCTCTTTCCTGCGCAATGTGAGTAAAAAAGAATTAGCATATACGATATAAAAGACTGTAATGAAGGAAAGTAAGACAGCACCAACCCAAAATACAAGTCGAATACTATTAATCATACTATTATCTTTTGTAAATTGACTGTTGATTGCCATCGTTTGGAACATATAGAAGATACTTATACTAATAACGAGACCAACAAGTAAAACAAGATAATCCTTTAACATCTTTTTCATACTATGACGTGATAATTTCAATAACATGCTCTCGCCCCCTACTTGGATTCAGCCGCTGAGCCCATATGAGCAAGCACACCTAAAATATCTTGATAAAAATCCTCACGTGTTTCTCGGCGTTTCAATTCTTTATAGAGTAGTCCATCTTGAATAAATAGAATCCGCTGACAATAACTCGCACTAAATGCATCATGCGTCACCATTAATATACTTACTCCATGATTTTCATGTAAATCTTGCATCGCTTCTAATAAACTCTTCGCATTTTTACTATCAAGTGCACCTGTTGGTTCATCCGCTAATACAATAGCAGGATTATGTACTAAAGCCCGCGCCGCAGCTGTTCTCTGTTTTTGTCCACCAGAAATAACTGATGGGTACTTCGTTAAAATCTCCATAATCCCCAGTTTCTGTGCAACCTCATTTACTTTCCCACTTATCTCACTTGAAGGCACTCCTTGTAATGAAAGTGGCAATGCAATATTTTCATAAATCGAGAGGTTTTCAAGCAAATTAAAATCTTGGAAAATGAACCCCAGTTTTTGAGAACGGAAATCTGATAATGCGTTCCCCTTCATGGAAGTGATATCTGTGCCTGCTATTGTCACACTTCCTCCTGTTGCATGATCAAGTGTACTAATTACATTAAGTAGTGTCGTTTTCCCTGATCCAGAAGGTCCCATAATCCCAACGAATTCCCCTTTTTGTATCGTAAGCGATACCCCTCTTAATGCTTTTGACTGACTTTCATTTCTTTTACCATATGTTTTCTCCACACTTTTTACTGTCACTACATTTGTTGCCATTTCTATCACTCCATCCCCATTTGTATATCATTACTTTGCCATACGTTTCTTAGGTTTCCACTACATAAATTCTTAATATCCCTTAAATTTCTGACTTCCTTTCTTAATATTCTCACTTTTATTTACAATCTGCCCGCGATTTATCTTACATTCACCTTACATTTTTATAAGGTACAAAAATAACAAAATGAAATCCCACCACCTCCCCTTCGCTTAGAGACGGTTGCTTCTAAATATATTAAGACAAGCATAATGTAAAATAAGTAAAAATGGGGAGGATTAAATTCAATGGAGCGTTCCGAAAATATAGTGAGTAATCGACCAATTTATCATTACTAGATAAAGAAACTTCTATAATTTCATTAGAAGGATGATCCAATTTTTCAATTGTTTGATCAGCCCAATTAATTATGTCAGCTTTTGAAAATATTCCAATTTGTAATCCTATCCTATAAACTTCAGCCATTTCTTTTACATTCACCATATATAGCCCCTTAAACTTTTTAATAATTATATAATAAAATAAAACGAACCTTCCATCAGTGTTTTTTCTTCGCCCCACCTCCCTTCCTTGTTTCTTTCTGAATCCTGAGGCATACTTTTTTGCTAAATGGATTTTACAAACTTCTAGACATTCCATAAAAATCAGGATATACAAGATTAAATCCAAATTTTTGATATAACTTTATACTTGATACATCCGCCATTACTGTAATACGAGTATTCTCACTAGAAACTCCATCTAGATACGTCAATAATCCCTTTAATATAATGTCTTCTATCCCCTTATCCTTCTGCAAAGGCGAGACAATAATATCAACAATTTGAAAGAAATAAGCTCCATCACCAATAACTCGCCCCATACCCAAAAGTTTTGAGTCAGTTCCTCTCACAATAACTGAATATGTTGAGTTGCTTAAAGCTATTTTTGTAAGTGCTTTTTTTTGTGAGTTTAGTCCTACACTTTTTCTTAGTTCCATATACTCTTTTACATTCGGGATTTCATGCAATATATTCATTTTGTTCCCCCTGCCTTTTTACTTATAATGAAATGAACATCTATACAGTCAAATATACAACACTAATGCAAGTGATAATGTTATAACAGAGTTCTCCAGTAAAACACACATTCATATAACAAAAGTTTATCGAAGCACTTTAATCTTTTTATTTAAGGTTTACATCCACTACTAGCTTTGATAAATTTAAAATCGACCTTTCGATTTAAGGGAGTGCTACAATGCATTATTACAAACCAATAGAGATTGCTAAAGAACTTCAAAGCAGTACAAGTGCTTTAAGGCACTATGAATCTTCAGGGGTTGTACCATCTCCTGAACGTTCTGAAACCGGATATCGCCTTTATACAAAGGTACATTTAGCCTACTTTCGCTGTCTTCGCGCAATGGTTCCTGGGTTTGGGTTCACAGTCACTTATGATGTACTTCGTCATATTCAAAACAAAGATATGGACCATGCATTTTGGATTGTCAACGCAGAACAAGCAACATTACAGCATGAAAAAAAACTCGCTGATCAAACACTTCTATTCCTACAGGACAAAAATTTGACTGTTATGAACGATAAGAAAGTGAAAAGTACAATGACTATAGGTGAAGTAGCTTCCATAACTGGTGTACAAACCTCTGCTATTCGTCATTGGGAAAAAGAAGGACTAATATCCCCAAATAGAAATCCTGAGAATGGATACAGGTTGTATACCCACATGCACGTAAAACAAGTTCTTCTTATTCGTACTTTAAGAAAAACAGTTTACTTTTTAGATAAGATGAAAGAAATTATTCAAGCTGTGGAAAATCAAAGTATTAAAAAGGCAAAAAAAGTTACTGAGAATGCACTTTTAAGTATTCATCAAAGAAACCGGCAACAATATAACGGTGTTCATAAGTTGGTAGAGTTGTGCAATGAGATTGGATTAATGAATTACGACGATGCTTCTCTATTAAAACCTAATCATTCTTTTGACCAGACAAAGTAAAGCATCTGTGAATAATTTTTTTATTGTAGTAAAAAACACACCACTTATTAAAATTGGTGTGTAGCAACATTTTTTATCCCGCATTAACGGGCAGTAAGACCCCTACCTCAAAATTTAGTCAAAACAAGGAAGTTAGGTGATGGATCAACTGCCCATAAAAGCCCGATTGGTGAAGACAAATAATCAATGGGAGATGAACAAACCCCCACTGATTATAGTTTCACTTTATTTAGAGCATTTATTATAAACTTCCTCCTGTACACCTTCCATAAATACAGATAGTGAAACCACCTCAGATTTCTCTTCACCATATTTACGCACATTTACAGATCCATTTTCCATTTCTTTATCTCCAATAACAAGAACGTATGGTATCTTTTGAATTTGAGCTTCTCGGATTTTATACCCTAGTTTTTCACTACGAACATCTCGTTCGACTCGAATACCAGTTTGTTTTAACTTTTCTTCAATTTCATTTGTATATTGGTCATGGACTAGAGTTGAAACCGGAATTACTTTTACTTGAACAGGAGCTAACCATGTTGGGAATGCTCCTCCAAAATGTTCAATTAGTATTCCTAAGAAACGATCAAAAGAACCTAATACAGCCCGGTGAATCACAACTGGTCTTCTTTTCTCATTTCTCTCATCAATATAATTCAAATCAAATTTCTCTGGCATTTGGAAATCAAGCTGTACTGTTCCACATTGATGGCTTCTTTGTAAAGCATCTTTAATATGAAAATCAATTTTCGGTCCGTAAAACGCACCATCTCCTTCATTTACTCTATAATTATAATCTAATGATTTCAGCACATTTTCGAGAGACGCTTCAGCTTGATTCCATAGCTCATCATCACCCATTGAATCTTCAGGTCTTGTTGAAAGCTCAACTTCGTATTCAAAACCAAATTTTTTATAGACATAGTCAATTTGTTTTAACACTGACTTTATTTCACTTTCTATTTGTTCAGGTGTCACAAATAGATGTGCATCATCCTGACAGAATGTACGTACTCTTAATAATCCGTTCAATGCACCACTAAATTCGTGGCGATGTACTTTACCAAATTCACACATTCGAATTGGTAAATCACGGTATGAACGTAGTTTATTTTTAAAAATAAGCATATGTCCAGGGCAATTCATCGGTTTTAATGCAAAGCTTTTGTTGTCTACCTCTGAAAAATACATATTGTCTTTATAATGATCCCAGTGCCCTGATTCTTCCCATAGCCCTTGATTCATCATAATAGGAGTGCGCACTTCTTGATAATCGTATTTTTGTTGTATTTCTCTTAAAAAAGCCTCTAACTCATTTCGGATGATTTGTCCTTTCGGTAAATAAAAAGGCATCCCAGGCGCTTCTTCTGAGAACATAAATAATTCAAGTTCATTTCCAAGCTTGCGATGATTTCTCTTCGCAGCCTCTTCTACAAAATGTAAATAACTTTCTAATTCTTTTTGAGAAGAAAATGCAACACCATATACACGCTGAAGTACTTGATTATTACTATCTCCGCGCCAATATGCACCAGAAACATGAGTTAATCGAAATGCTTTTAAATAACCAGTTGACGGTAAATGCGGACCGCGGCATAAATCTACAAATTCTCCTTGTTTATAAATTGTCACAACTTCATTCTCTGGAATTGCTTCTAAAAGTTCCAGCTTTAAATGATCATTTATATCTTGAAACAATTTTTCCGCTTCATCCCTAGTGATTTCAACTCGTTCTATTTCCAAGTTTTCGTTAATAATATTTTGCATTTCATTTTCAATTTTAGGTAGGTCCTCTACAGCGATGCTACTTGGAAGATCCATATCATAATAAAATCCATTTTCAATAACAGGTCCTACACCAAGTTTTACATCGCCATATATTCTGTTTACAGCCTGTGCTAACATATGTGCAGAAGTATGTCTTGCAATTTCTACACCTTCCTCTGAATCTATAGTGATGATTTGCACTTTCGCATTTCCTTCAATGTTTCGGCGTAAATCAAAAAGCTGACCATTCACCTTTCCTGCTACTGCCTTCTTTTTTAAACTAGTACTAATTGATCCTGCAATTTCTTCTAAAGTAATTCCTTTTACAAATTCTTTTACACTACCATCTAGAAAAATAATTTCAATCATCTGTTCTCTCATTTTTATCGCTCCATTTCATAATAAAAAAGCACACTCATCCCTAATAATAGGGACGAGCGTGCTTTTACCCGTGGTTCCACCCAGATTCCCATCATACTTCATCGTACAATGGCTTCTTTTGCGGTAACGTCGCTTACACGGCACTAGATACTTTCATTTTCCCTAGTGCAGCTCTAAGGTGGTAAGTTATTTCACTGCATTAGGAAGTTCTCAGCATTCCTTCCCTCTCTGTACAACCGTTAAAAATAACTCGTGTCCTTTTCTTCGCTTATTATGAAATTAAAAATAAAAAAGCATACTCATCCCTAATAACAGGGACGAATATGCTTGTATTCGTGGTTCCACCCAGATTCCCATCATACTTCATCGTACAATGGCTCCTTTTGCGGTAACGTCGCTTACACGGCACTAGATACTTTTATTTTCCCCAGTGCAGCTCTAAGGTGGTAAGTTATTTCACTGCGTTAGGAAGTTCTCAGCATTTCTTCCTTCTCTGTATAACCGTTAAAAATAACTCGTGTCCTTTTCTTTGCTTTTATAATACATCCATTAATTGTTATTTAATATATCTTATTCATTTTATTTTTGCAAGTGTCAAAAAATATTTTTTGTTCAATAAAAAAAGGGAAACCAAAAACAATTTTCATGTTTTTTGATTTCCCCTATCTTTTTTACCAATCTTGTGGTTCGTAGTTTAAATCTGCAAATAATCTTTTTTTCTCTTTCTTCGTTAAATCTCTCCACTGTCCAACTGGTAAATTATTCAACTGGATATTCATAATTCGCGTACGTTTTAATGTGTAAACTTGATAACCTAAAGCTTCACACATACGACGAATTTGGCGATTCAATCCTTGTGTTAAAATAATTTGGAATTCATATTTTGATAACTGTGTTATTTCACAAGGAAGTGTTTTTGTTCCTAAAATTTTAACACCTGCTGCCATTTGTTTTAAAAATTCAGGCGTAATCGGTTTATCTACTGAAACAATATATTCTTTTTCATGTTTATTTTCAGCACGTAAAATTTCATTAATAATATCGCCATCATTCGTTAACAAAATTAAACCGTCTGAATCTTTATCAAGACGTCCAACGTGATTAATTCGTAAAGGATGATTCACTAAATCGATAATGTTACCTTTAACTGCCTTTTCACTTGTACATGTAATACCTACTGGTTTATTTAAAGCGATATACACATGGTCTCGAGCAATTCGAAGTTGCTCTCCATTTACTCGCACGTCATCACCTGGTTGTACTTGGTCACCTATTTTTGCAACCTTTCCGTTAATAATTACTCTTCTTTCATTAATTAATTTATCTGCTCCGCGTCTAGATGCTTTTCCAGATTCACTAATAAATTTATTTATACGCAAGTTAGGCACATCCTTTTCTCTAAAAATTTCAAGCTCACACTGCTTCTACCGTACAATAACAAAAGGGTAAGCCTCCTAATATAACTTAAATATATTAACATGAATGGGTATCTGACGTCTTCTATAATTTTCATGTTTAAGAGAAAAGAATTCGTCTTATTGAACTACATACCAATAATACATTCACTGCACGCCTTCTACTTTTAAACTAATACCTCATACAACCATAACTACTAAAATCATTTAGCCTAGATATACATCATTTATTTACTTTTTTTATAATTCATATACAGACCATTCTTTTATACATGCAACTTGCTTTCCGTTTATATTTTCAACATCCTCGGTTACATTAGCTAATTCATATAATCCAGGAAAAATTTCTTTCACATAACTCTGATGTGATATTTCATTTTCCCAAAAAGAAAGAACGACATAACGATTAGAGTTTTTAAGAGATCTTCCCACAACGCCGCCTAACATTCCTTCTAATTTTTCCATTCCTTTATTCCAAATTGTTTCCTGTATATGCAAAAAGTGCTGTTCCCTTCCTCTTTTCACATCACAAACTGCAGCTCTGACAAATAGATTTTTTGTAAGTACATCCGTAAATGAAGTAGCTTTCATATCAAATAACGTTTGAAACAACTCTACTTCACAAGATAAATACGTATCCTTTTGATTGCTATTATGAAAAATTGGATCGTGCATTTCATTCATAAATTTTTGATATGTATTCATGTTTTCCCATACGGTAAACACACAGGCCTCATCTTCATTCCAGCCTCCAAATTGTCCATGAAATCCCTCTAGATTTTGTAAATCTCTCCATTTCTCTTGCGCCTCTGAAAACAAACCCTTTTTTTCTTTTTCTACCTGACAAAATATCGTTTTTAATAACATACTGCTCCCCCTTACTATACATTCCATGTCCCTTTTGCAATGCTTGTTACTTCTCCACCTACAAAAACATCAATTACATCTTCTATTTCTTCTGCCCGAATATGTAATAATGAAGGTCGTTTTATCTCATATCCTTGTTCAACACGCAAATTTATTTTCTTTTTGTCAAAATACCGATGTTTTATTAAATATGTTGCTAAACATCCATTAGAGCTACCAGTTGCTGCATCTTCCGGAATACCATAGTACTCTGCAAAATCACGGACATTCAGATCATTTACTTCTTCATACGTTTCAGAAGTAAATACCATAATTCCTTTTGCCTCTCTCTTTTCGATTAGCTTAAAATATTTTTCCTTATTTATTTGAACTTCTTTTACAGCAGCTAACGATTTTAACGGCACAAGAATAACTGGTAAACCTGTTGATACTTCTTGAATTGGATATCGAAGGTCTATTTGAGAAATATCAATATTTAGTACATCTGCAACTACATGTCTATCCAACTTCTCTCCAAATTCAGGCTCATTTTGCTGCATCCACAGCACATTTTCCTCGTCATGAAAAGTAACCTCTACAGAACCACCTTGGAAATGTAATAGAATATTTTCAAGCGTATCATTTTGAAGAATTGCTTCTTTGAGTACAAAAGCTGTTCCTAATGCAGGATGTCCAGCAAAAGGTATTTCTTCATTTGGTGTAAAAATGAGTACATCATACCCTCCGTTTCTCTGTTCTTTTGAGAGAATAAACGTTGTTTCAGCATAGTCCATCTCTTTCGCTATTAACTGCATTTCCTTATTTGAAATTTGATGATCATTTACAAATACTGCAAGTTGATTCCCTGTATACTTCCCTTGTGAAAAGACATCAACAATATAGAAATCCACCTTTCTCACTTCTCCCTCACCTATAACTTAAAAAATGGAATCTTTTGTTTACATAATAAAATTATATTTGACTAAATTCACTATTATTTAAATAATGGTCCGCTTCTTTTATCATCCAACTTCCAAAATTATTTAAAAACGTTAAAATTTCTATTATTTCACCTATAGGATTAACTGCATATTGCAGCGCTTTCCTCATATTTCGTTCTTGCTCTGGAAAGTGCTTACTAAACAACTCATATGCTGGATATAAGTCTCTGGAATAAAGTCCTTCCCTATCAATTGTTAGTGCTAAACCCGCTCTGACTACTATCTTCATAATCCAGCGACAACAATCTTTTATATCCTCCCTACCTTCATTATGAATTAACTCTTCACGTGCCTGCTCGATTTGTGCCTGTAAATGAATAAGATGTTCATACGCCAATTCTTTACTTACTTTATATTTAGTCAAACGTGGCCTTATATCTTCACCGAAGATACATACCCCGTGTGTCTGAATCATAAAACTAATAAAAGAAAAATAAGCAGAATGTATCACTTCTTCTACATCATAAAAACTTAATTCTACTCCAGATATACTATTAAATTTTTGCAGAAGTTGTTGCTCTATATTTTCACTCCATTCCAAATTTATTTCTTCAGGAGCTTTTCGAACTAATATAATCGTATCTATATCTGCAATCCCCTCTATTCCAATCCCTCTTGGAATAGAGCCTCTAATGTAAATACTATGCAAATCATCCTGTAACGATTGAAAACACGTATCCTTTACTTCTTGTATTACCTCCAGAAAAACAGACTGAATTTTATTAATGTGTGAATCATTTATAATGTATCCCGTATCATCCACAGGACAAAAACGACCTATTTTTTTTATAATTGACAATCTATCAACTCATTTCTATATAAAGTGTTACTTCCATGTTATATAGAAATGAGTTATAAATCAAAAAATTCAGAATAAAAAATTCAAAAAACCATCTATTTTGATACAATTGTAACAGTGTTTACATTTACTACATGATTCAATAAAGTGAAACTTTAATCAGCCCGCACCAATCGGGCTTTTACGGGCAGCCCGCCCCACCACCTAACTTCTTTGCTCTTGCTGAATTTTGAGGTGGGGGTCTTACTGACCACAAATAGCGGGATAAAAAGAGTATTTCATAATAAATCTATAATTTTTAGCAACCGATTCAGCACATATACAAAAGTTTGATTATTATTTCTTAAAAACTTTTCTTTTTTTCGACAAAATAAAACAATTTCCGAATGTGTAACTTGTTATTATAGATTAATACATCTTGTTTTTTGCATATTAGGAGGAAATATCCAATGAGAAAATCGTTTCATAAAAAATGGTGGTTTTGGCTTTTTAGCATACTGATTATCGCAAGCATTGCGGCCATTATTTTTTTGAACTACACGAAAGAGACAAAAATACAAACTACTAAAGAACCTGTCGATAAAAAAATCTATCAACAAGAATTAAAATCTCAAATCGATTTTCTTACTACAAAATACGATAATATTATCGAGCAAGAATGGCTACCAGCATGGACTGAAATAAATTTAAATCCAAGCAACATAAATACAGCTGAATCACTAGATAAAATGAACAATGTAGCTAATCATTATAATGAACTAGCTAAAAAAATGGATGCTTTTAACGCTGAAAACAACATGAATGATCCTGATTTAAAAAAGAAAATGAATAGCTTTAGAAAAGAATTTATTGCTGCTTCAAATTGTATGGAAAATGCTACTTTATCTGTTATACAAAGTTTTAAAAATGGTACACCATTGGACCAAAGTATACATAACGCAAAAGAATCTTTAGGACTTGCCGACCAACATATTGTAATCGCGTTATCCACTTTAAATGAAATAGAAGAAATATTAGGGGTTACACAGAAATAATTTCATTATTTTATCCCTTTCATTTTAAGCAGTACAATTAAAAATCTTTTCTTAAAAATTATTTTCCAATAAAAAATGATTGCAATTCGTTTACAAGGAACCTATAATGTTGTTTATTGATTATGTAAAAACCATTTCATATCAATATAATTAATTTTTTAACCACATAATTCGGATGAACCATTCAGGAGAAGATCAATTGATCTACCGACGGGGCAAAAAGTTGATGACTCAGCTTTGAAACTCTCAGGTCTTGATTATAAGTAGAACTGCATGGGGACGAATCTCTGGAGAGACTCCCTCTCGCTTCTATATAGCGCGGAGGAAAAAGAGCACCGAAGGAGCAAATCCGCTGTATTAGCGGATAATCTCTCAGGTAAAAGGACAGAGACAAGCGAAAGAAAACGCCGATTTGTATCGGTTTATTTTTCTATTCCTTGTTTCTCCAGAGACCATTTCATTTATGTGAAGTGGTTTTTTATTTTTTCTAAAAGGAGAATAGAGATGGAGACAGTAAGTAAAGTATTAGAACAAATTAATCACTACGTATGGGGATTACCAACCTTATTCCTTCTAGTCGGAACTGGAATCATTCTCACAGTACGCCTAAAAGGTTTACAGTTTCGTAAACTATTATATGCTCACAAACTAGCATTTAAAAAATCAGAAGATGCGTCTTCTTCCGGAGATATTAGTCATTTCCAAGCACTAATGACAGCCATGGCCGCAACCATCGGAATGGGAAATATAGCTGGTGTCGCAACTGCTGTTACAATCGGTGGTCCAGGAGCAATATTTTGGATGTGGATTACTGCCTTGTTTGGTATGGCAACAAAATATGCAGAAGCTATTCTTGCGGTAAAATACCGTGTAAGTAATGAAAATGGGGAATATTCTGGTGGCCCAATGTATTACTTAGAACGTGGTTTAGGGAAAAAATGGCTCGCTATTTTATTTGCGATTTTTGGGACAACCGCTTCTTTTGGAATCGGGAATATGGTGCAATCAAATTCCGTTGCAGAAGCTATGAGAATCAATTTTTCGTTTCCGCCTGCTTTAACTGGTATATTAATGGCTTTCTTAATTGCGATTGTTATTTTAGGTGGCGTGAAAAAGATTGGAAAAGTGACTGGTTTTTTCGTTCCGCTTAAAGCTTTCTTTTATGTAATTTCTGGGCTCATTATTGTTTTTTATCACTTCGATCAAGTTCCAGAGGCATTTTCACTTATTTTTTCTGGTGCGTTTCAAGGTACTGCCGCTGCTGGTGGTTTTATTGGTGCAACAGTTGCTTCTGCTATTCAAATCGGGATGGCACGTGGAGTATTCGCCAATGAAGCTGGCTTAGGAAGCGCTCCAATTGCCGCTGCTGCTGCAAAAACAGATTCACCCGCAAAACAAGCTCTTGTGTCAATGACAGGAACTTTCCTTGATACATTTATTGTTTGTACAATTACTGGTTTAGTACTAATTACTACAGGTGCATGGAAATCTGGAAAAACTGGTGTGGAAGCAACAACACTCGCTTTCCAATCTGTATTTGGTAGCACTGGTAGCATGATTCTTGGTATTGCAATCATTCTATTTGCCTACTCCACTATTTTAGGGTGGTCATATTATGGTGAAAAATGTGTAGCTTATTTATTTGGACAAGGTGCCGTACGATATTATAAAGCTATCTTCATTTTAATGATCGCAATTGGTGCCAACTTAAAGCTCGGAATCGTGTGGACATTTGCTGATATCGCAAATGGACTTATGGCCATTCCAAACTTGATTGGTCTAATTGGATTAAGCAGTATTGTGGTAGCAGAAACAAATCGATTCTTACAATCCGAAAAGTTTAAAACATCAAATAAAAAAATTGCAAGTTAATAAAATTTTTAAGCAAAGGGTATCCCATTTTTATATGGGATACCCTTTATTAGTTTTTATATAATCTTTTTACTTCGTAACATTTCTTTACAAAATTGATAATTCCATTCCTTTCTTTACATGCTTTAAGTTTGATGTAAATACTTCAGGAGCATACCAATTTATATATGCACTCGGACATTTGACCTCATCAATATTTGTATTCTCTCTAACTAAAACTGTTAATTCTTCAATGTATTCTATTACTTTTCTCAAGTCTGTTTTTACACCTACAGGCCCATGTCCTGGCACTGCTTTATCAATTTCAAATTCCTCAATCATTTCTAACATACGCTTCCATTCTTGAAGATTAGATTCTTCAAAAAAAGTAGGATGTGATTTCACAAATAACAAATCACCCATAAAACAAACCTTCTCTTTAGGTAAGTAAAGAATCGTATCACAAACGGAATGGCCTCCACCTAACGTAATCAATTTTGCGGTTCTCTTCGAACCATGTATAGTAAATTCATTTTGGAAAGAATATTGAGGTAATATAAGTTGCAGTGTAGGTAATGAAATCGCTAACTGATTCAAGAATGAAATCTGCTTTCGTAAGCTTTCATCATTCTTTTGAGCGAATTGATCTTGTAGGGATTGTATATATGTATGTAAACCTTCTATGTCTTGTTTCTGTTTATCAATTCTGGAAGGATGAATTTCTGCCATTTGCTCGTATGTTTTATAACTAGATATGATATTACAATTTTTAAAAACTTGATTTCCACGAATATGGTCTCCGTGCCAATGACTGTTAATAACCCATGATATAGAGTGACCTGTTATCTTTTCTGCTATCTCTTTTAAATCTGCAGCTGCTTGTTGTGTATTAAATGTATCAAAAATGATGGTTTGATCCCCCATATTTATAAAACCCGCATTAGCTAAAGAACCTCCTCCTTCTTTCGCAATTGCCGCGTAAATACCATCTTTTAATTTCTCAATTGTAAAATGTTCGCTACTGCATGCTTTATACATTTCTTTCCTCTCCTCTCCTTCTATTCTCAATGTATTTGAATACTAAGCTCTCATTTTCTTCATTAAGATTTTTGTTCTACATGTAAATAAAATACAAAGTCCGTCATAGAAGATGGATAACCTAGCTGCCTCAACATAGCTGTTATATTCCCTCTATGATATGTTCCATGATTTACAACATGCTGCACTAATTCGGAAACAGATGTTTCCAATCTTCCAGCGTATGGATTATCAAGTATAACTACTTCATTGATATCTTTTTGTTTATCCAAAAACACTTTATATTGCTGCATTACATTTTGGAACATATTTTCCAATTCATTCATTGTTTTGGTTTCTACTTGTTCTTGTAGTTGTTCTCCTATTTTTAGCGCTACAGTCATACTTTTGCCACTTAAAACATTTAGCCATACACAATCAACCACATAAATATGAATCAGTGCCTTTGCTATAGAAGGAAACACACTTTGAACTTCTTGATTATACACATCCTTTGGGAGTTCCTTTAGTCGTTCAAATATTCTTTTATTTGCCCATACATGATAATCAAATTGTTTTATCATACTTTGTTTCATATTACATTCCTCTTTTCCTTATATTTACACAACCACATACTTACCTCACAAAATATAATTCTAGTTCCTTAAATTCTGTTTTTTCATCCGCTTTAACAATACCAATTTCTTCTATTAAATTCTTTTGTATAGGTTTATAACTTACATATGTCTTAAATTCTATTTCAAAAGGAAATGGTGTGATTCGAATCTTTTTTTTATCTATCCACTCTGCTGTTAACGGTTCGTTGGTACCTTTGTTAAAAATCTCAGTTCCTTCAAATCTGCCTTTAAATAAATCAATTTCTTCTTTTTTCGTTATACCAGGTTCATTCATACAAGCATATAAAGATAGTTCATCGCAAAATTTCAAAAGTTTATAGTGCTTATCAAACATGGCATACTGCGTCTTTGTTAACGTTTTCAAAAATTGCTTTTGGCGATTTAATTCCTGCTTATAAAACGCTACCATTTCCTGATCTTCTTGATTAAGAGGAAATGATATGAAATGTTTACTACAAAGTGCAGCACCGTAAGGATTTGAATTTTCAATCTCATCAAGACCTAAAGTATAAAAAACAAACCTTAATGAACTCGGACAATCCATAAACGTATAAGGTGAATTTTTAGCATCATTCCAAATTGGTGTTTTATCTAAGCCAATCCATCCTCTATCATGTTCATAAATCGCATCAATACAATCTTTTAAATATGTTTTGTCTTCAAATACATCTTTTCTAAAATTTTTTGCAAATTCTCCCGCCAAAAATCCATGGTCATGCTGTCGAATTAATATGATTTCTTCTGGTTTTGTGCGAATAATCATAATCGAATTCCCCCCTCACTTCTATTTTATATATCGAATTTATTATAATCTATATAAATCCTTCCTTTTTCAAAGAGCAATAAAAATAAATTCCACTATACTTTGCAGGGATTCCGACTCTTTCACCGAAATATAAGATAACAATACGACCCTACCAATCTTTTACATTAATAAATATTTCTCCATTCTATTATTCATTATACTAACAAACCTAGACAAAAAATTAATATGAGGTGAAAACATGAACAAAACTGAATTAATTAAAAATGTGGCTCAAACAGCCGATATCTCACAAAAAGAAGCTTCAGTAGCTGTTCAATCTGTATTTGATGCCATTACAAACGCTTTACAGACAGGTGACAAGGTACAACTTATTGGTTTTGGAACATTTGAGGTACGTGAAAGAGCTGCTCGTACAGGGCGAAACCCTCAAACAGGTGAAGAAATTCAAATTGCAGCTGGAAAAGTTCCAGCCTTTAAAGCAGGAAAGGAATTAAAAGAAGCAGTAAAATAATAATACCCCAGCCTAGACAAGGCTGGGGTATTATTATTTTACTGATATTCATCTCATTACTTCATATATATTATCCGCATGATATACTTCACAAATATAAAATACACATCTACAATTACTTACAATTTGATATTTTCTCGTAGGATATATACTAGATTGTAATAAGCAGCCATCAAACAGCTCAATAATATTTCCGGAAGGCTGATATCCTTGATATAACATATTTTTTCTTACGTCCATTCTCTCTATTAATTTTTCAATAGGGATGTTTCCAGTTTCTAATTCTTTTACAATTCCACTCGGTAAAAGTGAAGTATCGACAAAAATTAGATTTTCAGATAACACCTTTCCTTTGTAACTAATGGATGAAATTCGATAAAGAAATGTTCCATTTTTATCAAAAAAACTTTTTACTTCTTTTGGAATATATTTTCGATCTAACATTTCTTGTTCCACAACATTGAACTGAATTGTATCTTTCACAATATTTTCTAAAGAAGCAATAGATGACTTTTCTTTAGAAAATATTAAATCTTTCACAACTTTAACTGCTGTAGCATCAGCCAATTCTCTTTTTTTATTTTCCACTACTAACATGACTAACACCTCTTCTATATTTATATAATCTAGCAGTCAATCAGACGAACATATTCCTAAAATTACTTCATATGAAAATGATCATAGTAGGTATCGGTTCTATTATCGATACACACTTCCATCAACTAATCAGTTACTGCTCATTAATGTGTGAGAAATCTACTACTTTGCAAAAGTGTTCCTGCATTAAACTGCCTCATTTCTGATACATCTTTGTTTAAAAAAGCTATTGAAGCAATATATCCTGATCCAGGCTGCAAATTCATCAAAGTTGTAGTCTCAACAAGCTGTGGCTTATCCTGAAAAACAAGTAGTTTCGGTAAATTATCTGGAGTTGATACAGTTAGATTAGAAGGTGATATCATTAACCCTTCTCCAGTCGCCTTAAGTATAGCTTCCTTCTGTGTCCAATAGGTTAAAAACCCTTCAATTTGTCTTTCAACTGGCAGTTGCATTAACTGAGCAGTTTCTATATCTGTTAATACTCCTACTGCCATTTTAAGTACATCAATATTAGAATTTATTTGTTCTACATCTATGCCGATTGGTGTAGATGTTGTAAATGCGACAGTCACTCTGTCTCCTGAATGTGATACAGATAGCTGCGGCATACCTACAGGTAATTGCGGGCGTCCATGAGCTAACTTACAAACTGAACAGGTTCGATCTATTGGTATATGAAGCGGGGACATTGCGAGCAGTTTTCCCAGTACCAATCGACTAATTGCACATCCAATAATAAATCTTGCTCGGTCCTTGGAATGATGAAATAAATTTGCTTTTTCACGCTCCGTTTCATTTAATAAACTATAATGCCACGATTGTAAGTCTGAAATTCGTGCCCACCATACTTGACATTGATTACTTCTTAGCTCTGGTACTGAATCTACAATCTCCCAATCTCTCATAAAAATTCTCCCCTTTTCATAACCCATATCTCATACTAAGAAAAGTATGGAATCTATTCAGTCTTTCGACAAATATCTCCATTAGCATTTCTCTTGTAACTTTTTATCATTGGTATTGTAATAGAGGAACATACCCAGATTTATTATTATATCTGGGTATGTTCTTCCTCCGTTATTCACCTGCAACTGCTTTTGAATGATCTTCATTTGATTGGACTGACATTTTTTTCTTTGGTGTAGCTATTGCAGCCGTATCACGAATACGTAATGCAAACAATAATGCAATGCATAGAAATACAGCTGCACCAAGCAAGGCGATTTGATACGCTACAATACTAGCACTCTCATTTCCTGCTTCACTTACATCATTATTTCCAAAAGCAGCTAGAAAACTTGCAAGAATCGCAACACCGATGGCAGAACCTAATCGATTTTGCACATTAAAAATAGTTGTCGCTCTCCCCATTGAAGACGGATGAATAGTATTAAAAGCTGAAAATTGAACAGCTCCTACAGAATGACCTAGGAAAAATCCTATGCCGAATAGTAACATTCGAATTATCCAAGAGCTTGTCTCTTGATTCACGAAACTTAACAAAACAAATATTATCGCCGAGCACAACAATCCAATAGAAATTAGCTTACGTGGCCCAAGTCTTTTATACGACCAAGGCACAATTTGTGAAGAAATCATGAGTCCAATCGCTTCTGGAAATGTAGTGAGACCTGTTTCTAGCGCTGACGCATGCAATACATTTTGATACATAAGCGGAAATACAAATAACATTCCGAGTAATCCAGCAGCTGAAAATAGCGAAATAAGACTCATATTCCGAAATAGACGATCTTGTAGTAAACGTAAATCCAGCATTGGCTGACTCACACGAAGTTCTACAAAAATAAAGAGAGTGATAAGCAAAAGCCCACCTAATCCTGTTCCTATTATTTCTGGAGAGCTCCAACTTTTCGATGGGCCTTGACTCATCGCATATATGAACATTGCAAAGCCTGGTGCGGAAAGCATAAAACCAGGTAAATCTAACCGCCCAGCAGTTTTTTCAATATGCTCTACTAAAAATAACGCTCCAATTAGTAAAGCTACTATTCCAAACGGTAGATTAATATAAAACGCCCAACGCCAAGACATATGTTCCACAAAGAACCCGCTAACAATTGGCCCTATTGCTGGTGCAACAGCAATAGGCAAGACGATGAACCTAGAAATCTTTGGCCTTTCTTGTGGTGAAAATGTGCGAAATAACATCGCCATTCCTACAGGCGTCAATAATCCCCCGCCAGCACCTTGTATGATACGGAATATATTTAAGGTAGTAATATTATCAGCCATTCCGCATAGCGCGGAAGCAGCTGTAAATACAGAAAGAGCAATTAGGAATACTCGCTTCGTACCAAACCGATCTCCAAGCCATCCAGAAATAGGTAAAAATACCGCAAGACTTACTAAGTATCCAACATTGACTGTCCCCATTGCTGAAGGCGGAACTTGTAGTTCATGACTAATCGTTTGCAGAGCTACATTTACAATCGTTGCATCCATAGCAGCCATAAACATAGCAGTTACATATACAACACTAACAACAATTTTCGGATTCAGCTTCAAATTCATTACTACTCCCCTACTGAAACGCATTCAAGTGAGTGAAGACTCTTTGGCTGCATATCACTCCAATGTAATTCGATATACGCAAGACAAGCCTGTCTACTATCTTGTTCATAAACAACATTCCAGCCGGCTGGTACATCGAGAAAGGCTGGCCAGACAGAGTGCTGACCTTCCTTATTTACTAACACTTTATACATAAAGTTATCGTTTTCAAATGGATTCGTCATACTTTACTTACCCCTTTCATCCCTTGCAATCTATTCGCTAATACTTGTCCAATTTCTGTAAGTGGTCCTGGCTGACATAAATCTTTATGGCGGCAATCAATATCATATTGTTCAATTTCCCCATCTATATAGCTAAGCCATGTATCTGGAGAAATCGGATCAAACCATTCTGGTATGATTGTTGATCTAAAGAATACAAGATTGCCATGGAATTGTTTTGGAACATACTTTCCTAAAAGACCAACAGAATTTACGTATGTTTCTTTCAAGTTCAAAATTGTTTCCTCTTCTAGGCTCGCTAATGCACTACCATCCCTGCGAAGTATTTCAATAGCATTTGCCATATCAAGTGGTTTCCCGTCCATATTATCTGGATCATATCCTCCTAATGCAAGTAGCGCAATAAGCGCTTCTTCCTCAGTAGGCGATTCTGTATTTGGTAAAAAGTGACCAGGATAAGAATCCAGCATGACAAGTAATTCAACTTCTTCTCCTTGATTTTGCAAATGTGTTGCCATTGCATGAACAACATTTCCTCCGAGAGACCAACCTAACAATCTGTACGGCCCATGCGGCTGTATTTCACGAATGTGCTCAAGATAGTCAGCAGCCATTTCGTCTAATGATTTGGGAAATTCTTCACTTTTTGCAATACCGCGCGCCTGCACACCATAAATTGGATAATCAGTTCCTAAAGACTTCATTAATCCCGCATAGCACCAGCTGAGTCCACCTGCTGGATGTACACAAAACATAGGTAATTGTTCTCCACTTGTCCTTAATGGCAGAATTACCTCCAGTGCACTTTGGCTCGTCCCCATCTCAAGTCTTTCGGCAAGCCCAGCAACTGTCGGTGCTGCAAATAAGCTGCCAATACTTAGCTCTACCCCTAGTGCTTCCCTGATACGGCTCATTAACTGCACAGCAAGTAAGGAATGACCGCCAAGATCAAAGAAACCATCATCAATACCAATTCGAGGTACATTCAAAACTTCTGTAAATAAATCACATAAAATTTCCTCTTTTGGTGTTCTTGGTCCTCGGCTTATCGTAGATACAGTAAATTCTGGTACTGGTAATGCTTTACGATCTAACTTACCATTTGGAGTTAGAGGCAATTCACTTATCATAACGAAAGCATATGGTACCATATAATCAGGTAGACTAAGTCCTACATATTGGCGCATTTCAGCTGTATCAATGTTTACATGTTCTGACGGAACAATATAGGCCACTAAGCGCTTATCACCCGGCTGATCTTCACGTACAACGACAGCAACTTGTTCAACATGAGAATGCTGCATAATAACCGCTTCAATTTCACCAAGTTCAATTCGGAAACCTCGAATCTTAATTTGGTGATCTGCCCGACCTATGTAGTCTAATGTGCCATCTTGACGCCAACGTGCCAAATCTCCTGTACGATACATTCGAGTACCAGGTTTCCCATATGGGTCTGCTATAAATCGTTCCGCAGTTAATCCTGCACGACCTAAATATCCACGGGCAAGTCCTGCTCCTGCAACATACATTTCTCCTACCACTCCTGGTGGTACAGGTTGTAAATAGTTATCTAATACGTATACTTTAAGATCTGGTATACTACATCCAATTAAGCTGTTTGCTCGCAAGGATACAATATTTTGATCAAGCTCAATATAACTTACGTGTACAGTTGTTTCTGTAATACCATACATATTAATAAGCTTAGGCGCGTTTTCTGGATGACGACTATACCAATCTTCTAGACGGCTTAATTCCAGTGCTTCTCCGCCAAAAACGACATACCGTAAAGAAAGCTTCTGTCCTAATTGGGCATTTTCGCGATCCGCCTGCATAAGTTGGTAAAACGCTGATGGTGTCTGATTTAAAACAGTTACTCTTTCCTGAACAAGCAAATTTAAAAATTCTCTAGGCGAACGGCTTACAGTATGCGGTACAATAACGAGACGCCCTCCATACAGTAAGGGTCCCCAAATTTCCCAAACTGAGAAATCAAACGCGTAAGAATGAAACATTGTCCAAATATCATCCGAATCAAATTGGAACCAATGATCAGTTGCTCCTAATAGTCTTACAACATTTTGATGAGGAATCATTACACCTTTTGGTCTACCTGTTGAACCGGATGTATAAATTACATAAGCGATGTGTAAAGGTGATAATGGCTGTATTCGTTCTACATTTTCTATATTCTCTTCACCATATTTGTTTAATGTGTCCATTGTTTTCGGATCATCTACTACAATCGCTTCGATTTCTTCACTCTCTATTGTCACTTTTGTGTTCGTAATCATACAAACAGGCTTAGCATCGCTTAGCATGAATGAAATTCGGTCTGTTGGATAATCAGGATCTAGCGGTAAATATCCTGCCCCCGCTTTTAAAACTGCTAACAAACTTACAACCATATCAAGAGATCTTGGCATCGCCAAAGCAACCATTTGCTCTGGACCTACTCCCTTTTCAATTAACAGACGTGCCAGCTTATTTGATCTCTTATTTAATTCTGTATAACTTAGTGTAGTGTCCTCAAATACGACAGCAATTGCATCTGGAGTCATGTGAACTTGTTTCTCAAACAATTCCGGCAATGTCATTTCTGGTACAATTTGAAAACCACCATTCCATTTTTCAAGTATTGTTTGACGCTCTTCTTCTTCCAAAATTTCCAAACGTCCAATAGATTGTTCTGGATCTTGTACTGCATCCTCTAATAAACGAATGAAACGAATGACAAGTTTTTCAGCTGTCTCACGCTTAAATAAATCTGTACTAAATTCAAGTAAACCATGTAACCCATTTGGCTGACCTTCAGACGTACTACGTTCACTTATTTCTATCGTTATATCAAACTTTGAAGAACCCACACTCTTAATCTCCAGATGCGTTTCTAGATTCGGTATATCAAGTGTTGCCTCTGGTGTATTTTGATAGGCTAACATAATTTGGAATAGTGGATGACTATTTCTCGAACGCACAGGGTTTAATACTTCAACAAGTCGTTCAAACGGAACATCTTGATTTTCATATGCTAAAAGGTTAACCTTACGTACCCTGCTTAACAGTTCACTAAAGCTAGGATCTCCCGATGTATCTGTCCGTAAAACGAGTGTGTTTACGAACAATCCGACAATATCTCCAAGCGCATCATCGCTACGTCCGGCAATGGGACTACCTATTGGAATATCCGTTCCTGCTCCTAATCGTGTAAGTAATGCAGCAAGTCCGGATTGCAACACCATAAACAAGCTAACACCATTTTTACGAGCAAGCTCTAATAGTCGTTTATGTAACTCCGGATTCACATGAAAATCTATCGTTTCTCCCCGATAGCTTGTTTCCACAGGACGTTGATAATCTGTAGGTAACTCCAGTTGATCTGGTAATCCCTTTAGCTCTTCTTTCCAAAACTCAATTTGTTGTGAAATGAGACTATCTTGCAAACTCTCATTTCCTAATAGTTCTTGTTGCCAAAG
This sequence comes from Bacillus bingmayongensis, assembly GCF_000299035.1. Lineage (GTDB taxonomy): Bacteria > Bacillota > Bacilli > Bacillales > Bacillaceae_G > Bacillus_A > Bacillus_A bingmayongensis. The sequence continues at coordinate 312,299 of NZ_AKCS01000005.1, forward strand.
GGCATAATCAGCATACTGTACTGGCAGTGACTTCCACTGAACTGATTCACCTTTAAAATGTGCTTGATACGCAGCCGCTAGATCTCTTGACAATGGGTTTAATGACCATCCATCCCCTACAATATGATGCAACAATACAAGCAACACATGTTCATCCGGATTTATTTCAAAAAGCTCCATACGAATAGCTGGCTCTTCTGCAAGGTTGAAGCTATATCTCACCGCTTCAGCAAGTACCTCAGACAATTCCGATTCAGTTGTAGGTGTAACGATTAGATTAGTGTTTACCTCATCAGTATCTAAAATTTGCTGGTGTGACGTACCAAGCGTATTCGGGAAAATGGTTCGAAGCGTTTCGTGTCGATTAACAATATCGTAGAACGCAGATTGTAACGCTGCTCGATTTAATTCTCCAGACATACGAATAACTACAGGAATATTATATGTTGGGCTTGGTCCTTCTAAGCAGTTCAAGAACCATAAACGACGCTGTGCAAAAGAAAGAGGAACTTCTTTTGGACGCTCTACTTTCTGAATAGCCGGCCTTGCACTCTGCGTGCTATCTAATTGTTTAGCGAGTTCAGCGACTGTAGGTGATTCAAATAATTTTGCAATGCCTAATTCCACACCTAATGTTTCACGAATACGTCCCATTAAACGGGTAGCTAACAGAGAATGTCCACCTATTTCAAAGAAGTTATCATCGATTCCAATCCGCGCTATGCTAAGCACTTCCGCAAACAAATCACATAAAATTTCTTCTTGTGGATTTCTAGCTACACGTTCACTGACAAGTAAATTAAAGTCAGGTGCTGGCAACACTTTCCGATTAATCTTGCCGTTCGGTGTCAATGGCAATTCAGTCATAATCATAATTGCTGACGGTATCATATAGCCTGGTAAACTCTCTGCTGCATATGTTCGAATTTCTGCAAGGTCAAGATTCCCTTCAGCATCAGGTACAATATAAGCAACCAAACGTTTATCGCCAGGTTGATCTTCTCGAACAATTACAACGACTTGCTCAACATGAGGATGCTGATGTAATACAGCCTCTACTTCAGCTAACTCGATACGGAATCCCCGAATCTTAATTTGATGATCTGCACGACTAATATAATCTAATGAACCATCCTGACGCCATTTAACAAGGTCACCCGTGCGGTACATTCGTGTACCAGGTTTCCCAAATGGATTAGCAACAAATCGTTCAGCTGTTAATGCTGGTCTTCCTAAATATCCATTAGCAAGCCCCGTACCAGCAATATATAATTCCCCCACCACTCCGGTTGGTACTGGTTGTAACCCTGCATCTAGCACATACACCTCTGTATTCCAAATCGGTCTTCCAATAGAAGGTATACCGATCTCTTCTTCATTCATATCCATGAAAGTTGACCAAATTGTTGTCTCAGTTGGTCCATAAAGATTTGTAACATGACAATTTAATTCTTTTAACCGAGACGCTAGATTCGATGGAAGCGCCTCACCACCAACAAGAACTTTAAGTCCTATTAATCTTTCTGGATAATCTGTTACAAGCGCGTGCCAAAGTGTTGGTGTAGCTTGCATAATTGTAATATTTTTCTTTTGGATGATCTCTGTTAAAGCTGAAGAATCTTGAACCGTTTCTTTTTGTGCAACTTGAACACTTGCTCCACTAATTAGTGGTAAATAGATTTCTAAAGCGGAAATGTCAAACGCAAAGGTTGTAACAGCTAATAAACGATCATGTGCATCCATTGAGAATTGATCTTGCATTGCCAATAAAAAGTTACTTAAGCTCTGCATTGGTACCACTACACCTTTTGGCTTACCTGTTGACCCCGAAGTATAAATTGTATATGCAGGATTTAAAGGTACTACACCATCAAATGAATCTAGGTTATTTTTCGGGTATCTTCTTAACTTCTCTTTTGTATCCTGATTATCAAGTACAACCCTTGTTAAATGATTCTCATTTGGTAAATTAGCCAAAACAGAAGAATGTGTTAGGATACAAGCAGGCTGAGCATCGCTTAGTATATACGTAATTCGATCCTCTGGATATTCTGGATCAATTGGTAAATACGCTGCTCCCGCCTTAAGAACTGCTAACATCCCGATAACCATTTCTACAGATCTTGGAAATGCCAATGCTACAAATTCTTTAGGTTGCACTCCCCTTTCTAACAGAAAATGAGCAAGTTGATTTGCCTGTTCATTTAATTCTTTATAAGTAAGTTCCGTCCCATCACATACTACAGCAATTGAATCAGGAGATTTACTCACTTGTTTTTCAATGAGAGTAGGTACACTTACGAATGAACTTTCTTTCGTAGTTTGATTCCATTCTACTAAAACTTGCTTGCTTTCCTCATGAAGTAAGAGTTCTAGTTTTCCAATCGATGAATTTACCTGAAGATCTAAAATATTTTCCAGAAGATTCACAAATCTCTTTTTATGAGTTATTAGCTCTTCCAAGTTATACACCTCAGGATTTGCGTCAAAATTAATCCTTAAGCCGTTTCCACCAAACTCGTTTGACACATTTATTGAAAGATCATCCACCGGTCCTGCCGAAAGATTATGTTTAACTCCATGATTTCCACCAAAACTCAGACCATAATCAAATGGCATAACATTTATCATTGGACCAAATAATCTTTGATTTTCTCCCAATAATTTAAGATCACGACGTAATTCTTCATGACGATACTTATGATGAAGACGTATATCACGAATTTCATTAGAAATCTGCTTTACAACCTCAGCAAAACTCATATTTGAGCTTATAGACAATCTAAGTGGAACGACATTCATAACCATACCAGGAGTATTAATTGACACTGATCCTAAGCGTCCCATCATTGGTAAACCTAAGATTACATCCTCCACACTTGTTAACTTATGTATATAGATAGCAGTTGCAGCGATGATAAGATCCGGCCAATTCGCTTTACATCCATGCGCAACCCTTTGCAACGACTCTGTATGTAAACGAGACAAGTGCGCTGTTTGGCGAAGAAATTCTTTTGATGTTCGAGGAGCACGTTCCGCCAAACTTACTACCTCTGGTTGATCTTGGAATCGTTCTAACCAAAAGCTACGATCTTGCTCAAATTGATCCGACGCTCGATAAGTAGCATCCTCCTCTAAAATGGTATACAAAGAGCCAAATGGTCTCTCATCATACGATTGATTATTCATGAATGCCGTATATACTTTTGCTACTCGCTCTGCAAGTAACGAAAAGCCGTAGCCATCCATCACAATGTGATGGATGCGCTGATACCAGAAGAAACGATTGGAATCAACTTTAAAAAGTGCCTCTGTATACAGCTTGTCCTTTTTTAGATTAACTGGCGTAGATAAATCTACTTTCATCCACGCTTCAGCTGCTTTTTGAGGATTCTCTTCTTTACTAACGTCGATAATATGCATATGAAATTCAGGAGAAGCATCGATAACTTGCCATGGCCCTTTCTCATCTTCTTCAAATTGGACATGTAAAGATTCAGCTTCCATTACAACCTTACGTACAGCTAATTCAAATATTTTCGTATCAACTGAACCATGTATTTCTATGTATTCACCTGTATTATAAATTGGATTTTCTGGATCAAGTTGCTGCGCAAACCACATACCCGTTTGCGCACCTGACAATGAATGACGAACCTTTTGACAATTAGACATTCGTATTTACCCCTTTATCTATCTGTATTTGACAGCACCTTTTCTTCTCTAAACGACAACAAATTAAACCAGTCATATATTGTTGGACGCTCAGCCAAATCTGCAAATGTAACTTCTACACCCTTTTGGCGCCATTTCTCTACTAAACTCATAATTCTAACTGAGTCGAGCCCTCTATTTAATAAATCTTCATCATCACCAATATCTGCTAGTGATTCACGAAGCAATTCAGCCACTTGTTCGCGTACTAGCTGCAATGTGAATATTGAATCCACTTCCTTCGAATTCTTTAAATCGTTTAATAATAAATTCGTTGTCGTAGTCACTGCACATCGATCAGATGCATACTGCAAAGCTTGTTTATGATGTTCTTGTGAAAAATCAGCAACCGCATCAGCGATGAAGAATGGCTGTATCCCATCCATAAATGCTTCACATGCTGTTAAAAGGCATCCGATATGTGCATACACTCCGCAAATAATAAGCTGATCGCGCTCTTGTTCATGTAAAATCTCTAAAAGGTTTGTTTTCTTAAAAGCGCTGTATCTCCATTTTGTAAGGAAAATATCATTCTTATCAGGAGTAAGCTCATCTACAATTTTTTGCTTATGAGGCCCTTCAGGAATGCCTGCTCCCCAGAAATCTTGTAATAATCCCCTTTGCTCTAGCGTTTGTCCACCTGGTTGCGCAGTATAGACTACAGGAATACCAAGTTCCTTACATGTATTTCTGATCGATTGAATATTTGAAATCAGTTCTACTCTCGGTGATTCCTCTGCATCATATGCATCAAGAAAGTACTCTTGCATGTCATGAATAAGAAGCACTGCTCGTTTTGGATCTGGTTTCCACGTTACTTTATTATTTGGTAAATCTGACTCTAATGGCATTGGGTATACTGAGATAGCTGGAATAGCCATCTAATCACTTCCTTCCGAATTATTAATAATATTTATACTCTATGAATTGATAGTAGTTTTTAGTTTTTCGGCAATTGCTTTTCGTAATTCTTTCTTACTTACTTTTCCGACACCCGTTTGTGGAAACGATTCAATAAATTCAATTCGATCCGGAATTTTGTATGCTGCAATTCCCCGATCTCTTAAGAACATTTTCAAATCCCCTACAGCCGGAACTTGCCCGCGAGCTATTACGAAAGCACAAGTACGCTCACCTAAATAATCGTCTGGCATCGATACAATCGCTACATCGTGTACCGCTGAATGAGCTAAAAGGTGATTTTCAACTTCTTCAGCTGCAACTTTCTCTCCACCACGATTAATCTGATCCTTATCGCGTCCTTCAACTACTAAATAACCTTGCTCATTTATTTTGACAAGATCACCCGTACGATAAAAACCATCGGAAGTAAATGATTTAGCGTTATGTTCTTCAGCTTTATAATATCCACGGATTGTATATGGCCCACGAGTTAATAAACTCCCTACTTGTCCTGGCTCTACATCATTATCATTTTCATCAACTACACGAATTTCATCGAACTCTGACATTGGTCTTCCTTGCGTATGAATGATGATTTCTTCTGGGTCATCAAGTCTTGTGTAATTCACTAGTCCTTCTGCCATCCCAAAAACTTGTTGCAGTGTACAACCGAATGTCGGGCGTATACGTTTCGCAACTTCAGCACTAAATTTCGCGCCACCTACTTGTATGACTTCAAGGCTTGATAAATCATTATTGCGTGACGCTTTCGCATCAAGCCATACCATCGCAAGTGGTGGTACAAGCGCCGTTATTGTGACGCGTTCTTTCTCGATAAGAGAAAATGCTTCATCAGGACTCCCACCGGAAGCTAGAACTACCCTTCCTCCGGCATAAAGTGTACCTAGAATTCCTGGTGAACTAAGTGGATAGTTATGTGCAACTGGAAGTGCAGCAAGATACACGCTCTCTTGATTCAATTTACAAATCTCAGCACTTACTCGTAAGCTATAAATATAATCATCATGCGTTCTTGGAATTAATTTAGATACCCCCGTTGTCCCGCCTGATAATTGTAAGAATGCTACATCACTAGATTTAACTTCCGGCTGTTCGATTGGATTCATATAAAGATCACGTATTCCGACAAATTCCTCTTCCTCTCCTACAACAATGACATGTCGCAGCGCCGGAACCTTCTCTTTCACTTCTCTAGCAAGCTTACGATAATCAAATCCAAGCTGCTTATCTGCGATAATGTAAGCAGTCGCTTCAGCGAATTCACAGAAATAATTTATTTCACTACTACGATGGGACGGCAATGCAAAGACTGGAAGCGCCCCAATTCGAAAGAGGGCAAAACATACTTCCAAAAATTCCGTACTATTAGGCAGCTGAAGAACAACTCGGTCTTCTTGTTTTATCCCTAATTTGCTGAGCCCTGCAGCTAAACGATCTACTTTTGTATCAAGCTCAGCATAACTTACATGCTTGTCGCCACTTGTAACTGCAATTCGGTCACCATGCTTTTCAGCACGTTCTCTTAACATCGCTCCAAACGTTTCTCCACGCCAACAATCTTTCTCTCTATATCGATCTGCAAACTCTTTTGGCCACTCACGGCATCCTGCTATCATCATTTACCCCCCCCAACATTTATTTCAGCGATTCATCATTCAATCCCATAGCCCGAAGCATTGTGCGAAACTTAGCTGATGTTTCAGCTAGCTCATCTTCAGGTTTTGACTCCGCAACAATACCAGCTCCTGCGAATAAACGAAGTGAATTCTCTTCAACTTCCGCACAACGAATCGTAACAATCCATTCACCGTCACCGTTTAGATCGCTCCAACCAAGCATCCCAGTGAAAAAGTCTCGATCAAACGGCTCAATTTCTTGAATCGCTTCCATAGCTTTTTCCATTGGCGTTCCGCAAACAGCTGGTGTCGGATGAAGCGCAAGTGCTAATTCTAATGCAGACACCGAAGCATCAAGTAATTCTCCTTTTACTTCTGTAGATAAATGCCACATCGCTTCACTATTTATTAATGATGGTTTTTCCGGAACATGTAGTGTACGACAATACGGGCGAAGTGCCGCAGCTACCGCTTCAACAACAACCGCATGTTCATGTAAATCTTTAGCTGAAGAAAGCAATTCATCTGCCCGTCTCTGATCTTCTACAGGGTCTTCGCTTCGTGGTCTAGACCCTGCAAGTGGATTAGAGATTACTTGCATTCCACTCCGTGAAACAAGTAATTCTGGACTCGCTCCTATGAGTGTACGACTACGCTTTAATGGAGCATCACTTTTTTCTACTTCTTCACTCTTCGGTAAATCTACCGCAAACGTATACCCGTGTTTATTGTGCGCTGCTAAATCACGAAGTAGCTTTTGAATGTCAACCTTTTCTGGAGATTTTAAATCCAACGATCTTGATAGAACGATTTTTTTTAGATCACCGCCCTTAATTTTAGCTACTCCTTGCTCTACACCACGCATATATTCTGAAGGTGCTGGAATAGGATTCATTTCATATGTAAGTACAGGTGATTGCTGGATTCGATCTGTAGAATCAAATTGCAAGCGATCAGCAACTCTGCTCTCATGAGGTACAACGAGCTGTACAGCTTTTGTACGATCAAAAGGCAGTGCTCCTACAACAATTGGATTTTGATGCCCAGCTTGCTTCGCGTTATTTAATACAGCATGAACAAGCTCAGAAAAATTTTTTGCCTGACTATGTTTCACCGTAGCAAACGTTCCTTCAGCAAGTATTGTACGGTACGGTGAAGCAAAAAAGAATGAAGATCCAGCTTTATAGTCATCTAGTAATTTTGTTGCTAACTCCTTTAAAGCAGTTGTATGATTCATCATGTTATAGCCCTCCTATATTTCATATTAAACGCCTAACGTTGCGCCGCCATCGATACACAAATTATGCATAGTAATATGACTCGCTTTATCTGAAGCTAAAAATAGTACCGCTTCGGCAATCTCTGAAGGTGTTGCTATTTTTTGTAATGGAATTCCTAATCTATATGTATCTTGTGAACCTGCAATAATATTTTCGGGTCCATTTCCATCTGTCCAAAGCTGCCGTTGCATCTCTGTTTCAGTTGAACCAGGTGAAACTATATTACAACGAATATTGTATGCTGCAAGTTCCAACCCTAAGCATTTCATAAACATCGTGACTGCCGCTTTTGATGACGCATATGCAGCCATCCCCATTCTTGGAACATTCGCTGCATTTGAACCAACTGTCACGATTACACCAGCTTGTCTTTGCATCATACGTCTACTCACTGCACGTGCCATATAAAACACCCCTGTAGAATTTACAGAAAAAGTGGCATCCCAATCTTCATCACTTAAAGATTCAATTGGTCCCATTCGTAGAGTACCAGCAACATTTACTAAAATATCAATTGGTCCCATTTCATTTTCAATTTGATGAACGATATGCTCTACTTCAGCACTGTTACTGACATCTAACGGGAACGCTTTCAGTAATACGTCTTGAGACTCGTGACAATCGACTAATGTATGAAGGCCTGTGATATTATTATCTACTGCAGCCACCTTAGCACCTTTTTCAGCAAACAACTTTGCCACTGTTTCTCCAATTCCTTGTGCTGCACCAGTAACTAATACAACTTTGCCATCAAATTCCCTAAGGCTCATATTTTCAAATCCTTTCCTAACAAGAACTCTTTTAAGTTCTAAATATATAAAACCAAGATGACAACAACGATAAAGATAATCATTATCAATCATAAAATTTAAAAAAATAATACACATAGTAAACTGATAAGTCAAGTGCATTTAAAAATGCACTTCATCTATAATTGATAATGATTTTCAATTTGATCGCTACACCGAAATGATAATGTTTCTCAATTATTTTGTCAATCTTTTTTTATTTTTCAGATAAAGTTTTTTATTATATTTATATATTAATATTGTTAAAAAGAGTTGTTTTTACAGTCTTTTTCTATAAAAGCAGTAACTCAAAAAATATAAATGAAATTTAAATTCTCTCTACATAGTTAACCATATATTGGGTTTTAACTCGCAAAAACCTTCGTAATATAAAAATATCCATTTTTCACACTAAATATTTTCTCAATAAATTTCTGAACATAGTTATTTAATAATAACCACATTAAAATAATAGATAAACAGCCATACTTTTCAGAAAAAATAAGTCTTTTATTTTGTATTTTGCTAGAATTGAATTGTTCAAATAATACAAGGGGAATTTAAATGAAAAAAGTTTTATTATGTAGAGAATATAGAAATAGCTTGTTTATATAGTAATGGTTGTTCCCATTTACCAATAACATAGTAAAACGATCTACTCCTGCAATTTTTACCTGTATTCGTTACGCTGCTTAAAAAAATACAGTACCATATTGAATTTCCCTATGTATAAACAAAGAATATCAAAATAAACAAAAACACCTTACGATCTTATACAGATGCAAGGTGTTTTTGTTTAATTGCAGTGAAAGTTTTCGTATTAACCACCAGTGTTTCCATGAGAGTATTGCACAACTTCTTCAATGGACAAATGTGTTTCTTTTTGTACAGTTGCATTCCCTAAGGTTAAAACGAATGCAGTAGATATTCCTACAAGCAAATATATTATTTTTTTCATTTCAATCCCACCTTCTCTTTGGTTATTCCATTAGCTTTTGAACTTAGGTAAAAGTATTTAGATGCCTTTATATGGTTATCTTCATCATAATATTTTATAGCTAATTTTTCATTATATTCTTGGATATATTCATGTAAATTTTCCTTCATGAAAAATTCGTTTCCTGGTATTATTAGTTTTTCTAATTCTTCTCCAGGGAGATTTTCGTGTATACCTTTTAAGATATAGAAATGATGTTGATATTCTTTATTTTTTAAATTCTTACTAATTGTAAGTCCTTTTTCAAATACCTCTAATGCCTTGTTTTTATTACCTGTTTTTGCAAGTTCACAAGCTTCAATTAAAAGCGCTCTATAGTTGTTTGGAGAATCGGTGGTTACTTCAGATATATGACGAAGTGCCAATTCTGATAAATTTTGACTTCCGTATAGGAATCCTAAATTATGACGACTGAAAAGACATGCATGATCGTCTCCATGCTTCTTAAATATATCTAAAGCTGATACTAGCTGTTCTTCAGCCAGTTCATATTCTTTTAAATGAATACAAACTAGTCCGTACAGGTTATTGCAGTATCCTATATTTAATTCATAACCGTTATGCTTATTAAATATCTCTTTTGCTTTAGATACTTCCTGTAAAGCTAAAACATATTGTTGGTTATGACAGTAGAATGTAGCGACTTTATAGTAGAATTCTGCATGTTCTAATTCATCTGGAATTAGTTTTAGTTTCTCTCCGGCTTTATCATATTGGTTTTTAGCTAAATTATAATCTCCAGTTACTGTTAGATACATTGCCTTAAAAAAGTGATAGTAATAGGACAGTAATTTATCAGTTGGCTGCTCGAAAACTTCAATTTTATCAAAGCTATCTTTGCCGATGCTTAAATGACCTATTAAATATTGGTATCTAAACTTTAGTAAAGCATAATGTAATGCTAAATGTTGATTCCTGTCCACATTATATATATATGTTTCAATTTCACTCTTTAATTCTCGAGACTTTTCTATATTTCTTTTACGGATTTCGGAATACCAATTATTTAACAATTGCGTTACTCTTTCACTTTCTTTTAATTGAATATTCATCTCGTAACCCCCTTCTTTATCTGAATATATTTTACTTTCATATTACCATATTTTATATATTTTGAATGTTGAGAAAGTTATATTTACGAATAGGTGCTGCCGCCATATAGCTATCATGTTTCATGTTTTGTAACAAAATAGTTATATTTAGGATAGGAATGAAAAAAGTGTGTTTGGTTCGAAGAATTTCCGAAAAACACACTCTTACTACTAACGAATACTAAAGTTTTTTAATTACAAATAAAATCATTGTATTTAAAATGAGGATATTTAAATGTTTTAGTTAGTTTATATCCCCTTAAGGGATATCCATCCACTATTTTGCGGTTTTTATTGGGATCAAAACATCTGTATTTTGCTGAGTTGAATCCCTAATTAAGAAAATTTTTGGTTTTTTAATTTCATAATGCTCTCTACATGATTTTACTTTTATCTTCTCATCTACTCTCTTCATAAATGAGTAAACGATATTTATGGAAAAAATAGATTGTTCACAACTAAGCAGCGTAGTATGATCCTTCCCCTTTACAATGACTAGTTTCTCAATTTGCTCGAGATTAATTACTTCGCGTCCTGTTACTTCATAAGTTAATTGCGTTCCTAAAATATGAATATAAAAATTTATCCCATTTTGTAATTGATCGAGATGCCTAAACATCTTGGCATCGTGGTAACCACAACGGCCTGCAAGTACAGTATGTGTATCCAGTCCACCAATCGGGTAAGATGTTCCACTAATTTGACCTATCTATTTAGGTGCTCACTGTTGCACCTAAATAGATAGGAAATTCTTCTTTAATTTTTGGAATGATAACCGTACCTAATATATCATCTTTCTTTATGTAATTCGCAAAATTGGTACTCTTCTTGTCAATACTTGTGAATGAATCTTCTATAAGAAAATGTTAATCCTTTTAATGATTCATTATACGCCTCCAATGCTTTAAACTTCTTACTTATATCTTTTCCTTTTGACTCTCTCACAGTTTTTTCTATAATTTGTTATTTCTATTTCGTAAATACGATGGTTAATTTAATTTGAAACAGGTGGATATAAAAATACTACTACCCCAAAACAAATAATATCACACTGATTAATTCTCTTGTCATACATTCATCATGCACCATCCTTATAAAAAAATACATGCAATAATAATATTACGTTTCATAGCATGCCCCTTTATATGTACTGAACTGTTGAAAAGAGGAAAGCAATTTGCTTGTCCTCTTTTCACATTCACACCTTATTCCGTCAATACTGCAGATACAATACCTCCAATCCCCTTGGAGTCGAGCAGTTAGCTTTTGCTAGCTGCTCTTTTTTTATGGTTTCTTATCATTTTCATAGGATTAGAAAACTAGAACAAGCATATCTTTTCATATGCTTTTATCAAAAAAGATAAGGGACGTGAAAATGATGGGTAAAAAGAACAATCAATTTGTTTTTTATACAATTAAAAGTTCGACAATAAAAAAATTTGTAATTATCGACTTAGTTACTGGAACAGGAATTTATTGGACCGTAAATTTCATTTCCTCAAGTGCATTGATTGCAATTATTAGTTGTATTTTGGGAACTAAAAAAATAAAGAAAATGCAACAATCTTAGAACTTCAAACTAAACTCTCTCAACTAAATGAAATTTTTATTAGCTTGTCACCCTCCGACTTCCAGAGTGGATACAATTACCGCTAATGGTTTCGGAAAATTCATGTTATCATTTAATTATCGGGATAGCATTTTACTCGATACGTCTTCTTAAAAGACACATATACTCCATCCCTTTCGAATCTCTGTCTCCACAGGGATTCTTTTTTCTACGTTTTTTAACGTTTACTACTTACCCTACGAATAACACTCTCTACTACTCACCTTCATAGATTCCTGGATTCTTGTCTGCTTATTTGACCGTAGAACTACTTCCTATTGCTGATGATATTTCAAAGTCACTGTCGATCCTCCTAATATGATACTTAAAATGGCTAAAACCGAAATGGAAGTGTGGATTTTTAATCAGGTAGATTATTTTCTAAAAGAAAGTATGGTTCAGGTTAAAGTTACACCCGTAACGCTAGAAGAAGGTCGTAAAATGAGCATATCGTACAAGACATACGTTAGAATTTATGTAATCAAATTGACCATCTGTACTATCAATGGATGGGTGCTTCTAACTAACAATTCGCTCAAATGTTCAATGATTCAAAGCCGAAAGTATTTATTTCTATAAATGCCAGCGCAAATGTGGAAGAAGAATTAAAACGAATCTATTTTCGGAGAGTATAATGGGGTTAGGAGTGAAGTTATAAATACAAATGGAGAGATTAGGACTATTTTCCCTAATGCTACGCAACAACCATAGATAAGGTTTGGAGGATTAATATGATTATAGAAAAAATAGAAGTTATATTAGATAAAAGAAAAAAATTAAATTTAAATGATTATTATGGAATACAAAAAAGTTGGAATGAAATAGTAGAAGTTCTCTCAGAAAACGAGGCAAATACTATAAGATATTTAGAGAATTGTAGTAAAGAAGATTTATATTGGATAAGTGAAGTTTTCGAAGATATAGCAGAAAATGTGCAAAGTAAAGAATTTATTAATTGTTTAAGAAAATTAGATAAAAAATTTCCAGAGTTAGAAATGACAAAGGATATTGATATAGCAGAAAGTTATTTAGAAAATCTTTAAATTAACTGGTAAGCCGTCCACCTAAAATTGAAAGGCTTTCTTCATTAACTAAGCCACCTTACACAAGAACCACTAGCCGTAATGTAGAATGGCTTCCCTTTCGAGTTATGTACTTTATATTGCGAATATCCGTTAACATCAACTTTAGCGTCGATAGCAAAGCCATACATTGTTACTTACTGCAAAAAATATAAGTATTGATTTTATTAAAGTTTAAATGAGTTACTGTATAACAAATATATGAAGATTTATCGAACAGAGTTAAAAGATGAGATTATTGAGTTTAAGAATGATGTTAATAAATTGAAGGAATACTTATAAAAGTATTATCCTTCTTTAAATCCGTATAATTATAAGTTTAAACACAAAAATACGCCTCCTTTCACATAATGTCAAAATGTGCATAGCATGCAATGACGATAAGGAGGCATTGTATAACATGGATATAGACGAATATTATTACAACCATGAACACAAATGCTACATGCGAAAAAGTATAGAGGGGACTACGTCCTGATACAGAACTTATGAGTCCGCTTGATGAACATTTTAAAATCCCGTTAGATAAAGCACTTGATTAATCAAGGAGTGTATTAGAATGGGAAGATATCCTGCGATTGTAATAACAAAAGAGCTAGATAATAGTGATTATGCCATTTATAGTTTTGGCCCTAGTGTTGAAATATGCAATGAATACCCAAAAATGGATAAAAGATTTAATTTTAAACTCTTAAAAGATAAGCTTACTGTCGAAGAAGGTTTTGTTTTACTTGATGACATACCTAAAGAACATATTTCATTGTTCTATAAGTGTATTATTAAAATCTATAAACAAATTGAAAATGATGGTGGAATGAAAAATTTTAAAAATATTGATCTTCCAAATCACATTTCATTTGCTTAAATATGTGGGGAGTAACTAAAATCTAAAAGGTATATTTAAAACAACGGATAGAGAAACACATAATGCCACTTTGAGATCTGATAGACCATGCGATGTGCCCAAAATGGATAAAGAATACATACGGAGGCCTTTATGTATGGCAATATATTTATTAATGACTAAAGAATTTGAAGATATTAGGATTGTACTGGAAAGATATTGATATGGATAACAATCTAATATACATTAGACAAACCCCTGACAGAAAAGAGAGGTTAAAGTACGGAGCTAAGAATAAAACTAGCTTACGAACAATTCACCTTCCAAATGTCTTGCTGGAAGAACTAAAAACGCATCAACAATTTATTAAATAAGGAAAAGCCGGTGCTAAATACACCGACTTAGATTAGTACTTCCTTCAAAATTTGGTAATCCTTTAGGTCAACGTAGTATTCCCCGATCATTTTATCATATAACTGAAAAACTGGGGATTGCCTCGAATAAGTTTTCACGATTTAAAGCATACACATGCTACTATGTTGATACAACAGAATGTGAACATTAAGCTAATATCTGAACGATTAGGTCATTCGCAAATACAAACAACACTAAATATCTACGCTCATGCAGTACCGGAGTTACAACGATCCGTAGCAGAAAAACTAGACGAAGTATTCGAAAAGTGTGACCGCTAGTGTGACTCGACCCTAAAAAACGTTGGAAACGATGGATAAATCAGATAGAAAATCATTCGTTACTTCACCACAAACCGCGTCTGACTACACCCATCCTTCTGCTTCGTTACTTCAAGTACTGCCGGCATTGCGTTCTTCAGCTCTTGCACGTGTGAAATAACACCAATAAATCGTCCTGATTTTTGCAAGTCAATCAATGCATCAACTGCTTTTGTTAATGACTCTTCGTCTAGCGAACCAAATCCTTCGTCAATAAACATCGTTTCGATAGAAATGCCACCTTCATACGCTTGGATGACATCTGCCATACCGAGCGCTAAACAAAGCGATGCATTGAACTTTTCTCCACCAGATAATGTTTTTACGTCACGCGTTTGGCCTGTGTATGCATCATATACATCTAATCCTAATCCACTTTGACGATTGCGTTTTTCAACTCGTTCACTTCGTTTTAAATAGAATTGTCCATTTGATAGTTTTCGAAGTCTTTCGTTAGCAATTTGAACAATTTGTTCTAGATACTCAATTAAAATGTACCGTTCGAAGGAAATACGACTTTCGTTATCCCCTTTCATAACTTCATATAAATCAACAAGTTCTTGGAACGCTTTTTCTTCTTCATGAATTTGTTCATCAATTCGTCTAATGTTTTCATGTAGATCAGAAATGTATGCAACTGCACTTTGAGCACGCTGACGCTTTTCTTTTGTAATATCAAGCTGAATTTCTAGTTCTTTCATTTGTTCTTCTAGAACTGTAATATCCGTCCATTCTTTTCCCTCTAATTCATTTGCTAGTTCTTCAATTTGTTTCGCTAATACTTCAAGGGATGAATAGTATTTTTGAATTCGCTCGTGCAGATGTTTCATTTCTGTATCAGTTAATTTCGCTTCTTTATAAGCTTGTTGATTGATAAACCCACCTTGTTCAAGCTCTGTCGTAAAGCGAAGTAAAGTCTCTTCTTTCTTTTCTTTTGCATGACTTACTTGTTTCACAACTCCATCATACTCAGCTTGCACACGTATATTTTCATTTTGCCAATGTTGATAAGCCTCTTGGACTTTCTTCCACTCATCTTCCATGAAGCGGAGTGTGCTAACAGCGTGATCAAATTGCTGTTTCCATGCTTCTAACGTTTGTAAGCTTTCAGGAATTTTTTGCTGATCATGTTCATAAGATGTACGAAGTTGGATGCACTCCATTTCAGTACGGTGCTGCACTACTTCAGCTTCGCGCTTTTGCTTCTGTAACTCTTCTAATTGTTCTTCGAATCCTTTTAGATTTAGCGCTAATTGCTTACGCTTTTCTTCACTTGTTTTTAGTGTGTTTACCTCAGCTGCTAATTGTTTACCCTTTTGCACCAATGTGCGATATGTTTCAACTAACTCTTCTGAACGGTATCCGCGGTTTGCTACTTCTTCTATTACTTGCTCATATTGCAGTCTATAGAAATTCCATTTTTCTTCTAATTGAACGTGTAGTTTTTCAGCAACGTTCTTATTTTCTCGCAGCTCATTAAGCTGTTTTTCATCGATAGAATCTCCTCGTTCCGTTGCTTTCTTCGGATGAGTTGTGCTGCCGCATACCGGGCAAGATTCTCCGTCATGAAGATGAATAGCTAACACCCCAGCTTGTTCGTTTAGCCAACGGCGTTCCATATCTTCATATGATTTAACTGCCAATTCCATCCTTTGATATGCTGTTTCTTTTTCTTGTTCATATTTTTGTTTTTCTTGCCAAACGTCATATGCTTGCTTTAATACTTTTGCATCTTCTCGCATATTTGTTAGTTCTTCTACTTTTGTTACGTACTGTTCAAGAGCTGCTTCTAATTGCTGCAGTTCTCCAGTTATTTGTTGTTTTTGAGCAATTTTTCCTTCTAACTCATGTTCAAACTTTTGAATACCCTCTTTCAGTTTTACATTCTGAAGTTCGGCTTTTTGTAACTCTGATTTTTTCTCTGCTAATGAAGCAATAATTGGCTGTAACTCTTCTAATCTTTGTACAGTTTTCTTACCTTCTTCACGAACAGACTCCTTGCCCTTTAATTCTTCATACTTCTCTTCTGCAAGTCCAAAGGTTTCAGTTGTCTTTTCTTTCTTAGCAACTATTTGTTTCAGTAATTGCTCCGCATTCTGTTCACTTTGCACCGCTTCTTCATACCATTGTTCGAATGGTAATAATCGCTTCGCCTGTTCTGCGTGTTTAAAACGCTGTTCCTGCGACTCTATTTGCGCACGATTCTCTTGTAAAGCTGTTTGTTGCTCTTGTTTCTGCTGTAAATCTTGAAACTTTTCATTAACAGATTTCGCTGCATGAAAACGAACTTCTACTTCTTTTAATTGCTGCGTTTGTAATGTTTGCTGCGCTTGCAATTGCTCAACTTCTGCTTCATAACAATTCGTTTCTTGTTCAAGTGCTTCAACTACTTGATGCGTATTTACATGTTCCTGCTGCACCAATATCTCTAATAACGAACCATCTCGAACTGGTAACTTAAAGACGTTACGGAAATACAGTTCTCTTTCTTTTTGTTTTTCTTGCAAGACGTCTTTCCACTGCTTCCGTTTTTGATCTAACAATTCACGCATTAATTTATAACGATCCGTTTTAAAAATACGACGTAAAATTTCTTCTTTATTTTCTGTTTCAGATGTTAATAGTTTTCGGAATTCTCCTTGCGGAAGCATGACAATTTGGCTGAATTGATGTTTGCTCAGTCCGATTAAATCCTCGACCTTTTTGTTTACATCCGTCACATGAAAACGATCTACACATGGAACCTTCTCATCATCTACTACTTCATACAATTCAAC
Source organism: Bacillus bingmayongensis (assembly GCF_000299035.1). Lineage (GTDB taxonomy): Bacteria > Bacillota > Bacilli > Bacillales > Bacillaceae_G > Bacillus_A > Bacillus_A bingmayongensis. The sequence continues at coordinate 329,755 of NZ_AKCS01000005.1, forward strand.
AGCATGCCCAGTAACTGTTTTATTCCCTTGCTTTTTATGACCAAGCTGTCTTTTGATTTCATATTGTTTCCCTTTCAATTGAAAGGTTAATTCTACGCTCGTATATACATTATCATCAGCAAATTGGCTGCGAAGCATACTCGTATCACTACGTTCTTCCCCGCTCGCTTCTCCATATAACACATAACAAATCGCATCAAATATCGTCGTCTTCCCAGCTCCCGTATTTCCTGAAATCGCAAAAATACGATGGTCTCCAAGGTCGCTGAAATCAATGACCTCTTGCTGTTTATATGGACCAAACGCTGTCATAATAAGCTGAAGTGGTCTCATCCTCGTTCACCTTCCCGTTCTTGCACTGTTTGTAATACTTCTAAGAAAAGACGTTCTTTCTCTTCTGATAAGTCTGAGCCCTTCATTTCTTTATAAAAAGCTTTCAAAAGGGATAAGTCATCCGTTTTATGTCTAGAAACAGTAACTTCATTGGCTTCTGTAAATTCTCGTCTTTGCATAGAACGTTCAACATGCATTGCATTTGGATATACGGAACGAATTTTCTCCATCGGTTGTAGTACAGGATTTTCATCTAATAATTTGACAAACACATAGTCTTCACTTGTCGGATGCTTTAATAAATCATCTATTTTTGCTTCTACTGTTCTCATTTGGCGTCGAGGTGTAAATAAGCGTTTCTCTATTGTCGTCTGTCCCGTTTCATCTAATTCAACAATATAATATCCTTTTTTATGGCGTTCTTCAGAAATAGAATAAGCAAGTGGTGAACCTGAATAGCGAATTGTTTCATTACGTACAAAATGCGCTTGATGTAAATGACCAAGCGCCGTGTAATGAAACTTGTCAAAATAATGACTATTTATGTATTCAGCACCACCAATTGAAAGCGGACGTTCTGCATCACTCGTATTTTCTTCTGCTTCACCTGAAGTAGTAACAAATGCATGTCCTACGAATACATGTCTTGCTTCTTGATCTATCGTCTCCGAAAGTTCATTCATGAAAATACGCATCGCATCATCATGAGAACGAATATCTTCATTTTTCATCACATGTCTGACAATACTTGGATCAGCATATGGGACTAAATGAAAATGTACTTCCCCATGCGCATCATGTAAAACAACTGGCTCGTAAGGAAATTGAAATTGTCCCACAATATGTAACCCTTGCTTCTTCATTAAACTACTGCCAAAATGAATACGGTCTGGACTATCATGATTCCCTGCTACCGCGATTACCGGCGTTTGTAAATCAATCACTATTTTTTGTAATACATCATTTAATAAGTCTACTGCTTCTGTCGGAGGAATTGCTCGGTCGTATAAATCACCTGCAATAATGACGACATCTGGTTTTTCTTCTTCCACAGCTTGAACGAACTGCTCTAAAACAATCCGTTGATCTTCTGTCATATACACACCGTGAACAAGTTTTCCTAAATGCCAATCCGCTGTATGAAAAAACTTCATCTTTCCCTTCCTTTCTCTCTTTTAATTTACTGATTGTAATGAAACAAGTTGATAGTTAAGTGTTGTCTTTCCATCTTCCCACCCTAACTTTTGAACGATTGCATTACCGATTCTTTCTTGATCCGTTTTATATAAAGGTAACATTTCATTCATAGCAAATAAGTGATAACCATCTAATACTAATTGAAATACATTTTCTTCTATATGTAATCTCGTTTCTTTTTCATTTGAAATAATCTTTGTGTGCATCTCAAATTTCATATGGATACAACCCCTTTTTTCTATTCTCTACACTTTAATAGTATATTGGGTATCCTAGATTGACAAGTGAATACATAGTGAAGAATACACTTTTTTATTTATTTTCTTTTTTATTTTCCTTATTACATTACGGTATGTGAAATTATTAATAATTATAAAAATAAAAATGCTCTTTCAGGCACTTTTATTTTTGTAAATAATCTTTCATTATATAGTACAATACAGTGATTAAAATAATCGCTACAAAAAATGAGAATAAGGCCGCGATATACCCGTCTTTATTTAACATAAAACAGAGTGAAATAGATATGATAAAAACCGGAAATACGAGACGTACTTTATCTTTCACTTCTTCTGTCGTATCTGTATGATGAAAATACTGTGTAATTCCTACCATGAGAGAAGACAAAATAATAACCGATAACAGCAAAGGCCCTGGCATTCCGATCTCCCCTTTCTCTATTCCTTATTATATACAAACTCAAGTGTCGTTAAAAGTTTGACAATTCAGCGAATATAACAAAATATGATTCTCATCTACACCCAATCATTTCGTTCCAAGCGTAAGAGTCATATATATAGTATATCCTCCGTTTTTAACCTATAATCAATCATAATTGTTGTAATATTCCTTTTCATACGTAGAAATCCTGCAAATAGAACTCGCCAAAATATGCAATTTTCTACAATAACTCTAATTTTATGTCTAAATGTCCATTTGTTTAGACAGTTAGACACTTTCGTTACCCATATTTCTTCTTAATGAAAGGCATTAAAATTGGCACGATACTTGCTTATTAAATACATTATAAAGGACATTTCAGATTGTATCGAGAAATAAGAACGAGAAGATATATAAGAGGAGGATTCGAAATGACTGAAAATGTTTTATTTTCCATTAGTGAAAACGGTGTTGCATCGATTACTTTAAACCGCCCAAAAGCACTTAACTCTTTATCTTATGATATGTTAAAACCGATTGGGCAAAAACTCAAAGAATGGGAAAAAGATAATCGCATCGCTATTATCGTCTTAAAAGGTGCTGGTACAAAAGGATTTTGCGCTGGCGGCGATATTAAAACATTATATGAAGCGCGTTCAAATGAAGTTGCATTACAGCATGCTGAACAATTCTTTGAAGAAGAGTATGAAATAGATACTTATATATATCATTATCCAAAACCGATTATCGCTTGCTTAGATGGAATTGTAATGGGCGGTGGCGTTGGTCTTACGAATGGTGCTAAACATAGAATTGTTACAGAGCGTACGAAATGGGCAATGCCTGAAATGAACATTGGATTTTTCCCAGATGTCGGTGCTGCTTACTTCTTAAATAAAGCACCTGGACAAACTGGTCTTTATGTCGCGTTAACAGCTGCTGTGTTAAAAGTTGCTGATATATTATATATAAATGCTGCTGATCATTATATGCCATCTGAAACTTTACCTACTTTTCTTGATGCAATCGAAAAAGTAACTTGGCATAATCAAAATGTACATATCACTTTAAAAGAGCTCATTAATAAATATGAAACAACGCCTAGTGTAGAAAGTGAACTTGCTTCCATACAAGAAGAAATTGAAAAACACTTTTCATTCCAAACAGTCGAAGATATCATCCATTCATTAGAGAATGATAGAGGCTCTTTCGCTTTAAAAACAAAAGAAACATTGCTATCAAAATCTCCGTTCTCATTAAAAATTACATTAAAACAATTTATTGATGGAAAGGGAAAATCGATAGAAGAGTGTTTTGCAACAGATCTCGTACTCGCTAAAAATTTCATGAGACACGAGGATTTCTTTGAAGGAGTACGTTCAGTCGTAGTCGACAAAGATCAAAATCCAAAGTATAAATACAAACAATTAAGTGACGTTTCAGATGAAGATGTAAATCGCTTCTTCAATCTGCTTAATGCACAATAAAAAAGCTAGATGAAAGTAGTTTTTTACTGCTTCATCTAGCTTTTTTTCATTTCTGTACATTTCTCCATGATTAGAAAGATGGAGGTGTTACAGCGAATAAAATAACAGCATCCTGATCAAATGAATTCTCCCATTTATGTTTCATGTAAGAAGGAATTTTCACACTGTCTCCCGGGTGTAAAGTGTATACCTCTTGTTGTAAATGAAAAATAATTTTCTCTTCTAAAATATGAGCGATTTCCTCTCCCTTATGTTCCAAAAGTTTGTCAGAGGAAATCGCATTAGGTGGTAAAGTCATTAAAGATACAGCTAAGGCACCTGTTAAATCTGGTGATAATAATTCATATGATAAATTGCCTACAATCATTTTTTTACGTTCATTCGCTCTTACAACTAAGTCATTCGTGTTCGTATCTTCCATTAAAAAACTGAAGGTTGGAACTTCTAAGGCCTTCGCTAATAATTTCAATGTTTGAATCGAAGGATTAGCTAATCCTCGTTCAATTTGACTTAACATAGAAGGTGTTATTTCTGCTAATTTTGCTAACTCTCGCATGCTTAATTTCCTTAGTTTCCGAAGCTCCTCCACCTTTTTTCCGATATTTATATTTTCCACATTTCATACCCCTTTGAGCAATTATTATTAAATACATTTTAACATAATGAAATTTTATTTAACACATAACTTAAAGTATGTTACACTATTTTTAATTCAATTTTCAAAAAAATAAACAAAAGAAAGGCGGAGTGATTGTGGAGAACTATCTTCTTTTTATTATCATGTCCATTTGTCTTATCATTTTACCCGGCCCTGATACTGCAATGGCTACGAAAAACACTCTTACTTCAGGAAAAATGGGAGGCGTGAAAACGGTTTTCGGTACATGTATTGCTCTTTTAATTCATACTTTAGCTGCTGTAATTGGACTTTCCGCTATTATTGTTAAATCTGCTTTCTTATTTTCTACTTTTAAATATGTGGGTGCCGTTTATCTAGTCTATTTAGGCACAAAAGCACTGTTTTCTTTAAAGAACAAAAACAACCTAGATACGAATGAGCTACCTATGAAACATGCAGATGGAAACAGCTCTTGTTTTCGCCAAGGATTTCTTACTAATCTTTTAAATCCAAAAATCGCTGTGTTCTTTTTAACCTTTTTACCGCAATTTTTAAATCCCGACCATAATACATTCGTTCAGTTTTTAATCATGGGTCTTACCTATCTCGTTTTAACCGCGATATGGTTTGCTTTTTATATCTTCTTAATTGATAAAATTAGTCTTTTCATGAAAAAACCAGCTACCCAAAGATACATCCAAGGAATTACTGGCATTGTTTTAATTGGATTTGGTATCAAATTAGCTTTCGAAAAGAATAGTTAAATATGAAAAGTACACCACTCTTTAATAAGCGGTGTACTTTTTGTACATGTAACTTGTTACATGTATGTTCTATTCATCTATTAAAACCAGCGCTCTGTTACAACTTTCTTACGTGTATAGAATTGAACGCCATCTGTTCCGTTTGTTCCAAGATCACCATAGAAAGATGCTTTATTTCCTGCAAATGCGAAGAATGCCATTGGTGCTGGAACGTTAACGTTTACGCCAATCATTCCTGCATCGATGTTATCACGGAATATTTGTGCATGTTTACCGCTTGATGTATAAATAACTGCACCATTTGCAAATTTGGATTGGTTTGTAAGCTTAATTCCTTCTTCTAAATCTTTTACTCTCACAATACTCAGTACTGGAGCAAAGATTTCATCTTGCCAAATTTTCATATCTTGATTTACGCCATCGAAAATTGTCGCTCCAACGAAATACCCTTCGCGGGCCTCTTCATTAATTTTACGACCATCTACTAATAAAGTAGCTCCATCTGCTACACCGCTATTAATATAGCCTAGTACGCGCTCTTTATGAGATTCACGAATTAATGGACCTACATAATTATCTTCATGGAAACCATCTCCGACTTTTAATTTGCGTGTTTCCGCTACTAATACATCAATAAATTCATCAGCAATTTCATCCACAACAGCTACAACGGAGCATGCCATGCAGCGCTCTCCACTACTAGCAAATGCAGAACCAATAACACCTTGTACTGTTTTTTCAAGGTTGCAATCTGGCATAACAATCGCATGGTTTTTCGCTCCCGCAAGCGCTTGTACGCGTTTTCCATATTTTGTTCCTGTTTCATATACATAACGAGCAACTGGCTCAGATCCAACAAATGAGACAGCTTGAATGTCTTTATTTTCTAGAATGCTATTTACAACATCTTTTCCGCCTTGTACTAAGTTTAAAACCCCTTTAGGGAAACCTGCTTCATAAAATAACTCTACAAGTCTCTCAGCTAAAAGTGGTGTTCTTTCAGATGTTTTTAATACGAATGTATTACCGCAAGCAATTGCAAGTGGGAACATCCATAAAGGAATCATCATTGGAAAGTTGAATGGTGTAATCCCAGCAACAACTCCGATTGGATAACGCCAAATCGAACCATCAATTCCACCTGCAATATTTGGAAGTGCTTGCCCCATCATTAAATTAGGTGTCGATGTCGCAAGTTCTACAGCCTCAATACCACGCTGTACTTCACCACTTGCATCTTTTAATGTTTTTCCGTTTTCTAATGTAATAATTTTTGCAAGCTCATCTTTATTTTCTTGTAAAAGTTGCAAATATTTATATAACTGTCTTGAACGATTCGGAACTGGCACTTTGGACCATGTTTCATAAGCAGCTTTTGCAGCTTCAACTGCACGCTCTACGTCTTCTTTTGGAGAAAGGGGAACATAAGCAATAATTTTTCCAGTCGCAGGATTCGGAACAGCTTCAACTTCCGTACCAGTAGATTCCACCCATTCACCATTAATATGATTTTTCACTCGTTTAATTTCTGTTGTAATCATTGTATTCGCTCCTTTTTATTTTTTATATTTGCTAGAATTCATTATTATTTATGACTAGAGATTAATTGTTCGCTTACCTTCTGATATAAAGCAGCCATGTCTTTTTCACCATATCCCGCTTTACCAGCTTCATCATACAAGTTAAATAGCATTTCACTTACTGGCAAGTGAAGCTCGCTTTCTTTCGCTAAATCAACTGCAAATCCTAAGTCTTTCTTTAGTAGATTTACAGTAAATCCTGGCTCATAGTTTTCTGGTGCAATAAAGCTTTTATAATTGCGCTCGTAAATTCTACTTTGCCCATAACTCACATTTAAAATATCAAACATTTTATCTAAATCCATATTGTTTTTCTTCGCTAATGTCAGCGCCTCACTAACACCTGCTGTGTAAAAACCAATCAGTAAGTTATTAATCAGTTTTACAGTCGTACCACTATCGATTTGCTCACTCACATGAAAAACATTTGCGCCTAATACTTCCATCACTGATAAACCTTTTTCAAATACTTCTTTCGATCCACCAACCATAAAGGTTAATGTTCGATTTTCAGCTCCTATCACTCCACCACTAACTGGCGCAGCTAAAAAGTCTACTTTTTTATCATTCGCAGCATCTGCAAGCCTTTTATTTAGCTGCGGTGCTACTGTGCTTGTATCAATTAGCACAACATTCGGATGACTATTCTCAATTAAACCCTCTTCTCCAAAATAAACGGCTTCAACAGCTTTTGGAGATGGTAAACTTGTGAAAATCAAATCACATGTTTCTGCCAAATTCGCAATAGATAAGCCGATGATTCCCCCTTCTTTCTCAAAAGAAGCTTCAGCATCTTTATTTAAATCGACGCCATATACCGTGTAATTTGATTTGACTAAATTTTTAGACATTGGAAGACCCATATTACCTAAACCAATAAAGCCAACCTTTTTCATACTGTTCTCCTCCTAATTTAAACAATATATTTTCCGCGATTGATAATAGCTTTCGCAATTTCTCTCTTTTTCGTAAACACATTCGTATATAGAGGTACTGACAGTTGACGGATTTCATCTAGAATTGTGTTTCTATTTTGTTCTTCTTGTACTGCTGCAGACAGAAGAACAATTGCCGCTGATTCTACTTTGCGGTATCCTTCTTCACAAAGAACATCCGTTATAAACTGTTTTGTACGTTCTTTTTCCTCACCATTTTTACTTACTGCTTTCTTTGTACGTAAAAATGCTGATTCCATTACATACACTTCTTTCAACATGTCTGCTAACACGCGTGAATATTCTTGTTCTTGTTCTATTTTTAATTCAGGAGTTTGAGATAGCGTTTTCAAAGATTGTTTCAATAATTGTTTCGATAATAAAATATAGCGATGATTTCGTTCTATATTTTCAAAGTTTCCTTCATCTTTACAATCCTCTATTTGCTTTATTTGTTTCATTAACATTTTCGCTACTGTTAATCGATTAATTTCATTCGTTCCTTCAAATATACGACTAATTCTAGCGTCACGATATAACCTTTCTACTTCATACTCTTGCATATAACCATAGCCACCGTGAATTTGTACAGCTTCATCTACAATATTTCCAAGTGTTTCTGAAGCATTTACTTTATTGATCGCGCACTCCATAGCAAATTGAGACATTTTCTGCATAATGCTTTCATCACTCTCATAGATTGCGTCATCAATTATGCCGGCTGTCCGGTAAGCAGCACTCTCTGCGCCGTATGTAGCGATAATCATATTTGCGATTTTTTCTTGAATCATCGTAAAATCAACTAATTCTGTTTGAAACTGTTTTCGTTCTCTTCCGTATTGAACAGATAAACCAATTGCTTGCTTTGCTGTTCCAATATTTCCAAAAGCAAGTTTCAATCTAGCAAAATTAAGAATATTAAGAGCTACGTGATGCCCCTTTCCAACTTCCCCTAATACATTTTCAGCTGGAATGACGACATCCTCTAAAATAAGCGTTGCAGTTGAAGATCCTTTAATGCCCATTTTCTTTTCTTCTAAGCCAATCGAAACACCCTCACATGTTCTTTCGACAATAAATGCTGTCATTCCTTTATTTGTCTTCGCAAAAACAACATATACATCAGCCATATGAGCATTTGTAATCCACTGCTTTTCACCATTTAATTTCCAAGCAGTTCCTTCTTCATTTAATACAGCGCTTGTTTTTGCACTTAACGCATCTGATCCGGCATTTGGTTCTGTTAAAGCATAAGCTCCAATCCATTCGCCTGATGCGATTTTAGGTAAGTATTTTTCTTTCTGCTCTTCTGTCCCGTAATATATATATGGTAATGTTCCTACACCAGCATGAATATTAAAGGATACGCTAAACGCTCCTGCATATCCCATCTTTTCTGCTACAAGTCCAGAAACTGCCTTCCCTAATTCGAATCCGCCATATTCTTCTGGAACCTCTATACTTAACAACCCAAGTTCTCCAGCCTTTTCAAACAACTCGCGAGAAACTTGATAATTGTGCTGCTCGATATTTTCAATTTGAGGAACAATTTCCTGTTTAACAAATTGTTCCGTTGTTTTTGCGATTAAATCTTCATCACCTGAAAAATCTTCCGGTGTAAAAAAAGTTGTATTAAGATCCTTATTCAGCGAAAAAAATTCATCCCATTGCAATTTTGTTTTCTCCATCTGTATCCCCCTATCATTTCGGTCTTCATTTTATTTATATGCAAAATCTATGCCAAACTAAAAACTTGATAGAACACGGGCTCAGTGAAAAGAAAACGTAAAACTGTCTAGACAGTTTTACACTGTTTATAACAATTTGTTTAGATTTTAAATCGTGACAATTTGTTATACAGGGTCGCCCTAGAAATCCCTAACAATGCTGCTGCTTTTGACTTATTTCCTTTTGCTTCTTTTAAAACGCGTTCAATTAATCCTCGTTCTTCCTCTTCACGCACCACTTTCATCGCTTCTTGTTTTGCTGGTAAAGACTGAATCATGGGTACTAATTTCTTCTGTTCCATATCCCTGTAATAGAATTCCTCTGGTAAGTCCTTAGCTCGTATATGTGCATCATCCGATAGTGCAAATAGCCTTTCTAACACATTGATTAATTCCCGAACATTTCCTGGCCAATTGTAATGGAACATAAGGCGTAATACCTCTTTATCAATTGTCTTTTCTTCAGCACCGTACATTTGACATAACTTTTGTAAATGTTCTTCGACAATGAGTGGTATATCTTGTTTTCGAAAGCGAAGCGGTGGAATATGAATCGGAATAACATGAAGACGATGATATAAATCTTCTCTAAATGTACCTTCTCTAACCATTTGTTTTAAATCTTTGTTTGTCGCTGCGATTAGCCGGAAATCAACAGGAATTGGATGTGTACCACCTATTCTTTCTATCTCCCTTTCTTGTAAAACACGTAAAATTTTCACTTGCGTTAATAGAGACATATCACCAATCTCGTCTAAAAATAACGTTCCATGATTTGCAAGCTCAAACTTCCCTGACTTCCCATTCTTTTTCGCACCTGTAAAAGCACCTTCTGCATAACCAAACAGTTCAGATTCTAGTAAATTATCAGGGATAGCAGCACAGTTCACACTAATAAATGGACCGTTTTTCGTTATACCTGCATCATGTATAGCTCTTGCAAATTGCTCTTTACCGACACCACTTTCCCCAGTAATTAACACGGATGCTTTCGACCCAGCTGCTTTTCGGGCCATTTTTTTCGTTTCAGAAATTGTTTGGCTTTCTCCAAGAATATCTTCAAATCGAATCTGCTTCTTTTTCGGTTTAGAAAACGTTGGTTTGATTTTCCTATCCTTTTGATCAAATCGCTCTAGTATTTTATAAATATCTGAAATTCCTTCATGAATAAGCATCCCTACAGCACCTATCACTCTTCCTTGCTTCCAAATCGGCATCCGGTGTACAACTAAATTTTGTCCTTGTAGACGGTGTACTTGATTTCTTTCTGGTACTCCTGTTTTTAATACAACTGGAAGTCTTGTATTTTCAATTATATTTTCAGCGAGCTGTCCAATCGCTTCTTCTTTCGTTACGCCCACAAAGCGGCTATACGTATCATTAAACATTTGGATAACACCGTTTTCATCCACAATCGCAATGCCTTCATACGCAGTATCAAAAGAGAGTCGTAACCATTCAATTACATGCCCAGCCTCTTCTAATTGCTGTTTTATAAACTTCTGAAAAGCAAAAAGCTCGCTTTTCCCTATAACTCCTTCTAGCATTCCGTTTTTTTCATTTATCACATAAAATGGTAGATGCTGAACCACTTCCATTGCGTTCGTTCTCGTTCCCTTGTGAAAAGATTCATCTATAATCATATGAACTGAAGTACTTTCATCACTGTTTTCTTTCATCCACTGAACACAATCTAGTAATTTCACAATACCTATCATTCTTTTTTCCTCTAGTACAGGCAGTTCATCAGTTTTTGATGCGATAAGTAGATTGATTGCCTCTGCAATCGTATTACTCATTTTCACAAACTGAAAATCTTTATTCAGCCATCTTCCTACAGAGTAATCTTCTATAGAGTTCATATGTTTCCACCTCTTTTGCAAGCAATTAGGAAATATAAAAAGGCGATGACTCTCCACATCAAGCAGTTGTTTTTGCCAAAGATGTATCATCATCGCCTTTTCCCTTTGTTTTATTGATCTTCAGATAAAACTGTTTTTGCAATTCCGTTATCTAATTCCTCAAAATCATGATACGAAATCGTTTCATACAATTCACTTCTCGTTTGCATATTAGATAGCCCTTCTTTTTGTGAGCCTGTTTCTTTAATAAGCGTAAATACACGCTCATATGCTTTTGCTGCAACGCGAAGTGATGTAACCGGATAAATTACCATTTGGAATCCCATATTTGCAAATTCTTCTGCACTGTAATATGGTGTTTTCCCAAACTCAGTCATGTTCGCAAGCAATGGAACATTTACTTTACTGTTAAATAAACGGAATTCCTCTTCAGATTGAAGCGCTTCCGGAAAAACAGCATCTGCCCCTGCTTCTACATAAGCAATTGCCCTTTCAATTGCTGCATCCAATCCTTCTACAGCGCGAGCATCCGTACGTGCTACAACTACAAGAGTTGGTGCTACTTCTTTAATCGCTTTAATCTTTTGTACTAATTCTTCAGTGGAAACAAGCTTTTTCCCATTTAAATGTCCACATTTCTTCGGTAATTGTTGATCTTCAATTTGAACGGCAGCTACATTTGCTTCCACCATCTCTACAGCAGTACGTGCCACATTCAGTACTCCACCAAACCCTGTATCAATATCAACAAGAAGAGGTAAATCCGTTGCTCGAACAAGGTCTCTTGCTCGTTCAGCTACTTCAGTAGACGTCACAATTCCTAAGTCTGGTAACCCTTTGCTTGCCGTGTAAGCAGCTCCTGATAAATAAAGAGCTGAAAATCCAGTGTTTTTTGCAACAAGAGCAGCCATCGCATCATGTGCACCAGGGATTTGTAAAATTTCAGGCGCTTCTACTAAAACTCGGAATCGATTAGCAAGCTCCTCTTGTGTTGACTGTTTATTCACAACCCAAGCCATGCTTATTCCCCCTATACTTAAATTAAGAAAAGATCTACAAATTCATTTACATTCATATTTTCTAATTTTTCTTCATTCAGACACGCTTCATGAATTTTTTCTTGTTGCTTACTAGAATAATGAACAGCCATATTTGCAGAGAACTTTTGAACAACTTTTGGAATCGCTTCGTCTCTACGGAAACGGTGACCTAATGGATATTCACACTCTACGTTTTCTGTCACTGTGCCATCTTTAAAATGAACTTGAACAGCATTGGCGATTGAGCGCTTGTTCGGATCAAGGTAATCTAAACTATACTGTTTGTTTTCTACAACAACCATCTTATTTCGTAATTCATCTACGCGAGGATCTAATGCAACTTCATCCTCATAATCATCAGCAACAATATCACCTTTTAATAAACCAATTGCAGTAATGTATTGTAAGCAATGATCGCGGTCTGCTGGGTTATTTAATGGACCTTCTTTATCAATAATACGAACTGCTGATTCATGTGTCGTAATTGTAATGCGGTCAATTTCATCTAATCGTTCTTTCACTTCTGGATGTAATTTCACTGCACATTCCGCCGCTGTTTGAGCATGGAATTCTGCTGGATATGATACTTTAAACAACACATTTTCCATTACATAAGAATCTAAATGTCTTGCTAATTTTAGTTCTTGTTTATTAAACAATACATCTTGGAATCCCCATCCTGGCGCAGATAGTGCTGTTGGATAACCCATCTCACCTTTTAGTGCAGTAAGAGCAAGATGAACACCACGGCTCGTTGCATCTCCAGCTGCCCAAGATTTACGAGAACCTGTATTTGGAGCATGACGATATGTACGAAGACTCGAGTTATCAATCCAAGCATGAGACAATGCGTTAAAGATTTCTTCACGCGTGCCACCAAGCATTTTTGTAACAACTGCTGTTGTTGCTACTTTTACATATAACACATGATCAAGACCCACACGGTTTAAACTATTTTCTAATGCAAGTACGCCTTGAATTTCATGTGCTTTAATCATCATTTCAAGTACATCTCTTACTTTTAATGGTTCTTTTCCTTCTGAAATACGAACGCGGCTAATATAATCTGCAACTGCTAAAATTCCACCTAAGTTATCAGACGGATGTCCCCATTCTGCAGCTAGCCATGTATCGTTATAATCTAACCAACGAATCATACATCCAATATTAAAAGCACCTTTTACTGGATCAAGTACAAATGATGTTCCTGGTACACGTGTACCATTTGGCACAACTGTTCCTGGTACGACTGGTCCTAATAATTTCGTACACTCTGGGTATTGAAGTGCCAATATTCCACATCCAAGCGTATCAAGTAACACATAGCGAGCTGTACTGAACGCTTCTGAACTCGTCACCTCTTTATTTAATACATAATCCGTAATCTCTTCTAAAATTGCATCTTTTTGTTTAATTTCATTTGTTTTAATCACGCTATCCTTCCCTTTCTGTCGAAAATTCGTTATTATTAAGAATGGGTGTCGGTCAAACACCCACCTGGCGGGCGGCCTTAACAACTCCCCAGTTGTTTTTATTTGCTAAGCACATGTCGCTCGCCGATATAATTTACACGCGGACGGAACAATCGATTGTTTGTATGTTGCTCAATCACATGCGCACATAAGCCCACCGTTCTTGAACTGAAAAAAATTGGTGTATATAGTTGAATTGGAATACCTAACATCCAATATACTGGAGCTGCATAATAATCTAAGTTTGGATAAATGCCTTTTTCCTTCTCCATAATCTTTTCTCCTGCTTCACACATTTCATATAGTGTATAATCACCTTTTACATCACATAACTGTTTTAAAGCTTCTTTCATCATAAGGGCCCTTGGATCTATCTTCTTCATGTAGACCCGATGTCCAAATCCCATAATTTTTTCTTTGTTATATAATTTCTTTTGCAGTAACTCTTCAAATTTCTCAACATTCCCTGCTTCTAACAGCATGTACATAACCGCTTCATTTGCACCGCCATGTAAGCTTCCTTTTAAAGATGCAACTGCACCTGTTAAAGCACCGTATAAATCTGATTGCGTAGATGCAATCACGCGCGCTGTAAATGTAGAGTTCGGCATTTCATGTTCGCTATATAAAACTAAGGAGCGATCGAATATTTTTTCTTCAAGCTCAGTCGGTTTTTTACCAGTTAACATGTAGAAGAAATTCGCACTATATGATAATTCCTTAAGAGGCTGAACAGGCTCTTCATTATTTAAAATATGGTAACTGTTTGCCACAATATTTGGCACTTTGCTTAACAGTTTATAACCGCGGGCTTTATTCACTTCTAACGAACGATTTTCAATATCATTATCGTAACCAGCTAATGCCGATACGCCTGTACGTAATCCGTCCATCGGATGCGTTTCCTTTGGCAATGCTTTTAATACATTGAACACACCTTCTGGCACTTCATATTCTTCCTTCAATTTCTTTTCAAGCGCCTTCTTTTCATCCTCATTTGGTAGATGTTCCTCTAGTAAAAGGTGCACAATGTCTAAATACTCTTTTGTCTTTGATAGTTCAATTAAGTCATATCCTTGAATAACAATTTCACCTTTTACTGTGTCAAGAAACGAGATTTTCGTCTCCGCTGCGACTACACCATCTAATCCCGGGGAAAATTTTTCTTCAGCTTTCATTATCATTTCCTCCAATCCTAATAGATCTTCGTGCACTTAACTGTAAGCCTTTACAATATCGTGAAAATACATTTCTATTTCAATGTATCAGAGTTTTTAGAAGATTTCAATTTATTTTATAATGATAAGTTTCCTATACTTTTCCTGCTGTAACAAAACTATTTTTCAAGAATAACGTCTAAGTTTTTTACTAAAAAGCTCAATGTCCCTTCCTTTCTTTTGAACCGAAATATAGTAATTTTCAACAATATTTCCTTTAAAGCTTATAAAACAAACATTTTACTCCGTGCATTTAGTGTATTTTTCCAGCACACAAAAAAGCGAGTTGTATATATACACAACTCGCTTACACCCATTTTATATATCGATATTAATTCAATACAATTTTCATATAAAATATTTTTATTTTTAATAAAGTTATTATTTTACATAATAAAATTCAATTTCATCCATTTCCACATGATAACTTTCAACTAAATCATAGTCTTGAAAATACCAAATATCATCAGAATCGATAAAAAATTAGATACTATCCTGTTCAGTAGTCACAGCTATATCATCTCCCGGCGCCTCGGAAACTAATCCTAAAGAATAACCAGATTGAATCGTGCTATTCTCTCCATATCTAACAATAATCGAACAAAATACGAACCCTTACCGTAAATGCAAGAATATACTGTGGTATAACGCACTTTAGGAGTGATTCTTTTATGTATCTATTCCCTTCAAGAATTACGGTTGCAGCCCCTGTGTCTCCTTCTGTTCATGTCGTTCCCGTTCATACTACAACTTCCGATGTCGGGATTGAACTTCCTGCAACTTGGCAGCAATATCCATTACCTGGTGAAGCAATACCTTCTTTTTGGCATCATGGAGCTCATCCTATTGACCTCTATTATAATCATACTTATCCAGTCACTTTCTCATATGCTGCACCAAAAATTTCCTATCATTTTCCATCCATTTATTTTCAAAATTTTTATGGCACCTTTAATATTTAAAGGGCATGTAAAAACCCCTAAGTTACCGATTAATTACGGTACCTTAGGGGTTTTTATTACGCATTTTATACAATATGAATTTTAAAGAACATTAGATTTATTGACCACCATTTTGATTTGTGGTTGTCTCGTCTTGACCATTTCCAGTGCTCGGTGGATTCGTACTAACTTGACCTTCACCATTTCCACCTTGGTTATTTCCGTCTCCGCCACTTGGTGGAGTCGTTCCACCTTGGTTATTTCCGTTTTCACCACTTGGTGGAGTCGTTCCACCTTGGTTATTTCCGTTTTCACTACTTGGCGGATTTGTATTCCCTTGGCCATCTTGATCATTGTTCTTATTTTCTTCATTTTGTTTTTGTTCTTGCTCTTGTTTCTTTTTCTCCTCTTCTATTTGTTGTTGTTTCTTTTGTTCTTCCTCTATTTGTTGTTTCTGTTGCTCATCGTTTTTCTTCTGTTCGCCTGAGTTTGAATTTGACTTTGAATTTGACGTGCTCGGATTTGGAGAAGAATCTCGTTTTGCACCTTTCACACGTAATTCATCTCCCTCTTGAACAACACTACTTGGCATTTTGAATTTTGCTCCGCTTGTGCCAAATTCACTCATCATCTCTTTAAAAATTTGTTGTGCAATTTTCGTATTTTTACTACTTATATAATCTTCAGAACCATCTTTCATATATCCAGTCCAAACTGCCATTGTATATTGCGGTGTATAACCAGCAAACCAACTATCACGTGATGCACTAGCTGGTATACCATATTTCGCTAATTGTTCAGATGAATAGTTTGTTGTTCCTGTTTTACCTGCCACATCTAAAGAACTTACATTCGCTGCTGTACCTGTACCAGACTTAACAACAGAACGCAACATATCTGTAATCATATACGCTGTATAGTCTTCCATAACGCGTTTAGATTTTGGTTCAAAACTTTGTGATTTCCCATCAGGATAAACCACTTTTTTAACGAAGTGTGGTTTTGTATATTTACCATCATTACCAAATGTAGCATATGCTCCTGCAATTTCAGTTGGTGATACTTCGTTCGTACCAATTGCTGTTGACTCAACCGCACTTTCTTTAAATGGAATACCTAAGCTTTCTGCAAAGCTTTGTGCTTTACTTAATCCTACCTCTTTTGCTGTTTTAATTGCCGGTATGTTACGAGACATTTTAAGAGCATCACGCATCGTCATCATACCTTTGAACGTTCTGTCTGCATTTTGAACCTGTTGTCCTGTCGAATATTTATATGGTGAATCATCAAGCTGATGATACGTTGACCATTTTAAATATTCAATTGCTGGACCATAATCAAAAATTGGCTTCATTGTTGACCCTGCTGAACGATCTAGTTCAATTGCCATATTATGTCCCTTAAATGTCGCTTTATTTTCACCACGTCCGCTACCTATAGCACGGATTTCTCCAGTTTTTGTATCCATAAATGTAAAAGCACCCTGGAATTTATCATTTGGATAATTAATAATATTGTTATTTAAAAGCTCATCTGCATATTTCTGTGCTTCTGGATCTAAAGTGGTGTAAATAGATAAACCATCAGACCCAACGTTCGCATCTGGTAATTCTTTCTCTACTTCTTTCACAACAGCGTCTATAAATGCTGGATATGGCATTTCTGTAATTTCTTTAGGAGGAAGGAGTCCTTCAGTTACAGGAACCTTTGATGCATCTTCCATTTGTTTTTTCGAAATATATCCATGGCGATTCATTAAATGTAATACAACATTTCTACGCTCTGTTGCTCTCTCAACATTTTGTGGTTTAGTTGGATCATAAATACTTGGTCCCTTTGGTAATCCTGCAAGCATCGCAACTTCTGGTAAAGTCAAATCTTTTAATTCTTTTCCATAGTAGTTTTCAGCTGCTGTCGCAATACCATAAGATCGATTTCCTAAGTTAATCTTATTTAAATACATTTCCAATATTTCATGTTTCGAATATTGTTGTTCTAACTTATAAGCTAAATATATTTCTTGCGCCTTACGCTTAGGCGTTTTATCCATAGATAAGAAATAGTTTTTAATAACCTGTTGTGTAATTGTACTACCACCTTGCGAGCCATAGTTCCCAGTGAGGCTGACTAAAACTGCACGTGAAGTACCCTTAAAATCAACTCCACTATGATCATAAAAACGCGCATCTTCTGTAGCTAAAAATGCCTCTTCTACTAATTTCGGTACTTGATCATACGTAATATTTGTTCGTTTCTCTTTCCCATATTCATATATCAAGTTTTTATCTTTATCATAAATTTTTGCTGATTGTGGATTAACAAGCTTTGATTTTTCAAGTTTAGGGGCATCCTTAATCATAATGAAAAAAGTAGTTACTCCCCCTACGAGCGCCACGATTCCAAGTATTAAACATCCAATTAAAAATTTACGAAAAAACGATGTTTTCCCTTTCGTTTTTTCTTTATTAGTACTTGGTTGATTTTTCTTTAGTACTTGTCTTCGCTCTTCTCGAGAACGATAATTTTCTGACATGTTACTTTCTCCTGCCTTTCAATTCTCTTGTTGATTTATCATCAATAAATGAGTCTCTACTTTTGAAATGTTGTTTAATCAAAACAGGCCCCGAATATATTTTCGCATCGCTTTTTAAAAAGCATCATATTGCACTGTTTGTATTGTCTACCTATCTCTCTTGCTGAAAAACATAACCATATTAATCTATGTGATTGTAATAGTAAGAAGCATATTTTTCTAACCCTGAAATTTGAGTTATTATTCCTCCTTTTATTCCATATAGATCATTTCTTAAACACTTGTCAAAAATAGTTCATTGTCAAAGCTTGTATCAAAAGGATACAGACAAAACAAACATATTTAGATCCGTGTTCCTTCAATGTTCTGTATTGACACCTTATCCCTCAACTTTTCCATATAAATAATAGACTTTTAATTGTATTAAAATCAAACACTTTCTTAGCTTCAATTACACTCGGGATTAAGTGTATAGAAACTATCTTATAAAACATAACTCCCTTTTAAACAATCATTAGCAGCAAAGAGTAGTGAAATTAAAATATCATAACAATATGAATTCCGTGTGAACTTGTAATAAAACGCAGCAACACAGCTAATAAAAAGGATAAATACGATATATTATTCAACAATCTATATACTATTTACAATGTGCTATTCAGTCAATACATAACACGATATACCTTTAAATTCTACATCGTATTTTGCAAGACAGACCCAACAAATATCCTCATATTATCAAATAGAAAAAGCGACTATTTTATTAGATGAATCTCCTCACTTCTTTACCTCATCACTAACAAAAAAATATATAATACCAATCCGTAAACTTTTGATTGAAATGAATCCAGAAAGGATTCCCTGAATCTATAAAGCACATATGACTTGCAACTCTAAAATTGAACTACCCCCACCTACCTCTACATGAGCTTGAGGTGGAGGATTCATATGCTTCTGCCCAAACAAAAACACTTCCTCTCGTTCAACAAAGAGGATACAACGATATAGAAATTCAGTAGTGTCTTTAGGCAAGACGACCTCTTTCTGTCTTCCGAGGAAAACAGAAAAGGTATAGCTACTTTCTTCCTCTATCGAGGTGAAGAACACCTTGTCATGCATCCAGTTCCTAGACCTGTTATCTGCTCTGGTGACAAGTGTAAGAGACTGGGACCAGGGATTCTTTTTTCATTATGCCAACAGTTTTGCTAGTTTTTTCTTTTCACTTTCAAATAAGTCTAATCTCTCGATTTGCAATGCCTCTTCCGGCTGATTTACATGATATAACTGATAGAAATGATGCGTACGAATATCCAATCGATTGTTTAATTGATGCCAATGGCTCCAGTGGTGCACTTCTTTCTTTGGAATATAAGGCTGAAGCACCTGAGGCACTTTCTCTTTGTATCCTAATCCACGACGACCAATTGTAAAGGCGGCCGATTGATGGATTGAGATCCCTAATTTCCGCATATATTTCATCTTCCCTGAGATAGAAGTGTAAGCTGGATTGACTTAAAAGACAGCCACGCCCCTTTTATCCGCACGACCCAGAATTGCGTCTGTCATCTTCTGATAAGCGAACAGACTCCTCATTCGATTCGCTCGCCTATTTCCATATCGATCCCCTGCCCTTGATTGCGTGGTATCTAACTTCTCGATTACAATCGGCTTGTTATACCGCTCTGCTAAGTCAACTAAGCGAATCACTTCCGCTTCGATTATCTTTGTGATTTGTCCGGTAGATTTCCCTATAATAGAAAAACGGAGGGAACCACTTCCTTTGTAATTCCCATCCTTCGTTACATTCGCCCAAGCAAAATGATCTAGATTGCAATCTACACCAATCACACCATCCGCTTTACTGTAATTTGTGTGAGGATTTTCCGGTACATCAACTAAACATTTCACAATGTAATACTCCCCATAGTCTTCAACAGACCACGCAATTGATTTGCCATGTTTTTTCTTAATTCTTACACTGTAATTGGTTTGTGATTACTTCCTCCATGATTTCTTGCCCATCCGGGAATGTGACAGCTGGAAACATCACCTGTTTTCCTGTACTTGTCGTCATCCATAATTCCTGATTCTGGATAACATACTGAAACACAAAATTTCCGTATTTAGCATCTTTACGACCAGATAGAATGAGTTGTTTATTTCGAGCACGGGAAAATAATGCTTTCCATTTGTCATGATTATGTATAAATTCATCGATTGTAAATTGAGACCGAAACAGCTTTTTACTTCCAAGTACTGCGCTTGGAATATTTGTTTGATAAGATGAAAGTTTTTGCGTTAAACGGTATTGCCGGTGGGTTAGAAGGCCGATTTTTGCCTGAATTCTTTTGATTTGAACATCTAAGTATTGGTGTTCAAACTGATATTCATTTAGCCAAATCAAGGTGTTTTTTTTTACGGGATAAGGAGATGAGGTTGTTGTGCTTCGCGAAGTGGGTGTTTTTCGGGAATGTCAGCTTTCCTTTCACACAACTTTGTTTCATTTTACGAAGAGTTGTTAGTTTTGTCCGTTCTTGTTTCAACTTTTTCTTGAGTTTCTTGAGTTTCTCTTGTGTTTGTTTTTCATATATTTTTTGCAACTCCATTAAACCTGTAAACAACGCCTTTGCTTCTTGCACCGCACTGTTTGCATAGTAGTCATTTAATTGATATTTCCGCTTGAGAACGAGATGAAGACTATCCGCATGCATCTTACGGTTCCAACGTTTTTCTCGGACGATTGTTTGAAACGCATATCGTTTCGCCCGATTAAATGTTTCCATTGTCTGTGTCAAGGTATTTACCATTTCATACGATACATCTCTTTTATAGATCCGTTTCGAAAAATACGCTTTCTTCACCTGTTCTCACCTCATTTTGTTGGATAAGACAATTATACAACAAAAAGAACATACGTTCCACAAAAAAGATGGTTTCCCTTTAAAAAGAAAAAAACGATTCATCGCCCACCTTCACTTCGTTTAGAGGAGGGGGTCTTCTCGGTTAAAATAATAAAATAGTCATTTTCATATGTATAAATAAGGTAACCCCTCATTTTATTTCCATCCTTCTTTTCAGAGATGACCTATGTGCAAATTGCTTCACTTGTTTCTATAACTCATAAATTGAAAAATTAATCAGTGGAGTTTTCTTCATCCCCCACTGATTATTAACCCTTACCAAACGGACTCTTACGGGCAATTTTTCTCCCATCTAACTCCTTTGCTTCCGCTGAATTTTGAGATGAGAGTATTACTGTCCACCAATAGCGGGATAAACATTACGAAACAGTTCTCAATTCTGTATTACACCTACCATAAGTAAAAAGCATACGTAGAAGTACATTCCTTTAGAAATCCGAAACAATTTTATATAGAATTACTGTAAAATGATTTTCCCTAACAGGAATTACATTTTGAACAGTGATGTTATAAGAACCTGTTTCTTCTCTTCTTTTCTCAACAAGTTGATTTAAAATGTGTGCAAGTGAATCTTTCTCTTTTAATATAATATCTATAAATTCTTGTTCATTCATATCTGTCCCTCCTTCTCAACAATCACATTTCGACAAAATAGAAGGATTCCCTTTATCAACATCTAAATATATAAAAGAAGGGAGATGAACTAACATGACTTTATATCCAGTAATTTCTAGAAATTTAGTCGCTATAGGTTATAATCCATCATCTATGATTTTACGAATTGAATTTAGAAATGGCACATATGATTTTTACGATGTACCGGAAAGTATATACGAAGGATTACGAAATGCCCAATCCAAAAGTTATTATCATGACACTTATATTAGAAATTCCTATCGTCACACCAAAATTTAAACAGTCTATATTATAAAAAGAACCTTTTTTTGTATTTGTTACACCTACTTGTAAAGCGGGAATTCAATCAATAGAGTTTCCATTTCCTTTTAACTTCTTTGCTGTTACTGAATTTTGAGGTGGGGGTATTTATACTGCAAATTGGAAACAATTTATATCATTGTATAAAGATTATTTTATGTAAAACCAAAAATGGTATTACGTTGTTTGTCAAACGTAATACCATTTTTCAATTTAAATATATCAATATCACTTAATCACTACATGCTCTTCTTTAATCCAACTGCTCTGTCCAATATCGATAGCACCATCTTGTTTTGCCCAAATACGATAAGAAATTGAACCATCAATCACACCTTTAAAATTTATACATTCAGGTTCTGCATAATAATTAACTCCATATCCAACGGGGTATTTTGAATATGCATGGAACCATTCTATATCAAAATGCTCTAATTTCGCCCACTGTTTCTCACTTCCTAACCTAATCATATCTTTATCTCCACCGCCCCAATATCCTTCAAAGATAAGATAAGGAATTTTATTTGTAATACGTCCAGTAAATATAAGCTCTTCAGGATTCTCATATAAATTAATTCCGTAACCTTCAGGGTATTTTGAAAGAGCAATTCCAATACCCATAGTTTGTTCTGAATTGTTATGCATCTGACTTATATTGCCTATGAACCATGACAGTGACTTATCACCCATCAAATAATTCAAATCAACTTTGCCAATCCCGTTGATATTTCCTGTTTCAGTATATTGCCATATATCACAAGGATATGCTGGTTTATTACCACCATAGCGTGGAATCCAAAGGAAATCCGCTCTCACTCCACTTAAACCATATTTATTATACATGTGATGACCTACGTACAATCCCACTTTCCAACCTGCAGCTTTACAAGTATCAATAAATGCTTGAGATGCTTCAGCTAACTTATTAGGGCCACAACTTTTTAACGTATCATCTTCAACATCAAGAACAAGAAATTTAGCATTAGAACTTGCTCTTGCCATAAAATCTTTCGCTTCTACAACTGCATCTGTAACAGAAACATAACAACCATAAGCATATGCAGCATGCGGTATACCACGTTCTTCTAAATTTGTTACATAGCTGTTATACCGCTCATCAACTGTTCTAGAACCATATTGTACACGACATATAGCAATCTCAATTTGCGGTGCCGCCACATCCCAATCGACATTACCGTTCCACTTAGAAATATCAATAATATGTTTGTCCATTATTCCTCTTCTCCTTTTGTCATATCATATTTAATTACCAAGAGCGATACCTTCTAGATTAGATACACGCCTGCAATATGTATATAGTAGGAATCGATCAAAATAGGTGTTTATTTTGCTAGTTCTATTTAACAATTTATCAAATGGTAAATTAAAATGATTTAATACTATACTTATGGTATTAAGTATCTATACTAAACATTAGCAATATTCAATACAAATATTATCAATTAACTATATGAGTTAACTATGTTACATTAATACCACGGTTACTATTACCGTTAAATCCTTGCTCCCTTCAAGGGTTTAACATACTCTCCTAATCCAATATATATAGGAAAAAAGAATCTGTAACAGATTCTTTTTTCTCATGAACACTTACTAAGTAATCTGTAACTTAACATAGTGTGACAAAAAGAAGCTCATCCTTTGTTAAGTTAGCAGGTTGGTGGCGAATTTACTGGTAAAACAAAAAAGAAGGCAGTGTAGTCTTCCTTCTAGATGGTGATCTGAAAAAATTAATCACTTAAAATTAGTATTTAAAGCACCTCAAAATAAAGATTCTGTAGCAATTGGTGAAGAAAAAACAATTGAATTTGATATGTAACAAACAATAAAGCCGCCTCTTTTTAATAAGAGACGGCTTTATTAAAAAAGTAAGATTTTGTACATCCTATTGGACGCTTTTTATTTCATAACCATTTAACTTTCCAATGCCAAATAAATCGATTTCTGTGTCAGTTAATTTCGGGATGAATTTTACTATTTTTGTTCTCCCTTGAAGAACTTCTCCTTCAGTAGTAATAAATTTAAATTCTGGTTGCTCATTTTTCTTCATTATTTCAACAAAAATTGCACCTTTATCAGTAGTTCCACGTATAATGACTTCCCAGTCTAAATAGTCATCAATCCTTACATAAGCTATTCGAAAATCGATTTCTTCTTTTTCCTTTCCTAAATAAGTGATTTTTTCTACTTCAAACTGTGTCATTTTACTCCCTCCCTTTTATTACATCTTCGACAGGAAATAAGAAAAACCTACACCATAAAACATCTATCTATATTTGAAATTACTAAAAATAAAAACTCTAGAACATGATCGTCTCTAGAGTCCTTGCCCTATCTTAAAAGAGAATAAAATATTCCCTTTCATCCATATCGATGCTAATTTTCCTAGTAGCCACAGTGTCAATCTCACTCCTCTACCATTTGTGTGATTCCAATAGCCGCTATCGTATTTCCCCCTACTTGAAACCATGCTCCCGTAAGTTCTAAACCTCTTGGATTCATATTATTCATCCACCTATATTAGAATCATCTTATTTATCATAAATACTCTTTTGAATGAAAACGTTTCTCTCGGTACTTTTAAACTTTTATATTTATATTGTCACTAACAAAAATGACTTCCCTGCATTTCCCCATTATATTTTGATACATTTCATTTTGTGCATGAAATGACTGCTCCAAGCTTTTCTCTTATGTATCTATTCCAAATTAAAAAGAGCACTCAAAAGTGCTCTTTCGTGATAAGGAGTTTTCAATGAGTATGAAAAAAGCGATTTAAGCTTGTTCCATACTGCAATATATGCTTGTCCTGCTCAAAAGGTGTACGATTTATAAAATAAAAAATTGACTCCAAGAAGAAACTAGATTTTGTATTACCTAATATCGAAAATAAAAGTAAGAACACGTAATTCATTCGACTATCATCCAATCTTTTTCCAACATATCTGCTTGATAAGGTAGAGCAGGTACGATACCATTATTATTCTTTAATACAGCAAAGAAAATTGTATTTATTTCATAGCGTACGGTATTACTATTTTTAGATATATAATTTGTCCAATCAAAAAAGAGCATCCACCTCAGTAGATGCCAAAATGTGTGATAAGGAGCTTTCAATGAGTATTGAATAGGACCTAAGAGAGCTTCTCCTACACTACAATATATGCTTGTCCTTCTCAAAAAGTGTAAAAAAGCCGCTATTCTATAGCGACTTGCTTAGCTAATTCACATTGCAACCTATATTCTTCTAACTCCCAAATTTTATTAATAATGCGGTTCTTGCAACATTGAATTCCAATATTCACATCGTAATTAGCAGGGGCTACACATGTGCTGGATTCAGTTAAAATAAATCCATTCGGCAACTTAGCAACTACTACTGTACATTTGCCATGAAACTCTTCTACTGTCCAACGAATCTTTTCTAGAATGTCGTTAATATCTTCTTGTGTTACAGTATTCTTCATTTACTTCTCCCCTTCTGCATTCGTTTTTCAACCTTCTTCTCTTCGATGTCTAACATACAATGTTGTAACTCTAAGTCTTATTTCTTCATCTGTCTTTGCTCTACTTGCATTTGTTGCTCTTGTTCCATCTGCTGTTGTTTATCAGCTTCCTTTGGATCATTTAATGCATCCATATGCTCTTTCATATGCTCATCGACTAGCTGTTGTACTTCTGGTAGTAACTCATCGTATAAGCTGGACTTTCGAAATGCATTATGAATATATATATGCACTTCATGGTCATAGAAGTCGTGAACTTTTGGCGTTTCTAATGATAATTGTGGTGATTGCATTCCAGCTTGCATTGGCTCTACACCTTGTGCTTGCATTACTTAAGCTTGTTGTTCGAACTGCACACACACTTGCGAATATTGCTGCAACATTTGTAAAGCTTGTGGTTGTCCTGCAATTTGTTGGAACTGTTTATTTTCATCGAGCTGCTGCATTTCAAATAACTCATTACTATCACATATAAACCCTGAATACCAACACTTTGTTAACTGTCTCTATTTTTGTTCGTTGTGTTGTTTTTTTCGTTAGCCCTTAAATCGAATTGCAACTACATTCTTGCTATTTAATAAACACTATCAATAAGAGTTTAGAAATTCTATTAAGAGAAAAAGAGTGCTTTTATTCAAAGCACTCTTTCAAAGAAAATTACCAATCTCTATCATCACAATCATGGTGACGTCTACGACGATCATGATCGCGATGATGATCGTCATGATGATCGCGATGATGCCTACAACGACAATTATTAAAATCTCTATGTCTGCGTATACATCTTCCAAACACTAAATCATCCCAAAATCTACCACAATCTCGAAAGTGATTGAAATGACAATTACATCTCATAAATATGCTTCCCTCCTCTTAACAATAGAATTCATCATATTCTATGCTTAAAAACAAAAACTGCTTGTTTCCTAGTCTACATGCTGCATTTTAGAGTAATAATATTCATATCTAATCTTTAAGTTTTAGATTTAGTTACACTACAATCTAATACTAGAGATAAAATGCAGTCTATGAGCCTAAATTACATGTATCTTGGTCGAACCCCTTATCTTTCCTTAACAACAAATAAGACACTGTACCGATCACGACAGCGCTTAAAATAGTAATTGTTATATATGTTATACCCTCATTCATTGGAGCATTTTCAATATGAATAAAGTCTCTTTTCTCAATAAAAAAGAGCATCCACTTCAGTAGATGCCCAAATGTGTGATAAGGAGTTTTCGGTAAATATTGAATAGGATTTAAGAGAGCTTATCCTACACTCCAATATATGCTTGTCCTTCTCAAAAGGTGCAAAAAAAGCACTTCGCCCAGGTGCCATGTAAAAGATAGGAGTAACTAACACGTTAGAGAACCTTTCCGTGCTATTGTATTGTATGTTACATTTTTCTTTATATTACCTTTTTTTAGGTGTCTAATTTGTCTAATTTCGAACCACCAGTTTCGGTATAATTAACCCGTTAAATTACATAATATAAGTTTCTAGCTGAATAAACCTCAATATTCCGTCAATACTGTAGTTAGGCGATAGCCAGAACTCATTTAAAGTCCCTAATCTTTCTCCACCCCCATTGGAGCCGAGCGGTTAGCTTTTACTAGCTGCTCTTTTTCTTTTTTCATTGTCACTTTTTAGATTCAATGCTCATATGTTATTTTGAGACAAAAAATTAATATCTCAATAATGAAAAGGTCCCCTTTTACACCACTTTAATCGGTTTCAACATTAACTTTTTTTCCTTAAAGAGCACTGTTCGAACATGCTCTTTTTGGTTTGTCAGAATAAAGTTCCAAGTCACGGTTAAACTATAAACTGGCTGGTGAATAGCCATAATCCTATTTTGTAGTACCATACTCTTCTTCTCCCTTTCCCTAGGGCCGAGCAGTCAGCTTTTGCTAGCTGCTCTTTTTTAGTTACATTTATCATTAGTAACTATCACGGTTACACCTCATAATATAGAGGCTCAAATAAATCGGGCTGTTATACCCATTACCCTAGGAAACTAGGGTTTTGTTTTGTACAAAATGAAATTTTTATTTAGTGATTTACCGATTCTTTAAACTCTTTAAATGATTATTTTCTCAAAAATTATTGCTAAACAAACAATCCGATTTATCATGTTAACAATAATACGAAATACTGTTAATATGACTTTAGGAGGTACATTAGATGAAATTAAAAAGTTTCCTTGTTACTTTTTCAACGTTTGTATTAACAACGGGGCTATTCTTTTTAATTGGTCACTTGTTCACTATTCCGTGGCTAATGTTTCACCACGAATATATAGATAATACAAATGGCTTCTTGTGATTCTAATATTAATCGGTATGGCACTTTACTCTTTCTTGTGCATCATATTGAACTTCCATACCGATCACTTTCCTTTCAATTAGCGTTTTTGTTGATTTTTTTCACATTTAAATGAGACAAGCATATGTTATTGTATGAAGATCCTTACTCATAGAATCCTACCTTATAAGAGCGCATTTATATGTGTGCTCTCTTTTTATTTGCCACTAAAATAACGCTTTTATTCAATTTATCTATCAAAATACTTTCTCGTATCCCTGTATAACTGATCTTGTGGAACAAAATTAAATCCGTAAAATTTTTCACATTTTGTCCAAGCACAATTTCTATTTCTCAAATAACATATACGGACAATTAAAGATAAGGAGAATGAAATACGTATGGCTAATTATTTTTATAAACATGGTAAAAAGTATTATAAAAAACAATCGTAGCCGGACCATCAAAAAGATAACTGTTCTGTTGAGACTCATACAATTGCTGGTTCAGGAGAAAATTTAACTGGAAATATTCCCTTAGCAATTTTAGTACCACCTAACACTTTCAACCCACCCGTTTTTGAATATTTTACCAAAAGCCATAATAAAACATTACTTCAAATATCGTCTTCACCATTCTCTGGATTCCCTGCTCTCCCCTTACCATAACTATTCGAACTAGAGGAACTGAAAATCCGATTGAGATAACAGTTGGTCTAATTGTTTGCCAACGCTTTGAAGTAATTGAAGCAATATATCGAAAAGTTTTTGCTACACGCTCGAACAATACTACGAACCGCTCACGAAATCCCTCAAATACCATTTTCAATTGCTTGCATCTATCTTCACTCCCTGTTTGAACTACCCCCACTTAACAGTCTAACGAACTGTTTGAAGTGGGGGATTCCTACGAACACCAAAGTATCCCTCGGCTTTATGAGTGATGCATACCACAAGAAAGACACTTCCATTCACGCAATTCCAGATTTTTCACGTCTTTGTTTTTGTTGCCACAATGCGAACAAAGTTGAGAGCTGGCGAATGTTTTTGATACCACGACGACTTGTTTACCGTACCACTTCGCCTTATACGCAAGCATCGCTCTGAATTGTGACCAAGATACTTCTTGAATCGCTTTCGCTAGCTTGTGATTCTGTAACATATTGGATACTTGCAAATCTTCTATCCCAATCACATCGTGGTTTTTGATGATCATAGTAGAAAGTTTTTGCAAGTAATCGGTTCTTGCATTTGTGATTCGTTCATGAATACGAGCCACTTTGATTCGCTGTTTATACCAGTTCGCTCCACCTTTTCTACGGCGAGACAGAATACGCTGGGCATGAGCGAGCTTCTTCTCTAATATCCGAAACCATTTTGGATTGCCAAATATCGCTCCAGTTGAAAGAATCGCGAAGTTTTTCACGCCAACATCCACACCAACATCGGAACCTGTCTTTGGCAATTCTTGCACTTCTACTTCGACAAGAATCGAGACAAAATATGTTCCACTTGGATTCCTTCTGACAGTAGCGCTCAAAATGCGTCCTTCTACCTCACGGCTTTTTGCAAACGTGACAAGGCCAAGTTTCGGTAACTTTATTTTATTACCTACAATCGCGATGTTCCCATTCGTGTGCTTCGTTGTATACGATTGGACTTTATTGTTTTTCGACTTAAACCGAGGTGCTTTGTTTTGTTTGTTGAAAAATCGTGAATACGAGTCAGCAAGGTTGTGAAGAGAAGATTGAAGAGCCGTGCTGTCCACTTCTTTTAGCCATACAAATTCTTTTTTGAGAGCAGGTAATTGCGAAGAACAAGTGCCATAGGTTAATCCTTTTCCTGTTTCTTTATATATATCATTCCATTTTGCCAAAAAGTAATTGAATACAAAACGAGAGCAACCAATTGTTTTCGCAATACGTATTTTTTGTTCTTCGCTAGGGTAGATCCGGAACTTATACGCTTTATGGACGAGCACCACTTTCCACCTCACTTCCTATTTTGGTTTTTCTACATGCTTTTTTCACGATATTTATGAGAACGATATCAGAATGTACCCCAAAAAATACTTCTCTCGTATCATTTCTTCTTTTTTGTCGAAATTCCTCTGTCACCCTTCAAAAATGTATACATATGGACGGACTTTTATGATGGAACCATTCCTTATATGTAAGAATGCTTCTTACTGCATCATTCTCCTTCTATAGGAACGAACTGATTCCGATACCTCATACTAACTCTTCAACAAGAAGAACCGTTAGGCTTTTGCCTAACCGCCATTCATCTCCCACCTACTCATTGGACCATGTCCTACCCATTCCTTGAGGTGGGAGTTTTCTGTCGGGAAATGATAAATTTTCAAAATTAATACATACTATCTCCAAGCCGCTTAATCCTCGGCTGGTACTCTTTCTTTTGTTTACAGTAGCAAGCAGGTAGTTTCTTCCCCTATCTGCTTTCTCTGTATATTTTTTAACTTTTTGCAGACAATATTGTTACGCCTTCAACACTGGTTTACAACACGATTAGGCGTTTCTGCAACCTTTCTTGATACTCCGTGTAAGGAACAGCGTATATAGCTGTTTCTTTTTTATTTCCTGACAAAACCATCATGTATAAATTCCACCCTACAGAAAACAATATCTATAAGCCGTTCGAACTAGCGGCTTCACTCTTCTTGTAATGAGAAAGCAATTTATTACAATTGGCTAACTCATTCGACCCACCGGCAGGCAACGAAAATCGTTCCTGCCATTTTTTTGTATAAATTTTTTTAATCCTTACACACTACCTATAAGTGAGTTGTTGTACTACTGTTTTTTGAGAAAACATAATTTTCAACGTAAGCAGATGGCATAAAGAGCTATCTGCTTTTCGTATAATTTTTTTCATTTCACATATACTATCTACGAACCTGTTTACCAATACGAGTCATTTTGGTGTTTTGAATTTCTCCTAAATTACCCTTCTTGGGATAAGCATTTTTTGCTTATCCCATTTTGTTGTATATATATTTAAATTTGCGTTAACACTATTTATGAGCGTGTTTTCTGGTTATTCGTAGTTCCTATCCAAAGTAATCTTTCTCCTAATGAGGACGGCAGGTACGACTGCTTGTCCTCATTTTTTACTTATATCGCATACACCCCTTTCCGATAAACCCTAACAACATTGCCTTCTTCGTCGAAGTAAGCAATTTCCCACCAAGGATGGACATTACACCTCTCAAAATCTCCATCCAACACAACGAATAAATTTGTTTTATAATTTCCAACAATCGTTCCCATTCGTCCAGCTACTTGCCCCTCATACCGAGATAAGCAAAATCAATCTTTCTATATCTGCACATTCTCTGGAAATGCTTTTCCTTTCCTTGAACTACCCCCACTTAACAGTCTAACGAACTGTTTGAAATGGGGGATTCCTACGAACACCAAAGTATCCCTCGGCTTTATGAGTAGGCAATCCCCGTAGTCCCTACGGTTAGAAGCCTTAAGGCCTCTTTTCTCAGATTTTGTCCTGCGTTGACATCTCTATCATGATGCATACCACAAGAAAGACACTTCCATTCACGTAAAGTGAACCCCATTAATGGGACATGAAAAAACACCTCCTTAATTCGCATACTAAATGCGAGTTAAATGGAGGTGTGTTTCATTTGAAGAAAAGAGTTCATTATCCAGAAGAAATAAAATGGAAAGTCGTTGAAATGAAAAAGGAAGGTTATTCTAACCGAACAATTATGGAAACATTAGGGATTAAAACTGTAAGTCAAATTAAAAGATGGATGAACTGGTATCATACAGATCAAACTCATCGTTTCTAACAACCTGTAGGTAAACAGTATTCTTACGGAAAAGGACCTGGGGAGTTAAGTGAAATAGAGCAGTTACGTTTGGAAAACAAACATTTAAAGGCTCAATTACTTGTATGGGGAAAGTACCTGGAAATCAAAAGGAGTTGAACCCAGTTATCGTAGCTCAGCTATGGAATGAAGTGAAAGATAAAATGACTGTAAAAGAACTGTGTAAAGTGTTAGGCTTACCACGCTCAACATTCTATCGTTGGGTAAACACAGCACAAGTTTCTACAAGCGAAATAGAGAAGGCAGTTAAAAAGGTGTGTTTACGTCATAAACTCCGTTATGGATACCGAAGGATTACAGCTACCCTTAGAAAAATGGGGGTTTGTATCAATCATAAAAAGGTATTACACATTATGAAACATTACGATTTACTATCACGTGTACGTCGTAAGAAAAAAAGGTATATCACTGGTGCTGAACCTGTGGTAGCACCACACCTTTTAGATCGACAATTTGAAGCATCAGCTCCTAATGAAAAATGGTTTGCTGATGTAACATATTTGACATTCGGAGGACGTACCTTGTATCTTTCCACAATCATGGATGCCTTTAATCGTAAAATTATTAGCTGGGTGATAAGTGAATCACCTAGCCTTCAATTATCTATAGAGACATTAAAACAAGCATTAAGAGGACGAAATGCAGAAGGTGTCCTTCTTCATTCGGATCAAGGAAGCATCTATACAGCAAAGTAATTTCAGATGTATGCCAAAGAAAAAGGCATTATCACAAGCATGTCTCAGAAAGGAAACTGCCATGATAATGCCGTGATGGAAAGCTTCTTCAGACATTTGAAAAGCGAAGCTTTCTACTCACAAAATCTAACAAAAGTATCCAACACAACTGTGCGAAAGACTGTGTTAGAATACATTCATTACTACAATTGTGTGCGAATTCAGGAAAAATTAAACTACCTATCCCCTAAAGAATATAAGGAACAGGTAGTTTAGGTGTTTTGATGTGTGTCCCATTTTCAGGGTTCACTTCACATGGAGTAGAAGAAACTCAAGAAGCATGGGTAAAAGGAACATCTGTGAAACCAGATGGCAGTGTTAAAATATTTGATTTCGGGAGACCAATAGGTCCCAATGGAGAAACTAGGGTAAAGGTTCATATGGATGGTAAAGGCAATATCCATGGCTATCCCGTACAATAAAGGAGAATAATTATGAGTAATGAAATATTAAAAATCGTTAATAAGTTATATAAGCAAGGTGACTTTCAATATATTCTATCAAAGTTTGTTAATAAAAGTTTTTGGAATGAAAAAATTAACGAAATACCAAACGTCAGTATTGACAATACTACCGATTTTAGCTATTCAACATGTTTTTCTTATGTTCTCCTACCACTAGATGCGGAATGTCGTTTCGGTAGTGTGGAATTCAATAACTATGTTCAAAAACAATCAGAAGTTAACTGTGTAATGCTATTGATTTCCGCAATTGCACCATATGCAATGATTAAACATTTAAGATATAGACACGATAATGGTACAGTCAATTTAGTTGAGGAGTTCTCTCCATACAATGATGAATCTAAGAACATAGAAAATAATATCTTAGAATTTCTAAACAATAACGGAATAAAGAGTCTCAACATAGACACGTTGAACACTGAAGTGGAGAATATCTCGTTAGAGTTAAAAGAGACAGGGGTTACCATATATAATTGTCTGTTTGAAGATGAATACTAAAATTTATTATCCGATTAAGAAATTATTAATTGATTTTATAAAAAACTTTCCCACGGCTGTTTTGAACTCTATAGTGAGAAGACTCATACTTACCTTCACATCAATTACAAATCCTAATCCTTCATCTACAAAACCAGCAACATCTTTATCCTGCCAAGAAGGAGAATCATAGAAACATAGGACTTTAGAAGAGAAAGTTACAGATGAAGAATAATCAACATTGTTTCTCATCTCCTTCCCCTACATCACCTTTTTTATAAGTGAACTGATTTTTAAAGTGTTTCCGTTTTGAAATGATGAAATCATAGGTAAATGCCTGGTCAATGATACGTTGCGCCATGTACTCAGCCATTTGTTACACCTCCTTCCGGTGTGGAGTTTGTGATAATGAGCTCATCTAAAGCTTGTTGCATCAACTCTTGATTTCTTTTGAGTTCTTCAATTTCTTTTTCTTCAGGAGAAAGTGGAAGGATATTGATTTTGAAAGAAGAACATTATCCGTGAACCGTTCCCTTTCTCATATCACAAAAGAGTTTCATGAACCAAAGACATCTACTGGGAAACGTTTAATCGTACTTCCTGAAATTACACTACACGCTTTAGAGGAACATCATGAGCGTATAAATGTAGAAAAAGAGCGTTATGGAAGCGAATATAACGATTATGCTTTGGTCTGCCCTACCTTTAACGATAACCCATACAATTTCAGAAGTTTGACACAGCTGTGGAAAAGCTTATAAAGAAAAGTGAGGTTCCTGATATTCGGTTCCATGATCTACGACATACCCATGCAACTCTAATGTTAAAGCAAGGTATTCACCCGAAGATTGTTAGTGAACGATTAGGACAAAGCGTAGGTATCACATTGGACACCTACTCACATGTTGTACCAGGGCTTCAAGAAAAAGCTGTAGAAGATTTTGCAAATAACCTATTTCAAAAACACTAATGTTTGCAAATACGGGTTTTGCATAAAAAAACTAGCAGATTCGTATAAAATTGAAAGGAGCAAAAAACATGAAAGAAATTAAAACAGAGCAAGAGTTTAAAGACATTATCGCAAGCGAGGAGCCAGTAGTAGTTAAGTTCTTCACAACATGGTGCCCAGATTGTGTACGGGTGAAGAACGAGAATTTATAAGAGTTTATATAAGTTTAGTAATCCCTTTATTGTAAAGGTTTGAAGGACATATCAGCGACTATTTCCCTTTTGAAATTAATCATAAATTTTCACTTCGTTAGAAAACCTGTTAGAAGTTTTGAGAGAAGATTTTCTTCTACTAAAAACCTCCATTGCATTTCTTCTATTACTCATCACTCTCACTGCCATTATGACGCAAATCATCAATTAAATTATGGAATTTTAAAAATTTCATAATTTAATTGATGATTTGGAGTGTTTTATCTGAACTCCCTAATAAATAAAAACATTATTACCTATTTTTATGGCTACGTAATAAATTCTTTTTTCGTTTTGGAGATACTTCAAAATCTTAACTTGATGGTGATGTGACGCTGCCCCAAGAAGGGACTCGCTTTTCGCATCCCCCTTACCACTGTACTTAATAGCTCCAATTCGAGCACATCTTTTTAGACGTCCGATTTACCCAATAAAAAAAGCACTCTTTAATGAGTGCTTTTGAACGCATTATCAATAAAATGATATCTAAAATAAAGAATTACTTTAATGAATAAGTACAAGACTCCCTTTGATGCTCTAGACGTAACCTATCATCATCTTTTTTCATATTTATAGTTTGTTCTTCATCTTCATTGATTTCTTGTGTTTTTCCATCGACCTTAGAAGCAATAGCTCTTAGTTTAAACTGATCCTCAAATACCCTTGTATATTTAACCTCCATAATTTGATGTTCTCCTGTTGGAACTTCTCCTTCCAATACCATCTCATCTTTTCCTGTAAATTTTATCGTTGGAGGACACGTTGTATTGCTGACATCTTCATCAATTAATTCCCACGTACCAGCAAACTCATATTCATTTCCACTAGATACAGTATTACTTTCACATGCACTTAAGATTAAAATATAACCAACTGATATAGCCGTTAATTTCTTTTTCATAATACGCCTCCAAATATAAATTTGTACCAATTATGAAAATAACTATTCACTTAAGAACATATTATTATATTTACTCTTCCGTTTATCTATTTATTCCCCTATATAGTTTGTCCATAGTGGACAACGTCCTATAAGAAACTTTATTTATTTTTAACGAGACTAACACCACCTGATAATGATAAATTAGAAAGCAAGGCAACTTATCAAGCTGGAAGGTTTACTGGACATGTTATATCAACGGTAGGATCTATTGTAGAAATTTTTGAATGTATTTCAGTCATAGGCGGGGCTAATTTCTTAACCTTCGTCGCAGAAGTAGGAAGTGGTGGGTTAGCATCACCAATTGTTCTTCCATTAGATGCAGTTGCTACAGCGGCTGGTGTTGGTGCTATTACACATGGTGGATATGTTTGGCATAAATTAATTCAAAATGCTAAGGATACTCTTCAAAAATTCCAGTCTTCTCCGTCTTCTGGTGGTAGTAGTTCTAACCCATCGACATGGAATGAATTTCAAACTGCCAACAAAGGTAAATATAGTAAGGATGAAATGAGTAAGGCTTGGGATAAGTATAAAAAAGAAAATGGTATTGAAAGTGACTCAGGCGATAAAACTTACACAAGACCTTCAGGATATAGAAAGGGCGTAAAAGATAAAGTCTGGGACAATGCTAAAGGTGAAGATGGTCTCGTAAGGGATCCAATAAATAATGAATAAAGATGAGCCTTGGGATATGGGGCATTTACCAGGTTATGAATTTAGAAAGCATAAAAAAAGTGCTGAAGAAAGAGGAATAACAAGAGAACAGTTTTTAGATGAACATAACAATCCTGATCATTACCGCCCTGAACTTCCGTCATCGAATAGGAGTCATAAAGGTGAAGATTTAACGGATGATTATTTTGGAGACTGAAATTATTAAAAATTATTAGCGAAAGATAGGAGAGTAAAATGGGGATATCAAATGAAAGTAAAATAATTGCTAAATCAGCTTTAACAGTGTTTGGAGGTAATCCTGTTGTTTCTAACTATTGGGATGATAATAGTATAAGTAATATAGATATTTTATCAACAGGAGATAGACCCTGTGATGGGGTTACATCGTATTCTACTATTGGCTTGTATATGCATTCAATAGGACGATCTATAGATGAAAAGTCTTTACGAGTAGAAATTGTTGGTGCGAGCGCAACAGCTTATAATAATTATGCAAATGTACTAGCAACATGTGCTTTTTGTGTAATCAATTCAAAAATGCCAATCTATCCAGGTCAAGTATTTTTGGATGTGTTGAAGTTTTATTATCCTAATAGTGAAATGAAACATATGTTTTTTGTGCCACCATTTCTGTGGGAAGATCAGTTACAAACAATGCATTTCCCAGACAAAAAAGTTGCATGGTTGCTTGCCGTCCCAATATCAGAAAAAGAATATTTATTTGCTCAACAAAATGGTTCAAATAAGCTTGAAGATTTATTTGAGCAAAATGACATAGACATTTTCGATATTGAGCGAGAGTCTGTACTGTAATGTCATGCTGAATACTTTATGTATAAGAGTATATTGTTTCTACAAATTATAATTCCTATTAAATAGAAAGTTTGAATAAATCAGACAAGCGGGAAGCCAACTTTGGCTACCTTTTGGTAAGCAAAGAGGCTACCTAATTATAACGTTAACTTTTGGAATTATATAAGTGAATGGATTGTTATTGGTGTTGAATAAAAAGCAATTAATAATTTATGCAAAATGTATTTAATATGGAAAGCAGAAAATCTAAAGTATGATAAAAAATCCGACTCTTATGAGTCGGATTTTCACTTCATAAATACATATGCTTCGCTAGCAGTTACATAGTTTACCCTTGCTGTTGTGTACTTTGTATTGTGGCGCTCCATTCACAGCTACCTTTACATCAATGGTAAATCCTAATCCTACATCTAAAGTACCAGCAACATCTTTATCTGCCCAAGAAGCAGAATCATAGAAACGTAGGTTGTCCACTTTGGACACTACGCGTTTTCCAACAATAGATGAATCAACAGTACTCTTCTTATCGAATTTTACATAAGAAGGATTGTATTTAATCCATTGATTCCCTCCAAGATTTAACCATCCATCCTTTTCGGCCCACACAACATATGACTCTGGTTTGTTAAGTTGGCGAATTACAGAATAGCTTGTATCTGGTCTTTTACGTAAGTTAACATTGTATCCTTCAATATAGGCAATACCATCTGTTACAGCCGTTGGAACTTCTGCTGGTTTTGATGGTTGCCCTGGAACAGAAACATCACTGTTATTATATGCGCGTTTTACATCAGCGCGGAATTGAGCTTCTGATACGCCATGACTACGTAAATAATCAAGTGGGTCTTCATGATCCGTACCGCCTAAATAGTGTGTTACATCGTAATGAGTCCACAATCCTTTTTCTACAGATAGATTGTTATCTTTTAAAATTTTTGCTAACAATTTAACATACTTCTCATATGAGCGTTTAAATTTCCCATAGTCTCTTGTCTCGCAAAGCTCAACGTGTACAAAACGTTTATTTGCACCTGGTCCTGCACCATAAGCGATGTATTTTGTATCAGCAATTTTGATTGTTTCATTCCAGTCAACTACATAATGTACAAAAGCTGAATGCCATGTACGAGATTCGTATTTTTGGATATTAATAGCTGGTGCTTCAGGAGTTGCTGTAGAATGAGCTACAACGCCTTCGTAAGCACCTACACCATAACGATAAGGAGTTTTAGGTAATCCATCAATAATAAGAGTTCTATCTGCAAAAGCTTCTGTAGTAAGGCTAAACAGAAGCAGTGAGGTCATAAATACATAGGAAACGAGTTTAAATGATTTTTTCATTAAGCGTCACCCTTTTCATTTTATTTTTGTTTACCACCCAAAATCTCAACAGCATTTGTAAGAGCCGAAGGTAATTTGATACCCATGCACCCTGCGTTTTCTAAGATTGATAGCAACTCATTACCCATGAAGAAGAAGATGGTCGCTTCACGAATTGCACTGTTACTTCCAAATGCAGCATCTAACTGTGCAGATACTCCAACCAATAAAAAAAGCACCACTTTTTTAGCGATGCCTTTGAAACCAACTTTACTTTTAAGTTCTCCGTTATATCCAGCTGCAATCATTCCTGTTAAATAATCAATAGCTGCCATAATTACTAGAATCTGCAATACTGCATCCCCCCTCCGAAGAAATAACCACAGAAACCACCTAATCCTGCTATAAATGATTTTGTTAATACATCGATACGATCCATTATTTCACTCCTTTTCCAAAATAAAAAAAGCCCACTATTGTGCGCTACTTGTGATTAAATCTGCTCTTCCGTTGTCAGTTAAGTATTTATCGATTCGCTCTTTAAAGTGTTTCAGTTTTGAAATGATGAGATCATAGGTAAATGCCTGGTCAATGATACGCTGCGCCATATACTCGGCCATTTGTTCTACACCTCCTTCCGGTGTAGAATTTGTGATAATTAACTCATCTAGTGCTTGTTGCATCAATTCTTGATTTCTTTTGAGTTCATCAAGTTCTTGCTGCTCAGGTGAAAGGGGAATGTCTACATATTCGTAATAGAATCCTTTGACTGGATCATATTTTAAAACTGCTTCTTTTCCTTTAAGTTCTTCCTTGGCTGGTAACGCTTCTACTAAAATTCCTTCTATACGAAGTTCTTCTTCTGTTTTCCCTAATCCATAACGCTCATCAAACGGCATGTAGTGTATAGATTCGATATCACCATCGCTGGTTAATCTTACGAAAATCATGTAATCACCCCTATTCTTTTGAGATTTTATAAAACACTAGAGAAGAGCTAGAATATATAATGCCTATCTTATCGTTACTTAGTGCATGCATCATTCCCTTCGCATCTTCACCAACTTTCGTTTCTGTTCGCCAAAAGAACTTTTCGTTATTTATTTTTCTGTTAGATTTAGATTCAGCAAATCCGTTGTTGATTAGAACTAACCGTCTTTCTTTTTTAAACTTGACTGAATTTAAATATATGGCGACGTTACTATCAATATATTTATGGAAGGATATTGATTTTGAAAGAAGAACATTATCCGTGAACCGTTCCCTTTCTCATATCACAAAAGAGTTTCATGAACCAAAGACATCTACTAGAAAACGTTTAATCGTACTTCCTGAAATTACACTACACGCTTTAGAGGAACATCATGAGCGAATAAATGTAGGAAAAGAACGTTATGGAAGTGAATATAACGACTATGATTTAGTCTACCCTACCTTTAACGGTAATCCTTGCAATTTCAGAAGTTTGACACAGCTCTGGAAAAAGCTTATAAAGAAAAGTGAGGTTCCTGATATTCGGTTCCATGATCTAAGGCATACCCATGCAACTCTAATGTTGAAACAAGGTATTCATCCGAAGATTGTAAGTGAACGATTAGGACATAAAAAAATAGGCATCACATTAGACACCTACTCACATGTTGTACCAGGCCTACAAGAGAAAGCAGTTAAAGATTTTGCAAACAATCTATTTCAAAAACACTAATGTTTGCAAATACGGGTTTTGCATAAAAATACTAGCAGATTCGTATAAAATTGAAAGGAGCAAAAAACATGAAAGAAATCAAGAGTGACAAGGAATTCAAGGACATTATCGCAAGCGAGGAGCCAGTAGTAGTTAAGTTCTTCACTACATGGTGCCCAGATTGCGTACGTATGGACAACTTTATCGGAGATGTAATGGAAGAGTTCAATAAGTTTGAATGGTATTCTATTAATAAAGATGAGTTCCCAAGTATTGCGGAAGAATATCAAGTAATGGGAATTCCTAGCTTATTAGTGTATCAAAATGGTGAAAAACTTGGTCATTTACATAGTGCAAATGCAAAAACAGAAGAGCAAGTTACTGAGTTTTTAGAAGCGTATTAATTCAAAAAATATGTATGTAATAAAAAAGGGACGCAAAAAAAGCGTCCCCTTTAATTTATCTTCCTCCCGAAAAATGTAAAAACAAAAACATCTTTTGTCCATTTTCCTTTCCCATACATATATAATACAAACCCACTAATACTGGTTAATACAACAAGGACAGAAAAGTACATCCAATTTTTGTTGTTTTCACTCTTTAATCTATCTATAATTTGTTCCTTAGTATTTCCAATATAAACAGATTTCCCATATCTATTAGGTAATTCTATTATTATTTTTCCATCTACTGACCCAAGCACAACTACATTTTCTTTATTTTCTACTGTTCTAAATGAATAAAAGCGTTTTGTTCCATCTGATAACTTAGTAGTATTCGCCTGAATATCATTTATTCTTGTTGAAATTACATTCTGATTATTTTATTCCATAAAGGGTGTTTCAAGAGACACATTTTCTTTATTTACTAATTTTAATTCTTTATTTCCAATATATATTGATTCATTATAAAAAGCTGTCGCTTGACCGCTACTCCATAAAGAACGATTTGGTGAAGAAGTCTGTGTAAAGTATGTCGTTTTTTTCTTTTGAATTCGATTCACAACCGCATACCCATCAGCAAGTAGCGTTTCATCTCCTGTTACATGTTCAGAATATATCTTTCCTCGTACAAAGTACATACCATCTGCAACTTCTTTATCACTTGAAATCATCTTTAAATTACCGAGTTCATCCCAGAGTAAAAAACTATTTAAACTCTTATACCCATAAAAAACACATACAACTAATAAAAGTGTAAACAATGTCCCTATTTTAATTGTTGCCTTTTTATTCACTGATTTTTATTCCCCCATATACTACTAATATTTTCATCTTAATTATAATTAGAAATATTATTGATGCACATATATTAATCTTTTTGCCCTAAGCTAACTTTGTTACCCCCTACTTAAAAACCTATAAAGCGTCAACAATGTTTGTATAGACCCACATGAGTTTCGTTTGATACTCTATTAATAGAAAGAAATTCCTAACAGAAAGGTGAGTGATCGTTATGAATTCACTTTCTAATAAAGAAGCTGATAAAGGAGCCATCGTCAGCATTATCGCCTACATATTTTTATCATCACTGAAAATTGTAATTAGTTATATTGCTCTTTCCAGCGCATTACGTGCAGACGGTTTAAATAATTTAACAGATATCGGTGCTTCTTTAGCTGTATTAATCGGTTTAAAAATTTCTCGAAAGCCTCGTGACCCGGATCATCCATATGGTCATTCGCGTGCAGAACAAATCGCTTCACTTGTTGCTTCCTTTATTATGGCAACGGTTGGTTTAGAAGTTATCGTAAGTGCAATACAATCATTTTTTAATCCGCAAAAAACAGCACCAAATGTTCTTGCAGCGTGGGTTGCATTATTTTGTGCTGTCGTCATGTACATCGTGTACAAATATAATAATAAAATTGCACAGCGTACAAAAAGTAAAGCACTAGAAGCCGCAGCAAAAGATAATTTATCAGATGCCCTCGTTAGTATCGGTACAGTTGTAGGCATTGTCGCATCTCAGTTCCATATGCCTATCCTCGATCCAATCGCGGCCTTAATTGTTGGCTTTATCATTTGCAAAACTGCATGGGACATCTTTGTAGAAGCTTCTCATATGTTAACCGATGGCATTGATCCAGATAAAATGGAGGAATATTCACAAGCTGTCAAGCTTATTTCTGGTGTTGAACATATTGTTGATATTCGTGCCCGTATGTATGGGAACCAAACGTATGTGGATATTACGATTGAAGTAGATGCTCGGATGGACGTGAGTAAAAGTCATCGTATTACCGATAAAATTGAAGAAATGTTAGAACAAAAATTTGGAATTTTACACACACATATTCATGTTGAACCCATGCAAAAAGAACCTATGATGACATAGATTCTTTTTTGATGAATGCTTCGTGAAACATAATACATAAAATGAGCCAACTTCCCCCTGCTGCCCAGCCTGCTAATATATCGGACGGATAATGGACCCCAAGATATACACGGCTAACAGAAATAGAAAATATAACGAAACATGTAATAAAAATAATCAGCAACTTTCTATGCAGTGTAATACGATGCTCTGTGATTGTTACATAAGCGATAAACCCTAGAAATGCTGTAGCATTCATCGTATGACCGCTTGGAAAGCTATATCCTGTAGCTGTAACAAGCTGTGACACATCTGGTCTTGGTCGTTCGTACCATAATTTCAGGAGGCTGTTAAGGTGACGGGATCCATAATAATTAATGATTAAAAACAACGCACCTAACAACCTTTTTCGAATGAGAAAGTACATTGCAACTATGATTAATAACGGGAAATATATTTTTTTTGAACCAATATAAGACATCCAAGTGAAATAAGCTGTCAAATAATCGTTCCGAAAACTTTGAATAAATTTGGTAATAACATCATCAAATTTCTCAACACAAGCGGTATGATACGAAAGTGATAATCCGACAAAACAAATAAGTAATAGGCTTAACAAGTATACATGTCGATATCGTTTCACATACATAACCTCACTATATAAAAATAAAAAATGGAGCGGTTGTTTTAGTTTTCCTCTCAATTTCTTTTTTATGCATCATTTATTAAGAAATATAATTGTTAATTTTTTGCTGCATCGTTGGAATGTCTTCACGCGTTACAGTAAAACGAACGACTCTTTCATCTAAGTCTAATGCTTCTGAAAATAAACCTGCTAGCCCACGGGCTTTTCTGTCTACTTCCATAACAATATCCAATCGATCATACGCACGTGGTAAAATTAATAATTCCAATTCATCCAATTTACCATAATACTGCCCCGAAACTGGAATGAACTCAAACTCTTGCGCAAATGGAATATTAGCACGGAAACGATGCGGTAGTTCTTCACACTCTGCTTGACGAAGCCTAAATCCTAATTGATTTACACTATCTAAAACACTGTTAAATAATGCATTCGGTAACACCTGAACGTAATCACGATCACTCGGGTTAATACTTCGTTTAATATCAAGGCCTGTATGAACCCAAACTGTTTTCATGCCAAATGTAAGCGGCGCTTCAATTGGCATCGGGAATGAAAATGGGATTTCTACTTTTTCATTTGGAGATATCGTAATAGGCTCCGTTAAACGTACTCGTTTTAAATCGAATGTAGTACTTACTTTTTTATCATCTACTTCTCGTATATACGATGTCGATAGTGTTAAGTAAATGCTTTCAATTTGTTGACCAACTGATCCGCCCGTAATATGAACCACACCTACAATTTCTTCCCCTACTAAATATTCATCTTTTTCAAGAACTGTATCCACTTTTGCATTTCCTATTCCAACGCTTGCTAAAAACTTTTGAAACATGTATCCCCCATCCTTTCTAATGCATGGCGTACATCTTTTCTAACATCTTGTACATCCCCATAATATGGAGTCTTCATCTGTAGCATCCGCATAATAATTTCACGGTTTTCTTTCACTAGCTGTAACTCTTCATACCATGGCTTTTCCTCTTTTACAGTAGATTCATAGCCAGAGTATAATAAAAATAATGTAAAGTGACCTAGTGCATAGAAGTCACTACGATAGTGAACTTCTCGCATATAGGCTTGTTCTCCTTCATAGGTACAGGCCCGCTCATCGACTTCTTCTATAAATCTAGCTAACCCAAAATCGATAATGCTAATTTGCCCCTCTTCCATTAAAATATTAGGGATTCGTAAGTCTCGATGAATAATACCTTTACTATGAAAATAAGAAACAAGCTCAAGTACTTTATATAAAATATGAAAAACCTCATGCTCTTCATATACATGTCCATCTCTGAAAATGAAGTCTTCGAAATTTTTACCTGACATATACTCCATTACAAAAAACGGCTGCTTTTTCCATATAAAACTATCATATAAGTTTGGTATTGCCGGATGATCTAACTGTTCT
Source organism: Bacillus bingmayongensis (assembly GCF_000299035.1). Classification (GTDB taxonomy): domain Bacteria; phylum Bacillota; class Bacilli; order Bacillales; family Bacillaceae_G; genus Bacillus_A; species Bacillus_A bingmayongensis. Next base: position 374,364 of record NZ_AKCS01000005.1, read on the forward strand.
AATATTGCTTGTTCCTGTGCAAATGATTTTCGCCCCGACATATACCTTTGCTTACTTTGTCTTAATTGTTTCAAAACCTTTTTTTCTTTCGTTTGCAAATCAAAAACGATATATGTAAAGCCATAGCTGCCCATTCCAATTACTGATTCAATTTTATAGCGCTGCGTAACAATTGTACTATTGCGCAACGGTCTATCAAACCAAGCAAGTATGTCACGCCACTTCATCAACTACTTGAAAAGAAACTACGACTTTTACGTTTTCTTTTATAGTGCTGATGTCCATAGCCATGAGAATTTCTTCTCTTGTTATAATCACTACTTGAATACGAGCGACCTCTATGACGATAATCACTACTTGAATAGGAACGATATCTATTTTTCTTTCCTAGTAAAGAATCAATAATTTTTTTGAACATCCCTTCACCTCTTATTTGAAATTTTCTTTTTATTATACCAATAATAGTCCTTTATGTTTGTGACAAGTTTGTAAAGAAATAATTTTGAAGTGTAAAAAAACGACGAGTAGGTCCCGTCGTTGCTTTCAGCCTTCATCCTCATCAAACACTTCATCAATCATACACTTTTCTAGTAAATACTCAAATGTAATATCAGCGAGATCTTCAATCTCTTCTCGCTTTGGTACATACCCTCTCTCAATTAGTTGCTCATAAAAAAACTCCGCAATTTCTTCCGTATCAATTACGACTTCAATTTCCTTCATGAGCATCACTCCTTTATTTCTGTTTTATGAAGAAATTTCAAAATTATGTATACAAGATTAGAAAAATAGATTTTCTTTTCTATATCATACTTGTCTGTCATATCGCTTCAATTTACAGCATACGATGTAGTACAAGCTATTTGAAGGGGGAAATAACTATGGAATATCAATATGAAATAGAGCAAAGAAAAGAAGAGTTCATGCATGAGGATAAATGGGCAGACTCTGTCATCAAAGGGCTTATTATTTTTTTAACGATTGTAGGTATACCTTACACAGCATATATTTTTGTTCAGTTCCTTCTTGCTTTCTAGCTATTTTTTCTCTGTTAATTTAACTAAATAATTATGGACGACATCCATAACAATTTTATATTCTTCATCTTGAAATGTTTCGTATAATAATTGATAGTCATTATAAATATCTAGTAATCCATCAATAATTTCTTGTCTGCTTGTTTTAATACTCACCTTTTTTGAGTTGTTTATTGACTTCAATTTTCCTAAATCTAATTTATTCATCCCTGCTTTATCTTGTTTTATTTTTTTCAAGATAGCATTAGCAGTTTGTGCATTCGCAAGCAAGGTTAAATCTGATTCATCAGCTTCTAACCACTCACCATCTGTAATTCTCGATAATTCATATATTGTATCTTCCCAAGCATCATTTTTATACCGCCACACCTCTGTGCGAAACCCAACGATCCGAAAAACATCTTTATCATATCCCGTAACTTGCACAAGATCACCGAAAGTAAAATGATAGCGTAATTCAACCCATTCTGTTTCACCTTTTTTCATTTCTTGTTCCGTAACATGCTGAAGCGTTTGTTCTACATAATACCCATCATGATTATTAACTTCATATACATATACACCATCTAACATTTTCATATTTGTGATTTTACCAACAGTACCATATAGCGTAATCACGACTATATCTCCCACATTATATTTAGGTTGTTTTTTTCTTGCCATTTATATCTCTCCTTTTTAAAGTCGTGATTTTGATACCAGTATATGCAAACGATAGAAAAACGCTTATCACCTGAGCTTATATTCACAAAATTTTTCAATAAAAAAATACATCACTTTTTATAGAGTGATGTATTCATACAGATATATGTGATCGTTATCTTTCTTGTATGTATAGCTCCCACGCCTCATCAAAAATAGACATACTGTCCAGTAATCCACTTAATTCTAAATACGAACTAATTTCATCGTAATCTTCTGATTGCTTCGGAAAACTTAAATCATCATACATAGCTTCAGCTAAATCTGATACTTCATTTTTGATTAAAGACGCACGGTGCTTCATCATATAGTGATAAAATGACTTTTTCAAAAATATTCCCTACCTTTCTAACTTGGGTACATTATACAAGGGAGAAAAGAAAAAAACCAGCATAATCGCTGGTTAAAAGTCGAAATAATTTCTCTTTAGTAGACGTGGGCGTTCCATCAACTCTTCATATGTTAATTGTTTGGGTAAATCTTTTGTATAAATTAAAAACAACTGATCTTCTATTTCTTTTACAACATGATCAGGCTGATAGTCCATTCCACATGATGAACAAGAGATACATGGTGTCTTTTGAATTTCAATGGCTTTTGTACCATCTGGCAATTCCCAATATACAGTATTCAGACTTTCTTTCGCTTCTGTACTGTCACACCACATACAATTCATACTGCGTCACCCTCAGCTTCTTTATTTTCTTCTAACTTCGCCATTTGGGCTTGATATTTTTTATCCTTTAACTGATCACGTTTATCTCGTTTATCTTTTAAAGAAGAATGCGTTTCATTTGTTTCATAATCTTTCCGGCGATTCATACGTTGCAGGTCATCCGGAACAAGATTAAATTTCTTATCACTCATCAATCCTGCTACACCAATATCCGAACGCTTCTCTTCGTATGTTGGATAAATTTCTTTAAAGTAACCTTCTGCTCTTCCTGGTACATAGTTTTCTGGTTCTGGATACGTTGTAATAACTCCCTCAAAGTTACGAAGCACTACTTTATCCGCGCTTTGTGAGATTAAATAGTTTGGCTGAAGGGCGATTTTTCCGCCTCCACCTGGAGCATCGACAACGAACGTTGGTACAGCATAACCGGAAGTATGTCCACGTAGTCCCTCAATAATTTCTAATCCTTTAGAAACCGGAGCACGGAAATGACCAATACCTTCCGATAAATCACATTGATAAATATAATACGGACGAACACGAATTTTCACTAAATCGTGCATCAGCTTTTTCATGATTGGTACACTATCGTTAATTCCAGCTAAAATAACCGCTTGGTTCCCTACTGGAACACCTGCATTCGCAAGCATTTCACATGCTAATTTAGACTCTTCTGTGATTTCAATAGAAGTATTAAAGTGTGTATTTAACCACACTGGGTGATATTTTTTAATAATATTACATAGATTTTCTGTAATACGTTGTGGAAATACAACTGGAGCTCTCGTTCCGATACGGATAATCTCCACATGCGGAATTGCTCGTAAATTCTTTAAAACGTATTCTAAAATTTTATCATTAATAAGAAGACCATCACCACCAGAGATTAAAACATCACGTACTTGCGGTGTTTCGCTAATATAAGCAATTGCATCATCTAGTTGCTTTTTCGGAACACCCATTCCAATTTGTCCACTAAAACGACGACGTGTACAATAACGACAATACATCGAACATTGATTTGTTACTAGAAATAAAACGCGGTCTGGATAACGATGTGTTAAACCTGGGACTGGTGAATCTTCATCTTCATGAAGCGGGTCTTCTAAATCATATTTTGTTTTATATAATTCTTCCGAAATCGGTACAGATTGCATCCGAATCGGACAGCGTGGATCATCAGGATTCATAAGAGAAGCATAGTACGGTGTAATATTTAACGGAATCGTTTTCGTTGAAATTTTAACACCTTCTTCTTCTTCTGGTGTCAAATTAATTACTTTCTTTAAATCATCTAACGTTTTGATCGTATTCGTTAATTGCCAAACCCAATCATTCCATTGCTCTTCTGTAACATCTTTCCATAATTCGATATCTTTCCAGTGACGATTTGGTTTGTATACATCATGTAACATTGCTATTCCCCCTTTTTTTACGCTCACCATTTAAATAAGCAATAATCGTGCCAACTCTGCGTGTTCAATTAGTGATGACGAAAGATACCCTATTAAATATGAGAAAAAATATTTTTTCTTATTTTAAATGGTGCCCTATTCAATACAATATTCATTACTTTCTTTATATGTAAACGCTTTTTTATCGGTGCAAACACACAAAAACCGCCGATTATTCGGCGGTTTTGTCATACTTATTTAATTTATATTGCAATGTTTGTCTTGGAATACCTAGTAATTTAGCAGCTTGCAAAATATTCCCATCTGTTTCCGTTAGCGCTCGATCAATTAATTCTTTTTCTGTTTGATTAAGTGCTTCACGTAACGGGAGAATACATTTCTTCTTTTTCTTTGAATCTACTTCTTTTCGAAATGTTCGTGGTAAACAACTAACCGTTAATGAACTTCCTTCTGCAATAATAACAGCGTGTTCAATGGTATGTTTTAACTCTCTTACATTTCCAGGCCAATGATACGCGAGTAACCTTTCTTTCGTCTCGTTATCCATATAGAGTACCTGTTTTTTATATTCTTTGTTATAGTCTTTTAAAAAATAAGACGCTAACAATAATACATCTTCTTTTCGCTCACGAAGCGGTGGAATATATAACGAAAATACATTTAAACGATAATATAAATCAGTCCGAATTTTATTTTCACGTAAACATACTTCTGGAGGTTGATTCATCGCCGTAATCACACGAACATCGACTTTTCTCGTCTTACTATCACCTATGCGACGAATCACTCCATCTTCTAATGCTCGGAGCATTTTTGCTTGCAGATCAAGGGGCATCGAATTTAATTCATCTAAAAATAATGTCCCTCCATCTGCAAGTTCAAATAACCCCGCGCGCTCAATAGCGCCTGTATAACTACCTTTTGTTGTTCCAAATAATAAACTCTCTAAAAGAGATTCCGGAAGAGCTGCACAGTTTTGGGCAATAAACGGTTTGTTTTTCCGTTTTGAAGCCTCATGAATCGCTTGTACAAATAATTCTTTTCCAGTCCCTGTCTCTCCGTAAATTAAAACATTTGCGTCTGTTGGAGCTACCTTTTGCGCCAAATCTTTCGTTTGTTTAAAGCGGGAATCATCCGTCACAATTGTATTAAAGGCAACGTGTTTTTTTATTAACTTCTTCCTAGAAGATCGCTTCATTTTTGATTGTAAATCGACAATAGTATCTGTTAATTTTTGAATCGTCGAATAATCTTTTGCGATTTCAACAGCACCTGCAATTTTATCTTCTATAAAAATAGGTAATGTAGTATTTACAGTACATACGTCTTCACCGTTTAAATTTTGATACCGCTGTACTTGATGCAAAATCGGCTTTTTTGTATCTAAAACTTTCATAAGTGTACTCGTTTCTCTTGATAAAGACGGGAATGCTTCTAATAAATGCTTCCCTAATACATTCTCAATCTTTGACCCATCATGTTTTGCAGCAACAGTATTATAAAAAATTGTAATACCATTTTCATCCACCGCATGAATAGCTTCATCAATACTGCCCAAAATCGCTTCAATGACTTCTTGTGTCGAAACTGCCAGCAATGTCATCCCCCCTCTTGCCGAAAATCCAGCAATTTACATGCCAGATTTCCAGCATCCCTGTGTGCGATTATAAGCATTACGATTCCGTTCTATTTTTCTATTTATTTCATATCATTATTTTTCAACTAATAAGTGATAAAGTGAAACTTTAATCAGTGGGGGCTTCATCCCCCACTGATGGTTATCCCGTAACAATCGAGCATTCTAATTTTGTATGGCGAAGCTCTTACTTCCTGTTAATGTAGGATAAATCCTTCACCCATACATTCATATCTTCTAATTTATCAAAAATATAACAATTATTTGCTAGTCTACCTGTGTATTTGTATCCCAGCTGATGAAAAGCTGCGTTCATGCCAAATGAAAGCGAACGTGCGATTGTGTAAGAACAAAAGATTGCTCTCTCTTGTAATTCTTCTTCTAACTTGATGAGTAGACTTTTCATAAATCCATGTTTTCGATATTCAGGTAAAGTTGCACAATTCGTTAATTCCGCATTACCTTCTTTCACATTCATCTCCGCTGAAGCAGTACTAATAATGCGTCCCTCTGATTCATACACATAATAAATTGTATCTTCCTTCATTGTCTTAATGATATAGTCCGCTTCATTTAGCGGTGTCGGATAAATTTCAAACACTTTCCCGAATACACCTGCCAATTCTTCCGCGTCTGCTTCTGTCGCTTTCCGTAAGACAAATTTCTCAGGAATTTGTTTCTCCTTTACTTCCTTTTCTCTTACACCATTTATAATGTGGTCCTCATCAATCCACTGGATACTATTCCGTCTTTCATCATCACGGTATTTTACAAGAAAGTATGCATCATGTCCTTGAAAATAATGAGGAATCGTCGCTTCTAATAAAAAGCCAAAAGAGAGCCACGCCGAAACATGCTCTCCCTTTCCTTTTATAATACATTTGGTGAAAGAATGCTTCTCTGCTAATTCTTCTATTTTTTGCATGAGACTTTCTACATTTCCTGTATAATGATCTACCCTGATACGTTTATTAAAATAATCTAACGCTCCTTCTACAGTATAATGGTTCGTCTGTTCTTTAAATGATTCATAATATTTCATTTTTTCACCTCACACCAGTCTAGTAATGTACATGCAATAATTTTTGCTGCGGCAATCATTTTATCCACTTCAATGTATTCATTTGGATAGTGGGCTACCTTTGTCTCTCCTGGCCCAAATACTATAGTTGGTACATCAACGATTTGTGTAAATAATCCCCCATCTGTTCCCCATGGCGATGCTTCTATAATTGGACTTCTGCCTTCAATTTGAGCAAAATTATCTTGAAGTGTTGTAATAAGTGCATGATCCTCTTCTAATTCACCTGGGACCCACCTTGCTCCAAACCATTCTACTTCTACTGGATATTCTTCAAACCATGGATCTACATTCTTTAATTGCCCTATCCAATTTTCAAATTCTTCTTTTGCCGCCTCTATAGTCTCATTCGGCGCAATTCCACATCTTCCTTCTAAAATTAACGAATCTGGCACAGAACTTGGCCAGCTACCACCTTCAATTTTCCCAACATTGATTGGAATTGGGATTGGAATTCCTTTGTATAATGGATCTGTAATCCGTTCATTTCTCTTCTGTTCTAGTTTTCTCAAATGTTCAACGACAAACATACTCTTTTCAATTGCACTAACTCCCTCGTAACGTGTACCACCATGTGCTGCTTTTCCTTTCACATGTAGGCGAAACCACATTGAACCTTGCTGTTTCGGGAAAAATTTCATATTTGTCGGTTCTGGAATAATAACACCATCTGCCTTATAGCCTCTTAAAATCGCTGCTAACGTACCTGCCCCACCACTCTCTTCTTCTATTACACTCTGAAAATGAATATCTCCTTTTAATTCAATACCCAGTTCAACAATTGCTTCCATTGCCAGCATAAGAGACACATTTCCGCCCTTCATATCCGTTGTTCCACGACCGTATATGCGATTCCCGACTTTTTCACCACTATAAGGATGATGTTCCCATTGATTCACATCACCTTCTGGTACAACATCAATGTGACCATTTAAAATCATCGATTTTCCATCGCCACTTCCTTTTAACGTCGCCACAACATTTGGGCTATCCGAAAAATTCGTTCTTGGCGATACAAAATAAGGATGATCTTTCATCTTTGTAAAAGAAGGTTCCCAAATATCGAGGTCTAAGCCTAACTCACGTAATTTTTCAATAACAATTGCTTGCGCACCGCTCTCATCACCTGATACGCTCTTTTCTTGAATTAATCGTGTTAAGAGCTTTACACTTTCTCCTTCATGACTTTCAATATAATCACATACTTGTTTTTTTAATTGCTCCATATTTGTTTGCTCCTCTCATTCAATCACAAGTAAATTAGAACTTACATGAAAAGATGCCTCCGTATGTTGTTTTACATCCGCAACTGTGTAAGGGCTCATTAATTCTTGTAGTATTAAACCTTCAGAAGTAACTTCCATTACAGCCATATCCGTAATAATTAAATCCACACACCTTTTCGATGTTAATGGAAGCGTACATTCTGAAACAACTTTTGCATTCCCATACTTATCAACGTGGTTCATCACAACAACGACCCGCTTTGCTTTCTGCGCTAAATCCATCGCTCCGCCAATACCAGGAACCCGTTTCCCTGGAACAATCCAATTTGCTAAATCTCCTTTCTCACTTACTTGCAGTGAACCAAGTATTGTTATATCAAGCAATCCTTTTCGAATCATTCCAAATGCTGTGCAGCTGTCAAAATAACTTGCTCCTGTAATGAGTGACGTCGGCAATCCAGCCGCATTACATAAGTTTTCATCTTCGTTTCCTTTACTTGGCGTTGGACCCATTCCAACGATACCATTTTCCGCCTGGAACATAACATGCATATCTTCAGGCAAATGGTTAGGTACAAGAGAAGGGATCCCAATCCCTAAATTTACAATCATTCCATTTTGAATCTCTTTCGCAGCACGCCTTGCTATCTTATCTCGCACCTCTACTCCCATACCCATTTCCAATTCACTCCTTCCGACGGCACAATATAATTTACAAAAACACCTGGAACAATAATTTCCTCAGGATCTAAACTTCCGAGTGGTACGATTTCTTCTGCCTCAACAATTGTAATATCTCCAGCCATCGCTACATGTGGGTTCATGTTACGAGCACTCTTATCAAACACAAGATTCCCAAACGGATCCGCCTTTTTCGCATATACAATCGATACCTCTGCAGTTAAAGCCGGTTCCACTAAATATGTTTTCCCATTCATTTCGACTGTTCGCTTTCCTTCCTCCACAATCGTATCGATACCGACATCGACAAGAATTCCACCGAGTCCAACACCACCTGCACGAATTCGCTCTGCTAGCGTTCCTTGAGGTGAAAACTCGATCTGTAATCGTCCTTCATTTAACTGTCTTCCCGCATTTGGATTTGAACCAATATGAGAAGTAATTAATGATTTCACTCGTTCTTTTGTTACGAGGCGTCCAATCCCTACATCCGGAAACCCTGTATCATTTCCGATTAAATGTAAGTTTGAAATGCCTTTTTCTACAATGGCCTGTATTAATGATGGAGGAGACCCAATCCCGCCAAATCCTCCAAACATTAACGTCATATCATCATGAAAAAACGAAATAACTTCATCAATTGCTTTTAATTTGCCGAATGTATTTGTAATGGTTGTCATGCGATACTATGTCCTCCTTTTTGCATCATCTCTTCCACACTTTTCGCAAAAATCTCAAGTAATTCATCTAACTCAGAATATGTAGTTGTCATCGGCGGTGCAACAAGTAGCGCACTATCCTCTTTTCCTGCTTGGCCTGATACAGCTTGATATAGAAGAAGTCCATTTTTCGCTGCGACTGAAATGAGCTCAGATGCTTTTGTAAACGGTTGCAATTCTACTCCAATCAGGAATCCTTTTCCGCGCACATCGGCAATAATTGTCGATTGCTGCTGAACTTTCTGCAACCCTTTTATTAAATATTCTCCTTTTTCAGCTGTTTTTTCAGGTAAATTATGTTTCTCCATATATTCAATAACCGCTAAAGCTGTCGCTGCCGATAAAGGATTGGCACTTAGCGTATGACCACTCATAACTGAACGTGATCCTCGTAAAATCGGTTCCATCACACGGTCACTCACAACCGTCGCGGCCATCGGTGTATAACCTGCACCTAGTCCTTTTCCTAGCGTCATGATGTCCGGTTCCACGCCCCAGTGCTCCATCGCAAACCATGCACCTGTACGCCCAAGACCTGTCATAACCTCATCGGCAATAAATAAAATATCATAATGGCTACAAATATCTTTAATCACTTTATAATATTCTTTCGGTGGTACAACTGCACCGCCTGCTGCACCGATAATTGGTTCAGCTATAAAAGCTGCAATATGTTCTGCACCAATCCGCTCAATTGCTCGTTCTAGCTCAGTCGCACAAGACAGCTGACAAGTTGGATACACTTTCTGCACCGGACAACGGAAACAATACGGCGCTGGTACAGTTGGATAATCTTCCAAAATAGAAACAAATCGCTGACGACGAAGTGGATGCCCCGACATTGATAAAGCTCCCATCGTAATACCGTGATAACTCATCCAGCGCGACAAAATTTTATGTTTCCCTTGAATACCGCGCTCTTGAAAATGTTGAATCGCGATTTTCATAGCCGTTTCATTCGCTTCCGTACCACTATTTACAAAAAAACTCCAGTTCAAATCTCCTACACTTAAATCACTTAACTTCTTTGCTAACTTCTCAGCTGGCTCACTCGTAAACTGTGAGCGATACACAAAAGCAATCTCCTCTGCCTGCTTTTTAATCACTTCCGCAATCTCTGTTACGCCATGTCCGATACCTGCCGTAATCGCTCCTGACGAACCATCAAAATATTTATTGCCATTTTGATCATACAAATACACACCTTTTCCATGCGAAATCATCGGATACGGCTGACCAACAAGTGGCTTAATTAAGTAATCGCGCATAGCGCTCCCCCATTTCTCCAATTTGTATATATATATGAAGAAAATTGACGTTTCTTTCATAAAAAAGAATCCTCTGCAAGTGCAGTGAATTTATCAAAAAACTATTATAAAATATACAAATGAGTGCTAAAAAATGAAAATTCAGAAATGTAATAAAGAACCAAACCTTTGCCCCTCTTAAAAAATCCTCCTCTCCTATAAAAAATAAGCCTACAAACATACAAACTAATTACTTTCTTACCATACTATCAGCTTCTTTCAATTGCTGACATTGTGTAAACTTCGACGAAACTCCCGTCAATTTCCTTCCTATTAATTTAGTTTATCTGTCATATTTTTAAACAAAATTAGACAAATTTCTCACAAGCCTTACTATGCTTTTGAATCATACCTCTCTTTAGACTTTCAAGAATTTAAGTTTTTTCCGCACTAATAGATAGTCCGCCCGCTGAGAAATATTCAACATTATTAAAAGCAGATTTCTATATAGCTTCATTGATAAAAATGATTGTCTTATACAAAGAGCATTCATCTGTTTATAAATACAATACATGAACACCAAGAGCTGAATTATTTCACACGTAAAAAAAGAAAGAACCGATTAACTATAATTAACCAGTTCAGCATGACGCTCTTTATTGGTAATTAACGCACGCAACTTGCCCCAATAATAATTAGTAAAATAAACAATACAACTATTAACGCAAATCCAGAACCTGTACCGCATCCTCCGCCACTATAACCATATCCGCAACTACCAGGATATCCATATCCCCACATGATTTGTTCCACTCCCTCCATAACTTAAAAATTAATTTTCCTTAATAAATTATGTAGGACAACTATCACTTTGTATGTGTGTTTGCCTATAAATCAAAAAATCCCTGGCTCAGCTCTAGTTTTTTTGCATAAGCCCATTTCCAAGAAGCATATAGTTATAGTGATGAAAAAGGAGGAATTTATATGGCGCAATCTAAAATTGAAAAATATGGACAAGAAGCCGCTCTATATGAACAGCTTGCCCGTTACTATCAATATACAAATCCAAAAAAATATATGGAATTATATATGAAATATCATAATGTGATTACCAAACTTGTGCATGCATATGAAAAACGTGATTCTCAAGAAGCAGCACTACCATCCTATATGAGATTATTCCATGCATCTTCTCATACACCCGTTGTTGATTTTTTAGTAAACGGACAGAAGGTAGTAAAAAACATTGCTTTTAAACAATACAGCCCGTATTTGTCCTTAACTCAAGGACAGTACCGGGTTGATATCGTTCCTGTTGGTAACGAAACACCTATTTTCTCAGCACTTGTCCCGATGATGGGCAACCGCTCTTATACGCTTGCAGCAATCGGTACCGATACACATATACAATTGCAGCCAATGCTTGATAATACTCCGTTACAATCTGGTCAAGCAAAAATAAGATTTTCACATTTTTCACCAGATACCCCTGCCGTTCACGTATCAATAAAAGGCGGCGATTATTTATTTGAAAATGTCTTATTTAAACAAATAACAGATTATTTACAGGTGAGCCCCGGAACAGCTGATATTGAAATTTCTCTTGCCGATACGAAAAAAGTACTTGTAACCATTCCTAATGTAAAAGTAGAACCAAATACAATTTACACATTTGCATTAGTGGGCTATTCTAATCAATCTCCCAAATTAGAAGCTGTGGTTCTTACAAATTAAAAAAGTCTACACCATTCTCTTGGTGTAGACTTTTTCTCTTTATTTTTGAAACGAAATATGAAATTCTGTCCATTCTGAATTAGAGTGACATGTAATAGATCCGTTATGTTTTTCAACAATTTGTTTACATACAAACAAACCGATACCCGTTCCTAATTTCTTTGTCGTGACAAATGGTTCAAAAATCGTTTCAATACTTTCTGCTGGAATCATTGGTCCATTGTTTTTAATAACAATATGAATCCTCTCTTCACCTTCACATGCATCAATAATAATTTTACGATCTTCTTTAATCACTTCGAGAGCGTCGATTGAGTTCATTAAAATATTTAGGAAAACTTGCCTCACTTCACTACGGTATCCTACAAATGGAATAGGACACAGTAAGTTTTTTTCAATTAAAACATTTGAATTAACTAGACTTGGATATAAGAAATGAATAATATCATGAAACAAATCATTTAGCAAAAATCGTTCAGACTCATTCCACATTTCTTTTTTTGAAACAAGCAAAAATTGCGAAATACGAAAGTTTAATTGGTCCAATTCGTGTGAAATAATATCTAAATATGATAAATTCGGATGATCTAATTTCAATAATTTCACAAACCCCATAATTGAGGTTAATGGATTTCGAAACTCGTGAACAAAACTAGCTGACATTTGTCCTAAAATCGTCAATCTTTCTTTATGTGTTTCATTTATATATTGCTGTTTTTCCTCTAAATTTCTCGATATAATTTCCGAGTATTTTAAAACCGTATAATAAATTAATTTGTCAAAACAAGTATGTATTTTTGTCATAATTGATTTTAATTCCCGAGCTTTAACATCTAATTCGCACATTGCTTCAAATAATTCATTTCTTCCTACATTCGCATTATAGACAAAATCTCCAATATTAGCATCTGCCCCTGCTCGCTCAATTGCAATTTTTTCACATAACGGCTGTAGTTGAGCTATATCCTTATCTTCCATAATAAGTTCAATAATTAACTCTAATAAGTCCTCTCCATTCCGAGCTACTTCTTGCTTAAATGGATCTTTTTCGGAAATTATCATTTTGTTTTTCCAGTTCTCTACGAATTGGTGCCTGTTGTTTTTCAAGTGCGAACAAAATACTTCTTTGATATCCTTATCGATTGGAAAAACCCCCATTCCCTCCATTTCCATGCGACGTATACCCTATATATTTTGAATATTAACACAAAAAACAAGTTTCGTTAAGAGATTGTTGTCACATTTTGTTAATTTCTGTTGATAAAATTTATTTGAAATGACTTTTTTGCATCCTTTTCATTTCTTGCGTACAATAAGAGATGAAAGGTGTGAAAAATATGGCAAATAAAAATGTGGAAGATTATCTCCAAGAAGGCATTCATGGCCAAAAGCAAAACAAACCAGAAGAACGCAATATGTACTTAAGCACATTGCGTGAGCGTGTAGAAATCGCTTTAACAATCGGTCAAGTGATGCAAAGCAATGTTTACACAGAAGTAGCTAATAGTATGCGCACTTCTCAATCATTACAACTATATGTAAATGGCAGCATCACTTACCCACATTTATCAAAATACATTAAATTAGCAAATGAAAAAAATGTACCATTTACAATTGTTCAAAATAAAGGTACACATACACCAATTGGTTTAGTTCTTGCGCATAGTACAGCGGTAGATAAAGAACAAATCTACGTTGAAGATGCTATTTTCAAACAAGAGATGAAATAATAATAAAAGGTACACTCGCCTATGAAGTGTACCTTTTATTATTATTTATTTTTTAATACAGATTAGTTTCATCTCTGTCATTTCTTCAATCGCATATTTAATTCCTTCACGACCTGTCCCGCTTTCTTTTACTCCACCATACGGCATATGATCCACTCGGAATGTTGGAATGTCATTAATCATGACGCCTCCTACTTCTAGTTCATCAATTGCACGCATTGCTTTCGTTAAATCATTTGTAAATACTCCAGCCTGTAAGCCATATCGTGAATTATTGACCTTTTCTAATGCTTCATCAAATGTTCGGAATGTATTTACAGTCACAACTGGGCCAAACACTTCTTGGCACTGCACAGAAACATACTCTGGAACATCTGCTAATACTGTTGGTTCGAATATACGCGCGTCACGTTTTTTACCACCGTACAAAATAGTTGCTCCTTCTTTTACCGCTTCTTGTATCCATGAATCAATACGATCTACATCATTTTTTGAAATAAGTGCAGAAACATCTGTCTCTTCATGAAGTGGATCGCCTACTACTACTTTTTCCATCGCCTTCGTTAGTTTTTTAGTGAATTCTTCCATCTTATTTTCATGAACAAATACACGTTGTACAGAAATGCAAACTTGTCCATTATTAACGAAAGCTCCCCATTTCACACGCTCAATTACTTCTTCTGTTAACTCTACATTTTCATCAATCACTACTGCAGCATTTGAACCAAGCTCTAACGTAACACGTTTTAATCCAGCTTTTGCTTTAATACCGATGCCAACCTCTGGACTTCCTGTAAATGTAATTGAAGAAACGCGGTCATCTTTTACCAATGCTTCACCAACAATTGAGCCACGTCCAGATACAATGTTAAATGCTCCTTTTGGTAATCCGGCTTCTTCAAACAGTTCAACAAGGGCATAAGATGAAAGTGGTGTTTGATCAGCTGGCTTTAATACAATTGTGTTACCTGCAGCAATTGCAGGGCCGACTTTATGTGCAACTAAGTTTAGTGGAAAATTAAAAGGAGTGATAGCTCCGATTACACCGAGTGGCTTACGAATTGTATAAGCAATACGGCCATCCGCTCCCGGCGCTGCATCTAAAGGTAAAGTCTCACCATATATACGTTTCGCCTCTTCTGCAGCGAATTTGTATGTTTGTACGGTACGATCCACTTCTCCACGCGCTGCACGAATCGGCTTTGCAGCTTCTTTTGCGATAATTTGTGCAAATTCCTCTCTTCTCTCGTCCATCATTTGAGCAACTTTTTCTAAAATAGACGCACGATCGTATGCGGATAATTCCGCCATTTCTTTCACGGCTTTTTTCGCTGCAGCTGTTGCTTTCTGTACATCTTTTTCTGTCCCTTGAGCAATTTCTGCTAATACTTCCTCTGAATATGGTGCATACAATGTTTTATATGACTCTACTTCTTTCCATGTTCCATCTATGTATAAATGTTTCTTCATTTTATTTCCCCTCTCTAACTTAAGAATGACTCGAACTTTCTTCAAACGTTTTCTAATTTTTTCAAAGTACAACACTCACTAAATAATTCACCTAGTTAAAGGTTTAACTTATTTCATTGTAACACGGTCCCATTACATAAAAAAACATTTTGCCTACTAAAAAAACTCTGCTATATGCAGAGTTTACGAGCTTATTTGTTCTTGTAATGCTACCCTGTTTTCGGTTTCTGAAATTAAAATGGGGACTGCTTGTTTTGTCACTTCTATCTGTTTGATATAGTGGCCATCCAATTCCTTAACACAAAAATTATAATCTTCAATTTCGACAATATCACCTTCTACAATTTCTAGATGCTTTGTTAAAATCCATCCACCAATTGTATCAATGTCATCATCATCAATAGATAAACCTAATAATGCATTTACTTCGCTAACAAGTACTTTTCCTTCTAAAATTGTTTTCGTTTCACTAATGTGTTGAATTTCTGGTTTTTCATCTATATCAAATTCATCTTGAATATCGCCAACAATTTCTTCTAATATATCTTCAACTGTTACAAGACCTGATGTCCCACCATATTCGTCAATTAATATAGCGATATGTGTACGCTCCCGTTGCATTTTTAAAAACAAATCATGAATTGCAATCGATTCAATGACAAGAATAATAGGACGAGTATACTGCTGCACCGTTTCTTTACTAAAAGCACCATGTTTCACAAAATCTGTGAAAATATCTTTAAAGTTTACAAAACCAATAACATGGTCCTTATCCCCATCAACAACTGGGTATCTTGTATATTTCTCATTGGACATTTTTTGCAATGCTTCTTTAACAGACGTATCTTTATCTAAAATATGCATTTCTGTCCGCGGGACCATAATTTCTTTTGCGATACGATCATCAAATTCAAAGATTTTATTTACATATTTAAATTCAGATTGATTAATTTCACCATTTTTATAACTTTCTGACACTAACAATCGTAGCTCTTCTTCCGAATGGACTTCCTCGTGCTCTTTCGCAGTTTGTAAACCGAATATTCTTGTTACATATCGAGTTGAGCCATTTAAAAGCCATATAAACGGAAAAGTAATTCGATAAAAGAAAATAAGCGGTTTAGCAACAAGTAAACTCACTTGTTCTGCTTTTTGAATTGCCAATGTTTTTGGTGCCAATTCTCCCACAACAACATGGAAAAAAGTAATGAACATAAACACTAGAGTCACAGCTAACATATCAGCAACCTGGGGAGGCACTTCCCATCTTGCAAAAAGCGAGTCAAACATGTGCTTTATCGCTGGTTTTCCTAACCACCCGAGTCCAAGAGCTGTAACTGTAATCCCTAATTGACAAGCTGATAAATACTCGTCTAAGTTTGTAATGACTGTTTTCACAGAAGCTGCACGTTTATTCCCTTCTGCAATCAAAGAATCGATGCGCGAACTCCTTACTTTCACAATTGCAAATTCAGCCGCAACGAAAAATGCAGTTAAGGCAATCAAAACAATCACCATACTTATACTATATATGTCCAAATACGTTTCCTTACTTACCCTGTAAGCAAGGAAGCCACCTCCTACTAAATTTATTCAAACGAAAAAGCTCTTCTTATCATCTTACAAGTTTCTACATTTGCCATCACCTTTTTATACATTATATGCATACACAAAGAGGATAATTATATTTATGATAATATAATTATCTTCTTTCCGTCAAACAGGAATAATTAAAAAAAACAGACATTTTTCTCCCTTTTTAGAAATATCTATATCCTAAAAAACTAATTCTCGTGAAAAAACACTTTCTTTGCCGATTCCTCACTTCTTTTGTCACCCATGCAGGGAAGAGGCTTAATACCTCGAAATCATTCAACAGGATATATATAGGAGGGATTTACCTTGGAATATAAAACACCCATTATTGCAAAGAAGTTAGGTGTTAGCCCAAAGGCAGTAGTTCGGATTGCACAACAATTGAATCTCAATATAGAAAAAAACAAATACGGTCATTTCATTTTTACTCAAGACGACTTAGATAAAATGTTAGAATATCATCGTTCACAAATAGAACAAACATCATATTCAACTACAGAACCATCAATTGATTTTGAGAAATTTGTTACACAATTAAATACAATTACACACCGCTTAAATCGTATAGAGGAAAAAATGCAAGATAAGGCAGATGATGTCGTCAATTACCAATTGCTACAACATCGCAGAGAAATGGAAGAAATGATGGATAGAATTCAAAAATTAGAAGCTGTCCTTGAGAAAAAAGAACCGATTTACATCACACCTGATATCACGTCAACATATGAACGAGAAGAAAAACCGAAACGTCGTAAAATGATTTTAAGTATATTCGGATTTTAGTTCTTTTCCAATCGTGTGTTCGCGCATGATAATTGACTCCCCCCTGGTCAAATATCATGCGCTTTTTTATTTATACAAAAAGGATGTCTCATTACAAGACACCCTTTTTGTTATGATAACATCATATTCATATCTTCCGCTGCAGTTGTAATAAGTTTTAAACCAAATGTTTCTTGCAATACATCAAGCACACCAGGTGAAATAAATTCAGGTGCCTTTGGACCAATACGAATATCTTGAATCCCAAGACTAAATAGTCCAAGCAAAATTGCAACCGCTTTTTGTTCAAACCAAGATAAAACAATACTAACTGGCAATTCATTCACTTCACATTGAAAAGCATCAGCTAAAGCCGCTGCTATTTTTATTGTAGAAATAGAATTATTACATTGTCCTAAGTCAATGTACCGTGGGATTTCCGTACCTGGTACAACACCATAATTCACATCATTAAAGCGGAATTTCCCGCAAGAAGTTGTTAATATAACAGTTTCTTGTGGAAGTGACGTTGCTAATTCACGATAGTACTCTCCACCTTTACCTGGGGCATCACAACCTGCGATGACAAAAAAGCGCTTAATTTTACCTTCTCTTACCGCCTGGGTGATTTCTGGTGCTAATGATAAGACTGTATTATGATGAAAACCTGTTACTAGCTGTTCATCCGACTCCATATGTACTTCTAGAAGCTCTAGTGCTTTTTTAATCAATGGTGCAAAATTATCATCTTCAATTTTCCGTACACCCTCAAGGCCGGCAATATCATATGAGAAGAATCGATCAGAGTACGACCCTTTAATTGGCATAACACAGTTCGTTGTAGCCAATATCGCGCCGGTAAACTTTTCAAAGAGACGTCGTTGATCATACCATGCCTTACCAATGTTCCCTTTTAAATGTTGATATTTTTTCAGCTGTGGATATCCATGTGCTGGTAGCATTTCTGAATGCGTATAAATATTTATTCCTTTTCCTTCTGTTTGCTTTAATAGTTCCTCTAATGCAAATAAATTATGGCCAGTAACAACGATTGCCTTCCCTTCTACACGATTTTGTGTAATTTGAACAGGTTCTGGAACACCAAAATGATTCGTATGTGCTTCATCTAACAACTCCATCACCCGTAAAGCTGATTTCCCAACTTTCATAGCCATATCAATATGTTCTTGTTCATTAAAGTTAGAATTCGTTAATGTCATATATAACGCTTCATGAGTTGTAGCGTCCACAAATGGATCTGTATATCCTAGCTGCGCAGCATGGGTACGATAAGCAGCAATTCCTTTTAATCCAAATACAATTATATCTTGTAAACTTGCAATTGTTTCATTTTTACCGCAAACACCTATTACTTTACATCCACCTGTTGGCGTTTGTTCACATTGATAGCAAAACATAACATCCCATCCCTTCTCAATTCATTATTACAAATTAAGCGTAATGTATATTGAAAGAAAAGGATGTGATATCAGTCACAATAATATCTAAAAATTTGTGACCTTTCAATTTGTTAACATAATATTTTTACTGTATTCTTTAATGAGTGCTTGCGCATGAGCATTACCTTGTATCACATCTCGAAATTCCTTTAGTGAGTACAAATGTGTTAATCCTTTCCGAGCATGAATCCGAACAGGTACCCCTTGCAATGTATCATGAAAATGAAACGGGTCATCAATTGGCTCAATTGGAAAACCAAGTGTAAGTAAATACATATACATTCTTTTTGTAACAACAGCAATATACCACTCAGCTTTCATTTCTAAAGCATGTATAAATAAAATAGCAGTTAACCTTTTGAAATGTCCTCTTCCGCGCGACGTTTTCACAATACTTAACTTCCCTATTTCATAAACATTTTTTAAACCTTTCACTAACTCATTTTCAGAAAACGGATAGAAAAACTCAGAATTAGAATGTTCAGGTGTCGTATATCGAATACACTCTACTGTACCAATAGAATGCCCACCTTCTATTAATAAAAATCGTGATGGATTTAAATTACGTTCTACAAACATTAAATCTCTCTCTTCACAAAAATCTCCCCACAGTTGCTCGAACCAAAAATGTTCTTCTTTTGTTTGAACACGCTGGAACATATTTCCCCGCCTTTCCCATCGCCGTTCTACGTTTGATAACGCTTTCACCATCTATCATATAAGAACAAATCCCCGCATGCAACTAAAAGTGTTTACTAAATTAATACATTCTATAAAATAAGGAGATCTCCTATTCAAGTTTTAGATTTATGTTAAATTTTTACAAAATCCAAAAAATATTTTACATGTATCAAAATGATATGAAACAGTATACTTCTCCCTACTCATAATAGTTTATGTCTAACTAGACATATAAAGTACAAGAATTCCATTCACCTACACAAAAAGAAACCCTTTCCACAAAGGAGGATTTCTTTTCATGTTCCAATATTTTTTAACCACTTCTCAAAAATTTGCACAAGTCCGTGTTTTCCAGCTAATTTTTCTTCTCCTTGCTTCGTTTTATATGGATATAATTGCAAAAAGACTCCGCAACCTGCTTCTATTTTCTTCCCGTGCATATGACTGCCTGGGTAGACACAAATCACTTCATGAATCGCCCTTCGGCGAAAAATACGTTTTCCATCTTGTTCTTCTACATATTTAATAGACCAATATTTGTACATTTGCTCTGTTGCTTTTGTATTGCCAATAGGCTGAAAAATATTAAACATTGGGCTATATTTCACCTCAATAATAATAGACGACTGATACTCATAACGTTCCCCTTGCTTCACATAACAATCTAAACGAATGTCTGGCTTTTTCGTATCTTCTCCATTATAGAAATGACTGCCTTTACTAAGTGCGATGAGCGGATGCGTTTCAATAAGGTCATTAAACGCTACATGAATTTGGATATTTTCACGATTTAAAACAATTGTCGTGCCGTCTTGTAAACCATCTAAATAAAAATAGGTTTGAATTTGTTCGCGTAATGGAATTTCATCTTTAAATTCTAACTGCTGCAATATAGAAATGATGATAAAGAATGCATAATACTCATACACTAAAAACGTTGGTTTATACACAAATAATAAAGCTGGAGATTGTTCATTATAACGTTGTAGAAACTCTAAATGATATAATAGTTGCCGATGCGTAACGGGTAAAGCATGCATAGTTATATTTGTTTTTTCAGAAACCCCTCTCCAGAATGGAGAATTTAACAAATTTCGAAAGAATAATACAGCTTGATGTACAATGTGATTTAAAATTTTATACTCTTGTATTTTCACAGATGCTTTCCGCAAGTCTGCCTCTTTCAACAAATGGATATTCCGATATTTTTGCTTCTCCCTGTCCGTCACAGATCCGTTTCTTTCAATGGTTTGCATAATTGTTTTCACAGATTGGTATTCCTCTTTTTTTGTATGCGTTGCTCGTTCTAGTATTTCGATTGTCTTTTGTAAGAAAATCTGCGCTTCAAGCAAATATTCATAAAATTGTTTCGTTGTAAATTTTAGAAAAGCATTCTCTAAACTATCTGTTTGTTCTATAAATCTGCGATTATAATACTTGGCACGAGGTTTTTTCTCGCTCATTATCACACTTTTCATCGTCGCTTTTCGTTCTCTTATTTCCCACTCATATCTATCCATATACCTTGTGTTCTCTTCAACCTTTTTATAAAGCTGTTTTATTTTTTTCATTTTTTGTGGCAGCATTCGAAGTAGCATTAAATATGAAGAATCTTCAATATCAATTAGTGTTGAGAATGTCTGTTTATAATAACCACGATCTAACATAATTTCATTCAAAATTGACTTCACATAATTTTGAATCGTTTCAAATTGATCATCCAAAAAATTTTTAGGAACAATTTGAAACGCTCCATAATATACATCTTCTTCCACTTGCACTTCAAAATGATACAAACCACAGCGCCAGGGATAAAAATAATCGGTTTTTCCATGTTCATATAATAATACTTTTTGTTTTTTTTCATGCAATTCATATTGCCATTCTTTCTTATCTTTTTGTCCTTCATACACCTTATTCCATATAAAAGTGACACGAACCGGTTTTTGATAATGTAAAATCAAACGTAATGCTTTTAATTCTTGCACTTTATAAATACAATGTATCATTGTTGTTGTGTGTTTACAAAGGCGATTCAAAAATACAAATTCTCCCTTTCCTTCTGTTCCAATAATTAATTTTAATACAAACGGGAGCTTATCTTTTGTGTCTACAATTTCCGTCTCGTACTGCTCCTCATTTCGCATACCCATACAACTCCAATTCACGCCGTTTTTGTCTTATATAAGCTAGAGAATGTTCGAATGCGGAGACACAATTCGCAAGTGGAGATTGCAATAATGCTACTAGCGATAACCCTTTCTTTTCATCTTCACGAAGAAGTGGACCAATTGTCATTTCTGTACCACGTAATTTTGTTAAAATACGTTGTTTTACTTGTAAATCAAAACCTTCTTCTCGGCTAATCATATAAGATTGATTATCTTTTTGGGGAATGTTTTGCAAATAAGTTGCAATCGCAGCAGCACATCGAAAAGAAACACCTTTCGATGCGTCATGTGATGAGATTAAGCCATGTAATTTATCTAATAGTTCTAACTCTTCTTCAGAAAACACATCAATCATCTCTTTATTTCGTAACCAATTCATACGAAATTCTCCTGTTGTTACTTGTAGGGGCGGGATTTGTGTCCCTTTATTTTGCTGCATATTGATTTCACAAAATGGAATTTTTTGAAGTGTAATAAGATTTGCTCGATCCAATAAGCGATCCGATAACTCTTTCGTTGTTTCATCAAAATTTACAGTACCGATAAAAATAATATTTTCACCAATTTCAATTTTGGATGGAACTATATTTTCTATCTCATTCCCTTCCTCATATAAAGAAAGAATACGATTTTTCTTTTCTAATTGAAGAATAGATAAAAATGGTGTAAACCAATGTTCAATATGTGCCATATTCATTTCATCAAA
Source organism: Bacillus bingmayongensis (assembly GCF_000299035.1). GTDB lineage: Bacteria > Bacillota > Bacilli > Bacillales > Bacillaceae_G > Bacillus_A > Bacillus_A bingmayongensis. Next base: position 397,094 of record NZ_AKCS01000005.1, read on the forward strand.
CACAATCATATAAAGTTGATTCGGATTTTCATATGCTTTTAATAATGTTCGAATTAACTTCGTTTCACTTTCGATATATGTTCCATTTGGATGAAGATAGCCTAGTATATCGTGTGGTTCTTGATAAGATGGAGAAATTGGAATCCATAACAATTCTTCCCCGTACGTTAATCCTAATGCTTCTGCATATAGCTGCACCAAACGTGATTTTCCGATTCCTGGGATACCAGCAAGAATTGTTAACAGATTTGTTTTTACGCTAATATGAAAATTAAAAATATCCGTCACATCTAAATACAAGCCTTTATTATTGATTAAGTCCTGTACATACTGTATAAATGTAGATTCACGCTCATTCCATTCTGGTTCTTCTTTTTGCACTTTCACGTCTACTACTTCCACCCGTTTTCCCTCTTCTGTAATTTTCTTTAGAAGCTGATCATACATACTTTCTTGTACAAAATACAAATGATCATCCGCTACTTCTATATACTTGGTCCAATCATCAATCTCGATATATTTACATTCCTTTTTCTGTTCGCAATATGCTATTGAACTAATAGATGATTTCAGTGATAAATCCCCATATAACCTACCTTCAAACCATAACAACTGCGGTACTTCGAAATCGTGTGGAAATTTAGGAATAAGAAAAGACAAGTATCCATTTCCTAGCTTTCGCTCTAAAGATTCTCTCTTTTTATATCCTACTAATCTTGGCGAAGGGATGATCTTATATGCATCCGCAATTTCCCGTTGCTCTGTACATATTAATTCAACGTACAAATTCCCTCTCTCATAATAAAGGCGAAACAATACCAATTGTTTTCCTAACTTTTTTTTCTTCAAATCCGAAAATATTCTCTCATTTCTTTTATTGGTATATAAGCCTTCAAACAAATATACTTCACCTTCAAATTGCGATTTCAAAATTGTAGGGATTTGTGAAAGACATTGCACAGAAAAAGTATCCTTTTTCTCCTCCTCACCTTCAACAAACTTTCCAAGAAATCTCATGTGATACATACGTTTTATAAAACTTGGGTGGAGAGCTTTATGTAGTTTCAATGCTACTCACCTTCTTTTTTCATGCTGTTCTTATTGTATGAACTGCAAAAGAAAACTAGAAACAAAAAAACCTGACATACTCCGTCAGGTTACAAAAAGTAAAACTTATATTAGTGAGAAGGGAAAGCTTTTTTCTCCTGCATAATAGCATTGTGAGCAATTTTCATTTTAGCAAGTACGTATCGAAGTTTATCCTCAGCATTTTCATCTTTATTATGTTTCAGGCTTGCTAAAGTCTCCACAGAACCAGCCAAATTTTCAATTGCCCCACGTAGTTCGGGATGATGATTAAAAAATGACTCTTGCACTAATACTTTTCTCAAATCACTTGCCAATTCCATAATTCTTAACAGTTGTTCTTTCTCTTCCATTCTCATCCCTCCTAAACATCTTATATATTAGATATTCTGTGAATAAAATAAAATTCCTTGTATCCAAAGAAAAAAGTCCTACAGGAGGACTTTTTTACATTTTTATATTACCTGTTACAAGCATATAAAGCGATACTGCTGCCGCAATCACGATTACAACCATGACATATCTCTCCATGCCAGAAAAACAGCGATTTCCTTTTTCTTTTCGAGCAAACATATAAACAACAAGTCCAATACCATATACGATTGAGACAAGTAATAAGTTTTTTAAGCCTGCTGCATAAATCAACCATACGGAATATAACGAGGCAATTAAAGCGAGCATTCCATTTTTTAGTCTCGCGTGTTTTAGTTCCTTCGTTACGACTAATTTCAACTGATAAAGCGCTGATAATAAGTACGGAAGTAAAATAGATGTAGACGCAATAAAATACATCATTTGATACGTTGATTCCGAAAACAGAACGATAATAAACAAGGTTTGTGCAACACCATTTGAAATCCATAATGCAGCATGCGGTGTCTGTTTTTTATTTGTCTTCGTAAAGGCTTTCGGAAATACGCCATCTTTCCCTGCCACATGTGATATTTCAGATACAAGTAAGAACCAACCAATTAATGTCCCGATAAGTGAAGCAATTAATCCTATGTTAATTGCAAAAGCTCCCCATGATCCAACAACATGTTCTAATACATGTCCCATAGACGGAGTTTCTAAAACTGAAAGTTCCTGTCTTGTCATAGCCCCCATTGAAAGAACTGAGATTAAAATATAAATGGACATCACTAAAATTAGCCCAAATACTGTTGCTTTTCCAACATCACGACTTCTTTTAGCTCTTCCAGATAACACGACCGCTCCCTCTACACCTATAAATACCCAAAGTGTAACAAGCATCGTATTTTTCACTTGACTAAGTACAGAAGAAATAGAAACTGTTCCCTCTCCCCAAAAATCATGTGTAAATGTATCCCAGCGAAACGCTGTAACCATAACTACAATAAACAATAAAATCGGAACTAACTTTCCAATTGTTGCAATAAAGTTCATGATTGATGCCTCACGAATTCCAATTAAAATTAGAAAGTGAAGCGTCCATAATAAAAGAGATGCACCTACGATGGAAGCGACGTTGTTTCCTCCTTTGAAAATAGGGAAGAAATATCCAAGCGTACTAAATAATAGCATAATCGTTGCTACGTTTCCTAAAATACCTGCAAGCCAATATCCCCAGGCGCTGTTAAAACCAACATATTCACCAAATCCTGCACGTGCATAACTATAAATACCACCTTCAAGCTCAGGCTTTTGTCGTGCTAATGTTTGATATACAAGCGCAAGAGGGATCATTCCCAGTGCCGTAATACACCACCCAATTATTGTTGCACCACTATTTGCGCCTACTGCTAAATCATGCGGTAAACTAAAAACACCACCGCCAACCATTGTTCCTACTACTAATGCGATTAATGGAAAAAATCCTAATTTCTTTTCTATCGGTACCACCCCATCTGTCATTCTAGGTGTTATGTTTATCCGTTCTACTATTAAAGTCACCTTTTTCTCTAATAGACGTTTCTATTATATTTTTGCAGGAAAACATTACTTATTCTAAAAGAAAATGAGCAAAAAGGGAATACTTTTTTGAAAAAATGTATAAGTATGCACAAAAAAAACCGTTCATTTTATTATGAACGGTCAATTTCCAATCGTTAAATTGTATATTTTTTGTAAATATTAATGAATCAATCCCTCTTTTTCTAAAAATTTTCTCGCTACTTTTTCTGCACTTTTACCATTTACATTTACTTCATAATTCATTTTTCTCATATCTTCATCTGATATTTTCCCAGCAAGTTTATTTAATGTTTTTTCAAGTTCAGGATATTTATCAAGCGTTTCTTTTCTTAATAAAGGAGCCCCTTGGTAAGGTGGGAATAACCCTTTATCATCTTCTAGTACCTTTAGTCTATATTGTTCAAGTTCACTGTCAGTAGAATAAGCATCAATAACACTAACCTCTCCCGATTCAATTGCACCATATCTCAACTTCGGCTCCATTGTTGTTACGTTTGCAATATGAAAATTATACAACTTTTGCATCCCTTTATAACCATCTTCTCGATCTGCAAACTCTAACGTAAATCCAGCCTTAACATTTGCTGCAACATTTCGCAAATCTGAGATTGTTTTCACATTATACTGCTCTGCAACATTCTTTGGCATTGCAAGTGCATATGTATTGTTATATTCCATTGGCTGTAGCATCACCATATCATATTTCTTTTCCATGCCTAGGCGCGCTTGTTCATATACTTCTTTACGATTTGTACTTTTTGGGTCTTCTTTTACAAAAGTAGATAAAGCAGTCCCTGAAAATTCAGGATACATATCAATTTCTCCTGATTTTAAAGCTTCAAAAACAAATGCTGTTTTCCCAAATCCCGGTTTCAGTTCTACATCTAAATCAGTATCTTGTTCAATCAGCTGTTTATACATTTGAATTAAAATCTCTGGTTCAGATCCAAGCTTTCCAGCAATTACGATATCTTTCTTTTGTGTATTCCAAAGAAATGGTGCGGCTATAACAACCACTATGATACATATTGCTGGTATAATTCGCTTAGGAGAGCGTCTAGTGCCTTCAAACATCCGAAGTACTCCGTCAAAGAATAAAGCTAACAATGCGGCTGGTACGGCTCCTAATACGATAAGAGCATGGTCATTCCGATCTATACCGAGTAAAATAAGTTTTCCAAGCCCTCCAGCTCCTATTAAAGCAGCTAACGTAGCTGTTCCGACAATCAATACCATTGCCGTCCGAATTCCAGCCATTATAATTGGCAATGCAAGCGGAAGCTCCACTCTCCATAATCTTCTAAAGCTATTCATTCCCATCGCTCTTGCTGCTTCAATAAGCGATGCATCTAACTTACGGATTCCCGTATATGTATTTCGTAAAATTGGTAACAGCGCATATACAACTAGCGCGATAATTGCTGGCACTTTCCCAATGCCGACAAGTGGAATTAAAAGACCTAGTAAAGCTAATGAAGGAATTGTTTGCATAACAGCAGATGTGCCTATAACAAACTCAGCTATACGCTCTCTTCTCGTTAACAAAATACCGAGTGGAACTGCAATCATCACCGCAAAGAATAAAGAAATAAGTGAAATTTGTAAGTGCTCAATCAGCGCACTAAGTAATTCTAGTTTTCGTTCTTGAAACGTTTGTAATAATGCAGACACGATTTACCCCCTCTCCTTCATTTGTTCAGCCAAATATGCCACAATATGACGGCTCGTTAATGTCCCCGCGTATTGCCCATCCCTTTCAATTGGGACAGCCTCTTCTGCTTCCAAACGAATCAACGCCTCTTGTAGTGAAGCGTATATAGAGAGAGGTGAAACATCATTGTCTACTTGTCTACCACTCACAAGTGGCAACACATCTTCAATTGTCTTCCCTTCATACCAAGGGCGAACACGATTTCCAATAAATTCTTCTACAAAATCATTTACTGGGTTATGTATGATTCCTTCCGGTGTATCTAATTGAACAATTTTTCCTTTTCTCATCACACAAATACGATCACCAAGTGTTAATGCTTCTTGCATATCATGTGTCACGAACACAATCGTTTTTTGAATTTTCTTCTGTAATTTTACAATATCCTTTTGCAACTGTTCTCGGCTCAATGGATCTAGCGCACTAAATGGTTCATCCATAAGAACAATTTTTGGATTGGCAGCCAGTGCTCTTACCACTCCCACACGTTGCTTCTGTCCACCAGATAATTCATCTGGCATACGATTCCTATACACATCTGGATCTAATCCAACCATATCAAGCAACTCATCCACACGCTCTCGAACTTTTTCTTTATCCCATTTTCTCATTTCAGGTACAATCGCAATATTTTCGGCGATTGTCATATGAGGAAACAATGCAATTTGTTGCAGTACGTACCCAATATCCCAACGCAGTTCATGAATATTGTAATCTTGAACGTCTTTTCCATCGATAGAGATTGAGCCTTCTGTCGTTTCAATTAAACGATTAATCATTTTCATCGTTGTCGTTTTCCCGCATCCACTCGGACCAATGAGGACAAAAAATTCTCCTTTTTTAATTTCTAACTGTAATGAATCTACTGCTTTTGTACCGTCTTCATATGCTTTTGACACATGATTAAATCGAATCACAAATAAAACTCCCTTATTGTTGTTTCTTTCATTTTGATAGAAACTTGTCTTCTTTTCAAATGATACGCTTTTTATGCATGAAAAAAGAGCCCTTACTTGAGCTCTAACGATCGAATAATAATGTTTTAATAATTGCTGCATATTCACGTATATATGCTTTCTTCTTTGAGCGCCTTGGCGTTGGTGCAGCAAGGGCCTCCATTTGCATTCCTAAACGCTTAGCAATAATTTTTGTTCGATATAGATGATATGTATTACTCACAACTACCGCGTGCGTTACATGATATAAATCAATGCTAAACTTTAGGTTTTCATATGTGCTTGTCGAACGATCCTCAACGAAGATACGTTTCTCTTCAATTCCGTGTTTTATTAAATAATTTCGCATGCTGTGGGCTTCAGGAATATCCTCATCTTCACCTTGTCCTCCAGATACAATTACTTTTGTTTCTGGATGAGAATTTAGATACGCTAAAGCTATATCTAACCGATTTTGTAGAGATAAAGAAGGTTTATCCCCAAATAATTTTGCACCTAAAATTAATACATATGGAGCGTTATCACTTACTTTTTCATAAGCAATTTTTTTCATTCGATATGTCATATACATTATGCATAATGGTGGAAATAATACGATAACAAGTAGTATCCATTTGTTCATATATAAGCTTACACTCCCTTTCCTTATATTATATAGAAAAAGAAAGGGAGACAGAAGTATTTTTTTAGTGACTGCGTTGCCCTGCGTTTTGAGCATTACGCCCTTTTTTAGAAGATGTATGGCACTGAGTTTGATTTCCTTTATGTTTCGCTGAACCTAACGCTTTCGTTTTTCCCATTTTGTTTCACATCCTCTTTTTATATGGTTCCCTTATAGATTTTGTATTTTCTCTCTCGTCATACAATGGATTTATTGGAAGTTTCTCCTTATTTCAAGAGTATATTTTATTTTTGAGGTATCAAGAAAAAGTTAATGATTATGGAGATCTGAATGTAAATTAATAATAAAAAGTTTACATTTGATATATTTATTATATATATAAATTAATATATACATTAATCGCATTAAGAATAGTGTAATATAGTTAATAGGAGATGATTTTATGTTGAAAATAGAACAAAACAAAGTACGTTTAATTTCAGGAATTAGCTTATTAATATTGGTTTTGACTAATTCTTTTATAAAAAGTGATTTTTGGGTCATTTGTATAGATGTCATTTTAGTTTTGGTTAACTTATTTTTATTTATTATCTCTAGAGATATAACAAAAACCAATTTATTTAGAAAAAAAGATAAGTTAGATGAAATAAAATAATTTTGTGTTATTTTTTGATGAAAAGGGAAAATAAATTTTTATTTCTTTTAACATACATGAGATTCTGCAACTTTGATTCTAACTCTATATTATAATTAAATATGTGATAAAACTTATATCTAAAAAGGGGGACGATTCCATTATGTACAAACTCAAAACAACAGAAACCAACAATAGTGTAATCGAATTTATTGAAAATATTGACAGCCTAAAAAAACGAGAAGACGCATATCAGTTATTAGATATCTTTACTGAAACAACAGGTTATCCAGCAAAAATGTGGGGCCCAAGCATAATTGGATTTGGTACATATCATTATAAATATGCATCTGGTCATGAAGGGGATGCTCCATTAGTAGGATTTTCCCCTCGCAAGGCCAAAATTAGTTTATACTTTGCAACTGGTGATCCTAAGCGAGAAGAAATATTAAAAGACTTTGGAAAACACACATCTGGAAAAGCGTGTATATATATTAACAAAGTAGCAGACATTGATATTAATGTTCTAAAAGCGCTAATCAAACAATCTATTCGTTTTTTGGAGGAAACGTATCCAAATCATTAATGTGTGTATAGCAATCGAATGAATTAAGCAACAGGTATTTTGAATACCCGTCAAAATACCTGTTTTTAGGGTTCGATTGCAAATAGATAATAAAAAACAAAACCTTAAAATATACCACTTAAATAGAAAGTGGTATATTCAACTTATTGGGGATATCGGCTTGAAAATGCGGAGTATGCTGTATAGAAAAAGAATATCCTTCTTGAACAAACGATATTTCATTATTATGAAAATGAAATAGTACATCGCTTTGTCTTAGATGCTTCTGAACCATTTGAATAAAATCAAGACTCGGCGTCCCAAATGAAATATGCATCTTCGGCGGCAAAGCTTTCATTGCAATCGGAATCCAAGGTCTCCCCTTCCAACTTGCAACAATATGGGCCGTGCCACCAATCACAAAGTTAAAAATTTCACCATCTTCAAATGTTTTCATGCATAAAGTAGATTTTAACCATTCTCTAAATATAGGTACACTTTCGACTGGGCAACCTATTTCTCTCATATATAAAATGTTTAAAGGTGTATACGGAACTAAAGTACCTTCATCAATATATTTATGTGCAATAATCTCTAGGAGGTTTCCATCCCCATCACGAAAATATAGATTTAATCGACCATCCTCTTCATCAATTTCATGACCATCTTCCCACCTTACAATAAGCAAACCAGATTCTTGGATCCATTTTGCTGCTTCATGAAATTTTGAAAATGATACTTGAAAAGCAAAATGGGCAGGCGAAATTGGCTCATATGCTTCTTCAAAAGATAATGTTACATGTGGCGTTAATCGAAAGCTTATCTGTTTATCCGTTTTTAATAAAATTGGAATTCCGAGGCGTTCTCCATATACTTGTTCTACACCTTGAATAGATACGGTCTGTAACTTCAGCTCTGAAAAATGTGTAATCATCCTCATTCACCACCTTAATTTCAATACGTACAATCATTTTTATTAAAACCTCTCCCTAGTTCACATTACTATGCTGTAAACTCTAGTGATCGGAATCGTTTTCATATTAATGTTAGAGGCAATGGACAATAGACCATTAACCCCTAACAAGTTATCACTCAACACCTAATTGCTTTTTCACTTCTTTATATACACTCATATATGCTTTTAACTCTTTTAAAAGATCATGAATTAACGGTTTTGCATCCTCACTAAGTTCACCATCTTGCACGTATAAACCGTCTAATATAACTTGTTTTGGAATTGCATTCGCATATACGCCTCGTGCGACAATACGCATGCTATTAAGCGCGTTTATCCCACCTTTTCCACCGCCTGCAACTGCCAATAGAGCAACTGGTTTATGAACAAATTCACTGCTACTTAAGAAATCTAATGCATTTTTCAGTGCACCGCTCATTGCGTTATGATATTCTGGTGTACAAAGTACTACCCCATCTGCTTCTTTCACTAAAGTTTTTAATTTTGTTACTGCCTTTAATTCTCGTTGTGATTCTTCTCCATTATATAAAGGCAATTCCTCTACTGCTAGATCATATAATTCCCCTTCAAATTGCTCTGCAATATATTTTGCAATAACACGTGTTCTACCAAATTTACGTGGCGTTCCGTTAATTACAACTAATTTCATCTTTATTTCTCCCCTTAGTTTCAATTTCTATCTCTATCTTATCAGAAAATTCTACACAAAACACAATAAAAAGAGGGAAAAACTTTGAGAAAATAGTATGAAAAATAAAAAAAGAACTCATACTTTCGTATGAGTTCTCGATATATCAATTAATCATTTTTTACAACAGCATGTCCACCAAACTGATTGCGAAGCGCTGAAACAACTTTACCATGGAATGTATCATCTTCTTGAGAACGGTAACGCATAAACAATGACATTGCAATAACCGGAGCAGCTGCTTGTAATTCAAGCGCAGTTTCCACTGTCCACTTTCCTTCTCCAGAAGAATTCATTACACCTTTAATTCCATCTAATTTCGGATCATCAGCAAATGCTTTTTCAGTTAAGTCCATTAACCACCCGCGGATAACCGATCCGTTTGCCCATACCTTTGCCACGTCTTCATAATTATAATTAAAATCGCTTTTATCTAATACTTCAAATCCTTCAGCAATTGCTTGCATCATTCCGTATTCAATCCCATTATGAACCATCTTTAAGAAATGTCCACTTCCAACACGGCCTGCATAGGAATAACCGTTTTCTACTGATAAGTCTTTAAATAACGGCTCTAATCGGTCAAAGATTTCTTTTTCTCCACCAATCATTAAACAAGCACCATAGCGTGCTCCTTCTACACCACCTGATGTACCGATATCTACATAGTGAAGTCCAAAGCTTTTTGCTTCTTCAGCACGGCGTAATGTATCTTTATAGAAAGAGTTCCCACCTTCAATAACGATATCTCCTTTATCTAATAATGGATATACATCTTTTAGCACTGAATCAACAATTTCTCCAGCTGGTACCATAACCCAAATCGTACGTGGAGCTTCAAGTTCTGCTACCATATCTTTTAATGTATTACGAGCATTAATGCCAGTTTGTCCTGCTTTTTCAACAAGCTCTTTATTTACATCATATACAACAACTTCATGCCCATCTTCGTGTAAATGTTCAGCTAATGGGAAACCCATCTTTCCTAATCCGATTAATCCTAGTTTCATATAAATCAAACTCCTATTCTATACAATGAGATTTAATAATGATATAAGCCCAAGAGCAACAACAGATAAAATTGTTTCCATTGCTGTCCATGTTAATAGCGTTTCTTTTACAGTCATTCCAAAGTATTCTTTAATCATCCAAAATCCAGAATCATTCACGTGTGATAAAATGAGTGATCCTGCTCCTGTTGCAAGTGCTAACAATTCAACATTTACCCCCGGGATGCTTGCTGCAATAGGCGCTACAATACCTGCAGCCGTCATCATCGAAACCGTTGCAGAACCAGTTGCAATTCGAATAAGCGCCGCGATGCCCCAGCCTAATAATATCGGGGAAATTTCTGATTCTTTGGCCATTTCCGCAATCGTTGTACCGATTCCTGAATCTAATAGCACTTTATTGAATGCCCCGCCCGCACCGATAACTAAAAGTATATTCGCAATCGGGCCTAAACAATCATTTGTAAATTGTAGCACCTTATCTTTTGAAAACCCTTTTGCATAACCGAGACTAAAGAATGAATAAATCGTCGCAATTAATAACGCAACTACAGGATCTCCAATAAAATGTAACACCTGTGCAAGTTGACTCGATTTTTCTAATGCAATCTCTGCTACTGATGCTCCAAGCATGAGCAATACAGGAAGTAAAATTGTAAATAATGTATTACCGAATCCAGGGAGCTCTTTCTTCGTATCTCGTTCAAGGAGCTGCTCAGCTACATCTACTGGCACCTTTTTATGTATACGAGCACCAATCCATTTCCCATAAATCGGTCCTGAAATAATCGCTGTTGGAAGTCCGACAATTAATGCATATAAAATTGTTTTTCCTACATCAGCTTTAAAGATGCCAACTGCTGCCATTGCTGCTGGATGCGGAGGAACTAATCCATGTACAACAGAAAGTCCTGCTACAAGTGGAATACCAATTGTGATAAGAGAAACTCCTGTTTCTAGAGCAATTGTAAATACAAGTGGAATTAATAATACAAACCCCACTTGGAAAAAGACCGGAATCCCTACTAAAAATGCTACAAACATCATTGCCCAGTGAACACGTTTCGTTCCAAAACGCTCTATTAATGTATTGGCGATTCTTTCAGCACCACCAGACTCTGCCATCATTTTCCCAAGCATTGTTCCTAGTGCTAAAACAATTGCTAAAAATCCCAACGTATTACCAAGACCTAGTTTAATAGAATCGATAATTCCTGGATCTTTTGGTGAAGTAGCAATCAATGGCATCCCCATTGCTAGCCCAACTCCGATTGCTGTTAAAATTAAAGCGACAAATGGATGCCATTTTACTACTGTAATAAGCAAAAGTAGTATGACAACAGCCGCTAGTACGATTCCAACTTCCATTTCTCCCAATCCCCCTATTGTTTACGTTGGAAAGCAGCTATACAATCGAATTCTTCTTTCAAACGATCGTAAAGTCGTTCATACATGTAAAACATTTCTAAATATAAAGCCGTATTTTCTTTATTCGGTACATGATGATGGACAATTTCAATCCACTCTTTCACTTCTTCAAGTGAATCAATCTTCCCTATTGCATATAAAGCAAGTGCTGCAGCCCCAAGTGCAGATGCTTCATGACTTTCTGGAACAAGCAATTCTTTCCCCATCATATCGGATAACATTTGTCTCCAAAATGCTGACTTTGCAAATCCACCTGAAACACGAATTTCAGAAAGAGGCCCCGTCTGATCTCGAATCGCGAGTGCTACGGAATACACACTCATACAAACCCCTTCCATTACAGCACGAATAAAATGTTCTCGTTTATGCTGAAGGTTGATACCAAAGAATGTGCCGCGAGCATTGGCGTTCCAATATGGAGCTCGTTCTCCAGATAAGAATGGTAAAAATAACAAACCGGATGCTCCAGCTGGTACACGTTCTGCATACTGAATTAATAAATCATACGGATCAATTCCCAGTTTTTTCGCTACCTCTTGTTCTGGGCTACCAAATTCATCACGTAACCATCTTAGTAGGATTCCACCATTATTTGTCGGACCACCAACTACCCAATGATCTTCTGTCAGTGCGTAACAAAACGTTCTACCTTTTTCATCAGTATTAATGTTCGATGAAATTGTTCGAACAGCGCCACTTGTTCCAATCGTAATCGCAGCCTCACCAGGTGATACTGCGCCAACACCGACATTTGCAAGAACTCCATCACTTGCTCCAATTACAACTGGAGTCTGTTCATCAACCCCCATTTTCTGAGCTAATTCCGGCTTCATTCCTGATAAAATATACGTAGTTGGTACAGGCACTGATAACTGTTCAGACGAAATATCTAACATTTCTAATACATCTACATCCCAGTTTAATGTTTCTAAATTAAATAACCCTGTAGCTGATGCAATTGAATAGTCAACAACATAGCTTGAAAATAATTGATAGATTACATACTCTTTAATCGAAATGAACTTATGAGTACTTGCATATAATTCTGGTTCTTCTTCTTTCATCCACAATAATTTAGATAATGGTGACATCGGATGAATCGGTGTACCTGTGCGGCGATAAATTTCATGCCCATTCATATGTTGTAGTAGGTTCTCTGATTGCTTCGTACTTCTGTTATCCGCCCAAATAATAGATCTTGTTAGCGGAGAACCTTTTTTATCTACCGCAATTAATGCATGCATCGCAGTACTAATACCGATTGAAGAAATATCTTCCGGTAATACGTTACCCTCTTTAATGGCAACGCTTACAGATTTATATACAGCAGAACATATTACATCAGGATCTTGCTCAGCCCATCCTACATTTGGTTGAATGATTGGATAATCAATTGCATGCGAAGCAACTACTTTTCCTCTCTCTGTAAACACAACCGCTTTTGTACTTGTGGTACCGATATCAATCCCGATTACTCTCCCCCTTGTTTCCATACTGAATCTTCCCTTCATTTCTAGCAAAATCAAATCTAGTAAACCGTTTACATGAATTAGTATATAAAAATTTTTTTCTTAAATCAAGTTTTAAAAAGAAAATTTTTTTCAATATTATCCTCCTCTTCCCTAAATCCTTAGATTTTGAATACAAATTAAAACAACAAATTTGATCATTATTCCATTTAGAATAGATTTTTAAATTTAAAATCAAGTCACCTTTCTGTTACTAACTCTTGTTATTCCAATAATAGTAAATTATAATTAAGGTGTGTATAGTGTGTATGGTGTGTATGTTGCACTATAACAATTTATAATAATGAGGTTGTTTAATGAAAATTATTTTAAGCAGTATATCAGATCAGCCTTTATACCAGCAGATAAAAGATCAGATCAAAACTTCCATTTTCAACAATGAGTTAAAAGAGGGTGAACAACTGCCCTCAATTCGCTCGTTAGCGAATGATTTATATGTAAGTGTCCTAACCACAAAAAGAGTCTATGCAGAACTAGAAGCAGAAGGTTTTATTGTAACTAGAGTTGGCAAAGGATCCTATGTAGCACCTGCAAACTTAGAACTGTTACTAGAATCTAAACGCCACATGGTGGAAGTCAAACTAGTCGAAGTTTGTCAAATGGCTCGAAATTTAGGAATTCATACAGATGATCTTCATTCCATGCTGGATTTAATTTTAGAGGAGGAGAAAGAAAAATGAGCGCTGTATTAGAAGTCAATAATTTAAGTAAAGCTTACGACAGTTTTTCATTAGAAAATGTGACTTTTTCACTAAACAAAGATTGTATTACTGGTTTTGTTGGCACTAACGGTTCTGGAAAAACTACTACAATCAAATTAATCCTAGGTCTTGTTTTAAAAGATTCTGGAACAATTCACTTTTTAGGAAACGATATGAGCAAAAATGAAAGAAAATCAAAAAACAAAATCGGTATCGTGTTAGATGAAGGATACTTCTATGAAGAGTTAACGTTGAAAGAAATGAAGAACGTGATTGCCCCAAGCTATACTGAATGGGATGAAGCCACCTTTTTATCGTACATAGAACGGTTCCATTTAAAGTTAAATCAAAAAATTGCTACCTTATCAAAAGGCATGCGGATGAAATATGCAGTCGCATTGGCACTCTCCCACCACGCAGATTTATTGATTATGGACGAACCAACAAGCGGTCTAGATCCATTGGTACGAAGTGAATTGATGAATATTCTCCTCGATTTTATGAAAGAGCCTGGAAAAAGTGTCTTTTTTTCCACACATATCACCTCGGATTTAGATAAAGTTGCTGACATGATAATCTTAATTGATGATGGTAGAATCTTAGTGAATGAAGAAAAAGATCATTTACTGGATACGCACGCACTAGTAAAAGGAGACAATCAATTTATTAATGAACAAACGCAAAAACTCTTTTTAAGTTTGCATCAATCAAAATATGGATTTGAAGGGATTACGCATCAAAAAGAGGCTGTACGTCGCCTCATACCTGGCGCGCTAATGGAAAGACCAACGATAGAGGACATTATGCTCACTTATATCGGAGGTGGTAACAATGCTAATTAACCTTGTAAAAAAAGATTTGATGCTAGTCAAAAAATCTTTTTTCGTTTTACTTATTTTTGCTGCAATCGCTCCTATTTATCTTTCTTCGCAATTAAAATTTAACGACGGCGGTCTTGTCAGCTTTCTCTTAACAGTGATTTTAGTAGAATATATTTTATTTGGTACAATATCTAGATCCGAAGATACGTATAAAGGAGCGGCTTATCTTTGTGCGACTCCATATACACGAAATACATTTGTAAAAGCAAAATACCTCTTTATTTTTGTGATTTTCATTTGTATCGCCATCATCCGTATTCTAACATCTATTATCATTCCATCAGGCATAGAAAAATTAAGCCTTCATGCCCTGGGAATAACTTTTTTAATTCTAAGCATACTATTTGGAACCCTAATCCCTGTTCAATTCAAATTTGGCTATGACAAAACAAAACTTATTTCGTTTTTTATTATCTTTTTTATATCTTTTACCTTTCCTACTCTTGTAAGGGGAATTCAATCGAATCCTATTAGCTTTTCAATACCATTCCCACAAATGATTCAAGCATGGATTCCTTGTTTCATTTCGTTAGTTATTGGTTTTGTTTCAATGGTTATATCTCTAAAGATATATAGAAAAAAAGATTTATAATTAAGATAACACTAGGAAAATTTACTTAACGTTGTAAATTTTCCTAGTGTTATCCTCTCAACTACTCGCTTTCATTTAATTTCCATAAAACACCTTAAGAATAAATTCTCTATCAGGAACTTGCAATTTTTCATACGATGTTAAAAATTGAGAGTTATCATAGACGTCTTCTTTCAAATTAACTTCAATAGAATTAGATTCAATATTTACTATTGCATATGGTGCAGCTGATTTATTGTTACATCCTAACGATTCAGGATTCAAATAAATTGTTTTATCATCTTTAAAGTAATACACGGGGGGATGATGCCTAAAACAAATGAGATCCTCTTTCCGAGTATGAAATAATGTTTCTAAATTGTTTAAACTCGGATCAACAAAAATAAAAACGGTGCATAGCTACACCGCTTTTAAATTCGCTTCATTGAAATTGTTTCACGTATACTTTGTAAGTTTTGCAACGTTTCTTCTTGTCGTTGTAATGACAATCCTACATATAAAGTATCTAATAAACTGAGCTGTGCTAATCGTGATGAGCTTGCTTCTGTACGAAATTCCGTTTCACGCGTTGAAGTATATAACGTTATATCAGCAAGCTGGCTTAATGCCGATTTTTGATAACTTGTAATTGCAATTATGCGTGCTCCTCTTGCTTTTGCTACTTCTAATGCTTCAAGCAATCCTTTATTGCTCCCAGAATGAGAAATTGCAATCACGACCGCTTCTTTTGTAAGCAAACCAGCTCCCATAATTTGAAAATGTGAATCGACATGCGCAATACACGAAATGCCCGTTCTCATAAATTTATGATACGCATCCATCGCAATAATACCCGAGCCACCATTTCCATAAAACTCAATGCGTTCAGCTGTTTTCAATACATTTATTGCTTCTTCTAATCCTGCACCATTTAATAAATGTAATGTATCTTGTAACCCTGTAATATGCGAATGAAAAACTTTTTTAGCAACGGTTACCAGATCATCTTCTGCAGACACTTCTTCGTGAATATTTTGCATCGGTGTGTGTACAATTTCACGAGCTAATGTAATTTTCAAATCTTGAAAACCTTGAAAGCCGAGGTGCTTACATAAGCGAAAAATAGTTGCTTCTGAACTGCTAGTAACTTCAGCTAGTTCCGTAATTGATTTATGTACAACATCTTGCGGATGTTTAATAATATGTTCAGCAATACTTCGAAGCTTCGGCGATAAACCATTTAATGAAGCCTGAATCTTTCCTATACCAATTTTCGTACCAGGCATGATGTATCTTCTCCTTCCATAGTAGCTTTATCCCGCATTAACGGGCAGTAAGCCTCCCACCTCAACATTCAGCGAAAGCAAAGAAGTAAAGAAGCTAGGTGGGAGATCAACTGTCCGTAAAAGCCCGATTGGTTCAACTAATAATCAGTGGGGATGAAAAACCCCCACTGATTAAAGTTTCACTTTATTGTACCTAATTATTGAAAGAAGAAAAACCTTTATTGGGTATTGTTATGTATTTTTCTATACAACACCATGTTTCACAGCATACAGCGCAGCTTGCGTTCGATCATCTACTTCTAATTTAGCAAGTACGTTTGAAACATGTGTTTTCACCGTCTGTTCCGTAATATGGAGTTCTGCTGCTATTTCTTTATTGCTTCTTCCTTTCGCAATTTCACGAAGTACTTCTTTTTCCCTTTTTGTCAGCATAGATAAACTATCTTGCTTTTCCTCTTTGACTATTGACCGTCCTAACAAGGCAGGAGTGACTTTTGGATGAAGATTTGCATTCCCTTGATATACAGCGATAATGGAAGCAACAAGTTGATCTGGCTGTACTTCTTTTAGTTGATAGCCATCCGCGCCAGCTTCTAGTGCTGGCAAAACGTAATCTTGCTCTGAAAAACTACTTAACATAAGGATTTTAATTGTGGCGTCATATTGTTTTAATCGTTTTGTTGCTTCAATCCCATCCATTTTCGGCATTGATAAATCCATTAATACTACATCTGGTCTTTCTTTTCGAACAAACTCTAACGCCTCTTTCCCATTCTCTGCTTCCCCTATAATTTCAAATTCCTCTTTCGTTTTTAAGAAGAAAACGAGCCCCTTCCGAACAATATGATGATCTTCTACAAGTAATAGTTTAATTTTCAATGAACTTCTTCCTTTCAAACCGGTAATTGAATCTCAATCTTTGTTCCCTGCCCCGGCTTCGTTCTTATTCGAAATGTTCCTTTCATCAGTTCAATTCGTTCTTTCATACTTTTTAAACCAAGTGCTGAATCTCTTACTTTTTCTTTCACAAACCCCACGCCGTCATCTTTAATTTGAAAGTTCAACTTACTATTTTCCTTTTTTAAGCTAACAGACACTCTCTCACATGAAGCATGCTTTTTACAATTATGTAACGCTTCCTGGCTTACACGCCACAGCACTTCTTCTATTTCATCACCAATTGAAATAACCCCATCAATTTGAATTGCTACTTGAATACCTAATAACTTCCCGTAATTCTGTACTGCTTCTGCAAGCCCTTTCTCTAATTCTTCTGGCCGTAATTGCCAAATTAATAATGTCATCTCTTGCAGCGCTTCTTGCGATAATTCCCCTATGTAACTGAGCATCTCTTGCAGTTCTTTGTTCTTTGTCATATCAAGAGTCCCTCTAGCAGTTAACATAATTGAAAATAACAATTGTTTAACAGAATCATGCAAATCACGGGCGAGTCGATTTCTTTCTGCTATAACTACATATTTACGCTCTTTCTCAACTAGTCTAATTCGTTGTATTGTTGTTCCGATTTGGAATGCAATTGCTTCTAATAATGCTAGTTCTTCCTCTGAAAAATGCGTTTTATGAGGTGAAGCAACATTTAATAAACCGAACTTCTTTGCTCCAGCGCGAAGAGGAATCGTCGCATGATGTGTAATCTCTTCGGTCTCTCCCCAGTTATATTCAATGGCATCTTCAATTCGCTTACATTCAATGATATTTGTTGCCTTTTCTAAACGGCCATTCACAAATCGATTGATACACCAGCAATCCCCTTCACACATCGGCTTCTTTTCCTTCCATGTGAGCGCTGGTGGCAAATTCGTATCAACAAGCATCCGATGCGTTCCTTTTTCATCAATAAAAAAGATCCAGCCTGTTTGTAAATTCATAACTTGCAATAATGTATGTAATACTTTCTCCAACATTTTCTGTAAATTAGTTGCCTCATTTAACAACTCTGCAATTTCTTTTAGTGCTTCTAGACGCCGCATTTCCTTTTCATCATAATTCATGTTCATCACCAATTACCATTATAACATTAAGAAATTTCAAAATACTATAAATAAAAAGGAAGCTGAATATATCAGCTTCCTTACTCTATATCAATAACTTTTCGATTTGTGTTTTCCTCTTGTAGTTTAGGCAATGTAACAGTAAGAACACCGTCTTTAAATGCTCCCGCAATGTTTTCTTGATCCACATTATCTAATGTAAAACGACGAATGAATGACCCTGTAGAACGTTCTTTTCGAATAAATATGCCATTTTCATTTTGTTCTTCTACTTCATTATTTTGAGTAGCTTGAATTGTTAATACATCCTTTTCAAAATCGACTTGAATGTTTTCTTTTTGAAATCCTGATAAATCCGCTTGCACAACATATTTATCAGGTTTCTCTTGAACATCTACCTTAAAGCTGGTCATGTTCATTGGTTTAAAGAACGCATCTGTCATCACCTCAAATAAGGAAGATCCAAATCGGGCAACACCATTTTGACGATTTGCTAATTCTGGAAATAAATTATGCATTTTCTATTCCTCCTTATAGATATGAATGAAAGATTAACTCTTTCTGTTTTTATTATACCAAATGGTCAAAAAAGGTCAAAGTGTTTATTTGATGTTTTGATTATGTATTTTTTCAGTTCTAAATACAATACGATATGTGAAATTATTATTTCTAAATGATTAATATCTCATAAAAAACAAGGAAACTATATACATACTGCAGAATACATAATTTGAAATCTGAAATTCTTATTACTTTTGGAGATTACTATGGGATATATTGAAGATTTGCGCAAAATCGTTGGTCCACGACCACTTAATTTAGCAGGTGTTGCAGTTGCTGTTTTAAATGATCAAGGGCAAATTTTACTTCAGAAAAGACGAAGTGGTGTTTGGGGAGTACCTGGTGGATTTATTGAATTAGGTAAATCCACAGAAGATGCAGGAAGACGAGAAGTTCTCGAAGAAACAGGTATTGAGATTGGGAAACTTGACTTAGTAGATGTTTTTTCTGGAAAAGAATTTTTTGTGAAATTATCGAATGGTGATGAATTTTATCCCATCACCATCGCTTATATGAGTAAAGAAATAAAGGGGGGGATTTTACAAGCTGATGGCACAGAATCTTTAGAAGTGAAATTTTCCAGCTTGAATCAATTACCAGAAAATATTAGTCCTTTCATAAAAAAAATAATTCAACAACAAGTTGTATCCATATAAAACATAGATACTTATGCAAGAAGAGACCTTTCATTTTGAAGGCCTCTTCTTACATATAACCAGTCGGGAACAGACATAACCTTCATTTTCTTATCAACCTTCACTGCACTTCTGCATGTAAACAAGACTTAAAGTGCCCAATTGCAAACTCATGTCCTTGCTCATTAAAAGAGGCCACTGCTTTTTCATGTACAACGATGTGAAATCCTTTATTATAAGCATCCACCGCTGTATGGAGAACACAAATATCCGTACATACGCCAACAAGATGGACTTCTTGTACGCCTCGTTCTCTTAGTTTCATTTCTAAGTCCGTTCCAGCAAAAGCACTATAACGTGTTTTGTCCATATAGTATACATTCTCATTATCTTGATATTTTTCATATACCATTTGTAGCTCTCCGTATAAATCTCTTCCTTTTGTTCCCGCTATATTATGTGGTGGAAATAATTGTGTCTCAGGATGATAAGAATCATTCTTTTCATGTTTATCAATGGCAAACACAACATAATCTCCGTTTTCAATATACTGCTTCGTAATCGCTACAAGATGCTGTTCAATATCTTGTCCTGGCTTTCCACACGTTAAAGCACCATCTTCTGCTACAAAATCATATGTATAATCAATATTTATAAGAGCACGTTTCATCACTCGGTCTCCTCCCTACTCGTTTCACGCTAAACAATAGAAAACGTGTTTTTACGACGCAATATATTGTATTCGACACATTCAAACAAAACCCCTACGAAATATTTATAATATAGGTATATATATTGTCATTTTCATTTGATTTGGATATTTTGATTGCAATACATCGGTAATCTCAAAATCTGGCCCTTCTCTTCTTTCATAATTTGAGTTTAGTAACCATATACCATAAATATACCTTCTCGTATTTTGAACTAAATCAACAGAGCCATTTACTTTGAATTCAGCATATTTACCTTCTGGAATTTCAAAATTAACAAATCCATTGTCTAGTTTTGTGACGCTCTCCTTTACCTCTTCTCCAACAATGAACGAAAAGTTACCATCATCCTGAAAATTACATGAGATACCATATGACATATTAGGTGCAATTTTCTCAGGAATTCTTAAATAGTGTTCATTACTTCCAAAATCAAAATAAAATTTTGGAATTTCCTCAAAGTACTTTTCATTGTTTAGATTGGTTTTATATTCAAAACCGATAATATTCTTTTTACTTAATTGTACAATATTAGGTTTATTCATAATCAAGTCTCCCTTCATCTCCTTTTTATAGTCCAAAAAGTTCATCTTAGCTTGTAAATGTAAATCGATTTCTGACTTTCGATATTTAGCAGGAGTCATTCCAAAATAATTTACAAATGAACGTGAAAATGCCTCTTGGGAGTTATATTGAAAATCAATCGCAATTTCTAATATATTCTTTCTTGTTTCCCTTAATAAGATGGCAGCTTCAGATAGCCTCCTGTTTCTTATATATTCTTGTACAGAAAAACCGGTAATTGCTTGGAAAAGCCTTTGAAAATGAAACGGAGAAAAACAAAATTGCGAAGAAACTTCGACAATGTTAAATCTGTCCTGTAGATTGCTTTCAATAAATTCAATAGAGCTTTGTATTCTTTCGAAATAATCCATCTTCACACTCCCTCCTTGTAATCTATTTTATATTTTCATCAAAATATTTTTTGATAATTTGTGCTAATTCCTATTGTAACCTGTATTTATAAGATGAGAAACATATTATCATGTAGTATCAAATTCACATATAAAGTTGTATTCCATAGCAGATCCTACAATGGAAAGACGAATAAAAACAAAAAAGGTACACCACTCTTTAACGTGATGTACCTTTTCCCTCTAACATAGCGGAGTAGTATCATTTTACTGCGCGGGTTTATTTTCAAATTTAGCCTGTACAAAGTTAATAACTTTTCCTGCTGGATCATTATTTTCAAATTGAACTGCAGTTACCGTGTGTTGTCCTGTCTCTAAGGTTTTTTGTTTTAACTCTACTGTTGTCTGCGTCATTCTAGTAACATGATGTTTATCCTCAAATATATTATCTACGAACACAAATGTTTCTTTATCATTTTGAAAATCGGCAAGTTCTAATTCAAGTTGCTGAATTAGAGCATCCTTCTTTACAAAGACAGTTGGTATCTTCCCATCTTCAGAGGTACCATTTGGCGTGATTACTTTTACTTTCCCCTCACCAATCGGCATTGCCCCATCAGGAAAAGGAGTTACACTCTCATCACTTGCATTTACAACTTGTTCTTCTTTTACTGGTTGAGTTTCTTTTTTTTCGTTTGGAACACCACACCCAACCAATAACAAAGCAGACAATCCAGCGATTATGAATTTCTTCAAAATTCATCCCCCCTGTAAATTTATTCTTTATTTATTATACAAAAATAATTATCTTTTCTAAATTCAGTTTTTTAAACTTTCGTGAACAAACATTCTGTCCACCATTACTGTACCATACTTTCTTTTTTAACATCATTAATTTTTTCAAGAAATAATTAGAAATTCCTTCCTATTCTCCATTTTGGCCCATTATCACTTAAAAATATTCAGCTAAAAAAATAAAAAAAGACATCGGTACATCCAATGTCTTTTTTTACATAGCATCCTACAAAATAAACTTTGTAATATCTTCAACTTCTTTTCGAGTAAGTTTTTTCGGTTTATCTTTTGGATATCCTAGCGAAATTACCATATTGATTTGTTTCTCATGCTCAATTTGTAAATATTGTCGCAGTTCATTTTGAGCTAATAAAACAGGCCCTGTCATTGGGCAAGTCCCAAGACCTCTTGCATGTGCTGCTAACATTAAATTTTGTGCTGCTAAACAGCTACTCTTAATCCCCTCTTCTTCCCATACTGCATCTGGGACGAAGTCAATTGGATCAAATATCTTTTCACGAAACTTTGACTCATAAGGCGTTGCTAAACATACGATTAAGACCGGTGCATCAGAAAAAGCAGTTGCATATGGCCCAAACGAACGTGTAAGTAATTTGCCTGCTTTTTCTTCTCCTTTTTTCGTTGCTTCTTCAGCCAATTTATGTAAAGCATCCCATGTCATTTGCTCAATTTCTTTAATTTTATCTCGATTCATAATAACAATAAATTCCCACGTTTGCGAGTTCGTATCACTTGGTGCGTAACGAGCACAATCAATAATTTCTTCTATGTCACCAACAGATACTTCTTGTTCTGTAAACTTCCGGATACTGCGTCGTCCGTGAATCACTTCTTTAAATGCTTCATAGTTCATATACATAAAATCCCCTTTTACAACGTTTTCAAAAATTGTCCTACGCTTGATTATATCACGAAAAAAAGCTGGAGGAATACCAGCTTCATTTTCCTTGTACATTCAGTTTATTACGTTAAAGGTAGCAATACTTTCTTCATAAGCTTCTTGTAACTTCCTTGTAACAGGTCCTCGTTCACCCTGACCAAATGATTCATCTCCTATTTGAATAACAGGGAATATTTCAAGAGGCGTTGCTGTAAAGAAGCATTCATCTGCCCCGTATACTTCTTGTAATGAAAACTCTCGCTCTTCTACTTCAATATGTAGAGCTTTTGCTAATGAAATGACATGATGACGAGTAATTCCATGTAAAATAAGATGATCTGCCGGGTGCGTAATCACTTTATTATTTTTTATAATAAAGAAATTTGAATGGCACCCTTCTGTTACAATTCCATCTCGAACTAATATTGCTTCTTGATACCCCTCTTCATTAATTTTATTCTTAATCATAATATTAGGAAGAAGGTTTAAAGATTTGATATGGCAAAACTTCCAGCGAATATCTTCTTCCACTGTTACTTTTATTCCCTTTTCCATTACAGATACCGGTCTCGGGAATGCAACGATGTTTGCATAATAAGTTGCCTCTAGATTTGATTCATATACATGATTTCGCGGCTGCATACCTCTTGAAATTTGAATATACACATTCCCATCTTCTTGAAATTGATTTTTCTCAATTAATTGTTGAAGTTGCTCAATTAATTCTTCTTTTGTAAAAGGTGGAACAAGATGAATTTCTTTCATTGATTTAAAAAATCGCTCTAAATGTAAATCTAGTAAGTGAGGTTTCCCGTTGTATAAACGAAATACTTCATATATCCCATCTCCAAATTGTAGACCTCTCTCTTCTAATGCAACCATTGGCTGTTCTTCCTTCGTATTTAGAATTCTCCCATTAAACAAAATCCAATCTTTATGAACACTTTTCACCGTTTTTCCACTCCTTTACTTTTTATTAATTTTATTTTACAACTTCTTCCTGTTTAACAGAAAGAATTTTCTGTTATTTTTTCGGAGGTAAAAAAACACATCACCCTTTATGTACTGCACCCCAATTGTTAGACACAATTAACAATTGGAGGTGTAGTTTTTTTATGGCAAAGTTTTCATTAGAAGTTAAATTAGAAGCTATTCAGGACTATCTTGAAGGGGAAGAATCTTATAGAGCCATAGGCAATCGAATAGGTACGCATCATAAATCTATTATGAAATGGGTAGGTCTCTATAAAAAATATGGAATAGAAGGTTTGAGATCTAGGTATACAAATTACTCTGTACAATTTAAAATGGACGTACTTAACTTTATGAATGAAACAGGGACGTCTCTTTTAGAAACAGCTGTAATATATAATATTCCGGATCCAACGATGAAAAAAGAAACAAAGAAAGAACAGCCAGTAGAAGGATCACAAGAAGCATTATTAGCGGAAATCGAGCGTTTACGTATGGAAAATGCATATTTAAAAAAGTTGAACGCCTTAGTTCAAGAGGAGAGAAAATCTCAGATCGTCAAAAAGCGCAAGTAATTTATGAATTAAGGCATGTTTTTAAGGTAAGTCACTTAGTGAAAATAGCTGAGATTGCGCGTAGTACGTATTACTACTGGGTGAAACAATTTACTCGCCCTGACAAATACAAAGAAGTAAAAGAAATCATTAAACAGATTTTCGATGAACATAAAGGAAGATATGGGTATCGACGCATCACGTTAGAATTAAAAAATCGAAGTTACTCAATCAATCATAAAACGGTACGTCGTTTAATGATTGAGCTAGGTTTAAAATCTCTTGTCCGTATGAAGAAGTATCGTTCTTATCGTGGAAATGTTGGAAGAATTTCTCCAAATGTTCTTCAACGTGATTTTAAGGCTTCTAAGCCTAATGAGAAATGGGTTACGGATGTGACAGAATTCCATTTATTCGGGAAGAAGCTCTATTTATCGCCAGTTTTAGATCTCTTTAATGGTGAAATCATTGCTTATAATATAGAAACACGACCTGTATTTCCACTCGTTACAAAGATGTTAGATCAAGCGTTTGAGCGTTTAAACGAAGGTGATTCCCCTATACTCCATTCGGATCAAGGGTGGCAATATCAAATGACTCAATACCAGCACTTACTTAAAGAACATCAAATTACGCAAAGTATGTCCCGTAAGGGCAACTGTTTAGATAACGCAGTCATTGAAAATTTCTTTGGGTTATTAAAATCTGAATTACTTTATCTACAAGAGTTCGAAAGCATGGAACATTTTACTTTGGAATTAGAAAAATATATTTACTATTACAATCACAAACGTATTAAGATAAAACTAAAAGGATTGAGCCCTGTACAATACAGAATCCAATCCTTATTAGCTGCTTAGAATATTTGTCTAACTTTTTGGGTTCACTTCATTAATAGTGATGTGTTTTTCTACTCTACTTTACTTATTTCAAAAAGTATTTTTCAATGTCATCCAACATAAGATTTGCAGCTTTAATACCGCCTGCTGTATTCCAAATAACTTCATCTACTTCAAATACTTTATTATTTTTGGAAGCTTGTAGCTGTTTAAAGAGTGGGTCTTCTGTCCATTCTTTCGCTATTGTATTTCCTTCATTATTTTTATCAGCATTTTTATCCGATGTGAAATAGAATAAGTAGTCTCCATCCATATTCGGAATTTGCTCTTTTGTAACACCTTTTATCGCAAAGTCATCCTTATCTTGAAGTGGTGGTCGTTTAAATCCGATATCATTTAAAACAACACCAGAGAATGAATTCTTTTGATAAATACGAACATCGCCTGGAACGAAACGAATGATAGAAACTTTAGATGATACTTTATCTCCTAGTTTCTCTTTGATTCCTTCAATGCGCTTCTTATAATCAGCCAGCGCTTTTTGACCTTCTTTTTCTTTATTTACTGCTTTTGTGTATAACGCAAAGTTTTCTTTCCAATCTCCGCGTAGTGTTTCAGCATAAACAGTAGGTGCAATCTCTTTTAATTGTTCATATACCTTTTCATGACGCATTTTATTCCCAATAATTAAATCAGGCTTTAGTTTCATAATTGCCTCTAAGTTAACGTCACGCTCAGTTCCTACAACTTTTGTATCTTTCAATTCTTTTGCTAAGTGCGGATACCATTCATCACCAGCTCTTGGCTTTGTAGAACCAACCGGTGTAACTCCTACGGCTAAAAGTGCCTCAGCACCTTCATTTGTCAGGACAACGACTCTTTTAGGTGTCCCTTTAATCGTTGTTTCTCCCATCGCATGCTTAATTACATACGAATCTGTTCCTTTTGCTGCTGCATTCGTTTCTTTCTTCTCTTCTTTGCCACATCCTGCAATCATAACCATTAACATTACAATGCAGAGAATAAAGATATTTTTAGTCTGGATCATATTTCCTCCTGGATGAAATTGATTATCATTAACATTTTAAAGGTTAATGTATAGACTGAAAGTTGTCAATATATTTTTAAAAAACTTTTCTAGAATATATTTTCTCCAGTTCATCCTATCAATTAACTCGACAGATACGAAAAATAAACAGGCATACAAACGTAATTGTCATCCCAATCAATACATAACGTACATAATGCATATTTGGAATTTCCTTTTTTAACACGAATTGCATAGCTAGTACAATGATAAGTCCAATTAACACTTTTATAATTTGCAATATTAATATATTATTTTCTCACAAAAAGCCCCTCCCTCTATGTCCTTCTGTTTGCAAGACATTCAAGGCAGGGGGCATTTAATTTCATTGGTAATCGTTGATATTTTAATATTGATTGTACTCGATATAAGATGGGTCATAATAAATCCATTGATTGCCTCCAAGGTTTAGCCAACCATTTTGATTTGTGTATACTAAATACGATTCTGGAGGGTTTAGCTTTCGAATGACTGAAGATGACGTTGATGGACCGCTTCTTAAATTCACATTCGTTCCTTGAATATTCGCTACGCCAATCGGACTACCATCGCTATTTCCGTATTTCACATAATCAATATACGATGGATCATTATATACCCATTGCCCTGCCCCTAAATCTAGCCAGCCGTTACTTTCCTGATACACTACATACGATTCTGGAGCATTTAATTGACGAATGACTGAAGATGCTGTTGATGGGCCACTTCTTAAATTTACGTTCTTCCCGCGAATATATGCTACGCCTATTGTTTGAGGTGCTGGAGTTGGTGGTTTTGGGTTTGGGGGATTGGGATTTGCCGTTAACCCTAAAATTGCAACAATTCCTCTTGCATATGCTTGGCATAAATCTTCTATAAACTGCGGATTTTTTAATAAATTTGCATCAAAAGTTGTATCAATAAAAGCTGTTTCTGTTAATATAGCATCCATAGCTGTTTCCCTTAGTACTGCGTAATTTGCCTTTTTCGCACCACGATCACGCAAACCGTATTTCGTTAAAACAGGATTAACTGCTGCATGCATCTTTTGTTGTTTCGCTGCTGCAGAACTGCTATCTGATAGTCCGTTATAAATATAACTTTCAAAACCTGTTCCACCGCCACTATTAATATGAAATGAGATGAAAAAATCTGCTCCGAAAGAATTAGCAATATTCGCACGTTCAGATAATGCAATAAATACATCACTATCGCGTGTCATCTTAATATTAATTGTATAATTTGCAAGTAAAATATCTCGAACACGTCTAGCAATTTGAAGTGTTAGATTTTTTTCAATCAAACCGTTTCCAACAGCACCGGAATCGTATCCACCGTGACCTGCATCTATAATTAGCTTCATATACCATTTCCTTTCTGTATTTAATGGAGCTTATATTTATGCTCGTCCTATTTTATGTACAACATAAAGATTTGGTTACAAAACAAACAAAAAACCCCCTTATGTAAGGCGGTTTCCATCGTCCCGATTGAGCCAATTTAAAATAAATATGTACGACTGATAATGAATATGCCGGATACAAAATAAACAAACAAGAATAGCTATTCCAATTCCACTATATATTAAGCCAAACTTCAAAAAAATGTTCAACATTGGCGGAAAGTGGATTGTATTTTGTAATATATACAAAGTAAAAAACAGAATACAAAATACCGGAATGTATTGCCATTCATACGGTTTACGCTTTTTACGCATCATTTTCCGAATGAAAATTTGGCATAGTTCTGCTACTACAAAACAACCCCCTATTAGTAAAAAACCAGACGTCATCGTCATACATCCACCTGCCTTATGTTCATTTCTTCCCTTAGGTATCTCCTTTCCTTCTAAAAGCGTTTTATGTACATTTCACCATTCCATATAAAGCCAAGTCCCTCTATAAAAGATTTAGCTTGTTCAGTTAAATCCCCTTGTAACACCTGGATATCCTTTATATCTCTACGCTTCATCATTTCCTCAAATGTAAAATAAGCGTTTGTTCCATAGCCGTAACCTTGGTAATCAAAATGAATCATTAAATTAGATAATATCGCA
Source organism: Bacillus bingmayongensis (assembly GCF_000299035.1). Lineage (GTDB taxonomy): Bacteria > Bacillota > Bacilli > Bacillales > Bacillaceae_G > Bacillus_A > Bacillus_A bingmayongensis. The sequence continues at coordinate 425,688 of NZ_AKCS01000005.1, forward strand.
TGCTCACCTTGTGCCGTATAATCCATTACACCAATATATGTATCATCAACTTTTATACAATATTGAACTTCCTTCCTATTTAAACCATGAGAAACAAACATTTCTTTAACAACTTTTTTTGTCTCTGTATTCACTTTTTCAAACGTAATCATATTTTGTCCACCCTCTTATTCTTATTGTATCAAGCACAATACATATTTATGAAAAAAACCTTAAGATCGTATACGATCTTAAGGTTTTCCTACTTATACTAAGCTATACGCACGCTTTGTTTCTTCATGAAACTCATTTGTATCATATTTATGCTCAACATAAATTTGGTGCCATACCATAAATGCAAGTACTGTCCAAACTTTACGGCTATAATCGCCTTTATCTGCACAATGCGCTTCCAATAAGTTTAATACGTACTGTTTGTCGATTAAATGCTCTGTTTTGCTTTCTTTAATAATATTAACAGCCCAGTCGTGCATTTCATCTTTTAACCAGTGACGAATCGGCACTGGGAAGCCAAGCTTTTTACGATCTAATACGTGATCTGGAACGATTCCGCGCACTGCTTCACGTAAAATTGCTTTTGTCGTTCCGTTTGCAATTTTTAATTCTGTTGGAATTTTAGACGCAACGTCAAATACTTCTTTATCTAAGAATGGTACACGAAGTTCTAATGAATTTGCCATCGTCATTTTATCAGCTTTTAATAAAATGTCACCACGTAGCCATGTGAACATGTCGATGTATTGCATTTTGCTAACATCGTCATAATCTTTAATTTCATTATACAATGGTTTCGTGATATCCATGTAGTTAACACTCTCATTGTAATACTTCATTAATTCAGCTTTTTCTTCTTCACGGAAGATTTTCGCATTACCATAGTAACGTTCTTCAATTGGTGTACATCCACGCTCTAAGAAGCTTTTCCCTTTAAATCCTTCTTTAAGCGCACCACTTAATGCTTTTAAGACGCTTTTACCTGGAGTAGGGATGTAAGAGAACATTTTTAAAGAATTTGGCTCACGATAAATGTTATATCCACCAAACAGCTCGTCTGCACCTTCACCAGAAAGAACTACTGTTACATGCTTACGTGCTTCTTTTGCTACGAAGTACAATGGTACAGCAGCTGGATCAGCTAAAGGATCATCCATATGCCAAATGATTTTTGGGAATTCGTTCATGAATTCTTTTGCTGTAATAAAGACACTATGGTTTGTTACACCTAGTTTTTCTGCAGTTTCTTTTGCAACGTCAACTTCACTGAAGCCACGGCGTTCGAAACCAACAGAGAATGTTAAAAGATTTGGATTCATTTCTCTTGCAATAGAAGCAATGATAGATGAATCGATACCACCAGATAAGAATGAACCTACCGGCACATCACTACGCATATGAACTTTTACAGAATCATATAATACATCGCGAATCGCTTGAATGTGCTCCTCTTTCGTTGCATTTGAAGCATTGAAATACGGTTTCCAGTAGCGATGAATTTCCATCTCTTTACCGATTTCTTTTACAAAATAATGACCAGGTTCAATTTTGTTAATATCAGTTGTTAACGTTTCTGGCTCTGGACCATATTGATACGTAAAGTAATGTTGTAATGAAGTTGGGTTTACCCCTTTATCTTGCATTACATGCATAATACTTTTCTTCTCAGATGCAAAGAATGTTGTATCACCTTGCTCCGCGATATATAACGGCTTAATACCGAAATGGTCACGTGCACCGAAAAGTTTCTTTTCTTCACGATCCCAAATCATAAATGCAAACATACCGCGAAGGTAATCAACACATTTCTCTTTCATGTGTGCATACAAAGCAAGGATAACTTCTGTATCAGATTGCGTTGCAAACGTTGCACCTTTTTCAAGTAGCATTTCACGTAATTCTACATAGTTGTAAATTTCACCATTAAAAATAATTACATATCGATCATTTTCATAAGTTAGCGGCTGATGTCCTGCCTCTAAGTCAATGATACTTAAACGGCGGAAGCCAAATTGTACATGTTCGTCACGAAAATATCCTTCGTCATCTGGACCACGGTGGAAAATAATCGTGTTCATATTTTCAAATTGATGTTTTTCTGTTTCTGAAAACTCTCTAGGGTTTTCACATAAACATCCTACAAAACCACACATACTTCTTACCCTCTTTCAGTTTTCATTCTGTTTCTATACTACTATATCAACCCTATTTATACTAGCATAATCAACTCAATATGGCGACAAAAACTATAAAAAAATCACTCCATTTCACATTTTACCCATTTTTTTTGAGTAAACATGAAAAATAGGCACTCACATTCGCACACATTTGTCATATGATATTGCAAATTGATTTCTAGGAGGCAAAAAACATGAGTGATGAAAAAAAAGATTCTTCGTCTCGTCCACCAATTCGTAGTTACTTAAAACAAATTGATGATTTTTTTGAACAAACACCACTACGTGATGTAATTGCAGATATGAATCACTTTTTTCAAAAAGGAAACCGTTTATTAACATTCCCCGTGGACCTATATGAAGCTGGCGAAGAACTAGTCATAAAAGCAGAACTCCCAGGCGTTCAAAAGGAACAAATTCAAATAGAAATTCAAAGTGAATACTTAAAAATCTCTGTTACAGAAGACATCGTGGAAGAAACAAAAGGTGAAGTTTCACATAACTACTATCGTCGTGAGCGATCCATGTCAGGAGCTTCTCGTATGATTAAACTTCCATATTTAATTAGAAAAAAAGGTGCGAAAGCCTCCTATCAAAATGGCATTTTAGAAATACGTGCTCCAAAACTTCCACAACAGCACGATATTTTATCCATAGATTAACCATTATATATTTTTTCTATATACAAAAAGAAGGATGCTCAGCATCCTTCTTTCTTTTATCTCAATAACCGTTCCATATCACGTAAAATATCTTCATATGGTGTATTGCTAATTCCACTGTATTTCTTCATCACTTTACCCTCTTGGTCGATTAGATAAAACGATGTTCCATGCATAACTTGATCTGTATTATCTGGCTTATCTACAAGCGTTTGGAAATTATCCTTTGCGAATTTTTTCACATCTTCTAATGAGTATCCTGTTAGCAAGTTCCAATTACTCGTATCTTCTGTGAACTTTTGTATAAATGCTTTCAAATTCTCTGGCTTATCTACTTCAGGATCTACACTAAATGATACAAATTGAACATCTAATTTTTTTTCTTTCGCCATTTTTTGTAGCTTTGCCATATTAGCAGTCATCGGAGGACAAACCGTTTGACAATTTGTAAACATAAAGTCAGCTACCCATACTTTCCCTTTTAAATCTTTTGTTCCAAACTTTTTACCATCTTGATTTATGTATTGAAATGCTTCCAAGTCCCAATTTAATGGTTTACGGAGTTTTGATCCTGAGCCACATCCTGCAAGTATAAATAAGCAAAAAACAACTATGAGACCAATCAGCTTTTGATAACGCTTCATTTTCAAACCTCTCTTCCCTAAATTTACGTATGACATGTTTATCATAACAAAAGTAAACACTATGAGAAAATTGTTTATCCTATTTGTTCACGAAATCGTACGAATTTAAGTATGTTACTTCCTATTTTTGAGCGAATTACTAGACAAATGTTTTATTGTTTACTAATATTCTCTCCTTCTTGTCTCTTTACATAACAATTTTTAATACGTCACTCCTGTTTTTCTACTTTGTAAAGATGATCACACTATTTTTTACAATTTTTTAATCGTTAATCAATTTTCCTCACTTTTTTCCTTTACAACATTTCGGTACAATACAACTACAAAGATCTTAAATGAGGTGATGTTCATGGCAAAGCGCTATGAAAACATGGATAATGTTAGTACAAAAAAAACAATTCGTTCGTTTTTACGTTGGCGTAAAGAACGAAAACAAAGCAAAAAAGATTTTTCTTATCTAGTAGAACAATCACCTATCAAGCATGCTCAATTATTACGAACGAATACTGAAAAAACAACGATTACATGGATAGGTCACTCAACATTCCTTATACAAACAAACGGGCTCAACATTTTAACAGATCCAGTATGGTCAAAAAAAATAAAGCTTGTACCAAGACTAACGAGTCCCGGCCTTACATTACAGGAATTGCCCAAGATTGATATTGTCCTTATTTCACACGGTCATTATGATCATTTGGATTTTTCCACACTTCGTCAATTGAATTCGGATGTTCTATACTTAGTACCCACTGGATTAAAAAAATTATTTACCAGAAAAAAAATTATGCGAGTAGAAGAATATAATTGGTGGGAATCCACAAAAATTGATGATGTCGATTTTCACTTCGTACCAGCGCAGCACTGGACAAGAAGAGCATTGCTTGATATGAATACTTCCCACTGGGGTGGATGGGTTATCGATAACAGAACAACAGATGAAACGATTTATTTTTGTGGTGATAGTGGCTATTTCCGAGGATTTAAAGAAATTGGTAATCGATTTTCTATTGATATTGCCTTAATGCCTATCGGTGCATATGAACCAGAATGGTTTATGAAAGAATCACATGTTTCCCCCGAGGAAGCAGTACAAGCCTTTTTAGATATAAAAGCAATGCATTTCATCCCAATGCATTACGGTACATTCGCACTCGCTGACGAGACACCGAGAGAGGCGATTACACGACTTCGTAACAACTGGAATTTACGTATGTTACCTTGGGAACAACTTCACGTATTGTTTCTTGGTCAAACGTATATTTCTCCCCCATCAACAAATGAGAAAAAGGAGCATAAACAAACATTAGAGTATAACAAATCTCTTTAGAAATACATTATATAGAGAAAAATGAAAAGGGTGTTTTCATGGAAAAATACTTACAAACACGTTACTTCATTAGCGGAAGTGCCTTTATTACTCTTCTCATCTCATATTTTCTATACTAGTAAAAAAGCTACTTGAATGATTCATTCAAGTAGCTTTTTTTTACTCTGCTAAATACATAAAACCAATTGCTCCTGGTCCTGTATGAGTACTTATAATTGGAGTTGTATAAAAAATCTCTGATTGTGTGAATCCACTAACTTTTTCAACAGCTGCTTTTACACTTTCTGCTAGCGGAAGTGCTTTTGCATGTGGAATCGCAACTGCTTTTACTACTTTCCCAGCTGTATCTTGCTCAAATAATTTCGCTAAAGTTTTTACAATTTGCCCTTGGCTACGTACTTTTGTTACAGGGTTATATACACCATCTTCAAGGCTAGCAATCGGTTTAATATTTAATAATGAACCAATAAATGCTTTTCCTTTTCCAATACGTCCACCTTTGACTAAATTTTCTAACGTATCCACAACTACATATAAACGAGTATTTTTTCTTACTTCATCAAGACGTTTTAAAATATCTTCTAACGAGCGTTCTTCTTGTGCCATTTTTGCAGCTTCAAGTACTTGATATGCTAAACCATGAGTAATAAATTGAGAATCAACAACCGTAACCTTTGTTTCTGTCATTGATGCAGCACTATTTGCCGTTGCAACTGTACCACTCATTCCACTTGTCATATGAATAGAAAGCACCTGACTTCCATCTTCTCCTAGCTTTTCATACATCTCTACAAATGATCCCATAGCAGGTTGTGATGTCTTTGGTAATTCTTCTGATTTCGCCATTTCTTCGATAAATTCATCGGGTTGTAAATCTACTCTATCTAAGTATGTTTGTCCATTTACAGAAATAGATAATGGGATAACATGAATATCATATTTCTCAATCACATCTTGTGATAAATCAGCCGTTGAATCTGTTACAATTTTAATTTTTTGCATATTTTACTTCTTCCCTTTCCAATACGCTCTCCTTGTTATTATACTAGTATTCCTAATGCTTTCAACCATTTGAAAGCATTTTTCAGTAAAAATCTTCTGTTTTATAGCTAAAAAGAAAACGACAGAGCACATTTGCCCTGTCTTATTTTAGACTATGCATTTTTTTCAAGTGAATTTGTTTGATACACATTCGAATAGTCATTCCACTTTAAGCAACTTTGTAAATATTCGCGAAAAGAGTATGAGAATCTCGGTTGTTTTTGTTTTTGAATTTTGGCAATAAATAGTTGAAGACGTGACTGAATTAGAAATGCTAATGGATGTTGTGCTTGTAGGACAGGGATTTCAAATATTTTGACACAATTCCCTGTTGAATGGGTGAAATAAAAACTTTTCATAATCACGATATCAATCCTCTTTTTTATTGGATTTATAACTTCAGTATAAACTTACAATGGTGAAAAGTTTGTCTAAATTTCGGAGATTCTATAATTTTTTTCTTCTTTATATTGTATACGATTACAAGTATAGTATAACAAATAAATAAAAAAAGTGCCTTTATAATGAGGCACTTTTTGATTCTGTATTCATTTCTCGTTTTATTTTCCGCTTATAAACAAGCTTTGATGCTGTAATACTTAATTCATAAATTACAAGAAGAGGTACCGCTACTGAAAAATCAGAAATAAAGTCTGGTGGTGTAATACAAACAGCGATAACAATTAAAATAAAATACGCATACCTTCTCACTTTTTGAAGTGCTATTGGATTGAGGACCCCTATGCTTGTTAAAAACATCGCAACGACGGGAAGTTCAAAAATCACTGCAAACGGTACAGTCATATTCATCACAAATGAAAAATACTTTTCCGTCGTAAACATTGTTTGAAACATATCATCACCAAGACTCATTAAAAATTGCAAAACAAATGGTAAAATTAAAAAATAGCCAAAGCAAAGTCCGCCAATAAACAATAAAAATAATGCCGGTATATAAAGAATCGTCATTTTTCGTTCATGCTGATGTAATGCTGGTTTGACAAATAACCAAATTTGTAATGCTGCGATTGGTATTGTACATACAATCGAAAAAACAGCCGCTATCACAAAATAAATCCATAAAATATCACTCGGACCTAAAACAGTTAATTTCATATTTAAATCTTTTACGATAAAATTATATATTTCTTTCGTAAACGAAAAACCAATGACAATAAAAAATAGAAACGTCAGCGCTGTTATAATGAGTCGCTTTCTTAACTCACCAAGATGCTCTGTGACACTCATTTCTTGATTGCCCACTCTTATCACCACATTCCTTACTCACTGGAAAGCCATAAGCTCAAAATAATCTAGTGAAGCTTATTTCTTTCCCTCTGTATCATCATGCAATCCTTTTGTAGACTTTTTAAATTCTTTTAACGTTTCTCCAAATGCCCGTCCAATTTCAGGTAACTTTTTAGGACCAAAAATAATTAAAGCGAGTACCAAAATTAATATTAAACCTGGAAATCCAATGTTCATTGGCATATTTCTTCCCCCTTATTGTCGCTTAATTTCATTTTGTCAAAAAAGTTTGTAAACGTCAATGTATCCGCTATCTTTTGTCAAAAAAATTCAAAAATATAATCAATTAAACAATTTTCATTTTCTATTTCTTTCGTATATGATATTGTAAAAGAAAATACATCTTATTTCATCATGTGAGAAAGGATTCGACTCATGACTCAAAAAGTAACACGGATGACAAGGTTTGTAAAAGAAGAAATTGCCAACGCGATTACCCATGGCATCGGTGCCATTTTAAGTATTCCGGCTTTGATTATATTAATTATTCATGCCTCAAAGCATGGCACAGCTTCTGCTGTTGTTGGATTTACCGTTTACGGTGTAAGCATGTTTCTACTATATTTATTTTCGACGCTATTACACAGCATCCACCATCCAAAAGTAGAAAAGTTATTTACGATTTTAGATCACTCCGCCATCTATCTATTGATTGCTGGCACATATACACCATTTTTACTGATTACTCTGCGAGGTCCACTTGGCTGGACATTACTTGCAATTATTTGGACGCTTGCTATCGGTGGGATTATTTTTAAAATTTTCTTTGTACGACGTTTTATCAAAATGTCAACACTGTGCTACATCATTATGGGATGGCTCATTATCGTCGCCATCAAACCACTTTATGAAAACTTAACCGGGCACGGATTTTCACTATTGTTAATCGGTGGGATTCTATATTCCGTAGGAGCAATCTTCTTCCTTTGGGAAAAACTCCCCTTCAACCATGCAATTTGGCATCTTTTTGTATTAGGTGGTAGCACAATGATGTTTTTCTGCGTATTGTTTTATGTATTGCCTGTTGCATAAAAAAAGTCTCAGCTTTTTCAAGCTGAGACTTTTCTATTACTTATGTAATTGAGCTGCAATAATATCTTTCGTATACTGCGTTAGTTCTTTAACATCCATACTTGCATATTGCTCCGGTGTAATTGGTTTTGAAATGGTTACTGTTGCCTGCGCAGGCTTCATACAATTTCCATTTGCTTCAAACATCTTATATGTTCCATCCAGTGTTACCGGCAATATAGCCACACCCGATTTTACCGCAAGATGAAAACTCCCTGCTTTAAAATCTCCCATTTCACCGCCTTTACTGCGCGTTCCTTCTGGGAAAATTACAATTGAATGACCATTCTTTAATAATTCGATTCCATCTTTAATAGCTTGAAGAGACTGACGACGATCACTGCGATCCATAAACACACAATTCATCAATTCCATCCAAGTTGGTACAAGCGGAAATTTCTTAATTTCTGCTTTTGAAACAAATCCAATTGGTTTATTTAAGTACCCAAGTAAAACTGGAATATCCATGTCACTTTGATGATTACTTACAACAAGTACAGGCTTATCTTTCGGCACATTTTCAAGTCCGTTTACTTGTACAGTCGATCCGGCTACACGAACCATTTTCTTACCAAACCAGTTTGTTGTTTTATACACGAGGCGATCTTTTTCTTGTGGCGACATCGTATTTGCTTTACGCTTTATACGCCATAACCTCGGTGTAATACCAATTACAATTAAAATTAAATAAAAGATTTTAAAAAACGTTTGAATCATATAGAACCCCCACCTATTATCACTCCGTCATTCATTATACTAGACAAACGAAGGAAAAAGAAGAAAAAATGTCCAAACGACAAGCGTTTGGACATTTTTGAGTTTTCTATATTAGAAACGTTTTGCTACTTCACGTGCATTTGCAATTGCTGCTTCTTTAATTTCCTGTGCTTTTTCAGGATTTGCATTCATTCCTTCAACTGCAAGGTATTCTGTATCAGATACACCCATAAATCCTAATACAGCATTTAGGTGGTTACGACCGAAGTCCATTGCTGCGTAAGGTCCTTCAGAATATACGCCGCCTGTTGCCTGAATGTGAAGTGCTTTTTTACCTTCTAATAAACCAACTGGTCCGTTTTCAGTATATTTAAATGTTTTACCTGCGATGGATAAGTTATCTAAGTATGCTTTTACTACTGGTGGATAGCTAAAGTTCCACATTGGTGTTACAAATACATAGCGATCAGCATTCATAAATGTTTCTAGGTTTGTGTTCATTGCCGCGATTTTTTGTTGTTGACTTTCACTTAATGTTTCAAAACCTTCACCTGCTGCAAATTTACCCCAAGCAGCAAATACTTCAGCATCAATTGCTGGTACAGTTGTATTAAATAAGTCAATTGTTACTACTTCATCTTGTGGATGTTCATTTTTATATGCTTCGATAAAAGCTTCCCCTACTGCCATACCGAAAGATGCTTCTGCAGAGTTTGGATTTGCTGTAATAAATAGTACTTTTGTCATTTTTATTCTCTCCCTTAATGATTATCTTTAATTTGAGATTTTTAATTAAAAAGTAAATTACTTACCTTATGTAAGTAATAATACAAAAACATCTCCCTAATGTCAATAAAAAATAGCTACTTTTTTTTCGTAAGTTAATATAATTATTCATCACTTGTTTTTTGCCTCATATAGAAAAAGCTATCTCCTTTCGTGGAGATAGCTTTTTGTTAGCTATTACTTTTGAAAAATATGTTTCACTTTCTCACCCGGTACGTTACTTCCACCTCGACCTTTTACGTCCTCGATCATCATCGTTACAATCATGTTTGGTGAATTTGCATCAAAAGCAGCGAACCATCCAAGTTCTTTTCCCTCTGCTTCTTTTGATTCTTTTAACTCAGCTGTTCCCGTTTTTCCAGCGAGAGTCATTCCATCAATCTTAGCGATTTTCCCTGTACCATCTTCATCATTAATTACTTTTGTTAACGCATTTTTTAATATATCTTGGTTTCCTTTAGAAATTACATTTTCTTTCCAAGGTTTAGCTTGTTTATCATCTTTAATTAAGTGTGGAGACGGTATATCACCTTCATTTACAATTGGTGCATATGTTAATGCTAAATGAAGAGGTGTCATTAATACTTGGCCTTGTCCATACCCTGTATCAGCCATTTGAATATCATTTTTAATACCACCTTTTGCAATTTTTGAAACTGGGAATCCATATTCAATTGGTAATTTTTCATCGAATCCAAATTTCTTTGCTTCACTCATAAATTTATCTTTACCAATTTTTAAAGCTTCTTGTGCAAAGTAAATGTTATCAGAAAACTTCATTGCTTTGTCAAAATCAATTGGACTCGCATCTTTTACACGTGTTACATAATAATTTCCCCATGAAGAATCTTTTGTCCATTGTAATCCTTCTATTTTCAATTCCTCTTTTGGATCAATTGTTTTCGTTTCAAGACCGATTGCACCTGTAATTGGCTTAAATACAGATCCTGGTGCGGATGCTTGTGTAAAACGATTCGTCATTGGTTTTTTCGGATCATTAGCCCATGCTTCACGTTGTGCTTTTGATGCCCCTCTTACCATTACGTTTGGATTATATGCAGGACTACTTACAAGTGCAATTGTTTCACCAGTTTGTGGATTGATCGCTGCACTTGAACCAGCTTCTCCCTTCATTTCGTTAAAGATTTTTTCTTGAACTGTACTATCAATTGTTAAAGTAATATTTTTTCCATCTTTTGCTTCTTTTTTCGCTAAATCTTTTATTTCTTTTCCTTGTGCATCTTCCATGAAGACACGGCCACCCTTTTCGCCGCGCAATTCATCTTCAAATATTTGCTCTAAACCAGCTTTTCCAATTGGATCATCTGCTTGATAACCTTTTTTCTGAAGGGTCTTTAAGTCTTCTGCACTTACTTTTCCTATGTACCCCGTTAAATGCGCTGCCGCTTCTCCTAATGGATATGTACGAACTTTCACCGGGCGCGATGAAACTCCTGGCAAATCAATATAATCATTTTGCGTTGCACCTTCTTGTAAAATACCGATTGGCACAAAATAATCTGGTTTCACCCATTTAGCCGCAAGTTTTTGATCAATTTCTTCTACAGACATATTCAGTAGTTTCGCTACTGTTTCTTTTGTCTGCGGTGCAGCCTCTCCTAATTGTCCTGGAATGATTCCGATTTCAGATGCCGTTCCATTTGTTATAAGCCCTTTTTCATTACGATCATATATTTCCCCGCGCTTCGCTTGAAACGTTTGCATACGTATTTTACTGTCTTTTGTCATCCCCGGAAAAATAAAATCTGGAGTCCAATCTATTTTCCAAGATTCTTTATCTCCATCTCTCTCTTTCACAAGCTTTGCTTCGTGCGAAAAGGAAATTTTCCCACCAACTGTATCCATACTCACTTTAAAAGGAACTGGCCCTTTATCTGCTTTATCTTCTTTTACTTCTCCTGTTTCTACCTTCAGATTTTTAACTTCAATACCCGCATAAATCTTTTCGTACTTCTCTGTAAAATCTTTTTTTGAAATAGATTTTTTCGCATTTTCTGATAACAAATCATACATATCTGCAAATTTTTGTTTATTCCACGCTTTTGCATATGTATCAAATGCTTGTTCTGGCTTTTCTTCTTTACCGCATCCTACTAGCATGAGTATGAAGCAAAGAAAAAGCAGCCCCCATAGTTTTTTCAACCGATTCTCCTCCTTTAGCTAAGCAAAGAAATACTAAATATAAATCTTTCTTTTATGAATTTTTCCTAGGCTACTAATACTTACAGCCTCTACCATTATATCACCAAAAAAGTTCATTCATAAAGTTTTATCTTGTTATCCAAATAAAAAGATTGATGTGAACTCCACATCAATCTTTTTTATAATTATTGTTGTTTTTCATATATGTGATAGTAATATGTGTATGGATTCTTTTCATCCGTAACGCCTTTTTCTACAAAAACTTCTTTCCATTCTTTCATATTCATTTCCGGGAAGAATGTGTCTCCTCCAAATGAATGGTGAATCTTTGTGATATAAAGCTTGTTTACATATGGTAAAAATAATTCGTAAATTTGTGCTCCACCAAAAATGAAAATTTCTTCTTCATCTTTACAAAGCTCAAAAACTTCTTCTACAGAATGCGCAATTTCACAACCTTCTACATGATAATTCATATTACGCGTTACGATAATATTCCGTCTTCCTGGAAGTGGTCTTCCGATCGCTTCATAATTTTTTCTTCCCATAATAAGTGGGTGCCCCATTGTGGTCTTCTTAACATATTGCAATTCACTTGGTAAATGCCATGGTAGCTTATTATCCTTACCGATGACTTTATTTTCATCCATTGCGACCATAAATGAAATAATCATATTTTCATCTCCTTTTGCGTTTACACTGCGACAGGCGCTTTAATTGCAGGATGTGGGTCATAACCTTCTAACGTTAAATCTTCCATTTCAAAGTCAAAAACAGACTTTACATCTGGGTTTAATTTTAACATTGGGAATGGGCGTGGTTCACGAGCTAGCTGCTTTTCCACTTGCTCAAAATGATTTGTGTAAATATGCGCGTCTCCAATCGTATGAACGAACTCCCCTACTTCTAAACCACACTCATGCGCAATTAAATGTGTTAACAATGAATAGCTTGCAATATTAAATGGAATGCCAAGGAAAATATCACCGCTTCGTTGATATAACTGACATGATAGTTTTCCGTCTGCTACGTAAAATTGAAATAGCGTATGACAAGGTGGCAATGCCATGCTTGGCACATCTTCAGGATTCCAAGCAGAAACGAGTAAACGACGAGAATCTGGTGTTTTCTTAATCATTTCGATTACATCTTTTAACTGATCAATTGTCTCACCTGCTGTCGTTTTCCAAGCACGCCATTGTTTTCCGTATACATCTCCTAAATAGCCATACTGATTTGCAAAATCATCATCTTCTAGTACATTCTTTTTAAATAATTCCATTTGCTCATCGTATTGTTTCTTAAACTCTTCATCTTGCTGTGAGCGAAGTCCAAAGTCTGTCATATCTGGTCCTTCGTACGCATCACTTTCTACCCAGCTTTTAAACGCCCATTCATTCCAAATATTATTGTTATTTTGAAGTAAGTAGCGAATATTTGTATCACCTTTCATAAACCAAAGGAGTTCACTAGCTACTAAGCGGAATGGAACACGTTTTGTCGTTAATAAAGGGAATCCTTTGCTAAGGTCAAAACGCATTTGATATCCAAATACAGATACAGTCCCTGTTCCTGTACGATCTTCTTTTTTTGTACCATGCTCCATCACATGGCGGCACAAATTTAAGTATTCATATTCAGCATGTTTCATATGTAAGAAAAACCCTCTTTCGCATCTATTTCCTATAAGGAGTTTATCATACAAAAAATATTTCTGCATGCAAAATTCTCAGTAAGACTTATTGAAAAATATTTCGATATAGTAAGTATTGACAAAAATCTAATATGGAATATCCATTTTAATGATTCTTACAAAATTCTTAACTTTGCATCTTTTAAGAGGTATTTAACTCCTTATCAAAGAAACTATAGTGCGGAAGTATAAAATAATATTTGGAGGTTAGAAACATGTCTAAAATCGAAATCCCTGTTGTTAGTACATTACAATCAACAATTGAAAAAATGATGAAAGATTTAAATGTTCCGGGAGCTGCTGTTGCGATTATAAAAGATGGAAAAGTCATTGTTTCAGAAGGATTTGGCTATCGTAATTTGGAACAGAAAGAGCCAGTTACACCTCAAACTCGCTTTGCAATCGGCTCTGCGACAAAAGCGTTTGGTACACTTTCTTTAAGCCTATTAGCAGGGCAGAAAAAGTTTGATTGGGATGCTCCTGTTCAATCTTATATTCCTACATTCTCTTTATCCGATATATTTGCAAGCTCGCAAATTACAGCGCGGGATTTAGCTTCTCACCGCTCTGGCGTAAGTCGGCATGATGCTCTTTGGTACAACTCTTCCTTAACTCGAAAAGACATCGTTGAAAAAATAAAGCATTTATCACTCGATGCGCCATTTCGCACTGCTTTCTTATATAACAACTTAATGTATGCAACAATAAGCTATATAGTAGAAAACATTACAGATCAGACATGGGAACAATACGTCAAAGAACATATTTTAGAACCACTTCAAATGGAACAAACAAACTTCTCTGTCACTGATTCACAAAATACGAATGACTATGCATTGCCTTATGTTGAGAAAGATGAAGAAATAAAAGAGGTACCATTCCGTAATATTGATACAGTAGGAGCTGCTGGATGCATCAATTCTACAATCGAAGATATGGCAAATTGGGTGCTTTTCCATCTTAATCAAGGAAAAAGTGGAGAGCATGAATTACTATCTTCCGAATTACTACAACAAATGTATACATCGCACAACACAATTCCAGATCAACCGTTTTTATCAACACCTGAATCACCATTGAACAATTACGGTCTTGGCTGGTTTATTAGCGCTTATCGTGGCTATAAAGTGATTCATCACGGCGGAAGTATCGATGGTTTTACAGCACTTGTCTCATTCATTCCAAAAGAAAATATAGGTCTTGTCATATTAACTAACTCTGGAAGTACATTACTCCCTAATTATCTTGCAAATCAAATCTATGACGAACTTCTTGAGCTAGAAACCATTGATTGGCATAAGCGTGCTATAGAAGACACCACTAAACTGAAAGACATGATGAAAGAAGGAAACCAATCACTTCCAGAGCAAGTAAAAGATACCACACCTTCTCATCCATTAAAAGATTACACTGGCACATTCGAACACCCTGCTTACGGAACACTAGAAGTATATAAGCAAAATGAAGAGTTATATTTACAATTCACAGAAATGAAAGTACAGCTGAAGCATCATCATTACGACATGTTTTCTGCAACATTAGACTTATTCCAAATCGAAATGAATGTGCTGCTGTCTTACGAGATGAATACAAGCGGACAGTTCCAAACGATTCAATTACACGTACCTGCTATGTTAAGTACACAACCTCTTACATTCACAAAAGTGAAATAAAAATATAATAATAGGAACTATATAGAGGGAGGCATAGCTTCCCTCTATTAATTTGTACGAGCCTTCATCACATTATCACATTAGGCGTATGAGCTACTTCTACTACAAACCCATTCGGATCATAAAAATCTACTGTAAAAACACATGAATTTCTCTAAATCCCCCACCCAAAACTCAATATGATGAATACCTGGTTCAAACCGCTGCATCTCTTTAGCTTCTCCTCTTTCATCATGAATGAACAGATTGTACGACTTGTAAAATTTCATTCGGTGTATTCACCATATAATCTGGAGAATCTTCTTTAATCGTTTCCATCACATCATATCCCCATCCAACCCATATGACATTCACACCAACCTTTTTACAAGCAACGATATCTCTCTGTTCATCACCAACATACACCATATTTTTTTCTTCTATTTTTTTAGCCTTTAAAAATTTCTTAATAATTTTATCTTTACCAAACAGATTTTTCGAACAAAAAACATCTTGAATATTTTCCATTTGATTATTATGTAAAAACGCTCTAATATGTTCTTCTGAATTGGATGATATAATCGCTATTTCATAACCTTTTCTATGTAATTCATCTAATACACCCTTCATTCCATTAAACAAAACAAGATCCTTAATAGCAGGCTGATATAACTTATAAAACTCTACTGCTAAAAAAGGAAGTTTATAGATTGGTACGTGAAGCTGTTTACATCTTTCAGAAATAGATAATTTTCGTAAAGGTTCAATGTCTTCTTCTCTTACTGTTTTATATCCATGATTCTCGGCAAGTTGATTATAAATAGGAACAAATATGTCTTGTGAATCTACTAATGTACCATCAAAATCAAACACAACATATTTCAACATAATGAATACTCCCTTATCCTCTTTTTTAAACAAATCTAAACATATTTTATTCGCTGTTAAGACCTCCTTCACCTTTAATTTTCACATCTATAAGAACAAAAAAGAACAAGGTCATCCCCCTTGTTCTTTTTCATTAAGATAGCCATTTCGGTGGCATATTCGTATTCCAATAAATATCTCCTAGCTCATGATGCGCTGTATATCCATCATCAAAGCGATGGTAATGGAAATTAAAATAGTATCCATCTTGCGGTGGGTGATCACGCCTTACATGAAAACGCAGTAAATCGTTTCCTGTTTTCGTATCATATACATGAAAAATCTTTTCATTATTTCCACCTGCTGGTTTCTGTGAAATTGCTAATGATTGTAGTGACTCCTCTGGTATATCTGTTGCAAGTTCTGCAATTGCTTCTTCTATTTTAGGTAAAATAATATCTTTAAATTCATCTTCAATGACAGGTCCAATTTTAGAACCGAACTTTTGCATAGATTGTTTTTCGGCCTCTTGCATTGCATAGGTGAGAAAGGTATCTGCGGTTAACCTTTCACGCTCTTCTTCATATGTATAGGACGTCTGCTCCAAATTTTGTTGCCTTGTAGGCTTGTCCGCTTTTGCATTATCAAGCAAAATAGAAGGAGGCGTCACTAAGCCAAATGTAAATACAGTAATTAATGCAACTAACGTCTTTCTAAACCAATTTGGCATTTTTTATTCCCTCCTCTTTCACTACTTATATTTTTATAACAGTTGTTTCTTCTATTATACAAAATGATGCTAATTTTTGCACTTTACAAATTTATTAACTTTCATATTTTTTTCATTTGAATATGGAATAGTAAGATTTCATATAATATAAATACAACAATAGTGAGGGGGATTTTTAATGACTCTAGATGTCATGTACTCCGTTATAAGTATTTTTGTTCTTTTATATTTTATTTATCAGTCGATTACAGACTAAAAAAGAGCCATTACGGCTCTTTTTTCTATGGTAAAAATACAATCCAGCCTATTACGATTAATAAGAAGATCCCAATGATGATAGCTGGTAATAAATAAAACTGTGCGAGTATAACTGTTCCGTAAATGAAAACAGCCGGAATAAACAAGCACATTTCTGCCTTTCCTTTTAACAATAATAGCTTCCCTTGCTCACAATATAATTGAAGAAACATTTTTTTAGCAAATTCATTCCATTGATCACCTGAATAACGTGCAATTGCAACACAGGCAAAAACAATAATAATAAGTGCAATCCACCAAGGCGTTATTTTCACAGATGCTGCACTCATAAAAATAATTTTAATATAAAACCCCAGAGAAGCCCCTGATCGAAAATATTCCTTTAAAAATGATTCAATAATACGCGAATCAGATTTTTTCCCCATTATATGCTTCGAACGTGGAAACAACCATGGTTTCGAGCTATTACTTGGCTTCGTTGTTTGACCACTGAATTGCATGATTTCCATCGTCCAGCGCATTCCTTCTTCCTTTTCTTTTTCAACTTCCTTAAAAAAGAAACGTTGATAGTTCATCTTTTGTTTTATCAAAATTACACTAATTCCAATCAATACAATGATAAATAGTATTGCATATACTGGATGTTGAAAACCTAAAAACACACCACTTGCCATACAAATAAAACTCATAAAAAATACGATAATCTTTACAATCCATAATATCCAGCGCTTGCCTCCACGTACATCCATATACCTTATTAATAGTGATAACATAAATCGAAAAACGGTAAAGAACAGCCAAAATAATATGACTTGTAAAAGAGATGCATCCATACTCTTAACCAATATAGGTAACATAATGAGCGTTACAATAATATTTGTTATACTTATTCTAATACATGTATATAACATGCCGTATTTCATTAACTTTTGCATATGAACTGGATGTTGAATTAAAAATAGGCTATCCGCTTGCTCCAAAAACGAACGCATTCCTCTTGAATATGTAACAAAGGAAAACACAAACAAACCTATTAAAAAATAAGCAGGTTCTTCTGCAGATAATTCTCGCGTCCATAATGAACGATAATAAATTCCACTAAATATAAACGCTGGAATGATAATATAGAGAGCTACCGTCCAATCCGTAACAGAGCGAATCGATTTCCATTTCCTCTGCAATTCATGATGTAACCTTTTATAAAATTGTTGTTTCATCATGTTGTTCCCGCCTTACGATTGCATCAAAACAATCTAATAATGGACTGTCTGGCATTTCCGCTAGTGATTGAATCGCTTGTAGATTTCCATCCGCTAATAATGTGCCTTGTGAAATAAGTAAAAATCGTTCACATATTCTTTCCGCTGTATCTAGTACATGGGTACAAAGTAAAATCCCAGCCCCACGCTCTTTCTCTTTATATAAGAAGTTTAAAAATTCTCGTGTTGCTACTGGATCTAATCCAATAAACGGTTCATCGATAATATAGAAATCTGGCTCTGTTAAAAATGCCAAAATTAACATGGACTTTTGTTTCATCCCTTTTGAAAACTTCGATAAGTATTCATGCTTATGCTTTTCCATTCGAAATATATGTAATAACTCCCGTGCGTGTTCCTCCCAACTCCCTGCTTCACATCCACGTGCAGCCATTAACAATTCAATATGTTCCCATAGTGTTAAATAATCATAATATGTTGGTTGTTCTGGCACATATGCATACGGATTCTTTTTTTCACCAAACGAAATGTCACCATCTATATTTGCAAGCAAGCCAAGCATTGATTTAATTGTCGTACTTTTCCCGGCACCATTTGCACCAATAAGAGCAACCAATTCACCTTTTTCAATTGAAAATGCTATATCATGGATTGTTTTTTCTCCTGTTTCATAACCCGCTGAGCGAATTTCAACTTGTAACAAATTACTTCCCTTCTTTCCACTTACAGTAAACTTCAGGAAAATTATAACATGTTTTCTATTAAAATGTTATTCTTTATATCTAATTTATTAAATATTGATTTTACCAGCAGGAAAAAAAACTTTTTGACAGAATATTTAAAGTTTGAAGTTATTAATTTATTACATATGGAGATGGTTATATGACATTTCACATTCGAAAAGCGACTGTGAATGATATAGAAGCACTATGTTCACTAACAAAAGAACTAAAGGGTTCCTCTATTTCTCATGAAGATATGGAAAATCGTTTGCAATTTGTTGAAATGAGTCCGTTTGATTTCCTATATGTTTACGAAGAAGATAATCATATATATGGGTTTCTCGGATTCCGTATACGAGAGAACTTAGAAGATGTGACACGATATGGGGAAATTTCAATTATTAGTGTTGATTCCACAGCACGCAGAAAAGGAATCGGACAAATTTTAATGGATTATGCTGAGCAATTAGCAAAAAAACATAATTGTATTGGAACATGGCTTGTGAGTGGTACACAAAGAAAAGAAGCTCATCCGTTCTATAAAAAATTAGGATACGAAGTAAATGGATATCGATTTGTTAAATATTTTTAATCTATTAAGAGGAAGGAACTTATTATTATGACAAACATTCAAGCAATCTTTATCGACCGTGATGGAACAATTGGCGGCGACACCACTGTACATTACCCTGGTGAATTCACCTTATTTCCATTTACACAAAACTCCTTACACGCATTAAAAGAACAAAATATAAAACTATTTTCCTTTACAAATCAGCCTGGTATTGCCGATGGAAAAGCAACCGTAGATGACTTTAGCCAAGAGTTAGAAGCATTCGGTTTTGACGACGTTTATCTTTGTCCTCACAGACATGGAGATGGATGCGAATGCCGAAAACCAAGTACAGGCATGCTCCTGCAAGCAGCAAAAAAATATAATCTTGATTTAACAAATTGTATTGTTATTGGTGATCGCTGGACTGACATCGTTGCAGGTACAAGCGTTAATGCAACAACAATATTAGTACAAACGGGTGCTGGATACGACGCCTTGCATACATATCGTGATAAATGGGCTCATATTGAACCAAGTTATATTGCAACAAATTTTGAAGATGCTACAAAATGGATATTGGAACGATGAATGCCCACTTGTTGATTTGAAATGAAGTCACGATATTCTCCCCCTTTAGATATAATTTCAAAAGGGGATTTTTTATATTTAAAAGAAAAATATTAAAGAGTATTACAGCGCAGGAACAGTTTGTTTAACAAGGAAAGCGATACTACAAAAATTCATGTGAAAAATATAATATACCTTGAACTCTCCACAACTTAAGAGCCTTACAAAATGTTTGAAATTGCAATGTTCTTAATATAAAAGCTCAACATACGAATCTCGTACGTTGAGCTTCTAATATGTATTCATTTTTAAAAAGTTAACTCATAATGAAAATAACGATTATCTCTCAAATATCCATTCTCCGCATATAATCGTTGCGCTGAAATATTATCAATTTCCGTTTGTAACTTCAAACCTTTTGCACCATTTTCTAATGCAAAAGTTCTAGCTGCTTCTAACAATTTCTTTCCAGTACCTGCCCCACGTTTATTAGCTTGTACAAATAAATCATTTAAAATCCATAATTCCTTCATCGAAACAGATGAAAAAGAGGGATATAATTGCGTAAATCCAAGATATTCTCCATCTTCAACAGCTACAAAAATGACAGATTCATTTCTCTCGATACGATTACGCAAAAATGTTTTTGCTTCTTCTACATTCGATTCTTGCTTATAAAATACACGATAATTGTTAAATACTTCTGCTAATCCATCTAAATCTGCAATTGTTGCTTCATAAATTTTCATTTTGTTCCGCTCCCTTTCCAATACTCTTTCATAAGATCCGTTACCCATTCAGGTTGTGTAATATCTTCATTTGGTAAAAATTCTTTCATAACAGGCTTTATATCCAATATAGGAGTACCATCAATTGCATCTAACCCTTTAACTACAATTGATTTCCCTTCTCTCCTTACAACTTTTGCAATTGTCGCTCCCAATCGATTTGGGCGATTTTTCCCTCGCTGTGCAAAAATACCTACTTTCGGATATTCCTTATTATTTCGTGGATGTCTAGCCGAATATTGAATCTGTTCATCTGTCACTTTATGAAAATAAAAGATTACTTCAATATACGAAAAACTTTCAATGCCTTGTATGCTCTCTTCTGCATATGAATCTGTTAATGTAATAAGAGATTGTACATCTCCCCATTCATCATCCATTATCATTTTTCTTTCATTATGTACAAAAGCAATTGGCTGAAGTGAAAACATCCATACTCCCCCTTTTTGTAACCACTTACATTATAAAATATTTTCTGAATGTTTTCCATCTATACAGTTGCATTAGTTTACATAATAAAGTTATGCTGTTAATTTTTATTCTCTTGCACTGCATTCAAATACCTGCCTAAAGAGATGTTCACAGCTTCAACTGCATGTATAAAAGTTGTATCAAATAAAGGAACTTGAGAATCTTCCTGTTTTACTAATAGCCCTATTTCCGTACAGCCTAATATAATTCCTTCTGCTCCGTTTTGTACTAAGCGATTTATTATTTCTTTATAGGAATCTCTTGATACTTGATTAATTTCTCCTAAACATAATTCATTATATATGATCCCATTTATCAGTTCCCTATCTGCTTCATTTGGTACAATTATTTTTATTCCATTCTGTTCTATTCGAGATTTGTAAAAATCCTGTTCTATTGTATATTTCGTTCCAAGTAAACCAACTGATCGAATTCCATGTTTTTTTATTTCTATAGCTGTTGCATCCGCAATATGCAAAATAGGGATACTCACCTTCTCTTTAATATTACTAATAACTTTATGCATTGTATTCGTGCAAATAACAATGAAGTCCGCTCCAGCTTTCTCAAGAGAATATGCAGCTTCTCCTAATACTTCCCCCGCCTTTTCCCAATCACCTTCAGATTGATAATATTCGATCTCTGCAAAGTCAACGCTGTATAAAAGACATTTTGCTGAATGTAATCCTCCTAATCTCTTTTTTACTTGTTCATTTATTATCCGATAATATTCAGCCGATGACTCCCAGCTCATCCCACCGATAAGGCCTATCATTTGCATCCTCCTCATCATCCCCTTCATTTTCTCATTTAAAATTCACATAAAACTATCTTATTATGTAATTTTAACATAACAAAAAGGACATTTGTTAAACAAACAAATATCCTTTTTATGTCTGCTATACAATTCCAGTTAAACTATAAACCCCAATCACCACAAAAACAGCCAATGTTTTAATAATAGTAATCGCAAAAATATCACGATACGATTGTTTATGTGTTAAACCTGTTACAGCTAATAAAGTAATAACCGCACCATTATGAGGTAATGTATCCATTCCTCCTGATGCCATTGAAATTACTCTATGCATGACTTCAAATGGAATATTATGTTGCTCTGCTGCCGCAATATATTTCTCTGACATCGCACTTAAGGCAATACCCATTCCTCCTGATGCTGATCCAGTAATTCCTGCAAGGACGTTTGTAGTCACTGCCCCATTAACAAGCGGATTCGTAAATGTTGTAGAAATGCTGTCTCGAATAACACCAAAACCAGGTAATGCTGCTATAACTCCTCCAAAACCATATTCGGCTCCAGTATTCATAGCTGCAAGCAATGCACCTCCAATACTTGCATTTAAACCAGCTTGAAATCCTGTAAATAGACGTTTCCAATTTAAAATAATCGTTGTAATAATCCCAATCAACAGTGCCAGTTCTACAGACCATACTCCTAGTACACCCGAAAGTTCTACTTTACCAAACGTATTTAATCCAATTGTTGAAAAATCAAATCCCTTCGGATACCATGTCGGAATCGCTACTGTAAAAACTTTATTCATTATCCCTACTAAAATAAGTGGTACAAATGCAAGCACTTGGCGAAGTGGTGTAATTTCAGGAGCTTGAATAGCTGATTTTACATTTTGTTCTGTTTCTGTTGTGGCAGCCATTTCAGGATTTTCATCTCCAAATTCATAATATCCTTCTCCACTTTCCTCTGCCTTTTTTCGTCTTCTTTCTAAATACAACATACCAACAAGGAATACAAAGATTGCTCCGATAATCCCAAGAAATGGTGCTGCATAAATATCTGTTTTAAAAAACGTGGTCGGAATAACGTTTTGAATTTGCGGTGTTCCTGGAAGAGCATCCATTGTAAACGTAATCGCACCAAGAGCAATCGTTCCAGGTATTAATCGTTTTGGGATATTCGCCTCTCGAAATAAATTAGCTGCAAATGGATATACCGCAAAAGCAACTACAAACAAACTAACACCACTATAAGTTAATATAGCTCCCATTAGGACAATTGCTAACATGGAACGTTTGACACCAACTAGCTGAATAATTGTCTTTGCAATAGACTCCGCAATCCCTGACATTTCTACTACCTTACCGAAAATTGCTCCGAGTAAGAAAACAGGAAAATATAATTTAATAAATCCAACCATCTTTTCCATAAAAATATTAGAGAAAAACGGCAATACGTGACTTGGTTCTGTTAATAAAACAGCAAATAACGCACAAATTGGAGCGAATAAAATAACCGAAAAACCACGATACGCAACAAACATAAGCATGCAAAGAGCTAATAAAATAATTACTAATTCCATCTCCTGCCCCCTTTTCATTTCCGTGGAAATATTTGAAGAAAATTCTGAAATTTTATAAAGTAATTATAGAAGTCTCATATTGATAATCAAAACATATACGATATAATTTTTTCACTTCATGATAAGATGGAATGCGCGGGTTATTGCTTGGACTTCCACTAGCAAGTGCATCTTTCGCCATTTTTGGAAGTGCATTTTCAAATTCAATCTGATCAATTCCATACTCCCTCAGATTAGGAATTTGAAGGGCGGAACAAAGTTGCTTTATTTCAAAAATCGCCTGATTGGCAACCTCTTCATCAGGAAGTGAATATAAATCTGGATTGATGTGCCGTCCGATATCTGCAAGTCGCTTGACTGAACAAACCTTTGTGAAATCTAAAACAGCTGGTAATAACATTGCATTAGATATGCCATGAGGCACATGAAATAGCGCTCCAATCGGACGAGACATTCCATGAACTAATGTAACCGATGCGTTTGAAAAGGCGATACCAGCTTGTAAAGAGGCAATCATCATCGCTTCTCTCGCTTCCATATTATCTCCATCTTCATAAGCAATACGTAAATATTTCATAATACTTCTTATCGCTGAAAGTGCTAGTACATCAGTAAGAGGCTGTGAAAATCTAGAAATATAAGCTTCAATTGCATGACATAATGCATCTATTCCTGTTGCAGCAGTAATATGAGGTGGTACAGAACGTGTCAATACAGGGTCAATAATTGCTATTTGCGGGGTAAAGCTTGGGTCCTTAATCATCATTTTTACATCTGTTTTTTTATTTGTAATAACAGCAACACTTGTCACTTCCGATCCGGTACCAGATGTTGTTGGAATTGCAATGAGCGGTAATGGTTGCTTTTCTATTTCCATATGATTTTGGACATAATCTTCAATCTCTCCACCATTTGTAAACAGCACTGCTACAGCTTTCGCCGCATCAATACAACTTCCCCCACCAAGTCCAATAATAAAATCACATTTTGACTCTGCGCATATCGTTAGCGCTTCCAAAACATGAATATTTGTTGGTTCCGCATTTACATTTTCATAAGTAATAACATCTATTTTTTTTGCTTTTAGTAGTTTCACACACGCATCGATATAGCCAAGCTTTTTCATAATAGAATCACTGATAATAAAAGCTCTTTTTCCTAATTTTATTGCTTGTTCCCCTAATTTATCAAGTGAACTTCTCCCATACAAAACATTCTTTGGCATACGAAATTCCGCGATCTCTTGCAAGTAACCCACCCCTTCTTTCCCTACTAAATATTTTATAATGTGAAACTTCTATTGTATAAATTATCAAATTTAATATTCCACTTCGAATAATTATTTCCTCCCAGACTAATAAATTTATTAGTAGATTCCTGTAAATGTATAAAAGGCAATTACTAAAAATACAGCAACCGTTTTCAATATTGTCACCGCAAATATATCACGATACGATTGTTTATGCGTTAATCCTGTCACAGTAAGGATTGTAATAATTGCTCCGTTATGTGGCAGTGTATCCATTCCTCCCGATGCCATTGAGACAATACGATGCATAACTTCAAGTGGAATATTATATTGTTCAGCCGCCGCAATAAATTTATCCCCCATAGCACTTAAAACGATTCCCATGCCTCCTGAAGCTGAACCTGTAATACCAGCAAGAATATTCGTTGTCACCGCTCCATTCACGAGTGGATTCGTAAATGTTGCAGAAATACTATCTCGCATAATCGCAAAACCTGGAAGTGCTGCAATCACACCACCAAAGCCGAATTCTGCTCCTGTATTCATTGTTGCAAGCAAAGCTCCTCCAATACTCGTATTCAATCCTGCTTGGAATCCTGTCACAACACGCTTCCAATATAATAAAAAGGTCGCTATAATTCCAATGATGAGTGCTAATTCTACCGACCATATACCAAGTACTGCACTTAACTCTACCTTACCAAATGCTTTCATTCCAATTGAAGAAAAATCAAAACCATTTGGATACCACTTCGGTATAGTCATCGTAAAAACTTTATTCATAACCCCCACTAAAATAAGAGGTATAAATGCAACCACTTGCTGTACTCTTGAAATTTCAATACTTTGTAGAGTAGTATGATTCTTTTGCTCTAACTCTAAGGATGCTGCCATTTCAGAATTTCCATCTTCAAAACCAAAATATCCTTCTCCAGCTGCTTTTGCCTTCTTACGCCGACTTTCTAAGTAAATTAATCCTAATGTTAAGACAAAAATAGCTCCTATAATGCCCAGTATAGGTGCTGCATAAATATCTGTTTTAAAAAATGTTGTCGGGATTACATTTTGAATTTGCGGTGATCCTGGTAGTGCATCCATCGTAAACGTGACAGCTCCAAGGACAATCGTGCCTGGTATTAAGCGTTTTGGAATATTCGCTTGACGAAACAATTTTGCAGCAAATGGATATACTGCAAACACAACAACATAAACACTGACACCACTATAAGTTAAAACAGCCCCCATTAAAACGATAGCCAAAATTGTTCGTTTTTCACCGACCAACTCAATAATCGTTTTAGCAATTGAATCCGCGATACCTGACATTTCTACTACTTTACCAAAAATCGCACCAAGTAAGAAAACTGGAAAATACAACTTAATAAAGCCTACCATTTTCTCCATAAAAATATTTGAAAAGAAAGGTAGCACAAAACTAGGTTCTGTTAAAAATACTGCAAACAAAGCAAAAATTGGTGCAAATAAAATCACTGAAAACCCTCTATAGGCAACAAACATAAGCAAACTAAGTGCTAATAAAATAATGACTAGCTCCAATTCTCTCACCTTCTTTTAATTGAAAATTCAATCTTTTTTATCTAGATT
The DNA here is from genome assembly GCF_000299035.1 of Bacillus bingmayongensis. GTDB lineage: Bacteria > Bacillota > Bacilli > Bacillales > Bacillaceae_G > Bacillus_A > Bacillus_A bingmayongensis. Next base: position 452,298 of record NZ_AKCS01000005.1, read on the forward strand.
TTTTCTATGTATTCCTTACAAAATATCATTTTTATAACAATCAAATACTGACACCCCTCCTCCTTTTCTAACAAAATTTTTATGATTTAAATAGCATATTTATTACTTATTCTATTACATACGAAAAATCCCTTTAAACGAGAACGAATTCGCTATCACTCGTTTTAAAGGGATTTTCTTCTTTTATATTATATTTTTTAATTTTTATCTTTTGCATACAAGTTCCGTAACTCTTCGACATGTTTCACAACATAGGCCACCCCTGTACTTCGAATTTTCAATTTGTTTTTTCAAACATTAGATTCTTCTTAACAGTATGAGTCACGGATAAATATACCCAAAACCATGTTCTTGTTATATTATAAGTATAATTTCATAGAAAAATGGTGACCAAAAATGACGATAACATTAATTTTCATAATGGCTTTTACAATCATCATCCATGCAGTCGAAACTAGTTCTTATAGTATTCGACTTGCAGGAGTTCGTTTAAAGAAAATCGCCGTTGCATTATCCGTAGTTGGGATGGTATTACTCATTTCACGAACATCCAACTTACTACAAGCTTTTTTACTTGGTGGTATTATCGATCAGGCGAAGAGTGGTGCTTCAATTAATTTAGAAAGTACGATGCGCCTTGTTTTATTATCCGCTTCTATCGGTACACTGCTCGCGATTATTTTATATCCAACTTTAACGAAGCTATTTGGATATGTCATTCAAAACTTTGAAACAGATGGTTCATTTATTCGAATGATGAAAACAAACAATATGCAAAAATTGAAGTATACAAAAAAGTATGTTCGTTTTCCAAAATTTGAAATGATTCATCGTATGCGAGTTGGCGGCATTCCAAAACGAATTATGCTCATTAATATGTTTGCAACCGCAATTTATACTGCGGGGGTTCTTTCCGCCTTATATGCTTCTTATTTAAATCCAACTTATGCAACGAAAGCAATCACGGCTTCTGGCCTTATTAATGGATTTGCTACAATCTTATTGACTGTACTGCTAGATCCGCGTATTGCCCTTTTAACAGAACGTGCGCTTCAATCAGAAAATGGTGCAGATACAATGAGTAAGATGTTCGGTTGGCTTATGATTTCAAGATTCCTCGGTACATTATTAGCGCAGCTTTTATTTGTACCTGGTGCACATTGGATTTTATGGATTATTAAACTCACACAATGAGGAACTACTACATCATTCATAATAGTAGCAATACTTGATGAAGCGAAAGGTCATATTATATTCAAAACTTTTTAAATCAATCAAATAAAAAAGCACATTTTATAAGGAGGCATATGTCTATCAAAACCGAACAAGATATTATTAAACTCATACAAAACGATAGTTGGATGATGGAAATATTACAGACAGCAAGATCCCTACAACTACCTGATTGGTGGATTTGTGCTGGATTTGTTCGTTCTAAAATTTGGGATGTTCTTCATGGATATGAAGTAAGAACTCCAACGCCAGATATAGATATCATCTATTTTGACCCGTTACATATTAGTGAAGCCACCGAAAAAGAATTAGAAAATAAGCTTAAAAGTATAGATTCTACTATTCCATGGTCCGTGAAAAATCAAGCTCGTATGCATGTAGTCAACAACATGCCACCTTATTCATCTTCAGTCGATGCAATATCTAAATTTCCAGAAACTGCAACCGCTCTTGGTGTTACATTAGATGAAGAAGAAAACGTTGTGTTAACAGCGCCTTGCGGAATTGAGGATGTTCTCGCATTACAAGTGAAACCAACACCTCATTTCCTCGAAACGAAAGAGCGCACTAATATGTATGAAAAAAGGTTACAAAAAAGAACTGGCAAAGTAAATGGCCTAACATTACAATCTTCCATCCTGAAATTTAACATGAAGAAAGAAGGTGCTTCTCATTTTATGAAGCACCTTTTCCTAATTTATTTCAAAAAATCAATCATAGTTTCTGCAAAACGATCTGCCGCTTCATAATGTGGTGTATGCCCACTCTCTTCAAAAACAGTCATCTCACCATTTTGAACCTCTCTTTGAAATATTTCAATTTGTTTTTCACAGGTTACCACATCATGTTTTCCTACAATTAGCAACATCGGATTCTCCACATCTTTTAATTTTGATAATAATGATTGATGAATTTCCCCTTCCTCTTTCAATCTTGTAAAATGAATTTCGGAACGATTATAAAACTCTTCCCACTCTTCCTCGCTATATAAACTATAATCCGTTTCATCCTCAACATTATTATAGAGTTCCATTCTGTGTTCTTCTAATTCATCACTCAATCTTAAATACGCTTCTAGTAATTCCTCTGAACTAGCATTACTCTCTGAAATAGCTATACATTTGTTCCCCTGTTTTTCTTTTCCGTACTTTTTTAATAGAACTCCTGTCTTTTTTAATAAAGCTCTACTTGTTAAGGCAAAATCAAAAGTAGGTCCTTCAAAGATGATCTTTTGAATAGATTGTGGATACTCTGCTGCATATAACAATGCTAAAAATCCGCCAAAAGAATGTCCAATAACAGACCATTGTTCAATTCGTAACATCTTCCTTAACTCTTCGCAGTCCTCAATAATATCTCGTAATCCAAATTGCTCTTCTTGCCTAATTTCCTCCGAACGTCCTACTCCGCGTTGATCAATGGCGATGAGCCAGAGAAAATCTTGTAATCTATGTGCTTGATGATAGGAAAAATCAAAACACATCTCACCAGGACCTCCATGAAGAAACAATACAGGATGATTTTCTCGTGATCCATACATCTCCACATATAGCTTTTTCCCACGCACTTCCAACAATCTACCTTGTAAAAGTACTTCTTTGTCTTGTTTCATCTTTTTCTCCTCCTATTTTCATATTTTAACCCTTTATACAAATAGGAGGACCACGAATCTGAACACGTTATATATCTGTTGCGTAATAATTCATTTTATCCACCACTTTTTTACTGAATATTATAACATTTCAAGTTAAATAATCCCTATCACATTCAAAAATACAATGACAATCGCAATCGGAGCGACAAATCGAAGCAAGAATACCCAGCAAGTAAATACTGATTTCCCGTAATTCCCACCAACAAAGAATTCTGCTTCTAATACCTTTTTCTCCATTTTAAATGAGACGAAAATACTTATAAATAAAGCTCCAAGTGGCATTAAAATATTACTAGATAAAAAGTCTACCGCATCAAAAATGTTTTTACCAAAGATTGTAATATCACTCCATACACCAAATGAAAGTGCAGATGGGATACCTATTAAGAAAATTAAAAATCCAATAATCCATGACAATTTCTTTCTTCTTTCCTGCTGTCCATTTGCTAGTGCTGAAACAACTGTTTCAAGTAAAGAAAATGCAGATGTTAACGTTGCAAATGTAAATAGTGCAAGAAATACTGTTAAGAAGAAATTTCCAAATGGGATTTGACTAAATACAGATGGTAATACGATAAATAACAAACCTGGTCCTTCAGTTGGCTCCATTCCTAGTGAAAATACTGCTGGAAAAATAGCAAGCCCTGCGAATAGAGAAACAAATAGGTTCAGTCCAACAATCGTTACCGCTGAACGTGGTAAACTTTCTTTTTTATTTAAGTATGAACTATACGTGACCATGATTGAAATCCCTATACTAATTGCAAAAAATGATTGTCCCATTGCAAACAAAATACTTTCTGATGTAATTTTTGAGAAATCAGGCTGTAAGAAGAATTTGACTCCTTTCATCGCATCATCAAGTGTTAGTGATCGAACAATAAGAGCGACAAATAAAACAAACAATGCTGGTAACATATATTTGCTTGCTTTTTCAATTCCATTTTGTACCCCTTTTGATACAACCCAAATCGTAATAAACATAAAAGCAAAATGACCAACAATTGCCCAAACTGGATCCCCGATTGTTTCTGTAAATAAAGAAGCGTAATTTTGCTGTGGTGTAATAAGTTGTCCGGTAATACCTCTAAATAAATAGATTAATACCCAGCCTCCAACAACACTATAAAATGATAGCAAAATAAAACAAGTTCCAACGCCAAGACGCCCAATCCAATGCCAACCTGTATTTGGTGCGATACTCTTAAATGCCCCAATCGCTTGCTTCTGTGTACTACGCCCTATCATAAATTCCGCTAATAGTAACGGAAGTCCGATTAATACAGTAAACAATATAAAGATTAAGAAGAATGCTCCTCCCCCGCTCTTTCCAGCAATATAAGGAAATTTCCATATTGCTCCAAGTCCAATTGCAGAACCTGCTGCTGCCATTATAAAACCTAATTTCGAAGTCCATTGCTCCGTCTGCTTCATCTTCTTTTCCTCCTAATTATATCCTTTTATATCAATAAACAAATATTATTGACCAATCCAAATAAAACCTCCATTTCTTCCTATATATAATAAAAAATGGCCCAGCATCTCTTTATATAAAGAGACGCTAAGCCATTTACTTAACGCGGTACCACTCTTATTGATTCCATTATGAATCCACCTTAGCAGTAATCGTTTGATTACAAACCTGTTATCGAAGGTTAACCGTTAAGATTTACTAAGAATTAGACTTCTGTTCCACCTTACTGCTCCTAGGCGAGTTCAGGATGTTATTTGACTATGTCGCACCAACCCATAGCTCTCTGTACAAACACATGACCTTACTACTCCTATTCAACACACTTTAATATTCTGAATATAATTCCTTTTGAAATTACTACGAATTATATCGGTTATATGTAAGACTGTCAAGCAAGATATTTATTTTTTTGTCGAAAAAAGTTTTAAAACCAAAAGATTACGTTAATATATTAATTAAAATACATTAATGTCTAAACAGGGATTCGATTCTTTACTTATGTAATACTAGTAATCATTTCAATTCCTGTTTTTTATACGTTTTTTTTCTGTTTTCGCAACGCTTTTGGAATGTATACACAGAAAGGTTCACTTTCCATGTAATCTCCGGTCATCGCAAACGCTCTGGAACGAGATCCTCCGCAAACATATCGAAACTCACAAACTCCGCACTTTCCTTTATACTTGTCCGGATTACGCAAGTCTTGGAAGACAGGGGCGTTTCGATAAATATCAGCTAGTGGTGTTGTTCTAACGTTCCCTGCTTTGATAGGTAATAACCCACTTGGATATACATCTCCAATATGAGAAATAAATACAAAACCGTTTCCATCATTCACCCCTTTTGGAGCACGTCCAAGCCCATCTATTTGCCCCGTCATTCCATTCATCAATACATCCTGATATTGAATAGGCTGATCCATTTTTTTATTTTCTTTCATTTTTTGTTGAATAACAACGCGTCTATAGTGCTGAGCAGCAGTTGTTTTAATATCAAAAGAAACCTTTTTACTTAGTTGATATAGCCATTGGAATACCCTTTCATGCTGAGCTGGTGAAATCATATCTGTTTCCTTGCCGCGCCCCGTTGGAACTAAGAAAAATACACTCCACAGCACACAATCTAATTCTTCTACTAAAATTGCCATATCTTCAAGTACATTCACATTATAATTAGAAACAACAGTATTAATTTGAATAGGAATTTTTAATTCATGCAAGTAACGAATCGCCTTCATTGTTAATTCAAATGACCCATCTGTCCCTCTAAAATGATCGTGTATTTCAGCTGTTGGTCCATCTAAACTAAATGCCCATCTAGCAAGTCCTATTTCTTTTGCTTTTCGAATCGTTTCTTTTGTAACATTTGGGGTAGCACTTGGTGTCATGGATACCCGAACACCTTTTTTTACCGCATAATCCGCAATATCATATACATCCGGACGCATTAACGGATCTCCGCCAGTAAAAACAAGCATTGGATTATCCATTTCATATATATCATCAATTAGTTTTTTCCCCTCTTCAAATGTTAGCTCAAGAGGATGACGATGATACTGAGCTTCCGCACGACAATGAATACATTTTAATTGACATGCTCTTGTTAACTCCCATATTACAATAAATGGATTTTTATTAAAATCACGATTAATCAAGATTAAAACCTCCTATCGATTTATATTCTAATTGTAAAGTTATATAAGCATTTATGTTGTGAGATACATCACGCATGAAATTTCAAGTATAAAGAAAAACTTTTATCCGTGGAGGGTTCTTCATCCTTCACTGATTATTAGCCTGCTTCTCACCTATCTTTTTTGTTTTCACTGAAATTTGAGGTTTTGGGGGCTTACTACCCAAAAACAGTGGGATAAAAGAATGTGCAGTCACTTCACATTTCTAACACTGCTGTTAATCTCTTTTATTGACATGTTATTTTGTCAGCGCCCAAAGAATTCGCAAAATAATAACAATCCTTATTCTCTCAAACAATTTATAGATTAACATGTCCACCGTTTAGACTAGCCTTTTATCTTGTCCCTTTAAAAATTCTTTACCCTCAAAAATCTAGCAAAATAGCAATTTTACATTTCTTCCAATTCTTTTTTGAATCTTTTGTATATATCATAAAAATCTTGTTTTTCAACATCGTCTTCCCAAGTTATATTTTTTATATATTTTTGTATACTCTCTTCTAATTCAAAAAACTCGTTCCTATGAACATTACTACAGTCAGACATGTTCTCTGATAATATTTCTAGTAATTGAGAAGGATACATTTCTCCTGCTAAAGGATTTTCTTTAATAAAATATATAGCTCTTTTTATGGCTAAATCTTTTAAAATATCTTGCCTTATCAAAAAATATATATCACTTACTGTTAAATCATCTACCGTCTTGTTTAAAATCTCTTTATATTTTTTATCATATTTACAGTTAACACCAAAATCATCGTTAATTCTAAATATATCCTTTATTACGTTTTTATCACTCATCATTTTATTCCTCCAAAAGGTTTAAATAAATCTTCAATTCTCCTAATCTTAGTATCTGCCATATCTAAAGTTTCTTGTAAAACCTTTCTAATTGCCAGATAAGAATCATAATTTTTTAGGTATTTAATCGAATTTTTTTGAATTTAATCAATCCATCGTACACCCCTTCTGTATTTTCTAAATAATATAAATTAATTTATATGGATTTTACAATTTAATTTCTTTATAAATCTTTAAGTGTTCCACTAAGACCTATATCAGTTAAATACTTCGCTTAATTTTTCATTGATCCAATAGTATGTTTTTCTGTATAATTTTTTTATAAATAGAACTTTAACCATTGTTTTTAGATAGACTGAAGATATAAAGGTTCAAGGTATTTTACAGATGGAGAGCGAAGTTTCTAGACCGTCTATCGAAAGACTTATAAAACATAGTAATACTCTCAATGTAACACCTAACAATATTCTGATGAAAGACTACGATTATTATTTAATGAAAGGGGAAATGACTTTCTCTTATATTATGAATACTGTAGAAGATTTATAAGCCAACTACAAGGCCTGCTAGAGAAAAGAAAACCCATAGAAGGATTAATTCCTTTGATTCTCTTTCTTTTGTTTACGTGCAGCACAATCCTTATATTACTATGATTGAATCTTACTAAGAAAGTCTTCTAATATTTTTCTAGTTGCAACGCCAGCTTGTGGAATTAGATCATTTACTCGCTGTATAATTGAGGGGTTTTCCAATATAAGCTGTTTACTTTCTGAACTTGAAAAGCTTCTTAACGTATCTACGCATATTTCGAATAGTTCTTTGTCGTCTGTATCCAACATTATTAATAGCACTTTCAACTCATTCATACTACATTCATTATCCAGCAAATAGGCTAATTTCCGCTGCCACTCTAAAGGTTTAGTTACTGCCATATTAAGTAATTCTTCCCAATCATGAGATGAGAATTCCAGTAACATTTCTTGTGCAATTAAACACCCTTCATCATACCAATAGTCAACTGTAAAATACCCAAAAAGATAATCTTCAAATTCTTTATACATTTAAAAACCTCCTTTAATTATCTATAACATTGATGTAGTAAAACCGTTTAACAGCAGTGTAGCACCTACACTAGTTGGATATCCAGATACAATTTCATCACCTATTGTAATCACTTCTATTTGAACGCCATTAATTGTCTTTCTTTTGTAGATAGCTCTTTCCCTATCTCCGATGGGGTCGTTTATACCGATAATCTCAGCGGATTGATAAAACATTTAAACAATGCATTGTAATTTTTCTAGATTTCCATTTTTCACTTCTTTTAATTGTATCTATTTTTTCATTTCAAAAAAAACTGGAAGACTAATTATATCTTCCAGTTCAGATCATATAGACAAACTCTTCAACAAATAACATTGTGAGGAGAGTTGAACATAACCACTACCTCCTACTAAAGTATCATTTTTTTTGCATAGTCTATTCTCCCTTAAATTTTTCTTTTTCTTCCTCAAAAACCTTGCTAATAATGTCCTCTTCACAAACTATCCAATACCTATCCTCTTCGTAGATACAGTGGCAAAATTCTTCACAACTACCATACCAATTATCTGGTACATACTTTTCATAAGGTAATGGTTCCGGGTACATAGATAGCAGCTTTTTCTCAGTAAAATCTAAGAATAATGATGGTTTTAATTCTAAAATGGTAGTATCATACTCTTTTTTTAAAATCAATTCTCTTAAATCAGATGACGATACAATATTATTTGAATAATCATCTAAATATATCTTATAATTATTCTCGTTAACAACAGAAATATTATTTCTCAACGAAAGAGCAAACTCCATATTAAATTCATATCCATTACTTCTATAAGCTATACTATATTTATTAATATCTAGTATCCACACATCTCTTTCTGTTATATACCAAGAAAAATCATCAGAAGTTTTTATACCAACAATTATATTTTGCGCATACTTTGGTTTTAACATTATTCTAACCTTCCATCATTTATTCTATTCTTCTAGTAGTGTATTTCTCTAACCATTGAATCCATGATTTAGCAGGTAATTCATAACTTAGTACCAGGAATCGTAGGATCAACCAACTTCGAAGCTGTTCCACCCTGATTTTTAACTTTTTTTGAGTAACCATACTGATCAACTTTGGTTTCTTTAACCAAGTCAGCCAACTGTTTTTGAATTCTACTATTTCTTCTTCAGGTCTAGCAACATCTCTATAATATAAAGCATGTTCTAAATCATATGCACTTATATTTAAATCCGCATTTTTATTTGGTATGGAAATAATCCCATCTTCACTTACCTTAATTCTATATTGACTTGTATTTCTTTTCAAATGACATATTTTTAACCTCTTACATGATTTACAATTTCATATATAACCGGTTATTTCCGAATAAATAAAAAACTAGAAGACTAATTACATCTTCCAGTTCAAATCGTACAAGCAAATCCTCTCCAAAAAACACACAATAATTGATTACCATATTTATAAGAGTTCGAAGGCTTGGAACATTTTACTTTGGAATTTGAAAAAATAAATTCACTATTATAGGAAACGGCAAGCGGGTACACTCCGCTTGCCGATTTTTCATAGCTTCGTATGTATTTGAATTCCTTTCGCTTTCTCTTCTTCACCCTTCACGCGTACAATTAAATCATATGATCCGGATTTTGGCGCTTCAAAAGAAAGCAAACCTTCTTTTTGAGAAGTGACTTCTTCTTCATAAATGACCTTATCGTCTTTTGTGACTTGCAATAAAATCGTACCTTCTTCAACGGCTGCCTCATAAGGAATTTCCACATTTCCTTTTTCAGCTTTAATCGTTTGCACATCGTGATACCCTTTCAGGGAGCCAATTTTTAAAGTCGTTTCGCCATTGTTTTGAACCTTTGTGACTTTTGTTGCTGTATTGCATGCGCTTAACAATACAACAAGAGTGAGAATGAGAACTGAACGTAGCAATTTCATAGAGATCCCCCTTTTTTTATCATGATAAAATTTTACCATTGCGGTAACTATTTTATCATTTTTTGATAAACCAATATACTCATCAAAATTAAAAATTGTTATTTACTGATAACCTGTGTGACATCCGCATCCATTCAGCCTAATAAACTCCCGTAAATTTACTTAATCTACATTTCTTTTTGTAAATTTTAATACAGATTCTCTTGAACGTTCGATTTCATTTTTATTTTCATTATAGAACTTTGACACATACTTTTATAAACAGTTGTAACATTGAAATAAAGTTTGATTAAATTAACTTAATAAACCTTGATAAAAGAGCAAATAGAAAAAGCGTGTTTTGAAAAATAGATTGATCAAAACACGCTTTTTCTATAATCAATTAAATCATCCTTTTATAAAAAAGTTTGATGATTTTTGCGATCCTTACTCAATTAATGTGCCCGATTGGCCCTGCTTGTTATTTGACTATTACTTTTCCATCCATCCCTTTCTGGAAATGGTACCGACATATCAGTTCATATGTACCGGGCTTTTTAGGTTTTACGGTAATGTTTTTTTCTTTTCCCGGCTGGACTTCGACATCAATTCTAAGCTTTTCCACTGTGAAGGTGTGCTCTTTATTACCTTGGTTTTTCAATATCAATGTTGTCGTTCTTCCAATCGGAAGAGTGATGACTTTCGGATTAAAGTAATCATCGTTCAACTCGACCTCAATCACTTTCACTGACTCAATAGGCTGTGTTATGACGCCGGATTCGGCAAATACACTGAGAGAGCCTGGAGTTGTCACAACCACAATCATCGCAAGCAAAACGACCAATCCAGTTAACCACTTTTTCATAGACATTCGCAATCCCTCCTTTCCTAAGTAATCATTATTGTTTTCCAATTCATAAAATATTATCACTATAAATGGGGCTCCAATGTGCTTCAAATAGTAACTCTTTTATCTGAAGCAGTAACAAAGAAAAAAGATCGACTCTAATAACGATCTTCTGGAATCCATTCTTCTTCAATTAACCTGCACCATTAGTTTAGGTGTAATACTTCACATTCAAACAAAATATTTTCATCATCTTCGTACTTGTAAATCTAGAGCGATGGTTGCGGCAGATTACGCTATTCAAGTCGTGGGTCTGGAATCTCAAGAAGAGAATACAGAAAATAAACAAAGTGTACCTACTACTCAGACGTCGGCGCAACAACAACCTAAGAAATCAGCTCCCCCATCTACACATGATCCGAAGAAAGATTCAGCTAATTATGATAAAAATGGTAACTATAAACCGGTAGATAAAATGACACCTGATGAAATAAAAAAAATTAAAAGGTTTCATTGAGGATACGTTAGAACAATAAATCATACAAAATACTAATTAAATCGAAACAATTCAAAGAAACTTCTAAAGAAATTAAAGGCATTAAACGAAAAGATATTATTGTAAATGTCTTACAGACGACGGGCAAGCTGTAGTTGGCATCCCTGTAAATAAGAATTCTAAGGGACTAACATTAGTTAGCTATATAATAAACTTCAAAACCAATGAAATAGGACTTGAACAAAAATTTTATGTCCAACAAGCCGAAAATGATAAAGTGAATTTCAAATGGGTTACTAACAACAGTGAGGTTATGAACGTTCCACTTACAAAAGATGGTAAAATAGTTGATTCTAACGGGAAAGAATTTTCACCTGATGAATATTTAAAAATCAAAAAAACTGAAATCGAAAAAAACCTAATACAATCTAGCAACTCCCTATGTACTTGGGCTTTAGGATTAATGTGTGCAGCAGTTGGTATTATAGATTGCTATTATGTATGTATAGATAAACTACTAAGTGATTTCTTAGGCGGTTTAGGATACTCACTCGTCTGTGGATTGATATGGGAAATTGGTTGCGTAATGGCAACTACTAAAGTTTGCGGATAAAGCAAGTCAAAATTTAATGAGGTGAATTAATTACAGTGAGTGACAAGAATATTACATCGCTGTCAATAGTTATCTCAATTCTAGCTTTAGCCATTACCATGCATTTATTTTTTATTAATAATTGGATCACTGAATATTAAAGCTATAATTTATTCTGTAGTCACTTCAATTGTATTTGGCTTAAGTTTCAAATTACTATATTCTCTTATAAATAAAAAATAACGGGTGTACCCTCACATAAGAATTTGCTGCACAAGAGTTCCTATATGAAAGTAAACAAAAAACAACTCCAAAATCAACTTTTATTGTATATTTTGGAGTTACTTTACGTTTACTTATAAAATTATAGTGTATCTACTTGTTTCTACACCAAAACGCAAAAAAGCACTCATTGTTGTAGTTGACAATCAAGTGCTTTAAGTTCATGTATTTTCTAAGTTTTCACGGTTGGTTCTAAGTTTCTACTTCTTATCACGTCGTAAAAACAGTATGACACCTTTCGCTTATCGTGACAAATAATCCCTTTAAAACGTACGAGCTTGTGTTTATTCATTAGTTTATTATACTGTACCCGCCATACAGTAAAATGTCATCTCGCCTAAGCTCATGTGTCTTATTTTATCGTGTCGAGATATGGGGGGTATAAACGATAGTCCATTATGGTAAACCATTATAAGGTCACGACTTCAAAATGACCTTTTCTTTTTCTATATACTTCACATATGCTTTATGTGTCATTCATAATTAGTAAAACAATATCAATCTCTCTTACTTATTCTTTTTCTCCCATCTTCATCTTTAAATATTCAGCAATTTCTGTTTGCCCTCTTTCAATAGCAAATTCATAAGCTCCCATATCTTTCATAGTATCCCCTGTATACTTAACAGTAATATCAATACCATTCTGAACAAGATACTTTACAATATCAAGGTGCCCACCATAAATCGCTGAGAATAGAGGATTTCTATTTGGGTCACTAACATCTAATATTGCACCATTATCAAATAAGTACTCTACAATACTAATTTCACCTTCACTAGCTGCATGTGCAATAGGCGCTGACTTTGGTACACCTTCGTTTATGTTAATATCCATACCAGATTCAACTAGAAATTTTATCATATCCAGTTTACCAGCTCTAGTCGCAACATGTAGCCACGTTCCAAAAGGTGTTACAAAATCAAGCAAACTTTTATCAGTAATAATTATCTCTTTCGCTTGTTCTATATCACCATTCTTAATTAAATCATAGATTTTTATTGCTTTTTCCTTATTATCCATAGAATCCTCCTAAAATATCTTTATTGCTTTGATACTGCTTCTTCACCTAGTAGCTTAAGCATTTCAACCATTTTTTCACGAGTTCCACCAAAACTATCTACTTCTTTCAACTTATCAACAATATGTTGAAGACGTTCTATACCGTGTTGTCCTGTAATTCTATTTGGTGCCCAAACAAGATTTTCTTTACCAATTATCGGTTCTATTCCATACCTTTTTAATATTTCTTAACCCTCTCGAACTAGTTCTTGTTGCTTCTGGCCAAGACCTTTTTTAAATAGAATATGATGTGCATGTGGATTTATCATAGCAGTATGTGGATCACCTATTAGTCCTCTAAGATACTTACCAAAATCAATTTTAATTAATGCTTCATTATATTCTTTAGTAATGCCTAAATCAGACATCTTTTTACTAATCTCAGACAACTCATCTACACTAAAAGTATTATTTTGAATAGCATTTTTAAGCTTATTCATCTTAGTGGCATTAACACTACCAACCTCGACATATCATCAAGATAATCGCTTACGGTGTTACCCGTACCCTATGTTGTAATCTTAAACCTTCACAACAAAAAAGCAAACCATGTAAAACCTTATTAAACTACTTCCTTCTCTTATACTACCGGCAACTCATAAGCTGTTTTATATTTCATCATGCCATATACAATGTTTACAAGTCTTCTCATAATACACACCAAAGTCTGTCCTTTTGTTGCCTTGTAGCCAAACAGTACACCGCCACCTGCATACCCACCTTGTTCCGCCTTCTTCTTTCTGCCCCTACTTAGCTTTAATGCAATCTCAAGACGTTGATATTGGTCTAATAGCTCTAACATGCCATTTACTAAAAAATCATTTGGGTCATGTGCATATATACTGTAATTGGGTTGTTCAATTGATTTCACATCTACCTCATATTTCTTTAGCTCTCGTTGTATTAACACTTTTGCCATGTCTGAGCGCCATAAACGAGATGTATTTAGTACAACAATTTGACTCACTTGTTGATACGCCATATCCGACAATAGCTCTTGTAGACCTTCACGTTCAACTGTTAATCCATCTTCGTATATGTGAAGCAGTTGTAGTTCATTCTCGTTACTGTACCGTTCAATTTCTTCTACTTGATACGCCAAGCTGTACCCTTCACGTACTTGTCCTTCTGTTGAAACTCATACATAACCAACTACTTTCTCTTCCATATCGAACCCCCTCCCGTTACAGCAATTACAGTCCCTGTAACGTTTACCCGTTTTTTACGGATAACTTGTGCATAACATGCATCCATTAAAATGTACTTTACGATGACTTCAAAAAATAATACAACCCTTTATTTTTTCTCTACTATCGTCGTACACTGTTCACAGCCATTACAATCTATAAAATTTAACAATTAATACACTTATAAAATTATAATTCTCTTTAAAACTTTCACGTTAAAACACAAAAAGCACTCATTGCCTTTTATAGACAATCAAGTGCTTTAAATTCATCTGTTTTTAAGTAGCATAAATTTGTAAGTTTTAAAGTAACAATATGACACCTTTTATATGTCGTGACAAGTGTTATGTTAAAACTTACGAGTTTGTACAAGTTCGTTAGTTTAATGTCCATTCCATGTGTTTATATTCATCGCCATGTAAAATGTCATCTCGCCTAAGCTCGTACTTCGTTTTCTATTCTATCATTGCACATAATACTCTATGGTGGTACAACCATCATGGAGTATGTACTTTCAAACACCCTGTCACTTTCCTATCCCACTCAAAGATTCTAACTTTCTTTTCATATTGCTTGTTCCATACAATTTTGTGTTTTTATTTTTAGTATCACGTTTTTTGTCACTCTTGATCATCATAAGCATCTCCAAGTGATTCAAATTCACTCTTTAGCCAATACCAATATTGTCCTTTATTCTTAATAAGTTTTTCAAGTAAGTCAGTGAATGAAGTTGCGATAATTTGCGACTCCCCAACAATTCCATGTCGATCAAAGAAACTATCATAACATCTCCCTAGTCTTTCTTCACTAAGATCTATTGTTAAATACTCATCCTTACCATCATTGCATATAATATACCAATTTGATGAAATATCTTCTTCACATAACTCTCCTACAATTACGGGATTAGCCAAAATAAGCTCCTCTGGGGTAACAATATGAATAGGATATTCCTCATTTTCAAATAAAGTAAGACCACCACAAAGACTATAAAACCCCTTTAAATCACCTGGTAGCATATGCTTATTCTTATCAATTATCGGTAATTCTGTAGGCTCCTGAACTCGACAATTAGGTAATGATTTTACTTTTTTAATCAACTGATTAATATTTTCCATCTGAATTACTCCCTAAAATTATATTGATTAAAAGCCCTATAATACTCTTGTCTAGCTAAACGTGGTACATTCGCAGCATCAAACATTTTTTCCGTCAATTCTTGTATTTCTTTTGGTGAAACAGATTTCCAAAAAATCGTTTCTACTTTACCTCCAACTTTTTTCCCTGTTTTATCAAATAGCCATTGTCTATAAACAGCTTTAGTAGCATTGTGTTGCTCTTGAGTTAAAGCTATAGTTGGAGTATTCGCCCCTCTACTTACATAATCGGGGACATTATGTTTAGCCCAAACATCCATAACGTCATGATGATTTTCTAGTGGTGAATTGCTTGGTCTATACGGTACTACATCGTAAGGTTCTGTAGTCTTACCCGTACCCTTACCAAAAACCTTCTCCCCAGTCTCTTTCATAAACTGAATTACATCATCTTTCAGAGACTGCTTTCCTCCACCAGAAATCGCACCTACACCTTCCATTACAGGAGAAGGCCCTCCACCAAATTCCGGTACATACTCTCCTAATTTTTTGATAGCATAACGGAATGCCTTATCTGCTTCTATAAAATCGTTTTTAACTTTCGTTTTCCCTTTATTCCACATGTCTCCTACTTTATTAACGAGACTTTTCGTTTTAGAAGCGACGAAAGATACGCCTTCTTTTACTTTACTTGATACTTTCTTCGCTCCATCAAGAAGGGCTTTTCCGCCTTTCTCTACTGCTTCTACGACCTTTTTCCCAATATATTTAATTCCTTTCCCTCTGAGACTCGTGACTTTTCCAATTGGTACAAAGTTTAGTAGCGTCCACCCTGCCGCAATGAGTCTTTCTTTGGATTTTTTGCCTGTGATAGGGTCCTTTACCTGTATATACCCTGATATTGGTGTTTACATATAAAAATTTATTTGCTAGTTAAAACTTCTTAACAATTTTCCATCGTTTTTCTAACTATCTTACATTTCCTTTTTTAATTATATCTATTTTTTCAGTTCAATAAAAAACTGGAAGACTAATAACATCTTCCAGTTCAGATCGTATAGACAAAGGCTTCATTAAATAACCCTGTAAAGTGGATATGGTTCTTTACCAATGATCGAGAAACTCACAAAATTGCATAATAACGATTTATTCTATTTATAAAACCCTATACTAAACTAATAATTTTATTAATCTTCAGTATCCTCATCATTCATAATATATTCGATATCTTCATCCGTAAATTCATTTCCTTTAAATACTGGATGTCCGTTTGGATCAAGCATTCCCATCACTTTTTTATCTTTATCAGACACAATCAATGTATAGTCCTCCATAAGAAAAGGGTTTGCTGGTAAATCTACTAATACTCTCCATGCCGTTCTTACATCATCATTATTTCTATTTTCTTTATCAATTTTGAATGTATAAGCCTCATCAAATCGTAAATTCCGAATATCTTCATCGATTATTCCATCCAGTTCATATTCTTGATGATATTTTTTAGCAATTTCTATAACTTCTTCTGGCTTCAATATTACATTAATCGTAATTTCCTCTAATTTACGATAATGTCTTGGAAAATCCTTGTCAACAGACTCTAATAAAGCGTCTAATTCCTCTTTAGTCCTATTGTGATAATTTTTTTTTCTCATTTTTTCTCCTCCTCAATCACTTATATTTCATTCGCAATCTGTTTATATATTCTCTTGAATGTTGAATTGATGCTTCATCAAATAAATGCTGATTTTTCATAATTTGTTCAAATACATATTCTTCTCTTTCCAATCTGCTAAGATTCATATATTGCTCTTTTCCTATATCTAACCACTGCTCTGCATGGAATCCCTCATGATGTATGTTTATAACTGACGGATTTTTCCTTAGATATATCTCCCCATTAACAAAATCAAATGCTGCTTCCACATTTTCTGGAAGAACGTTTCCTTTTTTATCTATATTAACCTTGATGCCCTGTTCTCCCCATTGTTTTTTATATGCTCTAATTTCTTTTCGAGAAGCTAAGGTTTCTCCAATCTCATTAATCTGAACATTTACTTTTCTAAAATCCAAATCAGCTCCACTGTTTTTCTTAACAACATCCTTCTCCCCAGTATCCTTCACATACTGATACGCATCTTTCAGCAGGTTCTTTCCTCCACTAGGGATCTTGCCTGCAGCTTCTGTCGCAAGAGAAGGCCCTCCACCGAATTTCGGTACATACTCTCCTAATTTTTTGATAGCATAACGGAATGCCTTATCTGCCTCTATAAAATCGTTTTTAACCTTTGTCTTCCCTTTATTTCACATGTCTCCTACTTTATTAACGAGACTTTTCGTTTTAGAAGCGACGAAAGATACGTCTTCTTTTACTTTACTTGACACTTTCTTCGCTCCATCAAGAAGGGCTTTTCCGCCTTTCTCTACTGCTTCTACGACCTTCTTTCCGCCATACTTAATTACTTTTCCACCAACACTGACGACTTTTCCAACTGGAATAACGTTCAGAGCCGTCCACCCTGCCGCAATGAGTCTTTCTTTTGTGGATAGTTCTTTACCTGTACAAGGATTTTTCCCATAATTCCTCTGATTTCATCATCCACACTAAAGATTCAGCTGTTTGATGCAGCTTTTAAACGATATTTCGTTATTTTTTCTAGCTTTTTATATTTTTCTTCTATTAATTATATCTATCTTTTCTTTCAAATAAAAAACTGGAAGATATAACTAATCTTCCAGTTCAAATTATATAGATAAACCAACGAGTAACACAATAAAACTGCTAACAGTCACTTCACTGTTCTAACACTACTGTTAATTTATTTTATTGGCATGTGAATCAGATAGTTTAGTTCTTACGACTCTAAACCTATCTTCTAAAACTTCTCCAATAAGGTTACCCGTACTCTAAATAATAAAGTCAAGCCCACTAAAGAAATGGTGGCAGTCGGATTTTCCAACTACCACCATTTTATCATTTATTCAATTCAACTTAGTTTACACACATTTATTAACAGATCCCTTAACAGTACTCGATTGATTGAAAAGTTACTCATTAAAACCAATAAAATAGATTTTTTACTGATTTCTAAATATATTTACTTTACATCTTTAACAATAACTTCATACATATCCCCAATATTTCCATCTATTGGTACCAATGCATAATAATTCTGATCATTATTTAATATAAATTGAACTAATTTTGTTTCTGATTCATTCCAGAAATTTTTGATACTATCAACGTAGTCCTCTAAATCCTCTTTATAGTCCAATTGCAATATATATCCTTTTTCGGTCATTGCAAAAACAATTAAACTTCCTAAGAGATTTTTTTGCTCATTTTCTTTTTCATACTCTTGTAATAAAAACCAGATTTGGTTTATTCCTATAGTTTTTTTGTATTTTTCATAAAAACTACTATCATCCATATTCTCATAATCATGTATCAATTCATTAACAAATGAGTGCCATCTTGAAGGAATAATCTTTTCCAATAAAGGATTATTTTCAATTCCTTCTATTATTTCATCTATCTCTTCAATCTCATGCTCATTGTTGTATTCACTTAGGGAGATGTGTTTGAATTTCATTGAATTCTTGTAATGTGCCAATTCATATGGATAGTGATTATTATTTATTAGGCTTGTATCATCAAGTTCTAGTATCTTTGCTAGTGCTGCTGTCTCGAAGCTCCAAAACCCTACATATCCAGGTTCTTTATGCGCATTTTTCCATTCATAATCATAATGGCCTTTAAACCATTCTTTCTCCATATACGTTTTCAATCTTTTAGATGCTTCTTTCTTATCTGTTTGTGCAAGTTCTATAATCTCTCTTGTTTTTGCATATGGATTTTCTTTAAAATAAACATTGGTGATTTTTGTGTATCCAATATCACTAGCACATAATAAAAAATCAATCACTGAATCATTCATATTTTTTTTCTCAACTAACTTATTTAATCTTTCTATATTCTTTTTATCCGTTTCTAATAATATTCCTAAGGAAATCATCCAAAGCAGATTTATATATCCAACTTCCCTACTCCCTGTATGCTCTAAATCATCAATTGCATTATGAAAATATGCTTCTATTGCACTAATGTCTTCTCCTAAAGAATACATTGCCCTAATATCATTCGTCTCATGTATAAAATTTCTTAAATATCTTCCTTCTATAATACTTTTATTATCTTTAGGTTTTCTTTGAATACCATTTTTTTCATCTTCTTCCAAACTTTTAATATCTTCTCTATTTTCTTCAATAAACTTTTTATGATATTCTATTCCTTTTTTACATTTTTCTTCTATACATAAATGATCTCTCATTCTATTTGATTCCTCCTAGCTTCTAAATTATGGCCATTCTCCAATGTTGTTACCATCTGCATCTATCCTATATGTTTTTACATTTCCACTACTATCGATTTTTGATAATACTCTTTCAACTTCACCATCTTCCAATGCATTCGTAATCTTTTCTGCTAATTCTTCATCTCCATCAACAGCTTTCAATATTCTACTTTTTCCAGTTTCAGAACCTGTCAACCAATTATCTGACATTTGTGGTCCATCTTTAGTTTTTCCTAATTGTGAACTACCAAACTTAGATTCATCAATAACATATTTGATCTTTGATTCTGCATTTGTATTTTCGTATAATCCGTCAATCCCTTTTACTATTTTATCATCTATGGTTGATGGTAAATCCCTGCCTATTACCTTTAAGTCATATCCAGCATCTTTTATACTTTGATTGTTTAATAAATTATCACCTGATTTTATTTCACCAAAATTACCTTTTTGTTTAGCTGTAGCTGTTTCCGCATTAAAGTCATCCACATTTGTTTTTTTACTTCCACCAGAACTATCTTTACCCGTATCCTTACCAAAAACCTTCTCCCCAGTATCCTTCACATACTGATACGCATCTTTCAGCAGGTTCTTTCCTCCACCAGAAACGGCGCCTACACCTTCCATTGCGAGAGAAGGTCCTCTACCAAATTTCGGTACATACTCTCCTAATTTTTTGATAGCATAACGGAATGCCTTATCTGCTTCTATAAAATCGTTTTTAACCTTTGTCTTCCCTTTATTCCACAGGTCTCCTACTTTATTAACCAGACCTTTAGTTTTAGAAGCGACAAAAGATACGCCTTCTTGTAGCTTACTTGACACTTTCTTCGCTCCATCAAGAAGAGCTTTTCCGCCTTTCTCTACTGCTTCTACGACCTTCTTTCCGCCATACTTAATTACTTTTCCACCAACACTGACGACTTTTCCAACCGGAATAACGTTCAGAGCCGTCCACCCTGCCGCAATGAGTCTTTCTTTTGTAGATAGCTCTTTACCTGTGACAGGGTCTTTACCTGTAACTGCTCTAATCGCATCGTTTACACCGAAAAATTCCGCTGCTTCATCGCGTGCCTTTTCCCACCACGATTTTTCTTTTTTCTTTTCTTTTTTAGGTGCTTCTTTTACTTTTTCTGCTTGTTTCTTTTTATATTCATCATCTGCTTGACGAAACTTTTGGGCAATGCGCCGTAAATCCTTTTCTGTCTCTTGTAAGTTATGTATATACCCTTCCATTAGTTTCGTCGATTTCATATACTCCCCATAAAAACGCTGACTCGTTGCTCCTTGCCACTGCATTTGAATACTGAACATCGCTTGATTGAGATTCTGTTGTACATTCTGGCTGTGTCTCTGCATTTCTGAGATGTTTTTGGCAATTTGTTCGAGTTGTTCGGGTTTGACTTTAATCTCCAAACCTTCTCCCACCTTCCTCTATTTTATACCAAAAAGAGCAGGAACTGCATCTATTATTGCTTATACTTCTTTAGAAAAAATATCAAAGATACTCCCATCACAAATGGCTTCGATTTCTTCTTTTACAAACAATTTTTGAAATGGTGTCCCTAGATTTAAAATCACATTCGCCTCTAAATCTACTGTTTGTAATAATTCAACAGCATTCATACAAACATACGGACAGTCTTCTGGAATCACCATTTCTAAATGCTTTAAATCAGAATAAAGCGGTAACATTAATCCTTCTTTCATTTCAAAATAATGAATTTGCAATTGTGTATTTTCTGTAGAAATCAAATTGCCGTCTTCATCCGTATTTGTATCCCCCTCTACAGAAGCGACAACGTATAAATTTGACTTTTGTAAAATATCGTAAAAGTGTCCTCTTTTTTCTTCATTCTGTAATGCTTCTACTAGCGCCTCATCTAACGGACAAATTTCTAGTAAACTCATTCTCTTTCACTCCTTAATGAGAATAGGTTCGCCATCTTACCTGAGATAAGATGGCGAACTTCACAAATATTTACTTTTTAGCATCCATGGCTTTAATTTCGTTTGCTTTATCCATTGCCTTTTTACGTGTATTCTCGTCAATAGCGGTTGCATATTGATCACGAGTTAAAAATTCAAAACACTTATATGCTGCATCAAAATTCTTTCCTTCAAAGGCCTTTTCTCCCGTCTCCAACATAAGAGTAGAGTACTCATTCATTAATTCCTTTGCAGGAGTTTGTTGATATCCTAGTTTCATTGATTGATATGTTAATTCAATTGCTGCTGCTAAATCTTCAATAGTTTTTACATCTTTTGCCTTTTTATTCGCAGCATCAAATGTACTTAAATACTCAATCGCCGCTTTTACTCCATCCTTAACCCCAGTTTTTTCAATTTCTGGTGTTTTATATAGAACTTGATAGATCTTTAAAGCTGATAGATAATTAGTTTTTTCTGCCTGTTTTGCTTCTTCTAATACATCATTAGCGGCCTTTGTAAATCCTTTGGTGTCAATTACGTCACGGGAAGCTGCCTGACCATAATAATGTAAAGCGTTATAAAGTGAATCTTTTCCTTGTTTATTTGCTTCACCACTCGCTACTTGGATAAGTTGAATTCCTTCTACTTTTTTAGAAGCTCGATCAATCATACTCATGCCACTAATTTGTCCAATTGTTTTATCGATATCTTTTAACTGTGCGAGTAATGTGTATGATGGTAGCACCGTTTCCTCTACCTTATTTTGCCATCCTGCTGTTCCATTCATTTCATTCCAGTCTTTCTCTGTGCTTTCCCATAGTTTATTCGCATAACTTACCATTTCTTCTCTAGAGCGCTCTAATGGATGTTTGGTACGGATTGCATTTGCGATATTTAATACAGCAGTATAATATTCTTCTTTAGCTGCTGCCTCATTTGCTTTCTTTTCAAACATAAGTGACATCAATAATTTATTCGCTTCATCTCGAACAGATTTTTCTACTCTTGCTGTACCAAATAACAAATTCGCTTTCTTTAGGGCGTCATCAATGGAAACGTTAGGGTCTTTCATTTGTCCTCGAAGTCCCTCTACAGCCGCGTTAAATTGCTGATTTAATTTATCTTGCTGCTCACCTTTTGCCCCATCAATCCATTGATTTGCTAATAATAGAGCATTTTCATATTGTAAACTTTCAGGATGTAAGTATGTTTCAATCTGCTCAATTACTTGATGAATTGGATCTGGTTTTTCTGGTTTCTTTTGATCACTCGTGCCTTTGTTATCCTTTTCTTTCTTAGTATTTACAGTGTCTTTACTTTCTTTATCTTCTTTATTTTCTTTACTCTCTTCGCTCTCTTTGCCCTCTGTATTTCCTTTCACCAGTTCCTCTTTTGTCCATTGCTCACTAGGCGCTTCGATTGCTTCTGTTTTTTCGGTATTATCTTCTTTTGTTTTTGTTTCTTCCTTACTACCAGTTTCTTTTGCAGCTTCTTTTGAAGTTTCTTCTGTTCCCGTTGTAGATGCTACCACTGGCGTTTGAATGTCCATATTCTTCAATTCTTCTTGGAGCAGCTTATAGAAAATCTCCTCTACACGTTGATTTGCATCTTCTACTAATTTAGAATCCACACTTTCAAAAACTGATGTAATTAAATAATATTTACTTAAAGCTTGTTCTAAAGATGCTGTATCCCCTTCATTAGACCAAATCTGTTCTTCTTCTATCGCTGTTTGATACACTTTTTCTGCTACTGATTGAATATACTCTTTCTGTTTTTCACTTAAATATGTTTGTAACTCTTCTTGTGTTGCAACTGATTCATGCAGTACATTAATTTGATTACGGAAATAGAATAACTCTCTCTGATTTGAATAATCGTTATTTGATGGGTTCAGAATTTGGTCTAAATTATCTAATGCTAACTTATGTTCGGCTACCGCCTTTGCTTCTGATGACGTATTCAATTGGCTAACAAGCGTCCAGTCATTCTTTTCTTTAGAATATTTAGTCAGACCATTTAATACATTTGAATCCTGTCCATTTTGACTACCATAATAATCATTAAAGAATACAGATGAGTAATATTCTCCGTTTCCAGCATACCACTCAACCAAAATATCACCTGTTTTCGGTGATACTGTTATTATTGGGCGCATAGGATCTGGTTTTGGATCTGGTTTTGGTTTTGGATCTGGATCTGGTTTTGGATCTTGGTCTTTTCCTGAATCTTGGTCTTTTCCTGGATCTTGGTCTTTTCCTGAATCTTGGTCTTTTCCTGGATCTTGGTCTTTTCCTGGATCTTGGTCTTTTCCTGAATCTTGGTCTTTTCCTGGATCTTGGTCTTTTCCTGGATCTTGGTCTTTTCCTGGATCTACTGGTGGCTTTGGATCCACTGGTGTACCCGGATCTACTGGCTTACCTGGATCCACCACCGGCCCCCCCATATTAGTTGGTAAGTCAAGCTTTGGCGGTGCTGGTGCATCAGATAATTTAATTTCAGGATCTTTTTTTGCAATCTGCACTTCATCTGGACTATAAGTTACTGGCGTGATTGGAGATTTATTATTTCCAATTAAATCTGCTAGATTAATGTTTGGTTTTTCACCCGGCTTTGCATCTTTTTTTGCTGGATCAGCAAGTAAATTAGGAAACATAGATTGCAGGCCGTTTCCTCCTGTAATACGATCATCTTTTTTCTCTTCTGTATTACTTGCTAATTTTACTGTTTCTTTTCCAGCTGTATTAAAGCCTTTATCATAGATAAGATAACCAGATGTACCTAATAAAGCTGCTGACATAACAGATATTGCAACTTTCTTACCTAAATTATTATTTTCTTCCATACTGTCTTTCTCCCCATTTCCCATCTTTATTGAATCCAGCCATTCGTTTTCATTTCTGATAGTTTGTCTTGTGCTGTTTTTACTTCAGCTTGGTTTTCATTTGCTTGTACGGTTTTTCTTAAGAATCGGCTTGCTTCCTCATATTTCTTTTGTTTAATTTTAAACATGCCATATGCAAAATTCACATGCGGGTCTTCATCATTCTGTGCAAATGCCTCAGAGAAAAACCTTTCTGCTTCATTTCCTTGTCCCACTTTATCGTATAAAATCCCTATATTTACAAGCGTATTTGTGTCGCGTGTACCACTATTGACAACACTGTTATAAGCTTGCAGTGCTTGTTGGTAAGCTACTGTACTTTTGCCCCCATCACGCGTTTCGTAAAATTGACCAGCTTCGTAATACACAATTCCTAATTGATTTAATAGCTCTATATTATTTTGATCCTTTTGGATTGCAGTTTGTAATACTTGTGATGCTTGCTGGTAGTTTCCTTCTTTTTTCGCACTATCAATTAAGTTCGTCTTATTCCAAAGTACATATAGGTTAGAAAGTTCAATTACATAAGTAGCATTTTTGTCATCTTCTTTAATGGCTTCTTTAAAAAAGGACTCTGCTTTGTCTAATTGCACAGTTGCTGTTGCCAATTGACCTTTTAGATAAGAAACAATTGCCTTATCCTCATCTGTTTTTGTGCTCATTTTAACAATGACATCTTCTGCTTTTTCAAATTCTTTCATTTTCATATGGCTCACAGCTAAATCACGCATCGCATCTTTTTTATATATTTCGATTCCCTTTGCATTATTCGCAAGTGCCTGCTCGAAATTCGGTACTGCTTCTTGGAATTTCCCAACTCGAAAATTTGCTGAAGCTAATAAATACGCTGCTTCTTTGTTGTCTTTATCAATTTCTTTATCTTTTATTAGCTTCGTAAGGTAATCGATAGCGATTTTATTTTTTCCTTCCGCAATATAAATTGTTGCTAATTGCAAATGTGCTTCATCTTTCCCCTTCACGACAATCGCCTGAGCTACAGCTTCTTCAGCCAGTTTATATTTTTTATCGTGATATGCTTGCCGAGCTTGATCCATGAACTGTTGATATTTCTTATTTGTTGTATAGAAATAATAAGACAGTGAACCTGCTGTTACTACAATTACAATTGAGCCAATGATTAAAATACGTTTTTTATTTTTTCCCCACCACTTTGAAAAAGCAGATGGTTCTCTTTGTTCATGCGTTAAAGTAAGAGGCTGATTCGATGCTTTCGCATTTAATATTTCATCATCTATATCATATTCAACTTGTTTCTTTGTCTGTTTACGGTTTTGCAAAATGCTATTTGGAACCGTCACAGCAGCGGCTACTTCTTCAGTAGGGTATGTTCCTTGTTGTTCTTTTATCTCTTCAATGATGCTCTCAATTTCCTTTTTTAACGCTTGATCAATGTTTGGAAATTGTATGATTCGCGAATAGACGAAACAAGCAAATTCTGCATTGTTTTCTCTCTCCAATTCAGTAGCTAATTCCAAATAACCTTGCAGCACCTGTTTTTGATTCATTTCAGGTTCTTGACTCTCTATCGCCTTAATCAAATATGTTAGTTCTTGTTTTAGAGCAGTTGATGGATGTGATGAATTGAGAATGGTTTTATATTCAAATAAAGCTGCTTGTTTAAAGCCTTTCTCTTCTAGTAATCTTGCAATTTCCAAACATTTCGATACAAAAAGAGAGTGCTCTTGTTCTGATTTTCTTTCCGCATCAATTTTAATCATCTCTCTAATACTATTGAATGCATCATACCACTGTGCAAAACTCGGACATTCTGCAAAACTTTTACTATGCCAAGCCTTCTCAAATAATTGTGCAACCTTACTATTCCAGTCTTTATGTAATGTTTGTTTGAGCAATACATAACGCTCGCACTCTGTCTGCATTTCTTCTGTTTTAAAATAACTTGCATCTGTCCATTTCTTATTTCGAACTTCTTCACTGCACCAACTTAATATTTCGCCTAATAAAATGGCTCCAGCAAAACGATCCGCTTCTTTTTGCCATACTCCGCCTTTTAGAAATGTTGGCGCATAGCCAGCTGAGCCTGCTGGTAATAACGAAGGTCTTTTACTTTTCGGACCATACATTTGTTCAACGTCAACGAGTTCAATATTATGTTGACCTTCAATTGGATTATCACTTAAAAAAGGAATTAATATGTTACTAGATGATAAATCATTATGTGCAATTTCATTCTCTTCCATTGTTTTTAGCGTTGTAAGAAACGCCTCGGCAATCGAAAAACATTGTTGCTTTGATAAGAATTTTTGTTCTTGTAAAATATCTGCCCAAGTTGGTCCTTCGATCCACGGCATCACAATACTATTAGCAAGTTCTTCTGATTTTTCAATCGCAGCTGTATGTTCTTCTTTTGTAACAATATAGCGCGAACATACTTTAAGCCCTACTAGGTGAGAAAGCGGTTTTAAAAATGCCAGTTGGTGTTTTTCATCACGATAGCGTTCTTTAAAAACTTTTAAAGCTATTCTTTCTACGCTATTTTCATGTTGTAATTGATAGACAATCCCTTGTCTACCCTCTTGCCCATATGGCATTTCAATACCGATAACTGCTGGATGTTTTGTAAAGCTATAAACATCTGTATGAAAAGATATTTTTTCTCCTACTTCTGGTCGAAATCCCATTTTATCCCCTTACTCTCATATGACGAATTTTAAAGAAAAGGCCAGGAACAATAGCTCCTGGCCTTTTGCAATTGTTCTGCTATTAATATGAGTTATCCACGTTACGGAAGTTAGTAGCAATCTTTTTCAATTCGTCAGAAATGTGTTGTAGAATTGGAATGTATTGTTGCATTGCTTGTTTAGATTCATTAAAGTTCCCTCTGAACTTTGCTTGTGTTGCCCCAGCCCATTGACCTTCAAGACCATTGATATCGCCTTCAAGTCTAGTAATTTGTTGTTGAGCTTCACTTGCTGCGTTTGTAAAGTTACCAGCGATTCGCTCAAGTTCTTCAGGTGTAATTTTAATTTCTGCCATCCTGTATTTCCCCTTTCAATCTATTAATATTGTAACAATTAGATTATAAACTATATTCACACTGTTTTTAAAGGGGTAATTTACAAAAAAATACTATTTTTTTGCAAATTACCCAAGTTTTATATTCTTTCTGCCGATTCTAACCATTTTCTAGCAATTTTTTTTGTTAAATCTTGCAGTAAATGTAGTGGTGTAAAAGCACATTTTACTTTCATAGGTTGCCTGCGTACAAAATATCCTTCCCCACTCTGGAATTCCTGATCCATTTCTGCATGCTTAAGCTTTATATTAAAGAAATACACATCATTATTTTGCGTGGTACCTAATAAATAACTAAAGCTTCGTTTTCTGATTTCCGCAAACCATTTTTCATGTGAATAATTAGTTACACTTGAAGTTGTAGCCGCTGCAACAAAATGGATCCCTTTATTTCTTCCGTTTTGAACAATTTGCTCCATTTTATTTTTCGCATCAAAATCAGTAGATAATAACGCCAGGATTTGATCAATATCATCAATAACAATCATAATCCTCGAATATGGAAACTTCATTTTTTCATTTGGATTTAAAGACGGCATGACCACTTCTCTGTTATTTATTATTTCTAGCAACTCATCTAGCATTTCTTTTAATTGCATTCCATCTGTAATTCGCTTTTTAACATGAGGTAATTCTCCAAGAGCCAAAATACCCGTTGTTTTTTCGCTTAAATCAATCATGAGTAATTCAATTTCTTCAGGTGCATGTTGATAGGTAAGAGAAAAAATCAGTGTTTGTAATAAAGATGTCTTACCACCTTCAATTCTTCCACCAATGAAAATATTTGTCATTTCCTCCAATGAAAAGTTTTGCAAGCGAATATCTTCTGTTTCGATACCTACACAAATTTGTGACGATTCCGATTGCTCTAGCATGTCTTCAACAAACAGCTCTTTCGGAACCATTGGAATTGATTTTGCTTTCTCTCCAGTCCATGCTCCATTCATTTTTTGAATAATTGTTTTTAATTGCTGAGAATATTCCAATTCATTTTCCCCAATGAAAGGTAATGCTGCTTGGAATAGTTCTGGGGGCTGTCCTTTCGCTAAACCACGACCAGATGGTACATCAATTAATGGGAAGTTTGGTCTTCCGACTAAGCTATAATATTCTGTTCTATCTTGCAATTCAAACGAAATTGCCATCGGAATATTGTTACGAACACGGTCAAACATATCAGTTGTTTGGTTGAGTGAAAAATGAAAATAAATACCGTACGTACTTGACTCACGTAATAATTGCTCTAAAATTTCATTTTCCTTCTCATATTCACTTCGGAACCTAATATAACCATCTATCATTACGACAATAGCTGGAATCTTTGTTTCTACCATTCGGTTATACATCGCGAAAGATTTTGCTCCCATATCAGAAAAACATTCTTTTCGATATGTGACTTCCTTCTTCAAAAAGCTGAACAACCGTTTCATTTTTTCAATTTCGTCTTCTTGTACAATTCCACCCACATGTGGTAAATCTCTAAAGTCTAAAAACATGCGACCAAAATCAACCACATAGAAGTTTACTTCCTCTGGTGTATGAGATAATGCAAGCGACATAATTATTGTTTGTAGTAGAGTCGTTTTTCCTGTACCTGGCATACCGTAAATATTTAAATGTCCCTCTTGTACATCTAATTTCAAAGGATACTGCGCTTGATTTGCCACATCGTCGATTAGCCCTACCGTTAGCTGCAATTCTTCTTCTCTTTGCTTCCATACATCCGCATTCCAATTCTCTATTTCATAGAATTGATTTAATAATAGTTTCTCTGGTAAAGGCGCTAACCAAGGTCCTGGTAATGGTTTAATATTTTCTTTCTCAGATATTGTTTGTATATATTGAATAAATGCTTGTAATTGCTTTGGACTATTCGTCATAGGTTTCGGACGCTTTTTCACTTTTATTCGTTTACCCGAAAGTTTTACTTCTGTGAAATCAACAATATCTACAACCTTCTCTTCATCTGGATTATATGGCGCTCCACTCCAAGCTGATTGAAATAGTTCTAGTATCTCATTACTACCGACTTGTAAATACCCACGTCCAGGAACATTTATTTTAGATGCATCTGGAATTTTTAGCATTTCACGGCTATCTGCATCATCTTGTACTCGCAAACAAACTCGAAAACGAGAGTTACTCCAAATTTTATCATTGACAACCCCGGAAGGCTTCTGCGTTGCCAGTAATAAATGTACCCCTAACGTTCTACCAATTGCAGCAACACTTATCAGTTCATCCATAAATTCTGGTTGTTCCTTTTTCATTTGGGCAAACTCATCAATAACAATAAATAAATGTGGCAGAGGTTCTTTCTCACGCCAAGTTGTTTCATAATATTCATCAAGATGTTGGACATTTCCAGCTTGAATGAACAGTTTTTGTCTTCTCTCTAACTCTGCTTTCAACGAAATCCTTGCACGTTCTATTAAATTTGGATCTTCTAAGTTCGTAATCGACGCAATGATATGTGGTAGCCCTGCAAATGTATTTGACATTCCCCCACCTTTATAGTCAATTAGCATAAATGCCATTTCATGAGGGTGATATGTAAGAGCTAATGCTGCAATTATAGATTGGATAACTTCACTTTTCCCTGATCCTGTCGTACCAGCCATTAGTCCATGTGGACCGTGTCCTTTTTTCTCAATTTTGTCATGAATGTTTAGAAAAACAGGTTTACTTCCTTCTCTTACTCCAATTGGAACAGGTAATGAAGTTGGATAGCGATTTTCATTCCAGCGATCTAACACTTGTAACTCTTCCATTTTCTTTACTTGGAATAGATCTAAAAATGTTAGTACTTTAGGTATGTTAGCTGCTGTAGAGCTTTTCATTCGAATCGGTGCGATACTACGAGCACCTAATTCACAACGTTCAAATGAAAGGCGATCCACTTTAAAACTAGCACGTGTCGTTCCACTAGTTTCAGCCGAGCTCGAAAATGTTTCTACTAATTCGCCGTATTCTCCATTTAAGCTAATAACAATATCACATTCCATTGGTAATCGTTCTTTTTGTTCTGCAAATATGAATGTAGAAGCGCCCACACTTTCTCCTTCTCTGAGCAACATAGGAATAAGAGGATCATCTTCCAAAAATTCTCTTGCAGATAAGAAGAAAATATACATCGGGATTAATGGTACTTTTGCATCCGCTTGTGCTGAGGAATTATAGATTCTGCGCATATTAAGCGGTGTAAATAATGATTCTGCCAACTTTTGTGCATCCTGTTCATTCTCTGCTAAAAAACGCATGCTTCGTTGCTCATCCCATACATGCGGAAGCCATCTCATCCAATCCCATTGTTTTTTCTCCCGCTCATGATAAAAGGCTGCTATTTTCACTTCATTTGGAGCATGATGCGTCATAATTTGTGTCGTTACAGTTCGAATAAAGTTCAATCTATCTTCTTTATTCCCAACTACACCAATTACATCATTTTTTTTCAGAGAGATTGAAATATGCCCATTAGGAATTGTTGTAAAATCCCTTTTCACATTTTGCGCTTCTGTAACTAATGCATTTTCTTCATATCCCCTTTGTTCTGGAACTTTTAATTCAACTAGAAATGGTCTGGATCCTGTTCCAATACGAATATCTAAAAAGTCAGGACTTTCCGGAGTTCTTTCCCATAAATTACTTTCTCGATTTTCAATTCGTTGCACACTTTTTAAAGGACTTGGATTTTGAGTAATCAAATACTTCGCTTGTTCAACCTTTAATGTATCTAACTCTACTCTGTGTTTTTGAATTTGTTCTAAGTATCTTGTTTTCAATTGTTCAACTATTTGACGATGTTCTTTCTTATTGCGTATATACCCCATTGCTGTGAATATATAGGAGCCTAGCATCGGGATACTAGAAACCATCATAAGTGGCATATAACTTGAGTTCATCTTCATAACCTTCATCATCACGAAGTATAATACGAGTGTTAGAATTGTCATCGCCGCTGGTAATATGATTGTTTCAATTGAAAATTTCGGTTCTTCCGGTATATTTGGCGGATCATGAATGACGATATTTCCAGTTGGTATATCTACTTTCATACGCGGAGAGCGCTGAAAATATGGTGATTTTTGCACAAAACATTTCTCCTTCCTCTTTCACAAAACATTCTATTCAATCATTTTCCATACATAACCTTCTCCTTCATCAGAAGGCACATCAGGTATGACAGATTCGTTATGTTGATCTTTTGCTGGTAACATTTCAAAAGAAGGAATGATTGCTCCTTTTTTATGCAACATAATATATTGACCATCCCAGACATCATTATCTCGCAAAGTCTCATCGTTACGAATAGAATGCCATTCTTCTTTATCCTTTGCTGCTCGAATTTCATAGATTCCACTTAATGTTTCATCTATCTTTTCATGATGTAAAATCGCTTCAATAATTTGTTCCGCTTTTACATCATTTGGAATCGCAATATCTATTTCTTCATTTGACTGCTTTATATACGTCACAATAATTTCTTCCAACTTTATTCACCTTTTTCCATCATGTTCTTACCAAGAAATATCAAGGAATGAAATATCATCACTTGTTGGAGAGCTCTGCGCCCGTTTGATTTCCTCTGTTACTTCTTCAAAATTATAATGAAGGAGTGGCATCAAACCATCCGAATGTATGACAATACGATTTGCTTCTTTTCTAGCTAAGGTTTTCGAAATAATTTTCAACTCCCCACCAAGTATTCCGCGATGAGTAGACCATCTATTTTCTGTATTTCTCTCATACTCTATCAAATCAAAACACTTCTTATTCTCCTGAAACAACTGCAAGAATGAATCGCCATGTGCAACTAACATTAAATTGACTTCATCTCGATTTGGAATTACTTCAATTGTTCCACCAATAAACATGGATTCACTGCCATGATTTCGTTTTTCTTCCAATACATCACGAAGTAACCAAGGAGTGTCTTTTGGTAACTGAAACGCTTTCACTTCCTCCATCGCTTCTTTTTCCCAATCTTGTAAATTATCGTATAAAAAACTAGAAAAATCTTGCTCCTTATCCAAGCAAGTTCCAAATAGCTTTAATAATTTTGTTCCAAGAAATCGGGCTGCTATCTCTCCATGAAAAGACATACCTACACCATCGCAAAGTGCAAATATAAAACGATTTCCACTTACCCGAAATGCTAAAAAATCCTGTCCCATTTCATTTAATTCCTGTGTTTCTTTCGCTCTAAAATAGCTATAACGATATGTAAAAATTCCAGTAGTCTCTTCTTGCAACGGTGTTTCTTTCAATTGTGGCAAAGCATGTATCAACATTCGCTATCCCCCTATCGAACAGGCGTCGCAGCAGACATCTGAAAACCAAGTGATACTAAATCTGCGTTTGTGCCAGGTAGCATCATAAGCGCCCCATCTGCAATATGAAATCCATGCTCAATCATCATTTCACGATAACTTTCAGGAATAGGTGATGAAAGACGCTGGAGCTTTGCACCATATTCGTCCGAAATGTTTGTATCTGGCATAATGCCTTTCCATTGTTTTATATTTGAAATCGGCTCTTGTATAATTTCATCTGAAATAAAAATATTTTCAACGAGAACCTTTCCATCTGGTACTGACATATTCATAATCCGCTGTACGATTGGTTCTGGATCTTCACCTGTTGATGCTCCATCTGTCATATGACAAACAACAGGAGCTGGTCCTTCTTGTAAATTTGGTAATTCATTTTCCAATAACTTTTCTACTACTGAAAAAGCTTTTGCTGTATCTGTTAAACGATGCGTTTGAATTTTTTCTAACGGACGTAATCTTGCGACTTCATCAATTGTTTTCACACCACCTAATAAATCAAAGACATGATCGCTATAAGCTAAAATAGATAAACGATATCTCGGCAACAAACGACTGCCTTTCGTAGAACGAAACACCATTTGACGAATTGCTAAGGAAAGAGCATCTGTCACAATATCAATACGTCGCTTCTCCTCTCCTCCTGCATCCATCATCTGATTCATCGATGCACTCACATCAAGTAAATAAATAATATACGCTGGTGTTTGCTGTGTTGCTTGTGTTTGATATAACATGTTCCATACCCTTTCTCATAAAAAAATTATACAAGAATTCTTTATATTCATAGTTTATTATAACGTATGAATTTTCGTTTTCTCAATGTATTATAGAATTTTTTTCCTATTATTTATACAATGTTATTATTTATGATTAAAAGAATACCTCTCCAATATTCCTTCACGAAACGAATATTGTTTTTCATTCTCTACTTCTTCCTATATATACATAATAAAAACTCTCCATATATGAAGAGTTTTTATTATGGTTATGGCACAAGACGCGTACAATCCCTCGGAAACGCACTCGCCTCTCGAACATTTGATAGTTCTAAAAACTTATAAACAAGCCTTTCTAGACCGATTCCAAAACCACCATGCGGCGGACAGCCATATCGGAATGTGTCAATATAAGACTGAAAATTTTCAGGTTGTAGCCCTTTTTCTTTAAAAGAAGCAAGTAACATACCATACTCATGAATGCGCTGCGCACCTGACGTAATTTCTAACCCTTTATACAATAGGTCAAAAGAATCCGTAACAGCTTGATTTTCTTTATTCGGCATCGTATACATCGGTCTCGCTTCTTTCGGATAATGTGTGATGAAGACAAAATCACTACCGTATGTTTCCATCACATATTTTCCAAGTAGTTTTTCCCCTTCTGTATCTAAATCGCCAGCTGGTGATTCTTTTTGGTACTTTGTTTTTAAAATACGCTGTGCCTCTGCAAGTGTAATCTTTGGAATTTCTGTAATGATAGGAACCGTAACTTGCAAGAGCTCTAATTCTTTTTCACATTTCTGTCCTACTTGTTCAAACATATAGCGTAAAACATCTGCCTCTAATGTCATCACTTCATGAAAATCATGAATAAACCCAAGTTCTACATCTAAAGATATATATTCATTCAAATGGCGGGAAGAGTTGTGATGTTCTGCTCGATAAACTGGAGCAATTTCAAAAACACGTTCCAATCCGCCTGCGACCATCATTTGTTTATAAAATTGCGGTGACTGTGCTAAATATGCTTCTTTCTGAAAATAAGGTAGTTTAAAAACATTCGCTCCACCTTCCGCTCCTTGTGAAACAATTTTCGGTGTAAATATACGTGTGAAATCGTTCTCTATTAGAAATTCACTAAATGCCTGTACGAGTGTCGATTGAACCGTGAAAATTGCCTGTATCCGTTCATGCCGAAGTGATACCACGCGCTCATTTAACATTTGATCTAAACCAACTTGCAGCTTTCTTTTGTTCACTTCAAATGGAAGTGGATCAGAGGTATTCAATAACTGTATTTTACGCACAAGCACTTCCACGCCTAATTCTGTTTTCGTTGTCTCTACTAGTTCTCCCGTAATTTGAACAACACTTTCCACATCAACTTTATAGCCGGCCAAGTCTTTTTCTAACACACATTGGATGACACCTGTTCGGTCACGTAATAATAAAAAACTGATATTCCCCAAGTGACGAATTTTTTTCACCCAACCTTGTAGTAAAACCACCTTTTTACTAGACGTTTTACATTCACGAACGAGTGACCGCTTCATTGTTTGATCCATTATTGTTTCCTCCTATATTCTCATATTTATTTACATTATTGTTGTCATCGTCATCATCCACGGTCACTCACCTCCTTTCAAAGAATACAAAAATCCGCCCCTATAAATAGGGACGGATTTTTTCCGCGGTACCACCCAAATTGCCATACTGACCATCTTAGACCTGATAACGGTAGGTACCGTTTGCTTTTACTAATCATCACGTTCAAAGCAACGCTCACAGGTGTCTTTCCATCATGCGGTATCGCAATCTTCCCAGCAACCGATTGCTCTCTGGAGACCCTTGCATCATGTACTTTTCCTGTTCATCACTTTTTATATTTACAGAGTATTCTATTCCTTTAAAAGAGAAAACGCAAGTGTTTTTTCGTTATTTTCTGATTTTTTATTTTAAACTCATTCTGCAATCCTTTCTTCAAGTTTTTGAAATGCTTTTGAATCATAACCTCCCCATCTCAAAAACATCTCATTCTATTACATAGCAATTGATTGTTTCACGCATATTATTAGTAAATGTATTCTGGAGGTCTATACATGAGAAAAATTGTAAGTTCCACACTGTTACTATTATGCATGATAATGACAAATCAAGTATACGCGTATTCCCCACAATCATTACCCATCTCGCAAAACTCAAAACAATGGAAAGTCAATATTGATGAAGTAAAGAAAACAGACAAGGACATGTTGCAACCTAAAAAAGGTGTCTTTCACACGTATCACTTCTCAGTACAAAACATTGGAAAAGACGAAGTATATAACGTCCATGTGGAAGTTTTCCGAAATGAACCGAACACAGAGACAAAACATGAACTGTTTTCTTTAAAAGAAGCTCGATTAGCAAGTGGGAAAACAGGATTTGAACATGCGAATTTTCCTGTTTCCGTAAAAGCAAATGAAGTAGATGTCATGATTACATGGCAAGAGCATCCTTTCCTTGCAATGCGAAATGGTCAAAAAGTGGAAGGTAGAAAGTTTAAAGAGCATTTTGTGTTTAAAGAAGCTAAAAAATGAATATTTATCCCTCTGAAAAGAGCCGTGATTGAATGAAAAATCACGGCTCTTTTCAGATTCATAATATTAATTCATACTAATTCCCCGTGCTGCCCAAATCCGGTCAATTTCCGCTGCATGTTGTCCTCCATATAGAAGAGCATCGGCCTGTTTAATTGCTTTTGCTCCATCACGGAAGTTAGCATTTGGCGTTAATGACCAGTGCGATTGTAAAATGATTTTTGTCGCTACATCACGCCCAAAGGATTGTGCCATTTCATATTCTCCTTGCGCCCAAATTTCTCCATCTGCATGTACCTCGTTCTCAATATCCCTTGGATACACTTTATTGTTATCTAAACGTCGTAAGCATGTTGGGTTGGAACTGGAATAAGAAGTCGCATCCCATTCTCCTACACATGCCTTTCCATATCCTGTCGTTGATGTAGTATCTTCATAAGTAGCACCTAGGAAATCTCCAAATCCCTCTCCCATCGCTCCACCTTCTGCCGAATTTCCGAACCCTGGAACTTGATTATCTTGAATCGAATGCCCATATTCATGCGCGATGATTCCTGCATCTTCGGCGTCATCTACTCCACCGGTTCCAAATGTTAAAGCTTTCGTTGATGGAGAGTAGAAAGAATTATCAGCTGTCGTTCCATTTACATTTACTTTAATAGAACGATTATTAATATTTTTAAAACCTATTTGTTGGATGTAACGTTGTAAAGTGTCAATATGATAATATGCCATCACATCTTCAAAACTATCATTTGAACGAGTGTAATTAAATTGAAGAGTTGGCGATTTTGTATTTGCCTTTGAAGAAATTGTGACGTAATCTCCAACTAAAGAACCTGTCCCATTTAAGCCTTTTAACGTAACTGTTTTTAATTGATTATTTAGTGCAGTGGAATCTGCATCATTATTATCCTTTAATCCAGTTAAACTACCACTGGATACGACAGGATTAGGCATAAACACTTTTCCCGTTCCCTCCGCTTTCCTGTTTATATCAACCTTTTTAATTAACTTTCCACTCTCAGCATCAATGAATGTTTCCCACGCACCAAATGGTTGATTGGAATGGACTACAACTCGGTATACCGGAATAGCAACTCCTTCTTCAATGACATACCCAAATTCATTCATTGTTGGAGCCCATAAATTTTGTTCACTTTCTCCTCCAACGTATGCCTTTGATTTTTGTTCTGCATCTTTTTCACTAATCTTTTGCTTTATTTCTTTCACACTCTGAACAGGCTGATAATCAGAAACTGCAAGTAATCCTTGACCTTTTCCATTAAGAGTCACGGTTATTTGTCTTGAAAATACAGGAGCACCATTTACCACTTGTTGAAATCTAACATATGAAGCTACCTGTGTATCCGTTGTTGAAATATACTGTAAGTCTGATAGATCTGGCTTTAATGAATATTGCGCGGCATTCGTTTTTAAATATTCGGCTGCTTTTTCCTGAGGAGAATACCTATCTATCTTTACTTGTTTCTCTTCTACCGCTGAAGCAGTAGATACTGTACCAAGTACTAACGGTATCGCTGTAGCAATTGCCACTACTCTTTTTTTGAACATTAGAACCACTCTCCACTCTCTTAATAAATTTTGAATGTACGAGTAATTCTATAAGCCTTGTTATATTACCTTTCTCTTTTTTGTATCGATAGATAAAGTAATATTTTCTCAATATTTGTGCATCAAAGTAATAAATACTTTCGAAAGATACTATCCGTTATACTTATTGAATTTAAACAAAATAGTAAAGAAAGTCCGAATCATCTAGCATTCGAACTTTCTGTTTACATCCTATTCTTTTTAACTTGCTGGACTCAGCTTAATACGAAGCGTTTTGTCACCTAAAGAAATTATATCATCCTCCTGTGACAATGCCTCAAATGTAAATTGCCTCGCTAACAAGTTTTCTTCTAGTAAACCTTTATGTTTTGTTAATGTTCTCTGTAATTCATCTTCTGTATCAAGAATTACATCCACTCGCAAATTAACAGGTAAGTTCAACTGTTTTCGATACTCTTGAACAGCTCGAATAAATTCACGTGCTACCCCTTCTTGTAACAATTCATCTGTCACATTTGTATCTAACATAACTGTATATTGTCCATTTGTCGTATTAGAAAACCCTGCTTTCGGCACTTGTTCTACCAATACATCTTCAAGTGTTACTGTAATTTCTTCTCCTGAGACAAGCTTACACATTGCTTTTTCATCTACAACAAAGTTTTGTACTGCTTCTTGCGATAATTGTTTTAGCCATTGATTTACAGCATTTACGTTCATTCCGAACTTCGGTCCTGCCGTCTTAAAGTTTAGCTTTAATTGATACGATGTATACTTTGTTTCATCTAATTCTACATGAAATGCTTTTACGTTCAGTTCATCCATGACAATGTCACGATAGGATTCCCAATCCACTTTCTGTTCATGATGCTCGAGTAATACAAGTTCTGCTAATGGTTGTTTTACTTTTAAGGCATGTTGATTTCGATTGCTACGTCCGAGCTCGACAACTTGTAAAACAGCATCCATTTCTTGTTCTAGTTTTGTTTGAATAACAGTTTCATCCGCTGCTGGATAATCCGTTAAATGAACACTACTTCCTTCTAAGTTAAGATGAATATCTTCCGCTACAAATGGAGTAAACGGAGCGAGTAACTTACTAACCGTGACAACCACTTCATGAAGAGTTTCATATGCCGCTGCCTTTTCAGGATTCATACCAGACTCCCAAAAACGATTGCGTGAACGTCTTACATACCAGTTACTTACCTCATCTACAAGATAAGCAATTTCACGAGCTGCATTTGTAAATTGATACTCTTCTAATGCGCTCCTTACTTTTTTCGTTGTACTATGAAGGCGTGATAATACCCACTCATCTAGTTTCGTTTTCTTAACCTCGTACTTCCCTTTTGGGTTGTATTCATCTAAGTTTGCATATAAAACATAGAAGCTATATACATTCACAAGGGTATCTACTAGTTTTGATTTTGCCTCTTGGACAGTTCTTTCAGAAAAACGTTTTGCATTCCACGGTGCACTATCAACAAGGAGAGCCCATCTTAGTGCATCTGCACCAAATTTTTCAACTAACTCTACTGGATCTAATGCATTCCCTTTACTTTTTGACATTTTCTGTCCTTGTTCATCTAGCACATGTCCAAGAGATAATACACGTTTGTATGGCACTTTTCCAGTATATAAAGCCGCTACTGCTAATAAGCTATAAAACCAACCACGCGTTTGATCAACACCTTCAGCAATTACATCAGCTGGGAATTGTTCCTCAAAAAGCTCTTTATTTTCAAAGGGATAATGATACTGTGCAAATGGCATCGAACCGCTATCAAACCAAACATCGATTACTTCTGGCGTACGAGTCATCGAACTGCCGCATTTTTCACAGCATACTTTCACTTCATCTACATACGGTTTATGCAGTTCTGAATTTTCAGCTGTATGTCCTACGCTATGACTTCTTAATTCATCAATACTCTTCGGCGCAAATTGATGATCACAGTTTTCACATTCCCATACATTTAACGGTGTTCCCCAGTATCGTTTCCGGCTAATATTCCAGTCTACCATATTCTCTAAAAATTTCCCGAAGCGTCCGTGTTTCATATGGTCCGGATACCATGTGACTGCATCATTATTCTTTAAGAAAGTCTCTTTGATCTCAGTTGTCCGAATGAACCAGCTTTCTCCAGCATAATACAGGAGTGGTGAATCACAGCGCCAGCAATGCGGATAACTATGCTCATATTTCTCTTTATGGTATAGCAAGCCTTCCCCAGCTAAATAACGAACAATATCAACATCACATTCTTTCACAAACTTCCCTTGTAAAAACGGAACAGCTTCCGTATACTTACCTTGCTCATCCACAACATGAAGAAACGATAACCCTTGATTTTGTACCACTTTATAATCATCTTCTCCATAAGCTGGCGCGATATGAACAAGTCCAGTCCCACTATCTCCCGTAACAAAATCCGCTGAAATAACATGGTATCCATTTGTCACCTCAGCCATAGGAAACGGCGCTGTGTAGGAAATACCTACCAATTCTTCTCCTTTATGAGTAGATAATACTTGATGTCCTTCTTTTAACACATCATTTGCACGCTCTTTTGCGACAATATAAACCGTTCCACCTTTCTCTGCTTTCACGTATTCCATATCCGGATGTACAGCAAGTGCTACGTTAGCAGGCAGTGTCCACGGCGTTGTTGTCCATCCAAGAAAATATTCATTTTCACTATTCAACACTTTAAACTTTACCGTTGCACTTAAATCCTTTACTGTTTTATATCCTTGCGCTACTTCATGTGAACTAAGTGATGTTTGGCAACTTGGACAGTATGGTGAAACTCGATGACCTTTATATAAAAGCCCTTTTTCATGAATCGTTCCAAGAATATGCCATACACTCTCGATATAAGGATTTTCCAACGTTACATACGGGTCATCCATATCGACCCAATATCCGATGCTCTCAGTAAATTCACGCCACTGCTTCTCATACGTAAATACACTTTCTTTACATTTTTGGATAAACGGTTCAATTCCGTATTCTTCAATCTCATGTTTACCGGAAATACCAAGCTGTTTTTCAACTCCTAATTCTACCGGTAATCCGTGCGTATCCCAACCAGCTTTTCGAAGTACTTTATACCCAGTCATTGTTTTATATCTCGCTACTAAATCTTTAATCGTCCGTCCGAGCGCATGTCCCACGTGCGGCAGTCCATTTGCAGTTGGTGGCCCTTCATAAAAAACGAAAGATTGTGCACCTTCACGATTTCGAATGGATTGCTCAAAGATATTCTGCTTGTTCCACTGCTTGCGAATTCGTGTTTCTCTCCCTACAGCTGATTCTTTTACATCTACCTTCTCCATTTACAATCACTCCTTTGAAATTTTGTAAAAGCACACAAAAAACCCGTCCCTAAAAGTAGGGACGGGTTTACCCGCGTTACCACCCTAATTCTATTAGCCTTTTAACTAATAGCGCTTAGCAACGTACTAACATACGCGTTCTTTGTAACGGTAGACATCCGTCCGAGCTTACTCTATTCAGCCACGGCTCCTCGGAGATGATTTTCAAATAAAGTCTGTACACCGGCTTTCAGCATAGCACCGGCTCTCTGGGGAACAATACGATATTTTACTCTTTCTCGTCTTCAGATTTGTATACTTTTATTAACAGTTATTTTATTCCATGAAACAGATAATTGTCAATCAATTCAAAAATATATTTTTATTTTTGTCCTGATTTTCGAATTTTATACATCGTGAAAAACTTCTATTTCTTTATCGTTTCCCATACCGCCTTTGAAATATTTGTACTTGCTATCCTCGGAATTAGTTTTAGCCTTCTACTAGCACCAGCCCTGCCAGAACTCACATATTTTGCAGATCAAAATGGAATTCATGCGTATGGTATACTTTTTGCTATCTATAATACAGCATACTCAATTGGTATGTTTTTCGGGCCAATGCTTAGCGGAGGTTTATCAAATTTATTTGGATTAACAAACGCTTTCTACATATTTAGTGTTTTTCTTTTATGCTACCTTTGCTTGTTTTTGTGGAAAATGAAAAAACGACATTAGGTTATAGCTATGTATACAGAATCTAAGAACTAGAACATCAAAAAACCCGTGAATTATTCACGGGTTTTCCCTTTCGAAAAGCTAATCGCAATTGTTCCAGCTCCTGCATGAACAGCAAAAGATATAGGAATTGGGTAAAGTAGAAACTTCATTTCAGGAAATGTTTCTCTGAAATCGGCAATCCATTCTTCTGCCCCTGCTTCATCATTAGCGTGAAAAACATGTACTACATTCGGAGTTACTCTTTCAAGTTCGTTTTGCATATATTCTTTACATTTTTGTATTTTACGAACTTTCTTTTTCATCACAAGTTCGCCATGGTGTACTTCTAGAATTAGGTTTACGCTTAGTAGACTACCTAGTATAAATTGCACACCCTTCACACGTCCACTTGCATATAAACCTTTCAAATCTTTTGGAAATACATAGTAAGGACTACGTTCAACGTGTTGTATTGTTTTTTGTATATCTTGTAAAGTCATACCCTCACGGTATAACGTTTGTGCTTTTGTTAAAAGTTCATCCATTGGATAACTTGTTGTTTCACTATCTATTACAATTAAAGGAAATCCTGCCATTTCTGCTGCAAGTATCATATTTTGATAGGTACCACTTACTTTGCCGCTAATTGTGACAGCAAATCCTTCTTCATATTCTTCTTTACATTTCGAGAAAAGAGCAACCATCTCTCCTAAATTAGGTTGTGACGTAGTTACGGTTACGCCTTCTTTTAACGCATCGTAGACACGTTCACGAACACCTTCTTCATAGTCTTTATAGGCCGTTCCATTAATAACAATTTCAATAGGTATAACAAAATTATCTTCACTTGTTGTAAAGCTTGCAGTTGTACTATCAGTAAACCAAGCAACACGCTTCATGTTGTTCCTCCCTTGTGTGCATCCTTTTTCTTGAACTTCTCTCACAAATCTATCCATGCGAGTTATAAAAAGGACTATGCTTGCTATCATAACAAGACTAGATCTATTATTCCATAAGAGATGGATTATTTGAGCAAATTTTTCAAAATTAATATCGAATCTATTCGCATTCATACACAATTTCGACATATTTACTTTTCGTAAATACTATCAAACTAAAAAACAAGGCTTCTAACACGTATACGAAGTTAGAAACCTTATCTCATTACTTTATTTACATTATTTGTTTTTCACTATGCCAAAAGTAATTTTCATACTTGGAGCATAAACTAAAGAAGAATCTATAGTAAACTCTTTAGAGAATCTTAATTCTGCCTCGTACTGTGTTATTGCTTCATTATATGTCAGTCCTCGATTTATTAAACGTCCAATAAAATCATCCTTTTCAGCAGGTGTATTACCGATCCCCTCTTCCTTAAGTAAGTGATACAATTGTTGTTTATCTCTTTGCATCTCATTCGTATTAAGAAAATTAACTTTATCGCTAACCCTGCACTCGATTTTTTCTACACCTAGCTCACTTAAATATATCGGTAATTTCATTCCAATGTTACCATCTTTTCCATTTCGCTCTGCATCTTTTTCAAACAATTTTTGAAGAACACCAAGCTGGATCATTTCAGATTGCTCTAGATTATTCAAATAGTACGAAGACATATTCGAGATCCAGTGCGGCTCAAAACATATAATATTACCTCCATCTACCACTGAATCTATCATTTTTTGTAACACTGTCTTCGGATTGTTCATATGTAATAAAAAAGCATGGCAGATTGCTATATCATACTTACTCTCTAATTCTATTTCAGTAACATCTGCCTCATTAAACTCTGCTTCATACGGAAGAGGATGAAACAAGTTTCTCGCTTCATTGAGTAACTGCTTTCCTTTATCAATGCCAGTATATCTTGATCCTACCGGTAACAAAGGTAATAGTTTCAGACCTAAATAGCCGTATCCACAACCATAGTCAACAATATGAACTGGTTTAGAAATTTTCCAAACTGAATTTACTAAAAAATCTAGATAGTCGTCATTATAGTATAGATCTCTTGTATTTCTTAAATACTCTAACCTATTATCCCATTCATACTCTTTCAATCGAGCTACCTCCTTGTGTTTATAAAGAATGTTAAGTTGTCGCAATGCTACGAAGTACTAATAGATTGTTTTAAAAAGGGATATGAATTTTAGTTCTTAATCTTGAGGCAGCACTTCATGTTATGATTCTTTCTAGTCATTATTTTTAGTGACAATCTAAAGGTCATTTTATTAAAAAATAAATAATCCTTCTCATCATATTTGAATGATATGATATTAAAGTGTGGGATAATAGATATGTTGAGAGGTGAAACTTAATGAAAAAATATTTAAAACTCGTA
Source organism: Bacillus bingmayongensis (assembly GCF_000299035.1). Lineage (GTDB taxonomy): Bacteria > Bacillota > Bacilli > Bacillales > Bacillaceae_G > Bacillus_A > Bacillus_A bingmayongensis. The sequence goes on from NZ_AKCS01000005.1 coordinate 496,506, forward strand.
ATCATAGGGAGTCTTATTTTTATTGGTGTTACATCTTGTACAGCTATCGAATTCATAAATGCGGCTCATCCTTTACTTACAAAGTCTCCTCAAGAAGAAGAAGCAATAAAAGCAAAAGCGGTAAAGGCTACTATCGATTATTTTAAAAAAGAAAAAAATTTAGATGTTACAATCACACACGCTGATTTTTCTAATGAATTGGGAACGCATTCAATTTATATACGTGGATACCTTTCTAGTGATAGAAACCAAGAAATTTTTGCAGATGTTTCCTGGAGAAAAGAGTATATTGTTAATGTTGAGGAATGAATTAACACTTTAGGAAATAGTTACAGCTGGTATTTTTATACTGTTATATATTGCTTTAGAATGAATTTTGTTCAAATTGATACTAATAACCTTGATAGACAATCAAAAGAGAGAGTATGTTTTTTGAAGAAAAGATTGATTAAAACACACTCTTACTATATTGAATTGGAACATATTTTTATAAAAAATATACCTTTAATCATACATCTTTTCTAAACTTATTAAATTCTTTCTTTGATTTGACAATCCAATTGTGAAACTATTTGATTTTATTACAATATCTCCTCTGTTACCTGTCAATGTAACAGTTATTTTAGTCTTAAACCACCCTCTCTTAACTTTCACGCTTTCTACATCTTTCATGTCTATATACTTCTTATTACCGTTGAACTTACCCTGTAAAGGCGTTATCTCTAATAACATTATTCTTTTATTTGTAAAACATATTATTTGATGCTCATTCTCTAGCAACGCTCCAAAACCTAACTTGAAATACTCTGATGTTGATGCCATTTTCATTGTGTAGAAATAATAAAAGTATGTTTCGCCTTCGATTTTTAACTCGTCAAATAATTCATCTAAATACTGATTTGTTAACATTTTAATACCTCTTATTATGAAATTTACTAGTTGTTTACTACATTACCTCTGTTTTCTCTACTATATAAACCTTCTAATTTAATTAAGTTCTTTCTATGTGTAATTGGACAATTTTCAAGTTATAAAATTGTTTTGCTTACATCTCTTCCGGAGCCCCCATACCAAGCAAGCGCAATCCTTCTTTTAACACAATCGTTACTGCATAAACAAGTGCCAGTCTACTTTCCTTCTCTTCATTCTCTTCAAGAATACGAACATTTCCATAGTATTTATTAAATGCTTGTGCAACATCTAATAAATACTTCGCAATATGTGAAGGTTCATTTTTTGAAAAGGCTGTTTCAATGATCTTTGGGAATTTATTTAATAATTTTATCGTACTCCAACTATGATCATCGCTTAACGCAAATGATTCTGTTTCAAATTTGGCATTTTCTTTTCGTAAAATGGAGCAAGCACGTGCATGTGTGTATTGGACGTACGGTCCTGTTTCACCTTCAAATTTCAGCATTTTTTCTAAAGAGAATTCAATATTGTGCATACGTTCATTTTTTAAATCATGAAAAATAACTGCCCCAACACCAACTTGCTTAGCCACTTCCGCTTTTTGCTTTAAGTCTGGATTTTTCTCTTCAATGTTTTGCTCTGCAAGCGTAATCGCTTCCTCCAATACTTCTTCAAGCAGTACAACTTTACCCTTACGTGTGGACATCTTTTTACCATCTTTTAAAATGAGTCCAAATGGTACATGAGCCATACCATCTACCCAATGATAACCAAGTTTCTTTAATACAGTGAAAAATTGCGTAAAATGTAAGCTTTGTTCTGCACCTACCACATATAGCGCTTTATCAAACTCATATGTGTTTTGACGATATAGTGCCGCTGTTAAATCACGTGTTGCATAAAGTGTAGCCCCATCTGATTTTTTAATTAAACATGGTGGCATATCTTCTTTTTCTAAATTGACAACTTGTGCTCCATCTGATTCTTCTAATAATCCTTTTTCTTCTAAAATCTCAACAAAGTCACCCATTTTATCATTATAGAAAGCCTCTCCTTGGAAGTTTGTAAATTCAACACCAAGAAGTTCATAAATACGAGAGAACTCTTTTAAAGATTCATGACGGAACCAATTCCATAAAAAGACTGCTTCTTCATCACCGTCTTCTAATTTCTTAAACCATGCACGACCTTCTTCTTCTAGCTCTGGATTCTCTTTCACTTCTTCATGGAAATGAACATATAATTTGAATAATTCACGAATCGGATCTTCTTTTACAAGCTCTTCATTTCCCCATTTTTTATATGCAGTAATTAATTTTCCAAACTGTGTTCCCCAATCACCAATATAATTGATTCCTACAACCTCATACCCACACTTTTCAGCAATATGTTTTAAAGAGTTCCCAATCATCGTTGAACGTAAATGTCCCATGGAGAACGGTTTCGCGATATTTGGTGAAGAGTAATCGATTACTACTGTCTTTTCTCGCCCCAAATACCCTTGTCCATATTCTTCTTTTTCAGCTAAAATCGTTTTTAATACATCATCGCTTACTATGTGACGGTTGAAAAATACATTCACATATGGCCCAACAGCCTCCACTTTTGTAAAAAATGAATCGTTTAAGTTCTCAGCGATTTCTTTCGCGATAATTGCCGGTGCTTTTTTATATTGCTTGGCGAGCATGAAACAAGGGAATGCTGCGTCTCCGAATTCATCTTGCTTCGGAGTTTCAATTAGATCTGTAATCTGTTCCAATGATAATTCTGATTCAATTACTTCAAATAAACTTTTTGCAAATTTAATTTTATATTCCATGTTGCTCCCTCCTTATTTTTTAAACACAAAAAACTCGTCTCTAAAAAAGAGACGAGTTTTCACCCGTGGTACCACCCTTGTTGTTCACTACGAACCACTTTCCCGTTTATAACGAGGACAGGGGGCCCCGGCTTACTCTACTATTCATTTCAAGCAGCGTCTCCGAAGTGCGCTTCATCCGTTTCTCCGTACTAGGCTCTCACCATCCCTAGCTCGCTTTACTTCTGAACCAGACTACTCTCTTCATCGATGACATCCTATATGATTGATTATTGCTTATTATACATCTTTTCAAATAATTAGCAAGGTTCAATTATACCAAAATGAAATTTTGCACTTTTTCGCTTATAGACAAAAAAATTATGTCGTTCAAATCGTGTACTACGGAAATGATCTTTCAAAACAACACGTTTCCTAGCGACACGCTTTGCCTCTGCAATCGTTTCATCTGTAACATCGTTATACAAAGCAAAGTGTTTTAAACCGCGAATTCCATCTGATTCAATTACTGTTTCTTCAAACATTGGATCCAGATAAACAACATCATAACTGTTGTCTTCGCAGCGCTTTAAGAAATCAAAATGCTCGTTCTTCTTCACTCTAATTCTGCGCATCGCTTCATCGATTTCTGAAATACCCGCACACCACTGCTTTAAACCTTTATTCATTATATAAGCCATGTAACGATTTCCCTCAAGCCCCGTTATAACTCCTTCTTCTCCAACAACATAACTTGCAACAATACTATCTGATGCCATGCCTAGCGTACAATCTAGTACCGTCATCCCTTGTTCTAACTTTGCAGCTTCTACAAATGGATCATGCTCTCCCCGCATTAATCTCTTCACACGAAACATTGCCGAATTAGGATGGAAAAAGAACGATTCTTCCGTACCTTTTGGATAAATTGCTAATCGATTCTTTCCTACGACGAGTACATCTTGTTCAAACTGCTCATGTAATTTGGACACAGATATATCATTACGTACTACAAAAGAACATTGCAATTCTTCCGCTACCTCTTTTGCATAAGCAGTCATTTCCTCATTTGTTCGTCCTGCTGTTGTTACAATCATCTTTTCACCTCAATATATAAAGAAAAAAGGGAGAATTACTCCCCCTTTTTAGCAATGCTTTTCAAAAGCTTGTTCTAAGTTATTAATAATCTCTTCCATTGTTGCTCCTTCAATTTCATGACGATGAATAAAGTGAACAACTTCGTTTCCTTTTAATAACGCCATAGATGGTGAAGACGGTGGAATATCTCCGAAGTACTCACGCATTGTAGCTGTTGCGTCTTTATCTTGTCCTGCAAATACAGTTACAAGATGGTCAGGTTGTTTTTCAGAACGTACAACCGCTTGACCAGCTGATGGACGCGCTAAACCAGCTGCACATCCGCAAACAGAGTTTACGACAACTAATGTTGTACCTGTCGCATTTTCCATATATTCTTTTACAGCTTCTTCAGTAGTTAATTCTTCAAATCCCGCACGCACTAACTCTTGGCGCATTGGAATTACCATTTGACGCATGTACTCTTCGTATGCATTTGACATCTTGTATCTCTCCTTCAACTTTCATTCCAAATTCATCATATCACGCTCTTATAATAGGTGCAAAAGAAAGATAACGTTGTCATCATTTTTTTGAAGGGATTTCGCAAATCCCTTCGCGGCAGTGTCCAACAGGAACAAGTTTTCTATTATTGGCGATATAGTCGTATACTTTATTTCCAAATCCAAGTAGCATAGATAACTTAATAAATGGAACTGCAATCCAATATGCTGGGATAAACTTTGCTAAAACATAAATGCTGCCAATTCCATCGTACCATTTGTCGTTTTGGAAAATATAAAGTCTTTGTTCCATCTTAGTTTGTAATGCTGCAGAAAGCTGATACTCTTCCACAACATCTTTATCACGAAAAGAAATAAACTTCACCGCACCTTTTTTATCAAGCTTCTTCGTACGCTCTGCAACTGCCGTGCACATCGGACACCAACTATCATAGAAAACGAGCATATGATTATTCTCCTTTACGAGACTCCGTCATTTGTTTCCAAACAGATCCTTTCGCTTCTTCTCCGCCCTCAATACGTTCTAATGCTAAACGAGCTTGCATTGCTACTTCGAACTCTGGATCATCTTGCGCTACGCGTAATGCTGGTATCGCACTTTCATCACCAAGTTCAAATAAGAACATCGCTGCACGCCAGCGCACTAATTTACTTGGATCTTTTAATGATTTAATCATGACAAACATCGCTGCTGGATCACCTACATCTGATAAGCAATCGCCTGCTGTACGACGTACACTTACAGAACGATCTAATAAAGCTTTATATAGTAACGGTAATACTTCCTCACCTTTTACCATACCTAAGTACGCTGTTGCTAATCGGCGGATGGATACTTTCTCATCCTCTAACGCTTTTTTCAATACAGGAATGTCTTCTTCAGTAGGATCCATTTGCTCAAGTGCTGCGTAGCGGTTTTTCCAATCAGAATCTGCCATCATCTCTTCTGTTACTTTGTATGGTTCACGCTTTGTAATCGTTACTTCTGTAGCACCCGCTTGATCTAATAATTCTTTTACAGTCTTTTCAACACGATCTTCTGGATAAGCAGCTACAATTTCTTCGACAACTTCTTTTCCGATCTCTTCAAAATTGCCATAACGTGTACTTTGTTCCACCCATTTACGCTCTTTGACAACGTTAGGTGCTGACATTTGCACTTTCATAATCGCTTCTTTAAAACGGTCTGGTAAGCCAACCCGTTCTTCTGTTGTTCCATCTGTTAATTTCACCTGCATCGGAATTGTAAAGAACATTTGAATGAATACTTTCACTTCACCAAAATGCGAAAGTTGCTCCCTCTCATCTTCTTCTGTCACTTCTTCTCCAAACACAGCGCGAACTTGTTGTAAAAGTACTTTCCAGTCATACTTCGCATTTCTCTCTACTGCTAAAAAGTCCGCAACATGATATACCCCTTTAATACCTTCAATTTTTAAAATATGCTGTACTTGCTCTGGTGCCTGTTCTGCATTTTCATTTGTATAATTATTACGTGCTCCTGATGGTAACACTTCATTTAAAATAACTTTCATTGTATTTGGACTTGGCGTCGGTTCAATTGCTTTAATCTTCACGTAAATGTACTCTCCTTTATTGCTTGTTATTAGCTGTATTGTAACATGTTCTATTACTATACTCCTACTGAGACGCTTGCTTTTTCTAATAACAATTGTAGTCTTAGTAGAATTCATGAATATCATGTAAGAACTGACTCTATAGATATATCTCTTTTGGTATGATGTTCTCCTCTCTTCTTCAAAAACGTAATCCTTTCTGTTTTATACATTCCTTTTACAATACTCTGACGCATTCCTAACAGATTTTCTCCAAGCAACGCATATATACATAAGCAGTTCCTTGCTTCATGTAATTGAGTCTAAATCATGTCAAAATACACAATTTTCCCGAAATGGTGTGGTGAATCCCATGCCCATCAAGCTAAGAAATCAAGTCACCCCCAAAACAAAAAATCTCACTTCTTATCTGAAAAAAGATAAGAAGTGAGATTTTTTTGGATACTACCAATAATGAGACGTTATGTTAATCACATATGAATATGGTATACAACTATTTAAAGCTATGTGTACATGGCTAACTTTATCCTAATCGATCTCCTTTTTTTACATTTTGTTGAGGTTCTATAAGCACAACACCCTGTTCTGCATAGACCCCCATCACTAATACTTCTGAACTAAAATCAGCAACCCTCATTGGAGGGAAGTTTACTACGCCTAATACTTGTTTACCAATAAGGTCAGATAAATCATAACAATCTGTTATTTGTGCGCTGTTCTTCTTAACCCCTATCTCATCGCTAAGGGTAAAAATTTCGCCTACTTCAATTTTCGCCATATTCATTCTCCTCCTGTCATACTCTAAAAAATAGAACGTTCAAACCAAACGTTTACTGGCATATATTTCCACACAAAAAAAAAAAAAAAAAAAAAATTAATGCACAAAGAACAACAAATTCTTCCTGCTTCAGCGTAAGTATCCAACTAAAAGGGGCTCATTTGTGAATATGAATGAACATATTTTATATTAAATAATTGGATTAGAGAAAGTAATTTACATTATTACAAAATTAAAAAAAAATAATCCAAACAATTAAGGTTGATTTCTATTGATGGGAAGATGAATTTTAAGAATAAACCAATTGCCATTCAACTTCGCATTCATTTTTCCATTCATTTTTTCTATTAGCTTTTTAGATAGATAAAGGCCTAACCCACTTGCTTCAGTGTTCGTTCTACTGGTGACTTCTGTATAGAAACGCATAAATACTTTTTCTACGGCCACTTTACTATCTGGTTTGATATCATTTTTAACGCTTAAAATTAGATAGTTTTCTTCATTCCCGTAGCTGATTATCACTTTACTTTTGGCATAACGAAGTATATTTTGAACAATATTTTGGATGGATGACACGAATAAGCATTATTTTGTCAGCAATTATTTGTCGATCATTTATTTGTTCAGGAAATTGAATTTCAATTTTCTTTTCCTCGAGTTGTTCATAAGAGGACAAAAAGATTTCTTCAACTAAGGGAAAAAGAGAAATCGAAGATAATGCTATTTCTTTTTGGTTAGTTTCAATGCGTGCTAAGTCATAAAAGTGATCTGTCATCTCAATCAGACGTTTGACAGAGTGTTCGATAATCTGTAGATAGTGCACCTGCTTTGTTTCATCTGTGGCCGTATTTAAGAGTTGAACATAGCCGTTGATGGACGTGAGTGGTGTCCGTAAATCATGAGAGAGCCCAGCGATTGACAACTTCACATTTTCTTCCATCTGTTTTGCTTGGCGATTTTTTTCTTCAAATGCATCAATCATCTGATTCAATTCATCGACTAAATCCATCAATGCCTTCTCACGAAAATCAAGAAATAGCCTGCTGCCAAAACTGGAACGAATGGGAAGCCTTTTGACCTCATGTTTCAATTTCCACAGTTCTCGCTTTAAGAAGTAGATATAAAGAAGAAGCGCCAATGTTAGGAAGACAAATATCCATCCCCACATAACATTCACGCCCCTTTCGTTAATCAAATTTGAAGCCTATGCCCCATATAGTTTTAATATAGTTTGTGTCATCTGAGTTAAGTTTATTTCGTAAATTACTTATATGCATGTTAATGGTTTTATTGCTATCAAAAAATGGTTCATTCCAAACACTTTCGTAAATATTGGCGCGACTGAATACTTTTTGTGGATTCTCTAAAAATAGTAGAAGTATTGCGTACTCGCGTCCAGTAAAATGAAGAGTTTGGTCATTTATCTTCACTTCACGCGTGTCTAAATTTATGCTGATATTCTTGTAATGAATTTCTTTCATACTACTGACTGAAGCCTTTGCTGCATGACGTAATTGAATGTGAATTCGTGCAAGTAGTTCCTTCACATCGAAAGGTTTTATGATGTAATCATCTGCTCCATTCGTTAATAGTTCTAATTTCGAATTTTGGTCATTTTTTGCTGAAATCACAATCACGGGAATAGTTGAGTTATGCCGAACTTCTTGAAGAAATTCTTCCCCATTCATCCCTGGAAGCATCAAATCTAATAGAACTAAATGTACCTGATTTTGTTCGAATAGCAATTTCCCTTCAGTTCCTGAGTATGCACTTAGGATTTTAAAACCGTGCAAATCTAATGTTTCTTTGATTAGTGAATGAATTGTAATATCGTCTTCAATGATTAATATCGCTGCCATATCCTATCAACCTACTTTATATCTGTTCGTCTAAACAGAATGATTCCTAAACTTGATGATAACACGATTGTGATGAGACTGACCAATATCATCTCAGGATATTTTGCGATTCCCGCTGGTTTTGCGAAATCTGAATAGAACAAAAACGCTTCCGTAAACCAGTACGTTACTTGCTTAAAATGTGTAGTTTGTTGGAAAATTTCAGGTCCAAAACCTGTCGCAATTGTATAAAGAAAACTCCAAATAAGTGAGATGCTACTATTTTTTGTTAGAAAGCTAATCATCACATAGATAGATACATTTGCTAAAATTAATAAATAAAGAGTACTAAAAGATTTTATAGCAAAGCTAAGGTAATTGTTAATCTTAACAACTTCACCAAAGCCAAACACTACTGAAAAGCTTATCATTCCAAGCACGGTCATTACAATTACACCTACGAGAGAAAGTAGTGCGGCAATCACAAATTTCGATAGATAATAATGCGTGCGACTACGACCTAAGGCCAACGCGTTTCGAATCGTTCCATTTTGAAATTCTTCACCAATAAAGAAGCTGATAAAAGCACTTATGACGAGTAAAATAGTTAATCCATTTTTCTCAATCATCAGAATACCTGTTGCTCCATTGATGACTGTATCGATTGCTTGGACGAGTTCTGTTCCATTATGCACAGTTAATTTACTATTCACGACTTGAATGATAGGAAGCAAAAATAAAACACCTAGGGCGATTAATAGTTTTTTACTTCGGGATAATTTGATTCTTTCAGCTGTTAAAAGATTAAGCATGGGGGGTTCCTCCTGTTAAATGTAAAAAATAATCTTCAAGTTTTTGTCTAGTTGCACCAATTCGCGAAACCTTCACGTTAGCTAAGACTAACGAATGATTGATTGTGGCAACGTCATCTAAGTGTTCATAGATGTGAATTTCTGTTCCATTGATGACTTCATAATCCCTTATCCCTATTTTATCTAGTACGACGACTGCTTTTTGAACCTCAGTTGTTTCTAATTCAATGTATTGACGAGTTTCACGTGCTAGGTCCTCCTTTGAAAGTTCACTAATGATTTTTCCATCATGCAAAATTCCGTAATGTGTAGCAACCTGTGAAAGCTCATCAAGCAAGTGACTTGAAAGTAAGACGGTGATACCACGCTCTGCCACCAAACGTTGAATGATTTCACGCATTTCAACAATACCTGACGGGTCGAGACCGTTTGTCGGCTCGTCTAAGATTAAGAACTCAGGATTTGTAATAAGTGTTGAGGCAATTGCTAAACGTTGACGCATTCCTAAAGAGAAGTTTTTAGCTTTCTTCTTACCTGTATTACTAAGGTTCATTAAGTGAAGTAAATTATCAATCTCTCGTTCACTTACACCACCGTTTGCCGCTTGTACTTGTAGATTCTCTCGAGCCGTTAATTCAGGATAAAGTGCTGGCGTTTCAATGGATTGTCCCATTCTTCTTCTTGCATATTGCAATCCCTTCATGCCAGTTTCCCCAAACAGCTCGATGTTACCCTCGTCGATAGTGATTAATCCCATGATGGTGCGCATAAATGTCGATTTTCCTGCGCCATTCTCCCCGATTAATCCGTAAATCATACCTCGTTTAATTTCGATAGATACTTTATCAAGCGCTTTGTGTTTGCCATATATTTTTGAAACATTTGTTGCTTTAAGAATCGTTTCCGACATAAGTAATCATCCTTTCGATGTTGATAGGCTTAGAATAAGTGCTAGGAATAAATAATTAGACTAGAAAAGTATAAAAAAAGTGTAAAGAATTCATTACAAGTGGCTATTTCAACTTATAAACATGCCCCTGTATTAAAGGCTTTTTACGAGCAGAATGCTTCGATAAGAAACAAAAAAAGGACCGTTTGTGGTGTTAGCCCTGTCAAGTAGACAGCTATAAAAAAGACTAGGCAGCCATCAAGATTCGATATTCTATCGGAGCTCGGTGGTTGAGTCGTTTTTGGAATCGTTTATAGTTATAGAAGTAGATATATTCCTCAATTGCTTGTACTACTTCTTCTTCTGTTTTAAAATGGTGTAAATACAACATCTCCGATTTAAAATGGGAGAAAAATGACTCGATGCAGGCATTATCATGGCAGTTTCCTTTGCGAGAGTGGCTGCCGATGATACCCAAATCTGAAAGTCGTTTGTTGTAGACATGAGATGTGTACTGGAACCCTTGATCTGAATGAAGAATGGTTCCACGCACATCTCTTTTTTGTACCAAATTTTCAAGCGTATCTAATACGAGTTCATTGTCATTGCGTCTAGAGATTTTCCAAGAAACAATTTCATTATTATAAATGTCTTGCACGACAGAAAGATAGCGAAATCCATCTTGGATTCGTAAATATGTAATATCTGTAACGAGCGCTTCATTTTGTTTTCGATTTTTAAATTCACGGTTTAAAACATTTGGAAAAGTATTCGAATAATTCCCTCTAAAGAAGCGTCGCTTCTTACGAATAATAGATTGAATGTTGAGCTCACTCATTAATCGATAAACCTTTTTATGATTTACAAAGAAACCTTCCTCCTGTAAAGCTATTTTCATACGTGGATAGCCGTATTGTTTGTACTTCAGGTGGATAGATTGTATCACTTTTTTTAATTGTTGATCCGCTTCTGATCGTACATTTTTAGCTGTTTTCGCACGGATCCATTTATAATAACCCGCTCGATGTACACCTGCGAATTTAGTAAGCCAAGTGATCGGATATTTCATTTTTAACGATTCAATGATACGATATCGCTCCTTGTGCCTCAGTGCACCTCCATTTACAGATTTGGATAACGCTTTTTTAAATATGCAACCTGTGCCTTGTAGTAGTCTCTCTCTTCCTCCACACTGTTAAAATGGACACGTTTTCCTTTTAGAGGATTAGGAATACCTTGAGTTCCGCTATTTTTTCCACGAGTATCTGTAATATCACCCAATTCTTTATATTTTTTCACCCAATCCTTAAGTTGTGTAGAGCTCCTGATATTATATTGCTTAGCTATAGCTTGATAACTGCCTTCTCCATTTAAATAACTTTGAACAGCTGATAGTTTTAATCCATCTGAATACGTATTGAATGTTGTACCTTTTTTAACCACGAAAAATCCCCTCCAAGTAATAGTGTAACACCCATGTATGTACATGGTCTTTTTACACTGTCTACTTAAAGGGGATAATACCATTGTCGGTCCTTTTTTCTATTAATATGTTATCGATTTAAGAACCTTCAGCCTATCCTTTTTGCTTTGGTCTCAACCTGTCTTGTTATAACTTAATAGGCATGGAGCTTTTCCGTATCTCCTATATTTATTATCTACGAATCTGTCCATTTCCACGAATCACATATTTTGTGGAAGTCAATGCAGGAAGCCCCATTGGTCCCCTTACGTGTAGCTTTTGCGTACTGATGCCAATTTCCGCACCGAAGCCGAATTCAAAACCATCAGTAAAGCGGGTCGATGCATTATGATAGAGCGCCGCGGCATCGACGGACGTGAAAAACTTGCTGACGTTTTCCTCATTCTCTGTAATAATCGCTTCGGAATGCATGGATCCATAAGTATTTATGTGATTAATCGCTTCTTCAACAGAGGAAACCATTTTGACTGCTAGCGTGAGAGATAAAAATTCTGTTCCCCAGTCTTCTTCTGAAGCAGGTACAATAGAAGAATCAATTGCCAATACTTTATTATCACCACGTAGCTCTACTCCTCTTTCCTTCAAGAAAGAAAATAGTTCGCTACCAAATCGCTGCGCCCACTTTTCATGAAGTATAATCGTTTCGATTGCATTACATACAGATGGACGCTGCTTTTTGGCATTTATGATAATATCAAATGCCATTTGTTTATCCGCTGTTTCATCAATGAAAATGTGACAATTTCCCGCACCTGTTTCCAATACAGGAACAGACGCTTCTCTCACTACAGTATCTATTAACTTCTTGCCACCTCTTGGGATAAGAACATCCAAGTACTCGTTTAATGTAAACAGCTGCTTTGCGCTATCTCGTGACGTATCTTCAATAAGCTGTACGCTTTCTGGAGACAAGCTTGTTTGTTTGAGCGCTCGGTGAATAACAGCAACGATGGCTTTGTTAGAAAAAGTAGCGGAAGAACTACCACGCAAGATCACTGCGTTTCCTGTTTTCAAGCAAATTGTGGCCGCATCTACCGTTACGTTTGGCCGCGCCTCGTAAATCATCCCGACAACACCTAGTGGCACGCGCATCTCCTGAATAGACAATCCATTCGGTCTTTCCCATGCGGTTACATATTCTCCAACAGGATCACGCAAATCAATCAGCTGCCGGATACCCTCTGTCATATCAATAATGCGCTGTTCATTCAGCATAAGGCGATCAAGGATAGAAGCAGAAAATCCTTTTGCCTTACCTTCTTCGATATCCCGTTTGTTCTCTTTCAAAATATAAGCTGTTTCTATTATCAATTGATCAGCAATCGCGGCAAGTGCCTCGTTTTTTTGATCTGTGGATTTGAGCACAAGTTCTCCAGCAATCTTCTTCGCTTTTTGTCCCTTTGCCAACACTTCATTCATTTTCATTTCCTCCTTTTAAAGATTAAAAAGTATAAAATTCAAGGCTTGTTTTACTCCGCCCACTTGGCACTACCATTTAAGCCTTTCCTGCCTAGATATTAGTTGTATTGATTGAAGAATTAGAGTCAGATTTATAACGGTGGACTCTATGCTCTACACTTGGATGAGTCCACTCTATTCTTAAAATGAAACCCAATTATCTCTATGGATGACTTCATAGCTTTGCCTTTCGCCTCGCGTTTGAATATCATGGCTCTGCATACCTTTTAAACCCCTCAGTTCCTCTGCACTGTATCTGCACTGTCCTTTCCCTATCACGCGCCCTTGTTGCGTTACGACCTCCACGACTTCGTCCGCTTGGAAGAATCCTGACACACTAGTAACACCAGCTGGAAGAAGACTCTTTCCATGCTGAATGATAGCAGCGGCTGCCCCCGCATCTACTTCAATTTGTCCGCTAACAAGCGAATGTAGCGCAATCCATTGCTTGTTCATCTTAATCACTTTTTGAGGAGCATTACCGATATACGTTCCATCACCTTTCCCCTTCAAAACATCTAAAAACTTCTCCTGTCCACGTCCTGTTCCGATGAATACACTCACTCCGAGAGATAGTGCCGTCTTTGCAGCATCGATTTTCGATTTCATACCGCCGGTTCCAAGTTTTGAGCCGGCATCTCCAGCAAGAGAAGCGATTTCTTCCGTAACCTCAGGGAGAAAATAATATTTTTTCGCGTCCGCATTTTTCTGGGGATTTTGGTCATATAAACCGTTCACATCCGTAAAAATCATGAGCATATCCGCCAAGACAAGCCCGCTTACTAAAGCAGACAACATGTCATTATCACCAAATGTCAGCTCCTCTAAAGAAATAGAATCATTTTCATTGATTATAGGAAGAGCGGAACGATCTAGTAGCTCCCCTAAAGTGGCGTAGGCATTACTGTATTGTTCTTTTCTGGAGAAATCGCTTCTCGTCAGTAAGAGTTGCGCGGTAACGATCTTATATTTACGGAATTCTTCCGTATACGCCTGCATTAACAGACTTTGCCCAACAGCCGCGGCAGCCTGTTTTCCTTTTATTGTCACAGGTCGGCTTGGATATCCTAGAGCGGAAAAACCTGCAGCGACAGCCCCAGATGTTATCAGCAAAACTTCATGTCCTTCCTGTTTCAGTCGCGCCATAGCAGCAACGTGATCTGAAAGCTGTTCCTCAGAGATGCCACCATGATTAGCTGCCAAAGAACTGCTTCCGATCTTCACAACAATTCGTTGTTTTTTCACTTTTGTACCTCCTAGTCTAAATTCAAAGTTTTTTGTAAATTCCGTTTCTATACATGTAGTTTGCAGCAATGTCTCTTCTCATCAATGCTGCCTATCTAGTAATAAAGAGCAAAATAACAATGACCGCTTCGCCCTTAATAAAAAGGACGAAACGGTCATTGTTCCGCGGTACCACCTTCATTGATATAAATAAATATCCACTTGGTGCCTATAACGCAGGCGTACGCCTAAATTTTCATTTAAGACTCAGGGATAGGTTCAATACTTTCTATACGAGGAATCTTTCAGCCGGTGAATTCCACTCTCTTGCGCAAGAAGACATATTTACTAGTTCCCTTCAACGATTTCCAATTTAATTTTTATTCATTATGCAATATGGTGCATTTTTGTGTCAAGAAATATTTTGAAAAATTAATAGGGTGACAAGTTTTAAGTATGAAATTATGTACACACTGTATTAACATCACCATATCTAGAAAACGTTAATATAACAATACCTTATGCCTTATTCATAAATATAAAACCTTCTAAACATCCCTTAGCGAACAACAAAAAGAGCTATTCATGTCAAAGCATACAACTTCCCTTTTTCTTTATGCGATTGATAGGATGTGTTGCTCTTCTCCAACATGATTTTTAATGTTACCGAGTGGTATATAACACAAAATATTAAATTATAAGTGCATGTACTTTTATAGTGTTGAATAAAATTGATTTCTTTATTTTTTGTATTGCAAAAAGTAATACACTCTCTTAAAATGTTTTTTTATATTGTATGGGATATTATTAAATTTTTTCAAAATAATAATTTCAAACCAATAAAATTGATTTTAAAAGGAGCAAGATCGAGTTATTATGGACAAACAAATTGGATTCATCGGGTGTGGAAACATGGGTATGGCTATGATTGGCGGGATGATAAACAAAAATATAGTGTCTTCAGATAAACTAATTTGTTCAGATTTAAACGTCATTAATCTAAAAAATGCTAGTGAAAAATATGATATAACTACAACTACTGACAACAATGAAGTAGCTAAAAATGCTGATATTTTAATTTTATCAATCAAGCCAGACTTATACTCATCAGTAATTAACGAAATAAAAGAGCAGATAAAAAACAATGTAATAGTCGTAACTATTGCTGCGGGAAAAAGCATTAAGAGTACTGAGGATGCTTTCGGTAAAAAGTTAAAGGTTGTAAGAGTAATGCCTAATACACCTGCTCTTGTTGGAGAAGGAATGTCTGCGTTATGTTCTAGTGAAATGGTTACAGAAAAAGATTTAGAAGATATACTAAATATATTTAATAGTTTTGGTCAAACAGAAATTGTAAATGAAAAATTAATGGATGTTGTAACATCTGTAAGCGGCTCTTCTCCAGCATATGTATATATGTTTATAGAAGCCATGGCAGATGCTGCTGTACTAGATGGTATGCCAAGAAATCAAGCATATAAATTCGCAGCCCAAGCTGTATTAGGTTCTGCAAAAATGGTACTGGAAACAGGAATACATCCAGGCGAATTGAAAGATATGGTTTGTTCTCCAGGTGGAACGACAATAGAGGCTATAGCAACATTAGAGGAAAAAGGATTAAGAACAGCCATCATCTCAGCTATGAAACGTTGTACTCAAAAGTCAGTTGAATTATCCAGTCTAACTAAAGATTAAAACAAAGTTTAAAGGAGACCGATAAAGATGTTGTTAGCTAAGTACACATATCTAAGAACAGTTCTAAACCATATTCACATTTAATTTACATGATGTCTCATTACCAATAGCAACCCAAACGGACAATTTCATACCTACTTGATTTTGTCCGTTCTACCTTTTAATTATTCCAAAATAATTTTATGCATTTCTATTTTCATGCCTCTTTTGAGCTTCTAGTCTTACACCCTCCCTATTTTCTGTAGCACATCCTGTATAATTACCTTCACAAAAAATAAATTCATGTTTAACATTGTAAATTGCAAAAAAGGTTCTGTTGCAAAGATTCTCAAACGTCGTTAAACTTTAGAAAAAAAGTTATGAGGAGAATACTACGTAGGGTATTTTAATGGAAAACAATTCAAATAGGATATTATTTTTGTTATTCTTGGTTTGATAACCGAAAATTAAAACTCTACAAACAAGAAAGGTTGGCAATTTACCAACCTTTCTTGTTTACTATCAATCAATTTAAAAAAAGAAAAATTTTGGTTTAGGGGTAATCTAAAATATTAGCTTGATGGTGCTGGGGTACACCAATGTACTAACATAAAACCCACGCTAATACATTTTATAGAAGAGAAACCTTGATTTTCGTACGCTAATGGTTTTCTAAGCTATAAAAACGCACTAAACAGTTTGGGTCCCTTGGTATAAAAGGATTCCTGACGATATCCAACTTTTTATAATGAGATGTTATGTTACCCCCCTATGAATATGATATACAACCAAAATTACACAACATATCTCTTTTCCTGAATGTTACAATTAGGAAAAAGGGGGAAACTCAATGAATTTTCTCATACAAGGTTTTGATGCTATATTCAATATACTATATGCGTTTTTTTCAAAAGGAATTTGGATAGTCCTGTTCTTCTTTTTCTTGAATAAGTTGTACGAGAACCAAAGATTGGTGGCAATATCACGTGTGATTACTCCCGTTCTTCTCGGACTTTATCTCTTATACATTATTCTAAGACCACTATACCACTCTCTCTAATAGGATAGGTTTGCAATATATTTATGAAACTTATAAGCTTCTAGATATATTGACTTCCGATAATGCAAAGTATTAGAAAGGAGTTCTAAATATTGAATATTCCTTTTTTAGGTCTAATTCTACAAATAATCTTTTTTCTATCAATGACGCTTTTCAGTTTTGTAAGAGTGTATTTTTTGGATAATTATTCTGTCTATCCAGTAGCTCTAGTTGATTTATTTATAGGATTAACAAGTTTTATCTGTGGTTTATACGGAGTAATAAAGAAAATAAAATCATTTCTCTCTTTATTCGTTATAATCTCAGGTCTATTCATTTGTTTCTTTTTTATTTTTGTTTATCTTTTACCTGAAGCGGGCACCCCTCCCGCTATTCCTTGGTTGTATTCTAAATAAAAGAAATCCTTTTAACTTCTAATAACGATAATTATGTAAAAAGTAAAGCCGTCCTGATAGACGGTTTTTTTGTATTTTTTGCTTAGCGTGGGTTTTTTCCGAAATCCTGGCGGTACCCCATGCCCATCAACTTAAGAATTTTTACTATCCCCATGTATAAAAAACGTTATTTTTTTCTAAACCAATTATATTTAGTTTTATAAAACTAAATTATTATAACATGTAAAAAAATCCCTTCAAAAGTTAAAATGTACCCTATAGGATAGACACTAAAAAAGTCTCCCTATTGTTTTTTTTGTATATAATTAAGAAAAATATAAAGACTGGGGAAAATTATGAGTAAAAAGGTTTTTACAGAGAAAGAAATTAAGCGATTATCATCTAATCAATATGTTAAATCTGTCAGCCCAAAAAGTATCACATATACGGATAAATTTAAGCGTATATTTATTGGCGAAAAAGAGAAAGGCAAGCTTCCAAGACAAATCTTTGAAGAATGTGGGTTTGATGTAGAAATCTTGGGAATGGATAGAATCAAGGCAGCGAGTAAAAGATGGCGAAAAGCTTACAATGAAAATGGGATTAGTGGCCTACGTGACACTAGATCTGGAAATTTAAAACGTTCTAGAGAAAGAGAAATGACTCTGGAGGAGAAGAACGCTCGCTTAGAAGCTCAAATTAACTTACTAAAGGCAGAAAACGAACTGTTAAAAAAGATTCGTTTGATAGAAAGGGGCTAAAAAAGTAGTCCTCCCTTCTAGCCAAAAATATATCCTGATTCGCTCGGTGATAGAAATATATCAACTCAAACATATGGTGAAATACCTATGTGGAGTAGCTGGTGTCTCAAGAAGCGGTTATTATAACTATTTCTCTGTGAAATCACAGGAACAAAGACGTAAAAAAGATAAGAAGGATGAAGGAGTAAAAGAGCTCATCCTAAAAGCCTTCCATTTCAAGGGTCGCAAGAAAGGGGCTCGTCAAATCAAAATGACTTTGGCGGGTCAATTTCAGGTTGTCTACAATTTGAAGCGTATACGACGAATTGTGAAAGCTACAAAAGAACATCGAGTTGTGCCAAACATATTGAATCGTCAATTTAAGCAAGAAATCCCTGGTAAAGTTCTTCTAACAGATATCACATATTTATTTTATGGAAAAGGTCAGAAAGCCTACTTGTCGGTCATTAAAGATGGTTCGACTAGTGAAATTTTAGCCCATCATATATCAGAACGTATGACAGTAGAATTAGCTACAGATACCCTTCTAAAGTTAAAAAGGAACAACAACTTCCAGAAAGCAAAAGATTCCTTGATTCACTCAGATCAAGGAATTCAGTATACGCACCCTAACTTTCAAAAAGCAGTTAAGAAACTAGGGTTACAACAATCCATGTCAAGAAGAGGAAACTGTTGGGATAACGCTCCCCAAGAATCTTTCTTTGGCAATCTTAAAGATGAAGCCTCTATTAAAGCATGTACAACTTTAGATGAATTAAAAAATGAAATTAAACAATATATGATTTACTACAATCACTACAGATACCAATGGAATTTAAAAAAGATAACCCCTGTGCAATACAGAGAGCATCTTCTTCGAGCTGCCTAGGCTTTTTTTAATGTCCTTTACAAAGAGTACAATTTAAGTACTGAAGGGATTTTTCATTCTTATAATCAATGTTATCAGATATTAGAGGTTATTACTTCTTACTGGCTTCGAAGTATGGCTCCAACCAAGGTTCATATTCTATAACAATTTGGCGAAGTATCTCCGCTAAGTTTGCAATTTCCCATTGTGCCCCGCTTCCTATAATATGGCGAAATAGACGATCAGTATCGGTTCCATTTTCCACATCTGTTGCCTGTTTTTGTTGATACTTTTCATATTCCGTACCTTCGAATAAATTTGAAGGTACATTAGAAGAATAACAAGTTCGTATTGCTGTAAAAGCGACCTTTCATGCATTTGGTGTTGATGCTATAAGTGTTACTTTTAATTCTTATTCTTGTTCCATTGTTTGTGAAGTCATTAAACATTCTCCTAAGTTTTAAGTATTAAGTATTAAAATTTTTCTTTATCCGCATTTCTTTTTTCGTATACATGAAAGTAATACTCATAAGGATTTTTATCATCTTGAATTCCTTTTTCAATAAGTATCTCTTGCCATAAGGAAAGATCAATATTTGGAAAGAAACGATCCCCTTCAAAAGGAGCATGGATCTTGGTCATATATAGTTTATGAGTGTAGGGAAGAAATTGTTGATAGATTTCCTCTCCTCCAAGGATAAATACTTCTTGCCCTTCGCATTTAGAGAGAGCATCTTCAATTGAATAAGCTATATGGCAGCCTTCAGCTATATAATTTTGATTTGTTGTTAGGACAATATTTTTACGTCCCTCTAAAGGTTTTCCTATCGATTCATAATTCTTTCTTCCTAGAATAATAGAATGTCCCATAGTAACTCGTCTTAAGTATGCCCAGTCATTCGGAAGTCTCCATGGAAGATCATTGTCTTTACCAATTACATTATTTTCTCCTACTGCAACCATTGTGGATATTATCATATTTTTATCTCCTTATCAAGGAAATACGGACTGTATTTATAATAAAAATTATTTAATGAAGATATTTATATTATAAAATTTTAGAAGACCGGAAGGAAGAATATTATTGTAACAATAAGGTTCAGTCTAATACACTTTTTCATGGAATAAATTAGAAAGGATGGCGTGTTTTTATGAATCTTTCGATTGAAGATGAATTACAATTATTTGCTGAAGAACTGCATCAACATTTTAGTCTCTCATCTTTAGAAGACCTTGCTAGAAAATTAGGTTTTGTACAACGAAAACGTAAGTTTTCAGCACATGACTTAGCTGTTCTCTGTGTCTGGATGAGTTAACGAGTAGCGAGTGATTCTTTAGTTCGACTGTGTAGTGTCAACTTCATGCTGTTACGGGAGCTCTTGTGAGTCCAGAAGGACTAAATAAGCGTTTCAATAAAAAAGCTGTTTGCTTTTTAAAAGATATTTTCTCTGCACTATTACAAAATAAAATCATTGAGAAAACAAAAGAAATCTGCATAATTTTCAAAAATGGTACCTATTTAGGTTTATTTGGCATGCACAATTTTTAAGAATATACTTATACATTGAGGACACTTTAGTTTTAATGAAAGAAAGTTCATTTTGTTTTCATTCTTAAGTTGATGGACATGTATGGTGACCCCAAATAGAAAAAGCGTGTTTTGAAAAAAGATTGATCAAAACACGCTCTTAATATTTTTAAATGTTTGATTATTTTCGCGCCCTTTATTCCAGTAAAGCATTTGTTAATATAAGAGAATATTTTTTATGGTTAACTTTTTGAGTATTAAACAGTGCGATTCTGGATTGATAACCTTTGAATCTTACATATTTGTCAAAGAAATAATCATTTTGACTCCTAATTTAATGCTCCATCATCTCGTGGGCAATATCATGTCCATCCATTTCTGATGGGTAGTAGGTAGGCCAGTGTATGACTTCATCCAATAAAGCTTCACGGTCGTCACCCCAATACAGGTGGTAGTGACCAGCTTCATTCGGATAGATACTATGATCACTAAATTGAATATACTGAGGAACTCCTTCAGCTTTTTCTGCTAGTTTAAATATGTATCTTACACCTCTATTTCCCGCATCATATGTCAGAATTTCGTACCCATCATAGATATACTTACTAGAATATTCTTCTCCATTTTTGAAGAATGTTACAGTATCCCCTTGAACCACGATACGGTTAACATCTGTTTGATACCCTTCATTATAATACTCCTTATATTCTTTAGCTGTCATGTTACCTGTATGTTCCGCTTTATAAGCAAATACCTCATCAAGCGTTCCATCTTGTAAATATGGATATACAGATTGCCAGTCTCCTTCCCAATCGGAGAGTGATCGATTCTTCACTTGGCTGTCTTCAAAATAACCTTCATAAATTTTTTCTGTTTCTTCATCATGTGCATGACTATGGCTGTGCTCATGGCCGTGATCGTGTTCACTTTCATGTGTGTGACTTTCGGATGTTTGCTCTTGCGTTTCAGAAGAGCCTTCTGCAACTGCTGAGGATGGTGATGTTTCATTAGACTCGCCTTCGGATGAACCTGAAGCCTGACAGCCTACCAATACTAGTAGTGAACTAATAGTTAATATGCCTACCCTCTTTGCAAATGAAATCCTCATTATAACACCCCTTCCTTAAATCGTAATCATTACGATTAAAATTATACATATATTTTGTGTAAACATCAAAGGAAAAATACTCCAATATCGATGAATGGATGATCCTATCCAGAAATCTTCGTAGACTATTACAAGTGGCTCTGGTGCAAAAACTTCAGGACAATTGCAATGAATCTATAAATCTTGGACATACTGATACTATTACTCTATAAAGGTGTGTGATCAGTATGAAAAAACAAAATTTGTTCAAATGGAAGCATTATCGGTCCGACATTATTTTGTTAACGGTTCGTTTGATGGAAATGATGTAGGAATGCGGCCTATCCATGGCTCACACAACTATGATGCGTTGAGTTCATCAGTATGGCCCTGAATTGGACAAACGGATCCAATGTCACCTTAAACAAATGACTCTTGGAGAGCCGATGAAACATATATCAAAGTAAAAGGTCAATGGGTGTACCTGTATCATGCTGTTGATTCGAAAGGAAATACAATCGATTTTTTCTAAGCAAAACAAAAAATCAGAAGGCTGCAAAGCGACTTTTCAAGAAAGCTTTGCGTTCTTTTCATATTTCAAAGCCTCGTGTTATAACAGTCGATAAAAATCCAGCTTATCCAATAGCAATTAAACAGTTGAAAAAAGGAAAAAGCATACCTAATAGTATGCAACTTAAACAACAAAAGTACTTGAATAACATAGTAGAACAAGATAATTGCTTTATAAAGAAGCGAATCCGTTCTATGCTAGGGCTCAAATTTTTTGATACAGCTACATCCATTCCTTTTGGAGTAGAAGCCATGCATATGATTAAAAAGAATAGATTGTTTTACGAGATTAGTCTGTCCAAAATCAGAAAGAATTCATCCACCAATTGTTTTGGCTTACAGCATAAGATACGATTCCGCTAGGAATATATGCGATTTGTTCTCGTTTCAGAACCGAATATAGCATACATATAATAAGGGAATGCAGTACAGATCAGTATACAAGCATTCCCTTACTATTATTATGTATTTTAGTTTATTTCATTTACAGCTTTTTCTATATTCAGAATACCATTTCCATATTCAAAAGAAATACCTATAGGTGTAGTAGTCTTTTTTAAGATATTTTCCACTTCTATGTTGGTAAGTTGTGGTTTTTTTTCTAATAATAAAGATATACTTCCTGTTACATAAGCAGCAGCCATTGAAGTACCACTTTTTATTGTATATTTTTGTTTTGGTGAGGTACTTAAAATTTTTTCTCCAGGAGCCATTATATCTATTTTGTTTCCTTGACTTGATGCAAACCATCTTTGTTTTTGTTTATTTACAGCTCCCACTGAAATAACATTTTTATATTTTGCTGGATAAGTAATAGTATCTTCATTAAAAAAACCTGTATTACCAGCTGATGCAACTAAAATAATATTTTTTTCATGTGCTTTATTTATAGCACTTTCTAAAGCATCTGATTTTTGATATCCTCCGAAACTCATTGAAATAATCCTTATGTTATTTTTTATAGACCATTCAATTGCTTGAATGATGTTGCTATATTTTCCATTTTCTTTTTTGTCAAGAACTTTCAAAGAATAAATTTTTGAAGATGGTGCGATACCCACAACGCCAATTGAATTATCTTTTGCACCTATAATTCCTGATATATGTGTTCCATGATCACTTTCATCAGCATAGCCATTTGTACCTTCTATAAATGTAATACTCCTTCTGATATTTATGTCTGCATGATTCATATCGACACCTGTATCTAATATGGCAATAGATATATTTTTCCCCGTTAAACCGGTATTATTTTTAATTGACAGAATATTAAGTGAATCGATTCCCCAATCATTTTTTTGCTCTAAAGCTTTAACATTTTGATTTATTTCTATACTTTTTATTTTGGGATTTTGTATTAATTCTTTAATCTTACTTTTTGAAATTTGTACGTTTGCTATATTTTCAAAATATGCTTCTTTCATTATTCCTGTGTACTCTTCTATAAGTTTAGGATCTACTTTTTCTTTGAATGTTATCAAATAATTTGTTTCATCTTCTTTATTGGATGCTAAACTTTGTACTGGAGAAAATGTTATACAGATAAGTATAAGCGATATATATATGTTTTTTTCATACATTTAAACCTCTAAAGTGTTTTTTATTTTTTACATATTTGTCTAATATTAAATCTATTAATACCATAATAATGGATATAATTAATGAACCTATCATTGTTAGATGTAAGTCTTTGATAAATTTTTCAGTAATTAAATAGAAAGTAATTGTGTATATAAATATTGATCCTATGATATTTATAACTTGAGGTAATTTAAAATACTTAGAAAAACCAGTAAAGAAACCTTTAAAGAATATTTCGAATATAAAAGTTATTCCTATCGATAATATAGATAGTAAAAGAATGTCATACAAATTTTTTGATTTTAATAAGTGAGGAAAAAGATTTTCTATTCCTAGACAAATAATAAATAGTATTATAGATGGAATAATCGTAAGTAAAATTATTACAAACGCACCGACAAAAGCTGATAATATAGTTAAAAAGAAACTTTCTTCATTTTTTGTTTGTTTAGAGCTGTTTTTGTCGAGGATATAGTAAAAAAAACCTAATATAATGAATGATATTAATAACATTGCTAAGAAAATTTTCATAAAATCACCTATCCATTGTTTTATTTATACAAAAAAGATTCAGTGTATGCTGAATCTTTTTTGTATAATATATTATAAGCCAAAGAATAATACTATCCAATGTGCAATTATAGCGGCATCACCTGGAGGAATTCCTAAACTCACTAAAAATGATGCTAATGCCCATTCTTGAACATCTCCAGCTTTTTCAATCCAGTTAGCAATTTTATTAAGGTTGTTTGATAGAATCTTAGAAGCTTTAGGTGAAATTTTGTTACCTAATTTTGATACTAACCATCCTGCTTTTCTAATAGCTTGCGCGGCTAATTTTGTTTTCCATCCTTGTGCTGAAACATCTCCTTCAGTAGCTGTTTGTGTTATTGGTGCTGGAGCTTTTTTTTGGGTGTTAAAATTAGATGTGTTTTCTGCTGCAAAAGATGCTGTAGGTAAAGTTGTAGCTAATACTGAAAAAGCTAATGCCCCACCTAGAACTTTAGTTTTAATTGACACTTTAAAATTCCTCCCCTATGTTGTGATACGTAACAGAATTAAAATAAAAATCTTGTACAAGTTTTAATCCCATTACCGTTTACATACAAATATTATCATGAAAGCATTTTTTGGATATTGAATAAAAATTATATATTTCACATAAATATAACATTTATAAAAATATATTTCTTTTTATATTCTTTAAACCTTATAAATAATCATATATATATGATTATTTACTTGTTAATTCAATAAAACATTCTGTATTTTATTGATTAAATACAGAATGTTTTAAATTTTTTTGATCATAACACAGGAATGTCTAGTATATTATCTTTTTCTTCTATATTAATTCTAATATAGTTAAGTGTGACTTGTGGTGTACTATGATTTAAAATTTCTTGCAACATGGCTACATCTTTGGTTTGTTTATAGAACGAATAGCCGAAGGTTTTTCGCATGGTGTGAGTACCAATGGATTCTATACTGGCAAAGTCTCCGGCTTTTTGCAATTGTCAATAGGCCTGGATCTTACTAATTGGTTGATCTCCTTTCCGAGATGGGAATAACTAGATACTTTGAACGGCTTGAGCGTATTCATATACTTCGTCAAAAATAGAAGTTAACCATCCGTTCTTTCTTCGTTTTTCCTTTTTTTAGTTTGAACTCTTTTCTTTTTTTACGTTTCAATTCCAAAACACTTTTACTTTCTAATTGGAGTAGATCACCTATTCGTAGACCTGTATTGATTCCAATAATGAATAAAAAACAGTGGCGTTTTAAAGCCCATTTCATGTCTCCGATCTGTTCTTTACTTCGGATAGGTTGGACATCAATGAGATATGTTTTTTTGTTCATGGTTTTTTCTATCTCTTTATTTATAGCGTTTTGAATATATACTTTTGGTATGTATTTTGAGGATAGCAGGGAAATTGGGATAAGGTCAATGTTTGTGGGAATATGAATGTAAACTGATATTTAAAAGTAATAAGAGAAAAACGAAGGAAGTATGTTGCAATGAATAAAGGAGATGCTATTTTACGATTACTTATGGAAATGAAATTTGAAATAAAAGAATTACAAGAACAAATTGAACGAATGCAAAAATCTCTGGAAAACATAGAGAAACAAAGCCTACCTAAAAAAAGTGAAACCTCTTCGACTGTTTTGAAAGGGAATCGTGATTGGAAATATCCCTCTAAAATGAAATGATGCTTCAGGAATCGAAAAGGGACGTCTCAGTATTCATTAGCGAGGATAGGAATCTCATATTGGTCTAGTACCAGCGTTCTTATAACCAGGGGCAAAGTAAGCCATATATTCATGTATTGATAAATTCAAAGGTTATAGAATTTATTATTATTAGCACTTCCTGTAACATAAACGTTCGATTTTGTTATAAAATAAAATCCTTTGCCCAATTTACACTTTTTCTTTTTCAGTATTCTTTTTAGCTTCCATTTGAACAAACTTTCCTTTTCCGTACTGATCGTGCACCTTTTTTAGAATCATACTATCAGTATGTCAAAGTTTAGGAGAATACTTGCAAGATTCCTGGGATTTTTGCACCAAAACCCATTTTTCTAGCATTTAACCTTTGAAAAAATCTGTCTTTTTTGGTTAGATTTTGTAGTATTGATTGTAAATTAAATATACATTTCTATTAGAATTTGTTCGACAGCACTTCAAATGATTATTGTTTTACTTACATTTATATAGATAAAGGTTCACTTGAAGTGCCTGATATCAACACTTTTACAAGTACGGCATTGGAATCGCAACAGAAGAGTCTATTTAAAATATTTGTTCATATTTTTAGATAGTATTTTCCATTTGATAATTATGAGACTATAATTTAGCGACTATTTTTTCTATGTTATTTGTATTAAGAGTGAAAACTATCGGACAAAAGGACAGTCTATATTAAAGTTTTCCAAAAGTATAACTAGTTTATAATTTGAATATTTTTATGCATGTTATTTATTGGTAAAAAAAGGGATACCATAAATTTTCACCTTAATAAAACGAGAGTTACCAGAGCAGTCAAGTGCTTTTTTAAGAAACCTTGGCTGCTTTTCATGGTTCAAAACTTCTAAGGAGGGGAAAGTATGAGTGAATTACATTTTATGAATCTAGAAGAACTGAATAATGAATTGAACAAATCCGATAGTGGTGTTTATTTAATTACAGACTATAACGACAACATTGTTTATGTAGGCAAGGCTTTTAGTATAAAGAGTAGAGTTTCAGCTCATTTTAACAGTTATTCCAACACTCAGGAGTATGCACATTTATTTAATAAAGTAGCGTACCTCATTGAAGATAGTTTATTAAAACGTTCTTTATTACAGATTACTTATATGATTAAATATAAAACAGTATTAAACAAAGAAGTTCAAAAGGAGTTCCCAGAATTATATACTCAATACATTAAACAGACAAATAAAAAATCCATGTTATTAGAAATTGATGAAGCTAAAGAAAAAGGGAAAATAGAAAATGTAGCAAGAGATATAGAAAAAAAGAAACGACAAGAAGTTAAACTACAAAAAATTGAAACAGAAAAACAACATCAGTCTGCATTGGAATTAAAAGAACTTCAAAAGAAAAGGACAAGAGAAAGAGATAAGTTAAAGAATGACTTAGTAAAATTAGTTGGTGGAAAAACTATGTTTTATGAAATAATTTCTTTGTTAGACAATGGGTATAACCATCATGTCCTCGCTAAAGTATTGAGCATAGAACTTCAAACATTAATTACAATTAAAGAACACCGAAACGATTTCCGTACACCACGTAATCATAAGAGGATGATAAAGCATCAAGATATAATGCATGCTTTATCTGGTAAAAAAAATTTAAGAAATCTAAGGTTAAACCATTGACTTTAAAGTAGCAAATCCGCTTTTTTTGACAAGTTTCTTCTATTATATATATTGTTCTTCTTAAGAGACAGATTTTGAGTTCCTCTGTTAAACGTAAAAAACCTTCTTGGTTCTGGTGCAAATATTTAAGAAAGATATGTAAAAAGGCAAAACGTTTTCTAATGAAGTTTGACTTTAAGCAACTATTCCAAATAGTTTCTGGATAAACTTTACTTGATTTTTGACGGACTTATCCCTCAAAATAAGTTGTCCTTTTTTAATCATGTGCATCGTTTCTATCCTAGAAATAATGGATGTAGTTGTAAGCAAAAAATTTCATGTTGTTGTACATAGGTTGAATTTAAGTAGGCATAATTCTGTCTCTATGCAAGAAAGTCTAAACGGAATTTTTAAAGTATTAAGTTCTTATTTTCCCCCTAATGTGAATTTAAAACAGAGGCACGATGTTTTAAATAAAGTTAAGGTGTCTATGATGCTTTATTTTTTTGAGTGAAGGATTCTAAAGTGACTGCGTACAAAATTTTTTTAAATGAACTTTAACACAGTAAGGTACAATACTAATCTGTCTCTTTCGTAAAGGGCATTTCGAAAAAAATTATGTAACATAAAGAAGCTGACTTCTGTATTCAACAGAAGTCAGCTTCTTTAAATTTCACTGATATCTATGTTACCCAACTATCGATATGATTATTAATAGAATTTCCTGTGGTTATTATCTCGCGATTTTATCATGTGCTTTTGAAATCGTTTCCTCATTTAAATTACTGTGTTTTATCGAATAAATGAAATATATTACTGCCCCAATAGTAATCCAAATACTAAAGTACAACCATGTTCTTAACGGTAAATTTAGCATTAAGAACACACAACATACAATTGAAATGCTTGGTAATACAGGTACTAACGGTACCATAAATCCACGTTTTAAATTTGGGTGTGATTTACGGAGGATAATAACTGATACACAAACTAGCGCAAATGTTACTAAACTACCAATATTAACTAAATTAACTAATTCTTTCAAATCAATAAATCCAGCTATCACAGAGCTTCCTATTCCCGCCAATCCGATTATAAAGGTGGGTGCTCCAGTCTTCTTATTAACCTTCGCAAGTGATTTTGGTAACAGTCCATCACGACTCATTGCAAAGAATACTCGTGTTGCTGCATACATATTCGAAAAAATAACAGCCATAAGGCCAATTACAGCACCTGCAGCAATTACACCAGCGACTTTTCCTTGCCCTACAACTTCCATTACATAAGCCATTGCCTCAGGCACATTTAATTCTTTATAGGAAACCATCCCTGTCATAACAAGGCATACTATAACATAAATAAGTGTACATATGATTAACGATACAATAATACCGATGGGAAGATTACGGTGTGGATCTTTTACTTCTTCTGCTGAAGTTGCTAATATATCAAAGCCCGTAAAAGCGAATAATATGGCTGCTCCACCAGCAAAAACTCCACTTAAACCGTATGGTGCAAACGGTACCCAGTTCTCTGGCTTTACATAGAATATACCAACTAAAATAAATAATACAACCATTCCAATTTTAATCAATACCATTGTATTATTGATACGTTTACTTTCCTCCGTACCACGCGATAACATCCATGTTAATATCAATATAATGATTACCGCTGGTAGATTCACAATACCACCTTGCGATGGAATCGTTAATAGGGATTTGGGTATCTCTAATCCAAAGCCCTTTATTAAATTGTGGAAATACCCTGTCCATCCACCAGCGACAGCCGCTGTTGCCAAGATATATATTGAGAGTAACGTCCAACCTACTAAATGAGCCACAAACTCACCAATTGTTGCATAGGAGTACGTATATACACTACCTGACGTCGGGAGTGTAGAAGCAATTTCTGCGTAACATAATGCTATAAATGTACAAACAATCGCTGCAAGTGCAAATGAAAAAATAACTGCTGGACCAGCATCTTTTGCTGCTACTAATCCAGTTAACACAAGAATTCCCGTTCCAATTATCGAGCCTATCCCTAACATTATTAAATCAAATGCTCCTAATGTTTTTGTTAGGGTCTTACCTTTATTATGTTCTAACAATTGTGTAACAGATTTTTTTTTAAACAACTTGTTCATATTCTCATTATCCCCTTTAAAAAATAAGGTATGTTCTTCTAACTCTTTTGGTATATATAAATTTACTTAGATATTAGCTAGCCCAAAACTTTACATTATATGGATTAAAAATATTCGGTAAATTTATCGATACTTTTTTCAGAACCTTTATAGGAATAGATTCTATTTTTTTCTCCTTCATCCAATGTTCAACTAAAATCAGCTACAATTTATTTATAAATAGATTGTAGATATTTTGAGTGACTCCCAAAACAAAGAATAACAGATTTTTTCATTTTAAAGAGATGCTTAGTTTTATTAGCTTGATAGGGATATGGTGATATCTCATACATAATAAATTATTTATTTAATCGAATTTCACCAGAACTAAGGGTATTTTTCTTCCGTAATATGCTAAAAATATAACCGCATACACCGCCTATAATAGCTGGAAGTACCCAACCTAAACCTACACTATACAAAGGGAGAAAATGGGCGGAAAACTTATGAATTATTTCGATTTTTATTCCAGCAGCATTTAAGCCATCAAATGAACTAATAATAAATGTTAATATCAAACTCCCTTGATATACTTCAAATCTACCATTAAATACAGAGTGTAAAAATGTTAAGAATATTAAGGTAATAGCAATTGGATACATAGTCATTAATACAGGGATTGAAATCGTAATTAATTGTGTTAATCCTATATTTGCAACTAGTGTACTGAAAACAGACAAAATAATGGCAAATTTTTTGTAAGAGATCTTTGGAAATAATTCATGAAAAAAAGAAGAACAAGCAGTGATAAGTCCTACGCTTGTGGTCAAACATGCTACTGTAATCATTAAACCTAATAAAATTGCACCGTAAGAACCAAAATAATAGTCCGAAACTTTTGCTAAAACTTCAGCCCCATTATCTAAACGACCTAGTTTTTCAACACTAGAAGCCCCCATATAGGAAAGGGCAGTATAGATAAGAGCTAAGAGTGTAGCAGCAATAGCCATTGCTTTTGCACAAACAATCATAAGCTGTTTTTTAGTGGTAGCCCCTTTTTCTCTAATTGCATTCACAATAATAATCCCGAAAACAAAAGCTACAAGAGCATCCAGAGTTAAATAACCTTCTTGAAAACCTTTAAAAAATGCATGTGATGTATACCCTTCAAAAGGTGCTTGAATTCTTCCAATCGGATGAACAAGAGCTACAACTACGAGCAATCCGATAAATGTCAATTTAATAGGAGTCAAAAATTTTCCAACTACATCAATAATTTTTGTAGGATTAAGTGATAACAAGCATGCAATTGTGAAAAATAAGATTGTAAATATGATTAATGTAACAGGACTTGCATCATTTGATAAAAAAGGTTTAATTCCAATTTCAAACGATACATTACCAGATCTAGGGATAGCGTAAAAAGGACCAATTGCTAGATAGAGAACAGTCGTAAATACAATACCAAACAACGGATGTACACGACTAGCTAAAGATTGTAAATCATTTTTACCTGAAAAAACAAATGCTGTTATTGCTAGCAATGGTAAACCAACTCCGGTAACTAAGAAACCTGCATTGGCTATCCATACATTCTTTCCAGCCATTTGACCAAGCATAGGTGGAAAAATTAAATTTCCTGCTCCAAAAAACAATGCAAATAGCATTAATCCTATAATTATGATAAAGGAAGAAGGAACCTTTTTTGACATAATAAATCCTCCGATTACAAATTTTTATACACTCTTTATTTGCTTATGTAAATTATATACTAATTTAGGTTATTCCAGCTTAGAGTACAGTAGCGGAAGGCCATGTTACGGTCCTCCTCCCCTATAAGATAATAGCAACAGGCTTTTAACTTTAAAAATGGCTTAAATTAATGGATGTGACGTTACCCCTAAACGAAGCTTCTTATTTATTAGTTAAACTGGATAATTCAACAGATTTTTGAGTACAACGTTTCATAGCTGAAATGATAGCTGTTCTTAAACCTTTTTCCTCTAGTGTTGCTACAGCTTCTATTGTCGTTCCACCTGGAGAACAAACCATATCTTTAAGTGTGCCTGGATGTATTCCTGTTTCCAGTACCATTTTTGCAGAACCTAATACAGCTTGAGCTGCAAATTTATATGCTTGAGCTCTTGGCATACCATCTAGTACAGCAGCATCTGCCATGGCTTCTATAAACATATATACATATGCTGGAGAAGAACCACTTACAGATGTTACAACATCCATTAATTTTTCATTTACTATCTCCGTTTGACCAAAACTATTAAATATATTTAGTATATTTTCTAGATCTTTTTCTGTAACCATTTCATTAAAACATAACGCAGACATTCCTTCTCCAACAAGAGCAGGTGTATTAGGCATTACTCTAACAACCTTTAACTTTCTGCCAAAGGCATTCTCAGTACTCTTAATACTTTTTCCTGCAGCAATAGTTACGACTATTACATCGTGTTTTATCTGCTCTTTTATTTGGTTAATTACTGATGAGTATAGGTCTGGTTTGATTGATAAAATTAAAATATCAGCACTTTTAGCTACTTCATTGTTGTCAGTAGTTGTAGCTATGTCATATTTTTCACTAGCACTTTTTAAATTAATGACATTTAAATCTGAACAAATTATTTTATCCGAAGGAACTATATTTTTGCTAATCATCCCACCTATCATAGCGATACCCATGTTTCCGCATCCGATGAATCCTATTTGTTTGTTCATAATAACTCGCTTTTGCTCCTTTTATCATAAATTTTATCGGTTTGAAATTATTATTCTGAAAAAAATTGTTGATATCCCGTACAGTAGAAATAAACATTGTAAACTATATCGAGACTAGTATCTTATTTCTTGTTCAACCCACCCATTAGGGTTCTGGTACAAAAATAACACGAAAGAGAATAAAACGCATATATTCCTAACGGAATCATATCTTATGCTGTAAGCCCAAACAATTGGTGAATAAATTCTTTCTGATTTTGGACAGACTGATTTAATCTTACCCCATCACCATCAAGCCAATAACACAAACTCCCCCCTAAAATAAAAAATACGATATTCTTTCTGTAGAATTATAGGAAAGGATGGCGTTTTAGTATGTCTATTTTTGTATCTGATGAATTACAATTATTTGCTCGAGAGATTCAAAATCTTTTATCTTCAAATACCTTATGAGATTTCGTGAGAGATGTTAGCTTTTTGTAACGAACAAGTAAGTATCGGGCAAAAGGTGTATTGATTCACTCAGATCAAGAAGTTCACTATATGCCTCCTAATATCCAAAAAACAGTTAAGAAACTAGGGTTACAATAATCTATGTCAAGAAGAGGAAACTGTTGGGATAACTCTCTCAAAGAATCTTTCTTAGGCCCTCTGAAAGATGAAGTCTCTATGAAAGACTCTAGATGAATAAAAAAAGAAAATAAACAATATATGATTTACTACATATACCAATGGAATTTAAAAAGGTCACCCCTGTGCAATAAAGAGATCACCTTCTTAAAGTTGCCTAGGCTTTTGCATGTCCTTTACAAGGGTACATTTTAAGAAATAAAGGGGCTTTCCATTCACATAATCATTAAAAGGAGAAGTAAAGTGGTGATAATTTTTTCGGCATTAATACTCTTTAACTAATCACCATTTTAAATAAATCTTATATAATATTTTTTAATAATTATTTATTTTAAAATTATATTTATTCAATTAAAATTGTTATTTATATAATTCCCATTATTTGAAGTGGAAGTTTATAATTAAGTTTAAGAAAATACATTTAAGTTCCAAATAATTATCGTCATAGATAATATTAAACAGAGTGTTGCAGGAATAATCATTAAGATAGATTGATGTGCCCGAAAAATATGAGCATGAATGGCTCCGACCATGAGAACTACTAATAATATATTTGATCCCAGTGCTAAGTATTGATTCCAGATACCACCGATTATTCCTATTGCCCCAACAATTTCAACAAAACCGATTATAGACATGAACCATAATGGATATTGATAGTGTTGCCAATGTTCAACCTGAAAAGGTATACGGAAAAGTTTTATGAATCCCCCTACTAAAATAAAAATTGCTAAAACTACCTGAAGAACAATCATCATTCAAGTTCGCTCCTTTTAAGATTTTGTTCGTTTCCATTTTATTTACAAATAACTAGATATATATGTATTTTATAGATAATAGAAAGAGTAACATACATGTTTTAACGTTTTATACGCTAAGAACTAAGTAGAAGACCTTTTGCTATTCATCTATTAAAATAAGGGTTTGTTGATTTAAATCAAAGTTATAAACACGTCCTTTACATGTTTGCAAAAATCCACTCTGATAATAATCAATAGTCATTAAGTGCTTTTTTGTTAAATTTCTTAAGAACATGGATTTATCCGCTTTTTCACTACTAATCTATATAAATAGCCTGTAAGTAAAAGAATCTAAGCTAATAAAAAACCATCATGCAAACTCCCCTTATAAAGAAATTGGCAATTTCTTTATAAGGGGAGTCGAAACGCTTTCAAAACTATTCTAATAGAAACGTATCTTTAATTTATAATTAATACTACAAAATCTAATCAAAAAGTACATGATTTTACAAAAAATATTAAGTATTAGAAAAATCATCTTGGTGTCAAAACTTCAAGATAACTGCATTAACTATTAAAAAATTTTAAAAATATAGCAGGCTATCTTAGTCGGGATAGCCTGTTTCAAATACATGCAATCTTTGCTCCATGACATTTTCTTTTCTCAAGACAAATACTTATTTCAATACATTTGCCTCTTCTGTTAATCTTAATAGGTTGTTTTTAATTTCAGCCATACTGATATTTTTTCTTGAAACACCAGTTTCCATTGCAGCACGCGCAACAGCATATGCTACATGCGGCACCACTCTAGGATCAAACGGATCTGGAATGACATAGTTTACATGAAGCTCTTCTTCTGAAATTAACTCAGCTATTGCATAAACAGCTGCTAGCTTCATTTCTTCATTAATTTCTTTTGCTTGTACATCTAAAGCTCCACGAAAAACTCCAGGGAATGCTAGTACATTATTTACTTGATTAGGAAAATCAGAACGACCTGTACCAACTACTAGTGCTCCAGCTATTTTTGCTTTATTAGGCATAATTTCAGGTGTAGGGTTAGCCATAGCAAAAATAATAGGATCATTATTCATAGAACGAATCATTTCCTCATCAACTACATCTGCAGCTGATACCCCAATAAATACATCAGCACCAATAAGGGCGTCTGCTAATGTTCCCCGCTTCTGTTCTATGTTGGTAATACGAGCTATTTCTTCTTTAAGTGTATTCATGCCAACAGGTCGGTTTTCATATATTATCCCTTTTGTGTCACACAAAATAACATTTTTTACATGCATATGAAGTAACAGCTTAACAATAGCTATCCCAGCAGCACCAGCGCCATTTACAACGATTTGTACATCTTCAATTTTTTTATTTGCTAACTTAAGAGCATTAATTAGGCCAGCAATAGTTACAATAGCTGTACCGTGTTGATCATCATGAAAAATAGGAATATCACTAGATCTTCGTAAGCGCTCCTCAATTTCAAAGCATTGAGGTGCTGCAATGTCTTCTAAATTTATCCCCCCAAAATTTGGTTCTAATAATTTAACAGCCTCAACAATCTTATCTGGATTATTAGTGTTTAAACAAATAGGAAAAGCATCAATCTCAGCAAACGACTTGAAAAGTAAAGCTTTTCCCTCCATTACTGGCATAGCTGCTTTAGGCCCAATATTCCCAAGACCTAGTACTGCAGTTCCATCGGATATAACTCCAACGAGATTCCCTTTCATTGTATAATCATATACTTTACTTTCATCTTTATAAATCTCTAAGCATGGTTCAGCAACGCCTGGTGAGTAAGCAAGACTTAAATCTGTCGAATTTTGCACTTTAACTTTAGGATAAACACCGATCTTGCCCTGTTTTTCTTTATGCATTTTTAATGCTTCATCGCGTAAAGGTGACATATAATTTCGCTCCTCTAATTAAGTTTTTTATTTTCCTATAATTAAGTTAGGAATTGTTTAAAGCAAATTTTTTGTTAACTCATCTTAAACTTGATAGTTTATGACTATACGTGGGACTTCTAATATAATCATCATTTCTTTTTGATTGATTTCATATTCTTCTAAAAATTCAATTTCAGTTTATATTAATAGCTACAAAAAAAGACACAAACTAACGTTTTAAAATTTATTAATATTTCTTTTTTAATCCTTATTAACAGATTCAAATTTTTTGTTTTTGAGGTATTCAATTTCGTTAGGTTGATAGCGATGGTCTTTTTGCTCGTTCCTATGTATTAGTAATCATTATTTATTTTTATAACCTTTTAACATATCTTTTGAATAGCGATTTGGGTATAAAGCATTTAACATCTCGTATGGACTACCATTCCAATACCTTCTTAATGGCGTCCATAATTTATGTTTTATTAACCACCTTTGTGTGTAAGTAGATAGTAATTGCTCCTCTGTTAGTTTTTCCTTTTCTTCAATAGTCCATTTCAGCGCCTCTAATGCTTTTTTTTCGGTCCAAAATCCGGTAGGTGTAAATTTAAATTCCCATTCTTTATTTTGACCCGGATATAATTCATTGAGCATAGAGTACGGACTGTTCTTCCATAATATCTGACAAGGAGAGATTAATTTATGAATAGTTAGCCATTTTACACTGTAAACTTGTAATAATTGAGCAGGCGTTAACTTTTCTTTCTCTTCAATAGTCCATCTTAGTGCCTCTAATGCTTTATCTTTGGTCCAAAACTTGTTTGGAGTCATACTAAATTCCCATTCTTTAAATTTATTAGGATATAAAGCGTTTATCATTGCATAAGGGCTACCATTCCAATACATAACTAATGGCGCACTGAGTTTATTTTCTTTTATCCATTTTTTTCCGTATATCTTTAGTAGTTGTACTTTACTTAGCTGTTCTTTTTCTTCAATAGTCCATTTTAATACTTCAAGAGCTTTTTCTTTAGTCCAAAAATTTAAAGGTGCCATACCAAATTCCCACTCTTTAAATCTATTGGGATATAAGTCTTCAATCATTTTATAGGGACTATTATCATAACCATGTTTGAGCGCACCGAGTAATCGATATTTTATAATTAAAGGCGTATTCCATTTTTGTTTAATATCCTCTTCATTCCACTTTAAAATTGTTTCAATTAAATATTTTGTTACTCTTCTAGATAGATCTCTATTGTCATCTTCTTTCCATGTATTCGCCGGGAACCTACTTCTTTTACCGTCTAATACTTCTTGATAGATTTCCTCTATTTTCACTGCTCTTGTTTGCACTTCAAAACTTCCTCCTATTTAAACTAGTAAAGGACATGTGACGATATCCCTTTCTCCCCTAATGCAAAATAAAACACCCTTATTAACTGCTGTTATTTACTTTATGGAGTAGAAGCGTTGCATATGATGAAGAAAGAACAAACATTTAATAGAATCATTTCTCTAATTTATAATAAAGATGACATGAAAAAACAAAAAGTTACAAAAATTTTCAATTTAAAATTTTTGTAACTAAGGTTCTGGTGCAAAGTTTTTTAACACATAGTAACATGAGAAGATTATGGTCAATTTATATGTATTTGTTAATAAATTTTTGTAATTCGTTATACGCTGAAAAGACGGAGTCTGATTGAAGACTTCGTCTTTGTTTGCATATGACACGAAGTGTTTCTATCCCTTTTATCTTACGTGAGGTATGACGAGGAATTTGAAATCCTAAGGAACGAGCGAAACGGAGCTTCACGTGTCGACGTGCTTGCTCAATGAGATTATTGAGGTATATTAATATTTCAAATCATAATACAATTCAATTATTTATATGATAATAATAGGTTAAAACTATGATATGCTACATATCTCCATAAGTGAGCTTTTATAAAAATTCACCTAGAAAGAGATTACTAAACTACTTTATTCCTCTAAGCATAATAAATTTTAAATAATAAAATCGGGAGGCATTAGGATAGAATTAAGACAACTTGAATATTTTCGTGCAGTATGTGAGGAACTTCACTTCACGAGAGCTGCAGAAAAGGTTGGAAGTTCCCAACCTGCCTTAAGCCAACAAATTCGTTTATTAGAGTATGAGATTGGAACACCTTTATTTAATCGAATTGGTAAAAAGACGGCACTTACAGAATCAGGAAGACTACTTCTGAGGCACACCCAGAACATTTTTGATGAATTAGAACAAGCACAAACTGCTATAAAGGAATTAAACGGACTCCAGAGAGGAAGTATATCTATCGGAACATTGTTAACAGTTGAAAACTACTTAATTCCACCAGCATTACTGAGTTTTCATCATTTATACCCTAATATTGAGGTATCCGTGCTTGGGTTAAGCACAGGAGATATTATGAAAAATTTGTTAGAAAATAAGTTAGATATAGGTATTGTTTTTTTACCTATGAATAATAATGAATTAGAAACTATCTCATTGTATAAAGAGGATCTTGCCCTCGCTGTACCTAATGAGCATCCATTAGAGGTCAAAGATATGGTAAGTTTGGAAGTATTGCGTACAACGCCTTCCATTTTACTTCCTGAAAGCTACTTTATAAGACAACTTATCAATAAATCTTGTAATGAATTGGGATTTCTACCTCGGCCAATCCTTGAAATAACAACTATGGAATCTTTAATTAACATGGTCGTAAAAGGAATAGGCATAACCATATTACCTAGGCCTTACTTAGAGTGTCTTAATAATAATAAAATAAGAATTATTCCTAGTCTAAATTCTAATCTTTCTCGAGAAGTGGGAATTATCTATAGAAAGGATAAGTATATGAGTACTGCTACACATATTTTTGTTGAACAGTTAAAAGCCACCACAATTGATTTAAATTTGGTAACAGGTAATTCATGAATGCAGTGGAAATTCCTATTCCATAAGATTAGGAAGGACTCGTAAAGCAAAAAATGCACAATTGATTAACAACTAGGTACGTAAAATTGTCATTAACCCATGTATCAGAGAAGCCACTACAGATTCACTTGAAATTAATGGGATTTTGGAATAACCATTTATGTACTTTAACATATGAATCCACGAATACTAAATAAAAATAAAAGACTTATGCGAATAAAGCACATAAGTCTTTTTAATCTTGTACGAGATTCTTATTGTAACCAGCTTTAGGCAAAATGATTTGAAATTTCGTTTTTCCTTCGTCTGTATGTAAATAAATTTGACCTCCATGTTTCTCCGCAATATGTTTTGAAATAGTTAAACCGAGACCTGTTCCCCCATCACTTTTTCTTGATTGGTCTCCCCTGAAAAATGCTTCAAATACTTTTTCTTTTATAGGATTAGGAATACCAATGCCATCATCGATGATATTAATATGTACCTTTTGAGTATCTTCGATAAGCGAAACGAAGACATTTGTTCCTTCTGGGTTGTATTTTAAGGCGTTGGACAGTACGTTAGAAATGGCTCGATATAACAATGTATAGTTAAAAGAAACGAGTATTTCCTGAGGAGGGATTTCAAATTGAAATCGAAAGTGTTTTTCTTCAAATAGTCCATAATATTCGGCAGCTATTTCACGAATAAATTCAGAAATATCCAGTGCTTCAGTTACAAATGGATAGTCAGGGCTTTCAAGTTTAGACAATTCAAATACATCCTCAATTAATTCTGTAACGAGTCGTGCTTTTGTATGTATGATACGTAAAGCTTGCTGTTTCTTCGTTTCCTCCTTAATAAGGCCCATTTGCAGTGCTTCAACATAGCCCTGAATAGTTGTAATAGGAGTTTTCAAATCATGAGAGATATGAACAAGCATGCGCTGCTTACTTTCTTCTAATTGTTTTTTATCCTTTTCTGTTTTTTCTAGCTTTTCGGCCATAAGGTTAAAGTAATTCTGTATTTTTATTAATTCATAGTTTGCCTTAAAATGAAGCCGTTTGTAGTAATGGCCATTCGTAATGTTTCTAATTCCATTAGCGATTGAAAGTAATGGATTGGTTATTTTCATAGCCATCCAGCGGCTATATATATAGACATTAATCCCGAATAAAAGGAGAAAAAGGAGACAGGTTTGAAGCAGCAATGTTGTAAAATCCGTAATATGGTCTTTTGCTGCACTTGTTACTGTGAATTCTTGCTTTATATATGTTTTGGGAATCTTAATGAGACAATAAGCGTTTTTCCCGTCTTTTGTTTTAAATGGTGCTAAAGAAGTGTGATACGAATTTTCCTTTTGGTCATAAAAAAGCCTGTTTAATTCTTTTTCTGTATAGGCGTATGAGTTATCTTGTTTTTTCCCTTTAACATAAATAACTTGCAAATCTTCATCCAGAATTTCTACCCAACCGTTAAATGACTCTATTGCACCAGAGCGAATGTTTGAGTAGTCCTGTCGTACAATTTCATGCGCTCTTAAATTAGATAACACAGTATTATCGAACTTCTGTTTCATTTGAAAATTTAAAATGACAAGTAGGACAACGACAGTAATCCCAACAGTTAATGAGAAGAAAACATACGTCTTAATTAAGGTGTTAAATATTTTATTTTTATCGCTCATTTAATTCTTCCTTCTTCGCAAATCGATAACCTAAGCCTCGTACAGTCTTTAAATATACTGGATTTCTTGGATAATCTTCTATTTTTTCTCGCAATCTACTGATTTGAACCATAATAGTATTGTCATCTGAATAATAATGATCAGACCATACATTCTCAAAAATTTGTTTTTTTGTAAAAATACGACCTGGCTCTCCCATAAATAGCTTCAATAATTTATACTCTAGAGCGCTAAGTTTAATTTCGCGCCCTCGCTTGTAAAGAATACAAGAGTGGTGATCCAACACCAAGTCGTTAAAGTGCGTTTGAGAGTGCTCATAATTTGAAGAGCTAACATTAAAATCATATGTTCTTCGAAGTTGAGCTTGGATTCGTGCTAATACCTCCAACAAACTGAATGGTTTGGATATAAAATCATCTGCTCCTAGCCCTAGTCCCATAATTTTATCCATTTCCTGATTTTTGGCAGAAAGAATAATGATAGGCATTTTGTACTCTTTCCGAACTAGTTTAATCAATTCGTATCCATTAACCTTCGGCATCATAATGTCAATAATAGCTAGGTCAATTCTATATTTCTGTATCAATTTTAAAGCTGATTTACCATCATGTGCTTCCAGTATCGAAAAGCCTTCCATTTCCAAAAAAAGTCTTAATAC
Organism: Bacillus bingmayongensis; assembly: GCF_000299035.1. Taxonomy (GTDB): domain Bacteria; phylum Bacillota; class Bacilli; order Bacillales; family Bacillaceae_G; genus Bacillus_A; species Bacillus_A bingmayongensis. The sequence goes on from NZ_AKCS01000005.1 coordinate 537,633, forward strand.
CTCTATAATTTCAGGCTCATCATCGACGATTATAATATTTCTCCTCATCTTCCTCCTCCGTTTCTACTAAGTTAAAATCTTGCTTAAAACTAAAATTTTCCTTTTGTAAGATTATTGTAAGATAAATGAAAGTTGGAGGAAAGAGTAACATTGTAAGATGATGTTATCTTACATAGAAATGTAAGATCAAAAAACTCTGCTAATATCAAAGAAATTTAAAAAGCTTGTACATCATGATACTTACATATCAGGTGGCTTGAAATGATGCATTTGATGAAAAGATAGGTGCAGAGCGCATGTAAGATCTTTCCAATCTAAAAAGAATTCACCCATAAGCTGTTTAGATTAGTGTTTTATGTAAGCCCTTGAATATGAGAAAAATGAATGGTTCTATGTTTTTACTGCACTAAAGTGGATGTTAGAAATAATTAAAGGAGTGATAGATATGACATTATCAGTAACCAATGAACAGTATGAGAAAGCAGAGCGTCTGCTTTCTTGGAACGCTATAAAAGATGTATTTAACGGTAAAGTCTTTCCTAACTGGTTAGATAAAGGAAGCCGCTTTTGGTATCAAAAAGATATTCGAAAAGAAAGCAAACGCGGCAAACAATTTGTATTAATGAATCCACAGTCAAATACTAAAGAACCTGCTTTCGATCATGTTAAACTTGCAGATTCCCTCTCAAGTGTTATTTCACGTGAAGTTGATTCAGATAACCTTCCCTTCAACTCTTTTACCTTTGTCAATGACGAGAAGGCTATTCAATTTGAAGTAGATGAATCCACGTGGATTTGCGATCTAACTAAATATCAGTGTAAACAAATCAGGACTAAAAAATTACCTGCGCATGAACTTCCATCTCCTGATGGGCGTTGGGCTGCGTTTATCAAGGGATATAACTTATTTGTGCGTTCTTTAGAAACAGGACAAATCATCCAATTAACTCATGATGGTAAGCGATACTATGATTATGGTACTCAACTGGAATCAGAAACTTCCGTTATCCTTAAACGATTATCTAACCAAAAGGTTCCACCAGCAGTACTGTGGTCTCCAGATTCCAAACAAATTTTGACACACCGGCTTGATCAACGTAATGTGCGAAAAATGACCCTTATACAGTCTGTTCCTTCTGAAGATGCAAAGCCACCTGTCGTTCATTCATACCATTATCCGCTAGTCGGAGATAAACACCTTCCATTAGCCCAATTTGTAATTTGTGATATTGAACAGCAATCGATGATTCAATTGGATACAGAACCTATGATTACTGGATTATTCTCACCACTCAGCCCTATTTGTCAAACAGCTTATTGGACAAATGATAGCGACTTAGTTTATTTCACAAAAATGGCTCGCGATTATCGATCTATGCAGTTTGTTGTCGCTAATGCAAAAACTGGTAAAACTCAAACTTTGTTAAAGGAGAAAAGTGAAACATTCCTATTTACAGACCTCTACAACATTAAAAGTGGAAAAGGAGGTATAAATGTCCAATGGTTATCCCATGATAACTCTTTTATTTGGCATTCGGAGCGGGACGGATGGTCACACCTTTATCTTTATGATAGTCGTACAGGAAGACTAAAAAATAGAATTACCTCTGGACCTTGGACAGTCCGGCGACTCATTGGTGTTGATGAAAAAGAAGGATGGGTGTATTTTACTGCAAGTGGCCGAGAACCGGAACGGGACCCTTATTTTCAGCACCTTTATCGAGTTCGGTTAGATGGATCAGACTTAGTGCTGCTTACCCCGGAGAATACCGAGCATAACGTGTCTGTTTCTCCTGATTATTGTTTTTTTGTAGATACTTTTTCGCGTGTGGATATGCCACCTAAATCAGTTTTGCGTTCAACAGATGGAAAATTAATTTGTACATTAGAGCAAGCTGATATTGAACTTCTCTTATCAAATGGATATCAAATGCCAAAGCGTTTCACTGTCAAGGCTGCCGATGGGATAACGAATTTGTACGGAATACTGATTCCTCCTGCAAAAATAAACAAAGGTTGTAAATATCCCATTCTAGATTATATTTATGGTGGCCCTCAAATAACCCACACACCGAAAGAATTTACTTGGGGGGGAGAGTATGCATTAGGGCTACCATTTGATCAAGTGGGCGGTGCTCAATCTTTTGCACAGCTTGGCTTTGCTGTTATTCTAATGGACGGAAGAGGTACTCCTTATAGGTCAAAGGAATTTCATGATTTTTCTGACGGGAGACTGGAATGGTCTGCAGGACTTGAGGATCATGTAGTAGCTATTAAGCAGCTTGCAGAGCAGTATCCTTTTCTAGATTCAAAAAAAGTAGGTATTTACGGTGAGTCTGGAGGAGGTTATGCAGCTGCTCGAGCTATACTGACTTATCCGGATGTATATAAGGTAGCCGTATCAGGGTGCGGGAACCATGATCAACGCTTATACCTAGCGGCTTGGGGAGAACGTTTTCAAGGACTTTTCAATTCAGAACTATACCGTGAACAAGATAACACGAAATTGGTTAAGAACCTAAATGGAAAATTACTTTTGGTGACAGGAGACCTGGATGATAACGTCCATCCTGCTTTAAGCATGCGAATGGTGAATGCTTTGATTAAAGAAAACAAAGACTTTGACCTACTGATTCTTCCAAATCAAATGCATGAAGTTTCAGAAGATGTTTACTTTATACGTCGACGATGGGACTATTTTATACGAAACCTAATGGAAGTAGAACCACCAAAAGAGTATGCGATTAATGCCCCCATGTTTCCAGGATGATGCACAGATAGTATTATCTATTAACCAATGAAATAGCTAACTTATATAGAAAATAATGAGTTAAGTTAGGAGAATCATTATGAAAAGATTTATTGTTTTGATAGTCTCTCTCATTATGTTCGTAAGTTCTTTTCTCGGTCCTGTTTCTTCATATGCGGCTGGCATAGATATAGGACCGTCTGACGAAAAAAAGTTAGAGGATTGGATGAATCAGTTTTTTAACCAAAACGAGATTAAAGAGATGAATATTCCTGGAGCCGCGGTTGTAGTGGTGAAGGATGGAAAAGTGTTGTTAAAGAAAGGTTATGGATATGCAAATCAAGAAAAGAAAATTCCTGTTGATCCTAATCAAACTGTTTTTCGTGTCGCTTCTGTATCAAAAGCATTTACAGCTACAGCTGTCATGCAACTGGTGGAACAAGGAAAGATTCAATTGAATGGGGATGTAAATAACTATCTAGATGAAGTACAAATTAAGAATCCATTTCCACAGTTTGTTACGCCAAAACATTTATTGACACATACAACGGGCTTTCATACAGAAGTGATGAAACCAGAAGATATACAAATGGATGCAACGAAATTTTCTCCTCTAAAGGATTATGTTAAAGAACGACTACCGAAGGTAACTCGACAGCCAGGCGAATCTTATATGTACGATAATTACGCTTCTACTCTTCAAGGCTATTTAGTAGAAAAAATTTCTGGAATGCCTTTCGAAGAATACATGAAAAAAAATATTTTTGAACCTTTGCGTATGAAAAACAGTGATTTTGCACTCGCACCTGCCATGCAGAAACATTTAGCTACTGGTTATGATGAACAAGGGAATCCAATGCAGCCCTATACTATCATCCCAACCGTGAATCCGGCAGGAAGCATGAATACAACAGCCGAAGATATGGCCAAATATATGATTGCGTATTTGAATGGCGGAACTTATGAGAATGAGCGTATTTTAAAGAATGAAACTATTGAAGAAATGAATCAATACCATTCAGCTATTCATCCTAAATTCCCTGATACGGGTTATGGACTTGAAAACGTAAGTTTTCAGTCTGCTAATGGCCAGTACGTGATTGGTAAAGGAGGCAGTTTGCCTGATTTTTCTTCTGCTATTTGGTTTTTACCTGAACACAAACTCGGAATCTTTTTGACATATAACAAACAATCAACGTCTGATTTACGTCAGGAGTTCTTTAAGAAATTTATGAACCACTATTACCCGCAAAAGGAAGAAGAACCGAAATATATGAGAACGCCAAAAGAGGAGCTTAAGCGTTTTGAAGGAGAATACATGGATCTAAGAACTAGATTCCTTGTAACGAAAATTACCGCTATTGGTAATGGAGAATTATTAGCGGAAGATGGGGTCTTAGGCATAAAATCCAAGCTGAAACAGCTTGATCCGTTATTATTTGTAGACGAACAGGGTAGAAAATTAGCCTTTAAAGAGGACAAAAATCACACTATCTCCTACTTGAAATACGTGGACATTTCCAGTTACGCAGAAAAGAGCAAGCTTTCTTATTATACAGATGTCACCCAAAAGAACCCCTATGCAAATTATATTCGGTATACACAATTGCTAGAGCTAACCAAAAACCGAACAGGGAAGTTTCAGCCAAATAAACCAATCACTCGGGCGGAGATGGCATTTATGACTGCACGTTCGCTTGCGCAATTAAATGTTTCTTTTCCTGAAAAATCGGTTCTATTTAACGATATTCCTAATCATTACTGGGCGAAAAAAGAGATTGAAATAGCTGTCAACTTAGGGATAATGAAGGGATCCACTGAGAAAAACTTTTCTCCTGAAGAATCAGTATCCCGTCAAGAGGCAGCCGTGATTTTAATCAATATGATGAAGATACTCAATCCTGGCTTAAAGGAAGGGAATGCCAAGCTAAAAGATAAAGTAGATTCATGGGCGGAACAAGCAGTTAAAACGGTAGTTACATTAGAGTTATATGGTCCCGAAGTAACGAAATATCGAGATGGTGCAGTAAGATATTATGCGAAAAGAAATATGACCCACCAGGAAGCAGCGGCTATGATTGCAAGAGCTTTTCACAAAGGATTCGGAAAGTAAATTTATATGTAAACAAATATATAGATAACTAATAAAAGCATCTACTTCCCAAGAAGCCACCACTTCAAACAACCCGTAAGGACGCAAAGTGGCGGATAGTTAACATAAACCCTTATCTTTTGAAAAAGTTGAAAGCACAAAGAAGAGTTTTTCCTGTTTATAATTTGAATCAATATGATATTTGAGCCTATGTAGCAATGGCACCCTTTTTACGCAATAAGCATTAGTAGACATTATTCATATATAGACAGGACCAACAAATCTTAGTCTCAATTTGTTGGTCCTGTCTTATTCTTGATTAACGTTAGAACTGTACATGAAATAAGAATACATAGCTTGTTCTAGCCACTCCTCTTCTTCCACTGTAAATTGAAGATTTTGTGCATCCATATGAAAGATTTTAACCTGATTATCAGGGTACTCTTTTTGCCTTCTACAGCATTTCCATTGAGTAATCAATGGCTGTAATTGATCAATTGGAAAGAATGCAAATCTCCCCCTGTCCCTACTCCAACAAATAAAATCCTTTGACTTACCACTATTAAAAAAACATCATAAACAAGTGCTCAACATTTATATAAAACGATTCCAGCTATTATTCAGTTTCAGCCCCCTTATTTCTTTATAATTTCATACCATCATGATTAGTTAAGGAAGAGACAGAATGAGGCATTATCGGAAGTGGGGTTCCCTGGAAAATCCACATGGGTACTGGGTTTCTCGCAATCTTCGAATTTATTTCGTATGCAAGATTTTAAGCAATGCCCGAGCGGTGCAAGTTCTGGTCTCCCTACTTTTTTCATAAAATCCTGCATACTTTTTGTTCTTTTAAAACTTCATGTAAAGTAATTGAACTCAAGGCTTGATAACCCGTTTTACGAAATCTTCAAAAAACATTGCATTTGGTTTATATATGATATTATAAGTTAACAAAACAATACTAGTTTTTCTCAGCTAACCCCCTAATAGGGTCCCGACAACATTACTCGGATTTACAACGTTAAGGGCTCTAAGAAGAAAAAATTCCTTATTTCAGTCACGCTAAGAACCTGTTTATATATGTCATAAAGTGTTTTGCAGGAATGACATATTACAAAGTTCCCATTCAGGGCCTTGTGATATACTCTTTTCTAGACATATCGGATCTGTCAAAAAGCGTGCTTTTTGACAGAATCCACAAATAAAAAATACCTTATATTATTGTTGTTGTTTGAAAACGTTAGTCATATTATTCCATTTAAGGGCCAGATTATAGAACAACTAATTGACATGAAAAGCTATTAAACTTATTGCAATATATACCCTTTGTTGGATATATATTAGAGAATGCTTATTTAGAGTAAGAATTGCTCTTCCGTTTCCTCCTATTAACATAGATTACAGGTGGTGCATTGTGAAAGAATTAATATTCGTCCAAAATAAAAAAAGAATCCTTATGAAATTTGTATTTTTAAAAAAGGATATAGTGCTTACCCTTTCTCTGGTACTAGCAGTTGTAAGCTGTTTTATATATCCGCCAAGGCTCGAATATATTAACTTTGAGGTGCTGATTAGCTTATTTAATCTAATGGTTGCCATTAAGGCCTTTGAAGAGCTAAAGTTATTAGACAAACTTGCCGTTGCTATATTGAACAAATGCAATAACAGCAGGTCAATATCAGTTATTCTGATTTTGTTATGCTTCATTTGCTCCATGTTTGTAACGAATGATGTCGCTTTGCTCACTTTTGTACCAATAACACTTGTCATTAGTAAAAAGACACAAATGAATATGATGGATACGATTATCCTGCAGACAATTGCGGCAAATATTGGAAGCAGCTTGATGCCTATGGGGAATCCGCAAAATTTGTACATCTATTCTTACTATGGAATTAAGATTATCCCATTTTGGGGTTCAATCTTGTTATTAGCTGTGCTTGGCATCAGTTTGTTGTTTATATTTACTCAAAAACTTCATAAAACAGAATTAAAAATAGAACTCCCTGTTATTACCATAGAGGATCAAAAAAAAGCTACAGTCTGGATTCTGATACTTGTCATTATTATTGCATCTATTTTTGGAGTCATTAATTATTACATTGCGCTAATAATTACATTGGTGACAGTATTTATTTTAAATAGAAAATTACTATTTAAGATTGATTATTCTCTTCTGATAACCTTTGTCTGTTTTTTTGTTTTTATTGGAAATATTTCTAACTCAAATGCAATGGAGACATTTGCTCGCGCCAATTTAAGAGGAGACACATCAATTTTTTTTAGTTCCATATTTTTGAGTCAATTGATTAGCAATTTGCCTGCGTCAATTCTCCTGTCAAACTTTACTTCTGATTGGAAACCCTTATTATTAGGAGTAAATATCGGAGGACTTGGAACAATTATCGCATCTTTAGCCAGTGTAATCTCCTATAAACTATTCATTCAGGCCAACCGTAAAGAGAGCAAAAAGTATTTAATCAAATTCAGTATTTACAACTTTTCATTTTTAGTCATACTTGCATGTATACAATACTTCATCTTTAAATTTCTAAAAATCTTTTAAAAAATGATTACCGATTGGAGTATAAAAACCTATAGTGTTCTTATTCCTTTTCTGAAGTAATGAAAAAAGCCCAATTTCTCAGCATTAAATTGAGAAATTGGGCTTTTTAATATCGGTACGCTTAAGGGGTACGGCAGCCATTCCTTCTTTTTAGAGCCACTCACAAAAGTGGTCTTTTTTTATGCAATTTTACTATACCGAACTGGATTTCAGTGTAGTTTTTGTTTATAATCCATTATTTTTTCTTTACCGAACACACTAAAATAATATCTATTTTCATTCATTGTTTACTCTATTATTAAACTAACACAGAGGGACCGCCATATTACCATCTTTAACCTATTCTTAAGCTGATGGATGTGTGACGGTACCCCTAGAAGTAGAATATCAATAAAGAGCGCTATCCTTTTTAATAATTGTACGAAAAGAATAGTGTTTTTCTTGTATTAAGGAAATGTGGTTAACTGCGAAAGGTAAAGCTTCGATGCTATCTCTGCCTTTTCTTCCATCCCCTCTTTATACACCGCTTGTTAAAACTTAGGGAATTTTAAGGTGACAAGGGGCAGGCTCCCTAATTGTAAAATGTTTTAGTATTTTGCGCTTGTACCGAAAATAGCTTTTTATTTAACTTTGGAATATACATTACTAAAAATACAGAACGTCCTATACTAAATACGATAAAGGCGAACCATAAGCCGTGATTTTGAAAGCTAGGCACTGCGATAAATTGAGCAACGAGATAAGCAATTAATGCCAAAATCATAGAATTTCGAATAGGTGCTGCTTCTGTTGCCCCTGTAAAAACACCATATATAATAATTCCAAAACTTGCCGAAAGAGGGAATAGCGTAATCCATATTCCATAGGTGTTTGCCAACTCAATAACACTTGGTACACTCGTAAATAGTGTAATTATATTATGACCAAGCAAGTTGTAAATACCTGCGATAAAACAGGACGAAAAGATTGCCCACTGACACGATAGTGAAAGTGTCTTTTTGTACAATTGTTTATCTTTTGCCCCAATTGCTTTTCCTACAAAAATACTAGAAGCATTCGCAAATCCGTCAAAGCAGTACGCCATGATGTAATGAATTTGGATAAGAACAGCATTTGCTGCCAAAACCTCTGTTCCAAAGGAAGCACCTTTCGCCGTAAACATATTAAACATGGTTAACAAACAAAATGTTCTGATGAATAAATCGCGGTTAACGCTCATCATTTTTTTGAACGAAGCAAGATTAAAAATTTCTTTTAAAGGAAGCTGCTTACATGTAAAAGGAACAGCCTTCCATATAATGATGATACCTATCATAAAGGCCATTATTTCCGATATTAAGGTTGCTGCAGCTACGCCAGACACTGCCCGAGAGAATACGTTGACAAATAATAGGGCTAGAATAATATTCATAAGATTCATAGAAACTTGTATCATTAAAGAGATTTTAATCTTAGACATCCCCATTAACCATCCGAGGATAACGTAATTCATTAAAGCAAACGGAACACCCCATATACGAATACTAAAATAATCAGATGTCAACGTACGAACGTCAGACTCCGGGTTTATTAAGGTTAAAAATAAATATTCGACAGGGTGCCGCAGAAGAATAAAAATAATCCCTACTACAATTGCCGCTACAAATGGTCTTGTTAGGGCTAAAACCCCTTGCATATCATCGTTTGCTCCATACGCTTGAGCAGCAAATCCCGATGTACTCACTCGCAAAAAACCAAATAACCAATACATCGTATTAAAAATGATGGTTCCTACAGCCACTGCCCCAATATAAGCAGGGTCAGACAGCTGCCCGACAACTGCTGTATCTACAGCCCCTAATAAAGGAGTTGTTATAGTTGAAATGATCAATGGAATGGCTAACGTAAGATAGAATCGATGATTCATAGTTTTCCTCCCTCATCTCTCATGCCAGAGGATGGGAGGAATGCCCCCTCCAGAAAGAGAACGGTAACGGGGATGCTCGGAAAGAATGGACGAGAGCAAAGTTTGCACAGCGGGGTGCCGCGAGGTGAAAAACTGGTCTTTATTTTCGCATAGCTCAACTACTTCCCCTCTCTCCATCACAGCCAAAGCATCAGAGATAAAATAGGCAGCTTTTATATCATGTGTAATAAAAAGGTATGAGAGACCAAAAGCTGACTTCAACTCACTCAACAAGTTTAAAATGTTTGTTTGGTTGACCATATCCAAACCACTTACCGCCTCGTCTAATACAATTAGCTTCGGTTTTAAGGAAATCGCTCTCGCAATATTAATTCTTTGCAGCTGTCCCCCGCTAAACTGATGAGGGTACTTTCTCATATCCTCACGATTCAGACCAACTCTTTCTAGTAACTCTCCAACGGTCCGCCTCTGTTCATCCCGGGACATTCTTTCATAGTTTTGTAACGGTTCACTAATAATTTGTTCCGCAGTCATTCGTGGATTTACCGAAGAGTAGCAATCTTGAAACACTACTTGAAGATCACGGCGAAGCCGTTTACGGGTGGTACGGTCTATGTTATAAAAATCATGTCCCTGAAACAGAACCTGTCCCTTTTGCGGTTTCTCCAATCCAAGGATTACTTTTCCCAGCGTACTTTTCCCAGCTCCGCTCGTTCCGAGAAGACCGAGACACATTCCTGGCTCTATGGAAATAGAAACGTTGGAAAGTACCTCTTTTCGTTGATCCGTTCTGCCAAACAAGTTATAGGAACCATACATATGTGTTACGTCCTTAACCTGTAGTAAACTCATAGGCTCACTCCCTGTTTTTAGGATAATCATGCTACTTCAATAATGTTAGAAAATCCTGAGATTTTTCGTTAAATTGCAGCGTCGGTCGAGCATGAAGCAACTTTTTCGTATACTCATGCTGTGGATAATCAAATAGCTGATAAACGTCTGCTTTTTCTACAATTCTTCCGCGCTGCATCACAATGACATCGTCAGCTAGTTCCGAAATAACTCCTAAATCATGAGAAATTAATAGGATAGACGTACCATATTCCGAACGAATAAAATCCAACTGCTGCAGCACCTGCAATTGGTTTGTCACATCTAGCGCTGTTGTTGGCTCATCAGCAATAATTACAGATGGCCGCAGGCATAGGGAAATAGCAATCATTACCCGCTGCAGCATTCCTCCACTTAGCTGAAATGGGTATCTACGCATAACATCTAAAGGATTTGGCAAATTTACATCATGCAAAGAGTTCGCAGCCAGTTCAAATGCTTCTTTCTTTGTTAAAGCAGTATGAGTGCGAATCGTTTCAATGAATTGGTTTCCAATCGTATATACAGGGGTAAAAGCATTCATTGGATTTTGCATAATAAGGGCAATCTCTTTCCCTCGAATCCGTCGCATCTCCTTCGCGCTCAGCTCATTTAGTTCTCTATCGTGCAATCGTATACTACCTTCTATACTTGTTGTTTTACGATCTAGCAGTTGCAGAAGTGACAAGGAAGTAACGGTTTTGCCGCTGCCACTTTCTCCAACAAGCCCGAGCACACGCCCAGGCTTTAGTTCAAAATGGATATCCTGCACTAAGGGGATTGTTCCAGTGGGGGTCTTTATCTTTACATGCAGGTCACTTACCTCCAAAACATTACACTGTTTTTCTATCAATTGTCTCATTCCTTTTTAAAAACGTCGTTTTACCCCAAACCGATCTGATAAAGCTTCTCCCAATATATTAAAAGTGATAACAACGAGCATAATCATTACACCTGGATATATCATTAACTCTGGATTACTTCGTATATACGATTTCCCTTCGTGAATCATAGCACCCCACTCAGGTGTGGGTGGCTGAATACCTAGTCCTAAAAACGACAGAGCGGAAATATCCATAATAGCCCACCCCATTTCAAGTGTCCCCATCACGACAATAGGAGGAAGTACATTCGGGATAATATGTCGTCTAATAATTTTCCATTGCGAAGATCCGTTTATTCTCGCAGCTGTAATAAAATTCTGCTCCTTTAAACTGAGTACTAAGCCTCGGAACATCCTCGCGTAATACACCCACTGCACAAGCACCATTGCCAAAATTACCTGTTTCATTCCTGGACCGAATATTCCTACAAGTCCAAGTATGAGCACAAGATTCGGGAAGGCCATCACTCCCTCACAAAATCTCATTAATATAAGATCAATCCGGCCTCCCTTGTAACCAGCAAAAGTTCCGATAAGCAAACCAATCCCTAAGGAAGAAATAAAAATTAAAGATGCAATCCCTAAAGAAATACGAGCACCATGTAAAAGACGAGACAGATTACACCGTCCTAAATAATCAGTACCCAACGGATATTCCATGGAAGGCTGCTTTAGTTTTAATGCTAAATTCACTTGAATGGGATCATGCGGAGAAATCCACGGAGCCAAAATCGTAAGGATAAAAAGAACGATTAAAGTGAATGAGCAGACTGCAATGGTGATTTGATGCTTGAAAACACCTCTTATACTTGCAATCATTAGTCCGTTCCTCCTTTCCAAGAAATCCGCGGATTCATATACATTTGCACAATATCCACAATCAGGTTACATAAAATAAATAGACAGGCCGCAAGAAACACATAGCATTGGATGACTGGTATATCCCGGTTAAAAATTGCCTCAATAAAATAACGTCCAAACCCAGGCCACGAAAAAACGGACTCAACAATAATCGTTCCCGTCAATAGCTTTCCAAAATTCATCCCAATCCCCGTAATCATCGGCAAAATTGCAATTTTCAATACATGCTTTACCATAATGGCATGCTCATGAATGCCTCTTGTTCTCGCATACAAGACATAAGGATCCTGTAAATTCTCCAGCACACTAATGCGTAGCAAACGAGTATAAATCGCAATGAGCGGCAAAGCCAGTGTTACGGATGGAAGAATCAAGTGCATCCATGTTCCTGCTCCCTCCACAGGAAACAGATTAAACTTCACTGCAAACAAATAAATTAATAAATAACCGAGCCAAAACTGCGGAATTGAAGCACCAAAAAAAGCCAGAACTCGACTAAGCTGGTCCACGACACCATTTTTCTTCACTGCAGCTAAAAATCCGATCGGCACACTAACGAGTACAGCTACGAAAATACTGCTAAAGGCGAGCTGGATCGTCGTAGGCATCCTGTACACAACCTCCTGCCAAACGGGCTTGTTAGAAAGATAAGATACGCCAAAATCAAGTTGGCATATCTTAATAAGAGATTGAATATATTGCACAAACAGTGGCTGATCTAAGCCAAACTCCTGTCTTTTTTGTTCTAACATCTCCGCTGTCGGCTGAATATGGGCAGCTGCCAAATATGCTTCAGCAGGGTCGACCGGCGACAGATGAATCAATAAAAAAGTAAGAAGTGTGGCAAAGAGAAAAATAGGAATGATGGCAAGAAATCGTTTGATAATATAGCTACCCATTATTTCTCATCCTTCCGTTTCCTAGTTATTAATGTTAATTCCAGTGAATGGATGATCATCACGATTTTCCGGGAATTCAAAGCTAGTTATATCCTTTTGGTACACAGCTGTTTTCTTAATATAAGAAATTGGCACGATTGCTGCTTGGTCCTGCAATGTCTGTAGGATAGAGTTGTATAATTCTTTTCGCTTTTTCTCATCCGTCGAGGCAAATACTTCTTTTATTTGTTGATCAAGCTGTTGCTTTAATGGCAAGTTTGACAAAGCATCTGAGAATCCAAAGCCGTCCATTGAAACAATGTTAAGGAAGGTATGTGGATCATATGGAGCTCCATAGTTACTGTAGAAGTTCAAGTCAAAATCATTTTCGCCAAACCGTTTTACTTGAACAGGCAGCTCAACACCAGTAATATTTAGCTTAACACCTATCATCGCCCACTCAGCTTGAAGGGCTTCTGCCATCGCCTTTTGGGTTTGGTTTGATTTATCATACATCAACTCAAGCTCCAATGCTTTACCATCTTTCTCTCGAACACTTTTTCCGGATGGCAGCTTCCATCCCGCTTCTTCTAAATACTTCTTCGCTTTTTCTACGTCATACTTAATAGGTGTTGTTTTAATATTGGTATATAGGAGGTTTGGAGCCAAAATATTGTCTGCCTTCTCTTCCAGTCCAGAAGTTACTCCTTCTACCATCGCTTGCTTGTTAAAACCATATTGAAGCGCTAAACGTACCTTTATGTCAGAAAGCTGCTCTTTTGTCGTGTTCATAACCAATTGTCTTGTTGCAACAGGTTCAGAAATACTTGTTTTATATTTTCCTGACTCCTTTAATTGTTTAAAAGCATCTAAACTAATAGTACCTTCTCCATAAATTAAATCGAGTTCACCTTTTTCGAAAGCAAGCACTCTCGTCTCTGCATCAGGAATTGTTTTAATTACAATCTTGTCAACTTTTGGACTTTCACCCCAGTAATTCGGGTTGCGAGTAAATACCGCATATTCATCCTTCTTATATTTCTCTAGCATCCATGGGCCCGTTCCAATAAATTTCTTCACTCCTTTTGAAGTATCGCCATCATCCGGGAAGCCTGCTTCACCTAAAAAGCGTACTGGACGGACTACCGCTAGCTCCTGTAATGTTGGATAATAAGCCTGCTTTAATGTAATTTTAAAGATAGAATCATTTACTGCCTCAGTCTTATCAATCATGTTGATTAATCCTAGCCAGCTATGCATTTTCATATTTTTTATAATCGCATCAAAATTCTTTTTCACGATATTCGCATTAAAAGCGGTTCCATCAGAGAATTTTACATTTTGACGAAGGTTAAAAATATACTCCTTACCGTCCTCAGATATTGTCCATGATTCGGCCAGCGCCGGCTCCAGTTTACCGCCTTCTTTATAGCTAACCAATGGTTCGTAAATCATCGCTTGTGCAATTAATTGCGAAGGATTGTAAACATGTGGATTCATCTCTCCTATGTCCCTCGGCCAAGACAAAGTGAGAGTTTTTTCTTTATTACTCGTTTCTTTTTTAACGGCCTGCTCATTATTTTGTGGTGTACAACCCACAAAGACAATAGACAAGAGGAGAATTATTGCTGATAGTAATATACCGATTTCCCTTTTCTCTTTAAACATTAGTAAATACTTCCCCCTTAAAATTAATAAAAAATGACGCAATTGAAAATCATTATCACTAACTAATAATAGTTACTAAAATAATTCCTGTCAATGAAAATTACAAATAATTGGGGGTGCTACTCCATCGCTATCAAGCTAACAAAACAAAACAAGCCCTTCATTTGAGTTTAAGAATTAACTAGAGTTCGTCATTGCAATTCTAAATGTATCCGTTTCGCTTCAAAATAAAGAGCCTGAATAAATTTTTTCGTATCGATACGAATAGTTAATGTTTGTTCATTATTCAACTCCGTCATCTTTCTCCTTATGGTTGTAAAATCCAAAAACCTAGAAGCGTAATTTTCAAACTTCGGATTTGAAAAATCAGTAAGTCCAAGGGATGCTAAATGGTTTAATGATTGATAAATTGCCCTTCTAATCCGTTGTTTGGAGGCTTCAATCGACCTTTTTAATTTGATCTCTTCGGCTGATTCTCCAAGTCTTTTTTGAGCTAAATGTATAAAAATCTCTTTTAGAGAAGGAAAACCTTGTTCAAACGTTATAGCTTGTTCGTATTAATATAAATAATCCAGCATGTCCATTAAATCTTTACTTCCGCTTTCACTTCCCTGCGTACTTTGATCACTATCCAATTTAAGCACCATATTGTGCGATTCTTGGATGTTATTTATCGGTTTTTCCAATCGGATTCGTTCGATGACTTTCTGAGCGACTGTTAATACTTCAATCCGGTTAATCGGTTTAATAATATAGTATTCAACGCCAAGCGAATACGCTTCAGCAATTAATTCTTTTGATTCTACTTGAGAAATCATGATAATTTTCCCTTTAAATGACGGTTTTATTTGACGAATTGTTTTTATTCCATCTTGAATCGGCATTAACAAATCGATAAATAAAATGTCTATATTTTTGAGGATTAGCATTTGTTTATCTAACACTGAGCCATCCTCAGCTTCTCCTACAACCTCTCCAAGATCCTCATTCTCGATAATTTGAGCCAACATTGAGCGAACCGCTTTCTCATCATCTACTATATAAAAATACATAGAATCACCCTTTCGCAATTATATGATCAATCCCTAATCTGATTATAAAAATCGATCCTTTTCCTTCGGTTCTGTCCTCAAACGTAACATCACCTTCAAGTTGTTCGACCATTTCTTTTACATACGATAGTCCGATACCTGTCGATGGGTTACCTGCATCATCATATTTAGAAGTAAACCCAGGTTCAAAAATTGAATCTTTATACTTTGAAGAAATACCGGGACCGTTATCTCCTATTCGAAATTCAACGGAATGATGGTCTTCATTAATGTCAATTGTGATGATCCCCATATCTTGGATAGCCTCTACAGCATTTGCAACGACATTGTTTATAATTGATAAAATTGTGTAAATATGATAGTGAGGATGTACGCCATCAATCTTATACACAAATTGGATGTCTTTCTCTAGTAACCGGGCGTATTTCTCGTTTGCTTGTACAATGATGTTTACCAGTTCATATACGGACATATAATCTGTAAAACTTTCATCAGAAATCAGCTTTGAAAGTCCAGCAAAAATACGTTGGTTATCCTTTTTAACGTCATGGACTTCACCAGCAATTTTCAATGCCTGCTGCCGTAAATCCTCAACCTGAAAGCTCATCTGTTTGTTCTCTAAAGAGTCTAAACTTTTATATAAATCATAAGATTTTTTCGTTATATTTTCAGCATCTTGTAACGTTTTTTTTTAATGAACAGCATCTTCATATAAATTGGAGATGAGCATAAGCATGTGTTCATTTTGTTTTTTAATGTGTCTCTCCCTTGACTGCGCTTCATACAGTTTCATCATATTGAAAAAGCTTAGAACTATAAAACTGTGGGAAGTACCCCCTTTCTCACTACTAATCTATATAAATGGCCTGTAAGTAAAAGAATATAGGCTAAGTAAAAAATTCAAAGTCCACCCTTTGAGGCGCTTTCAAATCTAAACTAATAGAAACGTATCTTTAATTTATAATCAAAAGTACAGAATCTTACCAAAAAGTACATTTTTTATAAAACAATTTTTAAAGTATTTAAAAATTCATTTTGGCGTAAAAACTTCGAGATAATCACTGTGAATTTCTAAAGGTTCTGGTACAAATATACGAAGAGGAACGAGGATATTACAATAATCCAACTGGTATTCCCCATTAAAAAACGGCAGAACTCAATTAGATGAAATCTTTCGGTATTGATGTAGATCAAGAGCGTATAACGATAGTTTCTGGCACACAAAACGCTTTGGCAATTATATTGATGAAAGAGCTTTGAATTTAAATTCATTTGTTTTGCAATACAATTAATTAGAATTATGCATTCGCGAAATGGAATAAGGCGTCTCACTTTTTGAAGTTTGACGCCCCATAATCTTGTATGGTTACATTCACATGATATTTAATCGGTACCCTACTAAATGTTTGATCCCAATCTTTTTTGACTTTCTCCCATACTTTTGGGTCTTCAATTCTTAATCGGTTTCCAAAGCCAGCAACGTCAACTTGATATTTTTTCTGCATTTTTTCTGTTACATGATGCACCAAGTGCTTTACTTCTTGTTCAGCAGCTTTTTCTGCCCTTTTTAAAAATTCATTTTCAAAACCTTTTCCTGAGTGCATCCAATTTTCAGACACACGCCCTTCTGATTCAATGTTTACATCAAAAGAAATCTTATTTCCCTTAACATGCGGGGTGATTTTGCTTTTTATGGACTTTATCTCGTAGATGATAGGTTGCCCTGTCTTTTTATCAAAGCCTTTTACCACACCACCTTTCCTTTTTCCGTTGATCCATATTAGCCCCTCTAATTCCTCTTCATTTAAAAAACCACGCAACTTATTTGTATTTCCTTTGATTATGGCAGCTCCCGCAAATTTTACTTCACCATTTGTCGAAATTACATTTTGTAAAAGAAAACTAGCTCCTGATTCCATCTTACCTCCTAATTTAGCGAGCGATACAGGAGGTAAAATTCTTGTTATTCTATATTGATTATCTCCAATCCCAACCAAATGAAACGCTGGAATTTCTCCTATTTCCTTTGATTCCAGCGTCTCACTAGCTCGCCCCTTGCTGATTAACACAAGACAGCTAAGTCTACTCTCATTTTCACGGAGATACTGATCAAGTAATTGGTCTAAACTATACTTGCGTACAAGATTCTCACTAATCACAATCACTTTTAAATGTGAAGCGAACAAAGGCCGATCTTCTCTTAATGAAAATTCACGGATTATTTGATGAGTAGAATCTCCAGTCTCAGAAACATTAACATAACGTTTTTGTTGTGCCCCGTCTCCTTTACTCCCCGTTTGTTGGCTTGCAATTTGATAAGTAGATGTTATAAGGTTTCTTTTAGGATATCCTCCTCCTCGGTCCTTAATCTCTTTCTCAATTGTTGACTCCTTACCTTTATCCAATCCTACAGCTAAAACTAAACTCATCTCTTCAATTTCTTTGCTACTCCAGCACCCTGTCAGAAACAGGAGTACAAGCATCGAAAACAAAGTCAAAAGAACCCGTACATAGTGAAAGTTATTCTTCACGATGGCCCCCCTTTTCTCTTTAATCGCGTGATGATAAGAAGGAGCAGTGGTAGTAACCCAAATAAAAATAAAGCAGTATTGCCGACCATATCCCCGAATTTAAGTAGATCATTTATATTTTTCGAAGTCATAGCAATGATATAAATAATCGGAAGCAAAGCAAACATAAAAGGATGAATGCTCTTTTTGAAGAGTTGTGCTAGCCCCAGTGCAGCAGCGTAGTAACTGATCGTATATGTAGCAAATATTTGCATAATCCATATTACAAGCAATAAAGATTCAAAACGTTCAAATATCAAACCAGAAATTTCAAAACTGCGCATGAGATCAATTGTCGGCCATGTTCTCATTACAACTCCATCGACGGATAATGCACCGATGACCATTACGACCGTTATTACGTAAAAGATTAACGGAATAGAAATTCCAACTAGAATGACTTTTACTGCTTTGTTTGGTTGCTCCATAAACACCAAAAGGATTAACATGATTTCAGGACCTGTATATGCGAGAGCAGTCATCTTTATCCCGTTTAACACCGGCTTAACTCCTAAACCTAATACGGGGCGGAGATTATCTATCTCAAATATTCCGAGACTCATCAAGGAAATTAGTAAAAAAATAAACACCGTAATAGGGAATATGATTTCAAACATCCGGGCAATTGAGTTAATGCCACTCATAATCAAATAGAGACCTATCCACATAAAAGGTATAATAATGGCCCATGTAGGAGTTCCTTCTAGCAAAAACAAGCTAATGACCTCTGCCATTGAACGGATTTGAAACCCTGAAGTTGCAAGAAAATAACATACAACAAGTAAGCTAAATAACCTCCCTATCCATTTCCCTACAACTTCTTGGCTGTATTGATAAAAGGTTTTTTCGGGAAACTGTTGACTTAATTTAACCATGATTACTCCTGCAACCATCGCGATTATCCCACCTAAAATCACACTTATCCATACATCCGGTGTTTTCACTTTTTCTACAGATGCTCTAGGCAGGGTAAGGATTCCTGTTCCAAGTATAAAATTAACGACGATAACAACTGCTTGCGATGTCGTAATTCGGTCTTGGGGTCTGCTAATCATTGAAAGTCACTTCCTTTCGGCTTAAGCTATCCTTTGCGAGTAGGGTCTTTTGAATGCATCATCTTTGGTCGCCGTTTCATCATTCTTAGCGGCATGCGAACCATAAAATCTTTCCAGTCACTTAATCGATAAGGAACAACTGGACTAGTATAAGGAACGCCAAAACTTTTCAGTTTCACCAAATGGCTACAAAGTAAGAGGAAAAAGAGAATGACCCCGTACAACCCAAACACAGCAGCACAGAACATGGCTACAAACCGAAGAACGCGTAATGTAATCCCTGCACTGTATTGTGGGATAGTAAAGGAAGAAATAGCTGTAACAGCTACAACGATTACCATAATTGGACTGACAATCCCTGCTTCTACGGCAGCCTGGCCAATAATTAGTCCACCCACAATCCCCATTGCCGGTCCAATCGGTTTAGGTAAACGTAACCCAGCTTCCCGTAAAATTTCGATGGCCACTTCCATAATCAATGCTTCTATAAGAGCAGGAAAAGGAACTCCTTCACGTGTTCCTATAATAGAGATAACTAGCTTGGTGGGAATTAACCCTGGATGAAACGAAATAAAGGAAATATATAATGCAGGAGTAAATAATGAAACAGAAGCTGCAAAGAAACGCAATAGGCGGAGAAGCGTACTTGGAATCCAGCGTTCATAATAATCTTCTGGTGATTGTAACAGCATACTAAATGTAACTGGAACAATTAATGCGAATGGTGTCCCGTCCAGTAAAATTGCTATCCGTCCTTCCATCAAGGCACCAATAACACGATCAGGACGTTCTGTATTCTGAGCTTGCGGAAAAGGACTGAGGTAATTATCTTCAATAAGTTGCTCTATATAACCAGATTCAGGTACACTATCTATATTGATTTTCTGAATTCTTGTTTTTACCTCTTCCACTAATTTTGGACTAGCAAGGTCTTTGATGTAGGCTATAACTAGCTCTTTTTTTGCACGTTCTCCTACTTGAAGCTTTATTAATGATAAATTTTTATTTTCACCATGACGTCGCAAAAGTGCAGTGTTATCACTTAATACTTCCGTAAAACCTACCCGTGGACCTCTGACTAATGCTTCTGATACTGGTTCTTCAATATTCCGTTTGTTTGGTTTTGTTGTGCCAAGAATGAACACATCAAATAAACCATCAATCAATAGAGCTGTCGAACCTGTCAATACTTTGGATATCAAATCTTTTATTTGATTGATTTCTGTTACTTCACTAATAGAAAGAACTTTATTTTTAATAAATTCTTTCGAAACAGTCTCTTCCACATAAGTAGTTTCGTTTTTATATTCATCGAAAAAATCAACCATTAGTGAATTCATGATATGTTTATCGATTAGCTCTTTATCTGATAGTCCATCGACAAAAATGATTGCAGCTCGAATGCCTATGCGCCCAATATTAAACTCCCGAAAGTGAACATCAGAATTATGACCGATTTCTTGTCTTATGAGTCCTAAGTCTGATGTGAAGTCACCCGTAAAATGAACCGTTGAGTTTCGAGAAGGCTTAGTTTGTTGTTCAGTATTTCCTTGAATGGTATTTTTTTGCACCTGGTTATCCTTTGATTTCCACCAACTCATTCTTACCACTCTTTCTCTGATATATTGACCCAATGAAAAAATCTTGAGATAATATATGGAATTAAAAATACGATAAAAGCTTGTACAAAAATTTTCCAATCTGGAAGATAGGAAACAATCATATTCCACATTTTCATCACCTTATCAATGCACTCTCCTAGGAACAAGATTTTATCAAATCTGGTCTTTTTTTATAAAGATTCCCAAAAATAGAACGGTGGACATTAATTTCATTCCGTACTAAACTCTTGTTACCATTGAGACTTTCTGTTCCTAATTTCAATTTCAATTTTCTAGATATTGTTTCCTTTTATGCCTATTTATATGCTTACATATAAATTAAATATAAAAGGATGTAATAATACCTATTAAAGTAAAAAAGATGCTATCTCTAGCATCTTTTTTACTTTAATTTAACTAACTATTTATTTATATTTTTAGCCAAATTACTTTTGTTTTTTCCATATAACATATATATAACAAGTCCAATAAGCATCCAGATTATAAAACGAATCCAAGTAATTTCTGGAAGACTGATGATAAGATATAATGAAAAACAAATCCCAATCAACGGAATTACAGGAACAAAAGGCGTCTTAAATTTCCTTTCTAAATCTGGTCTTTTCTTTCTTAACACAATGATAGAAGAACAAATTAATATAAATGCTGATAATGTACCAATATTAACTAATTCGGCTACCTCACTAATAGGGGTAAACCCTGATATTATTGCTGTAATTATACCGATAATTAATGTAGGACGATGTGGCGTCTTATATTTAGGATGTACCTTTGTAAACCATTTTGGTAATAATCCATCTCGACTCATTGCAAACCAAACTCGCGAGCCTGCAAGTGTGAACGAAAATAAAACAGAAAGTATGCCTGTAATAGCTGCTGCAGAGATAAATAAAGTAATCCATTTTAATCCTACATCACTGAAAATCTTAGCTACCGGTGCAGCGTTATTCAATGTATGATATGGTGCCATTCCTGTAATTACTAAAGACATTCCAATATACAGGCATAATGCAATTATTAAAGATATGACTACAGCTCTTGGTAAATCACGTTGTGGATTCTTGGCTTCTTCAGCTGCTGTAGTTAACGTATCATATCCAAATACTGCAAAGAATACAAGCGCAGCACCACTCATTACGCCATTAAAACCAAAAGGCATAAAAGGATGCCAATTGGCTGAATCGATGTAGAAGCTTCCAACAGCAATAACCACTAAAATAATACTTAGCTTAATAATCACCATCAACGTATTGAATTTTGATCCCCACTCCATACCAAATGTTAATAATCCAGCAATAGCTAGACTTATAATAGCTGCAATTAAGTCTACTCGATGCCCTTCTCCTGTACCTGGGGCCCCTTGGGCCCAAATTGGAATATGTATTCCGATTTGTTGAAGTAATTCTTGCATATATCCAGACCAACCAATAGCAACTACTCCCACTACTAAAATATATTCTAGTAACAGATCCCACCCAATTAACCATGCTACTCCTTCTCCTAATACAGCATAGCTATAAGTATATGCACTCCCAGAAACGGGGATAAGTCCAGCAAATTCAGCATAGCATAGTGCAGCAGCTGCACTAGCTAGTCCAGCAATAATAAAAGATAAAATAACTGCAGGACCAGCATGCTCAGATGCAGCTACTCCTGTTAGAACAAAAATTCCAACCCCAATAATTCCTCCTAGTCCAATTGCAGTTAATTGCCATAATCCTAACACTCGATTTAGTCCAGTACTTCTAAGGCCTTCCTTTTGCAAATGATCAATGGACTTTTTTCTAATAAATGCATTCATTTTCTTTCCCCCTGAGATCACATAAAAATACAAAAATAATTAGAATTCAGATTATTTTATTGATACATATTTATATTAAAAAACAGAAAATATATCATTTCTTACTTTACTTAGTACACTTTTATAGATTCTTCAAAGGATTTCGCTAACTTTAAGTACACATTAAGTAAAAGTGGACGAAAAGGTATACTCTCTAATATTTTATTGAAAACAGAATATATAAGCGAAACAGTTATAAATTCAACATTGAAGATTAAGAATTAGCAAAAGTTCGTCATTACAATTCCAAGTGTATTCGTTTTGCTTCAAAATAAAGAACCTGAATAAATTTTTTCGTATCGATACGAGTAGGTAATGTTGGCTCATTATTCAATTCTGTCATCTTTCTCCTTACAGTAGTAAAATCAAAAAACCTAGAAGCGTAGTTTTCAAACTTCGGGTTTAAAAAATCAGTAAGTCCAAGGGATGCTAAATGGTTTAATGATTGATAAATTGCCCTTCTAATCCGTTGTTTTGAGGCTTCAATCGACCTTTTTAATTCGGCTTCTTCAGCTGATTCTCCAAGTCTTTTTTGAGCCAAATTCATAAAAATCTCTTTTAGTGAGGGAAACCCTTGTTCCAACGTTTTATCTTGTTCATATTTATATAAATAATCCAGCATGTCCATTAAATCTTTACTTCCGCTTTCACTGGCTATCCCTAATTCGGATAGAAGAAAATGAATGGAATTTCGAAAATGATTGAAAGTACTTATATGTTTTTCATTACGGTATTTTTCCTGCGTACTTTGATTACTATCTAATTTTAGTACCATATTGAGCGATTCTTGAATGTTTTTTATCGATTTTTCCAATCGGATTCGTTCGATGACTTTCTGAACGACTGTTAATACTTCAATCCGGTTAATCGGTTTAATAATATAGTATTCAACGCCAAGCGAATACGCTTCAGCAATTAATTCTTTTGTTTCTACTTGAGAAACCATGATGATTTTCCCTTTAAACGATGGTTTTATTTGACGAATTGTTTTTATTCCATCTTGAATCGGCATTAACAAATCGATAAATAAAATGTCTATATTTTTGAGGATTAGCATTTGTTGATCTAACAATGAACCATCCTCAGCTTCTCCTACAACCTCTCCAAGATCCTCATCCTCGATAATTTGAGCCAACATTGAGCGAACCGCTTTCTCATCATCTACTATATAAAAATACATAGAATCACCCTTTCGAAATTATATGATCAATCCCTAATCTGATTATAAAAATCGATCCTTTTCCTTCGGTTCTGTCCTCAAGCGTAACATCACCTTCAAGTTGTTCGACCATTTCTTTTACATACGATAGTCCGATCCCTGTCGATGGGTTACCTACATCATCATATTTAGAAGTAAACCCAGGTTCAAAAATTGAATCTTTATACTTTGAAGAAATATCGGGACCGTTATCTCCTATTCGAAATTCAACGGAATGATGGTCTTTATTAATGTCAATTGTGATGGTTCCCATACCTTGAATAGCTTCTACAGCGTTTGCAACGATATTATTTATAATTGATAAGATTGTGTAAATATGATAGTGAGGATGCACGCCATCAATCTTATACACAAATTCGATGTCTTTCTCTAGTAACCGGGCGTATTTCGCATTTGCTCGTATAATGATATTTACCAGTTCATGTACAGACATATAATCTGTAAAACTTTCATCAGAAATTAGCTTTGAAAGTCCAGCAAAAATACGTTGGTTATCCTTTTTAACGTCATGGACCTCACCAGCAATTTTTAATGCCTGCTGCCTTAAACCCTCAAACTGAAAGCTCATCTGTTTATGCTCTAAAGAGTCTAAGGTTTTATATAAATCATAGGATTTTTTTGTTATATTTTCAGCATCTTGCAACGTTTTTTTTAAATGAACAGCATCTTCATATAAATTAGAGATAAGCATAAGCATGTGTTCATTTTGTTTTTTTATGTGTCTCTCCCTTGACTGCGCTTCATACAGTTTCATCATATTGAAAAAACTTAGAACGATAAAACTATGGGAAAATGCGATAACGATTATCTCATTTATTGCCTCTGGTGTGATAGTTGTTTTTAATACGAAATATTGAATCATTAATTCCACACAGTCTGATAATATTTCAATAATGCAACCGACAAACCCAATCATCAGTGGTTGATGATGAAAACGTTCGACTTTCGCTAAGTAAAACAGACAAGAATAAGTAAAATAAAAGAAAAAACTAGGATAGTGGATATGGAAAGCAGCTATCCAATCCATATTTTCATTTGTGATGACGTCCATTAAGATACGAAATGCTACAACCACTATTGCTGTTAAAAAACCCGGCAAAAATGCTGGTATTCGTCGAAATAATAACAAAAAAAAGAAAAATGTTGGTGCACCAAAGCTCATTCTAAATGTTTCATTTAAGGGAAATGACTTTATTTCACCTACTAAGGGTACTGTAAATATCATCAAAACCAGAATATAGATGTCTTTTCTTACTAAATTACTAAGATTCAAAATAATCACTTCTCACTTTCGCCTAACAGTCAGTATACAAATCTATTAACATTAATACAACACTTACTCTATTTTTTACAAAAAACGATAAATAAGATATAAACGAAAGCATTAAACATTGTGAGTATTCTTTACATTCTTCTACTTTAGGAAGATACTTTGTAACCCAAAAATGTTCAGACACATTATACGGTCTGAACATTTTTATATTCGCTCTGACACAAAAACATCTATGATCCTTTTTAGAATATACTTAAATCCCATTCTTTTGCAATATGTTCTAATAACATAACCCCTGGTAAACTATTCCCATATTCATCAATGGCTGGTCCATAAATACCAATACCACATCCATCTTGAAACGGTAGATCCCCCCTGGATTTTGAGGGGACAAGTGCCATAATCCCTCCGGACACCCCACTTTTAGCTGGCAACCCAATGAAAGCAGCAAATTTGCCAGAAGCATTGTACATTCCACAAGTAAGCATTAAGGCTTTTGTTAATCTAGCGACCTCTTTAGGGAGAACTTGTTCTTTACGAATAGGATGATATCCATCATGTGCTAGTATAAGCCCTATTAAGGCAATATCCTCTGTATTTATTTCTATCGAACATTGTTTTAAGTAAACTTCTAGTGCCTCCTCCACATCTGATTCTAAAAAACCATTCTCCTTTAAATAGTATGCTAAAGCTCTATTGCGATGAGCTGTTTGCCATTCTGATTGAAACACTTTTTCATTAATGGCGGGACGCTTCTCTATCATTTTTTCGATTAATGCGTATAGAGATTCTAATTTTTCTTGCACCGATGTTCCTGGCAGAAGCGAAGCTACCGTAATCGCTCCAGCATTAATCATAGGATTAAAAGGTTTTCCTGGTTTATGCATCTCTAAACGAATAATCGAATTGAAGGCATCTCCAGTTGGTTCTACATCAACTCGCTCTAATACATAAGAAATACCGCGGCTTAAACAAGCGGCTATAAAGCCGATTACTTTTGATATACTTTGTAAGGTAAAAGGTACCTCCCAATCCCCTGACTTTATCATTGTTCCATCTGGCTCTACTATACAAATACCTAATTGCGATAAATTTATCTTCCCCAAAGCGGGAATATAACTGGCGCTTTGTCCCTTAGCAGCATAGGATCGATAATGAGCTACCCATTGATCTAAGTAAGCTTTTTCTTGACTCTCAACTTGAACGCTAGACTCCTTTATCATTTAACCATATTCCTCCGTACTATTAACTTTGTATAGAATTATTTTTTCTTTATTATAATCAATAATATTTGCACTAGAACCAAGAAAGATATTCAGACATATTACAGTCTGAATATCTTTCTTGTTACATACTTTTCTTTTTTGAAGTGTCCTGATAATGCTCCCAACATTCAATGTTTTCAAGCCCTTTAATGCTTTCTTTATAAAAAATAGGATCTTTACCAGCTTTTTTCTGTTTCATGTAATCCTGCAACGCAGCAAAGGCTATTTTTGATAGTAATGTAATAGCAATTAAATTTATAATAACCATAAAGCCCATAAATAAATCCGCTAAATCCCATACAAGTTGGATCTTTGCAACCGAACCGAATACGATCATGGCTAACACACTTATTCGGTATACCATCAACCATACTTTACTTTTATGTAAGAATCGAATATTTGTTTCTCCGTAATAATAGTTCCCAATTAACGCACCGAATCCAAATAGGAAAACAAAGATAGCAAGACAGCCCGATGCCCAAGAGCCGATATGTTCACTTAATGCTGCTTGTGTAAGTGCAATTCCATTTAGCTCTGGTTGTTTGTATGCATCAGAAAGTAAAATAATAAATGCTGTGCTTGTACAAATAATCAGTGTATCCGTTAATACACCAAATGCTTGTATAAGTCCTTGTTTCACCGGATGGCTTGTTGTTGCCGTTGCAGCAACGTTTGGCGCACTTCCCATACCAGCCTCATTTGAGAATAATCCACGTTTAACTCCATTCATGAGTGCTGCGCCAATTGAACCGCCTGCTATTTGTTTAAAGCCAAATGCGTTTTGAACAATAAGAGAAAGAACTTCCGGCATTTTTGTTATGTTCGTAACTACAACAAATAATGCAACTCCAATGTATAAGACTGCTAGAAACATCACCTTGTATTCAGCCATTTTTGCAATACGCTGCACACCGCCAAAGATAATCACTGCGAAAGCAATTGCCATGATAATCCCTACAGTTAAACGATCTGTACCGAAAGAGTTCTCAAAAGCAATTGTAACGGTATTTGATTGTACAGAATTGAATACAAGACCGAAAGTAATCGTAATTAAAATAGAGAATATTACTCCCATCCAACGTTTGTTTAGCCCTTTTTCCATATAATAGGATGGACCACCGCGGAAACCATCTTTATCTTTTACTTTATATATTTGTGCTAATGTACTTTCAACAAAGCTGGATGCTGAGCTAATAATAGAAATAATCCACATCCAAAATACCGCTCCAGGACCGCCTAGTGCAATTGCAATCGCAATTCCTGTGATATTTCCTGTTCCAACGCGTGCGGCCATACCAATACAGAACGCTTGAAACGGAGAAATTTGGTCTTTAGAACTATTCTTCCCTTCCATTAACACACGGACCATTTCTTTTAGCATT
Source organism: Bacillus bingmayongensis (assembly GCF_000299035.1). Taxonomy (GTDB): domain Bacteria; phylum Bacillota; class Bacilli; order Bacillales; family Bacillaceae_G; genus Bacillus_A; species Bacillus_A bingmayongensis. The sequence continues at coordinate 565,384 of NZ_AKCS01000005.1, forward strand.
CGAAACTGTACAAATTTCGATTTAAATGTGAAATAAATTCCGCAAAAAACAAGCATAATAATTAGCAATTTAGACCATAAAAAAGCATTCGTTGATCCGACTAAATCCAACAAGAATTGTTCCATATCATCACCTCATATCAAAATTTCATATCCCCTAATCTATATAAAATCACCTTTATTTTCTGACATAACTAACCTCGTTTCATATACACATGCAACAAAGACAAAAATTTTCTATGAAAATGGTATTTCCTCGTTTATACGAATATTCATAATATGTAACTGTACAGCTGACATCTTGAAGGATCTGATGCTTGTATACTTGGATGCTCTAGCTCCTCCCGCAAAAAAATAGTTTTTATCCAGAAATGTGGCTGCACCATCATACTTGTTCCGTATACTGGATTTTTAAATTGGACTTATATAAATCCTTTTTGTCTCTTTTTATTATTTGCACAGGGATATAAACCGAATTATCAAAAAACAAAACGATTATAAGCACTTTAATATTTGTTTTAGAACATAGTCTCTTTAGTTTATAATTAACACTTCTTAGAAAAGCACTTGTCTGCCCTGGTATTCCCTTCTAAATCAACACATGATATCAGTAGATGTACTGCCCCTCACTTGTCTGCAAATTTTTGCTACAAAACCTTCATTTAAATACTTTGTTTATATAATATTATATTGCCAATTTTACAGTATTTCAGGAATCTTTAATTCTATTTTCCTCTATAGATAAAGAAAATCATTAATAGATTTCCTTAATATCAGATAAACATATAGAGAAGATCTTTTGCTGTTCATTTATTAAAAGAAGTGTTTGTTGGTGTAAATCAAGGTTGCAAACTCGCCCCTTACATGTTTGCAAAAATCCACTCTGATAGTAATCAATAGTGATTAAGTGATTTTTTGCTAATTTTCTTAAGAACATGAATTTATCTCCTTTCTCACTACTAATCTATATAAATAGCCTGTAAGTAAAAGAATCTAGGCTAAGTAAAAAATTCAAAAACCATACTTTGAAGCGCTTTCAACCCTAAACTAATAGAAACGTATTTTTAATTTATAACCAAAAGTACAGAATCTTACCAAAAAGTACAGTTTTTTATAAAATATTTTTTAAAATATTTAAAAATTCATTTTGGTGAAAAAACTTCAAGATAATCGTCGTGAATTTCTAAATCTTGGACATAATGAAGAAACAATTATTAACCGTTATACACTAAGCAAATACGGATAAGAAAAAAGCCGAATTTTACCTCATTAGGGGTACCACCCCATCGCTATCAAGCTAAGGTTTTATTACACCCCCAGAACGAAATTTTTAGGCTTTCTTGTAACGAAAAAGCGTATTTATCGTTTTTGGGGTGACCTGTTTTCTTAGGTTGATGACAATGGTCACTCCCCGAAATACTCGAAAAAAATGAACCATTCCACTTGAGCAAACTTGAAAATTACAAAAAAAGAGTTTAATAAAAATAAGTTTAAATAAACTATCAATTAACTTTTTAGTTGATTAATACATTGGAAAAGAAGGGATAATAATGATGTTTTTTATGTCAATTATTAATGTGGCTTTTATATGTTTTATTCATAATATAACGAAATAGATATTTGAATATGGAGTAAACCATCCAAATTCAAACAAGCGCATTTTAAACCTTTTACAATTCGTTAAATTTGCTCCATTAATTGCATTACTTGTATTATTCGTACTGGTTTTAACAACTCTGCATACAAAAGCAGGTATTCGACTATCTCATGCCTGGTATGATGCACAATTTTGGGCTTATTATACGTTCTTGTTTTGCAGTTATATGATAACTAAGAAAAAAATTTTTCTATTTTCGATGATTATATCTTTATTAATAGCCATTTATAACACTCCATTATTTCACTTTGAAAACCTATTTATAGGACATTATGTAGTTGTTGCTGATATTTTCGGAACTTTAATGTTTATAAATTTATGGATAGCAATATCAAAAATTTTAGTGAAAATGAAAAATAAGTAATTACTTTTGGTTCCTGTAATTGACGTAACAGAAATGCGATATGTGGCATTACAAATTATAAAAAAGCAGTGGAAATATAATTTTATTAAAAGTCAATATATTTCTTTAACCCCCTAATAACACTAAGTTTTCATTTAATGTCAGACATTATAAGGGGTAAATTAAAAAGGATAGAAGAGCAGAATAAAATATGCTCTATCTATCCTTTTTTTGTACTACAAATGACCCCATTTACTGCAACAACTAATTGTAATGTTGTTGTACTAACGCTACCCGTAGTTTTAGGGGTCTCGCCACATCGCTATCAAGCTAACAAAACAAAATACCCCC
>NZ_JH921519.1:0-184078 GCF_000299035.1 Bacillus bingmayongensis
AATAGGCTGTGGAGCAAACTTTCTCCACAGCCTGGAAAAGAGAGCTGATTTCAGCTCTCTTTTTCTTTTTAGTGGGCACTAGATCCTGACATATTTAGTACTGCTACTCCGCCTATGATAAGTATTAATCCGACAGCAGTTTGCCACGTAAAAGCATCTTTCCAAACAAGTATACCAATCAGTGCCGTTAAAGCCGTTCCTACTCCTGACCAAATCGCGTATGCCGTACTAAGTTGTATATGCTGCAATGCTTTAGAAAGGAAGAAAAATGCTGAGGCAAATCCAAGCACTACTCCTATGCTTGGTAACACTTTTGTAAAACCATTTGATACCTTTAGCATAGTTGTCCCAAATACTTCACTTACAATTGCAATCGCTAAAAAGATAAAGGCTTTCATTCGATTCCTCCTAAAAAATCCTTCTTAGCATTCTCACTAAGAAGGATTTTTTTACAATTATTTTGCTGCTGCTGTATTCTCTTTAGCAGAACGTACTTGCTCATCTGCATGATAAGAAGAACGTACAAGCGGACCAGCTTCACAGTGGCTAAACCCTTTGCTAAGTGCAATTTCTTTTAGCTCTGCAAATTCAGCTGGTGTGTAATATTTAATAACTGGTAAATGCTTTTTAGATGGTTGTAAATATTGTCCAAGTGTTAAAATATCCACATTGTTCGCACGTAAGTCGTCCATTGCTTCAATTAAGTCTTCTCTTGTTTCACCTAGTCCCACCATAATGCTAGATTTAGTTGGAATATCAGGTTGCATTTCTTTTGCACGACGTAAAAACTCTAATGAACGGGGATATTTTGCTCTAGCGCGAACTCGGTCAGATAATCGACGTACAGTTTCAATGTTATGGTTTAAAATATCCGGTTTTGCATCCATTAACATTTTTAAGTTTTCTTCTACCCCACCCATATCAGATGGTAACACTTCAATAGACGTGAATGGATTTTTGCGACGAACGGCACGCACTGTTTCAGCAAAAACAGCTGCTCCGCCATCTTTTAAATCATCACGTGCAACCGCTGTTATAACAACGTGTTTTAAGCCCATTTGTACAACAGAATCTGCTACGCGTTCTGGCTCTTGTAAATCAAGCTCTGTTGGTAAGCCTGTTTTAACCGCACAAAAACGACAAGCACGTGTACAAACCGCACCTAAGATCATAAATGTTGCTGTTTTTCTTACAGCCCAACATTCGTGAATATTTGGACATTTTGCCTCTTCACAAACGGTATGAAGCTGCTTAGAACGCATCATTTTCTTTAAGCCTGTATAGTTTTCATTTGTATTTAACTTAATTTTCAACCATTCGGGCTTGCGCTTATATTCTGTTTGTTTTGTCATGTTATCAACTCCGCACAATATGAAATAGTTTACCGTGTTCGCTTCTTTCAATGTAACATATCTATTCTAACGTATGAAAGCGATTTGCTCAAATGAAGATTCCAATAATTTTTACCAATGATTTACTATAATGAAATATCTCGTATATCCCACACTAAAGAGAGTGATGTTGTGAAAGGAGTTCATTTTCATGCTTCGAAAGATTTCCATATTGCTTTCTATTTGTTTTCTTCTTCAGCAAGGGGTTGCCTATAGTGAAGTTGATCAAAAACAAATATACGAAAAGCGCATGACAATATATAAAGAAACAGAAAAAATTTCTCGTATTCCATGGTATTATTTAGCCGCAATTGATCAATATGAACGAAATATACGGAGCGTAAGAAGAGATATTCCGAAAAAACCTAACGCTATCATTTCAATTTACTTCAAACCAGAGGTGTGGTCTGGTCCTGCTAATAGTTCTACTAATGATACTTTCCCCCATACCATTTCCCTGTTTGGAGGAATTGGTTTAGATGGCGATAAAGATGGATTTGCAAATGCAAATAACGACAGGGATCTTTTGCACACAATGGCGACCATTGTAAAGAAACAAGGAACATCAGAAGATCGTATTAAAATTATGCTTTGGGAATATTATAGGCGTGCAAAAACAGTTGAGCTTATTACGGAATATGCTCGCATGTATAAGCACTACGGCCGTATTAACTTAGAAGGGAACGCTTTTCCTCTTCCTGTTCATAGCGATCATAGCTATCGTAGCACCTTTGGAGCTGGACGGAGCTTTGGCGGAAGACGCATTCATGAAGGAACTGATATTTTTGCAAGACATGGCGTACCAGTACGATCTACTTGCTACGGTATTATTGAAACAAAGGGCTGGAACCGCCTTGGCGGCTGGCGCATCGGCATTCGCGATTTATATAACAATTATCATTATTACGCACATTTAGGCGGTTTTTCAAAAGAAATACAACTTGGACAAATTGTCGAACCAGGAAAAGTCCTTGGGTTTGTTGGAAATACAGGCTATGGTCCTCCTGGCACAGCCGGAAAATTCCCACCGCACTTACACTTTGGGATGTATAAAGACAATGGCTATACAGAATGGGCTTTCGATCCGTACATGCATTTAAGTTTGTGGGAGCGGAAAGAACGTGCGAATTTAAAAAATAACCGTAGCTAATTGCTACGGTTATTTTCTTTTAAATCCATAATATCTTTTCAAACATACTCATTCGTTATAGTATATATCCCGTTAATCCTTTGGTTTCTTTGACAAAAATCTCCACACATTTAGCATCAGCTTAAAAAACCAATAAAACACAAAAAAGTTAAAGAAAAACCCTAATGGATTAAAACCAAGTATCCAACTACCAAAATAAGTAAAATTTTCTGCAGGTATACCAAAGTAAAGAAATTCCCCATCACTTGGTCCTGTTGTAGGAATAAAGGCACATATGGTAGCAAAAATCAGACTTATAAAATACAACTTCTTTTTGGTTGAATCCATTTTTCTGTAGCTTAACACATGCCAAGTTATTACAGATACGATTCCTAAAAAGAAAAGTATTTCTACCATTTTACACCCCACACTTATTTTAATATCTTCAACTTTTCAAGTTACCTTCTATTATAAATATGGAATGATATGTAATTTTATTTATCTTCCCATTTTACAAAAATAAGTAGAAGAAAAAAGCGAATGACTTAATCATCCGCTTTCTTTCCTTTACTATCTGGCACAACGACTCCGCCGCTCCCATAATAAGATGGTACCTCTCCTTGTACAATTCGCGTCGCAATTGGAATATTTTGTTTCACTGTAATTTCTTTTGTACGAAATGGAATAATTACCTGCAGCGTAACGTCCACTTCCATAACGACTTCAATCGCTGTATTATTAATACCATGCGGTTTCACATTTTGCTTAATATCCGTACTTACATGACCAATTGTTGTAAAATCAATCGGAATATCTGGCCCTAAATTTCCAAGTAGTGCATTATCCGTTATGCGCCCAAGAGGAACAGACATCGACACTCCACTCTCTTCTGGAAGACCGAGCGCCTTCATATCCCCCTTCTCCACTTGATGCAAATATTTCTCTATGTATGCAGTAGTCGATGTTAAAATCTCATTTACTTGCTTTGTATTTAAATCGATTGTAGATACTTTTCCATTCTTATCATTTTGTACTTTCATTAATGAATCAACATCAAATCCTTCTTTAATTCGATCCTTTACCGCCTTCGTCATCACAACCGTTGCCATTTTATGTGTCTGCATTTCCCCATACTTGATCAACGTTGGTTGAATACTTTTATTCACAATCCAGAATCCTTGTAAAGTTAATAATAAAAAAATGATAAACGAAATAAGTAGTACATGGCGAAAGGGAAGCGGTCCTTTTCGAAACCGCGAAGCTCTTGGACGAAATGTACGCATAAGAAAACCCTCCTTCTTATATCATTTCTATGCAAGAAAGAGGGACGATATATGCTTATATCATTTTTAATAACGCATCTTTTCCAATTGTTCCTGCTGGAATGCCTAAAGCCTCGGCACCAGTCGTTACCGATTCAAGCGGTGCTTCAAGAAGCTGCTCAATCGTTCTCACGCCAACTGCACGACCAGCAATAATTCCTCGGTCCCCTAACTTCTCGTTTAAGAGACCAACATCTAAAGCGCCACACATAATATATCCTTTATCGCTCATAACAGCCAGCAAATTTGTTTTCGGAAGCTTTACGCTAACCGCTATAAACGTATAGTTATCAATGTTAATTGGTTCCACATTCACCATAGTTCACACACTCCTCTCTTTCTTATCTTTATGAAAAGAAAAAAATGAGTGTTACAGGTTAACTAGCCTATAGTTTAATGGAAGATGTATAAGTTATTAACATCTCTGTTAACACATCTCGTAACAGTTCTGGCATATAATATTGTTTTTCAGAAAGTGTGGATAGTTCTGGGTATAAGTACCCGAACGTAAACATATCGATCGTTCCAACAGTATATACGCGATTTAATTCTAAAGATTCCCCATTAATCAGCACATCTTTAAGTAAAATTTTATTTCCAGGAATCGTATCTGGAATAACTTCGATACCATCATAAATCATTTTCCCCATCACTTTCCCACGAAAGCCGAGCCCTTTTACTTCAAGCCCCTCCATATTTGGACGACGTGCTTTTAAAATAACTTCCCGTAATGTTTTGCCTTTTACTTTTAGTGCACATGGATTAATAGGATGTGGACAAATGCGGTGGATATCTCCTCGTGTGACAATTCCTTCTGTTAATCCTTCTAATAATACACCTGCATTCACCATGCCAATCTCAGCATTACACCACTCTTTTAATGCACTGGCAAGCATACTAGAAAATGTTGTTTCCTTGAACCAATCAATCGGTAAAGGTTCCTTTAACTCAATAATCGGTTCTGCCATAATCCGCTTACTTTCTTCCTCTAACACTTCAATCGTAGGTAACGCCTCTCCGGAAACTTTCAGCTCTTTTGTACAAAGCGCTCGCCCGTCTTTTTTCACAACTTGCTTTGTCTCTTTGTCTACTGTTAACTGAACGTGTCCAACGTAGCGCCCCCACTTTTCCCCGCAACAAAGAAGAGTCTCATTTACAAGAACACCATGCTCAAACAAATGATGCGTATGCCCTCCTAAAATAACATCAATATCATAATGCTCTGCCATATACTCATCTGCATTCTTTCCAAGATGAGAAAGAACGACAGTAACATCAGCTTTTTCTTTCACGTCTTCTAGAATTACTTCCAAATGCGTAATTGGATCTTCAATATGCCAACCTAACATTTCATAAAAATCAGGATAAGCTACCGTTAAGCCGATAAAAGCTATCGTAATTCCATCTGCAGTTGTATGCAGCTTGTACGGCTTTGCCCAAGTAGGACGCGTTCCGTCTTTTTCAAATAAATTAGCTAGCAATACTTCAAAATTAGCTTCATCATATAGATGATCTAAATGCTCTTTTGCTAATGTAATGCCTTCATTATTTCCAATCGTTACATAATCATATAACGCTTCGTTTAATAATTTCGTATTCCCCTGTCCATTCGTTGCTTCCGTTATGCGATGAAAACGATCTACATGATCGCCAATATCTAATGTAAAAACAGACTCTCCGGCTTTCTGTCTACGCTTTTTCTCTTCTTGTACAAACCGAGAAATCTGTGGCCAATTTTCAAAATGACTATGTATATCGTTTGTATGATAAAGGTGAATGATTGTTTCTTTATTGATATCCAGAGAAAAAACCTCCTCTCAGTTCCTTACTGCCTTTTACGCTATGCGCGTGCAATAATCCTGTAAATACATTTCGCCTTTTCTTGCTATTTTACATTGTACTCTCATTGAATGAAAAAGCAAAAAGATACCTTTCAATTAGAAAATCTTTACACTAAAATAAAGTGAAACTTCCATCAGTGGGGGTTTTCTTCATCCCCCACTGATGGTCAGCCCTCACGAATCGGGCTTTTACGGGCAGTTGTCCCCCACCTATCTTCCTCGTTTCTCTCTGAATCTTGAGGTGGGGTCTTACTGCCCACGAATAGCAGGATAAATGTACGGAGGTGACTCATTTGTCTAACAAATATAGCTTTCTCTCTCTATGGATTACATTAGCTGGAGTTGTTTTATTTTCACTCAGTTACGCTCTTGCGGCAAATTCAAAATTTTTACCAATCATTTTCTTTTTTACTAGCATCACTTGCATCATCCTCGGCCTCATATTCAGCATGATCGCCATAAACAAAAACGAACCAAGCAAATGGAAGTTTGTAAGTATTTTGGTTCCACTTCTAGCTGTTATCTTCATATTACTTATCCCTGTTCTCATCGGAGCATTTGGCTTTAGGGAACCATAAAAACGCCTTGCTGAGCAGGGCGCTTTCGCATTTCTAATTAACCATTTAAATTCTATATATTCTTCTTGTTCTTTTCGAGCGGATTTATCCCACATTAACACTGTCATCCCTATACTCACTTCCATAATTAAATCTACTATTAATCCACTTGAACACTCCTTATAAAAAATTTTCTGAAAAAACATTGCATTTTTGATACATAATATATATATTGTATATAGAGTATATATACAATATAAAGACTAAGAGGGATTTGCATGCAAATAATCATTTCAAATAGTTCCAAGGAGCCAATTTACGAACAAATTAAAAATCAAATAAAGTCGCTAATTTTAACTGGTGATTTAAAAGAGGGATCGCCACTCCCATCAATGCGCCAGCTCGCAAAGGATTTGCAAATTAGTATTATTACGACAAAGCGCGCGTATAAGGAGCTAGAAAAAGCAGGCTTTATTTATTCAATTGTAGGTAAGGGCTCGTTTGTTGCTGAACAAAATTTAGATATAGTACGTGAGAAAAAATTAAAAGTTATTGAAGAACAGTTATTGTCTGTCATTACTAATAGTAAGGAAATTGGGCTACCGCTAGCGGAACTGCGAGAATTATTAACTATTTTATATGAGGAGTAAAACGTATGGAGAATATAGTAGAGCTACACAATGTTAGTAAAACATTTCAAGGTTTTTCGATAAAGCAATTAAATTTACAAATCAAAAAAGGATTTGTAACAGGATTCATCGGCGCAAATGGTGCCGGTAAATCGACAATTATTAAAATAATGATGAACTTATTAAAGCCAGATGCGGGCGAGGTTAAAATTTTCGGCTTAGACTACGCAACGCACGAAAAAGAAATTAAAGAGCGCATCAGTTTTGTTTTTGATAGTAACGTATTTTATGAAGGCTTAAATCTAAAGGATATTAAGCGTATGATCGCCCCTGCTTATAAAAATTGGGACGAAACGATATTTAAGCGCTATATAGAACAGTTTGAATTGCCAATGAATAAAGCGATTAAAACTTTTTCAAAAGGGATGCAGATGAAGGCTTCATTAGCGCTTGCGCTATCACATCATGCCGAGTTGATTATTATGGATGAGCCAACAGCGGGCTTAGACCCAATATTTAGGCGTGAATTACTCGATTTACTACATGAATTAATGCTTGATGGCAATCGCACAATTTTCTTCTCTACACATATTACGACGGATTTAGATCGCATCGCTGATTTTATTGCTTTTTTAAAAAAGGGAAAATTAATCTTTAATCAATCGATTCATGAAGTAGAAGAAAACTATGCCTTAGTAAAAGGTAGTACGGATTTATTAGACCGCGATACAGAAAAAGCCTTTGTACATGTTCATCGTGCACCGACTGGCTTTGAGGCATTAACGAATAATGTAACTGAAGTTGAACAAATTTTTGGTAATGAAGTTATGATTGAACGTGCCTCATTAGAAGATATCATGTATTACTCGAAAGGAGTAGGGCATCATGCTTAATTTAATCAAGCGCGATTTAATTTTACAGAAGAAACAATTACTCTTTTATTTAGGCTTCATTATCTTTTTTATTGTGATGAACAAGCACCACCCTATTTTTATATTTACGCTTGCAAGTATTTTGATTCCATTTAATACGCATGCCTACGATGCAAAAGCAGAAACAAATATTTTATTAAATTCTTTACCATATACACGTAAGGAAATTGTCGCTTCACGTTATATTGGAGCAATTGTTTACATGTTGCTAGCAATTACTGCAACAAGCGCAATGCTTATCATCTTTCAAAAGTCATTTACTGTAGAGCATATTTTAATGGGCAATGCATTGTTTTTGCTATTTGCAGCCTTTACATTTCCACTATTTTATCAATTTAAACAAGAGCATCTGATTTTGTTTATTATGGCTTCATTTTTAGGATTAACTGCTTTTGGTCCACCTGCTGTACAATTTCTTGCAACAGAGTTTAGTACGGTTACCGATGCAATTTTCAGCTTATCTATCCCTACTTTGTATGCCATAGCTACGATTATTATCATATGTGCTTATATCATTTCATGGAGGGTATCATTAATCATTTATCAACGTAAAGCATTTTAATTCAGAATATTCCTTATTATGATTCATTTTTTAAAAGAGAAAAATCCGGTGAGGTTTCACCGGATTTTCTTATGTGCCAAAGGACATTTCAAAATATCTTTTCCGCTTTACTCATTCCGGTTGTCCTCAAAACATTTTAATTTACGGAACCTTAAAATAGAATATTGACTCTCCAGTTAGGGGAGTATGTATGATACATTTGTAATCCAAAATGTGCACACAAGGATGATGATTATGTTTCGAATCGGAGACTTTTCAAAGCTTAATAAAATTTCTATCAAAACGCTGCGTTATTACGATGAAATTGATCTTTTAAAACCACAAAAAATCGATAATCACACAGGATACCGTTATTATTCAGCTCAGCAAATCCCTAGACTTCATCGCATTTTAGCTTTAAAAGATGTTGGCTTTTCATTACAAGAAATTTCAATTTTATTAGATGATGAAGCCACCAAACACGAAATGTTTCTCAAGAAAACACATGAAATAAAAATAGAAATTCGAAAAAAAGAAGAGCAGCTGTTACGATTGCAGACTGTTTTCACTCGAACACAGGAGGAGAAAAGTATGAATTATCATATTGTAACTAAACAAATTGAACCGATACAAGTAGCCGCAATCAATGAAAAACTAAACTCAGCTTTAAAACAAAGCGAACTATGGGGAGAACTTATTAATCATATTGATAAACATCACGTAAAACGCAATGCTCCTATCGCTATCTATAATACTTCTACGAAAGAAGATACAATTCACTTAAAAGTTTGTATGCCTATTACAAAAAACATACAAGAAACAGAAAATATCAAAATAGAACAATTACCTGTTATAGAGCAGGCAGCTTGCATCATTCATAAAGGTACGAATGACACACTAACCAATGCGTATACTGCTGTCCAACAATGGATTGAGCAAAATCAGTATGAAGTAACTGGCCCCGTTCGAGAAGTTCATATTGAAGGATATCATTCTACTTTGAATCCAGAAGAGCATGTGACTGAGATTCAAATTCCGGTTATGAAGAGGAACACTATCTAAATATTACTTATCGCATCTTGTCGAAAGGCTACTATATTTTACTTTCATATTAAGGGAGTACTCTGTAAAACAGAGTACTCCCTTAATATATTAGCCAACAGAATCTTCCGTTTCAAATGTGCTTATTTTCACGAAACATATCAAATTAAATGCTGATATATCATTTATTAATCCAAGATTACAGCGCTTATTATTTTAGTAAACTATGTTCATACTTGAGCTTTTTCTTTTGCTTTTTCTTTTTTCTTTTTCTCTTCTAGTTCTTCTTGGACTTTTTTTTCTATCAATTCATCAAATAAATCTTTGTAATTTTCTTCATGAATTATTCTACAAAATCCTCCACCAATAATTGTCTTCGCATCTTTTTGCACTATGTGTTTAAATAAGCTTTTTATTAAATTTCTAGCTTCACCGTACTCATCTTCTCCCTCAGGCTCATGAATGATTTGATATATAGTCTGTGTTTTTTTATCATTAGGCACATCACCAATACCAATGGCATTTTCAAAATTAGAGATTGAACAAAATATTCTTACGTTACTATTCCCCTTAAGTTTATATATATTTTCACAATTAGTTTTTTGTGCTTTTAGTGTTGTAGAGGTATATCTTGAATGATTATCTACATCGTGCAAAACATCATAATTTGTATTGAACTGATTTAAAATTTTCATCAAAGTTCCAATTGTCGATTTACCTCTGGCACGAATTATATGTACATTTTCGTTCTCCAATTTAGCAAGATGTTGAAAAGCAATATACTCTGTATCACCTTCAACAATTAATATTTTATCAGCAAAGAAAAATTCATTTACATGGGAATCCACATAGTTAAATATCTTAATATCCTGAATATCATTCTTATCAAATTGTTCACTAATGGATTTATATAGTTGAATCGCTTCTGTTTCGCCAACACGAAAAACTTGAATCGAAGTATGCTTTTCTGATAAATCTATAAGTATAGGAGAATGCGTTGAAATCATGAGGGGCATTTTTGCACCAATTTTATAAAGGGAACGACTAAGTGCTCGAACTGCCTCTGAATGCAAGAAAGCTTCTGGTTCATCAATTAACAATAACTTATCATCATTCTCCCCCATTAATCTATTTTGTATCATATTTTGAATAAGATATATTAAACTCATTCGTTGTAGCCCAGTCCCTTGATTTTCTAAGGGCATTTTAGATTGACTATTGCTGTCAATATGTACATTAGAATTTGTTGACTTTAGAATATCATTTGAAGAAAAACCGTCACTTTCTCCACCTACAACATTTAATGTTAAATGTTCATTTGAAAAAAGGCTTCGTAAATCTCTAGATACATCACCACTTACTTTTTTCAAGAGTCTATCCGTACTTAATTTTAACTTTCTCAAGAACTCAGGATATGACTTTTTTAGTGCTGCATACTCACTTGCTAACTCCACCAAATCTTTTTCTTCCTCAGAGTCATCTTCATAGTTCTCAAGCTTTTGTAAGTCATTTTTTATAATTTCTGAATATATATTTTGAATTAAATCATTAATATCTTCGGGCAACATAGATGGCGTTATGTAAAAAGGCTGATTACTAAGAATTGTTTCTAGTGTACCCTTTAAGCTGTGCTTGCCTTTGATTTCAACATCATTTTCATCATAAAACCTTGGAGCTTTTTCTTTTTCATATTTCTTCACTATTTTGATTTTCTCTTCTCCAGAATCAAACACAGCAATTAATTCAATTGTACTTTTATTTCTAGAGAAACAATCGTTAGGAATTGTTGTAGTTTTAGTCTCTTTCATAAAAAAACGATTGATCGCTTCTAGTACAGTCGACTTACCAGTATTATTCCTACCAGTTAAAATAGCAATTGAATCCTTCGAAAATTCAATGCTAAAAGTATCTTTAAAAACCTTATAATTTGTAACACTAAACATTGTTAATCGCATTTAATAATATTCTCCTCCTTAAATAAACTAAATTAATGTTACCATCCATTCCTCTTTAAATACAAATATTTGGATTAACACCAAAAAATAACATATTAATTATCATTCAAAAATCTAATATACTATTACGATAAAATAAAAATAATGTTGTCTTTCTGTAAAACTTTAAGCTAAATAACTCTAAGGGATACAGTGTTACTGCCCTTTATAAGTATAGTGGTACTTTTATATCATCATTAACCTAATAAATTGTATCATGATTACAACATTAGAAATTGTTCAAATCGAGTCAGATAAATTCCATCTTAAATTGGCCACAAAGGAACAAAAAAGTGACTTGAAATTCTACATGAGAAAACCCCGCCACAATTTTTGATGTGACGGGGTTTTTGAAGTTTTAACCAATAGAACCTTCCATCTCGAATTTGATTAGACGGTTCATTTCAACTGCGTATTCCATTGGAAGTTCGCGAGTGAATGGCTCGATGAAGCCCATTACGATCATTTCTGTCGCTTCTTGCTCAGAAATACCGCGGCTCATTAGGTAGAATAATTGTTCTTCTGATACTTTTGATACTTTCGCTTCGTGCTCAAGTGAAACGTGATCGTTTTTGATCTCGTTGTAAGGAATTGTATCAGATGTAGATTGGTTATCCATAATTAACGTGTCACATTCGATGTTAGAGCGAGAGTTTGTCGCTTTTGGCCCGAAGTGTACAATACCACGGTACGTTACTTTACCACCATGTTTTGCAATCGATTTAGAAACGATTGTTGAAGATGTATTTGGTGCTAAGTGAATCATTTTCGCACCAGCATCTTGGTGTTGGCCTTTACCAGCAATCGCGATAGATAATGTTAAACCACGAGCGCCTTCGCCTTTTAAGATAACTGCTGGGTATTTCATCGTTAATTTAGATCCGATGTTACCGTCAATCCATTCCATCGTTGCGTTTGCTTCACAAACAGCACGTTTTGTAACTAGGTTGTATACGTTGTTCGCCCAGTTTTGGATTGTTGTGTAACGGCAATATGCATCTTTCTTAATAATGATTTCTACTACCGCACTATGCAGTGAGTTTGTTGTGTAAACAGGTGCTGTACAACCTTCTACGTAGTGTACGTGTGCGCCTTCGTCTACGATAATAAGCGTACGCTCGAATTGTCCCATATTTTCAGAGTTAATACGGAAATACGCTTGAAGTGGTGTATCAACTTTTACACCTTTTGGAACGTAGATGAATGATCCACCAGACCAAACTGCAGAGTTTAGTGCTGCAAATTTGTTATCAGTTGGTGGGATTACTTTTCCGAAATGCTCGCGGAAAATATCTTCGTTCTCTTTTAATGCGCTATCTGTATCTTTGAACACGATTCCTAGAGCTTCTAGGTCTTCTTTCATGTTGTGG
This sequence comes from Bacillus bingmayongensis, assembly GCF_000299035.1. Taxonomy (GTDB): domain Bacteria; phylum Bacillota; class Bacilli; order Bacillales; family Bacillaceae_G; genus Bacillus_A; species Bacillus_A bingmayongensis. Next base: position 12,748 of record NZ_JH921519.1, read on the forward strand.
TATACAACTTCAGATTCGTACTGTGCAGATACACCAGCTAAATATTTTTGCTCAGCTTCTGGAATACCTAATTTATCAAATGTTGCTTTAATTTCATCAGGTACTTCATCCCAAGACTTCTCAGATTTCTCAGATGGTTTTACGTAGTACGTAATTTCATCGAAATCTAAGTCGTTTAAGTCGCCGCCCCATTGTGGCATTGGCATTTCGTAGAACTTATCCAGTGATTTTAAACGGAAGTCTAACATCCACTGTGGTTCTTCTTTCATACGTGAAATCTCTTCAACGATTTCTTTTGTTAAACCGCGTCCAGCACGGAAAATCGAAACGTCTTTGTCCTTGAAACCATATTTATAATCGCCGATATCTGGCAGTTTCTTCGCCATGTTGGTATGTCCCTCCTTAGATAACCTCGTGTTTAGGAACCTGTAACATTACTTATCTTCGTTTAAGCCTTTTTCTAACGCTTTCCAAGCTAATGTTGCACATTTAATACGTGCTGGAAACTTGCACACGCCTTGTAATGCTTCAATATCTCCTAAATCTACGCTGTCATCATACTCTTTTCCTAGCATCATATCAGAGAAAATTTTAGAAAGCTGAAGTGCCTCTTCAATTTTCTTTCCTTTTACTGCTTGCGTCATCATCGAAGCTGAAGACATGGAGATTGAACAACCTTCTCCCTCAAACTTCGCTTCTTGTACAATACCATCTTCAACTTTCATCGTAAGTTGAATGCGATCGCCGCAAGTTGGATTGTTCAAGTTAACGGTAACACTATCTTCTAACACGCCATGGTTACGAGGATTTTTATAATGATCCATAATAACTTGACGATATAACGTATCTAAATTATTAAATGACATTTGTGAAATACTCCTTTGTTTTCGTTAGCGCTTCAACAAATGTATCGATTTCTTCTTTTGTATTATATAAATAGAAGCTTGCACGTGCTGTAGAAGAAGCTTTTAACCACTTCATAAGCGGCTGTGCACAGTGATGTCCTGCGCGAACCGCAATTCCTTCTACATCTAATACTGTCGCCACATCGTGAGGATGCACTTCATCAATATTAAATGTAACAAGACCAGCGCGATGCTTTGGACCATAAATTGTAACGCCATCTACTTCTGATAGTCTTTCTAAAGCGTACTGCGCTAATTCATGCTCATGCTTTTCAATATTATCAAGACCGATTTCTTCTAGGAAATCAATTGCCGCTCCAAGTCCGATCGCATTACCGATAATCGGTGTACCAGCTTCAAACTTCCACGGAAGCTCTTTCCACGTAGAATCTTGCAAGTCTACAAAATCAATCATTTCACCGCCAAACTCAATTGGCTCCATATTGTCTAGCAATTCCTTCTTACCATATAATACGCCGACACCTGTAGGCCCGCACATTTTATGAGCGGATAACGCGTAGAAATCACAATTTAAATCTTGTACATCCACCTTCATATGAGGTGTACTTTGTGCACCGTCTACGACCATGATTGCACCATTTTGATGTGCGATTTCTGCGACTTCTTTTACAGGGTTAATCGTTCCAAGTACGTTAGACACATACATGATAGAAACGATTTTTGTATTCGGTGTAATCGTTTGACGTGCATCTTCAATAGAGATTGTTCCGTCTGGCTGAAGCGGAAGATATTTTAAAGTTGCGCCTGTTTTCTTCGCAACTTGTTGCCACGGAATAATGTTACTATGGTGTTCCATGTAAGAGATGACGATTTCATCGCCTTCTTTTACATTTTCCAGGCCATAGCTCGCTGCTACTGTATTTAATGCAGTTGTTGTTCCGCGCGTGAAAATAATTTCTTCCATTGATTTCGCGTTAATAAATTTGCGAACTTTCTCACGTGCACCTTCATACGCATCGGTAGCTTTCGTACCGAGCGTATGAACACCGCGATGCACGTTAGAATTATATTCTTTATAGTAACGTTCTAACGTTTCAATGACTTGAATTGGTTTTTGAGAAGTTGCTGCACTATCGAAATATACAAGTTGTTTACCGTTCACCTTTTGATCAAGAATTGGAAACTGTTTGCGTATTTCATGAATATCCATTAGCGAACTTTCCTTTCGATTACCTCAACAAGCTGCGCTTTTACTCCTTCAATTGGAAGCTCATTTACAACAGGTGCTAAGAATCCATGGATGACTAAACGTTCTGCTTCTTTCTTCGGAATACCACGGCTCATTAAGTAGTATAGTTGTACTGGATCTACGCGGCCTACAGAAGCTGCGTGACCTGCCATTACATCGTCTTCATCAATTAGAAGAATTGGGTTTGCATCACCGCGTGCTTTTTCATTTAACATAAGAACGCGAGAAGATTGTTGTGCATTTGATTTAGATGCACCATGTTCAATCTTACCAATTCCGTTAAAGATAGATGTTGCATTATCTGTTTGTACACCGTGTTTTAAAATGAATCCTTCAGAGTGTTTACCGAAATGAACAACTTTAGTTGTAAAGTTTTGTGTTTGACTGCCACGACCAATTGTTACTGTTTTTGTATCAGCAAATGATCCGTCGCCCATTAAGTTCGTTACGTTCTCTGAAATTGTATTTCCGTCATTCATAAGGCCTAATGCCCACTCAATACGACCGTCACGTCCTACAACGCCGCGGCGATTTACGTAAGTCGTTACATCTTTTGCTAATAGATCAACTGCACCGAATTTCACTTGTGCACCTTGTTCTACGATTACTTCTGCTACAATATTCGCAATACCTGTAACAGTTTCATTTGCTACGTAGTTTTCTACGTATGTTGCAGAACTATTAGCATCAGCTACGAATAATACATGGTTATATACGTTTGCTTCTTCGCCGTCTACTAAGAATACAGCTTGAAGTGGTGTTTCAAGAACAACGTTTTTTGGAACATATACAAATGCACCGCCGTTGATCAATGCTGCATGAAGTGCTGTTAAGCGATGCTCATCCACCTTCACGCCATCTTTCATTAAGTACTTTTGTACTAAGTCAGCATGCTCAGTTGCAGCTGTTACGATATCTGTGAAAATAACACCTTTTTCTTTTGCTTCATCAGCTAAAGAAACGAATGCAGTTGTACCAGTACGTTGTACCAATACACTGTTATTTTCATCGATTAAATTTTTCACTGCTTCTGGAAGTTCTGCTAAAGAACTTACAGGCTCTTGCTTAGGAGTAGCGCCTTTTCCGATAAAGTCCCATTTATCAATTTTTGTTTTATCAGGCGTTGGCATTGGAAGTTCAGTTGCTTGTGCAAGAGCTTGTAAGCGGAACTCAGTCAACCAAGCAGCTTCGTTTACTTCGCTTGCGCGCTGACGGATTGTTTCTTGATCGAAAGGTAATGTACCGATTGTCATGTTTATGCTCCTCTCTTACGCTTCTTGCTCTGCTGTTTCGTCTTCAATACCTAATTCTTTTTTAATCCAGTCGTAACCTTCAGCTTCTAGACGTTGTGCAAGCTCAGGACCACCAGATTTCACAATGCGACCGTTCATCATAACGTGAACGAAGTCTGGAGTGATGTAGTTTAATAAACGTTGGTAATGCGTAATCATTAGGCAACCAAACTCTTCACCGCGCATTTCGTTAATACCTTTAGATACAACTTTTAATGCATCGATATCAAGACCAGAGTCGATCTCATCTAAGATTGCAATTTTTGGCTCAATCATCATTAATTGAAGAATTTCGTTACGTTTTTTCTCACCGCCAGAGAAACCTTCGTTTAAGTAACGTTGTGCCATTTCTGGATCCATTTCTAGGAATTCCATATTTTTATCTAATTTGCGGATAAATTTCATAAGAGAAATTTCATCGCCTTCTTCACGACGTGCATTAATTGCAGAACGTAAGAAGTCAGCGTTTGTTACTCCGCTAATTTCACTTGGATATTGCATTGCTAGGAATAGACCCGCTTGTGCGCGCTCATCTACTTCCATTTCTAGTACATCTTCACCGTCGATGATGATGCTTCCTTCTGTTACTTCATATTTTGGGTGACCCATAATTGCAGAAGATAAAGTTGATTTACCTGTTCCGTTAGGTCCCATAATTGCGTGGATTTCTCCACCTTTTACTTCAAGGTTTACACCTTTTAAGATTTCTTTACCATCGATTGATACATGTAAGTCTTTAACCGTTAATGTAGAACCAGCCATCTCAATACCTCCATTAATCCTCTATATACATTTTAAAAATTCCTAAAACATTCACATTCTCATTTTATTCTCATTCTAATTTTATATCAAATAAAATGATATCGCAAACGCTGAGAAAATGTAACAATTTTTTCACAAATGTATATAAGTATTTCCCTCACATCCTATTATGATACACCTTTCTTCTTATATATATAAAGGAAAAAGGGCTGGAAATTTCCTAGCCCTTTCATGCCTACTCACTTACCGGAAGTACTGCTCCCTTATACTCTTTATTAATAAAATCTTGAATTTCTTTTGAATGTAACACTTCTACTAATTCCTTAATTTCTTTTTTCTTTTCATCACCTTTACGAACGGCAATAATATTTGCATACGGAGAATCTGATCCTTCAATTGCAATTGCATCTTTTTTCGGATTTAATTTTGCATCAATCGCATAGTTTGAATTAATAAATAATGCATCACCTTCATTATTTTCGTATAACTTTGGCGAAAGCCCTGGCTCAACATCTGTTTTAAACTTCAAGTTTTTTGGGTTCTCCACAATATCTTTGACTGTCGCTTTAACGACATCTACACCATCTTTCAGTTTAATGACGCCACCTTTTTGCAATAATGCAAGCATACGACCGCGTTCCGCCACGTTATTACTCATAATTACTGTTCCGTCATTTGGAAGGTCTTTTAAACTTTTATATTTCTTAGAATAGATTCCCATAGGCTCTAAATGAATTTTTCCTGCATTTACAATTTTATACCCCTTTTCCTCAATCTCCTTGTCTAAATAAGGGATATGTTGAAAATAGTTTGCATCAATTTCTTTATCTGCTAACGCTTTATTTGGTAACACATAGTCTTGGAATGTTTTAATTTCTAATTCTATACCTTTTTTCTCAAGTAACGGTTTTGCCTTCTCTAAAATCTCAGCGTGTGGTACGTTAGAAGCACCGACAACAAGCTTATCTTCACTTTTTCCTCCACAAGCAGCTAAACCAAAAATTGATGTTGTAATAAGTGCTGAAAGTAATAATTTTTTCATGCTGTAAACACCCTTCCCTTTTAATAAATTTACCGTTTGTCAATTCGAGTTGTAACAAAATCACCGATCCATTGAAGCAAGAAGACAACGAGTAATACACAAATTGTTGCAACAATTGTCACATCGTTATTTCCGCGCTGGAATCCTTCTAAATAAGCAAGTGTGCCAAGCCCTCCAGCACCGACAACACCAGCCATTGCTGTATAACCAACAAGAGCGATTGTCGTTACAGTAATACCAGATACCAGTGCTGGTAAGGATTCCGGAATCAATACTTTCCAAATAATCGTGCTCGTTTTTGCCCCCATTGCTTTTGAAGCTTCAATTACCCCTTTATCAATCTCGCGAAGTGCAATTTCAACCATCCTTGCATAAAATGGTGCTGCTCCAATAATTAAAGCTGGTAGTGCTGCGCTTGCCCCAAGAATTGTTCCAAGAAGAATTTTCGTAAATGGAATTAATAAAATAATTAAAATGATAAATGGAATGGAACGAAAGATATTTACAAATGCTCCAATCACTGTGTGAATCGCTTTGTTTTCCCACAAGTTATCTTTAGATGTCATAAAGAGTAATAGTCCTAAAATAAGACCGAATACAAATGTGGCAAGTGCTGCGATTGCCGTCATATATAATGTTTCACCTGTCGCTTCTAGCATTTTACTCCAATCAACGTTTGATAATAATTTATCCATGTGCAATCACCTCCAGCTCTACTTGCTCCTGATTAATTCCTGCTATTGCTTGCTGGATTGCTGCTTCTTCACCATTTAAGTGAACAATTAAATTTCCATAAGACCCATTGTTCGTTTGTGCGATATTCCCTTGAAGTACACTCACTTCAATATCCTCTCGCCTCATTAATCTTTGAAGCACTGGACGCTCTACGGAATCACCAATAAACTGCAAACGAATAACTTTTCCATCTGGATATTTTTCCAATAAACTCTCAATCGCTTCATTTGTATCTTCAGAATCCGTTAACTGTTGTACAAATCGTTTTGTAATCTCCTGCTTTGGATTGCGGAATACATCTAGTACAGGACCACTTTCTACGATTTTCCCTTTTTCCATTACCGCAACGCGATTACAGATTTTTTGAATGACATGCATTTCATGTGTAATCAATACGATTGTTAAATCAAGGCGTTTATTAATATCTAATAGTAAATCTAAAATTTGATCTGTCGTTTCTGGATCCAGTGCCGATGTTGCTTCATCACACAAAAGTACTTTTGGATCATTCGCTAATGCTCTCGCAATCCCAACGCGCTGCTTTTGTCCACCGCTTAACTGTGATGGATATGCATCGCCTCTTCCTTCTAATCCAACAAGGCGGATTAACTCATCCACGCGCTTGCTTCGCTGTACTTTATCAACCCCTGCAATCTCAAGTGGGAAAGCGATATTTTCACGTACAGTTCGTGACCAAAGTAAGTTAAAGTGCTGAAAAATCATTCCGATTTCTTGTCTTGCCTTTCGAAGCTCATTCCCAGTAATTGCTGAAATAACACGATTAGCTATCGTAATCTGTCCGGAAGTTGGTTTCTCTAATTGATTAAACAATCTGATTAAAGAACTTTTACCAGCGCCGCTATATCCGATAACACCAAAGATCTCACCTTTTTCTATTTTTAAATTGGCGTCATCTACAGCAGTCACATCACCGTTTTTTGATTTATATATTTTCTTTACGTTCTCCAATAGGATCATGGTGTTCACCCCTTTTTTGTTTAAAAAGCGTAAGCGGCTTGCTCAGCTCTGCTCCTACAAATTCTTTTTATCTTTTCATGCAGGGCGCAAAAATCTTGCCGCCGGGCTAAATTATTTAACGATTCCTTTTATTATTTGAATGTCCTCCTCATTCAAACAATAAAAAAACCTTTCTGCTTTTTGTATGAGCAGAAAGGTTTATATGCGTATATCAACATTATCCCTTCCTCTCATCTTTCAAAGCAATCGCTTTGCAGGAATTGGCACCATTTCAACATAAATGTTGACGGTTGCCGGGCTTCACAGGGCACAGTCCCTCCACCTCTCTTGATAAGAGAAATCAGATTGAATTTTCGTCTGATTTAAAATCTATGAAATTGTCTATATTTTATGAATTGAATTGTATCAACATACATCCACTATGTCAACAAAAAAATTCTCAAAAAACAAAACTTCAGAATATTAAGCGCCTACTTGCATTGGTTTACATATATGAAATACGGATTCTAATAATAACATCGTACGATACGTTCCATTATATTGAACACGCCCGCTGTGCAATAGTGTTTGCAACCGAATATTTCCAGTAACTAATCGACGTAAATCTTCCTCTCGAAAGCAAACAATTTGCTCTGTTCCCTTCGCACTCTTCAAAAGTTGTATATACTCTCTTGAAATTTGAAGTGAGCAACACTCATCTCCAAAACGAAAATTAATCGTTTTTTCTCCTTGCCGAAGAAGCGGTTCTAGATGATATTGGTTATTGGCATACGTTACAAATGATTGAAGCAACGAATATAATCCCATTCTAGTCACATCCTTCATTTCACTTTCTACTAATACCATTCCATCCTACCAAACAGCAATCCTGTTACTTTCTCTCGACAAATAACGTATCACTTCTATCCCTCGACATATTTCCCAAGAAATATGTCGAGGCGGCAAAAACTTTGCCGCCTACTGTAATTCTGTATATAAATATTCAACCGAATGAAATGCATATATTTTTTTCATAAGTGTTCCCCGCTCAAACACGAGTAAACAAGGGACACTTTCTACCTCATACTCTCGCGCTAAATGCGGCGCATAGTTTAAATCTAGCATGCCTATTTCCAAATCAGATATAGTAGCTTCTACCACTGTTAACATCTTCTTCGCTAACTGGCATGTTCCGCACATCGGTGTATATACATATAACACTGTTTTTTCTTGGTCTGCTATTAGAGCTGTAGCTTCAGCACCTGTCCAGTCAATCACTTCTATCATTCCTTACCGTAAATATTCTGTATAAACGTCAATGTCAGCTCCCCATAATACGTTCGCTAAATGATTAGAAGGAGCAGTTGCCACTTCGCGATACGAACGATCAATGTAAATATGCTCAGCTTGCGGGAATTCTTTCCGAAATTGTTTTCGGAGCTTTTCACCTGCAGCATCAGCATCCACTAGTACATATACTTCTTTATCAAAAAACTGATCAATGAGTTCATCCATTTTCGACAAACCAATTGTACCATTTGTACAAACAATTTCCACTGGTTCGCGAATAATAGATTCAATCTTTCTTCTATCTGATTTTCCTTCGACAATAATGACTTTCTCTACATAGACCATATGTCATCACCCGATCACCATATACTATGAAACAGCCTTACCTTAGTATATAGTATATTCGATATTTTCATGTTGTTTCCTGTTTATTTTTGTGAAGAAATGCGGAAACGGCTCGCTCAGAATGTGAGGGGGATGGAGCTTCTGACGTGGAGGCGGAGCTAGACAAAGAAAAGCGATCCGCTCTTTCGTTCATGTAATACAAAATAAAAAGGACAGCACACAGGCTGTCCTTTTTGTCGACTAGAATTAGTCTTGGTTTGTCATTTCTGCGTATTGTTCTGCAGATAATAACTTTTCAACTTCACTTGCATCAGAAAGTTCAACTTTAACCATCCATGCACCTTCGTACGGAGAATCGTTAACAAGTTCTGGTTGGTCGCTTAAGTCTTCGTTTACTGCTACAACTTTACCGCTTACAGGTGCGTATAATTCAGAAACTGTTTTAACAGATTCTACGCTTCCGAATGGCTCGTCAGCTTCAATTGTTGCACCTACTTCAGGAAGTTCAACGAATACGATATCGCCTAACTCACTTTGTGCGAAATGAGTAATACCGATAACAACTTGGTTGCCTTCAGTTTTTACCCATTCGTGTTCTTCAGAGTAACGTAAATGATTTGGAATGCTCATGACTGTACCTCCAGTGAATGTATTAATTATGTAAAAATACCTTATTGGTACTTTTTCCACACACTTTCAAATTGCTCTTCGTTAAAACCAAGTGTTACATTCGTGCCATCTGTTACGATCGGACGTTTGATTAACATGCCATCAGATGCTAAAAGCTCAAACATTTCGTCTTCACTTGCATCCTTTAACTTATCTTTTAAGCCAAGCTCGCGGTAACGCATTCCACTTGTATTAAAGAATTTTTTTAATGGCAATTCACTTTTTGCATGTAAATTACGTAAATCTTCTTTTGACGGTGGATTTTCAACAATATGAATCATCTCATATGCTACATCGTTTGCCTCAAACCATTTCTTTGCTTTTTGACATGTACCACACTTTGGGTATGAATAAAATGTTACTGTCATAAATTCACCTACTTTTTTACTAACCTTTACCTTTATCATATAGAAAACATTTTATTATTTCAAACGATTCTTCTCCAAACTTTAACTTATTTCGTGACAACTTTCTTTAATCCTGCAAATTTTTCTTATTTTTCCGGTATTTAAGAAGATTTCATATACAAAAAAAATAAATATAAAAATCCGCCTCTTCATTTATTACGTATAATTTAGACCGAACATATATATTAAACAAACGTTTATTTGATTTAATAATGACCTAAACAACCCTTAAAATATGCATTCATTTACATCGAACATACATCTTAAACAAACGTTTATTTAATACAAAAATAAACAATGAGAAGCCTAAACTATAGGCTCCTCACTGTCTACTCAAATAATCCGCAATCGTTTGAAACACGTATACATACATATTATGAATACTTTGCTCTGAAATCGTATCATTGTATAAACCAGTGCCCCAAAACTGCCCTTCACTGCTACCCATATTTACAAAACCTTGTGTATACATCATTTCTTCATCTCTCGGTGTATTATTATAATCTAAATCTTTTTTAGTAAAAATTAAATATGATTTATCCTTTAAACCGATAAAAAACACTGGCTTTTTTAACCCTAAAAATAGATCTGTATATTTTTCTTTTGATGCCTCTTCAAAATGTTCTTTCATAACGAGAAATCCGTCGACTTTATCAGATTTCTCCTTCATTTCATCTAATTTCACCTGTACAAACTTTATATTTCTAAACGTATCCTTTGGTGCCTCGCCGACAACTCCAATTACTAGTGCTCTCCCGCTATACTCTAAAGCAGATGGCACAGCCTTATTCTTTTCACACCCAGCTCCCACGAGGCATAACAATATAAGAAAACAAAAACTTAGTGAACGCTTCATCCCTATCCCTCCATTTTCAAAGTCAAGTGACAAAAATGTAAGGTTAATTCAAGAAAATGTAAGTAAAATCGATAGCCCATTTTGATTTTCTATATTATAATCAATTGGATTTACTTACATTACTAAAACATAGGTGATACTCATGAAAAAATATAAACTTTCATCTTTTCTTCCATTAAGTTATATACTTCTACTCGTACTCGTAAGCCCCCTTTACGATGTACTGAATAAATCTGGCGTTCATGCCGTCGATGTAACGACTATGATTGATGATTGGATTCCATTTGTGAAGGCATTTATTATTCCTTATTTACTTTGGTTTCCATACTTATACGGTGCACTCATTTACTACTGCTTTAAAGATCGCAAACAGTACTATGTAACATTAAGCAGCGTTATCCTCGGAAAACTTGCTTGTTTTTCAATTTATTACTTTTGGCAAACAACGGTCCCTAGACCTACAGTTGTAGGCACAGACGTGTTCTCCGACTTAGTGCGCTATATTTATAGTATTGATCAGCCTGTAAACTGTTTCCCTAGCATCCACGTCCTAACAACATTTGTGATTATGTTAGCGGCTTATAAACGAAGAGAACAGCACAAATTAGAATATTTCATTCTTACTTTCTTTGGAACACTTATTATTTTATCGACACTGTTTACAAAGCAGCACGCTTTCTTAGATGCCGTTTCAGGTATGGCAGTCGCTAGCACACTATACTTCGGCGTACAATTATTACTAGTAAATAAAAAAGAAACTGTTACAATTCCAGTAAGACAAACTTATAAAATGTAACTAAAAAAGCAGACTGTGGCTTCTTCAGTCTGCTTTTATCTATATAAATGAGATTTTGGGTTGTGACTTAAGATTGTGGCACAGTCATATCACCAGAATGAATACGGCCTGCTTTTCGTAATACTATGTAAAGAATATATGAAACAGCTACTGGGATTACGATATAAGTGATAACCATCGCTGGTACGACACCGAATCCTTGGCTGGAAATTAAATTAATTGGTGCAATAAGAGAACTTAATCCAAGACCCGCCATTTCTTTACCTGCTTCTAGTTGGAAGATCAGTGCAGATACGGGACCCACAATGGCGCTGGCAACGACAGTTGGGACGAGAATCATTGGATTTTTAGTAATGTTCGGCAATTGTACTTTCGGAGTACAAAGTGCCTGCGCTAAAATACCACCTAAATTGTTTTCTTTTGCAGAGATAACAGAGAATCCGATAAATTGAGCGACGCATCCTGCAAGTGCCGCACCTCCTGCAACACCATCTAGGCTAAGTGCAATTGCTAAAGCTGCTGATGACGCTGGAGAGATAAGTAATAGTCCCCAAACAACCGCAAGTACGATAGAAGCAATGAATGGACTACCAGCTGAACTATCTTTAATAAATGCGCCAACTGCATTTAAGACAGGACTAATATTTTGAGATAACCAAATACCGACTATACCAGAACCTAATATTGCTGCAAATGGAACGAGCATCATATCTAAAGCAGTTTTTCCGCTTAATCGTTTACCAATATAAACTGCTAAAGTTGCTGTTAATAACGCACCAATCGGTTCACCAGTTTTTATGATTAGACCAGCTTCAGTAATCGAAATGGATCCTGCTCCAATCGCCCCGGCAACCATCGCTGAGAAAATGACAAGTCCGTTTGCTCCAAGCATAAAAGCAATTCCTGCTCCAATTGCTGGTGCCATAAGTGATTTCGCGACAACTCCGATTGTAATTAACATCGGAATATCAACAATTCTTCCTATATTTTCGATAAGTAAACCAATTCCAAGGGATACGAAAATACCTTGTGCAATTCCGGCAGAACCTTTAAAGACACGAGACATTATATATTCCTTCATATGTTTCACCTTCTCCTATTTTAGTAACCGATTGTTTTCATGTAGTCACGTAAAATATCATTCGATTTTGCAAATCGGCTTTCTTCATTTTCTGTTAAGTTTAGTTCTACAACTTCTTTCACACCATCTCTTGTAATAACGCCTGGTACACCTGTACAAATATCATACTCACCATATTCACCATCTAAAATTGCTGAAACAGCTATTACACGATGATCATCATTAAAGATAGAGCGTGCAATATAAGCAAGTGAGTTACCAATACCGTAATAAGTAGTTCCTTTACGTTTATAAATTTCCCAACCAGCTTTTGCGGTTTTTTCTACAATGTCATCTAAAACAATTTCACCGAAACGTTCCTTTTGCTCTTCTAAAATTTGCAAGATTGGTTTCCCGCCGACTGTAACATGAGACCAAGCTACCATTTGTGAATCACCATGCTCACCTAATGAATAACCGTCAACGCTACGAGGATCAACTTCTAGCATTTCAGATAAAATAGTTCTTAATCGAGAAGAATCTAATGATGTTCCAGTACCAATCACGCGATTTCGTGGCAATCCAGATAACTTCCAAACTTGATAAGTAATAATATCAACTGGGTTTGATGCAAGTAAGAAGATGCCATCAAATCCACTTTCCATTACACCTTCTACAACATTTTCCATAATCTTCGCGCTTGCTCCTAAAGTATCCAAACGACTTTGTCCTGGTTTTGGAGCTGGACCTGCTGTAATAATTACAATGTCCATATCTTTACAGTCTTCATAATCGCCTGCATATACTTTTGTTCTTGTATTTGTAAAGTTAATGCAGTGCGATAAATCCATCGCTTCTCCAACTGCACGCTCATGATTTATATCAATTAATGCCAACTCTTCGCAGATACCTTGATTCACAATTGAATACGCACAGCTTGATCCTACTAATCCAGTACCAATAATTGCTATTTTTCTTGTGTTTTTATTCATAAGAATCTCTCCTATGTAATCATGTAATGTTTTATTTGTTCTTTATACTCTTCATTATAGAGATTCTCACCATAGAAACCATGGATACTTCGTGAAATATTGAGCAAAGTTTATGTATATTTTGTGAAACACTCTACTCTGTTTTCGTCATATTTGTTACAACTGGAAAAATATTTCATACATATTTATTGACATATACAAATGCGCAAAAAAGCGAGTGAATCGTCATCCGAGATTCACTCGCTTTTTTATTCATTACTGTGCGCTTAATTGACTTTTCGTTTGCTGAACAACCGATGGATTTGCAGGAGCCGCTGGTTTATAATATCCTTTTTGCAATGCATATTTGTATACATTACGTTGTCTCATTTCATCCTGATTTCGAATGTGGATCAGCGTTTGATGTAACTGTTCATTATTCGACTCTGCTATGTAATTCGCATAGCTAGTCAAACTAGCATTTAATTCCGATAAATAATCGTTAACCATATCTTTTTCATTCATACCCGATACCCTCCTAGCCTAAAAAGGACATTAATTGTTGTTTTGTATTTCTTGCAGCTTGTGCATCTTGTTGTAGCATTTGTTTCAATTGAGGATCTGTACACTGCTGCGCATACTGATCTAGTTTATTCGCAACTGTCGCATGCCCCCCAATAAGATGACGTAAATTTTCAAGCTCAAGCTCAGTTAAGTTTGGCATAATAAAAACCTTCCTTTCTTTGGTCATTCATCATTTAGTATTTATTTGTTTTTGGAATGTATACAGTAAAAATGCTCTCTACATGAAAATGTTGAAATGAAATTTCAGGAGTTCTTTTTTATGTATCTATAATTTTAGCTATGAGTGTTGCAAAAGCATGGTATGATGCGAGTTATTTTATAAGAAGTTTTAAATAATTAAATTATAGTAATAGAAAAAGAAAGCAATCTTTTTTATTACTAACAAAAAGACTGCTTTCTTTTTACAATTAATTAGCTATAATTGATGGTTTGCTCTATAAGAAAACTAACTCAATCATTCTAGTATTAATTAGACATATAACCTACATTTTATATATCCTCATATAACAAAAAAGCTTATCCTTTTTAAGGAATAAGCTTTTTACGATTTATATAAATTTTAAGTAAAATTAAAATTTAAGACCATACCCAAACATCTTCTGTATTTAACTTTTCAATAGAAGCATCAACAGAACTATTTGACCATTCATGTCCTATAAACATCCCCTTCACTCTAACTTGATCTCCTACTTTTACATCCGGAACTTTTGTTGCCTGAAAATAGATTGTTCCTGTATCCACTTCAGAACGCCCAGAGTTTAATGCCTCAGATTTTACTACTACATAATCCTTACCAACTTCAATAATCTCGGCTTCAAATACACTTGTTCCTTCGTCTAATACGCTCTCTACTTTTTTTGTATTTGCTACATCAGTAGTGTATTTAGAAAGTGTAAATTTAGACGTAAAGCTCATTTTCTTTACATATGAAGAATTCACTCCTGCCTGAAATTGAACCGAAATCTCCCCATCTTTTTGTGCTTTAAAGACACGACCATACGGTGAATTAGCATTATATGTACCAATTACTTGATTGTCTGCATCATACACCGTGTAAGAAATAGGAAATCCTGAATTATATACGAATACAGTAAGTTCTTCTCCCTTTTTCAGGTTAAAAGATTCTTTTTGAGAAACTTCATAAGAACTTAATGAATAAGATTTTGTAACATCTTTTACTTCCATATTTAAAGTAGCTGCACTTGCCTTTGTTGCTTCTAATCCTGGTAAGTTCGTTCCAGTAAGTACTACAAATCCTAATGCTCCAGCTAAAATAAGTTTTTTCATTGACTAAATTCCTCCTCTATTCTTTTTACTTTAAAAGGTATTATTTCTAATTTAATACCTGTAATCATTATAGTTACAATAATAATGATTATCAATTAAAAAATGTATGCAATTTTGCATACATACAAATCTTATATAATATCAGTCTTTTTCTTACCCTGTCCTGCACCCATAAGCTACTATATCAACTCAAAAAACCAGCAGTCATGATTTGAAGTGAACCCAAAAAGTTAGACAAATATTCTAAGCAGCTAATAAGGATTGGATTCTGTATTCCACAGGGCTCAATCCTTTTAGTTTTGTCTTAATACGTTTGTGATTGTAATAGTAAATATATTTTTCTAATTCCAAAGTAAAATGTTCCATACTTTCAAACTCTTGTAGATAAAGTAATTCAGATTTTAATAAGCCAAAGAAATTTTCAATGACTGCGTTATCTAAACAGTTTCCTTTACGGGACATACTTTGCGTAATTTGATGTTCTTTAAGTAAGTGCTGGTATTGAGTCATTTGATATTGCCACCCTTGATCCGAATGGAGTATAGGGGAATCACTTTCGTTTAAACGCTCAAACGCTTGATCTAACATCTTTGTAACGAGTGGAAATACAGGTCGTGTTTCTATATTATAAGCAATGATTTCACCATTAAAGAGATCTAAAACTGGAGATAAATAGAGCTTCTTCCCGAATAAATGGAATTCTGTCACATCCGTAACCCATTTCTCATTAGGCTTAGAAGCCTTAAAATCACGCTGAAGAACATTTGGAGAAATTCTTCCAACATTTCCACGATAAGAACGATACTTCTTCATGCGGACAAGACATTTTAAACCTAGCTCAACCATTAATCGACGTACCGTTTTATGATTGATTGAGTAACTTCGATTTTTTAATTCTAACGTGATGCGTCGATACCCATATCTTCCTTTATGTTCATCGAAAATCTGTTTAATGATTTCTTTTACTTCTTTGTATTTGTCAGGGCGAGTAAATTGTTTCACCCAGTAGTAATACGTACTACGCGCAATCTCAGCTATTTTCACTAAGTGACTTACCTTAAAAACATGCCTTAATTCATAAATTACTTGCGCTTTTTGACGTTCTGAGATTTTCTCTCCTCTTGAACTAAGGCGTTCAACTTTTTTAAATATGCATTTTCCATACGTAAACGCTCTATTTCCGCTAATAATGCTTCTTGTGATCCTTCTACTGGCTGTTCTTTCTTTGTTTCTTTTTTCATCGTTGGACGCCCCCGTTTTTTTGAATAAAGGGCGTCAATACCTTGTTTTTCTAGAGTTTTTTTCCACTGTAAAATAGTCGATGGATCCGGAATATTATATATTACAGCTGTTTCTAAAAGAGACGTCCCTGTTTCATTCATAAAGTTAAGTACGTCCATTTTAAATTGTACAGAGTAATTTGTATACCTAGATCTCAAACCTTCTATTCCATATTTTTTATAGAGACCTACCCATTTCATAATAGATTTATGATGCGTACCTATTCGATTGCCTATGGCTCTATAAGATTCTTTCCCTTCAAGATAGTCCTGAATAGCTTCTAATTTAACTTCTAATGAAAACTTTGCCATAAAAAAACTACACCTCCAATTGTTAATTGTGTCTAACAATTGGGGTGCAGTTCAATTATAAGACTGCTGGTTTTTTTAATGATTAAACTGTATAACGCTCATCTTCTAAAATTTTCGCAGCAATTTCACGTTTCTTCGGAATTACGTTAAGCGGCGTATGACGAGTGAATTTGCGAAGCGCTGATAACATCATGCGCAGCATATCACCATTTTCAACTGCAATAATTGTTTCTTTCGCATCTGCTTCGATTTGATTGAACGCTTCTTGGCAGAATACTTCAGTGTATAATACTTTTTGTTTATTCTTTTCAAGACCAGTTGCTTTGATTGCTTTTTCTGTACGAAGAACAGCAGATTCCATTGCATA
Source organism: Bacillus bingmayongensis (assembly GCF_000299035.1). Taxonomy (GTDB): domain Bacteria; phylum Bacillota; class Bacilli; order Bacillales; family Bacillaceae_G; genus Bacillus_A; species Bacillus_A bingmayongensis. The sequence continues at coordinate 29,876 of NZ_JH921519.1, forward strand.
TAAGTTGCTTACGATATCTGCAATGTTAACAAGAACTTCTTGTTCTTTATCTAATGCTTTACCGTATTTTTGAACAGCTAATCCAGCTACCATTAAACCGATTTTCTTCGCGTTATTTACTAAATATTTTTGAAGTGCTAATGACTCATCACCTACTTCTTCTGGCATCATCATCATTAACTCTTCTTGTAATTTTTGTGCTTTTTGCAGAAGTGGTAATTCACCTTTCATCGCTTTACGTAAGAACGTACCCGGGACGATTAAACGGTTAATTTCGTTCGTTCCTTCGAAAATACGGTTAATACGAGAGTCGCGATACATTCTTTCAATCTCATACTCTGCCATAAATCCGTAACCACCATGGATTTGAACACCTTCGTCTACTACGTAGTCTAATACTTCAGAACCAAATACTTTATTTAAAGAGCACTCAATTGCGTATTCAGCGATAGAAGCTGCTACAGCTTTACCATCTTTTACTTCTTCTTCAGTTAATGTGCTCATACGGCTTTCAAATAAACCTACTGTACGATATACAGAACTTTCTGCTGCATATGTTTTCGCTGCCATATTTGCAAGTTTTTCTTGAATTAATGGGAAGCGAGAGATTGGTTGTTTAAACTGTTGACGTTGGTTTGCATATTGCGCTGAAATTTCTACTGCACGTTTCGCAGACCCAACTGTACCAACACCCAATTTATAACGACCGATATTTAAAATGTTGAAAGCAATGACATGTCCTTTACCAATTTCACCAAGTACATTTTCTTTCGGCACTAATGCATCTTCTAAAATTAACGTACGAGTTGAAGAACATTTAATACCCATTTTCTTTTCTTCAGAGCTTGTAGATACGCCTGGATATTCTTTTTCTACGATAAATGCTGAGAAGTGCTCACCATCTACTTTTGCGTATACGATGAATACATCAGCGAACGCTGAGTTTGTAATCCATTGTTTTTCTCCGTTTAACACGTAATGTGTCCCTTCTGCATTTAAGCGTGCTGTTGTTTTCGCGCCTAATGCATCCGATCCAGAACCCGGCTCAGTTAATGCGTATGCAGCTAATTTTTCACCTGTTGCTAGTAGCGGTAAATATTGTTTCTTTTGCTCTTCGTTACCGAATAATACGATTGGTAAAGATCCGATACCAACGTGAGCACCGTGTGTAATTGCAAATCCACCAGCACGAGCGAATTTCTCTGCGATTAACGCTGAGCTTACTTTATCAAGTCCAATTCCGCCGTACTCTTCTGGTACGTCAGCTCCTAATAAACCAAGTTCACCAGCTTCTTTTAATAAGCGAACAGAGCGGTCAAACTCATGTTGCTCTAAATACTCAAGCTCTGGTAGAACTTCATTTATGATAAAGTCCTCTGTCGTTTTCGCTATCATTTTATGCTCATCGCTATAATCTTCCGGTGTAAATACTTGATCAATCGTAATCTCATCAACTAAAAAGCTACCGCCTTTAACTGCATTTCCCACTGTTTTTTCCATGAAAATTTCCTCCTTCATATTTTCATAAGCCGCTTCTCTCATTTCAAGAGAAGCTGGCTCTTCCTTTATTTTTACATCCTTTAATTGCTTCCACTCTTTATTTATCTAGCCCCGATAGCTAGAACGTTCGGTTGTTTCCACTTTTTTATAGTAGCTCAAACACCCCAGCTGCTCCCATTCCGCCGCCGATACACATTGTTACAATGCCGAATTGTTCGTTGCGTCGTTTCATCTCATGAATAAGAGATAATGTTAATTTTGCTCCTGTACAGCCAAGTGGATGTCCAAGTGCGATTGCACCGCCGTTTACATTTACCTTTTCTTCATCTAAGCCAAGCTCACGAATAACTTGGATCGATTGAGATGCGAATGCTTCATTTAACTCAAATAAGCCGATATCAGATAGCTCTAATCCTGCTAATCTTAAAGCTTTTGGAATCGCTGCGATTGGCCCAATCCCCATTACTTCCGGCGGTACACCAGCTACTGCAAATGAACGAAATTTCGCAAGTGGCTTCATGCCATCGCTCACTGCTTTTTCACGATCCATCAGAAGTACGGACGCTGCACCATCACTCATTTGTGAAGAGTTACCAGCAGTTACAGAACCGCGAACGTTAAATGCTGGACGTAATCTTCCTAAGATATCGAGTGTCGTATCTGCTCTTACTCCTTCATCTTGTGAGAAGACGATTGTTTCTTCTTGAATTTTATTATTCGCTGCAACAGTACGTAGCGTTACATCAACAGGTACTGTTTCGTCAGCAAATTTCCCTTCCGCTAATGCCTTTGCTGCACGCTGATGGCTTCTTACCGCAAACGCATCTTGCTCTTCGCGAGAAATTCCATATTTCACAGCAACCTGCTCTGCTGTGTGGCCCATGCCCATATAATATTCTGGAGCCGCTTCTACAAGTCGGCTATTTGGACGAACGACGTGCCCCATCATTGGAACTAAACTCATCGATTCAGCTCCGCCAGATAATACAGCTTCAGAGTGACCAAGCATAATGCGCTCTGCACCGTAAGCGATACTTTGTAAGCCTGAAGAACAGTAACGGTTAATTGTAATAGCTGGAACATCATAAGAAAGTCCTGCTAGTCCGCCGATATTACGCGCCATATTTAAGCCTTGTTCTGCTTCTGGCATCGCACAACCAAAAATTAAATCATCAATTGGTCCTTCATAGTTATTTGCACGCTTTAACGTTTCTTTTACTACTAATGCCCCTAAATCATCAGGACGAACTGTTTTTAATGAACCTCTCTTTGCTTTACCAATTGGCGTTCTTGCTCCCGCAACAATGACAGCTTCTCTCATGAACGATATCTCCCCTCGTTATTAGTTACGTAATGGCTTTCCTTTTACAAGCATGTGCTGCATTCTTGCTTGTGATTTCATCTCACTTACTAAACTGATAAATGCTTCACGTTCCACATCTAATAAATACTGCTCATCAACTTCTGTTCCGTACGGTACTTTTCCGCCGGCAATGACATATGCGAGCTTTTTCGCAATGTGTAAGTCGTATTCGGAAATGTAACCAGATAGATGCATTGCTTCAGCTCCAAGTAAAAGTGTTGCATACCCTGTCTCACCAACAACCGGTACCTTTTTACGAACCGGTGCTTTGTAACCCGCTTCATATAAAGCAAGTGCTTTTTGTTTTGCATCATATAATAAGTGATCACCATTCACACTAATACCATCTTTATCGCCTAAGAAGTTGCGAGAAACAGCCTCTTGTGCTGATGTAGATACTTTTGCCATTGCAACTGATTCGAACACTTTATTTGCAACCTTTTGCAGGTCAAATTCTACACCGTTTGCCATTTTGTTTAAGTGTTTAATGTATAGCTCTTTGTTACCGCCACCGCCAGGGATTAAACCAACACCAACTTCTACTAATCCCATATACGTTTCGCTAGAAGCTTGAATGCTAGCTGCTGGTAAGCAAACTTCTGTACCGCCGCCAAGCGTCATACCATATGGCGCTGCAACGACTGGCTTAGAACTGTACTTAATTTTCATCATTGCATCTTGGAAGTTTTTCACGACCCACTCAATTTCAAAGTAGTTATCATCTTGTGCTTCCATTAAAATCATCGCAAGGTTTGCACCAACGCAGAAGTTCTTCGATTGGTTTCCGATAACAAGTCCTTTATAATTCTTTTCCACTTCGTCAACAGCGTAATTAATCATTTGCGTAATGTCCATACCGATTGCATTGCTCTTTGAATGGAATTCTAAACAAAGGATGCCATCGCCTAAATCGATTAAGCTTGCTCCGCTGTTTTTCTTTAATACACCATTTTTCTCTTTTAATTGTTTAAGCGAAATCGCCTTTTTATTACGTTCGATCAGTTTATATTCACCGTTATCGTAGTAATAGCTTTCGCCATTATCATGTTTATAGAAAGAACCAAAACCTTTCTCTAACATGTCTTTCACCCATACCGGAACAACTTGGCCGTTCTCTTCCATCTTTTGAACGGATTTTTCTACGCCAATTGCATCCCAAATTTCAAACGGCCCTTGCTCCCAGCCAAATCCCCATTTCATCGCTTGGTCAATTGCGACAATATCATCTGCAATTTCTTTATGAAGCTTCGCTGAGTATAAAAGCGTCGGTGTGATAATATTCCATAACAGCTCTCCTGCACGATCCTTCGCGTATACAAGCGCTTTCAATTTGTTCGCTAATCCTTTTTCTTGTTTGCTTAACTCTACAGAAGCAGCTTTTAATTTTTTACGAGCTCCATACTCCATTGTTTCAGGATTTAGCTCTAAAATTTCTTTTCCTTGTTTTAAGAAGAAACCTTGACCAGTTTTACTTCCAAGCCATTTTTTATCGAGCATGTCATGCATGAAAGCTGGTACTTTAAATACATCGCGTTCCTCTTCCTGTACATTTTCATATACATTGTTCGCAACATGAACGAATGTATCTAAACCAACAACATCTAACGTGCGGAACGTTGCACTCTTCGGACGACCAATTAATGGTCCTGTTACAGAATCAACTTCCCCAACGCTATAGCCGCGCTTAATCATTTCTTGCAATGTTACAAGTAAGCCGTACGTACCGATGCGGTTTCCAATAAAGTTTGGTGTATCTTTCGCGATAACAACGCCTTTTCCAAGAACGTCTTCGCCAAATAATTTCATAAAGTTTAACACTTGTGGATCTGTTTCTTTTGTCGGTATAATCTCTAGAAGTTTTAAATAACGTGGTGGGTTAAAAAAGTGCGTTCCTAAGAAGTGTTCTTTGAAGTCATCTGAACGACCTTCTGCCATTTTTTCAACGGAAATACCTGATGTATTTGAGCTCACAATCGAGCCAGGTTTACGAACAGCATCTACTTTTTCAAATAGTTTCTTTTTAATATCTAAGTTTTCAACAACAACCTCAATAATCCAATCTACATCAGCAAGACGCTCAATGTCGTCTTCTAAATTCCCTGCTTCAATCAGCGCTAAGTTATCTTTCACCGTAAGAGGAGCTGGCTTTTGCTTTACTAATTTTTGTAGTGCCCCGTTACTAAAACGATTTCTCACACTTTTATGTTCTAATGTAAGTCCCTTCGCTTCCTCTTCTTTTGTAAGCGCCTGAGGTACAATATCAAGCAGTAATGTTGGTATACCGATATTGGCTAAATGTGCAGCAATCCCTGAGCCCATTACGCCAGAACCGAGAACAGCAGCCTTTTTAATTTGGAACATCCATTTCTCCCCCTATTCTTGAATGAATGCTCATTCAATTTTTCGACATACGTCGCAATCAATGAGTGAGCCTCTACTAATAAATATATGCTACTGTTTAAATTTTCGCAATATATTTATTTATAAAATTTTCTGAAATAAATTATTTTCTTTTGTTTGGGTACTCTATAATTGTGTATTTTCTTGATAAAATACGCTTTTTCCTTTTTAGAATTTGACAAAAATGGAGGAATATATATGGGAAGACTTAAGAAAGACCCTTCAAATGCGGGTATTAGTGCTGCAAGTGTAACAGGAAATGCAGGACCGGTGGATCGCGGAATCGAAAAAGGTCGTCAAGGTAACAACCAACAGTACAAAAAGCACAACATGGGTGAAAAATAACGCTATATTTTTGGGCAGAGAACGTGGCATAATGAGTATTGGGCTGCTTTTCTGCCCAATTTATTTTGTATATACATAATGCGAAACAAAAGAGGGACTACATAATGAAACGAACAATAGTCATGATTGTAATGATTGCCACACTTTTTACAAGTATGATCTTCTTCTCCTATGCACAGCGGCAAAAAGACGTGCGAGATGATCAACCTGCTATTACAGGGAAATACGGCATTACAATTGATGCCGACACTGGCGAAATTCTATATGGAAAACGGGAACAAGAGCGTTCTTACCCAGCTAGTGTAGCAAAAATGATGACCACTCTTCTTTTACTAGAGAATGTGAAAAAAGACGAAGAAATTACAATTACAGAAAATGCGATAAAAACGGAGAGTCAAAGTAAGAAAATTAAACTTCGCGCGGGTGAAAAATTAAAAAGGGATGAAGCATTGAAACTCATGCTCATCATCAGTGCCGATCCAATCTCTGAATCCATTGCAGAGCATATCGCGGGATCAAAAGAAGAATTTGTAAAAATGATGAATGCGAGAGCAAAAGAACTTGGGACAAAACATGCCACTTTTAAAAACGCGAGCGGAGCTGATGCACTCGGCAATAAAGTCTCACCTTATGACATTGCAATCATTACGAAAGAAGCTTTAAAATTCCCAATAGTGCTTGATTATATGAATACAACCCGCACAACATTACATACTTCTGAAAGAACAAAAAAACTCGCAAACTATGGCCGCGAAGAACTTTACGATGATCCATATGCGATTGGTAGTAAAAGTGGTTTATCTGCTTTAGGAAAATATACTGTCGTAACAGTCGATGAGAAAGACGGAAAACGCATTATTAACGTTGTCTTCTATTCTAGTCGCACTCAGTTATACCCGGATACAAAAAAGATGGCACATTACGCATTTAAGCAATTAAAATAACCAAGGAGTATTTAGACTCCTTGGTTATTTTTTGATCATTCCTTTTAAAACGAACGCAACGTTTGCTGGACGTTCTGCTAAGCGGCGCATGAAATAACCATACCAGTCATTTCCATATGGTACATAAACACGCATTTTGTATCCTTCTTTTACAAGCTCAAGTTGACGTTCTGTACGAATACCATATAGCATTTGGAATTCAAATTGATCACGTGAAATATTATGTTCCTCAGCAAGTTTCTTCGTATATTCAATAATTGCTTCATCATGTGAAGCAATTGCAGTATAATTTCCATTTAATAAGTGCATTTTAATAATCTTTTTATAATTGTCATCTACATCTTTCTTGTCTGGGAACGCCACTTCTTCAGGTTCTTTATAAGCCCCTTTTACAAGACGTAAATTCGGACTATATGCATTTAAATCCTCAATGTCTTTTTCTGTACGATATAGGTAAGCTTGAATAACAGTACCGATATTATCGAATTCAGATTTTAATTGCTTAAAGATCTCAATTGTTTTCCCGCAGCGCGTGTAATCTTCCATATCGATGGTAACAAACACACCATTTTCTTTTGCAGCCTCTAAAATGCGGCGCATATTATTCATTACGATGTCATCTGAGATGTCTAATCCCATAGAAGTCATTTTTAAAGAAAGCTGTGAATCAAGTTTTTCGCGTCCAATTGCACGGATTGCTTCAATCGATTGGCTTGCCATTTCATTTGCTTCTGCTTCATTGTCGACGAACTCACCTAAATAATCGATTGTCACACAAAGTCCTTGCTGATTTAATTGTTTAATAGCTGCAGCAGCTAAATCAATTGTCTCCCCTGCGACAAAGCGCCCTGCACCAAAGCGTAAACCGTACTTCTTAGCCAGTTTTGTTAGCGCTTTATTTTTTGACAAGAAAAGAAACGAATTGCGCATTAATTGTTCCATGTAATTCACCCCTATGACTGTACTTTATCTGTTTTTTACCCCTCTTCAAAATTATATCATTGTTTAAAATTATTTGATACAAATAATTATTTAGATAATTTATAAAATACTATAAAAATGTTTAAAAGCCTATAATGTCGCTTTTAAATATTCATAAAAATTTTTCGACATTTAAAAAGAAACTAGAAAAACAAGTGAATAACTAGCCTAAAATAAAAATTCGACAACACTCGTCATACCTCTTACTTCTCCCTATAAATTATACAAAGATATTAATGTGACTGAAGATGAATACAAATATAACATCATGAGTGTACTTAATTCCCTCCTATAAAAATCGAGTGGAAAAGGTGGGAGAAGATTTCTGTTGAAATAAGCATAGAAAGTGTAAAAACATAGGATCCTAGTTTCACTTTAAGGTATTATCCTGTACAGCATATACAATTTTGTCGGGGCGAAAAATAATAATTGGAGTGTGAAAAATGACAAAAAGAATAAATGCGCAACAAGTTCGGATTAAACCTTGGAACGATGCCAATCTTACTTTACTTCGTCTTATGAATACACCTGAGATGTTAGAATACCTAGGAGGTCCCGAAACCGAAGAACAACTCCTCGCTCGTCACGAACGGTACCTTAGGATTAGTAGACTTGGGACCGGACGTATGTTTAGCATCGTCCTACTCCCGCAACTCGAAATTGTTGGTAGCATTGGCTATTGGGACAACTACTGGCAAGAAGAGACCGTGTATGAAATTGGATGGAGTGTCCTACCAGCATTTCAAGGTAGAGGAATCGCAACAAACGCCATTGAACAAGCTATCGCTCATGCTAGACTGGAACAAAAGCACAGATTCATGCATGCCTTTCCTTCCATCCGTAATCCTGCTTCAAACGCTATTTGCCAAAAACTCGATTTCTTATTTATTAGTGAATGTGATTTTGAATATCCGCCAGGGAGTATCATGCAATGCAATGATTGGCGTTTAGAGATAGCTCCGACACCATAAAGCAATTCCTTTATAGATAGTTATTTTGTCGCGATAAAAGAAAATTTACATGTTGTTGGCTAATTTAGTGGAATAGCGATAATCAATTTAAAGCTTGGGGATTATTTTTCCTCAGGCTTTTTTGCTAGAGAATTACAAAATAAAAAAGCATCTAACTTAAGATGCTTTTTTATTTCAAAAGACTACTTTTCTTTTTCCCATGATATTCGAAATTCCCCACCATGTTCTTCCGTTTTAATTTTAACCTTATATGTATCATCTTTAGATACTTTAATATTTTTTTGGTCTTTTCCATTATTAAACTCTAATATTGTATTATCATTTGAATCCACAACATCAGCAGTTATAGTTCCTTGTTTAGTTGTATCATCAAAAGAAAATACCCAATTTTCACCTTTTTTCACTTTCATATCTTGAGTTGCTGAACCAGAGAATTTTTTATATTTACCAGATACACTATCTGAAGAACCATGTACTTTTCCGCCAACAATTGTACCCTCCCTAGTAAAACAACCACTAAGAACTACTAAACATAGAACAAACAAAATTGCATTTTTAATGATTTTCAACATAATTACTCCTTTTATTCACAATAAAATTTTCACCATTAAAGCTTATAAAAATAACTATAATAAAAAATATATCCTAGTGAATATAAATTTTTAATATTATAGTTATAAATTCAAATTATTATTTTAAATCTTCACGTAACTTAATTTCATCTTCATTTATGTAACCAGTAAAAATAACTTCTGATATGTGTTCATGATTGAAAAACATATTATATTCACTTGAAATATTTCCAATAGGATAATAACAAGCTACATAATCCCAAGTTTCCTTAGTTTTTGAATCTTCTTGTTTTCTACCATATATCATCAAAGGTTGTTCCCATGTTTTAAATTTCACAACTGAACCGATGGGAAGTAATGTATCTTTCTCTGTTTTTTCCATTATTAGATATATTTAATAATAACTAAAATATCGGTTACAAATAATAAAAATTTATAAAGAAAAGACTTTTTAATTAAAAAGTCTTTTCTTTAAATATATATGTATTAAAATCTATATTTTTTTACTGTACAAGGAATAGTTACAATGTATAAATCTATAGCATAAATTGTAACTAAAATTCCCTTTCCTTCAGCTTCTAACTTTTTATTTAGTTGAGATAAATGCTCTGAAACTTTTCTTTTCCCCCATCTTCTAGGAAGCCATTGAAAAACCTTAGGAACATTATGTTTCTTGTTATACCACACATTCAATCTCCAAAAAGTGAAAAAAAACGAGACAATAATTATAATACAAAAAATATCAAAATATGAAATTCCTAAAATCATATTATATATTCTACCTTTTCACTAGAAATTTGATGATTTATCTTCTAAAATTTCACTCTTTAACTATTTCAAAAACACTAATACCTTAAAAATAATTACTGTTTTTCTTCACTTTCTTTTTTAAATAACTTTTGAAACTCTAATTCTGTTTCATTAATAAAACCAAGATGTAAAACACTAGAAATATCTTCATGATTCAAAAAGAAATTATACTCCGAAGAAATATTACCATGAGGAAAATAACAACATACATAATCCCATGTTTTTTTTGTTTCAGAATCCATCTGTTTTCTTCCATAAACCATTAATGGATGTTCCCAATCTTTAAACATTACAACAGAACCTATTGGAAGTAATTCTAACTCTAAATTTTGTCCCATCTTATTTTCCCCTTCTTAAAATAGCTTTTTTTATAATAAAATAAGTGATAGAAAATAATAAACAAGTACCAATTATACCAAAAACTGCAACTGAAATGTTACCTGCTAATGTTTCATTCGGATCTAATGCATTAGGTAAAATTGTACCGAAAATTGCAATACAAGCTAATATAATCATAAGATATTTAAAATTTTTCACTTTTTTATTCATACTAATTATCTCCTTTATTCCTTAACATTAACTTCTAAACCAAATCCCCATAAACCTACACCAGGACCAAATGGTAAATGGAATTTGAATCCGCTTTTTCCAGCTTCAAAAGATCCCCCGAGTGTCCCAAGCGACGCTGATCCCCCAATTTGTAATTTTTTATCAATAAATGGAAGAGGGATTTTTATAGCACTCTCATATTTTACTAGAGTAGCTTCAGCCCCTATATGTAAATTTCCATTTTCTACATGAGCACCTAACTCTGCAGTAGCAAGTGCTACTTTAGCTTCAGCTCCTAATCCACTTCCTCCAATATTCTCTCGTTCTATTCCAGCTTGAGCTACTGTAAAACCAACCATAGGTCCATAAGTTTGTTCCCTCTTTTCTCTATCTTTTACATCAAATTGATCATAAGTACGAGAACTTACAAATGGCTCCGCTTCAAGTGTAAGACCTTTAATAAATAAACCACCATCTCCCTTTTCATCTACAAGTGATTTTTCATACTTTTTACCATTGATTACATTACCAATTCCTTTTACAACTACTCCAGCACCTGCTTCAACTGCAGATTTTGTATTCATCAAAAATGAATCATTTTTAGAACTTTCAGGTGAATATTCCAAGTCAGCCTTTTCAAATTTCTCTGCTATACGAATTAATTCATCTTCTATTTGTTTTAAAACATTAAGAAAAGATTCATGTGCTTTATTCATTCTAGGTAAATCATTATAAAAACTTAAACTTGACGCACCAATCCATCTCATTTGAAGATTAAATAATTCCCCTTGAATCTTCAAATGACGATCTGATTCTACATTACTAGCATATTTAAAATTCTTTGCAATTCTTCTCAATTCTTCCGGTTTAACTTGTATATTCCCCATGTATATCCCCCCTAATAAAACATTCAATAAATTTCATAATATAAATATTTAATTCTAATCATTAAAAATCCTACTTTTTCTTACTTTAATTGTTTCTAAAATATAGAAAAGAACCCCTAAACCAAATATCTTTTCAGTATTAGAAATATTGTTACCTAATTTAATAATAGGTGCATTTAATCCAAATCTTTCATTCCATTCCAAAGGCATATATCCTCTTTTACAATTTATTAATATACGATCATCTCTTGTACGAAAAGACGTTTCGAAAAAATCAAATTCCACTTCTACCTCAGAAAGTTTTATCTCTTTTTCATCCATCAAAGAACCACGTACCATTCCAAATCCTTGTATCATATTTTCTTTAAACATACCTACACAATTATAATTTGAATCATAAATAGCCCAATCATAATTTTCAACTTCACTATGAAAATATGCAAGAATTTCTCCATCACTTGCTTCCAATCCAACAACTTGTTTATTTTTTAAAAAAGGTAATGTCGAAGAAATCATCTTTGTTCCTGCTACATATCTCCCATCAGGGGTATATAAACCGAAATGTTTATTACTTTCGGGCAATTCTAATAAAACATAAGTGTCAATATCCCAAAACGTTACATCATTTTTAACCATATTCTCTTTTAATAAATTCCCTTTTCTTAATTGCCAAAATCCAATTCCCAAAACAACAAACGAAACTATAATAATGAAGATTACTTCTCCCCAATTAACATAACCCCAAGTATTATATATACAAAATAATCCAAAAAGAAAAACTCCCGTTCCAATTAAACACTTAAACTTCCCTTTCTTTGTATAATACTCAAATAATTCCACGCAAACACCTCTATCAGTCGGTCTTAATATTTCAATTATTCTTCAAATATATCAAAGATAAACTATATCGCCCAACATTTTTTTAGTATTTATTATGTTTTAAAATATAACATACAATAAGTGGAAGAAGTCTAGATCCATCTACAAGTATTCCTTGTTGTCATGATGTTATTTTTCACAAAATAATGGTAACTAAAATAAAAAAGAAGACTCTTACTGAATTCCTATCAAATCAGTATTTTACACTTGAACCCTGCACTTTGTGTGAGAATTTTTTATAAAATAAAAGACACTCAAAAAAGTGCCTCTTCCACATAAAATATAAAATGCAGACCTACAGCAATCCATCTTTAACAATATTTAGCCTTACCTATAGGTTTATAATTATTTTTTTCTTCTTGTCCCAGAAATTTGGTGTGAATTGTAATTGTAACTTTTCCCCTACAGGTTGTTCAAAGACCATTGAACCTGTTACCTGGCCATTTGGTGCTAATTGCCCAGAATTCAAAGCATTGTTTTGGTTAACTGTTGAAAACATCACGCTTGTGATATTTCCCTTACTATTTTTCATTTGGAAATCAAGTGAACTATACGGAATATCCTCTTTTCCACCGTTATAGATATTTACCGATACAACTATATATTCATGACCTGGTTTCGGTTTTTCAAGTTCCCCACCATTTGATTTTTTTACATCTGTAACAGTAAGCCCATGATCACCAAGTTTAATTGTTTCTCCAACAGAGTATTCTTTTTTCAAATCCTTTTCGGCATTTTGAACCTCTTGTCCATCTGTTGTCACTTCTTCCGCTTTGTATTTCGTTTTCGGATCACCAAAAATAAGCATCATCAACATAAATGTAGTAAAAGTGCCAACTACGACAATTGCGCCCCATCCGACATACTCCCAAATCTTCGACTTCTTTTCAGCATCCACTTTCATTTCTCCCCTTATATATAAATTTAAATAAATAATATCAAACATATAAATTTTACAATGTCATATCATGTCGAAAATAATAAAAAAACCACTCTATGAGCGACTTTTAGTCTTTATGATTACGATGTTCTTCATTTAACTTCTTAATATTAGCTATTAAATGTACCATTTCTTCTTTTGCATCTGGATACGTCTCATTCCAATGCTTTACTAAAGCAGGCATCGTTTTCGCGATATAAGAGTACAATGCCCATTTTTGCACCTGTTCTTTTCTTTCTTCACTGCTTTCCCCTAGCAATAATTCTGTATACTTTTCAAGCAACCCATCAAACTGCTCATTAAACTTGTCACTCATCGTTCTTCCTCCTTCTCTAAATTCCACAATTGATAATAAAAAAGTGTATCATGCATACACCCGTCTTGCCTAATTTATACACATAAAAAAAGCAGCGAAAATCGCTGCTTTTCCCTATAATTTTGATCGAACAGAGTTTAATTTTTTCTCCATTGTGCTTTCTTTATCGCGACGATCATCAATACGAATTGTTGTCGCTACACGCTTTGCACCTTTTGTATATGGTACCTCATGCATTTGTTGAATTACTTCAAGTAATACAGGAAGATCTCCTTCAATTACTGTATTCATCGGTGTTAATTGATACTTCACGCGATCTGCATTTTTCTCTAACACTTTTTGTACTTCTGCTACATATTCACTTACGCTTGGATTACCTGTTCCAACTGGAATAATCGATACATCAACAATTGCCATGATCGTTTCCCTCCTATGTTTGCTTCATTTCTATTGTACAAAACTCTCTCCTACTTTACTAACCATAACTATACTTTTAATTTATTTTTCATAATATGCTTATTCGTAGTAATCCTTCTCCATCTGTTATGCATATATTGATGGTACCCTTTTTTAATCACCTTATCCTTTTGAAAGGAAGTGGACACATGAAAAAGTTGTTTCTTACTTTATTAGCTATTCCGCTTCTATTTGGAACAACAGCGTGCGACATATGGCAGAAGGACCCAAAACCAGTGGAAAAACCTGAACCGAAGCCAGAACCAGCACCTAATCCAACTCCAACGCCTAGTCCAACCCCTCAACCTACCCCAACTCCACCACCTAATCCAACTCCGCCACCTAATCCAACTCCGCCACCTAATCCAACTCCGCCACCTAATCCACCAGCTTCAGTAGATACGGCACAAATCATGCAAAATCTAGTAAATGCAATTAACTCAGTTGGAAGTTCAAATGGCATTACCGTTAGCAGCATTAAACTCTTTACTGAAACAACACAAATCGCAACATACAACGGAATCTTTACTACGAAATTTGGATTGGGTGTTTCCATTTATAAAGCAACTGGTGGTATCGCTGCTGTTGCCATCGCCGGGTCAGGTACATCTAAAGAGCAAATTGACGCCTTTTATTCCACAATAAAGAATGTAATTAAAGCTCTTGATCCAGCTCTAAGTGAGCAAGATTTAAATACCATATTAGAAAAACTCGGTTCGAAAGATTACTTTCAGACAAAGCAATTCTCAACTCGAGCAATTAACGGTACACTAACTGTTACTGAAAACAATGGTACACTCATGTTCAAGGCGATTCATAATTAAACAGACAACAAAGAATAGGGTCCATTCGGATTCTATTCTTTCTTTTTTCCTGGTTAAAAAGTGAAGCACTTGTGTAAATGCACATACTTCTTTATTCTTATGTATAGAATCTAACTCGTTCGGAGGGCATTATGTTACAAAAATTCGGTTTCTCACAATATGAAAGCCAAGCATATGAAGTCGTAGTCTCAAGCGTTGAACCACTAGATGCAACAACGATTGTAAAACATTCGGGTGTTCCAAAAGCAAAAATATATGAGGTATTAGCGCGCCTCATCGATAAAGGAATGGTCATGG
This sequence comes from Bacillus bingmayongensis, assembly GCF_000299035.1. Classification (GTDB taxonomy): domain Bacteria; phylum Bacillota; class Bacilli; order Bacillales; family Bacillaceae_G; genus Bacillus_A; species Bacillus_A bingmayongensis. The sequence continues at coordinate 44,910 of NZ_JH921519.1, forward strand.
ATTCCGTCTCAGAAAAGAAAAAGCTATATACCGCCCTGCCACTAGACCTTGCCATCCAAAAATTAACGGCAGAATTTCAATCTAATATTAAAGAACTCCAAACAAATATTTCAAAAAAATCATTCACAGACGATCGGGTTTGGAGTTTAAAAGTGCAATCTTCTATTCAAGTACAAAGTAAACAGTTAGTAGAAGAAGCGAAACAATCTATCCGTATCTCCGCTTGGAACGATACCTTTTTAGAGTATCTTCCCTTACTTGAAACAAAAGCAAAGCAAGGCGTTGATATTGAGGCACTTGTAGTCGGTAATGTAGAAACAAAACTTGCAAATATTCATTTTCTTATCCCAACGGAAGAACCTAACGCATTAGAACGTTACTTACTTCTTATTATTGATGATCGTGAAATTTTATTTGCTGGGGTAGAACAAGAATCTTGGCAGGCAATGAAAACAATGTCACAGCCATTCGTGAAATTCTTTACAGAGTTCTTCTATCACGATGTGGCCCTTGCGAAAATTACACAGAAACATCACGACCTCTTTATGAATGATGAGGAAATACGAAGCATTTTAATGAAATTACGATACTAAAAATAGTAAAGGAAATTCCTTTGCTATTTTTCTTTTGTTTCTTTATTTCAATTAACAACTCAATAATCTTCTCATTTTGCTTAACCTGTTTATCATAATTATGATAGAGGAAGCGAATCCATCGTAGTACAAAAGTAATCAGAAAAACTGGTAACACCATCGCCAAAAAGCCAATCACTGATTCGAAACCCATATGCCATCACTCCCCTCTCTGTACCCTTACATACAAAAATGGTAAATACTTCAATTTATTTCAAACAAAAAAGAACCTATCAAACGATAGATTCCTTCTTTGCCACATGAGTAGACTGCCCTCTCGTAATCGAGAAAATCGCACAAAATAGCGCTAAAATAATAAATCCACCGCCTACCCAAGCATTATATATAACAGATGATTGTTCAATCACAACCCCGCCCACCGTTGAGCCAAGTGCAATTCCTAAATGAAGTGCTGAGTTGTTTAAGCTTTGCTGAATGCCAGCTGATTCTGGTGCAATTTCAATTAAATAATTTTGCTGCGCCGGTGAAATCGCCCAGCTTAACATACTCCAAAGTCCCATCATAATAATAAATAGCGGGAAGGAGAATGTCATCATCGGTAAAATAAAAATCGCACATGCAAAGACGATAATAATAGAGATAATACTTTTCTTCGATCCCCATTTATCAGCAAGCCAACCTCCAAAACCGCCGCCGATTACTGCAGCAATACCGAAAATAAAGTAAAACACGCTAATCCAGTTTGCTTCAACATGCATCACATCTTTTAAAAACGGTGTCAAATATGCATATAGTGTTAAATGTCCTGTTAAGAATAAGAATGATGTTAACTGCGCACTAACGATCTTTTTATCTTTCAAAGTAGCAATTTGTTCTCTTATCGACAATACAGCTACTGGTGGAACCTTTGTTAAGAATAAAGAAATACTAGCAATTGCGATAACCGTTAAGACCGAAATTAAAACAAATGGTGCACGCCATCCGTATGCATTTCCAAGTATAAGACCTAATGGTACACCAAGTACGAGTGACCCACTAATCCCCATAAAAATAATTCCAATTGCACGCGCACGGAAATGCGGCTCTACAACACTAGAAGCCAGTGTCACTGACAATGCAATAATTAAAGACCCACTTGCTGCACAAATGACCCTTGAGAACATGAGCATCCCGTAATTCAAACTAAGTGCTGAAATGATATTACCAATTAAGAAAATAGATAATGCCCCGATATATAATGTCTTACGCTCAATTTTTCCTGTCACCGCCAATAAAATTGGTCCTGAAAGAGCAAACACAACCGAGAATATTGTAATAAGCTGGCCCGCTGCACTAATAGATACACCTAAATCATTCGCGACTAAATCGAGCGTTCCTCCAATAATTAGCTCAACCGTCCCGACTACGAATGCCGCAATCGCTAAAATATATACACGAAAATTCACGTTTTTCCCCACACTTTCTTTCGTTCACTTTTGGTTACTACAATCATAGTAACCAAAATAACATTTGCAATCAAGTGTAAATTCTCCTGCATACGACTAGAAATTTTTTACAAATAAAAAGAGCAGACATATCATATGCCTGCTCTTTGCACTATCCCTATTCTTTAGGACCGCGTTTCTTTTTTCTTATTTAAATACCAGTAAATCGGTAGACCTGTAAATACCATTCCAATCGATAAGAAGCAGCTTATTGGATCATTAATAATCGCACTTCCAATTACGAATAGTGATCCTAAAATCGCCACGATTGGTACAATCGGGAATAGTGGCACACTGTATGCACGTTCTTTCCCTTCATTACGTTTTCGTAAAATGAAGACCCCAATAAATGTCATCACATAGAAAATATAAATAATAAATACAGAAATCTCGGAAAGCTTATTTGGATCACTAATAATCATTAAAATAATCCCTAATATGATTTCAAAAGTAATCGCATTTGCTGGTGTTTTAAACTTTTCATGTGCCTTAGCAATAAACTTAGAAAATGGAAGTTGTCCACGTTCCGCCATTGACATTGGAATACGCGGGAATGTTAAAATCTTTCCGTTTAAGCATCCAAAAATAGAAATAATAATACCGATACTAATGATTTTCCCGCCATGTTCTCCAAGAAGCATACCTGCTGCTGTCGCTGTCGCGTTTTCTCCAAGATCTACAATCTTTGCTGCTGGTAATACTTTCAGCAATGCTAAATTAATTAATACGTAAGCTGCTGTTACAATTAAAATCCCTAATGTCATTGCCTTTGGTAATAACTTTGTTGGATTTTTCATTTCACCGCCGATAGAAGCAAGTAAAATCCAACCATCATAAGCAAATAACGTTGCTAAAATTGCCATCCCAATGCTTTGATTTTCTGATATCGGTACAACTACGTTAAAGATATCACTATTCCCTTTCCAAAAACCTAAAACAACAATTAACACGATCGGAATCATCTTTCCAACTGTTGTAACTGTTTGAACAATACCTCCATACTTCGTTCCAACACTATTGACAATACCAAGGAACACAACTGTTCCAATTGCTATTGGTAAATTCCATACTTTATCTAGATAGAAAAAGTTAATCACTAAAGAACTAAAATACAAACCTAATGTCCCAATAATAGCTGGACCATATACAATTGTTTGCATCCAGCCGGATAAATACCCCCAAAAGCTTCCGTAAATCTCCTCTAAATACGTGTACAATCCACCATTTTTCGGAATTTGTGCTCCAATCTCAGCTACAGTTAAACCACTAGCTAATGTTAACAAGCCACCTATTACCCAAGCAAGAATTGCCATATTAGAACTCCCTGAGTAATCTAATACACTCCCTGGCTTCATAAATACACCAGATCCAATAATAGTTCCTACGACGATTGATAGTGCTACCGTTAAACCAATTTTGTTTTTCTCATCATGATGCATGCCGCATTTCCTCCTTCCAATTCTAGTGTGATGCAAAAATGAAATAAAAAAACACTCCTCCCTAAAAAAGGGACGAGTGTTGTATTCGTGGTTCCACCCTTGTTTCATCAGCAAAGTAACACACTTCACCAATTTCTCAAGTCTAAATAACGGCTTTTGCCGGCAAGCAATTACTAGATATTCGTTCACTGCTGCAGTTCAGAGGTGGTAATCCATTTTTCCGTATTAGGAAGCTCACAGCCAAAGACCTCCTTCTCTGAGAATCGTAAAAAATCGATCATGTCCTCATCATCACTTCTTGATGTCGAATTTTGTAGTTAATGTTCATTATATTGAATGTTCTAAAAAAATCAATATTATTTTTATATAACATACAAAATATTTCTTCTCATATTATAACAGAACCTAATACATTTCTCTAATTTTCGATAAAAAAGGACAGATTTCTTCAAGAGAGAAATCTGTCCTAGAATAAACTCTATATCGTTTCTTTCGGTTGCCCATACGAAAGAAACTTCTATTAACGGTTTTTACACTTTCTATATTTCAATTAGTTACTTGCCTTCTTCATTAAAAATTTATGATCTTTAATTGGAAAATCGACACCTAGCTCATCTAATTGTGCTTTTACTTTGTCCATAATCGCTTCCGCTTTTTTCTTTGTCGCATCATCAAGGTTTGCAAACATTTCTTCTTGTTTTCCTTTTTCAGGAAGTTTCACACCTAATTCTTCCAGTTTCTCTTTTGCTTGTTCATGTGTTAATGTACCAGATTTCTTCTGATCCATAATTGCTTTTACCTTTTCTTTCGCCTCGTCATCAAGGTTCGCTAACATTTCCACACGCTTCCCTTTTTCAGGAAGATTTACACCTAGTTCGGCTAGTTTCTCTTTTGCTTGTTCATGTGTTAATGTACCCGATTTTTCCTGATCCATAATCGCTTTTACCTTTTCTTTCGCCTCGTCATCAAGGTTCGCTAACATTTCCACGCGCTTCCCTTTTTCAGGAAGATTTATACCTAGTTCGGCCAATTTCTCTTTTGCTTGTTCATGTGTTAATGTACCCGATTTTTCCTGATCCATAATCGCTTTTACCTTTTCTTTTGCCCCATCATCAAGGTTTGCTAACATTTCCACGCGCTTCCCTTTTTCAGGAAGATTTACACCTAGTTCAGCTAATTGTTTTTTGGCGTTCTCCATAATCGTTTGTACTTTTTGTTTCGTTGCTTCATCCAATTTTTGATTCTGATTTCCTTTTGTCGTTTGTTCTGTTGCTGATGTAGAATTGGCATCGTTCGTTGCCGCAAAAGCAGGAACACCTACTCCCCCTATGATTCCTAGTGATAAAGCTCCGGCAGCTACTAAATATCCAACTGTTTTTTTCTTCTTCATAAAAAACTTCCTCCTTCATTTTGTATCACATACATTTCGAAAACATGTACACTCTCGTATACAATACATATAGTAAAGTTGGTTTCTTAATTTTCCCTTAACTGTTTCTACAAGACTTGGCGACTGTAAAAAATGATTCTATTGTGGTACCAAAATTCAATACATCAAAAAAGCCACTCCTAAATTAGAGTGGCTTTCTTCTATGCATTTTGTAATTGTCCTTGTTCACGATCCATTACTTTTCTAAGCACAATTGTTTGTAGCATTGTAAATATGTTACCTGTAATCCAGTATAATACAAGTCCTGATGGCGCCGCAAATCCCATAAATAAAATCATTGCTGGCATCATGAACTGTTGCACTTTCAGCATTTGAACTTGCTCTCCTGCCGATGTATTTGACTGCATAACCTTCATTTGAATAAATGTTGTCAGTGCTGCAAGAATCGGTAATATATGATACGGATCTGCATGTCCTAAGTTTACCCATAAAAATGAAGATGTACGAATCTCTTCAGTCCGGCTAATCGCATAATACAATGCTGAAAAAATTGGCATTTGTATTAAAAGTGGCAAGCAACCAGCTAAAGGATTCCACCCACCTGTTTTCATTAGTTCTGACATTTCTTTTTGATATTGTTTTTGTTTTTCAATATCTTTGCTTACATCACCATGTTTTTCTTTCAACTTTTGCATCTCTGGCTGCATTGTTTTCATCTTCATTTGACTACGATATTGCGAAACAGCTAATGGGATCATTGCTGAGCGAACCAAAAGCGTAATAATAATAATCGCAATCCCAAAGCTTCCACCAGGTACATGATGTGAGGCAAATTGAAGCATAAGTGAGATTGGATATACAAAATAGTGATTCCAAATCCCAGTACTATTTGCATCAATCGGTGCCGTATTGCTACACCCAGATAAAACAAAAACAAGTAATAATGATAAACTAACGAGCACAGCTCGGTATGATTTTAACATGTTCATTCCTCCAATGTTTCGTAATTAGTTAGCGAAACATTGGTGTATACGGACCGACCTCGTCACTCTCTCCGCTCGATTCTTGTCTACGAACCGAACGAATCATTCCATATTTATAGAAGATAGAAAAAAGCGGAGTATTTCCTATACGCTCTTCACATGTATCAACTAATGCGAAAGCTTTTTGTCTACCGCTCGATGTTTGCTGGCGTACAAAGCGAGAAACATTAGCGAGAAAAAAGACTTCTAATAAACAAAGCGCTGTCGTTACAACAGATATATAGAGAATTGCATCTTGCAATAAAAATTCCATCGCTTCACATCCTTAATAAGTTCATTTTAGCACATTCCACAAATGTTCTCTATTTTCTTTTATTTTCAAATTAAACCTTTTGCATATTTTATCAGGAAAATATACGAAGACGATTAGTGTATTCGCTTTCTTTAGTATATTCACACACATAACTGAATAGGATTGATTTGTTAGAAATTTATAAAATTTTTGCATTATAATAAAACTATTGCCAGTTTTTGAAAAAAGCATTATTCTCTTCTTGTAATCAAAAATGAATATGGAGATGAAACATACTATGGGTCAATTAGGAGACGCCGATTACGTTCCCGACACCGCCTTTTTATCCTTCCCAGCAGCTAGAACATTTCATTTAGAATTTATAATACAGTTGATTGTTATTTTTGTAGCTTCGATTTTGTATGCTATTTCAATGAATATGTTTTTTATCCCGCATAATATGATTAGCGGTGGTTTCGCTGGTGTAGGGATGATTATCGGTTATTTAATGCACTATAATATCGGTGCACTTATCTTTTTATTAAACATCCCACTACTTGTTCTAAGTCACTTTTACTTAGGAAAGAAGACAACCTTTTTAACAGCTTATTTCGTGGCTGTATCATCACTTGCCATGAACATTATCCCCGTACATCAAGTATCAGATGATATTTTACTTTCTTCTGTATTTGGTGGTGTTATCTGTGGTGCAGCATCAGGAATTATATTCCGATTTGCATCTTCAACTGGTGGATTTGATATTGTTGGATTGATTGTAGCGAAATATAAAGACATTTCGATTGGTGCCATTATTTTTGTCTTCAACTTAGTCTTACTTGTTGTCGCTGGCTTTATTTTCGGATGGGATATTACACTGTACACGTTAATTAGCCGTTTTGTTGTCAGCAAGATAATTGACGCTGTGCATACAAAACATATTAAATTAACGATAATGACAATTACAGAAAAAGGCGAGGAAATTAAAAGCGCACTACTGCATCACGGTATACGTGGTGTGACGATGGTAGACGCTGTCGGCGGCTATACCAACCATAAGAAAAAAATGATTTACACCGTCGTAACTCGTTACGAATTAGGAGAAATAAAGCGTATCATTCGTCATGTAGACAATCATGCGTTTATGAATATTACAGAAACCGTTGAAATCGTTGGACGTTTCAAACGTATATAAGAAAGCGCAAGGAATTATGATTCCTTGCGTTTTTATTTATCCTACTATTCGCGGACAGTAAGACCCCCACCTCAAAATTCAGCAAGAGCATTGTCCAGCTCTAGCGGCTAGAATCTCTGGTCGTTTCGCCCCCTCGGACGAGGCAAAAAGCGCCTCTCTGTCGGGAGCTCCAACGTCCTGCGATTCTGAGCAAGCCGCTTCCGCTTTTCTAAAGAAGTTAGGTGGGGGATCAACTGACCGTAAAAGCCCGATTGGTTCACCTAATACAAATGGAAGGGTTTTAACTGATATAAATTTCTTCTTACACCAGCTAACTTACGATGTGTATGTATTCGTTCCACGCAATAATCTTTGATTGTAATTATGAGCTGCAAGTGCTCCCCAAACCATACAAATAATATGTGTAACAAAAAGCCCAATCCCAAATGTTACAATACCTACAATTAATTCAATAATAATCATAATAATTGCACCAATAATTGTTGAATACAGCATTCCAAAAGAACCAAACAAAAACGTTAATACTAAAGAAACCCCTATACTTTTCGTAGGTGTAACTACAATATGCTGCTTTTGTGTACCCATCTAATCAACCTCCTCTTTATTAACTAAAAATTCAGTCAAATTAATTGTACAATAAAATGGGATATTAATCCATAAAATATAATCCTTCGAATTATTTTACACTTATTACAAAATCAGATAATTCCTATTATTATTCTACTAAATATGTTATAATACAATAAGACTTACAAAAAAGAATGTATAGACTTGGGAGTTTCTCTTACTTTTATAAGCAAAAAGAAACGAGAAGTCGGGTATATCTCAATGCAAGTTTACGTAATAACTAATCATTTTCATATCGTACAAGAAACGGTTTAAAAAGACCGCTCATCTTAGTTATTCTTCTTTAATCTTTTTATAAAAAAGATACGTACAACTAACACTCACTTCTATTATTATACCTACCTTTTTGACTTCCAAATCATCTTATTACATAAGGAGATGAACATATGAATCAAAATATACGCTATATAGTAGCTGTACTGTTTGCTATCATCGGTGGCACGATTTGCTTCTGGACAAACATTCAGCTGGGAGAGCATATCATTTTTAATGGAATCGAATCTGTTGTAAGCGCTTCAATATTAGGTGGATATATTTTCTTCCTCTTTAATCCAGAAGAAAATGCTCAAAAAACAATGCTATTAACAATGATCGGAATCGTTGGTGGATGTATTTCCTACTCAATGACAAACTATACATTACCACTTCAATTAAGCTCAGCTTTCTTCCACGGTCTTTGGACTTGGTTTATCGCATTTTGCTTAGCAGATGTATTTAACCTATTGCAAGATCCTGAAGAAGAGACTAGCCAAGGAGTCGAAAGTAATTCTTAATAGAAAAGAGTTTGGAAGATGAATCTTCCAGACTCTTTTTTCAATATATCGACCATTCGACAAAACTATAGAAAAGAGGATATCTTACTCGGCGTAAGATATCCTCTAGATTGCTAGTTTCTTTTGTAAAAGCTGGAACCATTCTCTCTCTAATTGCAAATAGCCGCCCCCACTCTTTTCAGCGTTCTTTAGCTCACTTTCTGCTTTTTTCATATATGTATGGAAGGATTCCGCATCCTTCTCTAAATATTTTAAGATTGCCTGTGTACGGTAATACCCATGCGGGTCCAATCTTGTTATAGCCTTCGCGTGCTGCTTCATATCTTTTAAAGAAACATCATCCATATCATATAGCACCTTATATAACAAATACCAACTATGAAAACCACCAACAAAATATTTATTTTCTTTTGTAACAGGTATTTGTAAAACCTGTTCTAAGCAAGCGATCCCAGTTTCCATTCCTTCTCTATCACATCGTGAATAAAATGTGAGCATTAGATCACTCAGTATTTCTCTTACCTCTTCATCGCCCTTTATTTTTTCTTCACTTATTTCTACTAACTTTTCGTCCCAATCTTTTGGTTGTTTTAAGCTCAACAACTCACTAGATACTTGAATACTATGTAAATGCTGCTTGGCATTCTCATCACCTTTAATTAAAATTAAAAATTGCTTGCCATCACTAAGCATAATTCCCTTCATTGGAATCGCTGTAGCTAAAAAGATTGCTAAATGTAATACAGAAAAGTATAAAAGAAATTGGTAGTAGCTCACCATGTATATATACCCTGATAACAAGCCGCACACCAAACTCGTTATCGGGCCACCTAACGTCATCCATGCCCATTTCTTTGAAAGATTTGGTGTATGTATAGAAGGCGGTAATAACATAGCTACGCCTCCAAAATACAACCACATTTTATTTTCTCTTATCCGTATTTTTTCCCCTTCCTTTTGAACTGTAATAGGGCCCGCTGTCATAAATTTAAATTTCAAACCGTTTAACAAACCAAAAATAACATGCCCAAGTTCATGGATAGCCAGAACAAGCACTACGATTCCAACAAACGCCCACATTTCCATCATTACCTGTGCTTTCTCTGGCTTGATCCATCCATATACAACTGAACAAACAAAAGCAATAACTATAGAAAAAGCTGGTCTTTTCAAAATGTCCACCATTTTTCTCCCTTCAATAATCCGTAGCGTTAATAAATCATTTTTTTATGCATTTCATACATATATTTTCCGATATGCAAGACCCAAACAAACGAAATTATACCAATCAAGAAGAAATCTGTTTCACTTACAATTGTATAACCAATTGACAAGATCCATGCCCATGCAAGCACAACATTTGTAAACTGATACGCCTTGTAGCCTGCCTCATAGACGATATGTTTTTGCCCTTCATCTGCATTTCTCGCCCACATTTCCATGGATTGTGAATATGTAACTCGCTGCTCTGGGTACAACTCGTTATATCGATTCTTCATAATAAAGCCAATCCATATTACAAGAATCAAACATACAATAGACACGACAAAATTTACAATTTCAAATAAATGAAGCGTTCCTGCTGCAAATGATCGATAATACATAATTGCAGCACAAATGGCCCAAGACCATACAACAACTTCACTTACACGTAAATAAATGAGCATAGCCCCTAGTCTACGCCCCTGTATACTTTCTTCTTCATCACGTAACTTTGTTAATGTCCACATATTTTTTCCAAACCAAACTAGAGCAACTATACAGCACATAAACAGCGCAATTACTTCCGCATAAGAATAATCTCCGTTTGGACTAACGCCAAAATAATGAGCTAATATGTATCCAACGATTAGGCCAATTAACATAGATCCCAATAATTTCATAACAGAAATCATTATATGTTTTACCCTACTCTCCATCTCCTTCTTCCCCCTCAACTAACATAAATATTTCTTCCACTGACACCCCAAAAACACGCGCAATCTTAAGTGACAAAACAATCGACGGCGCATAATCACCGCGCTCAATTAAGCTAATCGTCTGCCTTGACGAATCTATCGCTTTTCCTAAATCTCCTTGTGACATTCGATGCTTTGCCCTGAATTCTCTCACTCGATTTTGAAGCTTCATACCTTACCTCTTTTTCTTTTATTTAAATAAAATTGTAAATAATATCCTCCCGTTTGTCAATTATCATTGTCATTTTGACATTCATATATGTCAAAATCAACTATACATTCATATTCAAAAGTTTTGTATAATATATTTAAAATACATAATATGCGAGGTGAAATATGGAGAAAAAATTGATTTTTTCTTACCTTCTTACTAAACTTTCTGCCGCTTTTGTTCTCTATTTTTCTTTTGCAATACTTTTCTTTATAACAAACAACTTTGATTTATATGAACTCTCCGATGTCACATATAACATCCTATATAACCCTTTTGCTTATGTTCTTTTCTTCTATGCAATCTTGTGTTCACTCATCATCGATAAACTCAGCTCTAAACAAACAAGCATTACAAAAAAAGCATTACTGTATATCATTTGTGGTTATCTATTTTTTCTTCCTGTTCAATTGTTCGGCGGTGAACCATTTATCTTTTTTTTCATTGCAGGGTCAATCGGAGCGATTTGCGCTGTTTTCTTTTACTTCTGCACATATATCGCAAAAAAATCGAAATGGTTTCGATATGCCATCCCTATTATCGTCTCCATTTTATTCATCACAATTTCCTCTATTGATTTTACAAAAAAAGAACAATGGATCGAACATACTACCAAAAATGAATTTGAAGTAACTTTTTCATATTTTAACGGAGAACATAAAATCCCAATCCGCGCCCAAAAAGGAGAGACGATTGAAATTAACGTCCAATTTCTTCCTGTTGAAAACCGTAGCTACGGTCATGGTCTTCACTTTTCTAGTGAGTTTAGCAGAATCGAATCTGTTTCAGAAATAAACGAAGATACTTACCAGCTTTCAGCAACTAAAACTGGAACATATTATATTGTGGTGACTGGTCACAACCTTACAGGTAAAATAAAAGCAAACTGGAAAGTACAATAAGAGGGAGCAGTGCCTATCAGCACTGCTCCCTCCAAATTTCGACATAGAATGGATTCCATATTAATTTACACCTTGTACAAATACACGTTTTAATTGTTTGCGGAAACGAACTCCTAACGTAATTGCTACAATTACAATCACTCCGAAGATAATTTTCCCGATGTGTTGTCCCAGCATTCCAAAGATATCATGTAAGTTTCCACCTAACCAATAACCACCGATTAAGAAGAAAGATACCCATAATAGAGCGCCAGCGTAAATCGTTATTGCAAAGCGACGGAACGGTAAATTGATAATTCCTGCAAAGTATCCAGTAAAGTGACGTACGCCTGGAATAAAGAAGCCGATAAAAATAAGGAAATATCCATATTTATCAAACCACATTCTCGTTAAATCAATCTTTCTTTGTGTTAAAAACACATACTTCCCATATTTCTGTACAAAGGGCATACCAAGTTTATTCCCTAAAAAGTATTGAATCGTCATCCCAACACTCGTTCCAATAAATGATAAGATAATTAAAAGTGGTAATTGTAATTCTCCTATCTGTGCCAAATAACCCGCATACGCTAACGTTGGCTCTCCTGGAAACGGAAGTGCAATATATTCTAACAGCAACCCTACAAGTACAACATAATAGCCGTATTGCTGAAATAATTCATGAACCCATTCCATGTCGATCTCTCCTTTTCTTTTTGATCTACATACAGCATCAATCACGTACAAACTGTTACTGTAATTGTATAAAAATTTTGTCGAAATAACTATCGTAATAGCTTACATTTAGATTACATTTTTGTAAGGAGAATACTAAAATAACCAATTCTATGAAATTCTCGACAAAACCCTTCCAATATCTATTATATATTTTAAAAAATCTTCATTTTTCCTCCCTATATACAATAAAATAACGTTTTTCGTGCATTTTCGCACTGAGAATTTTTTCTAACTTTTCTCTAACTTCACTTTATAAAGTGACACTTCCAACAGTGAGAGTTTTCTTCATCACCACTGATGGAAAGCCCTCACCAATCGGGCTTTTACGGGCAGTTATCCCCCACCTACATAGAATACATTTCTAGCTAAAAACTCAGACATCTCAAAAACCATATTAAACTCATTTCTTCTTCATATTAACTTCATGTTGATAATGTAGAATTATAGCGGAATTTGTTGATAATTTTAATAAGTTCTTTCTAATCAAATTTATGGATTAGGAAAGAACTTATTATAAAACAAAATAATACTCAGGAGAACATCATGAAAAAATTATTATTTACTATTTTTATACTAAGTTTATGTGCAATAGTTCCTTATGAAAAAACAGAAGCAGCTACTCCTGCATCGCAGCAAAAACTAATTGTCAACACAACTACTAATAAGATGGATTTCTATCAAAATGGAACTTTTATTAGAAGTTTTTCTGTCGCTACAGGAAAAGCTGCTACACCAACTCCACTTGGATCATTTATTATTGTAAACAAAATTAAAAATCGTCCGTACTATACAAGACATATTAAGGGCGGCGACCCACGTAACCCACTTGGTGATCGTTGGATGGGATTAAACATGGTAGGAACTTGGGGAACAACATACGCGGTTCATGGAACAAATAACAACCAAGCTATCGGAAAAAATACAACCCTTGGGTGTATTCGTATGTTCAATGAAGATATCCATTGGTTATTTGATCGAATGGAAAAACAAGCGACTGTCATTGTAACGAAATAGTTTATATACATGAAAGAGAACATTTAGAACTTAGCCAAGACCTTTATATCTTGGCTTCTTTTTATTCCTCTATTCCCGGGCTGTAAAACCCCCACTGATTAAAGTTTCACTTTATTATTTTTGAGTAGTCAAATACTTACCTTGCATATATAATGTAACAGGAAATAAAAAATTTAAATATTTACAAAAACAAACATTTAAATATATTTTTGTTGATATCATGGCGTACAGTTCTTTCTTTTCCTCCATAAGAAAGAGCAGTATACATACAAGATGAAGCTTTCGTCAGTAATTTTTTCATTTCCAACTAAAGCAAACCGCTCTCATCAATCTATCTCAGTCAATCACAGAGCATTTTCGACTATTCAAGTTGAATCTATATTTGTAAACGTATACTTTAGGAAGTGATAATTTGAAGCGCATATTAGCAATTGAAGAACATTCAGATATGCAAAAACAAATCCAAACATTTTTAGTAGCGCATAATTATAAAATTGACATCGCAAGTTCTGGGACAGAAGGCATACTTAAGTTTCAAAAAAATTCGTATGATCTTATTCTACTTGATTCCACATTACCTGATATAGATGGCTATAGTACTTGCCAAATTATAAGAGGACAATCAAATATTCCTATTATAATGTTATCAGGATGTAACGATGAAAAGAATGAAATTAAAGCGTTTGAACTGGGGATAGATGATTATATAATAAAGCCATTTCACCATACTGTGTTCATAAAACGAATGGAGGCTGTTTTAAGAAGAGGACTTACATCCGAACCTGAAAAAAATATGGGAATCTTGCAGTTCAATGAGCTCATGCTGAATTTCCCAGCTTATACTGCTTATATAAATGGTGAGAAAGTCGAATTAACCACGAAAGAATTCGAAATTATTGCTATGCTTTTACAAAACCAAGGAACAGTATTATCAAGAAGTGATCTATTAGATAAAGTATGGGGCTATGAATATTATGGTGATGTGCGAGTTATCGATACACATATAAAAAACTTGCGTAAAAAATTAAATATACCTTATATTAAAACAGTAAAAGGTATTGGTTATAAACTAGATTCATAATACTTATTACATGTTTTTATTTTTAATCTGCTTTTATCTTATTTTATATTATGCTATTCACTGAAAATATGTACAAATAAGGAATCGAACTCATACCTTTTATAATTGCATACCCAAACTCACACACGATTGTGAGCGGCGGAATTTTGTAGAGTTTTCACTCTGTTTCGTTCGCCCGTTGTCTTAAACTAGACAACGGGCGTTTTTTATTTGTAAAAGGAGGATTTTTATGGAGAAATTTAAGTTTTCATTATTAGTTTTATTTGGCGCCTGTAGCTACGGCGTACTTTCTACAATTTTCAAACTCGGCTTTATGAATGGTTTTTCTGCGCATGAGCTATTAGGTGGACAATATGTATTTGGCTGGGTTGGACTTTTATTGCTCGTTCTTTTCTTCTCACGTCATAAAGTCCCGAAAAAACAAGCATTCTCCTTATTAGCTGTCGGAACAACAATGAGCATGACAGGGATTTTCTACGCAATTTCTGTAGAAGAATTACCTGCTTCCATCGCCGTTGTTCTACTCTTTCAATTTACATGGATTGGGGTAGTCATTGAAGCGATCGCTAACAAGACATTACCAAGCCGCGAAAAGGTAATATCGATTATTATTTTATTTGCCGGAACGTTATTTGCAGGTGGTGTATTTGAAGGACTTGGACAAAACTTCTCTACAAAAGGCATTATCTTCGGACTATTAGCCGCTGTCTCTTTTTCCTTTTATATTTTTGCAAGCGGACGCGTTGCTACAAATGTACCACCATATACAAAAAGCTTTCTGATGACAACAAGTGCTACGCTTATCGTTTGCTTAATCTTTCCTCCAACCTTCTTAACTGATGGTGCCTTACAGGCTGGATTATGGAAATATGCATTCTTCCTTGGATTCTTCGGAGTTGTTGTACCTGTCATTTGCTTCTCAATTGGTGTTCCAAAAGTAGGAACAGGACTTGGAACGATTTTAGGAGCTGCTGAATTACCAACAGCAATCATCGCTTCCATTACACTTGTTCATGAAGTCGTATCGCCACTGCAATGGCTTGGTATTGTTTGCATATTGCTTGGTATTTTCACACCACAAATTTTGACTGCACGGAAAGAGAAGAAACAGAACATAGAACGAAGCGCCTAAAAAAAGAGCACATCATGTGCTCTTTTTACCAGAGTGTTGGGAAACCCTTTAGGGTTTCCGACACTCTGGAATTTTTTTAATATTTTAGTGAATGAAAACAATAAAAAGTGATAGAAGCTAGAAAAATAGCCCTTCACCTGACCCTTTTTGGTCAGGTGAAGGGCTATTTTTTTCATGTTTTGGCAAGCTGCGGTGAGATAAGCCTGCATTTGGACAGACTTCAGCCCCCGGAACCGAGCGTATCGATAGCCATGTAGCTCTTTGGCATCCGCGAAGCTTCGTTCAATAGTAGAACAGCGTACCTTATATAGTTTTTTACCTGTACTTGTTAATTTGTTTTTTCGTGCAATATCTTTATACTCTTCCCAAATGTGATGTGTAATGACCTTCTGTTTTTGTTTCTCTGAGAAACATTTGTTACGCAACGGACAAACTGCGCAATCTGTTGGATTAGACTTATATTGGCGATATCCTTCTCGATCGGTTGTCGCATATTCTAAAATACATCCCATTGGACAGGCAAATACATCTGTTTCTTTTTCGTATTTAAATTGGCTTTTTGGTACGTCTTTATTTCTTTTTCCAAACCGGCGATACCCCATCACCATAAATATATTCTGTTCCGATAATTTTTTGCAGATATAACCTGTAAAGTAGCCAGCATCAAGTGCCACTGCTTCTATTTGAAATCCAAACTTATCAACTTGTGCTTGAAGTCGCTCTAAATACGGCTCGGAATCCGCTACATTTCCAGCCGTAATAAATGTATCTGTAATCACATTATATTTCGCATCCGTTGTACGATGATCTAAGAAATGAAAACCGTTCGGTTTTCCATCTCGCATTAAAAAGCCACTATCTGGATCTGTTGTACTTACACGTGTTTTTTTGATTGGGGTATCACGTTCCTTTCTTGGTTTTAATTCTTTTTTCCGTGTTTTTCCCTATCTTTTATAACTGCCGCTTCTAATTCTTCCATATATAATTTAGGGCGCTCTTTTTTTACTTTGTGTACAAATTTATTTTTATTTGCGTTTGCTTTCACATGAGTTGAATCTGTCATCAATGCGCGCCCACCCACCATACGATGTTCCATCGCTTGACGTACAATTTCATTAAAGATTTCTTCAAAAATATTTGTATGAATAAAACGAGTACGACGGTTCCAACTGATTGTGGAGTGTGGTCTGGGACTGAATCCGATAAAGAAAACCCTAAAAACCAACGATACGCAATATTAGTTTTAATCTCTTTTTCTAATTGACGTTCAGATCGAATACCATAAAAATAGCCAATAAACATCATTTTGAATAAGACGATAGGATGAATAGAAGGGCGACCATTGTTTTCACAATAATAAGGACGTAACTTTTCCTCGATAAAATCAAAATTAATAGTCGCTTCAATTGCACGAAGAAAATGATCTTGTGGAACTAACTCTTCAACAGAAACTGATACACGCTCATCGCGATGATTTTTCAATGCACCCATCATAATAAATCGCTCCTTTTCCTCTTTTTATCATTGTTGACAGATAAAAAAGGGTTCAGACACAAAAATAGGCTGTGGAGCAAACTTTCTCCACAGCCTGAAAAAAAGAGCACATCATGTGCTCTTTTTACTTTAATGCTACATATAACTTCCCTACCTCATCTTCAATTTGCTTCACATCGATTCTCTCAAACAACGGCTGCACATGACTGATTCGCTCTGGCAATACATGTTCACATTTCCAGCTTACACTCGTAATTGATAATATGTTCCGCACCCTTTCACTTTACATTCCTCCTTTTAAATATAAAAAAGCCCCACCCCTATCTTCTAAAAAGATAAGGGCGGGGCTGTATGAACAGTCGCGGTACCACCTTATTTCGTCAGCTATTCACATAACTAACCTCATCAAGTACGGAGCAATCATATGCTCTTATACTGTGGTTTTGATAACGAGAACCAACTCTCGTCGCCGCCTACTATTATCATTTGATAAGTTCAGGACGCAGCTCAAAGGCCATTGTTCAAATGAACATTCTTGCTTCTTCTCAGCTTCTGAAGCTCTCTGGAAAGAATGGTTTCATTCTACTTTTCCTTTTCAACGCTTTTCATATATAATACGTATTTTACGACTAAAATACAGAAAAATCAAACTTTAATTCGAAGAAAAAAGGAAATAAATAATTCTTTCCGAATATGTACATGTTCAAAGAAAGGAGTGAGTTCATTGAATCAACAACAGTTAAGCACAATTAATAAACAAGGCTGGAATGCTGCTGCCTATAAAGCATGGACGAATCGGCACGGTACTCCAAAGGAATATGCAAAGAAGCTCATACAAAATCCCGCCCATGAAGTAGCTTACTACTTACCTTATATTAAAAATATACAAGATAAACGTATCCTAAATTTACTTGGCCCCAAAGGAAATAAAGCTGTCGCATTCGCATTATTAGGGGCTGACGTAACTGTTGTGGATATTTCAGAAAGCAATGCTAGATATGCAAATGAGCTAGCCGATGCTGCGGAGGTATCTATTGAATATATCGTTTCAGATGTACTAGAAATATCTCCCTCCAAAACATTCGATATTGTTTTATTAGAACTAGGTGTACTTCATTATTTTTTAGATCTCAAACCACTTTTTAAATTGATCTCACAACTATTAATAGATGGTGGCACTTTCATACTCCGTGATTATCACCCGCTCTATACAAAGCTATTAGCGATAGATCATCCAATGTTTCAAGCAAATGGTGATTATTTCTATGAAGGGATTATTGAAAGTGACGTCGCTTATAGCATTCTACTTGATGAGACGCAACGAAAATCACTACCAAAAACAAAAATTCGCCGCTGGACACTAGGAGAAATTATTACAGAAATCGCCAAAGCAAACCTCCGTATTGAAGAGCTTACCGAGGAATGTGGTACACACCAGCGCTGGGTCTTTCCGTCTTCTGCACCAAAAGGAATTGAAGAACGTATCCCGGACTTTACACATTAATCGCTACAACATAAAGTGAAACTTTAATCAGTGATTATCCCACACCAATCAGGCTTTTACAGCCCGCAAATAGCGGAATAATGCAAAAAGGATCCCTTCACGGATAGGATCCTTTTTGCATGCTTAACGCATATAAGTTGAGGTTGGAGATTACCATAATTCTGTAGAATAGGACACAAGGTATTTCAACATTTTGTCTCTGACTTACGCAGTCAAAAGGGGTATGACCAACATAACGAAGAGTAATGTTTAGTTGATATTGATAATCGTTATCAACTAATTAGAATTATACATGATATGTTTTAAAAACACAATAGGAATTTCATATTTTTTATCCCCTATCATAACCTTTGCTTGTTATAGGTCACGTTATTGTTCACTACTTCTTCAAAATTGGTATCCATATTTCGCTTTTAAAGTTCGGCGAAGTTACATCTTTATTCTCGTTCCACAAGATTTCTGGTCCTTCTGCTTGCTCATAGTTTGAAGCTGGAAACCACTCGGAATAAATGCGTCCCCATACATCTTGCAACGTATCCGGAAACGGTCCGACCGCTTCGAATATGGCCCATGTTAAAGCAGGAACTTCAAGTTGTGTCAGATTAACCGGACACTCCTTAGTTGTTGCCACCCCTATATAATGATCAAGCTCCCCGTTTCCTTCCATTCGACCTTCAGAAAAATTCGTTGACGCACTAAGCAGCCCCAAAGGCTCGACATTAGAAAGATCCTTAAGTTTCTTTATCATTTCACTATCTAAACCCTTCCACATAGAGGCAATCTCCGGATTAACTCCATGGAAAATTAAAGGTACTCTTTTCTTGATGCCAATTATGTGAAATGCCTCTTTTTCTTCAATTCGATAGTTCATTTCATTTCCTCCTTTGATGGATAGTTGAAAGGTCATTCGTGGATAAGCCTTTAATAAATGTCCATTATTTCTGGCTGCTGACGGTGTTACACCATGCAAAGTTTGAAAAGCTCTTGCAAAAGAATCTGGTGAGTTGTATCCGTATTTTATAGCAACGTCAATGACCTTTATGCCGCTATCTTTAAGATCGAATGCTGCAAGAGTAAGACGTCTCCGGCGGATGTACTCCGACAATGAAATACCCGCAAGGAAAGAAAACATCCTTTTAAAATGATATTCGGAGCAAAAAGCCAGCCTTGCTACTTCTTTAAAATCAATATCGTTAGTAAGGTTTTTTTCAATATAGTTTAATGCTCCATTCATGTTTTCAAGCAAATCCATTTATATGACCTCCCTCTTTAGAAATAGAATAGCAGAAGTGAAATGTACCTATCCGACATTTCATGCACAATTATGTAGGATTTCTTAATAAGCTCCATAATATGAATATGGTAACTGAAAAGACTCCTATCAGCTAATTTATTTCATTCATTTAACTCTTTCCTTTCTTCCCACATACTTATAGCCAGTATAGGAAAGATTAAAAAAACACTGTGAGCTATTTCACTGCACCTTTATCTTATTTCCTTTATAATGAGAATGGATATCATTAATATTAGGAGTGTTGTGCATGTCGCAAGAATTAGAAGAGAAATTATATGCCAATTTAGAGGCTGTTATCGATCCTGAATTAGGTGTAGATATTATCAATCTTGGTTTAGTATACGATGTGACAGCAGATGAGAATAACAATGCTGTCATTACAATGACAATGACTTCTATCGGTTGTCCGATGGCGGGGCAAATCGTATCAGATGTTAAAAAAGTATTATCGACAAATGTACCGGAAGTAAATGAAATAGAGGTCAATGTGGTTTGGAATCCACCTTGGTCAAAAGAGCGTATGTCACGTATGGCGAAAATCGCTCTAGGTATCCGTGATTAAATAACAAAAAAGGCCTGACATTGGTATTACCCCCTTTAAGTAGACAGTGTAAAAAGACCATGTACATACATGGGTGTTACACTATTACTTGGAGGGGATTTTTCGTGGTTAAAAAAGGTACAACATTCAATACGTATTCAGATGGATTAAAACTATCAGCTGTTCAAAGTTATTTAAATGGAGAAGGCAGTTATCAAGCTATAGCTAAGCAATATAATATCAGGAGCTCTACACAACTTAAGGATTGGGTGAAAAAATATAAAGAATTGGGTGATATTACAGATACTCGTGGAAAAAATAGCGGAACTCAAGGTATTCCTAATCCTCTAAAAGGAAAACGTGTCCATTTTAACAGTGTGGAGGAAGAGAGAGACTACTACAAGGCACAGGTTGCATATTTAAAAAAGCGTTATCCAAATCTGTAAATGGAGGTGCACTGAGGCACAAGGAGCGATATCGTATCATTGAATCGTTAAAAATGAAATATCCGATCACTTGGCTTACTAAATTCGCAGGTGTACATCGAGCGGGTTATTATAAATGGATCCGTGCGAAAACAGCTAAAAATGTACGATCAGAAGCGGATCAACAATTAAAAAAAGTGATACAATCTATCCACCTGAAGTACAAACAATACGGCTATCCACGTATGAAAATAGCTTTACAGGAGGAAGGTTTCTTTGTAAATCATAAAAAGGTTTATCGATTAATGAGTGAGCTCAACATTCAATCTATTATTCGTAAGAAGCGACGCTTCTTTAAAGGGAATTATTCGAATACTTTTCCGAATGTTTTAAACCGTGAATTTAAAAATCGAAAACAAAATGAAGCGCTCGTTACAGATATTACGTATTTACGAATCCAAGATGGATTTCGCTATCTTTCTGTCGTGCAAGACATTTATAATAATGAAATTGTTTCTTGGAAAATCTCTAGACGCAATGACAATGAACTCGTATTAGATACGCTTGAAAATTTGGTACAAAAAAGAGATGTGCGTGGAACCATTCTTCATTCAGATCAAGGGTTCCAGTACACATCTCATGTCTACAACAAACGACTTTCAGATTTGGGTATCATCGGCAGCCACTCTCGCAAAGGAAACTGCCATGATAATGCCTGCATCGAGTCATTTTTCTCCCATTTTAAATCGGAGATGTTGTATTTACACCATTTTAAAACAGAAGAAGAAGTAGTACAAGCAATTGAGGAATATATCTACTTCTATAACTATAAACGATTCCAAAAACGACTCAACCACCGAGCTCCGATAGAATATCGAATCTTGATGGCTGCTTAGTCTTTTTTATAGCTGTCTACTTGACAGGGCTAACACCAACATTATCGATGTCAGGTCTTTTTTTATCTTATTTTACACCAACTGCGTCATAAGCTTTCGTTACAGCTTGTACTTCTTTAGAGTTTTTACCATATAAATCTTCTGCAGATTGAAGTGCCGCTTGGCGCATCATTTTAAAGTTAGAGTTTGCAGTTAAATATTTTGAAAGAGCACGGTAATAAATTTTCTCTGTCGCTTCACGGCCAACGCCAGTTACTTTCACACCGTAATGCTCCCCGCCCTCAGATACTAAATATGCCGCTTTATTATTGATACTACTGTTAATATGAACACCACCGTTATCAGCTGTTCCTGTATAACGTTTGTCGTAATGATCTGGATAGCCTTCAGTTGGTTTTAATGGGTTTGGAATAGATGCAGGATCACTTAATGAACGCAGTGAATCTCCATCCTTACCTGGTGTATAAATATCTTCTCCGAGCTCCCAATCATCACGATCTACCATCGCACCAAAAATATCCGATAGCGATTCGTTTAATGCACCAGATTCATCTTTATATACAAGGTTTGCTGTATGCTCTGTTACAGCATGTGTTAACTCATGGGCAATAACATCTAAGCCTGCAGATAGCGGAATGAATACTTCTCCGTCTCCATCTCCATACATCATTTGTACACCATTCCACGCGGCATTATTCCAATTTCCCCCTACGTGAACAGAAGAAATTAACTTCGCACCTTGATTATCAAAAGAATTACGGTTAAATACCTTTTTATAATAATCATATACTTTGCCTGCATTTACATGTGCATCAACAGCCGCTTTATCTTCAAAGAATTTTGATTTACTTTCTACTTCTTCACCTGTATATCCAAACCATTGTGAGAAGATATTAAACAAAAATTCATCCATATTTTTAGCATCAAACGTATGAACACCATTTCCACGTTTGCCATCAAATAAATTGAATGCTCCTGTTTTTTCATCTTGAGCAATTTCAAATGATTGCTTGTCTCCTAACACACCATATCCAAATCCAGTAATATGATCGATTGCATTATATTTCTCAATCACATTTCCATTTGTTGCATCAACAAAGTAATGCCAGTAACCTGGAGCTGGTTTTGAAACAGATGCTTTTACAAGGTATGCAAGATAATATTGTCCATCTTTTTCATATACATATAAATCTTTTTTCACACCATCATATTTATCCACTTTTCCAATTTCTTTCTCGATATCAGCTTTCGCAACATTGACCGCTTGCTCATCAGTAATGCTCGCTGCAGCCGGAATATTTTTATCTTCTAAATTCGGGATAACTTGTCCGAAGAATGCCTTTACATTATTGTCTTTATCAAGTGCAACTGTTTGATCTGATCCATACACAGGAATGTTATTATGTTTTTCTACTAACTTCACGTGTGTTGTACCTGATTCAGCATCCTTTTCTTCCCCTACAACATTAAAATGACTTTCTATATTTCCTCCTAGTTTAAACATGTCCTTCTTGCTCTCTAAATATTGAAATACTGTTTCTTTTTTATCTAATCCTTGCGGAGCTTTCCATTCCTCACCTATGTAAGCTGGTGTTTTAAATTCTTGGTGATATTGAATTTGTTGCTCTTCTGCCGCTTGTGTTTTTGTTGCTCCGAATGCTCCAAAACCTAAAGCGATAACGGATAAAGCTAATGCTGATGAAACGACTTGCTTTTTCAATCTAACACTCCCCATTCCCCAAAAATTTTTGACACTCTTATACATTTCGAGAAAAGGAAAATATATCCTATATAAAAAATTGAGAAATATTTTTCTTACAATTTCATCCAAAAAAGGAGCGTCACATTAGACGCTCCTTTTTCCTTTACTCATTATTGTTTCTTCATCTCAATCGCTAAATAATGAGATTTCTCTGTTGCTTGAATACGAATATCTTCTTCAACTACTTCTGCTGCATCGCGCATTACAAGTGTTTCACCATTTACAACGCCGCTTCCTTCAATTTGTACAAGATACACTTGACGCCCTTCTCTAACAGGGAAACTAATTTCTTTTCCAGCTTCTAATGATAGGGAATATAAATTCGCATCTTGATGAATTGCAATTGGTGCATCGCCATCAACTGGAGATACCATATGGAACCATGTATTTTCACGCTTGCTCCAATCAAACTTAAACTCACCGTAATTCGGCGTATGCCCCGCACGATCTGGTAAAATCCAAATTTGTAATAGACGTAATGTTTCATTTCCTAAATTATGTTCGCTATGAAATACCCCTGTACCAGCGCTCATATATTGTACATGTCCACGCTCAATTGTACCGCGGTTCCCCATGCTATCTTGATGCGTTAATTCACCATCCACAACGTAAGAAATAATCTCCATATCACGGTGCGGATGCATATCAAATCCTGTTTGCGCTGCTACTAAATCATCATTAATAACGCGAAGGGCTCCAAAGTGCATATTGTCTGGATTATAATAATCTGCGAATGAAAAATGAAAATGTGTATTTAGCCAACCGTGATTTGCTCTTCCCATATTTTTATGATCAATTTTTCTAAACATATCCTTCACCTCATATTATCTCGAATTTGAGATATTTATTAAAATTTTTATTGTAACTTTCGAAGTAATTCTAGCAATTGTTTTTGTTCATTGCGATTTAACTTACTAAATTGTTCTGCTTGAAACGTCTCCTGCGGTGGAACAACTTCTTCGTATAAAGCTCTTCCCTTTTCTGTTAACGAAAGATATTTCGTCGTACCTTCTTGCTCTCGTTTAACCAAACCAAGCTGCTCCAACTTATTTAAAAGCTGCGTGATATTTCCTTTTGTAACAAATAGCTTTTTCCCAAGCTCCTGCTGTGTTAATCGATCTTGTCCGCCAATTTGAGCTAAAACATCAAACTGTGCAGCAGATAAATCCCAATTTTTTAAGTGTTGATTTGTCTCACGAATGCTTCTGTTATAAAAGCGTGATAAACGGAACCATAATAACAATCCGAGTCTTTCTTCTGCTTTCATTCCATCACCTCGCTTATTTAATAAACTTAGTTTAGAATTAAACTTTATAATTGTCAACTACTTTATTTTAGTAAGTACAGAACGAAAAGATAGTGGCGTTACCACCACTATATCTTAGTTTATATTCCTTCGCATATATTCATTCATTTTACGTTCAGCGAATGCCCTGGCATCCCTTTCAATCCAACGTGCCTCATATACTTCTTTTTCTATATACAATACATTGTTTTCATGCTGCATAGAATGCCGAAATTCATGCAGTAAAGTTTTGAGCACTTGCTCATATTGCTCCCACATACAAACAAAAATCATTTGTCTTTCTTTATGATAAAAACCGTTTAAAGGAAATAAGAATTCTTCTTCTTCTTCTCCTAATTTTACGAGTACATCATTTGTATCACACGTATCGCAAAAAATAACTGGAATTTCGCGTTTCTCAATTAATGAAAATACATCATTCTTCACTCGCTGAATATCCCACGGAAACTCTGAGTCCAGTACATACCAATTCCCATCTTGCTGATACACGTTTTGAAACTGGAGTTCCATTGACCTCCATTCTCCTTTCTAAAATCCCTTTTCCTATACATATGCCACAATATGGTAAAAAATAAACACATATTGCAATACAACATTACATCTTGTTCAAAAAATGTTCAAAAATAATGCTTCTAAAAGGTTGTTTTATATCAATTACTAGATTATAATAATTATAAATTAATAAATGATACAAAATAATAACTCAAAAGGAGATTGATTATATGAACACACAAGTAATCGAAGTATTAAACAAACAGGTAGCAGACTGGAATGTATTATTTACAAAACTACACAACTTCCATTGGTATGTAAAAGGATCTCAATTCTTTACACTACATGAGAAATTTGAACAATTTTATACAGAAGCAGCTGGACACATCGATGAAATTGCAGAACGCATTTTAGCAATTGGCGGGAAACCAGTAGCAACAATGAAAGAATACTTAGAACTATCTTCTGTTCAAGAAGCGGCTTACGGAGAGACTGCAGAAGGGATGGTCGAAGCAATTATGAAAGACTACGAAATGATGCTAGGCGAACTGAAAAAAGGGATGAAAATCGCACAAGACGCTGACGACGAAACAACATCTGACTTACTACTTGGCATTTACACAGAACTAGAAAAACACGCTTGGATGCTACGTGCATTCTTAAATTAAAAGCGCAAGCGGCTCGTTTAGAACAGGAGGGCATTGGAACTCCTGATTCCGAGGCGCTCTTTGCCTCGAATGAAGGAGTGAAATGACTGACTGTTCTTGCCGCTGGAGCTGGATATCTCTAAAAGCGCAGATGGCTCGTTCAGCTCTGACTGGCTAAGGTTCTTTCGCATAGAAGGCGCTTTTTGCCTTCTTATGCGGAAGGTTCTTAGACACAAAGAGCTTGCCACCGGAGCTGGATACATTAAAAGCGCAAGCGGCTCGTTTAGAACAGGAGGGGGATGGAGCTTTTGACGTAGAGGTGTTCTTTGCCTCGCAGGAAAAAGCAAAAACAACTCTCTCACTAAAAACCCCCCAATCCATTTGGGGGTTTAATGCTTTACTGATATATTCCAATTCAATTTATGTTAAAATACAGGAAACAACTGTTTAATAGTTACATCTAAACTATAATTTTCCAATTTATCATTTAGGTATATAGAATATTCTAGTATTACCATCAAATGACGGGAGTGGTTCAGTTGAAAGACTATTTAATTCGAGTATTTTTCGCCTCATTAACTGTTGGAATCTCCTTAATAATAGCCAATATTTTCAACATGAATGTAGATGTAGAAAGCTATCCTTTCCTCATCTTTATAGCAATAATTGGCGGTTGGGGTGGTTGGTATTTGTATAAGAGAAGAAAGAAAAATACATATAAAGGCATTCCTAAATAAGAGGAATGCCCTTTTTATGTACGCCTTATTTTGTTTTTATTTCTTATAATGTAAACGATAGCATTTACGATGAATAGACCCGAACCCTATAAAGTGAAACTTTAATCAGTTGGGTTTTCTCCATCCCCCACTGATTATTAGCCCTCACTAATCGGGCTTTTACGGACAGTTTATCTCCCACCTAACTTCTTTGCTTTCGCCGAATTTTGAGATGGGAGTATTACTGCCCGCAAATAGCGGGATAAAAAACGCATGTCATTTTCCATCCAAAAATTCATGCGTTTTAGATGTAATTACTTATTCTTTGTATTACGATAACTGCTTCCACTTATTCCCCATTACAGGTCTTTTATAATCTTTCATTTTCTGAATCAATTCATCAGCAGTAGTTGCTGAAACAATTAACTCTTTATTAGATGGGTTCATAAACCCTTCTTCCGCTGCACGATCAACCATTTGCAGAATTGGACTATAAAAATCTTTAATATTTAATAACCCAACTGGCTTGTCATGAATCCCAATTTGTGACCAACATACAACTTCAAATAATTCTTCAAATGTTCCGTAGCCACCTGGTAACGCAATAAATGCATCCGCAAGCTCTCCCATTTTCGCTTTACGCTCATGCATTGTTTCCACTTCAATTAATTCCGTTAATCCTTCATGAACAATCTCTCCACGGAATAAACCACGTGGCATAACACCTGTTACACGTCCGCCTAAGCGTAACACTTCATTGGCTACTTCTCCCATTAAACCAACACATGAACCGCCGTATACTAATTCACAATTATTTTGAACAAGCACTTCTCCGAGCTTGATTGCTTGCTCCTTAAATTCAGGTCTCTCTCCTAGATTAGAACCTGCAAACACACAAATCTTTCTCATACCTACACCCCAAAACTATATATTGTTATGATACAATGAACATTGTACAACATATTGAGGGGATGAGAAAGAAATGAATATAGCTGAATTTCAAAGATGGGTCGAGGAATTTTACGAAAAACGAAGCTGGTCACAATATAACTCTTTTATTCGCTTAAATTTCTTAACGGAAGAAGTGGGCGAAGTTTCACGGGTTGTACGCGCGATTGAAATTGGACGTGATCGCCCAGATGAACAAACGAAACAAGCGGAAGAATTAAAAATGGAATTAAAAGAAGAACTTGGGGACGTACTTGCCAATCTCATTATTCTTTCCCAAAAATATGATTTAGACTTACAGGATATTATGGATGCACATGTAGAAAAACTAACTAAACGCTTTCAAGAAATTAAATGAGAATATTTATCAATTATGATATAATATTCCCGACAAGATACAAAGGAGGAAATTTATGTTATCTACCAAATTACACGATGCGCTTAATGACCAAATGAACTTCGAATTTTACTCTGCCCATGTTTACATGGCAATGGCTGCTTACTGCACAGCAGAAAGCTATGATGGATTTGCGAACTTTTTCCTTGTCCAAGCAGAAGAAGAGCGTTTCCACGCAATGAAACTTTATAATTACATAAATGACCGCGGAGAACGTGCTATTATTACTGGATTTAAAAATCCGAACAATGACTACGAGTCTGTTTTAAGTGCATTTGAAATCGCACTAGAGCATGAACGTGAAGTAACGAAGCGAATTTATAACTTATCCGATATCGCGTGGGATGAACGCGAACACGCGACAATCACTTTCTTAAAATGGTTCGTTGACGAACAAGTTGAAGAAGAAGCTTCTTTCGATAGCATCATCCAAAAACTAAAACGTATTACAAGTGATTCTAATGCTCTATTTATGTTAGATGCTGAATTAGAAAAGCGTACTTTTACTCCTCCTGCTGAGTAATATCCTTATCACCTTAACGAATTTGTTAAGGTGATTTTTAGTTTCCACTATTAATTCCCTTTCACCTTAACATTTATTTAAAATCACCTTAAATCTTCATTCATTCTGCATAGTACTACCATTATTAATGCTATTATTTTCAAGAAAAAGAAAATAAAAACAAGAGGAGACAAAACAATGAAACAGCGTATAGAAGCTATCGATGCAGTTCGTGGCTTTGCTTTATTTGGCATTTTGCTCGTTAATATGACGTTAATTCAATTTGGAATATTTAGCAGTGAGCACCCTATTTATGTGTTCGGAAAGCTTGATGAAGGAGCCAATTGGTTTATTCAATTTTTTGGTACGCACAACTTCGTTTCCCTATTCTCTTTTCTATTTGGACTTAGTATTATAATGCTGCAAAAGAGCATTCTCACAAAAGAAAAACGTTTCTTTCCAGTTTATATACGACGAATCATTATTTTACTAATCCTTGGTTATATCCACGGGATATTTATTTGGAGTGGAGATATTTTATTTGGATATGGGATTATAGGGATTTTCTTAATGTTGTTTATCAATCGAAAACCAAAAACATTACTTATTTGGGCCTTTATCTTACTAACATTTACTATGTTTCTTTCTTACCCTTTTGAGTCCAATGCAAATGCAGATGATTTTTCCTCTTACATTGGAAAAGAACAATCCGTCCACGAAACCGGGAGTTACATAGATCATATAAAGTTCCGCCTATACGAAAATCCATTCGAAGATATTGGAATCACTGGATTTTCCGGTGGATTCCTCCTGACCTTTTTGATGATCATTCTAATGACTCCACTATTCTTGCTAGGAATGTATGTCGGGAAAAAGGGATGGCTGTTTGAAATAGATAAACATGTATCTTCTCTCAAAAAGATTTGGCTCATCAGTGGTATTTTTTCTTTCACAGTAAAAATCTTAGCATTATTAACACAACAACCGATTCTCATTATGTTAAAAGATAGTGTTTCACCACTAGGCATGACTCTCTTTTATGGCAGCTCAATCATTCTATTATTTCATTACAAAAAAGCATCGCGCTTACTAGAGTATATGGCTAACATGGGTAAAATGTCGGTTAGTAACTATTTAGCACAAACTATCATTGCAACAACAATCTTTTATGCATATGGGCTTGGCTTGTATGGGAAAATCGGATACTTCTTTGGTATCGTGTTAACACTTTCAATTTACATCGTTCAACTATATGCTAGTACCCACTGGTTACAGAAATATCGTATGGGGCCAGTTGAATACGTATGGCGACTTGGCACCTATTTAAAAAGACCTGCTTTTAAACGTAAGTTAAAGAAAGTGAGTTAAACAAAAAAGCAATGAGCCCACTCGCTCATTGCTTTTTGTTTTTAAAGCATAACCCCAACGATAACCGCTGATAATATACTTACTAACGTTGCACCATATACAAGTTTTAATCCGAAAGAAGATACAACGTTCGCTTGTTTTCCATCGATACTCTTCGTTGCACCTGCGATAATCCCGATAGATGAGAAGTTTGCGAAAGATACAAGGAAGATTGATAAAATACCTACTGTACGATCTGATAAATCGCCAGCTACTTTTCCTAAATCAAGCATCGCAACAAATTCGTTCGTTACTAATTTTGTTGCCATAATTTGTCCTGCTTGCAGCATCTCTGATGTTGGAATACCCATAACAAATGCTAATGGTGAGAACACATATCCTAAAATGCTTTGGAACGTAATTCCGAAAATAGAATCAAACACACCGTTAATTGCTGTAATTAATGCTACGAAACCGATTAACATCGCCGCTACTGTTACTGCGATAGAGAATCCAAGCATAATATACTCGCCTAACATTTCGAAGAACGTTTGCTTCTTATCTTCTTGTAATTCTAAAATGTCCTCTTCTTCACTAATGTCATAAGGATTAATAATATGAACGATAATGAATCCACTAAATAAGTTTAATACAAGTGCTGTTACTACATATTTTGGATCAATCATTTTCATATAAGAACCGACGATTGACATCGATACCGTTGACATTGAAGACGCACAAAGTGTATATAAACGATTTTTTGGTAATTTACTTAATTGATCTTTTACTGTAATAAATACTTCACCTTGACCAACGATTGCTGCTGCTACTGCATTATATGATTCTAGTTTTCCTAAACCATTCACTTTACTTAATACGAAACCGACTGCTTTAATAATAATTGGTAAAATTTTAATGTGTTGCAGAATACCAATCAATACCGCTAAGAAAATAATTGGTAGTAATACTGTTAAGAAAAACGGTGCTTGTCCATCATTTGCTAAACCACCAAATACGAAGTTAACCCCTGCTTCTGCGTATTTTAAAATGGCACCAAAACCATCTGAAATTCCTTTTACTAACGCAAATCCAATATTTGTATTTAACAAGAAGTAAGCCAATGCTAATTGAATAACAAGCATAATTGCAATTGGTTTATATTTAATTTTCTTTCGATCTGAACTTACAAGGAAACCTAGTACAAATACAACAAGTAAACCGACTAGAAACATAACTAGTTTCATATGCGAATCCTCCACTTTCCATGAGTTATTGGTCGTCCAACGAATGACGTCTGACCATCGGTATTAAAAAATAGAATCCCTAAATACTATTTACTTTACAATGTACCCTAAAATCAGTAAGCGTTTACATAAATTGCAATTTATAATTAGTAGTCTCTTCTTCTCTACTCAATTTAAAGTATGAAACTGATACCACCACAAACAAAATTGTAAGCGTTATCTAACAGAAATGCAACATAATTTTTTCAATAAATCATATGTTAATTTCTCCCTCATAAACATTTCTGTCATTTGTATTCTGAAATATAAAAAGCAATGAGCACTTGCTCATTGCTCTTCACTTTATAACATTACACCAACAATGATCGCTGATAATATACTTACTAATGTTGCACCATATACAAGCTTTAATCCAAATGAGGAAACAACGTTTGATTGATTTTCATCAATCCCTTTCGTTGCTCCTGCGATAATTCCAATAGATGAGAAGTTCGCAAAGGATACAAGGAATACAGAAAGAACACCAACTGTACGATCTGATAAGCCTCCTCCTACTTTTGCAAGGTCAAGCATCGCAACAAACTCGTTTGATACTAATTTTGTCGCCATAATTTGTCCCGCTGTTACCATTTCTGATTGCGGGATTCCCATTACAAATGCAAGTGGTGAGAAAATATAACCTAATATAGCTTGGAATGTAATCCCGAAAATAGAATCAAACAGACTATTGATTGCTGTAATCAATGCTACGAAACCAAGTAACATCGCAGCTACGGTAACTGCAATTGTAAATCCAAGC
This sequence comes from Bacillus bingmayongensis, assembly GCF_000299035.1. Lineage (GTDB taxonomy): Bacteria > Bacillota > Bacilli > Bacillales > Bacillaceae_G > Bacillus_A > Bacillus_A bingmayongensis. The sequence goes on from NZ_JH921519.1 coordinate 77,012, forward strand.
ATAATATATTCACTAAGCATTTCAAAGAACGATTGCTTTTGTTTGTTTTCTAATTTAAGTGTATCTTCTTCTTCAATAACGTCATATGGATTAATAATATGAATAATAATGAAGCCACTAAATAAATTTAATACAAGTGCCGTCACAACATATTTCGGCTCAATCATTTTCATATATGATCCAACAATCGACATTGATACTGTCGACATAGAAGATGCACAAAGTGTATATAAACGATGCTTCGGTATTTTGCTTAATTGATCTTTTACCGTAATAAATACTTCAGCTTGTCCAACGATTGCTGCCGCTACGGCATTATATGATTCTAGTTTTCCTAGACCATTCACTTTACTTAATAAGAAACCAACCGAACGAATAAATAACGGTAAAATTTTAAAATGCTGCAGAATTCCAATTAATACGGCAAAGAACACAATTGGTAATAACGCCGTCAAGAAGAATGAAACTTCCCCTTTATTAACGAGACCACCAAATACGAAAACGATTCCAGATTCCGCATATGTAAGAAGCGCTCCAAATCCATCAGAAATTCCTTTAACTAAAATATAACCAACTTGCGTATTTAATAGGAAATATGATAATGCCAACTGAATAACAAGCATAACCAAGATTGGTTTATACTTAATTCTCTTTCGATCCGCACTTATAAGAAAACCGAGTATAAATACAACGAGTAATCCTACAAGAAACATAACAAATTTCATAGATAAAATCCTCCATTTAAACCTTATTCAACACTCTAGAAAATTATTTAACGTTGAACGTCTGACCATATAAAATAAAAATAATCCGAACTTTCATCTAACACATAAAAATATATATGTATGGCTTAAAATCCGCCTTATCTCTTATTTGGAAAGACTTTATCCATTCTAACACAAATTCCAACTCACATCTTCATATTTCTAAAAAAATTACATTTTCTTATAAACTCCAAGTTAATGTTCGTCTTTTACCTCATCCCCCCTAATGTATCCTCATCAAAAAACGAGCATCAAGTTCGACTTGATGCTCGTTTCCCATTTCATTATACAGCTTTTTCTTTTTCTACCACTGGCTTGTCCCAGCACTCTGTATTTGTTAAACCTGGAATAGAATCTGCGTTGAAGACCGGATCTTTTCCTTGTTTCTTTTGCTTTACATAGTCTGCCAACGCAGCATATGCAAATCGACCAAGAAGTGTAATCGCAATTAAATTTGTGATTACCATTAGACCCATAAATAAGTCTGCCATATTCCATACGACTTGAAGCGTTGCAACAGAACCGAATAACACCATTCCAACTACCGCTACACGATAAATCATTAACCAAGTTTTGCTTTTCTTAATGAATTCAATATTTGTTTCACCATAATAATAGTTTCCTAGAAGTGAACTGAACGCAAATAAGAAAATAATAATCGCCAAGAAGCTACTTGCCCATGGACCAATTTGTGAACTTAATGCTCTTTGCGTTAATTCAATACCTTCTAAGTTTGTTGCCTTATATGCACCAGAACATAATACGATAAACGCTGTTGATGTACATACTAAAAATGTATCTACTAAAACTCCAATTGTTTGAATAAATCCTTGTTTAGCTGGATGCGTTACATCTGCTGTCGCAGCCGCATTCGGCGCACTACCCATACCTGCTTCATTCGCAAATAATCCGCGCTGAATACCATACTTCATCGCTGCTCCAATACCGCCACCTACAGCTGAATCTAAACCGAATGCACCTTTAAAGATTTCTGTGAAAACATCTGGTAGTAAATAGAAGTTTTTAATAACAACGAAAACAGCTACTCCAATATAAAGAATTGCCATTGGTGGAACAATCACTTCTGACATACGTGCAATACTTTTAACACCACCAAAAATAATAACTGCGATTAATACGGCTAATACAATCCCTACAATGTAACGCTCTAAACCGAAAGCATTTTTAAATGCTAGTGTAACTGTATTCGCCTGTACTGAGTTGAAAATTAAACCGTAACTAATTGTGATAAGAATAGAAAACCAAATTCCCATCCAACGTTTATTTAAACCTTTTTCCATATAATAAGCAGGACCACCACGGAATCCACTGCCATCTTTTATTTTATAAATTTGTGCAAGTGTACTTTCTACGAAACTTGAAGATGCCCCAATAATTGCGATTACCCACATCCAAAATACTGCACCGGGTCCCCCCATAGAAATCGCTAACGCTACACCAGCTAAGTTACCAATCCCAATGCGGGCTGCTGAACTCATACAGAAAGCTTGGAAAGAAGATACGCTCCCCTTTTTACGTGTCTTTCCAGTTAATCCGTCACTCATTAATCGTACCATTTCTCCTAAATGGCTAATTTGTACGAATTTCAATTTAAAAGAAAAATAAAGCCCTAGGCCTATTAACATTGCGATAAGAATATATGACCAAAGAATCGTATTCGTTGATGAAATGAACTGTTCTAAAATGTTCATACAATTAGTCCCCTCCCTTTTCTCTTCATAAATTGAATTATATTTAAAAAATATTCAAAAATCAACTTTTTTCGACAGGTTATTACTTCCAAATGTTAGGTTTTATAACACAACCTTGTTACTTGTTAAGAAATATGACTTGTTATTTTTAGAAACGTACATACTACTTGAAGAAATATTTTTTATAAACAAAGCGATTGACAAAAAACAAACCTGTAACTATAATGGTTACAAAAGGTGATGACAAACCTACTTAAAAGACATTCATTCATTTTTCAGATATACACTTATAACAATTATTTGGAGGGATTCCTTATGAAAATCGGAATTATCGGAGCAAGCGGAAAAGCTGGAAGTCGCATTTTAAAAGAGGCGTTAGATCGTGGACATGAAGTAACAGCAATCGTAAGAAGCGCAGCAAAAATTACAGAAGACAATGTAAAAGTTTTAGAAAAAGATGTTTTCGACCTGACTGCTAACGATCTTCAAGCATTTGATGTAGTTGTAAACGCATTTGGCGCTCCAGCTGGTCAAGAACACCTTCACGTAGATGCAGGAAACGTATTAATTGAAGCAATGAAAGGTGCACCTAATACAAAATTACTTGTTGTCGGTGGTGCTGGAAGCTTATTTGTGGATGAAGCAAAAACAACTCGTGTATTTGACACTCCAGGATTCCCGAAAGAATACCTTGCAACTGCTCAAAACCAAGGTAAAAACCTAGAAATCTTACAGCAAACAAACGATATCACTTGGACATTCATTAGCCCTTCTGCATTATTCGCATTAGGAAAACGCACTGGATCTTACAAAGCAGGTAAAGATCACCTTCTTGTTAACGCAAAAGGCGATAGCTATGTAAGTTATGAAGATTTCGCTGTAGCTGCACTTGATGAAATTGAAAACCCAAAACATGTGAACGAACGCTTTACAGTTGTTTCTGAAGCTGAATAATATAAGAGAAGACGCCTCTAATTAAGATGAGGCGCCTTTTTTATTTTCCTTCTTTTAAGGCAATTATGCCATTTGCAAATAAACCAAACACAAGTCCAATCCCGCAACCTAAAATAAGATGATTATACATAAAGAAAAGCTGGCATATGCCAGCTTTTCCGCAACTTGTACTATCTTTTATAAGGTGTAGAAGGCTTATTCGGTTTCTGCGGAGCTTCAGTCTTTTTCCAGCTTACCGCTAACTCTGGACTTGTTTTTTCCTCACTACGCTCTAATAAAACTACCGCATCTTGAATCGTTTCCGTTCCCTTATGTTCAATACCTTGTAATTTCGTTAAATTACCAGATACTTTAAAGCTAAATTCACCAGACGGCGTCTCTTTCGGAATTAACACGCGGAATTTTTCTCCTACATTAAACTCCGTTTTTGTTTCGCCTTTTTCATTCACAAACTTAACTCCTTGCGGCGCACCAGTTGCTTGCACTTTGTACGTTCCACTCTTTGCATTTGTTTCCACTGTATATAAACCTGTTTCGAAAAACTCATCTTTTAATACTGCTTCTTGTTTTTCCGACGGCGTAACGCTCATCGTGATTTCTTGTACTTCTTCACTGCTAGCCGCTTTCGCAACAATGTCTTTCGTTAATTTCTCTACATTTTTATTACGAAAATCTAAATCATCGATACTCACTTGTCCAAGTGCATTCCATACAGCGAGCTGCGTCGCATAATGCGCCTCTCTCCAATCAGATACACCTAATTCTTGTGGACTTTTTTGTGGGTAACCATTTAACAATACACGATACACACCAATATCTACCTTACCTATTTCAGGTAAATCTTGACCGCTTGGTGATTTCAAAAAAACATCTAAGCAGTAAGCTATTTTTCCATCTGCTGTTTTAATGAGTTCAGTTCGGATTGGTCTCTTTTTTGATTTACTATAACTCCAATCCATTTGATACTTCGTATGATCCATTACTTCTGCGGATGCTTTTTGGAGTGGGAATAATAAGTTCGCAAATACAAATAAAACACTCAAAAAAGCAACCAATAACTTATACGATTGTTTAATATTCATGTTTACAACCCCTTATAAAATAACAAATTTACTACTGTATAGTATCTAGTTAAAAGGTCTTTTTATGCATTACTTTCTCCTTTTTAAAACGCTATAAAAAACACGCGCAGGAATCCTCCTACGCGTGTTTCTATCATCATTTAGTTTTCTTACAATAATAATTTCGAACGTACTAATGCTCCTCGCACCTTAATTCCAACCCACGCCGCTAACGCAGCCTTTATCACACCTACAATCAAGAAAGGAACAAATCCTCCTAGGAAAGCCGCTTGCCATCCTAGTGATGCTACATACTTTAAAAATACAGTTCCAATCGTTAATGTCACGAGCATTCCTAAAATATTAGCGATTAACGAATTCAAAAATGTAAGCTTCGTCTTTTCAGTTAACAAACCAATTAAAAAAGCAGTTGGAATGAAGGCGAATAGGAAGCCACCTGTAGGCCCGAATAAAACAGAGAGACCACCACTGAATCCAGCATAAACAGGGATTCCAGTTGCACCAATCAAAACATATAATACTACAGATAAAGTCCCATAACGCGAACCTAAAATTGTAGCAGTAAGCCCAATCGCTAACGTCTGTCCTGTTATCGGAACAAGTGGCAGCGGGATGGTCACTTGAGCTAAAATCCCAATAATTGCAGCAAATAGCGCGGTAACAATTAACATACGAAAATGATTTGTACGATGATTACTCATAAGTGCTCCCCCTAAAAATTTCATATCATAAATTTAAGATATCCTATTTTATATAAGGAGTAAATATTTTGTTTGAATATTTAGTCTTCTAATAATAAAAAGAAGAGCACAAACTTTTTTTGCGCTCTTCTTTCTCAATCTATTTTAGAAATCAAAGTTATCCGGATCTGGACCAACGCGGTGATTTTCGTTTAACGCATCAATTTTCTCCATATCTTCTTTTGTTAATTCAAAGTTAAAGACATCTGCATTTGCAATAATACGGTGTTCTTTCGTTGATTTTGGAATTGTGATAACTCCATTTTGTAAGTCCCAACGTAAAATGACTTGCGCTGTTGTCTTACCGTACTTATCAGCAATTTCTTGTAATGTTTCGTTATCTAATAATTGACCTTGCATAAGTGGTGACCATGCCTCCATTTGAATACCTTGTTCTTTACAGAAAGCTTGTAATTCTTTTTGTGTCAAGCATGGGTGATATTCCACTTGGTTAATCATCGGCTTAATTTCTGCATCTTTCATTACATCTTGCAAGTGATGGATTTGGAAATTACTTACGCCAATTGCACGCACGCGCCCTTCTTTATAAAGTGTTTCTAACGCTCTCCACGTATCTTTATATTTCCCTTCTACAGGCCAGTGAACAAGATATAAATCTAAATAATCTAGTTCTAATTTTTTTAAACTCTCTTCATATGCAGCAATTGTTGTTTCATACCCTTGATCTGCATTCCAAACCTTTGAAGTAATAAATAGATCTTCTCTTGAAATACCCGCTGCTTTTATCCCTGCGCGAATACCTTCTCCTACAGCTTTCTCATTTCCATAAATCGCCGCTGTATCGATGCTGCGGTATCCTTCTTTAATCGCTGTTTTTACAGCCTCTACAAGCTCTGGTCCATCTTCTACTTTAAATACTCCTAAACCGAACCAAGGCATTTCTACACCATTATACAATACTGTTTTACTTTGTAAATTTTTCATTATACTCTTCTCTCCTTTATTTCACTTGATCTCTTTTTTCTAATGCCATACTCCAAGCTGTTAAAATAACAGCGCCTACTACCATAATGCCACCTACCCAGGCTGTATGAATTAACCCTAACGAGTTCGTTACAATACCACCTAAATAAGCACCAAGAGCAATTCCTGCGTTAAATGCAGCAATATTAATTGCTGAAGCAACATCAACAGCACTTGGAACAAAGCGCTCAGCCAATATAACTACATATACTTGTAGCCCCGGAACATTCATAAATGCGAATAGTCCCATAAAAATAATTGTGATTAACCCAGCTACCTTAAATGGTGCTGTAAATGTTAAAACAAATAATATAATCGCTTGAATAAAGAACATGTAAAATAGCGCTCGAATTGGATTATGGTTCGATAATTTTCCGCCAATCATATTCCCTATCGCAATTGCGATTCCATACACTAGTAAAATGATAGTAACTGTACTTGATTTAAATCCTGTTACCTCTTGTAATAGCGGTGATAAATACGTAAATGTTACGAATGTTCCACCGTATCCTAATGCAGTAATGATGAAAACAAGTAATAGTCTTCCATTCGTAATCAGTTTGAACTGATCACGAAATGATACAGACGTACCTTTTTTTAAATTAGACGGAATTAGCATACTGTTGGCGATTAAAGCAACGATTCCAATTACTACAATCACCATGAACGATGCTCTCCAGCCGAATTGTTGACCAATAAATGTTCCAATTGGTACACCTGTAATGGTCGCAACAGTTAAACCAGTAAACATAAAAGCAATCGCACTAGCACGTTTATTCTCTGGTACGAGTGCAGCCGCAATTGTAGATCCTATCGACATAAAAACGCCATGTGCAAAAGCAGATACAACCCTCGCGATAAGTAGGACACTAAAACTTGTTGCTACCGCCGCAATTCCATTACCAATAATGAAAATAATCATAATCCACATTAATAACGTCTTTCGCGACATACTAGCTGTTAACGACGTTAACACTGGAGCACCAAATGCTACTCCTAACGCATATAAAGAAACAGTTAAACCCGCTGTTGTAACAGAGACATGTAAATCCTCTGAAATAGATGGTAATAAACCGACGCTAATAAACTCGGTTGTACCAATCCCAAACGCACTAATTGCTAACGCTAATAAAGCAAACATACTTCTTCGATTCGTCTGAACTTCCGAAGATGATACTGTATATGAACTCAATTGAATTCCTCCTTATTACAAGAAATCCAATCATAATAGTGTGATAAAAAGGCCCTTTTATCTTCTAAAAAATATATTTAATACCTATAAACGCTATTATGAATGGTTTCATTCTTTTTTTGAAGAACGCACTTTAAAGTACTATAGATACCAAAAAGTAACATAGTCACTTTTTAGTACCGTACTACTCATTTGCCTCTTACATGTGCTATTATGAAACATATTTAACATGATAAAAAGTACGTACTTTAAAGTGCTATAGGTACTAAAAAGTAACATTTGTATTATTTAGCTTATTTTACTCAAAAGCTGAAATCTACATTTACCAAAGGAGGGTTTCATATGAAGAAATACAATATTCCTGTAGAGGCGACTTTAGAGGTTATCGGCGGAAAATGGAAGGTTGTTATCCTTTGTCACTTAACAAAAGGAACTAAGAGAACGAGTGAACTAAAACGTTTAATGCCTGGTATTACACAAAAAATGTTAACACAGCAATTACGTGAATTAGAAGAAGACGGGGTTATTCAAAGAAAGGTATACAATCAAGTCCCACCAAGAGTAGAATATTCTCTTACCGACTACGGTTGGTCTTTAGAGTCGATTCTTGACTCTCTTTGTACTTGGGGCGAATGCCATCTTGAAAAAAGCGGTAACACATCGATGCTAATTACAGAAGGTGAACAATAAGAAAAAAGGAAAAAACGAACATAAATTTGTTCATTTTTCCCTTTTTTTCTTTATATATATGTACATTTCCAACATAAACAAAATATTTTATGCGCTTTCATGCCTTGTCAGTACTAGGTTATAGGCTCAATATCAAATAATTAGGAATCATTTTTATGTTAACATAGGTGTATATAGTATATAATATAGGATATATATTATATACACTTTCCGATAAGGGATCTTTTCCATTATGCGGACAAGCCATGTATCGGACAGTTCATAAATAATAGGTAAGACGTTATGGTTTTAGATTTATGTTTTCAGCTTACTTGCTGTCATAAATTTAAAGGCATTTTATTGTGTTTTGTGAAACTTTGTATAAAGTTTCGTAAACGGTTCCTATCTTACCTATCAAAAATAAGAGTATTGCTATCGTAAAGGAGAATTGGAGATGCCAGAAACTATGACTCAAACAAAGCCAGAACAAGAAACTGTACAAATTTCTGCTAGCCAAGGACAACTTGATGTACTTGATCAGTTGTTAAAACCTGAGGTACAAGAATCATTAACAACACTAGTGGAACAGCTTCCAAAATTAACTGAGCTTGTTAACATTTTAACTAAGTCTTATGACTTCGCTCAAACTGTTGCTACTGATGAAGTATTAAAAAGCGACACTGTTGGTGCAATCCAAGAGCTTGTAGAACCTGTAAAAGATACAGTGAAAAGCATGGCTGCAACTGCTATCGAAGCTAAAGATCGTGCTGACGAAAGCAACGAAGTTATCGGCCTATTCGGTCTATTAAAATTACTAAAAGACCCACAAGCACAAAAAATGTTCCGCTTTGTAAATGCTTATCTTCAAATTAGTGCAGAACGTAACAATAAATAATTTAACTTATAACAACAATTAGTAAAGACGGGGGATATCATACTATGTCAAAACAAATTGTCATCTTAGGCGCTGGTTATGGCGGACTTCTTGCCGCTTTAAACGTACGTAAATATTACAGCAAATCAGAAGCACAAGTTACAGTGATCAACCAATACCCAACACACCAAATCATCACTGAACTACACCGCCTTGCAGCTGGTAACGTGTCCGAGCAAGCAATTGCAATGCCACTTACAAAGCTTTTCAAAGGTAAAGACATCGATCTTAAAATTGCAACAGTTGAGTCATTCTCAGTTGATAGCAAAGAAATTAAACTAGTTGGCGGCACTACTTTATCTTACGATGCACTTGTAGTTGCTTTAGGAAGTAAAACAGCTTACTTCGGTATTCCAGGACTAGAAGAAAACAGCATGGTATTAAAATCTGCTGCTGATGCAAACAAAATCTACAAACACGTTGAAGATCGTATTCGTGAATACGCTAAAACAAAAAATGAAGCTGATGCTACAATCTTAATCGGTGGTGGCGGATTAACTGGCGTTGAGCTAGTTGGTGAGCTTGCTGACATTATGCCTAAACTTGCAAAAAGCCATGGCGTAAATCCAAAAGAAATTAAACTTCTTCTTGTTGAAGCAGGTCCAAAAATTCTTCCGGTATTACCAGACCACTTAATCGAACGTGCAACTACTAGCTTAGAAGCACGCGGTGTTACATTCTTAACTGGTCTTCCTGTAACAAACGTTGCTGGCAATGAAATCGACTTAAAAGACGGTCAAAAAATCGTTGCTAACACATTCGTTTGGACAGGCGGCGTACAAGGTAACCCATTAATCGGTGAATCAGGTCTTGAAGTAAACCGTGGCCGTGCAACAGTTGATGCATACCTACAATCTACTTCTCACAAGAACGTATTCGTTGCTGGAGACAGCGCTGTTGTCTTCGCTCCAGACGGTCGCCCATACCCACCAACTGCACAAATCGCTTGGCAAATGGGTGAGTTAATTGGATACAACTTATACGCAGCACTAGAAGGCAAAGCATTCGAAGAGTTCGCACCTGTAAACTCTGGAACACTTGCTAGTCTAGGACGTAAAGATGCTGTTGCTACAATCGGAGCAAGCTCAACTCCACTTAAAGGTCTACCAGCATCATTAATGAAAGAAGCAAGTAACGTTCGTTACTTATCACACATTAAAGGATTATTCAGCTTAGCTTACTAATCCAAACACTAGCCCAAATCATGATTTGGGCTTTTTTATTTTTAAAAGCTTTCTTTTTAGATGGGAGAGCGCATCCAGCCATGCATAGGAGCGGTCAGGGCCTTTTTCTGCCTCATGCCATGTTTAAAACAAAAAGATACAATGAGCGCAAGGCTCCTTTTTTCTTCGTGGCAATGATTTATCTTTCAAGAAAACAAAGAAATTTATTTAGATTACTATGAGTAACTTTTTTATAAATATAAATTGAAGAACTGACATAAAAACTTTCCTTTTTGATGGAAGAGAGCATCCGCCACTCCTTCTATTCTTCGTAACAACGATTTATATATTATTTTTATTCGGCATAAAAGCCAGATAAACCTCTATAATAATCTTAATATACTGACTTTTTTATGACAAAATTGTGTACAAAAAAGAGTAGAAACAAGGAACACTCCTCGCTTCTACCCTACAGCAAACTTTATGCGCCTAATTTCACCAAACTGTAATTCTTTTTACCTTTACGGATAATAATAAATCTTCCATCGAATGAATTTTCCGCCGTAACATCTGTATTCACATCCGTTACTTTATCTCCATTCATCAAAATTGCTCCATTATTAATATCTTCGCGCGCTTGACGTCTAGAAGGTTCAATTCCTAAATCAACTAACCACTCAACGATATTTTTTGTTTCTTTTGAAGCATGGAAAGTTGGCATATCTTTAAAGCCTTGTTCAATTTCATCAGCAGTTAATAATTTAATATCCCCACTAAATAATGCCGCTGTAATTTTTAAAGCTTGTGAAAGCGCATGCTCACCATGAACAAATTTCGTCATTTCTTCAGCTAACACTTTTTGCGCTTCACGTTTATGAGGCTCTGTTTGAACTTTAACTGCTAATTCATCAATTCTTTCTTTCGTTAAGAACGTAAAGTATTTCAAGTATTTAACTACATCACGGTCATCTGTATTCACCCAGAACTGGTAAAATTCAAATGGCGTTGTTTTTTCAGGATCCAACCAAACTGCTCCGCCTGCACTTTTTCCAAACTTCGTACCATCTGATTTTAATAATAACGGAATTGTTAACCCAAATACTTTCGCTTCATGCCCTTCTAATTTACGAATTAAATCTAAACCGCTTGTAATATTTCCCCACTGGTCACTGCCACCAATCTGTAATTGGACACCTTCCTCTTTGTATAAGTGATGGAAATCCATCGCTTGCAAGATTTGGTATGTGAATTCCGTAAATGAAATCCCTGTATCTAAACGGCTTGCTACAATATCTTTTGCTAACATGCTATTTATACTAAAGTTTTTACCGTAGTCACGTAAAAACTCGATAATATTGATTTGATGTGTCCAATCATAGTTATTTACCATCTTTACTTCACTATTACCACCAAATTCAAATAACTTCTGCATTTGCGCTGTTAAAGCATCCACATTCTGTTGAACCTGCGCTAATGTTTGTAACTGACGCTCAGTTTGTCGACCACTTGGATCCCCAATTGTTCCTGTCGCTCCTCCAATTAAAATAACTGGATGATGTCCAGCTAATTGAAACCGTTTCATCATCATAAACGGAATTAAATGTCCAATATGCATACTATCACCAGTTGGATCGACGCCACAGTACAAGGAAATCTTTTTCTCTTCTACTAGCTTGCGTAATCCTTCTGCATCTGTTTGTTGATTAACGGCATCGCGCCATTCTAATTCATCAATAATGTTCATCTCTTTCCATCCCCTTTATTAAATTTCCTTTGCAAAAAAACAAAAAAGCCCCTATGTCTATACTAGACATAGGGACGATTATTAACCGTGTTACCACCCAGATTGCACAAATAGGGACAATTCCACTATTCATACCACTCTTAGCAATAATATCGATTGCTACTCCGCTTAGCATTACCTAAGATACTCCAGAGTGTAATTCACAAGTTTGTTTGTGCTAGGTTCCAGCAACCCCTAGCTTTCTCGATAACAGTGACAAACTGCTACTGGGCTCTTTCAACGTATTTGATATATTAAATTATAGCCATTATAGTGAATTGAAAACGCATTGTCAATTATCCCCAAAAAAATTCTAGAAATTATTCACATTCATCATTTATTGGTTAATTTAACACTCTATCCGAAAGCATTCTCCTTCCTCAAGCGTATGTAGGGCGATAGCCCAATGCTAGGTGGGAGATGAATTTCGTTTTGGCACAGCCAAAAGATCTCTGATAAACTAGACACATAAAGTTCTTTGATAACTTGATATATAAGGTTGCAGGAAGAAAATAAAGTGCGAAAACCAAGCCGTTCGGTTCCTGCATAAAATATCAACCGTAAAAAAGAACGTCCAAACGTTGGACATCTAGGGGTGGAATAACCCGAAGTAACACTCAGGGAGACGAAAGGTTACTTTCGTCGTGGAATTGAGAAGCCCCCACTTCAAAATCCGTTAGAATTTAAGTGGCGGTTAGTTCACATCTTCTCCAATAATCCTTACTTCTCTTTCTAACGTAACACCAAATTTCTCTTTAACCGTTTTTTGAACAAAATGAATTAAATCGATATAATCTTGCGCCGTTCCATTATCAACGTTTACCATGAATCCAGCATGTTTTGTTGAAACTTCCACACCGCCAATTCGCGTTCCTTGCAAATCAGAGTCTTGGATAAGCTTACCAGCAAAGTGGTTAGGTGGACGCTTGAAAACACTACCGCATGAAGGGTATTCTAATGGCTGCTTCGATTCTCTTTTATACGTTAGATCATCCATTTTGGCTTTAATCTCTGCATATTCACCTTTTGCAAGTTCAAATGTACCCTCAAGTATAATGTAATGATTATTAGCAAATGTACTTTTGCGATATCCAAAATCAAAGTCGTCTTTTGAAAGAGTAATTAGCTCTCCCTCTTTTGTCATGACAACCGCTTTTGTTAATACATATGCAACCTCACCGCCGTATGCACCTGCATTCATATATAAAGCTCCTCCAACAGATCCTGGGATGCCGCAGGCAAATTCAAGACCTGTTAAAGAATGCTCTAATGCGATTCTTGATACATCAATAATAGCTGCACCACTTTGAGCTACAATTGTTTGCTCATTCACAGTAACATCCGTGATATGAGTCAAGCTTAATGTAATTCCACGAATACCACCGTCTTTTATAATCACATTAGAGCCGTTTCCTAAAAACGTAATTGGAATGTTATGTTCATTTGCATACTGTACAACTTGTTGAATTTCAGTATAGGTAGTAGGCTGTACAAAAACATCTGCTTTCCCCCCTACTTTTATATGCGTATGATTCTTTAACATCTCATCTTGTTTTACATGTTCTTCTGGTAATACTGTACGTAAATATTTATATACTTCCTGCATATTCATTCTATGATTCCTCTATTTCTATTAATAATTAATGGCCTATCCTCTCAATAGTTCCAGCATTCTTAAAACCATTTCTCTTATTCTCTTCCATTCCGCTTACAAGTTCATTTACTACACTACATGTAATGCCATGCTGAAAATAAGTAGGTAATCGGCCACCACATAGATTACCTAAATAGTTTAGTAAGATAGCTTCCGTCTCTATCTTATCAAAAAATCGAGAAGAAAACTTTACCTTCAAAAATTTTCCGATATAACCAAGTTTAAGATAGAAAAGAAATTGTACCTAATTTCTTCCTTTACAAAACTCTATTATATCGCATGTCAATGTGAAAAAATATGTTTAAAGAAGGAACTTTTCAAACTGATAAGAATGTCTATGTTTTGTCATATCCAAAATAGACATTACAAAACTGTAAGGTCCTTGTAACATAAAGCAGAAGTAACTTATGAACAAGTAAAATCATATGAAGAAGTGCAAAAAGATGAGTTACCTGCAAAAGTGAAAGAGAAATTAGATGTAAAGTAAAAACAAAAGGATGCCTCCTTATATGTTAAGGACATCCTTTTTTTGATTATTTTAATTGAATTTTGACTGGCGGTAATGGTTTTTCAGGATGATATGGTGACATCTCTACTTCTAATACATATTTCTTTAAACTAAAATTCTTTACACCATATTCCCCATCTAACTGAAACGTTGCCTGGAATTGTAATTTCTCCTTATTCAATACCTTTACATCGCTCCCCTTTACAACATGACCAATTGGTGCAAATTCTTTATCCAAATATGAAGAATCCTTTAAATTCATAACTTCTCCGTAATTTATCAATTCGTCCATAGATTTATGTTTTGTATCGACATTTTGAAGTGTATATTGCACAATTAATCGCTGTTTTTTATGCTGAATTTTATTAACAAGCACCTTCAAATCACTACGAGTACTTTGTATTTCAAATGGTGTCTTTTTATTTAAGTCCTGAATAGATGGTTTTTCAGACAATCTCACATTTGGATGTAACGTAATAAATTCCGAACCCTCTGGAATCTTTCCAAAAATAGATCTTTCATCAGATTCTATCTGATTTCTGACCTTTTCTCTTCCAAATTCAATACCTGATGTTTTAAAATCAATTTCATTTCCTTTATCATCAGTTACTTTTTCAATTCTCGCTAAATCATTCTCCCCTATAAGCGGATAAATCGCTTTATAGTCGATTGCAAGTGATTCTTTTCCAACTGTAATCTTTTCAAAGTTAAATGTATGTTCTTTATCTTCACTACTTATTGATTGCTGAGGATGAATGATTTTATTTTCTAATTGTTGTACTGGAATATCAAATTTCCAAACCCCTTTTGTTTCCCCGATAGATGTAATGGTAATTGGTAATGTTGTATTTTGGGGAAGCTCTTTTTCTGGATAAACAATATGAATATTCCCAAACCACCCATCTTTAGTTACTCTTCCATCCCATGAAGCTGCACGCATCCATTTCGGACTTCCATCAACAAGCTTAAAGTCATAATAAAAATCCCTACCAGAATTATTTCTGATCACTACTTGATCTGGATTATCTACTTTAAATGTAACGCCAATTCTACCACCATCATAATACACACTATTCATTATTACGCTAATTCCATTGCTCACTGCTTGCTGATTTAATTCTGTTACAAGCTTACTTGCCGATAAATTTTGACCAATTGTATCATGAAAATGCGAATAAATTTTCCCGATAATTGGAACTTCCGCCAATACACGACTCATTTGCGGAAACACAAATCCAGAGCCTAGTACACCTATACATATTGAAGCTGCAGTTAACAAAGCAATTTTTCTTCTCTTATATATCTTTTTAACTGGCTTTTCTGTCTTTGCCCTAGCAATACCTTTTTGTATAGCCAGATTCAATTCTTGTTTCGGAACATCAACTTTATTTATTTCATCATTAAACCACTGCTTATCCAATTCTCATCACTCCCCCCTAATAATTTTTTTAGAGATTTTCTCGCTCGATGCAAATATGTCTTTACAGTTCCCTCTGGTACACTCATTTGCCAAGCAATTTGATTAATTGGAATATCATAATAATAATATAAAATGATTACTGTTTGATAATTTTCATCCAACCTTTGAATTGCTCCCTGCAAATCAATATGTTGCTCAATTTGATGTAGTTTGTTTGGCATCCCGCCATATGTATCTGCTTCTCTTCCGTCCTCTATCTTCTTCACTTTTTTCTTTTCACCTAATAGCTGATAGGCATTATGTATAAGAATACGTGTCAACCATGTCAAAAAGTAGCTTGGTTTCTTTAATTGCTCTATGGATAAGTACGCTTTATACACCGTCTCTTGCACAACGTCCAGTGCATCTTCTTTATTCTGTACATACAGATACGCAGTGCGGTACAACTGATCTTGATATAAACTAATGAGCTGTTCGAAAGCTGCATCGTCACCTTTTCTTGCTTTTTTGACTAATTTTATTTCATCCATCGTATCCCTCCTTTCACTTATTAGATAGACGAAAGTACAGTTTGGTTTCAAAAAATTTATTTTTATTCCATATAAAAAAGCACACCCAATGGAATGTGCTCTTTTTACACTTTACTTACCGTTTTCTTCTTTTTCCTTATCAAACCATAATAGTTCATCATCATTAACATCACCATTATAGTTGATCAGGATTTCTTCTCCTGCTTTTATATCCTTATAAGCATAGAAGTCAAATGTATGATTATCAAAGTTAATTTCATACGTTGCATTTGGCTTATACGCATGGTTAAATAGCATACCGTATCCTAAAAGGATTGCCGAATGATTTATTCCATACTCAAATGCGTAGTCAGCAAGTAGCGTTTTCTCTATAAATTGATGTTCCTCATTTGGATAAGAGATAACTGGCGCTTCATGTAGAAGCTCCCCTTTTTTTATATCACGTGTTGCAAATACTCCTCTATTAAATTCTCCATCGCTAAGTGTGGAAGTCTTGATTTCGATCATATTCGTCACCTATACATTTCTTTCTCTGAAGTATTTTGTCTCCTTAAGCTTGGCAGATAATGAGGAGAAAAGCAATTGGTTTTATTTTTCCTTTTTATATAATGCTTAAATTTCATCACTCTAAAGATTCATATATGACAACATACAATCGACAGAATTCCCTGAACAAAACCCTTACAAATAAGGAGGCAATACAATGATTCATATGCAGTCCAAAGCAAAAGAATTAAAAGAGAAGTTACAAATCTTGTTTTATCTCAATATTTTTATTAACGTACTTTTCCCTGATCCATTTTGTCCTACTACTCCCATATGTTCTCCTTTGTATAAATCAAAAGTAGCATTTTTATATAAAGTTTTATCTATAAAACAATGTGGAACATTTTCAACTTTAAGTAAACTCATTATGATTCCTCTTTTCCTAAAAATAAAAAAGCAGAGGGCTAGTGTCTTTTGACACTAGCCCTCTGCTTTTTGGTTTTATTGCATCTTAAGATGGATACTCATATTTGACTTTTTTACATTTCTATGCAATTGGTGTACCATTTGCAACAGGCTCATCCGGTTTTAACAGCACAACATCCCCCTCTTCTGGTACACCGCCTACTACTAATACTTCGGATTTAAAACCTGCGATACGTCTAGGGGGAAAGTTCACAACTGCGATTACTTGCCGGCCGATAAGTTGTTTTGGTTCATATCTTCGCGTAATTTGAGCTGAAGATTGTTTAAGACCCATCTCACCGAAATCAATTTTTAATTTTATAGCTGGTTTCCGCGCTTCTGGAAATGGTACAGCTTCTATTACAGTCCCAACACGAATATCTAATTTCATGAAATCCTCAATGCTTGCCACATTTATTACCTCCCGTTTTCACAATATCTATATTTACATTTTAAACACATACAATTATAGGTTTTTACTAGAAATCAGTAATTTTTAACCATATGTCATGTATTCGTGACATATGAAAAGTTACCTTTTCGATATTGACTTGGTGTGATTCCCTCATATTTTTGGAATAAACGTGTTAAGGAAGATTGGTGCTCTAATCCTACTTGAATTGCAATGTGTAAAATGGGTAAATTGGTATTTCGTAATAATTCTTTCGCTTTATTCAATCGCACTTCTTGTATATATGCTGACGGAGATTTTCCTGTTTCTTTTAGAAACCAATCTGAATAATAGGAACGATTATAATGCTCCAGTCGTGCAAGTTCCTGTACCGTTATATTTTCATGATAATGTTCGTGAATATATTTAATCGAATTAGGTTGTTGCTCTTGGAGTAAACAATGTGAGATATACGGATAGAGCTCTTTAAGCGCAGATCCTCCTTGTTCCATTTCATTCAGGATAAGATAACGAATTCCTTTCCACTGATTCGTGAATGGACAAGAAATCCCCCTATTTTGTAACTCACCCGCAGGAATCATGAAATAAGGAATATCCAGAACTAAAAATTCGTTACGCACAGAAGAATGAAAGGTATGATCACATTCAGGAGGAACAAAAAATAATGTTTGTTGGTCTATGAGAAGGTTTTGTACCCCAGTCTTTATAACAAGCTCTCCTTGAAGGGGTAAAATGAGCTGAGCATAACTATGGGAATGTGTATCTTTAGCAGCTTTATAAGTTCGGCGTTCCACTACAATCTCTTTACATATTTCCATTGCATTTTCTCCCTTTTAATATTTGGATTCATAATACCAAAAAAAGTAGTGCAAACCAATCTCTTGGTCTGCACTACTTCTTTATTTAATGTTTCTTCAAATCTCTCATATTAGATATATATAAAGCAATAACTAAAATAAGAATAGCTCCTGCATATAATAATGTTTCAAGTGGTTCCTCATGAGAAACGATAATTAATCGAATTAGCGCCGTAATTCCTATATAAATAAAATAACGTAACGGAAAGTGATAATTCGATTTGAAGTATTTAATAATTAATGCAATGAATTCAAAGTATAAAAAGTAAACAATAATACTTTCAACTAATTTATAAGACGTATATTTTTTTGTAGAAAATATGTATTGTATAAATGTAATCGTTTCATTAATTAAAAAGATAGATAGAACAATGGATAATATGATAAGAGCTATATTTAATATCCATTGTAAAACACTGGAAATAAATTCATCGACATTAAATGATCGCATTTTCTAGCACTCCTCTATAGGTGAATCATACTCATATATTATAGCAAAACTATTCACCACGAGACGTCATGTTGACCACATGTAAATTTGGCAACCATTTAAAGTTATGTGTATAGTTAACTTTATCCTAAGCGGTCTCCTTTTTTTACTTTTTGTTGCGGCTCTATAAGCACAACACCTTGTTCTGCATAAACCCCCATCACCAATACTTCTGAACTAAAATCAGCACCCCTCATTGGAGGGAAGTTCACAACACCTAATACTTGTTTACCAATAAGATCCGATAACTCATAACAATCGGTTATTTGCGCACTACTTTTTTAATCCCTATCTCATCACCAAAATCAACCCAAAGTTTATATGCAGGTTTTCTCGCTTTAGGGAATTCTTCCGCACGGATAATCTCTCCCACACGCATATCTAATTTTTGAAAATCCTCAAAAGTTGCCATATTTATTCCTCCTAAAAATTTATCATTTTACACACAATCATTTATTAACGAAGAAATTTTTAATTAATCCTGTTTTTCTCTAATAACTAATAGAACACCTGTCAGAATTAGGATAGAACCTATCCAAAACGTTGCACCTATCTTTTCTCCAAGAATAAGCCATCCAAGTAATGTTCCAACAACAGGTTGAAAGAAGAAAAATAATCCTCCACTTGAGGCATTAAGCATTTGTAATCCACGATTCCAAAGTAAAAACGCAACGGCTGTTGAGATAATACCTAAATATAAGAGTCCTCCCCAAATAGTTGGGCGAGTTAGTTGAGAGACATCAATTGCATGTAACCTTGGTAAAACAAAAGGAGTTAACACAATAAGAGCTACCAAGGTGGAATAAGTGGTTACCACAATTTGTGAATAATCACTCGGCAAACGTTTTACAAGAACAGACATAAGCGCCCATGTTAAAGCCGCAATAAGAAGAGAAATACCACCAAGCACACTTGACGTATTCAAGTCACCAATTCCGACAATGGTAACTACTCCAATTGTCGCTAAAAAAACAGATATCCCCTTTTTTAAAGTCAACCGTTCTTTAAGGATTAACCAAGCAAACAACACCATAAATGCTGGTGTTGAAGAAGTTATAACAGCTCCCATTTGTGCTGAAGATAGCATTGTACCCGTTTCTTGAGTAACAATTGAAATAGCATAACCAATAACTCCAATTGCTATGATTATTAAGAAATGACGTTTTTCGATTCGCCATTTTTGTTTTGTTACGAATCCGATAATAAGAAGTGCAACAATAGCTACTAAATAGCGCAACCATACAAGTTCCAATGGAGGAATGACCGATACTAATACTTTAACAACAACATACATACCGCCCCAAATACTGGAAGCTAGAATTAAATATAAAGAACCTAATAAGGTATTTTTCATTTTTTTACCCTCCGCTTTTTGTTTAGGTCTATAAAGCCCCTAACGGAGAGATGTAGTCACTTTCTCTCTATTAAGAGCGGAAAAGTGCTACTGGTACATCGTTTTCAAATAATGGAGCCAAATACATACTGATTCACCTCTATTTTTTATACTAAAATATTCTATAGTTTTTTATCCTACATGGGATATTAAGATTTATCAAGATAAAAAGACTCATTAAAAATTTCAAGTAATTTTTATTCAAACATTTTATAAAACAGAATGCTCGTTCAAAAAAGAAAAGAATCCAATTTGATTAAACCTTTTTTCAAAGCAACAGTTTCTTCTATATTTATTAAGTAAATTCCATACAAATAATTAGACATACTCTATTTTTTAAACCATAACTTTGCTAAAAACAAAAAGAACCATAAAGTTGCCGCTAAAGGAAGCATATCTTTGCCGTGGATTAATTATTAACCCATAAGCTTGCCGTGAATGCTGTTGGTTTGTAATAAAGTTTGATCAAAAGCATGCTACAAAAATTGATTTTTCAACAGAAGAAACCCAAACATTTTGAAAAAAGTTTGATCAAAATGTTTGGGTTATTTGTTGCTAGTGAATAATTTTTTATAAAAAGTTTAATCATTTTTCTACCTGTGTTTGCTCAACAATCGCGCCCGATTATTAAAGATCATTATTCAAATCTTATTGAAGAAAAGCACCCGTTACTTTAAGTGTAATATTTCACAAAGTTAGTAAAGAACAATAAATAAAAACACTCCTATGAGACACCACTATTTATGGTAATTTTTAGATGGTATACTAGAGGTAGATTACTCATCTAATAATGAAGGGAGGTTTACGCGTATGGAGGTAACATTTACAGTAAGCAAATGGGATGAAAATCCAGTCGATGACACTAGAAAAGGTTTCCCTATTAATATTGCCCATGTCGAATATGATATTGATGGTGAATTAAAAGGAAAAGCTTTTGTTGAATATTTATTATATTATTTAGATTCAAACGTAGATGATGGTCACTTGGCCACTTCTAAAATTTCTGGATTTCTGCATTTCGAAGGAACTTACAAGGGGAAACGGGGGACATTTACAGCCATAGAGCAAGGAATTTTTGATAAAGGAAATCTAGATTCTCCTGCAACAATCATCAAATCTACCGGTGACTTAAAAAGCCTAAAAGGGTCCTATAATTATAAGTTTACAGGTCAAACCAGTAAAATGATTCTACACTTTGAATTCTAACAAAATACCCTATAGTTTAGTAAAAAGGGCATCCCTTATAATACTAGGAATGCCCTTTTCGTCGAGCGTGCTTGTTCAACTATCCTGCCCCGTTTGTTGCATAAGAAAAAGAGGTGCCGCAGCACCTCCCACTTTTAAACTCTAGCCCCCTTTAGTGTAAGTACATCTTTTCACATTTAATCTAAATCAAACTCAAACTTAAAACCTGCAAGTTTAGCTTATCAAATACGTTTCATGAAGTCCTTTTTCGTTGGGCACATGAAACTGGCCATATTTTAAAGAATCCAGTTGCAACAATATATTATGTCTTCTAGTTTGAATACCCTCTTTTTAACTTTAGTAATGAAAATAAGCCAAACTATGCAACTCTGTATAAAAAGCTGCATAATATCGGCTCTAAGGATTTTATACGTTATAGAAGATTAGCTTTTCGTTACATTAACAGAGCCTTTCTAATTAAAAATTATAGGAAAAGTAAATGTAACGAAAGCTGCCCAAATTCCGTAGACCGGCAAATACTTAGTAACGGCATCTTGGATAGTTGAAGGTCCAGATTTGTTTTGTAGAAGACGTATATAGGAGAGCATAATCCAAATTAGATTTGCCCAGATAAGTATGTTTACACCTAAAACAGCAAGTCTATTAGGCGTAATCCCATAAGAAGAAAGTCTGAACACGATGGCTGACAAAGCCACACTGTCAATGATAAGCGCAAGAACAATTAAGGCAAAATTTATATAATCTGAAATGTTCTTTTTCTCGTCTGAGTCGCTCTCAGTAATGGAAAATATGGTAACGGCCAATACACCAAGGAGTATTCCGTTGAAGGCTATCAGGAAATTGCGGTCCAAGAATGGATTTTTTCCGACCCATATAACCGTTATAAGATAGACCAACAATGTGACCAGGACAAGAGGACTAAAAATTTTAGCTATATATGGTGTAATATTCTTAGCAAGTTTAAGATTCATTGATACCAGGTATGCAGCCACAATAGCGAGAGCGGCAGCACCAAATAAAACGACATTACTAAAATAGAAGTCTTTTATATCCAAGCCAACAAAGCTAAATAACTGCATGGTTAATGCTGCTAGTACCATTCCGCTAACTGCCATGCTGGCGTAGAGAATACAATATTCCAAATTAAATTTAATATAGGCTAATCTTGTACTGCCTTTTGAATATTCATTTCCTGTAAATGCAAGTCCTACCAATACCCATAAGAATATGGGAAGGTGTAAATAAGCAAGGATAATACTGTCTTTATAATTTAATGGCAGCATATTAAGATAAAACCCGGAAATTAGGAACAACGCTGCAAGGGAATAAATAACACTTTTTTTCGGAGTATTATTGTAAACAAAATAGCCAGCAATAAAGGGAATTATACCAAAAGCCAGGTTAATTGGAGCAATTGCTTCCTGTTCGACAAAATGGAAAATAATCCTGGTGCTTATCCCGGCCAGAATGGCTAAAATGCCCATGAATAAGAAACCTTTTTGAAGCAAGGAAGATTTTTCTGTATTTGCCGTCTCCTTGAAATGCAATCTTTCATACCAAACGCCAAGAACCTGAGAATCAGGATTTTGTTCCCATGCGTGTGAGAATGACTTTTTAAAAGTTTTCGGGTCTTTTCTATACATTCTCTCTAGCTCATGAGGGTTAGAAATATTTTCAATAATCAAATTGTTAATGTCCATAGTTATACCTCCCCTAATAATTGTTATATTAAGTCTCCTCAATATGTTTAACTGTCTTCGTCACTTTTGTATTCTAAAATATCTCCAGGCTGACATTCTAAAGCCTTACAAATTGCCTCTAAAGTGGATAGTCGAATCGCTTTTGCCTTTCCATTTTTCAATATAGAAAGGTTCGCCATTGTTATTCCAACCTTCTCCGAAAGTTCTGTTACGCTCATTTTCCTTTTTGCTAACATCACATCAATATTGATTATAATTGCCATTGTTATTCACCTCAGACCGTTAAATCATTTTCTGATTTGATATTAATTGCTTCTTGTAAAAGTTTTTGGAGAACAGCCGCAAAGACTGCGATAACCATCGAAGCAAAAGGAACAACCAATCCGACAAAGATAACTCCTGGTGCGTCGTCTACTTCCGCAAAGATATAGAAGAGCGGCCAAACTAGCACATGCAAAATACTGATTGTGATGGCACAGTATTTGATTATCTTTAAAGCTTT
The DNA here is from genome assembly GCF_000299035.1 of Bacillus bingmayongensis. Lineage (GTDB taxonomy): Bacteria > Bacillota > Bacilli > Bacillales > Bacillaceae_G > Bacillus_A > Bacillus_A bingmayongensis. Next base: position 100,612 of record NZ_JH921519.1, read on the forward strand.
TACAGATAAATCGGAGAAAGCTTTATTTTTGTCAATATAGCGTAAGAGTTTGAAAGCCTGATACAAAGCAAAGTAAAAAGGTATCGCCGATGCATCAAAAGCGATGAAAACGAAATATTTTATAAAAGCAAACTCTGGAAGCAATTTTGCTGCAAGATTCGCCATCTCAGGCACCAAAAAGATGCACAGAGCAAGAACTGGGACTCCTAAAAGAATAACAGCTATTTTTAAAAATAACGTTGTTACTTTTTCCATAAAAAGCACCTCACTTATTTATTCTGATTTTGATTTTAATATATATTTTATCGTTTTACAATAAATTTTTATTAATTTGGATAAAATTTTTATTGCGGGTTTTTGTTTTAAGCAAAAATAAAAAGGGGGACATTCAGGCCGAATGAAATTAGATGATAAAAAGAAAAAAGTACAATTAAAATATAGAGAAAAAATTAAGCGACAAAGAGAAGATGATAAAAATTACACGAAACAAGCACTTATTATTGCAACCATCCTTGTGTTAATTTTTCTATCGATTATTTATTTTCACGATATTTTTTTCAAACCAGAACCAGACGATGGCTTTAGGATAGAAAAATGGCCAAAGCCAGAATAGAGAGCAACCTTACAGCTCTCCTTTTTTATTAAACTAAACTGCCAGTTAGCTTAAGTACGTTTCTTCACAATATTCTCTATATGCTTTAACAGAAATATCTAATTTTCTTATTAAGTGTTATTCCACAAAATGGCCCTTTAGTTGATTAACTTTATTGCTACTCAACAATTCCTTAATCCGCCTTTCAGTTCAGATTTTCTTTTCACTATAAAAACATCCTTTTAGATAAACAGATTCAAAGGGACAAAACATCGCGTCTTTTTTATAAACACTATGACTTTATTTAAAAGCGACATTAAAAATATTCTTCAAATCCTGGAAGCATAAGTTTGCCGCAAACAAAAAGAACCATAACCTTGCCAAAATGGCAAAGTTATGGTTCAAATCACACAAAATGTAACTTAAACTATATAATGGCCAATTATTAAATCATAAATTGGCCAATTATAAGCTTGTATTTAATAAATTTCATAACATATCTTAATTCTTATTAACCATATAATGTTCAAAAACCAATTATTTAACCATATAATGACCAAAATAAACAACAATTAGCCTTTTCAAGATTCTATACCATAATAAAATAAATCATTTAATTTTAATTTTGTCCGATAACTTAATAATAGAAGAGAGTTTAATGATAATCTATATTTTCCGCGTTCAATTTGCTGAAGCCTATTATTATCAATGTTTATTTGATAACAAAAACGCCTTCTATCTCCTTGAAAAAAATCCTGTATCCATTTATCTATAATGCCATATACTTGATTATTTTTAGGTATTTTTAGATTAGAAATTTTAATTACCATTTCTCCTAAGTTATCAGCAACCCATACATTCCATTCTTCTATATCCTTGTTAACAAATTTTAATTCTAAATTTTTATTGATACCAAGCCATTGATTACAAATTTGACAATATTCTATTGGTAGTTTTTCATGACGTGATGACTGAGAGGCTCTACATTCTACATTTGAACAAAACTGATGTAACTTTACATTATGCTGAGAACAAATATTTAATAAATTTATCCCCCATACTAATGGCTCATAACACTTTATTCCATTATTTTTCCATTCTTCTAAACAAATTGGACACCATTTTTTTTCACTTGTAAATAACTTTGAATAACTCATTACATTTTCCCATGGTAACATTGTCATGTTTTTTGGATTAGAAATTAATCCTAGTTCCTCCAGCGATTCTACAACGAGCCCCATCGTTTTACTCATACCATTCCTCAGTATCGGATAATACATAGGAGTTGGATGTATCAATTGATTAGGATGTAATTTAATTATATAAGAAACTAAAGCATGTAATGTTACATTATGAGCATTCGCTAACCTTCTTAAATAACTTACTAGCCCTTCTACCCTATCTGTTCCAATTCCTATAGGTTCCAAAGCATAAAACTCACTCCTTTTCGAAAATGAATAAGTAGCTTGTTTTTCTTCAAATATTTTAATATTATTCATCCTTCATTCCGCCTACTTTATCTCTTTTAGGATTTCTAATACCAACATTCTTTTTCTTCGAATTACCCTTTTGATTTACATTTTCATTATCAAGACCTAACTTTATCCTTACATCCAATATCTTATCTGAATTCTCTATGAAACACGCCTCTCCTTGTGAAAGTTCATCAACAAGTTTAGATACCTTATTTATAGAAAGAGCCGTATTTCTGAGATGTTGAATTTTTAATGACTTCTCATTATTTTCTAAAGCTAACCTCAACGCTCTTGTTAACCAATCCTTTAATATCCCTACACATCCTACTGTTCTTTCATATAAATAATCCCAATTTTCAAATAATGAAGATGATGTTTCTATAGGAAGATATTCAAAAAGACCTTTAATAACTCCTAAATAATTGATGAAATCTTGTTTGTTAGATATGTCATACCTAGGGAAATGTATGTCAAAGGTTCTTCTCGCTAGTTGCCCATTTAAATTTACAAAGTTCTTAAGTTCGTATGTACCAACTAGTAGTTGTGGAACTTTTGTTAGATTAGATAATGATTTAAGTGAATCTAGCTGATCCAAATACTTTCTTGCTGATGGCACTTTAGTAAAATGCTGAGCTTCATCCACAATAAACACTTGCGGTTTCCGATAATAAAAAGCATTTTCTAATGATCTTCTTAGCTCCGGAGAAGTTAAATAATGCCCCGGTCCCACTTTTATCTTTTCCCTCTTTTCTGGTTCGATATTATTTTTATATATAATTTTCTTTTCAATTAATGGCTCTTCCATAGCTCGCAGTACTCTTACATAAAAATCTTTCCAATTAAAAATACCACTATCAGGAGATATAAGTTCTATAGATACAAAAGGAAGAATAGACCTCTCCTTCTCTAATTCATCAAATAAGTTATTTATAATTTCTTTTTTTAATTCCTCTATAAGCGTTGATTTCCCAACACCTGATGGTCCCAAAACCATAATAATTTCATTACCAGAAGGTTTCTCTATCAATGATTTAAGTTCCGACATTACTTGATTCATTTTAGGATGGATTATCTTTACTCTTTTAAACTTATTTACTTTCTCTTCTAAAGTTTGTTTCCCTGTAGGTAACATATTTTCAACCAAATTCCCCACCCCTCTTCACTAATATTTTTAGTCTTCAATGACTTTGAAGTTTGGAATATTATTCACATCAATTTTTCTTGAATCAAAATTGGATTTTTGAGAAGCTATATTCTCTTCCAATCCAATTTCTTCAAAAGTAATACGAGATTTTCGGTTTTCTTTCTCTATTAAAGCTTGATTCATTACTTTCTCATGATTTTCAATTGTTGTTATAAAACTTGCTATGTGTTTCAAATTTACTCTTCCTTTAATATTTAATTTATATCTAATTTCTTCCGTAATGCATTGCAGCTGTTTATGTGTTTTCCCATCAAGAAGATAATGGTATTCTGATATGCATTTAATCCACCTCTTATTTACATATGCATATAAGATTCCAACGTTAAAAGGATCATACTTTAAATCAACCTTTGTTTTTTCCGTTTTTGGATTTTTAAACTCTTCATTCCAATACCAAACATTATTAAACACAACTCCTTTACCTGGCTGAACTAAACCTTTTCCTCTAGGCGTAGATGGCAGAGTTGATAAGATGAAAGTTTGATCATATGAAATAAAATTCATTTCTCTCTCTCCTCCTAATGCAATTCCTAGCTCAAACTGTTTTTCAGGTGTTGTTCCCAATCCAGCATGTATAGTATTTTCATAGTGCTCAATCCACTCATAAAACAAAGTATTTAACTTTTCTAACGTCCAGATTGCAGAATTTTTCGGATTTGTACTCTTGGTAACAACCCTTACCTCTTTTGTCAGCTGGGTATTTCCTTGCAAATTGTGTATGAAAGAAGAATTAGTTGTTCCAAATAAACGTTCTATAACACTTCCAAATCTAGCTTTAGCCGGTGGTCTTTTCTTTTTTATTATCCTATTTTGAGCACATAATACATCAAAATATAAGCTATGAAATTCTTTTCCACCATCGACTACAATGTTATGGGGTAATCGAAAATTTCTTCTTACACATTCTCGTAAAACCATCATAATTGAACGATGACTTGGTGGATCAAAAGTTATATAATGCGCTAAAATCCTCCTGCAATATGCGTCCATTAATAACGTAAGATATGGTCTACGAGTTATTCTTTCTTTTCCATCCATTAATACAAGCTCAATATCTAATTCTGTATGATCAATATGTGTAACTCCAAAAGGTCTATCACCATGTTTAGGAGTATGTATCTCTAAATACCAATGCTCCATTGGATACGCAGCTCTTTTACCTTTCCTACTTTTTACTGTTTCATAGTTTGAGTAGCTATTAACGTATTTCGTGAATGTTACATAACTAGGAATACTAAGATCTTTTCTCTTACATTTTTCTTCAAACAAACTATATATAGCTTTTACATTCAGCTGCTTAATGCTATGGTAGTGTTTCTCTATAACCTCTTTTATTAAATCTTGAACAACCTTATCAATTTTTGACATCCTATTTCCTCTATGTTTCTTTTGTGGTATCAAACCTAAAAAACCATTACCATATAATCTTTCAGCTTCTTCAAACGATTTTTCCCATCTTCTTATAGTTCTACCACTGTATTCAGTATTTTCAGCACCTTGATTATGAGCCTTCAACAACTCATATCGACCATACGCTTCTTCAATATCTTTTGGAGAAGCGCCTTCTAATAAAATTTGCTTATATTCCTGTTGTTCGTCTGCGCTATTACTCTGATCTAGAAATTGAATAGCGCCTCTCTCATTAAGGATTTTAAAATTTTTTTGAGAAACGTTAACTAAAACATCTTCTTCATCTACCAACGATATATTATTACTTCCGATATTTATAACGCAGTATATTTTTCCATCCCATATTAACCTAGTACCTTGTTTAAGACGAGTAGATGTTAACCTATATGCTTCTTCACTATTAGTATTTTCAGCAAAAGTCATTTCATATATCTTTGATAAATCTTTATTTAAAAACAAAGGAACCTCGTGATGTTCAATTAAAATATACTTGTATAAATCAACATAAATATGATTTTGAGCAATCATATTATAAATGTCATCTATAGTTAAAGTACTATAAGATTTCAAAATATCCTCAATTGTAATACCATATTTTGAAGATAGAATGTCTCGAATTAATTTTATTTTCTGTTCATCTATTTCTAGGCACTCTGATACATTTATGTAGTCCTCAAGTATTTGAATATTTCTAGAAAAACTCCAATTAATTTCTTTAGAGCTCTTTAAATAAAACTTCAAACCAAGTCTATTTGCAAATTTTTCTCCTGGTGGGCATCTCCAATTCCCTTCTAAATCTTTAACATATCTATTAGGAGATTGTTGACTTAATTTTAAAAGTTCTTCTTCTGTTTTCCACTCTTCCCATCCGGCCTCATTTTCTCTTATAACAAAAAAATCTGGAGTAGAATTAACCGAAACCTTACGATTATTCTTAGACAGATATTCCAAACAAACTGTATTAGGTTGGTCATAGTATTCTAAAACTGAAGAATCATATTCCATTTTATATATTGCATTTAACTCAACCTTATGGCTTTCAAATTGAATAGTCATCCCCATTTTTCTACTGGGATAAAAACCTGATACATTCCCTCTTCCGCTTTGTACCTTTCTACTAGGCGGGGAAGTTCTGATCTTATTAATTAAATCTTGTGCAGAGACAGACAATTCATTTTCCTTGCACCACTTAATAAATTCAACCTCTTGTAACATATATTCTCCCCTTCGGAATACTGAATTGTTTTTCTAATTCTAAACGCACTTGATAAAAATACTCTTTCATTGGACGATTTTTAAAAAGGAATGGTAAGTTTAATTCTTCCTCTAATAATTTTCTAGTAGGAAAAACGCCTTGTGAAAAATAGTTATAACAGACTTCTTGTATCTGCTCTTTTAAATTAGACAAATAAAGGGACTTTTCTTCAGTTTTTATTTGATAATTACGCTCTGAAATTCCCCTACACTCTTCTGGAAAATTAGTATAAAGAAATTTCGTACTACATTTTAAATCTTTAGCAATATCAATTATTGCCTTGACACCAGATTGCTCCTTTTCTATCCCACTCATATATGTAATAACTTCTTCGTTACTCAATTTGAATTTCTCCCTTTTTCCTACTGCTTTATTTATGCCACTAACTAATACCTTATTTATCTGTATCTTTGTATGTTCTGTATATAATACTTGAGCTGGAATATTTAAAGTGTAAGCAATGTCTAAAACCTTATTTAGCGGTGGAATAACTTCTTTATTTAGCCATCCCCATGCTGTTGTTTTAGGTACACCTATGTAATTAGCAAATTGTTTTATATTTCCATCAAAATCAAGGTGAAGAATAGAGGATAGATTTTCATACAACGTATAGATCCTAAATTTATTTTCTTTTCCTACAGCTTTTAAAATTTTTTCTACACTTTGAGAAATATAATAATCTTTGTGGTCTGTAAACTGGAGAGTATTGAGTGGTTTAAATAGTTGAGATTGACAGTAAGGACATATGCCAATTCTAATCTTTCTATGTAAAAACGGAATCAACTCATTGCAAGTCGGGCATTTTTCTTCTAAGTGGATTTTATGTTTTGTACATACATTGTAAGCTGTCAAACACCAAATTAACGGATAATATAAAGAATCCTTCTCCATTAATTCATTCAAACATTTAGGACACCAGGCTAAAGTCTTTCTTATTAAATTTCTAACAGAAAAAACCTCTTTAAACTTAGAGAGAGTTAACAAATTTAAATTTCCTGTTCCTGTAAGATACTCTAAAGTTGTTACCATGTCTTTTGCATTCTTTTCAATACCATTAATTGTCCTGGCACCATCATAAAAACGATTTCCTCCCCTATCTACACTATTTAACAAATATTTTTTCCCTAACACAGGAGCTATCTCATACGCTAATAAATCCCCTAAATACACAGTATGTGCGTCTGCTAGCCTAATAAGGTAACTCGATAGCGATTCTACAAATGGAGTATCTATTCCCTTTGGATATATCCCATATAATCGACTTCTTACCAAATTTTCAAACACTACCCCTTACCCTCCTTCACTTTATAATTAAGAATATTGACCAATTTCTGATAATTTAACCGTATAATGTAGATATATAATAATTTTCCATCGGAAATTCCGTAGTAATACTATAAATTCATATAAGTAATATTAGAATCTACCTATAGCCAAACATGCATAAAATTCTTTTTTGAGAAGGACTTTTAATCAAACCTTATTTTAATTTTGGAGTCTATTTGATAACAATCAAGCTATAATGCTATATCATTTGTGATATTCTTATAGAAAGGGCATCTTGACATATTTCTATTCATTGTACTAACAAATGTAAACAATAAAAAAATATTCTATTGGAAGGAGCAAATTAAATGTCTACCCACTCATTAAAACAAGCTAATATTAAAACAACTAGTAAGGCTCTAGGAATCTATCCTAAACATCCAAAAATGGATGAAGAGCTACACAAAACCATTGGAATTCAGCTATCTAGTGAACAGGCTATAGATTTGGCAACAAATTTACTCATTGGTGCAAAAAATTGGGATAAATTACGCTTAACTGCATTTAGAAAAGACAACTCAATAACAATTACTACTCAAAAATAGAGAAATATAAGGATTCCAAACGTCCCAAAAATATCTTTATTATTTCGCAACATAAAAATAGCACCTACTATAGGTGCTATTTTTAAAATGCTTTTATATCCTTATCATTATTGAAAAATTTTTAGGAGTAGCATCACATACTCATCATGCTAAATTGAGTATGTGATAGTTCAGTTAGACCTTTTGCTGCATTGCAAAAATTAATGTAAACTGCATAGTAATTTGTATACAAAATAAATTCTAAAACAGATTTTGAATTTATTACCAATCCAATTACTTTGTTCTTTATAGATGATTTGTTTCCTACGCTCTTTAAGTTACAAAATCTGTTTACACGGATGCCATTTTGAAGGTACTCATGCTAAATAAGAACCCTTTATATTAAGGTATTAGAATTTAATTAGAAAATGAAACTCTAATTTGTCTATTGTATATATTTTTCAATCTAATTACCTATATAAATTGATATTGTTTTTTCAAGCATCTCTATTTTTTACATTAGCGATAAAAAGTTAATAATATATCTTAATCTAATTTAAGTATGAACTAACTACAATCTCTTTACGTTTCCTCCCTCCCAACATCAGTCTAATTAAAGAGAATACTTATTTATTCAAAACTTAAAGCATATTTAAAACGGCATGTACAACGTTAACTTTCTCAATAGGAGTATAAGGAACAGGCAAAATTTTGACCTCGACGGCTTCTAAATTACCAACATTCCCAGTTACTTTTTCTAATTTAATAACATTTTCTTTAGGATCTTTCGCTTCCCAAATAGGGTAGTAAAGATTAATTATAGGTATATCCTTGTCTAAATAATTACGTAATATAGCTATACGATTATATTTTCTATTATCATCAGCTCTCCCAGTCGCAGAATAGTAATTATTTAGGGATTCATTATGTATAGAACGATGATATGGTCTTCCAGGTTCAATTGTATTTTTTTTAAACTCTATTATTGCTATTGGTCTCTCATTATTATCAAACAATAATAAATCAACGTCCCCTGGCCATGCAGCTTCATCTTCATCTGTATTAGACAAATAACATTCTAAGTTTGTTGATGCCACTTTGAGACCATATGTTTTCGAAACTTTAACTTTCCCTCCAGATAAACGTTGTATTTCACTTTTGATAGAACTCAAGTCCTGCTTTATCACATTTTCTATGTTTCCATTGGCACCAATATCTACGGTCACAAACTTCGCAGGGTATTTCGCCCAATCCCTCGAATCAATAAAAACTTGGTACCTAGCCTTAAAATTCAACGAATTCGCAAATTTACCATAGTTAACTAAAAATTCTTTTCCTTCACAGTCTTCTAAAGCAGTTTGTAATAACTGTATATCAGTACAAGGCCAAACGCTTTCGAATCTTTCAGCAAATTCAGCTCTATTAATGTTCCTCTTTACCCAAAACTCATTTGACAAAAAATTTGTCTGTCCCCAACTAATAAAAAAATCAAAATTCAAAGTAAAAAATGCCTTACCAAGATAATTATTAGAGAACCATTCAATTGGTTCTGTAGTATTTGCATGTGTTTTTGCACTCCTTCCGCTAGAACAATATGCAAGTTTAGGAATGTAAATCAAGATAACTCCCTCCTTTTTTTAATCATTACACAAAAAGTAATATTTTACAAAGGGTATATGAGATAACTTTAAAATCACTGGTATACAAAGAAGTAACCATCAAATAGTTTGAGGGTTACTTCTTTAAAAATGTAAGTTTATCTATCTGCTACTCCTTTTCCTCAAATACAAGAAATTCAAAACGCTCTTCCAATAAATCATCACAAAATACCTTCTTAGAAAAGTCCTTTTTAAATTCTTGTTTTAATTCGGGGGTATTGGAATAAAACTTTATACCATGTAGCTTTACATGTTCATTTTCACCTAACACTGTAATCTCCTGGCTACTAGAAATAGACATCAAGAAATCTTCTTTCCATTGATCCTGTATGCGTAAATTATCACCTTTAGGCTCTAAAAAAATCTGATACGTAAAATCGGCGTCTTTTAAATACAATAAAAAGTCTGGCATGAATCCTCGTGTTCCATTAAATTCAACTAACTTTACTTTTCTTTCATTTCTAATGAGATATACTTCTGAATACTTTTCTTTTAACTGATCCATATAATCAATTATAAAGTCAATCATACTACTTTCTAGCCCATTTACAATTGCTTGATCATATATATACCAATCGTGATCGCGCATGTTTCTTGGTTTAATCACCTGATTAACTTGGACTTTAGTATTAACTTTATTCATTTCTATAGCATAATCATCAATAAGTTTAGAAATTGCTACTCCTTCAAAAATTTTAGTTCCACGCTCTTTCTTATAGTTTGAACGAATTTTTCTCTCACATTCAGATAAAATCTTCTCTACTATAATCAACTTTTCTTTAGGTAAAAGATCTTTAACTGAAATACCTATAGGTAATGAAACATTAATTATTAAACTCCCTAAAAAATCTGGTCCTTCAATAAAATCACGTATACTTTTTATACTAGGAACAAATTCTTTCAGATTACTGAAATGATAAAATTTATTACGCTGTATTGCCTTTTGCAATAGTCTTTTATCTAACTCTAGCTGTTCTTCATGTTTCTTAACCCCAGATTTTGTCTCTTGGTCGGAGCCAAATTTTTTCTCCACAGCAGCATCATATTCTATTAAATGAACGCGATTTATTCCATAGTCATTCATTGATTTATAATCATTAGCTGTAGTGGGTACAACCTGATTGATATATACCTTTCCATCCTTGAAAAAATCTTTTTTCCGTATCCTTGGTTTGATTTTAGCCTCTAATCTTTCATATTGATCTTCTTTGAATTGAATTTCTGCTACTTCCAAGGATTTTTCAAGATTTTTAATATACGTACTTTCATTTATAGTGTGGTAATGTAAAGTCTCAATAACCCTCAAGTCGTTATCACTTAAATCGAATCTACGTTTATAAGAAAACTCTCCATCGTACTCAAAAGGATAATAACGAGCTCCACGACCAATTAATTGCGCTTCACTATCTGTAGTTGCTTTGGTTCCTGAAGCTCCTTCACTAATACGTACAATGTCAAATAGGTTTAAAACATCCCAACCTTCATTCAATTTTGCCACAGCAAAGATTGTACGAATAGGATTATTTAAATCTTCTAACGTATTAAGAAGTATAGCATTTTTATCTGAAATTAAAGACTGGTCATTTGCATTTATTGTAGTTTCTCTCGTGAAATCCCATTGTAAATCTTGAATAACCCGCTCCAAGTCCTGCATCTCATAATACTGATACATTTTACGCCATATACTATTTTCATTTTGGTAAATTGCAAGACCGTTCTTTATAACCTGCTTCATATAATCTACAGTTAAGTTATCTACCAGTGCTAAAAAGATATTATTGGCCTCTAATGAAACTGCAATTTTATTTGACTTAAATAAAATAATAGGTTTTAATTCAATTCCATTATTTCGAGCAATATACTTCCTATATTGGCTTAATAAAATTGCATTAAGCATCTTATTTGAGTCATCTTCATTGGAACGCAAAAGTACTACATTCTTTGAGTAACCATCGGTCATAAACCGTTTTAAATCATACTGATAAACAATCTTGTCACAGTACTTATTAAAAAGGCCATCATTTTCTAGGTTAATTGTTGCCGTAAATTCAACTAATCTGTTCAATGGGTTAAGTTCTAATAATTTATTCACAGTACTTTCCCACGTTCGCTCCGCGATTTCTTTTGTCGAAAGCTTCCGTTTATTACTTTTAGTTAACGTATTAATATGATGAGCTTCATCAGCTAAGAAGACCATTCTTATTTCTTCTAAAGCATCAAACGTTATTTTATTTTCTCCAGGATTAGTTAAATCCATATGAAGCTTCTGGATAGTTGTAAGTTTAAGGTAAATTGTATTCTCTGCTGGTATAACAGGAAATGTATCTACGATTTGGATAGTAACTGATTCTCCATCAATTACTATCCCAGCTTTATCAAATAAATACTTTGATGAAGCTGTATTAGTTAAATTATCATATGTCTTCTTTATAATCGCATCACTATTCACAAAGAAAATAAAATTTTGATATCCTTTTTCTTTAAATAAATACAGAATTGTCGATGCCAAGACCAGGGTTTTCCCTGATCCTGTTGCCATATGGAATAGTAAGTAATTAAAAGATATGTCTGCAGTATCAGAACGTTGTGTGTATATAAATTGCTGTAATGCTTGCTCTTGATATGGACGCATTTTATGCCTTAAATTATCACTAATATAATTAGGAATTTCAGGCGGAATCTCAAAAATATCATTAAAACGTTTTTCTATTCGCGAATGTAATATTTCATTAATCATTATACTTCGTCTCCACTATTACTATTATAGAAGGACTTATTAAACTTTTTGTCTACATCCAATATTTCGAATTCAGCGTCATCCATTTCCGAAAAATTAAGATATAACTGGTTGGCATCAAGAGATTGAATTATAATATCCTTCTTATGTTCTAAATCCAAATTCTGAAAATCAGTATTCTCATTGGTTAAACGATCAATTAAAACCTTGTAATCATAAAAAGCATAAGCATTAATTTTTTGCAAAACTTCTTGGAAATCTAACTCTGTTTTAACCTTTTGGACAAGCTTTATATATAGATGATTTAACTCTTGTAATTCCGCATAAATGAAACTGCCACCCCCCTGCCAATTCACTTCTTTTGAAATACCACCCTGTTCTCCTTCGAGAACCTTGCTTAAGCGAACTAAAGGCACATTCTTAATATAATCCATTTGTTCCACACCTATAAATTGTCTTCTCATTTTCATTGCCACAGCCTGTGTTGTACCAGATCCCATAAAGAAATCCAAAACAATATCATTTTCATCTGATCCAAGATGAATAATCTTTTTTAATAAACGTTCAGGTTTTGGTGTAGAAAATACTTCTTCTGTATTAAAAGCCTTAGTTTCTTCCCTTGCTTCATGATTATGACCGACTTCATCAAACCGCCAAATAGTCTTTGATGGGGTTCCCTGATTTTTTAGTTCACATAAAAATGTTTTTCTCGATGGTATAGCCGTCCCATCTATCCCAAACCAAATTTCATCATTTTCGTCCATTCTCTTTAAAGTTTCTTTCGAATACCTCGAAAACGTTCCTGCAGGCGGGGTGAATACTACACCATTCTTAAACTTATATGAAAAATTTGCACTATCTGTTGATCCACTTTTTGCATGAAGCGGTGTTGCCTTCCATACACCTTTTGGATGATTATCAGGATTTTTATAGGCACTATTCATTTCAGCTGTCCTTGGTAATGGATTTGGACGCCAAGTATCTTTATTTTTAGCAAAAACCAAAATATGGTCATGGTTATCTGACAACCACTTAGCATCATTTGAAATCGTATATTTTTTTTCCCAAACTACATTATTAATAAAGTTTTCTCTCCCAAAAATTTCATCGCAAAGAACTTTTAAATAATGTGATTCATCATCATCTATTGTTATCCAAATAGAACCATCCGGAGCAAGTAAATCTTTAGCTACCTCTAATCGGTTTTTCATAAATGTTAACCATGTAGAATGATTAAATTTATCATTATACTTAAAACTATCTCCGCCTGTGTTATAAGGTGGATCAATAAAAATTAATTTAACCTTCCCTACAAATCGCTCCTTTAAGGTGTGTAAAGCTATTAAGTTATTTCCCTTTATAATTAAATTATCTTTTTGGTTAAATGTTATTACGTCTTCTAGTCCATTTTCAGTATACCGTTTCACATTAGTAAAAACCTTAGGAGATAATAAGACATCTATTTCTTCTCTTGCCAAAACCTTATGATAGTAGTTCTCTCTTTTTCCCTTATCTTCTTTCTTCATTCCGCCTTCAAGAACACAGTCCTTATGAGGGAAATCTAAAACAACATCACTATTATACTTTAGATATTTTTCATTACTAGTTAAGCCAATTTCATTACTAAATTTGGTATAACTGTCTTCCCAATAATTTTTAAATCTTAACATACTGATAAACTCATTGACTTTAAAGATAGTTCCACCAGTTATCTTTACAGAATATGTTTGCCTAATTAAATCTTTTGAAAGTAAGCTCTCTATAAGATCTTGATTGTAAGCCCTTAAATCTTCAATTACTTTTGAGCTTACTAATACTCCTTCCTTCCAATATTGTGGAAATTCATTCAAAACATCCTTTACTTGTGTCATTAATGAAGTATTCATTTACCATGTCTCCTTAATTACTCTTTTCTTCTATTCCTATGTTCCATTAATTTTAGAAATATACTATTCAAATTAATAAGCAAGGACCTGATTTTCGAAATTAAATAATAAAAAACGAAATTCCCTTTAGCTCCTTATTTAAAAATAAATTTTTAAATTATATAAAATCCCGTATAGTAAAAAACATCAGGATACTTTTCCTTTTAAAATACACATATTAAATTTATTATATCACTACTAACCTCACAAGATATCCATAAAAACCTTATCTATACTACCCTTTTAGATTTTAATTCCCTGATGATAAATAACGTTCTATCGATATGATGAATTGATAAAGAATTTACCATTCTCCTACTATTTACTCTTATATAACTTCCTGGAATAATATTAATTTCCTCCTGATATAACAACTGAGATACTTAAATTAAATGCAAAGCCCGCTAAAACAAATCCAATCTTAATCATGCTCAACTTCACACAACATCATAAACTTCCAAACATCTCCACAAAATATATCCACTAGGGCTTTTTTAATTAAAGGATATATTGACCAAACACAAATAAACCATAAAGCGACCAACTTGGCCACTTTATGGTTTAATATACACAAAAAATAAAAAAACCACCAAATATGTATTGGTGGAGACGGTGGGAGTCGAACCCACGTCCAAAGATATTGGCACTTAAGCTTCTACGAGCATAGTCGATATATTGGCATTTCGCAAACTCTTCAGCCTATCGACAGGCTTCCAAGTTGCTAGTCTGATTGTTCTCTTCCTTCGTCCTCAGACGGCGAACTCCGGCGTAGTCCACTTAGTTTGAGTCCCTTACCCTACCACATGGACGATGGAGGGAGGAACCGCTAAGCTGTATTAAGCAGCTAAAGCGAAGTTGTTTTGTTGTTTGCCAGTTATTGGCTTTGACGTTTTAACGAGGCCGATCCCCTCGACTCGCAACTTAAGCTCAAACTACCCCTGTCGAATCCGTAACGTCCCCATATAAGAAATGGAGCATACGAAGTATATTCGTGATAGCTACTAATGAGCTGTTTTTCAATGTTCAACTGGCCTTACAAAAATTATTATATCATACGTTCGTCATTTTACAAATGTAAATTTCTGTATTACATCTTTTGACGATCACGGAACGCGCGTGCAATTTCACGTTTTGCTTCCTTCTCTTTTAAATCATGACGCTTATCATATTGTTTCTTACCTCTTGCTAAACCAAGTGCCATTTTCGCAAATCCATTTTTCAAATAAATTTTCACAGGTACAAGTGTATACCCTGTCTCTTTTGAATAACCGATTAGCTTTTGGATTTCCTTCTTATGAAGAAGTAATTTTCTTGTACGAAGTGGATCATGATTGAAACGATTCCCTTGCTCGTACGGACTAATATGCATATTATGTACCCAAACTTCACCATTATGTACACGTGCGAAAGCATCTTTTAAGTTTACGCGTCCAGCGCGAATAGACTTAATTTCCGTTCCTTGAAGGACAAGCCCTGCTTCGTATGTTTCGTCGATGAAATAATCATGAAATGCTTTTTTATTTTGTGCAATAACCTTACCGCTACCTTTTGGCATTGTATGTCCCTCCTCTATTTTTACTATTGTAACAAATGTTACTGAAAAGCGGAAGTGGCTCGCTCAGTATATAAGCAAAGCCACCCCTTTCTTACTTACGCTTCTTCTTTTTCTTCTTAAATCCTGGAACATTTTCAAAGAATGGCTTTTTCTTTTTACCATTTCCATCTTTTTGTCCTGGACGACCAGATGATCCTTTTCCTTGCCCACCACGTTCGTGTTTGCGTCCACTACCGCGTTCATTGCCACGTGCGCTACCACGCTCGTTATTAAGTTCACCGCGACCACTGCGTCTCTTTCTACCGCCTTTTGGCTGTTCAATAACAACTGGACGATCTTTGAATTTACGTCTTGGAGTACCTTTCATACCGACGATTTCAAAATCAATCGCGCGTTCATCTTTGTTTACATTAATAACGCGAATTGTAATTTCATCACCGATGCGGAAGACATTACCTGTACGTTCACCAATCATCGCAAAGTGCTGTTCATCATAACGGTAGTAATCATCCGTTAAATAACTAACGTGAACAAGGCCTTCAATTGTATTTGGAAGCTCTACGAATAAACCAAAATTTGTTACAGAGCTAATCATACCATCATACTCTTCACCAATCTTATCAAGCATATACTCTGCTTTTTTCAGCTCATCTGTTTCGCGTTCTGCTTCAACAGCGCGGCGTTCCATGTTAGAAGAATGCTCTGCGATCTCCGGTAACTTTTCACGCCATTTTGCTTGTGTTTCGTTATCGATTTTACCGTTAATGATATATTCACGAATTAATCGGTGAACAATCGTATCTGGATAACGACGAATTGGTGATGTGAAATGCGTATAGAATTCTGTTGATAGGCCGAAGTGACCTAGGCTATCTGCATCGTAACGAGCTTGTTTCATTGAACGAAGCATAACTGTTGAAATCACGACCTCTTCAGGTTGGCCTTGTACCATTTCAAGAATTTGTTGCAAGGCGCGAGGATGTACTTCATTCGCACGTCCTTTTACCGCATAACCGAAGTTTGTAACAAATTCGAAGAAACGCTCTAATTTGTCTTCTTTCGGATCTTCATGGACACGGTACATAAACGGTACGTTCATCCAGTGGAAATGTTCTGCTACTGTTTCGTTGGCAACAAGCATGAACTCTTCAATTAGCTTTTCTGAGACAGAACGATCACGCATGACAACATCTGTTGGTTTGCCTTCTTCATCTACTAACACTTTCGCTTCTTTAAAATCAAAGTCAATTGCCCCGCGTCTCATACGTTTTTCACGTAAGATTTGCGCTAGTTGAGCCATCTCCTTGAACATTGGTACAAGTGGCTCGTAACGTTCAATTAACTCCTCGTCTTCATCTTCTAAAATGCTTCTTACATCAGCGTACGTCATACGCTCTGTTGTTTTAATAACACTTTGGAAAATTTCATGGCTAACAACATCACCAAGAGGGTTAATTTCCATTTCACAAGATAGCGTTAAACGATCCACTTTCGGATTTAATGAACAAATTCCGTTAGATAGACGATGTGGAATCATCGGAATTACACGGTCAACAAGATACACACTCGTTGCTCTCTCCGCAGCCTCCACATCAATTGGAGATCCTTCATGGACATAATGACTGACATCCGCGATATGAACGCCAAGTTTATAGTTACCGTTCTCAAGTTTTGTTACTGTAACCGCATCATCTAAATCTTTCGCATCTGCACCGTCAATTGTAACGATCATTTGATCACGAAGGTCACGACGATTTTTTAAATCTTCTTCTGAAATCGTTTCTGGTACACTGTTGGCATGTTCCATTACATCTTCTGGGAACGCTAACGGTAAATGGTGTTTATGAATAACAGATAAGATATCTACACCTGGGTCATTTTTATGACCAAGAATTTGAATAACTTCCCCTTCCGCACTTAAACGATCCTGCGGATAGCTTGTAATTTTCACAACAACTTTATGCCCTTCTACCGCACCCATAGATGCACTTTTCGGAATAAAAATGTCACTTGTCCAGCGCTTATTATCTGGAAGTACAAAACCGAAATTTTTTGACTCTGTATATGTACCAACTAACTCCTTCGTACCACGTTCTACAATACGAATGATTGTACCTTCTTGGCGTGACCCACTAGATTGTGAACTAATACGCGCTAATACTGTATCGCCATGAAGTGCACCATTTAATTCTGTAGGTGGAATAAAAATATCGTCGTCCCCTGTTTTCTTCTCTTCTGGGACCACAAAAGCAAAACCACGTGCATGCCCAATTAATTTACCGCGCACTAAATTCATCTTTTCTGGAAGGCCATAGCGATTGCTACGTGTGCGAACAACAAGTCCTTTCTCTTCCATCATAACTAGTGCCTTTACAAAATCTTTAAAGCCAGCGGAATCCACAATACCAAAGGCCTCTTCTAATTCTTGTATCGTTAGCGGCTTATACGCTTCTTCTTTCATAAACAATAATAATTTATCAATATGTTCTTGAATGATTTCTTCCAAACAAAAATACCTCCTTTAAACCCTCATATTATCTAGTGTATCCGAAAGATGAGCGATGTATAAAGTGAAACTTCTATAAACACTCGTTTTTCACCATTTATTCTGCTACTTATGTGCAGTAAAATTCTCATCTTAAAAGTTTATTTCTATATAAATTCATTTTGATTCCCCATCATCTAAGTCACGACTTTAAAAATAAAAGAAGATCTCCACTCGCTTTCTCCTTCTGTTCTAACATGGCATGGGGCTAAACGCTTCTATCCATGGGCGGATCCTCTCTTCCCACCTAAAAAGAATGATTTTAATACCCCCATGAAAAAAAGAGGCAACTAGATCTTACCAATCTAGTTGCTCCAAGAAGTTATATACATCTTCGTGTAGCTCATCACGTTGTTTATCAAGCGTAATGACATGCGTAGAATCTTCATACCACTTAATATCCTTTAAAGTGGATTCTACACCGTTATAGATAATATTTGCACTGTCTGTATTAATCATTTCATCATGACGTGCTTGTACAACAAATGTTGGTGCATAAATCATGTCGATATTGTTTCGTACATCACGAATTAAGTCTTGTAATGCTTTTAACGTATTCATTGGTGTCTTTTTAAATTCCATCATTTCTTCTGCAATTTGCTCTGGTGATTTCTGCTCACGCTTTTTATATTCACGCGCATAAGCCAATATACCTTGGTACATAATTTCTTCGCTCTTAATGTACATTGGGGCACACATTGGAACAACACCTAAAATTGGCAGTGTGTAGGCAAGTTTTAATGAGAATACACCACCTAGTGATAATCCAACAGCCGCAATTTTCTCATATCCTTGATCTTTCAAGTGTTGATAAGCAGCCATAACATCTTTCCACCAGTCTTCAGGACCTGTATGAACAAGTTGCTCTGGTGGTACACCATGACCTTTATAAATTGGGGCGTGGCAAGTATAGCCTTTTTTCTCTAAAAAACGCCCAAGCATACGTACATCAGCTGAGTTCCCTGTGAATCCGTGTAATAATAAAACAGCGCGGTCTCCACCTTCAAATGTAAATGGTTTCGGAGATGCTAATTTCATCATCTTCTTCTCCTCTTTCTCTTCTGTAATCTAGTCGTATTGTTTCTACCCTTAGTTTACCATAGTTCTATTTCCATAATCTAATTAGAAACTTTTTTCGAATAATGAAATACAAATGAGCACAAAAAAAGAAGAACCATTAGCACGAATCCGCTAACGCTTCTTCTTTTTCCATATCTTTTAAAAGCAAAGCCTTTACTATAAGTTCAAGTACGTAACACCAATTGTTAGTGCGAAAAATAGTACAGCTAAAACCACAGTAATACGACTTAATACCGCTTCAATTCCGCGTGCTTTTTGCTTACCAAATAATTGTTCTGCACCGCCTGAAATGGCACCTGACAGGCCTGAGCTATTGCTAGACTGCATAAGTACTAAAACAATCATTAAAATCGATACAATAATAAGTAAAACTGATAATAACGTATGCACCTGGCGTACCTCCTACATAGATTCGGTTAGTTTAAATGTTAGCATAAATTCTATAGAAAAGCGAGAGCTGTTCCTATCGCTCTCGCTTTCATCTATTACATAAACATCATTGCAAATAACGGTCCAAGCAGACAAGTTAATATCGCTGTTAATGTCATTGTTACCGACCCAATAACACCTTCATGTTCATTGTTTTTCATCGCTCTCATTACCCCCATAATATGAGATGCACATCCAAAACCGATTCCTTTACCAACAGAGTTTGTAACGCGGCTCCATTTTAATAAAATTGGTCCTGTAATAGTCCCTGTAATCCCAGCTACAACAACGAATGCCGCTGTTAATGATGGAACACCGCCAACTTGCTCTGATACGCTCATTGCAACTGGCATTGTTACTGATTTTGGTAAAGAAGATAAGATTAAGCTTTTATCTGTTCCCATAAGTGTTGCAATCACTAAGTCACTTGCAATCGCAACTGTTGTTCCAACTAATACACCACCAGCAATCGGTACAACATATTTTTGCAGTACGTGACGCTGTTTATAAAGCGGAATTGCAAATGCTACAACACCTGGCCCAAGCAGTTTGGAAATCCAGCCGCCACCACTTTCCATGTATTGTTGATATGGTATATCCAGCACAAGTAATAAGACAATCATTAATGCTGTTGCTACAAGCATTGGAATGGTAAATGGCGTTGGCAATACTTTATAAATCTTTTTAGATAATTGATATAATAACACTGTAAGAATAACCCAACCAATTCCGATTAATATTTGGCTCATCGCGTTTCTTTTTCCTTTCTATTCGCAAGATATTGTCCTGTATGCCCTGCGACGATAATAATTAAAAATGTACTCGCTACAATCGTAATGAAAAGAGAAATTCCTTTACTCATAAAAAAAGCACCGTAATTCATTAAGCCAATCGTTGGCGGAATTAATAAAAACGGCATAATAGCAACGAGTGTTTCTGCTCCTAAATCAAACCATTTCACTGGAAGAACCTTAAGGCTTAGTAAAACAAGTAATAGAAACATCCCAATCAAACTTCCTGGAATTGGAATGTCCAACATTTCTTGCACCCATGTTCCAATCATGTAAAACACGTAAAGAGCTGCAACTTGGACAATAATCTTTGTAAACTTCATGTTCATCATCCCTCATGTTTATACGATCTTCTGTTTTCTATTCTTATCATAGTATAAATTGTAAAAACCTGCAATTTATCAACTTGACAACAAAAATGACATATGTTATACGCTTACACCCTTGATATGACTGCATTTTCGAGCGGAATTTATGTCAAAAACATTGACCTAATCCTAAAAGTTTTTATTTTCTGAATTTTAATGTTGTTATTTTGATAAAATAAACCTTCTATCAAAAAGATGTAAAGCTTATTGTCCTTGATTAAAACGATTCTATCCTTACCGGAATGACATATATTTCCAACTACACAGCACGAATATCATTTTCATTTTATTAAAGCTACGGGTGGTGAACATATGACCAAAAAGGTTTTGATTTTTGCTGATCCTGGCATTGATGATACAATCGCTCTCATACTCGCATACTTTGCAAAGGAAATCGAAATCGTTGGCATTGTTGCGGATTATGGAAATGTTCCCAAAAAAATGGCGGTGGAAAATACCTTGTTCCTCCAAAACAAGGTAGGAGATACAAATATTAAAATATTTAGTGGTGCTGAAAGACCTCTTACTAATGGTAGTGCTGATTTCTTTACTGATGTTCATGGTACACATGGATTAGGTCCTCTTGTACCGAATGAATCTC
Source organism: Bacillus bingmayongensis (assembly GCF_000299035.1). Lineage (GTDB taxonomy): Bacteria > Bacillota > Bacilli > Bacillales > Bacillaceae_G > Bacillus_A > Bacillus_A bingmayongensis. The sequence goes on from NZ_JH921519.1 coordinate 122,087, forward strand.
TTCCAGATGGACAATTAGAGAATTTTTTTGAAGTTATAAATGTTATTAAGAAGCATAAAGAGGAATTAATTATTGTAAGTTTAGGTCGCCTAACATCACTTGCAATCTTATGTATTTCATATGAAAATTTAATGAAACAAATCAAATCTTACTATGTAATGGGCGGTGCTTTTTTGCACCCGGGTAATGTAACCCCTGTATCTGAAGCAAACTTTTATGGTGATCCTGTCGCTGCCAATGTTGTATTGCGATCTATTCCTAACATGTCTATATATCCACTGAACGTTACACAATACTCTATCGTTACTCCTGAAATGGCCGAATACATTGATGCAAAAGGAAAAGCACCTCTCTTCAAACCTCTATTCAATCACTACTATTATGAGTACTATCAAAAAACATTGCCACAATTAAAAGGTTGTCCTTTTCATGACACTATGCCTATTATGGCACTTCTTGACGATTCCATGTTTACCTACTATGATAAATCACCCATTTGTGTCATGAGTGAATGGGTCGCTCGCGGACAAAGCATTGCGGGTTTCCGCTCATTGGCTGGTTCCAAACCTTTCATCAACTGGCCTTCGCAGCGAATTGCAATTGACTTTAATTATAACCAATTCTTTAAACACTTTATGACGATTATGACAGATGAGGAATTTTAATCAAAAAAACAGACCGTGATTTCTCACGGTCTGCCTTTATTTTCTACAATTATTTTTTTAGGTTGTAGAAAGATTTTAAACCATCGTAAACAGCGATTTCGCCTAGTTCGTCTTCGATGCGTAATAATTGGTTGTACTTAGCAATACGGTCAGTACGGCTCATAGAACCAGTTTTGATTTGGCCAGCGTTAGTTGCAACTGCGATGTCAGCGATTGTAGCATCTTCAGTTTCACCAGAACGGTGAGATACAACTGCTGTGTAACCAGCACGTTTAGCCATTTCGATTGCTTCGAAAGTCTCAGTTAAAGTACCAATTTGGTTAACTTTAATTAAGATTGAGTTAGAGATACCTTTTTCGATACCTTCAGCAAGTTTTTGAGTGTTAGTTACGAATAAGTCGTCACCAACTAATTGAACTTTTTTGCCAAGACGGTCAGTTAATAATTTGTGGCCATCCCAGTCGTTTTCGTCTAAACCATCTTCGATAGAGATGATAGGGAAGTCGTTGCAAAGACCTTCGTAGAAATCAACCATTTCTGCAGAAGTTAAGCTACGGCCTTCACCTGCAAGCTCATATTTACCAGTTTCTTTGTTGTAGAACTCAGAAGACGCAACGTCCATTCCTAAGAATACGTTCTCGCCAGCTTTGTAACCAGCTTTTTCGATAGCTTCGATGATTACTTCTAATGCTTCACGGTTAGAACCAAGGTTTGGAGCGAATCCACCTTCGTCACCTACTGCAGTGTTAAGACCTTTGTCATGTAATACAGCTTTTAATGCATGGAATACTTCAGCACCCATACGGATTGATTCTTTGAATGTTGGAGCACCAACTGGTAAAATCATGAACTCTTGGAAGTCAACGTTGTTATCAGCGTGAGAACCACCGTTGATGATGTTCATCATTGGAGTTGGTAATTGTTTTGCATTGAATCCACCAAGGTAACGGTATAATGGAAGACCTACGAAATCAGCTGCTGCGTGAGCTACTGCCATAGATACACCAAGGATAGCGTTAGCGCCTAATTTACCTTTGTTTGGAGTGCCATCTAATTCGATCATAGCACGGTCGATACCAGCTTGGTCAGTTACGTCGAAACCAACGATTTCTGGAGCGATAATTTCGTTTACGTTATCTACTGCTTTAAGAACACCTTTACCAAGGTAACGAGATTTGTCACCGTCACGTAATTCTACTGCTTCGTATTCACCAGTAGATGCACCACTTGGTACTAATGCGCGTCCGAATGCGCCACTTTCTGTGTAAACTTCTACTTCTACAGTTGGGTTACCACGAGAGTCTAGGACTTCGCGAGCATAAACATCAATAATTGTTGACATAATATTTTCTCTCCTTTTATATGTGCAATTTAATTATTTAATAATTGTTTTACCTGTCATTTCTTTCGGTTGTTCTACATTTAAGAGTGTAAGCATTGTTGGAGCGATATCTCCTAAAATACCGCCTTCACGAAGCTCAACATCATTTTTTGTAACGATGAAAGGAACCGGGTTCGTTGTGTGAGCTGTCATTGGTTGTCCGTCAGAAGTTAATTCCTGATCAGCATTACCATGGTCAGCAGTAATAAGTGCTACACCATCTTTTGCAAGAATCGCTTCTACAACTTTTCCTAAACATTCGTCAGTTGCTTCTACTGCTTTAATTGTTGGTTCCATCATCCCAGAATGGCCAACCATATCACAGTTTGCAAAGTTAAGAATGATAACATCATGTTTATCATTTTCGATTTCATTTACTAAAGCGTCGGTTACTTCGTAAATGCTCATTTCAGGTTTCAAGTCATATGTTGCAACCTTTGGTGAGTTAATTAAGATACGCTCTTCTCCTGGGAATTCAGCCTCACGACCACCGCTAAAGAAGAATGTAACGTGTGGATACTTTTCAGTTTCCGCGATGCGAAGTTGTTTTAATCCCGCTTGCGCAACAACTTCACCTAATGTGTTATCAAGGTTCATTGGCTTGAATGCCACGTAACCATCTACAGTTTCACTAAAGTGTGTCATACAAACAAATTCTGGAATGTGAGGTACTTTTTCACCACGATCGAACTCACGGAAGTCTTTGTTTGTAAATACACGTGCAATTTGAATTGCGCGGTCTGGACGGAAGTTATAGAAGATAACTGCATCATCATCATTGATTGTTGCAACTGGCGTTTCATCTTCATTAACAATTACAGACGGCAATACGAATTCATCATAGATACCATTCGCATATGAGTCTTCTACACACTCATGTGCTGATTTATAAGTAGGTCCTTCGCCATTCACCATAGCACGGTAACATTTTTCAACGCGATCCCAACGCTTGTCACGATCCATGGAGTAATAACGACCGGAGATAGTCGCGAATTGTCCTACTCCTGTTTCTTTGATTACTTCATTTGTTGCATCGATATAACCTTTTGCTGTTTGCGGTCCAACATCGCGGCCATCTAAGAATGCATGGATGTATACTTTCTCCACGCCTTCTTTTGCAGCTAAGCGAAGTAGTGCAAACATATGGTTCATGTGACTGTGCACACCACCATCAGAAAGTAAACCGAATAAATGAAGAGCTGTACCTTTTTCTTTTACGCTTTTAATTGCATTTTGGAATGTTTCGTTCTTATCGAACTCACCTTCACGAATTGCAACGTTCACACGTGTTAAGCTTTGATATACTACGCGGCCAGCACCAATGTTTAAGTGACCAACCTCAGAGTTACCCATTTGACCTTCTGGAAGACCTACCGCCTCACCACACGCTGTCAGCGTTGTGTGAGGGAACTTGTTCCAGTAACCGTCAAAATTAGGTTTCTTAGCTTGTGCTACAGCATTCCCGTAAGTTTCTTCACGTAGTCCGAAACCGTCAAGAATGATTAAAGCTGTTGGCTTTCTCATTTTACCGCCTCCAGAAGACCTAAGAAGGAAGCAGGCTCTAAGCTAGCACCGCCAACTAAAGCGCCGTCGATATCAGATTGTGCCATATACTCTTTAATGTTTTCTGGTTTTACGCTACCGCCGTATTGAATACGAACAGCTTCTGCAGCTGCTGGAGAAACAGCTTCTGCAACAACTTTACGGATGTGCGCACATACTTCGTTTGCATCTGCAGAAGAAGAAGATTTACCTGTACCGATAGCCCAAATTGGCTCATATGCGATAACAGTAGCTTTAACTTGCTCTTCTGTTAAACCTGCAAGTGCTTTTGTCACTTGACCTGCTACTAGATCAAATGTTTTTCCGCTTTCGCGCTCTTCTAAAGTTTCACCACAGCAAACGATTGGTGTTAAACCATGTTCAAATGCTGCAAGAGTCTTTTTGTTTACTGTTTCGTCTGTTTCAGCAAACATTTCACGACGCTCAGAGTGGCCAAGTACTACGTAGCCTACTTTTAAGTCGCTAAGTGCTACCGGGCTAATTTCGCCAGTGAATGCACCATTTTTTTCGAAGTGCATGTTTTGTGCACCTACTTGTAAGTCAGTTCCTTCAGTTGCTGTTACTAAGCGCTCTAAGAAAAGAGCTGGAGAGCAAACTACTGCATCAACAGCTGTAGCTGCTGGGATTTGACCTTTAACTTCCTCTACGAAGCTAACTGCTTCAGATAGAGTTTTATTCATTTTCCAGTTACCTGCGATAATTGGTTTACGCATGCTTTGCACCGTCCTTTTTCTTTGGCTGCTACTTATTTGTCGTTAAGACAAACTACACCTGGAAGCTCTTTACCTTCCATGAATTCTAATGACGCACCGCCGCCAGTAGAAATGTGGCTCATTTTATCAGCCATACCGAATTTTTCAACAGCTGCTGCAGAGTCACCACCGCCGATAACAGAGTATGTACCTTCTGCATCTGCTAATGCTTGTCCTACTGCTTTTGTACCTTGAGAGAATGGAGTCATTTCGAATACACCCATTGGTCCATTCCATACAACAAGCTTAGAGTTTTTAATTACATCTGCATAAATTTCACGTGTTTTTGGTCCGATATCCACGCCTTCCCAGTTTGAAGGGATAGAGTCGATACCAACGATTTTAGTTGTCGCAGTTTCAGAGAATTCCTCTGTGATTACAACATCAACTGGCATGTAGAAGTTTACGCCTTTTTCTTTTGCAAGTTGCATAAATTCTTTTGCTAGTTCAATCTTGTCATCTTCACATAGAGATAGACCAATTTCATGACCTAAAGCTTTAACGAATGTGTAAGCAAGGCCTCCACCGATGATTAAGTTATCTACTTTGTCTAATAGATGACGAATTACACCGATTTTATCTTTTACTTTCGCACCACCGATGATTGCTGTGAATGGACGATCTGGATTAGAAAGTGCTTTTCCTAGTACTTCTAATTCTTTTTCCATTAATAAGCCTGATACTGCTGGCAAGAAGTCTGCAATACCTGCAGTAGAAGCGTGAGCACGGTGAGCTGCACCGAATGCATCGTTTACGAAGATATCAGCAAGAGCTGCAAATTCTTTCGCAAGTTCTGCATCGTTCTTTTCTTCGCCCGCATAGAAACGCACATTTTCAAGAACTAATACGTCGCCTTCGTTCATTGCTGCAACCATTTCTTGTACAGCAGGTCCGAATGCTTCGTCTGCTTTTTTCACGTCTTTACCAAGAAGCTCGCCTAAACGTGCTGCTACTGGAGTAAGACGCATTTCTTCTACTACTTGACCTTTTGGACGACCTAAGTGGCTCGCTAAAATAACTTTCGCACCTTGCTCTACTAAATATTGAATTGTAGGAAGAGCTGCACGAATACGAGTCTCGTCTGTAATTTTGCCTTCTTTCATAGGTACGTTGAAGTCAACGCGGCAAAATACACGTTTACCCTTTAAATCTACGTCACGAATTGATTTTTTGTTCATTGGATTTCCCTCCGACTAGTTAGGATTGACAAAACCCATTCAAAAGCTTATCACATTTGCTTATAAAACGAAAGAAGGGAGAGGGAACAAACCCTCTCCCTCGTTTTGTCATTGATAACTTATAAAGAAGTTATGAATTAAAGACCTTTAGAAGTCATGTATGCTGCTAAGTCTACTACACGGTTAGAGTAACCAGTTTCGTTATCGTACCAAGAAAGTACTTTAACCATGTTACCTTCCATTACCATTGTAGATAATGCATCGATTGTAGAAGAGTTTGTGCATCCGTTATAGTCGATAGATACTAATGGCTCTTCGCTGTATCCAAGGATACCTTTTAATTCGCCTTCAGCAGCTGCTTTGAACGCTGCGTTTACTTCTTCAACTGTTACTTCTTTGTCAAGTTCAACAACTAAGTCAACAAGAGAAACGTTAGCAGTTGGAACACGTACTGCGCCACCGTTTAATTTACCTTTAAGTTCTGGTAATACTAATGCTACAGCTTTAGCTGCACCAGTAGATGTTGGAATCATGTTTTCAGCTGCTGCACGAGCACGACGTAAATCTTTGTGTGGTAAGTCTAAGATTTGTTGGTCGTTAGTGTAAGAGTGAATTGTTGTCATCATTCCGCGTTTTACGCCGAATTTTTCGTTTAATACTTTAGCGAATGGAGCTAAGCAGTTTGTAGTACAAGAAGCGTTAGATACTACGTTGTGGCTAGCTGCATCGTATTGTTCGTGGTTAACACCCATAACTACAGTGATATCTTCGTCAGAAGCTGGAGCAGAGATGATAACTTTTTTAACTGATCCACCTAAGTGTTTTTCAGCGTCTGCTTTTTTAGTGAAACGTCCAGTAGATTCTACTACGATTTCTACTCCGTAGTCGCTCCATGGTAATTGAGCTGGGTCACGCTCAGCGATAACTTTAATTTCTTTGCCGTTAACAACGATGCTGTTTTCGTTAGCAGATACTTCTGCATTTAAAGTTCCGTGAACTGTGTCATATTTTAAAAGGTGAGCTAAAGTTTTAGCATCTGTTAAGTCGTTGATTGCTACTACTTCTACCTCTGGGTTGTTAAGAGCTGCGCGGAATACGTTACGTCCGATACGTCCAAATCCATTAATACCAATTTTAGTCATTTGAATTTCCTCCTTGGGGGATTATATTAAAGGGTAATACCCTTTGTTAACTGTTTTGCTGCACCTTCATCTGTAATTAGAATGGAAGTGTGCCCTTGTTTAATTACAGCCTGTATTGCTTTTGCTTTTGAAGAACCTCCAGCAACTGCAACAACGTGAGATACATGATGTAAATCTTTTAGTTGCATGCCTACTGTTTGTACTTTATGAACGACATTACCTTGTTCATTGAAGTAATAACCGAAAGCTTCGCCTACTGCTTCGCTTGCTTTAATTTTCATCCAATCTGCTTCTGAAGTACTTCTGCGACGTGCCATCGTTAATGCATCACCAATTCCATGAATGACGATATTGGAAGATCGAATCAACTCAAGAACTTCTTTCACGGAAGGCTCTGTAACAATAGACGCATATGCTTCGCTGCTAACATGGTCTGGAACATACAATAAGCGGTAATTACTCATCGTATTCTGTGCCATTTTTGCACAAATAGTATTGGCCTCTAATTCGACACCTTCTCCAATTCCACCACGTGCTGGGACAAATAGCATATGTAAATCCTTGCAATCCAGTTGCATCATGTCCGCAACAGCAGCTAGCGTTGTTCCTCCAGCCACAGCAACGATATTATTCGCTGTCAAACGGTCTTTTATACAAGTTACACAAGCACGGCCCATCTCCAGTTTGACCCAAGGTGAATCATCACTATCACCAGGGACAACGAAAACTTCATCCAAGTCTAATGTTTCCTTAAGTTGTTTTTCTAAAACCTTTAACCCGGAAATTTCTTTCATAAAGTCTTCCAAAGCAAGAACCAAAGCTGTTCCTTCTTCTGTTAAAGTCATCCCAGAAGAAGCGACGTGAACTAAGTTTTGTTCTTTCAAAACTTGCACTTCACTTCGCAGTACTCGTTCTGTCATACCAAGACTTGCAGATAAGTTTCTTCTTCCAATCGGCTGCATGAGACGAATGTACTGAAGAATTTGCATTCTCGTTTGCATAACAGGTAGCAGATCGGGTAATAATTTTTTCGTATTCTGAATCCATGAGCGCATATCATTTCTCCTCACTACATTGGTTCATCACCTCCGTGGTCACTTTATGTCCCGTAGTGACATTTTGTGTCCCACATAGGTTAAAAAAATAATCCCTGCTACGTGTATTATTGTAACAGGAGATAGAAACTTATTCAACTCTTAACTGCATTCTTTATATAGTTTATTATGGCATCTTTGTGAATGACACCGCATTCCGCCTGTTTTCCGTCAATTTCCACGACGGGAATCATGATTTGATACCTCTCTAAAAGCTCTTCATTGTCATATATATCTATTTCCTCGATTTCAAAAGAATATACATGTTGTATCTCTTTCAAAACCTGCTTTGCTTTTACGCAAAGACCACATTCTGTTTTTGTATATAAAACAACTTTCATCTTCTTCACCTATCCAATTGTTTTTCTCAGAGAAGAAGCGGGAATATTCATTTGTTCTCGATATTTCGCAACTGTTCTACGAGAAATAACGATCTCATGCTCTTCTTCTAACAATTTTGAAATTTTTTGATCTGAAAGTGGTTTTTTCTTATTTTCTTGTTCTACAAGCGTTTGAATCAATTGCTTTACGCGCTTTGTAGAAACTGCTTCATCTTCTGTTGTAACCACTGCGTTACTAAAAAATGACTTCATTTCAAATAATCCGTGCGGCGTTTGCACATATTTATTACGTGTAGCACGGCTAATGGTAGACTCATGTACACTTAATTCTTCTGCTACTTCTTTTAAAGAAAGTGGTTTTAAATACTCCGGACCTTTCCAAAAGAAATCTCGTTGTTTTTGCATAATAATCTCCATTACTTGCAAAAGCGTTTGTTTCCGTTGCTTTAAACTGCGCATAATCCACTGTACATGCTGATACTTCTCAGATACATAGGAAGCAACTTCACTCTCACTATTATGAAGAAGTGCACTATACTCTGAATGAATTTCGATTCTTGGCATATTGCGTTCATTCATTTGTAAAACAAGGCGATCTCCATCTTTTTTTACAGCCATATCAGGAACAATATAAAGTGGTTTTTCAGAGCTAAACGCAAGCCCTGGTTTTGGCTGAAGCGATGTAATACAATCAACAGCTGATTGTAATTCCTCATTACTACATTTCATGACCTGGATAAGTTTCCGCCAATCTTTCTTAACAAAATAAGCGAAATATTCATCCACAATCACTTCTGAAAGTACATTCTTTTTTTGTAAGCGCTTCAACTGAAGTGATAGACATTCCTGAATATTACGCGCTCCCACCCCTGCTGGCTCTAATGACTGAACAAGCTTCATAGAACGTTCTACTACACCAATAGGTGCGGTCAGTAACTCTGCTAATTCTTCATTGGTTTCTTGTAAATAACCATTCTCATCCATGTTCATAATGATGAAAGAAGCTGTTTTCCGCTCCACTTCATCTATTTTGTAATACTGTATTTGATCCAATAAATGTTGCTGAATCGTCGTCGAATCCACGCTGTAAATTTCCATTTGATTGTCGACTTGTTTGCTTGCACTTTTACTTTTGCTTGAGCTCTTTTTCTTCTCCCTCTCAAAGCCATTTAACTCAATAAGGGGATTCTCCATCGATTGCTCATACAAAAACTCCGATAGTTCCTGCACATTATATTGGAGCATTGTAATCGCTTGTCTTAACTCTTGTGTCATGGCCAAACGTAAGCTTTGTTCTTGTAAAAGACTTGCCTTCAAACTAATCTCCCCCTTGTTTCTATTGTACAATAAGTTTATTAAAAGGAGAATCCTACATGGATACCCATTCCAAAATATTATTAATTTATATGTATTAATGACGTTTACATCTTACAACTGCAAAATGAATAATATTGAAAGAAAACAATAATTTATTACCATGTACTAATAGTAAATCTTATAATCAGATATAACAAGAGGGAAAATAAAAAGTCCTAACCTACAAATGTAAGTTAGGACTTTTTGACGCGCCCAGAGGGATTCGAACCCCCGACAGACGTGGTACCGGAAACCACCCATTAACTTTTACGTAAAATATCAGTAAAAACAAGGTATTTCCTTATATATAATATAGAAATAATCTTTTTAGACATGAACATACAACGTTATGTATGCTAATCTATTTCGATTATAAACGCTTCCTTACCTTTTTACAATAACGAGTACACATCGAATATTACACACTTCCACGTTTCACTTAATACGAACTTAGGAATTATTAGTTGAAATTACAATCGAACAACGGCTATAATGGGTGTATAAAATACGCCGTGTCCGCGAAACACGGTTTAGCTTTAAGTAGTGGTGCGAACACTGCTTAAACGAAGTCCCGTATGGCGATACAGGATAAAAGTCGGTTCCGTTAAGAAATGTGCGAATTCTTAACAGATGGAAGCGGCTTTTTTTATTTTCCATTCATATTAAATTGTTTTTATTTTAATTCCGCTGTTCAACAAAAATCAAGAAACATCGCATTTTCATATACTAGATTAATTCTTTAATCAATAAATTAGTAGCAAAAAAGCCCACTTTTCGTAGGCTTTCATAAATTACTCTGTCTTTTCAATAACTCCGGTTCCGTCACACGTCTCACATTTAAAAGTACCATCGTTGTACTTCTTATCAATTTGCATTACTGCTTCAAAGGCTGTAAATTGTCCACCATCATACATACGGTCAAAATCATCTTCGTACTTCATGTTAAGAATCTTACCCTCATAACATTTACGACACTTTTCTTTTTTCATAGTATCAATCCCTCCATCTTAATTATTCTTATATTACAATACAAATCATTTTAACTAACTACCACCAAAAAAGGAAATAAAGTGTACAATTGATTTTAAAGGCGTCAAAATCCTTATATAGCGTTTTTAAAAAAACACGAATCTTTAATCGAATAAAAACCAAAAACGTCATACAAAGGAATCTGAAGCGTCTTTTTTACGTTATATTGCTATTGAGTAATGAATTCCTTGTACGCCGTCAATGCAAGGACTCTTTCTTCGCTATTTTCCGCGTTTAACACTTCTAACGCTAACATATCTTCCTGCGTTACCCTTGGCACATGCATTTCCTTATCTAGTTCCATGCTAACAAGTTCTTGCACCGAATTAAACACGGTTGCTACTCTTTCTACAAGTTCCACTAGCAACGACCAATCATTTATTTCAAACATAGTTGTCATTGCATGAATCCCCTTCAAATCGACTACAAAAGTAGGACGCGATCCGAACGAGAATAGTCGTTTATTTTCGTCAGGTATATGCGAAGCGATAGTACTTGTTTTCCCTAATACTTCTAATAATCCCATAGTATCTTTTAAAGAGTACCAACATGTATTCTCAACACGTGCTACACGTACCCAATACGCACCTTTTACTTGTTCTATCAAGATATTTCCTAGTTTGTCTGCCTTGTGCATTTTTTGAATCGCCATTACAAATAACCCTCCGAATAGATAATTGTTGTTTTATGGGGTCTATTCGTCTAGAGAATTAAGTTTCGTGACACATAAATTGTGATTAATTTTAAAAAGCGTGCGGTCAACCCAATTAATTAATCTCATACCTATTAAGAAAATCCGTTAACGCCAAGGAAAGAACGTCACTTTCATTAAGCTTTAACTTGTTTGCAAAGGTATCTAGTCGGTGTCCTACAGACTTCTTTATCAATATTTTAGTACAAGACATATCCTCATCAGGCATACCTTTAATTTTGTTATATAGTTCGTCTCTACATTTGTTAGTTTTCTGGTCACTCATCTGTTTGTTAGCAAGATTTTTCAGCGTCAAAAGCTGTTCTACTGAAAATGTAATTTTATCCTTCGGTGAAACAAATTCAAATATAGATGAATCAAAGCATTTAGAGGTAATCCCCTTAAATACCCATCCTTCGCTTAATACATCATAAATGAATTCTAACTCTTCTAATGCGTTTTTCAGCCCATTCTCACAAACATTTATTTCCTCTGCTAGGGTTACCAGTGTGTCTCCACTATTCAACCGTTCTATCACTTCTTGTACCTTCAAAAGTAATACACTCCTTCGTACAGTATTAACAAGGCAAGTAAGCCATCTACCTAAAAAGTCTTCGCCATGCCTCGCTAAATTTCCTTGTGATTCAACTTTATAACGCATAATGCGACTTAAAAAATAGAAAAAAAACCTACCTGAAGACATGAGTGGGGCAATTACGAAGATTTTAATTACGAAAGTCGATTAATTTTTTGCTATAAAATTTTATTTAGCGTTTACCGACCTTCTCGTTTTCGGCTAAAAAATATAATATGTATTGTTAAAACGCCCTACAGACGAAAAGTAAGCCCCCCTCACCCATGGCGGGGATAAAATCAGAACATTCAAATTTATATGTACGAAATATTTAATGAATCATTGGTCTTGGTTCGTTGCCTTCAGGAAGGTACAAGATATTCAACGATATTTGTTAGAATATTTAACAAAATAACTAAAATAAAATAAATATTTATAAAAGGTTTTGATACAAAGTTATGAGACAAAAGAAACATTATTAAATCAATACTAAACTATTGTTAGTATCTTACTGGATTAGATGTATCATAAACGATGAGTATTGAGACACATATAATAGTATTAGATAATAACCATTCTAATGTAGGATAGGATAAGGGATATGATATAGCTATTGATATACGATAAGGCTATCGCATTACGATATAGATAATAGATGTAGATATTGTGGTAGGATAACGGATAAGATATCACGTAGGATATGAGATAGGATAAGTGATAGGGATTCGCTAGGGGTAACATAATAGAGTACGCAAGATAATAAGCCCCACTTAAATAAAGGCGGGCATAAAAAAAGAAGGGGGCTGAATAAACAGCACCCTTTTTAATTAACAGCCCTATTCAATTGTTACTCCCCGCTTAAGATCGCGTCGATGTCCGCCAGTAAATCAGACCCTACGCCTTCAGATTGAATGTTATTACTTACATTAACTTGTACGCCCTCTTGTTCTTTAAGCTTGCCTTGTGACTGCAATACTAACTTAATAGCATTAATGACAGCTTGTTCACTGTTACCGTGACGAACTAACCCCTTTAAATTGTGAGGAATCCGCACCATTTTATTGAATGTAAGTTTTTATAGAGAAACATACATTCATTTCGTTGATTTTATTGACTTCCCTTGAAAATAACGATATTCTATAAACACCTTAAAAAAACGTACATTCAAATCACTGATTTTACTATACATACGAAGGACGGATTTATGATGAATCAAATTAAGGACGTGCAACCTATTCGAAGCAAAGAACAAATTGAAGATATGAAGTGGGCGTTAAAACGTCATTGTTCAGAACGTGACTACATTATGTTTCTAATTGGAATTAATACGGGATTACGTGTAGGTGATTTATTAAAGCTAAAAACTAGCGACGTTAAAAAGAAAAAGAAGATTGTTATTCAAGAAGGCAAAACGAAGAAGCCCCGCACAATTAAGCTAGATAACATTTACAATGAAATACAAGCATACGCCAACACGGTGAATTCTGAATGGTTGTTCCCTTCTCGTAAAGGAGACAAGCCAATCACAACAACACAAGCATACAGACAACTAAATAAGGCGTCTGAAATGGCTGATATTACGGAAGGCGTCGGAACTCATACAATGCGTAAGACTTTCGGTTACTGGTTCTACAAACAGACAAAGGACGTTGCACAATTGCAAGCGATCTTAAACCATTCTCACCCGCAAATTACGCTTACTTACATTGGAATCACTGAAGAAGAAATTGAAGATAGTTTAAACCAATTCGTTTTATAAGAAGGACGCTAGGCGGCACGGCTGCCCCGCGTTCTTTTTTTGTACAATTACATTCTGCAATCTGACACCATTACTTACTAGAATATATTCCCAATCCCCTTTTTTCGAAGCTATTGATATAACGCATAAACCTAGTAATGACACGGGTTACCGTAGGATTCGTTCTCATTTGTTGTAATTATATTTAGTGCGTATTTGGGCGGTTACGTGGGTTTGCACACTCGTTTTAACGCGTCTATCACGTCCGTGCGTGTATTGTAATGTCCCAAGTAAATTGAGTTATTCATATAACGAAAAAAAAAGAAGCCCTACAACGCATTTTAACGTCATAGGGCTTTGCTGTGATACTTATTTGATTGTGCTTATTATTTAACCAATTGTTCCGCGTACTGTTGTGCTGAATAAGAAAGTGCCCCCGTAAGCAATGCGTCACGTGCTTCATTAACGGTAGGTTCAAACAACGCTTTGAAGTGATTCCCACGCTGACTCGTGCTGTCTAAATCAATAATACGATTACCACGGATATCTTCCCCACGGATTCCTAAACGTTCGTTAAGTTGACGATAATTTGATAATGTAGACGCACCTTGTTCAAATTCGTCGTGATACTGGACTAGCTTTTGTAAGTATGCTAACTTCAAACTCTTCAATTCTTCCTCTAGTTCCGCTTCTCTAGTACGAATACTATTTACAATAGATTGTGTTTCCTTTTGTACCTCTTCACAAAGTCCAGTTAAAGCGTTTTGTAATAACCCGTCAAAACCATGAAGCATCTTTACGACCTGTTGGCGTGTAACTAATAATGCATCAAGGTCGTTCTTCAATCGTGTGTTAATGCTGCCATCATTCATTACAGCTTGTTGGAAATCCCGTTCCACCTCACTTTGCATGTAACGGATATCCTCGTCCAGTTTCACCAGTTGGTTTTGTAACTCCAATCTCTTATTTTCATACTTCTCGATAATCTCATTTGCTTGTTCTAATATTGTTTTAATTTCCATAATTCCATGTCCCCCTATTGTTGTAGTAACGCATCAATTTGTGCGAACACGTCTGGCGTTACTTCGTTAGTAATGTTGATTTCTTGCTTCGCTTTTATTTCTTCATTTTTCAACTTGCCAGTGACCTGCATAAACAATTTTGCATGTTGGAACGAACCCTTATTTGCTTTATCAATCACGTTTTCCATTATCTCCTCAAACGCCTGGTCAATGAGTTTCTGACGCAATTCTTTTTCGATTTGACGACCTTCTTCACAATTTCTATACGTAAATAATGTGCGACGATTAATTCCAAGCGATTCGGCAATGCTAGAATAGCTTTCGTTATTTCTTTTACGATAAAATGCTTCTTGTACGAAATCCCTTTGTTGTGGTGTTAACTTCTTACTCATTGGTTACAATCCCCCCGTGTTTTTGGATTACATATAAGTTGATGACTAAAATCTCATCTAAACCAAGCCCCATGCTTTGTAACGCCCGTGTGATACGGAAATTCGATAATTGAGTTATGCTGCGACGACCTGTTTCGAACTTGTGAAGTAATGATTGTTTAACGCCGCTAATCTCGGCTAGTTCTCGGCAAGATACGCCTTTTAAACTTCTAAAGAAACGTATTGTTTTACCGTGTAACATGATGTCTAATGCTTTGTTGTTTTCCATGAAATGACCTCCGTGTGATATGTGAATTTTATTGTTTGAAATAGAAAAAGGACGCCGAATATCGACGCCCCGTTTTAAGCAGGAACACAACTTAATAGTTGTATCTGAATTGATTGACATAAGGAAAACAAGCCGTTAAGCTTTCCCTATTATATGTGTTAACTAATCGACCATTTAACAAGGAGAATTGGACAAATTGGGATATTTATTTTAAAAATAAAAAAGAGGGCTTTCGCCCCCCTTAGTCTTACGCGTATACAAAGTTCCCGCCCGCACGTTCCGCGAAACGTGTTCTTCGTTCAAGTTCATCAGCAATTTTCTTGATATCAGCTTCTTCGCGTACTACTAACCCATCCATGTTAATATTAATAACCGTCTGATTACCAGTAGAATCTGAACTTTTTTTATCGCCAATCATATCAGCGACCGCCGTCGCGAATGGTTTCATCTTGGATTTGTTAGATAACGGAACAACCGCTTCGTCGCCCGCTTCACCAATGATTGCGGGTGTTGTACCTGTTACAATACCGCCCGTTGCGAACATCTTCCAACCTAAATTGAATTGCGGAAGTGTAATGGATTGTCCGCCAACATTTGATGTGATCGGCGTTGCCGTGATTTCAGGAATCTTAGGTGGGTTAATCGTTGGCGAATTGATTGTCATTCCGCCAAGTGTTGTACTCATGCCGTTAAATTCACCAGTAACGTCACGGGTAATTCCCGCACTGTCAGAATTCAGGGTTTTAGCTAATTCTTGGAATTGACCGATAGCGGAATCCCTAGCGAAGTTGAATTGTAAATCTGTTTCAGTCGCTAATGTGCGGAAGTGTCCGATTGACCCGTCTGCTAAATCTTGTGCGGAAGCTTTCGTGTCGTTTGCCATGTCTTGATTAAGACCTTTGACTTTTTCAACCTTCGATTCTTCACTACGAACAATTCCGTCGAATTCTTCTTTTGCAATTCGAATTTTATCGTTCTTTTCTTTTTCCGATAAGATCGTACCATCACGAACGCCCTTTTCGATTGTCGCAAGCTTTTCTTGATATCCATCCTTAGCAATCTGAATGTTTCTAGTCTTCGTTTCTTCAGCGACCTTAATCAATTTACTTGCCGCGTCGACTTCTTTGTTGTGCATGTATGCATTGTATTGGTCTTTGATTGACGCTTTTTGAGATTCCGAAGCGTTCATATTGCTTAATGAAGAAGTGTAATAACTATCCATCAGCTGTTTCAACGTATTGTAGTGTTGTTGTGTCAAGCCGTTTTCATCGTTCATAGCAAGGTCAAGAACGCGTTTCGCTTGTGCATTCTTATCGTTTAACGATTGAATTTCGCCTTGGTGCTTTTCAGATAACGCATTTAAACGATTGTTCTTTTCCTCTTGTGACAGACTTGTTTGTGTATTTAAGTAGTCTTTTTGCATTTGCATTTCAATACCATGACGTTCTTGCAATTTAGTAACCGCATCGTTTTTCATTCCATCGAACTTCGCCGCCATGTCATCACGGGTTTGCTGTGTGATCGCGGAACTACTTGAATACATTTCCTGAAGTTTTAATTGACTTTCGGAATTCAATTTTGAGAAGCCTTCCGCTGACTTCATAATTCCTTCAGGTAATTCTTTATCAAACATATCCTTAACGGGCTTTCCTGATTCAGCCATTGAATTGTTTGCTTCATTGACGTTGTGGGCTAACTCTTTTGCCCCTTCGATTCCTTTTCCGATTAACTCCGTTAATGGTTCGAAGAAAGTCGAAGTTTCACGACCTAATTCTTTAAGGCTTCCGCCTAATGTGTTCTTAACAGCGTCGCCCGCTTTTGCCGTAGCCCCTTCGACTTCTCCAAGTTTCTGAATTGTTGGGTCAAGTGCAAGCATTACATCAGCTTCTAAATCTTCCCATTTTGTTCCGAACAGTGCTATGCCAAGCTGATTTTGTGTTACTTGGTTGTCTTGTGCTTTTAGGTCTTGTATAACCGCGGACATTACTTCTTTTGACGTCGCTTTACCTTCGTTAAACTTTTCCCACGTTGCTTTCGCGTTTCCGCCTAGTTGGTCGAATGCCTCCGCAACGCCTTTTGAACCGTCTTTAACACGGATGTTGAACTCTTTGACTGAATCGGCTACATAGTCGAGATTGAAAGCCCCTTGTTCAGCCCCCGAAATAAGTATGTTCATCATCTCATCAATGGAGAATCCAGCGTTTTGGAACAATGGCGAATATTCGCGAATCGTGTCGAGGAAGTCGTCTGAGTAGTCAAGTCCTTGTTGATAGCCGACCGTTAATGTATCGAAAGCTTTTGTACCAGTAACGCCGAATTCTTTCATTAAGCTGTTAGCCGCCCGCGTGGATTCGTTAACATCAACGCCGAATGTTTGGGCAAGGATTTCCCCGTTCTTCGTCATTTCTCCCAATTTTTCAACAGGGATTTCACGCATGTTCTTTTTAACGGTGATAAGGTCGCCCGAAACTTGTGTCATATTTTCGCCGAAGCCCTCACGCCAAACGTCCCTTGCTGAATCACGTAAATGTTCAGCTTCCGCTTTTGTCGTTCCTAAGCTTGCCTGAATTTTTGCTTGTGCGTTATCGTTATCAATCGCCATTTTACCCGCCGCGATACCAACGCCAGCAAACGCCACACCCGCCATCGCAAGAGGGCTTTTGGAGATAACCGCACCTAGACCGCCGAAAGAATTCGTTGCTTCGCCAATTCCTTGTGTCATGTTTGATAAACCGCTTGTAATACTTCCGAAGTCGAACCCTTTATTGACTTGGTTTTGTGTTTGGTGAATCTGATTATCTAATTGTGAATACGTACTTTTTAGGTCAAGAAGCTTTTGTTTGTGTTCCATAACTTCACGGGAATTTTCGCCGTAAGTAGTTTTCAAACGTTCTAACGCTTTTTCGTGTGCCTTAATAGTTCCGTCAAGGGTACTCATTACGCCGCGTTGCATTTCTAGTTTTCTAGCAAGCATTTCGACGCTGTTTTCGGCTTGTCCTGATTCTCTTGCCATTTGTTCGAATTCACGGTTCAATACATCTATTTTGATAGCCGTTAATCTTCGTAAATCTGTTCCAAGTTCATTAATCTTTTGTGCCGTGCCGTCCGCTGAATAAGAAGCTTTCAACATTTCCTTCTGTACTTCTTCGACCGCACCCGCAACTTGACGCATTCCTTGACTTGCGTTTCCAGTTTGTTGCAATGTTTGAGTGAAACGACGTGATTCGCTTGTCGCTTCGCTGAATCGTCTAGTTGTATCTGAAATAGACGATTGCATATTACTTAATGGACGTTGAACCGATTCACGGATTTCGTTACCCATTTGATTTAAATTTGAAGTTGTACGTTGTAAGCCGCTTTGTAATGTTTGCATTCCTCTGTTAAACGCCGTTAAGTCAATTGCAACGTCTACACTAATACTCCCCGCATTTGCCGACAAATTCAGTTCCTCCTTAGAATAAAAAAATAAAGCCCTGTAGGACTTTCCCACTATATAGCTAACTACGAGGAACTTTTACAAGAGGTTTCGGACAGATTGGGAAAATAAATTTAAAATAAAAAGAAAACCGCGATCCGTTCGCGAGGTAAGGAAGGGAATATGAAATTTACAGCAACAAAGCAGAAAAGTTTATCCTAATACTTCTTCTCTTAGTTTGTTAGAAGTAAGAATTATTCTTTATGTTTTTTAAACAAAACAAGGGGCGAAGCCCCAATGAGGACGTTAGTCCGAATTGTATCTTTTATCTTTAATAACGGTTTATCGCAAGATAAACAGACTCCGCCTTAACTTCGTATTTAGCTAACGCTAAATCAATTTTAATTAACGTTTATTTATTTCGTTTAACTCTCTCTATATAGTAGTCCCGTCTATCAGCCTTTTTAACAAGAAAAGAAATGTTACAATTATGTTAAGATTTTTTATACGCTTTCATTGTTGTTATATCAACGTTTAAAACTACATTCAAAAAACACGTTGTTCTTGTGGGATTTTTCGTCATTTTTAAGATTCTCAAGTAATCGTAATTTAATAATCCCGCACCCTTGGTCATGCTTAAAACTTGTGATTAACGGTATATCAAGGGTTTCCATCCTCTTCCCACTAGCTATCAAACACATATGCTGAAATCGTGTGCTTATTAATTAAAACTAACTATTTCCGCATATCTTCATTACCTTTCCTGATCGTGTCCATATCCTAAGTAATATACAAACGCGTAAGATTGCACAGCGTGGATATAAATTAGTCGAACTTGTATACTTCCCTATTCCTACGTCTTCAAGGGTAACAACATCTTGTAGTTCACCTTTTAATTGCTTTACCTCTTGTGATTTTAATGTTTTTACCCCATCAGAAAGGAGTTCTTCTCGAAATCGTACATATAGAACGTTCAAATGTCTCACGTCTACTTCGTAAAATTCCGCAACTTGTCGCGTTGTCATCATTTCCAATTTAGGTAACAACAATAAACCTTTCACCTTTTCCAATACGTCCACGCGATTCATATGTGATTCACGAATGTTAGATGTTAGCATCAATAACAAATGGTTCAGGATTTTTTACAATAATAGGGAACGTCCGCTGTGACCATTTAAAACTCATTAGGTAACAGTACCCTTCCCCTATCTATTCACGAATAGGTAACGGGTAGGGTTACTTATTAATTCAAAAATAGGTAACGGGCGGGGTGCTACTAAAAGAACTTAATCTTTTCTTTAAAAGAATATAATTAATTAAAGGGGAATCATATTCATGATTGAATTAGGATTTATAACAGCTTTAATTGTGGGTATAAACGAAATGGTGAAAAGATACGAATACATTCCAAAACGCTTTTTACCGTTATCGTCTGTATTACTTGGGATGTTAGCTATGTTTCTATCACACCAATACCCTATTTCTGAATCTATTTTTATAGGAATTGCAATTGGTTTATCAGCCAATGGATTGTTTGATATGTCGAAATTGGTTACAAAACGATAATAGAATAAACAAGAATTCACCCGCTAGACGTCATATTTTGATGTTTAGCGGGTTTTTTGTGATTTCTAGTATATTTGCATTCTGAAACTCTTAAAACGAAAGATAGACGCCTTAAAACGTAAATTCAATGATTTGCGAACACTAGCGTCAATAATAAAAAAGAACCCTGCTATTAAGCAGGATTCAAAATAGGGTAATGGTCGAAAAACGAGAACGCTAAACTCAAATTTAATGTAATGCAAGCACGATCTAACCGCAAATCAGTAAAATCCAATTATTCCTTAAGGAAAATCACAAAATGCACTCCATATAACCCTATTTAAGGGTATCAAAATCCCTTCTATATACAGATATGAATTTTCATTGTTTATTTATAAGGGATATTTTGCGTATTGATAATGGAGAAATAAATTTCTCTAGTACATATCGTTTTTTTCCAAAACACATTGACAGCATTTTTGTAAAGCATACTGTTGCCATGGATTTAGAAATGTGATTTCATAGTATTTGTACTACGAAGGACAAGGATGTATAACAAAACGCACCATGTCCAAAAAGAAAATTTATACATATATCGTGTGTCTTGTTTTGAAACGTAATATAATAGGGGAAGACATCAAGAAGTAACGCGAAATGCAACAAATTCTATTAATTTGAGTTGCTACTAGTTTGAACATGCTAGGGGAAGATTTCTCCATCGGAACACCTCTTGGAATTAATAGCCAACATCAGATATAATAGAAACATGAAAAAAGCCTTTCGTATTGGCGTACGAAAAGCTTCATAGAAAGTAGGTGAGTTTATGGACACAACTACAATCATTGCATTATGTGCAATTTTCAGTGTCATACTAGGCATAGTAACGTTGGCGACGACTATTCTAGTAGCTTTCATTAACTCAAAGAATTAATAATCTTATATTTTTATTTAAAGCGTCTCAGTGTTGGTAGCACTTGAGATGCTTTTTTCTTTGTAAAATAATTTATATTCAATGGGCATTCAATATAAATTATTACCTAAGTAATATCCGAAAACGGATAAAAATAATCATGGAAACCTTACTATGTTACTTATAAAAGAAACAATAGTCAACGTTTGGAATGAAAAACCTTTACGCACTCTCATTATACGGTCAACGCTTCCCTTTTTTCAAGCCCATGACTCAATAATTACACAATTACACAATTCCTCATTAAAGATAAAACCAATAGTTCTAACTTATATTAAGCACATCTATATTTTTTTACCTTCCCTTTTTTATATCACCGAGAAACACATTCTCTGACGAGATTAGTTGTACTACTAATAGTATTTAAATTGCTTTGAAAATAAAAAGAGAACATGGATTATCTCCACATTCCCTTTTCGAATTGCTATATATTCCAAAATTGTTTAATAGCTTCAATTATTACAGCAGAAACAGCTACATCAAAACTAACATGAAAATAAAATTCCGTTGTACCTGAATCTTTCTTCTTATAGAAGAATTTAAACATAAGTGTTCACCATCCATTCATCAAGGATATTCGATACAAATTAAAGATTCCCCTGATTTCCCAACCACTCTGCGAAAGTGGTTGTCTGCGAAAATGGTTGATGATTAAATGAACACTCATTCCTAGCACGTTTCCAAAACCCGTTGTATACGTAATAAGAACAAAATCTTCGTCACATTACACTATATAGTAATTACTCACGTACCTATATTATCTCAAATTCTCTTCAAACAAACAAGTGTTTCTATGAAATTTATTCCTTTAATTCCATTTTTTATTTTCTAATTTTCCTTTTCTAAATCCTTAATATTGTAGCTGATCACTGGTGATTCTTCCCCATCTTTCTCACGCCAACCTCTCCAAACTCGCTGATTATATCTATCTTTCCTTTTCTGTTCCCACTTCTTATTATTCTTTGATTTTCCTATTGTTGGTTTAGCCTTTTCCTGAAACTTTCCCCTAACCTTCTTAGCCTGGTCACTTTCCCTAACAATATTATTCATTGCCTCAAATTCTCTTTTTGCTTTTTCTTTCTCCTTATCAGCATTTTTAAGCTGTTTTTCTCTTTTTCGTTGTCTTTCCAATGCCATTTTCGCCTTATTCTTTTCTGCCTTCCGTTGTCGTCTAAGTTCCTTTAATTCCTCAGGTGGTAGTCCTCTATTATCCATAATTAGCAACCTCTTTTTTTATATTTTTATTGCTTTTTGTTTTTGACGCCCTTCATACTGGCGAATTTGTTAGGAAATTTGAATGTAGTTTTGGACATAGTAACCCCTGTCGAAAATTTACGAGGTTAATACGTCCACCCATTCGTACTGGCTTAGATGCCGAGGTCTCGAATTGAGATTGGTTGCATTGACGACCAAACGGTTATAGCTTATGAAACTACTATACCGTCCGTATATAGCTTATCGGCTTTGTATTACGCCGTACGATGCGTTTCTCACGCCCAACACCGTTCCCTTTCGGGTGATTCGCTATATAACCCGCATATCCTTGCAATAAAGCTTGTACAAGCATAGCCGTGAATCAGTGTCATGATCGCCGCTTACGAGTAACTTAATTAACTCCAGTCGTACAATCATGTCTTATTTTGAACCTCCGACACCTTTTACCGCTAACGTCTTATCTATCATCGTTATTAGGACATACGTCCCTTAGGCTTGTTTTATGCAAAGCTTGTGTCCTTTACTTCACTTACGTCAGACGGCTGAATGCAACGACAACCGTTATCCGAATGTATTTTTTGCGTTGGCTACATTAGACCCCGTTTATTGTAGGGTACACTTCACAGCGTTCCTTCGTGGGCACGGTATCCACGTTCGGAATTACCGCACACCAACACTTCTAATTACCTAAAAAAGACAATAAGAAACTAGACCTCTTGCATTATATTTTTTAAAAATTTATAATGGAGGTGCTGAATGTACGGAATATCCGTATTTAGTTTTGAATTTGAATTGTTTTGAGTCTCCAATTGCAGTTGGGGACTTTTTTCTTTTTTAAACTTCTAAATTGTCGTTATCACTAGCTTTCATGTACTGTTCAACTACGTGAGTATCTGAATAACTTAGATATACTTGTGTAGTCGATAAATCACTATGACCCAAAATAAGGCTTAACGTCCTTATATCTCCACCATTTTTCAAAAAGTTAACGGCAAAAGTATGACGTAAACTATGTGGTGAACACCTACATTCTTTTGTTAAACTTGCTTGCTTCCCGTAATAGTTCATTCTTTTACGTATATGGTCAGGGTTCAAAGGTTCACCAAACGAGTTAACGAATACAGATGTTCCCAACCCTTCAAAATACTCTCCTGTTTCTGTTACTAATTGTGCTAATTCATTTTGAACTTTTTTAGACATCGGAATTACTCGACTTTTTCGATTCTTGTTTTTTCTACCTGGTAATAAAATAACTCCATTATCAAAGTCAACGTCATCAATTTCTAAGGCATTAACTTCGTTAATACGCAAACCACACTTAAGCATTACTAACATAGCTACATAATCCCTATATCCCGCATAAGACGTCTTATCAACCATTGCAAATAGACGTTTTATTTGATTGTCAGTCAAAGTATAAATTTTTTGTTCGTCGACTTTTAATTTCCTAACGCCCATAACAGGGTTATTTTCGATAACCGTTTCTTTTTCTAAACGATTAAAGATCGCCCTGATAGCAGACAAACGAATATTAACCGTTACAGGTGATAACTTCCTAATTTTTAATAGATGATTCACATATTTCCTTATATCGTCTTTCGTAACGTCTGTAATAAGTTGGCGGTCAATAACATTAATGAACTCCGACCAAAACATTCTATAATCGCTTATAGTACGTTCTCTATATCCTTCTGACACGTAAATGTCCATAACACGTTCTAACGCCCTATTAACCGTAATAGAAGGCTTATAAAGGACGATATCTGTATCGATGTCACGACGCTTTCCAATAGCACGACGTTTAATTCTTTTCATAACGAAAAAACCCCCTGTACACGATTATTTCTAATCACATACAAGGGGTTTCCCTAATCTTACTACTATTTTTCTACGCGTTAGTAACGTTATTGAGTGACGCTTACTTAATAACATAGACCTTTCCGTTTCAGACTGGAACGTGTCATAATTACGCATAATACATGACGTTTATCCAAAAGGTTTCGCAAAGGAATATAGATACAGTAAGGCTTTCGCGGTATAAAACGCACCCAGAGGGATTCGAACCCCCGACAGACGTGGTACCGGAAACCACCGCTCTATCCAACTGAGCTATGGGCGCATGAACGATATACTCGTAATTATATCTTCTTATGCCAATGTACGCAACTACTATCATACAAAAAAGCTCCTCACCATTTCTTCAAAAATAAAGCTATATCTATATCTATTTTGATTTCCCAACATATAAGCCGCGGCTATGAAAACAAAAAGTGATCTCCACTCGTTTTCTCCCTTTGTTTTCACTCGGCATGGGGATAAAAAAGGCCCTGACCGTTTCTATGCATGGCCGGATCCTCTCTTCCTCCTAAAAAGAACGGTTTTATGTCGTTTTTTTCTATTTGTATTTATATATAAACCTAAATTTGGTAATTATATTTTCACCCCTATTCACAAATCATAACCTTTGAATTCATATTCTAAAGGAGGCTTCATTTAATGACTGTAATTACAAAATTAAAACAAACTGTTTCTGGATTAAAAAGTGCACAAGCAAGCTTAGAGGGCTTCGCTCTTGATACGGATAACCAACAAGCAAAGCAACTTTTCCAAACAGCTGCACAGCAAACACAATCCATTATTGATTCTTTAAACCCGCGTGTGGAAGAAGTTCAGCAAGAAGAGCCTCAATACGGACAACAATAAGTGAAAGTACTGTTTTATCTTATGGTACTCACTGTTTGAGAAACAGAAAAAGGATGATTCCATATCATCCTTTTTCACTCGAATTACATAAAGCAATAGAAATGGAATGATTGCGATGCGAAAATTTGGCACAATTACCGTGTTATTCGTGCTTCTACTAGGTTTCATAACAGGATGTAATAGTCATTTAGATAAAGAAGTGAAACAAGAAACACATAAAAAAACAGAGAAAAACAAGGAACCCAAGTTAACGAATGTAAGTATGGAAGAGTCTTTTAATCAATCTATATCACACGACGCGAAAAAAAAGATACTTGCTATGGAAGAAATACTAGAAGTCAGAGCTGTTAACTCGAACACAGATCTTTACTTAGCTGCCAAACCTGAACATCATGAAAGGTTTCAGTTAAAATCATTAAAAACAAAAATCAAAAAACGCTTGAAAGACGAAAATCCAACTTTCGATATTCATATAAGTACTGATCGAAAAATTTTTATGCTATTAGATAAACTGGAAAACAAAATTAAGAAAAAAGAAGCAGACAAAGAATACATTAAAAAACAATTCAAAACAATTCACTCAGAAATGAACTCTGATACTTAATTGTACGTTCTCTAAAGGAAAAGGAATGATTCACATGCCAAGTAAAGATAAAGATTTAACACCAATACAACAAGAATATAAAAAATTTGAGCAACAACGTGAACCGAAAAGGCCCGTTTTAAAAAATTGCATAAAAGCTTTTTTTGTAGGTGGTTTTATTTGTTTAATCGGTCAACTTATTTCCACCTTCTACATCACATACTTTGATTTTTCAGAGCGTTCAGCAGGAAACCCTACAGTAGCAACGCTGATTTTTATTTCTATGCTGCTTACGGGATTTGGCGTATATGATCGCCTCGCACAATTTGGAGGTGCTGGTACAGCCGTACCTGTTACCGGATTTGGAAATTCCGTTATATCCGCTTGTATTGAACATAAGACAGAAGGCTTTGTCCTTGGAGTAGGTGGCAACATGTTTAAATTAGCGGGATCTGTTATTTTATTTGGTGTATTTGCCGCTTTTGTTATCGGTCTTATTAAAACCATTCTCATCCAATGGGGAGGAATGTAAATGTTACAAGGACACCGAACGTGGGTATTTGAAAATAAACCAGTTATCATCTCAACAGGGGTTATCGGTGGACCATTTGAAGCAAAAGGCAAAATCCCTGAAGACTTTGACGCCCTTCATGAAGATTTATGGCTCGGACAAGATTCTTATGAAAAAGCACATAAGGTTTTATTTGAAGAAGCCTGCAGTCGCGCAACCGAAAAAGCAAAGCTCCGCAAAGAAGACATTCAATTCATTTTAGCAGGCGATCTTATTAACCAAATCACTCCCTCTAGCTTTGCTTGCCGTACACTCGGCGCTCCCTATATTGGATTATTTGGTGCTTGTTCTACTTCTATGGAAGGTCTTGCCCTCGGTGCAAGTATTGTAAATGCAAAAGGAGCAAAATATTTATTAACAGGTGCATCCAGTCACAATACTGCTGTTGAAAAACAATTTCGCTACCCTACTGAATATGGCGGACAAAAACCACCTACTGCTCAATGGACTGTCACAGGAGCTGGCGCTGCCCTTTTAAGCGATCAAGGAGAAGGTCCACGTGTTACATCTGCAACTATTGGACGAGTTATTGATATGGGCTTAACAGACCCATTTAACATGGGAGGTGCAATGGCTCCCGCTGCTGTCGATACAATAGAGGCTCATTTACGAGAAAGACAAATTGATGCATCCCACTATGACCTAATTGTAACCGGCGATCTTGGCCATGTTGGACGTGAAATCGCTTATGATTTACTGCATAAACATGGAACGAAAGTAACAAGTGAGCAGTTCCAAGATTGTGGGTTACTTATTTATAGGGAAGGTCAACCTGTATTAGCAGGAGCAAGCGGTCCAGGATGTTCAGCAACCGTTGTATATGGACATTTATTAAACCGAATGAAAAAAGGGGAGTTCAAAAGAATACTGGTCGTAGCTACTGGGGCACTGCTTTCCCCTCTTACATTCCAACAACAAGAATCAATTCCGTGCATTGCTCATGCAGTATCGATTGAAACTGGAGGTGTACAATAAATGATCTTTTTTTGGGCTTTTGTAATCGGCGGGTTGATTTGTGTAATTGGACAACTTCTGTTCGATGTCGGTAAACTTACGCCCGCTCACACAATGGCAACGCTCGTTGTTGCTGGTGCGATACTAGACGGGTTCGGTCTGTATGAGCCTTTAATTGATTTTGCAGGGGCTGGTGCAACAGTTCCGATTACAAGTTTTGGAAACGCCCTTGTTCATGGAGCTATGGCGGAAGCGGCCAAACATGGTATTGTCGGTGTAATAACAGGTATGTTTAAAGTCACAAGTGCTGGTATATCTGCAGCCATTATATTCGGATTTATCGGAGCATTACTATTTAAACCAAAAGGATAAGAGGTGTTTGTATGACTGTTATTGCTAGTGTAAAAACATGCCTTGCGAGTTTAAAAGGTGCGCAAGCAAGTTTAAGTACATTTTCACAAAATGCCGCTGAGGAAGAAGCAAAACGAGTCTTCCATGAATGTATGCTGGAAATGGATAGTGTAATTGCTGACCTTAACAATAGAATTTCAGTATTAGAACGAGAAGAACCTCAATATAAAGGATTTTAGGTAAAACAGGAGGGAATAAACTATGCCTCATGTATCAGATTGGCTGCTTGTCATTATACGCTCCTTCGCTCTCTTAGTTATTTTATTTTCAATGACAAAATTGCTTGGAAAAAGGCAAATTTCACAGCTTTCATTTTTCGAATATGTCGCAGGATTGACAATCGGAAACATCGCCGCTGAAGTTACAACAGGACTAGAGCGAAACTTTTGGCACGGTGTTTCTAGTATGCTTGTTTTTTCTCTTGTCCCATTTTTCGCAGGTATGGTTGCCTTAAAAAACAAGCGGCTCAGAAATTTCATTGAAGGAAAAGCGACTATTTTTATAAAAGATGGAAAAGTTCTTGAGGATAATTTAAAAAAAGAAAATTATACAATTGATGAATTACTAGAGCTGCTTAGAAAGAAGAATGCATTTAACATAGCAGATGTTGAATATGCTGTACTGGAGTCAGGCGGTGAACTAAATGTCTTGTTAAAAAGAGACAAACAGCCGCTTACTCCAAAAGATATCGGTTTACAAATAGCACCTGCCAAAGAAACACAGACGGTAATTATGGATGGAAACGTACTAGATGAACCACTTTCAGCCAGTGGTCATAATCGCGCCTGGCTTCACGCTGAATTAGAAAAAATCGGTGTCTTAATAGAAAATGTTTTTATTGGACAAGTTGACTCTTACGGACAACTCACTGTCGATATTTATGATGATAAAATTCAAATGCCGTCTCCTCAAGATAAGCCATTACTGTTGGCTTCCTTAAAAAAATGCCAAGCAGATCTTGAATTATTTTCTTTAGAAACACAATCAAAATCAGCAAGTCAAATGTATAGTAAAAATGCAAAACAACTCGAACATATTTTAAATA
Source organism: Bacillus bingmayongensis (assembly GCF_000299035.1). GTDB lineage: Bacteria > Bacillota > Bacilli > Bacillales > Bacillaceae_G > Bacillus_A > Bacillus_A bingmayongensis. The sequence continues at coordinate 150,685 of NZ_JH921519.1, forward strand.
GAGTAACCTATCTTCTAAAAGAATAACACACAAAAGAACGCTTCTATGACAAAGGCGTTCTTTTGCTTTTTGCAAATAACATACTTCTCCTATTACGTTTAAATTTATATAATTCGGTTATGATGTTGAAGATACATAAGCAGGGAATTCCAAAAACATAGCGAATAAATCATGATACAACTACATATTTTTTTGATTTAAAGTGGTTTCGTTTGACCTTTATTGACCATAATTGTATTATAAGACTAAGAAAGCTTTCAAAGGAGGAAATAACAGATGAATTTAATTCCTACAGTAATTGAACAAACAAATCGTGGAGAACGCGCTTACGATATTTACTCTCGCCTATTAAAAGACCGCATCATTATGCTTGGTAGTGCAATTGATGACAACGTAGCAAACTCAATCGTTTCCCAGCTTTTATTCTTGGAATCTCAAGATCCAGAAAAAGATATTCACTTATACATTAACAGCCCTGGTGGTTCTATCACAGCCGGTATGGCAATTTACGATACAATGCAGTTTATTAAACCAAACGTATCAACAATTTGTATCGGTATGGCTGCATCTATGGGTGCTTTCCTACTTGCAGCAGGTGAAAAAGGAAAACGTTTCGCTCTTCCAAACAGTGAAGTAATGATTCACCAACCACTTGGTGGAGCACAAGGTCAAGCAACTGAAATCGAAATCGCTGCAAAACGTATCCTATTCCTGCGCGATAAACTAAACAAAATTCTTGCGGAACGCACAGGCCAATCACTAGAAGTCATCGAACGCGACACAGAACGCGACAACTTCATGACAGCAGAAAAAGCACTAGAATACGGCTTAATCGATAAAATCTTTACAAATCGTTAATATATTAAAAGCGGAAGCGGCTCGTTTAGAACAGGAGGGCGTTGGAACCCCTGATTCCGAGGCGCTTTTTGCCTCGAATGAAGGGGTGAAACGACCGACTATTCTAGCCGCTGGAGCTGGATATACTTAAAAGCGGAGGTGGCTCGTTTAGCTCTGACTGGCTAAGGTTCTTTCGCATAGAAGGTGCTTTTTACCTTCTTATGCGGAAGGTTCTTAGACACGAAGAGCTTGCCACCGGAGCTGGATATAACTAAAAGCGGAAGCGGCTCGTTCAGAATCGCTTCACAAAAAAAGCTATCGCATATGCGATAGTTTTTTTCTTATGGGGTAGCGGAAGCATCGAGGACACTCCCCTCACAAATTCATTTATATTAACGACATTTCTCCTACATAATTAACTCCACATCTTTAACCTAGTTCTAGCTACATTCGTATCATCTTATCTATCAACCCTGTAGCACATCCTGTAAATTACAAAAATAGCGAATGATGAAATTAACTCGTTATAAGTGATATATATCACCACATGAACGTTAAATAATTGATACTCTTAACCCAGATAAAATATTTAAACTTTATGGAGGTATTCATATGAAACATATTTTTACCGAAAATTCCGTTATTGGTGATATTGTTACACAATTTCCAAAGGCAAGTGACCTTTTCAAATCATATAGAATAGATTTTTGCTGTGGTGGTAATAGACCGATTATCGACGCTATTAATGAAAGAAATTTATCTGCAGAAGAAATTTTAACAAAGTTAAATACGCTCTATCACGAAACAAAACAATTAAACGAATCTGAAATTAATTGGAAAACAGCTTCTTATAGTGAATTAATTGATTATATTTTGAATAAACATCATCGCTATTTAAATGAAGAGTTACCGCTGTTAAGCCCATACGTAACAAAAGTGTTACGCGTTCATGGAGCAGGACAACCACATTTAGCTCAAATTCATAAGCTATTCCATGAATTAAAAACAGAATTAGAGCAACATTTAATTAAAGAAGAAACAGAAGATTTTCCTTTGATTTTAGCATTTGAACAAAATCCAACTGATGAAAATTATATGAAATTACGCAAAGTAGTAGATGAATTAGAAAATGAACACGACCACGCTGGTGATATCATTAAAGAACTTCGTAAAGTTACGAATGACTTTACTCCTCCAGTAGGTGCTTGTGGCACTTATCGTCTTGTCTATCAACGCCTTGAAGCTCTTGAATCTGATTTGTTCGAGCATATTCATTTGGAAAATAACGTTTTATTCCCGCGCGCAATTGCACAAGCTTAAATAAGAATTAAACAGGATAGTTGAAAAGAGGAATAACGACCTCTTTTCAATGAATCCTGTTTTATCCCGCATTAACGGGCAGTAAGACCCCCACCTCAAAATTCGGCAAAAGCAAAGAAGTTAAGTGTGGGATTAACTGTCCGTAAAAGCCCGATTGGTGAGGGCTAATAATCAGTGGGGGATGAAGAAAACCCCCACTGATTAAAGTTTCACTTTATCCATTACCAAACAGACACCTCCATTCACGAAAATCGTATACTTCCCTCTCTTCTCTCTTATGTTTCACAAACCTTACAAGTTCCAATTTTGTTTTGAAATTCGTCTCATTTTCAACCAAAAGTATGATTTTTATCACTGCTTCATTTTTCTATTTAGGATACATTAATAAGAAAAGTACTATCATTGGGATGATGTTAGGAGTGAGGAATATATGTCAGAAATAATAAAAAGACACTTACAGGGGGTTTCCCTCATGCCCATCAACTTAAGAGATTTTAATACCCCCAAGTATCCAAAAACGTTATTCTTTCTAAACAAGCTAGATTAGAAAGGATGACGTTTTCTTATGAACCTCTCGATTCAAGATGAACTACAACCGTTTGCGGAAGAGTTACAGCGATATATTACACCTGTATTTTTAGAAAAACTTGCAAGAGAAATCGGATTTATAAAGCGAAAACGTAAGTTTTCTGGCTCAGACTTAGCTACGATTTGTATTTGGATCAGTCAACGAGTAGCAAGTGATCCCTTAGTACGATTATGTAGTAGGCTTCATGCAGCCACTGGTACTTTACTCAGCCCTGAGGGCTTAAATAAGCGTTTAAACGCTAAAGCAGTTTTGTTTTTACAACATATTTTTTCTTTACTGTTACAACAAAAAATATGTGAACAAACGCAAATTTCTAACCATCTCTTCACTTATTTTGGACGAATCCGTATCCTAGATGCCACCGTATTTCAGGTGCCAAATGATTTAGATAATGTATATCCAGGCTCTGGAGGCTGTGCTCAAACAGCCGGAATCAAAATTCAATTAGAATATGATCTGCACAGTGGGGAATTTCTTAACTTTCAAGTTGGACCAGGAAAAAATAATGACAAAACATTTGGCACGGAGTGCTTAGATACCTTACGACCAGGAGATTTATGTATTCGTGATCTAGGTTATTTTTCATTGGAAGACTTAGACCAAATGGATCAACGAGGTACATACTATGTGTCTCGTTTAAAATTAAATACGAATGTATATATGAAAAATCCAAATCCAGAATACTTTAAAAACGGTGCTATTAAGAAGCAATCGGAATACATACAGATCGATGTGAAGCGGCTTCTAAACCAACTACAGCCAGGAGAAACATTTGAATTAAAACATGCTTATATCGGTGATAAACAACAACTATTTGCACGTGTTATTTTTAATCGATTAACAGAAAAGCAACTTCAAAAGCGGCAAGCGAAGATTGCGGAAAAAGAAAAGTCTAAAAATAGAGCGTACTCAGAGAAAAGTAAATTGGTAGCTGGATTAAACGTGTATGTGACGAATACACCTTGGGAATGGGTTCCGATGGAACAGGTACATGAATTATATACTTTACGTTGGCAAATAGAGATTGTCTTTAAAACGTGGAAATCACTCTTCAAGATAGACCATTATCGTAATGTAAAACAGGAACGATTAGAGTGCCAATTATATGGAAATCTAATCGCTATTTTCCTATGTTCCTCTACTATGTTTAAAATGCGTCAATTGCTTTTACAAAAGAAGAAAAGAGAATTAAGCGAATATAAAGCGATTGGGATGATCCAAGATCATCTATTTCTGTTATATCAAGCAATACAGCAAAACAACCAAGAGATAACAAAGATCCTAACCCGCCTGTTCAACCTTTTACAGAGGAATGGACGGAAATCCCACAGATATGAGAAGAAAACTGTCTTTGATATTATGGGTGTTGTCTATGAGTATAGTGGATTGAGAAAACAAAAGAAAGTTGCATAATTTTTTAAAAATGAAACCCGTTAGGGTTTATTCGGTGTGCTTACTTTTAAGGACATCAAATATTTTAAGAGTTTTTTAGTTCATATGAACAAAAGTTCATTTTGTTTCCGCTCTTAAGTTGATGGGCATGGGGGTTTCCCTCTTTAAAGAACTTTCAGAAGAAGAAATTCAACCAATTGTAGAAATTTCACGAATGCGAATGTATAAAGCAAGATCATTTGTATTTATGCAGGGTGATACACTTGACCGCGTATTTTTTATTCACTCCGGAAAAGTGAAAATTCAAAAAACAGATGCATCTGGAAAAGAACAAATTGTTTCTATACTTCAAGCCGGAGAAATGTTCCCTCACTCTGGTTTCTTCCGAAAAGGTACATTCCCTGCGCATGCTGAAATTCTTGAAGATGCCCAATTAATTGTCATTCCTATCGTTGATTTTGAGATGATTTTAATCAAATACCCTGAATTATGTATTAAATTATTTAGAGTTCTTGGAGAAAAAATCGTGGACCTTCAAAACAGATTGGAAGAACAAATTCTTCATGACACATATGCGCGAATTATTATGCTATTACTGCGCTTATGTAAGTCAAATGGTGTACGGATAGATGACAAATATAAAATAACGACTCATTTTACAAACCGTGAACTCGCAAACATGATTGGAACATCAAGAGAAACTATGAGCCGAACTATTACTTACTTAAGAAAAAATGAACTAATTGCTACGGATGAGGATGGTTATTTCCTTATCGATCTAAATAGGTTGGAAAATGAAATTATATAATCAGATACCAAACTGTCCTAAATCAATATTCTATTCGAAGTCATTCTCCTTTCATTAGTGATACTCCCATCAGCGGGGGGCTTTCATCCTCCACTGATGGCGAACCTTCATTACAGCCTTTTACAGGCTGTTTACTCTGCGCTATCTCCCTTTTTCTCTCTAAATTTTGAGATCGTAATCTCACCAACTGTGAATAACAAAATGAAAGCAAAAGTGACAAACTTGTTAAAAAGAATGAATGTGTGATTTGGCTCACAATTTTTTTCCTACCTTTATGTTACAGTGTAATTGATAATTACTATCATTTGTTTTTGAGGTGAGAATAATGAAAAAGTTAATTGATTTTCATCAAACTGTCTATGATATAACTACCCAATATCCCGAGATTATCCCTCTTTTAAAAGATCTCGGCTTTGAAAATATAACGAAACCTAATATGCTCCAAACAGCCGGCCGTATAATGACAATTCCAAACGGATGCCGAATGAAAGGAATTTCACTTCATACAGTAAAGGAAACTTTTAAAAATAATGGATTTCACATTAACGAGTAGAGGAGAATTCTTATGAGCGAAATCATTAATAACAGGGAACAAGAAAATATAAATAACTCTGAACGCCAAACAATCTTAAAGACTATTATTAAAGATCTTCATAACGGAAAAAACATTGAAGATGTAACAGCACAGTTTCAAGAAGCAATCGGAAATATTACCGTAGCAGAAATTTCAAAACTCGAACAGGCACTCATGGAGGAAGAAGGAATTCCTGTGGAAGAAGTACAACGCTTATGCTCCGTGCATACAGCTGTTTTCAAAGGATCCATCGAAGAAATCCATCAATCTAATAAGCAGGAAGAACAACCGGGTCATCCGATTCATACATTTAAAATGGAAAACAAAGAAATTGATCTACTAGTTAATTTCAAACTTCAATTACACTATGAACGTTTTGAGAAAGAAGATAGCGAAGAGAATATTTATAAACTAATAGAAGACTTAAATTTATTACTCGATGTTGATAAACATTATAGCCGTAAAGAAAATCTACTTTTCCCCTATTTAGAGAAATACGGTATTTACGGACCAACTCAAGTTATGTGGGGCGTTGATGACAGAATTCGTGATGCAATTAAAGAGGCAAAACAAAAATTAGTAAATTATAATCAAGATAAAAAATCAGCCTTAGATAGCATTTCTTTCGTCATTCACGACGTAAGTGAAATGATTTTTAAAGAAGAAAATATTTTATTTCCAATGGCCCTTCAAACTCTTACAGAAGATGAATGGCTAAAAATCGCTCATGAAAGTGATGAAATCGGCTACTGCTTAACGAGTCCTACAAGTACATGGAAACCCGAAAGAAATATGATCAAAGAAGAAGCCATATCTGAAGGGCTGATTCGTTTCGAAACAGGTATATTATCTTTAAAACAGTTAGAACTGATGTTAAATCACTTACCTGTTGATATTACATTCATTGATGAAAATGATGTTGTGCGCTACTTCTCTCATGGAAAAGAACGAATATTTGCCCGCACGAAAGCTGTCATTGGTCGAACAGTGCAAAACTGTCATCCTCCAAAAAGCGTTCATGTCGTTGAAAAACTCTTAGAAGATTTCAAATCTGGAAAAAAAGATTGTGAAGATTTTTGGATTCAATTTCAAGATAAATATGTATATATTCGCTACTTCGCAGTACGAAATGCAGATGGAAAATATATGGGTACTCTCGAATTTACCCAAAACATTCAACCGATTCGTGAACTTCAAGGAGAAAAACGGATTCTTTCATAATTTATATCAGCGACTCGATACTATACAAAAAAATTGCCCCACTTGAAAAAGCTATCGCTACATGCGATAGCTTTTTACTGTTTATTTTGTACATAGGCAGCCAGCGCTTCTAAAGCAGCTTCTGCATCTGAACCTTCTGTTATAATCGTTACGTTGCTGCCAGATCCAATCGCTAAGCTCATAATCCCCATTATGCTCTTCGCATTGACTGTTTTTCCATCTTTCTCAATGAAAATATCAGCATGAAAACGATTTGCCTCTTGTACAAACAACGCAGCCGGACGTGCTTGTAAGCCGTTTTTTAATGCAACCTCAACCTGTTTTTGAACCATAGCTCCATTTCCCCTTTACCGTTATTTTTTTGCTACCGGTTCCCCCGCGCGTAATTTCTCCGCAATTTCATCGATTTTACGCAAGCGATGATTGATACCTGATTTACTGATTTTCCCCCCAGATACCATCTCGCCTAATTCTTTCAATGTTACATCTTGATAACTAATACGTAATTGTGCAATCTCTCGCAATTTATCTGGCAAGACATCGAGTCCAACCGTTTCATCAATGTAACGAATATTTTCAATCTGTCTTAAAGCGGCACCAATCGTTTTATTTAAATTGGCTGTTTCGCAGTTCACTAAACGATTAACTGAATTACGCATATCACGAACAATACGAATATCCTCAAATCTTAACAATGCATTATGTGCACCGATAATGTTTAAAAACTCCGTAATTTTCTCCGCCTCTTTTAAATACGTAATGTACCCTTTACGCCTTTCCAGCGTCTTACTATTTAAATCAAATCCGTTCATCAGTTCACATATAGAATCATTATGTTCCTTGTATAACGAAAAGACCTCTAAATGATAAGATGATGTTTCTGGGTTATTTACTGAACCACCTGCTAAAAATGCACCTCTTAAATACGATCGTTTACAGCATTTCTTTTCAATCAATTCTTGTGAGATGTTACGAATAAATGAAAAGTCTTCTCTAACAATATGCAAATCCGCTAATATTTCACGGGATTTCTCAACAAGCCGAACGATATATACATTATTTTTCTTCAGTCGCATTTTTTTACGAACAAGCAATTCTACCGTCACGTCATATCCTTTTTTCAGCAATGTATAAATTCTTCTTGCGATTGCTGCATTTTCTGTTTGAATATCAATTGAAAGACGACGGTTTGAAAAAGAAAGTGATCCGTTCATTCGAAGCAATGCCGATAATTCAGCTTTCTCACAGCACTCCTTCATTTCAAGCTTCGTGAGCTCTTTCTTTGTTTCTGATGCAAATGACACAGCCCCACCTCCTTATACGATATTTTGGAACAAAAATCTTGTCCTATATGAATGAGTAGCGTTATCTCATACAGAGATAACGCATGCTTATAATAACGAATATAAAATAGAAGCTAATTTTAATGTATCGTGCCTTACAACTTGATCATCGTACTTTGCTAATTCATCTTGAATTAAGCGAATGTCACTTTCAGCAAAACGATCTTCATCAACCACAACAGGCTCAGACATCTCTTCTGCATACAGTTTACGTAATTCAACAGGAATATCATGATTATTTACAATCACAGTATCGATAAACGGTGTTCCAAGATGATCATGCAAAGCCTGCACATGATCAAATGCTGTATACCCCATCGTTTCTCCAGCTTGCGTCATAACATTACATACATATACTTTTTTCGCCTTTGCATTAAGAACAGCTTTACCGATTTTTTCCACGATTAAGTTCGGCAAAATACTTGTGTACAAACTGCCTGGACCGAAGACAAGTAAATCTGCCCGCTGAATTTCCGTCAATGTCTCATACAGCGGTTCTACATCACCCGGTGTTAAAAACACACGATTGATTTTTTTCCCGAAGTACGGAATTTTCGATTCGCCTGTTACAATTTGCCCATCTTCCAGTTCGGCATGAAGTACAACACTTTGATTGGCTGCTGGTAAAACACGTCCTCTCACATTTAACACTTTACTCGTTTCTGTAATGGCATGGAAAAAGTCTCCTGTAATCGAAGTCATACCAGCTAATAATAAATTACCTAATGCATGACCCGTTAAACCTTCTCCGGATGTAAAACGATGTTGAAATAAAGCTTCCACAAGCGGCTCCACATCTGATAACGCAACAAGTACGTTACGAATGTCGCCTGGTGGTGGAATTTCTAACTCATCACGTAATCTACCTGAACTGCCACCATCATCAGCTACTGTAACAACCGCTGTAATATCAACAGGATATTTCTTCAATCCTCGTAATAAAACAGATAGTCCAGTTCCTCCTCCCATGATGACAATTTTAGGTTTTCTCTCTTTTTTCATCCCTTAATGGCCCTTTCTCTTCTCCACATCACGATGAGATATATGAACGATATATTCTGGTTTCAAATGTTTTCCAAGGTATTCTGCAAGCGTCACAGAACGATGTTGTCCACCTGTACATCCAATCGCAATTACAAGCTGACTCTTGCCTTCTCTTTTATAATGAGGAAGCATGAAAGTAATAAGATCCGTCAGCTTTTCTAAAAATTTATGTGTCTCATTAAACTTGAGCACATATGACGAAACTTCTTCATCAAGTCCTGTTAACGGCTTCATCTGTGGAATATAATATGGATTTGGTAAAAAACGAACATCAAATACTAAATCTGCATCAATTGGAATGCCATACTTAAATCCAAATGACATCACATTTACACGAAATGCTTGCTCGTTTTCTGTTGAAAACAGATGAACAATTTTTTCGCGCAATTCTTTCGGTTTTAGCTCAGACGTATCAAGTACAATATTCGCTCTTGCTTTCATGTCTGTTAATAAATTACGCTCGGCCTCAATTCCTTTTAACGGAAGTCCTGTCGGCGCAAGTGGATGCGAACGTCTCGTTTCTTTGTAACGAGTTACAAGCGTGCTATCTTTCGCATCTAAAAATAAAATATGCGGAATAATCCAAGTGCGTTCTGATAAATCATCAAGTGCTCCCCATAAATGTTCGAAAAATTCGCGGCCACGTAAATCAATACCAAGCGCTACCTTGTTCATTTTCCCCTTCGAGTCTGCCATCAGTTCAACAAACTTTGGCAATAACATCGGCGGTAAGTTATCTACACAAAAGTATCCTAAATCTTCAAAACTTTGCAGAGCTACTGTTTTTCCTGCACCGGACATTCCTGTAATAATTACCATTTTAATATCATTATTCGCTGTCATTGTATCCCTCCTTGACGGTTTAGCTTGGATCCAATCGATATGAAAGTAATTCAAAGTCTGGTGTATATACAAACGTACCGTAGATTATTCCATTCCCTTTAATTAAATAATCAATAATGTGATAATCTCCCGGCGCCATTGCTAACTCATCAATTTTATCAAATGTATGCCAGCCAATGATGCCTTCTTCGCTTTCCAATTTGTTTTCTCCTGCAAAATCTGTCGCTAAAAAGGAGAACATCATCCATTCAGAAACAACTTTATCCCCTTCTTGGATGACAAAAGTGAAGACCCCCTTTAGTGCTGGGTTCTTTAAATAAATACCTGTTTCTTCACGATATTCGCGAACAACGGAATCTCTTACTGTTTCACCGCGTTCCATTTTCCCGCCCGGTGCAACCCACCAGTTCCGACGAGGCTTTTGTAATAGGAGAACTTCATTATCTTTAATTAACACACAGTTTGTTACCCTTTGCATGCTTCTTCACCTCAGCTACTTATGACAAATTTCTTCATCACATACTTATTTCATTATACTATCAAAAACAGTTTGTCACAATGAAGGAGACTAGCCCCATGAATAAGCTAATCACTACTAGATAAACAAATTTATTCTTCCAAATAATTATAAAAAAATTGTCTTTGCTCTCTTCCTAGGAATATAAAAAAATTCGCTTAACGAACTCAATCATTAAGAGGATTCTATTACATAAAATTATCTATTTTTTACTAAAATACGATACAATCACAAATCCTAATATAAACGTAATAATAGAACTTACAATCGACATGCCTCCTGTTGGAATCCCTAGGAACATCACGGCAATCGATCCGATAACAAGCCTGATAATGGCCGCAAGTAACCTCTCATAAATTCCTAGTACAACAGCAATTGTTCCACCGCTCACACCAGGAATTAAATCACTAACTCCCATACAAAAACCACGATATATTAAGCCATTCTGTATTATATAAACTCCTTATTTCTCATTGTCGCTTTCCCCGTAAATTCTAATATAACAATAAGGAATCTTGTAATCTAAAGAATTTTTGAAAAACATTTGACATTTTAGGAAGAAAATAAAAGAAGAAAGCTACCATCTATGATGGTAGCTTTCTTCTCTAAAAGGATTCATATCCTTATTTTTCTGTTACAGTTTTTAATTCTTCTAACAACTCTTCTACATAGTGTTGTGCACTTTGCGCTGCGATACTACCATCGCCAGTTGCTGTTACAATTTGACGAAGCATTTTTTCGCGAACATCACCAGCTGCGAAAATGCCAGGAACTTTTGTTTCCATACGTTCATTTGTTTCAATATAACCATTCTCATTTGTAATACCAAGCTCAGTAAATGGTTTTGATAATGGTAACATACCGATGTAAATGAATGCGCCATCTGTTTTGAACTCTTGCTCTTCACCAGTGTTTACATCTACAAGTGTTACACCACCAACTTTACCGTTTTCTTCGTTAATTTCTTTCACAGTATGGTTCCAAATGAAATCTACTTTTTCATTTTGGAATGCACGATCTTGTAAAATTTTCTGTGCGCGAAGAGCGTCACGACGGTGAACGATTGTTACTTTTGATGCGAAACGTGTTAAATACACACCTTCCTCAACAGCAGAGTCTCCTCCGCCAACAACAACAAGCTCTTTCCCTTTAAAGAATGCACCGTCACATACTGCACAGTATGACACACCGCGGCCGCCAAGTTCTTTTTCACCTGGTACACCGATTTTTTTATACTCCGCACCACTTGCAACGATAATCGCGCGTGTTTTATATTCTTTTTTACCAGCTACAACTGTTTTATATTCTTTGCCATCGATGACTTCTTTCACATCACCATATGCATATTCAGCACCAAATTTCTTCGCATGCTCGAACATTTTATTTGATAAATCAGGTCCTAAAATGGATTCATAACCTGGATAGTTTTCTACATCTTCTGTATTTGCCATTTGTCCACCCGGAATACCACGTTCAAGCATAAGCGTGCTTAAATTTGCACGAGACGTATACACTGCAGCTGTCATCCCAGCTGGCCCAGCACCAATAATAATGACATCATAAATTTTTTCTTCTGACACACTATTCACTCCTATTCATTCCTACCATAACTTACCCTCATTATACTGTTAGCATCTGTTTTTTCCCAATGATTTGCCTATGCGTGAGTACGCTTTACTGCTTGCACATATTTTCTCACAGTTGCCACAGATACATTATATATATTTCCAAGTTCGGCCTGTGTCATTTTATTTCTCTGCTGGTCACGCACAATATATTCGATTGCCGCAGACCAACCAAACACATTCGTAAATACCGCCCCAGATGTATATAAACGTATAAAAGTACAAAACCAAAAGTGCAAGCATTCTTCAATCAATTCATCATCTTTATTTGTATAGTTATATAAGGCATCCGCAATTCGAACACATTGTTCAAACGGTTGTAACTCACCCGGAATACTCTTATGACTACTCATTAAAAAGAAATACTTTGCCAGTTGTGAAACAATTGGGACACGATTTTTCGCCTGCGTCACATCAAAGAAAAAGCCAATCTTCTCAGGTGTTGTTAATTCATTCATTAAATACAGTGCTAACATTTGCTCTTCTAACGTTTCACTTTGCTGGAAAGATTTCCGCAATTCTTCAAACAAAACATTCTGTTCTTCATCAGCTAAATTTAATGCATTCCACGGCTCTTTCCCTTTTTTATCAGGGTGTAATTCTACAACAGATTGCCACATTTTTTCCGCTGTATGTTTATCTTCTATCATATAAGCAGAGTATGCAAACCAATAGTAAAAGCTGACATCACCTTCATAACCTTGTCGCTTTAATAACCTTAACCATTTATATGCTGATGCAAAGTGACCGATTGTTGCAAATGTTGTTCCTAACTTTAATCGATGCTCAAATGACATCGGATATACTGATTCTAGTTGCCCCGCTAACGCTTCTACTTGTTTATGCTCTCCAATTGAATATAGAAAAATAAGTGTATTACAAAGCGCATGCATATTACCTGGATTTTTCTCCAAAATCATCTCAGTTAACTTGAGTGCCTGATCTACATTTCCTGATTGAAAATGCGCAATTGCTAAGTTATTATAACCCGACCAAAATTCTGGATAATCTTTCGTTACAACTTCAAGCGTAGCAATCGCTTCCTCCAATTGTCCGTTACGAATATAGCGATTTGCTTGCTCCTGCATAACAATTAATTCATCTTCATCTTCAATACCTTCCGTATCAAGCGATTCTTCTTCCATAATCTCAAGTAATTCTAACGTATCTTCCACAAATTCTTTTTCTGTTGCTATCTCTAAATATCGCTCCGCATACTTCTTTGCTTGCTGAAACAAACCAAGATATGCGTAATTATTTGCTACAAAATAATAGCACTGTTCAATATCAGCGTTAGAACGAATGAGTTTCAAGAAAATTTGATTCGACTCTTGATACTCTCCCACCTCAGATAATACTGTCGCTAATTGACACAAAATAAACGGCTCTTTCTCACTTTGTGCCGCTCTTCGAAAATATTTAATTGCATCTTGTAATTTATGATTACGATAAGCTTTCATTCCTTTTTTATAAAAGAAATCAGCTAATTGATTAAAAGAGATAACCTGTCCGTTCTCCTTATACATCCGTTGATTTTTCCCCATATATCCTCCAGTTTTTTGTTTTCTTCGCTCATACATTTTTCTATTTATAAGTATAAACGATTCCGTAAAAAACAAAACAGTATATTATAATCAATTATTTCCTTTTTATTCATAAAAAGAGAAGGGAAATGTTACATTTTTAACATTGACCTTCTCCCCTCTGCCATTTCTTCCTTCGTATAAATGATACGCATTGGATTTCCACCTACAAAAGCACCGCTTGGTACATCACGGTGAACAAGCGTACCTGCAGAAACAATGGCACCGTCCCCAATCTCCACACCTGGCAATACAATTGAATTCGCTCCGATCATCACTTCATTCCCTATGATTACTTCTCCGAGGCGATATTCCTTAATTAAATATTCGTGAGCTAAAATCGTTGTGTTATAGCCAATTACTGAATTTGTCCCAACTGTAATCTTTTCTGGAAACATAATATCCGGCATAGCCATAAGTGCAAATGATGTTTGGTCTCCTACTTTCATTCGTAAAAATGTACGATACAGCCAATTTTTCATTGATAAAAATGGTGTATAGCGTGCAATTTGAATGACTATAAAATTTTTCATTACCTTCCAAAAGGATACTGTTTTATATACATTCCATAATGAGTTTGCCCCTGAAACAGGGTAGCGCGTTGTACGTCGCACTTCGCTTTCTCCCCTTATCCGCTATTCAGACAAAATAGATAACAAGTCGCTCATTTTATCTAATACATAATCTGGCTTATATGATTCTAAATACGCTCTACCTTTAATTGTCCATGCCACGGCTGCTGTTTTCGTACCTGCGTTTTGTCCACCTACAATATCATGGTGGTTATCGCCAACCATTAACGTTTCTTCTGGTTTTGCATTTAGTAGCTCGAGCGCCTTTTGAATTGGTTCTGGATGTGGTTTCACATGTTCCACATCATCAATTGTGACAACAACATCAAAGAACTCGTTTAATTTAGAAAGCTGTAAGCCCATTTCTACCGTTTGTCTTGCCTTCGTTGTGACAATTCCAATTTTGTAACCTTGCTTCTTTAGTTCTTGAACCGTTTCATAAACAGTTTCGTATTCTTCCACTAGTTCATCATGATGATCATGATTAAATTGACGGTAGCATGTAATCATCTCTTCTACCTTACTTGCATCGATTGAACTAAACGTCTCATGCAAAGACGGACCGATAAATGGCAATACATCTTCTCGCTTATACTGATTTGGATAGTACTTGTTTAACGTGTGTAAAAAAGAAGAAATAATAAGTTCATTTGTATTAATTAGTGTTCCATCTAAATCAAATAACACTGTATTTATTTTCATGTGCTTGATCCTTTCCTGCCTGAATATGAAAGAAGCAGCATCTCATACAAGATGCTACTTTTTTCTAGTTTTCTAAATATCTTTTATCAGCTTGCCCCATTTTACGTCTCACAATAATGAAAATGATTGAAATAATAACAAGCCCGATAGACATCACTTGTGCAATACGAAGCGGTCCTAACATTAAGCTATCTGTACGTAATCCTTCTACAAATAAACGTCCAACTGAATACCAAATTATATACGTAAAGAATAATTCACCACGGCGTAAATTCACTTTGCGTAGCAACAATAAAAGAATGACACCGGCAAAATTCCATAATGATTCATATAAGAACGTTGGATGATAATAAACACCATCAATATACATTTGATTCACAATGAACTGTGGTAAATGTAAGCCTTCTAAAAATTGTCTCGTTACTTCACCGCCATGAGCCTCTTGGTTCATAAAGTTTCCCCAGCGGCCAATTGCTTGTCCAAGTAGAATACTTGGTGCTGCGATATCAGCTAACTTCCAGAAGGAAACACCGCGTCTTTTCGCAAAGATAATTCCAGTAATAACTGCCCCGATTAAACCACCATGAATCGCCAAGCCACCTTGACGAATATTAATAATTTGACTCGGGTTTTGCATATAATAATCAAATTCAAAAATAACATAGTATGCTCTCGCACAAATAATAGCAATTGGTACCGCGATTAAAACAAGATCGACAAATGTATCTTTTTGAATGCCTAATCGTTCACCTTCGCGAGTAGCAAGCCAAAGTCCAAGCAAAACACCTGTACCAATAATAATCCCATACCAATAGACTGGGAATGGTCCAAGTTGAATTGCCACGCGATCAAGTTGTGGGACAGACCCTAACAACATATGTATGACCTCCTTCTTACAATTACTCCTGATTCCCTAGCTCAATTGCACTCATTAAGCGCTCAGAAAATTGTTGTGCTGCATTGACTCCCATTCGTTTTAATCTGAAGTTCATCGCTGCTACTTCAATAATAACAGCCAAGTTTCGACCAGGACGAACTGGAAGTGTAATCTTCGTAAGTTCTGTATCTATAATCTTCATTTTCTCTTCATCAAGACCTAGACGATCATAGTTTTTCTTTTGATCCCAAATCTCAAGACTAATTACAAGTGTAATACGCTTATAGTTTCGGACGGCACCTGCACCAAATAACGTCATTACGTTAATGATCCCTAAACCACGAATTTCTAATAAATGCTCAATCAAATCTGGAGAACTTCCTACTAATGTATCTTCATCTTCTTGACGGATTTCAACGCTATCATCCGCAACTAAACGATGACCACGTTTTACAAGTTCAAGTGCTGTCTCACTTTTCCCGACACCACTTTGACCTGTAATTAAAACACCGACTCCGTAAATATCCACTAACACACCGTGAACGGCAGTTGTTGGTGCTAACTTACTCTCTAAATAGTTTGTTAAACGACTTGATAATCTTGTCGTCGTTTGGGAAGAACGTAAAAGCGGTACGCCAGACTCACGCGATGCTTGCAATAATTCCTCTGGCACATCTTGACTACGCGTTACGATAATACAAGGTGTCTCTTCTGTACAAAGAACTTTCATTCTTTCTTGTTTTTGCTCACTTGTTAATGTCTCACAAAATGTAAGCTCCGTTTTTCCAAGAAGCTGGACGCGATCAGCTGGATAATATGTAAAAAAACCTGCCATTTCAATTCCAGGTCGCGATAAATCACTCGTATCAATCGGACGATGAATACCTTCTTCACCACTTACTAATTCCAATTGAAATTGTACAATTAAATCTTTTGTCCTTACTTTCGGCATATGTAAACCTCCACTCCGCTGCGGGTTCAGTCTCATTTGATGTAAATTTCCATTCTATCCGATATTGTACCATTTTTTTCTGCAAACAAGAAATGTGGTTTTTATTAAATAGAAAAAAACATTTCATGGAACTCATGAAATGTTTTTCCTTTTGTCATTTTTCTATTTCTTTTCAGATAATGGCTCTACAATTACTTTATCAATCAGCATATTAAAAATAGAAATACAGATTGCCGCAATAATTGCTACACCAAATCCTGATATGTTGAAAGCATCACCTAATAATGAATCTGTTATTTCAAGCGTAATTGCGTTAATTACAATTAAGAAGAAACCGAATGTTAAAACAGTAATTGGCAACGTAATTAAAATTAATAACGGTTTTACAAACACATTTAAAATCGATAAAATAATGCTCGCAATAATTGCCGTTTGTATATTTTCTATGTAAAATGCGTCTGGTGCAATTCCCTTTAGAAGACCTGATACAACAATTAACACGACGCTATTCACAAGAAGTGATAGAATCCATCTCATTTTCTTACACATCCTTTTGACATATATACTTAATCATACGCTAATGAATAATAAACGCCAAGTCCCAATGAAAACTAAAAAACTCCTATAACAGCTTATTCTTTCTTTTCTATTGGTATACCTGTCATCCTATCAGTCCATCTTGCAAGAAATATCAACTACATTAAATTAGCAAAATAAAAATAACCAATACTGAAGACATTGTTTGTAACAGGTATTTATGGACATGGATTTAAATTTGGCAGTGTTGTTGGACAGATTTTAAATGAATTGATTATTTCGGGTAAGAGCGAACAAGACATTTCTCCATTTTCAATCAAGCAATTTAAAAAGGCCCTATAGACGAAATTAAGCCATTATTTGTTCTACTAACGGGTGCTTGAGTTTAAAAAGAACCGTATATTTCATTCGTTTCTCTAAGTTCATTTAAATGCAAAATTCCCTGTCTTTTAGTCGAAAACAGGGAATTTTTTATATTCAAAGATTACCGTTAATGTGGGATAAAAAAATCGAGTGTAAAACTCATAATTTTTCACACTCGATTTACTATGTTTCTGTTCCGCACTATCAATCCAACTGCCAATACACTTATTACAACACTTCTACTTCTTCTATCTTCGCTTTCATCCGAGTTGTATCACGCTCTAAAATTCCTTTTAAATATTTCCCTGTATACGATCTCTCTTCTTTTACCACTTGCTCCGGTGTCCCTGAAGCAACGATTTGACCACCTTTGTCTCCACCTTCTGGTCCAAGATCAACAATGTAATCCGCTGTCTTAATCACATCTAAGTTGTGCTCAATCACAAGCACCGTTTCACCATTTTCAACAAGGCGTTGTAATACCTCTAAAAGACGCGCAATATCATGTGCATGTAAACCTGTAGTCGGTTCATCTAAAATATATAACGTACGTCCCGTAGAACGGCGATGTAATTCAGATGCTAATTTCACACGCTGCGCTTCACCGCCAGATAATGTAGTAGCAGGCTGCCCTAATTTCATATAGCCAAGCCCCACATCTACAAGCGTCTGTAGCTTCCGTTTAATTTTCGGGATATTAGCAAAGAACTCTACCCCATCATCAATTGTCATCTCTAACACTTCAGAAATGTTCTTATCTTTATATCTCACTTCTAATGTTTCACGATTATAACGTTTTCCGTGACACACTTCACACGGAACATATACATCTGGTAAGAAGTGCATCTCAATTTTAATAATTCCATCACCGCGGCAAGCTTCACAGCGCCCACCTTTTACGTTAAAGCTAAAGCGACCTTTTTGATAGCCACGTACCTTTGCTTCATTTGTTTGAGCAAACACATCTCGGATATCATCGAACACACCTGTGTATGTCGCTGGATTTGAACGAGGTGTACGTCCGATTGGCGATTGGTCAATATCAATAACTTTATCCAAATGCTCAAGACCTTTAATTTGTTTATGAGCCCCTGGCTTACTTTTTGCCTTATATAATTTCTGTGCTAACGATTTATATAAAACTTCATTCACCATCGTACTTTTTCCAGAACCAGATACACCGGTTACGGCTACAAACGTACCAAGCGGGAATGACATCTTCGCATTTTTTAAGTTATTTTCTTTTGCTCCGATTATTTCAACTTTACGCCCGTCCCCTTTACGTCTCTCAAGAGGAACCGGAATAAATTTCTTACCGCTTAAATATTGGCCTGTTAATGAATTGTCGTCATTCATCACTTCAGCTGGTGCACCTGCCGAAACAACTTGCCCGCCATGAATCCCGGCGCCAGGTCCAATATCAAGTAAATAATCTGCAGCCATCATTGTATCCTCATCGTGTTCCACAACAATTAACGTATTCCCTAAATCACGCATCTCCTGCAATGTGCGAATAAGGCGATCATTATCACGTTGATGTAAACCGATTGAAGGCTCATCTAGAATATACAGTACACCAGTAAGGCGAGAACCTATTTGCGTTGCAAGACGAATACGCTGCGCTTCACCGCCCGATAATGTCCCTGCTGCACGGCTTAGTGTTAAGTAATCTAACCCTACGTTAATTAAGAAGCCTACACGCTCTTGAATTTCTCGTAAGATTAAATGAGCAATTTTTTGTTGTTTTTCAGTCAGTTCAATCGTTGAGAAGAAATCATGAACCTCTTGAACAGAATACTTCGTTACATCCGATATTGTTTTCCCGCCAACAAAAACAGCTAAGCTTTCTGGTTTTAAGCGTCCGCCTTTACACTTCGGACACACTTGCTCCGCCATATACTTTTCCATTTGCTCACGAATATAATCAGAGCTCGTTTCACGGTAGCGACGTTCAATATTCGGAATAACTCCTTCAAATAGAATCTCACTTTCTTTCACTTGCCCAAAGTCATTCACATAACGGAAATACACCTTTTCTTCTCCGCTTCCGTACAGTACTTTATCAAACAAATCTTTCGGAATATCTTTAACAGACATATCCATATCAATACCATAATGATTGCACACCGATTGTAATAATTGCGGATAATACTGTGAACTTGTCGGTTCCCAAGGAGCAATTGCACCCCCATTTAATGATAAATCCCAGTTCGGAATAACAAGCTCTAAATCCACCTCTAGTTTCGAACCAAGTCCATCACAAGACGGACATGCTCCGAATGGACTATTGAAAGAGAACATCCGTGGCTCTAACTCACCGATTGAAAATCCACAATGCGGACAAGCATGGTGCTCACTAAATAATAGCTCTTCTTCTCCAATTACATCGATTAATACACGGCCACCACCAAGTTTGAGTGCACTTTCAAGAGAATCTGCAAGCCGGCTTGCAACTCCTTCTTTTACAACGATACGGTCAATTACAACTTCAATAGAATGCTTCTTGTTTTTATCTAATGTAATCTCTTCAGACACATCAAGCATTTCTCCATCAACCCGAACGCGAACATAGCCTTGTTTCTTGATATCTTCTAAAACTTTCACGTGTGCACCTTTACGTCCTGACACAATTGGTGCTAACACTTGTAATTTCGTACGCTCTGGATATTCGAGCACACGGTCTACCATTTGTTCTACAGTTTGTGATGTAATTTCAATTCCATGGTTTGGACAGATTGGTGTTCCAATTCGCGCAAATAATAGACGTAAATAATCATAAATCTCCGTTACTGTTCCAACTGTTGAACGCGGATTACGACTCGTCGTTTTTTGATCGATTGAAATCGCTGGAGACAAACCTTCAATTGTATCCACATCTGGTTTATCCATTTGTCCTAAGAACTGGCGCGCGTATGCGGATAAAGATTCTACGTATCTGCGCTGTCCTTCTGCATAAATCGTATCAAATGCTAATGATGATTTTCCTGAGCCAGACAATCCTGTCACAACAACTAGCTGATTTCTCGGAATGGTTACATCAATATTTTTTAAGTTATGCGCTCTCGCACCTTTTACAACGATAAAATCTTTGCTCACTATCTTCATCCTTCCGCTTTTAATTCTAGTAGTAAATCTCTTAGCTCAGCTGCACGTTCGAAGTCTAGCGCTTTTGCCGCTTCCTTCATTTGTGCTTCCATCTTCGCAATTGTTTTTTCACGTTCTTTCTTCGTCATTTTCTTAGTAGGCGTCGTTTCATATACTTCCGTCTCTTCTGCGGCTGTTGTTGCACGAATCACATCACGTACTTCTTTTTGAATTGTTTTCGGCGTAATACCGTGTTCTTCATTGTAAGCTTCTTGCTTTTGACGACGGCGTTTCGTCTCCTCAATTGCAATTCCCATCGATCTCGTTATGCGATCTGCGTACATGATTACATGACCGTTTTCATTACGTGCGGCACGGCCGATTGTTTGAATCAATGATCGCTCTGAACGTAAGAAACCTTCTTTATCAGCATCTAAAATAGCTACGAGGGATACTTCCGGAATATCAAGTCCTTCTCGCAATAAGTTAATACCGACAAGCACATCGAATTTACCAAGGCGAAGATCACGAATAATTTCAATCCGCTCCAGCGTTTTAATTTCAGAATGAAGATAGTTTACTTTAATACCGACATCTTTTAAGTAATCTGTTAAATCCTCTGACATTTTCTTTGTTAATGTCGTAATTAATACGCGTTCATTTTTCGCAATCCGATCTTGTATCTCTCCTAGTAGATCATCAATTTGCCCTTCAATTGGCCTTACCTCAATTTGCGGATCTAAAAGCCCCGTTGGACGAATAATTTGCTCCACAACTTCCGGTGTATGCTCTAGTTCATATGGACCCGGTGTTGCTGATACGTACACAACTTGATTCGTTTTCTCTTCAAATTCTTCAAACATAAGCGGCCTATTATCCATCGCTGATGGCAAACGGAATCCATGGTCCACAAGCACTTGTTTACGTGCTTGGTCTCCGTTATACATCGCCCTTACCTGGGGTACTGTTACGTGCGACTCATCCATAACGATTAGAAAATCTTTAGGAAAATAATCTAACAATGTATATGGCGTTGAACCAGCTGGACGAAGCGTCAAATGACGTGAGTAGTTCTCAATGCCTGAACAGAAACCCATCTCGCGCATCATTTCTAAATCATAACGGGTCCGTTGTTCAATCCGCTGCGCTTCTAACAATTTACCGTTATCATTTAATTCTTTTAAACGTTCTTCTAATTCTTTTTCAATATTCTCAATGGCAACTTTCATTTTCTCTTCACGTGTAACGAAGTGAGACGCTGGGAAGATTGCCACATGCTCACGTTCTGCTAATACTTCACCCGTTAAGGCATTCACTTCACGGATTCGATCAATCTCATCTCCAAAAAACTCAATCCGAATGCAATGTTCATCAAGGGATGCTGGGAAAATCTCAACTACATCCCCGCGCACCCGAAATGTTCCACGCTGGAAATCGATATCATTGCGGCCGTACTGCACATCAACAAGTTCACGAAGCAATTGATTGCGGTCCTTTTCCATACCAACGCGCAAAGAAACAACGAGTTCACGGTATTCTTCTGGAGAACCTAAGCCGTAAATACAAGATACACTCGCTACGATGATAACATCGTCTCGTTCAAATAAAGCTGATGTCGCTGAATGACGCAATTTATCAATCTCATCATTAATTTGTGCATCTTTTTCAATAAACGTATCGGTTTGTGGTACATACGCTTCCGGCTGATAATAATCGTAATAACTCACAAAATACTCAACTGCATTGTTCGGAAAGAAATCTTTCAACTCACTATACAGCTGTCCCGCTAACGTTTTATTATGAGCCATTACAAGTGTTGGCTTCTTCACTTCTTTAATAACATTTGAAATCGTAAATGTCTTACCCGTTCCTGTCGCTCCAAGCAACACTTGATGCTTCTTACCATTATTAATCCCTGCTACCAGCTGCTTTATCGCCCGCGGCTGATCACCTTGCGGGGAATATTCTGAGACAATCTCAAATTGATGTTCCAAACAAATCCGACCTCCTTATAAAAAATCTGTATTCCCATTTTACCACGAATGCCTATAAAAAAACCAAGAAAACGAACAAATATTCGGTAAAGTTTTCGACATGGAAACTCTTCACCCTTTACAACGTTTCAAAGATCAGAGCCGAATTTTGCTTAGCGTATATTTTCGTTAAAATGTTGGCGATACGCCAAGAAACACAAAAGAGTCCTATTTATTTAGGACTCTTTTTTCAGGCTGTTTTTATATCTGAACCTCTTTGTATCTGTCAACACCGATAAAAAAGAGGAAAAGGAGAGATTCATGATGATGGGTGCATTGAAAAATCATCGCGATGAGCTTGTATCAGTTTCTGTAGAAGAGTTATTTCCACAAGATCATTTTCTTCGTGCAATTGAAGTCACTATTAATTTCGATTTTATTGAAGAGAAGTTACGTCCTTATTACTGCGAGAATAACGGTCGTCCCAATAGAGTAAACCCTATTGATACAAGAGTTAAATCTTGAGAACAAAGGCTTCATGATGTCTCATATAACTTGTTTCAAATATCTTAACGTTGTTAAAACAGTAAGTTTATATTGAGCCATGGGCTTAACGTTGTAAATCCGCATTTTCCTGACGCTACCCCATTTATAAAACTAATCATTAAATATTTATAGAGGTCCCACCCCATTTCCATCAAGTTAAGAAATTTGTTGTTCCCCAAAACAATAAAAATAAATTACAGCTTAAAAGAAAATTGAATATCTTTTTTACATTTTAGAAAAGATTGCGAAGATTTCCACTTAAAGAGGCGCAATATTTCAATAAGTATTCTGATGGTAATGTGTTAGAATAGTTATTAGGAATGAGTCTAACTAATTAGAAAATGTGTAGTAATGAAAAGAGAAAATAGTTTGAAACGAGGAAATTATATGAATAAAACCAAAAAGCACAAGCCCAATAAACTAAAAATCAGTTTACGAGCATTAATGATTATTATTGGGGCATTTATAACAGCATATGGACTAGAAGCGGTATTAATCCCAAACAACGTATCAGATGGTGGTGTGACGGGTTTAAGTATCGTTAGCTCACAACTATTTGACTTACCATTAGGGCTTCTAATTGCAGTCATTAACATCCCTTTCGTTTGGTTAGGGTATAAGCAAATTGGTAAAAATTTTGCTATTTATTCGGTTATCGGTATTGCTTCACTAGCAATCGGTACTATCCTTATGCACCAAGTGCCAACTATTATTGAAGGTGATACATTATTAGTTACCGTTGTTGGCGGGATTATCATCGGTTTTGGTATGGGGTTAGCATTGCGTAATGGTGGAGCATTAGATGGAATTGATATGTTAGCCGTATTACTTTCTCGAAAATTACCTTTTGGGACGAGTGACCTCATCTTATTTTTAAACATGTTTGTCTTTATTGTTGTCTCAACAGTATTTGGTCTTCAAGGGGCTATTCTTTCAGCAATTGCTTACTTTATTGCTTCCAAAGTAATTCACATCGTTGAGGTAGGTTTAAGTGGTTCTAAAACATTTAAAATTATCACAAAGGAACCTGAATTAATGGTAGAGACAATTCGAGATCGTTTAGGTCGAAGTGCAACGTATAATGAAGTTTACGGCGGTTATTCAAATGAACAATTTAAAGAAATCACTTGTGTCATTAACCGTTTAGAAGAAAGTAAAATGAAAGAAATCATTCATGAAATTGATGGAAATGCCTTTGTTACGGTATATGACGTAGCAGAAGTAAAGGGCGGTAATTTCAAAAAAC
Source organism: Bacillus bingmayongensis (assembly GCF_000299035.1). Classification (GTDB taxonomy): domain Bacteria; phylum Bacillota; class Bacilli; order Bacillales; family Bacillaceae_G; genus Bacillus_A; species Bacillus_A bingmayongensis. The sequence goes on from NZ_JH921519.1 coordinate 175,233, forward strand.
ATGATATTCATTAATTACAACCTAGAAAATTTTAATATAATTTCACCAAAAATCACCTTTTTAGTTTTACACATATGAGACGATAAAAGAGCCAATTTCCTTAGCGTACAGGAAATCGGCTTTTTCTATGTGAAAAATCGATTAGCGTACGAAATTCTTGCTTTGTTGTTGCTACCTCTATAAAGTGAAACTTCCATCAGTGAGGATTCATCATCCCCCACCTATCTTCCTCGTTTCTCTTTGAATCTTGAGACGTGTTTCTTACTACTCACAAATAGTGGGATAAACATAGAAAAGGGAAGAATCTTTCTTTATATAAGTCCCTTCCTTTTTTAATCCCATTTATTTTGCTGCACGCTTAACAAGTGATATCCATTATGACCAGCTTCTTTCGCACAATCATGTAGTGGATACCTTATATCTTCACGAGTATCTTTTATTATCCTTTTACAAGTATCAAAGTAAATCCTTTTATCTTTACCTGCAAATCTATCATGAGAACTATCTGACGTATAGCTAATTTCTTTTCCATCGTATTTTAGTGTTTGAAAGATCGGATCCCCTTCGTGTGTATAATTCACAATGCATATTTGATCTATTTCACCTTTTTCAACATTCGTGACGAATTCCTCGAATTTATGTAAGTTAGAAACTTTATATCCTTTTGCAATCACATCATTATTCTCATCAATTTTACTGTCGGGGTGTGAACATGCTACTAAACTGCCAATACAAAATAGAAAACACAATGAAGCAATTCCTTTTCTCATATTCAATCCTCTCCAGCTCGTTTTAGCTTTATACTATCATTCAACACGAAATCAGTTGGAAGAAAAATTCAAATAAACTTATAAATATAAAAGGGAGAATTTTCTAAAAAATAATTATTTACAAAGTTATTTTTTCACATTAGAATACAAACTACAAGGATTCGACATTATACGACAAAACGCTACTAATATTCAGAAAATTATAACAACTAGAAGGTGAGGAATCTCTATGAATCTATTTCGTAAAAAATCGATTTCGGCATTGTTAGCACAATCCGAGCAGAAAGGAGCCGCTTTAAAGAAAGAACTCGGTGCATTCGATCTAACAATGTTAGGTGTGGGTGCGATTATTGGAACCGGAATTTTCGTTCTTACCGGTGTTGTCGCGGCAGAGCATGCAGGACCAGCACTTATTATATCGTTTATTTTATCCGGTTTAGCCTGTATCTTTGCGGCACTATGCTATTCTGAATTCGCTTCAACTGTACCGGTTTCAGGCAGTGCGTATACTTATAGCTACGCGACATTTGGAGAGTTAATCGCTTGGATTTTAGGATGGGATTTAATCTTAGAATACGGATTAGCTTCATCGGCTGTTGCATCAGGCTGGTCGGGTTATTTCCAAGGACTATTGAGTGGATTCGGGATTACATTACCTACAGCTCTAACAAGCGCATATAATCCTGAAGCAGGAACATACGTAGACTTACCGGCAATCTGTATCATTTTTCTAATGACATTGTTATTAACAAGGGGAGCAAAAAAATCAGCTCGTTTCAATGCCATTATGGTAGCTATAAAACTCTTTGTCATCCTTCTATTTATCGGCGTTGGTGCTTTCTATGTAAAGCCTGAAAACTGGACACCATTTATGCCGTTTGGCTTCTCTGGCGTAACAGCTGGAGCGGCAACTGTATTCTTTGCTTATATTGGATTTGATGCTGTATCAACAGCCGCTGAGGAAGTAAAAAATCCACAGCGTAACATGCCAATCGGCATTATTGCTTCTTTAACAATCTGTACTATTTTATATATTGTCGTTTCATTAATATTAACTGGAATCGTTCCATACGACCAATTAGGTGTAAAAAACCCTGTTGCCTTTGCACTACAATACATTCAACAAGATTGGGTCGCTGGTTTCATTTCTTTAGGAGCAATTGCTGGAATTACAACTGTATTACTCGTTATGCTATATGGACAAACACGTTTATTTTACGCAATCAGCCGCGATGGTTTACTACCAAAAGCACTCTCTCGCGTAAATAAAAAAACAAAAACACCTGTTATCAATAGTTGGGTCACTGCAACTATGGTTGCTTTCTTTGCTGGTTTTGTTCCTTTAAACAAACTAGCAGAATTAACAAATATCGGTACATTGTTCGCATTCATAGTAGTATCAATTGGAGTAATTATCTTACGCAAAAAACACCCACAACTACCTCGTGCTTTTAAAGTGCCATTGGTACCATGGATTCCCGCTTTAGCTGTTCTATTCTGTGGATACCTGGCATTGCAATTACCAGTAACAACGTGGATTGGCTTTGCTGTATGGCTTGTAATTGGACTTGTTGTCTATTTCAGCTATGGTTACAAAAATAGTACTCTTCAAAAAGAAAAAACAGAAGACGTTGCATAGAAAAAAGCTGTTGTCCAATTAGGACGACAGCTTTTTTTCTTTTTTAGGAAAAATGACATATGAAAATGTAATTACCGTATCAATTAAAAACACAATGCCCCATACTTGGCTCACACGACTTGCCGCCTCATTTAAAACAATGCCCTTTTCAGGCCAATCTCCCCACTGTTCAATCGGCACGAGCCCATACATGAAGAAAAATACAATATGAACAACAGTAAATAAAATGAGATGTAGGCTCCATTGTCCGATTTCTTGCTTCGTATAAGCCCAGCCCGTTAATTCTAATGGAGATTCTATATTAGGAATGGGCTCATTTCGCCATTTCGCAACAAGTTTTTGCACGTGTATATCCAATTTCTTTAAATCTTTTTTTCCATAAAAGAGTGCATATAACAATATCACTATCGTAATAATTTGAAAGTTAGAAAACTTACCAGTTTCATAATAATCAATTACACCTAATACTAAAATAAAGACTTCATTTAAAAGCAGTACAATCCCTGCAATGAAGCTCGCTTTTCGCAATCGAAATCCGTAGCGAAGTAAAAAGAAACCAATGGCTGTTACCCAAAACACAATTTCTGCACCGATTAAGAAATACCAACGATACTCTGCAAGTATACTCATTTCCCGCGCTCCCTCTCATCATATATACGAAAAGCCTCATCCATATACGCTAGAAGCTCCTCTTCAATTGGATACATACTCATTTTCTGTGAATCCTCTTTCGATTTTCGAACTTCCCATAATTTATCTAGAAACGCTTCATCACCATTTGCCATCTCCATACATTTCGCCATTAACCTTTTTGTAGCCTCTTGCACGTCATCATAAGATGCATCCTTTTCTTCTTTCATAAAGCTGCGTAACTGTTTTAACAAATCCACCCATTCTCGAACATTCGCATCTTCCTCACTCATATTTGGCAAATTGTGAAGAAGCTTTCGTTCCTCATCTGAAAATATCTTTTGCTGAAACATTTCACGTATGCGAGGAGATTGTTGTGAAAGCTGAATCAGCTCGAACATGATTTTCCAATCCAGCTCTCCTTCAAGTTCTGCTGAATACACAACAGCCTGTAAAATTCGTTCCATCCGGTTGAACTTTTTCTGTTCTTCTTGTACAAACTTAAGCTGTTTTTCCAAAGTTTCCTTTAAGCTGAATTCATCTGTTACTAACATATTCGTAATCTCTTTTAATGAGAAACCCATTTCTTTTAAAAATAAAATTTGCTGCAAACGAATGACATCTGCTTCGCTATATAAACGGTGTCCACCTTCTGTTTTTCCGCTTGGTTTCAGCAAATTGATTTGATCATAATAACGAAGTGTTCTCACTGTAACACCCGTTTCCTTTGTAAGTTCTTGAATCGAAATCATTTCCATCCCCCTTTCTCCTTTATTGTAAAAGATGACGTAACGTAACTTTCAAGCATTTTTGTAAAAAAATGAAAAAAAGCTGATTCATGAATTAACCAGCTTTTACGGAAATAATATTTTTTGAATTGTACGTCCACATGTCAAAACAATCACACCAACTAAAACGCTTGTTGCCGTTTTGTGATAGTGCGCTGATACTAGTAAATAATACGATAACCCAACAACCCCAATAACAACAAGTATACTCGGCACTGGATTGTGAACAAAATTTTGCATACCCCATATAAATGCAAATAACGCTGCAATCACACATAAAACCGCTAATCCCATTCTGTTTTCCCCTTTATTTATCTATTTACAATCTTTATGCTCTCTTCTCCCCCTTATTCCAACGTAAATATTTCCTCCACACTCATCCCAAAATACTTTGCAATCTTTAGCGACAATTCCAGACTCGGATTGTAATGATGATTTTCAATTGCCACAATCGTCTGCCTCGTTACTTGCATCGCTTTCGCCATTTCAATTTGTGTAATATTACTTTGTTTTCTTAGTTCTTTAATCCTGTTTTTCACACCCATAGGCTCCACCTTCAAAAGTAAAGATATCTTTACTTGAATTATAAATATTTCCCAGTTGAAAGTAAAGATATCTTTACAAAACAAAAAGGAGACATATTAACTATGTCTCCTTTTTCAGGCTGTGGAGAAAGTTTGCTCCACAGCCTATTTTTGTGTCTGAACCCTTTTTTATCTGTCAACAATGATAAAAAGAGGAAAAGGAGCGATTTATTATGATGGGTGCATTGAAAAATCATCGCGATGAGCGTGTATCAGTTTCTGTTGAAGAGTTAGTTCCACAAGATCATTTTCTTCGTGCAATTGAAGCGACTATTAATTTTGATTTTATCGAGGAAAAGTTACGTCCTTATTATTGTGAAAACAATGGTCGCCCTTCTATTCATCCTATCGTCTTATTCAAAATGATGTTTATTGGCTATTTTTATGGTATTCGATCTGAACGTCAATTAGAAAAAGAGATTAAAACTAATATTGCGTATCGTTGGTTTTTAGGGTTTTCTTTATCGGATTCAGTACCAGACCACACTCCACAATCAGTTGGAACCGTCGTACTCGTTTTATTCATACAAATATTTTTGAAGAAATCTTTAATGAAATTGTACGTCAAGCGATGGAACATCGTATGGTGGGTGGGCGCGCATTGATGACAGATTCAACTCATGTGAAAGCAAACGCAAATAAAAATAAATTTGTACACAAAGTAAAAAAAGAGCGCCCTAAATTATATATGGAAGAATTAGAAGCGGCAGTTATAAAAGATAGGGAAAAACACGGAAAAAAGAATTAAAACCAAGAAAGGAACGTGATACCCCAATCAAAAAAACACGTGTAAGTACAACAGATCCAGATAGTGGCTTTTTAATGCGAGATGGAAAACCGAACGGTTTTCATTTCTTAGATCATCGTACAACGGATGCGAAATATAATGTGATTACAGATACATTTATTACGGCTGGAAATGTAGCGGATTCCGAGCCGTATTTAGAGCGACTTCAAGCACAAGTTGATAAGTTTGGATTTCAAATAGAAGCAGTGGCACTTGATGCTGGCTACTTTACAGGTTATATCTGCAAAAAATTATCGGAACAGAATATATTTATGGTGATGGGGTATCGCCGGTTTGGAAAAAGAAATAAAGACGTACCAAAAAGCCAATTTAAATACGAAAAAGAAACAGATGTATTTGCCTGTCCAATGGGATGTATTTTAGAATATGCGACAACCGATCGAGAAGGATATCGCCAATATAAGTCTAATCCAACAGATTGCGCAGTTTGTCCGTTGCGTAACAAATGTTTCTCAGAGAAACAAAAACAGAAGGTCATTACACATCACATTTGGGAAGAGTATAAAGATATTGCACGAAAAAACAAATTAACAAGTACAGGTAAAAAACTATATAAGGTACGCTGTTCTACTATTGAACGAAGCTTCGCGGATGCCAAAGAGCTACATGGCTATCGATACGCTCGGTTCCGGGGGCTGAAGTCTGTCCAAATGCAGGCTTATCTCACCGCAGCTTGCCAAAACATGAAAAAAATAGCCCTTCACCTGACCAAAAAGGGTCAGGTGAAGGGCTATTTTTCTAGCTTCTATCACTTTTTATTGTTTTCATTCACTAAAATATTAAAAAAATTCCAGAGTGTCGGAAACCCTAAAGGGTTTCCCAACACTCTGAAAAAGGAGACATATTAACTATGTCTCCTTTTTGTTACCTTACATAAAGCCTAACGCATATACAAGAATATAACCAAGAACCGAAAGGCAAACAGATCCTACTAATCCTGCGACAAATGCTTTACTTCCTAATTTACGGAACGTCGTAAACTCTACATTTAAACCAAGCCCCGCCATTGCCATCGCAATGAGCATATAAGCAATGATTACGATATACCCTGCGATCACCTCAGGTATAACACCTAATGAATGAAATGCACTCATTGCCAAGAACCCTAAAATAAACCATGGAATCGGAATATCACGCCAAGAGCCCTTTTGCCCATTTCCCTCACTACGCTTAAACCATAAACCAATTAAAATCGCCACTGGTACAAGCATGGCAACGCGCGTTAATTTTACAATAACCGCAATATCAACAGAAGCGCTTCCGCCTGGCGCCGCCGCGGCGATGACGTGTGCAATTTCATGCAGTGTCGCTCCAGAAAATACACCGTAACTGTAAGGAGATAGGCCAAGAACCGGATATAATAAAGTATAGATCAGTGTGAAAATTGTACCTAGAATTGCAATAATTGCGGCACCGACCGCCGTTTCATCGTCCTTCGCTTTCACTTGTGGCGCAATTGCCACCACTGCGGCCGCGCCGCAAATCGCTGTCCCGCACGCTGTTAAAATTCCAAGCTTCTTCTCTACTTTAAAAACGCGTGTTAATGCGTATACAACAACAAGTGTAAATGCAATAACAACCGCGGCAATAACCAACACTTTTGGCCCAGCCTTTGCGATATCAACAAGATTCAAACGCATTCCCAGCAAAATGATTCCGAACCGAAGTAACTTCTTACTAGCAAAATTCGTTCCCGCGATTGCTTCATAAGGCACACTAATTGTCGCTCTCCAAATCATCCCAATTAGAATAGCAATAACTAATTGTCCCATAATATTTAAAAATGGAAGCTCTGCTAAATATTTCGCGGCAATCGCAATCAACAACGTAATCCCAATCCCCTGCGAAAATCCGAGACGCTTCTTCTTTTGTATAACAAGTGTTTGTTCCACTTTGGACCACTCCAATAATCGTATTGGAACATGCATGTTCTTTATATTTACATTATAGAAGAGTTTTAATGATAAGTTTAATACCAATATACAATCTCAATCATCAACAAAACTTATGATAGAATAAAGTGAAACTTTAATCAGCCCTCACCAATCGGGCTTTTACGGGCAGTTTATCTCCCACCTAACTTCTTTAGAAAAGTGGAAGCGGATCGCTCAGAATCGCAGGACGTTGGAGCACCCGACAGAGAGGCGCTTTTTGCCTCGTCCGAGGGGGCGAAACGACCGGAGATTCTAGCCGCTAGAGCTGGACAATGCTTTCGCCGAATTTTGAGGTGGGAGTATTACTGACCGCAAATAGCGGGGTAAACGAAAAGCACAAACGGCTATCCCACAGTCGTAACAAAAAAAGGAGCGAATACAATGAACGTCGACATTTTAAAAATATTCGTGACTGTCGTAGAACAAAAACATTTCTCTCGTGCAGCTGAACTATTAAACCTTTCACAACCAGGCGTCAGCATGCATATTCGTAATTTAGAAAATGAATTTGGCACCACGCTCATTCAGCGTTCTCCAAAGCATGTGCAAGTAACCGAAGCTGGTAACATTTTATACATACATGCAAAGCAAATGCTATCGCTTTATGAAGAAGCTAAACAAGAGATTAATGAATTACACAACGTTGTCACAGGAACACTGCGCATCGGGGCTAGCTTTACAATTGGCGAGTACTTACTGCCCAAAATATTAGCACGCTACGCCAACGAAAATCCGCACGTAGAAGTGCATACCTTCATCTCCAATACAGAAGAAGTCCTTCAAAGCATTCGCTCGAATCAAATTGACATTGGTTTAGTAGAAGGGCAGGTCGTGTACACCGATATTGATGTAGAAACCTTTATGGATGATGAAATGAAACTTGTCGTTCCACCCAAACATCCCCTCCTTAGCGCATGTACAATAAACGAGGATTCGCTACAAGACCAAGTATGGGTACTCAGAGAAACTGGATCCGGAACCCGCGCCTATAGCGATCGCTTTATCCACCATCACCACTTAAAGATGAAGCGCTTCTTTACATTTAGCAGTATACAAAGTGTCAAAGAAGCTGTCGCTGCTGGTCTTGGCATTGCTATCCTTTCAGATTGGACCGTACGAAAAGAACTACTAGCAGGAGAAATCTTTCACATTAAAGTTCCAAATGAAAAGCTTACCCGCCCCTTCTCCATCGTTCGTGGTAAATACTTTATCCCTTCAAAAGCCATTCAAGTCTTTTTAGATCATGTTCAATTATTTGCGAAAAAACAGAGTTGACCTTCACACTAATGTGAAGGTTTACAATATATATAAAAGGGGTGGAAGGCAGTGCGAATTGGAGAATTATCAAAGCAAAAAGCTTTACCGCTCATTGCGCAATTTCAATACATCTTTGACTTTATCGGCTCTTCATTTGAAGGCTATATTATTGGTGACGCCAATGCACCGGATGAAATTTCAAACGATAAAGAAGCACTAGCGAAAGTCAAACTATACAATGAACGGTTTTAAAAATAATAGCCTTGAATTGAAACAAATTCATACTTGTAAGGAAGTACTCTAATGTCTTTCCTATATATCGACGAGGCCGCTGGAATTTCCCAAGAAATATCGATAATTTGACACAAGATATCGGCGTTTCTACAACATTCGGCCTCCGTAAACATCAAAAAAAAAAAAAAAAAAAAAACGCGCC
>NZ_JH921519.1:184088-395012 GCF_000299035.1 Bacillus bingmayongensis
GCACGGCTTTTTTGACGCTTTATACACGGACAGCTGTACCGCTGACCGCAACCATTAACATTCCTTCGCGAACTACTTCATAATCCACGTCAATGCCTACAATTGCATTCGCACCTTTTTGCTTCGCAAGAGATTTCATCTCTTCCATCGCAATGTCGCGTGCTTCTTTTAATTTACTTTCATATGCACCAGAACGGCCACCGACAACGTCACGAACAGAAGCGAATAAATCGCGGACGATATTTGCACCCATAATTGCTTCTCCGTTTACAATATCAATATACTCGATAATTTCTTTCCCTTGAATAACAGAAGTTGTTGTTACGATCATCTTTTACAGCCTCCTATATATGTATCTTTTTGTTACCTACCTATATGGTACGCTAATTCTTTTTAAATTACATATACAAGGTCTTTTTATTTGTGACAGCAACCGGAACATTCCGTTTTCTATTTGCCTTATTTCATTCTTAAGAACTAAACTGTGCTTCGTATAACCTGCTATATCCTCCGCTTTGTTCGATTAATTCTTCATGTGAACCTTGTTCCGCAATACCATCCTTATTTACAACGACGATGCGATCTGCATTTTTAATTGTTGCAAGTCTATGCGCGATTACTAATGTTGTGCGGCCAACTGATAATTCAGCAAGTGATTTCTGAATCGCTAGTTCCGTTTCTGTATCAAGCGCAGAAGTTGCTTCATCTAAGATTAATATTGGTGGGTTTTTCAGGAACATACGAGCAATTGCTAGACGTTGTTTTTGTCCTCCTGAAAGTTTCACGCCTCGCTCACCAATGACTGTATCTAACCCGTCTGGCTGCGAGTAAATCAAGTCTTCTAACTGTGCACGCTTGACCGCTTTCCAAATTTCAGCTTCTGAAGCTTGTAAATCTCCGTAAGCGATATTCTCTCGGATTGTTCCAGAGAATAAGAATACATCTTGCTGCACAATTCCAATTTGCTTACGAAGTGATGATAGTATCATGTCCTTTGTATCAATACCATCGATTGTGATGGAACCATCTGCAAGCTCATAGAAACGTGGCAATAAGCTACATAATGTTGTTTTCCCAGCACCCGATGGTCCAACAAAAGCAACCGTTTCTCCCGCATGGATTTTCAAATCAATATTTTTTAAGATCGGCTCTTGTTTGTCATATCCGAAAGTGATGTTCTTATATTCAATATCACCATGTACATGTTGTACTTCGATTGCATCCTTAGAATCTACAATATCAGGTTCTGTTTCAAGAAGTTCTACATATCTTTTAAAACCTGCAATCCCTTTTGGATAGCTTTCAATCACCGCATTAATCTTTTCAATTGGACGGAAGAAAATATTCGTTAATAATACAAAACCAATAAATCCGCCATATGTTAATTCTCCTTGCAATACAAACCAAGTCCCACAGATTAAGACAAACAATGTCACAAGACGCATCAGCATATAACTAATCGATGAATTTAAAGCCATGATTTTATACGCCATCAGCTTTGTCGTACGAAAACGAGCATTATTTACTGCAAATTGCTCTTTCTCAAACTTTTCGTTTCCGAATGCTTGGACAACACGAATTCCGCCAACATTATTTTCAATACACGCATTAAAATCAGCTACATCTGAGAATAAACGTCTAAACGTCCCTGTCATCTTACGATTGAAATAAAGTGCTAACCAAAGTAAGAATGGAATAACTAAGAACGTAAGAAGTGCTAACTTCCAGTTAATGATCATCATAAATGAAAAGGCCCCAATTAAAGTCATAATCGCAATAAATAAGTCCTCTGGTCCATGATGGGCAATTTCACCAATTTCCATTAAATCATTTGTAAGACGTGAAATTAAATGACCTGTCTTGTTATTATCAAAAAATCGAAATGATAGCTTTTGAATATGATTAAATAACTTTTGACGCATATCTGTTTCAATATTAACACCAAGCATATGGCCCCAATATGTAACAATATATTGCAGTCCTGCGTTTAACACATAGATTGCTAATAGACCTATACAAGCCCATAAAATAAGTGTCCAATCTTGTCCTGGCAATAATTTATCAATAAACTGATTCACAATAAGCGGAAACCCAAGTTCAAGTAACCCCGCAATTACAGCACAGGAAAAGTCGAGCACAAATAAGCCTTTATATGGCTTATAGTAAGAAAAAAATCGACGCAGCATAAAGTTCCTCCTTCATTCAAAATAAAAGAACTTTGCATAATAACAAAGCCCTAACAATTGATAAACATTATCAATTACATCATAACAACGTTCACGTTATCTGTCCACGATACTGCTCTTTAAGCAAACAGCTGGTTATTCGATCAGTGAAGTACTCTTACCTACGAATAGCTAAATAAAATAACAAAAAACGCACAGACTCTATACGAGTGCTGTACGCTTTTTGTTATTTACACTATGCTTGTTTAGAATTACTTGTTTGAAATACAATATATTTACTTGCAAAATAATTCATCACAATGACAATACCATTTGCAATAATTTTAGCAATTAAATCATTCCAACCTAACCATTCAATTAAAACAATCATACTCACAATATCAATCACATATGAAAGTCCACGGAAGAATGTAAAAGATGTAAATTCTTTTATTATAGAAATTGCACCTTTTTGTTTGCTATTAAAAACATATAATTTATTCGTGATAAAAGCAAAGATGACAGAAACAATCCAAGCAATTGTTGTTGCCATTTTATAATCCATTTGAAAAGCCTTTGTAAGAAAAGCATAACATCCAATATTAACAAGTGTAGTAAGAACACCAAAAACAAGATAGTTAATCAGTTCTTTTTTCTTCATAACTTATACTCCTCTTTTTTGGGATGCTACTCGCTCTACTTCATTCTGTACTTTTTCATTATTATATTCATTCACAAAGTATAAAGGACGCTTTTTCGTCTCATTGAAAATTCTTCCTAAATATTCTCCAATGATTCCTAATGAAATTAACTGAATACCACCTAAAAACAGGATAGCTGTCATAAGTGATGGATACCCTTGAACAGATTCACCAAATACTAATGTTTTCGTAATGATCCAAATCATATAAATGAATGCAAACACCGAAATCACACAACCAAAAAATGCAGATAGTCTTAAAGGTGCTGTTGTAAATGAAGTAATTCCTTCTATTGCTAAATCAAATAACTTTAAATAATTCCACTTTGTTTCTCCAGCCGCTCTTGGGTCTCGATCAAACAAAATCTCTTTTTTCTGATACCCAATCCAGCTAAACATTCCTTTTGTATATCTTTGTGTCTCACGTAATTGTTTTAAAGCTTCAACGCATCTTCTATCTAACAACCTAAAATCTCCGGTATTTTTTTGAATTTGAATTTTAGTTGTTTTTTGTAGGATTTTATAAAATGTATTGGCAGTCCACTTTTTAAACCATGTTTCTCCTGATCGACTACGACGTCTTGCAAAAACATCGTCATAACCCTCTTCCCAATATTTAATCATTTCTGGGATTAATTCAGGAGGGTCTTGCAAATCTGCATCAAGAATAATAACCGCATCACCTTGTGCATAATCTAAACCTGCAATCATAGCAGTTTCCTTACCGAAGTTTCTAGATAAATCTACATAAGAAATACGCTCATCAAATGCGCGTAAAGATTTAATAATCTGTACTGTATTGTCACGACTTCCGTCATTGACAAATAAAATCTCAAATTCATAATTTGAAATTGAGTTCATCACTTTATTTAATCTATTATAAAGCTGGTCAAGCACTTCTTGTTCATTATAAGCAGGAACGAGAATTGTTATCTTTTTCATACCTTTTCTCCTTTCTAAAAACCTTACTTATTAAACCATCATTACTGTCCACAACCTATACATTATAACAAATCCCGGTCTATCATTGTTATCCTTTTTCATTCTTGTTATATTTCGATTACATTTATTATTCAGTATTCAATAAGGCATTTATTTTCTTCTATACCTACATTCCAAAAAAAACACCCCCTTTCTTTTATCTGCGTAAAAACAAATAAAAATAGGGGATGCTTTTCTAATATCTATTTAAATCGCTTCCGTATCCCACTGATGTTCCTGCTGAACAAACACAATTCCTAATTCATGATGTCCCCCTGCGTACAGTGCATTCTGAACGAGACGAAGCTCACCTTTTGTATCCAGTACTTCTAATTTGCAAAATGCCCCTGTCGTCTTAGACTGCAATGCTTTATAAAACTCTTCTGTACTCCTCGGAATCACACCATTTACTTTCGTAATTACCTCTCCAGGCTTCAAATTCATTTCTGCACCGACTGTATTCGGAATTGTACCTAACACAACCAATCCATCATCGCGCGCTGCAAAGTACGCCGGACGCGTTTCATCAGCTATCCGTTCTCTGATCGCAATAGTAAAACGACCAAGCATTGCAACTCCCATCGCAATAATTGCTAAAACAGACCACCAATAACTGACTACACCTAAAATAAGAACAAGAGCCGCTAATCCAAATATGCGTCTTCCTGTAAATAATAATGCTGTCGTCGGCTCCTCACTTCTAATTGTTCGCATAAAACCAATTAAAAACGGAACAAGGAATAAGGAGTACATTTGTGAACCAACAGAAACGACTGGCCACCACGAAACAAATTGTGTAACAGCATCTCCCGGCACAAGAATAAAAATCGGAACGAGCCATAAACGCTTTGATTCATGCAATCCAATATTTAAACCGCGCTTCCCTTTGCGCATTTTTGGCGTTGAATATCGCACTGCATTTTTCGAAATTAATAATCCTTCTACTACTAACATTAAGCCAAGTAAAACTGCAAGTGATGCAATCGTACTTTCTTCTCCTTCTCCAAACTGTAAGAAAGAGATTGGAAGTTTAGAAGATAATACAGCTGCTACAATCGCTATCCCAAATGTGTAAGCGGCAGATAAATATCTATACCCAGCAGCTAGTCCAAATACTAGTGTCCAAATTAAAATCATCCATATACTCGCTTGCGACAGAACTAGTCCGGCTCCAACTGTTATGATAGATACAATGAATCCATATCCAACTCCTGCAAATAAGGATGTTCGTAATTCAAACAAAACATCATATACTTTAAAAGAAAAATCTTTTCGTTCTCGTAATATACGTAAGTATCCAACAAAAATGCTACTTATCAAAAATACATAGACAGCAGGGTGTAAGAAAAAACGCCCAACTGCTCGCATTATCTCAAAAGACCACGCCTCCACGAACCGATTCACCACCATTTATATAATCATTTCTTTTTATCTTATCACAACTAAACAAACGTTTGTTTAACACGTACAAAAAAAATACAGGCATGTTACTGCCTGTATTTCTTCTTATTTCGCCATTAATTTTAATGCAGCCTGTAATTGTAGATCATTTTCACCAGAGCGAATCTTTTCAATAATTTTATTTTGAATCGCTTCAGCTGTCTTTTTATCAAGCTGACCTGTTACTTCCATTTCATTTGCATTTTGGAATGCTTTTAGCGCTGATTCAGTTTCCTTACTGAAATATCCATCTTCACGTCCGGGTACGTATCCTAAACTTTTCAGCATTTCTTGTGCATGCTTCACTTGTACATCATTTGCATTATAAGAAAGTGTTTTCTCAATTTGAATTGGCGTTGCATGATAGTAATCTGGTTGCTTCACTTCCACTGTTGGAGCAATTCCTTTCTTATGAATCCAATTGCCATCCGGCGTAAGCCATTTAAACATTGTCAGTTTAATATTGCTACCATCTTTAAACGGAACGGCTTGCTGCACAGTACCTTTTCCAAATGTTTTTTCACCAACTAAATCATATCCTTCTCCTTCTTTTAATGCACCTGCTAAAATTTCTGAGGCCGAGGCACTTCCTTTATCAATTAATACGGAAATCGGATATGGTTTTCTCTCTTTTAATGTAGTTGAGAATTTCTTTTTCTCACCATTGCGTTGTTCAACTTGCATCATTGGCTTTTTGTCTGTCATGAGTAATCCTAAAATATCTTGTACGCTATTTAAGTAACCCCCTGGATTACCACGCACATCAATAATAAGACCTGTTATATTTTTCTTTTCAAGTTCTTTTAATTGATCTTTAAATTCTTTCGCTGTATTTTCAGAGAAAGATGTAATTTGCATATAACCAATATTTTTCCCCTTCTCTTCCTTTACAGAACTAAATACAGTGAAAATCGGAATCTTTTCACGCTTAATTTTAAATTCGATTGGATCCGTTACGCCAGGTCGTTTTATTTCAATTGCAACGGTCGTTCCTTTCTTACCACGAATCTTTAAGACTGCCTCTTCACGCGATAAATCTTTTACACTGTTTCCATCTACTGATAAAATTTGATCATTTGGCTTAATGCCTGCTTTTTCTGCTGGTGATCCTTTAATTGGAGAGACAATGATCAGTTTTCCATCCGTTTTGTTCACCTCAGCACCAATACCTTCGAGCTCCGGATCAAGCGACTGTTCAAATTGCTTCGCCGTTTCTTTATCCATATACGTGGAATAAGGGTCCTTCAGTGTAGACAACATTCCTTGTATCGCACCCTCAACTAGCTTGTCGTCCTTCACGTCTTCCACATAACGCGAATCAATCAATGCATACGCTTCATTAATTTTAGCTAAATCCCCTTGCTTCGTGCCGGTACTATCATTTGAAATTGTTTGCGCCATATACGATGGATTGATTCCAAACATATACATACCTGCAAACATTCCGCCAGCACCAATTAAAAATGCAACAACCATTCCAATAATCGCAACTCTACGTTTCAATGCGGAATTCCCCTTTCCAAAACACACAGGTGGTGTAGCAAAAGGCATCACACATTGTGTGATGCCTTTACCTATTTCTACTATATGATAAGCTTGTACGAATTATGTTTGCAACTTTTTATACTTTTAAGAAGCGACGAATTGACATTACACTTCCCCACATACCGATCAATGCACCGATTAATACTAATAAACCGGACAATTGGAATACAAACGGGCTATATGGAAGAAGCTCGAAAATCGTTCCACCAAGCTTTTGGTTAAACATACTTTGAAGTGAGTTATAAATAGATAAAATCACAATAATTGGGAGAATCGAACCGAGTACACCCAAGAATAAACCTTCTAATAAGAATGGCCAACGAATAAACCAGTTTGTCGCTCCAACAAGTTTCATAATTTCAATCTCTGTGCTTCGCGCATAAATTGTAATTTTGATTGTATTAGAGATTAAGAACATTGCTGTGAATAAAAGACCAGCAATTAACACAATCCCAATATTACGACCTGTTTTTACTGTATCAAATAATTTTTCAACTTGACCTTTACCATATTGAACTGTACTTACAAACTGCATTTTTTCAACTTTTTTCGCAATTGTCGCTGTATCTGTTGGTTCTTTCGCTTTTACAATAAATACGTTTTTAAGTGGGTTATCTTGCTCAAATAACTCAAACGTTTTTCCGCTGTCACCTAAACTTTTAATCAAACGTTTTAACTCTTCTTCTTTAGAAGAATATTTAACAGACTCTACTTTTGCAATTTTGCTAAGATCTTCTTCCAATTTCTTTTGATCCGCTTCTTTCGCTGCTGGATCAATGTGTACACGAATTTCTACATCTTGCTCCACTTTCGTTGCGAAGTGGTTCATATTCATAATCGCTGTTAAAAAGACACCTACAAGTAATAATGTAACTGTTACTGCACTTACAGAAGCAAACGTCATCCATCCGTTACGGGATAGATTTTTTACACCTTCTCGTAAATGTCGACTAAGGGTTTTAGTCTTCATATCCGTATCCTCCCTCAATCTCATCTCGAACAATTTTTCCGCCTTCAATCGCAATTACACGATGACGAATTGTATTTACGATATCTGCGTTATGCGTTGCCATAACAATCGTTGTACCACGTTCATTAATGCGTTTAAAGATATTCATAATATCAAGCGCTGTCTCAATATCTAAGTTCCCTGTCGGCTCATCGGCAATTACAACTTTTGGCTTGTTTACAATCGCTCTTGCAATCGCCACACGCTGTTGTTCCCCACCAGAAAGCTCATTTGGAAGCGCATCTGCGCGATCTTCAAGACCTACAAGACCTAATACTTCAGTAACACGTTCACGAATTGCATCAGGTGCTTCTTCAATTACTTCTAAAGCAAACGCTACATTCTCATATACCGTTAATTTAGGTAGCAATTTAAAATCTTGGAAAATTACGCCTAACTGACGACGAAAATATGGTACATCTCGCTCTGCTAACGTTTCAATTATAAGTCCATTCACATTGATAGATCCTGTTGTTGGCTTTTCTTCACGATACATCATCTTAATAAATGTAGATTTTCCGGCTCCACTCGGTCCAACTACGTATACAAATTCACCCTGCTTAATGTTAACTGTGAGCCCATCGATAGCTTTCATACCATTTGGGTACTCCTTATAAACATTCGTCATTCTTATCATTATTTATCACCCAATACTTAATGATTTTTTTCGACATACTTTCTCTGTCTATCTGAACATGAAAGCAAAAGCTTTCACTCTTACTTACACTCTGTTGTACTACAAATCTATAGATGTATTTCTGTTGTTTCAAAGAACAGTGAGAACATTTCCAGCCTATCACTGCTGCTTATGTACATGTTTCAGCAAAATTCTACAAACTACATTGTAACATCATTCGGTTTCCAATTCGGATACAATTTTGTTACAGTTATGTTACAGCATAAAAAGAAACACGAAAAAGCAGCTATCTAGAGCTCTCTTTCATCAATGAAAGGTTCATCTCTATAATCTCTAACTACTATATACTAATCTATAATGCTTTATAAATATTTTCTATTAAAATATAAATCATCTTATAATCTAGCTTTTCATAAAATGAATCAAAAAAACCTTCCGCACAAGAAAGTACAAATCACTTTCTGTGCGAAAGAACCTTAGTCAACGAGGCTAAACAATCGGCTCCGCTTTTCTTTTGTCTAGCTACGGCGGCTAGAATAGTCGGTGGCTTCGCTTCTTCCTACGAGGCAAACTACGCCTCTTCGTCTGAAGCTCCATCCCCCTCACATTCTGAACGAGCCGCTTCCGCTTTTCTTACTTATGTTCTGCTAACCATTCTGATACTTTTTTGGCATCCTCACCTTGGATAAGTCCTGGTGCCATTGTACCGCGACCTTTTTTGATAATATCTTCAATATCCGCCGCGTCGTATTTACCGCCTACTTTTCGTAAATCAGGTCCAGTTGCACCAGATAAATCGTTAGCATGACAACCTGCACAACTTTTTTTGAAAATCTGCTCTGCACTATCTGTACTTGCAGATTGATCAGAAGACTTGCTTTCTTCTTTCTTTCCGCATGCTCCTACAGTAAGAGCTAATGATGTTCCTAATGCAATAGCCAACAATTTTTTTTTCACTTATATCGCTCCCCATTGTTGATATCCTTCTTATTATCGATATAGCTATACTTTCACACAGCTCTCACTTGCCATTATAATAATTTTCCCCTTCTAGAAAAACCAACCTTCATAGGATATTTTTCACAAAAGATATGGGAACCCTACTCATATAAAGCTTTCACCAATTGTTTCAATTCTGTGAACAAATGTAAATTACTATAAAGTGAAACTTTAATCAGTGGGGGTTTTTCTTCATCCCCCCGCTAATTATTAGCCCTCACCAATCGGGCTTTTACAGGCAGCCCGCCTCCCACCTAACTTCTTTGCTCTTGCTGAATTTTGAGATGGTGGTCTCACTGTCCACAAATAGCGAGATGAAGATACTTTTTTTACAAAACAAAAAAGAAAAAAGCCTATCGGGTTTCCTTATCATTTATAGCTTACTTCTTATATTTTCTACTTTTTACAAAACAATATACGACCTTGTATCATAAAACCAAGCCATCAAAAAGAGAAGTTGTCACCCAACTTCTCTTCCTCCTTCTCTTCTCAATACAGACAAGGTATACCTCTTTATACCCTCTATTTCCTCACCGATAGGCCAACAGTCCGTTGGCTTTTTTTCTTAAGAAATACGAGAGCGTAAATACGCATCAATAAATGGATCAATTTCCCCATCCATAACCGCTTGTACATTACCAACTTCCGTATTTGTACGATGGTCTTTCACTAAAGAGTATGGATGGAATACGTAAGAACGAATTTGACTACCCCAGCCAATTTCTTTTTGTTCACCACGGATTTCAGCTAACTCTGCTTGCTGTTCTTCTAATTTCTTTTGATATAATTTCGCCTTTAACATTTTCATCGCATGTTCACGGTTTTTAATTTGTGAACGCTCTGATTGACATGTTACAACCGTATTCGTTGGAGTATGTGTAATACGAACTGCTGAATCCGTCGTATTAACGTGCTGTCCACCTGCACCACTTGCACGGTACGTATCTATTTTTAAATCTTCCGTACGTACTTCAATCTCGACATCATCATTAAATTCAGGTACAACTTCACAAGATACGAACGATGTGTGACGACGACCTGAAGAATCGAACGGTGAAATACGTACAAGACGATGTACACCTTTCTCTGCTTTCAAGTAACCGTAAGCGTTATGACCTTTAATTAATAATGTTACACTTTTGATTCCAGCTTCATCGCCTGGTAAATAATCGACTGTATCTACTTTAAACCCGCGCTTTTCAGCCCAGCGTGTATACATACGTAATAGCATAGAACCCCAGTCTTGTGATTCCGTTCCACCAGCACCTGGATGCAGCTCTAAAATCGCATTATTTTTATCATAAGGATCGCTTAGTAATAGCTGAAGCTCATACTCATTCATTTCTTTAATTAAAGATTTTACTTCAGATTCTAATTCCTCATGTAAATCCTCATCATATTCTTCTTTTAGCAGTTCATGTGTCACTTCTAAATTTTCAAATGTTTCATCTAACTGACGAAACTTCCCAACCATTTCCTTTAACCCATTCGCTTCGTTAATTACTGTTTGCGCACCTTGTTGGTCATCCCAAAAACCTGCACCCATCATTGTTTCTTCTAACTCTGCAATGCGTTTTTCCTTTTCAGGTAGGTCAAAGAGACCCCCTAAAAGCCGCTAATCTCTTAGCCATTTTCTCTAATTCTTGCCTAATTTCCACTAATTCCATGCTCTTCACCTCTATGTAATTGCTTTCGATTTTATATAAAACAAGGGAAACTCCCTCCGCTTGTTACAGAGAGAGTTTGTTCCTTCTTATTATATGAATATTCCTGAAAATTTTCCATTTTGGAAGTGAAACTTTACTGGTTGAACAGTCGGTTCCACTTTTCGTTATTTCCCAATACCACAGCAGTTTTTATATTTTTTACCACTGCCACATTTGCATAGGTCGTTACGTCCGATTTGGTCACCTTTTACGACTGGTTTCTTTTTCGCTTCTTCACCGTCATCTTTTGGATGAACCGCTTCACCTTGAGCTACTTCTTGGCGCTCTAAGTTTTGTTCGATTTCTGCCTTCATAATGTAACGAGAAATTTCTTCTTCAATGGCAGCAATCATTGATTCAAACATTGCGAATCCTTCCATTTGGTATTCACGAAGTGGGTCAATTTGACCGTAAGCACGTAAATGAATACCTTCGCGAAGATGATCCATCGCATCGATATGATCCATCCATTTCGTATCTACAACGCGGAATACAACAACCTTTTCAAATTCACGCATTTGTTCTTCAGGTAGAAGTTTTTCTCTCTCATCATAGCGCTCCATTAACTTCGCAATGATTGGTTCGCTCATTTCCTCTGGCGCAAGACGACGTAATTCCTCTTCTTTTACATCTCCTTCTTCAAGAAGGTTTGTATTTAAGTAGTCAATTAGACCTTTAATGTTCCAATCTTCTTCAATTTCCTCTTGTGTATGAAGGGCAACAGCACGTTCTACAGTAGATTTCATCATACCTTCGATAATGCCACGTAAGTTTTCAGATTCCATTACCTCTTGACGCTGTTTATAAATTACTTCACGTTGTTGACGAAGTACATCGTCATATTGCAGAAGTTGTTTACGTGCATCGTAGTTATTTCCTTCTACGCGTTTTTGTGCAGATTCTACAGCACGAGAAACCATTTTACTTTCGATTGGTTGTGAATCATCCATACCAAGGCGATCCATCATTGCTTTCATATTATCAGAACCAAAGCGGCGCATTAGTTCATCTTCCATTGATAAGTAAAACTGCGTTACACCAGGGTCTCCTTGACGACCAGAACGACCACGTAACTGATTATCAATACGACGGCTTTCATGACGTTCTGTACCGATAACTGCTAGGCCACCAGCTTCTTTTACCCCTTCGCCCAGTTTAATGTCTGTACCACGACCAGCCATGTTTGTCGCAATCGTTACAGAACCTTTAAATCCTGCTTCTGTAATAATATCCGCTTCACGTGCATGGTTTTTCGCATTCAGGACATTATGACGTACACCTTTACGTGTTAACATGTTTGAAATAAGTTCAGATGTTTCAATTGCAACTGTACCAACAAGAACTGGTTGTCCTTTTTTATGGCGTTTTACAATATCCTCAACAACAGCATTGAACTTACCTTCCATCGTTTTAAAAATTAAATCCGCACGGTCATCACGAACAATCGGTCTGTTTGTCGGGATTACAATAACATTCATATTATAAATGTTACGGAATTCCTCTTCTTCCGTTTTCGCAGTACCAGTCATACCTGATAATTTTTCGTACATACGGAAGTAGTTTTGGAACGTAATTGTCGCTAGCGTCATACTTTCATTTTGAATTTCTACGCCTTCTTTTGCTTCAATCGCTTGGTGTAAACCCTCGCTATAACGGCGACCTTTCATAAGGCGGCCAGTGAATTGGTCTACAATTACGATTTCGCCTTCTTGCACAACATAATCTGTATCACGGTGCATAACAACGTGTGCACGAAGTGCCTGATTAATATGGTGAAGAAGTGCAACATGTTTTAAATCGAATAAGTTTTCAATATGGAAAGCTTTCTCTGCCTTCGTAATCCCGTCTTCTGTTAACATGACATTTTTCGTTTTCACGTCAAATGAATAATCCTTCTCATTTTCTAACGTACGAACAAATGCATTTGCAAACATATATAGCTCTGTTGATTTTTGTGCTTGTCCAGAAATGATAAGCGGTGTACGCGCTTCATCGACTAAGATGGAATCGACTTCATCAATAATCGCAAAATGAAGCGGGCGCTGAACGCGTTGCTCCTTATATAGCACCATGTTATCGCGCAAATAGTCAAAACCAAGCTCGTTGTTTGTACTATATGTAATATCAGCAGCGTAAGCAGCTTGCTTTTCCTCACGTGACATACTATTTAAGTTAATTCCTACTGTTAAGCCAAGGAACTCATGTAGTTGTCCCATTTCACCCGCGTCACGCTGTGCTAAGTATTCATTGACTGTAACAACATGAACACCTTTACCTGTTAAAGCATTCAAATAAACCGGTAAAGTAGAAGTTAATGTTTTACCTTCCCCTGTTTTCATCTCCGAGATATTCCCTTCATGTAAGGCAATACCACCCATTAATTGCACAGGATAAGGGCGCATACCAAGAACGCGTGTCGCTGCTTCACGAACAACCGCAAAAGCCTCTGGTAATAGATCGTCTACTGTCTCGCCTTTTGTAAGACGCTCTTTAAATTCAATTGTTTTCCCTTTTAATTGCTCGTCAGTTAACGGTTGAATCGATGATTCTAACGATTCTATTTGATCCACAATTTTCTGCATACGTTTAATTTGGCGCTGGTTTACATCAAACACCTTTTTTAAAATACCGATCATAGGAAATACGCTCCTCTTTTATTAAAATAAAACTTCCGATCGTGCTCTATATTACAGCTCACTAATCAGTCGTTATAAAACGCTAATTTATTTTCTGCTATTTTTTCTCCTAATTAAAAAACAAAAAAGTATAAACCTAATGATAATTGTAACACTTGTTTTATAGCTATGACAACAATCGACCAAATGCATAGTCTAAATTAGCTGAAACTTTGATCAACAGGAGTTTTACTTTCTGTTCAATTATAAGATAGAGGTACCTCTTTCCCAAAATAACAGAGTGAAACATTAGGGAATTTCACATATTTCATCGGTCTACACATAAAATGAAACTTTAATCAGTAGGGGATTTTCTTCACCCCCACTGATTATTAGCCCTTACGAATAGCAGGGTTAAACACTTCATACATATAAAAAAACGCAGCCTTTTACAGCTGCGTTTTCTACTTATTATTTTGTTTCAATTAATCCATATTTTCCATCTTTACGGCCATATACAACATTAGTTTCATTTGTATCAGCATTTGTGAAGACGAAGAAGTTATGTCCTAACATATCCATTTGTAAAATGGCTTCTTCAACGTCCATTGGCTTTAAATCAAATCGTTTTGTACGTACAAGTTCTAGTTCATCCTCTTTTACTTCTTCCAGAGTTGCCGCTGGTTCTGTAAGGATGAGTGCAGTTTTCGGAGAACCTTTTTCACGTAATTTACGATTTACTTTTGTTTTATGTTTACGAATTTGTCGCTCAATTTTATCAACTACTAAGTCAATTGCAGCGTACATATCGCTATGAGTTTCTTCTGCACGAAGTAATAAATCTGTAAATGGAATTGTTACCTCGACACGTTGCTTGTCAGAGTATACTTTTAAATTAACTTTAATCTCTGGAAATGTATCAAAATAACGCTCTAATTTGCTAAGTTTTTTCTCTACATATTCCTTTAATGCTGGAGTTACTTCAATATTTTCACCACGAATGTTGAATTTCATAGATGAATTCCTCCTTTCAAGCCTATGTATACAATTTCGACACTGGCTTAAAAACTCCTGCTAACTTTTAAAAAAGTTAGCGAAATTGAAATTTTTTATCGTTTTTTGCTGAAAAGAAAAGATGCATCGTTTCTATTTACATTTTACCCTATTTACATCGTAAATAACGAATATAAGTATGGACAATTCGTTACAGAAAAGAAACAACTTTTTGACAACTCTTTCTTAATAATAAAAACCCCTGTATAAGCACAAGGGTTTCAAACTATATAAATCCATTTTGATTTTTCAACATACAAGTCGTTGCTATGAAGAACAAAAGGCGACTTACTCTCACTTTCTCTCTTTGTTTTCACTTCGCACGGAGCTGTAAAAGGATCTAATTGCTTCTATGCATAGGCGGATGCTCTCTCCCACCTAAAAAGAAAGGTTTAATATCGGTTCAATTTGTATTTATATATAACGTTGCCACAACCGCAGCTCTATGTTTCTCACAAAACTATTCATTCACAATTATAATTTCACAACATTCGCTGCTTGTGGTCCACGCGCACCATCTACAATGTCAAATTCGACTTTTTGTCCCTCTTCTAACGACTTATATCCATCCTGTTGAATTGCAGAAAAATGAACAAAAACATCCTCACCATCTTCACGCTCGATAAACCCAAATCCTTTTTCTGCATTAAACCATTTCACTCTTCCTTGCATGTTCGTTCCATTCCCTTCACTCTAAAAATAAGGGCATTTGCCCCATAATTTGACTATAACGAATGACAACATATCAAGTCAAAGAAGTTTTGTCGTCTTTTTATTGTATCTTTCGACATGTATAATATTACCCGCGACAAAGAGTAAGACTAGAAACGATTTGAGCACCTGCATCATACAAACACTCTGCAACTTGTCTAACCGTAATCCCTGTCGTATATACATCATCAACGAGCAAAATATGCTGCCCAGCAAACGTTTCTTCCTTTCGAAAGTAAAAGGGATTCTCTACTGAAAGCCTCTCTATACGTTTCTTTTTACTTTGCTTTTCCGTATCTTTTCTCCTGAAAGATGTTTGTAGAACACTGCGTGGTAAACAAGATGCTAACAATTCTGCTTGATTAAAACCACGCTCATATTCTCGCTCCTTACTAAGTGGAATTGGAATAACCGCTTGACAATCTGAAAAATACTTGTGAAATACAGCTATAAAGTTCGCACGAAAAACTTGAACAAGCTCAGCATCCCCTCGAAATTTAAACCGAGCTAACACTTCCCTCATCCAATTATTATAGACGTACACAGATCGATTTTTTATAGGTAGAAACTTCATCTCTTCCTTCCACCTCACACAATCTTTGCAAAAGTTACCTTCTCTATACTCCTCTGCAAGAGACGCAAAAGGCCTGCCGCAATCCTCACAAATTTCTCCTATAATATAGGAAAGTTTTCGTTCACAGCTCTCACATATACACCGCCTGTCAGACTGAATAAAAAAAGAATACCAGGTAATGTTCTCTGAAATAGAATCATCACAAAGTAAACAATGCATTAATCTATCAACCCTTCTTGCTTTGCTCTTTTATTCATAGATTGAATATGCTTTTTCGCGCGTATCATTGCTTCTGTTTTTCCATAATGGAAATAAAAAATATCACCTTCTGGTTTACGATGACTTCTGCCGGCCCTGCCAGCAATTTGTACAAGTGCACTTTCCGAAAAAATAACCTCTTCCGCCCCTAACACAGCGACTTGCAAATTTTCTAGCGTCACGCCGCGCTCCAAAATCGTTGTGGTTACCAATAGTGGAATTTTTCCTTTTCGAAAAGCAGCCACTTTTTCTTTTCGATTTGGATCCTCCGCATGAACACCTTCAATTCGATTATCTAATTCTTTTAGCAATACACTTACTTCATCAATATAGCGCACATGGGGAACAAATAGAAAAATAGGAGATTGTTTGAGAAGATGATACTTTAGCCATTCAAAAACAACATGGGGAATTTTTTTACGCCCTAGTGCCTTTTTCCAATTGCCGCACCACCGGAACCTTGGGACCGGTAAAGGGTGACGATGATAACGCCCTGAAATGATTACACCTTTTTGTTTTCCACTCCATAACTCACGTTTCCATGTTTCTGCCGGAGTTGCAGTTAAATAAATTTGTGCCGCATTATCTTTACTCGCCTGCTCTACTGCATAATGCAGCATCTTGTCCATTGCATACGGAAAGGCATCAATTTCATCCACAATCATGACATCAAATGCTCTATAATAACGAAGCAACTGGTGCGTTGTGGACACGATGAGTCTTGCTTCCTTTTCACGGTCCAAACTACCACCGTATAGCGCAGCAATCGGTACATCTGGAAAAACAGTTTGTAAACGAGGCGTTAGCTCTAACACTACATCGGTCCGCGGCGTTGCAATACAAACCCGCTCTCCTTTTTCGAGTGCCTCTTCAATACCATTAAAAAGCATTTCTGTCTTACCAGCTCCGCATACTGCCCATATAAAAAATGATTCTTTTCGTCGCACCGCTTCCGTTACACCACTTGCTGCCATTTCCTGTCCAGACGATAACTTCCCATTCCACCGTAGAGGACGCGAAAATGACTTCCTTTCTACAGCACCGATTCCCCGAACAATGACTGTACATTCTCCCACTCTCCCCATCGTGATGCATTTTCGGCAATACGTACACATTTGGTTGCATCGTTTACATGAGAATGCAGCAAATAACCGTTGCTCTATATTTCCACAGCGCTGGCATACATAGCGTGAAGATTTCTTGATTACACCTTTTACTAAAGAAATATCTCCTCGTTTTTCTAAAAACTCCAGTTCATCCTTTGATAACGAAAGTTCTTCTAGTAGCATTTGCCTTCCTGCTAGCATAGTAACCCCCCCCCTAGACTTACTATAAGACTTTCTCTCTATCTCGTAAAAACTCAAAAAAGCCGATAACCTACTTTTAAAATAGTAAGCTATCGACTTTATACACATGTTTTATAGAGTTAAAAATCTTATAATCTACCGTAACCTAAGAAATGAGCTTGGTTATAACTGCTACTTAAGCTAGAGTATGCAATACCTTTGTCACCAGCGTGAATCATTTGTCCATTACCAACGTAAATACCGATATGAGATGGACCTGCTTTATATGTGTTTTGGAAGAATACTAAGTCACCAGGTTGTGGGCTACTTACTTTAGAAACTGAGTTCCAGTAACCAGCAACATCTTGACGACCTACACCATAAATGTAAGAAATGAAACCACTGCAGTCAAAACCGCCGTTTGATGGAGATGCACTTCCCCAAACATATGGCATACCAAGATATTTTTGTGCTTTACCGATTACGCCACCTGCATTTCCACTTGGCGCTGGCTCATCTTGTTTTGGTTGCTCTTTTTTAGGCTCTTCTTTTTTAGGCTCTTCTTTCTTAGGCTCTTCTGCTTTAGGCTCTTCTTTCTTAGACTCTTCTGCTTTAGGCTCTTCTTTTTTTGCTGGTGCAACTGCTTCTTTTGTAGCTTCTTGTGCTGGCGCTGCTTGAGCTGCTTGTTGTTTCTGTGCCTCTTCTGCTTGTTTCTTCGCAGCTGCTTCTTGTGCCGCTTTTTCTTGTGCTTCTTGTTCAGCTATACGTTGTAATTGTAACGCTTGCAGCTCAAGCTCTTTTAATTGATCTTCTGTGCTTGTCATGCTGTTTACAACTGTATCCATTTTACCGCTTAAATCAGTTACTGCTTCTTGTTTTTTCGCTTTTTCAGCGTCAAGTTCTTGCTTTGCAGTTTCGATTTTTGCCTGTGCTTCTTTTAATTCTTTTTGTTTTTCTTTTACCGTTTCAACATCTTTTTTCACAGTTGCTTGATCTTCTTGTTGTGTTTTCATGATATCTTCATCAGATTCAAGAATTTTAGAAACAGAAGTTAAACGATCTACTAAATCAGCAATGTTTTTAGAGTTTACAACAACTTCTGTTACAACGTTTGTATTTGGTTGCTCTTGAAGCGCTACTAAACGTTTTCTTAATAAATCTTCACGTTTTGCAATTTTTGTTTGTAAATCTGCGATGTTTTGATTTTTCTTCTCGATTAACGCCTGTGTTTCTTCAACTTGTTTTGTTGTTTCATCAAGCTTTGCTGCATTTTCTTGAACAGACTTATCTAAACCTTCAACCGTTTTATTTAAGTCATTCATTTGTTTTTGAAGCTCATCACGTTCTTGTTGTTGTTTATGTAAAGTGTCATTTTGTGCGTTAATTTCTGTTTTTACGTCCTCAATCTTTTCCGCAAATACATTTGGTGTTACTACTGAAAACATCATAAATCCTGCAGCCAATGCGCAAGACGCCATTTTTAGCTTTTTCATTTTGTTTTTTACACCGCTTTCTTTTTTTCTTTTCCGTATTTAATCTATTAAAATTTATACCATATTTCGGGAGATATTTTATCGATGTTACGCTTTTGTAAAATAAATGTAATATTACGTTTGTAATTTCCTGCCATTATTCTTCTAATCCTGTATTTTCTTGTAGAATCTTAAAAAAATCACACTATTTATTTTTACAATTGTCATACACTTGTTATAAAAAAAGCACAAGGAAACTTCCCTGCGCTTTTCATAGAATCCTCTATTATTTCACCCATTTTTCAGCCCAGTTTTGGACTTCATTCATAACACTTTCTAAAGCTTTTCCTTTGTCTGTTAATCCGTATTCGATTCTAACAGGTACTTCTGGATAAACATTACGTACAACTACACCTTCACTCTCTAATTCCTTTAAACGCTCCGACAACATACGATCACTCATATTTGGGATAATATCCGCAATTTCTCTAAATCGTTTCGGCTCTTCTAACAAAGATTTAATAATTAAACCCGTCCACTTTTTACTAAGCAGTGTAAAAGCCGACTCAAACTTTGGACATAAACAAGAATTATGCTCCATATGTTTCACCTCTCCTTTATTATAAAATAGTTTCTTATAAAAAGTAAGCAATAAAACTTTCCTTATTTTTTTATAAATCCATTTTGATTTTCCAACATATAAATTGTGGCTATGAAGAACACAAGAAAACTTCCACTCATTTTCTCCTTCTGTTTTCACATAACATAGGGCTAAAACCGCTTCTATCCATCAGCGGATCCTCTCTCCCGCCTAAAAGGAATGGTTTTATGTCGGTCTTTCAATCCGTATTTATACAAGTTAAATTTTACCACTTTTAAATATTAACTTGTCAAATAGGCATACATATATCCGTAAAAAAACTCTCTACAAAAAGAGAGCTTTTACACTTTTATTATTTTGTATACCAACCTAGTCCTAATGATCCTTCTCCTAAATGCGTTCCAATTACAGCACCAAAATAACTGATGCGGATTGTAACATGGGGATACTTTTCCTCTAACTCTCGCTGCCACTCTTTCGCTTCTTCTTCACGATTTGCATGAATAATAACAGCTTCCATTGGCATACCTTTACTCGCTTGTTCATCGAAGATTTCAACGATACGCTTTAGCGCCTTTTTGCGCGTGCGAATTTTTTCAAACGGAATAATAACTTTATCTCTAAAATATAAAACCGGCTTTACTTGTAATAAGCTACCGATAAATGCTTGCGCGCTATTTAAACGGCCACCACGTTGCAAATGATGCAAGTCATCCACAACAAAATAAGCATCTATTGTTTGTTTCATTTCATCAAATCTAGCTAAAATTTCTTCTGGCGCTTTTCCTTCGCTCACCATTTTTGCACCTTCACGCACATAAAAACCTTGTACTTCACAACTAATTTCAGAATCATACGTATATACGTCGATCCCTTCGACCATTTGTCCTGCTGTCGTTGCCGTTTGATACGTGCCACTAATTCCACTTGAAAGGTGGATACTAATAACCGCATCGTACTCTTTTGATAATTCTTCAAATAGCTCCACGAATTTTCCAATTGCCGGTTGAGAAGTCTTTGGAAGTTCTTCATGTTCACGTACTTTCACATAAAAATCATCCGCTGTAATTTCTGCTTCTTCTTGATAAGAGTTCGTCCCAAAAATCACATTTAATGGAATCATATGTATATTGAGTTCTTCACGAATATGCTTCGGTATATATGCTGTACTGTCCGTAACAATAGCTGTTCTCATTTTCGTACCTGCCTTATAAAAAAGTTTTTATTTCCTAATTTTACACGAAAATAGGAAAAGGTGCATTAATGTATGAAAAATGCCGGTTTAAGATTATAATCAACACTTGGGCAATTTACAACAAAAACATTATATTTATAATATAATTTGTTATATTTCTACAAAAAATGTTTGAATCTGAAAACTAGCCCTTTTACAATAAAAAGTACTAGTTATTTTGAAAGATAGGGGCGTATACCATTGCTATTACAATATTTAACAATCAAAGGCTACGGTGAGCACGAAATTGTCATTCAAAAGTCACGTTTTATTTGCTACGTGAGCCGAGCGAAAACAGAAGAAGAAGCTCAGGAATTTATTCAAAAAATAAAGAAACAACACTGGAATGCAACGCATAACTGCTCTGCCTATTTAATTGGTGAACGCGATCAGATTCAAAAGGCAAATGATGACGGTGAGCCGAGCGGAACTGCTGGTGTTCCTATTTTAGAAGTATTAAAAAAACGAGGTCTAAAAGATACAGTCGTTGTCGTCACACGTTATTTTGGTGGTATCAAACTTGGTGCTGGCGGTTTAATTCGCGCATATGGAAAATGTACAAGCGAAGGGCTTAACCATGTGGGTATTGTAGAACGAAAACTAATGCGCATTATAAAGACAGAAGTTGATTATACGCTGCTTGGTAAAGTTGAAAATGAATTACGTCACTCAGCCTACGCGATTAAAGATATACATTACCTAGAAAATGTGACATTCGATACTTATGTAGAAGAAAATCAAAAACAAATTTTTACCGACTGGATTATTGAATTAACAAATGGGAAATGTACAATACAAGAAGACAATATGCTGTACTTAGAACAAGACATTTCGCAACAATAACATATAATTTAAAAGGAGATTATGTATGGAAGAGCGTTATCATCATCTCCAGAAGAGAAGAATTAAAAAGAAGCGTCGACGTAGATTTTTCGTCTATCTCATTGTTATAGGCCTAATCAGTAGCGTAGGACTCTTCATGTTTACCTCCTATTCTTCTCTCATGGAGATGTATAGTGGCTTTACTCGTGATAAATCAAATTTACGCGTGGAAGATGTAGAAATTACAAAAGAACCTTTCAGCGTCCTTATTATGGGAATTGAAGATTATGCAACCGATGGACAAAATGGACGAACAGATTCACTTATGTTCGCAACAATTAACCCAAAAACAAAAAATGTTTCACTCATGAGTATTCCACGTGATTCACGTGTTACGATTGCTGGAAAAAATAAAAAAGACAAGATTAACGCAGCACATGCTTATGGCGGAGAAAAAATGGCATTAGAAACAGTCGAGAGTTTTTTACACGTTCCTGTTGACCATTATATTAAAATTGATTTCAAGGGCTTTAAAGGCATTGTTGATGCCGTTGGTGGCATTACAGTTGATGTTCCTTTCGATTTCGAGGAACGATCTGATATAGATTACTACAAGCTGATTCAATTTAAACAAGGAAGACAAGAATTAAATGGTGAAGAAGCACTAGCTTATGTTCGTATGCGAAAACAAGATCCAAATGGAGATTACGGCCGCGCTACAAGACAACGACAAGTACTTGCTGCAGTCGCCCACAAACTAAATTCCACTTCCACAGTCTTTAAGATTAAAGACTTAGCAGAGGTCGTTGGAAAATATGTAAAAACTGATATACCTGTCTCTGATGGGCTTGCCTTATATAATAAGTTATCTGGATTCGACCCTTCTAACATACAAACGCTTAAATTAGAAGGTGAAGATAAAAAACTAAACGGTATTTATTACTTTATTCCAGATGAAGTGAACGTCCAAACTGTTCGTAATGAAATTTTGAAAAACTTAGGACAAGAAACAACAAACACGGATTCTACAACCAATACAGATACAAATTCTAATTCTGATAAGAATTCAACAAATTCATCCTCTAAGAATAAAGGAGAGGAACTTCCGTCTACGGACGCAAACGCGGAATGGTTAATGCGAAATCATCAGCAAAATTAAAGACTGAAAAGAAAAGAGCCACTCCCTCTATCAACAGATATGAGGAGCGGCTCTTTTTACTTACTTTTTATTAAAATATTGTAAAATTGCTTCTACAATACGCTCTGAAGCAAGACCGTCACCGTAAGGATTAGATGCTTGCGCCATTTTGTCATGCGCTTCTTTGTTAGATAACAATTCATCTGCAAGTGTGAAGATTGTTTCTTCGTCTGTACCTGCTAATTTTAACGTACCTGCTTCAATACCTTCTGGACGCTCTGTCGTATCACGAAGAACAAGAACTGGTACACCAAGAGAAGGCGCTTCCTCTTGTACACCACCAGAATCTGTTAGCATTAAATATGAACGTGCTGCAACATTATGGAAATCAATTACATCTAGCGGTTCAATTAAATGAATGCGGTTATGATCTCCCAAAATATCGTTAGCTGTTTCACGTACAACAGGATTCATGTGAACTGGATATACAACTTGTACATCTTCGTACTTTTCAACAAGGCGTTTAATTGCACGGAACATATTGCGCATTGGTTCACCTAAATTTTCACGGCGATGTGCTGTCATAAGTACAAGTCGGTCATTTCCAAGCTTCTCTAGTACTGGATGACTATACTCTTCTTTTACTGTCGTTTTTAAGGCATCAATTGCTGTGTTTCCTGTTACGAAAATACGAGATTCATCTTTATTTTCTTGTTGCAAGTTCGTTGCTGATTTTGCTGTAGGAGAGAAATGAAGATCTGCCATTACACCTGTTAATTGACGGTTCATTTCCTCCGGATATGGAGAATATTTATCCCATGTACGAAGTCCAGCTTCAACATGACCGATTGGAATTTGATTATAGAAAGCAGCAAGGCTCGCAATAAAAGTAGTTGTTGTATCACCATGTACAAGAACGATATGTGGCTTTGCTTCCTTCATTACTTTATCTAAACCCTCTAAACCACGTGTTGTAATATCAATTAATGTTTGACGGTCTTTCATGATATTCAAATCAAAATCTGGCGTAATACCAAAGATATCCAATACTTGATCTAGCATTTGACGATGCTGCGCTGTCACTGTCACAATTGATTCAATTTGCTCAGGATGTTTTTGCAACTCTAACACAAGAGGTGCCATTTTAATCGCTTCTGGACGTGTTCCAAAAATCGTCATTACTTTTAAACGTTCAGTCATTTCACTACCTCTTTTCTTTCACTAGTTACAATATCTGCTATATAAATACAAGTTGAAAAATCGACATAAACCCTTTTTTAGGTGGGAGAGAGCGTCCAGCCATGCATAGAAGCGGTCAGACCCTTTTTTAGCCCCATGCCAAGTGAAAACAAAAGGAGAAAACGAGTAGAGATCTCTTTTTGTTTTCATAACCACGATTTATATGCAAGCAAATCAACATAGATTTATATAGTATTGTTGCACTCACCATTATATATGAGAATACAAAAGGACAAAAGAAAGCGTTCTTAATAAAGTGAAACTTTAATCAGTGGGGGGTTCTTCATTCCCACTGATTATTAGCCCGCACCAATCGAGCTTTTACGGGATAAACGATAGAACATTTCCTATTACGAACGCTTTTTCTCCCAACAGAATAGTAATCCATTCTGTGTTTCTCAACATCCTTCCCAGTATAACAATTTCTCCCATCAAATAAAATAGGTTCACGCATAAGTTTCACATACCTGTCTAATGGATACGTTCGTATACATTCCCAGTCGGTTACAATAAAAACTGCTTCTGCCCCCGTGACTGCCTCGTCTAAATTCGTTGTATATTTTATTTCATCTCTAAACAACTGCTGCACATGCAAAATAGCCTGTGGATCATATGCAATTACATTTGCCCCCATCCCTACTAACTCTTTTATAATAAGAAGAGACGGAGCTTCCCTAATATCATCTGTATTTGGCTTAAAGGCCGTTCCTAACACGGCAACCTGCTTCTCTCTCATATCCATTACGCTTCTCGCTTTCCGAACAAGCAACATTTGTTGTTTGTTATTTACTTCAATTACTGCTTTTAACAACCTAAAATCATGTGCAACATTACCTGCAATTTGGACGAGAGCATTTGTATCTTTTGGAAAACATGATCCTCCATAACCAATACCCGCCTGTAAGAAGTGAGAACCGATTCGCCGATCCATTCCCATGCCACTTGCTACTTCTAACACATCTGCGCCCACTTTCTCACATATGTTAGAAATTTCATTTATGAAACTAATTTTCGTAGCTAAAAAAGCATTTGAAGCATATTTAATCATTTCAGCACTGCGGATGTCTGTAACAAACGTTTCAATTAGCAGCTTACTGTATAACTTCTCTACCTTTTGTGCAATTTCTTCTGTCTCCGCTCCTATAACGATGCGATCACCATGAAAAAAATCATGTATACCAGAACCTTCCCGTAAAAATTCTGGATTAGCTACCATATGTATAATATGTCGCCCTTGCAGCTTCTCCTGAATCCATTCTTTCATTTGATCGTTCGTGCCTACAGGAACCGTACTTTTTGTAATCACAATTACATCTGAATTTGTATATATACCAATGTCATAACAAGCATTGCGAATATATGTTAAATCTGCCATTCCATCCGGTAAAGATGGTGTTCCTACCGCAACAAATATGAAATCTACATGTTTAAATGCCTCTGTTTGACTTGATGTAAATGCTAGCAGCCTTTCTTGGATTGCTGCATCTACTAATTGCCCTAGACCAGGTTCATAAATCGGCATTTCCCCTTGCTTCATTCGCGCGATTTTCTCTTGATCTATATCAAAACAAGTAACATAATGACCTAATGTCGCTAATCCTACCCCAGTAATTAAGCCAACATATCCAGTACCTATCACTGTAATTTTCATTAGATTTTCCGCACAGGATACTTTAAATTTTTATAAGAATATTGTATGAAAGTAGAAAGACAAGAAATGTACATCTTTTGTAATTGAAAACTCTCCTGTGCTTCCCCCTTTCATACTAAAAATGAATATAAGGCAATGTCTTTCACGTACTCTTTTTTCCATATTAAAACAGGAATTTGCTAAATGAGATATCATGCGAGCTCTTACTCCCTATTATATGAGACGTCTGCTCTCTTCTTTTTTAAGATTTTGTAAAATAACGCTCTTCATTTGAACATTTTTCTTTACAAACCGCTTTATTACTGGCGCATTTCATGTTTCCATATTTTAACGCGAAACGTACGTATTTTAACGTGCAACACTTATAGTAAAGAAAACCGGTCACATCCTACCATCCCTACTAGGAAAAGACTTATATGTAAATGTCATAAATTTGTACCACAGTTTAAAAACTATGCGATACAAGTTAATGATAAGATATATTATAACCTTCTTGTACGACATCGTATTTATTATAAATTTGTCATATGTTTTATCTCTTTCCAATTACAGTGAATAGAAAAAAAGATTGAATTCTAATCTTTTTGTGATACCATATGTTATGAGCCTGCAAACAAACATCATAATTTTCAGATAAATTCTTTAAAAACTACGTTAAAATATAAAAGGTGGGGTATTAATGGACTCACAAGTGATTTATGCCGTTTTGGCATCTTTCATTACCGTATTAGTCGTTACTCCTTTCGTCATCAAATTAGCATTTAAAATCGGAGCGACTGATAAGCCAAACGCACGTAAAGTACACCAAAAAATCATGCCTCGTCTAGGTGGACTGGCAATTTTTATTGGTGTAGCTGTTGGATTCTTTGTTAGTGGATTATATGAACAAAGGATGCTATCAATTAGTTTAGGTGCTGTCATCATTGTCATTATCGGTATTTTAGATGACATGTATGAATTATCAGCAAAAGTAAAATTCGGTGGACAACTAGTAGTTGCTGCACTCATCGCAAAGAGTCAATTATTAGTACAAGTGCTGTATATTCCATTCTTAGGAGATACTGAACTGGGAATACTTGCATATCCAATTACAATATTCTGGATTGTAGGTATTACAAATGCGATTAACTTAATTGATGGATTAGATGGACTTTCTGCAGGAATTTCATCCATTGTCCTTGCAACGTTAGCATATATGGCCTTTACTAGTCCGATTGGTACTGGTGCTGTCATTATTCTACCGCTTGCTCTAATTGCACTTGCAAGTACACTTGGATTTTTATTCTATAACTTCCATCCAGCCAAAATTTTCATGGGTGATACAGGAGCATTATTCTTAGGATATTGTATTTCTGTTATATCGTTACTTGGATTATACAAAAGCGTAACGTTATTCAGCTTTATTGTTCCAATTATCATTTTAGGTGTACCGGTCTTCGATACAACATTTGCGATTATCAGACGAATCGTGAATAAAAAACCAATTTCTGCACCAGATAAATCGCACTTACATCATCGTCTATTAGCAATGGGCTTCTCTCATCGCACGACGGTACTTATCATTTACGCATTTGGTATTTTCTTTAGCGTAAATGCAATTATTTTCTCTAGTGCAACATTGTGGTTATCCATTATCCTTCTATTTGCTTTAATTTTCTTTACTGAAATCGTAGCAGAAGTAATCGGTCTTGTGCACGAACGTTACAAACCAATTATTTCCTTCTATAAAAAAGTGAAAAAACGCGAAGAATAACTGTAGTATAGCCTTCACTAGCAAAAAATATTCAAATAGCACTCTTTCTTTTTAGAAAGGGTGCTATTTTTTATTTCCAGAATATAGTTTGTTTGAGAGTTCTTCTATTGGAGAAAGATATAAATATTAAAGAGGATAAGGAGAAAACGATCTTAATTCCTTCTTCATGACTGTTAGACTGAGGGTGAGTATTATGATGAAGCAAATGTTTCAATGTATTATTATATGCTTGAGTATTACTACATGTTCGATATCTTATACTGAAGCAGCCGCTAACTCCCCACTTATACATGACTCTATGATTCAAGACGCGGCTCTTCCGCAAAAAATTGCATACTTAACATTTGATGATGGACCAAACAAGTACACATCACAAATTTTAAACATTTTAAAACAAAAACAGGGAAAGGCAACCTTCTTTGTAATTGGTGGCAAAGTTTCACATTACCCACAAACAATGAAACGTTTAATTAAGGAGGGCCATTATATTGGGCTGCATAGCATGTCTCATGACGTGAAACGTCTATATACTGGTGATCCCTCCGCTTTAATTACCGAAATGGAACAAACCCGTTCAATTGTCCGCCGTACAACAAATTTGAATACACACCTAGTTCGCGTTCCATATGGTAGTATGCCTTATTTAAAAAAGAATTATCGTGATGCACTTGTTTCTGCTCGGTACAAAATGTGGGATTGGACAATCGATACATATGACTGGAAAAGTTATCATAATCCTTCTGCTATACTAGAGCGAGTTATGAACCAAAGCGACGAACAAGTTGAAGTTATTTTAATGCATGAGTCTAGCGTCACAGTGAAAATTCTTCCAAAGGTAATTGACTACCTGAAGGAAAAAGGATACACACTTCTTCCTTATAATCCTTCCTCCCATTTAGAAGTAAACTTCTGGAAGGACACAAGATTGTAACAGCTTTAGTATAATACTGGGGCTGTTTATTCTTTTTCTCTTCCCACACTTCCCATTTTTGTGTAAAATTTTAAATAGTGATGAAGTTTCGAGGTGGAGAAAAATGAAACGAATGGACCTCATTTATAATGCAATGCAAAAGGGAAATTACTCAGAAGGTGTAACAGCATCTGAACTCGCTACACTTCTACAGCTAGATCGTGCAAATGTAAGCAGCGATTTAAATAAACTTGTGAAAGATGGTCGTTTATCTAAAACAGGAACACGACCTGTCCGTTTCTATTTAGGAGCTAATTCTCCTATGGAAACGCATTCACAAAATAGCACTTCACTCGATGTCTTTGCAAGAGAAAACACAAGCCTCAAAATTGCGAGTGAAAAGGCAAAGGCTGCTGTACTCTATCCTCCAAATGGTATGCATACATTACTACTTGGAGAAACAGGTGTCGGGAAATCTATGTTTGCCTCTTTAATGCACGAATATGCGATTGAAGTCAATCAACTCCCAAAAGATGCGCCGTTTATCGTTTTTAACTGCGCGGATTACGCAAATAATCCACAGCTTCTGCTTGGACAACTTTTCGGGATCAAAAAGGGTGCT
Source organism: Bacillus bingmayongensis (assembly GCF_000299035.1). GTDB lineage: Bacteria > Bacillota > Bacilli > Bacillales > Bacillaceae_G > Bacillus_A > Bacillus_A bingmayongensis. The sequence goes on from NZ_JH921519.1 coordinate 213,210, forward strand.
TACACTGGTGCGAGTGATCAAAAAGGATTAATCGAAAAAGCCCATGAAGGAATTCTCTTTCTGGATGAAGTGCACCGCCTTCCTCCAGAAGGTCAAGAAATGCTATTCACATTTATTGATCGCGGTGTATATCGTCGCCTCGGAGAGACAGAGAACGAGCGCCGAGCACAAGTATTAATTATTACTGCAACAACAGAAGAACCAAACTCCTTTTTACTCAAAACATTTACAAGACGCATTCCGATGACCGTAACGCTTCCACCACTTCGTGAGAGAACGCATCAGGAACGCTTCGCCTTGCTGCAACTCTTTTTTACAAATGAAGCGATTCGTCTGCGAAAAGACATTCATGTCAGTCCGAATGCAATGCGCGCGTTCGTCTTTTATCAATGTCCAAATAACATTGGACAATTAAAAACAGATGTACAAATTGCCTGTGCGAAAGCCTATTCTGACTTCGTAACAAAGAAAAGAGACTATGTCCGCGTTTCTAGCACTGATTTGCCATGGTACATGAAGGAAGGCTTATTTATCGAAAGAAAAAGCCGCCATCTGTATCAAGTGCCAAACGAAACATTTGTATTTACGAGTGACGAAGGATGGAGTAGACATAAAACAGAAGATACACGTTCTTCCATTTATGATTACATTGATCATAAATATGAAGAACTACAAGCACGCGGGATTGAAGAAGAAGAATTAGAGTTATTAATAGACAATGATATCCAAAGCTTTTTCGTCCATTATTTTAATCAAATGTCAAAAAAGACAAATCATGAAAATGTCTTTAAAATTGTCGATCGTAATATTGTTTCCGTGTGTGAAAAAATCGCCGAACTAGCAGAAAAACATTTAGCTAAGATATTCGATGAAAAAGTCTTTCTCGCTTTAAGTTTACATGTACAGACAACTTTACAACGACTACAAAGTGGGAAACAAATTCATCACCCACAGTTGAACCAAATTCGCACAAAATATAAAGAAGCCTTCTCGGTTTCTATGCAGTGTATTCAACTTTTGGAAGAAGAACTGCAAATCACAATGCCAATTGATGAAGCTGGATTTTTAACGATGTTTTTCGTCGTTGATCCCATTCCTGCTTCCCAAACAGAAGTAAAAGTATTAATTTTAGCTCACGGCAATGGTATCGCAACAGAAATGGCAAATGTCGCCAATGAATTGCTCGGTATTGATGAAGTAACAGGAATTGATATGCCGCTTCATGAATCACCGAAAGATTTCTTAGAACGAGTAAAAATGTACATGAAAACGCTAGGACATATAAATGGTCTTCTCTTACTCGTTGATATGGGTTCACTTGCTTATATCGGGGATATACTAGAGACAGAATTTCATATTCCTGTACGCGTTCTCTCTATGACAAGTACGCCGCACGTACTAGAAGCAGCAAGAAAAGCTCAGCTCGGGTACTCATTAGATGCGTTATATGAAACGGTGAAAAACTTAACACCGTTTTACCTGAACGTACAAGAAGAAAAGAAAAAGCCGCTCGCTCCAATGAAATCAGTCATTTTAACAGCTTGTTTAACAGGAGAAGGAAGCGCGCTAGCTATTCAAAAAATGCTTGAAAACTATTTGCGATTCGATAAAGATTTAATAGAAATTATTCCAATTAGTATCGTTCATGAAAAAGATTTAACAAAAATGATTGAAAACATAAAGAAAGAACGCAATATGATTTGTATTGTCACAAACTTTGATGTACAAGTACCATGTTTAACGTATCATTTCCAAGACATTGTAAACTATAAAGCCATTCAGCCAATCCAAGAATTAATTACGTATGAAGAAACATATGCAAAAATGGCTGATATTCTCGGGCAACAAATGCAGCGCAATGATGGAGCACTCATGATTAAAACAATACGGTACGCGCTTAATACAATCCAAGAGCTTATCTCCTTACAGTTAAACCCTGATAGTTTAATGGGAGTTATTTTGCATATGAGCTGTATGATTGACCGGCTTCAAAAGGGAGAAAAGCTCCTCCCTTATCCTGACAAAGAAGCACGTAGACAAGATGAATATTGGATGTACATGAAAGTAAAAAAATCATTGCAACCAATTGAAAACACGTTTGACGTGCAGATTCCAGATGATGAAGTTTTTTATGTAATGGACTTCTTCATAAAGAATCAACCAGAAAAAAAAGAGTAAAGTAAACATGCCCGTGAATGTTAATATTCACGGGCATGTTTATTTATCGGCTCATCGATCGGCTATACTCCTTTACCTTCCCACGAATTTCTCCCTTTGCATATGTCCTTGTATGAACATTTACATATGCATTCACTTCGTCAATTGCCTGCACAAGATTCTCAAACATCTTTCCTTGCAAAGGTCCTTCTAAATCTTCAGCAGACACCACACCTGTTATCGTTCCTTCATTCACGCTAATTCCATGCTTCACAGGTCCATATAAAAACAAAACCACTGGCCCGCTCTGATTCCCTTTCCCTAAATGAATTTGGCAAGATGTTACTTTCTCAATATTTTTCACTATGACCCTATAATGTAGTTTTGTAAAATCTCTATTAAAAATAAGTTCTGCTACCCCATAAGCCTTTGTTTTTACAGGAGGTAATTCATTACCTCCTTTTAGCTTAGCAACGAAATGTTTTGTCATACTAGCAACATTCTCCTTATATAAATTTCAATTTGAATAGCTGGTATCTCTTTAACTAATTTATTGCCGGGACACCATTAATTATGACTCTTTCAGAAGCGATTGTTATAGGGGGCTTATTCCTCTTCGCAAATATTTACAAAAACGTTACATAATAACCATTCCTCATACCACAATGCTTCCTGTATAATGCACGTAGATTCGAAATTTCTTTAGGAGGTTACAACGTTCCTTTGAAGACACTAAAACATTCTTGCCAATTATTAATAGAACTCTTTCTTGTATCACTTAAGTTAGGGCTTACTTCTTTTGGAGGACCTGTAGCTCATCTCGGTTACTTCCATTACGAATACGTACAAAAACGAAAATGGATGGATGAGCGAAGCTATGGGGATTTAGTAGCACTCTGTCAATTTCTTCCCGGTCCTGCAAGCAGCCAAGTTGGAATTGTTATCGGTTTATCGCGTGGAGGATTCCTTGGAGCTATAGTCGCTTGGTCCGGCTTTACACTCCCATCAGTTCTTGTTCTGGTCTTTTTCGCTTCACTACTCCAGCAATTTCATGTGGTGGACGCTGGCTGGATTCATGGTTTAAAGCTTGTAGCAGTAGCAATTGTCGCCCACGCAATATGGGGAATGGCACAGAAATTAACACCTGACCGAAACCGGGCAACAATTGCAGTTTTTACCGCAGCCATTGCTTTATTATTCCCAAGCGTTTGGACTCAAGTATTGCTTATTTTCATTGCTGGTATTGTCGGTTGGTTCTTATACCGTGAGCATGCAATTCCGCCTACTAGCAAAACGCACATTCCTGTTCCACGTATAACAGCTGCCCTGTGTCTCTTACTATTCTTTGGTTTATTATTCTTGTTACCAATATTACGACCATTTTCGCACTGGATTGCCATGTTTGATAGTTTCTATCGCTCTGGCTCACTGGTGTTTGGCGGAGGACACGTCGTTCTTCCTCTTCTTGAAAATGAATTTGTTTTAAATGGCATGATGACAAAAGAACAATTTTTAGCAGGATACGGATTAACACAAGCCGTTCCGGGGCCACTCTTTACATTCGCTTCTTACATAGGAACTGTACTAGGTGGAACACTCGGAGCTACTCTTGCAACAATCGCTATCTTCCTTCCTGCATTCTTACTTGTCATTGGTGTTTTGCCATTTTGGGATTATGTAAGACGCCAGCCTTATATTCAAGGCACACTTCTTGGTATTAACGCCGCCGTTGTCGGTATTTTACTAGCTGCTTTTTACAATCCAATTTGGACAAGCTCCATTATGAGTACCACCCACTTTGTCATTGCCTCGCTCTTATTTTGCCTGTTAGCATTTTGGAAAGTCCCTCCATGGATTGTTGTTGTCCTTGGTGCTTTAAGTGGTTATATCCTTTCCATTATCTAGATATACAAAAAGACGGCCTTAATAAACCGTCTTTTTCACTATATAAATCCATTTTATTTTCTCACCATAAACCTCTGCTAAGCAGAACTAAAAGTGACCTGCTCTCTTTTCTAATTGGCAAGAGGGGCTGACCACCCCTATGCACGATCGGATCCTCTCCCCCTCCTAAAAAGAACGTTTTTAAGTCTTTCTTAAAATTTCACAAGCTCCATACCTTCTGGCAAATCACTTTCCGTTAAAATTCGCAGTTCCTTCACGCGGTCCATTACATAGGAAGAGCGCTTCACAAGCTCTGGATCAATGTAAGCAGGGTGCGCCATAACCTCTACTGTTTTTCCGTCCTGTACACGCTCTTTTAATTTAACAAAGTAATCCTCCTGCACACCATCGCTATAGAAGTCACTATAAAACACATCAGAAAACGGACGCACTGCCCTCTCTTGCTCGCAGCGACGAATTGGCACATTATATTTTTCTGCTAATCTTTCAAGGACATCGTGTAAAATTGGCAAGCTATGCACATGATGATGACTATCTAAATGCGTTGGTGTTAATCCAGAAGATAAAAACTTTTCAATTTGAGCAGTCCACTCTCTTTCAACATCTGTAGGATTTATATTTCCTTCTCTTACAGTACTTTGCTTATGAAAGAAACCATCTTTACTTACAAGAGACGGAACATCTGTAAGAAGCGGTTTTCCCGCAGTTAAAACGAGATGCACCCCTACTCCTAATGACTTATATTCTTTCGCTAAACGGACAGCATGCTCTGTCCCTGGCATGTTCATCATCATTGTCGTAGAATTCACAATCCCATTTACATGTCCTTCAATAATTCCGTAGTTTGTACCTTCTGTAAGACCAAAGTCATCTGCATTTACGATTAATCGAATCATGATTTTCCCTCCTGTTGAATGAAAAAAAGCGGGCTTTATAAGCGCCGCTTTTATTTCTCTACTTTTTTAAAGAACTGCGGAAGATATTCTTTATGAGCTTCCAACATTTCATCTAAAATTTGTTTTGCTACTTTATCTGATGGTACAAGTGGATTAATTGTCATAGCAAGCAGCGCTTTATGATAATCACCTGTGACAGCAGCTTCAATTGATGTGCGCTCGAATGATTTAATTTGCTGAACTAAACCGCGAACCGGAACTGGTAAGTCACCCACCGCAATCGGCTTTGGACCTTCTTTTGTAATTACACAGTTTACTTCAACAGCTGAATCATGCGGCAAGCTTGCAATTGTACCGTTATTTCTTGTATTAACAGGCTGAATATCACCTTTGTTATTATAAATAGATGTAATTAAACTACATGCTGCATCACTGTAATAAGCTCCGCCTCGTTTTTCTAATTGCGGTGGCTTAATATCTAAGTTCGGATCTTTATATAATTCAAATAAGTCTTCTTCTAATTTTTTCACAACTTCTGCACGTGTACCTTTTTCAATAGAAGCTTGTTTTTCTTCTTCTAACATTTCACGTGTTTTATAGTAGTAACGATGATATGGACATGGAATTGCACGAAGCCCCCGAATGAAATCTGGTTCCCAATTCAATGCTGCAATGTTTTCCATCGTAATTTGCTTTTCAGGATCTGTTACAAGATCTAGCACACGATCCAATACACTAACTCCATCTAAATATACATCTAATCCATAAACCATGTGATTTAAACCAGCAAAGTCAACATGAACTCGGCTTGCATCTACTTCAAGCAATTTTGCAAGTCCCATACGAATACCAATCGGAACATTACATAATCCGACTACTTTTTGAATACTTGTATAACGAAGCACAGCCTCTGTTACCATACCAGCAGGGTTCGCAAAGTTAATGAGCCAAGCGTTCGGGCAAAGCTCCTCCATATCTTTACAAATATCCAAAATAACAGGAATCGTTCTCAGCGCCTTGAATAAACCACCAGGACCATTCGTTTCCTGACCAATCACATCATATTTTAATGGAATTGCTTCATCTTTTGCACGTGCCTCTAATAAACCTACGCGAAGCTGTGTTGTTACAAAGTCAGCATCTTTTAATGCTGCGCGGCGATCAAGTGTTAAGTGAATATCAATTGGTAAACCAGCTTTTTTCACCATGCGTTTTGCTAAGTTACCAACGATTTCTAACTTTTCTTTTCCCGCTTCAATATCTACTAACCAAATTTCACGAACTGGAAGTTCATCATAACGCTTAATAAATCCTTCAATTAACTCTGGTGTATAACTAGATCCACCGCCGATTGTAGCAATTTTAATTCCGCTCATACTTTATTCCCCTTTCGCATCAAGCTTTTTATAAAGATCAATAAATTCCGCTGCTAATTCTTTTACAGTCATTGAATTCATTAAATGATCTTGTGCATGAATTAAAAGAACACTAATTTCTGTTTTTTCTCCCCTTGCTTCTGATTGTATGAGCTCTGTTTGGAAATGATGTGCTTCATTGATTGCTTCTTTCGCTTTTGCCATCGCTTCATCTGCTTCTTGCAATTTCCCCTGTTTTGCATATTGCAGTGCTTCCATCGCATAGCTTCTTGCGTTACCGCTGTGTAAAATTAATTGGAATGGGATTTGTTCTACTGTAGTCATCATAATTTACCGCCCTCTCTATATAGTTCAACCGATTGAAATACCCCTTCAGTTTGAACGTGTCTATGAAAATATTATTTTCTTAATTTTGTTTTGGTGTTCTTCTAGATGTATGCCATCTGTCTGAACAGAATATAAAAGCTATTGTTCTCACGGGCTCGTTTTGCCCGTGAGAACATTCATATATTACATAGGTACAGATTGATTATTTCCTTGTGCTGCTGCTTTTTCAGTTTTAACGATAGAACGGTCACATAATACAACGAATGGATAGTAAATTACCATTGCAATTACAAAGTTTAACAACTGTAGAATTGCACCAGAAATGTGTCCGCCTGTTACAAGGTAGCCACTAATGATTGGTGGTGTTGCCCATGGAATCATCGCAACTGTTTTTGGCACAAATCCAAGAGATATAGCTGTATAAGACGTAATTACTAGTACAACTGGTGCCACAATAAACGGAACGAATAAAATTGGGTTTAAAATAATCGGTGTACCAAAGATTACTGGTTCGTTAATGTTAAATGCACCAGGTCCAATTGATAATCGGGATACCCCGCGCAATTGAGCACTTCTTGCTACAATTAATACAACGACTAAGAATGCTAATGTTGCACCAGAACCACCAAGATATACGAAAGTATCAAAGAATGGTTTTGTAATAATGTTTGGCACATCAAATGAAGACACACCATCTTGGAACATCTTGATATTTTTTTCTAATGCTGGTAAGTATAATGGCTCAATAATCCCACCTACAATGTTCGGGCCATGTAAACCAAAGAACCAAAGAACGTGAACAAGAATGACAATTACAATCGCACTTGGTAATGTACCTGCTAAACCTTGTAGTGGTAATTGAATTGTATTAAAGATAAATTCATGAACGCTTGTACCTGCTAATTTCACTGCTAATTGAATACCTGCAACTACTGTTAAAATAACAAATGCTGGTACTAATGCCGCAAATGATCTTAAAACTGCTGGTGGTACTCCGTCTGGCATTTTGAAAGTAATTTCTCTCTGTACAAAGAAACGGAATGCTTCAGTAACAAGAAGTGCGACAATGATTGCTACGAATAAGCCTTGTGCTCCTGTCCAAGCTAAGTTCAATCCGCCCTCTTTCGGTGTTGTTGGTGTAAGAATAATTAACGCACCAAATGAAATAATACCTGCTGACAATCCATCAACACCGTAAGATTTTGCTAAGTTATAACTTGTTGTAAATGCGATGATTAATGCTAAAATTGCGAAAGAACCTGTCCACATCCCACCGCCGACGTCTTTCCAAACTTCTCCAAATGTACCTTTCATGAAGTTTTGGAAAGCTTCAGATGGAAAGCCATTAATCAGTGATGCAAAGGCACCAACTAAAATAAGCGGCATAACTGCAATAAAACCATCACGAATCGCAGCTAAATGACGTTGTGACCCGATTTTACCAGCGACTGGAACAATATATTTTTCCATAAATGCAATAAACTTTTGCATTGTCTTCCCCCCCTAATTATTTTTTAAGTGTTAATGCGTGATCCAAAACTGCCTCTCCATTCATCATGCCGTAATGCATTGGATTAATAACATCGATACCAACGCTATGATCATCCGCAAGCGCTTTCAAAGAAGAAAGCATGTAACGAACTTGTGGTCCTAGTAATAATACGTCTGCCTCATCTATGTTGTTTTTCACTGCATCCCCAGACACAGCCCAAATCTTTCCTTCTAGTCCCCGAGCTTTTGCAGCTGCTTCCATTTTTGTAACTAGTAAACTTGTAGACATTCCTGCTGAACAACAAAGTAAAATATTCATTAATAAGTCCCCCTATGCATGTAAACGATTTTTGTTATTTATTTTTCTTTACGCCTTTTATTAATGCAATTGCCGTGCCAACTTTTTAAATCCCTTTAAAATTAACGTTTTTTCAAGTGTTTTTATTGTGTGTTACCGCTTTCGAATTGTGTGTTACCCAAAATATAGATAGTGTGTTATAAAACAACACGCTTGTAACACATATCTGTATGAAAATAGATTAGTGTTTAGTTGTCTAGTTGTATTTGAAACAAGAAAATAAAATATTTTTATAAAGAAATTTTACTTTTTATTAAAAAACAATAAAATTTATTATAAAACCATTCGCTTTTCTACATTAGAAGCAATCGGTAAAGAACTAGAGTGTCCGCCTGGCGATATTTTGGAATATGTAGAAGAACAAAAACATAGCCATCCGCATCAGCAAAATAGGCCGCTACGGATGGCTATGCTTTTACTATGAACTAGATTGAACTTTTTATAGAAAAATGAATCTCATCCAAAACAACATGATCTCCGTAGCTTTTGACTAAAGTACTCACTTCAATCCCCAACGCTAATAACCGCCTTTTACAATATTCATTTCAACCCATTATTCAGTCCCTCAATTTTCTTCTTCCAATACATTGTCATCGCAAACCATATAATGAAGTAAATAACGATAAAGCTACCCATGCAAATAAGAATCGGAACAGGGCGATTTGGAACCCAGCCAATCCAGATTGCAATCGGTAAGAATGCTCCTAGTAAAATGATAAAGTGAACGATTGTTTGTGTTAAAATGCTCCATTCCTCTCTCTCAAACACAAAGGAAGCAAATGAGAAAATCATCCCCACAATATTTGCTGTTACAAGGTGAGTAAGCAATGTCTTTGTCTCTAATACATCCATTCCATTTGCATAACCAATTCCTAAAAACAATAAGCTATAAACCATCGCCATCGCCATTCCTGCAATAACCTTGGCACATACTCTATCAAACAAAGTAACCATAATTCTAGCCTCCTCCCATATTTAGAGCTTCTTTAATAAGCGGTACATACTTTCTTGAAACGTACTCTTTCATTCCATTTGAAAAGTATGCACACATACTGCCGCTAAAAGACATTTCAAAGCTTGTTACATGCTGTAAATTGGCTAGTGTAGACTTTGAAAATCGTACAAATCGATCACCCTGTAATTTTGTTTCTAGCTCATACAAACGTGATTTCACTTCAAGACTTCCTTTCGTCGTTTGAGCCATTACTTTTCGACCCTCTGCATAAAACCAATAAATATCTTTTGGTTCTAACAAATAATATTGCTGATCCAAAATTCCAACAATTTGCTTCACATTCCCCCCTTCTATCCTTTTTAAAAGATGGTGAATTTCATCTGTTACTTCTTTTGTCTTTACAATAATCTCTATTTCATCTTGTGATGGGTCTAATTCAAGGTGAATCTTCACTACTTTCCACCCCCCTTACACTTTTATTGTTACATATATTTAAAGAAAAGAAATAGATTGATACATAAGTGGTATCGCCTCCGTCATGACTGACACTTTTTCATACATAAAAAAAACCTTGCATAAGCAAGGCCTCATTCTTTTGCTAACATTTTCCTATATAACTCTACAAATTCACTCGCTAATTCCTTCATTGTTATAGCATTCATTAAATGATCTTGTGCATGAACCATAAGCAGTGTAATTTCTGTTTTTTCTCCACCAGCTTCTCTCTGTATTAAATCCGTTTGCAAACGATGTGCCTCTTGCAGTTCTTGCAAGGCTTCTTGCAATTTCGCCTCCGCTTCTTTAAACTCTCCACGTTTTGCATAATCAATTGCTTCCATCGCACTGCTTCTCGCATTTCCTCCATGTAAAATCAAATGAAAAGCCTGCGTCTCTAATGTATCCATCTTAACTCCTTACTCCCCCTTTTCTTCAGCCACTTTTTGCTTATCCCACATCATCAAGAATGGTAAATAAATTAGGAAAGCAATTGCAAAGTTAATTAACTGCAATATAACGCCTGAAATTTTTCCACCTGTTCCTAAATATCCGCTAAAGAAAATTGGCGTTGTCCATGGTACAGCCGCTCCACTTGGCCGAGCAACAATCCCCCATTCCATTGCGAAATAAGAGACAATTGTTAAAACGACTGGCACAAGTATAAATGGAATAAGCAGAAGCGGATTCAGTACAATTGGCATCCCAAATGTAACCATCTCATTAATATTAAAAATACCTGGTGCAATTGATAACCGGCTCAAACTTCTTAATTGCTGACTCCGTGCAAATAATAACATCGCTACAACAAGTGCAAGCGTCGCACCAGATCCACCTGTATAGATCCACAAATCAAAGAATTGTGCTGTTATCGTATTGGGAACATCTTGCCCCGCCTGAAAAGCAATACGGTTTTGATCCATTAGTGATAACCAAATCGGACTCATAACACCGCCCACAATCGCAGCCCCGTGAATCCCACATGCCCAAAGCACATGGACAATAATAACCGCCGCTACTGCACCAAAAAGACTTGCACCAAGTACACTAAGCGGAGCTTGCAAGAGCTGCCCTACAATATTATGAATACTACCGAAAGAGGTGTTTTCCAAAATTAAACGTAGAATCCAAATAACTGTCACAACAATAAATCCTGGAACAAGTGCTGCAAATGAACGTGTTACAGCTGGTGGAACCGTTTCTGGCATTTTAATAATCAACTTTCTTTGGATAATAAACCTGTAAATTTCAGTAGATATAAGTGCTATAATCATCGCCACGAATAATCCTTGACTTCCCATCAGTGCAGCAGGTATAACTCCATCTACAAGTACACTCTCTTTCGTACTAGGTATGATATGCGTCACTTGAAATGGAGTTGCAAGTAAGAATGATACAATTGACAATGCCCCTGCTGCTAATGCATCCACTTTATATTGTTCCCCTAGTCTGTAAGCGATTCCAAAAACGGCTATTAAAGACATTATATTAAATGTTGCGCTAACTGGATACCCTAACGCCTTCTGCCAATTCCCTCCAAATAAACCTTCCATAAAATCATTGTATCCAGGTATTGGCAAAGCACTAATGATAAGGAAAAATGAACCAATAATTAAGAAAGGCATCGTTAAAATAATGCCATCACGAATTGCTTGTAAATGTCGCTGCTGTGCAATTCTCCCTGCTATTGGCATCACATATTTCTCTAAAAACCGGACCATCTACTCCACTCTCCTCATGCTTCCATTGACAATGCTGCTTCCAATACGGCCTCTCCGTTACAAAGGCCATAATGTACAGAGTGAATAATATCAACAGGTATCCCTTTTTCTCCACACATTTCCTTCATCTTCGGTAATAAATAACGCACTTGTGGTCCAAGCAAGAGCACATCCGCTTCATCAATATGATTCCGTATTTCCGAACCCGATACAGCCCAGATTTTTACTTCTAACCCTTTTGCTTGTGCCGCTTTCTCCATTTTCGTTACAAGTAAACTGGTAGACATTCCTGCTGCACAGCAAAGTAAAATGTTCATCAAACTCCCCCCTTATTTTTAATCATGCTGGAATCATATCAACGTTGCTCTTCATATCCACTACTAGATTACCAATATATATGTCTAGATTATTTTTCATATGACGAGCATAAAAACAAAAGTTTCTCCGTTTTCACGCTATTCCATCTATGTGTATTCTCCTAGTAAACAGCCTCACAACTGATTATAATGATTCAGTATGATTTTTTATAAATAGATTGGAGGGTATATATATGAAAGCTTACCGCTTTCCACTTATTTTATTATCTTCCATCCTAATTGGTGGTTTCATTGGTTATTTCATGGGTACCGATGCAGTTGCTTTAAAACCGCTTGGTGACATTTTCTTAAACTTAATGTTTACGATTGTTGTGCCTCTTGTGTTCTTTAGCATTGCTTCATCTATTGCCAATATGGATGGATTAAAACGTTTCGGAAAAATTATGTCTAGCATGGCTGGGACTTTCTTATTTACAAGTATTATTGCTGCAATTTTTATGATTATTGTTGTGAAAATATTCCCACCAGCGCAAGGTGTTGTATTAGAACTAACAAAGCCTGATAAAATTGAAAATATTAGCGTGGCTGATCAAATCGTGGGTATTTTCACCGTATCAGACTTTTCGAAGTTATTATCTCGTGAAAATATGCTAGCGCTTATTTTCTTCTCTATTTTAATGGGGGTAGCAACTTCAGCAGTTGGAGAAAAAGGAAAGCCATTCGCTAGCTTCTTACAATCTGGCGCAGAGATCTCAATGAAAGTTGTATCATTCATTATGTACTATGCTCCAATTGGACTAGCTGCCTACTTCGCAGCTTTAGTTGGAGAATTCGGTCCACAGCTTCTTGGAACGTATTTCCGAGCTGCAATGGTATACTATCCGGCTTCTATCTTATACTTCTTTGTTGCCTTTACATTTTATGCTTACCTTGCAGGGCGCAAACAAGGTGTACAAATTTTTTGGAGAAACATGGTCTCTCCTACAGTTACATCACTTGCAACTTGTAGTAGTGCCGCGAGTATTCCAGCAAACTTAGAAGCAACTAAAAAAATGGGTATTTCTTCTGACATTCGTGAAACAGTTGTTCTTCTTGGTTCTACACTTCATAAAGACGGATCTGTTTTAGGTGGCGTAATTAAAATTGCTTTCTTATTCGGGATTTTCAATATGGAATTCTCAAGTCCAAAAACATTAGCAATCGCTCTTGTTGTTTCCCTATTAGTAGGAACAGTAATGGGTGCTATTCCAGGCGGTGGTATGATTGGTGAAATGTTAATCGTTTCTCTATACGGCTTCCCACCAGAAGCATTGCTAATTATCGCAGCTATTAGTACAATCATCGACCCACCAGCAACGATGTTAAACGTAACAGGTGATAATGTTTGTGCCGTAATGACAGCTCGTCTTGTTGAAGGGAAAGACTGGGTTAAGAATAAATTTGCATAAGAAAAAAGAGCGTTGTTTTTCATAAAACTAACGCTCTTTTTTTCTTTAATCACAAATTTGTTATAACTTTCACAAATTTTCCACAGCCCTTCCCTCTTCTTCGTACTATAATCATGTATGGAAAAGGAGATGGAAATCATGACACAAAATGCCCCAGAATTTAAGGTTTTGCAAAGCATCGCGTTTCTTGCTGTTGTTTTACAAAGTTCTTTACTATATACAATGAATCAAGGAAATATCGCATTAGAACAATCTCTCATTATTGGAATGCTATTCAACCTCGCAAAATTTTCAGCACCAGCATTCATCTTTATCGTTGGATTTCATTTAATTCGGCAGTATACAAAACAAATGGTATATAAAGAATACATATACGAAAAAACTGCACATCTACTTGCACCTTACTTATTCTGGTCTATCATTTACTTATTTACAACAACCCAATTCGTTACGATGCAAAGCGGAATAAAGAGCCTATTACTTGGAACAGCGGCGCCTCATCTTTGGTATGTCATCATGATGTTTCAAATTCATTTGCTATTCCCCTTACTATGTACTTTATTTTATTGGTTTCAAAAACGAACACATAATCAGCAAGACATATATAGATTCATGGTTGCTTTTGCCATCCTATATTTTCTCTTAATGTGGTTCTCTTCCCATTATATTTTTAACGGCGAAGTATTAACTCGTTCAACCATCTTACATTATACAGACCGTTCCTTCTTCTTCTATTCATTCTACTTTGTTATGGGCGGAATTGCAGCGGTAGCACTGCGGGCTTGGCGTTTATTTGTCATGAAGCACATACCGCTTGTGACAATTTTGTTTTTTATTTTCTTCTTATTCATTAATTATGAAATGTTTAGCTTCTATGGTGTAGATTCGATTCATCTCACTGTATCTACATACTTAAAGCCATCCATGTTTTTATACATTGTATGTGAAATACTCATACTTTACGTATTATCTATCATGATTGTTCAGCGGCGAGGAACATTATATAAAACATTGCGTTTTATCGGAAACTACACATACGGAGCTTATTTAGCACACTTTTTCTTCTTACAGCTAAGCACGAAATTACTATCTCTATTTACAGTACAAGCCAATACAATTCTATATAGTCTATTCCTTTTTCTTATGACGGCAACATTCTCTATCATCGCAATGGTTATATGTAGTGTTCTTCCATTCCATACATGGATTACAGGACCTTCTCCTACTCCAATATTAAAATGGCCAGCACTCATACCTACCTTACCGTTATTAAGAGGTAAAAAATAAGAAGAAGCTTATACCCTTTCTAGAATGGCATTTCTATTCCTTATCCATTTTCAATTTCGTCTCAGCTAACAGCGGCAACACATTATCAAAAATATGCGTGTTGCCCTCTTTTCCAGTTACATATCCGCCATAAAATCTGCTGAATACGTTGTCATTCCGGAATTCACTCATACGCTCGTACAATTCCTTAGCAAACTTTATATCTCCCGTTTGTAACACATATAGAATTGTCAGCCCATACGCTGCTGGGGATTCAAAATCTACTACTGGTTTTCCTGTTTCTAAATCATAGCGACCGTATAGCTTCCCATCTTTACGAAATGCCTTTTTAATAAAATCTAAATATGCTTCAGAGGAAATTCCGCCTAAACTGCGATGATAGGCAACATACGATTGATCAATCAAGTTCACCTGGTTTTCAAATGCAAATGTACCATCCTCTTTATATTCTTTCGAGAATGCCCAGCCACGCCTTGGATAATCCGCTAAAAATTGAATCACTTCCTGATACTGCGTTTCTGAGATTTTTCCGTACTTTTTCATATAAGAGAATGCACTTGGATTTATGTAAGATGTCGTTAATATGTTATTTTGCATACCCTTATCTGCGTCATAATAATCAACATACTGTTTCCCTTTCTTATTATAACGAAGCACAGCACCACTCACTTGATCAGCAAGATCTCTATAGCGCTCTTCTTTATACATTTCATAGGCACGATATAGCTGTTCAATAATACGAAGATCATCAATGAGGGCATTCGTGGCAGACTGTCTTTCTCCTGTTTCAGAAATCTTCCATAAAACAATATGGACAGGATGTATAAAATAATTTTGGATCACCTTTACTTGTTCATCAAACAATGATTGATTGTCCATATCAAGCGTATATTGTAGCCATAACCCTGCTGATTCTGATAATGCTTCACGACCGGCTGCCTCGCTCGTTCCTACCTTTGGATCAGCTATTCGATATGTTGCGAGCGTACCATTATCATTGAGCATATGTCTCAAAATAAAATATTCTGTCCGATTCCCTTGTAGTGCAGTCCAAAAAACAATTCCACCTAAAATCACAAATAAAGTTAACGCAATCCATATATACAAACGTTTCCGCACATTTTTTCACCTCTATAATAAGGCTAACCGTAACCTTAGTAGAACATACGGAAACATTAAAAAGACAATCCTTTAGATTGCCCCTCACTTTCTATCCTTTACACACGTTAATTAGCCTCTTTCGCCCTGCGATACAGTGATTGCACAAGGTGATCATATTCACGCCGTGTAATTTCTTTATTGTATAACTTTAATAACAAATCTTTATGCTCTTTCGAAAACGCCATTTTTCTAATGACTTCAGGATACATACAAACATCCCCTCCGTTTCACATGAACTTCCAGCTTGTCCTTCTACAAATGAAACTCTCTGAACAGAACTAACGTTCGTATAAGCATTATAAAAGATTTTGTTCTAAAACACAAATGAAATATTTTTCTCTTTACCTTTCTTATTTTTCTGAAGATTTCAAAATTATAATATCATATTAACTTTTTAAAATACATATGTATTTTTTGGAATTTTTTTGAATAGATTTTCCAGTTCAATCAGAAAATAATGGCAAAAATGAAGAGGAGTAGAATTATGGATACTGTTACATTGTCACGGGCTTTCTTTGGGTCATCACTAGCATTCCACATTATTTTTGCAACCCTTGGGATCGGACTATCTTTAATGATTTTTATAAGCGAAGTATTATATCACTGGAAGAAGGATTCAGATTACGCTGTTATGGCAAAAAGATGGACAAAGGCTTTCGCCATTCTTCTTGGTGTAGCAATTCCAACTGGAACAATCGTTGGTGTACAAATTTCACTCCTTTGGCCCGGGTTCGCCAAAATTGTCGGTCAAGTGATTTCTGTTCCGTTCCAGATTGAGATTTTCGCCTTCTTCTTAGAGGCTTTATTTATGTCCATTTACGTATATGCAGCAGATAAATTACCACCATTTATGAGATTAATCTCACTTTTTTTTGTCATGCTTGGTGCTACTGCATCCGCCGTATTAATTACCTCAGCAAACACATGGATGAATACACCAGCAGGCTTTTCTATGAATCCTGATGGCTCTGTTTTTAACGTTGACCCGTGGAAAGCATTCTTTAATCCTAGCTTTTTCACAAGCTCTTTTCACGTTGTCATTACTGCTTATGCAACGGGAGCGGCAGTCATTGCTTCCATCGCCGGATTTAAATTATTAAAGCGAAATCTGGGTGCACGTGAAATTGCTTATCATAAAAAAGGGCTATTTTTAGGCCTTGTCGTTACATTTATTACCGGCGCAATCATGTGGCTTTCTGGGCATGAATCGGCAATTGCCTTACATGAACATTCTCCGGAAAAATTAGCCGCAGCAGAAGCATTATTTGATACAACATCACATGCTCCTCTTGCAATTGGCGGATTTGTCGATCCGGCAACCCATGAACTACAATACGGGCTTGAAATTCCTAATATGTTAAGTTTGCTAGTTGGATTTAACCCTAACACTGTCGTAAAAGGGTTAAATGAATTTCCACAAGAAACGTGGCCACCATTTTATACCCATACGTTCTTTAATTTAATGGTTGGTACAGCTGTATTCACTTTTGCTGTCGCAGCAATTGCTCTTTTATATTGGTACTTTATTTATCGAAAAAAAGGGGCAGCGTTACCAAAATGGCTTCTATGGGCCACTGCTGCATGTGGGCCGATTATGATGCTCGGCATTGAATTCGGATGGATTTTCAGTTGTAGTGGCCGTCAGCCTTGGACGATTTATGGGATGCAGCGCACAATGGATGCTGCTACGCGCGCTGATTTCGTCGGGCCCTTATTTATTTTATTCATCATTTTATATATCGGGCTTGGCGCTTTAACGATTTTCGTACTACGGACATTCTTTAGAAGACATCCGCTAAAAAATGATTTAAGGCAGCAAGGAGGAGATTCTCGTGCATGAGGCAAGTATTGCGATTATCATTTTATGGGCCCTTATCTTCGTATACAGCATTTTAGGCTCCATTGATTTCGGAGCTGGATTTTGGGGTATGGTATATGCCAAACACCCAACACTTGCTGCAAAGCTTGCCAATCGTTACTTATCACCAACTTGGGAGGTCACAAATACTTTCCTCGTTTTTGTTGTTGTTGCATTTCTTGGCTTCTTTCCGAAAGCGACTTTTACCCTTGCAACAGTCATGTTCGTACCGGTGACATTAATTTTAGTTCTCGTCGCTATTCGTAGTACATTTATGGTGTTTGCTTATTCTGTACCAAAATATGAACATACCTTGCGTTTCATTTCTGGTATTACTGGGCTCTTAATTCCTGCCTTATTAATTACAGTTTTACCCGTGACAGAAGGCGCTTATATTACGACTTCCGGAGGTAAAGAAGTCCTATTATACGGAAAACTTTTATCAAGCCCTGTAATTTATTGCTATATGCTATTCGGATTAACTTCTGAGCTATTCCTGTCCTCTCTTTTTCTAGCTGACTTTGCAAGAGAACAAGGCTCAGAGGATACGTATCGCCTTTATAGACGCAATGCCATCGTACTCGGTCCAGCAACACTTGTTACAGCCATCATCGCCCTTGTTGTCATGGAACCCGAAACACATTGGCTCATGCAAGGGTTAATTAAACAATTCCCATGGTTCACAGTATCTATTATTTTATTTGTAATTGGATATTCTTCTCTTTGGTGGACAAATAAAAAGCATAGTACGCTCGGATGGCCACGGATCGCCGTTTTAGCGGTTGTTGCGCAATATGCATTTGCAAGCTACGCTTACGGCGTCGCGCATTTACCGTATATCATTTATCCAGACGTTACTGTATTCACAAGCTTTACAACGAAGGAAACATTCTATGCCTTACTCATTCTCTATGCAATCGGCATTGCGATCTTACTTCCAGGCTTTATCTTCTTCTGGAATTTATTCTTAAAGGATCGAACGTTCCTAAAGGAAAAATAATAATAGCCCCCTCTGCTACCGTCTTAGCAAAGGGGGCTTCTATATTTAAGTTAAGTACATGTGATCAATCAAGTAAAAAGGTGTTCGGAATGTTACATCCCGTATTATTGATATAAATGACTACCAGCTTCTTTAAATTCTTCTGCCTTCTCTTTCATACCTTGCTCAATTGCTTCTGTTGTTTCTAAATCATTCTCTTTTGCATATTCACGAATATCATGTGAAATTCTCATACTACAGAATTTCGGGCCACACATTGAGCAGAAATGGGCTGTTTTTGCACCTTCTGCAGGTAATGTTTCATCATGGAAATCCATTGCGCGTTCAGGATCTAAAGATAAGTTAAATTGATCGCGCCAGCGGAATTCAAAACGAGCTTTTGAAAGTGCATCATCACGTTGCTGGGCTGTTTTATGTCCTTTCGCAAGGTCCGCTGCATGCGCTGCAATTTTATACGTAATAACCCCTTCACGAACGTCATCTTTGTTTGGCAATCCTAAATGCTCTTTCGGTGTTACATAGCAAAGCATCGCTGTACCAAACCAGCCAATCATTGCTGCGCCAATCGCCGATGTAATATGATCATAACCTGGTGCAATATCCGTTGTTAACGGTCCGAGTGTATAGAACGGTGCACCTTGGCAAATATCAAGTTCTTTATCCATATTTTCTTTAATTAAATGCATTGGTACATGCCCTGGTCCTTCAATCATTACTTGCACATCATGCTTCCAAGCAATTTTCGTTAACTCACCAAGCGTTTCCAGCTCAGAGAATTGCGCTTCATCATTTGCATCCGCAATCGAACCTGGACGTAATCCATCTCCTAAAGAGAAGGAAACATCATATTGTTTCATAATTTCACAAATTTCTTCAAAGTGTGTGTATAGGAAGTTTTCTTTATGATGATATAAACACCACTGCGCCATAATCGAACCACCGCGTGAAACAATTCCTGTTGTACGTTTTGCTGTAATTGGAATGTAACGAAGTAGTACACCTGCATGAATTGTAAAGTAATCCACACCTTGCTCCGCTTGTTCAATTAACGTGTCACGATATACTTCCCAAGTTAAGTCTTCAGCAATACCATTTACTTTTTCTAGCGCTTGATAAATCGGCACTGTTCCAACTGGTACCGGAGCATTACGGATAATCCATTCACGAGTTGTATGAATATTTTTTCCTGTTGATAGATCCATAATTGTATCTGCGCCCCAGCGCGTTGCCCATGTCATCTTCTCTACTTCTTCTGCAATGGAAGAAGATACCGCAGAGTTCCCAATATTCGCATTTACTTTCACATGGAAATTGCGGCCGATAATCATCGGTTCTGCTTCTGGGTGGTTTATGTTTGCTGGTAAAATAGCGCGCCCTTCTGCAATTTCTTTACGAACAAACTCTGGATCTACACCTTCACGAATCGCAACATATTCCATCTCAGATGTAATAATGCCGTTACGAGCATAGTGCATTTGCGTTACATTTGCCCCTTTTTTTGCGCGAAGTGGTTTACGATCCATTTGTGGGAACACAGGTGTATGCTCGGATGCAGCCTTCACACCATCATCTTCCGGTTTGATTTCGCGCCCTTCATACTCTTCCACATCTCCGCGCTCAACAATCCAGCCATGACGAGGCGTTGGAATTCCTTGTTCAAGTTCCACTTTGTATTCTGGATCTGTATAAGGTCCGCTCGTATCATACACGCGAATCGGTGGGTTTGGTACACCGTTTGTATCACTTTGTTCGATCTCACGCATCGGTATTTTCATCCCTTCACGCGGGCCATCAACATAGACTTTCTTACTCCCAGGTAAACTCGACTTCAATTCAATTTGCTCAGCTGAAACAGATTGCTTCATAATTTGTGTTTCCTCCCCTTTATCGTTTCAAGAAACCTTCCTTGCTTGAAATCTCCAACCATCTTCCAAGCAACTTTGATTATCTTGACTCTGAATCCAGCTTCAGTGGCTAGAATGGTCGGTGGCTTCGCTTCTTCCATTCTGATCGAGCCGCTTCCGCCTTACGTGTGACAAGGACGAGAACTAGTGGCCAGCGCATGCCAAAATAAAAAGAGCCAGGTCCATAGTAAAACAAGGACCTGGCTCATAAAGACATAGTTATGTAAAGCCGTTAACTTCCCTACGCTGGTACAAGCCAGATCAGGTCCAGAGGGTTAAGAAGTTCTCGCACTTCTCTCTCAGCCCAAGCTTCTCTTGGGCACCCCTAGTTTATCACTGATTTAATTTTCAATACTTTCTCATCATACACGATAATCAGAAAAATGCAAAGGTATTCTTAAAGATTCCTCCCTGCCTATCACTTGCTACTCCAATGATCACATAACTACTTATTTTTCAACTTTATAACAGAAAAGCTTTATTCACGCAGATTCTGTATAGCATGTTTTGTCTTTTCTAATTGCTTTACTGTGAACTCATATTGAGAAGACGAGTATACAAAGAAAACGACATCGACTACTAATAGTTGAGCAAATCGAGAGCTTGTAGCTGCACTACGAATTTTGGCTTCAGGTGCACGCGCTGTAAATAAAGATACATCTGCTAGCTCAGAAATCTTACTGTTTCCTAAACGAGAAAGGCTAATTGTCTTTAACTTAAGCTCTTTTGCTGTTTTCATTAGCTCTATTACGTCTCTCGTTTCTCCACTATACGAGATTCCCCAAAATAATGCATTTTCTGATTGAGTAGCCATCGCTACCGCTAACAAATGACGATCTGAAATTGCATAAGCCTTTTTACCTAAACGGATCCATTTCTGCGCTACATCCTCTGCAATAAGAAAAGATGCCCCCACTCCATAAATATAAATAACGTCTGTATCTCTTAGGAAATTAACTGCTTCTTCAATAGATTTCGTTTCTAATTGACCCACTGTATCATGAAGCGTTTGTACTGTATTAGATAACGTTTTATCAATAATGGACTGCACTTTTTCATTAGGTTCAATATCAAAATATCCTACATGTTGTATATGCTCTACTTCAGCATATAGACGTGCTTTCAAATCTGGAAAACCAGTTACTCCTAATGATCGACAAAAGCGAACAACAGCCGCACTACTTGCTTCTGCTTCCTTTGCTAATTGATGTATTGTCATCTGTGTTACTTCTTTTGTATAAGAAAGAATATATTCTGCTATCTTTCTCTCTGAGTCAGGTAACTCACCTAAGACTAATTCTATTTGTGTTCGGATACTATTTACCGCCAATTATTTCAGCTTCTTTCCATTTATACTTTTTCTATTTAACTCCAGCGTTTTGCTTCCTGATAAAGTGAAACTTTAATCAGTGGGGGGTTTTCTTCATCCCCCACCTATCTTCTTTGCTTTCGCTGAATTTTGAGGTGAGGGTCTTACTGCCCGCGAATAGCGGGATAAAAATACCTATGACTAGCCGCTTTCCCCTAGTACATAGGTATCATTCCCTTCGTTATTGAAACTTAATTTTAGTTCCTGCTTTCACATAATCTAAAAGGCTTAAATATTCATCGTGTATTTTCCCAACACTATTTACTCGTGGATCCTCTGGCAACTGTTGTTTCATGATTTGAGTTTCACCAATATATCGTAAGTATTCAGCATTATCTACGGTAATCGTTCCAATCAATCTTTTGCCAGGTTTTGTAGTAGTGTACAATTCTTCTTTCTTAGAAAATAGCTCTCTTCCTTGTTCAATTCTTATAACAGCTTCTGATTCATCAGGACGATTGTTATAGATAATGTCTTTTGGAATGTGAGGAGACAATTCACTTGTAGGTAAAGTAATAATTCCTTCTTTTTCAAATCTATTTATCAAATCCAATGTATCATCATCTATTTGAGGATCACCAATAAAAATCCCATCAATATCGTAACCCTGTGATAATTCCACATAACTTACATAAGGGGACTGATTTCGATGTTTTTCAACAGTTGGTAACCCTGCAAAAATTGGACCTCGTAACACTTTATCTCCTGGAATAAACGCCCAAACCTGAATGCCGTATTTTTGGAATATGCGGTTTTTATTGGAAAAGAACTCCATTGATATTCCTGTATACTCCCTTGGATAAAAGTTATGCATGGCTACTACATGCCTCAGATTTAATCCTTTGCCCTGTAATTCGCAAATTTTTTGTTCATCGAGAGTACTAGCATTTAATACAATCCGAAAATGCTTTTGCAGTTCCACAATTTCCTCATCGCTAATTCCAAAGTCAATACGAACTGTCTTTACTCCAAGGTCTTTCATTTCAAGGTAATAATTAACACCAATGACTTGAAGAGTATTAGGTGAAATATCAATAACAACATCTCTATTGTTTTCCTTTGAATCCTCCAAAAAATCTTGGATTATTTGATGAGTCATTTGTTCTTCAGGGATATGGAAGGAAGTGAAAATTGTCTTTACTCCTTTTTGATCCATCTTTTGAATAAAGGACGTATCTAGTTGTGAAAAGTAAATTGAATATCCTAGCATGAGTATCTCTCCTAAAATGAGTTAACGTTTTGTTGTAAAAGTCTAACCATCATTTATGTTGTTGAGATTTTTGGATTTCCTATTTCGATTGCACGAATAGTTGCCATCGTTCTATAAAGTGAAACTTCCATCAGTGGGGATGAAGAACTCCCCACTAATTAAAGTTTCACTTTATTACTCTTGTTCCATCATTGCTTCTTTTGGTATACCGAAGAAATATGTGAGAATAAATCCAGCAGCATATCCTGCTAGTAAGCCAATGATATAGTTAAGCCATAATCCATCAGCAATTAGCGGAATTAATGCCATACCTGATGGTCCAATAGCAATCGCACCGACATGGCCAAGCAACCCAATAACTGCTCCTCCAATACCACCGCCAATACATGCTGTGATAAATGGTTTTCCTAACGGTAATGTTACACCGTAAATTAATGGTTCGCCGATTCCAAGAATACCAACTGGAAGTGCACCTTTAATCATATTTGTTAGAGATTTATTTTTGCGGCAACGAATCCATATTGCGATTGCTGCTCCAACTTGTCCTGCTCCTGCCATTGCAAGAATTGGAAGTAATTGTGTTGCACCTGTTGAATTAATCATCTCAATATGAATTGGTGTTAATACTTGATGCAATCCTAACATAACAAGTGGTAAGAATGCTGCACCAAGAACAAATCCTGAAAATGCACCGCCACGAGCTAATACCCAGTTAATCGAACCGATTAAGTTATCTGAAATAAAACCTGCAAAAGGCATAATTAAGAAAATTGTTACAAGACCTACTACTAATAATGCAATGGTAGGTGTCACAATGATATCAACTGCATCAGGAATCACTTTACGTAATTGCTTTTCCACTAATGCTAAAATCCATACAGCTAATAATACTCCAATTACTCCACCTTGCCCTGCTGATAAAGGTTCACCAGTAAAGATATTATGAATTGGATTGTCTGGTGACATTCCTGTCAATAGCGTCGTTCCACCGATTACCCCACCAAGAGCTGGAGTTGCCTCAAATTCTTTCGCTGCATTAATACCTACATAAATTACTAGATATGCAAAAATTGCATTTTTAATAACATTTAGTATCGTTACATATTGATTCCAAGTATCTCCATCTAAGTTTCCAGCAGTAATATTATTTGACAAAATTGATGCAATACCTGCAATTAACCCTGCTCCAACGAATGCTGGAATAAGAGGAATAAAGATGCTACCAACTTTTCTTAAGAAGTTTTTAAAAGGTGTGTTATTCTTTTTCTTTAATTCTGCTTTCATATCTGCGCCTTTTGCTTTTAATTCTTCTGCAGAAGGAGCCCCTGAAGTACTACCTTTTCCTTTTTCTTCTTCTAGCACAATACCAAATTGTTCTGCTACTTTTGTAACAACGCCTGGTCCGAGAATGATTTGATATGTTTCATCATCAACCGTGCCAAGAACCCCGTTAATTTTCTTCAATGCTTCCTCATTAATTGCGCTACGATTGATAGGTGTCACACGAAGACGTGTCATACAATTTGTATATGAGGCAACGTTCCCGCTACCTCCAATAGCATCTAAAATTTCGGTCGCCATATTTTGGTATTTACTCATGATCTTTCCTCCTTTTATTATCTAAATCCAGCCCCTAACTCCTTAGCAATTCCATTAGTTAAGCTTCGGAGTTAGGCAAGGTTACTAACAACTTTTTCACTTTATTTAATTGCTTGACGAATAAAACCTTGAGTCTCTTCTAATCGTTGCACTGCTTCTTCTTTTGAAAAACCTGCTAAGATCATTACAATTGCAATTTTCGGCTTATTATCAGCCTTTGCTAAATATGATTCAGCTGTTTCGTAGTCACAAGATGTAGCTTCCATTACAATACGTTTTGCACGTTCTACAAGCTTTTCGTTTGTTAATTGTACGTCCACCATTAAATTGCCATATACTTTTCCTAGTCCGACCATAGATGCTGTTGAAAGCATATTACAAATTAATTTTTGAGAAGTACCAGATTTCAATCGAGTAGACCCAGTTAATACCTCTGGTCCATTATTAACTTCAATCGCAATATTTGCCTCTTTTCCAATTGCGGAACCTTTATTACAACTTACTGCTACTGTTTGTGCTCCAATAGAATTCGCATATTCTAAACTGCCAATCACATATGGAGTACGTCCACTCGCCGCAATTCCAACTACAACGTCTGTATTTGTTAGATGAATGTCCTTTAAATCTTGAATTCCTAATTCTTTACTGTCTTCTGCACCTTCTACCGCTTTGATAAAAGCTTTCTCGCCACCAGCAATTAATCCAACTACTTCTTCAGGTTCTGTCCCAAAAGTTGGTGGACATTCAACCGCATCTAGCAAACCAATGCGACCACTTGTTCCAGCACCAATATAGATTAAGCGCCCTCCTTTTCTTTTTGCTTCTACAATTGCTTCTACCGCTTTTGCAATTTGTGGAAGTTCTTGTTTCACACTGTCTGCTACTTTTGCATCCTCTTCGTTCATTACTTTAAGAAATTCTATTATTGACATCTCATCTAAGTTCATCGTTTTTTCATTACGAGTTTCTGTCGTTAAATTTTCTAACATATATATCATCCTTTTTATTGAAATTATTTATAAAAGCATCTTTCGAAAGCGTTTTCTTTATTACAGGTATAGAATAGCATTTGTAAAATATAATTTCAACATGTTTTTATTTATTTTAAAATTAAATTTCAAAAAGAATAAAAAATACCTAATTAAAAAGAGAACTAAATTAATGAGTCTACTGAAAAAGTTCCTATTTTGAGTAAGCAATGAAAATATTATCCATATACAAAAAGAAGATAACCATCTATATACAGTAGGTGGCTATCTTCTTTTTCTCTTTAAATGAACTTTTTCAATGCCCTCAAATTAACTAAGTTTTCTTGTTTTCTATCCCACAATTGGTATTCCATCCATTTACATAATAATATTTTTGAGTATTTTCATTTCATAAAACTCATTACGGTATCATCCACGTTATACGATATTTTTAAACTGTTATAACAGGATTAATTCTTCTTAACACCTGTCGTTACAAAGTTTATACTGTTCCTTAATTGTTTTAAGATGTTCTTTCATGATTCAAAATTACGACGTTCTGCCCCAATCCTGCCCCATTAAAAAAAAGACCACCCAATTATAACGGGTAGTCTTTAATCTCCTAAATTAAGCAGTTACTTCATGATACTTCTGAATCAACTCATCAGTAATCACAGAATTTGCTCCGTGAATAAAAACTTTATGCCACGGACCTCCAGTCTCATGAGTTTTATCAACAAGCTCGAATGCACCAAAGTCTTTATATTTCTTCAATGTATCCAAAACGCTCTTGGCTGCAATTGCCCCATGCTCTGAAGCTATCATCTTCATGCAAGATGGAGTTAAAATCATTTCATCTGTTTTAATACAAAATGATGCATCCTCTTCAAAATCAATTGTAGAAGAACCATGCACTTTATATCTATGGAATATATCTTCTACTACAGGACCATAATTATATGCCACAATCGGCTCTTTAAATAATCTTTTTCCTGTTAATAAAAGAAAATCTGCATACGCATAATACAATAACTTCTGTAATTTCAAATGTGAAGAAGGTACCAATGACAAAATAAATTTAGCTACATCATATACTGATAACTCTTGATCCGCAGAGATTTGAGCAACTAATTTCTCAACATCCTCTGTAACAAATACATCAGCAAAAAAGGAATCTTTCTTTACAACTGACTCCCAAGATACATCAGCAGTAGATAACTTATGAATACCTAATTGAACATTTCCACACTCTCGCTTCACCGAATCTAAGAACCCTTGAATTATTTCAGGGTCAAGCTGTTCTTCCGATGCATAATGCCAGCCAATCCGACGTCCTTCTGCATAATGACTCAATATAGCTATAAAATGAAATGCCATTATGAAACACCTCCTTCAAATTCTTCTTTTGACTCTTTATATGTATTAGGCCAATTTATATATTCACGCTTGTTCTTATGTTCTTTATGGGATTGTTCATTTTGAGATGCATCGACTTCATTCCATATCTGGAGCTCCCACGGAAAATACGAATTACTTTCTCCACGAAAATAAATATGAGTTGCTTTGTAATCACCTTTTGATGAATTCTCTTTTTTTATCTTATGCTCTTCTTGTATAGATTGGCACATTTGATCAAACTCTTTACAATTATGGTCGAAGTCTTTAAGAGTTATTCGAAAGCCTAATAAATCGTTTATACATTTATTAATTGCGACTTTCCCCTCTTCTTTTTTTAACAACCTATAGTATCGTAGTTTGTTAACAATAGATTCCTTTTGCTTAATTCTTAGACGAAAATCCAAGTCAACGTATTGATATTCTAATGTCATTCTTGCTACAAGCTCTACAAGTAATTCTGTATACTCTTGAATCAGTGAAAAAAAAGCTTCACTAATAACTTGTAATTCATCATTGAATATATGCCTAATTTGCTTTTTCTTCAGATTAATTAACGCTAACCCATATCGCTCCATACATTGATGTGAAAACTCATTATGTATCCTATCAATCTCTTTTATGAGAGATATAATAGATTCATAGTACGGATAAGCAGTTGGTATTTCTTCAACACCCTGCACTTCAGAATTCATTTGCAAATCCATCATTCTTTCATTTATGTTTTTTATCTATATGTATATAATATCACACGTTGTCAACAATTCTCATTCATTATGACTACATGAAATAATGTTTACTCATAAATCCGCTCAGTTACAATCATTTGTATTCGCTTCTTACTCCCATTTCAAATTAGCCTTTGTTAGAGTCTGCTTAATCCCTTAAATTTATGCTGATTGAGTTCGTTTGTTTTGTAAAATACTTCCCTCCCCAGGAATGCATTATAGTGAATGCTGATATTGTGAGACGTCGCATGATTTAATAGTAAACCGCGCGAAATGGAGGACGTCCTCTAATTTAAGTTGAGTTGTGTTTGCTTTGAAAAGGGTGCGGTACTACAATGAGCACTACATAAAAAGGGTGCATAGTGTGTGCATTAAAGTAAAGTAGTATTCGTGTTTGTTTTGCAAAGGTAACGATCCTTTTGGGAATGGTAACGTTACTTTTTAAAACTCTCCGTATTTTCCGAGTTTGGAAAAAAGTACTCCATTGAGATCAGAGTAGTATCAACACTTTGAGATAAACGAATAGTATTCGTGTTTGTTTTGTAGTGACAATAAGTTTAAGCAGACAGCCCCTGGGACACTTATAGGTTGTTTTTTAATAAATGGAATGAACCTTATCATTCCTTATCCTCATCGCCAGTTGTGGCGAATCTTTTTCCTAACTTTATGAGAAAGTCCTATGTCGTGTAATAAGACACAGATTATGTCCGTTTAATAGACGGATATGCTCAAATTTGAGTGTATCTTTTTAGGTGTCTAATAAAGGAGGTCTATCGAGTGAAAATGTAGGTGAAATACGTAGTGAAGTTTTCTTTCTTGTATTGATTACTAAGAATAGACGTTGATTTGACGCTTATCTCAACAAATAAAAAGTGTAATAGAGAAATTTCACTTGTTGAGGGAAAAATACCTCGCCTATAATTTCACCGCTCTTTTCACTGGATATTTCACAAATTTACGTTATCCAGAAACACCTGTTATCCAGGGGGAAAAGCCGGATCATAGGATTCCATACTTTGTGAGAATGTTTGGTACACCTCATTCTTATGTATGTGTAGATGGCAATAAAAGAGTATAGATTAGATCGGCAGAAGGACAAACAGAATTTGAAGGATATGTGTTTTATCCAGAACATTATCAAACAATGTTTATTAGTGGAGTTGATTTGAACTATTATATTTTGATGTATGAGACCTCTCTTATGGTAGGTTAGCACAATATCACCACATTCACTACACAAATCAATGAAGCAATAACAGCAGACAACAAAATAAAAAGAGGTGTATCAAAAAGATACAACCCCTCTCAAAATTTTAAGTGAAGATTATTGACAATCAAATATAGTTATTTAATATATTCATTGAATCATAACCCTTTTTTCCCATTCAGTAGGTTAAATAGTTCGACAAATATCTTTGCAAGTGT
The DNA here is from genome assembly GCF_000299035.1 of Bacillus bingmayongensis. GTDB lineage: Bacteria > Bacillota > Bacilli > Bacillales > Bacillaceae_G > Bacillus_A > Bacillus_A bingmayongensis. The sequence continues at coordinate 242,560 of NZ_JH921519.1, forward strand.
CATATCCATTTCCAAAATAACTTTATTTCCGTCAAGCAAAGCATATTTGTCTGAGAGTTCGTCTGTAAGCAATCGGATGTTACTCTTTTTCGCGGAAGTCGTGACATCCTTTTTACTTACTTTAATATCCTTTTCTTCTACAATTTGTTTCTTTGGATAAACTTTAGGCATATGAGGAACCTTGTCTGCTAACGCCTGCATTTTTTGATTAAAATCAGGTTTATTTTGCCCTCCTGCTTGGTATACGACCAAATTACATTCTCGTAAATCAAATGGATTTAATGTGAGATTACGAACTTTTTCTTTATCGCCTGTGCATCCCATGATTAGGCGTGTAAGATAGATTATCGATCCACCTTTTGAATCTCTTGCAGAAATCCCTGTATTCAATCTATTCGTACCAGAATTCTTTTTATGATTCCAAGACACATCATATTGCATCAGGAGGGGTAAATTCTTCCGATCTATTACGAATACCGCATCCTTTTTACCGGGAAAATCATAGCAATAAACAGCTGTATAATTCTCATCTAAATGTTCATATCTGTTTCTCAAAACTTCTCACCTCCCTCTACCATTAAGATTATAAATTAAGTAAAGCAGACTCGTAATCCTGTAAAATGTTCCTATGCACCCATGATTTTGAAATCAAAGAAAAGTAACTTTTTCTATGTCATATCCAAATGAACTCCTAAAACATTCCACACTTTCCTTGTCATCAGAAAACCGAATGTAATACTATTACGAGTACTTCGGCAAGGTTAGGTTTTGTGAGGTTATTTTATATGACTACAAATAAACCGAATGATTTCAGGGCATACCAAAAAAGCACCCATCCAATCGGATAAATGCTTTTAGGTATATTATAATGCTCCGTTATATCTCAAATTTGACATAATTTCTGGATTATCATTTTCCACACTATAAAAGAAGGTTTCATCCACGTGATTTTCAATATCCCATTCTTTTATGCCCCACTCATTGGTAGTAATTAATATTACTTTTCTCGATTCAGTACTCTGAATCTCACTCAAGAATTTCTCATATCTTTTAGCATCATCTAATACCGTTTGAACAGGATGAAATAGAGTGAATGTATCTTCATTACCATTTGGGTTAGATTGTGTATGAGTTGCATAACTATTTATATTAACAGCCATCCTCCCTAATTTATAATTAGTTGTTGATTTAACTGTATGCGGTAAAAGCCTCTTATTAAAGGCTTGATTAATATGATTTGATATAGAAGACATAGAACTTGTTCTTATAATCCCCTTGTTAAACTCTCCATTCAAACAAGAAAGAACTACCCTTAACTTAGCATCATTATCATATCCCCTCACCAATAGTGTTCTTTTAGTTCCATCCTGTAAAAACCTCATTACACTTTCAATAGCATTTTGTTCATCGATCATACTAACCCCTCCTCTTTTAGTTATATTCTACAACAAAAATAAACCAATATCTAAATCCGCCTTTCTAGCCAAAACAGTACCCTACAGTCCCCACTGCTCCTTTAAACGATTCACAAACACCATAGCCTTTTCACTATCTTTATTTATATCTGGATGAAACTCTCTCGCCAGCACCCTATAGAATTTCTTAAGAAACTTTTTTTCTTCCTCTGTGTAGTTACTGAATGAAGATGTTTGGTAACTACCACCGCTCGATTCATTGTAGTTGCCATTAAAGTGTTCCTCATAACTACGTTGTTGATATTCCTGTCTTACTTCATATTCATCTTGTAGCTGCTCTTTATACTCTTTATTTCTTACTACTCCAAAGACGTCATAACAACAATCATACGAGCCTTGTTCATATTTACTTTCAAAGGCAGCCTTCCTCTTGCGGTACGTGCCAAGAATCTCACTTTGTTCCTGTGCTATCTTATATTCTTCTGTTTGTTCAAATTCAGCCTTTATCCTATTAATGATAGGATCTAACTTAACATAGACCATATCCCACAGTTGTTTCTCCATGATTCCCATTTCTTCTAACTTTTCATTTAATCTCGTTTGGAGAATGTAATCTCCGATCTAATACTCTAATAAATCATAGTATCCCATAGTAGTAATAACCCACTGCTTCTTTTTAACCTTTCCCTGTTCCCTATAACTATGATGAATACTTATTTTGTAGGCTTTTTTTATTGGTCTCTTGAAACGTTTTCCTGCAGTACGGTAACCATAGATTGTTGGGCCATCACTCCATTTAGTTTCAGTTACCTCTAAATGTTCAGATGTACAACTAATAGACTCTTTTTTCGTTTCAATTTCTTGTATCACACAAAACATATCTACGCTCCTTTCGTGTAGTTACCGTTAGGCGATTCATAGTAACCACATATAAAATAAAGACACGAGATATACCCACGCCTTAATTATTCTTTAGCCATTCTTTTACTATATTTAAATGGTTCATCGCTTGTTCATCGCCACGATGTGCTGCCAATACAATTTTATGTAGCAGTTCTTCGAATTCATGTAAAACCATTTCTACTTCGCTCATAATATTACACCTTCTCCATGTCCCGCTTCTTTAAGCGCTTCATCTACTAATCCTGCCCATTCATCATGACGTTTTTGTTGAATAAGTCTACATAATTCCTCTACTAATTCGAAAGCTTTATTTTCTGAAATACCTTTTAACACACAAGAGTTCACAAATTTTTCTACGATTTGAAATTTATCTTTAGCAACTGTATTTGCCATGAATATTCCTCCAATTGTTATATACATTGTTATTTGTCGCGCTGAATCCCTTTTATCAAGCCTTATAACATAAATCTATTTCTTGATTGATAATTTCAACTAACTGTGATTGTGATGCAGCGTACTCCTTTGTATACATGTCATCTTCAAGTAAATTCAAAGCAATACTCGATAATCTACTCACTAATCTCTTTTTTTCTGCAATTTGTTCTACTTTCTCTGTTTGTGTTAACATATTAATATGTCCTTTCATATATGGATTGAAGAGTAGAGGGAACCGTCATTCCTTCTACTTTATTTATATCTACAAAACTACTTACCAATCTTCCCCCCTCATAAGCTGCATATATTACTGCTTTATTTTCTTAATAAAATCCAAGTAAGACTTTGTTTTCATTAATACATAGTCAAATGTAGCTGCCTTAGCGATTATCTTTGCACTGGAAGGTTGTTTATCAGTATTCCAATGTGTCTCTCTCCAAGCTGTCCAAAAACCATTTATGTAATCGATATACACACAACTGGCCTTACTTAGAGTTAATGTATAGAGTGTTCCGCTCAGTGCTACCATGTAACCTGCTGCCTTTGCTTTTTCATCTCTTTTCTTTGTTTCATCTTGATTCGATGCAGGAGCAATTGGCATGTTTATCGTCTCCTTTATTTCTATTTACATAAAAAGTTCCCCCAGTTCCCCCAATAGGCTGTACCCCTTGTAGCTCTAAGGACAGAAATGTGCCCCTCATTAATCCCACTTGTTCCCGTTTCCCCAGTTTAGTCCCCTTTTTCTCACTAAGTGGGGAACTGGGGAAAAGCGGGATTTTACTATTCCCCACCTCAATCCCTTGTGACCCTAAGGTTCATGACCTTTAGGGGGAACTGGGGGACTATTTCTAAGAAAGTATATTTTTTCTCTTCATAAATAAGGGCTAACAACTATCGTTTCTTTTTTACCCTCTTTATTTTTTTGAATGTAGTTTCGTTCTTCTAACTCATTTAAAATAACTTTCAATTTATCTGATTTAACTCTCTTCTTTGTGGCTTGTTGAATATCTCTATAAGGGATTTGCTCACGATCATTCTTTAAAATATGTTTGAGTACAAACTTAGCATCATCATCCGTATTCCCTTCACTTAGCAAACCAAACGTAGCCATCATATGGTCTATAAAGTATTTAGAAGCGTGTAATGTACTATGGACAGTTTCTTTACTAATTTCGGTCGGAATACTTCCACAATCTGCATGATGTGCTATATGAATAAGTGCAATGATTCTCGCTACTTGTCCGACTAACTTCCCTGCCCAGGATTGAAAGTGGCCATAAGATAACTCATTACCTTCTCTCATGAGTGTTTCTATATGAATGCGGTACTTATTAAATAACACTTGTGCCTCATTACTTAATACCAGAACAACATTTTCACACTGTAAATTTAATAACCTCTTAATCTGTTTGCTATAAAGCAGCTGTACATCTTCTCTTATCTCCGCTGTTTCTATTTTTCGATATCCTATAAAACTCTTAGGAACAGCATATAAAAAGCGGGCCATTAAACCACGGTTATAAAAATACTCCGGTAAACGCTTGATAACATCTAACTGTGCAAACAATCCCACTGTTAAATGTGGATCATCTACCTTTTCCGTTCTTCCTCTACGATCTACTGTTATCTGATCTTGACTAAATCCTTTCAGATACACATCTATGTTAGTATTACTGGAATATCTGCCTTTAATTAGATCAAAGAAGCCCCCTTCTGCTGATAACACTGCCATACGACCAGCATTATTTAACATAAGTGTTATAAGCTGTTCTGGTGTAACATCGTCCGTAAAGTACCGTATAGGATGAACAAACTCTGATTTCTCCATTTCTTCAATCTTGGCGTTTAATTCTCCCTGTATGGCCTCTGCTTCCTCTTCTGATTGGTTTTGCTTAGCTTTGACCAGGTCTTTCTTTAAATCCTCTATGATCCGTTCCAATACATCTTTCTCATGTCTACTTTGCTCTATTGCAATTCGTCTTTCTGTATTCTCTTCATTTTCATGCTCCAACAGCGGAAACGTGAATGCTTTAAATACACTCGACTTTCGATTACTTGGTGGCATAAAGGTAATCAAATATGTATTTAATGGCTCATACCAGCCTTTACTTGGTTGAATGCTGTACCTTTTAGATAAGGCGACTGACAAGACAGATAAGGCCATCATACAGGCCATATCGACAGGTGTTTGCGTCTGTTCTGCTACATCTTCTATATAGTCCCTTAACCATTTTGGGAACACTTCAACAGGAAAAAGAGGTACTTCATATTCATCAAAAGGAATAATCTCTCCCCAATCTTTTGTCGGTCCATTAACTTGCTGTGATTCTGCTGGTATAATCTCATTCGTTGTTACCTCCGAGAGATTAGTTCCTAAAATACTATTTATCTTTTCAGCACCAAGGCTCTTTCTCGCTACTTCAATTGCTTTTAAGTTCATTTACGATTCACTTCCCTCTAAACCCTTAAATAAGCGGTTTACTTCGTCTAAAGCTGTTATCTTCACATATTCGCTATCATCCACTAAGCAATCTAACCAATACTCTATTTGAGGTAAAAGGTGATACATTTCTCCTAATTGTTCTAACTCTTCCATCATTTTTATAGCCTTCATTTGCATTTGAATCGCCTTAGCGAGATCATTTAGATTGTTGATTTGTTCGATAACCTTTTTATTTAGCGCCACAGCAGCTAATGTATTTTCCTTTTTTTGCTTTCTCTTCTGATACAACTTCCGGTTCCCTTCTGCCGTTGGATTCTGTAAGCCGAAATCCTTTGCAAGAGTAGTGATTGCCTCTTTGGCATTAACACTATTCACTAAACGGACAACGTCTATCACATCACCTACACGTCCATCATTACAGCCCGTAAAACATTTGAATGTATTTGTATTTGGATAGATTGCCATCGATGGACTACCATCAGAATGAAACGGACATCTTACACTGATACTTCTACGATTAGGGTTTGTTACTTTTACATGAGTGTATTGCTCTAAAGCTTCAACGATGGAGATATTTTCTTTTATCTGTTCAATGGATATCATTCATATCACACCTTCATCTTCAAGAACATTTTATTTTCATCTGAAAACAAAATGTTTGATTTTCTAAACAAATGATACTACCATTATATTTTATTTGTCAATTATTTTATTTACTTTATCAAACATTTTATTTTATAATTTACTCATAAAGATTACTTTTAGAAAGGATTAGTCATTATGATTAGTTACAAACCACTACTTAAATTGATGATTGATAAAAACACCAACAAAACAGTTTTAAGGAATGAACTCGGTTTTTCTTCATCTACTATGGCTAAATTAAACAAAAACGAGTATGTATCCTTATCTGTCATCGATAAGCTATGTGCATACTTTAATTGCCAGCCGTCTGATCTCATTGAATATATCCCAAGCGAAAATAATGGTTAAAAAATAGCGGTTATGCTCAATTTCATGAGTTAACCGCCACTATTCACATAATATTCCGTATTTTATGCATGCTTTTTTAGCTATCCTTCTGTGCTATTTATGAATAAATTGTGATAGAATCAATTTGATTTGAATATTTTTTTGTTGTCCATATGAAAGTTGGTCCTTTCGTATGGATTTTTTTATTTCTATCACACTTTTCATGATTATTTATTAAACAGTGGTAAATTACGCATGATCTTAGCACGCTTTAATATTTCAGCTGCTCTTTTCTCCAATTTACTCACAGCTTCTTCTTTCTCTTCATTTGTCTTTGGATGATAATATCCACTTCTTCCAATATGATTACTTGAACCTATTAGATAGCCATGTTTTTCTATTAATCTTCTTACAATAGTCCTAATCTCTTCATCACTTCCACCAATCACCGAAATAATCTCTTTAACAGTAATCGCGTTTTCCTTTCCTTGTCCAATGAGTGATAATATTTTATTCTCCCGCTCTGTTAATGTAGTTTTACTATTATCCATATTCAGATCGCCTTCCTTTCTCGTCATTTCCGCCACTTTTAAACTCAATAATGTTTCTTGTTCATTTACTACTGTTAATTGATCTGTCATTTTCATTCTCCCTTTCATAGATTTGTAGCTTGTCCGCCTTCTAAACACTGTAATTCTTTCTTTGTCATCCAGCGATCAAGTGTTTCTTTCCTAAATAGCTTTCTCCTACCAATACGAACACACGGTAACGAGCCATAGATACTTTCTTTATAGACTAAATCTAAAGATATGCCTAAATATGTAGCTGCTTCTTTTGCTGTAAGAGTAGATCGTTCCATTAAACCTTCTCCTTCTTAATTTCTTTTATTACCGTAATAATTCTTTGTTTACGTTCTATAGACAAATCGCTTCTTAACCAACGAATTATAGTATTCTCATGCACTCCTAATTTTTCAGCGATTACCCAATTGGGAATCTTCCCTTTCATACTTTTTATATCTTGATTCCTATTAGTCATCATTTCTATCTCCCTCCTGTTAAATAGTGGTTGTGATGTTAATGATTACATTGTAAAATAAAATTGTTACTAAATACAAAGAAAAATACCCTTTATTTCGTAACAAAAATAAATAAAAAAATATCATTTCGTAACAAATTGATTTTCTTAGGGGGAAGACTATGTTTGATATTTATAATTTAGATAAGAAATTCAGATTAGTATACGATGCTATAAGCTTTATTGACGGAAGCAATATTAAGAATGATGAAATGGTTGTAGACGAATGTATTGATCAATACGAATTATGGAAAGATTACTATGAAGATTGGCGTGAAAATCAAGGATTATCAAGAGAATTACAAGGTATAATAACTGAAATCGATATGGAACCGACATATACAAATGAAATAAAACAAACAAATATGGATAATATTTCTTATGAGTTTATTTCTTTAAAAACTGATGAAGACATTTTACAGTTTGCAAAAAAATACGGAATGCTTGGTCTTCTACCAGATTTTCATTTAGGCGAGTTTACTCTTCAAAGAACTCACTTTGAACCCTTTGAGCTATGGCGTTCAGAAATCAAAAAATTCACTAAAATACTGAAATTGTACAGAGCCTTGTCTACTAATAACGAAAAAACAGAAAATATAATTGAAGACAATATTATAAAGGTTTCTACCGATACAAATTTTGCTGGTTGGTATGAAATTTACTGGTATGATAACACTCCAGTAAGAAAGGCTTTTCCAGAACAAGCGTTACACCAAATGAGTATGATTGATATTGGACGTATAATACTATCTGAGAAACTACAAGAATATACAAAAGGCATAGATTTAAAAATAGATAAAATCATTAAATCTGAAAAAAATAAAATTGGATTCTATATTACCGAAAAAAGAGAAACTCGATATCTAATCACAGCCATTTATTATGACCTTTGGGATAAAATAAATTCAAACGTTCCTGTTAACATTTGTGCTAATCCAAAATGTCAGTTACCATTTATGAAAACAAAACGCCAGAAATATTGTTCTAATGCATGTAAGCAAGAAACTTATAGGCTTAGAAAAGGAGGAGAATAACTTGAAAGGTTCTCTCGAAAAGCATGGCACCAACTGGCGCATGCGCGTAACTGTTGGCTATAACGAAAAAGGTAATCCTATCAGGCGCTCGAGGATGGCTACAGCAAAGAATAAGCGTGAAGCAGAAAAAGAACTCGCTTTGTTTATTGCTGAAATAGAAACAGGCGAATATATACAACCTCAAAAAATGCTATTCAAAGACTTTATTGAAGAATGGCTACAAAAGTATGCAAAAACAAACTTACAAAAAACAACAGTGTCTAATTACATTCATATATTAAATACGCATATCATACCTACACTTGGTCATAAAAAAGTAGAAGATATAAAAACTATCCATTTAGTCACTTTATTCCATGAGAAATTACCAACTAAAGGATTAGCAACTACTACAATAAATTCAATCCATACAAGAGTTAAAATGCTGTTCAAGAAGGCTTGTGAATGGGGATTTATCAAGAAGAACCCTATGGATGGTGTTTCAAAATTAAAAGGAAAGAAACAAGAAATGCAGCCTTACGATCAAAAGGAAATCATTAAAATTTTGGCTTTAACAGAGCAAGAAGAAGAAATGAATAAGATGCTATTCCAATTAGCCATTGTTACCGGCATGCGTAGGGGCGAGCTATTAGGCTTAGAATGGGGACATATTGATTTTGATAATGATATGATTCATATCCAACAAACAGTTGTCAGAGCCGGTAAAGAGATACTATTAAAAGAGCCTAAAACGAGCAAATCAAAAAGAACTATTTCTATCCCTCCTGCTTTTACAACTAAGTTAAAACAATATAAAAAGTACTGTGCTGAAAAACGGATTGCCTGTGGTGATCTATGGGAAGGTGAAGAACATTTCTTCTTATTCTCAACATGGACTGGTAAACCACTTACCCCTGAAAAGGCTAGCAGCAGGTGGCAGTATTTCACCCAAAAGCATGGATTACGTCATATAAAATTACACGGGCTACGTTCCACTCATGCTACCTATTTATTAACGCAAGGTGAAAATTTAAAAGTCATATCAGAACGCTTAGGACATAGTGATATACAGACAACAATGAATATATACGCTCATGTATTAGAAGAAGCAAACAAAAAAGCAAGCAGCCATTTTGAAACGCTACTTGCTCAAACAATATCTTAATTATCCTTAACTGTAGGTATTGTAGGTAACGTACCTACAGTTGAGGGAAACATGAAACACCTTGTCCCACAAAGGATTCAATTTAATGTAGGTAAGAAAACGATAATAAGAATATACTTTATTAGATAAGAAAGAGCCTCCCTCTTTTCCTTTTAAGACAGCCTAAACTTCAACTTATTTTATCCCCGTTTTCAAAGTATAGTTCTCTAACAATTTATAGTAATATTCTTCTTCTGAACGCATAAAAACATTACTTTTCTTTTTATAATATAAAATCCATTTCCGTAATAATAATGGCTTTCTATTTAATTTATCTCCCTCAGCTTTTATATTTTTAAATATTGAAATCCAATAATCAAAATTATATTTTCCTTCTTGATAAAGAGTTGGTGGTTGAATATTTTCAATGGAAACAACAAATATGTTATTACTTGCATAAATGTTTATACATTTTTTATTGGCATTGTATTTAGGGATAAGATTAAGTTCCTTAATGACACTTACTAATCGTCTCAGGTGCTCTTTAAATATTTCTTTTTCTTTCTCTAATGATCCGTTTAATTTATAAACTGTAATTTTAGCCATAATATAATCTAAATTCAGAACTTTCGCTATAACACTTCTATGTGTTCCACCCATCGAGACATAATAACTATCTAACTCCTGGTAATAATCAAAAACAATATCTGATTCCGTTTTTATGAATCTCTTATACTCTTCAATCCCATATTTCTGAACGCTTTCTAAATTCTGCCGCATTCTATTCAAACTATATAATTGATCTAGCCAACTTCCTTCTCTTCGTTTAGAGTTATCAACTCCTTTAAGTTTTTCTAACGGAATCATTGCATATTCACTTTTCAAATCAGTATCAAACCATTTAGTTAAAGGAATTTCCCTAACACTTGTACTTTTCATTTTTTGCAGATGTTCGAATTCAATAAATTGAAGCAAAAAATCCGTTGTATGCACATCTATTTTCTTCGTCTCAATCGGAACGGGTGCCTCTTTTGGCAACTCCTTAGATTTTAAAGGTGGCATTTCCTCAATACTTTTCGGAGTAACTTCGCTTTGCTCTTCTTGATATGCGGGCTTCTTCTTATTTTCTTCAGTCCATTCTGGATAGTTAATTACCTTTTCATTACCTACCTTATCCTTTTGTGCCGGCAGATGTTTTGTCCCTTTAGATTGAGAAACTTGCTCTGTACTATATTCTTTTACTTTATATTTAATATCAATATCTTTTACATTTAACAAAATGATCCTTTTATCTTCATAATAATCAACGATATTCCCTTTTATAAGAGCTAGCTTTCGATTTCCCTCTGTCTTTTTATCAATCCATTCCAGTAAACTTTTCAATGTCCTTTGAAATCTCTTTTTTCCCTTTCCATTATAAATCAGCATAATACGTATTTGATCTGGTTTATTTTTATATAACGGATAAGCAAATCCATACCCTTTTTGCTCTAATTTCTCTAAGTCATTTTTATCTAAAAAACCTTCAACTATAAATGTATGATTAGGCCTTTTTTCCCATAATGATTGATAACTTTCTCTTTTATATAGTTTATTAGTAACATATAATTGCTTTAATACGTTTCTAATAATTAAATCATCTTTACTATGCAGTAATTCAATAAGTTCACCAATAGTTCTAATATATTCATTTCTAACTCCGGAAACCTTCCTCGTAATAATTTTCTCCGGAACTGCTAAAACTTGATTCCTTGCAGATTTTTTCTTTTCTCCAAATTTTATTGCTGTAGTCTGCTTGCTGCTAAACATATCTCGCTCATCTATATCCACTACTAACTTTTTGTCTTTTGGTACATTCCTGAATCGCTCTCTAACTGGAATAGTCTTCAAATTATATGAGCAGCTGTGCCCCTCTCGTCCTTCTGCCTTAGGCATCAAATTAAAAAAGCGATCATCCGGCCCCCTATTTACTACCTTAACCTCAGCATTACAACCAGATTTAAGATGATTTTCACAATATAAAGTATACCCTTTAATATATCCTTGATCTCGTATAGTGATGGCCTCATCAGGCTCTATATATCTTACGGTATCTCCATGTGAATAAATTGCTCTCTGCATTGACTCTGTACTTCTGGCCATTTTAACACCTCGCCTATATTTTTTTTCAGTTCTACCACTTCTATAATTCAATTTTACTATAGATGCTAAAAGTAATAATTTAAAAAATCAGACATTCCAATCATATATAAACCTAAAAATACAATATACTCCAGTAACAAGTACTACTTCTCCTTAAAAGCACTATGCGTTGCATATATGAAATTTCTACTGAGCAATAACGGTTTCTTATTTTTTATACAAATAAAAAAAGCCCAAAATTATTAAAGATGATTCACCGTCTATTTCACTTGTTCTGCCAAGACAAGCTATCTCCAATATTAGAAGAAAGACTTTCTTTAATAAATTGAGCTTTATAAACAACATTTTTCAAATAATTTTATTTAAAAATTATCTTTCTTTTTTTCTGCCCAAAAACGACTTTTTAAAAGTTCCTGCCCCAATCCTGCCCCATAAGTGGTGTTTCATCAATTTTAACAACAAGTTATACAACAGAAAAACATTGTTATATCAACGATTGTAACTATTCATTTTTTCTATAAACACCATCACGGAATCATCCACGTTAAATAATAAGCTTGTACATATGTCATAATACCAACAATGATTACAAAGAATAAACTATGTTTTACGGTAAAACGGAATAAATCAGATTCTTTTCCAGCGAGTCCTACTGCTGCACATGCGATAGCAATTGATTGCGGAGAAATCATTTTACCCGTTACACCACCTGTTGTATTTGCGGCAACAAGCAATACTTCTTTTACACCGACTTGCTGTGCTGTAATAGCTTGCAAATTAGAGAATAGTGCATTTGCCGATGTATCTGATCCTGTTAGGAATACGCCAATCCAGCCAAGGAATGGTGAGAAGAACGGGAATAATTCACCTGTTCCTGCTAATGCTAGTGCGAGTGTTGACGATAAACCAGAATAGTTTGCGATAAATGCAAATCCTAATACGAAACCGATAGATAGAATTGGCATTTTTAATTCTTGTAACGTTTCTGCAAATGTTTCTACTGCTTGTTTTGCACTCATTTTTAAGACAATGATAGAAATAATACATGCAATTAAAATCGCTGTTCCTGTTGCGGATAAAATGTCGAACTTTAATACTGCATCATAAGGTGTTGGTTTATTTACAATCGGTTCTGCCTTCATCACTAAATTATGCAAACCCGGAATTTGAAACTTAAATACAAGACCTTCTAACGCCCCGCCTGGTGCAAATAACGTTTTGAAGAAACCTTGACTCCAAATAACAACCATCACTGTCAAAATTATAAATGGTGACCAAGCCTTTACAACTTTTCCGGCTGTTAATTTCGGCATGGATGAAGCTGTCGTTGTTGCCGCCACTTCAACGTTCGCTTGATTAGATTGATAGATTTCTTTCGGCTGCCATACTTTTAGGAATAACGCTAAACATACTAAGCTGACAAGCGCTGATGTAATATCCGGAAGTTCTGGTCCTAAAAACGTCGCTGTAATAAATTGCGTAATTGCAAAAGAGCCACCTGCTACAAATAGTGCAGGCCATGTTTGTTTGACCCCTTTGAAGCCATCCATTAAAAATACGATAAAAAATGGAACAAACATTGATAAAAACGGCAATTGATGCCCAGCCATTTGTCCAATTTTATGTGGATCAATACCTGTTACTTGTCCCGCAACTGTAATCGGAATCCCCATTGCTCCGAACGCTACCGGCGCTGTATTTGCAATTAAGCAAAGTCCAGCTGCATATAACGGATTTAAACCAAGACCAGCAAGAAGCGCTGCCGTAATTGCTACCGGTGCACCAAATCCAGCTGCCCCTTCCAAAAATGCACCAAATGAAAAACCAATTAAAATAACGAGTAAACGATGATCATTCGTAATCGATAATACCGATGCACGAATCACATCAAACTGTCCTGTTTTGACAGAAATTTTATATAAAAATACCGACATCACAATAATCCACGCAATTGGCCATAACCCATATGCAAAACCATATCCGGTTGCTGCCATCGCCATTGTAAACGGCATTTTATACGCAAATAGCGCAACTAAAATCGTTAATACAACTGTAATAAATCCTGCTACATATCCCTTCATACGAAAGACTGCTAAAGCCAAGAAAAAAAAGATAATTGGAATAAGTGCTACCGCTGCGGAAATCCAAATGTTACCGAACGGATCGTAAACTTGTGTCCATATGCCCATTGTCCTCTCCCTTTCTGTAATCCCCTGTTTTAAAATCCCTATAATCCTATCAATAGGCTATCCGGTCATCATACCTTTGAACCTAAAATAAAAAACGTTTTAAGAAAACGTTTTCAAACATTTGTATTAATACTTTACCATATCATTTTTATTTTAAAAAGATATTTTTGGTGAATTTTCTAATTTTTTAGGCAAATTGTTCACTTTTTATAAAGTGAAACTTTAATCAGTGGGGGTCTTACTGCCCGCAAATAGCGGGATAAATTTATAATAGAAAAAAAGTCGGTTTCATTCTTCCCTCATTATTTTAAACAAACGTTTGATTAATAAAAGAAAAGGCTGTCACCCTGGCGTATTTCACTTTAAACAAACGTTTGATTAAAAGTCTCATGCCTCGTTCAGCACAATACAAAAAAAGAAAAAGCACTCGCAATTTGCAAGTGCCCTACCTTCTTCTTCGGCTTCTTTTCTTTCGTCTCATAAGCTTTTTTCGGCGCGTATTTAATCGATCCGCTATAATGTGGAGTGCACTCGCAGCGATAACTCCAATTACAAATGTCGTTAAAGCAACATCATGTTCCTTTGCAATCTCAAGTAATCTTCCGTCTAGTACCGTTTTATTTAATATGTATAGGAATGGAGAAAAGACAAGAAGCATATACAATATACGAATAAGATCACCGATTACAATCGTATGTGTTAAAAAAGAACGATGCGGCATCACACATTGATACGGATACCAAAAAATACGAAGCAATCCCCATTTATTATAGGCGTTACTATGAATATCCAAATCTGGTGTTAAGAAAAACGTGCCGATTAAAAATCCTATCGCAAAAGTGAGTAAAAAATCAAAATTTGTTAGTCCATACGAAACAAGCATAAACAAAACAATCGGGAGAGAAAGTAAGTTTATTTTCGTATGTGTTTTTCCTGATGGCATAGTACACTTCCTCGCTTATGTTTGCCCTGCCATTTCTGACAGTTCTCACCTATTGATCTAATTTTTGATCGATAAACGATGTGTCTATATCCGAACCAAACCAATCCGCTAATTTCATCTGTGCTTTTTCTTTTACATCTTCATTTACATACATGGATGCTTGCAAAAGTGCAGCTGTTAATGCACCTAAATCATCCGTATAGCCAATCCCAGCTATAAAATCTGGAATCGCATCAATTGGAGCAATAAAGTAGGCAAGTGCTCCGATAATGGTTGCCTTTACTCGCTTTGGAACATCCGGTCTTTGCATAACGTAAAACAGCAATAAGCTCGCATAAATAACCGATTGTCCTGCTTGTTTCGCTACATGTTTCACTTTATTCCAAAACGCTTCGACTGAAAATTTTCGTTCCATATAAAGAGCCCCCATGTTTTGTTTTTTTCATTATACGCAAAAAGTAGATGTGCTTCAAAAAGAAGGAACTAGCTCCATTAGTCAATTAAACGTTCATGAAATATACACATAACCTATCAATAAAAACTTATTGTAACAGACAACAGCAAAAAGAACAAGTGTTCGACGTTATTTCCCGCTATTTACTTTAATTACAATAAGATTTTTCATATATAAATCACGGCTGTGAAAACAAAAGAAGACCTGCTCTCATTTTCTCCCTTTGTTTTAAAATCGGCATGGGGCAGCTTCTATGCTTGGGCGGACGCTCTCTCCCCTCTAAAAAGAAATGGTTTATATATTTTCTATCAATATTTCTCAATATAAAATATCGGATTTCTCTTAACATTCTCTTTTATCTTTGTTATATTTTCTAGTTGACGAGCATATAAACCAATGTTAAAGTTTTCTCTGGCAGCAACAATAAAAAATACAAAAACTGTAAAACGTTATAGTGTTTCTAAGAATTGAATTTTGTTGTATAATACAGAAATGACGTTATGCTTATGGATCAACAAAAGAAACGGCAGGAAACCAAATGAGTATGCATAGTTAAAGTCGTATATGGGTGATATAGGAAACTCTACTCATGGCCTAGAAAACTATGTATTTTTTATTTTAGCATTTTTCGCTCCAAAATCGACCAAGCCTGATAGAGAAAGGGTGGAAATGGATGAAGGAATCTTTAAAATCACAATTTCAAAATGTGCGTTTTACTTTGTTCGTTGCTTTGGCCTTATGGCTAAAAACTTACATCATAACGCGTACGAGCTTTGATTTGAAACTTGAATCTTTCATGCAAGAATTTATCTTATTTATTAGTCCATTGGCAGCATCATTACTGCTTGTGGGTCTTGCATTATTCGCAAAAGGAAAGAAACGTAATTATATAGCACTTGGAATTGATTTTGTTTTAACAATCGTTCTTGTTGGTAACGTAATGTTCTACGGATTCTATAATGACTTCGTTACTTTACCCGTACTTGGGCAAACATCCAACTTTGGACAGTTAGGATCCAGTGTAAAAGAACTATTTAACTACAAAATCATCGTTGCATTTGCTGATATTGTTATCTTTTCGGTTCTATTAAAGAAAAAGAAAAACTTTGCAAAAACGGAGCGCGTATCACGTCCGATGCGTTCTTTGTACTTCGTATCAACGGTTGCTATTTTCTTCGCAAACTTAGGGCTTGCAGAAACTGAGCGTCCGGAACTATTAACACGTTCATTTGACCGCGTTATGCTTGTGAAAAACTTAGGTTTATATGCTCACCAAGTATATGATCTTGGCTTACAAGCAAAATCAAGTTCACAAAAAGCATTTGCTGATGGTAGCAAATTACAAGAAACAGAAAACTATGTGAAGACAATACAAAGTAAACCAGATCCAAATATGTTTGGCGCGGCAAAAGGGAAAAACGTAATTGTCGTTTCTCTTGAATCACTACAAACGTTCTTAATTGGTGCAAAAGTCGGCGATCAGGAAGTTACACCATTCTTAAACCAATTTGCAAAAGAAAGTTATTACTTCGATAACTTCTTCCACCAAACTGGTCAAGGAAAAACTTCAGATGCTGAATTCTTAGTAGATACATCATTATATCCATTAGACCGCGGTGCTGTATTCTTTACACACGGTAACAATGAATATACTGCAACACCAGAAATTCTGCGTCAGCAAGGGTATTACACAGCTGTATTCCATGCAAACAACGCAACATTCTGGAACCGCAACATCATGTATCCAGCACTTGGTTATGATCGTTATTACAACGAACTTGACTATAAAATTACTCCAGAAACAAAATTAAACTGGGGATTAAAAGATATCGAGTACTTTAATCAATCAGTGGATATGTTAAAACAAGTGAAGCAACCATTCTACACTCGCTTCCTTAGTTTAACCAATCACTATCCATTTACGTATGATGACGATACAAAATTAATTGAGCCTTACAACTCTGGTGACCGCGTATTTGACGATTACATGGTAACAGCTCGTTACTTAGACGAAGCACTGAAAAACTTTATTGAACGTCTAAAAGCAGAAGGTATTTATGATAACTCTGTTATCGTATTCTATGGTGACCACTATGGTATTTCTGAAAACCATAACCGTGCAATGGCACAATTCTTAGGAAAAGAAGAAATTACAACATTTGATCATATGAATTTACAACGTACACCAATGTTCATTCATGTTCCAGGTCAAACAGAAGGTCAAACAATTTCAAAACCAACTGGTGAAATTGATATTAAACCAACAATTCTAAACTTACTTGGTGTTGATTCGAGCGATGACGTTCGTTTTGGTCATGATGTATTCTCACCGGATAATAAAGGATTCGTTGTTCTTCGTGACGGTAGTTTTGTTACAGAGAAGCATATGTATGCAAACAGGACATTCTATGACCGTACAACTGGTGAAGTCGTAGAGGTACCAAAAGAAGAAGCTCAAGCAATGATCGATCGTGCTCAAAATGAACTGCGCATGTCTGATAAACTCATTGAGGGAGACTTACTTCGCTTCTCTGAAAGCAACAAAATTAAAACGGGCCAAGTAAAAACAATTATTAAAGAAGACCCAAAAGACGCTGAGTAATCTCAGCGTCTTTTTTATGTACACCATTTAAAAAATGGAGGTTCTTACTGCCCGCGAATAGCGGGATAAAATTACACAATCTTCACCAAATATTTACATGAAATTCATGAAACATCTCTATAATAGAATTTGTAAACAATGTTCTGTCCATTCCCCACCTATCAGTTCACAACTTTGCGTTAGGTCCCCATGGGGAATACCAGAATCATTTGTGTAACAATGCCTTTGATGTTACTGAGTAGTAACATCCATTGTCTTAGTAAAGTAAGTCCGTCCGGTTTACTGGTCACCTTACTAGGCTATACCGAGACAATATCCCTATGAAACAAGCTACCCTCCTTATGCAACATTGTTGCAAGCAACGTTCTATATGAATGTTGCTTTTTTTTATTTCTAAAAAGCAGGATTCTCATTTCTCATTTGCGAATTTGTATATGCAAAATACAATAAATTGAAGTTTCTGTAGGTGAGATAACTTTACACTTATCGCCCACAAAAGAACCACCACTCATCATTCAAACAATTAAGAAAGGATGGGAAGTAAAATGGCATACGAAAGATTTGTATTATGGAATGATAAAATTATTGATACAAATAAAAAAGAGCCGTACATACAATTAGAAGAACGTGGCTTACAATTTGGAGATGGTGTCTATGAAGTAATCCGTATTTATAAAGGAACCATCCACTTATTAGATCCACATTTAACTCGGTTATACCGTTCAATGGATGAAATAGAATTAACACTACCTTTCTCTAAAGCAGAACTCATTACACTACTTTATAAATTACTCGAAAATAATACATTCCAAGAAGATGGTATCATCTACCTACAAGTTTCTCGTGGAGTACAACACCGTACACATGCATTTCCCTTTGATGTACCCCCAACAATTTATGCTTATATCTCAAAAAAAGAACGACCCGCTTTATGGATTGAATACGGGATACGTGCCATATCAGAGCCAGATGTACGTTGGCTCCGCTGTGATATTAAGTCCCTAAATTTATTACCAAACATATTAGCTGCTACAAAAGCAGAACGCAAAGGTTGTAAAGAAGCACTTCTCGTTCGTAATGGAATCGTTACAGAAGGAAGTCACTCTAACTTTTTTCTTGTAAAAAACGGGACTCTTTATACTCATCCTGCTAATCATCTAATCCTAAACGGGATTATCCGCCAATATATTCTTTCTTTAGCTAATAAACTACAGATTCCTGTTCAGGAAGAATTATTCAGCATTCGTGATGTTTATCATGCTGATGAATGTTTTTTTACAGGAACAACTGTAGAAGTGCTCCCGATGACGCATCTTGATGGCACCGCCATCCAAAATGGTCAAGTTGGGAGGGTCACCAAATTACTACAAAAAACATTTGTCCAAAGCTTTTCAACTTCTGACATCTCACCACTTTAAATACGAACATTTTTATTTCAAACACTTCTGAATATATGTTTTTTCATTTAAAATCAAGGTGGAGCATGCGCCTTGATTTTTTTTTGTAATATTTTTGACATATTCAGATTCCCGCATAAACCTTGACAGTAATCGACATGCCTTTTAGAATTTTTAACAGTTGGTAAATATTTCATCACTATATTACAGACAGAAAGGAATCGACAAAACATGAAAAAATATCTTGCCGGTCTTGCGGCAGTGTCTGTAGCAGGAGGAGCAGCCCCGACATTAGATAGCGTTCAAGCTGCACCTGAAAATACACAAAAACCTGCTGCACAAACTGTTCAAGCTGCACCACAAAACAATTCCAATTACACAGTTACTGCCGACGTATTACACGTTCGCTCAGGAGCTAGTACTTCTCACGACATCATCTCTCGCGTATATGAGGATCAAACATTAAACGTAATCAGCGAAGAAAACGGTTGGTTTAAAATTAATCATAATGGTAAAACTGGTTACGTTAGTGGACAATTTGTCTCAAAAAATGGTTCAACAACAAATGTTAGCACAGGTGGAAAAAACAAAGTAACTGCTGACGTATTACGCGTTCGTACAAGCCCAAATGCTTCTAGTTCTATTATGGGGCGCGTATATGAAGGTCAAACATTACAAGTTATTGGAGAAGAAAACGGATGGGTTAAAATTAACCATAACGGCAAAACTGGTTACGTTAGTGGACAATTCGTATCTGGCGTTTCTTCAAATAACGAATCAAATGTTCAAGAAGCAAGCGGAAACTATACAGTAAATGTATCTTCCCTTCGCGTTCGTACAGGCCCTAGCACCTCTCATACAGTTTTAGGCTCTGTTCATAAAGGACAAGTTGTACAAGTTGTTGGCGAAGTTCAAGATTGGTTCAAAATTAACTATGCCGGACAAACTGCTTACCTTAGCAAGGACTACGTAACAAAAGGTGGTTCTAGTAACAATGTTGACGAAGGAAATAACAACACAACTGTTCAAACTGGCGGTACTTATGTTGTTAATGCAACATCATTACGTGTTCGTACAGGCCCAGCTACATACCACGGTGTACTTGGTGGCGTATTAAATGGTCAAACATTAAACGTAATTGGTGTAGAAAATGGTTGGTACAAAATTAATCACCATGGTAAAACTGGTTATGTAAGCAGCGAATTTGTTAAATTTGTTACGGGTGGCACAACGACACCTGAACAACCAGAAGCAGCTGTTGGTGAATACTACGTTAATGCATCTGCATTAAATGTACGTAGTGGCGCAGGTACAAATTACAGCGTAATCGGTGCTCTTCCACAAGGTCAAAAAGTACAAGTTATTTCTGAACATTATGGGTGGAGCAAAATTAATTACAACGGTCGTACTGGTTATGTAGGAACTCGTTTCCTATCTAAAACACCAGTTGGTGGCAGTGAAGGCAATAACAACAACAACAACAACAACAATAATAACAATAATAACAATAATAACAATAATAACAATAATAACAATAATAATACTGGCAACAACAGCGGTGATACATCATCTATTCTTGCATATGCAAAATCAATGCAAGGCGTACCATATGTATGGGGCGGCACTTCTGCTAATGGCGTTGACTGCAGTGGTTACATTTTCCACGTATTTAACAAATTCGGTCACAACATTAGCCGTCAAAGTGTAGCAGGATATTGGAGCAGTCTACCAAAAACTTCAAATCCACAACCAGGCGATTTAATCTATTTCCAAAACACTTATAAGCCAGGTCCTTCTCACATGGGTATCTACCTTGGTGGCGGATCATTTATTCAAGCTGGTGACAGCGGAGTTAAAATTGTTTCAATGAATAACTCTTACTGGAGCAGCCACTTCTTAGGATATACAAAAGCACCTTAAGTCATAGTTTCAGAGTCTTCTAGATTACTAGAAGGCTCTTTTTTATAGATTTAAATATGTTTCGATTCTCTTATTTCATACACTATATTCTATAAAAACAGTTCATAACGTTACAATAATGAATATATTTCCGCTAAAAAACATAACCTATTTTGTCCCCATAAGATCGATATGTGTTTTCTTAACGAATTTTCTTTCTATTTAAACTTTTCAATAGACGTTTGACCTCTGATGTCCGGTATGATAAGTTACTTAAGATGTTATTTTCGTAGAAGTATAGACATCTGTTAATTATACTTCTTTTACTATGAGAGAGGAGAGTTACACTGCATGAATGTTTTATGGGGAATTGGCGGCGTAATTGGAATTTTAGCAGTTGCATTTTTACTATCTTCCAACCGCAAAGCTGTAAATTGGCGCACAATTTTAATCGCGCTAGCATTACAAATTACATTTTCTTTCATCGTGTTACGATGGGATGCCGGAAAAGCTGGCTTAAAAATTGCCTCTGACGGGGTTCAAGGCTTAATCAACTTTTCTTATGAGGGAATTAAATTCGTCTCTGGTAACTTATTAGATAAAGATGGTCCTTGGGGATTTATTTTTGTAATTCAAGCACTACTTCCAATTGTATTTATTAGTTCATTAGTAGCAATATTATATTATTTAGGTATTATGCAATGGTTCGTTAGTATCGTTGGTGGTGCATTAAGCAAACTTCTTGGAACTTCTAAAGCAGAGAGCTTAAATGCAGTAACAACTGTTTTCTTAGGACAAACAGAAGCACCAATTTTAATTAAACCGTACTTAACACGTTTAACAAACAGTGAATTCTTTACGATTATGGTAAGCGGTATGACAGCCGTTGCCGGATCAGTTCTTGTCGGTTATGCAGCAATGGGAATTCCGCTAGAACACTTATTAGCAGCTGCTATTATGGCAGCACCATCAAGCTTATTAATTGCAAAACTAATTATGCCAGAAACCGAAACACCGGATAACAATGTAAAACTTTCTACAGAACGTGAAGATGCTAACGTTATCGACGCAGCAGCACGCGGAGCTTCTGAAGGAATGCAGCTTGTTATTAACGTAGCAGCAATGTTAATGGCATTCATCGCGTTAATCGCTGTATTAAACGGCCTACTAGGATGGATTGGATCTTGGTTCGATATTAAACTTAGCCTTGATTTAATCTTTGGATATATTTTATCTCCATTTGCTATCCTAATCGGTGTTTCACCAAACGAAGCTGTACAAGCAGCTGGCTTTATCGGACAAAAACTTGCAATCAACGAATTCGTTGCTTATGCAAACTTAGGTTCACACATGTCAGAGCTATCTGATAAAACAAATATGATCTTAACATTTGCAATTTGCGGATTTGCAAACTTCTCTTCTATCGCAATTCAATTAGGTGTAACAGGAACTCTTGCTCCTTCTCGCCGTAAACAAATTGCACAGCTAGGGATTAAAGCAGTAATCGCTGGTACATTAGCGAACTTCTTAAACGCAGCAGTTGCAGGTATGATGTTCTTATAATAAAAATCGAGCTGATCCGAACTTTCGGATCAGCTTTTTTTATGAATGCATATCTCCCCTTCTAGCACATATTACATATAACAACCTATTTGTTAGGAGGTCAGTTGATGAAGCAGACGCCCAATCAAATCATACTATTATGGATTATACAAATTTTATTTTATTTCACCACAGTTCATATGAGCTCATTTCCCTATGCTTTTTTCTTCACGATCATTTATGTACTCATCAACTTACTATTTCTATTCATTTCAAATAAATTCGCTTTCACTTTGTTTATTGCCGGAACTCTCCTCTCCGTCTTCTATTTATTTTATGAAGCATGGTTATATTTATGGAGTACTTCCACACAACTTACCTATATCATCGTTCATTTCCTAGCAATCGCGAATTTCTTTCTTATTTACATATCGACCTATATGTTAAAAAAACTCTTGGATGAAAATATCCGCTTACGAAAACAAGTCCAAACACTTGAACAATACATTGGCGAAACAAAGCTATTAACAAGACAGGAATTTGAAAGACGCGGTTTATTGCTCGAAGCAGCTATGAAAAGACGGGGCGAAACAGGCATGCTCGTCTATTTTTCGTTCACCTCTTTTAGCAGCTATACGAAGCGTAGCGTCATGGATCGCGTCGCCTCCCTCCTACTCGATACAGTGCGGCGTGATTTTGATTTAGTTGGAAAATATGATGATAATACATTGGTCATTTTACTCCAAAATACAAATGAAGCTGGGGTTAATATTGTTATGATGCGTCTTGAGCATACATGGCAAGAGTGGTTAACGGAAGAGGCCCTTTCAAAAATCATAATTAAACAAGAACAACTTGGGGAGCGGGTGTTAACGACATGATGACACTTATTCTTCTCCTGTTATTTCTTCTATTTTGCTTGCTTGTTTTTTGGATTAGTATAATTTTTTCTATTAAATATGTGCTTATTTTTACAGCTTTCTTATTTTCCGGTTTGCTCATCTACTATTCTTTACTAACGCTTGCCGGTCTTGTTCATCGAAATCGCAAGCTAAAAAAGCGGACATTAGAACACTATCCAAGCGTAGATATACTGATTCCTGCCCATAATGAAGGCGTTGTGATTATGGATACGTTAGCCGCGATGGCAAATATTGAATATCCCGGAAAACTTACTATTTATTTATTAAATGATAATTCACAAGATGAAACTGGGGAAATTGGCGATGAATACGATAAAGCCTATGCTCATATAAGACATATTCGCGTACCACCTGGGGAACCAAAAGGAAAATCACGTGTATTAAACTATGGACTCAGCGTTTCTAATGGAGAATATTTTTGTGTATATGATGCTGATAACCAACCAGAACCTCACGCCCTCCGCATGCTGGTTGAATATGCGGAAACGACAGAAGATGCTGTCGGTGCTGTTGGCCATGTCCGTACTGTTAACGAAAAACGAAACTGGCTAACAAGGATGATTTCCCTTGAGTTTCAGATTTTCCAGCTACTCATGCAATCTGGCCGTTGGCTCTTATTCCAAACCGGTTCATTAACAGGAACCAATATGCTTCTGCGCCGCTCCGCACTTGAAGAACTTGGCGGTTACGATCCATATGCGATCGCCGAAGATGCCGAGCTTACATTACGAATTACGCAAAAAGGCTATTTATTGCCTATTGTTCCTGAATCCATCACATGGGAACAAGAACCAGAACATTTAAAAGTTCTTATTAAACAACGAACGCGCTGGCTTCAAGGAAACCTATACATTTTAGAAAAAATGTTTTCCTCCTTCAGCTTCTTTAAAGGAAAACTACTCGTTCATTCACTGCAACAAGTATTGGTATACGTCGTCTTTTGGCTGTTCCTAATCATTTCAAATGTATGGTTTATCATCGGTCTACTCGGCCTCTTTCAAATTAACTATACAATCCCGCTGCTATTTATGTGGTACGTCGCCTATATTACGTACTCCTCGCAGCTCTTTAGTGCACAAAGCATTGAAAATACATTCACACCAACCAACATATTTATCAGTATCATCATGTATTTCACATACGCCCAGCTCTTCACGTACCTGTTCGTCCGAAGCCTTATATTATACTTACATGCGAAAAGTAAAAAACAAATTATCGGATGGGATAAAACAGTACGGTTTAAAAAATAAAAGCGGAAGCGGCTCGTTTAGAATGTGAGGGGGATGGAGCTTCTGACATAGAGGCGATTTTTGCCTCGGCGGAAGAAGCGAAGCCACCGAACATTCTTGCCGCTGGAGCTGGATACCAATAAAAGCAGAGGTGGCTCGTTTAGCTCTGACCGGCTAAGGTTCTCTCGCACAAAAGGTGCTTTTTACCTTTAGTGCGGGAGGTTCTTAGACGCGAAGAGCTTGCCACTGGAGCTGGATACCAATAAAAGCGGAAGCGACTCGTTCAAAATTAAACAAACGTTTGATTAAAAAAATAAGCACAGAGCGCCGTATGCTCTGTGCTTATTTTTACCGTAAAATCTATATATCGGACAATACCCCTTAGCCGAAAGCTATTTCACGTCCATCCCCCAACGAACGATCTACTTTCATTTATATACGAAAAAGTGACTGCTATTTTTGTAAAACCAATTGCTTCTCTTGTTGTTCTTTAGATACCTCAGTCTTTGGTTCCGTGTTTTCTTGGACACTACGATGTGCCACACGTTTCAAACAAATATGCTTCCACTTTCTTTCGTAACGTTTCATTATTCTAGTTGTCCCCCTTGAATACACTTAAAAACTATTTGAAATCGCTTACAAGAAATAATATAGCACATATAGATAAAAGTGACAACACATTTCCGACATATTTTTGACAAAAATTTGGATTACTTTTGACAATATATCGGCGATTCGACACCTTGCGACAACTGACAACTACTAGAAACTCGTCCATCTACAAAAAAAGAGCTGATTCTAAATCAGCTCTTTCCTTCTATATTATTATTTATGATGATGGTGATGCTGAACTTCTTTTTGTAATTCTTTAAATAAGGAAGCTGCCATAAAGAAAATAACAAATACAAACGGGAATGCTGCGATAATTGAAGCTGTTTGTAGTGCCTCTAATCCGCCTACATATAATAATATTGCTGCTAACGCTGCTTGAACAAGACCCCAGACCATTTTAATACGATTTGGTGGGTTTAAACTACCATGTGTGGTTAACATACCAAGAACAAATGTCGCAGAATCTGCTGATGTAATAAAGAATGTTGCAATCAGTAGAATCGCAAGGACAGATAAAGCTGGACCTATACTACCCATATGATCTAACACAGCAAATAATCCTATCTCTGTGCCCATCTCTTTAATTTGTGCTTGAATATTTGCTCCATCAAACAACTCCATGTGAATGCCTGTTCCTCCAAATACTGAGAACCAAAGTGCACCAATGATTGTTGGCACGAGCAACACACCAATAATAAACTCACGAATTGTACGTCCGCGTGACACACGGGCAATGAATGTACCAACAAATGGTGACCATGCAATCCACCATGCCCAATAGAAAATTGTCCATGATTGAATCCACTGGTTTCCACCCTCATCTAATGGGCTTAAACGGAAACTCATACTCGGTAACTCTTGAATGTATGAACCAATTGTCGAAGTGAAGTAGTTCATAATAAAGTTTGTTGGACCTGCAAATAATAAAATTATCATGAGTGCAAAGGCTAAAATAATATTTGTATTACTTAAATACTTAATTCCTTTATCTAGTCCTGTTTGTGCAGATAACATATATAGAACCGTGACGACCCCAATAATAACTAACTGTGTTGTTAATGAGTTCGGAATAGATGTTAAGTAGCTAACGCCGCCTGCAATTTGTTTTGCCCCAAGCCCTAATGAAGTTGCAACACCGAATACTGTCGCAAATACAGCTAACACATCAAACGTATGTGCAATACGACTATGTTCTCCGTTCTTAAATAATGAACCAACTGCCGCACTAATTGTACTTGGCTTCCCTTTTCGGAATGTAAAATAGGCGATACAAAGTGCCACAAGCGCATATAACCCCCACGGATGTAATCCCCAGTGGAAGAATGAAAAACGAAGTGCGAGACGTGCACTCTCCTCTGTTGCACTTTCTCCATACGGTGGTGTATATAGATGATTTAAAGGTTCCGCAACTCCCCAGAAAACCAAACCGATTCCCATACCAGCACTAAATAACATGGCAAACCATGTCATATAACTATAATCAGGTTCATCATCATCTTTACCTAAACGAATAGAACCGTACTTTGAAAAGATTAAAAAGATAGTTAAACCTAAGAAAACAGAAACAGAAATGATATAGAACCACCCAAATTTACTAACTAATGCAGTTTGAATTGCAGTGGTCACATTTCCTAAGCTACCTTTTCCAATTATAGATTCGGGAATAATCCCCCAAATTGTAAATGCGATACATAATGTTAATGAGACAATAAATGTTTTTGTCAGTTTCCTCATAAAATCCCCCTTTTGTAGGTTTCTTTTTCGTAAAATAACCCTAATCCCGATATGTTAAATCGGATAAAGTGAAATGCTTTTTGCGGTGATTTTCTTCAAGCTCTCTAAAATCAACCTTCACTAATTAGAATTCTTATGGACAGTTCATCTTCCATATAACCGTTCGGATTATAAAATGAAGATGCTACCGCCAAATCGTGCGAGATAGATGCGGATGGGAGTGTATTTTCCCAAAAAATGGTGCGTTACAGTTGTAAAAAAGGGCAAATATATCGATTGCCACTCTTTCTTTTTGTAACAATTATGCGGTTGTTTTGTCAGGATATCGTACGTATTTATAAATGCACAAACAAAATGTTTATGTTTATATAACTATTTTAGGCATAATTCGGTAAAATCCTCAAGGAATGTAACACCTTAGTAAACCTTTTGTAATGTCACTGCAATAATTTTATCTTTATCGAAAAATATCTGTTGTAATAAAAAAATAGATATATGACATAAACCTTCTAAAAACACGGATTAAAAAACGCTTTCTATAATTCCTTTCTATATTACAGCGTGTTAATGATTTATTACGAATGGTTTGTAATTGTGTGTTTTCCCAAATTCCCAAAAAAACTGTTGCTATAATGAGGACACGAAAACAAACGCAATGGAGGCTATCATGAAAAAATTAATTGGTATAGCAACAGCAGCAGTTTTTGGTCTTGGGATTTTCACTACTTCTGCACAAGCAGAAACTGTTGTAACAACAGACGTATTAAATGTACGCGAGAACCCAACTACTGAATCACAAGTTGTAGGCAAATTATTAAATGGTCATAAATTAGATGTTACAAATACAGAAAACGGATGGTCACAAATCAAATTAAATGATAAAGACGTATTCGTAAGCTCTGAATTTACAAAAAGCATCTACTACGTAACAGCAAACGTATTAAACGTACGTGCTGAAGCGAACACAAACTCAGAAATTCTTGGTACGCTTAAGAAAGACGATATGATTGAAACAACGAACCAAGTACAAAATGGGTGGTTACAATTCGAATATAACGGGAAAACGGCTTATGTTCATGTTCCTTTCTTAACAGGTACAGCACCTGTTATTGAAAAACAAGAAACGCCAGCTCCAGCTAAAGCTGAAGCACCGGTTAAAGCTCAAACTCAAGCGCCAGTAGCACAAGAAAAACCAGCTACTAAGCCAGCAGTAAAAGCAGCAACAACAAATGCTCCTGCAGGTGGCCGTGAGCTAACAGTTGAAGCTACAGCATATACAGCTCATCCGAGCGAAAATGGCGGCACATATGGCGGTCGTGTATTAACTGCAATGGGTCATGACCTAACAGCGAATCCAAACATGAAAATGATCGCTGTTGACCCGAAAGTGATTCCACTAGGATCAAAAGTATGGGTAGAAGGATATGGGGAAGCAATCGCTGGTGATACTGGTGGTGCTATTAAAGGTAACCGTATCGACGTTCTAGTTGGCTCTGACGCAGCTGCTAACAAATGGGGACGTAAATCTGTTAAAGTGAAAATTTTAAAATAATCAATTACTGCTAAAAATTCAGCCAGTTCTCATATATTGAGAGCTGGCTTTTATGCTTCTATATAAACACACCTAAAAAAACAATTTTTTAGGTGAGAGAGCATCCGCCCATGGAAAGAAGCGGCCAGGACCTTTTTTAGCCCCATACCATGTTTAAAACAAAGAAAGAAAATGAGTAGAGGTTTGCTTTTACTTTCAAAGCCGCAGCTTATATACATACAAATTGAAAAACTGACATAAAATCTTTCTTTTTAAATGGGAGAGATTATCTAGCCATGTATAGAAACGGTCCGATCCTCTTCCTGCCCTCTACAAAGTAAAAACAAGTGCAAATCCTTTTGTTCTTCCTCGCACCAACTTATATGTTGGAAAAGCAAAATAAATATATATAATGACAATAAGGAGGTGTTAATATGAACCTGAATGCAAAAATAGACTGGATTGGCACACCTAAACCCTACAACGACGGGGCCACAATTGATTTTTCACTTGAACATGATGACAATCGCTATAAATTGATTGTGCTCAAGCACGATCAATCCGTTCAATATAAATTTGTGCAATACGGAACAAAGCCAGGATCACAAAAACCATTTCCAATTGATATACCATTTCAAGAAGAAATGCTCCCGTTAGTAGAAAGAATTCTACAAGATCCCTATGTAGAAGCTTTTCGTATTTTGTAGAATCGCCGATATATCCATACAAGGGATCGATATATCATAAAGTGAAACTTTAATCAGTGGAGGTTTTCTTCATCCCCCACTGATTATTAGCCCTCACCAATCGGGCTTCTACGGGCTGCCCACCTCCCACCTAACTTCTTTACTTTTGCTAAATTTTGAGGTGGGGGTCTCAATGCCCACAAATAGCGAAAAAAAATACTACCTCTTTATATAAAAGAGATAGTATTTTTTTTCGCATTTTAATGTGTTGGACCAGATATTTCTTCTGATTTCAATGTATTATTTGCACCGAGTGAATGATATAATATTTTTCCATCTTCATTCACTGTAACAATATGCTCATTGCTAAAGCTTTTGAACTTCATAGATCCATCGCCATAGCGAATATTGTATTCTTCATATGTCGTTACTTTATATTTCGTAGAACTTTGGCGTTCAACGTTACGGACTTCAAATTTTAATAAATCCTCCGTAATTCCTTTTTCCTTTAAATATTGCAGATAATCGCGGTCTTCTTTATATGATTTTCCGCTCTTATCGTAGTCATTTTCAATTAAGCTAAAGTCATTTAAAGAAATGGCACGCACGTTGTTATAAATGTGATTTCGAACGAAATCACCAACCGCAGTATCGGATGTTTGTTTTGGGAATTTTAAATAATAAGAGCTTTGATCCCCAATTTTTACACTTTCAGATTTCACAGTTCCAAAATCTGTTTGTTTCTCTAAATATACCTCTACCGTTTCATCTGTCGGTACAGGGCCTAGTTTATAACTGCCGTAATCTAATTTCCCACGCTTTTTGCCATTTACAATGACATTAGCACTATTTTCATCAGAAGAGATTGTTACGTAGTTTCCTTCAAGTGGTAACTTCACATCCACTTTCCCTTCTTTTTCTCCAGCTAACTCAACTTCCTTTTCCGTTTCCAGTTCAGTAAGATCTGCCTTCGCCTTTGCTTTTACAACATACGTCCCAGGGAAATAAGGTCCGATTTCTTTAGAAGATTTTTCACTAGAAATATCAGTCGTTTTTTTATCATTTACATATACTTCCGCAGTTTTTGCAGTTGTGCTGACTGTCATGAAATACGACTTAATACTGAACTTATATTTCGGATATAAGAACCACTCTTTCCCATCTTCTACAATTTGTCCGTCCACAAAGCCTTCTTTATCAACGAGCTTTGCATCAACCGTTTGCTTTTGTAAGTAAGACAATAATTCTTTATTGTACGAAGGATTATCCTTTAAATAACGTAAATAAGATTTAATATCTTCTGTTTTAATTTTCAAACCTGGATCATCCGATTTTACAAAAGAGTCAATTGTATTTATATCTTTTTTATTGAAAGCGTCAATTAATATATTGATTTGCTTCTCTTTCGAAAATTTATATGCACCGAATTTATATGCACCAAACAGTAAAGCTGCTAATACAACGAATCCAATGAAGAGAATGATATTTTTCTTACTCTTCTTCGGATGTACTTCCTGATGATATACTTCTCTTGGTACATTAGCTTTCGAAGCAGCTACATTTTCTTCAATCACATCTACTTTACTTCCACATTCAGAACAAAAGTTTAGGTGATCTGCAACTTGTTTTTTACACGTTCCACAAAACTTCACAATGCTTCCCCCCCTATTTTCTTGCCAATTTCATTCCAGCGAAAGCGGCCACATATGTCAGAATAAAGCTACCGAGTATTAAATACATCCAGCTGCCCTGCATAGAGAGCATCGTTCCACTCATTCCAAACATACTTGTCAAAGTCCCTGAAATATCAATTTGAAACTTGGAAAGAATATTTACTAAGAGCATCATAAATGTATAAGCACCACTACATACAGCGAGTGTTACATATATATTTGCTGTTTGTATTCTCGCTAATTTTTGTCCTACTCTAAACATAAAGAAAAACGGAATAATAAGCAGTAACAATCCATAATGGAATGTACTATTTACATCTTCTATTTCTGCAAGATCTTCTGGCCCTGCTCCTTCAGCAATTGCAAGATCTTTTAACCCTGTTCCATTAAATGACATGCCGGATACGAATGAAAACTGCATCTCATTGTCTTTTCCTTTGTTACCCTTACCTGAAAAACCTTTTTCAAAAACAGGACTTTTCACTTCTACTGGTGCAAGATGCGCCATATTCCATACTTGCGGCGTTACCTGCAGTGTTAACATTATACGCTGCGACGTTGTAGACGTGAACTCTTTCATCGGTTTCACACTATCTTCTTTCATAAAGAGGGCTGTTACACATAAAATAACAGCTGTTAGCAAAAAGCCCTTTACCATTGCTACTGCTCCGTAATAAAGTGATGCTCCATATGGAAGTAGCTCACGGAATGCTTCGGCCATATTGTTTTGGCTTGTATGAGCAATCATTCCCAATAAACTAAAAATCGTTCCACATATAAACCCGCTCACTAAACTTTTAAAGGAAGAAAATCCAACTAATACTGTTACAGTATCCATTCCTGGAATAGAGATTGATTTAGATGCAATGAAGCTAATAATAAATAAAAATAGACCATAAATAATACCCACTGTAGCTGCCATTGTCACCTGTTCACCAATTGTATTGGCAACACGTTGCTTTCCAATCCATATACCTGTTCCGCCTAAAATAATAAATGGAATTAATAATAATAGTAGAAATGGAGTATGCCAATATAAAGAAAGGATCATTCCATCTGCATCCTCAGCTGAAACCCCAAGTAAATGGTAGTTTAATAGTGTGGCTGTTGCTCCATTATAAAAACCTGATAGCATATCTAATTCACGCGCAAACTTATGAAGAAATTCTTCCGTCATTGCTGCAAATACTAAGCTTCCAATCCATCCCGCAAGTAACATAAGAACACTCGCAATAGCTCCGCCAATTACACCGGTTCTTAAGCCGTTTTTATGTAATCCTAATTCTACTTTAGGACCTTTTTCCATGCTAGGTAACTTTACGATCTGTTCTTTTTTCTTCACGGTAAATAAAGAATGACCGCACTTTTGACAGTACAGGTTTTGCTGGGCATTTTCACCACCACAACCGCGGCAATATTTCGAGTTATCTTGTTCGAGGATTACGCTGTCTGTAGCCACTATTGCCATACTTCCTTCGTTAGGACAGTAGTTCGCTTCTTCTCCATGTTGATTCCCACACATGCGACAATACATCTTACTCACTCCCCACCTTGCTTAATGCCACAAACCGGACAAAAGATGGAGTCTTTTGCAATGCGCTCATTACATGATACACATGCAATCTTTTCCTCGCTAGTCTCTACTGCTAGCATTGGATTTGGTTTCCCGCATGACCCGCAAAACTTATCACTGATTGATAGAGAGCCACCACATTCACATGTCACTTTCTCTCCCTGTTGCTTTTGCAGTTCAACAATTCGCTTTCGTGCCTGATAAATGGCAACATCAAATGCTTGAATTGGAGCAACTAATTGCTTTAATGATTCTTCCTTTACTCCAGTATCTCGAAGTTGAACATACACCTTTTGCCCAAGATCTAATAAAACTTCTGTCTTTTTATGGAGCTGCACTTGTATTTCCTTCTTCAGTTGTGCAATCTCTTGTGCAACTTGCAGCTTCATCTTTCCCTGTTCAATTCCTTCTTGCAGCTTATTCATACCGCTACCCAGTTTCGTCTGCAAATCTGACAAATCTAATCTCCTCCTAAATAAAAAAACATATATTTAACCAAATATATCTTACCATATTTTTCTATTTTTTGGATAAGCAAATTCATTTTTTCTGTTTTCACAGCTTTTTGTTTATAATGGTAGAGGAAATAAATCTTTTGTACGGAGGAAAATTATGCTGCAACATTCAATTACGAAAGATGAAATTATGATGATCGCGAATGAATTTGTTCAAGGACTCGATCCGCAGCAAGCCGCCGATCAAGAACACGTTGCTACTGCTCGTCACTTGTATCGTAGCGGCCTTGTCTACAACGTTGATTTTGATGGCTATACGTTATCAGGTACCGTAGATGCTGAAGGAAACGTGTATAGCGTTCATATTCCGATTCGTAATATCGCAGAAAGCTATTGTGATTGCTTTGCGCCAACGCAATGTGAGCACATGCTCGCTGTTTTACTATCCGCCGCTTCTAGCTTCGGACAAGTGGGAGAAGTATTAACATTATTTAAAAATAAAACGAAACCATCACTCCCTCCGATTCGAACAGCAAGACAAGTATTACAATCGTCTGCGTTTGAAGAAACGGACTTTAAAAGTTGGCATGCATATTTTGAATCTGAATATGACGCATTTAAAAAAGAACAAGCACGGCTCTCATATAGACAAATGTATTTTCTTATGAGTATCTTTACAGACTTTTATATGAAATTAGAACGCAAAGCACCGCGCGTCGTTGCCATACATGAATTGTTCAAATTACATGGCGCACTTTTTAGCTTTCAAAAGTTATTAGAAGAAATCACGGACTTTGAGACAAACAAAACGTACTCCTATCACCAACCAATTAACGTTGTCCGTCTATTTGTCGATAAAGTTGAATCACTTGTACGTGACTTGAAATCAGAATCGATCCCGGATGAATGTGAACCGATTTTGAAAGAAACAGTTCGCCAAGTACATGGTATTTTCTTCTCTACCGATTCCTATATGCAGGAGAGGTTCTTTATTTACCGCCATATATGGGGAGAATTACTAGCAGAAGAATCTTGGATACAAGAAGAAGAAAAACGAATTGATGCGAAGATGAATCCAATCTCGAAAGCACTTGCCTCTTCTCACCTATTCTTCTTAAAACAAGAAGATAATGCTGCTATGGACTTGCTCGAAACACAACCGGCGCAAGTTGTCGGCCTTTATTTCGACTGGCTCGAAGAATTACTGAGCACAATGCAATGGGAACGCGCCAAAAATTGGCTGTCTTTCACCTATAAACAAGTGAAGAAAACAATGAATGATCAGGCCAATCCCCTTTTTGTAAAAGATATCGTTCGTTTGTTTGTCATGATGTATGAAACATATGCAACGCACACAAATGAACAAGCAGGTCTTGAGATGATTTTGCAAGAACTATTGCCATACAGCTTCACAAACTACGAGCAATATGTACTAGCAAAAAAACAATATCATGCATGGACAGAACTTCATCTCTTATATGGATTTGAAGCAATTGAATTGCTAAAAGAGCCACTGAAAGAAATCGAAAAAGAAGCACCAGAAGCAGCTCTTCCGCTCTATCATTTCGCAGCAGTGCAAGCAATTGAAGAACGGAATCGTAAGTCATACCGCCGTGCAGTCCGCTACTTAAAGAAATTGCGTATGCTCTATAAACGGCTCAAGCGAACAGATGAATGGCACATTTTCATTGTCCAAATCGCTAACTTACATTCACGCCTAAGAGCACTGCAGGAAGAACTGCGGAAAGGAAAGTTAAT
The DNA here is from genome assembly GCF_000299035.1 of Bacillus bingmayongensis. Taxonomy (GTDB): domain Bacteria; phylum Bacillota; class Bacilli; order Bacillales; family Bacillaceae_G; genus Bacillus_A; species Bacillus_A bingmayongensis. The sequence goes on from NZ_JH921519.1 coordinate 277,304, forward strand.
CGATGATCACACAAACTGAAGTAACAATTCGGCTCCAGCACGTAAGTCAAGGTTGGTTCCTTTGGGGAGAAGATGAAACCGGCAATCCTTTACCTGCAATAAATTGGAAGCAAAATGCCTTCACATGGCACACGACGTCCTTCTTTGGTACCTTTTTAAAAGAAGCTACACATGAAGGACGAAGCGGCTTCATGTTAACAAACGTTCAAGCGTTTGAGTATATTGCAAAAAAACCAATGAACTCCTTTGCTGGATTGCAAATAAACGGCCCTGTGACTGCGCTTATGCCAAACGCAAAAGAGCTGTGGGATCACTTTGCGACTGGAAACTTTGTACCCGATATCAAACGTTGGAGTGATTATCCATCATGGAAAGCCATCGATGTTTCAATCCAAGATGAAACGCTTGCATCACTTTTCTCCCATGCGATTAATGAAACGATTCGGCAAGACGCTCGTTCTAGCGATGGCTGGGAAAATGCCAAACGATTATATGAACACTACGACTTTACGAAAAGACAATTAGAAACAGCACTTCATGAAGAAGATTGGTTCAGAAAGATTGGTTACATTGAAGACGATCTTCCGTTTACAATCGGACTTCGCCTCCAAGAACCACAAGATGATTTTGAACTGTGGAAGCTTGAAACGATCATCACTACAAAACGCGGAGCACATCGGATATATGTATATGACGGCATCGATTCACTACCAAAAAGATGGCATAGCTATGAAGAGCGTATTAAAGAAACGCAGGAAGGATTCGGCAAGCTAGTCCCATGGCTTCAGGAAGATGGACACTTTCGAGCTGAGCTCTATGAAACAGAAGCATGGAACTTCTTAACGGAAGCGAGTAACGAATTATTAGCAGCCGGCGTTGATATTTTACTACCGTCTTGGTGGCAAAATTTAAAAGCAACGAAACCGAAATTACGTGTTCAATTGAAGCAAAGTACGAATCAAACGCAGTCCTTCTTCGGCATGAACACTCTCGTCGATTTCGACTGGCGCGTTTCTACAGATGGTATTGATCTATCAGAAAGTGAATTTTTTGACCTAGTCGAACAAAATAAACGACTCTTCAATTTAAATGGGCAATGGATGAGACTCGACCCTGCCTTTATTGAAGAAGTGAAAAAACTAATGAAACGCGCTGATAAATATGGTCTTGAAATGAAGGATGTCTTGCAGCAGCACTTATCAAGCTCTGCCGAAGCAGAGCTTGTAGAAGAAGACAATCCATTTACAGATATTGAAATTGAGCTAGATGGCTATTACGAAGAGCTCTTCCAAAAGCTACTCCATATCGGAGACATTCCAAAAGTTCCAATACCATCATCCTTGCAAGCCACACTTCGCCCGTACCAAAAGCACGGTGTAGAGTGGCTCTTATACTTACGAGAACTCGGATTTGGAGCGTTGCTAGCGGATGATATGGGTCTTGGAAAAAGCATCCAAACCATTACTTACTTATTATATGTGAAAGAAAATCGCCTCCAAACAGGTCCGGCGCTAATCGTAGCACCAACGTCTGTTCTTGGAAATTGGCAGAAAGAATTTGAACGCTTTGTGCCGAATTTACAGGTTCAATTACATTATGGAAGCAACCGTTCAAAAGGCGATTCATTTAAGGACTTTCTTCAAGGTACAGATGTTGTATTAACTTCTTATGCTTTAGCACAACTTGATGAAGAAGAGTTAAACGCGCAGTGCTGGGATGCGATCATTCTGGATGAGGCTCAGAATATTAAGAACCCGCAAACGAAACAATCTAGAGCGGTTCGTAATTTACGAGCAAATCACAAAATCGCTTTAACTGGTACGCCAATGGAAAACCGTTTAGCAGAGTTATGGTCTATTTTTGACTTCTTAAATCACGGATATCTTGGTAGCCTAGGACAGTTTCAGCGCCGCTTCGTAACACCGATTGAAAAAGATCGTGATGAAGCGAAAATTCAGCAAGTACAAAGATTCATCTCACCGTTCTTACTGCGCCGGACAAAGCAAGATCAAACAGTCGCATTAAACTTACCGGAAAAACAAGAACAGAAAGCATACTGTCCGCTAACAGGTGAGCAAGCATCACTATATGAACAGCTCGTACAAGATACGCTGCAAAACGTTGAAGGCTTAACAGGCATTGAAAGACGCGGCTTTATTTTAATGATGCTCAGTAAGCTAAAGCAAATTTGTAATCATCCTGCTCTTTACTTAAAAGAAGAGGTGCCAAAAGATATTGTGCAGCGTTCCATGAAGACCCAAACATTAATGGATCTCATTGAAAATATAAAAGATCAAAATGAAAGCTGCTTAATTTTTACGCAATATATCGGGATGGGCAATATGTTACAGAAAATATTAGAGGAGAAATTCGGTCAGCGTGTTCTCTTCCTAAACGGTAGTGTACCAAAAACAGAACGTGATAAGATGATCGAACAGTTCCAAAATGGAACATATGACATCTTCATCCTATCCTTAAAGGCTGGCGGCACAGGTCTAAATTTAACTGCCGCAAACCATGTCATTCACTATGATCGCTGGTGGAATCCAGCTGTAGAAAATCAAGCAACAGATCGCGCTTATCGCATCGGTCAAAAGCGATTTGTACACGTTCATAAACTCATTACAACAGGTACACTTGAAGAAAAAATCGATGAAATGCTAGAGCGGAAACAATCGCTAAGTAGCGCCATTATCACAAGTGACAGCTGGATGACCGAACTATCAACAGACGAATTGAAAGAACTACTCGGTGTATAACACCACGTCGTATATTGTCGGACGGTCGATACATTTTGGAAACCGCCGATACACGCGACAAGATACGATCAGTATATGAAAAAGGAGCTATCCCGATGGGTTAGCTCCTTTTTCTATGCCAAAACCAATTGCTGATTATAATTCCTGTCAGTCCGCCCGACGTATCTAAAACAGAATCTTGCCACATCGGTGTACGGTCACCTGTAAACCCTTGATGAATTTCATCGAATGTTGCATATCCAGCAACAATGAGAAGCGCGAATACGAAGGAACGCATTCTTGAACAACCAGAGCGATGCAATGCATAATACGAAAGCATGCCAAGAATCAAGAATACTGTGAAGTGAGCTCCTTTACGAAGGAAGAACTCAACAAAACCCCCAACACCTTTATTTTCAATGCTAACTGGTGTCCCTCCACCATAGTCAATCGATACACCAGAGAATTTTTCTTCCACAAATTGAGACGGAACATACTTTTCAATATCTGAACGCATATCCTGCTTCTTATAAGGCTGTGCTGAAGAATAAAAAATAATCCCCATCCATAACAAAACGGGAATCCAGAATAACCATTTACGATTCATCTTTAGAAACTCCTCTCTTATTCTTCTAAGAGTACCAAAAAAAAGAAAAAATTTCACGCCAAAACATGACCATTCCTCCTATATATATGACGAAAAGGGGGTGAAAAAATGGCGATCGAAACGATTGTAACTGATTTAAGCTTGCGCCTTGTCCTAAACGGCGGCACAGACACAAATGGGAAAGCAATTCTAAAAAACAAACAGTTTAAACGAGTAAACTCAAATGCCGATGTAGCAAAGGTTCATGAAGTAGGACTTGCTCTTGCTTCATTACAAGAATTAAAGCTTCATGCTGTTCAGCTTTTAAGCACATCTGATATCTCGAATCCGTAAAATTTTAATGAAAAGGAGGTAACCGTCAATGACAGTACTCGAGCTAATTTTCTTGAAAGAGGATGGAAAAACCGTCGTCTTTTCTATCGACAATCCGATTACACCTGTGAATGAACAAATCATTAACCAAGTGATGGACACGATTCTCTCCTCTGCAATTTTCTTATCGCTTAATGGGAACACTCGTAAAAAGGGAGCACGTCTTGTTGAAAAGACAGTATCAGAAGTAACGCTTGCTCCTTAAACAAAAAGGACGAAGCCGTATTACTTTGCAGCTTCGTCTTTTTTCTTCGGCATTTCAATTGGAATAAAAATGTGAGAAAATCCAACCGAAACATATCTATAATTTTCCTTCCCGATTGTAAGTTCTGTCGTATAAGTCGAGAAGAAAACATAATCGCTTCGCTTTGTATAATGGTTAATCAACACATCAACTTGTGGCTCTACATATTTGTTTGCTAACTTCTTACCAATTGTCGCAAGCTCACCAATAAGTCCATCTGGATCTTCTTCTTCAACCTCTGTTAACTTTTTACTAATATCATTGCGATTCATAAATTGCTTTGCTGCCCACTCTGTATATTCTCCTTTACTCGGGTTACTGTTTGCTAAATACACAAAAAGAACAACAACAAGTGCCATAATAATAATATATTTCTTTTTCATACTTTATCACCGCCTAACTGTTTCTATTTTCATATATATGTACAAGCGATGCAAATTAGAAAACTTGCCGTTTATAAAATAACTCAAAACCTACATAAAATTTACAAATATTTACAAATAATTAAAGTTATTTTTATATTTGATCTATATACTAAAATATGAAAACTAATAATTTTAAAGGAGGCTTTTCTGTTGGACGCTCCAGCTAATCTTCATGCTATTTCTAGTACTGTAATGATGCTGCTGCCTTACGAAGATCCTTTTTATCGTACTCAAATTCATACTACAAAAGGCATTCTTTACTCACCGAAAACGCCATTGGAAACAATAAAAGAATTAATCATCACACTCAATTATTCCACATACGAAGGAAGAAGAAAAGTAATTATTAAAAAGTGGGATATACAGCAAAATACACCGATTCCAATTAAACATCGTCGCTTCATTTGTGCCATCCCGACAAAATCACCTGCCGCTTGGGATTGTATCTGGGTCTTCTACAAAAGTATTAAATCAATAAAAGAAGACGTGAATAAACAAGCTATACTACATTTTTATAATGGAGAAACAGCAGTTCTTCCTATAACTCACTATAAAATGACACAACAATGGAGAAAAGCTGGTAATATTATCGCTCAAATGATGCTCGATGATTTTCATAATGATTTTTAATATAGACGATAAAATGGAGACAAGGTATATCCCCCTGCCTCCATTTTATTTTCACTCTATCTCAGCACGCATCTTCTCCAGCGCCTGCCGATATATCCATCTCACTTGATGATACGTCATTCCCTTTTCTTCGGCAATTTCATGTATCTTCTTTCCCGCATAAAAACGTTCCGAAATAATATATTTCTCTTTCTCATCTAACAAACTCATATAATCCTGAACTTCTGACAATACTTCTGCCCCGCATACATTTTGCAAAATTTCCTGTCCGGCAAATGTATGCCGCTTTTGAAATCGATTTTCTTTCTTTAACTTCTCTAACAAATATCCACGAACTGTTACGAATGCATATGCTGAAAAAGTGCCTTTCTCCTCCTCATACCTTTCATATGCCATCCAAAGTCCAATTAAGCCGCATTGATAATATTCATCATAATCCCGATACAAACAAAGCTTTTTCATTTGATTTTTAATCATCTTTCCATACAAGGTAACTGCTTCAGTAAAAGTGGCCGGTTTCATATTATACCTGTTTCTAAAAGGTATACCTCTTTGTTATTCCGCGGTACCTTTACAATAAAAGAGAATAAGAGAGATTTCATGGAAGGTTATTTGAAATTCTGTATAGAGAATTTCAAATATGTGTAGGGGAAATTTGAAATATGGGGTCTAGTATTTCAAGTACATACAAAAATAAAAAACGGCTCCATATGAGCCGTTTTCATGAATATGTCTTATATTACGCTTTCGGGAACATACCGCCGATTGCACTGAATCCCAATGTTAAAATAAAGAATACAACAACAAGAATAGTTGCTTGTTTCTTACTTAAACCAGCCGTAATGTGTAATCCTAATCCAGTTACGACTAATGCCCAAATTGCAAATACCTCAAATTGTTTTAGGACGCCATATACAACGCCACCAGTAGAAGCGAATAACGGCCCTAAACCTGTATACATTTCTTGACCATTCCCACCAAGAATAAACGCCAGGATCATATTTATAATTCCACCAAGAGTACTAATAATACTAGAATACACTGTAATTGCTAATAACTTTTTATAAGGAGTATCATTGCTCATAAACATCATTAACACTTTATACACAACTGTACCAAGAAAGAATGTAAGCATTATAACAAGAGCTGAAAAGAGAAAGCCGCCACCTAAAGTAAATGCCAATGGCACTTCAATACCAAGCTCTTTATTGGCCGCCATAGACGCAGGATCTTGAGAATATAAGTACGCCGCAAGAGCCCCCATAATACCGCCTAATACGGTCATTAACCAAAATGCACCCCATACTGCATTACTATTCTTCATTCTCTCAAACTGCAAACCTGGAGATGTAATCATTCCTAGTAACGATGGTTTTTCCCCGCCAACCTTTTGCGTATTAACATTCGGTTCCATTCTAACAACCTCCTTGTATTTATATAACCCGTTCTAACGGGCGGTTCACATCCTCACTACTCGAGGCGGCGAACCGCCCACTAGAACAAGATATATGTGTAGTAGAGAGACTCTCTCTACTACACTAATAACCTATTCATAACGAAGTGCTTCAATTGGATCTAATTTCGCTGCTTTATTCGCTGGAATTAATCCGAAGATAATACCAAGCGTCATCGAGAATAACACACCGCCAACGACAACTTCCCATGAAACGAGCGGTGGCCATTTCGCAAATGTTGAAACAATATATGCGCCTCCATAGCCAAGACCGATTCCAATTAATCCACCAAGCAGCGTTAACATAACGGCTTCAATTAAGAATTGCAGTAAGATTTTACTGCGCGTTGCTCCCAGTGCTTTACGTACCCCAATTTCACGAGTACGCTCTGTTACAGACACAAGCATAATATTCATAACACCAATACCACCAACGACTAATGAAATACCAGCGATACCGCCGATGATCATCGTCATGATGCTTGTCATTTTTGAAATACCTTCTTGAATTTCTTTTAAATTCATCACTTCGTATTTACCAGACGCATCACTTGGCTTGCGACTATTTAATACATCAGCGGCTTTTTTACCCGCTTTTTCTAAATCATCTACATTTTTCGCTTGAACAGAGATACTTTGAATCTCGTCTTTTCCATATAAGGTTGGCCATAATGTAATTGGAATTAAAGCTTCCGATGGCCCCATTCCCATAAACTCATTATCTGATTTATAGACACCGATAATTTGCATCGGCTGTCCTTTCATCTCAATAATTTTGCCAACTGGATTCTCCTTTTTAAAGACCTTTTCTTCCATACTCTTACTTATCATCACGACGTTATTACCTTGCGTAATATCTGATTCTTGTAAAGAGCGGCCTTTTAATACTTTCACTTTATTTACCGCGAAGTACTCACTATCTAAACCTGTAATACTCACCATCTCTTTTTTATCCTCTATATCGAGTGGTTCCATACTTGAATTCGTTGTAAGAACATGCGCAATCTCTGGAAGTTTTTTTATTTCAAAAATATCTTCCTCAGTTAACTTCGGCTGTTCCATTATTTCCATACCAAACGGATCATTTATATCCGCACTATAGTGAATTGGGATTACGTTATTACCAGATCCAACGAACTGCGACTTCAGCGCCGCTTCCCCGCCTTGCCCAATCGCAACAACAGTAATAATGGAACCGACGCCGATAATAATTCCGAGCATCGTAAGTGCTGAGCGCAGTTTATGAGCTAGAATAGAAGATAGGGCCATTTTTATACTATCTAGTAAACTCATACCGCACACCTTCTATCTTCTGTAATTTTTCCGTCTCTTAGCACGATTCGGCGCGAAGAATACGCAGCAACTTCCTCTTCATGCGTAACCATAACGATTGTCGTACCTTCTGCGTTTAACTTTGTGAAAATGTCCATTACCTGTTCCCCAGATTTTGTATCAAGAGCACCGGTTGGCTCATCGGCCATAATAAATGTCGGATCATTTGCAATCGATCTTGCAATCGCCACACGCTGCTTTTGCCCACCTGAAAGTTCACTCGGCAGGTGATGCACGCGGTCGGACAATCCGACTTTCCCAAGTGCTTCAAGGGCTCTCTGGCGGCGCTCAGCTTTCTTCACACCACCGTATATAAGTGGAAGTTCTACATTTTCTACTGCTGAAAGACGTGGCAGTAAGTTAAAATGCTGAAATACAAAGCCAATATATTCATTACGAATGAGGGCAAGTTTCGCCTCGTCTGCTGTTAAGATATTCACATCGTTTAACATATATTCGCCTTCTGTTGGACGATCTAAACAACCGATAATATTCATGAGCGTCGATTTCCCTGAACCAGATGGTCCCATAATCGAAACAAACTCACCGCTTTGAATCGCTAAACTAATCCCATGCAAAATCGGTACCGCCAGTTTCCCTTGATAATATGTTTTATGAATATTGTTTAACGTAATCATTTTTCTTTCACTTCCATTCCGTCATACACGTTGTCGGAAGGATTTTTAACCACCTTTTGCCCCACTGTTACGCCTTCAAGAACTTCTGTCCAATCTCCATCAGTAGAACCTTTTTTCACATTTTGTTTACGAAGTTTTCCTTTTTCTTCTACATAAACAAATGGATCACCATCTTTTTCTACAATGCTCTTACTAGGAACAGCAATCATCTTCTTGTTTTCTAGGTTTACTTGTAGAGATACATGATAGCCTGGAGATAAACCCTCTTGTCCATCTAAACTAGCTTTATATGTATACTGAGACATACTTTGTGTTCCCTCACCAGCACCAGCTGCTTGAGCCATCTCTGCACTTGTCGGGAATTCACTTACTTCTGTAATTTTACCTGTCCATTTCTTCTTACCATTTGCTTTTGCAGTTGCAGTAAATGTTTGGTCTTGTTGGATTTGTGATTTTTGAAGTTCTGTTAACGTCCCTTGAATTTGGAATGGATCTTTAGATGCAATTTGTAAAAATGCTTTTCCTTGTCCGCCCATCGCCTGCGCTGAACTTTGCGCTGCATCTTTATCTAACTTTTGTACAACACCAGCAAAATTACTATAAATTGTGAGTTCACCTTGTTTTTTCTTTAATTCTTCTGCTTGTAATTGACCTTTTTCTTTCTCAAGGTCAGTTGTTTTTTGCTGTATTTCTAGTTCACTTACTTGCTCTTCTAACGGATCTGTTACTTCTTTCCCAGCACCGCTATCTTTTGCTTTCTTAATCTCTTTCTTTAGTGAATCTATTTTCTTTTGCCCTTGATCATAGCGCATAGTCGCCATTCTTTGATCAAGCTCAGCTTGCTTAATTTGTAGATTGATTTCTTCATTATCGTACGAGAATAATTTCGTTCCCTTTTCTACTTCTTGTCCTTCTTTCACCGCAATATCCTTCACTTTTCCTTTTGTTGAATCTGCGTAGAAGCTTTCAATATTCCCAGGTTTTACTTGTCCGGAAATCAACTTTGTATTATTGAGTGTACGTTCTGTTACTTTCTCAAAACTAACAGCGTCAGCGCCTCCCTTTGCTACACCCTTTTCCTTCCCTTGCATCACAAAAATATTGACGGCTACAATGGCGACAATTAATACAATAGCCCCAGCGATGATCCATTTCTTCTTTTTGTTTGGAGTACGAACGGTATTTGGTAACATATTCTCGCTCCTTCTATATCTTTATATAATGGTTTTTCAATTGCATAAAACTTTCAGAAAACTGTAACTATATAAATCCAAATTAAAAAACTGACATAAACCCTTTCCTTTTAGGCGGGAGAGAATATTCGGTCATGCATAGAAGCGGTCAAATCTTCTTCCGGCCCCATGCGAAATTCAAACAGAGAAAGCCAACGGGTGCAAGTCACCTTTCTCCTTCTTAGTAGCGACTTATACGCTGAAAAATCAAAATGGATTTATATATACTTTTACATTATTACGCTTTCTTTACAAAGTTTTACACCATCACTTATATTGTAACAAAAATACCAATGTTTAGAAATATAACTACTTATCTTTTAAGCAAGTTTTAAGAAACCTAAAAGATATATGAAAAGATGGTAGCTTTCATACTATAAGTTCTAAAAAAACCGCCTTACATAAGGCGGTTTGGACGTTTCCTCCAAGTACTCGACTTTGCTTGATCCAAATCATACTCTAACGGAAGAGTTGTCACGTCTTTCCTCATCTCACGCGGAATATTCTTTTCTACCGTTTGAAATGCTGCATATTCATCAGTTCGCATTGCCCTTTGAACAATGCCCTCTGGATTATCACCTTGCTTGTCCAACATCCACCCAGTTTCACTATTTAACTGTTTGCGAAATTCTTCTTTTGCCTCTTCATCTGGAAACATACTTCCGTTCACTTTCAAATATGTTTCAACTCTCATCGGAAGCCACTCTACTTCATAATCTTCTATTAAGCAAATCCCAATCCCTATCGGTGTACTACGAACGACAAAATCAAATGTACAATCTTGCTGTGTGACTGTTGCGGAACAGAATAAAAATGTTTCTACTTCTGATACAAAAATCCCCACTTTTCAGCATCTCCTTTATACATATTAATTTGCCTTGCTAATTTCTTCTAAATTTTAACATTTTTGTTTGAAGATATTGTAAAATGAATGTTAAGTTTCTATATATGATGGATAAATAATTTCATTCTACTGTTTACACAAACATTTGATAAAAAAAGAGAACCTATCAATTGATAGATTCTCCTTCCATAGACTATTATGCAATTTTACCTTCAGGACCTTTTCTCTCGTGTCCACGTTGAACGATCAATAGGAATAATGTTGATAAAATACCACCTGCTAATAGTAAGATGAAGCAACCGTCCCAACCAGAGCTATCAACCATGAATCCAATGATTAGGTTTGCTGTAAGACTTCCCCCTACATAAGCGAATAAACCACACATACCAACTGTTGTACCTACTGCAAATTTCGGCACTAATTCCATTGCGCTTAAACCAATTAGGAACTGAGGTACATAAATTAAACAACCAATGATAGAAACCGCAATACTCACTACAAGTACGCTAGATGCTTGCCAATATACAAACGTGCCAATAACAACACCTACCATACTGATAACACATAATGGCATACGTTTTCCTTTAAATAATTTATCACTTAAGAAACCAACGATTAAGGAACTTGGAATCGCCATTCCTTCAAAAATAGAGTACGCTGCATGTGACTGTGCTTGCGTAAACCCTTTAACAGTTGTTAAGTAAATTGGTACCCAGTTAATAACACCGAAACGAATTAAGTAAACAAATGCGTTCGCAATACATAAATACCAAACAAATTTGTTTTTCACTACATATTTCATCAAAATTTCTTTTGGTGACATTTTGTTTGCATTGTCTGCTTTTTCAAGATTTTCATAGTCATTACGATATTCTTCAATTGGTGGAAGACCGACAGATTCTGGTGTATCCTTTGCATTCATCCACATAAGAACTGAAATTACCATTGCAATTATCGCCGGGAAGATAAACACGCCGGCTTGCCAATGATTTTCACCGAAAATACCTACACCGATACCAACAAGTGGTGGTACAAGCATTCCGCCGACATTATGTGAAATATTCCAAAGCCCTGTTTTTGTACCACGCTCTTTCTTCGAGAACCACTTTGTCATTACGGTACTACAAGGCGGTGCCCCCATTCCTTGAAAAATATTATTGAAAACTAATAATGTTAAAATCATTCCAAATGAAGATGCAAACCCAAAACAAATATTTATAATTGCTGATAAGAATAAACCAACCGCAATAAAACGCTGAGCATACGCTTTATCTGATAAATTCCCCATAAAGAACTTACTTAGTCCATACACAATCGCCACAACGGAACCTAATAAACCAATTTCCGTTGTACTAAAACCGTATTCTTTCATTAAATACGTACTAGATAACGTAAAGTTACTACGAACTAAATAATACGCTGCATATCCAACTGAAATACCGATTAACATACGAATACGAAGGAGTCTGTATACTTTATCAATCATATTCGCTGGCAATCTTTCTACCATTGGTGCTGGTTTCAACCACTTAAACATCCCATCTCTTCTCCTTTTCTCATTTCTGAGAGAGACGTTGCCTATTCCATATCTCGATGACTCTACTATTTGATATATCCTCGTTTGTTCTTCTAACAGGCTGACCTTCTATTTCTTTCTCGTTCTTCGCAAGCATCGTTGGTACGCCAAACGAAACCTTTTCTAAAATATGCCCCGCTTCTTCTGATAAACAATAATCAATAAATAAATCCGCTATAATACCACTCGGTGCATGTTTCAGTTTCGAAATCGCATTGACAGATAATCCTGTCTGCGCTGGAACTTTGCTTACCATCGGAAAGCCTTGTTTTTGAAGCATCCGTTGATCTCCCATAAAATTAATACCGATCATATATTCACCGCTCGCAACATACTCTGCAGGCATGTAACCATTCATCGTTACTTCTGCCACTTGCCTAGCAAGACTCTTTATATAACCTTTAGCCTCTTCTTCGCCGAACATATCAATAAACGACCCAAAAAACGTATATGCTGTTCCTGATATATTTGGGTCAGGCATGACAATCTTTCCGGCATATGCGGGGTTTAATAAGTCTTTCCACTCTGATGGGTAGGAAAGACCTAGCGGCTCTATTTCCTGCTTCCACCGCTCTTTATTTATAGCAATGGCAAGCTGTTCCACTTCATAGCCATACCAAAAACTATCCTTGTCTTTAACAGTTTTTGAAATGCTAGTTGCATGCTTACTTGTAACAGGAATCGATAAGTCCTTTTGCTTCATCATTTGATGTGCATCTACTGTGCCGCCGATGATAATATCCGCCTTCGGGTTTCCTGCTTCCCCTTCTACTCTCCTAAGAATCTCTTCTGTAGAAAGACGAATAAATTCATACGTGCACCCACGTGATTTACAAAACGATGATAAAAGCGCTTCACCGACTTCTTCACGCGCTGCTACATACGCAATAAGGTGGCGATCTTTTAAATTTGGAAGACCATCTTTATTATATTTAATAGAGGTAGTATCTCGAGAGCAACTAGACATCGCTCCTCCAATTACTAGCAAAAAGAAGAAAAAGGCTATCTTTCTCATGAAACATTCTCCTTTACAAATAGATTTGCTAGGGAGCCTTTCATATACATCACATTCCCATTATTATCGCCAAGGTATTGAACGACAAAGTAAGAAGGATATACAGAAATCGTTAAAATATCCTCGCGTTCATTCTTCACATGCTTACCATTTTGATAAGCGGTAATATAGACGATTGGATCCTTCTGTGATTGCAGCAATTTCTGAATTTCTCCGTAGTCTGTAATTTGCTTCGCTTGCCGAATAGAATCAAGTATTGGCGCAAGATTCATAGTACGCACTACATCGCCTTGCCGCACTATGACCTCCTTCGCCTCTGCAAAAAAATTGCTAATAGACTCCGGCGTATAATACAAGCTCAGCAAATACGTTTGAAATGCGGAAATCATTGGGTCCATGCCTTGCTTTCCGTATACATTTGCCCCGTACTGGAACAAGTCACCTACTGCAAAAGTACGCCTATGCCCATTCAAGTACGTTACTTCTCCAGTAAATACTTGTTCGCGTGCCTTCGCTTCTGTTTGTTCCATTCGAATCTTATCAAAGAATGCAACAATCGCATGTAGACGAACTTCATCTGTTACAACTACTTCTCCCCACTTCTCATGTCTTACTCTCACTTCAGTAGGAAGAGATTCACTTGCTCTTTCTAAAACGACCTGCTTGTCATCCAAGATTGTCACGCGGTTATACAATTGCTTCTCTATGGCATAAAACAAAATAAGAGCAGCAATCGTACAAAAGACAAACAAGAGAATTTGAAATGATAGCCTTTTCATTTCTGCCTACCTCCACAATAAAAAAACGTTGTTTCGAAAATACCGCATAATTGTTTCATAAATGTATCATTTAACCGCTTTCAAGTTTTTTATATCTTCCATGCGTCTCGGTAGCAAAAATGTGATAGCAATCATCGTTCCCATTTCCTCACTACTTTCAATTCGCATGCTTCCGCCTTGCTTGTTCATAATCTCCTGGCAAATGAACAAACCGTATCCATTTCCATAACTAGAAGAGAGTATTGTTCCTTTCGGAGAACGATTCCATTCTGCAAGTATCGCTTCATCCATACCAATCCCATCATCATGGATGAGAACTTTCGCTTCCTCTTCATTTACAACGACATTCATCCTCATTTGCGTAGCATCACTATATTTAATCGCATTATCAAATACATTTAAGAAAATCTGCTTCGTCTTATCAAAATCAGCAACAACATGTGCCTCTGTTAATTCATTTATAACTTTTATCTCATATTGCTGAAGACGAGGCTTCACAATTGAAATTGCTTCTTCCGCAATTTTCTTTATATCTACAATCGTCGGAGAGACTTCAAACGTACTCGTTCCATACTTCGAAGATTGTAACAATTCCTCAACGAGTGATAATAGACGATGGCTTTCAATTGAAACATAATGAAGACTTTCCTCTACGTCCCGCGTAGACTCGAGTTTCGGAATTAAATCTACATATCCAATAATCGCAGTAAGTGGTGTTTTCAGCTCGTGCGTAATTCGGTCTAAGAAATCCTTTTGCTTCTCTTTCTCTTCCTTTAGCTGCGTTATATGCAGTTCAATCGCATCAGCCATCGCATTGAAAGACGCTGATAACTGAGCAACTTCTACATACTCATTTAGCTCAATTTTACTTTTATAATCCCCATTTGCGAGCCGCTTTGCCATTTGCCTTAACTGATCAATTGGCTTATGAAGAGACTTTGCTAAACGAATCGCAAAGAAAATCCCGCCACTTGCTAAACAAATCGATGTAATAAGAAATGTCCAGCTTACATTTGTTAAAACTTCTTTCTCATCTTGCAATTCATTGATAAAACGAATGGATCCGATGACATCGCTTCCATAATAAACCGGACTAGAAAATAAAAGAAGTGGTGCTGGATCACCATTTTCAAACACATATGCCTTTTTTCCACGTAATGATTGGTCAATATCTACATTCTTATGAAGCAAGGCTCCTTTTTCTGTATCGGCAACAACATCCCCATTCTTCCCAATCATCTGTACACGAACGTCCATCCGCTTTGCTAAATAAGAAGCAATTAAGAGTGAGCTCGGTCCGAGTGTCTCCATATCCGCTTCCTTCTCTAAATAGTTCATCGTATAAATTTGTGCTTCTACACTTAACTTTTCTAAAGAGCCTGCAGCATTATGATACATATTCTTTTCCAGTGCAATGTAAATCACCGTATAAAGAAGAAACAAAATCGGAATCAATAGCCCTACTATACCCAATACCATATTTCGTTTTAACGACATCTTATCACCTTTTAACACTCTAATTTATACCCAACGCCATAAATCGTCTTAATACTTTCACCGCTTGCCCCAAGCTTCTTCCGAAGACGCTGCACCATAATATCAACCGCTCTCGTATTTCCTGTGTACTCAAAACCCCATACTTTCTCTAATAGCTCATCACGCATAAACACGCGCTGTGGATGTGAAGCAAATAATTGGCATAAATTAAACTCACGATACGTTAAATCAATTTCCTTCTCATTCACGTACACTTTCCGCTCTTTCGGATAAATGACGAGCTCACCAGTGCGAATCACTTCTTGCTGACGCCCCCCTTGCTTCGCCATGCGCCGGGCCATATTTTTCACCCGGAGAATTAACTCTGCATGATTAAACGGCTTCGTCACATAATCATCCGCACCAAGCTGAAGTCCGAGCAACTTATCATTCATTTGACTCTTCGCTGTTAACATAAGTACAGGAATATCTCGATCCTTCTCCCTGAACAACCGAAGCAGTTCATAACCATCCGTATCCGGAAGCATCACATCTAAAATCAATACATCCGGCTCCTCGTCCCATCTTCGCAAAGCTTCATTTCCATCAGCTGCAGTAAGCACTTCATATCCTTCCATCTCTAGTTGCATACGAATTAAATTTCGAATGCTCGATTCATCATCGACTACAAGTATTTTCATAATCACCCTCCTTTCGCAGTACATTTTAGTATAGCAAATATCTTATACAAAAAGAGAGTGTATTGTCGAACATATGTTGAACGACAATACACTCTCTTTTATAATTCATTCTTACCTCGCATATCCATGCGGCTTACTTTGATGCCAATTCCATGCATGTTCAATAATTGTTTTTACATTTGTATATACATCAAAAAGGCCCAATTTCCCTTGCAGGATAATTAGGCCTCTTATTATACTCATTGCTATTTTGTTAACTCTAAATGAGCTTTTAACTTATTAGACAAGTCTTGACGATCTTTATCTGGCACGAAATAGTACCAAACACCATTCTGCTTACGACCATCACCAGGAATTTGAATCTCTTCTTTCTTATTCATCGCAGCTTTATAGTTACTTTGAAGATCCCACATTTGATCCTGATTTAAATTTGTTTTTACGTTTTTCTCAACTGCTCCTAACATCGTACCAAGTTTTGTAACGGAAGATATATTCGCACCTTTACTAATAACTGCCTCAAGTACTTGACGCTGACGCATTTGACGACCGAAATCACCACGTGCGTCCTGCTTACGCATACGTGTATATTTCAGTGCTTGTTCACCATTTAAATGGATATTTCCTTTTTCAAATGACATCCCTTCAAGTGTAAATGCTATATCATTATACACATCAACGCCGCCAACAGCGTCTACAATATCACGGAAACCTTCCATATTGACTTCAATATAATAATCAACTGGCACATCTAAGAAATTCTCAACCGTCTTCACAGACATATCAATTCCGCCAAATGCATATGCATGGTTGATTTTATCTTTCTTACCTTTACCCACAATCTCGGTATATGTATCACGAGGAATACTTACCATCTTCATGGAACTATCTTTCGGATTTAGCGTTAACAACATAATCGAATCTGAACGACCTTTATCCGCACCGCGCTCATCTGCACCTAATAATAAAATAGAAACAGGTTGTTTATTTCCTAACTTTACATCCGTAGATCTTTTTTCAGAATGATCTCTCTCAAGCGGCTTATAGACTTTATCGAGTGTTCCCGTAACAGATGAGTACATATAATACGCATAACCGCCACCCGCAATGATGAGAACACCAATAATACCCAGTATCCAAAATAGAATTTTCTTCATTATGTGACCTTCTTTCTTAAATCAGCTATATAGGTTTATTAAAGAATAAAGTACCAAATTCATTATACATGGAACTAGAGTTACTCATCAAATGATGCTATGTTTCATATCTAACATCTAACTTATATATTTCCTCATATAACCTCTTATCTATACAAGAAAGGAACTCTCCGTCTTATCCATGTACTGAATAAGACAGAGAGTTCCTTTTACTAATACAAAGAAAGCCCAATTGCACAAATTGCAATTGGGCTTTCCTTCTCAAACTAAGATTGTTTCTCTAAATCCGGCTTAGACACAAGCTTCGTATACACAATAAAGCGATCCGGCGCATCACCGATATAATCAAACGGATAACATGTTGTTAACGTTAGCGTCTCATAATCAGTTGGAACAATAATTGTCTCATCGTTTGCTCCCGTAATTTTAAAGTCTGTTATTTCATACACAAACTCACCATACGGCGTTGCGAATTTAATTTGATCACCCTTCTTCACATCTTCCAGCTTACGAAAACTCTTGTCCAAAAAAATATTTCCATTATGAATATTGATTTTGTTTTTCTTAATTTTTCAACATCATTTTCAGACTTTATTTGATAAGTTTTTTTGAAAATCCCCTACATTTTTTAATCAAACGTTTATTTAAAAAAAGAGAATCCATCCATCGACAGATTCTCTTACTTTTCTTCTATTTCGCAACAATAAGCTCATTTTCTACAAGCTTCTTCATATAATTTAGAATATCTTGTTTTAACTCTTCGTGTTGCATCGCCATTTCAATTGTTGTTTGAATAAACCCTAGTTTTTCTCCAACGTCGTAACGTTTTCCTTCAAAATCATATGCGAATACACGTTGTGTTTCATTTAAACGTTGGATTGCATCTGTTAATTGAATTTCGCCACCAGCACCAGTCTGTTGTCCCTCTAGTAAAGCAAAAATTTCTGAGGTTAAGATATAGCGGCCCATAATTGCTAGGTTCGATGGAGCTGTTCCTTGCGCTGGTTTCTCCACAAACGTTCTTACTTGGTAACGACGATCTTGTTGCTCTAATGGATTAATGATACCGTAACGATGTGTTTCGTTTTCTGGTACCGTTTGTACACCAATTACAGATGCTTTCGTTTTATCATATTCATCCATTAATTGACGTAAGCAAGGTTTGTCCGCTTGTACAATATCATCACCAAGTAAAACGGCGAACGGCTCATTGCCAATAAACTTACGAGCACACCAAACAGCATGTCCTAAGCCTTTTGGTTCTTTTTGACGAATATAATGTATATTAATTTTTGATGATTCTTGTACTTTTGCAAGAAGCTCAAATTTCTCTTTTGCTAATAAGTTTTCTTCTAATTCAAAGGAATGGTCGAAGTGGTCTTCAATTGCACGCTTCCCTTTTCCTGTAACAATAATAATATCTTCAATCCCAGATTCGATTGCCTCTTCAACAATATATTGAATTGTTGGCTTATCAACAATCGGTAACATTTCCTTTGGCATTGCCTTTGTTGCAGGTAAAAAACGCGTCCCTAGACCTGCCGCTGGAATAATGGCTTTTCTTACTTTTTTCAAAACTAATCACCCTATCCTCATAATATTTCTCTCTAATTATACAACCTATAACAGATTTACTCTTTTAATGATTTAATGGTAAAATTCTGATTAATTTGTAAATAAAATGGAAATACCATTCTTCTAATTAATCTAAGAAAAGAATTCGATTGCTAATAATGATATGCTCCCCATTAGGTAGACAGATAAAAAATAAAAATCCGTTTATCTAAGGGGAGTATTTTTTATGGCTCGAATGAAATATTCTAAAGCTGAAAAATTGGCTATTTTAGCTCTTTATAAAGATGGTCATCATTCAATAGCTGACATTACTGCTAAATTTTTTGTTGATCCTGGGACGATTAGAGATTGGAAGAGAAGGTATGAAGTGAATGGTGAAGATGGCTTAGAAGAAGCGATTTCTTGGAAGCGTTATTTAAAAGAGTTAAAGTTAGCAGCCGTCAATGATTATCTATCAGGACACTATTCGTTAAACAAGGTTATCCAAAAATACAATATATCCAGTACTGCGGTTTTGAGAAAATGGATTAAAAAGTATAATAGTCATAGAGAATTAAATGATACCGGTAAAGGAATGACAAACTCTATGACAAATAGAAGAAAAACAATATTAGAAGAACGAATTCGAATTGGAAATTACTGTCTACAACACCAGAAAAACTATCAGCTCGCAGCCGAAAGCTACGAAGTTTCTTACCAACAGGTATATCAATGGGTCAAGAAGTTTGAAGCAAATAGTGAAGAAGCACTACAAGATAAACGCGGTCGAAAGAAAGAGGAATATGAATTAACAGCTGAAGAAAAGTTTAAGCTGGAAATGAAACGTTTAGAGCGAGAAAATGAACGATTGCGTGCAGAAAATGCTTTTTTAAAAAAGTTAGAGGAACTCGAAAGGAGGCGTCGTTAACAAGCGTTCGTCTACAAAATAAATATAAAGCGATTCAAGATTTACATGCGAATGAAAATCTGCCAGTAATCCTTTTATGTGAAATTGCCGGTGTATCTCGTGCTGCTTATTATAAATGGCTACAGCGTACGCCAACAGCTAAAGAATTAGAGAATGAAGCAATTCTTCAGGATATTCAAGCTATTTATGCACGAGTAGGAGGCATTTATGGGTACCGAAGAATGAATTTAAATATTAATAGGATATATCATAAAAAGTTTAATCACAAACGTATTTATCGTTTAATGCACATCGCTGGATTACAGTCCGTGATTCGTCGGAAAAGAAAGCGCTATGTTCCCTCATCTGCGCAATATGTCGCTGAAAATCGACTTAATCGTGAATTTACTGCCGGCAAGCCCAATGAAAAATGGGTAACAGATGTCACGAAGTTCAAATTAGGAAACGGAAGGAAAACGTATTTAAGTGCCATTTTAGATCTTTACGATGGCTCCATTATTAGTTATGTATTGGGACATTCAAACAATAATAAATTGGTATTTCGAACATTGGATCAAGCTATCACTATATTAAAAGAGAATGAACATCCATTGATTCATAGTGATCGAGGGTATCAATATACGTCACATGGGTTTAAGAGAAAAATAGAAAAAGCAAAAATGATTCATAGCATGTCACGTGTAGGAAAATGTATAGATAATGGACCAATGGAATCGTTTTGGGGGACCTTGAAGTGTGAAAAGTATTACCTACATAAGTATGAGACATTTGAATCGTTACAACAAGCGATAGATGATTATATCCAATTTTACAATAACGAACGTTACCAAGAAAGATTAAACGGCTTAAGCCCATTAGAATACAGGGTTCAAGCCGCTTAAAGTATTTTTATTATTTCCACTGTCTACTTGACAGGGAGCTGTTCATAAAACAATTGGATTCTTTTCTTAGATTTAATTTCCTTTTATCTCAAGGTGTTCTCGCAGTTTATTTGATAAACTTTGACGATCCTGATCAGATACAAAGTAATACCAAATACCATCTTCTGCTTTGTGCCCATCACCTTTAATTTGAATTTCTTCTTTATTTTTCATTGCATCTTTATAATTCTTTTGCATATCAAACATTTGATCTTGTGTTAAGTTTGTTTTTACATTTTTCTCAATTGCTTTTAAAACATCACCATAGTTTGCAAGAGAAGATAAATTTGCTCCTTTACTAATAACGGCTTGTAGTACTTGACGCTGACGCATTTGACGCCCAAAATCTCCACGTGGGTCTTTCTTTCTCATACGTGTATATTTTAATGCTTCTTCGCCTGTTAAATGAATATTTCCCTTTGCAAAATGTGTACGATCTTGTGTAAAGTCTAAATCATTGTTCACATCTACACCGCCAACCGCATCAACAATATCTTTAAATCCTTCCATATTTACTTCAATATAATAATCAATTGGCGTATCCAAGAAGTTTTCTACAGTATCAACGGACATATTAATACCACCAAATGCATATGCATGGTTAATCTTATCCTTTTTACCTTTCCCAACAATCTCTGTATATGTATCACGAGGAATACTTAATAGTTTCATTGATTTTTGTTTCGGATTTAAAGTAATTACCATTAGCGAATCAGAACGCCCTTGGTCGCCTGCACGCTCATCTGCACCCATTAATAGGATGGATACCGGTTTTGAATCTGCTACTTTTACTTCTTCTGTACGTTTCTTAGAATGGTCACGATCTAACGGTTTATGAACTTTATCTAACGTATTTGAAACAGACGAATAAATACTATATGCATAAACACCTGTGCCAATTATAAGTACACCTACAATTCCTAAAACCCAGAGTAGGATTTTCTTTTTCATCTCTTCAGCCCTCTTTCTATCTATACACGAGCAATTTTTGCAATAATAAATTCTCTGTATATTGATTCACCTTTTCGTAGTTCAAAACTATTATACGATATATTCAGTTTTTTACCAGTCGTCCTCCTATTGTTTACTCCTTACATAGAGTAGAACTCTAGTCAGTGGAAGATCTCATCCCCATCTAACTTCCTGGCTTTTGCTGAAGTTTGAAATAAGCGATGAAACAAAAAAGACGAATGACAATAGGTATGAAATCCCTTTTGCCATTCATCCACTAAAACAAGAACCTTTTTATACATAGTTCCTATTCTTTTTTATCACCAAGCGCAAATGTAATTTCAGCTTCACATGCAATTTCACCATTTACAGTCGCAACAGCTTTTCCTTTTCCGATTGGTCCACGTACACGCGTCATTTCTACTTCTAAGCGAAGCTGGTCGCCTGGGCGCACTTGACGCTTAAAGCGACAGTTATCAATCCCAGCAAAGAATGCAAGACGTCCACGATTCTCTTCTTTCTTCAGTACAGCAACCGCACCAACTTGTGCTAATGCTTCTACAATTAGAACACCTGGCATTACGGGATAATCAGGAAAGTGCCCATTGAAGTATTCTTCATTCGCTGTTACATTTTTAATTCCAACTGCACGCTTGCCTTCTTCTACTTCTAGAATTTGATCGACAAGTAGAAATGGATAGCGATGCGGGATAATTTCTTTAATTTGCTGTATATCTAACATATCATTCTCTCCTTATACATTAAATTGGTCATACCACCAAAACACTGTCCTTATTATCCCATTCTCTCATAATTTTGTCACGAAAAACAAAAAAACACTTTCAACTGAAAGTGTCTAAATATAAAATCCTTATAAAAAAGATACACCCTTTTTCCTTCACTAATATTGACATAACAAAATAATAGCATTTGACACGGAGGTTGGAAAAAGAGTGTATATCAAGTTAGGGAAAGGTAATATGCATTAAGCATACTCTACCTTTAGTGTCGTATTCACGATTTATTATAAAGGACATAAATAAGAAAGAAAAACCTAATATTTTTCGTTTTTCTCCTTTATTCCCTAAGATTACTACGAATTTCTCTTTTTATCTCATATTATCTTAAATGTTATATTTAGAAATTCAAATTATCAAAGAGGACTATATTTTTTTAGTAATCTGCTGTTCAAATTGATACACTCTCTGTTCCTTTTCTAAATATTCCTATTCGTTGTTTATATAGTTTAAAGACTGTATAATTATTACGGTATTTATATACTACCATTATTACATTTACAATCTTCTCATCAATTATTTGTGTTTATTTATTATGTTGCTAAATAAATATAATCAGTAACAGCAGTGTTAAATTTACTATAAGGAGTACAACTATGAGCGGTAAAATCGAAGTCCATTATAAAGCTAAAAACGGTGTTGAACTAACCTATATGGAAGACCCTTATCCAATTCAAAACTTTAAAGGTGAAAGGAAATTATTAGTTATTTTCCAATCCCTAGGGAACGAAAATTCTGATGATGCTAGGCAGCGTTATCCCTATACTTTAATTGACGGTTTAAAATTTTATAACTGCAGAAAAATTTATATTAAAGATGATATAGGACATGTTGGGAGTTACTATTTAGGTCTAAATGGAAAATTTGATGTTCGCGATGCAGTGCTTGAATTTTTAAAATTAAAAATCAATGAATATAAAATTCTAAAAGAAGACATTATTTTCTTCGGCCCTTCTAAAGGCGGTTATGCTGCATTAAATTTCGGATATGAATTAGGTGTCAAAAATATATTAACTGCAGTTCCGCAATATCATCTTTATAACTTTATTGAGCAATACAAAAGCTTCTTAACATATATTTTACCTGAAAATATTACAGAGGAAACAAAAGCATTTTATAATAATTATCTAGGTAATGTAATTAAAAAAAGTCGACATAAACCAAATGTTTATTTAGTTACATCACAACACGACAACTTATATGACGATCATATTGTTCCGTTAGTAGATGCAATAAATGAAAACGGATCTAATCTATTTATTTATGAAAATAATGAAACGTATGTTACTAGACATAATAATGTTGTTGTAAATACAATGAATGAAATACTAGCTATTTTAAGTATGCTTTTGTGCGATGATACAATAAAAACGTTTTTTAATCCGCAAGCGTAACAACTGCACAATATACAGAAATGAAGAAGCCTCCAAAAATTATTATTTTTAAGAGGCTTCTTCATTTTTGCCAAACATCGACTATATAGATTTATCAAAATCATTTGTAATTACATAAAAAAGAACTGACTCTAGTCAATAGTTCTTTATCAACTTTGCGAGTCAGCTTCTTTTATATTAAATTATTTTATACAGATGTCTGCACGAGCATTTCTTTTACGTTCTTTTTTGACTTTTTTTGTACTTGTTCTTCTAATATATGATCCCATTTTCCGCCAACAACATTAAATGTATACTTTTCAACATTCTTTCTTGCCATCTGACCATACTCTTTTCGTAATTCTTCAGATTCAATTAAAGTCATTAATGAATTAGCTAGTTCTTCTACATTGCCCTCTTCTACTAGAATACCATCTTCTTTATGTGTAATGACTTCCCTAGGACCTGTACATGCAAAACCTACACAAGGAACCCCAACAGACATTGCTTCAATAATTACCATTCCAAAGGATTCATATCTAGAACTTAAAGCATATATAGAAGAATTGCGCATTTCACCGATAATATTATTTGTCTTTTGCATAAGGAAAATATTATTATACGCTTTTTCCTTAAAGATTTTTTCGCGAAGTGCCTCTTCCTCTACTCCAGATCCAAAAATTTTCAGCTTCCAATCAGGATGTTTTTTTATAACTTTAGAAAAAGCTGGAATTAAGAGATCAAATCCCTTTTCAGGAGCATAACGTCCAGCTGCAATGACTACTTTTTTATCCAGCTTTGCTGTTTCTTCTGGAATATCTGTTGCATTTTCTACTTTGTATAAATCTACTTTACTTCCTTTTAATAATTGCTCATAGTCATTAATTTCGGAATCCGTTAAACATGTTAGAGCATCTAACTTTTTATAATGTTTCTTTATTTTATTTTGCAATCCTGGTGCATGACCAGCGAAATACAGATGCTCTTGCCCAATTTTTATTACATCTTTCTTCACAAACTTTGTAGCTAAAATGTTAAAGGAAGGTATCGTCGTAATTAAAATCCCTTTGTTTATCTTTTTGAGTGCTGCAATAATTTTAAGATCTACAAATAGATTAAACATCTTGTATAAGTCTTCGCTTTTATCTATAAAGACACTAGGGATTTTCATTAACATCCTTTTAATAATCTTTTGATATAGCGGTGTGTTTCTACCAAATAATTTCCCCCTTCTTGCATCAAAAATCGGGGTGATTTTTACTTTTTTATCGATATCAAACATCGGCTCGGCACTTGTTCTTCTCACACTAATAATTTCTACTTCATGGTTTTTAGCGGCGAAGTAATTCGCTGTATTTACAACAGTTCTTACCGTTCCGCCCATTCCATAAATATTATATACAAGAAATGTAACTTTCATTTTTCTTCACCTCACTATTTAGTCGTTGTTTTATTAGATAATTTCTTAATTTCGTTATAAATTCGTTCAAAGTTATGCTTATCATGATAAGCATAATATTTTTTAGAATTTATATTATATTTCGGTTTATACTTAAAGTCATTTTTAGCATAATCGCTCACATATTTAATAACTTCATCTCTTGTCAGTGCAATATCCCCAACTAGGTCTTTTCTTAAATCTACATAGGAACCTCTATGTTTCAAATAATCATTTACATCAAAATGATAGAAAACTGTTGGCTTTTTCAAATAGTTAAAGTCAAATACAACACTTGAATAATCCGTAATCATTAAAGAACTGTTTTGCATCAATTCTTTTACACTTTCTTCACCCAATTTAACAACGTGTATTCTTTCATTTAAAGATGCAAATTCATCCTTATATTTTTTTTGAATTTCAATGTGCGGGAAGAACTTAAGCACTAAATCATGCTTTTCAAGCAAATCATGTAATTTCTTGTCTTGTAATAATCCATGGTAATGTACAAAGAAATCAGAAGCTAAAAACCCTTCTCTTGAGCCAATAACCCATTCTCTCCATGTAGGCATAAGAAGAATTTCTCTCGTTTTCTTATCCTTACTTTTATCTACTAATGAATCAAACCTAGCTAAGCCAGTAACCATGATTTGCTTCTCTTTAAAGTTCATTTCATTGATCATGATATTTTTTTCATGTTCGGAAGAAACAACAAACTTTTTAATCATTCCATTATATGAATTTCTATTAAACTGCAATTTTTTCATCGCAATAATACCATGTTGCAAATAGATAACTTTCTTTGTATTACTCGCCATCTTATTATGAACAACACTTGGAATAACATCCCTAATTCCATGACTTACAATTGTATATTCACTTAAGTAGTATAAAACAAGATGTTTAAAGCTATCGTATCGCAGAACTTTATCTTTATATGGTAAAAGATTGTCCATATTTTTATTATTTTTCTTACTCACATAGTACGTCTCTTCTTGGATATTCTTCTTAATACAAGATTCGAAAAAGGCAAATCCGTTATCTTGTGCAACTTCTCCTAAATTTTCACCAATAAGCCATACTGGTTTTTTTCTAAACTTGCTCCATACTTTAGCAACACCTCTTGCCGCTAAAAGTCTTATCTTTTCACTTGGTTTCTCATGGGCTCTTAAGTTACGCGTTTCAAGTGACATTACTCTGCTCTTTTTATCAAAGAAAATTGACATATATAACTCATCTACTACTTTTATCGCATTTGATTTAAAGGTCGAATTCTTATTAATAATATCTAAATCCTTACCAAATAATTTTGCTTGGACGATATTATTATTTACACGTGCAGAAAAATAAATGTCCCATCTACCTTGTTCATATGATTCAATAGATTTGATAAATGCTCGTTCCATATTACATACATATTCATTTGCACTATTCGACTGAAGCTGCTGTTTTACCATTTCTTTTGTTTGACTATGCTTCAAGACTAATTCTGCGTCTTGCAATACAAACTGGTCTTGTATTGTTAGCTGAATTGTAAATTTCATGTGCGTTTTCTTTACATCCATCGTGGTACAATGTGCTTGAAGAGAGTTCCGTATTGAAACAGACAATTCATTTCTATTTGTATAGTAAGGGCGAATTTGTATTGGATATCCATTAGCATCTTTGTTTAATGGTGGATAAATCATTACCTTTGATTTATTTTTAATATCATCTAAATTAGAGGCTAATCTAAACTCAATATTATTTCCATTACTCTCAACGTGAACCATAAATTTGAAATTCACTTCACCAATTTTATCAATATCAAATGAATCCCAATCATATGAGCTACTAAAATAGTAGCCACCATCTCCTTTTGAAAATTCATTTGTACACTTCATTTTCAAATTTAAAGATTCTTCATAAAGATATACGTCTTTTAAAACATAATTGATATCTGGGATGCTTACAAAACCTTTTACGATTAACTTACTCGCTTCATAGTCAACTCTGATGACATCACAGTATACTCCTTCATTTCTAATTAATACTGCTAAATTATTATCTAAAGTTACGTATGGGCGAATTCTTTTTATAGCACCAGATTTGTTATAAACTGTCTTAGGTATAATTACAAAGTCTGCTTTTGAATCCGGGTTAGAACCTAGATTTAATGGCACCTTATTTCTGATTCCTTGCACTTTAAAGCTTACGAATACATCCCAGATTCCTTTTTCTTCAAAGAAGTCGCCTTCTTCAAAAGCAATTGTCTTTTTAAAGGAATCATTCATTATACTGATAGGATGAGATTGTTCTCTTTTCGTATCTCGTTGAATAAATAGTAGCTCTACCATTTGGTTTTCCATATCTACCATACGATTAAATTGAACTGAGCCTTCGATAGTAAGCTTATTCTGATCTAAACTTACAGTTTCAATTTTAGTAGAGGCCATTCGCTCTGTATTCCTTTTAATATTCATAACGAACTCATGCTTATCATTACGAGAAAACATATGATAATGTAATTGATCATTATAACTAAAATAACTACCAGCTACTTTTCTTTCTTGTTTATTTTTAACTTTTATTAATGCAGGTTTCCCATTAAGCGCTCCTGCACAAAATAGTTCCCAATTCCCTTCATATAAAGGGTCTCCCTTTAATTTCAGTGTTACTTGATATTCATTTATGCTATCATTCACTTTTAAATCCGTTAGTTTTCTAACTTCTTTTGTAAGGTTATTTTTCAAGAAAAACTCTTTTAAACGAACTTCCTTACGTTTAAACTCTGGAGAGAATCTCCCTTGTATAATAAAATCCTTCTCTTTATTTTCAAAAATTTTATTTGCAGATACAGCAATACTTACAGAATCTTTTCTGCTAAATTCAGCAAGTTTTCCAACTGAATCACTCGCGTTCACTTGAAAAATTGTATTATCAGGACATATAAAGAAACTCTTCTTCAAATTGTTATATACATGAAGAAGAATAATATCTTTATCTAGTTGTAAAGAAACTTTTAATTTTCCGTAATTCATTATTTCAGAAAGTCCCGAAATTGGTAGAACAAATATAACCCTATCTTTATGGATTTTCATGCTAGATAGTGATAACTGTTTTTTAGAATTTCCTTTATGAATATATAATCCCTTTACTCTCTCATAAACACCTTTCGTATTTTCATCTGTTTGTATCGAGATTTCAAGTTCGATGCTTTTATTTTGAGTAATTTTCATTTCTTCCAGTAACATTTTTACTTTCAATTCAATCTCACCTTTCATCTATTAACAGTTAAATTCACTATCCTACTACTTTTAGTTCATTCTTCGATTTACAATTTATGTTTTACAGCTTATATAAAAAACCATTCTTTCTACCATAATTAAGAAGAAAGACTATAATTATATTTAAATAGGGCAAGCATAGTATACCTATTTATTTAATTAACAATATAGCAAAACACTCCCAATTAATTGAAAAGAGGCGAATTTAGTTTTTCAGTTGCTCTCTCTTTGAAAAGATGCCTTGGACAATTCTCTTTGAATTATTTTGATCGACATATGAAAATAAACGATTTCTAAGCAATTTATACTTTTCTTTTTCCTCAAATCCATTATTTATATAAAAAGTTAATAATTGGACCAGTTTATCTACATGTTTACATGTATCTCCAAATAATTCATGCTCTACATCCAAATAACCATTCACTATATGATCAAATTGAAAAAAAATAATTGGTTTTTTTAAATAATACATGTCCCAAGAAACACTAGAATAATCTGTTATAAGCAATGAAGATTCCATTATTAACTCATTAATTTTCATATCTCCATATTTAACAAACTGTACATTGGGATTATTACACTGAAAATAATGAATAGAATTATGAATTCTTGGATGCATATAAAACTTTAAAATAACGTTATGTTTTTCTAGTTGTTCAGCAAGATTTGTATTATTTAGTAGCCTTTCATATTGCCTATAAAATTGACTATTTAAAAACTCTTCCTCTGACACCTCATCTAGCCATTCTCGCCATGTCGGTAGTAATAGAATCTGTTTTTGTTTCCCATTCTTATTTTGCAAATGATCCCACCTTGCTAATCCACTCACAATAATTTCATCTTCTGTATAATTAAAAAATTTTTTTACAATTTCTTTTTCATATTCCGAAGATACACAAAATAAATTCGTTCCATTCGGACTCCCCTTTTTAAAAATTGAATCCACCTTTTTCAAGCCTAGTACACCGTGTTGTAAAAAAACGTGCTTTTTAGCATGGATAACTTTCTTTAACATCCCTCTGTTTTCTTTCCATATATAACAGTGTGCTTTTGACTCAGAAGATATCATAAATCTACTAGCAAGGAGATAAATCATATGCTTGATGCTCATAAAATCGATAACTTGATTCTCATATTGATCAAGCATCTTATAGTCATTAGACTTTTTATTAATTACATAATATAGATTAGGAATTTGCTTATGATCATAGCAATACTTAAAGAAATAATAAGAATTATCTTGTGCAGTTTGGCTAAATTTCTCATATATTAATACAATGCCTTTCCGATCCCAATACCATTTAAATGTATAGTATACAATTAATGCTAACTTTTCTTTCAAGGCATATTTTAACTGATCATAAGTTCCCCTTCTTCGATAATGTAAACTGAGTCCACCTTTAACGGTCACATATGGATATACTACATACCCATCTTTGGTATGGTCACGCTGTAAACGATTGTTTATTTTTCTATTAACAATATAGCTAGGATGTTTAATTCGATAACTTTTAAGTTCATCGGATTTCAGATGCACATAAAAATCCCAAAAAAACGGACCTAACTCGAGTTGACTCAGTTCTACTTCAAAGACAACCTTTTTTTCAAATTCACTTATGTTACTTTCCTGATACGGGATTTGATAAACTTTATCTCCGTTCCTTTTTTTTAAAGTTATACCATGTGTCGTACATTTATCTCTACATTTTATTCTAATAGTAAACTGCCACTTTTCTTTTCTCTTCTTGAACGATGTTATTCGTATTTTAGCAATTAATTTTCCGGAGGATTTTACCATTCGCTTCACTCTTTCCTCAGCATTTCAATGAATTAAATTCATATAGTTAAATATACGCTACGTACCTTAGATTTCTAAGCAATTTGTATGTTATAACTCAACTATGAGCGATGTACGAAGGTTTTAATTCCACCGTAATCATGCAAATACTTCATCAATTTAATTAACATGTAAAAATACAGATATCTGATCGATCGTTATACCATCTACGGATGAAAATTTAAAATCATATTTATCAGAGCGGTATATAAATGATGCTCCGTCTTCACTTATTAATTGTGCTTGACCTAATTTCTCTAACATCGCCGCTTTAGGGATAGACGTATTCTGTATTGTAATCTGTTTTACAGTGGATTGTTGGTTATATAAAACAGTGATGTTTTTGTAACTATTTACTGTCCCTTCTAGTAGATCTTCTATATCATTTGGTTGCCCTATTATACTTTGTACATCTTGTTGTTTTTTTCCTAATAAGGATATACCACTTTCAAAATCTTGATTTGAACCTGATAACTCCTTTAACTTGTTAAAGATATCGTCATACTGTAAAGCTGCGTTAAAAGGAATCGCACTAGACACACCCTCACTAATCCATCCTTCTGTTCCATCTTCATATACAAGTTTTAACCAATTTATATCGTTGTTTTCATCTTTTTGCTGCGCTTTGACAATAAATGGTGTACCGAACTCTATCATGTTTATTTGCTTACCATTTAAACTTGGCACATTTCTAATACGTGCTTTTGCTGTTTTCACATATCTAACATCTAATTCTGCTAATGGATTTTTTTTCTTTTCACTAGATGTTGTTTTCTTTTTACTTACCGCTTCCGCTGGTTGGGACTCAAAGAATAGGTCTTTTTTCAAGTAAGCTGTACTCCCTAATCCTATACATAAAGCTAATCCAGCCACAGCAATCATAGTTTTTTTCTTTTTCTTACTTTTCCTTCGATTTAATGCAGTATATTCGTATACAGGTGGCCCAATATTTATGCTTTTAGTCTCTTCTTGCTTAATCTCCTCACCGGCCTGTTTTCGTTGTGCCTCTTCTTTAAACTTTTGTTGCTCCTCTTTACTCATAGCACGGTATTCTCTTAAAAACTGTTCGTATTTAGGCATTACATCTTGCATCAGCCCATAATCCTTAATTTCACCATATTCCAGCCATAACGCTTTTGTACAAAACTGCTTCACTTGTCCTAATGAATGACTCACGAAAAAGATTGTTTTCCCTTGTTCTTTAAATTCATTCATTCGCTTTAAACACTTATCTGTAAATGTTTGATCACCTACGGACAAGGCTTCATCAATAACTAAAACATCCGGATTAATATTTACAGAAATTGCAAAACCAAGGCGAGATTTCATACCACTAGAATATTTTTTTACAGGCATATCAATAAACTTACCAATATCGGCAAACTCGATAATTTCTGGTGTTAATGTATCAATCTCATCTTTACTTAATCCCATCATCAAGCATTTCAATTCAATATTTTCTCGGCCCGTTAACTGGTTATTAAGTCCGGCAGCTATAGCAATAAGTGCTATTTTACCCTTTATATCAATAGTTCCTGTCGTAGGTGGTGTAATACCAGCAATTAAATTAGACATTGTTGATTTACCAGACCCATTTACGCCAATAATACCTATTACATCTCCTTTTTGAGCCTCAAAACTTAAATTTCTTAACGCGTAAAAATCTTCACCAAATCCACCCGGATATATAATATCCTTTAACTTATCAGAACTTTTACTATGCATTTTATATTTTTTTGTTACATTATGAAACTTCACTGAATAATTCATTTTTTACAATCCTCATTATAGGTAGTCTACAAAATGTTTTCTAAATTTCACATGTACTGCTGTACCAATCAATAGCATAAAGAACACAATGCCCCAGAAATAGAGTGCATACTTTATATCTTCATAAAACCAACCTGTGCCTAAAAAAGCTTTTCGATAACCTTCGACAATGTAGCATAATGGATTAAGTTGCATAATCTTTTGTAAAGCGAGCGGTAACTTCTCAGGAGTCCATAAAATAGGAGTTAAATAGAGTAGCATCCGCATTAAAGATTGCACTATCATTTGTACATCACGCACAATTGTAGATAACGTAGAAGTAATTAAAGAAAACGCAAAAATGATCATAACTGTAGCAAACATATAATAGATCAATTGAATATAATGGATTGAAATCCCTTGACCCGATACTAAAAATATAAAAGTAACAATGCCTACTAATATTAGATGTTGATATAAGTTAGACATAATTACATAACTAGGAATGACGCTCATTGGAAAGCTCATCTTTGAAATCATATTCAACCTTGTATAAATAGATTTAGAAGCTTGCAAAGTTGCAGGATTAATGAAGAACCATACTGATACACC
Source organism: Bacillus bingmayongensis (assembly GCF_000299035.1). Lineage (GTDB taxonomy): Bacteria > Bacillota > Bacilli > Bacillales > Bacillaceae_G > Bacillus_A > Bacillus_A bingmayongensis. The sequence continues at coordinate 309,945 of NZ_JH921519.1, forward strand.
AGAAATCAACCAATATACAAATGGAACACCATTAACACCTGAACCACCTCTTATTGCAATTCCAAAAACAAACCAATAAATGCTCATTTGAATTAAAGGGTTTAACATTTCCCAAACAATGCCTAGATAATTATCTTTATTTGTACTTTTAACTTGATAAATAGACAGACGTTTAATTAAATAGAGACTATTTATCTGTTCTTTTAATACCATAATCATTGCATTCATTTTATTGTGCCTCTCCAAAAAACACTTTCTCTACTACACGTTTAGATGCAAAACCATCTTCCAAATAACAGTAGTTATTATAGAAAGTATCATATTTTTTTTCAAATTCGCCTAACCCATTCCTTGCAAATTTCATAATCTCTTCTAACACACCTTCAGTGGTTGAAACAACTGATCCAGGGGCTTCTTTTTCTAAATCAAAATAAAAACCTCTTAGTTTATCACGATATGAATCGATATCATACGTATAAAAAATAATAGGTCTTTTCAAGTTTGCATAATCAAAAAAGACAGAAGAATAATCTGTAATTAGCAAATCGGATAACACGTATAATTCATTAATATCTACATGATGAGAAAAATCATAAACAAAGCCTTTATATGGTGTTAAATCAAATTGTTCTGCTACTAGATAATGCATCCTTAACAAAATGATATAATCAGAACCTAATTTTTGTTGTAAAAGGCTTAAATTCAATTGCAAGTCTAATTTGTAACGCCCTTTACCATAGAATTGATCATCTCTCCATGTTGGAGCATATAGAATGATTTTTTTATCTACAGGTAAACCATTCTTTTTCTTTAACTCTTCAATCTTCTTACAATTATTGTTTACATATAAAAAGTCATTTCGAGGATATCCAGCTTCAATTACATTTTTCTTAAATTGAAACGCCCTTTGAAAAATTACTGTTGAATATGCATTAGGTGATAATAAATAATCCCAATTTTGCGCTTCTCTTTTAAAATTCTCTTTATATTTTTCTGTAGTTGTTCCTGGCATATAAACTTCTTTCATATCCATAGCTAATTTCTTTAATGGTGTACCATGCCAAGTTTGTACATAAGTGGTGTGCTTCGGTTTTGGAAGCCACAACGGCATGCGGCTATTTGTAATCCAATACTGTGCACGTGCCATTGAAACAAACCAGCGAAGAGAAAAACGTTTCATATATGGGATGTTTTCTTTTTCAAACCGTTCTGTATAATTTTTATTTACACTCCAAATCAATTGGAATTCTTCATTTTGCTGTTTCATATACTCGTATATCGCACGTGGATTACAACTATACTGTTTCCCAGAGAAGCTTTCAAAAACAACTAAATTTTTTTGAGCAGGTAAGTAGCTACAAATAACAAATATTGCCTTACAAAGAAACTTTACGATCCGATGATTTTTTATTCTTTTCAATACACTCATATTATTAATACACCTTCTAACTACAATTAGCCATTTTATAAATTATTTCTCTTTTAAACAACATACGAACAATTACACTCTTATATAAATAAAAAAGCTAAGTAATTTTCATGAACCTCACCTAGCCTTTTCCCTCTTACAACATGATTTAAAGCTCGACTTCATTTTGACTAAATAAGTAATTTACCAAATTCCTACTTGAATTCCCATTTGAATATTGATTCCAATGTACATTAAATTGCTTCATTTTTTCGGTATCAAAGGAATAATTTTGTATCGTCTCAATGACTTCAGCTGAACTATATACAACAGGCCCAGGGGCATTGGATATAAAACCTTCTATGATTCCTCTTTTTTTCGCATATTTCTTTAAATCATATGTGAAAAATATCATTGGCTTATTTAGTAAACAAAATTCAAAAGGTACAGAGGAATAATCTGTTATTAAAATATCTGTTACTAAAAACAAATCATTTATATTAGGATATAAAGAATAGTCATATAAAAAATTTTTATATGTTTCCTTGTATTCCATTTTATTTCTGATAGCAGGATGTAATTTAATGACAAGTATATATTCGTCTTTTAAAGCTTCATACATTGCATCAATATTTAAATGTAAATCAAAATCTTCCAACTCTTTATCTCTAAAAGTCGGAGCATATAAAATTACTTTTTTCTGTTTTAACTCCGGATTACTACAAACAAGATTATTAATAATGTGTGTTTGATTGTCTTTATTAAAAAATAAATCCGTGCGTGGAATACCTGTTTTTAATATATTTTCGGGGGTGATTCCAAATGCATTTATATAAATTTCTGCTAATGCATCTGATCCTACAACAATCTTATGAAAATTGTTATATACTCTTAAGAATCTATTTTGAGCATATTTACTTCTCCTTTTAAATGAAGGAGCTAATAATCCAAACTTTTTAATGGCACCTGCCGCATGCCAAATTTGAATACACTCTACGCCGCTTCTAAATTGCACTGTAGATAGAGATCCAAAATAATTATCAATAATAACACGTTGAGATGTTGCTAAATGATATATTGCTTGTACCGTTTGTACTATGTTTTTTGTTTCAAATGCGAATGACTTTACATCCGGATAACTTTTCACTTCATACTTACAAGTTGATTTATATAAAAAAACAACTTCACAATCTATATGTTGCCTCTTCATCTCTTCATAGATAAAGATAAGGTTTTCCCCATACGACATAATAAAGGTTACCTTTTTTTTAAGAGGAAATAACTTTGCTATACTAAATAGGATTTTGAATACAATTAGATATACTGTTATAATAAATTCTCGAAACATACTATACTACCTAGCAACTAGCACTAGCTCCTGTTTAATTTTAGTCGTAGAAATTCCAATTGTTCTTGGTAAATAAACAACTTCACAGTGTTCTTTTAAGAAATCGAACTGCCCTTCCCAGTCATCACCCATTACAAAGATATCTACATCTTGTTCTTGTACATCTCGTACTTTTTGTTCCCAATGATTTTCAGGAATTACCTCATCTACATAACGAACTGCTTCTAAAATCATTTTACGATTTTCATAACTATGATAAGACTTTTTATTCTTTAATTTATTAAACTCATCTGAAGAAACAGCAACGATTAAATAATCTCCTAGATCTTTCGCTCTCTTCAACAAGTTAATATGTCCCCAGTGCAATAAATCGAAAGTGCCATATGTAATAACCTTTTTCATAATCATGCCCCCTGTGAAGTATTCTTGTTTTATAATTATTTTGTTTAAAAATATCTTTAAATTAGGGATTCTCCTACACATCTGAATGGTAAGAAAAACTCAATTTTACCAACGTAAATCTAACAAAAATTTACATTATATTTACATTAAGTTCACACGAAATTCACAAGAGTGATTATAACATAATTTTTATTGACAAACTATGACAACCATCTAACAATTCTTGTCATATTCAGTCGATAAAAGCGTTTTTTTGTCTAATATTACAACCCTTTACGTATCTTCTTGTATTTACAAAAAAAGTGCCAAGAAAATATTCCCTTGGCACTTTTTTACTATTTCTTTTATAAATTTTTAATTTTACTTCAACATACGACGTGGCAATTTATCAATATTCTCTAACATAATACCTGTACCAACAGCAACACAGTGCATTGGATTTTCAGCGATTAGTACTGGTACTTTTAATTCTTCTGCTAGAAGCATGTCGATACCGTGTAGTAATGCGCCGCCGCCTGTTAAGATAACACCGCGGTCAATGATGTCTGCAGATAGTTCTGGTGGTGTACGCTCTAATACACCTTTTGCAGCTTGTACAATGATAGAAGCGTTTTCTTTTAGTGCTTCCGTAATTTCTTCTGAACATACTGTGATTGTACGTGGTAAGCCTGTTACCATGTCACGTCCACGAATTTCAAGTTCTTCACTACGTGCACCTGGGAATACTGTACCGACTTTAATTTTAATATCTTCTGATGTACGTTCCCCGATTAATAACTTATACTTGCGTTTAATATAGTTTAGGATCTCCATATCAAACTTGTCACCGGCCATTTTGATAGAGGAGGAGGTAACAATATCACCCATTGAAAGTACGGCAATATCTGTTGTACCCCCGCCGATATCAACAACCATATTTCCGCTCGGTTGGAAGATTTCCATACCAGCACCAACAGCAGATACTTTTGGTTCTTCTTCTAAGAATACTGTTTTACCACCTGAACGTTCAGCAGCTTCACGAATTGCTTTTTGTTCGACAGATGTGATATTTGTTGGACAACAAATTAAAATGCGAGGTTTTGAAAAGAAGCTCTTCACGTCCAGTTTGTTAATAAAATACTTTAACATTGCTTCTGTAATTTCAAAATCTGCGATTACACCATCTTTAAGCGGACGAATCGCTACAATATTACCAGGTGTACGTCCTACCATACTTCTTGCTTCTTCACCTACCGCTAATACTTTTCCAGTATTGCGATCAATTGCTACAACAGACGGTTCGTTTAAAACGATCCCTTTACCCTTTACATGAATTAATACGTTAGCCGTGCCTAGGTCAATTCCGATATCTCTCGCAAACATTCCTGTTTTTTCCTCCTTGATATTCAAAATCAGGTTGTACCCGAATTCTATTACACCTAATTCCTGATTTTATCATAATTTTAACGGAAACGTAATATTTGAAAAGATAATTCTTCTGAAAAATGTTCCGTAATAATCAAGGAATGTTTGCCATATCATAAATTATTGCCGCACGATTTTTTCTGTATCTTCTTTTCGATACTTCTGCTTCGTCGCTTCCCCGCCTCTTAGATGGCGAATCGACTTATGATAATCTAGAATTTCTTTCACTTCATTTGCGAGCTCTGGATTAATTTCTGGTAAACGTTCTGTCAAATCTTTATGAACTGTACTCTTTGATACTCCAAACTCTTTCGCAATCACACGAACTGTTTTTCTTGTCTCCACGATATACTTGCCAATCTTGATAGTTCTCTCTTTGATGTAATCGTGCACACCACTCGCCTCCCTATATTGGATGTGAGAAGTGTGAAATGAGACTCGCTGCATATGACTAAGAAGTAAATTCGAGTGCTGTTTGTAAGCGTTAAGCATTCTGGAATTTATAATGAAATGATTCACGATTTCTCACCTCAAACACTCTCTTTGCATTGGTTTATATCATTGTATTGCTCGCATTACTGATATATGCTACAAGTTGAGTATTTTTGAGGACTAAGATGACAAAAATTTATTTTTTAAATAAAAAAACACATAAAAAGCTTTATATAAACTTCTCATGTGTTTTTGGTATCTCATAAAAATGAATCAATTCATTTTTAATATATTATTTTTTAGTAGCTTTCTGCTCACCGGAAACAATTTTGGAAAATTGATTCATTGTGGTATCCGTAGAAATGGACCAACGCTTAATTTCTAATGGATCCTGTTCTGATGTTGCATAACCTTGCGAACTAGTAAATGCTAAAGACATTTTCAATTCCTTTAACACTTCAATAGTCTCTTTATTGTATTTCCCTAATGGATATGACATATATTTTGTTTTTAAGATTTGTTGACTCTTTGCCATATCATTTTTAACTTCATTTTTTGTTTTACTTGTTAAAGCTGGTGAACCATTAACATCATCACGCAGATTATGTGTGTGACTTCCAAATTCAAAGACATCTTTCATTTTATTCATTTCCACTTTACTTAATGGTTGGACTTTTTGAACATTCAATTTTTGTTCTTTGTCTACGATTTTAGAAGTAACCGCAAACGAAACTGCATGCATTTTATATTTTTTCAAAACAGGATATGCATATACATAATTTGATTTTGATGAATTATCAAAAGTAATTAAAACACTTTTTTCAGGAAGTTTCTTTTTTTCTTTCATAAACTCATTAAATTCTTTTAATGTAAGAGCATGATACTTATTATCAGCCAAATATTTCATTTGCTTTTCAAACATTTCAACAGATAAAGCTGTGTTCCGATTTTTCAGTTCTGGGCTTACCTTTTTATCTTTATCCTTTGATAAATAATAATAAGTCAAAACTGGGATTTTTTGTTCTTCACTACCTTTACTAAAAACAGCAAATAAGATTCCACCAATCAACACAACTGCTGCAGCAATAAAAATAAATAATTTTTTTGAACCTTTACTCTCTCTAGCTTTCAATCTAAAACTCCCCCTCAAACACAACAAAAAACGCAGTATTTTTAAAATTACACTGCACCTCAATATTGCTTTCTTATGTAAAAATCACAATTAGTATTATACGTTTAAAAGTTGGAAATTCCAATAGGTGTATAAAAAGAAAGACACCCGCTAATTATAGGAGTGTCATTCTTCTCGATCACATTCTTCTTCTAGTAATTGATGGTGGGGAACTTCTTTCTTACTAGCAATGTAATAATATAAAGTAAATAAAATAAACAATAAAATAAGAGCAATCGACAGAACAAATAAAAATGACACAGAATCCCCTCCTTTTCTTAATATATATTCGAGAATTCTGTCCAATTTCCTTGTTATTGCTATTTTTTCCGAAAAACGAATTATTTTTATATAATAGTAAAAAAATCAGTCCCCCTAGTAAGAACTGATTTTTTCATTTTACTATTCTTGCGTAGAAGAAGAATCGCTAGATGATTCCGTAGAACCATTTGTTGATTTCTCTTCTTTCTGCTGCTTGTCTTCTGTTTGGCTGTTTGTTGCCTTTTCATCAGCAGAACCATTTGTTGATTTCTCTTCCTTCTGCTGCTTGTCTTCTGTTTGGCTGTTTGTTGCCTTTTCATCAGCAGAACCATTTGTTGATTTCTCTTCTTTCTGCTGCTTGTCTTCTGTTTGGCTGTTTGTTGCCTTTTCATCAGCAGAACCATTTGTTGATTTCTCTTCTTTCTGCTGCTTGTCTTCTGTTTGGCTGTTTGTTGCCTTTTCATCAGCAGAACCGTTTGTTGACTTCTCTTCCTTCTGCTGCTTGTCTTCTGTTTGGCTGTTTGTTGCCTTTTCATCAGCAGAACCATTTGTCGCTTTTGCTGCTCCTGCTTCTGCTTTTACATCTGTCGCAAGTTTGTTAAGGTAACGCTCTGGATTGACAGCTACATTATCTTTACGTACTTCAAAGTGTACATGGGAACCTGCTTCCTTATTCATTGCGCTTAAGCCGGATTTTCCTAACACTTCACCTTGTGCAACTTTTGCACCTTTTTCTACTTTTACACTGCCTAAGCTTTGATAAGATGTCGCAAGACCATTTCCATTATCAACTGTTATAACATAACCGAGAAGTGAATCTTTTTCCGCTTTTGTTACTGTACCGCTTAAAGCAGCTGTAACATCAAATTCTTTCCCATTTTTCGCAGCAATATCGATTCCTTTATTAGGAGAATATGTGTTGTTATAAAAGACAAGTGCTTGTTCTTGCTCCTCCTCTGTTGCTGCATCCTCATAAAACTTCTTCTTCACAACAACTTCTGCATTCGCTGCAGCTGGCATTTTCACAACTTCTGAAGACTTCGTTACCGGTATTCCTGGATCTTCCGTTTGGCTATACGGCGTTGCTTGCTCTTTATTAGGCGCTTTCTTTGGATTAGCTGCCTGGAACCATAGAGCAACCGTCAAGATTACCGCTGCACATGCAATATAGATTGCCGGAAATACCCACCGTTTTTGAAATAAATGAACTACTTTTCGCGACTTTTTATTATTCCTTCCTCGCATTCTATCATCACCTCAGCAATCATTTTGAACAATATTCATTCATCCTATACAACCTATAACTAATTACTTTTCGACAAAATATGTAAATATATGTATAGAAATTACAAAATTTCCGAGGAAATGATAGAAAAAAGAAAAAACTGAGCGCTTTGGCTCAGTTTTTTAGTCTAGTTGTTTCTTTTTGTAAACGAAGAGGCATACAAGTAAAGCAATTACAAACCAAACGAGTATATTCAACAGATCACCACTAATACTGCTAAATCCATTACCTTTTACTAAACTTTGAAGTGCCTTATCAATATGAAAGGTTGGAAGATATCCGATCACCGTTTTTATTGTTTTATTTTCAACAAGTGGCTCAAATTGGACCGCTAAATAAAGCGTCATTAAAATTGGCATTCCAATAAGTGATGTTTGCGGTACAGATGAAGCAAGTAGCCCAATTATTGTACCGATTATGATAAATAGGAGTGTTCCACATAGAAACAGAAAACCTAATAACGGAAGATTTCCATCTAACTGATCTAGAATGAATAAGTTCGCAATACAAATGACAACCGTAATACATACTGTTAATATACTTTTTCCAATGAGTACTTCAGACGAAGACGCTGGGGATAACATTAACACACGTAACGTATGTTTCTCTTTCTCTTCTGCAATAACCATAGATTGAACAAATCCCGCAACAAATAGAAACGTCATAAGTATAATTGTTCCTAAACCGGCTCCAGATCCTTGACCAAACCGGCTAAATATGAAAGCAAATACAAGTGGCATTGCCGCCATTAACAATACTTGTGAATTTGACTTAAAATCCTGTACCTCTTTCCGAAAAATTGCTGATACACGTCTCATTGAAAATGTCATTATAATCCCCTCCCAGTTACTTCAATAAAAATATCCCCCAAAGTCGGCTCATGCGAATGAATCGATAATAATTCACCTTTTTTCATCCATTCTGAAATCCGTTTTGCCCCTAATTCATCTTTTTGCACGGTTTCTTTTTTCTTATCTTTTAAAACAACTTCAATTTTGTTTTTTGCATATTGTAAACGGAGATTTTCTGGTGTATCAAGCGCTACAATTTCTCCGCCGCATAAGAAGGCAATGCGGTCGCAAAGTGTTTCTGCTTCATCCATGTTGTGCGTTGTTAAGAAGATTGTTGTTCCTTCTTTATTTAAATCTCTTAAGATATTATGAATGTTTTGAACGTTCACTGGATCAAGCGCGGACGTTGGTTCATCTAAGAAGAGCATATCTGGTTTATGCAGGATTGCTCGTGCTAACGTAACACGTTGCTTCATCCCCTTTGATAATTTTTTGACTGATGTTTTTTTATCTTCTAATAGATTCACTTGCGATAGCACTTCATCAATTCGTTCTTTTTTGCAGTCGTATAAGTCACAAAATAATAGTAAGTTATCATAAATGCTAAGTCTTTCATATAAACCGCTATTATCTGTTAAAATGCCAATTCGTTTATAATCGATGCTGCTTGGTCCTGTAATATCCTTTCCTAGTACTCTCACTTTTCCAACACTATGAAGCAATTGGGAAGTTAAAATTTTCACTGTTGTTGTTTTTCCTGATCCACTCGGTCCAAGAAACCCGAAGATCTCCCCTTGCTTTACTTCAATATTTACATTTCGAAGTGCCGTTTTCTCATTAAAGGTTTTCATTACATCCTTCATTTCAATTGCCAATGTCATTTCGTCATCCCCTTTGTTTTTTCTTCTATAGATAAAATTAGCTTCAGCGACTCGTTTGCCGCCTCGGCTTGTTGTGTTTGCTTTTCTTGACTCAATCATATGAAAAACAAAGGGATTACGCAGTAAAATACCGGTAAAAGGCGTATTTTTACCGGTGAATGAATCCTATTTCTGTCCCACTAGCGCATAATTACAGTCCAATAACATCTTTTAATTCATCCATTCGACCTTTCGAAAGTGGAATGGAACTTTTTCGTTCATCATCTAAAATTAAACTAAAGCTATTACGAGTCCAAGTGATAACTTCTCGTACACGCTGTAAGTTAACAAGGTAAGAACGATGACATCTAAAAAATCCAAATCCTTTTAATCTCTCTTCTAATTCACTTAATGTTAACGCACAAACAAAGTCCCCTTCGCGAACATGAATATGCGTCGTTCCATTTTGCGTTTCGATAAAGTGAATCTCCGTTGGATCAAGTAAAATGATTTTATCGCTCACTTTTGCCGGGATTCTTTCAAGCTTCATTTGCGGAATCATTTGGACAACTTTTTCTGGATCTATCTCTTCATCTTCTTCCTGCTCAATTTCTACTTTTTTAACGCCATCTTGATTTAATATATACACATCTTCTGTTAAAGAGAGTGCATCCGACAAAAAGGATGATGTAATAAAGATGGCCTTCCCTTGTTCTTTCAACCGCATGATTGCTTTTCGAATGATAATTGTACTTTCGATATCTACATTTTGTTCGGGTTCTTCAAAAATGATTAGATCTGGGTTATGAATGATAACCCGGCCAATATGAAGACGACGTTTTTCGGAAAAGGAAAGCTTTTCGATTTTGACATTCATCTTATCGAGTAAACCAACATGTTGGACAACTTCTTCTATGCTAATATTCGATTCATATAATCCGGATAAAAAAGCAAAATATTCTTTCACTTTCAAACGATCATATGCTTCATCTTTTAAAAAACAAAAACCAATGCGCGAGTAAACTTTCTTTCCCATTGGCTCCCCATCAAATAAGACACTCCCTGCAGACGCTTCTTCTTCACCAATCATAATGCGGTGCAAAACTTTCGCAGTATGATTGTTACATTGCAGCACAACACATTGTCCTTTTTCAATTTCTAGCTGAACCATCGGTAACTGATTTGTCTTCCCCAATTGTTTTAGCTCCAGTAACGCCATTCTTTCTCCTCCAGATGAGTTTTTATTTCATTATACCAAATACCAAACAACTAACGGAAAATTATGGTATTCATCCCAAAAACAAAAAGGAGCTAATTCAGATTAGCTCCTTTTTTGTCGAATCGCCGATAAATACAAAAACAAGCGACATACAATCGTTATTTCTGCTTCACCATATAGCTCTTCAACTGATCACGAAGCGCTCTTTTCAAAAACTTTCCGACAGATGTTTTTGGAATCTCCTCGACAAATAAGATATCATCTGGCAGCCACCATTTTGGGAACTGGTCTTCTAATAATGCATAGAGCTCTTCTTGTTCTACTGTTTGTCCTTCTTTTAATACAGCACAAGCAACAGGACGTTCTTGCCATTTTTCATGCGGCACGGCAACGACGGATGCTTCTAATACTTTGTCATGTGCCATTAAGGCGTTTTCTAAATCAACGGAGGAAATCCATTCGCCGCCACTTTTAATTAAGTCTTTCGTACGGTCAGCAATTTTAATAAACCCTTCCGGATCGACTGTTACAATGTCTCCTGTATGCAGCCATCCGTCTTTCATCGATTCTTCAGTCCGTTCATCATTATAGTAGCTTCCAGCGATCCATGGTCCGCGCAAGCAAAGCTCGCCCATTTCTTCACCATCCCACTTGATTTCCCCTTCTGGACCAATGACTTTCATTTCAAGACCTGGGAATAAGTAACCTTGGCGGGAGCGTAACTCATAATATTCTTCTTTCGGTAAATCACGCTGATATGATTTTGGGCAGTTAATGACAACAGCTGGACTTGTTTCGGTCATCCCATATATTTGCCTAAAAGCAATTCCGTATTTCTCCTCATATGTGCGAATCATACTTCTCGGTGCTGCTGATCCACCTGACCAAATCGTACGAATACTACTAATATCATACGAATACTTTTCAAGCTCTTGTAATAGGCCAATCCAAATTGTTGGTACGCCAGCGGTAATCGTCACCTTCTCACGTTCAATAAGCTGTGCTAAAATTTCCGGAGTAAAGTGTGGCCCTGGTAAGACGAGCGTTGTTCCAAACCATGTACCAGCAAAAGGAAGTCCCCATGCGTTTACATGGAACATCGGAACGACAGGCATACAAATGTCTACTTCTGATATATTACCGCCGTCTACAAGGCCGAGCGTATAACTATGGAGTGCTATACTACGGTGTGTATACACCACGCCTTTCGGTTTTCCCGTCGTTGCAGAAGTGTAGCACATACCTGCAGGTTCTTTTTCATCTAAGTCTGTTATAAATGGAAATGTTTCGTCGCCTTCTTCAAGTAGTTTATCGTAATGATATGCTGGTGATAGTGTTGTGTGAGGTAGTTCTTGATCATCTGTCATAATAATAAATGCTTTCACATGAGGAATTTCGTGTTGAATGCTTTCTAATACAGGAACCATATCTTCATCAACAAGAATGATTTTATCTTCGGCGTGGTTAATGATATAAGAAATGTGATCTGCAGAGAGCCGTAAGTTAATCGTATGTAACACCGCCCCAATTCCTGGAATCGCAAAATACGCCTCTAAATGGCGGTGATGGTTCCAAGCGATTGTTCCAACTTTGTCCCCTCTATCAATCCCCATTTTACTTAGTACACTAGCAAGCCGTCTTGTCCGCTTCGCAATCTCTCCGTACGTCAATGTTTGAATACGAGATGCAGTGCGCGAGACAACTTCCTTTTTTGAAAAATACTTCTCCGCCCGTTCCATCATCGCTGGAATGAGGAGTGGTACATCCATCATCATATTTCATGCCCCCTGTTATTATTTTATATATACACATACATCTGTATTATAACACGGCAGTACTAGACAAAATATGGTAAGCTTTCTTTTGTTTTCTACAAAAAATGACATCTTATTATCTAACTTTCTTACCTTCAAAAAACAAGGAGATATCCACAAGTAGCTGAATAGCTACTTGTGGATATCTCCTTCCTTCGACTTGAACTACCTTAATAATTTGCGTATTAAAATCCTAATTCCCTCTACTATACGTAAATACATCCTATAAAACAGAATCATTTATTTTTACAAGATTGTCAGTATACACATACAAGAGAGACTAAAGCTAAGTTTTAAAATCAATTCTGCTTTATAGAACGCATCCACAAGTAATATTTTACCACATGAATTATTTATTATTTGATTTCTAATTCATTATGCAAAATTGCATTTAAAAACACATTGATAAAATCGAAAGCGCTTACTATAATCAGAGTATCGAGATTTTAGATATTTTAATATTTAAACAAACAGGAGGTAATCATATGGAAATCACAATGGCTGTATTAAAATTTATCGGTGGCGTAATCCCATTAGTACAAGAACTTTTAAAAGCAGTAATGTAAGTTCATTACTCCGCAATTATTTTAATATTTATTATACAAATGATCTGCATATCAAAGTGTTTTTGATATGCAGATCATTTGTATGAGCAAAATTTGTTAAAGAAAAAGAATCCTATAGGCATAAGAGGACTCTTTTTCTTTATGAGCTTATTCATTTATGAATATCACATTATTCCTTAGTAGATAAAATACGGATTAAAAAGAATAACTCTATGCAATCATCCATATGAAGCAAGTAAAAAGAGTAATTTTCATCATTAGCTAGAAAAAAGTCCATCTAGTATGATGGACTCAGTACTACTTCTTATTTAGTTCTTCGCCATTAACTTTCCTTCATAATCGTTGAGCGTTTTAATTTCGATACCTTTATAGTAATGAGCAACAATTTCTGTATACCCTTTTCCCTCTTTCGCCATTCCGTTGGCACCGTACTGGCTCATACCAACACCATGACCATATCCTTTCGTTGTGACGACAATGCTCTTTCCTTGTTGTTTCCATGTAAAGTCAGAAGAACGTAAAGCTAATTTGTCGCGCACTTCTTTTCCTGTTAACGTTTTTCCTTGAAACTCTACATCCTTCACCCGTTTTCCTTCTGTACGTTCTTTAATATTACCGACTTTCCCATTCGCAAGCACCTTTACGCCAAGACGCTTTTGAAAATCATCTACAGTAAATGTTTGTTCACTCGCAAACTTTGGAGCAGTTTGATCCCATGGACTGTCTACACTTTTCAAATATGGTAAGTCCCTTCCCCAGTAGTCTGCAGCATTTTCCGTATAGCCGTTACTTGTTGAGAAGAAGGACGCTGTAATGGGAGTACCTTCATAAGTTAAAACTTGTCCGGCTGTTTTAGACACAGCTTCTTCAATCTTCTTCAAGTTTTTCTCATAATCTTTGCCCCATGTTTTCTTTAACTCTTCTTTACTATGGTAGACTTGATCACCCACCGTATCTGTCACATCCGCATTATTTTTCTTACTTCCACTTAGCATAAGCTGTACAATAAATGTCCTTGCCGCTAATGCCTGTGCCTTTAATGCCTCTATTTCAAAGCTAGCATTCATCTCAGAAGCTACTACACCTGCAACATACTCTTCCATCGGCACTGTTTCTACCTTCTTTTGCTGACTGCGATACACAGCAACTTGCACAGCAGTATTTACCTTTGCAGGAGCTGGCACATTTTGAACGGCTGGAGGATTTTGAGGCGACTGACTTATCTTCTCTTTCGTAAACGGAATGACAAGTACGGTCGGTACAATAATGACGAGCGCCACTAAGAGCGCTACTGTAATGAAAAGTGGCTTTGAAATTTTCATCTTTTTCCCTCCGATATAAAGTGAAACCTTAATCAGCCCGTACCAATTGGGCTCTTACGGGTAGCCCGTCTCCCACCTAACTTCTTTAGAAAAGCGGAAGCGGCTCGCTCAGAATCGCAAGACGTTGGAGCTCCCGACAGAGAGGCGCTTTTTGCCTCGTCTGAGAGGGCGAAAAGACCAGAGATTCTAGCCGCTAGAGCTGGACAATGCTTTTGCTGAATTTTGAGGTGGGAGTCTTACTGCCCTAAAATAGCGGGATAAATTGGATTCATTTCATTCTTATGGAGCATAGCGAGCTTTTAGAACATATCGGGAGGAAGTTCTTCTAATAGCAAGTAGCAGCAAAGCTTCTTTTCAAACAAACGAATTTTCGAAATATTTTTACTGAAACGTGCATAAGTTGGGTGTTTCTTGACTATAACAGTAATAGAAAAAAAATCGCCCCTATGTCAAAAGACATAGAGACGATTTCAATTAAGCGTGAAGATCAGAAATTTGTTGTTCTTTCACTTCTTCTACTTTTTCGTTTACACGTTCAATTGTTGCACCTAATGCAGCTAATTTCTCATGGAAGTTTACATATCCACGATCAAGGTGTTTTAATTCTGTTACACGTGTGTAACCGTCTGATACTAAACCAGCTAGAATTAATGCCGCTGCAGCACGTAAGTCAGTTGCTGCTACTTCTGCACCTTGTAAGTTGTTAGGTCCATTCATAATAACAGAACGACCTTCAATTTTAATATCTGCATTCATACGACGGAATTCTTCAACATGCATGAAGCGGTTTTCAAATACCGTTTCTGTGATCATGCTTGTTCCATCAGCATGTAATAACAATGCCATCATTTGTGATTGCATGTCTGTTGGGAAACCAGGATGAGGCATTGTTTTAATATCAACGGCTTTTAATTTACTTGGGCCGATAACACGTACGCCTTCATTTTCCTCAATAACCTTAACACCCATTTCTTCCATTTTCGCTGTGATAGAACGTAAATGTTCTGGTACAGCATTTTCAATTAAGATGTCTCCACCAGTAATTGCTGCTGCAACCATAAACGTCCCTGCTTCAATACGGTCAGGAATAATAGAATGGTGTGCACCATATAATTTATCAACGCCCTCGATACGAATCGTTCCAGTTCCAGCTCCGCGTACTTTTGCTCCCATTGCATTTAAGAAGTTAGCTAAGTCAACGATTTCTGGTTCTTTCGCTGCGTTTTCAAGTATTGTTGTCCCTTTTGCTAATGTAGCAGCAGACATAATGTTTTCTGTTGCACCTACACTTGGGAAGTCTAAGTAAATTTTCGCGCCTTGTAATTGTCCATCTACATAAGCTTCAACAAATCCATTACCAACTTTTACTTTCGCTCCCATTGCTTCAAAGCCTTTTAAATGTTGGTCAATTGGACGTGAACCAATTGCACATCCACCAGGAAGTGCAATACGAGCACGGCCATTACGTGCTAATAGTGGTCCCATTACTTGAACGGACGCACGCATTTTACGTACATATTCAAATGGTGCTTCAATATTTAAATCCTTTGAAGCATCAATCGTTACTTGGTTATTTTCAAATACGACTTCAGCATTTAAATGACGTAATACCTCATTAATTGTGTATACATCAGACAAAACTGGTACTTCAGATAGTACATTCTTTCCATCACTCGCTAATAGGGCTGCAGCGATTATTGGTAATACAGCATTTTTCGCGCCCTCAACACGCACTGTGCCGTTCAACCGCTTTCCGCCACGGACGATGATTTTTTCCAATTTATTCCCCTCCGTGTCCTTTTTTCAATATCTATTCAATACTCAGAAGTTATGATCGGTGTGCCAACCACAATTGTATCTTTGTTGTCTGTAGAACGTATTGCTATTTGCACATTGATTTTCTCTCTATTTGTTGAAAGAGCGTCATTCCACTTTTTATTATATGCCGAGACTGACACAAATGCTCTTTCTTCTATCTCTTCGATCGCTCTTGCTGAAAGATCTTTCAAAACCTGATTGGTTTTATTTTGCAAAACACCTTCAATCTTATCATCCAGTACACCTTGAACACAAGTGTAAATTTTAGGTTTTGTACTAAAAATTTTATCCATTTTTTGAATATTTTTAGGATCCCATTTTGCCCCACTCACTTCAAAGATAATGAAAGTGTTTTCTTTAGTATTTTCATTACTCCAAGTGACTACTATTCGTTCTTCATGAGAAGAAAATTTGTTGTATGCTGTGGCTTTATATCCGTTATGAGATTGCTCCAATTCCCATTTTTGAACATTCGCTTTTTCTTTCAATTCATTTAACAATTTTTGAAACGTATGTATGTTAGAAATGGTTTTGGTTTCTCGTGCTAACCATGACCACCGCTCTACCTCTGTTCCGTTTTTTTCAAGAGCTGCGATCATACTCTCCATTTTCTCTTCGTCACTTACGGGCTTTATCTCTTTATACCCGACCAAGAATACGACAATACTTACGACAACAATAAGAATTGTTTTCAAGGTTTTCAAGTTTCATCCCCTCCTATCCCCATTGTTAACGGAGATATGAGGTTCTATACACTTACTTTACTAAATACGTTAAACTCTTCGAATACCCTAAATAATCAAGGAAAAAGTTGCTGACAGATGTCCCGATTGCGATCGTAACAAGAATGAGTAAAACCCTCGTCTGCAATACCTTTCCAGATTTCATCAGGCGTTCGATATGGATACCTTGTAAGGCCCACCACGTAATGGTAATAAACAATAAATGCGAAACAATCGCAATCAGTGCTTGTTGCCCTAAAAGTTGCGCCAAAAAAATCGACTCCTTTTGTTTGGCTTACCATCACTTAGGATGCAAAACGATCCCATACAAATGGAAACCACACTTTTTCCTGCCTAAATAGGCAGTATAAAGTTTTCCCTTCGAAAGAAGCTAAAGGGGCACTACCTATTTTGCTTGGAACATCTCTCGTACTAATAGAGCTCCACAATAAAAAGCGTAGAGCAGTAACTCTACACTTTTTATTTTCACTATTGTACCACGTTCCCAGTAAAGAAGAAATCTTTCATTAATGGAAAATATTCATAGAAGAAATTGTAACCAATTGCCGGTAGAATCCCGAGTAATACGGTTGCAATTGCGCAAAAACTAATAACAACTTTCAAGTTGAACGGTAAGTGTACCGGGTCTTCTTCACTACTCTTTCGAAAGAACATTTGCTGCAAAATGCGGAAATAATATACGAATGAGATAACCGTTGTGCCCATCATGACTGATGCTAGCACGTAATGAGCTGGACTCGCTGTAAAGGCGCTTAAGAAAATGTTAACCTTTCCGATAAAACCAGCTGTTCCTGGAATTCCTGCCAAAGATAGAATAAAAATAGTCATCGCTGCGGCGCCAAACGGAGAGCGTTTGTATAAACCGGAGAAAATTGTTATATTTTCCTTTCCGCTTTGTAAGATTAATCCATGGATGACTGCAAAAGCTCCTATATTCATCAGCACGTATGCCAGCATATAAAACCACATACTATCCATCGTAAATGGCGATAACGCTACAAGCGGAACGAGTAAATATCCAGCATGTGCTATGCCAGAATAGGCAAACAGACGCTTCACGCTGTATTGCTTTAACGCTACGACATTACCTATGATCATCGTAATAATGGCCAGTACAGCAATATATACGCTCATATTAGAGAATACTGATTGCTCACTTCCATGAACCGGTATAGCGCCGAATACCATAAGGAACAATCTTATCATCATAATAAACCCAGCGATTTTAGAGATTGTCCCGAGGAAAGCTGTAACAGGTACCGCGGACCCTTCATATACATCCGGTGCCCACATATGAAACGGCACTGTCGCAATTTTAAAGGATAAACCAACAAACAGAAGCAAGAAAGCAAGTGATAACAAAAGCCCGATGCTCCCATCCACGCCTTGCATGAGAACTTCCTGCATAGCAACTATATTAGTCGATCCCGTAATACCATATAAATAGCTCATTCCAAAGAGCGTAATGGCCGTCCCAATTCCGCCATTAATGACATATTTCATCCCCGCTTCATTCGAAGCACGATTTTTCTTTCGAATCCCCACTAAAATATACGAAGACAGTGATAACAACTCTAGGCCAATAAAGAGCGTAATAAAATCGACGCTAGACGCCATGAACATCGCCCCGAGAACTGCCATTAGAAATAAGTAATAATATTCTCCTTTATCTTGAATCGGCTCTTTTTTATCATCGCTCATCGCCATACATAAAACGAGGATTGCTCCAATTAATAGTAACGTTTTAAACCCTTTTGCAAACCCATCTAGTACAAACGAGCCACTTAAAATGTCCCCAGCTGGTTCACTATATAGTGTAATTAATGCGATAAGTGATAACACCGCAGCTCCAATCGCACCAATCCCTAAATACTTACGATCAAACCTTAGAAATAAATCAAGAAGCGAGAGAAGGATGGCCGCCCCAAGAATGATGAACTCCGGTACCATTAAGTGCCAAGATAAGATAAGTAATGTATTCATATCCATCCTATCTCACCCCCAATATTTTCACTGTGTATTGTAGTGGCGCCCCGAGCAACTCTGGCATAACACCGATTGCGATAATACAAGTAAAGAGGAGCACAATCGGAATGTATTCCCAGCCGCGAACATCCGGCCTCGCTTCCAATTCCTTCTTCCCAAATGTCACTTGAAGCGTCGCTCTTAAGACATATACTGCTGTTAAAATGATGCCGAGTGCACCAATTGCTGCGATGATTGGCTTCCCTTGAAATAGTCCGAGGAATGCGAGAAACTCACTAACAAATCCAGACATTCCTGGGAGGCCAAGCGAAGCCATACTTCCTGCTAATAAGAAACCACTTAACACCGGAACTTGTTTTGCGAGGCCGCCAAGCTTCGTAATGTCAGAAGTGCCGAAGCGCTGCTCAATCATGCCGAGCAAGAAAAATAGTAAGGCTGCAATTAAGCCGTGGGATACGACTTGAAATAGCGCTCCCTTCATGCCGGGTTCGTTAAGTGCCGCAAGTCCCATTAACACGATTCCCATATGCGAAATACTGGAGTAGGCGAGTACCTTTCGGAAATCTGTTTGAATCATCGCCAGAAAAGCACCGTACAGCAAATTGATTACTCCTAAAATCGCCATAAACGTTGCAAAGTCATGAAACTGCTCCGGGAATAGCCCTTTCCCAAAGCGAACAATGCCGTATGCCCCGATTTTGAGCAGAACACCTGCATGGAGCATCACCGCTGCAGGATGGGCCTCTACATGCACGTTCACCATCCAGCGATGCAAAGGAAATACCGGTAGCTTAATAGCAAAGGCAATCATAAGGGCAATGAATAATCCAAGCTGCAATGAATTTGAAATATCGCCTAGGAGCGATGTTTCCGCCCCAGTCAAAATATCTTTTAACGCTGTAATATTTGTTGTACCCGTTTTTGCAAAGAGGATAGAGAAAACGATGAGTAAAATTGCTGATCCAATTCCGTTATAAATCAAATAACTATAGGAGGCTTTTTCACTTTTCAATTTCCCCCACTTTCCGATAAGCAAAAACATCGGTGGTAATGTAATTTCAAAGAAGACAAAGAATAGAAGTAAATTTTCTGCTGCAAAGACACCAAGCATCCCAATTTCAAGTGTTAATAAGAGCATATAAAAGCCTTTTATATTTTTTTGAATGGAAAAGGCAGCAATTGCCGCAAGTGTTGCTAAAAGCGCTGTGAGCATCATCATTACAAGCGAAAACCCATCGATGCCAAGCTCATAATAAATAGAAAACAACTTTTCATCTACGTTCAGAAAGCTTCCAAATTGAATCCATTTCACCTTTTCAGCAAAGATCGTTAAGCTCTTTCCGGAAGCGTATGTACTAACTAAAACAATCGCGATGCCAAGCGGAAGAATTGTTCCGAACAAACCGAGGCCTCGCACTGCACGCACTTCCGTTTTCGGTGTTAACATAAGTAAGAGAATCCCTAGAAGCGGGGAGAAAATGAAGAACGATAATAAGAATGCATTCATTGCCAATACCCCCCTGTATATAACAGAATGACAACTAATGCCGCCAAAGAAACAGCTACCGCGGTTCCGTATACTTGTACGTTTCCGTTTTGAAGTTTAGAACCCGCAGTGCTTGCTCCTCTCACAATACCTACGATTAACCGGGCGATTCCTTCCACAATATATACTTCACATAAGCGAAGCACATAAGCGATTCCTTTTACGAGTGGGAGCACAGTCACATTATATATTTCATCTACATAATATTTTTCCTTAAGGAGGCTATATAAGACTGTTTCTCTTCCGCCAGCCCACTCTCTAGAGATGGAGCGTTTTCCATAGATGAGATATGCCAAGAAAATGCCCGCAAACGAAACGAGTGTCGCAATAATCATAATCCACACAGGACCATGACCTTGCTCTACTTGAAACGGGACATTCTTTGTAAGCCAGTCCCCAAGGAATGTTCCAAACCATGGCGTATTGATGTAACCTGCCAAAACTGCAAGAATACCAAGGACAATCATCGGGAATGTCATGACGCGCGGAGATTCATGCACATTCGCTTCTTTCTTTTCTTCTCCTGTAAAAACGAGAAAGTATAACCGGAACATGTAGAATGCCGTTAAGAATGCCGCGATAACCGCGAGGACAAACAACACATAATTGCCGTGCATCCACGCCCTAGCCAAAATTTCATCTTTACTAAAAAAACCTGAGAAAAGGGGAACACCACTAATTGCTAGCGTGCCGATTAAGAAAAGTATCCCCGTCACTTTCATTTTCTTCTGCAATCCGCCCATTTCATTAATGTTTTGCGTATGCACTGCATGAATGACGCTTCCGGCCGCTAAGAAAAGCAATGCTTTAAAGAAAGCATGTGTCGTTAAATGAAAGACGCCAGCCACGTATCCTGCCGAGCCAAGCGCGAGCATCATATAGCCGAGCTGGCTTACTGTTGAATATGCGAGGACTCTTTTTATATCCGTTTGTACGAGACCAATGGACGCAGCAAAGATTGCGGTAAAGGCGCCAACAATCGCGACTGTTTGCATCGCCACAGGACTTGCCGAGAATAGCGGAAACATCGTTGCCACTAAGTACACACCTGCCGCGACCATCGTTGCCGCGTGAATGAGTGCCGACACAGGCGTTGGCCCTTCCATCGCATCTGGTAACCACGTATGAAGCGGAAATTGCCCTGATTTCCCCATAGCACCAATAAAGATTAAAATTGCCGTGAGTGTTATCATGGTAGGTGATATATCTCCCATCTTCATCGCTTTAAAGATAACTTCATATTCGAAGCTACCAGCCTGCCAGAAGAGTAAAATCATCCCAATAAATAAACCGACATCTCCAATACGCGTCATAATAAACGCTTTTTTCGCAGCAGCCTTTGCTTCTTCTTTAAAGAAATAAAAGCCAATTAGTAAAAATGATCCAAGTCCAACTAATTCCCAAAATATATAGAGCTGTAGTAAATTCGTTGAGATGACAAGCCCAAGCATCGCAAATGTAAAGAGCCCTAAATACGCATAAAAGGTGGGCAACCTCTCATCGCCATGCATATATCCTTTTGAATACACATGTACAAGGAAACTAACGAGTGTCACAATAAAAAGCATCAAAGCATTTAATGCGTTAATCTCAAAACCAAACGAAAGATCTACATCACCAATTCGGAGCCATAACCACTGATGCTTTACTGTCTCCGATGAAAACCGTTCTATTAATACAGTCGCCGCACCCACAAAGGAAAGAAATGTGAGAAAGATGCCAAGTAAGCTGCTTCCTTCTCTCAATTTTTCCCCAAACATAACGAGCAAAAAAAACGAGGCAAGCGGGAAAAGCGGTATGAGCCATGCATAATCGATCATCGTTTCCTTCCCCCTTTTCGGTCACAATTAACCTTTCAGCGAATCCATTTCATCTACGTTAACTGTTGTACGATTACGATATAACGCAATTAATATTGCAAGTCCAACTGCCGCTTCAGCTGCCGCAACGGACATCGTAAACAGTGAAAAGATTTGTCCTGTTAAATTCGGAAAAAAGCCTAATTTACTAAAAGCAACTAAGTTTAAGTTCGCCGCATTTAACATCAGTTCAATACAAACTAAGACAATGACCGTATTCCGCTTTGTTAAAGCCCCGAATAAACCGATGCAAAATAAAATAATTGCAAGAGCTAAGTAGGCGGAAGCTGGAACACTACTCATTGGAATCCCCCTCTTTCTCATCCTTCTTCGCAAGTACAATTGCCCCAACAAGCGCAACAAGTAGAATAACCGACGTTAATTCAAATGGAATGACATATTTCGAATACAAGAGTGTGCCAATTTGAAGTGTATTTTGTTCATGAAGCGGTAAGCTTCCTTGTACACTTCGATTTGTAAAGTCTATATTATTAACAGCAAAGTACATCACCGTGCCAAACGCTACTACTGCAAAAAAGATAAGCAATTTACGAAAACTAAAACTAGATTCACTTTCAGCGTCATGTTTCGTTAGCATAATGCCGAAAATCATAATAATCGTAATTGCCCCAGAATAAATTAAAATTTGCGCGATTCCAACAAACTCTGCCGATAAGAGAAAGTACAACCCCGCAATGCTAAGAAACGTAAACACAAGGGCGAGCATCATGTGCATAACTTTCGTTAAGTTCAGCATAAGAATCCCGCCGATGATCGCCGTTAAGGACAAGGCAAAAAATGCTACCAACTCGCCGTTCATGCTTTATTCTCCTTTCTGACGTTCTCATCATTTTCATCTAGCCACTGCAAATTTTTAAACAAATCATCACGCGTATACTCCGCTAGCTCAAAATTGTTTGTCATAACAATCGCCTCGGTTGGACAAACCTCTGTACATAAATCGCAAAGGATACAAATTTCAAAATTAATATCGTACGTATCAATGATTTTTCCTTTTTTCGTAGGGTCCGGATGCTTCTTTCCTGTTAGTTGAATACAATCAGTGGGGCAAATGTTGGCACATTGATTACAAACAATACATTTTTCTGGATAAAACTTTTGAATCCCTCGAAAGCGATCTGGTAGTGGCAATGGTTGATTGGGATAATCGTAGGTTACTTTTTTCTTGCTTAAGTTGCTGAGTGTATACTTTAATCCTTTAAATAGTCCTTTCATATCTTAGTGGCACCCCCTTTTAGATTAGAAGAACAATTCTTTAATCAATGCCGTTAAGAAAATATTTGCAAGCGCGATTGGCAATAATACCTTCCAGCCAAACTCCATCAATTGATCGCCTCGCAGGCGTGGGAACGTGACGCGGAACCAAATAAGCAGAAAAACTACCGCGCTAAACTTTAAGGCAAACCATACAGCTCCAGGAATAAAGCCAAGGAACATAACTGGATTCCATCCTCCTAGAAAGAGCACCGTAATGAGCGAAGCCATGCCAAAGAAGTATACGTATTCAGAAAGCATAAAGAATGCCCAGCGAAACCCTGAATATTCCGTATGATATCCAGAAACAAGTTCCGATTCCGCCTCTGGTAAGTCAAACGGCGTCCGGTTGAGCTCTGCAACCGCTGCGATTAAGAAAATCACAAAGCCGATTGGCTGCGCAAAAATGTACCAAACCTTCTCCTGCGCTGCTACGATTTCATTTAAATTAAGGCTGCCAGCTAATAAGACCACGCCAATTACGCTCATTACAAGCGGAATTTCATAGGAAATCATTTGCGCCGCCGCACGCATCCCGCCTAAAAGTGAATATTTATTGTTTGATGCCCATCCCCCGGTCACAACACCAATCGTTGTAATACCTGATACAGCGATATAGTAAAGAAGCCCTACTCCAATATCTGCAAACTGAAATTTATCCGTAAATGGAATGACCGCAAGCACCATAAAAGCTGGTGCAAATGCGATAACAGGCGCCAATATAAACAGCGGCTTATCTGCAGCTTTCGGAATGCTGTCTTCTTTTAATAAAAGCTTTAAAACGTCAGCAACTGTTTGCAGTAAACCGAATCTGCCGCCGACCTGATTCGGACCAATCCGCCCTTGCATAAATCCCATCACCTTTCGCTCTGCTAAAATCCCATATGTAACAAATCCAAGGACGGCAAATAGTAGGAGGACCGCTAATCCGAAAAAAATGAAAAAATTTGTCCAACTCGCCGATGACTCTAAGAGACGCTCCATCATCACCCATCAACCTCCCCAAGCACAATATCAACGCCACCTAAAATCGTAATTAAGTTCGCGATATTTTCGCCCTTCAAAAGCTTCGGTAAAATTTGAAGGTTGTAGAAAGATGGCCTGCGAAATTTTAAGCGATACGGTTCTTTCTTCCCTTCACTAGCAATATAACAGCCAATTTCTCCGCGCGGTGACTCGATGCGGACAAATGCCTCTCCCTTTGGCGCCTTAATAATTTTTGGCACTTTCGCCAGTACTTGCCCTTCTGCTGGGAATTGCTCAGCCGCTTGTTCAATAATTTTGAGGGATTCCTCAATTTCCTCCATTCGGCAAACGTAACGATCCCATGCATCTCCGACCGTACCTACCGGAACATCAAAATCAAAGCGCTCATAAATAGAGTACGGCTCATCCTTACGAAGATCCCACTTCACGCCTGTGCAGCGTAAATTCGCCCCGCTCAGCGAATAAGAAAGTGCATCTTCCGCGCTGTATATTCCGACGCCCTTCACACGATTTAAGAAAATTTCATTTCCGCTCACAAGGTCGTGATAGCCTTTCAATTGTTCTCTCATATATGGAACAAACTCCCGAACCTTCTCAATCCAACCATCCGGTGCATCCCACTTTACACCACCCACTCGCATGTAATTGAACGTTAGCCGCGCACCACAAAGTTCATTTAAGAGATTGATAATCATCTCTCGCTCCCGGAATGCGTATAGAAACGGGCTAACCGCTCCAATATCAAGAAGGTTTGTTCCCCACCAGACGAGGTGACTCGCAACGCGGCCAAGTTCCATCGCAAGTACTCTTAAATATTCTGCACGCTCTGGAATTTCAAGGCCCATCATCGTCTCAACAGCGTGACAGATCACATAGTTATTTGTCATCGCTGATAAATAGTCCATTCGGTCTGTATAAGGGATAATTTGTGTATACTGCAAGCTCTCTGCGATTTTCTCTGTTCCGCGGTGTAAATAACCAATGACAGGTGTAGCTTCCTTAATAATTTCCCCATCAATTTTAATAACAAGCCGAAATACACCGTGCGTACTCGGGTGCTGTGGTCCTACATTTAAAAGCATTTCTTCTGTACGGATCATATTGCTACACCTCCACATCGAGCGGCTCATAATCTTTTCGAAGCGGATGTCCCGCCCAATCATCTGGCATTAAAATACGCGTTAAATTCGGATGCCCTTCAAAGACAACACCAAGTAAATCATACGCTTCTCGCTCCGGCCAATTCGCCCCGTTCCATAGCGGCGCAATCGATGCCACCTGCGGCGCTTCCCTATCCAGCTTCACCTTCACCGCCACAGACTGTTTCTTACCATACGAAAACAAGTGAACATACACTTCCATATGTGTAACAAAGTCCGTCGCATGCAGCTCCGACATATAATCAAAGGCAAGTCCTTCATGGCACTTTAATAATTCCATCACTTCGTAGTAACTTTCCGGCTTAATAACAAGCGTTGGCACATCCTTTGAAAGTTTATTAATATGGTAATCTTCTAATAAATGTTCACCCATTTTCTCCTGAATAATCTCTACATAAGCATCCAAATATGGCTGATTCGGTGATGGTTCTTCCTGATTCGGTTCTTCTTCTTTCTTGCCTACAGCACCTCTTGCCTTGGCAGCTGCTGCTGCGATTGCCTTCGCCTTTTCATCGTCAGATGGTGCTCCACCTTCTGACGTTTTCTGCTTTGCTAGCGCGGCCGCTTTTGCTTTCGCCGCTGCAACTGCCTTCGCTTTCGCTTTTCCCTTCTCCTCTTCCGATGTCGCTCCGCCTTCTGATGCTTTCTGCTTTGCTAGCGCGGCTACTTTTGCTTTCGCCGCTGCGGCTGCCTTTGCCTTCGCTTTTGCCTTCTCCTCTTCCGATGTCGCTCCGCCTTCTGACGCTTTCTGCTTTGCTAGCGCGGCCGCTTTTGCTTTCGCCGCTGCGGCTGCCTTCGCCTTCGCTTTTGCCTTCTCCTCTTCCGATGTCGCTCCGCCTTCTGACGCTTTCTGCTTTGCTAGCGCGGCCGCTTTTGCTTTCGCCGCTGCGGCTGCCTTCGCCTTCGCTTTTGCCTTCTCCTCTTCCGATGTCGCTCCGCCTTCTGACGCTTTCTGCTTTGCTAGCGCGGCCGCTTTTGCTTTCGCCGCTGCGGCTGCCTTTGCCTTCGCTTTTGCCTTCTCCTCTTCCGATATCTCTCCGCCTTCTGACACTTTTTGCTTTGCTGATGTGGCTGCTTTCAATTCCTCTATACTTAACTCACCATCTTTTGGTAGCGCTTTCTCTTTTACTTTTTCTTGTACCTCATCTGTAGACATTTCCGCCTCATGTTTAGCAGCAAGCCGTTTCCGCGCTTCTTCTCTTGCATGTCTTGCGGCCTCTTTTTTCATATCCTCTATCTCTTTATTTGGATCGCTCATCTATTCGTCACCTGCTTTCCAGTCTTTGCTTCGTAACGAATCTTCTCTTTTAATTTATTAATCCCGTAAATTAAAGCAGCCGGGTTTGGGGGACAACCTGGAATGTACACATCTACCGGTACGATTTGGTCCACTCCTTTCACAACAGCGTACGAGTTCACATACGGGCCACCAGCTGTCGCGCAGGACCCCATCGCAATAACCCACTTCGGTTCTGGCATTTGATCGTATAAACGACGCACAATTGGTGCCATTTTCTTTGTCACTGTTCCTGAAACAATCATGACATCTGATTGTCTCGGCGATGTCCGGAAAAATGATCCAAACCGGTCTAAATCATAGTGAGACGAACCTACTCCCATCATTTCAATCGCGCAGCATGCAAGTCCAAATGTCATCGGCCATAAAGAATTACTACGCGCCCATCCCTTCACCTGCTCTAATGTTGTAAAGAAGATATTTCTCTCTAATTCCGCCCGTTCCTGTGGATGTAGCTCTTCGAAATTTATAGCCATTGTAACACCTTCTTTTTCCAAGCATACGCCAAACCAACGAGTAGCATAATGACAAAAATCAACATTTCAACAAGTGCGAACAAGCCAAGCTTGTCATATGCAACGGCCCACGGATATAAAAATACGGTTTCCACATCAAAAATGACAAACAATAATGCAAAAATATAATAACGAGCATGAAAACGAACATTTGCATCATGATAAGGCTCAATTCCACTTTCATACGTCGTTGCCTTCGCTGCACTTGGTTTATGTGGGCGCAGCAGCTTCCCTAACGTAAGAGCCACTACCGGCAGCAATATGCCCAATAGTAAAAAGATACCAACAATCATATAACTATTTTCATATACATTCGCCACCCTGAAACCCTCCCCTCTAAATTAAGAACAAGTTCACTTAGTAAACAATATGTCTCACCTGCATTATTTATTATTTTTAAATTTTTCTAAATAATGCAACTATTATCATCATTATAGCAAACTTCAAATTCCTATGTCGATATATTGGGAAAAAGAAAAACCAAGTAACATATGATAGGGTTACTCCTTTTAGTTACTTGGTGTACAGTAATTTAAACTAGTTAAATGATCACTTAAATCTTCTTCATTTTTACAATGCATCTTAAATGTGTAAGATAAAATATGACAACTGCAAATATTTTTCAAGTATTTCTCCAAAGACAAGATGCAATATATAAAGAAAAGGATAATATATACTCATCTATATTGCAGGTGAACTCAGTGAAGTCAAAAAAAAGCAAACATGTAACCATCCTTATAGGATTTGTATCCCTATATCTGATGGTACACTATATCTCTTTACTCTTTTTGTCTGGATACTCGTTTTCATTTCAAATAATATCGAGCACAACTACCATTCTCCTCGATGTAATAATGTGTAGTTATTTATTCTACTTTTCATTGCGTGCAGATAAACATCCTTCTAAAATTTGGATATTATTTACAATCGGTATAATCTTTTATAGTATTGGCGATATTATCGTTTCCTATCAGAGGCTAATTCTGCGTGACTATTATACGTTTGTTGATCCATCTGATATTTTTTATTTATTATTTATAATAAGTTTCGTATCCGCCTTTTTATACAAAATGATGTATAACAAAAATATATGGGAGAAACTCTTTACTATATGTGATATTTGCATCATTGTGACCGCCCAATTCACTTTAAGTTATTACCTTCTCATTGAACAAGCCATTCATATAGTTACCTTATCTCTTATCAACATGGGTATTCAAATTATGTATCCGATGGCAAATTTATTATTTCTATTGATAGGAATTAACTTATTATTTCGGTCACTATCACTTATTTCAAAACAGGTTTCGCTACTACTTGGAAGTTCTCTTATTTTGTATGCAAGTATAGATTCTATTTATGCGTACATTAAATATTTCACACCAGGGTATTCCATGTTTACGGTCTCACCACTTTACCAAGCTGTACTAATGATGATTACGATTGCATGTGTACTTCACACAAAAAGTATTAAGGAACATGAGCAAGTGCTTGTAACACCACAAGCCGGTAAAGCAATCCGTTTATTGCTACCATATATATCTGTTATTGCACTTAGTATATTTATATTAGTGGAGCACGTCTTTACACCCGCTTTAGTAACTGGGCTTATTGTTACATTTTTCTTTGTATTGATTCGTCATATGTTAGTACGAAGACAAAATAGAATGCTTTTACTAAAACAACTGCATTTCAGTCTAGAACTAGAAAAACAAATTGAATTGCGCACAGAAGATTTAGTGGATCAAAAAAATAAATTGTTTCAAAGTAAGCAAATGTTTCAATCTTTATATGAACATCATCCAGATCCAATTTTTACATTGGATTTATATGGTAATTTTTTAAATGTTAATAATGCTGGAACTACATTGCTTGGCTATCAAACAAATGAGCTATTACTAAGACCCTGTCATTCCCTTGTTTATGAAAAGGATGCCCAAAAAGTAATTGATACTCTTCGTTATGTAAAACAAGGACATTCTACTTCTTTAGATATACGAGCATACCATAAAAACAGAGACATTTATTATTTACACGTTACAGCTGTTCCTATTATTTTAAAGGAACATATTACAGGAATTTATCTGATGATTAAAGACATCACAGAAAGCAAACAACAACAAGAGCAAATTAACTTCCTAGCATATCATGATACATTAACTGAACTAGCAAATCGCCGCGCTTTCCAGGAATACCTTGAATCTGCCATTATAAGAGCGAAAAAAGAAAAAAGTTCCTTTGCAGTTATGTTTCTTGACTTAGATCGCTTTAAAATTATAAATGATACCCTTGGACATCGGGTAGGAGACCTTCTCTTAATTGCTGTCGCAAAACGATTGCAACAAATTTCAAAACCAAATGTGAAGATTGCAAGGCTTGCTGGAGATGAGTTTACACTTCTCGCAGAAGACTATGAGGAAGACTCTGAAGTACAAAGAATTGCAGATAACATTTTATCGTCGATGAATGAACCATTTGAAATTGAAAATCATCTACTGCAAATCTCACCAAGTATCGGTATCGCTATCTATCCAGAAGATGGTGAAGATGCAATGTCTATTTTGCAGCACGCTGATATGGCGATGTATGAAACAAAACATAAAGGAAAAAATGGTAGTTCTTTTTATACGAAAGAACTATATGAGAAGATGGAGCGAAGAGCTAGAATTGAAAAAGACTTACCGCTTGCCTTAGCAAATCATGAATTCTCTATCGTCTATCAGCCACAAATTGATATCGTCACAAAAAAGATAATTGGTGCAGAGGCGTTAATTCGTTGGCAACATCCGGAACTAGGAATGATTTCTCCGTGTGAGTTCATCCCAATAGCGGAAGAAACGATACAAATGATACCACTCAGTCACTGGATGTTAAAACAAGCTTGTCAACAACTACAAGTGTGGCATAGATTCGGTTATTGCGATTTAAACATGAGCGTTAATTTATCAGCCAAAGAATTTCAGCAGGATAACTTAATTGATGTAATTCTAAATATACTGCAAGAAGCAAACTTAGAGCCCAAATTCTTAACACTCGAATTAACGGAACGAATTGCAATGATAGATGAAGAAGAAACTTTATTAAAGCTAAGACAATTAAAAGAATACGGAATTCAAACATCAATAGATGACTTTGGTACAGGCTACTCATCACTTGCCTATCTATCTCTTTACCCAATTGATACATTAAAAGTACCAAGAGAATTTACACAAATGGCTAAACATCGCGAAGAAGAAAAAGCGATTGTATCAACAATTCTTTCACTTGCCAATACATTAAAGTTCTCTGTTGTTGCAGAAGGAATTGAAACAAAAGAACAACTCCAATTCTTACAAAACAATGGTTGTAAATATATGCAAGGCTATTACTTTAGCAAGCCGCTAAGCGGTAAAGAATTTATGAAATTCCTACAAAAAACCCCAAGCATGAACAATTAATGTTTATGCTTGGGGTTTTCATCATTCAAAAAAATGAGGTACATATGTGCATCTCGTTTCCATATGTACTCCTATCATAATTCTTTATTTGATATATGTTGATAAAAATGTGCCGTTGTTGTTGTAAAATATGGACATAACCAAAGGAATCCTATTCCCAAAGTAAACATAGCTAACACTGCCCAACCAATGAAGCTCAGCCATAAAAGAAATAAATCCATTTTATGTCCTTTCATAATTGCCTTACTTTCTTTCATTGCTTGTAAAGCACCATATTCCGGATTGTCTATCATAACATAATAAGTCATCGAATATGAAAAATAAGCAATAATCATGACAATAAATGAAATAAATAATAAAACAAAAAATGCGATTGCTGATCCTTCCCCAGCACCTCTTGTCTCATCTCCTAACAAACCAACAATAATCATTAATACGAATGGAATCCATATTCCGGAATATAAAGAGATTAAGAGCATCGCCTTCGCAGCATTCATCATTCTTTTAAAACCACGAAATCCTTCAAATAAGGCATCTATTGTAGCACCTTGTCTCCTGCTAATATTTAAAAACACATTCGTGTAACCATACGCTGTAATACCATATGTTCCAAGATTCACAAGTATCATAAGAACATAAAAAATAACGAAAGTAACAATAAAACCAATTGTCGCTGTTTCCTCTTCAAATAAATTAATAGAACTACCAAGTGACATAAATACAAGTACAAAAGGAATAATAACAATTAAAGTTGCCACTAATGAGACAATATAACTTAAAATGCCATATAAAATTGTCGAACCTACACCCAGTCCCCATTTTCCCTTCAATGATTGTAAAGCTTCTCGTTTCATTTCACTAATCAATTTCTCATCCCCTTTTTCAATCAAAGCTGTAAAATTATCGTATTCATTACAACCTATAAGATTACTATTTTTTCATAATTCGCTCTAGGCAGAAACACAATAATTATACCATTTTTGGAAAAAATTTTGGGATACATAGTTTCCATTTTTATTTAAAACGTTGATTGCGAAGAATTTTTATCTCTACTCAATCCCTTTTCTTTTACAGTACTTTAACATCACAATATAAAAAAATCCGTAAAGGAATGAACCTTTACGGATTTTTTTATTTCATATCGGAAACGTTCAAACGGTTTACTGCACGCTGCAGCGCCAGCTCGGCACGCTTGAAGTCAACATGTACTTGTTTATCTTGCATACGTTGCTCAGCACGACGCTTCGCTTCGTTTGCACGATGAATATCGATATGGTTTGCTTCTTCAGCAGATGGTGCTAATACTGTTACTTTATCTGGACGAACTTCGATAAAGCCACCGCTTACCGCTACATAATCAGTGTGACCGCCATTTTTCAAACGAACCGCACTAATTTTCAGCGGTGCAACAGTTGGAATGTGACCTGGTAAGATCCCCATTTCCCCACTTTCTGCTTTCACGCTTACCATTTCTACTTCTTTTTCGTAAACCGGTCCATCAGGAGTTACAATACTGACTGGAAATGTCTTCATAATTCGTCCCTCCTAAGGCCTTACGCCATCATTTTCTTCGCGTTTTCGATAACTTCTTCAATACCACCAACAAGACGGAATGCATCTTCTGGAAGGTCATCATATTTTCCTTCTAGAATTTCTTTGAAACCACGAACTGTTTCTTTTACAGGTACATAAGAACCTTTTTGACCTGTAAATTGCTCCGCTACGTGGAAGTTTTGTGATAAGAAGAACTGAATGCGACGAGCACGTTGTACAACTAACTTATCTTCTTCAGAGATCTCATCCATACCTAAGATAGCGATGATATCTTGAAGCTCTTTATAACGTTGAAGAGTTTGCTGTACTTGACGAGCTACTTCATAATGCTCTTCTCCTACGATTTCTGGAGAAAGTGCACGAGATGTAGATGCCAATGGATCTACCGCTGGGTAAATACCCATTTGTGTTAAACGACGCTCTAAGTTTGTTGTTGCATCTAAGTGAGCGAACGTTGTAGCTGGTGCTGGGTCAGTATAGTCATCGGCTGGTACATATACCGCTTGGATAGACGTGATAGACCCTTTATTTGTAGATGTAATACGTTCTTGTAATTGACCCATTTCTGTTGCAAGTGTTGGTTGGTAACCTACCGCAGATGGCATACGACCAAGAAGGGCAGATACTTCAGAACCTGCTTGCGTGAAACGGAAGATGTTATCGATGAACAATAGTACGTCTTGTCCTTGCTCATCACGGAAATGTTCAGCCATTGTTAAACCTGTTAATGCAACACGTTGACGTGCACCAGGTGGCTCGTTCATTTGTCCGAATACCATCGCTGTTTTCTTGATTACGCCAGAATCGCTCATTTCGTGATATAAGTCGTTACCTTCACGAGTACGCTCACCTACACCAGCGAATACAGAAATACCACCGTGCTCTTGTGCGATGTTATTAATTAACTCCTGGATTAATACTGTTTTACCTACACCGGCACCACCGAATAGACCGATTTTACCACCTTTAATGTATGGTGCAAGTAAGTCTACTACTTTAATACCAGTTTCAAGAATTTCTACTTTTGTAGATAACTCTTCGAATGCAGGTGCTTGACGGTGAATTGGATCACGGCGTACATCCGCTGCAACTTCACCATCTAAATCAATTGCATCACCTAATACGTTAAATACACGACCAAGTGTTGCATCACCAACCGGAACAGAGATTGGTTTACCAGTATCTTCTACTTCTGTACCGCGAACAAGTCCGTCTGTGGAAGACATCGCAACTGTACGAACTGTATCATCACCTAAGTGAAGCGCAACTTCTAAAGTTAAGTTAACTGCGTCTTGTTTAATTCTAAGGGCATTGTAGATTTCAGGTAGCTTTCCGCCGTCAAACTTAACGTCTACAACCGGACCCATGATTTGCGTAACGCGCCCTTTATTCATCGGGTTCCCTCCTAGCTTTCTTTAAATTAGCCAGCTTTCTATGAGAGTCGGCTTTCATTTTTTATTAGTGTAGCTTGAGCGGCTCTTCCGAGAGAACCGCTTCCGCTTTTTATTAATCTAGCTCCGGCGGCTAGAACAGTCGGTCGTTTCGCACCTTCCTGCGAGGCAAAGAACGCCTCTTCGTCAGGAGCTCCAACGCCCTCCTGTTCTGGACAAGCCGCCTCCGCTTTTTACTGAATCCAGCTACAGCGGTTAGAATGTTCGGTGGCTTCGCTTTTTCCTGCGAGGCAAAGAACGCCTCTACGTCAAAAGCTCCATCCCCCTCTCATTCTGAACGAACCGCTTCCGCCTTTTTAATACTATTCTAACGCTGCCGCTCCACCAACGATTTCTGTAATTTCTTGCGTAATCGCTGCTTGACGAGCACGGTTGAATGAAAGTGTAAGTGAATCGATAACTTCCATCGCGTTGTCTGTAGCACTCTTCATTGCTGTCATACGCGCTGCGTGTTCACTTGCTTTACCATCTAGTAATGCACCGTACACTAAGCTTTCTGCGTATTGAGGCAATAATACTTTTAAGATATCTTCTTCAGAAGGTTCAAATTCATAAGCTGTTGTCGGTTTGTCAGACGTCACTTCCGTAAGCGGTAAAATTTTGTTTTCCGTTACTTCTTGTGAAATTTTACTTACAAAATGGTTGTAGTAAATATACAGCTCATCATAAGCACCATCTGCAAACATCGCGATTGCTCGAGAAGCAAGATCTTTAATATCTGTAAATGATGGGTGGTCAGATAATCCAACTACTTCATCAATAATATTAAAGCCACGACGTTTTAAATAATCACGTCCTAGTCGTCCAAGCACAATAATTGAATATTGGTTTGAATCCATATTATGACGTTCACGAATTACGTTACTTACCGTACGTAATACGTTACTGTTATAACCACCTGCTAGTCCGCGATCAGATGTAATAACGATGTATCCTGTACGTTTTACAGGACGCGCTGTTAGCATTGGATGATTAATCCCTTTGCTACCTTGTGCAATGCTCGCTACTACTTCTTGAATTTTTTCCATATACGGAACGAAAGATTTAGCATTTTGCTCTGCACGACTTAACTTCGATGCAGATACCATCTCCATCGCTTTCGTAATTTGACTCGTTTTCTTTGTCGAGTTAATTTTCGCTTTTATATCGCGTAAAGATGCCACAGGTTTTCACCACCTTTTTCCGGAAGTTGGCACGATTAGTAAGAATCCTTTTGGTTCATCTTCCTAATCTACGTTGCAAGATATTCTTGCTCATGATTGAAGGAAAAGAATAGGTGCACCTACTCTTTTCCTCTACATAACCGTCAGCAATTCCCGTAAGAGTTGCCTATTTATATAATCTAGCTCCAGCGGCACAAGCCGCTTCCGCTTTTTATGCTTCAGAAGCTACGAATACTTTCTTAAATCCATTGATTGCTGCAGCAAATTTTTCGTCATCCGCAAGTTTCTTTGTTGTGCGAATTTCGCTTAATAACTCAGCTGCATTTGAATCTAACCAAGCATGGAATTCTTCTTCAAAACGAGTGATATCTGCTACTGGGATATCATCTAGGAATCCACGTGTTAGAGCGTAAAGAATAATAACTTGTTTCTCTACTCGTAACGGTTTGTGTAATCCTTGTTTTAATACTTCAACTGTGCGAGCACCACGATTTAATTTCGCTTGTGTTGCTTTATCAAGGTCAGAACCGAACTGAGCGAACGCTTCTAACTCACGATAAGATGCAAGGTCAAGACGAAGTGTACCTGATACTTTACTCATCGCTTTAATCTGAGCAGATCCACCAACACGAGATACTGAAGTACCTGCATCAATTGCTGGACGTACGCCAGAGAAGAATAAATCAGATTGTAAGAAGATTTGTCCATCTGTGATAGAGATTACGTTTGTTGGGATGTAAGCTGATACGTCCCCTGCTTGTGTTTCGATGAAAGGTAGAGCTGTTAAAGAACCGCCGCCTTTTGCATCACTTAATTTTGCTGCACGCTCCAGTAAGCGAGAATGTAAGTAGAATACATCCCCTGGATACGCTTCACGACCTGGAGGACGACGTAATAGTAATGAAAGCTCACGATAAGCAGCTGCTTGTTTTGATAAGTCATCATATACTACTAATACGTGTTTTCCGTTGTACATGAACTCTTCACCCATTGTTACACCAGCGTAAGGAGCTAAGTATAATAATGGAGCTGGTTGAGAAGCTGATGCTGTTACAACGATTGTGTATTCTAATGCACCGTGCTTACGTAGTGTTTCTACTACGTTACGTACTGTAGATTCTTTTTGTCCGATTGCAACATAGATACAAATCATATCTTCATCTTTTTGATTCAAGATTGTATCAAGTGCAACTGCTGTTTTACCAGTTTGACGGTCACCGATGATTAACTCACGTTGACCACGACCAATTGGTACAAGAGCATCGATCGCTTTAATACCTGTTTGAAGTGGCTCATGAACAGATTTACGATCCATTACACCTGGTGCTGGGCTTTCGATTGGACGAGTGCTTGTTGTATTGATTGGGCCTAAACCATCTACTGGTTGACCTAATGGATTTACAACACGACCGATTAGTTCTTTTCCTACTGGTACTTGCATGATGCGACCAGTACGACGAACTTCGTCACCTTCACGGATTTCTGTGTAAGGTCCTAAAATAATGATACCTACGTTATTTTCCTCTAAGTTTTGTGCTAGTCCCATAACGCCGTTAGAGAACTCTACAAGTTCACCAGCCATAACGTTATCAAGACCATGAGCACGTGCGATACCGTCACCAACTTGGATAACTGTACCAACATCACTAACTTCGATTTCAGACTGATAGTTCTCGATTTGTTGCTTTATCAGTGCGCTAATTTCTTCAGCTCTGATGCTCATGTGCTTCACCCCTATCTATTCTTCATAAGTTCACGCTGAATACGTGCTAACTTTCCTTGTAAACTACCGTCATAAATGCGATTTCCGATGCGTACTTTAATGCCGCCTAGTAAATCTTCATCTACAACATTTTTAATACGAATTGCATCTTTTCCTGTTCTTTTTGCAAATGCTTCTGCAATGTTAAGCTTTTCCTCTTCAGATAGAGGACGAGTCGAATATACAGTTGCATCTGCTACGTTACGTTCTTCATTAGCAAGAACAACATATTCATTTGCAATTTCAGGTAGAATTTCAATGCGTTTGTTATCAACTAAAATATATAACGTATTTAAAATTGATTCAGAAACAGAAGAGAATACGTTAGAAAGGAACGTTTTTTTCTGCTCCTTTGAAATGTTTGGTTGTGTTAAAAAGCTATGTAGTTCTCCGTTCTTTACAAAAACGTTTTGTACAAGGCGTAATTCCTCTTCAAACATTTCTAATACGTGTTTTTCTTTTGCAATTTGAAAAAGAGCGACAGCATAACGTTTTGCTACAATCTCATTGCTCATCGCGCTTCTCCTACTTCTTTAATATAATCGCGAATTAATTTCACTTGATCTTCTTCTTTTAATTCTTTTTCAATTACTTTAGAAGCAATTTGAACAGATAAAGAAGCGACTTGTTCTTGCAGAGCAGCAATTGCTTGCTCTTTTTCGCGTTGAATTTCTTGTACGGCAGATGCTTTAATAGATTCTGCTTCTTCTTTTGCAGCAGCAACAATAACATCTTTTTGATCTTCTGCTTGCTTTTTCGCTCTTTCGATTAACTCTTGTGCTTCAACACGTGATTGTTTTAACATTTCACGTTGTTCTTCTACTAACTTTTTCGCCTCTGCATTGCTTTGTTCTGCAGCGTCGATTTCACTAGCAACATGCTCTTCACGTTCCTTCATAATTCCCATCAAAGGACCCCAAGCAAATTTACGTAGCATGATTAATAAAATTAGGAAAACGACCAATGTATAAGCGATCGTTCCAAATGGAATGGCAGCTCCTAAAATTAAAGTTGGCACAAGGATTCACTCCCTTCGTGATATCTAAATTTACTATATGAAAAAAAAAGACATACATTTCGTTCATAAAGCAATGGCGAAGAAAGTCTAAAAACACTCTTCGCCATCTATGTAAGGGGAGTCTCCCTTATTTGTTCATTACGATGAATGCGATAACTACACCGATGATTGGAAGTGCCTCAACTAATGCAACCCCGATGAACATAATTGTTTGAAGTGCGCCTTTTAATTCTGGTTGACGAGCAACACCTTCAATTGTACGTGATACGATAAGACCGTTACCAATACCTGCACCTAATGCTGATAAACCAATTGCAATTGCAGCTGCGATTACACCTAAACTCATTTAATTTGTCCTCCTTTGTATTATAAAAAAATAGATTTTTTTACTTACTTATTAAAGTATATTAATGGTCATGACTTACTTTATGAGCCATATAAACCATCGTTAACATTGTAAAGATAAACGCTTGGATTGAACCAACGAATACACTGAATCCCATCCACGCTAACATCGGCACAATAGCACCGAATGCTCCAAGTACTGCTCCACTTCCACCTAATTTAGCAAGTAATCCTAATAAAATCTCACCTGCATAGATGTTACCGAAAAGACGAAGACCTAACGTTAAAGTGTTAGCAAATTCCTCAATAACCTTTAAAGGAAATAAGAACTTCATAGGTTGGAAATAACCTTTTAAATATTCTTTTGTACCCTTCATCTTAATTCCATAATAATGGGTGAGGGTAACTACCATCACGGCTAATGTTAATGTAACTGCTGGGTCAGACGTTGGCGATCTCCACCATGCAATATGTTCACCAGCCTCAGTTGTTGAATACATGAATGGTAGACCGAGCATGTTTGATACAAAGATAAACATCATAAGCGTAACGCCAAGTGTTAAGAAGCGTCCACCTGTTTTCCAGTCCATCGTACTGTTAATGATCCCTTTCACGAAGTCTAAAATCCATTCAAGGAAGTTTTGCATTCCTGTTGGACGAAGAGCTAAGCTGCGAGTCCCGATAACAGCGATTATGAAAACAATAAGTGCTGCAACAGTAACCATCATAACTGAGGATAAATCGAACGTTAAACCTAGAAATTCAACTAATTTACCGTGTTCCACTAGTAATTCACCTCTCTTCCCTGCTCTTATACTCTAAATAAAGAAAATCTATGATCATGACAAGATATCCTGTCAGCAATCCTACACCTAAGCTCCACATCGCAATTAAATACTGATATTTCGCTGCAAATAAAATTAATAACCCAATCGTGGCAAATCTTGAATATGTACTGACAGCTGTCGCTTTAAATTTCACGTTCTCTCCATTGGTAACGCGATCTAATAGCTTGTCTGTTCTACGTGCAATGATGCGCAAACTAAGAAAACTGAAAATCGTTCCGATAATCAGTCCAAGAAATACATCCTTGTAAGAGGTGAAGCCCCATCCTAGTACAAAAAGCGCAAGCAAGTAGTACATATATTTCTTTTGTCTTTGGACAAGTCCATGTACGTCTATCATCATTGCTCTCCCGAATAATAATGTCGAATGAGTCGAATCATTGCGTAAATCCCTGTTCCTAATCCTAGTAATAAACCTATAATAAGAAACAACGGAAACGTTCCAACCTTACTATCAATCCATTGCCCACCAAAGATTCCAACAAGAATGGAACCGACTAATTGAGCAAGAATTCCTGACATTAAAGCATAAGCTTTTACTGGGTTGCGATCGTTTTTTTGCAAGGATTCATCCCTCCAATATGTAACCCTCATTCACGATGTGTTAATAATAACTCATTTTTTTGCATAAATCCTATACAAAATAAAAAGTTTACTTTTTCGTCACGGAATAGATGCAATTTTGTCACTGAAAGCCCTACCATCTATCCCCGTTGTTAGCATACAATAGGGTATTAGCAGTGTCAACGAGAAATCGTAAAAAATCAAAAAATTTGAGTATTAGTCATTTCTTCCCAAAAATGAAAACGTTCCCCTTCTAAATACTGGTGAAATATATGCAATTTCTAGAAGTTTTCTCTTTATAATGGAAGGAAAAGTTCACAAGTTTGTCACTATTATATTTTTACGATATAACGTTTTTCTTCTATAATATAGTGTTCCTCAGACGTTAGACTTCTATAGTATATGTGATGTATATGCAAGTTATGTTGCATATACAAAAAATACCATCTACATACACCTTCACCTTCACCTCCCCCACTCTCCTTATTTACATATAAAAAAGACGAGTAGGGAAATCCCTCTCGTCTGTTGTCTTACTTCGTACCAAATAAACGGTCACCAGCATCGCCAAGACCTGGAACAACATAGCCATGGTCATTTAATTTTTCATCTAATGCCGCTACATAAATATCAACATCAGGATGCTCTTCTTGTACTACTTTTACTCCTTCTGGGGCAGCTACGATACACATTAATTTAATTTGCTTCGCACCGCGCTTTTTCAGAGAGTTAATTGCTTCAGCTGCAGAACCACCTGTTGCTAACATTGGATCAAGTACGATAAAGTCACGTTCTTCTACATCCGTTGGAAGTTTCACATAGTATTCTACCGGTTGCAATGTTTTCGGGTCACGGTATAAACCAACGTGTCCTACTTTTGCTGCTGGAATTAATTTTAGAATTCCGTCTACCATTCCTAAGCCTGCACGTAAAATTGGAATTAGACCAAGCTTTTTACCAGCGATCACTTTTGTTTTCGCTTTGCTTACAGGTGTTTCAATTTCGATTTCTTCAAGTGGAAGATCGCGTGTAATTTCAAATGCCATTAAGCTTGCTACTTCATCCACTAATTCACGAAATTCTTTTGTACCTGTATTTTTATCGCGAATATATGTAATCTTATGTTGAATTAACGGGTGATCAAATACATACAGTTTTCCCATGTGAATCTCTCCTTCAGATGATATTCATGCGTGTGTACACGCCGTTTTGCACTATTTACGATTGTAAAGAAAACGCTACTAATATTCAAGGGCAAATTTGGAAAAATATTAAATTCATCATAAACCCATCTTATATCTTTACCAATTATGGAAGTCATATCCTTCATTATATATCCAGAATTTATTCACGATTTGTATACATACTTAAGAAGCGATATATGTCCTATCTTATCTACCATGCTCTCCTATGTGGAAATCCCCAAAAAATCTACTATCTAAGTGTTCCTTTCCGACTATTTATCCTGTTATTCGCAGGCCGGGAAAACTGCAGTTCCCCATCTTTCATATTAAAGACTATGATTTATAGAAAGTATGCTAAAAAACTATCTATTGAAAGTTTGTGGTTCAAATTAAAAAGAGACTGCTGAAACACTATATGCTTCAGCAGTCTCTTTCAATTCATTATAAATCTGTATACATTGGGAACTTATCTGTTAATGCTTCTACACGCTTACGTGCTTCTTCTAATGCAGCCTCATTTTCATGATTTTTTAAAGTATGAGCAATAATTGCTGCAATTTCATCCATTTCTTCTAAACCGAAACCACGAGATGTTACCGCTGCTGTACCGATACGTACACCACTTGTCACAAATGGGCTTGCTGTTTCAAATGGAATTGTGTTTTTGTTCACTGTAATACCAACTTCATCTAATACGTGCTCAGCAACTTTACCTGTAATATCTAAGTTACGAACATCAATTAAGATAAGATGGTTGTCCGTT
Source organism: Bacillus bingmayongensis (assembly GCF_000299035.1). Lineage (GTDB taxonomy): Bacteria > Bacillota > Bacilli > Bacillales > Bacillaceae_G > Bacillus_A > Bacillus_A bingmayongensis. The sequence goes on from NZ_JH921519.1 coordinate 351,500, forward strand.
CCGCCAGAAACAAGTGTAAGTCCTTCTTTTTGAAGACCTTCCGCTAAGCGGTTTGCATTATTAATGATGTTTTGTGCATATGTTTTAAAGTCTTCTTGTAAGGCTTCACCAAATGCAACAGCTTTCGCTGCAATTACGTGCATTAATGGTCCACCTTGAATACCAGGGAAGATTGATTTATCAATTTGCTTCGCAAATTTCTCTTCACATAAAATCATACCGCCGCGTGGGCCACGTAATGTTTTATGTGTTGTTGTTGTAACGAAATGTGCATGTGGCACTGGGTTTGGATGTAAGCCTGCTGCAACTAAACCTGCAATATGTGCCATATCTACCATTAAATATGCACCAACTTCGTCTGCGATTTCACGGAATCTCTTGAAATCGATCACACGAGGATACGCACTTGCACCTGCAACGATTAGTTTTGGCTTATGTTCTTTTGCTTTTGCTAACACATCATCATAATTGATGCGGTGTGAGTCTGCATCAACGCCATATTCTACGAAATTATATTGTACTCCACTGAAGTTAACAGGGCTTCCGTGTGTTAAATGACCACCGTGGGATAAGTTCATACCAAGTACTGTATCGCCATGCTCTAAAATCGTGAAGTATACAGCCATGTTCGCTTGTGCACCAGAGTGTGGTTGAACGTTCACATGCTCTGCACCAAAGATTTCTTTTACGCGATCACGTGCGATATCCTCTACCACGTCTACATGTTCACAGCCACCATAGTAACGTTTGCCAGGATATCCTTCTGCATACTTGTTTGTTAAAACAGAACCTTGTGCTTCCATTACAGCTTCACTTACGAAGTTTTCTGAAGCAATCAGCTCAATTTTTGAACGTTGTCTTCCTAGTTCTGCTTCAATTGCAGCAAATACCTTTTCATCTTGACGTTTTAAATGATCCACCAAAATCCCCCTTTTCTGAACGAATTACACCGATTCCCGATAGTTTTTTCTCATTTATCTAGAAAAAAAACGAAAATTCAAGTTGTAATTCTTTCGAACCTTCATGTTTTCAACTACATTCTAACATGACTTTCTATATCATAAAAGAAAAAAAAGACCGAGTTCGGTCTTTTCTTTTTATCCTTTATGAAGTCAGACTACATACCTCTTTACATATTATATAAAGATACGATGCATTTCTCGGTTTCTTCTCTACTTTTAGCTACAAGTAACAGTTTCTTCTACCGCCGCATATACAGCACGTGCCCCGCCAATAAGTTTCGCACGTGTTTTAGCCATCGTCACATGCGCATTTCCGATTTCTTTTACACGCGTACGAATTGGAACTGCAACATGTTTTAGATGCATACCAATAAACGTATCACCAATATCTATGCCCGCATCTGCCTTTATAAATTCTACCACTACAGGGTCTGTTAAATTGTGGTAGGCATACGTTGCTAAAGCACCACCTGCTGATCTAACAGGCGTAACGGTTACAATTTCAAATTGATATTTCATCGCTACTTCTCTCTCTACTACTAAAGCACGATTTAAATGCTCACAACATTGAAATGCCAACTCTATACTAGTTTGCTTTTGAAATTGTTTTAGCTCAGAAAAAATTGCTTCCGCCACTTCCATCGTTCCTGATGTTCCAATTCTCTCCCCTAGCACTTCACTCGTGCTACAGCCCACTACAAAAATTTGACCGCTTTGTAAAGAAGTTTGCTCTTGAAAATCAGAAAGCGATGTTTGTAGCTGCTCTTTCACTTTTACTATTTCCGTCATTACGCCTCTTCCTTTCACAGGTTGGTTCAACAAATTATATTACTTCTCAATAGAAGTTAAAATCTATTACTTCGCTTCGTATGTTTTAATTTTCCCTACGCGATTTTCGTGACGTCCACCTTCATAATCAGTTGTTAACCAAATTTTCGCAATGTCACGTGCTAAACCAGCACCAATTACGCGCTCACCCATCGCTAACATGTTAGTATCATTATGTTCTCTTGTCGCTCTTGCACTAAACGTATCATGTACTAGTGCACAACGAATACCGTGCACTTTATTTGCTGCAATTGACATACCAATACCTGTTCCACAAATTAAAATCCCACGGTCTACTTCACCATTTGCAACCATTTCTGCCGCTGGAAATGCAAAATCAGGATAATCAACAGAACCTGCTTCACATTCACATCCTAAATCAATATATTCAATATTCAATTCTTCTAATAAACTTACGATTTCTTTGCGGATATTCATTCCACCATGATCAGATGCTACTACTACTTTCATTTTAACCCCTCCAAAATTTTAGTACACCTTCTAGCAGTAGAGGCTTTCATCCCCACTGCTAAATTGCTATCTAAGCTTGACGCTTACTTGCTTATTCCAAGCAAGATTATCTCCAATATCGTATTATACACGAAACATTAACCTTCTGAATGTTTTTCCACTAAAGTTTGTACAAGTTTTTCCATCTCTACTAACGTCGATTGATAAATAGATAGAGAACCGCCAAACGGGTCTGAAATATCTTTACTTGTACCTTCTACAAATTCATATAATGTATGCACTTTCTCTTTTGTACTTGGATAGTGCCCAAGCACAAGTTGTTTATGGCTTTCCGTCATCGCGAGTACCATATCAGCCCACTCAAGTAATTCTTCCGTTATTTGCTGCGAAGCATGCAGAATTGGGATTCCCTTTTCTTCTAACGCATCTTTCGCATGCGAAGATGCATCACTTCCAGGGGATGCAAAAACACCAGCAGATTTCACTTCAAATTTCCCTTTCCCATAATGACGAAGTAACGCCTCTGCCATCGGACTACGACATGTATTTCCAGTACAAACAAACAACACTCGCTTCATCCAAAATCACTCCTTATGGTGAATGTCTACATTCATCATAACGTACATTACAATGGAACAAAAGGAATGTGAATATACAAAAAGCGCATTTCTCCTTTATTTTTCCTAAGAGAAATACGCCTTATCCACATATATGTGAAACCCTAGTTCCAAGTGCCCTAAATATAATAACATACGTGACTAAAACATCCACGCGAAAAGTCCCATCATGAAATAAAGTGAAACTTTAATCAGCGGGGGTCTTACTGCCCGCAAATAGCGGGATAAAATAAGGAATCCATTTCATATGAAACGAATTCCTTATCCAAAAACAATTATTTCATTGTAACTTTCATTACTTCTGTTGCACCTTTTGTAGCTGAAACACCTACCGTTGTGTTAATAGATTCAGCTGCATCTGTATTTGTAATAACTACTGGTGTAATTGTGCTTTTTGCTTTTTCACGAATTAATTCTAAATCGAAAGAAATTAATTTGTCGCCAGCTTTCACAGCTTGTCCTTCAGATACGTGAGCTTCAAAACCTTCGCCTTCCATTTTTACAGTTTCTAAACCAACGTGGATTAAAATTTCTGTACCGTTTTTCGTTTTAATTCCAACAGCATGTTTTGTATGGAATAATTGTACGATTTCACCGTCTACTGGTGATACAACTACACCTTCAGTTGGAACGATTGCAACACCGTCACCCATCATACGACCAGCGAATACTGGATCTGGTACTTCTTCGATATTTTTCACTTCTCCAGTTAATGGAGCTAAGATTGTTTCTGCATTTGTTTTTGAACCAAGACCGAATAATTTTTTAAACATAGGATAGTCCTCCTTATAATTAACTTGAAAATGTATAGGGCAATCTCTAGTAAAGATTGCGATACATGTAAGACTTCATACTTCAAATATTATATTGTAAAAACGCTTTCGAAATGAAGTACGTGATTACCAATAGAATCTTATTGTATCGCTTTGTAAAATTCCAGTCAATTCAGATTGTCTGAATAACAATAATGCGAATTAACTTCTTAACTTATATTTTCTCTTTTTTTCTCCTACTTGTCTAGAGGTCTTTACGGCATTTTATTTTTTGTTATTGATTTGTAAAATTCTCTTCATATTTTTCCCGAAAGTTACTTACCTTAAGTAAGTAACTGATTTATTATTACTTACTTAAGGTAAGTTAATAACTTTTTGGAGGTTTTATAAATGATGAACATCGGTCTTCTTATTATTCGTCTTATTATCGGAATTACATTCATGGGTCATGGTACTCAAAAATTATTTGGTTGGTTTGGTGGTCACGGCCTTAAAGGAACAGGCGGCTGGATGGAATCAATCGGCTTACGCCCTGGCGTATTTATGGCTGGTGCAACTGAGTTATTAGGTGGTTTCTTATTCGCAGCAGGTATCTTAACTTGGGTTGATTCACTATTTATAGTTGGTACAATGCTAGTAGCAATCTTTACTGTACACGGCAAAAATGGCTACTGGGTAACACAAAACGGATTTGAATATAACATGATCTTAATTGCTATTGCGGTTGGTGTTGCATTAACTGGACCTGGCGCTTACGTTTTACTTTAATCAACAATCTCAGTTTCAAGACATTTATTAAGAAAAGGAGTAGGTTTCAGTTTGAAACCTACTCCTTTTCTTTTTTCACTCATTTACAAAAAACGTCAAAAAAATATTTTTTTAGCAGGAGTTTCCCTTCATTATCTTGTAAACAAACAAAGAAGTATTCATATCAAGGAAGGGAGATTACAAATATGCTATCGATTAATCCAAATGAACAAACAGAAAAAGATAATTACAAATTATTAACAGGGAGTATTATTCCGCGTCCAGTAGCATTCGTTACTTCTGTTACAAAAGACGGAGTTTTAAATGGTGCTCCATATAGCTACTTTAATATCGTTGCTGCCAATCCACCGCTCATCTCTGTTTCAGTGCAACGAAAAGAAGGAGAGCGAAAGGATACTTCTCGAAACGCAATTGAAAAAGGTGAATTTGTTGTACATATTTCCGATGAATCCTACGTGGGGGCCATCAACAAGACTGCTGCAAATCTTCCCCCAAATCAAAGTGAAATTGAATTAGCTAAACTAACTCCTATCGAAAGCGATGTTATCTCAGTACCGGGCGTAAAAGAAGCGAATATTCGAATGGAATGCATACTAGAACGCGCTATTCCACTAGGTGGAACAGAAGACTCTCCAGCGTGCGACCTATTAATCGGCCGCGTTGTTCGCTTCCACGTTGCAGAACATTTATATGAAAATGGACGCATTCACGCAGAAGGGTTAAAACCAGTAAGCCGACTAGCAGGACACAACTACGCAAAATTAGGAGAACAATTTGAGCTTGTAAGGCCTATTTAAAAGTGGAAGCGGCTCGTTCAGAATGGGAGGAGGATGGAGCTTCTGACGTAGAGGCGCTTTTTGCCTCGCAGGAAGATACGAAGCCGCCGACCATTCTTGCTGGATATCTTTAAAAGTGGAAGTGGCTCGTTCAGAATGGGAGGAGGATGGAGCTTCTGACGGAGAGGCGCTTTTTGCCTCGTAGGAAGACGCGAAGCCACCGACCGTTCTTGCCCCTGGAGCTGGATATCTTTAAAAGCGGAATTGGCTCGTTCAGAATGGGAGGAGGATGGAGCTTCTGCCGTAGAGGCGCTTTTTGCCTCGTAGGAAGACGCGAAGCCACCGACCGTTCTTGCCCCTGGAGCTGGATATCTTTAAAAGCGGAATTGGCTCGTTCAGAATGGGAGGAGGATGGAGCTTCTGCCGTAGAGGCGCTTTTTGCCTCGTAGGAAGACGCGAAGCCACCGACCGTTCTTGCCCCTGGAGCTGGATATCTTTAAAAGCGGAATTGGCTCGTTCATTTAATAGCATAAAGAAGCCCAGCTTAAGCATCACCCAAGCTGGACTTCTTTTGTCCAATAAAAAATCCCCGCTATTATAAGTTGGTAATTCATGAAGGGAAAAGATTTAAAAATATTTCTTAATGATTTCTATCCCTTTTTCATTTAAAACTTAGGCTTCTTTTCGTTTCTTTCTAAAAAAAGGAACCTTATATTGCTTTAGCATTCCAAGTTTGATAACAAAGAAATATAAGGAAAGAAGTGTAATAACAAATACGATAAAGAGTGGTTAAGGTGAATAGAACATACGGGCATCCTCTGTTTTCCCTGCAATAAATTTCAAAGAATCTATATTAAAAAAATCAGCAAACATTTGTATGCCAAGCATACTAAACCAAAAAACGAAAAAGCTAATAATAATACCAAAAATTTGTTTTACTCTTGTCATTCATATCATCCTTTCTATATATATGGGTGATTTTTATTATAATGAATATGAATAGAAATAATATTTTGCACAGAAAGGAATTTATCTTTACTATTCACGAATCAATTTAATCCAGCCGAGAACTGCAATTTGTAGAATAACACCCTACATAATTAACCTCCCTAGCCACCTCAAAAAAATGTCATCAAACGAACGTACAATTTTAATAAGGTCTCCACGCTTCATATCTCCTGTCACTTCTTTACATCATAACAAAATTATATTGGAAAAAGAAGGGTGAGCCCAAAACCAACAAGAATGATACCACCGAGCACTTCACCATACATACCAAGCAAACGCTTTGCATGCCTCCCAATCAGCAAACCGCCCCATGCTAGTATCATGCTAACCAATCCAAATAGCAAGATCGTTACAATCATTTGCGCTCCGTAAATTCCTAGGCTGAGCCCAACTGAAAAACTATCAATACTCACACTAAACGCAAATACCAGTAAACTTATCCCTACCGGAGCGGATCTTGTCTCTTCCCCTTCTAAAATTGCAGAGTACACAATATAAAAACCTAATCCAATTAACAAAATAGCCCCAGCTACAGTGGCAATATGACCAAATTTCTCTGATAAAAAACGACCTAGTATCATACCGAGAAACGGCATGACGATATGAAATATCCCTATTGTTATACCTATATAAAAGATCTGCCGCATTTTTAACGTTACCATACCCATGCCGAGGCTTACAGAAAATGCATCCATTCCTAAGGCAAGTGCCATGATAATCAAAGGTACTAGTTGTTCAATTGTCATCTCGACCCTCCTCGGACTTGCTACTTCACAATATGCTCATCCGAGGAAAAATAGAATCTATGAAATTTTTCTATATAAGGTGAAACTTTAATCAGTGAAGGGCTTCATCCCCACTGATTATTAGCCCTCACCAATCGGGCTTTTATGGGATACATCCATTTTAATTGTTCAACATTCACATTACAGGCTATGAAAAGCAAGTGGTGACCCGCACTCATTTTCTCTCTTTGTTTTCACTCGGCATGATTGGACCCTCTCTTCTACCTAAAAAGAAAGATTTTTATACCGTTTTTTAATTTATCTTCCTATAGAAAGACGAGTTGCATGCTCATCTACTCTTCAATAATAATATGATGTCCTGCCGCTTTCGTTAAACGGTTCATAATCGCATTCCCAATTCCTTCATTCGGAAACGACTCACTAAAAATAACATCTACTTCACTTGCATCAAATGTTCTTAGCACATCGTATAATTTGGTTGCAACGCTCGCCAAATCGTTTCGCACACCACAAGACAATACAACATCTGCTTTATACACATGTTGATACTCTTCTGTAGTTAATACACCAACTGTATATCCTTCACTTTTCTTCTTATCCACAAGCTGTTGAATAAAATCACGAGATCCTTCAACAATACTAAGTGGTGCTTTCGGTGCATAATGTGTATATTTCATTCCCGGTGCCTTTGGTTTTTCTTTTTCATCCTTTAATGCAGGGTCTAACGAAACAATTCCAATCACTTCTTCTAATTGCTCCTTCGTAATTCCGCCTGGACGTAAAATTGTTGGTACTTCACTTGTACAATCAATTACCGTTGATTCAACTCCAACACCCGTTGCACCGCCATCAACAATACCAGCAATTCTCCCATTTAAATCTTCATATACGTGAGATGCTAAAGTTGGACTCGGACGCCCAGAACGATTGGCACTCGGTGCTGCAACCGGTACATTCGCTTCTTCAATAAGAGCAAGTGCCACTGGATGATCCGGCATTCTAACTCCAACTGTATCTAAACCGGCCGTAACCTTTTCGGAAATACCCTCTTTTTTCGGTAAGATAATTGTTAAAGGTCCCGGCCAAAAGTGTTTCATCAAGACTTCTGCAACCTTTGGTATTTCCCTAACAATTCCTTTTAACTGAGATTTTGCACCAATGTGGACAATCAATGGATTATCACTTGGTCTTCCTTTCGCTTCAAAAATTTTCGCAATCGCTTCATCATTCATTGCATTTGCCCCTAGCCCATATACCGTTTCTGTAGGGAAGGCAATCGCTTCATTTTCCTTTAGTAATCTTGCTGCTTCTTGTAATTGTGGATAATCTTTTTTTATTTCCACAACATTATCCACAACCCACATATTTGTATGCATTTTTTTCCACGTCCTTTTTTTCCATGAAATACTGTCTATATTTAGTTTACTATGAGATTTATCCAAAAGACAAACAAGGTTTATCCACAAAATGTGGATAAACCTGATTAATCAGTGGATAACTTTGTGAATAGCTGACAATTTAGTATTATTACATTCTGCTGTTTTATATTTTCACAAAAATGTTCTAGCTGCTGAATATCCTCTGGAACTTTATCTTTTTCCACAGTTGTAAAGTGAAAAAACTGAAAGATCGTCACAGATTGTGGATGATTTGTGAGTAAATACAATTGTTGAATATTTTTCTCTTTCATATACTGCAAAAACATTTCAAAAAAATATAGGAAAGTCTTGTTATCCACAGTAGGTGTGAACAAACAAGAACGAACAAGCGCATTGTCTCCTTTTTGTTCATAACCAACTACAGCCTGTATTTCCCCTTCATCTTCCAATATCATAAATTGCTCATATAACTCATTTATTTTATCATCTTTTTTATTAGCTTGTCCGAAAAAAGAATATAATCTTTCAACATCATTTTTTGTAGCAAAGTAAGTCTTTTTCACGATCAATCCCCCCTCACTTCTATATATGAGGAGGGATAAGAAAATAGTACTTATTTAGAAAATAAAGAAGAGAATGCTTCTACAATAAACAATTTTACTTCCGGTTCTTCCTCTTGCTCTTCTACTTCTACTTCTACTATTTCATTTGTTTTTTCTTGTTTCTTTTCCACAGGTTTTATTTCTTCCTGTTTCACACGTTTTTCTTGCTTTGACTCCTCTTTTGTCTCTTTCACATTTTTTTGTTCTTTAGGAGTAACCTCTTTTTTCGATACTTCTTTTCCAGGTGCTTGTTTGGAAACTATTTCTTTATTTTTATTTTCAACCGCTGCTTCTTTTTCTTTCTGCACTGTCACTGGTTGTTCTTCATCCTCAATAGATTCAGCTTTCGCAACATGCTCTTCTTTTTTTACAGCTGATCCACTAGAGAAATCTAGAAAACACATCGGCGGGAATAACACACACCACCAATTTGCTCCTTCACCTTTACCAATTGAAATAAGTACTGCTTCATATTCCCCTGCGGGATAAATAAAGTTCCCATATACTTTTGTAGGAAATTTAATATTTTTACCAAATGTAACTTGAAATGATTCCTTACTTCCTTCTCGTTTTAATGTTTTCGCAACTGTTTTTTCAATTTCCGGGATGTGACTTTGAATGACACGACGTGCATCCTCAAACGATTTCAAATCTGCTACCCATCCATCAATTTGTGCCTTTACTTCATCGCGCACTTTCCGCTTTAGCGCTTGATCTTTATCTGAATCACTATTTGCTAAAATACGTAATCGAACAGCTTCTTTCGGAATAACGGTATTTCCCTTTGCATCAGCTTTCATATATCCAAACTGCACAAGTAGCTGTGCACCAATTAATAATAAAAGAAAATAGGCAATCGCTTGTTTTTTCATCTCTTGCACCGTCCCTTCTGTCAACAGTGTAGACACACTTCTCTTTTTCTAAACTATTAAATTCTAAATCTATAGAAAAACTTTCAAGTATATAAAGTGAAAAACTGATATAAAACATTTCTTTTTAGATAGAAGAGAGCATCTAGCCATGCATGGAAGCGGTCAGGGCCCTTTTCTGCCCCCTCTCAAGTTAGAACAGAGTGAGGAAACGAGCGTTTTATATCTTTTTCACTTCTTGGCAGCGACTTATATGCTGAAAAGTCAAAGTGGATTTATATAAAAAAAAGGAGTAAGGTTCTACCTTACTCCATCTCCGCAAAGACCATACGATCTTTTCCGTTAATATCAAAAACAACTTCTACATGGGCATGTGGAAATGTCTGCTGCAATAATCCTTTCACATCTTCACCTTGCCCTATACCTACTTCAAAAGCAACAATTGCTTTTCTTTGCAAGACGTTTGGCAACTCTTCCATAAAACGGCGATAAAAATCAAGCCCATCCTCTCCACCAACAAGCGCACGCTTTGGTTCATGCTCCTTTACAACTGGAGAAAGACCTCTCCAGTCTTCTTCTGGAATATACGGAGGGTTGGAAACAACAACATCTAATTTTTGCCCCGTTTCATAAAACGGCGATAATAAATCACCATGATAGAACGTTACATTTGCGCCCAATGCTTTTGCATTTTCTTTCGCAACTTCAATAGATTCCTGTGCAATATCTACTGTATATACATGAAAATTTTGGTTTTCTAAAGCAAGCGTAATGGAAATTGCTCCACTTCCCGTACCAATATCAGCTACATGAAGTTCCCGCTTACCAAACATACGCTGGATTCTATCTAATACGCCTACTATGAGCTCTTCTGTTTCTGGTCTTGGTATTAATACTTCCTCATTTACAAAAAACGAACGACCATAAAACATTTCATATCCAATCATATATTGAACAGGAATCCCACCTACATGTTTGTGGATAAATCTCGTAAACGTCTTTTCTTGTTCTTCAGATATTTCTTCACGCATGTTCATCATTAAACCTGTTCGGTTCGTCTTTAATACATGACAAAGGACGATTTCTCCCGCATTTTCATCTCGTCCATTTTCCTGTAAAAAAGAAGAAGCCCATTTCAGGGCTTCATAGACGCGCATTACTCAGCTGCCTCCATCTTTTGCGCTTGATCTTCCATCACTAAGGCATTGATGAAATCATCTAACTTACCTTGTAAGATTTGATCTAGCTTCTGAATCGTTAAACCAATTCGATGGTCTGTAACACGGTTTTGCGGGAAGTTATACGTACGGATACGCTCTGAACGGTCTCCCGTACCAACAGCTTGTTTACGGTTTTGATCGTACTCAGCTTGCGCTTCTTGTCTAAATTTATCATAAACACGTGCACGTAATACTTTCATTGCTTTTTCTTTGTTCTTAATTTGTGATTTTTCATCCTGACAAGATACAACTACACCAGTCGGTAAATGAGTTAAACGTACCGCTGACATCGTTGTATTAACACTTTGTCCACCAGGACCACTAGAAGCAAACGTATCAACACGAACATCTTTTTCATGAATATCGATTTCTACTTCTTCTGCTTCCGGTAATACAGCTACAGTTGCTGTAGAAGTATGGATACGTCCTCCAGACTCTGTTTCCGGAACACGTTGCACACGGTGTGCACCATTTTCAAATTTCAATTTTGCGAAAGCGCCTTTACCGTTAATCATAAAGATAATCTCTTTATATCCACCTAATTCTGTATAGCTCGCTTCGATAATTTCAGTTTTCCAACCTTGCACCTCAGCATAACGGCTATACATACGGTATAAATCACCAGCAAATAAAGCAGCCTCATCGCCACCAGCAGCACCACGCACCTCCACGATAACGTTTTTATCATCGTTCGGGTCTTTTGGAACAAGTAAAATTTTCAGACGCTCTGATAATTCCTTCTCTTGTCCTTCTAGTTCAGAAACTTCTTCCTTTACCATGTCACGCATGTCAGCATCTAACTTATCTTCTAACATTGCTTTTGCATCTCGTAATTGCTCACGAACATCTTTATATTCACGATACACTTCTACCGTTTCTTGAATATCAGATTGTTCCTTTGAATACTCACGAAGCTTATTCGAATCACTAATAACTTCCGGATCACTTAACAGCTCGTTCAACTTCTCATAACGATCTTCTACAGCTTGCAAACGATCTAACACATCATTCACCTCAACATCCTAGTATCTAATACAAATAGTATATGGTACTTAATCAAAAAAACGCAAATTATATTTAAAAGTGGAGGTGGCTCGCTCAGCTCTGACCGGCTAAGGTTCTCTCGCACAAAAGGTGCTTTTTACCTTTAGTGCGGGAGGTTCTTAGACGTGAAGAGCTTGCCACCGGAACTAGATATTATTTTAAAAGCGAAGGCGGCTCGCTCAGAATGAGAGGGGGATGGAGCTTTTAACGTAGAGGCGCCCTTTGCCTCGCAGGAAGAAGCTAAGCCACCGACCATTCTTGCCGCCGGAGCTAGATATACTTAAAAGCGAAGACGGCTCGCTCAGCTCTGACCAGCTAAGGTTCTTTCGCACACAAGGCGCTTCTTTGCCTTTTGTGCGGAAGGTTCTTAGATGCGAAGAGCTTGCCTCCGGAGCTAGATATACCTAAAAGTAAAGACGGCTCGCCCCACTCTTCATCTATTTTCGAAAAAAACCCGCTCTATGTAGCGAGTTTTACTTATCTTTGTTTTGTAGGTACAGCATGACAATGACGGCAACGCGGTTCATATGACTCTGAAGCTCCAACTAAAATAATTGGATCATCAAAAGAAGCTGGTTCATCATCAATTAAACGCTGTGTACGACTTGCTGGAGATCCGCATACAGAACAAACTGCTTGCAGCTTCGTTACATACTCGGCAATCGCCATCAGCTGAGGAACTTGTCCAAATGGTAGACCACGGAAATCTTGGTCTAAACCGGCTACAATGACACGATAGCCACGATTTGCCAATATTTGCACCACTTCCACAATGTCCCCATCAAAGAATTGCACCTCATCAATTGCAATAACGTCCATTTCTTCTGTTATATGATTAAATATATCTTTTGAAGCTGAAACAGGAACTGCTTTTACCTTTAATCCATTATGTGATACAACATCTTCTTCACTATAACGATTATCAATACATGGTTTAAATACAATTGCATGTTGCTTTGCAAATTGTGTACGGCGTATGCGGCGGATGAGCTCTTCTGATTTTCCAGAAAACATACTCCCGCAAATCACTTCAATCCAACCGTTTTGATTTATTAAGTACATGGAGCTCTCCTTTCAGCTACTTTTTTATCCAAAGTAGGGTAAAGGTTTAATATTTTCGCAAAAAAAACAGACAAGCGAATAGATACACTTGCCTGTTTTATGTTTTTTATTACTTAAGACCGTATTTCTTATTGAAGCGGTCAACACGTCCGTCTGCAGTAGCAAACTTCTGACGTCCAGTGTAGAATGGGTGAGAATCAGAACTGATCTCAACTTTTAGTAATGGATAAGTGTTTCCATCTTCCCACTCAACCGTTTCGCTAGATCCTTTAGTAGATCCGCTTAAGAATTTGAAGCCTGTGTTTGTGTCCATGAATACAACTTTCTTGTAATCCGGATGAATTCCTGCTTTCATTCTTTTCATCTCCTTCCGCCCTGAATCATTTTCGAAACAGAGTTTTTCATCTTTAGCTGCAATCACAACTATAATGATGAAACACATATGATGAAATTATAACAAGGCTAACTTCATTTTGCAACTACCTGTTTTTGTCTTTTTAAAATAAAAACGCAAGCGGCTCGTTCAGCTCCGACCGGCTAAGGTTCTCTCACAAAAAAGCATGAAAAAACTCGCTTAGCATAAAAATAAGCGAGTCATCACCGTTTCCCTTTACTTCGTTGTTACATATCTTTTGGAATCTGCAACAATGTTTTGTAAAAATTCTTCATTTGTTTTCGTTTGACGCAGCTTGCGTAAGAAACTTTCAACGAAGTCTGGTGTATCACGCATTGTTTTGCGAATACCCCATAGCTTGTCTAAATGTTCTTTCGGAATTAATAGATCTTCTTTACGCGTACCAGAACGGCGAATATCAATCGCTGGGAAGATACGACGCTCAGCTAACGAACGATCTAAATGAAGTTCCATATTACCTGTTCCTTTAAACTCTTCATAAATCACATCATCCATACGAGATCCTGTATCAACAAGTGCCGTTGCCAAAATTGTTAAGCTACCGCCTTCTTCAATGTTACGAGCTGCCCCAAAGAATCGCTTTGGTCTATGGAATGCAGCTGGATCAATACCACCTGACAATGTACGTCCACTTGGTGGAATAACGAGGTTGTAAGCACGCGCTAAACGGGTAATACTATCCATTAAAATGATAACGTCTTTTTTATGTTCTACAAGACGCATCGCACGTTCTAATACAAGTTCAGCTACTTTAATATGATTTTCTGGAACTTCATCGAAAGTAGAGCTTACAACATCACCTTTAACGGAACGTTCGATATCAGTTACTTCCTCTGGACGTTCGTCGATTAAAAGTACGATTAATTCTGCTTCTGGATGGTTCGTTGTGATACTATGAGCAATTTCTTTTAATAGTATCGTTTTACCAGCCTTTGGAGGCGCAACAATTAAACCACGTTGTCCAAATCCAACTGGTGCAATTAAATCCATGATGCGTGTTGATAGCTTCTTCGGCTCCGTCTCCAATTTCATTTGACGATTTGGATATAACGGTGTTAATGCAGGGAAATGCACACGCTCTTTTGCAGATTCTGGGTCATCCCCATTTACTGCTTCAACCTGTAGCAATCCAAAATAGCGTTCATTTTCTTTCGGCGGGCGTACTTTACCAGAAACCTTATCTCCATTACGCAAATCAAAACGACGAATTTGCGAAGCTGAAATATAAATATCTTCTGAGCTTGGAGAATAGTTGATTGGACGTAGGAACCCAAATCCTTCTGATTGAATAATTTCGAGTACACCTTCCATAAAGAAGAAACCTTCTTTTTCTGCACGAGCTTTTAATATAGCAAAAATTAACTCTTTCTTTGTTAATTTGCTGTAATACGAAATCTTAAATTCTTTCGCAAGCTCATATAACTCTTTTAACTTCATGTTTTCTAATGCTGCAATTGACAAATTCATTCAGACACCACACTTTAACGTTATTCTCTTTTCACATGGGTAAAGGGAAAATATACGGAAGGCAAATACATAATAATGAAAGGCAATAAGTTCAAGTAGGGTAATATTCACTATTGTAACCCTTTTGTCTAGTTTTAATCAATACGTTGTAACACAAATACAAGAAGCGAAGACAAGAAAAGTTGTCTCCGCTTTTATATCGCTTCCGTTTCTCTCTATTTATAGCATGTGGATAAGGGCTAGATCAGAGCTGATTAAGCCACCTCCGCTTTTTATTACAATCCAGTTCCAGCAGCTAGAATGGCCGGTGGCTTCGCGTCTTCCTACGAGGCAAAAAGCGCCTCTTCGTCAGAAGCTCCATCCCCCTCCCATTCTGAACGAGCTGCTTCCACTTTTTATTTAATAACCAAATTCGGTTTTTTGTTTAAGCTATGACGTCCGTCGACGAAACGAACTGTACCGGATTTTGCACGCATAACAAGAGATTCTGTTGTACCAACGCTGCCTTTAAATTGAACACCGCGTAGTAATTCTCCATCTGTTACACCTGTTGCTGCAAAGATCGCATCGTCACCTTTCACTAAGTCTTCCATACGAAGAATACGATTTATATCTTCAATGCCCATTTTTTTGCAACGAGCTAACTCTGCTTCGTTTTGAGGAAGAAGCTTCCCGTGAATTTCTCCACCTAAGCATTTTAATGCAACTGCTGCAAGAACGCCTTCAGGTGCACCACCAGAACCGAATAAAATATCAACACCTGTACGATCAAATGCTGTATTAATCGCTCCAGCTACATCGCCATCATTAATCAATTTAATACGAGCGCCAGCTTTACGAATTTCTTCAATAATCGCTTGGTGACGTGGTCGGTTTAGAACTGTTGCAACAACATCTTCAATATCTTTATTCTTTGCCTTTGCAACGGCACGTAAGTTATCAATAATAGGTGCGTCAATATCAACTGCACCAACCGCTTCTGGTCCAACCGCAATTTTATCCATGTACATGTCAGGAGCATGTAACAAATTACCATGATCCGCAATCGCAATAACAGCAAGTGCATTCCAGCCCCCAGCTGCCACGATATTTGTTCCTTCTAACGGATCAACTGCAACATCGACACGTGGGCCGTATCCCGTACCTAATTTCTCCCCGATGTATAGCATTGGCGCTTCATCCATTTCTCCTTCGCCAATTACAACTGTACCTTTCATCGGAATTGTATCGAATACATCACGCATTGCTGATGTTGCTGCACCATCAGCCTCATCTTTCTTTCCGCGTCCCATCCAACGCGCTGATGATAATGCTGCAGCCTCTGTTACACGTACTAACTCCATAGATAAACTTCTTTCCAAAATAATCCCTCTCCTTTAAGTCTTAATATTTATGCCGTATTTTGTGAACCGTTTCTTTCTATAAAGTGTCGCTTCCGTCAGCAGTGACTCTTCGTCCCCCATTAACGGAAGCACCACCACTTCATCTTTATTTTTGCAATAACAAGCAAAAAACACATTGCTATCAATCATTGCACCTTATGCATTTTTCATTTCTTCAATCTCTTGCTGCGTCATTTGTTCTCGCCAAATGTTTGCACCAAGACCTTTAAGCTTGTCTACTATATTTTCATAGCCTCGGTCAATATGTTCGAGCCCTGTCACTTCTGTAATTCCGTCAGCCATTAATCCTGCAATTACAAGTGCAGCACCTGCTCGTAAGTCGCTCGCTTTTACCTTTGCTCCTTGTAACGGCACAGGCCCTGTCACAATAGCCGAACGGCCTTCTACCTTAATTTGCGCATTCATCCGGCGCAATTCATCAATATGTTTAAAACGAGCACCGTAAATTGTATCTGTTACAACTCCTGTTCCATGCGCCTTTGTTAAAAGAGTTGTAAAAGGTTGCTGCAAATCTGTTGGAAATCCCGGATACACAAGTGTTTTTATATCGACTATCTTTAACTTACGATCCCCATTTACTGTAATTTGATCATCGTTCGTCTCGACTTGTACACCAGCTTCTCGTAATTTTGCAGTGATTGACTCTAAATGTTGCGGGATTACATTATCAACTGTTACTTCTCCACCAGACGCCGCTCCTAAAATCATATACGTACCCGCTTCAATTCGGTCTGGAATAATAGAATGGTGGCATCCGTGCAGAGAATTCACACCATCAATACGAATCACATCTGTACCAGCACCTTTAATTCTCGCTCCCATACTTGTTAGTAACGTCGCCACATCAATAATTTCTGGTTCTTTCGCAGCATTTTCAATCACTGTTCTACCTTTTGCACGCACAGCTGCTAGCATAATGTTAATTGTTGCTCCTACACTAACAACATCTAAATAAATACGAGCTCCTCGTAATTCATCCGCTCTTAAATAGATTGCACCTTGCTCATTTGTCACATGTGCACCTAATGCTTCAAATCCTTTAATGTGCTGATCGATTGGTCTTGGTCCTAAGTGACATCCACCAGGAAGCCCAATTACAGCTTTTTTAAAACGGCCAAGCATAGCGCCCATCAAGTAATAAGAAGCACGTAATTTTTTTACCTTCCCATTTGGCAAGGGCATCGCAACCATTTTGGAAGGATTAACTGTCATCTCTTCCTCCTGACCATACGTTACAACTCCTCCAATTTCCTCTAATAGGTCCCCTAACATCTTCACATCTGAAATGTTAGGTACACCACCGATGGTAACTGGAGTATCAGCTAAAATGGTCGCTGGAATTAGAGCAACCGCACTGTTCTTTGCACCGCTCACGCGAATTGATCCATTTAAAGGTCGTCCACCTTCAATCAGCAACTTTTCCATGTTGAGCTCCCTTCTTGTGAATGTATTTACTTTCAGTTTCTCCTTCTAATAAGGAAAACAGAAAGCCTTTCCTTAAGAATCTCATTCGTTCAGCAAACTATCAACAAAAATATTCTTTTCTTTCTTCCCTGGCCTGAACTTAACAAGCAGTAAGACCTCACCTAAAAATAGTTATACTTTAAGTGAGTAGATGAAGACTAACTGCCTGTCAAGATTTGTTCATCGATTGCTCTAGATACGTTATTACATTTATTAATAGGACTATGCACATTATGTTCCACTTTTATATTGAAAAGGAGTAGAGAACTCCCTTCACATATAGATAATACGAAGAAATGTAGAAATTTAATTAATCTTAAGATTTGTTCACGCTTTCATTATACAACGAAAGGAAACCGTCTAAAAGAGTAGACGGTTTCCAAAACGGAATTTTATTCTTACGCTTTACCGTTAGAACCGAATTCGCGAATTTTACCAATAACAGTTGCTTTGATAGCTTCGCGGCCAGGTCCGATAAATTTACGAGGATCGTAAACTTCTTGGTCTTTGTTTAATACTTCACGAACAGCTTTTGTAAACTCGATTTGGTTCTCAGTGTTTACGTTGATTTTTGAAGTACCTAAAGAAATAGCTTTTGTGATGTCAGCAGTTGGGATACCAGTACCACCGTGAAGTACTAAAGGTACACCAGTGAAGTCACGAACTTGTTCCATTTCTTTAAATCCTAAGTTAGGCTCACCTTTGTAAGGACCGTGTACAGAACCTAAAGCTGGAGCTAGGCAATCGATACCTGTTGCTTCAACAAGGTGTTTACACTCTTCAGGATCAGCGTAGATAACGCCTTCAGCGATTACGTCGTCTTCTTGTCCGCCAACTGTTCCAAGCTCAGCTTCTACAGATACGTTACGAGCGTGTGCGTATTCTACTACTTTTTTAGTAGTTTCAACGTTTTCTTCGAATGGGTGGTGAGAAGCGTCGATCATTACAGATGTGAAACCTGCATCGATTGCTTCTTTACATTTTTCGAAGCTTGAACCATGGTCAAGGTGAATCGCTACAGGAACAGTGATGTTCATTTCTTCGATTAAAGCTTTAACCATAGCTACAACTGTTTTGAAACCAGTCATATGACGAGCTGCACCCTCAGATACACCTAAGATTACAGGAGATTTTTCTTCTTCCGCAGCAGCTAAGATAGCTTGAGTCCACTCTAAGTTGTTCATGTTGAATTGACCAACTGCGTATTTTCCTTCTAGTGCTTTGTTTAGCATTTCTTTCATGGAAACTAAAGGCATGGTGAATCCTCCTAAAAAACGTTTTTTGTATCCGATAAGTTCTTATCGCTGGTAGTATGACCAGAATAAGGTAAAACATGTATATTTACATACCGGACTTTTTTCTACACTCAATAGGATAACAACTTGTACTCAAAAACTCAACTGTATTCACCTGCTCATCAGTCCATGTAAACGCTTTTTTTCATATTTTTTATAAAAAATTCATTTTTTAAGCCTCTACAGCGATTTCATTTCGTACCGCTTGACGAATTTCATCAATATCAAATGGCTTAGCAAAGTGCATTAAAGCTCCTAAATCTTTCGCTTCTTGAATCATATCAAGCTCTCCATAAGCAGTCATTAAAATAACTTTAATATCTTCATTAATTTCTTTTACATGTTTTAAAATCTCTATACCATCCATACCTGGAATTTTCATATCTAAGATAACTAAATCTGGATTATCCTTTTTCACGATATCTAAAGCTTGAAATCCATTTGCTGCTTGAAACGTTTGATAACCTTCTTTTTGGAACACTTCATGCAATAAAACACGAATGCCATATTGATCATCAACGATTAAAATTTTCCCTTCCATAATCCCCAACCTTTCTATAGTAAATACAAGATTAAAAGCTTCTTATATCTATATCGATATTTATTTTCGCTATTCATCACCAAATTCCTTCCTATTCTTTCTTATTTTACCGCCTACTATTTTGTTATGCTAGCCCTATTACTTCGCCTTTCTGAAAAAATAGGCTATAATGAAAGCCGCCCTAACATACTCGAAAGGAGCAACACGATGTTAAAAATTTTTTCTACTCAACTGAGCGGCTATTTCACAAGAATTTCTCAAAAAGAAGAGATGAACATAGAAGATAGTGCCCGTCTACTTGCCCAAGCGTTAGTTGGTGATGGCATCGTCTATTTACACGGTACAAAAGAAATGGAAGGCGTTGTTTCAGAAGCATTGCACGGCGCAGAGCCACTAAAACAAGCAAAGCGCTTAATAGAAAATGGTAATCAAGCAGAGGTTACCTCCGCAGACCGCGTACTTCTTATCAGTCGTTTTTCAACAGATGAAAATATCATTTCATTGGCGAAAGGGCTGCAAGAAGAAGGGCACTCCATTGTTGGTATTTCAGCTATCCAAAATAGCGAAATCTCGCTAGAGCAATTCACAGATGTACATATTGATACAAAATTGCTCAAAGGTTTAATCCCCGATGATGAAGGTAACCGTTATGGATTCCCAAGTTTAATCTTATCTCTATTTGCTTATCACGGATTAAAATTTACAATTGATGAAATAATAAACGAATATGAGTAAAGGAAAAAGGCGTCCAAATTTGGACGCCTTTTTATTACTTGCTTTCTTTGTTCGTAATAGAAGCTTTTACGAAATCATGGAACAATGGTTGTGGACGATTTGGACGAGATACAAGTTCTGGGTGGAACTGTGCTGCCACGAACCAAGGGTGATCTTGTAATTCAATGATTTCTACTAAGCGACCATCTGGGCTTGTACCAGAGAAGATGAAGCCTGCGTTTTCCATGTCTTGACGGAATTGGTTGTTGAACTCATAACGATGACGATGACGCTCATATACAACCGGCTCGTTATACGCATTGTAAGCATTTGTTTCTGGCGTAAGCTTACATGGGTATAGACCAAGACGAAGTGTGCCACCTAAGTCTTCTACATCTTTTTGTTCTGGTAATAAATCGATAATTGCGTAAGGTGTGTCAGGATTAATTTCAGAAGAGTTAGCACCTTCTAATCCTACTACGTTACGTGCAAATTCGATTGATGCAAGTTGCATCCCTAAGCAAATTCCTAAGAATGGAACTTTATTTTCACGTGCATATTGAATTGCAACGATTTTTCCTTCTACACCGCGATCGCCGAAGCCACCTGGTACTAGGATACCGTCTGTGTCACCAACTAATTCTTGTACGTTTTCTGCTGTTACGTGCTCAGCGTTTACCCATTTCACTTCTACATCTGTATCAAATGAATAACCTGCATGGCGAAGTGCTTCTACAACAGAGATGTATGCATCTTGAAGCTCTACATATTTACCAACAAGAGCAATTTTTGTTTTCTTAGAAAGGTTACGTACTTTTTCTACTAATGCTGTCCACTCTGTCATATCCGCAGCTGGATTATCTAGTTTTAAGTGATCGCAAACGATTTGGTCCATATTTTGCTCTTGAAGAGATAATGGAACCGCATATAAAGTATCTGCATCGCGCGCTTCGATAACTGCTTTTGTATCGATGTCACAGAATAATGCAAGCTTGTCTTTCATATCTTGAGAAACAGGCATTTCTGTACGAACAACGATAATATTTGGCTGGATACCTAAGCTACGGAGTTCTTTAACGCTATGTTGCGTTGGTTTTGTTTTCATTTCACCCGCTGCTTTTAAGTACGGGATTAATGTACAGTGAATGTACATTACGTTGTCACGACCAATATCGCTCTTAATTTGGCGAATTGCTTCTAGGAATGGTAGAGACTCGATGTCACCAACAGTTCCCCCGATTTCTGTAATAACAACGTCCGCATTTGTTTCACGGCCTGAACGATATACACGTTCTTTAATTTCATTTGTAATGTGAGGAATAACTTGAACTGTTCCTCCTAAATATTCACCACGACGCTCTTTTTGAAGAACAGAAGAGTAAATTTTACCTGTTGTTACGTTGCTGTATTTGTTTAAGTTAATATCAATGAAACGCTCATAGTGACCAAGGTCTAAGTCTGTTTCTGCGCCATCATCTGTTACGAATACCTCACCGTGTTGGTATGGGCTCATTGTCCCTGGGTCTACGTTAATGTATGGGTCAAACTTTTGAATTGTTACGTTTAAACCACGATTTTTTAAAAGTCTTCCAAGAGAAGCTGCTGTAATCCCTTTCCCTAAAGAAGATACTACACCGCCTGTTACGAAAATATACTTAGTCATGAAAGTACTCCCTTCTACTTTGTTGTTATATAATCACCGTTGCAAAGCGCAACGTATGTAGATAACACGTATCTATCTTATTGTTAGACTCTTTTTATTTTCTAAACAAAAAACAAAAAAGAAAATTGCTCCCCTCATCACCAAAAGTAATAAGTAGGGAGCAATTTTCTTTTATATTTACACTTTAAAAGTATTATCGTCCTGTTTTAAAGAGCCCAAAAATGATTCTACATGGACGATAATGAAAAGTCAAGAACTACAGTTCTTCCTCTTCTGTTTCATCATACTCGAGTTCTTCGTCAGCGAATTCTTCTTCCTCTTCTTCTTCTAAATCATCAAGATCATCGTCGTCCTCAAGAACCTCGTCCAAATCTTCTACATCATCGTCATCGCTGTCGTCTTCACTATCGAAGTCGTCTTCGTCTTCTTCAATGTAGTCATCAAAATCTTCTTCCTCTTCAACCTTACGTTTTTTCTTAGGCTTTGGTTGAGGTAAGATTTCTTCATCGATTTGCTCATATGGGTACCAGCTGCGTAATCCCCAACGGTTTTCTCCTAAATTGATGAAACGTCCATCAATGTTTAAATCTGTATAGAATTGTGCGATCTTCGCAGCAACTTGCTCTTGAGATAGTCCCAGCACTTGAGCGATTTCTTGAACTAAATCCTGGAATGACGTTGCTTGTCTTTTATCCTCTAAAACACTATGTACAACTTCAATCATGGAAAATTCTTTTAGCTCTTCTGGTGAATATTGCTTAAAATCCACTTATGCGGCACTTCCTTTCTTAAAATATAATCCTATATATAACGGCCTGTTTAAAAAAATCCATACTATTCATTATAAACAAAACTCCAACAAATATGCTACAAAAAAAAACGGGAAACTTTTATGAGGAATCGATAAAAGTGATTACAGACTATTATTTACGAGATTAACCTGTAGAGACTATATAAATTCATTGTGATTTTTCGACATGTAAGTCACTGTTATGAGGAACTAAAGGTAACCTGCATTCGTTTCCTCTCTCTGTTTTCACTTGGGATGAGGCAGAAAGGTAATCTGACCGCTTCTATGCTCAGACGGACGCTCTCTCCCACCTAAAAAAGGTTGTTTTTATATTTATATAGCTTTTTATTTCGGCACCATATGTGCTCCATGTAAGACATACCGAATTTGCATTTCTGTATATTCCTCTAACGTATACAGTTTTTGCAAAGCCCAGCGTCTAAATCCCCACATTTGTCCTTGAATGAAAATATTATGAGCGAGCAGCTGTATTTCCTTTTTCATTAATGTAAATGTTCCATTTTTCGTGCACTGTTCTAAAATATTTTCAAACATCCCCACCATTTGAAACTCTTTTTCTAGCACATACGGAAGAGATTCTTTCGGTAAAAAGCGAACTTCTTGATACATAATCAACACTTCTTCTTGCAATTCATCCATTACTTTAAAGTAATTTGTTATCGCCACTCTTAAACTTTCAACGCTCCCTATCTCTGTGCATACCACTTCTTCTAGTCGCTCTTTTACATGTTCATAAATACTATCGCATACTAAATACAACACATCATCTTTCGTACGGATATATTCGTAAAGTGTCCCAATGCTGAACCCGGCAGCTTTTGCAATTTCCCTCGTCGTTGTACGAGGAAATCCCTTTTGCTTAAAAAGCTGCACAGCTCCTTTAATCATCTGCTCGCGCCTTAGTGCAACCAACTTCTCATCTTTTACAGACGCATGCACATTATGCTTAACCATCCTCTTCACCTCTCTCTAACATTTGGAAGGAAAAAGCGTAGGAAAATCCCTACGCTTTTTCTCTTATTTCGTTAACATACGAGAAATTACAAGTCTTTGAATCTCTTGTGTTCCCTCATAAATTTGCGTAATCTTTGCATCGCGCATAAAGCGTTCTACCGGGTAATCTTTCGTATAACCGTAACCACCAAATACTTGCACTGCTTCAGTCGTTACTTTCATCGCTGTATCCCCAGCAAACACCTTCGACATCGCTGATTCTTTTCCGTATGGAAGTCCTTCTGATTCTAGCCAAGCAGCTTGATATGTTAATAGGCGCGCTGCCTCTACATTTGTCGCCATATCCGCCAATTTAAAACCAATTCCTTGCTGGGCGGCAATTGGCTTCCCAAACTGATGCCGTTCTCTCGCATACTCCACAGAAGCATCTAAAGCTCCTTGCGCGATACCAACAGCCTGCGCCGCAATGCCATTACGTCCACCGTCTAATGTTTGCATTGCAATTTTGAAACCTTGTCCTTCTTCGCCAAGTAAATTCTCAGCAGGAATACGGCAGTCTTCAAACATGATTTCTGTTGTTGGTGAAGAGCGGATTCCAAGCTTACTCTCTTTCTTACCAACTGAAAATCCTGGTGCATCACTTTCTACAATGAATGCACTTGTACCGCGCTGCTTTGATTCTGGATCAGTCAATGCGAAGACAACATAAATATCAGCTATACCACCGTTTGTAATAAAAATCTTGGAACCATTTAAAATGTAATGGTCTCCATCACGCTTCGCCGTCGTTCTCATTCCACCCGCATCTGAACCAGAACCTGGTTCCGTTAAGCCGTATGCACCAATTTTCTTTCCTTCCGCCATCGGACGTAAAAATTTTTGCTTTTGTTCCTCTGTTCCAAATTTAAAAATAGGCCAGCCAGCAAGCGAAGTATGAGCAGATAACGTGACACCTGTAGAAGCGCAAACACGAGATAACTCTTCTACAGCAATCACATATGCTAAGTAATCGCTTCCAATCCCGCCGTATTCTTCAGGCCACGGAATCCCTGTTAAACCAAGGTCTGCCATTTGATCAAATAAAGCGCGGTCAAATCGTTCTTCTTCATCGCGTTCTGCCGCTGTCGGTGCCACTTCATTTCTCGCAAAATCTCGAACCATTTTTCTTATCATTTCATGTTCTTCTGATAATTTGAAATGCATGTTTTCTTCCTCCCCACTCTCTTCCCTCTCCTATAGTGCGCGGCTAATAACAAGCCGCTGTATTTCACTCGTTCCCTCATAAATCTCACAAATTTTCGCATCACGGAAAAATCTCTCAACTGGATAATCTTTCGTATAACCATAACCACCAAATACTTGCACCGCTTCAATTGCGACATCCACCGCCGTTTTCGAAGCGAATAGCTTTGCGATAGATGCTTCCTTTCCGCACGGAAGTCCTTGTGCTCTAAGCGATGCCGCTCTATATACAAGTAACCTTGCCGCTTCTACGTTCGTAGCCATATCCGCTAGTTTAAAGCCAAGTCCTTGCTGCGCGGCAATCGGCTTTCCAAATTGCTGACGCTCCTTCGCATAATCCACTGCACACGCTAGCGCTGCCTCGGCGATTCCGAGTGCCTGTGCTCCAATACCAATACGGCCAACATCTAAATTCGCCATCGCTACTTTAAAACCTTGTCCTTCTTCGCCAAGCAGATTTTCTGCTGGCACTTTCATATCTTCAAATGTTAGCTGCACTGTACGAGATCCAAGCAGTCCCATCTTATGTTCATCTTTCCCAACGATTAATCCTGGTGTATCTTTCTCTACAATAAACGCGGAAATCCCACTTTTCCCTGCATCTGGATTCGTAGAAGCAAATACGATATATGTATCCGCCTCGCCTCCATTTGTAATAAATACTTTTGATCCGTTAATGACATAGTGGTCACCTTGCTTTACAGCCTTTGATTTTAAGCTACCTGCATCTGAACCTGCATTCGGCTCCGTTAAAGCAAATGCCCCTAAATATTCACCCGTTGCTAGTTTGGAAACATATTTTTGCTTTTGTTCTTCTGTTCCAAAATATAAAATAGGGTTTGTTCCAACCGATGTATGTACCGCCAAAATAACACCAATTGTCGCACTCACCTTTGATAATTCTTCGATAGCTAAAATGTAAGAAATGAAATCCATTTCTGCACCGCCATATTTCGCTGGTGCTGGAATTCCCATAAGTCCAAGCTCACCCATTTTCGTCAAAATCTCTCTAGGAAACACCCCTTGTTCCATACTTGGAACAAAGGGAGCAATTTCCTTTTGTGCAAAATCTCGAACCATCTTCCTCATCATTTGCTGCTCTTCTGTAAAATGAAAATTCATATGCCCCGCCTCCATTTGCTATATATCTTTTTCAATCACCTGGTAAGACCACTACTTTGTAAAAAAAGAGGGAGACCTACCTTGCCTTGCTTCTTATTCGTATACGTAGAAGCCGCGACCTGTTTTTCGTCCTAGCCAACCAGCATTTACATACTTACGTAATAATGGACATGGACGATACTTACTATCTCCTAGTCCTTCATGCAGAACTTCCATAATGTATAAACACGTATCTAAACCGATAAAATCCGCTAACGTTAGTGGTCCCATCGGATGATTCATACCGAGCTTCATTACTTCATCAATTGCTTCTTTCGTTGCTACACCTTCATATAGCGTATAAACCGCTTCATTGATCATCGGTAATAAAATACGGTTAGAAACAAATCCAGGGAAGTCATTCACTTCAACAGGTACTTTTCCAATTTTCTTTGTAATATCTTCAATTGTTTCGTATACTGCATCGTCTGTTGCAAGTCCGCGGATAATTTCAACAAGTTTCATAACCGGAACCGGATTCATAAAGTGCATACCAATTACTTTCTCTGGACGCTTTGTTACCGCTGCGATTTCCGTAATTGGTAAAGAAGAGGTATTTGTCGCCAAAATTGCATGTTCTGGTGCAATTTCATCTAAATTCGCGAAAATTTTCTTTTTAATATCCATTTTTTCAACAGCTGCCTCGATGACAAGATCTGCTTCTTTTACACAATCTAATTCAAGCGTTGCTGTAAGACGATTTAAAGTCGATTCTTTAACGTCTTCATCCATGCGGCCTTTTTCTACTTGCCTAGCTAAATTTTTCGTAATAATGGATAATCCCCGATCTAATTGTTCTTGCTTCAAATCTTGCATATACACGTTATATCCTGCCATTGCACAAACCTGTGCAATGCCGGAACCCATTTGCCCAGCGCCAATTACAACAATTTTTTGTACACTCATTTTTTCTCCCCCTTTTAATCAATGAACCTCAATCATAATCGCGTCGCCTTGACCACCGCCGCTGCAAATCGAAGCAATTCCAATTCCGCCGCCGCGCTGCTTCAGCGCATGAATAAGCGTTACAATAATCCGTGCTCCACTTGCTCCAATTGGATGTCCCATCGCAACCGCGCCACCGTTTACGTTAATTTTTTCCGGATCAATTCCAGCAATATTTGCACTCGCAATTGCAACTGCTGCAAAAGCTTCATTGATTTCGAATAAATCAATTTCATCCACTGTCTTACCTGTTTTTTTCAAAAGTTCATTAATTACATAACCTGGCGTTCTCGGAAAATCTTTCGCTTCTACTGCAATTGCTGTATGCGCTAAAATCGTTGCTAACGGCTTTCTTCCTTCTTGCTGCGCTCTGTCCTCGCTCATTAATACAAGTGCTGCCCCGCCGTCATTTAGTCCTGGTGCATTCCCAGCTGTTACTGCCGCTGTTTTATCAAATACAGGTTTTAATTTTGCTAGCTTTTCAATTGTTGTATCTTCACGCGGCGCTTCATCTTTCGCTACAACAATTGGGTCTCCTTTTCGCTGTGGTACAGATACAGTTACGATTTCCTCTTCAAATCGCCCTTCTTTTTGCGCAGCAACCGCACGCTGATGACTGCGATACGCCCATTCATCTTGCGCTTCGCGAGAGATCCCATCTTCCTTCGCGACTTCCCCACCATACACGCCCATATGTATGCCAGAAAATGAACACGTTAAGCCATCTACTACATTTAAATCAGCAACTTCATTATGTCCCATCCGGTATCCCCAGCGCGCACCTTGTAAAATATAAGGACTATTACTCATCGATTCCATTCCGCCCGCTACAATAAGCGTTTGATCTCCGGTACGAATAATTTGGTCCGCTAACGTCACGGAGCGAAGCCCGGATGCACAAACTTTATTCACTGTTTCTGTACGAGTTTCCCAAGGAATCCCTGCTTCTCTCGCCGCTTGGCGCGAAGGAATTTGTCCCTGTCCTCCTTGAACCACCGCTCCAAATATAACTTCTTCAACATCGTTTGCAGCAACATCTGCTCGCTCAAGCGCAGCTTTAATCGCAATTCCTCCAAGTTCCGTTGCTTTTACATCCTTTAAAGATCCCCCAAACTTTCCAACCGGTGTTCTTGCAGCACTTAAAATAACTGTTCTTACCAAGTTTCTTTCCCCCATTTCTTTTTTTTTCGGCGCTGAGCGCCCGCTCGGTACTCCTACGTTGAGAAGAGGTGCAAATCTTGCACCTCTTTCTAAAGTTGTATGGATTCTTACGTATTACATAGCTTCTTTCTTAGACCCAATTACAGAGCGTTCTAAAATCTCTGTTACATCAAGTGTCTGAACTTGTTCTTCTACCTCTTTTGCTTTCGTACCGTCACTAATCATCGTTAAACAGTACGGACATCCCGTACCAATGATTGACGGTTTCACAGCAAGCGCTTGCTCTGTACGTGCAACGTTAATGCGCGAGCCTGTCGTTTCTTCCATCCACATAAGCCCGCCACCTGCGCCGCAGCACATGCCCGTTTCACGGTTACGTTCCATTTCAACAACTTTTACACCTGGAATTGCTTTTAAAATACTGCGCGGTGCTTCATATACTTCGTTGTATCTTCCTAAATAACAGGAATCATGATACGTAATCGTTTCTTCAATACGGTGAACCGGCTCTAATCGCCCTTCTTTCACCCACTGTGCTAATAATTCTGTATGATGATAGACTTCTGCTTGTAGGCCAAAGTCTGGATACTCATTTTTAAATGTGTTATAGGCATGCGGATCAATCGTAACGATTTTCTTCACACCTGCTTTTTCAAACTCCTCAATATTCTTAGTTGCCATCTCTTGGAACACGAATTCATTTCCGAGGCGGCGCGGCGTATCTCCAGAGTTCTTTTCTTTGTTACCAAGAATCGCAAATGATATGCCAGCTTTATTCATCAGCTTCGCAAATGATATTGCAATTTTCTGACTGCGATTATCATACGATCCCATTGATCCAACCCAGAATAAATATTCAAATTCTTCGCCAGCTTTTGTTTTCTCTTTTACAGTCGGAACTGTTACTTCATCATCGCCTTGGCGCCATGTTTCACGCTCTTTACGATTCAGCCCCCACGGGTTCCCTTGGCGTTCAATATTTGTCATTGCACGCTGCGCTTCTGGATCCATCTTTCCTTCTGTTAAAACGAGATAACGGCGTAAATCAATGACTTTGTCGACGTGCTCATTCATAACTGGGCACTGATCTTCACAGTTACGGCACGTTGTACATGCCCAAATTTCTTCTTCTGTAATGACGTCCCCAATCAAGCTTGGATCATAAGCAAGTGCCGTTGCAGCCGATTCTTGTTGTCCTTGCCCCGCTGCCATCATCGCTAACTGATTTCCTTGTGTATTGTTAAAGGCAACTGCCGGAACCCATGGTACCTTTGATGTCACCGCTGCCCCTTTATCTGTCAAATGATCGCGAAGCTTTACAATTAAATCCATTGGTGACAACATCTTGCCCGTCCCTGTTGCCGGGCACATATTTGTACAGCGGCCGCACTCTACACAAGCGTATAAATCAATGAGCTGAGTCTGTCTAAAGTCTTCAATTTTTCCAACACCAAATGTTTCTTGTGTTTCATCTTCAAAATCAATCTTTTCAAGCTTTCCTGGATTAGAAAGACGACTAAAGAATACATTGGCCGGTCCAGCAATTAAATGTGCATGTTTTGACTGTGGTACATAAACTAAGAACGTTAACAAAATAAGTAGATGCACCCACCAAGAGAAATAGAACACCGAAATGGCTACGGTTTCATTTATCCCTGAAAAAACGTAAGCAATTCCAGAAGCAATCGGTTCGCTCCATGAAAGCTCCTCCCCGTGCCATATAATGCCCATACCGTTACCAAGTAGTACAGAAAGCATTAAGCCCCCGATAAAAATAAGAACAAGGCCTGATTTAAAATTACGTTTTAAACGAACAAGCTTTTCAACGTATCTTCTATGAAAAGCCCAAAATACTGCGATTAAAATCATTAGTGTGACAATTTCCTGGAAGAATGTAAATGCAGGGTATAGTGGTCCAAGTGGAAGATGTGATCCTGGTGCAAGTCCTTTCCAAATGAAGTCAATTGCTCCAAATTGGACAAGAATAAATCCATAAAAAAACATAACGTGCATGATACCGCTTTTTTTATCTTTCAGCAACTTCTTCTGACCGAAAACGTTAACCTTCAGAAGATCCCATCGTTCTTTAAAGCGGCGATCAAATTCTACTTTTTTTCCTAATTGTATGTAGGCCATCCTCGTTCGTATAAGATATACAAACAAATACCCCGCATAAGCAATAACAGCAATGGCAGCCAGCCAATTCATGATCAGTAAGCTATTCATTTTTATGCTACCCCTCTCTTTGTAAGCCCTCTTTCTTTTAGAATCTTCGAAAATAAATAATTTTCTGAATTATATCCCCTATCCCCATTATATAATGAGTGAGCATTCAGTCAACAGTTTTTTGTTATACAACAACACATTTTTTCATAAAGCTGTTTATTTGGGTGAAAATATAAGAATGAATTCTTAGGAGGTAATTTGATTATGCTCTTTTTATCTCTCTTACTAATATGTTTTGTCATATGGGTCCTACTCGACTTTTTATTTGGAAGGAAACATCATTTAAAAAAAATAAGGCCCCGCTCTTTTCCTTTAAGACGAAGCAATTTTAAATTGTATACATGGGGAACCAATTTATACAATGATTTATTTATGGATATACAACAAGCAAATCATCATATACATATTTTATTTTTCATTGTCAAAAATGATGAAATTAGTCAAAATTTTTTACAGCTTCTCACTGAAAAAGCAAAGCAAGGTATACAAGTACGTCTTCTACTCGATCGTATAGGAAGTCATCATTTATCGGATGAATCTATTCGTTCACTGCGAGAGCACGGTGTATCTTTTTCATATTGTCATAAAATCAAATTTCCTTTTCTCTTTTTTTCCGCAAATCAAAGAAACCATCGCAAAATTACGATTATTGATGGGAAAATTGGTTATATCGGCGGATTCAATATCGGAGAGGAATATTTAGGGCATAATCCTAAATTGGGTTTGTGGCGCGATTATCATTTGCGCCTAACCGGAGAAGGCGTGCAAGATTTACAAAAACAATTTTTACACGATTGGCGTGATGATACAAATGAAGATTTACTAGAAGAAGCGTCATTTTTTCCTAAACAAGCACCAGGTCCTATGCTACAACGCTTTATCCCAACAGACGGTGCTTATTTACAGGAAACATTTGTATCACTTATTGAAAGTGCAAAAGAAGAACTCTACATTGGCACACCCTATTTCATTCCGGGAAAAGTAGTAATGAATGCTTTATTACAAGCGAAAAAACGTGGTGTTCACATTACAATTCTTGTACCCCAAAAAGCAGATCACCCACTCGTTCGCGAAGCTAAATTACCATACTGCCGGAAATTGATGAAAGCAGGCTGTAACATTTATGAATTTCAGCAAGGGTTCTTTCACGCAAAAATTATTATGGTAGATGACCATACTTGTGATATTGGAACAGCTAATGTTGACATGAGAAGTTTATATATCAATCACGAAATAAATTGTCTCTTATATGATTCAGCTTTTATACAAGAAATTAAAACGAAAATTAATGAAGACATAGAAGGATCTGTACTACTTTCTTGGAAAGATGTTTCCTCCCTATCTTTTATTGATAAAGGAAAGGAATGGATTGGGACATTGCTGGCGTTTTTCTTATAACACAACTTACAAAGTAACGAGGTGTTTCATACATGATCATACGCTTTGGATATGTCTCACATGCAGTCGCATTGTGGGACTGTTCTCCTGCCAAAACAATGACATTTACAACGTGGAGCAAGCTAGGAAAACAAGAACGAGAAGAAAAATTATATAACATTACAATACAAAATCTTATGCATACATTACGTATCCTTCATTACAATATCGCACATGAAATTCCATTATACCGATTATCATCTTCCATTGTTCCACTAGCAACCCATCCTGAAGTCGATTTTGATTATATCAATATCTTTAAACCACTTTGGCATAAGATAGGGGAATTAATTCGAGAGCATAACTTACGGGTTAGCTTTCATCCAAAC
This sequence comes from Bacillus bingmayongensis, assembly GCF_000299035.1. Classification (GTDB taxonomy): domain Bacteria; phylum Bacillota; class Bacilli; order Bacillales; family Bacillaceae_G; genus Bacillus_A; species Bacillus_A bingmayongensis. The sequence continues at coordinate 383,853 of NZ_JH921519.1, forward strand.
CAGTTCACATTATTTACAAGTGAAAAATCTCATATCACAGACAATGCTGTGTTAGATATGACATATCACTATAATGTATTAGATGCAATGAGTTTAGCGGATTCTTCTTATATTAATATTCATGTAGGTGGTGCATATGGTAACAAAGAAAAAGCAATTCTGCGCTTTCATGAGAATATAAAAAAGCTTCCATCACCTATCAAACAGCAAATGACACTTGAAAATGATGATAAAACATATACAGCTTCTGAAACATTAGCTATTTGCCAGGAAGAAAGAATTCCTTTTGTCTTTGATTATCATCATCACATAGCAAATATTTGTGATGAACCGTTAGAGGAACTACTACCAGTTATTTTCGAAACGTGGAATCATACACATACAGTTCCTAAAGTCCATATTTCTTCACCGAGGTCAGAAAAGGAATTCAGAGCTCACGCTGACTATATTGATGCTGCATTTATAAAACCTTTTTTACACATTGCCAAGGTCATGAATCAGGACTTCGATATCATGATTGAGAGCAAACAAAAAGATTTAGCACTGTTTCAGTTAGTCGATGAGCTTGCTTCTATAAGAGGAATAAAACGGACAAGCGGTGCAACGTTACAATGGTAATTGTAACGTTCAGGCTGTGGAGAAAGTCTTATCCACAACCTGAAAAAAGAACCCATCAATGGGTTCTTTTTCTATCTTAATGTTCAAATGGTAAATCTGAGGCTAATTGTACTTGTTCCTGTTGATTTGTTAATGCGTGATCTTGACTCACTCCGAACGCAACACCAGCGAGCATTGCTATCGCCATTAAACCACATGCAAGAAATTTTTTCATCACTTATCACCCTATGTGCTATTTTTTCTAAATATATCATGAAATAATTTCTTAAAAAAATGCAATTATGCATATTCTCGTATGATTTCATTATTTAAAAATATAAAGTGAAACTTCCATCAGCGGGGGGTTCTTAATCCTACACTGATGGCTAACTCTCGCCGATTAGGCATTTACGGAAAATTATCTTTCACCTATCTTCCTCATTTCTCCCTGAATCTTGAGGTGGGAGTCCTACTGCCCGCGAATAGCGGATAAATTTAATTAGTGAGAGAATATTGTCCGTTCATTACGACCAGCTAAGTCCTTTTTTGCTAACAATGTTTCTTTGTAAGAATGTAAATCTAGTAAATCAAAAAATAATAAAGCCTTTTCATAAACAAATGTAATTTCACTCGGCGGATGGATTAATTTCTCTAAGCACTCTCCCTTTTGGTAGTACAGTTGTCCAAGAAGCTTCATACTCCCAATAAGACGCGACGTTTCAATTGCTTTGTCTACTTGCTGGAGCGATTTTTCATATTCATTATTTAAATATAGAGATTTTGCATAATTATATCGAACTTTAACAACAAAATCCTGATCACTCTGTAATGACTCAAGCTGTTTTAAAATATCTTGAAATAATGTAATCGCTTTTTCTAAATGGTTATTTTCTGCATAAATACTAGCAATCGAATTTTCAATATATAAATTTTGAAACACATCCACCCCGCCATACTGCTGATGAATTATATTTTTCAGCTCTGAAATGCAATATTCAAAATTAACCTTCTTTAAAGCATAAGCAGATAAATGATAATACCATAGAAGAAACTGCTTAAATTCAGGGTGACTTTCTTCTTTCTTAAGCTCTTCTGAAACAATTTTGTGGATTTCAGCATATTGCTTCTTCTTACACAATATTTGAATTTGATCCTTAAACTGCTTCTTTCTTTCAATATCAGAATAAATGAGAACTTCATAAAAATGAATGATGGGAACTTGTAATTTCGCTGCAATCCCTTGAAGTATATCCATACTTGGATATACTGCTCCTGACTCAATCCTGCTTACTTCTGATTGATGACATATATTATCAGACAACTGCTTTTGTGTTAAACCTCTTAACATTCTAATTTTCTTTATTTCAGCTCCCAGCTTTTCTGCGTGCATAATAGCTCACCATCCCATTACAGAAATCTAACTTTTCAAGTTGTCATACCACTAGAATAATGGTTTTTCGACATTTTTAGACATGAAATATTGCATAATATGTATCATTTAGCAAACTTTTCTTGTAAATTATCTTATACAAATACAATACTCTAAGTGTTAGAGATAAGTGATAGAAAAGTTGCTAGTACATTCCTTACTTTTGTTCTACTGTATCCTTTATCAATAGAAGTAATTTTCGTGTCCCAAAATTGATAAAAGTGAAGTGAATGTTGAAGTTACTCAACCTAGTTTGATAATTAGTAAATAAAATGAACCACAAAACGTCAAAGTAGGAAATATTGCTAAAACTACTTAAAAGGTGAAGTACAAGAGGCTAACGCGTAACAAAAACAAGTTACCACTGAAAAAATGTTGATTTTCAACTTACAAGAAAACCAAACCAAAGTATATCTTTTCCAAATATATAAAAATGACAAAGTATATGGTCAAGACATCATTGTTAAAGTAGATAAACATGAGGTAATTAAAACTGTTAGTGGTAAAATTCACAAAAATATAGAACAGCAACCTATTCTTACTATAACAAATTTTTTGTCGAAAAATGAAGCAAAATCTATATTATGTCATACACTTTAAATTCTAGTGATAGAGATTCAAAAAAGAAAAAAAGATGTTTACCACTATAAATGGTAAACATCTTTTTATATCCATCCCTTTTCTTCTGCAATCGAAATGGCTTCAATTCTATTTTTAGCATTTAATTTCGTTAATACCTCTGAAATATAATTGCGTACTGTACCAGGAGAAAGATAAAGGGCCTTCGCAATTTCATTCGCTGTTTTCCCTTCTTTCGCCAATTGAAGCACTTCTTTCTCACGATCTGATAACGGGTTTTGCTCTTGCCATAGTCCAAACATTAATTCCGGAGAAATCTCTCGCTTTCCCTTCATTACATTACGAATTGCTGCCGCTAAATCTTCACTTGGACTATCTTTTAATAAATAGCCATGAACACCAGCCTTCATCGCTCTTTCAAAATAACCTGGTCGTGCAAACGTTGTTAAAATCATTACCCTACATGATAATTTTTTCTTCTGTAATGTTTCAGCAACATCCAATCCACTTTGAATCGGCATTTCAATATCCATAATACTTACATCTGGCTGCAGTTTTTCAATTAATTTTAAAGCTTCTTCCCCATTCTCTGCTTGCCCAACCACTTCAATATCTTCTTCTAAATCAAGTAGAGCACCTAACGCCCCGCGCAACATTCGTTGATCTTCAGCAATAATAATTCGAATCATGCTCTCACCTCATCTTTTCCTGTTCTAATTACAATTGGAACTTTCACCGTTAACATCGTTCCACGATTGATTCCATCTAACTCTAGCGTCCCATCAATAAGAGCGAGTCGTTCCCTCATACCTAATATGCCATTTCCATCTTTACCTTGCACTTGTAACCCTACTCCATTATCCTGAACCTGCAAAGTCAGTTCTCCTTGTGTTTCAAATAAAGAAACTGTACATGCCGTTGCCTTACTATGTTTGACAACATTCGTTACCGCTTCCCGCAAACACATCCCTAAAATATTTTGCTCAAGTGGTGATAATGCACCAGAACTCGCCTTTTGCTCTACCTCTAGTGAAATATTAGCAGCTTGTAAGATAGCCTTTATTTGTTCAAGCTCTTCTTCCACAGTAATCATCCGCATATCAGAAATTAACTCCCGAAGTTGCTTTAAAGCTGTACGCGACGTCTGTGTAATTTCCTTTGCCTCAAGACTTGCACGTTCTGGATTTTTCACAATCAGTTTCTCAACAAGCTGACTTTTTAAAGTAATAAGAGATAATGTATGCCCTAATGTATCGTGGAGGTCCCTTGCAATTCGCTGACGTTCTTCACGTTTTACTAGGTCTTTAATTTGTTCATTGGCTTCACTTAACTGATGTCTTAATATCTTTTTTTGGTTGAAATTCCGCATAGCAAATGGTGTAATAAGCATTAAAATAAACATCGGTAAAGATCCGAATATAGATGTTAATGTAAAGTTCTTGCTATACACCAATACAAAAGTAACAAGCATTGTTCCTAAAAAAAGTACTAGTAGACGGAAGGCTTTTTTCGTTGGTGTAAATCCTATTGCATTTGCTGTAAAAAATCCTAAATAGATAAAATACGGATTGTAAAAAACCCCAAATAAAAATACAATCACCATCTGAGTACATGCCCATAAAATAAATGTCTTTTCTACAAAATAAAGCTGACGATATGCAATGACAAAGACCACTAACATACCGCTTCCTAATATTAGTTTCCATCCTGATTCATTAGATAAACCGTATATTGGAAACGCCAAGTATACAAACCACATATATGGGAAGAATCCCATATGTTTTGGAAAAAGTTCAAACTGCTTCTTCTCTATCATGTTATACCGCTTCCTGTCTTTTTCTTATATATATTGATATTACAACAAACATAAGGAAATAACCTCCTAAAATCGCAATATTCTCCCAGCCTATAGATTTGCCTGCTACAATATCCCATGCACCGCTTCCGAAATGATATGTCGGTGTCCATTCTCCAATAGATCTTAATACCTTCGGAAACACTTCAATCGGCATCCATAAACCGCCTAGTACTGCTAAACTCATATTTAAAATATTAGCGAGCCCAGCAGCTGCATCTGCTTTCTTAATTGAACCTACAACCGTTCCAAGTGCTAAAAATGGTGTCACACCTAGTAATAGCCATAATCCCGCGCCAATCCATTGTCCAATTGTTAATTCCACGTTATTAATTAATATGCCTGCAACAAAGATTACAAGTATTGAAAAAGCATTTACCACTGTTTGGGCAATAATCTTAGCTGTTAAATATGCACCCTCTGGAAGTGGTGTAATTTTCAAAAGATGTGTCCATCCTTGCCCCTTTTCTTGAGAAAGTCTCACACCAAAACTAAAAAGCGCTGTTCCTACAATACTGAAAGTAGCCATCGAAATTAAATAATGTGCTTTCCAAGCATCTCCATTTTGTGGTACTTGAATGACATTCGTAAAAATGTAATAGAACATAACTGGCATTAATAGTGAGAAAAAGATAAATAATTTATTGCGGAATGTACGTAAAATCTCTATTTTGCATTGCATCCATAATGCTTTCATGCGATTCCCTCCTTCTGATTTGCGATAAACTGTTCAAACGCTTCATCAAGACTTCCACGCTCAACTGAAATATCTGTAACAGGTAAATTCTCTTTATAAATTGCTTGCAACGTAGCATCCGTATCATCTGTTGTGAGAATAACGCGCTGTTCATGGAACTGTACTCCTGTTACATGCGGTAACTCCTTCAGCAAGCCTGTAGGAATTTTTTCTTTTGGATAAAATGAAATGGTTTTTCGAGAAATCGTCGCTTTCATTTCCTCAGGTGTACCATCTGCAATGATTTTTCCATTTGCAAATAATAAAATACGATCCGCTAGTGCATCAGCTTCTTCTAAATAATGCGTTGTTAAAATAATCGTTTTCCCTTCACTCGCTAACTTTCGAATCGTTTCCCAGAAGGTCTTTCTAGACGTAATATCCATTCCTACAGTCGGTTCATCTAAAAATAATAAATCCGGATTTCCAGCAAGTGCGAGCGCAAAATTTAAACGTCTTTTCTGACCACCAGATAGTTTTTCACATCGTTGCTTTATTTCTGACTCTAAGTTTGATAACTGAAGCAATGTTTCTTTTGCAACCAGATTCGTATAATAACTACGAAACAGATCAATTGCCTCGCCAACTGATATACTATCAATCACACTTACCTCTTGTAACATTGCGCCAAGACGATTACGAACATCTCGATGCTTGGGACTCTTCCCAAATATAGAAACACTTCCTTCTGATGGATCTTTTAATCCTAGCATCATTGAGATTGTTGTTGTTTTTCCCGCACCATTTGGCCCAAGGAGTGCAACAATTTGCCCTTTCTCCACATGAAATGAAACTTTATTTACAGCCTTTTTATGTTTAAATGTTTTCGAAACACCATTTACTTCAATAATCTTTTCCATCTCTCCACCTCCGTCATTCCTTATATTTACATTGTATAAATTGGAAGAGATGGAAAACAGTAAGATACGTCATGATATGCATATGACAGTTGTCATGAAATTCTTATGAAATGAGTCACACTACTATGTTCTATACCTCTGCAAATCCTTTATAGAGAGGAGCTAATAGCACGCAAGTAGCAGGACAAAAACAAACATGATACAATCGTGTAAGATATACATTCGAGGAAGGACAGTGGTTTTTTTTATGATCATTCGTAATGAACAAGATTTAGAAGGTTTACGAAAAATCGGCCGCGTTGTTGCGCTCGCACGTGAAGAAATGAAAAAGCAAGCGAAACCAGGCATGACAACGAAGGAACTTGATTTGATCGGCAAAAAAGTATTAGACGAGCACGGTGCCATTTCTGCACCTGAAAAAGAATATGATTTCCCAGGTGTAACTTGTATTAGTGTCAATGAAGAAGTTGCTCATGGTATTCCAAAAGATCAAGTATTAAAAGAAGGCGACTTAGTAAATGTGGATGTATCTGCGGCACTTGACGGTTACTATGCAGATACAGGTATTTCTTTTGTTCTTGGGCAAGATGAAGAAAAAGAAAAACTTTGCCAAGCTGCAGTAGACGCGTTTTGGGCAGCAATGAAAAAAGTAAAAGCTGGTTCAAAACAAAACCAAATCGGTCGTGCGGTTTCCAATTTTGCACATAAAAATGGCTATGCAGTCATCCAAAACTTAACAGGACACGGCATTGGGCTTAGCTTACACGAAGCACCAAACCATATTTTAAGCTATTATGATCCAATGGATAATGCGCTTCTGAAAGACGGCCTTGTTATCGCTGTAGAACCATTTATCTCCATGAAAGCTGATCACATCATTGAACGCGGCGATGATGGCTGGACATTTGTAACACCAGATAAAAGCCTTGTTGCACAATGTGAACATACAGTTGTCGTAACACGTGATGAACCAATTATTTTAACTCAGCTATAAGAAATAAAAGGAATGCACATAGCATTCCTTTTTCTATACAAAAAAAAGAGAAATCAACCGTGATTTCTCTTTTTTCATATGGATATCTTACAGCTTCTAATGATTACCATGAAATGTGGAAACATGACAATCCTCTTGTTCAAAAGGTTCAAGCATGAGAAAAAGAAATCCCACCCTGAATTTCTTTTTCTCTACATAATCTAAAGCTTGGGTACACTAGATTCATGCAATTTAGGGGCCTTCAATTTGAAAGCGAACCTTTCTCTAGAATAATAGCACATACATCCCTTCTAAAAATATGCAAATATGCATACAGAATTATTCTCACTTTTATTTCTCAACTTTAATTAATTGAAAATACAAAAAATAAAAGATAGAATAGAGTCGTTATCCGTCTTCTTTTGTCAGTCAGATAGAATAGAAGAATGGGAGAGGAATATATGAAGAGAACATTGAAACAAAAAATAGTAAGCTCTTTGCTTGCTGCAACACTCGCTGTCAGTTTAGCTCCAATTGGACAAGCAAAAGCTGATTCTCCATCAGAAACTATTAAAACTCCATCTATTACAGAGCAAGTTGATGCTAACCGCGCAATCGAACATGTCCGTTTTTTATCAGAAACAATTGGTCCCCGTCCTGGTGGAACACAATCAGAACAATGGGCTTCTCGCTATGTTGGAATGAAATTAAAGTCAATGGGATATGAAGTAGAATACCAACCATTTGCTGTACCCGATCAATATGTAGGGTTCATTGAATCACCGTTGTCCAAATCGCGAAATTGGCAAGCCGGCGCTGCTCCAAATTCCCTTATTTCAACTGAAGCTGTTACGGCTCCCCTCATTTTTGTGCCAAATGGGACAAAGTTAGACGAAATTCCAAATGAAGTAAATGGAAAAATTGTCTTATTTGAAAGAGGCGCAACAGTAGCAGATTACAACAAACAAGTAGAAAATGCTGTAGCAAAAGGTGCAAAAGGCGTTCTCTTATATAGTTTAATTGGTGGGCGCGGCAACTATGGACAAACGTTCAATCCAAGATTAACGAAAAAACAATCAATCCCTGTATTTGGTCTTGCTTATGCACAAGGAAATGCCTTCAAAGAGGAATTGGCAAAAAAAGGTGATACAATTCTTTCTTTAAAAGCACGACATGAATCAAACTTACAATCTCTAAATGTTATCGCGAAAAAGAAACCAAAAAACAGCACTGGAAATGAAAAAGCTGTTATTGTAAGTTCCCACTATGATAGCGTAATCGGAGCACCTGGAGCGAATGACAATGCTTCTGGAACAGGATTAGTATTAGAATTAGCTCGCGCGTTTCAAAATGTAGAAACCGATAAAGAAATCCGCTTTATTGCTTTTGGCTCAGAGGAGATGGGTCTACTTGGCTCTGAACACTACGTTGACAACTTATCAAAGCAAGAACGTGATCGTATTTTAGGTGTTTTCAATGCTGATATGGTTGCTACAAGCTATGATAAAGCGAAAAATTTATACGCAATGACGCCAGATGGTTCTACGAATCTTGTAACAGATGCTACACTAAATGCTGCTAAACAATTAAATAATAATCTTGTGCTGCAAGGAAAATTCGGTTCTAGTGACCATGTGCCATTTGCTTACGCGGGCATTCCTGCAGCTCTATTCATTTGGATGGGAGTAGATAGTTGGGATCCACTTATCTATCACATTGAAAAGGTATACCACACACCACAAGATAACATTCTAGAAAACATGTCATCTGAGCGTATGAAAATGGCGTTAGATGTCATTGGTACTGGTGTTTATGATGTTATTCAAAAGCCAGCTGCAAGCCAAGGACAGAGAGCCGCCTAATCATATTCAAAGCCACCGTTTACAATTAATCGGTGGCTTTTTATTGAGAAAAAATAAATATGCATAAAAGCATATTTATTACAAGGTATTATCATGTAGAATACCAAATGTAACAATAACTATTATTCCTAAATAAGAATGTATTTCTATTATGAAAAAACGATTCCTGCAGATGCATTAACTTTTGTTGGATTAACAAGAACTACTGCCTTTGTTTCAGAAACAAAAGCTAACTCTGCAATCATTTAAGAACAAAGTTTTACAAAATACTATTTCTAACTTCGCCGTAAAGATGGCTATGCAGTCATTCAAAACTTAATGGAACATGGCATTCGCTTCTTAAAGAGAGTTTTATTATCACTTTAAAGCCGTTCATCTCTATGAAAGCTGACCATATTATTGAGCTGCTGATTGAGTCCACTTTGAAAGCGCCCTCTTTTTCCGATAAAAAAGACTCCCTTCAGGTTGCATTCTTTTCTTCACCTTATCATGAAGTTTTTTTGAATATCTACCTAAAGGGAGTACTATCAATAGTAATTTTTTAATTTGTCCACTACTCAGATTACAGTGTAATCAATAATCTAAAGCTTTTTTATTCTTTTATTCTTTGACGAGCGAATAGAATTCCACCTAAAAGGAATAATACCATACCTCCAACAATTGAAATCATTTCCGATGATGTTCCTCCTGTGTTAGGAAGTAATGCTGTCGGCTTATCATTTTCTTTAGTAGGTGGAACTTTGGCATCGTTATTTGAGTTTGTACCTGGCTCTTTACCTGGATCTGTGCCTGGTTCTTTACCTGGATCTGTGCCTGGTTCTTTACCTGGATCTGTAGGAACTTCACCTGTTCCGTCCTTGATTTTTGTATTCGTGATGTCATAACCGTTTACTTCGGATTGGTATCCATCTACCGGTTGTTCTTTCACTTCATACTTATATGCTTTGCCTTCTGCATCGTAGGCTGCTAAATCTGTAAACACATATTTCCAACCTGTTGCTTCGCTCACTTCTTGTGTTGCGATCACTTTACCATTTTGTAGTAAGTCTACTTTGATCATTTCCGGACGATCTTTCGCATTGTCGTCTTTCCATGTTTTCGTTCCTTCTACTTTTGTTTGACCTACTTTTGTATTCGTGATGTCATAACCGTTTATTTTTGATTCATATCCGTCTACTGCTTGTTCTTTCACTTCATACTTGTATGCCTTACCTTCGGCATCATATGCCGCTAAATCTTTGAATTCATACTTCCAACCGCTTACCTCTGTTACTTCTTGCGTTGCGATCACTTGGCCATTTTGTAGTAAGTCTACTTTAATCATTTCCGGACGATCTGTTGCGTTATCGTCTTTCCATGTTTTCGTTCCTTCTACTTTTGTTTGACCTACTTTTGTGTTCGTAATGTCATAACCGTTTACTTTTGATTCATATCCGTTTACGGCTTGTTCTTTCACTTCATACTTGTATGCCTTACCTTCGGCATCGTATGCCGCTAAATCTTTAAATTCATATTTCCAATCGCTTGCTTTACTTACTTCTTGCGTTGCGATCACTTCGCCATTTTGTAGTAAGTCTACTTTAATCATCGTCGGACGATCTTTCTCGTTATCGTCTTTCCATGTTTTCGTTCCTTCTACTTTTGTTTGACCTACTTTTGTGTTCGTAATGTCATAACCGTTTACTTTTGATTCATATCCGTCTACCGGTTGTTCTTTCACTTCATACTTGTATGCCTTACCTTCGGCATCGTATGCCGCTAAATCTTTAAATTCATATTTCCAATCGCTTGCTTTACTTACTTCTTGCGTTGCGATCACTTCGCCATTTTGTAGTAAGTCTACTTTAATCATCGTCGGACGATCTTTCTCGTTATCGTCTTTCCATGTTTTCGTTCCTTCTACTTTTGTTTGACCTACTTTTGTGTTCGTAATGTCATAACCGTTTACTTTTGATTCATATCCGTCTACCGGTTGTTCTTTCACTTCATACTTGTATGCCTTACCTTCGGCATCGTATGCCGCTAAATCTTTGAATTCATACTTCCAATCGCTCGCCTTACTTACTTCTTGCGTTGCGATCACTTCGCCATTTTGTAGTAAGTCTACTTTGATTGTTTTTGGACGATCTTTCGCATTGTCGTCCTTCCACGTTTTTGTTCCTTCTACTTTTGTTTGCGCCACTTTTGTATTTGTAATGTCATAACCATGTACTTCTGTTTGATATCCATCTACGGCTTGTTCTTTCACTTCATACTTATATGCTTTTCC
>NZ_JH921519.1:396619-457659 GCF_000299035.1 Bacillus bingmayongensis
CTAAATCTGTAAACGCATATTTCCAATCGCTTGCTGCGCTCACTTCTTTTGTTGCGATTACTTGGCCATTTTGTAGTAGGTCTACTTTGATTGTTTCCGGACGTCCTTCACCATTTCCGTCCTTCCATATCTTCTTTCCCTCTACTTTTGTTTGCGCCACTTTTGTATTTGTAATGTCATAACCGTTGACTTCTGTTTGATATCCATCTATCGGTTGTTCTTTTACTTCATACTTATATGCTTTGCCATCTGCATCGTATACCTCTAAATCTGTAAACGCATATTTCCAATCGCTTGCTGCGCTCACTTCTTTTGTTGCGATTACTTGGCCATTTTGTAGCAAGTCTACTTTAATCATCGTCGGACGATCTTTCGAATTGTCGTCTTTCCATGTTTTCGTTCCTTCTACTTTTGTTGTTTGTACCACTTTTGTATTTGTAATGTCATAACCATTTACTTCTGTTTGATATCCGTCTACCGGTTGTTCTTTTACTTCATATTTATATGCTTTTCCGTCTACATCGTATGCCTTTAAATCTTTAAATTCATATTTCCAGCCGCTTGCTTCTGTTACTTCTTTTGTTGCGATCACTTTACCATTTTGTAGTAAGTCTACTTTGATTGCTTTCGGACGATCTTTCTCATTATCGCCTTTCCATATCTTCGTTCCTGAAACAGATGTAGCTTTCACTTTATTCGAAATTGGCAACTTAACTCCATTTACAGCACCTGATTGAACTTCAAAACTTACTTTTGCTTGAGGATCAAAATCAATATGGTTTGGAGCTGAAACTTCTTGCACATAATATTTGCCTGGTTGTAAATTAGAAATTTCAATTATACCTTGTCCATTTGTTATATATACATCTCCAACTTGTTCACCCGACTCTTTATACAACTTAAACGAAACATTCGGTATTACTTTGTCTTCATTTCCTTCAATATGTTTAACAATTTTTAGCGTTCCTTTTGGAATCTCGTTACCTTCAGCACCACCGTTAGATGTTATATTTTCGACTTTGGCACTATTCGAATCAAAAACTGGTTCTTTGTTTTCCACTTGATACTCAATCGTATAATCATTCTTAAAAAATTCTTGTTTCTTTCCGGTTTCCGTTATAGTAGCAGTATAACCAATCGAAAATTTGTTACCACTTGCTTTATCTTTATTAAACACAAATTTAAATGAGTTATCACTATTAAACGTAACTTTTCCGTAACCTTGAGCTTCAAAGTCTTTCAGCGATAAAGAAATTTTGTCATTAACGTATATATAGAAACTATCTTTATTCAGTGTTTGACCTTCTTGCAAACTATCAGACAAAACAATATCAGTATTTAATTTTTCACGATTATAGTTTACATTCAAGAACCAACGAACTTCATCGGTATTATCCGGCTGAATATCACCAATTTTGTAGAAAAACGGCCCCTCTCCAGGTTCTGTACCACCACCACTGCTTGGACCGGTAATCGTTACCGTTTGCTTATCTAAATTTGTACCTAAATTGGTTTCAACCTCTTTTGTTTCATCCGTCGCTACATTAGTAGCTTGAACGTTAAAAGTAAAAAACCCGTTAATATTTTGATGTGTGTTCACTTTATCATTAAATGTACATACCACAGTACCCGCAGTTACTTTACAAGTACCATAATCATCTAACTGAATCGTTCCATTAAACCCTTTTAATTCTGGAGGCATTGTTAATGTTAGTGTATCTCCAGGCTGCAGCTTAACTCCATCTTTTTCACTGAAGTTCACAGTTATTTGAGTCCGTTCTCCGTAATATAGATCTGTTTTATCAATCTTAAAACTATCTACAAGTCCTAATGTATTTAGCTCTTGTGCATTTACTATTATAGGTAGAAAACTCTGACCTATAGTAAACATAAAAATCATCATAATCGAAAAAATCGAAGTTATTCTTTTTAAATACATACTTTGTGTGATTCCCTCCTATAAAATTGAATGCATATAAATCCTGGTACAAACATACTATGACAAAGATTCTATTATTCAATGTCATTAAGCTATTTTCCTTAAATATGTTTGATAGCTATTATCATCCTTTTCTCTTTTTTCAACTCTTCTATTACTTATAGACTTGAAATTTGCTTTTTATATAGATTCATCTAATTTCTTCGACATGTCTAAACTGTGTTATTTCTGGTCTATATTGTTTACCAAAAATAGATAAAGGAATTCAAATTACAAATACACATGAACAGGTCATAGGACAACTTCAAAGTCAGGAGAAGACAATTCAACAAGCATTCACGATAAAACTCATGACAGTCATTCGTCCTATTATGCCGTAAGGTTCCCGAAATTTCTTCATATCCAGCGCAAACGATTGCTCAATACGCGAAAATTTCATTGCGGATAAGTATGGACGAGCTACTTCACAGCAAATATGCATTTGGTAAACTTCCATAATTATCTTCATAAAGAATAACAAGAAGTACAGCGTGCAATCGAATTTTTCACACCAGCCGAAGAAAGTTATGACTTTGAAACGTGCTAGGATACTTGTATCCTAAAGAATGTCACTGAAGATATGTTTTCTGTCATCATGCATCAAGGTGAAATTAGCCATATGTTAAAACGTTTTATATTTCGTTGCACAACTGAGCTACACACCGAAACAATCAGACAAGAAATGTTCCAATATAAGCACTATATGATAAAAAATGCTCCGGACGAAGTATTGTTTTCCTATGAAGATAAAAGTCAAATTCTCCAAATCTGAATACAGTGGAACGAATTTGGGGGTAAATAAAAAAGAGTATACTGGGCAACTAATTTCATGTAAATCGTGCAAAAATATGAAATTCAGCCTTTTCATTTTTGGAGTCTATAAATGAGTGTCGAGAAAAAGTAATTTGCCTAATGGATCTATGGCTATGACGAAGAATTAAAATGAACTTATACATGCATTTCACTTACTCGCTAAGAAGAGTTAGCTTTTCTAGGGCGACATTACATTTTAATATCGAGAGATTTATATGTACAAGTGATGATAATATCAAAATCGAGAGATTTATATCCTTTCATTATTTTTATCAAATCATGAAAACTTGAGTTGGACTATATGTACTATTTTAGACATAAAATCCCTAGTTTTTTGACTAGGTTGGAAGTTTTCAAGATTAATTACTAATTGTGTAGATACTTGGTTAGATGAAGTGTTATTTTAGTATTTGGCATAGCTGTAACCACGTTTTTTTACAACAATCACACCATTCCCTGGTAACATTCTACCAACTAATACTACATGTACGGCTTTTTGATAAATTTACCCCCAACAACCTATTATTCTAGAATCATTCTAAAAAATCAATAGTTAATTGGTGTTTTTCTATTTTACTTTTATCACTACAACATATATTTGTCACATATATTAGAGTAAAAAACTGAAACAGAAAAAGAGATGGCTTTGCCATCTCTTTTTCTGTTTCAGCCCCTCCTCATCAAGCCATACATGAGGTTCTCCCTATACGACTTTTCGGTGTGCTTCTTTCTTTGACGTCTGATCAGTCTATAGACTGATCAGACGTTTTTATGTCAACTTGTGTATCACTGCTAAACAAAAATAGGTATCTTTTCTTTTACCTATTACATTTTCTCCGGCGCAGATACACCTACTAATGCTAATGCATTTTGAAGTGTGATGCGTACTGCACGCATTAATTCGTAACGTGCTTTACTTAACTCTAGGTTATCTTGGTTTAATACTTTTTCTGCATTGTAGAAGCTGTGAAGTGCAGCTGCTAATTCAAATGCATAGCTTGTAATGCGGTGTGGTAGGCGTTTTTGCGCTGCGTCTGCAACTACTGCTGGGAATTCACCAAGTTTTTTCAGTAATTCTACTTCTTTTTCAGAAGCAACCAGTTTGTAGTTTACATCTCCGCCTGCAGTTAATCCAAGTTCTTCGCCTTGACGCAGGATACTGCATACGCGTGCATGAGCATATTGTGCATAGTATACAGGGTTTTCGTTAGATTTTGATACAGCTAAGTCCATATCGAAGTCTAAATGAGAATCACTACTACGCATTGCGAAGAAGTAACGCATTGCGTCCACGCCTACTTCTTCCATAAGCTCACGAAGTGTAACAGCTTTACCTGTACGTTTGCTCATTTTCATTTTTTCACCATTTTGGTATAGTTGTACCATTTGGATGATTTCTACTTCAAGCGTTTCTTTATCGTAACCAAGTGCTTGAATTGCTGCTTTCATACGAGGAATGTAACCGTGGTGGTCAGCACCCCAAATGTTGATTAATTTATCAAATCCGCGCTCTAATTTATCACGGTGATATGCGATATCTGGCGTTAAGTATGTGTAAGAACCGTCGTTTTTAATTAATACGCGGTTTTTATCATCACCGTAAGTCATTGAGCGGAACCAAGTTGCGCCTTCTTCTTCAAAGATTTCATCACGCTCTTTTAATACTGCAAGAGCTGCGTCAATTTTTCCGTTTTTGTATAATGATGTTTCTGAGAACCATACATCAAACTTAACACGGAAGCTTTCTAAGTCTTTTTGAAGTTTTGCTAACTCATATTTTAAACCGTACTCACGGTAGAATTCGTAGCTTTCTTTTGCATCGGCTTTTGCATAACGATCACCAAACTCTTCAGCTAAACTTTGTCCGATTCCAATGATGTCCGCGCCGTGGTAACCGTCTTCTGGCATTTCTTTCTCTAAACCTAAAGCTTGCATGTAACGAGCTTCAACAGAAAGTGCTAAGTTATGAATTTGGTTACCAGCATCATTAATGTAGTATTCACGCGATACATCGTATCCTGCTTTTGCTAATACGTTACATAATGTGTCACCTACTGCTGCACCACGTGCATGTCCTAAGTGAAGGTCACCTGTTGGGTTTGCAGATACGAACTCAATTTGTACTTTTTCACCTTTACCAGTGTTTGTTTCACCGTAAGCCTCGCCAGCTGTAACAATTGCCGGAATTAGGTCTGTTAAGTAACTGTTATCCATGTAGAAGTTAATAAAACCAGGACCAGCAATTTCAATTTTTTCAATAGAAGCTTTTGCTTTGTCGAAGTTTGCAATTAGCTCTTCTGCAATCATACGAGGTGCTTTTTTCGCAACACGCGCAAGTTGCATCGCCATATTTGTAGAGAAGTCACCATGTGTTTTGTCTTTTGGGGATTCTAATACAACGTTTGGAATTTGTTCTTCTGTTGCTAATTCAGCTTTTAATACCGCCGCTTTAATTTCGTCTTTAATCAATTCTTTTACTTGTTCTAAAGAGTTCATTATTTTGCCTCCTTCAAATTAATCGTAATTGTATATCGACCCGCTTCTTGTTCACTTAGAAGCAATGCATACGTTAAAAAGAGTTGTCCTTTTTTCTTCTCATCCGACCATTTAAAAAGAACATTATCGGTTTTCGTTTGCAATGCAAACGTACCAAGTTCACTCGTATACGTACCAGTTGTCCATTCACCTTTCGCATGCGTCTGACGCATAGAAACAGCACCTGAACGCATGATGAGAACTTGTTCACCTTGAATTTTAATGATTGTCTTCACTTCGCCTTGTTCGTTCGGCTCTTGAAACGTTACGTATGTACTTTGACCTTTTACATAGTATTGACCATTTGCGTCAAAAGCAATAGTTTCCTTTCGTGCCCCTTCACGGATTTCTGTTACGAAATGAACGTGCACTGGCAAGCCTGCAAGTTGTTTTTCCACGTCTTGCACACCTTTCAACATGTTATAGATATTAAATAAAGTTTATAATAAATCACTTTTCCTATCATATCAAAAAAAGCCTGTGTCTGTCTGCTGAAAAATCAGGAAAACTCTGTTTCAAAAAACAATTTATAAAGAACCGTCTCTTATGATAAAATATCTTTTAAATCTAAATTTTCTATCATTAAAAGGGGGTGCTTCAAATGATACCACCAAAATTAAAACAAGGTGATGAAATTCGAGTCATTTCACCATCTTGTAGTTTAAGCATTGTATCAGATTACAATCGAGAACTCGCTATTAAGAGAATAACAAATATGGGCTTTCGTGTTACATTTTCAAAAAACGCGGAAGAACTCGACCGTCTTGCTTCTTCTTCTGTTTCTTCCCGTATTGATGATCTTCATGAAGCTTTCGTTGATCAAAATGTGAAAGCAATCTTAACAACACTTGGAGGATATAATTCCAATGGGCTACTAAACCATATAAATTATGATCTGATTCGCAGTAATCCCAAAATTCTCTGTGGGTATTCTGATATTACCGCTCTAGGCAACGCGATTTATACAAAGACTGGCCTTATTACATATTCTGGTCCTCATTTCTCTTCATTTGGAATGGAGAAAGGGCTTGATTATACAATCGATTACTTTTTAAAATGCATGACTGCTGAAGAGCCGATAGAAATACACCCTGCTGAGACATGGAGCGATGATTCTTGGTACATGGACCAAGAAAATCGAACTTTCTTTCAAAATGAAGGCTATGTTTCTATATATGAGGGCGAAGCAGTTGGTGAAATTGTTGGTGGCAATATGAGTACCTTCAATTTACTGCAAGGAACAGCATATATGCCAAGCTTACGAGACAAAATATTATTTTTAGAAGAAGATGCTCTCACAGGAAAAGCTACAGTTAAGACTTTCGATCGTTACTTACACTCTCTCATGCAACAGCCGGATTTTGAACATGTAAAAGGCATTGTGATTGGACGACTACAAAAAGGATCTGAAGCTGTCATAGAAGATATCCAAGAGATAATTTATTCGAAACAGGAGCTTTCTCACATTCCTGTAATTGCAAATGCCAACTTCGGTCATACAACTCCAATTTTCACTTTCCCAATTGGTGGACGTGTGAAAATTGTTTCCGGTCAAACAAACACAGCGATTACAATTTTAAAGCATTAAAAAAGGAGCGAACACTTCGCTCCTTTTATACTTTCTGTAATTGTTTTAAGGCTTTTTCTGGAATTTCTTCTTTTGAAATTTCAGCCCAGCCTTTTCCTTGCATTCCCTTCGCATAAATTTTTATAAAAGCACCTGGATGCAATTGACGGTTCACCATCTTTTTAATCGTCTGCTGCTTTCCATCTTCTGCATATCCTTTTAATGTATACAAATATTCATCGTCTATTTTCTCACCCTTATTTATAACCGCGTAATAATCTTGTATTTCTTTATTTGAAAAGAAGTTATCGACAAACGCCTGAACACCTTCTGTTTTTGTTTGTAAATAATATGCCGTACCACCTAAAACAATGGCAAAAACGGCTAAAACCTTTATCACCAATTTCATGCATGTACCTCCTATATATACCTTGCTTCGTATTCACGTAATCATATTTGTAATTATACATAAAAGGGCATACTATCCTCTATTGAAATCTCTTACACTTTCCTTACACTATTGTAAGAAAGAGGCGTTTATAGTATTTTCCTAATAAAAAAATTTTCCGTTTAAGCAACTTTTGTATTATTATTGAATAATACAAATTTTTATAACAAATATCAAAAAGGAGACAGTTTTCAAATGGCTATCTTACAAGGTTTAGCACTACTACTTGTTGTACTTTTTCTTTTCACACTGTTTAGCTACCGTGCTCCTTACGGAATGAAAGCGATGGGTGCTCTGGCCAACGCTGCAATCGCAAGTTTTCTTATTGAAGCATTTCACCGTTATATCGGTGGAGAAATGTTTCATAATAGCTTTTTGCAATCGGTTGGACAAGCCTCTGGTAGTATGAGCGGTGTCGCAGCTGCAATTTTAGTGGCACTCGCAATTGGTGTATCTCCTGTATATGCTGTTTTAATCGGTATTGCCACTAGTGGATTTGGTATTTTACCAGGCTTTTTTGCTGGATATGTTTGCGCCTTTGTCGTGAAATTTCTCGAGAAGAAATTGCCAGCTGGCGTGGAATTTCTTGCAATTTTATTCATTGCAGCACCACTTTCACGCGGAATGGCTATGCTTATGGATCCGGTTGTGAATGCAACACTTGGAAAAATCGGTTCTATTATTTCAATTGCAACCACAGAAAGCCCGGTTACTATGGGGATTATGCTTGGCGGGCTCATCACAGTTATCTCTACATCTCCATTAAGCTCCATGGCGCTAACTGCTATGCTTGGATTAACAGGTTTACCAATGGCTATTGGTAGTCTCGCAGTAGCAGCCTCTGCTCCAATGAACTTTATTTTCTTTAAACGTTTAAAGATCTGTTCAAAGAAAGATACAATTGCTGTAGCAATTGAACCATTAACACAAGCTGATATCGTAGCAGCAAACCCAATTCCAATCTATACGACAAACTTTGTCGGTGGTGCACTTGCTGGTATTATTACATCCCTATTCCAACTTGTAAACAATGCACCTGGTACGGCATCACCAATTCCAGGACTCCTTGTTCTCTTTGGATTCAACGATGTAATGAAAGTAGCGATTGCAGCTATATTATGTGGAATTGTGACTACAATTATTGGTTATATCGGAACAATTATTTTCCGTAAGTATCCAATTCGTTCCGCCGATGAAATTCGCGGAATCACTTCTGAAGAAAAAGTTGCATAAGAAAAAGGAGCTAGTTCCATGGGGTGGAACCAGCTCCTTTTTTCTTATAAACTCATGTCGAATTTTGCAGAAGCGTCGATATATGGATGCTTCGAGCCGCTTCCGCTTTTACTCTATCCAGCTACAGCGGCTAGAATGCTCGGTGGCTTCGCTTCTTCCTACGAGGCAAAAATCGCCTCTACGTCAGAAGCTCCATCCCACTCCCATTCTGAACGAGCCGCTTCTGCTTTTACTCTATCCAGCTACGCCTCCTAGACCCTTGCGCCCTAAGAACCCTCCCTGCCAAAAGGTAAAAAGAACCTTTTGCAGGAAAGAACCTTAGCCACCGGTTCTAAACAGTCGGCTCCGCTTTTATTTTACCCAACCAAGAAGCATTTCCCGCACGAATTTGCTTGCTGCGATTGGTGTTTGGTCACTATGATCATAGACTGGAGCTACTTCTACTAAGTCTGCTCCAACTACTTTTATATTTGAATTTGCAATTGCTACGATGGAATCTAATAGTTCTTTAGATGTGATACCACCAGCCTCTAATGTCCCTGTTCCAGGAGCATGTGCTGGGTCTAATACGTCGATGTCAATTGTGACATAGACTGGGCGTCCTGCAAGTTTTGGTAATACTTCTTTCAACGGTTCTAATACGTCAAATTTGTATAGGTTCATGCCCACTTCTTTCGCCCATTCGAATTCTTCTTTCATTCCAGAACGAATTCCGAAAGAATATACGTTTTCCGGACCAATTAAATCGCACACTTTACGAATTGGTGTAGAGTGAGATAAAGGTTCCCCTTCATATGACTCACGTAAATCAGTATGAGCATCCATATGAATGATTGCTAAATCCGGATATTTTTTTACCATTGCCTTAAAAATTGGCCAAGACACTAGGTGCTCACCGCCGAGACCTAGTGGAAACTTACCGGCATCTAATAGTTTTGTTACATATTCTTCAATCATGTCTATACTGCGCTGTGGATTTCCGAATGGTAACGGAATATCGCCAGCATCATAATATTTTACTTCTTCTAGTTCACGATCTAAATATGGACTATATTCTTCTAGTCCAAGTGATACTTCACGAATACGTGCAGGGCCAAAACGAGAACCTGGACGGTAGCTTACTGTCCAATCCATTGGCATCCCGTAAATAACAGCCTCTGACTCTTCAAAACTTGGATGACTTTTAATAAATACTTTACCTGAATAAGCTTCATCAAAACGCATATTCTTTTCCTCCTTATGTGGAACTTAAGGTATCCCAACCTTTCATTATTTCTCAAATTTGGAGCGCTGTACTCCTCTTTCTCGATTTACCTCAATCTTCTTTTAACGATGAGAAGATTATTTTATTTATAGAAGTGTAAGCAACTAGCATGCTCAAATCTTTTGGACGTGCACCTTAAATGAGCTACTTACACTTTCATCTATTGTCCAAGACCTCGTGCCTAAAAACCTTCCACATAAGAAAGTAAAAAGCACTTTCTGTGTGAAAGAACCTTAGCCGTCAGGCCTGAATAGTCGACTCCACTTTTATTATTTAATTAAATCCCCAACGAACTTAGGTAATGCGAATGCTGCTTTATGCAGTTCTTTTGTGTAATATTTCGTTTCGATTTCGTGGAAACGCTCTTCGCTTACTTCTAATGGATCGTGTTTTTTAGATCCGATTGTGAATGTCCAAAGTCCACTTGGGTAAGTTGGAATGTTTGCTGTGTATAGACGTGTAATTGGGAAGATTTCTTTTACGTCTTTAAACACAGTTGAAATTAACTCTGGTGTAAACCAAGGGTTGTCCGTTTGAGCAACGAAAATACCGTCTTCTTTTAACGCTTTAGAGATTCCAGCGTAGAATCCTTTTGTAAATAAGTTTACTGCTGGTCCTACTGGCTCTGTAGAGTCAACCATAATTACGTCATATTCATTTTCGCTTTCTGCGATGTGTAAGAAACCGTCTCCTACTTTTACTTCAACGCGCTCGTTATCTAACGCACCTGCAATTGATGGTAAGTACTGTTTAGAGTACTCGATTACTTTACCGTCGATTTCAACAAGTGTTGCTTTCTTTACACTTGGGTGCTTTAATACTTCACGGATTACACCGCCATCACCACCGCCAACAACTAATACGTTCTCAGGGTTTGGATGCGTAAATAAAGGTACGTGTGCTACCATTTCATGATACACGAACTCGTCCTTTTCTGTTGTCATAACCATGCCATCTAAAATAAGCATATTTCCAAATTCTTCAGTTTCAACCATATCAAGCTTTTGAAATTCTGTTTGCTCCGTATGTAATGTGCGGTTAATACGCGCCGTAATTCCAAAATGTTTTGTTTGTTTTTCAGTGAACCATAGTTCCATCGTACAATCACGCCTTTCGCTGCAAATTTATAATAGGGACATCATTAATGTCCCCTAACAAAAATAAAACAAAACATACAAAATGTATAGTTAAAAGTACAAAAATACCGAAAATATATTTTGGTAAAATTGTTTTTGTTCGTAAATTGTAAAAATACTATATTTAACAATAAAGAAAACCCTTTCTTAAGAAAGGGTTTCTGCTTCTAATTTGGAACCTTCTCGAACAGGAATCAAAATTATGATACAACCAACTAATACAACGATTCCCCCCACTAAAAATGGACTTTGTGGCGAAATTACATGACCGATAATTCCAGATAAAATAGGAGCAATCGCTCCGCCAAGCCAACGGACGAAATTGTATACACCAGACGTAATAGATCTTTCATAAGGTGAAATATCCATGACATAACTTGTATATAAAGCGTTATTTAATCCAGATGCTAATCCAGATAAAACGATAAGAACAATTTGTAACCACATTACTTTCACAAAGAATAACGCAATTAACAGGATCGCAAATACAAATAAGCTAAATCTTAACAATGCTTTTGGTTCATATTTCCCTTCTAATTTATGCGCTAATATAGCCGATCCGTATGCTAACGCAAGTCCCCAGCCGCAAAATACGAAACCAAGCTGAATTGCCGATAAATGCATAATAAGTGGTGAATATGCTAATACAACGAAAAATCCATAATAATATAACATGCCTGAAATTGCACCTTGCATAAACGGTTTATATTTAATTAGGTTAAGTAATTCTCCTACTCCAGCTGCTTTACGCTTTACTTTGCGCTCCGGTTCTTTTACAAAAAAGAAAACAAGAATAAATGCTAATAAAATTAAAAGACTTGTCGCAAAAAATGGATATCGCCAAGAATGTCCACCGAGTAGTCCTCCTAGTAATGGACCACCTGCCATCCCTAAACCAATCGCAGCCTCATATAAACCTACCGCTTCATGTACTTCTTTACTAAGAGAAATTAATAATGTCATCGCTGTTGCGAAAAACATCGCATTTCCTAGCCCCCATCCGGCACGGAAAAGAGATAGCTGTGCAATCGTTTGTGATATACCACATATAAAAGCAAATACAGTTACAATCGATAAACCAATTGTCATCATTCTCTTATCGCCAAACCGTGCTGCAAATAAACCAGCTGGTAGCATCATAATTGCCATCGTTAAAATATATGCTGTAAATAACATTTCCACTTGCCAATGTGTTGCACCGATTTTCTCAGCGATAATTGGCAAAATAGGATCGACTACCCCGATACCCGAAAAGGCAAGGAAGGTAGCCAGTACTGTAATCAATCTCCCCAATTTTTGTTTGCTCTCCATATTCATTACTCTCCTTTTGTTTCCTCCAAGAATCTAGTTGCACGCTCTAAACTATTCTCTAATTCTGCTTTCACGCGCTCCATTTGTTTCATTTTTGTATCGAGCGTTCCTACTTGGCTCTCGAGCATTTCCTTAATTTCTTGAATCACTTCACGGTCACGTGGATTGTCACTATTTCGTCTTTGCTCCATACGCTCTTTCAATGATAAGAAATGCTGCATTTCTTGAAGTGTGATTCCTAATACTTCTTTCGCTTCTACGATCTTTTTAATACGAGCAATATCCTCATCCGTATAAAGACGAATATTTCCTTCACTACGCTCCGGCGGATGAATTAAACCAATTTCCTCATAATAACGAAGCGTACGTTTGGTTAACCCAACCTGCTTTGTTACTTCATCAATCTTATACATGTATATTCCTCCCTTCATCACATTATTACATTTTACGTTAACGTTAACTTTTATGCAACTGTTATAATTTTGTAAATGTTTGGCATATAGATTGTATTTTTTTCATCGCAGTTTCATAATGAAAGAAATGAACTCATAAGGAGATTTTCAGATGAAAAAAACGCTTATTTTTGCCCATCGCGGAGTGAAAAGTACACATCCAGAGAATACAATGATTGCTTTCCAAGAAGCAGAACGTGTTGGTGCCCATGGCATTGAACTTGATGTTCATCTTTCGAAAGACAGTGAGCTTGTTGTAATTCACGATGAAACTGTTGATCGTACAACAAATGGAATTGGACTTGTTTCTGAAAAGACAGTAGCGGAATTACAGGCGCTTGATGCAGGAAGTCATAAAGATCCTTCTTTTTACGAAGCCAAAATCCCAACCTTACGCGAAGTACTTATTTGGTTATCTACGACGAATTTACAACTTAATATTGAATTAAAAACAGACGTAATCCACTATCCCGGTATCGAAGAGAAGGTTGTCGATCTTGTTCGTGAATATCACCTTTCAAACCAAATTATATTCTCATCATTTAACCATAATTCTGTTTCTTTACTTGCAGAACTTGCACCTGAAATTCCAAGAGCTATCTTATATGACGAACCAATTGCTGATCCACTTGCTGAAGCAAAGAAAAGGGAAGCGACCGGATTACACCCGAATTTTAAATTGTTAACAAAAGAATTTGTACAAGCTGCACAAGAGCAAGGCTATGTTTTCCGCCCCTATACAATCAATGAAAGTAAAGACTTACAAACCATGATCAATTACGGTGTAGATGTTATTATTACAGACTGGCCAATGCGTGCTTTTGAGCTCCTTTCTTAATTAAAGGAGCTCTTTTTCATTTTGTGTTTAAAATACGAGAAAACCCTCAATACTATTAAAAGTATATGATGAGGGGATGAAAAAGATGGACCAAACTGTAAATCCAAAACTTAAAAAATATAAACGTCTTTTCTTCACCGCACTTTTTTCATGCGTTCTTTTTTTCGTTTTTTCTCTTTTTATTATCATCATAGTAGCAAAAGTTATGGGACCACCTCCCATCGCTGTTCCGCAAACAAGCACCTTTTATGCCAATGATGATACCGTAATGGGGCAAAGCAATGGGATGCAAAAGCGCTATAACGTATCCCTTGATCAAATCTCTCCTTATGTAAGAGAAGCAACACTCTCTATTGAAGACCAACGATTCTATGATCACCACGGCTTCGATATGAAACGAATTGCCGGCGCAATCGTTGCCGATATAAAAGCAATGGCAAAGGTCCAAGGTGCTAGTACGATTACGCAGCAATATGCCCGCAATCTATATTTAGATCATGATAAAACTTGGAAACGCAAGGCGTTAGAAGCAATATATACAATTCGTCTTGAGGTCAATTACAGCAAGAATCATATTTTAGAAGGGTATTTAAATACGATTTATTACGGACACGGCGCTTATGGTATTGAAGCTGCTTCTCGTCTTTACTTTAATAAATCAGCTAGTGACTTAACATTAGCTGAGGCAAGTATGTTAGCTGGTATCCCAAAAGGCCCTAGCGTATATTCTCCCTACTTAAAAGAAGAACGGGCAAAAACAAGACAGTCAATCATTCTAAACGAAATGGTAGAGCAAGGCTATATTACAAAAGGGCAGGCATCCTCTGCCAAAAAAGAAAAGCTTACGTTTGCTTCATTAGAAATGAAAAAGGTCGCAGAAATAGCACCTTATTTCCAGGACGCTGTACAATACTCTCTCCTTCATGACGTCGGACTCAATGAACAAACATTACAGCGCGGTGGACTCCGTATTTACACAACACTAGACCCAAAACTACAAACAATAGCTGAACAAGCTGTAAAAGATACGATTCCAGAAACAACTCCTATACAAACGGCTCTCGTCTCTATGAATCCAAAAACAGGGGAAGTAGCAGCTCTCGTCGGTGGAAAGGATTATAAAGAGAGTCAATTTAACAGAGCGATTCAAGCAGCACGTCAGCCAGGATCCACCTTTAAACCGTTTTTATATTACGCTGCACTCGAAAAAGGATTTACACCAGCGACTCGCTTAAAAAGTGAATATACAGTATTTACATTAGGCGATGGTGTTTCTAAATATAAACCCAAAAATTATAAAGACTACTATGCCGATGATTTTGTAACAATGGCACAGGCCCTTGCCGTATCAGATAACGTATACGCTGTGAAAACACACTTGTTTTTAGGTGAAGATTCACTTACGGAAACCGCTAAACAGTTTGGCATTAAAAGTTCACTAAAAGATGTACCGTCCCTTGCCCTTGGTACTTCCCCTGTAAAACCAATTGAAATGGTTGGCGCCTACAGTATGTTTGCCAATGGAGGAAAACAAATAAAACCAACCTTTATTCGCCGCGTTGTCGATCACGAGGGAAATATTTTATACGATGCGCATTTAGAAAGTAAACAAGTGCTCGATAAAAACAATACGTTTGTAATGGAAGAAATGATGAAAGGAATGTTCAACGACAAGCTAAGTGGTTATGCATCTGTTACCGGACACTCCCTTCTACCAAAACTATCACGTACGTATGCAGGGAAGTCTGGTTCCACAGAAACGGATAGTTGGATGATTGGTTTCACTCCTCAACTTGTCACAGGTGTGTGGGTCGGATACGATCAGCCTAAATCTATTTCAAATCCAGCAGAACAAGGATACGCCAAAAAGATATGGGCCATTGCGATGGAAAAAGGATTAGAGGGACAACCTAACAAGGAATTCAAACAACCAAGTGATGTGGTTGCTGTAAATATCAATCCTGAAAATGGGAAAGTCTCAACGAAAGGCTGTCCCGTTTCTGTGAAAATGTATTTTGCAAAAGGAACAGAACCGACTGAATATTGCATGGATCATGTGGATGACAAAGAAGAATTCGAGAAGGCTAGCAAAGAAAAGAAAAAAGAAAGCTGGTGGAAAAGATATTTCCCATGGTAACCCCAATATATCGACGGTTCGACAATATACAACATAAAGTGCGTACCCATCAGCAGGGACTTACTACCCACAAAATAGCAAAGGCTACCAGAATTTCTCCTGGTAGCCTTAAAATTATTCTCCTAATAACGCCTGACGTAATTCTTCACTAGATTCATTCCAAATTGCTTCATTATGCTCTTTTAAGAATGTTCCAAGCACTTTTTTAGATGGCTCATCCATATGGTCAACCATGATGTGACGTTTTAATGATTTATCCATCTTGTTTACGTGCTCTGGAAGTGATTTATAACCGCGGCGAATTTCACGATCAACCGTCATTTCACAAGCTGTTACACCTGCATAATAAGCACCATTTGCTGTTCTCTCAATCGTTACCCATACGAGCCAATAAGGCTTTCCGTTTGGAACTTCGTCTTTATTCGTTAAGAATTTAATTCCCTTTTCAACAGTACTGCGCGCATGCATCGCACCGATATCAACGAATGCAGTTTGCTCTACTACATCTACGAAAACAGGTGAAATATTTTCTAAGCTTAGCGCTCCGACGCCAAAGCCACCATGGCCATCTGTCGAATCGTTCTTCACGATATTAAAACCAATTTTTTTCTTTTTCTCTGTCATATGTAAGTCCTCCTCACTCATTCATTACATAAGCCCAAATATAGGCGCAATTATACTTTCTAAAAATCCTAGTACTTGTGGGATTACCACACTGAAAATTGGCTGAATTGTATAACGGTCAAGCGGTGTAATAACAAGAATCAATAAAACAATCGCTCCATATTTCTCATATTGCGTCATTTTCGCACGAACATTTGCTGGCGCTAAATCTTCAATCACACGATATCCATCAAGCGGTGGAATCGGCAATAAGTTAAAAACAAACAATGCTATGTTTAAGAAAATAAAAATAGTGAAAAATTCATTTAATGTTGTCAATACAGCAACCGGAATCATTGTGAATATCTGGAAGTTGTGTAAACAAACGAAAAGAATTAGACCTATTGTTGCTAATATAAGATTACTAATCGGACCTGCAATTGAAACAAGTACACCAGCAAGACGTGGCTTTTTAAAGTTATATGGGTTAACAGGTACTGGACGTGCCCAACCAAATCCAATAATTAATACTGCGATCATCCCAATCGGATCTAAATGAGCCATTGGCGATAATGTTAAACGTCCCTGTCTTTTTGCTGTGTCATCACCAAACTTATATGCAACATACGCATGTGCAAATTCATGTACAGACAGTGCAATAATAATGGCCATTGCCACCAGTGGTATTTGATGCAGTGGATACCTAAATAATTGATCCATGGTTCATCTCCTCTTCATTATGTCAAAAAAAGAAAATATTTGTTTTTCCGATTGTTCTTCTTCATAATCCGTTATAATAAGATTGTAACTTACATAAAAGGAGCGATTGTACATGCCATACGTAACAGTGAAAATGTTAGAAGGACGCACAGAAGAACAAAAGAAAGCTCTAGCTGAGAAAGTAACTACAGCAGTAAGCGAAACAACTGGTGCTCCTGAAGAAAACATCGTTGTTTTCATCGAAGAAATGTCTAAAAATCATTATGCAGTTGGTGGGAAACGCTTAAGCGACAAATAATTTCAGGTTTCTTTAATAAGAAGCAGTCCTTCAGGCTGCTTCTTATTTCTTTCCTTCTAATAACTCAATAATTTTCTCTTTATATTTTCCTTTTCTTCCACCTTCATAGATTAAATCATGCGGATAGAAGAGTTTTTGATCTGTTCTCTTCTTACCAGTAATCGCTTCTACAATATCAGATTCACGCGAAAGCTCCCTGAGATCTCCATTTGGCATAAGAAGCAAGATTGGAAGCCGCTCTTCTTCTTCTCCAGCACGGTAAAAGTCATACGGTAAATCCGATGTTGAATCAACAACTAAATAGTACTCTGGGTCGAGTCCAATCTTTTTAAATAAACTACTTAATTCCATCCAATTATCTAAACCATGATTCTCTGTAAATTCTACATATTTAAAGAGATTTCGGTTCATAAAACGACGACATAAATCACTTAGAATTTGGTCATCTTCATCTTGCCATACCTGGAAATAATAATACATTACATTCTCATCTAGCTTTAAATAGTCTTCTACTGTTACTTCTTCTTCAAATAAAGAATAGAAATGAACTGGATGATACTTAAATGTATAATACTGCTCATGCAATGTTTTCGCACGGTGTAGAATCTTTGTTAAAATCACTTCTGCACTGCGCGTTACTGGATGGAAGTATACTTGCCAATACATTTGATAGCGGCTCATAATATAATGCTCAACAGCGTGCATACCGCTATTTTTAATCACTACTTGATCTCCATATGGGCGCATGACACGCAATATACGTTCCATATCAAAGTTCCCGTACTTCACACCAGTAAAATATGCGTCTCTTAATAAATAATCCATACGATCTGCATCAATTTGACTAGAGATCATACTAATCGCTAATTTATTATCAGACGTTTTCGCAATCACATCTGCTACTTTTTGTGGAAACTCTCGGTCTACGCGGCTGAGTACATCATTGATTTCCGTATCACCAACAATAATTTTTTGTGTGAACTTCTCATGATCTAATGAAAACACTTTTTCAAAAGAATGTGAGAATGGACCGTGTCCTACATCATGCAAGAGTGCTGCACATAAACATAACAATCTATCTTCTGCATTCCAATTTGGTCTGCCATCAAACACATCATCAATCATACGACGAATAATCTCATATACACCTAATGAATGAGTAAAGCGACTATGTTCTGCACCATGAAATGTGAAAAATGTCGTTCCAAGCTGCTTAATACGGCGCAAACGTTGAAATTCCTTCGTTCCGATTAAATCCCAAATTACACGATCACGCACGTGTACATATTTATGTACTGGGTCTTTAAACACTTTTGTTTCGTTGAGTTTGTCGTTTAAATATACCATATCGACATCCTCCTTCCTTACTGCATTCTTACTTTATATTATAAACGAAATAGGAAACAGAAAGAAATGAAAGACTATAGAAATACTTAAAATTCCCCTATATACAGAAAATCACCTTCGCCAAGGCGAAAGTGATTTTCTTTGTTTACTATTTTCCTAAAACGAACTCAGCAACTTCGTCTAAGATCATTTCTTTACCAAGTGGGAAGTACCCTTTGTTTAAGTCTTCGTTCTTGATTGTGAATACGTGGTTGTTCTTAACAGCGTTCATGTTTTTCCAAATTGTTTCTTCTTGGAATTCTTTTAAGCGCTGAGAACCATCACCAGTAGTAAATACGAATAAGTAGTCTGGGTTGTAATCGATTAATGCTTCTTTTTGTACTTGTACTAATGGTTTGTCAGTTGGTGTACCTGAAACAGCTGGTAATTTTAAGTCTTTGAAGATTACGCTACCGTAACCGTAGTCACCATATATGCGGAATGCATTTGGATATGCAGCCATTTTCATAAACTTCGCATCGCCAGTTTTTGCAACGATTTTATCATGTAGTTTGCTTGCTTTTTCATCATATTTCTTGAACCATGCAGTTGTTTCTTTTTCTTTATCAAAGATTTTACCTAGCTCTTCAAACTTTGGACGCCATTGATCTAATGGAGTTTTTAACATAACTGTTGGTGCAATTTTAGATAATTGATCATAAATTTTTTCTTGACGATTGTTCACAAGAATTAGATCTGGTTTTGCAGCAGCTACTGCTTCAATGTTAATTTTATCGCCCCATGCAGAACCAACTGGTTTTACATCTTTTAATTTATCTGCAATATGCGCATCAATTTTTTCTTGAGACGTATTTGCAGTAATGATTGGTTTCATTCCAAAGATTAATAATTCTTCTGTTGAACCACTAAGGTCAGCAATTTTCTTTGGATTTGCAGGAATTTTAATTTCCCCTTTTGCATGTTGTACAGTGCGCTCTTCGGTTTTCGCATCTGCTTTCTTTTCTTCTTTCTTATCAGAAGAACAAGCTGCAAATAGTACAGAAGTAACTACTAGTACCATTGCTAGTAATGCTGCTTTAAATTTCTTCATATTCCCACTCCTTCTGGATGTATTTCTCTTATAAACTACATATAACTATAAGAAACTACATTCAATAATTTATCAATATATTCTTATTAATAGTTGTACGTAACCCGTTCTAACGGGCGTTCAACTTCCCAGCTCGAATGAGAAGCTCAACGTCCATTAGAATCCCTCCTCCTATCAAGATATAGATAGGAGGAAGAGTTCTCTTATGCTTGCTTGCGTACTTGTTTATTTATCGTTGTTAAATCATAAGTTAAGCAAATCGGTTTACAGTTTACAGGACACGGAACAATCTGTGCTTCTATTTCAAACACACTGCGAAGCGTTTCACACGTCATAACCTCATCTGGTGTTCCTTGCTTCATTAACTTACCAGCTCTTAAAGCAATCATATGATCCGAAAAACGAGAAGCATGGTTTAAATCATGAATAACCATAACGATTGTACGTCCTTCTTCTTGATTTAACTTTTTCAATAAATTTAATACTTCCAATTGGTGAGCCATATCTAAATATGTTGTTGGTTCATCTAGCACAAGTAAATCCGTTCCTTGCGCAAGAGCCATTGCAATCCATACACGTTGACGTTGACCGCCTGATAAAGCTTCTGCTGGACGATTCGCAAACTCTGTCATTCCTGTCACTTCAAGTGCCCAGTGAATGTAACGATAATCTTCTTCTTTCAGTGTCCCAAATCCCTTTTGGTGAGGGAAACGTCCATATGAAACAAGTTCAAACACAGTAAGACCTGTTGGCACTTCTGCAGTCTGTGGTAAAATCGCCATTTTCTTTGCGATTTCTTTTGTCGGCTGCTTCTCAATTGCTTTACCATCAAGATAAACAGTACCTCGTTTTGCTTTTAAAATACGAGAAGCTGTTTTCAACAATGTGGATTTCCCGCATCCATTTGGTCCAATAATCGTTGTAATTTTCCCTTCTGGAATTTCCACTGATAATCCATCGATAATTAATCCTTCATTATAGCCAACAGATACCGAATCAACCGCTAAAGTTGCCATACAAAAAGCCTCCCTTTATTTTGTCCTCATAAGTAAATAAATGAAATATGGTGCACCGATTACAGAAATAACAAGACCGACCGGTATTTCTGATGTTGTTAACACACTTCGTGAAATTAAATCTGCAAATAGTAGCAGGAACGTTCCAATTAATGCTGCTGTCGGTAACATAATTTGATGCTTCCCGCCGACAAGACGTCTCGCTAAATGCGGTGCCATTAAACCGATAAAGCCAATTCCACCCGCAACTGCAACAGATGCCCCTGCTAAACAAACAGCGATAAATAATAATTTACGTCTTTCTTTCTCTACATTTACACCAAGACCAACCGCTGCTGAATCTCCTAGATTCATTACATTTAACACATGTGCTTTACGAATCGCAATTGGTAAAAAGATGAGCATCCATGGAAGTACACTTAATACAAATTTCCAATCTGTTCCCCATAAGCTACCCGCTAACCAAATCGTTGCGAAACGAAAATCATTTGAAGTCATTTTCATCGAGAAAATCAAACTAACAGCACTAAATCCTGCTGCAACTGCAATACCAACCAGTATTAAACGAGTTGATGAAACGCCGTCTTTCCAGGCTAATACATATATAATTACTGCTGCTAATATTGCACCAATCAATGCGAAAAATGGAAGAATGAATACCGATAAAAGGGTACCAGTCCCAACTTTTCCGAAGAAGAAATATACAAAAACAACAACTGTTAATCCTGCCCCTGCATTAATACCAATAATCCCAGGGTCAGCAAGTGGATTTCTTGATAGCCCTTGCATAATTGCACCTGACATAGCTAATGCTGAACCAACTAAGATGGCAATGACCATACGAGGCATACGAAATTCAAATAAAATAACTGACTGATCTTCCGCACCTAGTCCAACCAATGATTTTAATACATCCATTGGTGGTATTTTAAACGTTCCTGTATTTAAGCTAATAAGAAATACTGAAACAATTAAACAAGCTAAAATTGTTACGATTGAAATGTTCTTTTTTGTTAAGACGGTTGTCTTCACATTTTCCCTCTCCCTTCATTACGCGCTAAGTAGAGGAAGAATGGAACGCC
The DNA here is from genome assembly GCF_000299035.1 of Bacillus bingmayongensis. Lineage (GTDB taxonomy): Bacteria > Bacillota > Bacilli > Bacillales > Bacillaceae_G > Bacillus_A > Bacillus_A bingmayongensis. The sequence continues at coordinate 418,488 of NZ_JH921519.1, forward strand.
AATTAATGCTGTAATTGCACCGATTGGTGTTTCAAACGGCGGATTAATAATACGAGATAACATGTCCGTACATTCAATTAACAATCCACCTAATATAGCAGAACATGGAATAACCCATCTATAATCTGAGCCGACAAGAAAACGTGTCATATGCGGGATGACAAGCCCGACAAACCCAACGGATCCTGCCATAGATACTGCTGAACCTGTTAAAACAAGAACAAGTACAGTTCCGATAAATTTAATTAATGTTGTATTCTGCCCAAGTCCAATCGCAATTTCTTCACCGAAACTTAAGATTGTAATGTACCTCGACATCATAATCGCGATAACGAGGCAAACAAGTCCAATTGGTAATAGCATATTAATACTTTCCCATTTCACACCAGCAACACCACCCGCATTCCACATGCTCACCTCTTGAGCAAGATTGAAATAGAGTGCGATACCAGATGAAATGGCCCCAAGTAGAGCACTAATCGCTGCACCTGCTAATGCTAATTTCACAGGTGTTAAACCGCCTGGTGAAGATGCTCCAATGCCGTATACAATACTTGCACCGAAGGCTGCACCAACGAAAGAAGCGATAACAAACATTAAATATGGTGAATTCGGGAAAAATGCATACATAATTGCAATTCCAAATACAGCCCCATCCGTAATCCCCATTAACGATGGAGATGCAAGTGGATTTCGTGTCATCCCTTGCATAATTGCGCCCGATACAGCTAAAAAGGCACCAGCAACAACACCGCCAATTGCTCTAGGCATGCGAAGCTCTTGAATTACATTATGATGCGTCAAAGAACCATCAAACTGAAAGACAGCTTGCCATACCGTTTTTAAGCTAATATCTGCTGCACCAAACGAAATTGAAGCCGCCATACTTAATGCTAATAAAACTGTTCCAGCTATTAAAATAATAGAAGCGATAAGCGGTCTGCTCTTAATCTCTTTCACATTTACCTCTTCTTGTTGTTCAATATTCCTCGCGCTTGCTTCCATCCCTCAACCATCCTAACCAAAAACATATATTTAATAAAATGAGATTTATTCTCAAGAAACAGCAAAAGAAAATTGGGTTTAACTCCCCTTTTTGATAATGATTCTCACAATCACATCTTCTATTCTACCTATGGCTATAAAAGGCTGTCAACCATTATTTTGCAATATAAAACTAATGTAAGCGATGCGAAACCGATATCATAAAATTAAGGTTCTTCATTAAAATTACTCATTTATGTAAATAAACCCCTCTCTACTTCTCATTATTTTGAAATAATACTCTTTTCTAAGGGCATAAAAAAAGAAGAGTAAGGTTCTCACTCTCCTTTTCTTACTTATTTAATTTTGCTTCAATCTTTTTAATTAATTCATCTTCATTTGGCGCTGCAACGGGACGATTATTCACAAAAGCGAACGACTTTTTACGACCTGGTCCACAATAAGATTGACATCCAACTTCAATATTTGCACATGAATCTACCTTTTTGAGCTTTGGTATCAACGTCTTAATGTTCGTTGCCTGACAATCATCACACACACGAAATTCGTTTCCCATTCTATATAACACTTCCTCTATTTTAAACTTTTCACAAGTACATTTAACAATAAACACTAAATGGTATTTTACCGCTCTTTGAGGCTTGATGCAAGTCTTCCTCTTGAGCTCTATCCCTATATAACACTATATAAAACCCTTACTTTCCTATTCATTTTTCCCTTCACAAGCTTCCTTCATTCGCGCATGCATTTCTTATCTTCATCAAAATCTACCATATTTTTAAAAGCTTTGTATAAAAGCCATTTCTTTTGCCCATTATAAAAATAGGAAGTTCATAAAAAGAAAGGGAGTTGAATCTATGAAAGTAAGACAAGATGCTTGGACAGATGAGGACGATTTATTACTTGCCGAAACCGTACTTCGCCATGTTCGAGAAGGAAGTACACAATTAAATGCATTTGAAGAAGTTGGCGATCAGCTAAATCGCACATCGGCTGCTTGTGGGTTTCGTTGGAATGCAGTTGTGCGTTATAGCTATGAACAAGCTTTGCAGCTAGCAAAAAGACATCGGAAAGATAAAATGCGTGCCGCTGGCGGCGAACAGGCAAAAAAACGCCTACTTTATACACCACCAGCTTCAGCGGTAATTACAGTCGATGAAGAACCGGTTGTAAATAACACCGTTCCACGTCCGGAACCAGCTGTATCTAACGCTTCTATAACAATGCAAGATGTGATTTACTTTTTGCAAACAGTAGGGTCTTCAAACATAAAAGTAACAGCACTCGAAAACGAGAATACGAGATTGAAGCAAGAAATTAAAGCACAAGTACTTCGTAATGAAGAGTTAGAAAAAAAATTGGAAAAGCTAGAACAACAATCTAATACAGTGCAAGAAGATTACGAAACACTCATGAATATTATGAATCGTGCTCGTAAATTAGCATTAATGGATGACGAAGAGCCTGCGCAAACTTCTTTTCGTATGGATCGAAACGGTAATCTAGAAAAAATCGCCGAATAAAAAGGATGCGATGAACGCATCCTTTTTTTTATGATTTTAACTCAACCATGTGAGCTTCTTCTACTTTTGAATCGCGCTTAATATCTGGGAAAATCTCTTTTTTCGGATTTTCTCTAAACGCTACTACCCCTATTGTTTTTACTGGCTGATTTATTTTTTCATATGCTGCATCGCTTACAACTGCATACATATCTGCATATCTTCGTGCATCGCCAATAATTATATTACCTTCATACTTCATTTTCTTTCCATCAATCATTACATCATTTTGCTCCGTTTTCGCAAATACAACCCCTGCATCATCAGAAATAGATGGCAGTGTTGCAATTGGTTTTACATCTTCTCCCTCTACTTTTTTCATTACCTTTTCTTTTACCATCTTATCCGCTGTTGTTTTATTCATAATTAATACTTTTTGATCATTAACTGTACCAAATTTCGCTTCAAATTTATGCCCTGATTCAATTTTATCTTTATATTGATCCATTTTTTGCTGCACCACTGCATCATCACCATACATAATAACACCGTTCGCCTGCGGGGCAATCATATCTATCATGGAACAACCACTAAATACTGCGGCTGACATTATTGCTACAAGTCCTAATTTAACCTTTTTCATTTCTATTCCTCCTAAAACTATAATTGCACCTCTTAGCTTAACCATCCAAAAGAGGTTTACCAATCTCCCTTCCTTACAAGAACATTACAATTCCGTAAGGTTCTTTTTCACAACCTTCCTCTCTTTTCTCTCTTTTTTGCTATAATAAAGATTGTCATTTTATAGATAAGGGGTTAGTTATATGAGCAATTCCCGTTCGATTTTATCTCAACCAGAGTGGCGTATTGTTGATCAGTCTAGTTTAGGCCGTACATTTCATGCTTTGCAGTCATTTGCGATGGATGACACGCTGTGCACAACAATCGGAAATGGTACATCTGCTTCAGCGATGCGCTCTTGGGTTCATCACAATACAATTGTTCTTGGCATTCAAGATTCTCGCCTTCCATATTTACAAGAAGGAATTTCTTTTTTAAAACAAAAGGATTTCAACGTCATTGTGCGTAATTCAGGTGGTCTTGCAGTCGTACTTGATGAGGGAGTTTTAAATGTATCACTTCTATTTCAAGAAACGGAAAAAGGAATTGATATCGATCTTGGATACGATACGATGTGGCATTTAATTAAAGAAATGTTAAAAGATTATGATGTCGATATCGAGGCAAAGGAAATCGTTGGATCTTATTGTCCTGGTAGCTATGACTTAAGCATCCGTGATCAAAAATTTGCAGGTATTTCACAGCGCCGCATTCGCGGAGGTGTAGCTGTACAAATTTACTTATGCGCTACAGGTAGCGGCTCCGAACGCGCGGCACTGGTTCGTGATTTTTACGACTTAGCAATTCAAGGTGAAGAGACGAGATTTACGTATCCTGAAATTGTACCGAGTACAATGGCTTCTTTATCTGAATTACTTGGTGAAACGATTACCGTTCAAGATTTAATGATGCGTCTATTAAAAACATTGCAGCACTTTGCGCCGCAATTAACACCATCACAGTTAACGGTGGATGAAGTTCCTTTATATGAAATGAACTTGCAACGCATTATTGATCGCAATAATAAAGCACTTGGTCTTGAGAAATAACAAAGGCCCCGCTATTATAGCGGGGCCTTTCGTTTTTATAGTGCTTGAGCTGCTGTAATTAAAGCTAACTTGTACACTTCTTCTTCGTTACAACCGCGAGATAAATCGTTTACTGGCATGTTTAAACCTTGTAAGATTGGTCCCACTGCTTCGAAGTTACCTAAGCGTTGTGCAATTTTGTAACCGATATTACCAGCTTCTAAGCTTGGGAATACGAATACGTTAGCATCACCTTTAAGAACAGAACCTGGTGCTTTCTTCTCAGCTACAGATGGTACGAATGCAGCGTCAAATTGGAACTCACCGTCTAATGTTAATTCAGGAGCCATTTCTTTTGCAATGCGAGTCGCTTCTACAACTTTTTCTGTTTCTGGAGATTTCGCAGAACCTTTTGTAGAGAAGCTTAACATTGCAACGCGTGGATTGATACCGAATAACTCAGCAGTTTTCGCACTTTCGATACCAATTTCAGCTAAATCTTGACTGTTTGGTGCAATGTTAATTGCGCAGTCCGCGAATACATACTTCTCATCTTCACGTACCATGATGAATACGCCTGAAGTTTTTGTAACGCCTGGTTTTGTTTTAATGATTTGAAGTGCTGGACGAACTGTGTCAGCTGTAGAGTGAGCTGCACCACTTACTAAACCATGTGCTTTGCCCATGTATACAAGCATTGTACCGAAGTAGTTTTCGTCTTTAAGGATCTTACGTGCATCTTCTTCTTTTGCTTTACCTTTACGGCGTTCAACGAAAGATGCTACCATTGCATCCATTTCTTCATATGTAGCTGGGTCGTAAATATCAACGCCTGCTAATGTTAAGTTCATGCTAGCAGCTTTTGCGCTAATTTCTTCTTTATTACCAACTAAAATTGGTTTTACAATCTCTTCTTTTGCTAAACGCTCTGCAGCGCCTAAAATTCTTTCATCAGTTCCTTCAGGAAGTACGATAGAAATGCCTTTTCCTTGAACTTTTTCTTTTACCGCTGTAAATAAATCGCTCACGAATAAAACCCCTCCTACAAATGTTAAAAAACTCTATCTTTAAGAATACTTCTTTTCATCTATATTTTAAACTTATAGCTCCTAAAAAATAGGTAAAATATAAATGATTATATTTTCATAAAATTCAGCATGGTTAATCTATTATAAAGCATTGATGAAAAAACCTCTTTTTTAGATGGGAGAGATCATCCGATCATGCATAGAAGCGGTCAGTTCCTTTTTTTGTCCCATGCCAAGTGAAAACAAAGGGAGAAGTCACCTTTTGTACTTCGCAGTAGCGACTTATATTTTGAAAATCAAAATGAATTTATACATACTCCTCCGTCTAGCATTTTTAAATGTGACAATTTTATGCACCCAAGCTTTACATACATGAATTTAAAACTATATATGCTATAGTTAACTTATAAATATCATTAACTGAGGTGAATAGAATGAGTGAAGCAGCAAAAACGTTAGATGGTTGGTATTGTTTACACGATTTACGTTCTATCGACTGGGCAGCATGGAAAACATTATCTAGTGACGAACGCGGACAGGCAATGTTTGAATTTTTAAACGTTATTGAGAAATGGAATAAAGTAGCGGCTGCAAAACAAGGTAGCCACGCAATGTATACAGTTGTTGGTCAAAAAGCTGATATTATGTTTATGATTTTACGTCCAACAATGGAAGAATTAAATGAAATCGAAACAGAATTAAATAAAACAACATTAGCTGAATACATGGTTCCTGCATACTCTTACGTATCTGTTGTTGAACTAAGTAACTACCTTCCAGCTGAAGAAGATCCATATCAAAACCCACAAATCCTAGCACGCTTATACCCTGAATTACCAGAAGCAAAACACATTTGTTTCTATCCAATGGACAAGCGTCGTCAAGGCGATGACAACTGGTACATGCTTCCGATGGAAGAACGCAAAAAACTTATGTATAGCCACGGAAAAATCGGTCGTCAATACGCAGGTAAAGTTCGCCAAGTCATTACTGGTTCTGTTGGTTTTGATGATTACGAGTGGGGTGTAACACTATTCGCTGACGACATCCTTCAATTCAAAAAGCTTGTATATGAAATGCGCTTTGATGAAGTAAGTGCTCGCTACGGTGAATTTGGTACTTTCTTCGTTGGTAACATTTTACCAAGCAAAAAAGTTGCTAAATTTTTATATGTATAATACAAAAAAGGAACGAAATTCGTTCCTTTTTCTTAATCCCTTTTAAAAACCCTCTTTTTTCTTCAAATTTAAACAATAGTAGACAAAATCAATGGATGAACGCTTCACAGAATCTCGTGAGTTAATTGATTATGGTTTTAATAACTTTGAAAAGCAGAAATTGAAAGTAGATAAAAATAATACAATTTCTGTTGTAAAAGGAGAAGAAGACACCGTAACCGCGACACCTGAAAAAGAGATACTGTTAATCACGAAAAAAGCCAGCAAATTGCTAGCTTTTTTATTATGTCTCTCCCTCTATATAAATCCAACTTTTAAAACTGATATAACTCCTATCCTTTTAAGCGGAAGTGAGCATCTAACTATACACAGAAACGTTCAAACCCTCTTCCTAACCCGCGCCAAGTGAAAACGGTGAAAAAAACTTTCTCCTTCTTAACAATGACTTATGGATGTATATAACGTAAAAATCCTCATTCTCAAAACTTTGTTTGGTTGTCATATCTGCCTTCTTTTTCTCATACGTATGAACTAGTAATTGTTCTACACCGTTTTTACCAACTCCTCTTTCTGTAAAAATGGTGAAAGAGAGGTGAAACAAATGGGTGTAATTGCTTATAACGAAGAACATGTAAAATTGCTAGCAAGACTTATGCGAGCTGAAGCTGAAGGGGAAGGACAACAAGGCATGCTAATGGTTGGGAATGTAGGTGTAAATCGCGTTAAAGGAAATTGTTTAGACTTCAAGAACATACGTAATCTACAACAAATGGTATTTCAAAGGCCTGGTGGTTTTGAAGCAACACAAAAAGGATACTTTTATCAGCGTGCACGTGAACAAGATATTGCCCTTGCAAGACGTGTTATTCAAGGACAACGATTTTGGCCTGCTAATTTTGCTTTATGGTTTTTCAGGCCCGAAGGTCCTTGTCCACCAACTTGGTATAATCAGCAAAATTCTGGCCGATTTAAAAAACACTGCTTTTTCCAACCATCTAGCGGGGACTGCCCAGCAGTATATTAAGGAATGAAAACGAGGAGGGATTTTTGAATGGCACAGCAACAAAACCCATACTATGGAACTTTTTTTCAACCTTCTGGAACCCAGCTGCCTCCAGGACAACAACAGCAACAAATGACACCTCAGCAACAACAAATGATGCAACAACAAGCAATGCAACAACAAGCTCAAGCACAACTTGCAGCATCTCAAGGTATGCTACCACTAGAACAATCTTATATCGAAAACATCCTTCGCTTAAACAAAGGTAAACAGGCAACAGTTGTTATGACATACGAGCGCGGCAGTTCACTTGGTACACAATCCTATACCGGCATTATTGAAGCGGCTGGACGCGATCATATTGTCATCAGTGAACCACAATCTGGAAAACGTTTCTTGCTACTTATGATTTACTTAGATTATGTTGAATTCCCAGAAGAAATTATATATTTACCTAGTCAACAAGCAACTTATGCTCCAAGATTATAAAAAAGCTGGCAAATGCCAGCTTTTGTTTTTTGCTCTTATAATCCTTTTACAACTGCAGTTCCGAGTAAAATCCAGCCTACAATGAACGCTACGCCGCCAAGTGGTGTAATTGGGCCGAAAAATTTAATACCTGTTGTACTTAATGCATATAAGCTACCGGAGAACATAATAATACCCGCTACCATGAACCAGCCTGCTGTACTTAATAAGGAAGATTGGATTTTATCCATTAATAACGCAACAACAAACAATCCTCCAGCATGAAACATTTGATACGTAACACCCGTTTTCCAAACTTCTAACATTTTTGCGGAAATCTTATTTTCTAAACCGTGTGCACCAAAAGCACCTAATGCAACAGATAACCCGGCCGCAATACAGCCTAATAAGAAGAAAATTTTCATTGGAATTCCCCTTTTTATCTTTATGATAAGAAATTTTCACATATAAGCCAACTTATTTAACTTTTAAAAATCAAATAAAGAATTGCCGTTTGCATCTTCTTCTTTCATATATACAGGTTCTCCTGAAACTGGTACAACCTGCTGAGCTGCTGTCGCCTGATACGATGATATAACCTGTGATTGTAATTTCGGTTCTACATATGTATGAGATTCCGTCTGTTCATCCAATAATAAATCGCATAAAGCACGAACGACCAAAAGATGTTCTTTTGATTTTTGTCCTTCACTACTTTTTGCTTTCGCAATTTCATTTGCCATTTTATTCAAAATTTTATCACTCGATATTTGCATTCCCTATCACCTCGTACTTTGTAGTTCTTTCTCAAATTGCCCTAACTTCTCTACTGGACCAAATACTATTATCATATCATGTTCTTATAATTTTGCCTGCCCTGTTGGATTATAGATAATATTTCCATCTTTTAAAATCGCTAAAATTGTAATATCAAATTGACTTCTTACACTGCTTTCTATCAATGTTTTTCCAATTAAAAGAACCCTTTTACCAATTTGAATTCCAGCCATACTAGATGGATTAATGACCTTATTCGCACCAGCACGACGTAATTTCTCTTCTGTTTCTGGTTTTTCAGCCCTAGCCACAATGTTAATCGTACTATTTAGTCCTCCTGCTGTTAATGTAATAAATACATTGTCAGCATCATTCGCAACAATCGCTACTAAACCAGCAGCTCTTGTAATCCCCGCCTTACGTAATACCTTATCCTCTGTATCATCACCATGTACATATAACAGCAATCCACAATTGCCTTTTTGCATTCATTTTATTCTTCAACTCTTTTCTCTACTACAATCTTTGCCAGAGGAAATGAAATACGTATATACTAGAAACGGAATCTACGAAAGAGGTTGATATTATGAAAACATTTCTTTCTGCCCTGCAATGGGCATTATTTATTTTAGCCGGTAGTCTAATTGTACCAATTAGTGTTACGGCCAGTTATGGGCTTGAAGGGGCTGAAGCAATTGCATTTGTACAACGAACATTATTTGTTCTTGGCTTTGCTGGCCTTCTGCAAGCTATATTTGGACATAGACTACCTATTCAAGAAGGACCTGCTGGTCTTTGGTGGGGAATCTTCTCACTTTACGCGAGTTTAGGTGTCGTATTATTCGGATCAAATAATGAAACACTCCGCGTCTTACAATACGCATTTCTGTTAAGCGGTATCATCTGTATTATCCTTAGTATTTTTGGACTTATCGATAAACTCGTCCGTTATTTTACACCGACAGTAATTGGAACATATTTATTCCTTCTCGTTGCTCAGCTCAGCGGTTCCTTTCTAAAAGGAATGTTCGGCCTTGATGGACAACATACTGAAGTACAAGCAAACGTATTTATCCTTTCACTTATTGTTATTTTACTATCTTTTTTCATTATGAAGCTACCTATTATTGGTCAATACTCTGTTCTTTTCAGCATTGTGTTCGGATGGATTTTATTTGCATGTTTCGGATTATCCAATCCGGTTACACCAGTAACAGATATCATTCGTCTACCTTCTTTATTCGTGTTTGGAACGCCCCGCATCGAATGGAACATGACAATTACCGTCGTCTTTGTCACACTGTTACTTTTAACAAACATGTTAGCAAGCATTCGTGTTGTACAAAAGGTTGTTTCTAAATATGAGGAAGATGCAGTTCAAAATCGGTTTAAACATGCCGGTATTATAACAGGAATAAACCAGTTGCTAGGTGGTCTTTTCTCGGCAATTGGACCGGTAGCTATTTCAGGTTCAGCTGGGTTTATTGCAACGACAAATATTTATAAACGACTTCCTTTCACATTAGGATCAAGTTTTATTATTTTCATTAGTATATTTCCAAAGATCACGTCATTCTTCGCGGCTATTCCTGTCGCTGTTGGATATGCAGCCATTTATCCTGTATTTGCAAGTATGATTGGTCTTGCTTTCCGTGAATATGACACTGTAGAAAATAAAGAGCGTTTATTCCGCGTTGCTGGCCTATCTCTCTTCACAGGAATCGGAGTTATGTTTGTCCCACCACAGGCATTTTCCACCCTTCCACCATTTTTAGCATCATTTTTAAGCAATGGCCTTGTACTCGGTTCTGTCATGGCTATTTTACTTGAAATTTTATTTTCCCGTTCAAAGGAAAAACAACCATCGTAAATTGGAAAACTTCCATTATTGCACTCTACTTTCAGAGTTGTTAGGATAGAATTATCATGGGCAATGCGCCCATGATAATATATACTAACAATACGGTAATCCACCTCACTATATAAATCCATTTTGATTTGCAGGCGTATAAGTTGCTGCTACGAAAAACAAAAGGTGACCTGCACTCGTTTTCTCTCTTTGTTTTAACTTGGCATGGGGCAGAAAGAGGGGTTAACCGCTTCTATGCATGGTCGGATGCTCTCTCCCACCTAAAAAGAAGGGTTTTCTATCAGTTTTTCAATTTGTATTTATATACCTTTAAAGAGGTTTGATGTCTTACTATTTATTCCTCGATATTTTCATCAAAACTTATTTCTAGTAATACCAACCATTATTTCAACAAAGAAAGGAACTTTCTATATGTCTTATAAAATGATTGTTTTAGATTTAGATGATACTTTACTACGCGATGACCATACAATTTCAGAGCGTACGAAACAAGCTTTAATGACAGCTCAAGAGCAAGGTGTAAAGGTTGTACTCGCTTCTGGTCGTCCAACATTTGGCATGCGCCATATTGCAAAAGAGCTTCGTTTAGAAGAATACGGAAGTTTCATCCTATCATTTAACGGTGCAAAAATTATTAATTGCAAAACGGATGAAGAATTATTCAGTAGTACACTATCTCCTGAAATCGTTCACAGTTTATACGAAATAAGTAAAAATGAAGATGTTTGGATTCATACGTATATCGGTGATGACATCGTAACAGAAGAAAATAATCCGTATACAGAAATTGAAGGTCAATTAACAGGTATGCCAATCATTGAAGTGGATAGTTTTACAGCTGCCGTACAAGAGCCAGTAGTAAAAGTATTAATGAATAAAGAAGCAGATCGTCTTGTAGAAGTAGAAAAGAAACTTCAAAAACAATTAGAAGGTAAACTAAGTGTAATGCGTTCAAAACCATTCTTTTTAGAGTTTACTGAAGCTGGTGTAACAAAAGGAACAAGCTTAAATCAATTGATTCAAAAACTTGGTATTAAGCGTGAAGAAGTAATCGCAATGGGTGATAGCTATAACGACCAAGCAATGATCGAGTTCGCTGGTCTTGGCGTTGCGATGGGCAATGCTCCAGATGATATTAAAGAAATTGCAAACTATGTAACAGATACAAATATGAATGACGGCGTCGCTAAAGTTGTAGAGAAATTTGTACTAAAAAGTGAAGTACTTGTTTAATATAGATACATTCACAAAACCCATTTGAAGTCAAATACTTCAAATGGGTTTTTATTGAAATGCAGGTAGCTTTGTGAAGATATTTTGAACTTTACAACATTCTCGTAGTGTAAACTCTGTTTTTGTATATAATGAAACAAAATAGACTATTTTATTTTGAATAAGAATACAAATTTACTATATACAAGCTCATATTATAAGGAGGCTGCTTCATGTTATCTACACCAATCGGAAGATTAAGAGCAATTGGATTAGTCGAAGGGATTTCCTTTCTACTATTATTATTCGTAGCAATGCCGTTAAAATACTTTGCAGATTTTCCAACAGCCGTTAAAATTACAGGAATGGCTCATGGCGTACTATTCGTACTATTCATATTTGCAGTAATTCAAGTCACAATTGTACATCGTAAGTCTATTTTATGGGCTCTTGGTGCATTTATTGCATCAGTTATCCCATTTGGTACGTTTGTACTAGATGCAAAATTAAAAAATGAACAATAATAAGTAAAAAAGTAGCTAACAATTATTCTGTTAGCTACTTTTCTTTTTACAGATTTGGAATTTGCCAGTCAATCTCCTTCTCACCCATACTGGATAAAAAGTCATTTACTTTTGAGAACGGTTTACTTCCAAAGAAACCGCGTCTTGCTGATAATGGACTTGGATGTACAGATTCAATAATATGATGATTTGAGTTTGTAATCAGTTTTTTCTTCGCTTGTGCATGACGCCCCCACAGTATAAAAATCACTGGTTTATCTCGTTCATTTAAAAGTTCAATTACGCGATCAGTGAAATGCTCCCACCCTTTTCCTTTATGAGAATTTGCTTCACCTTGGCGTACAGTTAATACTGCATTAAGTAACAGCACACCTTGCTCCGCCCATTTCACTAAATAACCGTTATTGGGAATGTCACACCCAACATCAGACTGCAGTTCTTTATACATATTTTGCAAGGATGGTGGCGTTCTTACACCGGGCTGTACAGAAAAACTTAAACCATGCGCCTGATTTGGCCCGTGATATGGATCTTGTCCTAAAATGACAACCTTTGTATTCTCATAGCTTGTATAATGCAATGCATTAAAAATATCATTGGCATTCGGATATATTACATTATCACTATATTCTTCTTTTAAAAATTGTCTTAGTTTTTGATAATACGGCTTCTCAAATTCTGATGCCAGTAACGGCTCCCAGTCATTTTTTAAAATATGTTCCATTTCTTCACTTCCTCTTCACTTAATTGACCATGTCTTGCTTCGTAAATACTACAAACGAAATGATTAGAGAAGCTACGGCCCAAACTGTTAAATTCATTAATGAAAAGCTCATCGATAGACCTTGCAATGCCGGTAACTTCCCTGATAAGTAATCTGTCAGTGATAAATTCACGCTAAAAATGTATTTTGCTCCTTCCCAAGATGTTGCAAAGGAACCTAAGATACCACCTGCAATTAACGCTGCCAACATGACTCCCATACCAGCTGGTGTATTACGAATCAATACAGAAACCATAAAAGATATTGTTCCCACAACAATCGCAACAAACCACGCTAGTCCATAAGCCATTAAAATATATTGCCACTGTGGAATCAGATGAACAAAGTTTGTATTTAACGTTTCTTTATCAATCCCAAACCCTGTTAATACTGGTAAACTCCAGCCTGCATAACCAAAAACAATGCCTGATAATGCATAGGAAAAAATTCCTACCAAGAGCAATATAAGTGAGATAAATAACAACATCGTCACATATTTACTGAGAAGGATTTTCCAACGCCGAATCGGCCGCGTTAGAAGCATTTTCATCGTTCCATCACTTCGTTCTCCTGATACAATATCAATCGCAACAATCATTACAAGAAGCGGAATAAACAATGTAATTCCTTGTTCAATGAATGCTCGTACAAATGTCGGTGCCCCCGGTGCAGTTGGATTAATATCATGGTCTAAATAATATTGTTGTTGCTCCACTCGTACTTTCAACCAATCCCGCCATTCTTCTGGCAACCTAGAGTTGTTTAAACGATTTTGCGAATCCACAATTTGCTGCTGAAGTGCTACTTTCCAGTCATTTGTACCAAGGCGCTTTTGCGTTGTTTGCACTTCACGATACTGTGCATAAACAAATAAAGGAATCAAGATTGCTAATATAAGCATGACAACAAAAATACGTTTCTTCCGATAAATTTTCTCCGATTCATTTAAAACAAGATTTGCAAATTCACGCATGCTGCTCACTCCTTGTGAGTTCAATAAATAGATCTTCTAGCGTAAACACAAGTTCCTTCACGCTATGTACCTCTACCTCATTTTCTACAAAGCGCCTATTCCAAGTACTGATTGATGAAATATCCATCCGGCACAGTAAACGTTCATTGTCTAGGCTAATTTCTCTTACTTCTTCCGCTGCTTCTAACATATCCTGCGCCTTTGCAATCGGTGTAACAATCCACTCGACACGGTCACTTGCGGTTTTTATTAACTCTTCAATAGGCGCAACTGTAATCATTTTCCCTTTATGAATAATAGCAACGCGGTCACATATCATTTGTACTTCACTTAACAAGTGACTTGAAATAAAGACGCTCATATTTTCTTCTTTTACAAGCTTATGTATAAATTCTCTTAATTCTCTTATACCAGCAGGGTCTAAACCATTTGTCGGTTCATCTAGTATAAGAAGCTTCGGATTCCCAAGAAGGGCCTGAGCAATGCCAAGACGCTGCTTCATACCAAGAGAATACGTTTTCACTTTATCGTGGATACGTTCATCCAAATGAACCATTTTCGCAATTTCTAAAATACGCCCGTCTGATATACCGCCAAGCATCCGTGCAAATTGCTTTAAGTTTTCCCAGCCTGTTAAATATGTATAAAGTTCTGGATTTTCCACGATACTACCAATTTGCCGCATCGCTTCCCGAAAGTTCTCTTTAATATTATAGCCACCGATCGTAATCTCGCCTTCGGTTGCTTTAATAAGCCCTACTAGCATCCGAATTGTCGTCGTTTTCCCAGCCCCATTTGGGCCTAAAAAGCCAAACACTTCCCCTTGTTTCACATCAAATGAAATGTTTTCGACAAGTGTCTTTTTCCCAATGACCTTTTTTACATTCCGTACTGATAATATCGTCGTCATTTCGCTCCTCCTTCATCTAGCTTCAGCTTACTTACAACGTTTTGTAATAAGCGATCCGCCATATATGAGTAGCCTGTTTCATTCGGATGGAAATGATCTGAGTACAACAATTCTTTTCCGCGATTTTGAAACAGATCGAACGTTGGCGTGATATATACATTTTTATTATCTATTGCTAATTTCTCTAAAGATGCGTTCCAATCTACAACAATAGATGAAGAACCTTTTAAATCCTCTACGTCCTCAAATGGATTATACAAACCGAGCCAAAAAATCGGACTATCTGGATTTAACTTTCGAATTTCGGTTACAATTTGCTTCGCCTGATTTTGAAATGTTTCTACATCAGGACGATATGCTTCTAAATCTATATTTCCAAGTGATTCCCAGCCCGGAAATAAGTCATTTCCTCCAATTGTTAAAACAATGAGCTCTGCTTGCTTAATGGAATACTGAGCACCACTGCTCTCTATTTGCTTCAACAAATCTGGCATCTTCGCACCACTGACAGCTAAATTCGTTAACGCAACCTTTTGTTTATAATCCTTTTGTAGACTTTCTTTCACTCGTCCCACATAGCCAATTCCCTCTTTATCGCCAACGCCGCGTGTTAAAGAATCACCTAAGCTGACAACTTGTAATGTTCCCGGTTTTTGTTTCCCTTGTACTTGTTTTTGTTCTGTCTTCGTAGTTAAATTTGAAGCTTTCGGATTTAATACATCATTAATACCCGAAATAAAGCCATATGCAAATAAACAAAAAGATGCAATTGTAATGAGTAAAATTCCTTTTACTAATTTTGATCTCATATCAAAACCCCTTTTATCCCTCATAGATTGTCCCTAATTATACCAAATGCCCTTTTGGAAAGCGATTTTCATACTTTATATATTATGTAGTTTCACGAACAGTTAATTGCGGCAAAAGTTCAATATTCTTCACATCTATTTTTTCATCCGTAATCTTTTCATATAACATTTCAAATGCTTTTGTACCAACTGCCTTACTTGAATGAGCAATTGTTGTAATTCCTAATACATCAGCCACCTCTTGATCATCACATCCAATAATCGTAAGGTCTTCTGGAATACGAATCCCATGTCTCTTTGCTTCCGTTACCATCCCTGCTGCGATTGGATTACAAGAAACAAGAAATGCCGTTGGTTTCACAGACATGTTAATCCACTCTCTTATCACTTCACGACCATCCTCTACTGTAAAACGCTCTATAAACTTCCATTCATCTCTTGGCTTCATGGATATTTCTTGCAATGCTTCATTATAAGCCTGTTTTCGCTTTTGACTATTTACGCTATGGCTTCTGCCAATACAATATCCAATGTGAGTGTGTCCGTTTTCTATTACATATTTCATCCCTTGTAAAAATACTTTATAGTGATCAATATGTACACTAGAAATAGACTGTGATTCTATCTCTTCACACGTTACAATTGGTCCAAACTTTGTATATTCTTCTATTGTTTCGCAGTCATTCATTCTTGAGCATATAATTACACCATCAAGTTTTTTCATTTTTAACATATGTAAAACTTCAAGTTCTTTTTCGGCACTATAGTTAGTTTGGCAAAGCATCATATTATAATTTTTTGGGGCCGTTTCTTTAGAAATCCCCTCAATGATTGCACTGTAATATTGATCATTTACATGTGGCAACAGAACACCTATCACATTTGTCTTTCCTCTTACTAAATGAATTGCATTCACATTTTGAGTGTAATTTAGCTCTTCAATGATTGCTAAAATTTCCTGTCTCTTTTTATCACTTACATACGGATGATTATTTAGCACGCGTGAAACCGTTGAAATTGATACACCAGCAATTTCAGCAATCTTTTTTATATTTGTCATCTTATTTCTTCTCCTTCCCTTCATTTAAATAAGCCTCATCGAAAAATTCTCTCTTGACCTGGTAAGCTTTCCACAATATATCCTTTCCTAGCAAATACATTTGGAAAGGATTTGAAACATATGATACGTCTAAAACTAGACTATATATTTTTTATTAGCGGACTACTCATTCTATCTCTTGGAATTAACATGATGACAACTATTACTTCATTCGGTCTTAGCCCTTATGATTCATTTTTTATTGCCCTATATCAAAACTTTGGAATAAGTATTGGCTTTTGGATTTTTATGATTAACTTTGCTTTTACACTTATTGTGCTGTTTTTGAATAAAAAGCATATTACAATCGGAACAATTGTTACTATGGTTCTTATTTCCGTTTTTGTTGATTGGATCGGTTCTATCGATGCCATTATGAATTCTATCCGCTCTCTTCCAAAATATATAACACTTATTTGCGGAAATCTATTTGTTGGCGCTGGAATTGGCATTTATGTATCAACACAGCTTTGTGCTGCACCACAAGAAGCTTTCGTCTTAACCATGGCTGAAAAGAAAAAGTGGACATTTCGCAAGGCAGAAATTTCATTAGCCTTTCTCTTTTTAACATGTAGCTTTTTATTAGACGGCCCTATTTATTTTGGTACAATTATCCTTTCATTTACAACAGGATGGATTATTCAAGCATTTATCCAGATTGGCACAAAGGTCCTTAGCATAAAAAAGCCTATTGAGCATGATGCTCAATAGGCTTCATCTATTTTACTGAAAGACAGCTCCCTGAATATAATCAAAGACAACCTTCTCATCATTTGGTAACACAATCGGCTGAATTTTCTTCGTATCAATGGCGATATTTGGATCTTTCAAACCGTTACCTGTTAATACCGCTACAATTTGGCTCCCTTTTGCAATTTCTCCGCGTATCAGCTGTTTATACACACCAGCAAGAGAAGCGCATGAAGCCGGTTCTGCAAAGATTCCTTCGTACTTGGCCAGCCATTCATATGCCTCAAGAATTTCACGATCTGTTACTTCGTCAATTTTACCTTGAGAGTGCTCTGCAGCTAGGGCGGCTTGCTCCCAACTTGCTGGATTCCCAATTCGAATCGCTGTTGCGATTGTTTCTGGCTCTTCAATCTTATGTCCACGCACAATCGCAGCTGCTCCTTCCGCCTCAAAGCCGCGCATCTCTGGTAAACCCGTACCAAGTCTTTCATGATACTCTTTGAAACCTTTCCAATACGCTGTAATATTGCCCGCATTACCAACTGGAATTGCTAGAATATCCGGTGCTTTTCCAAGCGCATCACAAATCTCAAACGCAGCTGTTTTTTGCCCTTCAATACGGTATGGGTTAACAGAATTCACAAGTGTAATTGGCGATGAACTACTAAGCTTACGTACAATTTGTAAAGCATGATCGAAATTTCCATCAATGCTTACAATTTCTGCTCCGTACATGACAGCTTGCGCTAACTTTCCGTATGCAATCTTACCATTTGGAATGATAACAATACATGACAGTCCCGCCCTAGCCGCATAAGCTGCTGCAGATGCAGATGTATTACCTGTAGATGCACAAATTATTGCTTCGCTTCCCGCCTCTTTTGCTTTTGCTACCGCCATTACCATACCGCGATCTTTAAAAGACCCGCTCGGATTTGCTCCTTCTATTTTCCCGTAAATTGTTGCGCCCCACCGCTTTGAAAGATTTTCTAGTAAAACAAGTGGTGTATTACCTTCGTGCAATGTTAAGGACGGTGTTTTTTCCGTAATAGGTAAAAACTCCTTATACTCAGCAAGCAAACCTTTCCACATTACCTAGCATCTCCTTCGATTCGATAGTTTGCTTTCACACAGCCTACTTCTTCGTATGCCCTGAGTGTATGTAAAATATATTCATAGTCTGCAAGTGATGCACGATGCGTTACGATAACAATCTCGGCCTTTCCTTTCTCCCCAAGTGGCATTTGAATAATCTTTTCAAAGCTAACACCGCGTTCAGAGAATAGAGATGTAATTTTTGCAAACACACCAATTTCGTCTTTTACATGCAAACGTAAAAACTTTTTCACGAAAATTTCATCCGGCTCTTTTAATACCTTCTCATACTGCGGAGAAACTGCACTATTCCCAGTTACACCAAGGCGCACATTTTGCATTACCGCAACTAAGTCAGAAACAACTGCTGTCGCTGTTGGTAAACTTCCTGCACCAGGTCCATAAAACATCGTTTCCCCTACTGCTTCGCCATATACATATACGGCGTTATATTCATTTTGAACAGCTGCAAGCGGGTGTGTATTCGGAAGTAATGTTGGCTCGACTGTTACTTCTAATTTTTCACCATCACGCTTCGCAAGCCCAATTAATTTAATTGTGTATCCTAAGCTTTTACTATATGCAATGTCTTCCTCTGTAATGGAAGTAATCCCTTTCACCTTCACATCTCCAAGCTCTACATTTGTAGAAAAACCTAGAGTAGCTAAAATCGTCATTTTTCTTGCTGCGTCTAAACCTTCAACATCTGATGTTGGATCTGCTTCCGCAAATCCAAGCTGCTGCGCCTCTTTTAACACGTCGTCGTATGCTCTCCCTTCGTCAGACATTTTTGTCAGAATAAAGTTTGTTGTTCCGTTCACGATTCCCATCACTTTCGTAATAAGATCTGAAGAAAGCCCTTCTACAATGCTGCGCAAAATTGGAATCCCTCCAGCTACGCTCGCCTCGTAAAATAAATCAGCTTGATTTTCCTTTGCCACGGTCAGCAATTCTGCTCCGTGCAATGCCATTAAGTCTTTATTAGCAGTAACAACATGTTTACCGTTTTTCAAAGCTTGTAAAATGTATGCTTTCGCTTCTTCGATGCCGCCCATTACTTCAATGACAACATCAATTTCAGGATTATCTATAATTTCATTCACATTTTTCGTTAACAAAGTAGAGGGTACTTGGACCTCTCGCTCTTTTTCAATATTTTGAACTAATACTTTCGCTATTTTCACTGGGCAACCGACTTGATGCATAAGACGATCTTGATGATCCGTAATAATACGAACCACACCGCTGCCAACTGTTCCAAGGCCTAATAAGCCCACTTGAATTTCATTCATGATACTGTCCACCCCTCTAAAGAATTGTATTTAGATGCCATTATATAAGGTAAAATTCTGAAAAACAATATATTTTGAACATTTAGAAAAATATAGGATAATCCTTACAAAGAAAACGTTGCCACGTGTTATATAATGACCATCTTACAAAATATAAGGGGTTTCTTGATACACATAATAATTTAACCAATTTGAAAATAATAAGTTTCCATGACTCCGCCATCTTATAAGTGGTTTTTCAGCTGGATTATTATGTTTAAAATAGTTTTTTGGAATCGCAATGTCTAGCCCTCTTTGTTTATCGCGTTCATATTCCTCTTTTAACGTATCACAGCTATATTCACTATGACCAAGAACAAAAATATGCTTTCCTTCTTGCCCCATAACAAGGTGGACACCTGCTCCTTCTGATGTTGCTAGTAACGTCAGTTCTGGCACCTTTTCAATGTCAGCTCTACGCACTTCTGTATGGCGAGAATGCGGTGCAAAGAAAAGTTCATCAAACCCTTGTAACAACTTCACATGCTGCTCATGCACTTCATGTTCGAATACACCAAACATCTTTTCTTCCAAAGGGTATTTCGGAATTCCATAGTGATAATACAAACCAGCTTGTGCTCCCCAACAAATATGCAGTGTAGATGTCACATTCGTTTTTGAATATTCCATTATACGCCCAAGTTCTTCCCAATAATCTACCTCTTCAAAAGGAAGTGTTTCAATCGGAGCTCCTGTAATAATAAGCCCATCAAATTTTTCTTCCTCAATATCACGAAATGTCCTATAAAAACTTGTTAAGTGATCCTGTGCCACATTACGAGATAAATGGGACTCCATATGAAGCAAATGCACATCTAATTGAAGTGGTGTATTACCAAGTAACCTGAGCAATTGCGCTTCTGTTTCTTGTTTTGTTGGCATTAAGTTCAAAATGGCAATTTTCAAAGCACGTATATCTTGTGTTTCAGCTCGCTCTTTTGTCATCACAAAAATATTTTCTTTTTGCAATACTTTACGAGCTGGTAAATCCTTATCAACAATGATCGGCATGTGCTTTGCCTCCAACTAACGCTTCCTCTAGATCCGCAATAATATCAGAAACATCTTCTATGCCGACCGATAAGCGAATTAAATCAGATGTAACACCCGCTAAACGCTGCTCTTCTTCATTTAACTGTCTATGCGTTGTACTAGCAGGATGGATCACACATGTTCTCGCATCTGCTACATGCGTCACAAGCGTCGCTAGCTTCACATTTGCAATAAACTCTTTCGCAGATTCTACTCCTCCTTTAATGCCGAATGTTAAAACGCCACTTGCACCTTTTGCTAAGTACTTTTGCGCTAGCAAATAATTTTCATTACTTTCTAATCCCGGATAATTTACCCATTCAATACGATCATGGTTAGCGAGCCACTTCGCAACTGCAAGAGCATTTTCACTATGACGCTCCATTCGTAAATGCAATGTTTCTAAACCGATGTTGCTAATATACGCATTGAACGGGCTCATACAGTTTCCATAGTCTCTTAATAATTGAACACGAGCTTTCACAATATATGCCGCCTGCCCAAAGTTCTGCACGTAACTTACACCGTGATAACTTGGATCTGGTTCGACAAGCTCGGGATATTTTCCATTTGTCCAATCAAAATTCCCGCCATCAATGACAATCCCGCCTAATGAACTTGCATGTCCATCAATATATTTCGTTGTAGAATGAACAACAATATTTGCCCCATGTTCAAACGCTTGGCATAAATATGGTGTCGCTAACGTGTTATCAACAATAAAAGGTACTTTCAACTCTTTTGCCGCGTTTGAAAACTCTTTAAAATTCAAAACATTCATCGCTGGATTCCCAAGTGATTCTGCATAAATAAGCTTTGTTTTATCATTGGCAAGTGCTACAATTTCATCAGCAGCTAAGTTCGGATTAAAGAATGTAACATCAATTCCCAATTTACGTAGACTTACCCCAAATAAGTTAAATGTTCCTCCATAAACAGTTGAAGAACAAAGCAAATGATCACCACTACTACAAATATTTAAAACAGCAAGCATAATAGCCGCCTGACCAGAAGCTGTCGCAACCGCTCCAACACCACCTTCTAGCTCTGATAACTTTTGTTCAAATGCTGCTAGTGTCGGATTTCCAATACGCGTATAAATATAGCCTTCTGCCTCTAAATTAAAGAGTGCTGCTAAATCATCGGACGTATCGTATTTATATGTTGTACTTTGATAAAGTGGCAAAACACGTGGTTCTCCATTCTTCGGCGTATAACCACCTTGCACACAAATAGTTCCCTTTCCCCATGATTCTCCCATTTCTTATTCTCCTTTCTTTTATAGAAAATAAAAAAACTGCTTCTTTCCCTAACAAGAAAGAAGCAGTTTGAAAACACGCTCTAGAGTTTCTTTCTTATCTCTCAGGATTTATTACCTGCAGGATTTGGCACAATTCCGTTATTCGGCTGTTGCCAAGGTTTCATAGGGCCTGTCCCTCCACCTTTTCTTGATAAGACTATGCAATTACCGTTGATTTTATAGCAATAATTTCCTAATGTCAATTATTTTTCTGAATCTTTATAAAAGATTTTATTAACAATTTAATCGTTTATTCTTAAAATTTAAACTATATTAGTATATCATTATAAATAACCTTTCCTCCTAAAATATTCTACACGTTTACTTACACGTCTCTTCTTTTTATACTCCATTGTCATAAGCAATGCCCCCATTATAATTAGGGTATTATTTATTATCATCCAAGGGATAGATAGGTACGTCATCGCATATACACTTGGAAAAATTGCGACACACATGAAAAAAATTCGATGAAGAAACACTGCAATACAAACAAATAGTATAGATACTATAAGCATAATAAAAATAAAAAACTTTTCTACATCAAAGAAAGTCCACTGATATTCTTGATAAAAGTAAGTAATGATTTGTATGGTACAGCCTAAAAATCCTAATATATGACCAATAACATGTATTTTATATCTATCGCGTCTCTTTCCAAATCTTACAGCTATACTTATCAAGGTACCCGTTACGGCTCCAATCACTATAAATACTCCTATGTACCATAGGTTTCTCCCGACAGAAACATCCACACCATAAGCACCATAGAACATAAGAGCAATACCCACTGCAATCACGATAATAGACAAAATAACATCATATTTTTTATATGGAAATCTCTTTTGTAAAATCAACGAACTTATTAATATACAAGCAAATGCTGCTAAAACAGTATAAATAAAAACGCTCAAACCTCTCCCTCCTATATAGAAAATTTTACCAAAACATTAAACTAAGTCATATATTTATTCATATGAAAAAAACTTGCGCAAATAACGCAAGTTTTCATTATTCTACAATAACAGCTGTACCTTAACCAATTCATTTCCCTCTATTTCTTTGGCTTATTGCACAAGGCGCTCTCCCAATTTCTTTAGAATCTTTAATTTAATCTAAGAAGATAATAATTAGCGTAAAATTTGATACAGCTCATTAAGACTTTGTATTTCATAAGTCGGAACAATTTCAGTATGATTCGGCTTCCTTTCAGGATTAAACCAACATGTGTCTAATCCAGCTAGCTGTCCACCTTTAATATCTGCACTTAAGGAATCACCGATAATTAATCCTTCCTCCACAGAGAAATTAGAAATTCGTGCAAAAACATAATCAAAGTATTCCTTCATTGGCTTTTGATAGCCAGTGTCTTCCGAAACAAAAATATCCCTAAAGAGCGGATGTAATCCTGAATTGCGTAGACGTTTATCTTGCGTCTTGGAAACACCATTTGTAACAATATATAAATCATATCGGCTTTGGAGATCTTGTATTAATTCAAAAGCCCCGTGAATGAGCTGATTCCCTTCTTCTAAAAAACTACGATAATTCTTTTCAAACAAGGTTCCATCAACTTCTTGACCATACTCCTTAAATAAAATTGAAAATCGAGTATTCACAACTTCATCACGGCCTATTTTTCCTTCTTCAAAAGATTTCCACAGACCTTGGTTTATTTTTTTGTAATGTGCTGCAATTTCATCAGTTAAAGAGATTTTTTGTTCCTCAAAAAGTAAATGTAATGCTGTTCTTTCAGCTGCTTTAAAATCTAATAATGTATCGTCCACATCAAATAGTAATGTTTGATATTTCTTCAATGATGATATTGTCGTCCCCTTCATATTGATTCTCTTCCTTTCTTCTATAAAAACACGCTTTTTCTTTTGTTCTCAAACAAATGGTATCACTACCACTTGTAAAAAGAATAGGAGATATCTCATACTAAATGAGAGGTGAAAAAATGAAAATCGAGAAAAATCCAGATAAAATTTATAGTTATGTACAACGATTCAACTTTCAAACGTTCTTTTCGTTTAATATTTTTCCATATATAGAAGTTCACTCGTTTCAAAAGAAAGAAACCATTTGTAACGAGGGAGAAGAATTTCCCTATCTCTATTACTTAATTTCTGGAAAAGCAAAAATATATATGAGCCATCAAAATGGGAAGGTTTCCTTAATTAACTTTGTAAAAGCCCCATCGATTATTGGAGAATTAGGATTAATTGGAGTCGAATCTGTGACAAAAGGAATCGAAGCTATGGAACCATGTGTTTGTTTAGCTCTTCCCCTGAAAGATTGTCATCATCTCTTGTTGCAGGACGCTCATTTCTTACAACAGCTATGCAAATTTATTGGCGAAAAAACAATTACTCGAACTGAACAATATGCGAAAAGTTATAACTATCCTTTAGAAAATCGCTTAGCAGCTTTTATTCTGTTAACTGAGCAAAACAATTGTTATCTTGAAAAGCACACGGAAGCCTCTGAATACTTAAATGTTAGTTATCGTCATCTCTTGTATGTATTAAAGCAGTTTTGTCAGCAAAATTGGTTAAAAAAAGAAGGAAGAATGTATTTGATACAGAGCAGAGAGCAATTACAACAGTTAGCAGATGAGCTCAAACGAAAATAAAAAAGCAGTACCAACGTCTTAAAAACGTTGATACTGCAAGAGTACTTCTCATGTTTGAGTGACGATTATATTTTTAATTAGAATGTGCTTGCTACTTTAACAGCTTTTTCAAGACCTTCTGCAATAATCTCTTCCGCTTTATCTGGGAATTGATTATGACCTTCAATGATAATTGTTTCCATATTTGTTGCACCGAAGAAGCCCATCATGCTTGCTACATATTTAACAGCCATTTCTACGCCAGCTGCTGGTCCTTCAGAATATACACCACCGCGTGCATTTAATAGTGCAATTTTCTTATCACCGATAAGACCTACTGGACCTTCTGGCGTATATTTGAATGTTTTACCAGCACGGTTTAAGTAATCGATATATGTGTGCAGTACTGCTGGAATTGTTAAATTCCATAATGGGAAACCAAATACTACTTTATCAGCTGCAAGGAATTGATCTAAATATTTATCAGCAACAGCTACTGCTTTTGCTTCTTCTGCTGTTAAGTCAAATCCTTTTCCCGCCTTAAATGTACCGTTAATCATATCTACTCCTACATATGGTAATTCTTCATTGTATAGATCAAGTTCTACCACTGTATCATTTGGATGTGATTCTTTATAGCTTGCTAAAAATGCTTCATATAATTTCACGCTAACTGCTTGGTCCGCTGGACGGTTGTTAGCTTTTACAAATAACACTGTTGTCATGTTTTTTCCTCCTACTACTCACTCTCACGTTGTTTATTATTTACTCGCTAAAAAGGGAGAATCCCTTGTAATTGTTGTTGCTTACAAATATATTTTATCCTCTCATTCCAACAATTTCTTCCACACATAGACGTATCTTTTCATAAAAAAAGTCCACCTTCTAAAGGCGAACTAGGTCCTACGACTTTTGTCTTATACAATTCCATTTTTCACTGCATATAAAGCTGCTTGCGTACGATCCGATAGATTTAATTTACTTAAAATACTACTTACATGAGCTTTTACTGTTTTTTCCGTAATGACTAAAACAGATGCAATTTCCTTATTGCTCATCCCTTTTGCCAAGAGCTGCAACACTTCATTCTCCCTTGCCGTTAGTACATCTACATGAATATTTGATGACTCCTGTTGCTCTTCTTGCGGCAATGTTTGAGAAAGAAGTGCACTTGCTATATCAGGATGAAGCTGAATATTTCCTTTGTATGCACTACGAATCGCTTCCACAAGTTGATCTGGTTCAACATCTTTAAGAATATATCCGCTTGCCCCAGCCTTTAAAGCTGGTAAAACATGCGCTTGATCCGAAAAACTAGTTAATACGAGTACTTTCACATTTGGATATTCTTTTTTTATGCACGCAGTTGCTTCAATACCATCCATCTCTGGCATATATAAATCCATTAGTACAACATCCGGCTGCACCTCGCCTACTTTCGTTAACGCTTCTTTCCCGTTATTTGCTTCTCCAACTAGCTCCAAATCTTCTTGCGTACTTAAAAAAAATGCTAATCCTTTTAAAACAACTGTATGATCATCAACTAATAATACTTTTATCTTCACGAATTCCCCTCATCTTCACATGACATTATAATGGTATGATAACTTTTATACTTGTTCTCTTTTCTTCACTTACAATCGTAATATATCCACCAATTAACTCCGCTCGTTCACGCATCGTTGTCATACCGAGCGATTTCTTCTCTTTTACATTCTTCTCTATAAAACCAACGCCGTGATCAACTACTTCTAAGGATACATTGTTCTCTGTCACTTTGAAATAAATCGTTGCTTCTCTTACACCTGCATGCTTACTTACATTATTTAATGCCTCTTGTCCAATACGCCATAATGTTTCTTCTACTACACGCGGTAAATCACGTACACCTGTAACCTGCTCACGAATTTTTAAACCTAAGTTTTCACCATATTGCTTTAAAGCTGGCAGTAATCCTTTTTCTAGTCCCGCTGGACGAAGCTGCCAAATAAGTGTCCGCATTTCTTTTAAAGCACCTTGCGCTAACTCCCTCATCTCATGAAGAGATTGATCTACCCTTTCATTTTGTCCCTTCAAAACAGCCTCTGCTCCCTTCGTCATGAAGGTTAATGAAAATAATTTTTGTGAAACTGAATCGTGCAGATCCCTTGCCAAACGGTTACGTTCTTCCATTCTAACAAGCTCGCGGCGCTGTTCATTTAATCGTAAATTCTCAATCATTAATGAAATATGATTCGTTAACGCTTGAAGAACATCTACGGCATTTGTATCAAACTCAACCTGGTTTGAATTCACACATAAAACACCAAAGACGTGATTTCGAATATGTATTGGAGCTGCAATAATAGAACCGTTAGGATGAACGCCATTTCCAACTTGTCTTTTCATTAAAACAGGTCGGTTCTTTTCTATCGCTTCCTTTGCTGCCCTCTCAAAACCCGAATCCTCTTGCAATGTATGCTTCTTATAGAAAGCTCGCATGGATAACTTCTTTTCTTCTTGTATAAAAAATGCGACTTGCTCCCATAGAAATACATTTCCCACTTGTTTTACAACTTCTTCTGGCAATGTATTTAACTTATGAATCTTTCTTAGTTCCTGAATAAAACGCTCTAGTTTCACATAATAATGAGCTCGTTTCTTTTCATTTCCATATAGCTTCGTTCGTTTTAAAGCTGTTCCAATTTGCAGGGCAACCGATTGTAATAGCATCAGTTCTTCTTCAGAAAAATGTGTTTTTCCTGGACTCGCTACATTTAGTACGCCAAATTCTTCTCCACCAGCTTTTAATGGAACAGTAGCATGATGAAGAATCCCTTCTGTGTCACCCCAATTATTTTCAACCGCGTTGTTGATTCTTTTACATTCAATAATATTAACCGCTCGCTCTAATTTCCCTTCTACAAAACGGCGCAGGCACCAGCATTCTCCTTCACACATTGGCCTTTTATTTTGAAAGGAAAGCGCTGCTGGTAAATGATAATCAATTAATTTTGTATATCTGCCATTTTCATCGGCAAGAAAAATCCATCCTGTCGTTAATCCTGTTACATGCAGCAATTTTTCTAATACCGCTTGTAGCACATGATATGTATCATTGGATGTATTTAATGTTTCTGCAATCTCTTTTAATATAGCTAATTCGCTTATACGGTTCTCTTGAAACATAAATTGTCTCCTACATACAATATTTTCTTTTCTCATTGTACCAAATTTAATGTATTCTCAAACAAACAAGTAACTTTTTCACTTTGTACTTATTCATAAGATTGATATAATGATTAAAAATGTAGTTTTCATTATATCATCTGAGGGGGCTTTCACAATGACATTAAACAAAGCACTTACAATCGCTGGTTCTGACACAAGCGGTGGCGCTGGTATACAAGCGGATTTAAAAACGTTCCAAGAACTTGGTGTATACGGAATGACGTCTCTTACAACAATCGTAACGATGGATCCACATAACGGCTGGGCACATAACGTATTCCCTATTCCTGCTTCTACACTCAAGCCACAATTAGAAACAACAATTGAAGGTGTTGGTGTTGATGCTTTAAAAACGGGTATGCTTGGATCTGTTGAAAT
Source organism: Bacillus bingmayongensis (assembly GCF_000299035.1). Classification (GTDB taxonomy): domain Bacteria; phylum Bacillota; class Bacilli; order Bacillales; family Bacillaceae_G; genus Bacillus_A; species Bacillus_A bingmayongensis. The sequence goes on from NZ_JH921519.1 coordinate 446,908, forward strand.
CATTGAAATGGTTGCTGAAACAATTGAAAAGCATAATCTACAAAATGTAGTAGTAGACCCAGTTATGGTTTGTAAAGGGGCAGATGAAGCATTGCATCCTGAAACAAATGACTGCTTACGTGATGTACTTGTTCCAAAAGCATTAGTTGTAACACCAAACTTATTTGAAGCATACCAATTAAGCGGTGTGAAAATTAATTCCCTTGAAGACATGAAAGAAGCTGCTAAAAAAATCCATACTTTAGGTGCAAAATATGTACTAATTAAAGGCGGTAGCAAACTAGGTACAGAAACTGCAATCGATGTATTGTACGATGGAGAAACATTCGACTTCTTAGAATCAGAGAAAATTGATACAACAAATACACACGGCGCAGGTTGCACATACTCTGCAGCAATTACGGCAGAACTTGCAAAAGGTAAATCTGTAAAGGAAGCTGTAGCAATCGCAAAAGACTTCATCACAGCTGCGATTCGTCACTCTTTCAAATTAAACGAATACATCGGACCAACACATCACGGTGCATATCGTAAATTTGCTGCTGGAAAAGAGCTTGTATAAGAAATAAAAAAACAGGCTATCTATGGATAGCTTGTTTTTTATGATGCTAAACCTTATTTCTACCATTTCTTTTCAAACTCTATTCAAAAAACTATACACTCAAAACCATTTTTGTTGTTCCACGTGAAACAACAAAAAAGTAAAAAAGAGCGACGAATCGCTCTTTCTCTTCAGCAACACCTTGATATTTTTCCACCTTTCGCATTGAACCTAGCTTCTTGTGCTTCTGCAAAAAACTGTTTTCGACATAGAATCGGTTCTTCTGGGTGGTGCTGTTTCATATGAGTAACGTACTTTTCATAACTTGGTACTCCAACAAGCAAACTAATAAATTGCTTACGTGTTCTCCACACCTTCCCCAATTTTTTAAGCATAATTTCTCGACTCACTTTCATCTCTTGGAATATATGGTGCTTCTTTTAATGGTGTTGCTTTATTTTGCAACACTTTAATCCATATACGAATAGCCGAAACAAGAACTGCGATAACAACTACCATGAAAATACCACATAGTGCTGCATCAATATAATCATTGAAAATAATTTGCTTCATTTGTGCCACATTTTTAGCTGGTGCTAGTATTTTTCTTTCATCTAAAGCGTTTTGAAATACTTTTGCATGCGATAAAAATCCAATTTTCGGATTCTCATGAAATAATTTTTGATAGCCAGCTGTCATCGTCACAATCAACAAGCCTACCGTTGGGATAAGTGTAACCCAAACGTACGCCTTTTTCCCCATTTTGAACAATATCGTTGTTCCAAGTAATAAAGCGATTCCAGCTAACATTTGGTTAGCTATTCCAAAGAGTGGCCATAACGTATTAATTCCACCAAGTGGATCAACTACACCTTGGTATAAGAAATACCCCCATCCTAACACACATAGGGTTGTTGCAATAACATTAGCCAGTGTAGAATCTGTCTTCGAAAATGGTTTATATACGTGCCCTAAAATATCTTGAATCATAAATCGTCCTACACGTGTACCAGCATCAATTGTAGTTAAAATAAATAGTGCTTCAAATAAAATAGCAAAATGATACCAAAATGCCATCATCGCGGTTCCACCAATTACTTGTGAGAAGATGTAGGCCATCCCAATTGCTAATGTTGGTGCTCCTCCTGTACGAGATAAAATGGTTTGTTCACCAACATTTACAGCAAGATCTTTTAATTCATTTGGTGTAATTGCAAATCCCCAAGAAGAAATAACTTGAGCAGCTTGTGATACATCGGTACCAATAAGAGCTGCTGGACTGTTAATTGCAAAGTATGTCCCTGGTGTTAATACACAAGCCGCAATCATTGCCATCGCCGCGACGAACGATTCCATTAACATGGCCCCGTAACCAATTGGCTGGGCATGACCTTCTCTTTCAATCATCTTCGGCGTGGTACCAGAGGAAACTAAAGCATGGAATCCTGATACAGCCCCGCACGCGATTGTAATAAATAAAAACGGAAATAGATTTCCAGAAAATACCGGTCCTGTTCCATCAATAAACTTGGACACAGCCGGCATTTGTAAGTTTGGTGCTACAATTAAAATCCCAATTGCTAGCCCAACAATTGTTCCGATCTTTAAAAATGTACTTAAATAATCACGCGGAGCAAGGAGCATCCAAACTGGTAATGCAGATGCAATAAAGCCGTATACAATAAGCATAATTGCAATCGTTTCACCACTAAAAGTAAACATGCTTGCGAGCGTAGGATTCTCAGCTACATACTGTCCTCCCACAAGAGATAAAAGGAGTAAAATAATACCGATAACCGACCCCTCTCCAACGCGTCCCGGACGGATATAACGCATATAAACACCCATTAAAATAGCAATTGGAATTGTCGCTGCGATTGTAAACATTCCCCAAGGACTACCAACAAGCGCTTTCACAACCACTAGAGCTAATACCGCTAATAAAATAATCATAATGCCTAAAATACCAATCATTGCAATTAATCCTGTTACAGGACCAATCTCATCTTTAATCATTTCACCTAATGATTTTCCATTACGTCTCATTGAAGCAAATAAAATAACAAAATCTTGTACAGCTCCAGCGATTACAACTCCAACAATAATCCAAATTGTTCCTGGTAAATATCCCATTTGCGCTGCCAAAATTGGCCCTACTAGTGGACCAGCTCCAGCAATTGCCGCAAAGTGATGTCCAAATAATACCCATTTATTTGTTGGAACATAATCCTTCCCATCATTGAGCGTCTCAGCAGGTGTTTGCCGATTATTATCTAGTTCAAATACTTTTCGTGCGATAAATCTACTATAGAAACGGTAAGCAACGGCATATACAGAAACAGCTGCCACTAATAGCCATACAGCATTAATCGTTTCACCTTGTGATAAGGCAATTACACCAAATCCAACTGCTCCTAATGCTGCGATTACACCCCAAAGTAAAATTGACTTAAATGCCTTCACATACAATCCCCCTTATACTACTTCTTAGTGGAGATTGTACTAAATTTTCTGAATATTTAAGTTGAATCCTCCTTATCATGAAGGATTCTTATGTTAACATGTTGAAATTCACCCACGACTTGTCATAGTTCAATTTTATTTCGAAGTCGTTTTACATAATTTCGACTAACAGGAATCGGCTGCTCATCATACCTTTCCAAATAAAGATTATAAGTTCCATTATAATAAGGCTTTAGTTCCTGAACATACATGACATTTATTAAATAACTCTTATGAACACGTAAAAAATCATATGCTGTTAATTTATTTTCTAATTCTTGAAGTGTATACGTTGAAATATACTGATTATTTGTTGTATAAATTGAGACGGTTTTATTCTCCTTATTCTTACTTACATATACAATATCCTCTGGAAAAATATACGTAATCCCTTCATGTCTTTCAATCGGAAGTTTGCGCAAATGACTTTTTATATTTTTTCCTTTTTCTTGCTCTATTCTATGCAAAAGAAATTGTAAATCTTCTGCACGAAAAGGTCGTAGTAAATAATAAAACGCTTGGAAGCGAAAAGCTGTTATCGCCTCTTCTATATTCTCACCGATAAAAATAAACCTTGTATCGCAACTTAATTGTTGTAATAAGCTAGAGAATTCAAACCCTGTGCCATCCTTTAATTTTGTATCTAAAAAAACAAAATCAGGAATATGTTTTTTGGCTACTTGTAAAGATTCCATTCCTGTTCTTGCTTCAAAGCACTCTACATTTCGCATATTTTCCGTAAATGTCTCAATTAATCGATTTCTATTTTCTGTCTCTTCCATGATAAGTAAAATTTTCATTTGCCCAACCACCTAATTCTTTTGTCCATATGTCTTGTTGTATACATTCGCTTTCGTAAGAAATAATCCCTTTTTCTAACCAGATTTTCTACTTACTATTAATTCTTTCACTACAGCATAAAGTATAAATTTGATCAGTGTTTTTTGCATCCTCCACTGATTATTAGCCCTCACCAATCAGGCTTTTACGGGTAGTTTTTAGCTCCCATCTAACTCCTTTACTTCGAGATGAGAGTATGACCGCTCGTTAATGCGTGATAACAAAAAAGGAAGTCTGCTGGACTCCCTTTTTTCATTATACTAACTCTTGCTGCTTCGTTTCCCGACCAAGCATTACTACTGCAAGTACCCCAATCAAAATAGAACCGCAAAAGATTGTAAAAATCAATGACAGAGGTGCTTTCGAAGCAACGAGATAACCTACTAATAGTGGACCAAGGATTCCACCAATACGACCAAAGGCAGCAGCCATCCCCGCTCCTGTACCACGAATTGCTGTTGGATACTGTTCAGGTGTATATGCATATAAAGCACCCCATGCCCCTAAGTTAAAGAAGGACAAAAACATTCCAGCTATCAATAATGTCGTAAGTGAATCTGCTATTCCAAATACATATGCACTGCATGCCGTACCTATTAAATACGTAACTAATACAAATTTACGGCCAAGGCGTTCAATAAACCATGCCGCAGTAAAATATCCTGGGAGCTGTGCCAATGTCATAATTAATACATACTGAAAACTCTTTATTAAGCTAAATCCCTTTAATACCATTACACTTGGTAACCAAAGAAACATACCATAATAAGAAAAGACCACACAGAACCATAAAACCCATAGCATAATTGTTGCTTTACGATATTCTAAAGACCAAACTGCCTTTATATTTGTAATAACAGATTGCTTTTTCTCAACCTTTTCAAACCTTGGTGAATCTGGTAAATTCCATCTTAAATATAAGGCATATAAGGCTGGAATCGCACTTAACACCATCGCTACTTGCCAACCATACTTTGGAATTACAAAATAAGAAATAAGTGCTGCAATTAACCAACCGCCAGCCCAAAAGCTTTCTAGTAATACAACAACTTTTCCGCGTTCATGTGCCTCAACACTTTCAGATACAAGAGTAGACGCAACGGGTAATTCCCCGCCAAGGCCCATACCGATTAAAAAGCGCAGAATAAGAAACACAGTTAGTGTTGTGGATAAAGCTGTTAGACCACTACCGATAGAAAATAATAATAGCGTTATAATAAAGACAGATTTTCTTCCCATCTTATCTGCTAGTATGCCGAATACAAGCGCCCCGACTGCCATGCCGATTGAATTAATGCTGCCTATCCAGCCCATCTCTTGGCTACTTAATCCCCATTCTTTTTGAAGTGCCACGATGACAAATGAAAGCATACCAACATCCATTGCGTCAAATAACCAGCCAAGTCCTGCTATTCCAAGAAGCTTTCGCTTTGAAATTTCTTTTACATTCCCCACTAGAAGTCCTCCTTACACAGGTGTCTTTACACATCATTTTACACATGTGTATTGTATAAGTAAAACAATTTCATATATAAAGTCCTCCTTCATCATTCCCATAAAGTGAAACTTTAATAAGTAGTGATTTTCTTCATCCCCCACTGATTATTAGCCCTTACCTAACCTCTCTGCTTTTGCTGAAATTTGAGGCGAGGGTATTACTGTTCGCAAATAGCGAGATAAAAAAAAACGCCCTATACACAGGCGTTTTACTCAATTATTTGAAATGGACGCATCATAATCATGATCTTCAGACTATGCGGGTGATATGCCCAGGAGAAGCACGAACAACATCTTTTGGTCCACGTTCATCCTCATCCGGCATAATCGGTAGGCCTGTAAAACGTATTTCACCTGTTTCATTATAAAAGCTCACCTCAAATGGCTGCCGATCGAGAATATAAAAATACACAAGGTGTAAATGAATTGGATGAACACCACCCGTAACATTCAAAAACTCCCATATCTCTACATCTCCTATCTTCGTAATTTCTAAAACAGAATCATGCCACATTTTATCATCTAACAGAAACATAGGACGATTATACATATCATGTGATGCAGTTACCTTTAATTTCCGAATACGTTTCATACATCTTCTTAAACTATCCTCTTTTTTCCTGATATGACATGGAATATAACTTCAATCTGTTTCGCTTAATTTTTTCGTTACAGCAAATTTCATTACATTAGCATCGTCCCCTGGATTAACAGGCCCACCAAAACCATTTCCATTCATAAAAAAAGTAGCGAGATTTCGCTACTTTTTCGAACGCATTACTTCTTTTAAAAATTCAGCTAATACTAGCTGACGACGCCAACGTGTTGGATTGCTACATAAACGGTAAAACCATTCTAAATGAATTGCTTGGATCCATTTTGGTGCACGCTTTACCTCACCAGCCCAAACATCCAAGCTACCACCTACACCAACAGCCATCTTTGTTTGCAAGCGATGCTTATTATTTTGAATAAAGTTTTCTTGTCTTGGAAATCCAAGTGCTACAAGTAATAAATCAGGTTTTGCCTCTTGAATACGAGAAATAATATTCTCTTCCTCTTCTGGCTTAAAGTATCCGTCTTGTGTACCAACAATGGATACAGCTGAGTATGTTTTTGTTAAATGATCAGCTGCACCTTTCACAACATGTGGCTTTGCTCCCAATAAAAAAACAGATACAGATTTATTCTCTTTCGATAACGTACCGAATAACTCGCTCATTAAATCGAATCCTGCTACACGCTCTTTTAGTGGTGTTCCTAGCATACCACTAGCTTTTACAACACCGATACCATCTGGTGTAATCAAATCTGTTTTCAACAGTGTTTGATGAAAACTTGGATCCTTTTTCGCACACATTACAATTTCAGGATTTGCTGTTACAACTTGGAATGTGTGATCTTGTCCCGATTCTAGCTGTTTCATGAGATATTGGATTGTCTCTTCCATTGTCATTGTAGAGAAAGGGACACCTAAAATATCAACTGTTTGTACTGCCATAATTACAATCCTCTCTGCTATTAAAGGTTTTTAGCTATTAATTCTTTATATGTTTCTTTCGTATCTTCATATAACTTGTGCAATGAGAAGTTTGCCACAGCATGCTCATAGATGTGTTTTCCCATTACAGCTAACTCTCCAGTTTTCCACTTTTCATACGCCTCTTCTAACGCAACAGCTAACGCCTTTCCATCGCCAGTTGGAACAATCCAGCCGTAATTTTCATCTACAATTAACGGCTCAATTTCTCCCGCCCTCGTTACAATAGATGGAACACGTTGATTCGCTGCTTCTAATAAAACTAAAGGAAAACCTTCACTATGAGATGTTAATAAATTAACATGCGAAGACGCAAATAATTCTTTTACATCTTGACGATGTCCTAAAAACTCAACTTTACTTGCAACTCCCTTTTCGGTAGCTAACGCCTTAAGTTCTTGTTCTAAAGGACCATCGCCTACTAATAATACTTTAATTTTCGTCAATGTCGTTTGTTTCAATGCCTCAAACAATACTTCATGACCTTTAACGGGATGAAGACGAGCAACTTGAATCGCTGTAAATACATCTTCATCAATGTTAAACGTTTCTTTCTTATTATACCCTTGTGCTTTTTCTTTGTCATACTCGATACCATTATAAATAACACGCATCTTTTCGCTCGAAATTCCTAATTGCGCTAAACTCTTTTTTAATCGATTTGTTACAACAAAGAATAAATCTATATCTTTTAAAGCCTTTAAATTCAATTTCGTAAAAATCCAACCTTTTAAGCCTTGTTTTGTAAAGTCCTCGAACGGATCACTATGAATCGTCGTAACCCATTTTGCAGCGATCTTCTTTTTCATTAGGGAAACATAAAAGTTTGCTCTCGGTCCGTGCGTATGAACAATATCAAATTTTTCTTTATTAATGAATCCACTTATATTCTTCAAAATGGATAAATCGTAGCGAGACTTTTGTGAAAACACATGAACTTTTATCCCTAATTCTCTTGCTTCCCTCGCAACAATTCCGTCTTCAAATACTGCTAATTCTACTTCATCGGTCGGAAACTGATCAAGAAGTGAAATAATATGTGTTTTCCCTCCTCCATCTTCTGCTCCCGCATTCATATGCAATATCCTCATACTTTTTTTCCTCCTTTAAATCCTCGCCACATTTTCCATCTATCTTTTATTTTACTGTACTAAAAAATAAAAGCTAACAAAAGTTAGCTTTTATTTTTATCATTCAATTTCTAAATCTACAATTAGATAAGCTAACACCACTACAAAGTAAATCCCAACTCCTGGTGCCGTCAAAATATGACCTGCAGTATATGCGATACCTAAAGCTAACACTAAGCTTGCTGCTATCATTCCATATTTTATATTAAATATGTCTTTAAATCTTGTAATAATGGTCAATAAGATTTTTAAACCATAATAGATGAACGGAATCATCATTAACGCGAAACCGATAATCCCAAAATCATAAAACCAATCATGGAAGTCCATTTCAATCAACTTTGGATCAGGTTGCTTTTCTGGATTATATTTAAAGTTACCTGCGTAACCCATTCCTAACAATTTTTGTGACATTGGCGCTTCATTAAAGAACTGCTTATGTCTTTCTGCATATACTTGACGCCCACTAAAGATTAGGTTCTCTTGATTTTCTTTTTTCTGTTCTTTCTGAAGCTCTTTTTTAACTTCTTCTTCTACTTTTGCCTTTTCTTCTGGCTTCTCTGGTTTATGCTGCTGTTGTTCATTTAGCTTCTCTTTAATTTCTTTTTCTTTTTGTTGTTGTTGTGCCGCATTCTGTTCAGCTAAATAACCTGTATGGATGCCCATATTCTGCGCTAATGGTGTCTTTTTAAACGTGCCAACAATACCAGCTAATAGAACGATGGCAATCACTCCATTAAGTAAAAGAGCTTTCTTGTTCGGATTTTTTCTATCAAATAACAACTGAAGTAGAATAATAAAAATTGCTGCTGCCAAAGTAGCACCAATTGAACCCATTCCTACTTTCGTACCGACCTGAATTAAAGAATAAATCATTAACAGGGATGGAATCCAGTATAAAACACTAGTGATACTTTTCGTTTTTTGAACTGAGTATAGTACTACAATCGGGAAGATAATAGCTAGAATTGATCCTAGTTCATTCCCTGCATAAAACCATCCACGGGAACCAACTTTCATCCATTCATAACTACCAAAGTCTGTAGACGTTGTAATAGAAACAACCATAACAATATTAATAATTAATGTAGAATACATAATATTGTTTCTAACTTTATCCCCAATATTTGTAAGTTTCTTCAACGATTTTAAAGCTAAAATGTATGCACTAAGCATAATATATATATACAATGCTTTTGCAACGAATTTCATTTCTTCTCCTAATACAATCGGGCTCTTGATAAGTTTATTATTAATAAACCCTATTCCAAGTACCACTGCTAGTAAGATAAGATAAATTAAAAACTTCCTATTTTCCTTTTCTTTTGCCTGCAACAAGATATAAATGCCACAGATCGCCATAATAAGGAATCTTGCTATTATCCCAAATGTCGTATTTATTTTTAATACGATAATACTAAGCGACGTTAATAGATCTAAAACAGGCTGTAAAATAATAAAAAAGAGCAAAAACTGCTCAAACCTAATCCTAGCTTGATTTGCTAACATTCCGAGACCTCCATACAAAATCATTACATTATCATTTAAACATCGTTTATATCATTTAAAATACACCTAGTAATTATAACATAACTCATATTTAATTTGAGAACTATTTTTATACAATTACCAATTGTCCATCTCTCCCTTATAAGAAAAAATTATCTCCTATAAATAATCCCCACCTTTTAAAAAGTATAGAAAAAGAAAATGTTACCCCCTCTTAATTTCCAATTTATACTAAAATATAATCTTATATAAATGTTAAATTATTTTATATGGATTTAAAAATAATTATCACCTAATGAATGAATGGATTTCTTATTAAAATATCATTTTTATAGCTTATTTTTTTCACCTTTACAAACGCTTTCTTTATGTATTTCTTTCGTTTTTCTACATGTAACGAAAAGTAATTGTTATTTTCATAACTTTAGTGTATATTTTTTCTCTGGAACATCTTTAGGAGGAAGGGAATAGAGCCATGTTATTAATCGAAATATTTACGTTTCTTGGCATTGTTGCCGCTGCCATTTCTGGTACATTAGTTGGTTTAAAGAAAGATCTAGATTTGTTTGGTGTCCTTTGTTTAGCTGTAGCTACTGCACTAGGTGGCGGAATTATTCGTGATATTATGATTGGTAACCTACCTCCTGTCGCATTTGTACAACCAATTTACTTTTTTGTCAGCGTATTAGCAGCACTTTTTACTTGCATGTTTTTTGAACGCATTAATAAACTCCAAGTTGTCATTATGCTTTCAGATGCTGTCGGTTTAGGAGTCTTTACCGCTATTGGTGCAAACGCAGCGATGTCGCATCACGTCAATGCCTCATTCTTAGTCGTTTCGATGGGTGTTATTACAGGTATTGGTGGAGGGATTTTGCGTGATATTTGCGCTCAAGATATCCCCTATGTATTCCGTAAAGAAATTTACGCAATTGCTTCTATTCTAGGTGCGATTAGTTTCCTAATCACATATGAAATGGGTGCACATGTATTAGCTTTCTATATTTGTTTACTCGTAACATTCACCATACGTGTAGTCACTGTTATATATAATGTACATTTTCCAGTCTTCTTTAAGACTCATGCAAAAGCTAATAAAAGTCATTAAGAGAATTCTCTTTACTTATCGCATATAAAAAACGTACCACTCTTTATGAACTGCACCCCAATTGTTAGACACAATTAACAATTGG
>NZ_JH921520.1:0-231 GCF_000299035.1 Bacillus bingmayongensis
ACTAATAGATCGAGGACTTAACCATATAATATGTAGCAAGTGTTATCTAGTTTTGAGAGAATATAAAAAAACTTGTTGACATTTAAAATGAATCAAGTATAATAATGATTGTCTCAAATGAAATAAGTCTGGTAATGATGGCAGAGAGGTCACACCCGTTCCCATACCGAACACGGAAGTTAAGCTCTCTAGCGCCGATGGTAGTTGGGGCCTTGCCCCTGTGAGAGTAGG
>NZ_JH921520.1:241-312149 GCF_000299035.1 Bacillus bingmayongensis
GGAGGATTAGCTCAGCTGGGAGAGCACCTGCCTTACAAGCAGGGGGTCGGCGGTTCGATCCCGTCATCCTCCACCATTTATGCCGGCTTAGCTCAATTGGTAGAGCAACTGACTTGTAATCAGTAGGTTGGGGGTTCAAGTCCTCTAGCCGGCACCAGTAACTATGGCGATTGTGGCGAAGTGGTTAACGCACCGGATTGTGGCTCCGGCATTCGTGGGTTCGATTCCCATCAGTCGCCCCATTTTTAAAATAATATGCGGGTGTGGCGGAATTGGCAGACGCACCAGACTTAGGATCTGGCGCCTTTGGCGTGGGGGTTCGACTCCCTTCACCCGCACTTTTAATAAAATATCTCATACATGTCATGCGGAAGTAGTTCAGTGGTAGAATACAACCTTGCCAAGGTTGGGGTCGCGGGTTCGAATCCCGTCTTCCGCTCCAATTTTCAATATGACATGCCGGGGTGGCGGAACAGGCAGACGCACAGGACTTAAAATCCTGCGGTGGGTGACCACCGTGCGGGTTCGACCCCCGCCCTCGGCACCATATGCGCCCGTAGCTCAATTGGATAGAGCGTTTGACTACGGATCAAAAGGTTAGGGGTTCGAGTCCTCTCGGGCGCGCTTTTATTAACGGGAAGTGGCTCAGCTTGGTAGAGCACCTGGTTTGGGACCAGGGGGTCGCAGGTTCAAATCCTGTCTTCCCGATATCTTTAAACATGGGGCCTTAGCTCAGCTGGGAGAGCGCCTGCCTTGCACGCAGGAGGTCAGCGGTTCGATCCCGCTAGGCTCCACTTATAACTTTATTATGGCGGTGTAGCTCAGCTGGCTAGAGCGTACGGTTCATACCCGTGAGGTCGGGGGTTCGATCCCCTCCGCCGCTACCATAAAGGACCTTTAGCTCAGCTGGTTAGAGCAGACGGCTCATAACCGTCCGGTCGTAGGTTCGAGTCCTACAAGGTCCACCATTTAAAGTAAATATCTCGGAGGTATACCCAAGTCTGGCTGAAGGGATCGGTCTTGAAAACCGACAGGCGGCGAGAGTCGCGCGGGGGTTCGAATCCCTCTACCTCCTCCATTTTTTAAAAAGAATATTATACCGTCGCGGGGTGGAGCAGTCTGGTAGCTCGTCGGGCTCATAACCCGAAGGTCGCAGGTTCAAATCCTGTCCCCGCAACCAAATGGTCCCGTGGTGTAGTGGTTAACATGCCTGCCTGTCACGCAGGAGATCGCCGGTTCGACCCCGGTCGGGACCGCCATTTATTTCTGGCTCGGTAGCTCAGTCGGTAGAGCAGAGGACTGAAAATCCTCGTGTCGGCGGTTCGATTCCGTCCCGAGCCACCATTTTGAAATAGCAAGCCGGCTTAGCTCAATTGGTAGAGCAACTGACTTGTAATCAGTAGGTTGGGGGTTCAAGTCCTCTAGCCGGCACCACTTTCAAAATGAGCCATTAGCTCAGTTGGTAGAGCATCTGACTTTTAATCAGAGGGTCGAAGGTTCGAGTCCTTCATGGCTCACCATTTTAATTTTATGCGGGTGTAGTTTAGTGGTAAAACAAGAGCCTTCCAAGCTCTGGTCGAGAGTTCGATTCTCTTCACCCGCTTTTTCCATTGGGGGCCTATAGCTCAGCTGGTTAGAGCGCACGCCTGATAAGCGTGAGGTCGATGGTTCGAGTCCATTTAGGCCCACCATTATTCCGCAGTAGCTCAGTGGTAGAGCTATCGGCTGTTAACCGATCGGTCGTAGGTTCGAGTCCTACCTGCGGAGCCATATTATATAGAGAAGTACCCAAGTGGCTCAAGGGGCTCCCCTGCTAAGGGAGTAGATCGCTAACGCGGTGCGAGGGTTCGAATCCCTTCTTCTCTGCCAGAAATTGGCCCGTTGGTCAAGTGGTTAAGACACCGCCCTTTCACGGCGGTAACACGGGTTCGAATCCCGTACGGGTCATACTAAAAGAGATAGCATAATCTGCTATCTCTTTTTTATTTATTATAAGGATTTTCTTTAAACTAAAGCAGACTTTGATAGGTCTGCTTTTTTGTAAGAATTTATACAAGTTGTAGTCCTTGCTTTCTATGGATAAAAACTATCAAATAGTATTATATCAGTGATATTTAAGAGCTTGCATAAGATTAAGAATCGTTCCTCTCGTAACAGAAAGAATTATAACAAATTATATATTTTTATATTGAAACACGCTATAGAATGGAGTGATCGTATGGATTTTGAAACTTTGTATCGAACGTATCAGCCTTTAGTTTACTCTGTTGCATACCGCCTACTTGGCTCTGTTAGTGATGCGGAGGATGTTACTCAAGATATATTTATCAAAGGTCAACATATGGACCAGGAATCCGTTAGAAATATGAAAGCGTATTTAATTAAAATGACGACAAATCATTGTTTGAATATACTACAATCGGCTCGGAAAAAGAGAGAAGTGTATACAGGAGAATGGCTTCCTGAGCCGGAAATAGATACGATGAAACTAAATCCTATGGAAACTATCCTTCAAAACGAAAGAGTATCCTATGCATTTCTTGTACTGTTAGAGAATTTAACAGCTGTTGAAAGAGCCGTATTTGTTTTAAGGGAAGCGCTAAGTTACGATTATCGTGAAATAGCGGAAATTTTAAACAAATCAGAGGCAAATTGCCGAAAGATTTATAGTCGTTGTAAAGAGAAGATAAGGCATGAAGTACCCGTACATCCGCAACAGTCAAATCAGACAGAAAAGATGATACATACCTTTATCAAAGGCTCAGAAACAGGAAATTTTGAGGAATTTATTAATTTACTGACAGTAGATGCAAGACTTGTCACTGATGGAGGCGGTAAAGTGCGTGCTGCTATATTTCCGATTCTGGGCAAACAGCGTATCCAGATATTTCTGGAGGCTATTGCTTCACGAGGGTTCTTTCAATTAGAGCTTCTTCCAACTATTATAAATGGTCAATTTGGCATCTTAGCAAGGAATAAAGGCCATGCAGAGAAAGCCATATGTTTTGAGTGGGATGAAAGCGGGGAATCCATTAGAAGAATCTACATTATAGTCAATCCTGATAAATTAAAGCATATTCCAGTTCTATAGCATTTAATTGAAAAAGAGATCTTTATTTTAAGATCTCTTTTTTATTTTGTCACAAATTGAAAAGCTAATTTGTCTTATAAGTGACAGGGTATAAAAGGGATGCTATGTATGTTTTTGATTAGAACTTCTGTTATGAATTAAAATATTTTACAGCAGATAGTGATCATGAAGGCCCTTATTAAATATCCTGGTGCCAAAGTACAAACTAATTTTATTTTGTGGAGGGAGTATACGATGGAAACAAGATTTTTAATGGGAAAGGTAAATCCGGAAGGTTATAAGGCAATGGTAGGTTTAGAAAAATACTTGATGACTACAAGTATTGATGAAATATTGAAAGAGCTAATTAAAATCCGTGCTTCTCAAATCAATGGATGTGCGTATTGCATTGATCTTCATACGAAAGATGCACGAAAACTAGGGGAAACAGAGCAACGTATTTATGCTCTTAATGCTTGGCGTGAGACACCATTCTTTACGCAGGAAGAACGTGCTGTGCTTGCTTTGACAGAGGCAATTACACTAGTAGCGGAAACGCACGTTCCTGATGAGGTATATGAAGAAGTAAGGAAATTCTTTAAAGAAGAACAAATTGCTGAAATCATTATGCAGATTGTTGCTATTAATGCATGGAATCGAATTGGGGTATCTACTCGTTTAATGCCGGAAAAAAGATAAGATGGAGATGTGGCTAATATTTTGTAGAGGTACCCTTACACCATCAACAAGCTAAGAAAAAGGATGGTTCCAAAAACGAAAAATAAGTTATTCTTTCTGGAAATACTGCTGAAAGGATAGCTTTTTCGTTTTTGAGCATAAAGAAATTGTAATTGGAAGGATATAGAGCTATTGCAGATTATATAGGATTTAATCTTTAATAGGTAAACGATAAAATATAATGAAACAAGCTTTTCACAATCTAAAGAAAAGGCTTCCATTGTGATTGATTCCACACCTGTCACTATAGCTTTCTCCTATCTGTGAAAAAGTTCACAAATAGGTCATAATTTGTGAATGTATTCACAATGATTCATGCTACAATATGTGTGTAAGGAAGTTAAACAACATTAAATTAGTACTTTAATTAATTACTTAAATAATAATAAAAAATATATGTGAACAATAGAGAGGGGAAATTACCATGAAAAAAGGTATCAATCGCGTAGTATTAGTAGGAACAGGAGCTGTAGGTTGTAGTTATGCTTACTCAATGATCAACCAAGGTGTAGCAGAAGAATTTGTACTTGTAGATGTAAACGAAGCAAAAGCAGAAGGAGAAGCAATGGACTTAAGCCATGCGGTACCATTTTCTCCATCACCAACAAAAGTATGGAGCGGTAGTTATGCAGATTGTAAAGATGCAGATTTAGTTGTTATTACTGCTGGATTACCACAAAAGCCAGGTGAAACTCGTTTAGATTTAGTTGAGAAAAATACAAAAATCTTTAAGCAAATCGTTCGCGGTATTATGGATAACGGATTTGATGGTATTTTCCTAATCGCAACTAACCCAGTTGATATTTTAACTTATGTAACTTGGAAAGAATCTGGATTACCGAAAGAACGTGTAATCGGTTCAGGTACAACTTTAGACTCTGCTCGTTTCCGCTATATGTTAGGTGACTACTTAGATGTAGATCCACGCAACGTTCATGCATACATCGTTGGTGAACATGGTGATACTGAACTTCCGGTATGGAGCCACGCTACTGTAGGTGTACAAAAGCTAGAAACAATTTTAGCGAACAATGAACAGTATAACCAAGATGATTTAGATAAAATCTTTGAAAATGTACGTGACGCTGCTTACCATATCATCGAGCGTAAAGGTGCAACTTACTACGGTATCGGTATGTCACTACTACGTGTAACTAAAGCGATCTTAAACAACGAGAACAGTGTATTAACTGTATCTGCATACCTTGAAGGTCAATATGGCGAGAAAGATGCTTATGTAGGTGTTCCAGCTGTTATTAACCGCGAGGGTGTACGTGAAATCGTTGAACTTGAATTAAATGAAGAAGAAAAAGCGAAATTCGCTCACTCTGTAAAAGTATTAAAAGAAACAATGGCACCAGTACTATAAGATAAATGATTCAGAAGCGGGAAACTGCTTCCCACTTCTGAATCTTTATATATAATTTTATATAAATTCCTTTTCCAGTTTCCATATATCCCCCAAGTATACCTCTTTTTCTGGGAAAGGGTTGTTTATAGAAAAAAGCACTCTATTTAAAATAGAGTGCTTTTTTATTATATTATTACAAGTAAAATAATTATATAAGAATAAAACGCTTTCAATGAATATTCGTCAAAATTCGATATATTTTATCAGAAATTAAAATATTTCCTTTAATTTCCACGAAAAAACGTATATTTATTTAAAAATACACAAGGATATTTCAGTTTTTTAACGAATGTTTAAAAAGTAATAAAAATTCTGTCATCTTGGTGAGGTGAACATATTGAGTGTAACAAATTGTATAGAAGAGAGTGTGTATGAGTTTCATACAAAGAAGTGTTATGAGAGCTATAACATATTTGGCGCGCATCTTGTAGTAGAGGATGAAATACAAGGCGTACGATTTACAGTATGGGCTCCTCATGCGAAAGTGCTGAGTGTAGTTGGAGATTTTAACGATTGGGATGTTGAAGGGCATCGGATGATACAAATGACAGAAAAGGGTATTTGGTCATTGTTTATACCACATTTGGAGGAAAATGAAATATACAAATATGCGATTGAAACCAAAGGTGGCGAAACAATTTTAAAAGCAGATCCTTATGCAAATTATGCAGAAGTAAGACCAAATACGGCATCTGTTATTTTTGATATAAGGGGATACGAATGGAGCGATAAAAATTGGTTCCGTAAGAAAAAGCGAAAATCAATTTATAAGGAAGCAATGGCAGTTTATGAGTTGCATTTCGGTTCATGGAAAAAGAAAGAAGATGGTTCTCTGTACTCGTATCGAGAAATGGCAGAGGAGCTTATTCCTTATGTGGCGGAACATCAATTTACTCATATTGAAATTATGCCGCTTGTTGAACATCCGTATGATCGATCTTGGGGATATCAAGGTACTGGATATTATGCGGTGACAAGTCGGTTTGGTACACCTCATGATTTTATGTATTTTGTCGATGAATGTCATAAATATGGAATCGGTGTCATTTTAGATTGGGTGCCAGGGCATTTTTGTAAGGATGCTCATGGTTTGTACTTATTTGATGGGGCACCCACCTATGAATATAAAGATTTGGATGTGCAAGAAAATCGTGTTTGGGGAACAGTAAATTTTGATTTAGGAAAACAGGAAGTACGAAATTTTTTAATTTCAAATGCATTGTTTTGGATGAAATATTACCATATTGACGGCTTTCGCGTCGATGCGGTTGCAAATATGTTGTATTGGGAAAAGGAAGGGAAAGAGCAAAGTAATGAATATGCGGTTTCCTTTTTACGAGAGTTAAATGAGGCAGTATTTGCAGAGGATGAAGAATTCCTGATGACTGCAGAAGATTCGACAGCTTGGCCACTTGTGACCGCTCCAACTTATGAAGGTGGACTAGGATTTAATTATAAGTGGAATATGGGCTGGATGAATGATGTGCTGAAATATATGGAGTGTGCACCGGAATACCGAAAATATATTCATGAGAAAATGACATTTTCTTTGTTATATGCTTACTCTGAAAATTTTATATTGCCACTTTCTCACGATGAAGTCGTTCACGGGAAAAAATCATTGTTAAATAAAATGCCGGGAGACTACTGGGAAAAGTTTGCGCAACTCCGTTTATTATACGGGTACTTCCTTACGCATCCAGGGAAGAAATTACTCTTTATGGGCGGGGAATTTGGTCAGTTTGATGAATGGAAAGATCTTGAGGATCTAGATTGGAATTTACATGATTTTGAAATGCATCGTTATATGCATGATTACTTTAAAGAGCTCATAGCATTGTATAAGCGTTCTAAACCACTTTGGCAGCTGGATCATTCGCAGGAAGGATTTCAGTGGATTGATGCCGATAATAAGGAACAAAGTATTTTCTCGTTTATCCGTAAAGGGGATAAGGAAGAAGATATCCTTGTCGTGGTATGTAATTTTACTAATATTGTGTATGAAAATTATAAAGTAGGTGTACCAGAGTTCACGTATTATAACGAGATTTTAAATAGTGATGATGCAATATACGGCGGATCGGGACAGGTAAATAAAAAACGGCTGAAGGCAATAATAGAGCCGTATCATAACCAGTCTGCTCATGTAGAAATAACAATTCCACCATTTGGTGTATCTATTTTACGGCCAGTGAAAACGAGAAAGGGGAGCAAAAAACAAGATGGTAAAAAAACAGAATTGCGTAGCAATGTTACTAGCAGGAGGAAAAGGTAGTCGTTTAAGTGCACTAACAAAAAATTTAGCAAAGCCAGCTGTTCCCTTTGGCGGTAAGTACCGAATCATTGATTTCACATTAAGTAATTGCTCGAATTCTGGTATTGAAACAGTGGGGATTTTAACGCAGTATCAACCATTAGAGCTTCATAATTACATTGGTATTGGGAATGCATGGGATTTAGATCGTGTCAACGGAGGGGTGACAGTTTTACCTCCTTATGCGGAATCTTCCGGAGTGAAATGGTATACAGGAACGGCGAGTGCGATTTATCAAAATTTAAACTTCTTACAGCAGTATGATCCAGAATATGTTCTGATTTTATCAGGAGATCATATTTATAAAATGGACTATAGTAAGATGCTAGACTACCATATTGAAAAAGAAGCAGATGTTTCGATTTCTGTTATTGAAGTACCGTGGGATGAAGCGAATCGCTTTGGCATTATGAACACGAATGAAGAGATGGAAGTTGTTGAATTTGAAGAAAAACCGCAGTTTCCGAAAAGTAATTTAGCTTCAATGGGAATTTATATTTTTAATTGGGCTATTTTAAAGGAATATTTAGAGATGGACGCACGAAATCCAGACTCTAGTAATGATTTTGGAAAAGATGTACTTCCACTTTTATTGGATGAAGGAAAGAAATTAATTGCTTATCCATTCCAAGGATATTGGAAAGATGTTGGAACAGTCAAAAGTTTATGGGAAGCAAATATGGATTTACTTCGTGATGAGTCTTTATTGCAGTTAAATGATCATGACTGGCGCGTTTATTCTGTCAATCCAAATGAGCCACCTCAGTTTATTTCTGAAGAGGCAAAAGTAGAAGAATCATTGATAAATGAGGGATGTGTTATTGAGGGAGAGGTTAAGCATTCCGTTTTATTCCAAGGTGTAACAGTAGGAGAAGGAAGTCAGGTAATTGATTCTGTTGTTATGCCAGGGGCTCGAATTGGAAAAAATGTTGTAATTGAAAAAGCGATTGTTGGCTCAGACATGGTAATTGAGGATAACACGGTTATTCGATCAGAAAAAAATGTAGATGATATCGTATTAATTGCAGAAGGAAAATAGACAAAGGGGATGAGATGAATGGGAGAATCAATGTTAGGAATTATTAATGCAACAGGGAGCTTTCCTTCCTTAAAGAAAGTAACAGGGCACCGTTCACTAGCTGCACTACCATTTGGAGGACGTTATCGTCTCATTGATTTCATGCTTTCTAATATGGTTAATTCTCATATTCATAGTGTAGCGATTTTTACGAGTCATAAAAATCGTTCCTTGATGGATCATCTCGGATCAGGAAAACAATGGGATTTAGATAGAAAACGCGACGGCTTATTTTTATTTCCTCCGAATTGCCAATGTGATCAAGATGAGTTTGGTTCCTTCGCTCATTTTAGAAGACATATTGACTATTTTATGCGTAGCAGACAAGAGTATGTTGTCATTACAAATAGTCACCTTGTTACAGCGATAAATTTTCAAGCAGTGTTAGAGAGACATATACATACGGAAGCAGATATTACGGAAGTGTGTCATGATGGGGTGTCGTTGCAAACTTATGTACTGAAGAAGCAATTACTAATAGACTTATTTGAAACGTATAAAGACATGGAACATTATAGTTTATTTGATGTAGTCAAAGAGAAACGAGGAGAGTCGCTGTATATTACTACATATGAACATATGGGATATGTAGCGGTAATCGATTCGATTGAAAGCTATTATAAACATAGTTTAGAAATTTTGCAGCCTGCTATTTGGAAGCAGTTATTTACGAAGGAAGCTCCGATTTTTACAAAAGTAAAGGATGAACCACCAACGCGCTATATGAAAGGCGCTGAGGTGAAAAACACAATGATTGCAAACGGTAGTATTATTACAGGACAAGTAGATAACAGTGTTATATTTCGTTCTGTTAAGGTTGGAAAAGGCTCTGTCATTCGAAATAGCATTATTATGCAAAAGAGCCAAATTGGAGATAATTGTATATTAGACGGTGTTATTATTGATAAAGATGTTAAGATTGAAGATGGCGTGGTTTTAACAGGAACACCTGATAATCCGCATGTTGTGGAAAAAGGTAGTGTCCAAAGTCAAAATATTACTAGTTATATTCTTAAAAGTTCTATGTAAGTAAAAACTGATAAAAAACATTCTTTTTCAGGTGGAAGAGAGCGTCCGCCCGTGTATAGAGGCGATTAGATCATCTTTTGATCTTCGTAGCAGCGACTTATATGTCGAAAAATCAAAATGGATTTATGTAGCCAGTGAAATCCTATCTAAATAGAGATTCACTGGCTCATCATGATATGAATTTAAAATCCGAAGGGAGGAAGCTGTAAGAAGGGCGGCTCAGAAGTACACGCTTTTCAGGCAGTGGCACAACACGTGAATATTTTATTTGCAGTATCAGAATGCGTACCGTTTATTAAATCAGGAGGCTTAGCAGATGTTGCGGGTGCACTTCCAAAAGAATTGAAAAAATTAGGGGTAAACGTCCGCATTATACTTCCAAACTACAGTCTTATTCCTAAGCATTTACGAGAAGCATGTACGCTTCATAAGGTAGTCAATGTTCAGCTCGGCTGGCGAAACCAATATTGCGGGATTTTAAAAGGGGAGCAAGACGGGATTACGTATTATTTAATCGACAATGAATATTATTTTAAAAGGGATTCTCTTTACGGCCATTATGATGATGGAGAACGTTTTTCTTTCTTTTCTAAAGCAGTGTTAGAGTGTATGCCGCACTTAGATTTTGAAGTGGATATCCTTCATAGTCATGATTGGCATACTGCGATGGCAAATTTTTTACTGCGTGAAAAGTATGGGGACAACCCATTATATCAACATATTAAAACTGTTTATACGATTCATAATTTGCAGTTCCAAGGTGTGTTTCCTCGTGAGGTTATGCATGATTTACTGGAGCTTGGTGATGAATATTTTGATAGTGAACAGCTTGAATTTTATGGGAACGTTAACTTTATGAAAGGCGGCATCATCGCTTCAAATCGCATTACAGCGGTTAGCCCAACATATAAAGAAGAGATTCAATATGAATTTTTTGGAGAAAAACTAGATGGTTTGTTGCGCAAATATAATGATAAGCTGATCGGGATTGTAAATGGTATTGATACGAGCGTATATAATCCGAAAACAGATGCGTATATTACTACGCAGTATGATGCTGAGTCGTTATGTGATAAGCAAGATAATAAACGTGCATTACAGCGTTACTTCGGTTTGCCAGAAAAAGAAGATACGCCAATTATTTCAATGGTAACGCGATTAACAAAGCAAAAAGGTCTCGACTTAGTACGTACTGTCTTTCATGAAATGATGGAAGACGATGTACAATGTATCATTTTAGGATCAGGGGATTCTGAGTATGAGCAATTTTTTGAATGGATGGCATATGAGTATCCAGAAAAAGTGAAAGTGTATATCGGCTTTAATGAAGAGTTAGCACATCAAGTATACGCAGGCAGCGATTTATTTTTAATGCCATCATTGTTTGAACCATGCGGACTCGGACAACTCATTGCACTAGCATATGGTGTAATCCCAATTGTAAGAGAAACGGGAGGATTGAACGATACAGTTCAGTCTTATAATGAGAAAACAGAGACTGGAAATGGCTTCAGTTTTAGAAATTTTAACGCTCATGACATGCTACATACGGTTCGTCGTGCGCTTGCGTATTACCATAATAAACCGGTATGGAATCAACTTGTAAAACAGGCAATGACAGAGGATTATAGCTGGAAAAAGTCGGCTCTTGCATACAAGGAACTGTATAAAAGTTTGCTGAAACACTCTTAGGTGGTGAAAAAAATGTTTACTCATGTTGAAAGCTTTAAAGCAGCTTTTTTAGAAAAACTAGAAACGATGTATGGAAAAAGTTTCAAAGATTCTACAAGTCGTGATCAGTATAATACACTTGGTCATATGGTACGTGAGTATATGAATCAGCACTGGATTGCAACAAATGAAAGGTACCGGGCAGGGAATCAAAAGCAAATGTATTACTTATCTATTGAGTTTTTACTTGGTCGTTTGCTCGGTAGTAACTTACTAAATCTAGGTATCCGTGATGTATGTAAACAGGGCCTTTCAGAGCTTGGAATTTCATTGAAAGAATTAGAAGAAAGTGAAGCGGATGCAGGGCTTGGCAACGGAGGACTTGGCCGCCTTGCAGCCTGTTTTCTTGATTCACTTGCATCGTTAAACCTTCCAGGACACGGATGTGGTATTCGTTATAAGCATGGTTTATTTGATCAGAAAATTGTCGATGGGTATCAGGTGGAGTTGCCTGAACAGTGGCTTCGTCATGAAAATGTATGGGAAGTAAGAAGGCATGATCAAGCAGTGGAAGTGAGTTACTTTGGACAAGTGGAAGCTGTGCAAATCAATGGCCGCTTAGAATTTCGCCATACTGACGCAGAAGTTGTTATGGCGGTTCCGTATGATGTTCCGGTTGTTGGGTATGAAACAAGCACTGTGAATACACTTCGACTTTGGAACGCAGAACCAGTTCCTTTTCCACAAAATTGCAAAGATATTTTAAAATATAAACGTGATACAGAAGTAGTATCAGAATTTTTATATCCTGATGATACACATGATGAAGGGAAAATATTACGTTTAAAACAGCAGTATTTTCTTGTATCGGCAAGCTTACAAAATATCGTTCGTTTGCATCGTGAGCGTAACGGGACGCTTCGAAATTTGCATGAAAAAATTGCGATTCATATTAATGATACACACCCAGTTCTGGCAATTCCAGAACTCATGCGTATTTTACTTGATGAAGAAAAGCTCTCTTGGGAAGAAGCATGGGATATTACGACTCAGACGATTTCTTATACGAATCATACGACATTATCAGAAGCACTGGAGAAGTGGCCGATTCATATCTTTAAACCGTTATTACCACGGATTTATATGATTATTGAAGAAATCAACGAACGTTTTTGTCATGAACTGTGGGAGCGGTATCCGTATGATTGGAAGCGAATTGAAGACATGGCGATCATTGCGCATGACCTTGTCAAAATGGCGCATTTAGCAATTGTCGGAAGTTATAGTGTAAATGGCGTCGCAAAAATTCATACGGAAATTTTAAAACAACGTGAAATGCGATTGTTTTATGAATTTTACCCAGATAAATTTAATAATAAGACAAATGGAATCGCGCATCGGCGCTGGCTTATGAAAGCAAATCCGCAGCTCACAAACCTCATTTCAGAAGCGATTGGAACGGAGTGGAAGAAGCAGCCCGAGAGGTTACAATTACTGCAAGATTATCGGTATGACACTGTTTTTCAAGATAAGTTGCAAGATGTAAAGCAAGAGCGTAAACATATTTTAGCAGAGCGGATTCATAATAAAATGGGGATTATCATTAATCCAAGTTCCATTTTTGATGTACAAGTGAAGCGATTGCACGCTTACAAAAGACAATTATTAAATGTGTTACATATTTTATATTTGTACAATCGTTTAAAAGAGGATTCAAGCTTTTCGTTTTATCCGCGCACGTTCATTTTTGGAGCGAAAGCATCGCCAGGATATTATTATGCAAAAAAAATTATTAAATTAATAAATGAGCTTGCTAGAAAGGTAAATGAGGATCCGTATGTAAGTCAATATATAAAAGTTATCTTTCTAGAAAACTATCGTGTTTCCTTAGCGGAAGATATTTTCCCAGCAGCAGATGTAAGTGAACAAATTTCTACAGCGAGTAAAGAAGCATCAGGAACAGGGAATATGAAGTTTATGATGAATGGTGCCATTACGCTTGGAACGCTGGATGGAGCCAATATTGAAATTAGAGAAAAAGTGGGAGATGAAGCCTGTTTTATCTTCGGCTTAACAGCGGAAGAAGTGCTTCATTATTATCAAAATGGTGGCTATCGTGCAAATGATTACTATCACCACAATATGCACATTAAAAAAATAGTGGATCAGTTAACAAATGGCTTTTTCCAAAATGCCGGAGCTGAATTTGAAGCGATTTACGATTCGCTTGTCATTCAAAACGATGAGTACTTTGTCCTCCGTGATTTTAGCCCATATGCAGAGCGCCAAGAAGATGTAGGAAGAGCATATGAAAACAGAAGAAAATGGCTAGAAATGTCGATCATCAATATTGCACAATCAGGGCACTTTGCGAGTGATCGTACAATTTTGGAGTATAGTAATGAGATTTGGGGTATTGGTGATAGGGTTAAGCTTTCGTGAGGTAAAGATATAAATTAAAGAGCTTGCTTTTTAGGTGGGAGAGAGGATCCAGCCATGGATAGAAGCGGTCAGATCCTTTTTTAGCCCCATGCCAAGTGAAGACAAAAGGAGAAAAAGAGTGGAGGGTACTGTGTTCCTTCATAGCAGCAACTTATATGCCTAAAAATCAAAATGAATATATAGGAATAATATAGAGTCCCTTGTGAAGATTTAGAGGGGCTTTTATTTATGGATTGGAGAATATAAAAATAAGTACGTTATATTTTAGTATTGGATTCTTTTTATTATGAAAAAAGTGGATAAAGTAATTATGAACCGAGGTGAAAGTATGCAAAATAGCTATGAACTTCCGAAATTAGAAACAAAGCGTCTGCTACTAACAAAATTAGATATGTCTCATTTAGACGATTTATTTGAAGTCTATTCGAATCCTCAAACGACTACATATGTACCTCGAAATATACATGAAAATAAAGAAGAGACTCATAGTTTATTAGAAAAGATGATGGAAACAACAAAGGAAGGTAAGTCTTTTGTTTGGTCCGTTATTTTTCAGGAGAATCAAAAAGCGATAGGAACCTGTGGTATTTGGATATTACCGCACAGTAGTGCTTCTTTAGGAGCGGTTATCAGTCCGTTGTATTGGGGAAAGGGCCTCATTGTTGAAGCTTTGGAAGAGCTCATAAAGTTTGGTTTTCAGGAGTTAAGTTTGAATCGTATTGAAGGAAGATGTAATGTGAAAAATATAGCGTCTGAACGAGTGATGCAAAAGTTAAAGATGACCTATGAAGGAACATTGAGACAAAGTGTAAAAATTAATGAGAGATATTGTGATTCTAAGGTATATTCTCTTTTGAAACAAGAATATGATAGTTCCCGGTAAAGTCAAACAGCTTGGAAACTTCCAAGCTGTTTTTGATTATTCCACTATAGAGATATAAGGCGTCACCGAATACAGCATACCAGTCCCACCATATTCCTCTGTAGCGAAGTATGAGAATGTAAAGAAACCCGTAACTGCAAATAATAGAACAAGAAAAATTGCAAAGAAATATTTTAGCATGTATGGTCCCCTCATCCGAAGTTAGTTACATATATTATTATAATATACTATCATTGTGTTTCCAAATGTTTCCGTATCAAAAATGAGAAGTCAGACATGCTTTGTATGTTGTCATGGAATGGTTGTTGGTGATAGATTTTGTGTTTTTTGTAAATGTCATATTGTGATGAACATGTGCATATTCCCAGTCTTGGTCATTAAAATGTACTTTGCGCGGGGGAAGCAGTGGGACGACATCGAATAAATTAACGAAGCGAAAGCTGCTGGCTACTTGCAGCTTATAGTAGTTTCGAAAGGTGATATCCCCAACCTTTGGAGAAGCGAAGTTATAGAGACCGTATTGTGCAAATGCAGTATTAACGCGTGCATCTAATATATGTAGTGTAGCAAGTGCTCCGCCTAGGCTATGTCCTGTAGCAAGAAGTGTTTTATTTGCTGGTAAAGAGACGAGCATATCCATAATCGTATCGCGGCAAGACTCGTAAGTAGAGAGAAAGCCGTTATGAACGTTGCCGCTATTTAGTGCATATGGATAAGGCTTTTGATTAACAAGAGAATCAATAACCCAATCTGGCTCCGTTTGTGTTCCCCGAAAGGCAACGATGATGGTATCTTCAGATTCTAAGATGAAACCAAACCATTCTGTTGTTTGAAGCGCTTTAGCTTGAAAACCTTGTACATATTGAAATCCATCAGGTATTTGGAAAACTCCATTTTGTTTATATTGTTCATATGTTAACTCGCAGCAAGAAGCTAACAATATGGCGGTATCTTTGTCAAAGGATAAAGGAGCACGCATCAAGAAAGCCCTCCTCAAGAAGAAAAGTATAGTTCAATATATGATTCAAAGAGGGGAATCATTCTTTGAGTAGCTTTAAAACAAAGCGAGATAAAAAAGTGAATGTTTTTTACTAATTAACACTTGAACCTCCAGTTACGTGAGGCAGTATGATTTGGGTAACCACATCGGTAAAAAGAATGTAGGGGGAAATTAAGATGAGTAAAAGTGAAAATTATTCAATTGGAGAGTTTTCTAAAAGAACAGGCACATCAATACGGACGCTACATTATTATGATGAAATTGGATTACTAACACCAGAAAAACATTTTAGTTCCAGACATCGAATATATAAAAATAAAGATATCTTAACGTTGCAAAAGATAGTGAGTCTTAAATTTTTAGGATATAGTTTAGATGAAATACGTGTAATGATAAATATGGCTAGCTTTAACGTAAGCTTAAAAGAAACATTACAAAGTCAGAAACAAGCTTTTGAAGAAAAAAAGGAACATATCGAAACTTCTTTGAAAGCAATTAATCGAACAATTACTTTATTAGAAGATGAAGGGCAAGTAGATAGCGCCATTTTAATGAGTTTAATTCGTAATATACAAAAAGAAAGGGAACAACGCCTATGGCTTGAGGAATACATGGATAAGGAAGTCGTCGATCGGTTATACGATAAATCTGAAGAAGAGATGGTGGCATTGGATAAAGAATTTATTCAGTTGTCGAAGGAAGTAAAGAGATTATTTGGGAAGCCAGTCCATGATCCAGAGGTACAGAAGCTTGTCGATCAACATATGAAGGCAACTCTTACATATGTGGGAGAAGAGGCGGTATATTCTTTGAATGAATTAGAAAATATGGAAGATCAGTATGAGAATATGATTCCGTCTCCGTATACAAAGGAAGAGGAAGAATGGTTAAAACGAGCAATGGAGTATTATATGATTCAAAACGGTATGTATAGTCCTACAGGAGAAGAGGATAAGTGAAAAATCGCTACGTCTTATGACGTAGCGATTTGTTTTTTATTCTTTACCATCTAATAGGCGACCAAGTCCACCTAATACGCTACCTTCTCCGCTACTTTGAGCTGCAGGATTTGTAAGACGTGCTGCTAAACGGCTTAATGTTAAGGATTGAAGCCAAACAGTTCCTGGACCTTCTAACGTTGCGAAGAATAAACCTTCTCCGCCGAATAGAGCAGTTTTCACATTTCCTACAAATTGAATATCGTAGTCAACATCTTTTGTCATCGCAACGAGACAACCCGTATCGATACGTAATCTCTCGCCAGGTTTTAGTTCTCGTTTATAGATTGTTCCACCTGCATGCATGAAAGCAAGTCCGTCACCTTCAAGCTTTTGCATAATGAAGCCTTCACCGCCGAAAAAGCCGCTACCGATTTTTTTCGTGAATTCAATTCCGATTGAAACCCCTTTGGCTGCACAAAGGAAAGCGTCCTTTTGACAAACGACTTTTCCTTGATACTCTCTTAAATCAACTGGGACGATTTTCCCAGGGTACGGTGCAGCAAATGATACGTGACGTTTGCCATGACCTGTATTTGTGAATACAGTCATAAACATACTCTCACCTGTAACGAGACGCTTTCCAGCACCCATTAGTTTACCGAAAAGACCGCTAGATTTTCCAGCACCGTCACCGAAGACTGTCTCCATTTCAATATGGTCTTCCATCATCATCATTGCACCAGCTTCTGCAATAACACTTTCCTCTGGATCTAATTCAATTTCAACGAACTGCATATCATCGCCGTATAATTTATAATCAATTTCATGTGCTTTCATTATTTTCACCTCATATGTAGTGGATACTAATATTGTACAGAAATTAATGAGATTAGAAAACTGTAGTTTTGTTAATTTTCAAATAAAAACCCATTTTGATTTTTAGGCATATAAGTCACTGCTGTAAAAATAAGAAGGGATCTCCACTCGTTTTCTCTTTTTGTTTTCATATGGCATGTGCTGGAAAAAGATATGACCGTTTCTATGCAAGGTCGGATGTTCCCTTACACTTAAATAAAAGATTAAGTTGTATGTTGGTTTTTCAATTTGGATTTATATAGTTTACATATTTTGTGAACTTTTTAAAAAAACATGAGAAAAATGCTGAAATGAAAGTGTTCTCATTTGACGTTTTTGATATAGCGTGATATAGTGAAATCACTATTGAGCTACATAATGTGGTACGGAAATAAAGCGTGTTTAATTCAAGGCGTTAGGTCTGAGATACATCATGTCCTTTATATCCACCTTTTCATGTGGATTCATAGTTTCATTTTTATTTAGGAGGTACATGACATGCAAACAGGTAAAGTTAAATGGTTTAACAGCGAAAAAGGTTTCGGTTTCATCGAAGTTGAAGGTGGAGACGATGTATTCGTACATTTCTCAGCTATCCAAGGTGACGGCTTCAAAACTTTAGAAGAAGGTCAAGAAGTTTCTTTCGAAATCGTTGAAGGTAACCGTGGACCACAAGCTGCTAACGTTACAAAAAACTAATTAGCTAGCGAGAAAAAAGCATTCCGAATTTCGGAATGCTTTTTTTATGCCTTCGAACCAGACTCATCCGAAGATAATTCCCCTTTATAAGTGCGTTCTTCAAAATCATCTAGCATTTGTTCATATTCCTCATGTGCTTCTGTCGCATAAACTTGCGGATTCTTTCCATACATATCTGTTCCGATGAAGTTTTCAAAATCTTCTACGTAACCGCGAGGTTCTTCAGCGTCTACATACATTTCATTAAAGTTTTTAGAATCGCGGCGTTCTAAATCCGCTGGTGTTTCTGATGTTCCATATAAAGCGACGTCCTGCCAAGCATCCTCTGCATCGTATCCTACGGCACTATCCATATCATATTTGCCAAACGGTGGCTCTACTAATTCTTCTTCAATAGGACGTGCATCTAGGTTCAATTTATTCGTTGTATGTTCAATACAAGTTGTAGCAGTCGGCATTGCATCTAATCTTTCTAGCGGAATTTCTTCACCAGAAACTTCGCAAACACCGTATGTGCCAGCCTCAATTTTTTGCAAGGCGTGTTTTGTATCTTGCAGTTGTTTATGCCAAAATTCAATCAGTCCAAAATCTTTTTCGCGTTCATATAATTCGGTACCCATATCGCCAGGGTGATTATCATAAGCTGATAATTCTCCCACAGATTCCCGTTCAGAAGCACGGTCTTCACCCTCATGATTTTGCAGCGTTTGTTCTAGCTCTTGTTTTTGCTTTTCTAAAATAGACTTAAAATGATTGGTTTGTTGTGGAGTTAACATTGTATCCACCTTCCTACAATTCGGTTTCTTTATGTAGTATGAGCTGGATTGTGGGAATTATGAGGAGGAATTTAGAGAGATAGCAGCGTCGTGAAATGTCGAACGATCAATATGTTGTGTCGAACCGCCGATATATTTTGAAAATGAAAAAAGAAGCTGCTCTAGCAGCTCCTTTTTTATCCCGCTATTTGTGGGCGGTAATACTCCCACCTCAAAATTCGACCAGCTCTAGCGGCTAGAATCTCCGGTCGTTTCGCCCCCTCGGACGAGGCAAAAAGCGCCTCTCTGTCGGGGGCTCCAACGTCCTGCGATTCTGAGCGAGCCGCTTCCGCTTTTCTAAAGGAGTTAGGTGGGAGATAAACTGCCCGTAAAAGCCCGATTGGTGAGGGCTAATAATCAATGGGGGATGGAGAAAACCCCCACTGATTAAAGTTTCACTTTATAGGAAATACCCAAGTAACAATCCGATTCCCATTAAGAAACCAAAGATTGTATTTGTTTTTGCAGTCGCAACCATTGCGGGTGCCATTTCCATTGGAATGCTTTTGCCGATAAATCCTTTTGTCGCTTTAAATGCTTTCGGTGCACTTAGGAACACGATCAGCATCCATGGAGATACGATTCCGACAATGATTAGGGCAATCGTCCAAATGTAGGAAACGATAAACATAGAAGCAAGGACACCTATTGCGTTCTCACGTCCAACAATAATTGCTAATGTGTTACGACCGTTTTCTTTGTCTCCATCTAAATCACGAATGTTGTTGGAAAGTAAAATCGCTCCAATTAAAATTGAATTTGGAATGGATACTAAAATAATTTCTGATGTTACAGTTCCTGTCTGGATGAAAAATGAAATACCAATAATAATAACACCCATAAATAATCCTGCTGTTAATTCTCCAAAAGGTGTATAGGCAATCGGAAGTGGACCACCTGTATAAAGGTAAGCAACAGCCATACAAACAAGACCGATTGCAGCAAGCCACCAGCTAGAGTTCATACAAATATAAACGCCTAATAGCATCGCGATACCGAAAAATCCAAATGCTAAGTTCAGTACTGTTTTTGGTTGAATGCCGTCGCGGACAATTGCACCGCCGATTCCGACTGAACCTTCATGATCTAACCCTCTTTTATAATCAAAGTATTCGTTAAACATGTTTGTTGCTGCTTGAATGAGAAGACAAGCAAGAAGCATGATAAAGAAAAGAGGGAGATGTATTTGATTAATACCTCCTACTTGCATTGCATAAGCTGTTCCGATAAAAACAGGAACAAAAGCTGCTGTTAATGTATGAGGACGCAATAAACTCCACCAAATGCGCCAACCAGTTTGCTTACTTGGCTTTGGCGGCATAGGTGAGGAATTCGTTTCTATTTTCATTTCCATGTTGATTCCTCCTGTCACATAAAGTACACAATTAAGTGTAGGAAAAGCATCATTTAGTGTCAACGTTTATTTTCTAGGAACGGAAGGTGAATTTCTCAGAAATGCTAAACGTTGACAGGGCTTTCGTTTGAGGTGTATCTTAAAATCAAGCGTATTTATGACTATTTTTCGCCCATAGGGGGGAGATTCTGTGATTCAGACGAAACAAAAAGATTTACAAGAAGTACTTGTTACAGCTATTGAACGTGCGACGAATGAAAAAACATTGGTTAGTTTTGTAAAACAAATAGATTGGATGGATCCGCTTCTTTTTTATGCAGCAGGAAAACGGATTGCATCCGAAAATAGATGTTATTTTGCAGACCCAGCGCAGCATGTTATCTTTGCTGGAATTGGCTCTGTTTTCACTATAGCAAATTCTTCTGATAAACGCTTTCAAACTGCCCGTGAAGAGTGGAGTAAAGTACAGGAGAAAGCAATTGTTCACAGGGAAGAATATGAATTTGGAACGGGTCCACTTTTATTTGGTGGTTTTTCATTTGATCCAGAAAAAGAACAAACGGATCTTTGGAAAGAATTTAAAGATACAACATTAGCGTTACCGGCTTTTCTTTTAACAGTAAAAAATGAAAAGGCATGGTTGACGATTAATACATTTGTTTCAGCGGAAGATTGTGCAGAGAAAATTTATGAAGAAATTGTCTCTCTAGAAGAAAGAATTTTGCAAGAGAATAAGCGTCCGCTTGCAGAAGCAAAATTAACGGTAACTTCTAAAGTAGAAGTTGATCCAAAAGGCTGGATGAACGCAATTGTAAAAGTGCAGGATGAAATGAAAAAAGGAAGCGTACAGAAGGTTGTATTAGCGAGAGAGTTCAAACTAGTGATGGATCAAAATATTGATTCTGCTCGTGTTTTAGAAGCACTCCGCATTGGACAACCGGATTGTTACGTATTTTCCTTCGATTATAAAGGGGCATGCTTCTTAGGAGCAACGCCTGAGAGATTAATTCGAAAAGAAGGCGAGAAATTTACGTCGATGTGCCTTGCTGGTTCGATTGGTCATGGTAATTCTATAGAAGAAAGTAAGCAAAATGGTGATGCACTTCTTCATGATGAAAAGAATTTAGCAGAGCATGGTTATGTAGTAAATATGATTCGCGGTGTATTAACAGAGCATTGTAAATCAGTCAATATTCCACAGCGCCCAGGTTTATTAACAACAAAAAATTTATTACATTTATATACACCAGTTGAAGCGAAAGGTGACGCATCGCTTCTTTCGATGGTGGAAGAACTGCATCCAACGCCAGCACTTGGTGGTACGCCTCGCCTTGAAGCAATGAAACTCATTCGTGATGTAGAGTTATTAGACCGTGGATTGTACGGAGCACCAATCGGCTGGATAGATGACAAAGGGAACGGTGAATTTGCGGTAGCACTGCGCTGCGGGCTATTGAATGGTGACAAGGCATCCTTATTTGCCGGCTGCGGTATTGTGATTGATTCAGTACCACAGCTTGAATATGAAGAAACAAGTTTGAAGTTTAGACCGATGCTTAGTGCTTTGGAGGAATTAATGAAATGAATAATCATATAGAAGCATTATCATATTATTTAGGCGCGTTTGTGGACGAACTAGCGCGTCTAAATGTATGTGATGTTGTCATTAGTCCAGGTTCACGGTCAACACCGCTAGCCTTACTAATGCAGCAACATGAACAGATAAAAACATATTTGCATGTAGATGAACGATCAGCTGCCTTTTTTGCGCTCGGGATTGCGAAAGCGAAGAAGCGCCCTGTAGCGATTTTATGTACATCAGGGACAGCTGCAGCGAACTATTATCCAGCAATTTGTGAAGCTTTTCATTCACGTGTACCACTGCTTGTCTTAACAGCAGATAGACCACATGAACTAAGAGATGTTGGTGCACCGCAGGCAATGAATCAGCTGAACTTATATGGCTCCTTTGTGAAACAGTTTATGGAGATGGCACTGCCAGAAGCTAGAGAGCCTATGTATCATTATGCTCGTATGACAGCTGGGCGTGCTGTTGCAAGTGCATTGCTTGTACCAAAGGGACCTGTCCATATTAATTTTCCACTTCGGGAGCCATTGATCCCTGACTTTTCTTTAGAGGAATTATGGGAAAAAGGACGAGGTGAATATACAGGGGCAGTTCATCAAGGAAGCATGACGATGACGAGTGAATATGTAAGTTCTCTTACAGAGCGCCTTTCGATTATGGAAAAGGGGCTTATTGTTTGTGGAGACGATAGTCATCCAGAGATTGCTGAAGGTATCACGCAGTTTGCTGAACAAACCGGGTATCCAATTTTAGCAGATCCGCTTTCAGGCCTTCGAAGCGGTGATCATGATAAATCAATGGTAATCGATTGCTATGATACATTTTTAAGAAATGAATTGTTAAAGGATGCATGGAAGCCAGATGTCATTATTCGTTTTGGGGGTATGCCTGTATCGAAAGCATTAACGCAATATATAAAGAAACAAGAGACTGCTGTCCATATCGTTGTAGATGACTCAGGAAAATGGAGAGATCCAGCTCTTGTAGCGACGGAAGTTGTATGTGCAAGCGACGTCTCGTTTTGTAAAGCAATTATAGATAATATGCAAAAGCGAGAACAGAATGATTGGTGCGGGATGTGGAAACATATAAACGACAAAACGAAGAAAAAACTTCGTGAAATCGAAACATATGAAACAGCGTTTGAAGGTAAAGTGATTACAGATATTGTGCATGTGTTACCAGAGGAAGCGACGTTATTTGCCAGCAACAGTATGCCAATTCGTGACACAGATACATTTTTCTTTAACACAGATAAAAAAATTCATGTCATGGCAAACCGTGGTGTGAATGGAATTGATGGGATTATTTCAACCGCCCTAGGAGCGAGTACTGTTTGTGAGCCGCTCGTATTAGTCATTGGTGATTTATCATTTTATCATGACTTGAATGGACTACTAGCAGCAAAATTACATGATTTAAACGTAACAATTGTTGTTGTAAATAATGATGGTGGTGGCATCTTCTCGTTCCTACCGCAATACGAGTCAAAAGAACATTTTGAATCATTATTTGGAACACCGATTGGACTTGATTATGAACATGTTGTCAAAATGTACGGAGGTTCATTTGCACGTGTAAATGGTTGGGAAGCATTTCGTGAAGAAGTACAAAAAGGAACAACGGAAAAAGGCTTACATGTTGTGGAAATTTGTACAAATCGAGAAGAGAACTTGCAGTTACACCGTGAATTGTGGGCCAATACATCAAAGACTGTTACAGCATTATTGCAAGGTGAAGCAGAGTGAAAGTAACGCTAGAAGGTGTAATGTATGAATATGAAGTAGTGGGAAGTGGAGAGCCGCTTCTGCTTCTTCATGGTTTTACGGGTAGCATGGAAACGTGGCGTACGTTTATTCCTGCGTGGAGTAAGCAGTTCCAAGTCATCACAGCTGATCTTGTTGGACATGGGAAAACAGAAAGCCCCGAGGAACTTACGCATTATGATATTCAAAATGTAGCTTCACAAATAATGGCTTTACTAGATCATCTACTTATCAAAAAAGCACATATACTTGGCTATTCGATGGGCGGAAGACTGGCGATTACGATGGCATGCTTATATCCAAAGCGCGTGAAATCTCTTTTATTAGAGAATTGCACAGCTGGACTTGAGATGGAATCGGATCGGAAAGATCGTCGCATGAAAGATGAACAGCTTGCAGATCGAATTGAATCAGAAGGAATAAAAGCCTTCGTAAACCGATGGGAAAATATCCCGCTGTTTGTAACGCAAAAAAAATTATCAAAAGATGTGCAAGAACAAGTAAGAAAAGAGCGGCTTGCCAATAACACGAAAGGACTAGCAAATAGTCTCAGGGGCATGGGAACTGGAGCCCAGCCTTCGTGGTGGGAGAAGCTTGAAGAGCTCAAAATGCCTGTCTTTTTAATGAATGGAGAGAGTGATCAAAAGTTCTTTCACATCTTAAAAAATATGCAAAAACGCATCCCTCACGCGAAATTTGTCAAAATTGATGGGGCTGGTCATGCAATTCATGTGGAACAACCGCAAAAGTTTGGTACAATAGTAGAGGGATTTCTTAAAACCATACGGTGACACTTTTTTCTTTTGAAGAGAGTGGAGCTT
The DNA here is from genome assembly GCF_000299035.1 of Bacillus bingmayongensis. GTDB lineage: Bacteria > Bacillota > Bacilli > Bacillales > Bacillaceae_G > Bacillus_A > Bacillus_A bingmayongensis. Next base: position 24,717 of record NZ_JH921520.1, read on the forward strand.
ATAGAGAGGCTAGTGGATAACCATTAGCACGATAAAAAGGAGGTAATATAATGGCTATTGAATGGGTAAAAGAAGGCAATTACGAAGATATTATTTATTCCACATACAATGGTATCGCAAAGATTTCGATTAACCGTCCTGAAGTACATAACGCATTCCGTCCTAAAACGGTAATGGAGTTAATCGATGCATTTGCACACGCACGCGATGATGCAAATGTTGGCGTTATCATTTTAACTGGTGAAGGTGGACGTGCATTCTGTTCTGGCGGCGACCAAAAAGTTCGCGGTCATGGTGGATATGTAGGTGAAGACCAAATCCCACGCTTAAACGTATTAGACTTACAACGTTTAATTCGCGCAATCCCTAAACCAGTTATCGCAATGGTAGCAGGTTATGCAATTGGCGGAGGACACGTACTTCATATCGTATGTGACTTAACAATCGCAGCAGACAACGCTGTATTCGGACAAACTGGTCCTAAAGTAGGTAGCTTTGATGGCGGATACGGTGCAGGTTATTTAGCTCGTATGGTAGGCCATAAGAAAGCTCGTGAAATTTGGTACCTATGCCGTCAATACAGTGCACAAGAAGCGCTTGATATGGGCTTAGTAAACACAGTTGTACCATTAGACCAATTAGAAGCAGAAACAGTACAATGGGCAGAAGAAATCTTAGCAAACAGCCCAATGGCACTTCGTTTCTTAAAAGCTGCATTCAATGCAGATACAGATGGTTTAGCTGGTATCCAGCAACTAGCGGGAGACGCAACGTTATTGTACTACACAACTGACGAAGCAAAAGAAGGCCGCGACGCGTTCAAAGAAAAACGCCGTCCAGACTTCGGACAATTCCCTCGTTTCCCTTGATCAAAAGCGGAGCCGACTGTTCAGCCCTGACGGCTAAGGTTCTTTCGCACAGAAAGTGATTTTTACTTTCTCGTGCGGGAGGTTCTTAGACGCGAAGGGCTAGGAGGCGTAGCTAGACAGATCAAAAGCGGAAGCAAAAAACAAGAGACTTGATTCTACATCAAGTCTCTTTCTTTCATGGAAGGAGAATGTGTAATGGAGACGATGCCCAATTGGTTAATGCAACGTGCCTTTTTAACGCCAGAGCGCACTGCGATTGAAACGAGAGAAGAAACAATCACATTTTTAGAACTGCATGAAAAAGTATTATCTGTTTGTGAACATCTTTCACACTTACAAGTAGAAAAAGGTCAAAAAGTGGCTGTTCTGATGAAAAATAGTATCGAGATGATTACGGTAATTCATGCCTTGTCTTATATAGGGGGAGTAGCTGTACTTCTAAATACACGTCTTTCAAGAGAAGAGCTACTTTGGCAAATGGAAGATGCTGAAGTTGTTTGCTTAGTAACGGACCAAGAATTTGAAACGGAGCAGGTACCTGTCTACGCATTTGGAGAGGTAGTGAATGGACAAAAGACATATGCAGTTGTTCAAGAGGAGTTCTCTTTAGAAGAAGCGATGACCATTATTTATACGTCAGGGACAACTGGGAGACCGAAAGGCGTTATCCTAACTTACGGTAATCACTGGGCGAGTGCTGTCGGATCATCACTGAACTTAGGGCTTCGCGATGATGATTGTTGGTTAGCATGTATGCCGATGTTCCATGTAGGCGGGCTATCTCTTTTAATGAAAAATATTATGTATGGTATGCGCATAGTACTCGTTCCGAAATATGATCCTGATTTTATTCATGAGGCAATAAAAAAGCGAGGCGTTACAATTATATCGGTCGTTTCTAAGATGGTAACGGACCTATTAGAAAGACTTGGGGAGGAAACATACCCTAACTCTTTACGCTGCATGTTACTAGGCGGAGGGCCAGCGCCGAAGCCATTATTAGAAACATGTGTGACAAAAGGAATTCCTGTGTATCAAACATATGGTATGACGGAAACTTCCTCACAAATTTGCACACTATCAGCTGATTATATGTTAACGAAGGTGGGATCAGCAGGAAAACCTCTTTTCCCATGCCAGCTTCGAATTGAGAATGATGGTAAGGTTATGCCGCCAAATGTAGAAGGCGAAATTGTTGTAAAAGGGCCCAATGTAACATATGGCTATTTTAAGCGTGAGGACGCAACGCGTGAAACAATAACAAATGGCTGGCTTCATACTGGTGACCTTGGGTATTTAGATGAAGAAGGATTCTTATATGTATTAGACCGCCGCAGTGATTTAATTATTTCAGGCGGAGAAAATATTTATCCAGCGCAAATTGAAGAAGTCCTGCTTGCACATCCTATGGTAGCAGAAGCTGGTGTTGTTGGGAAAGCAGATGAACGGTGGGGACAAGTACCAGCTGCTTTTATTGTAAGAGCAGACCAGGTAACAGAAGAAGAACTGATTAGATTTTGTGAAGAAAAATTAGCAAAGTATAAAGTGCCAAAAGAAGTCCATTTCTTACATGAGCTACCACGTAATGCTTCGAAAAAATTGTTAAGACGGGAATTAAGGCACCTGCTGGAGGAAATGTAAATGAGAATTAAAAAGGCGACGCTTTATGTAACAGAAATGCCGCTTGTTACTCCTTTTGCAGCAAGTTATGGAACATATGAAACGCGGGAAAGTATTGTCATTGAACTTGAGGATACGGACGGATATATCGGTTTTGGGGAAGTCGTTGCTTTTTCGGAGCCGTGGTATACAGAAGAAACAGTAACAACAGCACTACATATGCTCCAGGATTTTTTATTACCAAGTTTATTTAAAACTGAAATTACGCATCCAACAGAAATTCCCCATGTATTTCAACATATAAAGCGTAACCGTATGGCAAAAGCGGGAATAGAAGGTGCCGTATGGGATTTGTATGCGAAACGTCAAAATCAATCAGTAGCGATTTTACTTGGCGGGACGCAGTCAGAAATTGAAGTCGGTGTTGTGATTGGGCTAGATACGATTCCAAATATGTTAAAAAGAATTGAAATGTATGCGGAAGAAGGTTATAGACGTTTTAAAGTGAAAATAAAGCCGGAACTTGATTATGAGTTGCTGAAGGAGATACGAAGGGCTTTTCCACAAATCCCATTAATGGCTGATGCGAATTCAGCGTATACATTATCGGATACTGAGCAATTAAAGCGGCTGGATGAATTCCAATTAATGATGATTGAACAGCCTCTAGCAGATAACGATTTTCTCGATCATGCCAAGCTCCAAAAACAAATGGAAACACCGATTTGTTTAGATGAAAGTATTCATAGCTTAGAAGACGCAAGAGTGGCAATTACGCTCGGTAGTTGCCGCATTGTGAACATTAAACCTGGGCGAGTGGGTGGATTAGCAGAGTCGATTAAAATTCATGATTATTGTCAGCAGCATGGTATTCCTGTTTGGTGCGGTGGTATGGTTGAAATGGGAATTTCACGCGCGCAAAACATTGCGTTAGCATCACTCCCAAACTTCACGATTCCAGGTGATATTTCTGCTTCTAGTAGGCACTGGGAGCAAGATATTATTTCACCAGAAGTCACGCTGCAAGGCGGAAAAGTGATTGTTCCAAAAAAGGCTGGGCTTGGATATAACGTAAACCGGGAAAGATTAGAAGAAATCACAAGAACACGTAAAGAGTATAATCAAAATAACTAATAATTTTAAGGTGATACGATGAAGGCAAGGATGAACGCATTAAGGAAATAGCAATGGAATTGATTGACAAATATCGAAAAAAATATTTGTCCGCCTGGAAATAAGAAAAAACACGACTTTTATTCAACAGTTGACATAAAAAAGAGCACTATTTACTCGTAATAGTGCTCTTTTTTATGCCAAACATTTCTTATTTCAGTAAACCTCCCTGTTAGTGAAATAAGGGAATCTGAAATCCTTTCAATTAGTAAGATTCGGTTCATCATTTTTATCCCGCATTAACGGACAGTAACACTCCCACCTCAAAATTCAGCGAAAGCAAAGAAGTTAGGTGGGAGATGAACTGTCCGTAAAAGCCCGATTGGTTCAACTAATAATCAGTGGGGGATGGGGAAAACCCCCACTGATTAAAGTTTCACTTTATAAACGGTATGACTTTTTTATATGTTTTCTTCAACTAGCGCAACCCGTTAGCTTAATATAAGGTCAATTGTTTTGTTAATTAACATTCATGGATTGAATTGTGCTATAAGGAAATATTAAGGTTGTATGATTCACGCTTGATATTTAAACTCATTGGACAAAGTGGAGGTAATAGCATGGCTGTAAGAAAAAAAGACAAGTTTACAAATCATTTAAGTAATATTTCTTTAAATTTAAAAGAAAGTGCTAATTATTTCGCTGACTATAAACTAAAAAATGTTAATGACCTTAAAATTTTTTCTGAAAAAATGAAGGAATATGAATCGGAGGGGGATTCTTTGGTTCATGAAGTTATCAAAGATTTACACAATGCTTTCATCACTTCCATTGAACGAGAAGATATTTTATCTCTTACCTTGAGCATGGATGATGTTTTAGATGGGTTAGAACATACTGCTGCTCTATTTGAAATGTATTCTATAGTAAATGCTGATAATTATATGCTTAAGTTTGTTGATGCTATCCGTAATTGCACTGCTGAAATTGTGGCAGCGGTTGAAATGTTGGCAACAAAGAAATTACTAAATATGAGGGATCATGCCATCAAAATTAAAGAGTTGGAATCAAAATGTGATGGGATTTTGCGTGAATCCATTAAAAGTCTGTTTGCTAATGAAAAAGACCCTATTCGTATTATTCAATATAAAGAAATCTATGAAGAGCTCGAAAACATTGCGGATTTTTGTCAGAATGTAGCCAACACATTAGAAAGCATTATCATGAAGAATGCTTAACCGTATTCAAGCAGTATTAATATAGTTCTGGAGTGAAAATTAATATAGTCAAAAAATATGTGGAGGCTCTAATGATAACAATAATTATTATCGTTATTCTTGGTTTAATGTTCGAATTCATTAATGGATTTCATGATACAGCTAATGCAATTGCAATGTCAGTTTCTACAAAGGCTTTATCACCACGATTCGCGGTTATTTATGCAGGTGTATTAAACTTTATAGGTGCTTTAATATCAGAAGCCGTAGCAAAATCGATTGGCGGTAAAATTGCTGATCCTTTTCAGATTGAAAATGGCTTGTTAATCGTCATTGCCGCTCTTATTGCAGCTATATTTTGGAATTTGTTTACATGGTACTATGGGATTCCTTCTTCATCGTCACACACTTTAATCGGATCTGTTGCTGGAGCTGTTATTTTTGGATCAGGAATACATTCTATAAATTGGGAAGGTTTCACAGATATTATAAAAGCCCTAATCATTTCTCCTTTTTTAGCTTTTATAGTAGGATTTATTCTAATGAAAATATTAGCAATTGTTTTTAAAAACGTAAATCCTCGCCGTGCGACTCGTGGTTTTCGAGGGTTTCAAGTCATAGCTTCTGGTTTAGCTGCATTTTCTCATGGAGGAAATGATGGACAAAAAACAATGGGAATTATTGTTTTTGCTTTAGTAGCAGGTGGTTACCAAGGCACATTAGATGTACCACTTTGGGTACAAGTTACTTGTGCAGCGACAATTGGTCTAGGAACAATGATTGGTGGAATGCGAATTATTAAAACTGTTGCTAAAAAAATATTTAAAGTTCAACCTATCAATGGATTTGCTGCAGATTTAACATCGTTTGTAGTACTGCAAGGTGCTACTATGTTAGGCCTACCAGTATCAACCACACACGTATCTTCATCTGCCATTTTAGGCGTTGGTTCCGCTAAACGTGTTCGAGGTGTAAATTGGGGAGTCGCTATAAGAATCGTGACGACTTGGGTTATTACACTGCCAATATCGGCATTATTAGCTGGTTTAGTAATGATGATAATAAAAATTTTTATATGAGGATGTTAGAGGAAAAAACAATGGTTAAGTGTCTAATAATAGTTCAGGTATTTTAGGAATCATTCATGTTAATTGAGAAAAAAGAAAAAGAGTGGTAAAAACAATAAAAAGTATTTGTTCGTTACCATTTTTGTCTTCCGGTTGGGAACATATTAAAGGGAAATAACCTGATTGTTATCTGATGATTACGAATTGTTTTCGTGATACACAATATTATGATTCAGGATAGAATATGAATTAGAAACAGTTGAATTCTCAATCTTAGTGGAGGTATTGTATGATACATATCAATAGAGAAAGATGGGGCAGGGTTCAGAGTATATTTATATTTAGCTTACTACTAAGTACAGTCTTTACACCAATGCTTCTTTACATTGTATATGGATTGCAATTAGCAACAGGATTTGAAGGATACTGGCCATCTATCTTATTTTATACTACCTATATGACTGGGGTGTTCATTTGGATACCTATAGTTAGTAAGATTGGTATTCATCGATCTTTATACTGGTCAGTTTTCATTACGATTGTATCGATATTTAGTGTTGCCTTTTTTAAAGATTCTTCCCTGTGGCTCGAAGGAAGCGCATTAGTTTCTGGTTTTTCAGTTAGTACTATTTCTTCAATGACAAGCACTTTATTATTTCGTCACGTAGAAAGAGGGGGAAAGTTTTTAACAAAAATCAACAAGCCATGATTATGTTTATCGTTTTTTTCTTGTTAATTTTAATTCTTTTGGCAATTAGCTCAGTAAACCTGCCATTAGTAACTTTAGTGTATGGAGGCTGCTTAATTAGTGTACTCTTTGCTATAAGAAAAATACCACCAATTGAAAAAGTCAAAGAAATGCCCTCTTTTTCAATTACAGGGGCAGTCGTAAGGTTTCTGTTGTTTTCTCTACTCGTTATTTTGATACGTGGGAGTCGAGATATAGCCAATGAACAAATTATCTTCTTTTTTCTTATTGTAGCTGTACTACTTATTGGTACCATGCTTTTCACATTATTAAGAGGACAATTTTTTCATAAACTTTCTTCATCATTACCAACTAAACTAAAGGCTAAATCGTTTTTGTTAGGCTTTGGAAATGGTTATTTATTTCTGATCGGACTATATTATAGTTTTACATTTTATAATATTTTCATGAGTATTTTTATTGTGGTTGGTCCTTATTTATTCGGAATTTTAATGTCTACACTGTCAAACAATAAAACCGTTAAGAAAATGAATCCGGTATATATTTTTCTATTGAGTACATTTTTGATGTTATTCGGATTCTATTCGCCAATATTTATTATTCTTAGTGTAACAATTGGGAGCTATACATTTAACATAATTTCTTCTCAAAATAATATGAATGTATATACCCATAATCCTTCACATAGAGAGTTTTCACTACTCATTCATACAACTTAGAGATCGATTGGAAATATGTGTTTACAATTCTTTGTATTTATTGTGATTGTGACAGTTGGAATCTACTACGACGTCCCGTGGTCTCAACTTTTCCAAACAATTGCCGGAAAGAATAAGTTGCAGATTCCCGGATTACCAGTATCGTTATTAATGTCTATTTTAGCATTCTGTTGTTGGCTGGGAATGGTAGGCTTAGGTGTTTGGATTAGTAAAAGAGCAACTCCAAAAGAAGCGTAGAATGATGTAAGCAGGTATTTATTTAGAAAATAGGTACCTGCTCTATTTTTTTACGCTCCATCTTTTTCAACTAAAAACAAACTTAACATTTTGTAAACGATGATAGTTTGAATATATAGAGTTAACAGTGGAAGAGACGTTTAAGACGTGGATGGTATTAGAGACATTACTTTCATTTATCGCATTTAGATTTGCTCTATTACTTGATATGTTTATTTAGGGAAAGGGTATCCCTTATATTTATGCTGTTAAAGGGATTCACGTTCAATGAGTGTCCTCTTTTTTTCATCTAAATGAACTGAGCCCGTTTTTTGGAAATACAAGCTTCCGATTTGCCCTATAGACATAATATAAATGGAATCCCCTCATTTAGAACAAGATAGAATTTCTTGTTACGAATGACACTAAAGGAGGAATAGAGCAATGAGTGAAAGTTTCGACCATAGACATAAAGGTCATGACCATGACCGTGACCGTTGTCATGGCTTTGGCGGCGGCTTCGCGCTTCTAATTGTGTTGTTTATTTTGTTAATCATCATCGGTGCTAGCTGCTTCGGCGGTTTCGGTGGAGGTCACTGTGGTTTTGGCGGCGGTTTTGGCGGTTATTGTTGCTAACAGTTACAAACTATTGAAATAGCCTTGTGCATGCGCACAAGGCTATTTTATTCAAAATTTAAGGCATTGTGATAATTTATTTATGTAAAAGGAACGGATTAGGAAAAAGAAAATAATCTCTACAATCCCAAAGAGAGTTAATACGAATAGTAATTCTTTTAATAATGAAAATGAGTATATAAATTGTAAAAATTGAATAGCGAATATCGTATGGATAGTAGCAACGATATAAGGTACGAAGAATAGGATTGCAAGTTGAATTGTTGCCGAATGAAACATCTCGTTTTCTGTTAATCCAATTTTCGTAATGGTAATATATTTCTGTTCTTCCCTTGTTAAATCGTTATACATTCGAAAATATAGAACACTAGCTGCCCCCATAAAGATGATAACCCCAAGAAATGTACCGATAAAAAGACTAGAAGCATTATTTTGTTTACTATAATACAGTTCGTCACTAGCCGTAAAAATAGAGAATGGGATGTGCGTTTGAGTGTTCTTAGTTTGTTCTTCAGCTTTAGAAATATTGTCACTATCTTTGTTTATGACTTTTAAAGCATTTGTAGTTGGTAAAAGGGCCTGTTCCCAGTTTTCCACTATATAATTATAAATTGTCATCGTTTCGATATGAGGAATCATCGTTTCCACTACATGATCTTGCATAACCAGAATATAAGGAAGAGCATACTTTGGCTGAATTGCTTGTTCAGAAAAGCCTTTTATATGAAATGTTTTTTTGTTAGATTCAATCGTAATCGTTTCTCGTTTTGCAAAAGGGTGCATGATTAAATTTCCTGTAGCTTTTGAATACCTCGAAACAATATAGGTTTCTGATTCACTCAGTTGAATGGTAGGTCTGTTTAATAGTGTAGAAAGTTGGTTATAATCACTTTCTTTCATAATGGCAATATCAGTATTAAAAGCTCGATCTTTTAATACGGTGAATTTGTTTTTTTTATACTGAAATTCGTGATTTGTTAACTCTCTTTCGATTGTATCCGTATGCTTTTTTTCAAAAGGATTTTTATCATCAGATATATATGTGAAAGGGAACGGATAATCTGCTACAATCGCCGCTTTTGTGTAATTATTGATTGCAAAAAGTAATGTGATAATCGTGAATGTAAGCGCAGATAGCATAGTAACGATAAAAAGCATATTAATATTACCACGTGTACGTGTTGCTAAATCTGAGATCCAAAGCATATTAATTTTTTTCATATAAAAACGGCGTCTCTTTTTTAATAACCAAATGAAAAGAAAAAGTGTTTGTGAAAACAGTAAATAGGTTCCAATTGTTACAAGTGGAATGATAGATAATGGTGGAACAATGGAAAATCTGCTTCGAATTGTTTTCTCTGATACATAACTTTCTGGAACACCAGCGATATAATAGCACCCTACTAAACAAGCCACTCCAAAAAGAGAAATGAGAATAGAAGGACGTCTCTCTTTTTTGGGTTGACCGTCGTCTTTTATTAAGCGCATTGCTTTACGCGTGCGAATTAATATGGGTGTGAAAGTAGAAACAATCAAAAATAAAATGATAAATGTTATGGTCGTTATGATAATTGCTTTTGTTGGCCAATATAAATAAAGCCCTTTTACTCCTGTTAATTTAGAAGTAACTAGTAGAAAAAAGTTAGAAAACATAAGGCCAATTTGAATACCTGCAAAAATTGCTAATAGTCCAATCATCATATTTTCCAGAAACACAAGTCGTTTTAATTGTTTCTTTGAAATGCCAAGTATAGTTAAAATCCCAAATTGTTTTTTACGTACTTTTAAAAATGTCCCAATCGAATAAAAGAGAAAAAAGAAAGAGAACATGATAATGACAAATTGAGCCATTCCAATTAAATTCATAAGAGGTTCTCGATCTTGCAAGCTTTGTAAGTCCTGTAAGTCTTGCAAGCGCGGGTGATACGCATATACAGTAAATGAAAAGAAAACCGTAATTGAAAATACACTGCTTACAAAATAGGCAAAGTATGCTTTTGAATTACGAGAGACATTTTTAAATGCAAATTGCCAAAACGTCATCTGCGTCTTCCACCTAATAATGCTAATACATCTAATATTTCTTGATAGAACTTTTCTCGATATAATCCGCGGTGCAATTCATTATAAAGTTCACCATCTTTAATAAAAATTACACGGTTGCAATAGCTAGCAGCAAATGGATCATGAGTAACCATTAAAATCGTTGCTTGTTCTTCTTTATTTAATTTTGTAAATAATTCCATTACATCAATGGCAGCTTTTGAGTCTAGGTTTCCGGTAGGTTCATCAGCAAGTAAGAGCGATGGATGATGAATAACAGCACGAGCTACGGCGGTACGCTGCGCTTGTCCACCAGAAACTTCAAAAATCCGCTTATTTAAAATATGATCAATTCCAAGTTTCTTTGAGATGTTGTCGAGTTTTTCATCCATTTCTTTCAAGGGAACATTATCTAATGTTAATGGTAATACAATATTCTCACCGATTGTTAACGTATCTAATAAATTAAAGTTTTGAAAAACAAATCCGAGTTCTTGGCGGCGGAATATGGCTAGTTTTTCCCTGCGGAATGTGTGAGGCTGTTTTCCATTAATAACAACCTCTCCAGCAGTAGGAGAATCAATCGTTGAAATGACATTTAAGAAAGTTGATTTACCGCTTCCTGAAGGACCCATAATTGCGACAAACTCACCTTTATCTACATGTAAATTAATATTTTTTAAAGCAGTATGAGGGACTTTGCCCTCATACACTTTGGAGACATTTTTAATGTGTAATACTTCTTCCATAAAAACTCACCTTTCTATTTCTTAAAGCTTAATATGCCGCGATAGTTTTTGCATATATAGGGAACGAATTAACAGGAAAAAGAGAATCTCAACTGTTCCAAAAATCGTAAGAACCACTGTAATCTCAGCAAATAATGACAGGTCTATGATTTCTTGTAACATCTTTGTAGCAAACATTGTATGGATGGAAGCCATAATATATGGAACAAAGAATAAAATCGCAAGCTGGATGGTTGCTGAGCGCTTCATCTCAGATTCCGTTAACCCAATTTTCGTAACGGTAATATATTTTTCTTGTTCATTTGTTAAGTCCGTATACATCCGGAAGTAAAGAACGCTTCCAGCTCCAATGAAGAAAATGACGCCAAGGAACGTTCCAATTAAGAAGAATGAAGCGGCACCTAATTTAATTTCGTATAGCGTATCACTCGCTTCCCGCATAATATATAAAGGTTCATCAGATACGATGCTTTTTCGATCTTTTCTCAATTTATCAAGATATTCTGTAGCGATTACATGTGTTTTTTCCCAATCTTTTACTTGAAAGTTATACAGTGTCATATGTTTCATGTTATTCGATAAGGTATGTACAGTATCATCAGATAAAACTAGTAACTGTGACGCCAATCCAGTTGGTATTACGCTAAAATTCTCATAACCTTTTACTTGGAATGTAGTGGAGGTTTGAGAAAGTGTAACGTTTTTTTGTTTGAGCTCTTCTTGCATTGGACTCAATATGTTTTGATATCCGTATCCAGGTAGTATGTATGTTTCATTCTCTTTTACAAAAAGGTGCTTGAGATGTAAAGCAGTCGCAAGTTTATTATAGTCACTTTCTTTTAATACAAATGCTTCTCTTTCATAGGGGTTAGTTTCATTTTTTTGTAATGAAACTGCATATAAGTCTGTTTTGACCTTTTTATAGGTAAATTGCTCTTCGCTAAGTCGTTTTTCTAACCAGTCCATATGCTGTGAAGCAAATGGATTGGCATCGTATGAAAGATAGGTAAACGGAAAGGGGGTATTATTTGCTACATCAAACTTCATAAACTTCCCAAATCCATAGATGAATGTAATCATCGTAAATGCAAGTGTAGATAGCATTGCAACAATAAAAAGCATATTAACATTTGTTCGAATGCGGCTTGCTAAATCTGAAATCCACAGCATATTAATGCGTTTCATATAAAATGTTCTTCGTCTTTTCAATATGCGAATGAGCAGGAAACTAATTTGAGAAAAGAAAAGATAAGTTCCAATCGCAACTAGTGACGGAATAACAAAAATACTAGAAAATAAGTATATAGCTCCTATTTCAGTACCGAGAGATATAAAATATTTTGGGTTTCCAGCTAGTACATATCCAGATAGCAAACATATAGCACCGAATAGAGAAATCAGGATAGACGGCTTTCGGTCCTTTTGTTTTACATTCCCTTCTTTTAGAAGACGTACTGCTTTTCTTGTTCGAATAAGCATAGGAGTGAAAGCTGATACAACGATAAAGAGTCCCAAAAAGATTGTCGCCGTTAAAATGATAGCTCCTTTTGGCCAATATAAATATAGTCCGGGAGCAAATGTAATTTTCGCTGTTATCAATAAGAAAAATTGTGAAAATACAAGGCCGAACTGAATACCAAAGAAAATGGATAATACTCCAATTAACATATTTTCCATGAAAACAAGGCGCTTCAATTGCTTTCTTGATATTCCTAAAACGGTTAAAATTCCAAATTGTTTTTTTCGAACCTTTAAGAAGGTGCCGATAGAATAAAGCAAGAAGAAAAAAGAGAAAAACACAATGACTACTTCCGAAGCGATCATTAACCCTGAAATTGCATCAATTGTACTAGAATTTTGTAATCGAGGATGAAATAAATACACCGCAAACGAAAAGAAAATCGCAATGGAAAACGCACTGCTTACAAAGTAGGCGAAATAAGCCCGAGAGTTTCGAGTTACATTTTTAAATGCAAATTGCCAAAATGTCATGATGTATACCTCCAAATCGAAGATATAGGCTCTGCCGTGTTGTAAAAAATGTATGAGAGTGAGTTCTCATACATTTTACTGAAATATGTAATTTTCATTCGTTTGTCACCTTCCCTAATTCATCTGCTTGGTTATTGGCAGCATTATGGAAGATGATTTTAACACTCGTTCCTTTTCCAACTTCAGAGTCTAACTTTACAGAATGACCTAAATAAGTACAAATTTTACTTACAATATAAAGCCCCATACCAGTTGATTCTCCAAAAGTGCGTCCATTTTTCCCAGTGTAAAATGGTTCAAATACTCTTCGCACATCTTCCTGCGGGATACCAACACCTTCATCACGAACTTCTAGAATAATGTCTTTGCCGTTTCGATAAGCAGACAAGAAGACTTTCTTACCACGTTCGCCAGAATAACGAACAGCATTGGTCATTAATTGATAAATAATAAATTTTAACCACTTCGCATCAGAAGCGACCTTAAGATCGGAATGGACTTCTAGAACAGGGAAGACTCCATTACGAATAAAGAGTTCCTTTAAGCCATTAATATTTTTCGTTACAGCATCTTTCAGTGAAAGTGTTTCTACATGGAAGTCTTCATGGAAGTTATTTAATCTTGCCATATATAAAGCCATATCCAGTCCTTGGTTTAATCTTTCTAGCTCTTTCTTAAACTTAGGGATGAGATGCTCGTCTTCCATTTCTAGTACCATTAGCTGCATAACAGAAACCGGGGTTTTCATTTGGTGCACCCAGTGATTAATAAACAATTGATGCTCTTGTTGTTTTACTTCATATGTTTGTAGTTCTTTTTGGAATAGGCGATATTGCGTACGAACAAGCTCATTTACGCCGTGTGGCATTGGTGCAGCTGCTCTTTCAATAAATGCATCTTCCATTTTTTCTGGTGGCTCACTTAATCTGTGATACATTCTGCGATTACGAACATAACGATAAGCAAGGAAGCAAATAAATAAATATAGACTTAACACAATGAAGTAAAACTTGTTGTTTTGGAAGCCATCTACTGCATCATAAAGAATAAAAATGATACCGAAGTTTAGTGCATATAATAGAAAAAATGCAAAATGATCACGCAAAAATAACTTCATTCTTATTCACTCCAAGTTGCATTCAAACGATAACCTAATCCGCGTACTGTTTCAATTGCATTTTCAATACCTAGCTCATTAAATTTCTTACGAAGACGTGTAATGTTTACGTTTAATGTGTTTTCTTCAACGAAGCTTTCATCGTCCCAAAGTGCTGCTAATAAATCTTCACGGCTTGCTGTACGTGGGAATTTTGATAACAGCATTTCTGCCAAGATTGCTTCTTTCTTTGTTAGAAGAACTTGCTCAGTTCCAAAATGGATTTCTGGTCGTTCAGGGAATAATTTTAACCCTTCTACTTCCACAATTCGCTCTGAAATATTTGGTGCATAGTCACCGTAAATACGGCGTAATTGTCCTTTAATTTTGGCCATGACAACATCGTAGTGGAATGGTTTTGTAATGTAATCATCTGCACCGCTCTCAATTGCCATAATTTGTTCCATCTCACCCGCGCGTGCAGAAATGAAAATAATTGGACAAGTAGATTCATGACGAATTTGACGGCACCAGTAGAAACCATCGAATTTCGGTAAGTTTACATCGAGTAGAACAAGATGTGGTTTCACATTGTTAAACGATTCCATAATATCATCAAAGTTCTCCGCAACAACTGCATCATAACCATATTTTTGAATATGAGATTGTAGTAAAGATGAGATATTTGGATCGTCTTCAACGATTAAAATTTTATACATATATATTCCTCCTAAAAACAATTGTAGCTATAGTGTACCATGTGTTTCCTGTCTTTTCATTACCCCGCTTTAACGGGCAGTAATACTTCCGCCTCAAAGCTCAGCAAAAGCGAAGAAGTTGGGAGGGAGATAAGCTGCCCGTTAATTAAAGCCCGATTGGTGAGGGCTAATAATTAGTGGAGATGAAAAAATCCCCACTGATTAAAGTTTCACTTTACCTTGAAATAAGAGCTAGTAAACAGTATAGGTCAAAAGTAGGAAAAGTAAAAAGGGCTGTGGATATAATTGACAATTTGTAGTTTTTATTTTAACATTTAGATAAATATCTAAATGTCTAATTAGTGAAAGGAAGAAAGACATTGAACCAAGCATTTAAAGCATTAGCAGACCCAACAAGGCGAAAAATTTTAGATTTATTAAAAGAAGGCGATTTAACAGCTGGTGAAATTGCCGAACATTTTAATATGACAAAGCCAAGTATTTCGCATCATTTAAGTGCGCTTAAAAACGCTGAACTTATTCAAGATGAAAAAAGGGGACAATTCGTTGTGTATTCCTTAAACACCACTGTTTTTCAAGATTTATTAACATGGGTGTTTACGTTTGCAAATAAAGGGGGAGAGGGGAAATGAGGAAGCATTTGTTACCGTGGATTTTCATTATTGCGGTTGCAATTGGTTGGTATATTGTTTGGCCGCATTTACCAGAGCAAATCCCACGTCATTATAATGCATCTGGTGAGGTAGATGGATATTTTTCTAAAGTAGAAGCGACCTTTGTTTCAATAGGCAGCATGATATTGTTCTATGTGATATGGATATTTATAGGGAAAATCGATTTAACGAAGGGGAATCATAAACAGCATGCTAAAGTACTTTCTATGACAAATCATGCTATTCTTTTTGTGGTTTTTGGATGTAATATTTTCGCATTATTAGCTTCATCTGGATATATTGTTTCAGGCTCAATAGCATTTAATTTTGGATTAGGAACGATATTTCTTGTCGTAGGTAACTATATGCAGCAGACAAAGCCAAATGGTTTTGTAGGAATTCGAATGTACTGGACATTAGAAAATCCAGAAGTATGGCGTAAAACGCACCGATTTGCTTCAAAGGTATTTGTAATTGGGGCAATATTCATGTATGTTGCTGCAGTATTTCCTGATCCTATCAATATGTTTAGTGCAATTGGAACGATTTTATTATGCATTATCATCTCAACGATAAAATCATATTCGATTTATAAAAAAGAAATAGGGTTAGGCGGAAAATACTAAAAGTATAGGAAGTGTAGGGGAATGAAAAAACATCTTTTTGCAATCATATTAATTCTTATAACTTGTGTAGCGTGGGCGATTTCTTGGCCATATTTGCCGGATACAATTGCAACGCATTGGAGTGGTGGTACTGCAGATGGATTTTCGTCTAAATTATCTGCAATGATGTCTGTAGTTGGGATTATGATTGGATTATATATATTCCTGAATATCGTACCAAAGGTTGATCCAAAGAAAGAGAATTATAAGAAGTTTCCTAAAGGGCTTATGATGATAAACAATGCATTATTAGTGCTTTTATTTATAGGAAACATGGCTGTTATCACAACTGGACTTGGATATAATGTATTTCTTCATCGGGTACCAGAATTACTGGTCGGTATTTTATTTTTAATCATCGGTAACTATTTGCCGCAGTGTAAACCAAACTTCTTTGTTGGCATGCGTAATCCTTGGACGTTAAGCAATGAAGAAGTATGGCGCAAAACACATCGCTTTAGCGGAAAAGTATTTGTAGCTCTAGGTCTGCTCATGATTGTAAGTATTGTTGTGCCAGCTAACTTGAGATCATATATGATGCTTGCGATGATATTAATTGCTGTAGTGCTGACGAATTTATATTCTTATGTTTTATATAAAAAAGAAATGCAATTATAACTAGAAGTTGTCGCTCTTTAGGGCAGGTTGGAATCAATCATACGCAGTAGGAATGAAGTCTTACTGCGTAAAGCTTTGTTTCGGGAGTCTGAATATTCGAAGAAAATGGGGTTTTGAAGAAGTTTAATCTTGGTATTTGATTATTAGTAGGAATAGGACACAAGAAACGGTCAAATATATTGAACCAATGCTATACGAGTCTAAATCATTTGGGGGAGAGCGTATGTTAGAAATCATAAATTTTAGCAAGACATACAAAGGTGGAAAAAAAGCAGTAGATCATTTGAATCTTACCGTTCAAGCAGGAGATATTTTTGGATTTATTGGACATAACGGCGCTGGGAAAAGTACGACGATTAAATCACTAGTAGGTGTTATTGATTTCGAGGAGGGTGAAATTTTTGTTGATGGACATTCAGTAAAAAAGAACCCGATTACGTGTAAGAAAGTAATGGCATATATTCCTGATAATCCAGATTTATATGAGCAATTAACAGGAATTCAATATTTGAATTTTGTTGCTGATGTTTTTGGGGTGTCTGCAAAAGACAGAGAAGAACGGATACAAAAATATGGAGATGCTTTTGAGATTACACCATATTTGGGAGATTTAATATCTTCCTATTCACATGGTATGAAACAAAAAGTAGCGATTATATCAGCAGTTGTGCATCATCCGAAATTATTAGTTTTAGATGAGCCTTTTGTTGGGCTTGATCCAAAGGCAGCCGTCGTACTTAAGAATATTATGAAGGAACTTTGCGAATCAGGCAGTGCGATTTTCTTTTCTACCCATGTATTAGATGTGGCAGAAAAGTTATGCAATAAGATAGCGATGATAAATAAAGGGAAACTAGCGATCTCAGGGGAAGTAAAGTCTTTAATAAAGGAACATTCATTAGAAGAGCTCTTTATGAAGGTGCTTGCTGATGAAGAATAATACGTTAGCTCTTTTAAAAATCCGTCTCATAACGCAGCTTGGTCTCAATACTTTTAAGTATGAAGAAGATAAGAAAAAGAAGCAGAATAAAATTTTAATTTCAGTATCAATTGCATTAGTGGCTGTTATGTTGATGTTGTATTGTGGAAGTTCGGCATATGGATTGATAAAACTTGGAATAGGACAGATCATTCCGGTTTATGCATTCGTTATTAGCAGTGTATTAGTTTTATTTTTCACTATGTTTAAGGCGAATGGTGAAATTTTTGCCTTTAAGGATTATGATTTTGTCATGTCTTTACCGATTTCTGTAAGTACGATTATTGCTAGTAGATTTTTGTATTTATATATACTAAATACGGTCTTTTCGATGATAATTATGCTACCAATGGGAACTGTTTATTGTATATATGAAAAGCCATCAGCTTCTTTCTACTTGATGTGGTTCATCACTCTGTTTACAGTCTCATTAATTCCAACAACAATTGCGGCAGTTTTTGGTGCATGTATTACGGCAATCGCCTCTAAATTTAGACATACGAATAAAATCACTACCATTTTAAGTTTTATCGCAATTATTATATTCGGCTTTTTTATGTTCAAACAGGGAAATACGAAATATAGTTTTACTGATTTAGAAGGGATTGGGGCAACTGTTTCAGAGGGATTAGCTAGAGTGTATCCATTAGCTAACATTTTTCAAAAAGCAATTGTTGATGCTAATATGGGAGCTTTTATCCTTTTTGTTGGCATATCAGTTATTTGGTATTATCTTTTTGTAAAAATACTCGCTCTTAAATATAAGCAAATCAATACAGGTATTTCTACGTACCATATGCTTTCAAATTACAAGATTGATAGTATGAAGAAAGAAAAAGTATTGATTGCATTATATAAAAAAGAACGAAAGCGCTTCTTTTCTTCTACAGTATATGTGATAAATATTGGTATGGGAGTTGTCATGGCAGTCATCTTCTCACTTGCAGTGGTTGTAGTAGGACCAAGCAAATTAATCGGGTATCCTGGAATCGAAACAATTTTACAAAAGGTTGCGCCATTTGTTATTTCAGCAATGATTTCGTTGACGTGTACAACATGCGTGTCATTGTCATTAGAGGGGAAAAATGTATGGATTATCAAATCATTGCCTCTTACACCTAAGATAATTTATGACAGTAAGATTCTCATGAACCTTTCGCTGAGCATACCTACATCAATTATTAGCGCGATACTTATGGTGATAGGTTTAAAGACGGATATTTGGACTTCTATTTTAATCATAATAACTCCCATCACATATTCATTCTTTTCAGCAGTATGGGGGATTTTTATTAATAATCGATTTGCTTATTACGACTGGGTGTCAGAAACACAAGTGGTAAAACAGAGTATGGGCTCTGTTCTTGGTATGTTTGGGGGTATGATTATGGCTATCATCCCTGCCTTGTTAGTAGGTACTAGTGCGATATCAAACTATAGGGTGTTTACTTTCATAGTTGTTGCAATACTTTCTATTATTACAGTTATACTGTATAACAATGAAACGAAAAAAAGCATAAAGTGAAACGAAACACTCATCTATAAGATGGGTGTTTTTTAACCTTACAGAATTGTAATGTTCATGTAAGGAGAATGAATGGATGGTATGTTATCCGGGTGCTATAGTAACAAAGTAGTTATTTCACAAAGTTAAATTTAGTTTTCTTCTGCCAGGTGCCCTTACATAACTGTCATGTTTGTGTAAGAAACATCGATAGTGGCAAGAGTAGAAGTGAGATATAGTGAAAAATAGAGAATAGAAGAAGAGGGGGATATAGCGATGAAAACAGTATTAGAAGCGAAAGATATTAAAAAAGTATACGATACAGGTGGAAATAAATTTGAAGCGTTAAAAGGGATTAACTTACAAGTTCAAGAAGGTGAGTTCGTTGGAATTATGGGACCTTCTGGATCTGGTAAAACGACTCTTTTAAATGTTCTTTCTACGATTGATAATGCAACGAGCGGTGAGATTTTAATTGGTGGGAAAGACATTGTGAAAATGAATGATGATAAATTGGCATTATTCCGCCGTGATCATTTAGGTTTCATTTTCCAAGATTATAACTTATTAGATACGCTAACGGTGAAAGAGAACATTGCATTGCCACTTGCGTTATCAAAAGTGAAAGCAAGTGAAATTGATCGTCGCGTTCTTGAGATTGCGAAGAAGTTCGGCATTGATCATATTTTAAGTCAATTCCCATACCAAGTATCTGGTGGACAAAAGCAGCGCTGCGCTGCATCACGTGCAATCGTTACAAATCCAAGTATGATTTTTGGGGACGAGCCAACAGGAGCTCTTGATTCAAAATCAGCAACAGATTTATTAGAAAGTATGAAATCATTAAATGAATATGATAATTCAACAATTTTAATGGTAACGCATGATGCATTTGCGGCAAGCTATTGTAAACGTGTTATCTTCATTAAAGATGGAGAGTTATATAAAGAATTGCACCGCGGGAAATTAACTCGTAAACAATTCTTCCAGCAAGTAGTAGACGTAATGTCCGCAATTTCCGGAGGTGCAATGGATGACGTTATCTAGTATTGCCCTCCGCAACATACAGCGGAACTTTAAGGATTACTTTTTATATTTTGCATCTATGATCTTTAGCATCGTCATTTATTTTACATTTAAGGCGCTAGAGTATAACTCACAGATGGAAAAAGCAGCGGAAGGTTCTAAAAAAATTAGTGGAGCCTTCCAAGTATCAAGTGTGATGCTTATTATTTTCGTAGCGGTATTTATTATATACTCTAATGGATTCTTTACACGTAAACGTAAAAAAGAAGTTGGACTATATTCACTACTTGGAATTCGTAAAAAGCAAATCGGTAAAATGTTATTTTATGAAAATATGCTAATGGGATTCATATCATTAGTAATCGGGATTGCAATCGGTAGTGTACTTTCAAAGTTATTCCTTGAGCTATTAGTAAGCATGATGGGACTAAACTTAAATGTTCACTTTGAAGTACCAATGGGAGCAATTATTGATACGGCAATAATATTCTTCGTGATTATATTGTATACATCACTTCAAGGATATCGTTTAATCTATCGCTTTAAATTAATTGAACTTTTCCGTGCAGAACGTGAAGGAGAAACGATGCCAAAAGGATCGATGATTATGGCACTAATTTCAGTCTTTTTAATCGGTTCTGGGTATTTTTTATCACTGACATTTATAAAAGCAATACAATATGCTAACTTTATGATGATTGCATTTTATATTCTACTGGCAACAGTACTTGGAACATATTTACTGTTTATGTTCTTTACAGTATTCGTATTAAAAAGAGCAAGAAATAAGAAGTCATCATTTTATAATGGAATGAATATGGTAACGACATCACAGTTATTGTATCGCATTAAAGGAAATGCAAAGTCACTCGCAACAATTGCAGTATTAAGTGCTGTTACATTAACAGCGGTTGGTACATCTGTAACGATGTATTATAACACATTTAAACAAACGAGAGATTATGCGCCGTACAGCTATTCTTACGAGAAAAAAGATGCTGCACTTGATAATAAAGTAAATGCGATTTTGGATGAAGAGAAGGGAAATCATCCTGTAACGAACCAATTTGAAATAGAAATGGTTCCTGTTAAAGGGAAGTTTGAAGGCGAAAAAGCAGATATGGGTATGAATACAAATTATTTAGTTACTGAGAAATATCAGCTTGTATCGCAATCAGCATTTAATAAAATGGCAAAGAACATGGATATAGATGCTGTAACTTTGGCAGCCAACGAGGCATTCGTATTTGATGGTATGTATATTGAAGGGCATGAATTTAGTACAGTATATAAAGGGAACAAAGCCGTATTCCCAATTGGAAATGAGACGAAAACATTAACGATTCAAGGTGCTGAAGGGCGTAATGTAACGAACTTAGGAGAATTATTCGTTGTTGTACCAGATGAAGTATATAACAATGCGAAGGCAGTCTCTGACACACGCATCGTTAAAAATATTGATGTGAAAGACGAGAAGAATAGTAAAGTACTGACAGAGAAATTAAAGAAAGTGATGCCAATTGGAGAATCAGAAGTTGCGCTACCTTTTAATGATTTCTACACTGGTTTCCACGGTATGCTGGAAGCGACAGGGCTAATGATGTTCATCGGCCTCTTCTTAGGTCTAGTTTTCTTACTAGCAACAGGTTCTATCATTTACTTCAAACAGTTAACAGAAGCAAATGCAGACCGTGATCGCTACGTAGTACTTCGCAAAGTCGGAGTTACAAAACAAGAAATGAAAAAGGCGATTGCAAAACAAGTAAGCTTTATCTTCGCGATTCCATTAGTAGTTGGAATTTGCCACAGCTTATTTGCATTAAAAGGTTTATCGACGTTAATGCCATATGAAATCTTAATCCCATTATTAATGAGTATTGGTGTGTATAGCGTCATTTATATTGGATATTACTTCTTAACAGTTCGTTCTTATTATAAGATTGTGAGCGCGAAGTAATGAAAGAGGCAGCTATTGTGATGAGCAATAGCTGCTTTTTTAATTTCTTCATAAAATCTTAAGAAATTTCCATGATATTTTTTAAAAAATGATAGTTATACTTAGGGCTATATTAAACAATACCGAATGAATGGGAGAGGTTAGAAATGCAACTTATTACATTCTTAACCGAATTTGTGAAGCATCCAAAGAATACTGGGGCAATTGTACCTAGTTCTAATAGATTAGCCAAAAAGATGGTAGGCGCGATTAATTTTGAAGAAGCAAAGTACATTTTAGAATTAGGACCTGGAACAGGATCATTCACGAGAGAGATTATAAAGAGAAAAAAAGAACATACAATATTTATCTTGATTGAAATTAATGAAGTTTTTTTCAAAAAGTTACAGAATCAGTTTAAGGACGATCCAAGCGTTTTAGTTATACATGGATCAGCTGAAAACATAAAGAAATACATCAAGGAGTTACAAATAGAAAAGGTTGATTACGTATTATCGGGGTTACCCTTTACGTCTTTGCCACGGGAAGTATCATCTCGCATTTTATCCAGCGTCATGGAATCATTAAGTGAGGATGGTGAATTCATTACATTTCAATATTCACTTGCAAAGAAAGCATTTATCCACACCTTTTTTCAGGAAATTTCATTAAAAAAGGTTTGGCTAAATCTTCCTCCAGCGCATGTTCTTAGTTGTAGAAAGGCATGCACGTAATGGAATTACATGAATTGTTATCCTATATTGAGCAGTATGGTTATTGGGCTTTATTCTTTTGTTTATGGCTCGGGATTGTAGGTATGCCAGTTCCAGACGAAATGATTGTGATGAGCGGCGGGTTTGTATCATCGTTGGGCATACTAAGAGTAATTCCAGCCTTTTTATTAACTTATCTAGGCGTTGTGTCAGGCCTCTCTTTAGGGTATATACTTGGAAAGATATTTGGCGCTAAAGTACTTGATAAATTGATGAAAAAGAAAAAGGCGAAGTACCTTTTAAAATCAAAAGAAATGATTGGTAAATACGGACATTATGCATTAGTAACAAGCTATTTTATACCTGTCGTTAGACATATCGTTCCTTATTTAGTTGGTATGAATTGTATGTCTTTTAAAACGTATGCTTTGTATTCGTACACGACAGGATTTATGTGGACATTGCTTTATTTTATGCTTGGTTCTATGTTTGGTAAACATATCGAGACGATTGTAGAACTTGCGACGAAGTATGGTATATATTTTGGTGGCGTAGTTGTTGTTATATTGAGTATTTCTTATTTGCATCTGCGGAAGAAAGATTCGGGAGTAAATATAGGTAGAGAAACGTAAGATTAAAACAATAGGGAATAGATTTTAAATCTTGAAGTAATGAAAAAAAGCTATTTTCGATTCACATTTAGGCAAGGTAGTTATAGCGGAGATAAGGAGAAAGAGGAACTTCTCTTTATCGTTTTAACCGAGAAGACCCCCTCCTCTAAACGAAGTGAAGGTGGGGGTAGTTCAATTGATTTCATAATTGAGGAATATAGAGGAAATGGAGCACGATTTCTATAGTTTTTGTAGTAGTCGTGTCCCGCTTTTCATATCACCTTTACATAAAGGACATTTTGGTTCTTCTTCTAAAGAAAAGTTTTTACGCATCCATCCATGGCAGCTTTCTGATTGGCATTCCCATACAGCGATTTCTTCTGGGTCTTCGACAGGCTTATTATTTCTTTTCCAATACATATAATCACTCCTCTAAAGTGAAAAATTTTTCTAAAAAAATAAAAAGGTTGTTAACGTTTTTTGTTAACAACCTTTTATACTTTTAATTATAATCTTTATTTTATAAAAATGCGAACTTTATCATTTACCAAAGTATAACAAGGAATCTATTATACTAGTTCTGGATTGTAAATCATTGTAAAATGTCCTGGCAATAATTCAATCTGACACGGTGTATGAAGGGAACTTTCTCCATCTGTATCCACTTCTTTTTTTCCTCGCGTTTCAATATGAATTGATTTTGCTTTGACGTGGAATATATCGTTGTTATTTGTATCTTCAAATAGTTTCTTTCCAATGTAATCTTTAAATGCTTGGATGCCTGTTGACTTCACAACAAAGATATCAAGCGCCCCATCATCACACTTTACATTTGGAATGAAGGAAGGGATGCCACCAAGATATTCACCGTTTCCAACCATAACAAGGACAGCCTCATCTTCATATACTTCCTGATCATACGTAATTTTCACAGGGAAGGTTTCAGCATTTTTGACAGTGCGGATTGTACTTAAGTAGTAACCGATTTTCCCGAGTTTTGCTTTTTCATCAGCATCAATATTATTTGATACTTCTGAAACGAGTCCAATTCCCCAAAAGTTTAAGAAATGTTGTCCGTTTGCTTTAGCAATATCAATTGGCTTCGTGTGACCTTTTACAATTAGTTTTGCTGCTTCACCAATATTTTGCGGAACACCGAGTGTACGAGAGAAGTCATTGCACGTCCCGCCTGGAATGATTGCAAGTGTTGGTCTAATTTCAAGAGGGGCTAAGCCATTTGTGCACTCAAAGACAGTTCCATCACCGCCAAAGACAACGATTAAATCGACTTCATTTGCAAATTGCTGACAATACTTTGTCGCATCGCCCTGCTGTTTTGTATGAAGAATACGTAAATCAGAAAAAGCTGCAGCAAGCGGCGGAACGATTTTGGATAAGTTTGTATGTAAATCGCCTTGTCCTGCTTTAGAATTTATGATGAGAAGAACTTTTTCAAATTTGGTCTGTATCATTCTAATCTCTCCCTTTGCTTTTTACTAGTAGTGGATGATATGAATAAACTCCCATCAGAATTTGATGGAAGTTATATGTGGTTTTATTTCTCTGTTACAACCGAAGCGATGTATGGTAAGTTACGATATTTTTCTGCGCAATCAATACCATAGCCAACGATAAACTCATCTGGAATTTGGAAGCCTACGTATTCTGCTTTCAAGTCAACTTTACGACGCTCTGGTTTATCAAGTAATGTACAGAATTTTAAAGCTTTTGGCTTATGCATAAAGAAGTGGTCTTTTAAGAAGTGAAGTGTTAAGCCAGAATCGATAATATCTTCTACGACAATTACATTTTTACCAGTGATGTTTACATCGATATCTTTTAGTAATTTTACTTTTCCAGTTGTTTCAGTTTGGTTACCATAGCTAGATGCAGAGATAAAGTCGATTGTTACTTCATTTTTAATGTGACGAATTAAATCGGCAGCAAAGACGAAAGAACCTTTTAATACAGCGATAACAATGATTTCTTCTCCTTCAAAATCACGCTCGATTTGCAGTGCAAGTTCTTTTACTTTTGCTTGTAATACTTCTTCAGAGATTAAAGTATCTTTTATTTCAATTTTCATTATGATCCTCCTATGGTGTAAAACTTATGAACATTTCGACTGTAAAGGATTGAGAGGGAAAAGTCAAAAAGAAGAAATACATATTTAATGAAGGGCTATGTTAGGAAAGTAAGAATAAAATAAAGTGAAAGTGAAAGTTCGATTTGAAGTTTTCATGATCCGTTTATGCTAGAGAAATTGAGAGGAGAATGGAATGTTAAAAAATATAATCTCAATAATTCTTCAGTTATTTATTATGATTATGCTATTTGTAGTGATTGTAAGTCTTCCGATGTTATTTATAGATGGAAAGAAAATCGGGATACATATAGAGCATTTTTTTACACAATGTATACATGTTATCTCTGCGTTGATACACCCAGAAGAATTAAAGCTGAAAATGGCTACACAAGTAGCGACTGTTTCAAACAATGTGCAAATATTTAAGATGCAAGAAAGAGAATTTCCTTTGTTTCCGCTTATATTTAAGCCATATGCATATTCACTCGTGCTTATATTTGGAGCGCTCATAGTTTCTATTTGTTCGTCTTTTTTATGTAGTATCATTACGGCGATTTTACCGCGGCGTGTACAGAGAGTGATAGAAGAAGTTGTATTTTTTCTTAAAATAATTCCAGATATCTTCCTGATTTTTTTTCTTCAACTTTTAATGGTAAGTATATATAGGTATACCGGGGTTTTACCATTACATCCATTTTCTACAATGCACAATTCATCTGTTGTATTACCAATTCTCATTTTAGCTATTATACCTACAATCTCTTTATTTCAATTCCAAATGCTACTTATAGGTGAGGAACAGAAAAAAGATTATGTTATGTTTGTGAAAGCGAAAGGTTTTAGTAGTCTGTATATTTTATGTAAGCATATTGTTAGTAATATCGTAGCTTCAGTTGTGAATCATATTGAATCCATATTACTAGCATTAATAACAAGCTTATTCGTTTTTGAATACATGTTTCATATAAAAGGTTTGTTTTCAATTTTGATTAGTGGTCAAGAGCCAGCGGTTATCGTTTATTTGTTACTGTTATTTATAGTTCCTATGTATGGAGTAATAGTAGGATTGAATTGGTTAAGGAGGAAGTTGTATGCGTAACCAGCGTTATAAGTACTTCTTATTCCCGATTATTTTATTATTAATAATGAGTATTGCACTCCCATATTTTCAGAAGGAGCCTAAGGCAGTGGAATATCGATACAATGAAAAGGGAGAAATCGTTGAAGCGGCCCCTTTTTCAAACTCCCGTACACACTGGTTTGGGACGGATCGAGAAGGAGAAGATTTATTTTATAAAATAATAGATGGAGCTAAGTATACAATTTTAATTGCATTTTGTGTGGCACTTGCTAGAGTAACCCTTTCTTTATTGATGAGCTTGTTCATTCGTAATGATAAGTGGGGATTTTCTTTCTTACAACGTGTTACTGTTAGTTTGCAATTTTTTCCGCAAACTTTATTTTGTATTTTATTTCTTACACCATTTATCATTTATGAGCTACGAACGAAACCTATTGTCACAAATATAGAAGTACTATGTATACAATTTCTTGTATTCGTTTTTGTAGCAGTGCCAGGCATGACACGATTTTTTCATAAAGAAGTTCAGCAACTTTGGAACAAAGAATATGTAAAGAGTTCTTTTCTATTAGGAGGAAGCAGATGGCACGTGTTTCGAACTCATATTATGAAAGTATTGAAACCACAAATTATATTTCAAATTGGAGAGCAGATGGTCCAAGTATTATTAATTATGTTACATCTTGCCCTTTTTAAATTATTTTTAGGGGGAACGAAAATTGTTTCCGGGCAAGCTCATGATCAATTTAGTAGATATTTTCCATACTTAAATGACTGGGCAAATGTAATTAGTTATTACTATGGAGAATTAATGTTAGAGCCAAGAATTATTATGATTCCAGTTGTTTTTTATATGATTCTTTTATTTTGTATGTCGAAAGTAGTGAACGGGTATAAACATAATATATAAATACAAATTAAAAAAATGAAATAAAATCTTTCTTTTTAGGTGGGAGAGAGCATCCGGCCATGCATAGAAGCGGTCAGATCCTCTCCCTGCCCCATGCCAAGTGAGAATAAAAGGAGAGAACGAGTATAGAGTATTATTTTTCGTCCAGCATATTTAGATAGTAGAGGTTTTGTTATATAAAAGGGAGTGAATAAAGAAGAGTCTGATTTGTTTCAGAGGCCGTTTTTGTTTTCAAAAAGGAAAGTCTTTTTACAAAAATACCCACTAAAAGATCTGATGATATGATATAATAGTCATATCGAGAAAACGCTTCCATGACGGGTGATAATCATGAAAAAGAAACAGTACACAAGTATTACATTTATAAAAGCGCTGCTATTAACAATCGTTCTTGGTATGTTGTCTTATATAATTGATATTCCAATTATTCGAGTTTCACTTATTGGAATGACGTTAGTCCTTGGTGCTATCTCTCATGGAATGTTGTTGCAGTTGTATGAAACGGGATTAGAAGATATGAAAGAATATATAGATAAGAAATGACTTAAAACCTTCATTTATAAAATGAAGGTTTTTTCGTTTCTTACAAAAATGTAAGGTGAATTGTAAGATAAATCGATAGTTGAATGCTAGTGTTTTGGATAAACTTATATATGTAAGGTAAAAGGCAAGCACATTTTAGGTAAAGTAAGCTTTAGGCACTATATGTGAAAAAGGAGTAGAAGGGAATGGAGAGACGTTGGGCAACCATTGCTTTATTATCGGCTACTAACACAGTTACGTTAGCTGGAGATATGAGTTTTTCGTATTTGTTTGATCGAGAACAAGATCATTCTTCTTCTAAGTTTACAATGAAATGGTGTAAATGGAGCGAAAGTTGTAAGTTTAAAGAAGAGACCCCTAATGAAGAGCGAAGAGTCATTTTTACAAACCCTATAAAGTCATGGGTTGTTCAACGTCGTAAGTGTAACGTCACTAATCACTTAAAGAAAACTGAGTCGAGACAAATAGTTATTGCTTCGGACTCTCCTACTCTGAAATCACAAGAAAGTAACATGTAGATACTGAGACATTAAAAAAAGCATTGTAGAGGGAATCTACAATGTTTTTTTTATCCCGTAAATAGAGAGGTGTGTATAGGAAATTTTGCTTTCTTGAAGATAATTGGCATTCTTATGGGGGCTTATTATTATAAGGGGAAAGTTCCGCGCAAGATTTAACGATAGAAGAGATAAAGCATTTTAAGAAGATAGAATCAAAAGGGAGTTTGACTGAAACAACTGCGAATTCTCAAGTACCTTCTTCTCAAATGCCATATAAAGATGGAAGAGTTTGAATATCCATCCATTGGGATTTTGATTGGTGAATCTCCAACAGCTGGCCACGATGCGGTTATGCTAGATTATAGTAGGTGTGGAAAGAATGGAGAACCGAGAGTTATTCATGTCAATATAGAGAATTATCAAGATCCTATCATTACTGTCTTGGCGGAAAATTTTCAGTCCTTTCTAGATGGATTACGTTCTTATAGACATTTTGATAAAGATTAAATCCTAATTTATACAAAATAAGAGCGCCATTTAGGCGCTCTTATTTTTTGAATTCATATTATGTGCACCAATACTTTTAAATAAGCGTGGTGAAGTTGTAAATAAAAGAAGTAGTAACACTGTACATAACGCGAAAGAAGCAAGCATTGTACTACCGTTCACGATTAATGAATAAAGAGCAGCTGACTGTCCCGGCGGTGCGTATTTTCCAAAAAAGATAACACCGGCAATAAAGTGACAGAAATAGCGTGCAAAGCTACCAATGAGTGTAGCAACAACAATATAGACCATTGTTCTCTTACCTTGATTATTTGCCATTGATTGCTGAATAGGTTGATAAAATAAACCAGCAAAGCCGACAAAAGCAAATGCAACGAAGTACTCAATAAACGCTTGCACAGGCGTTAAAATATAAGCATCGCCGACTACGATTTGTAGTAGTCCCCAAATTAAGCCTCCGAAGAAAGCCGTTTTAAATCCCCAGCGGTAAGCGATAATAAAAATAGGAATCATAGCAAATGAGATAGAACCGCCTGTTGGAAGTTTGATCGATAGTGGTAAAATGTCGATGATCAAGGCGAAGGCTGCAAGGATTGCAGATTCAATCATCGCTTGTAAATTGGTGTTACGCATGTTGTCATTCCCCCCTAAATCCAAAGTTGCACAAAAAAGAATGATTACCAAAGGGAGATATGAAATACGTAAGTAGAAAATAATGAGGTATATGTATTTCGACGTTCACACAATTCCTATGTTAGCATTAACTAACAGGTTCTAAGGGTCGGAACGAAGTGTTCCCTCTCAGCAACGAGGCTCCCCCTGTGATAACGAGATTCTTTATTTGTTAAGTTCATTGTAAGCGAAATGGATGAGAATGACAAATGGATGGGTGTATTTACATACAATTGTCTCAAAAAGTTAATAAATAGGGAGGAAAGAGCTATAGTACCAGATAAAAAGAATATGATATAATTTTTTTTGAAAATAATTATCATTCTCTTTTGAGGAGGAAGATTATGAGTTTAGTTGAGATAAGTATAGGTCAAAAAGTACGAGTGAAAAATTTACAGGCACTGGATCAATTATTGAAAAGACGTCTATCTGCATTTGGCCTATCAGAAGGATGCGAGCTTCGTATAAAACAAAAGGCAATGTTCAATGGCCCATGTACATTAGAGTGCCGTGGACAGTTAATTAGTATTCGTCATTGTGACGCGAAAATGATAAAGGTGGAATTAGCGTGAATAAGGTTGCATTGCTAGGGAATCCAAATACAGGGAAAACATCATTGTTTAATGCGCTAACTGGTTCCTATGAATATGTAGGGAACTGGAGCGGAGTAACGGTAGAAAAGAAGGTTGGTAAATTAAAAGATAAGCAAGGAACGCTAATTGATTTGCCAGGTGTATATGATTTAAATCCTGTTTCTCGTGATGAAGGTGTCGTTACAAAGTTTCTATTAACAGAAGAATTTCAGCATATGTTAAATATTGTGGATTCTTCTCAATTTGAGCGCAATATGCATTTAACATTGCAGTTATTAGAATTTGGTAAGCCAGTTTCTATCGGTTTAAATATGATTGATGTTGCGAAGCAGCGCGGAATCGTTATCAACGTAGAAAGATTATCAGAAATATTAGGAGTAACAGTCGTTCCTGTTGTTGCGAGAAGTGGTAAAGGTTGTGAGGAACTACTTGCTACTCTTCATGAGAGTGAGAAGGAGAAGGAGAAGGAAAAACCTTTCATTCTTTCTTATGGAAAACAAGTAGATGCAGGAATTACAGATCTTATGGATCTTCTAACTAGTGAAAATTATGAACATCCAAGATGGCTTGCACTTCAATTTTTTAGTAACAATGAAGTAGTAGAGCAAGAAGTAAAGAAATTGCCTGTTTATGAAAAACTTATAGCGATTCGATCAGCATTAGAGGCAGAACTTGATGTAACGCTGGAACAACATATTTATAGGACACGTGCAGCGTATATTGAAAAGTTAAAAACAAATGTCATTCATTATGAAAAGGAAGGAAAGATTCCTTTTTCAGAAAAAATCGATCAGTTAATTACACATAAGATATTGGGACTTCCAATCTTTTTAGCAGTTATGTTTTTTATTTTTCAGGTTACGTTTACGTGGATTGGGACGCCTTTATCAGATATGCTTGATGAATTTCTT
The DNA here is from genome assembly GCF_000299035.1 of Bacillus bingmayongensis. GTDB lineage: Bacteria > Bacillota > Bacilli > Bacillales > Bacillaceae_G > Bacillus_A > Bacillus_A bingmayongensis. The sequence continues at coordinate 55,990 of NZ_JH921520.1, forward strand.
GGTGGACAGTTTACGGATTGGGTCACAGCGGGTCTTGTAAATATCGGGGCATCTGAATTTATTCAGGCTCTTATTACGGAAGGGATTATTGCTGGTGTCGGAGCTGTATTAGTATTCGTTCCGCAAATTTTTGCGCTGTTCTTCTTTATTTCGTTATTAGAAGACTCAGGATATATGGCACGAATTGCGGTTGTTATGGACCGTATTATGGAGTTCTTTGGCTTAAACGGGAAGGCGTTTATTCCAATGATTATCGGTTTCGGTTGTAATGTTCCAGGTATTATGGCAGCGAGAACGATTGAGCAGGAAAAAGAAAGATTACTTACTGTTTTAGTAACTCCATTTATGTCGTGTTCAGCACGTTTACCTGTATATGCATTATTTGCGGGAGTCTTTTTCCCACATAGTCAGGCGACTGTTGTGTTCTCTTTATACATTGTCGGTATTGTACTTGCACTATTAGTTACAAAGGTAATGTCTCTTACAGTGTTAAAAGAAGAAAAGTCTATTTTTGTGATTGAGCTTCCGCCTTATCGTGTACCACAAGTAAAAACATTGTGGCTGAGTACGTGGGAAAAAGGAAAAGGTTTCGTACGTAAAGCTGGTACATTTATCTTTGGTGGTTCGGTGGTGATTTGGTTATTAAACTATGCTGGTCCATCTGGATTTGGCGTTGATATGGGAGAAAGTTTCTTAGCGATGATTGGTGGCTTTATTGCACCAATCTTAGCACCGCTCGGTTTTGGAACATGGCAAGCAGCAGCGTCATTATTAACAGGATTTTTAGCGAAAGAAGTTGTTGTTTCAACAATAGCCATTATTTATGCGGTGAAAGAAGATGTATTAGGAAATGTAATGGGAGCACACTATACTGCATTATCAGCATATGCGTTCATGTTCTTTATTTTATTATACGTCCCATGTTTAGCAACAGTAGCTGTGATTCGCCGTGAAACAGGGTCTGTAAAATGGACAATTTTCTCTGTTGTTTACCCGCTTATTATTGCTTATGTATTAACGCTCGTTATATACCAAGTCGGATCCATGCTTGGATTCTAGAAGGAGATGTATCATAATGATGGTCAATATTGTAATTGGAGCTATCATTTTTGGTTATGCAGGATATACATTATTCAATTTTGTGAAGAGAAGTAAAAAAGGAAAATGTGCAGCATGTTCGCTAAATAAGTCATGTCAGTCAAATAGTTGTAGTCCTGATAGAGAGCATGTCGTTAATAAGTAGTGAAAAAAGCTTTGCGAAATTCGCAAAGCTTTTTTCTGAATTACTTTTTAATTTTAACAAGTTGTGATGCTTCTACTCCATTTTTTTCAGGTAATTCTTTGCTAGGGTCCTTATCAAATTTCAGTACACCTACAGATTTTTCTTCACCCTTCACGTCTCCATATGCAAGCGGATGTACAAGAAGCTGAGAAAAGCGTAGCGGCTCAAATTGCACTTGAGAAAAAGTTTAAATTATTGTTTGAAGAGCAAGAAGCACTTGTAAAGAAACGTGAAGAACAAGCGCATATGGCTGTTCAAGCAAACAATATCGATCTTGCGCGCCGTGCTTTAGAAGAAAAGCAAAATGCAGAGCAAAAGATGAATGAATATAAAGTAAGCTATGAGCAAAATAAAGCAGCTGCTGATAACTTACGTGCGAAGTTAGAAGAAATGCGTAAGCAATTAACAGAACTAAAAAATAAACGTGAAACACTTGTAGCACGTGTAAATGTTGCGAAAGCACAAAAGAGTATTAATCAAGCAATGTCTGGATTCGATGCCAATACTGCAAAGGCAGGCTTAAGCCGTATGGAAGAAAAAGCTCTTCAATTAGAAGCTGAAGCAGAGGCGAGTGGTGAAATCTACAAGAAAGAAAAATCGCTAGATGAAGAGTTTGCAGCTCTAAATAAAAATAGTGCTGTAGATGATGAATTGGCTCGTATTATGAAGCAGTACGAGAAATAATATATAAATTAAAAACTGACATACACCCCCTTTCTTTTTTGGGAGGGGGGAGAGAGCATCCGCTCATGCATAGGAGCGGTCAGTGCCTTTTTTGGCCCCATGCCACGTGAAAACAAAAGGAGGAAACGAGTGTAGAACTGTTTTTGTTTTCATAGCCGCGGTTTATAGGCCAGCAAATCAAAATAGATATATAGAAGATAAAGGAACCCGACATGTCATGAAACTCAATCATGTCGGTTTTCTATTATTCTCTAGAGGAGGTTTTACCATGACATGGATGAATGTGTTAGCCATGCTTGTATGGACAGGAGCAAGTGCTGTTCTTTTATTTGCACTTATGTGGATTGATTCTATTTTTACAAAATACAACGATTTAGCAGAAATAAAACAAGGAAATATGGCGGTTACAACACGCTTTATTATGAAGTTATTTGCACAAGGATATATTTTGTCACAATCGATTACGAAAGCAAATGACTTATGGCAGGCACTCCTTGCGTCAGCGGTTTCATTCGTTATTTTATTAGTCGTAGAAATGTTTATTGAACTCATCTTGAAAAAAGTAGTCGGTTTAGATTTAGAAGAGGGAACGAAGCAAGGGCATGTCGCACATGCTTTATTAGCTGGTTCGTTACATATTGTTGGGGCCCTCATTTTAGCAGCGTGTCTATAACGAGAAAAGGAGGGGTAATTCGTGAGTTTATTTAAACGTATTAAAAATATAATGAAAAGTCCAGAGCCCGTTCAACCAGAAAAAAGTCTATTAACGTTAGCGCCTGGCGATATGATTGAAGTTTCATTAGTGATGTATGAATTGATCGGAAAAACAAGCATGCATTCTCGTAATGAAATTGTTTTAACATTACAAGACGGGAAAACAATTCGCTATTTAAAAATCGAAAATCGTGAAAAAACTTATTATAAATTGTATACACCAATTGATGGGCGGCTAGATTCTATAGATGAGATTCCAACGACGATTGAAATGGATGATATCGAATATCATATGGAAGAGCAATATAACGGACGTGTTGTTGCGATGGGAAAAACACCGTTTGCCGTTTCTGATGAACAATATGTGTGGGAGTTCCAATCTGATAATCGAAAGCTACTTCGCATTGAGTGGCAAGATGGCCGTACAATGATGTATGAGGGAGAATCGATTCTTTCTGCTGACGTACAAATTATAAGGGCAACGTAAGGGGGGAGGTAATCATGTCAAACCGATTGTTTACCATGATTAAATCGTTCGTAATCCCTATACTTGCCATCGTTACATTACTTGTAATTGCTGGTTATGCCTTATCGGGGTGTCAAAGTGAAAAGTCGATTCAAGATCGGTATCCACTAGAATCCGTCGCAAAAGATGGTAAGCAAGAATCGTACGTATATAGGGCTGCCAATCGGTCAGTTCCCGAAGTTGCAAAGGAACTGATTGATGAGAAAGAGCCGAAGCAAGCATCTAAAGAAGATGAAAATCAGATGTTCCTTGTCTATTCTGATAAGTTATATAATCTTCAGAAGGATAAAGAAAAACCATCTGATACATTAGTTGAAATTAGTAATAAAGAATATGTTCGTCAAAATTATCAACCATCTTTTTTACAAAGCTATATTATGGCGAGTATATTAAACGATATATTTGATTCACGAAAATCGTATCATGGCGATTATCGCGGATATACGGACAGACAAAATCATAAACCAGTTATTCCAGAAAGACCACCTACAAAAGAAGAGAAGAAAACACCACCGCCTATTACAAAACAAGGTAAAGGCTCTATTATTAAAAGAAGTGATAAAGGAAGTATTACGGAAAAAGGAAGTAAAACCGTTCCACCATCGACAGAGAAAAAAGGGAAAATTACGAAGTCACCAGGTGGTTCTAGTGGATCTGATGTAAAACCGAAATCATCGATTAAAAGCCCGCCTAGGAATACATCTCCCCCTAAAACAAGGGTTGGTGGTTCAGGAAAAATTACGAAGAGAAGATAGAGAAAAGCCCAAGGAGTGGTATTATCCCCTTTAAGTAGACAGTGTAAAAAGACCATGTACATACATGGGTGTTACACTATTACTTGGAGGGGATTTTTCGTGGTTAAAAAAGGTACAACATTCAATACGTATTCAGATGGATTAAAACTATCAGCTGTTCAAAGTTATTTAAATGGAGAAGGCAGTTATCAAGCTATAGCTAAGCAATATAATATCAGGAGCTCTACACAACTTAAGGATTGGGTGAAAAAATATAAAGAATTGGGTGATATTACAGATACTCGTGGAAAAAATAGCGGAACTCAAGGTATTCCTAATCCTCTAAAAGGAAAACGTGTCCATTTTAACAGTGTGGAGGAAGAGAGAGACTACTACAAGGCACAGGTTGCATATTTAAAAAAGCGTTATCCAAATCTGTAAATGGAGGTGCACTGAGGCACAAGGAGCGATATCGTATCATTGAATCGTTAAAAATGAAATATCCGATCACTTGGCTTACTAAATTCGCAGGTGTACATCGAGCGGGTTATTATAAATGGATCCGTGCGAAAACAGCTAAAAATGTACGATCAGAAGCGGATCAACAATTAAAAAAAGTGATACAATCTATCCACCTGAAGTACAAACAATACGGCTATCCACGTATGAAAATAGCTTTACAGGAGGAAGGTTTCTTTGTAAATCATAAAAAGGTTTATCGATTAATGAGTGAGCTCAACATTCAATCTATTATTCGTAAGAAGCGACGCTTCTTTAAAGGGAATTATTCGAATACTTTTCCGAATGTTTTAAACCGTGAATTTAAAAATCGAAAACAAAATGAAGCGCTCGTTACAGATATTACGTATTTACGAATCCAAGATGGATTTCGCTATCTTTCTGTCGTGCAAGACATTTATAATAATGAAATTGTTTCTTGGAAAATCTCTAGACGCAATGACAATGAACTCGTATTAGATACGCTTGAAAATTTGGTACAAAAAAGAGATGTGCGTGGAACCATTCTTCATTCAGATCAAGGGTTCCAGTACACATCTCATGTCTACAACAAACGACTTTCAGATTTGGGTATCATCGGCAGCCACTCTCGCAAAGGAAACTGCCATGATAATGCCTGCATCGAGTCATTTTTCTCCCATTTTAAATCGGAGATGTTGTATTTACACCATTTTAAAACAGAAGAAGAAGTAGTACAAGCAATTGAGGAATATATCTACTTCTATAACTATAAACGATTCCAAAAACGACTCAACCACCGAGCTCCGATAGAATATCGAATCTTGATGGCTGCCTAGTCTTTTTTATAGCTGTCTACTTGACAGGGCTAACACCACTTTCGCAAGGAGGGCTTTTCCGGTATAAATTAACTAAATAAAAAGCTAAGGGCCGATAAGAAGACAGCGAATCCTAAAATAACGCCGACTACTTTCATATGACGCTTACGTCCCATCACAACGATTGCAATATACTCTCGAATCATTGCATTTGGCCAGTAATAGAAAGCTGTTTTTGAGCCAATTCCTTGGCTATTAAGGCCAGCTAGTTTTGCATATAAACCGGCGCGGAACAAGTGGAAATTGTTTGTTGTAAAGATACTATTATAATTGCTATCTGGTTTTAACGAATCCATAATTTGTTTTGAGAAAAGCATATTTTGATACGTATTGACGGAACGATTTTCCTGCACCGTATGCTCAATCGGAATTCCCTTTTCAACAGCATACTTTTGCATAGCTTCAGCTTCAGGAAGATTTTCATCGGGTCCTTGTCCACCAGAAAAAATGATTGTAGGCGGAGAAGAAACAGCTGCTTGCTTCCAGTAGAAATCAATGGCCTTATTAATTCGGCTTGCTAAAAGTGGTGGCACTTTATCATTAATCAATCCACTGCCAAGCACGATAATAAAATCTTGATTACGTCTTGGTCTATTAAATTGATAAAGGAAATAAGCTGTTAAGAAGTTTGAAACATGTATAAAGAAGTATACGATAATAAGAGATATTGCACCGAATATAGGTTGAAAGTGAGAAGAAAACAAGCTTGCCGGGCTAAAAATAGGCAATAGTATATATAATAAAATAAATATACCTAAAATGAGAGTTAAGCAATTAGAAAAGCGTCGTCCTTCTTTTTTCATCAGTGTTTTAGCATTAAGAAACAATCCAACGATTAAAGCGACTATACCAAAAGGGAGCATAAAGAAAAAAACTAAAAACGGTATAGCAACCATGAAATGTAAATTTTCATTACCTGATTGGAAAGATGCAATCAGACAAAAAAGAAGAAATGAACAGAAAAATGCGTTAAATAAAAGGCCATTTATGATTCTTCTTGGGTCTTTTAAGTAAAAATAGAGAAAAATAATGAATAAGATAAGAGGAATAATTCCAAAAATCATAAATATGATACACCCCGATTTTTATAGATTTTTGTCACACGTAAATATATTACATGATGAAAAAGAATGTGATTAGAAGAAAAAGTATTCAGAATATTATTCGGATAGAGTGAATTGTATCCAAGGAGCTATATGAAAAGGAAAATGTTTTAAGAAACTTTTATTTACAATGTGAAAATTATTTTCGAGTAGGAGAACGGTCTGTGTTCTTCTGTTTCGTATATATGAATTATTTAAAGTGTTTAAATAAGAGGAAGGTATTTGTGTGAGTGTTTTTTCTTTTTTGCGGTAAACATGCTATTTTTTTAGGCTCTTTTCATAAACTGAAAATAACATAATGAAAGTGAGTGATATGATGCCTGCTGTTATTGATGGTGTAATAATTGAAAACTGTAATGGATCACTTAATCTAGGGGATAAATACAATGTACGTCCGATAGTGGAAGAAAAATCATATAGCGGCTCTGGATCGTCTAATACAGGGTTTGCTGTGAGAGCCTTTAATGGAATTAGTGCGACAGATGTGTGTGATAAAGATGTGAATGATCAAGGGATACAATTTACATTATAAGCTTGAAAGGAAAAAAAGACACTCGCTTTGAGTGTCTTTTTCATTTTAGTGATACCCTTTAGCAGAGTCTTTATGAATTTTCTCTTTAAAGATTGTATAGCTCCATAATTGATATCCGATAACGATTGGTACCATTACCATTGCGACGAAGAACATAATTTTTAAGTTTAATTCACTGCCTGCTGCTTGGTATAACGTTGTACTATATGCATCGTTAATACGTGATGGCAACATTCTTGGAAACATACCCGCAAAACCAGTTGTCATAAACATAGCGATTGTTAGGCAGACAAATGTGAATGCAAGAGCAATTTTATGTTTGTAAACCATAATAATTGCTAGCACGCTCATTAGCATCGCAAGCGCCGGAAGAATGAACAGTACAGGATATTCCGTAAAGTTTTGGAATAAGTTTGTACGGTTTGCAGTTGCCACATAGAAGATGGCTAAAATGATCGCAGCTGCCATTGAAAATGGTTTTGCAATTTTATAAGCACGGTCTGATACTTCACCAGATGTTTTAATCATGACCCAAAGTGAACCGGATACGACAAAGATTGCAGTGAAGAAGAGACCACCTAAAATACCGTAATGATTTAATAAGCTGAATAATGTTCCTTCGTAGCCGTCTTTTCCGATTTGCAGACCGTAGTACAGGTTTGCAAATGTAACACCGAATAAGAAGGCGATGAGGAAGCTACCAATTGCAAATGCCCATTTACAAGTGCTTTGCCAAATTGGTGAATCATCTTTGTGCATAAATTCAAGCCCTGCTGCACGAGCAAAAAGAGCAAGTAATACTAAAAATAATGGTGTATATAAGTAGCTAAACATATTTGCATATGTGATTGGGAAGGCAGCGAATGTTGCACCGCCCGCTGTAATTAACCATACTTCGTTACCGCCCCAGAACGGACCAATTGCCTCTTGCATTTGATTTCGTTCTTTCCGATCTTTCGTAACGAACGGGAAAATCATTCCGTTGCCGAGTGCATAACCATCGAGAATAAAGTAAACTGTCCAAATCACGCCCCATAAACCAAACCAAATGACTGCAAGCATATCATGAGACATGAGCGGCACCTCCCTTAGTAGGTTCTTCTAATGCTGCAGGTCCTTTTTTCGCGAACTTCAGCATTAAATATACATCTGCGATTAAGAGCAATGTGTAGAACAATACTAAACTAATTAATGAGAACCAAATTTGTGGGACGGAAATTGGTGAAACAGCTTCAGCTGTACGCATCAATTTGTATACTGTCCATGGCTGGCGACCTGCTTCAGCAACGATCCATCCAGCGTTAATCGCAACATATGGAAGTAAGACAGACCACATTGTAATTTTTAAGAAACGTTTTGAGTTTTCTAGTTTTCCTTTTCGGTTTAAATAGAAGCCAAACCAAGTTAATGCCATGAAGAATACGCCAAGTGCAACCATTAAGCGGAAGCTATAGTAAACAAGGTTTACGTTCGGACGATCTTCTTTCGGAATATCTTTCAAGCCAACAATCTCTCCATCAAATGAGTTTGTATAGAAGAAGCTACCGAGTTTTGGGATTGTTAATAATTCAAAGTTCTCCTCATTCTTCACATCGGGAATTTGGATGATTGAGAAGCCTTGACCTTTACCAGTTTCCCAAACTGCTTCCATCGCAGCACCTTTTGCAGGTTGCATTTTTGCAGCGAATGCACCGGATTGGTGACCGATGAAAGGTGTGGCAGTTGCCGCTAATAATCCTAAAACTAAACCAAACTTAAATGATTTTTTAAAGAACTCCACATCGTTTTTACGTAATAAATGATACGCACTAATTGCCATAACGAAGAAAGAACCAACGATATAACAGCCAACAACTGTATGGAAGAAGATGTGCCATGCATATGGGTTGGTAACAAGTGCCCAGAAATCATTTAATTCAGCACGGCCGTTACGTACTACGTAGCCAACAGGATTTTGCATAAAGCCGTTTGCCGTAATGATCCAAAGCGCGGAAATATTTGTTCCAAGCGCAACCATCCACATACAAAAAGCACGGAACTTTGGTGAGATTTTATCTTTACCGAACAACCAAATTCCCATGAAGGTAGATTCTAAGAAGAAAGCAACAAGTGCTTCGATTGCGAGTGGTGATCCGAAAATATCACCCATATATTTCGAGTACTCTGACCAGTTTGTCCCGAATTGGAACTCCATTGTAATACCGGTTATGATACCCATTACGAAGTTGATCGTAAATAGCTTACCCCAGAAATTCGCCATTTTTCGATACGTTGGATTTAATGTGCGTGCATATTGTGTTTCCATACATGCTACTAAAATAACAAGTCCGATTGTCAAAGGTACAAACAAAAAGTGATAAAAGATAGTAATTGCAAATTGAAAACGACTCAGTAACAGAACGTCGGACATAATAAAGTTTCACTCCTTTTTAACATTATCTACATCCAGTTTATAGTGAAAATATGGGAGGAGCATGTGGGGGTTGTTACAGAGCTGTGTGTATATTTTGAAAGAATTATGTCGATTGTCTGAAAAATTATATATTTGCAATAAAGTAATATCCTTTTGGTATTTTTTTGATTTTGGTACAATTAGTACGTAGTCTAAATGAGAGAAAAGAGGGTCTTTTTACTATGAAGTCATTAGAAGAAATTTTGCAGTATAATGAAAAATTTGTTGAAGAGAAAAAATACGAAGAGTATGAGACAGGAAAATTTCCAAATAAAAAGATGGTAATTATCTCTTGTATGGATACACGTCTTGTTGAACTATTACCAAAAGCAATGAATATGCGTAATGGTGATGTGAAAATTATTAAAGTAGCGGGCGCTGTTATTTCACATCCGTTTGGAAGTATTATGCGTAGTATTTTAGTTGCTGTATATGACCTTGGTGCAGATGAAGTATGTGTTGTTGGTCACCATGATTGTGGTATGGCAAAAATACAGGCAAGCAGTACAATTGAAAAGATGAAAGAGCGTGGCGTAACAGAAGAAAAATTAGATACACTTCGTTATTCTGGAATCGATTTAGAGAAATTCTTACAAGGATTCTCAAGTGTGGAAGAAAGTGTAGAGCATAGCGTGTCAGTACTTCGTAACCATCCATTACTTCCAACAGAAGTACCTGTTCATGGTCTTGTGATCCATCCTGATACAGGAAAATTAGATTTAGTTGTGAACGGCTACGAAGCTTAAGAGTTTACTTTGTCATCCTTTTTATCTGGGACTGGATCAAATCCTCCTGGATGAAAAGGATGACATTTTAATATGCGTATTAGTGTGAGCCAGAATCCTTTGAAAGCACCGTGCTTCTGAAATGCTTCTAATCCATAACTTGAGCATGATGGATAAAAACGGCATGTAGGTGGTGTCATCGGGGAAATAAACTTTTGATAAAAGCGTATGATTCCGATAAAAATCTGTTTCATAACGGTCTCCTTTTCAGCATATTCTTCTAGTATTATAGCACGGGCTATACATAATACTTTACTAATTCGAATTTCCGTTATATCATATTGGATATAACGGAATTAAAATTAAAGCGGGAGAGATGTTTTATGCCATCAGTAGAAAGCTTTGAATTAGACCATACGATTGTAAAGGCACCTTATGTAAGACATTGTGGTGTTCATAAAGTAGGTAGTGACGGTATTGTTAATAAATTCGATATTCGTTTTTGCCAACCAAATAAACAAGCGATGAAACCAGATGTCATTCATACGTTAGAACATTTATTAGCATTTAATTTACGTAAATATATTAATCGTTATCCACATTTTGATATTATCGATATTTCACCAATGGGTTGCCAAACAGGATATTATCTTGTTGTAAGCGGAACACCAACTGTTCGTGAAGTCATTGATTTATTAGAGCTTACATTAAAAGATGCGGTTCAAATTACAGAAATTCCAGCTGCAAACGAAACGCAGTGTGGTCAAGCGAAGCTTCATGATTTAGAAGGGGCAAAACGCTTAATGAATTTCTGGTTAAGCCAAGATAAAGATGAGCTTGAGAAAGTATTTGGTTAATAGATAAAAAAGCTGCCTGTGAAAAGGCAGCTTTTTTACTTTTAGTAAGAATGTAGTTTTCTAGGTGAGAGATAATATCTTTGCTTGTACTTTGTAAAGAGTCTTGAATGTCTCTGCGAGATATTCAACTATCGACAGCATATGCGGTATGGACTGGAATTGGGACATTAGGAGCAGCGATTGTCGGTATTGTATTCTTTCGTGAACCGAAAAATACATTTCGAATATTTTGTATCATCGGCATTATGGGAACAATCGCTAGTCTCAGGTTATTGAGTTGATGTTTAATATTTCTTGTTGCTTCGCTTAAATAATGTTTTAGACAACAAAATAAATATACTATTATTTTGTTGTCTGTACTACGAACAACAGAAGGATATTAAGAAAGACTAGGATTATAGGAAGGACATGCTCATTATTTTACTATGAAAAATTTATATATTATGTAAAATAAAGGGTTGGCTTAAATAAGGCGTCTCTTTATTTTTTAGTATGTTTGAAACTTTATAAATGGATGGTGTAGTTAAGATGTTGGGGAATCTAATTCATTCAATTTTAGTCTTTTTAGAAGGACTGGGCTATTGGGGCGTTATGCTTGGACTCATGATTGAAATCGTTCCAAGTGAAATTGTATTAGCTTACGCAGGATATTTAGTATCATCAGGAAGTATATCATTTTTTGGTGCTATTGTATTCGGTACAATTGGTGGTGTTATAGCGCAGTTATTTATTTATTTATTTATTGGATAGGTCGTTATGGAGGCAGACCAGTACTTGAACGTTATGGGAAGTACATTTTCATTCAGAAAAAGCATATTGATCATGCAGAAGCATGGTTTAATCGCTATGGGACTGGTGTTATTTTTACAGCGCGCTTTATTCCTTTTGTACGCCATGCGATTTCAATACCTGCAGGGATTACTAAAATGTCGCATGCACGGTTTATTACCCTTACTACGCTTGCGATCATTCCATGGTCAACTTTATTTGTATATTTAGGGTGGAAACTGGGGGGAAGATGGGAGAATATCAATGAAGTAGCAGGACCTTATGTTAAATATTTCGCTATAGCTGCAGTGGGTATTGCTGTTGTCTATTTCATTGTAAAAAAAATTATGAAACGACGTGGTTAGTAATCTATATGAAAAAGACAGTTTAAGTACGGTCTCTCTTCTTTTGACTATCGAGAAGTGTTTTATGTTAGTAAAAGATGTTGTTACATATGTAAACAGTTTGCTTCAAGTCAAAAAGGCTATATTTCTACAGTATGTAGGGATATAGCCTTTTTCTTAGTTCAAGTATGTTCTATGTTAAATTAATGTTTTATTGAGAGAATGGTAAATTTTGATATCATAATGAAGAACATAAGACAAGCAATACCAAAATACGGAATGCTCATTGACTTTCGCTCAGCTTTTATTTCATTAATCCTCATGAGGATAAACATACAAGTAAAAGAAAGTTGTATGTAAGGGATTAGTGAGACAGTATTGGTAGAAAGATAATATATACAAAGGGCGAGTGTGAGAAAACTGAAAACACGTAATCCAGTTAACATTGTATTCCTCCTTTGAAAGTGCATGCTAGCGGAGTAAATCTGATATAGCGAGGAATAAAGCTCCGGTTCCAGCTAAGAAACAGATTGCTCCACCTGTTTTCCTTTGTTTGTTCAGTTCTTCAATACTCATAGCAAAAGCCATGAATCCTAAAGCGATGAACATGTAGGGCATAATGATTCTGTTATCTGTGATCAGGCCATAGATAGATAAAGCTAATGCAATGAGTGCGAATGTAATCCGAACTATTTTTAGCATGTTATATCCCTCCGTAAGAGAATGCTTGTTACAGGACATACTTTAAAATGAGAACAACCTACACGAAAACCCCTACAACAATGCAGGTAAAACCAGTACTCTTATTATGCTTTTTTATTTGTTCAACCGCGATTATGAAGAATAAGAGTCCTATGAAAAATTGTGAAAGTGTAAGAAATGAATAGCTATCTGTAAGTAGGCTGTAAGAGGATAAAATAACGACAGTCAAAGCAGTTAAAATGCGTAGTATTCGTAGCATATTATTTATTTGCCTTCTTATAAGGATTATCCTCTGGTTTATCCACCGAATGTTTGTATGAGTATCCTTTATTATTTTAACCGAGAAGACCCCCTCCTCTAAACGAAGTGAAAGTGGGGGATGAATCGGTTTTTTCTTTTTAAAGGGAAATTATTTTTCGGAACGTATGTTCTTTTTTGTTGTATAATTGTCTTATCAAACAAAATGAGGTGAGAAAAGGTGAAGAAAGCGTATTTTTCGAAACGAATCTATAAAAGAGATATGCCGTATGAAATGGTAGATATATTGATAAAGACAATCGAAACATTTAATCGGGCGAAACGTTTTGCATTTCAAACAATCGTTCGAGAAAAACGTTGGAACCGTAAGATACATACAGATAGTCTTCATCTTGTTCTCAAGCGGAAATATCAATTGACTGATTACTATGCAAACAGCGCGGTGCAAGAAGCAAAGGCGTTGTTTACAGGTTTAATGGAGTCTCAACAAATATATGAAAATCAAGAGCAAGAGAAACTCACCAAACTCAAGAAAAAGTTGAAACAAGAACGGACAAAACTAACAACTCTTCGTAAAATCAAACAAAGTTGTGTGAAAGGAAAGCTGACATTTCCGAAAAACACCCGCTTTGCGAAGCACAACAACCTCATCTCCTTATCTCGTAAAAAAGAAACCTTGATTTGGCTAAATGAATATCTATTTGAACACCAATACTTAGATGTTCAAATCAAAAGAATTCAGGCGAAAATCGGACTTCTAACCCACCGGCAATACCGTTTAACGCAAAAACTTTCATCTTATCAAACGAATATTCCAAGCGCAGTATTTGGAAGTAAAAAACTGTTTCGATCTCAATTTACAATCGATGAATTTATACATAATCATGACAAATGGAAAGCGTTATTTTCCCGTGCTCGAAATAAACAACTCATTCTATCTGGTTGTAAAGATGCCAAACACGGAAATTTTGTGTTTCAGTATGTTACCCAGAATCAGGAATTATGGATGGCGACAAGTACAGGAAAACAGGTTATGTTTTCAGCTGTCACATTCCCGTATGGGCAAGAAATCATGGAGGAAGTAATCACAAACCAATTACAGTGTAAGAATAAGAAAAAACATGGCAAACCGATTGCGTGGTCTGTTGAAGACTATGGAGAGTATTACATTGTGAAATGCTTAGTCGATGTACCGGAAAACCCTCACACAAACTACAGTAAAGCGGATGGTGTGATTGGTATAGATTGCAATCTAGATCATTTTGCTTGGGCGAATGTAACCAAGGATGGAAATGATAAAGGAAGTGGTTCCTTCCGTTTTTCTATTATAGGGAAATCCACTGGTCAAATCACAAAGATAATCGAAGGAGAAGTGATTCGCTTAGTTGATCTTGCGCATCAGTATAACAAGCCGATTGTAATCGAGAAGTTAGATACCATGCAATCAAGGGCAGGTGATCGGTACGGAAGTAAGCGAGCGAATCGAATGAAGAGTTTGTTCGCTTATCAGAAGATGACAGACGCGATTCTGGGTCGCGCGGATAAAAGGGGCGTGGCTGTCTTTCAAGTCAATCCAGCGTACACTTCGATTTCAGGGAAGATGAAATATATGCGGAAATTAGGGATCTCAATCCATCAATCGGCCGCCTTTACAATTGGTCGTCGTGGATTAGGATACAAAGAGAAAGTGCCTCAGGTGCTTCAGCCTTATATTCCAAAGAAAGAAGCGCACCACTGGAGCCATTGGCATCAATTAAACAATCGATTGGATATTCGTACGCATCATTTCTATCAGTTATATCATGTAAATCAGCCGGAAGAGGCATTACAAATCGAGCGATTAGACTTATTTGAAAATGAAAAGAAAAAACTAGCAAAACTGTTGGCGTAATGAAAAAAGAATCCCTGGTCCCAGTCTCTTACGCTTGTCACCAGAGCAGATAACAGGTCTAGGAACTGGATGCATGGCATGGTGTTCTTCGCCTCGATAGAGGAAGAAAGTAGCTGTACCTTTTCTGTTTTCCTCGGAAGAGAGAAAGAGGTCGTCTTGCCTAAGGACACTACTGAATTTCTATATCGTTGTATCCTCTTTGTTGAACGAGAGGAAGTGTTTTTGTTTCGGCAGAAACAGTAGAATCCCCTACCTCAAGCTCATGTAGAGGTAGGTGGGGGTAGTTCAATAATAGTTAGCACAGAGAGTACTAATACGAGAACGACAATAATGATCCCAATTATTAAGATTTTAATCATCCATAATCCTCCTTTTCTTCAGTTTACCATCAAATCCAACTCGTTTTACATAATTTTGTAATTGTTGAAAACAATAGAAATTAAAAGGGTGAAAGAAGGGCGTTATATGGATAATAAGAAAACTTACTATATATCAGTAGGGAATGGTCAAATTTCGCAAGTGAAAACGGCAGATACATATAGTTTTGAGATTTATGCAACGGATGAGGAAATCATTCAGCTTCGGGAGTATTTCGATCAAGCGTATCGTGAAGATCTTGGTTCGTTTGTACGTTCTCACGTTCCATATGTTGAGTATCACCATGATTCGAATAATGATCGTTATGACGAACAGCTACAGAAAGCATATCAGATGATTTATGATCTAGGGAATCATGAAACGAAAGAATTAGTCGCGCAAATGGGAATAATCAATGGATTATAGTTGGATAACATTATGCATATGAATAAGAATTGTGCTACAATTTGTGGTAGGAAAAACTTGTAACCATCAATAGGGGAGTAATGGCATGTACAAATTTAAAGATTATTACCACAACACTGTACAATTATCGTTTGAACGTTACCCATTTTCTCCTGAGCCAAAGCATGTTTGGGTTGTATGCCGGTACGGGGATCAATGGTTATTAACGCATCATTTACGCCGCGGTCTTGAATTTCCAGGTGGTAAAGTAGAAATTGGGGAAACACCGGAAGAAGCGGCAGTTCGAGAGGTTCATGAAGAAACCGGCGGCATTGTTTCTGATTTAACTTACTTAGGACAATACAAAGTATCTGGAAAAGACAAAATAATCATTAAAAACATTTATTTTGCAACAATTAGTGCGGTTGAACAACATACGCACTATGAAGAGACAAAAGGGTCTGTTCTATTAAAAGAAATCCCTGATAACATCAAAACTGATAGGAAATTTAGCTTTATTATGCGTGATGATGTATTAGCACGTACGATGAAACATATAGAAGAAACCGGCTGTTTTACGAAGTAAAGGAGTCGGTTTCTTTTTTGTTTAGAGAATAAAACGAATGAGAGAAAAGGCAAAGATACAAGATAGGATCTCAAACAAAATTTTTCTTTCTTTACGCAAAACAAAAGACAAAGAAAACGAAAATAGTGAAATTCTTTGAAGTAATGTGAGAAGATTGTGGGAATATAAAAAATTCAATAACACAGTGACTATTATTAGAAATGGCGAAATTTGTTTTAAGAAAAATAAGAAACGTTGTCAGCATGTTTCAGAAATTGTCCATGATGCCTCCTTTTGAATAAGACATATTCACTTTATATTAGTATGAAAAAAATGATAAAATATGGGTTATTCAAGTTTTACAAATGAAAGTACCTCAAGCAAATCCCGAGCCACATGAGAATGTTCAAAATCCCCCCAAAATGAATTCTTCTTCCAAACAGCAGTTATACCAGCATTCTCAGCTCCTATTACATCATTTTCTGGATGATCCCCCACATATATACATTCATTAGGTTTCACATTTAATCTCTGGAGGGCGCGTTCAAAGATAGCTGAATGAGGTTTCTTAATGCCTTCTGCTTCAGAAACGAGAATTGTATTTGTATAAGTATGTAGTTGTAAAGCGCGAATATTATTCATTTGAAATTCAGTCATGCCATTTGTGATAATTCCTACTTTAATATTTTTGTTTTGTAATTGCTGTAGTAATTCATGCATATTAGGAAAAGGAATGCAGTGGTTTGCAAATCCTATCACGTAGTCATGCAAGAGCTGTTCGGCTGTTAGAGTTGTAATGTTATATTCTTTGAGCAAGGTAGTATATACTTTATCTTTCCACGTGTAGCCGTTATTATCGAGCTCAATAAAACGAGAACAGTATTCAACTTTGTTTATCTCGGTAAAATGATGAGCATAACGATCATATTGATCCTTAATAAAATGCTGCAAAGAACGACGTCTATCTAATAGTGTTCCATCTAAATCGAACAGTACTGCGCGTATCATAATAGTCCCTCCTAAGAAAATGGTAAACTCTATCAAAATAATTATCGCATATTTCTAAAAAAATGATTATGATATGTTTGTAGAATGGAACGCTGGAGGTTTATATGGGGAAATTTTGTGGAAAGTTATTATGTTTAATTTTAGCAATTGGTTTTGCGGCAGGATGCAGTAAAGAGGTAAAAGTTGCCGAAAAGAAAGATATATGCAAAGCCGAAGATGATTGTACGAAACTTGGAGATGACATGGTTCAGAAAGTATATAAGAAAATGGAGAGTCTATCTCAGCTGGAAGAACCAGAAGGAAATATAGAGGAATTGGAAGAAAGTACGGAAGAGAATTCCGGAAAGATAGAAAGTATTAGGGAAGCTGAAAAAAAGAAAGATGATGATGAAAACTATTTCTTTTTAGCATCTTATTATATTGATAAGGAAGACATCATAGATCCTTATTTTGAAAAACTGGATAAAAAACGTTTAAATAAAGTGTTTGCCGATGATAAAGAAGCGAAGGAAGAAATAATTGAGCAACATGAGGATAAGGATTATCATGAAACGCTATGGGAAATTTATCGTACGTTAATTCCGCCTAAGTATCGAGAGAATATAAAAGAGTTTGATATTGTGACAGATGGATATGATGGGATTGTTGCTCATGTGACTCCTAGTATGGAGAATCCGAAAGATTGGGTGTTAGGTTTAGATACGCTTGATTCAGGTGTGAATATAGATGAAGTGATGAAGACGTTAATACATGAGACGGCTCATGTATTAACGCTTAGTGATAAACAAATTCCAGTAGATGAAAAGTATGTAAAGGCGTTTGAAGAGGAGAAAGATGTTTCTTCTTATCAAAATAATTGTAAAAATCTTTTCCTACAAGAAGGGTGTGCGAAAGCGGATTCGTATATTAACAAATTCTATGATTCTTTCTGGAAATCAATTGAAAGTGAATGGAAAGAAAAGCAAATTGAAATAAATGAAGATGCACAAATACAATTTTTCGAAGAGAAGCATGATCAATTCGTTTCCGAGTACGGGACAACGAATGTAGCGGAAGATATTGCAGATACATTTACAGCATTTATTTTACAAGATTCAAAGAAAGTGAAGGAAGGAACAGAGTTGAAGTATAAAAAAATCGCGTTCTTCTATCAGTTCCCTGAGCTCGTAAAAATGAGAGCGGAAGTGTTATCTGGGTTATATGAAATTTCGCAAAAAGTAGAAGAATAAACAGTAGTAAAAGCAATCAAAATATAATGAGGTTGCTTTTTTTATATAGAAGAAGGAACTAGAATTTTCAAATAGAATAGGTATGAAAAGGAATTTGTCACAAAATTGACACAACTAGAATATACATAGTAGAGATGTAATGAATTTATTCTCAAGGAGGTAGATCGTATGAAAACCATTCTTGCTATTGCTGGCCTTATTTGGGTAATGTCGCATGGGGTTCCGATTTTCGAAGGAGAACAAATTCGCACAGCGCTAGATAAACAATTTAGTGAGTATCATGTTATAGATCGACAAGATAATATTGTAAAGGTACGTGTGAAAGATTGTTTTCATACGGTCACGATTCAAGGGAGTACTGTAATTAACGATACAAAAGTATGTGATTCAAAATAAATTTTATTGTATACGTATTAATACAATTTGAAAAAGAAGAAAGAGCTGACCCCGGCATATTGTTTGGAGTCAGCTTCTTTTTCTTTTCCCTACAATTAATTTCTCAAATCCTTCAACAAACACATACATAAGAGTAGCGAGGACACATGTCAGTAACACACTCAGTAGTACGAGCGTAAAGTTAAACACTTGGAATCCGTAGCTAATTAAATAACCGAGTCCTTGTTTTGAAACGAGCAGTTCCCCGAAAATAACACCAACCCATGATAATCCAACGTTTACTTTTAAAGTTGAAATGATAGCGGGAAAGGAAGACGGTAAAATAACTTGTTTATAACATTGCCATTTATTTGCACCGAACGTATCCATTACTTTTATATAATTAGAATCAACTTCTTGAAATGCACTGTAAATAACAAGAATGGTGATGATGATAGAAATAATGACTCCCATTGCGATTGAAGAGGAAATGTTTGGGCCGAAAATAACGATAATAATCGGACCAAGCGCTACTTTCGGCATCGCATTGAGCACAACAAGGTATGGGTCTAATACGCGAGCGATAAGAGGTATCCACCAAAGAACGGTTGCGATGATTGTCCCGAGCACTGTACCTAGAATAAAACCAATACCCGTTTCAAGCAGTGTCGTCCATATGTGAATCCAAAGTGATCCATCTCCCCATTTACTTAAAAACAACTCCCAAATACTTGAAGGAGAGCTGAAAAGTAAAGGATCGATCCACTCCTGTTTACTAGAGATTTCCCATAATGCAAAGAAGAGAATGAGAAGTAATAATTGTAAAGAGGCAGCTGTCCAAGTGCGCTGGCGTTCTTTTTTTCGAAATTGTTCATGTAATTGCTTTATATTATCCAAGGTTCTCCAGCTCCTTCCATATGGCTTGGAAAAGAGATGGAAATTCAGGATGGTGTCTTGCTTTTAACGGTGGTAAAGAACGGATGCTTTCTGGTACGGTGAATGTTTTGGCAATTTTACCAGGGTTTGCTTGAAGCAAGCAAATACGATCACTCATTGCAATTGCTTCTTCAATGTCATGTGTGACGAGAAGGGAAGTTTTCTTATACTTGTGCAATAAAGAAAATACGAGATCCTCTAAATTTAATTTCGTTTGATAATCAAGAGCTGAAAATGGTTCATCAAGCAAAAGGATTTTTGGATTTGTTGCGAGTGTACGAACGAGTGCTGCACGCTGGCGCATACCACCGGATAATTCATGAGGGGATTGCTTTTCTACACCTTGTAGTCCGACTTGCTTTAAAAGTTGTAATGTATGTTCTTTCGTTTCCTCCCCATATGTTTTTGTAATGTGCAGCCCAAGCATGATATTTTCTTCAATCGTTTTCCAAGGGAACAAGTAATCTTGCTGAAGCATATAGCCCATTTTTGATGTTGATTTTATTACTGGCTCATCATCTAAAAAGACAGTGCCTTCAATTGGTTTTAACAGTCCCGCGATAATAGAAAGAAGCGTTGTTTTACCGCAGCCACTTGGACCGAGAAAGGAGATGAATTCTCCTTCATCTACGTGTAAGTTAATATTTTCGAGGACGAGCCGAGCATTTTCCTTTGAAAAAAAGCATTGTGAAACATGAGATATTTGTAAGAAACTCATCGTATTCGCCTCTATTTCTTAATAACGCTTTCGGCAATTTTTGTATTGACGAGCGCCTCATGTGGAACTTCTTTTTGTAGTTCTCCAGCTTCTTTTATAATCGTTTGCAGTTGCTTCCATTCTTCCGCGTCTAATAATGGATTCGTCGCATAGGAATGTTGTTTTTTGTAACGCTCGATTACTTTTACCGTAATATCTTTTGAAGTATCTTTAAAAAGTGGTGTAACAGCCTCGGCAATTTCTTCAGGACTATGTGTATCTACCCATTGCTGTGCTTTATATAATGCACGTGTGAATTTCTCCGCTGCTACTTTGTCTTTCTTTAAAAAGCTTTCTTTTGCCATAAATGTTGTATATGGAACAGTTCCAGATTCAGCACCGAAAGAAGCGACGATATAGCCCTTTCCCTCTTTTTCAAAAATGCTTGCGGTTGGTTCAAACAGCTGTACAAATTCCCCTGTACCAGATGCGAAGGCATTAGCGATATTCGCGAACTCGATATTTTGAATTAAATTTGTATCCTTGTGCGGATCAATACCATTTTTCTTCAAAACGTATTCTCCAACCATTTGCGGCATACCGCCCTTACGTTGACCAAGGAAAGTAACGTCCTTCACATCGTTCCAATTAAAGGAATCTAACTTTTTACGTGAAACTAAAAATGTACCATCAGTTTGCGTGAGCTGTGCAAAGTTAATAACCGGATCTTTTGCTCCTTGCTGATGAACATAAATGGATGTTTCAGAACCGACAAGTGCAATTTCAATTCCACCAGATAACAGCGCGGTCATCGTTTTATCTCCACCAGCTGTCGTTTGCAGGTCAATATCTATTCCTTCATCTTTAAAGAATCCTTTTTCGATCCCAACATAGAGCGGGGCATAGAAGAGAGAATGTGTAACTTCACCGATGCGAATCTTTTGCGTCTTCTGCTTAGCGTCGTCTTTTTTACTACACGCCACAAATGTAAAAACAGTAAGTACAAGTATACAAAAAACAGCTATGAATTTTTTCAATACGTGACACCTCCTAGAAATGAATCTACTGCTATAATATGGAAGGAAGTGCCTAGATGTGAGTGGACATAGGAGGAATTTTTTGGATGATAAAGAAGTACAAATATAAGGGGTGATAAAAATGAAGTATGAATATGATGATAGCCTGCATTTACATCTTGATTATTTTGGAGATGAGTATGATGTGGAATCGATTGCTTATAAAAGAAAACATGAAGATGTGTGGGATGTCTTTTTTAACTTTGCGTTTTATGAGATTCCGCTGATTGGGGTGCAGGAAGAGACATATATGGATGAACACTCAGGGTATTACGTATTTTCCATACAGGCTAATGACCTAAGCTGGGAATTTGGAAGTGCTAAGTTTGAAGAATGGCTTTTGGAGCATCGTATATTAGAGAAAGTGGTACAGAAATAGGTTGATCGACTTTCTTGTTTTGTTATTTATCTCTGTAGCAGGATTTCCCCCGCATTAATGGGCAGTAAGACCCCCGCCGACTAAAGTTTTACTTTGTAGAATGAAGTTGAGTATGTTCACCTCAATTTTCAAAAAGACATACGTTTGTAACATTGAAATGCTACAACAGTCTTTAAATAGTATCTTTTTAGGAAGATAAATTTAGAGGTGAACATATGAAAGCGAACTTAGAACACTCCAAAATAAATAGAATGGATTTGAACGAGGAAATACCTTCTTTGGAACAAGTCAAAGGGGGTACTTCCTTATTGCGGTTTAGAAGAATAGGTATCATTTCTCTCATACTATTCATTCTTCCGATAACAATTTATATATATGCTTTTCATTTTGAAACGAATTCATTGTCAGTCACATGGAATGATATTGAGAATCCAAATATTCCAGAAGGTTTTCATGGTGTGAAAATCGTACAGTTTTCAGACACGCATTTTGGACCAAATTTTCCTCATAAACAGCAACAAATGTTAGTAGATAAAATCAATAAGCTAAAACCTGATATTGTAGTTTTTACAGGTGATTTAATAGACAAATTTGGAGAGTATACTGCAGAAAGGGCACAATCACAAACCATTCTAGCTCAAATTCGAGCACCTCTTGGTAAATATGCTGTATTTGGCAATCATGACCGGGGTGGTGGAGGCGGTCATTTATACAAAAATTATATGGAGAAGGCTGGTTTTACTGTTTTGAATAATGAAATGAAAAAGGTTAAGGCTGCCAATGGTGATTACATTACAATTTCTGGTCTTGACGATTTTTTACTTGGAAAACCAAAAGTTCAGCCTACTCTTCAGCATCTTAGAACAGAGGATTTTAACTTACTATTAGTGCATGAACCGGATGCTGTAGACCAGATATTTGAATATCCAGTGGACCTTCAAATATCTGGTCATAGTCATGGTGGACAAGTACAGCTCCCGTTCATAGGTCCTATCATTACTACTTCATTAGCAAATAAATATGTAGAAGGGCTTTATTCATTGGAAGGAAAGAGTGAGCCATTACAGTTGTATGTGAATCGTGGTATTGGTACGACTAGAATGCCGGTACGGTTTTTAAGCAAGCCGGAACTTTCTGTTTTTTCGTTAAAGAGAACGAGCAGTCATGGGAAAAGATAGTATGTTTACTGTTTACGAAGTTATTAAAAATAGAGACTAGATGTAATTCAGTACAAATACGACAAATTATGACAATTTTATCTCCTTATATCTGTTATCTTAAATAAGTTCGTTATTTTTACCAGATACATAGGAGGATTTTTGAATGTCAAAAAAGTTATTGTTACTATTGCTTAGCAGTTTGTGTGCATTTGTTTTAACAGCGTGTACAGGTGCAGATGATGAAGCAAAACAGGCAGAAAAGAAAGAACAAAAAGAAGAGAAAAAACAAATAGACGAAAAGAAAGTGGAAGAAGATAAAAAGATAGAAGAAGGGAAACATAAACAAGAAGAAGAGCAACGAGCAGAAGAAGAAAAACGTAAGCAAGAAGAACAACAACGAGTAGAAGAAGAAAAACGAAAACAAGAAGAACAACAACGAGTAGAAGAAGAAAAAGGAAAACAAGAAGAGCAACAACGAGTAGAAGAAGAAAAAGGAAAACAAGAAGAGCAACAACGAGCAGAGGAAGAAAAACAAAGACAAGCAGGGCAACAAACTCAAAAAACAGTGCAACAAGAAAGAGCACCAAAACAAGCACAAACAAGTGGAGGCAAACCAACAAGGTCGCAAATTTCAGTTGGCTCTCATGTGGAGATTGTCTTAGATAAGGACCGTAGTAAACGTGTTAGCGGTGTTGTAAAAGACATTTTAACCAATACGGAGACGCATACATACGGTATTAAAGTACGATTACAAGATGGGCAAATTGGTAGAGTACAGAGTGTCGGTTAATAAGAAAAGAGGTTATCCTAAAAGTGAATTTTTAGGATAACCTCTTTTTTTATTTTGTAAGAGAAAGTTTATTCATGAAACTATTTTATGTCACTAGATAACGTGATAAAATTTTAGTTACTGTGCATATAATCATAAAAAACGAATGTGTTTGTTAGTAGGTTTTGTAATATTTTGATTGGGTTCATATTTTTAGGGGTCATACAATTGATAGAGTTTTATATTGTAAATATTCACAGAATTTTTAGAGAAACATGGGGGTGACTGCTAGATGCCCAAACCATTAAAGAAAAATAGTCGCTATATGGTTGGATTGGACAGTCTAAGGGGCCTAGCTATACTAGGTGTTATTTTATATCATATCAATTTTAATTGGATGCCTGGAGGATTCTTAGGTGTCACTGTATTTTTTGTACTTTCGGGTTATCTAATTACAGATATTTTGTCCATAGAATGGAAGAGAAATAAGAGGATTGACTTGAAGAATTTCTGGCTCCGTAGGGCAAGGAGATTACTTCCTGGAATGCTTGTCATGCTTGTAATTGTTTTAGCATGGATTACAATTTTTCATAGTTCTTTGTTAGGAAAGATGCGAGGGGATTCATTAGCAGCTTTATTGTATTTCAGTAACTGGTGGTATATTTATCACAAATTATCATACTTTGAGAGTTTTAATCAACTTTCACCGCTAAATCATTTTTGGTCGTTAGCTGTTGAAGAACAGTTCTATGTAGTTTGGCCATTTATCATTAGCCTTGCATTTTATTACATAAAAAAGAAATCACGTATTATTTTATTCATCATTTTAGGAGCAGTTGCTTCCGCATTAGCAATGGCAATTCTGTATGAACCAGGAGCTGACCCAAGCAGAATTTATTATGGTACTGATACGAGAGCTTTTTCCTTATTGATTGGAGCAGCACTTGCCTTAATTTGGCCGAGCAGTAGGCTTGCAAATAAAATTATTCCAAAAGCACGTCTCATTCTTGATGTAGTTGGAGGAATTTCTCTTATTATTATTCTCGTTATGTTTTGGAAGACGAATCAGTATGATCCGTTTCTATATCGCGGAGGCATGGTCATTTTATCGATTGCTACTGCCTTGTTAGTGGCGAACCTTGCTCATCCAGCTAGCCGAATCGCTCAATTTTTAAGGTTTAGACCACTGCGCTGGATGGGGGTACGATCGTACGGGATATATCTTTGGCATTATCCGATTATCACATTGACGAGTTCGAAAGTAAATGCTGGAGAATTTCAGCTTACAAGAGCGATTCTTCAATTTTTACTTATTATAGTAGTTGCACAAATTTCATGGAAGTTTATCGAAAATCCAATACGACAAGGTGCACTACAGAACATTCAGTTTAGAAACTTAAGACTTAAAAACTTAGCTTTAGGCGGTAAGTTAGCTTTAATATGCGCATTATTTGTTTCTTCGATAGCTGTTTTTGGATTATCAACAGCTAGTAAAGCGAAGGAGAATCCTCCAAAAGATAAGGTGGAAACAGTACAAACGGAACCGGCGAAACACCCAGTTGCAGTTCGGGAAAAACCGGCTGATGAACCACCTCAAAATAAGGAACAACAAGAAGCTACTGTGCAGCCTAAAGATCCTCAAACGGTTACAGCTGTAGGTGATTCCATTATGATTGACATCGCTCCGTATTTAAAAAATGTTTTTCCTAATATTAGGATTGATGCGAAAATTGGTCGCCAGCTGTCGAAAGCAATTCCTGCGGTGGAACAGCTGAAGAGTGAGGGGAATTTAGGGGATCATGTCATTGTTGGATTAGGTACAAATGGAGCCTTTACTAAGGACCAATTAGTATCATTAGTAAAACTGATTGGGAATGAACGTAAAATTGTATTAATCAATACGAGGGTACCACGTCCATGGGAATCATTAGTGAATGAGAAATTAAAAGAAGTGGCATCTGAATATCAAAATGTAACGCTAATTGATTGGTATTCAGCAAGTGCTGGAAATAAGGCGTATTTTGAACCGGACGGCGTACATTTAACGAAAACAGGTGCAGAAGCATATGCATCACTTGTGACAAAACAAATAAATCAAGCGAACCAATGATTTGATTCGCTTCAGAGGAAAATTCAGTAGGTTAATTGTAATAAATGGATAAAAAAGAACTTGTAGATATACTACAAGTTCTTTTTTGACTTATATTTAATAACAGGGGGATAAACAGATAACATAGCTCAAACACAAAGAACGGGGAGTTCTATTTTCAGTTAACCTGACAAGTTCAGTATATAACATATAGAAGCATTTTTACGTGTACATTATTGAAAATTATGTGAATTATCAAACTGGCGAGTGAGAGTTTGTTCCATTCATTCATATTTCATAACGAAAATGGCAAAGAAGAAATGGTACGTTTTCTTCTTGTTGATTGATACACCAGAAACAAAACATCCGCGTTTAGGTGTACAACCACTTGGACATGAAGCAAGTGCATTTACGAAAAAATATGCAAGTGTAGAAAAGCAAATTCAACTTGAAATTGATGTGAGTGATCGTGACGAAGATGGAATTGCTTGTGATAAATAAAATAAAAAGAATTCGCTTAAGAGGCGGATTCTTTTTTTCTTTTAGTAGCACAAATGTATAAATGAGGTTGAATTTTTCTACATTATTCGATATTACTTTGGTTAAACACCATTGTCGTTTATTATAATAATGTGTGTTAGTAATCATATAGAGAAAGTATATAGCTTTTGAGGAAGTGTTAAAGTGAAAAGAAACTTTATCTCATTTCAAGAAGAAAAGAAAAGTGCTTTGCTCTTTTTATGGGTATTGAATATTGTATGGGTTATATATGAAATAGTTTATTCTATTATGCTAGAAGATTCTGTACCACTTATAAGATTAGATGTTCAAGTTCCAAAGCTTTTGTATACAGTTGGCTTAATAGTATGTAGCGTATATATGATGAAAAAGAAACAGGTATATCGTATTAAGTATGTATATTTGATTGCTTATATGTGTGCAGAAATTTTTAATTTGTACTGGTATGCAATCCACAATAAAGTAGCATTTGATGATGGGAATATACTTGAATTTGTTTTTATTTTATTTGTGCCAATTTTTATGAGTAAAAGATACTTACTGTGGATATTTTTGATTATTATGGGGAAATATAGTTCGTTTTTGGTCCTAGGAAAAAAAGAGGCATTTATGCCGTTGGTTATGTATAGTCTTTTATTATTTGTAACGTATTTCTTATTGAATCGATTTTTACAGTACCTTTCTGCTGTAAATAATGTAATGATAGAAAAACGAGAGTCTGAAAAGCTCGTAGTTATTGGGAAAATGGCAGCGTCTGTTGGGCATGAAATTAAAAATCCACTTTCATCATTAAGGGGATTTACACAATTGCAGAAAGAGAAATATGCAGATGATAAAGTGTATGAACATATGATTGATGAAATTGAGCATATAAACAATATGGTAAGTGAACTTATGGCAATGGCAACTTGTAAGCCTTCTACCTACAGTAATCATTTAATAGAAGAAATTGTATCAAATGCGATGAAAGAAATGAGTGCAGAAATCGACAGAAAACAGCTGTATCTAACTTATGATGTTGCACCTGATCCAATAAAAATAGATTGTGATAATCGTAAATTAAAAGAAGGATTTCTATACATAATAAAAAATGCAATTGAAGCAATGGAACATGGTGGAACACTTTGGATACGTATTAAGAAAAGAAATGAAGATCGTGTAATAGTAAGTATCGTAGATAATGGGTGTGGCGTGCAGGAAGAGAACTTAAATCGTATAACAGAAGCTTTCTATACGACAAAGACAGGTGGCATAGGTTTAGGGCTTACTGTTGCTTGTAAAATTATTGAAGAACATAATGGGGAAATACATATTACGAGTAAAAGAAACGTAGGAACGACAGTAGACATTATTTTACCTATATAAATACAAATTGAAAAACCGACATAAAACCATTCTTTTTAGGTGGAAGAGAGCATCCGACCATGCATAGAAGCGGTCAGATTCTCTGCCCCATACCAAGTGAAAACAAAGAGAGAAAACGAGTGCAGGTCACCTTTTGTTCGTCATAGCACCGGCTTATATGTTGGAAAACCAAAATGGATATATAGAAGGCAAGATTAGTAAAGTATGTGTATTGTAAATAAAGGAGTTACTACATGGACAGTGTTTATAAATTAACAAGAGAAGAGATTCGAACGTTAAAGTTGTTTTTAGGTTTATTCTTTGCGACTTTTTTTATCTATGATGTTGCATATTATTATATTATGCCTAAGCTAGAAGGGGGAAGAGATGGGGCTCCAATTCTAGAAAGAGGTTTAGGGATATGGTTGTATATTCTCATGATTATATTGGTGTTTGTGGGAATATATGTGGCGAAGCGACAGAATCCATATACTGTGAAATATATTATTTTCATAGGGTATAATCTATTAGATTTCATTCATAACTTTATCATTTACTATGGAACAGATTTAGAGTTTGATGCAGGAAATATAGTAGAAGGATTTTTCTTCCTTTTTGCACCATTCTTTGTGAATAAACGCTATTTTTGGTTAGTAGCGGTAGGGACAATAGTAAAGTATGCCCTAATGGGTGTGGTTGTGCATTCTTTTATTGTTCTCATTCCCATTGTCCTTTGTAGCTTGTTTTCCATTATAGGATGGATTGTTTTATTGAGATTCCAATCTTATATACACACAATTGAAATGACGCATAAGGAATTGCAAAAGTCGGAGAAAATGGCTGTAATCGGAAGAATGGCAACAGTTATCGGTTTTAAAATGCGTAATCCATTAAGGCTTTTAAAAGGCTTTATTAGAGGACAACAAGAAAAGTATCCTGAGGATAAAGTATATTGCGATATTATGGAACAAGAAATGGAACGAATTGATATTATAGCAAATGATTTGATGATATTAGGAAATTCAAAATCAAAAGTATATACACTTCACGATATAAAAGAGATGATTTTATATGTTGAGCGTATTATTGGCGGAACAGCAGCTCAGCAAGGAATTACAATTCATACGACTTATAGTGAAAAAATGCCTCTTATTAAATGTGATGATGTACAGCTGAAACAAGTATTTTTAAACTTAATAAAAAATGCAATTGAAGCTATGCCAAATGGTGGAACGATTACAATTCAGGTAGCTGTAAAAGAGGCTATGATCATTCGGGTCACAGATGAAGGTTGTGGCATACCAAAAGACAAAATTTCTAAGCTTAGTGAAGCTTTTTATACAACGAAAGAAGAAGGAACTGGCTTAGGGTTAATGGTTACATATAAGATTATTGAAGAGCACCAAGGGAAAATACAATTTGAGAGTGAAGTTGGAGTTGGAACTACGGTTGAGATTGCGCTCCCAATTTCACAATAAAGTAAAAAGAGAAAATTCGTTCAACAAACGAATTTTCTCTTTTTTTGATGTCATAAGCCTTACATATCATTGGGGTTCTAGTAGTCCTTAAGTTTCAAAGTTAGCAAATTGCATGAAGAAGGATTACTAACAGATTGCTTTAGGATTATATCATATAAAGTATGAAGAAATGATATGCAATATTTCATATTATAGTTTAGAATAACGTAGCCTATTGATAGGTAGATGTTTACATAGCAAAAAAGGAAGCGGTTATCTTTGTAGAAACCGCCAAGTAAGAAAGCTAGCAAAAAAATAGGAGATTCCCATAGCTAAAAAACTATTTTTTACACCCGCATACCATGATGAAGATTCATGTAGAATGATGCCCATAATTGCTATCCCAACTAATGCGCCTAATTGCCGATTTACATTTAAAGTGGCCCCCGCTATATTTCCATGTTCACGACCAGCAGTTTGCATAACAGCCGTTGTCATGGCAGGAACAGAGATACCTATTCCAAGGTTGACGATCGCATATATGATTGCTAACAACCAATAAGGTGTGTCTGGTGAAATAGAAATTAAAAGAAATGAGCCTAAGCTTGCAATAAGTAAGGAAATGAGCATCGGTAATTTGGAACCGAAGCGAGGGGCTAGCTTAGCGAATAAGAGATTCCCGATTACAAAGACAGTCATCATTGGTAATAATTCGAGTCCAGCTAGAAAAGGACTAGCGCCTCGCACATCTTGAAGAAATAAGCCGAACATAAAAATCCCACCAAACAATGCAAAGTTAATTAAAAAGCCGACGATATTTGCCGAAGAAAATTGTTGGTTATGAAATAATGAAAATGGAATAATCGGTTGCTTTGAATTACGCTCGGTAACGATAAACAAACTAGCAGCTATAATTGTACCAAGAAATCCACCTAGTATTTGTGGTGATGTCCAGCCGTAGGAAGGTCCTTCAATTAGACTGAAAGCTAGGCTAGCTACAGTAATCACACCTAATCCATGGTTGAGAAGATTTAGTTTAATTTGTTGGTGTGGTGAAGCGGAAATAACATAATAAGCCATGAAGATACCAATGATTCCAATTGGTAGATTGATGATGAAAATACTCCGCCACCCAAAAGAGTTTACGAGTACTCCTCCAACGAAAGGCCCAATTCCTGAAGCAACTGAAACGATAGCGGACCATAGACCGAACATTTTTGCGCGTTGTCTTTCATTTGGATAAGAGGCGGCAAGAAGATTAAGAGAGCTCGGCATGAAAAGTGCAGCCCCAACACCTTGCAGAATCCGTGCGGTAACAAGACTATTTGCAGATGATGCAATAGAACAGAAAAGTGAAGCAAGAACGAAACAAACGAGTCCAATTATATACATATGTTTCGCACCAAAATGATTTGCAAGTGATCCACCGATGAGGAGTAAAGATGCGAACGATAAAATGTACCCATCGACAATCCAAGTTGCGCTGGAAATTCCCATATGTAAATGATTTTGAATGTCAGCAATCGCAACATTTACGACGGTTACATCTAGAGTGGCCATAATAAATCCCATTGCGAGTGCGAGTAAAGTTATGATACTAGAAGATTTCATCTGTTTTGTTTCTACATGTGCTACTGAGTTTGTGCTCATTTCCAATCCCCCTAATAGATATTTACTAATATTTTCCTAAACACTATAATAAATAAAGTGCTTTATTTATGGAAGTACTGATTTTTTATATAGCTACTTTACTTTTGTATAGTTAAGGGGATGGATACAATGTGCGGAAAAGAAGAGCAACACATATCAAAGTGCTCCATTGAAAAAACGATGAGTGTAATCGGTGGGAAGTGGACGTTTCTCATTTTACGAGATTTATTTTATGGGCCAAAGCGATTTGCAGAATTAGAAAAATCACTAATCGGTATTAGTCCAAGAACGCTTTCATTACGTTTAAAAGAATTGGAGAATGAAAAAATTATAGAAAGAACGGTTTATTCAACAATGCCACCTCATGTGGAATATTCTTTATCAGAAAAAGGACAAACACTTCGTCCGATTTTTGATGCGATGAGAGAGTGGGGAGATTCATGGCATGTTTTAGATGGAGAAGAAGATAAAAAGAAAAGTACATCACTTGGCTGAGAGTGATGTACTTTTCTTTTATATTGTAGTTAGTTTTGTATCAAGTAAAGGAATAAAATCCTGTATGCTTTCGATAAAATAATCTGGTTGTACAGAGAACGCTTGAGATTGATAGTTTGGTAACCATTGCACACCGATTGTAAGTACGCCTGCATGTTTTCCTGCAAGTATATCTGCGTCACTATCTCCTATGAATACTGCTTGTTCTTTTGTTATGTTTAATACGTTTAAGACGTGGGCGATTCCTTCTGGATCAGGCTTTGGTTTTACGACGTCATCTCCAGTGATGATGCAATCAAATAAGGAATGTAACTCCAATGCCTCCAAAGAAATATTTAAACTTCTTCGAGCCTTTCCTGTTACGATGGCTAACTGGAATCCTCTTCGCTTTAAATCTAATAAAAGATTAGCTATTTCAATATTTTTGTCTACGTACTTATGATGTTTTTCTTTATACCATTCATAATATTTTTCAGTGGCAGCTTCTTTATGGTGAGAAATCAAATTAGAATGAATAATACCGACTTCACTTGGACCAAACATGGAAAGAATATCTGATTCGGTTAAAGTTTTATTGTCAAACTCCTGAAAAACGTTTTGAAACGAGTAATAACATAAAGGTAATGTATCGGCTAATGTTCCATCAAAATCAAGAATAATTGTACGCAGCATTTTCCCACTCCTTTAAGCATAATTGTTGGTGAAACTTTAAGGTTAAGTGAAAATAAGTCAATTTAAGTATTTTTATGTGTTATACTTAAAGTAACTTAAAATGACTTAAAAGTAAATAGAATCAGGTGATAAAATGAATCAGGATGAAAGATTAATAAGAATAACGGAGTACTTGAATGACCATAAAACAATGAGCTTGAAAATGATGTGCGAATTGTTTCATGTCTCAAGAGATACAGCACGAAGAGATATTGTGAAGCTAACAAATGAAACAGAAATTGTTCGAACACATGGTGGGGTAGCTTTACCTTCTTTTCACCAAAAAATTTCGGATTACGTAAATCGGGAAGAGAAAGATGCTGCGTATAAGCAAGCTATTGGAAAAACAGCAGCATCTTTCGTGCAAGATAATGAAATTATTTATCTTGATGTTTCCACAACTGTTAATTGTATGGCTTCGTTTTTAGAAGCAAACAATGTGACAGTTGTAACGAATTCCATTGATACAGTAAATCGTTTAGCAAATACTACTAATGTAAATATTCATATTTTAGGTGGACAATTGAATAAACAATCTCGTCACGTAACAGGATTTGCAGCTATGGAAAAGTTAAAGGATTATCATTTTGATAAAGTATTTATCGGAGCGCCTGGAATTACGGAAGAGGGTGTTTACTATGCATTTGAAGAGGACATTTATTTTAAACGTGAGTTAATCAAACAAACGAATCAAGTATTTTTACTCATTGATGCTACAAAGTTTAACCAGCGTCAAAACTTTAAAGCATTGTGGTTAGAAGCGATTGACACGATTGTTACAAATGATAACGTTCCAGAGCGTTTAAGTGATGTTGTGAAAAATCATGGTATTGAAGTCGTACTGGGAGAGTAGTACAAGAAAAAGGGGGATATGGAGATGAAGGGAATTATCTTTGATATTGATGGCACAATTTTAGATACGGAGAAGGCTGTATTGTATTCATTGCAAACAACATTGCGGAACGAAGGGATTCATTACGACTTAGAAGAGTTACGGTTTGCATTAGGAATCCCTGGAGTTGCCGCGTTACAAAAATTAAGTGTAGCGAATATAGAAAGGGTTCATGAGAAATGGATTAAGAATATGGTGGAATTTAAAAATGAAATAAAGGTTTTCGAGGGAATCGAAGAAGTGATACAAGCGGTAGCTCCATATGATATTCGAACAGGAATTGTCACTTCGAAAACAAGACAAGAATTTGTTGATGATTTTGAACCATTTGGACTACACGAACATTTTGAACATTCTATTTGTGTGGAGGATACAAACAAACATAAGCCACATCCAGAACCATTAGTAACATGCTTAAGACGATTGAATATTGATGCTAGCGAAGCAATCTATATAGGTGATTCCCTGTATGACTTACAATGTGCGAAACAAGCTGGAACAAAATTTGGTTTAGCTTTATGGGGAGCGAAAACAACAAAGGGATTTGAAGAAGCTGATCATGTTTTTCAAACCCCTCACGAGATTTTGAAGGTAGTAAAAAGAGATATGTAGATTCAGCTACATATCTCTTTTTACATGAGCTTAGTAGAAAACAGAAAACAGCTAAGACAATGAAAGAAAGTGTACGAATTCGCATTTAATACCACCATCGTTTTTGAGGTAGCAAAACAACGTCTGCGTCAAAGTTTTGTATAAACCAATCACGCAGCAATGTTTTCTTGATTAAGTATTCAGAAGCTGAATGTGATACACCAATAAGTGACATATTCGTTTCTTTCACATAATCCATAATTAATGAATATTTGTATCTGCCGTAATCATTATCGATATGACAATGAATTTCTCCAGTGATATAGGCTTCAGCGCCTTTTTCTTCTGCTTCTTTGAGAAGATCTATTTTATCACCGCATCCAGCGATAATTGCAATTTTTGTGATAGATTCATGGCGTTTCCCTTCGAAGTCTACATATGGAATATGGAAGAGTTCTTTTAGATGTTGTTCGAGGTTTCTTGTTGTTGTTTCATGTATTTCGCAAATGAGTCCACATGGTATATCTTTATCATCATAAGCAAAACCATCTACTACATCGGCCTTTAGAGCTTTAGCAATCGCAATGCTTGTTCCATATGTTTGATGATGATCCATTGGGCCATGACATGTATAAATAGAAAGGTCTTTATCTTTGAGTTCTTGTAAATAGTGCGCTGGAATCGGTACAAAGCCTCGTCCAGATTTTCCAAGAGGATCACCGCATTCCATTACAAGAGGGTGATGCATAAAAAGTAAATCACCTGGTTTCGATTGTGAGATGAATTTTTCAAGAACATCATCTGTTGGAAAGACTGCTAAAAAGACGGTATTTACAGTTTCAGCACCTTTTATCATAAGTCCGTTAAAAGTATCTACAAAGTCTGCTTCAAAAAATTGTTGCCAAGGGAATGTTATTGGATCGTATACAGCTGGAATAAAGCGGCTGAAGGCACCGTCTTTTCCGTATTTTTTGATTTGAAATAAAGAATCTAGTGAAAATTGGATTTCTTTTAAAGCTGGCATAATACATCCTCCTTTATCAAATACATTGTATAGTAGTCTTAATTTTCTGTACACAATAAATGGATAGAATTTATAAAAAGAATGGTACAATATAAGAATTATCCCGCTATTTGCGGACAGTAATACTCCCAACTCAAAATTTGGCAAAAGCATTGTCCAGCTCTAGCGGCTAGAATCTCCGGTCGTTTCGCCCCCTCGGACGAGGCAAAAAGTGCCTCTCTGTCGGGTGCTCCAACGTCCTGCGATTCTGAGCGAGCCGCTTCCGCTTTTCTAAAGAAGTTAGGTGGGAGATAAACTGCCCGTAAAAGCCCGATTGGTGAGGGCTAATAATCAGTGGGGGATGGAGAAAACCCCCACTGATTAAAGTTTCACTTTATGTAAAGAGGTAGGAGGACTATTGAATGTACGTTACTGTAACAGATGCAGCATATAAAAAGATTATGGATACGATTCCAAGTGAAGCAAAGTTTATAAAATTATTTTATGATAATGAAGGATGCGGCTGTGTGATGAGTGGAATTATTGATTTAGTGGCTGTATCAGAAAAAGATGAACGTGATGTAGAGATTGAATCAAATAAATTGCAGTTTATTGCGGATCGCACAAAGCTTGTTTTTATGGATGATAAGTTGACTGTTGATTTACATGAATCAGGGGGACATTTTCAACTAAAAAGTCCAAGCCAATTTTATAATCCAAACATGAAGCTTCATATTCGAGTGTAACTGATTAAGAAGGAGCGAATCATAAGCTCCTTTTTCTTATGAAACTTTTTATCTAATTAAATGTACATTAGATTGAATTTTCTGTATAATCTTTTGTGCGGAGGGGATACGCATGAGAAGATGGGGGATTGAATTATTACTTTTAAGTGTTGTTATTATTTGGGGTGTAAATTATACAATTGGAAAATACGGACTTGAGGAGTTTACAGCAATTGAGTTTACAGCGCTCCGGATGATTGCAGCAGGACCGCTATTATTATTACTTACATTTTATATTGAAAAGTCAGTGCATATGGAATTAAGAGATATACCGAGGCTCATTATAGTTAGTGTTGTGGGAATTGTGCTGTATCAAACGTTATTTATGGAAACCATCAAATATACATCCGCTACGAATGCTTCCTTACTCATTTCTATTTCACCTATTTTTACAACGATGTTTGCGATTTTTTTGAAACAAGAGAAGTTTTCCCAGAGAAAGTTAGTCGGTTCTATTATAGCCTGCACTGGTGCAGCGCTTGTGTTATTAGCTGAGCATTCACTTGCTGGTTCTTTTTATGGAGAAATGGAATTGGACTCATTACATCGATATGCTGGGGGCTATATCCAGTTTTAGCAGGACCACTTATCAAAAAATATTCAGCACTCCGCGTGACGGCATGGTCAGCAGTTGTTGGAGCGATTCCGCTTGTTATACTGAGCGGATGGCATACTTTTTCGTTGCCATTTCAAATTGAACAAGGGATGTCATGGTTTGCGCTATTATATTCTATTTTCTTTGTAACGGTATTCGGTTTAGTTATGTGGTATATTGGAGTTCAAAAAATTGGGGCTTCTCATACGATGGTGTATATGTATATTACGCCATTTGTTGCAGTTGTATTTGCGGCGGTATGGGCGAAGGAACATATTTCGCTGCAACAAATGATTGGCGGGTGTATTATTTTTCTCGGTTTATGGTTTGTGAAATCTGAAAAACTTGAGATGCAGTCTGCCATGTCAAAACATATATCAAAATAGGAAAACAGATCAGTTATGGTCTGCTTTCCTATTTTTTTATTTTTGGTAAAAATATAAGGAACAAAATAGCAGTAATAAGTGGAATTAAGTTGAGAAATGGTATGCGAAACAGTGCAATGAGAATAATACCCGGGAGAAGGACACCGAGGACGGCATAGAAAATACTATGTTTTGTTGTGTACCAATATAACGAGAGTCCTATAAGTGCAGGGATAATAAGGTGAATGAGAGCCATTAAAAAATAAATCATTAGAAGCCCCCTTTTTTGTGTATTTACTACATGCATGTAAATTGAAAAACTGACGTAAAACTTTTCTTTTTAGGCGGGAGAGAGGAGCCGCTCATGCATAGAAGCGGTCAGATCCTTTTTTTTCGCTCCATGCCGAGTGAAAAAAAAAGGAGAGAACGCGTGGAGGTCTCTTTTTGTTTCAAAGACCATGGTTTATATATTGGAAAATTAAAGTGGATATATATACATCATATCCATATTTTTGTAGATTGATATCACTTTTTTGTAAATCTATGAAAAAATGTTTGCAAAAACGTCACAAATTGCTCCTGCTTCCAAACTAGAAATCTTGTATAATATTATTTCTGAAAAATATTTTAACAACATAAACATAGTGGTTATGTTGTTTTTTCTTTGAATGTAACAGATAAAGTCTGATGATATGTAAATAAGATGATAATGATAAAGGAGAACTGCATGATTAGTATGTCACTAAGGTCATTTAAAATCCAAATGTATTATTTGCTAGGCGCGATGCTATTAGGATGGGCGATGACACCTTTTTCTGCTCACTTTTTAGGCGTTGGGATTGGTTTACTCGTTAGTATGTATTGTGTTTGGATTTTAGGAAGACGTATTGAAAAGCTTGGAGATAGTATTGTAAAAAAGAGTAAAGCACCAACACTTGGTATGATTAATCGGTTCGCAGCAGCGATACTAGGCGCGATTATTATGTATGAGATTGAACACCATATGGTTATGTGGGCATTTGCTGTGGGGATTATGGGTGGTTATTTCTTAATTGTTATTAATTTAGGATACTATAGCATGAAAGATGCGAAGAAATAGATAAATACAAATTGAAAACCCGGTATAAAACCTTTTCTTTTAGGTGGGAGAGAGCGTCCGACCATGGGTAGAAGCGGACAGTGCTTTTTTTCACCCCATGCCATGTGAAA
The DNA here is from genome assembly GCF_000299035.1 of Bacillus bingmayongensis. Lineage (GTDB taxonomy): Bacteria > Bacillota > Bacilli > Bacillales > Bacillaceae_G > Bacillus_A > Bacillus_A bingmayongensis. Next base: position 93,578 of record NZ_JH921520.1, read on the forward strand.
ACAAAGGGAGAAAGTGAGTGGGGAATCTGCTTTTGTTTCCAAAGCCGCGATTTATATGATGGAAAATCAAAGTGGATATATATAGAAAGAAGCTTACGTTTTTAGCGTAAGCTTCTTTTTTATGTAAGTATGTGTAACCTGTAAAGCCGCATGGGTTTTGTCGGTGAGTACGCGAAACTTTCAGGTTACAACATACTTATTCATATGAGTAAAGGTCATTCAGACAGTAAAGGTTCAATTAAGCGATTGGGCCGCCTAATTTGATAATGTTTTCAGAAACGTTCTCGAACTTCTTGAAGTTTTCTTTGAATTTACCTGCAAGTTCGATTGCTTTTGCTTTGTAAGCAGCTTTATCAGCCCATGTTTGTTCAGGCATTAATACTTCATCAGGTACGCCTGGTACATGAAGTGGTACTTCAAGACCGAAGACGTCATGCTTCGCTGTTTCAGCGTTATCAAGCTCGCCGTTTAATGCAGCTTGCACCATTGCACGAGTGTAACCTAAGTTCATACGTTTTCCAACGCCGTATTCGCCGCCAGTCCAGCCAGTGTTCACTAAGAATACTTTTGCATCATGTTTCTCGATCTTTTCACCAAGCATTTCAGCATAGCGAGATGCTTCAAGTGGTAAGAATGGAGAACCGAAGCAAGTTGAGAATGTCGCTTGCGGAGATGTTACGCCGCGCTCTGTTCCAGCTAGTTTACTAGTGTAACCGCTTAAGAAATGGTACATAGCTTGCTCTTTATTTAATTTACTGATTGGAGGTAATACTCCAGATGCATCAGCAGTTAAGAAGATAATTGTATTTGGATGTCCTGCAACACTTGGTACTACAATATTATCAATCGCATGAATTGGGTATGCAGCACGTGTATTTTCTGTTAATGCAGTATCATTATAATCTGCAATACGTGTTTGATTATCAATTACAACGTTCTCAAGCACTGATCCAAATGTAATTGCATCAAAAATTTGTGGCTCTTTTTCATGAGAAAGGTTAATACATTTCGCGTAGCAACCGCCTTCAATATTGAACACACCGTTATCAGACCAACCGTGCTCATCATCACCAATTAATTTACGGTGTGGGTCAGCAGATAATGTTGTTTTACCTGTTCCAGATAAACCGAAGAATAGAGCAACATCGCCTTCTTCACCTACGTTTGAAGAGCAGTGCATAGATAAAATATCTTGTTCTGGAAGTAAGAAGTTCATAATAGAGAAGATAGATTTTTTCATTTCTCCAGCGTATTCAGTACCACCGATTAATACGATGCGTTTTTCAAATGAAACCATAATAAATGCTTCAGAGTTTGTGCCGTCAATCGCTGGATCTGCTTTAAAGCTTGGTGCAGAGACAATTGTAAACTCAGCTTCATGATTTGTTAATTCTTCTTCAGTTGGACGAATAAATAATTGATGTACAAATAAATTGTGCCATGCATATTCGTTAACAACTTGCAATGGAAGACGATAGTTACGATCAGCACCAGCGAACCCTTTAAATACGAATAATTCTTCTTTTTCTTTTAAGTATTCCAATACTTTTGTGTATAATTTATTAAAATGTTCTTCAGAAATCGGTTGATTTACAGGTCCCCAAGCAATTTTGTCTGCAACCGATGCTTCTTTCACAATGAATTTATCTTTAGGAGAACGTCCTGTATATTTTCCTGTAGAAGCAGAGACGGCACCAGTAGAAGTTAATTTTCCTTCGTTTCTCATTAGTACTTTTTCCACTAATTGTGGAACGCTTAGTTGAATCTGTGCGTTGCTTCCGTTCAGTAATTCATGTAATCCAATTTGGACATTCACAGTACCCATAATTATATACCATCCTTTTCATTTTAATGAAATTTTTCTCGTAATCCCCAACGAGAGTATAACACAATTATATAAATAATGTATACTATTTATTTATTTTTGTTTGTGTGAATGTATTATTTTCCTATTAATATTTTGTTCGACACGAAATGTGAAAAACTTGTAGGAATATGTGAATATTAATTGACAAATGAATATCATTTCTTTAGTATAGGTTGGGACGGATACTCTCTTATCCCGAGCTGGCGGAGGGACAGGCCCGATGAAGCCCAGCAACCTCACTTGTAACGGTAATAAGCAAGTGAATAGGTGCTAAAACCTGTGCGAGGCGAACGGTCTCGAACGATAAGAGCGAAGGGCAAAAAGCAGTATGCAAGTAGCAAATTAAACCTTTCCTCTATAATAGGAAAGGTTTTTCTTTATACTTGTGTGGGAGAATAAATGAATGTCGCAGTTTGTGGCAAATTAAGGATGAGTTCCGTACAATATATACAATTACTGTAGGGAGGTTTACCACATGACAAAACAACGTCATCTGTTCACATCTGAGTCTGTAACTGAAGGACATCCAGATAAAATTTGTGACCAAATTTCTGATTCAATTTTAGATGCGATCTTAGCAAAAGACGCAAATGCACGTGTAGCTTGTGAAACAACAGTAACAACTGGTTTAGTATTGGTAGCGGGGGAAATTACGACTTCTACTTATGTAGATATTCCAAAAATCGTCCGTGAAACAATCCAAGGTATCGGTTATACTCGTGCAAAATACGGATTCGATGCAGAAACTTGTGCAGTTTTAACATCTATCGATGAGCAATCTGCTGACATCGCTATGGGTGTTGACCAAGCGTTAGAAGCACGTGAAGGTCAAATGACTGACGCTGAGATTGAGGCAATTGGTGCAGGAGACCAAGGGTTAATGTTTGGTTTCGCATGTAATGAAACAAAAGAATTAATGCCACTTCCAATCTCACTTGCTCACAAATTAGCTCGTCGTTTAACGGAAGTTCGTAAAGATGAAACATTAGAATATTTACGTCCAGACGGTAAAACGCAAGTTACAGTTGAGTATGATGAAAATGGTAAACCAGTACGTATCGATACAATTGTAATTTCAACGCAGCACCATCCAGAAGTTACATGGGAAGAAATCGATCGTGATTTAAAAGAACAAGTAATTAAAGCTGTCGTACCAGCAGAATTAATGGATGAAGAAACAAAATTCTTCATTAACCCAACTGGACGCTTCGTAATCGGTGGACCACAAGGTGATGCTGGTTTAACAGGACGTAAAATTATCGTTGATACTTACGGTGGATATGCTCGTCACGGCGGCGGTGCATTCTCTGGTAAGGATGCAACAAAAGTTGACCGTTCTGCAGCATACGCAGCTCGTTATGTTGCGAAAAACATCGTAGCAGCTGGCCTTGCTGAAAAAGCAGAAGTACAACTTGCATACGCAATCGGCGTAGCACAACCAGTATCAATTTCAGTTGATACATTCGGCACTGGTAAAGTATCTGAAGAAGTACTAGTAGAGCTAGTTCGTAGTAACTTCGATCTTCGCCCAGCTGGTATCATCAAAATGTTAGACTTACGTCGCCCAATTTACAAACAAACAGCAGCTTACGGACACTTCGGACGTACTGATGTAGATCTTTCATGGGAACGTACAGACAAAGCAGCAGCTTTAAAAGAGCAAGCTGGTCTATAATATAAGATGGAAAAGCTTTGCGCAAGAGCGCAAAGCTTTTTATTTGTAATTAGACTGTAGTAATGCAAAAAGTTCAATATCATGCCATTTCCCATTTCGAAATACAGCTTCTTTACACGTGCCTTCATGCTGAAAGCCGAGCTTTTTATAGAGAGAAATGGCTTTATCATTAAATGAAAATACGCGTAAGGATAAACGGTGTAAGTTTAATTCTAAAAAGGCATAGTCTAATAATAAAGTTAATGTTTCTTTTCCGTACCCTTGCCCCCAACAATCTTTCTTTCCGATATCGATAATACATTCTGCATTTCGATTATGTGAGTCAATGTTAATTAAAGATGTGATTCCGATTGGGAGGCTACCCTTTTTCTGTTCAATAATATAACTTTTAGAGGTGGAAGAGTGAATGATTTGTTTACAAAACTGCTCTGTTTCCAAAACAGAGTATGTATCAAGGTTGAGACTGGTAGTGCTCATAACTTCTATATCATTTCGCCAATGGTGATAGGTTGGAATATCACCTTCTGAAAACTTTCGTAAACGAATCCGATTTGTTTCGAACAAGTGGAAAACCTCCTTTATTTTACCTCATTACTTTGGTTCTTACATACTCCAGCACAAGAACTACAATATACTTCTCCATCAAGTTCAATATATTTTTTCATATTCGTCATTCCGCTTGGAGGGAAGGGCATATGAACCCAAGCTTTCTCATACGTTTGAATTTCTTTCCTACATGACTTGCAAAGTGTAAGCTTTTTTTGGAGCAATGGTCATCATCCTTTTTTTTGCCGCGCTTTTCCAGCGCAAAATGCACTGCATAGTAAAAAGAGTGTTGCAAATCCAATTCCGCCAATTGTTGCATTTGGTACGGCATCTTTTAAGGCAAAACCAGCGCTTATAGAAGCGGCGAATAGAAGAATAAATGTTGTTGTGAGTTTTTGGTAGAGTCCCATCTGTAAAGCCTCCTAATCATGAAATATTATTCAGTGTTTTTTTGTTTCCAAATAAAATCTAATACATATGCAATTTCGAGGGGAATAGCGGTGCTAGCTAAGTAATAACGGATGGGGCCGTTTGGCATGGAAACTTAACGTTTAAAAAAATAAATATCCAATCCATAGGCAATTATTTGAAATGAAATTAGGATAATAGGAAATAGAATCCAAGGTATACGCCTTTTAAATTATAAAAAAGGTAGAGAGTGGGTTATAAAAAACTCCCTTTTTATGGTTATGCATACTGATATTGTATCATGATGTTTTAGTCATTCACTAGATAATTATGTAAATGTGATGTACTTCATATTTAATAGAGATTGCATACGATATGATAAAATGAAAAGTAGTCCATTAAAAGGGGAGAATAAAAATGAGCGTAATAGAACACAAAAAACAAGCACCGGCAGAAGTGCGCTGTAAAATTATTACGGTCTCTGATACACGTACAGAAGAGACAGATAAGAGCGGTAAGCTATTAAAAGAATTATTATTAGAAGCAGGACACACGGTAACTGCTTATGAAATTGTAAAAGATGATAAAGAAAGTATTAGACAGGCTGTATTAAGTGGATATCATAAAGACGATGTCGATGTGGTGTTAACAAGTGGAGGAACAGGTATTACAAAGCGTGATGTGACGATTGAAGCCGTTTCAGCATTGTTAGATAAAGAAATCGTTGGTTTTGGTGAATTGTTTCGGATGATTAGTTATTTAGAAGATATCGGAAGCGCGGCGATGTTAAGTAGAGCAATTGGCGGAACAATTGGAAGAAAAGTTATCTTTTCAATGCCAGGTTCTAGCGGGGCAGTTCGCCTTGCGATGAACAAATTAATTTTACCAGAGCTAGGTCATATTACATTTGAGCTGCATCGTCAATGAAAAAAATAGCTGGAATTGTATTAGCGGGTGGTATGTCGAGACGCTTTGGTGGGCCAAAAGCATTGGCAAGCTGGCAAGGACATACTTTTATCGAGCATATCGTTCAAGTGATGCAGACTACCGTGCAAGATGTAGTTGTGATTAGTCATCCTGATATAAAAGAAAGGATCGTTACTTTAGTAGACGTTCCTGTTATAGAAGATATTCCTTCCTATAAAGGAGAGGGACCGCTTGCTGGGATTGTATCGGGGATGGCGTATATAGAGGCGGAGTGGTATATCATTTCGCCTTGTGATACGCCGAATCTTTCAAATGAGTGGATTACAGCATTAGTAGGACAAATAAGTGGTGAATATGGGGCAATTGTTCCGGTCATTGATGGAAGAAAGCAGCCACTATTAGCGGCGTATCATTATAGTATAAAAGAAAAAATATACACATTGTTAAACGAAGAAAAACGAAGTATGGGACAACTTTTATCACAGTGTAACGTAAAATATGTGATGGAAGAAGAATGGAATGTAGCGAAAGAATTGTTTATGAATGTAAATACACAAGAGGAATATTTGCGGTTACTTAAAGAGAAAAAGACCAAAAAGGTATGACGTTATAGAGTCATACCTTTTTCTTTTATGAGTATTATGGATGAGTTGAACTTTCCTATTACGCAAGTAGTTCAGCATTATTTTGCTGAAGCACTTCTTCATATTGCATATATAAACCGTGAAAAATCTCATCCCAGCTTTGTGTAGCAGCATAGGCACAAGCAGCTATGCTCATTTGTTTACGCATTTCATCGTTATTTAGTAACTGATAAATAGATGATAAAAATGATTCCGTTTTTTTAGGTCCACAAAGAAAACCTGTTTTTCCATCTGTAATAATATTTTTTACTCCGCCGGAATTTGCACCAATTACTGGTGTACCACATGCGAGCGATTCGAGTACGACATTGCCAAACGTTTCTGTGGCCGATGGAAATACCATAAGGTCAGAGCATGCATAAGCTTCTGCTAAGTTTTCCCCTTGTAAATATCCTGTAAAGGTCACGTTAGTTGTTGGTGTAGTTTCACGTAGTTCTTCGGCAAAGGGACCGTCTCCAGCAATAAGCCAATGAATATCACCTTTTCGTTCTTTTAGTGTTGTGTGAATGAGTGTACGAAGTGTTTCAATATCTTTTTCAGGGGCAATGCGTCCGACGTAGGAAAGAATGTATGGAGCAGTAATATTATATTTTTTTCGGAATACGTCTTTATTGTAAGCCGTATGGAAGAGTAAACGATCTACTCCGCGTCCCCAAATATATAAATTTTGAAATCCTTTTTTGGCTAATTGCTGTAATGTTTCGGGAGAAGGGACAAAGTTTTTTTGCATATGGCTATGAAACCACTTTAAATAATTCCATAGCATATTGGAGAAAAATTCAATTTTATAATATTGCAAGTAAGCGTCAAAGTCTGTGTGATAGGAACCGACAAGAGGAATGTTTAATTTTTTCACGTAATACATGCCACATAGCCCCATATTAAAGGGAGTAGCAATATGAATGATGTCAGGTCTAAAGCTAAGAAGTTCCCGCTTAATGCGCGGGGTAGGAAAAGCAATTCGACATTCTGGATATAATATTTTCAGCGGGATACTTCTCATCTTATTCACATTGGCTACGAAGTCATCTTCTGCTGTATGCTGCGGTGCAAATACGGAATAGGAAATATTTTGTTTTTGAAAATAACGGATCAAACGATCTAATGTTTTTGCTACACCGTTTACTTGCGGTGTAAATGTATCAGTAAATATGGCGACTCTCATCCAATCTCTCCTTTACATGAAAAGTGGAATGAATTGATAAAAAGAGATGATGCCAGAACATGTGCCAAGGCACATACCTACAAATACATCTGATGGATAATGAAGCCCGAGATAGATGCGGGAAATTCCTACAATCATTGCTAATGGAAGTAAAAAGACTGCTAAGTTTGGATCATAACAAATAAATGGAACGGCAACTGAAAAAACAGCTGTTGTATGACCGGACGGAAATGAATGATCCTGTAATGGATGTAATGGGTATTTTGCATCTTGAATTGTTAAATAAGGCCGTTTACGTGGGTACCATCTTTTTAATATTTGCACAGGGATATGACTAATTGCTAATGAAAGAGCTACTGCAATTGCGACAGTGTGCAGAAGTCCTTTTGAAAAGATAAGAAAGCATAACGTGAGTGAGATGGAAAAGATTGCACCACCGATATGTGTAATCGTGCGGAAAAAGATATTTAATGTTTTTTGATCAAAGTAACGGTTAATTCTTTTGAAAATGTAACATTCTATTTTGTATAAGGAGCTGACCTTCATGAAAACTCTCCCCTTCATTTACATATATATTCAGATGATATCTTTTATTTTAATAAGATTTTATTGAGGGAATAATAAGATTTTGTAAAGAAAACGTTAGAGTTTTAATGAAAAAAGCTGCCATTGTAGTGGCAGCAAGTAACGGCTATTTTTGCAGTGACTTATAGTATTGTCCTTTTTCAACATACTGTTTGCGAATGCGTTCCATATCTTTTCGATCTTCATCTGTTAATTCACGAATGACTTTCGCCGGACGACCGAAAGCGAGTGTGTTAGGTGGAATTTTCTTTCCTTGTGAAACTAAGCTACCAGCACCAATGAATGCACCTTCGCCAATTTCAGCGCCGTCTAAAATAATGGATCCCATCCCGATTAAAGCATCTTTTTTTAAAGTACAGCTATGTAAAATAACTTGATGTCCAACGGTAACATCGTCTTCTAAAATAAGGGGGTACTGTGGACTTTGGTGAAGCGTACATTGATCTTGTACATTTACTCTGTTTCCAATGATTGTTGGAGACACATCACCGCGAATAACCGTATTAAACCAAATGCTTGATTCTTCGCCAATTGTAACATCACCTGTAATCGTAACGTAGTCAGCGATAAAAGCACTACTCGCAATTTTCGGATTTTTATCTTTATAAGGATATATCATGTAAAGCCTTCCTTTCCTAGAAACTAGTTTTAGTGTATCAAATTACGGAAAAGAGTGAAATGGAGGAGTTTCGTATGTGGAATTATGAAGCGGAAGCAGCCAAAGCCGTAATCGTGATTGTGCACGGTGCAATGGAATATCACGGACGTTATGAGGCGCTAGCAGAAATGTGGACTCATTTCGGGTATCATGTTGTTATGGGGGATCTTCCAGCTCATGGAACAACTTCAAGAAATAGAGGACATATTGAATCATTTGATGAATACATAGAAGAAATAAAATTATGGGTGAAAGAAGCAAGAAAATATCGGCTCCCTATTTTTTTATTTGGACATAGTATGGGTGGTCTTATTGTCATTCGAATGATGGAAGAAACGAAGAGAGAAGATATAGATGGAATTATATTGAGCTCACCATGCTTAGGTGTTTTAGCGGTCCCTGCTGCTCCGCTTCGAGCTGCTTCAAAGTTGTTAAATATTTTTACGCCAAAACTCCAATTTCCCACAAATCTTACAGTCGAAATGTCAACGCGAAATAAAGAAGTTCGTGATGCAATGGAAAATGATTCGTTGTTCTTGCGCAAGGTGTCAGTTCGTTGGTATAGTGAATTGATAAAATCTATTGAGATTGCTCATGAAAAAATAGATGAGTTTCCAGACGTTCCGCTCTTGCTAATGCAGGCGTGTGAGGATAAACTTGTAGATAAAACACGTGTCCGTAAATGGTTTGATCGGTTGAAAATAAGTGATAAAGCATATAAAGAATGGCCGAATTGTTATCATGAGCTATTGAATGAGTATGAGAAAGATGAAATTTTTAGTTATGCCAAAGCATTTATGGAAACACATTTAAATAATATAATACAAACAAATAAATAATGATTTGTACATTTAATAGAGGAGATGAAGGAAGAAGTGAACGTACCGAGTAATCCCATAACGCTCATGGCGAAAGTATACCGTGATGTGTTTCCGGTTGTACACCATGAGCTAGCGATGTGGAAAGAGCGTGCCTACCATATTCCAAATGATGAGCTTCATAATCAGGCAATTGCAAGTATTGAACATAAAACGTTTCATTGTGAAGGCGGTGGTATTTTAGCGCTGCTTGCAAATGAAAACCGTGAGGAATGTATTCGTTTTATTGTGGCGTATCAGACGATTAGTGATTACTTAGATAACTTATGTGATCGTAGTACATCGCTTGATCCGAATGATTTTGCTGCACTACATGAATCAATGCTGACTGCATTAACACCAGAGAGTGAAGGAAGTAATTACTATCGTTATCGAGATGATCAAGATGATGGTGGTTATTTAGATGAGCTTGTCGCAACATGCCAAGATGTACTAAGAAAAACAAAGCATTATGAAAAGATTGCACCAATTCTTCACGAGCTTGCTTGTTATTATTGTGATTTGCAAATTCATAAGCATGTGGAACTAGAAGAGCGAGAACCACGCTTGCAAACATGGTTTGAAGCTCATAAGGAAAACGTACCACCGATGAGCTGGTTTGAATTTTCCGCATGTGCAGGATCAACACTTGGAATCTTTTGTCTCGTGGCGTATGCGTTTCATGATGAATTACTTGATGAAGATATTGCGAAGATTAAGCAAGGTTATTTCCCATATGTACAAGGGCTTCATATTTTACTTGATTATTTTATTGATCAAGAAGAAGATCGCATTGGCGGAGACTTAAATTTCTGTAGTTATTATGAAAATGAACAAGTTATATTAGAGCGAATGAAGCATTTTGTAAAAGAAGCAGAAAGAAATATTGGCGACTTACCACATGCGAAGTTTCATCGCCTTATTAGTCGCGGTCTCCTTGGAATTTATTTATCTGATCAAAAGGTATCAGAGCAAAAGAATATGCAGCAAATGGCACGGCGCATTGTGAAATATGGTGGATTCACTTCACGATTCTTCTATTGGAACGGGAAGATGTACCGAAAGAAAATGGCGCAGTGATAGGGGAGACCACTCTTTTTAGGAGTGGTCTTCTTTACTATGTATAGTATTAAGGTTGAAGAAAAAAGTATTTTGTAAAATAATGAAAGTAAATGGGATTGAACTGGTCAACATCCTGTTCTTTTTGTATGTAGCAATAATCTTGGATATTGAAAATTAAATCTGTTACTCATTTAGCCTGCTATTTGCGGGCTGATTAAATTTTCACTTTATCTATCCCCATAGGAGGTCAAATACGCTATGAAAACAGAAAGAATGTTTTCTATACTTATCTATTTATTGAAAAAAGATATAGTTTCTGCTGAGGAATTAGCTAATAGATTTGAAGTGAGTAAGAGGACAATCTATCGAGATATAGATGCTTTATCAGCAATTGGTATCCCTATTATTTCTTATTTAGGAAAGAACGGTGGCTTTACTTTAATTGATAACTATCAACTAGATAAATTTACATTTAATGAAGAGGAAAAGAAGTTTTTACTAGAAGGTTTAACATTAAAAAATGAACTGTTTGATAATGATCAATTATTAATTTTACAAAAAAAATTAGAGCTGTTGAAAGAGAATAAAGAAGAGCATCACTCCAATATCACAATATCATCATCTACGTTACACCGAGAAACGATAGAAGAAGAAACAAAAGTAAAGATCAGAAAAATACTGTCTGTAATTAATGAAGGAAATAAAATCCGTATTTCCTATGTGTCACAAACAGCGAATATATCTAGTCGAATGATTCAGCCTTTAAAACTAAATTTTATGAATGGTAGTTGGTATTTAGAAGCCTTTTGCGAATATAGAAAAGCTTTGAGATTATTTAAATTGACTAGAATAAGAAGTATGGAAATCATACATGACAATACTAGAACGCCCTATACTGAGAAAAATGAGTACGTAACGAATAAGTCAGCTAAAGTAGAGAGGATTATATTATTATTCTCAAAAAGTGAACTTGGGAAATTATATGACTTCTTTACTGATGATGAAATAGAGGTTCTTGAAGATGGGGAGTTAAAAGTAACTTTTCAATATGATAGCAATAAAAATATATTGCCATTTCTCTTGATGTTTGGGAGGCATGTAAAAATACTAGAACCCTTATGGTTAAAAAATAAATATAGAGATGAAATTGAATATATTTATAAAAGCTGACAGACTGTTGTCATATTATGAATGTTATACTTTCCTTATTAATGAGTAGGGGGCGTATATATGAATACAGCAGTTACTGAGAAACATATTTACGGAAAGAAAGTAAGAACAAATAATCAAAATACAGATGCTATACTTAATCTGTGGGAAGAGTTTCTTCGTTTAAATTTAAAAGGTGACATATATGGTGTGTATAATAATTATGAAAGTGATTTTACAGGTGATTATGATTTACATATCGGTACTGAAGAAAAATTTACTGATGAAAGTAATGTTATCATTCCAACGGGTAACTACCATGTTGTAGAAGTAGATCATACGGATCCAAAAGGTGTCTTTAACGCTTGGGTGGATATTTGGAATAGCGATATCAAAAGAGCATATAAAACTGATTTTGAATTTTATTCTAAAGATGGAAGTATAAAAATATTTCTGTCGGTTGAATAATAAGATTAATTGTTAGTGTAAATCAATTTATAAGCAAAATACCCGGTTCCTTAACATAAGAGGAACCGGGCGTTTTGTGTCTAAATATTATTATTTCTTATACGGTAGCAACTTTCATTGGTTTTCTTCTCATATACTATGGCGGGAATTGGCTTGTAAGTTATATTCCGTTTGAGCCATTGAAAACTATCGCTTCAATAATCATTATAATTGCTGTTCTATCTTGTTGTTTAAAGGTATTAAATCAGTTGTTAAAGAAAGTCTCCAATGGCGTGTAGTGATGTTTATCCTCTCATACAAATACTGTTTATTTATATTTTTTTACCCGCATTTTAGAGAATAGATAAAGTAAAAACTCGACTATAAAAATGATAAGAACAGATAAACCGAATAAAGGCATGGAAATACCTAATATTATCATAATAAGTATGAAGGCAAATATGCTTTTCTTATCTTTTTGTTTTGGCGGTGCTCCTAGCTTGCCTTGTGGTTTTCTTGCTAGCCACATTTTAACTCCGAAATAAATGAGGAATAGCAAGGATAAAGTTGTTAGTAAACAAAGTATTTTATTTGGCCATCCGAATAAATGTCCTTCATGAAGAGGAATACCATAAGAAAACCACTGTGCAAATAGCCCGTAATCACGATAGTCAATTTTGGAAATGAGAGAACCGCTATATTGATCAAAATAAGCAGTGATTTCTTCATTTGGTGATACGTTCATTCCCGTAATGCCTGATCCGCTCGATTTTGAAACGGTGAAAACTCCTTTGGCATCATTCGGTAAAGAAATGACGTATGGTTTTTCAATTTGAATCTTCTCTTCTAGGTCATTGATTGAAAGAGCGCCCCGTTTAGTTACATCTGATTGTGGAGGCGTTTCTTGTCTAGTTGCCCATGGCAATTCTTTAAACTTAGACTCTGGCGGTGCCATATATAATTTAGGATATCCTAGTGATTGATTGGAAGTTGCGATGTTATAAATTTGTTTTCCCATGAAACCGGACCAAGGTAATCCTGTTAGTATTAAGAGAATGAGTGGAATTGTAAATACAATCCCAATTGTCCAATGCAGTCGCTTAGAGTGTTCTCTAGCATTGGATACTAGAGTGTTTTTGAAACTTTTTATACTCATATATAAACCAGTAACAATTAAAAAAATGGTCCAGCAAGCAGCTAATTCAATTAAGTAGTTTACAAATGTACCACCAACGAGAAGAGAACTATGCAACTCACGCATGATATTTGCGAATGTTTCATTCGCATTTTGATCTCCAACAATTTGATTATGCTTGTCCAAATAAACATATTTTTGATCGCCTGTATATTCATTTTTCATTGTGAGCCTTGTATTATATTCATTTTCAAAATAGCTAATTTTCGTTACGTTATAGTGAGGATATTTCTTTTCTGTTAGCGAAATGGATTCAGTCATAGAAAGAGATTCTGTTTGATGACTATTTCCGAAATATAAATCCTTATAAATGAAATTTTCAACTTCCTCTCGAAACAGATATCCAATGCCACTAAGTGATAAAGTAATGAGTAGTGGTGCTATGAAGAGGCCGGCGTAAAAATGCCACCGCCAGAAAATATAGTGAAGCGATCGATTTAGTTTCATACTTTAGTTCCCCTAACCTTCCTTATATGAATAAAATACGTATTTAATATAACGGGATTAAGTGTGATTATTTTGAAAGAAGTGTGAAAAAAATAAAAAATCTTAGGGAAATAGGAAAAGACGTACAGCATGTGTACGTCTTTATGTTCTTGGCGTATAGAATATGTATGTAATTTACAATTGATTTGCTAAATATTTATGAACAACCGCCTTAGCAAGACAAAACGATGAATCCACAAAGCAAAGGTTATTTGACCCTGCGTTTGATACAACATTTAAATCGGTACAAGCTATAATAACGACATCCACTGCTTCAGATAATTCCATACAAAGTGTATGCCATAATTCGTTTGCTTTATTGATGTTCCCTGTTTTTATGCTAGAGATAATTTGAGTGATAATTGTTTGCCAGCTATTTTTATGTATATAATCCATGCCACGTTTTACAATCCAATCTTGATATATGCCAGATTGAATGGTTGCATCGGTCGCTAAGAGAGCTACTTTTTTTATATGATTTGGTATTTCTTTTAGTGTTTCATCTACCATATTTAAAACAGGAACTGACACTGAATTTTGTAACTGATCAAAATATAGGTGAGCGGTATTACATGGCATGGCAATAAAATCGACACCCGTACTTTCAAGTTTTTGTGCACCATTTATAATAGCTTTTTCCATAGCTTCATGATTAATGGATTTATCTATATAAAAAGGTGTCGGGCAAGAATAAATCATCATATGAGGAAAATCCATATCATGTTTGGCACCGTATATTTTTTGACATTGCTCTACGACTGTATCAACGAATGGACCTGTTGATTTTGGTCCCATTCCTGCTAGTATTCCGATCATTGTTGTACCTCTCCTTAATTTCGTAATCTAAAGTTAGAAATTCTTGTTTTTATCTACATGTTCCTTCTTTTTCGTACAAGATAAAGGAATAAGCCTATTAATACAACTGAATATGCAAGTGCCCATACAGTAAGCCAAAGCACGTGCGTAAGCAAATGATGTTCATATTGTCCAAGCATCATAAAACCATTGATAGGCGGGAAGAACCATAATAGTTCCGGCATGTCTTTTTTGAGGCGAATCGACGCAATCGTAATCAGTAATACAAAAGAAAGACTCAGCCAAGCTGTACTCGCTTTTCTAATGATGTTTCGTGTAAATAGTGTTGCAATTGAAATGCTGAGTATAGATAAAGAAAAATGTGCAAGGATACCAGTTATAAATAATGAGACTGTCATTTTTTCGTTAAACATTTGAAAGGCAATTGGATATATAACAGAGATAAGGGATAGAATGCTACAAATGAGAAGTACCGTTACATATTTACCAAGGTATAAAGTCCATATGTTTTTTGTATGTGAAAGGGTAATTTGTTCTTGAACAGGGTCTTCTGTATGAAACAGCGTAATGGTAATCCAAGCTGAAAGTAAATAGAGTATAAGGGAAGTTTCTAAATACGTTGTAACAATCGGATTTGGTTTGTAAGCATAGACAAAGAGTAAACTTACGATGTACATCGCGATTGGTGGAACATATTTATAGGACTTTGTATAATCAAGAAAATTGTAACGAATGAGCGCGAGCATAGGGATCCTCCTTTCGGTTAAGGAATTTAGGTTGTAGCAATGTAATGAACGCATCGTTATGTAATAAGTATTGAAGTATGTCATTTGTATAAGTCTTTTCAATTTGTAATTGAATGAGGTGCTGATTTGCGTTATATGTAACATGTATATAGCCGGATTGCTTCTGTAACTTTGTGATAGAAAAAGTGTGTGATACCGTTGCTTCTATGTAAGTATGTTCTTTCGGGATTGCATCAAATGTTAAAAGTTTATCCTCTGCAATTGTATGATTAGCGAGTGTCACAATTCGGTCGGCAAAGTTTTCTAATAGCTGTTTCTCATGACAAGTGAAGAGAATGGTAAGACCTTGTTTTTTCAATGAGAGAAATATATGTTCAAGTTCTTCTTGGGACCTTGGATCAAGTCCAGAAAGCGGTTCATCTAAAATTAATATATCAACATCACTAAGGAGTGCCTGCATGATACCTGTTTTTTGTTTCATTCCTTTTGAAAAATTTCTTATAACGGAATGATTGGCATGTTGTAAATGAAAAGTTTCTAGTAATGAGGGGATTTTGTTTTCTAAATGCTCTTTCGATAAACCATGAATACGACCGAGATGATATAAATACTCTTCGAGCGTAAAACGAATATCTTCTGGAAAATGTTCTGGTACATATCCGATTTTCATATTTGATGCTTTGTGGATTGTGCCTGCCGTAGGATGAATAAATCCAGCGATAACTTTGAGTAAAGTGCTTTTTCCAGTACCGTTGCCGCCGATAATGGCAACCGCTTGTCCTTTTGGAATTGATAAATGGATGTTTTCTAGTATTATCTGTTTGTCGTATTTCTTTTGTATACCCTTTAGTTCTAACAAAATGGTTCCCTCCTTCTCGTATCCATTATATGGTATATTTTGTTCTTGGAACAATAAAAAAAGCGCCGATATATTTAGCGCTTCTCAATTGCCACGATAAATGGCGGGTTGTTTTGTTGATTGATGAATCCGTAACGAAGTACGTGAGCTTGTTTTTGATCGAGCTCTTCGGCAAATTGCAATACGGCATCGCGTTCTACTTGTCCTTCTGGATGTCCGTGATAAATGACAAGGATGATGATGCCTTCTGGTGCCATTACTTCTAATAATTGTTCAATAGCAGCTATTGTTGAGTTTGGTTTTGTTACAATATGTTTGTCACCGCCGGGCAAGTAACCTAAGTTGAAAATTGCTCCTGTTACTTTACCTTTTGCTTCTTCTGGCAAGACGGATAATAATGTATCATGGCTATCGTGAATTAAAACAGTTCGTTCTTCAAGTCCTTTTTCTTTTAGGCGAACAGTCGAACTTTCAATCGCTTCACGCTGAATATCAAATCCAAATACTTTCCCGTTTTCTCCAACAATCTCCGCTAGAAAACAAGTGTCGTGACCGTTGCCAAGCGTTGCGTCTACAGCAAAATCACCTTCTTTAACAGCTGTTTGCAAAAGCGTGCGTGCAAACGGCAATACACGTTCTAATTTCATACTGGTTTCACCTCGTTTGCGTATTTTCCTTGCCAGCTTCCGCGGCGTACAAATTCCGCATCGATGGAATTTAATACTTCCCATTTATTTAAACTCCACATAGGACCAATCATTAATTCAGGTGGACCGTCACCTGTGATGCGGTGCACAATCATCTCTGCTGGCATGATTTCAAGTTGGTCAACAACAAGGCTTACGTAATCCTCAAGAGAGAGAAATTCTAGTTGTCCTTTTTCATATTGCTTTACCATTGGCGTTCCTTTTAATAAGTGAAGTAAGTGAATTTTAATTCCTTGTACATCCAGTTTTGCTACTTCACGTGCAGTTTCCATCATCATGTCATAGTCCTCAAGCGGCAGGCCGTTAATAATATGAGAGCATACTTTAATGCCGTGTTTACGAAGTTTGTTTACACCTTCCACATATGATGGATAGTCATGAGCACGGTTAATGAGATTCGCAGTGCGCTCATGAACAGTTTGTAGTCCAAGTTCTACCCAAAGGTATGTGCGTTTATTTAAATCAGCTAAATATTCAACAACATCGTCAGGCAAGCAGTCTGGACGAGTTGCGATGGAAAGACCAACAACGTCTTTTTCTGCTAAAAGTGGTTCGAATTTTTCTTTTAATACTTCTACTGGAGCGTGCGTATTTGTGTACGCTTGGAAATAAGCAATACACTTTCCGTCTTTCCATTTTGAGTGCATTTTTTCTTTCATTTCATGATATTGCGTTACAACATCCTCGCGGCGATCACCAGCAAAGTCGCCAGAACCAGCAGCACTGCAAAACGTACAACCGCCATATGCGACTGTGCCATCACGGTTCGGACAGTCAAAGCCAGCATCTAATGAAACTTTAAAGATTTTTTCGCCAAAGTGTTTTCGTAAGTGATAATTCCACGTATGGTAACGTTTATTGTCATTTGTATATGGAAAAGGGTTTTGAACCTTCATAACATATCCCTCCTAAAGCCTAAAATGAAACAAAATCCATTATAACATACTCATAAGGTCGATATGGAAGGGACACACTAAAGGGGAATTAAAGGCAAGGAGGAAACAAAATGGCAGAGCGTCAATCACTTGAAGAATACATCACGCAAGCTGAGCAAGCGATAGAATATGCAAAAGAGCAATTAGATATCGGAAGTAGACAAGAGCATTACAATACAATGGAGTATTCCGATGCACAATTACAATTAGAACAAGCTTATAATGATTTACAAATTATGCAGCAACATGCGAATGATGAACAGCGTGAGCAGTTAAATCGTGCACGTATGGCAGTTCGTCAATTGCAGCACCAAATGATTGTTACACCGCACTAATAAGGAGTGAATGTAATGGCAAAACGTTCAGATCAAAACAATCCAGAGCAAAAAACGCAAAATGGACATAACGCTGAGTTTTCAAATGAACTCGATCCAGTTGTTGAAGCAAAACAGCGTAATCGTAAAAAAGGACAACCGCAAAAATCGAAGCAATCAGAGTAAACCAGGTCGAAGTATGACCTGGTTTTATTTTTTGCATTTTTTCATACTTACATTATAATTAAGTTTCAATAAGAAGAGTAACGGAGGAATAAACAATGATTGCACATATTGGTACAGTAGCGATTTACGTAGATGATCAACAAAAGGCACTTGAGTTTTGGACAGAGAAAGCGGGATTTGAAGTATATCGTAACGATCCGATGGGACCAAATGCGAGCTGGATTGAAGTAGGACCAAAAGGGACACGTTCTCACTTAGTCATTTATCCCAAAACAATGATGCCAAATGCAAATGAGTTAAAGGCATCTATCGTATTTGTAACAGAAAATATTACAGAAACGTATGAAACAATGAAGAACAACGGTGTAGAATTTACGCAAGAGCCAAACGAAATGCCTTGGGGTACATTCTCTATCTTTAAAGATAATGAAGGAAATGAGTTTGTTTTAAAAGGTTAAAATGATAAAAGGAAAAGCTGAGCTTACATGGCTCAGTTTTTTTATGTTCTTCATGGTAATTGTGGTACATTCTATATAGAGAGAAATATTAAAATAATTAGTTTCTTATAAAACACGACGGGAAAAGCTAAAGGGCAGGGAACATAGATGAAAAATACTATGGAAACAAAAGTTGCTAATGTACAGGAGAAACTCAATGTATTTGGTAGCAAATCTTTTTCTCAACCAGTAATTGCAGGAAGTGTTGGTGTGAAAGGCGCCGCATCTTTCAAAGAAGATGTACAAGCTGCTGAATTCAGTGTAATCGGTGATTGTGTAATTCGGGGAAGTTTAACCGTTAAAAGCTTTAGCAATTCTGGTGCATGCAAAATTAAAGGGATAAGTCAGTTTAATGAAATGAAAAACATCGGTAGTTGTAGATTAGGAAAAGTGCAGACGAAACATATATATTCATCGGGTACTTTATCGGTGAAAGAAGATGTGCATGCAGAATCATTTACAGTACAAGGGGCTGTTCGAGTACATGGAAATCTACAGGCGAAAAAGATTGGAATACAATTTATTTCACCTAGTGAATTGCAAAATGTTGAAGGCGATATAATTATGATAGTGCCATCTCGTAAATTTATATCTCTTACAAGCTTTATTCCAGGCATAAAGAAAAGAATTGCTTGTAAAACGATAACAGAGAACGACATTACTTTGAGTAAAACAGAGGCATCCCTTGTGTCTGGTCATCATATAAAAATTGGTTCAAATTGCCACGTGGGTGAGGTTGAATATAGCGGCACATTAGATATAGATCCGTGTGCGAGTGTTGGAAAGATAACACGTGTTTAATATGCCTTTCGAGATACTTTAAAATAACAAACGGCTCAATATGTTACATGTAACATATTGAGCCGTTTTATTTATATTACAAAAATGTAAGGTAAATGTAATGTTAACCAATAGCAGATACTCAGGAAAAGGAGCAGAATAGGAAAAGGAAAACAAAGCGTAGGAGGATATATATGAATAAACCAGTTGTAGACGTAAAAAACGTCCAAAAAGTATACGGTAAAAAAGGCGAAAATCAATCACACGCATTAAAAGGTGTATCATTCTCCATTCAAGAGGGTGAATTCGTTGGAATCATGGGACCATCTGGTTCAGGGAAAACAACGTTACTAAATGTAATTTCAACATTAGATAAGGCAACGGGTGGTGTTGTTGAAATTGCTGGGACGGATATTACGAAAATGAAGCAAGGTGAGCTTTCTGATTTCCGCTCTCAAAAGTTAGGATTTATTTTCCAAGACTTTAACTTACTAGAAAATCTATCAATTTATGAAAACATTGCATTGCCACTTTCACTCCAAGGTGTTCCATCACGTAAGATTGGACCAAAAGTAGAAAAGGTAGCAGAAATGTTAGGGATTTCAGCAATACTTCAAAAGTATCCATCTGAAGTATCTGGTGGACAAAAACAACGTTCAGCGGCAGCGCGTGCGCTTGTGCATGAACCAGCAATCATTTTAGGAGATGAGCCAACAGGAGCGCTCGATTCTAAAAACGCAACAAGTCTTTTAGATGCGATGACAAATTTAAATGAGGAACAAGGTGTTTCTATCATGATGGTTACTCATGATCCATACAGTGCAAGTTACTGTCAGCGTATTTTGTTCATCCAAGACGGAGAGTTATACAAAGAAATTCACCGCGGTGGTACGCGTGAAGCGTTCTATAAAGAAATTTTAGATGTGCTTGCAGACTTAGGTACACAAAAAGCATAAGAAAGGAGGGTCAAGCATGTTATTTAAGCTTTCTATGTCAGGACTAAAAAGTAAGCTGAAAGATTACATCGTCTTACTTGTTGGTCTGGTGATGTCAATTTCAATTTTTTACATGTTTCAAACGCTAGCGCTTAATAAAGCGTTTCTTGAATCTAACGCTGTTATTCAATCTATTGGATTTGTATTCCAAGCCGGTTCATTCTTATTAGCAATCATAACGTTCTTCTATATTTTATATGCAAACTCTTTTTTACTATCGCTTCGTCAAAAAGAGTTCGGCATGTATATGATGTTAGGTGCAAAAAAGCATAAAGTTACACTACTTATGTTTATTGAAACAATGGTACTAGGTGCTGCATCACTTGCAGTCGGAATCGCAGTTGGTGTGGGGTTTGCAGAAGGTATTGGTCAGTTATTAATGAAACAGCTTGAATTTGCTGGAGAAGGTTATAAATCATTTTACATTCCATCAATGACTGTTACATGTGTTTTCTTCTTTGCACTATTTGTGTTATCGGCAATTATGAACAGTATTAAGTTATCACGTATTTCTGTATTGCAACTTGTACATGCAGATGCGCAAACAGAGCGTGTTGCAGTAAAAGGGAAAATGACAGGCGTAATTGCATTTCTTGCCATTATTTTATTAGGTATTGGTTATGCATCTATGATTTATATGGAAAAATTAAGAGAAATGGGAATTCTTATAGCGTTAATTACAACAACAGCCGGTACGTATATGTTGTTCGGATCGCTTCTACCATTCATCATTAAAAAGTTAAAGGGCAATAAGAAGCGTAGTGAGAAAGGACTTAATGCCTTTACATTTGCGCAATTAAATTTCCGTATTAATAGTTTAACGAAGGTGCTTGCAACAGTTGCAATGTTAGTTGCGCTTGGTGCAGGGGCAATTTCAGGCGGTATGGCGTTTAAAAATAACGTTATAAAAACTGTTGATGGATTAGAAATATACGATTCAATTGTGCACACTCCAACAGTTGAAGAAAAGAAAGTTTTAGATGGTATTACATTTAAAGAAAAGAGCGAATATCGTTACAAAGTAGATGATAAATATGTTTATTATTTAAAAGAAGATTTAGAGAAAAATCGTCCTTTCGTAAAAGATGTTAAAAATATTAAAGGAATGAAAGATCTTGCTAAGGTGAAAAAAGCTTCAGAAGAATTACCAGTAGGAGCGATTTCAAGTTTCAGCCAAGAAAAGTCTGATAATGTAATTCCGGAAGAGTGGGAGGATGCTTTCAGAACGTTAGAGCCATTTTACGTGCATCCTGATCGAACAATTAAAATTGTCGATCAAAAAATGTATGATGGCTTGAAAGGTGCAGAGGGTACTGTATTCATTGGAAAAACAGATGATTTCTTAACATATACAAAAGAATGGAAAAAACTTGACGAGTTGCAGCTAGTTAAATATAAAAATGTAAAAGCTGAACAATTGAGAAGTAAATATCAAGCATATGATATGTTCTATGGAGTTGCTAGCGGAACAGTATTCATGGGCTTCTTCCTCGGAATTGCTTTCTTAGCGATGATGGCAAGTTGCTTAATGTTTAAAATTCTTTCTGGTGCATCGAAAGATATTACACGTTACCAAATGCTTCGTAAAATCGGTGTTCGCCGTGAGTTATTAACGAAGTCAATCTATAAAGAGTTATTCTTAGTGTTCTTATTCCCAGCAATCGTGGGTATAGCTCACGTATTAGTTGGTATGAATATTTTTGGATTTATCTTAATTGATCCATATTTCCGTATTTGGTTACCAATTGTAATTTTCGTAGTCATTTATGCGATTTACTACTTCATTACAGTTCAATTGTATAAAGGAATTGTTCTTCCGAAAGAAGATTAAGTTTTCGAAATACCGAGCAGAGGGTGCTCGGTATTTTTTATTTTGTTTCCAATGGAAAATGAATGTGTTTTCAGAAAAATAATAAAAAACACTTGTTATGTTACTTAATTATAGTATATTATATAATTAAGTAACATAAAGTTATGGTGTAAGGAGGTGAGAATTGAAAAGTTAGAGAAACGAAAGGAGGAATTCTACTTGCATAAAGAAGATGGATCTTTACTTGAAGTAATAGGTTTAATGCTGAGGTCAAAAGATGTTTTACTATTTTCACCGTTATCTCTCATTATTTTTCTAGTTTCAACTTATTTTTATAATAGTAAATTTCCAAATTATAAATATCCGGAATTTTTCGGGATATTAAAGTATATTGCTCCAGTTGTTTAGCTTGGAAAATTTCAATAACAGATTAAATTAAGGAATTATAAATGGATAATGCATGGAAATCTTCTAATATGATAAGGTAAAATGAACAAGATAATTAGAAAATTTACCGATCATAAGATGAGGAGAATACATGTATGGAATGTGTAGAGGCGTTAAAAGATATAAATCAAATTCAGGCTATGAAAAAATATTTAAAAGAACATTCAGAGCGTGATTACCTTTTATTTGTTATTGGGATTAATACGGGCTTGAAAATTACAGAACTATTAAGTATTAAATTCGAAGATGTATTAAATGAAGATGGAACTGTTAAAGATTTTTACTCTCTTCCTGTGAAAGATGAAAAATTTAAACAAGATATTTATTTAAATACAAAAGTAAAAGAAGCACTTTTGGATTACGTACAATCTTCTGTTGTAGAAAGAGGGAATTACGTATTTCAATCTAATAAAACAAAAAATCCGATTACGCGCCAGCAAGCTTATCGTGTTATTCATCGTGCAGCTGAAGCAATTGGGATTTCTGGTAAGATTGGAACGAATTCAATGCGAAAAACATTTGGATTCCATGCGTATAAAAGAGGAATAGCGATTGCGTTTCTTCAAAAGCATTTTCATCATGCGACTCCATCAGAAACATTAAAGTATTTAGGAATTTCGAAAGATGAAAAGTTTAAAACAGAAATTGATGTGGATTTGTAAAAGGGAAGAGCCTTAACTAAAAAATTTTAGGAGGCGTGTATATGAATATTAGAGAAAGTGAACTTCCGGGTATTGGATGTAAATTTGAAGTCATAACAAAAGGTAATGAAAAAATGGTTATCGTTATTCATGATGATGGGCGAAGAGAAATGTATCATTTTGATACTGACCATGAAGAAAGTATTTCAAGCATTTCTCTTCGTGACTCTGAAGCGAGGCAAATCGCTGCCATATTAGGCGGAATGGTGTACAGACCGCAAGCTTTAGATACGATTGAAATGGCTTTTGAAGGCTTATCGATTGAGTGGTTTAAAGTGGAAAATAATGCACCAGCGATTCAGCAAACAATCGGTAGTTTAAGTATTCGAAAAACGTATAACGTAACTGTCATTGCTATTTTGAAGAAGAATATGAAGAAATTTTTTAATCCAGGCCCAGATTCTATTATTGATGCTGGTGATATGTTGGTATTATCAGGAGAACGGCATGAAGTGAAAAGAATCATTAAGGAGTTACTTTCAGCAGGAGGTGATTCATAGTCGATGGATACTTTAATTTTTGAAGTTGGAACTGCGTTAGTATTAGTGGCGTTTGCGGCTATCCTTGCTGCAAGGTTGAAGTTCTCGATTATTCCGTTTCTCATTATCCTCGGTATGTTAGTGGGACCACATGCCCCAGACTTAGGAATTATAGACTTAAGGTTCATTGAAAGTGGAGAAGTAATTGCTTTCCTTGGCCGTATTGGTGTCATATTCCTTCTGTTTTATTTAGGGTTAGAATTCTCAATGAAAAAATTAATTAAATCAGGAAAATCAATCGCCATTGGAGGAACAATTCACATATCACTTAATTTTACATTAGGTTTACTTTATGGGTATGTAATGGGTTTTCCGCTATTAGAAACATTAATTATTGCCGGGATTATTACAATCTCATCAAGTGCCATTGTAGCGAAAGTAATTGTTGATTTAAGAAGAACAGGTAATAAAGAAACAGAGCTAATTTTAGGAATCATTATGTTTGATGATATCTTTTTAGCGGTATATTTATCTGTCGTTTCAGGCTTAGTACTTGGAGGTGCGACTTCATTTGTAGGAGCTCTGACGTCTGTTTTAATTGCGCTAGGATACATGTTACTATTCTTTGTGATTGCTAGAAAAGCTACACCGTTCTTGAATAAAGTATTAGATATTTCGTCGAATGAAATCTTTATTATCGTCATATTCGCTATTTTATTCTTTGTAGCTGGATTCTCAGAAACAATCCACGTTGCTGAGGCGATTGGAGCTTTATTATTGGGACTTGTTTTTTCTGAAACAGAGCATAGTGATCGAATCGAGCATCTGGTAATTCCGTTTCGTGATTTCTTTGGAGCTATATTCTTCTTCAGCTTCGGTTTAAGTATAGATCCTTTTTCGTTAGGTGGAGCTGTTTGGCTAACGTTAGGAGCAGTTTTGATAACTATCATCGGTAACTTTACAGCTGGAATGATTGCTGGACGTAAAGCCGGGTTATCACATAAGGCTTCTACGAATATCGGGTTAACTCTTGTATCACGCGGAGAATTCTCCATTATTGTCGCTAATATTGGGATAGCTGGTGGCTTAATGGCAACAATTAAACCATTCTCAGCCCTATATGTTTTAATATTGGCATCGTTAGGACCTTTACTAACGAAGGAATCTGCGAGAATATATTCTCTATTGGACAAAATATTTAAATGGAGCTCTAAAGAAAGTGCAAAACGGAAAAAAGAAGTTGGATGATTTTTTGTAAGAGAACGATTCCAGTGTTATAGAAGTTAGTTCAAAAAACTTTAAATTGGGTAGGTTATTCATTCTTAAATGGATACTAAAGGCAGTTGCCAAAAATGATTATATAGAGTAGAATCCTGTATTAAAAGTGTTATTTTTAATATGGGATTTTTATTTTGAGTTAAAAAGATATTTTGATATAGATTATAATGTGAACGAGAGAGGGTGATTCAATTGGCTAAAAGACTAAGACAATTGAAAAACGTTTCGGTGATCTGGGCGCTTCTAAGTTAAAAACAATTTAGAAGCGAGGAATCACGATATGGAAAATCAAAAAATATTTAATCGATCATTTATTTGTTTATTTCTTAGTAATTTTTTTGTATTTATAGGATTTGAAATGGTGCTGCCTATTTTGCCAGCTTATTTAATAAGTGTGAATGCCAATTCCATTCAAGTAGGTTTAGTTACAACGTTATTTACGATAGGTGCTGTATGTATTAGACCTTTAATCGGATATTATTTAATTGATAAGAAAGGGAAAAGTTTAGCTATTGGTGCAAGTGTAGCTTTAATGATTGTTACACTCATATATCCGTTTCTGAATGTTGTATGGTTGTTTTTACTCATACGAATTTTTCACGGAGTGGCTTGGGGTGTATCAACAACTGCTAACAGCACAATGGCTGTGGAGTTAATTCCTAAGGCGCGATTAGGAGAAGGAATGGGATATTTTTCTGTTTCAACAACGGTCGGAGCTATTATCGCACCGAGTATAGGGATTTTTATCTACGGATCTTTTTCCTTTGATATTTTAATTTGGTCGTCAGTAACGCTTAGCTTGCTAGCAGCTATTATGCTTCAATTTGTTCATGCTCCCACTCCTGTAAAGAGAGAGAAGCAACCATTTCGCTTTTTTGAGATGATTTTTGAAAAAGAAGTATGGTTCCAAGCGTTACTAGCAGTTGTTACAACACTTGGTTTTGGAGCGATTCTTACGTTCATCGTCCTATTTGGTAAACAACAAGGACTAGAGCATATTTTCTTGTTCTTTCTTATCAATGCAATTGTTTCAACTTTATTACGACCTTTTACTGGGAAATGGTATGACAAAAAAGGGCCTTGGTCAATTATTATTGTCTCAGCTATATTAGGATTTTTATCGCTTGTCATATTGTCTTATGCGATAAATGATTTGTATCTTATTGTTGCAGCGATTTTATTTGGCGCAGGCTATGGTACTATTATGCCGTGTTTACAAACATGGGCAGTTCAAAAGGTTAGTGAAGAGAAAAGTGGAGCGGCAAATGCAACCTTCTTTTCAAGTTTTGATGTTGGCGTTGGGATTAGTGCATTTGCATTAGGAATTTTAGCGAAGTGGCTGATTTTAGAGATGCTCTTCCGAATGGTTAGTGTAAGCTTTATCGTTGTAGCTATTTTAGTGTATATAGATTATGTGAAAGAAAAGAAAAAACGTTAAATCAATCCGCCTCTCTATGTAGAGGCGGATTTTTTGTACAGGTTATTATCTGAATTTCATCAACTATTAATCAGTTGCCTTCCTATTTAAAAAAGACTACAATCTTACTATTATGGATAGAACGAAGAAAACAGAATAGGAGGGGGAACTATGCCAAGAAAAGTATGGCTATTAGTAGCTGGGATGATTATTAATGTCACGGGTGCTTCTTTTTTATGGCCTTTTAATACAATTTATTTACATGATCATTTAGGAAAATCGTTATCTGTGGCCGGAATGGTGTTAATGATTAACTCACTTACTGGTGTAATTGGTAATTTACTCGGCGGTGTTTTGTTTGATAAATGGGGCGGATATAAGTCAATTTTAGTTGGGATTGTGATTACACTATTATCAATTTTAGGTCTTGTATTCTTCCACGGTTGGCCATTATATGTTGTGTGGCTTGCATTAATTGGATTCGGTTCAGGAATGGTCTTTCCATCGATGTATGCGATGGTTGGTACGGTTTGGCCAGAAGGCGGGAGAAGAGCATTTAATGCGATGTATGTTGGACAAAACGTTGGGATCGCTGTTGGAACAGCGTGTGGTGGTTTAGTTGCTTCTTATCGTTTTGATTATATTTTCTTAGCGAACTTTATTTTATACTTTATTTTCTTCTTAATTGCTTTTATTGGATTCCGTGGCATGGAAGATAAGAAAGAACAAGGTGTACAAGAATCAGTTAAAACAGAAAAAGGTTGGTCGCTTACACCAGGATTCAAGGCGCTTCTTATCGTATGTGTAGCGTATGCTTTATGCTGGGTTACATACGTACAGTGGCAAGGTGCAATTGCGACGCATATGCAAGAACTAAATATTAGTCTACGTCATTACAGCTTGTTATGGACGATAAATGGGGCAATGATTGTTTGTGCGCAGCCGCTCGTAAGTATGATTATTCGTGCAATGAAGCGTTCTTTAAAGCAGCAAATTATGATTGGAATCGGTATTTTTGCGGTGTCATTTATTGTGCTTAGTCAAGCACAGCAATTTACAATGTTCCTTGTCGCAATGGTGACATTAACAATTGGTGAATTATTTGTATGGCCAGCTGTGCCAACGATTGCGAATATACTTGCGCCAAATGATAAACTTGGTTTTTATCAAGGTGTTGTAAATAGTGCGGCGACTGTTGGAAAAATGTTCGGACCAGTTGTCGGCGGAGCTATCGTTGACTTATACAATATGGAAGTATTGTTTATCGCAATCATGGTAATGCTTGTAATAGCGCTTATCGCAACGAGTATTTATGACAAACGAGTAAAAGTCGAAGAAACAGTAGAAGAAAAAATTGCAGTTTAGTTTGACGGAACATGTAACATGTTTTAGAATATATTTAATTAACTCATATGTGTAATAACAGTGAGAAGGAGTAGTAGTAATAGAAGCTGGTTTAGAGAGTTGACGGTCGGTGCAAGTCAATCCACGTTTCGTTATGAACTCGCCTTTGAGTTGCAGTTGTGAACTAAAGTAGCAATTGCCGTTAATCCACGTTACGGATCTAAGCGAATGTAAATAGTAGTGCTTGTTCAAAAAGGAGGATAAAGAAATCGGGTAACGATCTTTACCGGACGTTTTGAACATCCTTTATTACATTAATTTAGGGTGGTACCGCGGGAATCTATAACCTCTCGTCCCTTTCTAGGGATGAGAGGTTTTTTGTATTTTAGGCGGTGAAAATAAATAGAATTTGAAGGAGGATATCTCATGAGCTTTAATCATCAAGAAATTGAGAAGAAGTGGCAAGCGTATTGGGAAGAGAATAAAACATTCCGCACGCCAGATGAGACAGAAAAACCAAAATTTTATGCACTAGATATGTTCCCATATCCATCAGGAGCTGGGCTACACGTAGGACATCCAGAAGGATATACGGCAACGGATATTTTATCTCGTATGAAACGTATGCAAGGCTATAACGTTCTTCATCCAATGGGATGGGATGCATTCGGTCTTCCAGCAGAGCAATATGCACTTGATACTGGAAACAGCCCAGCAGAATTTACAGAGAAAAACATTAACACGTTCCGTAACCAAATTAAAGCACTTGGTTTCTCTTATGATTGGGACCGTGAAGTAAATACAACAGATCCAAACTACTACAAGTGGACACAATGGATCTTCTTACAGCTATTTGAAAAAGGATTAGCTTACGTAGATGAAATTCCTGTAAACTGGTGCCCAGCACTTGGTACAGTACTTGCGAACGAAGAAGTTATCGATGGTAAGAGTGAGCGCGGCGGACATCCTGTTGAGCGTCGTCCAATGAAACAATGGATGTTAAAAATCACTGCATATGCAGATCGTTTACTTGAAGATTTAGATGAACTTGATTGGCCAGAAAGCTTAAAAGATATGCAGCGTAACTGGATCGGTCGTTCTGAAGGTGCAGAAGTACATTTCAATATCGATGGTACAGATAAGAAGTTTACAATTTTTACAACGCGTCCTGATACGTTATTTGGTGCGACGTACTGCGTACTTGCTCCAGAGCATGCACTTGTTGCAGAAATTACAACTGCGGATCAAAAAGAAGCAGTAGAAGCGTACATTGACTCTGTAAAAGCGAAAAGTGATTTAGAGCGTACAGAGCTTGCGAAAGAAAAAACAGGTGTATTCACTGGTGCTTATGCAATTAACCCAGTAAACGGTGAGAAATTACCAATCTGGATCGCTGACTATGTTCTTGCAACTTACGGAACAGGTGCTGTAATGGCAGTTCCAGCTCATGATGAGCGTGACTATGAGTTTGCGAAAAACTTCGATCTTCCAATGAAAGAAGTTGTAAAAGGTGGAGACATCACAAAAGAAGCACATACAGGTGATGGCGCACACGTAAACTCAGCGTTCCTTGATGGTCTAAATAAAGAAGAAGCAATCGCAAAAATGATTGAATGGCTTGAAGTAACAAGTGCAGGGAATCAAAAAGTAACATATCGTCTTCGTGACTGGTTATTTAGCCGTCAACGTTACTGGGGTGAGCCAATTCCAGTTATCCATTGGGAAGATGGCACAATGTCAGCTGTGAAAGAAGAAGAATTACCATTAGTTCTTCCAAAAACAGAAAACATTCGTCCATCTGGTACAGGTGAATCACCACTTGCAAACATCGAAGCGTGGGTAAATGTTGTAGATCCTGAGACTGGTAAAAAAGGTCGTCGTGAAACAAACACAATGCCGCAATGGGCAGGTAGCTGCTGGTACTACCTACGCTACATCGATCCAAACAATAGCGAAGCACTTGTAGATCCTGAAAAAGTAAAACAATGGCTTCCAGTTGATATTTATATCGGTGGTGCAGAGCACGCTGTACTTCACTTACTATATGCTCGTTTCTGGCATAAAGTATTATATGATATCGGTGTAGTTCCAACGAAAGAGCCATTCCAACAACTATTCAACCAAGGTATGATTCTAGGTGAAAACAACGAGAAAATGAGTAAATCAAAAGGTAACGTTGTAAACCCTGATGATATCGTAGCAAGCCATGGTGCAGATACACTTCGTCTTTACGAAATGTTCATGGGACCATTAGATGCTTCAATTGCTTGGTCTGAAAACGGTCTTGATGGAGCTCGTCGCTTCTTAGATCGCGTATGGCGCCTATTCGTTCAAGATAACGGTGAATTAAGTGAGAAAATCACAGATGCACCTAATAAAGAACTTGAAAGAGCATACCATCAAACAGTGAAAAAAGTTACAGAAGACTATGCAGAGCTTCGCTTTAACACTGCAATTTCTCAAATGATGGTGTTCATCAATGACGCATATAAAGCAGAAACACTTCCGAAAGAGTATGTGGAAGGTTTCGTGAAAATGATTGCGCCAGTTGCACCGCACGTTGCGGAAGAGCTTTGGAGCAAACTTGGATACACTGAAACAATCACATATGCAAGCTGGCCAACATTTGATGAGTCTAAACTTGTAGAAGATGAAGTTGAAATCGTTGTTCAAGTTATGGGTAAAGTTCGTGCAAAACTGAAAACGAAAAAAGACGCATCAAAGGAAGAAATGGAACAACTTGCTATCGAGGCAGTTAAAGAGCAAATTGAAGGGAAAACAGTTCGTAAAGTAATTGTTGTTCCTGGAAAACTTGTTAATATCGTTGCAAATTAATAGGAAAGAGCAGTCCTCATGAGAGGGCTGCTCTTTTTTTTGAGACAACTGAAAAAAGAGCGGAATTCATGCATAGACAAACACCTATTTTTCTATATGAAATATGATAAAAAAGGTAGGCTAATTTGAGAAGAAGAGGTGAAAGAAATGAAAGGGATGGACAATAATGCACCGCACGGTTTTATGCCAGGTGAGACGGATGGTTATGCACAGATGATGCCAATGGAGGGACATGGACAGCAAGGATATGGTGGAATCCCAACATGGATGGGAGGGGCACAAGGAGGAGTTCCTGGAGGAGGGCCAACTACATTTTCAACATTTGTAGGTGGGGCACAAACTGGCTTTCCTGCACCGGTTGGTCCACAGCCGGGGTTTGGTGGTATTGCTCCTATTCTAGTAGGAGGAGTAGGTACGTCTCCGCAAGTAATTCATGGGCACCATGGACATCATGGACACCATGGACACCACGGACATCATGGACATCATGGACACCACGGACATCATGGACACAACGGACATCATGGACACAACGGACATCATGGACATCATGGACATCACGGACACAACGGACATCATGATCATCATGGACACCACGGTCATCAAGGTCATCAAGGTCATCAAGGTCATCACGGACATCATGGTCAGCACCATCAGCAATATCAAACATGGTATAGCGGAGTTGGGGCTTCGGCAGGGCATGTTGGACATTAATGGAGTAAATAAAAACCAAAAAAATTCTCTTGTACGCAAGGGGATTTTTTTATTTGGGAATAGTAAAAGGGAGAAGGGAGGCGTATTACACATGGGAAAAGGTAGAAGTAATAATGCTGGTAAAAAACAACCGAATTTCGATGATTCATCTAATTTTGCTAAACAAAGTCAACCGACAGAACCAAAGAAGAAGTAAAGACAGGCTTCCATCAGTGGAGGGCTTACTACACGAAAAGGAGTTATCTATAAGGATGACTCCTTTTTCTATGGAGCTTTCCTTTTGTCTTTGATAGTGTTTTGTGTCCTTATATGTTCTTCCTCTCTATTTTTTATCCCGCTATTTGCGGGCAGACCCCCACCTCAAAATTCAGCGAGAGCAAAGAAGTTAGGTGGGGGATCAACTGCCCGTAAAAACCCGGTTCGTGAGGGCTAATAATCAATGGGGATGAAGAAAACCTCCACTGATGGAAGTTTCGCTTTATTTCCCTGCTTTTTCTAATGCTTCTTGACGTTGACGCTCAATTTCAGCACGGAGTTGTGGTTCTGGTGCTTGCCAGCCCTCTGGTTTTAAAATTTTTCCGTCGCCTTCGCGGAAGCGTGGTTTTCCATCAGCAAATAGCTTTGCCATATTTGCATTGTTTACAATTTCAAAGCCTTTATCAGGACGAACTCCCATTTCTGCAAATGTTCCAAATGCGAAATAAATAAGGTCAATTAACGCATCGTATTGATCTTCTACAGTATTTGCTTCTAAAAATTCCTCTAACTCTTCTTGCATAAAGCTTGCGCGGATTTTTGCACGTTTTTCAGTTAATTTTGTTGGTACATCTGTAACAGGATGTCCAAATACCTCGTGCATTTTTGCAACAAGTTCATATCCTTTATCTAAACCTTTTTCGTTAGCCATGTTGTTTCATCCTTTCTCGTTTTGTGCCGAGTTTCATTGTAACATAAGGAGATTATTTAATAAAAAGAACATCCTATATGAAATAAGATGTTCCTTTATTTCTACTCTTCTTTCTTTATTAAAAATGATAAAACAAGATCAATGCTAAACATTCCCACAAGTAGCATTGGTATGACAACAAGCAAATAACGTGTAAATGAAACATTTTTTAAGTATGTATGAGCAAATAAAAAGACGCCGAGAAACAGAATACCATTTAAAATAGGTTTTACTAACTTTTTAGACATAAGCTCCCCCGTAAATATCTTTTTCCCTCTATAAATAATTTTGTAAGTAATATAAAAAACTCCTCTCTCCGTTGTATCACGCCCGGAAGAGGAGTTCAATCATTATCTGACATTTTGAGGGAACTATATTCACTATTATTCGATTACACCTGAATTTGTAATATCAACTTCATACTTTACTATGATAGGGACGTCTTTGTACATTTTTTTCCATTCTTCTAACTTAAATGGTCGATAGCGTTGTCTAAATTTAGCTCCTAGTCCGAGGGGATCGACATTTAGAGATTGAAATTTTTTGATGAGTTTTGCGGCTGTAATATTTAATTGATTTTCAACTTCTCGTGATATTTTTTTTGTGTTCTTTTTATTATCTAGGTTTATTTGTTTTGAAAGTTCTTGAATGCGTGCGTCCATTTTTACTTTGATTAAAAAGGAAGGTTTTCCATTTGTTATATTTACAGTGTACGTTGGTTTGGAATGTATATTATTAATTATTGTATATCCATCATTACTTTTAAATTCATGTGAATCTAATCGATGTTTTTCCAATAACCCTTTAAAAATAAACATATCTTGAGGATCAATTTTTCCGACATACTTATCCTTTTTTAAAAGTCCAATGCCAGTGATTTTGATTTTGTCTTGACTCTTTTTTAGGATAGGCATATAAGAATCTTGTCCTTCACGATAATAACGAAATGCCCCTAAGTATAAGTTATCTTTTGGTAAAGGACCTGTATTCATGTTATGTTCTAACAATTTTTTTATATAGATAGCAACATTAGCAGAAGTAGCATATTTTCCTGTTAATAGCTCCAGTCCATTTCCTTCTAACAATCCAACATATAAAGAGTTCCCGATAGTTACATCACGAAGAAGGGTATCAAAAGTGGCAGACATTCCTTTTTTGGCAATTCTTGTAGTAAATAAAGCAATACGCATTTGTCCGCTTGCAAATGGTTGAGAAGATTCTAAAGAAGTATCAGCTTTTACTTGTTTAACAACATTACCTGTTCCCTCAAAGACCTGTACTTTATTTCCTTTTTGTTGCACGGGACAAACAGATGTTACCTTTATTTTATTATTTTTTGCTGTATCAAAAACAACCCCTTGAATTAACTGAATATCATCAACAATATTTTTTTGCAAACAGCCTGTTAGGGTAAACAGACAGATACATGAAAGAAGCGTTAGTTTTCTCTTGATTTTTTCCATTTTCTTTTCACCCACACAATAAGAAATAAGATTGGGATGTATATATATATTAGCCAAAAACTAATTCTGGAAACATAACTAATAAAATCGTTGATATCATGTCTGTTTGTTAGAAGCTGTGACACAATAATTGTAATGAATATAAAAGAAAGTAAAATGTATTTCTGCTTTACATGAAAGATTTCATGCGTCCCTCTTGTAGCTGCCCATAGTGGAAGAATAAAACTTGTAAGAATTACAAGTGCATAGCCGGAGATGGCAATGTATTCTAGTCGTTCGATAAAGGGTAATTTAATAACTTGTGTCATGGAAAGCTGAGACCAAATTATTTTTGATAACTGTTTTTCACTAAAAAAGGTGAACGCTAAAATTGTACTAAATAAATATAAAATATTAGAAAATAATGCACCATATTGTGCGAACTTGTGAGACTTCTCGGGATTTTTCACAAATGGGTATATCATAAGAAGGATTTCAAAGCCTGTCATACTATAGACTGACAATTGAGATGCTTTTAAAATATCTCCAAAAGAATGAGAAAAAACAGGAAGTAAATTTTCCCAATGTGCGTATTTCAGGATAAAGAAGCTAAGGAAAATATAACCGACTGTCCCGCCAACAGAAATGACACAAATGCCGGTAAGTACACGAAATCCTGATGAGATGATGTAGTAACTTAATAAACAGAAAAAGATTGTGAACATCCAAGTAGAACCAGTAGGAAACATCCATACTTGAACAATCTCAACATATGTTCGAATAACGGATATACTTACAACGAAAAAATACAGCATGAATACAATACTAATTCCATTACCGATCCACTTTCCAAAGGTTTGCTGGTGAAGATCTATTATGTTGCCTTCTGTATTTTTTAATAAGTAATACATCATCCAAACGAGAATGTGAATGATGATTCCTACGATGAGAACACCAATCCAAGCGTCATAGCCCGCAACTTTGGCAATAATGCGTGCAAACCCAAGAACTCCAGCACCGAACTGTGCACTATGAATCAAGAATAAAACAAATATAGGAGATACTTGATATTTGGTTTTGACTTTACTCATATGTGCACCTCGTTTCTTATTCATCAAAATCAGATGTATGTTTTGTTGAAATTCCTTTTGCTGATTTTTTTACGTGCTGCGGCCTTGCTTGAATATCTCTTGTATCAATCATAGATAATGGGAATCTAATCCAGGAATCTTTTAGTGCTTGTTGCCTTGCTGGATAAAAGAGTGCGAATGGTTTCCGTAAGGAAGAAAGCCTAAATAGATGAGTAAATAAAAAGATAAAACCGAGTGAAATTCCTAATAGTCCACCTAATTCTGCGAATAAAAGGAATGGAAATCGTAGTAAACGAACTGCATTCCCCATCTTATAAATCGGTGTGATAAAGGAAGCTAATGCGGATAAAGCGACAATGATTAATAAAATATTACTCGTTAGTCCTGCTTGAACAGATGCTTGTCCGATTACGATACCACCTACAATACCGAGTGTTTGGCCTACTTTCATTGGCAGTCTAGCCCCGGCCTCTCTAAGCAAATCAATAGCCAGTTCTAGAAAGAGCGCTTCTATTAAAGGTGGAAAAGGGACTTGTGCTCTTGATAAAATTAATGTTTCGAGTAGATCACTTGGAATTAATTCGTAATGATAACTTAAAATGGCAACATATAACGGTGTTGCACAGATGGAAAACAGAACAGCGATTAGTCGTAAAAATCTTGAAAACGTAGCGTAAAGCCAAGAAACATTGTAATCCTCTGGTGAAACGAAAAAGTCAAAGTATGAAACAGGACTGAGTAAGACGCTTGGTGAACCATCCACAAAAATAGCAATTTTCCCATCAATTAATGCAGTTGTTACTCGGTCTGTACGTTCTGTATTAATAAATAATGGGAAGATTGACTTTTCTCCCAGCAATTCTTGAATATAGGAGCTGTCGTTTATTTGATCGTATTCAATTGCACGAAGCGATTCTTCTAAATAATCAACACTGTCTTTTTCAGCAAGATTCTCTAAATACATCATGACAACTTTTGTTTTAGAGAATGTCCCAATGATAACTTCCTTTGTTTGTAGTGCTAACACTGGAAGGCGTCTACGTACTAAGTTAATATTGGTATCAATATCCTCTACAAACCCCTCTTGTGGACCAACAACTGTAGATTCATTTAATGGAATAGATGGCGCCCGATAATTATCAATTGTGATATTTGCTAAAATACATTTTTGATCTTGTTCATGTAACTGTACGATAGCGTGACCTTTTAAAACCATATCTTCAATTTTTTGAAGATCATTTGTAATCGTAATTCCGCTCATTGGAATATGTTCTTTTAATTCTTCCAATGTAGAACATGTACGCTCTAGTAAGGCAGGCATTAAATACTTTTGTAGTTTTTCACCATCAAGCGATGGGCGGTAATAAGAAATCCAGTAGGGCATTGTTTCGTCATCTGACGTGTGATAGCTTACAAAATCACTAGATGCTTTTAGATTTTTAATTAAATCTTGTAGAGAGTGGATATGTTCCTTTTTCGGTTTACTAAAGTCATAAATACTGTTAGTACTGCTATTGGTTTTTTCGCTCTCGTGCTGCTGTGTTTTTCGTTCTTGTCTCGTAATGTGAACTGAGTGCTTGGGTTGTTTCTTACTTTCTTGCTTATTACTTGGATGCTGCTGTATTTGTTTAGTATGTTTCGTAGTCTGGCTGGATTGTTGATTCTGTTTCTTTTGTTCTTGCTCGGTGCTTGCCTGCTGTTTTTTCTTATCTTGCATTGTCTCTTTAGCGTATTCTTGCTGTTTATTTTTTGGATTTTCTTCTTGATTTGTAGCCTGCCTCTGTTGATCTGAGGTCGCTTCGTTTAAGCCAGTATTGTTCGTCTTCTTTTTCTTACGTAACCATTTCCATATCATATGTATTCCCTCTTTAATGATGTAAGATAATGTTAGTTTGTGGTGATTTTTGTATATTATGCACGTATTTAAGAGAGGTAGAGAAGAAATGGTTTTATACTCAAAAATATCCAAGTAGGAAGGTTTTTCTTTTCAAAGTGTTTAATAATTTCGGTAAGAAGAAATTATGGTTGTGTAATTTAACTTTGTTTTTAGGAAATGGAAGCAGAAAAAAGATGTGAGATGGAGATTCTTGGTGGAGGAGGAAAACTGATGCTACACGTGAAAAAAGAAAGATTTCATTTAAATGAATTCACATTTGAAAATGGTATAAAAATTCCTGTTCAGATTGGATATGAGACGTACGGTAAATTAAATCGAGAAAAATCAAATGCGATTTTAGTCTGTCATTATTTCAGTGCAACGAGCCATGCAGCTGGAAAATATACAGAAGAAGATCCATTTCCAGGTTGGTGGGATGGACTAATTGGACCGGGGAAAGCAATTGATACAGATCACTATTTTGTAATATGTACTGATAACCTTTGTAATGTACAAGTGAAAAGTCCTTATGTGATTACAACGGGACCAAAATCAATTAATCCAATAACGGGATCAGAATATGGGATGGAATTTCCGGTATTTACATTTTTAGATGTAGCACGTGTGCAGCATGAATTAGTGAAGGATATGGGGATTACAAAGTTGCATGCGGTAATGGGACCGTCAGCTGGTGGAATGATTACGCAGCAATGGGCTGTTCATTATCCACATATGGTAGAGCGGATGATTGGTGTAATTACGAATCCGCAAAATCCAATTGTAACATCAGTTAATGTTCTGCAAAATGCAATTGAATCTATTCAGTTAGATCCAAAGTGGAATGATGGGAATTATGGGGATGAACAACCGATGAAAGGATTACATTTAGCAAGGAAGATGATGTTTATCAATGCATTCGATGCTCATTATTACGAAACGACCTTTCCGCGTAATAGTGCGGAAACAGCACCTTATGAGAATTTCTCAGCACTAACATCATTTGAAACAAATATAAATGCATTGACATTGCAAAATATTGCTTTTGTAGATGCTAATTCATGGATGTATACAGCGAAAGCGACATTATTGCATGACATCGCACATGGTTTTTCTTCTTTAGAAGAGGCACTTTCTCAAATAGAGGCAGATGTGCTTATGATTCCGTGTAAGCAAGATTTACTGCAGCCTTCTCGTTATAATTATAAAATGGTAGAGATGCTTCAAAAACAAGGGAAATACGCGGAAGTTTATGAGATTGAAAGTATAAATGGTCATATGGCGGGTGTATTAGATGTTCATTTATTTGAAAAGAAAGTGGATGAGTTTTTAAAGAGAAGAGTGTCTAGTCGTGTATGAAAAAAAGTGCGAGCGGTTAAGCAAGCACTTTTTTTAGATGATTTTTAAACGGAAGACATATGCACCAATGCACAATCCAAAACAAGCTA
The DNA here is from genome assembly GCF_000299035.1 of Bacillus bingmayongensis. GTDB lineage: Bacteria > Bacillota > Bacilli > Bacillales > Bacillaceae_G > Bacillus_A > Bacillus_A bingmayongensis. Next base: position 131,909 of record NZ_JH921520.1, read on the forward strand.
TACTAAGTAATAAATAAATGAATGATCGTTCTTGAGAGGATTGTGTAGGTTTTCTTTTGTTAAATATACCGAGTGAAATGATAGAAAGAATAAAAAAAATGAAACCTATAAAGAAAAGAAAAAGTGTCATTTCGATCGATTCCTTTCGTAAAACAAGTATATTGAGAATACAATGTGAGTGTTGTATTTGTAAAGAGGATAAATTTATAAAAGGGTTGAAAAAGAATAAGACTATGAAAAGTTTCAGTTCTTTGCGTTCGTACTTTTGCATGCTAAAATTGGTGATGGGTGGATTAGTAGAAAAACTTATTACTTAAAGTTTCATTGTATATAAGGAGGAGCGACACATATGACAGAAGTAAAAACAATTACAACAGAAGAAGTGCAAGAGCGTTTAGAAAACGGAGAAACGTTATTTTTAGTAGATGTACGTGAAGATGAGGAAGTAGCACAAGGAAAAATCCCAGAAGCTGTACATATTAAAATGGGGGATATCCCGAACAAAGTAGATTTCTTTGATAAAGAAAATGAATATATTTTCATTTGTAGATCAGGAATGCGCAGTGAAAATGTATGTCATTATTTAAATGAACAAGGATTTAAAACAGTGAATATGGTCGGCGGTATGCTGCAATATGAAGGTGAAATTCAATAATTTATCCTTAAAACTTGAAACGTGTCTGTTTCAAGTTTTTTTCTTTTGCATACAGTGTACAAAAGAATTTTTTTGTAGAAAGGAGGCAGCGTATGAGTGCATTTCTTCGTAAAATTAAGATCATAAATAATCGAGGAGCTGTTAATGTAGGTGATTGCAATACAATTGCGCCATTGACTGTAGTAAAGGTATACGCTGGTGCTGGAGGTTCAAGTAATGCTACTTTTTTAAATGGAAAACGTATGCCTGCAGCTGCACCGAGAGGTAATGTCTTTATTCCTCCTTTAGAAACAAGTGAATTAACATTAGGTCCCTAATAGAAAGGTTGAATAGAAATGCCTGCAAATATTAAAGAGTTTGTGATTGTGAATAATTATGGGAATTTATTTACAGGAGACAATTTGAGGGATACTTCATTTACTGCATCTAAAACGTATAGTGGTTCAACAGGACCAACTTATATTGATGTTGTGACGGTAATTGGACCAACAACGAAGATTTGTTTGCAACCAGGAGATGTAGTAACAACGACGTATACGAAAGGGACGGACATAGATAGGAGCACAAATACCGCTTCAAATGCTAATATGACAGGGATTATGCAATCTGTCCCGAACACGGATAACCTGGATTCTGCACCAGGTTTATAGAAAAAATCCCCTGCCAAGGTAGGGTTTTTTTATCGCTTCTTCAAACATCTATTACTAATAAAGGGTAGGGTGATATTAGCTATGGGACTATATTGTATATGTAAGCCTAAAATAATAAAATAGCACCTATTTTATTTTCATAAGATAGGTGCTGTTTTTCTATTACATTTTTACTTTGCTAGATTCGATAGGTTGTCTTTTTCGATAAATAACATAGCTACGGCGTAAGTATTTTACGGGAACGCTAAAAACATGCACAAGTCTTGTAAATGGCCACGTTGCAAAGAGTCCCATCGCTGCAATGATATGGATTTTAAACCATAGAGGGACATCTGCCATATACTCCGCTTTTGGCTGGAAAATAAAGAGGCTACGGAACCATGGTCCAATTGTTGTACGATAATCAAATCCCTTTGAGTCAATATTTAAAAATGTAGAGGATAGACCTGCTAACATCACAATAAACAATAAGATAAGGGCAACATAGTCTCCTTTTGTACTTGTTGCGATAATACGTTTTACTGTAAAGCGTCGGTACATTAAAATAACTAATCCGACAATAGAAGCGACTCCAGCAGGAAGACCGAAGCTAATAGCCACTATATGATAAGTATGTTCCGAAATACCAAATGAGCTGTATACAGACTCTGGAATTAAGATTCCCATAACGTGTCCGCCTATGACAAACATAATCCCGAAGTGAAATAACAAGCTTCCGATTCGGAGCATTTTCTTTTCTAATAATTCGCTAGATTTGGATGTCCAGCCAAATTGATCATAGTTGTATCTGAAGATGTGTCCACCAATGAAGATTGCCAAAATAATATAAGGGAACAGCACCCATAAAAATTGATCCATCATTTTTTACGACACCCCTTTCTAGTTCGTTTGTAATCCCCATGCATCGATAGCGAGTAGAATGGAAGCGACAATTGGTTCGTACATACAATCTGCTTCTTTTAACTGCTGATGCAAAGCTTGTATATTTTTTGTGTACTTATTCATAATAGGTGCACTATCTTCTTCGTTTGCGTTTGCCAGAAATTCTAGTAGTAGCGGTAAATAATCAGGAAGTTCTTTATCGGTTACCGCAAAGCCAGCATTTTGATAGTGCTGTTTTAACTCTAATAATTCAATACCGCGTTCTCGTTGTTCACCTGTATTCATATAAGTGAGATACAGATTTGTCTTCTTTCCAAAGTCAAATGTATAGACATAGGAATTAATAAGTTGATCATTTGTTTTTTCTAATGCTTGCTTGATAAAAGATGTAAGTGTTGTGCGAATTTCGTCATGTGTAATTGTATCAATATTCTCTTGTAGTTCTGATAAAGCTTCTCTCCATCCTGGTTCAGGATAGGAGAGAAGGAAGGAAGAACAAGAAAAAGCGGTTTGTAAACTCTGTTTCATATTTGCCTGCCTCCTTAGTTTAAGAGATTGTCATACAAGAACCGGGGCCACCTGCGAAAGAAAGGCCACAGCTTCCTTGTTCGCTGTACAGGTCTGCTACTTGTTCACGATGAGAAGCTGGGATAACAAAACGATCTTTATATTTTGCGATGGCAAGAAGGCGATACATATCTTCTACATCTTCTTTTGTTAAACCGAGTGCTTTTAACACATCTTTATTAGGTTCTTTATTAATTTGCAGTGCTCTCATATGACTTCGCATGACAGCCATTTTTTTCAATGTAAGACGAATGTGTGATTCATCGCCTGCAGTGAGTAAGTTAGCTAAAAATTGAATCGGAATACGCATATTATCGATAGCAGGGAAAATATCTTCTGCTTGCCAGTTGCTTCCTTTTCCTTCCACCATATTCATAATTGGGCTTAATGGTGGGATATACCAAACCATTGGCATCGTACGGTATTCTGGATGAAGAGGAAGAGCAATTTTCCAATCAATAATCATTTTATAGATAGGTGACTCTTGAGCAGCTTTGACCCATTCTTCTGGAATACCTTGTTTTATTGCTTCAGCAGCTATTTCTGGATCGTTTGGATCTAAGAAGACAGTTAACTGAGATTCATATAAATCTTTTTCGTCTTCTACAGAAGCAGCTTCTTTTACTTTGTCAGCGTCATATAGCATAACCCCAATATAACGAATACGTCCTACGCATGTTTCAGAACAAATTGTTGGCATACCAGCTTCAATACGTGGGAAGCACAGAGTACATTTTTCAGCTTTATTTGTTTGCCAGTTGAAATATACTTTTTTATATGGGCAAGAAGATACACAGAATCTCCAAGCGCGGCATGCGTTTTGGTCGACAAGTACAATACCATCTTCGTCACGCTTATACATTGCCCCAGATGGACAAGAAGACACGCAAGATGGATTCATACAATGTTCGCAAATGCGAGGTAAGTACATCATAAAGACATTTTCAAAGTCTGTTTTAATATCTTCTTCCATTTTCTTGACGTTTGGATCTTGTAAACCAGTTATATGTCCACCTGCTAAATCATCTTCCCAGTTAGGACCCCATTCAATTTTGTCGATAAATTCACCAGTAATTGCCGATTTTGGGCGAGCTACAGGTTGATGCTTGCGCTGTGGACTATTTGTTAATATTTCATAATCATAGTTCCAAGGTTCAAAATAATCATCGATAGTAGGTTGATCTGGGTTATGGAAAATGTTCATAAGGCGTTTCATTTTTGAACCAGATTTTAGCTGGAGTTCACCGTTTTTTAATTCCCAGCCGCCTTTATATTTTTCTTGATCTTCCCACTGTTTTGGATAACCGATACCAGGTTTTGTTTCCACGTTGTTGAAATACATATATTCAGCACCTGGACGATTTGTCCAGGTGTTTTTGCATGTTACGCTACAAGTGTGGCAGCCGATGCATTTATCTAGGTTCATTACCATTCCGACTTGTGCTTTAATCTTCAAGCCAATCTACCTCCTTCAGTTTACGGATAACGACGTTTAAATCACGTTGGTTTCCGGTTGGACCATAGTAGTTAAAGCCGTAGCTTAATTGACCGTATCCACCAATCATATGTGTTGGTTTGACATGAATGCGTGTTGGACTATTATGAGTTCCTCCACGATTACTTGTTAAGTTTGTACCAGGCACGTTAATATGGCGATCTTGTGCATGATGCATAAAGGCCATTCCTCTTGGTATACGATGCGTTACGACAGCGCGTGCTACGACAACACCGTTACGGTTAAAGCATTCGATCCAATCATTATCAGCAACGCCAGCTTCTGCGGCATCATCTTTGTTCATCCAAACAGTTGGACCACCACGGAACAGTGTTAACATCGGTAAGGAATCGAAGTACATACTATGAATTGACCATTTATTATGCGGTGTTAAATAGTTGAGCGTAATTTCTTTTCCTTCTACTTCAGGACGTGATTTACGGAACGGTTTATGTTGCAAGATTGGCTTGAATGTTGCCATTGTTTCACCAAACTCTTTCATCATGTCATGATCTAAATAGAAAGATTGACGTCCAGTTATCGTTCTCCAAGGAATAAGGCGTTCGACATTTGTTGTAAATGGTGAGTAACGGCGTCCGCCTTTTTCAGAACCTGAGAAAGCAGGAGATGTAATAACTGTCTTTGGCTGTGCTGTAATTTGGTCGAATGTGAAGCATTCTTCTTCGCGTTCTTCCGCTAAATCACGCAGTTTTAAATCTGTTTGTTTTTCAAGAGCTTCCCATGCTTTAACGGCCATATGCCCGTTTGTTGTAGAAGAAAGTGTTAAGACTGCTTCTGCTGCATGGATTGCTTCTTTTATATCAGGGCATCCTTTTGCAATCGAATCAGTGCGGTTTACACCTAATTTGCTCTTTAATTGCTCGTATTCTTTTTCGGCTGACCAGGAAATTCCTTTTGTGCCAATTGTTTTAAGATTCGGTCCAAGTGCAGTCATTTTGTCATAAATCGTTTTATAATCATACTCCACAACCTGAATTTTTGGCATTGTTTGGCCTGGAATTGGTTCACATTCACCTTTACTCCAATCTTTAATGCGACCAAGCGGTTGTGCTAACTCTTGCGGTGTATCGTGAAGAAGTGGTGTCGCCACAACCTCTTTCATTGGTTCAAGATCGAGCTCCTCTGCTAAATCAGAGACTGCTTTTGAAAGGGAGCTGAAAATATCCCAGTCAGAGCGTGCTTCCCAAGGTGAACTGATTGCTGGATTGAATGGATGTACGAACGGATGCATATCAGTACTACTTAAATCGTGTTTTTCATACCAAGTTGAGGCAGGAAGAACGATATCAGAATATAGTGCTGTTCCGGCCATACGGAAATCTAAGTTGATTAATAGATCAAGTTTTCCTTCAGGTGCTTCTTCACGCCACTTGATTTCTTCTGGTCGTAATGAATCGCTATCATCATTCAGTAATCCATTTGTTGTACCTAATAAATGTTTTAAGAAATATTCATGTCCTTTACCAGAACTTGAAATTAAGTTTGCACGCCAAACAAATAAGTTGCGCGGGAAGTTATTTTTGTTATCAGGGTCTTCAATTGCAAATTTCAGTTCTTTTTCTTTTAGCTTTTGGGCAACGTAATTCCCAATGTCTTCTTGGGTTGTCGCTCCAGCAGCAACTGCTTCTTTATATATTTCAATTCCACTTTTCTCGAATGTTGGATAAGAAGGTAACCAGCCAAGACGAGCGGCTAATACATTGTAATCACCGTGATGTTGGTAACGAGAGTTTCCGACAACTGGCGATGCCAAGTGTCCAACTGGTGTATCTTCATAGCGCCATTGATCCGTTACAAAATAGAAGAAGGATGTACCATTTTGTAGTTTTGGTAAAACGCCCCAATCTTTTGCCATTGCGACAGTTTGCCACCCTTCTGCTGGGCGTAATTTTTCTTGTCCAACGTAATGTGCCCAACCACCGCCGTTTACACCTTGTGCACCAACAAGAAGAACAAGGTTGAGAACAGCGCGGTAAATCGTATCAGAGTTAAACCAATGGTTAATACCAGCACCGACAATAATCATCGAGCGTCCGTTTGTATCAATTGCATTTTGCGCAAACTCACGGGCAATCTGAATAACGAGATCTCTTTTTACTCCAGTCATTTTTTCTTGCCATGCTGGTGTAAATGGCACATCATCATTAAAGTCTTTTGGTTCTTGACCACCAAGTCCGCGGTTGACACCGTAGTTTGCTAACGTTAAGTCGTATACAGTTGTAACGAAAATGTCGCCTTCTTGTATAGCGATTTTTTTCACTGGAATTGTACGTTCTAATACTTTGTTTCCGTCATCGGAGAAATATGGGATTTGTACAGTTCCAACTGCATCTTCCATACCAAGTAAAGAAAGACGTGGATCAATTTTTTCACCTGTTTGTTCGTCTTCTAAGCGTAAATTCCATTTCTTTTCGTTATCCCATCGCGACCCCATCGTGCCATGCGGTACTGCGAAATCATTCGAATGATCGTTCCAAAGAATTGGTTTCCATTCACCAAGTTTTGTTTCACGACCAATATCAGAAGCGTTTAAGAAACGGTCTGTAACGAATTGGTCTCCTTGCTGTTTTAATGTGACAAGGAATGGGAAATCGGTATATTGCTTTGCATAATTTGTGAAGTATTCCACTTGTTTGTCCACGTAAAACTCTTGTAAAATAACGTGCCCCATTGCCATTGCAAGAGCACCATCTGTACCTTGTTTTACACTCATCCAATCATCTGCAAATTTGGTTGATTCAGCAAAATCAGGACTTACGGAAACGACTTTCGTTCCTTTGTAGCGTACTTCTGCTAAGAAATGGGCATCTGGCGTTCTTGTCATTGGTACGTTTGAACCCCATGTCATAATGTAACCAGAGTTGTACCAATCACTACTTTCTGGAACATCAGTTTGATCACCCCAAATTTGCGGTGAAGCTGGTGGTAAATCAGCATACCAATCATAGAAGCTAAGCATTGGACCGCCCATAAGATGCATAAATCGGCTACCAGCAGCATAGCTTAACATAGACATCGCTGGAATCGGTGAGAATCCGACATTTCTATCTGGACCATATTTAATTATCGTATAAAGCATAGAAGCAGCAACAAGTTGTAATACTTCCTTCCAATTTGCACGAACAAATCCACCTTTACCGCGCGCACTTTTATATGTGCGTGCTTTTTCAGGATTTTCTACGATGCTTTTCCAAGCGTCTAGTGGTGATTTGTGATTTTGAAGTTCCTCTTGCCACATATTCCAAAGGACACCGCGTACATATGGGTATTTCACGCGAAGTGGACTATAAATGTACCAAGAAAAGCTAGCTCCACGCGGACATCCTCGTGGTTCAAAATCAGGCATATCAGGTCCGGTAGATGGATAGTTCAGTTCTTGACCTTCCCAAGTTACAATTCCGTCCTTTACATAAATATTCCAGCTACAAGAACCGGTACAGTTTACGCCGTGTGTAGAACGGATTACTTTATCATGTTGCCATCTCTTTCTGTACACGTTTTCCCATTCACGATCTTCGTATGTTTCTTGTGTATGATTATCGTTATAGCGATCTATTGGAGAAAAATATTTTAAACGTTTCATTAGTGCCGAAGGTTTCTTTTTCATACTGTTCACTCCTTTAATACGTTTCTCTTACTAACATTCAATATAAAAGAGTGTGAAAAATAGAGATGTGATATCTGTCACAGTTCAACAGATTGTCAAAAAAATTATATGAAATTTTGGAGAGTGTGATGTTTTACACATCGTAGAAGAGGTTTTCTACATAGAGTAAAGGAAGAAAGAAAAAAGAGCAGCGTCTCAAATAGAGAGGCTACTCAATGCTACAAATAGAGGCGGGGCAATCTTCACAGGCGATTTCGCATTTTAAAAATTGCAAATTATGAATGGTAATCTTTCCTTTATAAATGGAAATGATTCCTTGTTTTTTTAAATCATTTAACATACGATTTACACTTTCACGTGATGTTGCACAGAAATTTGCAAGTTCTTGATTTGTTAAAGGTAAATCGATGAGGATCCCATTTTCTTTTAATACACCATAACTATTTGTCATACGAATGAGTGTGGAATAAAGGGCACCCTTTTTACCATGCAACACTAAATCACGGAATTTCGTTTGCATTCTCCTTAAATGCTCGCTAATCCATTTCATAAATTCAAATGCAAGGGCCGGCTTTTGGAGTAATGCTTTTTCTAAAGCATCACGCTTAATGATGCCCACTTCAACGTCTTCTAGGCATTTCGAATTTAATAAGTACTTTGCATTGTCCGTAAATAATGTTAATTCACCGATAATATCGTGCTTTGAACAAATGCGAAGTGTTAATTCTTGGCCATCAGCACTAATTTTACTAATTTGAACTTTCCCAGAGTGAATAATATAGAGTTCTTTCGCCTCCACACCCTCTTGGAAAATATAACTTCCTTTATTGATCTGCCTTTTATATTCAACAGATGCAAGTAATTCCTTTAAATCATTTGATAATGCCGTACGATTCACAGCAATCACCTTTCTTTTTAAAGCAGTCTACTTCTTATTTTGGATGTAAGTATGGTGAAAATGCAAGAAATATCTTTTTTATTATAAGTGATAAGTGTATTTTTATCTGTGAACAAGGTATTTTTAATGCTAAAAAAGAGTGTCTGGAAAAGACACTCTTTGAGGTTATCCCGCTATTTGCGGGCAGTAAGACCCACGCCTCAAAATTCAGCAAAAACAAAGAAATTAAAGTTTCACTTTATTTGATCCATTCAACGACCGCATCTATTGTTTGGCGAGTTTTTTTGTGCTTTGGTTCTTCAGTACGGTAACCGAAAGCGACTAAACAAGAGACGCCAAATGTATTCTCTGAAATAATTCCTTCTTCTTTTAAAACTGCTTCTACTTTTTCTTGATTGAACCCTTCAATTGGACAAGAATCAATGCCGATTTGAGCAGCTGCAGTCATCATATTACCAAGAGCGATATATGTTTGTTTAGAAGCCCAATCAAACATTGCGCGGTCACTATCTAATAAATGAAAGTCTGATTCTTGGAACTCCTTATAAAAACCACGTTTCATTGTAATAACTTCCTCGGGAAGATGCTGAATGTTTTTCATAAAGTTAGAAATATAGGAAGAGTTATAAATCATATCCTCTTTCTTACGAGCTAATATAGCAACAAAGTGGCTCGCTGTCGGCAATTGTTTTTGAGCGCCCCAAGCTACAGGGAGAAGTTTTTCGCGAAGAGCTTGGTTTTGAATCACAACAAATTTCCAAGGTTCAAAACCAAATGAACTTGGAGAAAGTCGTCCAGTTTCCAAAATAAAATGAAAATCTTCATCAGAGATTTTTTTATTTACATCAAATTCCTTACACGCATGTCTAAAGTGATAGGCTTTTAAAATTTCTTCTTTTTTACGTTCCATTTAAATAACCACCTTTAATAATTTACTTTTTCTTAGTAAGTTGATTACAAAATTGATTCTACAATAGTACAATGAATGATGTAAGTACGCACATTTTTAGCATATAGTATCAATTTGTATACTAATGGAGAGTGATAAAATGGAACAGCAAGATATAAAGCGTTGTTCAGTAGAAGTAACGCTAGATGTAATCGGTGGCAAATGGAAAGGAGTTATCTTATTTCATTTAATGAATGCCAAAGAGATTCGCTTTAATCAATTTTTACGATTGATGCCTGGTATTACGCAGCGCATGTTAACAAGACAGCTCAGAGAACTTGAAACGGCTGGGGTAATCCACCGGGAAGTATATAAAGAAGTTCCGCCAAAAGTAGAGTATTCTTTAACGAAATTCGGAAAATCTCTTACACCAATTATTACACTTATGCGTGAGTGGGGCGACGAATATCGGACGCAAGTACAAGTGGATCAAAAGCAGTAAAAAGTATGCAACTTATATTGGCCCCTTCTTTATAATGGGTTAGGTGTCGAGATTTTTATACAATGTGAACAAAATACGAACAGATTTGTGAAGAATTTTTGAATGGCGTATATGATGTGAGAAATATCACAACATATATCATTTGCCTTTATTATCATAAAAACAAATAAAAACATATAGAAGGCGAACAAAGAACTCAAGCAAAAACATCGCAGTTTGAAAATATATTATAATAGAATGAAGACAGATATGAATCTAGCAGAAAAGGAGGGGTGACGATGCGCGAGAAGATTACAGATTCTTTAGGGCGTCCGCTTCAAGATTTACGCATCTCTGTCATTGATCGTTGTAATTTCAGATGCACATATTGTATGCCAGCTGAAGTATTCGGACCTGACTATGCATTTTTACAAGAAGAATTTTTGCTTACATTTGATGAAATCGAGCGATTAGCAAAATTGTTTGTAGGCATGGGTGTAAAGAAAATTAGGCTTACGGGCGGTGAACCATTGCTACGTAAAGATTTGCCAGAGCTTATTACGCGACTTGCGAAGCTAGATGGCTTAACAGATATTGGACTGACGACAAATGGCATTCATTTAACAAAGCAAGCAAAGGCGTTAAAAGAAGCGGGACTGCACCGAGTGAATGTTAGTTTAGATGCGATAGAAGATGATGTGTTTCGTAAAATTAATGGCCAGAATATTAGTACAAAACCTGTGCTAAAAGGGATTGCGGCAGCAAAAGAAGCTGGACTTGATGTGAAAGTGAATATGGTCGTGAAAAAAGGAATGAATGATAGTCAAATTCTTCCGATGGCCGCTTATTTCAAAGAACAGGGAATTCAGCTTCGCTTTATCGAGTTTATGGATGTTGGCAGTACGAACGGATGGAATTTTGAGCAGGTTATTACGAAACAAGAGTTAATTGAGAAGATTAGCGGGGTATATCCAATTGAACCTGTAGAACCCTATTATTTTGGAGAAGTTGCGAAGCGTTATCGTTATACCGACAGTGATACGGAAGTTGGATTTATCACTTCAGTTTCTGAATCTTTCTGTTCTTCTTGTACGAGAGCGCGGATTTCGGCAGATGGTAAATTTTATACTTGTTTATTTGCGACGAAGGGAACAGATTTAAGAAGCTTGCTTAGAGAAGATATTTCGGATACAGATTTATTAAAGGTCGTGCAAAATGTATGGGAATATCGAAAGGACCGGTATTCTGATGAGCGGACTGAAGAAAGTGCAAATAATCGTCCGAAAATTGAAATGTCTTATATCGGAGGATAAGAAAGGGGGATGCTGCGTGCAGGAGCGTTATTCAAGACAAATATTATTTTCTGGAGTTGGTGAAGCAGGACAAAGGAAAATAAGAGAAAAGCATGTACTCATTATCGGTGCCGGTGCATTAGGAGCAGCAAATGCAGAGGCAATTGTTCGAGCGGGAATTGGAAAACTAACGATTGCTGACCGTGATTATGTTGAGTGGAGTAACTTACAGCGGCAGCAGTTATATACAGAAGAAGATGCAAAGCAGTATAAGCCGAAAGCAGTTGCAGCTGCCGAACGTTTAAGGCAGATTAATTCTGAAGTAGAAATCGTACCAGTCGTAACAGATGTAGCGGTACAAGAAATGGAAGAGTTAATTAAGAATGTGGATTTAATATTAGATGCGACTGACAATTTTGAGACACGTCTTCTTATTAATGACATTTCGCAAAAATACAATATTCCTTGGATATATGGAGGATGCGTTGGAAGTTATGGCGTCACATATACAATTCTTCCAGGGAAAACACCATGTTTTCGCTGTTTGATGGAGCATCCGACTAGTGGTGTAACATGCGATACGGCGGGAATTATACAGCCAGCTGTACAATTGGTCACCAGCCATCAAGTGACAGAAGCACTTAAAATATTGGTAGAAGATTTTGGAGCGCTTCGTGAAACGATGCTATCATTTGATCTTTGGAACAATCAGCATATGGCGTTTAAAGTGAATAGGCAGAAAAAAGATACGTGTTTATCTTGTGGAAAACTGCGCACGTACCCGAGTTTAACGTTTGAATCACAGATGAAAACAGAGGTGTTATGTGGACGAAATACAGTTCAAATCCGTCCAGGAGTGCCGCAACTTCTTAATTTAGAAGAAATTAAAAAGCGCTTACAAAAAAGTATGAATGTGCAAACAACACCATATTTATTATCCTTTCCAATTGATGAATATCGATTTGTTTTATTTACAGATGGCAGGGCTTTTATTCATGGGACAAATGATATGAAAGTAGCGAAACGATTATATGCGAGATATATAGGATGAACCTAAAGGAGGTTCCTTTAGGTTCTGGGGATTAGGAATGTGAATTTCTAACGTAATCTCCACTTTTTCCGCCTGTTTTTTCAAGTAAATATGTTTCGCCGATAATCATACCTTTATCAATAGCTTTACACATGTCATACACGGTAAGCGCGGTTGCAGAGGCAGCAGTTAAAGCTTCCATCTCGACACCTGTACTACCTTCTGTTTTTACTTTTACTTCAATTTGTAAACGGTAGTTCTCTTTAACCGTTTCCCAATCGAAGGAAACATCTACTCCTTTTAGAAGTAAAGGGTGGCACATCGGAATAATATCAGAAGTACGTTTGGCAGCCATAATACCAGCAATTTGTGCGACGGCTAATACATCGCCTTTGCCAATTTCATTATGAGTGACTTTATCATAAATTTCTTTCGTAACAAGAATGCTAGAGCGAGCAATTGCTGTTCGCACAGTAGTTTTTTTATTGCTAATATCGACCATTTTTGCACGGCCTTGGTCATTGAAATGAGTAAATGAAGACATGGAATACCTCCTTGAAGTAATTGCTATTATGTTTAGCATTGTACAATATAAAGTGTAATCAAGATGTGATATTTTGCAAATATGGGGTGAAAAAGATGTTAGAAAAACGAGTACCAATTCCAGTTGCTGAAGCAGTAGCACGGGTAATGAAATACGCCCAGCAAGGTGAAACAGAAAAAATTTCTATTATGGAAAGTTATGGAAGAATTCTTGGAGAAGATGTTGTAGCGGATCATGATGTCCCGCATTTTGATCGCTCTCCATATGATGGATTTGCGATTCGAGCGGAAGATACAAAAGAGGCGGGGCACAATCATGCCATTGAATTTGAAGTAATAGGAGAAATCGGAGCTGGCTCTGTTTTTATAGATGAAGTAAAGGCATTTCAAGCTGTGCGCATTATGACAGGGGCAGCGATTCCAAAAGATTGTGATGCAGTTGTGATGTTAGAACTCACGGAAGGGTTTGAGCAGAACGGTAAAACGTATATGAAGTTAAAGCGTTCTTTAAAAGCAGGTGATAATGTTTCGTTTAAAGGTGAAGATGTGAAACAAAATCAAATACTTGTAAAAAAAGGTACGAAGATTAATCCGGGTGTAGCAGCACTTTTAGCGACGTTTGGCTACAGTTCAGTGAACGTTATAAAACAGCCTGTTGTTGGGATTGTAACGACGGGAAGTGAGCTATTAGAAGTACATGAAGCGCTGGAACCAGGAAAAATTAGAAACAGTAATTCCTATATGATCGCAGCTCAAATTGCTAGAGCTGGTGGGCAAGTAAGGTATTATGGACAACTTGCTGATGATTTAGAAGCTTGCTATGAAGCAGTGAAAACCGCGATGAATGAAGTGGATATTTTAATCACAACGGGCGGTGTTTCGGTAGGTGATTACGATTACTTGCCTGCGATTTACGAAAAATTACATGCGAATGTTCTTTTTAATAAAATCGCGATGCGACCAGGGAGTGTCACAACGGTAGCTGAAGTAAATGGAAAGCTGTTGTTTGGGTTATCTGGTAACCCATCTGCTTGTTATGTTGGATTTGAATTACTCGTTCATCCAGTTATTCAAGCATTCCTTCACGCGAAAGAACGGCATGTATATCGTGCAGATGCTATTCTGCAAAAAGATTTCTCAAAGGCAAATCCATTTACACGATTTGTAAGGGGGAAAGTAGAGTTTATCAATGGTCAGTTGGAAGTTATGCCAGTAGGACTTGATAAATCAAGTGCGATTTCTTCTCTTGCAGATAGCAATGCTTTTATTGTACTCCCAGGAGGAACAAGAGGATTTGAAGCGGGAATGAAAGTTTCAGTGCTATTACTAGAATCAAGTCAAGGAAGTGAGTGGCCTTGGGCAGAACCGCTCCAATCTTACAAATAGTTGGCTATCAAAATAGTGGGAAAACGACGCTTATGGAGAAATTGATTCAAGCTTTTGCGGAGGAAGGTATGAAAGTTGCCACAATTAAGCATCACGGACATGGTGGCTATCCGGAAGTACCGCAAAAGGATAGTGAACGACATAGGCAAGCGGGTGCTGTCGTGAGCATTGTAGAGGGAGGTGGACTATTATCACTTTCTTCTCTTCGGGATGAGTGGTCTTTACAGGAGATTATTCGATTATATGAATTTTTTAAAGTGGATTTCATTTTAATTGAAGGATATAAAGCAGAAAATTATCCAAAGGTAGTTTTGCTTCGCTCGATTGAAGATATTGCTTTATTAAATAAAGTGGAGAATGTGATGGCAGTTATTACATGGGATGACGCTATGCAAAATTTACAAGAAACATATAAAACATTTCATATAACAGAGGAAGAATCATATATGAAATGGTTCGTACAAACGATAAGGGGTGCACAATGACACATACGTATTATGAAGTAATCGATACACCAATTTCGATTGAAGATGTTACAAATAAAGTGATTCGTCGTGAATGTGGTGCTGTGACAACCTTTATTGGGACTGTTAGAGAATTCACGAAAGGGCGCCGTACATTATATTTAGAATACGCAGCTTATAAGACAATGGCAGAGAAAATGCTTGCAAAAATTGGAGATGAAGTGAAAGAAAAATGGCCTGGGACACACGTTGCGATTACACATCGCATCGGTACATTACAAATTTCTGATATTGCCGTTGTTGTTGCTGTATCAACGCCGCATCGAAAAGCTGCGTATGAAGCAAATGAATATATTATGGAACGCATCAAACAAATTGTTCCGATTTGGAAAAAAGAGTTTTGGGAAGATGGCGACTCATGGATTGGTGATCAATTAGAAAAAACGCCATATCCAAATGGGGAACCTGGAAAGGAGATGAGAAAATGATTCAAGTATTATTATTTGCGCATTTGCAAGAAGAAGCCGGAACAAACGAGCTGAAAATAGACTGTGAAAATATTACCGTTGCAGAACTAAAAGATATCCTTACAAAGGAACATCACATAGCAGTTTCAGAGCAAATTATGGTCGCTATCAATGAAGAATATGCAAATGAAGATGACAAAATCAAAGCTGGTGATGTTGTCGCATTGATTCCGCCAGTAAGCGGTGGTTGATTTTTTTCAGTCTAATCACGGAATTCCGTGATTAGACTGGAGGGAATTAATATAAATTGTGAAATATTGAACAAAATAGGAGGCGAAAAAGATGAGAAGTCCGAATTTTCAATTAGGTTTACAAACTTCTAATCTTGTCATTGGTTTTATGGTGTGGGTGATTTTATCTTCGTTAATGCCGTTTATTAAAGTAGACATTGCATTAACAGCAGGACAAATTTCCCTTGTTACAGCAGTACCTGTTATTTTAGGGTCAGTGCTTCGAATTCCAATTGGTTATTGGACCAATCGTTACGGAGCGAGAAAATTATTTTTTATAAGCTTTATTATTTTATTATTCCCTGTCTTTTATATTAGCATTGCGAACTCTATGATGGATTTAATTATTGGTGGTTTATTTGTAGGGGTCGGCGGAGCTGTGTTCTCAGTAGGTGTAACGTCCTTGCCGAAATATTATCCGAAAGAGCGTCACGGTTTTGTAAATGGTATTTACGGTGCAGGTAACGCAGGAACAGCGGTTACATCATTCTTAGCGCCTGTAATTGCAACTTCATTTGGCTGGAGAGCAACTGTACAATCCTTTTTAATCTTACTAGCTGTTTTTGCTCTTCTTAACTTTTTATTAGGTGATCGCGGGGAGCGAAAAGTAAATACACCATTAATGGAACAGTTAAAAGGTGTATACAAAAATGAAAAACTGTGGTTCTTATGTATTTTCTATTTCTTAACTTTTGGATCGTTTGTTGCATTTACAGTATACTTACCAAACTTTTTAGTATCTCACTTTGGATTAGAAAAAGTAGATGCAGGCATGCGAACAGCTGGATTTATCGTATTAGCAACAATCATGCGCCCGATTGGTGGTTGGCTCGGTGATAAATTTAATCCGTTTAAAATATTAATTTTTGTATTCATCGGTTTAACGCTATCTGGCATTGTTTTATCGTTTATGCCAAGTATGAACGTATATACATTTGGCTGCCTACTTGTCGCATTTTGTGCAGGAATTGGAAACGGAACAATCTTTAAACTTGTACCGATGTACTTTTCTGAACAAGCCGGGGTTGTGAATGGACTTGTCGCAGCTTTAGGAGGATTAGGAGGATTTTTCCCACCATTAATTTTAACCTTACTATTCCAACTAACTGGTCATTATGCAATTGGATTCATGGCATTATCAGAAGTAGCGCTTGCTTGTTTAATTATTACAGTATGGATGTACAGTCAAGAAAAGCTACTAGTGATGTTAAATAGTAAATAATATAAGAAAAAGATGTCTGTGAGCAGACATCTTTTTCTTATATAAACAAAAAAATAGCCGAACGCTATTTATATAAATTAGGGATTCGTGTATTAATGATTGATAGTATCTTGTAGAAAATCGGTAGCTTGATTTTCTGAAACATCTTGAACAAGTGCAACTTCACTAATTAAAATTCTGCGCGCGTTGTCTAACATTTGCTTTTCACTCGCATTTAATGCTCTTTCTTTATTGCGGCGAATTAAATCGCGAACAACTTCAGCGCCGTCTAGAAGATTCCCATTTTTCATTTTCTCCATGTTCATGGTATATCTTTGTTTCCATGAGAGTGAGTGGTCAGCTTCACCATTATGAATGTCAACTAATACATCGTTTAATGTATTTTTATCGACAACGAAACGTATGCCAGAATTTTCTACTTTATCCATAGGAATCATCACTTGCATATCGCTAATAACCATGTGTATTACACAATACTGACGTGTTTTTCCTAACACTTCTTTATCTTCAATTGCTTCGATTATTCCTGCTCCGTGCATAGGGTAAACAATTTTATCGCCGATTTGAAACAAATCATCCACCTCCATATGTGGTAACTATATGTAATGATAACATATATGGAGAAAAATATCAAATTTATTATATTATCATATGTTTTATGTGTGTGTCAACGATTTTGGGACGGTTTTTTATTGCGTTTTTAGATGGAAATGAATCACACTTTTTGTTGAAAGAGCTGCATATGGAATGGAGTGAGTATTCTCAGAAATGTCTGGAGAAAAATAAGGGGCGTATCCACTTCTTTTTATTCATAAAATGTAAAATCGTTAATACAATATACCTAAATCCGTTCTTTTTAAAGGAGGGGTGAAAGGTGGGACGCATAATTAAAATTGATATTACGAATAAGGTAGTAGCAAGATTTAAATCAAATTATTTAGAATTATATACAAGTAAATTTATGATAGGTAAGTTTTATGTCTATACTGAAGATAAGCAATATGTGTTAGAAGACGGATATATATATGAAGATGGTAAGTTTTATCGCATCATAGATACTCACCGTGGCAATAATCAAGCGGCGGAGGGCTGCGATCTAGGATGGTGTTAACATGATTCGCGTTAAGGTGTTCGATGAAAGTCATGAAAAGGACTTGGAAGACTCCGTAAATGTGTTTCTGAAGAAGCTGAATGAAGAACAGCTTGTAGATATTAAATATCAAGTTGGTGTATCCATTAATGACGATGAAAATCAAATTTATTGTTTTTCGGCGATGGTAATATATAAAACATAAAAAAGAGCTGGGGAGCCAGCTCTTTTTTATGTTTTTAAGTAGGAACTACAGGAACTGGTAATGGATTGAGTTGCTTTTGTGAGTATATTATGAGGAAATGTAGAGCTGTGTGTTTGTCCTGTCGAAAAAATGTTGAGAATTTCTCAACAGTCATTGTGAAATTGCATGAATGGAAACATAGATCAGAGAAAGACTGTTGTTATTGGTTCGAATGGAGATTTCTTGACACAAAACCAAAAGGTGTTATATCATAAAAAACGAAACCAAAAGGTGTTATATTTAACACCTAATAAAGGAGATATAATATGGAACAGCAAAATACATTACAAGATATTAAACAAACAGCTATTTTTGAAGCTTCAATTCAAAAGGTATGGGATACAGTATCTACTGCAGAAGGGATTGCATCTTGGTTTATGCCAAATGACTTTGAACCAAAAGTAGGACATGAATTTCATGTGCAATCGCCCTTTGGCCCCTCTCCATGCAAGGTGTTAGAAATTGATGAGCCTCACCGTTTATCTTTTTCATGGGATACAGATGGTTGGATAGTTTCATTTGTGTTAAAAGATTTAGGAGATAAAACGGAGTTTACTCTTATCCATGGCGGATGGAAACAGCCTGATGAGACAATTTCGAAAGCGAATGAGAAAAGTTCTGTTATTCGAGATAGAATGGCAGGTGGCTGGGTAGCAATTGTAAATGAAAAACTGAAAAAGGTTGTTGAAGGTTAAGTGTCCTCATCTGCAGCAAAATATGATGTCTTTCAAGCGATTGCTGATCCAACGCGCCGAGAAGTACTCCGGTTATTAACCGAAAAAGAATTACCGATTTCCAAAATAACAGATCATTTCCCGATGAGCCGTACAGCTGTAGCGAAGCATCTTCACATTCTTTCAGAAGCGAAATTAGTGAGCGGAAGAAAGGTTGGAAGAGAAAAGATATATCGCTTGCAGCCGGAGCCGTTAGCTGAATTACAGCAGTGGCTTTCCTATTATGAGCAGTTTTGGAATAATAAATTGTCTATGCTGAAATATGTGGTGGAACATGAGGAGTAAGTGTTACTATATATTGTCGAATCGCCGATATATATGAGAGTTGCGTCGAAATATAAAAAAGGATGGTCGCTATGAACGATCATCCTCTTTTTTTACTGTTCAGTTGTCTGCACAGCTGGCTTTAATAGAAGCCAACCGATGAATAGTGTAAGAAGTGCGAGCACAAATGTACTCATAAAAATAACATGTACGCTCGAAGCTAATACTTCTTGTGATTTTGTTACTACATTTGCTGTGCCTCCGTGGCCCCCAGAGACCAAATCAACATTTTGTATGCCTTGCGCGTGGATCATCGTATTAAAGATAGTGCCAAAGACAGCGGCACCTAATGTTTGGCTAAATGTATTAATAAATGTATTTAAGCCAACTGCTGTACCGCGTGTATGTGCAGGGACAGCTGCTTGAATGGTTACCATATAAATTGGTGTAATAAGTCCCATTCCTAAACCGAATAGTCCGACTGCAACATAAATTAGAAATGCTGGTGAATGAGTTGATAATGTAAATAACAAGAAGGTAGCAATGGATAAAATGCTAGCTCCAAGTAAAATGATTTGTTTCGTTTGTAACTTACCAACTAAATTTCCAGAAAAAATCGCACCGAATGTCCACATAACAGGAATTGGCATCAGAATAAGTCCAGCTTCTGTCGCATTTTTTCCTAATACACCTTGGCTCCAAATTGGCAGGTACATTGTAATACTAATAATCATTGCACCAGCGATAAGTGTTAATATGTTTACAGTTGATAAAGTACGGTTAGAGAAAAGTGCTAACGGAATTAATGGTTCCGGAGATTTTTTCTCAACGAACAAGAAAATAATGAATGAAACAGCCGCGAAGATTAAGAGGCTAATAATTGTAATGTCGCCCCAGTTTTGCTTACTGCTTCCTGTTAAGAGTGCATAGAGTAACGCAATTGTACTTAGTGAGAAGATGATTGCACCAGGATAATCGATATGATGTTTTGCTGGTTTAATCGACTCTTTATAAGAGAGCGCAATCATCGCACAAGCAAGAATTCCAAATGGAACGTTTAAGAAGAAGATGTAGCGCCAAGATAGGGAATCTACTAAAAATCCACCTACTAGCGGCCCGATAACACCGGAAACACCCCAAACAGCACTCATCCAGCCTTGTGCTTTTGCACGATCTTTCGCTTCACTATATAAGTCGCCGATAATCGTCATTGTAATTGGCATAACAGCCCCGGCACCTACACCTTGCAGAGCACGAAAGATGATTAATTGTTCCATTGATGTCACGATTCCGCACAGTGCAGAACCGATTAAAAAGATTGCTGCCCCAATGAGAAGAACTTTTTTACGGCCGAATAAATCGGCTAGTTTTCCGTAGATTGGAGTCGAGACAGCTGTTGCTAGCATATAAATTGCATACACCCAGCTCACAAGTTCAACACCGGATAAATCACTCGTTATACGAGGGATTGCTGTACTTACAATCGTTCCTTCCACAGCGGAAAGGAACGTCATTAGCATTAAAGATATCATGACTTTTTTTCGCATATGTTTTCCCCTTTGTTTCGATTATTCAACATTATAAAATATAAAGCTACTTAGCTATATAAAGCAACAAAAAAGAAACAAGAGTGGAAAGAGTCCACCCCTGTTTCTTTTTTAGTATTGCATTTTCGCATTTTGCCCTGCAGTTGTTCCTGCGATTCTTCCTGTGACAAGAGCAGAAGTAATATTATAGCCGCCTGTATAGCCATGAATATCAAGAACTTCTCCGCAGAAGTATAAGCCGTTCATTAATTTAGAAGCCATTTCTTTCGGATAAATTTCTTTAACAGAAACGCCACCACCTGTAACGAATGCTTTTTCAAGAGGCTGTGTGCCGTTTACTGTTACTTTAAACTCTTTGAAGTCCTTCACAAGTGCACGGATCTTTTCGTGAGAAACTTGCCCAGCCTGCTCGCTGCCATCAATTCCATTTCTTTCTAATAAGAATAGGAAATAACGCTCAGGAACATATCCTTTTAACACATTTTTGATTCCTTTTTTCGGTTCTTCTTTCATTTGTTTCATCATGCGCTGGAAGAGTTGTTCGCTATTTTCTTCAGGCAGTGCATCGATACTCATTTCTACAGCGCGCATTTTAAATTTTTTCATCGTTTTTACGACGAATTGACTACAGCGAAGAGCAGCTGGGCCGGAAATACCAAAGTGCGTAAAGAGCATGTCCATTTTATGAGAAATGACAACTTTGCCTTTGGGGTTTAATACACTTACATTTACATCGCGTAAAGCAAGTCCTTGTAATGTACGATCCCGAATAAATGGTTCGTTTGAAGTAATTGGTACTTCCGTTGGGAAAAGTTCAGTAATGGTATGTCCTGCTTTTTCAGCCCAAGCATAACCATCTCCAGTTGAACCGGTGTGAGGGACAGATTTTCCGCCAACAGCGATTACAACGTGATTTGTTTCAAGAGCTTCACCTGTTTTGAGTACAACGGCTTTCGTTTGGCCATTTTCATATTCTATCGTTTCAACTGGTGTGTTAGTGCGGATTTTAACGCCTAGCTCCTTTAGTCTCGTTAATAAAGCATCCACAACAGATTGTGCTTTATTAGATACTGGGAACATGCGGCCGTGGTCTTCTTCTTTTAGCTTTACACCAAGTTTTTCGAAGAATGTAATAATATTTTCATTATTAAAGATAGAAAAGGCGCTATATAAAAAGCGGCCGTTTCCTGGTATATGTTTCACAATTTCATCAAGTGGTAATCGGTTTGTTACGTTACAGCGACCCCCACCGGAAATTGCAAGTTTACGACCTAGTTTATTTCCTTTATCAAGAAGCAAGACACGCGCGCCTTCTTCAGCAGCACCGATGGCAGCCATTAATCCTGAAGGGCCTCCTCCGATGACAATAACATCATAATGCATAATATATCGACCTCATTTTCTACATTTCCTGCCTAAAAGAATAGCATGTTTTCATAGAAAAGAAAAATACGGTGATATGCTGTTTCTCTGAGGAATTGTGGTACAATACAAAGGTTAGAGTTCAGCGTTATATATGTAGGAGGATCATCTATGTCCGATTCAAAATTTCTGCGCGGAACGCTTATTGTGACGTTAGGAACTTTTTTAGTTAAGTTCTTAGGCATGATTTACGTCTTTCCATTTCATGCATTAGTTGGCACAGAAGGCGGAACGCTCTATACGTATGGATATATTCCATATACGATCTTTTTAAGTATTGCAACGGCGGGAGTGCCGCTTGCTGTTTCAAAGTTTGTTTCTAAATATAATGCGCTTGGAGATTATAAGACGAGCAGGAGAATGTTCCGTTCAGGAATGCTTATGATGATTGCAACAGGAATCCTTTCCTTCTTAGTTCTTTATATGTCTGCGCCATTATTTGCTGAGGCAATGCTTGGTAAAAAAAGTGTACACAATAGTATAGAAGAAGTTACGATGGTTATTCGCCTCGTAAGTTTTGCACTTATTGTTGTACCAGCAGCAAGCTTAATTCGTGGTTATTTCCAAGGTCATCAATCAATGGGACCGACGACGGTATCGCAAATTATTGAACAGATTATTCGCATTATCTTTTTATTAGCGGGTAGTTTTATTGTCATTAAAGTAATAGGTGGATCAGTAGCAGCAGCAGTTGGAGTGGCAACTTTCGCAGCGTTTGTTTCAGCTGTGGGAGCACTTGGTGTGTTAATTTGGTACTGGTTAAAACGCAAAAAGCATCTAGATCAATATTTAATTGAACAAACTGTACCAGAATCAACAGTAAGTACGGTTCAATTATTTAAAGAATTATTTGCATATGCAATTCCGTATGTTGTCATTGGATTAACAATTCCTTTATATCAACAAATTGATACATTAACATTTAACTCTATTATGCAAGCGATTGGGCAAGGGGATATTGCAGAGCGAGCACTTGGTATTTTTACGATGTGGACGCATAAGTTAATTATGATTCCTGTTTCCCTAGCAACGGCATTTAGCTTAACGCTCGTTCCAGCGATTACAAAATCGTTTACAGAAAAACAATACCGTTATTTAAAACTACAAATAACACAAACATTCCAAGCAAATATGTTTTTAACATTGCCTGCGGTAGTTGGTATTTCTACGCTTGCATATCCGATTTATACAGCGTTTTACGAGGCAGATCCACTAGGTGGACAAGTGCTTATGTGGTACGCACCAGTTGCGTTATTATTTGCTTTATTTACAGTAACAGCAGCCATTTTGCAAGGGATTAATCAACAGAAGCACGCGATTATCGCTCTTGCTATGGGGGTTGTTTTGAAATTTGTATGTAATATGATTTTTATTCGTTACTTCGGTACAGTTGGAGCTGTTTTAGCAACAGCTGTTGGGTTCCTAGCTTCTGTTTGGTATACGAATAGACAAATTCGTAAATACGCACACTATTCATTCGGTGTTGTATATAAGAGAACGTTCCAAATTGCAGTTTTAACAATTGTGATGGTCATTGTCGTAAAATTATCACAAGGAATGTTATCCTTTGTGATTTCGCCTGATGGTCGTATTGGTACACTGATTACAGTTGCGATTTGTGCAGGTATTGGTGGCCTTGCTTACGGATTTTTAGCGATCCGCATGGGAGTACTAGAAAGAGTATTTGGCGGAGAAGCTTTAGAGAAGATTCAGCGTAAGCTTGGTGGTAAGTTGAAAATAAAGATTAAATCAAAAGGGGCGTAAAAAAGCGTCCCCTTTTTCTATGATAATAAAGAAGGTGAATGAATTGAGATTAGATAAATTACTAGCAAACATGGGATATGGAAGTAGAAAAGAAGTAAAGAAATTATTGAAAGACGGCGTTGTGAAAATTGATGGAACGCCAGTGAAAGATGCGAAGTTTCATGTGAATGTAGAAGAACAAGAGGTTACCATTCACGGTGAGATTGTTGAGTATAAAGAATTCGTATATTTAATGATGCATAAACCACAAGGTGTCATTTCGGCAACAGAAGATGACAACCATGAAACAGTTGTGGATTTATTAGAATTAGAAGATGCAATCTTTGATCCGTTTCCAGTTGGAAGACTTGATATTGATACAGAAGGTTTTCTATTGTTAACAAATGACGGGAAACTTGCGCATCAATTACTATCTCCGAAAAAGCACGTACCGAAAAAGTACTATGCACACGTAGCTGGAGTAGTAACAGAAAAAGATGTCGAAGAGTTTGCAAAAGGTGTTATTCTAGACGATGGCTATGAAACGAAACCAGGCGATCTTACGATTCTGAAAAGTGATGATGTTTCTGAAATTGAGCTTGTTATTACAGAAGGAAAATTCCATCAAGTGAAGCGTATGTTTGAAGCTGTTGGGAAAAAAGTTGTCTACTTAAAGAGAACAGAGATGGGGCCTTTAGTATTAGATGAAGAATTAGAGCTTGGTCAGTACCGCGAATTGACAGATGAAGAGGTTGAAATGTTAAAAACATATCAAGTTTAAACAGAGAATTAAGAGTGAGACCGATTCCAAAAAATAGAAAGAACCCCTTTCTGATTTCACAGAAAGGGGTATGTATTATATTTTAGATACAATTGTTTTCGTTATGAGGTCATTCTCACTTTCTTTCCTGTTGTTGTCCACTTACCGCGGCAAGGGCTATACACGAGCTCATTAAACTGCAACACATTCAGATCACGTTGTATCGTTCGCGGTGTGATCCCGAACTCATCTACAAGGTCTTTCGTCGTTACCGTACCATTTTCATTGATGTACATATAAATTGATTTAATGCGTGTTAGCATACGAGTAGTCGTAGGTTTCAAGAGAAAACCACTCCTCTACTAGTTTTTTTGACCCCATTCAGGAAAGAAGGTCCTTACTTCCATTGTACTCTACTTGACAAATTTCATGCTTTAACCTAGTTAAATTTTACAAAAGTTTAACAAATAATAAAATAGAAAAATATTGGTAGTTGACATTCTATGTCTCTTCTATCAACTACCACATAAATTTCTACGTAAACCGTCAAATTCCTGCAAATTTTTTTAGAAAAACAAAAGAAAAACTAATGCAAAATATCTGAAATGTTACAATTATTCGTTATTGAATGTTCTCTTGTTGGCATATCGGATTTTCGTTTGCTATGATGAAAGAGAGAATATAGAAGAGGTGAATGAGTTATGTCAGCAATTAATTGGACAGAAGAAGTTGAGAAAAGAAAAGATGAATTAATTCATGACGTGCAGCAATTCTTACAAATTAAAAGTGTATGGGAAGAAGAAACAGCAAAAGAAGGTGCACCATTTGGAGAAGGCGTAGCGAAAGCATTAGCCTTCATGTTACATAAAGGGGAAGTAGAAGGATTTACTTCTAAAAATTTAGAAGGGTATGCAGGGCATCTTGAAATGGGACAAGGAGAAGAATTAGTTGGTATTCTTTGTCACGTTGACGTAGTGCCAGAAGGAGAGGGCTGGACAACTCCCCCATACAGTGCTGACATTCGTGATGGAAAGATTTTTGCACGCGGTGCAATTGATGATAAAGGGCCGACAATGGCGGCTTATTATGCAATGAAAATTGTAAAAGAATTAGGATTGCCACTTTCAAAACGAGTTCGCATGATTTTAGGAACAGATGAAGAAAGCAACTGGAAGTGTGTAGATCATTATTTCAAAAATGAAGAAATGCCAACGATTGGTTTTGCACCAGATGCAGATTTCCCTATTATTAATGCGGAAAAAGGAATTTCTGATATACAAGTTGTGCAAAAGAATAGTGAAACACAAGGCGGAGAATATGAGCTTGTTTCATTTGCTTCAGGTCGCCGTTTAAATATGGTTCCTGATTTTGCTGAAGCAGTGATTACGACTGAAAAAGCAACGGAACTTGCAAATGCTTACGAACAATACTTACAAACTGCTCAGAAAACGGGTAAAGCAAATGTAGAAGGAAATACTGTGACATTGCAAGTAGAAGGAGTTTCAGCTCACGGTTCTACTCCTGAAAAAGGTGAAAATGCAGGCCTCTTGTTAGCGAACTTTTTAACAACGATTGCTCTTGACGGTAAAGGAGCTTCATTTGCGGCATTTGTTACAGAAACGTTTACGAATGATACGCTTGGAGAAAAAGCAGGAATCGCTTATAAAGATGAAATTAGCGGACCATTAACAGTGAATGTGGGGCGCCTTTCTTATACGAAAGAAGAAGGCGGGAACTTAGGTTTAAATGTACGCTACCCAGTAACAACGAATTTTGAAGAGACAGTGCAGAAATTAAAAGACTATGTCGGCAATAACGGCTTCCAAGTAGCAGATTATTCTAACTCACGTCCGCATCATGTTGATAAAGATCATGTTTTAATTCGTACATTGCAACGTGTATATGAAGAACAAACAGGAGAGAAAGCAGAGCTATTAGCAATCGGCGGTGGTACATATGCTCGTTCATTAAAAGCTGGTGTAGCATTCGGCCCGCTATTCCCTGGAAAAGAGGAACTTGCTCATCAAAAGGATGAATATATTGAAATAGAAGATTTACTAAAAGCGACAGCGATTTATGCACGAGCAATTTATGAATTAGCGAAATAACCTAATTCTATCCCGCTATTCTAGGGCAGTAAGACCCCCCATCTCAAGATTCAGAGAGAAACGAGGAAGATAGGTAGGGGACAACTGCCCGTAAAAACCCGATTCGTGAGGGCTAACCATCAGTGGGGGATGAAGAAAAACCCCACTGATGGAAGTTTCACTTTATTTGTTGTGAAATATGACCGCTCCTTATTTAGGGAGCGGATTCTTTTTATCCTTTTCTTGTTCAATTGAATGAGATACAAAAGAAAAGCAACACTAACAAAAAAGGAGAAGATATAAATGGTCCCACATTATTTTTTAGCAGTGACTTTACCACGTCATATAAAAGAAATACTTGCGAATTATAAAGAGGAAATGAAGGACAAGTTACCATTTCGCTCATGGGTACATAAAGAAGACTACCATATTACACTTGCTTTTTTAGGGAGCGCGGCGCAGGAACAATTGCGAGGAATAGAGAAAGGATTACAACTCCTTGCGAATACACCCGAGTTAAATCTCATGCTGCAAAATTTTTCTACATTCGGCCTAGTAGAGAGCCCGCGCATATTTTGGGCTGGATTAAAAGAAAATCAAGCGTTATTTGATTTGCAAAAACAGGTGCATGCGATTTGTGAGAGAAATGGTTTTTCGCTTGAAACACGTCCCTATCATCCGCATATTACTGTTGCCCGTAAGTGGATGGGAGAAGAAAAATTTAATCCTAAAAATCTGAAGCAACTGGATGCGATATTGTTTCAGGCTGATACCATTACGTTGTACGAGTCTCACGTCCATAAAACTCCAAAGTATAAGCCAATTTATGAAATAAAGTTACAGAACCTTAAAGTGTAAAAACGTTTCTTATGAATGTGAATATACTATAGGAAATAGTAAGTTTGTGTGACGTCCGATTTATCCTGTTATTTTCGGACAGTAAGAACCCCGTCTCAATATTCAGAAAGAAACAAGGAAGCTGGGTGGGGGATGAAGAAAACCCTCACTGATGGAAGTTTCACTTTATCTTTAGAGGATATCTATTTCTTACAGATATATAAATCCATTTTGATTTTTTAATACAAAATCCCCTGCTATGTAAAGCAAAAAGTGATCTCACTAGTTTTCTCTCTTTGTTTTAACGTTGTACGGGGTGGGAAGAGGGTCTGACCGCTTCTATGAATGGCCAATTGCTCTCTCCCACTTAAAAAGAGAAGCTTTATGTCGATTTTTCAATTTGTATTCATAGTTTCACTTTAATTTCGAGAATGATGGTGATTTTTTATGCTGAAAGTAAAGCGTCCATTTGAAGCCTATTTAGATGAAATGAATAAAATTACAATTTTGCTCCCGCATACGTATGGAACAAGTCGGACATTTTTTATGCAGGAAGAAAATCATGTATGGGAGCTTAGAATTGCTCAAATCATTTCTCTCTCAGATGCAACGAAGTATGAATGTTATATAGACTATCCAATTGATGTGGGAAAGTATTATACAGTGCGAGATGAACGAAATGAAGAAACAGATTTACAAATTGGAGCGGTTATTCGAACGGCTGTATTTGATGAAAAATACTATTATGATGGTAGCGATTTAGGAGCTTGTTATGGAAAAGAAAAAACAACTTTTAAAATGTGGGCACCTACCGCAAGACTTGCAAAAGTAAGAATTTATAAAAATGATAAAGAGTATGTGGATTATGAGATGCAAAGAGAAGAGAATGGTGTTTGGTTTCATGTTTTACAAGGAGACTTTGAATTAGCACGATACACATTTCTCGTTTGTATTAATTTAATATGGAATGAAGCTGTAGATCCATATGCAAAATCTGTATCGGTGAACGGTAAGTATGGAATTGTGATTGATCTCGCGAAGACATATATAAAAGAACAAACTGCATTACCTAAACTGGAATCTTTTACGGATGCAATTCTTTATGAATTGCATATTCGTGATGCCACTATGCATCCAAATAGTGGTGTGGAAAAAAAGGGGACATATAAGGGATTAACAGAAGAGAATACGAAGGGGACACTTGGGACAGAAACGGCCTTTTCTTATATAAAAAAATTAGGAATTACACATGTTGAAATTTTACCTCTTCATCACTTTGCTGGAGTAGATGAAACACAGCCGTTTGCAGCCTATAACTGGGGCTATAACCCATTGTATTACAACGTACCAGCGGGAGTATATGCAAGCGACCCTGCCAATCCTTATAACCGAATCAAGGATTGTAAACAGCTTATTGAGAAGTTTCACGAACATGGACTCCGCGTAATTTTAGACGTTGTATACAATCATGTATATGAAAGAGAAACGTCATCTTTTGAAAAACTTGTACCAGGATATTATTTCAGACATGATGAAAATGGCATGCCATCAAATGGAACGGGAGTTGGGAATGATATAGCATCAGAGCGAAAAATGATGCGGAAATTTATTGTTGATTCTGTTTTATATTGGCTTACTGAATATAAAGTTGACGGTTTTCGGTTTGATTTAATGGGAGTTTTAGATATAGAAACGATGAATGAATTAGAACGGGAAGTAAGGAAAATAAAAAAGGATGCACTGTTATTAGGGGAAGGCTGGGATTTACAAACACCGCTTCCAGCAGAAGAGAAGGCAATGCTTAACAATGCAAACAAAATGCCGCGAATTGCGCAGTTCAACGATCAATTTCGTGATGCGATAAAAGGAAGTACGTTTGATGTAAGTAAACGTGGTTTTGCATTTGGAGGAAGTGTAGACCTCATGCATTTGCAATATGTGTTAACAGGAAGTCTTGCAAATGAAAAAGGAGACGGATTATTTTTAGAACCTATTCAAAGTATTAATTATGTGGAATGTCATGACAATATGACGATGTGGGATAAACTCGTGCATAGTAATCAGGAAACGGAAGAGATACAAAAAAAGCGCCATCGCCTAGCGACAGCGATGACATTACTCTCACAAGGAATTCCATTTTTACATGCAGGACAAGAATTTTATCGTTCTAAGAAAGGGAATGAAAATAGCTACAATGCGCCTGATGAAATTAATCAGCTTGATTGGGATCAAAAAGAGAAAGAAATGGAAACAGTTTCTTATATACAAGGATTGATCGCAATTCGTAAGGCGCATAGAGCGTTCCGTTTACAGGCGGCTCCCCTTATAAAGAAGCATATGACATTTTTACAAGCGCCTTCTACTGTTGTTGCGTATCATTTACAAAATGTAGGAGAGTTCGGCCCTTGGAAGGAAATTGTTGTTTTGTTTCATAATGGTGTGCAATTAGAAACAGTTTCATTGCCGAAACACGAAATGTGGTACGTATTAGCAGATGATACAAAAGCAAAAGTACAGCCAATTTCTTCATTTCAAGGAAGTGAACTTCAAATGGCTCCGATTAGCTCGTATATATTGGCGATAATGTGACAAATCGCTACTTGACGATGAGAATGTAATAAATGTAGAATTGACAAAGGTGACGATTTCGATAAGTTGTCATTCTATTATTAGTTTTGTAAAATAAAGTAAAAGGATGGGCGGTTCGTTTGTCCTCATTTCTTGGCTTATGCCAAGTTTTCTTTCGTTTAACTAAAGTAAAAAATTTATATGAATCCACAACATGTTCAAAAGGTGTTGCGGTTTTTCTTTTCATAACTATAAAAGATAAGGATTTGTTAACGGGTAATGAATATGGAATGGTTGGAACAATTATTAGGAGAAGAGTGGAGTCTTACACCAGCTGGTGGTGCAACGGGCGATGCATATATTGCGCAAAATGGACAACAAAAGCTATTTTTAAAGCGGAATACATCGCCTTTTTTGGCGGTATTATCGGCAGAAGGAATTGTTCCAAAATTACTTTGGACAAGAAGAGTGACAAACGGTGATGTGATTTCTGCTCAAAAGTGGCTTTCAGGGAAAAAGCTAGAGCCAGAGGATATGAAACTTGAACGTGTTGCGAAGCTTTTAAAAAAAATACATTCGTCTAAAGCGCTTGTGCAGATGATACAAAGGCTTGGAAAGCAGCCGCTGCATGCACAGGAGTTATTAGAACAATTGTATTTTATTTTAAGGGGAGACATAAGAACGGATGAAACGATTCAGACAGGGCTAGGGTATTTAAAAGCCACACTGAAGGATATTGAATATGATGAGTTTGTCGTATGTCACTGTGACGTGAATCATAACAATTGGTTATTATCGGATGAAGATGAATTATTTTTAATTGATTGGGACGGAGCTGTTATTGCAGATCCTGCCCTTGATCTTGGCATGTTATTACATTGGTATGTTCCGCGTCACGAATGGGACGAGTGGCTAGGGGATTATGGGATTGAAATGAATGAATCATTGGTTCATCGTATGAAGTGGTATGTAGTGGCACAAACTATTTTATCTGTTCAATGGCATACAACAAAAAAACAGCAAGCAGAAGCTGAATATTGGCATCAATACTTACAGCAACTACTTGCTTCAGAGTAAATAAATTAAGAAAAATTGTCCATTCCAGAAATCCATTGTGTGAGTTGCTCTTGATTATTGGAAATATGATTGTCTAGATCAGGAGAATATTTACCCGATTGACTATAGTAATATACATCGTTTAGCATTGCTTTTACATCGCTGTTCACACTATCGTTTGCAAGTAGTGATTGAATGAGCCGTTCTAATTGTTCGCACTCAGAAACCGTTCCACAGCAATCACTTTGGTGATTGACTAAAATATCTTTTAAAACTTCTAATTGATGTTGTTGATTAATCGGCATGACTGGATCATCCTTTCGATTGTTGTTCAATTTGAACAAGTAAGAGAAATTTTCTGTTTCGTCATGGAGTAGCTAATCAGTGGCTAACGAAACGTTTCTATAGCAATGAAAGTTTCGTTCTATGCTCTTTGTAGTTTGTATCAAAATGGTACACCTTATACTTGAAAGAAGCGGACCGAGTGCTCGTACGTACTTGGTTTTTTGTTTGATAGATTGATCAAAAAAGAAAGAAGGAATGAACCTTCAAAAAATAGTCTGGTAAAGAGAGGAAGACATCTATGCGTTTAAGACATAAACCATATGCAATGGATCGAATCAATGAGTATGCACAGTTTGTAATTGGAAACCCAGAGGAGCGTCGTGGCAATTGGCAAGAGGTGTTTGGCAATGAGCAGCCAATCCATATTGAGGTGGGAACAGGACGTGGCCGTTTTGTTTATGAGATGGCAAAAGCGAATCCACATATTAACTATATCGGGATTGAAAAATTCACAAGTGTTATCGTAGATGCGCTGGATAAGTTAATTGAAGAAGAAGTACCAAACTTAAAATTAATTAATAAAGATGCTGAAGATTTAACAGTTTTCTTTGCAGAAGGCGAAATTGATCGTGTATATTTAAATTTCTCAGATCCATGGCCAAAAAATCGTCACGAGAAGCGTCGTTTAACGTATAAAACATTTTTACGCAATTATGAAGAAGTGTTAGTAACAGGTGGAGAGATTCATTTTAAAACGGATAACCAAAGTTTATTTGAATACTCTCTTATGAGTATGGCTGAATATGGCATGCTATTAACATTCCTTAGCTTAGATCTTCATAACAGCGATTTCGAAGGTAACATTATGACGGAATATGAAGAGAAGTTTTCTAGTAAAGGGCATCGTATTTATCGTGTTGAAGCGAAATATCGTACAGAACCTGCGCAGTAATGCGCAGGTTTTTTATTACGCTATTCTAGGGCAGTAAGAGCCCAACTCAAAATTCAAGTTTCACTTTATGAAGTAAAATAATCTGAATTTTATGTTAAAATCAAATAGAAAAGGGGGAATAAAGGAATGGAATGTTTACAAATTGGAGGAATTAAAGTAACATGGCTGCGCGGTGGGAACACTCATTTAGATGCAGGAGCAATGTTTGGAGTTGTACCGAAAATTTTATGGTCTCGCAAATATAAACATAATGATACAAATCATATTTATTTACGGACAGACCCATTGCTTGTGCAAACGAAAGATGGAAACATGCTTATCGACTCAGGAATTGGAAATGATAAAATGAATGAAAAGATGAAGCGAAATCAAGGTGTAACGGAAGAATCGTCAGTTGAAGTTTCTCTAGCTGATCTTGGTTTAAAATCTGAAGATATTGATTACGTATTAATGACGCACCTTCATTTCGATCATGCATCTGGTTTAACAAAATGGGAAAATGGTATGCTTGTTCCAGTATTCCCGAATGCAAAAGTGTACGTGTCAGAAACAGAATGGAATGAAATGAGAAACCCAAATATTCGCTCACGTAATACATATTGGAAGGAAAATTGGGAGCCGATTATAGAACAAGTTGTTATCTTCAAAGAAGAAATACAAATTTCAGATGAAGTAAGGATGGTGCATACAGGCGGACATAGTGATGGTCATGCTGTGATTGTTCTCGAAAGCCAGGGGGAAACGATGCTCCATTTAGCAGATTTATTGCCAACGCACGCGCATCAAAATGTATTATGGGTAATGGCTTATGATGATTATCCGATGACGTCCATTGAACATAAGCAAAAATGGATGAAGTATGGTGTAGAGAAAAAAGCGTGGTTCAGCTTCTATCATGATGCGTATTACCGTGCTGTGAAGTGGGATGAGGACGGGAATATGGTTGAGAAGGTAGAACGAAAAGAGGAAAATGTATCAAGTAAAGTGTAAGAAAGATAGGAACATGGAGTGGAGGGGACTAACCCTCCTTTCAAAAAAGTGAGAGTGTTTCTGTTTTCTTTCAACTGCAAACTACTTCAGTGCAAAGATTTTTTGAAAGAATAACTTTTAAAATTTTCTGAAAATTGTTATAATATTTCCGAGTTACTATATTGTTAGATGCTCTATACGAGAAGCGTTTTATTCGAAAGGGGGAAATATATTGAATATAACGATTGGAACTTTGCTTGAACTGACTACTGGAAATTATCCAAATAAAGAAGCGATTGTTGAACCGAAAAAACAGATTCGCTGGACATATACAGAATGGAATGAACAGGTAAATAAGCTAGCTCATGCGCTCCAAAAAAGTGGAATACAAAAAGGTGATCGGGTCTCGACATTTCTCTTTAATAGTAGTGAACTAGCAACTACATGCTTCGCTTGTGCAAAAATTGGCGCCGTATTTAACCCAATTAATTTTAGATTAAAACCACAAGAACTCATTTATATATTAGAAGATGCTTCTCCTAAAATCGTACTTTTTGAAAAGCAATTATCCTCCCAAGTACAAAGCATTCATAAACAATTTCCTCATATTCAGTTCTGGTACATTGACCAAAATCATCCACCGTTTTTTATTTCATACGAAGAAAAAATATTTAATGCATTACCGACATTTGAAACAGTAGAAGTAAAAGAAGATGATATTTGTTCCATTATGTATACAAGTGGAACAACGGGTTATCCGAAGGGAGTTCTTCATCGTCATCGAGAAATTATTGATCAAAGTTTAATAGGAATCGCATATTTACATTATACCGAGAATAGTCGTGGTCTTGTAACAGCACCAATGTTTCATTGTGCTGAGTTACATTGTTGCTTCGTTCCAAGGGTACATAGCGGTGGCGCGAATATTATTCTGCACCATTTCGATGCAAAGAATGTGCTCGAAACGATTGAAAAAGAGAAGGTTACAGTTATGTTTGCAGCACCTACAATGTGGAACATGATGTTGCAGGAAAATTTAGGGCAGTACGATTTATCTTCTCTTAGGTATGGTTTATATGGAGCAGCTTCAATGGCGCCGGCACTTGTAAAAGCATGTGATAAAAAATTGAATGTTTCTTTAGTACAAGCTTATGGTATGACGGAAATGGGACCGGCAGTTACTTTTTTACGAGAGAATGAGCAGCTTACTAAAGTAGGCTCTGCAGGAAAGGCTGCATATAATCATGAAATTCGTATTGTCCGTCCAAATGAAGAAGGCCCATCTGAGCCAAATGATATAATACGACCGTATGAAATTGGAGAAATTATTATGCGAGGTTCCTGTTTGATGAAAGGGTATTACAACAATGAGGAGGCGACAGCAAAAGCATTGTATAAAGGATGGTATCATTCGGGCGATTTGGGTTATGTAGATACAGATGGTTACTTGTACGTTGCAGATCGCGTTGATGATATGGTCGTTAGCGGCGGAGAAAACATTTATCCACGTGAGGTCGAGGATTTTTTATATACACATGAAAGTGTTTTAGATGTTGCGGTGCTTGGAGAAAAAGATGAGCTTTGGGGAGAAAGTGTTCTAGCATACATCGTTTCAAAAGATCAGTCTCTTACCGAAGAGATATTAGATGAGTATTGTAAGGTAAGTGATAAGCTTGCTGATTATAAACGTCCGCGTCGCTATGTATTTGTTGAACAACTTCCCAGAAATGCAAGTGGAAAAATTCAAAAGTTTATTTTGCGTAGTCAAGGGACAGAAGCGGAAGCTAAGGGGAGGATATGATGAGGCATAAGTATTTACAGGAGGAGCACCACATTTTTCGTGATGCTTTTCATAAATTTTTAGAAAAGGAAGCATATCCGTACTATAACGAATGGGAAAAAGAAGGAATGATTCCTCGTTCTTTTTGGACAAGTATGGGGAATAAAGGTTTTCTTTGTCCGGTGGTAGATGAGCAGTATGGTGGAGCAGGTGCTGATTTTGGATATTCGGTTGTCATTAATGAGGAACTTGAAAAAGTTGGATCAAGTTTAATTGGGATTGGTTTGCACAATGACATTGTCGTACCATACTTCACGCAGTATGGAACAGAAGAACAAAAGAAGCGGTGGTTACCAAAATGTGTAAGTGGTGAGTGTATAACTGCAATTGCGATGACGGAGCCAGGGGCAGGATCTGACTTGGCAAGTATTCGAACAACTGCAAGAAAAGAAGGTGATGATTATGTCGTGAATGGTGAAAAAACATTTATTACAAATGGTATTCATGCAGATTTAGTCGTCGTTGTTTGCAAGACTGATACAAATGTCAAGCCCGCTCATAAAGGCATGAGTTTGCTCGTTTTAGAAAGAGGAATGGAAGGATTTAAGAGAGGGAAAAAACTTAAAAAGATTGGCTTACATAGTCAAGATACAGCAGAACTTATTTTTGAAGATGTAAAAGTTCGGGCTTCTAATTTATTAGGAGAAGAAGGAAAAGGTTTTTATTATCTCATGGAAAAGTTGCAGCAAGAACGTCTCATCGTTGCAATTGCAGCGAAAACAGCGGCGGAAGTGATGCTACATTTAACGAAAAACTATGTCCAAGAGCGAAAAGCATTCGGAAAAAGTATAAGTGATTTTCAAACAGTACAGTTTCGATTAGCAGAGATGTATACGGAAATTGAAATTGGCAGAACATTTGTAGATGACTGTATTACCGCTCATATGAATGGTGAGAACATCGTAACAAAAGTATCAATGGCGAAGTGGTGGTTAACAGACCTTGCAAAAAAAGTATCAGCGGAGTGCATCCAGCTGCACGGCGGATATGGATATATGGAAGAATACGAGATTGCGCGGCGTCATCGTGATAGTTCAGTGAGCTCGATTTATGCTGGAACGAATGAGATTATGAAGAATATTATTGCGAAGAGTATGGGCTTATGACGATGAATATGCAAGACCATTTCAAAACAAATGAGACGTTGTTGAAATACATTACATAGAAAAATTGAAAAGTAATGATAGGAGGAATATGATGATTCAAAATATCGCAGTAATTGGTGTAGGAATTATGGGAAGTGGAATCGTCCAAACGTTAGCGATGGGCGGTAAACATGTGAAAATGTATGACGTATCAGAAGAAAATTTAAGAAAAGCTTATGAAACTATTACGAAAAGCTTGAGTCGTTTCGTGAACGCAGGGCGTATGACAGAGGAAGAAAAAAATTACACTCTAACTCATATTACTTCTACAATTGTACTGGAAGAAGCTTGCCAAAATGTAGAGCTTGTTATTGAAGCAGTACCAGAAATATTACAGCTAAAGAAGGAGGTTTTTCAAAAGTTAGATTTGTATACATCACAATCTACTATTTTAGCAACGAATACGTCTGAATTAAGTGTAACCG
This sequence comes from Bacillus bingmayongensis, assembly GCF_000299035.1. Taxonomy (GTDB): domain Bacteria; phylum Bacillota; class Bacilli; order Bacillales; family Bacillaceae_G; genus Bacillus_A; species Bacillus_A bingmayongensis. The sequence continues at coordinate 168,716 of NZ_JH921520.1, forward strand.
CGATTGCGAGTGTAACAAGTCGTCCAGAAAAAGTAGTGGGGATGCATTGGTTTAATCCCGCTCCTGTTATGAAGCTCGTTGAAATTGTAAGAGGGGTGGTTACGGCAGAAAGTACGATACAAGCAGTAAAAGCACTTTCAGAAGAAATTGGGAAAGAAACGGTTGTTGTGAAAGATATGCAAGGATTTGTGACGTCACGGGCAATCGCTATTCATATGTTAGAGTGCATGCGTATGTATGAAGAAGGAATCGCAAGTAAAGAAGACATTGATAAAGCAATTCGGCTTGGCTTGAACTATCCAATGGGTCCATTTGAATTAGCGGATTATGTAGGGCTAGATACGCTATTATTTGCGAGTACAGGATTAATGGAAGCATTTGGTGATAGGTTTAGAGCACCGCAAACACTTGTGAAACTTGTAGAGGCAGGTCATCTTGGAAGAAAGACTGGGAAAGGTTTTTATGATTATTCAAAAGGGAAAGTGAGTGAGAAAATATGAAACGAGATGTTGTCATTGTTGAAGCTGTACGTACGCCAGTTGGTAAAAGAAATGGAGCGTTTCGTTTCCTTCACCCAGTACAACTTGCGGCAGTTGCACTGGATGAAGTAACAAAACGGGGGAATATAGAGAAAGGGCTCATAGAAGATATTGTTATGGGGTGTGTAACGCCAATTAACGAACAAGGTTTTAATATTGGAAGACTTTCGGCGCTTGAAGCAGGTTTTCCTATAACGGTTCCAGCGGTAACCATTAATAGGCTCTGTGGTTCTGGGCAACAGGCTATTCATTTTGCTGCGCAAGAAATTAAATCAGGGGATATGGACATTACAATTGCAGCTGGTGTTGAGCATATGACAAAAGTTCCTATTTTAAGTGATGGAAATGAACAGACCATCCCAAGCAGTCTTCATGAAAAGTATCAAATTGTGCATCAAGGTGTATCTGCTGAGATGATCGCAGAAAAATACGGTATTACCCGTGAACAGTTAGATACTTACGCGCTAGAAAGCCATAGGCGAGCACTTCAAGCTATTGAATCGGGACACTTTCAGCGAGAGATTGTGCCACTGCGTGGTGTAGATAAAGAAGGTAATGAAATATTAGTTGAAAATGATGAAGGTCCGAGAAGGGACACTTCTTATGAAGCGTTAGCCAATTTAAAAACAGTGTTTAAAGAAAATGGAGTAATCACAGCAGGAAATGCGAGTCAAATTAGTGATGGTGCTGCAGCGATCTTGCTGATGGATAGCGAAAAGGCGAAAGAGCTAGGTTGTAAAGCACGTGCTCGTATTGTGAATCAAGTGGTTGTTGGTTCTGACCCGACGACAATGCTTGATGGCGTTATCCCTGCAACGAAAAAAGTACTGCAAAAATCAAATTTAACAATTCATGATATGGATGTTGTAGAAATCAATGAAGCATTTGCATCGGTTGTTTTAGCATGGCAAAAGGAAATGGAGGCGGATTTACAAAAGGTGAATGTTAATGGTGGTGCGATTGCACTAGGTCATCCACTTGGGGCGACTGGTGCGAAATTAATGACGTCTCTTCTTCATGAATTGGAAAGGCGGCAAGGGAGATACGGCCTACTGACAATTTGCATTGGACATGGGATGTCGACAGCGACGATAATTGAAAGAATATGAAAAGGCGTGCAGAAATTTATCTGCACGCTGTAATCCCGCTATTCATAAGCTGTAGCCCTTACCAATTAGATTATTATTGTCCATAACAATCTAATTGGTAAGGGCGAATAATCGATGTGGGAATGAAGTCCTCCACTGATCGAAGTTTCACTTTATGTTTTCGGATCTTTCGAGTTCTTTTAAGCAGCTTTTACTTCTAAAACTGTACCTGTTTTTGCATCTACTAAAAATTCAAATCGTTCTTGAATGTCATTTAAAATTGTTGTAAGACCACCGCGGTATACTTCATATGCAACATCATATTTTTCAAACGTCTCTGGAACCATATGTACCCAAGAGCCAGTAACTTCGCCTTTATGACTTAATGCTTGTTTCACCATTTTTAATGCTTTTTCTGAAGAAATATGGGATTGTTCTTGAACTTTGTTTGCAACAAGATAACCAGCTGCAAAACCAACACCAACACCAGCTAGTAAACCTTTCCAGCTCATATATTCACCTCACTTCTATAAAATAGTGTATCGATAATAATTATAATGCAATTTTAATGAAAAAAGAAGAAACTAGAAACATTTCGAAAATTTCGTTACAATAAAAGAGGTATTCTACTAAGGTTTGAAAGAAGGGAACTTCGTGAATAGAGAGACGTTAGAATTATTTCGTACGTTAACAGAATTACAAGGTACATCAGGGTTTGAACATGATGTGCGCCGTTTTATGAAACAAGAGCTAAGTAAATATGCAGATGAAATCGTTCAAGACGGTTTAGGTAGCGTGTTCGGCCTGAAAAAAGGGGATGAGGATGGTCCGCGCGTTCTTGTAGCTGGCCATATGGATGAAGTTGGCTTTATGGTTACACAAATTACGAAAAACGGGATGATTCGTTTTCAAACGCTAGGCGGCTGGTGGAGTCAAGTATTGCTGGCGCAGCGTGTACAAATTATGACGAAGAATGGTCCTATTGTTGGGGTTGTTGGTTCTATACCGTCTCATTTATTAAGTGACGCGCAACGTGCGAAACCGATGGATATAAAAAATATGTTAATTGATATTGGTGCAGATAACTATGAGCAAGCACTTGAAATTGGTGTGAAACCAGGACAACAAATCGTTCCAATTTGTCCGTTTACACCGATGGCAAACGAAAAGAAAATTATGGCAAAAGCTTGGGACAACCGTTACGGCTGTGGCCTTGCAATTGAATTGTTGAAAGAATTAAAAGATGAAACATTGCCAAATACATTATATTCTGGTGCGACTGTGCAGGAAGAAGTCGGACTTCGCGGGGCGCAAACAGCGGCTAATATGATTCAGCCAGATATTTTCTATGCGCTTGATGCAAGTCCAGCAAATGACGCATCTGGGGATAAAACGCAATTTGGCCAGTTAGGAAAAGGTGCGCTTCTTCGTATTTATGACCGTACAATGGTAACGCATAGAGGAATGCGTGAATTTATTTTAGATACAGCTGAAACACATAACATTCCGTACCAATACTTTATTTCACAAGGTGGTACAGATGCAGGTCGTGTACATACAAGTAACTCTGGTATTCCATCAGCAGTAATTGGTGTTTGCGCTCGTTACATTCATACACATGCGTCTATTTTACATGTTGATGATTACGCAGCAGCGAAAGAATTAATTACGAAACTTGTGAGAGCAACAGATAAAACAACATTGGAAACGATTAAAAATAACGCTTAAAAGAAAGGGCCGGTTTCGGCCTTTTCTTTTCGTATATATAAATACAAATTACAAGACCGACATAAAACCTTTTTTTTAGGTGGTAGAGAGCATCCGACCATGCATAGAGGCGGTCAGTGCCTTTTTTAGCCCCATGCCATGTGAAACCAAAAGGAGAAAACGAGTGGGAGTCTTCTTTTGGTTTCATAGCTGAATTTTATATAGAGGTGAATAATATGAAAGTAGCAGTTGGATCGAAAAATCAAACAAAAGTAGGAGCTGTACAAGAAGTATGGAAAGAGGTGAATATTACTTGTGCCCCAGTTCCTTCAGGAGTCGCAGCGCAACCATTTTCTGATGAAGAAACGATGCAAGGCGCAATCAATAGAGCAAAGCGAGTGCTAGAGAAAGAGCAAGCTGACATTGGTATCGGACTAGAAGGAGGCGTAATGAAAACAGAGCACGGCTTGTTTATGTGTAACTGGGGAGCTTTAGCAACGGGTACAGGCAAAATATTTGTAGCGGGCGGGGCACGTATTAAGTTGCCTGATGATTTTCTTGCTCCTCTTGAAGATGGAAAAGAGCTAAGTGAAGTAATGGAGGCGTTCGTGAAGCGGAAAGATATTCGTAGTCATGAAGGTGCAATCGGAATCTTCACAGATCATTATGTGGATCGCACAGGGTTATTTGTACATGTTGTAAAGCTATTAGTTGGGCAATATAAGTATGACGAAAAACAAGCATAAATCTTGCACCGTGTGTGATGTATGGTAGTATAAAAGAAGATTATAGTATGAAAAGATACACTTCGTTAGAGGAGGAAATATAGATGAAATCATTAGAAAGCATGGAACAATTCCAAACGTTAAAAAATGAAGAGAAAGTCATTTTTATGTTCTCAGCAGAATGGTGCCCAGATTGCCGTTTTGTTGATCCATTTATGCCAGAAGTAGAAGAGAAATATAGTGATTTCTCTTTTTACTATGTAGATCGTGATGAATTTATTGATCTATGTGTAAAACTAGACGTATTTGGCATTCCTAGCTTTGTAGCGTACAATAAAGGTGAAGAAACTGGACGCTATGTAAACAAAGATCGTAAAACACAAGAACAAATTGAAGCGTTTATTGAAGGGTTAAAATAAGGCGATTAGCCAATTAAATTGTAAAAACAACCTCTACCTTCGCGGGGGAGGTTATTTTTTTGGAAGGGAGGAAAACAAAATGAAAATGACAAGTAAAAAAATGAAAGAAGAGTTAATGACTAGATTGGCTCGTCCAGAATGGGAATTTCATTATGATAGTGAAAAAGATGTACTTCGCATTGAACAAAAGGATACGAAAAAAGGTATTAACGTTTCGCTCCCAGGAGTTGTAGCGAAATGGGAAGTGAAAAAAGAAGCGGCGATTGATGATGTTGTCTATTACGTGCAAGAGGCGCTAGTTGCGATGCATAAAGAAGAAAGCAGTGCAGCAAAGATTCTGCCGGTTATTCGCTCTACTTCTTTCCCGAAACAAGCGGAAGAAGATAATCCATTTTTAATGACGGATCATACAGCAGAAACGCGCATTTATTATGCCTTAGATTCTAATAACACATATCGATTAATTGATGAGCGTTTATTACAAAAGCTAGGGCTTACAGAGCAACAAGTACGTGAAATGGCATTATTTAATGTACGTTCATTAAGCCATACATTTAAACAAGATCAAGTGGCTGGGAATACATTTTATTTCTTAAACACAAATGATGGATATGATGCGAGTCGTATTTTAAATGAATCGCTATTACAATCGATGCGTGACAAGATTTCAGGCGACATGGTGGTGGCTGTTCCGCACCAAGATGTTTTAATTATTGCTGATATCGTGAACGAAATCGGTTATGATATTATTGCACAAATGACAATGAAATTTTTTGCTGAAGGTCATGTTCCGATTACATCACTTTCATTTGTATATGAAGATGGGGACTTTGAACCGATCTTTATTTTAGCGAAAAATCGGAAGAAGACAGATGAAAAAGAGAAAGGATGAACATAGTGAACGTTTTTTACAACCTTGAAGGGATTGGCGACACATTAATCGTTGCCTTACAAGATATTACATTAGAAAACCGTACATTTGATCGCAAAGGAGATGTTGCTCGCGTTTATGATCGTGAAAGCAACGTAACAGGAGGATTTAACATCTTTAATGCGTCATCGTATGTAGAAGTAAAGGAAACAGGAAATATTACTTTAACAAAAGAGCTTGTTGAAAAAATCAATGAAATCTTAGCGGAGAATGGTTTTGAGGAAAAGGTAGAAGCAGACCTCACGCCGAAATTTGTTGTTGGCTATGTAGCTGAAAAAGAAAAGCATCCAAATGCTGATAAATTAAGCATTTGTAAAGTAGAAATTGGTACAGATACACTGCAAATCGTATGCGGTGCACCAAACGTTGAAGCAGGACAAAAAGTTGTTGTTGCAAAAATCGGTGCTGTAATGCCAAGTGGTATGTTAATTAAACCAGCTGAGCTTCGCGGCACTCCATCTTCTGGTATGCTTTGCTCTGCACGTGAATTAGAGCTTCCAGATGCTCCGCAGGAAAAAGGTATTCTTGTATTAGAAGATAGCTATGAAGTTGGACAAGAATTTAAGTTTTAATTGATATATAAGTACAAAGTGAAAAACCGACATAAAACCTTTCTTTTAAGGTGGTAGAGAGCATCTGGCCATGCATAGAAGCGGTCAGATCCTCTTCCTGCCCCATGCCAAGTTAAAATAAAGAGAGAAAAGGAGTGCAGGTCACCTTTTGTTTTCATAGCGGTGACTTATACGCCTGCAAATCAAAATGTATTTATATAGAAGAAGTGGTCTCATGATAGAATGAGGCTATTTTTTTTGCTTAAATGTCCTTGGATTGTAACGCTTTTCTCAAAAAAACATATTGTATTTCAAAAACAAATTAGTTAAAATTCGGAAAATGCAGAAGGGGATAGGGACGCATGAGACAACATCCAAAAATAAAAGAGCTTCTAGGGCTTATCGAAACTTCGAAGAAACATGATATTGAATTACAATCATTTGAAATATATTTATTTCATGAAAAGGAATTAGAAAAGAGACAAATTGGATATCGATATGATAAAAATAAAAATTTACTCATTAGTGAAAAAAGGGAGATTGGGAAGAGAGCTGGGTTGTGATTGGATATGATACAGATATGGGGATCCTATCTTTGTTGATATAGATGATCCACTTTATCCGATATACACAGCAGAAAAAGGATCAGAAATATGGGAGCCGATTTGTATAGGCATATAGCATGAATGAGATTATGAAACAATTAAAAGGAAATTAGAGTGTTTTTATATAAATACAAAGTGAAAAACCGACATAAAACCTTTCTTTAAAAGTGGTAGAGAGCATCCGGTCATGCATAGAAGCGGTCAGGGCCTGCCGGGTTTAAAACAAAGGGAGAAGGAGAGAGGAGGTCCTCTTTTGTGTTTATAGCCGCGACTTATATGTTGAGAATCTATTGTACTTACTGAAAATTTGAATATGTGGACAAAATACAAGAGCGTAATTTTACCTGCACTTTTTGCCGAATGCTGATACAATAAAGGATGTTACTATTTAGTAGAAAGAGTGGTAAGCATGTTAGATTGGATGAAAAAGCTGTTTAACAAAGAGGAACATCAGGAAGAAAAAACAGCGATGAATAAAGAAGTACCGAAGAACACTGAAAGTAAGCCGAAAATTCCTCGTGTTAACCACTACACTGAAGCAAGAGAAGCACAAATGGCTAGTCGGAATTCAGGTGTGAAATGCCGCTTTCCGTTAATACCTGATGATGGATTTGATGAGGAGAACGTGGAAGAATCAACACATGTTGAGCAGCAGCCTCTGCCAAGAGTAACGCAGATGGAGAGACGCAGGCCAAGCTATGTAGAAAAAAAACCAGCTCATACATTTGTCCCTCAACAAATTGAACGAGAAATTGAGCCAGAGCCTTTCATGTCAAAAAAATCTGTGCCAGCACAAGAAAGCAATCGAAGACCATTTCGCCCAACAGAAATGATTTCGCCTATCTTTGGATATAAACGTCCGTCTGTGGAGAAACAAGAAGTTAAGGTAGAAGAAAAAGGGCGGGAAGATCTTGAAATATCGGTTGAAGGAAAATCTGTCGTCGATGCTTGGCTAGAGAAAAAAGGATACTCCCTTGCGAATTTTTCAGATGAATCCTTTACTCCTTCTGAGAAGCAGGAGAAAGATCTAGATCATAATCAACAACAAGAAAGCAAAAAAGAGGAAAAGTCCGTTGTTGATCAGTGGTTAGAGAAAAATGGTTACGATTCCGAACGCTCACTTACTTCGTTAGAGGAGCAAGAAAAGGTAGATGTCACTTCAGACTCTCGTTCATTTGTAACTGATGGCTTGTTACATAAATCAGTTGGACAGGATAATAAGAAAGAAGAGCATACTGTTGAAACTGTACAGGTATTTGAGCAAGAACCAGATGTAGTGGTGTTATCAGAATATGATAACGGAGGAAATGAAGAATCTCTACAAGGTGAATTATTAGATTCTACTGTAGAGAACATGGATATAACGTCAACGGAAGAAAATGAATATAAGAGAGAAATAGAAGAAGAACAGCTAGTGGAGAAAACTACTTTAGAAGAAAATGTTGTTGAAGTAGTGGAGGAAACAGCTGAAGAGGTTAAAGAAACAGCACTGGAAGTTGAAGCGGTGGAAGAAGCTGAAGAAACTGAAGAAACAACACTGGAAGTTGAATCAGTGGAAGAAGCTGAAGAAACAACACTGGAAGTTGAATCAGTGGAAGAAGCTGAAGAAACAACGCTGGAAGTTGAAGCGGTGGAAGAAGCTGAAGAAATACCAGTTGCCGAAGTAGCCGAAACATTTGAAGAAGTAAATGTTGTTGAAACAACGAAAGAGTCTGCAGAAGGAACGGCTCAAGTAGTAGTTGAAAAAACGGCAGAGCAAGAGAATTTTGTTTCTAAAACAGAAAAAGTTGTTTCAGGAACATCTTCAGCAGCAGACGAGCATACGAAAGAATCAGTTCAAAACTTTGCAAATGTATTAATCGAAGAGGCAGAAGAAAAGCAAGAAGTTGCTTTGGAACAGCCTGTTAAGCAAAAAGAAGAACCGAAGCGTGAGAAAAAGCGTCATGTGCCGTTTAATGTTGTGATGTTAAAACAAGATAGAAGAAAATTGATGGAGAGGCATGCGGTTAGAATGCAAACACCGCAAGCTCCTGTAAAACAAGCTGAAGAAACACCGAAAGTGAACGAGCAGCCTGTACAACAAGTGAAAGAAGCACCACAAGAAAAAGGGCAAACAGCACAGCAAGTTGTAGTGGAAACTCGAGAAGAAGAGAGACCAGTAGAGCAAGTTGTAGTGGAAACTCGAGAAGAAGAGAGAGCAGCACAGCAAGTTGTAGTGGAAACTCGAGAAGAAGAGAGACCAGTAGAGCGAGTTGTAGTGGAAACTCGAGAAGAAGAGAGACCAGTAGAGCGAGTTGTAGTGGAAACTCGAGAAGAAGAGAGACCAGTAGAGCGAGTTGTAGTGGAAACTCGAGAAGAAGAGAGACCAGTAGAGCGAGTTGTAGTGGAAACTCGAGAAGAAGAGAGACCAGTAGAGCGAGTTGTAGTGGAAACTCGAGAAGAAGAGAGACCAGTAGAGCGAGTTGTAGTGGAAACTCGAGAAGAAGAGAGACCAGTAGAGCGAGTTGTAGTGGAAACTCGAGAAGAAGAGAGACCAGTAGAGCGAGTTGTAGTGGAAACTCGAGAAGAAGAGAGACCAGTAGAGCGAGTTGTAGTGGAAACTCGAGAAGAAGAGAGACCAGTAGAGCGAGTTGTAGTGGAAACTCGAGAAGAAGAGAGACCAGTAGAGCGAGTTGTAGTGGAAACTCGAGAAGAAGAGAGACCAGTAGAGCGAGTTGTAGTGGAAACTCGAGAAGAAGAGAGACCAGTAGAGCGAGTTGTAGTGGAAACTCGAGAAGAAGAGAGACCAGTAGAGCGAGTTGTAGTGGAAACTCGAGAAGAAGAGAGACCAGTAGAGCGAGTTGTAGTGGAAACTCAAGTAACAGAGAAGCCAGTACAGCAAATAGAAGTAAAAGTACCTGTTGCAAATGAAGGGGTACAAGAAAAAGCATACGTTGTAGCCAAAAGAGAGAATGATATGCGTAACGTACTGCAAACACCGCCTGAATATGCTATGCCACCATTAACATTGTTGACAATCCCGAGTCAGACATCATTTGATAATACAAGCTGGTTAGAGGAACAGAAAGAATTATTAGATACAACATTTGATAATTTCCATGTTGGGGCTCATGTTATCAATGTTTCACAAGGACCGGCTGTAACTCGTTTTGAAGTACAACCTGATCCAGGTGTGAAGGTAAATAAAATTACAAACTTAAGCGATGATATTAAGCTGAGTTTAGCTGCAAAAGATATTCGAATTGAAGCACCAATTCCAGGGAAAAGCGCCATCGGAATTGAGGTTCCGAATAAAGAGAGTAAGCCGGTATTTCTAAGGGAGATCTTGAGAAGTCCTGTGTTCACGAAGAGTGAATCACCGCTTACAGTTGCGCTTGGACTTGATATTTCTGGAGAACCAATTGTAACGGATATCAGGAAGATGCCACATGGACTGATCGCTGGCGCGACTGGTTCAGGGAAAAGTGTGTGCATTAACGCGATTTTAACGAGCATTTTATATAAAGCAAAACCGCATGAAGTGAAGCTGATGTTGATTGACCCGAAAATGGTTGAGCTTGCACCATATAATTCTGTTCCGCATCTTGTTGCACCTGTTATTACAGATGTGAAAGCAGCTACAGCAGCGTTAAAATGGGCTGTAGAAGAGATGGAACGCCGTTATGAATTGTTCGCGCATGCTGGTGCACGTGATTTAAATCGTTATAATACAATTGTGAGCGGGCAGGAAGTTCCAGGTGAGACATTGCCATATATCGTCATTGTAATTGATGAGTTAGCTGATTTAATGATGGTTGCTCCCGGTGATGTTGAGGAAGCAATTTGCCGTATTGCTCAAAAGGCACGTGCTTGTGGTATCCATCTATTAGTCGCAACGCAGCGTCCATCTGTAGATGTTATTACAGGATTAATTAAATCTAATATTCCAACGCGTATTGCGTTTACAGTATCCTCTCAAGTCGATTCACGTACAATCATTGACATTGGAGGAGCAGAAAAATTACTTGGCCGCGGTGATATGCTATTTTTAGGAAACGGTACGTCAAAAGCGGTTCGTGTGCAAGGTGTATACGTATCGGATGATGAAATTGAAAAAACAGTTGAACATGTGAAAAAGCAAATGAAACCGAACTATTTATTTAAGCAAGAAGATTTATTGGCGAAAACAGAGCAACATGAAGCCGAAGATGAACTGTTTTTTGATGCATGTCAATTTGTTGTAGAACAAGGGGGAGCGTCCACATCTTCTGTACAGAGAAAATTCCGCATCGGTTATAATCGTGCGGCACGTCTTATTGAAGAGATGGAAGCACAAGGAATTATTTCTGAAGCACGGGGAACAAAACCGAGGGATGTCCTTATTTCAGAGGATGAGTTTGCTGCTATGCAGGAAACGAATGTATAGGAAGCGGTTTTGCTGTATACTAAGAGAAAATGTTGGATAGTAAAGTAGGGAGTAAACGACATGAAAGAAATTGAATTAAAATTAAAAGGTGAAATCAATCGACTAACAAATAAAACATTTAAATTTGATGAACGAGTTGGGGAAGGCTGGTTCTCTGCCGTTTACTTTTTAAAAACTCGTGACATTATTCAAGAATTTCGCCCAAAAAGTGTTGTGACAATGCAATTTTTCCAAAAAGAACATGCGGTACTTTGTGGAACAGATGAAGTATTAGCATTGTTACAAACATTCGCTACACATCCTGAAGAACTTGAAATTCATTCTTTAAAGGATGGGGACAATATTAATCCATTTGAAACAGTTTTAACAATTACGGGGCCTTATGAATATTTCGGGTTTTTAGAAGGTGTAATCGATGGGATCTTAGCTCGTCGTACATCTGTTGCAACAAATGTATATAACGTTGTACAAGCTGCTCGTAGCGGTGAAAAAGCAAAACCTGTTATTTTCATGGGAGACCGTGATGATCATTATACACAGCAAGCTGGTGATGGGTATGCTGCGTATATCGGTGGCATGAGTGCACAAGCAACGCATGCAATGAATGAATGGTGGGGCAAGAGTGGAATGGGGACAATGCCTCATGCATTAATTCAAATGTTTAATGGTGATGTTGTAGAAGCTGCGAAAGCATACTACAAAAAGTTTCCAGAGGATGATCTCGTTGTACTGATTGACTATAACAATGATGTTATTACAGATGGGCTTCGCGTTGCACGCGAATTTGGTCCAGAATTAAAAGGTGTACGTATTGATACATCACGTACAATGATTGATCAATATTTCATTCGTCATCCAGAAGTACTTGGAACGTTTGACCCACGTGGTGTCAATCCATCACTTGTTTTCGCTCTTCGTAAAGCGCTCGATGAGGAAGGATTTGAGCACGTAGATATTGTTGTCACTGGTGGGTTTGATGAAAAACGTATTCGTGAATTTGAAGCGCAAAATGTTCCTGTAGATCTATACGGGGTAGGAAGCAGTTTATTAAAAATGAACATTGGTTTTACAGGTGATAATGTAGAATTAAATGGAAAACCAGAAGCGAAGGCTGGACGTAAATATCGTCCAAACCCACGTTTAGAGCGTGTTCAATTAGAAAAAAGAGAAGATATGTAGGAAACAGAAAAACTGATAGGGAATTGACCCTATCAGTTTTTCTGTTATCATAGTATAACGGATTGTTTTTTGCTATAATGGTTTTGTTATGGACATAAAAGAAGTACGTACGTGTTTATCCTGATTGGCGAGAGCTGATGAAAGTTCCGCTGTATCGGAAATGTATGATGATTACCAAAATAAGAAAAGATTCATATACTGTCTTATAGATAGGCCGTTGTATTAGTTCGAAATGTTGGAGGTTCTTTAAGATGACAGTTTACCATTTTGTAGGAATTAAAGGAACAGGAATGAGTTCATTAGCACAAATTCTTCATGACATGAAGCATACTGTTCAAGGTTCTGATTTTGAAAAGCGTTTCTTTACACAAACAGCATTGGAAAAGCGTGGTATCTCCATCCTTCCTTTTGATAAAAACAATGTAAAAGAAGGACAAGTGATTATCGCAGGAAATGCGTTCCCTGATACGCATGAAGAGATTGTAGCAGCGAAAGAGTTAAATATCCCAGTACACCGTTATCATCACTTTTTAGGGGATCTTATGAGTAAGTATACAAGTGTTGCTGTCACAGGTGCACATGGAAAAACATCAACAACTGGTTTGTTAGCCCATGTAATGCAAGGTGCACACCCAACGTCTTACCTTATTGGAGATGGAACAGGGCATGGGGTAGAAAATAGTAAGTATTTTGTGTTTGAGGCATGTGAGTATCGTCGTCATTTCTTGTCTTACTATCCAGACTATGCAATTATGACAAATATTGATTTTGACCATCCAGATTATTTTACAGATATTAATGATGTATTTAGTGCATTTCAAGAGATGGCACTTCAAGTGAAAAAAGGAATTATTGCATGTGGTGATGATGAAGAACTTCAAAAAATTCAAGCGAAAGTACCTGTTATTTTCTATGGATTTGGTGAAGATAACGATTTCCAAGCTCGTAACATTCAAAAGAGAACAGATGGCACTGTATTTGATGTATTCGTTCGTAATACGTATTATGAAACGTTCAAAATTACAGGATACGGCAATCATAGCGTATTAAATGCATTAGCAGTTATTGCACTTTGCCATTATGAAAATGTTGATGTAGAAGCAGTAAAACATCAATTAACAACGTTTGGAGGCGTAAAACGTCGCTTTAATGAAAAACCGATGGGAGAGCAGGTCATCATCGATGATTATGCACACCATCCGACAGAAATTAATGCAACGATTGAAGCGGCTCGTCAAAAGCATCCAGATCGTGAAATTGTCGCTGTATTCCAGCCTCATACATTCTCACGTACGGAAAAATTCTTAGATGAGTTTGCGGAAAGCCTAAGCAAGGCTGATCAGGTATACCTATGTGATATTTTCGGATCAGCACGTGAAAACAAAGGTGACTTAACGATTCAAGACTTGCAACAACGCATTGATGGTGCAGAATTGATTACAGATACAACAACGGATGTATTAAAGAAACATAAAACTGGCGTTCTTATTTTCATGGGTGCAGGTGACATCCAAAAATTCGAAGCAGCTTACGTAAAAGAAGTGCAAGTTGCGGAGAAGTAATAAACAAAAAGACGTGCAGCGGTGGCTGTGCGTCTTTTTGTTTGTTTCCGTATCGAATCGCCGATATATTGATGGCGTATGTTGTTTTTGTATTGCTGTTGCAATAAGAAAGCATGAATATTTAACATTTTCCACCTTAAAATGTTAGAATAATAAGAAAAAAGGGGATGGAGAAATGTTCACACTTCGCGTCGATGATGAAATCGAACTTCAATTACTAGAAAAGCATCATAAAAAAGAGTTGTATCAATTAGTAGATCAGAACAGGGATCATTTAAAAAGATGGCTTCCGTGGGTAGATGGTACAAAATCAGCTGATGCATATGACGAAATTTTTCCGATGTGGCTGAAGAAATTTGCAGATGGAAGCGGTTTTGAAACTGGCATCCGTTATAAAGGAAAACTTGTTGGAATGGTAGGGATTCATGAAGTGAGCTGGGGAAAGAAAGCGACGAGTCTTGGATACTACCTGGCAGAAGATGCTGGCGGAAAAGGAATTATGACGCGAAGTGTGAAAGCGGTGCTTCGCTATGCATTTGAAGATTTGAAACTGAATAAAATTGAAATTCGTTGCGGTGTAGAAAATGAGAAGAGTCGTGCGATTCCAGAACGACTTGGCTTCAAGTTAGACGGTATTTTGCGAGATGAAGAATGGTTATATGACCATTTCCATGATCTTGCGGTGTATAGTTTACTAGCTTCAGAATGGAAGGAGATTCGATGAGCGATACGATTTGTATTCAGACATATGAAAGCAAGTACCAATCGGAAGTAGTTGATTTAATCGTTCACATCCAGCAAAAAGAATATAACGTTTCAATTACAAAGGAAGAACAGCCAGACTTACTAGAGATTGAGCAGTTTTATCAAAGAGATAACGGCAATTTCTGGGTAGCAACGTATGAAGGGAAAGTAGTTGGGACGGTAGCCTTATTAGATATTGGAAATGAACAAGTAGCCTTAAGAAAAATGTTTGTCAAAAAAGAATTTCGGGGCAAGGTGTGGAATACCGCAAGCATGTTGCTGCAAACAGCTATCTCCTGGGCGGATGAAAAAGGATTAGAAGGAATTTATCTTGGTACAACGGTACAGTTTCTAGCGGCACATCGTTTCTATGAGAAAAATGGATTTCAAAATATTAAGATGGAAGAGTTGCCGAAGAGTTTTCCGGTGCTTCAAGTAGATAAGAAATTTTATAGATATAACTTGTGAAAATAGATGTCAAAGCATAACGGGGGCGAGTGATGAAGCATATTAGGCTGTTATTTTGTTTTGAATTATTGATGGTACTGGTCGTTTGTGTAAGAGGGCATATTCATTGGGGATGGCCGTTGTATTTGTCGATAGGAGTAGGCATTTTAGCAGTTGTACTTTTGTTTTATTATCATTTTCGTCAAACGCGAAGTAAAGAGCAGAAGGTGGAGAAATAATATCGATCGCTTCTCGTTATATATCGGCGATTCGACAAAATGCTACATCAAAAAAGAGCTCTCCTATCAAAGGAGGGCTCTTCTTCACTTATTTTAAGTTCTCAGGATTTAAAGCTTCTAATTCAGGTACAATGAAGCGACCATCTTTACGGATTAATACGTCATCGAAGTAAATTTCACCACCGCCGTATTCAGGGCGTTGGATGCATACTAAATCCCAGTGGATGTTAGAATTGTTGCCGTTCCATGCATCGTCGTAAGCTTGTCCAGGTGTAAAGTGGAAGCTACCGTCGATTTTCTCATCAAATAGGATGTCACCCATTGGATGTAAGATGTATGGGTTTACGCCAATTGCGAATTCACCAACGTAGCGTGCACCTTCATCTGTATCAAAGATTTTGTTGATGCGTTCTGTATCGTTTGCAGTTGCTTCAACGATTTGACCGTTTTTAAATGTAAGCTGTACGTTTTCGAATGTATAGCCGTTATATGGTGATGGCGTGTTATAAGAAACTGTACCGTTAACAGAATCACGAACTGGTGCAGAGTATACTTCACCATCTGGAATGTTTAAATGACCAGAGCATTTTATAGCTGGAATATCTTTAATAGAGAATGTTAAGTCAGTTCCAGGGCCAACAAGGCGAACTTTATCTGTTTTGTTCATCAGTTCAACAAGATTATCCATTGCTTTATCCATTTTACCGTAATCTAAGTTACATACTTCGAAGTAGAAGTCTTCAAATGCTTCTGTGCTCATTTTCGCAAGCTGTGCCATAGATGCATTTGGATAGCGCAGAACAACCCAGCGAGTCTTTGGAACGCGGATGTCTCTATGTACTTTTTTACCAACTGTTTGACCGTGGATTTTCATACGTTCACTTGGAACGTCGGCTTGTTCGTTAATGTTATCGCCAGAGCGAAGACCGATATAAGCATCCATATCTTTCATTACGCTTGCTTCATACGCAGCGATTTGCTCAAAGTGCTCTTCAGTAGCGCCCATTAATAAAGAGCGATCTACTTGATGATCTTTCAATGAAACGAATGGGAAACCACCAGCTGCATATGCTTCTTTTACAAGTGCAGTTACAAGTTCTTTTTGCAGACCAAAGTTTTCAATCAATACTTTTTCGCCTTTTTGTAAGCGGATTGAATAGTTAATTAAATTGTGTGCTAACTTTTCAATACGTGGGTCTTTCATATGTAAAGCCTCCCTACTAATTATGTATCCTTCTATATTGTAACCTACTTGCTGGTATTTGTTGAATGATTTATGTTAAAGTTGACGAATAAGTATGAAAATTAACGCCAGGCAGTAGGGGTTAGAACGAAACGGAAAATGATTGTATAATAGGGGAAAGTATGAAAAAGATAAAGGAAGTGATGAAATGCAAGTTCTTTTATACGTAAGTGCAGCCATAATTGCAATTGCTTTTGCTATATTGGTGGTGTACACATGTAGAACGTTACTATCGGTTCAGAAGACGTTAGAAAACGTTGCAAGTACACTAGAAGGCTTAGAAAAGCAAATGCAAGGGATAAGCGTAGAGACAGAACAATTATTACATAAGACGAACGCATTAGCTGATGATATTCAACAGAAATCCCAGTCGTTAAATAAAGTAGTAGAAGGTGTAGATGGAATTGGAACGACAATTCATTCTTTAAATACGAAACTTCGTAATGTATCGGATTCTGTTACGAATGAAATTGAAAATAATGCAGACAAGGTTGCGCAAGTTGTACAATGGAGTAGCGTGGCAATTGAAGTGTATAATCATTTTCGTGCTACTAGACAAGAAAAAAAGCTAGAAAAAGCAGAGAAGAAGTTAGAGAAAGCGGAGAAGAAAGAGAAGCGCTCTAGACTTCCAATCCGTATGAGAGGTGAATAAAATGAGTATGACTAAAATTGAAACAATAGAAGAATTTGAAGCGTTATTAGAAACAGGGGAACCATATACTCTTTTTAAACATAGTACAACATGTCCAATTAGCCAAGGAGCGTACGCGGAATTTGAGGCATATTGTCAAGATGTAAAAGAAGCGCCTGCTTATTATTTATACGTGCAAGATGCAAGAGATGTATCGGATCGTATTGCAGAGCATTTTGGTATTAAACATGAGTCACCGCAAGTGCTATACATAAAAGATGGGGTAGCGGTATGGCATACATCCCATTGGAATATTAAGAAGCAAACTTTAGAAGAGAATGTGAAGTAGGAAGGAGCAAGCGGATATGCTTGCTTCTTTTGTTAGATTTTATGAAATAGATATGTAGAGAGTTGTCTGTTTGGGAGTATAATTGTTTCAAAAAAACACCAATTTAATGTGAAAGTTTTAGGAAGCTTTTTTCGATAAAAAAGCTGCGGGAGTATATTTTGTCTAAGTGAAAGAGAACGATTCCAACTGTAATGTATATCATGTGACAACCTGACATCTATCGGATATAATAAATTATCTTAACCATGATAATAAGGTAATCTTTATATATAACGTGAAAGAGGTGGCTTTCTTATGGCATCACAAGAATTAGATCGTTTACGTTCTCAAATTGATGAGATTAACATGAAAATGTTAGAGTTATTAAACGAACGAGGTCGTCTTGTACAAGAAGTTGGTAAATTAAAAGAAGTGCAAGGTGTGAAACGATTTGACCCTGTACGTGAGCGAAAAATGCTGGATTTAATTGCTGAGAAGAATGAGGGGCCGTTTGAAACATCGACTCTTCAACATCTTTTTAAACAAATTTTTAAAACAGGTTTAGAATTACAAGAAGATGATCACCGTAAAGCGCTTCTTGTTTCACGTAAGAAAAAATCAGAAGATACAATTGTTGATATAAAAGGTGAAAAAATTGGTGATGGCAATCCTCACTTTATTATGGGACCATGTGCGGTAGAAAGTTATGAGCAAGTGCGCCAAGTTGCTGAAGCGATGAAAGCGCAAGGCTTAAAGCTTATGCGCGGTGGTGCATTTAAACCTCGTACATCACCTTATGATTTCCAAGGGCTTGGTTTAGAAGGCTTGAAGATATTACGACAAGTGGCGGATGAATATGATTTAGCGGTTATTAGTGAAATTTTAAATCCAAATGATATTGAAATGGCATTAGATTATGTTGATGTGATTCAAATCGGCGCTCGTAATATGCAAAACTTTGAACTGCTCAAAGCTGCTGGATTAGTGAAAAAGCCAGTATTGTTAAAACGTGGTTTATCAGCAACGCTTGAAGAATTTATGTATGCGGCAGAATATATTATTGCACAAGGTAACGGAGATATTATTTTATGTGAGCGCGGCATCAGGACTTATGAAAAGGCAACGCGTAATACGCTAGATATTTCTGCTGTGCCGATTTTGAAGAAAGAGACACATTTACCTGTCGTAGTGGATGTAACGCATTCTACAGGACGACGTGACCTCTTATTACCGACTGCAAAAGCAGCGATGGCAATTGGTGCTGATGCGGTTATGGCTGAAGTACATCCAGACCCGGCTGTTGCGTTATCAGATTCAGCACAACAGATGGATATTCCAGAATTCAATGAGTTTATGAAAGAATTAAAAGCATTTCGCGATAGATAGTCAGAACAGATTTTAAAGTCTATGCGGCACTTGTTGCATAGACTTTTTTGCGGAAAATGTCCTTTTTTACATGAAAAATACGAAAATAGAAGAAAAGAAGCGAATTTTTTCGAAACTTTTGCGGGAAAATATTGTATGAGCCTGCATTTTTATCGTATCATTAGTAAAAGGACTCGGGAGTGACATCTTCAAGTAGAGTTGATGTCTTTTTTTCATTTAAGTGAACCGATACATAAAGATAGATAACATAATATAGAAGGAGTGTGCGAAGAGATGAACGTAACAATCTATGATGTAGCGCGCGAAGCAAACGTTTCGATGGCAACCGTATCACGTGTTGTAAACGGTAATCCAAATGTAAAGCCTACAACAAGAAAGAAAGTATTAGAAGCAATTGATCGTTTAGGGTATCGCCCAAATGCGGTAGCACGTGGATTAGCAAGTAAAAAGACAACAACAGTAGGTGTTATTATTCCAGATATCTCTAATACGTTTTATGCAGAACTTGCACGTGGAATCGAAGATATCGCAACAATGTACAAATATAACATTATTTTAAGTAACTCTGACCAAAATAAAGAAAAAGAGTTCCATTTATTAAATACAATGCTTGGTAAACAAGTGGACGGTATTGTATTCATGGGTGAAGATATTACAGATACGCATGTAGAAGAGTTTAAAAAGTCTCCAGTACCAATCGTGTTAGCAGCATCATTTGATGAGGAAAATGAAACATCATCAGTAAATATCGATTATACACAAGCAGCTTATGATGCAATGAAGCATTTCTTAGAACAAGGGCATAAGCGTATCGGTTTCGTATCAGGTCCTTACATTGACAAAGCTGGGAGCGCAAAAAAATTAAAAGGTTACAAAAAAGCTTTAGAAGAAGCTGGTATCGCTTATGATGAAAATCTTGTAATTGACGGAGATTACACATACGATTCAGGTCTAGAAGCATTTGAAAAGCTTTGGGAACTTGATCAAAAACCAACAGCCATCTTTGTATCTTCAGATGAAATGGCACTAGGTGTAATCCATGCAGCGCAAGACGCTGGATTAAACGTACCAGAAGACGTAGAAGTGCTTGGCTTTGACAATACGCGTCTTGCATTAATGGTACGCCCGCAGCTTTCAACAGTTGTACAACCAATGTATGACATCGGTGCAGTAGCAATGCGTCTATTAACAAAATACATGAACAAAGAAAAAGTAGAAGATCATACAGTTATCTTACCTCACCGAATCCAATTTAGAGATTCGACGAAGTAAGGATAGGAAAACTCACAGCGCGATGCTGTGAGTTTTTTATTATCCATGTTCGCTACATATTTCATTCTTCCCTTTATTGTACATGATCTAGAATCAAATTTCCCTATTACTACACAATGTCATGTATAATAGAAAGAAAAGGCTTGTGAGGGGGGAAGAGATGATCGTTCTTTGGATAATTACGCTTTGTATGACTGCTTTTTTTGCATATATGACGTTAAAACAAAATGGCTTAAAGCGCTTTGTTCCAGGAAGTATTCTTGCAGGAATTGCCCTTATCACGTATGTAACTTCTATTTTTATTGAAAGTATTTCATTGAATTTGAGCACAAGTTTCGTATTTGTTGCGATTACATTATTTGCAGGTTCTATTATGGTATTAATGGTTGCCGGTATTATTTTGTTCATTCATATGAATTCGGAAACGTTATGAAATATAAAAAGGCATGCCCCACGAGGGCATGCCTTTTGTCCGTTCTATTTACGCGTTGTCTTTTGAAGCGTTTTGTTGTTTCAATAAGTCGCGAATTTCGCCAAGAAGTACTTCTTCTTGTGTTGGTTCTACTACTTCTTCTACTTCTACTACTTCTTTTTTGGCTGTTAGCTTGTTGAATAGCTTGATAAATAAGAAGATGGAGAAAGCGATAATTAAGAAGTCAACAACTGTTTGAATAAATGCACCATATTTTACAACAGCCTTTCCAAATGTAAAGGAAAGTCCCTTGAAGTTTATTCCACCAAGTAGTAATCCAACCAACGGCATAATAACATCGGCTACTAACGAAGAAACAATTTTACCAAATGCACCACCGATTACAACCCCGACAGCTAAGTCCATTACATTCCCTTTTAAGGCGAATTTCTTAAATTCGTTCAACATGTGTTATTCCCATCCTTTCCACGATTCAGTATAAAATTTATAATTCCTATCAACATATTCTATAGAAGTTTGTGATAGAAATAAAGAGGAAATGGGAATGAAAGTAAATTCTGAAAAATGTATGCGGTTTATTTTGTCAATAAGGATATCATATATTAGTTAATTAGAAGACATATTTAAATTAAAATTTCTCAATAAGAATTCTCAATTATGTAACAATTATATGTTAAAATTTCTGTTTTTTCACTTTATAATGAAAAATAGATTTGTCGCTATTATTCTAAATATTTGAATGATACGCATTTCGAGTTGAATTGGGAGGTTTCATGTATGGGGAAAAAGTTTGTTGTAAGAATACTAGCTTTATTATCTGTATTATCTCTAGTTTTTAATTTGATGTTACCGAAAGCAAGTGCAGAGGTTATGTCACATGAGAAGTATGCAATGAACTGGAGCTATAGCAATCAATTAGGTAAGTATATTAGAACTGAAGTTATTAAAACAGCTAACGGCCAAATTGCATATTGTTTAACATTAGGTCTTAAATCTCCAAGTGGACAAGACCTACCTGAAATGGGGAAAACCGATAATATTGTGTACCGTGTGTTATTAAATGGTTATCCACAAAAAAGTGCAGAACAGTTAGGCGTATCGAATTGGCAAGAAGCACACTATGCAACGCAGCTTGCAGTGTGGAACGCATTAGGGCAGCTTGATGTGAATGAATTAAAGCATGAGAATAAAAATGTAGAAAATGCGGCTAAAGTTATTATTAAAGCGGCAAATAATAGTCAAGAAACGCAAGATATTTCTATGAATGTAATTCCAGTGGAAAAGCAAAAAGCGGAATTAAAAGGTGACTATTTTGAAACAAATTTATATACCGTTCAAACAAATGCTAAAAATGGTACATTTAAAGTTACTACAAGTAATGCACCAGAAGGGGTGCAGATCGTTAATGAAAATGGAGAAGTGAAAGATCAACTTGCTCTTGGTGAGAAGTTCCGTATTCAAATTCCAAAAGCAACCAAAACAGGTGAGTTTAATTTAAAAGTCACTTCCAACCTTACAAAAATACAAGCAATTGCATATCGGGGTACAGATACAATTCAAAATGCAACTGTACTATTAGAACGAAATGAAGAGAAAATTAGTGGTGATCTTGCAGTGAATTGGGAGGCTGCTGGTTCTCTCAAAGTGAAAAAAGTCGGAGAAAATAATGAAGTTTTAGCAGGGGCTGTATTTGAAGTATTTAATGCAAATGGTGAGTCTGTAGGGACAGTTACAACAAATACGAATGGAATCGCGGAGCTTAGCAATATTCCTACAGGAACTTACACTGTAAAAGAAGTAAAAGCTCCAACTGGTTATGTATTAGGTGAACAGCCTCAAGTGATTGAAGTGAAAACAGGTGAAATAGGAACGATACAAGTAGTAAACAAGCAAATTAAAGGAAGTATTGAAATTACAAAAGAAGATATTGTGAGCGGTAACAATAAATTGCCAGGTGCTGAGTTTACGATTTACGATGAACAAGGAAAAGAAGTAGTAAAAGGAAAAACTGATGAAAAGGGAATTGCGAAATTTGAGAAATTACCATATGGAAAATATACGTATAAAGAAACATTTGCACCAGAAGGGTACGTATTGAATGAAGAGACGTTCCCATTTGAAATCAAACAAGATGGAGAAATTATTAAACATGTTGTACAAGATAAAAAGGTTACAGGCTCTCTAGAGATAACAAAAGTAGATGTAGCGGATGGAAATAACAAACTTCCAGGAGCTGAATTTACGATTTACGATGAACAAGGAAAAAAAGTAGTGAAAGGGGAAACTGACGAAAGGGGAATTGCGAAATTTGAAAAATTACCGTACGGAAAATATACATATAAAGAAACATTTGCGCCAGAAGGGTACGTATTGAATGAAGAGACGTTCCCATTTGAAATCAAACAAGATGGAGAAATTATTAAACATGTCGTACAAGATAAAAAGGTTACAGGCTCTCTAGAGATAACAAAAGTAGATGTAGCAGATGGAAATAACAAACTTCCAGGAGCTGAATTTACGATTTACGATGAACAAGGAAAAAAAGTAGTAAAAGGGGAAACTGACGAAAGGGGAATTGCGAAATTTGAAAAATTACCGTACGGAAAATATACATATAAAGAAACATTTGCGCCAGAAGGGTACGTATTGAATGAAGAGACGTTCCCATTTGAAATCAAACAAGATGGAGAAATTATTAAACATGTCGTACAAGATAAAAAGGTTACAGGCTCTCTAGAGATAACAAAAGTAGATGTAGCAGATGGAAATAACAAACTTCCAGGAGCTGAATTTACGATTTACGATGAACAAGGAAAAAAAGTAGTAAAAGGGAAAACTGACGAAAAGGGAATTGCGAAATTTGAAAAATTACCGTACGGAAAATATACATATAAAGAAACATTTGCACCAGAAGGGTACGTATTGAATGAAGAGACGTTCCCATTTGAAATCAAACAAGATGGAGAAATTATTAAACATGTTGTACAAGATAAAAAGGTTGCAGGCTCTCTAGAGATAATAAAAGTAGATGTGGCGGATGGAAATAACAAACTTCCAGGAGCTGAATTTACGATTTACGATGAACAAGGAAAAAAAGTAGTGAAAGGGGAAACTGACGAAAGGGGAATTGCGAAATTTGAAAAATTACCGTACGGAAAATATACATATAAAGAAACATTTGCGCCAGAAGGGTACGTATTGAATGAAGAGACGTTCCCATTTGAAATCAAACAAGATGGAGAAATTATTAAACATGTCGTACAAGATAAAAAGGTTACAGGCTCTCTAGAGATAACAAAAGTAGATGTAGCGGATGGAAATAACAAACTTCCAGGAGCTGAATTTACGATTTACGATGAACAAGGAAAAAAAGTAGTGAAAGGGGAAACTGACGAAAGGGGAATTGCGAAATTTGAAAAATTACCGTACGGAAAATATACATATAAAGAAACATTTGCGCCAGAAGGGTACGTATTGAATGAAGAGACGTTCCCATTTGAAATCAAACAAGATGGAGAAATTATTAAACATGTCGTACAAGATAAAAAGGTTACAGGCTCTCTAGAGATAACAAAAGTAGATGTAGCAGATGGAAATAACAAACTTCCAGGAGCTGAATTTACGAGATGGAAATAACAAACTTCCAGGAGCTGAATTTACGATTTACGATGAACAAGGAAAAAAAGTAGTAAAAGGGAAAACTGACGAAAAGGGAATTGCGAAATTTGAAAAATTACCGTACGGAAAATATACATATAAAGAAACATTTGCACCAGAAGGGTACGTATTGAATGAAGAGACGTTCCCATTTGAAATTAAACAAGATGGAGAAATTATTAAACATGTTGTACAAGATAAAAAGGTTGCAGGCTCTCTAGAAATAACAAAAGTAGATGTAGCAGATGGAAATAACAAACTTCCAGGAGCTGAGTTTACGATTTACGATGAACAAGGAAAAGAAGTAGTAAAAGGAAAAACTAATGAAAAGGGAATTGCGAAATTTGAGAAATTACCATATGGAAAATATACGTATAAAGAAACATTTGCACCAGAAGGGTATTTGATTAACGAAGAAACATTCCCATTTGAAATTAGGCAAGATGGAGAAATTATTAAACATACTGTAAAGGATAAAAAGAAACCTGAAAAGGTAGTTACACCAGGTACAACAACACATCTGGATAACAATCTTCCAGCAAAAGAACAGGCACAATCAAAAGTAGAGAAAGAATCATCACAAGCAGAGAAAGAATCGACAATAGGAGGATTATTACCGGCTACTGGTTCAAATCTTTCAAATTGGATTTTTATTGTAGTTGGGGGACTATTACTAGCTGTAGGTTCGATACTGTTTATGAAACGTAAAAACGCATAGCAAAAATAAAACAACCATTTAGTTTTATGACTGAGTGGTTGTTTTATTTTGTTCTATGATAATAAATTCCTATTAACAGTTAATTGTAGTAATGACTCTAGCATTTGTTGTAATTTCAAACCTTCTACTCCATCAACCAATGGCTTTGTATCTCCTTGTACACAATCGATGAAATGTTGTACAGCATCTTCAAATCCACGTTGTTTTAATGTCGTTTCCCAGGATGGCGAACCACTTTGTGTAACGTGATTATCTTGTTCAATCTCCAACGTATTCATGTTTTTTACACGAATGATTTTACCTGTTGTGACAAGTTCGATTTGTTCTAAATTTGTACCAGCATGACGGTGCATAGCGGTAGAGAGTAATGTGCCATTTGAACTTGTATACGTATGATGCCCATAAAGGAGTTCATTTTTTTCGTTGATTTGCATCATATCGTGAACAATACGAAGCTCACCATCAGCCAACCAGCGCGCTGTATCGACGATATGTAAATAGTCATCAAGCATTGTAAAATCATATGTATATGGGCCGGCTTTGTTTGTACGATGCTTTTCAATACGAATCCATGAAATATCATTTGCTTGTTCTTTTGCACCAACATACATAGGAACGAAGCGGCGATTGAAGCCAACCATAAGTTTTCGGTTATGTTTTTCGCTCAGCTCTACTAATTGTTTAGCTTGTTCGACAGTGGCAGCTAACGGTTTATCAACGTAAACATCGATTCCCCTTTGAAGTAGTTCGGAAACGATTTCGTAATGTGTTGCAGTGGAACTATGGACAAACATTGCGTCGCATTCTGAAGCGAGAGTTTGTAAGCTAGTGAAGTCTTGAATACGATATTGCTTACAGATTTGTTTGCGTTTTTCAGCATTTGGTGTAAACGCTCCCGTAAATGTTCAATCTGTTTCTTTTGTGAGAGTTGGAAGATAAGCTTTTTGTGCAATGCTGCCTAGTCCTATCATACCAATCCGAGGTTTGGTCATATGTTTTCCCACCCTGTTATGGATTTTTATAAGTTATATAGTTGTATAGCAACTATAATGTAGCATACGTATTGGAAGGAAACAAAAATTAAGTTTTTGATATACCCGAAGTACTCTTTTAGTGCAAGCACTTCGGATGATTTTGTAGCACTCAATTGCTTATCTATGAACGTTTGGTTCCTGTGCACCTGCCTGTAATAAAATTTCTTCAATTTCTTTAAAGTTATGAGCGCGTGCATGTTGCAACGGGGTAACGCCATCATGATCTGGAATATTTATATTTGCGCCATGCTCAATGAGGAGACGTATGACTTGTTGTTGTATTTCGTTGCCATCACTTAGTACGATAGCTTCCATTAAAGCGGTCCATCCGAGGTTATTTACATGGTTCACATCAATATTTGTTCGAGTGAGAAGTTCTTTTATGACGTCGATATAGCCATGTTCTGCGGCTGGAATAAGGGCTGTTCCACCATAACGATTTGTAAGTGTTGGATCAGCGCCGGCATCAATTGTTAGTTTTAAAATTTCTAAATACCCTTCAGCGCCAGCATATAAGAATGGATTATTTTTCATCCCGTCTTGGATGTTGACATCAGCCCCGGCATCAATCAGTACTTTTGCAGTTTTTACATCATTTCCATATGTAGCAACCATAATAGGAGTGCGTCCTTGATTATCTGTTACATTTATATTTGCTCCTTGCTGAATCAATGATAGAACGGCATTTGTATCTTGTTGCTCTACAGCGGTGAGTAGTTGTTTTTCCATGCTTTTCATCTCCTTTTTAGATTCTTGATCTTGTGTGCAACCTTGTAAAAAGAATAAACAACATATCATACTTAAAGTTCTTTTTAATATTGCATTTCACCACCTTCTCAATGATAAGTGTGAGGAATTATACTTTTGTAAGAATTGTCTTAGAATATAAGTGCTTCACTTTATACTGTAAAATATAAATATTAATTTTTTATAAACTGTCGCTAAAATAACTATAAAATCGCTTGAGTATTCGGAAATATCTTCTTATGCTTATGAATAATATAGGAAGGTTCGTAAAGTGAGGAATGGAGTTATGTCTATTAAAACAAGGTTTTTATTATCTTATATTGCTGTGATTTTTGTTTCAATTACTCTTTTATTAGTTACGGGTTTTTTAATTGTTTTTTCTATAACGGGAAATTTAGAATCAGTGAAAAATTTTTATAAGAGTTCTTATATTCAAAAGCCACTGACGCCAGAGGAAGAAAATGCTTTTCTTGAACTAAAGGTAGCAGCTAAGCAGAATCAATCGCAACTATTCGATGAAGCAATGATGCCATCATTAGAGAAAAAAGGTGTGAAAATAGTTGTAAGAAAAGGAGAAACAATTTCATATGTATCAAAAGCAATTGAAAGTTCTAGTTTGAAAGAAGCTCTTCCTAAATTTGAAGAAACGAATATTAATAGTCGTGGTACTGCGGAACTAAATGATACATTTTATCGCTATGTGAAGTTTGATTTTTATTTTCCTCATAATGAGAAAGGAAGTATATTTGTATTAAATAAGCAAAGTTCATATGTAGATTTAACTCAAAAGCTATTTCCTATTTTATTTATATCGTTATTGCTTTTAGCCATTTTTATCATTGGGTTATTAAGTTATTTCGTTTCAAGAAGTGTGATAAAACCTATTCTCACCTTGAAGGATGCGACTGGAAGAATTAAAGAAGGAGATTTACACTTTCAAATTCCAGTTACGTCTCATGATGAAATTGGACAATTAAACCAAGCGTTTGAAGAAATGAGACAAAAATTAAAAGAATCTATTGAAGTGCAGGCGCAATATGAAGAAAATCGAAAAGAACTCATTTCGAATATCTCTCATGATTTAAAAACACCGATTACATCTATTATTGGTTATGTAGAAGGAATAAAAGATGGAGTTGCAAATACACCGGAGAAGATGGACAGATACTTAACAACAATTTATACAAAGGCAAGACATATGGATACACTCATTGATGAGCTATTTTTGTTTTCAAAATTAGATTTGAATCGGGTGCCGTTTCGATTTGAAACGATAGAATTATATACGTTTATGGAAGATTTAATAGAAGAAATACAGATGGATTTAAGTAAGGATGGAATACATTTATGCTTACAATCACTTGATGCTTCGCATATTTATGTAACAGCTGATCGGGAAAAGATGAAGCGGGTTGTTTCTAATTTAATTCATAATAGCGTGAAGTATATGGATAAGCCGCTGAAAGAGATTACCGTTACACTACTGGATAAAAAGGATGTAGTAATAGTAAAGGTGACAGATAATGGATCCGGTATAGAATCCGATACACTTCCCTATATTTTTGAACGTTTTTACCGTGCAGAACAATCACGTAATTCTAGTACAGGTGGTAGTGGCCTCGGCTTAGCGATTGCAAAGCAAATCGTTGAAGAACATGGGGGGGAATTTGGGCAGAAAGTGAATTAGGAGAAAGTACTAGTGTTTTCTTCTCATTGAAAAAAGTACAGGAATGTGGTGAGTAAATTGAAGCGAGTGTTATTAATTGAAGATGAGGTAAGCATTGCAGAATTACAGCGAGATTATTTAGAGATTCATGATTTCCAAGTGGATGTACAACATTCAGGTGAAACAGGATTGCGCTGTGCTTTACAGGAACAATATGATCTAATCATTTTAGATATCATGCTTCCAAAAATAAATGGATTTGAAATTTGTAAACAAATACGTGCTGTGAAAGATATTCCTATTTTGCTTGTATCAGCTAAAAAAGAAGATATTGATAAAATTCGTGGTCTTGGGCTAGGGGCTGATGATTATATTACAAAGCCTTTCAGTCCAAGTGAATTAGTTGCAAGAGTAAAAGCACATATCGCGCGTTACGAGCGGTTATCTGGAAATATGATCAAGCAGCGAGATACGTTATATATTCATGGAATTTCTATCGATCAACGGGCTAGAAAAGTATTCATAAACAACGAAGAAGTTGCTTTTACAACAAAAGAATTTGATCTACTTACATTTTTTGTGATGAACCCGAATCAAGTTTTAAGTAAGGAACAGTTATTTGAACGTATTTGGGGGTTAGATTCAGCGGGAGATTTAGCTACAGTTGTTGTTCATGTCCGAAAGTTACGTGAGAAAATTGAAAGAGATCCTGCCCATCCGCAATATATTGAAACGGTATGGGGAGCTGGATATCGCTTTAACGTATAGTGAACCTGTCAAAGTACTGACAGTTTTTTTTATGTTTAAGGGTAGTCAAATTAACAAAATTAAAAAATATATTACCATTATTTTATCTTTTTTTAAGAATTTATTTATTGGCAATTTATACTTGCCATCTACTATAGGTATCACAGAAAGAAAGTGAACAGATAAGGGGATATGAGAAAACCGGTATCTGTTGAGTATTAGATGATTGAATCTGAAAGAAAAATAATCATTTGGAGGTTTGATGAGGATGAAAAAAATGAAATTTTTAGTGCCAGCTATGATTGGATTTACAGTAATGGTAACAGGTTGTGCACAAGGAGAAACAAAAGCAGAAGCAAAACAGGAGACAAAACAAGAAGCGAAAAAAGAAAAGAAGCAGCAAGAAGCACAGATTACAAAATTACAGCCATTAAACGCAATGACATTGCAACTAACATTTTCTAAACCTTTATCAGAAGAAGAGGTGAAGTTAGAAAATTTAGAGGCGATTAAGAAAAATTTTGTATTTGATAATGGCCTAGAAATTGTGAATGTACCACGATTGAAAACGGGAGCTACAAGTACATATATTGTACCTGTTACAGTTCAAAAACCAGGAAAAAAATATAAATTAAGTTATAAAGGTGGAACAAAAGAAAAATTTGAGGCAAGTACGGAAAAAATTAATGTTCGTCAAGCAAAACAAGTGACTAATGATACGTTTGAAATTGAATCATTTTTAGAAGATGGTGTGACAGATTATGCAAATATTATTGAAGCGTATAAAGCAGGGCGAGGAGATCAGGCGTTTCAGTTAGACGAAGAAAATAAAGATAAAGAAGGAAAACAATATCAAATTATTTCTTCACTGCGAGACCGGAAAGTAACGATTACATCAAGCTCAGGAGAAGAAATTGTAGCAGGATATGTTCCATTTACACAAGCGGCAGATGGCAGACAAGCACCGAAGTTTCGTCTGCCTGCTGGTCAAACATTACAACCAGGTATGACGTATACAATAACGTCTGATTGGGCAACAGTTAAAAATCCAATGTTTACTTCAGAAACTATTGCACCACTTGTGATTCAAAGTGCAGAAGCGATAGATAATAAGTCGATCCAAATCGCGTTAGAGAACGATCCGAATATGGAGCTGTTTGCTGGACGAAAAGTAGAATTACAAAGTGAAGATGGAAATAAACTAGAAGCACAATATCGTTTTTCTTCTCGAAAAGGAGCAGTAGGAATCTTTGATTTACAAAATGGTGCAATGTTACAGTCAGGTAAGAAATATACGGTTGTACCGATGAATGAATGGGCAACTGCAAATCAGGTTACGTTTGTAGCAAAATAAAGAAGGGGTTTACACTTACACAAGCAGCAGGTGATTTAGTACCTGCTGCTTTCGTGCTGTAATGATTTATAAAAAGTTTTCATGATAGATGTAAAAAGACTGCTTTCTTCTAAAAAAGGATAATGGTTGCTATACTCAAATGGAATAAATATAGAATCTGATATACTTTCGTGTATCTCTATTGAATATTGCAATGGGCACTGAACATCGTGCTTCCCGCAAATGATTAATGTTTTTGCTGTAATAGATGAAAGCTGATCTCTTAAGTAAAATTGTGGGTATTCTTTAGCGAAAGCGTTCATCCGACTTACAGCCATTGTTTTATAAATCGGTTTCGAGAAGTATGTTTTATAGTGTTCTGGTTTATATAAAGATAATTTTGTCCGTTCAGCTGATAATGTAATTCGCTCTTCTGGTGTAAGATGAGGGAGTTTCAATTCTTCGATGATGTCTTGCATATATTGAAATCTTGGATGGTCAGGATGGTAAATACAATCTGGTGTTTTCGTGTAGTTACTAGCAGCAGCACCGACAACAACTAAGGATTGCAAGGAATCTGGGTAGGTAATAGCGTATAGAAGTCCAAGCATCCCACCTGTAGAATGTCCGGCGAAATGCCATGATGTAAGTTGCAATGCTTCTTTTATCGCCTCTAAATCTTCAATTGTTTCAAGCAAGCTTAATTCAGTTTCTTTTGTGGTTTTTATAGAATTGCCAGCATCTCTTAAATTGATTAAAAATACACGATGAGTGGGAGTAAAACTCTCAGCCAAATAATCACCAGTTTCGTTAAAGACGGAGTAGTGATGGGTAACGCAGAGTGGCTCACCATTCCCTTTTATAAATATTTCAAAAGTACCACGTTTTGTATGGATGAGCGGCCCTTTCCACATAAAATATCACCTTTCATAAAAAAGAATAGGAGAAAATCTCCTATTCTTATAAATTAATATAAAGCTTTTTTCGTATTATTCCGAATAATTTCAAGGGATTTTGCCACCGTTAATGCATTTTTTTCTTCAATTTCTGGTTTTCGAGGGATGGGATTATACATGTTGTTAGGGTCTTCCCATGTGAGGGGAAGGTCAATAGGTGCTTGTCCTTTCCAAGCTTCAATCCATTCTGGAGGGAGATAACCTGAGATGTTTTGGATGTTGTTCATTTCGAGCCAAATGAGTGCCCATGCTCTTGGAACGACGCGCCATATGTCGTAGCCGCCACCGCCAACAGCAATCCAGCGCCCATCACAGTATTCATTGGCGATTTCATGAGCAAGCTTTGGGATTTCACGATAAATTTGCATCGTTGCACAAAGGTGAGTAAGAGGATCATAATAATGTGCGTCGGCTCCATTTTGCGTTAAAATGATGTCCGGTTTAAAGTAAGCTGCGACTTCTTTCACCACGGTACGATAAGATTGTAAAAAAGATTCGTCTTCTGTAAAGGCATCGAGTGGAACGTTGAAAGAATAACTGTATCCAACACCTTGCCCTCGCTCGTTTACAGCGCCGGTTCCCGGAAATAAATAGCGCCCAGTTTCATGTAATGAGATGGTGCAGACGTTAGGATCATCATAAAAGGACCATTGTACACCATCGCCGTGATGGGCATCCGTATCAATGTATAAAACACGCAATCCATATTTTTTCTGCATATATTTTATAGCGATAGAGCTATCGTTATAGATACAAAATCCAGATGCCTTGCCCCGGAATCCGTGGTGTAACCCACCACCTAAATTTAATGCATGCTTTACTTGACCTGAAAGAACAGCATCTACAGCTGTTAATGTACCGCCAACAAGTAATGCGCTCGCTTCATGCATATTTTGAAACATCGGTGTATCTTCTGTTCCAAGACCGTATGACATGGCGATTGATTGTTCTAATTTCCCTTCTCCAGCACGTTTTACCGCATTTATGTATTCCTCTGTATGAATGAAAGCAATCTCCTCATCTGTTGCCATACGTGGGGGAATGACTTGAGAAGGATGAATGAACCCACTTTTTAGTAATAAATCATAAGTAAGTGTAACGCGAAGTTGATTAAAAGGATGTTCAGGGCTAAAGGAATAGCCCCGAAAATCATCTGAATAAATGAAGGCGCTCTTCATGCCTGCATCCCCATTATATTTGGCCATAAAACATGGTAGCCCTTCTGTTCTAGTGCTTCAATCACCCTGAGAGGATTCATCGTTTGAATGCGGAAAACGAGTACTTTATCATTCTCATCTTTTGCTGGATAGACGAGAACGCTCACAATATTAATTTGTAGTTCGCTAAAAATAGCAACTACTTTTCCGAGAATACCAGGTTCATTTTTTACTTGAATCTCAATTTGTGAACTTGGCTGATGAGCACCTGTCAGTTTGACGAGTGTATGCAGTACTATGGATTCTGATATGATTCCAACAAGCTTTCCTCCCTTTGTAACAGGAAGACAGCCAATTTTATTTTCAAAAAATAACGTCGCAATTTCCTCAACAAAATCGAGAGGATGACATGTCATCACGGACTGTTTCATAATGACTTGAATAGGTTGTTTTAATATATTGAGTGAAACTTCTTCATCAAGAATGGATGGACTTGCATCTCGGACGTCGCGGTCGGAAATAATACCGACTACGTTGTTATCTTGATTAATAATAGGAATATGCCGAATGCTCTTTGTACGTATTGTTCGTATTGCTGTTTCTATCGTATCGTCTGGGTGCAGTGTGATTACATCATGATTCATAATTTCTTCTACAATCATTGAATATGCCTCCCTTCTTAATACATAAAACGATTTTGAAAGCGTAAACGGTCAAATGCTTGGATGGAGTTTGGATCAACGCGGTTGCCGATGCGAACCATTAAACAGTTAGCGGGATGAGAACAAATTTCTGGATCATCTGTTGCCATCCATTCTAGGCCTCCTGCGTTCATCATCTTTTCCATCACTTTACGGTATTCCCAAACATTCAAACCAGTTTGTTTTAAATCCCAGTGCCAATAATATTCAGTCGTTAATATAATATAATCTTCCATATGATCATCCATCATAGAAACTTCTAATAGATTTTTTCCAACAGAGCATCCACGGAATGCTGGAATGACTTCAATTGCTCCGAGTTCAATTAAATTCTCCATGTTTCCTTCTGACCATCGTTCTAGCGGATCAGGATATAGGTATGTAACATATCCGACAATTGTTTGGTCTTGTCTCGCAATAATGAGACGAGCTTCTGGTAATTTAGAAATTTCGACAATTGCTTTATATTGCTGATCAGCAGGACGGAATGCAACTAAGTCTGGATGAAATTCATACATTTCGAGATTATGTGTAGACACAGGGCCTTCAATAATTAAAGTTCCTCGCGCCGTTTTTAAGTTTCTTGCATTATATATTTTTCTATGAATCAATGTTTTACTCACCACCTTGAGGGTTTGTGAATCTACAATCTATCGTACTTTATAATATATGCGATGTGAATCGAATTTTGTCAGTAAAAATTTGTCTAAAAATCAACAAAAATACTGAAAATTTTAAATAATGTTATTATAATAGATAATAGAATACATAGGAGGGGGATGTAAAGTATGAAAGTGGAAACGCTTCCTGTCATTAAAGGAGAAAATAATTTGCCCGATTATGAAGAAGCATATGCAGGTTTCAACTGGGAAGAGGTTAATAAAAACTTTTCTTGGTATGAAACAGGCCGAGTAAATATGGCATATGAGGCAATTGATAAGCATGCGAAATCTGATCGAAAAAATAAAGTGGCCCTTTATTATCAAGATGGAGCACGCAAAGAAAAATATACATTTAAAGAAATGAAGGAGTTCTCTAATAAAGCAGGAAATGTTCTGAAAAACTATGGTGATGTAGAAAAAGGAGATCGCGTTTTTATTTTCATGCCGCGTTCACCAGAATTATATTTCGCACTTCTTGGTGCAGTAAAATTAGGAGCAATTGTTGGTCCGTTATTTGAAGCATTTATGGAAGGAGCAGTACGCGATCGCTTAGAAGATAGCGAAGCAAAGGTGTTAATTACAACACCTGAATTGTTAGAACGTGTACCGCTTAATGATTTACCAGCATTAAAAACAGTCTTTCTTGTTGGCGATAATGTAGAAGAAGGCGGAAAACTTATTGCGTTTAATCCATTATTTGAGCAAGCCTCTAATAAGCTGCAAATTGAATGGTTAGACCGCGAAGATGGATTAATTCTTCACTATACGTCCGGCTCTACAGGGAAACCAAAAGGTGTTCTTCATGCACAAAATGCAATGGTGCAGCATTATCAAACGGCAAAATGGGTGCTTGATTTAAAAGAGGATGATGTATATTGGTGCACAGCTGACCCAGGCTGGGTGACAGGAACTGCTTACGGTATTTTTGCACCGTGGTTAGTAGGTGGATCAAATGTCGTTTTAGGAGGACGTTTTAGTCCAGAGGCATGGTACGAAGCGCTAGAGGATTACGGTGTAACAGTTTGGTATAGTGCACCAACAGCATTCCGTATGTTAATGGGAGCGGGCGAAGGAGCGATTAAGAAATACGATTTATCAGCACTCCGTCACGTACTAAGTGTTGGTGAACCATTAAACCCAGAAGTAATTCGCTGGGGAATGAATGCATTCGGTCTTCGCATTCATGATACATGGTGGATGACAGAAACAGGAGGACAAGTTATTTGTAACTATCCTTGTATGGAAATTCGCCCGGGATCAATGGGGAAACCAATTCCAGGTGTGAAGGCAGCGATTGTTGATAATGAAGGAAATGAAGTACCGCCATATACAATGGGGAACTTAGCGATTGCAAAAGGTTGGCCATCTATGATGCGCGCGGTTTGGAACAATCCGCAAAAATATGAGTCTTACTTTATGCCAGGAGATTGGTATGTATCAGGTGACTCTGCTTATATGGATGAAGATGGATACTTCTGGTTCCAAGGGCGTATTGATGATGTCATTATGACTTCTGGTGAGCGCGTTGGTCCATTTGAAGTAGAAAGTAAATTAATTGAACACGCTGCTGTAGCAGAAGCTGGTGTAATTGGTATTCCAGATCCAGTACGCGGTGAAATTATTAAAGCATTTATCGCACTTCGAGCTGGATATGAAGCATCTGATGAATTAAAAGAAGATATTCGTCAATTTGTGAAAAAGGGCCTTGCAGCTCATGCAGCGCCAAGACAAATTGAATTCCGAGATAAATTACCGAAAACAAGAAGCGGTAAAATTATGCGACGCGTGTTAAAAGCGTGGGAGTTAAACTTGCCAACAGGCGATTTATCAACGATGGAAGATTAAAAAGAAAGGTCTGAACGTATACTTCGTTCAGACCTTTCTTTTTGTGCTAGGTATTGAATAGAAATGATAGAAGGGAAGATAGAGATAATTTGTAGATATTCTTTAACAAATTAATACGGTTTCCTATAGCTTAAAACATCTTTTGATGAGACAATGGTAATATATAACTCGTATATACGAGTCGGGAAGGGAGGATATGATGAAAACAGAAAAAGAAAAAATGATACAAGGAGAAATGTACATACCTGCTGATCCAGTATTAGTAAAGGAAAGGGAGCAGGCTCGTATATTAACAAGAAAATTAAATGAAACACCGGAAACAAAATATGAAGAGCGCAGTTTAATCGTAAAAGAGCTATTCGGAACGACAGGAGATAATATTCATGTTGAATCTTCCTTTAAGTGTGATTACGGTTATAACATTCATGTTGGCGAAAACTTTTACGCTAACTTTGATTGTGTCATTTTAGATGTATGCCCAGTTATAATCGGTGAGAACTGTATGTTAGCTCCTGGTGTGCACATTTATACAGCAACCCATCCACTTGACTGGGTCGAGCGCATAAGCGGTGCCGAGTTTGGTAAGTCAGTAACAATTGGGAATAACGTTTGGATTGGCGGGCGAGCTATTATTAATCCTGGTGTAACAATTGGAGATAATGCCGTGATTGCTTCTGGCGCAGTTGTAACGAAGGATGTGCCTGATAACGTTGTAGTTGGTGGGAACCCGGCAAAAGTAATAAAAGAAATAAAGTGAAACTTTAATATAAAGCCAAAGAGTATACTCTTTGGCTTTTGTAGTAAAAACAATAATTTTAAATTTTTTATATATGGATTATAAGTTTTAATGGAGTTATCAGTCGATTTTACTTAGCGTAAATAGGGTTTAAAAAATTACTGCGTTTTTTTCATAAACAATGAAAGTACTACATTAATAATCGCTAAAATTAAACTGATTTTAAATACAAATGATGAACCTGTAGCAGCAGCTGCTGGTAAATCATTTACCATACTAGATAAGTAACTCTCTTGTTTCGCGGAGAAAAGTGAAACCATGACAGCAATCCCGATTGCTCCAGATACTTGTTGAGATGTTTGCGTAATCGCTTCATTCAAAGATTGCAAGCAAGCGAGTAATAATCCTTCTTTTCCATTAGGGAAATGGTGATACAACGCACCTTTTGAAATATTACATGCTCGTAATATTTCATTTAGTCCTACACCTTTATATCCTTTTTGCTGGAAAAGCTTTGTCGCGATTTCGATTATCAGCGATTTTGTCCATAAAAGAAAACGGAATGCCTGCCATATCGGTATCTCCATCCTCTGGAAAACTTTTAACCATGCTTATATCAATTTCAGGAGCTAAAAATGTTCTAGAAATAGGAGCTCTTGGAGGCTATAGTGGAATTTGTCTTGCCAGAGGATTTGGTGAAGAAGGAAATTTAACTTCCCTTGAATTAGAGGAGAAATACGCGAAGTTAGCGTACAGTAATTTATCGAAAGCAGGATTTGGTAATCAAGTATCCTACATAACAGGAGAAGCATTGCTAAGCCTTGAAAAACTAGTGAATGATAATCAGCGATTTGATTTTTTCTTTATTGATGCTGATAAAGAAAATTATGAGAATTACTTAGAATACTGTATAAGATTAGCGAAACCAGGTGCTGTAATTGTTACGGATAACGTACTTGCAGCTGGTAGTGTAGCAGATCAGAGTGTGAAGCCGAAACGCTATACTGAATTAATGAAGAAATTTAACGAGGCTGTGGGTAATCATCCTCAATTAGAATCGGTGCTTGTTCCAATCGGTGATGGGATGACCGTTTCAAAAGTAAAGAAATAAAAATTTAGTAGATTTATTGTTTCGTAAACAAAATTTAAAATTACTGTACTTAAAGTAACAGCTACTTTAATGTGATAAGAACCTCAGGAATGGCTGGTTTTTTCATGAAAATGATATATATTTATTTAGAAAGATAACTCCACTTTGATTAAAATTTTTTCAAAATGGAGTTTTTTATTCATTATAAAAATAATGGATGAACGGTTCCTCTCCTATGAATCTCAATTATATATGTATATGTCCTTTTATTTGAAAAGGAGAGATTAGTGACTTCGAACTTGAAAAGTCCGTTAGACTAAGAATGCTGCGAAAATAATGAAAAAATAAATTAATTTTTGAACCAATTGCCTTCTTTGTTTGTATAAGTTTATGACACGAGAGATTGGGAGGCGATTTATATGCAACAAATTGGATTTGTTATTTCAGGCGCTGTAATAGTTATTATGTTGATTGTTATTCTTGGAATTGTGATACCTTTTGACAGGAAATACATCGTTCGAAAAAACGGATATAAAATTGATTTTACAAAAACAAAAATATACTTTCGCTGGAATGTATTTGATACAATTTCTGTCTGTCTTGCGGTGTATGCGTGCATATGCGTACAAGTATTAAATATTTTAGTCTCTAGTGGATTTATGATTCAAAATCCATACGTCCAGTTTTTTACGAATCAATCACAAGTGTGGACACTTGTAGCAAGTGCGTACTTAATTAGCCGAATTTCTTTAACCTTAAAAGGAATAAAGGAGATCAAAAAACATGGCGCAGATTGGGATTGAGGAAGAGCTCATGCTTGCGTATCAAAATGGAGATAAGCGAGCTGGAGAAAAACTATATGTCTTAATTAAACCCGCGCTATATACATTTTTATATCGCTTTAACCGTGATGAGCAATTGAGCATAGATCTCGTTCAAGACACGTTTTTAATGTTAGAGCGTAAGAAGCATATGTATGAGATTGAAAAAGGAAAGATTAAAACATATTTGTTCCAAATTGGTTATCGGCTCATGATTAATAAATTGAATCGAAGAAAAAAGTGGCGATCCCTTTTGCCATTTTTAGTACCAATACAGGATGGGGAGTTCTCACAAGAAGATCAGCTCACAGTAAGGGATGCGATTTTGAAAGTTCCTGAAGATCAGAGGG
Organism: Bacillus bingmayongensis; assembly: GCF_000299035.1. Classification (GTDB taxonomy): domain Bacteria; phylum Bacillota; class Bacilli; order Bacillales; family Bacillaceae_G; genus Bacillus_A; species Bacillus_A bingmayongensis. The sequence goes on from NZ_JH921520.1 coordinate 207,370, forward strand.
CTGTCCTTATTCTTTCTTATTATCATGATATGCCACAAAAAGAGATTGCGCAGATACTTGGTATTCCTGTAGGAACGGTAAAATCGAGACTTCATACTGGTATGAAGAAATTGAAACAATTGCTGGAGGTAGATGACATTGAGTGAAAATCCCTTTGAGAAAGAGTATAAACTGAAACAACATTTAGATAGCGATTATGTAGAAGTACCAGACTTTTCAAAGAAAGTAAATCGTTTTGAACGATTGCTTCGGTTTCTTGCCTCTCCAGCAAAAGATCCTGTGGAAGCGACGATTGGAAATGATTTATCGATTGTGTTTCATGCTTCACTATTAGCGGGTGTTCCGATTCTCTCACTTATTACGATATTAATCACAACTTGGTAAAAAATGGAGGTGAAAGAAACTTCCGCACCTCTATTTGACATGCCCATATAAATAATGATATAAAGAAAAGTATATAAATAACTGAGCGTGGAAAGGGAGAAGTAGTGATCATTTCCCTGTTTTAGAGAGCTGATGGTCGGTGGAAATCAGCACATAGATGATCGCGAATTACGCCCCTAGAGCATCTTTTTTCGATTGAATCGTATTCAAAAGGGAAAAGACGGTGCTGAGCCGTTATGTGAATGAGGTGGTAGGCTTTTGCCTGCAACTAGGGTGGTAACGCGATGATCAAAATCGTCCCTTATTTGAGGGGCGATTTTTTTATGTTTTCACATTTCACGCTCTATTTAATTTAAAGGAGAGTATGTAGGATATGGGTATTTTACAAGATCTTGAATTTCGCGGACTAATTAATCAGCAAACAGATGCTGAAGGTTTACAACAATTATTAGAAAAAGAAAGTGTAAAATTATACTGTGGTTTTGACCCAACAGCGGACAGCTTACACATCGGTCATATGCTACCAGTATTAATGTTACGTCGTTTCCAATTAGCTGGTCATCAACCAATCGCACTTGTTGGTGGTGGTACAGGTATGATCGGAGACCCAAGTGGTAAAAAAGCAGAACGTACATTAAATACGAAAGATACAGTTGCTTACTACACAGAAAGTATTAAAAATCAACTTTCAAACTTCTTAGAGTTTGAAAATGTAGAAAACCCAGCAACGATGGCAAATAACTATGACTGGCTTGGAAACTTAGATGTGATTACATTCTTACGTGACATCGGTAAAAACTTCGGTTTAAACTACATGTTAGCAAAAGATACAGTTGCATCTCGTTTAGAGACAGGTATTTCATTTACTGAATTTAGTTACATGATTTTACAATCATATGACTTCCTAAATTTATACCAACAACACGGTTGTCGCCTGCAAATTGGTGGTAGTGATCAATGGGGTAACATTACAGCAGGTCTTGAATTAATTCGTAAATCAGAAGAAGATGCGAAAGCATTTGGTTTAACAATTCCGCTTGTTACAAAATCTGATGGTACGAAGTTTGGTAAAACAGAAGGCGGCGCAATTTGGCTAGATCCAGAGAAAACAACGCCTTACGAGTTCTACCAATTCTGGATTAATACAGATGACCGCGATGTTGTAAAATACTTAAAATACTTCACATTCTTATCTCATGAAGAAATTCTTGAGTTGGAAAAACAAGTAGCTGAAGCGCCAGAAAAACGTGCAGCACAAAAAGCTCTAGCTTCTGAAATGACAAAACTTGTTCACGGCGCAGAAGCATTGGAGCAAGCAATTAAAATTTCTGCAGCTTTATTTAGCGGTTCTGTAGCTGAACTAACTGCAAGTGAAATTGAGCAAGGTTTCAAAGATGTACCATCTGTAGAACGCAGTGCAGAAGATACTGGATTAATCGACTTACTTGTAGAAAGCAAAATTTCACCATCAAAACGTCAAGCACGTGAAGATGTAACAAATGGTGCAATTTACGTAAACGGTGAGCGTACACAAGCATTAGATTATGTTGTAACAGAAAATGACCGCATTGAAGGTAAGTTTACAATTATCCGCCGCGGTAAGAAGAAATATTTCTTAATTCGTTACTAATCAATAAAGGTTTATAAAAAAGGCTTTGGGGGGACGTACTCCTCAAAGTCTTTTTTGTTTTAATCTTCTTTCTATGTTCATACGGAAATCACAAGTGAGGAGTATGATGTATGTATAAGGTAAAAATGAAAGGAGTGGTAAAACGAAATGTCACTAGAAGCGCTCATTATTTTTTCTTTGCTAAATGCTGGTCAGCTTGCGGAGAATACACAAAGTGATGTACATAAAAGTCCTAAAGATGCTTATGTATATGTGGAAAAACAAGAAGAGAATAAATAATAACATTTATATATATACACGAAAAAAGCCGATCCAAAGTGAAGTGCACCCCGATTGTTAGACACAGTCTAACAATTGGAGGTGCACTTTCTTATAGCTAAATTTTCTTCAAAAGAAAAAATACGAGCGGTGAGACGATATTTAGAGGGAACTGAAGGTGGAAAAACAATTGCTAAATCTATTGGTGTTCACTCCAGTATGCTCTATCAGTGGATGAATCTTTAGGTGAAAATGCTTTTGAAAAACGCTATACATCCTACTCCTCCCAGTATAAACTAGATGTACTTAATTATATGAACGAACAAGGGACATCTATTAGGGAAACAGCGGCGATTTTCAACATTCCGTCTTACGAAACACTTCGGAAATGGAAAATAGCTTATGAATCAGGAGGATTTGATGCCCTACAATCAAAGAAAAAGGGCGTCTATCCATGAGAAATAAAAACCTTAATACCACCAAAAATCAAGGAGTAGCTGAAGGCTCAGTAGAAGCACTACAAGCGGAAAATGAGCGTTTACGTATGGAAAATGCGTATTAAAAAAAGTTGAATGCCTTAGTTCAAAACAAGGGAAAATCACGAAACAAGACAAAGCACAAGTTGCCTAATGAAATAACCTGTCTAACTTTTTAGGGTCACTTCAGTTTGTCGATGAGTTATAAGGTGACTTTTTGGTGAGTTACTTTTGGGGCAACGAAACTATAAATGATTTATAGTAATAACATAAGATTTTGACGAAAGGGCAACTGATGCATGGTTGCTCTTTTTATTTACTTTTAATGGGAACTTGTTTTTCGCTATGATACAATTATATTAATTTATAATTCTGATATTAAATATAGAAAGGAGCGTCGGAAAAAATGAGCTTCCCAGATGAATTTGCAATAAGAATAAAAGAATATTTAGAAGACGAGAAGGATAAAAAAATTATCAAGAACGGGCACAGAGATGTAATCTTTCAATATTTATATGAACTAGAAATTAAAATAGGTGTTGTAAAGAATCCTAATTTTAATTTTTTTACATCTGGTAGACGTTCGCATATAGTAGTAGAAAATATTGAATTTAAAACGGAAGTACATACTGAAAATAATATAATTGAAATTACAAAAATTGTTGATGAAGTAGTTACTCCTCTTGATACAATTATTGTACAAGATGGAGAATTGTTTGCTTTAGGTCGTAATGAAAAATTTACGACAAAGATCTTAGAAGACTATCTGCGTGAAACATTTAGTGAAAAGTTAGGACTATCACTAGATTAATTATTTTTAAAGCATTCCTTATGGAGTGCTTTTTTATTACGTATATAAAACATATTTATTAGTAACAAAAAAATACATAAAAAACAAAAATAAAAAAGGGTATAAAAAATTCTTTCAAAATGTATAAGAGCAACAAAAAAATACTATTTTGAAAGAAGGTAAGTAATATGCTTGATATTAAGATAGATGAGCGGAAAATTGAAGAACTTTTCTTAGAAGAGTTACGAAAACGTTTAGATCAAATTGAACACAGAAAAATATTTTGGGATATGAAAGAACTATGCAGACAAACAAGTATGAGCGGAAGTACTATCAGAGAAAATTTCTTTTATGATAAACGTTTTCCCAAATATAAGATAGGTGGAAAGTGGTATTTTCCAGCATTAGAAGCAGAAAAATTTCTTCATATGTGGATAAAAGAACAATGAAAATTTTTGAAGAAAAAAGGGCTAATAATCGTCAGATACAAATAAGATAAATCTGTTTTATTAGAAAATGTACAGTACTTTTTATTGTTTTGTTTACATTTACTCATTCCTATACACACGCCAGCCCATTGTAAATTTTGCCCCAATTAGTCCCAGGTACATTCTTTTTTATGCTTTATTCTGCATTATTAATGATAATAAAAAAAGCCCAGGAACCTTGGGTTAACAGGGTTTCTAAGGCTTTTAATACTACTCTTTGCAGAGTACCGAGATTAACGAGAGTAGAACTCTACGATTAACGCTTCGTTGATTTCAGCAGCTAATTCAGCGCGCTCTGGTAAGCGAGTGAAAGTAGCTTCTAATTTATCAGCATCGAAAGTTAAGTATTCTGGTACGAAGTTGTTAACTTCGATCGCTTCTTTAACAACAACAAGGTTGTTAGATTTTTCGCGAACGCTGATAGTTTGACCAGGTTTTACGCGGTAAGATGGGATGTCTACGCGAGCGCCATCAACCATGATGTGACCGTGGTTTACTAATTGGCGAGCTGCACGACGAGTGCGAGCTAAGCCCATGCGGTAAACTAGGTTGTCAAGACGAGCTTCAAGAAGGATCATGAAGTTTTCGCCGTGTTTACCTGGCATTTTACCTGCTTGGTCAAATGTGCGACGGAATTGACGCTCAGTCATGCCGTACATGTGACGAAGTTTTTGTTTCTCTTGTAATTGTAAACCGTATTCTGAAAGTTTCTTACGTTGGTTCGGACCGTGAGGACCTGGTGCGTAAGGGCGTTTTTCTAATTCTTTACCTGTGCCGCTTAGAGAGATTCCAAGACGACGAGACAGTTTCCAAGCTGGACCTGTATAACGAGCCATAGTTGACTCCTCCTTTAGTGTTTTTATTTTCGTAAAATAAAAACAGACGTAATCGACATTTATGCGCATTTTGTTTTCATGTACCTTCGCTCCAGCAGCAGGGAGTTACGAGATACACCTCAGAATTGAGGAACAAAATACAAACAATAAACTCACATTACAAGGCTGCCTTTTTATTTTACACAAACGCTATTATATCTTTTTGCTGGAATTTCGTCAAGTGAGTTCTTTTTTGTTTTATGCATAGAAATTTTGGAAATTGCAAGAAGGAATTCAAATCAGCATGAAAGAAAGGATAGCAACAGACAGAAAACGTTTACATAAAATAGGAACATAAGGGGGATGTTTGTATGAAAAAGAAACATATAGAAACAGCGCTTATTCATCACGGGTATGAGTCTAAGATGCATAAAGGGAGTTTAACGCCACCGCTATTTCAAACTTCAACTTATACGTTTGAAACAGCGCAGCAAGGAGAAGCGAGTTTTGCTGGACAGGATCCGTCTTACATTTATTCAAGACTTGGAAATCCGACTGTGGAATTGTTTGAAGAGCGTATGGCTGCTTTAGAAGAGGGAGAAGTAGCGCTAGCGTTTGGCTCTGGAATGGCAGCAATTTCGGCGACTCTTCTCGCATTTTTACGTGCTGGAGATCATATTATTTGCTCGAATGGGTTATATGGGTGTACGTATGGTTTTTTAGAAGTACTAGAAGAGAAATTTATGATTACTCATTCACTATGTGATATGGAAACAGAAGAAGAAATTGAGGCGGAAATTCGTCCGAATACAAAATTAATATTTGTTGAAACACCAATTAATCCAACAATGAGGCTGATCGATTTAGAGAAGGTTATCAAAGTTGCAAAACAAAACGAACTGCTTGTCATTGTAGATAATACATTTTGCTCGCCTTATCTACAAACGCCTCTTACACTCGGCTCTGATGTTGTTCTTCATAGTGCTACTAAATATATTGGTGGGCATGGAGATGTTGTTGCAGGTGTGACGGTTTGTAAAACGAAGGAGCTAGCTGAACAAATTCGTCCGATTCGAAAAGATATCGGGGGAATTATGGCACCTTTTGATGCTTGGCTTTTGCTACGGGGGTTAAAGACATTAGCTGTACGAATGGATCGGCACTGTGATAATGCGGAAAAAGTGGTGAGTTTTTTAAAAAACCACGAAAGTGTTGAAGCGGTTTGGTATCCAGAAGGAGAGATTGCAGCTTCTCAAATGAAGCGCGGGGGCGGTGTGATTTCATTTACGATTAAAGGTGGAAAAGAAGAAGCGCAGGCCTTTATGAATGAATTGCAATTTATTACAATTGCGGTGAGTCTTGGTGATACAGAGACGTTAGTCCAACATCCAGGAACGATGACGCACGCTGTCATCCCAGCGGCAGTGCGCCATGAAATGGGCATTGCTGATAATTTAATACGCTTATCTGTCGGATTAGAATCATGGGAGGATATTGTCTCAGATTTGGCATATGCATTACAGAAGCTATCGAATACATTTTCTCATGCGAATGGAGAATGAAAAAAAGAGCCATCGATTTACTAAATTGATGGCTCTCGTCTTTTACATATGTTTTAGGAGTGTTTCTACAAATTTCTCTAAGTAGTGCTGATCTACTTTGTCGAAACGATTTTTTTCTGGACTATCGATATCTAGTACTCCGATGACGTTGCCTTCTTTTATAATTGGTACAACAATTTCAGAATTAGACGCACTATCGCAAGCGATATGTCCTGGGAATTGATGAACATCTGCTATAAGCTGCGTTGTTTTTGTTTCAGCTGCTACGCCGCAAACACCGCGTCCAAATGGAATGCGAACGCACGCTGGCATTCCTTGAAAAGGTCCAAGTACAAGTTGATTTCCTTCTGTTACATAAAAGCCAACCCAATTAATGCGCTCTAAAAATTGGTTTAGAAGAGCCGAAGCATTTGCTAAATTAGCGACTACATTTGATTCACCAGTTAATAATGCATCAAGTTGTTTAATTACCGTTTCATATTGCTGCTCACGCGATCCTGCATAACTTTCTTTTGTAAACATGGAAACGTCACCCTTTCTATCGAGAAATGTAAAATCATAGCAAAATACGCTGTATTTCATATGACTTTGTCGATAGAAAATTAAAGGAATTTGTCTTAAAAGTCAAGAAATTTACATTATAGCTGTTCAAGGTGAGAGGAAGTGAGCGCATGAAGCAGACGAAACAAAAGGTAATTGATGCGGCAATTTCATTGTTTAATACGAAAGGGTACGATGGAACATCGGTGCGAGATATTGCAAAGCGGGCGGATGTGAATGTGGCTAATATTTCATATTATTTTGCTGGAAAGCAAGGTTTATTAGAACAGCTTATAACGGATTTTTTAGAAGGATATATCGGAGTAATTGAGAGGTCATTTGAACAAAGAGAGTATTTGCCAGCTAAAGAAGTGATGAATCATATTGTAAGGGGAATTTTGCGCTATCAGTTTGAGCATAGGGAACTTACTCGATTCTTTTACCGAGAGCTTTCACTTGATACAACGTTAATCAGAGAAGTGATGACCGTTTATTTTTCTAAAGAAAGATATTATATAGAGCAAATCATTAAACAAGGACAAGTGCAGCAGGAGTTTCAAAAGGTGTCTTTTACAATGTTTATGACGCAATTAAAAGGCATGATAAATATGCCGTATTTATACCCACAGTATATATCGGAGGTGCTGCATTCGTTTCCGTCAGAGACATTCTTTTTGGAAATGTATACGAAAGAAGTAGAGCAATGGATGGAACAAATATTATGTGTAACATATATGTATTATCCGTTACCACGAGCGGTTCATATGTAAGATACCCCCGCCATATTTTAGGTGGGGGTATCTTATAGCGTGTTTTCAAGAAGTGATTTCTTCTTGTATACGCTCTTGTTTTCGTTGCCATAAGTTGTTGCATAGTAAAGCGATAATGGTAATTATCGCTCCAATGATTTCAATTTTTTCAACTTCATAGCCTCGAAAAATGGACCCTATAAGTGCGAGCACAGGGACTAAATTCATAAATAAGATGCCGTTAATAGATGAAATAAGGCGATTGCCCATGTTCCAGCAAAAGACTGCGACAACTCCAGCAATAATGGACATATACAGTAGTTCAAAGCGCACTGTAGCAATAGTATGGAATGTAGGTATAGAAATGAATTTCATATGTGTTAGTAAAGTGACAGTCAGAACTAGCGAAATAGATCCAAATAAACATGTAAGTGTTGTATAACGAAGTGGCGACCAATTTGGAAAATGAGAGCCGCCGTTTGTGTAAATAACCCAGCAAATAACGCCAGAGAGCATGAATATATTTGTTGAGATATTGCTTGCTGCTCCAAATAACATATGAACATCGCCTTTGGAAATTACAAGCAGTACACCTATAAGTGCACAAAACATGCAAAGAAATGTATAGTTTTGTGGTTTTTTATTTTTTAAACCCCATTGTAATAATAAGGCAAGCAGTGGCATAAGGGATTGAATCATGGCTGCGTGAATAGCCCCTGAAGGTCCTGCTAATTGCTGTCCATAGAAAACAAGAAATCCGTATCCGGCAAAACCGACTGTACCATAAAATAATAAATAGAAAGCTTGTTTTTCTAAGTGAAAAGCGCGTTTTCCTTCAATCATGAAGAGAAGAATGGTAAAAATAATAGCTGCTGATCCGTAACGAAAGGTAGTGAAAAAGAATGGATCTATAAATTGCAGAGCGCTGGCCATAACTGGAAACATAAATCCCCAAGCTGTTACAGCAAGTAAGCATAAAAGAGAGCCGAATAGTATTTGTTTTTTATCCAAGAGTATCTTTCTCCTTCTTGTTTCGATATAGTAAGTTCATAAAAATAAGCATGAGATGAGTATAGTGCTCTCTTTCTATGGACAGGAAATATTGATTTGTTATAGCGGTTATAATTTTTTGTTAGAGGTGTATATCAGATGGATTTTGAAGCGGTACAATCGTTTATTGAGGTGAAACAGACGAGAAGTTTATCGAAAGCGAGTAAACTTCTACATATTTCGCAGCCGGCCCTCAGTAAACAAATTCAAAGGTTAGAGGCGGACTTAGGAGTTAAGTTATTAAAACGGTCTGCACAAGGAGTAGAGTTAACAGAAGCTGGGGAACTATTTATAAAACGAATTGAGCCAATTATAGAGCAAATAAATGATTTGAAAGGAGAGATGAAAGAGTATCAAGAAAAGAAAAAGATTTCAATTGGAGTATTGCCCAGTTTAGCTGCCCATTACATATCAAAATGCAGAGATTCATTAGAAACATACGAAGTAGAATGGCAAATTGAACATACGACAGTTTTAATGGAATTATTTCGAGAGCGAAAGATTGATGCGATGTTAATTGATTCAGTTGTGGAAGGGGCAAAGCTTGTACAAGAAATAAAAAGGGAAAATATTATTTGCGTTGTTTCAAGTGAACACGCGTATAAAGATGAACATACGATTCAAATAAAGAATTTACAGCATGAAAAGCTTATTATTTATCCGGAGATTTGCGATATTAGAAAAATGATTATGACAACGTTCAAAGGAATGGGTGTTAAGCCTACTATTGCTATAGAAACATCATACGCTGAACCGATGCTTGCTATGGTTCGGGCTGGCCTTGGTATTACGTTATTGCCAGAAATTGCAGTGGAGCAGGCGGTGCAAGATGGGATTAGCGTTATACATGTGGAACCAGCATTAACGAGAGTCATTTATTTTATATCACATAGGGAAGATACATCCTTATTACAATCGTTACAGTAAACGTTTATCCCGCATTAACGGACAGTAACACTCCTGTCTCAGAATTCAGCGGAATCAAAGAAGTTAGGTGTGGGATGAAGAAGCCCCCACTGATTAAAGTTTTACTTTATAAATATATGATAACGAAGAGAATAACGAAATTATGTGAAAATATAGTGGAGTATGAAAGAGAAGATACAGAAACTTTTAGGAAGCAATATTACAGAGGCAACAAAAGAAACATGAAATTTTAAAAAAACTAGGTCAAAAACACGTCATTACATGGTATGATTAGTACATTGTTAGTTGTTAAATATAGGGGATTTCCCTTTTTATACATAATGCCTTCCATTTCATAAACGGAACGGACAAAAAAAGAGATATAATAGGAGGCTATTTTGCATGGATTCTATCCTGACGATCGTTATCATCGTAGTAAGCTCTATTCTTGTGCTGCTCATGATAGAGCTCGTGATAAGAAATCGTTTATATAAAGATATTGAAGCACTTGAGCAGTGGAAACAAGAAATAAAAGATAAACCTGTTGCAGATGAATTGAAACGGGTTAAGGATTTAAATATGACTGGACAAACAGAAGAACTGTTTGGAAAGTGGCGTGAAGAATGGGATGAAATTGTTACAAACCTTCTGCCAAAAGCTGATAAAACATTAGAAAGCGCCCAAAAATCAGCCTCACAATTTTCCTTCCGAAAAGCAAAGCGTTTGATGAGTGAATCCATTCGTGATTTAGATGAAGCGGATAACCGCATTACGGAGATTTTAAATGAGCTGCAACAATTGCTAGAGAGCTATGAGAAAAATAGTTCGGAAATTGAAGGTTTACGTGATACATATCGTAGTATGAAAAAGAGTGTACTTGCTCATCGTCATATGTTTGGACAATCCGAACAGAAAATTGAAGAGTTACTTGATATAGAACTGGCGAAGTTTCAAGAATTTGACGATGCAACGGCAAACGGTGATTATTTAAAGGCGCGTGACATTGTAAAAAGTTTGGAAGATGGATTAGCGAACTTAGAAATTATCATTCATGAAGTTCCTGATTTATTAGTGGAGTGTCAAGCAACATTACCAGTACAATTAGATGATTTATTACAAGGTCATGATGATATGAAAAGACAAGGATATGTATTAAATCATTTAGAAATCCCTAAAGAAGTACGAGATATGAACAAACAACTACAAACATGTTTAATTGATTTGGAAGAGCTTCATATAACAGAAGCAACCGAGAAAATAGAAGGATTAAAAAAGCGTCTGGATGCGTTGTATGATCAATTAGAACAAGAAGTGCATGCGAAGCATTATGTAGAGAAAAAGTCAGTTAGTGTTTATGAAGATTTAGCAGAAATTCATGAAAAAGCAATTGAGACAAAATCCGAAACGCAATTTGTGAAACAAAGTTATCAGTTGCAAGACAAAGACATTGAATCACAAAAATTGATCGAAAAACAAATGCATATTTTAATGAAACGCTTTGAAGTATTACAATTACGTATTGCAGAGCAAGATATTGCTTTCTCTGTCATTCGCGAAGAACTGGAAGAGATTTATGAGCAATGTGAAACATTAAAGGTACTTCATGTAGAATATAAAGAGATGCTGCAAACGATGCGTAAGGAAGAATTTGAGGCACGTGAACAGTTACAAGAAATGCGTCATATGATTGTAGAAGCAAAACGCTTTATGCAAAAGTCTAATTTACCAGGTCTTCCAGAAAGCATTATGGAAGATTTACAAAGAGGACAAGAGGCGATGCAAGGTGTTTATGAACAGTTGGAATTAAAACCGCTGAATATGCATGCTGTAAATAGCATGTTAGAAGAAGCGTATACAATCGTAAACGGTGTATTTGAAAAGACGCAGGAGTTAATTGGACAGGCGTACTTAGTAGAAAAGCTAATCCAATACGGTAATCGCTACCGCAGTCACGATACTGATTTGGCGCAAAGTTTAGAAAATGCAGAGAGATTGTTCCGCGAATATGAATATGATGCAGCTTTAGAACAAGCAGCTTCTGTTTTGGAACAACTCGAACCTGGTGTTGTACAAAAAATTGCTGAATTTGTTGATAATGAACAAACCCCTTGATGAAAAAGGGGTTTGTTTTTTTGCACTGGACCTGTGTAAATTCTAGAGCGATATTGCTATAATGAATAGCGGAATACAGCAGTGTTTTTCGTTTCAAAATATAAAAGTATACTTCTGTATTGAAAAAATGGAACCTTTGAGTATGTTTAGCGTAATTGCATGTATTTGTGATATGATTATATGATGTGACAGCGCTGAAAGGGGAAGAACGATGATCTATTTTGATAATAGTGCGACGACGAAACCATATCCAGAAGTCCTTCAATCTTATGTAACGGTTGCAGGAAAATATTTTGGGAATCCTTCTTCTATTCATTCGCTCGGGGGAGAAGCAGAGCGTTTATTAACACAATCAAGAACGATTGCAGCGCAGCTCCTTCATGTTAAGCCTTCCGAGATTATTTTCACATCGGGTGGAACGGAAGGAAATAACCTTGCGATTAAAGGAATAGCGATGAAGAATCGCTCTCGTGGTAAACATATTATTACAACAAATATTGAACACGCGTCTGTGTTTGAAGCATATAAACAATTAGAAGGGCTCGGCTTTGATGTTACTTATTTACCTGTAAACGAACATGGTATTGTATCAGTAGAAAATGTAAAACAAGCGCTTCGTGAGGATACAATCCTTTTGTCAATGATCCATGTGAATAATGAAACAGGGGCGATTCAACCTATTTCTGAAGTTGGTGAATTGCTAGCGAACTATCCGAAAATAAGATTCCATGTAGATCACGTGCAAGGAATTGGAAAAGTACCACTTGACTTGTATGCTTCTCATATTGATCTTTGTTCGATATCTGGACATAAATTTCATAGCGTAAAGGGAACAGGACTTTTATATGTACGTGACGGCGTAAGGTTAGATCCGATTTTATCAGGTGGTCAGCAGGAGCTTCGTTATCGTTCGGGTACAGAGAACTTACCTGGTATTGTCGCGATGGTCAAGGCACTACGTATGACAATGGAACGTATGAGAGAAAAGAGAGACCACTTACAGAAGTTACAAGCAGAACTTGTACGTTTCTTTAAGGAAATGGAAGATGTAACAATTAATACATCGCTTCCGTATGCGGCACCACATATTTTAAATGTGTCATTCGTTGGTTTAAAACCAGAAGTAGTGGTTCATGCTCTAGAAGAGCGTGACGTATATGTATCAACAAAATCAGCTTGTTCTTCAAAAGCAAATGAAGTGAGTCGTGTGTTAGTATCAATGGGAGTACCACATGCTGCAGCAGCAAGTGCGATTCGCATTAGTTTAGCACCAGAGAATACGATAGAAGAAGTAACACAATTCGAAGGAATTATAAAAGAAACATTGCCAAAATTATATGAAGTGATGAGGTAAAGAGATATGATGACATATGAATATATTTTAGTTCGTTACGGTGAAATGACGACAAAAGGAAAAAACCGTTCCAAGTTTGTAAACACGTTAAAAGATAACGTGAAATTTAAATTAAAGAAATTCCCAAATATCAAAATCGATGCGACACATGATCGCATGTACATTCAGTTAAATGGTGAAGATCATGAGGCGATTGCAGAGAGATTAAAAGATGTATTTGGTATTCATAAGTTTAACTTAGCAATGAAAGTGCCATCAGAATTAGAAGACATTAAAAAAGGTGCGCTTGCTGCTTTCTTACAAGTAAAAGGCGATGTAAAAACATTTAAAATTACAGTGCACCGTTCTTATAAACATTTCCCGATGCAAACGATGGAGTTACTTCCTGAGATTGGTGGCTATATTTTAGAGAATACAGAAGACATCACAGTAGACGTTCATAACCCAGATGTGAATGTTCGCGTAGAAATTCGCAGCGGTTATAGCTATATTATGTGTGACGAGCGCATGGGAGCAGGCGGATTACCAGTTGGTGTTGGTGGGAAAGTAATGGTACTTCTTTCTGGTGGTATCGACAGCCCAGTAGCTGCTTTCTTAACAATGAAGCGCGGTGTATCAGTGGAAGCAGTTCACTTCCATAGTCCGCCATTCACAAGTGAGCGTGCGAAGCAAAAAGTAATTGATTTAGCAAAAGAGTTAACGAAGTATTGCAAACGTTTGACACTTCACCTTGTTCCATTTACTGAAGTACAAAAAACAATTAATAAAGAAATTCCATCTAGTTATTCTATGACAGTTATGCGCCGTATGATGATGCGTATTACAGAGCGCATTGCAGAAGAGCGTAATGCACTTGCGATTACAACTGGTGAAAGTCTTGGACAAGTAGCGAGCCAAACGTTAGATAGTATGCATACGATTAATGAAGTTACAAACTATCCAATAATTCGCCCGCTTATTACGATGGATAAACTAGAAATTATTAAAATTGCAAATGAAATTGGAACGTATGATATTTCGATTCGTCCGTATGAAGACTGCTGTACAGTATTCACACCAGCAAGCCCAGCGACAAAGCCGAAGCGTGAAAAAGCAAATCGCTTTGAATCAAAATATGACTTTACACCACTTATTGAATCCGTTGTTGCTAATACAGAAAAAATGGTATTACAAACAGTAGAAGTAGCTGAAGAAGAACAATTTGAAAATCTTTTCTAAAACCATAAATTACCATCAAAAGATATGTATGAAGTCCTATGGTTTATCACACTCTATACTCACAAGGAGGTGATACCATATGGCACGAAGCACAAATAAATTAGCGGTTCCTGGTGCTGAATCAGCATTAGACCAAATGAAATACGAAATCGCTCAAGAGTTTGGTGTTCAACTTGGAGCTGATTCAACATCTCGCGCTAACGGATCTGTTGGTGGCGAAATTACAAAACGTCTAGTTTCACTAGCTGAACAACAATTAGGCGGTTTCCACAAATAATCCCATATACGATGGCTTAGAAGGAGCGGGTTTTCCCGCTCCTTCTTTTTGTCGACATATAACTAAAAAATTTGTCAAAAGAAGTATGTTTAAAATTTACTGAAAATTCTTTATTATAGAAGGGAGGCATAGATAAAGGAGGATTAGATTATGAATAGAGAAGAATTGATAGCGCCACCGTCTTATAACTTAGTTGCAGAGATAGAGAAATATACAAGTGAAAAAGAGAAGCTTGCTTTAATTTGGCAGGATGACGAAGGGAATAGACGGGAGGTTACATATCTTGAATTAATAAAAGGTGCAAATAAAATTGGAAACGCTTTTATAAAGAGTGGCCTGCAGAAAGGGGACAAGCTTCTTATTATGATGCCGCGTTTAATTGAAGCGTATATGACGTATATAGCGGCAATTAAAGCGGGATTTGTAGTCATTCCAAGTTCAGAAATGCTTCGCAAAAAAGATATTGAATATCGTATTCAGCACGGAGAAGTAAAAGCAATTGTTAGTTATGAACCGTATATCCAGCAATTTGAAGATGTAGAGATGATGGAATCTCTTCAAAAGTTCGTGCTTAGCGAGCAGTCGGTAGATGGGTGGGTCAATTTAAAAAATGCATTAGAAACAGAAAGTGATGAATTAGCAATCGCAAAGACAGATCGAGAAGATATGGTCTTTTTATCCTATACATCAGGGACGACGGGGAATCCGAAGGGAGTTGTACATACGCATGCTTGGGCGTATGCACATTTACGTACAAGCGCTCCGAATTGGCTCGGCATCGAGGAGAATGATGTTGTGTGGGCAACAGCTAGCCCAGGGTGGCAAAAGTGGATTTGGAGCCCGTTCTTAGCGACGCTTGGTTCAGGAGCGACAGGATTTGTCTATCACGGTAAATTTGAACCGAAAACATATTTACAGTTATTAGATGATAATAAAGTGAATGTGCTTTGCTGTACGCCGACAGAATACCGTTTAATGGCAAAAGTAGAGAACTTACAGCAGTATAATTTAACAGCTTTACATAGTGCTGTATCTGCAGGAGAGCCGCTAAACCGAGAGGTAATAGAAACATTCCAAAATCATTTTAATGTTACAGTCAGGGATGGTTATGGACAAACAGAAAATACATTACTCGTTGGTGTTATGAAAGGAATGGAAATTAAGCCGGGATCCATGGGGAAACCAACGCCAGGTAATCATGTAGACATTGTAAATGAAGAAGGACAACCTGTATCTGTTGGAGAAGTGGGAGATATTGCTGTTCATATTGAAACACCAGCACTCTTTAAACAATATTATAAAGATGATGAGCGGACAGCGATGCAATTCCGTGGTGATTATTATATTACAGGCGATAAAGCAAAAAAAGATGAAGAAGGTTATTTTTGGTTTGAGGGCCGCGGTGATGATATTATCATTAGCTCTGGTTACACAATTGGCCCATTTGAAGTTGAAGATGCGCTTGTGAAGCATCCGTATGTAAGAGAATGTGCTGTTGTGGCAAGTCCAGATGAAATCCGAGGAAGTGTCGTAAAGGCATTTATCGTCTTAAGAGACAATGTGCAAGAAAAAGAAGACACACTAATTCCTTTACTCCAAGAGCATGTTAAAGAATTAACAGCACCTTATAAATATCCTCGTAAAATTGAATTTGTAGACGAACTACCAAAAACAATTTCCGGAAAAATCAGACGTGTTGAACTTAGAAAACAAGAGATGGGACTGGCCTCAAAGTAAGAAATGTGGCATTTCTAATGATGAATTAGATTGTTGCGTGTGTATGTAATATATGATAATATCTACTAGAACAAACGTTCTATTAAAGTGTATGGTAAAAAATCAAAAAATAAAAAAAAGAGGTGTCTTTTATGATTTTAGGTATTAACCCATATCTAGTTTTGAATGGTAATGGACAAGAAGCAGTGAAGTTTTATGAACATGCGTTGGATGCAAAAGTTGAAATCATTCAAACGTTTGGAGAAATGCCTGAAACTCCAGAATTTACTGTTCCAGATGAAGTGAAAGACCGTATTTTACATGCACATTTAAAAGTCGGTAATACGGAACTTATGATTTCTGATACATTCCCAGGTAAACCGTACGAAATTGGATCGCAAGTAACTGTCGCTATTAGAATAAGTGATGCAGAAAAAGCAAAAGAAGTATTTGAGAAATTACAAGATGGTGGCGAAATTTTAATGCCACTTCAAGAAACTTTCTGGAGCCCAGCATATGGACAGGTGAAAGATAAATTTAACGTAGAATGGCAAATTTCAACAGTTCCTGCTAATAATAATTAATTTTGGGAAAAGCACCATGTTACTTAAAGTGGTGCTTTTTTTCTACGCTTCAATTTCGTAGACTAAAAAGAAAAGGGGCTGAGAAGATGGGAGAGATTTGGCATGGCGGACATATTTACACAATGAATGAAGAGAAAGAAAAAGTTGAAGCTATTTATGTAGAAAATGGAATGATTCTTGATACAGGAAACAAAGAGGATCTGGAGAATCGGCATCAGGCTGAGGAGATTCATCATTTAGAGGGAAGAACTATGATTCCAGGTCTTGTTGATAGTCATATGCATCTCATTGGACATGGAGAAAAGTTACTTCGGTTAGATTTGTCTGCATGTACATCTTATCAGGAAATGCTTAAGCTCGTTATAGAGCGGGTGAACAAAACCGCAGAAGATACATGGATTATTGGTGAAGGTTGGAATGAAAATAACTTTACAGATACAAAAAGCGTCCATGTCCGTGATTTAGATGCGATTTCGAAAAAACATCCAATCTTATTAAAACGGGTTTGCCGTCATGTAACATGGGTGAATTCTTATATACTAGAAAAATCAAATATAAAAGTAGAAACGCCAGATCCAAAAGGAGGAAAGATTGGCCGCGAAATATCTGGAGAATTAACAGGGCTGTTGTATGAACAGGCGCAAGATTTAATCAAGCACGTGCAGCCGGAAATAAATGAAGCATATTTACAAAGAGCATTGCAAACAGCCATTCAAGATTGTTGGAAATATGGACTAGTAGGAGGGCATACAGAAGACCTAAATTATTACGGTGGCTTTCAAAAAACATATCATGCGTTTTCGCACGTAATAAAAGAAATGCCGTTCAAAGCCCATTTACTTGTACATCATGAGGTAGCAAGCGAACGAAAGGAACATGAGAATCAGCATTATATTGAATTTGGAGCAATGAAGATTTTTTCAGATGGCTCTTTTGGGGGAAGAACAGCATTATTAAGTGAGCCGTATGCAGACGCTAAAGAAACAAATGGTGTAGCAATTTTTTCTCGTGAAGAATTAGCCGATCTTGTAAAAAAAGCACGCAACTTACATATGCCAGTTGCGATTCATACAATCGGTGATCTATCGCTTGAATATGTCATTGATGCGCTAGAGTTATATCCACCTGCAGAAGGATTGCGCGATCGTATTATTCATTGCCAGCTTGCGCGTGAAGAGTTAATTGAGCGGATGAAGTCCTTGCCGGCTATCATTGATATTCAGCCTGTATTTGTCTCATCTGATTTCCCCTCAGTTATGGAAAAGTTAGGAGAGCATCGTCTAAGGTATGCGTATGCTTGGAAAACATTACTTGGAGCCGGACTAAATTGCTCAGGTGGATCAGATGCTCCAATTGAACAAGTGAGTCCATTTTTAGGAATCTATAGTGCAGTAACGCGGCGAAGTTTTATTGATGGAACATGTTACATACCCGAAGAGATATTATCTGTATTTGAAGCTGTCTCTTTAGTTACGACTGGAAGTGCATATGCAATTGGAAAAGAAAACAAGCGTGGTAAAATTGCAAAAGGATATGAGGCGGACTTTACCATACTGGACCGCGATATATTTAATATTGAAGTAGAGGGAATAAAGAATATACAAGTTGCCGCAACTATAATAGATGGTCAGATGGTCTACCAAAAATAATATCGGCGCTTCTGCAATATAGAAAAAATGAGTGCTGATTAATCCCTCGGCACTCATTTTTTTCTATAAAAACGTTCTCTGTACTTTTTCCCAGAATGAATTGTTTTTTAGTTTTACTGTTTTAATTTGCTTATCGCTTAAACGTACGACTGCTTTTTCAACTTGCTTAATGCTAAGTGCTTCGTTATCCATGCCGATAACAGGATAATCATTACCGTCTGGAGCAAGTTTTAATGTTAATGTACGTTCATGGTTTAAAATAAACGGTGATCCAAGTGTACGGTATGTGTTGTTATTTAAAGAAGCAAGTTCGCTTATTTGGAAGCATGGAATGAGTGGATCAACAACAGCCCCGTGCAATGACTTATTATAAGCTGTACTTCCTGTCGGTGTAGAAATAACTAAGCCGTCCCCTCTAAATGTTTCAAAATATAAATCATCAACGTGCACATCTACTACAAATGTTTTAATGATGCTAGAGCGTAAAGAAAACTCGTTTAAACAATGGAAAGATGTGTCATGATCAACATCTATTTGAATTGTTGGGTATTTTCGCACTTCAATTTCATTTTGAGTAATTTCTTGAAGGGCTGTATCGACATGGTCAATATGGAAATCACAGTAGAAAGAAATTTCATCTTTCGTAGAAACACCTGCATATAAGCAATCTTCTCTGAAACCTGTTTTACGAACGGCTTGTAAGAAGGTTCCATCATCTCCGACACTGACGATAGCGTTTGCATTTTTTGGATGATCTAATATGGTAAATCCATTTTCCTCTAAAATACGATATATTGGCTTCATTTTTTCGACAAGCGCTGCTTTGTCATCACCATAAAAGAAAAATAAATTGCGACGATCTGCCATTGTGTATCCCTCCATTGCAGTCAAATTTAGCGTTGTGCTCCATTAGAAAAAATTCTGATGGTATGCTCAAATAGTATATTTCGATATAAAATGTCAAAATCCCTCTTTATTTTTAGAAGAATTTTTATATTCAATTTTATTGCAACTTGTTTAATACTGTTTGAACCTGTCGATAATGGATGTGGAGTGAAAGGATGGTAGGAATGAATTGGCTTGTAATTGGAATTGGAATTCTTCTCTTGCTCGTTTTACTTATACTATTGTCGAAACTATCGCTTAAAGTGACGTTTTTATATTCAGAAATGGAGAAGCAATGTTTATTTCAAGTGAAAATATGGATGATTCACTATACGTTTGATATTTTAGAAAGAATAGAAAAAAAGCAAAAAAAGATTGGACAAAAAATTGAAAAAGCAGAAGAAGATGGTGGAATTGAGAATAAAATCATGGCGCAGCTTGATAGTATTGGGGAATTGATAAAAAAGCTACAAGAGATCCATACTATCATTAAAGATTTTCTTAAAAAAGTGAAAATCAATAGGTGGAAATGGCATTCACAAATTGGAACTGGGGATGCAGCTAGCACCGGAATTGTCACTGGATATGCATGGGGGACAAAAGGAATGGTCGCTGGGGTCTTAGGGCAATATACGCATGTGATTGATATACCCGAGTTCGAAATTACACCTGTGTTTCAAGGGAAAGGATTTGCATCGAAAGGCGAATTAACAGCATCCTTTCGGATATATCGTGCTGCAGTGGCAGGAGTAAAAATACTGTGGTTTATGAGAAAACAAAGATCTAGTGCAGCTGAAAAATCTGCACAAGCATAAGGGGGATAAAATGGATCATCCAATTCAAGGTTTAATGACAACTGCGATGCAGCATTTAAAACAAATGACTGATGTAAATACAATTATCGGTGATCCGATTAAAGCGGCGGATGGAAGCGTCATTTTAACGGTTTCTAAAGTGAGCTTTGGATTTGCTGCTGGCGGGAGCGAATTTGGAAGAATAGATAGCTCTGGCCGTCATCCATTTGGAGGAGGTAGTGGTGGTGGTGTTTCAATTAACCCGGTTGCTTTTCTCGTTATAAATGGAGAAGGAGTAAAAGTATTACATTTAGATAAACAGACACATGTGATGGATAAAATCATTGAGTTAGCACCACAAGCTGTCGACAAAGTGAAGGAAATGATGGAGAAGCGAAAAGGCGATGAACCAGAATTTGAAATCTAACAGCGAAAAGAAGCTAATCGATTGATTAGCTTCTTTATTTTTTTGTAAATAAAGCGATTTTATTTGCATTCTGAATAGGGACAAATTATCATTTACAGTGTACATATTTTGTTTAAATAAGGGAGGATTTTCAAGTGGCAAACGTAACTTTTAAAGGTAACCCAATTACTTTAGTTGGAACAGAAGTTAAAGTTGGCGATCAAGCGCCAAACTTCCAAGTGCTAGCAAACGACTTATCTCCAGTAAGTTTAGAAACATACAAAGGTGAAGTGAAATTAATTAGCGTTGTACCATCTATCGATACAGGTGTGTGTGATGCACAAACTCGTCGTTTTAACCAAGATGCTGCTGGTATTGAAAACGCAAAAGTATTAACAATCAGTGTTGATTTACCATTCGCTCAAAAACGCTGGTGTGCAGCAAACGGTTTAGAAAACGTAGCAACACTTTCTGACCACCGTGATCTTTCATTCGGTGAAGCTTACGGCGTAGTAATGAAAGAACTTCGTTTACTTGCTCGTGCAGTATTCGTAGTAGATAGCAATGACAAAGTAGTTTACGTAGAATACGTAAGCGAAGGTACAAGCCATCCAAACTATGAAGCAGCATTAGAAGCAGCAAAATTGGCGAAGTAATGCGAATGAAGACGGCCTCTTTATAGGAGGTCGTTTTTTCTCGTGTATTGTCGAACCGCCGATATATTGAAAAAATCGCTGATATATAGGAAGAAACGGTCGATATATTTGAAAAATTGCCGATATCATCTTCAATTTGAAAAGGGAGCTCTAAAAAAAGAGGTCGCTTTTTCTTTTGGCAAAAAATTAGATTACCCCACATTAACGGACAGTAAAGCTCCTACCTCAAGGTGCAGTAACACAAAGAGCTAGTTGGGAGATAAACTGCCCGTAAATGCCCGATTGGTGAGGGCTAATAATCAGTGGAGGATGAAGAAACCTCCCCACTGATTAAAGTTTCACTTTATGGTATGATATAAGTTATGTGTAATTGACTGAAGGAGGAATGTTTGTGAGTCAGACAGTAGAAACATTATTTTCTATTTTTGATTCTTCTACCGTAATTTTACGTAAAGAATTAGATGTAACATATTTAGAAGCGCTTGTGGAAACAGGAGATAACCTGTTTGAAGGAGCGATTCTGCAAGAGGAATTATCTGAATCAACAATTGAACGATTGAATCGTGAATATAGTAAATTTAATGAAGAAAAATATAAAAGCGAGGAAATTCGCAAAGCATTTCAGCTTGCCATTTTAAAGGGAATGAAAGAGGGCGTGCAAGCCAATCATGAAATGACGCCTGATGCAGTTGGAATGTTTATGAGCTACTTATTCCATAAATTTATGAAAAATCAAAAAGAAATCGTTGTTTTAGATCCTGCTATTGGGACAGGCAACTTAATGACGACAATCTTTAATGGTGCTCAAGAAGGGACAACGATAAATGGATTTGGTGTAGAAGTGGATGATTTACTTGTTAGACTTGCTTTAGTGAATGCAAATTTACAAAAGCAAGCAATCGAGTTCTTCAATCAAGATGGACTAGCACCGCTTTATATTGACCCAGTAGATGCAGTTGTTTGTGATTTACCAGTTGGGTTTTATCCAAACGAAATTGGTGCAAGTGAATATACTTTAAAAGCAGATGAAGGAATGTCCTATGCGCATCACTTATTTATTGAACAAAGTGTGAAGCATACAAAAGAAGGAGGATATTTATTCTTCTTAGTACCAAACTTGATCTTTGAAAGTGATCAAGCGCCAAAATTACATGCGTTTATTAAAGAAACAAGCTTTATTCAAGGACTATTACAGCTTCCTGTTTCCATGTTTAAAAACGAGAAAAATGCAAAAAGTATATTTGTTCTCCAAAAGAAAGGTCCAAATGTAACGATGCCAAAACAGGCGTTGTTAGTAGAGTTACCTAAGTTTTCCAATATGAAAGCGATGGAGAATATAATGGATCAATTGAATACTTGGTTTGCAACTCATAAGTCATAAAATATGTAACAGATGAACTGGTTGATATAATACAGTTTTTATATCATGTGTGTTTACTTTTAATATATACAAGATAAAACTGAATTTTTTTGAAATCTGTAATATATATTTTTTCTTGGTGTTACAATTTTTTCACTTGAAATATATGTCGGACGATGTTTAAATTAAACTCGTGAGTATAAAATTTACTAGGAATGAAACGTTTTCATTTTTGGTAAATTTAATCAGATAAAATCGAGCGGTTTGTGGGTTAATCCACACAACTACCAAGAGAAAAAGGGGCGAAAGACTAGATGTCAAAAATCATCGCGATTAATGCAGGAAGCTCTTCCTTAAAATTCCAATTGTTTGAAATGCCAAGTGAAACAGTATTAACAAAAGGTTTAGTAGAACGTATCGGTTTAGAAGATAGCATTTTCACAATTACTGTAAACGGTGAAAAACAAAAAGAAATTACAAATATTCCAGATCATGCAGTAGCAGTTAATATGCTTCTTAACAAATTAACTGAAAACGGAATCGTGAAATCTCTTGATGAGATTAGCGGTATCGGTCACCGCGTAGTACACGGCGGCGAAAAATTTGCTGATTCTGTTTTAATTACTGACCAAGTATTAGCAGATATCGAAGATTTAAGCGACTTAGCACCACTTCATAACCCAGCAAACGTTGTAGGTATTAAAGCGTTCCAAGAAGTGCTTCCAAACGTACCAGCAGTAGCAGTATTCGATACAGCATTCCATCAAACAATGCCAGAATCTGCTTTCTTATACAGCTTACCATATGAATACTATGAGAAATATGGCATCCGTAAATACGGTTTCCACGGAACTTCTCATAAATATGTAACTGAGCGTGCGGCTGAATTATTAGGTCGCCCACTTGAAAGCTTACGTTTACTTTCTTGCCACTTAGGTAACGGTGCAAGTATCGCTGCTGTAGAAGGCGGAAAATCTATCGATACTTCTATGGGCTTCACTCCACTTGCTGGTGTAACAATGGGTACACGTTCTGGTAACATTGACCCTGCGTTAATTCCATACATCATGGAAAAAACAGGCCAAAATGTAGAAGAAGTAGTTAACGTATTAAACAAGAAAAGTGGTATGTTAGGTCTTACTGGATACTCTAGTGACTTACGTGACATCATCGCGAAAGAAGAAGAAGGCGACGATCGTGCGAAAGTAGCATTAGACGTATTCGTAAGCCGTATCCATAAATATATCGGTTCTTATGCAGCTCGTATGAAAGGCGTTGACGCAATCATCTTTACAGCTGGTATCGGTGAAAACAGTGCAATCGTACGTGAGCGCGTATTAGAAGGTCTTGAATTTATGGGTGTATACTTTGATGCAAAACGCAACAACGTATTCGGTGAAGAAGCATTCATCAGCTTCCCTCACTCTCCAGTAAAAATTATCGTAATTCCAACTGACGAAGAAGTTATGATTGCTCGTGACGTATTACGTCTTGGAAATATTGGTTAATATATTTGAAAAAAGCGGAATCCTATTGGATTCCCAGGCTGTGGAGAAAGTTTGCTCCACAGCCTATTTTTGTGTCTGAACCCTTTTTTATCTGTCAACAATGATAAAAAGAGGAAAAGGAGCGATTTATTATGATGGGTGCATTGAAAAATCATCGCGATGAGCGTGTATCAGTTTCTGTTGAAGAGTTAGTTCCACAAGATCATTTTCTTCGTGCAATTGAAGCGACTATTAATTTTGATTTTATCGAGGAAAAGTTACGTCCTTATTATTGTGAAAACAATGGTCGCCCTTCTATTCATCCTATCGTCTTATTCAAAATGATGTTTATTGGCTATTTTTATGGTATTCGATCTGAACGTCAATTAGAAAAAGAGATTAAAACTAATATTGCGTATCGTTGGTTTTTAGGGTTTTCTTTATCGGATTCAGTACCAGACCACTCCACAATCAGTTGGAACCGTCGTACTCGTTTTATTCATACAAATATTTTTGAAGAAATCTTTAATGAAATTGTACGTCAAGCGATGGAACATCGTATGGTGGGTGGGCGCGCATTGATGACAGATTCAACTCATGTGAAAGCAAACGCAAATAAAAATAAATTTGTACACAAAGTAAAAAAAGAGCGCCCTAAATTATATATGGAAGAATTAGAAGCGGCAGTTATAAAAGATAGGGAAAAACACGGAAAAAAGAATTAAAACCAAGAAAGGAACGTGATACCCCAATCAAAAAAACACGTGTAAGTACAACAGATCCAGATAGTGGCTTTTTAATGCGAGATGGAAAACCGAACGGTTTTCATTTCTTAGATCATCGTACAACGGATGCGAAATATAATGTGATTACAGATACATTTATTACGGCTGGAAATGTAGCGGATTCCGAGCCGTATTTAGAGCGACTTCAAGCACAAGTTGATAAGTTTGGATTTCAAATAGAAGCAGTGGCACTTGATGCTGGCTACTTTACAGGTTATATCTGCAAAAAATTATCGGAACAGAATATATTTATGGTGATGGGGTATCGCCGGTTTGGAAAAAGAAATAAAGACGTACCAAAAAGCCAATTTAAATACGAAAAAGAAACAGATGTATTTGCCTGTCCAATGGGATGTATTTTAGAATATGCGACAACCGATCGAGAAGGATATCGCCAATATAAGTCTAATCCAACAGATTGCGCAGTTTGTCCGTTGCGTAACAAATGTTTCTCAGAGAAACAAAAACAGAAGGTCATTACACATCACATTTGGGAAGAGTATAAAGATATTGCACGAAAAAACAAATTAACAAGTACAGGTAAAAAACTATATAAGGTACGCTGTTCTACTATTGAACGAAGCTTCGCGGATGCCAAAGAGCTACATGGCTATCGATACGCTCGGTTCCGGGGGCTGAAGTCTGTCCAAATGCAGGCTTATCTCACCGCAGCTTGCCAAAACATGAAAAAAATAGCCCTTCACCTGACCAAAAAGGGTCAGGTGAAGGGCTATTTTTCTAGCTTCTATCACTTTTTATTGTTTTCATTCACTAAAATATTAAAAAAATTCCAGAGTGTCGGAAACCCTAAAGGGTTTCCCAACACTCTGGGAATCCTATTGGATTCCGTTTTTTATTTTTGCTCTAAGCAACTCCGCTAGTCCATTTGGATATAATACTTTTTCTTGATTCAGAAATGCTGTAATCGGAATCCACGTTGCATATGCATTTGGTTCTTCATCTATAATAGGAATTGTTTCGATTTCATAAAGCGATGTATCTACAAAACGAAGAGAATACAATTGAATGATCTCATGGCCGATTTCTTCGTTTACGTAAAAGATATTTTCAAGACATCCTAAGTAATCTGTAACCTCTACTTGTGCGCTAATTTCTTCTCTGAATTCACGAATAACTGTGTCGTTTGATTTTTCTCCAAGTTCAATAGAACCGCCCAGTGGTCTATAATATATGTCGTTTTCTATGTTGTATTCTTGAACAAGAATTCGTTCGTAATGAATGATAATTCCGAATGCCTTTGCACGTGGATACACAAACATATCTCCCGTATATTGGATAAATATATGTTTAGCATAGCAGGTTTATAAAGAAAAAGAGGAAATATGTTACAATAGAAAAAAATTGAGCGAGGTGGTTGTTACGATGGAATCAAAGCGAGAACAAGCCATTTTACAAGAGGTTAAAAATTGGGAAGGGCAATTGTTAGAACAGGAGTCTACCGATTTTCAAAAGGTGTTTGATAAGTGGTTGCATGCCTCAGTTGCGAAGGTTCCTGAGAAAAAGCGAAAAGAGTTTTTTGCGAAAGCAGACGGATGGTTATTCCATCTTCATGCATTGATTCAAAGCTCACAATCACAGCTTGATGCACGAAATCGTATTTTAGGAACGGCGCGGTTGTTTGATGAATCGATTGAACAACTGGAAGAATTGAAAGGATTGTCCATCGATCAATTAACATACATAGCAGAGCAGCAGACGGCGCGTCATCGTTTATATTCTTTCGTGCAAGGAGGAGCAACCGGAGTAGGTGGTTTGTTATTATTAACAGCTGACTTTCCTGTCATGATTGCATTAAATGTAAAGGCTGTTCAGCTTATTGCAACATCGTTTGGTCATGATGTGAACAAGCCCTATGAAATGATGCTTGCTTTAAAAGTGTTCCATGCGGCCCTGCTGCCAGCAAGACTCCAGCAATATGCTTGGTATAACTTGCTTCAGGAGCTAGAACAAGAAGATTCGTTCTTTTACGAAGGGGAAGAAGAAGTATTAAAACCAGCTTCTACAGAAGTTGTGTTAAAACAAATTTTGAAGACTTTTTCCATCTATGCGCTTCGTCGTAAACTATTCCAAGGTATTCCTGTGTTAGGGATTGCGATTGGCTCTACGGTGAATTATCGTCTAACGCGGAATGTAACGGAATTTGCAAACCGGTTCTACCAAGTGCGTTACATATTAGAAAAGGAAAAAAGAGCATGAAAAAAAGCGAGAGGCCGAAGCCTTTCGCTTTTTAGTTTGTTGCATGTTTTTTTGACATTGGAATAGATACTGCTTTCTTTTCCGTTTTTGGATAATAAATTAAATCCAATGTTTTTGCCTGAACGGCAATGGAAAGAATAGTAAAAGCAATTTCTGTCCATGTTAAATAATATAATGAAAGCGCAAGAACAATCGCGTCAAAAACGAAGAAAATTTGCCCAATTGTAAATCGAGTTTTTTTGCTTAGTACAATTGTTAAAATATCGTCTCCACCGGTTGCACCGCCAAATCGCAATATAAAACCGAGTCCAATACCAGCTAGCGCGCCGCCCACTACTGCGGCTATCCATAAATGATTTGATAAATCTACCGTAAATGGAGAATAATTTTCCATTAAAGAATAAAACACTCCGAATGAAATCGAACCCATAAATGAATAACCAACCATCTTTTTACCTAAAAATGTAGCGCATAGTAAAATGACCGGGATATCCATTAATACAGTTGAAATTGACGGTGAAATATCAAAAAAGTTTTGTATAAATAGCGCGATTCCTACAAAGCCACCTTCTGTTAAGTGATTTTGAAAATGAATGTGGTATAGCGCTGCAGATAAAATAAATGAACCGATTAAAACCATAAAAATTTCTTTAATAATTTGTCGACTTTGGATGTTCCTCATCGTTATTCCTTCTTTCCGTAGTTAGTAGTTTTTTTCATCTTGTAAACTAACTACGAGCCTTATAGCTTTCAGTTAGTTTACATCAAACTAACTACGCTATATGTCGCTGAAGAAATAACGAATAATCCTCTCGTCCATCAATTCTCCCTACCTTCGTTTTAGTTTAAGTCTAAAAACGACTAAACAAAACTTTGAGTAGGATTTGTTATTTAGCAATCCTGCTCTCTTCTTTGTTTTGTTTAGTGAGTAACAATAAAGGCTTAAACAAAACGCTATGTGTAAGAAGAGTCTTTTCGTTGCCAAATTATCCTTCGGGCAATCATAGTTTCCCCACTCTCGTATTTTTTTCGCTAGACTAAAGGATCTAAGCTGGAAAAATACGCTACGTGTAAGATTCATCAATTCGATGCCACATGCTCCTTCGAGCGATCATGATATCTAAATCCTTTCTGTAAAAGATTTTATATTATTATATCATACTTTCAAAAAATGTATGTGGATGGAAACCGACAATAGACGAAGAAAAACCTACATAATTTGCAGTTTTATAGCGATTGAATATTCATTCTTATATATTTTTGTAGAATAGTCTTGTTTATTCGGGATTCATAAAGTGAAACTTTAATCAGTGGGGGTTTTCTTCATCCCCCACTGATTATTAGTTGAACCAATCGGGCTTTTACAGGCAGTTTATCTCCCACCTAACTTCTTTGCTTCCGCCGAATTTTGAGGTGGGAGTATTACTGCCTGTTAATGCGGGATAAACGATAAGTAGGTAGTAATCATGATAATGATGACAAGTTGTGTATAGGGAATAAAGAGGGGAGAATCATGGGAAGGCAAAATTATTCATTTTGCTGATTTGTATTGTCTTTATCTGCTTTTTCTTTAAAGAAAGCCTCCCAACTAATTACACTAAGAAAAGTTAGAACGATAATGACAAAAGCTTTCACGAATTGTATGCTCCTTTCAAAATCTCTTTTATTTATTATATGGGATAAAGAAAAATATTTATAAGTGATTTTGGAAAAAGATGGTATTTCCCCGTGTCTTTTTAATCTAATATACAACTGTAAAGATATATCTACATGAAAAGAGGAAATATGTAGTGAATAAGTTAATGTTAAAATAAAAAAAGAGACAAAATGAATTTCACTTTATCTCTTTTCTTTGTTTACCTGATAAATAGATAGCTAGATTCATTAAATTATTAGTTTTTAATATATATCTAATTTGGACTAGTTTTCCTATTCCATCTGTGC
The DNA here is from genome assembly GCF_000299035.1 of Bacillus bingmayongensis. Lineage (GTDB taxonomy): Bacteria > Bacillota > Bacilli > Bacillales > Bacillaceae_G > Bacillus_A > Bacillus_A bingmayongensis. Next base: position 236,462 of record NZ_JH921520.1, read on the forward strand.
ATCATAATACAATAAAAAACTTTTGATTACGAGAAGTTTTTTATTTAAGAGGGGGAGGTTTTATACTGTTATTTGCGGACAGTAAGACCACCAGCTTAAAATGCAGTGAAAGTAAAGAAGTAGACTTATATGAAAAAGGATAGAATCACTATAAAAAAGCATCTATTTGTAGATGCTTTTTTATTTGGCTTATTATTGATGTGCCTTCCCTTCAGACACGTTTTGAGTAAGGCGATACCAAAGCCATAAATCATTAATGATGGAGGCAAGATCTGCAATTTCAGAATTGAGTTTACAGGAAATTTCAAAGTTTTCCTCGTTATTTAAACGATGTTGTTTTTGATTAATATGATATTCAAGTTCTTTTATACGATCAGGTATTTTTCCGCGAATTTGTTCCCACTTTAATAAAATAGCATGCTGCACTTTTTCAGGGATATCTTCCCATTCTTCTTGTAGCTCAGGCACTTCTATTCCTAGGTGTTCATCGTATATAAAATATTGTTCCATATAGACACCCCCCATTTTCTGCTTCCATTGTACCGAAAAAAAGAAAGAAGTTCGACGAAATTGTTTGAAAAATTTTTACTAATATCTCTTGATTCATTTTGTAAAAGGTGTTAAAGTTTGAATTAATATAAATGATAATGAATATTTATTCTTTAGGAGGATGTAAAATGGAGAAGAAAAAAGTTGTGTTAGCATATTCTGGAGGTCTTGATACTTCCGTTGCAATTAAATGGTTACAAGAGAAAAATTATGATGTTATTGCACTTTGTTTAGATTTAGGGGAAGGTAAAGATTTAGCGTTTGTAAAAGAGAAGGCAATTTCAGTAGGTGCTGTTAAATCTTACATGATCGATGTTCAAGAAGAATTTGCGAATGAATATGCATTGATGGCATTGCAAGGTCATACGTTATACGAAGGGAAATACCCACTTGTTTCCGCATTGTCGCGTCCGTTAATTGCGAAAAAACTAGTAGAAATCGCAGAGCAGGAAGGAGCAAGTGCTGTTGCACATGGGTGTACAGGAAAAGGGAACGACCAAGTTCGTTTTGAAGTTTCTATTCAAGCATTAAATCCGTATTTAGAAGTCATTGCGCCAGTACGTGAATGGAAATGGTCACGTGAAGAAGAGATTGCGTATGCAAAAGAAAATGATGTACCGATTCCAATTAATTTAGATAGCCCGTTTTCCATTGACCAAAATTTATGGGGACGCAGCAATGAATGTGGGATTTTAGAAGATCCATGGGCAGCACCCCCAGAAGATGCATATGAAATGACATTAGCACTAGAAGATACACCGAATAAACCAGAGTTTGTGGAAATTGGGTTTGAAGCAGGTGTACCAACAACATTAAATGGCACTTCTTATTCGCTTTCTGAACTAATCAAAACGTTAAACAATCTTGCTGGAAAACATGGTGTTGGACGTATTGATCATGTGGAAAACCGCCTTGTTGGGATTAAATCACGTGAAGTGTATGAGTGTCCAGCGGCAATGACGTTACTTACAGCGCATAAAGAGTTAGAAGATTTAACACTTGTAAAAGAAGTAGCTCATTTTAAACCGATGATTGAACAAAAATTAACCGAACTTATTTATAACGGTTTATGGTTCTCACCTTTAAAACAAGCACTTGCTGCCTTTTTACAAGAAACACAAAAATCAGTAACAGGTACAGTGCGTGTGAAATTGTTTAAGGGTCATGCAATTGTAGAAGGACGTAAATCAGAATACTCTCTATACGATGAAAAATTAGCAACATATACAGTGGATGATGAATTTAACCATGATGCAGCAGTTGGCTTTATTTCTTTATTTGGTCTTCCAACAAAAGTATACAGCCAAGTGAACCAGAAGAAGGTGGAAGCGTGAGCAAACTTTGGGGAGGTCGCTTTACAGCTGAAGCAGAAGCATGGGTCGAGGAGTTTGGAGCTTCCATCTCCTTTGACCAGCAATTAGTGGTAGAAGATATCGAAGGAAGTATCGCTCACGTCACGATGCTTGCGAAGCAGGGGATTGTGACAAAAGAAGAAGCAGAGAAAATTAAAGAGGGTTTACAACACTTACTAGAAAAAGCGCAAGAAAACGAATTAACTTTTTCAGTAGATGCTGAGGATATTCATTTAAATATTGAAAAGATGTTAATTGAGCAAATTGGTGATGTTGGCGGGAAACTTCATACAGGAAGAAGCCGTAATGATCAAGTCGCGACAGATATGCATTTATATTTACGTAATAAAGTGAAAGATATTATAAAGGCAACGAAACAACTGCAATCGGTTCTTGTGCATCAAGCAGAGAAAAACATTGAAACGATTATGCCAGGATATACACATTTGCAGCGTGCACAGCCAATCTCGTTCGCTCATCATGTACTTGCATATTTTTGGATGTTAGAGCGCGATGTAAATCGTTATGAAGATTCACTTGGACGCATTAATATTTCTCCGCTTGGCGCAGGTGCTCTTGCAGGGACGACATTTCCGATTGATCGTGCGTATAGCGCAGAGCTTCTCGGTTTTGAAGGAATCTATGAAAATAGCTTAGATGCGGTAAGTGACCGTGATTTCATATTAGAGTTTCTTAGCAATTCATCTATATTAATGATGCATTTATCACGTTTTTGTGAAGAGCTCATTTTATGGAGCAGTCAGGAGTTTCAATTTATTGAAATGAGTGATCAGTTCGCAACAGGAAGCAGCATTATGCCGCAAAAGAAAAATCCTGATATGGCCGAGCTCATCCGTGGTAAAACAGGAAGAGTATACGGCAACCTATTTAGTTTATTAACGGTAATGAAAGGTTTACCGCTTGCTTATAACAAAGATTTGCAAGAGGACAAAGAAGGAATGTTTGATACAGTTAAAACAGTAGAAGGCTGCCTGCGCATTATGGCTGGCATGCTAGAAACCATGACTGTAAACAAAGAAAAGATGGGGCAAGCCGTAACACAAGACTTCTCCAATGCAACAGAAATTGCGGATTACTTAGCAAGCAAAGGACTTCCATTCCGTCAGGCACACGAAATTGTCGGAAAGCTCGTTCTTCACTGCACACAAAAAGGAATCTATTTATTAGATGTACCGCTAGAAACATATCGAGAAATGAGTCCATTATTTGAAGAGGACTTATATGAAGTTCTTTCACCTTATGCAGCAGTGAAACGTCGTAATAGTGCAGGTGGAACAGGGTTCGAACAAATTCAAAAAGCTTTGGAGAAAGCGAAGGTGTTAGTGGGAGAGACCGTAAATTTATAAGGGTGAGAGGATACTAAGTTCCATACAGGAGCAGAGTATCCTCTTTTTATTTTTTAGAAAACGTGTTCACATAAAGTTAGCTTGTCAATCTGAAAATACTATGGCAGTATATAAGGAACATCCCTATTTTTCGTGAATTTCAAGTTCGTAATTGCTATGTTTACGAGGCTATAAGAAAGGGAATTGAAAGTAATTTTTATAATGGAGGAAATAAAAAATATGCAAAAATTACCAAATTGCCTGAAATGTAATTCAGAATATACTTATGAAGATGGAAGTCTTTTTGTTTGTCCAGAGTGTGCTCATGAGTGGGCTTTAGAGTCAGAAACTGAAAATAGTGAAGATAAAAAAGTTGTTAAAGATGCAAATGGAAATATCTTAAACGATGGTGATGCTGTAACAGTAATTAAAGACCTTAAAGTAAAAGGAACTTCATCAGTTATAAAAATAGGTACAAAAGTAAAGAGTATCCGTTTAGTTGATGGAGATCATGATATCGATTGCAAAATTGACGGTTTTGGAGCTATGAAATTAAAATCTGAATTTGTTAAAAAGGCATAAGGATAATCGTATATAAGTAATTGGAAAGACGTTCAGTAAGGTGATTTTGTCACGTGATGAACGTCTTTTTATGCGATAGAGAGCATCCGGCCATGCATAGAAGCGGTCAGCCCCTTTTCCTGCCTCATGCCAAGTAAAAATAAAGAGAGGAAACGAGTGCGGGTCCCCTTTTGATCTCATAGCAGCGACTTATATGTTGGGAAAGTCAAAATGAATATAGATAATAATATAGTGTTATGTTTTTCTTATTCATATTTATGTCTGTTTTCTGTAATGCGGATATACTCAATATCCATTAAGTCACGGAGGAGTGCACCATGGCTCAGGTCAACACCATGTTTTTCTTTAAAATGAGAACAAATCGTATCGAGCATTTCAAGTTCTTCGTTATTTACATCTAAAATAATTCGTTCGTGATCTCCCAAGCAGTATCCCTCGTTTCATTTTTTTCTTAGCGTAACCGAACAGACATATTCTATCCTTCGATTTCTAAATTATGTATGTTAGTATGGTGATAAGTAAGGGAAAGGAATGGATTATAAGGAGTATCTATAGGAAAATAAAAAACACCAAGTCTACATAAGACTTGGTGTTTCGTTATTTATTAAATGTCACCTTGTTCTTCTTCACCACGAACAACAAGGACATCGCATTTCGCATAGCGAATAATATGTTCAGAGACGCTACCGATTAAGAAGCGTTCTACAGCGTTTAAACCAGTTGCACCACACATAATTAAGTCTACTTTATGTTTTGGAGCAATTTCTTTTGAAATTTTAGATTTTGGATTACCGAATTCTAATACAAGTTCTACTTTTTCAAGACCAGCTTCAGTTGCAGTCTTTTTGTAGTCTTCTAATAGATCTTCTGCAAAGAGATTTGCACGCTCAGCAATTGCTCGGCTATATGCTTCTACAGCAGAGTATGCTTTTACATCAACAATATGAGCAATTGTTAATGTTGCGTTGTTGCGTTTTGCGACTTGAATTGCTTTTTTAAAGGCTTTTTCTGCTTCTTTGGAACCGTCCACTGCAATTAAAATATTTGTATATGTATTATTCATAGTAGATTCCTCCCAATTCGTTTTTATAACCTTTTACAACTTAATTATAAAGCAAAATATGGTAACGTACTTGCCAGAAACGTTACAGAATTTCGAAAACTCTGTTTCAATTCTTTTTAGTTGTAATTGGAGGGAGAACTTGTTACATATGAAGTATAGCAATTTAAAAGGAGGCATGTTTGTGAGACACGCGCTCATTACAGCCGGTACGAAAGGTTTAGGAAAGCAAGTAACAGAAAAATTATTAGCTAAAGGATATTCAGTAACCGTAACATATCACAGCGATGTAAGAGCCGCCCAAGTAATCCGGGAAAAGTATAAACATATAGAAGAACGCCTGCAGTTTGTGCAAGCAGACGTCACGAAAAAAGAAGATTTACATAAAATGGTAGAAGAAGCAATGGACCGCTTTGGCAAAATCGATTTTTTAATTAATAATGCAGGTCCTTACGTATTTGAACGTAAAAATTTAATTGATTACGAAGAAGATGAATGGGATGAAATGATACAAGGAAATCTAACAGCAGTGTTTCGTTTATTAAAACTTGTCGTTCCGATTATGAGAAAACAACATTTTGGCCGAATTATTAACTACGGATTTCAAGGAGCAGATAGTGCTCCTGGTTGGATGTATCGTTCCGCATTCGCAGCTGCAAAGGTAGGGCTTGTTTCATTAACAAAGACAATTGCTTATGAAGAAGCAGAACATGGCATTACATCAAATATGGTTTGTCCAGGAGATATTGTTGGTGAAATGAAAGAGGCGACGATTCAGGAAGCGCGTACGATGAAAGACAGTAGGACGCCAATTGGTAGACCTGGGACAGGTGAAGATATTGCTCGCACAATTGCATTTCTATGCGAGGAAGATTCCGATATGATTACGGGTACCATTATAGAAGTAACAGGTGCAGTTGACGTAATTCATAGATATCGACAAAAATAGATAAAATCTATCGGAAAACTCGTATTATTTTTTGTCAAATATTGAGATATTATGTTAAAATATAAGAGTGTAGAAAGCGCTTTAAAAAATGATTCAGGGGTCATTTCATAACTCAAGGGGGAATTAATAATGCGTATCGGTATTCCAACAGAAATTAAAAACAATGAAAACCGTGTGGCAATGACGCCAGCTGGTGCTGTACATTTAGTACACAATGGTCATGAAGTTTTTGTTCAAAAAGGTGCAGGTTTAGGGTCTGGCTTTACAGATGAAGAATACGTACAAGCTGGAGCAAAACTTGTTGAAACTGCTGAAGAAGCATGGAATCAAGATATGGTTATGAAGGTAAAAGAGCCAATTGAAAGCGAATATGGTTATTTCCACGAAGGTTTAATTTTATTCACATACTTACATTTAGCTCCAGAACCAGAATTAACAAAAGCTTTAATTGATAACAAAGTGGTATCAATTGCATATGAAACAGTACAATTAGACAATCGCTCTTTACCACTACTTGCACCTATGAGTGAAGTAGCGGGTCGTATGTCAGCACAAATTGGTGCACAATTCCTTGAAAAAACAAAAGGCGGCAAAGGTATTTTACTTGCAGGCGTTCCAGGGGTAAAACGCGGTAAAGTAACAATTATCGGTGGTGGCCAAGCTGGTACAAATGCAGCGAAAATTGCAGTAGGTTTAGGTGCTGATGTAACAATTATTGACTTAAGTGCAGAACGTCTTCGTCAATTAGATGATATTTTCGGTAACCAAGTGAAAACTTTAATGTCCAATCCATACAACATTGCACAAGCTGTAAAGGAATCCGATCTTGTAATCGGCGCCGTTTTAATTCCAGGTGCAAAAGCGCCAAAACTTGTAACAGAAGAAATGATTAAATCAATGGAACCAGGTTCTGTTGTAGTAGATATCGCGATTGACCAAGGTGGTATTTTCGAAACAACTGACCGCATTACAACTCATGATAACCCAACTTATGAAAAACATGGCGTTGTTCATTATGCAGTTGCAAACATGCCTGGTGCCGTTCCGCGTACATCAACTCTTGCATTAACAAACGTAACAGTACCATATGCAGTACAAATTGCAAACAAAGGCTACAAACAAGCTTGCCTAGGCAACTCTGCATTATTAAAAGGTATTAACACATTAGGCGGCTATGTAACATTCGAAGCAGTTGCAGAAGCACATGGTTTACAATATGCCGATGCGAAAGAGCTTCTTGAAAAAGCTCCTGCTTTATCATAATAGAAATAATTTTGAGACCCTGCCTGTATAAGGAGGGTCTTTTTGTATTTGACTGTGGAACATAAATAGGATGCTTTCTATCAATCAGGATTTGCTTTTTGTTCTAATTTTGCTGAAGAGTTGTTTTCTTTTTGTCACTTATTAATCTAGCTTCTTTACAATGTTTAAGCCGAAAAACATTGTAAAGAATAGAACTCCAAACACGTAATATAGAACATAATCGACCGAGATCGTCTGTTGTTTGCCTATATACAAAATAAGGAGAATCACAAAAGCGATAAAATGAGAAAGCCCAAAGACTTGAGCCATAAATTTTAATGTCATCTTTTCAATTCTTTCGTCCATCGTAGGTAATGGATACTGTTCGGGTTCTTTTTTCTTTTTCTTAAAGCTTTTAAATATTGCTATTAAGAATGAGAAACCTATAAAACCTCCACAAAATATAAGGACACTGTGAAGACCTTCTTTATAATTGTTGAAATTCCATCCTCCATTGGTATCAAAAAAAATTAATGTAGCTCCTACTACTAAAATGACAATATATGATAAAATATTTTTCCCGAAAAACTCTTTCATGATTACTCTTCCCCAGTTTTATCTAATTGAAATAAATCTTCTACTTTACAATCAAAAAACTCACATAATTTTAAGGCTAATTCTAAGCTGAGGTTGTATTTGTTCTTCTCAATGGCGATGAGGGATTGCCTGGTGATGTTAACAGCGGAAGCAAGTTGCTCTTGGGTGATGTCTCTAACAACGCGGAATTGTTTTACTTTATTTGTAACCCAATCCACTATATCTCCTTTGTATAAATTTATTACATTTACAATAACCAATTTTAGGTAATTTATAAATATAACTTTACGAAAAGTATATAAAACATTACAAAATGTAAAGGAAACACTACTATTGCATTGGCAATCAGTCTTTTATAATTAACCTATCATTTAGCTAACATTTTGGTTTTTGCTTAGCTTTGAGGTGGGATAAATGAGATACTCTTTAGTTTTACTCACAATAGGAGGGGTTAGAGAGTATCTTTTTATTTTGAAAATATCGAAATTGGAATTTTCTTCTTGTTAATGAGATCCCTCTTGTGATAGTTTGTAATTGTATCCGTAAGGAAAATAAAAGAGGGGATGTCATGGGGAGAAAAAGTAGTAAGAAAAAACAAATAAGAAGACAGAAATATATAAAGAAAAAGCAGGAACAGAATATACCATTTCAAAAGAAGTTGGCTCTTCGTATAGAGAAAATAGCTCGATATATTATTATGATTTTATATGTGATTTTATCTATATATCTATTAGGTATATTTTATCAGTTAGAAATAACCCCTGAATTTTTGGAAGACATCTTACAAGGTATCGCTTTTTTGATACCAATTGGTATGTTTTTTGTGTTATTTGATAAAGTATGGCCAAGCCGTGAAAGTAAAAAAGATAAGAAAAAAAGAAGAAACGGAAACGTTCTTCCTATTCCTCTAACTCATCAAGTGGATTTGTGAACTATAGCGATAATGATTGTAGTAGTGCAAGCGATAGTGGAGGTGGAGATTGCGGAGGCGGCGGAGATTAAAACTGAAAGTAATTTACTTTGAAATATTTTAGTATTTAGAATGGTTTGGGTAACTTTGAAAGAGGTTGCTAATGAAAAATAGTTTGTAAGAAATGAAAGTATGAGAATGGAATCGTAAATTGTAGAAAGGGTACGTAGCGACGAATCTAGCAAATGAACCAGAAGAAACAGGAAAAAGATATTGATTTTGGAACGATAGGCTTTTGGGGAAAGTAGTTAATAACTAGGAGATGAGAAGAACGATGGAGAAAGTGAATCTTTTAGAACTTACCAAAGATATTACAGAGCAGCACAAAAATTTTGTTGTCTCAAATATTAATAATCATTGTTTACGAATTGCTGTGTTTACGGGGGAATATGATTGGCACTTTCACTCGAATTCAGATGAGCTATTTATTGTGTTAGAGGGAGAGCTACTAATTGATTTTCAAGATAAGGATACCGTTATACTAAAACCGAACGATTCTATTTTAATTCCAGCAGGTACCGTTCACCGCACAAGGGCACTTAATCGCACTGTTAATCTTTGCTTCGAAAACTTAGATGCGGATACGGTTATTGTGGAGAATGTATGAGAAAGTTAGCTTTAACAGAATATCATAAGGTTCTTTCGGTTTTAGAAGAGAATAAACAGACAGCTACTTTTGCTTATGCAGTATGCACTCGAATAATAGATGGTGAAATTTTTGTAAATGAGAGATTAACAGCAGGATTGATTATGACTGCTAATGGTATTTACTATCTGTTTGGGGATACATATGATCAGGAATTTCAATGTACTTTGATTTCTTACATTGAAAATAATGTTTTAACAACAGAGAAACGATTCACATTATTTGTGTCTAGCATAGATTGGGAGACTATTATTGAAAATCATTTCAATGATTCTTTTCGGAAAATTCCTCGAAAAAAATTTCTATTTCAGAGGGATATCTTTGAAGATAGAAAAAGAGAATTAGATGGTTCTACATACAAGGTTATGCGGATTGATAGAAACATAATCGGAAAAAGTACTGAATTTACGGAGCAATATTTTAAAGAGTATTGGGGATTTACAGAAGCGTTTTTGAACCATGGTTTTGGATTTTGTATTCTGCAAGATCAAAAGGTAGTTGCTGAATGTGTTTCAATTTTTAGAGGTAATAGTTTTGCTGAAATTGATATTGCAACTCACCCAGACCATCAAGGAAAGGGACTAGCAAGATTAGTCGCAATTTATTTTATAGAGCATTGCATACAAAATGTAATCACGCCGTGCTGGGATTGTAATATAGATAACATTTCTTCACAAAAGTTAGCTAATAAACTAGGTTTTGATCATCCGGTGGAATACGTTTTATATGTACGTAAGAAGGTAGAGGGATAAACGATGAACGTCGAATTAACAAGATTCAAAGTGAAGCCAGGAAAAAGTCAACGCGTTGATGAATGGATGAAGCTTTTAAATGATCATATGAAAGAAGTACTTTTGACATTAAACGACGAGAAAATGTATGTCGAGACAATTTTCCGGGAAATAAGAGATGGAGAAGAATATTTGTATTGGTATTCTGTCCAAGGAGAAGGTGGGATAGCTGTCGAAGCTTCTCACCATGAAATTGATAAAAAACATCTAGAATTTTGGTATGAATGTATTGATGAGGAAGCACCTGCTATCGATATGAAAATGGAAGTCGTTATGATTCAAGATGTTGTCAAAGAGGCCATGAAATAATAGAATAGTATTCTTTGTATGTAATGGAAGAAGCGCATCAAAATAGGTGCGCTTTTTTATTTGTAGGATTTTTTTGTAATTACTGTATACATTTCAAGCTCTCAAACGTTGAGTGTGTAGAAGGGAGAGCAAAATGAGCTATGATACGTTTGAATCATTATTAATAGAAAAATCCAAAGCTAAGAGTGGTGCGGTATTAAATGCTGTAATGGTTATAAATGTATTTGGTTTTGAAGGGAGTTATGCAAAAGCTCAAGAAAGTATTAAAAATGATTTAATGAGGAATTCAACAGAGTTTCTGGATAAAATGAAGTATTTAGCAGAGAATAGTGAGGGGATACCAAACGATTATTTTAATCAATATTATAAAGAAATTAAAAATACACCACCAAAAGACCTACCAATCTACGGCGTAGTCGTTACAGGGAAGACAGAAAAATTACAACAGTTACAAGGAGCTTCTTATATAAAAGCAACTGTAAGAGGTGTAACAGTTGAGAAACAATAGTTAATACAGATTAATTCGAATAGTTAGAAAATTTATGTTATAATATGGGAAAAGGGGGCTTATATGAAGCAAATACATGGAGCAATCTACATCTATATAACACTGTTTTTCGTTGGAGCGTCTTATTATTTAGAGCATTCATACTCGCACCCAATTTTAACTTTTTTTAGCGGGACTTGTATGGCTATCTCGATTTTTGTACACCTTTTCTCGGTTTGGATTGTGAATTTTCAAGTGAATATTAGTGAGATGAAAGAAGGCACTTTTTGAGCGGCCTTCTTTTTAATTGTATTGACGAAAATTTTTTAATAAGTTTTCAATCTCGACTTCTGTTTCTTTGTATATGGAAATGGTCCGTAATCGGAAGAATAAGCTTCGCAAGAACGATTTTATATTTCTGTATAAAGTTTCATAAGGGACGATAGATAATTCAGCTTTTTGAACTTGTATTTGATTTACTAAAGAATGAAGCGTCGTAATAAATAACTTTTCATCTAAACCGTTTTTCAGCATGGCGATGATAGGAGAGACAATTCTTTCATCATCTTCATATTTGTAATAGGTTGTATGTATACCTACTTTCTCTAATAGAGTTTGTAGTATTTCTGGGTAATATGAGGTTTCAAGCTTTGGATTTTTAACAAGTTCATCGAATGTATCTGAGACATGAGCGATACTATGAGCCCAACCTCGATCATTAACATAACCACGGAGATCATGTTCTTGCTTCATATATAAGATTAATTTGTCTTTCGCTTCTACTATGTTAGATTCTGTTAAGAAGTTATGTTTTGTATCAGCATTTAGAATTAAAGCGATTAATAGTGTTGTAAATGAACGAGTGAATACGGCGTCCTTATCGTCAATATTTATTTTATAAAATAAATATTGCTCGCTTATACTTTGTGACAATAATTGTTGTAATTGCGTGTTTGTAATATGATCATTTGTAATGAGATGGAAAAAGGTCGTGTAGATTAATGTATCCCGTAAGTAGCCATCTGGGGTGCCGATATGCTGAAGCATTTTTGAAACTAATTTATCAATATCTATCGTGGAATCTATGGCGTAATGATTAGCTTTTATTTCTTCTAATTGTTTTTGAAGTTGTTGCATGCAATCTCTCCTTTTTTTTGTTTAGAAAATTCTGTATTTAAATGTTATGATAGAAACGGAGAATACACAAGAAATAAATACCTTTTTCCAATAAACAAAACATTTATTCTGCTATTCGTGGGCAGTAAGACCCCCACCTCAAAGTTCAGCGAAAGCGAAGAAGTTAGGCGGGGGATCAACTGCCCGTAAAAGCCCGATTCGTTCAACTAATAATCAGTGGGGGATGAAGAAAACCCCCACTGATTAAAGTTTCACTTTATTGAGGAGTTCAAAAAAACGATTAAAGAGGAACGGAAATTTTAGGAATGGGATTGATTTGCGAAGTTTCTATAATGGGGGCGTGGGATGAAGAGAAACACATTGATGTTGTGTATATATGTTTTACTTGTCGTTTCTTTCGTAGTGTTAACAGCGTGTACAAGTAATGAGCAAATTGAAAATGAACCAGCGAATGTACATCAACAAATAGAAAAAGGTGCTATGGAAGGATACGTTATGGTGAAAAATAAGACTGTATATTTCATCATGAATAAAAAATTCGAAACGATAGAAGAATTACAGAGTTATATAGATCAACACCTACATATGGACATCCCAGCAGATACGATTCTAAATTTTAACGATAAAATTGCATATGGAAAGTTAAAATCAGGATATAAAATAAAAGTATGGTCTTCTCAGATACTTGAAAGTTATCCGGCAAAAATGATTGTTAATAAGTTTGAGATAGTAGAGAAAAATGAGATTTAAAAAAGGTAGCGCAGTCACTACCTTTTTTCTTATTTCACAAACTGTAATTCTTTCGGGAATTTCGTTAAAATTTCTGATCCATCTTTTGTAATATAAATATCATCTTCAATACGAACGCCACCTACGTTTGGTACGTAAATACCTGGTTCAATTGTGAAGACCATACCTTCTTTTAATGATGATTCGTTGCCTTCTTTTACATCTGGATATTCGTGTACGCTAATTCCAAGCCCGTGACCAAGGCGATGCGGGAAGAATTCTCCGTAACCTGCATCTGCGATAACAGAGCGAGCAGCATTGTCGATTTCGCCAAGTGTAACACCTGGTTTGCATGATTCGACTGCTTGTAATTGGCCAGCTAATACAGTGTTGTAAATGCGTGTTTGTTCTTCTGAAATATCGCCAAATGCGACTGTACGTGTAATGTCAGAGCAATAACCGTCAATGATTACGCCTAAGTCAAACAGTACGAAGTCACCGCGCTTCATTTTGTTTGCTCCTGGAATACCGTGTGGCAAGGCAGAATTTGAGCCTGCTAATACCATTGTGTCAAAGGACATTTTATGTATGCCTTTTTTCTTTAATTCATGCTCGATGATTGCTAATACTTCTAATTCACTGCGATCTTCTTTAATTGCTTCTACACCAATTCCAACAGCGTAGTCTGCCATGTAAGCTGCTTGGCGTAAAATAGAAAGTTCTTTTTCGTCTTTAATTAAACGAAGTTCGCGTACTTTTTCTTCCGCAGATTTGAAAGAAGCTTTTGGGAATAATTTTGTTAATTCTTCATAGCGCTCTACATTTAAGTGTTCTTTTTCAATTGCTACTGCACTTGCATCAATGCCGCGATCTTGAATTGCTTTTGCAATCATATCCCATGGTTTGTCTGTATCAGTGAATCCGATAATTTCGTGCGCCCAGCCAGCGTTTCTAGCTTGGCCTTCTTCCATTTTAGGACAGATTAAAATTGGTTCTTTTTCTTGGAATACAAATAGACCGAGTAATCTTTCGTGTGGTTCGCAATGGAAGTTTGTCATATAGAAGACGTTTGGTGTAGAAGTTAAAAATGCAGCTTCCACGTTTTGTTCTTGTAGCCATTGCATTAAGTTTTCTAATCTAGTATTCATAGATTGGCACCTCCGAGATTTCAATTACATGTATTACTTTACATCGGATGAAAGCGTTATGACAAGCAAATCGCTGTTTGAAAAGACAGGAAATTGTGAAATCATGTAGAATAAAAGGTGTGAATGTGAATAAGGGAGGAATGTAACAATGGAAGTATCTTATCACGGGCATTCAGTTGTAAAGATTGAAACGAATGGGAAGGTTATCTTAATTGATCCATTTTTAACAGGTAATCCGAAAACAGATTTAAAGGCTGAAGATGTCAAGGTAGACGTAATTATTTTATCGCACGGTCATGGTGATCATGTTGGCGATACAGTAGCGCTTGCGAAGAAAAATAATGCAGTTGTTGTGGCACCGTTTGAACTGGCAACATTTTTAGGATGGCAAGGTGTGAATACGCATCCGATGCATATCGGTGGATCACATGTATTTGATTTTGGAAAAGTAAAATTTACACAAGCATTCCATGGGTCTAGTTATATTGATGAAGAAAATCAGACGATTACATATACAGGAATGCCAGCTGGAATTTTATTTACGGCAGAAGAAAAAACAGTGTATCATGCGGGAGATACCGCTTTATTTTCTGATATGAAGTTAATCGGTTCTCTTAACGATATCGATTTAGCATTTTTACCAATTGGTGATAATTTTACAATGGGACCAGAGGATGCGGTGTTAGCTGCGGAATGGATTGGAGCAAAAACAGTTGTGCCAATGCACTATAATACGTTTCCAGTGATTGAACAAGATCCGCACATTTTTGTCCAAAAACTAACAAGTAGTACAGGTAAGGTATTAGAAGCTGGAGAAAGTATTACACTGTAAGGTAAAAACCCTTCATTTGAAAAGACAAGTGAAGGGTTTTTTACGTGTGTAATACAGGCTTGAAAGTATGTGCATGTTTTGGTGTTTCTTTTGTCTTTGGCAATGTTTGTTCTGGTGCCTCATTTAATTCTAATGCAACCTTTTTTCCATCAACGAAAGCTAAAAATACAGCACCCACAACTTCTAGAAATTTTTTCATTTTCATTCGCTCCTTTGTTTGATTTCTTGTCTTTATTGTACATTTGGAATGATGGACAAACTATCGAATGAGATGACAATAGCATTACAATGTTGTAAGAATGTGACCGATGGAATGTAAGGGTCATTTTGTTATAAAGAAAATAGTACAGATATATAAAGAGACAGTGTAACAGTTTCGGAAATATAGTATACTAAAAATACAACACATGAAGAATTTAGGGAAAAGAAAGTATGGTGAAACCATTTGGCTACCAAACATAATCAAATTTTAGAACATATTAATAACCTGCCGGTAGGGCATAAAATCTCTGTGCGCCAAATTGCAAAAGATTTGGGTGTAAGTGAAGGAACAGCATATCGGGCGATTAAAGATGCAGAAAATAAAGGGTATGTTAGTACGATTGAACGTGTCGGAACGATTCGAATTGAACAAAAGAAAAAAGAGAACATTGAAAAACTAACATATGCAGAAGTAGTCAATATCGTTGATGGCCAAGTACTTGGGGGAAGAGAAGGGTTACATAAAACATTAAATAAATTCGTGATTGGGGCCATGAAATTAGAAGCGATGATGCGTTATACAGAAGCGGGGAACTTGCTGATTATCGGCAACCGTACGAATGCACACCAACTAGCTCTAGAGGCAGGCGCGGCAGTATTGATTACAGGTGGGTTTGATACAGAAGAGCATGTGAAAAAATTAGCAGATGAATTAAAGTTGCCGATTATTTCAAGTAGCTATGATACGTTTACTGTGGCAACGCTTATTAACCGTGCTATTTATGATCAGCTTATCAAAAAGGAAATTGTACTCGTTGAAGATATTTTAACGCCAATTGAAGAAACGTTATATTTAAAACCTAGTGATAGAGTAGCACAATGGCATGCGTATAATGAAGAAACGATGCATGGACGTTATCCAATTGTAGATGAAAATAAAAAGGTATTAGGGATTGTTACTTCAAAAGATATGATTGGCATTGCAAAAGAAACACCAATTGAAAAGGTTATGACAAAGCAGCCAATTACAGTGAATGGGAAAATGTCTGTTGCAGCGGCAGCGCGCATGATGGTATGGGAAGGGATTGAGCTTCTTCCTGTTGTCGATGAAAGCAACCATCTACAAGGGATTATTAGCCGTCAAGATGTACTACAGGCGCTGCAAATGATTCAACGTCAACCGCAAGTTGGGGAGACAATTGAGGATATCGTCACAAATCAATTTGTGACTCCGAAAGAAGCAAAGAACGAACACAGTTATCAATTTTCTGTGACGCCACAAATGACGAGTTCATTTGGAACATTATCATATGGTGTATTTACAACCGTCGTCACAGAAGCAACGAATCGTGCCATCCGCGCGCAGAAAAAAAGTGATTCGATTGTCGAGAATTTAACAATTTATTTTGTAAAGCCGGTTCAAATCGATAATGTTGTTTCTGTACATCCTAAGGTGTTAGAAATCGGTCGTAAATTTGGAAAGGTAGATGTGGAAGTGCGTCACGGAGGAGAAGTTGTTGGGAAAGCACTATTAATGGTGCAGTTGATTGATCGATAAGTATGGAAAAGAGCTGAATGGAGAACCTTTTTTAGAAGGAGATTCATTCAGCGCTTTTGTATAAATATGGTAATAATGAGATAAGGATAATCAATTTAATAGTAATTCCCTTCATTTGGTAATTAAATCGTGGTATAATTAAGTTATCAGATAATTTGCATATAAAAAGAAAAAAGGATGGTGTTCCATATGTCATCAGAGTTACTCTTTTTTGGCGGTGTTGCATTGTTTTATTTTCTTATCATGATACCTATTCAGTATCTTTACATTGAAGGATTAAATGAACAAAGACAAAGAACGAGACGTTCACAACAAGAGTTGTATAAAAATATGTCTTTTGAAGAAGAGCAATTACATTTTCATGTGCAAGGAAATCCTTTTAACATCCCACCTGCACTTGTTGCATATATGATTTTAAAAATAAAGAATCGTAAAAAAGCATCAGCGTAAATGCTGATGCTTTTTTGTACGTGTCACATCATTTTGTATAATTCTGCTTCTTCGACTGCAAGAGGCGAGAAATGTTTATACTGACGAAATCCATTGAAAATACTTACGCTGCCAAATAAGATAAATAAAATGCCGACAACGATACGTGCGGTGGAGAGATCTAAGAAAAATTGGTTTGCACCAAATAACGCAACGAATGCGCCAAGTGCCACCCCGGATTTTCCAGCAAGCCATCCTTTTTCCATTGGACGATTTGTACGAAAATATTTTGTTTTATAGAAAAGATACAACATAAACGAGATGATAATACAAAAGACTAATACTGGCATAATACAATCCCCCATCATTTTGTATGTAATGTTTCTCCACGCATTAAAGGTTAGTGAAGAAAATAAAAAACTGTTATCGGAACTTTCTTACTATTATTATAAAGCAATTGTCCACATGGATAAAATATTTTCAGTTATAATGGAGGATAAAGTGAGAAAATTGATTACAGGGGTAGAAATCAATAAAAAGGAGACTATACATATGCATGAGCAAATTTTAGCAGCGATTAAAGAGTTTGATACGATTATTATTCACCGCCATGTGCGTCCAGATCCAGATGCATTAGGTTCTCAGTGTGGCCTTGGAACAATTCTTCAAGAATCGTTTCCAGAGAAAAAGATTTATATGGTCGGATACAATGAACCTTCATTATCTTATTTACGAGTAATGGATGAAATTAATGATGAGACTTATGAAAATGCGCTTGTTATCGTTTGTGATACAGCGAACCAAGAGCGCGTTTGTGATCAGCGTTATACGAAAGGAAAGATGCTCATTAAAATCGATCATCATCCAAATGAAGATCCATACGGAGACATTACGTGGGTGGATACGACAGCAAGTTCTACAAGTGAGCTCATCTATGAGTTTTATTCTTATGGAAAAGATAAAGGTTTAACAATTACAAAAGAAGCGGCGAGACTCATTTTAGCTGGGATTGTTGGAGATACAGGGCGCTTCTTATTCCCGAATACGTCTGCAAGAACACTTCGTTATGCAGGTGAGCTTGTAGAAATGGGTGTTGAGTTTCCGGCATTATATAATGAAATGTATAAAACGAAAGAAAAAATCGCTCGTTTAAATGGATTCATTTTACAAAACTTTACGATGACGGAAGAAGGAGCAGCTTATATTAAGCTGACAAAAGAAGTGCTAGAAGAGTTTGAGGTACTTCCTTCAGAGGCATCTGGTGTTGTTGGAGCGCTTGGTAATATTGATGGATTAAAAGCATGGGTTCTATTTTTAGAGGAGGAAGACGTTATTCGCGTTCGTCTTCGTTCAAAAGGGCCTGTAATTAATAAATTAGCGATGCAATATAATGGCGGGGGTCATCCGATGGCTTCTGGAGCGAAAGCATCTTCTTGGGAAGAAGCAGATCGTCTATTTGCAGATTTACGTGAGATTTGTAAGTAAATATAGCTGTATTAAAAATAAGAAAAGTAGAGCTTAAGCTCTACTTTTTTTCAGCATGTTGACAAATGTTGAGTTAAATTAATCTCGATTTAAACAAAATAATTCTTTTATACATCATAAGTACAATGTGAAATGAGTAAAATAACGTATTGATTGGATATCACATGTACATGCAAACAAAGAATAGTGCATTGCTTATGTAGATATGTAACCATTCATCTGAAAGAGTTATATTACGATACATTGGTGTGAACCAGGATGCGATAGGCAAAAAGATGATTAAATCTTAAATTTAGTCATCTTTTTGTATTTAGACAGATAGGCAGGAAGAATTCAAAAAATATCGAATGAGTATAGTTAATAGTGCTGTTTGCTTTAGGTATGAATATTAGTTAAAGATACGTTAATTACATTCCAGTCGGTAACAAAAAAGGCCATCAAATAACAGAGGGAGCAACAACTTATATGGAAAATATATTAAAGGTATCGTCAAAATCAAGTCCCAATTCAGTTGCCGGTGCAATTGCAGGGGTATTAAGAGCAAACGGTAATGTAGAAATTCAAGTGATTGGAGCTGGGGCTTTAAATCAAGCAATTAAAGCCATTGCCATTGCAAGAGGATTTGTAGCTCCTAGTGGTATTGACTTAGTTCTCGTTCCAGCGTTTCATGATATTTCTATCGATAATCAAGAAAGAACAGCAATCAAATTAATTGTAGGTCCTAGAAAATTTAGATCTTAGCAGCTTGCCAAAATATGAAAAAATAGTCCTTCATCTGAGCAAAAAGGGTCAGGAGAAGGGCTACTTTTCTTGTTTTATGTTGATACTGATTTCGAGCACGGTATCAAAGGAAATGGTATCAACTTTAAAGTGGTATATTCGGTCATAATGCTTGTATATCTTATTCTCAATTGCTTTTTTTAGTAGCTCTTTATTTTGCGCAATGCTTTGTATGTTTTTTGTTAAGAGATGCTGTAAGTCATTATGAATGGAAGTTGTAATGTTTTCTAAAGTCAGGTTGTCTAAATCAT
Source organism: Bacillus bingmayongensis (assembly GCF_000299035.1). Lineage (GTDB taxonomy): Bacteria > Bacillota > Bacilli > Bacillales > Bacillaceae_G > Bacillus_A > Bacillus_A bingmayongensis. The sequence continues at coordinate 255,892 of NZ_JH921520.1, forward strand.
ATTTATCCCCATTTACAATTTTAATTTTAATTTCTTGAATTGTTAATAGCTGTTTGTTTTCTTTATTTAATTTGTCTTGATCTTCAAGAAGAACACGAAGCTTTTCTTCTTGTTTCCTAATGATTTGCTTTTGTTCCTCTATCTTACTGGTTTGTTCTTGTTGAAAAACCCCATATATGTACAAAAAAATAAACCAGCTTAAAACCCCTCCAACAGCGGCGCCACCTAAAAATAAATACCATCGTTTGGAAGTGGAAGCGTTTGGAACCCTCATACATGCTCCTGTGTAATCCATTTAATAATAATAAGGCCAGTTTGCATGCCACCTGTTGCAAAAAATATAAGTAAAATTTGTTTCACAATATCTTTCATATCTCCTTCAAAAAAACTTCTTTCAAAGCTATAAAATGTATCAAAAGTTCCACCAATTGCTGCAACAAGTGCCCAAATTCTTAAATTTTGTGCGAATTGATTAATTGAAGTAAGGGCGGGCTGTCCAATAAGAAATGCCCCAATGCCCCCAATTAAAGAACCACCAAGTATGACCCCAAAAGCAATAAAGTAACTAATGATAAGAAGAGAGAAAAAAGTGTATTGTCTTACATCCATCGTCATTCCCCTTTCACTTTCATGTATATGGACAAAGTATAAGAAGTATGTTTTGATTTCCGCTTTCTTCTTCACCTATAATGAAAGTAGTCAAATAGATAAAGAGAGGGTACAACAGTGAAGTTTGTGCATTTACAATGTCAAACCGTTTATAGTTTGTTAAAAAGTGCTTGTAAAATTGATGAACTTGTCGTTCGAGCGAAAGAGCTTGGATTTTCATCTCTCGCGATCACAGATGAAAATGTTATGTATGGAGTCATTCCGTTTTATAAGGCATGTAAGAAAAATGGAATTCAGCCCATTATTGGATTAACAGCCTCTATTTTTAGTGAGGAAGAAGAGAAGGCATATCCGCTCGTATTACTGGCAGAAAATGAAATAGGTTATCAAAACTTATTGAAAATTTCTAGCACCATCATGACGAAGTCAAAGGAAGGCATTCCTAAAAAGTGGCTTGCTCATTATGCAAAAGGGTTGATTGCGATTTCTCCAGGAAAAGATGGGGAAATTGAACAGTTATTGTTACAAGGAAAAGATGAGTTTGCTGAAGAAGTAGCTAGGGCGTATCAAAATATGTTTGGAAGCTTTTATATGAGTTTGCAGCATCATGCCATTCAAGATGAGTTGTTTCTACAAGAAAAGCTGCCGGAATTTATAAGTAGGTTGAATATACCACTCGTCGCAACCAATGATGTTCGTTATGTGAACCAAAGCGATGCGCTTGTGCACGAGTGCTTATTATCTGTTCAGAGCGGAACGAAGATGACTGATCCAGATAGACCAAGGCTCAAAACAGATCAATATTATTTAAAATCACTGGCTGAAATGGAAGCTTTATTTTCTCATATGGAAGAGGCTCTTCATAATACAGCTTTAATTGCGGAGCGTTGCCGTGTAGAAATTCCATTTCATGTAAATCAATTACCGAAGTTTCCTGTGCCATCTAATGAGACGAGTGATGCTTATTTACGTGGCATTTGTGAAGATGGATTAAAAAAGCGCTACGGTGTGCCAAAAGAGATACATAATCAGCGTTTAAATCACGAACTCGATGTTATTTCTCGCATGGGATTTAGCGATTATTTCCTTATTGTTTGGGATTTTATGAAATACGCACATGAACATGATATTTTAACAGGACCAGGCCGTGGTTCAGCAGCAGGTTCTCTTGTTTCTTATGTGTTAGAAATTACAGATATCGATCCAATTGAGTACGACTTGCTGTTTGAACGATTTCTAAATCCAGAACGTGTTACGCTTCCAGATATTGATATTGATTTTCCGGACATTAGGCGTGATGAGATGATTCGTTATGTAAAAGATAAATATGGTCAGCTTCGCGTTGCTCAAATTGTTACGTTCGGAACGCTAGCGGCAAAAGCAGCGATTCGGGATATCGCTCGCGTAATGGGGCTTCCGCCGAGGGACATTGACATATTTTCCAAACTTATTCCATCAAGACTTGGGATAACGCTAAAAGAAGCGTATGAAGAATCCGGGTCTCTTCGTGAATTTATACAAGGCAATCTCTTGCATGAACGCGTTTTTGAAATTGCGAAGCGCGTCGAAGGATTACCACGTCATACGTCTATTCATGCGGCGGGAGTCATTATGAGTCAGGAGCCGTTAACGGGAAGCGTTGCGATTCAAGAAGGGCATAATGATGTATATGTAACGCAATATCCAGCAGAAGTGTTAGAAGAACTTGGTCTGTTAAAAATGGACTTCTTAGGTTTACGTAATTTAACGTTACTTGAGAATATTCTTTCGTTTATTGTGACCAAAACAGGTAAACAAATTGATATACGAAATTTACCTCTTCAAGATGAAAAGACATTCCAGTTACTCGGAAGAGGAGATACAACAGGTGTATTCCAGCTCGAGTCTGGGGGAATGCGGAATGTATTACGCAATTTAAAACCAAATGAGTTTGAAGATATTGTTGCAGTTAACTCTTTATATCGTCCAGGACCGATGGAGCAAATCCCAACCTTTATTGAATCGAAACATGGAAAGCGCCAAATTCAATATTTACACCCTGATTTGAAACCGATTTTAGAGAGCACATATGGTGTAATTGTCTACCAAGAGCAAATTATGCAAATCGCCTCGAAATTAGCCGGTTTTTCACTTGGGGAAGCTGACTTGCTCCGCCGTGCAGTAAGTAAGAAAAACCGTGAGATTTTAGATCAGGAACGAAAGCATTTTGTACAAGGGTGTTTACGAAATGGATACGATGAAACATCTGCAGAGCAAATATATGATTTAATTGTTAGATTTGCAAATTACGGTTTTAACCGAAGTCATGCGGTAGCGTATAGTATGATCGGATATCAACTGGCTTATTTAAAGGCAAATTACCCGTTAGAGTTTATGACAGCACTGTTATCAAGTGCGATTGGGAACGAAGATAAGATTGTGCAATATATACGCGAAACAAAGCGCAAAGGTTTTCGTGTTTTACCGCCGTCTCTTCATAGAAGTAGTTACAATTTCCAAATAGAAGGGAATGCAATTCGCTATAGTTTGCTTTCGATTCGGAATATCGGGATGGCTACAGTGAATGCGGTGATTGAGGAAAGAGAAAGAAATCCATTCCAAGATTTATTTGAATTTTGTCTTCGTATGCCAGCAAAGTTTGTTACAGAACGCAATTTAGAGGCGTTTGTTTGGGCTGGCTGTTTCGATGATTTTCAAGTTTCGCGAACAACTTTGTTTAACAGCATTAAGGGTGCTCTAGAGTATGCAAGCCTTGCGCGTGAATTAGGGGAAGAAAGTGTCCCAAAATCAGTATATGTACAAGGAGAAGAGCTATCATTTATTGAACAATTAAATAATGAGAAAGAAGCGCTTGGCTTTTATTTATCCAGTTATCCAACGGCGCAGTACGCAAAGCTTGTAAAAGAACTGGAAATTCCATCGCTTGCGCAAGCGATGGGGCAAAAGCGAAAAGTACAGCGTGCCATTGTTTATATAACAGGTGTAAAAGTCATTCGGACGAAAAAATTGCAAAAAATGGCGTTCGTCACGTTTTGTGATCACAATGATGAAATGGAAGCGGTTGTTTTTCCGGAAACATATATTCATTTTTCTGAAAGGTTGCAAGAAGGTGAAATCGTTTTAGTTGAAGGGACGATTGAACAACGAAACCACAAATTGCAATGGATTGTGAATGGGGTGTATCCGTTAGAACAAATGGATATTTACGATGGAATGAGAGAGGCGTCTATTTATGTGAAATTGCCGTCGCAGTATGAAAAAAAGTTGTTAAATCAGGTTACAAAAATATTGTTTCACTATTCAGGTTTTGCGAAAGTACTAATTTATTATGAAAAGGAACATAAAATGGTACAATTATCTCGTAGTTTGTCAATTCATCCAAGTGAGGAATGTTTAGGAACGCTTCGCGAAATAGTCGGTGAGGAAAATGTCGTAGTGAAAATATAATGGACAATTTCCCTCTAGTTCGATTATTATAGTAATAGTGTTCGTGGTCAGACCACTTGGAGAGAATGATATCAGCAAGAATAATTTGAGGAGAGTGGATAGTTTGTCAACACTTCGTGAAGAAGCACTTCACATGCATAAAGTGCATCAAGGAAAATTAGAAACTGTATCAAAAGTAAAAGTAGAAAATGCTAAAGATTTAAGTCTTGCATATTCTCCAGGGGTTGCAGAACCTTGTAAAGAAATTTATGACGATAAAAGTAAGGTATATGAATATACAATGAAGGGAAACATGGTAGCAGTTGTGACGGACGGAACAGCTGTGCTTGGTCTTGGTAACATTGGACCAGAAGCATCTCTTCCAGTAATGGAAGGTAAAGCAGTCTTATTCAAAAGCTTTGCTGGCGTAGATGCATTCCCAATTGCCTTAAATACAAACGATGTAGATAAAATTATTGAAACTGTAAAATTAATGGAGCCAACATTTGGCGGTGTAAACTTAGAAGATATCGCAGCACCAAACTGCTTTATCATTGAAGAACGTTTGAAAAAAGAAACAAATATTCCTGTATTCCATGATGATCAACACGGAACAGCTATCGTAACAGTAGCAGGACTTGTAAACGCACTTAAGCTAGTTGGAAAGAAAATGTCTGACATTAAAGTTGTAGCAAATGGTGCAGGTGCAGCGGGTATTGCAATTATTAAACTTTTATATCGCTATGGTGTACGTGACATTATTATGTGTGACCGAAAAGGCGCAATTTATGAAGGTCGCCCTGTTGGCATGAACCCGGTGAAAGATGAAGTTGCAAAATATACGAATAAAAATCGTATGGAAGGTTCATTAGCTGATGTTGTACAAGGTGCGGATGTATTTATCGGTGTATCTGTAGAGGGTGCATTAACAGAAGAAATGGTTCGTACAATGAATGACGAGGCAATTATTTTTGCGATGGCAAATCCGGTTCCAGAAATTATGCCAGAAATTGCGAAAGCAGCAGGCGCAGCTGTTGTTGGGACTGGTCGCTCTGACTTCCCGAACCAAGTAAATAATGTACTAGCGTTCCCTGGTATTTTCCGTGGTGCACTTGATGTACATGCTACGCAAATTAATGAAGAAATGAAAATGGCAGCTGTAGAGGCTATTGCAGAGCTTGTAGCGGCAGATGAGCTAAATTCAGACTATATCATTCCAGCTCCGTTTGATGCGCGTGTAGCGCCTCAGGTAGCGGCTTACGTTGCAAAAGCTGCGATGGAGACAGGAGTAGCTCGCCGTCAAGTAGATCCAAATGAAATCGCTGAGAAAACAAAACAATTAGCGCTGATTGGTAAAGAGTAAGCGAGGAATTTCTATTGACATCATCAAATACAAAAGTATATCTCGAAATTGTAAAGAAAATCCGTTCCATTATGGAAGAGGATGGTTTAGTAGCAGGTGATCGCTTACCATCTGAGCGTGAGCTGAGCGCACGTTTGAACGTTGGACGTTCATCTGTACGTGAAGCATTGCGAGCATTAGAACTTGTAGGATTAATTGAAACGAGACGCGGCGAAGGGACGTTTATTCGAAACTTCTATGACAATGGTCTTGTCAAATTAATCGCACCATTTTTACTACAAGATGAGAAAACAATTCGTGATTTGTTACAGACGAAACGATTGCTTGAAAAAGATGTTCTTCGAATCGTATGTGAGTTATCGGAAGAAACGTTCCCTAGTGTGCTAGGTATGTTACAACAAGTTCTGAAAAAGGACGAGAGCTCAATCCAGGAGTTTCATCAAACGTTTTTCAAAACACTTATTGAACAAGTAGACAATTATTTACTATATCGAATTTGGAGAATTGTAAATGATTATGTTGCGACTCTTTCTTGTGAAAATTCGCTAGAATCTATAGAAATCTATAGAAAGCTTTATGAAGCGCTATATGCGAAAAAAGAAGAGGAAGCGCTAAAAATTTATGATGAATTAATGGAAAACATACAGTTTCACTCGTAATGTATAAAATTTGTCGAAATGACCATGACACGTTATGACAAACAATCTATCGCGCAGCGGTTAAAGTTAAACGTAAAGAGAGAGGTTATTAGACAGATTAAGAAGACCAGGCTAACATCAAACTTTGGTGTTAGCCCCGTTTTCTTCCTACCCTAACCTTAGCTCTCATCAAAGGGGGTCAAATTGTGCTAAGAGATTTATTCGTAAAAAAGAAAAAGTATGCTGCAATTCCTTCAGAACAAGTACGAAAAGATGTACCGGACGGTGTAATGACAAAATGTCCGAAATGTAAGAAAATCATGTATACAAAAGAGCTTCTTAAAAATTTAAAAGTATGTGTGAATTGTGGTTATCATCACCCTATGAATGCATGGGAACGCCTTAATAGTGTATTGGATGAAGGGACATTCCGTGAGTATGACAAAGAGATGGTTTCGTTAAATCCACTTGAGTTTCCAAACTATGAAGAAAAATTAGAGAGTGATCGCAAGAAAACAGAATTAAATGAAGCGGTTGTGACAGGTGAAGGAACAATTGATGAAATGCTTGTTGTCGTTGCAGTAATGGATTCTCGCTTTCGAATGGGCAGCATGGGCTCTGTTGTAGGTGAAAAAATTGCACGTGCAGTTGAAAAAGCATACGAATTACAAGTGCCATTTATTATCTTTACTGCATCGGGCGGTGCGCGCATGCAAGAAGGTATTTTAAGCTTAATGCAAATGGCAAAAACGAGCGTAGCTTTGAAAAAGCATAGCAATGCTGGAGGATTATTTATTTCTGTTATGACGCATCCAACGACAGGTGGTGTTTCAGCGAGTTTTGCTTCACTTGGTGATTATAATCTTGCAGAACCAGGTGCACTTATCGGCTTTGCTGGTAGACGTGTAATTGAACAAACGGTGCGTGAGAAACTGCCAGAAGATTTTCAAACGGCAGAGTTTTTACTAGATCATGGTCAATTGGATGCGGTTGTACATCGTAATGATATGAAAGATTCGCTCCGTAAGATTTTAGAAGTTCATCAAGGAGGGGAAACGGCTGTATGGCAGAGCTAGAATTTGAAAAACCAGTTGTTGAGCTAAGAAATAAGATTCGTGAACTGAAAGACTATACGAAAAACAGCCAGATGGACTTCAGTGAGGAGATTCGTATCTTGGAACACAAGCTAGAAAATTTAGAGGAAGAAATATACGGCAATATGAAAGTATGGGATCGCGTTCAAATTGCTCGTCATGCAGAGAGGCCGACAACGCTCGATTATATTGAGCACTTATTTACTGATTTTTTCGAATGTCATGGAGATCGTCTATATGGCGATGATGCAGCGATTGTCGGCGGCATAGCGAAATATGATGGAATGCCTGTAACGGTAATTGGGCACCAGCGCGGGAAAGATACGAAAGAGAATATTCGTCGTAATTTTGGAATGCCTCATCCAGAAGGATATCGAAAGGCACTACGTTTAATGAAGCAAGCGGAGAAATTTAATCGTCCAATCATCTGTTTCATTGATACAAAAGGTGCTTACCCTGGTAAAGCAGCTGAAGAACGTGGCCAAAGTGAAGCCATTGCCCGTAATTTATTTGAAATGGCAGGGCTTACTGTACCTGTTATTTGTATTGTTATCGGTGAAGGTGGCAGTGGGGGTGCGCTAGGTCTTGGAGTAGGAGATTACATTTATATGCTAGAAAATTCCACTTATTCTGTTATTAGTCCAGAAGGGGCAGCGACAATTCTTTGGAAGGATGCTACAAAAGCAAAAGATGCTGCTGAAGCTCTAAAAATTACAGCAGCAGATTTAAAAGAATTAGGTGTAATTGACGAAATTATTCCAGAAGCGCGCGGCGGTGCCCATCGTAATATTTTAAAGCAATCAGAAAATATTGACCTGATGCTCAAAAAAACATTTGGTCAATTAAACGGTATTTCGAAAGATGAATTAATCGAAAAACGTTATGAAAAATATATGAAAATTGGGCAAGTTTCGTTTTCAAACGCTTCCATTTGGATAAAATAAGAAAAGCGTGCGTTCCATTTCGCGAATGCACGTTTTTATTGTGAAAAGACACATCTTCTCCATTGTATTTTTATATTTCTTCATGTTATTTTATTATAAGGCAAATAATCTTTTTGAGGTGAGTACAAATGAAACGTATTGGTGTATTAACAAGTGGTGGAGATTCACCTGGTATGAATGCTGCCATTCGTGCAGTTGTTCGTAAAGCGATTTTCCATGATATAGAAGTATATGGTATTTACCATGGATACGCTGGATTAATTTCTGGTCACATTGAAAAATTAGAACTTGGTTCTGTTGGCGATATTATCCACCGCGGTGGTACGAAATTATATACAGCAAGATGTCCTGAGTTTAAAGACCCAGAAGTACGACTGAAAGGTATCGAGCAATTAAAGAAATTTGGTATTGAAGGACTTGTTGTTATTGGCGGAGACGGTTCTTACCAAGGTGCTAAAAAATTAACAGAGCAAGGATTCCCTTGTGTCGGTGTACCGGGTACAATTGATAATGATATCCCCGGAACAGATTTCACAATCGGTTTTGATACAGCGTTAAACACTGTTATTGATGCGATCGATAAAATTCGTGATACAGCTACATCTCATGAACGTACATATGTTATCGAAGTAATGGGGCGTCATGCTGGAGATATCGCATTATGGGCTGGTTTAGCTGATGGTGCAGAAACAATCTTAATTCCAGAAGAAGAGCATGATATGGAAGATGTGATTGCTCGTTTAAAACGCGGTAGTGAGCGTGGTAAAAAGCATAGTATTATCGTTGTAGCTGAAGGTGTTGGAAGTGCAATTGACATCGGTAAGCATATCGAAGAAGCAACAAACTTTGATACTCGCGTAACTGTATTAGGTCACGTACAACGTGGTGGGTCACCAAGTGCACAAGACCGTGTATTAGCAAGTCGTCTTGGCGCAAGAGCAGTTGAACTGTTGATTGCGGGTAAAGGTGGACGTTGCGTTGGTATCCAAAACAATCAACTTGTTGATCATGACATTATCGAAGCGTTAGCTCAAAAGCATACAATTGATAAAGATATGTATCAATTATCTAAAGAATTATCCATCTAATCGGCGTAATGTCTGATATTTGGGAACGGTTTCATAATTTTCGGAGGTGCAATATGCGTAAAACAAAAATTGTATGTACTATAGGTCCTGCTAGTGAAAGTATTGAAAAATTAGAGCGATTAATCGAAGCGGGTATGAACGTTGCTCGTTTAAACTTCTCTCATGGTAGCCATGAAGAGCACGGAGCACGTATTAAAAACATTCGTGAAGCTTCAAAGAAAACTGGTAAAACAGTTGCAATCTTACTTGATACAAAAGGTCCAGAAATCCGTACGCATGACTTTGTAGACGGACAAGCTGAATTAGTAACAGGTGCAGAAGTTGTAATTTCTACAGAGCAAGTATTAGGAACTGCAGAGAAGTTCTCTGTATCTTATGCTGGTCTTTATGACGATGTAGACCCAGGTTCTCGCATTCTAATCGATGACGGTCTTATCGAACTAGAAGTAATCGAGAAAGCTGACGGAAACATTCGTACAAAAGTATTAAACAGCGGAACTGTAAAAAATAAAAAAGGTGTTAACGTACCAAACGTAAGCATTAAGCTTCCTGGTATCACTGAAAAAGACGTAAAAGATATCGTCTTCGGTATCGAGCAAAAAGTTGATTTCATCGCAGCATCTTTCGTACGTAAAGCAGCTGACGTATTAGAAATCCGTGAATTATTAGAAGAGCACAATGCAGGGTTCATCCAAATCGTACCAAAAATCGAGAACCAAGAAGGTATCGATAACATCGATTCAATCTTAGAAGTTTCTGACGGTTTAATGGTAGCTCGTGGTGATATGGGTGTGGAAATTCCACCAGAAGAAGTGCCATTAGTACAAAAACGTCTAATCAAAAAATGTAACGTGTTAGGTAAACCGGTTATTACTGCAACACAAATGTTAGATTCTATGCAACGTAACCCACGTCCAACTCGTGCGGAAGCAAGTGATGTAGCGAACGCAATCTTCGATGGTACAGATGCAATCATGCTTTCTGGTGAAACTGCAGCGGGTCAATATCCAGTAGAAGCAGTAACAATGATGGCAAATATTGCGACACGCGTTGAAAAATCATTACAATATGAAGATATGTTCAAAAAACGTATTAAAGAGTTCACTCCAACAATTACAGATGCGATTAGCCAATCTGTTGCGCACACAGCACTTGCTCTTGATGTAGCTGCAATCGTAGCTCCGACAGAAAGTGGATATACTGCAAAAATGATCTCTAAATATCGTCCGAAATCTCCAATCGTAGCTGTAACATCTGACGAGCAAGTAGGCCGTCGTCTTGCGCTTGTTTGGGGTGTACAAGCATTTATGGCTGGAAAACGTGCGGCATCTACTGATGAAATGTTAGATACTGCAATTCAAACAGGTATGGATGCGGGTCTAATCGGACTTGGAGATACTGTTGTAATTACTGCTGGTGTTCCAGTTGCTGAAACTGGTACAACAAACTTAATGAAAATTCATGTTGTTGGCGAAGAAATCGCTAAAGGACAAGGGATTGGTCGCAAAGCTGCAAAAGGTAAAGTAGTTGTAGCGAAAACAGCTGAGGAAGCAGTAGCAAACGTAACAGAAGGAGATATCCTAGTTACAACAAGCACTGATAAAGATATGATTCCTGCAATTGAAAAAGCTGCAGCTCTAGTTGTAGAAGAGGGTGGCTTAACAAGCCATGCGGCTGTTGTAGGTGTATCAATCGGTATTCCGGTTATCGTTGGTGTAAATGGTGTAACAGCAACTTTAAAAAATGGCCAAGAAGTAACAGTTGATGCAGCGCGCGGAATTGTTTATAATGGACATGCGGAAGTGCTATAAGAAGTAATGTGAAGAGAAGGATGGGAGTCCTTCTCTTTTTTTTACACCCAGAATAGTGAAGATATATGAGGTTTGATAGTGATAGGGGTTCTATTATTAGCGTCTAAGAGGCCCTTAGAGGTGTTTTTATGCCTGATAAGGTTTTTGGTTATTGTTTTATATAAAAGGGCAGTAAAGCGTTGTTTTGAGGGGATAAGGACGTATGAGGAAATATGAAGGAGTGGGAGAATGAAGTGGATGTTGTTTCTTTTTATTTTGATTCCGGCAGTTGAAATAACTGTGCTGATTGGTTCTAGTCATTTAATTGGTCTTTGGTCAACATTTGCTATGATTGTGTTTACTGGCATTCTTGGCGCTTATTTAGCGAAAAAACAAGGATTTAAGGTGTTGAGAGAAATTCAATCGAGATTGAATAATGGTGAGATGCCAGCTGATGCAGTACTAGATGGAATCTTTGTCTTTGTAGGTGGAGTGCTTTTAATACTTCCTGGGTATGTAACAGATGTGATAGGGTTTGTTTTCATCTTCCCGATGACAAGAAAGTTGTTTAAGCCTTTTATAATGAAATGGTTAGAATGGAAATTGAGAAGGAATACAACCGTTATAGTACAAAAATAACACTTAGAACATGAAGCGTTCTAAGTGTTATTTTTTTGTCGAATTATAAAATGTATATTTATTCATTTGTAGAAAAAGGAAGAAAAGGGAATAATAAAAATGTAGAAAATAGAATAAAAATGTAAAAATGACCTTGGGAGTGTCATTTTACGCAAAAAACAAGGGAATTATCCATTTATTATGGGTAATTCCCTTGTTTTATTTTTAAAAGAAAATTTGAATGTAAGACTTGGATGAGAGTGAAAAATATTATTTTAATGGTGGGCCTTTAATAAACTTCCATAAATCATGAAATACATGGGCTTTGTGCAATGTGTTTAATAGCACCAATGTGACTGGACCAATGATTAATCCTAAAAAACCATATAGCTTAAACCCAACGAATAATGCGATAAGTGTTGGTAATGGATCGAGTCCAATATTGGATGATAACACTTTTGGTTCCATGATTTGCCTTTGAACAATGACAACAATATATAAAATGAGTAGACCAATTGCGAATGCTGTATCCCCTGTGAAAAATACATATATCACCCAAGGGACAAAAACTGCTCCCGTTCCTAAATAAGGAAGTAAGTCTACAATTCCTGTAATGATTGCGATTGTGATAGCATACGGTACACGCAAAATTAATAGTCCAATTAGTACGATGACAGTTGTCATAGATACAAGTGTGAGCTGTGCTTTTACAAATCCGAATAATGCTTTTCGCAAATCGACAAAAATAGTTTTTCCGTATCCGTGTACGCGGTTTGGAAGCAATCGTTTTACTTTGTAAGCAAGTGTATGCCAATCAAAACTAATAAAGAAAGTCGCTAATAAGATGAAGACAAGAACTGTTAAGGTTGTTGGAAGTGCACTGATGAAGTTTGTTAATCCACTTATAATAGCGGTCAACAATTCTTTCATCTGCTTTGTTGCTTCCGTTCCTAGGTTTTGGATGTTTTGTGTAATTGTATATTGCTGTGATTCGCCGAGATGATTAAATTTAGAAATTAAATCATCATATAAAGGCATAATATTATTGAGTGCAAATTGCTGTGCATACTGTACGATAGCCGGAAACTTCTCTGTGACAATTTGTAGTAAGTAAGTTGTGGCGGAAATTGCTTCTGTCACAAGGTATGTAACGAGTCCGACGATGGCACCGAACACAAGAATTAAGCTGACAAGTACCGCTAAGGCACGAGGAAATTGTAGTTTTTGGTTGAGAAAATTTACGACTGGATTGATCAAATAAGCAAAAGCCAATGCGATGATAAAAGGGTATATAAGGCCTGAAACATATAAAAGCGCATAAAACCCAAGTATTGTTGCTAAAATGACAAATATAAGTCGCAATACGATATACAGCGAGTTTCGATTCAAAGGTGCTTACCTCCCATTCCAAATTGTATTTATGTTATAGTGGAATGATGGATTTATCCTGCTATTTGCGAGCGATATGAATCACCTCAAAGTGTGAAGCGATCTGCTCGTAAAATCTTGATGGCGATTGCTAATCAGCAGTAAAAATTTTCTTTGTACTGATTGACGAGAGCCTCACTTTATCTATTTTTTATTTTACCTGTTTCTTATAAGAAAAGAAAGGAGAGTGATTTTCTTTCTTAGTAAATATAAACGTCTCATTTAAAGCGTTGAAGGTCTGTATGTATCATCTGTATTAATTGATGAATACTTCCATCTATAGCGTGTATAACGATATGTTTAACAGCAATTTATTTTGTAAACAGGTTCATTATTTTCAGAAAGGAAGTGTAATCATGATTAGTCAATCAACGTTATTTTTATTCATACTACTTATTATTGGACTTATTGCTAAAAATCAATCGCTTACTGTAGCAGTTGGTGTTTTATTGTTATTAAAGTGGACGTTTTTAGGAGATAAAATACTTCCGTATCTACAAACAAAAGGAATTAACCTAGGTGTAACGGTCATTACGATTGCAGTTCTTGTTCCAATCGCTACGGGTGAAATCGGATTTAAGCAGCTTAGTGAAGCGACTAAATCTTATTATGCATGGATTGCTTTAGCTTCAGGGATAGCAGTTGCTTTGCTAGCGAAGGGTGGTTTGCAATTATTAACAAACGATCCTCATATTACAACTGCGCTTGTATTTGGGACAATTATCGCAGTTGCATTATTTAATGGAGTTGCTGTAGGACCGTTAATTGGTGCTGGAATTGCCTATGCTGTGATGAACATTATACAGATGTTTAAGTGAAAAATTTTATAGTAATATAAATTTTTTGAATTCTTTCCATTCACAAAAGTCAGATAATTGTATATAATAGGGTTAGAAACTTTTAAAAGGTTACATAACAGCGAAGACTTACACCTGATAAAATAAAAACAACATAAAACAATTTTTTACTGATATTGTTTTATGTTGTTTTTATCATAAACTCTTCGAAACTAGTTTTCCTCACCATCTGTTGTTCTGAGCGTGAGGATTCGGGGAGGAACTCACGCTCATGCTTTATAAGAATCAATGGAACTACCACAACAAATTTGCATGATCGTGCATTTTGCTTGCCTAAAGAGTGAACGGGCGTTCATAATTTAGAAGGGAAGCAATCAGATACAAGGGAGCAAGGTTGGGAGAATTTACAGGAAAAGGAGAGAATGTCATGACTGTTATTCGAGGTTTAGAAGGGGTAGTAGCAACAACATCATCTGTGAGCTCAATTATTGATGATACATTAACTTATGTTGGGTATAATATTGATGATTTAGCAGAAAATGCTACGTTTGAAGAAGTGGTATACTTATTATGGCACCGCAAGCTTCCTAACGAACAGGAGCTAACGGAGTTAAAAGAATTGTTATCTGAAAATTCTAAAGTTCCGGATGAGATTTTAACATATTTAAAACAAGTAGATTTAAAGATTGCACATCCGATGTCTGTTTTACGAACTGCGATTTCCATGTTATCATTATACGATGAGAGCGCTGAATTAATGGATGAAAAGTCCAATTATTTGAAAGCGGTTAAATTGCAGGCTCAAGTAGGGACTCTTGTTGCAGCGTATGCAAGAATTCGTAAAGGTTTAGAAGTTGTTGAGCCACGAAAAGATTTATCATTAGCTGCAAACTTTATCTATATGTTAAATAATCGTGAACCAAATGAAGTAGAAATTGAAGCTTTCGATAAAGCGCTTGTGCTTCATGCGGATCATGAATTAAATGCTTCTACATTTACAGCGCGTGTCTGCGTTGCAACACTTTCAGATGTATATTCTGGTATTACAGCAGCGATTGGTGCTTTAAAAGGACCTCTTCATGGCGGTGCAAATGAAAATGTAATGAAGATGTTAAAAGAAATTGGCGAAGAAGAAAATGTAGAATCCTATATTCATAACGCACTTCAAAATAAAGTGAAGATTATGGGATTTGGCCATCGCGTATATGAGCATGGTGATCCTCGTGCGAAACATTTACGTGAAATGTCTAAGAAATTATGCGTGCTTTTAGGGGAAGAAAAATGGTATAATATGTCTATCAAAATCGAAGACATTGTCACAAAAGAAAAAGGTCTTCCACCAAATGTCGATTTCTATTCTGCTTCTGTTTACCATTGTTTAGGAATTGATCATGATTTATTTACACCAATTTTTGCGATTAGCCGTATGTCAGGATGGTTAGCTCATATTCTAGAACAATATGAAAATAACCGTTTAATCCGTCCGCGTGCTGATTATAATGGACCAACGCATCAACGTTATGTACCACTGGCACAACGATAAGTTAAAAACACTATTTAGATAGTGTAAATACGCTTTCAAAAGTCAGATTTTTTGGGAAAGATGTAATGATTGGAATATTTTAATTTGACTAACGGTTTGAACTGAGGGTCTTATTCCCTCAGTTTCATACATATGAAATTTCAAACATGGGGGTTATCACAGTGACGACAGGAGAAAAAATTACTGTAACGAATGGTGTTATGAATGTACCAAACAATCCTATTATTCCTTTTATTGAGGGAGATGGAATTGGACCAGATATTTGGGCAGCAGCATCTCGTGTATTAGAAGCAGCTGTTGAAAAAGCTTATGACGGTGAGAAGAAAATCGTTTGGAAAGAAGTGCTTGCAGGGGAAAAAGCATTCAACCAAACAGGCGAATGGTTACCAGAAGAGACGTTAAATGTGATTCGTGAATATTTAATCGCAATTAAAGGCCCGCTTACAACTCCTGTTGGTGGCGGTATTCGTTCTCTAAACGTAGCGCTTCGTCAAGAATTAGACTTATACGTATGTTTACGTCCAGTTCGTTATTTTGAAGGTGTTCCTTCACCAGTAAAACGTCCGGAAGATACTGATATGGTGATTTTCCGTGAAAATACAGAAGACATTTATGCTGGTATTGAATATGCACAAGGATCTCCAGAAGCGCAAAAAGTGCTTGAGTTCTTGAAAGAAACAATGGGTGTAAATAAAATTCGCTTCCCAGAAACATCAGGAATTGGTATTAAACCAATTTCAGAAGAAGGGACAAAGCGTCTTGTTCGTGCTGCAATTCAATATGCAATTAACGAAAAACGCTCTTCTGTTACATTAGTTCATAAAGGAAACATTATGAAATTTACAGAAGGTGCTTTCAAAAATTGGGGTTATGAAGTTGCGGAACAAGAATTCGGCGATAAAGTATTTACTTGGTCTGAATATGACCGCATTGTTGAAAAAGATGGTAAAGATGCAGCAAATAAAGCGATGACAGAGGCTGAAGCAGCTGGTAAAATCATTGTGAAAGATTCTATTGCAGATATCTTCTTACAACAAATTTTAACACGTCCACGTGAGTTCGATGTTGTTGCAACAATGAACTTAAATGGCGACTATATTTCTGATGCACTTGCAGCACAAGTAGGCGGCATTGGTATTGCACCTGGTGCAAACATTAACTATGTTACTGGACATGCTATTTTTGAAGCTACACATGGTACTGCTCCAAAATATGCAGGTTTAGATAAAGTAAATCCATCTTCTGTTCTTCTTTCAGGAGTATTATTATTAGAACATTTAGGATGGAATGAAGCTGCGAAATTAGTAACTGCTTCAGTAGAAAAAACAATTGCCTCAAAAGTGGTAACATATGACTTCGCACGCCTTATGGATGGTGCAACTGAAGTGAAATGTTCTGAATTTGCTGATGCCCTTATTAACAATATGGATTTAGCAGTAATCAAAAACGCATAATTTAAAGTGGGGGAGAAATTATGACAATCAAACGCAAAAAAGTTTCAGTCATCGGTGCAGGATTTACAGGAGCAACAACAGCGTTCTTACTAGCTCAAAAAGAGCTTGCAGATGTTGTATTAGTGGACATTCCACAACTGGAAAATCCAACAAAAGGGAAAGCGTTAGATATGTTAGAAGCAAGCCCTGTACAAGGTTTTGATGCTAACATTATCGGCACATCTGATTACGTAGATACTGCTGATTCTGACGTTGTTGTTATTACAGCAGGGATCGCACGTAAACCAGGAATGAGCCGCGATGATTTAGTAGCGACGAACTCTAAAATTATGAAAAGTATTACAAAAGATATCGCAAAGCATTCACCAAACGCGATTATTGTTGTATTAACAAATCCAGTTGATGCAATGACATATTCTGTATTTAAAGAAGCTGGATTCCCGAAAGAACGTGTTATCGGTCAATCAGGTGTACTAGATACAGCTCGTTTCCGTACATTCATCGCACAAGAATTAAATCTTTCTGTAAAAGACATTACAGGATTCGTTCTTGGTGGCCACGGTGATGACATGGTACCTCTTGTACGTTACTCTTATGCGGGTGGTATTCCGTTAGAGACATTAATTCCTGCAGAGCGCTTAGAAGCAATCGTAGAACGTACGCGTAAAGGCGGCGGTGAAATTGTAAGCTTACTAGGAAACGGTAGTGCATATTATGCACCAGCTGCTTCTTTAGTTGAAATGACTGAAGCAATCTTAAAAGATCAACGCCGTGTATTACCAGCTATCGCATACCTTGAAGGTGAATATGGCTATAGCGACCTTTACCTAGGTGTACCAGTAATTCTTGGTGGTAACGGAATTGAAAAAATTATTGAATTAGAACTTCGCCAAGAAGAAAAAGAAGCGCTAGATCGTTCAGTAGAATCTGTACGTAACGTTATGAAAGTTCTTGTTTAATACAAAATATATATGTAGAAAAAGATTCGGGGACTCCGAATCTTTTTCTACTATTTAGCGAATTATTTTTTTAAAATAATATGAAAACGCTATCATTTGTTATATCCTACAACGGAAACATAGACTAATAGTATACATTGCCCTCATTACAGTAATACTCCGGATAATATATCGCTTTTGGTAGGATAATAAAGTGAAACTTTTCTCAGTAGGAGGTTTTATCCCTGCTGGGAATTAGCCTTGACCAATCGGGCTTTTACGGACAGTTATCTCTAACTTTCTTCTTTGAATTTTTCTTGATTTTTAGGTGGAGGTTACTGGCCGCAACTAGCGGGATAAAATAAAATTTGGAGGGGGATTGTAACATGTTAAAGAAAAAAGTTCAAATTGGTCGTCGAATGGATGAGATTACAGTAGGCGAAAAGTTATCTATCACTGAAAAAATTGAGGATAAAGATCTATTATTGTATTTAGGCTTAACAAATGATTCAAATCCATTATATATCCAGCATGATTACGCATCCCAAACTCCGTATGAAAAACCTATTGTACCAAGTATTATGTTAACGGGTATGATTACAACAGCGGTTACGAAATATTTGCCAGGTCCAGGCAGTCATGTTGTTAGGAAGGACCTTACTTTTGTGAAGCCTGTGAATCATTATGAAACTTTGCAAATTCATTTTGAAGTTGTAGCAGTTTCTCAGGAGGAACATACGATTGATATGCGTGTATTCGCTTATGATGAAAAAGAAGAAGTGGTTGTGAAAGGTGTATTAACGGTCACGCCGCCTTACAAATCAGCTTCTATTTTAGAAAAAGCGTTAGATAATTTTTAAGAAAAAGTGTTAAGTCTTACATGTTAAAAGAAGAGCACCAACATATGATTAATACATAATATGTTAGTGCTCTTTATTATTGGTATGAAAATAAATTAATTAAAAAATCCAATTGTGAATCCTTCTTTGAAATCCGAACAGCCTTTTGTTAGCGTATCCCAGTTCGATAAGCCAAGAGTAAAACTAACTAAAAATAATAAGGATAAACCAAATAGTATCCATTTTTTATGATTCACGATGAAATCCCCCTCATTGTTGATAACATTTCTTAATAATTATATATTAATTGATGCATGTTTTGGTTATGTACGTCAATGAGGGGGAGAAAGAAGAAGTTCTTTATCCACGTGGCCAAAGAATAATAAAAACACCAACAAGGCAAACAATTGCACCAGTCCAGTCAAAAATATCTGGTGTTTTTTTATCGACCATCCACCCCCATAGTAAACTCATCACAATAAAAACGCCGCCATAAGCTGCGTATACACGGCCAAAACTAGAAAATACTTGGAATGTGGCGATAACGCCGTATAAGCATAAAATAATGCCTCCAATTAGGCCGATCCAAGGTGAACATCCTTCTCTTAGCCATTTCCAGATGAGATATCCACCACCAATTTCAGCTAGTCCAGCAACAATGAAAATAACAGCTGCTTTAAACATGAATATGTACCATCGCTTTCTATTAGATATACTTTCCTGTATAACTATAGCATAATCAAACTTAGTGAAGGACAATTCTATTGAGAGGGGAATTGTTTTCTAGTATGATGGGAATAGTGGGGAAATACTAGGGTGAAGAAGGTTTCAAGTCTATAACTTGGAGGAAGAGAATGAGCAATCGAATTTTAGTTGTTGATGATGAGGAGTTTATTTTAACTTTAATTGAATTTAATTTGCAGCAAGCAGGATTTGAGGTCATAACAGCGATGGACGGTGAAGTAGCGCTTCAAAAGGCGACAACGGAACGTCCAGATCTGATTATATTAGATTTAATGCTTCCAAAAATGGATGGTATGGAAGTGTGTAAAGAATTGCGTTTGCAGCGTATTATGACACCTATTTTAATGCTAACAGCGAAAGATGATGAGTTCGATAAAGTGTTAGGGCTTGAGCTTGGGGCTGATGATTATATGACAAAGCCATTTAGCCCAAGGGAAGTTGTTGCGCGTGTGAAGGCGATTTTACGTCGTACGAAATTGCAAGATGAACAAGTTCCAGAAGTGCAGGATGAAAATAGTATCAATATTGTTGATTTAAAAATTTTACCTGAATTTTATGAGGCGTATTTCCAAGGGGAAAAGCTAGAACTAACGCCAAAAGAATTTGAGTTACTTGTATATTTAGCAAGGAATAAAGGGCGTGTATTAACACGTGATCAGTTATTAAGTGCGGTATGGAATTATGATTTTGCGGGTGATACAAGAATCGTCGATGTTCATATTAGTCACTTGCGAGATAAAATTGAAAAGAATACGAAAAAACCAGCGTACATTAAAACAATTCGTGGATTAGGTTATAAATTAGAGGAGCCAAAGGGGGATGAATAAATTTCGCTCGAGGCTTCTCTTTACATTTGTTTCTCTTATTATTCTTATTTTAGTTGGACTAGGAGTACTCTTGGAAACGGTGTTTGAGAATTACTATATCGATCATGCGAAAGAGAGGACAGTAAAAGAGACAAGGTATGTTGCTTCATTGGTAGAGGCGGAAGGTGTTGATCATGTTCTAAAATCGCCAAACATATTTGAGAAATTAGAAGAGCAAGTTCCTGTTTCGGTTACATTTGCTGATGAAGCGAAGAAAGTCAAATATAGTAAAGGCAAGCAATCTGTATTTAATCAAGCAACAATTGAGGAACTTTCTTCTAAAACAGCAAAACAAAAAAATAGAGTGATTACGAAGGAAACAAATGATAAGAATGTATTTTACCATGCAGTATTTGTTCAAGATACAGATGGTAAGCAAGGATATATTCTTATAAAAAGCACTATAGCTCCTTTGAAAGATGTTCACCAAAAAACGTGGGGATTATTAATTATAGGATTTGTAATTGCCTGTCTTGTCGTTGTCTTTCTTGGTGTGAAAATTACAGGTCAATATATTCGTCCGATAGAGTCAGTTACGAAAGTAGCGATTGAATTGGCGAAGGGCAACTATAAGGCACGTGCCTATGAAAATCATTCAGATGAAACAGGGATGTTAAGCAAGGCGATCAATATTTTAGCGCGTAACTTACAAGAAATGACGTTAGAGCAAGAAATGCAACAAGATCGTTTACATACACTGATTGAAAACATGGGAAGCGGTATGATTTTAATTGATAGCCGTGGTTATATAAGTCTTGTAAACCGTTCGTATAAAGAAATCTTTCATGTAACGGATGAAGAGTATTTGGATCGCTTATATTATGAAGCATTTCTTCATGCAGAAATCATTGAACTTGTGGAAGAGATTTTTATGACAGAAGTAAAAGTGCGGAAGCAAATGCTACTGCCACTTGGAATTGAAAGAAAGCATTTTGAAGTATATGGCGCACCTATTATTGGGACGAATCATGAGTGGAAAGGGATTGTTCTCGTATTCCACGATATAACAGAACTAAAGAAACTAGAGCAAATGCGAAAAGACTTTTTAGCAAATGTTTCACATGAACTAAAAACGCCGATTACTTCTATTAAAGGTTTTTCTGAAACATTGCTTGATGGTGCGATGGAAAATCAGCAGTTTTGCGAGCATTTCTTGCATATTATTTTAAAGGAAAGCGAGCGTATGCAAGGCTTAATCGAAGATTTATTAGATTTATCAAAGATTGAACAACAAGGCTTTAAGTTAAATATGGGTACTGTTGATATGAAGGAATTGCTTGGAGAAATCAAAATGGTACTGGAGAATAAATCACAAGATAAAGAAATCTCCTTACAAGTTGATGTACTGAGACATGTGTCCGTGATAGGAGATCCGAGTCGATTAAAACAAATTTTTATCAATCTAGTTAATAATGCAATTGTATATACACCAGCTGGCGGTACAGTTTCTGTAAAGTTGTTAGAGGATGAACATAACGCTTATATAAAAGTATCTGATACAGGAATTGGGATTAGTAAAGAAGAAATTCCGCGTATTTTTGAACGTTTTTATCGCGTAGATAAAGCAAGAAGCCGAAATACAGGTGGGACAGGCCTGGGGTTATCGATTGTAAAGCACTTAGTAGAAGCGCATCAAGGAACGATCACTGTGGATAGTACAGTAGGAGAAGGTACTACATTTACAGTTGCTTTACCGAAAGCGGATTTGGAGAAGTAATGATAATGTGAAACCCTTGGGAGGGATATATTTACATTATATTAACAATAGCTTCATTAAATATTAATAAAGTCCTGTTAATATAATACATGAAAACCCCTTCATCCAAGGAGTAGTTTTGGACGAGAATAGTGCTCTATTCTCGTCACTTCCCTTTTTTGTGAAACTATAATATCTTTGTTTTTGAAATATCTCTTATAACTTATGTCAAAGTATTATATCGATACGATAAGGATGTTTTAATTCATGAAATATTGTGACAGCATCTCCATTTATACATAAAATATATGTAGTAGGAAGAACCGTTATTTTTCTTCTCTCTCTTAGTCGTGTTAATATAGAGAGAAGGAAGAGACGGTTTTTTCTATATAAAAACTCGTTTTAAATTTGTATGGGGAGGTTTCCAATTTGGAAAAAAAGGTCGTATTAGTCGATGGAAATAATATCGCGTATCGTGCTTTCTTTGCACTGCCGCTTTTAAATAACGACAAAGGTATACATACGAACGCAATTTATGGTTTTACGATGATGTTAATGAGAATATTAGAAGAAGAAAAACCAACGCATATGCTTGTTGCGTTTGATGCGGGGAAAACGACATTTCGTCACAAAACATTTAGCGAATATAAAGGAGGGCGTCAAAAAACGCCACCTGAGCTATCAGAGCAATTCCCGTTTATTCGTGAACTGTTAGATGCGTTTCACGTACCGCGCTACGAGCTAGAGAACTATGAAGCAGATGACATTATGGGAACACTCGCGAAAGAAGCGAGTGAACAAGGTGCTTATGTAAAAGTTATTTCTGGAGATAAAGATTTACTGCAGCTTGTTTCTGACAACACACTTGTATGTATTCCGCGTAAAGGGATTACAGAAGTAGATGAATATACGAAAGAAGCTCTATTTGAAAAATATAGTTTATCACCAAAGCAAATTATCGATATGAAAGGTTTAATGGGAGATCAATCAGATAATATCCCGGGTGTGCCAGGAGTTGGTGAGAAGACGGCTATTAAATTGTTAACGCAATTTGAAACAGTAGAAGCAGTATATGAGAACTTAGACCAAGTGAGCGGAAAGAAATTAAAAGAAAAGCTGGAAGCGAATAAAGAGCAAGCGCTAATGAGTAAAGAGCTTGCAACAATTATTACAGATGCACCGGTTACGGTGCATGTAGATGATATCGAATATAAAGGATATGAAGCAAGTGATGTCATTCCGATGTTCGAGAATTTAGGATTTACTTCTCTATTAAATAAGCTTGGTGTTACTCCTGAAGAAACAGCGCCAGTTGAATTAGATGATATTTCATTTGAGATTGCAGAAGAAGTAACAGAAGAAATGCTAAAGCAAGATAGTGCAATTATTGTGGAAGTACAAGAAGATAATTACCACAAAGCCGACATTCAAGGGTTTGGTATTCAAAATGAAAATGGTTGCTATTTTATTGGGGCAGATGTTGCACTCAAATCTGAAGCTTTTACGAAGTGGCTTGCAGATGATGAAATGAGAAAGTATACGTTTGATGCGAAACGTGCAATTGTTGCACTTAAGTGGAAAGGTGTAGAGATTAGAGGAATTGACTTTGACTTACTAATTGCCGCTTATTTACTTGATCCAGCTGATACAGATAAAGATTTCCGTGCTGTAGCGAAAATGAAAGAAACGCACGCTGTTAAATCTGATGAAGAAGTATATGGAAAAGGTGCAAAACGTGCGGTTCCTGAGCAAGATGTAGTTGCGGAGCACGTAGCTCGAAAAGTACATGTATTATACGATGTGCAAAAAACATTTGTAGAAGAACTAGAAAAAAATGAACAGTATGAGCTGTTTACTGAGCTCGAAATGCCGCTTGCTCGCGTCTTAGCTGAGATGGAAGTAAAAGGTGTTAAAGTTGATACAGAGCGCTTACGTAATATGGGAGATGAGCTTGCTAGTAGACTCGCGGAAATGGAACAAGAAATTTATGAACTCGCTGGAACAGAGTTTAATATTAATTCTCCAAAACAGCTCGGTGTGGTTCTATTTGAGAATTTAAACTTACCGGTTATTAAAAAGACGAAAACAGGATATTCTACGTCAGCTGATGTGCTAGACAAGTTAATGAATCATCATGACATCATTCCTAAAATTTCACATTATCGTCAATTAGGAAAATTAAATTCAACATATATTGAAGGATTGTTAAAAGTCGTTCATGAAGATTCATCTAAAATTCATACACGCTTTAATCAAGTATTAACGCAAACAGGGCGATTAAGTTCTACAGATCCAAACTTACAAAACATCCCGATCCGTTTAGAAGAAGGAAGAAAGATTCGCCAAGCGTTCATTCCTTCAAAAGAAGGATGGGTTATATATGCAGCCGATTATTCACAAATTGAGCTGCGGGTACTAGCGCATATTGCAAAAGATAAAGGTTTGGTTGAAGCGTTCCAGCATGATATGGACATTCATACGAAAACAGCAATGGACGTGTTTGGCGTCTCGAAAGATGAAGTAACATCGAATATGAGACGTCAAGCAAAAGCAGTTAACTTCGGAATTGTGTATGGTATTAGTGATTATGGGCTTTCACAAAACTTAGGAATTACACGAAAAGCAGCAGGGGAATTTATTGAAAAGTATTTTGCAAGCTTCCCTGGTGTAAAAGAATATATGGATGAGATTGTACAAGAAGCGAAGCAAAAAGGGTATGTTTCTACATTATTAAATCGTCGCCGTTATATTCCGGAAATTACGAGTCGTAATTTTAATTTGCGTAGCTTTGCGGAGCGTACTGCGATGAATACACCAATTCAAGGTAGTGCAGCGGATATTATTAAAAAAGCGATGATTATTATGGCAGATCGCTTAGAAGAAGAAGGCTTACAAGCGCGTCTTCTTCTGCAAGTACACGATGAATTGATCTTTGAAGTGCCAAAAGAAGAAGTCGAAAAACTAGAGAAGCTTGTACCTGAAGTAATGGAACATGCAATTGAACTTGCTGTTCCGCTAAAAGTTGATTATTCTTCTGGTCCAACTTGGTATGACGCAAAATAAGGAAGTGATTGAATGCCTGAACTACCAGAGGTTGAAAATGTTAGAAGGACACTTGAAAACCTTGTAACGGGAAAAACAATTAAAGATGTCATCGTAACATATCCCAAATTAGTAAAGCGACCAGATGACGCGGAGCTCTTTAAAGAAATGTTACGAGGCGAAACGATTGAACGGATTGAGAGAAGAGGCAAGTTTTTACTTCTATATGTAACACAGTATGTTATTGTTTCACATTTACGTATGGAAGGGAAATACTTGCTTCATGAGGAAGGCGATCCAATCGATAAACATACACATGTGCGTTTCCAGTTTACAGATGGTACGGAGCTGCATTATAAAGATGTAAGAAAGTTTGGTACGATGCATCTCTTTAAAAAGGGTGAAGAGTTTGAAGAAATGCCACTTACTGATTTAGGACCTGAGCCGTTTGATGCTGAACTGACACCAATGTATTTACAAGAAAGATTGCAAAAGACAAACCGCAAAATAAAAGTTGTGTTGCTAGATCAACGTCTTTTAGTCGGGCTTGGTAATATATATGTAGATGAAGTTTTATTCCGTTCCGGGATTCACCCGGAACGAGAAGCTTCGTCCTTAACGAAAGCTGAAATAGAAAAGATTCATGCGGCAACCGTCGCAACATTAACGGAGGCTGTTGAGCGCGGCGGAAGTACGATTAGAACGTATATCAATTCGCAAGGGCAAATTGGCTCATTCCAAGAGCTTCTAAATGTATATGGAAGAAAAGGGGAACCATGCGTTACTTGTGGAAACGTGATTGAAAAGATAGTTGTTGGTGGAAGAGGAACACACTATTGCCCTATGTGCCAGCCAAAGGGCTAAGAAAGATATTTTTCTAATAACATCGGATAGGCATTTATCATATACATACAGCAAAGCTATGTATAGGGAAGGAGCTTACCGATGTATCAATATTTCTCTCTTATTTTATTAGCTTTTACATTAAGTTTAGATAGCTGTAGTGTAGGGCTTACTTATGGTCTGCGGAGCGTACGGATTCCGTTAAAATCGATACTCATCATTGGAATGTGTTCAGCGGCTGTTATGCTTGTGTCGATGGGGATTGGGCATATGATTGCCAAAGTGTTTTCACCAGTGATTGCAACGCGTATTGGCGGAGTCGTTTTAGTAGCTATTGGAGCGTGGGTATTGTATCAATTTTTTCGGAGTGAGAAAAAAGACGAACCACAGCAAGAAGAGAAAGTTTGGAAGTTAGAAATTGCTTCACTTGGATTAGTTATTCAAATTTTACGGAAACCGACTGTTGCTGATTTTGATAAATCAGGCACAATTTCTGGTGGAGAAGCATTACTTTTAGGTATCGCTCTTTCTGTAGACTCGTTTGGAGCAGGAATTGGTGCATCCTTACTGGGATATACACCCGCCATGATGGCAGTGTTAGTTGCCGTTATGAGTTCTCTGTTTTTATTTATCGGAATGAGGCTAGGAACGGTTTTATCGAATATGCGATGGTTACAAAAATTTACGTTCCTACCTGGGATTTTACTCATTATTATTGGGATTTGGAAGATGTAAGTAGGAGCGTGAAACATAAGTTTCACGCTTCTATTCATGAGGAGGAATTTTGATGACAATTGTTATTGGTTTAACAGGAGGTATTGCAAGCGGAAAAAGTACAGTTTCACAAATGTTTCGTGATCTGCACATACCTGTAATCGATGCGGATATTATTGCTAGAGAAGTTGTAGAACAAGGTAAAGAAGCATATAAAGAAATTGTAGAGGTATTCGGTGAAGAAATATTACAAGCAGATGGCGAACTTGATCGTCCGAAGCTTGGGAGTATTGTATTCCATAATGAAGAAAAACGATTGCGGTTAAACAAAATCGTTCATCCAGCTGTCCGCAAGGAAATGAATGTTCAGAAGGATATGTACATAAAGGAAGGTGCGCAAGCGGTTGTGTTAGATATTCCGCTTTTATTTGAGAGTAAACTAACAGCACTTGTTGATCAAATTTTAGTTGTAGCTGTAGCGCCTAGTACGCAGTTAGAACGTTTAATGAAGCGGAATGGCTTTATAGAAAAGGAAGCAAAAGCACGCATTGATTCACAAATGTCTTTAGCAGAGAAAGTAACATTAGCTGATAAAGTCATTTATAATGATGGCACAATTGCTGAGACGAAAGCTCAATTACAGGTCATTTTAAAAGAGTGGAACATCATTAACTAAAAAATTGTGAAATTAATGAAAATGTTTAGTGACATATCTTCTTTTTGTGTTATACTATTATTGGGATTGGAGATAAATAGTATAACGCATTCAAGGGGGATAACATATTATGATTCGTGTGGCAATTAATGGATTTGGACGTATTGGGAGAATGGTATTTCGTCAAGCAATAAAAGAAAGCGCATTCGAAATTGTAGCAATCAACGCAAGCTATCCATCAGAAACATTAGCACATTTAATCAAGTATGATACAGTTCATGGCAAGTTTGACGGAACAGTGGAAGCATTTGAAGATCATTTATTAGTAGATGGGAAAATGATTCGCCTTTTAAACAACCGCGATCCAAAAGAATTGCCTTGGAAAGAATTAGGTGTTGAAGTTGTAATCGAAGCAACTGGTAAATTTAATGCAAAAGAAAAAGCAATTTTTCATGTAGAAGCTGGGGCGAAAAAAGTTATTTTAACAGCACCTGGTAAAAATGAAGATGTAACAGTTGTAGTTGGTGTAAACGAAGAACAATTAGATATTACAAAACATACTGTTATTTCAAATGCATCTTGTACAACAAACTGTTTAGCGCCTGTTGTTAAGGTGTTAGATGAGCAGTTCGGAATTGAAAACGGTTTAATGACAACCGTTCATGCTTATACAAATGACCAAAAAAATATTGATAACCCACATAAAGATTTACGAAGAGCACGTGCTTGTGGACAGTCTATTATTCCTACAACAACAGGTGCTGCGAAAGCATTAGCAAAAGTTCTTCCACATTTAAATGGAAAACTTCACGGAATGGCACTTCGCGTTCCGACACCAAACGTGTCCCTTGTTGACTTAGTAGTAGATGTAAAACGTGATGTAACAGTTGAGGACATTAATGAAGCATTCAAAAATGTTGCAAACGGTGCAATGAAAGGAATTATAGAGTTCAGTGAAGAGCCTCTAGTTTCTATTGACTTTAATACAAATACGCATTCAGCTATCATTGATGGCTTATCTACAATGGTAATGGGTGAACGTAAAGTGAAAGTACTTGCTTGGTATGATAACGAGTGGGGTTACTCTCGCCGCGTTGTA
The DNA here is from genome assembly GCF_000299035.1 of Bacillus bingmayongensis. GTDB lineage: Bacteria > Bacillota > Bacilli > Bacillales > Bacillaceae_G > Bacillus_A > Bacillus_A bingmayongensis. The sequence goes on from NZ_JH921520.1 coordinate 284,120, forward strand.
GATCTTGTGAAATTAGTAGTTACTGAATTAGCAAAACAAGAAAGTGTACAACACATTTAATGATAAAAAAGGAGGCAAGCGATTGCTTGTCTTCTTTTTTATGTTTTTTTCTGAAAAGGAAAAAAATATATGAGTATATTTTTATAAATGATACATATGAGAAACCGTTGTGATTACTGCATTTGTGAATCAATTATTTTTTTCGGGAAAAGTAAAGAGGAGAATATGACAAAAAATCGAAAAAACTGTTGTTGCAAAATGAAAATAAACAAAGTATACTAACACTCGTAAACTTAAGAGCTGAGGTACGTAGTCACTACTTAAAGGGTTAGGACCTCTCTGGACTAACTTTCCCCCGTGGTAGTGGAGCAAGCCAAATTGCAAATTAGTTTTCAATTCGAACAGTTAGATTAAATTTACAAGGGGGAACTGTAGAATGGATACTATGGACACGATGGGTCGTCACGTAATCGCTGAACTTTGGGATTGCGATTTCGACAAGCTGAATGACATGCCGTTTGTTGAACAATTATTTGTGGATGCAGCACTAAGAGCTGGTGCTGAAGTACGTGAGGTTGCTTTTCATAAATTTGCACCGCAGGGTGTAAGTGGAGTTGTAATCATTTCGGAATCACACTTAACAATTCATAGCTTTCCAGAACACGGCTATGCAAGTATTGATGTTTATACTTGCGGGGATCGTATTGATCCAAATGTTGCTGCAGAATATATTGCAGAAGGTTTAAATGCGAAAACGCGAGAGAGCATCGAGCTTCCTCGAGGCACAGGTAGCTTCGAAATTAAGCATAGAGAAACAAAAGCTCTTTAAAAAAGAACATAATTGATTTAAAATGTAAAGAGGTGTATAATGCACCTCTTTTTAGTTTATATAAATTTGAAACTGTAAAATGGATAGATTGTTTTTGACGAATGGTCGCTTACTGTAAAGTGAACTTTTTAAAAGTAGGGTATCACTGAACGCGAATAGCGGGATAAGGTAGTGAGTAAATACAAATAGGTTATATAATATTGTATATATATTTTCACGTGTAGGTGAAGTAAAAAGAATGAAGATTAAATTGCAAGGGAGTGAATGAGTTGCGTTGTCCAGCCTGTTTTCATAATGGTACAAGAGTATTGGATTCACGTCCGGTAGATGAGGGACGCTCCATTCGAAGAAGAAGAGAGTGTGAAAGTTGTTTAAATCGATTTACGACATTTGAACGAGTAGAAGAGCCACCTCTTATTGTTGTAAAAAAAGAGGGAACACGAGAAGAGTTTAATAAAGAAAAGATTTTGCGTGGATTAATTAAAGCGTGTGAAAAAAGACCTGTATCTTTAAAACAATTAGAAGAAGTAACACAAAATGTAGAACGTGAACTTCGAAATTTAGGAATATCAGAAGTGAAAAGTGATATGATTGGTGAAATCGTAATGGAAGCACTTCGAGATATTGATGATGTTGCTTATGTACGATTTGCTTCTGTGTACCGTCAATTTAAAGATTTAAATGTATTCATTGAAGAATTAAAAGATATACTGCAAAAAGAACGAGAATAAAGTGAAACTTTGAGCCTGCAAATAGTGGTGAAAAAGAGCTAGAAGCGCAAGCTATTAGCTCTTTTTCACTAAGGAGTTATATACGTAGAATGGATGAAAGAAAGGAATTGCAAGAATGGAAAAACAGTCATGGATGGAGCTATTGCCAATTGATCGTTATAAAGTAAGCGCAAAAGGGTTGCTGCATAGTTACGATCGGAAGGTATTAACGATGTTATATCAACCATTAGTAGGTAGCAAGGCTTTTAGCTTATACATGACGCTGTGGGGAGAGCTAGAGCAGGATCGTGTATTTGGAAAAGAGAATACACATCACTCTCTTATGGTGACAATGCAAATGCAGCTTCCTGAAGTATATGAAGAACGGGTGAAATTAGAAGCGATTGGGCTTTTAAACGTATATATAAAAAAAGAAAAAGATATTCGAATGTTTATATACGAATTGCAGCCGCCACTAACTCCAAAACAATTTTTTGATGATATTGTTTTAAGTATTTTCTTGTACAACAGATTAAGCCGGGCGAAATATAATCAAGTCAAACAATACTTCTTAGAAGAAGAGTTCGACTTTACTTCGTATGAAAATGTTACACATTCTTTTAATGATGTGTTTGGTTCATTTAACCCAGGACAATTCGAACATGCACAAGAGGAACTGCGTATTCCAAAGACAACAGTGATGCCCGGAAATGAAAAGGGGACTGCTCCTAAGGTTTGGAATGACTTCTTCGACTTTTCTTTATTTGTAGAAGGGTTATCAACGCTTGTCCCAAGAAAGGCAATCACGGATCAAGTACGTGAATGTGTCATTACGCTAGCCTACGTGTATGGTGTCGATGTGCTATCGATGCAAAATATCGTTCTTGGTACAATGACAGAACTACAAACGATTGATATGGAAAGGCTTCGCAAAGGAGCTCGTGATTGGTATCAATTTGAAAACGGCCAAGCACTTCCAGTGTTAAGTGAACGGGTGCAGCCTCATTCTGCGCGTACGATGAAAGAGAAAGAGCCATCTACGCAAGAAGAAATGCTGATCAAACAACTTGAGGAAATTTCACCGAAACAATTATTAAAAGAAATCTCGGGCGGAGCAGAACCGACAAAAGCAGATTTGCAAATTGTAGAAGAGGTGATGTTGAGTCAGAAACTAGCGCCAGGTGTTGTCAACGTACTTATTTATTACGTTATGCTTCGTTCTGATATGAAATTGGCTAAAACGTATGTCGAGAAAATTGCAGGACATTGGGCGCGGAAAAAGGTTGGTACCGTATCAGAAGCTATGGCTTTAGCGAAAGAAGAGAATCGTCAATATCAAGAGTGGGCTGAGACGAAGAAGAAAGGCCGTACATCGAGGAAAACAGTGCGGAAAGAAATGGTGCCGGACTGGCTCAAAGAAGAAACGAAAGAAGAAACGAAAGAATCAGCAAAAAATGATGTGAGTGTGGTAGAAAATCCGAGCAAGCTAGAAGAAGAACGAAAGAGATTGGAAGAAGAGTTAAAAAAATATAAGCGTGATTAATAGAGGAGAATGAACGCTCTTTGAGGTGAAAGAATGGAGCATATTCAAAATTCATTTGCAAAGTTGATGCAAAATGAGAATTTTAAAAATAGATATGAAGTGTTAAAAGCGGAAGTTATGGCACATCCGCGTGTGAAAGAGTTTATCGAAGAACATAAAGGCGAAGTAACGACTTCCATGATAGAACGAAGTCTTGTGAAGCTGTATGAATACATTGGACAAAGCGTTGGATGCGCAGATTGTCCAAACTTAGAATCATGTAAAAATATGATTCAAGGATATGAGCCGAAACTGATTATTCAAGGTAAGATGATTGATATTCAATATGATCGCTGCGTAAGAAAAGTGGCTTATGATGAAAGAAAGAAACAAGAGAAGCTTATTCAAAGTGTATATATGCCCAAGGATATATTGCAGGCATCTATGTCTTCTCTTGATTTATCCGATAGAAATCGCTTTGAAGCAATCCGTGCTGCGAATGAATTTTTAAGTGAGTACGAGCCAGGTAAAAAAGTACAAGCATTGTACTTCCATGGACCGTTTGGTGTTGGAAAAACATTCGTTTTAGGAGCAATTGCAAATGAATTAGCGCAGCGGAAAGTCAGTTCAATGATTGTGTACTTACCGGAATTTTTGCGTGAAATTAAAAGTTCACTTCAAAATAATACGATTAGCGAGAAGATTGATGCAGTAAAGTATGTACCAGTCTTAATGCTAGACGATATTGGAGCAGAGGCGATGTCGAGCTTTGTCCGTGATGATGTCCTCGGTGCAATTTTACAATTCCGTATGCTTGAAAACTTACCGACGTTCTTTACATCGAATTTTGATTTTAAACAGCTAGAACATCATTTAACGTATACACAGCGCGGAGAAGAAGAGGAAATGAAAGCGGCCCGTATTATGGAGCGTATTAAATATTTGGCGAAGCCAGTTCCGATTGGTGGAAAGAATCGTCGCCATACGTAAAGACCTAGATATTAAATAAAGTTTGAGAAAAATCCTGTATTGAAAATGCAGGATTTTTCTTTTTTATTGTTTAAAGGGACAGATTAGTTGAATGAATACATTGGTATTCTTACATATGCACAAGGTATTGGAAAACAGGAGATAGCAAAAATGAAGCATTTTTTAGTTAGGTTATTTTTAATTATTTACCTTATTTTAGTTTGATTGTTACAAACTTATATTCGAACATTGTATCCCGCCTTCAATAACTTAATAGTTAAATTATACAATTAAATAGTATCGTTACTCTGAAAATTCATACGAGCTTGTATCATTTTTTTTCTACTCCCTTAATATATATAAAATTAGCAAGAATTATAGAGTGAAGCTTTCATCAGTATGGAAAATTTATTTCTACTTAGAGTCGGCTTTCACGAACTGGACTCTTATGGGCGCTTAATTTGTAAGGTGAGAGAAGGTAGCCTTTGAGAGCGGGATAAAAGGGGGGACAAGAGTGATTGAAATCTGCTTCGAAGAAAAAGATGATGCTGCGTACGTATATCAACAACTGATAAAGAGAACGGAAAAGCTATACAAAGAAACGAGTGTTTACTTATATGAACAAAAGGTAACAATTCATATTCCGATATGCGAATCGAATTATATTGAGAAAGTTTTAATACCAGTACTCCTTTATTTTATTGTTAATATAAAACAAAATGAATGGCTTCGTGCCATTTTAAAAGAAAAATTTTTTTATGAAGAACAAGAAGAATGCCATCAAATTTTACATATGGCACACGCGATATTAAATGGAAAAAGAAAGGGGATTTCCCGGGATTTAACACGCAATCAAATCGAGGCTTATATTATGTCTTCTTTAAAAGGGTGGCTTTGTGACCCGCTTTCTTTTTCTTTTTCATCTTATATTCGTTTTCGTCTGCGCACATATAGTGAAATGATAGGCCGACTTGCGGAAGTAGCGATTGATGAATATAAAATGGAGCAAGAATATCAAATGTTTGTAGAAATGCTACGGCAACAAGTGAGTAGCCGAAAATCACGTTTATCTTGCCTACATCTTGTATTTGATGAAAGTTTTATTTTTTATGATGAAAAAGGAATACGTTTAAAACAAGAAAAATTGGTTCAATATATAGATGAGGAGTTACTAACTAAGCAGGGAGTATACATTGACACGAAGGTAATTGCACCGCTTCTTTCTATTTCGCCGAAAATGATTTATTTGTATACGAAAGAGCAAGATCACAATATGATTGTTACCCTTCAAAATGTATTTCAAGAACGAGTTCAATTATGTGCACCGCATGAATTTGAACACAATATTAAAAATTTAAAAAATAAAGGGAACGCCCTTGATTTTCTAAGTTTTTGAGCATATAATTACCTACATAAATGAAATATATTGAAATGTCATGATGAGGACATGAGTAATTTACTACGATTTTCAGAGAGGGAAGCCTTAGGGTGTGAGCTTCCTAGTACGGGTTCATTACTTACCACCTCTAAACTTTAGCAGTGAACGTTTTTTCTAGTAATTGCTAACGGCCAACACCGTTATGTTGTACTTGAGCAATTAACAATTTAGTTAATTGGAACAAGGGTGGAACCACGAATTCAACACTCGTCCCTTTTTACGGGATGAGTGTTTTTTATTTTGAGAAAAAGAGGAGTGACCAGTGATGGCAGATGTAGTTAAAATTACTTTCCCTGATGGAGCTGTGAAGGAGTTTCCAAAAGGAACAACAACTGAAGAAATCGCAGCTTCTATTAGCCCAGGCTTAAAGAAAAAAGCTGTGGCTGGAAAATTAAATGATGAGATGATTGATCTTCGTACACCAATTGAAGAAGATGGTGCAGTTTCAATCATTACATTAGATTCTGAAGATGGCTTATACATTTTACGCCACTCAACAGCTCATCTTTTAGCACAAGCGTTAAAACGTTTATATAAAGATGTAAAACTTGGTATTGGTCCAGTAATCGAAAATGGGTTCTACTACGATATCGACATGGAAGAAGCAATTACAGCTGAAGACTTCCCAAAAATCGAAAAAGAGATGCAAAAGATTGTGAACGAGAACTTAGAAATCGTTCGTCATGAAGTACCACGTGCGGAAGCACTTCGCCGTTATGAAGAAATCGGCGATGAGCTAAAATTAGAATTGATTAACGATCTTCCAGAAGATGCAGTTATTTCAATTTATGAACAAGGCGAATTCTATGACCTTTGCCGCGGGGTTCACCTTCCATCTACAGGGAAAATTAAAGTGTTTAAATTGCTAAGCGTTGCAGGTGCTTACTGGCGCGGCGATAGCAACAATAAAATGCTACAACGTATTTACGGTACTGCATTCGTGAAAAAAGCAGAATTAGATGAGCACTTACGTATGCTTGAAGAAGCGAAAGAGCGTGATCACCGTAAATTAGGTAAAGAGTTAAAACTATTTACAAATAGCCAAAAAGTAGGTCAAGGTTTACCACTTTGGTTACCAAAAGGTGCAACAATCCGTCGTATTATCGAGCGTTACATTGTTGATAAAGAAGCAAGCTTAGGATATGACCACGTATATACTCCAGTACTAGGAAGCCGAGAGCTTTATGAAACTTCTGGTCACTGGAATCACTACCAAGATGGCATGTTCCCAGCAATGGAAATGGACAATGAGCAATTAGTACTTCGTCCAATGAACTGTCCACACCATATGATGGTGTATAAAAACGATATCCATAGCTATCGTGAATTACCAATCCGTATTGCGGAGCTTGGAACAATGCACCGTTATGAAATGTCTGGTGCGCTATCTGGATTACAACGTGTACGCGGAATGACTTTAAATGATGCACACATTTTCGTTCGCCCAGACCAAATTAAAGAAGAGTTAAAACGCGTTGTAAACTTAACTTTAGAAGTATACAAAGACTTCGGTTTAGAAGATTATTCATTCCGCTTATCTTACCGTAATCCAGAAGATACTGAAAAGTATTTTGATGACGATCAAATGTGGGAAAAAGCACAATCAATGTTAAAAGAAGCGATGGATGAAATGGGTCTTGAGTACTATGAAGCTGAAGGTGAAGCAGCATTCTACGGTCCGAAACTTGATGTTCAAGTTCGTACTGCACTTGGAAAAGACGAAACACTTTCAACTGTACAATTAGACTTCTTACTTCCAGAACGCTTTGAATTAACTTATGTTGGTGAAGATGGTAAACCTCATCGTCCAGTTGTAATTCACCGCGGTGTTGTATCAACTATGGAACGTTTTGTTGCCTTCTTAATCGAAGAGTACAAAGGTGCATTCCCAACATGGCTAGCGCCAGTTCAAGTACAAGTGATTCCAGTTTCTCCGCAAGTACATTTAGACTATGCGAAGAAAGTACAGGAAGACTTACAGCGTGCTGGTATCCGTGTTGAAGTGGATACTCGTGAAGAGAAAATCGGTTACAAAATCCGTGAAGCACAAATGCAAAAAATTCCGTACATGCTTGTAGTAGGTGACAATGAAGTTGCTGAAAATGGCGTAAACGTACGTAAATACGGTGAGCAAAAATCAGAAACAATCGCATTAGATGCGTTTGTTGATATGATTAAAGTTGAAGGAAAACGCTAAGAAAGAGTCGCGGCATGCCGCGACTTCTTTATATTTTACGAGTTATAGAAACTAGAAATAATACCCAAACAAGACTTATCATAAAAAAGTATTGCATGTATTCGTGTTGTTTGTTACAATATTTCTTGTTGTTAGTAAAACGCGTCTTCTTGACAGACGTTATGTCCTATGGTAAAATCATCAAGGATAATAGAATATTGTTTTGTAGAACAAGTAGAAGCACCCGCTTCTCACCTGATTGACGCATATGCAGTTAGCAGGTAAATGTCTTTCTTACTTAAGATCGTACAAGTGTGGGTGTCGTATGCCCACACTTTTTTTGTTCGGGTTCTATGACTGCAAACATATTCTAAGAAAACCTTGGAGGTGGCTTACTATTAGCAAGGATATGATGATTAACGAGCAAATTCGTGCACGTGAAGTACGTTTAGTTGGTGCGAATGGTGATCAACTTGGCATCAAGTCTCGTAATGACGCTTTAGACTTAGCTGCAAATCTTAATCTTGATTTAGTATTGGTTGCTCCAAATGCGAAACCGCCAGTATGCCGCATTATGGACTACGGTAAATTCCGCTTTGAGCAACAAAAGAAAGAAAAAGAACAGCGTAAAAATCAAAAAGTAATCAGCATGAAAGAAGTTCGTTTAAGTCCAACAATTGATGAACACGACTTTAACACAAAACTTCGTAATGCTATCAAGTTTTTAGAGAAAGGCGACAAGGTTAAAGCGTCAATTCGCTTTAAAGGACGTGCCATTACTCATAAAGAAATCGGTCAACGTGTCTTAGATCGCTTCTCAGAAGCTTGTGCTGAAGTTAGTACAATTGAGTCTAAGCCTAAAATGGAAGGACGTAGTATGTTCTTAGTTTTAGCACCGAAAAACGATAAGTAATAGATAGAGGAGGAAATACCTATGCCTAAACAAAAAACTCATCGCGGCGCTGCAAAGCGTTTCAAAAAAACTGGATCTGGTAAACTTAAGCGTGACCACGCTTATACTAGCCATTTATTCGCTAACAAATCTACAAAAGCTAAACGTAAACTACGTAAAGCTGGTCTAGTAAGCGCTGGTGACTACAAACGTATTCGTCAAATGCTTGACAACTTAAAATAAGTTCGGTTGATATATAGAACACACTAGGAGGTAATATTATGCCAAGAGTAAAAGGTGGTACAGTTACTCGTAAACGTCGTAAAAAAATGATTAAACTAGCGAAAGGTTACTACGGTTCTAAAAATACTTTATTCAAAGTTGCTAATCAACAAGTAATGAAGTCTTTATTATATGCGTTCCGTGACCGTCGTCAAAAGAAACGTGACTTCCGTAAATTATGGATCACTCGTATTAACGCAGCTGCTCGCATGAATGGTCTTTCTTACAGCCGTTTAATGCACGGTTTAAAACTTGCTGGTATCGAAGTTAACCGCAAGATGCTTGCTGACTTAGCTGTTCATGACGAAAAAGCTTTCGCTGAATTAGCAACAGTTGCAAAAAGCAACTTAAAATAATTGTTTAAAAACCTTAGAAGATTTTCTTCTAAGGTTTTTTGTATTAATTGGAATTTTTTTGATTTGTTCGTTTTTTTCGTCTGACTTAAGTATTCAAAGAAACCAAGACGATTTCCCCAAGGATCGGTAAAAGTCCCCCATTTAACAGGAACTTCTTCTCTTGAATATATTTCAAAGTTCTCGACATTTAATTCCTTTTTTAGCCTATCTCGTTCAGCTTTAATATCTATAACTCCTAAACGAATCGGTCCACTATCTTCATTTGGCAAACCTTCTGCTACTTGTAACCAACCTCCAGGGATAAGTTCCCATTCTGCGAATCCTTCGTGTGGTATGAAATCGGGTTCCTTGTTGAGTAATGTGTGATACCACTTTTGTCCTTCTTTGATATCTGTAACACGAACTTGAACAGTTATTTCATAAATCAACATATCTCCTCCTTTAATAAAATTCCTGTTTTTAGCAATTCTTTGTTGGTGATATAAATTCCTTTTTCAACTAAATCTTAGTTGATTGAACGGCATTCGATATCATCTATTCTCATTATTTTCCTATAATACAGAAGGATTTTTTTGTTGATTCAAACATCAATAGAGTTATTAAATAGAGCTTATCTTTAAGTAGGGGATGGCAAGTGCTTATTCTAAATTAGGTAATTCAGCTATACAATTTATTGCAGGAAATAAATTGTGTGTAGAGAAATAGAACTGAGCTTGGAAGAAGATAAGAGGAGGAACCACATGGCAATGCTAATTTATCATATTGCAGTTACAGCGGATAACTTTATTGCAGATTTAGATGGTGATGCTACTGATTCAATCTTTTTATACGAAGGTGAACATGTCTCAGACTTTATTACTGATGTTCAGCAATATGACGCAGTATTGATGGGGAGGAGAACGTACGAGTTTGGATTTCAATTTGGTGCTAAACCTGGTGAGCCAGGTTATTTTAAAGAGTTAAAGCACTATATTTGTTCAAATACTATGCAATTTGAATCGAGTGATAAAGTAGAACTTGTGAGAGGAGATGCAGTAGAGTTTATCAAGAACTTAAAAGTGAAAGAAGTTGGTAATCTGTGGCTCTGTGGGGGCGGAGAACTGGCTGGTTCGTTAGTTCAGCAAAAACTAATTGACCAAGTAGTATTGAAAATAAATCCAGTTATAATTGGTGAAGGTATACCTTTATTTGGTAGCGTGAAACCACGTTTAAGTTTGGAATTAGTTGATTCGACACAGTATGTAAATGGCGTCATTAAATCAACTTACAATATCATTTATTCTTAGAAATCATCTACATTGCAAGGGAGGCTGTCGTTATATACAGGCTCCTTTTTTATTTTCTAGCTAGGTGACGTCCGTTTCGTGGAGAAGATGAAAACATGGTAAAAAAATTTCACCTTATAGTAATTACAATTATTCAATAATTTGTGAAATATTTCACAAATTATTGTCATAATTCAAACGCTTCTCTTTTCTTCTATTATATTAAGATGAACTTGTAAGAACTTTTTGTACCTATAACGAGGAGGCGTTTACATGAAAGCAGCAGTTGTAAATGAGTTCAAAGCGAAGTTAGAAGTGAAAGAAGTTCCAAAACCGAAAGCTGGACTTGGTGAAGTCCTTGTACATATTGAAGCATGTGGTGTTTGTCATACGGATTTACATGCGGCACACGGTGACTGGCCAGTAAAACCGAAACTTCCATTAATTCCAGGGCATGAAGGTGTTGGAGTTGTAGAAGAAGTTGGAGAAGGTGTCACACATTTAAAAGTCGGTGACCGTGTTGGAGTACCGTGGCTATATTCAGCATGTGGACATTGTGAATATTGTTTATCCGGTCGTGAAACGCTTTGCTTAGATCAACATAATGCTGGTTATTCTGTAGATGGTGGTTATGCAGAGTATTGTGTTGCAGCAGCGAACTATGTAGTAAAAGTACCGGATAATTTGAATTTTATTGATGCAGCACCGCTATTTTGTGCAGGTGTTACAACATATAAAGCATTGAAAGTTTCAGAAGCAAAACCAGGTGATTGGGTAGCTGTTTTTGGGATTGGTGGCCTTGGACATTTAGCTGTTCAATATGCAAAAGCAATGGGATTACACGTAGTAGCAGTTGATACTGTAGATGAAAAATTAGAACTTGCAAAAGAACTTGGTGCAGATTTAGCTGTGAATCCGCTTAAAGAAGATGCAGTAGCATGGATATTTGAGAAAGTGAAGGGTGTACATGCTTCCATTTGTACAGCTGTATCGAAACCAGCATTTGATCAAGCGTATCGCTCTGTTAGACGAGGTGGTGCATGTGTAGCTGTAGGATTACCTCCGGAAATGATGGAAGTACCAATCTTTGATACAGTGCTAAATGGTGTGAAAATTATTGGTTCTATCGTTGGGACAAGAAAAGACTTACAAGAAACCCTGCAATTTGCCGCAGAAGGAAAAGTGAAAGCAATTATTGAAACACGTCATCTTCATGAGATTAATGACATCTTCACTGAAATGGAAGAGGGAAAAATTAATGGGCGTGTTGTTATCGATATGAAAAAAGAATCTTAATATAGTATGCAAAAAGCTAGGGGGAAATCCTCTAGCTTTTTCGATATGATATCCTATGAATTATCTTGAAAATTTTAAAATAAATGGTAGATTTAAGGATGTTCTTGTACTAATATGTAGATGAAAACCTTTTCAAAAACCGAGTGAGGGAGGAATTCATTTGAAAGCAGCTGTTGTAAACAAATTTAAGGAAAAGTTAGAGGTAAAGGATGTTCCGAGGCCAAAGGCAGGAGCAAATGAGGTGCTTGTACATATTCAAGCATGCGGCGTTTGTCATACAGATTTACATGCGGCGCATGGAGACTGGCCAGTAAAACCGAAACTACCGCTAATTCCAGGACACGAAGGTGTTGGGGTGGTAGAAGAAGTAGGTGAAGGTGTTACTCATCTTAAAATCGGTGACCGAGTCGGAATCCCTTGGTTATATTCAGCATGTGGACATTGTGAGTACTGTTTATCTGGCCGTGAAACACTTTGCTTAGATCAAAATAATGCTGGTTACTCAGTTGATGGTGGTTATGCGGAATATTGTATAGCGGCAGCTGACTATGTTGTAAAAGTACCAGAAAATTTAAGTTTTGTAGAAGCTGCTCCATTATTTTGCGCGGGTGTAACAACTTATAAAGCATTAAAAGTATCAGAAGCAAAGCCGGGACAATGGGTAGCTGTTTTTGGAATTGGCGGCTTAGGTCACTTAGCAATGCAGTATGCAAAAGCAATGGGATTACATGTAGTAGCAGTTGACACAGTTGATGAAAAGCTTGAACTCGCAAAAGAACTCGGTGCAGATTTAGTTGTAAATCCACTTAAGGAGGATGCTCCGCTTTGGATTCATGAAAAGGTAAATGGTGTGCATGCATCTATTTGTACAGCCGTATCAAAACCAGCATTTGATCAAGCCTATCGTGCAGTGCGCCGCGGTGGCTCATGTGTGGCAGTTGGTTTACCTCCAGAAATGATGGAAGTGCCGATTTTTGATACAGTATTAAATGCGGTGAAAATTGTTGGTTCCATTGTTGGCACGCGTAAAGACTTGCAAGAAGCATTGCAATTTGGTGCAGAAGGAAAAGTAAAAGCAATTATAGAAACGCGTCAATTAGATGAAATAAATGATATTTTTACAGAAATGGAAGAAGGAAAGATTAATGGTCGTGTTGTTCTAGATATGACAAAATAAGTATAAAAGCTATAACAATATAAGAGAATATACAGTAAAAGGTCGGAGGAGATTCCTCTGGCTTTTTTACTGTCATTTAAAGGTATCTTTCCTAGTAGAAACGACACTGCTATAATGGAAAGATGATATGGAAGTTTCATCATATGTGGATGATGACTGAAACGTATTGATGATTTAGGGACAAGCTATTTCATAAGGGTTTAGGAAGTTAATTAGATAATAACGGGTAGGATTTTTAAAGCTTACAATAAATATGAGATGAAACAACATTGTTTTTGTGCGATGTTGGAGGAGGAATAGAATGGATTTACTACAACTATTTAAATTACAAAAAGAATTAGATGACCGTATTGTAAAAGAACATGACTTACAACCAAAAAAATTATTAAAAGAAAAAATGTTAGCACTACTTGTTGAAATTGGCGAACTTGCAAATGAAACACGTTGTTTTAAATATTGGAGCAAAAAGCCGGCAGCTGAGCGTGAAGTTATACTTGAAGAATATGTAGATGGTTTACATTTCATTTTATCAATTGGAATTGATTTAGGTATTGATAAGAACTTCTTATTTTATAAATGTGCTCAAACAAATAAAACACAAGTTGAAATTTTCTTAGACACATATGCGAAAGTGATGCGTTTTACTGATCAGCCGTCCATTACAAATTATATTGAACTATTTACAAGTTACCTTCGCCTTGGACAAGCTCTTGATTTCGGGCAAGAAGAAATTGAAAAAGCGTATTTAGATAAAAACGAAGTGAACCATCAGCGCCAAACACAAGGGTATTAAGTTGATTTTTGGATATTTCAATTTACTTTTGTATAATGAAGTGAATGAAGAAAAAGGAGGTATTGATAATGACAAAGGTAGATGCGACATTGACAATGCTAAAAGAATTAACAGATGCACGTGGGATTGCAGGTAATGAACGCGAACCACGTGAAGTAATGAAAAAATATATCGAACCGTTTGCAGATGAACTTTCTACAGATAATTTAGGGAGTTTAGTTGCGAAAAAAGTAGGGGAAGAAAACGGTCCGAAAATCATGGTAGCTGGTCATTTAGATGAAGTTGGTTTCATGATCACACAAATCGATGCCAAAGGTTTCCTTCGCTTTCAAACAGTTGGTGGCTGGTGGTCACAAGTTATGCTTGCGCAGCGTGTAACAATTGTAACGCGTAAAGGTGATGTAACAGGTGTAATCGGTTCAAAACCACCGCATATTTTACCAGCAGAAGCTCGTAAAAAACCGGTTGAAATTAAGGATATGTTTATTGACATTGGTGCTTCTAGCAAAGAAGAAGCAATGGAATGGGGCGTACGACCAGGGGATCAAGTTGTACCGTACTTTGAATTCCAAGTGATGAAAAATGAAAAAATGTTACTTGCAAAAGCATGGGATAACCGTATTGGCTGTGCAATTGCAATTGACGTGTTAAAACAATTAAAAGATGAAAAGCATCCAAACGTTGTATACGGCGTTGGAACTGTACAAGAAGAGGTAGGTCTTCGCGGTGCGAAAACATCTGCATATTATATTAAGCCAGATATCGCGTTTGCTGTAGATGTTGGTATTGCTGGTGATACACCAGGAGTAACAGAAAAAGAAGCGCAAAGTAAAATGGGAGACGGACCACAAATCATTTTATATGATGCATCTGTAATTGGACATACAGGTCTTCGTGATTTTGTTGTTGATGTGGCAGATGAATTGCAAATTCCATACCAATATGATTCTGTAGCTGGTGGTGGAACGGATGCAGGTGCTATTCATATTTCTGTAAACGGTATTCCGTCCATGGCGATTACGATTGCAACTCGTTATATTCACTCCCATGCGGCAATGTTACACCGTGATGACTATGAGAATGCAGTGAAGTTAATTGTAGAAGTGATTAAGCGTCTTGATAAAGAGGCTGTACATAATATTACATTTAACTAATAAAAAGCGAAGAGATTTCTTCGCTTTTTTATATTTCAAAAGGTTTTTCTAATCCAGCAGCAGCGTGAGCCCCTAAAATAATTAACCTTGTTAGTTGCATTGCCATAAAGTGCGGCGAGTAAATCATCCCTTTTTTTAGCCACGATATAATCATTCCAAGATGAGCTCCTGTTACATAACTAATAAGGATATCGCGTGGAATCATGAGTTCTTCATCATTTGGTTGTGAAATGGATAAGCTTAACGTTAAATGTGTTTGAATTGTTTTCATCATTTTATAAAAAAAGTTTCCTGCCGCTTTGTCGCCAAGCATGACGTTATAGAAGGTAGCATTTTCAGCGATGTGCTCAAATAGGGCTAGAAAAGTTGGATGTGGGGAGTTAAATGTAAGCTGAAAATCTTCCTTATTATTCCTTTTGGGCCTAATTATTTCAGTGAGCTTTACTAACATTTCCTCGATACTTTTATCTAATAAGTCATATTTGTCATGATAATGGCTATAAAAGGTAGCACGGTTCACTGGGGCACACTCAGCGATATGCTGTACGGTTACATTTTCAAATCCTTTTTCGCCTACTAAAGCGACAAAAGCATCCTGTATTAATTGTCTCGTTCGTTTTACACGCGGATCGTTTGTATTTTTAATAGACATTTTATTTCTCCTTGCTTAATTTTTATTACTTAAACAACAAATATATAGTGTAATGTTGGATAACCAACATATATGACCAAATTGTCGGTTGTAGATTCAAAATAATTATTTATAATTATAAACGATATTACTTTAGAAAACAGCACCGGTAGTATGCAGGCAAAGAATTGTTTGCATAGCAAAAGGTGTGCTTTTTTTGTTTAATGGTTAATATAATTAACAATTAATCAATATAAACAAAAGAAGTGGACATAGTTTAGTAAAAAAATTATATGCGATATAAGGAGAGGAAAGCAATGAATCAATTTCGAAGAATGCTTATCATTAATGTTATTACATTGATTGTATTAGTTGGTGGTGGCTTTGCTGGTTATTATTATTACAACCAAGCTGAAAATTACTTAAAAACAGATAATGCGAAAATCGATGGGAAAGTGATCCCAATCGCATCACCAGTAGCAGGGAAATTAACTGAATGGAATGCAGAAGTAGGCAAGAACTACAATGAAAATGATAAATTAGGTTCTGTTTCTGTAGCAAGTCAAAATGGTGAGCAAACGATGGATGTAACAATTCCACATAATGCGACAGTTGTTCAATCAAATGCTACAACAAATTCTTTCGTAGCGGCAGGTAGTCCAATTGCGTATGCATACGATATGAGTGATTTATGGGTAACAGCAAATATTGAAGAAACAGATATTGATGATGTGCAAAAAGGTCAAGAAGTTGATGTGTATGTAGATGCCTATCCTGATACAATTTTAACAGGAAAAGTAGAACAAGTTGGGTTAACAACTGCAAATACATTTTCTATGCTTCCATCAAGCAACGCAACAGCAAACTATACGAAAGTAACACAAGTTGTGCCGGTTAAAGTTTCTTTAGATCATAGCAAATCAGTAAATATTGTTCCTGGAATGAATGTGACAGTTCGGATTCATAAGTAAGGGGGGAAGATAAAATGTCCTCAGGTTTAATTGTAGGATATGCATTATTTTGTATTATCGTCTTCTTCCTTGTAAATCGTCTTTTAAGAAAGAAAAAAACGAACGCGGGAGAAGAACAAGTCCCAGCCGTAAGTAAGATAGAAACAAAGCAACTAGAGCAAGAGCCTTCCAATGTAGTCGAATTAGAAGCATCAAAACAAGAAACACAAAAGCAAGAAAGACGGAAACCGCAAATGCCAGTAGAGAATGTCAATGTAAAAGCCGTTGTAGCAGTATTAATTCTCGGTATGTTCGTTTCCATTTTAAACCAAACAATCATTAATGTTGCATTGCCTCCATTAATGAATGAGTTCAATGTATCAACTTCAACAGCGCAATGGCTAATCACAGGATTTATGCTTGTGAACGGGATTTTAGTGCCAATTAGTGCCTTCTTAGTTTCACGGTTTACGTATAGTAAATTGTTTGTAGCAGCTATGCTCTTCTTTACAGTCGGCTCTATTATTTGTGCGTTATCTGGAAACTTCACAATGATGATGACAGGGCGCGTCATTCAAGCAGTTGGCGCAGGAATTTTAATGCCAGTTGGTATGAACATTTTCATGACTCTGTTCCCACCACATAAGCGCGGAGCTGCAATGGGATTACTTGGGGTGGCGATGATTTTAGCGCCAGCTATCGGACCAACTGTAACAGGTTGGGTTATTGAAAATTACAACTGGAACTTAATGTTCTACGCGATGTTCGCTATCGGTTTAATCATCACATTACTATCTTTAAAATTCTTTACACTAACTCAGCCAGTTTCGAAAACAAAGTTAGATATGTTTGGCGTTATTAGTTCAAGTATTGGGCTTGGTAGCCTACTATATGGATTTAGTGAAGCTGGAAACAACAGCTGGAGCAGTGCCGAAGTTGTGATTTCACTTATCATCGGTGTGATTGGTATAGCATTATTCATTTGGAGAGAGATGACGACGGATAACAAAATGCTTGATTTACATGTATTTAAATATCCAACGTTTACTTTTACATTATTAATTAATGCGATTGTAACAATGGCATTATTCGGAGGTATGTTATTACTTCCTGTATACCTTCAAAATATTCGTGGCTTTACGCCAATTGAATCAGGTCTCCTGCTTCTTCCAGGATCATTAATTATGGGGATTATGGGACCGATTGCAGGAAAGTTATTTGATAAGTATGGTATTCGTCCATTAGCAATAGTTGGATTAGCGATTACGACATATGCGACGTATGAATTTACAAAGCTATCAATGGATACACCATATAGCGTAATTATGACGGATTACATCGTTCGTTCAATTGGAATGTCATTCATTATGATGCCAATTATGACAGCTGGTATGAACGCATTGCCAATGAAATTAATTTCTCACGGCACAGCAACGCAAAATACGTCAAGACAAGTAGCGGGTTCAATTGGTACAGCGATTTTAATTACAATTATGACGCAGCAAACAACCAATCACGTCGCAGATTACGGAAATATGTTAACAACGACAAATCCCATTTTAGTTGATAAAGTACACGGAATGGGACAAAGTTTAGCAGCTGCCGCAGGATCAGCACAAGCTGGTGATGCGATGAGCTCACAGCTATTATTCGGACAAATTTCAAAGCTATCTGCAATCAACGGTATTAATGATGCGTTCTTAATTGCAACTATATTAGCAGGTATTGCTTGGGTGTTATCATTCTTCTTACAATCAGGTAATAAATCAAATAGAAAAGCAGGGAATTAATTTCTCTGCTTTTTTTGTGCGCGTATATTTTAAGTGGACTGTATCGGCATGGACATTATGTGATAGAAAGTCACCCCAAGGATACCGACAGAAACCATGATAATCCCCATAATAAGGATACCCTTAATTTTGTTACGTATCCCGCTTATACTAGCTAATACCCCAGCTACAGGGAAGATGCTCCAGTACATAGTAGTTGGTATAGGGATAAGTCTCTCCATATCGATTCCCATTCCCCAGAGAACAAAAGGCGTAGTTACAAGTGAGAAACAAACAAGTCCTGCTGCAACAACAAGTAGCTTGCGATGCTTAGCTCCTGCGACCATTAAAAAGATGCCCCCAATAATTCCAGATAATACTAGAACTGGCATAAATAAAATCCAAAGTAAGATTCCCACTGCTTCCATAGAACATAAACCTCCTAATTGATAAGTTATATTTTACAACATGAGGTTTATTTTGGATATTATTAAAAATATATGGATTTCGATAGAGTTTCTAGGTTTGAGAGATTAGAAAAACAAATCGCCATTATATAATCATAATGGCGATTTGTTTAATAAAAGAAAGAAGACGTATTGATAATGATATGAAGTAGCATAGCTGGAATGATAGATTTTGTTTGTTTATATAATAATGAGGCAAATAGTCCCGTCACAAATGCACTCACCATAATGCCAACTGAATACGTATGAGCGATGCTAAATAATAGACTGGATAAAAGTGCAGCCGGCCAAAATGTAAATTTCTCTTCAAAGAAACGCAAAAGGAGTCCTCTGCATACAAGTTCTTCATAAAGAGGTGCAAAGATACCGACTGCGAGAACTAATAGGAATTTATAGTTCTCTAAAGTAGCAAAATCTAACGCATCTAGTTGCTCTTGTAAGGATTCAGGGAATAATTTATCTAATATATAGAAATCGATAAAAACCCCAATCGCATAATAAATTAGTACATAGATGTACATGCGAAAAGTTTTTAAACATTGAAAATCAATAGCTGGTAAAATCAATTGTCTAAGTGGCTTATACTTCAGTATGTATAGTACGAAAAAGAGTAAAGCCACGAATTCATAGCTAATATTTTTTATTGACTCAAGTAAAGCTGTATTTGTATTTGGGTTAGCTTGTTCATACAGCCAAATTGGAAGTATGGTCAAAGCGGAATTAATGAGTGGGAAACAGAAAAAGAGAACTAACAAAATCCCAAGAAACAGAAGCCATGATGTTTTAATCCGATGATCTAACTGTGTATGTATTTGCAAAGTTATACTCCCTTTTTATTTTATAGGTTAAAGTTTCACGTTATAAAAACGCAAGTGTATTATTCATAATATGAAATAGCATGGCTGGAAGAATGGAGTTTGTTCTTTTGCATAAAATCGCCATCAATAGTCCCATAAGGAAAGTTACAACCATGACTCCAAGTGAGTATGTATGAGCAATTCCAAAGATCAAGCTTGTTCCAATTGCTGCGATCCAAAACGGAAAGCGCTCTGAAAAGAAACGAAGGATGATGCCGCGGAAAATGATTTCTTCAAAGATAGGAGTAAATATCGCAAATCCAACAATTAATAACATTCGATACTGTTTTAAAAGATCTAAATTTAAAGCAGATGATTGCTGCTCGGTCGCGTCTGGAAACAGATGCGTAATGATAAGAGAATTTAAGATGATATTTAAAGCAAAGAATAGAAGTAAGTATACGTAGGTACTCGCTTTTTTGAGTGCTTGAAAGTTGAAAGCGGATAATAATAGTCTTTTCACCGGTTCATATTTATAGATGAATAATAATAAAACGAGTAGTTGTAATAAAGTACTTGCAGCATTTCCAAGTGATTCATATAGAGCGATTGTCTTTTTATTCGTAATGCCTTCACTATAAATCGTAAGCGGGAGTAATATAAATAAGCCGCTTAGTAGTCCTGTTCCAAAAAAGGCAAATAAAGCAGAACCAATAAATTGTAACCAGGACATAGGTTGTTTCTGATCATATGTAAGTTGTGTAGTCGATTGCATATATCGAGTCCTTCCTTTTTATTTGTATATAGAATTATACATATTTAGTTGATGAATGTCATTTTTAAATATTACATAAATAGAAGGTTTAAGTTGGGGATTAGTAAGAGAGATATGAATTTTGATGGAAATGAATGATTAGGAAGCGAATGAATAAGTGCAGGAAGTGTTTGAAAATAATAAAAGAAGTATCGCTATGTAGCGATGCCTCTTTTTGTAATATGAAATAAAATCGCTGGGGGAACGAAGTTTTATAGTTACCCTAGTTCCATTCACTTACACGTGTTATAGGTGTTGTATCAATTGACAATCCGGGACGTAAAAAAAATGCTACTGTTTAACAAATTCGCCCTGTTTTTTTCCTTTATCTGAAAAAATATGAGTATGGGACGCGGGTTGTTGTTTTTGTAATTCACGATCAACCATTCGATCCAATCGCTTAATTGCTTGCAATGCTTTTTCATAAGAAATCGTCCGGTAGTGATGTGCTCCCCCTGGTTCTTCATCTGCTTCGTCTGCCCACTTAATAATATTTTGTAGAGTCGTTCTTTCAAGTGTTTGTTCTAGTAAAAAGGAATCCGTGTGCAAGAGAATTGCGACAGAAATTTCCTTTGCTTGATTCGGGTGTTCTCCTAATCGGATTAGTAATTTATGAGCTCTTTCCGCTCCTTTAATGGCATGGATATCATTTTTTTTATACAATTCATAGTCCCATTCTCCATTACGATACCATGTGTGATGTCCTATATCATGAAGAAAACCAGCCTTTGTTGCCGCATCGACTGAGGCGTGATGCTTTTTTGCTAGATGAAACGCATGGTAAGCGACAGCGATCGCGTGGACCATTCCAGAACGGTTTACATATTTTTGTGTAATGTGATGCTTAAAAATTTGTTCAAGCGTGATACGGCGCATAAAACATTCACTCCTTTTATTTATTGATGTGTATGATGGAAACAAACAGATAGACATAAATATATTTTGAATATTTTACTCCATCATGCCTGTGTTAGTAAAGTAGAAATGTTTAGGAAAGAGGAAGTAACAGTTTCTAAGAATGGAAGAATAGAGAGGATTATCGCTAACATAAAAGCCACCTTAGCTCAGGCTAAGGTGACTTTCTCATTCTTTATTTTTTTAACCCTTGTTCAAGAGTCTCTAACATCTCATGTTTTCCATTTTCGTCAGCATTTTGCCAAATCACTTCGAATAAAACACCAAGCCCTGGAAGCATTTTTTCTTCACCGCTTTGAATTGCTTCTACAATTGTCTCTTGTAATTCGCCTTGTGTATTTCCAGCAACGTTTGCTAATACAGCGCCGCGTAAATTAAAATTCATTCTTTTCACCTCTTCTTCTGAATTGAAACTGACGTTAGTTTTTGTTCTTTTTTATGTAAATATGTATAAAAAATAGGCTATAATGAGAAGACAAGAAGAGAGGGAAATACATATTATGAAAAACATTGATTCAGTACAAAATCCGCGGGTTAAGCAGTGGAAAAAGCTGCAGACGAAAAAAGAGCGCGATAAAAAAAGTTTATTCTTTGTAGAAGGATTCCACTTAGTTGAGGAAGCTTTAAAGGCTGGAGTTGTAACAGAACTTATTGTCTCAGATCAGACAGATCTTCCAAAAGATTGGACGGTTACTGATGTTGAAGTGTATATTGTGCCTGAAGCAATTGTAAAGGTACTTCGCGAGACAGAAACGACGCAAGGAGTGTTTGCTGTTTGTGAGAAGCATGAGAAAGAAATTGCTCTTACAGATGGGAAATTTCTATTATTAGATGGCTTGCAAGACCCAGGTAATTTAGGGACAATTATTCGTACAGCAGATGCAGCCGGTATTCATGCTGTTGTGCTTGGAGAAGGATGCGTGGATGCTTATAATAGTAAAGTGCTCCGCTCTACACAAGGTTCTATCTTCCATTTACCGATTGTAAAAGGAAACTTAGAAGAATGGGTAGATAAGTTAAAAGAAAAGAACGTTCCTGTATACGGAACAGCTCTTGAAAACGGAGTTCCGTATGGAGAAGTAACGCCGACAGGAAGTTTTGCATTAATTGTAGGAAACGAAGGAAATGGTGTACGCCAAGAAATTCTTGCAAAATGTGATCAAAACTTGTATATTCCGATTTACGGCGGGGCAGAATCATTAAATGTTGCGGTTGCTGCTGGGATTTTAACGTATTATTTACAAAGCCCGGTTGCGAATCGGTAAAAAACTTCTTATAATAAATTGAAGTACATGTTCATGATGAACATATAATAAAAGTAAAATAATGAAAAACGTTGATAGAGAAGAGTAGCTTGCAAAATCGCCATATAGGGAGAGAATGCCGTAGACTGAAAGCATTCTTATGGTAGACGGAAGTGAATTCACCTCTGGAGTTGACGCCAGGACCATTATATGTAAAGGCGTTCCGGCCTAAGCTGGCCGTTATAACTAATTGAGTGGACAGACTTGTTCTGTCAATTTAGGGTGGTACCGCGAATTTACCTCGTCCCTTTTTAGGGAGCGAGGTTTTTTTATTTTTAAAATTAGGAGGGTTTCAAATGGAAGCACGTTTAAAAGAGCTAAAGCAAAAAGCGTTAGAGCTGATTGAAGAAGCGAAAGAGCTAAAGGGCTTAAACGATGTACGCGTAGCGTATTTAGGAAAAAAAGGCCCAATTACTGAAGTATTACGCGGCATGGGGAAATTATCTCCAGAAGAGCGTCCACGTATGGGAGCGTTAGTAAATGAAGTGCGTGAAGCAATTCAAACGCGTTTAGAAGACAAAATTAACAATATCGAAAAAGCAGTAATCGAAGCGAAATTAGCATCTGAAACAATTGATGTTACATTACCAGGTCGTCCTGTCGAAACAGGGTGTCACCATCCATTAACAGCGGTTGTGGAACAAATTGAAGATGTATTTATCGGTATGGGATATGAAGTTGCAGAAGGAACAGAAGTAGAGAAAGACTACTACAACTTCGAAGCATTAAACCTACCGAAAGATCACCCAGCGCGTGATATGCAAGATACTTTCTACATTACAGAAGAAACATTACTACGTACACATACATCTTCTGTGCAGGCAAGAACAATGGAAAATAATAAAGAAAAAGGCCCAATTAAAATTATTTGCCCTGGTAAAGTGTATCGCCGTGATGATGACGATGCGACGCATTCACACCAGTTCATGCAAATTGAAGGTCTTGTAATCGACAAAAACATTCGCATGAGTGATTTAAAAGGTACACTGCAAGTATTCGTGAAAAAGATGTTCGGTGAAGATCGTGAAATCCGTCTTCGTCCAAGTTTCTTCCCGTTCACAGAGCCATCTGTAGAGATGGATATTTCTTGTATGATGTGTCACGGCAAAGGTTGCGGCACTTGTAAAGGAACAGGCTGGATTGAAATTTTAGGTGCAGGTATGGTTCATCCAAACGTACTTGAAATGGCTGGTTACGATTCAAAAGAATATCAAGGTTTCGCATTTGGTATGGGTGCAGAGCGTATTGCAATGTTGAAATACGGCGTTGATGACATTCGTCATTTCTACACAAATGATGTACGTTTCTTACAACAATTCAAACGAGCGTAAGGGAAGGAGAGGATAAATATGTTCGTATCATATCGTTGGTTACAAGAGTATGTAGATATTAAAGATATAACAGCACAAGAACTAGCAGATAAAATCACAAAAAGTGGTATTGAAGTAGAAGGCGTTGAAGTATTAAATAAAGGTGTAAAAGGTGTTGTAGTTGGTCACGTATTAGAGTGTGAAAAACACCCAGAAGCTGATAAATTAAGCAAATGTTTAATCGACATCGGTGAAGAAGAACCAGTACAAATCATTTGCGGTGCTCCTAACATTGCAAAAGGTTTAAAAGTACCAGTTGCAAAAGTTGGCGCTGTACTTCCTGGTAACTTCAAAATTAAAAAAGCAAAACTACGCGGTGAAGCTTCTCACGGTATGGTTTGTGCACTGCAAGAGCTTGGCATTGAAGGGAAACTAGTTGCGAAAGAATATGCAGATGGTATCTTCATCTTCCCAAGTGATGCAGAAGTTGGTGCGGATGCACTTGAAATTTTAAACTTAAACGATGAAGTACTTGAACTTGGTTTAACACCAAACCGTGCAGATTGCTTAAACATGTTAGGTGTTGCATACGAAGTGGCTGCTATTTACGGCCGTGAAGTGAAACTTCCAGCTGTAGACTTACAAGAAACAGCAGAAAAAACGTCTGACTATATTTCTGTAAGTGTAGAAGCAACAGAGCAAAATCCATTATATATTGCAAAAATGGTGAAGAACGTAAAGGTTGGTCCATCACCAATGTGGATGCAAACTCGTCTTATGGCAGCTGGCATTCGTCCAATTAGCAACGTAGTTGATATTACAAACTATATTTTAATTGAATACGGTCAACCATTACATGCATTTGATTATGATAAATTAGGTTCAAAAGAAATCGTTGTTCGTCTTGCAAAAGAAGGCGAAAAAATTCAAACATTAGATGATCAAGAACGTACATTACAAGCACATCACCTTGCAATTACAAACGGTACAAAAGCATTAGCTGTTGCAGGTGTAATGGGCGGGGCAGAATCTGAAGTTGATAACGATACAGTAAACGTTCTAATTGAATCTGCATACTTTGCAGGTCAAACAGTGCGCCGCGCATCAAAAGACTTAGGTCTTCGCAGTGAATCAAGTGCACGTTTTGAAAAAGGAATCGACCCAACACGTACATTTGAAGCAATTCAACACGCAGCAGCTTTAATGGCGAAATATGCTGGTGGAGAAGCACTTGAAGGCGTGGTAGAAGTTGATAACTTACAAGTACAAGAGCGTACAGTATCCGTTACAGCTGAAAAAGTAAACCGTGTATTAGGTACAGAAATCACTGCTAGTGAAATGGGTACAATCTTCACAAACTTGAAGTTCCCATTCACAGAAGTAGAAGGAACATTCCATGTAAACGTACCAGCACGTCGTCCTGATATTACAATCGCAGAAGACTTAGTTGAAGAAGTAGGTCGTCTATACGGATACGATCATATTCCGGTTACATTACCAACTGGTACAATGACGCGTGGTAAATTAACAGCGGCACAAACAAAACGCCGTAAAGTACGTCGATTCTTAGAAGGCGCTGGTTTATATGAAGCAATTACGTATTCATTAACAAGTGCTGATAAAGCGAAACAATATATGGTTGAGCCAAACGAAAAAGCTCCTGTAAATCTTGCGCTTCCAATGAGTGAAGAGCGCAGCCAACTTCGTTTAAGCCTAGTACCACAATTGTTAGAAGCAGTTTCATATAACAACGCTCGTAAAAACGATAGTGTTGCATTATATGAAGTAGGTTCTATCTTCCTACCAACAGAAGAAGGTGCACTTCCGAAAGAAGAACAACATCTTGCAGGTGTTATGACAGGTCTTGCTCTTCACCATGCATGGCAAGGTGAGAAAAAAGTTGTTGATTTCTTCGTTGCAAAAGGTGTGTTAGAAGGATTATTCGACGTACTTGGTGTCGCAAGCAGCATCACATATGCTCCTGCAAAACGTGAAGGCATGCATCCAGGACGTACAGCTGACATTTTACTAGACGGAGAAGTAATTGGTTTCATCGGTCAATTACACCCTGAAGCGCAAAAACAATTAGATGTGAAAGATACATTCGTATTCGAATTGTCTCTAGTAAAAGTATTTGCTGCTCGTGCAGAAGAGACTTACTACTCAGCAATTCCACGTTTCCCATCTATGACACGTGATATGGCAGTTGTGGTAGCGAAAGAAGTAAAAGCTGGCGAAATGAAGCAAGTAATTGCGGAAGCAGGCGGAGAACTGTTAAAAGAAGTAACACTATTCGACTTATACGAAGGTGAAAAAATGGAAGAAGGCAAGAAATCACTTGCATTCTCTATGAACTACTTCGATCCAGAACGTACATTAACAGACGAAGAAGTAACAGAAGCACATAACCGTGTATTAACAGCGGTTGAAGAGAAGTTTGGTGCGGAGTTACGTAAGTAAAAAAGCAGCCTTGTGGCTCATAGCCATCAAGTTAAGGTTATGTGTAATTTTTACCAAAAACAGCTACCCTTTCATGGAGTATCGATGAAAGGGTAGCTGTTTTTATGTCTTCAATAAATTTTACGGAAGAATTACAATTATTAAGTCAGGAATTAAAGAATACATTTTCACTTTCATTTTTAGAATCACTTGCACATGAGACAGGAATGATTCAACATAAAAGAAAATGTAAAGCACAGGATATCGTTTTTTTATGTGTCTTTTTAAGTAAAACAGTTGGAACAGAATCTTTAGCGAGTCTATGTGCCAAATTGAATAAGGTAACTGGTGTTTCTTTATTTTCTGAGGGGTTGAATCAACGTTTTACTTCTCATACTATTCGATTTTTCAAGCAAATTTTCGCGAGGTTATTTCATCAAAATATTTGTTCAACTCCATCGATAGGAGGGAATTTCAAACGAATTCGAATCCTAGGCTCTACTATGTTTCAACTTCCCCATCACTGATAATTCAAGTGTTAACAGGAAAAAAGAAGGTAAACCTAAAAGATACAGAAAATAAGAAACCCTCAAATCAAGAGAGTAGCTGAGTAGTTACATTTTTTCATTTGAATATCCCTACTTTTTGTTTTCCATGTTATGATAGATATGTTAATGAATTGAAGGGGTGGTTTTATGAAGTTTGGAAAAATGGGATTAGTGGTTGCGGCAAGTTTAAGTCTTTTCGCTTTATCTGCGTGTGGAAAATCTGCAAAAGAAACAGTTGTTTCTTCAACAGAAAGCATTTTAAATGCAAAGCAAATGGAATCAAGCGGTTCAATTTCTTTTAAATTCGATTCTAATGCGAAAGATATGAAAAGAGAAGATAAAGCGGCAATGGATATGTTAAAAAACATATCAATTACAGTTGATTCAAAAACAGATAAAGATGCAAAAAAAGACGAAGTAACAATTGGTGCAAATATTAAAACAGATGCAATGAAAATGGATATATCGATTCCAATGTTTATGGATGAAGGGAAAGAGGCTTTATATGTAAAAGCGAATAATGTAAAATCACTATTACAATTAGCTGGCGTTCCTGGTGATAGTTTTTCTACTCTAGAAGGAAAAGTTATCAAAATGGATATGAAAGATTTAGGAGAAGTAGATACAAAAGAATCTGCGAAAATCCAAGAGAAAGTACAAAAATCGTTATTAGATGCAATCAAAGCGTTTCCTGAAGACAAATTTACAAAAGAAAAAGATGTATACACTGTGAAATTAACAGGTAAAGATTTAAAAACAGTGATTGAAAAGGTATTTGATGAAATTTCTACAATGAAAAACTTCACTGGAACAAAACAAGAAATTGCAGACTTTAAGAAAGAATTGAAAGATGCAAATCTTGATAAATCTTCTATTTCTTTAATTTATACAATGGATGGAAAAACAATAAAAAAACAGGATGCAGCAATTCATGTCGAAGCAAAAAATCCTGAAAACGAAAAAGAAACAATTAAATTTGATATGAATATTAATTCTGATATCAAATCTATCGATAAACCAATCAAATTCACATTCGATACTTCTGAAAAGAACATTGTTCCAATGGATGAGTTACAAAAAATGATTGGTGAATTTATGAATCAATCCATGAGGGGCGGGAACGTAACTCCTGTTCAACCAGCTCCAACAGAACCTGCAGCATAAAAAAAGACCCCTTAAGGGGCATAGCCACATCGCTATCAAGCTAAGCTCATACAACGTCACTTA
>NZ_JH921521.1:5000-88636 GCF_000299035.1 Bacillus bingmayongensis
GTCGACCTCTTTCTTTATTATATATTACGCCTTATGACACTCTGGACATACGCCATAAATTTCTAAACGATGACTATTAATAACGAAGCCCGTTGTTTTTGCAGCTTCATCTTCAAGTTTTTCCAAACCTTCATAAGGAAAATCAACAATCTTACCACAGTTTTCACAAATCACATGGTAATGCTGACTTGTAACATAATCAAATCTACTTGAAGCGTCTCCATAAGTTAGTTCCTTAACAAGACCAACCTCTTTAAATACACGTAAGTTATTATAGACAGTTGCAACGCTCATATTTGGAAACTTACCTTCTAACGCTTTATAAATTTCATCCGCTGTTGGGTGCGTCATAGATTCCACAAGGTACTCTAAAATAGCATGACGCTGTGGAGTAATGCGTACACCCGTATTTTTCAGCATTTCTAGCGCTTCTTTTAATTCTTCTTTGACCACCGTCATGCACCCCGATTCTATACGGATTATTATTTTATAATTCTTATAAAGAGTGTACTCCTTTTCTTGTCAATCGTCAATATTTCTACTATAACTATGTAGTTTATTTTTCACCTAACCTTATTCTTATGTATGTTTGTCCTATCTTTATACATTTACATAGAAAAAAGTGCGAAATAATCGCACTTGGAATACTATCATCTGAGGAGGTATGCCCTACCCTTTTAATGTATGAAACATCAGCAAAAGGGTATAGGCATATGCCTCATAGTACTTACATCATAATGAATTTCTTTAATTCTTGCTCATGCAGAACCTTAATTCAAATGTGAAAGGACGTCTTCAATATGTCCTTTTACCTTTACTTTTCGCCATTCTTTTTCCAGTTCACCATCTTTATTAATAAGAAACGTAGATCTTTCAATTCCCATGTACTCTTTTCCAAAATTCTTTTTCAACTTCCATACATCATATAGTTCTGCCACTTTATGATCTTCATCTACTAAAAGTACGAATGGCAAATCATGCTTTTCAATAAATTTCAAATGCCTATTCGCTGGATCTGGACTTACACCAAGTATAACCGTATCTTTTTCTTGGAATAACCCATATGCGTCACGGAAATCACACGCTTCTGTTGTACATCCTGGTGTCATATCTTTCGGATAAAAATATAGCACTACATTTTTTCCGTGAAAATCCGATAGTTTAATCTGCTCTCCGTTACTTCCTTCTAGTGTAAAATCCGGTGCCATTTCTCCTACTACGACCATCTTTACCACTCCTTATCTTTCCTTCTACTATAACAAATGTTATCTTATTTTTCATTGTCTATCACGGTCCGAACTACAAATGCAAACGGCAAAGTATATCCTATTAGCGCTTCAATAATTGCAATCCAGCGCCCAATTCCAACAGGAGTTATATCACCATATCCAACTGATAATAAAGTAACCGCGCTAAAATATAAGCACACTTCTACTAGCTGGAAAGAATGAACATTTAAACTTTCTCCATCTTCTCTTAAGGCTGCAAATCCACTTTCTTCTAATACAACATAACTTAATCCAAATGCGATAAGCACTGTTGTATAAATTAGAAATAATGAAGTTAGATTATACAAGGAAAAGAAACGCTTCGAATCTGAGTATGAGCTCCATAATATTTGAATACTTCTTAACACAGCAATCGCTGCAATTAACAAAATAAGCCCCCATAACATGTCCTCCACCTCATCCTATATGTATGAAGGCAAAGAACAATTTATCCCACAGTAGATGAAACTTGTATACCCACCGTTAGTTTCCCGCACCACGGTATTTCTTCACTCCAAAATTCCAAAGCGTGATTGCAATTGTAAAACAAATCACACCAACAATCGGTGTCGCAAACGCATAACTATTCCATTCCGTCTTTCTAAGAAAATATGCAGCTGGATATACGCCAACAAACGCAAATGGTAATACAAACGTTAAAACAAAGCGAATCACACGGTTATAAATATTTACCGGATAGCGTCCATAATTTCCTATGTTATACATCAGTGGCATAATTGAACTTTTCGCATCTGACCAAAAACCAATACTCGCGAGCGTTACAAATATCCCGCCATACACAAGCGCCCCTCCTGCTACCATGAACAAGAAAAGAAAGAAATCGTACCAATAAAAGGATAATTCAAGTTGCACTGCCGCATACCCCATTACAATAATCCCAGTAACTGCACCAATTAAAGACTCCAGTTCCATTCGCTCTAATATAATTTGGAATAAACTATGAATTGGTCTTGTTAAAACGCGATCCATTTCTCCTTTAATAATGTACCTGTCATTAAAGTCCCATATATTAAAGAAAGAAGAAAAGATAGCAAACGGAACTAAGAAAAAGCCATAAATAAAAATAACCTCTTCACGACTCCATCCTTTTAATGCCTGCGTATGTCCAAAAACAACAAGTATAAAAATTAAATTAACAGCTTGTAATAGTAAATCAGATAATAACCCGACAATAAAATCACCACGATACTCGAGCTTCGTTTTGATATATTGGCTTGCATATTGCAAAAACAGTTTTATATACAGCATCTCATCATCCCCCTTGTACAATTAGGCGCTTTCTCGCCGTTTTCCACATCAGCACAATTGGAACAATAAGTACGACTGCCCAAATCATTTGAAATAATAAAGCTTGATACAACTTACTTCCCTGTATTCCCTCAGAAAAAATCATACTCGGAATATAGCTGATTGCTTGAAATGGTAAAAATACCATTGCTTTTTGTGCCCATAGAGGATAAAAACTAATGGGTAGTAATAAACCTGAAAATAAATCAATAACCACACGTTTTGCATACATAATCCCACTGTTATTAAATAAGAAAAAAGTAAGCATGCCTGTCATTAAGTTAATTTGTGTATTAATAATAAAGCTGAATATTAACGATAGGAAAAACCACAACCACGTTTGAAAATTTGTTGTAATTTGTAATGAGAATAAAAGTGTAACAATAACCATACCTGGAATAGAAAAGAATGCAAAACGGAAAATTCCCTCTCCAAGACCTTGCATAACTTTCATTCCTAAATAGTTATATGGACGAATTAATTCAACAGCTACACGTCCCTCTTGAATTTCCATCGCAATTTCTCTGTCAATATTATTAAAATAAAAAGCGCGAGCCATCCATGCGATGGCAATGTAGGTTGTCATTTGAGAAATCGATAAACTTTCAATATTCTCTTTCCCACTGTAAATAGCTTGCCATAAAAAATAATATGCTCCGATGTTAATTGTATAAATTAAAATCCCACTATAGTAGTTTGTTCGATAAGCAAGCATCATTAAAAAACGAACACGAATCATTTCTATATACTTACCCATGAATGATACCTTCTTCATAAATATTACGAATAATTTCTTCTGTCGAAACTTCATTAATTTTTAAATCTTTAATTTGAAAAGCTTGAACTACTTTGGAAATGAGCATAGAAATTATTACTTCTTCATTTGGTATTTTCGCAATCCATGTATATTCTTCTTTCCCTTGCGACCAAGCTACATGATTATCTGGCATTAACATTGATAATTGTTGGTATGAAACTGGTGCAGTAAATTGAAAATGTATTTCTTTTTCTGCTCCCCACTGCGAACGAAGTTTTTCTAATGATCCATCGTACATAATGTTTCCTTCATCCAGCATAATGACGCGTTCACATAACGCTTCAATATCGGTAATATCATGCGTTGTTAATAAAATTGTTGTTTTATAACGTTCATTCATTTCTTTTAAAAACTCACGGATTTTTAATTTCACAAGAACATCTAATCCAATTGTTGGCTCATCCAAAAATAAAAGCGGTGGATTATGAATTAACGCTGCCGCTAATTCACAACGCATTCGTTGACCAAGCGATAACTTTCGTACTGGCTTATCTAACAAAGGCCCAATATCTAGCGTTTCAATAACATGCTCCATATGTTCCTTGTACTCCGCGTCCGATACACCATAAACTTTCTTTAATAAGCGAAATGATTCTTGTACCGCAATATCCCACCAAAGCTGTGAGCGTTGACCAAATACAACACCAATTGTTTTCACAAATTCTTCTCGTTGTTTATGCGGATTCATACCATTTACTGTAATTTGACCAGACGTCGGTGTTAAAATTCCAGTTAACATTTTAATTGTCGTTGATTTACCCGCACCATTTTCACCAATATAGCCAACCATTTCACCTTGTTTTACAGTAAACGAAACATCATTCACTGCTGGTACTATTTTATAATTACGATTTAATAAATCGCGAAATGCACCTTTTAAACCAGAGCGGCTTGAATATGCTGTAAATTCTTTACGTAATCCTTGTACTTCAATTACCGATTTCATAATCGGACCCCCTTCCTCGATACCACAACGAATAGTTTACCCAACTGCCATTCCTATCACAAACAATACGTCTTTTCGAAAAACATGTTAGAATAATACATAGATTTTTGTAAGGAGATGAATTGTAGTGAATTTCACAAAATCAGAAGCATTACATAAAGAAGCGTTAGAACATATCGTTGGTGGTGTTAACAGTCCTTCTCGTTCTTTCAAAGCAGTTGGCGGCGGTTCACCTGTTGCAATGGAACGCGGAAAGGGTGCTTATTTTTGGGATGTAGATGGTAACAAATATATCGATTATTTAGCCGCATATGGTCCAATCATTACAGGACACGCTCACCCTCACGTAACAGAAGCAATTAAAACAGCAGCTGAAAATGGTGTTTTATACGGAACACCAACAGCACTAGAAGTAAAATTTGCAAAAATGTTAAAAGAAGCAATGCCTGCTTTAGATAAAGTTCGTTTCGTAAACTCTGGTACGGAATCTGTTATGACAACAATTCGTGTGGCTCGCGCTTATACAGGTCGCACAAAAATCATGAAGTTTGCTGGTTGCTACCATGGTCATTCAGACTTAGTGCTTGTAGCAGCTGGTTCTGGTCCTTCTACTCTTGGTACTCCTGATTCTGCTGGTGTACCGCAAAGTATTGCACAAGAAGTTATTACCGTTCCATTTAACAATGTAGAAACATTAAAAGAGGCACTAGATAAATGGGGACA
The DNA here is from genome assembly GCF_000299035.1 of Bacillus bingmayongensis. Taxonomy (GTDB): domain Bacteria; phylum Bacillota; class Bacilli; order Bacillales; family Bacillaceae_G; genus Bacillus_A; species Bacillus_A bingmayongensis. The sequence goes on from NZ_JH921521.1 coordinate 10,063, forward strand.
TGAAGTAGCAGCTATTCTTGTAGAGCCAATCGTTGGGAACTTCGGAATTGTAGAACCGAAACCTGGCTTCCTAGAAAAAGTGAATGAGCTTGTTCACGAAGCTGGCGCACTAGTTATTTATGATGAAGTAATCACAGCTTTCCGCTTTATGTACGGCGGTGCTCAAGATTTACTTGGTGTAACACCAGATTTAACAGCACTTGGTAAAGTAATTGGCGGCGGTCTTCCAATCGGTGCATATGGTGGTAAGAAGGAAATTATGGAACAAGTTGCACCGCTCGGCCCTGCTTATCAAGCTGGTACAATGGCTGGAAATCCAGCTTCTATGGCAGCTGGTATTGCTTGCTTAGAAGTGCTACAACAAGAAGGGGTATACGAAAAACTAGATGAGCTTGGAGCAATGCTTGAAAAAGGTATTTTAGAACAAGCTGCAAAACATAGTATCGATATTACAGTAAACCGTCTAAAAGGTGCTTTAACTGTATATTTCACAACAGATACAATTGAAGATTATGACGCTGCTCAAAATACAGATGGGGAAATGTTCGGTAAATTCTTCAAGCTTATGCTCAATGAAGGCATTAACTTAGCTCCATCTAAATATGAAGCTTGGTTCTTAACAACAGAACATACAAAAGAAGATATCGAATATACAATCGAAGCTGTGGGCAGAGCATTCGCTGCCTTAGCAAACGCATAAGAAAATACGTACTCAAAAGAAAAAATAGAGGCCATCCTCTATTTTTTTCTTTTTTCTATTTCATAAATCGCACATTAATAGTATAATTATTCATAATTATCTGTCTTATATTGAAATTCATATTAATTGTTCTGTTATCTATAAGGCAATATACGCCTTTAATAATTAGATTATTCTTAACTTTATAACAGAGGGGGGATTGACGGATGCCTAACAATACAAATAAATGGACACCGTCTTTATTTCGAAATTACGCAAATGCAGAACACGATGCGTGTGGAATCGTTTCCGTTATGGAAAAACAGAATGTGCCAACAAAAGAAAACATCGATCTTTGTATACAATCACTTGTAAAAATGAACCATCGTGCTGGCTTTATTAATGGCGAAGGCGATGGTATTGGCGTTCATATCGACTTACCGAAAGCCCTTTGGAAAGAAAAATTAAAAAATAGCGGATATAATCCAGCGATTGTGGATCATCCCCACTTTATCGTTGGACATTTTTTTCTAAACAAAAAAGAAAATCCTAATCTTTTAAAAAACAGTATTCGTAATAAATTAAACAATAAAAACCTCACTGTTATTTTCGAAAGTGATGATGTTATAAATTCTGACGCCCTTGGTCCTCTTGGTAAACAAGAAGAGCCTTTATTTTGGCAAATTGCCATTCTTTCAGAAACGACAAACGAACACATCGATCAAGTACTATTTTCTTTAACAATTGAAATTGAAGAAAATACAGCAATCCATGTTGCTTCATTAAGTCACGACCATGTTGTATACAAAGTTCTTGGTGCTGGCGATACACTTGTTGCCTACTACGACGATTTACAGCACCCACTTATTGCGTCAACAATGACACTTGGACATAATCGCTATTCTACAAATACATTATCTAATTTTTTTCGCGTGCAACCATTTAGCGTCCTTGGACATAATGGTGAAATTAATACCATTTCCAAATTACGCGATCAAGCCGAAATGATCGATGTACCACTTACTGCTGGAGGCAGTGATTCTCAAGATTTAAACCGCACCCTAGAAACACTTCTTGTTCACTACAAATACAGTCTATTTGAAGCAATGGATGTACTATTTCCACCAATTATTAATGAGATTAAATTATACGAACCACATATGCAAGATTTATATACGTATATGCGTGAAGCATGGGGACACTTCGCCCAGGGACCGGCCGGTATTATTTCACGTTATAAAGATGAAGCTGTTTTTAGTGTAGATTCACTTGGTTTGCGGCCAGTTTGGAAAGTAGAAACAGAAAGTTCCTATATCTTTTCTTCTGAACCAGGTGTAGTATCACCATCTGAATACGTAGCAGAACCAAAATCACTTGCCCCTGGAGAAAAAGTAGGTTTAAAGTGGAATACACAAGGTAACCTCGTTCTCTACGAATATGAAACATATCAAGAAGAAGTATATAACCGAATGAAACAACGCATTCATTTTTCAGATTATCATTTCAACTTATCTACTCCAGCTGTGGAAAAGATTGAAGGATTATTTTGCCTCTCTCAAGTTGAAACAGAGCAGTATGTAGCTTTCGGCTGGGATCGTGAGCATATCCAACTTCTTGAGCAAATGGCAACAAAAGGTGTTGAACCAATTCGTTCACTCGGCCATGACGCCCCTCTCGCTGCACTTGATACAGATAGACGAAACATTGCCGATTTTATAAAAGAAAGTGTTGCCGTTGTTACAAACCCAGCAATCGACCGAGACCGAGAAGTTGAGCATTTCTCTACACGTACAGTACTAGGGGAACGTCCTAGCTTATTTAGCGATCAGCAGCAAACTTTTGTTACCGAACTTTTGTCACCAATTATATTAGAAGGTAATTTAGCACAATCGCTTTCAGAAGATTTAGAAACCCTCTCATATGAACAACTTATAAATTTATTTGCAATTCATAGCACAGTTTACAAGTTATCTGTTACATTTCTACCATCAGAAACTTTACATGATGCATTAAATCGAATTAGCGCCGAAGCTGTAACAGCTATTAAAAAAGGGGCTTCTCTGTTATTACTTGATGATGCAAAAGCTCATCAAAATGAACACTTATGGATTGATCCCCATTTGATTACAGCTAAAGTACACCAAGAACTAACCGAACACAAATTACGCCGAAAATGCTCCATTGTGATAAGATCCGGCGCTCTCCGTTCTTTACACGATATTGTTACACTGTATGGACTAGGTGCAGATGTTATTAATCCATATTTAATGTTTGCAACCGTAAATGATGGGACAACAATACCACTTTCAAATTTATATAAGGCACTAAACAAAGGGCTTGAAAAAGTCATTTCGACTATTGGCATCCATGAACTGCGTGGTTACGGCCGCCTCTTCTCTTCAATTGGTTTACACGAAGAAATCGCAAACATACTACAAATTACAAACTTTTTAGGATCACACACTGTAGCATTTTCACTTGAATCTTTAGCAAAAGATGCAAAAGCTCGAGCACTTGATTATAGCAATCCAAAAGTTAGAATGAGAAAAACGTTTCATATATTCCCTCGCATTTGGAAAGCAATTGGTGATGTGGCAAAAGGAAATGCTTACGATAATTATCGCGAGAAATTAGCTGAAGTAGAAGATAAGAATCCCATTGCAATTCGTCACCTTGTCCAAATGAAAGAAGCAGAGCAACCAGTTCCGACTGAACACGTTTCAATTAGAGTAAAAAATCATGACTTACCATTTATTATTAGTTCGATGTCATTTGGCTCACAAAATGAAATTGCATTCCGAGCTTATGCAGAAGCAGCTGATCGCCTCAATATGATTAGTTTAAACGGTGAAGGCGGAGAAATTAAAGATATGATTGGTAAATACCCACATACACGTGGCCAACAAATTGCATCAGGGCGTTTTGGAGTGAATGCCGAACTGTTAAACTCATCAAATTTAATTGAAATCAAGATTGGGCAAGGGGCAAAACCTGGTGAAGGCGGACATTTACCTGGATCAAAGGTAACTTCTAAAATCGCAGAAGCACGTAATGCAACAATTGGTTCGGACTTGATTTCTCCTTCCAATAACCATGATATTTACTCGATTGAAGATTTAGCACAAATTATTACCGAAATTAAAACAGCCAATCAACATGCAAAAGTCGCTGTCAAAGTCCCAGTTGTCCCTAACATCGGAACAATTGCTGTAGGAATTGCAAAAGCTGGTGCTGATTTTATTAATATTAGCGGCTTTGATGGTGGAACAGGTGCTGCACGTATTCATGCCCTGCAACATGTAGGCCTCCCGGTTGAAATCGGAGTAAAAGCTGCTCATAACGCTCTATTAGAAGCAAATATGAGACACAATGTAGAGATTTGGGCTGATGGTGGTATTCGTAGTGTAAATGATGCGCTAAAAATTATGCTTCTTGGTGCAAACCGCATTGGATTTGGTACTTTATCCATGATTGCAATCGGCTGTACAACGTGCCGGGGCTGTCACTTAGATACGTGTCATGTTGGTATTGCAACACAAATTGAATCAGAAGCACAGGCAAAAGAACATGGACTACGCCGTTTTGTTCCACGCCAATTTGAGAATGCTGTAGAAGGTTTATTGCACCTATTTACCACTTTCGGAACAGAGCTTAAACGTTTAACAGGCGGGCTCGGTTATGCGAACTTACAAGAAATTGTTGGTCGTTCTGATCTGCTAGAACAAACGCGCGGCACAGAACTATTAGATTTACAAAATTTATTATACACATTAGAGAGTGCTTCCTACACGATAACAGAAGCAGCGCAGCAACAACAGGAGACACCAACCGCTTCTTTCCAATCAAAAGAGCTAGTTGGTGTTGGTGTAGATCAACGCGTAATGGGTGGTCTTGAATCATGCTACCGAGTCCGCAGTAAATTATATGACAACAATACGCTTGAACCAATTACCTTAAAGTATACAAATGGTTCCGTTCCCGGAAATGGATTAGGTGCCTACAATAGCGAAAACTTATTTATTCACGTAAATGGCGGTGCACAAGATGGCATCGGAAAAACCTCATTCGGCGGTGGCATTTATATCACAAAAGCAAAAGGAAAAGATGGAACATATTATAACGGTTCTGTTGGAAAAGGGTTTGGATACGGTGCACAAAAAGGAATTTTATATGTGCAAGGTAACGCTGATGCACGTGCTGGCATTCGCTTGTCTGGAGCAGATATGATCATCGGGGGAAGAATCACAAAACCACTTCGAGAAAAAGAACATGGGAATCTCGGTGTTCATGCAAATATTAAAGGCTTCGCTTTTGAATATATGACAAACGGTCGGGCTCTCGTTCTTGGTGATCCTGGCCCATGGATTTGTGCAGGTATGACTGGTGGTGTCGTTTATTTACGCCATCAACCTGAACTTGGTTTAACAGAATCTGCCCTGCGAAGAAGAATTGCAAAAGGAGCGAATGTAACATTACGTCCGCTTAGCAAAAACGGGAAATCAGACGTTACCGAATTATTATTAGACTATATTCGCGTATTAAACGAGCATGAACAATATGAAGAAGTCGCTCTCTTAACACCGTTATTAGAGGACATTCATCTTCACTTTTATGAAGTCATTCCGAAAAAAGAACAGGCAGACCCATCTATTTCAACAGAATGATACAATCCAATTTTATTCACTTAAAATTGACGAAGTGAGCATCACATAGTAATCTATAATAACAAATTTGAAAACCTGCTGAATTTCAGCAGGTTTTTTCAGTAAACATAAGCGTTCAAAAAGGAGGATAAAGAGAGCCGAGCAGTTCGAGGCGCAGCTGCCAGGAGGATACGGAGTGTAGCTTATACTACATGAGTACCGGACTAGCGAGGCTGGCGAAGAAATCGGGTAGCTATCTTTACCGGACTTTTTGAATATTACTAAAATATCACTTGCTAACATATTGTAATGAATGTATAGTATCATGTTGTACATTCATTATGACAAGAGAGAAAGGATATTAAAAAGGGTATGAAACTAGGTGCTCGCATTTTAAAAACCGGTATTGCCATTACATTAGCTTTATTTGCTTGTACTTTGCTACAACTACCGAGTCCCGTATTCGCGGGAATTTCAGCAATTTTTGCTGTACAGCCATCTGTATACCGCTCGTATTTGACTGCACTCGAACAAATTCAAGCAAACGTAATTGGTGCAGTATTCGCTATCGCATTTGCTTTTGCTTTTGGAAATAATCCTTTTATTATTGGATTAACTTGTATATTAGTTATTGCTCTTACATTACAATTACGTTTAGAAAATACAATATCAATCGCTTTAGTAACGGTTATTGCAATTATGGAGTATCAAGGAGCAAACTTCTTTGACTTCGCTCTACTTCGCTTTGCAACGATTATGACCGGAATTATCGCAGCCTCACTTGTAAATTTAATGTTTATGCCGCCAAAATACGAAACAAAACTATATCATCGTATCGTTGATAACACTGAAGAAATTGTGAAATGGATTCGTATGAACAGCAGGCAAGCTTCTGATTTTACAACACTGAAAACAGATATTGATCGTATGAAAGAAAAAATGATTAAATTAAATCATTACTACTTACTTTACAAAGAAGAAAGAAGCTATACGAAAAAAGTACAATTCGCAAAAATTCGTAAGCTCGTCTTATTTAGACAAATGTTAGCAACAACTAGTCGTGCATTAAGTACATTAAAGGCGTTACATCGCACTGAAAATGAATTACGATATATGCCTGAACCATTTCAAGAATCCATTCAAAATGAATTAGATTCATTAACACACTATCATGAACAAGTTTTATTAAAATTTATTGGCAAAGCGAAAAAACAACAGTCTGTTGAGATGCTTGATGAAGTAGAAACAGGTAAGCAAGAATTAATCGATATATTTATGGACTATCAAAATAAAGATGATGAAGAATCCTATGAAATATGGTTACACCTCTTCCCTCTTATTTCTTCAATTATTAATTACAGTGAAGAAGTTGAACATTTAGATTTACTTGTAGATAGTTTTTATACGTATCACAAACCAGAAGACGAACTACAAATTGATGAAAAAAAGGAAGACGAATAAAGAAACAGCCCCTTTATGCCAAATGGGCTGTTTCTTCTATATGTTGAATTTGATATAAATTATAATAAAATCCTCGTTTTTGCATTAATTGTTCATGAGAACCCTTTTCTTTTATTTCACCATCTTCGATATATATAATTGTATCCACATGTGTAATGGTTGCCAATCTATGAGCAATGATTATTGTTGTACGATCCGCAGCTAATGTTTGAAGAGCCTCTTGAATATGTCTTTCGTTCTCTAAGTCCAAAGCCGATGTTGCTTCGTCTAATATAAGTAAAGAAGGATTTTTCAAAAACACACGTGCAATCGCTACACGCTGTCTTTGTCCACCAGACAACTTTACGCCTCTTTCTCCAACAACTGTATCGTAGCCATCTGGTAGATTCATAATGAAATTGTGAATCTGCGCTGCTTTTGCAGCCGCAATGACTTCCTCTTTCGTCGCTTCCGGCTTTCCATATAAAATATTAGATTGAATCGTATCACTAAATAATAGATTATCTTGCAAGACAATACCGATATGACTACGTAAATTTCTTACATTATAATCTCTCACATTCACACCATCTACATAAATCGCACCACTAGAAACATCGTAAAATCTTGGAATTAAATTAGCTAGGGATGATTTCCCTCCTCCACTCGCTCCAACGAGGGCAACTTTTTCTCCAGGGCGAATTGAGAAAGAAAGGTGATGTAGTACATCTTTTTCATCAGCATTATACCGAAAAGAAACTTGATCAAATACAATTTCACCAGAAAGCTTTTTTGCTTCAATTGCGTTTGGAATATTTACAATATCATACTTTTCATCTAACAGCTCAAACACTCGATCCATTGATGCAAATGATTGCGTAAGTGTTGTAGAAGAATTAACAAGGCGGCGCAACGGACTATATAAACTATCCATATAGCCAACAAAAGCAACCATCGTTCCAAGTGTTAAAGAACCTTGAATCACTTCATATGCCGCAAACGCAATAACAAGTAACGGTCCTAAATCCGTTAACGTATTCACTGTAGAAAATGTTCGCGCTGTCCAACTTGTATGTGTTAATGCTTTTGTTAAAAACTCATTATTTTTCTTTTCAAACTGCCCCTTTTCATACTCTTCTAATGCAAAACTACGTGTCACTTGCATCCCCTGGATACGCTCATGTAAGTAACCTTGCATCGTTGCTAATGCTTGTGAACGCGCTCTCGTTAATTTACGAAGACGCCCGAAAAAATATTTCACTGCAATTGCATAAATTGGCAAAATTAACAATGCAACGAGCGTTAATTTTATATTCATAGAAAACATAACTACAATTGCAATAAAAATCGTAGCTGTATCGAGCCAAACATTCATAAGCCCTGTAATAACAAAATCCTTCGTCTGCTCTACATCATGAATTACGCGCGAAATAATTTCACCCGTTTTTGTATTTGAATAGTAGCGTAAGCTCAACTTTTGTAGATGCCCAAAAATATGTTTTCGCAAGTCATAAAGTACCGTATTACCAATACGCTGTGCAAAATATTGACGATAATATTCAACAGGCGGTCTCAGTACACCAAAAATAAAAAAGGCAATACCGATTGCCGTTATCAATTGTGAGGTTTTTTCCTGAAGTGATCCACTGCCTTGAATAACATCATCAATAATATACTTTAATAACCATGGCATAATAAGCGGAATACCAAACTTAATGAGTCCAATAATAATTGTAATTGTAATAAGCCACCGATATGGTTTTACAAATTGTAAATATCTTTTTATTCCTTGCATGTAATTCCCCCTTAATAGGACAAACCTGCCGGGAAAATCCCTGCAGGTTTGCTCTAATCTCTATACATTAAATACCGTTCATACCACATATCAACAAAGTCTGGCGCAAACGGCCCTTTTCTTTGATGAATCCACTGTGTTAAATACTCTACATTTCTTTTTAGTATCGTATCAATCACAGGAGGATAATTCATCATCTGACTATGCTTCTCATACTCGTCTTCATCTAAAAGTGTATATGTCATATCTGGATATACTTTAATATCTAAATCATAATCAATATACTTTAATGCTTCCGAATCATACGCAAATGGAGAACTTAAATTACAATAATAGTATACTCCCTCTTCTCTTAACATACCGATTACATTAAACCAATAATTTGAATGAAAATAACAAATTGCAGGCTCACGCGTAATCCATGTCCGACCATCTGATTCAGTTACTACAGTCCGATCATTTGCACCAATTACGAGACTTTGTGTCCCTTTTAAAATTGTAGTCTCTTCCCACATTCTATGAATGAAGCCATTATGTTTATAACTATGTATTTGTACTTTTTCTCCTTCTTTGGGAAATCCCATACGTGCTCCCTTCTTTCACTGTGAACGCTCTTCTAAAGTTGCCCTAACTAGTATCGTTCCTTTAAAAAACGTATTGAGCCGAATTCACTTTTTTTCTATTATAACTTTTTTGTCAAAATTTTAAAACTAAACCGATACAATCCAGCTTTCATAAACATGAATGAATTACTCCCCATTGACAAATCATGATGCAACAAAAAGCCCTTCTGCATAAATTTAGAAAGGGCTTTTCCAACTAAAGTATCAAAATATGTCACTTCTTTAGTTAGAAATTATTTTTTCAGTTTCAAAAGAATGAATCACTTCATTTGTTTGTTGCTCAAATTTTTCATGCAAAAGCTTCAAAGCTTGTTCTGTTTTGTATATTTCTTGACGAATAAAATGCAAATCTTTTTTATCGCACTTTCCTTGTTCACTTGTTTCGATCTGTTGGTACTTCTCTAGATGTGCTTGTAACTTCAGTAACTCATCCATTGTTTGCAACTGCTCTCCTACCAACTTATCAAATGAATTCATCATTTACCCCCTGTTTCCAATAAATTCTCATCATCTATTCATACAGGATACATCGCTACTAACTATTTTCTAATCTCCTACCTCCTTCTCCTTTGACTACATTTGTTGACTTATTAGAAGTTATGTCGGCTCTCTCCACAAAATTCTCAAAACAATCGAGTTGAATACCATTAGACTTTCACTAGTAAAAGATCATTCATTGCAAACAAAGAAAACACTTCTCTTGAATCGAGAAGTGTTTTTCTTTGTTATTGATTCGTGCTAGAAGATTGTGATTTTTTCGCTGCTGATTTTGCGTTTTGTTGTTTTACTGCTTGCACATCAGTGTCAGTTGCAAACTCTGTACCGTAGCTAGCATTTGCACTTTGAACACCAGCGCTAGAAGCCTGTGCTTTTTTTGCTTCTGATTGTGCATTTTGTTGTTTTACTGCTTGTACGTTTGTCTCAGTTGCAAACTCTGTACCATAGTTAGCATTTGTACTTTGAATGCTAGCGCCAGAAGTTGCTTTATTATATCCTTGTTGTTTTTTACTCATCTTTCTCACCTCCACAATTAATAATGTAACCAACCATCCTAAAAGATATCCGGAAAATTATTTTTTAATTGACGCATATATCTCTCTAGGCTCATTCAAACTACAGATGATGGAGGTGTACAGCATGTACGTTGGACGCGATATGACAGAACTATCTATGATTTCGAAAGAAGAATGGAAACAAGATGAATTAGCTTATTTTCACCATTCCTTACAGCAAATCATGCCTTATTTAAACGTAGAAGGCCAAACGATTTACAAAGAAATTATAAAAGAGATTGAATCTCGAGGTGGTCTTCAAAGAAGCGAAGCGGATTGGACGCACGGTACAAAAGTTTCTTATGATTAAAAAAACGTGTTCCCTAATTCGGGAACACGTTCCATCTTCAACCTTTTTTACCTGTTGTAAAGGACCAAACTGGTGAAGTTACTCGACCGCCATATCGATCTTCAACTTTTATATACCAATGATACATCGTATTTTCCTTTAAGTTCTCCCATTTCACTTTTGCGTTGCGCCAATTTGCCACAAAGTTATCTTTACCAATTACTTCATTCATGTACACGTTTACTTCTACATAGTCTGTTGCAACTTGTTTTATCGCAGGTTTCAAATCAACGTCTAATTCAAATTCATCTTTTCCTGGATACTCTTCTGGTTTATAAAAATTGTATTCATTTAAATATGGGGAGTACGTTTTAACATACATTTTGTTCGCAGTTGCATCAAATTGTAAGAGACGCATATAACCTTGTCCACCTTCTGGACCACCTTGATAATCCGCTAGCATTTGATATACTTTACGATCTGCGATTCCGTCTCCATTATCATCAATTTCATCAACTAATTTCTCACTATCATGATAATGTCCACTTAACACAGCTAACACATTTTTATTCGGTTTAACTACTTCATTAAAAAGTTTGTCACCAATTGGGCTGCGGTTACCTGATACAAGTAAATATTCATGTAATGATAAAATTGCCTTTCGATTTGGATATTTCTGCAATACTTCCTTCATCCATTGAATATCTTCATCTGTAACGCCCCATCCCATATACAGCATAATAAAGTCGTTTCCTTTTGCTGAAATCAAATCATAGTGTCCACGGTTATCCTTATAACTTTCACCGTAAAATGGCTTATCTTTAAAACGCCAATCCCCAAAATATTTCGAGTATGCTGTATAGTCTTCATCTTTATGATTTACATCGTGATTCCCAGCCAATACACCATACGGTACTTTCGCATTTTCAAGTACTTTCATATATTCGTCTGCGCGTTGCCATTGAAATTCTTGATATGATTTATCAACAAGATCTCCTGTATGGAATACATATTTAATATTTAATGGATCTTTTTGCGCAGCAATCCAGTCAACTTGACTTTTGTAAATATGTGGATAACTTTCAGAGTAATACTGTGTATCCGACATCCATACAAATGTGTAATCAAACTTATTTGGTGAACTTGGAATTTGGTCTTGCACGATTACACTTACTTTGTGATCTTTTACATATTCTTTCGCTAATACAGCACCTTTTAATTCAAAGTCCTTATCCCCAGCAATTTTCGATGTAAGTTCTGTCCATTTATTTGTCGCATGATTCCAAGCATACATCGTAACTTTTCTTCCTTCTAGAGAATGTCCATACCATTTTACTTCTACTGTATCTTCGTCTTTCACATCAGCAGCAACTGTTACATCAAAACGATGATATGGAAATTTCTCTGTTGATTCCGTTGTATAATATTTCCCATCTTTTTTACTAACCTTACTTAGCTGGTCTTGGTCAAAACTTTTCTCACCATTCACAGCAAAAGCTTGTGGTGGTTCTTGTTCTATCGCATTTTCGGTAATTTTTATACGATCCGTTTGATTCGGCTTATAAGTATATCCTTTATAAAATGTTGCTTTCATTGCATCATTTGTCGGATCGATTACTTTTGCTTCAAGCGTCGGATTCGTGCCCACATTTTCCTCTCCATCTTTAGGGGTAATTGGAGTAGGATCTGTTGGGTCCTCTGCCCAAGTTTCAAATAGAATTGTCTTTTCCTGCCGATTTCCTACTTGGTCCTCAGCTTCTACATGTAACTCATGCTTTCCTGCTTCTAATTGTGCAGATGATGTTTCATATGGAGTTATAATCTCTTTACCATCCAATATAACTTTTTTACTTTTCACTCCTGCTATATCATCTGTAACTGTTACATCAATTGGAATTTTCCCTTTATATTTTTTCTTGTTCTGCACTGTAGTAGAAATCTGTGGTGAAGTATTGTCAACTTGTACATTCGCAACAACTTCTTGATTCACACCATCTTGCACTGCAATTCGATGTTTTCCATCCTTCACTTGTTTTGTATCCCATAAATACGCATTCAAAATAAACTTGTCTTCTGGAACTTGGAATCCGAATGTAAATACCGGTGTTGATGTATCTCCATCACCAATTGATAATTCCTGATTTGGATTTGCAAAATTCGGATCATATAATGTCGTTCCATCTGCTAATACGAGGCGGACGTTTTTCAAATAAAAATCATCTTTGTTCTCTTCAACTCGATCGTCAAATGGTGATGTTTTTGTGCCAGATCGAATATCAATTTTGAACGGCTCATTATATTTAATTTTTGATTGATCAATTTTTACAGTTAATGTGACATAATCACTATACGTATCATCAAATACACGCAATACTTCATTCCCAATGGTAACTGCATTTTTAAAATACAAATCAGTTTGCTTCACATCGAAAGCGAAATAAGCAGGCTTCTCTAAAGCACGATATGTGTTCGTCTCTACTTTCTTTCCGTCCACTAAAAGCGAAAGTTGTTCAGCCCCCACCGACGAAGAGGTTCCTTTTAATAAAACTTGATTTGCGACCACTTCTTCATCCTGTACATTAAGGCGAAGAGGCCCCTTATCTTTCTCTCCAGCTATTTGTACTGAATACATATCACTTTTTACTACATTTAAACCATCAGAAGCTTCCAAGTAATATGTTATTTTCTCTTTCCCAATTAATTCAGGTGAGTAAATCGTATAATGATATTGTTTATCTGCACGGTCCTCTACTAAATTTTCAACTTTATATTCTGCATTTGGATTCGTTTTGTAATATAATTTCACACTTTTCAATTGTTCGTTATCAAGAACTGAAAAACTCAGTTTATGATCTTGAAATTCAGAAATTAGTCCTTCTGCCGCTTTATGTGAAATCGTCGGCGCAATCGTATCTTCTTTCAAGGCAACTCGTTCAGCTGGTACTTGCCCTTCTAATATAGTTCCAGGGGATGCATTATGTTCTGCGATACTAATCTTTTGCATAATTTGCGAGCCATCTTCAGGATAGCGATATAAAATTCCCTTATCGGCTTTCACATCTGCTTGGTTTGCTTGATCATTATAATAAGCAGCAGTAATTTCTTTCCCCGTCTTTGTTGCAACGACAATACCTCGTGCACTTCCATTCGCCATTCCATTTGAGTATATTCTAACAATATTTTTATTTTCTACTAAGTTCGCGCCAAATTGTTTATTAAAGTCAGCGACAGTTTTCTCATTGTTTTCACCATTTATAATCCAAAATACGAGAGATTTCCCTGATGGAATTACAACATCATCTGGAGTGGATCCCCAAATAAGATCCCCTTCTGGTCCTTCGGATGGATAACGATACCGAATTGTATAATCCTTAAAATTAATATCTTGCTTGCTATTGTTATATACTTCAATAAATTCATATCCATCTGCATTCCCGACATTTGTCGTGTCTGGGGTCACTTCAGTAATCAAAAATGGCGGTATACTTTGCGGGTCTACTTTTTTATGCTCTACTTTTGTTTCATAAGATTTTTCAATTGTTTTTTGATTACCTTGTACGACAATTTTATAGAATAACGAGTTTCCCCATAGCTCTTCCTGAGGAATTGTCACCTTATAAATATCGCCATTTCCTTCTTTATTCATCTGCAATTTTTTATGTGTTAACTTGCCATCTTGGGTATACAAAACAGCTACATTCTCTCCGCCTTTAATCGTTGCAGCAATAGTTAAATCTTCTGTTGCTGTATGAGTAGGGGATGCTGTATGCTCAATCTTAACGCCAACTTGTTCTGATTGTTTTACTGGTTCTAACGGCACTTGAAATGGTATTTGCACACCAGGTGTTCCTTTTTCAAACAAACCTACTTTTTGCATTTCAACACTTTCAGTTTTGTATGCATACGCGACACTCTGGCCAACCTTTACATCCTCTTTTCCATATGTTGCAGATGATAAAACAGTTCCGTACTGATCAGCAAATTGAATGGTTCTTCCAGCGCTATTAGACATTCCATCTGCTTCAATTTGAAGCACTTGTTCTTCATTTATATTCCCACCGTATGCTTGAATAAAATTTTGTTTTGATAACGCTGCATTCCCTTCATTTTTAATCCAAAACACTTTCGTTCCCTTTGATGAGATTGTCGCATTTTCTGTAAAATTCCAATCTTCACTTTCAGTTTCTGAATACTTATAAATAAGCTTATAATCTTTCAATTGTATTGCTTCACTTGAATTATTGTATATCTCTATAAATTCATATCTATCTTTCCCGTTCACATTTATCGTATCTGGCATTAGTTCCGTAATCATAACTGCCCTATTCTTTGTATAATCTTCGGTTTGATGCTCGATAGCACTTTTAAATTGTTCTTTTTCTGGAAATGTAATAACCTTTCCACTCTGTTCAATTTCAAACCAATATGTAAACGTATCAAACCAAATATCTAACTTTGGAACAACAGCAGAATACAAATTATTCTCACCTTTGTTCATTTCCAGTTTTTTCATTAACAGGCCGGAAGCACTACGGTACACAACGTTTACTTTTGCCTCATCGTATACACTCGCTAACTGAATTTCAATCGGTAAATCTTCATGTGCATTAATTTTCATTTTAGGTACATGAGCTGTTTCTTGTAATGGTTTTTCTTTTTGATTATTATCTTTTTGTGCCGGCTGCTTTTCTATCGTTTCTTTGGAGTCAGGTTGTATAGGTTCTGGTTGTGAAGCTTTTGGTGGTTCATGCTCTAGTTGTTTGGAGTCTGAGTGGACTGCCTCTTTTTGTGTGGCTTCTGTAGGTGCTTTTTCTTTTTCCTGCAATTGGAATGTAGTGTAAGTCCCAGGCGATGGTATTTCATTTTTTATCTCTTTCTTTGTTTCATTCCAAAAAGAATGAATTGATACATCTTTATTCTCTTTTTGTGTTTCAATAACATCTACCGTTTTATTTTTCTCATTCATTACTTCAATCTTAATTTGTTCACCACTTAAATCCTCAGTAGCAAATAATACATGACTTTCTTTTATTCCCGTCTTATAGCGCTCATTAATCTCATTAACTGTTTTATCTCCAAATAAGATTAACTTCGTTTCTTTTGGTTGTACAGATTGCTTTTCATCTTCATTCTTAAGTTGTAGCACTTTTCCATTGACCTTCAGTTGAACATTTCTCATATTCATAACTTTTGATGATGAGTTATACAATTCGATATAGCGTAGATCATCCGTATAATGAACTTCTGAAATGAGAACTTGCTGATCTTGTTCCTTCTCTTCTGCAAAAGTGACGTGGGCTGGCCCCGCTAATGTTTGAAGCAAGAAGGTCGCTACAACTGCTGAACGGATTGCTTTTTTAAACATTTCCTATCCCCCTGTAAATTTTTTATTACAACTTTCATTGTATTTTTCGTTTGTTAAGGAAATATGAAATATTTGTAAGGAATTATTATATTTATGTCGAAAAAACTCCAACCATTAAGGCTGCAGTTTTTTGACACATTCTTCATAAATTGTACGATGTGATTTAGAAAAAGGTAATCTCTCAAATTCTTCTCTAGATACAACTTTTAATGTATCCGTTTCTTTAATAGCCCTTGTTACTTTTCCATAAAATACAAATATATCCCATGTGCGGTGTGTGAACGTATGCTCAACATTCATTACATATTCATCAATTGAAACAGAAAGAGAAAAATTCTCTTTCATATAGTCAGAAAGCTGTTGTTTATGATTACGAATTCCTTCGCTAATCTCAACATTTGGAAACTCCCACATATTCGCAAGTAAACCTGTACTTGGTCTTTTATTAATTACATAATTTCCATCCTCTGTTTGTAGCACACCCGCGACAAGCGGCACCATTTTAGGAGCTTTCGCCTTACTTTTGACCGGCAACTCTTTCTGTACACCTTCTGCATAACCACGGCAGTGTTCTCGAACTGGACAAAGTAAACAAGCTGGATTTTTCGGAATACAAATGAGCGCACCTAGCTCCATTAAGCCTTGATTAAAATAGGACGGATTTTCCTTTGAAATGATTTCACGTACAATCTCTTCAAATACTTTTCGCGTCTTAGGTTTCGCAATATCATCCCAAACCGATAATATACGGGATAAAACACGCATGACATTTCCATCTACAGCTGGCTCTGGTATTCCATATGCAATACTTAAAATCGCACCTTTTGTATACGGACCAACACCTTTTAATTTTTCAATTTTTTTCACATCATTTGGTACTTTCCCGCCATATACTTCTTTTACTTCTTTCACTGCTGCATGTAAATTTCGTGCTCTAGAATAGTAACCGAGGCCTTCCCATGCTTTTAATACCTCTTCATCCTCTGCCGATGCCAATGCTTCTAACGTTGGGAACTTTCCCATAAAATTTGCGTAATATGGTTTTACAGCTTCTACTCGTGTTTGCTGCAACATAATCTCAGAAACCCAAACACGATACGGATCTTTATTTTTGCGCCACGGTAAGTCACGCTGTTCTTTTTCAAACCAACTAATTAAATCATGTTGAAACTTCTCTATGTTAAAATCGTCTAATATTTCAAGTGCCAAACTTGATCCTCCTCATTTTTTGCATATACGTACTATTATAAAGATTTTAGGAAAAAATTTAAGTAAGATGATATAGGAAATAGAAGGCAAATGCCTTGAGATATCGAATAAAAAGAGTTACATTAATAAAAAACGGAGGTGTGTTTTCATGGACACAGCCACTCACCTTGTTATGGGCGTCACATTAGGTGGTTTAGCAACATTAGATCCAGCCATTAGTCAGAGTGATTTCGGACCACAGGCAGTTATGCTTGCAACAATTGCCGGATCCAATATCCCTGATATTGATACCGTCTTAAAATTACGTAATAATGCGAAATATATACGAAACCATCGCGGAATTACTCATTCCATTCCTGCTGTTATTCTTTGGTCTTTCCTTATAAGTGGTATTTCTTTTGCCTTCTTTACAGAATCGTCCTATCTTCATCTACTACTTTGGTCATTTATTGCCGTCTTTCTTCACGTGTTTGTTGATATTTTTAACGCTTATGGTACGCAAGCATTACGGCCATTTACAAAAAAGTGGGTTGCGCTAGGTGTAATTAATACATTCGATGCCATAATCTTCTTTATTCACATACTTGCTATCGCTTGCATGCTCGTCGGCTCCCATAAAGGATACACTGCTTTAGCTGCATATATTTTAATGTTTGTCTACTATATTGGCCGGATTGTAATGAGACAAAATGTCAAAAGTGTAGTTTACAAACGATTTGAAAATGTCGAGGAAGTCATCATTTCTCCTTCCTACCGCTTTTATCATTATCATTTGGCAATTACTACAAAAGACAAATACTATGTTGCTCGTTGGCACCGCGGCCAGATTATGGTGCATGATACATTTGATCGTATTCCACTTCCAGATAATAAAATTATGTGGGCTGCACAAAAAGATGAAAACATTTCTGCTTTTTTATCTTTTTCACCTGTATATCGATGGGATATTTTTGATTACGACAACTATTATGAAGTGCGCTTTATCGATTTACGCTACCGTAGTAAAGACTATTACCCATTCGTTGCAATCGTCCAACTGGATCAAAATTTAAATATTATTAGTTCCTATACTGGATGGATTTTTAGTGAAGAAAAACTCCGTAAAAAATTAGAATTGATTCCACATTAAAAAGAGCGACCAACTTCGGTCGCTTTTCTTAATGCTTTAAATGATCGTCTTGATTAATTAAATGACTATATTTCGGATTATTCGTACGGATTTCATGAAGACGTTCACCATGGTTATTAATCCATGCTCTTACAATTTGTTCTGTCATTTCTTCACCTTGATAACGACCAGACTTTGCATACGTTACTTGGAAGTCCTCCCATAATAACTCAATCCATGCGCGTGCCTGAGCATAAGAAAGAAAGCTGTTTTTTTCAAGTAATACTTTTGTTAATGTTTCATAAATATCTTTCATGTTGTATTCTCTCCTTTTATTCATTTCTTCCCTTGATTTCTAAAGGATATTTTCTTTTATTTTGCACACTCTATAATTGATACTTCCTAACAAGTATCATTTTATAACGAGGGGGCGTTCTTCTTGGGTAAACAATCTGAAATTTGGTCTGAAGCTAGAAATAATAACAATATCGACGGTCAACCGAAAGCAAAAGATCGTTTTGCTTCAAAAAGACCTAACGGCACGATTAATACACACCCACAGGAACGTATGCGTGCCGCAAATCATCAGGAAGAGTAAAACAAATAGTCAGTTATAAAGGGTTATTTACAATTAACTTCCTACATGAGGTGATAAAGATGAGCTACCGTAATCATTTAGATCGTCGTTCTGAATTATTCAACCCTACCTGGGCACGTCCGAAACATGCAAAAGCGCAAGTAAATGGACAAACGCAACAAAATCAATCTCTCATTATCTTGGCGAACGAGATGAGAAAACGTCAAATTTAACTGTCTACCCCCTTTAATAACTACGAAAAATGAAAACCAGAGCAGCCAAGGCTCTCTGGTTTTTTATTTCTCTTGTAATAGCGAAATAGGAATACCAATTTCCTCTGTCTCATTTTGTTTACGTCCCCAAGCAAACACTCCATTGAAGTACGTAATCGTAAATAATATGCCCGGTTCTTCTATCAGTTCATACGTTTCACCAATCTGAAATGCGTTTATATCTGTCATATAAGCACGAGCCATTGCCATTTTTCTCATTAACACATCAAACTCATTTACTATACCAAGCTGTTCTGCCTTCACAGCCTGTTCTTTTAAAATGCCAATTTCCTCTCTTAGCTCATGTGGTGTCATCTCACTATAACGTTTTGGCATATTCATCATATTCTCTCATCCCTCTTCACGTTTCATTTGTAAAAATGTCTCTATCTCATCAATGGAAAATCCTTTTCGATATAATGCTTGTTTCATCTTATTTTCATATGTCCATCCATCATGCTTTTTATGCTTCTCATGATACTTATTCCCATGATATAACAACGCCTCTTGTTGCTGCGTTTCATCCTTTTCCTCTTTTAATTCTTCTAGGCAAATTTGAATCACATCACGATTATATCCTTTACGGACTAACATTTCTTCTAACTTTTGTTTCATTTGTAAAAAAGAATGCTTTTGATAAGACTTTTTCTTTTTTTCTACAAGCTCAAAGGCATTTTCAATTTGCTTCTCTTTCGGGTATTCTTGTAAACTATGAGTAATAATTATATCTTGGACACCTTTACCAAGAAGTTCCCGTCTAATAATAGTTGGTCCTTTTTGATTCACGTTACTATGCGTTCGCACATACGAAATGGCATACTCTTTATCATTAATATAGCGATCCTGTAATAATTTCGAAATAACTTCAGAGATGATGGCTTGTCCAACTTCCTTTTTTCGTAAGTACTCTTCTACTTCCTGTTTCGTCCGCATTTGATAGGATAAATAAGAAATTGCTTGCAAATATGCTTTCTGCACTTCTTCATTGTACAAAATATTTGCTAACTCTACTTCATTAATCTCTAATCCCTTTTGCAAACCGTGTTTGATTAAGGTTACTTGATTCACACTAAATCCGTATTCTTCACCTTGTCCTTTATCAATATAAATATTAAACCGTTCTTTCGTTCGTTTTTGTACTTCTATTTTTGTAATGACAGCCATATTCTTCACCTCGCTACTATTTTAACATAGTTACGGAACAATTTTGCTTTTCATGAATATATATAATGAGGAGGAAATTCAGTTGAAAATTGCAATTTCTGGGGGAACTGGTTTTATCGGTAATGCATTAGCAAATTTTTTAAGCCTAAAAGGGGGCACAATTTACATTCTTACCCGGAAAGAAAGAGAGAATCCTCTCAATTCTAACATTCAATACGTCCAATGGGATACGCACTCTCCTAACTTCCCTCTCACTTCTATTGATGTTGTTATTAATCTAGCCGGAGAATCTATTAACAATGGTCGATGGACAAAAAAGCAAAAAGAAAGAATTATAGTGAGTCGTCTTCATACAACAAATAGTCTCATTAAACAATTACAAACATTACAAAAGAAACCCCATACTTTTATAAACGCTAGCGCAATTGGCTATTACGGTACATCTGAAACAAAAATCTTTACCGAACAGAACAAAGAAAATGGCAGTGACTTTTTGGCAACCACAGTAAAACTATGGGAAGAAGCGGCCGCTCATGCAACTTCTCTCGGAATTCGAACTGTCTATACACGCTTTGGAATTGTTTTAGGAAAAGAGGGTGGTGCCCTTCCTAAAATGTTGCACCCCTATCAATTATTTATTGGTGGTACAATCGGCTCAGGCAATCAATGGCTATCTTGGATTCATCTAGATGATGTCATCCGCATGATTGATTTTGCAATAGACACAAAAGAAATAGAAGGACCTCTTAACATTACAGCGCCAAATCCTACAACAATGAAAGAGTTTGGAAAGACACTTTCAATTATCATGCGCCGCCCACATTGGCTTCCCGTTCCAGCCCTTGCACTACATGCTTTACTGGGAGAAATGAGTATGCTTGTACTACAAGGACAACATGTATTGCCTAACAAAGCAATGCAGCATGGATACCAATATTCTTTTCCCACATTAAAGCATGCATTACAAAATATTATATTGCATACACTGTAGTACTTCTAAAATACACCCATTAATATTGCTCTATTTACTAATTCAAAGGTTATTAGCCAATGGAAATGAGGTATTTATGAAAACGCTATTTAAGCAAGCCATTGTATATCCCATTACTTCTTCCAAATTTCAAGGAGATGTATTGGTTAAGCACAATCAAATCGCTGCGATAAAACCACATATTGAGTCAACTCAAGATATGACTGTTATTGATGCAAAAGCCCTTCACCTTTTACCAGGATTTATCGATGTGCATACTCATCTTGGCCTATATGATGAAGGTACTGGTTGGGCTGGAAATGACGCTAATGAAACATCTGAAGTATTGACACCACATATCCGTTCTTTAGATGGTATCCATCCTTTTGATATTGCTTTTCAAGATGCGGTTCAAAGTGGGATTACAACTGCACATGTTATGCCCGGAAGTCAAAATATTATCGGCGGGACAACATGTGTGATTAAAACCGCTGGAACCTGTATCGATCACATGATTATTCAGGAACCTGCAGGATTAAAAATTGCATTTGGAGAAAATCCAAAACGAGTTCATAGTAATGGTACAAAGGAATCAATTACTCGTATGGGAATTATGGGATTGCTTCGTGAATCTTTTTACGAAGCACAACATTATGGAAATGAAGCAGATTTTCGAATGCTCCCTATTCTAAAAGCACTGCGCCGGGAAATCCCAGTACGTATCCACGCTCATCGGGCAGATGATATTCTTTCCGCTCTTCGCTTTGCAAAAGAATTCAATCTTGATTTACGTATTGAACACTGCACAGAAGGACACTTTATTGTAAACGAGCTTGCCAATCAACACTTAAAAATATCTGTTGGCCCGACATTAACACGCCGATCAAAAATTGAACTAAAAAATAAATCATGGGATACGTACCATACTTTATCAAAGCATGGGATAGAAGTCTCTATCACAACAGACCACCCCTATACTCCAATTCAATATTTAAATGTTTGTGCAGCCATCGCTGTCAGGGAAGGATTAGATGAAAAAATTGCATTAGAAGGAATTACAATCCTCCCTGCTCGAAACTTACGTTTAGAGAAAAGAATTGGAAGTATTGAAGTCGGAAAAGATGCCGATCTTGTATTATGGACACATCATCCATTTCATTATTTAGCCAAGCCCGTACTAACTATGATTGACGGAAAAATAATTTACAAAAAAAATAAAAAAAACTAGTTTATTTTTTTGACTAGATAAAGTATTATACGATTATAAACTGAATGAAACCATAATCAATTTGTGTCGTGATTATTCATTTCAAATTGATGAATGGGGAAGGCAAATGGTGCGCCACCAGCGTTATAGACTGGTTCTAGTGGGTTCGATTCCCACCCCGAAATTTTTTAAAGATTGATATAAAAATTTCGAGGGTGGGGTGTTTTTTCGTCATGCTACCCTCATGTGAGGAGGAGTTAGTATGTTAAAAAAACGCGACTTACACGACAGCCACGTTCTATACGATTTAATGGTGGATCCTGCTGTCTTCCCTTTTGTGCGTCAAAAGGCTTATTCATATGAAGAGTTTTTGTTTTTAACAAAACAAACAATAGAAGCTGAAGAGCGTGGTGAATTAATTTCACGCACAATTCTAGATGAATGGGGAAACCCTATCGGCACGATTACTTTATTTGATGTGCAAGAAAAAGCTGGGTTTCTTGGCACATGGCTTGGAAAACCTTATCATGGCCAGGGGTATAATAAATTAGCAAAAGATGCTTTTTTCAGCGAGCTTTTCTATGAGTTAGATATTGAAACAATCTTTATGCGCATTCGCAAAGTAAATATTCGTTCGATGAAAGCAGCGGAAAAATTGTCATATGTAAACCTAGCAAATGAAACTAGAAAAGCTGTTTATGATCAAATTAACGCAAATGAGGAAGTATATAATTTATATGAGATTGTTAAAGATCAATATACACTTGCTACAATGCGTGACACTACATTCCAAGATACACATCATTTAAAAGAAGCGTAATATAACTAATTATAAAATGAACATACCTGTTTATCGTGTATATCTCTTTGTGTCATTGGAAACGATAGATAATAACTTTATGACACGAGGTGATCTGTAATGGATAGAAAGAAACGTGAAAAAGCAAGAAATACATTAAATAGTACACAAGAGGTTCTTTATCAGCGAGAATTTCGAAGAGCAGATCGTGCAGCAGGATATCGTCCTAAAGGTGTGTAATTATAAAGTGCAATTGTAATCGGCGGATCTTATCCCACATTAACGGGCTTTTACCGCCCGTTAATGTGGGATAAGGTGATACTTGAGAGGATTTTTTATCCTCTCCTACTAATTCATCCAATTTACTTTTTGGGTGATAAAGTAAAGATTTACTCCTTATATTATAAGGGGGATTTTTTGTGGAAAACTTTATCCACAGAATTAAAAGAATTGTGTATAAATTCAGCGATTCTTTTGGATTATTATAAAATTAATCACATGTACTGTGTTTAATTTGTGGGTATTTTTTCTGAAAATTGTGGATAATGTGGATATCATTGTTAATATTCCGACTTTACCGTCTATTGAAATCGCATTCTCTTGTGGATAACATACAACGGAAATATAAAGTGAAACTTTAATCAGTGGGGGTTTTCTTCATCCCACCGATTATTAGCCTTCACCAATCGGGCTTTTACGGGCAGTTGATCCCCCACCTAACTTCTTTACTTTTGCTGAATTTTGAGGTTGAGGTCTTACTGCCTGTTAATGCGGGATAAAAGCCTCCAACTTTATTAACTGTCAATGCATATATACCTTCTTACTAACTCTATTTCCTATACTGAATTTATACAAAACAAAAAACCCTCTTCCAAAATAAAAAGAGGGTTTCATATTACGTAAAAGATTGAGCAAGAGCTGGTGACTTAATTGGCATATGATTAGGCTGCACATGGTTTTCTTCTAAAATTGTATCTACAATGTGACAAGCTGGTTCTGGACGATAAATACTTTTCATCGCTTCTTTCATTTGCAGAAGCTTCATATCATCTTCTAATAGTGCCTTAGTTTTCGCAAAAACATCCTCATCTTCGCGAATTACAAGTGCAGCTCCTTTTTTTTCAAAATACATTGCATTTTCATTTTCTTGCCCTGGTACTGGTTTATATAAAATGACAGGTACTTGTAAAGCTGCCGCTTCACTTAATGTAATGCCTCCTGGTTTTGTAATCATACAAGAGGTAATACGGAATAACTCATCGATATTCTCTACATAACCAAATACTTTTAATGCTTCAGAATTTTGTTCCTCGAGTCCTAATAACTCTTGTTTTAAGGTTTCATTTTTCCCACAGACAACAGCTATTTGAAGATTAGGAACTGTCATAAATGATTGACATAATCCCTTTACATTTCCTAATACACCATGAGCACCTGCTACAATAAGTAAAATCTTTTTCTCACGAGATAAGTGATATTTACTATACAGGATTTCTGGATTAATAGTTAACTCGAAGTTTTTACGTATTGGAATCCCGGTTTCTACAATTCGCTCGGGAGGTACACCAATTTCAACCATTACTTTTTTCACATAATCTGTCGCTACAAAATAACGATCTACTTCACGATGAATCCATATTTTGTGTAAACAAAAATCCGTTAACACATTATAAACAGGAATTGTAAAACCTGTTTGTTTTTTTAATTCTGGTACTGCAATAATTGGAAATGTATTAATAACAATGTCTGGTTTTTCTGCATGTAATAGTGCTTTTAAACGTTTTCTCCCAAAATTTGCATACCACGACGCAATTTTCTTATCATAAATTTTTTCTACACCGTAATAAAATAAGCGATATAGCTCTTTACCTATTGTATAGCTTTTTAAGTATAAATATTTTGTGATATCTGTTATGACCGGATGTGATTCTCCAAATAAATCACAAACAATCACATCTTCAATCCCTTTTTGACGAAATGTTTGTTCTAATGTTTTTGCTACTTGCACATGACCATTACCGTAATGTGCAGTTAATATTAAAACCTTGGGGTTTTTTATCAAACAAATCCACTCCTAGCTTTTTCGCTTTCCCATATTGCATATACGACAATAGGAAAAACATTTTCCTAAAAAAAATTACATGTTTGGATTCCAACACTTTCATGTTAGCTATGTACCTGTCGTGGATATGCAAAGCATATAAGATTGACCCCTTAATCCTATCTGTGCTCATATCTTTATATTATACTTTCCTATAAGAGCTTTCGCAATAACTTACAAATGATCATACTTCATGATACTCGCCCTGCTACTTCTTAATTCTTGTTACTATTTGGTTTTCCCTTTACAATTATGTGAATTTATCCTTTTATTTCTTTACAAAAATATGGATATTCTACTCTCAGTATACTCTTTTCTTCAGATATACTCTAGATTTTATTAAAAGAAAACAAAAAGTCTAATCCCTGATTTGGATTAGACTGCTTGTAAAATATTTTTTGCATTTTGAACATTTTTTTCTGTTGGAGGTTCTACACCTTCAAGAGGATACTTATGTCCAAGTGCTTCCCATTTATATACACCCAGCTTGTGATACGGTAAGACTTCTACTTTCTTTACGTTAGAAAGACTTTGTATAAAGCTAGATAGTCTCTGTAAATCTTCTTCACTATCTGTAACACCTGGAACTAATACGTGTCTTACCCAAATTGGTTTCTCTTTATCAGATAAATAACGGGCAAATTGTAAAATGTGTTCATTCGGTTTACCGGTTAATTTACGATGCTTTTTAGAATCGATATGTTTTAAATCCAATAATACCAAATCTGTATAGTCCATTAAAATATCTAATTTTCTTTGGAACTCTGGCTCTTCAGAATAGCACCCTCCGGAAGAATCGATTGTCGTATGAATTCCGATTTCTTTACATTTCTTAAATAACTCAATCAAAAAGTCTAACTGCAGTAATGGCTCTCCACCGCTCACTGTAATGCCACCACCGGAAGCTTCAATAAAGGGAAGGTAACATGTAACATCCTGCATCACTTCTTCAACTGTTATTTCTTTTCCTTTACCAATTTCCCACGTATCAGCATTATGACAATATTGGCAGCGTAATAAGCACCCTTGTGTAAATATGACATAACGAATTCCTGGGCCATCAACAGTACCACAAGACTCTACAGAATGAATTCTTCCTTTTACCATGTTAACTTCCTCCTCTATTGAAACAGTCCCCCTCTGTTTTTATGAAAGCAGAGGGAAACTTTTTACTTACATACTTTCATGCATTGTACGGTTAATTACATCAATTTGTTGCTCACGAGTTAATTTAATAAAGTTAACAGCGTAACCAGATACACGAATTGTTAATTGTGGATATTTTTCAGGATGTTCCATTGCATCCATTAATGTTTCACGGTTAAATACGTTAATGTTTAAGTGATGTCCTTCTTTGACTGCATATCCATCAAGCATAGATACTAAGTTTCTAACTTGTACATCATCTTCTTTACCAAGTGCTTTTGGAATGATTGAGAATGTATTGGAAATACCATCTTGTGCATCCTCATATGGTAATTTCGCAACAGATAATAGTGATGCTAGTGCACCTTTTGTATCGCGTCCATGCATTGGGTTTGCACCTGGTGCAAATGGCTCACCAGTCCGGCGACCATCTGGAGTGTTACCTGTTTTCTTACCGTATACAACGTTAGATGTAATTGTTAAGATTGACATTGTATGAATAGAGTCACGGTATGTTTTATGTTTACGAAGCTTGTTCATAAATGTTTTCACAAGGTTTACTGCAATTTCATCTACACGGTCATCGTTGTTACCGTATTTAGGGAAATCACCTTCAATTTCAAAATCAACTGCAATGCCATTTTCATCACGAATTGGTTTTACTTTCGCATATTTAATCGCACTTAAAGAATCAGCTACTACAGATAGACCGGCAATACCTGTTGCCATTGTACGAAGAACCTCTGTATCATGAAGTGCCATTTCAATGCGTTCATAGCTATATTTGTCGTGCATATAGTGAATTACATTTAATGTATTTAAGTATAAATCTGCTAACCATTCCATTGTCATATCAAATTTATGCATTACTTCTTCATAATCTAATACTTCAGCAGTAATTGGTGCATATTCAGGTCCAACTTGCGCTTTTGTTTTCTCGTCTTTACCACCGTTAATTGCATATAATAGTGCTTTCGCTAAGTTTGCACGAGCTCCAAAGAATTGCATTTGTTTACCAATTCTCATTGCGGATACACAACATGCAATACCGTAGTCATCGCCATACTCTGGGCGCATAATATCATCGTTTTCATATTGAATTGCAGATGTATTGATAGACATTTTCGCACAGTAATTTTTAAATTTCTGTGGTAATTGTTTAGACCAAAGAACTGTTAAGTTTGGCTCTGGTGCTGCTCCTAAGTTATCTAATGTATGCAAGAAGCGGAATGAGTTTTTCGTTACTAATGGACGACCATCAAGTGCAATACCACCGATAGATTCAGTTACCCAAGTTGGATCACCAGAGAATAATTCATTATAATCAGGTGTTCTTGCGAATTTCACAAGACGTAATTTCATAATAAAGTGGTCGACAATCTCTTGTGCTGCTTCTTCTGTTAATGTACCGTTCTCTAAATCTCTTTCAATGAAGATGTCTAAGAATGTAGACGTACGGCCAAGACTCATTGCTGCGCCGTTTTGCTCTTTGATTGCTGCAAGATAAGCAAAGTATAACCATTGGAATGCTTCTTGTGCATTTGTTGCTGGTTTAGAAATATCAAAGCCATGAGAAGCTGCCATTTGTTTTAATTCTTGAAGTGCGCGAATTTGTTCAGAGATTTCTTCACGTAAACGCATTACTTCTTCACTCATGATGCTTCCAGTTAAATTTAAATCTGTTTTTTTCGCTTCAATTAAGTGATCTACACCGTATAATGCTACACGACGATAGTCACCGATAATACGACCACGGCCATATGCATCTGGAAGACCAGTAATAACACCTGATTTACGTGCTGCTTTCATTTCTGGTGTATAAGCATCGAATACACCTTGGTTATGAGTTTTACGCCAGTCTCTAAAAATATGACTTAACTCTTCATCCATTTTAAATCCATATGCTTCACAAGCTTGTTCCGCCATACGAATACCACCAAATGGTTGTAAAGAACGTTTAAATGGTTTGTCAGTTTGGAAACCAACTACTTTTTCAATATCTTTATTTAAGTATCCTGGACCATGCGATGTAATAGAAGAAACAATTTTTGTATCCATATCAAGGACGCCGCCATTGTCACGTTCTTGTTTTGTTAAATCCATTACTTGATCCCAAAGTTGTTTCGTTGCTTCTGTTGCTCCCGCTAAGAAAGATTCGTCCCCTTCGTAAACGTTTACATTATTTAAAATGAAATCGCGAACATCAATTTCTGCTTTCCATTTTTCACCTTTAAAGTTTGCCCATGCGTTTTTTACATTTTCTAATACTTGAGTCATCCTAATCTCCTCCATTTTTGATTAGTACAGGACTAAGATTTTTTATATAACAGCTTACACATTTAGAATACTACTTTTTTGAAAAAGCGAACGAGATAGTTGTGACATGTTTGTGAAATATTGAGCAAACTACTATACACATAGTGTTAACTTCAATTAAAACTCTTTTAAATTAACTCTTTCCTTAATTGTATTTTTTTGGTACCCTTATAAACGAATCCTATTCTGTAGTATAAAGAGTCATACCCATTTTAAACTGTAATACCCTTATCCCCTATTCTGTTATAGTTTTTTTAAAACAGAATAGAAAGAAGTGTACCTGTTTGGTACACTTCTTTTCATAATAAACTAAATATATCCCCTGATTAGATCAATACATAATTTGAAACAATAAAGATAGTCTCTTACACTTCAATATGCTGCAACATCGTATAAATATCATTATTAACCGTACCAAATGATTTAATGTTATTTTGAATATTAGATAATAAAATAACATACACATTACCACTTCTACTAAATCCATTTAAACAATTCCATCCCGGCATTACACCGTGATTAGAGTAACTTCCCGGATTTACATACCAACCAAATCCATAATCTTTTTTAAAGGCTGTAAACATTTGATCGTAGCTTTCTTTGGATATTAGCTTCCCAGAAAATAGCGCTTCATTAAATAAATATAAATCATTTGCACTCGTGTATATATCACCATTTCCATATAATTGTGACATGCTCGGAATAGCAGGTACTGTCATATTATTATTTACAATCTTATAACCAGTAGAAGGATACTTTGTTTTCTCTAATTCTGTACCAAAACCTGAATTTTTCATGCCTACAACATCAAAAATATGTTGTTTAATATATTCTTCTAACGGTTGTCCACTAACTTTCTCAACGATGTAACCAAGTATTGAGTAATTCGAATCCGAATACTTCCATTTTTCACCTGGATTAAATAAATGTTTTTGTTGTCCAATTCGCTTCAACAATTCCTCATGAGAAATATCATTTGCACCTGCCTCATATTCAGGAATTCCAGATGTGTGTGTCAATAGATGAACTAACTTAACTTCACTACCTCTTGGAAAATCAGGAATATATTTCGCTATTGTATCCTCTGTTTGAATTTTATTTTGATCTTTTAGCTGCATAATTGCTGTTGCTACAAAGGCCTTTGAAATCGAGCCAATATAAAATGTTGTTTCAGAATTATTTGGTATATTTTTTTCTCGATTTGCCAGCCCATATCCTTTATTTAAAAGTACTTTTCCGTTTTTCACGACAACTGCTGTCCCACTAAAACTTTTGCTCTTTAAATACTCGTCTAACTCAGCATTTTCATTAACTTCTTGTGGTTGTCCTTCGGCAACTTGTTCTGTTACCTTAGCTTGCTGTGGCTCTGCTGGAGACTTCGCTGGAGGCTGTTCTGATTGTTTCTGTTCTACTTGTTTTTGTACCGTTTCTTTCTTTGCTTCTGTCGTTGCTTTTAACGTGTTTTCTTTCTTATTATGTGAAGTAATTTTTGTATACACAAAATATACAAGCGAAAATAATACAATGAGAATGACCGCTCTTTTTATATATGTAATCGGTCGACGAGCTTTCATACTGACACTATCCTTTTCTTCATTCATGATTCTTTTTTTCCCCTTATTCACCAATAATTTAATCACTTCATAAAAAATATGCCCTCTATTTTTTCCTAACTAATGGAAATTTCATTTTATATCATCCTTACTTTATCATGTGGCAAACATATTACCAACCAATATGTACAAAAAAAGAAAAAGAAAATTTTCAAAAGTAAGATTCCCAATAAGATTTTTATAAAAAAAAGGATGTCCTCTAAAAGATCAATTTTATCGATCTTTTTGAACATCCTCTTTCACAACTATTTATACGTGTTTTTTCATATCATCAGCTACAGACTCAACGTTTGTACCTACGATAACTTGTACACTTGTGTTACTTAATTTCATAACACCTTTTGCACCAGCACGTTTTAAAGCTGGCTCATTTACTAAGCCAGCATCTTTTACTTGTAGGCGTAGACGAGTCGCACAGTTATCAATAACTGTTAAATTGTCTTTTCCACCTAATGCTGTCACATAAGTTTCACCAATAGAACCTGCAACTGGTGCATCCCCTTCTTCCACTAACTCGTCATCATCTTCACGACCTGGAGTTTTTAAATTAAATTTCTTAATTAAGAAATAGAATACAAAGAAGTACACTGCTGCGTAAACTAAACCAATACCCGCTAGTAATATCGGTTTTGTTGCAATACCAAAGTTTAAAAAGTAATCAATTGCACCGGCACTAAATGTGAAACCATCATGAATGCCAAGTGTTGTTGTAACAAATAAAGAAATACCTGTTAATACTGCATGAATACCATATAATACTGGTGATAAGAACATGAATGAGAATTCAATTGGTTCTGTAATACCAGTTAAGAATGAAGTTAATGCAAGCCCACCTAACATACCTGTAACCATTTTACGTTTTTCTGGTTTAGCAGCTGCAATCATTGCAAAACATGCTGCTGGTAAACCAAACATCATAACTGGGAAGAAACCAGTCATAAACATACCCGCTGATTTATCACCTGCAAGGAAACGAGCGATATCTCCATTTACCACATTTCCTGCTGCATTTGTAAAGTCTCCAAATACGAACCAGAAATATGTGTTCATTACGTGATGTAATCCAATTGGAATTAATAAACGGTTTAAGAATCCAAATAGACCTGCACCAGTTGCTCCTAAGTTAACAATTCCATGAGCCAATGCATCGATACCATTTTGAATTGTTGGCCAAATTTGCGCAAATACAATTCCTAATATTAACATCACAACAGATGTAATAATTGGAACGAAACGTTTTCCAGCAAAGAACCCTAACCATTCTGGAAGTTTAATTTTATGGAATTTATTATATAGTAATCCCGCAATAATACCTACAATAATACCGCCTAATACTTTCATATCAACTTTTGTCGATAACTCGGCAGCCTTCGATACTTGTGTCATTGTATCTGCAAGTTTAGATGGATCCAAATTAGCACTTGTGCCAATTAAATCTTGAACTTTCCCTAATTTATCTTGTAATTCTACAGTAGAATAGCCCTTACTAAGTGCATCAATACTATTTTTCATAACAAGGTAACCAATCGCACCAGCAAGACCTGCTGCACCGCTACTATCAACCGATAAACCGATTGCAATACCGATTGCAAAAATAAGTGCTAAGTTATCAAAAATCGCTGCACCGGCCTGTGCCATAACAGGAATATCAAACACGTCTGGTTGTCCTAAACGAAGCAATAGTCCTGCTGCTGGTAGCACTGCGATTGGAAGCATTAACGCTTTACCAATACGTTGTAAAAACTGCAACATTGTAATTCCCCCCTATTTAATTTATGAAATCGTTACCATTATAAGTATGCTTTAGAAAACGCTTTCCATTACATAACAATAATAACATATAGTTGTATAGATGTGTAGTTTTTATTTTTGAACTTTTTATGGATATCTTTTCTATTTTCAAACTGTTATATAAAAGGAAGATTCTCCTTTTATTAGCAACTAAAATTAAAAATAAGGTAACGAGACATATATACATCCAGTTTCATCTTCCAACACATAAGTCGCGGCTATGAAGAACAAAAGGTGACCTTCACTCGTTTGCTCTCTTTGTTTTCACTTGGCATGAGGCAGGAAGATGCTCTGATCGCTTTTATGTATGGTCGGATCCTCTCTCCTACCTCAAAAAAGGCTTTATTATTTAAATAAAAGTTTCATTTTATCATTCCACTTTTTCATGTTATTATTTATTTCCAAGTTTATAGGGAATCGTAAACTTAGTGAAAAAAGAACAGGAGCGTTGGTATCATGCAGTGCATCGAAACAAACAACTTACAACAGTTGCTAGAAGAAGTAAAACCATATACAAAAAAAGGTAAGCTTGCTACTTATATCCCCGAACTAGGAAATGCAAATCCAGACGATTTAGGGATTGCTATCTACCATAAAGAGACAGAATATGTCCATGCTGGTAACTCACAAACACTCTTCACCCTTCAAAGCATTTCAAAAGTAATTACACTTGCTCTTGCACTTTTAGATCGTGGTGAAGAATATGTATTCTCTAAAGTTGGAATGGAGCCCACTGGCGACCCATTTAATTCTATTATTAAACTAGAAACAACTAGCCCTTCTAAACCTCTTAATCCAATGATTAACGCAGGTGCGTTAGCTATTACAAGCATGCTTACAGGAGATAGTAACGAAGAAAAGATGGAACGAATTCTCCACTTTGTACGTGATATTACAGACAATCCTACAATTAATTACTCTTCAAAAGTAGCCATCTCTGAACTAGAAACTGCTTACTTAAATCGTTCACTTTGTTACTATATGAAGCAAAACGGCATCATTGATAGTGATATTGAAAAACTAATGGATTTATACACACGTCAATGTGCAATTGAAGTAAATTGCATTGATTTAGCACGCATTGGTTTAATTTTTGCAATGGATGGCTATGATCCATATAAGAAAAAACAAATCATCCCAAAACATATCACAAAAATTTGTAAAACGTTTATGGTAACTTGCGGCATGTACAATGAATCTGGAGAATTTGCGATTCGTGTTGGCATCCCCGCAAAAAGCGGTGTCGCTGGTGGGATTTTCGGCTGCGTAAAAGGAGAAATGGGAATTGGAATTTTCGGACCAGCTCTAGATGCAAACGGGAATAGTATTGCCGGTTTTAAAATTCTTGAACTTCTCTCTGCTCAAGAAGGCTGGAGTATTTTTTAAGCATATATAATGAGAGGAATTATATAATTTGTATACATTCTTTTATCTAACCGTTATTGGAATGCTACTCATCTTATTTGGTTATCTCACATATAACAAGCTACATTTGCATTACTTATCTCTCTACTCTCTATATGGATTGCAGTTGCAATGCACAAAATACGAATTTCCAATTCAAACAAATAAAAAAGTTCTCCTGTTCAAATAAAACAGGGGAATTTTTTTATTATGCATATTTGCTCCACCTCCTCGAATAATATAGTACAACCTAACGCTATATGGTGGAGGTGTAAAAGAAATGAAACTTATTTTTCAAATGGAGGAACAGCCCGTCCTAGAAAAAACCATCCTTCTTTTTATACTCAGTATTGTAGAAAGCTTAAAACTAAAAGTTGTTTCACTTGATGAGGCTTATCGATACATATTTAATTTAGAAGTATTGGAATTATTAATGGACCGAAATATTGATGATCAAGTACTAGAACTCATTCATTTTGGCATGGGGCTTGAAGATATTCATCACGTCCTCCCCGAGGAACTTGAACCCAGTATTGAGGAATTAAAATGGCGCTGTATTCAAGTTCTTGGTGAATATGGGATGTATGAAGAGACACAACAATTAATTGAGGATATCCGGTGAATGATCCCTCCCTACCACCTGGGCTATGCCCTGCACGTGCTTGAGGAAGTGAACTTCTGTTGGAGTACTGTTAAAAAGCACCTGTAATAGGTGCTTTAATGTTTCTTCAAACTATTTTTATACGTTTCAATATTAACAGGTAATTCTTCCTCTTCTAACGTATGCTCATTCACATCTTTATGAATGAAGGCTCCTTTAGGCGGCTGATGATCATGCCCTTTTTTCTTATGGTCAAAAGCTTTACCACGTCCCATATCCATTCCCCTTTCTTTAAAAGAAATCAATATTAGTATGAAGAAAAACACGTCGATATATGCAGCACTTTGTTGTATTTCCAAGGAAATATTCGAATATTGTTTTCTAAACTTACATCAATTGATCGATTCCTATAAGAATCAGTAAAATGCCAGCAATAATTGTTGCCCATTTCCCTAAGTATTCCGCTAAAAATTTCTTCCCGACATATGAAAAACCACTAATACAAATGAAACTAAAAACTCCAGAAACAATTGCAGTCCACCAAAGATTTAAATTTGTTACACCCGCATCAAATCCTCCGGCTATATTATTAATTGATAATGAAATTCCTAGTACTAGTGCTTCCGAAGAGCTAATTGTTTTAGACTTATCAAAATCAGCACTTTCTGGATTACGTAATATCCCCATAAACATATTTCCACTCTTCTTATGTGTATCATCTTGCTTACTTAGTAATGGCTGGCATAAAATGAATACCCCAATTACACTAAGTACAATTGCTCCAATGAGATTTGCCATAAAATCTGAAATAAATAGTGAAATCCAGCTTCCAAAGAATCCAGCTAATAAAGTAAAAAGGCAACCAAAAAAGGCAATGATAAAATTGTTAAACCAAGAGATACGAATCTTACGAATTCCATACGCAATCCCTACACCCGCATTATCTAAATTAGAAGCAATTCCTATTAAAAAAATCGAAAATAATCCTGCCGCACTCATCAACAGTCACTCCTTCTGTTCACTTTTCATTGCATATTATGCAAATGTTGAGCAACTGTGCCTGTCAGCTTCATATACTTTAAATAAAACGCTCAACATTTTTTCAACACTTTAGAAACAAAAAGGAGTGCCCAAACTATGTCCACTCAAAATCCAAACGATAAACTCGGTGCATTATTAAAAAAATTGTTAAAAGAACGTGCCTTATCTATGCGCCAATTAGGAGTACTTACAAACATCGATCCTTCAACAATTTCAAGAATTATAACTGGCAAACAACAAGCAAAACAAAAACACCTGCAAAAGTTTGCAGAGTGTCTGCAAGTTCCACCGCAAGTGTTATATGATGCAATGTATCCAGATGCCTCTCAAACCAAAAAAGAAAAAACAGATATGTACACATCACTTGACGCAATTCAACATACATTACAATCCTCTAACTTATTTGATTATGAGTACACAACAACTCGTGTGAAACAAGAACTTGAAAATTATGAACGATACGCACAAACAGCTGAAGGCCAAAGACGCATTCATGAGAGTTTCTCAACAAAACTCGAGCAAATTGATAGTACAGGTCCTTTCATTGAGCAATTAACAGATATGTATCATCAATTTTGCAAAGAGTCCACTCCGCTCAAAGAGCGTGCTATTATAGGAAGTGCTCTACTGTATTTTGTTTTATCGACAGACATTATTCCAGATTATATATTTCCAATTGGCTATTTGGATGATGCAATTGCATTGGGATTAGCAAAGGAGAAGTTAGCTGAAATAAAGAAAGAAACTTAGAGGGCTTCATTGAAGACAAAAAGAACTATTTCAAAATTCTAGTTTGACTAGCGTTTGAAATAGTTCTCGCAAAAAAATCGTACAAACATAAAAGTTTGTACGATTCCACGACAGGTACTTTTTATCTTACACGATGTACCTTACCTTTTTATTAGAAAAACCTTAAATTTTTCTTATTTTTGTGTATGACACCATTCGTATATAAAAGTAGCAATAACTTTCGTAAATTCAACTAGCTGGCTAATCTCAACTTTCTCGTTTACAGAGTGTGCCTCTTCTAATGTTCCAGGCCCATAAATAACAGCTGGAATGTTGAAATCACTAAACCACCCACCATCTGTTACTGTTGCTGACATATCTAGAGTTGCACTGCGGTGTAATGTAGATTCATGTACAGCTGCAAGTTGTTGTACCGCAGGATGGTTGCTGTCTACTTCTAGCGAAGGGAATATTTCACCACGATCAACAATCATCGATTCCCCGCCCCATTCAAACTGTGGTGGATTTTTACAAAGCCATGGATCAGCCGCAGCCACCCTGCCAATATACTCTTCAATTTCCTTTGCGACCTGATCATGTGTTTCATTCGGATAGAAGTGTACTGTAATCCAGAGCCTACATTCATCTGCAACAAATGCTGCATGACGCCCACCTTCAATAACAGCTGGATTAATCGTTGTTGTTCCTGATGGATACCCTTCATATGTTTTCATTACTGCCCAGTGTCGCTCTAACTCTTGCAAACCTTGCACAATTTTCATCATTTTTTCAATTGCACTTGCCCCAAATAAACGGCCACCAGCATGAATCATCTGTCTGCGCGTTGCATCATGAAATGTTTGCGGACTTTTTACTGTAATCCATCCTGTAATGACGCCGCCTTGACCTTGCATATGTAAATCACTTGTATCCACAACAACTGCAAAGTCAGCATCATATCCACGTTTACAACATTGAAGTGTTCCTGCTTCTCCCACTTCTTCTCCAATTACGGACTGAAAAATTAAATCTCCAGGCAATTCAATTCCAGCTTCTTGTAAAAGCTGAATCGCAAACAAGGCCCCAGCTAATCCACCTTTCATATCAGCTGCACCACGTCCAACTAACCATCCACCTTTTATAAATGGCTCAAATGCTCCAGTTTCCCAATCCTCATCTACTGATACTTCAGCCACATCCATATGTCCATTAATAATTAGGCTTTTATGAGAATTTCCTGCCGTCCCCTTCTTCACTCCAACAACATTCGGATCATTCGGATATACATCCCATTTATCAATTGTAAAATCACGTTTTTTCAAAAAATCTGCTACAAATTGCTGCGCTTCATTTGTATTTCTCGCTGGTGGTGCTGGTGTTTCAAAGCGTATTAATGTCTTTGTAAGTTCTAATAGTTCTTCTTTTCGTGAATCGATTTGTTCTAGTAGCTGTGAAATTGCCTGATTCATTACAAATCCCTCCTTTGCATACATAGTATGTTTCCAGCTCTATTTTCACAAAAAAGAGACTGTTTACAATTTTGCAGTCTCTAATAATCCATCACCTAAGTTAAAGCTTTAATCAGTGGGAGAGGAGAGGTTCTTCCTCCCCCACTGATTATTAGCCCACACCAATCGGACTTTTACTGACAGTTCATCTTCCTCTTAACTTCTTTGCTTTCACTGAATTTTGAGGTGGGAGTGTTACTGTCAGTTAATACGAGATAAAAATCACGCCTAAATTTTCATCATAAACTTTGCACTTCTGTTGTATTCGTCTTTTCAATACGTTCTATTTTACTTTTCTTATTTTTTGTAACACGGTAAAACAATAAACAAACAATCATAAATGGAATACCACAATATAGTGCCATTCGTTGTTCTGGAATAAACGCCATACCAACAATTACCGTTAAATTTAATACCAAAGCAAGAATCGGGACAAACGGATACAATGGGGTTTTAAATTTCAAATCCTTAATATCTCCTCCTTGCTTTAAGTATGTTCTTCTAGCCAAAAGGTTAGATAAAGCAATAGATGCCCAGACCAATATTGCACCGAATCCCGCAATAGAAAGAAGCCATAGATAAACTGTATCCTCTGCATAAATACCTGATAATAAAGAGAGACACCCTACAATGGTACTTACAATCAATGCATAAATTGGAACACCCTTTTTCGATAACTTACCAAAAATTGGACTAATCATTCCCTGATTAGACATAGACCATAACATACGGGAAGTTGCATATAATCCAGAATTCGCCACTGATAGTACTGCCGTAATAATAACGAAATTTATAATATCTGCTGCATAAGGAATACCAATTTTGTCAAATACAACTACGAATGGACTTTCTATCACTCCTGCTTGTTGCCAAGGGAATAAACCAGCAAGTATAAAAATGGATAGTACAAAGAAAACTAGTATGCGCCAAACTGTATTATTAATAGCTTTTGGAATTGTTTTCTCTGGATTTTCGCTTTCTCCAGCCGCGATACCAACTAATTCTGTGCCTTGAAAGGAAAAGTTAACTGCAATCATTGTAATTAAAATAGCTGTTAGCCCATTGGGAAACAATCCCCCGTAATCAGTAAAGCTAGAAAGCATTGGTGCTGATTCATTTCCTTTCATATCTAGGAAACCAAACATAGCTGCTCCACCTAAAATAATAAATGCGATAATCGTAATTACTTTAATACTTGCAAACCAAAACTCAACCTCTGCAAAACTTCTTGAGGATAATGCATTAATTGCAAAAAGTAAAACAGCAAAAACTACGCACCAAATCCATGATGATACATCCGGAAACCAACGTTTCATTAAAATACTAACTGCAATCAGTTCAATTCCTATCGTAGCAGACCAGTTTAACCATGACATCCATCCCACTACGTAACCTACTGCAGGTGAAATATGCTTTGTAGCATATGTTTGATAAGACCCTGCATCAGGCATAGCGACTGCCAATTCTCCAAGACAGAGCATCGTTAAATACATAACAAACCCTCCAACAAGATAAGCTACAATTGCTCCTCCAGGTCCAGCTTCATGGATTGTATAACCGGATCCCAAGAAAAGTCCGGTACCAATAACTCCTCCAAGTGCAATCATAAATAAATGTCGACTTTTCAACTCCCGTTTTAATTCCTGTTTTTGATTTGTCATATAAATCCCCCTTTTTGTTTGCAAATTCTCATGATTGTAAACGCTTTAAAAAAATCTTAAAAAAAGTTAAACTATAAAAAAGATAATAGCTTGCATTTTTTACTAAAGACTCACAACAGGAGGGAGATTTTTTGAAAGGAAATCTCCCTCTCCAAGAAAATAACCCCTAACACGATAATCAATTCTTAACCCTTCTTATGACTTAATTGACATTAGCATAAATGAAAACAATTATTTAAAAGCGCACTAGAAAACGGCTCATAATCCATACAGTTTATATTAATCACTACCTGTTATTAACAGGTCATCCCTTACTGTTATTAATCGTGTTTTATTGGTGATAGCTTGTCCCTCCTCCACTTCTAGCAATTCAATATAGCCACTAATTCCCACTTTAATTTCTACTTTCTGTTTATCTATCGTTTCAATTAATGCTAATGTCTCCCATTCATATACATAGGAGCTTTCAGTAATAAATAATTTTTCTACTTTCCCATAACAAGGACTGTACACGTTTTCTATAACTGCCTTCATTTTGAAACCTCCTCTTTCTTATTAAGTGCTGCTGAAAGGTTATACCCCCTATAAAACTTTCAACTCACCCCTAGTCTTTAAATTTAGAAACTTCGCTTACTATTAATGCAAAATGCATACCAACCTGAATTCCCCTATAAAATTAAGGATTCATGCAAAATAACCTTAATAAACGCAAATTTTTTTCTATCACTTCAAAAGTTTTAATAGGAAAAGCGCAAAAAAACTTTGCTCTTTTGTAGAAATTTTAATAAAATTATAAAAAATCAGTCTTCATAGGGCATAACAAGGAGAAGATGATACATGCTTACAGAAGAAATCAATTACAAAAAATTAATTGAAATGAATATGCTATATGAAACTTTGCTGAACGAGCTTGATATTGGAATTCACATTATTAATGAGGAAAGCAAAACAATAATCTACAATCGGAAAATGATGGAAATTGAAGCGATGGATCCTAAAGATGTATTACATAAAAATCCTTTAGAAGTATTTGCATTTGAAGAAAACCAAAGTAGTACACTCATAGAGGCACTAAGACTCGGAAAAACAAGAAGAAACATAAAACAAACTTATTTTAATAATAAAGGAAAAGAGATTACAACAATTAATGATACCTTCCCCATAATAGAAAATGGAAAAATCAAAGGTGCTATTGAGATTTCAAAAGACATTACCCAATTAAAGCAAACGATTAAGACAAGTCTTCCTCGAAAACAAAATACGAAGTTTACCTTTAATCATATAATAGGTAATTCTAGAGCAACTCAATCTATCATTACAGAAGCAAAAAAAGTAACACGTACATCATCCTCCATACTTATCGTAGGAGAAACGGGAACTGGGAAGGAATTATTTGCACAAAGCATTCATAATGAAAGTCACCGTTCAGCAAAGCCTTTTATCTCACAAAACTGTGCTGCTATACCAGAAACCCTAATGGAAAGCCTATTATTTGGAACGAACAAAGGCGCTTTTACAGGTGCAATAGATAAACCAGGTTTATTTGAAGAAGCTAATGGAGGAACTTTATTATTAGATGAAATTAACTCATTAAGTCCAGCTCTTCAAGCTAAACTATTGCGTGCGATACAAGATAAAACAATACGAAGAGTCGGAGGCGCACAAGAAAAAGAAGTAGATGTCCGAATCATAGCAACTATTAATGAAGATCCCATTGAAGCCATAACACACAATCGGTTAAGGAAAGACCTATATTATCGATTAAGTGTTGTTACTTTATTTCTTCCACCTTTAAGAGAGAGAAAAGAAGATATATCAATTCTTCTTCATCATTTTATTGAAAAGTATAATATCCAATTTGGCTTAAAAGTAAAAGGGGTAGATTCTAACGTAAGAGACTTTTTTTATGACTACGATTGGCCTGGTAATGTAAGAGAATTAGAGCACATGAT
The DNA here is from genome assembly GCF_000299035.1 of Bacillus bingmayongensis. Lineage (GTDB taxonomy): Bacteria > Bacillota > Bacilli > Bacillales > Bacillaceae_G > Bacillus_A > Bacillus_A bingmayongensis. The sequence continues at coordinate 51,118 of NZ_JH921521.1, forward strand.
TGAAGGCTCTATGAACTTAATAGAAAATGAAGACATCATTACAACGTTCCATATACCAACACGCTTTTATGAACTAACAAAAAACAAATTGAATGTTCAACCCCCTCAAAATACCAATGATACCCCTAAAACTTTAAAACATACAATAAAAGAAATGGAAAAGGAATACATTAATCAAATTCTTAAAGAAAATAAGGGGAATATCTCACAAACTGCAAAATTTTTAGGGGTAAGTAGGCAAAATCTACAATATCGACTAAAAAAATACAATTTAAATAGCTAAGAAAACCTATAACCTTGGTTTCTTTGCAATTTCAATAAGGACAATCAAAAAAGGAAGGGTTAATACCCCTTCCTTTTTTTGATCTATATCTATACCAATTATCTAAAAATCAACTTTCTCCAAATACAACCCACTCGCATCCGCAAGACAATTAATTTGATTTCGTTGTTTCGCCTCTAAAATTTGCGGGATCGCATCAGCATCTAACTGACCTAAGCCAACTTCTACTAACGCTCCAACGATTTTTCTCACCATATTGTGAAGAAATCCATTTCCGCTCACTCTAATTTGGATGAAACCTTCACTTTCTACGATATCGAGCATATATACTTCTCGAACCATAGATTTCTTCTTAGATTTTGCATTTGAGAAAGCAGTGAAATCATGTGAACCGATTAAATATTGAGCTGCCTTTTTCATGCTTTCAATATTTAACTTTTTCGGAACGTGCATACTGTATTTACGCATAAATGGATTGGTATGTTCCTCATTCCAAATTTTATATAAATACGTTTTCGCTTTTGAGTTATAGCGGGCATGGAAGCGTTCTGGAACTAACTCTACATCAGTAATACTAATATCATTTGGTAAGTATTGATTTAAATACTTTTTCACTTTCTGTTCTGATAATTTTTCTTCAACCTTGAAATTAGCTACCTGATTAAGAGCATGTACACCAGCATCTGTTCTGCTGCATCCGATAATTTCTATTTCTTGTCCAACCATTTCTGATAACACACTTTCGATTTTTCCTTGAATGGTATTATCGTTATTCCCAAGACGTTGCCATCCCTTATAGCGTGCACCATCATATTGAATTGTCAATTTATAGTTGTTCATTGTATGCTCCTTACTTTCATTGACTGAATAAAACACAATCCCTCACACAGATTACTGCTGTATGAGGGAACATATCCTTATGCTAAAAAATATCATATTTTTTATTACTTACATTTCACATTGTAGTTTATTTTCTAACAAGCTTCACTACATTCTCAACATGCGCCGTATGCGGGAACATATCCACTGGTTGCACATATTCCACTTCGTAATTCTTCATTAATGCTTTTACATCACGTGCTAATGATGAAGGATTACAAGAGACATATGCAATTGTTTTTGGTTTTACTTTTAAAATTGTTTCCAGCAACTTATCGTCACAACCTGTACGAGGAGGGTCAACTACGATTACATCTGGACGCCAGCCTTCTTTCACCCATTTTGGTAGCCATTGTTCTGCTTTTCCAGCTTCGTACTTTGTATTTGTAAACCCTTGACGCTTCGCATTTTTTCTCGCATCTTCAATCGCTTCTGGAATGACATCCATACCGCGCACTTCTGCTGCATCATTTGCAAGCCACAATCCAATCGTACCAACACCACAGTAGGCATCCACAATTTTTTCTGTACCTGTTAAAGCAGCAGCTTTTTTCGCTTCGTTGTAAAGGACAACAGTTTGTTCTGGATTCAACTGGAAGAATGCACGTGCTGATAATTCAAATGATAAATCACCAAGCGTTTCTTGAATAACTTCTTTTCCAGCTAATCGGAACGTTTTGTCCCCAAAGATAACAGACGTTTTACGTCCATTTACGTTTTGCATAATCGATTTTACTGATGGCATTTGCTTTTGTATCTCTGTAATAAATTGCTCTTTATTTGGGAATTCGTCTTTTGCTGTAATTAATGTAACTTGCACTTCTCCCGTTTGCACTGCTACGCGCGTTACAATTGTACGTACAAGACCTTTTCCTTTACGCTCATTATAAATAGAAATATTTAATTTCTCTAAAATACGTTTTACAACTTTTGTCGCTTCATTTGTTGCCTTATGCTGAATCATACAATGAGCAATATCAATTAAGCGATGTGAGTTTTGTTCGTATAATCCTGTAATAACCTTTTCATCTTTTCGCCCTACTTGTAATTGGCTTTTATTGCGATAATGCCATGGATCTTCCATACCAAGCGTTGGACGAATTTTCTCTTCCTGACTGTTGTTCATATATTTTTGGAATGCTTGTACAACGATATCACGTTTTTGATTTAATTGTTCTTGATAATCCAAATGTTGAAGCTGACAGCCACCGCATTTATCGTATACTGGGCACGGTGCTTTCACACGGTGCGGTGAAGCTTTACGAACTTTTTTCACTTTTGCTTCAGCAAAGCCACGCTGAATTTTCGTTGTTTCCGCAACGACTTCTTCTCCTGGTAATGCCCCTGGAATAAAAACAACTTGTCTTTTAAAATAACCAACGCCCTCTCCGTTAATCCCAAGACGCTTAATTGTCACAGGAAACGTTTGACCAACTTCCAACTTACTCTCGTGTTGCTTTTGTGTCATTGTTACACCTCTACTCTATACTTTTCCATAAATATAACGCTGCATAGCTGCAGTATGGATCACACTCTTGTTTTACCTCTTCTAAAAGTGCATCATCTGGTTTATTCTCTAATTGAAATACACCTTGAAGCGCACGCTGAATCCCGATATCTGCTTTCGGAAACATATTTTTCCGCCCGAGTCCAAATAATAAAAAGTTTTGCACCGTCCATGCACCAATACCTCGCACTGGTAACAATTGTGCTGACACTTCTTCTTCTGTTTGTTTCTCTAGTGCTGCTAAATCTAGCTTACCTTCCACAATATGTTTCGCTAGTCCTATCATATATTCAGCTTTTCGTTGACTAAATTTCTGATTTCTGAGCTCTTCTATTGAAATATTTGCTACTCTTTCTGGGGTTGGGAAAAAGAAAACACCATTCTTTTCTGTTCCATACTGTTTTACAAATTGTTCTGTAAGTGTAGTCGCAAATTTCAAATGTATTTGTTGATGAATAATACAACGAAGAAGACAAGCAAAATAATCAAACTCTAAAATAAGCGGTGTATAGGCATATGTTTCAAAAAGTGGCCGTAATGATGTGTTTAAAAAATGGCTTTGTATATCTTGAAAAGATTCATTCCACTGAAAAATGGAATAGATGCGTTTCATGACTCTCTTTTGTTCACCTGTTTGACTTGAAATCCAAAATTGCGGATTTTGAAACGTACCAATTCCTTGTACGCGGACAACAATTTGTTCTTCATCTATGAGAAGTGGGACATAAATGATTTTCTCTTCTAATTGAACAACATTTAGTGGGTCAAAAGACAAACGCCTGAGTACCTCTTCAAAATGGTACGGATCCTTTAACGTAACATGTTCGCTCCACATACGTTTCCCCATCCTTTTTACACATCATTATAGCATGAGAAAACCGCAAGCATACATGCTTACGGTTGATTGCTTTTTACTAAATCATCTAGGCTTTTAAAATGATACCCTTTCTCGCGTAAATCATCAATGATTTTCGCTAATGCTTCTGTGTTATCCTTTGACACTGCATGTAGTAAAATAATCGCTCCCGGATGAATCATATTCATAACATTATTATGAGCATATTGCCAACCTCGTTGTTGATCTACTTTCCAATCAAGAAAAGCAAGTGACCAAAATACATTATAATAACCCATATCCTTCGCAAGCGCTAATGTGCGTTCACTAAAAATCCCGCGCGGTGGCCGTAAATATTTTACTTCCTTTTGCCCAGTAACATTCTTAATTTCATCTGTTACACTTTGCAATTCTTCACGAAGTTTTTCATCATTCACTGTTGTAAAATCAGGATGAGTCTGTGAGTGATTACCAACAATATGCCCTTCATTTACCATTCGTTTCAATAAATCCTTTTGCCCTTTTATATAATGACCTGTTACAAAAAATGTTGCCGGTACTTTCTTTTCTTTTAATACATCTAAGATTTTTGCAGTATATCCATTTTCATATCCGTTATCGAATGTTAAATATATATCCTTTTTCTTTGTATCTCCCAGATAAAAACCACCATTATTGTGGACTAAATCAGTAAATTTTTTTCCAGCATCTGGTGGCGTCTCATTTTTCGCTCGTGGAATCCCCCAGTGATTTGGTGTATTTGTATAAGCAAGTGTTGAAACTGGAACAAGTGCCATCATAATTGAAAAAATGAGACCTATATATAACCATTTATGCTTCATAAATAGTCTCCTTTCCATATATCATCGTACCTGTAGTTTCTGTTTTCAATATTCCTTTCATGCTGAGCATGTTTTTCCATATATACCAACAAAAAATGCACCTCGAATCATTCGAGATGCATTTTTTTACTTATTTAAATACCGGTTCTTTAAAAGTTGCTAATTTTTCAAGTGATGTTTTATCTACATCTGCATGTAGGCTATTACCATGAGAGTCCATTGTTACAACAGCTTTAAATCCATCAATACGTAAGTGCCACATTGCTTCTGGAATACCAAATTGTAAGAAGTCGACATCTTTCACTTCTTTAATACATTCTGCATAATACTGCGCAGCACCACCGATTGCATTTAAATATACACCACCATGTTCTGCTAGTGCCGCCAATGTTTTTGCTCCCATGCCGCCTTTACCGATGACAGCACGAATGCCAAACTTCTTCATAATATCGCCTTGGTATGGCTCTTCACGAATACTTGTTGTTGGACCTGCCGCTTTAATTTTCCAATTGTCATTTTCATCTTTCACAACAACTGGACCGCAGTGATAAATGATTTGTCCGTTTAAGTCTACCGGGCAATCGTTATCCATTAAATGCTTATGAATTGCGTCACGACCTGTGTACATCATCCCGTTAATAGTAACGACATCACCAACGCGAAGTTCACGAATTTGCTCCTCTGTAATTGGTGCCTGTAGTACAATTTCACGCTGTTCACTTTTTTCTTGGCTAGCTTCTTGCTGAAGTGTATTTTCACCTTCTTGATATAACCAATCGATAATCTCACCTGTTTCAGGATGAATTGTTACACCAAGGCGACGATATGCCCAGCAATTATATGCAACAGACACATAGAAACTAGCTGGCAGACGATTGTACACACCAATTTTACAACCTAGTAAAGTTGTTTCGCCGCCAAATCCCATCGTACCAATACCAAGCTTGTTCGCATTCTCTAATACGTATTCTTCAAGCTTTTGTAATTCAGGAATTGGGTTCATATCATCTAATGTACGGAATAGTTGATTTTTTGCTAACTCATAACCTGACGTGCGGTCTCCCCCGATACCAACACCGATTACACCTGCGCTACACCCTTGCCCTTGCGCTTGATATACTGCATGAAGAAGGCATTTACGAATCCCTTCTAAATCACGGCCTGCTCGTCCAAGACCTTCTAATTCACAAGGTAAGCTGTACTGGATATTTTTATTTTCACAGCCGCCTCCTTTTAAAATTAAACGAGCATCAATATAATCTTTCTCCCACTGCTCAAACTTAATTACAGGCGTACCTGGTCCTAAGTTGTTACCACTATTGTCTCCGAAAAGAGAATCAACAGAGTTTGGACGAAGTTTTCCATCCTTTGTCGCCCGCTCAAGCGCACTATAGATGGCCTCTTTCATTTTCAATTGATTCACACCAACCGGTGTATAGATTTTAAACGTTGGCATCCCTGTATCTTGGCAAATCGGCGAGATGTTGTCATCTGCCATTTTAATATTATTTGTAATCGTGCCAAGTGCCATTGCTGAACGAGTCCCTGCATTTTCTCGTTCTTTTGCTCGTTGAATTGCACGACGAACATCTTTCGGTAAATTCGTCGATGTTTCAACAATCAGTTGATACATACTTTCTTGAAGCTTTTCCATTGTTACTTCCCCCTCAATTGTGAACGCTACCAAAACGTTACGAAATGAAATTTCCACTCTTAATTCTCTAGAGTCTTTTCTTTTCTTTTTTTATTTCATGACTCTTAAGATCAAATGAAATTTTTCACAATTTGATTATACTCTTTTTTTTCTATTCCTTCTATTTCAACAGCGTCTGAAAGGGATTATATTTTTTTATATCTTTTTAAATACGCTTGTACATCATCGTATGCACCGCTCTCATTTGCATATTTAATATAATTTTTAATCGTGCGGAACCACTCCAACGTAGACGGCTTCGTTTCTACTATAGCATCGGTTAAGTCCCTCATTGTAATCGCTCGCTCCACACCTGTTGTCATAATTTCTCCTAAAACATTTTCTACGGCCAGCTCTACTACATTTTCAATGTCAGCACCGGAATACAGTTCTGTTTCTTTAGCTAACATATCGTAATCTATTGTTGAAATCGGTTTTCCTGCCAGCTTAATTTGAAAAATACTGCTCCGCGCTTCTAAATCAGGTGGGGAAACGAAAATCATTTTATCAAAGCGCCCTGGTCTTTTAAACGCAGGATCAATGTCCCACGGCATATTGGTCGCACCAATTAGTAATAGTTTGTCTGTATTCGTATCAATACCTTCAATCTCCGTTAACAATTGATCTATAACTGTTCTTAGTGTCGGATTTCCCGACGCTTTGCTTCGGTTAAATCCAAGCGCATCCATTTCATCTAAAAATAAAATACATGGCTTTTTGGAACGAGCATATCGAAAAATTTCCCGTACATTTTGTTCACTCACGCCAATATACGGATCAAGAATATCGGTAATGCTCATCGTCGCAAAATGTGCTCTGCACTCCCCTGCAGTTGCTTTTGCAATATATGTTTTGCCGCAACCAGGAGGGCCGTATAATAAAATGCCGCCGCCAACTTTTTTCTTAAAACGTTCAAATAATCCTGGTGAAGTAAACGGTTTAATAATTTTCATTTGAATCGCTTTTTTCACATCATGCAAACCGCCGACATCCTCAAATGTAATCTGGTCTTGCTCACGTTTTTGCTTGCTTCTTCCACCTTGAAGCCCGTTCATCGGAATCACATTTTCTTCCACATTTTCGTTTACATAAGCTGTATGTAACTGTTTTTCCTTTTCCGGAGCTTGCTCTATTGCGTGATACTCGTTTTTTTCAAAATGGCTCCCCTCTTCTGTTACAGCTATTGTTTCTTTCGGACTTGTAAGCACCTGTGATAAAGCTCCCAATTCGGCGGCAACTTTATCCTTCCATTCTTGATCACCATACTGAAGGGCTTTCGATAAAGCTTGCAGCGCATTTGCTATATCACCCTGTTCTTTATACTCGACTCCAATTAAATACCAAATCGATCCATTTTCTTCATCTTGTGCTAACACTTGCTTTAACACATCTATTTTATTCACCGTTTTCTCCCCCATCATGATTTTTTTATTTTTTTATACAATTTGTACATCGGTGTAGATAACCAGCTCCATATACAAATGATGATATAAAATAGAATTCCGATTCTTATCATAATTTCCCAATTTAATATAATGAATAAACCTAATGTTCCAAAACATATTGCCCAAAAGATAAGCGGACCACCCACTTTATTCACGAGAACATTCGGAAAGAAAATCGGATGAATCAGCTCTTCCGCTTCTTCTAAGATTTCAAGTAATTCTTTATCATTAGGCGTCAACAAAAACGCTTGTCGGTAATATTTGTACGCTTCCCTATACCTCTTCCTTGTTGCTGCATGGGTTCCTAACTTCAATAAAAAATGAACTTCGTTATTTGATGCATAATAATTATCTTTTAAGGATTCCTCTATTTCTTGTTTCGTTCCACTTGCAAGTAATAAAATAAATTGATAATGAAGAACGGTAGGATGATTCGGGTCAATTTCTACTGCTTTTTGTATAAATTGTTTAGCTTTTTCAATATGGCCTGTTTTTAAGAAAACAAATGCATATTTTGCCATTGCTTGCGCATGGGAAGGGTTTGAATACAGAACATTTAAAAAGCTTTGCTCCGCTTTTTCAAGTTCATTCGTGTATGTATATATATGTCCAAGTGTATAATACACTTCTTCTGGCTTATAACCATGCTGCAACGCTGATATGCAAAGCTCTTTTGCTTCATCATATTGTTCTGAATCTGCATAGCAGCATCCTAAATTGTACAATGCTTCCGCATGCTGTGGATTATAAGAAAGCAGTGTTTCTAATTTCTGCTGTGCTGTTTCAATATGACCAATCCCGTAATAATGTAGTGCCTCTTGTAACAACATCGTTTCACTCTGTGAAGTTGACATACAGCATCTCCCCTCCTACTAACAACGCCGTTTGGACCATGATACCAACTATTCCAATAATAAGTCCGATCCATCGTAATGACTTTACTCTCTCATTTACTAAACTATGAATTCGAAATCGCTCTCGCATTGCATATATATATGCACCTGCTACGACTGCAGCAGCTATCCGAGAAACAATTTTCAGCACATCTGTATTACCAATTAAGGCAGCACAGATGAACATTGCTAATAAAGTCATTATTCCTAATATAAAGAGCCCGTATATTTTCTTCTTAGATTCTTTTAACCAAATCGCATTGCAAGTTCCCAAAATCATAACTGGAATAATTCCAAAAATAAGTCCGATAATAAAAAAATTATAAATGTTGTACGTTTTTGTTTCTCTTGCTTGTTTTCCTTGTAATACAGGTTTCACCAAATGATATTCCATATAATTCCTCCTCTCTACCTTCATATTATAAACTATATTTTCTGCCTATTTATACTGTAAAATAGAAAACTAAAACAGATTTTCTTGGAGGTTGTCCCAAAAGGTCGTTTTTAACGCCTTTTTGGGACAGCTTCGCCATATAAAAAGCGGCTACCAAGACATGATTGGCAGCCGCTTTAAAAATATATTATTCATCTTTTTTAAATTGCTCACATTTCAGTTCTAATTCATCTAACATTGCAAGAAGACGATCTACATCTTCTAATTCCACTTCTTCTGGTTCAATTGTATCGATTACTTCGATGAACATATTTAAACGTTCTTTCAAATATACTAATTGTGAATCTTTATCTTGAATTGCTTTTCCCACGAAGGCACTCTCCTTTTTATTCGAGTTGCTTTTATTATACCGCAAAAATGATCATCACGAACATGAATTTTCAGCAATTTTTTAACATCCTTTATGCTGAATCAATCAATGCTTCCTACTACATTCTCTATGACATTCTATAGATAGGGAAATCCTTGTTACAAAAAGTTTCACTTTATAAAAAGCCTATATTCTTCTATTATAGAGGATGGACAAATTGTTATTTCAATAGTCAAAGGAGTATATTTCAGATGAGTATATCACAAACAATGAAGCCGATTACTCCTTCTTACGATCCATGGGAAGCGTATATGGACCTTGAAGAGTACGGCAAATTACTATTAACAAACGTTGAGTTTACAACGACAACGTTATGCAATATGCGCTGTGAGCATTGTGCTGTTGGTTATACATTACAGCCAAAAGATCCAAATCCGCTTCCAATGGAACTTTTATTAAAACGATTAGATGAGATTCCTCATTTACGTTCTTTAAGTATTACAGGCGGAGAGCCAATGCTCTCAAAAAAATCCGTCGACAACTATGTAACACCACTCTTAAAATATGCCCATGAACGAGGCGTTCGCACTCAAATCAATTCAAACTTAACTATAGATTTAGCCCGTTACGAACAAATTATTCCTTATTTAGATGTGTTGCATATTTCACATAACTGGGGAACAATTGATGATTTCGTTGAAGGTGGATTTGCAATGATGGAGCGCAAACCTACTTATGAACAACGTGCTAAACTATTTGAACGAATGATTACAAATAGTAAAGCTTTATCCGATGCAGGTGTTCTGGTGTCGGCAGAAACAATGTTAAATAAACGTACCCTGCCACATATTGAACACATTCACCGTCAAATCGTCGAAGAAATGGGCTGTAAGCGCCATGAAGTACACCCTATGTACCCAAGTGATTTTGCTAGTAACCTTGAGATTTTAACAAAAGATGAAATTCGAAGTGCAATCGAGCATTTATTAGATATTCGTAATGAAAATGTATGGATGTTATTTGGCACACTACCTTTCTACGCATGTAGTAATGATGAACGTGATTTAGCGACATTAAGAAAATTACATGAGAGCAAAAACGTAACAGTTCGTAACGATCCAGACGGACGTTCTCGCTTAAATGTAAATATTTTTGATGGCAACATTATCGTAACAGACTTTGGTGATATTCCACTGCTTGGTAACGTTCAAACAAACACATTACAAGAAGCATATGACAAATGGTGCAACTCAAAAACAGCAAAATCATTAAGCTGCCACTGCCCCGCTGTAAAATGTCTTGGACCAAATATTCTTGTGAAAAACAGCTATTATCCAACTGAAGACTTTTTAACAAAAGAAACAAATATTACACTTTAATACAAAAACGTCAGCAAATTACGCTGACGTTTTTGTTCTTATCCCATTATTGTGGATGAGTTGAAGAAATAAATTTAAAAGACAAATGATCTTGAATTGGAATAGCAGCCCCAATTCCTTGTGACGTAATATTTTTAATTACAATCCTCTTTTGATTTCCTTTTAACACAAGATACACTTCTCCAAATGTAACTTTTCCTTTTTCGTTTACCGCTGGTGCATACGCATATAAATACCCAAGTTGCTTTGGACTAACATTGTATACACGTTCATTCCCCGTACCATAGCCAATGGTTGTTTTAAAAGAAAGAGGTAGTTGTACTTTTTCCATTGCCTTTAAAAGTATCATCTTTTTCACATCTTCCGCATCTTTAATGTATCCTGTTAAACCACCTTCTATAGTTTTTTGTGATTCTTGCTTGTATCGAAGTGGGTACAACTTCTCTACACCACGATTGTCATATACGTTACGATTCACTTGCTTATATTCCCAATTCATTGTCGTATCTGTTGACTCGTAACTTAAAGGCCATTGTCCCAAATAAATTTTCGCCCTATACCCCACTGCAAGAGGGGCGTTTGAAATCGAGGTTTCATTAAACATTCGAATTAAATGTGGATTTTCAATACGAATATCGGATGTTTTCAGTAATTCTTTTGCAAGTTTACTTGGCTGCAAATGCGGCAAATCTTGTGCCGTATTTGGATACGTATTTCCTTTTGAAATATTCAAAACAGATGAAGGCACCTTTATATTTACTGTTGTCTTTGCAAAACCGCTGCAAGGAAATAATAAAATAAACGAGACCATAGTTGAAAGACATATGCTATATACTCGTTTCACCTGTCTGACTCCTTCCTATATGAGGATGTATAAATGATTAAACAGCTATTGTACTCTCTCTATTATTTTCTCCCTGTGATATTGTTATCCCATTTTTTTATAATAAGTAAAAGCCAATCCCCATAATGAAATAGGCAGCTAATAATGTTCCTCCTTCAAACCAGTTTGTATCTCCATCGTTTGAAATCGCGATTGTTAAAAAGACGGAAGTAATCATAGCTACAAGTTCTGGCAGTGTAAATACAAGAGGCATTTTCAGTGTAAAGAACATCGAAAGTAATACGAGTACAGGGGCAACAAACATGGCAATTTGTAATGTAGAACCGACTGCAATTTCAACTGCAATGTTCACCTTATTCTTATAGGCCATAATAATTGCAGAAGCATGCTCAGCAGCATTACCAACAATGGCAACAATGATAACCCCGATAAATAATTCCGACCATCCAAATGATTTTGCCACTGTTTCAAATGTATGAACAAGCGCCTCCGATACATAAGCAACGGCCGCTGTTGCAATCGCTAAAATAAGTAGTGCTTTCACCTTTGACCATTCCGGCTTTTCCTCATGCTCTACTTCATCACTTTTATGCTGATATACACCGCGATGCGTGACCAGTTTAAAAAATAGTGCGGCTAAATACATGACAATCATGATGATTGACACCCCAATACTTAATTGGTATGTCTTCTCTATACCCATCTTCATCGAAAAAACTTCTGGAATAACAAATGCTACAACAACTGCAAATATTAGTAAGGCAGAGTTATGCCTTGCATCATAAACATTGAAACTTTGTCTTTTATACTTGAGTCCCCCTACAAAAAAGGAAAGACCACCAACTAATAGTAAGTTCCCAAGAACGGAACCAGTTAGTGAAGCAAGTACAACCTCTATTAATCCTGCTCGCAATGCAAAAATTGAAATAATAAGTTCAACTGCATTCCCAAAGGTTGCATTTAATAATCCACCAATTCGTGGACCAGAAACAATAGCTAAACTTTCCGTCGCTCTTCCCATGAAAGCAGCAAGAGCAATAATTGTAACGCAATATACAGCAAACATAATTGTTTGTGGCCAATGTAATGTATTTCCAAGAACAGAAAGCGGTACACCAGCCAGTGCAAGTATTAAGAAAATTTTATTGAACATATTCTCCATCCTTCCATCGTATGTATTTCTCCTCACTACTATCTTTATTCTTCTCCTAACTTGTCCCATTTCATCACAAATACGTTTAAAAAATGGGATTGAAGAAAAAAGTATAAAAGGTCATAAATTTTTCTGCACAAAAATTTCAGGTAATAGAAAGGGGTAAAAAAATGCACTTAAAAGAAAAAATCGCAGCCATTATTCAAGGACAAAGAACAGGTGTATTAGCTACCGTTCGTGAGAATAAACCACATAGCTGTTTTATGATGTTTTTTCATGAAGATTTTGTACTATACGTCGCAACAGATCGTAATTCAAAAAAATTAACAGATATTGAGCAAAATCAAAATGTTCATGTGCTGCTTGGACGAGAAGGAAAGAAATGGGATGAAGATTATATCGAAGTAGAAGGCACCGCTTCAATTGAAGAAGATCAAACATTAAAAAATAAATTTTGGAATAATAGCTTAAAACGTTGGCTACTAAGTGCTGAAGATCCAAACTACGTACTGATAAAAATTAATCCAAATACAATTTACTACATCGATGGCGATGGTACGACTCAGCCAGAGTTTTTACGACTGTAGTACGAGAACAAGCCCTGTTAAAAGGGCTTGTTTTGTCGAAAAGTTCTTATTAAAAAAAAATAAAAAAGCTGGAACTTTCTAAAGATTCTGTTATATAATAGTAGTAACTTAAATAAACTGTATTAAAACAGATTGGGAGGAGAAATAAAAATGATGAAAAGAGAAGAACGGAAAAACATGATTGAGTTTATCGAAAAGAAAAAAGGAATTGAGCGCGATGAACTTTTATTTATGACAGATGATGAAGTAGAACATATTTATAATGTAACGTACTTTTTATATGAAGAAATTGCAGAATAATAGATTAAAGGCCCACCTGTCAGGTGGGCCTTTTACTATTTTCATAGTCATATTTCTATATAAATACAAATTGAAGAGTTGACATACAACCTTTCTTTTTAAATGGGCGAGAATATCCGACCATGCATAGAAGCGATTATGTCCCTTTTCAGCCCCATGCCAAGTGAAAGCAAAAGGAGTCAACGAGTGAATATCTTCTTTTGTTTTCATAGCAGTAACTTATATGTTGAAAAATCAAAATGGATATATATAAATGCTATTGCTACCCGTTATACTTGAGAATAGTTTTCATGTATAATGGTACAAGACTGGAGGAATTTTACTATGAGTTCATGGCTATTATTCGCATTATTATCAGCAATTGCTGCAGCACTTGTATCCATTTTCGGGAAATTTGGATTAGAAGGAATCGATGCCAATGTGGCAACAACTATCCGTTCAATCATCATGGCACTATTCATGATAGGCGTAATTATGATACAAGGAAAATTTCAAAATATTGGTGACGTTCTAATGAATAAAAAAGCACTGCTATTTATCACTTTAAGTGGTATAGCCGGTGCCTCATCATGGCTATTTTATTTTCTCGCTTTAAAAACAGGAAAGGTTTCACAAGTTGCTCCTGTAGATAAATTAAGTGTTGTATTTTCCATTATTCTTGCCATGATTATATTAGGTGAAAAATTAAACTTCATGACTGGAATGGGAGTTGTATGTATTACAGCAGGTGTTCTCTTCATTGCTTTCAGTTAAAAGACCGCTTAATTAGCGGTTTTTTTCCTTCTTATGTAGAGCCATACAATAAGCACGACTACTACTGAGATAATTAAAATCCACATTCCATAATGATGCAAACTATATTCAACAAAACGCCACTTCCCTCCAAGCTTCCATCCAAGTCCAATAAAAATGCTAATCCAAATGAAAGCACCACCGTATGCGTATAGACAAAATCTCCAAAACGTTAAATTCGACATACCAGCAAAATATGCAGTTAAATGACGAACTCCTGGTATAAAGTATCCAATTATTAGTAAAAAGGGACCGTATTTTTCAAACAAAACATGTGTTTTTTCAATTTGCTGTTCTTTAATTCGTATCTTCGGACCATACTTTTTTAATACAGGTAGTCCAAGTTTTAAACCAAGCAGATAACTTAAAGTAATACCAAGTATCGCACCAGCCATTCCACTTAGAAAAGCGGCTGTCCCTGACATAATTCCTTTCGAAATATTATAACCAACAAACGTGAGTAAAAACTCATCTGGTATTGGTAGACCTACAATTCCACCCGCAAGAGCTATAATAATTCCGAAATATCCATAATGTGCGATTAACTCACCTATATGTTGTTCCATTCGGATGACACATCCTATGCACGATCGTTATTCCATATTGTACCCTCTCTATCTTTTAAGCAAACATGGTATACATATTCACTATACATCGTTTTTATAATGAACTCTACTCCTATTCATCTTATCCATAATGAAAGTTTTCACTGCTTTTAATCTTCATTTTTCAGAATCTTGAGGTGTTGATGCATATTGTCCACGAATAGCGTGATAAATCTATACTTCCCTTCATAATTATAAGAAAACCTGCCTTCACAAGCGTGATTTTTGTTACAATAAAGAAAAGTTACATTTAGCATCGGTTTGACTCTCAAGAAAAATGATATTAGGTAGTAAACATATATATAAACCAATAAAATGCATCTTCTATCCATGTAGAGTACTATGCACCCTATTACATAAAAATCATTTTTCCAAATTATACAGGGGGAAAAAACATGACCATAGAAAAACAATTAATTCAAAAGGTATACTATGAAACATTCTTAACTGAACAGGATTCTGTCCCAGCTCCTCAAGCGCTTGGGGAAGCATATGTAAATGAAGCTAAAAATGATTTTTCCAATATCTCTAACATTCGTTTCGCACAAGGAGAAGTTTATTATCAACATAAAGATTTCGAAACAGCCATTTTCAAGTGGGAGAAAGTAAACAATGACCTCTCTCTCTGGGCCAAAAAAAATATAGCAGATGCTTATTTTGAATTAGGATTGCTTTCAATGGCAGAAGAAATCTATACATCAATTCAAACAGAAGACATAACACTGACAATGGAAGTGTCATTGCAGCTTCTTTCTCTGTACATCGAACAAAATCGTTTAGGACTTGCTTTTAAGGTCATTAGTGAAGCTGTTGCTTTCCAACCGGACTATCCAAATATCACTGCCATTGCTCGCTCTTTTTATGAGAAACAGCAGGATTGGAACAATGCGATTGATCTTGCTGTGCAAGAAGGAATTCGAACGAAATCATTACATTGGTTTGAGATTTTAACAAATTATGTGAATCAAGGATTCACAAAACAGATGAAACCAAAATATTTTTATGAAGCATTAAAAGTTTTATATACAATCGATTCGATTCAATTTAAACAACTCGTCTCATCGCTTTGGAAGAGCTATCAAGATGAGTCAACCTACTTAGTATGGATTCAAACAATCAATCACCTTTTTTTACACGTCGAGGTAGATGCTTACGACGCATGGGATGAAATTGTGACTCTTTATCAAGACACATACTGCGAATTAATTACAGGACAATATTTGATGCATGAACTACAAGAACTTATTCCAGACTTGTTAACGAATTGGTTTAGCTTAACAAAAGCAGAACATTCTCTATTTGTTTCCGCTGCAACATTAGCATGGAATAAGGTTTCACCTAAAAGCCTTGATACATTACTTGTAAAAAGTGCTGAAACGCTCCTTTCTAGTTCAACAATATATAACGCAGTTGACCTAGACAAGGTTTCAAATCTTTTTGAAACGATTGTCGTATGGGCAGAAAAGAATGATGTAGACTTAAGTCATTCTTTCACATGGCTTGTTAGGGAACTTTCCGATATACACGTACAACAAGTTCTCGTTACAGGTACGAATGATACTAGTAAATCATCCTTTATCAATTCTATATTAGGGGAAAGTATATTAAATGACTCTCCTGAGGCCGCTATCGTATTTAAGGATAATGTACAGACAGAAATTACAGAACTCACAGATTTAACAATACGAAAAACTTCTAATTTAGATGAATTTTACGAAATGATGACGGTTCCTCCAAAATCAGAATCTGAACAGAAATGTATTGAATTTAAACTACCATGTAGATTTTTACGGAAAAATAAATTCTCATTTATCGTTACACCAGGTTTTGATGGAAATGGTAATAGCAAAAATACAAATCTTGATTACTTACATGCAGCTGATAATCTATTATATGTTCTTAATGCCTCTTCATCTTTACTTGATGAAGAAATCGACACACTACTGTACATGCAAGAACAACTACCAACTTTACAAGTTCATTTTGTTTTAAATAAAGTCGATACAATTCTTAATGAGGAAACAGCAAATAAAGAGCTAACTGAAACTGAGTCTAAAATACGTGTACATTTTCCAAATGCACGCGTATTCCCTTACTCATCTTTACATGAAAGTAGTGAGCAACTAAGTGATTTAACAGAATCCATTACTTCAAACTTTAATAATAGAAATATAAAAACAGAACGCACAGAAAAACTATTATGGTTTATTCAAAAGACCATCACGTATCTCTTAAATGAACGTGTACAATTAGAAAATACGTTAGTAAAGTCAATCCGTTGGAACAAACACATTTTAGTGAAACTAAATGGCTTTAATAATAACCTGACTGCTATTGAAAAAGATAAGACTCGCTCTATCACAGAATCATATCGTTTAACAAAAGATGAAATTATACATGATCTTCATGATCAAATTCCTGAATTATTACAGAGTTGCTCCGATTTAGTTCAGGAAGATAGTGATTTTAAACAAGTTCCTGAAGAACTAAATGCAGCAATGAATGAAAGAATTCAAAGACATTTACAACAAGTGATATTACCTAAGTTTACTCATTCTATTCAGGAATGGATTGAAAAAGCACATAATGAATTTATTCAAAGTCAATCTTATCTAGATGAAATGAGTGAAACATTTAATAAATTATATGACGAAGAACGCATGAAACTACCATGCGATTTTCAATTACTTGATGATTGGCGCCGAGATGTTGCAAGAATGACAAACCGAATCAAAGTTGATGACGTAAATATTTTATTACGCTTTACACCAACACAATTTCTATTAAAAAGTGCTGGAAAACTATTCGGTAATATGCAGAAAAACCAATCTATGCTGTACAACAAATACAAAAATTATATTGAGACCGAAGACTATACAGATGTAACAACAATGATTTCTGAACAGTTCTTTCTTCAATTTGAGTTATTCGAAAGCGCACTAGAACGTGATATTATGATGTTCTTTAAAGAACCTCTTAGCATATTGAAGCAGACTGTGGAAGCAGCACATCTCGAAATAAATCAGGACGAAAATGCATTAACAAAACTAAGAACAAACCCTGAAACATATCATGATCCTTTAACACTGTTTAAATTACAGTTATTGCAATACAAATTCATGCTAAATAATAAAACGACTTCATTAAAAGTAGAAAGTAACGAAGCTCCAACAATTTAGATCAGTACAAAAAACCAAGCCAATCGTAACAATTGCTTGGTTTTTTACTTACATTCGATTTCACATATTTCAAATAATCTCTTCAACCTTTGCATCAATTTTCACGCGCTGAATAAATTTCTTTCTCTCGCCTTCTTTATGAATTAACTTATGTATATATCGACGCTTACTTAATAAATCTCCATATGCTTCATTATAATTTAGAACTTCCCGGCAGCGCTTATCCTCATATAAAACTTTGAACCATGCATACCTCTTTAGCTTTTCCACATGCCGCTGTATTCTTTTCTTTTTCCGTTTTTCTCGTTCAACTAATCTCTCCAACACTTGCTCTACTACTTCATCTAACATAAAGTCCCCAGCTACTTTTACAACACCAACAATCCCTCTAACAATGCCTTTCCCCGCATCAGCACATGCTTCACCTAATGCAATTGCTGCCCGACCAATCCCTACTAGAATGTGTCCAATAATATCCTCCATATTATCACTTCCTTCTAGTTCACAATTTTCATATGATCAAACGGATAATAGATTGCTGTTAATGTTCCAAGCACTTCCGTTTTATGAATCAGCCCTAAGCCGTTACGACTATCTCTACTCACTAAACGATTATCACCCATAACAAAAATCTTATCTTTAGGGATTGTAATAGGACCAAAGTCTTCAGTTAAATTAATAAGAAGGTGTTTTGCTTGTTTTTTATTCTTATCCAAGTAAGGTTCACTTTTCACTTGATGATTTACGTATAATTGATCATTTTTCATCTCAATTACATCTCCAGGTAGCCCAATAATTCTCTTCACATAAAAATTATCAGTCTTTACTACAATAATATCTTCACGCTCATAGGTCTCAAATCTCTTTGCTAACTTATTAATAATTACTTTATCTCCATCTTGCAATGTTGGTCTCATAGATGCTCCCTGCACAGTTGTTGGAAAAACCACAAAAATTTTCACTAAAAAAGCCAACAAAAACGCAATAGCTAGTATTTCAAAAAGATCACGAAAGCGACTTTTCTTTTTCATTTTCCATCTCCCATCTCTCTCCCTTGGTTATATTTATTATAGATAGTTTCCATCATTAATTTCTACAAAATTCTGACTTAAAAAGATGTTATTCTTAAATATTACAAATATTTTCTGGATAATATGTCATCAAAAAGGGATATCCCTAAACTAGCTGAATAGCTATTTTTAGGAATATCCTCTTTTTTATATTCCAGCATAAATAATACACATCTGTGCAGCAACATATGTCACCCAGATCCAGAGCGGATCATACTTTACTTTGCGACCACCAATATCCGTCACACCGATAATAAAATCAGAAATCACAAATAGTAATCCACCGAGTGCTGGGGTCCACCATATCCCATTATTTGCATAGTATAATGCGAATGCAAAGCATGCCATTCCGCCAACCCATAAACCATATACGAGCGCACCAATTGTGAACAACTTATCTTGTACTTGATTCCGAATAAAAAAGAACCAGCCAATTATTAAAAATAGACCGTACGCAAGTACACCAAGCCAGAATCCTTTCCACGAGATACCCGTTTGTAAAAATGCTGTTACATAAAAACAATGTGCAATCGCAAATGTAACCATACCACCGATTAGCCGATGTCCAAACGGAATGAGCCCCGCCATAAATAAATCACCAAGCGTAGATAAAGTCATACCAATTGCAGCCCACTGACGATACTCTACAGATGGATCTTGTAACCAAATCCAAATCGCACCACCTGTTAAAGAAAAACTAAGAATGAGGCGAACTAATAATGGTAACGGCTCATTTTTTCTAGTTTTTTTTGTCTGTACCATCGCAAAAAACGCACCGAAAACAAATAAAATGGCTTGTCCAATTAATAATATATAAATTTCATTCATAATATGTGCTCCTCAATAAACGGATAATAATGTATTTTCGTGCTATAACTTCTTTTTTCCTCTAAAATTTGAAAAAAAGAAGAACACTTCGGCTCTTCTTTTGCATGAAAATATAATAACCTCACTCGCTTTAAGCTGCTTGTTTCTCTTGTTCCGTTTTTTGCACATTTGGTGTTCGATTTACTACAATAATTCCCGCTGCTACACATGCTAAGCCAAATAAAACAAATGAATGAATCGCTTCTCCTAAAATCATACTGGATAACAAGACACCAAATACCGGTATAAAGAACATATACATCGATACTTTTCCGACCTTGTTATATTTCATAACTGTATTCCAAATACCGAACCCTGCCGCTGATAAGAAGGATAAATATAGTAACATAAGTAGTGATTTTGCATTAAATACAAAAGGCATAAATCCAACTTGAAAAATACCAATACATAGTAATCCAATAGATCCAAAAATCATTTGGTATGCTGTCATGTATCCAACATCTAATGTTTTGCTTCCTTCTTTCGCCAATATATTTCCATATGAATACATCATCGCTGCCCCAAGAAGTAATAATTCACCAATTCCAAAATGAAATGCCGCATTTCCATCACTTGGAAAATTAACTAAAATCACACCACAAAATCCAATGGAAACTCCAATTACTTTTCGTATATTTAATGCATCATCTTTATACAGAAAGTGTGCAAGTAAAATTTGGAAAAAAGATGAGGTTCCTGAAATAATTGCCCCTTCAATTCCTGAGCTATAACTCATACCAATATAAAAGCATACATATTGTAGAAACGTTTGGAATAAACCAATTTGCACTAATTGCTTCGCCGTCTGTTTTTTGAAATACATATCTTTTCCTAGTACTTTAAAAAAGAATAATAACATCACTCCCGATAAGAAAAATCGATAACCAGCAAATAATATTTGCTCACCAACTTCATGTGGCCGAATTCCGAGTTCCGCATAACTTAATTTAATAAAAGGAAACGCGCTGCCCCATAGAAATGTCGCTGTGAGTGCTGCTATAAATACGCCAATCGGATGAGTAAAAAATTTCTCTGTCTTCACTTGATGTCTTCCTTTCCGACCTTTTTACGAACAATATTCATATATACCAAAGGAAAGGCAAAAAAAAAAACAAGTTTTTCAATTTTTCATATAAGCAAAAACATATCATCAAGGAAAAACATATGATATAATATAGAATAATTACAAGATAATAACTGATAAAATTAGTTTCAACTGAAATGCTGCTATCCATATGGATGGCAGCTTTCGTCGTTTTATAGGGGTTTCGATTTTGATTCTTTTTCTCAATAAGAAATTGAAAGGAGCGAGTAATAATGAACTCAGAAGCAAAAACATTACCATCAAAAAAGAATGTATCTATTCCATCTTGGATTCAAACATTGAAAAAGCACTATGAGCTTATCTTTGCTATTGCATCTGGTATTTTTATTTTTGCTGGTTGGTTGCTAACAAAAAATGAAGCAGTCACTACTGGAATTACGTTTTATCTCCTCGCATATATCATTGGAGGATATGCAAAAGCAAAAGAGGGCATCGAAGATACAATCGCGGAAAAGGAATTAAACGTTGAAATGCTGATGCTCTTTGCTGCGATTGGTGCCGCTATTATTGGTTACTGGGCAGAAGGGGCTATCTTAATCTTTATCTTTGCACTAAGTGGTGCAATGGAATCTTACACACTGAGCAAAAGCCAAAAAGAAATTTCAGCACTACTTGATTTACAGCCTGAGGAAGCCTTGCGCATTTCTCATGGAGCAGAAGAACGTATTCCAGTAGGTCAGTTAGAAATTGATGACATCATTTTAATTAAGCCAGGTGAACGCGTACCTGCCGATGGTACAATTCATAACGGTGAAACGAATATTGATGAAGCTGCAATCACTGGGGAGCCTATCCCGAATGAGAAAAAATTGGGTGATGAAGTATTCGCTGGAACTGTAAACTTACGCGGAGCTATTGAAGTTAAAATTACAAAAAGAAGCGATCAAACATTGTTCCAAAAAATTATTCGTCTCGTTCAAAACGCACAAAGTGAAAAATCACCATCGCAACTTTTTATCGAAAAATTTGAAGGAACATATGTAAAAGGTGTGCTTATCGTCGTTGCTCTAATGATGTTTGTTCCTCATTTCATACTAGATTGGAGCTGGAACGAAACATTTTATCGCGCTATGATTTTACTCGTTGTCGCTTCTCCGTGTGCGCTCGTTGCATCGATTACACCAGCGACATTATCTGCTATTTCTAACGGCGCGCGAAGCGGGATTTTATTTAAAGGTGGTATTCATTTAGAACGCCTTGCCTCAGTGAAGGCAATTGCCTTTGATAAAACAGGAACATTAACGCAAGGAAAACCGACTGTAACAGATGTTTACGTACGTGATGGAATAACAGAAAAAGATGTACTATATATTACAGCTTCTATTGAAAGTCATTCCACACATCCACTCGCAGAAGCTATCGTCAAGTACGCAAAACATGCATATGACATTACATTAACAAAGCCAGAAAGTGTAGAAGATGTCAGTGGATTTGGCTTAAGAGGGATTTTAGAAAATACAGCTTATAAGATTGGAAAGGCCGATTTTATTGGCGAAGAAACAAAAACTTTTCATAATGGTATCGCTACTACGCTTGAACAAGAAGGAAAAACTGTTGTCTATATAAGTAATGAAGAAGGAATTCTTGGTCTTATTGCTTTAAAAGATACGTTGCGCCAAGAAACAATTGCTGCTATTCGTGATTTACAAAGCATTGGTGTTGAAGCCATCATGATTACTGGTGATAACGAACAGACAGCTAAAGCAATTGCGACTGAAAGCAACATCAAAGAGTACTACGCATCATGTTTACCAGAAATAAAAGTAGAAACGGTGAAACAACTAAAAGAAAAATACGGTACAGTGGCAATGGTTGGCGACGGTATTAACGATGCTCCTGCGCTCGCTACAGCAAGTATTGGTGTTGCTATGGGAGAAGGAACAGACGTTGCCTTAGAAACAGCAGATGTGGTTCTAATGAAAAATGAACTCTCTCGATTAGCTCAAGCTATTCGTTTATCAAAACGAATGAACCGCATTGTAAAACAAAATGTGATTTTTTCATTAGCAGTAATCACAATGCTCATTTGCTCCAACTTCCTACAATTTTTAGCTCTTCCATTTGGTGTTATCGGTCACGAAGGAAGTACAATCCTTGTTATTTTAAATGGATTACGGTTACTAAAAGGAAATAAGTAAACGGGTTCCTAAGTAGGGAACCCGTTTTTTTATATCCAACTCGAGCGGCTAGAATATTCGGTGGCTTCGCGTCTTCCGACGAGGTAAAAAACGCCTCTACGTCAGAAGCTCCATCCCCCCTCACATTCTAAACGAGCCGCTTGCGCTTTTAATGGTAGCCATTATGTCCATTTGCACTGCTACTCGTTTTATGTTTCGGATGCGAGCTACTATTTTTTTTACCTTGGTTTTTATTATTGTGATTTTTTTTATTGTTGCTCATTTTTAATCCCCTCCTGTTCCTTTATAGTATGGAACAAAAACTCATTATTCATTACGGGAATTATTGTCACCTGTCCGGTAAAAATTTAGTAATGCATTAATTTCTCCACCAAGCAAGATGACCCAAGCCGTTAAATAGAACCATAACATTAAAATGATAATACCACCAAGACCGCCGTATGTATTCGCATAATTTGCAAATTTGTCTACGTAATATGCAAATGAGTACGATACCACAATCCACCCAATCGTTGCAAATAGTGCTCCTGATATAACTTCTCTTCTCTTTAACTTTCGATCCGGTGCAAACGTATATAAAAAGCTAAATAAAGCAAATAACACTAAAAAACTGGCTACTAATCGTATAATACTCCATACAAAAGAAAAGCTCTCCGATAAACCGAGTGCTTTAAAAACTGCTGCTCCAATTACTTGTCCAAACACAGGAACAATTAATGCAAACACAATCATAAAAATTATTGCTAAAGTAAACACAATAGACAAAGCCCTCGTTGCAATAAAAGAGCGTGTCTCCTTTACATCATACGCACGATTAAAGGCATTCATAACTGCATTTACTCCGTTCGAAGCGAACCATAACATCGATAATAAACCAAATGATAATAAACCACTGTTTTGTTCATTTACAACTTTATCTACATTCACTTCAATTAAATTCATTGCATCGTCAGGTACATAAACTTCTAATAAACCTAGTACATCCTCTGTTTGAATAGGGATGAATCCAAGAAGCGTAATTAAAAAAACAAGTCCAGGAAAAATGGCAAGCAAGAAGAAATAAGCGAGCTGTGCTGCTAAACCCGCTACGTCATCTCGCATCGTTCGGTCATATAAATCTTTCCCAAACGAATAGACACGATTTCCCCTTGCTTTCTCTAGAATCTTTTTCATATTTCTCTAAACGCTTTTCTTCTCTTCTTTATCTTGCTTTAATTCAATATACGCTTCCGTTTTTTTTTCTTCTGCATTAGGTTCCTTCATAAATAACTCACGTGCTTCTTTCATGCCACCATCTTCAGCTACTACCGACTCTTCCTCGGCTTTTAATTCCTGAGCTTTTGGAGCTACAGCCTGAATCTCAATTGTTTCCATTTTTTCTTCTGGTTCAACTTTTTTCTTACTAAAAATCTCTTTCGTTTCCTTTAGCGTTTCGACAACAGATGGTGTTAATTTTTTGATTTCTGCTACCTTTGCCTTCATAACATTAAAATCTGCAAGTTCGCGTCCTTTATCTGTAACAGTTTGCACTTTTTCTTTTATCTTTGCATTCTCGCCAATTTCAATCATTTTTGATTTTGCTTTTTCTGCTGTATTTTTCACTTTCTCACGATTTTCTTTCTTAAGCATGGAAACAGCTACACCTGCTGCTACCCCAATCGCAATGTTTCGAGCTATATTATTCTTCTTTGCCATATTCCTTCACCCTTTCATTTCTTATGTTAGAAAGTATCTCTTTCTAATCTTTCTCAGATTCCTTGCTCATTTCGAATGAATGCTAATAATTTTGCACACCCTTCTGTTACAAGGTCATATACTTCTTGAAAGTTCCCTGTAAAATAAGGGTCAGGAACATCCGTCCAGCCACCGTCTGGAACAAAATCGGACAGTCTACCAATATAGCCTCCAGTTTTACCTAAACTTTCTAAATCTGCTATATTCTTGTTGTCCATGGCAATAATATAATCAAACTTTGTTAAGTCTTCTTTTTCTACTTGACGTGCTTTAATTCCTTCAAAAGAGACTTCATTTTCTTTTAAAATTTTTTGTGTTCCTTCATGAGGCTGATGGCCAATATGCCAATCTCCTGTCCCTGCAGAGTCAATATGAATTTTATCCTCTATTCCCTCTCGCACAACAAGATTACGAAAAATTGCTTCTGCCATCGGAGAACGACAAATATTTCCAAGACAAACAAATAATACTTGAACCATATGTGTTTCTTCCCTTCTGGGTGCATTTCTTATATATACATATAGTATAAACAACCAATTATTAATTATAAAGGAAATTCCTACTAACTTAATATGATTGAAAAGTTTCATTAACGAAAATGATAAAAAATGTTAAGATATCCTTATGTTATTTCAAAGGGGGACACTTCGGTGGATTTATCCGTAAAATCGCAAGAAAATGTTGAATATATGGTAGAAGCTATTAAAGAAAAGTTACGCATGGTAAACGCTGGTGCAATGCGTGCTGAAAGCTTTAACGAAGAAATGTATGAGGATTTACGTGACATTTACGATCATGTAATGAAACGTGAAACATTTAGTATTAGTGAAATGCAAGCTATTACAGAGGAATTAGGTACATTAATTAAAAAATGATAAAAAAGTTCCTTGTACAAAGGGACTTTTTTAATTCTAACAAATTCATGACATCCTTTCACTTTTCTACATCTATTTTCCAAATGCTGTACAATAAAAAGAGAACTTCACCATAGACCTCACACCCAATACTCTCCACATTACCATTGCTAACTGTGTTTATCGGAGGTGCTTATCGATGAGCAATTGGTACATTAAAACGAAAGATCAAACAATACTTGCACTTGAAACAAATGAACAACATGGTTTAACAGAAGAAATGGCGCAAAGTCGGCTAAAAAAATATGGTCGAAATGAGCTCACTACAAAACGAAAACGGACTTTGTGGCAACGTATTTTTGCCCAAATTAATGATGTCCTCGTCTATGTTCTTTTAATTGCTGCTCTTATTTCTGCCTTTGTAGGTGAATGGGCCGATGCTAGCATTATTGCTCTCGTTGTTGTTTTAAACGCTGTAATCGGTGTCATTCAAGAATCGAAAGCAGAACAAGCTTTAGAAGCATTAAAAAAGATGGCAACACCAAAAGCAATTGTAAAACGGGATGGTGAACTAAAAGAAATTCCATCAGAAGATGTTGTTCCAGGGGATATCGTTATGCTCGATGCAGGACGGTATATTCCTTGCGACTTACGCCTTATTGAGACTGCAAATTTAAAAATTGAGGAATCTGCTTTAACAGGTGAATCTGTTCCTGTTGATAAAGACTCACTTTATCATCCTTCACTTCAAAATGAAGAACAAATCCCACTAGGTGATCAAAAAAATATGGCCTTTATGTCCACTCTTGTTACGTACGGACGAGGCGTTGGCGTTGCTGTTGAAACGGGAATGAAATCACAAATTGGAAAAATTGCTACTCTCTTGCATGAAGCTGACGATGATGCAACACCACTTCAAAAAAGTTTAGCGCAAGTCGGAAAATATTTAGGCTTTGTAGCTGTAGCAATCTGTATCATTATGTTCTTCATCGGATATTTCCAAGGCCGAGACACTTTAGAAATGTTTATGACTGCCATTAGCTTAGCGGTTGCTGCGATTCCAGAAGGATTACCAGCAATTGTTTCCATTGTTCTCGCAATTGGTGTACAACGTATGATTAAACAAAACGTCATCATTCGTAAACTTCCAGCCGTCGAAGCACTTGGTTCTGTTACGATTATTTGTTCAGATAAAACTGGTACATTAACACAAAATAAAATGACAGTTACTCACTTCTATAGTGATCGTACATACGACAAATTAGAGAATTTAAACGTAAATAATAACGCTCAGCGCTTATTATTAGAAAATATGATTCTATGTAACGACGCATCTTATACAACTGAATCACAGACTGGCGATCCAACAGAAATTGCCCTTCTTGTTGCCGGCAGCACCTTTGGCTTTCAAAAAGATGCTTTAGAAGTTCAACATAGACGTGTGAACGAATTACCATTTGACTCTGAACGCAAAATGATGTCAACACTGCATGAATACAATGAAAACTATTACAATATGACAAAAGGAGCAATTGATAAACTCTTACCTCACTGTACCCATATCTTTATAAATGGTAGGGCGGAGATATTAACCGAAGCAGATAAAGAACAAATATTTGAAGCTGCTCAAATGATGTCCCAAAAAGCTTTGCGTGTACTATCATTTGCTTTTAAACAGCATGATACACAAAGCATTGCCAACGATCACATGGAAGAGAGTCTTATATTCATAGGGCTTGTCGGTATGATTGATCCACCACGAACAGAAGTAAAAGCATCTATTGCTGAATGTAAAAACGCAGGAATTCGTACCGTTATGATTACAGGAGATCATAAAGATACCGCTTTTGCCATTGCAAAAGAACTTGGTATTGCTGAAAAAGAATCCGAAGTCATGATTGGAACTGAATTAGATCTTATTTCAGATGAAAATCTAGCAAATGAAATCAATCATTTAAATGTCTTTGCTCGCGTCTCTCCAGAGCATAAAGTAAAAATTGTTAAAGCATTGCGTGCAAAAGGAAATATCGTTTCCATGACTGGGGATGGTGTAAATGATGCACCATCTTTAAAACAAGCAGATATTGGCGTCGCAATGGGCATCACGGGAACGGATGTCGCTAAAGGGGCAGCTGATATGGTTTTAACAGATGATAACTTCTCATCCATTGTCAAAGCTGTTGAAGAAGGAAGAAATATTTATCGCAACATTAAAAAATCAATTCTTTTCCTACTCTCTTGTAACTTTGGAGAGATTATTGCACTCTTCTTAGCTATTCTACTCGGCTGGGCTACCCCGCTTCGTCCGATTCACATTTTGTGGGTGAATTTAATTACAGATACACTCCCAGCTCTATCACTAGGTGTCGATCCAGAAGAACCAGATGTGATGAAAGAAAAACCGCGTCATGCAAAAGAGAGTTTATTCAGTGGTAGTGTTCCTTTCCTTATCCTAAACGGAGTTGTAATTGGACTCATTACTTTAATCGCCTTTATTGTTGGCGCAAAACTCTATACCGGAGATACAAATATCTTCCCGCTCTTCCCATCTCAAATTGATGATGATGCTTTATTACATGCCCAAACCATGGCGTTTGTCGTACTCAGCTTTTCACAGCTCGTTCATTCTTTAAACTTACGGTCTCATACGAAATCAATTTTCTCAATTGGGATATTTACAAATAAATACTTAGTTTTCTCTCTACTTATCGGTGTACTTATGCAAATATGTATTATCTCAATTCCACCGATTGCTAATATATTTGGGGTACATGCCTTAACATTAAAAGATTGGGGATTTGTTGTATTACTAAGTATTATTCCTCTTGTTGTAAATGAGATTATAAAAGTGTTTAAGAAAAATTAAAAGGCAATGAGTACTCTCCTCATTGCCTTTTTTTACATTATCCTTGCAATTCTTTTTTTATATTCTCTGTAAGTTCTGCCATACGTTTGCGGCTTTCTTCACGTTCGCGTTTGTTTTGCTCTTCAATTTGCTGTGTTTCTTGCATACCTCTTGAAATAATATTCCATGTTTCTTCAAGTGTTTCCATTTTAATACTGGAAGAACCAGAAAGTCTTGCTACCTCTACACTTTGCGTTGCAATGTTTTGTGCATTTTTCTTAAGTAGCTCATTTGTACGACGGTCAAGCTCAGCCATAGAATCAGCAACAAGCTTTTGACGTTTTGCGTTCACAGCTTGAATAATTCCATTTTTAAAAATAGGAATTGTTGTAATAAACGCTGTATTAATTTTACCAATTAATTTGTTATTACCACGCTGAATCATGCGAATTTGTGGTGCCGTTAATAACGCAACCATACGAGCCTTCTCTAAATCATCAATGCGTTGCTCTAAAATTTCAACAGAGTTTCTCAAAGATTCTAATTCAATACCTGCTAATTGATCATTGTTGCGAACGCGTTCTTCATACATTGGAACTAACTCTGTATTTAAACGCTCCAGTAACATTTCTCCTGCTACTACATATTTTTCTAAGTCTAAATAATATTTTAAGTTTTGTTCATATAAGCCATCTAACGTACCAATTGATTTTTTCATTTCATCTTGGTATTTCGTAATTTCCACGTACACTTTATCCATTTCACGGCCCATCGTTTGATACTTACTAAAGATTTGTTCAATCATTTTATCTGCTTTTTTAAACATACGAGAGAAAAATCCACTTTTCTCTTCTGCGAAATCTTTACTATCAAATTTGTCCATAATCTTACCAAGTTGCTTTAGTAATTCACCGGAATCCTCTATCTTGGATAAAGACATAGTATGTAAAATTTGATCTGCAAAACGAGAAATTTCCATAGAAGGTTCTTTTCCAAGTTCAATTAATTCCAATTGATTTTTAATATCAACAGCATTATAAATACGTTGAACTTCAGCATCTTGTCTCAGTTGCAAGCGAACATCTTGTGCTGTTTGCTCATTTAATTCGGTTTTCGGATCTAATACAATAGGATTGTTATTCATATATTATTCTCTCCTTCTTTATAAAAATGGACGGAATAGCCCTTTTATTGTTTGAGATAAGTTCTTATAGGCCGATGGACCATGAAATTCAAGATCAAAATTCACTTCTTCAAGCCAATGCGAATCGAATGCTCCTGCTTCAATATACGGTTCAATATCATTTCTTCCTGTCGGATTGAAGTGCAGTACATCAATTCCGATTTGATTTAAGAACAACAGCAAGACGGCATCAGAACGAGTTAATTCTCCGCTTTTCTCATTATTAAATATAACAATTTTTGGTACTTCTTGCGAATAATCAAATTTCTCAAGTAGCTCTAAAATATGAGGTGGAATTTGCGAAAGCTGCGCAAAAACATACAGGGCTACATCCTGCTTTGTTTCTTTTCCCACTGGTTTACAAAGTTCACTTTCACACGTATGAATAATCGCTTCTGCAATCCCATGCTGCAGTCCTTCCGGTAAACGCTTATGTGGCCACCAATGACTATTCATAATTTGATCGGGATGCAGATTTCCAGCACGGTCTAATGCATCTCGATAATGGAATTGGAAGTTTGCTTTTTGTTCTTTTGTAAATGGAAATGTATTAATTAACAGGCTGTTATCAAATGACGTTACTGTCTTCAACCTTTGAAAGTACTCTTTGTCATTTTTTGAAACACCTGATACTTTCGCAAATAAAGCTGGAATATAAATATGTTTATTTTCCACAAAGAATGTTGGTCGAACAAATGCCTTTTCTTTCGTAATTAAAAATAGTTCATCATATGTTGTTTTCAGTGTACGCGCTACAGGTGTATATGCGCGGAATTGCCACGGTTTGTATAATAAAGAATTGTCATGGTGGAGTACTTGTTCAATTTCTTTGGATGCTTGGTAAGCTACCGTTGCGACGCGTTCCCGGCGTCGATCTGGAAATGGCTCTAGTGAAATACGACCTGGATATGAAATAACAAAAGTCTTTTCTTCATCATCAACACTTTCAAAGCCATCTTTTCCTTCTGGATGATAATATAAAACATCACACCCGAGCATAATAAGGAAATATAAGAAATATATGCGACTCTCCTTCGCATCCCCGTACCAAACGATGCGAGGCATTTGTTTCTTATAATTAATTGTCGAAAACCATTTCGCTACGTAATTTTCGCTTAATTTAATGATGTCAATTAAGAAACGTCGAAAGCCTTCTGTTTTTAATGATTGATTATGTTGTTTCTCGTACAATTTCAATACAGAGATAAATGTTGTATGTATATAGTGTTGTAAATCTGGATTATCAACTTTAGGCAACAACTGTTTTCCTGATAAATGTGCAACAAGACGATTTACAGTAAGGCCATTTGGTGCTTCCTGATGCAGTGTGAATACTTCTTGAATATGACGGAGCTTCTCAGAATCGATCACCTTATTCAAATTTTGTTCGTGTAGTACATGAATCCCTTTCGCTTCACTATAATCAAATAGTTCATTAAAATATTCATCTACATCGTTTGGAACACCAAGAATACGACAAGCTATATAGCTAAATTTCATCTCATTCTCTGTTAATTCATACTGCGAGCGCTTTTCTAAAATCATTTCAAATTGTTTTAAATCAGCTTCTTCTTTTAATGCATGTGGATGAAGTGTAAAACGCGAAAACACGACAGTTCACCTCCAAAAAACATTTACTTTTAAAAAAATAATATCTTATCTCTTTATTATAAACTATTTTAAGTTATAAAAAATGGGCGCTCGTATAACGAGCTAACCCATTTCAATTATTTATCTTCTTTCTTAGTAGCCGCAATTTCTTCTCTGGCTTGTCCAGATTTTTTCATATAATGCACAACAAATGTCGCTCCGAATGCAACAACTAAAATAATAAAGAATACTGTATGGCTAATGTGAATATCAATTACCGATAACATCATTTTTGTTGCAATGATTAAAATTAAAATATATGCTGTCGTTTCAAGCTCTGGAATACGTTCTAGTAATCTTAAAAATACACCAGCAATACCGCGCATCATTAAAATACCAAGCATTCCACCTAATAGTAGAATCCAAACTTCATTGGAAACACCAAATGCTGCAAGAACGCTGTCTACTGAAAAGGCAATATCCATTAATTCAACCATGACAACTGTTCCCCAGAAAACACCAAATATTCTAAAGAGGACGCTGTTTTGATTCATACCATGAGCTTCTTCTTCTTCATTTGCACCTTTTTTCTTATCAATGAAGTACTTCACTGATAACCAAGCAAGGTAAAGTGCACCAAGTACTTTAACCCACCATAGTTTAATTAAGAACATCCCGATTCCAATCGCAATAAAGCGGAATACATATGCACCAATTAATCCATAAAATAATGCTTTTTTGCGTTTTTCCTCTGGTAAATGTTTTACCATTACCGCTAATACAAGTGCGTTATCAGCAGATAATAAACCTTCGAGTACAACAAGTGTACCGATTAACCCCCATGATACTGGATCTTGCAACACCTTAATCCACATGTCCAAATCGAAAAATTGGGCATACGTATCAAGAATGCCTTGTAAAATGCTCATCTTACTGTTGTCCCCTATTCTTTGCTAGATTTATAGAAAGGCGAAAAAAGGAAACGAAATTCGTTTCCCTCTTATGCATCCAAGCCATACGCTCTTACAAGCGCACCTAAACCGCCTTGGAATCCGCTTCCTACTGCATTAAACTTCCACTGTCCATTATGACGGTATAATTCACAAAAGACAACTGCTGTTTCAATGGAGAAATCTTCCCCTAAATCAAAACGAAGAACTTCTTCATTTGTCTCTTCATTTGCTAGACGAGCAAATGCATTTGCAACTTGTCCGAAGTTTTGATTACGTCCTTCTGCATCATAAATTGTAACTGTAATTGCAATTTTGTGCACATCTGCTGGAACTTTAGTTAAATCCACAACAAGTTGCTCATCATCGCCTTCACCTTCACCTGTACGGTTATCACCTGTATGTAAAACCGATCCACAAGGAGACTGTAAGTTGTTGTAGAAAATGAAATCTGCTTCTTTTGTACATTTTCCATTCGCATCTAATAAGAAGGCAGATGCATCTAAATCATAGTCAGATCCACCGTCATATGACTTAATGTCCCATCCAAGACCGATAACTGCCTTTGTAAGACCTGGGCTTGTCTTACCTAGATCAATTTTCTGTCCTTTTTGTAATTGAATAACCATCTATATTCACCTCTTATACTATAATTCTAAAAATATATACATGAGTAAAGCACATGTTCAATCATATATAAATCCATTTTGATTTTTCGACATATAAGTCGCTGCTACGAAAAACAAAAGATACTCTCGTCCGCCTAAAAAGAAAGCTTTTATGTCGTTTTTTCAATTTGTATTTATATATTTTTCTTATTACTCTACCTCTAAACCAAAGTTGTTACATAAAGCACCTAATCCACCTTGGAATCCACTTCCGATTGCATTAAACTTCCATTCACCAGCATGACGATATAATTCACCGACTACTACTGCTGTTTCAATAGAGAAGTCTTCTCCTAAATCGTAACGAATTAACTCTGCATTCTTCTCTTCATCTAAAATACGTACGAAAGAGTTGGATACTTGTCCAAAGTTTTGGCTACGGTTTTCACCATCATAAATTGTAATTGTAAAACAAATACGCTCAATATGTGCTGGAACATTCTTCAAGTCCACTTTAATTGTTTCATCATCGCCTTCACCTTCACCAGTACGATTATCTCCTAAATGCTCTACAGAACCGTTTGCACCCTTTGGATTATTATAGAAAACAAAATCTTCTTGACCTGATACTTTACCGTTTGCACCTACTAAGAAAATACTTACGTCTAAATCGAAATCATTTTGTCCATCATAGCGATTTGTATCCCAGCCAAGACCTACAAGAACGTTAGAAAGACCTGGATTTGTTTTTGTTAAATCTACTTTTTGTCCTTTTTTTAACGAGATAGCTGCCATATATTATTCCTCCTATAAATTGTATTACTGATAACGTGATACAATTCCACTTAAATTCTTATCTTGTGTACCTTCTCCAACTGCAGAAAACTTCCAATCGTTACCGTGACGATACATTTCTCCTGCAATTAATGTTGTTTTCCCGCCGTAATTTTCCGATAAATTATAACGTGCTAATTCTTCACGCGTCTGCGGATTTTGAATACGAATATAGGCATTCTGAATCATGCCAAAATCTTGACGACGGTTGACACAATCATAAATATTTACGACAAATACTAAACGATTAATACGGCTCGGAACCTTATGCAATTCTACGAAGATCGTTTCGTCATCGCCAGCACCTTCACCTGTTAAATTATCACCTGAATGAATAATGCTTCCACAAGCAGATAGCTTATTTCCAAAATAAACGAGATCATTTTTATTTAAAAAACGATCCTTTTCTAGCATAACCACAGATGCATCACAATCAACGCTTGGTTTGCTTCCAAATAACGAAGATAAAAATCCACCTGATTGTCCAATTGGATCCCATCCTAAGCCAACCTGTAATTTTGTTACTCCTGGTTGTCCCTTCGTTAAATCAATCTTCTGTCCTTTTTCTAAAATAATAGGCATGAAGTTTCTTCCTTTCTACAAGATATTTTCCAAATGGGAAAATATTGTATTCTTCCTCTATATTGTAGCATTATTTGTCGATTGAGAAAAAGAATAAATTTTCAATTATATGAAAACATCTGTGTCATTTATTCATAGCGATGTAATAAGTGGTAAATTGAACCAATCATCCCTGCATGATTGCCATTTTGCGCAAGACTAATCTCACATGTATTATAAATTTCCTGATGCAAATATTTCTGTACTTCTTCTTTCACTTCATCTAAAAATTTAGTACCTCTCGCCGTAATACCACCACCAATAATAATCGTTTGTGGATTAAAAATATACGCAAGATTACTAATTCCAATCGCTAAGTGTTTAAAGAATACTTGAACTGCTTCTATAACTTCTTTATCCTTCTTATCATATAATTCAAAAATCGTTTTTCCATTCCAATTTCCATCACCTTTATATTGCTTTACAAGACGAATTAATCCTGAAATAGATGCAATCTCTTCAAATGGCTTTCCTTCTATTAATATATTTCCCCATTCGCCTGCACTAAATGAATGCCCTCTGTATAATTCCTCGTTAATAACAATAGCTCCACCAATTCCTGTTCCAATTGTAAGGATAATAAAGTTGTTCTTTTGGCTTCCAACACCTTTCCATCTCTCTCCTAATGCCGCACAATTCACATCATTTTCAATCGCAATAGGAACTTTCAGCGCAGTTTGTAATCTATCAACAATAGGAATGCCAGCATAGCGTGGAATATGGTCCACGCCGCCAATTATTATTCCTTTGTTTATATCAACAATGCCTGCTGTACTTATACCAACACCAGAAATGGCACGTTGATTCATTAAATCTTGAGACAAACAAATCAGCTTTTGAACAATTTGTTCGCCTCCTAAATATGCCTCTGTTTGAACAACTTGATGTTCTAACAATACCCCTGATTCTGAAACAATCCCGCATTTAATCTGTGTACCACCAATATCAAATGCAATATATTTTTTCATCCTG
The DNA here is from genome assembly GCF_000299035.1 of Bacillus bingmayongensis. Taxonomy (GTDB): domain Bacteria; phylum Bacillota; class Bacilli; order Bacillales; family Bacillaceae_G; genus Bacillus_A; species Bacillus_A bingmayongensis. The sequence goes on from NZ_JH921521.1 coordinate 86,469, forward strand.
TCACTTCCTTCTAACAGTATGATCCTGTTTTGCTAAATTGATAAAATGCAAGATTCCCCTCTACTTTAATAAGAGTTTACTAGCTTCACTGATTCTGTCTTCACATAAACACTATTATACGCTTTATTATCTGAAACGATTTCATAATATGCCCCTTGCGGCGTGTGCATCGTATTTTTAATCGCCACCATTATATTTCGAGATGTGGAACCATTTTGATTTCCAGCTAAATTTTTATACACTGCTGAACCTGTTTTCAATGTTCCAAGTTGGTATTTATTTAAATCTTTACTTCCGTTCATTGCATCAATTCTATACATAAGTGACGCAATTTGTTGTCCCCAGTTTTCATCACTTGCATACATAACGTTCATACCTTGCGCTTTATCGCCTAAGTTTCCACCATTATATGTGTTTCCACTTGGTGTTAAGTAATATTTGTCGATGTACGCTGCACAAAAGTCAATGCCTTCTTCCCATGTTTTAAATCCAGTTGCTCCGTTATACGGATCTGAGTCTACTGCTCTAAATCCAAATAAATTTTTCTTATCTTGTGCAATGCGACTTGTTCCCCAACCAGACTCTAAAATTGCATGTGATAATAAATACCCAGCATTCATCTTATACTTCTCTGCCGCACTTACAAAATATTTCCCTAATCCAATAAGAGGACTATTAGCATTAGATTTACGTAAGAAATTATCAATCTCTTCTCCTGTATACGTAGAAGTTACGCGCAGTGGCACATACTCAAAGTATTGATAACTATCTTTCCCACCAATTTGTGTTTTATCGAATGCCTCATAGCGTTCGCCTTCTTTTAAATGCTTTGGCGCATTTCCAATTTGATACGTTGCATATTTACCAATAGAAGAATTATACACATAATGATACAACTTTCCATTTTTCACTGAATAATACGAAGTTGTCGCCCCTGTCATTGTCGGATGTAATGTTACATCATTTATATTCACGTATCCTGTCATTCCATCAATTTTCACATGTATACGATTACCTACAGCTTTTATAAATTTTAAGTCTGCTCCACCTTTTACATATGTAAGCTTCTTCCCTGTTGCAATATCATAAATGTTAATAACACCATTCGCCCGAACAAATCCTTGCTTCATATTCACAACTTTACCACCGCTTGTAATATAAGCATCTTCTTTCATATGTTGCATAATTTGCTCAGCTTCCACTTCATTTGGCTTTTGAATTTTTTGAGATGAAGTAACAATTTCATATGAAGAAGAACCTTGTTTCATTTTTAAGAATTGTAATGAGACATAGCCTTCACCGCCACTAAACCGCACTTTTGCCCAGCCATTCTCTTTCGCAACTATCGTAACCGTATCTCCATTTTTCAAATGACCAATGATTGCAGTTCCTGTAGATGAACCTTTACGAACATTTAATAAAGAAGCATTTACAACTGCTCGTTCTTCTATAACTTCTCCAGGAACAGTTGGATTTGTAGAATCCATTCCAATTTGAACAAACTCTAGTGAGATATAACCTTCGTTTCCTTTATAATTAATCTTCGCCCAGCCATTTGCTTTTCCTAGAATCGTTACCTTTTCTCCTTTTTTTAAGTTTCCAAGTATCGCACTGCTTGTATTCGCTTGGCTTCTCACTCGCAAACTTGTTGCGTTTATTGTTCCACTTTCTTGTACGCCATTTGTAATGTTACCCGGCTTTCCTTCTTGCTTTCCGCCTTCTAATTTCACAAACTCTAGTGAGATATAACCTTCATTTCCTTTATAACTAATCTTCGCCCAGCCATTTGCTTTTCCTAAGATTGTTACTTTCTCGCCATTTTTCAAACTTCCTAGAATTGCACTACTTGCGTTTGCTTGGCTTCTTACTCGTAGACTTGTTGCGTTTATTGTTCCACTTTCTTGTACGCCATTTGTAATGTTACCCGGCTTTTCTTCTTGCTTTCCGCCTTCTAATTTCACAAACTCTAGTGATATGTATCCTTCATTTCCTTTATAACTAATCTTCGCCCAGCCATTTGCTTTTCCTAAGATTGTTACTTTCTCGCCATTTTTCAAACTTCCTAGAATTGCACTACTTGCGTTTGCTTGGCTTCTTACTCGTAGACTTGTTGCGTTTATTGTTCCCGTTTCTTGTACGCCATTTGTAATGTTACCCGGCTTTTCTTC
>NZ_JH921521.1:88646-267979 GCF_000299035.1 Bacillus bingmayongensis
AATTATTCCACTTTCCTGTGTACCATTATTGATTGTTGGTTCCCAAGGTTTTGTTCCTTCTGCATTTCCACTTAGCTTCACAAACTCTAGTGATATGTATCCTTCATTTCCTTTATAACTAATCTTCGCCCAGCCATTTGCTTTTCCTAAGATTGTTACTTTCTCGCCATTTTTCAAACTTCCTAGAATTGCACTACTTGCGTTTGCTTGGCTTCTTACTCGCAGACTTGTTGCATTAATTATTCCACTTTCCTGTGTACCATTATTGATTGTTGGTTCCGAAGGTTTTGTTCCTTCTGCATTTCCACTTAGCTTCACAAACTCTAGTGATATGTATCCTTCATTTCCTTTATAACTAACCTTCGCCCAGCCGTTTGCTTTTCCTAAAATCGTTACCTTTTCTCCTTTTTTTAAGTTTCCGAGTATCGCACTGCTTGTGTTCGCTGCACTTCTTACTCGCAAACTTGTTGCGGTAATTGTTCCACTTTCTTGTGTACCATTATTGATTGTTGGTTGGTCGGTCTGAGGTGCCGTTATATTTTGTACTACTTCTCCAAATTTTAAAAACTCTAAAGAAACGTAACCTTCTTTTCCTTTATACTCAATTTTTGCCCAACCATTTGCTTTACCTAAAACTGTAACTTTCTCATTTTTTGTAACATGTCCAATAATTGAATTTCCCAAAACAGGACTATTCCTTACATTCAAACGTGTCGCTGTAACAACACCCGTTTCTTTTTGTTCACTATTAATTGTTAGTTGTTGTTTCGTTTCAACATTTGGCTCTGATACTTTCATCTTTAAAAATTGCAATGAGACATAGCCTTCTTTTCCATCATGAGAAATTTTAGCCCACTCTTTTTCTTTTCCTAAAACCTGTACTGTTGTCCCTTGCTTTACTTTCCCTACAACTTTACTTTGCGTTGTCGGTTGTTCACGTATATTTAAATTCGTTGCATTCACTGTCGCTGAATTTTCATCTTGTGCAAAAGCATTTGTGGAAACAAGAGATGCTGCAGTTGCTAAAAATGTACCTGTTATGATTTGTTTTGTTGTTTGCTTCATCTATTCATTAGAATATAAACAATGTTATATTCTTCAATCCTCCCTTACTAAACTCAAATTACTATTTAATCTTAACACATCGGCCACCATTCCTTTTTGGTATTATTCTACTTGTTCGTAGAAAACGAGTGAAATAATGAAAACAACATAACTCCACCCTAAAAATACATACTGTACAATTAAACAAATATACAAATAGACCTTTACCCCAAATTTTACAAATCCGAGATAAAGGTCTATTTGAAAACTTACATAATTAATACGCCTTTCCCCAATACACCATATGCTCTGCTTTTTTACCACAACATACACATTCTTGTGCTAATTCTTCTTGCTCAAATGGTATACAACGTGACGAGACTCCAACTTCTTCTTTTAATTTTTCTTCACAAGCTAGATCACCACACCACATTGCTTTAATAAACCCTTGCTTCTCATCAGCCGCCTTCTTCATTTCTTCAAAGGTTTTAACACTATATGTGTTTTCATCACGAAATACCTTTGCTTTATTAAATAGAGAATTGTGAATCTCATCAAGTAATGATGTAATACGCTCTTCTAATTGATCTATTGATACGAACTCTTTTTCCTTCGTATCGCGTCTAACAAGTACCACTTGATTCTTCTCTATATCTTTTGGACCAACTTCTAATCGAATTGGAACGCCCTTCATTTCATACTCGTTAAATTTCCAGCCTGGCGTTTTATTGCTAGCATCTATTTTTACGCGTGCAACTTTTTGAACAATTCCTTGCAGCTGGCTTGCTTTTTCTAACACACCTTCTTTATGCTGAGCAATTGGTACAATAACAACTTGTACTGGTGCTACTTTTGGTGGCATCACTAACCCGTTATTATCACTATGAACCATAATAAGTCCACCGATCATTCTTGTTGATACGCCCCAAGATGTTTGGTGTACATATTGCCATTTTCCATTACGATCTAAAAATTTAATATCAAACGCTTCAGAGAAATTCGTACCAAAATTATGAGATGTTCCTGTTTGAAGTGCTTTTCCATCATGCATTAAACTTTCAATCGTATATGTTGCTTTTGCCCCTGCAAATTTTTCTTTCTCTGTTTTTTGTCCTTTAATTACTGGAATTGCTAAGTAATCTTCACAGAAAGAAGCATACAGGTTTAAAATGTTTAACGTTTCTTCTTGAGATTCTTCTGCCGTTTCATGAATTGTATGACCTTCTTGCCATAAAAATTCAGTTGTACGAAGAAATGGTCTCGTCGTTTTTTCCCAGCGTACTACTGAGCACCACTGATTATATAATTTAGGTAAATCATTATAAGACTGGACAATTTTTGAAAAATGTTCGCAAAATAACGTTTCAGATGTTGGACGAATACAAAGTCGTTCTGCTAACTTTTCATCCCCGCCATGTGTAACCCATGCTACTTCAGGTGCAAATCCTTCTACATGATCCTTCTCTTTTTGCAGTAAGCTCTCTGGAATAAACATTGGCATATACACATTTTCATGACCAAATGCTTTTAATTTTTCATCCATTACTTTCTGTATATTCTCCCATAATGCGTATCCGTATGGACGTAAAATCATACACCCTTTTACACTTGAATAATCAACAAGTTCAGCCTTCTTCACAATATCGGTATACCACTGCGCGAAGTCTTCTTCCATTTTTGTAATAGCTTGTACTTGTTCTTTTGCCATATTCTTTCCCTCCTTTAAAAAATAAAAAAAGCCCGCGTCCCCTAAATAGGGACCGAGCTTTTGCCGGCGTTACCACCCTGATTCATGCACAAATAAATTGTACATGCTCTCTTTTTGATAACGGGAACTTCCCGCTGCATATGCAGAACGCAAAGGTAGGTTCCATATCGCCTTTTTAAGAATCTTCCAGCCAAACGGATTCTCTCTCTACAAAAAAGGTGAGACATGTACTAATCCTTTTTCATCGTTATAACGAAATAAATTTGTTGAATATCATAATATAAATTCTATTTTAAAACAATAGCTAATTTTCTTACTTTTATATATTCTTTTCATTTTTTTCAGTTTCATACTGAATTTACACATAATTTTTCCGAAAGAGTTTTACAAATTGATGAGTAATCATACCGATGATTGTTCCCACTAAAACAAAGAAACATGCAATGCCATAACCCATTCCATCCCAACCACCAACAGCGAAGATGGTAAACGGAAAGAAAGCTAAACAAAGAAGAATTAAAATAAGTGCAAATATAATATCAAACGACCTCTTTGGAAATTGTTTCTTTAATAAAAATGAAATAGCAAATACAACGAGAATTGTTACCGCTCCAATTATAAAAAACACTTCAAATCCATTCATCCTATTCCCTCCTCCCATTCATTTCCTTATTATTCATTATATGTTTTAAAATTCAAAAAATAAATAATAAACTTTCTTAAAAAATAAGTTTTTATTACTAGGTATTAATAGTAATATATAATAATAAGTTATATAACAGGAGGGATATATAATGGAGCAACCATTAACAAATCATGTAATTGTCTTATCTTTTGACTGTTTATCAGCTTTAGATTTTCCTATATTACAAGAACTTCCTCATTTTCGAACTTTAATAGAACAAGGTGCAATTGCAAAAAAAGTAGAAGCTATTTATCCTTCTGTAACATATCCAAGTCACGCCACTATTGTAACTGGTAACTATCCTAACAAACATGGTGTTGTAAGCAATACATTATTTCAGCCTGGCAGGGAATCACCGGATTGGCATTGGTATCGCCGTTCTATTAAAGGGACGACATTATATGACGAGGCACGAAAAGCAAATTTAACAACCGCTGCCCTTCTATGGCCTGTTACAGGGAGAGCAAAAATTGACTACAACTTACCTGAAATCTTTCCAAACAGACCGTGGCAAAATCAAATTCTTGTTTCATTATTTAGTGGAAGCCCGCTGTATCAACTAGATTTAAATCGTCGTTTTGGTCATATTAGAAACGGGTTGTCACAGCCTGAGCTGGATGATTTTGTTCTCGCCTCTGCTGTACACACCATACAAACGAAAAAACCTAACGTCATGCTTGTTCACTTTACAGATTTAGATACACAAAGGCATTATCATGGATTTTCTTCCCCAGAAACAACAGCATCTATTCAGCGGCACGATGAAAGACTCGGGAAGATTATCAAAGCATTAAAAGAAACTGGTATATATGAAGAAAGTACAATTATTGCTCTCGGTGATCATAGCGCTCTAAGCGAGAATAAGGCTATTCAATTAAATGTTCTTTTCCATCAAAAAGGACTCATTTCAGTAAATCAAAGTGGAACATTAACAGCTTGGAAAGCCTATTGTCAAAGCTGTGATGGTTCTGCTTATGTACATGTAAAGGATAAAAATGATATCCAAACTATACAAACTGTCCAACAGCTTCTTGAAGAACTTCTTCAAGATACACAAAATGGAATCGAATTTATCCTTCATGATGAAGATGCAAAAGAACGGGGTGCTGATGGAAATTTCCTTTTTATGCTTGAGGCAAGGGAAGGCTATTACTTTACCCAAAACTATACAGGAGAGTTTATAAAAGAAATCACGGAAAAAGATGTAACTTCCAGTAAAAAATATACGTTTGGTACGCATGGATATTCTCCAACAAAACCAAACTATGAGACCATCTTCATGGCTGCTGGAAAAGGCATTAGTCAAGGTGCGGTCATTCCATATATGCGTCTCATTGACGAAGGACCTACCATTGCACGGTTGCTCGGATTACATCTTGGTGAAACCGACGGAACTGTAATAGAGGATTTACTTCAATTGTAAAGAAATGTGTATATATGTAAAAATCATGTAAAACTTACCTCTGTTTCTCTTTTTCCTATTTTTATTTTTGTACACTAATGTTAGAACGACTATAAGGAGGAACATTATATGAAAAAAATGTCCAGACAAGAAAAAAGCTGGATATTGTATGACTGGGCAAACTCGGTATACTCGCTCGTCATTACAACTGCACTATTTCCTATTTATTTCAAAGCTGCTGCAAAAGAAGCAGGTCTATCTGGAGCAACTTCAACAGCTTTTTGGGGATATGCAAATTCTTTCTCTACACTTCTAATCTCTATTCTCGCTCCTATTCTTGGTACAATTGCCGATTATAAAGGTTTTAAAAAGCGCTTTTTCACATTCTTTTTTGGACTCGGTATTATATTTACAAGTATGCTAGCAGTTGTACCTACATCACAATGGTACTTACTACTAGGTTGCTATATGCTCGCTTTAGTTGGATTTGCTGGAGCAAATATTTTCTATGATGCATTTTTAGTGGATGTCACAACAGAAGATCGAATGGACCGAATTTCGACTCGTGGCTTTGCATTAGGATATATCGGAAGTACAGTTCCCTTTATCGGCTGTATTGCTCTTATTATCCTTTCCCAAAAAGGAACAATCCCATTATCAGTTGGTATTGCCAGTCAAATTTCCTTTGCAATTACAGCTCTTTGGTGGGGATTATTTACGATTCCGATGCTCAAAAATGTGGAACAAACACATTATATTGAACGTCATCCAAAACCGATTACAATGAGCTTTAAGCGTTTAGCTCATACATTTAAAAATATCCGTCAATATCGTACTGTATTTTTGTTCTTACTTGCTTATTTTTTCTACATTGACGGCGTCGATACAATTATTACAATGTCCACAGCTTATGGAACAGACCTTGGTATTAGTGCGACAAACCTACTTATTATTTTATTTGTAACACAAATTTTTGCTTGTCCATTCGCTTTGCTGTATGGGAAACTATCTGAAACGTTCAAAGGCAAAAAAATGCTATATGTTGGTATTATTATTTATATCGTTATTTGTGCATACGCTTATTTCTTAAAAACAACACTCGACTTTTGGATTTTAGCAATGCTTGTCGCAACTTCTCAAGGCGGAATTCAGGCACTCAGTCGCTCATATTTTGCAAAGCTTGTGCCGAAAGAATCCGCAAATGAATTCTTCGGATTCTATAATATTTTCGGTAAGTTCGCAGCTATTATGGGTCCAGTATTAGTTGGTGTGACTACTCAACTAACAGGAAAAACAAATGCTGGTGTACTAAGTATTATCGTTTTATTCATAATAGGTGGATTCATACTAACACGAGTACCGGAAAATGCAACTTCTGTTACACCACCTGCTCCAAAGTCGGAAACACTATAATAGAAAATGTCCCTTTCTTCATACAGAAAGGGACATTTTTTTATTATTCTATCGATATCATTTCACCACTAAAAACTCTACTGCTTATACAAAAATAATTTATCAACCGTTGTCCCTAACACTTCAGCTAAACGAAATGCCAGTGCTAAACTTGGATCATATTTATTATTTTCAATTGCATTTATCGTCTGTCTGGAAACTTTACATTTATCAGCTAATGCACCTTGTGAAATATTATTATCAGTGCGCAATTCGTAAATTTGATTTTTCACATCTTTTCTCCTAACCTGTAAAATTGTTTTTACAACATCAGTATATATTTGGTACATGGAGTTGTCAAAAAATTCCCACACAAAAAAAGAAGCGTAAATCGCCCCTTTTCTAGTAAAATTCCTACACCAAAGAATCCGTAAGCCCCTTTTGATTTCCATCCTCTTTTTTATTTCTGGCTTCTTCATTTATTCTCATACGTAAAATTGGTAAAATCGCGAGTAGAATAAGTGACATCGCTATACAAAATACAATAATAAGTGATGTCGCTTCTTTTAATCCCCCAGCTAGTGAATTTCCAATTAGCATAGTTCCCATAAAAAGTGGTAAAATTGTACCATTTACACGTCCTACCATATTCTCCGGTACGAGCTGAATCATAAGCGTTCCAACAACAATGTTAACAACGGCTAGACAAATTCCCGTTCCAAATCGCATGAAACTAGTAATCCAAAATGATGTAGATAATCCTTCTACGAGAAAGGAAATCCCCAATACTAGCAAACCAAACACAAACATTTTTTTCGGATGTACTTTTGAAGCAAAAACTGCTGCAACGATGCCTCCAATTAGCATACCTATTCCATCAGCTGCTGCTAAATATTGAACAGCCTCCTTTTCCATTCCTAACCGTTCAATAACAAGAAATATTTCTAATGGATTTGTTAATCCTACCGCTAACCCCATAATCGCGAAAGTAATTGTAATCATACATAAATTTTTTGTTTGAAGGACGTACCTCCATCCTTCTTTTATATCATTCCATAATGAGATACTTTCAGGCTTCTCTTTTTCTATCCATCTTGGTAAAAACGAAAGAGTAATAGCCGATAACGCAAACAATCCAATTAGGCTATATAGTGAAGTAAACAGTCCCAGCTGCGTATACACAATCGATCCTACAACTGGCCCGAAAATTATAAATAGCGACTGTAGCGTTTGGTTTACTGCAATTGCGTTTGCAACATGTTTTTCTTCTACATAACGTTTAAATATTCGTGACGATGAAGGCTGAGAAAATTGTCCAACAATTGCTGAAACAAGAGTTGCAAAAAATATAGCCTGCCAATAATCAATTTTTAGCAGTAAAACAATCCCTATAATAGATAACGTACTTAGCATATCTCCAGCTACCATCGTTCTCTTAGGATTCCAACGATCTGCTAGCGCACCACCAATGAATGAAAAAATAAAAATAGGTGCGTATTCCATAACTGATAATAATGAAACTGAAACGGGATCATTATTTGTTCGCTCCATAATGAAATACAAAAGTGCCATATTCCGAATCCAAATCGCAAACTGCTGCAAAATATCAGACGCCATAACAAGCATAAATGCTCGATTTTTGAATAAATCTTTCATGTTATTCCTCCTTTTTATAAACCGACCGTTCAGTCTATTTTAATGTGAAAGAAAAGCTGCTGATTTATGATTCAGCTGCCATTCCTTGTAGCAATACATCAATTGCTTTTTTGTAAATTCGCTTCATTTCTGCAGAATCTAACTCGTAGTAAAGTACCCCAAGCCCAGATAGTAAACCATTCACAATATACATAAGATCCCGGATATCTCCTTGACGAAATTCTCCAGATTTTATGCCTTCTTCAATTAATTTCTCAAAAACACCATATGATGCTCTTGCTAAAACAAGCATTTCATCTAGAATTTCTTTGCTTACAACTTGACTCATAGAAAATTCTTCAACTGCACTAAAAATAGGATGTTGTGTATCCTCTACGTGGTACTCAGCAAGCCCATATAATTTTTCAGTACTCGTACGATACTGCTTTTCTTTCTCATTCCACTTTTCAAGCCAATCATACGTGTGCTGTTTTACTACAAATAAAAATAATTCTTCCTTACTTTTAAAATGATAATAAATGCTACCTTTACTACGTTCAGTAATTTCACAAATGTCTTCCATAGATGTTGCAGCGTATCCTTTTTGTGAAAACAACTCTTCTGCTTGATACGCTATTTCTTTTTTTATCTCTTCTGCACTTTTTCTCATGTTCACACCTCACAAAACCGACCGTTCAGTCTAATAATAGCAAATATAAAACCTCTTTTACAAGAGGCTATATTCCTTATTTATTAATACATTACACTTAAACAAACGTTTGTTTAGCTGATTCTATACGGGGTCAAGCCAACTAATCAAACGTTTGTTTAAAAAGAAATACGCCCATAAAGAACGTATTTCTCATTAATCTCCACCGCCACCACAGCTACCACCATCTCCACCTGAAAAACCGCTATCTCCTCCAAAAGAACTCCCACATTCGTTTGAACTATCACTATCAGATCCTGCAAAGAAAAGTGGTGTAGAAGTCGCTGTAGTTGTCGTACTATCACCATTACCTGTTTTATAAAGATTTACTTTCCGCTTATTCGATCTTATTGATTTTACAATCATTCCAATTAAAACTAAAAACAATAATGCCGCTATTACAAATCCCATATCAAATACCTCCTTTATTTTTTTAATAACTGTAATGATCGTTCTATCTTCTCTAAGGAAATAAATCTTGACTCACGAAGTATCTCTTTTCCTTCATGAAATAATAAAATGGTTGGAGCTGTAAATACTAAATACTTCGCTGAAATTTCTTTCATATCCTGTAGTGATATTACAATGTTTTCTACAGCGTGATATTGTTTCAATAAGTGATTTACTTTCTCTAACATCACATCACAAACACCACAATTTTCGGTTTTTATGAATAAAAGTAATAGCCTTTGTTCTTCAATATATGCTACTAATTCTTCTATCGTTTGAAATTTTCTCATGTTACCCCTCTTAGCGTAATTTACGAAACACTTGATTTTGGTACATACGAAATGCTGAATTTCCTTTTATTTTTCTCTTCTCCATTAACTGGTGAAATCGAAGCGTTTTTTCTGTTAACTCCTCTTTTAATTTTGCTCTCTCCGTTTCATCGTAACAACAAGCTATTAAATCTTCTATTTTCAATATATCCTTTTGTAATTCCATCTCTGCCGGAATCATACCAGCGTTTTTCAAAATTTTGTAGCTCATTCTTAGGTCTGGAAGTACCATTGAAAGGTCTTCTAATTGCAGTGGTTTCCCTTTACCTGGAAGGTCATCAAGATCACCATTATTGATTGATTGACGAATTCTTTCTTCAGCAATGCTTAAGAAAACATCCACTTCATTCCCTCCCTTACATATTTTTACTATTATTTTACATGAAATTTCATATCGCTGCTATGATATGAAACAATAACTTCAAACAATTTTTTCTCAAATTATCCTCTAAATTGAAATTTTTGAATCGATTTGACTAGATATATATATATAATTCGCATTATAGCTATTCTTATAATTGAGAAAATCCTTTCTGTATAAATAAAGCGTTTACACAAAATCTTACATTTGTTACGATGTAATCAATCTCTCTTACTTGTATAGACTTCGTGACATCTGTTCGTTTTAGTAGTCTAGACATTTTTACGTCTAGATTCATTTTGATTTATTGGCAATAGCCATTAAATATATTTTTTTATTTAGAAAGGGGAAATGATTATGAGGTCAAAAAAAATCACATTCCTGTTCCTATCTCTACTACTCTTCCTACCTCTTTTTCTTACAAACTTTATTACTCCTAGTTTTGTATCAGCAGACTCCTCCAAAACAAATCAAAAGATTATTGGATACTTTCCTTCTTGGGGTATCTATGGCCGCAATTATCAAGTTGCCGACATCGATGCATCAAAGCTTACTCATTTGAACTATGCTTTTGCTGATATTTGCTGGAATGGCAAACACGGGAATCCTTCTACACATCCTGACAATCCTAATAAACAAACATGGTCCTGTAAAGAATCTAGTGTACCATTGCAAAATAAAGAGGTACCAAATGGTACTCTTGTACTAGGCGAACCTTGGGCCGATGTTAATAAATCTTTTCCAGGCTCGGGTACAACATGGGAAGATTGCGACAAGTATGCTCGCTGCGGAAACTTCGGTGAGCTGAAACGTCTAAAAGCAAAGTACCTTCACTTAAAAACAATTATCTCAGTTGGAGGCTGGACGTGGTCTAATCGTTTTTCTGATGTAGCTGCCGATGAAAAAACACGGAAAATATTTGCAGAATCTGCAGTCGCCTTCATTCGTGAATATGGTTTTGATGGTGTAGATTTAGATTGGGAGTATCCAGGCGTTGAAACCATACCAGGAGGAAGTTATCGTCCTGAGGATAAGCAAAATTTCACATTACTCCTTCAAGATGTCCGAAATGCTTTAAATAAAGCAGGCTCTGAAGATGGAAAACAATATTTATTAACAATTGCGTCAGGGGCAAGTCAGAGCTACGCTGATCATACAGAGTTGAAAAAGGTTTCCCAAATCGTGGATTGGATTAACATCATGACATATGATTTTCACGGCGGATGGGATACAACTTCTAATCATAATGCTGCATTATACGGAGATCCTAAAGACCCAGCAGTTGGTACAAAGTTTTATGTCGATGGAGCTGTTGAAATTTATAAAAGCGAAGGTGTACCAGCCGATAAAATTGTATTAGGTGTTCCTTTCTATGGTCGTGGCTGGAAAAGTTGCGGAAAAGATAACAACGGACAATATCAACCTTGTAAACCAGGAAGTGATGGGAAACTAGCTTCTAAAGGAACTTGGGATGATTATTCTACAGGAGATACAGGTGTATATGATTATGGTGATTTGGCAGCTAACTACGTAAATAAAAACGGCTTTGTTCGATACTGGAACGACACTGCTAAAGTTCCATATTTATATAATGAAGCTACTGGAACATTTATAAGCTATGATGACAATGAATCTATGAAATATAAAACGGATTATATAAAAACAAAAGGTTTGGGTGGGGCAATGTTTTGGGAATTAAGCGGTGACTGTCGCACCAGTCCAAGATATAGTTGTAGTGGCCCAAAACTGCTTGATACGTTAGTTACAGAATTACTAGGTGGACCTATTAACCAAAAAGATAATGAAGCCCCAACAAATGTGAAAAATATTACAGTCACAAATAAGAATTCAAATCTAGTCCAATTATCTTGGACTGCATCTACTGATAATGTTGGTATCACAGAATATGAAATAACCTCTGGGACTGAGAAATGGACAGCAACTACGAATAGCATTACGATTAAAAATTTAAAACCAAATACAGAATATACTTTTTCAATTGTCGCAAAAGATGCGGCTGGTAATCAATCACAACCGTCCTCTATTACTGTCAAAACCGATGATGGTAGTACAACTCCACCAGGGGGAAATGGTAATGTGACATTTTCAGTTACTTCAAACTGGGGAAATGGCTACAACTTCTCTATTACAATTAAAAATACAGGAACAATCCCTATTAAAAATTGGAATTTAGAATTTGATTACAACGGAAGTTTAACACAAGTTTGGGACTCTAAACTTGTAAGTAATACAAATAACCACTATGTTATTACGAATGCAGGATGGAATGGTGACATTCCTGCTGGTGGAACAGTTACAATTGGTGGTGCTGGGACAGGAAATCCAGCAGAGATTCTAAATGCTGTGATATCTGGAAACTAAATAAAAGACGATATCTCTTCTTTATTGAGATATCGTCTTTTATCAATCTTTCTTTAATTTTCTAGCAATCCCATTACCTAAAGACTGTAATCCTTGAACAAGAATAATCAAGATAAAGACCGTTGCATACATAACTTCCGGTTCATACCGTAAATGACCAAATCGATATGCTAAATCTCCAAGTCCACCTGCACCTACCAGTCCAGCCATTGCCGTTGCACCTATTAGTCCAATCGTTGCGATCGTTAAGCCAAGCACAAGAGATGGACGCGCTTCTCTAACCATAACGTGCCAAATAATTTTCACAGTAGAAATCCCCATCGCTTGATATGCCTCAATTACACCACGATCCACTTCTAGTAAAGCTGTTTCCATTAAACGTGCAATATAGGGAGCTGTAAATACAACAAGCGGTACAATCACACCTTTCACACCAATTGAAGTCCCCATAATCAGCTTTGTAAACGGTAGAATGAAGAATAATAGAATAATAAATGGAATAGAACGAATGACATTAATAATTGTATTAAAAATAGGGTATACAACTTTATTCTCTAGTTGACCACCAGGCCTTGTTAAAACAAGTGTTACTCCTAGTGGTAATGCAATAATAATTGATATAAGTAGTGAAATTGATGTCATTTGAAATGTTTGAATCGTTGCTTCCCATATCATCTTACCCCATTCATCCCAAAAGGACTTGTTTCCCATACTCTTCCCTACCTCCTTCTACAATGATCCCTTGTTCCTGTAAAAATACTAAAGCTCGGTGTACCTCGTTTTCTTCACCTTGCATATGAACAACGAGCTTACCATACGCTTCATGTTTTAGTTGTGTAATATTGCCGGATAAAATATTGGGATACACTTGAAATCGTTTTGTAGCAACAGCCAATGCTGGTTCTCCTGAAGAGTTCCCTATAAACGAGAGTGTTACAATCTCTCCAGTATTTTTTAGCTCTTTCTGTAATTCTTCTGGAATTTTGGCTGCAAAAGCGCTGTTCACAAATTTTTTCGTTGTTACATGTTGTGGATTTGTAAAAATGTCTTTTACTGTGCCACTCTCAATCACAGCCCCATGCTCCATTACAGCAACTCGATCACATATACGTTGTATTACATTCATTTCATGTGTAATTAGCAAAATCGTAATGCCTATTTTCTCGTTGATTTCTAATAACAAATCTAGAATAGAATCCGTTGTTTCTGGGTCTAATGCACTTGTCGCTTCATCACTTAGCAAAACTTCTGGTTCATAGGATAGTGCGCGCGCAATCGCAACACGTTGTTTTTGACCACCAGAAAGCTCACTTGGATATGCATCTTTTCTATCAAAAAGGTCAACAATACGTAAATACTTTTCTACTCTTTTTTCAATTTCAGTTTTTGAAATCCCAGCTAGACGTAAAGGTAATGCAATATTTTCATAAACGTTGACTGTTTTTAATAAATTAAATCCTTGAAAAATCATCCCAATTTTTTGTCTCGCCTTCGCTAACTCTTTTGTAGATAAATTTGTTAAATCTTTTTCATTTACAATGATATTTCCTGTTGTTGGCTTTTCTAATAAATTGACACAACGGATTAATGTACTTTTACCAGCACCACTATATCCGATGATTCCGAACACTTCTCCTTTTTCTACTTTAAGAGAAGTTGGTTTAAGAGCTTCAACCTTACCTTTTTTTGTTGTAAATACTTTGGATACATTTTTCAATTCAATCACTATAGTCAGCTCCTACCAAGACGGCAAAACAGAACCATCGAATTTTTTCTCAATAAACTCTTTTACTTCTTTAGACTGATAAGCTTTCTTTAATTTTTTTACAGCTGCATCATCCTTATTCTCTGTACGAACAACCACCCAGTTTACATATGGTGAATCTTTTCCTTCACGGAAAATAGAATCTTTAGCTGGACTTAGTTTCGCACCTAATGCAAAATTCGTATTAATTGCTGCTGCTTTCACTTCATCTAGCTGCGTTGGTAATTGTGACGCCTCTAACTCAACAATTTTCAAATTCTTCGGATTCTCAATCACATCTTTTGCAGTTGCCTTCTCTGTTGCTTTTGGATCAACCTTTAAAACACCTGCTTTTTCAAATAATTTTAATGCCCGAAGTTCATTCGTTGGATCATTTGGTACAGCAATTGCATCTCCATCTTTTAACTCTTTTACATCTTTTAAGTGTTTAGAATATACTCCCATCGGGAATGTTACCGTTGAAAACACTTCTGTCAATTTCATATCACGCTCTGCTTTAAATACATCTAAGTAGGACTTCGTTTGATAGCTATTCACATCAATATCTTTTTCGTCTAACGATACATTGGGCGCTACATAATCATTAAATATCTGTAAATCAACTTGTAAGCCATCTTTTGCCGCTACTTCTTTTACTTTTTCAAAAATTTGTTCATGTGGTCCCCCCGTTACACCAACTGTAACCTTTTTCTCATCTAGCGCTTTTGCTTCCTTATTCGAATCCGCACTACATGCGCCTAATAATAATACCGCTCCACTTACAATACTTAGCACCAACTTCTTCATATAAAATTCCCCCTCAATATATCTGTTCTTAAACAAAAAACACCTCTCAAATAAGAGAGGTGTCGAATAGACAAAATAAGCTCCTCTCTTATCTTCCAAAACGAAAATCGTTTTGCAGGAATTAGCACCTTAGCTTATTATTCATAAGCTCGGTTGCCGGGCATCATAGGGCCAGTCCCTCCGCCACTCTGGATAAGAGTATCTGTATTAAATTTTCCAAAAGTTATGGTACTAATAGTAAATCTTACAAAAAATTTTGTCAATCATATTTTTCTGAATATAAACTTTTTACACATAACAAATCAATTCAGCTAGTAACCATTTCTAGAGATACTATCAAAGTTTCTGATTGATAACCATATACAAGTTATCCTCATAATGAATATACTAAATAAAAGTAAATACTTTATACTTATATACGAAAAGAGGCTATATTGTATGCACGAAAAAAACGCTATACAAACCCTACTATTATCTCAGATAGAAAAACTATCCCAATCCTTTCATTACGACTTTTTATATGAAGAGGGACAACAAGGAACACTATGCCAAATCCTTTTACGAGATGATAACGGTTCTATCGTAGCAACACCACTTAGTTTTCATATGCTGATAAATGAAGTTGCTGGGAAAGGCGAACTTATTTTTTATCATGAACATGGTGAATTTCATCGCCAAAAATTTGATATTTATACGGAAGACAGCATTGTTAAATTACTATTATTCATTCAAGAACGATTACAAGTAAACCAGTAAATAATCTGAAAGCAGCTACTTAACATGTAGCTGCTTTCACAATTTTCTCACTAAAATATTTTATGCCTTTCCCATGATGCTCCTAAATAAATAGCTCTCTTATTTTTTAGTAACATCCATTTCCTCTAGATTCCAAACTCGAGTCACCCAAGAATCGTAAAAAGAAGGCTCATGAGAAACGAGTAAAATGGTTCCTTTATATTGTGCTAGTGTTTCTTTTAATGCTTCTTTCGCATACACATCTAAGTGATTCGTTGGCTCATCTAAAATTAAGACATTACTCTGCATTAACATAAGTTCACATAAACGTACCTTCGTTTGCTCTCCACCACTTAAAAAACAAAGAGGCTGTCGAATATGCTCTTCCTTTAAGCCACATCTTGCTAAAGATTGACGAATTTCTTTTTGTGTCATATCTGGACGTCTTGACCATACTTGCTCAAGTGGTGTAATTTCTGTAGCAAATTCTTCTTGTGCAAAATATGCGGGCTTTACTTTCTCTCCAATACGAACTGCCCCACTTAATGGTTCTAGTTGTCCTAGTAACGTTTTTAACATCGTTGTTTTTCCTATTCCATTATGACCAACAATCGCAATTTTTTCGCCCCTTTTTACTTGTAAATCAAATGATGGAAATAATGCTTCTGTATAACCAAATTGTATTTTTTCCGCTTGTAATATACGACTCACAGGTTCAGTGTAAACTTGAAAATGAAAACGTGGCCTTGGTGCATCGTTAGGCTCTCCAACTCGTTTCATTTTCTCTAATACCTTTTCACGGCTTTTCGCCTGCTTCGCTTTTCGGATTTTATTTTTTTGAATAAAACTCTCTAAATTTGCAATTTCCTTTTGCTGTCTTGCATAAGCTGCTTGTAATTGTTGCTTCTGAAGTTGGTAACTTTCTAAAAATCTTTTATAATTCCCCGTATAGCGCTTAATCGTCTGTCCCTCTAAATGATAAATAACATTCGTAATATTGTTTAAAAACGATTCATCATGAGAAACGACAATATAAGCATGCTCATACACTTGTAAATATGCTCTTAGCCAATCTATATGAACTGTGTCTAAATAGTTTGTCGGCTCATCCAGCAATAAGACATGTGGCTTCTCTAAAAGAAGCTTTCCAAGTAATAACTTTGTACGCTGGCCACCACTTAATTTTGAAATATCTTTTTTCATACCTAAGTCTGCCAAACCTAACCCTGCTGCTACTTCTTCTATTTTTGTATGAACTTGATAAAAATTTGAGCCCTCTAGTATATTTTGTAATTCTCCATATTGTACTAATAGCTTCTCTAACTCTGCTTCCTTTGCCATCTTTTCAGCAATGAGTATCATTTCACGTTCAATCGTATACAGATGAGAAAATGCACTTTGTAAATATTCTTCAATCGTTGTCCCTTCTTGTAAATCAATATGCTGCTCTAAAAATCCCACCTTCGCATGTGGAAACCATTCAATCTTCCCTCCATCAGGCAAAACTTCTCCAGTTAAAAGACGAAGTAACGTTGATTTCCCTGCACCATTACTCCCAACAAGCCCGGCGTGCTCACCTTGTAATAATCGAAAACAAGCATTATATAAAATGGTTTTATCTCCATACGTATGCGTAAGATTTTCTACTGTTAATACACTCATTTTTGTTCTCTCCTTTTCTTTATAACTAACAAGCCAAATAGAGAGAACAGCAAAATAAAGATCTTATTGAATTGTGTATACATGAAAAATGAGTAAGGTGAACACACCTTACCCATTACAATTTATTATCGTAAAAAAGGATTAAGGCTCTTTACCTGCTGTCTTCAATTTGGCTTAAACTTTAAAAATGGGCAGACTTCTCCCATATCAAGCTAAAACCATTTGAAGAACAGTCGATAAAGTCATCTTATCCTTTCACTCCTTTATGAATCATTATTGTCTTATAATAAGCATGTACCATGCTCTTATATTTTATTCGTTATGAATCTTTTTGTTCCTCTTTTTCATTAAAAAATTTTTTCAAACAAAAAGCCTCTTAACAATTATTATATCAAAAATTGTTAAGAGACTTTTATTACTTCTGCATATAAGGAGCCAATATTCCTAAAATCTCCGCTTTATCTTCTTTCAGCTCAAGAGATGTTAACATTTCCATCGTTCGAGGACGGGGTAAGTTAACATTCACCTCACCTACAATTGTTGCTGGTCTTTGAGACATGATAAACACACGATCAGACAATAATATTGCTTCGTCTAGATCATGCGTTACCATCACAATTGTTTGCTTCTCTTGATGCCACGAATTTAAAAGCCAACGATGTACTTCCATTTTTGTAAATGCATCTAACTTACCGAACGGTTCATCAAGTAGCATAATCGGCTTTTCACATAAATAGGTACGAAGAAAACTAATACGCTGACGCATACCACCAGATAATGCATCTGGATAATGATTTGCATATTCAGCTAGACCAAACTGCTCTAAGGCTTCCATTCCTTCTGTAAGTCGCTCTTTCTTTGGCTTCCCTTCAATTTCTAGTGGAAGAACAATATTTTGCAGTGCTGAGCGCCATGGAAGTAACAAATCTTGCTGTGGCATATAACTTACAATATCTTGTTTTTGAACAAGGGTATCATTATAGGCCACCTCACCACTAGTCGCCTCTTCAACACTCGCAATCAAATTTAATAACGTACTTTTTCCGCAACCACTTGGGCCTACGAACGAGACAAACTCACCTTCTTGTATAGAAGCACTAATTTTTTCTAGTACATTTTTCCCATCAAATGCTTTCACAACATCTTTTATTTGTAATCCGGTCATTTTTCACTCGGAAGGAATTCGTTTGTAAAGGCATCTTTTACTTCAATTTTCTTTTTAATAACTTTGTTATCATGTAAGAAATTCATGTAATTCGTCCAAACTTCTTCCTTCTGTACTCCCCACGCTTTCGCATCATCTTGATACTTCGTACTTAACCATTTTTGGCTCTCTTGTACTAACTCTTTATTAATGTCCGGTACATTTTTAATTAAAATATCAGCAGCTTCTTTTGGCTCTTTAATTGCAAAATTATATCCTTCTGCTGTTGCACTCATAAACTTTTTCACAAAATCTTTATCTTGCTTTGTATGCTTTTCACTTGTAATAATGACTGGACTATAGAAATCTAACGCTGGATCTAAATCTTTTACCATAATTGTATTTAATTCTTTTCCTTGTCGTTTCGCTTCAATGCCATCCCAACCATAATAAATCCATTCAAAATCCGCATCGCGACCAATCGATTTAAGAAAATCTGTTTGTCCAAGAACAATCTTTTCTACTTTACTAAAATCAGCTTGATGTTTATCCATAATTGTTTTTAACGTCGCTTCTTCTGCTGGTGCCCCCCAGCCCCCATAACGCTTTCCTTCAAAATCTTTCGGGGAAGTAATATTATCTTTTTTCAGTGATGCAAACGCTGACGTGTTATGCTGAATAATTGCTCCAATCGAAACAACCGGTATTCCTTCAACACGAGCCGATGTTACATTTTCTTGATAACTCACACCGAAATCAGCTTTTCCTGAAGCAATCATTTGCTCTGCCGATACGTTATCACCTGGCTGAATAATTTCTACATCTAAACCTTGTTTTTTATAGTAATCTTTCGTCTTCGCTACATATAAACCAGTATGATTTGTATTTGGGAACCAGTCCAAAACAATTTTTACTTTCTTTCCTGTATCTGTACTCTCCTCTTTCTTTGCTGCATTACAACCAACAACACTGGCTGCGAGTAAAGCCGCTAGCATCACTTTTAGTCCCTTTTTCATTTTTTATCGTCCTTTCTGTATATCCATGGTGCTGTTAGTCTTGCCATAAATTCTACGATAAAATACAAGAGCAATGTCACCATTACGATAATTGCTGCGATACCAAATACACGAGCTGTTAAAAAGGATTTTGTTGCGCGCGTAAGCATGACACCTAATCCTTCACTCGCACCAAGCCATTCCCCAATAATCGCTCCCATCACGCTATATGTAACGGCAATTTTTAACCCTGAGAAAAAGTATGGAAGTACAGCTGGAAATTTCACCTTTTGATAGGTTTGCCATTTTGTCGCACGCATTGTTTTTAATAACTTGAGCATGTTTTTATCTACGGTTTGAAAACCTTCTAAAATACTAAGAGCAATTGGAAAGAAGCAGACAAGAATAACGACCATTACCTTTGGCAACATTCCATATCCAAACCAAATAATAAATAGAGGTGCTAGCACCACAATCGGAATTGTTTGCGAAATAACGAGTAACGGATTAATTAAAATGCGAAATAGCGGAATAACATCCATAATAATTGCAATACTTGTTCCAAGTAAAATCGCAAAAAACAAACCAATTACAACTTCTTGCAGTGTTTGCATTGTATTTGGTAACAATAAATCTTTCATTCCAACTAGCTCTTGGACAATCGCAGAAGGCTTTGGTAAAATCCACGACTCAATTTGAAATAATGTAACCACTCCTTCCCATATAGCAATGAGAAGGATTAGCCAAATCGTTGTAATTGTTATGTTAGATCGTTTCTGGTTTTTCATATTCATCACGGTACTTCCAAACTTTCTCATCAATCGTTACACCAGTACTTGGACGATAATGGATTTTAATAGAAGTAATAACCTCTTCTGCTCCAGCATCGACACAAGCTTGTTGTGCACGCTTAATGACATCAAGAAGCACGTCTAATTCTCCTTCTAGCGTTGTTTCCATCGCACCTACTTCATAGCGAACACCCGATTGTTGTACGACTTCAATTGCTTTATCAACAACAGCATATACATCATTCGTTTTTGCTTGCGGTACTACTGAAAATGAAATTGTAACTTGTTGTGACATATTAAAATCCCCCTTGCAAAATATGTTTGTAAAAAGAAAAGGCTTTCCTACCATCACGTAGGAAAGCCTTGTATGCAAGTTATTATAGAATAACATATGCTACATCACTTTAAGTAACTCCCTACGCTGGCATTATCCAGATCAGGTTGAGGGTCGATGCTTTTTACATCCTCTCAGCCAATTGGCTCCCCGGTCCTTAATTCGTTTTCATTGTAGCATGATTTATTTTTTCAAACAAACTTATAACACAGAAGACATTGCTTCTGTTCTATTAGATTACATTTCAAAATAACTTTATTAGAACATAAATGAAGCAAGATAACTAAATCGTTTTTTTAATAAAATTTATTGTGAAGAAACACACAGAAAAAGTTCTTTTTTCTAACAAATGAATATATATTCATTTGTTGTGATTTTAATTCATTATTAATCTTACATTTTCTCCGATTATCTATTTGCATCCAATTTTTTTACTACTATAACAGTTTTTCTTTATAGAATAATAAACAAAAACTACTAAAAAAATATGTACCTACTAACAATTTTTCAATATAGCCAACTTGTTAATCAAAAGAAATCTGTAGTATATTTTCCCCATTAACTATTGATACACCTTCAAATAATGGACACATTTTCCTTTTAACCAATTCGATTTATTAGTCATTCAAAGTTCTGTTTATATGTCTTTTCTGAAAACACAAAAATATTAATCTCATAAATATACAGGTTATAATGATGGCGTCGAGAGATAATCGATCAAATAATTATGTTTTATCGCCTCCAGAGAAAACGTTTACAATCTCCCGATAATTATATTTAAAAAGTAAATGAATGAAGGGAACTGAATTAGTATGGAAATGTTAAAAGGTACTTTACTGTTACTCGCTGTACTTTCGTGTATGTCATTATTTTGCTTTAAAGCTCCTAATGGAATGAAAGCTATGGGTGGTCTATCTGGCGCTGCTTGTGCGACGTTCTTAGTAGAAGCCTTTCATAGTTATGTAACAGGTGATTTAATCGGAATTCCATTTTTAAAAGAGCTCGGTCAAATGGCAGGTGGCCTTGGCGGGATCGCTGCCGGTACACTTGTTTGTTTAAAAATGGGGGTAAATCCGGTCTATTCAATGATGGTTGGTGTAGCTTTAGCTGATTTTAAATTATTACCTGCATTTATAGCTGGTTACTTAGTCTCTTTCCTTATTAAACAAATTGAAAAACGTGTTCCAGAAGGTATCGATTTAATTGTCGCTGTATTAGTTGCTCCAGTTGTAGCGCGTTTATTAGCAAAAGCAATTGCACCTATAGTAGTCGGAATTTTACAAAATATCGGTGACGTTTTAGTATCTGCGGGTACTGGAAGTCCAATTTTATTAGGAATTGTTCTAGGCGGAATTATTCCAATCGTTGGCATGAGCCCATTAAGTTCCATGGCCTTAACAAGTTTAATTGGCTTAACTGGTATGCCAATGGCAATCGGTGCTTTATCAGTAACAAGCTCTTCTTTTGTTAACTATATGCTATTCAAGCGTATGAAGTTTGGTAACAAATCTACTACAACTGCAGTTGCAATTGAACCATTAACACAAATCGATATTATCGCTGCAAATCCAATTCCTATCTATTTAACAAACGCAATGGGTGGCATGATTGCCGGCGTAATTATTGCATCGTTTGGACTGATCAATAATGCTGTGGGCACAGCAACTCCAATTGCTGGATTAATGGTAATGTTTGGATTCAATGATCCAGTAAAAGTACTAATGTGCGCAGCAACCATTATGGCCACTGGCTTATTATCCGGTTTTATCGGCTCATTAATCTTTAAAAACTTTAAAATTCGTAGAAGTGACGAAATTAGAGAAGTTTCACAAGAAATCGCTGCTTAATCTATAAAAAAACTAAGCTTGGAGGAATAAAACATGAAATACAAATCAATGTTCGATATTATTGGTCCAATTATGGTAGGTCCTTCTAGTTCCCACACTGCTGGTGCTGCTCGGATAGGTGTTGAAGCTAGAACACTATTTGGTGAACAACCAGAAGAAGTAAATATTTCATTTTATGGTTCATTTGCAAAAACATATAAAGGCCATGGAACAGATGTAGCGATTGTCGGGGGATTAATGGGATTTCCAACAGATGACTCGCGTATTCCAAAAGCATTAAAACTAGCAAAAGCAATCGGGATGAATGTTAATTTTCATGAATGTGAAGAAGAAAGTGAACATCCAAACACAGCTCGTCTTAAGTTAATAAAAGGCTCGCGAAAGATGGAATTAGTCGGTATTTCAATCGGTGGCGGTATGATGGAAATTACAGAGATTGACGGTAAACGTGTAAGTTAGTATTCATTAGCAATATCTCCTACATACAAAACTTCCAGTAAAGGATTGATAATTATGATGTTCAAAACAGTCGCAGATCTTCTAGAATTAACAAAACGAGAAAACGTGTCTATAGCTGAAATCATGGTTCGTCAAGAAATTTTAGCTACAGAATCTTCTCGCGAAGAAGTAATCGACCGTATGAAAAAAAGCTTACGATTATGGAAAATGCTATTTCTCAAGGACTAGCAGGGGTTAAATCCATCACTGGTTTAACTGGGGACAGTATATTGAAAGTAAAAAAGGACTCTCGGGAGATATCATCCTCAATGCAGTTGCAAAAGCTGTTGCAACAAATGAAGTAAATGCAGCAATGGGCATTATTTGTGCAAACCCAACCGCAGGATCAGCTGGTACAGTTCCTGGTGTATTATTTGCAGTAAAAGAAAAATTACAAGCAACAGAAGAACAAATGCTAGAATTTTTATTTACAGCTGCTGCATTTGGAATTGTCACTGCCAACAACGCTTCCATCTCTGGAGCTGCTGGTGGTTGTCAAGCTGAAGTCGGTACGGCTAGCGGAATGGCGGCAGCTGGTGCAGTTGCTATGGCAGGAGGTACACCAAAACAATGTGCAACGGCGTTTAGTATTGCATTAAAAAATTTATTAGGCCTTGTATGCGATCCTGTCGCAGGCCTTGTAGAAGTACCTTGCGTAAAACGAAATGCTGGTGGTGCATCGAACGCATTAATTGCAGCTGATATGGCATTAGCTGGTATTATATCTGCTATCCCTTGTGACGAAGTAATTAATGCAATGTATAGCATCGGCCGTATGATGCCCTCAGCTTTACGTGAAACAGCAGAGGGAGGTTTAGCTGCAACTCCAACTGGTCGTAAATTAGAAGCAAAAATCTTTAATAAATAATCTTTAAACACTATAAAAAAGAAAAAACATTGGTCTGTAAAACTCTCTCATAACAAAATAGTTCTATGTTTTTTCTAACTCATATTTTTCTTAATCCCCATTCTAACTTATATATCAACAATAGAGTGGGGATTATTTACACATAAAGCAAAACTTTAATCAGGTTTTTTCTTCATTCCCCACTGATTATTAACCCTCACGAATCGGGCTTTTACGGGCAGTAATACTAGTTGAAATTCTTCCCTCCTTTTAACTCCCATTATTCGATTTTCTTATTTTTCGCAAATTTATCTTCCATGATAAGCAGATTACATAACTGCTTCAATCATAAAACACTATATTAAAAAATTACATTTTTACGATTATTTTTGTAAAATAATTTTACCAATTATAGTGAATGTTACTTTTTATGTGTTATATAATAAAAAAGGTTTTTATTTGTTTAATTTAATAATTATCATTCAAATTAAATTATTCAAAAATATCTTACCATATGAATGTTGGAGGTATTTTATTATGTTTTGGCTACAATTTATTACCTTATTACTCTGCATTTTTATCGGTGCACGCCTTGGCGGAGTTGGACTAGGAGTAATGGGCGGAGTTGGTATGGCAATACTCGTATTCGTCTTCCACTTACAACCTACCGCTCCACCTATTGACGTTATGTTGATGATTCTAGCAGTAATTACAGCTGCTGGCGCACTGCAAGCCGCAGGCGGAATGGATTATCTTGTCCATCTCGCTGAAAAAGCACTTCGTAAAAATCCGAAGCGTATTACATTCTTCGCACCAATTGTTACGTATTTATTTACATTTTGCGCAGGGACTGGTCACGTTGCCTATTCAGTACTCCCTGTTATCGCAGAAGTATCACGTGAATCAGGAATCAGACCAGAACGTCCGATGTCCATTGCCGTAATCGCTTCACAACAAGCAATTACAGCAAGTCCAATTTCAGCTGCAACTGTTGCACTTCTAGCAATGCTAGCTGATTATAAAATCACACTGCTAGATATTTTAAAAGTAAGTATTCCTTCTACTTTCATTGCTTGTATGTTAGCAGCTTTCGTTGCAAGCAAACTGGGTAAAGAATTAAACGAAGATCCTGAATACTTAAAGCGTTTAAAAGAAGGCATGATTCCTAAACTCGAAGAAAAGGAAAAGTTCACCGGAACAAAAGGCGCGAAACTATCTGTTCTTCTTTTCTTATTCGCAACAATTTTTGTTGTTCTTCTTGGCTCATTTGAAGCCCTTCGTCCAGGATGGATGGTAGATGGAAAGTTGGTTCGTCTATCGATGCCTTACACAATTGAAATGATTATGCTAACAATTGCTGCTCTTATTATTATCTTCTGTAAACCAAATGTAGAGAGCATTGTATCTGGCAATGTCTTTAAAGCAGGTGCTACAGCCGTTGTTGCAATCTTCGGTATCGCTTGGATGGGAGACACATTCTTCAATGGAAACTTAAATATGATTCAAGGATCCATTCAACACTTAGTAACAAGTGCACCTTGGTTATTCGCAATTGCACTATTTATCTTATCAATCTTACTTTATAGTCAAGCAGCAACAGTACGTGCGTTAATGCCACTTGGATTGTCACTCGGCATTTCACCTGCACTACTTATTGCAATGTTCCCGGCAGTAAACGGTTATTTCTTCATTCCAAACTACGGAACAATTGTTGCTGCGATCAACTTTGACCGTACAGGAACAACACGTATTGGTAAATATGTATTAAATCATAGCTTTATGATTCCTGGTCTAGTCGCAACATTCGCTTCCATTGGAATTGGGATGCTACTCATTTCAATTATGTTTTAACATACAAAAGCACAAACTTTTTCTGAATAAAGTTTGTGCTTTTTCATTTAATCAAACGTTTGTTTAAATTATTCATTCAACAATTTCTACGTTATACCCTTTCTTTTCTATCCCACTTAATACTTCTTCAATATGATTTTTATCTTTTGTTTCTAATGATAAATGGAGCTGTGCATACCCTGGAAACACTTTTGTTCCAATTCTCTCTAAATGAATATGTAATACGTTCGCCTCAAAACTTGTTACAATTTCGAGTAAGTGTTGCAAATGTCCTGGTTTATCTTTAATCATTGTTGCGATATGAACAAATCGGCCAGCTTCAACCATCCCATGTTCAATAATACGAGTAATGAAGTTAACATCAACATTTCCACCACTTAAAATCGACACAACTTTTTTCTCTTTCACAGGAATTTTTTGATAGAGTAAAGCAGCTAATGAACTAGCACCTGAGCCTTCTACTAATAATTTATTTCTTTCAAGTAGCATTAACATCGTTCTCGCAATTTCCATTTCATCCACACAAAAAATATCATCTACATATCGCTCTACAAGCTGAAATGTTAAATCACCTGGCCTTTTTACAGCGATACCATCTGCCATAGTTGGGGCCCCATCTACTGTTATCACTTTCTTTTCTTGCAATGATTGCTTCATCCCCGGACAAGCAAGCGCTTGTACACCATATATTTTCACCGACGGTTTTTGTTCTTTAATCGCCAGCGCAACACCTGCAATTAAGCCGCCGCCACCAACTGGACAAATAACAACTTCGACGTCATCAAGCTGCTGCAATATTTCTAAACCTACCGTCCCTTGACCAGAAATTACAGCATCATCATCAAATGGGTGAACAAACTTCGCACCCGTTTGTTCTTTTAAATCAAGTGCATAAGCTAAAGCATCGTCAAATACATCACCTTGCAATTCCACATGTGCACCATATCGCTTAGTCGCAAGCACTTTACTGAGCGGTGCACCTTTGGGCATCACAATCGTACAGGGAATATCGAGCATATTACTAGAATAAGCGACTCCTTGTGCGTGATTTCCAGCAGATGCTGCAATAACTCCATTTTCTAATTCACCTTTATCAAGAGAAACCATCTTATTATAAGAGCCTCGCACTTTAAAAGAACCCGTCTTTTGTAAATTTTCAAGTTTTAAATACACTTCATTATGCGATAACTCACTGAATGTACTTGAATAATCCAGCGGTGTCATATGTACAATGCCTTTCATTTTCTCATGAGCAGCTATAATATCTTGTAAAGAAATCATGTTGTCGCCTCCGAAACGGATATATTCATACATGTTAGTTTGAGCCGCACCAATGTTTTTATGCTGAAAAGTATAACTTTTATCCCTGGGAATTTCTTCACCCTCCATTGATTATTGCCCCTCATCAATCATACTTTTTGCTGTCCCCAAATAACGAGATCACTCTTTTTCCAAAATTGAGCGTATGGATTTTCCAATCCCATTTTAAGAGTAGTATCTATCACCAATCATCCTTTTCCTACAAAAAAAACTCAAATCCCTATTTTTACCTTTCCATACCCATTAAAACTCGTCATTGAAATACAAACTATTACTAAATAAAAAAGGGGAGGCGGCTTATTTCTATTTAAGCTGCCTCCCCTTTTTTATTTATTTACTTGTTCTATAAGTTTTTTTGTACTTTCATAAGGTGAATCTGCTAAACTTATCGCTGAAATAATGGAAACTCCATCTGCCCCCGCTCCTATAACAGAAGCAGCATTTTCAACTGTAATTCCTCCAATTCCAACAATCGGGACTGTAATCCCCGCCTTTCTAAAATGACGCAGACCTTTCGTTCCTTGTACTGCTTTTGTATCCTTTTTCGTGCTCGTTGGAAAGATAGGTCCTACTCCTAGATAATCCGCCCCATTTGCAATTGCAAAATGTGCTTCCTCTACCGTATGAGCAGATACTCCGACAATTTTATCTCCCATTTTTTCACGAACTGATGTAATTCCTTCGTCATCTTGCCCGACATGAACACCATCTGCATCTAATTCAATTGCTAATTCCACATCATCATTTACGATAAATGGAACATTATATTCTTTACAAAGCGCTTGTAGCTGCTTAGCAAAATGCAACCTGTTCTCTCCAGTTAAAGCTCCTTCTCCCTTTTCACGAAATTGAAAAAGTGTCACTCCGCCATCTAGTGCTTCTTTCATTACTTGTAATGGGTCCTTTTGGCAGTTATTACTTCCCATAATAAAATATACTTGCAATAATTTGGACATTTGTTGTTTATCAATACGCGCCATGTCTCTCACCCCCTCTTACTGCACCTCTTGGAGATTTCCATATTGCTCGATATCATTCGCAGTAGTGTTTGCTAGCTGATTCAAAAATTCAATTTGGAAACTTCCTGGTCCTAATTCTACTGTTTTAACAGCAGCTATTTCTGCTGCCACGCCATAAAATGTTAATGCAGCAACTGCTGCTTTTACATAATCTTTTTCAACTGCTGCAAATGCTCCCATTACAGAAGTTAATAGACAGCCTGTTCCTGTGACTTTCGTTAAAATCTGATGACCATTACGAACGATAACAGTTCGCTCACCATCTGTCACAACGTCTTCTTTTCCGGTAATCACCGTAACTGTATCTAGTTCATCTGCCGCTTGTTTCGCAATTCCTACAACATCACCGTTTCCGATTCCAGCATCGACACCTTTAATTTCCCATTTCTCATTAATTACATTAGCAATTTCCGCTGCATTTCCGCGAATCATTGCTAAATCCACTTCACTTGGAATGTACCTTGCAACTTCTGTTCGATAAGAAGTTGCGCCTGCACCAACTGGATCAAACAATACTGGTACATGATTCGTATTCGCTGATTTACCAGCAAGTAACATTGCTTCTACCTCTTCAGGACGAAGTGTACCCATGTTTAAAACAAGTGCTCCAGCAATACTAGCCATTTCCGCTACTTCTTCTTTTGCATATGCCATAACAGGTGAGGCCCCTAATGCAAGTAAGCCATTCGCTGTAAAATTTGTCACAACAACATTTGTAATATTATGCACAAGTGGATTAGATTCTCTTACTTTCTCCACTACTTTTTTGATTTCTTGTATATTCATTCTTTTCATCTCCTAACTTAATAGTGGGAGATACACAAAAAGACACTTCGCGTATGCAAAGTGCCTGAACATGTGCTTTTACACTCTCCCTACGCTGGCATTATCCAACAGGTTCAAATGGTCAACGACAGATTAGCCGTACTCTCAGTTTGCATCCGCAAACTCCCATGTGTTTTCTTATTCATCTACTTCAGAGTCTACTCTTATTCTAGTAAAATAACAAGTTCTTTACTCTATCATATATAAATCCAAGTTGATTTTCCAACATATAAATTGCGGCTATGAAAAATAAAAAGAGACTTCCTCTCATTTTCTCCTTCTGTTTTCACATGGCATGGGGCTAAAAAAGGAACTGACCGCTTCTATCCACCGGCGGATTCTCTCTACCACCTAAAAGGAATGGTTTTATGTCGGTCTTTCAATCCATATTTATATACAAAAACAGTGATAGGAAATGAATCCTATCACTGTTTCTCATCTTATTATTTTAAGGCTTCAGATACTTCTTTCACCATTGCTGATACAGACTCAAGTCCGCCACCAGATAGGTACCAGTAGTTTGCATCTAAATAGATTACATTGTTGTTTTTCGCAGCATTCGTTTTGCTAACAATTTCATTTTCCACAACTTGTTTTGCAGAAGATTTACCGCCAACAACAGCACCTCTATCGATTACAAATAAGTAATCTGGGTTTTTCTCAAGAATGTATTCAAATGAAATCTTATTACCATGCGTATCCGCTTTAAGTTCTGTATCCACAGGAGCTACACCAAATACGTCATGAATAATACCAAAGCGAGAATTTGGACCATATGCACTTACTTGACCGTCATTTGCTAAGATAATTAAACCTTTTTTATCACTTTTCGTAGCTTTTTCATTTAATGCTTTTATATCTTTTTCAACTGTTGCAATTTCTTTTTTCGCTTGATCTTCTTTACCGAAGATTTTCGCTAACATTTCTGTGTTTTCTTTAAATGATTTCATATAATCTTTTGTATCTTGTTCTACATAAATTGTTGGAGCAATTTTTTCAAATTCTTTGTATGAATCAGATTGTCTTCCAGAAATGATAATTAAATCTGGATTAATTTCATTAATTTTTTCAAAGTCTGGCTCTTTTAAACCACCAACGTTTGTGTATTTTTTATCTTCATATTTAGAAAGGTATTTTGGTACACTCTTTTGTGGTACACCAGTTACTTCAACACCTAATTTATCTAATGTATCTAATGAACCAAAGTCAAATACGACAACTTTTTTCGGGTTTGTTTTAACTTTTGTTTCTCCTAATTTATGCTTAATCGTAATTTCTTTACTTTCACTTGCTTCTGTTTTTTTATCAGAAGAAGCGTTGTTGCTACAAGCTACAGCTACAATTGCAAGCATGAAAGTTAATAATAGCATTGCTAATTTTTTCACTTTAATCACCTCTATAAATTTTTAAAAATTATTTTAAATAGATAGTAAGCTAGTACTACCAAAATAACCCCCACTATGAAAAATAAATACATATATTATTTCCGGCAATTTCCTCAATATGAATATTCATATCATAAATATCTTTCAAAACAACCGGATCAATAATTTCATTTGTTGCTCCTTCTTTCATTACTTTTCCATCTTTCAAAGCAACGATGCGATCGGAGTAACAAGAAGCAAAGTTAATATCATGAATGACAATAACAATTGTTTTGCCAAGCTCTTCAACTAAGCGTCTCAGTACTTTCATAATTTGGACAGAATGTTTCATATCTAAATTGTTAAGCGGCTCATCTAGCAAAATGTATTCTGTATTTTGAGCAATGACCATGGCGATATATGCTCTTTGCCGTTGCCCACCACTGAGCTGATCTAAATACTTATATTGAATATCTTCAAGCTCCATATAACGGATTGCTTCTTCAATATGATTCCAATCTTCCTTTGATAGATTACCTTGTGAATATGGAAATCTTCCAAAGCTAACTAATTCCCGAATTGTAAGTCTTAAATTGATATGATTTGTTTGCTTTAAAATAGAGATTTTTTTGGCAAGCTCATTACTCTTCCATTCGCCAATTTCTTTATCCTCTATATAGATTTCACCAGCATCTTTTTGTAACAGCCTGCTCATCATAGAAAGAACTGTACTTTTTCCAGCTCCATTCGGCCCGATAAAGGATGTTATTTTCCCTTTTGCTATTTTAATAGAGACATCCTCAACAACATTTTTATTTCCATATTGTTTTGATACATTTCTTACTTCTACCATGTCTTGCTCTCCTTTAATAGAAGATAGATGAAGTATACTCCACCAACAAAATTCACAATAACACTTAAAGTTGTATTAAATTCAAACAATCTTTCAACAATCAATTGCCCCCCTACTAGGGCAATAATACTAATAAAGATAGAACCTGCTATTAAATATTTGTGCTGATATGTACGTAAACATTCACGCGCAACGTTAACTACAAGTAATCCTAAAAATGTAATTGGTCCAACTAGTGCTGTAGAAATAGAAACTAGAATCGCAATTACAATTAACAGCTTTTTCACAACTTTATCGTAGTCTACACCTAAATTAATAGCCTCTTCTCTTCCTAGTGATAGTACATCTAATAACTTCAGTTCCTTATACACATATGCAATAACTAATACAATTCCGATAATAGACGTTACAAGTAACTCTGTTTTTACGTTATTTACACTAGCAAACATTTTTCCTTGTACAATTTGAAACTCATTTGGATCAATGAGCACTTGCATAAAGGAAGATAAACTTTGAAAGAATGTACCAAATATTAACCCAATTAACAATAAGAAGTAAATATTGTTGCCTTCCCTCTTAAAGAGAAATTTATAAAGAAATAGCGAAAAGACAACCATTAAACTTATGGATATAAGAAAGTTAATATTTGTATTCATCATCGCTATATGCTGCGATCCAAACACAAACACAACAAATGTTTGAATAAACATATAGAGTGAATCTAAACCAATGACACTAGGTGTTAAAATACGGTTGTTACTAATCGTTTGAAAAATCATAGACGAAAACGCAATTGCTCCGCCCGTTATAACCATTGCCAACAATTTCTTCCCTCTTCTTGGCAATGCATAATCTAACGTATTCATATTTAAGTTAATAAATAAAAATATCCCAATAGCTACAATTGATAAAATGGCAAGCACTGCCAACATTTTTTTATGATTTGTTTGTTTTCTATGCTGCATATGCGTTTCTCCTCATCAATAAATAAAGGAAGATTCCGCTTCCGATTACCCCTACTGTAAGACCGATAGAAATCTCGTACGGATAAATCACGATGCGGCCAAGTATATCGCAAGCAAGTACGAAAACTGCTCCGAGTAAAGCAGTATGAGGTAAACTATTTTTCAAATTATCCCCGCGGTAAATCGAAACAATGTTTGGAATAATAAGCCCTAAAAACGGAATCATTCCGACAGTTAAGACAACCAATGCAGAGATTAAAGCGACGATAATGAGACCGATATTTAGCACACGGTTGTAATTCATCCCTAAATTCGCTGCAAAATCTTCTCCCATTCCAGCAACGGTAAAACGATTTGCGTATAAAAAGGCAATGATCACAAGCGGGATACTTAAATATAAAATTTCATATCTTCCCTTCATAATCATTGAAAAGTCACCTTGTAGCCATGAATTGATATTTTGAATTAAGTCATATTTATAAGCAAAGAATGTTGTAATGGAACTAATAATATTTCCAAACATAATCCCAACAAGTGGAATGAAAATTGTATCCTTAAACTTAATTCTCTTCAAAATTTGCATAAATAAAAATGTGCCAGCTAACGCAAAAATAAATGCTACCAACATTTTTTCAAGTGGGCTTGCTGACGTAAATAGCAACAATGAAACTAAAACGCCTAACTTTGCGCTATCCATCGTCCCCGCAGTTGTTGGAGATACAAACTTATTTCTGCTCAATTGCTGCATAATTAAGCCACTT
Source organism: Bacillus bingmayongensis (assembly GCF_000299035.1). Classification (GTDB taxonomy): domain Bacteria; phylum Bacillota; class Bacilli; order Bacillales; family Bacillaceae_G; genus Bacillus_A; species Bacillus_A bingmayongensis. Next base: position 121,106 of record NZ_JH921521.1, read on the forward strand.
ATACTTAAACTAATACCGGCTACAATAATACTAATTAAGCGCGGTAATCTGCTAACAAGTAAAATTTGGAGCTGTCCTTGATCTAAATGTAAAATGTCTGTCGGCTTAATATCTTTTACACCGATAAAAATAGACGCAATTGATAAAACAATAAGCATGATAAACAAATATCTTTTTTTCATAATTTCTTCATGGTGCAGATTATGTTCTGTCGCCATCATTTGATTTCAAACAGACTATAATCCTATCATTTTATCCCCCTCATCTATACATAGAATGATATAAAACATAAAATGAAACTTTAATCAGTGGGGGTTTTCTCCATCCCCCACTGATTATTAGTTGAACCAATCGGGCTTTTACGGGCAGTTTATCTTCCACCTAACTTCTTTGCTTTCGCAGAACTTTGAGGTGGGAGTATTACTGCTCGTTAATGCGGGATGACTTTCACTAGTAAGTATTTCCTACTACCCGTTCATGCGGGATACAAATGATTTTGATTATCAATTAAACTCATACTTTACTATATGTAATAATTGATTTTATATCTGACATTTTAGCAATAATCAGACAACCTCCTTTAATGATAATGAAATTCATTTACGATGTCAACGAATACCATTTATTTATATCGCTTTTTTATTCATATGAGGAAACCTATCCTGTCTACAAGATTAATAAAAAAACCAATTCCCCTTTGAGATAAGGAAAACTGGGCTTTCTTCTTATGTTTTTGAACCAAACTTGAATTTCGCCAACACTTCCGCTAACGCAGGATAACGTGGTTCATCATCTTAATTTTGTTGTTTCATATACTTCACAACATCACGCTTTGATACTTTTCCACTTTGCAAAATAATTGTTTTTCCTTTCAAAAAGAAAAACAATTATTTTGTTATATACGAAATACTAAAACTTTCGCACCTTAACTATTTAAAGATGTAGAAATTTATAGCAAAAGGTTAGAATCTTCGGCATAACTGAATCCGAAAAGGATCTATGCTATATTTAACTTACGGAAACTTGAAAGGATGTTTTAAATATGGCAAAAAGTGTTGTAATTGCTGAGAAACCTTCTGTTGCACGTGATATTGCCCGTGTACTACAGTGTGATAAAAAAGGAAATGGTTATCTTGAAGGTAATAAATATATCGTTACTTGGGCTTTAGGGCATCTCGTTACATTAGCAGATCCAGAAAGCTATGATGTGAAATACAAAAAGTGGAATCTAGAAGATCTGCCAATGCTACCTGATCGTTTGAAATTGACAGTGATTAAGCAAACTGGCAAGCAGTTTAATGCCGTTAAAAGCCAACTGATTAGAAAAGATGTAAATGAAATAATAGTGGCTACAGACGCAGGAAGAGAGGGAGAATTAGTCGCTCGTTGGATTATTGATAAAGTTAGAATTAATAAACCTATCAAACGTCTATGGATCTCATCTGTTACTGATAAAGCAATCAAAGATGGCTTCGCAAACTTAAAGCCAGGTAAAGCATATGACAATTTATACGCTTCGGCTGTCGCACGTTCGGAGGCTGACTGGTATATCGGCCTTAATGCAACACGTGCATTAACTACAAGGTTTAATGCACAACTAAACTGTGGTCGTGTGCAAACACCTACTGTGGCTATCATTGCAGGTCGTGAGGACGAAATTAAAAACTTCAAAGCACAAACATACTACGGTATCGAAGCCCAAACAACAGACAAGTTAAAACTGACTTGGCAAGATGCTAAAGGCAATGGACGTAGTTTTGATAAAGAAAAAACGGATGCAATTGTGAAAAAACTGGACAAACAAAATGCTACTGTCGTGGAAATTGAGAAAAAGCAGAAAAAATCATTCTCTCCTGGTCTTTATGATTTAACTGAACTACAACGTGATGCGAATAAAATCTTTGGTTACTCCGCAAAAGAAACGTTAAATATTATGCAAAAATTGTATGAGCAACATAAAGTTTTAACGTATCCTCGTACAGATTCACGCTATATCTCATCTGATATTGTAGGAACACTTCCAGAACGTCTGAAGGCGTGCGGGGTAGGAGAATATCGTCCTTTAGCTCATAAGATTTTAAATAAACCAATCAAATCTGCTAAATCGTTTGTTGATGATAGTAAAGTAAGTGATCATCACGCAATCATTCCAACAGAAAGCTATGTAAACTTCTCAGCTTTCACAGATAAAGAACGCAAAATTTATGATTTAGTTATAAAACGCTTCTTAGCAGTTTTATTCCCAGCCTTCGAATATGAACAACTAACGTTACGCACAAAAATTGGTGATGAAACATTCGTTGCACGTGGCAAAACAATTTTAAATTCTGGTTGGAAAGAAGTATATGAAAACAGATTTGAAGATGACGATGCAGCTGAAGATTTAAAAGAGCAGATCTTACCTCGCATCGAAAAAGACGATACATTAAACGTGAAACTAATTGCACAAACATCAGGTCAAACAAAACCACCTGCACGTTTTAATGAAGCGACATTACTTTCAGCAATGGAAAACCCTACAAAGTACATGGGCTCGCAAAATAAAAAACTTGCTGACACGTTAAAATCAACTGGTGGACTAGGTACCGTAGCTACACGCGCCGACATTATCGACAAGCTATTCAATTCGTTCTTAATCGAAAAGCGTGGTAAAGATATTCACATTACATCAAAAGGCCGTCAGTTACTTGATTTAGTACCAGAAGAATTAAAATCTCCTACCCTAACTGCCGAGTGGGAACAAAAGCTTGAGGCAATCGCAAACGGCAAACTAAAAAAAGAAGTATTCATTTTAGAAATGAAAAACTATACAAAAGAAATTGTTGCCGAAATTAAATCGAGCGATAAAAAATATAAGCATGACAATATTTCAACAAAAACTTGTCCAGACTGTGGTAAACCAATGCTAGAAGTAAATGGAAAAAAAGGTAAAATGCTTGTGTGCCAAGATCGTGAATGCGGTCACCGTAAAAATGTATCCCGTACTACAAACGCACGCTGTCCTCAATGTAAGAAAAAACTAGAACTTCGCGGTGAAGGAGACGGTCAAATCTTCGCATGTAAATGCGGATATCGTGAGAAGCTTTCTTCATTCCAAGAACGCCGTAAGAAAGAGTCTGGTAGTAAAGCTGATAAGCGTTACGTCCAAAAATATATGAAGCAGCAACAAAAACAAGAAGAACCTTTGAATAACGCGCTAGCAGAAGCATTAAAAAAATTAAAATTTGATTAAACCTATCTTTAAAGATAATGAAAAGGTTCCTACCAAATTTGGTAGGAACCTTTTCTAATTAGTGAATGATCTTACTTCCTTTTGCATTCTCAACAAATTTTTCACTCGACTTATTAATCGGTGTTTTCAGTAATAATGCGATAATAAGCATGATTACGATGAAGACACTTAACACGAGAAGATCTCTTATTACAATATCCCAAAGCATTCCACCTACTGTTTCACGAAGGGCACTAATTGCATACGTAAACGGTAAGAATGGATAAATTGCTTGGAAGAACGGTGGCGTCATTTGAATTGGGAATGTCCCGCCTGATCCAGCTACTTGCAGTACCAGTAAAACAATCGCCATCGATTTCCCAACGTTTCCAAAAACAGAAACGAGTGAGTATACGATACAAACAAAGACTGCACTGATAAATAAGCTGAATAAAACAAACCAGAATTTATCGACTACATACGTACCGAGTAAGAATATATCACCCATTGATACGATAAACGCCTGCGTAAGACCAATTGTTAAAAATGTTAAGAAGCGTCCGAAGTAAATCTCATGACTCTTATAATTTGCGCCTTCCTCATGTACTTCTACTGTTAATAACGAAACCATTAACAATGCTCCTACCCATAACGCAAGCACTGTATAGAATGGTGACATCGCAGAACCATAGTTCGGCATCGCAAATAATTTATTTTCTTTTAAATTTACTGGATTTGCAAAATAATCACTTTGCTTTTCAACATCGTTTTTCAATAAACGGATGATATCTTTTATATCTTCTTCCGACTCAAACTTACGAATTTTATCTGCTAATTCTTTAATCTTTTTCTCAGTAGCTGGCATTTCTGCTTTAATATCTTCTACTTTCTTTTTACCTTCTACTAAACCTTTTGATGAATCTTCTAGCAGTTTTTTTACATCTGGAAGCTTTTTATCTGCGTCGTTTAAAATCTTAGATGTATTTTTTGACATCTCTTTTGTACGAGCAATTGCTGCATTGAAGTTCGGAACGATTTCTGAATCGTATCTTGCTAAAATGTCACCTAATTCAGCTGAAACATTTTTCGATACTTCATTAATACTTTCAATGACATCTTTTGCTGGTTGCTGTCCTTTATTAATAGCGTCAATTCCTTTATCCGTTAATTCCATGCCTTTTTGTAGACCATCTTGTGCTTTTTTCAACTTCGCAATTTGATCATTAAAGTTTTTATCGCTATTTACATCAGCTAAAACTTTGTTGGCATTCTCTAAGACAGGAATCATATCACCAATCATATTGGAAGTCGCTTGGAATTGACTGTTTAAACTATTTAAAGCTACTTTTGTTGAATCTAGACCATTGACACCCTTATTTTGCAGGTCTTCTACTGCTTTTTGAGCATCGGTTTTAACATTTTCATACCCATCTCTGAACTGATTATATTGAGACTTCGCTTTTTCATAATCGCCTTGTATCTTGTTTGTAACTTGTTCTACATCACCATTTAACTGTCCAGCTAGATTTTTTAGTTGTTCTGCTGTGCTAACTGCTTTTTGATAATCAGCTACAAATGTTTCATTGTAGTCCTTCTCAGCTTTATCAATCAAAGCATTTGTTGCGTTTAATTTTTGATTAATCGCATCTCTCACATCTTGTTTTACTTCTTGACCTGTACTAATTAGATCATTAAGATGTTTAAATCGATTGTTCAAGTCTTGTTGACCATCTCTAATAGCTGTTAAATGCGCTATTCTATCACCGAAGAACTGCTTACCGAAATCAGTTGTTGCATTCTGTTGAAGAGTAGACATCATGGAAATGATTGAAGAAAGATTGTCGATATGCGTTTGAAAATTATTTGAAATCGTCTCAATATTTTTCTTCGCCATCTCTGGATCAATATTTCCATTTTGTAATCCATCCATAACACTTTGCGCATATGCAGTTCCCACACGTGCTGAGCTTAAAACATTGTTCACAGTTTGATTAATATTTCTCGCAATATCTTTATATCCCTCAGTATTCAACTTCGGAAGTTCCGGAAGTTGTGGAAGTTGTGGCATTGCCGGGAACTCAGGAAGTGTAGGCAGCTGAGAAAAATCAGGAACATTCAAATTAACCCCTGGACCCATTAAGAAGTCCGTTATAGTCGCTGCACTATCCATTCCTTTTTTCATGACTGTTAAATCTCTCTTAATTGTTCCTGGAGCATTCTTTAATGTTTCATCATTTCGTGCGAAAAATTCATCTAAACTTTTCAATGTTGCCTGCCCATCATTAATCACACTTTCTACAACCGGTAAATCCTCTTGTGCAACTTTCACAAGATCTTGTGCTCTAGTAGCATCATCTAATGCTGTATTCACAAGTGTATACATTTCTGGGAACTGTGCTTCTAGCTTGAATACAAGATCTTTCACTTTTTCGATACTTGGTAAGTTTGTTTCTAAATCGATTCCAAGGTCATTGAAAACTTGAAAAATCTCACCGTTTGCTGTTTTAACGAAGTTTTTACTGATTTCTTCTGTTATACCTGATGCACCTTTTGCTGTGATTTTCGGTGCAATGGCGTTCACTTTTTCATTCACAAAATAATCAAGTTCTGGTTTTTGTGGATTATCGCTAATGACTGTTGCAATTTTTTCTGAGAAGTCTTTCGGAATTGTAATACTTGCATAGTATTCTCCATGTTCTACTCCATGAATTGCTTGCTTTTCATCAACAAACTTCCAACCAAGATTTTTGTTCTCTTTTAGTGAATCAACAATTTCATTCCCGATGTTAATATCTTTCCCACGCAAGTTTGATCCAACATCTTCATTAGAAACTGCTATTGGAACGTCTTTTGTATTTCCATAAGGATCCCAAGAAGCTTTGATATTAAACCATGCATATAACGATGGTAAAATCATTAGCCCTAATACAATTACAATTGCAGCCCAATGTTTGGCTACATTCCGTAAGTCCGTCGTATAAATACGCCATATTTGTTTCATATAAGCTATCACCTAATTATATATTTTTCCTTCTTTAGAAAATGATACATGCATTTTGCAATTATATCATTTTCTACATCGTGGATTAAACGAAAATGTACTATTTTCCCAAAACCTTTTACTTACTTCATTATATAACGAAGCCGATAAACAATTCATACAAAATGACCAAATTAGTTTTACATTCAGTAATAACAAATATATAGGAAATGTCATAAAAAATACAAGTATTTTCTCTTGGAAATACTTGTATTCGCAGAAAAAAATCCTCACAGCGCTTACATAGCTATGAGGATTTCTTCTATATTATATGTCCAATTGAATTTCTACTCCGAAATGATCTGAAATAACATTTCGATTTACACCATTGAAAATAACTTTTGAAGAAATAACTTTTGTTGGCTTGTTACTTAAAATAAGATCAATTCGTAAGTTTTGCTTATTTTCATCCCAACCAGCAATTTTCCCTTGTACAGTTGTTCCTTCATCTTTTTCAAAAGCTAGTTCATATGTGTCGTAAAGTCCTTTTTGAATGAGATAATCGTATCCTTCTCCTTGTAAACGAGCGTTATTATTAAAATCACCCATTAGAAAAGAGAATTCATTTTTATTAATATGTTCCATTAAGCAATCCACTTGTCCTTGAAACGATTCTTCTTCATCATTCCACCAGCCAAGATGACAAGAATAAAAGGTTATATATTTACCTTTATAAGAGATTGTTAGACTAACAATTTTACGTGCTTTCCAATAAGAAGTATCCTTACTTTCTGATACAAAGAAAGAATCTTGTTTTACAATTGAATGCTTCGTTATAATCGCTAACCCTTCTTCATATATGTCGTAACCAATATGCGAGAAATCCCAAACAATACTGTAATTTCCTGAACCCAGCTTCTCTAGCTCTGCAAGTAATACAAGACCAAAGTTATCTTCTTTCTTGTTATCGCATACACTTTGAGCTTTTATAGACTGACTGACCTCTTGTAAGGCAATAACATCATAATCTTCTTCTTGAATCGTTTTAGCAAGATGTCTTATTTTCTCTATTTGATTCTCTTCTTGCCAAGAATGGCAGTTTAAAGTGAGTAATTTCATTTATTATGCACCTAACATATCTTGAATATCTGATTTTAATACATCAGCTTTCGGACCATATACAGCTTGAACACCTTTGTCTTTTACAATAAGACCTAAAGCTCCATTTTGCTTCCACTGTGCCTCTGGTGCAACAATGTCTAAATCCTTTACGGTTACACGCAAACGTGTCATACAAGCATCTACATCCGCAATATTATCTTTCCCACCTAACAAATCAATAACTTTTGTCGCTAATGAACCCTCTTTTATATCCGCTTTTCCTTCTGAAGATTCGTCTTCGTTATCAATATAGTTACCGGCACGTCCTGGCGTTGGTAGATTGAACTTTTTAATTAAGAAATTGAATACTGTAAAGTTTAAACCAAAGAATACTGCTGATACAACAACAAAGTTAATTAAATCCCTTGTTAATCCCGCATTAATCATCATTGGTGTACGTGTAATTAACTCAATAAATCCAAATGCATGGACGCGTAAATTAATAAGATCTGCTAATGCAAATGCAAGTCCTGTTGTAATTGCATATACAACATATAATACCGGTGCAATAAACATGAACATGAATTCAATAGGTTCTGTTACACCTGTTAAAAATACTGCTAACGCTGCAGATAAGAACATTGGTTTATACTTTGCACGTTTATCTTTATCAACATTACGGAACATTGCAAACGCAATACCAATTAATGCTGCTGTAGAACCAATAACTTGCCCTGCTTTGAAACGCGCTGGAACAACATTATTTAATACATCGTTATACGCTTTTGTGTCACCATTTGCTAACAAGTTATTTAAATCTGTAATCCATGCAAGCCATAATGGATCTTGTCCTGCGACAATCTGACCAACTTTTGATCCAGTTAACATCGTATATGTTCCGCCAAGCTCTGTATAGTTCATCGGAATCGTTAACATATGATGTAATCCAAATGGTAATAACAAACGCTCTAATGTCCCATATACGAACGGTGCAACAACTGGTGCACTATCTTTTGATGCTGCAATCCAGCGACCAAATTCATTTAATCCACTTTGGATGAATGGCCATAAAAGTGATAAAACAATAGCAGTAATTGTAGACCAAACAATTACAACAAACGGTACAAATCGTTTTCCATTAAAGAATGCTAACGCTTGTGGTAATTTATTGTAGTTATAATATTTATTATATAAGGTAGCTCCTAAGAAACCTGTAATAATCCCTACGAATACTCCCATATTCAATGCTGGTGCACCAAGTACGGAAGTGAAATAATCTTTTACAAGTAAATCCCCAGCTAATAATGAAGAAACTTTCGCTTTTGAATCCGTTAACATTTCAGCGTTAACGCCAAATATAGCTCCTGTAATCCGGTTCGTTAAGACGAATGCTAACAGCGCTGCAAATGCACCGCCTGCACGATCTTTCGCCCAAGATCCCCCAATCGCTACTGCGAATAAAATATGCAAGTTTGTAATAATCGCCCAACCAATGTCTTCCATTACTCTGGCAATGGTATGTACAGCATTTACATCCCCAGCAGACATACCAATTAACTTACCGATGGAAATCATTAAACCTGCAGCTGGCATAACCGCTACAACAACTAGCAATGCTTTCCCGAACTTCTGCCAAAAATCAAAAGACGTAATTTTCATCTGTTTCTTCCTCCCCTTAATTTATAACATCCCTAATGATATAGATAATAATTTCTTTTTGTTTATGAAAACGATACCCTCTTTCAGCGCAAACGTTTTCATAAACCTATTTTAATAAAAGCGTTTTCACATTGCAATATAAATTTATTATTTTTCATAAAAAAAGATGCTATGAAAGCATCTTTTTTTATCAATAAATACGATAAACCCTTGTTTCATAAGGTTTCAACGCAATTGTAGTAACTTTTTCATGTTCTAACACTTCATAGTTATTCAAAAGCAAACGTTTGCGTTCTAATGCAAATAAATCCTCATTGTACACAGCTTCTTCCTTCGAAATATTACTAATTACAATCACTTTTTCATCATTTAACGAACGCGTATATGCATAAATTTGCGGATCATTCTCTAAGATTAAATCATATGTGCCATAATTAAATACATCATGCTCTTTTTTAAGTGCAATCATCTTTTTGTAGAAATTAAAGATAGAATTAGCCTCTACTTGCTGCTTTTGAACATTAATTTCTTTGTAATTTGGATTCATACCAAACCACGGTGTACCAGTTGTAAAACCAGCGTTTTCTTCATCGTTCCATTGCATTGGTGTACGTGAATTATCACGACAAGATGCCCATATAATTTCCATCATCTCTTGATGAGGTACACCCTCTGCAATCTTTTCACGGTACAAGTTCTTAATTGCCACATCATCATAATCTTCAATATTTGGGAACTGAACATTTGTCATACCAATTTCTTGACCCTGATAAATAAATGGTGTCCCATGCATAAAGAAGTACATTGCGCCTAAAGCCGTTGCACTTTCACGCCAATACTGTTTATCATCTCCCCATGTAGAGACAATACGTGGTTTATCATGATTCTCAATATAAAGTGCATTCCATCCTTTATTCTCTAATCCTTTTTGCCACTTCGTTAACACCTTTTTCAGTTCCACAACATCAAGTTCTTTTTTCTTTTCTGCATCCCATAAACTTAAATGCTCAAACTGAAATACCATATTAAATTTACCGTTTTCTTCTCCAACCCAAAGATCAGCATCTTCAATTTTGACACCATTTGCTTCTCCAACAGTCATAATGTCGTATTTAGAAAATGTGTTTTCCTTTAATTCTTCTAAGAGTGGCTGAATTCCATTTACATTCATATGTTTATCAAAAGAAGGCACATACTTTAACCCTTTTGGATTTGGCATGTCTTTTAGACCTTCTTCTTTTTTAATATGACTGATTGCATCTACACGGAAACCATCGATTCCTTTATCTAACCACCAGTTTACAGTATCATATAAAGCTTCACGGACCTCTGCATTCTCCCAGTTTAAATCCGGCTGTTTACGCGAGAATATGTGTAGGAAATATTGATCTGTTACTTCATCATATTCCCAAGCAGAACCACTAAAAATACTTTCCCAGTTATTTGGTTCTTCCCCATCCTTACCATCGCGCCAAATATACCAATCGCGTTTTGGATTATCTTTCGAAGAACGTGATTCAATAAACCAAGGATGTTCATCACTCGTATGATTAATAACTAAATCAATAATGAGCTTCATATCGCGTTTATGAACCTCATCCAATAGTTCATCGAAGTCAGCCATCGTGCCAAACTCATCCATAATGTCTTGATAATCACTAATATCATAACCATTATCATCATTCGGTGATTTATACATTGGACAAATCCAAATTACATCTATTCCTAAATCCTTTAAATAATCAAGCTTTGCGATAATACCTTGTAAATCTCCAATACCGTCGCCGTTAGAATCCATAAAGCTACGCGGATAAATTTGATAAGCGACAGCTTCTTTCCACCATGTTTTATTCATAATAATTCTCTCCTTTTGCATCCCTTCGGAAATTTTTATGCAAACGTTTTCGTAACACTATCATAACAAAATATGGAGAGTTTGCAATGAGAATTTTTTATCTTATTATTAAATATCTACTTTTATTAAGAAACAATACCCCCTTTTGATTAACCTTACATATTTTTTATGATGCTTAAACTTGTTGGAGATTTTCAATACTTCTTATAATAAATAAAATTACAAATAAAAAATCATCCAATTTATGCCCGATTCTTCGTAACATTTTGGATGACTAAAGTTTACTTTTCTTTTTCATTTCTAATTATTTTCCTAATAACAACCCGCATTTTCATAAACTAATTATATGTCTTATGATTTTCATTTAATGACTGCAATTTAATATTTGGTGCTTTATTTTCCGCTATGATTTCATCGTAAACAACTGGAATTTGAAACTCAAATTTCTTCGTCTCATGTCGCTGTAAGTAAATAGGTGTCGGTATTTGATAGCCTTGTAATTTCTGATTTGCATCTTGATATAAAACAATCTGTAATGCTTGTGAATGATTGTGATAATTTTTTAATGTAACGACGCAATTTTGTTCAAAATTATCTCCCTTTTTCTCCATTGTACATTGGCTATCCTCTTTTTTGTATTCAATTGCTTCTAATCCTTTTTTACCTGTGTAATGCCATGTTCTATCAAGAGTTTGAAGCATCTTATTTAAAGTAAACGGCATTGTTATAACGAAGACACTTATACAAACTACTTTTATTTTATTTAATTTTTTCAACCAATTAGAGTCTTTTTTTGCTAACCATTTCATCAGAAATAAAAAAGAGATTATCTGTAATACAAAAGAAAAAATCCATATATTTGAGACCTTATAATTCATATAAATATATGTATCTACTGGAATTCCATATGTGTGAAATAATTTTTCCCCAATTAATTCATTATCGTTTGGCATTTTTATTAATAGTAATACTCCGATACTGTAGAAAATGGCTACTAATCGATCATATTCAATCCGAATCATTCTTTCTTTCTCCCTTCCCCCTTTGTATTTTATTATCGATTTTAGCCAATATTATCGGAATATACAATCTTTTTTATAGTGAATAACATGAAAAAAGTTCCTTATAAATATATAAAGAACTTTATTGATATACAATATGAATAAGGGAATCGGTATTTAGCCTTATTCCTGTGTAACAATACTTTCCCTTATCTAATATTTTTTATGCAGTTTTCACATCGAGATTTCCTCGAAATAAGTTGGATCATGTATTGTTATTTTTTTACTTAACACCGTAACAATACTATCATTCTTTAACTGTTTTAATACACTACTAACCGTCTCTCGAGACGTGCCAGATATTTTGGAAATTTCAATTGTTGTGAGCGGACATGAAATTACAATTTCTTCACCATCCTGCTCTCCTAAATCATTCATTAAATAATTTAATGTCTGAATGACGCGATCTTGTGCATTTGGAATTGTAATATTTTGCACGCGATTTTCGTTAATTTTTAATATGGAGGATAACTGCTGAACAACATACATTAGCTGCGTCCGACTTGCTTTCACCATATCTTCAAAAATCACTGTAGGAATATAATACACATCCACATCTGTCATTGCCTCCGCTGTATAATTATATCCCTTGTCTGTAAACATACCGCCATAAGGAAAAATAGAATATCGCTTTACATAGTCCTCATATAATAAATTTCCACTTTGATTCACCCGCTCTAACTTCACAAAACCCTCTAACATAAGGTAAATCCTTTCTCTTGAATCACCTTCTAAAAATAAAAATTGACCTTTCTTATAAGTTCGCCAATAGACAAACTCTGTTAAGCCTTTCAATTTTTTTTCTGTTAAATGAGCAAATAATTCAAACTGCTTCAGATCTTTAACTACGTTCCGTCTATTCATAAAACTCCCTCTCTCTTGCTATATATCAGAGCGAAACATCAAGAAAGCGCATTCAATTTTATTTTATCACACTTAACCTACACTTCTTTTGCTTATCATGAATACTTTATGAACATTAGTCACCAAAAAATTACTAGTAAGTAAAAAAATACTAGTAAGTAAAAAGAATGAAGTTACTAACCTCATTCTTTTTGAAATTACTAGTAATAGAAGAGCTCTGTTTATACACAAGCATATACGTCCTGCTTAGAAATAATAGTACCTGCTTTTTCTTCTAATGCTTCATATACCTTTTCTAAAGAAGTAATAATTGTTTTTCGCTTTGGATCTGTATTAGCAAAATTAATAGCAGCTTCAATTTTCGGAAGCATACTACCTGCTGCAAATTGATTCTCCTGTATATACCCTTCCAATTCATCAATTGTAACAGCCTCTAATCTCTTTTGATTAGGTTGATTAAAATTCACATAAACATAATCAACTGCAGTTAAAATAACAAGCGTATCAGCATCTACTAATTCCGCTAACTTTTGAGCTGCAAAGTCCTTATCAATGACAGCTTCAGTACCTTTTAAACCTTCCTCAGAGTCAATAACAGGGATTCCTCCACCTCCAACAGCAATTACTATATTTCCATCCTCAACTAATGAATTGATTACTTTATGCTCATGAATACTCACAGGCTTTGGTGATGGCACAACGCGTCTCCATCCTCTTCCTGCATCCTCTTTAAATACGGCTTTTGTTTCTTCCATTAACGCTCTTGCTTCTTCTTCTGTATAGAAAGGACCAATTGGTTTTGTTGGATTTTGAAATGCCTCATCCTTTTCATCCACGACAACACGTGTTATAACCGTAGCTACTTCTTTTTTTATTTTACGCTTTTTCAAAGCCTTCTCAATTGCATTTTCCATCCAATATCCGATCATCCCTTGGCTCATTGCACCACAAGTATCTAACGGCATTGCCGGTGTTTTTTCCGTATCCGCTGCTTTTTGTTGCAATAAAATATTCCCTACTTGCGGTCCATTTCCATGTGCAATCACAATATCCACGTTATTTTCCATGATTTTGACAAGTTGTTCTGCTGTTCTTTCTAATGCTTCTTGCTGCGCCCCGGCAGTAGCATTTCCAGATTGTATGGCATTTCCTCCTAGTGCAACTACGATTTTTCTTCGTGTCATATTTCAACCCTCCAATTGTTGTTAGTTTCACAAAACTCTATAAAGTAATACTTCCTGTAATTAATCCATAAATCGCAAAGAATGCTAAGGCACCAATTGCTACAGAAGATGCCAATTCCACGCGAGTAAATATTTGCTTTTGACTCGTTTGCTTTTGAACATTGTAAAAGATGAAAATACCAGGTGCATATAAGGTCATTGTTAATAACAAGTACTCTAACCCTGCTGCATAAACTAACCAGACTCCATAAATACTTGCTACCAAGCCAATGATTATATTTTTTGTCCGATCTTTTTCTTCAGATTGTAAACTATGCTTAAATTGATAAAATGCTGAAAAGGCATAAGGAATTAAAATAGCAGAGGATGCGAGAGAAAATGCAAAGTTATATGCTTGATCTGAAACAACAAATGTTAATAAGAAAATTTGAATTAAACCATTTGTTATCCATAATGAGTTTACAGGAGCTTTGTTCTTATTTTCTTTCGCGAACCACTTCGGAAATACTCCGTCTTTAGCAGCTAAATATGGGATTTCAGAAGCGAGTAAAGTCCACCCTAGCCAAGCACCTAATACAGAGATGACTAAACCTAAGTTAATAAAGATAGCACCCCATTTTCCAACAACACTTTCAAATAAATACGCCATAGCTGGATTTTTCAAATTAGCAACATCAGCTTGTTGCATAAGACCAAGAGATAGTAATGTAAGTAGGATATAAATGATGAGTGTGCCAATTAATCCAATAACTGTTGCTTTCCCAACATCACTTCGGCTTTTAGCACGACTGGATAAAACAACAGCCCCTTCCACACCGATAAATACCCACAGCGTTACAAGCATTGTACTCTTAACTTGGCTACCTACCGCTCCCCAAGAAAAAGAACCAACTTGTCCCCAAAATCCATCTAAGAAAATATCAATATGAAAGGCGAAAATTCCTATAACAATAAATACAAATACAGGCACTAATTTCGCAATTGTAGTTACTAAATTTACAAGTGCTGCTGATTGTACACCGCGTAAAATTAACATGTGGACACACCATAGTAATATGCTCGCTCCAATAATCGAAGCTACATTTTGTCCACCTTCAAAGACTGGGAAGAAATAACCTAATGAAGAGAACAATAATGTGCCGTAAGCTACATTACCAAGCCAAGCAGATAGCCAATATCCCCACGCACTATTAAACCCCATAAAATTACCAAATCCTGCTTTTGCATAACTAAAAATACCGCCATCTAAATCTGGTCTTTTTACAGTTAAATTTTGAAATGATAATCCAAGCGCAATCATTCCAATTCCCGTTATAACCCAACCGATAATAATGGCCCCTGCACCAGCGCCTTTTGCCATATCACTTGCTAAGTTGAATGCTCCACCACCGATCATAGAGCCAACTACAAGGGCTGTTAAAGTCAATAACCCTAATTTCTTTTCTTCACCCATTACACTCACCTCTCTTTAATTGCAATAAGAATAAAACAACAATAGTGAATGATAGTGTCTAAAGGAGGAGAAAGAAAGAAGGAAGAATAACTTCCTTCTTTATTCCATATTTCCTAAAGTAGCTGCCATAACCGCTTTAATTGTATGCATTCTATTTTCTGCTTGATCAAATACTTTTGAATGCTTACTGCGGAATACTTCGTCACTTACCTCCATTTCTTTCAATCCATATTTTTCATAAATCTCTTCTCCATACATTGTTTCCACATCATGGAATGCAGGTAAACAATGTAAGAACATCACATTATCATTTCCCGTTTTTTTAATCATTTGCATATTTACTTGATAAGGTTTCAATAGTTCGATACGTTCAGCAAATTTATCTTCTTCCCCCATAGATACCCATACATCTGTATAGATTACATCTGCACCTGCAACAGCCTCTTCAACACTACTTGTTACCATTATTCGGTCATTATATTTTTTTGCCATATCAATAACTTCTTGTGCTGGCCATAATGATTCTGGTGTACAAATACGGACTTCCATTCCGACAATCGCACCGCCAACTAATAAGCTATTTGCTACATTGTTCCGCCCATCCCCAACATAAACGAGCTTAACGTCTTTTAATCGTCCCACATGTTCTTTTATTGTTAATAAATCTGCGAGTGTTTGTGTTGGATGCCACATATCTGTTAGACCATTCCATACTGGCACGCCTGAATTTTTTGCTAGAGATTCTACTGTCGCATGATCAAAACCACGGAATTCAATCCCATCAAACATACGTCCTAAAACTTTTGCTGTATCTTCGACTGATTCTTTTTTCCCGAGCTGAATATCACCTTTACCTAAATATTCAGGGTTTGCACCTAAATCTGTACAAGCTACTGTAAATGCACACCGTGTACGAGTAGAAGTTTTTTCAAATAAGAGTGCTACATTTTTCCCTTCTAAATAACGGTGCGGGATACCATTTTTCTTTTTCTCTTTTAATTCTGCTGCTAAATCTAGAAAATATAATAATTCTTCTTTCGTAAAATCTTTTTCAGCAAGAAAACTTCTTCCTTTTAAGTTTGGTTTAGTCATCAACATGATTCATCCCTACTTTCTCCGTTATTTATACTAAATATCTTTTCGAACAATTGGCATACTCATGCAACGTGGACCCCCACGACCGCGAGATAATTCCGAACTCAATACTTCAATAACTTCTATACCATGTTCACGTAATAAAGCATTGGATACATAGTTGCGATCATATGTAACAACTACTCCTGGCGCAATTGCTAATGTATTTGATCCATCGTTCCATTGTTCACGAGCAGAAGCAATTACATCTCCTCCTCCGCAAGGAATAAGTACTAATTCACTTAAACCTAATACTTCTTTTAAAGCTTCAGTTAAAGATGTACGATGTGTAATTTTTAGATTTTCTTCATCCTTTCCTTTTTCTAAAGTATATATATTCATATTTCCTTTTGGTCCTTGGATAGCTGGATGAATTGTAAATTTATCGTAATCGACCATTGTAAATACTGTATCTAAATGCATAAATGCTCGACATTTTGGAATTTCTATTGCTAGTACTTTCTTAATTTTATTTTGACGACTAAATAAATTTTTAGCTAAACGCTCAATTGCTTTAGCTGAAGTACGAGCAGATACTCCAATTGCAATTGTTTCCTCATTTAAGATCAGCTCGTCGCCACCTTCAATTGGAAACTTATAATCACGATCTAACCAAACTGGCACATTATGATTTGCAAATCGTGGATGATGCTTAATGATATATTCCATAAACAATGATTCACGTCTCCGTGCCGGCTCTCTCATTTTATTAATTGTTAAACCGTCACCTATAGTAGCTGCTGGATCACGAGTAAAATATAAATTTGGCATTGGATCTAAATAAAATGGATAATGATCTTCCATTAATTCATATAGATGTGCTTTCTTACTTGTTTCAATTTCATTTTTCCGCACACCACCCATAATTTTTTGAATCAATTCTTCATTTGAAAAGGAAAGTAAATATTCTTTTAAAGTTTGATGTGCAACGTTTACGTCAGCCTGTCCTTCTTTTAAAATACGATCAACAAATTCTTCCCGAAGCTTTTTATCAACTAACGCCTCAGCTGCTAGTTTTTCTAAATAAAGAACTTCAACACCCCGATTGCGTAATGTTTGTGCAAAATAATCATGTTCTTTTTGAATAATTGGTACGTATGGAATATCGTCAAATAATAATTGCTGTAAATAATCTGGCGTTAAGTTTTCCACTTCTTTACCAGGACGTTTTAGTAAAACTGTTTGTAATTCCCCAATTTCTGAAGTAACATGTATCGGATGTTTCATTTGTTGTACCTCCTTTTAAATTTGTTTGATGCTTTACAAGTACATAATAACTGGTACGTGCTTTTCACTTTGCGAAAACGTTAACATTATTAAGTGGAATATTTCACAAGTTATTTTTTAAAATAATATATATTTGTATGTTTATAAGTTTTTTCACCCTACATTTTACAAAACAGCTGTATATTACGTATATATAATGAATAACGCTTTACTAATTCATATTAAAATTCTAAAAAAAATCCTGTTTCTAGTAACGATTAGAAACAGGATTTTCACTTACATAATTAATTTCAACCTTTCCTCTAGAACCTTCCTATCCGATTCTGATCGAGAAATTACAAGGCATGTATCATTTCCACATATACATCCCACTTTTTCTTTCCAGTCTAAAGAATCCAATAAAGCACCGATAACGTGGGCATTACCAGGTAATGTTTTAATAACCGTCAATTGATCTACATAATCAACCCTTATGACAACCTCTCTCAATTTTTTCTTTAACTTCATATCAGTTTGTAAACTATCTTCTGAGAAAACCTTATATATAGTTAAGCCTCTTGAAGAAGTTACCTTTATTAAATTTAACTCACGAATATCTCGCGAAATTGTCGCTTGTGTAACCAATACACCCTGTTCTTCTAATAATTCTACTAATTTCTCTTGTGTATCTATTTCATACTCTCTCACCAATTGTTTAATGAGTCGTTGTCTTTTTTCTTTTTTCATAAAAGACACCCTTTCGAATATTTATAGTTTTATTATATCTTGCTATAATTTCCATCCGAAAGAGACAAGGTTAAATATTGCGGAAACGTTCATAGTTTATGATATATAAAACTATCCGTCTTATTTTTAAAAGTTCTTAGTACTGCTAGAACAATTCTTCTCTATTCAATGTATGTAACTTTTAACCCACAAAATTTGTTAGGTGCTTCAGTAATTAAAAATTTCTATATTATCTAATAGAAAAAAATGATTTTATCTTCCTCATTTTACTTATTCCCTGACAATGTTTTTCGCAAAAAATAAAGGGTTTTGGCACTTTATGACTAATAACAAAAATAAGGGGCAACATTTGTAAAATACAATTTTGACTGGGGGGGTTGGTATGATTCAGGTTCAAAATCTAGTAAAATCGTTTGGTTCATTAGATGTTTTAAAAGGAATTAATTTAGAAGTAAAAGAAAAAGAAG
This sequence comes from Bacillus bingmayongensis, assembly GCF_000299035.1. GTDB lineage: Bacteria > Bacillota > Bacilli > Bacillales > Bacillaceae_G > Bacillus_A > Bacillus_A bingmayongensis. The sequence continues at coordinate 140,028 of NZ_JH921521.1, forward strand.
TTGTTGTTTTAATTGGCGCAAGCGGTTCAGGAAAAAGCACTTTACTTCGCTGCCTCAACTTTTTAGAAATGTACGATGAAGGTGAAATTCACTTACAAGGAGAACGAATTGATCCAAAAAGTACAAACTTAAATAAAGTCCGCGAAAATGTTGGAATGGTATTTCAACACTTTAACCTCTTTCCACATATGACCTCATTAGAAAACATCATAGAAGCACCCATTCACGTAAAAAAACTAGACAAAGCAAAAGCAAAAGAAATTGGAAACGACCTATTAAAGAAGGTTGGCTTACAAGACAAAGAAAATATAACGCCCCACCTTTTATCTGGCGGACAAAAGCAACGTGTTGCAATCGCACGCGCACTTGCGATGAATCCTAAAATCATGCTATTTGACGAACCTACATCAGCTCTTGATCCTGAACTTGTTGGAGAAGTACTTCAAGTTATGAAAGAACTTGCTGGGGAAGGAATGACAATGGTAATCGTCACCCATGAAATGAACTTTGCACGAGATGTAGCAGATCGCGTCATTTTTATGGATGACGGACAAATTGTAGAGGATGCACCTCCAGAACAATTTTTTTCAGCACCGTCAAATGAGAGAGCAAAACAGTTTTTACGAAACATTTTATAAAAATATTTTAATCTCATCCGGGTAGCTTATCTCCCAATAGAAAAACTCTCATAGCACTTTGAAACGTGGCATTACTGCCCGTATGTAAAAGATAAATATTTAGGAGGGGTTTTGTGAGAAAGAAAATATTTACTGTTGTTGCAACTATTACACTATGTGCATCTTTTATACTTGGGGCCTGTAGTAAGGAAAGTAGTACAACTTCGACCAATGGCGAAAAGGAATTTCGTTATGCAATGAGTGGTCTATATAAGCCGTTTAACTTTAAAGAAAATGATGGAAAATTGGTTGGCTTTGATGTTGAAATTGGTGAGGCACTCGCAAAAAAAATGGGAATGAAGCCTGTTCCAGTTACAAATCCTTGGGAAACATTAATTCAAGGTCTAAAAGCAAAAAAATATGATGTGATATTAGGAAGTATGGCAATTACAGAAGAACGCTTGAAAGCCGTGAATTTTACGAATCCATACTATCGCTCCGGTGCACAAATTTTTGTAGCTAAAAAGAACAATTCCATTTCTTCAGTAGAAGACTTAAAAGGAAAAAAAATCGGTGTTGTAAAAGCTAGTACATTTAAAGCACTTGTCGAAAAACATACAGATCAAATCACAGAATATGATAGTGACGTTACAGCTCTTATGGATTTAGAACCAGGCCGAGTAGATGCTGTTATTACAGATCAAATGGTTGGTCTTCGTATGATAAAAGAAGGTAAATCAAATATAAAAGAAGCTGGCAAACCATTAAATCTTGATGAAATGGGAATTGCAATTCGCAAAGATGATAAAGAAATGGTGAAGAAGGTAAACAAGGCATTAGATGAAATTATTAAAGATGGCACATATGAAAAAATCAGTAAAAAATGGTTTGGACGCAATATTCTTGGAGAAGAAGAAAAGACAAAATAAAATGACTTTCTTTCTTTACAAACCAGAATGGATCTACTCTTCTACAGGACAAACCATTTTTAATCCATAAGTGATGCCCCACCTCAGCCGTGGGGCATTTGCATCTATTTCTTAAAACAAAATCTATATTGAGGTGACACTAATGATTGAAATTTTTATATCGACATATCCTACCCTTCTAAAGGCCGTTGTCATAACATTACAATTAACATTAACTTCCTTACTACTCGGTTCATTAATTGGACTACTATTTGCCTTCTTTCGTATTTCTAATAATAAAGTATTAAATAGTATTGCCCATGTTTACATCGCTATTATCCGTGGTACACCTTTAATCGTACAAATCGCAATTCTTTACTTTGGTATTACATCTGTCATTGTCTTCACACCTTTTTGGGCGGGGGCAATCGCTTTAGCTATTCATAACGGAGCATATATTACCGAAATTTTCCGCGGTTCTATTCAATCTGTCGATCGCGGACAATTAGAAGCTGCCCGTTCCCTAGGAATGTCTTATCCACTGGCTATGCGACGTATTATATTACCACAAGCATTTCGTCTCTCTATTCCACCTCTAGGAAACCAATTTATTATCGGATTAAAAGATTCTTCACTTGTTGCCTATGTAGGTATGTCAGAATTATGGGGCTCTGGACTCTCTATAGCAGCTGGTAACTTCCAACAATTAGAAACATATATTGTTGTTGGTATATACTATCTTGCACTCGTACTTTTATTTACCTATCTCGTAAACCTTTTAGAGAAAAGACTTCAGCGTAAACAAAGTAATTCTTTGCAAGTAAATAAAGGGAAAGAAAAGGCAGCCTCTTTATAAAACTAAAAGCAAGCTACTGACAAAGTAGCTTGCTTTTAATTGACTTATCTATCATCATGGATTCACTTTTTTGATAGTTTCCTGCTCTTCTATATGCTCCTCACGATACGCAATATTATCAGGATCTAATCCATTTCCTAAAGAACCATAGAAATGTTCCCTATGAGGATCGACTAATTCACTGCCTTGATAGTATACGCGAGGCGTGTTCCAAAGCGCTGCTAATGCTTTCGTCATCGGCATTTCATGATAACGCTCCGGCCACATTTCTTTAATCTTCTCTTTTACTAACGGGTAATATTTTGAACTCATAGCAGGGAACAGATGATGTTCTGTATGATATGAGAAATTAAAATGCAAAACGTCAACCCAGCGCGGCACTGTTACGGACAAACAGTTAGCTAGTGGATCATTCACAGGAACAATTGGGTTTAAGCGATGGTTTGTTGCAATATATGCCATTACAATAAAGTTTGCAATTAGTAACGGAATCACATACGCAAACAACCACTTTGCAGGCCCCAAAATAAATAGTAAGCTAATCCACACTGTCCACGGCAAAAGAAGTTGAAGCCATACAGATCGTTGATTCGATGACTTAAATTCTTTTATAAAATGAAAGAACATACGAGTTGAATGTATTGTAAATTGAATTGTTAGTGACAGAAAACTAAAGAAAGAACGTACATGAAGCGGCATACGATACACCCATCTTAAAAACTTACTCTTCTTCATCTTTTCAAGCGTTGGCCATGCATCAGGATCATGTTCCTCATGTTGCGTATGCACATGGTGCGTCGCATTATGCCACTTTCTCCACAATTTTGGTCCTGTAGACAATGGCATAAATGCAATTGCCCCTAAAAAATCACGAAGCCATGCCTTTCTTACAACCGTTCCGTGCAAAATTTCATGTCCTAAAAATCCAAGCGAAGCAAAACATAACCCGAGAACAATCGCAATCCCGAGATTTGCCCACACATTCAAGTCGAATAAACCGATCGTTATTAATCCAGCTACCGCCACAAGTAAATAAGCCAGTCCACCAAACAAACGAGTTGGAACTGGTTTAAATGCTTTTTTTGGCAAATGCGGCGATACACGTGCTGCATACCATCCAAACGTATGAAGCTCCTTCATCCTTTTGCCCCTTTCTTATGCCGCGCTTACGCAACTTGCATAAATCAATTCTTGTTTCCAGATTGATAAAACTAGTTAATTACAAAAAGCATTTATAATAAGTAATTCATACTCACTCTACCGTCACTCATTTTTGCTTTTATTATCAATGAAAAACATTTCTCTTTTTACTCTTTATCAACCTTTCTACATGATGAATCATATCAATAGACTTTCTGTATTGTCAACAACTTTTATGACCTAGTAATAAAATGTGATTATATTTTTATAATAATATTTTATTTCACCAAAGAAAAAACATAGATTTTATAAGCTTTTATCCGTTATATATATAAATACTTTAACATATAAGAAAATTAGCTTTATTCAAGAATAACTTATATATGAACAGAAATAATTCTTTATGAAATTGACTGTCATTTAAAATACGTTTATGACGAAACACGCGTTTTTTATTATACTAAAATAATTTTTACGTTTTTTAAATATTTATAACTTATTCTTAATTTCCTTCTGTTCACTGTACAGCATTCCCCTATTTTAAATAAAAAATAATCTACATGAATTTCATATAAATTGGAAAAATTAAGTAGTAAATTGTTTTAAAACAGGAGGGATATACGATGACAAATGATTCATTTCCCCAATTTCCAGAACCGTACTGGCGTGATTCTACTTCACTCCCTATTTTTCCAAAGCTATCAGAAAATATAAGAACAGAAGTTGCAATTATTGGCGCTGGAATTACAGGCATTACAACTGCTTATTTACTTGCAAAAGAGGGTATGAAAGTTGTTTTAATCGATTCCGGAAATATTTTAAATGGAACGACAGGCCATACAACTGCAAAGATTACTGCACAACATGACCTCATTTATGATGAACTGATTAATCATTTTGGAGCTGATCAAGCTCGGCTATACTATGAGGCAAACGAAAAAGCATTGCAATTTATTAAAGAAACAATCCAAACAAATAACATCGACTGCGACTTTACTGAAGAAGATGCCTACTTATATACAACTTGCAACGATGGATTACGGAAATTAACAAAAGAATACGAAGCTTATAAAAAGCTAAACATTCCTTGTGACTATACTCAATCCATTTCAATTCCTATCTCAGTTCAAGCAGCGCTTGCTATGAAAAATCAGGCACAGTTCCATCCTCTTCATTATTTAAAAAATCTTGTCGAACGTTTTATTGAAGCTGGCGGAACGATCTATGAGCAGACCACTGCAATCGATATTGAGAAAGGGTTCTATCCACAAGTTATTACAAAAGATGGCCATCGGATTACATGTGGATATGTCGTATCCTGTTCCCACTTTCCTTTCTATGATGCAACCAACTTTTTCTTCGCAAGAATGTATGCAGAGCGCTCCTACGTTCTCGCAATAAAGGCAAAGAATGATTATCCCGGAGGCATGTATTTAAGTATCGATAACCCTACACGTTCCTTACGCTACACAACAATGAATGGAGAAAAACTCATTCTCGTTGGTGGAGAAAGCCATAAAACAGGACAAGGAATTAATACGATGCTTCATTATGAAGCACTGCACTCTTTCGCGGAAGAAACATTTGGGATAGATGAAATTCCTTACAGATGGTCAACACAAGACTTAATTACTCTAGATAAATTGCCTTACATTGGTCATATTAATGAAAATAATCCAAACATATTCGTTGCAACAGGTTATCGTAAATGGGGTATGACATCTGGAACTGCTGCAGCACAATTACTAACAGCTTCAATTACAAAAACAGATAGCCCTTACAAAGAACTCTTTGCTCCATCACGATTCCATGCAGATCCAGATATAAAAACATTCCTGTCTCAAAACCTTGATGTGGCAAAACATTTGATTGAAGGCAAGTTAGAATTTGCTCTCCGTAAACCAGAAGACCTTGAAAACGGTGAAGGTGCAGTTGTAAGAGTTCACGGAAAACGTGCAGGTGCTTATAAAGACAAAGAGGGAAAATTACATATTGTTGATACGACCTGTACACACCTTGGCTGTGAAGTAGAATGGAACAGCGGTGATTGTACGTGGGATTGTCCTTGTCATGGCTCACGCTTTTCAATTGAGGGGGATGTAATTGAGGGGCCAGCAGAGAAACCACTGAAGCGGGTTGATGGAGAATAAAATTAGCTAAAATAAACAGAGCACCAATCTACTGGTGCTCTGTTCCTATTTCAAATAACATATCTCGAAACAAACCATTCAACATCTCAACTTCAATACCCTTTCCTTTTTCAATTCCCTTCACATACTCCTGATAGTACTTTATCTGCTCCTCCAAAAACTCATTTAATACCATAATTTTTGGACCAGCATCTAGCTCAACACCAGCTTTTTTCTTTATTAGTAAATCTTCAATTTCATTTAAAATTTTTTGTTCTAGTGAAAGTTCAGTAATTAATCGTTCAAATTCTACAGGCGGTAATGTCCCTTTCTCTTCTAACCACTTGCAAGCTAAAATAGGGCGCAATACGTAGAAGTACTTTTTCAACTTCACACTCTCTCCTTGTAGAAATTCACGATAGTTTTTTGAAGCCATATGTAAGTAGTGATAAATCGTTGCTTTTGGATCAAAATCGTTTTCGCTCATTTTCTGTAGGCGTTCTGGAAGAGTCGAGTTCTTAGAATAAAAAATTGGAGAGCGGATCCATTCTAATAGTGCTGGATTTGATTTTGCAAATAGCTGCAGTGCTTTTCTAATATCCCAACCACTTATATCTAAAGCATCACTAATTGGATACTCAATAACATCACGTTTTTCATTTACGGATAAATACCAATCTACTGGATGAATATATACAAATCTAACATCGTAATCACTATCTTTCGACGGGAATCCCCACGCACGGCTTCCAGATTCCACCGCAAATAAAATCTTTACATTATTCTCTTTCTCAATTCTCTCTAATTCCAATTGAATTTTTTCCCTCATATGTATCATCCTCATTTTCTGATCATTTCCCTGGAAATTCGACAAATATAATATACTTATTATTGAAGTGTCATTCTACTGCTAACATCGATATATCGAGAACTCTTTAGTATGTAAGGAAGCTGTCAGGTCCTTCCTGACAGCTCTACAATCACTTCATTTTTGCTGCTCGCTAACAAACTTGGCAATTCGCTCAAATTCACTCTGTATTTCGTCTTTATACGCATCTACTTTTGTAAAATCCATCGCAGTAATATAAATTCGTTCCAATTTATCTCGAACTGCTTTTGCTTTCGCTAAAAAAGACATCGCTTCACTCATTTTTGTTTTATATTGAATGGAAACATCGCGAATTTCTGTAGCATATTTTTCATCCGTTCCCGGAGTAACAATGAGATTATACATATCAATAATCTCATCACCTTCTCGCTCAGGAAAATATTCATGCGGTGCGGTGCTGTCAAAGATTGCAAAACCTAATTCTCTTACAATAATCATATCAAGGCTATTCGGGTCAAAGCCGCAATGATACACTTCAACTTCAAAATCTTTTTCTTCTGCTGCTGCTGCTAACTTTTTTAACATCGTTGATTTCCCTGACCCCGGGCGTCCTTTTATAAAATAACGATGCAGGATACCTTCTGTTAAATTTGGAACGAAATCAACCGCACCTTTTGGTGTTGCTGCCCCTAAAAAACGGTGCTTTACAACTGCTTGTTTTCCTTTGTTATCTGCGAATAACTTTTGTATAAGCTGATTTGTTAATTCATTCGCTTTTTGAAAATCAATATTATCAATATAAATTCTCTCCCAATCATCATGTATAGCTAATGCTTCTTTGAAACAATCATATGCTGATTGAAATGCACCACTTGCTTCTGAAATATAACGTGTAATAGCAACTTTATGTTTTCGTAATTTCTCTGAATCCCATGCAACACCTAAGTTTACGTATTCTTCTACAACTCCAGGTGTTTTGGGCTCAATAACATGGGGTGCTGTTCCATCTACAATTCCTACTTTTAGTTTTGGAATAATAACACCATCGATGGATTTGTTATCAGAAGAACAATGCAAAAGTTCAATATCATATCCTCTTTCAGCCCACTCACGCCCAATTGCTTTCATCAGTGAGGATTTTCCTGTTCCTGGACCACCTTTCAAAATGAAAAGCCTTTCCAATCCACTTAAACTTTCTTCATATAAACTATAAAAACCTCTCGCTGTATTTCCTCCAGCATAATAATTTAAAATCTTCCCTGTCACTGCACTCACTCCTTTGCAGCAGTTTACTTACATAAGCTACCATATGCTGGAACCCTTAGTTGGGTGAATACCTATTGTCATTCTTGAAATAAAAAAGGAAATGAATTACAATAACAATAACAAAAAAATATGAATTTTAAAACTAAATAAATTCCTTATCGAGAGAGGCAGAGGGACTGGCCCTTTGAAGCCCGGCAACCTCAGTTTATATAAACTGAACAGGTGCTAAATCCTGCAAAATGCAATGCATTTTGGAAGATAAAACATGAATTTACATGCAAGTATGTAAAGCCTATCTTTCTTGATTTGAAAGATAGGCTTTTTATATTTTAAAAATTATTGGAGGTATCCCGATGAAAGTAATCGATTTATCACAAACATTCGAAAACAATATGTCTCAATTTCCTGGAACACCGCCGATTCATCTAGAACCTATTACAAGTGTTGAGGAGGCTGGATTTCAAGTCACAGATTTTCATTCAGTTGTTCACGTTGGTACACATTGCGATGCACCTGCCCATTTTATTTCAGGTGCAACAACAATTGATCAATTACCACTTGATCAGTTTGTAGGTGAAGCTATTCTAGTTGATGTAACACATGTACAAGAACGAAAATTGCCTAAGGAAGTATTACATGATGCTGGGGTAAAAGAAGGAGATATCGTCATTTTCCATTCTAATCTCTCAAACAACTGGAATACAGAAGCATATGAAAAAGAAGCCTTTTATCTTTCAGAAGAACTTGCTGAAGAATTAGTTAGATTAAAAGTAAAATCTGTCGGTTTAGATTTCATTTCTCCCGATGAAGTGACGACCGAAACATCACCAATTCATCATATTTTATTAGGGAATAATATTTACTTAATTGAAAACTTAACAAACTTAGACGCGATTAAAACGAAACGTTTCTTCTTTTCAGCGGCACCATTAAAAATTAAAAATAGTGATGGGGCATTTGCAAGAGCGTTTGCAGTTATTTTTGAATGAATGAAAAAAGCAGAGATCACCTTTGATCTCTGCTTCGATGTTTTCTATTTAAATTAAAGAAAAATTGTTCAATACGAGGACGAACCCATGCAAAATAATCTTTATCTTTCTTTTTCGTACAAATGATTTCTTCTCCGTCAACCATTCCAACAAGCTCTAGCTCTAACAATTGCCTCGTAAATTCTAGAATATTTACTTCTTCTTCTGGATATTCTTCCTTTAACTTCTCTTCGATTTCTCCTAATAAAAAGCCGTCACGCATCATTGCAAGTGCATCAATACAAAGTGGCGGCATTTCATATTTTTCGCCTGTAATTGTATCTTTTACAATATAATTCTTTTGCTCTTTTCGAAATTGAATAGTGTGTAAACATACAGCCGAATTTAATGTTAATTCCATCATACCACCTCTTTCATAATATCTGCATAGAAAAAAGGATGCGTGTGCACCCCTCTTTTTAATTCACGTAAAACAAAAAACTACAAACCGTTATATGAGCAAGAAGCTGCATACCGATATTTTTCTCCATTATAAACTAAGTGTTTTATAAAAAAAAGCATTCTCGAATCTTTTTATAAAATGTTTATATTTACACAACAAGAGCACTTTTCAGAAAAGTACTCTTGTTTCGAATTTCTATATAGTTGGCAATGTTATTTCTACTTTTGTGCCTTCGCAAACGTCACTTTCAAATTTGATATCCCCTTGATGTTCTGCAATAATTTTGTGTGTAATGATCAAGCCAAGACCAGTTCCATTCTCCTTTGTTGTATAAACAGCTTTTCCGAGTTTTTCTATTTTCTCACTATCCATACCACATCCTTCATCCTGAATACAAATACAAACTTTTTCTTCAATCGTTTTAGATGCATAAATCTTTAAATTTCCACCATCCATCATAGATTCAATTCCGTTTTTCACAAGATTTATTACTACTTGCTTTAATTGTTTTTCGTCACCATTTATATCAGGTAAGTCTTCATCTACCTGTATATAAATTTTTACAGCGTACTGCATTGCATAACTTTCCATCAATTGAATAACATATAACAAAATCTTTTGCATATCACACAATTGATAAGTTGTTGGTCTTGGCTTTCCAAGCAGCATTAATTCACTAACAAACTCATTGATTCTCTCAATTTCTTGTAGCATAATATCATAACTAGCAACATCAGTTGGATTACGTTCCTTTTGAATTTGAGTAAATCCTTTTAAAGCTGTTAACGGGTTTCGAATTTCATGTCCAATTGCTGTTGACATTTTTCCAATTAGCACCAGATTTTTAGTTTTCTCTATATCTTTTAGCGCTTTCACAACTGTACGAACATACGACTGAAACCTCTTTAATAAAGAGTGTGAAATGATGAAAAAAAAGATGCATAGCACTAGCGGAATGAAAACTTTCACATCTCTTAACAATAAAGCAAAAAAAGTATACTTACCAATTATACTGAGAGAGACTAAATAAAAGTATTTTTTATTCACAAAGACCGGTGCAAAAAGTATTAGAAATATTTCTACCATATTTCCATTTTCAAATACTCGATCTGTTTTTAAATAAATCATTAAATTATTTATAAAATCAATTAGCATATAGCCCATTAAGAACAAATATTTAACAGCATATGTATGCCCTATCTTTTGAAGATACATTGAAATTGGAAATAATAAACTTACAAAAATATATACCCAAAATCCTAGTCCACCTTCTGGCCACCCGACTTGTGCTTCATTTATATTCATTGCAGGATATATGTAATAATATATAATGTCATATACAAAGAAGATAATATAAAATAATAATAAAAATACCTTTAAAGCTTCTCTTTCTTCCTGAACTATGCTTTGAAATTTGTTCATATAAATACCTCTCTTAAGCGAAACAAAAGTATATTACATGTATTCGTATTATAATACTATACTTATGAAATTGCTTTCAGAACAATATGTACTCCTTTAAATATATTAAAATCCTTCTATTGTGCAATCAAAAAACGTTTCAAGATATTTACTCTTCACATCTTGAAACGTTTTTCTTATAATTCTGTATCATGGAGTATGATAACTTAATCCTCGTCTTTTACATCCATATCTTCTGGAATTGGCTCATTTAATATTTCTTCTACTAATTGCTTATATTTTTCCATTTGCTCTAAATGTGTATTGAACTGTTCTTTATTCAGCAAATATTGCTCACCGTCATACACCGCCCGAATTCGTTTTTGTTGAACTAATTCTTCAATATAAGATTCTGGAAGATTTAAATATTCCGCTGCTTCTTTTATCGTTATATACAATGGTTTCATTCCCTTATTATTTTTTCATATACAGCATTCATCTTACTTTATTATAGGATACTTTTGTAAACAAAATAAAAAGATTTTGTAAATACAAATCAAAAAGCAGGTAGATACATACCATATATTGTATAATAGTATAGTAAGCGTTTTTAAAATATAGATGGTATTTACCCATTTACACAAAGGAGAGTTAACATATGGCTACTCGTCACATCATTACAATGCTAGAGCAATCATTACAAGCTGAAACAGAGCACACTGCTTCTCATCTATCTAAAGTGTTACCACAAAGGATTCTTGAACAAACAATGGCTGCAAACGAAGACACACACTACAACACAATTGGAGAATGGTATAAAAATCATTTCTTATTCCAGCAAAATGATTTTCTCTGGGCTAAATATGCCTACTATGATGCATATTGTGAGGCATTACAAAATCAAGGTCACCTAACAAAACGTGTGCGCCATATACTAGAGTCTGTGGCTAGAAAACATGGAAAACAATACATTGCTTCCGTGCAAAATATACAATTTCCTGATCACCATGCAAAAGGCACTGCATAATTTGCTAAGTTCCAGGATAAACGTAGCACAGTCAGCTCGGTCTCTAGAAGAATCCAAAAATAAAATGTTCACGTCTTCCTATCCCTTTTTTTCAAAAATAGATCCACAAGACGTGAACTTATGAAACCGGTGTCAAAAAAAATGATAGAAAACATAGGAAACAGGAAAACACCCAGCTTACTTCCCTTCTTAATATGAATGGAAAAGTAACTGGGTGTTTATATATAACTAGGAAAATACCTCTTTTTAAAGGATTTCTTATTTCATCATTTGCTTAATAAGCTCCCTATTACGCTGTTTAAACACATCATTATGTGAAGATACCATTCCATACTCACTCGCATCTGGCTGAATAAATTGTTTTGCTTTATTTACAGCATTTCCAGCATCTTGGAAAGCACCAGCTATTAAATGTAATTTGCCTTCATGCTTTAAAATATCTCCAGCAGCATATAGCCCTTCTATTGAAGATTCGCTGTTCACACTTCCCGCAATAAAATAATTATCAATGATTTCGACACTCAACTCACTATTTTCCAATAATGTCATATCACGTTCATAACCGTGATTAATGATTACTTCATCAATTAGTAAATATGAAATCTCTCCTGTTTCATGATTCGTTAGTTCCACGCGTTCAATCGCTTCATGATTATTACCTGCAATTAATTTTGTAATTGATGTATTAAAGAAACAATCCACTGAGCTATTCATAAGCTGGGTAACTTGTGCTTCATGACCAGACAAAGCCTCTTTTCTATATGTTAAATACACCTTTTTCGCAATTGCCTCCAATTCATTCACCCAATCTATAGCTGAATTCCCTCCACCTGAGACAATAACAGTCTTATCTTTAAAGTGCTTTAAAGATTTTACAGTATAATTTAAATTCGATACTTCAAACCTCTCTGCACCTTCAATTGCTAACTTTTGTGGTTTCAGTATTCCGCTTCCAGTAGCTACAATGACTGTTTTTGAAAAATGTTTTTGACCAGAGAAAGTTGTTAACACAAAAATCCCCTCTTGATTCCGGGTGATTGACTCTACCTTTTCATTCAACACTACTTCTGGACGAAATGTTAACCCTTGCTCCACAAGCTGATCAATTAATTTTGCCCCTGTAACTGGTGGCAATCCCCCGATATCCCAAATCATTTTTTCTGGATAAACATGTATTTTTCCACCTAAGTGTGGTTGAAATTCAATTATCTTTGTTTTCATTTCTCTCAGTCCACTATAAAACGCTGAGTAAAGCCCTGCGGGACCTCCTCCAATCACGGTCACATCAAATAATTCTTCTGGATTCATTTGTGTTCACTCCTCGACCATCCTCTTAAATGATTATCATTCTCATTAAAATATACCTTTTTTCTTTTCACTTTACAATCAAAATAACTATTGACAATAGAAAAATATAAAATTATATTATTAAGGAATCGATAGTGATAATCATTATCAATTTGTAAACTATTAACAAAATTGGAGAAAAAATTATGATTCATTTTTTTATAGATCACTCAATTATTTTATGATAAAAAATCTCAGTATCAAGATTTATAAGAACAATTAATTACAAGACACCTATCTTGTTAGGAAGCTATACATTACATACACTTTATAGAAGGAGAAGAAAAATGAAAAAATTATTCATTTCACTTACAGTTCTATTCGTACTCGTTATGAGTGCTTGTAGCAACGGCTCGACAGATAAGAAAAACGATTCAAATGCAAAGGGAAGCAAATCAGAAACAATTACATACCAATCTGAAAATGGTAAAGTTGAAGTTCCCGCAAATCCAAAACGCGTTGTTGTACTATCATCATTCGCAGGTAACGTAATGTCTTTAGGTGTAAATCTTGTTGGTGTAGATTCTTGGTCTAAACAGAATCCACGTTTTGAGAAGAAATTAAAAGATGTTGCTGAAGTATCAGATGAAAATGTAGAAAAAATTATCGAACTAAATCCAGATTTAATCATTGGTTTATCAAATATCAAAAACATCGATAAGTTAAAGAAAATCGCTCCTACTGTAACATTCACATATGGAAAAGTAGATTACTTAACACAACATTTAGAAATCGGTAAACTATTAAATAAAGAAAAAGAAGCAAAAGCTTGGGTTGATGATTTCAAAAAACGTGCACAAGCAACAGGAAAAGATATTAAAGCGAAAATCGGCGACGACGCAACAGTTTCTGTTATCGAAAACTTCAATAAACAAATTTATGTATACGGCGAGAACTGGGGCCGTGGAACAGAAATTCTTTATCAAGAAATGAAATTAAAAATGCCTGAAAAAGTAAAAGAAAAAGCTTTAAAACCAGGTTACTATGCATTATCTACTGAGGTTCTACCTGAGTATGCTGGTGATTATTTAATTATAAGTAAAAACAAGGATACTGATAATTCATTCCAAGAAACAGAATCATATAAAAATATTCCAGCTGTGAAAAACAATAGAGCATTCGAAGTAAATATGATGGAATTCTACTTTAATGATCCACTTACATTAGATTTCCAACTAGACTTCTTCAAAAAAAGCTTTCTTGGTCAATAGTACAGCAAAGAGGAATTCTTAAAATAAGAATTCCTCTTCCTTTATTCTATGAAAAGAAAAGATGTGAAACTGATGACAAAAGATAATCTACGTTCCACCTCCTTTATATACAAATTCATTTTAGGAAACGTTGTGTTCTTTCTTATTTTTATAGCCGCGATGGTATTTGGTGCGGCAGACACTACTGTAAAGGATGTATGGTTAGCACTTACTTCTTCAGCTAAAGGTGAAAAACTTTCTCTCATCCGTGAGCTGCGTTTACCACGTGAAATTGCAGCCATTTTTGTTGGAGCTGGACTCGCGGTTTCTGGTGCCATTATGCAAGGACTAACTCGAAATCCACTCGCTGATCCAGGGCTGCTTGGCTTAACTGGCGGAGCTAACGCTGCACTTGCCATTACAATTGCCTTTATACCTTCTGTAAATTACTTTTATATGATGATTGCCTGCTTTATTGGAGCAGCAATCGGTGCAATTATGGTTTTTGGAATTGGTATGCTGAAAAAAGGCGGACTTTCCCCTCTTCGAATTGTACTCGCTGGTGCTGCTGTTTCTGCATTCTTAATCGCAGTTTCAGAAGGGGTGGGGATTTATTTCAAAATCTCACAAGATGTATCCATGTGGACTGCTGGAGGCGTAATTGGAACATCATGGAGCCAATTACAAATCATTGTTCCAGTTATTTCAGTAAGTATCTTTATTGCAATTTTATTTTCAAAGAAATTGACGATTCTAAGCCTAAGCGAAGAAGTTGCAATTGGCTTAGGACAAAAGATTATCGTCATTAAAACCATTCTTTTTATTACTATCATTTTACTTGCTGGTGCTTCTGTTGCACTTGTTGGGAATATGGCATTCATAGGTTTAATGGTACCTCATATGGTACGTCCAATCGTCGGACCAGACTATCGTTTTGTTATCCCAATGTCTGCTATCGTTGGTGCTTCTTTTATGTTACTTGCGGATACAATTGGACGTACAATGAATGCTCCATATGAAACACCACTTGTTGCCATTGTCGCAATCGTAGGTTTACCATTCTTCCTATTCATTGTACGCAAAGGAGGAAGAACACTCTCATGATTCAACAATCTATTATAAAAAAACAGCGCATCATTATACTTGCCTTACTGATACTTATTATCGCAACTATCACAGTGGGAATGGGTCTTGGAGCTGCCTCACTCTCCTATGATAGATTGCTTCCAACTTTGTTTGGGCAAGGGACTTTTAAAGAAGAATTTGTTTTATTCTCCCTCAGGTTGCCTAGAATTACCATTACACTATTAGCTGGTATGGCACTGGCCTTATCAGGGGCGATATTACAAGGAATTACTCGAAATGACCTCGCTGAACCTGGAATTATCGGTATTAACTCAGGAGCTGGTGTAGCGATTGCGATTTTCTTTTTATATTTTCCAATCGACGCAGGTTCATTTGTTTACTTGTTACCAGTTGTTGGATTTATCGGTGCTTTTATTACGGCTTGTCTAATCTATGTCTTTTCATATAAAAAAGCTACTGGACTTCAGCCTACAAACTTAACATTAACGGGGATTGGATTCTCATTCGCCCTTTCAGGAACAATGATCGTAATCATTTCCTCTGCTGAACGTGCCAAAGTAGACTTTATTGCAAAATGGATTTCTGGAAACATTTGGGGAGATGATTGGGTCTTTGTTTTAGCCATCATTCCATGGTTAGCTGTACTCATTCCATTTACTTTCTATAAAGCAAATCGTCTAAATATCCTTGCATTAAACGAACCAGTAGCGATCGGTGTCGGTATCGAAATCGAAAAAGAACGTCGCTCCCTACTATTAGCAGCCGTTGCATTAGCTGCTGCTGCCGTTTCAGTCACAGGAGGCATCGCCTTTATCGGACTTATGGCCCCTCACATCGCAAAATCTTTAGTAGGTCCTAGACATCAAATGTTCGTCCCTATAGCCGTTCTAATCGGCGGATGGCTTCTACTACTCGCAGATACAATCGGCCGTCATATTGTCGAACCTAGTGGTATTCCCGCGGGGGTTGTGGTTGCTTTGATTGGTGCTCCTTATTTTATGTATTTGTTGTTAAAGAAATAGAAAAATCCCTTGAGAATGCGTTTGTTCTCGAGGGATTTTTTGCTTTTACTTATGATGCGGTTCATCCTAATAAATTCTACAGCTTCAATCATATTATTTATTAGAATTAACTACTCAATCTTTTTCTAACTTCTTATTTTTTCTATCCTCCAAACCCATAAACCAAAAATCGCTCATTCCCATTCCTCTCATAAGCCTCAGGCAACCTGACTTCCTCCTTCAACTCAAATGCCGTTTGATTCTCTAAGAAAAAGATATAATCCTCCGAAGGATAATACAAAATAAGTTCAATGTCTCTCTCTACTTCTTCCACTGAAAGCAATATATTATTTACGACATTCATAAACACTTGTACCGAAAATGGATTAAAGAAATAAAACCGATTATCACGCGGGTCAATCTCATACTCTTGTGCTAAGCAACATTGAAATTGAATTTTATCTTTACTGTTTCTCGATTTTCTCGCATAACGTTCACGATTTTCCATCGCTTCTTCGTAAAACGTCTCATTCATTTCTATTCCAACGGCTGAAGCACCACATGCATGATGAATATAGAAATTCAGCCGTCCTTTTCCGCATCCAAAGTCAACAACTCGGTCACTACCTTTTAATTCATATTGATTGAATAATGTTTCTAATGCGCTATATGGGGTTGGTTCATAACGATGATAGTGTAACGACTTGTTGAATCCTTTTTGGTCTCCTACTGTTTTTATGTTCAGCACTGCATCATAATATTGTTCGTTCATTGATTTTCTCCTACTAAGAAATGATACTTTTTATTATACACTACTAGAAAATCCCACAAAAAAAGCCTGATAAAATCAGGCTTTTACTTTAAACCAATATTATTTTAAAGCTTTCAACACAGTTTGCTTCATTATTTCTACCCCATCCATTATACAAGCGTGATCAAACTTCATATAAGGATGGTGTAACCCAGGCTTTAAATTTGCTCCTAATCCTAACATAACAGCTTTTAAGTGCGGTCTTTTGACCGTATAGTAATGAAAATCATCACTTCCTGTAGTAAAAAGCGGCGGGGTGCAGCCTTCCTCTCCATATATTTCAAGAATTCCTTTACGCATGAGCTGTTCTGCCTCTTCCGATACCTCTGCCCCGGGTGCAATATCAACCCATTCGTAAGAAATTTTCGTTCCCATTGATTCAGCTGATTGAATGACATGTTCTATCTTTTTCATTAACTCTTCTAGCAATGCATTACTCTCAGCTCTCACGTCTAAACCGAATTGTCCATTTCCTGGAATGATATTTAAATTGTCTCCACCAGCTTGGCATTTCGTCATTTTGACAGAGTATGATTTTTGTGGTGAGAACCAAATGTTTTTTAATCCGATATTAATCATAGAGATGACATCAATGGCATTCACACCTTGATGTGGACGTGCCCCATGCGCGTCATCCCCATGTATATTAGCTTTTAAAAACCCTGCTGCCCCGTGTCTAATTGATGGCGCAGCTTGTTTTAAAGGTAATTCTTCAATTGGGCGTAAATGAACACCAAATAAAAAATCAGCGTCATCTACAGCACCTTTCTCCACCATCTTTAGAGCACCATTTCCTTTTTCTTCTGCAGGCTGGAAAATAAATCGGACAGTTCCTCTTTCCCAATTCGCATTTTTCAGCTGTAAAATAAGTCCCATCGCAATCGTCATATGAGCATCATGACCACAAGAATGATTCGCTTTGTACTCCCCATCTACTTCTTGCCATAATGCATCCATGTCCGCACGAATCGCGATAACCGGTTTTCCCTTTCCCATTTCAGCTATTATTCCAGGACAATCATCAAATACTTTATATGAAACTTCTTCTTTTTCTAGAAATTTAGTAATATAAGCCGTTGTATTATATTCTTTCCAACTTACTTCAGGGTTCTCATGTAAATACTGAAAAATTCCGTTTAAACGATCTTGAAGCTCTATTGTTTTCAATTTCCCTTTCTCCTTCCTAAATTCGAAGCAGTTTTCTCATTTATAAAAATCCTATTTCGAAAAACATATTGAATATTCACATAAATGTCAAGACATTGTCCCTACATTTTTTTTGAAATATAATAAGGTAATCAACATTATAATTCTGAAAATTCTTTTTAATATCACTCATCGCTAGCTTTAACTCTATAATACAAAGGACGTGGATTATACAATGAAAATTACAGCTATTCATCTTTATGCAATTCGTTTACCACTTCGCAATCCATTTATTATTAGCTATGGCTCTTATCATGATATGCCTTCCATTATTGTAAAAATCGAAACAGATGAGGGTATTATTGGTTACGGTGAAGGCGTCGCTGATGATCACGTGACAGGCGAATCATGGGAAAGTACTTTCCATGTTTTAAAACATACGTTAGCTCCGGCCCTAATCGGTGTAAATCCAATGAATATCGAAAAAGTACATGACATAATGAATCAAACTATCTATGGAGTTCCTACCGCAAAAGCTGCAATTGATATTGCTTGCTTTGATGTAATGGGTAAAAAGGTAAATCAACCTGTTTATCAATTAATTGGTGGTCGCTATCATGAAGAGTTTCCCATTACTCATGTTTTAAGCATCGCTTCTCCAGAGAATATGGCAGAAGAAGCTGCTTCCATGATAAATAAAGGGTATCGATCCTTTAAAATGAAGGTTGGAACAGATGTCACAAAAGATGTTGAGAGAATTGAAGCTGTGCGTGAACGAGTAGGGAATGATATCGCAATTCGCGTGGATGTAAATCAAGGCTGGAAAAATAGTGCTAATACGCTAACTGCATTACGCTCACTCGGACATTTGAACATTGACTGGATTGAACAACCTGTTATAGCTGACGATATTGATGCAATGGCCTTTATTCGCTCCAAAACAGACCTTTCTCTTATGATTGACGAAGGATTAAAAGGCTCACGTGAAATGCGCCAAATTATTCAAATGCAGGCAGCTGATAAAGTGAACATTAAGTTAATGAAATGCGGCGGAATATACCCTGCTGTCAAATTAGCTCATCAAGCCGAAATGGCCGGAATTGAATGCCAAATTGGTTCCATGGTCGAATCATCCATTGCTTCTTCTGCAGGCTTCCATGTTGCTTTTTCAAAAAAAATCATTACAAGCGTTGAACTAACAGGACCATTAAAATTCACAAAAGATGTCGGTAACCTTTCCTATGATGTACCTTTTATTCGCCTAACAGAAAAGCCAGGATTAGGCGTTGATGTTAATGAAGATATACTAAATGAATTAACCGTTTTTCAAGACGTTGTTCGCTAAAGGAGGACCACCGCATGAACATTCTTTATGAAGGAACATTAAAACAAAACGCGCAAATATTCAAAGTCGCACCATTATCTTTCGATCACATCGAGCAAATCCTATCATTACAGAATATTGTAATTGAAGCATTAGAAAATAAGGATAGCTTGCAACCTCTTACGTTAGAAGAATATCAGTATATATTAAAAGGTAATGGCATGATGATTGGTGCGTTTATAGAGCAGGAACTGATTGCATTTCGTGCACTCTTAGTTCCGCCTGTCGATGACGAACATTTAGGGTTTGATATTGGTTTAACTGAGAATGACTTAGACCGTGTTATTTATCAAGAAATCTCAAATGTTCATCCAAAGTGCCGCGGGAACGGAATGCAAAAAATATTGGCGAAAGTGATTATGGAGCAATTAATACAATCAGACAGCAAATACGATTACGTTTGCTGTACCGTTGCGCCTTTTAACATCCCTAGTTTAAAAGATAAGTTTACGCAAGGGATGGAGATTGCGGCGCTGAAGGAGAAGTATAGCGGGAGTATGCGGTATGTTTTTGTGAAGGAGTTGCGTAAAGATATAGAAAGAGATTGGACGGATGTTAAAAGTTTCCCGATGAGCGATCTTCGTGAACAACAGGCATTGCTTTCAGAAGGTTATCGTGGATATGAAATGGAGAAAACAGACGAAGATTTTGTCGTGAAGTTTGGACGATAATCCATATGCAAAAAGAACCCTAGTTCATTAGGGTTCTACTTTATTTCATTCCACATATCCAGAGTAATAGTACTCACTACTAAACCGTCATCTTCCAACTCGATAACGCTAACCAGTTTTCCATTTCCTTATAATCAGGCATTATCTTCCCAACAAGACGCCAAAAGGAACGATCGTGATTTAAATGAACCATATGGCACATTTCGTGAACGACTACATAATCAATCACCCTCTGAGGTGCCATTGCTAACTTCCAATTAAACGTTAACTGCAGATTTGAATCGCAAGTTCCCCATGTACGGTTACTATCTGAAATACGGATTGAACGCGGTTTTGTTTTAAAGTTACTTTGGTAAGATTTGATACTCTTCTCTACTAACGCTTTACACTGCTTATAATAAAATCGTTTTAGGGCTTGTTTTATTTTCTCATTCTCAAGCTCTTTCACATATATATGCAGCTTGTCCCCTTCAAACACTGCATTGTCTTGCTGAACACTTGCATCTTGAGAAATCTGTATCGGATATGTATTCCCTAAATATAGAAAGCTCTCGCCTTGATTATAAGCTTTCTCCCGTGGCCCAAGCACTCGCTCCTTCATTGCCTTGCGTGTTTTCTGAATCCAATCCCACTTCTCCTCTAGCAATTGGATTACGTATTCAACAGGCGTTCCTTTAGGAGCCTGAACTTCAACATTTCCGTAAGAATCTATATAAATACGTACGGATTTTTTCTTCTTGTAATTTATATGAAAATTAATTGTCTCACCTGAATATGTATGTATCATTTCATCACCTAGAGTATTTATTCATGTTATTTTTACAAACAAAAAAGAGTAGGCTACAAACAACCTACTCTATCTATTATATCATTTACTGTTTTAACATAAATGTTACAATGCTTATATTCCTTATCCTCTATATTTAACAGCTAGTCCCTTTAAGAAGTTTCTTGCATATCTATCGCCGCACGCTTTGTAATTCTTATGACCTTTTTTTCTTAATAGAGCGCCTAGTTCTCCTTTTGTTACCTTAACTCCTACGCTGTCTAATATATCAAGCACATCCTCACTCGTTAATGCTAGTGCTATTTTCATTTTCTTTAAAAGAAGGTTATTGGCACTTTCATTGCTCTGTAAAGGCATCGCTTGTCCTTCTGATTGTCCTGGTTTCGGATCTTGTTTCCCTCTTTTAAAAGTAATAAAACCATTTAAAAATGACTCTAACATCATAATGTCGCATGTTAGTACGTAATCACTTTCAACCACATCAGCATTTTCAGCTTCATGTTGGGGACTTTTCTTTAATTTGGTAAGCATATCAACTACTTCTTCTTTCGTTACTTCAATGCCACCAAGTTTAAATATTTCCACCATATCTGTATCTTTTATATCCATAGCATATCTTACTCTCTTTAATATATCGTTGTTGCTCATAGCCATTGTTATTCCTCCTAAAATATTGATTGTTTATCCAGCAGTTAAAGTGTATTCTCTAACATGCTATAAACTATCGTGTTAAATATAATCGTATCATCAAGAATCACCCTTAAGATTATATCCCTATCACTTTTAAACTAATGTCTGCTAAATGAATACTTTAACATTTTAAAGCCGTGTTTTTAGACATTTTATCCGGAATAAAGTTTTACTTTATAATAACATTCTCAAATATTTTTCGAAGTTAACTCCTTCTACTTCAGAAATTTGCTCCAAAGAGGTATCATGAATGGCTGCTGTTAGAAATGCCTCTGCAAGCTGCACAGATTTTTCTAGACCCTCTTCTCGCATCATGCTTCCCATTATGATAGAAGCAAATAAATCACCCGTACCAGAATAACTGTTACCATTATACGGAATTGTACCATAAAGGGTTTTATTCCCGTCCAAATACATATTCCCGATAAACTGCTTATCTGGATCTGCTGACGGTGGATTCACGCCAGTTATGATCACCTTAGCATCAGTTTCTTGCTGCAATGTTTTTCCAGCTTCTTCTAACGCTTCGATAAAATCACTTTCATTTAAATAGCTATATAGTTTTTCATAAGATAATCCAGTTAATAGACAGCACTCCGTTACATTTGGTGTAATAACATCTGCACATTTCACAAGTTCTCTCATTCGCACTAGCAATTCTTCTGTAAAAAGTTTATAGGCCTCACCTATATCCCCCATCACAGGATCCACAAGCAAGATGGTTTCTTTTGTATGAAATTTATCTAAAAAACGAAAAATATTATCAATTTGCTCTCGGCCAGTTACAAATCCGGTATAGATTCCATCAAAGGTTACATGAAGCTTACTCCATTCCTCTTCGAAATATTGCATTTTAGATGTAAAATCTTCACAAAAAAAACTTGGATAACCCGTTTGTGCAGACAATATAGCCGTTGGTAAAGGACATGCCTGCACCCCCATTACCGAAAGAACCGGAATCGCAGCTGTTAATGAACATTTTCCAAAAGATGATAAATCCTGTATTACAGCGACTTTTTTCATAATAACCTCCATAAGATCTATCCCACTTAAGCTTTATTCATATTATCACAAATAAAAAATAGGAAAAATTCCCGTTAACCCCGAGGAATAACTACACCATTTACCTTTCAACTAAGTTAAATGGCTTTCTAACACTAAAAAACTTACGCCTTCAATTCTACATTCACTAGTAGAAAGCATCTCTTATGATATCTTTGGAAATATTCGGATTCAATATAGTTTCGTTAATCCTTTTCAAAAAACTTAAAAAAGCAGCGCCCCCTTATCAGAGAGCTGGCTGCTTTATTTTAAAATAAGTGTACCGCCACACACTCCACATGTGCAGAGTGTATGTGGCAACACAAGGGTGCTGGTGGGTTTATTACATTCTTAAAACCTGTTTCTTTCAGAAAACAGACCTTATCAAAACAAAAGTTATCGACTGCAAAGGAACTTGAAACTGAATAAAATAAATACACATGAATTGATGCGATTCATTTTCCCTCTAACTCCTTGAGAGTTACATCATTTCACTGTCCCCGTCTTTTTCAAATTTATCAAGCAATGCACGCACTTCATCTGTTGATTTCGTGCCCATCAATTGATTTCTTAATTCAGCAGCTCCATGGAATCCTTTTACATAAATTTTGAAAAAGCGATGAAGTCCTGTGATTGAACGTGGTAGTACTTCCGCATATTGATCTTGAAGATCAAGCTGTAGTCTTAAAAGATCAAGGTGTTCTTTACTGCTATGCTCTTTTGGCTCTTTTTCAAAAGCAAAAGGATTTTTAAAAATACCTCGCCCAATCATAACGCCATCAATACCATATTTTTCAGCAAGCTGCAGCCCAGTTTGACGGTCAGGAATGTCTCCATTGATTGTTAGTAGCGTATTTGGTGCGATACGGTCACGTAATTTTTTGATTTCCGGAATTAGCTCCCAATGTGCATCTACTTGGCTCATTTCTTCTCTTGTACGTAAATGAATAGAAAGGTTCGCAATATCCTGTTTTAAAATATGCGTTAACCACTCCTCCCACTCATTTACCTCCTTAAAGCCAAGTCGTGTTTTCACGCTGACAGGCAGTCCGCCCGCTTTTGCTGCTTGAATAAGTTCTGCCGCAACGTCTGGACGCAGAATAAGGCCACTACCTTTTCCTCTTGATGCCACATTCGGTACTGGGCAGCCCATATTAATATCGATGCCTTTAAATCCTAGCTCTGCCATGCCAATACTCATTTGACGGAAATATTCGGGATTATCCCCCCAAATATGTGCCACCATTGGCTGTTCATCTGCTGTAAAAATCAAACGGCCACGCACACTTTTCATACCCTCTGGATGGCAATAGCTATCCGAGTTTGTAAACTCTGTGAAAAATACATCCGGTCGACCGGCTTCACTTACTACGTGACGAAAAACAACATCTGTCACATCTTCCATTGGTGCAAGTACAAAAAATGGTCGTGGTAAATCACGCCAAAAATTATCTATCATTCCAAACTCAAATCCTCTCACTATGAATACAACTTCAAACTCTCGATCAAAAAATATAAAGCCAAATGTTACACTTATATCATGCTTCATAACTTATTATCAAACACACGTACATTTGTGCATTTATAATTTGTAAAAATCGGCAATGTTTATTTTAACTAAAATCAGGCCTGAATGGTATTTTTATAAACCAAAAAGCAGATGGTATAGATTTTTTCTATATCAACTGCTTTTCTATTATACCAACTTAAGCCAAGCCACACACTCCACATGAGTAGTATAAAGTATATTATATCATTTAATTTACCCTATATTACCGTTGTGTATTTTATTGCAAAGAAAATACACCGTAATGTTCTTTTCATGCATTGAATGTATTTAATTTATTTTAAGTGTGTGGTCATTTTTGTGGTCGGTGGTCAAAAGAGCTGAGTTTATATTCAGCTCTTTTCATTGAAATTCTGGTACAACGTACACTTTTATATAGATATCGTTTTCCATTGTACTTGTTTTTATAAACTGTATTGGATATTGATGTTTACTCAAAAACACTCATCTGTTCAGGTGCTTTTGGATTAAATACGAAATTTAAGATCGATGAATTTTTGGGTGTAGCTGACTGATTATAGTCAGCTTTTTTTACATAATTTTTGTAAGGTTTTTGTAAGGTAAAGGAAAGTTTAGAGACAGATTAGGGTTGTAAGATGAGCTTGTGTTTAAAAAATGGAGGTGCTTTAAAAGTGAAAAAAGTATTAAAAAGTTTAACAGTTACATCACTAGTTTTAAGCGGCGGATTCCTTTTTGGTTTTAGTGAACAAACAAGTGCCGCTAGTCCTCAATCAAATAAGGCTGAGGTTTCTACCGAAAATCGAGGTATAGCATCATATGAATTTTCCTTCTATGACTTAAGCGACCTGAGGGGAACGGAATTTTTCACTCTAACTCCAGGGAGTGCAAAGAATTTCTTAGGGAATGATGATATATCGTCTATAAAAATGCCTCCATCCTCTTCTATCACCATCTATACTGATCTTAATTACGAAGGGAAAACGAAAACATTTAGGAATGAAAGTGAGTCAGATTACTTAACTGTTAATTTAGATGAGCATTATATTAAAGGAACTAATAAGAAATGGAATAATAAGGTTGGATCATTAAAAACAAAACGTATATAACAATAAAAACACAAAATAATCCGACTCTTATTCAGAGTCGGATTATTTTCACTTCACATATACATAGGCTTCATTAGCTGTTACATAGTATGTTTTGCCCCTGCTGTTATGCACTTTGTACTGATAAGATCCGTTCACTTTTACTTTTGCATCGATAGTAAACCCTAACCCTGCATCTACAGAACCAGCAACATCTTTATCCTGCCAAGATGGAGAATCGTAGAAACGTAGGTTGTCCACTTCAGAAACAACACGTTTGCCTACAATAGATGAATCTACTGTGCTTTTCTTGTCGAATTTTACATAAGAAGGATTGTATTTAATCCATTGCTCACCGCCAAGATTTAGCCAACCATCTTTTTCAGCCCATACAATATAAGATTCTGGTTTGTTTAACTGACGGAGTTTAGAATAGCTTGTATCTGGTCCTTTACGTAAATTAACATTGTAACCATTAATATACGCAACACCATCTGTTACTTCTGTTGGTACTTCTTCTGGTTTTGATGGTTTCTCTGGTACAGAAACATCAGCATTAGAATTATTGTATGCACGTTTCACATCAGCGCGAAATTGAGCTTCTGATACACCATGGCTACGTAAGTAATCAAGTGGATCTTCATGATCTGTACCACCTAAACCATAAGTAACATCTTTATGAGTCCACAATCCTTTAGAAGGATGAATGTTACGGTCACGTAAAATCGTAGCTAATAGTTTTACATAACGCTCATATGATTTTTTAAATTTAACTGGATCACTAGTTTCAGAGAGTTCCACATGAACAAATCGTTTGTTTGCTACTGGACCAGCACCCCATGCCTGGAATTTGGTAGAGGCAATTTGAATTGTTTCATCCCAATCTGTTGCATAATGTACAAATGCACTTCTCCATGTTCTCGCTTCATAGTTTCGGATATTAATAGCCGGTGCTTCTGGTGTCGCTGTACTGTGAGCAACAACACCTTCATAAGCACCAACACCATAACGATATGGTTGTTTTGGTAAATCAGGAATTATAAGTGTTCTATCAGCAAAAGCACTTGTTGCAATGGATAATACTAAAATAACGGCAAAGACTACAGAAGAAATATGTTTTAATGTCTTTTTCATTTCACATCAGCATCCTTTTTAAAAATTTTTGTGTGGTCAAATAATCCACTTGCTGACAGTCCGATGATGATTCCTTGAAATACATTCATTTTTAAGTCTTGCGGCAAAAACAAAACGCCTAGCACAATGCCAAGCGTTAAATTTAATAACGGAATGTATTTTGTTTGTAATCCAATTGTTTTTGCAATCTGCGAAAGACCTACTACAACGGCAATCATTACGCTAATTTCAACCATTACATACCACCTCCTTTCAAGAAGAAAGTGAGGGCTGCACCGATAATTCCACCAACAATAAGTCGTAAAATCCATGTAGTGTTTGCGCTGATTTTATCTAGTTGTTTGTTGATATTATCAATATCTTTCTCGTTTCCTGTTGTACGCATTTCCAAACTTTTAATATCAAACCTCATGTCTTTGATTTCTTGTTTCATTTCCTGCATATCATTTCTTACTTCTTGTAAGCCTTCCACTTTGACCACCCCTTTTCAAAATAAAAAAGAAGCATATATATGCTTCTTCACGCTGCAAAACAACTTGGATCCATTCCAAAAATCTCTGCAATATCTTCTTCACTTCTATCTTTTAGGTAAGATTCAGTTGTGGAAATATCAGAATGGTTAGCAAGCGACTTTAATTTTTCAAGTGGCACACCTTGTACTTTTAAATTATCTAATCTACTATGACGGAAACAGTGAGGATTGATTTTAAATTCCTTACCTTCTTTTTCGTACAGCATCTTAGCAAAAATCTTGCACCAATAATTGAATACACTCTTATTTAAAAGTCTTCTTTCACCATTCTTATACACACGTACAAATAAATCTGGAATAGCATCTTTACCACGCTGATCTATATATAAACGAATGCATTTTTGCACTCGGAGATTGTAATAAAGCCTAAATTTTTTACCGCGCTTTCCACGAACTATATTAGTGTAATACCTTTCTGTTAGCCCCTCTTTCTTCACTTGGTAAACTTCATTCTTTCTCGCTGCACTGTAATAAGAAAGAGCTAAATAGGTTGCTAACATATATTTCTCTTGTTCAATCAACTCATCAATTAACCAATTAATCTGATTTTCTGTAATAAATGTTATTTCTCTGACTGGACTCTTTGGCAAGCCTCGTACTCTTGAACCTACATTAAATTCATAATCATAGTCATCATCGTCAGCGCAAAATTCAAGAGCTGAACGTAATGCGCTCATTAATCCATTCACACGTGCATTAGACATTCCCATCTCCTGAAAAATAATAGATAAATTCCGAATGTCTTTACGTGTTAAATCAATAAGATTTTTATTTCCGAAGTGTTCATGTATTAGAAACAAAATAATTCGTAAATCCCAATTGTATTGCTGTAAAGTGCTTGCCGCTTTCCCTTGTGCTTTCTTTTCAATAAGAAAATCTTTGACTAGATTTTTGTTTTCTCGGCTCACATGCTTTTCATAAATTGCTTGGTTTACTATTCGTTTCACACTGATCATCTCCTCAAAATAAAAAAGACCAGCTATTGCTGCTCTATAGGGTCCGTTTGTTCAGTTGTACCGCCTTCTTCTGTTCCTCCTGGTTCTTCGGTTGTTGGTGTATCCGTTTGACCATTCTGTTCTATTAAACTTTGCACTAAAGCTTCTAACCTTGCCACTCTTTCGTTAAGCTGTTTATTTTCTTCAGTTAAGCGATTATTTACTTCATTTTGTGCTAAGACATGTTCTTTTAACCCTGCCATTGTTACGGACGCCATACTGTAAATATCAATCGTTTCATGTTTCTCGCCTGCAAAAACTTCATCAGCATCATCTGCGATTAAACCAATACTCTTCTTGATTTCTTTTATGGTGTGTAAATTATCTGGATCGTTTTCTCTTATTTCATACAAATTAGCAATGTCAGATTTGAAGTAATATTCTTGGACATTAGACTCTAGAATTTTCTCTAAAGGTGAGAATGTTAAGTCTTTGATATAAGCTTTTAAACTCCTTTGTGACGTATTAAGGAATCTAGCGGCTTTCAAATCTGCCCAACTACCTCCACGTGTTTTGAATTGCAATGCTTCAGAATAATCTGGATGAGCTGAACCACGAATTACAAAATTCGCCAATCGTAAATCGGAATCATAATCACTTCGAACTAAGCACATGACATTCGTGTTATTAACACCTTTTTTATGAAAGTAAAATTCTCCAGTGCCACTTGAGAACCATTGAAGTCCATCGCTGGTAGCTTCAAATTGCCCTGAATTTCTAAAGAACAGTAATTGTATATTTGAACTATAAGTATTAAAACTGGAATCTTTCACCATTTCGATACTACCCACAGATTCTGTTAAATTACTCGGGTTAATGATGTTATTTAAAACAAGGGAGCCTGTCATATTAGAGCCAGCAAAGGAGTCACTTCCAAGAACAAGAGCTGGACGCACACTTCCATCAGTTCTGTTGAAAAATCCCCAGAATGCCCGTGGTATCGATTTTTCATACAATGTCATGTATTGTTGAGTCATTTCTACAAAACGATCACTTTGGGCTGTTTTAATTGTTACCCCTTGTAAAAGTTGAGCTTCTAAAGATTTAGCTACTGCATTACCATCTAATTCAATTTTCCCTGCTTTAATTTTTACTGCCTCAGCGGATTGGTTGATTTCTGAAATGGATTGCCCCTTCGTAACTTTAGAATTAATTTCACCAGCCTGAACTTTAAATTGAGCATTCATGCTTTCTACAATAGCATCATTTTTACCATCGACTTCATTTTTTGTATAAACATTTTTCGTATCTGCTTTTAGTTCTAATGCTTGAGCAGTTTGGATAAATTGGGTACTTACTTCTGACATTTTCTTATCGTAATCTTCGGTTAAAACTCGACTCGCTATATCATCAACTAATTTGTCGTAGTCGGTGTAGTCTTTAGGGTTTAATGTGAATGTTGTACCCGTTTTACCGTTTGTCACCATCGGTTTTGAGAATCTAACAACAAAACCAACACCTGCTGCATAGAATCTAATTCTCGTTCTAACCGTTCCAACTGGCGGTTTAAATGGCACATCAGTCTTGATATGAGCGCCTACAGCTAATGTTAATTGTTTATTCTCAGCACTAATCTGTTTGCCATCGCTTGCGTAATAGTTAAAATATACATTAGCATTTTGTCCAGAAGTAGGAGCTGTTTCAGCAAAAGCGTAAGCAGATACAACATAATCAACTTCACCTGTTATTTCTCCAGCTGCAAAGAAATGAGAGAAGTTAGCATGTACTTGTGTGGTATCGGCTCTACCAGTAACACGACACGAATTAAAACCTTCGTGACCTCCGCCTTTTATGAACTCAACATTACCATCTCCGCCTTTGTTGACATTCCAATATTTAAGATTATTGTCCACAGCCAAAGCAAAGTCTGCATCTCTGAATTTATTGTGAATGCCTAATCCACCAGTATAATCTTGCACATACTCAGCACCAACTTTTGTTGAAATGGCATCAGCATTTGCTTTGATTTGAGCAGATTGTTGTTGCAATTCAGTTTGAGCATTCTTAATGTCATTTCCTTGTTGCGTTTGTATTTTAGACACATTAGAAATATTCACTTGTAAGTCGCTAACCGTTTGAGAAACCTCACTAACTTTCTTGTTGGTTGTTGTGATTTGAGTTTGCGCTTCTTGTGCTTTCTTATCAGCATTATCAGCAGCCGTTTGTGCTGCTCCAGCCTTTTTATCTGCATTGGTTGCTGCAGTATTAGCGTTATCGGCTGTTTCTTGCGCCTTCTTCACATCGTTCGAAACGGTTGTTACGTTTTGTTCTGTTTTAGATAATTTACTGCTAACTTGATCAACGCTAGTAATAATTTCAGCAGTCTTTTTAGTGAAATCTGTATTATAAGTCATATCTTCTGGAGCAATTGTCCAGTTATCAACGATATTACCGTTCGCTAATTTAACACCAGTTATATCGATTTTTTGCCCTACAGTACTACTGCTTTTTCTAAGTCCGAAATAAACCCTAACTCTTCCGTGTTCAATTTTAAATTTTCCGTAGAGATGATGCCATTTACCGTCAGTCATAGTGTCATCCGCTTTAAAGAAAAAATACTTAACTCCAGGATCCCCCGATGCTCCATTCGCGTTATCTTTCACGCCAATAGTCGCAAAGCTACCATCAACACTTCTAATCCATGCCGAAATTATATATTCCCCTGGTACAACGTCAAGGTCTTTATCCAGCCACGTATCATCAACATCAATCTTTTCTATTCTTGCATACTTAGAGAATTCAGGATGTATTTCGCCATCCATATCTCTTATTTCAACTTTAGACCACAATGTTTTCCAGGTATTCATACCGTCAATGAAATTAGAGTTAGTAAGTACATTTCTAGCTGTAGCTAATTGATTTTTTAACTCAGTTTGAATATCAGTAATTGTTTGCTTTGTACCATTCGCATCTTGAACAATTTCATTTGTTTTCTTTTGAACTTCATCTATTGTATTACCTTGGGAATCAATTCTTTTATTCGTAACACTCAACTGTTCAATTTGCGTTTTGATATCTGTTTCTGTCTGAGTAATCTTAGATTCATTTTCGGTAAAACGTTTGATATAGCTCTGGTCATTTTCATTAATTTTATTTGTATTGTTTGTTATATCGTCTTGTATGGCTTGTTTATCAATTTCATACGATTGAACCTTAACATGACCTTGAAGTGCTTGATCAATTTCAGTCTTCTTGTAAACATCTTTAATATCAGCCTTATTTTGAATGTCAGTTTGAATTTGATCTTTAACCCATTGTTGGTTAACTTTAGAACCAACTTCTGTTTGAAGCTTCTTGATTTCATCCTCAATACTTTTGATATCGTTATCTATGATAGAAGTATCTGGAGTCAACCTATCCCATTTCGTCCCATCCCACAAATAAAGGATAGGTTTATCAGGATTACTTATGTCTAACCATAAAGTTACATCTTTCTCAGGATTGGGTGGTGGCGTTGTACTTTTAACAATTTTCGTCTGAAAATCTTTCTGTTTTTGTGCAACAGCATCTGCGATATCTTTTGCCGCTTGTGCCGCTGATGATGCATCGTCAGCAGTTTGTTTAGAATTGTTAGCTGTTTCTTGCGCTTGATTTGCTAACTTCTCTAGCTGATCAACTAATTCTTTATTCGCCTTACTGCTTAAAGAGCCAAGAATTTTATTATATAACTTTCGTAATTCATCATCTGTATTTACAATTTCGCGGAATTCACCAAAGTAATACTTATCCTTACTTGGATCCTTATCGCATTCATCAGCTGCAATAAGACGAGCTTCCAAGAAAAGAGCTGGCGTGAATCCTTTATCTTTAATACTGACAAAATCACCTTTGTGGACAGCTTCATGATATAATCCAAATACTTGTTCAAGAGCAACTACATCTACTTCATATAAAACAGATGTATCAATTCTCTTTTTTAGTTCTGTTTTGGTTAACTGCAGTAATCTTTCTGCCGTCATATCTTGGTCTTCTGTTTCAGGAGAATAAATATCAAACAAATGCGTACCATCTTCACTCCATCGTTGTAAAGCGTCATTGTCCCCTACATACAATTTCCCATTATTTATTTTTTCAAAGGTTAGATACTCTCCAGTTTCGCTATCTTGTGGTCCAACACCCACAAGAGCGGTAACGATCTTTTGTGAGTTTTCGATACGACGGATGCCTTGTAAATCTTTACCTAACACAATTTCTTTCCCGTTGTCACGTCCGACTTTTTGTACCATATCTACATAACGCCCTACAATGAATGAGCCTTGAATTTCTGTACGATAACGTATCTCTAATTCAAATGTAGATGCAATTTCCTTGAGTAAATCAAGTGAGTTCGTAAATTCCTTTATATGAATAGTTCGAACACCTGCATATTCTGTAGTACCACGTTTCCATTTCGTTTCACCAAGAGCAAAATCAATCGCTTGATTTACAGTGTAAGCCTGGAGTGTTTGCGGTTTAATATACTTCGTTTTTTTTAGCTTTGTATGTTCACTAAGAGTGTATACCTTCTTATAGCGACCTGTAGAGTCTTGTTCAACTTCAGTAATGATATAAGAAACAAAAGAACCATCTCGCACACGCTTTATCACTAAATTCTGTTGCATAAGCGAAGCAGCAATTTTTGTTCCATCCATTGTTGTGAATTCAAACTGATCTTCATTATTTTTAAGCTGCCATTTGCGTATGTCATCCCAGTAATCTTGCTCTTTAATAGCACCTATAATTTTCTCTGTCTTAAAATCGACAATATGCAATAAATTACTGTACTTGCTCATAAATACCGCTCCCTATAAGAAACCTCAACTTGTCCAATATCCGCTGGTAAAAAAGAAATATCGTTTTGTCCTTTTTCAATTGTTATATAATCACTCATAAAATCTTTTGTATAAATGGCATCTTTACCATTGATTCTAATGCTTGCATCTTTTGTATCAACTTCTACAATATCGCCTACTTCTACAATGTAAGGAATTTGTCTCTGGGTATTTTGATTCACTTTCCAAATTTTTAAATCATCTATGGTCATCAAATTACAGGGTGTTGTGCTTCCCCATTGCCCAATATGAATTTGAACTTGCGCTACTGTATTCATATGATCTTTTCCTACATCTCTCCATGTGGCAAAACGTTCAGACTCATCTTTTCCATCGTGTTTTGTAAATTTTGAAATATAAGCTTCCCAATAATCTCCTACCCGCGCAATCCACAAACGTCCATAAAATTTGTTCCATACTGTCGGTTTATCTCCTGATTCATAAATAAGTGTTTGTCTTTTGGGATGTCCTTCTGCTCCAATAACCATAGAACCTAAGTTTTGCTCAGCTTGCCAGTATAAATCGTTCATAGATATTTTTGTTACAACATTAGAGCTTTCATCCAGTAAAGCGATTTCCACACGCCCCATTTCTACAGGATTATCCCCCATGCATCGAATGTGTGCTTGCATAATGAAATCTTGTAATGGACCTTTCGGGATACTTTTTTTAACTGTCGGGCCATGAAATGTTGTTCCTGTTCCATAAGATTCGGCTAAAAATTGATACCCGTTCGTTTTCATCTTTCCAGACACAATTCCGCCTTCAACTTTTGTCGCTTCTGTCCATCCTACCATTGAACTCATTTGATCCCACATAGCAAGCTCATTTCTTTCTAATGGTGTTTCGTCGATTTTTACAGGATACCCCATGCGAAAATACTGATCGCCATTTTTGTTAATGATGTCAAAGAATGTAGAAGGATTTGCGACTGTAATTGTGAATTTTGGATCTGAATATTTAGTGCCTGTATTCTGTATGTTTAATTTCAATTGATTGTTTTCAAGTTTCGCTGTCGCAGTTTGTTCTTTGCCGAGTTTATATGGCATGGGACAAATAAATGTAATGACTCCCTGTCCGATATTAACAAGTTCCTCAGGATCAAAAGTTTCATCTACTACTGCAAGATATATCCGGTCTGGTTCTGCATCAAAAACTAATTCTTGAGCTTCTTCGGTTATGAGCCATCCTGCTAAATCTTCCTTTAGTTTTTGTAGATCAGCACCGCTTTTAGCTTCAATTCCAATTGGAACATCCAAAACTCTAATGTCAGTTTGCGTATTCAATAATCTAGCCCCTGGGTAATTTGACACTTGTAATAAATTTCTCTTTAAAGGCGCCCATGCTGGCCTTTTCCAACCTTGCCCGATTACAACATAATTTCTTCTTTGATTGTTAAAGGTAAAGGAACCCATTTTGACACCTCTTTTCTTTATAAAGCAAAAGAAACCCTAACCTAAAAGGCTGAGTTTCTTTCTTGATCTCTATTTTGATATTCAGTTACATATCGATGGCTCACACGCGCAATTTCCCTTCCTTCCAACACAACAGGGATTTCAATATAAATCGGTTCTATGTTTTCCTGTGATTGTTTTTGAGACGAACCTAATGATCTATATTGAACTGCATTTGTATTATCAGAAATAACCCTTCTCCATTGCCCTAAACTGCCGATATCCATTTGTGAAAGACCTTCGAATCGTTCTAATTGTTTACCTATATTCATAATCATCTCACGCATGCTATTGGGTAAATGAGTAATCCAATCATTCTGCCAATCTCCATCTTCAAAGATCGCATTAAAATATTTTGTTAAGGGATCGTCACCTTTAAAGGTAAATAATTGGTCTGGTCGTATAGAACGGATGCCATCAACCGCACTTGTAACGGTATCTTGTAAAGCATCCCTAACAACAGAATATTGACTCTTAATACCTGCTGCCAGCCCTTTAGCCATACGTACCCCTGCAAAAGATGAATCATTATTATTCAATGAATCTACAAGTGCATTGTTTGCTCCAAAAGCAAGTTTGCGGCTCTCTTTTTCGGACATAAATGCTGATTTTTGAATACCTACTGCAAACCCTTCACCAAAAGGCATACCACCTTGATCTCGAACTAATTTCGATGGTGAGTTAACATCTAAAGTCGCTTTTAAGGCTTCAAAAGCACCTCTAGCTAATCCCGAAGCAACTTTATTTATGATCGACCCACTCGATTGCATACCATCCGCAAAACCTTGAGCAAAACTTTTCCCTACACTGTTTGTGCCTACACTATCTAAACCAGATTTCCCTTCTTGAGCAACACTTGATCCGCTTGACCTTGCGCTGCCACTTTGGGAAGAAAGCCCCCTAGCAAATTCACCACCAGCTTTTGAACCACCACCGCCATCATTAGCACTTCCAAGCGTTCCTTCCACACTGGATTTGATACCTGAAGCTGCGCTTACAACATTTCCTCTATTGCCATTAATTCTTTGTTGCATGATTGATGTAGAAGCCGAACCGCCACCACCATCTGTAGTAGCACCAAGCATCCCTTCAATACCCAACTTCACATTAGATGCTGCTCCAACAACACTACCTCGATTATTTGCAATATTACTACGCATTATTGAGGTGGAATTATTGCCGCCACCATTGTCTGTTGTGCTACCTAATTGTTGTTCTACACCTTGTTTTATGCTTGATGCTTCACCAACAATACCAGGTTTATTTAGGGCCATATTTTGTTGCATAAGAATTGTGGAAGCCGATCCACCGCCACCGTCTGTAGTAAGACCGAGTAATCCTTCAATTCCTAGCTTTATTTCATTTGCCGCTTGTATTGGTTGTTGACTGTTTTGGCGAATACCTGCAGCTGTAGTTTGTGGAATATTTGCGCCTTGTTGGGTAGTATCAACATTTGTTTTTTGCACAACAATTTGCCGAATTACCTCAAGCGCTTGATCTACGCTAAACTGACCGCTTTGTAAACCTTGTACAAGAGAATTGATTGTTACCTGACCATTTGGTCCGAGATCATATTTTGTTTTATCTTCAAGACTAACTCCAAGTCTTGATAGTACGTCTTCCACACCAATGAAGCCCATTTCCATGCCCGTTTTTAAAGTAGACATGATTTTAGTTCCGTCTTTTGCTAAATCAGTAGCCGTTAATTTCGATAAATGTTGATGAAAGAAAATAAACACAGCGTCAATACCAACTGTGCCTTCTTTTAAGCCATTTACAAATTGTGTTGTAGTCATCTTGCCAAGTGGCCCTAAATCTATTTCTAAATTTTTCTTTAGATCAAGATTTAGTTTAGCCGCTATATCAGTAACGTTCATTTGCTTTAAACCATCAGCAAACGTAGTCATTACCTTAATACCTTCTTGGGTTAATGGTTCTTTCCCCATTTCTAAACGCATGGTATTTATTAGAGCAATTGCTACATCGTTGACTTTATATTTTCCAGATTTAATTCCTTCAACAAACTCTTCCACTTTAATATAGCCTTGCTCACCCATGTTGATTGCTTTGCTTCCATCTTCGAAAGTAACTGCAATATCATTTGCAACCTGTACAGCTTTTTCATGTGTGGATTGAAATAAGCTTTCATATAAACTATTCGAATTAGCAATTAAAGACTCACCAAATTCTTTTACTCGATCCGCACTCTTTTTATGAATATCAGCTTCTTTTTCGGCGCGGTCTTGAAGACGTTTGAACAGATTTTCATTTTTTCCTTCTATGATTTCCGAATTCTTAACGTATTCGCTAAAGCCCCTACCTTGGATTTTTATTTTTTCAGCTTCAGCTTTCGTCATTCCGGTTGTTAAATCCATTTCAATGCCTTTGGATTTCAATACTTCCTGCGCTTGTTGTAACTGCTGTTTATAGCCTTCTGTAAGAAGTATAGACTGCTCAGAGTATTTCTTATTGATTTGATCAATTGTTATTTTTTGATTTTCAGAATCTGTTATGTGACTCTTTGCAAATTCTATTTCTTTTTGTCTCGCTTTGTCTAACTCATTTGTAAGCTTTGTATATTCTGATCCTAAATCTTTTACTTTCCCTTGGATTGTTTCAACAGAAGTATTTTTGTTGAAATTATCCATTGCCTTACCTATTTTTTGAATTTCATCTACACTCTTCGCTGCTGATTTTCCTACTTCAGCATCAATAGATTGTAAAGCAGTTAGGAATACCTTTTTATCTACTTCAGTCATTTTATAAATTTGCCCGTTATATTGGGTTAAGAGGCTCTGAATTTTCTCAGTTGCTTTAATGACAGCTTCCTCTTGTGCTTTATATACTTCCATTTGGTCATTTAAGATTTTATCTTTTGCACGTAAGACTGCTGAATCAGATTCACCAGCGAACCAGCTTTCTAAATGTGCCTGGAACTTACCTTTGTCTTTATTGATTGCTTTTATTGCTTCATCAGACAATTTCGCGAACTCATCATGTGCGCGTTGGACAGCTTCTTTTGCCTTGTCGCCAGTCAATGTCGGTATTTCATCAAGTGTTTTGAAGGCTTTTTCTTTTAAATTCACATACCCCTCAAGTGCTTTTTTTGTACCTTCACTTACACCATCGCCAAATCTTCTGCTATCTTCTTCTGCTTTTTGAGCCTTCTTACCAGCATCGACAAAAGCAAGACCAAGTGCGCCAAGACCAATGACAACTCCACTAATTGTTGCAACAATTGGATTTGCTATAATAGCCCCAACAGCAAAAGAAAGCATACCAAGCGCACTGACAACCCCTAAAACAACTGGTGTTAATAATAATGCTGATCCATATGTTTTTTTCGTTCCTTCATCTAAACTATTAAACCAATCAGCTGCACCTTTTACAGATTCCTTTAATGTTGGGATAGCATTATTAGCGATTTCAAGAACTACTTTTCCAAGTGGTTCTAATGCAAGTTGTAATTCACGAGTGACAGATTTCCACTTTTTTGCGCTTGTATCATATCCATCAACCATCTTTTGCATTGCACCATCATAATTACCAAGACCTGTTTCCATGTTGTTTAGAGACAGCATCGTTGTTGCTTCGAGATCTTCCCATTTGGTTCCGAAAAGTGCAACTCCAAGTTGATTGACTTTAATTTGATCATCCGTTGTTTTCAGTTCGTTTAATACAGCATTAAAAACGTCTTTTACTGTACCTTTTCCATTCAAGAATTCCTGCCATACTTTTTGAGTGTCTTTTGACATTTCAGCCATAGCTTCATTCGTTGATTTGGAGCCGTCTTTCACACGAATCTGGAATTCTTTCATTACATCGTTCACATAGTCGAGATTATAAGCGCCGTTTTTGCTACCATTAATTAAAATTGTAAACATTTCTTCAGCACTGAAGCCCATTTCATCAAACAACGGACCATACTCACTTAAATTATCGAACAATTCATTTGAGTAGTTAAGTCCTTTGACTGAGCCTTGTGCTAATAAATCGAACGCTTTTTGACCAGATAAGCCGAAACGATCCATTAACTGACTCGCACCACGAGTAACTTCATTCACATCGGATTCCATTGTTTCCGCTAAAATTCCGCTATCTCGTGTTACTTGTTTTAAAGTATCATCATCATTGATACTTTGAATATTGCGCTTTACTTTTACAAGAGAATCACTCACACTTTCTAAATCTTCACCGTAGCCTTCACGCCATACTTCTTTAGCTACAGCACTAAATTTCAGACTCTCTTCTTTTGTTAAACCAAGACCTGTTTGAACTTTTTTGTTTGCTTCTTCAAATTTACCGGCATTAACAACAAGTGCTCCAATTCCAGCCGCTGCACCTACAGCTGCGGCTCCAAATCCTTGGCTAATCCTAGAGCCTGTTTCTTGCATACCATTACCGATTTCATTCATACGTTCACGTAATCGCCCAGAAACATCGTTCAATTCTTCAATTCTTGATTCTGTGTCACCAAGCTCATTGCGAAAACGTTGCAAGGCTGCTTCAGCATTATGAAATCCTATTGTATTACGATCTACTTGTACATTTAAGCGTTGTAAGGCCTGTGTACCTTGTCGATATTCTTGCTGTAACTGTTGATATCGCTCTTGCAATTGTCTAGTTTCTTGAGAATTAGCGCCAAACCTTTGCGTACTTTGCTGGATTTCTTGTTCTAATTGCTGCATAGATGTGGCTAGTTGCTCGCATTTTTCACGCACTTCTTGTTGCTTTTGTTTAGAAGTTTGCAAAGCTTGCTCATAGTAGCGAACCTTTTGTGTTTGCCCCTCAATCTTATTGTTTAAATGATTCACCTTATTTTGCAATTGATCCATCTCAGAACCAACGGCACGTAATTGCTCTGAACTATTTCTAAATTCAGCATCCATTATGCGAAGACTTCGGTTGATGCCAGCTACCCCACGTTCAAATTGGTCTGTATCTAACCGAACACGAGCGCCTATTGTATCGTTACTTAATGACATTTATCTCACCTACCTTTACAACCAATCCGGCGCTTTATCTGCTGTTGTTACTCGGTTTGCCTTTTCTTTTCTTGCCAAACAGGTAAAGTAAAACGCAATATCCATTTCATTGATTTGATTTTGTGTCATACCTGCATCCATCAAAAGATTATATATATCTATCACGACTTCACTGTATTTGATTTTTTTCGCTTCGGTTTCATCTCTAGTTCCTTCATCAACTTTTTTTTCGTATCATCCATCGCTTCCATTACTTTTATTGCATCATTTAAACGCCCCATGATTGCTAAACAAACTGAGTAAATTGTAAGAGATAAAAACCATACATGAGTACCGTCCACAAATTCTTGAGCAGTAAATTGATTGTCATATACTCGCGCTATAAAATTCGCTGCTTTTTCAATCGTTTCTTTTGGGACAAGATCAGCTTGCATTTCATCAGCTAATGTAGAAGCTTCAAAAGTAGCTGAACCTTGAATAAATTGTGGAAGATAATAATCTTTGGTTCCTTCTGCTGTTTGCAATGTAATTTTCATATCTTTTTCCTCCTAAATTAAAATAGGGACGGCATTTCGCCATCCCTTGTTTCTCATTATTAAGCACTTGGTGGTGCCGTTTCTGTTGGTGGACTTGGTACTGTTTTAAACCAATTTGCTGCAACGTTTGCATCAAAACCAGGTTCTTCTTCATCAAGACGATGTCTCCAGTTTCCGTCTGCACGTTGAATTGCTTTACATTTAATTTTTGCTGATTGGAAGTTTGGTTTATCTTCCGCTGTTTTATGCTCATCACTTGGAATTTCAAATTTCGTTTTATAGTAGCAATAGTAACGGTTCTTACCATTATCTTTTGGTAAACGATATAGTAAAGCTACATATGGAGCTACATCATTAACGTTATCAACAACTTGCCCTTTAATAACTTTTTTACCTAAAAGTTTCGCATAAACAGACAATGAAATATCATCCGTTTCTAGTTCGATTTCCACACCACCAAATGCATTTGCTGTAGCAAGTGGACCACCTTCTGCATAAAACGTTGTTGAATCATTCTTAGGAGATGCCTTACCACTAACTGTATAACCGATTCGTTCTGGAATCTCATAATCACACTTTCCATCTGGTGTTTCCGTTAAAATTGCGAAGTGTAAATCTCTAAAATCAATTGCAATTGCCATGCTTGTTTTCCTCCTTAATTACTGACTTCTGTTATAAAACGAAAGCCATATCTATAAATTTTTGTATCCATTTCATAATCCGGAAACGTACTTAAACGCTGAAAAGACAGCTTTTTCATAGCTGCCTGCACTGCATTTTTTAATTGTGCCTTAATAGGTGACATTGACCATATATCTACTTGATACATAACAATGGATGATTTCTCTGTATTCTCAGCATAAAAACCTGACGATGTATCCAATTCAGAAAAAGTAATCCAAGTATTCGTTTGGTCATTGCCTTTCACAAATTGATAGATAAACTCTCCACCAAGTTCTGTTTTAATTACTGAATCTATTCGTAAAACATCGAATACTTCTTTATTTAAATTTCTCATCTTGGCATCGCATCCATAAATACTTTTTGCATTGCTTCTAGTACTTCTTTTTGAGACTGAACCATCGTCTTTTCTACAAACCCCTTATGTGGTGGATTAGGTTTTTTACTTGTTCCCCAGTTTTGAAACTTCATATAGAAGTGAGGGGATCTGTCTGCCTTATCCCAACCAATTTGTACATAAGATGCTCCACCTCTTTTTACAATTTTTCCAATTTGAACAGCATCTTTTGCATGTTTTCCATCCCACCAAGGTTGTTTTGCTGTTGGCTTTTTTGGTGAAGGTCCTACAGGTGTAGGTGGGGCTTCTAACTTATCTTTAAATACATTTGCCCCAGCTTTTAATGCTTTTGTTGTAATTTTAGGAACATCTTGCCCCCAACTCTCTAGTTCTTGAATCCATTGTTCAATACCAAAGACCTCTAATTGTGCCAATTGGATCGCTCCTCGCAAATAAGACAAATTTCTTTATGCTGTTCGTCAATATCAATGGCTGACTTAATCTCATATAATCTGCCATCATAACGTACACGCATTGCTGGATTAATGCCTTCTCGGTATCGAATTGTAAAGTTTATCAGTTTAATAACAAACTCTGCATTACCTTGGAATATCTCTGATCTAAACCCTGAACCAAAAGGTGTTTTAGGTTCTGCCCATACTGTAGCAAATTCCTTCCATTCAGCAGGAATTGTATTACCTTCTTCATCCTTCGTTTCAGATGTTTTATATTCCAATATGATACGTTTATTTAATTTTGCTGCATTTAATGGTCGTTTGTATCTAAATGGTTGCATCTTGACCACCATCCAATACGATTTCTTCTAATGCTTTATCAATGCTCAGACTATTAATCTGACTTAAAAAATTCTTATCAAAATATTCAAGTGCATCATTATAAACATAACGAGAGCGTTCAAAGACTAATTCCTGGAACACCTCGTCATTATTAAGATCATAATTCCCACACACTCTCATTAAAGCTTTATTAGATGCAGAAAGGATACGTCTTAGGTTATCGTCTTCATCATCACCTAATCGCATCCTATCTTTAAACTGCTTTAATATTTCATTTGAAATTGTTGTGATGCTCATTCACATCACTCCTCATTCTCTTTCATCTCTTTAAGAAAAACACATTTGTGCTTTGGATGTTCTTTCGATAATTCATTTAACCGTTTTTTAGTAGGTTTATAATCACTTTTTGGATATTTTTCGCCTACTTGATATAGTAGATCATTATCCTCTTTATCTCTAAATGCATTAATTACTACATAAGACATAGTTTATTCACCTTCCTATTAAGCTGATGGTGCTTGAGGTGTAAATGAAATCTTTAATTCATACACAAGCGCCGCTTTATTATCTTTTGGTTTACCATTAGCGAATTGTTTGATTGTATAAAGCGTAGCATCTTCAATTGCCAATGTTTGGTCAAACTTTTTAAGTTTATATCCACCTGCAATTGCTGCAAGGTATTGACCTTTCACAAAGAATAATGCTTTCCCAACTGGAACTTCTTCAGATTCCACAAGTTGAATGTTATAAGGTAATGCCATAACCCATTGACCATTTGCCGTTTGAATTGTGTTACGTGCTTGTACACCAATAGCATCCACAGGATTGACAACCATTACAATTTTATTTAATACTTTTCGTGATTTTCCTTTTGCATCTACAGATAAAGCCTTTACTACCTCATAAAGTTCACCAGCTACCACTTCGCCAAATTCAGAAGGAGCGAATGTTAATGTACCAGATGATGCTTTATTAGTAATAGCACCTGTACTTGGATTCACATCTTTCATTAAACCAACTGGCTGATTTACTGTAGTACCTCCACCATTAATGAAACCAAATTCAAGGCCTACAGAATAACTTTCAACAAGTAAAGTACGTACATAACGTTCAACCCATACTGGACCTAATTCAAGCATATCGTTTGGAATAGCTGCAAATGCCGTTAATTTAAGTTGACCAATTTGTTCTTCACGGAATGCTGCATTCACTTGACCTTTAATTTCTCCAAATAAAGGACCCCAAGCATACGCTTTTGTTGCATCAGAGTAGATAAATTTAGTTACAGCTCCTAAATCTTGAAGTCCAATTGCATCAAGTAATGGATGTTCCGTTACTAAATCCTCAAATACACGTTCTTGTGTAGTGACTGGAAGAATAGTGTCATCCTTAAAGCCACCCTCTTGCACAACAGCATTAAAGAATTTTGTTTCTTCAGAAGTTAAAACATTTTGACCACGTTGTTGTAGAATAGAGCGATCAAGCATTTCATCATTAACCTGTGTACGAACTGTATTAATTACGTCCGTTTGCATTACATCAAAGAAATTTTCAAAGGCTGCCGTTTGCTCTTGTTCTGTACTTTCAGCATTTGTTAAAGCATCCGTTAATTTCGCTTTTGCCTTATTAAACGCTTCAGATTTATTAAATTTAATTACCATTATGTGTTTCCTCCAATTTTTATAATTTTAAAAAGAGTCCTTTAATCCCACTGTTTTTTACAGGTGTAGGACTAGGCTCTTTTGGTTGATTCTTATACTGATTTAATTCATTTTGCATTGATTGCATTTGAGCTTTTAATTGTGCAAGCTCTTCATTCGTGTTGTCTTCCACAGTTATTGCAGTAGAAGTGGCAAAGCCGATTTCTACTGATTCATTTGCGCTAAACCATGTTTCTTCATTTACCATATTGCGAATTTCTTCTCGCTCAACATTTGCACGAGTCATGTAAATATCAACGATGCCATCTTCTAATTTTTCAAGCATATCAGCTTCTTTTCGCATAAGCGTTTTACTGCCCCACACAATTGTTGAAGCCTCATGGATCATCATCATTGAACCTGCTCCCATGATTAACTCATCTGCTGCCATAGCAATAATAGAAGCCGCTGAACAAGCCCATCCATCTACATGAATTGTGACCTTTCCCTTGTGTGACTTTAGACGATTGTAAATAGCAATTCCGTCAAAGGCACTACCTCCTGGAGAGTTAAGGTGAATAATTAAATTATTATTACCAGCTTCTTTTAAAGCACTGTCAACATCTGTTGCCGAAGTAGAATCCCACCACCATGATTCACCAATGTCGCCATAAATAGTTAATTCACTTACTCCACTTTCATCATCGTGAACAACAGCAAAATTATGTGGGATGTTCGCTAACTGCTCATTATACTTTTGATTTTTAAATCCGAATTTACG
This sequence comes from Bacillus bingmayongensis, assembly GCF_000299035.1. GTDB lineage: Bacteria > Bacillota > Bacilli > Bacillales > Bacillaceae_G > Bacillus_A > Bacillus_A bingmayongensis. The sequence continues at coordinate 184,082 of NZ_JH921521.1, forward strand.
TTTCATCTGCTTCATTTTATTTCTCACCTCCTTCTCCTGTGTTCATTTCAGTATAGTTTTTCGTGATATAGTGTTTGTCCAAGTTCGGATCATCGGAAGCTTCATATCCTACTTCTAATCTAATTTCATTACCAGTAAACGCACTGGAAGAAATAAGCTTATCAATACTTGTTGCAAGATCGAATATGTTTTGATAAGAAATAGATTTAATTTCAATTTTTTGTTCTGAAAGATATTCCTCCATCTCAAAGAACTTCACATTTGCTTCATCTGATAGCTTTTTCAACAAAGGATTTACAGTGAAAAGCATATAGTTTTTCGTTTGCTTTTCAACATCAGCCATTTCTCCATATAACAAAGCTGTTGGAATACCAATAGCCATTGCAACTTGATTTAAAAAGCCGTTTGTCACTTTGTTTATTTCATCCACACTAGGACCATTAGCGACACCATTATATACCTCTTTGTACTCAAGTCCTTTTTGTTGCGGGACAATAGCAATATCTTTGTCACTAACAGCCTTATACATATTGTCTATAAATTCTTGTAGCTTTTTAACCTGTTCTTGTGTTTTAGCACCAATCATATCCATATCAACTGTGCCACGAATTTGATTTTTACGCTTTTGAGAGTTTAATATTCTCCCAAATAAGTCACCATAATCAGCAAAAAGCCCATCAATGAGTGGCGATAATTTATCATTTCGATATTTCAAATGAATGACTTCATTTTGCTTAAAACTACGTTTAAAAAGATAATCTTTTACTGTTACATTCGTAAAAATATCTTCAAACACAGCATATTCATTGTGTTGAAAATCATCCGCGATAAGTAGATCACCATCATCAGCTTGTATTATCAAACATTCATTATCATAAATAAGCTTGCGAATGAATTTTTCCCAAAAGGTACTTGCTGTCATGTTCTTATTTGGACGAATGTTTAACCGATAATACAATTCATCTTTCACAAATTCTTTACCATTCTTGACTCTAAATTCTGATTGACTAATTGTTCTTCCTAAAAATGATATACATGTATCAATGGCCAATCGTTTCATGTGGACTCTGTTCGCTGTATCGATAAACATGTCTACATCAAACATAAAAGCTATTTCTTTATTTTTGTTTAATACATCACTGAGCCACCCAATTGCCATCACCCCCTTTACTAAAATTTAATATCAGCTAACACAAATTCAACATCATCTTCAAGGATGTTATCAGCTTGCCATAATGCATGAATAAAGGCTTGGAATCCATCTGTTTTCCTTTTGAATTCATCCTTTTTTAAATACTCTTTGTTGCCGTCTTTCTTGATGTGGACGTAGACGTTGTTGGTGTACCAACGCATCAATGGATTATCCCCAAAAATAATTTGTCCATTTGCAAATAATGTTTCAACGCGTGGAGCTAATAAAGAATGAATAGCTTTCGGATTACGAATATACAACAATGTAAATCCTTCCGCTTCAAGTGCTGTTTTAACAAGATCCAAACGGAATGTATCGGCAACAATCGTATTTACTCCATAAACTTCACGCATTTTTACGAACCAATCAACTATGTGAGAAATATTAATAACAGGTTCATTCACAATAGTTAGTAATCCCTTTTCAGCCCACTCGTAAATAGGAGCCTTTAATTTCACTTTATCCAGGAAACCTTTTCGTACAAAGGAGTGAGTTTTCCATATATAGTTTTCCCTATGTTTAAATAGAAGTCCCACCGATGCAAAGTCTTTAATGCTGGCGTAATCGAGACCGCCCACAGCAACTTTATGTGTTAAATCTGGTATTTCTCTCAATGTCTCTCCATCTTCTTCATATCCTGTCCTCCAAATTTCTTCCCATGGAGCCACAGCTTTTGTTAAATCCGTTTCAGGATAATTCATACGTTTTGTCATGAATTCTTCACGATTAGATGGATTATTTGCTAATTGTTTATATTGAGTTAGTACCTTTTTAAATAACCCTTTTGCATATGAGCTTCTCGGTTCACTAAACATTGGATTTGCTTTTTCCCACATATCAGGATTATCAATTTCCTCTGGTTCATCAATTTTACAGATAAAAGGAAACAAAGGATCATCTAATTCTTCACCTTTAAGAATGTTCATTGCTCGTTCTTTCATCTTGTCCAAGAATCCATCACGAACAAAACCATCTGTTCCAATAAAAAATTCCCTAGCATTTGGCACTTTTCCAAGTCCACTAGAGAATACGTTAACTACATCAAAATTTTCATATTGGTGTATTTCATCATAAATAACACAGCCGTCGCGAAGCCCGTCTTTAGAACTTGCGTTAGATGTATGATATTGCATAATACTTTTCGTATCGTTACCCATGATTTCAACTTTGGTTCGATAAAACATATCTTCTAATATTTCTTTACCTTCAATAGCATCATATACTTCACGGAATGAAACTTTTGCTTGTTTCTCATTGTTTGCCACAATTGAAACATTATATCGATCTATTCCATGCAATGGACTAATAAAGAAATGGCATAACGATGAAATCAAACCGTTTTTACCACCGCCACGAGCCATCATATAGAGAAATTGTTCATAAAAAATTGAATTATCTTCTTTATAAAAGAGAAAGACAAATGCAGTTACAAACCTCTGAAATGGCTGTAATTTAAAGTACCATTTCTCGGTGAATTTTATATAATCCTCATGCATTTCATTATGAAAATACAAATCATTACGTACTAAGATGTATTTCTCCAGGTACTCAATTAGCATTATGCGCTCTTTATTCAGCTTAATTTTTCCCGTTCGATACATTTCAATATATTCATTAACATATTGATTCTGAATCATGTCAGATCTTTCACAGAGCGCTTAGGTTTTGAAAGTGTTTTCTGTTCTTCAGCCGATGCTTCCAATCCAAGTGCATCTAAAATTTTAATCATTCGATCATTGGTTTTATGTAAATCATTGATGGAAGGATTGGATTTCGGCCCATGCATACCGGATACTTTTATTCCCGTTTCTTCAATATCATCAAAAAGAATACATTTTAAATCCCACAAGGATAAATAATCTTGGATCAAGTCTTCATAATGATTACCCACAATTTTTTTCTCTTTTAATTGCTTGATTAAATCTTTTTCAATCCGTTTTCTTAACGTTTCACGTTTGATTTTAGCCACCGTATCCCCTCCCTCCTAATTTACATTAATCCCCAATTTAATATAACGCGCGAAAATGCTCATGAATTTGGAAAATCGAGCCCCCTCCCCGGTGCCTGGTTCCCCAAATTTTTTTAAAATTTTTTAAGGGGGGGTATTTATTCCGAATCTTTTTTACCACTTTTCATCGCTTTCCCATTTATTCGGTTTCTTTTCGAATGTTCTTCCATGTTCTTTGTTGTGGCAATCCACACAGACTGTTTCGAGATTATCTATTTCTAATGCAAGCTTTGGATGATGTTCAAGTTCTTTGATATGATGGACAACTAATTGAATCTTTTTACGTTTTGCTCTTTCACTGTATTCATTCGTATCCGTCTGAACACGACCATTACGTTTACACTCTTGACATTCATAGTTGTCACGCTTCTTTACTTGTTCACGTAATTGTTTCCATGCTCCATTGTCATAGAACTTACGCTTCTGTTGTTTTGTTTTGTATTCATTCATGAAGCTTACCTCTCCATTTATAAAACAACTTAGCAATATCAAATGTTAGAATGATAATCCAGAAAGGTATTAAACAAATAATAAATGCTATCGATATGATGAATGTAGCTATTAAATATACATCATCATTCTTATATTGTTGTGCTACTTTCCTTACGATTGGATATGTTGTAATAGAAACATAGAGCATACCTACAATAAGATAAGCTAATAACCATAACATTCATCTCACCCCTTTTAGTCTTGACCTATCAATCACCCATGTCTTACCGATCTTCTTTGCCACAATCTTCCCTTGAGCGCAAAGGTTCTTGACATAACCAGGTGATACATTAAGAATAGATGCAGCTTCATGAACACCGATTGCATTGTGTAAGAATGTATTCATTTACATCACCTCACAATCTAGCAATAACTATTATGAGTTACAGTACCTACACTTTTAATTGTTCCACTACCCTGTTTACTGTCATCTCGTACATTAAGATGTCCTTTATTCACTACTTGATTTCGATGTTTAATATCAAGACATTTCTCACAGAAGAAAGTAGCTGATAATTCTTGAATGAATTGCTTATCATCAGAATAAAAAGAAGTAGTCTCACTATCTAACACTTGATACTTATGCTGGCATTCTTTATGTTGAACGATATGTTGTTGGTATTCCCCTAACTTCCACACATCTACAAAAGCACCGTTACATTTCGGACAAATAGTCACTTCTTTATATTCTTCTTTAGATGAACGATATACCTTATCTTGATGACCGCATACTAAACATTTAGAAGTGTTATAATATTTTATTTCTGTACGTACCTCACACATCTATCCTCACTCCTTAATCAAATTAATATTTTAAATATTACTGATTTGACGGCACTGTCTTGATAACGGTATAAAATATTTAAGAAGTTGCATAGCATTTTTATTTTGCCACCATTTATCTAGCAAAATTATTCGCGCGTTCATTGGATTCAACCCATCTAATGAAAATGAACTATTAGATATCAAACGAGGTATTACATGATCAGTTTCAAAGTGATATTGTATTTCTTTCCAAGTTTCTTTCGCTTGTGTTAGATTACTACCCACAATCCATAACTGTTGTTTTTTATCTTCTTTTAGTTCATTTAATAATCCCTTCAGATAAATCGAATCGAAATTCTCTTGATTCATATCTATTTCACCCCTTACCTTTCCTTAACAACAAATAAGACGCTAGACAGATAACAGCAGCGCCTACGATAATTGATATTAACTTAATCATGATAAAATGGTGACATTCTGACTTTGATTCTTTCCATTTCATCAATTCGTTGTCCAATCGATTCACCTATCACTTTATCATCTAACACAAGACCAATCTTAGGATTCACTTCAATTGACTTACTTTCACCAGCAAACTTACCCATAACCATTTCCAACTTCTCCAAAGCCGCCACACATTCATTAGCGGCTTCCGTTACTTCCTTCATTTATTTTAATGCTTCTGTCGTATCAGCATCTAATTTAATAGTTAGTTTATTTTTAGCCATTTGTATCATCCTCTTTTAATTATTTAAATTCGATACTTTTCTTTAGTATCATTAATCTTTTTTATTACTTCAGCTTGTTCAATTGTTTGCAATACATCAATTTTATCTACTTTCGTATTTATCTTCTGTTCTAAAATACTAACCGTTTGTGTTAGTCCTTCCACACTACATGCTAACTGGTTAATCGATTCTTGTTGCATTCGATTCTCACTATACAAACTACTAATGTACCATTCTAATCTAGCAACTCTATTTTGTTGTTCTTGATAAGCGCTATACAAATCACTGTTCATTTTTTCTAATTGATCAATTCTTTCCTCCATCCTTCATCATCCTCCAAAATAAAAAGCACCCATTACGGATGCTTAATTGTTTGTAAATGTTTTGCCACTCGTTCATTCCCTAACTTCCAATACTCTTCATCCATTTCAAATCCAATGTAGTTACGGTTCGTATTAATACATGCTATAGCAGTTGTAAAACTACCCATGCAATTATCTAACACCGTTTCGCTTTCTTTTGTGTAGGTTTTAATTAAATACTCAAATAATGCAACTGGCTTTTGTGTTGGATGAAATGTTTTGCTCTCACGCGGAAAATCTAATATTGATTTAGGATAATTTGTATACTTGGTCACATGAACCTTATTTAATGATTCATTATTTCTTTTACCAAAGATTTTTAATTTCTTATCTGTACTTTTTTTATAAATCGGCTTATCTAATAAAACCAAATCTTGAGGATAATACTTTGGTAACTTCTTATAAAAGACTAATACATTTTCATGATTCTTTAATGGCATTCTGTTTGCATTCGGAAAACCTGTTGTATGATTCCCTTTCTTCCAGATCCATTCATAACGGAATAACTTCATATTAGAAGCAATTACCTTTGTAGTGAATGGTTGGCTTGCTGTTAAAAGGATAGCTCCATTATCTTTTATAATTCGTTCATATTGTTCCCATAACTTATCAAACGGAATAATCTCATCCCAATGACAGGAAGTCGTTCCGTAAGGCAAATCACACAGGATTAAATCAATTGATTTATCCTCAATCATTTTCATACCTTCAAGGCAGTCCATATTAAATACTTGATTCAACATTTGTTATCCCATCCATTTCTATTGTCTAAAATTTCATGAAAGCGTTAGAAGTTATTCGGACAATAAAATGTGGTATGTGAAGTTTTATCCTTCTTCCAGTCACCTAATGATGCTGCGCTGATCTGCTGAAACATTATTAAGTAACTGGAAGAAGAGCAAAAGCTCTCCTATATTAACGGTATCATTCAATCAGTACCATTCTGCTGGTTACGGATTTCTTAATCATGCCGTCAATATGAAGCCGTTTAGAATTATAATGGTATCCTTATGAGTTGTGTTTTCCGCCACTTCTCACAATACAAATATATCACGGTGAATCCAAAATAACCGGCACATTTACTGCCAAAAAGCGGTCACAACTCTGCCACTTATTTTTCCTTCTCTAACTATCTCTTGCTCTTATGTATTTCTCTCTAATGAGTTACCCATATCTTATATTGTGTGTAACTGAGCCAATCGCTGAACTCCTTGATATCAGTGAATTTATAAGCCTTTCTTTTTTGAGTTACACAGTACAAAATTTATGAGTAACTGTATAAATTAAAAAGAAAAAAGCAATGATTAGATTTTGAATCTAGTCATTGCTTTGTCCATTGCATCTTGGTTTACACCTATATAACGTAGTGTGACCTTCTCTGACGAGTGATTGAATATCTCCATAAGTAATGCTATATTTTTCGTTTGCATGTACATGTGATACCCGTACGTTTTTCTTAATGTATGTGTACCTATTTCATCTAATCCAAACTCTGCTGCAGCTCTACTCAATATCTTATATGCCATGCTACGACCAATCGGACGATTCTTGCCTTGTCTACTTTGTAATAGATACTCATTATCTTCTCGATCTTCAATAAACCACTTAAGTTCTCTTTTCAGCGCTGCTGTAATTTGTATTCGTTTTTGTTTCCCTGTTTTCTTTTCCCTCATAGAGATATGACTGCCTTTGACATCTCCTACCTTCAATTTCAAAATATCAGATATTCTCAGGCCTGTATTAATTCCCATAATAAATAAAATATAATTACGTACACTCTTTTCTTTAAAATACTCTTTTAACCGCTTTATTTGCTCTGGATCACGTATTGGCTGAACAAAATTCATTATTCATTACCTCCAGCTTCTTCTGTCTCATAAACTTCTAATCTAAGAGCAAAGGCCAGTTTATAAAATGCTCTAGCTTTAACGCGTCGATAAGTACGTTCACTCATTCCCATCTCGTTATAAACCATATAATCACATATATCTTCATCTTCTAAATAACGTTTAATAATGATGTCTCTTTGATTCTTACCTGCAATCCCATTACCAAATCGACTTAACGCTTGATCTATACGAAACGCCATCTTTTCAAGCCATTCTTCACGTTCACTTTGTTGAACATTAGAGATTGCCACATCTTCTAAAGGTTTTCCCACTGCATATGTAGGACCATGCTCTCTCATTTCATAAGAAGGAGTGACTTTCATTTCCTTACGCATCATTCCAAATTGCTTATATATACGTACACTTTCGAGAATACCCTCTAATTTCTCTTGTGTTGCTGCTCTATCGATTTTTGGTAAGAAAGATAATTGTTTAGTCATGTAAGACCACTCCTTTTATTTATTAATTACTTTTGTCTTAATGCCCCACGTCTACGTTCATAACGTGGTCCATGGATTCCCATTAAGCCCTCAATATCACGTGTAGTTAATTTCTCTTTTCGTTTTTTCTTCTTTTTCTTTTTCTCTTGATTAGATTGTTTTTTCCATTCACGTAATTGATCTTTTAATGCTTTCATTCTCCACATCTCCCTTTTCAAAATAAAAAGGACACCATTTCCCCAAACAGCTTTAATTGCTGATTTAAAGAATTGGTGTCCTCTAGTTTTCTAGCCGGACTGTATTCAGTTCTTGAATCGAATTTCGTCTAATAATTTCGTATTTTTTTCGTTTAGCTAGTACATTTACTTTGTTATAATAAATGTATCATTGCCATTCGAAAAAGCGACTCGTCCCCATCGGGTTGCTTTTTTCTTTGTTATTTTAAAATGCCAGCTTGTATAAAGATGTTTCTCCATGCATTCTCGATTCTGTATTTATCTACTGCCTTCGCACGACGAGCAATAGATTTCTTTATTTTTCTCTTCTTTAAACTTGTCATTCTCCTAACCTCTCTTTCTATTACTTTAAAATTCTTCCTTTACTTCCTTCCAATCAATATCGTTTTCGAAGTATTCCTTACTCTGCTCGCTTAATTTCTCCACAATGCGACCACCATAGAAACCGTTATGTGAATTACGAACCTCAATGGTGCAAACTCCTTTGTTCGTTTTGATTTTCCAAAATGCTTGTTCCAGTGCTTCCTCGGCATCTTTTGTAGTTATATCTATCCATTCACCCCAGCGATCACCTTCTACTTCAATGACGGTACCGCCTAAAAGTGCATCAATATCGTCTAGGTGCTCAAACCATACATTATTAGAACAACCACCTTCCGTATTCCACTCTATAACGCCATCGTTTATTACAAAACGAAGTGACCAATCACCATTACCTATATAAATCTTTTCGATTGTTTTTCCTACTAACATATGAATGTCACCAGGTTTACCTAGTAGTCTCTCAATATCATTCATGAAACGCATTATTTACCACCATCACTTTCTATTCAAAGGATTATTTTGTTAAAACCTTCCTTAACCTTCAATTTACAATTGTAATTATCTTGTAAAAAAACTTAACCAGATTAAAATCTCATTAAGTTAGTTATTACGATATAATATAAGTAAATTCGTCTATGCACGAATACCCTATGACTCGCTAGGAGAAATCCTAGCTTTTTTTATTGCCCTCCCTGAATAAAACTCAATATTCCGTCAATACTGTATATAGGCTGTTAGCCAAAACTCATTTGAATTTCTTTCTCCGTCCCCATTCGGAGATGCCTTGGAGTCGAGCAGTTAGCTTTTGCTAGCTGCTCTTTTATTGTGATTCAAACATCTTTTTAATCTCTTCAAACGTTGCTTTATTTCTATTAGGAATGCCAATGACAGTGATTCCTTGCGCTCCACACTTCTTGCATATCCAATTCTGTTTAGGCGGATATGACATCATCATAAAAATAATAAGGTTGATTTCCGCACCAGATTTTATACTCATCGTTATCTGGATCAAAGTTTACTGATAAACATGATGGAGGGTCTAATGATTGTACCGTTTTCATCATTTCATCCCATGTTTTTGCTGTCGTATACATTGACATCTATCATTCATCCTCCTCAAGTTCCGTAACATTTAAACAATTCCTAGGATTCTTTCTTTTTGCCAATCTCCTCTGATACGCTTGTGTAGTGTAAAAGTAGACTGTTTCAGGAAGTACGCCCATATGTTGAGCGCACTCCTTTATGGTCCCGATACATATGAGCGATTCACCTTTGTAAACGGCATATTCTTTTGAACTTGTTATGACACTCATTACTCGACTCCCCTTTAATCTAAAATGAAGTTTGTTTAGAATCATTTCACTTTATTTCTCAATATATAGAACCTAGAATTCTCATTAATAATCGTGTATTATATGAACCAAGAGTAACTGAAAGATTTACTCTTTGCCATCTTGGAGAGGACCTGCTATTCTTAGCTGGTCCTCTTTTCGTAGACTTGAAACCGTACTAAATAGCGTTTTTATTGAAACTCACTTTGATTCTCTTTATTTATGGTATAATCTGTATAATTCACTTTTCCAAGAAAGGATAAAGCAATGAGAGAATACTTTGGTTTCATTTCAATGTTTTTAGTTTCAATCGTGTTTTTTGCTTCATTATCTGGGCATACAAACAATTACTTAATTTATTTAATACCTATCTCAATTGTTTTAGCTATTCTTGCTCCGAAAGGGGATACAGCGAAAAAAATTACTTTTGCTATGTTAATTATTTTAGGTATTTTAATTGCTTGCGCATTAATTATTGGTGCTATTATTGGTGCTGGAATGGCTGAAACACATTTGAATAATCACAATTCTCCCAAATAACGATTTTGTTTATTTAATCCATCCCTGTTTTATTAACTTTTGTGTAGACTCTTTAGCTAACATGACTGTTAACTCTCCACTTTTTCGTCGAAAGAAAATTAGATTTGAAACCGTATTTTTAGCATTCAGACCCCTTTCCCATCTAAACGTTGGATCGACCTCATTACAGTATGGTGGTAACGTTACATTTTCTTCTATCGTCATATTCCCGATAGCTCCACGCATTTTCTTGAATCGTTTGTAATCTTCATTAGCTCCTTTACACACATACAACGCTAATTGCTTCCCTCTTGTATACCGCATCTCTCATTCTCCCTTTCTACAAAAATAATTTTTTATTAATTCTGTGATTTGAATCACTTGTCCACCGAAGGACCCATGTTATGATTAATTTGTCGAGTCTGACATTCTCGGCTATACCCTTACTTAACCCTGTTTATCTACGGGGTTTCTTTTATTCAAATAAGGATTTTATGATAAAAACCAATGCTGGTATTTTTCTTTCTTCCCACATCTTTTACAAATCCACTCTTTTTCCCATTCAAAAACTGTATCCTTAGTTACTTTTGAGCTCCATTTATGCCCAATAAAGAAACATTTGATTTTAGGATTCAAAGTTATATTACCTATGGAGGTTTTCATATCTCATTCTCCATTTCTCTCAAATAAATATTTTATAAAACATCTATAGCTAACTTTTTCCTTTTTTCTGTTAAGTATTTTGACTTCGCCGTCTTACGATCTACAGGGAACACTTTACTTGCCGTAAATGAAACTTCAATATCAGTTCCCTTCAATACAATATCCGTATACTCTAAAATCTTGTATCTTTCTCCTTCGCATGTGAACGTCCTTCCTAATTGGACATGTTCAAAGCTGGCATCATATTTATATTGAACATAAGCTTCTTCCAAACCATATTCAGGGTGCGCCGCCTGTTTTGAAATAAAGTTATGATTCTCCAAATCCTGTACTGTGTACCATATAGAAATTTGATTTCCTATGACCTGAAAATTCTCGATGCCAATTATTAAATAAGGTTTCCCTTTGTACTCCGTGATTTCCCCAATTCGTTGAGGTGATCGGAATAATTTAGTAGTTTGTTTTATAGAAGTAATTAAGCGGCCCATACTGCCATCTTCACCTCCCGCTTACCAAATAACTATTTTATTAAGATTTTAAGTATCCGATTTCCCTTGCGTATTCACGCATTTTCTTCATTTCTTCCTTTGGCCAACCCCAGTGAGAACAGTACAAACCACCATAACCATTCGCTCCATCTGAATCATCATTACCAAATATAAAGTCAGTAAAATCCCTAACCAATCCCCACATCGTTCCACCTTTTGAGAAGTTACGTTCTTGTTTTTTATTCTTATATGGACTACGTGTCATACGCATTGCAACATGTGTAAATCCATCAACGAACCATAAATTTTTACCATCATGTTTAAACTCGCCTATCTTATGTTTGGATTTAAAGAAAGATTTCTCATGATCTGCTAAGTAGTTAATAAGTGAATTCACAATTTCAATCCGTTTTTGCTTGTCCATCACTCATTCCCCTTTGCACTAAATCTATATTGTCATAGATATTTCCGATGACCCTTTGCTCTACTCCACTCTCCTTACAACAAAGCCAACTTGATTCACCATTTACTGCTTGATAAATTCCTAATTTGTCATTAAATTTCACTATTCCAATTGCATTAACGTAGCCACTAAATTTCACGATATCCCCTTCATATATTTCCGTTCCGTCAGAATCTTTAAGACCCGTACATTGCATGATTTCATAGTTATCAGTAACATTCATTCCATCGTGATACAGTTGACCATTTGGCGATAGTTGCAAGTGAAGATATTGCTCCATCACCTTTGCTGTTTTATCCCATGTACGAAATTGAAATCTGCTCATCTCTCATTCCCCTTTTCTATTCAAATAACGCTTTGGTTAAAATTTTTGATTCTGCCATTCAGTAATACAAGCTGGTTCAATTTCTTCAAATTCTTGTGTTTCTACATCAAGATCAATGACAGAATAGCTAGGTACTACTAAAAATTCTTTTCCGCAAACGTTACAAGTAGGATCATCAAGTGCATAAACTCCTTTAATTGTTTCAGGATTTTGCAAATCAAAATCAGCATTTTCAAAAACTACAAGACCATTACATCCTTTAACGTTACATTTATGTGCTTCAATAGCCATTTCTCATTCCCCATTTCTTAATAAAATTCAAATTTGGCCTTACTTCACATCGACACGATTCTGACTTGCTTCTCGACTAAATCCGTCCGGATATCTTTTAGCTAATTTTGCTATATTCATTTCAGCAATATCTTGTAAGGTATATCCAATCTCATGAGCCATAATTGCTACATAGTACATAATGTCCCCTAGCTCTAATGCCAATTTATAAGTGTTTCCGTCTTCTTCTCCTGGACAATGAGCTGGTTGAAACCCATGTCCATGATAAATCGCTTTTTTAATAATATCGGCAACTTCACCAGCTTCTCCCGTAAGTCCTAAAGCCGCATTTGAAACACGTCCTCCAAAATCGGTTTTGTTATTCCAAGTACGTAACGTTGCTTCTTGATAATCGTTTAATTCATCAATTGATAAGGCGTTAGCAATTTCTAATACAGTAGAATCTTTTATAATGTGATCTCCTTTTTTCATTTCACTAATTAATTGAGTTATTCCAAATACACCGTTTTCGATTTCCTTCATTTTCGTTCGCTCCTTTTAATAGCTTTTTTGTACTGTCTTTCTCTTCTTTACAGGCTTTGTCGCCGCTTCTAATGGATCCATATTTCTTTCGACTCTTTTATAAAATGTTTTTGGCTCGATCCCGTTCTCTATAGCGATCGCGACATAATTTTTATATTTTCCGTACGTTTCTTCTTTTGATGTAGTTGCTGCTTGATATGGTGTCATTCCTTCTCTTAGACGACGATAATAAGTAGATTCACTAATTCCTGTCTTCTTAGCCAATCTCAGCATTTTCACATGCTTTTCTTTTCCTTCGTAACTTGTCCCTGGTGGGGAAGTAATTGTCCGTTCCACTGTCCATCCTTGACGTAATCTCTGATCTAATAACTTATTACTAACTCCAATCGATGCAGCTTGTTCCATTTCTTCAGCTGTCGGAACTGGAAGATAGTCCTTCATATCCCTTACCACTCCTAATCCAATGCCATGATTTCCGCTCTCGTTCTTTTTGACTTAAATATTCCAATCTTCTGAATACTACGACCATGTTCTAACTTCGCTTCTTCCCATGCTTCCTTCTCACTTTCAACATCAAACCAATCTATCTTCTGTCTTTCATCCTTGTCATAAAAATGAACTTCATATGTTTTTACAGCTGGATCACACTTCAAGAATTGCTCAGCCGTACTCTTTGCCTTGTAATCAAAAGTTCCTAACAGATCATCGAATGTTAATTGTCCACTTCTCATATTTCCATCACCCACTTATCGAGGTTCTATTTTGCATAAATCGGCTTGATCCATCAAAAGAAGCATGACTTCTGTTTTATGACGTCTTAGCTTCTTGCAAATCTCAACAAAAGGAACTCCAGAACTCCACATCTCACGAAAACGAATCACGTCTCGTTCATCCCAAATATAATTTGCATCTTCTAATGCAACATATATTTTAAGACGTGATTCCTTCATTGCTTCGTGCTGCTGTGCCACTCCCATATCCCTATCTCCTTTTCTTTTACGATTGAGTTATTTTATCTTTTCAGTGAACTTTGTATCTACACGATCCACTTTCCCATTTACCCAAATAGCAACCTGTTCCCCAAATCCACTTGACGGTGGATTAACTGGAATAACTTGTCCATCCTTTACAACGTAAATTTTATTATTTGAAACATCGATTTCCACTTTCATGGACTTCTCTCCCTTTTTTCAAAACTGTTTATTAACTAGCTTGTTGGTGTATTTTAGCTTCTACTTCTTGCATTTTCGCTTTACTATATTGCAACCACGCTTTCCATCGATCTTGATAAGTTGCTTCTTGTAATTGAGCAATCTCACATGTACAAGATTCAATTTTCACCGCACCTTTAAATGGTTCTGTATAAATAACACCTTTGCCATTGCATGCACACATTATTACTCCTCCTTAATTCGATTCGGTTTTAATTAGAAAGGTAATGCTTTTTGACGTCTATCTGGTGTATTTTTGAATGTCATAGCCGACTTGCATCCTAGAATCCGAGATGTGATACGTTGGTCATAACAATATGTGATTGCTGCGCCTACTAAATTTGTAGCAATTCCATTTGCCTTACCTTGTCTTCCGTCAAAGATTGTCATATAAGTGTCGTTCATATATTTTGTTGCTCTTTGAAGGTCACCTATATTCCCTTCTCCTTTTTTGTTATGGAACTCTAATGCTTTCAAATTAATATCTCGATAATCTCCCAACGTTGAACCGAAATCATCAAAGATTACTACATCTGCATCAATTATCTTTTGCAAATAATCATCCTCAGATAGATTGGAATCTTTTTTAAACGTAGCTTTTAGTTTTTTGAATAAAACACTTTCGCTTATGAATAAAACTGTTTGCGATCCACCCTCATTAATATCTTCAGCTATCGCATGCATTAAATGACTTTTCCCACGTCCAGCATCACCTGAAGCTACTAATGTATATTTCATATCATCGATAAAATTACGAGCATGTTCCTTAGCTTGTCCTTTGTTGTTTCTTTCTTCTTCACATTCCGGTACAAAGTTATCAAACGTTGCATTCATGATAGTTGGATCACTAATTAAGCTGTAGTTATGAAAATAAGCCTTTCTTCTCCGTTCCTCTTCGCCCTGGTAATATTTATTGCATTCCTCAAACAATCTATCGTGATCTTGTTGTAAATAACACTTAGGACAAACCTCTTCTTCTCGAAAAATCATTGTTCGTTGTTTAATTCCTTTCGCTTTACAAACTTCACATAGGTTAGAAGTCAAATTCAGTTTCGCTGTAATAAACTGCGCCGTTTCTTGCAATCGCATCATTATTTTTCGCTCCTTTTACTGTTTCGTTTAAATAATTATCAAAATGTTTTTGCGCGAATAATGTACTTGGTCTTAAATACTGTTCTAACGGCTTTCCATCTCTATCAAATTTCCCTAGCCACTGTGATACTTTGTTATCGATTACTTTTTTAAAGTCATCAATTGTATACCCTTCATTCCATCTAGCTCTAATTAATTTCCTGTGGCCCTCTGCTTGATGGTTATAATTCTTTTTTGCTTTCTCATTTAAATAATCAAGAATATCCTTATAGGGAATTGGTGCCGGCTTGTCCTCTTTGTTAGAAGAGGATTTATTATTTTCTTTATCTCTTTCTTTATCTTCTTCTAATTCTTCTTCTATATCTGTATCGTCACGTGACGTCACGGAAGCGTCACTATCATTACTCTTATTTTCTAGCGCCAGCTGTTGTTGTTTTTTACGTTCACGATACTTTTTATTTCTTTCTGCATTTAATTGTCGTACACGCTCTAGCCCATCCATATTCTGATGTTTCTCCCAATTTGAAATACATATATACTGATCTTCTGTAATTTCAATCATTCCAAATTGTTTAAATGTTTGAAGTGCTAACCTAACTGTTGCAATTGGTCTATTAAAAAGTGTTGCAAGCATTTCTTCTGAATAAGGAATGTTTTTGCTAAGAAAGATATAACCACTTGCATTCGTTTTTCCAGCTTGGGCTAATAATCTAATCCATATAATAAGCAAAGTATCAGCTTCAGGCATACTCTCGATTAAACGTATTTTTTCATCTTCAAACATGCTAGTTGATAACTTTATCCATTTAACTTCTGACAATGTATTTACCTCCTCACACAAATCGCCACATGTGATTCTCCGCTTTTGATGATTTGTTGAATCTCATAATCTGGATAACTAACACTGAAATAGTGTTCAATCATTTGTTTTAATTCTTTTTCATCATTTGCTTTCTCCCAAAATTTCCGAGGTAACAGTACTTGATAAGGAACTAGATTTATCTGCATGTACTACTTACTCACTTTCCGTGATATACTATTTACAAGTTGATTTTCTTAAGGGACCCATTGCCGTGGGTCTTTTTATTTTGTGATTCATCACTCCCTGCCCATCTTTGAATCGGTTTAGATGTGATATGAACTATTAAAATCAAAGTAACAAATACTGTTGCGAAAATTGCTAATGAACCTGTATCTTCCATCATGCTGTTGCACTCCTTTCTAACCAATTAAAGAATGCATCTCTTGGTACTACTTTCTTACGACCAATCCTTACTAATGGAAACCCTTTTTGATCCATAATGTCATAAGCTGTTCTTTGGGCAACTCCTAATATTTCTTTCACATGATCAACATTCAACATAATTGGATAATCATTTGCACTATCATAAGTAACTGGAACATTGTCTAGTTTTTCTACTGTTGTTTGTCTATCATCTTCTTTATTAGAACGAAGTAATTCGATAGCTTCCCAAAATTCTTCATCCTTCCAACCTTTTTGTGCTGACAATTTTGTAATACTTAATGCTATTTGAACTGTTGAATTATTCATATTTACACTTCCTTTTTCCTTATTTATAAAATTAAAATCTTGCAATTATGAAACATGGTCATCAAATAAATTAGGTCTCTCCAGCGGATACCATCCAGATATGAATTTCATTGCATTTTGATAATATTTTCGTGGTATCTTATCGTATTTAGCTACACCGAAATGTCTTTTTAATGCTCCATATATCCCTTGATAAGATGCATTATCATAACCTTCTTTTCTTAGTTCAAAAACACGTTGTTTTACTTTTCGTTGAACAGCTCCTTTATTCTGTTCAGTGAGCCAAATCTCGTTATCTACTAAAAGTTTCATTTTATTTAATTCTTCTTCTGTATGATTCTGGCGTTCTTTAATTTGTTTCAACTCCGTCATACTATGGATGATTGCATCCTCAACAGAAGGTTGTTGCTGCTGTTCAATGTATTCTTTCATTCGTTTGAACTCTTCGATGAATTTCACTTTCATTTTCATTGCTTCAATTGTTGTATAAGACATCATCACCATTACAAATCCATCTTCTGTTAAATCGTATTTTGATCTCCATTCTTTCTTAGCGTCGTAGTAGCCAACCGGCGCAATGTTGCGTTGGTTAAATTCAACTTCACCAGCTTCGTTAAGTTTTTCTACATGCTTTCTGATATCTCTTAATACATCAGAGTGACGTTTACCTAAAACTTCAGCTAGTGTCAAACTGTCAGTTATAACTTCGTTTTCTTTCATAAACACCAATTTACTTACTGGCTCTTGTGCAACTTGTATTTGACTCATTTTCTTTCCTCCTTTTGTATTTAAGGTCAAGTCCTAATCACTTAATATGACCTAAGGTCAAGTTTGTATCCTTTTAAAAATGACCTTATCCTACTAAGTCATCCATTGTTGTTGATAGTGAATTTGCTATCTTTTTTAAGTTTTCTATACTTGTTGATTTTCCACCTGATTCGATCTTAGAAATCATACTCTCACTGATATCTGAGAGTTTTCCAAGTTGCTTTTGTGTAAGATTATTTCTTTTGCGAAGTTCTCTTATGTAACTCCCTTTTATTTTCATCAGCTTCACCTCTCGATTACATTTTCATTGTACAATTAACATGACCATAGGTCAAGTATTTGTTTAAAATTTATTTTTTATTAAACAAGAAATGGACTGTGGGTCAAGTTTTATGTAGAATATATACTATAGCATTGTAAAACAAAAGTATTGCAAATAAATCTAAAATAGTTTTTAAAGGGGAATTTGAATATGTTACCTATACTATCCATTAGGATAAAAGAATTAAGGAAAGAGAAAAAGTGGTCTCAAAAAGAATTAGGGGAACGAGTAGACGTTAGCGAATCATTCATCTCAAAAGTAGAATCTGGAAAGAAACAACCTTCTAGGGAAGTAACTACTAAAATTGCTGAAGTATTAAACGTAACTACTGATTATTTATTAGGTAGAAGTGATGAAGAAGATCTAAACGAACTGTTAGATGTGAAATTTAAAGAAATGAAAGAGCGATTAGCTAATCTTCCAAAATCGCAACGTGAAGTAATTATGAAACAGGCAGAAAACTTAATGGAAGAATTCGAAAAACTAAATAACAACTCGATAAAATAGCCAACCCCATTATGAGGCGTGGCTATTTTTTTGTTCTGTATTAAATAGCATTTCGATATATGAATCAATCGCCTGTTCATCGTTGTTAGATAATTCAGCAACTTGCAATAAAAATCCCTTTAAAATTTCGTCTCTAGTCATCCCCGACATCCTCCAATATCTCCATATTAGTTTGTGAATTGTTCACAAACGTAAAATTTTAACTTGTTTCACTAAAAAGTTTTATAGCCTATAATGCACGAAAGACGCTACCTAGGTAGCGTCTTTTTTAAATCCCTTGTTTTAGGCTCAAAGCCCACCGGGATCAGTCACCATATATTGAATTGTAGGTGTAACATTTGAATTGGCACTAATTTTTGTATCCGCCTTATGTACTAATGTGCATAAGGTAAAGGTACAGATTATTGTTGCTATAATTTTTTTCACTTAGCTCACCTGCTCTTTCGTTAAGGCTTCACGAACAGCCTGCATATAATATATATTACCATTTTTGGCAAGTTCTAGCAACGCTTTATTAAGATATTCTGTCCTTTTTTCTGGTCTAGCATAGGCGTAATAATACCATTGAAAACCAGTCAAATTTCCGTTCTCTTCTAGTAATTCATTTAACAACTTAATAGCAAGGTTTCGATCACCAAACTTCGCTTCAAAAAAAGCAATTTCGGCTTTATCTATTGCTGTAAAATCAATTTTATCAAGATTAAAGTTATGTTCTATGTAAAGAAAAGCTAATGTTGTATGAAATGATTTGTATTTTCTAGTTTTCTGTGCAGAAGATACTTCTTTTAATAAACTAATAGATTCTAGGATGTACTTTTCAGCTTTTAAAATTTCTCCCGAAAATATATAAGATTCCCCAATGCAACATAATGCTGTGGCTTTAGTGATTAAAGCATTAAAACTTGATTCTACGACTTTATTAGCTATCCTACGGCTTTCACTAACATTATTATTTAGAAGCTGTATATAGGCTTGGCGCTCATAAAAATGTAATTCTACACATTGTTTTACAAACTTATTTTTTACTTTTGGCAGTGCATTTCTAGCGTTATCAGCATGCGGAAGCATCGCGCTATAATTCCCATGGTCATACATACATACCGTTAATAACAGTTCAATAAGTATTTGACGGTCTACGTCTTCTATTTTTGTTAGTTTATTGACCAAATTACTTAATTCTTGTCCACGCGCCTCATTACGATTTCTCTTATTGAAAAGTTCATATACATCAATATATCTTTGTAAACTTTCATTTTCTTTATATTTTCTAATTAAATATTGAATCGTGTCATATTCCCCAGCTGCTTGACAATAAAAAAGAGCTTTTTTTACATTCAAATCACTTATGCATTTCATTGCGAATTTTTTTATCTTCAATCTAATTTCTTTTTGATTACCATACACTTCATTTAACAACTTCAAAAAATTATCAAATTTCATTTCGAATTTCCCATTGAGTCCATTGCTAAGTGTCGTACTACTAACACCTATTTTTATAGCTAGATCATTTCTAACCATATTGTTGGAATCAATAAAATCTCGCACTTCTTTCATTAACTTCTTCATTTTTGCTCCTCCTAATGGAACAAAGACTTCGCTCATTTTCTCAACTGTTTTAACGGGAATTTAATACCATAGTAATGTTTTAGTATTATCGGCATGTTATAATGTAAATGTTACTCGTGAAGTGACCGAAAATAGACTTATGGCAGATGTTCCCTCTTGTGAGTCGAGGCGAACGGTGTAAGAGTGGGCGAACACTACTTACACACGCTGTGAGTCTTTTTTTCGTTCCTTTTATTTAGTTTTCATAATACCACAAATTTCCCAATATTCGGTCATAGAGTTATCTGATATTTATTGAGAAAGTTTAAAAATCGCTACAAATTGACATTTCTTGTATGAGAAAACCCATAAGAATATTTTACCACATAAAAACAAAAATGAGAACGAACGTTCTTTTTATTTTCCATTCAACTATACTCAGCAATCATATTATCATATACTGATTGTTTTACAATCATATATAGTATATTGGATTTCTAAAGACTATACTCGAATTATGAAAGCGTTAGAAGTGTTTGGACAAAATTTAAAGAAGCTTAGAAAATCTAGAGATTTAACTCAAGAACAACTCGGTGAAAAACTAAACCTCAGTCGTAATCAGATAAATAATTATGAGAATGCAATGTTTGAGCCGAGTATGGAAACTATCCTTCAGATCAGATCATTTTTCGGTGTATCGCTAGACTTTCTTTTTAATGGATATAGCGATACGAATGACAAAATGTTACGTAACACTCTCAAAGAAGTTCAACAAACGTATGCGGCGCTAGATGAATTTCAGAGAGAGCGTTACTGTAAACAACTCTTATTTTACTCAAAAGCTTTAGCTGAAAATGACGAGTTGTTATGATTTGATTTTAGAAGAAATGTTTTCCAATTTCAAATTGTAAAATATTCATTTTTTTACAATTTGAGCAAGAGAGCTATTAGCTCTCTTTTTTTATTTGTCTATTCGACATAATATAACAATTTATCAATACCATATTTGTTATGCTAACTTCAGAAATCTTACATTTTATATAATTGGAGGAATTGTATTATGAAGAAACCATTCTATAAAAAATGGTGGTTCTGGGTTATTGCTGTCATTGTAGTATTAGGAATTGCCGGAAATATTGGTAGTAAAAAAGAAGATACTACAAAAGTTTCTACCGAAGTAAAGAAGGAACCACTTAAAGAGGAAGCTAATTCAGAAGCTAAAGAAGAACAATCTAGAAAATCAGTAAAAGAGTTTACAGAAGAATTAAAAAGACCTATTCAAAATAATGCATCAAAACAAGAAGAGAATGCCCCAAAAATAAAACCAGAAACTAAAAAAGAAGAACCAGCAAAACAAGAACAGCCTAAACAAGAAGAAACAAAAACTAATGTGAATTCAGATAAAACCACTTATGAAAATGAAATAAAACCCAAAATTGATTCCATGATAAAAGAGTATGATGAGATATGGAATCAAGAATGGCGACCAGTTTGGACTGAAGTAAGCAAAGATGTTTCATCTATGGATCCAAATGTTTTAAAAGAAAAAATGGAACTCATTTCAAATAAATACGATACACTCTCTAAAAAAAATACAGAATTTAAAGATACTGAAAAGCTACACGATCCAGTTCTAAAAGAAAAAATCGAGAAATTTAGAGTGGAATTTGGTTTAGCAACTAACTATAGAAGTAATGCTGCAAACGCTGTGCAACAAGGTTTAAAAGGAGTTGCTCCAATGAAAGGAAGAATGGAAGAGGCTCAAAAATCGATTAAACTTTCCGATCAAAAAATTATTAATGCTACGGCTAGTTTAGTTGAAACCGAAACAGAGTTAGGCATTAAACGTAACTAAGTTCATAGGTCAATATCTCAAATAAAATACTGATTTTGTATCAATAAAAAAAGCCCACAAATTTTGTGGACTTAGAAGTATGGATACGTATATTTTACCATAGATTTTTATTTTGTGGACCTTCATAAACTTACTATTCATTCTCCGCTATCTGCGTTGACCAAAAAATAAGATTATGGTATATTTGCACTAGAATCACCACTGTATAGTGAATATATATTTACTATATAGTGAGTATGACACTTATCTGAATTGCATAGAATAAAAGAAGAGATGCTGTAACATCTCTTCCAGTAACTGCCGCCATCAGATGGCAAGGTTGCTATTTATTTTCTTTTAGAGCTACCCTGCTTCCTACGGCGAGGGGTGGCTCTTTTACTTTTCTTAAACAAGCTGTTAGCAAACTTATTTGCATAAGCTGTAACAACTATAGTTAGGAATACCTTGAGTAAATCCTGAGACAAAGAAAGTAAATATTCCATCATAAGGGTCACCTCCTTTCTCTCTAAAATACAGAGAAAGGATAGCAACCAGCCACCCGACGTATACAGTTGAATATAGTTTACCATAAAGTAACTCAAATGAGTTACTTTTTCCTTTTTATAATACTGGAATTATCTGTGCTATTAGAATACTATTGATTCAAGGAGGTATGGATATGAAAGGATATTTTAGAAAGCGTGGTACAAAGTGGTCATTTACAATTGATATTGGTCGCGATCCGCTCACAGGTAAAAGGAAACAAAAAACAGTATCAGGCTTTAAAACAAAGAAAGAAGCCGAAAGAGCATGTAATGAACTTACTCATCAATTTAATACCGGAAGTCTAGTTGATGATAAGAATCTTACTCTCAGTGAATATTTACAAGAGTGGCTTGAAAACACAGCTAAGCAACGAGTGAGAGAAACTACATTTATCAATTATAGACGAGCTGTGAACAGTAGGATTATCCCTGTACTTGGTTCACAAAAACTAAAAGACTTAAAACCCCTGCATGGGCAACGATTTGTTAAATCACTAATCGATGAAGAATTATCTCCTAAATATATTGAATATATTTTTGTTGTTTTAAAAGGGGCATTAGAAGATGCGGTTAAATGGGAACTTCTATATAAAAACCCATTTGAGCATGTAGAAATTCCTCGACCACGAAGAGTGGTCAATAATACGTGGTCAATTGAGGAGACAAAAACATTTTTAACATATGCTAAATTTGATAATCCTATCTACTACCATTTATTTTTACTTGCACTCAATACAGGTATGCGTAGAGGTGAGTTACTAGGTTTAAAGTGGAAAAATGTAGATTTAGTTGAAGGTAAGATCAGTGTGACGGAAACTCTAATTTACGATGAATTAGGATTTCGATTTACAGAACCAAAAACATCAGGTTCTAAACGTTTAATTTCCATCGACCAAAACTTATGTAAAGAGTTAAAAAGTTATAAAGTAAAACAAAGTGAATTTAAATTATCCATTGGTACAGCTTATAAAGATAATGATTTAGTCTTCTGTAGAGAAGATGGTCAGCCAATATATCCAAGAACATTAACTACTGTTTTTGAAAGGTTTGTAAAAACATCACAAGTTCCTAAAATTAGATTCCATGACTTACGACACACTCATGCTACACTTCTTCTTAAATTAGGCATTAATCCAAAAGTCGTAAGTGAACGATTAGGGCATAATTCTATTAAGACCACATTGGACACTTATAGTCATGTTACATTAGATATGCAAGAAAGTGCCACTATAGCACTAAGTGAGGCTTTAAAATCATAAAATAATTGTTGATGTGGTCCGAATGTGGTCAAACCCATCAACAATTATTATGAAATCCCTATATATCAAGGCTTAACCAAGCCACACACTCCACATGAGTAGTATGCGGGAACATATCAACAGGTTGTACTTCCTGTGTTTTATATCCGCCTTCTTCTAATACTTTTAAGTCACGTGCAAGTGTCGCCGGGTTACATGATACGTATACGACACGCTTTGGCTTCATATCAATGATTGTGTTTAGTAATGCTTCATCACAACCTTTACGCGGTGGATCAACGACGATTGTATCCGCGATTATGCCTTCTTTGTACCAGTTTGGAATGACTACTTCTGCTTCTCCAACTGCAAATTCAGCGTTTGTCATGTTGTTTAGTGCCGCATTTCGGTTTGCGTCTTCGATTGCTTCTGGGACGATTTCAACGCCATATACTTTCTTTGCTTTTTGCGCTAAGAATAGCGAGATTGATCCGATTCCACAATATGCGTCGATGACTGTTTCGTTTCCATCTAGCTTTGCATATTCTAATGCTTTATCATATAGCACCTTCGTTTGTTCTGGATTTACTTGATAGAAAGAACGTGCTGAGATAGCAAATTTAATGTCACCGATAAAGTCATAAATGTATTCTGATCCGTATAGGACTGTTGTTGTGTCTCCGAAGATTACGTTTGTGCGTTTCGTATTTACGTTTTGAACAATTGATTTTACATTTGGGAACTTCGCTGTAATTTCTTCGATGATTGCCTTTTTATTCGGAAGTTCTACCGTACGTGTAATGAAGACAAGCATAATTTCCCTTGTTACTTGTCCATAACGAGCCATCACGTGACGAAGTGTTCCTTTATGACGTTCTTCGTTATACGCCGCGATACCGTGTTTTTCGCAAATACGTTTTACTTCTTGAATTAACGTATCGTTTTCTTCTGCTTGAATTAAGCATGTTTCCATATTAATGATGTCATGCGTCCCTTGGCGGTAGAAGCCAGCTACAAGTCCGCCTTCACGTTCTCCAATTGGCACTTGTGCTTTGTTTCGATATACCCACGGGTTTTCCATACCAAGAACAGGATGAACTGGTACATCATGAAGTCCACCGATACGCTCAATCACGTCACGTACTTGTTTTTCCTTCGCCTTTAGTTGTCCTTCATACGTTAAGTGCTGAAGCTGACAACCGCCGCATTGATTGTAAACTGGGCACTCTGCATCTTTACGATACGGGCTTTCTGTATGAAGCTTCATTAAACGACCAAATGCGAAGTTTTTCTTTACTTTAATAACCTTAATTTGTGCTTCTTCACCTGGTAATCCGTTTTTCACGAAAATAGGATATCCTTTTACTTTCGCAACACCGGCACCATCATGTGTTAAATCTTCAAATACTACATCTATAAACTCGTTTTTTTCAACTGGTGGCGTCATTTTATTAACCATTTTCCGACCTCTCTTTTTCATAACACTGCGTTACATTTTATCATACTTATATGGTCTTTTTCTATTGGAAGAAAAAAAGCTATTGACGGTGCTTCTCTATTAATGTTACGCTACTACTAATTTAATACGGACGATGTTACCTCATATATACTTGATAATATGGATCGAGAGTTTCTACCCGGCAACCGAAAATTGCTGGACTATGGGGAAAACTAATGAATATTAGCTTGTTTGTGTATACAAAGACTCATATTGATTAGCTTTCTCTCATAGATGAAAGTGAATCCATATGAGTCTTTTTTATTTTTTACTTTTCTAAAAGGTCAGACATCTTACGTATGACATAAAACTTCTCCTATTTTATTTATTAGTTATATAACGAGCGTTTTATGCAAAAACTTTATACGAACTTCTGAAAGGGGCAACTACATGCAATATGTAATGAGCGTTATCGGTATTCTTGCCGTGCTAGGTTTATGTTTTGCTTTGTCAAACAACAAAAGTAAAATCAACTTCCGTGCAATTGCTATTATGATGGGTTTCCAAATTTTAATTGGTTGGTTTATGTTTGGCACAAAAATTGGTCAAGAGATCATCATTTTTATTAGTAAAGTCTTCAACAAGCTGATTAAACTTGGTACAACAGGTGTTGACTTCCTATTTAATGGAATTCAAAGAGACTTTGTCTTTTTCTTCAACGTACTATTAATTATCGTCTTTTTTTCAACACTACTTTCTATTTTTAGTTATTTAGGCGTTTTACCATTCATCGTTCGCATTGTCGGCGGTGCGATTTCAAAAATTACCGGTTTACCACGCGTTGAATCATTCCATGCGGTAAACTCTGTATTCTTCGGTTCAAGTGAAGCATTAATCGTAATTAAAAATGACCTAAAGCATTTTAATAAAAACCGTATGTTTATCATTTGCTGTTCAGCAATGAGCTCAGTTTCAGCTTCTGTTACAGCATCTTATGTTATGATGTTAGATGCGAAATACGTACTAGCAGCACTTCCACTGAACTTATTCTCTAGCTTAATTGTGTGTTCATTATTAACACCAGTTGATACGAAAAAAGAAGAAGAAACGGTTCAAAAATTTGAAAGAAGTCTATTCGGTGACAGCCTCATCGGTGCAATGATTAACGGTGCATTAGATGGTTTAAAAGTAGCTGGTATCGTTGCCGCTTTAATGATTGCATTTATTGGCGTTATGGAAGTTGTAAACTATGTGATTAGTGCAGCTTCAGGCGCAATGGGACATGCGCTTACACTGCAACAAATCTTCGGTTATATTCTTGCTCCATTTGCA
Organism: Bacillus bingmayongensis; assembly: GCF_000299035.1. GTDB lineage: Bacteria > Bacillota > Bacilli > Bacillales > Bacillaceae_G > Bacillus_A > Bacillus_A bingmayongensis. The sequence continues at coordinate 210,504 of NZ_JH921521.1, forward strand.
TTCCTAATGGGTATTCCAGCACACGATATTATCCCAGCTGGTGGAATCATGGGAACAAAAATTGTCTTAAATGAATTCGTGGCCATTCTTGATTTAAAAGAAGTTGCCAAAACGTTATCTCCACGTACAGTTGGAATCGTTACTGTATTCTTAATTAGTTTCGCAAGTATTAGCCAAATCGGTGCAATCGTCGGTACAATCCGCGCTCTTTCTGAAAAACAAGGAAGCGTCGTATCTAAGTTTGGCTGGAAAATGCTATTTGCATCAACACTTGCTTCTATTTTATCCGCTACGATTGCTGGATTATTTATTTAATAATAAATCACCCTCTCTTCCCTTTTAGTTTTGGATGTTAGGGTGATTTTTTTATGATTAAGAATAACTAATTTAACAATGTAATCATATGCAATATTGCATACACTCTTCAACACGATTTCTCTTTTGTATATGAAGAAATAAATATATACTAGTATTGGCAAGAAGATGTATTTTTTCTGTTTACAGTGAAAGAAATATCCAACATTAAGCCCCCAAAAGTAGAAAAGCGTTTTTAAAGACACCTCCGAAAATAACTATTTTTGGAGGTGTTTTTTTTATAAAGGACTATATAACTACCATTATTTTCATTTGCAAAATTTTACACAAGACAAAGCCCGTGATTTTGCTCTCCCATTTCATTTACAATCATTTCATTTAAAACGTGGAGAATTTCAAATTGAAACAGTGGGATTAAAAGAAGACAACACAGAAGTTCCTCTAGTGAAATCTACGATTACATTCCAGCAGTATGTACCTTTCCTTATGTACCATGCTATTGAAAAATACCCTGGACCAAGTGATGGTGACTTAGGCTTATATGTACCACCAGAGCAATTTGAAAAACATATGCAATATTTGAAAACTAACGGTTATACAATGTTAACGTTTGAACGTTGGGGTGATGTAAATCGTGTCAATAAACCAGTCTTTGTAACAATGGATGATGGTCGGAAAAATAATATGAATGCTCTTCATATTTTACAAAAATTAAAAGATGATAAATTCTAGCCAGCGGCAACAGAATTCCTAATCTCAAATGATATCGATAAACCAAATCGTCTCACAATCGATGAGGTAAAACAAATGCTTGATTCAGGTATTTTTTCTATTCAATCGCATACCGCTAATCATGCAATGGTGGCTTATACAAGCAATTCTGATGAAGAATTACGTGCATCTAAAGAAAAAATTGAAAATCTTACAGGCAAAAAGGTCATCGCACTTGCCTATCCAGTAGGTTCTTATAATAATCCAGCTGTGGAAGAAACAAAGAAACATTATGAATTTGCAGTAACTACAGATCATGAAACCCACATTACAAAAGGCACACCGAACGAACAATACTTAATTAAACTGCGCAATTGTTGGTCCTAATACAACAATTGCGCAGTTTACATCACTTGTAGAAGAAAAATATTAATAGATTTTTAGGCTGTTTTTATGAAAAAGTGGCCTTTTCATCCATCTATACTACTTTAAAATTAGCTTAAATTATAATTTGGAGCATGTAGACTCCCTTATAGAAATGTTATGATTTGTAAAAAAGTACCAAATATAAATAGAACTCAATCTCAGCTGAGCTCTATTTATATTTTTTAAATTTTCTTGTATTATGTATATAAGAAATCTTTCGAATAAAGGAGATTGTCATATGTCATTTGAACAAACATTAGAAAAGTATGCTGCTCTTGCAGTAAATGTCGGTGTTAATATTCAGCCCGGACAGACATTATCGATTAATGCACCACTTGAGGCAGCTCCATTTGTCCGTCTTGTTACAGAAAAGGCATATAAATCAGGCGCAAAACATGTATATGTAGATTGGAACGATGAAGTTTTAACACGTTTAAAATTTGACTTAGCTCCCGAAGAAGCATTCTCAGAATTCCCTGCTTGGAAGGCGCATGCACGTGAGGAATTAGCAAAAGAAGGCGCTGCATTTATGTCTATCTATGCAGAAAATCCAGATCTATTAAAAGGTGTAGATGCAAAACGAATTGCAAGTGCTCATAAGGTTGCTGGAGAAGCAATGAAAGTATACCGCGATTATGTACAAGCTGATAAAGTAAGCTGGTGCGTTATCTCTGTTCCTACGAAAGAATGGGCAGCAAAAGTGTTCCCTGATGTTGCATCAGAAAAGCAAGAAGAAAAGCTATGGGATGCAATTTTCCAAGCAACTCGTGCAAATCTAGAAAATCCTGTGGAAGCATGGAAAGAACATGATGAAACATTACATAAAAAAGTAAATTACTTAAATGAAAAACATTATAAAGCTCTTCATTATACAGGTCCTGGAACAGATTTAACAATTGAACTTCCAGAAAAACACGTATGGGCTGGAGCTGGTAGCCTAAATGAAAAAAATGTACCATTTATGGCTAACATTCCAACAGAAGAAGTGTTTACGATGCCATTAAAAACAGGTGTAAACGGACAAGTATCGAGTACAAAACCATTAGTATTTGCAGGTAACATTATCGATAACTTTACACTTACATTCGAAAATGGGCGTATTGTAGACTATAAAGCTGATGTTGGCGAAGAAGCTTTAAAACATTTAGTTGAGACAGATGAAGGCTCTCATTTCTTAGGAGAGGTTGCATTAGTACCTCATGATTCACCAATTTCTAATACAAATATTTTATTCTATAATACGCTATTTGATGAAAATGCATCCTGCCATTTAGCAATTGGAAATGCTTATGCATTTAATTTAGTTGGTGGTAAAACAATGACAAAAGAAGAGCTTGCTGAAAATGGAGCAAACTCTAGTATTACACATGAAGACTTTATGATTGGATCAGCTGAACTTGATATCGACGGTATTACAGCTGATGGAAAACGTGAACCTATCTTCCGTAAAGGTAACTGGGCGTTTTAAGAATACAAATTACTTAATGAAAAGAGCTGTTTTTCTAGAAAAAAACAGCTCTTTTCATTTTTAAACACATGCAATATTGCATACTAAAAAGCATTGCGAATCGTACGTCGTCTTAATATAATCAATGTATAAAGTTTTATTATTATAATATTCAAAACAAAAGGAGGAGTTTTCATGACGACAGCAATTGCAATTTTAACATTCGTTGGTAAAGTAATTCCATTAGTAACAGATCTATTGAAAGCACTCATGTAAACTTATTCTCTTATATTAATTCATTCTCACATAATAAAAAGGCTGTTTTCATTTTCAGAAAACAACCTTTTTTACTTTATTATAATCCTAACGAGATATATTTAATTTCTAAATATTCCTCAATTCCAAAATGACCACCTTCACGACCAATACCACTTTCCTTAAATCCACCAAACGGTGCTTGTGCAACTGATGGAAGTCCATCATTCAAACCAATAATTCCATATTCTAATGATTCACTAATCTGGAATGCTTGACTAATGTCTTTTGTAAATACATATGCCGCTAAACCGTACGGTGTATTATTTGCGCGTTCAATTACTTCTTCAACCGTTTCAAATTTCGCAACAGGTGCAACCGGACCAAATGTTTCTTCATTCATACATAACATTGTATCGTTTGCTCCTCCAATTACAGTTGGTTCAATAAAGTGACCATTTAACTCTGCAATTGTTTGGCCACCATAAAGAATTTCACCGCCTTTTTTGATTGCATCTGCGATATGCTCTTGTACTTTTTCTACAGCACTTGCATCAATAAGCGGTCCTACAGTCGTACCTTCTCCAAATCCATCCCCTACCTTAAGCTGGCCTACCGCTTTTTGGAACTTTTCTGCAAATTCTCCATATACCGCTTCTTGTACAAATACACGGTTTGTACATATACATGTTTGACCAGCGTTACGGAACTTCGAACCAATTACCGCTTCTACAGCTTTATCTAAATCTGCATCATTCATTACAATAAATGGGGCATGCCCACCTAGTTCAAGTGACACTTTTTTCATTGTTTTCGCTGCACCGCACATTAATTCTTTTCCGATTTCAGTTGATCCTGTAAATGAAACCTTTCTTACGCGCCCATCCTCCATCCAAGTATCAGCAATTGCCTTTGCACTACCTGTTACAATATTTAAAACACCTTTTGGAATATCTGCTTCATGTGCTAATTCAGCTAATTTTAATGCCGTTAACGGTGTTTGGCTTGCAGGTTTTACAACCGCTGTACAGCCTGCTGCAAGTGCTGGTGCTACTTTTCTTGTAATCATTGCAGCTGGAAAATTCCACGGTGTAATCGCTGCAATAACGCCAACAGGCTGCTTCGTTACTAAAATGCGTTTATTCGGATGAGAAGCTGGAATCATTTCACCATATACTCGCTTTCCTTCTTCCGCATACCACTCTACAAAACTATTTGCATAGTTCACTTCCCCAAGTGCTTCTACAAACGGCTTTCCTTGTTCTTTTGTCATAATCGCCGCAATTTCTTCTTTGTTTTCATCAATTAACGTAAACCACTTCTTTAATTTTTGCGCACGGTCAGCTGCAGTTAATTTTGACCAAGATTTAAAAGCTTCATGTGCAGCATCTACAGCTTGCTTTGCCTCAGTGACTCCGCCCTTCGGAACAGTTGCAAACACTTCCTGCGTCGCCGGGTTATTAATCTCAATTTGTTCCTGTAGCTTAATCCATTCCCCATTTATATACATTGCTTTTTGATCTAAATTTACATACGTCGCTTTCTTATCCAATGTTCTCTTCCTCCTTTATATTCTCTTCATTTTCTACGGTATTTCCTTCATACTTACCGAAAAGCATTCTAACAAAAAAATATCCTCCAAAAATCACCCACCCTAGTACCATTAACCACTCATATGGCCAAATTCCTCTCCTATAAACTTCTTAATTTTCCTAGTCGCTGCAGACTGGCTTATTTTCAAAAACTCTGCTACTTTGTAACTTGATCCATATGTTTTATACGCTTTAAGGATAATATTCCGTTCTACTTCTTCCAGCATTTTATAGAGGCTTTGACCGGATTGCTCAACTGTTGATTTCTGCATCGATAGTGGCAAATCTTCTATTGTCACAAGATCATCTGCAGTAATCACAATACGTTCAATCACATTTTCTATTTCTCTATTATTCCCTTCCCAAGGGTACCCTACAAACATTTGTAAAGTACTAGGAGCCAAATTTACATCACGTCCATACTTTTCGTTAAAATGTTGTAAGTAATGATAAACTAACGGTAAAATATCTTCCGTTCTCTCGCGCAGCGGCGGAATTTGAATAGGAATTACATTCAAACGATAGTATAAATCTTTTCGGAAAGTACCTTGTTTTACCATTTCAGCTAGATCTCTATTCGTAGCTGCGACAATCCGAACATCTACTTTTTTTAGTTCCCTACCTCCTACTGGGCGGAATGTTTTTTCCTGTAATACTTGCAACAGTTTCGCCTGAATTTCAAGCGGCATTTCACCAATCTCGTCTAAAAAAAGGGTCCCTTTATGAGCTAACTCTAAAATTCCTTTTTTTCCTTCACGGTTTGCTCCCGTAAATGAACCACCTGAATAACCAAACAGTTCTGATTCGATTAAATTTGTCGGTAATGCCGCACAATTAATTTCATAAAACATTTCATTTTTACGATGACTCACCTCATGCAAATGACGTACTAATCTACTTTTCCCTACGCCGGTCTCACCTAAAATAAGGACTGTACTATCTACCACAGAAACTTTTTTGATTGTTGTGACTATTTTTTGCATAGCTATACTTTTAAAAATAAGCCCTTCATGTTCATACGTTTCTCTTAACTCTTTTTTATATGTCTTTAACTGATTATCCATCTCCTCTACCTTTTTGCGTAATTGATAGAGTTCAGTGAGGTCACGAGAATAACTAATCACCCTTCGCAAATTTCCTTGTTCATCAAATACAGGTCTTGTACGGACATGCAAATATTCTCCCGACTTTGTTGTCTGAACAAGTTCAATTGGCTTTTTCTTCTCAATTACTTCTAATGTTGCAGATGGATAAAAAATCCCTTCTTTTTGCAGCTCTTTTACATGCTTTCCCACTAACTCTTCAGCAGATAATTGATAGTGTCTTTCACATGTACTATTTACACGGACGACAGTCCCTTCCTCATCCGTAACAAAAATTTCATCAAATGCATATTCAAACACATCTTTTAAATCCATAAATGCTCGTTCCTTTTCTGCAACCATTCCAGCCACTCCTCAAATTCAAGTACATTGCTTCACTTTATTATCACTTACATTTCATTATAAAGTGAAATCTTCATTTAAGGGAATTTTCTGTACTTTTAAACGAAGTAAACTAGAATGATTGCAAATATGTTATATATAAATACATTTTATTTTTTCAACATATAAGTCGCTGCTAAGAAGAACAAAAGGTGACCTACACTCGTTTTCTCTCTTTCTTTTAACTTTGCATGGGGCAAAAAGAGGGTCTGATCGCTTCTATGCATGGACGGATGCTCTCTCCCACCTAAAAGGAAAGGCTTTATGTCGTTTTTTCAATTTGTATTCTATTATTTACACACGAGCGATATCTGCTTGCTCATAACAAACTTGCAAGGAATCTTCAATAATTGTAAGCCCCTCTTCTAGTTGTTCATCTGTAATGACCAGTGGCATTAACACACGAACTACATTCCCATACGTTCCAGCTGATAATAAGAGCAGTCCGCGTTTATTCGCTTCAGCACATAAACTTGCTGTTAATGCTTTATCTGCTTCTTTCGTTGTACGATCTTTAACAAGTTCGAATGCACACATCGCTCCTAAACCACGCACATCACCAATACAGTTATATTTTTTCTTCATTTCTTCAAATCGATCCATTACAACTTTCCCTACATGAAGAGCTCGATCATTTAATTTTTCTTTCTCTATAATATCCAAAACAGCTAATGCCGCCGCGCATCCTAATGGACTTCCAGCATATGTTCCACCAAGTTCCCCTGGTGCTGATTCATTCATAACTTCTTTTCGGCCAATAACGCCACTAATTGGTACTCCTGCCCCTAATGATTTCGAAACAGTAATTAAATCTGGAACGACATCATAGTGATCAATTGCAAAGTATTTTCCTGTACGGCTAAAACCTGTTTGAATTTCATCAGCTACAAATAAAATGCCATGTTCAGAGCAAAGATGACGTACTTCTTGTACAAACTTCTTACTTGGAACGATAAAACCACCTTCGCCTTGGACTGGTTCCATCACAACAGCTGCTATGCTTTCTGGTGCAACTTCTGATATTAAAAAGTGCTTAAATTCTTCAATAATAAAGTTATCGTATTGTTCGTCTGTTAAACCTTCTGGACGACGATATTCATATGGGAATGGTGCTTTATATACTTCTGGTGCAAATGGGCCGAATCCGAATTTATAAGGCTTTACTTTACTTGTCATCGTCATTGTCATCAATGTACGACCATGAAATCCTTTTGAAAACGCAATAATGCCAGGTCTTTTCGTATATTTACGAGCAATTTTCACAGCATTTTCAACTGCTTCAGCACCGCTATTTAAAAATAGTACTTGTTTCTCAAAGTTTCCAGGAGCTAATGCAGCAAGCTTCTCTGCTAATTCAATATATGGCTCATACATCATGACATTAAAACCAGTATGAATATATTGGTCTACTTGTTTATGAAGTGCTTCTTTCACAGCAGGGTGGCAATGTCCTACGTTAATCGTTCCGATTGCTCCGGCAAAATCGATAAATTGATTTCCATCTACATCTGTCACAAGCGCACCATCGGCTGACTGTACGAATGTTGAAATCCCATTACTCACACCTCTTGGTACGATATTTTGACGGCGCTCTAATAAAGAAGCTGCCTTTGGTCCTGGAATTTGTTCATTTACTTTAGCGAATTTTGTATTCATCGTTTCTCCCATCCTTTTCTATGCTATGATTTTCTTTTTCTATATTGCAAAATACATGCCAACTTAATGAATACAACAATTTTCTAGTTTTCTCAGGATTTCGACATAAAAAATAAGTCTATATTGACTTAATACAAGTCAATATAGACTTATTTTATTTATAGATTAGACTTTTCTCGTTCCCAAATAAGTTCTCCAGAATCAGAAATGAAATTACCGACAGAATCTAATACAATATCTGCAAGTGGTGCTAATGTTTGAAGATCGCTCGTCCCAGAAAGAACTCCAATTGCATAACAAGCCCCGCTATTTTTCGCTAAATGTAAATCGGTCGGTGTATCACCAACTACCGCTACTTCAGATGAATCCAAGCTAAACTTCTCACAAAATGCTTCTACAATTTGTTTATCTGGTTTTTGTGCTGGAAATGTATCTGAAGCTACAATACAATCAAAGAAAGATTCCAATTGATACTGCTTTAAAAATAATTCTGTCGGCGCAAAATCATCAGCTGTCACAACCCCTAAAATGAACCCTTTATCTTTCAATGTTTGTAAAATCCTTGGTAAATCCGCTGTCATCCTCATATAGGAACGATGCTCGTACATGAGAGTAAATAATTTTTCACTTACCCAATGATGCATCTCACACTCTTTTACAGACGGGATGTACTTACAAAGGGCATTTGCCACATCAAGACTTGTTCCAGCCGCTAATGCACTACGCGGATGAACAAACGCCCCTTCCACACCAATTTCTTTCAAAAGAGTTAGTTGTAACGATTGAGGTAAATGGTATAGTTCTATCAGTTCAGTTACAAGCTCTTCCGCTACTTTTATCCAAATTGAATGAAAGTCCATTAATGTTCCATCTTTATCAAATAAAATCGCTTTTACCTTCTTCATACCATCCTACCTTTCGGTTCTTCTCCCATTCAGTGTAGCAAGAAAATGTGGATGTAAAATGAAAAAATTGTAAAAATACCATAAAAATCAAACTAACTTCCAATTTACAATTCAAAAAAAGATGCCTTTATAGGACATCCTCTTTATGTTCCGGAACAAAAAGTTCCAGACAATGATATATATTTTCAAATTCCATCGGTGCGTCTCCACCGTATTCACCATCTAAGTTAATCATTAATTTATCCGGTGAATGAACCTTAATACGATTCGCTTGTGTATATAAAACTTTTGGATTATTAATATGCTCACCGCGTTGTGCTTGTGTTGCCGCTTTAATCAAATCAGCAATAGAGCCCTTCTTCAGCACTAATAAGTCAAATAAGCCATCGTTAATAGATGCATATGGTGCAACCTTTTCAAAACCACCGACTGAGCGCGTATTCGTAATTAAAAACATCGTAATTTCTTCTTGCAGGAGCTTTCCATCATACTCAATTTCAACATATGTTGGATGTAATGATGGGAGCATTTCAATACCTTTTAAATAATAGGCAAGTTGTCCTAAAACTGTTTTTAACTTACTTGGCACTTCATATGTTAATTCTGTAATACGTCCGCCGCCAGCAATGTTAATAAAATATGTATCGTTCGCTCTGCCAAGGTCTAACGGGACAGTCTTACCTTCACAAATAATATCCGCCGCCTCTTCAATAGAACGCGGCACACCAATTGCACGTGCAAAATCATTCGTCGTCCCAACTGGAATGATACCGAATTTTGGACGATGTTCATTCCCTACTAAACCATTTACTACTTCATTTAACGTCCCGTCACCACCTGCTGCAATAACGACATCAAACTTACGATCTGCCGCTTGCCTCGCTGCCACAGTCGCATCTCCAGGACCCGTTGTTGCATGACAAGATGTTTCATATCCAGCTTGTTCTAATTTTTGTAATACTTCTGGTAAACTCTTTTTAAATAACTCACGACCAGAAGTAGGGTTATAAATTATTCTTGCTCGCTTCATCATTCATTAGCACAGGAAATTTCTCATTCATAGAAAAAGAATATACCGAACCCTTATTCAGCGTTCCTATGCCTACCTCCTCTCATCTTCCTATCCTTCTTTTATCCCGCTCAAACAGGCAGTAAGAAACTGATTCGTGTAGCCCTCTATTAGTAAAATGTTCACTAACAAAGGTTTTGCTTTATTTGACCAAGAAATATATCTTTCCACTCTTTATTACTTCTCATTGTTTCACAAAAAATAAATATAACGAATAATAAGTATTTATTATTTCACGAGATGAAAAACTCTCTATGTCTAGATTTATCATTATTCCCACCTTTTTGCAACTATCATACCATAGTTGCTATACAAACATTTTCTCACTTTTGTCAGTTAATCAAACGTTTGTTTAAATAATTTGTTAATTTAAACAAACGTTTGATTAACTCAGAAAAAACACCCAAATATGGGTGCTTTCTCTGCTTAATCTTTAATACTTGTTTTAGCTTATCGTTTATTGATTTCTTCTAACAAGATCTTGTTAACAAGCGGTGGATTCGCTTGTCCTTTTGTTGCTTTCATAATTTGACCAACTAAGAAGCCAATTGCACGGTCTTTACCGTTTTTGAAGTCTTCAATAGATTGTTCATTATTATCAAGAATTTCTGTTACAATCTTACGAAGTGTGCCTTCGTCAGAAATTTGAACAAGACCTTTTGCTTTAACGATTTCTTCTGGGTCTCCACCTTTTTCAATTAACTCATTAAATACTTTTTTCGCAATTTTAGACGAAATTGTACCCTTTTCAATTAATTGAACCATTTTAGATAGTCCAGCTGGCGTTAATGCTACGTCTTTTAATTCTTTTTGTTGCTTATTTAAGTATGCAAGTACTTCACCCATTAACCAGTTTGATGTTAATTTTGCATCTGCACCGTCTGCAACCGTTGCTTCAAAGAAATCAGACATTTCTTTTGTTAACGTTAATACGTGTGCATCGTAAGCTGGTAAGCCAAGCTCTTCAACATAGCGTACTTTACGAGCATCTGGAAGTTCAGGAATAGAAGCACGAACACGCTCTTTCCACGCATCGTCAATATAAAGTTCAACTAAGTCTGGCTCTGGGAAGTAACGGTAATCGTCAGATCCTTCTTTCACACGCATTAAGATTGTTTTCTTCGTTGCTTCATCATAACGACGTGTTTCTTGTTGGATAATACCACCAGATAATAATTCTTTTTCTTGACGTACTTGCTCATGCTCAAGACCTTTTTGTACGTAAGCGAAAGAGTTTAAGTTTTTCAGCTCTGCTTTTGTACCAAACTTCTCTTGTCCAACTGGACGAAGAGAAATGTTTGCATCACAGCGAAGAGAACCTTCTTCCATCTTACAATCAGATACGCCTGTATATTGAATGATTGATTTTAATTTTTCTAAGTATGCATATGCTTCTTCTGGCGTACGCATATCTGGCTCAGATACGATCTCGATTAACGGCATACCTTGACGGTTGTAGTCTACTAATGAGTAGCCTTCACCTGTATGCGTTGATTTACCTGCATCTTCTTCTAAATGAAGACGTGTAATACCGATACGTTTCTTTTTACCGCCTACTTCAATTTCAATCCAACCATTTTCCCCAATTGGTTTATCAAACTGAGAAATTTGGTAAGCTTTCGGGTTATCTGGATAGAAATAGTTTTTACGGTCAAACTTTGTTTCTGTTGCGATTTCACAGTTTAATGCCATTGCAGCTTTCATTGCAAAGTTAACTGCTTCTTTATTTAGAGTTGGAAGCACCCCAGGATATCCTAAGTCAATTACACTTGTTTGTGTATTTGGAGCCGCTCCGAATTCTGTTGGACTCGCAGAGAAAATTTTCGAATTTGTTTTTAACTCAACGTGAACCTCTAAACCAATAATTGTTTCAAAATTCATCTATGCTCGCCTCCTTACAGACTTGCTTTTTTTGTATGATAATCTGTTGCTTGCTCAAATGCATGTGCAACGCGGTAAATCGTCGCTTCATCAAAATGCTTACCGATAATTTGTAAACCAAGCGGCATGTTGTTCGCACCGAATCCACATGGGACAGAAATTGCTGGAACACCCGCTAAGTTTACTGGAATTGTTAAAATATCATTTGCGTACATTGTCATTGGATCATCAATTTTTTCGCCCACTTTAAACGCTGGAGTTGGCGTAGTTGGTCCAATAATAACATCATAGTTAGCAAATACATTTTCAAAGTCATTTTTAATTAATGTACGTACTTGTTGTGCTTTTTTGTAATATGCATCATAGTAACCAGAGCTAAGTGCAAATGTACCAAGCATAATACGGCGTTTTACTTCGTCACCAAAGCCTTCGCTACGCGTATTTTTGTAAAGGTCCATTAAGTTATTCACATTATCAGAACGAACGCCATAGCGTACACCATCAAAGCGTGAAAGGTTAGCAGACGCTTCAGAAGAAGATATTAAGTAGTACGTTGCTAGCGCGTATTTAGAGTGCGGAAGAGATACTTCTTCCCAAGTCGCTCCCATACCTTCTAACACTTTTAAAGCAGCTAGTACTGACTCACGAGCTTCTTCGCCAACACCTTCGCCTAAGTATTCTTTTGGTACAGCGATGCGTAAACCTTTTACGTCGCCTGTTAAACCAGCTAAGTAGTTACCAACTTCAACGTTTGCAGAAGTTGTATCCATACGATCAACACCTGAAATAGCTTGTAATAAGTATGCATTGTCTTCTACTGTACGTGTAATCGGTCCGATTTGGTCAAGAGAAGATGCAAATGCAACTAAACCAAAGCGAGATACACGTCCATATGTTGGTTTTAAACCAACAACGCCGCAATATGCAGCTGGCTGACGGATAGAACCACCTGTATCAGAACCTAAAGAGAATAATACTTCTCCTGCCGCTACTGCTGCTGCAGAGCCACCACTAGATCCGCCCGGAACATAGTCTAAATTCCAAGGGTTTTTCGTAGCATAGAAACCAGAGTTCTCATTTGAAGACCCCATTGCAAACTCGTCCATGTTTAATTTACCGATTGTAATTGTGTCAGCAGCTTTTAGCTTTTGCACAACTGTTGCATCATAAATTGGATCAAAATTTGCTAATATTTTGCTCGCACAAGTTGTACGCAGACCATTTGTTACAATGTTATCTTTCACACCGATTGGCATACCGAATAGTAAACCGTTATCTTCAGCGCCAATCTTCGCATCTAATTCTTTCGCTTTCGCACGTGCATTTTCTTCATCTAATGTAAGAAATGCTTTTACGTTATCTTCAACATCCGCAATACGTTTGTAAGACTCTTCTACTAAATCCGTAACGGAAATTTCTTTGCTGTTTAATTTCTTATGTAACTCTAATACAGAATGATCAAATAATGACATCGAAATTCCCCTCCTCTATTCTAATACTGCTGGAACACGGATTTGATTATCTTTGTGATCCGGTGCATTTTTTAATACTTCTTCAACTGGTAAACCTTTTTCTGGTACATCTTCACGCATAATATTTTTCATATCTAGTACGTGAGTTGTTGGTTTTACATTTGTTGTATCTAATTCATTTAACTGCTCTGCAAATGTAACAATTGCATCGAGTTGTTTTTGGAATTTTTCTGCTTCTTGATCTGTAATTGCAAGACGTGCTAAATGCGCTACATGCTTTACATTCTCCACGGAAATTCTTGACACGGCTAGGCCACCTCCATAATATATCGTTCAATCTACAATACTATTGATGATACCAAATTTTCAGTACTTCAAGCAAGTCAACACACGGCACTTACAGCATTTTTACATAAAAAAAGAAAGGCTTTTGCCTTTCCTCTCAATTTAATCTTTATCTAACGGTTCTTTTTTCGGAAAACGCTCGTTATCTTCTTCATTATCACGGATTGTTTTTTGAAGCACAAAACATGACATCGTTAAAAATAATGTACCTATTAAATAGTATCCTTTTACACTTAGTGTTTCATCTAATGTATAAATACCAATTAACATACCAGAAAGCGCACAAACAAATGAAGTCCATGCTAAAAATGTGAACGCTTGGGTATTTCTTCTCCTCATTGTTCTCCCCCTTGTAGCTGTATATCCATTATAGATAAGTATATTACCATTATGGATTTTTATGTAAAATATACTTCTGTATCTATTACTCTATCACACACATTTTCTATTATAAAGTTTATTTTTCGTTCTAATCTGAAAAAACAAAAAAATAATCATTTTACATTTATTTCAACTAATCAAGGAATGAGAACGGATATTACGAATACTGAAATATTTGTCAGTGGAAGCAATTGTTGGAATATGAATAATTGTTAGACTCACTGCTAGATAACACCTAATAAATTTTCTATCAAGATGAATGTGTAAGCCTTATTTATCACTTTCTAAAACAGAAGTATTCTGTCTGTTATAGATAGAACAACAAGCAGATATTACGATGACTAAAATAACCGAAATTCTCGATATTCCAATTATGGTTAATCCGCGGATAGTTGTTTCTTTAAATCCTTATCCATTATTTCTACATTTTTACTTTTTTTCAGTTTTTCGATTACATCATCAATCGATTTAGCATTAGCACTTAAATAGTCCTTCTTCACTTGTTCTTTAATATCGTTATATTTCTTTTGTTCATGCTTAGTAACCTTAATAATATGGTAACCATAATCCGTTTTCACCGGATCACTGATTGTACCGACTTCTTGCTTAAATGCAGAATCTGCGAATTCCGTAACCATTTCATTACGCATAAACTCACCAAGAGAACCGCCTTTTTCACCAGAAGTTGTATCTGTAGATTTCTCCTTTGCCAGCTTAGCAAAATCCGCTCCATCATCCAGCTGTTGTTTGATTTCAGTTGCTTCTTCTTCCGTACTAACCAAAATATGAGATGCTGTCACATATTCATAGTTCGTCTTATTTTCATTATAATAAGCTTTTAGCTTTTTCTCAGACGTCTTGATTCCTTCCGTAGCAGCCTTTTCTTGAAGCAAGCTTATCTCCAATTGTTCTTTAAAAGAAGCTGCATCGGCATATCCATTACTAGTCAATGCTAATTCAAATTCATCATCTGACCCATACTGAGATTTTATTTCATTGAACGCTTTATTTAATTCTTCATTGGAAATTTTATATTTTGTACTCAATAATTTTTCTTCAATTAAACTTTCTAGCACTGTTGCTCCGCTCGATGTTTTTAGCACCTCATATAAGTCATCTTTTGTAATATTTCCGGCATCCGTTTTTACAATTACTTCACTGCCAGAGGGTGAGCACCCCACCAACCCAATAGTAAGCGCTAGACTGAAAGATAAAGCTGCGATTGTTTTTTTCATTTTTTTGATCTCCGTTCTATAGTAATATATGTGAAATTTCCTAATGGAATGTGTTTGTTTTTTACGTATACTCTCTTTCATTTGAACTAGAAAAACTTTAATAGCTATTTAAAAATCGAATGGTAAATTTATTTATCAGTATCCCTTTTGACTACGCTTTTGTTGCTAGCAACAAAACAGATACCTAGCCCAGCTGTCAAAATTACTGTTTTTTTAATTTTCATTTGGGCCCACTCCTTTATTGCAAGAAACACGGAACACCCAATATCGGCTTCCTATAAAATTTATTAAACTACCAATCAACGTTGCAGTCACTTTAGAAACAGCCAAAGACTGCTCTAAAGTGTCATGCATACCACTTAGTATTAGAGATACTACAACAAGACTCAAAAGATTAACGCATATAAATTTCAATGGTTCTTTTACAACTTGTTTTCTTCCTTTTGGTTGGAAAGGCCACTGTCTGTTAAGCAAGTAGCTGTTTACTATGCCGCAACTATAGGATATCCACTGGGCCGGTAAAAGCGGTATCCCCGTCATGACCAGCAATGTAAAAATCATTATATCGATACCAGTATTAAGCGAACCCACTGCTAAGAATTTCAAAGCTTGTATCCAACTTTTATTCATAAACTACCTCATGATTCGTTGTTAACTTTTCCTTTGCCTGTTCCCCATAGAATTCCCGTATGATATATAAGGGTCTTCCTTTTGTTTCATCATAGATCCGCCCAATATATTCACCGATAATCCCTAGCATAAATAGCATAAAGCCGTTAAAGATTAGCATAATACTAATCATGGAAGGCCAACCTTTCATAGTTGCTTCAGTAAAAAGAGTGAGATACAGAACATACATAAAGTATAGGAAACCCGATCCAGATAGAAGTAGCCCGGAATAAATCGCCAACTTCAAGGGCTTATAAGAGAAAGAAAGAATTCCATCCAAGCATAGCTTTATCATTCGCTTAAGAGGATATTTGGTTTCACCTGCCAGCCTTTCATCTCGAACATATTCAACAGATGTTTGACGGAATCCAACCCAACTGACTAATCCTCGGACAAATCTATTATTCTCGGTTATCCGTTTCATTTCTTTACATACCTTTTGTTCCATAAGACGAAAATCTCCCGTATCCACCGGTATATCGATATCTGTAGAAGCGCGAAGCACACGGTAAAACATGCTTGCTGACCACTTTTTAAACCATGTTTCTCCCTTACGCTTTATTCGTTTTGCATAGACTACTTCGTAGCCTTCTTTCCATTTTTCAATCATTTGCAGAATCAATTCAGGTGGGTCCTGTAAATCAGCGTCAATGATAATAACCGCATTCCCTTTTGCATAATCCATGCCAGCTGTGATGGCAATCTGATGACCAAAGTTCCGGGAAAAATCAATGAGCTTCACTGCTTTATCGCATCTGGCAAAGTCTTTTATAATATCAGCACATTTGTCTTGGCTTCCGTCATTAATGAACAGTAATTCATACGTATCATTCGTATCCTTCATGACCTTTTTCAGTCTCCGGTAGGTTTCTTCAATAACAGCTTCTTCGTTATACATGGGAATTATAATCGAATAACATATATCGTTTCTCATTCTTGCTTCACTCCTTTACAACGTTACTTTATACAAAGTATTTGAGCGTCCAGGACCACCCATATTAACGCTTTCCTTGTCACTGTTTTGCGTTGTCTGCCATTCTTCAGATGGGATTTCCTCACCATTTTCCTGAATCCACTGTGTCACTTCAGAACTTCCGCCTCGCATCCCTTCACCTGAAATGAGGAAGTATTTTACGTTCCCACTTGATACCAATTTTTCTAAATCCTCAACCGTATAAACCGGATCAGAACCAGAAAATCCGCCCATTGTTATCACGGATTCTCCCTTATCTATAATGTAAGGAGCTGCAGTTTGATAGCTTGTTGTAGCAAACAAATATTGTTCACCAGTATTGTTTTTCTTTAAGTATGACAAAGTTTTACTATCTAAACTCTCGCTATCCATTCCTCCTTGCTTGTTTCTTGGCATTTCCGAAGGTTGTCCACTAGTCATTGGCCCTTTCATATCATCTTCTGATGAAGTATTAGATTTATCTTCACGATCTCGTTCGGTCGGAATTTCACCGCCGTCAGGACCTCCTTGTCCATTCATTGTAGGCATCGCTCCTCCTGCGAAACCACCCATGTTACCTTTACCATCAGCCGAGCTCGGTCCCGCCTGTGGCAGCATACTGTTTCCACCATACGTAATCGGTGTAGTAGCCCAATACAATGGTCCAATCAGCAGTATAAGTAATCCTGCAATGCTTACTGCAAGAGGTAACTTTACCTTTCTATACTTAAACAGAACAAGTACCAGAGCAAAGATTATTCCTGCAGACGTTATACCAATAGACCAACCAGCCCCAATTACATCATCATAAGGATGGATAATGTACCATTGGAATCCCGCCGTTCCTACAACTGCAGCCGGCAATAACCAAGATTTCCAACCAGCATTGCTTTTGTAATCTTCAAAAAGCTGTGTCCAACCGGATCCAAACAGAGCTGCAATAGGAGCTGCGAGCATAATCAGATAATAATGATGGAAGAAACCTGCAATACTGAAGAATGCCATTGCCGGGACTAACCATACGAGCCAGAAGACTATTTCTTTATGCTTGGGCGTTATATTGTTTCTTCGTAAACCAGCCAATAAGCTGACACTAGCGATAGCAACAAATGGAAGTAGCCAACTAGCCTGCCCAGACAATTCAGACTGGAACAAACGGAGTAGACCTTTCTCGCCAGTTCCAAAATTACCGCCTGCTCCGCCACCCGGACCACCATTATTACCTCCAGGCTGGCCGTCTCCTTTACCTATTTGAGCTCCTTGGCTATCATCATTGCCGTTTGTTGAATTAACTCCGTTTTTGGTTTCGTCGTTCGTCTTCGTCTCATTGTTATCCTGAGGCGGTTGATATTGATTATTTACATTAGGAGCTCCTTGGTTACTATCATCACTATTTGCCGAGTCAACTCCATTTTCAATACCACCGTTCGGCATTCCCCCATTGTTATCTTGAGGTTGGTGCTGTTGATCGTTCGCACCGGGTGCTCCCCCGCCGCCTCCTTGATTTCCTGTGAGACGAGAAAGTCCATTGTAGCCAAACGCTAATTCTAGAACCGAGTTCGTCTCACTACTACCAACATATGGGCGTTTATCTTCAGGAATAGCATCCACAATAACTGCCCATGAAAGAGAAATAGTAAGCATGATAGCTGTTGCCCCAGAGAGTAAACCAATCTTTTTCTTCCAGTTTACTTTGGCAGCCCAAACATAGAAGACATAAAAAGCCGGAAGTACCATATAAGCCTGTAGCATCTTCATATTAAAGGCCAAACCTATTACTGCAAAGGCACCAAAGAGACTCCAAACACTACTACGCTTCACGCTTCTAAATAATAACCAAGTAGCTAGCAAAAGGGTAAATACGAGCATACTATCAATATTGTTTGTTCGGCTCACTGCCGCTGCAATTGGCGTACATGCAAAAGCTAAAGCCCCAAGTCTTGCAGCTGCTAAGCCGAAAGATGGTTTTACTAAAAAATAAATGAGCAGTACTGATCCCACCCCAGCCAATGCCTGCGGAAGAATCACACTCCAACCGTGCAAACCAAAGATATAAGCACTTATTGTTTGTATCCAAAATGTAACAGGTGGTTTATCCACTGTTACAGATCCTGCTGAATCGAGAGAACCGAAAAAGAAATTATGGAAGTTTTGCAACATGCTTGCTACTGTAGTGGTGTAATAAGTATTTGCATACTGATCGGTCCAAATGTTATATCCATTTAAAAAAGCTGCCAATAAGACTATTAATATTAAAGGCACATCTAATCGGTTTTTTAACCGTGAAAACATGATATTACAACTCCTTAATCACTTTATATTTTGAACTAGGCCATGACTGTATTATCATCCTTCAAGCTGAAATGAACTTGAATATAAGCTGAAAGTTTCCTGAATACGTAAAATACCTTTACATTAAGGATTAAATAAGAAGAAATGAAAAAATTTCACCACTAGTTCTGGCTGCTTTCAGCAAATTTTCAGCATAATCGTAGATAATAGTAATAATTACAGCACAGGAGGTATTAAAAAAGTGAATTCTCTTAAAGGAATTAAAATATTGTTAGTGGATGACGAGCCACACATTTTACAATTTTTAGAGATAGGATTGATGAACGAAGGATATGAGGTAAAAAAAGCTGCTGATGGAATAAGTGCTATTAACTTGGCACAAGAATTCCAGCCACATGTAGCAATCTTAGATGTAATGATGCCTGGCATCGACGGGTTTGAAGTGTGCCGTATGATTAAAAAAAGTGGTTCTCACACTTCTGTGATCATGCTTACTGCAAAAGACGAAGTGGATGATCGGGTGAAGGGACTGACGTTAGGAGCAGATGACTATGTCATAAAACCGTTCAGTTTCGATGAGTTACTTGCTCGTATACACGCTCGTCTTCGCAATCAATTTCCGAATCTGTTCGGAGAGGTAATTTACGGTCCATTTAAAGTAGATGATCGTAGAAAAGAATTACTATTTAACGGTAAAGTTTTGGAACTTTCTCCAACGGAATATGAACTGCTTAAATATATTGTAATCAACCATGGAATTGTATTAAGTAAGGGCATGATACTCGATAAGGTATGGGGCTATGATTTTCAAGGAGATGAAAATATTGTAGAGGTGTATATTCGCTCACTCAGGGAAAAATTAAACGATAAGGAACACCAACTCATTCGTACGATTAGGGGAGCGGGTTACCGTGTGGATTTACCATGATTAGACGTATTACTTCTTTTATAAAAAAGGTGCTTTTGCCTCGCTCTCTGCGCCGTCAACTCCTAACGAGAACATTATTTATTTTATCTCTTATTCTTTTGAGTATTGGTCTTTTGCAATATTGGGTGATGAAAGACTTTCTATCTAACAACGAGGCTGAAACATTACGAGCAAAGATGATGTCTTTACCGCCAGAAATAGATTTACTTCCCTTTGATTCACAAAATAAAGTAGAAAACCATCCTGAACCTAACCGACCAAAATTCCTGTTTTCACAAGATATTTCACTTGCAGTTATCGGAAAAGACGGTCGTTATGAAGATCTCGCAGAGAGTACTGGAATGTCCTCTCCAAAGCTGTCAAACAAAGATTATACAAAAATATTAGAACAGTTCTCGAGTCATAAGAAAATCGAATATAAAGTAGTACGTAATAAGGAAGGAATAGAACAATTAATAGTATTTAGACCAATTCGAGGCATTCCTGATGGTTCAGATGGTAATTTAGATCAAGCTCCTAATTATATTCTTCAAATCGGAACAGATACTGGTCCTTTACGTGATGTTCTATTTCAGCAACTACTTACCTTCATTGTTCTGTCCGGACTTGCTCTAATTGCCGGTTTAGCACTATATTTACCGGTTCTGAAAAAAACACTTGTCCCTCTTTCTAACATTGTAAACGCAGTAAAAAATACAAATGCGGGTAATTTAGCCGAGCGCCTGCCCACACATCAAGGGCAAGAGGAAATTGATCGTTTATCAGAAACATATAACGGCATGTTAGAACGATTGGAGGCATCCTTTGAGTATGAAAGGGAAACAAAAGAACAAATGAGGCGTTTTATCGCCGATGCTTCTCACGAACTAAGAACACCGCTTACGTCAATTCATGGTTTCTTAGAAGTGTTATTACGAGGTGCAGCAGATCGCCCTGAGCAGCTTTATAATGCTTTAAATAGTATGCATGGTGAATCAAAGCGCATCATCAAGCTAGTAGAAGATTTATTATTTCTTGCAAAGATGGACCGTGAGCCTGGACTACATTTATCGGAAACCAATATTACTAAACTTATTCGGCAGATGGAGCCGCAATTAAGCGTTTTGGGAGGAAACCGACAGATATCATACGATCTAACAGAAGGCATAAAAGGGAATTATGATGCCGATAAGATTAAGCAAGTGATTTTAAACTTATTTCACAATGCAGTTCAATATACTGACCCTGTTAGAGGAAAAATAACAATTTCTTTAATGGTCTTGTACAATAAAGTGGAAATATCAGTACGGGACAATGGTTCGGGCATAGAATCAGAAAATCTTCCCTATGTATTCGATCGTTTTTATCGAATACATAGTTCTAGAACAAGGCAGCATGGTGGAGCCGGTCTAGGTCTCTCCATTACCCAAGCCATTGCTCATGCACATGGCGGAACGGTATCTGTAAAGAGTAAAGTTGGAGAAGGAACTACATTTTTTGTTTATCTCCCGCTAACATAATATATCATCCCCCTCTTTGAATGTTATATTTCAGTCTGTTATTAGAAAAAGGAGAGCACCACGGCTCTCTCCTTTTTCTTAAACTTACCTTGACTCTTATGAAGAATAAATTCTTCATATTACTTGTACTTCTATTAATTAAGAACTTTCCATTGCATTGAACAACTTATTATGAAATGTCATGCAGAATATCCCTTTCTTTTGTATTGCTTTAGCATATAAAATTCTTTATACAAACAGACAGAAAAATCAAAATGAATATTTGACATTTATTTCAACTCAGCATAAAATAAAAATAAATATTACGAATCTCGAAATATACGGGAGTGGAAATAATTGTTGCAATATGAACATTTTTTAGACTTACTGCTAGATAACGCCAAGAAGCTTTTCTATCCAGAAGAATGGGTAAGCCTTGATTTATCACTTTCTAAAACGGAAGTCTTCTGTTTGTTATGGATGGAGCGAAATACAGATATTACGATGACGAAAATCACCGAACTTCTTGATATTCCAATGAGCACAACGACGGGTGTTGTTAATCGTCTTGTCAAAAAAGGATATATTGAGCGCTATCGTAATGAAAGTGATCGACGTATTGTATTAATTCGCTTAACAGAAACTGGCATACAGCTCACCCAAGAAGTGAAACAAAATGCGGCTCATTACTTCAGCATTGTGACGGAAGCTTTATCAGAGGAAGAGAAAGCATTCTTACTACAAATCTTCCAAAAGATTATGAACCACATCGCTACATCACAACAAAAAACAGAAGAAAAACTTCCTTCACCTAAGATAAAAAACATTCCGATTGAATAAAGCCCTTTATGGGTTTTTATTCGAAAATATATTTCGATATTCGTAATATTCGACTACCGAAACAAAGGGGATATAAATATGAGAATTATTTTGTATACAGGTAAAGGCGGCGTAGGGAAAACTAGTATTTCAGCAGCAACTGCACTTCAAAGTGCAAAAAAAGGCTTAAAAACATTAGTCATGAGCACAGATCCTGCTCATAGTTTAGGAGATTCATTTGGCATAAAATTATCTTCTGACCCACAAGAAATTCGTGAAAATTTATGGGCACAAGAAATCAATACAATTTATGAAATGGAAAAGGGCTGGGGAAAATTACAAAAATATATTACGTTGCTGTTCACATCAAAAGCAGCTGATGATATTACAACGGAAGAATTAACGATGTTTCCTGGCATGGAAGACTTAATTAGCTTACTCCGTGTACTCGATTACTATAAACAAAAAACATATGATGTCATCATTATTGACTGTGCACCAACTGGAGAAACTCTTGCCATGTTAAGCTTTCCTGATATGCTCGGCTGGTGGATGGAAAAACTCTTTCCGATTAAAAGGAAAGTTTTAAAAGTTGTCCGTCCTGTTGCACAACCACTTCTGGGAGTTCCTCTTCCTACTGATGATATTATGGATGAATTAACGAATACGCTTGAACAGCTAGGAGAAATGCGTGATATTTTATCTAACCGGGAAGTGACAAGTATTCGCGTTGTTGTAAATCCAGAAAAAATGGTTATTAAAGAAGCTCAGCGTAGCTTTACCTATTTGAATTTATATGATTACAACGTGGATGCGATCATGATTAACCGTGTCATCCCTGATACTGTTACCGACTCCTACTTCCAAGCGTGGAAAGATGCTCAAAAGAAATATAAAACATTAATTCAAGATAGCTTCCAACCACTTCCTATTTATGAAACCCCAATGTTTGAACAAGAAGTAGTTGGCTTACCTATGCTAGAGCGCGTAGCAGATGCTTTATTCAAAGGTGATGTAGAACCAACTGCCGTAAAATTCAACGGGCGTACACAATATGTAAAAAAAGATGGCGATGAATATATTTTTGTCCTCTCTATTCCATTCTCTGATAAAAGTGAATTATCGTTAAATCAAAAAGGTGATGAACTCATCATTCGCGCCGGTTCTGTTAAACGCAACATTACGTTACCTAAAACGTTAACACATTTATCCATTCAAGGAGCGAAATTTGAAGGGGATGTACTAAACATTCATTTTGGAGGTGTGGTTCATGCGTGAGGAATTACTACGACACATCATTCGTAAGAAATTAGAGGTTGGAATGTATATCCTAGGCGAACTACCACCCCCAGTTCAACAATCTGCTAACAAGATGCTAAATATATTACAAGAGGAGCTTTCTTCTTATAAGCAAGAAAAAACACAAAATACGAAAAGCAACTTACAAAGTATTACGATTGAATAATAACGGAGAAGGCCTCTTCTTAGGGGCTTTCCATTCCTTTATGCGGTGGTGATGTATTTGATGAAAACACCCAGTATTAAAATTCCTTCTACTAATCGTATAATTTGGTTTATCCCTTTATTATTTTTCATTCATAATTTTGAAGAATCTATTCGTATGCCTCAGTATCTCACTGATCAATTCTCTATCAACTTCATAAGTCATCAGCAATTTATGATAGCCATTTGTATATTATCAATCCTTGTTCTACTCTTTATTGTCCTATATCAAATCCAAATTATATCGTCTATTTACTGGATTCTTTTCATACAAGGTGCTATTTTCTTTAATGCGGTTCAACATACGATTTTATTTTTCGTTTATCGCTCTTACAATCCTGGGACGATATCAGCATTTGTGATTGTACTATTTTCATTCTACTTATTTTCCTTAATAAGAATAAGAGTTCAAAAAAAGAAACTAGTCCTTACACTTGTTTGCAGTTTACTCTCCTGTCCTGTTATAATCTGGATTACCTTATTTTCAGCTAGTTTCTTTACTTAATCCAATAAAAAAAGACCAGGAAAACTCCTGGCCCTTTCACTCTACCTAACAGACATTGGATTTTATATTATACAGAATTGGAAGGTACAAAATTAGGGTATCGTCTGTTAGGTATGATTATATGTTGAACGAGCTAACAGCGGAGGGGTTCCTACTGTTAGTTCGTTAAACCCGATATTATTTTACGATTTTCTCTAACTCTTCAAGTGAAAGGTCTACTGAAATCGCACCATCTTTTGTTTCTTTCTTAACTGCTTCTACTACTTCTTTTGAATGGTACAATTCAATCACTTTTCTGATTGTTGGATCATTTCTATCTTTCGTACGAGCCGCAAAGATATTAATATAAGGCTTCGCATTTTCATTTTTTGGATCCTCTAAGAAAATAGGATCCTTCGCTGGGTTTAAACCAGCTTGACCTGCAACACCATTATTAATAACAGAAGCTGCTACGTCTTTTAATACACGTGGTGTTTGCTGTGCAATTACCGGAGTAATTTTTAATTTTTTTGGATTTTCAGCAATACCACTTGGATCACCAAATAGACCAAAGTCTTTTTTCAATTTCAATAATCCAGCTGCATCAAGGAGTTTTAATGCACGCGCTTGGTTTGTTGGATCATTGGGAATTGCAATTTCTGAACCATCTGGAATCTCATTTGGTTTTTTATATTTTTCAGAGAATAATCCCATTGGTGCAATTTGTGTTGTACCAACAGCTGTAATATCTAACTTATGTTCCTTTTTAAACTGCTCTAAAAAAGCAATATGTTGGAATGAGTTCAATTCGATATCCCCATCAGCTAATGCTTTATTTGGTGTTGTATAATCCGAAAACTCTACAAGTTTAACTTTAATTCCTTCTTTTTCAGCTTTCTTCTGAAGAATAGTCCAAGCGTCTCCATCCGTTCCTGTTACACCGACGCGAACTACTTTTTCTTTTACATCAGCTCCACAGCCGCTTAATACCGATACGCTAACCAACGCTGATAATGCAAATGCTAATATCTTTTTCATTTTCTTTCCCTCTCTTCCCTTTATGATCTATGTAAGAATACTTTAGCGAAATAGTTTCCTAAGTTTTGTGCAATTTGTACAAGAATAATAAGTAATACAACTGTCACGAACATAACCGATGTATCAAAGCGTTGATAACCATATGTCATTGCTAAATCACCAAGACCTCCGCCGCCGACAAGACCAGCAACTGCTGAAAATTCGATTAAGCCAACCGTCATAAACGTAACACCTAAAATTAATGGTGCTAACGCTTCTGGAACAAGAATTTCAAAAACAATTCTTAGTGGTGATGCTCCCATCGCTTGCGCTGCTTCAATCACTCCTTTTGGAACAGAAACAAGATTTGTTTCTACCATTCTTGCAATTCCAATTGAAGCAACCAGCGTCATTGGAAAGATTGCTGCTGCCGTTCCGATTGTTGTTCCGATAACAGTACGCGTTAAAGGACTTAAAGCTACTAAAAAGATAATAAATGGGATCGGGCGAATCGTATTAATGAAAATATTAAGAATAGAAAAAACCAGTTTGTTTTCTAAGAAATTCCCTTTTCTTGTAACATATAAAAGTAAACCTAGGGGTATACCAAGTATTGTGGCAAATATAAGGGTTACAATTACCATCAAGAGGGTATCTCCTGTTGCATCTAAAATGCGTGGCCAAAATACACTCCAATCAACTCGCATAACCTTCAACCTCCCTCAGCTCAACCTGCAATCTTATATGTTGCAGCGCTTTTTGAATTTCTTTCTGTTCACCTTGCAGTTCTACGAGAAGATTTCCAAATAAAACGCCTTGCAGTTCAATAATATTTCCATAGAGTACATTTACATCCACATTATAGTTTTTAGCAATATACGATAATAATGGCTGCCCCGTCTCTTCACCTGTAAATGTTAAGCGGTAAATCTGTCCGCCATTTTGAATTTTCGTAAGTACACTTTCCGGTAAGTGGTCGTTAACAACAGAGCGAACAAAATTTTGAGTCGTCTTTGTTTTTGGCTTCGTAAAAACATCAAATAGCGTTCCTTCTTCAATTACTTTTCCTTTTTCCATAACAGCTACGCGGTGACAAATTTCTTTCACAACTTGCATTTCATGTGTAATCAGAAGAATTGTTAAATTGTATTCCCTGTTTACTTTCTTTAATAGATTTAAAATTTCTGTTGTTGTTTCAGGATCCAATGCAGATGTTGCTTCATCACAAATGAGAATATCCGGTGATGTCGCAAGTGCTCTCGCAATCCCTACGCGTTGTTTCTGACCACCCGATAGTTGTTCTGGATAGTAGTTTGCTTTATCTTCTAATCCAACAAACTTCAGCAGCTCATTTACTCTTTCTTTTATCTCATTCTTTGGTAATTTCGCTAATTTCAATGGATAAGCAATATTCCCAAACACTGTTCTCGAATTAAATAAATTAAAACTTTGAAAAATCATTCCGATTCTTTGTCTTAGCTTTCGTAACTCTTTCGTTGATAAGGAAGTAATATCTTTATCATCTATTGAAATCGTTCCCGCTGTCGGTCGTTCTAACATATTCACTAAACGTAACAGTGTACTTTTTCCAGCACCACTAAAACCAATAATGCCAAATATCTCACCTTTTTTAACTGATAAGGTTACATCTTCAACAGCGCGAACTGTTTGACCACCTGATTCATATACTTTACTTACATTTTCAAAAGAAATCATTTTCTTCCCTCCTATATGCTGTAACAACTTGAAGCAGAGCCTTGAGGTAAAATAAAAAGCGCCCTTCTTCTTATCCATAATAAAAATAAGAAGAAGAGCACTTATATACTCATTCATATCTTCTCATCTTCCAAGCCTATTAGAGCTTGCTGGAATTAGCACGGTATTAAAAAAACCCGTTGCTGAGGTATCATAGGGCCAGTCCCTCCACCTCTCTGGATAAGAGTGTATCGATTTAATTGTCATTTAATTAATTCTTATTATAAAACTCTGAAAAGTAAGAGTCAACACAAACATTCTAAAATATATTAATTATTTTTCTATTGAAATTTTCAAATAAAATCAGGACAATTTTTCATTAAAAAGGAATGAATTTTAACCTTATGTAAAATTCTTCTTCACGCACTCTTTCAGAAAGGAAAATATCCTCTACTAATTGAATAACATTACATGAATACGAAATAAAAACGGAGGACGATAGATGATATGAAAACAGCCCTGTTACTCGTTGACATTCAAAATGATTATTTCCCAAATGGAAGGATGGAATTACGTAACGCAGTAGAAGCTAGCGAGTATGCAAGTCAACTACTTCAGCATTTTCGAGAAGTGAATCAACCTATTTTTCATATCCAACATGTATCTATTAAAGAAACTGCTACCTTTTTTCTTCCCAATACAGAAGGTATCCACATTCATGAAAATGTTCGCCCATTACGAGATGAAATTGTTATTCTTAAACACTATCCAAATAGCTTTAGAGAGACAACATTACTAGAGCAACTACAACAGCTAAAAATTGAACATATCGTTATATGTGGCATGATGACTCACATGTGTATCGATGCCACAGTAAGAGCTGCTTTTGATTTTGGTTTTCATTGCACTGTTGTACATGATGCATGTGCAACAAAAGATCTTCTCTTTAAAAATGCGACTATTCCTGCTGTCTATATCCATAATACAATTTTAGCAAGTTTGAATACCGTATATGCAGATGTTATGAGCACAACAGAGTTTTTTAACTTAAGAAGCCTCGTCTGAACAAAAAAAATCATGTCTTCCTTAATTGAAGACATGATTTTTTTATCATTCATAAACTAGCGTAACTTAAAATCTCCCGAACTTGTTTTTACTTTCACTTTATTTTCTCCTGTACCCTTTACCCCAATCAACTTATTTTTTGATTTCTCTTTATATAAAAGACCAGTGATATCTAAATCTGCCTTACCAGAACTCCCATCAAATTCAACTTTTAAAGATTCAGGAATATCATCAAATTTCATCTCAACATCCCCACTGGATGTCTTGCATTCTATCTCTCCTTGCAAACTACGATCATTATACTCAATATCCCCCGATGATGTTGTGAATATAGACTCTTTAGCATGCAAACCATCTACACTAATTTTCCCACTACTGGTTTTCAATTTCGCTACTTCAATTTCACTTTTGTCTGTCTCAATTGCTCCGCTAGACGTTTCAGCCGTTAACTTTCCATTTACCTTCGCATGTAATAATGATACATCTCCAGAAGAAGTGTTTAATTCGGCTGTCTTTGTTTCAATTTCTTTCGCTACAAGGTCTCCTGATGATGTAATTACTTTTACATTTTCATATAATTTTTTGGGAACTTTAACTTGTAA
The DNA here is from genome assembly GCF_000299035.1 of Bacillus bingmayongensis. Taxonomy (GTDB): domain Bacteria; phylum Bacillota; class Bacilli; order Bacillales; family Bacillaceae_G; genus Bacillus_A; species Bacillus_A bingmayongensis. The sequence continues at coordinate 239,182 of NZ_JH921521.1, forward strand.
CTTGACTCCTACAGTAGTAGTCCCAATTCCCCAACCAACAGAATTTATACCTTTACTAAATTTAACATTTAATCTATTTTTTTCTTCTTTCACCTCGAATTTATATTTATCTACTAGCTCTTCGCTTATATCTCCATCCAGTAATACTTCGATATCTTTTGAATCAACTGTAACAATTTCAACATCTGCTGCCGAAGTCTTTACTTCAATTTCATTAATCTTCTCACCGGTCACCGTTTCTTTTTTATGAATTTCAGTTTTATTAAAAGCTAATCCAAAAACAGTCATTGCACCAACACCAATGCTCCCAATAACTAACAACGATAATGCGATAAGAACAATCTTTTTCATAAAATAACACTTCCTTCGTCGTATTTCTTTCTATAAAATCGTTAAAAATTAAATTCCATACATCCCTGTTCATATAACTTTTATTATTCAGTACTATATATTATATAATACTGTTCGATAGCTACTTATTTTTCTCCCAATCTTTCATGTTTCATTTTATCATTTTCCATAATTTGTTACAATGTTTTTTCTGAAAAATACAAAAACACTACTTTCAGTGAGCAAAACCGAAAGTAGTGTCCTCTTGTCTAACCATAGATTTTCTTTCAAATTGTATTATACAGGAAATTCAAAAAATTAATACAGAAAAATATGACGAATGAATTAATTTTTCTAATGGTTTTGTTTCTTTTCATATTTTAAAGAAAATAACAATTTTCCAATCAACATCTTTCTTACATAAAAAAACCTTCCCTATTACAGGAAGGCTTTTTCATCTACTACTTATAGAGTTTCAGAAGTAGTTTTTGCTTGCATGTGAAGTGCTAAATAGTCAGGTCCACCCGCTTTAGAGTCCGTACCAGACATATTAAAGCCACCGAATGGTTGGTAACCTACGATTGCACCAGTACATCCACGGTTAAAGTATAAGTTACCAACGTGGAAATCTTCACGCGCTTTTTCGATATGTTCACGGTTATTAGAAACAACTGCTCCTGTTAAACCGTATTCTGTGTTGTTTGCAATTGCAAGTGCATGATCAAAGTCTTTTGCTTTACAGAATGCTACTACTGGCCCGAAGATTTCTTCTTTCATTAGGCGAGCATCTTCTGCAACGTCAGCAACGATTGTTGGTTGGATGAACCAGCCTTTAGAGTCGTCACCTTCGCCACCTGCTACTACTTTACCCTCTTCTTTACCGATTGCAACATAGCTCATTACTTTATCAAATGCAGCTTGGTCATTAACTGGTCCCATGTTCATTCCTTTTTCAGCTGGGTTACCTACAGTTAATTCTTTTGTTAATTCAACAGCACGATTTAATACGTGATCGTATACATCTTCGTGGATTACTGCACGAGAGCAAGCAGAACATTTTTGTCCTGAGAATCCGAATGCTGATGCAACGATAGATTTTGCTGCTAATTCAAGATCTGCTTCTTTATCAACAACGATTGTATCTTTACCGCCCATTTCAGCGATAACGCGTTTTAACCAAATTTGACCTGGATTTACTTTTGCTGCGCGTTCGTAAATACGAATACCTACATCGCGTGATCCAGTGAAACTAATGAAACGTGTACGAGGGTGGTCTACTAAGTAGTCACCAACTTCAGATCCGCTACCAGGGATGAAGTTTACAACACCTGCCGGTAAGCCTGCTTCTTCTAACACTTCCATAAATTTCGCTGCTACTACAGGTGTTGTACTAGCTGGTTTCAATAGTACTGTGTTACCAGAAACTAATGCAGCTGTTGTCATACCTGCCATAATTGCGAATGGGAAGTTCCAAGGAGAAATAATAACACCTACTCCTAATGGAATGTAAGAGAAACGATTATATTCAATTGGACGGCTTTCTACTGGGATACCGTCTTTTAATTTCAACATTTGACGACCATAATATTCCATAAAGTCGATTGCTTCTGCTGTATCAGCATCTGCCTCATTCCATGGTTTACCTGCTTCTTTTACAAGAATAGCAGAGAACTCGTGTTTTCTACGACGAACGATTGCGGCAGCGCGGAATAAAATGTCTGCACGCATTTCTGGTTTTGACTTTCTCCAAGTTTGGAATGTTTCATCCGCCACTTGCATTGCTTTTTCAGCTAATTCACGGCTTGCTTTTGAAACACTGCCCACAACTTCTTCTTTATTCGCAGGGTTTACAGAAACGATTTTCTCGTCTGTAGTGATCTTTTCTCCCCCGATAATTAATGGATAGTCTTGTCCAAGATAAGATTCTACTGTCTTTAAACCTTCTTCAAACGCTAACTTGTTAGCCTCTACTGAAAAATTTGTAAATGGCTCATGTTTGTATGCTACTACCATTCCTTTTAGCCTCCCCTTAGAAAAACGTTTACATTTTACAACATTATTCTACACGATAATTTAGATTTATTCAAATATTCCTAGACTTATATTTTAAAAATTAATTAATTTTTAAAATATAATAAAAAAAAGAAAAGCTTCATACATACGTATGAAGCTAAATAATATGAGCATATTCCATAATATTTTTTCCAATTAATAGAATTGTTACTAATAAAAATAAGGTACGAACATATCCAACACCTTTTTGCACAGCAAACTTCGATCCTAAATATGCTCCTAAAATCATAGATAACCCCATAATAATACCGTATTCAAAATGAATAATATCTAAAAATAAAAATGTAATTAAAGATACAATGTTACTAACAAAATTCAAAACTTTTCCAGATGCAGCTGCTCGAATAAAATCCAAACCAATTAATAAAAATGCAAAAATTAAAAAAGATCCTGTCCCCGGTCCAAAAAATCCATCATAAAATCCTACAATTAAAATAACGAAGTAAAACATTAATGCTTTTCCTTTTGTCATCTTTTTATAGGTGGAAACACTTCCCCAATCTTTTTTTACAATAATATAAATTGCAATAAATACCAACATAACCAGTACGAGTGGACGTAAAATATCTGGTGGAATAAATTTTACAACTAAAGCCCCTGCAATAGCTCCAATAATAGTTAATGGGATTAACTTTCCTACTATACGAAAGTCAACTTTTTTGGAACGAATGAAATAAATTGTACTTGTTAACGACCCCATCGTCGAAGCTAACTTATTTGTTGCAATTGCCGAAGCTGGCGGCAATCCTACAAACATAAGTGCCGGAAGTGAAATGAGCCCCCCTCCTCCAACAACAGAATCAATAAATGAAGCCAAAAATCCAAAAGCAACGAGTAATACGATAATCTGTAAGCTTAACTCATCCATGTCTTTTCTCCTTACCCCTTTTTGTTCACAACATTAGAAATTATAACAAAATTTCGGAATAAAAAAAGCCGTTCCATATAGGAACAGCTCTTATTCTTAATCTAAAATTTTCACAAATGGTTCATCCTGCTTCGCATCACGAATAATAATCGCTTCTGGGCGTTCAACAGATTTAATTGTCACCTGTACTTTAACATAGTTCGGGAAGTATTGCATAACAAGTCCCGCCACGTATTGCGTGAATCCAATTACTTCTGCTTTTCCATTAAATTGGACAGGAATTTCAACCTTCATTTCTTTTAATTGATCATCTTTATAGAATCCTGTTCCTACAACAGCTGTATAATCGCCTTTGAAATACTCGCTCAATTTTGCTTTAAAGTTTTCTACAGTTGTGTAATCTTCACGCACATCCGTTTTTGCTGATTCAGAAGGAAACAAGTAATATTTTTCATTAATTGCTTTCCAATCCCCTATTTTATCGCTACCTTTATCTACTTGAACGTACGATACGAATTTCCCTGGTACGAGTGCCGATTTTGCTCCTTGACGATAAATTGCAAACGTAATTGGGACATTTTTCAAGTCAGGATTTTTCTGTTGCATCAATGTTAAAATCTCTTGCGCCATGCGTTTACCTTCTTTTAACATGTCGTCTTCTGAAATATCAGCTTCACGCGGATACCCATGTTCTTCATTAAAATAATGAACTGAATTCATCGCTAGACCAACAACAACTCCACCCAATTCAACTTGATCACCTTTGCGCGCATAATAATCATGCTCTAAAATATTAGAAAGATAGATTTTACTTTTCTTGTTTCGAACCTCTAATGATTCTGATCCTCCTTCTAATGGTGGATTCAATCCGATGTTAGGAATTTTATCAGCTTCTTTTTTGCCAAGCTTCTCCTCTAACTCTTTTTGCTCAGCATCTGTGCGCTTTCTCTTTACAAGCATTTGAGCTGTGTCTTTGTCTAAATATTTACCACCTTGAAACAAATAATCTTTCGTACTAAATGATTCTTTTGCAATGCGCATTAATCCTGTTTCAAATTCATCTATATCCAGACGGCTATTTAACTGTTGTACAGCTAAACCACGTGCAGAACCTGATTCAAATGGCACCGTTGTTTTGTAATACTCATCAGAAATAGAATATTTCGGAACAATCGCTTGTTCTTTTGAGTTGCCCGATTTCTCAACAACTTTTTCTTCTTTTTTTATACTCGTGCTACATCCACTTACAAGTAGACCTAGGCTTAATACCGCTAATGCTATTTTTTTCATGGTAAGTTTGCACCTCTTACTTATTCAGCTCTTGTAAGAACCTCTCTTCATTCCAAACCTCAATATTATGTTTCTTCGCTTGTGCTAATTTTGATCCTGCCGCTTCACCGGCAACGACTAAATCAGTACTCTTACTTACACTACCTGTTACTTTTCCACCTAGCTCTTCAATCTTTTTCTTCGCTTCGCTACGCCCCATAACTTCTAGTTTTCCTGTTAAGACGATTGTTTTTCCAGCAAAGTAAGACGCAATATTTTGTAAATCAGCACGCTTTATGCCTTTGTAAGTCATGTTAACGCCGTACTGTTTAAATTGTTGTAATAATTCTAACACGTCGTCATTATCAAAGTACGTTACGATCGATTGGGCCATTTTCTCGCCAATTTCATTAATCTTTTTTAACTCTTCTTCTGTTGCTTTTACAAGGTGGTCCATCGTTTCAAAATGCTCAGCTAACGTGCGAGCAGCTTTTGCACCGACATGACGAATACCAAGTCCAAATAATAGACGCTCTAACGAATTTTCCTTAGAAGTTTCAATTGCTTGTACTAATTTAGAGGCTGATTTCTCACCAAAACGCTCTAATTGTAACAATTGTTCCTTCGTTAATGGATATAAATCGGCAAATGTCCGAATATAATCTGCTTCAAAGAGTTGTGTAATAACACGCTCTCCGAGTCCATCAATGTTCATTGCATTTCTTGAGACGAAATGAATCAGCCCTTCACGAATTTGCGCTGGGCATGCTGGATTAATACAACGAAGAGCTACCTCTTCTTCTAAACGAACAAGTTCACTGTCACAAGCCGGACAATGGGTTGGCATACGATACTCTTCTTCTTCACCAGTACGTTTATCGATAATAACGTTAACTACTTCTGGAATAATGTCTCCAGCTTTTTTCACAACAACGTAGTCGCCAATTCGAATATCTTTTTCACGAATTAAATCCTCGTTATGTAGAGATGCACGGCGGACAATTGTTCCTGCCACTCGAACTGGCTCTAGTTCTGCAGTCGGTGTCACAACACCTGTACGTCCCACGCTCAGTTCAATACCTGTTAATCTCGTTACAACTTCTTCTGCCGGAAACTTATAGGCAATTGCCCAGCGTGGACTCTTTGCTGTTGTTCCTAAACTTTCTTGCAAGGCTACATCATCTACTTTAATTACAATCCCATCGATTTCATAATCAAGATTTGGACGCTTTTCCTGCCATTCTTCTACATAAGCGATTACGTCTTCAATTGTTTCACAAGTGCGGCGGTTTGGGTTCGTTTTAAATCCAAGCTCGCCTAAGAAGTCTAGTGACTCACCATGGGATGCAATCATCTTTTCTTGCACATCAGCAAGGCCATACACAAACATTGACAAATTACGCTTTGCGGCAACTTTTGGATCAAGCTGACGAAGTGATCCTGCTGCTGCGTTACGAGGATTAGCAAACACAGCTTCACCATTTTGTTCTTTCTCTTCATTTAATTTTACAAATGAACGCTTTGGCATATATGCCTCGCCGCGCGCTTCTAATGTTACTTCTTCTTTCAAACGAAGAGGAATCGCTTTAATTGTTTTTAAATTTTGCGTAATATCTTCACCAGTTACGCCATCACCACGTGTTGCCCCTTGAATGAAGTGTCCTTTTTCATAATGAAGGGAAACCGCAAGACCGTCAATTTTTAGTTCGCATATATATCTTACATTTGAACCATCAATTCCTTGACGCACCCTGCGATCAAAATCACGCAAATCACCTTCATTAAAGGCATTACCTAAACTTAACATCGGTGATTTGTGCGTTACTTTTTCAAATATATCAAGCACTGCTCCCCCAACTCGAACGGTGGGAGAGTCTTCTGTTACAAATTCTGGGTTCTCTGCTTCTAATTTTATAAGCTCCTGCATATCGCGATCATATTCCGCATCAGAAACAGAAGGATTGTCTAATACGTGATATTGATAGTTAAATGCATTCAACATATCACGAAGTTCTTCTATACGCTGCTTCGCCTCTTCTTTTGACATATCCTTACTCCTTTCTATTGTTTCGTTACAGGTGCAAATTTTGCTAATAAACGTTTAATACCAATCGGGCTTGGGAATGCAATATCTAATTCTTTTGCATCACCTTCACCTTTCACACTTACAACTGTACCAACTCCCCATTTTTGATGGGATGCTTTATCACCTACAGCCCAGCCAATTTGCTCTCCTCCTGTCGTTTTTACAGTTGGACGTACAAATGCAGAGCGAGAACGTGTTGTCATTGTCGTCGCACCAGCCGTTCTTCCTTTTGCACTAAACGTTTCACGCTTTGGCGCTGTTTCATTTAATGATTCTAGTAACTCCGTCGGAATTTCTGAAATAAATCGAGATGCTGCATTCATATTTGTTCTACCAAATAGAGTACGCATTTGGGCATTCGATAAATATAACTCTTCTTCCGCACGAGTGATACCTACATAGGCTAAGCGACGTTCTTCTTGCATTTCATCCTCTTCCATAAGAGAACGAGTATGCGGGAAGACACCTTCCTCTAAACCAATAATAAAGACAACTGGGAATTCCAGTCCTTTTGCCGAGTGCATCGTCATTAAAATAACTTCCTCACCCGCAGTTGGATCTTCGTCCACACGATCAATATCCGCAACAAGCGCTAAATCTGTTAAGAAAGCAACAAGACTCTTATCTTCACTTTGTGATTCAAATGTTTGCGTAACAGATAAGAACTCATCTAAGTTTTCAAGACGACCTTCCGCTTCTAAAGAACGTTCATTCTTTAACATATCGCGATAACCTGTTTTCTCAATAACTTCTTCTACCAATTCCGTAACAGATAGGTATTCTTGCATGTTTACCCAGTTGTGTAATTGACTTGCAAATTCTTTTACTGCTTTTGTAATTTTTGCACTTACCCCAACATGCTCAATCTCATCCATTACAGCTGTTAATGAAATACCATTTTGCACACCGTAGTTAATAATTTTATCGATAGACGTGGCACCGATCCCTCGTTTCGGCATGTTAATAATACGTGCGAAGCTAATCTCATCATCTGGATTTGCAATTAAACGTAAGTAAGCCAAAATATCTTTAATCTCTTTACGATCATAGAACTTAATGCCGCCGACAATTTTATATGGAATGTTGGATTTTAAGAAAATCTCCTCGACCATACGAGACTGCGCGTTAGTACGATACAGAACCGCAAAGTCTGTATATTTTCGATTCCCCATTTGAATTTCGTCGCGAATTTTTTTCGCAACAAAATATGCTTCATCCTTCTCCGTTGCAGCACGGTAATACGAAATCTTACTTCCAATTTGATTATCCGTCCATAATTTTTTCGGTTTACGATTTGAATTATTTTCAATTACAGCGTTAGCTGCATTTAAAATATTTTGTGATGAACGGTAATTTTGTTCTAACAAGATAACCTGTGCATTCTCATAGTCTTTTTCAAATGACAAAATGTTAGAAATATCTGCCCCGCGCCAACGATAAATTGACTGGTCAGAATCACCAACAACGCAAAGATTTTTAAAGCGAGCAGCTAATTTATTCACAAGAATGTATTGCGCTCTATTCGTATCTTGATACTCATCAACATGAATATACTGGAATTTACGCTGATAGAATTCCAATACTTCTGGAATACGATCAAATAATTGAATTGTGGTCATAATTAAATCATCAAAGTCTAATGAGTTATTTTTCAGAAGACGCTTTTGATACTCTGTATATACATCACTTGTTAATTTCTCAAATGGATCAGCAATTGAAATTTGCTTTGCATATTTGTCAGCTGATAACAATTCATTTTTCGCATTACTGATGCCACCTAAAATAGAACGTGGATCAAATTTTTTCGGATCAATATTTCGCTCTTTCATGATTTTTTTAACGACAGTAAGTTGATCACTTGCATCTAAAATTGTAAAGTTTCGATTAATCCCAATACGGTCGATATCACGTCGTAAAATACGTACACACATCGAGTGGAACGTAGAAATCCAAATATCCTCTGCTTCCGGACCAACAAGCGTATCGATACGCTCACGCATTTCACGAGCTGCTTTATTTGTAAAAGTAATTGCTAATACATTCCACGGTGCTACACCTTTTTCACCAAGTAAATATGCGATGCGATGTGTTAGCACACGCGTCTTACCACTACCTGCACCCGCCATTAATAGAAGTGGTCCGTTTGTTGTTTGCACTGCCTTTTGCTGCTCTGGGTTTAAACCATTTAATAATTTATCAGTTATACTCATATGTGCCTTCACCTACTCTCCTTTTACAGCTTTTACTGTTTGTAACGCTGCTTTTATATCATCATAAATTACATTTCCTACAACGACTGTATCAGCGTACTGCGCCATTTCTTTTGCCTCTTTCGCACTTGAAATTCCGCCGCCGTAATATAGCTTTGCTTGTTGTAATTCTGCTTTTACATTTTTAACAAGTTCAATATCTCCGTAAGTACCACTATATTCTAAATAGAAAATTGGCAAGTTCAGAAGCTTGTCTGCCATACGTGCATATGCAATTACATCATCTTCTGTTAAATCACATTTCGCTTCTGTAAGCTGAGCTACCTTCGCTTCTGAATTTAAAACACAATATCCTTCCATGAAAATTTCATCCCAGTTCATAATATCTCCAAATTCTTTCAATGCCTCATGGTGAATCCCCGTTACCCATTCTACTTTTCGACTATTTAAAACACTTGGAATGTAATAAAAATCAAATCCTGGTGTAAGTGCTTCAATGTCAGAAACCTCTAACACACAAGGAACTGCATATCTACGAATGCTTACTAGCATATGTAATACATTATCTATCGTTACTCCATCACTTCCGCCTACAATTACTGCATCCGTTCCAGATTCACAAATCATTTCTAAATGTTCATCACTTAATTCTTTATTAGGATCAAGCTTAAATACATGTTTCCATCCGGAAATATCGTACATGAAAACACCCTTTCTCTTATCTAATCACCTTTATGTGCTTGTTCAAAAAGGAGGATCAAGAGAGCCGAGCAGTTCGAGGCGCAGCAGCCAGGAGGATACGGAGTGTAGCTGACACTACATGAGTACCGGACTGGCGATGTAACGAAGAAATGCGACAGCTATCTTGACCGGACTTTTTGAACTTCCTTTTATGCATTCTTACATTATAACAAAAAAAGACACCTATACACACTTACAATCCAACATCTTTTTCACCGTCAAATGTTGGATTACATATCGTCAAACTTACGCGGAATAATAACAATTGAAATAGTATCTTCTATTTCTAAGCTGATGAAGAAGGAGTGTTTTCTTTGATGAAGCAAAACATCGGCATAATGAATGCTCTAATCCGAATTACACTCGGTTTAGTCGTACTAAGTTGTAGCACAGCTAAACTCACACGTAAACCATGGTGTACTTGGTCAAAGGTTTTGCTATGGCTTGGTGCAATGAGAATTGCAGAGGGAATCTTGCGTTTCTGTCCTATTACTGAAGCATGTAAATTTGGAAAATATATAAACCTGAGTGCCTTTAAAATACCTAGCATGGATTTAAATAAAAAAGGACATGCTAAACAAGAAGAAGCAAGTCACACTTCCAGTCCTGACCTCCAAAAGTCAAAAGGAAGTTACGATGCTTCTGACAAAGAGATTGAGTCAGCGATTGAAGAAGCAATCCTGACGAAACCGCTTTGAATCATTTGTCAAGATGCAAGATGCTCTCAAAGGGACTTAGCTGCTGCAGTGGGCGGCTAAGTCTTCTTTATTTTACCACAAAACAGAACTAACGTTCCCTTTTGTTTTGTTTTTTCTAAAAGATTCGCATAAAAAAAGAGTGCGTTTTTCACCCTTTACTTCCCTTGCGTTTGAATAAATTCTTTCTCTTGCTCTAGATCTGTTAATTTGTAGGCTTTACCAGTGTTACCACCTTGTATTTCCCAAAGAAAATTATGATCCTCAACTGCTTGAGAAAAATCACCTTTCTCCCATCTATTTTCCTCGTTTCTCTCTGACTCTTGAGTTAAGCAGCTTACTGTCCGTAAATAGTAGGATAAATCGCATTTTCAAGATGAGAGAGCAATTCAGTGCCCTCAAATGAAGAAACCTTTTGTTTCTCAAACAAGATGAATTCTTATAAGTAACTGTAGCTATATATTAATTTGAAATGTATCTAGCCGCACACCTTAACAACCAATTCCTCTCACTCTTCTTAAGAATACTTTTATTTTTTTCAGAAAATTAGGTTTTCCTCCCTTGCATTTAATGATATAAAAGTGATATCATTTTTATATCAGAAGGAGGCGATTAGTATGAGAGAAAAACAAGTATTTTACGTAAATGGTTTTCTAGGTATTATTGGTCTTTTAGTCTTAGCTGGTATCGGTGTATTTTGCCTCGTACAAGAAATATTTGTAGTAGCTGCACTTTGTCTAGTTTTAGCTGCGATTCTTGCCACCGGCATTGGAATTGTCCAACCGAATCAAGCGAAAGTGATTACGTTTTTTGGTAACTATTTAGGAACAATCCGTCAAAATGGATTATTTTTAACAATTCCATTCGCATTTCGTCAAACTGTTTCCCTTCGCGTTGAAAACTTTAATAGTAAAAAACTAAAGGTAAATGATGTCGATGGGAACCCGATTGAAATTGCAGCTGTCGTCGTTTATAAAGTCGTTGATTCTGCAAAGGCAATTTTCGGCGTTGAACATTACGATGAATTCGTAGAAATTCAAAGTGAAACAGCAATTCGCCACGTCGCAACGAAATATCCGTATGATAATTTCCAAGATGAAAATTGTATAACACTACGCGGAAATTCCGAAGAAATCTCTGAAGAATTAAAACGCGAATTAGAAGCACGTTTAGAAATTGCTGGTGTAGAAGTATTAGAAACTCGCCTAACGCATTTAGCTTACGCAACGGAAATTGCGCATGCAATGCTTCAACGTCAACAAGCAAAAGCAGTATTAGCTGCGCGCAAAGAGATTGTTGAAGGCGCTGTTCAAATGGCTAAAGATTCAATTCAAAAATTAGATGAAGAAGGCATACTTGATTTAGATGACGAGCGTAAAGCAAACATGGTTAACAACTTATTAGTTGCCATCGTTTCAGACAAAGGAGCACAACCAGTTATTAATACAGGAAGTCTATATTAAAGGTTGTAGGTATTATGGCTAAAAAGAAAAGTTTTCCATTACGTATTGATCCTGAATTACACGCAATCATTGAAAAATGGGCAAATGATGAATTCCGCAGCGTTAACGCTCACATCGAGTATTTACTTCGGGAAATAGCTAAGCAAAAAGGAAGGCTCAAAAAAGAGAAAGATTACTAAATTTCAAAAGACCACTGAGATTTCAGCGGTCTTTTTCCATTACTTATGAATATTTTCGTTTCTCACTTTTCCTCGTGTAAATTAATTCATCAATAAACTTACATAATGCTGCTGTTTTCACACTATCTTTCCGATAAATAAAGTACGTTGGAATAAATCTATTTTCATTTAATAACGGTGTACGAACGAGCTCTTGATGAGAATCGAACTGCTCTGCTACCTCCCGTGGAAGCATGGATACCCCAAGCCCAGCCTTTACACAGCCAATAATACCATCCAAAGAATTTAACTCCATTACTTTCCTTGGAACAATCCCTTCCGACAATAACCATTCTTCCAATACCTTTCTATAAAAACAACCAGATTGGAAAACGATAAACGACTGCTCTTCCATATATTTATGATTCATTAAAAGCCTTCTCTTTGACAGTAACATCATTTCCTCTTGAAATACTTCTATCTTTTCTAACGCTGAATCTTCAATGGTATTCGCTACAAATGCTCCCTCTAGCTCCTGTAAAAGTATTTTTTTCGTTAATTCTTCCGTGCTGTTCGTTTGAAGCCCAATCTCAACTTCTGGATATTTTGTATGATAATTAGAAAGAATACTTGGCAACCTAACTGCAGCTGCCGTTTCCATCGCTCCAATTTTCAAAATCCCCTCTGTTACATTTTTATAGGTAATTTCTCTTTTTGACTCATTCAATAATTGAATCATTTTTTCAGTATATCTCAATAATGTTTCCCCTGTTGGCGTTAGTGTGACCCCATTGCGGTGCCGATAAAATAACTGTGTCTCATACTCCGCTTCTAATCTTTTTATTTTTGCCGTTATATTCGATTGGACAAAATTAAGACGAACTGCTGCTTTTGAAATACTTTTCTCTTGCGCTACCATATAAAAAGCTACAAAATCTTGTAAATTCATTTTTCTCGTCCTTTCATTCATATCATTATTTTTGATATTACATATAAAAAAACAGCATTTTACGCGCTGTACATATTCTCCTATCATATGTATTAGAAGCTGTTTCAAGAAGGGTGGATTATATGAACGAAACAAAAACATGGAAAATGATTCTATCTGGCATATTTTCTTTAGTCGCTGTCATGGGAATTAGTCGCTTCGCCTACACGCCCATTATTTCTTTTATGGAAAAGCAAGCTCATGTAGAGGAAGACCTCGCTGGATATTTAGCCTCTAGTAACTATCTCGGCTATTTACTTGGCGCCTTCTTTATTGGATTCATTACGTTAAAAAATCGTGAAAAAGTGTTACATTATTGTTTACTCCTTAATGTCCTTTCGACCCTTTGTATGGGCTTTACCTCTCAAGTTTTCTTTTGGTTTCCTCTTCGGTTTATTGGAGGTTTTACAAGTGCTATCGTATTCGTTCTTGCTTCCAGTATTGTTTTAGATTATTTATTTCATCGGAATAAGCTTGTACTAAGCGGGATGATTTATAGTGGTGTTGGAATTGGAATTATTTTTGCTGGATTATTTGCCCCTCTATTCAACTCACTTTGGTATTGGAAGGGGGCTTGGATTGGATTAGGTCTTATTAGCTTTAGTTTAACTATTTTTGTATGGAAATGGTTAAGAGAGGATACTAGACATATTGCGCAAAAATCAAAAGTTACTGCAATAGATACCACTCATAGAAAAAACTATTTATTTTGGCTCATTTTAGCTTATGGGTTTGAAGGATTTGGATATATCATTACCGGAACCTTTCTTGTCACCATTGTAGAGAGGATTACCCTCTCATCCTTTTATGCCTCTTGTAGCTGGATTATTGTTGGTATCGCCGTTATTCCGTCTAGCTATATTTGGTCAAACATTGCTCAAAGGTACGGGACAACACGCGCCCTCATTTCTGCCTACCTTTTGCAAATTATAAGCGTACTTTCTCCACTCCTAATCCCAAACGTTATTGGAGCATTTTTAAGCGCCTTTCTTCTCGGAGCTACCTTTGTAGGAATCACTATTTTAACGACTACAGAGGCAAAAAGAATCAAACCAAATGAAAGCAATAAAATTATCGGTTACACCACCGGTATTTATGGTATCGGCCAAATTATTGGCCCAATCTTTACAGGCATTATCGCAAAACAAACTCAAAGCTTTTCTTTTCCACTCATTGGTGCTGCGCTTACATTAATTATTTCAATTTTATTGTTATTAATTGGTGAACTAACCATAAAGAAGGAAAATGTTCATCCATTCACTGCTAACAAAAAAGTGAAAGAAAAACTTTGAGGAACTAGAAACTTCTGATTTAACTCCATCTAAATAAAAATGCTATTATTCTTGTCTTATATAATTTCTGAAATAGATTAACCTTTTCTTCAATTCTACTATAAAAAATAGTAGCACAGACTGTATCTTTGGTCTGTGCTACTAATCTTAATATATTTTGCTATTTTATGCATCGCAATTATTTATTGCTAGACATTTTCTCTATTGATTTTGAATTTGCAAATAATGCTTCCTTTAATAAACACCGGACAAGTAAAAGTAATATTCAAATCGATTAAGTATATGAATGGGGTTGCTTACTAATTTTGCAGAATTATATAAAATACGAATCTAAAGTAAAGTTTACTTTCGCTTTAGATCCGTATTTCGTCGGCTTAATTAGTTCGTAGTAAGAAACTTACTAGATTATCAACGTTATTGTTAAACAGAACTATATAAATCCAAATCAAAAAGCAGCATAAACCTTTTCTTTTTAGAAGGGAGAGAGCATCCGCTCATGGTATAGTAGCAACTTATATGTCGAAAAATCAAAATGGATATATGTTATAAAAAAACGAAATAAGACAAAAAAAGCTAACATAAAACATGTTAGCTTCTAGCAATCTACTTTTTCAATTGCGCGGTATCCTATATCACTTCGATAAAATAAACCATCGCTCTCAATTTTTTCTATCTCTTTATATACTTTATCCTTCGCTTCTTGTAAGTCTTTTGCTTTACAAGCAACAAATAGTACGCGACCACCGTTCGTTACAAAATCTCCATGTTTCATGGCTGTACCTGCGTGAAAGACAATTACACCTTCTAATGTATCTAATCCACGAATCACAGCACCTTTTTCATATGTTTCTGGATATCCTTTTGAAGCAAGTACTACACCAATAACCGCTTCTTCAGACCATTTAAGAGTTAGCTCTTTCCCATCTAATACATCATTACATACGTCGACTAAATCATTCTCTAAACGAGGTAATACAACTTCTGTTTCTGGATCACCAAAACGCGCATTAAATTCAATTACTTTCGGTCCTTCACTTGTTAAAATAAGACCTGCATATAAAATGCCTGTAAATGAACGTCCTTCTTTGATCATCGCCTGAGCGGTTGGATGTAAAACAGTTTCAATCGCTACTTCAACCGCTGATTCTGGAATTTGTGGTACTGGAGAATATGCCCCCATTCCTCCTGTATTCGGTCCTTTATCACCATCAAAAGCACGTTTATGATCTTGTGCAATTACCATTGGATATACAGTTGTTCCATTTACAAATGCCATTAAAGAAAATTCTTGTCCATCTAAAAACTCTTCAATAACAACCTTTTTACTTGCTTCCCCAAACTTTACATCTTGTAGCATTTCCTTTACAGCTTGCAATGCCTCTTCTAACGTCATTGCTACTGTTACACCTTTTCCAGCCGCTAAACCGTCCGCTTTAATAACAATTGGTGCACCAACTTTTTGAATATACGCTACTGCTTCCTCATAGTTCGTGAACGTTTCATATGCTGCCGTTGGAATGTCGTACTTTTCCATCAATTCTTTTGTAAAAGCTTTACTTCCTTCAATCACAGCAGCTGCTTTATTCGGACCAAAAACGCGAAGTCCCTCTGCTTCAAAACGATCAACAATTCCATTCATAAGCGGAATTTCTGGACCAACGAATGTTAAACCTATATTGTTCTCTTTCGCAAACAAAACAAGTGCGTCAAAATCATTTTCGTCAATAGCAACTGGTGTTGCCACATCTCTCATACCTTCATTTCCCGGTGCTACATATACCTTTTCCACTTGCTCAGACTGTGCAAATTTCCAAGCTAAAGCATGCTCGCGCCCACCGCGGCCGATTACTAAAACATTCATATCTCATCCTCCATTATTCAAATAAGTACAAACTAGGAGCAATGCCCCTAGTTTGTTTCTATTCGTTCATGTTCAAAAAGAAGATTATCTTGACCGGACTTTTTGAACTTCCTCTAACAATATAAGTTTAAAAAGGAGGACCAAGAGAACCGAGCAGTTCAAGGCGCTGTAGCCAGGAGGATACGGAGTGTAGCTTGTACTACATGAGTACCGGACTGGCAAAGCAACGAAGAAATGCGAAGGTTATCTTGACCGGACTTTTTAAACCTCCTCTATTAATGTTTGAAATGACGTACGCCAGTGAACACCATAGCAATGCCATACTCATCTGCTTTTTTAATAGAATCTTCATCACGGATAGATCCGCCTGGTTGAATGATTGCTGTAATACCTGCTTTAGCAGCTTCTTCTACTGTATCTGGCATTGGGAAATATGCATCAGATGCAAGTGCACTGCCTTGTGCTTTCTCACCAGCTTGTGTAATTGCAATTTTCGCAGAGCCAACACGGTTCATTTGTCCAGCGCCAACGCCGATTGTCATGTTATCTTTGGCTAAAACAATTGCATTTGATTTTACGTGTTTTACAACTTTCCAAGCTAATTTTAAATCATTCCATTCTTGCTCTGTTGGTTCGCGTTTCGTTGGAATTGTGATTGTTGCGTCTTCTAACGCTAATGTATCCTCTTCTTGTACAAGTAAACCACCTTGAATAGAAGTTAATTTCTTACTAGCTGTTGCAACTTTAGCAATATCAACAGTTAACAGACGTAAGTTTTTCTTACTTTGCAACACTTCTAAAGCTTCCTGTGAGAAAGAAGGAGCAATAATAATTTCTAAGAAAATCTCATGCAATTTTTCTGCTGTAGCTTTATCAATTTCACGATTGGCTGCAATAATGCCGCCAAAGATTGATACTGGATCCGCTTCATAAGCACGTGTATATGCTTCATGAATATCCGTACCAACACCAACTCCGCATGGATTCATATGTTTTACTGCTACCACTGCTGGCTCTGTAAATTCTTTCACGATGCTAAGCGCCGCATCTGCGTCATTGATGTTGTTATAAGATAACTCTTTTCCGTGTAACTGCTCTGCATATGCAACAGAAGAAGTTGCTGCAAATGGCGCTTTATAGAATGTTGCTTTTTGATGTGGGTTTTCGCCGTAACGTAAGTCTTGTTTTTTCTCAAATGTTACTGTTAATGTTTCTGGGCTTTCTTCTCCCATTTGTTCTGTTAAATAGTTTGAAATTAATGCATCATACGCCGCTGTATGACGGAATACTTTTGCTGCTAATTTACGTTTTGTTTCGTCTGTAACTTCACCGTTTTCTTTTAGCTCAGCTAATACAACATCATAATCTGTTGGATCTACGATAACTGATACAAATTTATGATTTTTCGCAGCTGAACGAATCATTGTTGGACCACCGATATCAATATTTTCAATTGCATCAGCAAACGTCACATCAGGCTTAGCAATTGTTTCTTTAAATGGATATAGATTTACAACAACAAAATCGATTGGCTGAATACCTAATTCATTCATCTGCGCTACATGCGTTTCATTATCACGTACTGCAAGTAAACCACCATGAATATTTGGATGTAATGTTTTCACACGACCATCCATAATTTCTGGGAAACCTGTTACTTCAGAAATACCGATTACTTGTAAACCATTTTCCTCTAATAATTTCTTCGTTCCACCTGTTGAAATAACTTCAATCCCTTGATCAAGTAATCCTTTGACAAATTCTACAACGCCTGTTTTATTTGAAACACTTACTAATGCACGCTTTTTCATTTATCCTTCACCCCTAGTTGAATGTTATTTAACAGTTGGCTCTTTCTTAGCTTGAACAACTTTGTTCACCGTATCTACGTACAATCTATGTTCAACTTGCTGAATTTTCTTTTGTAAACTTTCTCTCGTATCCGTTTCAGAAACTGTTACTGCTTCTTGTGCGATAATTGGTCCTGTATCCATCCCTGCATCCACATAATGAATGGTCACACCAGTTACTTTCACACCCGCTTCTAATGCTTGACCGACAGCGTCTTTCCCTGGAAAACTCGGTAATAATGACGGATGAATATTTATGATTTTACCGCCATATGCTTCCAGTAATGTAGGACCAATCAAACGCATATATCCTGCTAAAATAACACAATCAATCTCGTATTCTCGCAGTTTTTTTAATATCTCATTTTCAAATGCTTCTTTTGATTCATATTCTTTCGCTGAAAAAGCAAAGCATGGAACATGATGATAATGCGCCCGTCCGAGCACACGTGCTTCAGGTTGATCGCTTACTAGCAAACTAATTTCAGCATGTAATCTTTTTTCTTCCACTGCATTAATTAGTGCTTGGAAGTTAGACCCGCTTCCAGAGGCAAAGACTGCCAATCTGCTCATAGTTCTGTGCCTCCATTAAAAGTAACACCTGCTCCTTTTACAGTACGTCCAATAATATGCGCTTTTTCTCCTTGTTCTGAAAGAAGCTCGATAACAGCTTTTGCATCTTCTTCTTTTACTGCAACTACCATACCAATACCCATGTTAAAAATATTGAACATTTCTTTTTCTTCTAGTTTTCCAACCTCTTGAAGTAAACTAAAAATCGGTTGAATTTGCCAAGAACCTAGTTCAATTTCTGCACCAATTCCTTCCGGCAACATACGTGGAATATTTTCAATAAAGCCGCCACCTGTAATATGTGCCATGCCATACACTTCATACTTTTTCAATAGTTCTAAAATAGGTTTGACATAAATTTTTGTTGGTTTTAATAGTTCTTCACCAAGAGGTAGTTCTAAGCGACCATGTATACGATCTAAAGATAGCTGTCCGTCTTCTAACAACACTTTTCGTACTAAAGAATATCCGTTACTATGAATACCACTAGATGCTAAACCAATTAATACATGACCAGCTTCAATAGACTGACCTGTTACAATTTTATTTTTATCAACAATTCCAACAGTAAAACCAGCTAAGTCATACTCTTCAGTGGAATACATACCTGGCATCTCAGCTGTCTCTCCGCCAATTAGTGCACACCCCGCTTGGCGACAACCTTCTGATATACCTTTGACGATGTTTTCAATTTTACTAGGTTCTGCTTTACCACAAGCAATGTAATCAAGGAAGAAAAGCGGTTCTGCCCCTTGGACAACAATATCATTTACACACATTGCCACTGCATCAATACCAATCGTGTCATGTTTATCCATCATGAAAGCGAGC
Source organism: Bacillus bingmayongensis (assembly GCF_000299035.1). GTDB lineage: Bacteria > Bacillota > Bacilli > Bacillales > Bacillaceae_G > Bacillus_A > Bacillus_A bingmayongensis. The sequence continues at coordinate 258,470 of NZ_JH921521.1, forward strand.
ATCAATTTTGTACCCACGCCGTCTGTTCCAGATACTAATACGGGTTCTTCTAATGCAAATTTTGATAGATCGAACATGCCCCCAAAACCGCCTAGACCGCCTAGCACTTCTTTTCTCATTGTTGTTTGTACGTGTTTTTTCATACGAGATACCGCTTCATATCCAGCTTCAATATCTACTCCTGCTTGCTTATATGCATTCGCCATCGTTTTTTACACCTCGTCTTTTAATTTCTCCCACCCGAGCGGGCACTCTCTCTATAGAGTATGTTTTAGGAAAAAGCTAGCTTCTACTTAAAATGAAGTAGAAGCTTCTCGCTTTTTTACTTCATACTTTCTAAAAGCTCTTGCTCATAATCATAAAGAGCTGTTGGATAATCTCCATTAAAGTAAGCCATACATAAGCCGCCGTATTTCCCTTCATATGGGCGTCCAATTGCATCTACTAGGCCATCTTCACTTAAAAATGTTAAAGAATCTGCACCGATGATTTGACGTATTTCTTCTACAGAGTTGTTTGCTGCGATTAATTCTTTTCTAGTTTGAATATCAATTCCATAGAAACAAGGATACTTAAGTGGTGGAGAAGCAATTCTCACATGCACTTCTGTCGCCCCTGCTTCACGGAGCATACGAACAATTCGTTTACTTGTTGTTCCTCGTACAATTGAATCATCAATCATAACAACACGTTTTCCTTCGACTACTCCTCGTACTGCTGAAAGCTTCATTTTTACCCCTTGCTCACGCAATTCTTGAGAAGGTTGAATAAAAGTACGTCCGACATAACGATTTTTAATTAATCCTAATTCATATGGAATTCCAGTTGCCTCTGCATAACCAATCGCTGCGGAAATACTAGAGTCTGGAACACCTGTTACAACATCTGCTTCAATAGGAGCTTCCATCGCTAAACGTTTCCCCATGTTTTTACGTGCTGCATGAACATTGATGCCAGCAATATTGGAATCTGGACGTGCAAAGTAAATGTATTCCATACTGCAAATTGCATGATCTACTTCGTTTGTAAAACGATCTACTTGAATTCCTTCATCATTAATGATCAGTAGTTCCCCAGGTTCTACATCACGAATGTAAGTTGCACCAACTACATCGAAAGCACATGTTTCAGATGCTACAACGTATGCATCTCCCATTTTCCCGATGGAAAGTGGACGGAATCCATTCGAATCTAGCGCAACAATCATTTCATTTCCTGTTAGTAAAAGATACGCAAATGCACCTTTTACTTTGTTCAACGCGTCTTTCACACTCTCAATTAGTGAACCTTTTGTATTACGTTTAATTAAATGAAGCAGTACTTCTGTATCTGAACTCGTTTGAAAAATACTTCCTTCTGCCTCCAATTCGCGGCGAAGCATCTTTGCGTTAATTAAATTCCCGTTGTGAGCTAATGCCATACTATGATCAGAAAAACGGAATAGTAGTGGTTGCACATTCGCCACTTCACTTCCACCTGCTGTTGCATAGCGTACATGTCCAATTGCCGATCTTCCATTTAAGCCTTCTAGCTCACCTCTTGAAAACACTTCTGATACTAAACCTAACCCCTTATGACCAACAATTTTCTCCCCATTATTTACAACAATGCCTGCGCCTTCTTGCCCACGGTGCTGTAAACTATGCAATCCGTAGTACGTAACTTGTGCTGCATTTTCATGCCCCCAAATTCCGAAAACGCCACATTCTTCATTTAACCCCTTTATTTCAGCAAGCATGGGATTGCCCCTTTCCAAGCCTTTCTCATTTCATCAACATTTACTGTAAGTAATACTTCGTTTTCTTCGTTATGAATTGTTACTTCGTTTGTATTTGTGACTTCCCCAACTTGAATTGCTTCTACTGCTTTTTCGAATGCTTCTTGCATTTCACGTTTCACTGTTACCACAAAGCGTGATTGTGATTCTGCAAATAATGCCGCTGTTGCTTCCCCAACTAATTTCACAGTAGCACCTAAGCCTTTAGCGCCAATTGCACTTTCAGCGATCGCAACCGCTAAGCCACCTTCTGCAACGTCATGTGCAGATTGAACAAGTCCAGCTTGAATTGCTTCTAGTAATTGTTTTTGGCGTTTTGATTCCACTTCTAAATCAATGCTTGGTGATTGACCGAAGATTTTACCGTATACCATCTTCTGTAATTCGCTTCCGCCAAATTCAGCTTTCGTTTCACCAATTACATAAATAACATCTCCAGCTTGCTTCAATTCTTGTGTTGTTACATGTTTTAAATCATGAACAAGACCTACCATACCAACAGTCGGTGTTGGATATACAGCCTCACCGCTACGTTCATTGTACATTGATACGTTTCCGCCAATAACTGGAGTTTGTAGTGTACGACAAGCTTCACTCATACCATCTACTGATTTCTCAATTTGCCAGAAAATCTCTGGTTTCTCTGGATTACCAAAGTTTAAGCAATCCGTGATTGCAAGTGGTTCTCCACCAGAACATACGATATTACGTGCCGCTTCTGCTACTGCAATTTTACCGCCCATCTCAGGATCTAAATAAATATAGCGAGAGTTACAATCCGTTGTCATTGCTAATGCTTTCTCTGTGCCACGTACACGTACAACTGCCGCATCTGAACCTGGTGTAACAACTGTGCTTGTGCGTACTTGATAATCGTACTGATCATATACCCATTCTTTACTTGCAATCGTTGGTTGTTGTAATAAAGCTAGTAATGTCTCTTTATAATTATCTACTTTTGGTGTTTCCATTTTCATTTCTTGGAACTCTTTAAAGTATGCTGCCTCTTTTGAAGGTTTATGATAAATCGGTGCTTCTTCTGCTAATGCATCCGCAGGTACTTCTGCTACCATTTCACCTTTATGGAATAAGCGAAGCATTTTATCTTCCGTTACTTTCCCCATCGTAACAGCCGCTAAGCCATACTTTTCAAATAAATCTACAATTTCTTGCTCTCTACCTTTTTTCACAACAATTAACATACGTTCTTGAGATTCAGATAACATCATTTCATACGGCGTCATACCTGTTTCACGTTGTGGTACATCATCTAAATACATTTCAATACCCATTCCTGCTTTACTTGCCATTTCTGCAGAAGATGATGTTAAGCCCGCAGCTCCCATATCTTGAATTCCAACAAGAGCATCAGATTGAATAAGCTCTAAGCATGCTTCGATAAGAAGCTTCTCCATAAATGGATCGCCTACTTGTACTGCTGGACGTTTTGCTTCTGAACTCTCAGATAGTTCTTCCGATGCGAAAGTTGCACCGTGAATACCATCGCGTCCTGTTGAAGCCCCTACATACATTACTGTATTACCAGCACCGTGCGCTTGCCCTTTTTTAATATCTTCGTGATTAATTAGACCAACGCACATTGCATTTACAAGTGGGTTTCCTTCATAACATGGATCAAATTGTACTTCTCCGCCCACAGTTGGAATACCGATGCAGTTACCGTATCCGGCAATCCCTGCAACTACTTCTTCAAATAAGTATTTCACGCGTGGTGATTGTAATTCACCGAAGCGAAGAGAGTTTAATAGAGCAACTGGACGTGCTCCCATAGAAAATACATCGCGAATAATACCGCCAACACCCGTTGCCGCACCTTGATATGGCTCAATTGCCGAAGGGTGGTTATGACTTTCCATTTTAAATACAACAGCTTGATTATCACCAATATCTACAATTCCTGCACCTTCACCAGGTCCTTGCAAGACGCGTTCTCCTGTTGTTGGGAACTTACGAAGAACTGGTTTTGAGTTTTTATAACTACAATGCTCTGACCACATAACAGAAAATAGTCCTGTTTCTGTGTAGTTCGGCAAACGTCCTAAAATCTTTTCAACCATGGCAAACTCTTCGTCTGTTAGCCCCATTTCCGCATATATACGTTCTTCTTTAATTTGTGTTGGATTTGGTTCAAGCATTAACGACATATGTTTCCCTCCAATGTTTCAAAATAGATTGAAAGACTTTTAAACCTTCAGCGCCACCAAGAAGTTCACTCACAGCACGCTCTGGATGTGGCATCATGCCAAGTACATTTCCTTTTTCATTTACAATACCAGCAATATCTGAAACGCTTCCGTTTGGATTGTCTACGTAGCGGAAGGCAATTTGATTATTTTCCTCTAATTCTTTAAGAGTTGCTTCATCACAGTAGTAATTTCCTTCACCATGTGCAATTGGAATATTTATTACTGCATCTTTTTCATATTGCGATGTAAACATCGTTTCGTTATTTTCAACACGTAACTGAACAGTACGGCACATAAACTTTAAGTTTTTATTTCGCATTAATGCACCTGGTAACAATCCTGATTCAACTAAAATCTGGAATCCATTACATACGCCTAAAATTGGTTTTCCTTGCTCAGCTGCTTTTTGCACAGCCTTCATTGCATTTGCGAAGCGAGAAATGGCACCGCAGCGAAGGTAGTCACCGTAAGAGAATCCTCCTGGTAAAAGAATCGCATCATATTCATCTAAATTCTCTGCATCATGCCAAACGTAGTCTACCTCTTCGCCAAGCTCATCTTTAATTGCATGAAACATATCAACATCACAGTTCGAACCTGGAAAAACGATTACGGCAAATTTCACTGTGCGACAACCTCCTCAACTTCATAACGGAAATCTTCCATTACAACGTTTGCTAATAGTTTTTCACACATTTCTTTTACCTTGCTATCCAGATCAGTCACTGATTTATCAATTGTTAACTCCATATATTTACCGATACGAACATCCTGTACTTCTGTAAAGGAAAGACTATGCAGAGCACCTTTCACTGCTGTTCCTTGTGGATCTAATACGCTCTCTCTTAATGTTACATATACCTTAACTTTATACATGTGAAGCTCCCCCTAAACGTTTTAAAATTTCTTCATATGCCTCTGTTAAATTACCAAGATCACGGCGGAATACATCTTTATCAAATTTCTCATTGCTCTCTTCATCCCATAAACGGCAAGTATCTGGTGAAATCTCATCCGCTAATACGATTTCGCCTTCTTCTGTTAGCCCAAACTCTAATTTAAAATCTACTAATCTTACACGACAGCTTGCGAAGTGCTCAATCAATACTTGATTGATTTGTAGAGCTTTTTCTCGTAATGTACTTACTTGCTCTGGCGTTGCAACGTTTAACACACGAATATGATCTTCTGTTACAAGCGGATCTCCTAAATCATCATCTTTGTAGTAAAGTTCTACGATTGGTGATGCAAGTGCAGTTCCTTCTTCCATTCCTAATCGTTTTGAAAGACTTCCTGCAATTACGTTTCTTGTGACAACCTCTAATGGAATAATGCTTACCTTTTTCACAAGTTGTTCTGTGTCTGACAGCTTTTCAACAAAATGTGTTTTGATTCCCACTTCTTGTAACTTTCTGAATAAAAGAGTTGTAATCTCATTGTTCAGACGACCTTTTCCTGTAATTGTCGCTTTTTTCTCCCCATTGAAAGCAGTAGCACTATCTTTGTACTCTACCCAAACCATATCTGCTGCTTCTGTACGATAAATTCTTTTTGCCTTACCTTCATACAGCAATTCTAGCTTTTGCATTTCGCAAGCCCCCTGTAGTTTGAAAAATATGAATAGTATATTTATAAAGAATGGCACAGAATGACTCTATTCTGTGCCATATAAAATTTTCAGCTTAGTTTAATCCAAGACGTTCAAAGATTGTATCAACGTGTTGTAAGTGATGCTCATAGTTGAAGCATTCGTTGATTTCTTCTTGTGTTAATTTGCTTGTAATACGCTCATCTGCTTCTACAAGCTCTTTAAATTGTACTTGTGTCTCCCAAGCTTCCATCGCCTTAGGCTGTACGATATCATAAGCTTCTTCACGCACCATACCTTTGTCGATTAGCGTAAGCATTACGCGTTGAGAATAAATTAAGCCGTATGTTCTTTGCATATTGCGTTTCATGTTCTCTGGGAATACCGTTAAGTTTTTCACGATATTACCAAAACGATTTAACATGTAGTTTAATGCGATTGTTGCATCTGGTAAGATAACGCGTTCTGCAGAAGAGTGAGAAATATCACGTTCATGCCATAATGGAACGTTTTCGTAAGCAGTTAGCATGTAACCACGAATTAAGCGTGCCATACCAGTCATATTTTCAGATCCAATTGGATTACGCTTATGTGGCATTGCAGAAGAACCTTTTTGACCTTTCGCAAAGAACTCTTCTACTTCACGAGTTTCACTCTTTTGTAAGCCACGAATTTCAACTGCCATCTTCTCGACAGATGTTGCGATTAATGCAAGTGTTGACATGTAATGTGCATGACGATCGCGTTGCAACGTTTGTGTTGAAATTGGTGCTGCTTCTAATCCTAAGTTTTCACAAACATATTTTTCTACGAATGGATTGATGTTCGCGTATGTACCAACTGCACCAGACAATTTACCAACGCGAACTGTATCAGCTGCTTGTTTGAAACGCTCTAAGTTACGTTTCATTTCTTCATACCAAAGGCCCAGTTTTAAACCAAATGTAGTTGGTTCTGCATGAACACCGTGTGTTCTTCCCATCATAACTGTGTATTTATGTTCTTTTGCTTTGTTAGCTAAAATAGTAATGAAGTTTTCTAAGTCTTTTAATAGAATTTCATTTGCTTGTTTTAAGATGTAAGATAACGCTGTATCGACTACGTCTGTAGATGTTAAACCGTAGTGAACCCATTTACGTTCTTCACCTAATGCTGGTGTTTCTGATACTGCACGAGTGAAAGCAACTACATCATGGCGTGTTTCTTTTTCAATCTCATAAATACGATCAATATCGAATGATGCATTCTCACGAAGTTTTTTTACATCTTCTTTTGGAATATCACCAAGTTCAGCCCATGCCTCACAAGCTAAAATCTCAACTTCTAACCATGCTTTAAATTTGTTCTCTTCCGTCCAAATCGCACCCATCTCAGGGCGTGTATAACGACTAATCATCTTTTTCCCTCCAAAAGTTGTTCTTGATGGTCCCAAATATGCAAGCTTTGCGCTTTCTTTAAAGCAACTTCAATACTTTCATTCAAAATATTTACATGCCCCATTTTACGCTGCGCTTTTGCTTCTTCTTTTCCATACAAGTGTAAATAGCACCCGGTTAATCTATTCACTTGTCCTAGGACCCCTTCTATATGTTCGCCTAAAATGTTAACCATGACAACTGGTTTTAACAAATTTGTTTCTCCTAGAGGTAAATTACAGATTGCTCGAATATGTTGCCCAAATTGACTCGTTTCACATGCATCGATTGTATAATGCCCTGAATTGTGAGGTCTTGGTGCCAATTCATTAATATAAATCCCACCATCTGCCGTAGCAAACATCTCTACCGCTAGTGTTCCCACAAGCTGAAGTTCATCCGCCAGCACCTGTGCATATTCAATTCCTTTTTGTGAAAGTGCTTCTGTAGTGCGAGCTGGTACGATAGATTCATGTAAGATGTTATTAACGTGAATATTTTCAGCTACTGGAAATACCTTCGTTTCACCACTTACGCTACGAGTTACAATAACTGATATTTCTTTTTCAAATGGCACCCATTTTTCGAGAATACATTCAGCATGATTTACAAGTTCCATTGCTCTTGCAACATCCGCTTCACTTTTTAAAACAACTTGTCCTTTACCGTCATATCCTCCTGTTGTTGTTTTTAACACACAAGGAAAGGAAAGTTCCGTAATTGCTTCTAAAAGCTCTTCTTGCTTCTGTACAAGTCTATATGGCGCTACTGGTAATCCAGCCTTTACGATTGCATTCTTTTCTGTAAAACGATTTTGCGTTTTATTTAACAACTGACTGCCTTGTGGTAAATACGCATGTTTTTCAAGCCATTGTAAACATCTATAATCAATATTTTCAAATTCATATGTGATAACATCACTTATTTCGGCTAAATGCTGAATTGCTTTCAAATCATCATAAGATGCAACAATTTCAATATCAGCAACTTGTGCACATGGTGAATGTTTTACGGGATCTAAAACAGCAATTTTATAACCCATTTCTTTCGCTGCTAGCGCCATCATTCTTCCAAGCTGCCCACCACCAATAATTCCAATTGTTTTTCCTGGTAAAATGATTCTTGTCATATCAACTCACTACCTTCACGCACATTTTTCTCAATTGCTTCTCGTCTCAGTTCTAATGCATCATGTATGTCATCATGAAATGATCCAAGTATTTGTGCTGCAAGTAGTCCTGCGTTTGTTGAACCGGCCTTACCAATTGCAACAGTTGCAACTGGAACTCCTCCGGGCATTTGAACGATAGACAGTAACGAATCTAACCCATTTAATGCTTTTGATTGAACAGGAACACCGATTACAGGAAGATTCGTCTTCGCTGCAACCATCCCTGGTAAATGAGCGGCTCCTCCGGCTCCAGCGATAATAACTTTTAATCCACGTTCACGAGCTGTTTCTGCATATTCAAACATATAATCTGGAGTCCGATGAGCGGATACAACTTTCTTCTCATACGGAATGTGTAATTCATCTAAAATGTCACAAGCATATTTCATTGTTTCCCAGTCTGACGTGCTTCCCATTATGACTCCAACTAGTGATTTCATATTAGAATCCCCCCGATTCAAATAAAAAAAGCCTGAAATAGAACATTTTCTCTTTTACTATGAGAGAAAGCGCTCTACTCAGGCATACGTATCCCTTGTGAATAGAAAATACCGAGTGACTTTCCCTCATAGTCTAACGAATAACGGTCGTTAGGTAGAGACTTGCAGGCCATATCCCCGCGATTATATGAGGTGCGATATAATATTGTTTCTATGGCTATATTAACAATATTTCATAAGTTATGTCAACAAATAATCGAATGTTTTTTTATTAGTTATTAATAACGTTCGTGTTTTAGTTATATTCAAAAGAAGAAGTGAAAATATATGCAAGTGGGAAAGGGAATTAGGGGAGAAGTATAAGATACAATCATATGAAGATCTAGTCGTGTAATCTACAGTGAAACTTCCGTCACCAATCGAATTTCATTTTCAAATTCATATTATTTATAACCTTATTAGAAGAAGTGGTAATCAAATTAAGGTTATAACAATTCCATTTTTTTATATATTCAAGTAAAAATCATAATACTATTACTATAAATTTATAGGTGGATTGATTATGCAGAAACTTATTATATTGTCATATTTATTCTTTTTGATTGCAGTAACAGCTGCAATTATTGAGTCTTCCTTTATAACTTCTCACTTTTTCTATGTTCATTACTTCAAATCTATACTTCTTGTAGAAATAATCAGTCCAATTATTGGAATTATTTTAGGTTTGTTCGGAAAAGCTGGAAAGTCAAAACAAATTGCTATTGTTTTACATAGTCTCTTCTTTATTTGTTTCTCACTTTTAGCATCTCTAAATTTATGGATTATTACCTTTGGCAAATAGGGAGATAAAAATGTACACAAAAAAACCTAAGGCGAAATGACTTAGGTTTTTGCTTGGCGACGTCCTACTCT
>NZ_AKCS01000013.1 GCF_000299035.1 Bacillus bingmayongensis
CGTTCCCATACCGAACACGGAAGTTAAGCTCTCTAGCGCCGATGGTAGTTGGGGCCTTGCCCCTGTGAGAGTAGGACGTTGCCAGGCAAAATGGAGGATTAGCTCAGCTGGGAGAGCACCTGCCTTACAAGCAGGGGGTCGGCGGTTCGATCCCGTCATCCTCCACCATATAATGTCGGAGGGGTAGCGAAGTGGCTAAACGCGGCGGACTGTAAATCCGCTCCTTCGGGTTCGGCAGTTCGAATCTGCCCCCCTCCACCATTTACATAGGGGCATAGTTTAAAGGTAGAACTGAGGTCTCCAAAACCTCCAGTGTGGGTTCGATTCCTACTGCCCCTGCCAAAAACACAATATGGCGATTGTGGCGAAGTGGTTAACGCACCGGATTGTGGCTCCGGCATTCGTGGGTTCGATTCCCATCAGTCGCCCCATTTATTTTAAATATTTACAAATTAATTTAACTATGATAAGATATGTAATGTCTTATTTAAATATTAATGGTAATAAAATAAGTATTGCAAACATATAATGTATTAGTAATTCGATGGGCTATAGCCAAGCGGTAAGGCAACGGACTTTGACTCCGTCATGCGCTGGTTCGAATCCAGCTAGCCCAGCCATTTTTGCGGAAGTAGTTCAGTGGTAGAATACAACCTTGCCAAGGTTGGGGTCGCGGGTTCGAATCCCGTCTTCCGCTCCAAATTTAATATGGCGGCATAGCCAAGTGGTAAGGCAGAGGTCTGCAAAACCTTTACCACCGGTTCGAATCCGGTTGCCGCCTTTCTTATTATGCCGATGTGGCGGAATTGGCAGACGCGCACGACTCAAAATCGTGTTCCTTCGGGAGTGTCGGTTCGACCCCGACCATCGGTATCAAATAGCGCTTTAAAAAGACTCTAACAGAAATGTTAGAGTCTTTTTTGTTGTATAATAGGATAAAAGAATATTTTATATAAGTGTTTAATTTTGATGTGATGGGGGAAGGAAATGAAACGAAAAGGATGGTTAGGTGTTATTATTTGTGGAGTATTTCTTTCAGGTGGACTATTATATGGATTGTTGAAATTGGCTGAGATACCAGTAGGAGGAGAGAGAGAAGTTTTTACAGAATCAAGTGATGATTTGGAAACAAATATTGCAGAAATTGAAGGCTCAAATGCTCAGCTACATATCACAAAACATTCAACTGAGGAAGAAGTGGTTTCCGCAATGCATAGTATGGCACATCAAAAAGTTATACCTAATAAAAATTGGGGAGCGACCCCGATGTCTACACAGAATGCAGAAAGAGTAAAAGATATTTTAAGTCAAAGCGATTTCGCTCATAAGCAACAATTATTGGAAATTACTGAGAAATGGATAAAGAAAGATTTCAGTGAAATTGTAGAAGAGCATAACTCTTTTCAAGGATTGATGAATCGTAATATTGATACTGCTACAGGAACGATGGACCCTTTAGAAGAAACCACTTTTGTGTTAAATACTTTTGGAGATAAAGTTGCTGCTGCATTAGCAGAGTCTGGAGATCTCCCAGAGCCAAAATAGATTATCAAATAATTGTTTGTTTACTTCAATTAAATAATAACTTGATGAAGTGTTAAATTCGTAATGAAGAATAAAATTGAGGTATAATATACGATGTGAAGTAAAAAATGCATGAGTTTTCATTATGTTCATAATGAAATTGATTATGAACTTTTTGTATTTATTTTGAAAAAGTGTTGAATAAACATTATATTTCATATTAATATTTTTTATGTAGATTTAAACGTGAAAGAGAGTGGAACTTAATGGGTCGTAAATGGAATAATATTAAAGACAAAAAAGCATCAAAAGATGCAAATACAAGCCGCGTATACGCTAAATTTGGACGTGAGATTTATGTAGCTGCAAAACAAGGTGAGCCAGATCCAGAATCAAACCAAGCTTTAAAAGTTGTACTTGAGCGTGCGAAAACGTACAGTGTACCAAAAACAATTATTGACCGTGCAATTGAAAAAGCAAAAGGTGGTTCAGAAGAAAATTATGACGAGCTTCGTTATGAAGGGTTTGGACCAAACGGATCTATGGTAATTGTAGATACACTTACAAATAACGTAAACCGTACTGCAGCAGATGTACGTGCAGCATTTAGTAAAAACAGTGGTAACATGGGTGTAAATGGATCTGTAGCATATATGTTTGATGCGACAGCTGTTATTGGGCTTGAAGGAAAAACAGCAGATGAAGTACTTGAAATTTTGATGGAAGCAGATGTAGATGCACGTGATATCTTGGAAGAAGAAGAGGCTGTTATCGTTTATGCTGAGCCTGATCAGTTCCATGCGGTACAAGCAGCACTTAAGGATGCTGGTATTACTGAATTCACAGTTGCTGAACTAACAATGCTTGCGCAAAGTGATGTAACACTTTCAGAAGATGCACAAGTACAATTTGAAAAAATGATTGATGCATTAGAAGATTTAGAAGATGTTCAGCAAGTTTACCACAATGTGGACTTAGGCGAATAATTATTATAAATCTAATGATATCAATGGTTTTAGTCTAATCATTTGGGTGGGCTAGCATAAAAACTGTAATAATTACGATGATAAATGTCTTCTCATAGATGAATTGAAAAATTCATAATGAGGAGGCATTTTTTATTCCATATTCAAATCAAAAAACAACATACACCTGTATTATTTCTTCCTAAACTTTAATAAAGGACTTGTATCGCTTAATTCAACAAAGAACGGAAAAAGAAATAAAAAAGGTAAAGCATGAGCACCAAATTCAAACGTATCATCTGAAAGATACTGTCTTCCGTAACAGTATGGACAATCCTTCCCATCGTTTTGCATGAGAAGCGACCATACATCTTTTGCTTTCCATTTTGTTTTACAATTCGTACAACGAGTCATAAAACGCCTCCTATCTTTTTGTTCACTCTTGAAATTATATTTTATTTATTTTCCAGAATATTCTATTTAATTATACATACAATAAATATTTGAGTAAATGAAATCGTGTAGGAGTGTACATGTACTATATGTGAACTTAGGTTATAAAAAAGGATTCTTGTAATGAGTAATGAATATTAATATATATTGTATTTAAAATTAAATGAATGTTCTTCGGAGGTTATAAAATGGAGTATACAACACCTAAGCACATTGTTGCTGTTTCTGCTTACATAACAAATGCAAATAACGAAATTCTTTTAGTAAAGGTACAGTGGAGAGTTGATACATGGGAAATGCCTGGAGGACAAGTAGAGGAGGGAGAGGCTCTTGATCAAGCCGTTTGTAGAGAAGTACTTGAAGAAACGGGTCTCTTAGTAGAACCAGTTGGAATTACAGGTCTTTACTATAATGCGTCAAAGCATATTTTATCGGTGGTCTTTAAGGTAGAGCATGTTAGCGGAGACATAAGAATCCAGCCAGAAGAAATAAAAGAAGCAAAATTTATTGCTTTGAATGAAAATAATATTGATGAATATATAACACGCCCACATATGAAGTCGAGAACACTTGATGCCATAAATGCAAATAATTTTATTCCATATGAAACTTGGAAAGTAGATCCGTATGATTTGATAGGAAGACTATAGGCTATTTCATTTATTTTAAATTTAAAAGGACAAGTTATTTGAGATATCACCAAATAACTTGTCCTTTTTTTCTTATATTGTGTAAGTAAAAATGTCTAGTATGATCTTTAATCGGTGAAACTAAATAAGATAGTAGGATAAAAAGTATACACGGTAAATATATATTGATTGCAAGAACGCTTGTTTGGTAATATATCTATATTGTTCTAATTAAAATTGGATTGTTACATTAATTTTTTAGAAAATGCTGTAGAAGAAATGTTAGGTAATAACTTACTAAAACTGGAAATGCATCAAGTGATATAATAGAAGAAGGCTGAATAGAATCTTATCATTTTTTCTGCTAGAATATGTATTTTATAGCTTACAACATTGTAAGGTAAGTGTAAGAGAAATCAATTGGAGATTGCATTAAGAAACAGTATTCTTAATGTAAGGATTATATATGCTGTAAGGAAAAGAGGTGTGCACGATGAAAGAACGAGTACTGTCTAGGGTTAACTATCATCAAAAGGTTTCATTCAATCCAATTACGAAGTTTCTTTATAAAGCCATTATTTTATTATTACTACTTAGTTGTACATTATTATTGATTGGAAATGTAATGATTGAGCGAAGTGATATTAGCAAGCTGCATGTACCCGCTAAATTAGAGGTACCAGAACCTTTGGCTCACGCGTTTATTGCGACAGAAGATAAAAGGTTTTATCATCATAACGGTCTAGACTATATAGCAATTGTTCGAGCTTCTATTGAAAATATAAAAGCTGGTGGTGTTGTACAGGGTGGAAGTACAATTACACAGCAGCTTTCCAAAAATGCTTTTTTATCTAATGAACGTACATTTTCTCGTAAATGGAAAGAGATTTTTTATACAAAAAAAATTGAGCGTACATTTACTAAAGATGAGATTTTAAAATTATATGTGAGCAATATTTATTATGGAGAAGGTGCATGGGGGATTGAAAAAGCATCCCAGCTATACTTTGGTAAAAAGGTAAATCAATTAACATTAAGTGAAAGTGCAATGATGGCTGCTATTGTGAAAGCCCCTGCTTATTATTCTCCTGCCCAGAACTATGATAAAGCAGTAGAGAGACGAAATGTTGTTTTGAAATTAATGGAAAAAGAAGGGTATATTAGCCATGATGAATATGTGCAAGCGATTAGTGAAAAATTAGTAATTCGTCATGATATTCCAACTCAGCATTCGTTGCAAAAAATAGCGCGTGAAAAAGCGGTAAGCTAAAAGCGAAGTTCTATAGAGGGAACTTCGCTTTTTTGAATAGAATAGCCAAAGAAGAGACACAATATTGACACATTTGTCGTTTTTTTTGGAAATTATGTGAGCGTGTTCATTGCATGATGTATAAAAGTATTGATATCATGTGTAATGTGTACAACAATGTATACAGAATATGAATTTAAAGAGGAATGTATATGAAATCATCAAATAAAATCATGGCTCTTGGTATTGTTTTTTCTATCGCAGTATTAATTGTAATCGGGACAATTGCATACAGTATCATAAATGACAAAAAAGATAAAGGGAATGAGATGTTTGCTTATTCCACGCAGCAATCTTTAGGTAAAGAAGATGCTCCTGTTAAGGTTGTAGAATTTGGAGATTTTAAATGCCCAGCTTGTCGAACTTGGGATGCGACAGTATTACCTCGTCTAAAAGAAGAGTATATTAATAAAGGGAAAGTACAGCTTTATTTCATTAACTTCCCATTTATCGGAAAAGATTCTGATTTAGGGGCTGCTGCCGGTGAGGCGATTTATAAACAGAACCCAGAATCTTTCTGGACATTCTATGATGAAATTTATCAAGGTCAGAAGAAAGATACTGAAGAATGGATTACAGAAGAGCTGCTTCTTAATATAGTGAAGGAAAAGCTTCCGAAAGTTAATGTAGAGCAGTTTAAAAAGGATCTACATAGTAAGGAAATCCAAGATAAAGTACGTAAAGATTCAGATCGTGCACAGAAGCTGAAAGTACAAGGTGCTCCTTCAGTATATGTAAACGGAAATCTTGCGAATCCAGATTATGATAGTATAAAAAAGGCGATTGATAAAGAATTGAAAAAGTGATGAGTATACTCATCACTTTTTCGACTTTTTTCGATAAATTTCTTGCTTGGACTTTTGTGACGTGCTATACTATTTTACATAAGTTATTTCAATAAATTATATTTTTTCATATTTGCGGGTGTAGTTTAGTGGTAAAACAAGAGCCTTCCAAGCTCTGGTCGAGAGTTCGATTCTCTTCACCCGCTCCAGATATTATTTCATATTCTCATAATAAATTGTGATCAACGCAGTGTCTCGTTTCTAAGATAAACGAGGCATTGCGTTTTTTAATGTTTGGAAATGAAAAATTTATGCGAAAATAGAATTAAGAACTATGATGACGAAGTGAAAGGCTAACCATCAGTAGGTGATTACTTGTTTGATGAGGATATGTATTCATCGTAGAAGGAGGGATAGCATGGATTTTGAGAAATTAAAACAAGATGTTATAGCGTATAGTAAAACAATTGGAATAGATAAAATAGGCTTTGCGAGTGCATCACCATTTGAAGAATTAAAACAGCGTTTAATTCAGCAGCAACAATTAAATTACCAGTCTGGCTTTGAAGAGCCTGATATTGAAAAAAGAACAAATCCACAGTTACTATTGCCGGGAGCAAAATCAATTATTGCAATTGCCTTAGCGTACCCATCAAAGTTGAAAAATGCACCGTTAAGTAAACGAGGAGAAAGACGTGGCATTTTCTGTCGTGCTTCTTGGGGGCAAGATTATCATCTTGTTTTACGGGATCGCCTGCAAAAATTAGAGGCGTATTTAATTGAGAAGCTTCCTGATATAGAAGTGAAATCGATGGTGGATACGGGAGAGCTGAGTGATCGTGCTGTTTCAGAGCGTGCTGGTATTGGATGGAGCGGTAAAAACTGTTCCATTATTACGCCAGAATTTGGCTCTTATGTGTATTTAGGTGAAATGATTACGAATGTACCATTTCCGCCGGATCAACCAATAGAAGATCAGTGCGGAAGCTGTACAAAGTGTATTGATATTTGCCCAACTGGTGCACTAGTACAAGGTGGACAATTAGATTCAAAAAAATGTATTGCTTTTTTAACGCAAACAAAAGGTTTTCTCCCAGAAGAATATCGAGATAAAATTGGAAATCGTATTTACGGCTGTGATACGTGCCAAACAGTTTGTCCAAAGAACAGAGGGAAGGATTTTCATAATCATCCAGAAATGGAGCCGGATCCAGAGCTTGTTAAACCATTATTAACTCCATTATTAACGATAAGTAATCGAGATTTCAAAGAAAAATATGGAATTATGTCTGGATCATGGCGCGGGAAAAAACCATTGCAACGAAATGCAATTTTGGCCCTTGCTCATTTTAAAGAAGCCACAGCAATTCCTGATTTAATTGGTGTTATGAAAGATGATCCAAGACCTGTAATTCGTGGTACAGCAGCATGGGCTCTAGGAAAAATCGGTGGTGAAGGTGTAGGGGAAGCAATTGAAAAGGCGATGGAACGTGAGAAGGATGAGGAAGTTCTCCATGAAATGAATCGAGGTCTTGAAATGTTAGCTGAGAAAAAACAGTAGATAATGTCTCCTTTTTTCATATCGTAATATGGGAGGGAGAGGAAATGTTGGTAAAACAAAAGATTGAAAAGCAGATACAACAATTGTTAGCTTATATTACAAATAAACGTGTAAGTGTCGATGAGATTCCTACGGATTTATTACAAGTACTACAGCGAAAAAGAAACTTGTTTCAAAATCGTAATGCTGAAATTGTGAAGGCAACAGCAGACGTATCTTTTATAAGACAATGGAATAGTAGGCAATATCAAGAAGTAGATTATCAAGTTCATTTGAAACATTTAGTTCATCACCATGAATTATTTTACATGGAAGAAGAACAATTAGAACGACGTGTTTATTTAAAAGATGGGCGTATTGTAGAAGATAAAGATATTGAAACACAAGTAGAAAGAGCCCAAGGTGAAACGTTAGAGCGTGAGATAACGAAAGGAAAGTATGGTTCGTATCAATATAATCGCTTAGAAGCTGTCAAATACGCGGAGCTTTGGTGGGATGATCGGAATCCAGCGTATCGTAATTTTCCTGATAATTGTACGAATTTTATTTCGCAGTGTCTGCATGCTGGTGAAACGCCAATGACTGGGTATCCTAACATTCGTAAAGGATGGTGGCAAAGGGAGAATCAGTGGAGCTGGAGCTGGGCAGTTGCTCATTCATTTTATTGGTATTTATCAGGGGCTACAACAGGACTACGTGCTAAAGCGGTAGAAAGTCCGGAAGACCTTCTACTCGGTGATGTAATTGTTTATGATTTTGAAGATGATGGTAGATGGAATCATACAACAATAGTTGTAGCTAAAGATGCAGACGGTATGCCGCTTGTAAATGCACATTCTGCTAATAGCCGCAGGCGGTATTGGAATTATGAAGATTCCAGTAAATATACGCCACAAATGAAATATAAATTTTTTCATATTATTAATGGGTAGAGATTTTTCACTCAAGTGGTATAATACGTAGTAGACAAAAGATTGAGGTGAATATCGCGTGGGAGTACATGTTGTTTTATATCAACCAGAAATTCCAGCAAATACAGGAAATATTGCACGTACTTGTGCAGCTACTGGGACAGAATTACATTTAATTCGACCGCTTGGATTTTCAACGGATGATAAAATGTTAAAACGTGCCGGCCTAGATTATTGGCAGCACGTAAAAATTACGTATTATGATTCGATTGAAGAGTTTTATGAAAAAAATAGTGACGGTGAATTTTTCTATTTAACAAAGTATGGTGAAAAAGCACATACAGCGTTTGATTATAGTAAGCCAGAGAAAAATTATTACTTTGTATTTGGTAGAGAAACAAACGGATTGCCAGCAAACGTAATCGAAGAAAACTTCGATCATTGTTTACGTATTCCAATGACTGACAAAGTGCGTTCGTTAAATTTATCTAATACAGCAGCGATTTTAATTTATGAAGCATTCCGTCAACAAAATTATCCAGGTTTAGATTTAGAAATTGTATATTAAAAGTTGTATGTAATAGAGAACAAAAAGTGATGGGCCTAGGCCCATCACTTTTTGTTTGTACCTGGTTTATCGTTATAACCTGAAGTGAAAATTGCAGTAAGAAACGTAAGTGAGACACCTAAAATTAATAATAATTTCATGTGAATCCTCCTTTTTCATATTTTATTTAAGAGAATTTGGATCTTAAGTTTATGTAGATTCTGTGGAAGTAAAGAAGATATATCTGTAAGAATGAGAAGGAATTTCCCGATAAATTCATTATACCGAATTTTCTTTTAACTTTGGGATGAAATTTATAATGTTTGTAGGAGATTTCATTTTGATTTAAAGAATGTTTAAGGACATCCTCGCATACCTTTTATAATAATCCGATTGAACAAGGAGATGGGGGAGGAGCTATAATGGATATTCTAAAGAAAATTGAACAGCATCGAGAAGCAGAAGAACGTTTACAATGGGAAGGTACGTTTGCGGAATATTTGGAGCTTGTTAAAGAAAGACCATGGGTGGCTCAAACTGCACACTCTCGCATTTACAATATGATTAAAGACGCTGGTATTGAAGAAGTGGAAGGCAGAAAAAAATATAACTTTTTTAGCAATCAGCTATTTGGATTAGAAGATGCGTTAGAGCGTCTTGTGGAAGAATATTTTCATCCGTCTGCGAAACGTTTAGATGTTAGAAAACGGATTTTACTATTAATGGGACCAGTTAGTGGTGGGAAATCAACATTAGTCACTATGTTAAAACGAGGATTAGAAACATACTCGCGTACAGATCGCGGAGCTATTTTTGCGATAAAAGGTTGCCCGATGCATGAAGACCCTCTTCATCTCATACCACATCATTTACGTGATGACTTTTACGATGAATATGGTGTAAGAATTGAAGGGAACTTGTCACCATTAAATGTGATGCGTTTAGAAAAAGAATATGGTGGAAGAATTGAAGATGTAATTGTAGAACGGATTTTCTTCTCGGAAGATCGCCGGACAGGAATTGGTACATTTAGTCCTTCTGATCCAAAATCACAGGATATTGCGGATTTAACAGGAAGTATTGATTTTTCTACAATTGCAGAATATGGTTCAGAGTCCGATCCACGTGCATACCGTTTTGATGGAGAGTTAAATAAAGCAAACCGTGGTATGATGGAATTTCAAGAGATGTTAAAATGTGATGAGAAATTTTTATGGCATCTATTATCTCTTACACAAGAGGGAAATTTCAAAGCTGGGAGATTTGCACTTATCTCAGCAGATGAATTAATTGTAGCCCATACGAATGAAACAGAGTATCGCTCCTTTATCTCTAACAAGAAAAATGAAGCGTTACATTCAAGGATTATTGTGATGCCGGTTCCATATAATTTACGAGTTAGTGAAGAAGAACATATTTATGAAAAGATGATTCGTGAAAGCGATGTTTCAAATGTACACATTGCGCCGCACACACTTCGCGTCGCAGCAATGTTTACGATTTTAACACGCTTGAAAGATCCAAAGCGCCCAGATATTGATTTAATTAAAAAGATGCGTTTATATGATGGAGAAATGGTCGAAGGTTATAATTCAATTGATGTAGAAGAATTACAGCGTGAATATCAAGATGAAGGTATGAGTGGAATTGATCCACGTTATGTTATTAACCGCATTTCTTCTACTATTATTAGAAAAGAAGTACCATCGATTAATGCGCTTGATGTGTTACGTTCGTTAAAAGATGGGTTAGATCAGCATCCATCCATTAGTAATGAGGACCGGGAGCGCTATATGAATTTCATTTCATTAGCAAGGAAAGAGTACGATGAAATTGCTAAGAAAGAAGTACAAAAAGCGTTTGTGTATTCGTATGAAGAATCGGCTAAGACTCTTATGGATAATTACTTAGACAACGTTGAGGCATATTGCAATAAATCAAAATTACGTGATCCATTAACAGGTGAAGAAATGAGTCCAGATGAAAAGCTAATGCGTTCCATTGAAGAACAAATTGGCATTTCAGAAAATGCGAAGAAAGCATTCCGAGAAGAAATTTTAATACGTATTTCTGCTTATGCTCGTAAAGGAAAACGTTTTGATTACAATTCACATGAGCGCCTTCGCGAAGCAATCCAGAAAAAATTATTTGCTGATTTGAAAGATGTTGTAAAAATTACAACATCTACGAAAACACCAGATGAAAATCAGTTGAAGAAAATTAATGATGTTGTTGCACGCTTAATCGATGAACATGGCTACAATTCTTCATCGGCAAATGAATTGTTGCGCTATGTAGGTAGCTTGCTGAATCGATAGTTTGATAATAAAACGCTGTCTCTTATGAAACCAGAGGCAGCGTTTTTATATCTATCCAATTGAAGTAATGAAACTTTACTATATATATCTATTTTGATTTTTCAGCATATAAGTCGCGGCTATGAAAACGAAAGGAGATATCCACTTGTTTTCTCTCTTTGTTTCCACATGACAGGGGCAAAAAAGGCACTGATCGCTACTACACTCGGTCGGGTGCTCTCTCTCAGCTGAAAGTTAGGGTTTATGTCGTTTTTCAATCTGTATTTATATAGTGAATGTTTCATTTCATATATGGACTTGTCCAAACATAATAAATTAAGATGCAATTTCATGAATTTATTGTCAATTATTTTTACAATACGCATATGATAGAGTAACCAACCATTCATACAGAAAAAAGCCAACACAATACAATATGTTGCAGAGTGAAAAAGTGTGCAACAATGAATTGTGTTTCTTTCTTATCAGCTAAAGAAATTTCAATTTAAAATGGATATCAAAGTTTTTGTTAAGGATGTTCGGAGCAATACGTAAAAAGCTATGGATGCCTTATGGTTATGGAAAAAGTAAGTTCTAATGAACAGATACTTTTTAACTACTTTTATGGCTACATCATAACCTTAAATTCTTATATTACTGTTTATTAGAGAAAATAAGGGAAATTACAGTAAGGAGGGAAAAGGATGGGCGAAGAAAATCAACCTAATTATACAATTTCACAGGAAAACTGGTCCCTCCATCGCAAAGGACATGACGATCAACAACGCCATCAGGAAAAGGTGCAAGAGGCAATTAAGAATAATTTACCAGACCTTGTGACAGAGGAAAGTATCGTTATGTCTAATGGTAGGGACGTTGTAAAAATACCAATTCGTTCTTTAGATGAATATAAAATTAGATATAACTATGATAAGAATAAACATGTTGGGCAAGGAACTGGTGGTAGTAAAGTTGGCGATGTGGTTGCAAGAGATGGATCAAGTGGTCAAAAACAAAAAGGACCAGGAAAAGGGAAAGGTGCAGGAGATGTAGCTGGGGAAGATTATTATGAAGCAGAAGTATCTATTTTAGAATTAGAGCAAGCGTTTTTTAAAGAGCTAGAGCTACCTAACTTAAAGCGGAAAGAAATGGACGAAAATCGTATTGAACATATTGAATTTAACGACATTAGAAAAACAGGATTATGGGGAAATATTGATAAAAAACGGACGATGATATCAGCTTATAAACGAAATGCCATGAGTGGAAAACCAGCTTTTCATCCGATTCGTCAAGAAGATTTGAAATTCCGAACATGGAATGAAGTGTTGAAGCCAGATTCAAAAGCGGTTGTATTAGCAATGATGGATACGAGCGGATCTATGGGGCTTTGGGAGAAGTATATGGCGCGTAGCTTCTTCTTTTGGATGACAAGATTTTTACGTACAAAGTATGAAACGGTAGATATAGAATTTATTGCTCATCATACAGAAGCGAAGGTCGTGACAGAAGAAGAATTTTTCTCAAAAGGAGAAAGTGGCGGAACAATATGTTCTTCTGTTTATAGAAAAGCACTTGAGCTTATAGATGGAAAGTATTCACCGGAACGCTATAATATTTATCCATTTCATTTTTCAGATGGGGATAACTTAACATCAGATAACGCTCGGTGTGTGAAGCTTGTTCAAGAATTGATGAAGCTATGTAATATGTTTGGGTATGGGGAAGTAAATCAGTATAATCGCCATAGTACGCTTATGTCAGCCTATAAAAATATTAAAGATGAGAATTTCAGGTACTATATTTTAAAACAGAAAGTTGATGTATTCCACGCAATGAAGAGCTTTTTTAGAGAAGAATCAAGTGAGAAAATGGCGTAATCCCTTTTTTATATTGATAGTAATAAAAGCAAGCTCATGAAATTCATATTTCATGAGCTTGCTTTTGTTAGTTTACTTTTCCACCTTATGTAATAACGAATTCAGGTTTTACTTGTGAACCAAATTCTTCTTTTTAATGTGTATCGTATAGCTTATGAAGATAGTTTTCTTTTCCTAAATTTTTAAGCTCCTTATTGATCCAATCATGCATTTCTTTATTTCCTTTTTTCACTGCGATTGCAATTTGTTCTTCGCCACCTAGCTTATCTGCGCCTACTAGTTCACCACGATTTTTTATCCCGCTAACGGGCAGTAAGACCCCCACCTCAAAATTCAGCAAGAGTAAAGAAGTTAGGTGGGGGATCAACTGACCGTAAAAGCCCGATTGGTGCGGGCTGATAATCAGTGTGGGATGAAGCCCCCCACACTGACTAAAGTTTCACTTTATTTGTTCGATTTTTTCGCTCGCCTTTGATGATGCTTTTTCATTTTTTTATCGCTAGAACCACATGCCGCTAATAGAACTGAAAGTAATCCTATAATAACGACTTTTTTATATAATATTTCTTCCTTTTACAGTTTCAATATAAAAGAATTGATTTAAAAAGCACCTCTAAATAGATAAGAGGTGCTACAAATTACATAACCTTTTTTATTTTTTGTGTTACGTTTTGCGTTTGCGTAACAATTTCTTCTTGTCTTAGCTCTTTGAATAATGAGGTTATCATTAAAACGACAACAATAGAGAATGGCAAGGCTGCAATAATCGCTGCAATCTGTAAGGCATTTAATCCGCCAGCCTGCAAGAGAATGGCTGCGATCGCTGCAATAGTTAATCCCCAAATAAGTTTCAAATGGTTTTTTGGCGATAAATTACCATTACTTGTTTGCATAGAAACAACGAATGTTGCAGAGTCAGCAGAGGTAACAAAGAACGTTGCTACTAAAATGAGACTAACAATGGTTAAAAATGTTGAGAATGGTAAATGGGAAATGACGGCGAATAATCCAATCTCTGTTCCATTTTTGGCGATTTCATCAGCAATTCCAAGTGATTGGAACATTTCCATATGAATCGCAGTTCCGCCAAAAACAGCAAACCAAAATGTACAGATGAGTGTTGGAATTAAGACTACGCCAAAAATGAATTCACGGATTGTACGTCCGCGGGATACGCGGGCGATAAATGTACCGACGAATGGCGACCACGAAATCCACCAACCCCAGTAGAAAATCGTCCAATTTTCAATCCAAGAAGAGGACTCTTTACTAAAGGCTCCTAAGTTTAATCCCATACTTGGTAGTGCCCCAATGTAAGAACCTAGTGTAGAAGTAAAGTATTTCATAATAAAAACAGTTGGCCCAAGAATTAAAAAGGAAACAAGTAATATCCCAGCAAGGGAGAAGTTTAAGTTACTCAAATATTTAATCCCACGATCTAAACCAGTTTGCGCACTAGTTAAATAGAGTATAGTGAAAATAGCAATGAGTACCAGCTGTGTACTCATTGTATTGTTGATAGAAGGAAATAAGTAACTTAACCCTCCGGCAATTTGTTGTGCACCGATTCCTACGGATGGCACAATTCCGAAGACGGTTGCCAACACAGCTAAAATATCTACTGTTTTTCCAATAGGAGAATTTTTCGATCGATTAAATAACGGAGTAACTGTAGCACCGATTGTACTACCTTGTTGTTTTCTGAACGTAAAGTATGCAATTGTTAAAGCAACCATCGCATAAAGTGACCAAGGGAAGAGACCCCAGTGAAAAAATGAATATTGCATAGCAAGTTTTGCGCTTTGTTCAGTTCCAGGTTCACCGGTAAGCGGTGCCCCGAAATGTGAAATTGGTTCAGCAATCCCATAAAAGAGAAGACCAATTCCCATCCCTGCTCCAAACAACATGGCGAGCCAAGAAAGGTAGCTATATTTTGGTTTCTCATCATCTTTACCAAGACGAATTGATCCATACTTTGAAAATGCTAAATAAACAGCTAAAACAATCATTGTGGTCATAAGTAGAGAGTAAAACCACCCAAACTTATTGAGAATAAAAGAATTTAAAGAAGAGGTAACACTTTGTAAATCATAGCCTTGTATCCAACTTGCTGGAAGCACACCCCGTATAATAAATAAGGTTGTAAGCAAGATGGAGATATAAAATACACTGTTTTCTTTTTTTATCATAGAATCCCACCTTTAATTAATTAGGTTAACAGTTATATTAACCATAACAATTATCGGTTTAAATGTCAAAAAATTCACTTTTTATAGAAGAGATACGTTAGTATGATTATTCATAAAACGTTCGAAATGTATACAGAAATAATATGAAATATTGCATTTTATATTATTTTATCAAGATGATATGTTATTTTCATGTTGCGGATATACAACTAGGGAGGACTTATTATGAAAAAGAACATAAAGTTTAATCAAATAATGCTAGGGATTAGTACAATGGCATTATCATTAAGTGGATGGCAAGCTGAAGTATCAGCAGAAGAAAAAGCACCTTACAATGTATTACAAATGAAACCTGTCGGTATAGAAACTTTAAAAGATGAAATTGTACATTCTACAAAGGTGGATGAAACATTATCATTTGAAAAGCGTTTAAAAGTAGGAGATTTTTCACAGCGACCAGCGCCGATTGCGGAGCGGGCTGAAGTTAGACAATTCCAGCAAAGTTATTCTATGGCAGAGCTTAATAGAATGAGCGATAGTGAACTAATTGATACGCTAGCAAATATTCGTTGGAATCAAATTACAGATTTATTCCAATTCAATCAAGATACGAAAGCTTTTTATCAAAATAAAGAGCGCATGAAAGTTATCATTGATGAGTTAGGACGACGAGGAAGTACTTTTACGAAAGAAGATGCAAAGGGAATTGACACATTTGTTGAGGTATTACGTTCTGCTTTTTATTTGGGATTTTATAATAATGAATTAAGTTACTTAGATGAGAGAAGTTTCCATGATAAATGCTTACCAGCATTAAAAGCAATTGCGAAAAACCCAAACTTTAAATTAGGTACAGCTGAGCAAGATAAAGTGGTAGCTGCGTATGGGAAATTAATTAGCAATGCTTCTAGTGATGCTGAAACAGTGCAGTATGCGACAAATATTTTAAAACAGTATAATGATCACCTATCTACGTATGTAGGTGATCGTACGAAAGGACAAGCTATATATGATATCATACAAGGAATTGATTATGACATACAGTCTTACTTGTATGATACGCGTAAAGAGCCTAATGCAACAATGTGGTATGGAAAGATTGATAACTTTATAAATGAGGTTAGTAGAATCGCTCTCATACGGAATGTGACAACTGAAAATAGTTGGCTAATTAATAATGGTATTTATTATGTAGGACGTTTAGGGAAATTTCATAGCAATCCAAATAAAGGATTAGAAGTTATTACACAAGCAATGGGGATGTATCCTCGCCTAAGAGAAGCTTATTTTACAGCGGTAGAGCAAATTACAACAAATTATGGTGGAAAAGACTCTAGTGGGAATACAGTAGATTTAGAGAAAATACGTGAAGAAGGCAAACAGCAGTATTTACCGAAAACATACAAATTTGATGATGGGTCTATCGTATTTAAAACAGGAGACAAAGTAACAGAGGAGAAGATTAAGAGATTATATTGGGCTGCCAAGGAAGTAAAAGCGCAATATCATCGTGTAATTGGAAATGATAAAGCGTTAGAATCAGGGAACGCTGATGATGTATTGACAGTAGTAATTTATAATAATCCGGATGAATATCAGTTAAATAGACAGTTATATGGATATGAAACAAACAATGGTGGAATCTATATCGAAGAGAAGGGAACTTTCTTTACATATGAGCGCACCCCGGAACAAAGCATTTATAGTTTAGAAGAGTTGTTCCGTCATGAATTTACACATTATTTACAAGGAAGATACGAGGTTCCTGGTTTATTTGGAAGAGGGGATATGTATCAAAATGAAAGATTAACTTGGTTCCAAGAAGGTAATGCGGAATTTTTTGCGGGATCTACACGTACAAATAATGTTGTTCCACGTAAGAGTATAATTAGTGGTTTATCATCTGATCCAGCGAATCGTTATACTGCAGAGCAAACATTGTTTGCAAAGTATGGATCATGGGATTTTTATAACTATTCCTTTGCACTGCAGTCTTATTTGTATAATCATCGATTTGAAACATTTGATAAGGTTCAAGATTTAATACGTGCGAATGATGTGAAAAATTACGATACATATCGTGAAGCTTTGAGTAAGGACACACAATTAAATAAAGAATATCAAACATATATGCAGCAATTGATTGATAATCAAGACAAATATGATGTACCACAAGTATCGGATGATTATTTAGTAAAACATGCACCAAAGCCATTAGCTGAAGTGAAGACAGAAATTGCAGATGTTGCGAATTTGAAAAATGCAAATATTACAAAACATAAGTCTCAATTCTTTAACACATTTACAGTAGAAGGCACGTACATAGGTGGTGCATCAAAAGGTGAATCCGAAGATTGGAAAACGATGAGCAAGCAAATGAATCAAGTATTGGAACAGCTATCGCAAAAAGGATGGAGTGGTTATAAAACAGTTACAGCGTATTTTGTTAACTATCGTGTGAATGCAGCCAATCAGTTTGAATATGATATTGTTTTCCACGGTGTTGCAACGGATGAAGAGGAAAACAAAACTACTAAAGTAAATATGAATGGACCTTACAATGGGAAAGTAAATGAAAAAATTCAGTTTCATAGCGATGGTACAGAAAGCGCAGGGGGAAAAATTATTTCTTATCTTTGGAATTTTGGGGATGGTACAACAAGTACAAAAGCAAATCCTATTCATGTATATGGGAAAGAGGGAACGTATACAGCGGAGCTAACAGTGAAAGATAATAGAGGAAAAGAAAGTAAAGGACAAACAATGGTCACCGTAAAACAGGATACGCAAACAGGTGCAGGCTCTGAAGAAGCAAAGATAATTCCTTTTAATACGCTTGTAAATGGAAATCTGAATACTTCTAATCAAACGGATGTTTACATGTTCGAGGTTAAATCTCCAAAAGAGGTAGATATTTCTGTTATAAACGAACAGCAAATTGGGATGACATGGGTGCTGCATCATGAATCAGACATGCAAAATTATGTTGCTTACGGTCAAGCTGACGGAAGCGTCATTAAAGGAAAATACCAAGCAAAAACAGGAAAGTATTATTTATATGTATATAAATTTAATAATGAAAATGGGGCATATTCATTATTAGTAAAATAAACTTGTTTCCAATGTATATGAAACTTTACTTTTTATGTAAAATAATCTATTATATAGATATACAATATATCGGTTATTTTCTAGGAGGAGCCTGTCACTATAGGCTCCTCCTGTTCTTTTTTAAGTAGCCTGTCGTACAGGTCTTTCTTTAAAGATTAAATAACTGAAAATTATGAAATATAATTCTTGAAAGAGGTGATGCATACATATAACAAAGAGAGAGGCAATGATGAAAGGGGGATAAGGCATGACATTGTTGGGTTATCCACTTGAGACAATTTATTTATATGGATTTATTATTGCTACCGTACTTACTGTTATTTATATCTTTTTTGGAGATATATTTGAATCCATATTTAGCTTCGGAGGTGGATCTACATCCATTGTAACGTTACTGCTTAGTTTCTTTGCAATGCTTTGTGGTTTTGGTTATATAGGAGAGTATTTATTTTCTTTAAATAGTATTGTTATTTTTAGTCTTTCTTTCGGCATATCTTTTATTGGAGTTTTTCTAATGAAGATATTAATTTTAAAACCAATTGCAGAGTCTGAACAAAATACAGTGCAACGTATGGATGAATTTGTTGGCTGTAGGGGAGAAGTGATTATTACCATCCCGAAAGAGGGCTTTGGAGAAGTATTAGTTTCTTCGAAATTTGGAAGCAATGCGATACCAGCTAAGGCAATTGGAAAAAAAGATATTTTACAGGGAACACAAGTCATTATTGAGGGAGTTCAAGATGGTGTTTTGCTTGTACAAAACATCGCTTATTCTTTAAAAAAACCAAAATTATAAGGAGGAATTTAAATGATTCCGTTAATTATCGGTGGTGTATTACTCGCAATTTTACTTTTACTTATTTTGGTGTTTATTACAAAATACCGTACAGTTGGCCCGGATGAAGCATTGATTGTTACCGGGAACTGGCTTGGCGGCGGAAAGAATGTTGTTACAACAGATGATGGAAAGAAAATTAAAATTATTCGTGGCGGCGGTACTTTTGTAGTACCGATTATGCAACGAGCAGAACCTCTTAGTTTATTAAACTATAAATTAGAAGTTGGAACACGTGATACGTATACGAAACAAGGGGTGCCAGTTACGGTAAATGGTGTTTCTATTATTAAAGTAGGTTCAACAATTGAAGAAGTATCTACAGCAGCCGAACAATATTTAGGAAAAGAAACCGAAGAGTTAAAAGTAGAAGCGAAGGAAGTATTAGAAGGTCATTTACGCGCTATTTTATCTTCAATGACTGTAGAAGATGCTTACAGTAATAGAGAACAATTTGCACAAAAGGTACATGAAGTTGCTTCGACAGATTTAAAGAAAATGGGCCTTCGTATTGTATCCTTTACGATTAAAGAAATTATGGACAAAAATGGTTATTTAGATGCTTTAGGTCAACCACAAATCGCAACGGTTAAACGTGATGCAACAATTGCGAATGCAGAACGTGAAAAAGAAGCACGTATTGAAAAAGCACGTGCGGAAAAAGAGGCAAAAGAAGCTGAATATCAACGTGATGCACAAATTGCAGAGGCTGAAAAGCATAAAGAATTAAAAGTGCAAGCATATAAGAGAGAGCAAGAGCAAGCTCGTGCAGACGCTGACCTTTCTTATGAATTACAACAAGCAAAAGCGCAGCAAGGTGTTACAGAAG
Organism: Bacillus bingmayongensis; assembly: GCF_000299035.1. Classification (GTDB taxonomy): domain Bacteria; phylum Bacillota; class Bacilli; order Bacillales; family Bacillaceae_G; genus Bacillus_A; species Bacillus_A bingmayongensis. The sequence continues at coordinate 19,826 of NZ_AKCS01000013.1, forward strand.
AACAAATGCGAGTTAAAATTATTGAGCGTGAAAAGCAAATTGAATTAGAAGAAAAAGAAATTGCACGCCGTGAAAAACAATACGATGCAGAAGTAAAGAAAAAAGCAGATGCAGATCGTTATGCAGTTGAACAATCAGCGGAAGCGGAAAAAGTAAAACAAATTAAAAAAGCAGATGCAGAACAATATAAAATTGAAGCGGAGGCAAGAGCACGTGCGGAAGAAGTACGTGTTGAAGGTTTAGCGAAAGCTGAAATTGAAAAAGCACAAGGTCAGGCAAAAGCAGAAGTTGAAAAGGCTCAAGGTACAGCGGAAGCGGATGTTATTCGATTAAAAGGTTTGGCGGAAGCAGAAGCGAAGCAAAAAATTGCTGAAGCATTCGAATTATATGGTCAGGCGGCAATTATGGATATGGTTCTTAAAATGCTTCCAAGTTACGCAAAAGAACTTGCAAGCCCACTTAGCAACATCGATAAAATTACTGTTGTGGATACAGGCGGCGGTGGAAAAAACAGTGGCGCTGGAAAAGTTGCAGGTTATGCGACTGATCTAATGGCAACGATGCAAGAAACATTGAAAGCCTCTTCTGGCATTGATTTAAAAGAGTTATTGGAAGGATTTGCTGGGAAAGGTGCTGTGCAGCAAGCGGTGAGTGAGAAGCCTGTTGTGCAGGTGGTGGAAGAGAAAGGGAAAAGTGAAAATTAATGAAAGAAGGCCCCTCACAGTAGGGGCCTTTTACATACTATTTAGAAGTGGATTCCATTTCCTCTAATCTATCTAACACTCTTCTTTTCTTATAAAGCATCTTACCTACTTCAGCAATTTCTTCAATTGTTTTTCGATTTAAATAAGCTCCAAAAATCATTCCAGCAACAGGGATCAGTTGAAAAAGTTTTTTCCAACCATAATTGTCACGATACACAGTAAACACTTCTCGCCATGATTTAATTTGAGACATACTGTCATCATGATTGGCACGAGAATCAAAATGTTTTAACTCCTGAAGAATTGTTTGTTTTCCTACAATATCAGATGAAGAAAATTGTAAACATTTTACGATAAATAACCTCTCTTGCATATCTTCAGGATTATAACCGTAGCAAATGGCAATCTCTTGTAAAACATTTAGTGACATACTTAAAACAGCTGGAATATCAATTGCTAGGGTGAAAATACCACCAAATCCAGTTGTCGCTCCTTGGGCAGTTGCGACGGATTTTCTATTTTCAATGATTTTATCAACGATTGAATCCATCTCACTTAAAGGGAATTTTTGAACATCTGTTAAGGAAGCTGCGTTTTCAAATTTTTCTATTGTTGTTTGTGGATGAATTAAATATTTACTTCCAGAATTGAGATATTGAATAAGCTCATCTAGTAAAAGATTAATTTTTTTATGAATAAACTTGGGCGTGAGCTTATCAAGAATAGCAAACGGAATTTTCCCCCATTTTTCAAAGAACCAAAGATCCTCCTGTTCCTTCTCCCATTTTTCAATCATTGCAATTTCTTTTAATAAAAGCTCCTTTGACTCCATTTTTTACCCTACTTTCGTATAGACATATATGTTTATTTTACTTAACGGTTTTTAAATAATAAACAAAATTTAGTATATTTAGTTATAATGGATACATCATTTAAAAAAGACAATAGGTGAATTCCTTTTGAGAATGTATTGAAATCAATAATGTAATGCTTTATTTAAGGTAGCCTGTCTTATAGGGAAGTAGTACTTTAATTGTTGGTGTTTTCTGTAAAAATATCATAGTGCGAAAGTGGTGAATGTATTGAACATATTGTTTGAAGCAATTAAAAACAAAAATCTCGATCAATTCATAGAGGGCATTCCGGGAGCTAATATAAATGAACAAGATCAGTTTGGGAGAACTCCGTTGCATTATGTAATTGTCAAAAAAGCTCCTATTGAAATGTTTGAAAGATTACTAGCTGGTGGGGCGAAGACAACGATAAAAGACCGTTTACATGAGTCAGTATTTTCGAAAGTAATTAAATTTAGGAATAAACAAGCCGTGGAGTGCCTAATAAAAAATGGAGTAGAACTGAATCATCCAGCAGGGATAAAGAAAACACCTTGGTTTGCAGCGAGGCACACTCCTGAAATAGCAGATCTATTACTAGAAACAAAAGGAGCGGTTCGACTGAGATTAACAGAAAGTGAACAGGAGATCATTGATGGTTGTTTGTATGGAGAGGATGTTGAAGCAGAAGCTTATTTTACTCAATTAAATACTCCTGAATTGTTACATGCGTTTGTATTACATTTTAATTGGGATGATGATTTACAGCCGATGAAAATGGTATTACAGCATGCTAATTGTCAGGAAATAACTGCTATTGAAATGTTTGATTTAGTAGATGGGTATTATTGGCTGAGTCAGGAAAATAGCAGTGATGAGGAAAGTGAGTATGTAGATTTTGTACAACTTCTTTTAAGTAAGTTTCCTAATATATTATAAACCATTTGTTTTGAGTATGTATTTCATATAAATGAGCTGTGCTTTTTGTATGAAACAGATTTTACAAAACAATATGTCAAGAAGGTTAGGGGAATGATTTTGAAGTTTAAAAAATTAAAATTACAGCCAAGAATTACATTGACGATTAGTGCACTCATTTTTTTAGTTATTATTTTAACGAGTTTTCTTTTTTATTATATCGTATCTAAAACAATAGAAGAGCAGATTGGTAAAAGGGCATTACACGTTGCAAAAACAGTCGCTGCTATACCTGAAATTCAAGAAGCATTTCAGAAGGAAAACCCATCTGCTATTATTCAACCAATTGTTGAGAAAATACGGGTAGAAACAGATGCTGATTTTATCGTAGTGGGAAATAAAGATGGAATTCGTTATGCACATCCTTTGCGTGAGAAAATTGGAAAAGAAATGGTTGGTGGGGATAACGAAGGGGTTTTAACGGATGGAAAATCATATATTTCTAAAGCGACTGGGACATTAGGTCCTTCCTTACGCGGGAAAGTACCAATTCGTAATCAGACTGATCGGATTATTGGTGTTGTATCTGTTGGTTTTTCTATGGATGATATTCATGAAGTGGCAGAAGCATACGGTAAGAGAGTGTTTTGGATTGCTATCGCTGGATTAGTAATTGGGATATTTGGTTCTATATATTTAGCACGTAGTATAAAAAAATTAATGTTTGGCTTTGAACCAGAAGAAATCTCCTCTCTATATGAGGAACATAGTGCTGTCATTCAATCTGTACGAGAAGGAATTATGGTGATAGATAAAGAAGGTTGCATTCGTTTAGTCAATCAGGCGGCGTATGAAATTCTTTCTCTTAAAAAACATCAGACTATCCTTGGGGATTCTATTTTGAAAATTATTCCGAACTCCTCAATACTAGAAGTGCTTCGAACTGGAGAAGAACAATTTGATCGCTATTTAGATATAAAGGGACGAGCTGTTATCGTAAATCGATTACCTATTAAGGTGAACAATGTAGTAATAGGAGTCGTTTCTAGTTTTCGCTTAAAATCAGAGATGGATCAGTTAACAGAAGAACTATCTCAAGCTAAACGTTATACAGAGGCACTTCGGGCACAGACACATGAGTATAACAATTTATTGTATACGCTTTCAGGTCTTATTCAATTAGAGTCATATGATGAAGCATTAGAGCTTATTCATAAAGAGACTGCTGTATATCAAGACTTTGTTCAGTTTATTTTAAAACGTATACAAAATCCGTGGCTAGGTGGAATTTTAATTGGATTCTATAATCGAGCTAGAGAATTGAAAATTGATTTTATTTTAGATCGCGAGAGTAGTTTGAAAAAATTAGGTTCTCATATTGATAGTAATCACGTTGTTTCAATTTTAGGGAATTTAATTACCAATGCATTTGAAGCAGTTGAATATAATCAGGAGTATGAAAAACAAGTGAGAATGTTTGTAACAGATATTGGAGAGGAGATTGTTATTGAAGTTGAAGATTCGGGACGTGGGATTGATGATGAGGTAATTACATATATATTTGACAAAGGATTTTCGACAAAAAAAGGAGAAAAACGCGGTTATGGGTTAGCGAAGGTAAAAGAGCTAGTTGAAGATTTAAATGGGAGTATCGCGCTAGAAAAAGGGGATCTAGGTGGTGTATTTTTTATAGTTGCATTGCCAAAGGAAAGAGGCGAATTGTAATGAACGAGGGGATTGAAGTACTAATTGTAGAAGACGATATTCGCATTGCAGAGATTCATCGTCGTTTTACTGAAAAAGTAGGGGGATTTAAGGTAATTGGAACTGCAACAACAGGGGAACAAGCGAAAGAGTGGTTAGATCTTGTCTCGCCGCAGCTTGTTTTATTAGATGTTTATTTACCTGATATGCAGGGGACGGAACTTGTGACATATATTCGGCGTAACTTACATGATACGGATATCATTATGATTACAGCGGCATCAGAAGTCGAAATTGTTCGTCATGCATTGCGAGGTGGGGTAACGGATTATATTGTAAAGCCGCTTATGTTTGATCGATTTAAAAAGAGTTTAGAAAACTACCGAGAGAAAATACAGCAATTACAGCAAAGGAAACAGTTATCATCAGAGGAAATTGAAAGTTTATGGTTTAAGGAACGATTGGAAAATAATCAAAGCAGACATGCTCCAAAAGGTATTGACCCTTTAACATTATCAAAAATAAAAAAATATGTTTCTAAAGTAGGTCATGAAGGAATTACAGCAGAAATGTTGAGTTTAGAAGCAGGAATAAGTCGATCAACAGCAAGGCGTTATTTAGAATATTTGATTTCTGAAAAGAGGATTTATGCGGAACTTATATATGGGAATGTGGGACGACCAGAGCGAAGATATTTTCTAGTTTCTTCATAATTATGAGATAGAAAAAAGTAGAGGTTTGTATAGTCTCTACTTTTTTTATTAGATAGGGCTGTTATCCTGTTTTATGAACATTAGATTTTTTGTGGTGCAAATATCTATAAAGGAATTTAAAGAAAACGGGTAGAAATCCAAGAATTGTAAGTATGCGTATTACTTGAACTGTGACTACAAATGTAGCATCTGTTTGTAAAATGATGGCGGTTGTTGCCATTTCTGCAATTCCGCCAGGTGCAAGAGCTAATATAGAAGCAACTAGTGGAATATTTGTGATGGACGAAACAAAGAATGCACACAATATAGAGACTCCGATTAGACCAATAGAACTAAATAATCCTATTGTAATCGTTTGTTTTACACCAATAAACATTTCCCTTTTAAAACGACATCCAATACTAGTTGCAATGAAAATTTGAGCTGAAATCATAATCCAGTGTGGCCACCAGGCTGTTGGACTATTGCTAAAATAATGTGTAGATAGAGTCTGTAGGAGTGCAACACTTATCATGCTTCCAACAAGCCAAGGAGAAGGGAATTTTAAAAGTTTTCCGATTCGATAACCAATCCAAGCGATAAAGATTAAAAAGATTGTCCAAAACGGAGAGCCAGTAGAATAATTTTTTAGGTGAGGTACAATTGGATTATGAGGGATCCAATTGACGGAAAGAAGCGGAATTGTACCAAGCACCAAAAAGACACGAATTGTTTGAACAATACTAACTGCTGCGGTATTAGCACCTATTTCTGAGGCGAGTGTGGGCATAACAGATAATCCACCAGGAGTGGCGCTAAATAGACTCGTAAATAAATCTACTTTAGTAAAACGCCATAAAATCAGGCCAGAACATAAAGCAAGAGCAATGGAGCCAACAATCATAGTAATAATGATTAGCCAGTGCTGTTGAAACGTAACAAGAATATCAGTTGTTAATTTTTGTCCTAACTCAATACCGATAATACATTGCCCAATATGTTGAAATGAAAGAAGAACTTTTTTCTGTTGAGGTTGTTTCTCTAATCTTTGCATCCAGACTGGTTCAGAGTAAGCGAGGAAACCTGTAATACTTAGGGAACCAAGTAACCAACCAATTGATAAACCAGTTAAAGAAAGTATATAACCACCCAGGCTTGCGAATATCAGTAATAGAAGATTGGATAATATCATATTGTGGCCTTCTTTCTTATTTGTAATGACTGAAAAAACGAAACTCCTTTCAAAGAAGTTTCGTTACGAATTATATGGGAATGACTCCAGTAATAATACCAACGATTAACATTACCATTGTTGTTCCAACTGCCCAAAGTAAAGTAAAGCGTTGATGTTCACCGAAATCAACCTTTGCCATACCAACTAATAGATAAGTGGATGGAACGAGTGGACTTAATAAGTGAACAGGTTGTCCAAGTAGGGAGGCACGCCCCATTTCAGCGGCACTAATTCCATAAGCTGCAGCTGCTTTTGTGAGAATTGGCAATACACCAAAATAAAAAGCATCATTGGACATAAAGAATGTAAAAGGCATACTTATAATAGCTGTAATAATAGGAAGTTGTGGTCCGAGCGCATCAGGAATAAGGGCAACTAGGCTTTGAGCCATCGCATCTACCATTTTTGTCCCTGATAAAATTCCCGTGAAAATTCCAGCGGCAAATACTAAAGAAACAACGGCTAATACGTTTCCCGCATGAGAAGCAATACGTTCTTTTTGTTCTTCTAGACTTGGGTAATTAATCATAACTGCAATAGCAAAAGCAACTGTAAATAAGACAGGAAGTGGCATAATCTCCATGATAAGACAGACGAGAAGAGCTGCTGTTAATAAAAAGTTAATCCATAATAGTTTGGGACGTTTATAGCTAGAAGCTTCTGTAGTTGCTGCTTGTTCATCCATCGGTGCCTTTTCTTTTTGTGTATATTGTATATCAACAATTCCTAAACGCTTTCTCTCTTTTTTTCCAAGGAAGTAAGCAACAAAAATAACCCATATTGCTCCGCCAATCATTGCTGGAATAAGCGGTGTAAATAGCTGTGAAGCATCGAGACCAAGTGCACTCATAACCCTAGCTGTTGGGCCACCCCAAGGCGTAAGATTTGTAATCCCAGCTCCTAGCATAACAACTCCAGCTAATATAAGCGGATTCATTCCAAGACGTTTATATAGTGGATACATTGCAGAAACTGTAATCATATATGTTGTTGTGCCATCGCCATCCAATGAAACGATAATAGTAAGAATCGCTGTACCAACAACAATTTTTAATGGATCACCGTTTACAATTTTCAAGATTTTACTAATGATTGGATCAAATAATCCACTGTCAATCATAATTCCGAAATATAAAATGGCAAACATAAGCATAATACCAGTCGGTGCTAATTTCTTAATCCCGTCTAGCATCATTGGTCCTACATTTGCATAAAATCCCCCAATTAATGCAAATATAATAGGAATTAATATTAATGCAACTAATGCTGACATACGTTTGGTCATAATTAAAAACATAAAGACAAAAACCATCGCAAACCCGAGTACGGCTAACATGTAATCTCCCCCTATAAAAATGATTGCGCTTTCAATTGATGCTGAAAATTCAGAAAAAACTTTTTTATTTATCATAAAGGATAGAATATGGATGGTAAATAAATAGCGAAATAACGTTATTAAACGCATAATCGTCATTTTGTTCATTTTGTTCACGGGTTTTATTTTGAATTTTTAAAAATATAATGTGTTTATTACAGGAGTGATAGAATAGATGAGAAAATAGAGAAGCGTGAAGTAGGGAGTAGATTTTGAATGAAATCGATGATTGAAGAGATTTATAGTTCATATAACGGAAGAGTAGAAGAGATTTTTGTTGATGAATCATCTTATGTATATGAATGGGAAAAATTAATGACGATTCGAAAAAATGACGGAACACTGGAGAAAGTAGCAGTAGGAATTAGTGGTCATATACGATCTGTAAATATAGAAGTTGGTCAGGAAATCAATGTGGATACATTGTTACTTAAATTAGAAGATGATTTGGTGATCACTGGTTGTGAATGATAGAAGATGTGTAGAAATTGCTACACATCTTTTTTTATAATATAGGCATAGGATATATTAGGAAAGAAGAACGATTTTAACGATATATTATTCCTGAAAAACAGTGAGGAGAGAATAACCATGGGGAAAGAACTGTTTGTGACGATTGAATGCGCGTATACACTTCAAGGAACATTAACACTCCCTACATATTATTCTGAATCGTATCCAGCTATTTTATTAATTGGTGGTACTGGAAAAGGAAATCGTGATGGAAATACAATTTGTTTACAGTTAGACTTATATAAAGAATTAGCTGATTATTTTACCTCTTTAGGATTTGCAGTGCTTCGTTATGATAAACGTGGTACTCATAAAAGTAAGGGGGATTATTATAAAACAGGGGTGACAGACTTTATTGATGATGCTGTTTTATGGATTAGATTTTTAAAGGATCATCCGCAAATAGATCCAAAGCGTGTTATTATTGCTGGGCATAGTGAGGGAGCTTTACTTGCACCAGCTGTCTCCGTAAGAGAATCAGTTGCGGGATTAGTATTACTTGCTGGTGCAGCAGAACCATCTAAATCGCTCTTAGAAAGACAAATAGACAAAGTTGTTAACGAGTTAGAAACAGCATCAGGGTCCATTGGTTGGTTATCTAAAATGCTGAAGCTTCCACAGCGTATAAGAAAGCAAAATGAAGTATTTATGAATAGAGTAAACAATTCAGAGGATCCTACTATTCGAATAAAAGGTACGAAAGTGAATGCAAAATGGGTGCGAGAACAGTTACAATATAATGTAGTTACATATTTAGAACAAGTAGCATGTCCTGTTTTAGCAATTACGGGAGACAGTGATATACAAGTACCACCTGAGCATGCTAAACTGATTGCTTCATATGTTAATGGTGAAGCAGAGTGGCATATCATTCCGAACATGAACCATATTTTAAGAAATTATGAACATAAGCATACAATGATTCGATTAATGAAGGAATATAAGGGGCTTATGGATAAATCTATTGAAGAAGAGTTGTTGCATGTGATGAAGGGATGGTTAGAAAAACATTATCTTTCATAGGAGCTGTAGTTGTGAGGAAACAAAAGTTTTTATTATTTATGTTATTAGGGCTTTTCATTATGATAGTAGCTTGTGAAAAGCAAGAAGAGGCTGAATCTAAACCGGTTCAAGTGAAAAATGAAAAAAAACAAGAGAAGACGCATAAAGAGAAAGAAGAGAACAAAGAGAAAGAGAGTATGAATTTAATGGATAAGCAATTATTACTTTCTGCAACACTTGGTGATACAGAAACAGCTATGAAATTAATAAAAGATGGAGCTAACATAAATGTATCAGGGGATAAGGGTGAAACACCTGTAATGGCAGCGACGTATCATAATCATGTTGAGACAGTAAAAGCATTGATTGATGCAGGTGCAGATATTGAATTGCTAGATGAAAATAAAGAAAATCCATTCCTTTATGCGAGCAAAGAGGGGTATGTTGATATTGTAAAATTAACAATTGATGCAGGCACGAATATTAGAGAAACGAATCGTCATGGTGGAACAGCGCTCATTCCGGCGGCTGAAAGAGGACATGTGGAAGTTGTAAAAGAGCTAGTAGGTCGCACAGATATCGATGTGAATTATAGAAATGACCTTGGTTGGACGGCATTATTAGAAGCAATTGTTCTTGGAAATGGTAGTGAGAATCATAAACAAATTGTTCAGTTACTCATTGATCATGGGGCAGATGTAAATATGTCGGATCGAGAAGGAATTACTCCGCTAGAGCATGCGGAGAATCGAGGATTTAAAGAAATTGCAAATATATTAAGATTAGCAGGAGCAAATGAAACAATAGAACAACCTACAGAATAATGTAGGTTATGGAAGAAGAGATAAGAGGAAATCTTATCTCTTTTTTTTGTGGGATTTTGTATTCTTATAAATTATTTTTATTTAATTTGTGTCGTTGTAAGAAAAGATATCACTAAATTTATCCCGCTATTTGCGCGCAGTAAGACCCCCCACCTCAAGATTCAGAGAGAAACGAGGAAGATAGGTGGGGGACAACTGCCCGTAAAAGCCCGATTCGTGAGGGCTAACCATCAGTGGGGGATGAAGAGAACCCCACTGATGGAAGTTTCGCTTTATCTATGTTGAAGAATAAAGGAGATAATGGATGTGGTGGATATTGTAAAAAAAAAATTAAAAATATTAACATGTGATTAACATCTTGTTAACAAATCATCAAAACTAACTTAATAAATAAGTAATATAGTAAAGGTAACAACGTAACTAGGGTAGAGAACATTTGAGAACACCCGCTTACATATAACAATCTATGTATATTCTTACATTTACTCTAGTTTATAGGGGATAAATGAGAAGAAGGTTGTTCTATGTAGGTTGGTGTTTTTAATTTGCCTATATGCGTATTGACAACCCGTAAAAAGCTGAGGGAAATCAATATTTAAGAAACCTTTCCTTTATTAAGCAACTAGTAGAGAAGTTGTTTTTTCCTACTATTGTAGGAGGAATTATTCAAACGAAAGAAGAGGCGGAGATTGCAGTTAAAGCAGATTTTAATAAACTATTGTGAAGTATGGTTACAAGAGCAAAAAAGGAGTGCAAACTGATGATTGAATTAAGAGATGTGTCAAAAATCTATAAAAATTCAAAGGAAATAGCAGTGGAAAATGTTTCAGTGCAGATTCAAAAAGGTGAATTTTTTGTTCTAGTTGGTCCTTCTGGGTGTGGGAAAAGTACATTATTACGAATGATTGCAGGTTTAGAAGAAATTACTTCTGGGGCGTTACTTATTAACGAAAATGTTGCGAATGATTTAGAACCGAAAAATCGAAATCTATCAATGGTATTTCAAAATTATGCTTTATATCCACACTTGACGGTAGAAGAAAATATTTTATTTGGATTGAAAATACGAAAAGTTCCAAAAGAAGAACGACAAAAACGATTGATAGAGGCAGTAGAAATGGTAGGGCTTACGGAGTATACAAAGTCGAAACCAGGTCAATTATCGGGTGGGCAAAGGCAACGTGTTGCGCTGGCGCGAGCAATTGTAAGTCAAGCGCCAATTTGTTTAATGGATGAACCGCTTTCTAACTTGGATGCAAAGTTGCGTGCGCAAATGCGCATTGAAATTCGAGAAATCCAGCAGCGATTAGGTATTACGATGATTTATGTGACCCATAATCAAATTGAGGCAATGACAATGGGGGATCGCATTATGGTGTTAAACAAAGGGAGTATACAACAGGTAGGCACACCGCTTGATATATATAACTATCCTGCAAATGAATTTGTTGCTGGCTTTATTGGTTCACCATCCATGAATATTGGTGATGGAATCGTAGATAAAGGCATAGGAGGATTACATGTTGATGGATTACAAATTCCACTGTCTTCGGGACAATTACAGCAGTTTTCAGAACAAAAGGTGCGCTTAGGAATTCGTCCGGAACACATCGTATTAGCTGAAGATGGCCAAGAAGTTACACTGCAATCTGTAGAAGTATTAGGAAATGAAACAATTTTAAATTTTGTAGTAAATGAAAAAACATGGAGTGCAAAAGTAATTGGACAACTTATTTTGAAAAAAGGTGATAAAGTCAAATTGCAATTCCCAGTACAGAAACTATGTTTCTTTCATAACGATACAAACGAAAGGATTCGATTCATTGCCGAAGAAGAGTTGAAGGCGGTGGCGAAATAATGATTGAGGTAGAAAATTTACCTGCTCAAACAGAAGTTTCAAGAAAAAAAGCGTTATGGAGCCGTACGAAAGATTTGCGAACAGGCTTGTTATTTTTAGCACCTTCCATCATATTATTTGCAATTTTTTTGTTCTATCCATTATTTCGTACCATCTATTATAGTTTTTATTTAACAGATGTTCATGGTGAGGCAAACCTTTTCGTAGGATTTGAAAACTATCAATATTTATTGTCTGATCCAACTTTTTATAAAAGCATAAAATCTACTTTACTCTTTGTATTATATACAGTTCCAACTAGTATTTTGTTTGCTTTGTTTCTTGCATTAATTGCAAACGAAAAAATAAAAGGAATAGGGTTGTTTCGAGTTTTATTCTCTTCAACAATGGGAATTTCAGTAGCAGCTAGCGCAGTAATTTGGTTATTTTTATTCCATCCGAGTGTCGGTTTATTCAATAATATACTTGGTTCGATGAATCTTCCTGCAATTGCATGGTTAACAAGTCCGGACTGGGCATTAGTTTCTGTATCGGTTACAACGGTGTGGGTAAATACAGGTTTTGCGTTTTTAGTTATATTAGGTGGTTTGCAAAATATTGATACGACTCTATACGAGAGTGCATCTATTGATGGTGCTAGCTATTTACATAAACTTCGACGTGTTACATTACCAATGCTATCTCCTACATTGTTTTTTATTATAACAGTTACTTTAATTAGTGCATTTCAAAGCTTTGGACAAATCGATATTTTAACGCACGGTGGACCGAACGATGCAACAAACTTAATTGTGTACTCTATTTATAAAGAAGCTTTTGCGAATCATCAATTTGGTACAGCGAGTGCGCAGGCAATGGTATTGTTTATTTTCATTTTCATTGCCACATTACTTCAATTTAAGTTTGCAGAGAGAAAGGTGCATTACAAATGATTGCTAAAAGATGGAAACAACATATTCTTTTATATACGCTGCTTATTATTAGTGCAGCCATGGTCTTTTTTCCAGTTCTATACGCATTTTTGTTAGGGTTTATGACGCCAGAAGACATTCAAATGAGAAGGGTGTTCCCGACACAATTTACATTTGATAATTTTGTACATATCTTTCAGAAAGTACCGCTGTTTTCTTATTTATACAATAGCTTTATAGTTTCAACAGTGGTAATGATTGGGCAGCTTGTTGTATCAGGTTTAGCCGCTTACGCATTTGTATTTTTAAACTTTAAAGGACGAAATTTCATTTTCTTTCTGTTTATTTCAACGATGCTTATCCCATGGGAAGCAACGATGGTACCGAATTTTTTAACAGTGCAACAATTTGGATGGATTAATACGTTTACTGGAATGACGGTTCCGTTCTTTGCAACTGCCTTTGGTATCTTCTTATTACGTCAGCATTTTATGACGCTTCCAAATGAGTTAAAAGAAGCTGCCTTTATCGAGGGGATTGGCCATGTGAAGTTTTTATTCCGCGTCGTCATTCCGTATTGTAAAACAAGTTTTATTACGCTCGGTGTATATAGCTTTTTAACAACATGGAATATGTATTTATGGCCGCTCTTGGTTACGAATGATGAGAAAATTAGAACCGTACAAATTGGGGGGAAACAACTTCAATCTCAGGAAGTTGCGACAGATTGGGGCAGTGTGATGGCAGGAGTTACAGTTATTGTTATTCCAACTTTAATTTTATTATTTTTAGGTCAGAAGCAGTTGCAACAAGGTTTAACAAAAGGGGCAATTAAATAAACATATATATGAAAAGGTGGGATTGAGATGAGATTTTGGAAAAAAGGTGCTGCTATTATAATGGCAGCAACGATGGCCTTATCAGCTGCAGCTTGTTCAAGTAGTAAAACAGAGGGGAAATCTGAAGCAAAGGAAAAAGTAGCTCCCGTAGAAAAGAATGGGGAAAAAACAGTCATTCGCTTTTGGCATGCAATGGGTGGAAAAACGCAAGGTGTGTTAGATGGAATTGTTGCAGACTATAATAAGTCACAAAATAAATATGAGGTAAAAGCTGAATTTCAAGGTTCCTATGAAGAATCTTTAACGAAGTTTAAAAATATAAAAGCTTCAAAAGAATCACCAGCTCTCGTTCAATCTAGCGAAATTACAACGAAATATATGATTGATAGTAAAAAGATTACACCGATTGATAGCTGGATTAAAAAAGATAAATATGATACATCGAAATTAGAAAAAGCGATTACGAACTATTATTCAATTGATGGGAAAATGTATCCAATGCCATTTAATTCATCTACACCAGTATTAATTTATAATAAAGATGCCTTTACAAAAGCGGGACTCGATCCAGAAAAAGCACCGAAAACTTACGCTGAATTAAAAGAAGCAGCAAAAAAATTAACTGTTAAAGAAGGCGAAAGCGTAAAACAGTACGGTTTTTCAATGTTAAATTACGGATGGTTCTTTGAAGAGCTATTGGCAACACAAGGTGGTTTATATGTTGATAAAGAAAATGGACGTAAAGGTGCGGCGACAAAAGCCGTATTTAATGGAAAAGAAGGACAAAAAGTATTTGGTTTATTAGATGAACTGAATAAAGCTGGTACATTAGGAAAGTATGGAGCAAGTTGGGATGATGTTCGTGCTGCTTTCCAATCTGGACAAGTTGCAATGTACTTAGATTCTTCAGCTGGTGTTAGGGATGTAATTGATTCCTCTAAATTCAATGTAGGTGTAGCGTATATTCCATATCCAGAGGATGTAAAACAAAACGGTGTTGTTATTGGCGGGGCATCATTATGGATGACGAATATGGTTGCAGAAGAAACACAACAGGGTGCTTGGGACTTTATGAAATATTTAACAAAACCAGATGTGCAAGCAAAATGGCATACAGAAACGGGTTATTTCTCTATTAACCCAGACGCATATAATGAACCTTTAGTAAAACAACAATATGAAAAATATCCACAGTTAAAAGTAACAGTAGAACAGTTACAAGCAACAAAACCATCCGTTGCAACACAAGGGGCACTTATTAGTGTATTCCCTGAATCTCGCGATGCGGTTGTAAAAGCACTAGAAGCAATGTATGACGGGAAAAGTAGTAAAGAAGCATTAGATGAAGCAGCAAAAACAACAGATCGGGCAATTAGTATTTCGAATCGTACAAGTCAAAAATAAAAGAATGGCGTATCTGTAAAAAGATACGCCATTCTTTTATTTGTTGCCTCATTTCTTACTTTAAGTATAGTGGGCAGCAAGTCTCGTAACTATCGAATTAGGTGATGTGAGGATTACAGTGGTGTAAGATATAAATTCTCCGTTTTGAAACTTCTTTTTTTAAGGGAAAGTTAAGAAATAGATTTCATAATAAATTCTATATGCAGAATATTAGATAATAAAATGAGTGAGAAAATTATTTATCCCACTATTGGTGGGCAGTAATACCCCCACCTCAAAATTCGGCGAAAGCAAAGAAGTTAGGTGAGGGATAATAATCAGTGGGAGATGAAGAACTCCTCCACTGATTAAAGTTTCATTTTATGTTATGACAAGCCTACATAGGCAATGATATATAATTATTTTAATTACGTAGGATTTAGAGATAGCGAAGCAAATTGAATTGTTCGGATACAAGACTAGAAAATGTTTGGAAGTGGAGATAAGTATGTTGAACTGCTCTCTTTTGTTATTATGATAATGGTAACAGTAATTATTTATTCTGCCTATAAAAGCCTGATTGGTAAAGGCAGTTTCACTTGATTAGTGGATATAAAGGGTTTTTATGTTTAGATGAAAGGTGAGAAAGTGATATGCGCTTATTAGTTGTAGAAGATAATGCACCCTTATTAGAATCAATTACACAAATTTTATGTGATGAGTTCGAAGTTGATACAGCAATGAATGGAGAAGATGGCTTGTTTTTGGCATTACAAAATATTTATGATGTAATACTTCTGGATGTGATGTTACCGGCGCTAGATGGTTTTGAGGTAATTCAAAAAATACGGAATGAAAAAATTGAAACACCTGTCCTATTTTTGACTGCTAAAGATTCTTTAGAGGACCGTGTGAAAGGGTTAGATTTCGGAGGGGATGATTACTTAATAAAGCCATTTCAAGCTCCGGAGCTGCAAGCAAGAATTCGAGCTTTATTACGAAGAAGTGGTAATTTAACAACAAAGCAAACCGTTAGCTATCGTGGAATCGAGTTGTTCGGAAAGGAAAAGGATATTCAAGTTGATGGAGAAGCAATTAAATTAACATTAAAGCAATATGAACTTTTAGAATATCTCATTCAAAATAGTGGAAAGATTTTAATGCGTGAACAAATCTTTGATCGTGTTTGGGGATTTGATTCAGATACAACGGTAGCGATTGTTGAAGTGTATGTTCATCATTTGCGAAAAAAATTAGAGCCATTTGGTTATCAAAAAGATATTCAAACCGTTCGCGGGATTGGCTATATGTTAAAAGAACAATGAAGAGGGGAAGTATGTTTCAAAAAACACGCATTCGCCTTACAATTTTAAATTCATTAGTGTTTATTATATTAATTGGAGTTCTAGGGAGTATTATCTATGGCTATACATATAATCGCATTTATAGTGGAGTAGATAATTCGCTAGAAATGTTTAAAGCAAAAGAGAAGAAAAATTCTCAGTCTAATCCAAAAGGGTCCGTTAGGGATATTCGGATTGGAGATCCAAGGATTACTGTACTGTTATGGCGTGGAAAAAAAGTAGCCCTAATAGATAAGAATCCTAAATTTGTTGATCCTGCTTTAGAAGAAAATCCTTTAGCGTTTTTCCCAGAAAAATTGGAGGATTTTCAGGATATTAAAATAAAAGGGAAGAGTTTTAGAGCATTGGCTTTTCAGCGTAATACTGAACTTGGACAAATGACGGTTCAATTTGTACGCGATACAACTGCAGAAAGAGATATGTTGCATACGTTATTGTTAATTCTTATAGTGGGGTGTAGTATAGGGAGTTTATGCGCAATAGGGATGGGGTTTTTCTTAGCTGGAAGAGCTCTTGTACCAATTCATAATTCATGGGAAAAGCAGCAACAGTTTGTTTCTGATGCATCCCATGAATTAAGAACACCACTAGCAGTCATTCAATCTAAAACAGATGTACTATTTCAATCTCCTTCCGCTACGATAGAAGAAAAAGCAATTGATATTTCTACAATTTCAAAGGAGTGCAGAAGGTTATCGAAGCTCGTTGCTAATTTATTATTATTAGCTCGTTCCGATTCGAATCAAATTGAAATGGATAAAAAGAAGTTTGCATTAGATGAATTATTAACGGAAGTAGTAAATCCTTATACAGAAATTGCTGCATATCAAGAGAAAAAGATGACACTAGAAATTGAATCTAAAGTATCTTTTATTGGTGATAGAGAACGAATTCATCAAATGGTTGTGATTTTATTAGACAATGCTATGAAATATACTGATGTTGGTGGAACGATTCAAGTAGCATGTATGCAAACAAGTAGTTCAATTATGATTCAGGTAAAAGACAATGGAATTGGAATAAAAGAAGAGGAGATTCCAAAGTTATTTGATCGTTTTTATCAAGGAGATAAAGCAAGAACGAAATCAGAAGGTGCTGGATTAGGTCTTTCAATTGCTAGTTGGATTGTAGAAAAACATTATGGGAAAATAAAAGTCGAGAGTAAAATTAGTGAAGGCACTTGTTTCGAAGTGATTTTACCTAAAAATCAAAGAGTATAAAGAAATTAGAGGCGATCTTGTTTTTACAAGGTCGCCTTTTTTTAAGGGAAAGTTAAGAAATGTTTTTCATAATAGAGTGTACACAGAATCAGAAGGACAAAAGAGAGAAAAAAGTAATCATATTCATTCTTTTTAAGGATATCCAGATCGTTATATTCATGGTTGATTTTAATAGGAACCGAATTGAGCATATCTTTTACGATAATGTGGGAAAAATTGAAGAGGAAGCGTCAGAAGGAAATTACAGTGTAAGAAATGTAAAGGGGAGATGAAATTTGGAAAAGAAAAAGATAGTGTCATTATTTGTTATTGGAATGATGAGTTTAAGCGTAATGGGAGGGGCGTCTGCTTCTACAACGTCACAAGGAAAAACAAACTTCGCTCAGCGCAGTAAAGAACAACTGAATAACGGAGAAATGCATGCGGCCTATACAGAGGAGAAAGCACAAAAACTAGGGATTGAGACGGATGGAAAAGAGCAGCTTACGTTAGAAAAGGAGATTCATGAAACAGAGGTTGGTCAAGAAGCGATACAGTTAGGAATCTCTACTGAGGGGAAAGATGTAGGAGCTCTTTCAGAAGAAATCTATGAAACCAAAGTAAAACAAGAAGCAAAAAAATTAGGAATATCGATAGAAAATACATCCATTGTCGATTTAATCAATCAAATTAATACAATCAAAATAAATGATGAAGCAGATAAACTTGGGGTTTCAACGGAAGGAAAAGAAATAGAAGAAATTGCAAATGAGATTTATGGAACGAAAGTAAAGGAAGAAGCGGAAAAGCTAGGTATTTCTCAAAAAGGGAAAGAGATAGAAGATTTGGCGCAAGAAGTATATGAGGGGAAAATTCAGGCCGAAGCAAAAAAACTTCATATTGATTTATATGGTAAAGATATTTACCAAGTACTAAGAGAAATAAATGAGCAAAAAGTAATACAAATTGCAGATGAGATCGGTATAGATAGAACAAATACAACGATTCAAGAGTTGACAGAAAAAATAAAGAAAGGACATCCTGAAATAGGAAAAGAACTTGTCTTTTTACCTATGGTTCAAACAGATGCAGATGCATTTTATTCGTATTTAACGAATTAAAAAGGGCGTGAAGGTAGAAGAATGATGCGAAATTGGAAGATGTATATATGTGTAATTGTATTAGGAATATTTATCTGTAGTGTATATATGAAAAGGAGCGATATAATTCCTGTTACTAAACATGTACAGAAAGTAAAGAGTATCGTCTCAAACCAATTTGTTCAAGAGAAAAGTGATAAGGATCAACTTATCACTCCGGTTACGCAAGCCCAAAAGAAAAGGACACTGGTGAATACGGATGAAGAAAAAGTATTACTACAAAATGCACCTTTTATCCAGCAATTACCAGAGTTAGACAGAGGCTGTGAAGTGACAAGCCTAGCTATGTTGTTACAGTATGCAGGTGTTTCTGTAGATAAGATGACGCTGGCAGATGAAATACCGAAAGTTGCTTTCTCGAATGATGGTGTACGTGGTAATCCAAATGAAGGGTTTGTAGGCAATATTTATACCTTTTCTGAGTCAGGATATGGGGTGTATCATAAGCCACTTTTTCAGTTAGCAAACAAATACTTACCGAATCGAGCTGTTGATTTGACAGGTGAAAATATAAATGAAATTTATAAAACTGTAAAAGAAGGTGCGCCAGTTGTTATGATTACAAATGCAACATATGCTCCTTTAGATGAAGAAGAATTTGATATATGGGAAACAGATTCAGGAAACGTTTCGATTACGTACAATGAACATTGTATTCTTCTTGTTGGTTATGATCAGGAATCAGTTTATATTCATGATCCACTTAGTGATACTTCAAGTGTAAGTGTTCCACGCGAAAGTTTTGAACAGGCATGGGTGCAGATGGGGAGTCAAGCTATTAGTTATGTCCAAAATTCAAAATGAACTAGGAATGGAATTAAGAAAAAAATTGATAATGAAATTACATTTATATGTTAAGTAATAAAATAAGAAGAGATAAGGGATCAAAACAACGATGAAACCTTATCTCTTTTTATTGTCTTATACGATTCGTAATGAATTTACCTCGTTTCATCATTTGTTTAAATCCATTGCTACTTGTTTTCCATTTACAAAAACTTCTACTACTGCTATAACTACTTCCATCACTTTTTTCATCTCTCATCTCTCCTCGTTTGTTGTTTCATTTCTTATGTTTAGTATAAGGGAGAGAAGAAAATACAACTATCGAAGGAGATGACATAGAAATTACATTGTTGTAAGAATAAAAAGTGAATAGAAAATTTTGTGAGAGAATGAATTAAGGTAGATGTCCTTATTTTGTGAAATTGTTGTATTCATAAAAAAGAATAAGTAAGATAGATTTCGCGTGTAGTAAAGTAGAAATAAGGGAGACAATAAAGGGATGAGAAAAAGAAAAAAATTGTTAAGTTTATGGAAAACGATTACATTACTGGTGTGTACGGTTATTGTGCTTTCTTTACTTGTAACAGATATATTAATTAGTCATAATGTCGAACGTACGACGGAAGAAAGCCAAGCTGAAAAAGCAAAAACAATCGCGCGTATTGTAGCAAATTCACCACTTGTAATTGATGCTTTGGCGGGAAGAAAAGATATATCTGAAATTCAAACGTATACAAATCGATTGTTAAAAAATACAGATGTTCAATTTATCGTGGTCATGGATATGAATGGTATTCGAAAATCTCACCCAAATCCTCAGAAAATCGGTCATCATTTTGTAGGAGGAGATGAAGGGGTAGCCTTGAAAGGGAAAGAACATGTATCGATGGCAGAAGGAACATTGGGAATCTCTATGCGCGTGTTTGTACCGATCTTTTCTGAAACGAGAGAACAAATGGGAGTTGTTGCTGTCGGAATTTCAGCTGATAATGTGCATGAGAGGATAAAAGAGAGTAGATACATAATTTATATTGGTGTCGGTGTTGGAATCTTAGTTGGAATTATAGGTGCTGTTTTATTAGCTAGACATATTAAGAAAATATTATTTGGTCTCGAACCTAGCGAAATCGCAAAAATTTTAGAAGAACGGAATACGATGTTACAATCTGTCAAAGAAGGAATTATTGCTGTTGATAAAGATGCGAGAGTCACTTTAATTAATAACGAAGCGAAACGGTTATTTAAGAAAAGTGGCCTCAAAGAAGATTTTATTGGTAAAGATGTTGAGAAGTATATGCCTAACTCATGTATAAAAGAAGTGTTACAAACGGGGGAAGCACAATTACATGAGGAACAAAACCTTTATGGAATTACCATTGTTACAAATCGAGTTCCTTTATACGTTAAAGGAGAAATTGTTGGTGTAATTGCAACATTTCGTGATAAAACAGAGATTAGGCAATTAGTAGAACAATTAACGGATATTCGACTTTATGCAGAAGCGCTCAGGGCACAGTCTCATGAGTTTATGAATAAGATGCATGTTGTATTAGGGCTTACACATATGAAGCATTATGAACAATTAGAGACTTACATTAGTAACATGGTCTCGGAGCATCAATATGAAATTGGTGGTGTGATGCGGAAAATAAAAAACCCTGTATTTGCAGGGTTTATGCTTGGTAAACTTAGTTACGCAAGGGAAAAGAATATACAACTTATTGTAAGCGAAAATTCTTACTTACCAGAGCCATATGACGAAAGTATTATTCATGAACTTATTACAATTGTAGGAAATTTAATCGACAATGCATTAGATGCTGTGATGAATTGTGAATATAAGCGAGTAAATATTTCTATTGAATATCAGGATAAATTGATTATCACAGTTAAAGATACAGGAGTTGGAATCCAGCGAGAAGAAATCGACAAAGTATTTGTTAAAGGGTATTCCACAAAAGGAGAGAATCGAGGATATGGCTTGCATCTTGTAAAGGATAGTTTAAAGCGAATAAATGGGAATATGCAAGTTGAGTCATTGTTAGGGAAGGGAACGACCATAACCATTGAAATACCATACAAAAGTAGGGATGAGATAGGAACATGATCAAAGTTTTGATTGTAGAAGATGATCCAATGGTAGCGATGTTAAATAAGCATTATTTAGAGCAAGTAGGAGGGTTTGAACTTGTTCATATAGCTAATTCTGTGGGCGAAGCAGTAGAGATATTAAAGGAGTCTTCTATAGATTTCATATTGCTTGATATTTTTATGCCTGGTGATACAGGTTTTGAATTGTTACTGCATATTCGAAATCAAGAAAAAGAAATTGATATTATCATGATTTCAGCTGTGCATGATATGGGAAGTATAAAAAAGGCGCTTCAATATGGCGTTGTTGATTATTTAATTAAACCATTTACATTTGAACGGTTTAAGGAAGCACTAACGGCATATCGCGAGAAATTTATGTTTATGAAAGAACAACAAAATATTAGCCAATCTGAATTAGATACGTTGATTTTACAAAAAGAAAAAGTAGAAATTCATGCAAATAAAGAACTGCCAAAAGGGCTAACAAAGCAAACATTACAGTTGATTTGGAAGCAAATAGAATCACTTCATGGACAAGCATTTACAACAGATGAAATGGCTCAATTAGTTGGGATTTCAAGGGTTTCTATTCGAAAGTATGTAATGTTTTTAACTGAAATTGGAGTTTTAGAAAATGAAATGGTGTATCAACATGTGGGGAGACCAGTAAGTAAATTACGATGCATCGATGAGAACAAAATACATTTGTATGTATAAGCGGCTTATGTAAGCCGCTTATACTTTTTTTAATTACAAAACTAGTTACAAAACTTACAAAAACTATTTTTACTATTGAAAGCGTTTTAATATTATAAACAAGAATATAAGGGGGTGCCTATATGGGGATTCAAAAAAACGTGGAAGCGATATCATTCGTGGAAGCAGCAGAAACAGAACAAAAATCTTTTGTTTCAAAAATCATGAATATTAAAATTGGTGTTATACCTTTACCGTTATATATCGTATTAGCAGCTATTATTTATGGAGCATCTGTATATAACAAATTACCTGCTGATATGATTGGTGGATTTGCAGTCATTATGATCATGGGAATTTTCTTAGGTGATATTGGGATGCGAATCCCGATTTTAAAAAATATTGGTGGACCAGCAATTCTCTCACTATTTATTCCATCATTACTTGTGTTTTTTAATTGGATGAATCCAGCTTCAATGGAAGCTGCTACTATGTTAATGAAAAAATCGAATTTTTTATACCTGTATATTTCTTGTTTAGTAGTAGGAAGTATTTTAGGAATGAATCGTAAAGTGTTAGTACAAGGATTTATTCGAATGTTTATTCCTTTAGTTATAGGTACACTTGCTTCAGTGGTAGTTGGATTGTTAGTTGGATCATTATTTGGATTTGAAATGAAACAGACATTCTTCTTTATTATTGTACCAATCGTGAGTGGTGGTATAGGAGAAGGGATTTTACCTCTTTCCTTAGCCTACAGTGATATTTTAAATGGATCTTCTGCGACATTTGTATCACAGCTCATTCCTGCAGCTATTATTGGAAATATGTTTGCGATTGTAAGTGCAGGATATATGAAACGTCTAGGTGAGAAAAGACCAGAGCTTAGCGGTAATGGCGTATTAGTAAAAACTGATAATCAAGCAGAATTATTAAAAGAACAAAATACAGAAAAACCAATTGATTTCTCATTAATGGGAGCAGGTTTATTAATTGCATGTACATTCTTTATCTTTGGAGGATTTGCTTCTAAATTTATTGGTATTCCAGGGGCAATCATTATGATTTTTTCTGCAGCAATTGTGAAGTACTTTAAATTAATGCCAGCAAAAATGGAACAAGGAGCATATCATTTATACAAATTTATTTCAAAAAACTTAACGTGGCCATTAATGGTTGGATTAGGCCTGTTATACATTCCGTTAAAAGATGTGGCAGCTGTTCTTTCAGTTGGATACGTTGTTGTGTGTGCGTCAGTGGTACTCACAATGATAGCATCGGGTTACCTTGTAGGAAAAGTAATGAAAATGTATCCGGTTGAGTCGGCGATTGTAACAGGATGTCATAGCGGATTAGGTGGAACTGGTGATGTTGCGATTTTATCAGCTTCAAATCGAATGGAATTAATGCCATTCGCACAAATTTCAACACGTTTGGGCGGCGCTGCTATGGTTGTAACAGCAACAATTTTATTAAAAATGTTTTCATAATTTATCATTATACAAGCTAGCTATGTAAAGACGTAGCTAGCTTGTCAAATTAGGAGGAGTTTATTTATATGTTAGAAAGTCAAATTAAGGAGCGTTCATTACTGCTTCATAAAGAATTGGTTGGAAAAATTGAAATTACTAGTAAGGTGGAAGTTAATTCAGCAGATGATTTAAGTTTAACATATACACCGGGAGTAGCTGAGTCTTGTAAAGCGATTGCAGCGGATGAAGAAACAGCATATGACTACACAGCACGTGGTAATATGGTTGCCGTTGTTTCGGATGGAACAGCAGTACTTGGATTAGGTGATATTGGACCGAAAGCGGCTATGCCTGTTATGGAAGGAAAATCTATTTTATTTAAAAAATTTGCGAATGTGGATGCATTCCCATTGTGTCTAGGAACGAAAGATGTAGATGAAATCGTTACCCTTGTGAAAAATTTAGAGCCTACATTTGCTGGGATTAATTTAGAAGATATTGCGGCACCACGTTGTTTTGAAATTGAAAAGAGATTAAAGGAAGAAACGAATATTCCGGTATTTCATGATGACCAACATGGAACAGCGATTGTTGTTTTAGCGGCAGTTATTAATGCTTTAAAAGTTGTAAACAAACAGATGGATAAAGTGAAAATTGTCATTAATGGTGCCGGATCTGCAGGGATAGCGATTGGGAAATTATTATTAAAAGCAGGGGCACAGCATATCACTTTAGTAAGTTTAGAAGGAATTGTTTGTGAGGGCGAATCATGGATGAATTCGGCACAATTAGAGATTTCAAAAGAAACAAATCGTGAACATGTACGTGGAACATTACAAGAAGCAATCCGTGAATCAGATATCTTTATTGGTGTATCTGCTCCTAATGTATTAACAAAAGAGCTTGTGCAGACAATGAATAAAAAACCAATTGTGTTTGCAATGGCGAATCCAATTCCAGAAATATTCCCAGAAGATGCACTGCAGGCTGGAGCGGCGGTTGTTGGAACAGGACGTTCTGATTTTCCAAACCAGGTAAATAATGTGTTAGCATTTCCTGGGATATTCCGTGGTGCATTAGATGTACGTGCAACAGATGTTACCGAAGAAATGAAACTAGCTGCAGCATATGGAATCGCGAACATCATTACGGATGAAGAACGAACTGAAAATTATGTCATTCCCAATCCATTGGACAAAAGAGTTGTCCCAAGTGTGGCAGCTGCAGTAGCGAAGGCAGCAATTGAATCAGGCGTGGCACAAGTCAAAAAGGTGCCAAGTTATTCTATAGAGCAATAAAAAAACAGTGTCATCTTTTTGAGAAGACACTGCATTTAAAAGGGAGATAAGGGATCAAAACAATGAGGAAACCTTATCTCTTTTTATGTGATTATACAATTCATAATGAATGTTCCTCGTTTCATTATTTGTTTAACTCCATTGCCACTTGCTTTCCATTTACAAAAACCTCTACTACTGCTGCAACTACTTCCATCACTTTTTTCATCTCTCATCTCTCCTTGTTTGTTGTTTCATTTCTTACTTTTAGTATAAGGGAGAGATGTAGATACAACTATCGAAGTAGGTGACATGAGAATTACATTGCTGTAAGGAAGAAATTAAGCTTTGTCACTTTTTTCTACAAGAATAACAATTTGCTCATAATATTTCTCACCAATATATACATTTAATACCCATAATCCAGGGGAAGGCAGCGACATAAGAAGAGGTAATTCTTTTGTACTTGAATGAATGGAAGTTGGAGCAGTCCAAGTTTGTTCGGAAGTTTCATCTTGAAAGAGTACGGGAGTGGGTGTTGTAGATCCTTGTTTTAGAGCAATAATAGATAGTTTTCCAGATGGCATTTGTGGATCTAGGAAGAACCACATCTGTTTATTTTTCTCATTGGCAATGAAAGCACTATCTGCAATTGCAATCTTTCCTTCAATGCCTTTTAACGGTATCTTCCCATCTACAAAGGAAGGACTTTCTTGCCAGTTAACATCCTTTAAGACGCTAAGGTGAAAAAAGGCGGGCGCGTTATTTTGAGGTTTAGAAGTTTCGGTTATTTCGTTTATCGGTGCTTTGGAATCTTGCTCTAGTGAGGTACAGCCAGTGATAATACAGGAGAAAAGTAGCACAGTTCCAATTTTTTTCATTTTGCCACACTCCTATTTTACATTGTTAGTGTAATTGTATTTGCTAGAAGAGGGGACAATTCCTTTTAATTCATAAAAAGAGGCCATAAGTTTAGTATGACCTCTTTTGACATTTTGTACTATATTTGTTCAGTTGTAAATGTAGGCTCTGCTTCTTTTTCTGGCATTGTTAAGAAAATAACAGAGATGACTATACATACACCGCCTAGTAGTTGGTATGCTCCGAAAGATTCTTTTAGCCAAGTGATGGAAACAATAGCTGCTACAAGCGGCTCAATACTAGATAAAATACTGGTTTCTGTTGCTGATAAATATTTTAGACTACCAATGTAAAGGAGAAAAGAAAGTGTTCCGCTTATAATAATTAAAATCAGCATAGAAAATGTTTGCAACGTAAAGGTCTGTGAAAGTTGTTTCCATTCAAAAGAGCGATTGGAAATAAATAGTGCAATACCTCCGATTAACATACCCCAGCCAATAATAAGAGTCGTTCCCCATTGTTTAATAAGGAAAGTTGGATGAAGCGTGTAAAAGGCAAAGCCAATCGCTGTTAATAGTCCAAATAAGATCGCTTCTTTCGATAAAACAATATTTTGGGCGGATCCATTTGTAATGATAAAGTATGTTCCTGTCAGGGCAGCAACAATTGCTAACACCTGCATAGTGGAAGGAAGTTTTTTATATTGTATCGCAACATAAATAGTAATGAGAATTGGCCCTAAAAATTGAAATAACGTAGCGGTAACAGCGTTGCTAATATGCACCGTTTCGATAAAAGCATACTGTGCGCCAAGCATCCCGAGAATAGAAAAAATAATCAATTGTATAAAATGGTGTGGCTGTTGCCAAATACGAAATATATTTTGTTTTTTTGTAAGTAAGAAACATAAAATAAAGACCCCAGCAAGCAATAGACGAATTACTAAAAAGTCGATAGATGATACTTTAGTATGTTGAAAAAGCCACTGAATCATCGGACCTGATAATCCCCATAAAGTAGCTCCTGTAATAATCATAATGAGGCCGAGTCGTCTGTTATTGTTCATCATAATGCTCCTTTCTAGGATTGATTTTTTAAAATTTACATGATAAAAGGAATTATATATAACTCCTGGTACTGTTAAAAGTACCAATAATATATTTTATAAGGGGGTCAGATTTTATGTTAGAATTAACACCAAATTTGAATATGGAGAAAAAAATTCCACTGTATGTACAGTTATACGAGTATATACAAGCAGAAATAAGAAGTGGAAAAATTCCTCCTTTGACGAAGCTCCCAGCAAAAAGAAAGTTAGCGACGCATTTAGAAGTGAGTAAAAATACAGTGGAATCGGCATATGAGCAGCTTCTTGCAGAAGGGTATATTGAATCGATTTCACGTAAGGGGTATTTTGTATGTGAAATTGAACAAATGATACATACAGTGAAAAAAAGAGAAGTCGTTAAGGAGGTACTGCACAAGGAGCAGAAATATAAATATGATTTTACACAAACCGGTGTAGATGCAAATGCATTTCCATTCTCTGTATATCGAAAGGTTTCAAACGAGGTATGGCAACTAGAAAATAAGGACCTACTATTTCTTGGTCATCCCCAAGGTGAATCGAGTTTACGTGAAGAGATTGCAAAATATTTATATGAATCAAGAGGTGTGAGATGTTCCGCAAGTCAGATTGTAATAGGAGCCGGAACACAATTTTTAATAAGAATGTTGTTTCAGTTGCTAAAGGGAAGTCATTTTGCAGTTGAAAATCCAGGATATCACCGGAAATTGGTTGCCTTTGAGAAAGGGGAAGAAAATGTTCAGATGCTCTTGCTTGATGAGGATGGGATTTGTCTTTCAGATTTAGAAGGTAGCAATGCGAATGTTGTGTTCGTTACCCCATCCCATCAATTTCCGTGTGGAATGATTATGCCAATTAAAAGAAGACTGCAACTATTACAATGGGCACAAGGGAAGCGTGGACGTTATATTATTGAAGATGATTATGATAGTGAGTTTCGTTACTCTGGAAAACCGATTCCAGCATTGCAAGGGCTTGATACAGAGGGAAATGTAATTTATATGGGAACACTTTCAAAAGCCTTGCTTCCATCATTACGGATGAGCTACATGGTGCTACCAAAACAGCTAATTGAGTTGTATCAAACACAATATTTATTTTACACACAAAGTGTTTCAAGGATTGATCAAGAAATCATTAGAAGGTTTTTAAATGAAGGACATTGGGAAAAACATATTTATAAGATGCGAGTTGTTTATCGAAAAAAGAGAGATGCTCTTGTCTCAGCGATAGAAAGGTACTTTTCTGATAAGGTGGAAGTGATAGGAGAAGATTCCGGCTTACATATTTTATTAAAGGTTCATAATGGAATGTTAGAAGAAGAATTAATAAAGAGGGCAGCTGAAAATAGTATAAAAGTATACCCAGTTTCAATGTACTATAAAGAAGGTACTGCTTCAAAAAACACAGTGTTACTCGGGTTTGCTATTTTATCAGAGGCTGAGATTGAAGAGGCAATTCAATTATTATATAATGCGTGGTTTGCAATGTAAAATGCTAATAAAAAAATCCTCATATACTTGAGGATTTTTTTATTACTTTTCTTCATCTAAGAATAAAACCATATGCTCTTCATCCCAATATTGGCCGTTATATTTTAAAGAACGTTCTTGTACACCAAATGTTTTAAAGCCTAATGATTCGTAAAGCTTTTTCGCACCGTCATTTCCGACAACAACATCAAGCATAATTTGTTCTACTTCTAATGTTTTGGCAAGTTCAATACATTCTTTAATAAGTGCTTTTCCAGCTCCAAGTCCGCGTGCTTTTGGAGATACATATACGGAACCAATTTTCGCTTTATGCTCTTGCTTTACGTATGGTTTCGTTTCCAGGGTTGCAACCCCGATTAATTTTCCATCTTTAAATGCACCTAGTGTATAGTTTTCATCTTGTGCTAACTTTTGTGCCTTATATTCAATCGGACATTCTTTATTAATAATATCTTCATAAGAAGAGCTGAAAGCCTCAGGGTTTTGTTTTAATCCTTCTACGCGAAGTTCTAAGTAAATTTCTGCCTCGTTTTTTGTTAATACATGGATATCCAATTATATCACCCTCCAAATCTTTGACAAATGTAGTTATATTTTATATTGAAATAAGAATAATTTCAAAAGGTCAGCTCGTACTATTAGTATTTTAATGGGTTTACTAATAATTTGCGAATAAATATTAGCTATTAACATAATATCACCAGCAGTTTTGAAGTAAAGATACTACTGGTGATAGACGAACAATTATATTATTCGATTGGTAATTTAATAATAAATTCGGTTCCCATTCCTAATTCACTTTTTACTTGAATGGAGCCGCTATGTAACTCAACGATTTCTTTTGCAACAGCTAGGCCAATTCCTTTACCGCCTGTCGCTCGAGTTCTTGATTTATCAACTCGATAAAAACGATCAAAAATATGCGGGATGTCTTCTTGCGGAATCCCTTCTCCTTCATCTTGCACACTTATAGAAAAAGTATTCTCATTTTGCGATGCGTGTACAGTAATAACTGATTGTTCATAAGAATGCTGATAGGCGTTATGTAATAAATTTAGCATCACTTGTTCCATTCGACGTTCATCCATACAGACAACGGGGGTAACTGCACAGTAGAATTTAATTTTTATTTGTTTTTTAGCAAACGTAGTTTTTGCTTTTTCAATCATTCGTTCCAGAAAAGGAAAGAGTCGAACTTTCTGTTTTTTTATAATGAATTGGTGTTGTTCTAGCTGAACAAGATCGAATAAATCTTGAACGAGTTCTGTTACACTATCGGTTTCATCTTCGATAATTTGTAGATATTCTTCACGTTCCTCTTTAGATAAAGAATCTCTTTTAGCAACTTTCGCATAACCTTTCATATATGTGAGTGGTGTGAGAAGTTCGTGAGCAACACTTGCAAGAAATTCATTTCGTTCTTTTTTCATGTAGGTTAATTCGCTTGATAATTCTTCAATGGTTTTGGCTAAACTACCAAGTTCATCATTACGTGTAATCCCTAATTTAATTGGCTTATTTAGCTTTAACATTTTTTCTGTTGCTCGTTTCATTTTAATAAGCGGATCAGTAATAACACGAGAAAAGATAAATACAGAAATTGTTGTTAAAAGAAGGGTCAATATACCGATAATAATAAATTGATGTGTTAAACGAAGAATCATTTTTTCTAAGAATGCTGTATCTAAAAACATATGAACATAACCAGCCACTTGCCCTTGAATGATAATTGGACTTGCTGTTGAAATGACTTTTGATGTTTTCCAATTTTTTTCAATCATCGTTCCGTTTCTTGAAATAGATTTTATTTTGCAATTAAGTTGTTTCTTCATATCTTCCGTTACAGGATCTGAAGCAGACAAGATTTGTCCGTTGCTGTCTGTTATAACTAACTTTGTATCTGAATTAGAGTGAGATTCTGCTGCAGTAGCGCGTTCAAAGGCGCGTGGACCATAGTGATTTTCAATACGGTCACGATAGCGATTTCCTTTATTTAAAAGGGCGGTTGTTTCTTCGTCGATGCGCATTTTGGCAAGACTTGTATGAAAAGATACAAAGGCTATTGTTTCGATACATAAAGCTAATATTAAGAAGTATGTACCAACCTTCAGGGAAAGTTTGCTCATGTTTTCACCATACCTTTATCATGCATTTACGGTCAGTGGGATGAATCTGACCACTGACCGAGGTTATTATTACTATTATTCGCTTTTCCACTTATATCCCACTTTATAGATGGTTTCTAAGTATTTTTCAACAGGGAAGTCTTTTTTTCGTAATTTATCACGGATATTGCGGATATGTGAGTCGACAGTACGGTATTCAATATCCGTTTGATATCCCCATATTTTTTCAATTAAATCATCACGGCTATATGCTCGGTTCGTATTTTGTAAAAACAGTCCTAGCAATGAAAATTCGATAGGTGTAAGTGAAATTTTCTCGTTATAAACAGTAACAGTATGTTTTGTTTTATCCCATTCAATGCCATTGAAGCTGATAAAACCGTCCTTTTTGGTTCGGCGCAGTACAGCTTCAATTCGTGCAACTAATACCTGTTCATTAAACGGCTTTGTAATATAGTCATCAGCTCCCATTGTGAGTCCCTTTACCATATCGTAGCTTTGATTACGAGCTGTTAACATTATAATTGGAACATTGCAGATTTGGCGGATTTGATAACATGTATCCCATCCATCCATATTTGGCATCATGACATCTAATAAAATGATATCGAAGTTCTTTTGCTGAATTAGTTCAAGAGCTTCTATACCAGAATTGGCTTTCATACAAAAATAACCGCGTGGGCTTAAAAATAAATCTAATAATCGTAACATGCGTTCTTCATCGTCTACTAATAAAATTTTAATCATAGTTCTTGTGCACCTCAAAACATTCTCATTCTACTTTGTATAGTTTACATGAAAATAATAAAAAACTCTGTTTATGTGATTGAAAAGTAGTGCATTTTTTCTATGAAGGCAATTGACATAAAAAATGCACTACTTTTGCACAACTCTTTTTTATAATAGAAGGCGTAGCGACACAAAATACCCTATGTTGCGACATAACGTCATGTCATTTTATTTATAAAATGACAATTCCATTCTATTGTGTATGTGAGATGGTGAGAAATTTCGTATTCACCTCGCATCGGATAAGGAAAATCTCCTATCTCACACTTTTTTTGATGTTATAAAGGGGATTTTACAAATGAGAAAAGAAGAACGTTTACAAAAGGATAAGCAAGATCGTAATGCGGTTATTATGTGCGTTACGGTATCCATGTTGATTATTGTGACATGTGCAAAAAAAATTTTTGGAATTCTATAGATTGTAAAGAGCTCGTTGTTTCAGTTTTGAGAAACAACGAGCTTTTTCTGTTTTATAATCAATATTATCTCATAACTTGGAGGATAGAAAGTGAAAACTGTGGGATGAAAAAACGTATTGTATGTACGAGTTTTTTTGGGAAGGGATAAGGGATCGAAAAATGATAGAAGCGCTATACAATAAACCAAGGAAGAATTGCTAATCCTGATGTTACAATTACTGTACCGCAAATTAAAAAGATAAGATGTTTGTGCTGTTTCATATCCATTGCCCCTCTAATTATTGATTTAATTCCATTGCTACGGATTTTCCATTTACCATTACTTCGATAATTGCTCCAATTACTTCTATCATTTTTTTCATCTCTTATCTCTCCTTGTTGTGATTTCGTACTTTTAGTATAGCGAAGAGGAAGGAATAGAACCATTCAATAAGATGACATGGACATTACATTGTTGTAAGAAAAAAGCACCTTTATATGAAAAGGCACTTTTGTGAAAAGTTATATAAATATATTTTGATTTTCCAACATATAAGTCGCTGCTATAAAGTGAAGGCTAATAATCAGTGTGGGGTTTCTTCATCCCCCACTGATTATTAGCCTTCACCAATCGGGCTTTTACGGGCAGTTGATTCCCCACCTAACTTTTTGCTCTTTCTGAATTTTGAGGTGGGGGTCTTACTGCCCGCAAATAGCGGGATAAAGAACAAAAGGTGATTTGCTCTCGTTTCCTCTCTTTGTTGTTACTCGGCATGGGGCAGGAAGAGGATCTGACCGTTTCCATGCATGGGCGGATGCTCTCTTCCATCTAAAAAGACAGGTTTTATGTCGGTTTTTCAATTTGTATTTCTATATGCTGTATGATTAGTCATTTAAAAATAAAACCATATGTTCCTCATCCCAATACTGTCCATTGTGTTTTAAGGAACGTTCTTGTACGCCATATGTTTGAAAGCCAAGTGACTCGTACAGTTTTTTTGCAGTTGCATTTCCAACGACAACATCAAGCATGAGTTGTTCTACATGTAATTTATGAGCATTTTCAATAATGGCTTTTATTAATGCACGTCCAGCCCCAAGACCACGAGCTTTTGGAGAGACGTAAACAGAGCCGATTTTTGCTTTATGTTCTTGTTTAATAAATGGTTTTGTTTCTAAAGTCGCGAGTCCGATCAAATCGTTATCTTTAAAGACACCAAGGGTATACTTATCAGGGTTAGATAAACGTTTTGCCATTGCAGCAACAGGATCCTCATGTTTTAGTACATCTTCATAAGAAGAACTAAAGGCTTCTGGATTTTGTGTTAATCCTTCCATACAAACTTTTAAATAAATTTTGGCATCCTCTTTTGTTAATAAACGAATTTCCATAGCTGTAACCTCCTCAGTTTATCTCACTCTATAGGGAAATAGATCCTCGGCTTTATTATGTAAAGCAGGGGATTGTAATCCGTAAGAGTCTGCTGATTATATTGATAGAACATCTACTGTGTATTCATAAAGTGAAACTTTAATCAGTGGGGTCTTACTGCCCGTTAATGCAGGATAAACATATTCTGTACGTATTCTTTCTTAATTTGTAAAAGAATAAGTAGATATATGCGAGGAAGACATATGTCTTCAGTTATTTTTTATGATTCACTTTATGTAATGAAATTATATATTAACTTTATTAACTATTCAACAATTAAATATATTACATTTTTATAACTAAAAAATGATTCCTTTGGTAGGAATCATTTTATTTCTGTGATATAGCCTTCAACTCGTCCTGGATGAGTATAAATATTACAGGAGTCATTACGAATAAACCCAACTACCGTAATTCCTAAATCATGAGCAAGCTGTAGTGCTAATTTTGTTGGAGCTGATTTAGAAAGAACAATTTCGCAACCAATTTTAGAAACCTTTAGCAAAATTTCAGATGAGATTCGGCCACTAAATGCAATGATTTTCCCTTTAATGGGGATATGATTTCGTAAACAATGACCATATATTTTATCTAATGCGTTATGTCTTCCAATATCCATTCTTGATATGAGAATGGTATTTCGATCGCAAAGGGCGGTATTATGAACTCCGCCTGTTTGACGAAACGTATTAGAAGATTGCTGTAAGGTGTTCATTAAATGAAAGCATTCTTCTGGAGTAATTGTTACATGTATATCATTTAAAGTTTTTGCTTTTGCTGCATCATTTACAAAAACAAATCCTTGTCTACTTTTGCCGCAACAAGAAGTGACATATCGTTTGTTATATAGCGTTTGATAAATTGAATTGATTTGTGATGTTTTGACATGGACAACCCCTTTGTCTTTCTGTATCCATAACTCATCAATGTTCTCATAAGAAGCAATAATTCCTTCAGAAATTAAAAAACCTATTACCATATCTTCAATATAATTTGGAGTACATACAACTGTTACATATTCATCCCCGTTTAATTTAATTGTTACAGGATATTCTGTGACAATTTCATCTTCTTGCTCGAGGAATGTTCCAGTTTGATAACGTACCATTTTACATGTTTCTTGGACAGGCCCCATAGTATTTTCCCCTTCATATGTATTTTTCTTACTATTTATCATAAACCAATAAAAAAATAAAAGCATCTGTTAGGGACAAGACAAGAAGATTATTTGGTTATTATTGTATGTTTAAGATATAATAGAATGGTAGAATAGTGTCATTTGTAGGCTTTCATAGGACACACCTTATAGCATCTAGAATCGGCTTTTAAGATAGAATTTCAGCAGGGAGTTTCAAAAAAAATGTATAACAACATAATTTTGAAAACGGATTCAAAATTGTGTTATACAGTTGGTTGTGAGGAGAGGGGAAACTATGGCAGAAAAGACAGTTCGTGTAACCGTTGATGGGACAGAATTTCTTTCATCTGGTGAAAAAACGATACTGCAATTATTTAACGAAAGTAATTTAGAGCATCCACAAATTTGTCATGTACCAGAGGTGGATCCAATTCAAACTTGTGATACGTGTATTGTTGAAGTAGATGGAAAGCTACTGCGTGCTTGTTCGACGAAATTGGAAGATGGTATGCATATCGAAAGAAAATCAGTGCGTGCTAAAGAAGCACAAACGGAAGCAATGGATAGAATATTAGAGAACCATTTATTGTATTGTACAGTATGTGATAATAATAACGGTAACTGTAAAGTTCATAATACGGTACATATGATGGGAATTGAAGAACAGAAATACCCATATGAACCGAAAGTTAGTGCAAAAGAAGTGGATATGACTCATCCATTTTACCGCTATGACCCAAACCAATGTATTGCTTGTGGACAATGTGTAGAAGTATGTCAGAACTTACAAGTAAACGAGACATTATCGATTGATTGGAGCTTAGATCGTCCACGTGTAATTTGGGATAGCGGCGTAAGTATTAACGATTCATCTTGTGTGAGTTGCGGGCAATGTGTAACGGTGTGTCCTTGTAACGCATTAATGGAAAAATCAATGCTTGGAGAAGCAGGGTTCATGACCGGACTAAAACCGGATGTGTTAGACCCAATGATTGATTTTGTAAAGGATGTAGAGCCTGGATATAGTAGTATTTTAGCAGTTTCAGAAGTTGAATCTGCAATGCGTGAAACGAAAATCAATAAAACGAAAACAGTTTGTACATTTTGCGGCGTAGGTTGTTCGTTTGAAGTATGGACGAAAGATCGTCAAATTTTAAAAGTACAACCTGTATCAAATGCACCTGTAAATGGAATTTCTACATGTGTAAAAGGGAAATTCGGTTGGGACTTTGTAAATAGTGAGGACCGCATTACGAAACCATTGATTCGTCAAGGAGATATGTTCGTTGAGGCATCATGGGAAGAAGCTTTAGAAGTTGTTGCATCCAATATGCAGCATATTAAATCTGAATATGGTAGCGATGCATTTGGATTTATTTCTTCTTCAAAAGTAACAAATGAAGAAAACTATTTAATGCAAAAGTTAGCTCGTCAAATATATGGAACAAATAATGTGGATAACTGTTCCCGTTACTGTCAATCACCAGCAAGCGATGGTTTAACAAAAACTGTTGGTATAGGCGGAGACGCAGGAACAGTGAAAGATATTGCGGCAGCTGGCCTTGTCATTATTGTGGGAGCGAATCCAACGGAAGGACACCCTGTACTTGCTACTCGTGTGAAACGTGCTCACAAATTACAGGAACAAAAGTTAATTGTGGCAGATCTTCGTAAACATGAAATGGCAGAGCGTGCTGACATGTTTATTCATCCACGTCAAGGAACAGATTATGTCTGGCTTGCAGGTATAACAAAATATATTATTGATCAAGGCTGGCATGATCAAAAGTTCTTAGACGAAAATGTAAAGAACTTTGATGAATACAGCAAAATGTTAGGGAAGTATACACTTGATTATACGGAAAGAATTACAGGTATTTCGAAAGATACATTAAAAGAAATGGCTCGTATGATATATGAAGCAGATGGTACTTGTATACTTTGGGGTATGGGTGTTACGCAAAATACAGGAGGAAGTACAACATCCGCAGCGATTTCAAACTTACTTCTTGTAACAGGTAACTATCGTCGCTCTGGTGCAGGTGCATATCCACTCCGTGGGCATAATAATGTACAAGGTGCTTGCGATATGGCAACATTACCAAACTGGCTTCCAGGTTATCAAGCAGTGTCGGATGATACACTTCGTGCGAAATTTGAAAAAGCATATGGTACTACAATTCCGAAAGAGCCAGGGCTGAATAACATTGCGATGCTTGCTGCAGCAGAAGAAGGAAAACTACGCGGTATGTATGTAATGGGAGAAGAAATGGCGTTAGTCGATTCCAATGCGAATCATGTGCAACACATTTTAAGTAATCTTGATTTCCTTGTAGTTCAAGACATGTTCTTATCAAAAACAGCTCGTTTTGCTGATGTTATTTTACCAGCGGCACCAAGTCTAGAAAAAGAAGGAACATTTACGAATACAGAGCGTCGTATTCAGCGTTTATATGAAGCTATGAAACCACTTGGTGATTCTAAACCGGACTGGTGGATTTTACAAAAAGTAGCTCGTGCCCTAGGTGGTGATTGGAATTATGAAAGCCCAAGTGAAATTATGGATGAAATTGCGTCACTCGCGCCGTATTATTCCCAAGCCACATACGACCGCTTAGAAGGATGGAATAGTTTATGTTGGGGTAGTCATGATGGTAGCGACACACCACTATTATATGTAGATGGCTTTAATTTCCCAGATAAAAAAGCACGTTTATCATTGGATGAATGGATTCCGCCAGTTGAAGCGCCAGAAGACTACGATTTATTATTAAATAATGGTCGTTTGCTCGAACATTTCCATGAAGGGAATATGACAAATAAATCAGTAGGAATTTTATCTAAAATGTCTGACGTGTTTGTTGAGATTTCACCAGAGCTTGCTGCCCAGCGGAATGTGAAAGATGGTGGCCTTGTAGAGCTAGCGTCACCGTTTGGGAAAATCAAAGTGCAGGCACTTATTACAGACCGTGTGACTGGAAATGAACTATATTTACCGATGCATGCGACAGTAAATGAAGAAGCGATTAATATTTTAACAGGAACAGCGACAGACCTGTATACTTGTACACCTGCGTATAAACAAACGATGGTGAAAATGCGGGTATTACGTGAAAAAGGAAATCGTCCGCTTCCTGCTTCGAACCCAAGAGATAAAAAACGTCATCCGCAAAATGGTGTTGAAATTCAGCAGAAATGGCAGCGAAAACAATACGTATCACTTGTGGATCAGAACTAGGGGGCGAAAAATGTGGCAAAAGAAATTACATTGATTCAAAAGAAAGTTATAACAGAAGAAGAAAAGAAACAACAGTTATCAGATGAGCTGTTCATGCAATTAACTGAAAACCGTGAAGCGGTAGAAGAGACGATGCAATTGTTAGCACAGTTGCAACAAGCGGGCATATTAGATGCAGCAATCAGTTTGCTTGCTGCAAAAGAAGATGTTTCTAAAATCGCTGTCGAGCAATTAAATCGTGAGCCGGTAAAAAATGCATTAAATAATATGATGGGGGCAGGAGAAGCCCTATCTTCTGTCGACCCAGAAGTAACAAAACAGGTGACATCAAGTTTAGTTACAGGATTACAATTTGCGACAGACGAATTAAAAAAAGGCAAGAAAACAAAGGTTATGGACTTCTTTAAAGTATTAAAAGACCCAGATATCAATAGGGCAATTACCTTTGGCTTTAGCTTTTTAAAAGCATTTGGACAAGGATTAGAGAAAAAATAATGGAATTTTAATCAGTGGGGGTTTTACTACCCGTAAATAGTGTGGTAAAAATGAGAAAGAGTGATGGGGAGATACCCGTCACTCTTTTTGGGATGTATAAGAGTGTTCATGTTAAGTAGAATATATTATTATAAAAAAGGATGGATGTGAAATGGAAGTATGGAATCCATTTCAAATATAGTTTTAGAAGTTGGAGGAATTTATGCTACACCGTAAAAGACTATCTATAGCAGGAGTCATGAGACATTCCTTTCAGACAGTACAATTTGCTTTTTGGAATGTACTGGTGTTTCAGCTCGTTTATAAGTTAATAGCGGCTATTGTATTTATACCGCTATTCGGTATGATTTTTAATAAATTATTATACTGGGGTGGCTATGCAAATGCGACAAATGATGAATTGCTAGCTTTTTTGAAAACACCGTATGGCATCGCAGCTATTTTAATTTTATCGATATTGGCACTTTTTCTTATTTTTACGGAGTTCGCGGTGCTTATTATTATTTCGTATTTTGCACATAAAAGGCAAAAGGTGAGATTGCGTCCGATTTTGTATAAAACAGTAACGTACTTACCTTCTCTGTTTACATATTGCTTACCTGGATTTGTTTTGTATGCGGTTGTATTGTTACCGCTTTTAAGCATGGGGTATAGATCTGCATTAATCCCAGAAATTCAAATTCCAAATTTTATTACAGGGGAATTGTTTAAAACGACAATGGGACAAGTAGGTTACTATACTTTCTTCGCTGTAGTTGTATATTTGAATCTTCGGTGGATTTTCACTTTACCTATTATTGTTTTAGAAGAAAAACCATTTCGTACGGCTGCACGTAAAAGTGCAAATTTGGTAAAAGAAAATTTCTTTAAAGTGTTGCTTTTTTTAGTCGGCTTTTTTATATCAATAGGAATCGTGTTTATTTTATTTATGGGTGTGTACTTATTGTTTTTATGGGGTGTGTATGAATTTACGAATCCAAAAGGAACATTTGCCCTATTAGCAGAATCTACTCTATCTGTATTTTTGACGAGTACATTATATTTATTTAGTTTTATTGTGACTCCGTTTTATATTATGGCATTGACAAGACTATATTTACAAAAGGTTTCAGTCGAAGATGTTTTATTAGAAGAAGGCTTAGATTATTCCAAAACAAAAGCAGATAAATGTTTCTTTAAAAAGCATCGTTTGAAATTTATAGGTGTTTACATTGTTGGTGTGTTCACAGTTGGTATGGTGGTTGCGTTCATTGTAACGTTTATTTCGAATTCATATAAAGAGCCAGTTATTATGGCGCATCGTGGATATGTTTCCAAAGGAGTAGAGAATACGAAAGAGGCTGTACAAGGTGCGATTGATGCAAAAGCAGATTATGCTGAAATTGATGTGTTGCAAACAAAAGATGGTGAATTGGCAGTAATACATGATTTAAAATTAAAGCGTCTTGCTGATGCGAATGTACAAGTATCAGATTTGACGATGGATGAGCTTCAAAAACTGACTCTTAGTCAAGATGGATTCACGGGAAAAATTAGTACCCTTGATGAAATTATTAAGCTTGCGAAAAATAAGATAAAACTTAATATAGAAGTGAAGCTGCATGGAAATGAAAAAGGGTTTGTAAAGAAAGTATTAAAAACGATTAAGGACAATGACTTTGAAAAGCAATGTGTAATTCAAACATTACACTATCCGCTCATTAAAGAATTTAAGCGTGCAAATCCAGACATAAAGGTAGGATATATATTATATGCAAGCA
Source organism: Bacillus bingmayongensis (assembly GCF_000299035.1). Taxonomy (GTDB): domain Bacteria; phylum Bacillota; class Bacilli; order Bacillales; family Bacillaceae_G; genus Bacillus_A; species Bacillus_A bingmayongensis. The sequence continues at coordinate 59,481 of NZ_AKCS01000013.1, forward strand.
GGGCAAATTTAAAATATGTTCAAGCCGATTTCTATGTGGCAGAAGAATATATGTTAAATAAACGCTTAGTAAAAGCAGCACGAAAGTTAGACAAACCAATTTATGTATGGACTGTAAATGATATGGAAAGCTTAAAGAAATATTATAAGCTCAATGTCGATGGGGTTATTACAGACTATCCTGAGGATGCACAAGAAACGATTAAGATGATGAAAGAGCAAGAAGAAAGTGAAACGGATATGTTTGATAAGATTACAGAGACAACGGAAGATTTATTTTCTAAATTATTTATAAGTTATCCAGCTGCCGGTTAAATATCGGTGGCTGTTTTTTTACTATATAAGTACAAATTGAAAAAACTGATATAAAATCTAATCTTTAGGTGGGAGAGAGCATCCGGCCATGCATAGAAGCGGTCAGATCCTTTTCCTGCCCTATGCCAAGTTAAAACAAAGAGAGAAAACGAGTGCAGGTCCCCTTTTGTTCTTTATAGCAGCGACTTATATGCCTGCAAATCAAAATGGATTTATATAAAAAGAATATAGTTCTAAAATATTATAGGGAATAGGAAGTGTATATGTATGCGTTTTGGGTGGATTTCCCACATTGTTATATTATTGTCAAATAATAAATGGTTAATGTGTAGTTTTCATGGTTATAATAAAAATAGAATGATAGATAATAAAAAAACACAACCACCCCTTATAAAATAAAGTTCTCTATATTTACACTATTCCAAATATATAAACTTTTTTAATTTGGTATGTTAGCGTTTTCATAACTTTGAAGTTATGCTAGAATAAGGACATAAGTTATTAATTATTATAAAAAGAAAAAAGAATTCCTTTTTTCTGTTAATTATAAGGGGGCATTTCATTATGCTTATTGGGGTACCAACAGAAATTAAAAACAACGAAAACCGTGTGGCAATGACACCAGCTGGTGTTGTACATTTAGTTCGTAACAACCACGAAGTATTTATTCAAAAGGGTGCAGGTTTAGGATCTGGCTTTACAGATGCTGAGTATGTTGAAGCAGGAGCAAAAATTGTTGATACAGCTGAAGAAGCTTGGAACATGGACATGGTAATGAAAGTTAAGGAACCAATTGAAAGCGAATACAAACACTTCAGCGAAGGTTTAATTCTATTCACATATTTACACTTAGCTCCAGAACCAGAATTAACAAAAGCATTAATTGAAAAGAAAGTTGTTTCTATCGCTTATGAAACAGTACAATTAGAAAACCGTTCTTTACCATTACTTGCACCTATGAGTGAAGTAGCTGGTCGTATGGCAGCACAAATCGGTGCGCAATTCCTTGAGAAAAACAAAGGCGGTAAAGGTATCTTATTAGCAGGCGTTCCAGGGGTAAAACGTGGTAAAGTAACAATTATCGGTGGTGGACAAGCTGGTACAAATGCTGCTAAAATTGCAGTTGGACTAGGTGCGGATGTAACAATCATCGACTTAAGTGCAGAACGTCTTCGTCAATTAGATGACATTTTCGGTAACCAAGTGAAAACTTTAATGTCTAACCCATACAATATTGCAGAAGCTGTAAAAGAATCTGATCTTGTAATCGGTGCGGTATTAATTCCAGGTGCAAAAGCGCCAAAACTTGTAACAGAAGAAATGATTAAATCAATGGAACCAGGTTCTGTTGTAGTTGATATCGCAATTGACCAAGGTGGTATTTTCGAAACAACTGACCGCATTACAACTCATGATAACCCAACTTATGAAAAACACGGCGTTGTTCATTATGCAGTTGCAAACATGCCTGGTGCGGTTCCACGTACATCAACTCTTGCATTAACAAACGTAACAGTACCATATGCAGTGCAAATTGCAAACAAAGGTTACAAACAAGCTTGCCTAGGCAATTCTGCATTATTAAAAGGTATTAACACATTAGACGGTTATGTAACATTCGAAGCAGTTGCAGAAGCTCACGGTGTAGAATACAAAGGTGCAAAAGAATTATTAGAAGCAGAAACTGTATCTTGCTAATTGAAGCATAATACAAAATAAAAATCGAACAATATTTAATACAACATGATAAGAGCTAAGAGAGAAGACCTCTTAGCTCTTCTTAGTAAAAGGGGGCATACATCGTGGCCAACCTATTTAAAAAGAAATCCGTTACGCAATTGTTAGGGGAAAGTAAAAGTAAGACTTTGTCTAAAACTTTAGGGGCATTCGACCTAACAATGCTAGGGATTGGTGCGATAATCGGTACAGGAGTTCTTGTATTAACTGGATTAGTAGCAGCAAGAGATGCTGGTCCAGCAGTTATTTTCTCATTTATGATTGCAGCAATTGTTTGTGGATTTGCGGCATTATGTTACGCAGAAGTTGCTTCGACACTTCCCGTCTCAGGTAGTGTATACACATATTCTTATGCAACAATTGGTGAGTTTGTAGCCCATTTAATGGGATGGACGTTACTATCGGTATACGTTGTAACAACGGCAGCAGTAGCTGGTGGATGGACAGGCTATTTCCATAAATTGGTGAGTGGATTTGGGTTAGAAATTCCAAAGGCACTGTTAACGATTCCATCACAAGGTGGTATTGTGAACTTGCCAGCAGTGATTATTACACTAGTGTTAACATTGCTATTATCGCGTGGTACGAAAGAGAGTAAACGTGTGAATAATGCAATGGTATTAATCAAAATTGGTATTGTTGTCCTATTCCTTGCGGTCGGTGTATTCTATGTGAAACCAGAAAACTGGATTCCATTTGCACCATATGGCTTAAGTGGAGTCTTTGCTGGAGGAGCAGCTGTATTCTTTGCTTTCTTAGGTTTCGATGCATTAGCAACTTCAGCAGAAGAAGTGAAAAATCCACAGCGTGATTTACCAATTGGTATTATTGCCTCATTAATCATTTGTACAATCATTTATGTTGCAGTTTGTCTTGTGATGACGGGTATGGTTTCCTATAAGGAATTAGATGTACCTGAAGCAATGGCTTATGTATTAGAAGTTGTTGGACAAGATAAAGTGGCTGGTGTAATTGCTGTCGGAGCCGTAATTGGTATTATGGCTGTAATTTTTGCTTATATTTACGCAACAACACGTGTATTCTTTGCAATGAGTCGTGACGGTTTATTGCCAGAATCTTTTGCGAAAATTAACAAGAAGACAGAAGCACCAACGTTCTCAACTTGGTTAACAGGAATTGGTAGTGCTTTAATTGCTGGATTTATCGATTTAAAAGAATTGTCAAATTTAGCGAATATTGGAGCGTTACTAACATTTGCGATGGTTGGTGTATCGGTTATCATCCTTCGTAAAACACATCCGAAATTACAGCGCGGATTTATGGTGCCACTTGTACCAATTTTACCGATCATTTCAATCGTATGTTGTCTATTCTTAATGGTAAACTTACCGTTAACAACATGGATGTACTTCGGTGCTTGGTTAGCAATTGGAGTAGTTGTATACTTTGTTTATTCGAAAAAACACAGTCATCTAAAAGAAGATGGAAGTTCGCAAGATAGCTTGGAAGAAGCTAATTAAGGGGATATAATGAATTGTAAGCCTTGTGCGCCTAGGGAGCGCACAAGGCTTTTTCTTTTGCGCAGAGGAGGAAAAATTAGCATTGTATAGAATTTGTATGTTGAAATATTTAAAGGGGTGAAACAATGGTCGTAAAAAATGAATTAAAAATCGTTGTTGATGCAGTGAGAACTGAATAAATTAAAAAGGGGTATATGAAAGGGTGAAAACCTTCGTATATCTCTTTTTTGTATGAAGAATATAGCGGATGTGGAGAATAAGTTATATGTTTTTTAAATGTGAATAAAATGTTCGGAAAATTTAGTGCGGATTTTATTGACACATATGAATGGGTGCTCATATAATAAAAGTATAAGATATATGAATGATTGTTCATATGTTCAAATAAAGAGGTGAGCTATAATGGCTGAAAATAAAGTAGAAGCATGCCAAGAAGCATGTTCTCAAACAATTATCCATGAAGAAGTTGTTGATCAAGTAAAACAAACAATTCCAGATGACGAAAGTTTAAGCAAAGTAGCAGAGTTATTTAAAGTATTAGGTGATCGTACGCGTACACGTATTTTACACGCACTATTTGAAGCGGAAATGTGTGTATGTGACTTAGCTTATTTACTCGGTATGACACAATCCTCTATTTCACATCAGCTTCGTGTATTAAAACAAGCAAAACTTGTGAAAAACCGTAAAGAGGGAAAGGTTGTTTATTATTCATTAGCTGACCATCACGTAATTCATATCTTTGAGCAAGCATTTGAACATGTAAATGAGGAAGAATAGAAAAGAAAAGCGCAAGGAGGGAGAACGATGGCAGAAGCACTAGTGAAACGGAAACTTGTGTTAGAAGGATTAGATTGTGCGAACTGTGCGATAAAAATTGAAAAAGGCGTTGGGGGATTAGAGGGTGTCTCCTCTTGTTCTGTGAACTTCGCAACAAAGACAATGACTTTAGAAACAGAGAAAAATCGAGAGAATAACGTTGTTACTGAAGCGAAACAACTTGTTACGAAATTAGAACCGCACATTCAAGTAAAGGATGAACAAAAAACAAAAGTTGCAAAAGAAGTATTTGTATTAGAAGGGCTAGATTGTGCAAATTGTGCAATGAAGATTGAAACAAAGGTAAAAGAGATGCCTACAATTTCAAATGCGACTGTTGATTTTGTATCGAAGAAATTAAAAATAGAAGTTGCAAATAAAAAAGAGCTTGAAATGACAGTACAAGATATGAAAAATATTGTTCATAAGTTAGAGCCAGATGTAAAAGTTGTTCGTGAAGAAAAAATAGGTCATGATCATGGGCATAGCCACGACCATGGCGAAGGAAATGTGAAGAAAATGCTGTGGCGCTTAGCGATTGGTGGGGTTTTAACAGGAATTGCTGTACTTGCAGGATTACCGCAAATGATGACAATTCCACTTTTCGTTATCGCATATTTACTAATTGGTGGAGATATTGTTTGGCGAGCTGTGAGAAACATAACACGCGGCCAAGTATTTGATGAAAACTTTTTAATGGCGATTGCCACACTTGGAGCATTTGCGATTGGGGAGTATCCAGAAGCTGTTGCGGTTATGCTCTTTTACCAAGTAGGTGAATTATTCCAAAGCATTGCTGTAAATCGTTCTCGAAAATCAATTACTTCATTAATGGATATTCGTCCTGATTATGCAAACGTTAAAGTTGGCAACGAAACAAAACAAATTTCACCGGAAGATGTGAAAATTGGAGACTATATCATTGTTAAACCAGGTGAGAAAGTACCGTTAGATGGGAAAGTAGTGGAAGGAACATCAATGGTAGATACTTCAGCATTAACTGGTGAATCTGTACCTCGTGAAGTAGAAGTTGGGAATGATGTATTAAGTGGTTTTGTGAACCAAAATGGTGTGTTAACAATTGAGGTAACAAAAGAATTTGGTGAATCAACTGTATCGAAAATTTTAGATTTAGTACAAAATGCAAGTAGCCGAAAAGCGCCAACAGAAAACTTTATTACAAAATTTGCGCGCTACTACACTCCAGTCGTCGTTATTACAGCAGCAGTATTAGCGTTTATTCCTCCTCTTATTTTAGAAGGTGCTACATTCTCAGATTGGATTTATCGTGCATTAGTGTTCCTTGTTATTTCTTGTCCATGTGCGTTAGTGGTATCTATTCCACTTGGATTCTTTGGTGGTATTGGTGGAGCATCTAAAAGCGGTATTTTAATCAAAGGAAGTAACTATTTAGAAGCGCTGAATGATGTGAAACATATCGTATTTGATAAAACAGGAACATTAACAAAAGGTGTATTCAAGGTAACGAAAATGGAGCCAAACGGTACAACTACAAAAGAAGAACTTCTTGAATATGCTGCGTTTGCAGAAGTTTATTCAAATCATCCAATCGCACAATCTATTCGAAGTTCATATGGAAAATCAATTGATGAAAATATAATTGAGGACTACAGTGAAATTTCTGGTCATGGTACAGTTGTAAAAGTGCAAGGTAAAGAAATTTTTGCAGGCAATGCAAAATTAATGAGAAAAGAAAATATTGCATTCGAACAGCCTCAAACAGTAGGCACTCTTGTTCACGTTGCTGTAGATGGTGCATATGCAGGTTATATCGTTATTTCTGATGAAGTGAAAGAGGATTCAAAACAAGCGATTCAAAAATTAAAAGAACTTGGTATTAAGAAAACAGTCATGTTAACAGGTGATGCAAAATTAGTTGGAGAAGCGGTTGGTAAAGAACTTGGTTTAGATGAAGTTCATGCTGAATTATTGCCACAGCAAAAAGTAGAAGAAATCGAAAAAATTGATGGGGCAAAACAAGCAAAAGAAAAAATTGCATTCGTTGGTGATGGAATTAATGATACACCAGTATTAGCAAGAGCTGATGTTGGGATTGCAATGGGTGGCTTAGGATCTGATGCAGCGATTGAAGCGGCGGATATTGTAATCATGACAGACGAACCTTCTAAAATCGCAACAGCTGTTAAAATTGCCAAACGTACACGCAATATTGTATGGCAAAATATTATCTTTGCACTTGGTGTAAAAGGACTTGTCCTACTCCTTGGTGCATTTGGGATTGCAACAATGTGGGAAGCGGTTTTCTCAGATGTTGGTGTTACACTACTTGCTGTATTGAATGCGATGCGTGTGCTTAGAGTGAAAGACTTATAAGATAAAAAGAGAAGCGAAGGCTTCTCTTTTTATTTTTGAATACGATTTGCAATTTGCTCTCGTACATTTTGAATATAATTCATTTTATGATCCCAGCACTCTTGGCTTAAATCGACTGGGTATTCTTCAGGATTAAGAGTCCGTTTATATTCTTCCCAAAATACATTTAAACTATCATATGCATACTGCTGGATATTTTTTATTTCAGGCAGTTTATATGTGCGTTTACCTTTTACAAAAATATTATGGTGTAGTTCTTTTGCTTCGAAATTTGTCACAAATTTACTGATGTACGTATGGACAGGATGAAACATTTTTAAACGTTCTTCCTGCTGTGGTACTTCAGCTTCTAGCGCAATATAATCCCCTTCGGAGTGTCCGTTGACGCGATTAATAATGCGATATACACGTTTTAATCCTGGTGTTGTAATCTTTTCAGGATTAGAAGAAATTTTGATTGTATCGTTTAGCGTCCCATTTTCATCTTCAATCGCAACTAACTTATAAACAGCCCCTAATGCAGGTTGTTCAAAGGAAGTGATGAGTTTTGTGCCAACGCCCCATACATCAATTTTTGCTCCTTGGGATTTTAAGTGCATAATTGTATATTCATCCAAATCGCTAGAAGCGATAATTTTTGTATTTGTAAATCCAGCTGTATCAAGTAGTTTTCGTGCTTCTTTTGATAAATAAGCCATATCGCCGCTATCAAGACGAATACCATAAAAATCAATACGGTCGCCGAATTCTTTAGCAACTCGAATCGCATTTGGTACACCGGATTTTAACGTATCATATGTATCAACGAGAAAAACGCATTTTTGATGCGTTTCAGCGTACTTTTTAAATGCAACATACTCATCACGGTAAGCTTGGACAAAGGAATGAGCATGTGTGCCAGCGACAGGAATACCAAAGCGTTTTCCAGCACGGACGTTGCTAGTAGAAGAAAATCCACCAATAAAGGCTGCGCGTGTACCCCAAAGGGCAGCATCAAATTCATGAGCGCGGCGTGTACCAAATTCTAATAGTTCGTCATTGTTCGCTGCATGTTTCATGCGAGCTGCTTTTGTAGCGATTAATGTTTGGTAATTCACAATGTTTAACAAGGCGGTTTCAATAATTTGAGCTTCACCAAGCGGTGCGTCAACGCGTAATAGTGGTTCGTTATTAAAAACGACTTCTCCTTCTTGCATACTGCGAATTGTTCCAGTAAACTTCATATTTTGTAAATAATGCAGAAACTCTTCTTCAAATTGTAGTTCTTTTAAATAAGTGATATCACTTTCGGTAAAACGAAAATTCTCTATGTATTCAATAATTTTTTCAAGACCAGCAAAAATGGCATAACCATTTTCAAATGGAAGCTTTCGGAAATATAAATCAAAAACAGAGCGGCGATTATGAATCCCGTCTTTCCAATACGTATAAGCCATGTTAATTTGATATAAATCTGTATGTAAGGCGTAACTATCGTCTTTATAATGATTCATTGCGAAAACACCTCCGTAATTTTGTTATAGTATAACAATTTTTACTAGTTTATGCCAAAGAAGATTATCTTAGTAAGAAGAGGATTTTCTTTTGTTTACTATATTGGAAAGATCAATACCGATAGTTGATAGCTATTGATTGAGAAAAACTAGTTCAGAAGCCTTTTCTAACATAAAAATTAATTATTAAGATGGAAATAAAACCATTTTTTGTGAAATTCTTTAGAAAATTTACATTTATTAATTTATATTTTTCTGATTTTTATGTATTATTAGAGTAGTGAGGGTAAATGAGAATGGAGGAGGACAATGCAACAAACATTAGAGAAAATTGGAAAACAAGTTTTTTATAAACGACTACAGCAAAAAATGACACAAGAAGAATTATGTCAGGGCATTTGTTCCGTCTCATATTTAAGTAAAATCGAAAATGGAAAGATAGAAGCATCAGAGGAAATTTTGCAGCTGCTCTGTGCGAGGTTAGAGATTGCTGTGTCGGATTTACGAGATGTGGAAGCGGAAGTGAAAGAGAAATTAGATGAGTGGTTAAATGCATTGGTTCATTTGGATAAGCAACAGGTAGAACGTATATATAATGAGCTGCAAGCTGAAATGAAGCATGTTTTAGACTTTGAAATCATAAATTATTATAAACTTCTTTATACGCGGTATTTAATTATGAAACGGGATTTTCCAGCTCTTAAAGAGGAGTTAGATAAGCTAAAGAAGATGTATAAGAAGTATTCTCCGTTTCAGAAGTTGTTGTATATGTATAGTAAAGCGTTATCATATTGTTTACAGTATAAGTTTAAAGATGGTTTAGATTACTTGCTTAAAACTGAGGCGATGGCAAAAGAGTTGAGCTATTATGAAACGGGAATTCATTATAATATAGCGCTCGCATACAGTCACTTAGAAATCCCGCACCTTGCACTTCATTTTGCAAATGTTGCACTAGAAGGATTTCGAAATGAGTATAAATTCCGTTATGTAATTAATTGTCAAATTATTATTGCGTTAAGTTATTCAGAGAAGGGGCAGTATGAAGAAGCTTTAAAGATGTATAAAAGTATACTAAGAGAATCAGATTCTTTTGCTGAAAAAGATTCAATTCTAGCTATTGCGTTAAGTAATATTGGAAATATTTATTATAAAAAAAATCAATATGCAGAAGCAAAAGAATATTACTCAAAAAGTTTACAATATCAAAAACAAGAGAATTTAAATTATATTGATACGTTATATGAGATGGCGTTGCAATGTATTAATCTTGGACAATTAGATGAGGCTAAAGAGTGGATTGATAAAGGGATTGTAGCTGCTAGACAGGAGGAGAGATTTAATACGAAATTGTATTTACTTCTCATGCTCAGATATAGGTATTTTGAAGAAACAAAAGCATATAAAGTATTTCTAGAAACAGAAGCAATTCCATTTTTTAAAATTGCAGGAAATAAAAAAGAATTAAAGAAAGCTTATATGGAACTTGCTGAATACTTTGAAGAGTTGTCAGATCTAAAGGAAAGTAATCGGTATTATAAACTTGTTATTGAAGTACTAGAAGATTATAAGGAGGAATACGAATGAGAAAAGTATTGACTGGATTGTTAGTATTGGGGTTAGTGTTTACTGCGATAGGTGGAGCAGGTGGTGCTCAGCAATATACAAGTAAACCTGATATTTATTGATATTTATAGCGCAAAAAATAAATTAGCTTAAAGAGTAAATATAGAACAAATATTGAGAAAGGCCCTTTCCGAAACGGAAAGGGCCTTTCTCAATATTTGTTCTCCAAAATTCTCCAAAACTTGAGAAAAGAATTAATTGAATTTTTAGTATATAAATAGTGGAAATCTAATGCTAATATAAAACTACTCTTTTTCAAAAAAATTTTTTATTAGGGGGAAGGTTATTATGAAAAAGAAGAGTTTAGCATTTGTATTAGCGGCAGGAATGGCAGTTACAACATTTGGAGGGACAAGCTCTGCATTTGCAGATTCAAAGAATGTGCTCTCTACGAAAAAGTATAACGAGGCAGTGCAGTCACCTGAGTTTATCTCTGGAGATTTAACTGGAGCAACTGGAAAGAAAGCAGAATCTGTTGTATTTGATTATTTAAATGCAGCAAAAGGAGAGTATAAGTTAGGGGAAAAGAGTGCAGAGGATTCTTTCAAAGTGAAACAAGTGAAAAAAGATTCTGTAACTGATGCAACAGTGGTACGTATGCAACAAATGTACGAAGGTACACCAGTATGGGGGTCTACTCAACTAGCCCATGTTAGTAAAGATGGTTCATTGAAAGTGTTATCTGGAACAGTTGTACCTGATTTAGATAAAAAGGAAAAATTAAAAAATAAAAATAAGATTGAAGGTAAAAAAGCAATTGAAATTGCACAGCAAGATTTAGGAATAACGCCAAAATATGAGGTAGAGCCATCAGCGGATTTATATGTATACCAAAATGGCGAAGACACAACTTACGCATATGTTGTGAAATTAAACTTCTTAGAGCCAAAACCAGGAAACTATTATTATTTCATTGAAGCTGATAGTGGCAAGGTGTTAAATAAATTCAACACGATTGATCATGTGACAGGTGAAGATAAAGTACCGCTTAATCAAGAAGCTGTAAAGCAAGAAGGAAAGGCAGTTGTAAAACCTGTAACGGGAACAAATAAAGTTGGAACAGGTAAGGGTGTACTAGGAGATACGAAATCTATTAATACAACGTTATCTGGATCATCTTATTACTTACAAGACAATACGCGAGGAGCAACAATTTTCACATATGATGCGAAAAATCGTTCTACATTACCAGGAACTTTATGGGTAGATACAGATAATGTTTTCAACGCATCTTATGATGCAGCAGCAGTAGATGCTCATTATTATGCAGGTAAAACATATGATTATTATAAAAACACGTTTAACCGGAATTCTATTAATGATGCAGGAGCGCCGTTAAAATCTACAGTCCACTATGGAAGTAATTATAATAACGCATTCTGGAATGGCTCGCAAATGGTATATGGAGATGGAGATGGTTATACATTTACTTCATTATCAGGTGGAATCGATGTAATTGGGCATGAATTAACACATGCGGTTACAGAATATAGTTCAAATCTTATTTATCAAAATGAGTCAGGTGCATTAAATGAAGCGATTTCTGATGTTTTTGGTACTTTAGTAGAGTACTATGATAATCGTAATCCGGATTGGGAAGTTGGAGAGGATATTTATACACCTGGTCAATCGGGAGATGCTCTTCGCTCTATGAGTGATCCAACGAAATATGGTGACCCAGATCATTATTCTAAGCGTTACACAGGTTCAGGTGATAATGGTGGTGTTCATACGAACAGCGGTATTATTAACAAAGCAGCATACTTATTAGCAAATGGTGGCACGCATTATGGCGTAACAGTGAATGGTATTGGTAAGGATAAAGTAGGTGCAATCTATTATCGTGCAAATACACAATACTTCACTGAATCTACTACATTTAGTCAAGCTCGTGCTGGCTTAGTACAAGCTGCGGCAGATTTATATGGCGCAAACTCTGCTGAAGTTACAGCAGTGAAGCAATCCTATGATGCAGTTGGTGTGAAATAGGATTTCAATCCCCTTTAGAGAAAATAAAAAAGGAGCAATTTGCTCCTTTTTTATTTCTTCTTCCACTTCTTCCATATATACAATACCCCAATACAACCAGCAATCGTTATAATCCACTTTGCTTCACTTGTTCCATTCATAACATGATATGCAGAATATACTTCGATAAGCATTGCCGGTATTTTTCCTATTGTACTTGCAATACTGAAAGAGAATAACGACATTTTGCCTAAAGCCGCAAATAAGGTAATGATGCTTGATGGAATAAATGGAACAAGTCGAAATGATAGAACGAGTAAAAATGCCTCTTTACCTCGTACATAAAGAAGACGTTCTACTTTTGGGTAGTTGTTTATTTTATTGTGAGCAAATTTTTGGAAACCTAGTCGATAGAAATAAAATGAAACAATTGCACCTAATGCTTCACCTGTAATCGATATGATCGTTCCGTCTGTTAAGCCGAAAAGCTGTATATTGATCGCGGTTAAAAATATGCTTGGAATAAAACCAGCTAAGCTAATGATGATATTAAATAGAATGCTCAGCGGAATTGCAGTTGTGTAATGCTCTGTAAGTAAATCGCGAATCATTTCTTGCATGCAGTTATGTCCTTTAGCTTTTTTTAGCATTACACCATATTTAGGGAATATAGGCAAGAGTGGATTTATATAAAAAATATAAATTTTTGGCAGTAAAAACTTGTAATTTTATACCCCTTACAGGTATAATGTATACAAAGAAGGGGGTATATTTATGGATCATTGCTCAAATCAAGAAAAAATGGTTCCGCGAACGGATGAAGAAATTGAGAAAGTTGTAAAACGTTTGAAAAGAATCGAAGGACAGGTCCGTGGTATACAAAAGATGATTGAAGAGAATCGCTATTGTGTTGATGTGCTTATTCAAATTTCTGCGGTGCAAGCAGCATTAAATAAAGTTGGTTTTTCATTGTTGGAGCGTCATACAAATCATTGTGTAGCGAAAGCGATTCAAGAAGGGAATGGAGATGCATCTATTCAAGAATTGATGCAAGTCATCAAGCAGTTCTCAAAATAGAAGGGAGATGAACTGTATGAGTAAAACAAAACAAATAACAGTTGGTATTGATGGAATGACATGTTCAGCTTGTTCTGCGCGGATAGAAAAGGTGTTAAATAAACTAGATGGTGTGGAAGCAAATGTGAATTTAGCGATGGAACAAGCGACTGTTCAATATGATGAAGATGAACAAACTATAGAGACGATCACAAATCGTATTGAGAAATTAGGATATGAAGTTCGAACAAAAAAAATAAATTTAGATATTGAAGGAATGACATGCGCTGCATGTTCAAATCGGATTGAAAAAGTAATAGGTAAAATAGAAGGAATAGAAAGTATTAATGTTAATCTGGCGATGAATACTGCGACAATCGTATATAAAGATGGGCTTATTACAATAGAAGCCATTTTAGAAAAAATAACGAAATTAGGCTATAAAGGTAAACTGCAAGAAGAATCTGGTCCTAATAAAAAAGAAGAACAATTAAAAGGAAAACGAAGACAGCTGTTCCTTTCTATGTTGTTATCATTGCCACTTCTTTATACAATGGTAGCGCATATGCCTTTTGAGACAGGAATACCGATGCCGCACTTTTTAATGAATCCATGGGTACAATTATTATTTGCAACACCGGTGCAATTCTATATAGGTTCTCAGTTTTATGTTGGGGCATATCGTTCATTACGAAACAAGAGCGCAAATATGGATGTGCTTGTTGTACTTGGTACATCAGCAGCGTATTTTTATAGCTTATATGAAGGTTTGAAAACACTACAAAATCCATCATATTCACCGCAGCTTTATTTTGAAACGAGTGCAGTGCTCATCACACTAATTCTTGTTGGGAAATATTTTGAAGCGGTTGCGAAAGGAAGAACAACGGAAGCGATTTCAAAATTACTGAGTCTACAAGCAAAAGAGGCATTAGTCATTCGCGATGGACGTGAAATGTTAATTCCAATCGAAAGTGTTGCTATTGGTGATACCATTGTTGTAAAACCAGGTGGAAAGATACCTGTAGATGGTATTGTTTTATCGGGTACTTCGTCAGTTGATGAGGCGATGATTACAGGTGAATCTATCCCAGTTGAAAAGCAATCTGGAGATGCTTTAATCGGAGCAACGATTAATAAAAATGGTACATTAACAATGCGTGCTGAAAAAATTGGAAAAGATACAGCGCTCGCTAGTATTATTAAAATTGTAGAAGAAGCTCAAGGATCAAAAGCGCCAATTCAGCGTATGGCAGATACAATTTCTGGAATATTTGTTCCGATTGTTGTAGCAGTTGCTGCAATCGCGTTTTTCGTTTGGTATTTTGCAATTACTCCGCAAAATTTACCGCAATCTCTTGAAGTTGCTATAGCGGTATTAGTAATCGCTTGTCCTTGTGCACTTGGTCTTGCAACGCCAACTTCTATTATGGTTGGAACTGGAAAAGGGGCAGAGAAAGGAATTCTTTTTAAAGGCGGAGAGTATTTAGAAGCAACGCATAAAATTAACGCTGTTTTATTAGATAAAACAGGCACTGTTACAAAAGGAAAACCAGAAGTGACAGATGTAATGAACTTGCAAGATGATATGTTAACACTTGCTGCTTCTGCAGAAAATGTTTCGGAACACCCATTAGCATCCGCTATTGTAGAATATGGAAAACAAAAAGAAATTACATTATTACCTGTAGAAGACTTTCGTGCAGTACCTGGACATGGGATTGAGGCCATGATAGAAGGTAAGTCAGTTATTATTGGAACACGAAAATTAATGAGTGAACATGGTGTTAATATAGCTGAGTATGAAGAAGTGATGACTAAGCAAGAAGCTGATGGAAAGACTGTTATGCTGGTAGCAATTTCAAATCAATTTGCAGGAATGATTTCTGTTGCAGATACGATAAAAGAAAGTTCAAAAGAAGCCATCCATACGATGCAATCTGCTGGAATTGATGTTTATATGGTAACAGGAGACAATAAACGAACTGCTGAAGCAATTGCAAAACAGGTTGGCATCAGCCGTGTATATGCAGAAGTATTGCCGGAGAAAAAAGCAAATATTGTAGAACAATTAAAGCAAAAAGGGAAGCGAGTAGCAATGGTTGGTGATGGTATTAATGATGCTCCAGCATTAGCGAAAGCGGATATAGGGATGGCGATTGGAACAGGTGCAGATGTAGCAATTGAAGCAGCAGATGTTACCCTAGTTGGTGGGGATTTAGGTCATATTCCACAAGCAATTGATTTAAGTCAAAAAACAATGAAAAACATTCGTCAAAATTTATTTTGGGCATTATTCTATAATGCGATTGGTATACCGATCGCAGCAATTGGTTTATTAGAGCCGTGGGTCGCTGGAGCAGCGATGGCATTTAGTTCTGTGTCTGTTGTAACAAATGCTCTTCGTTTGAAGCGTGTTAAAATATAAGTTGAGGATAGGTTTTTATGAGGGGTACAGCTTATGATAAGTTGTACTCCCGTCAAATAATTATAATTTGGGAGGAATTAGAAATGACTGTAACATTAAATGTACAAGGAATGACTTGTAATCATTGTAAAATGGCGGTGACAAATGCACTACAAGAATTAGCGGGTGTAAAGAATGTAGAGGTTGAATTACAAGCGGGTACAGTAGCAGTTGAATATGATGAAGCGAAAGTAAATGTAGAACAATTAAAAGATGTCATTGAGGAGCAAGGTTACGATATTGTATAGGATATAACTTTCAGTCGTAAGGATTTACGGCTTCTATACTAAAGAAATAAGAAAAAGCGTGTAGAATTTTAGTATTCTACACGCTTTTTTCTATCCAAAATTGACTTTTAATGAAGTTCCGATAATAATCATGAAAGAGGTGATATGATGAAACAATTAAGTAGTATTTTCCTTAGCATGTTACTTGCAATGGTTCTAATTTTAAGTGGATGTGCAGGAAAAGAACAGAAAAAAGCGGATCCGAAAGAGAATAATTCAGCATCAATAGAGAAAATTAATGATAATATTTTAGATGAAATGGAAGGACCACCGAAAAATGGTCATACGATAGAACGTCATGTCGGGAAGACAGAAGATCAGCTAAAGAAACGATTACGTACAGATAAAGTATCGGCTGCAAGTACATACTACGATAAAGAAACAGCAACAAAAGCTGTTAAAGATAGTTTAAAGCAACATGAGCAGGAAATTGAGAAGTGGTTAAAGAATTCCAAAGAAAATCGTCTCGTGTTAAATACGAAGCATTCATTTCCTGTTGGGAAAACAGTATTAAAGAAAGATATGAGTGTAAAAGATAAGCTGATGAATACAGTTACAGTTTTAGCGAGAGATAAATCAGGATCATTAGGATTTAAGATTATTACTTCTTATCCATCAGATAAGTGAAACTTTAATCAGTAGGGGGATTGTTACCTGCAAATAGCGGGATAAATAGGAAAGGAGAGAAATAGCATGTATCCAACGCTACAATATTTTCTAAAATCATACTGTACGTTAAGTGTGTATGAAGAAGAAATAGTAGATGTAATGACGGATTTTTTAGAGCAAGAGGAACAGGAAACAATTGAAAAGTTAAAAAGCGAGTTATTATATATAAAGCAGACAGAAGCATGGGAAGATGGTTGTTTATTAGCAGCCAAACAAGGAAATCGTATATGGTCATTAGAAGAGACGAGAGAACATATAGAGACATTTGTACATTTATTGCAAAACAAAAAGGCGTGAAGCATCACGCCTTTTTGTATACACTTTTTGAAATTTGGCCATTTGAGATGACCTGACCGTTTTGTGTTACTTTTTTATATGTGACAGCCGTAATTTTATTTCCAGTAGTACTAATTACTTTTGATGAAACTTCTACGTTCTTGCCAGTAGGTGTACCGAAAATACGTGTAGTTATGCTACTGCCATTAGAAAATGCTTGAATATAAATATGCTTGCCGGTATTATTTTTGAATTTTAAATCTGGTCCATAATCTGCTACAGCAGCATCTTGACCAAGTGGTAAGTAGTGAACAGGCATAGAATGGTTACTACGAGCAACAACTCCTAAATCAGCGCGTAATGCTGCCCCATATAGAGTACTACTAACTTGGCAAACGCCACCTCCAGCACTTTGTACAACTTTTCCTTGTAAAAAAACAGCAGCGGATTTATAACCATGGGCTGCATCTGTAATACCAACACGTCCGTTAAAACTAAATGTTTCGTCAGGCGCTACAATTGCGCCACTTAAAGTATTCGCAGATTTGTTTACATTAAAGGATTGACTGCCGTTTCGACCAGTCATAGGAGTAGAGTATTCAGCGATAACCTCTGTAATTCCCATGTTTTGAATATCTTCTGTAGAGCGTTCTGGCTTTATGGAGGCAATTGGGAGCTGAATGTCTTGTGTACCAGTAGTAATTGCTTGTGTTGTTAGTTCTTTTAATTTCTCTTTATCAACTTTTTCGCCATTTTGACTTGAACTAATATTTACTGTTGTTCCAGTAACACTTAATTCAGCATTTACAGGTTCCTTTAAAGTTTCGTTGTATTTTTCTTTCATAAAAGCTTCATAAGCTGTTGTATTCAGGTATGGCGTTAATTTATATTCACGTTTAAGCTCGCCGTTTTCAGCTTGTTTGCGTATTTTATAGCGATCCATAATGTTTCCTTTTTGTTCTTTAAAGATTTTTTCGACAATGTCTTTTTCTTTATATTCAATCCCTAGGTCTTTCCACGTATAAGTTTGTGTATTACCCTGGAATGCATAGTTAAGAGATTTTTTATTGGATTCATCAATTTTTTTTTGAATAATTTCTTGGACATCTTTTTTACTTTTACCATCAAGAGAAGTGCCTTCAAATGTAGTATGTGGCAATACATTTGTATCGAGCTGTTTATTTAATTTAGAAACGTATTGATAACCAACAATCCCACCTGCACATAGTAATATTCCACCAGTGACAGCAGAACTAATAAGTAATTTACGTAGCTTCATTTACTTCCCCCCAAAAAGTTAATATATAAGGTTATATGTATTCGTTTTTTATGTATGAATGATAAAAATAGTATTATGTATGTACTAGTATACTATTATTTCCCTTACAGGTGTAATATTTTTATAAAAAACGTTACAATCCTGTAACATTTGTCTCTTTTTGTCATTATTTGCGTAAGAAAATGGAAGTATTTTGTTGAAAATTATAATAAAAAGGCTGCTGGAAAAGTCCTAGCAGCCTTTTTATTATAATTTTTTATGTTCAGTTTTATTCGTAACACCGAGATGTTCTTTTAATGTTTTGGATACGTCCTGTACACTCTTTTCATCAGGAATGTAGTAGTAGATGCCACCGATATATTTGTCGCTACCTTTTACTTGGAGTTTATCCATCTTTAAGTCGGATCCCATTGTGTTCTTAGTAATTGTCATCATGTCATCAAATGTTAAGTTTGTTTTTAAATCATGCTCAACAGCATCTAATAAACCACCAATTTTATTAATGGAATTTATAGATAGTGCTTTTTGAGCAATTGCTTCTAAAACAAGCTGTTGACGCTGACCGCGCATATAATCGCTATCGATATGACGAGTCCTTGCTAAAGCAAGTGCTTCTTCACCATTTAGATGCTGACGCCCCTTTTTAAGATGGATTGCGCCTGCTTCATCTTTACTATTTTGCTCTGTAAATTCAACAGGAACGTCTACAGTAATGCCACCAAGAGAATCGACAATTTTTATAAAGGATTTAAAGTTAAATTTCACATAGTAGTCAACAGGAACATTTAAAAAGTTCTCAACTGTATCAATTGTACTATCTACGCCTCCAAATACGTGAGCGTGCGTGATTTTATCTTGTTTATCGCGTGATTTAATATACACACGTGAGTCACGTGGTATGCTAACAAGCTTTACTGATTTATCATTTTTATTGATTGTAGCAAGCAACAATGCATCTGTACGCGTTGCTTTACCATAAGATTTTTCGCGAAGATCACTTTCATCAACCCCCATAATAAGGACAGAAACATTATCGGTCATTGGCTTAACGGCTTTTTCTCGTTTATCAGATTTATCGCCTCTATCTAGTTTAGAATAGGCATTATTTATAATTGATTTTGCTTTACTGTATATGTGGAAAGAATAGCTTCCACCACCAATCGTTACAATGAGTAGCGGAATGAGAACAAACCATAGTAGGCGTCTTTTCTTAAATCGCCTCTTGGAGGTTCTATCAGTGTTTTCTAAATCTGAGTTCATTATTTAGTTCTCCTTTAGATCATTCAATTTGTATATTCTTTTATAATGTGTAAATGAGACACATAAAAGATATTGTACGCTAAATAGATATTGTTGTACATGTATAAAAAATAGATGTCTCGATTATTTATGAGACATCTATTCGTATTGTATACAAAAAGATTGAATAAGAAAAGGATTAAATTTTACCTCTTTATAGCATAATGCTTACAATAATTGCAGATAAAATGCTGACGAGTGTTGCACCGTATAACAGTTTTAAACCGAAGCGAGCAACGACATTACCTTGTTCTTCATTTAACCCTTTAACGGCACCGGAAATAATTCCGATAGAAGAGAAGTTAGCAAAGGATACAAGAAAAACGGAAATAATGCCCACTGTACGAGGAGAGAGGGTATTTGCAAGTTTGCTGAGATCCATCATGGCAACGAATTCATTCGTTACAAGCTTTGTAGCCATAATGCTTCCTGCTGTGACAATTTCTTTACTTGGCACACCGATAAGGAAAGCGATAGGAGAGAAAACATAACCAAGTAACTGTTGAAATGTAATTCCAAAAATAAGATGGAATAAATCATTAATACAGCTAATTAAGGCAACAAATCCAATTAACATGGCACCGACCACAATAGCAACGCGAAATCCATCTAGAATGTATTCTCCAAGCATCTCAAAAAAGGTCTGTTTTTCGCCTTTAATTTCTAAAATGTCTTCTTCTTCTTTCACTTCATATGGATTAATAATAAGTACAATAATAAAACCACTGAATAAATTTAAGACAAGAGCGGTTACTACATATTTTGGCTCAATCATTGTCATATAAGCACCGACGATTGACATCGATACGGTCGACATGGCGGAGGCGCATAGTGTATAGAGACGATGTTTTGGAATTTGCGCAAGCTGTTTTTTTACGGTAATGAATACTTCTGATTGGCCTACAATGGCAGAAGCAACAGCATTATAAGATTCCAGTTTTCCAAGTCCATTGATTTTACTGAGGAAAAACCCAATCCAACGAATACAAAATGGTAATATCTTGAAATGTTGTAAAATACCAATTAAGACAGAAATGAAGACAATTGGCAAGAGTACATTTAAGAAGAATGGCATTTCCCCTTTATTGGCAATACCACCAAATACGAAATTTACCCCAGACGCAGCATAATCCAATAATTTTGTAAATAAATTTGAAATCATAGTTACAAGCACAAGACCAATTGCGGTATTTAATAGTAAATAGGTTAAAATTATCTGTATAATAAGCATGATGAGAATGGGTTTGAATTTAATATGCTTTTTATTATTACTTGCAATGTAGGCAAGAAAGAAAACAAAAACAAGACCGAGAAAAAAAGTAACAAATCGCATAATTAGCCCCCTAAAAGAGATATTCTATTACATAGGTTTTTCATTTCAAAGAAGAATATGCACGTTTAGTAAAGAGAGGAATGAAGTAGGGAATGTATATATTTAGAATTCATCATATTGCAATTATTTGTTCTGATTATAAAATATCCAGAGATTTTTATACAAGAATTTTAGGTTTTAAAGTATTAAATGAAGTGTACAGAGAAGAGAGGGATTCCTATAAATTAGATTTATGTGTAGGAGGACAGTATCAAATTGAGTTATTTTCGTTTCCAAATCCTCCAGATCGGCCAAGTTTCCCTGAAGCAGCTGGCCTTAGACATTTAGCATTTGCAGTTACAGATATACAGGAGGCAGTTAGGCATCTAAATCAATGCGGAGTAGAGACAGAATCAATACGTGTTGATGAAATAACGGGAAAACAGTTTGTATTTTTCCAAGATCCCGATTGTTTACCGTTAGAGTTATATGAAGGTTAAAAATTGGGGAATTTTATATAGGTTTGCTTTTTGACAAATGAAGAGAATAAGAACAAAGTGAAACTTCCATTAGTCTTTTTCTAAATCAGTTTTTGTATTTTGGAAAAAACTTCTTTTGAAAAGGAGGTGTAACTTTAGCTAAGAAAAGCTAAAGGTGTTCTTTGGAATTTGTTAAATTAATGATGGTGGCTCTTCTTATTGCGTTAACAGGTTTTTTTGTGGCAGTTGAATTTGCAATTATAAAAGTGCGTAGCAGTCGTATTGATCAGCTTGTAGGGGAAGGAAAAAGAGAGGCATTGGCAGCTAGGAAAGTAATTTCAAATTTAGACGAATACTTATCAGCATGTCAGCTTGGAATTACAATTACAGCTCTAGGACTAGGTTGGCTAGGTGAGCCAACTATAAAACATGTATTAGAGCCGTTATTTTTAAGGCTAGCACTTTCACCAGCGGTTGCAAGTACGGTCTCTTTTATTATTGCATTTGCCGTTATTACATTTTTGCATGTTGTAATTGGGGAATTGGCACCAAAAACACTTGCCATTCAAAAAGCGGAGCAAGTAAGTTTGTTACTATCTCGGCCGCTCATTTATTTTTACCGTATTATGTATCCATTTATTTGGGCTCTAAATGGATCGGCTCGCCTCGTGACTGGTATATTTGGATTACACCCCGCTTCTGAGCATGAAGTTGCACATTCAGAAGAGGAATTAAGACTTATTTTATCGGAGAGTTATGAAAGTGGAGAAATTAATCAGGCGGAATTTAAATATGTAAATAATATTTTTGAATTTGATAATCGGTTAGCAAAAGAAATTATGGTCCCGCGTACTGAAATAGTCGGTTTATATGAAGATGAACCGTTCGAGACACATATTAAAGTGATTGGACAAGAAAAGTATACAAGGTATCCTGTATTTGGAGAGGATAAAGATGAGATTATTGGGATGGTTAATGTAAAAGACTTATTTATTCGCTATATGGATGGTGGACGAAATGAAGAATGCTCTATCAAACCATATACAAGACCTGTCATTGAAGTATTAGAAAATATTCCAATTCATGATTTGTTACTGCAAATGCAAAAAAGACGAATTCCTCTTGCTGTTTTATATGATGAATATGGAGGAACAGCAGGGATTGTGACACTTGAAGATATTTTGGAGGAAATTGTTGGTGAAATCCGGGATGAATATGATGAAGATGAACATCCGCCTATCGAACATGTAAGCGAAACATATAAAATTGTAGATGGAAAAGTACTCATTAGTGAAGTAAATGATTTGCTTGGTGTGCATCTATTTGCTGACGATGTAGATACAATTGGTGGCTGGATCATGATGCAAAAACAGACAATTACTGAAGGCGATGTCATTGAGACAAATGGCTGGATTTTTAAAGTTCTTGAAAAAGATATGCATCAAATTAAGCGAGTAGAAATAAAGAAATTTGAGGCGGAAGATACAGCAATTGCTTGATCTTTATAAATCAGTGGGAAGGGGGAATTCCCACTGATTTAATTTTCAATGTAGAAGTATGATTGAGGAATTAATTTTGCAGAAAAACAGTATTATTTGCGCTTTCAAAAAAGGTGCTATAGTGAAGGAAGATATGGGAATATATATCTGACAAAAATCATATTTTCATAGAAAATGTTTTTAGGTCATCGATTAGAATGAAAAGTACAGGTGATGAAAAAATGATAGCAACCAAAGATATACGTATTGAAAAAGATTTTCTAGGGGAAAAGGCAGTACCAAATACAGCTTACTACGGTGTTCAAACATTACGAGCTGTAGAAAATTTTCCGATTACAGGATATCGTATTCATACGTCATTAATTACAGCAATGGCAATGGTCAAAAAAGCTGCAGCACTTGCCAATATGGAGACAGGTTATTTGCAAGCAAGTATTGGGGAAGAAATTGTAAAATCGGCTCAGGAAATTATTGATGGAAAGTTTCATGAGCAGTTTATTGTTGATCCAATTCAAGGCGGGGCAGGAACGTCTATTAATATGAATACAAATGAGGTTATTGCAAACCGTGCCCTTGAGAGAATGGGTTATGAAAAAGGAAGCTATGCAACGATTAGTCCAAATACACATGTGAACATGGCGCAATCAACAAATGATGCGTTTCCGACAGGAATTCATATTGCGGTGCTTATGATGTTAGAAAAACTTCTTATTACAATGGATGCACTTCATGGTGCATTTATTGATAAAGCAAAAGAATTTGATCATGTGATAAAAATGGGGCGTACGCATTTGCAGGATGCAGTTCCAATTCGACTTGGTCAAGAATTTGAAGCGTACAGCCGTGTGCTTGGGCGCGATATAAAACGCATTAGGCAGTCTCGTCAACATTTGTATGAAGTGAATATGGGTGCAACAGCTGTTGGAACAGGATTAAATGCAAATCCGACTTATATCGAGCAGGTTGTGAAGTATTTACGCAGTATTAGTGGATTTCCACTGGTTGGCGCGGAACATTTAGTGGATGCAACGCAAAATACAGATGCGTATACAGAAGTATCAGCAGCACTAAAAGTATGTATGATGAATATGTCTAAAATTGCAAATGACTTGCGTATTATGGCATCTGGTCCACGTGTCGGATTAGCTGAAATTCAATTACCAGCTCGTCAACCAGGATCATCTATTATGCCAGGAAAAGTAAATCCAGTTATGGCAGAAGTGATTAACCAAGTTGCCTTCCAAGTTATTGGAAATGACCATACTATATGTTTAGCATCAGAAGCAGGACAATTAGAACTAAATGTAATGGAGCCGGTGTTAGTATTTAATTTAATTCAATCCATTAGTATTATGAATAATGCATTCCGTGTATTTCGTGAGTATTGTATTAAGGATATTACTGCAAATGAAGCGTTGTTAAAACAATATGTTGAGAAAAGCGTTGGGATTATTACGGCAGTGAATCCTCATATTGGATATGAGACAGCATCTCGAATTGCTCGTGAAGCAATTGCGACAGGCAAATCTGTTCGTGAGCTTTGCTTAGAGCATGGTGTGTTAACAGAAGAAGAGCTCGATATTATTTTGGATCCATATGAAATGACGCATCCTGAAATAGCTGGAGCATCGTTATTAAAAAATAAACAATCCTGATACATGTATATCAGGATTGTTTTCCTTTTATTCGTAATGAATAAAAGGAAAACTTTCATTGAAAAAGAGAAAAAAGCTGAAAACGATTCCTTGCAGAAGGGATCGTTTTCAGCTTTTAAAAGATATTAAATATAGAAGTTAATTGAAGTAGGCTAATTATTGCTAAGAAAATTAAGCTATATTTCATTGCTGTTTTAAATAGAGCAGATTCTTTACCAACTAGTCCAACGGCTGCACAAGCAACTGCTACTGATTGTGGTGAAACCATTTTTGCCATTGTACCACCGACTACGTTTAATGCAACCAGTGTAGATGGAACGATATCTAATTGAGCTGCAGTTACTGCTTGAAGCGGTGCGAATAAAGAACCACTTGATACTACTGAACCAGTTAAGAATACGCCGATCCAACCTAGGATTGGAGATAAGATTGGGAAAGCATCACCAGTAGATGATAAAGCTAGTCCAAGAGTAGAAGACATACCAGAATAGTTTGTTACATATGCTAATGCAATTACACTACAAATTGTATAAATTGGCGCTTTCAATTCTTTTAATGTTTCAATAGTTAGTTCTTTAACTAATTGCCCTTTTGCACGATATACAAGTAAAGATACGATAATTGCTAGCACAATCGCAGTAGTTGTAGATGAAAATACATCTAGCTTGAAGAGCGCTGCAAATGGTGTGTCCGCATTTACAATAGGTGTTGTTTTAATTACTTGATTGTGTAAACCAGGAATTTGGATGTTCCACACTAAGCTTCCTAATGCACCGTCTGGAGCAAATAAGCCTTTGATCACTTTTAAATTGAAAATTGTTACAAATGCAGTTAGAAAAGCAAATGGTGACCAAGCATATAGAATTTGTTTCATTGTGTAACCATGCTTTTCCACTTGTTGATCTGTAGCTTGAGCTGAAGATTTTGGTTGCCATACACGTAAGAATAAAGCTAATGCTACCATGCTGACAACAGCTGCGAAAATATCAGTCAATTCAGCACCAAGGAAATATGTTACAACAAATTGTGTAATGGCAAATGAACCACCACTTACAAGGATACCTTGCCAAGTTTCTTTAATCCCTTTAAAACCGTCTACCATTGCAACAAGTAAGAATGGTAATGCAAAGCTAATGAAAGGTAATAACGTTACAGTTTGCCGCCCAACAATTAATGCATCCATCTGTGTTAATTGAGCAGGTACTGTAACTGGAATACCCATTGCTCCCATTGCTCCACCAGCAATATTTGCAACTAAGCAAATACCTGCTGCTTTTAATGGATTAAAGCCCATACCTACAAGTAATGCTGCTGTAATTGCAACCGGTACGCCAAAACCAGCTGCACCTTCTAAGAAAGCACCGAAAGAATAAGCGATTAACAAGACTTGAAGACGACGGTCGCTTGTAATACTAGAAATACTATCACGAATAACATTAAATTGTTCAGTTTTTACTGTTAATTTATAAAGAAAAATTGCTGCAATAACGATTGTACAAATTGGATAAAACCCGGCTGCTACTCCAAATGCAGCGGATGATACTGCCATAGTTGCAGGCATCTTGTAAACAAATATGGAAAGAATGATTGCTAAAATTACGCTATAAAGCCCTGATAAATATCCTTTAACTTTAAATACTGTTAAACAAAGAACGAAGAATAAAATTGGAAGAGCGGCAACAAGTGCTGATAACCAAATGTTGTTTAACGGATCATAAATTTGTGTCCAAGTACTCATAATAATGACAACTCCTATCTATAATATGTGAAGATATTCACATTAATTTGTGAAACAATTCACAATCAACTTACATTGCTAAGTATATTCCTGTTCAACACTATTGTCAACGTAGAAAAGTATAATTATTCTATAATAGTGCTAACTGTAAAAAATCCGCTACATTTTGTTCATAAACTAGACAAAAAATAAAAACCCGTATGCTGCAAAGTATACGGGTTTTTATAAGTTATCCATGTATTCCTTCATATTTTCATATGTCATAGGCCCTACATGTTTAAAATGAATTACACTTTGGATGGAAATTATAAAGGGAGTGGTTCCTTCCGTTTTTCAGTTATAGGTAAATCTGCTGGACAAATCACAAAGATAATCGAAGCGGAAGTGATTCGCTTAGTTAATTTAGCAGAGCGGTATAACAAGCCGATTGTAATCGAGAAGTTAGATACCGCACAATCGAAGGCAGGTGATCGGTACGGAAATAAGCGAGTGAATCGAATGAAGAGTCTGTTCGTTTATCAGAAGATGACAAATGCGAGTCTGGGTCGTGCGGATAAAAGGGGCGTGGCTGTCTTTCAAGTCAATCCAGCTTACACTTCTATCTCAGGGAAGATGAAATATATGCGGAAACTTGGGGTTTCAATCCATCAATCAGCGGCCTTTACAATTGGTCGTCGTGGATTAGGATACAAAGAGAAAGTGCCTCAGGTGCTTCAGTCTTATATTCCAAAGAAAGATGCACATCACTGGAGCCATTGGCATCAATTAAACAATCGATTGGATATTCGTACGTATCATTTCTATCAGTTATATCATGTAAATCAGCCGAAAGAGGCATTACAAATCGAGCGATTAGACTTATTTGAGAGCGAAAAGAAAAAACTGGAAAAACTGTTTGCATAATGAAAAAAGATTCCCTTGTCCCAGTCTCTTACGCTTGTCACCAGAGCAGATAACAGGTCTAGGAACTGGATGCATGGCATGGTGTTCTTCGCCTCGATATAGGAAGAAAGTAGCTGTACCTTTTCTGCTTTCCTCGGGAGATAGAAAGAGGTCGTCTTGCCTAAGGACACTACCGAATTTCTATATCGTTGTATCCTCTTTGTTGAACGAGAGGAAGTGTTTTTGTTAGGGCGGAAACAGTATAATCCCCCATCTCAAGCTCATATAGAGGTAGGTGGGGGTAGTTCAATGGTCAAATAACTTAAAAAGATTACATTTGCATATCATTTCAGAACAGTATTTTACAATATCATTACAAGAAGTAGTGTAAGTAAAAAAATATAACAAAAAGGTTGAGAAAACAGCATTTAGAAGCAAAGTATTCCCATCTGTATGTTTTGCTTTTTCACTAAGCCGTGTAGTATAATATTCAAAATCAACAGGGATTTTTGCCCTTAATTGTATGTTGATAAAAGGAGGAAATAATTTTTTTATTTTAGGTTGATAAAGTTGTGTCGTAACAGGAAATATAAAAACAAATATATAAATAAATAAAAAAGAAAATAAAAACGAAAAAATGAGGGGAACTTTATGAATCAAAATCAATTTGATTGTCGTATTTCAGAAGAGGATGTACAAATGCTACGAGCGTTAGCTCACCCACTCCGCCTTCGCCTTGTAATGGAGCTTATGGGACGCGGAACTTGTAACGTAACGCAATTGCAAGAAGTATTAGAAATTCCGCAATCTACTGTTTCACAGCATTTAACGAAATTAAAGCAGAATAAAGTTGTTCGTTTTGAAAGACGTGGCTTAGAAGTATATTATCAAGTGCATAATGAGAAGGTAAGTGAAGTTGTAAAGACATTATTTTCGTAAAATTTGAATATTATGGAAAAAGACGTATAGAAATATACGTCTTTTTTTATGGAATATATTCCATAAAGATATGAAAAGATAAAAAGGAGTGTAATAAGTAGAAGGAGAGATACTGAATGGATGTAAAGCGTGTGAAACAAATTTTGTCATCTTCGAGTAGAATCGAGGTAACTTATCATGGTGTGCCAGTATGGATTGAAAGTTGTGATGAGGGAAGTGGAATCGCAAATGTACATGATGTGAAAACACCACATGAAACAGTGCAAGTAGAAGTTACAGCGTTAGAAGAGCAATAAAAAGCGAAAGTTAGCTTTCAGGAGCTAACTTTCGCTTTTTATTTATAGAAATAGAAGGAAATATGCAATAATTCATAGTTTATGCATATTGGTATATTTTTGTGGATACCAACTTTTGGTTTTTTCATCGAAAAGCTTGAAAAAAACAGTTTTTTCTATGTAACGACAAATTGGAACATGATTTGCATAGAGTAAGTAACAATAAGAAGGAGGTTGAAAAGTGAAGAATGAAATGAAGCTAA
This sequence comes from Bacillus bingmayongensis, assembly GCF_000299035.1. Lineage (GTDB taxonomy): Bacteria > Bacillota > Bacilli > Bacillales > Bacillaceae_G > Bacillus_A > Bacillus_A bingmayongensis. The sequence continues at coordinate 87,649 of NZ_AKCS01000013.1, forward strand.
AGCGTTCGTTGAATTTTTTTCAGTTAGTATTACTAGGTTTAGCTTACATGGCGCCATTAACCGTATTTACTACGTTTGGAGTTGTAGAATCTTTATCAAAAGGTGTAATACCAACGGCGTATATACTTGCGCTATGTGCCATGTTGTTTACGGCATATAGTTACGGACAAATGACAAAGGCCTATCCGATTTCTGGATCTGCTTACACGTATACGCAAAAATCTTTGAGCCCAGGGCTGGGTTTTATGGTTGGTTGGATAATTTTAATGGATTATTTGTTTATTCCCATGATTAACTTCCTCATAATAGCACTTTATTTATCCGAATATTTCCCGTCTATTCCTTCTAGTATATGGATTGTTGCCATGATTGTAATTGTTACTGTAATCAATATTGTAGGGACAAAATTAACGATTACAATGAATATGATTTTTTTAGGATTCCAGTATTTCGTATTGCTTTTGTTCTGCATCTTATGTGTAACCTCCCTCCTCAATGGGAATGGAGAAGGAACTATACTTTCATTAAAACCATTCATAAATTCTGACTCATCAATTTTAGCTGCATTTTCTGGCGCAGCAGTTCTTTGTTTATCTTTCTTAGGCTTTGATGCATTAACAACCTTCGCGGAAGAAACGATCAATCCAACAAAAACTATCCCAAAAGCAATATTCTTTGTAATTGCTTGTTCTGGTAGTTGTTATATTCTTGTTTCTTATTTGGCACACTTAATTCATCCGGATTATTCATCTTTTAAAAGTCTAGATACAGCAGCTGCTGAAATTGCTAGAATGATAGGCGGAAATTTATTTAATGCTATATTTCTTGCAGGAATGATAGTAACTTCTTTTACTTCAGCTTTGACTTCTCATGCTAGTGTTTCACGTATTTTATATGCAATGGGAAGGGATTCGGTATTGCCAAAAACATTCTTTTCCTATATACATCCACGCTTTCAAACACCTATCAAAAATATTATTTTAGTGAGTATTTTTGCTCTAGCTGCACTATTTACTGATCTTGTTACAATCACTTCTTTCATTAATTTTGGTGCACTAATTGCCTTTACATTTGTAAACATCTCAGTTATTGCTCATTACTTTGTTAAAGGACGTCAGAGATCTTTAAAATCTACAATTTTATATTTTGTGATTCCGTTAATTGGTGCGAGTATAACGATCAAGTTATGGAGCGATTTGGATAAGATGTCTATGGTACTAGGAGGAATATGGGCTCTTGTTGGGATTGTTTACTTACTCTATATTACGAAATTATTCCGTGTTCAACCACCACAAATGAATTTTGATGAATCACAGAAAGAAGATGGACAAGAATTATCGATTTAGGAGGAGAATGATGACGAAAAAAGCAGATGTTATTTTAAGTAGTAATGCTGTGTTTACAGGAACGAAAGAAACCTTTATCTCAGCTTCTGTTGTGGTTAAAAATAATAAAATTATTGCTCTTGTTCAAAAAGATAAAATTCAAGATTATGTTGATTCTCACACAATGATATATGATTTTGGAAATCAGCTTATTATGCCTGGATTTCATGACTTTCATATTCACCTTATGCTAGGGAGCTTAGTGAATGAGGGGGTACAACTTATTCATGCACGCTCAGCTAAAGAAGTTGCAAGGCTTGTAAAGAAACACGCTGATACAAATAGAAATGCACCTTGTGTGGTTGGAAGTAGTTGGGAGCAGAATTTGTGGGAAGCTCAGGAAGAACCCCATCGAAATATATTAGACGAATTCATTGCAGACAGGCCGGTGTTTTTATATCATGCTGAATTTCATTGTGCGTGGCTAAACAGTAAGGCCTTAGAAATGGCGGGGATTCATAGAGGAACGAAAAATCCACCCTATGGAGAAATTGTGAAAGATCAGAATGGCGAGCCAACAGGAATCTTAAAGGAAAATGCAGTAGGATTAGCGACAAATGTATTACAGTTTAATCCTGAGCGGAATAGAGTATTGCTTCAGAGTTTTTTAATGGAAGCTGCAAAATATGGTGTAACCTCTGTACATGATTTATTGAGAATACCTGAAATGGGTGTAGAAGAAGCGGAGCTATATGATGAATTCGAGAAGGAAGGTAAGTTAACAACAAGGGTCCATTTTGTGGCTCCTCTGAATGGAGATTTAAAATTAGCAAAACGTTTAAGTGAAAGGTATCGCTCTAATATGGTTCAATTTTGTGGGTTTAAACAATTTATAGATGGTGTTACAACAAGCTATACAGCGTACTTACTAGAACCATACTGTACTCACACGACAAATGGTTATACAACTTATCCTCCAGAAATAATAAAAAAATGGACAGTCGACGCGGATAAAGAAGGGTTTCGTGTAAGGTTTCATGCGATTGGGGATGGGGCAGTACGTTTAGCGCTAGACGCTTTTGAAGAGGCACAAATACAAAATGGTAAAAGGGATGCAAGGCATGCAATTGAGCATGTTGAAATGATTCACCCAAGCGATATTGAGAGGTTTCAAAAGTTAGGTGTACTGGCGTCTATTCAGCCTGAACATATTAATCTTACTAGTAGAGAAGTATATAAGAAGTTAATTGGATCAGAAAGAATGGAGCACAATTATTTAATTAAAACGTTAATGGATTCAGGTGCAACGCTTGCATTTGGAAGTGATTATCCTGTAGTTACATTAAATCCGTTACCGGAAATTTATAGGGCAGTAACAAGGTTAGATGATGAAGGCGTAGAGTGGAATTTACAGGAAAGAGTTTCTTTACGGGCATATACATATGCTCCTGCATATGCTTCATTTCGTGAAGATGAACTAGGAACAATAGAAGTAGGAAAGTTAGCTGATATAGTCGTATTGGATCGTAACTTGTTTGATGTACCTGTGACAGAAATTAAAGAAGCGGCAGTTACTTTCACAATGGTAGATGGGAATGTTGTATTCCAAGCTGAAAAGCAAAGTGTCAAAAATTAATAGCAGGAGGGAAAAGAGAATGAGCACGATTACAATAGGGTTAGTTCAATTAGCATGTAGTGAGAATATCAAAATAAATATAGAAAAAACGATTGAAAAAGTAAGAGAAGCAGCGAATAAGGGTGCTAAGATTATTTGTTTACAAGAGCTTTATCATGCCGAGTACTTTGCTCAAAATGTCTCTGTTTATAATTATGAATTAGCTATTTCTTTTAAGCATGGTGCATTACAAATGATGCAACAATTAGCGAAAGAATTGTGTGTAGTCTTAATCGTTCCTTTTTATGAATGGGCAGCAAAGGGGATTTATTTTAACAGTGCAGCAGTTTTTGATGCTGATGGTAAGTATTTGGGAACAACACGTAAAAATCATATTCCGGATGGTCCAAATTATCATGAAAAATATTATTTCACACCAGGGAATACTGGCTATCCAGTATATGATACGACATATGGGAGGATAGGAGTTGGTATATGTTGGGATGAGTGGTTTCCTGAAGTAGCGAGAATTTTGACATTAAAAGGTGCAGAAATATTATTTTATCCTTCAGCGATCGGTTCAGAGCCCGATTATCCAGAGCTTGCTACAAAGCAAGCTTGGACAAAAGCTATTTCAGCTCATGGTATTCATAATGGTGTGTTTGTGGCCGCTGTAAACCGTGTAGGACAAGAAAAGGATATGACATTTTATGGAGGTAGCTTTATTAGTAATCCAATGGGAGAAATTATCTGTTCTTTAGAAGAAGAAGAGGGAGTGTTAATTCAAACAATTGATACGAAGGAAATTGAAAATGTTCGTAACCTTCTTCAATTTTTAAGAGATCGCCGTACTGATACGTATTTGCCATTGTTAGAAAAAGAAGCGCTAAAATCAGTGGAATTATAAAATAAAAAGAGACTCTTATAGCAGAGTCTCTTTTTATTGATTTTCTTATTCCATCATACGTGCAATTTTTTTAGAGAACATAAGAAGTACTAAGCCAAGTACAATTACAATAATACCGATGCTTGCAAACACTTCTAAATATCCTAAAGATTGTGTGAAAGCAGCTAATGCACCAGCAAGGTAGTTTGCCATACCAGAACCTGCTAACCATACTCCCATTAATAGAGATGCTAATTTTACAGGAGCTATCGCACTTACCATTGATAGACCGATTGGTGATAAGAATAATTCACCAATTGTATGGAACATATATGTGAAGACGATGAATAATAAGTTTGCTTTAGTAGCAATATTGGCTTCGTCGCTTCCAGTTTTCAGAACAGCTAAAGTTAAAACAAGGTAACCTATACCTAGTAAAATCATACCAAGCGCCATTTTTGTCGGAACTTTTAAATCTCCACGTTTTGACTTAGAAAGTTTCATCCATAACAGAGATACAAATGGAGCTAATAGTACGATAAATGCCGGGTTAACAGATTGGAACCAAGATGTTGGAACTTCCCATCCGAAGATTGTACGATCAACAAATGTGTTTGTATATAGTGTTAAAGAGCTACCAGCTTGTTCAAAACCTGCCCAGAAGAAAACAACGAAGCAAGTTAAAATAACGATTGCCCAAGTACGGTTCTTTTCTTGTTTTGTTAAAGGTTTTTTCTCAATTACTGGTGCATTTTTATCTTTTGATTTTTTACCTACAATTGTTGTTCCTGCTTTACCAAGGTAACGAGGAGCTAATAGGTTAAAGAAAATTTGTCCAATAATCATACCGATACAAGCTGCAAGGAACCCGTATTTATAACCCATAACCATAACGCCATCAACGCTTGTTTTAAAGAAATCTTCTGCTAGGAAACCACAAATAAGTGGTGCAAAGAAAGCCCCTACGTTGATACCCATATAAAAGATTGTGAAGGCACTGTCACGGCGTGAATCATTTTCGCCATATAGTTCACCTAGCAATGTTGAAATATTTGGTTTGAAGAATCCATTACCAATAACTAATAATCCTAATCCTAAAAAGAGACCAGTTTTTGTATTCATTGAAAAGAGTACAAAGTTACCAAGTGCCATAATAATACCACCAAGGGTAATTGCATGACGTCTTGTAATAAAGTGGTCAGTTAACCATCCACCAATAATCGGTGTGAAATATACTAAAGCTGTGAAAATTCCGTATAATTGCACTGCAAAAGCTTTATCGAATCCAAGGCCTCCGCTTACAACAGTTGTTGTTAAATAAAGAACTAAAAGACCACGCATTCCGTAATAACTAAATCTTTCCCACATTTCTGTTAAGAACAACAAGTATAATCCAGGTGGATGTTTTTTTGGTGATTGTTGCTCTCCAGCTTTGTCTAATTTTAAAGCTGCATCCATATTGCTTCCCCCTAATCCTGTATAACGGATATTTATGTAATCATTTTAATTTACAAAATATTTAGAAGTCAATAGAATTATATGGAAATAGAAAGAAAATTTCTTAAATAATCTATTGAATCTTAACCGTTACTGTATTTTTCCCTGAAAATTAGATAATAAGCGTTTTCAAATGTAGTATTTGAATTTCAAAAGAAGATAAAATAATGATAAATCAGAAAATTTAGATTAAAATAACTATTCTGATATAAAGAAAATATATTTTATTTACTTTTATAATATAACATATTGGGAATAAAAATACAAAACGAAATAATGTGACACTTCCGTGAAAACGAAATAAAACAGCTCCCAAAAGGGGAGCTGTTTTAGAAAAATATTATTTTGCAAAGCGTTTTTCAATGTCATCTAGCATTAAGTTTGCAGCCATTACACCGCCAGCTGTATTCCAAATTACATCGTCAACTTTGTATACTTTACCATTCTTGGAAGCATTTAAGTTTTTGAATAGAGGATCATTGATATATTCTTTCTCTAATTCAGAACCTTTTTTCTCATTTCCTTGATTGTAAGTGAAGTAGAAGATGATATCGCCATCCATTGCAGGAATGCGTTCTTTAGACACGTTGCGTTCTGCAAAGTCATTTTTGTTTTGATCACCAGGACGTTTGAAACCAAGTTCTTTTAAAATAACACCAGAGAATGTATCTCCGTGATAAATACGAACATCGCCAGGCATAAAGCGCACCATAGAAATTTCTTGATTTACTTTATCTCCAAGTTTGCCTTTTAAGTCTTTGATACGTTTGTCGTAATCAGCTAATACCTTTTGACCTTCTTTTTCTTTATTTACTGCTTTTGCATAAAGTTTAAAGTTATCTTTCCATTCACCGCGTAATGTTTCTGAGAAAACAGTAGGAGCAATGCCATTTAATTGCTCGTATATTTTTTCGTGACGCAGTTTGTTACCAATGATTAAGTCAGGTTTTAAAGAAGCAATTGCTTCTACATTGGGTTGAAGCTCAGTACCGACAGTTTTTACATCTTTCAGTTTATCCTTCGTATGTGGATACCATGGGTTACCGGTAGGTGATTCAGCAGCACCGACTGGTGTTACACCAAGGGTAAGTAAAGCTTCTGTTCCTTCATTTGTTAAAATAACAACACGCTTTGGATTAGCAGGAACTTCCGTTTTACCCATTGCATGTTCTACAGAAATCATTTCTTTCTTTTCTTCTTTTTTAGGCTCCGCTTTGTTATCAGATTTCCCACATGCCCCTAATAGAAGTGAAAATGATAACACGAATACAAATAATACAAATGATTTTTGTTTGATGAAATTCATTATGTATCCCCCTTAAAAATTGAGAATAATTTTCATTATCGAATTGATATTACGACCTTGCAACTATATTGTCAATAGTAATAATTGACAATAATAATTGTTATCATTGACAATGTAAATTAAGTTGCAATACACTAACAATGTATCATTATACATTGAAGGAGAAACGCTGCATGTTATTAAAAACAAATCGAGCAAAATGCGTTGGATTATTTGTTGGAATCATTGCAGTTATTACTTGTATTTGGGGAAGTATTATTTTGGGATATACAAATACAAGTGGGAAATTAGCACTTGATGCTTTTTTTCATTTTAATGGTTCGAATGAACATATTATTATTCAAAACGTACGGTTACCGCGTGCGCTTATTGCCGCTAGTGTCGGTGCAAGTTTAGCCATCGCTGGTTGCTTAATGCAAACTTTAACTAAGAATCCACTTGCTGCTCCGGATTTTATCGGATTAAACTCAGGTGCTGCCTTTTTCATTGTTGTAGCAATTGTTGTTTTTTCGATAACATCTTTATCAGCGTTTACGTGGATTGCTTTTTTAGGTACAGCAGTTGCTGCGGCACTCGTATTTGCATCTAGTTCTTTAGGAAAAGAAGGGACAACTCCACTTAAGTTAACATTAGCAGGGGTAGCGATAAGTGCCTTATTTTCTTCTTTAACGCAAGGATTACTTGTATTAAATGAGAAAGCGTTAGAAGAAGTATTATTTTGGCTTGCTGGTTCTGTACAAGGTAGAAAGTTAGAAATATTGCAATCTGTATTCCCTTATTTATTAATAGGGTGGATAGCATCTCTTATGATGGCAGGAAAAGTAAATACATTAATGATGGGAGAAGATGTTGCGAAAGGGTTGGGGCAACGAACTGTTTGGATGAAATCATTGGTACTACTCATTATTGTTTTACTGTCTGGCGGCTCAGTTGCTGTTGCAGGTCCAATTGGTTTTATTGGAATTATTACTCCTCATTTTGCAAGAGCTCTTGTCGGTGTAGATCATCGTTGGAGAGTTCCATATAGTGGGTTGTTAGGTGCCATTTTGTTATTACTTGCAGATATTGCTGCAAGATATGTCATTATGCCACAAGAAGTTCCAGTAGGGGTTATGACAGCATTTATTGGTGCACCATTCTTTATTTATATTGCACGTAAGAGAGGGCTTAGCAAATGAAGAAGTATATTCCGTTTCGTATAGGAAAAGACGGCCTCTCGTTTTTAATGTATAAACGAGCTTGTCTCGTCTTGTTAGGTTTATTAATTGTTTTAATCGGATTATTTTTTGCAAGTGCAGGTATGGGGGAGATGAAAGTGTCTCCATATGATGTATGGCAAGCAATTACCGGAAACGGTGATGCAATGTCTAATATGGTTGTAAATAAGTTTCGTATGCCACGTATTTTAATTGCAATTCTTGTAGGAATAGCTCTTGCTGTAGCTGGATGTATTTTACAAGGACTCGTTAGAAACCCGCTTGCTTCTCCTGATATCATTGGGATTACGGGTGGTGCAAGTGTAGCAGTTGTACTATTTCTTGCTTTATTTAGTGATAAAAATAATGCATTAACAGTAAGCATTCATTATATGCCGCTAGCGGCCTTTATTGGGGCAACTATCGTTGCAATTTTTGTATATTTATTTGCATGGAGAAATGATGGATTATCGGCGATTAGTCTTGTTTTAATTGGTGTTGGATTTTGGGCACTAACGAAGGCTGCGACAACATTGTTTATGCTGTTAGCACCAATCTATCAAGCGAGCCAAGCAAATGTGTGGATTACTGGTACTGTTTACGGATCTTCTTGGCAAAATGTAGGAGTGTTAGCACCTTGGGTTCTAATTTTAACAGTGATTGCGTTTGTCGCTGCAAGGCATTTAAATGCACAAGAACTTGGTGATGATATTGCTACCGGACTTGGTATTCGCTTAACGAAATCTAGATTTTTCCTATTGCTCCTTAGTACAGCGTTAATTGGAGGAGCGGTTGCTTTTGCAGGTGGAATTGGCTTTGTTGGTTTAATGGCACCGCATATTTCAAGAAGATTAGTTGGTTCTTTATATGGGGCATTACTTCCAGTGGCTGCTATTGTTGGTGCAATTTTAGTACTTGCTGCCGATTTAATTGGCCGTACAGTCTTTGCTCCGCTTGAAGTTCCAGCAGGTGTATTTACATCAGCAATCGGTGCTCCGTATTTTATTTATTTACTTTATAAAAGTCGAAATTCATAAAGGTAAAGCGTACATAGATGGTTTTCTATCTATTAAAAAACGGAGTAAAGGGAGATGAACATGCAAAAAGCATTAGAGACAAAATCGTTAACATTGTCTTATGGTGAAACAATTATTATTGATGAATTAAATTTAGAGATCCCAAAAGGGAAAATTACGATTTTTATCGGTTCTAACGGCTGCGGAAAATCAACTTTATTACGTTCCCTTGCTCGTTTATTAAAACCGACATCGGGTGATATTTTATTAGATGATAAAGCGATTCAAAATATGCAAACAAAGCAAATTGCCCGTCAAATGGCAATTTTACCACAAGGACCTCAAGCTCCGGAAGGACTGACTGTACTACAACTTGTGAAACAAGGACGTTATCCATACCAAACATGGCTGAAACAATGGTCAGAAAAAGATGAAGAAATGGTACAAAAAGCGCTTGCGGCAACGGGTATGACGGAATTTGCTGAGCGTGATGTTCATGCTCTTTCAGGTGGACAACGTCAGCGTGCTTGGATTGCAATGACACTAGCGCAAGATACAGATATTATACTGTTAGATGAGCCAACAACATACTTGGATATGACACATCAAATTGAAGTACTAGATTTATTATTTGAATTAAATGAAACAGAGCAAAGAACAATCGTTATGGTGCTACATGATTTAAACTTAGCCTGTCGCTATGCAGATAATATTGTAGCTATTCAAGATAAACAGATCTATGCACAAGGGAAACCGGAAGAAATTGTTGATTGTAAATTAGTTCGTGATGTCTTCCGTATGGATTGCCAAATTACAACAGATCCGTTATTTGGAACGCCGCTTTGTATTCCGCAGGGAAGAGGAAGATGTTTAATTCCACAGGCAGCGCAGGTAGTGAAATGACAAAAGCGATGAAATTTCATCGCTTTTTTGTTTATCCCGCTATTCTAGGGCAGTAATACTCCCACCTCAAAATTCGGCGAAAGCATTGTCCAGCTCTAGCGGCTAGAATCTCCGGTCGTTTCGCCCCCTCGGACGAGGCAAAAAGCGCCTCTCTGTCGGGTGCTCCAACGTCCTGCGATTCTGAGCGAGCCGCTTCCGCTTTTCTAAAGAAGTTAGGTGGGAGTATTACTGCCCGTAAAAGCCCGATTGGTGAGGGCTGATAATCAGTGGAGGATGGAGAAAATCCCCACTGATTAAACTTTCACTTTATTTTTTGCAAGAAAATAGAAGACAGAGAGGCATCCTTTTTGTAATAATTCCACACCAAATTTGGCATTACCGCATCCTAAGTCAAGAATGTTCTTCCCTTTAATATCCTCGATGAGCTGCAATAAAGCTGGTTTTTCGATTATATCATTTGGCGATATCTACGATTCATGTACTGTTCAAAAAAAGAGTCGTCATTATATACTTCAGATTCTGTAAATGCCACTTTCTCAGCTCCTAAAAATATTTTTTTATTCTATCAAACATTCAAAGCAAATAATAGATTTCTTTTGCTTAATCATATATAATCTAAAAATGTAAGCGTTTTCTTCGAACTATTTTTCTATAACAAATTTCGAAAACGTGTTAAGCTAGTAGAGGGATTATTGGAATTATTAAGACAATAATTCGCTTACATGAACGATGGGGAGGCTTCACGATGTCTAGTAAAACACTTGCAAACTTTTTGGAAGAAAATTTAGAAGATTTAAAAGCAAAGGGACTTTATAACGTAATTGATCCGCTAGAAAGTCCAAATGGACCAATCATTACAATTGGCGGGAAAGAATATATTAACTTATCTTCAAATAACTATCTTGGTTTAGCAACAGACGATCGCCTGCAAGAAGCAGCAATTGGTGCAATTCATAAGTATGGCGTTGGTGCGGGAGCGGTTCGTACAATTAACGGTACTCTTGATTTGCATATCAAATTAGAAGAAACAATTGCCAAGTTTAAACATACAGAAGCAGCGATTGCATATCAATCAGGATTTAACTGTAATATGGCAGCGATTTCAGCTGTTATGGATAAAAATGATGCAATTCTCTCTGATGAATTAAACCATGCGTCTATTATTGACGGCAGTCGTTTATCAAAAGCAAAAATTATTGTTTATAAACATTCTGATATGGATGACTTACGCAAAAAAGCAACTGAGGCCAAGGAATCAGGTCTTTACAATAAATTGATGGTTATTACAGATGGCGTGTTCTCAATGGATGGTGATGTTGCGAAACTACCAGAAATTGTTGAGATTGCAGAAGAGCTAGATTTAATGACATATGTAGATGATGCACATGGTTCAGGTGTACTTGGAAAAGGTGCAGGTACTGTAAAACATTTCGGACTTTCTGATAAAGTAGATTTCCAAATTGGTACATTATCAAAAGCGATTGGGGTAGTCGGTGGATATGTAGCAGGAAAGCAAAACTTAATTGATTGGCTAAAAGTTCGTTCACGTCCATTCCTATTCTCAACAGCTTTAACACCAGCAGATGCTGCAGCTTGTATGAGATCGATTGAAATTTTAATGGAAAGCACGGAATTACATGATCGCTTATGGGAAAATGGTCGCTATTTAAAACAAGGTTTAAAAGAGCTTGGATTTAACATTGGAGAAAGTGAGACACCAATTACACCTTGTATTATTGGCGATGAAGTATTAACACAAGAATTTAGTAAACGTCTAAATGAAGAAGGTGTATACGCAAAATCAATTGTGTTCCCAACTGTAGCAAAAGGAACAGGTCGTGTTCGTAATATGCCAACAGCAGCACATACGAAAGAAATGCTCGATGAAGCGATTCGTACGTATGAAAAAGTGGGCAAAGAAATGGGAATCATTTAACATATTTACATCTTTTGAAAGCTTGCAAATGAGGAGTGGGGAAAATGAAAAAAATTCTAGTAACCGGTTCTTTAGGGCAAATTGGTTCTGAACTTGTAATGAAACTTCGTGATGTATACGGTGCATCAAACGTTATTGCAACAGATATTCGTGAAACAGATAGTGATGTAGTAAAGTCTGGTCCATTTGAAACGTTAGATGTAACAGATGGTCAGAAACTGCATGATATTGCGAAACGTAATGAAGTGGATACAATTATTCATTTAGCAGCTTTACTTTCAGCAACCGCAGAAAAAAATCCGTTATTTGCGTGGAACTTAAATATGGGTGGGCTTGTAAATGCATTAGAAGCAGCACGTGAACTTGACTGTAAATTTTTCACACCAAGTTCTATCGGTGCATTTGGTCCAACAACGCCAAAAGACAATACACCGCAAGATACGATTCAGCGACCTACTACAATGTATGGGGTAAACAAAGTAGCAGGAGAATTGTTATGTGATTACTATTATCAAAAATTTGGCGTTGATACACGTGGTGTACGTTTCCCAGGTTTAATTTCTTATGTAGCTCCTCCAGGAGGCGGTACAACGGACTATGCAGTTGAAATTTACTATGAAGCAATTAAAAAAGGTACTTACACCTCTTACATTGCAGAAGGTACGTACATGGATATGATGTATATGCCAGATGCACTGCAAGCAATTGTTTCATTAATGGAAGCAGATCCAAGTAAGTTAATACATCGTAATGCTTTTAATATTACCGCAATGAGTTTCGAGCCAGAGCAAATTGCAGCAGCGATTCGTAAGCACATTCCTACGTTTACAATGGATTACGCTGTGGACCCTGCTCGTCAAACAATTGCAAACAGCTGGCCAAACTCAATCGATGCAACAGCAGCAAAAGAAGAGTGGGGTTTTAAAGTAGATTATGATTTAGATAAAATGACAGTTGATATGCTGGCAAAGTTAAAAAAAAAGTTAACAGCTGAGTTAGTGCTTAGCTAATGAAAAAGAGCTGCTTCTTTGAAGCGGCTCTTTTTGTCAAACTTAGTTTAGAAAAGAAATCTGTTTTCTCGTTATATAGATTTTACCTTATTCGGATTAAGACCTTTTTGTTCATTGCTAGCCTTAGGATATTGCTGATTTGTTTCTTCATATTGTTTTTCATATTCGTAGCTAAATGCTTTATGTGTTTTTTGATCGTTCTCCCAAGGAGTCGATTTTCCTAACTCTCTGTTAGTGGAAGAACCGTAAGGACCTTCAGGAAACTCTTCGGGAATGATATATTCATGCCTAGCTTCAGCGGCTGTAACATCCGTATATTGTTCATCTTTTTTTGAAGACAAATGAAACACCCTTTCAAATATATTTGATAGTAAACTTTTTCTTTAATATACCCAAAAAGATTTCTATGAATTTTTCATTTTTTTTCTTCTTGATAGGATTATTTATATATCTTCATAATAAGTAGTATAAGCGAGTAGAATTGTATCGAAAATTGAACCAAAATTAGATACGTAAAAATACAAATAGGAGGAAATATCTATGAAAAGAGTCGATGTTGTTTATTCATTAATCTATAATCAGGAAAAGAATCAAATATTAATGGTACATAACGTTGAACAAGATGATTGGTCATTACCAGGTGGCGCAGTGGAAAAAGGGGAAACATTAGAAGCTGCAGCTGTAAGGGAGGTAAAAGAAGAAACAGGACTAATAGTAGGAATACAGGGGATTGCTGCAATAAATGAAAAGTTTTTTACTGAGATAGGTAACCATGCATTATTGATTACTTTTCATGCCAATGTGATAAATGGCGATATTGCTGTGCAAGATGCAGATGAAATTTCAGAAATAGAATGGGTGGATATGAAAACGGCAAACGAGCGCTTTCCATATTATGATGGAGGGCTTGAATCTTTATTACAAGCATCCATTCCATATAAATTTCAAAAAGAAACAAAATAGTAAATGAAATTTTATCGACATAAATTCAACGATATCGACTGCTTGATAAATAACGACTAAAAAACAGGGGCTGGACAAGCCCCTGTTTACTATTCAATCGTCTTCAATAATAACTTCTTCAATAACGGCTTAATTTTTAAGCGTAAATCTTCAGCATGATTCGCAACTAAGAAGTGATGGTTATAAATATTTTTCATCAATTGATATGTCGCTTCTTTTGCTTCGCCTTCTTCGATAAAGATCCCGATAACTTCCATACCGCTTTTACGAGCAAGTTTAACAGCTTCGTGTGTATCTAAAATACCGTCTTGTTGATAGTCTAAAGCGGATGGTTCACCATCTGTAAAGACAAGTAAGAATTTGTGCTTCTCTGGCCTTTTTGCAAGCTTTTCAGAAACGATGCGAATAATGTAACCGTCGCGATTATCTTCTTCTTCACGAAGTTGCATAATTTCTGGACCTACGTTTGGAAGCGTTGAATTTTTGTACGTTACAACTTCATGAATGACGTTTGGTTTATCTTCTGGTGTCGCACTAGAAGCATCTTCCCAAAATCCACTAATCGCATGTGGGATTTTTAATGACTTTAATGCTTCATGGAACAGAACAACACTCTTTTTCGTTTCTTCCATTTTGTTATACATAGAACCAGAACAGTCAACTAATAACTGAAAGGCTACATCAAGCTCTTGTGATTCTTGACCTTTTTTATAAAACATACGCGGTTGTTTTTCTGTATAAATACGGAGGAACTTTTTACGGAGTCTTCCGTAATATTTATCACTATTTGCGTTTGTTTTGTTTTCAATCGTTTTTTCAATGATTTTCTTTAATTCTTTTACGTCTTTATTAATGACGGACTTGATGGCTTGATAGTCTTTTTTATCTTCAGGGGTTGGCTTACGAGCTTCTTTGAATGTATGTGAAGCACCAACGTTATATTTACCATATACACCCTCATTTTGACTAGAAGCATGGGAAGCTCTCGCATCTTCAGTATCAGCTCCATCAAAGTTTGACTGTGTACTTTTTTGCGAAGTACCTTGTACTGAACCGAGTGCTTGATCACCATCTTCAGACTCGCGAGCCGTATCACCCATCATATTTGTTTTTGTTCCGCTTTCTAATTCAAAGCGTAAAAAGTTCTCGTTTTCGTTATTTTTATTTTCACGATGCCATGTCGAGAAGCTTTCATTAATTTTATTTTTATTCTCATCATCTACGATTTGAGTATCATCATTTGCTAATTCTTCGACACGACCGTTTTTTTCATCTGCAATGACAGATAAATAGAGCGGCGCATGCCCGAAGTAGTTGTTAATCATATCATTTTCAAGAAGTCCTTCTAAGCGATAACGAATTTTTTCAACAATATACATTGTATCTTCTGTATTACGAGCTTGGAATGTATCATGTAAAATGGACTCAATTTGCTCGAAATATTCGTTGTTAAAAATTTCGTATTTATCGCTTGTTAAGGAAAGGTAGCATAGACAAAATAGACGATCACCGTGATAGTTACGAACGCGGTTGATTTCATTTTGTGAACTAAAGTAATTACGGTACATTTCTTTACGTCTTTTAAAAATATGCTTCGTACCAGGGCGTAAATTTTTTACAATTTCCTCTACGCGTAAATCTTCTAACAGAACAAATAATTGTGTTAAAAACTTTTTAAGAGGAGATTCTTGTAATTCAATTGCATAAGAACGAATTAATGCCATGTCCGAGTAATGTTTATTGCCAAGTGCTTTTAAAAACACCTCGCTTTTTAATCCGATTACTGTATCCTCTTCTTTTCGGTCGTCCCAAAAGTGACTGATGACAACTTTCTTTTCGATTTCGTCGTAATATGCTTTATAGCCATACTCTAAGTAAGCATCAGCTTCTTTTAGAAGAGCATACATTAAATTTTCCATTTGAAGAAACAGCGACGCATCAATTTTTTTGTCACTAAAAATTTGTCTCATGAATTATCCCTCAAAGAAATAGCTTTCTGCTAATTCACGGACAGTCATTTGTTCTGTTTCATCATTTAATTTTGCGATAATGCTTCGCTCAATTGCACGCATAACAGGAATGTATACGCCTAAATCACATGCGTCAATAATACCGCGAATACTCGCTGCTTCTTCACTTACGCGGCCATCACGAGCAAGTGGCATTAGGTCACTTGCAAATGCGACAAATTTTTCGATCGTTGCAACGTCTTTTAATTTTGATTCAGATAATAATAGTTGTTTTAATGTATCACCTTGAATATAAGGAACTTCGATAATAACGAAGCGGTTCTTTAATGCTTCATTTAGTTCACTCGTTCCAACGTAACCTTCGTTAATAGCGGCAATTACACGGTACTCTTCATCACCATATACAACTTGTTGTGTAAATGGGTTTGTGATCATTTTACGGTAATCTAATGCACCGTGAAGAAGAGGGAGCGTTTCAGGTTTTGCCATATTGATTTCATCGATATATAGGAAATGACCATTTTTCATTGCTTTCATAAGAGGACCGTCAACGAAGGAAACTTCAGATGCTCCATCTTTTGTTTTTAAAGTATTGTATCCTAAAATACCTTCCACATCTAAATCAACTGAACAGTTAATACTGTGCATTGGCTTTTGAAACAAGGAAGAAAGCGTTTCTGCAAGGACGGTTTTTCCGCTTCCCGTTGGTCCTTTTAGTAAGATGTTCTTTCCAAGGAGAAGTGCTGTAATCGCATCTTCAATAATGCTATTATCTGATGCTTTATACATTTTTGTTCCGATTAAATGTGTATTTTCACCAGCTGCTTGCTTATTTTTGTCGTGAATCGTTGCTAATTGCTGTTTTAAATCAGCATGTATATGAAATTGTTCTAACATGTATTTCCCACCTAACATTATTTTCGTAAAGTAAACAATACATCTTATGATAACTTGTTTTAATATGGTATGCAAAGAAAAGAAGAGGAAGACAGAGGTGAGAAAAGTACGTTATTATAAAAGAAAAAGTAATCAAATTTGTTTTGATTACTTTTTAGAAATTTACAGTAAAGGTGAAATGAGTCGCATAAGCGATTCGAGTATTCGCTTTCCGATATTTCGTTTTTTGAATGAATCCCATCTAATTTCTATGGAATCTTTAAAATCTTGCTCGAAATCATGCTTTATATCTAACACTGTTTTAGATTCATATAGCATTGCGATGAGCTCATAATTAAGTTCAAAGCTACGAATATCCATATTTGCTGTACCAATTGTAGCAATTTTATCATCAACAAGTACAATTTTGGCGTGCATAAATCCATCTTTATAGTGGTAAATGGATGCCCCTGCTTTTAAGAGTGGGGTAAAGTAGGATTGAGATGCTTGGTCACTAATAATACTGTCACTTTTTCCTGGATACAGAATGCGTACATCAATTCCAGCAGTTGCACTTAAACGTAGTAATGTTAATGTTTCTTGATCTGGAATGAAGTACGGCGTTGCAATCCAAATTGACTTTTTTGCAGATCCCATAACCGCTAACAGAGCGTTACGAATATTTGTATCATCCGAGCTTGGACCGCTTGCGACGATTTGGACGCCGCCTTGTGTTTGAGGGACTCCTTTCCCTGGAAAATATCCCCTGTTCATAAATGGATCCCAAGAGTAAGTATTTAAACCACTAGAGGCATAGAGCCAATCTTCTAGAAAAATAGCCTGTAGTTTATATAATGCTTTTCCTTCTATTTTTAAATGACTATCGCGCCAAATAGGAAACTTTTTCGAATGGCCAAGATATTCATCACCAACGTTAAGTCCACCTGTAAAACCAATGACGCCATCTACAATAACAATCTTACGATGATTACGATAATTTACTGTTTCAAGTAGCCACGGTGAAAGAATGGAATCAAATTCCATAATTTCAATTCCAGCTTCTTTCATAGGTCGTAAGAAGCGATTTCGTAGTGTATTACTTCCAAGTCCATCGTACAGAAAACGTACGATGACACCGGATTTTGCTTTTTTTATTAATGCATCTCGAATTTTCGTACCGATGTCATCTGAACGATAAATATAGTATTGAATATGAATGTGATGCTGTGCGTTTTCGATAGCTTGTATGATTTCAGTAAATGTTTCTTCTCCATTTGTTAATAGCTTTGTTGTTGTTTCATCTGCGACAGGGCCACCGCCGAATTTTTGTACAATCGTTGTTAAATAGGTGGACCGCTCACTTAATGAGGAAGGAAGTGCTACATCTAAACGCTTGCCTTCTAAAATCTGACGGAAGACATTTCGCTGTTCCTCTGCACGATGTAAATGCTTCTCTCGTCTCCAGCGACTTCTTCCAAAAAGTAAGTACAATAGTACACCTATAACTGGAAGGAGGGCTAATACTAAAAGCCACGCCAATGTACTTTGGGGTGAACGATTTTCAATAAAAATAACGAAGGAAATCCCTATAACAGTGATGGGCCATAGTGTACCGAAAATAGTGTATAACGATATGAGGGACCTATTTAAGAGCATGAGAACAATTGCTGTAATTGTAAAAACAAGTAGTAATTGAACAATACGATTTTTCATATGTATGAACTTCACCTATTCTTTCTTATATATATCCCTCAACAATAAAATAAAACTTTTTTCAATGAGATTTTTTCATGTCTACTAAGAATCAGTCTTGCGTACTTACTGCCCAGTAAGGAGGGACAAAATGTAAGATATATTTACTAAAAGCCTTATTATAATATCCTTATTATAAGACATTTTGTTTTCTTCTGCATAAATATAGATAAAATACCCATGCTCTCCACATTTGTCCTGCATAGGATAGGGATAAATAAGTAATAAAGGAGATGGGAAAATGAACAATATGCGGAATCATGGTGGCCACCACGGACACAACCACCACGGACACAACCACCACGGACACAATCACCACGGACACAATCACCATGGACACAATCACCATGGACACCATCACGGATACAATCATGGCAGTGGTTGGGGCTGGGGAGGAGGCTCATTTTTCCCAGTTGGAAGTTTTGTAGGTGGGATGTTAGGAGGACTAACAGCTGGAGCATTGTCGAGCGGTGGAGGCTATTATCCAGTGCCGTATCCAGTA
The DNA here is from genome assembly GCF_000299035.1 of Bacillus bingmayongensis. Taxonomy (GTDB): domain Bacteria; phylum Bacillota; class Bacilli; order Bacillales; family Bacillaceae_G; genus Bacillus_A; species Bacillus_A bingmayongensis. The sequence goes on from NZ_AKCS01000013.1 coordinate 106,402, forward strand.
GCATACCCAGAACCATACCCAGTGACATATCCAACAACATACCCAGCACCATATCCAACTCAAAATCTATATGGTAGTTATTAATAAGTAACAAAAAGCAGACCTTGAATGTTCCGGTCTGTTTTTTAGTAGCCAAAGAACTATATATGATTCGGGAAAAAATAACAACGAGATTTTATCTGTAATAGTACAAAATAGGAAGGAATCATTTTAATATGAAATGGAGTTAGAGTCATATATATGCAAAAATATGTGCAGTTGTATAAGGTCCTTTTTGTTTTTACGATATTACTTGGGGGGTGTTCTCCTGCTACTAAGAAGCCCTTGCAACCAGTAAAAACAGATCAGAAATCGAATCAATATAAGCTTCAGCAAGTAAAACAAGAAACGCAAAAACCTTTACCTGAGAAAATTGTACTATCACATGTTCCATTTATCAGGCAGCTTCCTGAATTAAAAAGAGGTTGTGAAGTAACGAGCTTGGCGATGTTACTTCAGTCAGCAAATATTCAAGTAGATAAAATGAAGCTAGCAAAGGAAATACACAAAGTTCCATTTTGGATTGGAAAGAAGCATGGGCATCCAAATGAGGGGTTTGTTGGAAATATTTATACGTACTCTTCTCCTGGATATGGTGCGTATCATAAGCCGATTTACAAATTGGCACAGCAATATTTAGGGGAGCGAGCAATTGATTTGACTGGACGAGATATGGAGAGCATCTATACACAGATTCGTTCAGGGATACCTGTGTTAGTAGTTACAAATTCTACTTTTCGAATTCTTTCCGATAATCAGTTTCGTAATTGGGAAACGCCGCAAGGAATGGTTCGTATTACATACTACGAGCATAGTGTTCTCGTGACTGGATATGATAAAGACAAAGTGTATATTCATAATCCTCTTGGAAAAGAGCCACATATAGCTGTTACGAAAAATGAATTTCAAGCAGCTTGGGAGCAAATGGGTAAGCAAGCGATTAGCTATAAAAAAGGTGCTTGAGTAATCAAGCTCTTTTTTTAATGATTATATTCTTGAAAATGTTGAATAATAAATTCTTTAAAAGTTTTCGCAGCAGGAGATAGGTAATGATTGCGAGCAGTAGCTAATGCAATCGTTCGTTCACATGGATAATCAGTAATTTCTAGAAAATGTAGATGGGATTGATCAAATTCTTTTACTTTAGGCAATATAGCGATGCCTAACCCAGCGGCGACAAATCCTAAAATCGTTGCAATTTCTTCCCCCATAAAAGTAATTTTTGGATGGACCTGAAGCGTTTGGCACATTTGATCAAATATATAGCGAAGGCCATACCCATCCTTAAAACAAATAAACTCTTCATTTGCTAATTCTTGAAATGATATATGTTTTCGATGAGCCAATGGGTGAGTTTTTGAGACAGTGAGATACAATGGTTCTATTTTTAACGTTGTCCATTCAACTTGTTCATGTAAGATTGGTGGTGAAGTTAGGCACATGTCTGCCAATCCTTCTTTTACTTTTTCTAAGAGATGAATATTTGCTCCTTGATACATTTGAAATGTAACGTTTGGATAGAGTTTCTTATAGTCAGCAATTATCTCAGGTATTGGCCGAGTGCCTAATGTATGTAAAAAAGCAATTGAGATTTCTCCGCTATCAGGAGAAATTTTCTCTTGAATTTCTGCTGCGCCAGTATGTAATGCGCTTTGTGCTTGCTTGGCTCGTTTTAGAAACATTTTTCCATACCTTGTTAAGCAGACTATTTTGCCCTCTCTTATAAATAATGGAACACCAAGTTCTTCTTCCAATTTTAAGATTGAACGGCTAAGGGCTGGCTGCGAAATTAACTGTTCTTTTGCAGCTTTGGTGAAATGTTTGTGCTTTGCTACAGCGATAAAATTTTCAATTTGATGCCATTCCATATATTTATCTCCCTATCATGCGTTTTTGTTATCGATATGATGCAAATTATAAATTAGACACATAGATAAAGGAAGCGTAGCATAAAGAGTATAGTTTTAACAGACAAAGGGGAGATTGCAATGAGTTATATCCAAAAAGGAACAAAGACATATACAAATGCTAGCATAGCATTGTTTCTTGGCGGATTTGTTACATTTGCTACGCTGTATGCAACGCAACCACTATTACCGATACTGGCAAAAGAGTTTCAAGTTTCTGCAACAGCAGCGAGTATAACATTATCTATTACAACAGGGACGATGGCGATTATGATGCTTGTTGCAGCATCAATGTCAGACATAATTGGTCGGAAACGGATTATGATCTTATCGATGTTCTTTACCTCTATGATTGGAGTACTGACAGCATTTAGTCCTAATTTTATTACGCTTGTTTTATTAAGAGGATTACTTGGAGTTTGTATAGCTGGTCTTCCTTCCATTGCGATGACTTATATTGGGGAAGAATTTGAACCAAGTGGATTAGGAAGAGTTATGGGGCTCTATATTTGTGGCAATGGAATAGGAGGAATGACTGGTCGTATTTTTATTGGAATTGTAACGGATCTATCATCATGGAGGATTGCATTAGGACTGCTTGGTGTTATTACAGTCATTTGTAGTATCCTATTTTGGCGTACATTACCAAATTCTATGAATTCTAAGAAACAAACGGTTAACTTTCAATCTATGTGGAATGCTTATACAATACATTTTAAAAACAAACAATTAGTAGCGACTATTTTACTTGGGTTTACATTAATGGGGAGTTTTGTCACACTGTACAATTATATTGGGTTTTTATTAGAGGAACCTCCTTATTCGTTAAGCCAAACATTAATTGGATTTTTATTTATTGTCTATATTATGGGAACATTTAGTTCTGTATTTATGGGGAAACAAGCAGATCAGCATGGAAGAACTTTTACCCTTACGATTTCTATTACCATTATGATGGTAGGAGCTATGATAACACTTGTTCCCAATCTTATTATAAAAATAATTGGATTATCTATTTTTACATTTGGCTTTTTTGGAAGTCATTCCATTGCCAGTGCATCAATTGAAAAATATGCAGAAACTAATAAGGCTCAAGCTGCTGCATTATATTTATTATTCTACTATTTAGGTTCAAGTTTTGTTGGTTCATTTAGCGGTTACTTTTGGGAACACCTCCATTGGATAGGTGTCATTTCTTTAATTATTATGTTATTAATGGGCGGACTTTCTCTTGTTTTATTAGTCCAAAAAGAGTTTCATGTGGAACAACATAAAAGTAATTAATAGAAAAAAGAAGCTGCGAGCGAACCATCTATCGTATTTTGATGGTGCTGGCAGCTTCTTTTGTATTAGCTTATTTTTTTATTTGGTTGTTCTGAAACGGAAGTAGATGAATTTCTCATCAGAATAGGATAGAGAACAAGTCCTAATACAAATAATCCAATGCCTAAGAAAAATGTTTTTAAATCAGCTGTTCCAGTTTTAATTACCCAAATAGAGTATAGGAGTGCAAGTAAGGTAATAATTCCATCTTTTACTCGAGAGCCTGGTGTTATATCGTATGTTTCTCCTGTTACAACAAGCTTTAATTGGTATAGGGTAGAAACAAGATATGGAATTAAATAAGCTAACGTCGCAACAACAATTGCGAAATTATACGCTTCTGAGACAGTTCCAGATATTGTTGAAAATAAGAAAATTTGTGTCATAACATTAGTAACAAACAACGATTTTGAAGGACTTCCTTTTTGATTGGTCTTTCCAAAGAATTTCGGGAAAAGTCCGTTCTTTGCTGCTTGATAAGGTACTTCTGAACTAACAACAATCCATCCTACAGTAGATCCGAACAATGATACAAGTGCAAGGAGTGCCATAATGTAAGCACCTTTATTACCAATTGCTAGGTTTAATGCATCCACCAATGGTTTTTGAGATTCTTTTAAAGCATCTTGCGGAAGAGCACCCATTGTGAGTAGAGTAATTGCCATGTAAATAATAAGTGCAATAATTAATCCGAAAATCGTTGCTTTTTTTACATCACGCTGTGATTTTGCGCGATTAGACAACATAACTGCTGATTCAATTCCTATAAATGCCCAAAGAGTTGCAATGGCAGCAGCATTTATCTGTCCTCCTAATGGAATCGATTTTCCAGCTTCATTCATAAATGTTTGACCATCACCAAAATTAGAAGCGTTAAAAATAAATAATGTAATGACGATGAACATTGTAAATCCGATAATCTTTGCGATTGTTGCAAGTAGGTTCATGTTACCTGCACGATCAATATTTTGAGAAAGAATATATTGAATGCCCCATAGCATAATGCTACATACAGCAAATGTTAATCCTTTTCCAAGTTCTAATGAAAATCCGTTTAGTGAAAAAAGAACTTGCTTACTTTGTAAAACTGGGAAGAATGTAGACAAATATCCTGCAAATGAAATAATAACAGAAGCAGTTGCAGCCCAGTTCGCAGCCCAGTATCCCCATGCCATACTATATCCAGCAACTTTACCTGCTTTTTGAGAGGTAAACATTGCTTGTGCATAACTTTGTGGACCAGCTTTTAACTCCGGTTTACGCACTGCAAGATTCCCGAATACAAGTGCAATCATAAATACACCAAGTCCTGTAATACTCCATGCAAGTGTCGATCCCATTGGGCCTGATACTTGCGCTAAATTTGCTGGAAGCATAAATACGCCGCCGCCAACCATATTTCCAACAACAAACGCTGTTAAAATCCATAAACCCCATTTTTTCGTTTCCATAATTGTATAACTCCTTTGTAGTAGTTTTCTTCATGCATCATTTTTTTACTAGCGTTTTTTAAAAATAAAAAAGAGCCATGTAGATAAAAAATACCTACATGGCTCTTTGCCTAACGTAGGTACAACGGGAATAACCCTTGTACCTACGCGTAATTTTTTCCGCTAGGTTTCAAGGGTTTACGTATGATGATGATGTTTTTGTGCAAATGTAACTACAGTTGTATTCGTAAGCATAGTTCTTTGCTCCCTTTCTCCTCTGATTTTGAAGTTAGTATACTACATGTTTTTTAGAATGAAAAGAGAAATATGAAAAAAATTATAAAAATTCGTATTGGTGACTAAATATTTATGTGTATTTTAAAAAGGGGATAAAGTCCTTTCTTTTTAGGTGGGAGAGAGCATCCGGCCATGCATAGAAGCGGTCAGATCCTTTTTCAGCCCCATGCTATATAAAAACATAAGGAGACAACAAGTGGAGGTCTGCCTTTGTTTCCATAGCCGTGATTTATATGTTGGAAAATCAAAATGGTTTTATATTCCTCCCTTCTTTAGGTGAGAGATTGGCATGATTTTCTGTCATGCTATAATACAAGTAGAAAAAGAAGGTGACAAGGGGTTATTCAAAATGATGAGTAAGTATGAACAGATTTATACGGAGATAAGTGATTCAATTGATAATCGTAAGTTAAAAGAGGGGTGTAAAATTCCATCTGAAACAGAATTGATGAAGCAGTATGAAGCGAGCCGTGGGACGGTAAGAAAAGCTGTAGATTTATTGCAGGAACGTGGATACGTGCAAAAAATTCACGGTAAAGGTGTTTTTGTTTTAAAACGAAAAAACATTGAATTTAATTTTGGAGGTATTGTGAGTTTTCAAGAGGAAAACGAACGATTAGGGCGCCACTGTATAACAAATGTCGTAGAGATGGAGCAATTGTCAGCAACGAAAGAAATAGCCAAACTATTAAATGTGAAGGCGAAAACGAAGGTAGATCATATTAAACGTGTTCGAAATATTGATGGGGAAAATGTAATTCTAGATGTAAATTATTTTGTATCTGAACATATTCCTGGATTAACAAAAGAAATCGCTGAGAAATCGATTTATAAATACATTGAGAAAGAATTAGGATTACATATTAGTTATTCACAGCGTGTTATTGAAGTACAACCATGTACAGAGGATGATCGGAAGTATTTAGATTTGAACGGAACAGAGTATGTTGTTGTTGTGAAAAATTTTACTCATTTATATGATGGTAGTCAATTTGAATATACAGAATCACGTCACCGTTTGGATATTTTTCATTTTTCTGACGTGGCGCGGAGAAAATAAAGAGATGAAACAGTGCATTGTTTCATCTCTTTTTTATATTTTGAGAGAAAAATTCACAAACTCGTATATACGAGTGTTGACTAACTTATATATACGAGTTAATATGTAATTGTAAACGGTATCAAAAAAGAAAAGAGGGATGGAATATGGGGAAGGATTATCGTAAGACGGCAGAAGAAGTGCTGCAATATATTGGTGGGAAAGAAAATATTGAACAAGCAGCACATTGTGTAACAAGACTACGCATCGCTTTGAAGGATGAAAGTAAAATAGATAGCGATAAACTGCAAGCGGTTTCCTTAGTAAAAGGAGCGTTTCATAACGCTGGCGTATTTCAAATTGTTATTGGTCCAGGAGATGTGGATCGTGTATATGCAGAATTGATAACGCTTGCAGGTATGAAAGAATCGACAGTAGCGGATGTAAAGGACTCAGGGAATCAGAAATTAAATCCAATGCAAAAGTTTGTCAAAATATTTTCCGATGTATTTATGCCGATTTTACCAGCAATTGTTACAGCCGGTTTATTGATGGGGATTAATAATTTATTAGGAGCAAAGGACTTATTTTTTGAAGGAAAAAATCTATTAGAAGTATATCCAAACTTAGGCGGACTTTGGGATTTAATTAATATGATGGCCAATACAGCATTCGTATTCTTACCAGCACTTGTTGGTTGGTCAGCAACGAAGCGTTTTGGCGGCAGTCCGATACTTGGTATCGTGATGGGGTTGATGCTTGTCCATCCTGATTTATTAAATGCATGGAATTACGGGAAAGCAGCAGCAGGTCTAGATGGACAGAAAATTGAGTACTTCGATATTTTAGGATTATTCCAAATTGAAAAAGTAGGCTATCAAGGACAGATTTTACCGATTTTAGTAGCGGCATTTGTATTAAGTAAAGTTGAGATTTTCCTGAAGAAACGTGTACCAAATGCAATTCAATTACTAGTTGTACCAATTACCACAATTGTTGTAACTGGTGTATTGGCGTTAGGAGTTATTGGTCCAGTTACACGTCATATTGGTGATTTATTAACAGCTGGTCTAGTTGGTGTATACGAGACAGTTCCTGCACTTGGAGCATTATTATTTGGCGCGTTATATGCACCACTCGTAATTACAGGTATGCATCATATGTTTATTGCGATTGATTTACAGTTAATCGCACAAAATGGCGGTACATTCATTTGGCCAATGATTGCACTTTCTAATCTCGCACAAGGTAGCGCAGCTCTGGCAATGTTTTGGATTTCAAAAAATCAAAATGATAAAAGTATGGCGTCAACATCAGCGATTTCAGCATACTTCGGTATTACCGAGCCAGCGATGTTCGGTGTGAATTTAAGAAATAAATTTCCGTTTTATGCAGCTATTACGGGATCGGCAGTTGCAGCAGTATTTATCACGTTAAACGGTGTGTTAGCTCCAGCGATTGGAATTGGCGGGTTGCCAGCATTTATTTCTATCATTCCGAAATCGATTCCAATGTTTGTGATTGGGATGATAATCGCAGTAGTAGTACCATTTGTTTTAACATGGTTATTTGCAAGACGAGTAAAACAGAAGTAGGAGGCAATTTAGCATGAAAGATTGGCATAAAAGTGTTGTCTATCAAATTTATCCGAAAAGCTTTAATAGCTATTACAATACAGAAACTGGCGATATAAAAGGTGTCACAGAGAAACTAGACTATTTACAAGAACTTGGTGTTGGTTATATTTGGCTTACGCCAATTTATCGTTCACCGCAAAATGATAATGGCTATGATGTCAGCGATTATTATTCTATAGATCCGTCTTATGGAACGATGGAGGAATTTGAAGAGTTACTAGCAGAAGCGAAGAAACGTAAAATTGATATTATGCTTGATATTGTTGTGAACCATAGTTCGACGGAGCATAAGTGGTTTCAGGAAGCGCGCCATGATAAAAATAGCCCGTATCGCGATTTTTATATATGGCGTGATGAAAAAAATAATTGGCAGTCTAAATTTGGCGGCTCCGCTTGGGAATATGATGAGAAAACAAAACAATATTATTTGCATCTATTTGATAAAACCCAAGCTGATTTAAATTGGGAAAATGAAAAACTTCGAGAAGAAGTATACGAAATGATGCGCTTTTGGCTTGAAAAAGGGGTTAAAGGATTTAGGCTTGATGTAATTAACTTAATTTCTAAAGATCAGCGTTTTTTAGATGATGAAGGAATACTGGCTACTAGTGATGGACGTAAATACTATACAGATGGACCTCGTGTTCATAACTATTTACAAGAAATGAATCATGAAGTATTTGAAGGACATGATGTAATTACCGTTGGAGAAATGTCATCTACAACAATTGATAATTGTATTAAGTATTCGAATCCAGAGCGGAAGGAATTAAGTATGACATTTAGCTTTCATCATTTAAAAGTAGATTATCCAAATGGTGACAAGTGGACAAAAGCTGATTTTGATTTTGTGAAACTAAAAGAAATCATGTCGGAATGGCAAATTGAGATGCAAGAAGGCGGAGGATGGAATGCTCTGTTCTGGTGTAACCACGATCAACCGCGCATTGTATCTCGTTTTGGTGATGATAAGCGGTACCGAAATGAATCGGCAAAAATGCTAGCAACGTCGATGCATATGTTGCAAGGGACACCTTATATTTATCAAGGTGAAGAAATTGGAATGACGAATCCGGGCTTTAATCATATCGATTTGTATCGTGATGTAGAATCTTTAAATATTTATAAAATGAAACGAGAAGAAGGGATGTCTGACGAAGAAATCATTGGTATCCTGAAGCAAAAATCTCGTGATAATTCGCGCACTCCTATGCAGTGGAATGGAGAAGCGAATGCTGGCTTTACAGCAAGTATACCTTGGATTTCTGTTGCAGAGAATTATAAAGAAATTAATGTAGAAAAGGCGCTGGAAGATAAACAATCTATCTTCTATTACTATAAAAAACTGATTGAATTTAGAAAGAAATATGATGTCATTACAGATGGTAAATATGAAATTGTAGATATGAATCATCCGAATGTGTGGGTATATACACGCAAGCTAGAAGATGAAGTGCTACTTGTTGTAAATAATTTTTACGAGGAAACAATAACTTATTCTGTACCAGAAGAAGTCAGAGTAAATGGAATGAAGCAAGAAATATTAATATCAAATTATGAGGATTCAGGTGAAGATATTAGAAACCTTATACTTAAACCGTATGAATCCATTGTGTATCGATTTACTAAATAATTGGAGAGGTTGTATGTTATGAGCATACAACCTCTTATTAATTTAAAACGCCGCCATATAATATTTCCACTTCTACTTCAGGAGTAAACTTTACCTTTTGATAATCTTTTTTCCAGTTCTTTTTCTTCCATAAATCTGGATGATAGGCGATAAGATGTCGTCCAACACCAAAGGCATCACAATGAGCTTTTTGGAGAGTTTTAATAATCTTTTTTGATTCTTTTGTAAGCTGTTCAGATAATTGCTTATTTAATTTTTTACGCTCTTTTGCTTTATGTAAATGATCTTTCGGATATTCGACGACAATGACTCGTAATTGAAGTTTAATATTTACATGAATATTTCCCTTTTTGTCTGTTGTCACTTTTCTTTTTCTTTTTACCTTTTGCTTATTTACTTCAATGGTGACATAATTAGCTGGTTTGGATGCATCCTTTCCTGATAATTTCTGTGTTATACGAGCGCTGGGCCCCATTTTCTCAGATAGCAATACGAAAAGTACCGATTGATTAAGAGGAAGGTGTCCTGTTAATTTATCATTGTGAAATAACGCTAGACCATTTGCAATGATTTCTTTCCCTTTTACTTTTATAGAAGGAAGAGTAAAATCTTCTCCAGGGTCTGCTATTTTGCGAAATACTGCTTCTAATGTTTCGTTTGGAAAAACACTCATGTCTTCTAAACTTCGTACTTTTTTCTTTAAAAATTCACCTATTAATAAATTTCCTACTTTTTTCTTCTCAAGAACTTTAGAGGCTTTGCCATCTACTGAAATGAGTTTTACAGGTGCAGTTGGATTACCGGGATCACGGAAACCGACATCTAGTAGTGGGAATATTCCCTTTTTTTCAAGAACTTTTCCTGTTAACTGTACATTATATTTAAAATAACGAGTATTTCCTGTTACATTTTTTCTTAATGAATCACTTGTATCTCGTGCAGTATGACCGGTCGCTGAGTGAATTTCATTTAAAACAGAGGATTGTTCTCCACCTGAGCTTTTGACAAGTTCGACGGTCTGCATTAACCGATTTTCAGATATTGCGTCATATGCAATACTATATGCTAGGTGCGCGTCTCTTAATGATTCTTGATCCCAACATCCGGAAAGAAATAGCACAGTGCATATCATGATACACAAATTTATTATTCTTTTTAGCATGTATCTTCTCCTTGTTTATTTCGCAGTAGGGCGTAAAGTAAAAATAAGAAAGGAAGAATGCCAATGAAAATATAGGTGGTGTGATCTGCGAATTTGGCAATAGCCTCTAGTTCTTCAGGGGTATTCAAAAAACAGGCGATACAAAAAGAAATAAGACCTATAATGGGAACAGCTTTTTGGTGCTTATCTAGTTTGAAAATATATCCTATTCCAGTAGATGATGCACAGAAATAACTGACAATAGATGCTACAACAGTGGTCATCCATATAGGAATGAAAATGAGATCCGCACGATCTATAATACCGATGTGAAGAGATCTTAATAAATAGACGACTGGTTGAGGGATTAACTCAATTTGCTTTGAGCTAAAGACGATAAAGCAGATCCATACTGTAAACGTATAAAATATCGTTACAAATCCATTGGCAATTGAAATAGCTTTTAACCTTGCTGTAGGGCTTCCGTGTGCAAACGGATAGGCGATGAGCATAATTTCAAACCCGTACATCGCAGTTATCGTTTCTTTCGATGCTCGAATAATGTTCCACCAACCTGCTTCTGTAATCGGGAAAATATATGAAAATTCAGCATGGGTAAGACCGAGCCCAATTAGAAAAGCCATTGGGACAATAAGGATAGATATCATAACGTAAAATCGTACAATGACTTTGAACGTGTTATAAGCTACAAATGAACAAGCGAACGTGAATATTAAGAGAACAATAGACCAAGGAGTTACTTGTAAAATCCATATTTTAATGACGCTGCAAGCATTTAACATAACTGTCATGCCAATAAGCATAAAGTAGAAAATATAAGAAACACCAAGTATTTTTCCAAATACGTTTCCGAACATTTTTGAAACAATTTCATAGAGTGTAGCTCCCGGAAATCGCTTCATTAATAACCACATGAGCAAAATAATGATTTGAATGATAAGTCCTGCTATTATTGTGGAAATCCATCCACCACCTTTTGAAATTGGGTGAAGGCGATTGGGAAGAGAGAGGAGACCTACACCAATTTGACATTGAATAATAAAAACGGTAAATTGCCCAAGTGTAATTTTACTTTGATTGCTGATCATCTCTCTCCTCCTCTCTGTTGATTGGCTGCCTTAACATTTTTTTAGGTTTTGGATCATGAGGGCGGTTCCCAAAAGACCAAATTGGGAGCCTTACAAACGCATCTTTCATATCTTTTATTCGCATTGGAGCGATTGGAGAAAGATATGGTGTATGAAAAGAATGAAGCTGACATAAATGAACAAATGTAATAATTAACCCAAATGAAATACCAACATAGCCGAATAGGGCAGCTAAAATCATTAATGGAAATCGAAGTATACGAACAGCAGAGCTCATATCATTTGATGGAACGAGAAATGATGAAATCGCTGTTAAAGCAACAACAATAGTCATCGTATAAGAAACAAGCCCCGCTTTTACAATGGCATCGCCAATTACTAAACCGCCTACAATACCAATAGTTTGGCCAACACGGCTTGGTAAACGAATCCCAGCTTCCCGTAATAGTTCAAAGATTAACTCCAGTAATAAAGCTTCAATGATAGGAGGAAACGGTACACGCTCTAACGAAGATTTAATCGTATAAACTAATTCGAGCGGTAAAACGTCAGGATGAAAAGCGACGGTTGCGATATAAAAAGCGGGTAAGAGAAAAGCGATTAAAAAACTTACAATGCGAAGCATTCGAATGAAAGAGCCAACAATCCAGCGATTGTTATAATCGTCTGGTGATTGATAGAAAGCAAATAATGTTACAGGAACAATAAGAGTTGTTGGATCTCCATCTGCTAAAATAGCAACTCTACCTTCCATAAGATTCGCTACTGTCCGGTCCGGACGCTCTGTGTTTAGCTGTTGTGGAAATGGTGAAAAAGATGTATCTTCAATAAATTCTTGTATATACCCTGGCGGCATAAGTGAATCAGTTTTAATGGTTTGTAATCTTCTTTTTACCTCTGTTACAAGTTCATCGTTTGCTAAATCTTGCATATAGACAATGGCAACTTTGGTATGCATTTCTTCACCAAGTGTAAAGTATTTAACCACTAAATTTGGATTTTTAATGAGTTTGCGAATGGAAGTTAAATTAGTAGCTAAATCTTCTACAAAACCAGTATGTGGTCCGCGGACAATTCCTTCGTTATCAGGTTCTTTTATATCTCTTTTTAGGGATAATGCTGTTTCGAAAATGCAAAAACTTTGAGCCTTTTCGTGAAAATACAAAGACTTTCCTTGTAATAAAAGTTGTATTCCATACAGTAAGTTTGTTTCGCTTTTCATGTTTAATGTAGAAAAGGCTTCATTAAGTGATAATTCAGTTCGTGTTAATAAAGGTTCGAGGGCAAATTGATGAATTAAATTAGGATCTGCTAAAGATTCAATATATAATAGAGTGCCTTTTTCATTTTGAAAAGGAAGTTCAAGTTTTTTTAAATCATCGGAATGAAATAGTTTGTTTTCAAGGTAGTTGATATTTTCTGCAAAGGATGGAAACATATGCTTTTCTTTATTTCCAGATTGCTTATCGTTTTGTTTTATTTGTGTCATAATTTCCACCTTTTATAGAATAAAATCATGTTGTTAATTTTTGCTTATTATGAAAAATTTATGCTTATATTTGTTGGTGGGAATCTGTAGAATCGCAAACAATTGGAAATACAATGTGTATAGATAGTATTTGTCTATTGGTATTAAGGGTTTTATGGGGATGTATAACATCACCAGTTTCTTGCTTTGAATTTAGATATAAAGTGAAACTTTAATCAGTGGGGGCTTCATCCCCACTGATTATTAGTTGAACGAATCGGGCTTTTATGGGCAGTTGATCCCCCACCTGACTTCTTTGCTTCTGCTGAATTTTGAGGTGGGGGTCTTACTGCCCGCAAATAGCGGGATAAATTTACAAGCAAATTATATCTATACTAGATTAACGATATTAATATATATCTTTTGTACTATAAAGATTACGTCTAATGGAATGTACAATTACATCATTTGATGAATAGGAAATTTCTTCAAGGCGATTTATACTAGTATTGTGTCCTGCCTGTTTAGGTGTAGCACACAGCCGGTGATTGGCTAGTGGGAGTCTTCCCATTTTGCCAGTGCCGGTTTTTTGTTGGATAATAGAGAAAATATATTTTTTACAAGAAAGAAGGGACTATTTTGAAAGATGTAGATTCTATTTCTATGAAAGAAAAAGTAGCAAGTTATTATCTTTATTTCATTTCTTTTTTTGGTTTGATTACTATAACTATATCTTTACTTGAAATTAAAATCCCTTCTCATCCAACGATACTCGTATTGTTAGTGCTATTTATGGGGATTAATGAGTATTTTCCTGTACGATTCTGGAGAGGAGTAAGTTCACTGAGCTTTCCAATTATTTATTCTATGCTCTTGTTGTTTGGAACACATATAACTGTACTTTCTCTTGTATTTGTTACGTTAATTATTCATCTGCTTCGCCGTTCGCCAGTGGAAAGGATGCTTTTTAATAGTACTCAGCATGCTCTTAGCCTTATACTAGCAGAATGGTTTTCTAGCAATTGTATGCTGTGGTTGATTAGCGGAATGAATATGACAGTTTTATATGAGAAATTAATATTTTTGCTATTGTTTAGCATATTTTTTTGTTTTTTCAACAACCTTTTCTATGATTTATTAATAGTACTTCTTCCTCAGCCATATTCGGTACGTCGGTGGAATCAAAAAAACATATCAGTATTTCTTTGCGAAAGTTTTTGTTTATTCTATGCTGCACTTATACATATATTAGGTACGCAATATCGTTTAGAGATGAATGAAATTGTAGTTTTTTTCTTCTTCTTTCCACTTGTAGCAATCTCAATTATTAGTTCATTTTCTGCAAGAATACGGATGGAAAAAGAAAGATTATATGAATTTTTTCTCATTACGACAGAATTAAGCCGTGGATTATCTGGTGGAAATCTACAACATATAAAAAAATCACTTAAAGGATTTTTAGGAATACAAGCATATGTATTATGGACAAAAGACGAGGGAGAATGGAATATTCAGTTAAAGGATGGAAAGTTGAAAGAATTCATGTCTGATTATTCTGATGATGCCAAAAAGTTTGAGGAGATATCTAAAAATGTAGTGTTTAATAATTGGAAAGTTGGTACAGCACCGGGAGATGGTGTGTTTGAGGATGTTATACGCTCCCTTGTTTATTTTCCTCTCATTGTAAATAATGAATTGATTGGGATGTTTGTTGCAGGAAAAAGTAGAAATTTTGGCTTTTTTCCAGAAGATGTGCAGTTATTAGAAACTTTTTCTAATCAATTAGCTAATATAGTTAAAACGAGAATATTGATTTCCGAACAAGAAAAAAGGATGATTTTAGAAGAAAGAAATAGAATTGCTCGCGAAATTCATGATGGTATTGCGCAAGCGTTAGCTGGAGTGATATTTCAACTAGAATCCGCCCAGAAAAAATATCGTGATAAACCAACTGATATGCAGCAAGTAGTGGAGAAAAGTATTAGGAAATTAAGAGGAAGCTTAGGGGAAGTTCGCTATTCTATTTATGCCTTAAAGCCGTACCCAACGCAGCAATTAGGACTCAAGCAAGCGATAGCAAGTAAGATAAAATCTATAAAACAAGAATATGAACTAGACATTAGATACCATGAAAGAGGTCATTCTCGAACGCTTAGTTTTTCTAAAGAAAGAGTCATTTTTGATACATTCCAAGAGAGTTTACAGAACATTGTTAAACATGCACAAGCGGAAAAGATTGATGTTCTGTTAAGTTATCAGCGTGAACACGTACTTTTAAAGGTGAAAGATAATGGAGTGGGTTTTTCTCTATTTGAGTCTATGGTTAAAACGAAGTGTGAACCACATTATGGTATATTACATATGAATGAACAAGCTGAACAGCTGGGGGCTACTTTACAGATTGATAGTTCTGTAGGGAAGGGGACAGAAATTACATTGTTAATTCCAGATTCACAAACAAGGGGTGCGTAAAATGATTAAAATATTAGTAGTGGATGATCATGCTTTTTTACGAGACGCAATTCGTAGCATACTAGAGGTTGAATCTGATATAAGAGTAGTTGGAGAAGCGGTCTCTGGGGACGAGATATTAGAGAAAGTTGAGGAATGCAGGCCAGATTGTATCTTGATGGATATCAATCTTCCAGGAAAAAATGGAATTGAAGCTACGGCACTAGTGAAAAAACAGTATCCAACTTGCCGAGTGCTTGCTTTTACTATGTATGAGCATGATGAGTATTTAATGGATGCGCTTCAGGCAGGTGCTGATGGCTATTTATTGAAGGATTCATCATCAGAGCAAGTAGTGGCAGCGATTCGAATGTTATATCAAGGAGATTCAGTTATTCATCCGCGTATGACTAAAAAATTAATTACGTATCATCAGCAACAAATGAAATTAGAACCAAACGAAAATGAACTGACAGAGCGTGAAAAGGAAATTCTCTTTGAATTGGTCAAAGGGCTTAGTAATAAAGAAATTGCTGAAGCTCTATATATTAGTGACAAGACAGTTAAAATTCACATCAATAAAATTTTTAAAAAACTGAATGTAAAAAGTCGTTCGCAAGCGGTAATTTATGCTGTTCGAAATCAGCTGGTTCCGCTGGACTAAATAAGAGATGTCTAAAAGAACTATCGTGTTTCTTTATTGTATATTACAAGGAATAAAGAGCAAGATAGTTCTTTTGTACTATTTAGGTGTAGAATCATTAGAACAAAAATTACTCCTTTTGTTTAATTTTCAGAAAAATCAAAATGTGGAATAATAAAAATAGAATTATAGTTTAATTCTATTAATAATTCATTTTGTGAAAATTTGTTAATGAAAATAAATTATAGGGGGATTTTATAGGAAAAGATTGGGAATGAGTGGATGGTAGCAGTGCTGGATATTCTCAATCATATGAAATAAAGATTCAAGATTAATAGAATTGCCAATGCTGAACAAGGTTTTGAGAATTAATTCGTTTAGAAAAAATAATTTTGTAATGATAAGGGGATGCCATATGAAGAGAAGAAAATTTGGAAAGATTCTTATTGGAACGTTGACAGTTGGTATGTTATTGTCTCAGGGAATTCCATATAACGTATTGGCAGAAGAGGTGAATACATCTACTTTAACTGGAATTGATGATGCAAATTCTGTATTGAAAGGACTTACAAAGGAACAGCGTAATGCTTTAAAAACATTAGATGCAAAACCGGGCTTTGTTATTTCACCAGGTATCAATACAGCAAGTCCTGATAATGTGAATGTAATTGTAGAGTTCAAGCAAGCTCCTGCTAAAATTGAGGTGCTAAAAGAAGCGGCTAAAGGAAAAAAACTAGCTCTTTCGACTGCGGAACAAAATGTGGAAGCATCTCATAAAGGATTTAAATCTGAGCTTGAACAGCTTCGAAAAAAGAAAGATAAAGGGGAAAATTTTAAATCTGCCAAAATAACGAGAGAATATAAGAATGCCTTTAATGGTGTGGCAATGTCCTTACCTGGGAATATGATTGAAGACTTAGTTCGCACTGGTATTGTTAAGCGCGTATGGGAAGATCAGGAGGTCAAAATTGATTTGCCGAAAGACACAGCTAAGACTGCTGTCCAGCCGAAAATGGCAGATAGCGTACCACAAATCGGTGTGGACAAGCTTCACGCTGAAAAAATAACAGGTAAAGGAATTAAGGTGGGGGTACTGGATACAGGTATCGATTATAACCACCCTGATTTAAAAGATGCATATAAAGGATATCGTGCAAAGCAAGGTGAAGATCCAACAAAAATAGATCCGAACTCTATAAAAGGATGGGACTTTGTTAATAACGATGCTGATCCTATGGAGACAACGTATAAGGATTGGCAAAATTCCGGAGGTTATCCTGAGATTTATGATGGAAGTGCATATTATACATCTCATGGTACTCATGTAGCTGGAACCATAGCTGCCGGTAAGAAAAATGGTGTGGATTATGCGGTTCAAGGGGTAGCCCCTGATGTCGATTTATATTCTTATCGCGTACTAGGACCATATGGAAGCGGACAAATAAATGGTATTATTGCTGCGATTGATAAAGCAGTGAAAGACGATATGGATGTTATTAATTTATCACTAGGTGCATCTATTAATGATCCTTTATATCCTACTTCTGTGGCAGTGAACAATGCAATGTTAGCTGGTGTTGTCACAGTTGTGGCGGCAGGAAATAGTGGACCAGAAGAAGGGACTCTTGGATCACCTAGTGCGGCGGCACTTCCGATTACAGTTGGAGCGAGCGACGCTGCGATGACCATTCCAACATTTTCGGCTGATGCAGGTGATTTACATGTGGATAAGATGATGCTACTTGGAAAAAGCTTTACTGATAAGCTTGAGGACTTAAAAGGGAAATCTTTATCTGTTGTATATGCAGGGCTTGGAAAATCAGGTGATTTTACGGGGAAAGATGTAAAAGGAAAGTTAGCGCTTATCCAGCGTGGTGAGATTACATTTGATGAAAAGATTAAAAATGCAAAAGAAGCAGGCGCAAAAGCCGTTATTGTGTACAACAATGTGGATGGTGAAATTACAAGTTATCTTGGAGAAAGTACCTCATCTATTCCATCTTTCCGCTTAACAAAAGCAGATGGTGAGAAATTACAAGCAAAAGCTGTACAAGGAGATGTATCTTTAGCGTTTGGAGAACTGAGTAACACAAAAACAGAGGGAGATCACTTAGCTGATTTCAGTTCACGCGGTCCTGCAAGTAAAACAGATGATATTAAACCAGATATTGTAGCGCCAGGTGTGTCTATTTTCTCTACTGTTCCTGAGTATATAAATGATCCAAAGGATGGCGAAAATTATCCGGTAGCATATGGACGTATGTCAGGTACATCTATGGCAACTCCTCATACTGCGGGGGTAGCAGCATTAATTTTACAAGAACATCCAAACTATAGTCCGTTTGAAGTAAAAGAGGCGCTTATGAATACAGCAGTTGATTTAAAAGAAGAGCGTTCTGTATTTGAAGTAGGATCAGGACGAATTGATGCTTATCGTGCAGTTCATACGGATACATTTATTGAAGTTATCGATAAAACGTCAAACATTGTAAATGATGAAGAAGTAGAAATGGAAGAAAAAACTGGCTCTATTGCATTCGGTTATAAAACTCAATTGGCAAATGGACCAATTAAAGATAGCCGAAAAGTTCTCATTAAAAACAACAATAAAACAGAAGAAAAAGAGTTCAAATTAGAAGTAGAGTTTTCACCAACGAGTGTAGGGGTGCAGGATGCAGCGAAGAATGGTGTGAAATTGAACGTACAAGATTCTATTAAGGTAGCCCCCGGTGCATCTGGTGAAATTAGTCCTGAAATTATTATTCCAGAAAACGCAGAATTCGGTAGATATGAAGGATATATTCATATTTCAAATAAAAACAATGAAAAAGAAATATATCAAGTACCATTCGCAGTGAAATTCACAGAAAAAGGAATTGCATCTGTAGATTTGCTTAGAGATGCAATGGCGACAGATGCATCTAACTTCCATCCATTTATGGGAAGACCGAGTTCACCGTTGACATTTAAATTAAATAGTCCACTTGAAACCATTGATGCGGTGGTGAAGGATCGAAAAACAGGAAAGGCATTAGGAATTGTTGGCACACTTAATGCTAGCGGTCTAACACCGAATAATGAATATATAATGTTCGATGGTATGGGAGGATATGTGTTCCCATTTACAGGAGATCCAAATCATCCAATTGGAGACAAGCGGGTTATGTTGCCTGACGGAGATTACCAACTCGACTTTGTTGGATACGATAAAGAAGGGAAATCTTATACAAAAGGAGATAGCGCAATTATTGATAATGTTAAACCTGAAGTGAAGTTCAATGATGTGCAACCTGGGGTTCATGAAGTAAATGAATCTATGTTCACAGAAGAAGATGGACAAAGGGCATTATGGGTACATGGTAATATTTATGATTCTACGGTGGATGCATTAAAGGCAAAAGGCCTCCAGTATGACCAAAAGGCTAATGAAATTGTATATTACCAAAACTCCGCCTTTCCGTCAGGTTGGTTGAATACAATTCAAGCCAATGGTGATTTTAAATTTGGCGTACTTCCAGAGGAAATTAATGAACCGCTTAATTTAAGATTATTTGGCTATGACCTCGCAACAGCTGGAAATATGGCGAATGGATTTAAAGATTACGTATTTGTCAAAGAAGGAACAGAATACGCTGTGCCAAGCTATGACAAAGATAAAATAAAATTAGGAGACAAAATTACGTTAACTTTAAATCTCAATAATGTGAAACAACTTATGTCAGGTACATTTGAGATTCCTTATAGTAAACAGTTATTTAAATTTACAGATGTTAAACCAAATCCAGCTCTTACGGAATATGCAAAACAACATGGATTAAATATCAAGTTAGAAGATCCGGCAATAAATGAAGAAGGAACTTGGGAAAATAAAGTAAAAGTTGGCGCATCTGTAGAAGGAAAAGAATTTAAGGGGTTAGATGGTGATACACCATTTTTAGATGTTACATTCGAGATGACGAGTGATGAATATTTTTATGATTTAACTGCATTTGGAGCGGATAAATTCTCTTATACAAAAGCTGGTGCATCAGAGTCTGTTGAAATTCCTATTTTTAAAGAAAAAGCTTTTTCGATTATTGCAAAGCATTCAACGGTTACAGGATATATTGGACCGGAAGCATTCTTGAATGAAGAAGGATATCTAAATAAGAAAGATTATACAAAACTAGGAGCAAAAGTGTACGCGGTTGGCAAGGATGGAAAGAAATACACAGGAACGGTTGATGATAATGGGCAATTTGAAATTCATAATGTTCCTGTAAGCGATAAGGAATACGATATTTTTGTAGAAATGCCGGGCCATTTAAATAGTAAATTAACAACAAAAATAGGTAAAATGCAGGACGGAGAGTTAGTGGGACAACATTTTAGAGCTGATATGGATGATAACCTTGCAGGTGATGTAAACGGCGATAAAATGGTAGATATTCAAGATGCTAGAATAGCAGCCCTATCATATGAAAAAGGAAAAGTGGCTGTCAAAGATGGTGACGTGAATCAAGACGGTGTTGTAAACGAAACAGATATACGTTTTATCGAGAAGAACTTCTTGAAAAAGGGTCCGGATGCCAAAGAAAATCAGAAACCAATAGAAAATGTGGGACCAGTGACGTTAGAGAAAATCTTACGCTCGATTGGATTAGAACCGAAAAAATAAGTAGGTACAATTTTGGAGTACAGTATGCTATTAAACAACTGCTATAGAGTTGCTTCTCATGTATAAAAAAAACAGATAGGATGAAGAGAATTTTTATGATCAATGAGGACCGGTAATGCTTCGCTGTGACGTTACCGGTTTTTCTTAAAGTGTATATGTTCTATAGTGACATATATTTTTCATTTTGTATTTTGATATCTGAATTTATTTAAATGGTTGAAAATGGGTTAGTTCTCAACGCGGGACAAGTTATAAGTCTTATTATTTTTTGCGGAATGGGTATGTTATCAATAATTTGAATTTTTAAAATAGGGGGATTATTGAAATGGGTTTTAAGAAAAAGCTTGGTATGAGTGCTATGACTGCAGTTCTTGGTTTATCTTTAATTGGGGGAGGAACGTATGCGTATTTCAGTGATAAAGAAGTATCAAATAACACGTTTGCAGCTGGTACTTTAGATTTGAGTGTTGATCCTAAAGTTGTTATTGATGTAGATAATCTTAAGCCAGGTGACGAAATGGAGCGTGGTTTTCAACTAGTTAACAAAGGCACTTTAGCGATAGGAGACGTGAAACTTCTTACAGATTATACTGTAACAGATGCTAAAGGAGATAATGGAAATGCTGATTTCGGTGATCACATCCGTGTCGATTTCTTGTGGAACTTGGATAAAAATTCAGTGCCTATTTGGTCTACTACATTGTCTGAGTTGAAAAAAGCCACGCAAAATGGAAGCGTTCCTGATCTTGTACAAAAAGGCATTATAGCTCAAGAAGAAAATGGACTTGCTCCTGGTGATGATGATACTTTCTATGTGATGTTTACATTTGTAGATAACGGTGAAGATCAAAATGTATTTCAAGGAGATGCATTGAATTTGAATTGGACTTTCAACTCAATGCAGACAGAAGGTGAGGATAAGTAAATGTAAAGATTACTGTTCTTATACAAGAATAAGTTGATAGAGACTGGAAGGGTGCTATTCTTGATAGAACTATATCTTTAGTTGTGATGTAAACACTTTTTTGATAAATTCTCTAAATATCGTACAGATTGATTTGATAAATCAATCTGTTTTTTTATTATTGGATAGGATTTATACGTTTTACTTACATTCGTAGCAGTATTTTTCATATTCATAGCGAATTAATTAAGAGATACATAAAGGAGGGGTATATATGGAAATAGCTGTAGAACGAGTTTTTACAAATGAAATTTTAGAAGAAGCTGCAAACTTATTTAACGTTACAGTGGAGAAAACACCGCTTGGTGATTTTGAAAACTATATTTTTCATGCAAAGGATGAAAAAGGAGCATCTTACGTATTAAGATTAACTCACTCTTCTCATCGGTCTGAAAAACAAGTGGAAGCAGAGTTAGATTTTTTACAGTATCTCAAAGAACATGGAGCTAAGATTGCTGGACCATATTATTCAAAATCTAGAAAACTTGTAGAAGGGATACAAGCGGTAGATGGAACTTTCTTTTACACTTCTTTATTTGTATATGCTAAAGGAGAACGAGTAAAAGGAGATACATCAATATATTGGGGAGACGGTCTTTTTGAAGCATGGGGCAAAGCGATTGGTCAGCTTCATCGTCTTACAATTGATTATCCAAAAACGGAATATCGAGATACATGGGAAGTAGAAGAAAAAGCAATTATTGATGAGTTAGAGGATGAAAAAGTGCAAAGTATTGCTTATAAATTAATGGAAGAGATAAAGACTCTTCCTGTGGAAAAGACAACGTTTGGTCTTATGCATGGTGATATTCATCAAGGGAATTTTCATTACGATGGTAAAGAGTTAACGATTTTTGATTTTGATGATGCGACTTATAATTATTTTATACATGATTTAGCAATGGTTAGCTATTATTCTGTTCTTACAACAAATTGGACAGAAGAAGAGAAAACATTGTTTGCTCGTAACCAATTAAAGGCGCTAAGAAAAGGATATGAATCTGAACACCAATTAGCAGAAATTTGGTATGAATCGCTACCGTTATTTTTTAGACTTCGTGATGTCGGTTTGTATGGCACGATTCAGAAAAAGTTTAAAGGGAAAGAAATGCCAGTACATTTTCAAAAACTAGCAGATGAACTTTATGTAAGGATTATAAAGCAGGAAGCCATTGTGAATATATAATACACATGTAACGTAACAAAGTATATATTTCGAATATATACTTTGTTTTTTTATACAAAAATATGTTTGTTTTATCAAAATAATATTGTCATAGACTATAGATACATTTATAATTTTTGTATATTCTGAATATTCTTCATAAAACAAAGAGGAGGGGGAATGGATTGGAGGCTTTCGTTGCTTGGCTAAATAATATTGTATGGAGTCCCGCACTTGTTTATTTATGTTTAGGAGTAGGTCTATATTTTTCAATACGAACGAGGTTTTTACAAGTTAGGCATGCAGGTGAAATGGTGAGGCTTACATTTAAAGGGGAAAAGTCAGAAGCGGGTGTTTCTTCTTTCCAAGCGTTAGCACTTTCTTTATCAGGACGCGTTGGAACAGGGAATATCGCTGGTGTAGCAACAGCAGTTGCATTTGGTGGACCGGGAGCTGTTTTTTGGATGTGGGCTGTGGCATTTTTAGGAGCGGGATCTGCTTATGTAGAATCAACACTTGCTCAAATATATAAAACGAAGCACAAAGGACAATTTCGTGGTGGCCCAGCGTATTACATTGAAAAAGGCTTAGGGGTTAAGTGGTATGCACTTGTGTTTGTTGCTGCTACAAT
Organism: Bacillus bingmayongensis; assembly: GCF_000299035.1. GTDB lineage: Bacteria > Bacillota > Bacilli > Bacillales > Bacillaceae_G > Bacillus_A > Bacillus_A bingmayongensis. The sequence goes on from NZ_AKCS01000013.1 coordinate 129,936, forward strand.
CCTAGCAACAGGTATGTTACTACCAGGTGTTCAAGCAAATAGTATTGCCTTAAGTTTGGAAACAGCTTTTGGTATTAATACATCTGTCTCAGGAGCAATATTAGTTGTTGTATTAGCACTTATTATTTTTGGTGGGGTTAAGCGTATTGTTAACGTAGCACAAGTTGTTGTGCCATTTATGGCGGTTGGATATATACTTGTTGCTTGCATAATCGTGTTTATGAATATTGAAAAGTTACCAGAAGCATTTATGTTAATTATAAAAAGTGCATTTGCATTAGAAGCTGCTTTTGGAGGGATTATTGGTTTAGCAATTTCTTGGGGAGTAAAACGTGGTATTTATTCGAACGAAGCTGGTCAAGGAACTGGGGCACATGCTGCGGCAGCTGCGGAAGTATCGCATCCAGCAAAGCAAGGCCTTGTGCAAGCATTTTCCGTTTACATTGATACATTATTCGTTTGTTCAGCAACAGCGTTTATGATGATTATTACAGGCATGTATAACGTATTTGATGCAAGCGGAAAAAATTTCATTGTGAATAAACTGAATGGTGCAGAACCTGGTCCTGGATATACACAAGCTGCGGTAGAATCTATATTCCCTGGGTTTGGAAACGGTTTCGTTGCGATTTCCCTATTATTCTTTGCTTTTACAACGATTATGGCGTATTACTACATTGCAGAAACGAATATTGCCTATTTAAATCGTGATAAAGACCGTCCATGGATGTCACTTGTTTTAAAAATTGTTTTCTTAGGTGTTGTATTCTACGGCTGTGTCAAAACAGCAGCAACTGCTTGGGCGCTTGGTGATATCGGTGTAGGGATTATGGCATGGGTTAATATCATTGCAATTTTATTATTACAAAAACCAGCACTTCTTGCATTGAAAGACTATGAAAAGCAGAAGAAAGAAGGAAAAGATCCTGTATTCGATCCTCGGGAACTAGGAATTAAAAACGCTGATTTCTGGGAGCATGAATACGGGAAAGATAAGAAAGAGGAAGTGTCATAATAGAGTATTTGTAAAACAATAACGGGCAGTATATCTGTCCGTTATTGTTCAAATAATGGGTATTTCTATTTGCATGGCCGAATAAAATTTGAATCAGGGAAGATTCACTTTACTAAGAATTTGGCCAAGTTAAAATACGATGAAAATAAGGCAGAAAGGGGGAAAAGGATTGATTGCGTTTCGTAATGTGAATAAGTTTTATGGTAGCTTTCAAGTCTTAAAAAATATTAATTTACAAGTTCAAAAAGGAGAAGTAGTTGTAATTGTGGGACCATCTGGATCTGGAAAAAGTACATTACTTCGCTGCATTAACCAATTGGAAACAATTACAGAAGGCGAATTAGTAGTACAAGGTGTTGAAGTACATAATCCGAAAACAGATATGAATAGGCTGCGCCGGAATATTGGAATGGTATTTCAACATTTTTATTTATATCCACATAAAACAGTACTTCAAAATATTACACTTGCACCGATAAAAGTAAGTAATGTCTCAAAAGAAGAAGCGGAAAAAACAGCAAGGTACTATTTAGAGAAAGTAGGAATTCCAGAGAAAGCGAATGTGTATCCGCAGCAATTATCTGGAGGGCAACAACAACGGGTAGCAATTGCAAGGGGGTTAGCAATGAAACCAGAAATTATGCTATTTGATGAGCCAACTTCTGCACTTGATCCGGAAATGATTGGTGAAGTGCTTGATGTAATGAAAACTTTAGCGAAAGAAGGAATGACGATGGTTGTCGTGACCCATGAGATGGGATTTGCACGTGAAGTAGCAGATCGTATCATATTCATGGATGAAGGACAAATTCTCGAAGATACCAAGCCAGTAGACTTCTTTGCAAATCCAGAGCAAGAAAGAGCACGATTGTTCTTAAGCCGGGTGTTAAATCATTAGAGGAGGGATTTCATGTTAAAAGTGAAAAAACTGTTTGTTTTAATTGTATTTTCATGTTTATTTACTCTTATCATAGCAGGTTGCGGAAGTAAGAAGGAGACGTCTAAAGAAGTATCTAAAGAATCTTCTGGTGGAAATGTAGTAGAACAAATTAAAAAACGAGGAAAACTAGTGGTTGGAGTTAAGAATGATACAAATTTATTTGGATTGAAAGACCCTGCAACAGGGAAGGTAGAAGGGTTTGATGTTGATGTTGCAAAAGCACTTGCGAAAAAAATTCTAGGTGATGAGAGTAAATTAGAATTAAAAGAAGTGACTTCAAAAACGCGTATTCCAATGTTGAAGAACGGCGATATTGATGCGATTATCGCAACGATGACAATTACAGAAGAGCGTAAAAAAGAAGTTGATTTTTCAGATGTATATTTTAAAGCGGGGCAGTCGTTACTTGTGAAAAAAGGAAGCAAGATTAAGAGTATTGATGATGTGAAAAGTGGTGTGAAAGTATTGGCGGTAAAAGGGTCAACTTCTACACAGAATGTTCGTAAAAAATCACCAGAAGCAACGGTACTAGAATTCGAAAATTATAGCGAAGCATTTACAGCATTAAAAGCTGGGAAAGGTGATGTTCTTACAACTGATAATGCTATTTTATATGGCATGGCAAAACAAGATGTAAATTATCAAGTTGTTGGGAAAATCTTCACGGATGAGCCATATGGAATTGCCGTTCAAAAAGGAGCAACAGATTTAACAAAGGCAATTAATGATTTATTAAAAGAAATGAAAGCAGATGGAGAATACGATAAATTATATGAAAAATGGATTGGTGAAAAGCCAGAGAAGTAAAGTATAGAAAGAGTAAGAGGATGAGAGATACTCATCCTCTTCTTGTAAAGAAAGAGGGGGAGCATTTGCCTGATTTTTCTATTCTTACAAATAATCTTGATCTGTATTTGGAAGGGTTTAAATATACAGTGATGTCCAGTATTGTCGCACTGATTGGGAGTTTCATTCTTGGCATTATTATGGCAGTGATGCGAATTGCACCCATTCGAGTTTTGAATTGGTTTGGCGCGGCTTATGTAGAATTCATTCGAAATATTCCACTCGTTTTAATTGCATTTGTATTTTACTTTGCTTTTCCGGTAATGGGCGTTACATTAAATGGATTTGTTGCTGGTACGGCTGCACTTACAGTCTATACAGCGGCATTTATTGCAGAAGCAATTCGAGCTGGAATTTTGTCAGTTCCGAAAGGACAGATGGAAGCTGCGCGTTCTTCTGGCTTAACGTACGTGCAAGCTATGTATTATGTCGTTTTACCACAAGCTATTAAAATAGTAATTCCACCATTAGGTAATCAATTTCTTAATTTAGTAAAAAACTCATCTATACTTGGCATTATTGCTGGGGCAGATTTGATGTATCAAGGGGATTTAATTTCAACAAGAACATTTGTGACATTTGATGTGTATATATTTGTTGGTATGTTTTATTTACTTTTAACTGTACCGCTTAGTATGCTTGTGCGTTACTTTGAGAAACGCTTAGCGAAAGGAGCGGTGTAAATGGATTTTCGAGGTGCTTATACAGGCGATCATATCTTATTTTTATTAAAAGGACTACTTGTTACGTTAGAAATAGCTGTTATAGCAATTTTGCTTAGTTTTATTATTGGTAGTGTAGTCGGGACTTTGCGATATACAAAAATACCAGTCGTATCACAGTTACTAGCCTTTATCGTTGAAATCATTCGTAATTTACCGCTACTTTTAATTATTTTCTTTACGTATTTTGCACTTCCAGAAGCCGGACTGAAATTAGAAATTACAACAGCAGCCATTGTTGCTTTAACGATATTTGAAGCAGCAATGATATCAGAAATTGTTCGCAGTGGTTTATTATCGATTGAAAAAGGACAAATTGAAGCAGCACGCGCTTCTGGATTATCATACGTACAAACACTTTGGCATATTGTTTTACCGCAAGCATTGAGACGCATGGTACCCCCGCTCGTTAGCCAGTTTATTTCTTTATTAAAAGATACGTCACTAGCAGTTGTTATTTCCTTACCAGAATTAATGCATAACGCTCAAATTATTAATGGGCAAAATGTAAACTATATGATTCCTACATTACTACTTGTTGCTTGTATGTATTTTGTTGTTAACTATAGTTTATCTCTTGTGTCTAGGAAATTAGAAAGCCGTTAACTCTTACATAAAATAAGATGTAAGAGTTTTTTTATGTTTTTTACATAGTATGGAAAATGTGATTTTGAAGATATTTACTTTTCAGTAGTGTAACTGTAAGGTGGATAAAAAAATATGATATTTTATCAGAAAAGTTTTAATTTTATATAGAAATTGTAACCGCTTTCGTGTATATTTTTATTATCAGAAAATTTTAAAAAGAGATAGAGGGGTTTTTATAGGGGAGGATTACAATGCAGCAAACAACGAATGATAAATTACATCGTACGATGAAGAGTAGACATTTATTTATGATTGCACTTGGAGGTGTAATCGGAACAGGATTTTTTCTTGGATCAGGCTATACAATTAACCAAGCGGGACCAGGAGGAGCAATTCTTTCTTATTTAGTGGGCGGATTTATTATGTATTTAACAATGCTTTGCCTTGGTGAGCTAACGGTTGCGATGCCGGTTTCGGGTTCTTTCCAAAAATATGCGACGAAGTTTATTGGCCCTGGAACAGGGTTTATGATCGGCTGGCTGTATTGGCTTGGCTGGGCAGTTACAGTTGGTTTAGAGTTAACATCTATCGGTTTAATGATGAAAAGGTGGTTTCCATCTGTTGATGTTTGGGTGTGGTGTCTTGTATTTGGTTTTATTTTATACATGTCAAATGCTATCTCAGCCAAGAGTTACGCAGAATTAGAGTTTTGGTTCTCTAGTATTAAAGTTCTTACGATTATTGCATTTGTTGTTCTTGGTGGTAGTGCGTTATTAGGATTTTTACCATATGACGGAAAAGAAGCAGCACCTCTTTTTTCTAATTTTGTAAGCGATGGAGGTTTGTTCCCGAATGGACTTGCTGCTGTACTTCTTACAATGATTACGGTTAACTTTTCATTCCAAGGTACAGAGTTAATCGGGATTGCAGCGGGGGAGAGTGAAGAACCAGAAAAAACAATCCCACGTGCAATTCGTAATACAGTATGGCGTATTATGTTGTTCTTTATTTTAACAATGACGATTTTAGTAGGTTTAATTTCTTGGAAAGACGCAGGAGTTATTGAAAGTCCATTCGTTGTTGTATTTGATAAAATCGGTATTCCATATGCAGCGGATATTATGAATTTCGTTATTATTACTGCGCTATTATCTGTAGCAAATTCAGGATTATATGCAGCGACACGTATACTATGGTCGCTTTCCAATGAAGGAATGGCACCGGCTTCTTTCAAAAAGGTAAACAAACGTGGTATTCCGATTACAGCATTAATTGTAACAATTGCAGTAGCGGCATTATCGTTACTAACAAGCTTTTTGGCGGAAGATACAGTATATATGTACTTATTATCTATCGCTGGCTTATCAGCTGTCTCAAGTTGGATTATCATTGCATTGTCACAACTTCGCTTTAGAAGCCAGTATATAAAGGGTGGCGGGAAATTAGAAGACTTAAAATATAAAACACCGCTATATCCAATTGTTCCAATTTTAGCGTTAATTACAAATAGTATTGTTGTGATTAGTTTAGCGTTCATTCCAGAACAGCGTATGGCACTATATTGTGGCATTCCATTTATCATTTTCTGCTACGTGTATTATTATATAAATAAGAAACGGCAGCAAATTACGACAGTGGAGATGGGATCAACATATGAAACTAACAATCAAGCATGATGATATTAAAGCAGAATTTTCAAATGGTCAATTGTCTATTGGAAAAGAAAGTGGACATACACCGTTAGAATTATTGGTTTCTTCTATTGCAGGATGCAGTGCAATTGTATTTCGGACAATTTTAGAAAAGAAGCGTATTACATATGATACGTTTACAATTGAAACTGAAATTGGAAGAAGTGAAGTTTTACCGAGGCGGGTAGAGAGTCTTCATTTGCACTATAAAATAAAGGCAGAGGGGATTACACAGATACAATTAGAAAAGGCACTAGAGCTTGCCGTGAAGAATTGTACGATTGCGCAATCTGTGAAGGATAGTATAAACATTACGGAAACAATTGAGTTGATTGGTGAATAAACTTTTGTGAGTGGTATGTAAATGCGAGAGTAAGGTCATATAGACTTTACTCTCGCGTTTTTATTTTGAATTCATATTTTTTGATATACTTAAAAAGGGGTGGTTAGGTGAATCGAAATATTGAATGTCTAGGATGTAAATTAGCAAATAATAAGGAGCTTGTATACCAGATATATGAAAATGATTATGTGACTTGTTTTTTAGACCATGCTCCATTTCATACAGGGCATACTTTAATCGTTCCAAAGAAACACTTTCTAGAATTGGATGAGCTTGATACGGATACCCAAAATGCGATTATGGATGCTTCTAAGCTTATTTCAAAAGCCATCAAGTTATTGTACAAACCAGACGGAATTACAATTTGTCAAAATGATGGGATTTTTAATGAGTTGGCGCATTATCATATGCATGTTGTACCAAGATATAAAGAGCAATCATTTGCTGAATTTTATATGGAACAATCAGGTAGTGGAAATAAGAGTCATAATTTTGAAGATACAAAGAAATTGTTAAGGGAAGCGATAGAGCAAATAATGGAGATAGAAAAAGCTTAAGAGAAATTCTCTTAAGCTTTTTCACATACTGATTGGCAATGAAATAGTAAAGCAAGAACCGTGATTTAATTTACTTGTAACAGTAATTTCTCCGTCATGTAGTTCGACTATTTCTTTGACAATGGCAAGTCCTAATCCAGTTCCGCCAGTTGAACGAGATCTTGCTTTATCGACGCGATAAAATCGTTCGAAAATATGTGGGATATCTTCCTCTGGAATTCCTTCTCCTGTATCTTGGATGGCAATTTTAATTTGTGTTTTATGCTCTGTAACGGAAATTACAATTCGAGAATGTTCAGGTGAATGTGCACATGCATTATTTAAAATATTGATGATAACTTGTTCAAACCTTTGTTCATCAAGAGCTATAGAAAGTGAAGAGGGACATGTTGAAGAAATACTGATATGCTTTGCTTCATACATTATATTCACTTTTGTAACAATACGAGAAAGAAAGGTTTGTAAGTGTACTTCCTTGGCCTGAATAGAAAAGTTATGCTTTTCCATTTGCGCGAGTAAAAACAAGTCTTGTACTAAATTTGTAATGTAATCAGCTTCATCTTTTATAATCGATAAATATTTTTGGCGCTGCTCAGGAGGTGTACTGTCTTTCATGGCGATATCTGCATATCCTCTTACATAAGTTAGCGGTGTTCTTAGTTCATGGGCGACACTTGCTAGAAATTCACTGCGTTCTTTTTTCATATAATGTAAATCATTCGCAAGTGTTTGAATAGACTCGGCAAGTTCACCAATTTCATCATTTCGATTACTCGTTAAAGAGATGGATAAATCACCATAACTCATTTTTTCAGTAGCACGTTTCATCCGAAGGAGCGGTTTTGTTAACAGGCGCGATAGAAGAAATACCGTAATGACTGTTAAAATAAATGTAACAGCACCAGCAACAAGAAATTGTTTTGTAAGACCTGCAATCATTTGTTTAATAGAACTTGTGCCAAGAAACATATAAACATAACCTTGTATTTTTCCTTCTATTATTATTGGGCTAACTGTGCATATATAATTAGATGTTTTCCAGTGGTTTTCTACGATCGTTCCGTTATGATTCGTACCTGCTATCATTCCGATAATGTGCTTCTTTATAGTGGAATCTATATCATTAGATTTTGCTAATATTTCTTTATGAGCATTTGTAATAACAACCTTTGTTTCAGCTTCTGACTCCATTAAAGCGACATGAGAGATTGTTTGGGAATCAAAATATTTCTCAAGTACATCTCGATGGCTATTTCCCCGCTTTAATAATGCTGTCATTTCTTCATTTACTCTCGTATTGACAAGGCTGTAATAGAGCAAGACAAAAAGGACGGTTTCGATTAAAAGTGTAACAATCAAAAAATAAAATCCCAGTTGAACAGAAATCCGTTTCATCGCATAGCTCCTTGATTTTCAGTGTCAATCCATCGGTAGCCAACACCATACACAGTTTTTAAATATTCATCAATTGGAAAATTGACCTTTCGTAATTTATCACGCAAATTACGAATATGGGAGTCCACTGTGCGATCCTCTGTATTTGTATCTAGTCCCCAAATTCGTTCAATAAGCTGATCGCGGCTGAGTACATAGTTTACGTGACGCAAAAATAATCCAAGTAAAGAGAATTCAATTGGTGTAAGCAAAACCTCTTGTCCATGAACGGAAATAAAGTGCTTTGCTTCATCCCACAAAATCCCTCTATATTTTAGTTGTTCATGCTGATTACTGCGTCGCAGGACAGCTTCAATTCGTGCTAGCAACTCATCTTCATGAAAAGGTTTTGTTATATAATCATCAGCCCCGATTTTTAATCCTTGAACAACATCTATTGTTTGATCGCGAGCGGTTACCATAATGATAGGAACATTACTAAATGAACGGATCCTTTTACATGTTTCCCACCCATCCATTTTCGGCATCATAATATCGAGAAGAATGAACTTGAAATTTTGTTTTTCTATATAAAAGATGGCTTCTTGTCCTGAAGTAGCACATACGCAGTTATATCCTCTAGGAGTGAGGTAAAGCGCTAATAACTCCAGCATACGTGGTTCATCATCTACGAGTAGTATATTCATCATATAATATCCTCCGTATTTGTATTCGATATAAAAAGTGTAATGCAAAATCGTCAAGAAATGGTGCAGATTATGATACATCTGCATAATTTCTTCAGAATTGGTTGTTATTGTATAGTTGAAATTACATTCTAGGTAAAAATATAGGCTCAAACATGATGGATACGGAGGGGATATAGTGAAAAAAACAACTCGAGTTTTAAGTATGACAATAATTGCGGCACTTGGGCTTACAGCTTGTGGACAAATGAATACGGAGCAAAAGAAGACTGAAGGTGCAAAAGAGCAGAAGAGTGAGCATCAGAAAGAGATGAAAATGAATCATGAAGCGATGGCGCCGAAAGAAATGAATGCAAATGCATCTAGTGATGTATTAACAACAAGTTTAAAAAATATAACACGATTAAACACAAATGCCCCTGTGCAAATGGCAGTATTAACATCCCAAACAATATGGCCAGCGACTCATAAAGAAAATCAACCGGGAGCAGTAATTTTAGTCCCAGTTAATAGTTGGCAAATTGGTATTGCTAGTGCGGATCTTATTCACCATCCAAACAATGGACCTATTTTATTTATAAATAAAGAAAGTATTCCAGAAGCAACGTTAAAAGAAATAAAACGATTAAATCCAATCGGAACAAAAGATGGAACGCAAATTATGGTGATGGGAGATGTAGAATCTTCTACATTAGAGCAATTAAAAGAATATAAAGTAAAACAAATAAAAGAAACGGATCCAGCTGTATTTGCGAAAGATGTTGATAAAGAATATGCGGATATAACAGGAAAGTATCCGGAAAGCGTCATTATTGGTTCTTCTGAAGAAGAAGGGCGATTGTATACAACACCTACTGTGAACTGGATTGCGCATATGCCAGAATCTCTTTTATATGTAACAAAAGATAAAGTACCAGAGGCTACAATTGAGGCATTGAAAGCAAGAAAAGGTAAGGCGAATATATATGTGTTAGGTCCAGAAAAAATTATTTCAAAAGAGGTAGAAAAGCAGTTAAGTAAGCATGGGAAAGTAACCCGTATTAGTGGAGAAACTCCGACAGAGAATTCAATCGCCTTTGCTAAGTTTAAAGATGAAAAAACGAAATTTGGCTGGGGGTTCAAAAAGCCAGGGCATGGCGTGTCATTTGTTTCAACAGAAACACCTGATTTAGCAATCGCCGGAGCACCATTCTCGCATATGGGGAAACACGCACCGGTTCTTTTATTAGATAAAGGGAAAGTGTCACAGCCTGTATATGATTTATTAGCTACGATTCAACCAAAATTTAAAGATGATCCAACGCTCGGGCCATATAACCACGGCTTTTTATTAGGGAATACAGAGAATATCTCGTTTGAAACACAAGGAATACTTGATGAAAAGTTAGAGATTGTTCAAGAAAATGGTGGGGGACACGGTGGACATTAAAAGAAAAGACGCTGCATGAGGTAGCGTCTTTTTGTATTTGGGAAAGTTTTTCATAGCAGAAAATCTGACATTCGTTATATAATAGCTTTCGTGCAGTCGGACCGATTTTCTTACGGAGGAAATCAAAAATAGAAAAATAGAGGAGTGTTATTTTGTTTCAAACTATAAAAACTGAATGGTTTTCCAATGTGAAAGGCGATGTATTGTCAGGGATTGTCGTTGCGTTAGCATTAATTCCTGAAGCGATTGCCTTCTCCGTTATTGCAGGTGTAGACCCGATGGTTGGACTATACGCTGCATTTTGTATTGCTGTAACAATTTCGTTTGTGGGCGGAAGACCGGGCATGATTTCTGCGGCAACAGGTGCGATGGCATTATTGATGGTAACAATTGTAAAAGGTTATGGATTGCAGTATTTGTTTGCTGCAACAATTTTGACCGGTGTTGTTCAAATTATTTTTGGAGTGTTAAAACTAAGTTCATTCATGAAATTCGTTCCCCGTTCTGTTATGAGTGGATTTGTAAATTCGTTAGGGATTTTAGTTTTTACAGCACAATTGCCACACTTTAAAGGTGCAAACTGGCAAATGTATGCGTTAGTAGCATTAGGACTCGCAATTATTTATCTATTTCCACGTATTACAACGGCAGTGCCTTCTACACTTATTGCTATTATTGTCGTGACAAGTATTGCGCTGTTAGGCGGTTTTCAATTACGTACAGTTGGTGACATGGGAAGTTTACCAACTGAATTACCGTTTTTTGGTATTCCGGATGTGCCATTTACCTTAGAAACATTAGCTATTATTTTACCATATTCTATTATGTTAGCGGTTATCGGTTTATTAGAATCACTATTAACGGCATCTCTTTTAGATGATATGACAGACACACCAAGTAATAAGCATAAAGAAGCGCGTGGACAAGGAATTTCTAATATTGTTGCTGGTTTCTTTGGTGGAATGGCGGGGTGTGCGATGATTGGACAATCTATTATTAATATGAAATCAGGTGGTCGAGGTCGCTTATCCACATTCGTAGCAGGTGGATTTTTAATTGTATTGCTCTTCGTTCTAGGTGACTATGTTGTTCATATTCCAATGGCGGCGTTAGTTGCGGTTATGATTATGGTTTCTATTGGAACATTTGATTGGAACTCTGTATTTACTCTTCATAAAGTTCCGAAAGGTGATGCATTTGTTATGATTGTAACAGTTGCAATTGTTCTTGTTACACATAATCTAGCTCTTGGTGTTATGATTGGTACGGTGATAAGTGCAGTTTTATTTGCGTTCAACATGGCAAAGATTCACGTGAAACATTTTTATGTTGGTGAGAAAAAAGTATATGCCATTCATGGACAACTCTTTTTTGCATCTACTACAGAATTTATAAACGCGTTTCAGTTTAAAGAAGATGTAAAAGAAGTAGAAATTGATTTTACACACGCCCATGTATGGGATGATTCAGCTGTCGCTGCGGTTGATAAAGTTGCTATGAAGTATGAGCAAGCGGGTGTGAAAGTAAATGTAGTTGGACTAAATGAGCGTAGTTTACAACTTATTAAGAAACTATCTACTTACAAACAGAAAGAGGCATTGAATAAAGTTGCTAGTTAGTTATGAATCTCCCTTTCGAATGAACGAAAGGGAGATTTTTGTACTATAATACGAGTATGACTACGAAAGGGGTTTCAGAACATGTACAAGCAAATTATACTAGCATGTGATGGTTCAGAACACGCAATGCGTGCAGCAAAACATGCCGCACACATTGCTATATTGAGTAAGGAAATAAACATTGAAGTTGTATACGTAGTAGATAATAGAACGGCAAAATCAGATATTATACAGGGACAAACAAATATAGAAACAATTTCAGCTAGTCGAAAAGATAGATTAAAAGAAATTGAAAATTTATTACAGCGAGAAGGAGTTTCTTATAAGATTACGATTTTACATGGTGATCCAGGCGATACAATTATTCAATACGTAAATACAGGAGACATTGATCTTGTAATTGTGGGGAGTAGGGGATTAAATACATTGCAAGAAATGGTACTTGGTAGCGTAAGTCATAAAATAGCAAAACGAGTGAAATGCCCGGTGATGATTGTAAAGTAACGGACAGCAGAGATGTTGTCTGTTTTTTTATAGAGATAAATCTTACAAAATTGTAAGACTACTGTTAGCAAAATCGATGTTATAAAGTTCCTTTTATGGCTAAAATAAAAATATCAAATACATGGAAGGATGAGAGAAATGAAAGCATTTCAAAGTTTATCGTATAGTCAGGGAGTGAGTCTTATTTGTTTAGGGGGATTTACTACTTCGGTGGTGTTGGCTATTGCTGTGAAAATGTTTCAACAGATGTTTTTATAAAAGGAGCGTTATAAATAGAAGGGGAATGATTGTTATAGTTGGCAAGACAATATCATTAGACATAAATGAAAAATAGCTCTTAGCATGTATTTTAATGCTAAGAGCTATTTTATTTCTTTACTTCAGCTGTTGTTCCCACTGAGTAAAGTTTCACTTTATGCTTGCTGAGATTTTGATGATCCTGTATTTAAAGTAAGAGCAAGGAAGACAATCGCAAGCACACAAGATGCAAGTAATAGAATGAAACCACCGTTCCATCCGAAAGCATCTACAATAAAGCCCATTGCCGCACTAGCAAATGCAGCACCGCCCAGGTAACCGAAGAAACCTGTTAAACCAGCAGCTGTTCCAGCAGCTTTTTTTGGTGCTAAGTCAAGGGCATGTAATCCAATTAACATAACTGGTCCATAAATTAAGAAACCAATTGCAACAAGTGCAATGCTATCAATCATTGGATGGCCAGCTGGATTTAACCAATAAACAAGAACGGCAATGAATACACCAACCATAAATAAAATACCAGCAGGTGCACGGCGCCCTTTAAATAATTTATCGCTCATCCATCCGCAAAGGAGTGTACCTGGAATACCAGCAAATTCGTATAATGCATATGCTGTACGAGAACTATTATGAGTAAAGCTTTTTTCTTCTACTAAGTAAGTAGGTGCCCAGTCTACAACACCGTAGCGCACGAAATATACGAATACGTTAGCGATAGCGATGTACCATAAAAATTTGTTGTTCAGTACATACGTAAATAAAATTTCTTTTACCGAAAGTTCACGTTCACGATCTTTCACTTTTTCATCTGAAGGATATTCACCTGTATATTCTTCAATAGGTGGTAATCCACAAGATTGTGGTGTATCGCGCATTACAATTAATACATAGATCCCAACTAAAATTGCAAAAATACCTGGGAAGTAGAAAATACTTTGCCAGCTACCAGCAAATAAGAATAGCCCTAGTGTAACAAGGGGTCCCATAAGTCCGCCGCCAACATTGTGGGCAACGTTCCAAATGGACATTTTTGTACCGCGTTCACTAATAGAGAACCAATGAACCATTGTACGACCACATGGAGGCCAGCCCATACCTTGTACCCAACCATTTAAAAATTGAAGAACAAACATTAATAAAATGCTCGTTGTAATAAAAGAGAATGAACCAAAAATAATATTAATGATACCGGATAAAAATAGCCCTGCTGCTAAGAAGTAGCGGGGGTTACAACGGTCGGATACAATCCCCATTATAAATTTACTTAAGCCATATGCAATAGATACGGCAGAAAGGATAACTCCAAGTTCTCCTTTGCTAAATCCTTGTTCAACAAGATAAGGCATTGCCAGTGAAAAGTTTTTGCGAACAAGATAGTAACCTGCATAGCCAATGAAAATTCCTAAAAACACTTGCAAACGCAGTTTGCGGTATTCGCTATCTACGCGGTCAGCAGGCAAGCGTTCTGTATGCGGCGCAGGTTTAAATAAATTAGTTAGAAACATCGCCTAAAGTCCTCCTCTATTATTATAAGCGTTTTATACCATGGTAAACAAAAAAAGACCATGAAATATAGAAAGACGCTCTTTCCATGTTCCATAGTCGTATACTCTAATTCTCCATGACCTTCGCTATTAACTTCGTCACAAATTATACAATTTTGTGACGGAATTGTAAACGTTTTTATGAAATAAAAATGTTGACGAAATTCCTTATAACATTTAATATTTAAATACGTTAAATATTTTCTTATTTAAATAAGAGGTGGATAATATGCAAAATGATATGACTCATATTGATAAAATTCAGGCTCTAGCATTTTCTATAGGAAAGAAAATGCAAACAGAGCTATTAGAACAATTGCAAGCATCAGGACTTACACCACCGCAGTTTTATATTTTGAAAATTTTAGATCATTACGGTGCATCTAGATCGACAGAGCTGGCGAAGAAAATGTACGTGAAACCAAGTGCAATTACAGTGATGATTGATCGTTTAATCGATCAGGAACTCGTGCTACGTTATCATGATAAAAATGATCGTCGTGTTGTCGTAATTGAGTTAACAACGAAGGGGAAAGATACATTAGAAAAGGCAATGACTGCTCGCAATGAACATATTACAAAGTACTTTTCACAATTAGAATTACAGGAGAGAGAAGATTTACTACGCCTGATTGAAAAGCTAGGAGCGATTATTTGCGGGACATCTGAGAAAAAAGAGAAAAACTAAATGGAATTGAGGAGATTACATGGAACAACAAGCAAATCAAAATAGAAACCTGTTGTTAATCGGTCTAGTAATTGCGATGTTATTTGCTGCATTAGATGGAACGATTGTTGGTACAGCAATGCCGCGCATCGTTGGAGAACTAGGCGGATTAAGCTTAATGACATGGTTAACAACAGCATATATGCTAACATCAACGACAGTTGTACCAATTGCAGGGAAGTTAGCAGATTTATTAGGACGCCGTAACGTATATATTACAGGATTAATTATCTTTATGGTTGGTTCAGCATTATGTGGTATGGCAAACGGTATGACGGAATTAATTATTTTCCGCGGTATTCAAGGTCTTGGCGGCGGTATTATGATGCCAATGGCAATGATTATTATCGGGGATATGTTTACAGGAAAAGAACGTGCGAAATGGCAAGGAATTTTCGGAGCGCTTTACGGTCTTGCATCTGTAGTTGGACCGCAAGTAGGTGGTTGGATTGTTGATGCTGTTAACTGGAGATGGGTATTTTACATTAATTTACCAGTTGGTGTTTTAGCGACAATCTTTATTGCAATGGGATTAAAATCACATAAACAAACAGGACCAATTAAAATTGATATTGCTGGTATTTTCACGATGATTCTCGGTGTTGTGAGTTTATTACTTGCATTAACATTCGGCGGGAAAGACTATGCGTGGGATTCTTGGCAAATCATTGGATTATTTGCACTTGCTATCATTGGTATCGTAAGTTTTGTTATTATTGAAACGAAGGCAGAAGAGCCAATTTTACCAATGCATTTCTTTAAGAACCGTACATTTACACTATTGAATGCGATTGGTTTCTTTATGAGTATTGGAATGTTTGGAGCAATTATGTTCGTACCATTCTTTATGCAAGGAATTGTCGGCGTAAGTGCTGCTGAATCTGGAACAATTATGACACCAATGATGATTACGATGATTGTGATGAGTATTATTGGTGGTCAGCTCGTATTAAAGGTTGGCGTGAAACCACAAATTATTACAGGGATGCTCATTATGGCTGGTGGTTTTTGGCTGTTAACAACAATGGATATGCATACAAGTAAGCTTGTTGCAACTTCTTATATGAGTATTATTGGTTTAGGAATGGGGCTTGTAATGCCAACATTAACATTAGCATTACAAGAAAGCTTCCCGAAAAAAGATCTTGGGGTTGTTACATCTTCTAGTCAATTCTTCCGTCAAATCGGGGGAACATTCGGGATTACGATTTTAGGATCTATTATGAATAATACTTCAGGCACAACATTAACAAATAAATTAGTGCCTGTCTTAAATACATTCCCAGCAGAAGCAGGGCAGATGGTAACGAAGTTTAAAGATATGATTCATACAGATCCACAAGGTTTATATTCAATGCTGTTTAGTCCAGAAGCATTAAAACAAATGCCAGAAGCAATTTCAAATAGTATTGTACCTATTTTAAAAACATCTTTAATAGATTCACTTCATAGTGTATTCCTAACAGGCTTAGTCTTTATCGTAGTTGGTGCTGTATTTACGATTTTCCTACAGAAAATCAAGCTTTCTGATCGTAAAAAAGACGCAGAAGAGCCGGCTGTAGAAGACAAAGATACAAACGTATCGTATTCATAATAGGAAAAAGCATCGCCTTATGGCGATGCTTTTTTTATAGTATAACACGTAAGTTTTTTTGTTATAAATGATTGACGTCTTTTTGTAAATGAGTTATATTATTTTCTGTAAACGGTTACATGGAATGGAGAGGGAAGAAAATGAGTACAATTAAAGACGTTGCGAAATTAGCGGGAGTATCTGTTGCGACCGTTTCCAGGGTGTTAAATAAGAATGGATATGTTCACGAAGATACGTTAAAAAAAGTAGAGCGAGCAATTGAACTGCTGGATTACAAACCTAGTACAGTAGCACGTTCTTTATATAATAAAAAATCTCATTTAATTGGTTTGGTTGTTCCAAATATCGTGAATCCATTCTTTCCAGAAGTTGCGCGTGCCGTAGAGGATGTAGCACATAAGCAGGGATATACAGTTGTACTGTGTAATTCTGATGAAAGTTTAGAAAAAGAAAAGCAGTACATTGATGTGCTTAAACAAAATAATGTAGATGGCTTTATTGTAGCAACGAATCCACAAAACAGCATGAATTACATGAACTTATCTGTACCAGTCGTGGCAATTGACCGCATGTTCAATGAACGTATTCCAACCGTATATGCAGATAACTATGCAGGAATTCAAGAAGCGACAAAGTTATTGTTAGAAAAAGGTTGCAAACATATTGCACATATTCGTGGTCCGCGTGACGTGAGTACAGCAAATGAGCGTTTTGAAGGCTTTGTAGATGTTATTACACAATATGGACTTTCTTATATGATCGCAGAGAGTACGTTTGATCCAGCAGATAGCGAACGTGTGGCAATGGAATTATTAGAAGAACATCCGTATATTGATGGTATTGTAGCTGGAAATGATTTGATTGCAATTGGTGCAGTCAAAGCGGCGCTACAAAAGGGAATTTCCATTCCAGATGATTTGCAAATCATTGGATTTGATGGTATTTCATTAACAGAAATGATGTACCCATCTCTTACAACAGTTGCACAGCCTATTTATGAAATGGGACGCATTGCAACGGAGGTATTGTTAGAGCAGATGGAAGGAAAATCATTAGAAACAGAACATTATCGTTTACCGATTAAAATTATAGAACGAAATACAACGAGGTAAGGAGATGAGATATATGCCAAACATTGCAGTAGTAGGCAGTATTTCAATGGACTTAGTAGCCGTTTCACAAAAACGGCCAAAAGCAGGAGAAACGGTGATTGGAGAAGCATTTCACACAGTACCAGGAGGAAAGGGAGCTAACCAAGCTGTTGCTGCAGCTAGACTAGGTGCGAATGTAGCAATGGTTGGAGCTGTTGGAAATGATGGTTATGGTAAAGTAGTTAGAAATAATTTAGAGAATGAACGTATTTTTATTGACTATGTGGTACCGGTTGCAGACGAAACAACAGGAATTGCTCATATTGTTTTAGCGGAAGAAGATAACAGTATTGTCGTTGTCCAAGGCGCAAATCGTCTTGTGAATGAACAAATTGTAGATCGTGCGAAAGATCTTCTTGTAAAAGCGGATATGGTTGTCCTTCAACTGGAAATTCCGCTTGAAACAGTGAAGTACGTTCTTGCTATTTGTGAGGAGCATAAAATTCCAGTTATGTTAAACCCAGCTCCAGCACAAGTGTTGCCAGCAGATATTTTGGAAAAGGCGACGTATATTACACCGAATGAGCATGAATGCCGCATTGTATTAGATGATTTTACGTCAACAATTGAAGAGTTACTTGCGAAATACCCAAATAAGTTATTGATGACAGAAGGTAGCAAAGGCGTTTGCTTCCATAATGGTACAGAAATTGTTCATGTTCCAAGTATTTCTGTAGAAGTAGTGGATACGACAGGAGCTGGTGACACATTTAATGGTGCGTTAGCAGTTGCACTTTCTGAAGGAGAAACATTACAAAAAGCAATTCGTTTTGCAAATATTGCTGGTGGTCTTTCTGTAACAAAACTTGGAGCACAAGGCGGTATGCCAACAAGGGAAAGATTGCGAGAGGTGCAGGTGATCGTAGGATGAAAAAGCATGGTGTATTAAATAGTGAAATCGCTGCAGTACTTGCCTCACTTGGGCACACGGATACAATTGTTCTTGCTGATTGTGGCTTACCAATTCCTGATGGCGTGAAACGAATTGATTTAGCAGTAGAGCTTGGAAAACCATCTTTTCTAGATGTATTACAAGTTGTGATAGATGACATGGCAATTGAAAAATTAACATTAGCAGAAGAGATTACGATGAATAACGCAGAAGTAAACAAAGAAGTTGAGCTGCGTTTAAAAGATGCTGCTTTTGAATACGTGTCTCATGAGCAGTTTAAAGAACATACAAAACAGGCGAAGGCAATTATTCGTACAGGAGAAGCAACGCCATATGCGAATGTTATTTTACACGCAGGCGTGATTTTTTAATAAAGGGATGTGATGAGAATGCGTATTGAAATGAAAAACATTTCAAAAGCGTTCAATGGTAATCCTGTTTTGAAGAACGCACAGTTTCGTATTGAAACAGGAGAAGTCCATGCACTGATGGGGGAAAATGGAGCGGGTAAATCAACGCTCATGAAAATTTTAACAGGTGTATATACGAGAGATGGTGGTCAAGTCACGATTGATGGGCAAGAACGGACATTTAAAAACGCGAAAGAAGCAGAAGAGTATGGGATTGCTTTTATTCATCAAGAACTGAACATACTACCGAATTTAACAGTTGCTGAAAATATGTTTCTTGGAAAAGAGCTTATGTATGGGAAAACAGGCATTCTGCGTACGCGTCAAATGAATGCAATCGCGCAGCAACAATTAGCAAGTCTTGGGCTTCACGTAAAAGGGGCTATGCTCGCTGGGGAACTATCAGTCGGACAACAGCAAATTATTGAAATTGGTAAGGCTTTAATGACAAATGCAAGCGTTATTATTATGGACGAGCCGACAGCTGCCTTAACCGATCGCGAAATTGAAACGCTCTTTACGGTTATTAATAAATTACGTAAAGAAGGTGTATCTTTCGTTTACATTTCACATCGTATGGAAGAAATTTTTTCAATCTGTGATGCTATTACGATTTTACGTGATGGAGAATATGTAGGAACGAGATTAATTCCTGAAACGTCATTTGATGAAGTGGTGAGTATGATGGTTGGTCGCAGCATTGGTGAGCGTTATCCGGAGCGTAGTGCGAAGATCGGAGAAGTTATTTTTGAAATGCGTAACGGAACGAAAAAAGGGAAGTTTGAAAATATTTCGTTTCAAGTTAGAAAAGGTGAAATTCTTGGAGTTGCCGGATTAATGGGTGCTGGTCGTACCGATATTATGAAAGCAATTTTTGGATATGAACCATTAGACTCAGGACAAATATTGATAAACGGTAAAGAAGTGAAGATTGATAGTCCAATCGATGCAATACGGCAACGAATTGCTTTTATCACTGAGGATCGAAAATCAGAAGGACTTGTATTAGACTTTTCAATTCGTGAAAATTTAGCATTGCCAAACTTAGAAAGTCTTTCAAAAGGTAGTGTAATGGATAAAGGAACAGAAGAGCAGTTTGCAGCCGATATGATGAAACTTCTTAATGTAAAAGCGGCAAATGGGGAACAACCAGTCAAATCGCTTTCTGGTGGGAATCAGCAAAAGGTTGTAATTGCGAAATGGCTTGGGATTCATCCGCAGTTATTAATTTTAGATGAACCAACGCGAGGGGTTGATGTTGGTGCTAAAAAAGAAATTTACTCTATTATGAACAAGCTTACAAATCAAGGGGATGCCGTTATTATGGTTTCATCCGAACTGCCCGAAGTGTTAGGAATGAGCGATCGTGTCCTTGTTATTCATGAAGGGAAAGTCGGCGGTATTTTAGAAAAAGATAAAGCAACACAAGAGTCCATTATGGCATTAGCTACAGGGGGAGAATAAGTTATGACTAAAAAGGGGAATGTATTGCAACAACTTGGTTCTTTAATTGGATTGGTGCTTATCATTGTAGTCATTACGGCATTAAATCCAGCGTTTATTGAAATTCCAAATTTATTTAATATTTTGCGCCAAGTATCGATTAATGCACTCATTGCATTTGGAATGACCTTCGTTATTTTAACAGGGGGTATTGACTTATCGGTAGGTTCTATTTTAGCATTATCAAGTGCACTTGTTGCTGGAATGATGGCAAGTGGCATGGATCCGTTCCTTGCAATGGCAGTTGGATTATTAGCAGGTCTTGTAATGGGGATTGTAAACGGTATCATCATTGCAAAAGGAAAAGTGGCACCATTTATTGCGACATTAGCAACAATGACTATTTTTCGCGGGCTCACACTTGTTTACATGGACGGACGTCCGATCACAGGTCTTGGTGATCACTTAATGTTTCAAATGTTTGGCCGTGGTTACTTCCTTGGTATTCCTGTACCAGCTGTAACGATGATGATTGCTTTTGCTGTATTGTACTTTATTTTAAAGAAAACGACGTTTGGGCGCCGTACATTTGCAATCGGTGGGAATGAAGAGGCCGCAGCGTTATCGGGGATTAATGTAACGAAAATAAAAGTAATGATTTATGGTCTTTCTGGAATTTTGGCAGCGCTTGCAGGTATTGTGTTAACATCACGCTTAGATTCTGCACAGCCAACTGCTGGTTCTTCTTACGAATTAGATGCAATTGCTGCAGTTGTATTAGGAGGAACAAGTCTTTCTGGCGGAAGAGGTTGGATTGTCGGTACATTCATCGGTGTACTGATTATCGGTGTACTAAATAACGGCCTAAATTTATTAGGAGTATCATCTTTCTTCCAACAAGTTGTAAAAGGGCTTGTTATCTTACTTGCTGTACTAATTGATCGTCGAAAAGAAGCATAATGGAGGGACAATTCATGAAAAAATGGTTGCTTGTACTCGTTGCATTCATAATGGTAATCACTGCTGGTTGTTCAATGGAACCACCAGAATGGGCGAAGGATTCTAGCGATAAAGGTCGAAATAAAACTATTAAAGTTGGATTTTCTGTTTCCACTTTAAACAATCCATTTTTCGTTACGTTGAAAAAAGGTGCAGAAAAAAAAGCGAAAGATACTGGTATTGAGCTGATTGCTGTTGATGCACAAAACGATGCCGCGAAGCAAACGAACGATGTCGAAGACTTAATTCAAAAAGGCGTTGACGTAGTTGTTATTAATCCAACAGATTCAGATGCGGTTGCCTCAGCGGTAAGTGCGGCCAATGCGGCGAATATTCCTGTTATTACAGTAGACCGCGTTGCAAACTCAGGGAAAGTTGTTTCTCATATTGCTTCCGATAATGTTGAAGGTGGAAATATGGCAGGTGAATACATTCGTGAACTTGTTGGTGAAGGAGCAAATGTTGCTGAGTTAGAAGGGATTCCTGGATCATCCGCTGCTCGTGAGCGCGGGAAAGGATTCCATAAAGTTGCGGATAAAGGGTTAAAAGTAGTTGCAAAGCAAGCTGCTGACTTTGACCGTGCCAAAGGATTATCAGTTATGGAAAACATATTACAGGCAAATAATGATATAAAAGCAGTATTTGCTCATAACGATGAAATGGCATTAGGTGCGCTTGAGGCATTAAAATCTGCTGGGAAGACAGATGTCGTTGTTGTTGGATTTGATGCAACAGACGATGCTGTGAAAGCGGTTAATGATGGACGTATGGCAGCAACTGTTGCACAAAAACCGGAATTAATCGGGGAGAAGGCGATGGAAACAGCAAAACAGGTGAAGCAAGGTAAAAAAGTGGAAAAATTCATTCCGATTGAATTAGAGCTTATTAAGAAAAAATAAATATAAAATGAAAATTAGGAAGGAAGAATAACAAATGAAATTCTTTATTGATACAGCAAACATTAATGAAATTAAAGAGGCAAATGAACTAGGCGTATTAGCAGGCGTTACAACAAATCCATCACTTGTAGCAAAAGAAGGCGTAGATTTCCATGAGCGTATTCGTGAAATTTGCAGCGTTGTAGAAGGACCTGTAAGTGCAGAAGTAATTAGCTTAGAAGCAGATAAGATGATTGAAGAAGGAAAAGAATTAGCAAAAATCGCTCCAAACGTTGTTGTAAAAGTTCCAATGACAAAAGAAGGATTAAAAGCAGTAAAAGCATTCTCTGATTTAGGAATTCGTACAAACGTTACGTTAGTATTCTCAGCAGTACAAGCATTACTTGCAGCGCGCGCTGGAGCAACATATGTATCTCCATTCTTAGGTCGTTTAGATGATATCGGTCATAACGGTATGGATTTAATTCGCCAAATTGCTGAGATCTTTGCAATTCACGGTATTGAAACAGAAATTATTGCAGCATCTGTACGGCATAGTGTTCACGTAACAGACGCAGCATTAAACGGTGCACATATCGCAACAATCCCAGCGAATGTAATTGGAGCATTAGTGAAACATCCGTTAACAGATCAAGGGATTGAGAAGTTTTTAGCGGATTGGGAGAAAACACAAGGAAAATAAATATAATAAAAAATCACAACTCACTTGTTTGGGTTGTGATTTTTTATCATATAGAAAAGCTCATGAGTTTTTTAGTTGAATGGTGTGGTACTGTTAAAAATCATTCACCATTTTTCTCACTTTCTTTCTAAGTTTAAAAAATAAGCGATTACTATGTTCTTCATTTTCCACCAGAAGTTTATATGTTTCTAATATTCCTGCTGTGCGAATGAAAATGTAGACACCAACAGCAATTAAAGCTACAAAAAACGGATAATACGGTACTAAAAATCCTGAAGTTATATTTTTCTTTCTAACAAAAACGGTATTCCACCCGCTACAATTGAACAAACTCCAACTATCATTACTGGAGTATACTTCCTCTTAATAATTTCATACCTCGCTGTCAACTCTTTAAGAAAGTTTTGGTCAAATATTAGTACTTCTTTTTTTAGTATTTTATATCTATTATCTTCTATAGATACACATGCCAAAATAGCTCCAATACCAAGGACAGCAATTATAATGATAAGGAATGTATAAATTGCTGGATCCTGTTTAAAAATCAAATATGGTACGGTAGATAAAATAAGTAGGCTAAACCCTAAAGCAATATATTTAGAAATTTTTTGCTCATATAAGAAGTACCCTTCTGCCATTTCTCTACTTACATAATATCCTAGTTCATTTTCATGGCTTTGTTCAATCGTATCTTTTAACAAATAATAAACAGATACCCCGAAAACATTTCCAATCATTAGAAGTTTTTCGGTTTCAGGAACCCCCTGTCCATTTTCCCATTTACTAATAGCCTGTCTTGTAGTGTTTAATTTTTCAGCTAATGCCTCTTGAGAAAGGCCATTTTCTTTTCTTAATTTAAAAAGCTTCTCACCAAACGCCATATGTATAACCCCCTTTGTTTTGATAACTAAATTGTATGTAAATATTGCTCTCTATTCTATCTTCTGAGAAATGCATTTTGTAAACTTACGGTTGCACTTACGTTATATAGAGTATATTTTTGGATAATTTAACTGTATAACCAATATTTTGAATTTGTAAGAGCTAAAATTGCCTAATACCACGTTATAAAGATTTTGAAAAGAGGGTCTATCAAATGCTGTAGGGAAAAGAAATATTTCCAAGGAAATTGTCGAGGTATATGCAATGGTTATTCAATTTCTATTAGAAATGATAGGAGAGTGATTGTATATAGAGATAAGGTCGGTTATATTTAAGATTAAACATCCAGAAAACTTTTACTTATAAAGAGGAGATTGTTTCAAAAGGAGAGGGAGCAACATGTATGAAAAGGAAGCAGCAGGATTTGGGAAGAGATTTTTAGCCTGTATTGTTGATGGGTTACTGTTTGTTCCTATTTATACTATTTTGTTAATTTTACATGTATCGAAGTCTCATACGGAAATGATAGTAAATATTTTACACTTTTTATATTTCCTAATTGTACCTGCTATATGGCTAGGATTCACAGTAGGAAAGAGAGTACTAGAAATCCAAATTATTCGTATAGATGGAGAAAAAATTACATTATGGACTACATGTATGCGTCATTTGATAGCTGTAATTGTATATACTCTTACATTAGGAATTGGATTTATTATAAGTGCATTTATGGTAGGGTTACGTGAGGATAAAAGAGCAATTCATGATTTTATTGCTGGAACACAGGTGGTAGAGATAGAAGAGGAATTATATTGAGATATTTGATATATATGGATGTATAAGGCGAATGGATATGCTACAGCATATGTCCTTGATACAAAGTGCTTTCAGTAAATAAGTTACCTAAAAATAAAAAGACAATGATGGAATCTAACCCATCATTGTCTTTTTTACTTTTCCCCTCACATAAATCATGGAAGCAAATGTTAGTAAGAATGCAGTTCCAATTACAAAGCTTACGCTCGGTGATGCTCCGATTGCTCCAACTGTAAAGGATCCAGCGACAACGCCTAATGAGAAGAATGCGTAAAATAATCCGAATGCCTTCCCGCGTTTATCTTCAGTTGTATTTTCAACAAGTAAAGCATTAATAGATGGGAAGAGGATGGCGAATCCAATTCCGTAAATCATCATCACAATAAAGAGCATTCCTTTTGTTGTAAATATACCAAGTAATGATAAGGCAAGTGCCATAACTGTAATACCGATTAGCATCATTTTTGAACGGTCAAAGCGATCATAAATACGATTTGTTGGTAGCAAGAAGAAGAGGATGGCAGTGATCCCAAATACACTTAGCATCATGCCTGTTGTGGATGCTTTGAGTGCCAATGCTTCTACTTTTACGGGTAACATATATGTGACGATTCCTTGTGAGAACATTAATGTAAAAGCACCAATATATGCTTGTAATAATGGTTCGGATTTTAGTAATCCTATCATATCTTCTTTGTTCATCATTTGCGTCCGTGAAGTATCTTTTCTAGTCACATTGTTTGGTAACAAGAAAAGGGATACGATTGTACCGAATACCATTAAGATAGAAATAGTCACAAAGACCCATTCTACACCTGCAGCAGCTTTCATAATTCCACTGAAAGCAGGGCCGACGATAGCAGCTGTTCCGACAGCGGCACCAGATAGTGCCATTGCTTTTCCTTGTTTTGTAGATTTCGTTTGTTTAGATAGGAAAGTAAAGGCTGCAGGGATTAAGAAGCCATCACTAAATCCGTGTAAAAAGCGAACGATAAGTAATTGTTCGCCGCTCTGAACAACGGTATACAATAATACTATGAGACTCGTAATTCCCATACTTATATAGAGTACTTTCTTTGCTCCAAATTTATCAACAGATGCACCTGCGATAATATTGCCAATCATATTGGCAAACGAGTACATTCCTACAACAAGACCGATAATAAGAGGAGTTCCTCCGAGGCTTTGCGCGTAAGTACTCATAATAGGTAATTGTGAAAATGTATCTAAAAACGCTACGATAACAATAAAATAAATGAAATATTTCAAGCGATGTTCACCTCTCCTCTGCTATTATGGCATAATGCGAATTTCCCCTGCAATGAAATTGAATTAACAGATGTGGAAAAAAGTACAAAGTGACAAAAAAGTGAACTTTTCTGTTAAAATTTAGTGAAATTCAGATTATTTTTTTGAAATATATGGATAGAAGTACTATAATAGATTGGTAAACTTCACCAGGTTAAGTATATATACATAGAGAGGGATGCATAAAATGAAAGCATTACTTTGGCATAATCAACGTGATGTAAGAGTAGAAGAAGTTCCAGAACCAACTGTACGATCAGGAGCAGTGAAAATCAAAATTAAATGGTGTGGTATTTGTGGAACAGATTTACATGAATATTTAGCAGGACCTATTTTTATTCCAACAGAAGAACATCCACTAACACATGTGAAAGCACCTGTTATTTTAGGTCATGAGTTTAGTGGTGAAGTTGTTGAAATCGGTGAAGGTGTTACAAATCATAAAGTAGGGGACCGCGTTGTTGTAGAACCTATTTATTCTTGTGGTAAATGTGAAGCTTGTAAACATGGTCATTATAACGTTTGTGAACAACTTGTTTTCCATGGTCTTGGTGGCGATGGAGGAGGCTTCTCTGAATATACTGTAGTACCAGCAGATATGGTTCACCATATCCCAGATGAAATGACTTATGAACAAGGAGCACTTGTAGAACCAGCAGCAGTTGCAGTTCATGCAGTGCGTCAAAGTAAATTAAAAGAAGGCGAAGCTGTAGCGGTATTTGGCTGTGGCCCAATCGGACTTCTTGTTATCCAAGCTGCTAAAGCAGCAGGTGCAACACCTGTTATTGCAGTTGAACTTTCTAAAGAACGTCAAGAGTTAGCAAAATTAGCAGGCGCTGATTACGTATTAAATCCAGCAGAGCAAGATGTGCTAGCAGAAATTCGTAACTTAACAAATGGTTTAGGTGTAAATGTTAGTTTCGAAGTAACTGGTGTTGAAGTTGTACTTCGTCAAGCAATTGAAAGTACAAGCTTTGAAGGACAAACAGTGATTGTCAGCGTATGGGAAAAAGACGCAAAAATCACTCCAAACAACTTAGTATTAAAAGAAAAAGAACTGGTTGGTATTCTTGGATACCGTCACATCTTCCCATCTGTTATTAAATTAATTAGCTCTGGTCAAATTCAAGCAGAGAAATTAATTACGAAAAAAATTACAGTGGATCAAGTTGTAGAAGAAGGATTTGAAGCGCTCGTAAAAGATAAAAATCAAGTGAAAATTCTTGTTTCACCTAAATAATATATAATATAGAAGAAAGTAGTCTTTTTCTAGAAATAGAAGGAGGCTACTTTTTTTATGCATAGAAAGGTGGTAGACTTCCCTGTGAAAAATTAGCTTGAGTATAAAGGGAGAGTTGTATGCTTTATTTTTTACAATATTTTAGCTGTTTCTTTTCAGAAAATTAATATGCGTTTACTACAATGCAAATAAATCATATCATCCATAGAATTATAATGATATGAACATTTGCATAATTTATTTTCTCAATAGAAATGAGTAGAAAGGTAGGATATTTTAATCATAGGTTAACAATATGACCTGAATTACATATTCAAAGTAAATTAAATATAAACGGAGGTTTTCATATGAAAAAGAAAGTAATAGCATTAGCTGCAGCTATTACGTTAGTAGCGCCCTTACAAAGTGTAGCATTTGCACATGAAAATGAGGGCGGAAATAAGATAAGAGTAATTCAATATTGGTCTGCTGAAGATAAACATGCAGAGGGTGTAAACTCCCATTTATGGATTGTTAATCGTGCAATTGATATCATGTCTCGTAATACAACGATTGTAAAACAAGATGAGGTAGCACTATTAAATGAATGGCGTACAGAGTTAGAGAATGGTATCTACGCTGCTGATTATGAAAACCCTTACTATGATAATAGTACATTCGCTTCTCATTTCTATGATCCTGATTCAGGGAAGACATATATTCCTTTTGCTAAGCAGGCAAAAGAAACTGGTGCTAAATACTTTAAACTTGCTGGTGAATCTTATCAAAAGCAAGAGATGAAACAAGCATTCTTCTATTTAGGTTTATCACTTCATTACTTAGGAGATGTCAATCAACCGATGCATGTAGCGAACTTTACCAACCTTTCTTATCCACAAGGTTTTCACTCCAAGTATGAAAATTTTGTAGATACAATAAAAGACAATTATAAAGCGATTGATGGGAATGGATATTGGAATTGGAAAGGCACAAACCCTGAAGATTGGATTCATGGAGCGGCTGTAGCTGCCAAGCAAGAATATGCAGGCATTGTAAATGATACTACAAAAGATTGGTTCGTGTGGGCAGCTGTATCGCAAGAATATGCTGATAAATGGCGTGCAGAAGTTACACCAGCAACAGGAAAGCGTTTAGTGGAAGCACAGCGTGTAACAGCTGGATATATTCAGCTATGGTTTGATACATATGGAAATCGCTAGAATGGTCGGTTAGTTCTTGGCTGAAAACATATACGGATAATGATTATTCCGATCATTATCCAGTAGAGGCAACTATTTCTATGAAATAATTAAAAAAGTTTCTTCGTAAAGAAGAAACTTTTTTGTGTTTAGATACAGGAAAATATGAGTTTCTTTCCAATATGTATAAGACATATATGGAAGGAGAGAGGAAAGTGTGGAGCGTAACATATTTCAGAAGGTTCCCTTACCATGTGCATTTCTTGATGAAGAAGTACTAGAAAGAAATATTCAATCGATTGTTCAATTGTGTGAAGGAAAGAAAGTCCGTATTGCAAGTAAATCGTTACGATCTGTTCCGGTCATGAAGCGAATTTTAGCTTCTAATAGCTGTTTTCAAGGCATTATGTGTTTTTCACCACGAGAAGTGCTATTCCTAATAAAACAAGGCTTTAATGATTTGTTGCTTGGATACCCTGTATATGATGAACAAGCATTGCAAGAAATTAGTTTGCTTACAAAACAAGGGTTTTCTATTACGTGTATGGTAGATTGTGAGGCACATATTGTTTATTTAGAAAGAATTGCAATGCAGACAGGTGGATGGTTTCGAATATGTTTTGACATTGATATGAGTAGTCGTTTTTGGGGTCTTCATTTTGGTGTGAGACGCTCTCCGTTACGAAAGGTATCTGAAGTTGTAGAGAGGGTAGAAAAGATTACAAAATCTTCATTTTTACAAATAGATGGTTTGATGGGATATGAAGCACAGATTGCAGGGGTAGGAGATCGTGTACCAAAACAAGGATTCAAAAATAAAGTTGTTTCTTATTTAAAAAGAAGATCTGCATTTGAAGTGATGAAACGAAGACAGAGCATTGTACGAGTATTGCAAGAAAAAGGAATTATACTTCGTTTTGTAAACGGAGGAGGCACAGGAAGTATAAAAACGACAATACAAGATGAATCTGTCACAGAGATTACAATAGGCTCTGCTTTCTACTCTCCTAAACTCTTTGATTATTATAAAGATATTAGATTTGAACCAGCTGTTGGTTTTGCTTTGCCGATTGTTAGACAACCGGAACCTCATATATATACTTGTCTAGGTGGTGGATATATTGCTTCAGGAGCAGTTGGAAAAGATAAAGAACCTATGATTTGGGAACCAAGCGGGGCAAAGTTGTTAGCTTTAGAAGGAGCTGGCGAAGTGCAAACACCTGTTTATTATGATGGTTCAGAGCATATGACGGTTGGAGATGTCATATTGTTTCGTCATAGTAAAGCTGGTGAATTGTGCGAGCGCTTTTCATCGTTACATCGCGTCGTAAAGGGAAAAATAGTAGGAGAGTATTCAACTTATCGGGGGGATGATCAATGTTTTCTGTAACAGGGAAGAAATGGAGAAATTGGACAGGAAATGTAGAAGGTACTCCGCAATATACGATGTATCCAAAAAGTATACAAGATGTAACTGAAGCGGTGAATTTTGCAAAAGAAAAGGGAAAGAGAATTCGTGTTGTTGGTTCAGGTCATTCATTTACACCGCTTGCTCAAACAGAGGAAATTCTTCTTTCGCTAGATGAACTAAAAGGAATTTTGAGTGTGGATTCACAATCATTAATAGTGGAGGTATGGGCTGGAACAAAATTGTCTGATTTAGGACGAATATTACAAGAAAAAGGCTATGCGCAAGAAAATTTAGGAGATATTGATTCACAATCTATTGCAGGGGCTATTAGCACAGGAACACATGGAACAGGGATTACATTTGGAAGTTTAGCGACGCAAGTTGTGGAAATTACCGCTGTTCTTGCCTCGGGTGAAATGATTGTTTGTTCTGAGAAAGATCATCCTGAATTTTGGAAAGCATTTCAGTTATCGCTCGGTATGCTTGGGATTATTGTAATAGTCAAATTAAAAGTCATCCCAGCTTATTCACTTATCTATGAAAGCAAAAAGGAATCGTTTTCTACTGTAATGAACAGACTGGACGAATATAAACAACATCGTCATTTTGAATTTTTTGTGTTTCCGTATTCAGATGATGTCCAAGTGAAAATTACAAATGAAACGACAGTTAAAGGTATGGATTTGAAGTGGCATAAGTTAAAGACAGAGCTACTTGAAAATATAGCTTTTTCATTATTATCTAAAGGATGCAAGCTGATTCCTTCTATAAGTAAAGGGGTTAGTAGGTTGTCAGCAAAGGCAGTACCGAATGCGCAAATAACGGGCCCAAGCTATCAAATATTTGCTACATCGCGTAATGTTCGTTTTTATGAAATGGAGTATAGTATACCTGCTCAATATATGAAAAAAGTAGTACAAGAGATTCATAATCTTATACAAGAAAAGAGGTTTCAAGTACATTTTCCTATTGAATGTCGCTATGTACGAGGAGACGATATATGGATAAGTCCTGCATATGAAAGAGATTCAGCTTATATTGCTGTGCATATGTATAAAGGTATGAAATATGCTGCGTACTTTACAGCGATAGAACATATTTTTCAAAAGTATGAAGGACGTCCGCATTGGGGAAAAATGCATACAATGAGATATGAACAATTACAACTCGTTTATCCTAAGTTAAACTCTTTCTTGGAAGTTAGAAGAGAGATAGATTCAATGGGGATGTTTTTAAATCCGTATTTGTCAAAAATGTTTTCTATTTAAGAAAAAAGCTGACAATTATTTGTCAGCTTTTTTGAATGTGATTGCATTTCTTGTATGGCTTATATGCTCATAAAATAATAATTTATCTCGACTAAATACATGTAATAGGACATGTATAATGAAGAGACCATTAATTGAGAACATAAACAGTAATATAATGAGCATAGTTAATGGATTAGTCTGATTCAATATGGAACTACTAGAGAGAATATAGTTCATTCCACCTAAAACAAAATAGAACAGGCCGTAACGAATAAATAATTCTTTAATGGTAATGCGCTCATTTTTACCTTTTATGTGAATACGAAGCAACGCTTTACCAATTGTTTTTCCGTTCGTTAAATACGGAATGACGATGAAATAAATAAAGACCGCACATATGGTGAAAATAAGTTCATATAGATTGGTATAAGACTGGATACTAGAGATGAAAATAGAATTCCCTTTATTTTTTATAACTGGTACAACAATGGATAAGAAAATCCAATCAATTTGCAGTGCGATTAG
Source organism: Bacillus bingmayongensis (assembly GCF_000299035.1). GTDB lineage: Bacteria > Bacillota > Bacilli > Bacillales > Bacillaceae_G > Bacillus_A > Bacillus_A bingmayongensis. Next base: position 161,480 of record NZ_AKCS01000013.1, read on the forward strand.
GCGGCGAATAAATCCAACAGGTTTCGTAGCTAAATCGACATGTGCATCTAATTCATTTGATTTAGGAAGGAAGTACGTGAATACCGGTGCAATGAAATAACCCACTGCTCCTCCTAGTGTATTTAAAAATAGATCGTCGACATCAAATAAACGATACGCACAATTATATATACCGTACAATCCAGTTACTTGTGTCACTTCAAAAAATAGTGAGAGACAAAGTGAAAAGAAGATCGTTTGTAAAAAACCAAGACGGAAATAGTAACGTAAATATATGCCGAATGGAATCGTTAACAGGGCATTAAATGCGACCTGTAAAAAGGCAGATTCTTTTAATAAGTAGAAATAGGTGGTAGGCTTTGCCAATATTGCTGCTGTATGATTACTAATTTCTTGAATGAAATAAAATGGTGCAAGCTGAACGTGCTGTGTGTTAGCTGGCTGCAAGCTACATGTATCATAAGTTTGTGGCAGCGGTAAGATGACGAGAAAATAAGCGTTTAATAGGTACAGAAGTAAAGAGTATAAAATAAATGAACGCCATTTATTTAAATAACCATATTTTCTGTAATTAAATATTAAAAATGGAATCAATAGAATCATTGCTAGAAATGGAAATATAATAAATGCTGTTTTAATTGGAAATAAATAAGCTGTCAAAATGTGGCTCCTTTCGAAAAATTCGGGTTCTATTATAATCTTAATAAAATGTAAAAGCAAATTTTATTTTTAGAGACCGAATAACTTCGATAGGTAAGCGTGATAAATAAGTGGTTGGTGGGGAGTAGGATAGGTAAAGAAGAGCCTTACTGCAATTTTGCAGAAGGCTCTTTTTAGTTCGAGTATTTGGCATGGGTAGCATTTGATTTTGAAGAAAGGATATAGCTTTGGAATTGTTGCTTCCATGTCAAAGTTGTGTTTTCTTTTTTTTGAGAAATCCACTCGCGATAATCTTGTTGTGTTTTCCATAACATACGAATCATATACTCGTTCCCATATTGGGTCCGTTTCATACGGGAAAATTCTAGATTAATAAATCCACAAGATCCAGAATTTGGGTAGTACTGCTTTAAAGAATGTATAATTTTAGTTTCATAACTAAATTTAATATGAATGAGTTTTGTAACAATAAACATGATTGCACCCCTTTTGTATTATTAATAAGAAATTAGAGTGAATATCCTGTCTCAGTCATAACATGTGCAATCCCTCCTGTTATTCTTACGAGGTTAGGGTATGTTTGCGATATAGATCCATCCCGTTCGTAATTGATTTAGTAATGCATGACGCGTTAAATATTATACTATTCTGAAAATTAAAAGTAAATAAAAGGAAGACGACAAATTTTTTATTTCGCTATTTACGAACAGTAACACTCTTGCCTCAAAATTTAGCGAAATGAAAGAAGTTAGGTGGTGGATGGAGCCCCGCAGATTCAAGCTTCACTTTATAAAAAAGAGCGGTCCTAGTAATAGGGCCGCTCTTTCGTTCTTATAGGAAAATAGTAGTAAGTACACCCACGATGACACGATAGAAGGAGAAATATTTTAAAATATAATAAAATTGTTCCATTGTTTCCGTCTTGTTATAGTTCTCTAAAAAAGATAACTTGTCTATTATAACAAAAGAATAATTTCAAATTGATGAGAAATCAAAAAAAACAAAAATTTGTCATCAAATGTAAAGAACAATGAGAGTTAAACTATATAAATCTATTTCAATTTTTCAATATATAGGTCGCTGCTACGAAGAAGAAAAAATGACCTATACTCGTTTTCTTTTTCTTTTTCAGCTGGGCAATAGAGGAAGGAATCTGCCGGTTCCTATGCATGACTGGATGCTCTCTCCCGCCTAAAAGAAAGGGATTATGTCAGTTTTTTAATTTGGATTAATATAATTTGTAGCAGGTTGTCACACACTGTTAAAAGACTAATTTTGTATTAGTAAGGTTCCTGCAAGATTTGACAATGTATTTAATGTCGTGTAATCTGTTGTTTCTAATATACTAATCTAAGCTTTTGTAAGATTTTTATGAAAAAGAGTTGTTAAAAGTTAAGAGTTTATTACATTTTATGGTTTGTTTTTCTTTTTTTGTCATGAAAAATAAAGTGTATTTAATGAGTTTGTAAACAAACTGTAAAATAAATCATGTATAACTGTATGAGAAGGGAGTCGGATTATGAACTATTTTAAGCGAATCAGTAGTCTAGTATTAGCAGGAATTATTGGTCTTTCTAGTACAGTCGCTGTAAAAGCTGAGTCAAACGACGAGAAACTGAACAACATGCAGCAGCAATTGCAGCAGAATAACAATGATATTCAGCAAAAAGAACAAGAGAAGCAAGCTGTTAATAAAGAAATACAAGGTATTGAAAGTGAACTACATAATTTAAATGATACAATTACAAAAAACAAAGAGGAACAAGCTGCTATTCAGCGTAAAATCGATGAAACACATAAGCAAATTGAACAGAAAAAGAAAGAGATTATCGTTTTAGAAGATAAAGTACTTGCTCGTAAAGATATTATGAAAAAACGTATGGTTTCTGTTCAAAATAGCTCAAACACGAGTTTAGTAGTCGAAGTTGTAGTAGAATCAAAGAATTTTGCTGATTTCTTACAACGTATGAACGCAGTATCCACAATTTTAGATGCGGATAAAGAGATTTTACGTCTTCAAGAACAAGATCTTCGTCAAATTGAAGAAGACAAAAAAGCAATTGATGAAAAAGAGGCATCTTTAGAAGTAGATAAACAAAAATTAGCAAAAGCGCAAGCAAATTTACAAGAAAACTTGAAAAAACGTCAAGAAAACTTACAAGCTGTGCAGGAAAAATATAGTCAAATTGCAGGACAAATTAATTTAGCTGAACAAGAAAAAGAAAAAATTGAATCAAACATGAAAGCAGTACAAGAAACAATTGCTCGTGAGCAAGAAGCAGCAAGATTAGCAGAAGAAGCTCGTGCAAAAGCAGAAGCTGAAGCAAAAGCTGCAAGAGAAGAAGAGGAAAGAGCAAGAGCAGAAGCTGAAGCAGAAAAAACAGCTGATTCAAAGCCAGAATCAAAACCAACTGAACCTGCTGTAAATAAACCAGAGCCGGCTCCAACTCCAGCTCCAGCTCCAAAACCAGAGTCAAAACCAGAGCCAACACCTAGTCCAAAGCCAGGACAAGGTGGGCGTGAAATTTATGTAGAAGCGACTGCTTATACAGCTGATCCATCGGAAAATGGTTACAAACCAGGTGAACATGTGTATTCAGCAATGGGACATGATTTAACTGCAAACCCAGGAATGAAGTTAATTGCTGTAGATCCAAAAGTTATCCCGCTAGGTTCTCGTGTATATGTTGAAGGTTATGGAACGGCAATTGCAGGCGATACTGGTGGTGCGATTAAAGGCCATAGAATCGATGTATTAATGCCAGATAAAGCATCGTCTAGTGCTTGGGGTAGAAAACAAGTTCGTGTTGTAATCTTATAATTTGAAGTGAAATCCAACTTTACACATTGTAAAGTTGGATTTTTTTACAAAATAAATGTTAAGTTGAGTTTACATTTTGTGAAGTATAGCATACAATAGTGGTAAGGGGTGGTAAAATTGTCCATTTTTAATAGAGTGAAGGAGCTAAGAGCCCGTTTTAACTTCACGCAAAGCGTATTAGCTGAAAAAGTTGGAGTAACACGGCAAACTATTGCAGCAATTGAAAAAGGGGATTACGTTCCATCGTTGTTATTAGCACTGATGATTTGTGATGTATTTGAATTAAAGATGGAGGATGTGTTTGTTTTAAATAAGGAGGGAGAAGAGGATGAATAGAGTTGTTCTTTCCTATGTAATGAGTGTTGTGTGTACATGTTTAGCTGCTTGGGCATTTATTGAATTGTTTTATGCGTATATGGATTTTGCTAATATTATTAGTACGAAGCCAGAGGGATTTGAGATAGCTATAGATGCTACACCTGTTTTTGGCTTAGTTAGTATGGCTGTAATATTTTTTATTATTTATAGAATACAAAAGAAAAAATATAAGAAATTATCTTTTTGGATGTTTCCTCTTTTATTTCCACAAGATGATGAGCGTGAGGAAATAATTACAGCAAAAGCATGTCGTACTACTTTTGTTGCGCTTTGGTATGTTATACCTATTGCAGCTGGATTGCTTATTTTATCTCCGATTGTAAACTCATATGTTCCTGCGTACCCATTATATATTGTATTTTTAATCCTGTTTATCCAAGTAACCGTATTTCATATATCACTTTATCGAAATAAAATTGCTTAAAGACGTGCTATGTGCACGTCTTTTTTTAGTAATAATTAACCTGTTTTTTTAAAAGGTTAACACATGTAGAGGTAAAGGTTTACAAACGTTCTTTACGATAGAAATTGGATCTATCGAATAAAGGGAGTGGGAAATGAAAAAAGCATTATTATACGGTGAGATAAGTCAATAAGTAGCTTCTTCTTTTCGTCTTAGACTTGTACATATAGTCATCTTACTTTATCATCTTATATAGAAGTAAGATTCTGTAAAGGAAAGGGATTATATATGAATAAGAGGAGAATATATAGTATACTAGCAGTTCTTTTATTTGTTGTAGGTGGTGTTTTAATTGGTAAACCATTTTATTATGGATATAAGGCAGAGAAGAAGCAAACAGAAAATGTACAAGCTGTTCAGAAGATGGAATACCAAAAGCAGGATACAAAGTTTGTAGATGCATCTAAAATTGAGCAGCCTGGTTTATCAGAGGTAGCGAATGCATCATTAGATAAAAAACAAGTAATTGGTCGTATTGAAATTCCGAGCATTTCATTAAAATTACCTGTTTTAAATGCTTCTACTGAGAAAAACTTATTATCAGGAGCAGCAACTGTAAAAGAGAAGCAAGAGATGGGAAAAGAAAATTATGCATTAGCAGGACATAACATGTCAAAAAAGGGTGTTTTGTTTAGTGATGTATCCTCGTTAAAAAAGAACGATAAAATCTATTTATATGATAGTGAAAACGAGTATGAGTACACTGTTACGAATGTGTCAGAAGTAACACCTGATAAATGGGAAGTCGTAGAAGATCACGGAAAAACGGAAGTTACACTTATTACATGTGTGTCTGTATCAGATAACTCCAAGCGTTTTGTTGTTACAGGGGATTTTGTTCAGGCTAAGAAAATAAAAAGCTGAGGGAGCAATCCCTCAGCTTTTTTAGTCCATCCATTTTACTAGTTTTTTAGAAAGTAATAATAAAACACATCCTAAAACAATAGCGACAGCTCCTATAACTATGAATACTTCTGAATATCCAAGTGAAGTTGTAAAGCTAGCGAGCTGACCACCTAAAATGTTGGCAATCCCTGAACTAGCTAACCAAACGCCCATTAATAATGAAGCGAGTTTTACAGGTGCAAGGGAACTGACCATTGATAATCCAACAGGCGATAAGAACAATTCACCTAATGTATGGAAAAGGTAAGTGAAAACAATAAATAATAGGTTTGCTTGCTCTGTAATGTTGTGTTCGTCACTACCTGTTTTTAATGTAGCGATAACGAGAACCATATAACCGATTCCAAGTAAAATCATACCGAGTCCCATTTTGGTTGGGATTTTTAAGTCTCCACGTTTTGTTGAAGCGAGCTTAGCCCATAGTGCTGAAATAACAGGGGCAAGCAAAATGATAAACAGTGGATTGACTGATTGGAACCAAGATGTTGGGATTTCCCATCCGAATACAGAACGATCAACAAACTTGTTTGTATATAATGTTAGTGAGCTACCAGCTTGTTCAAAACCAGCCCAGAAGAAGACAACGAAGCAAGTTAGAATAACGATAACTGCTGTATGTTGTTTTTCTTTTTTTGTGAGTGGTGTATTACCAGCTGTTTGTTCCCCTGATGCTGCTTGTAAATCTCTTGTTGGTTTTTTACCGATATCGCCAAGGAAGCGATTAGATAATGTTGTAAATAAAATTTGTCCGATAATCATACCGATTGAAGCGGCTAAGAATCCGTAACGGAAGCCGTAATGAACAACGCCATCTACTGTTGTTTTGAATAAATTTTCTGATAAAAACCCGCAAACGAGTGGGGCTAAAAATGAACCTACGTTAATACCCATGTAGAAAATTGTAAATGCACTATCACGTTTCGGATCGTGCTCTTCATATAATTCCCCGACAAGTGTAGAAATATTTGGTTTAAAGAAACCATTACCAATAATAATAAGCGCGAGTCCAAGGTATAGGCCGACTTGGTTTTGCAAAGCAAAGAGTGTAAGGTTACCGATTGCCATTGTCACGCCACCTATTGTGATAGCTAAGCGTCTACCTAGAAAACGGTCAGTTAAGTATCCACCAATCATTGGAGTAAAGTAACATGCTCCAGTGTAAAAGCCATAGATAGAAAGTGCCCACCCGGGACTAAACCCAAGACCACCGCTTACTAAAGCTGTCGTTAAGTATAATGTTAATAATCCTCGTAATCCATAGTAACTAAATCGTTCCCACATTTCTGTGAAGAAGAGTAAGTATAAACCTGAAGGATGCTTCTTGTTTCTTTGTTGTTTTTTTTCAAGTTGTATCGCTGATTCCATTTAAGTTTCCTCCTGACACAAACAATAACAAAGTAAATAGTTTTGTACGTTTAATATTTTACTTTATTAACTATTAAATGTCAATAAAGGTCGATTTTTCAGAAGAAATTGGAAAACAAAGCATATATAGAATGAAGGTTTCTTTTGTGATAGACTATGGACTATGTTTGTTCTAGCAGATAAGTGCAAGAAAACCTTTCTTTTTAGGTAGGAGAGAGAATCCGCCCACGCATAGAAGCGGTCAGGGCTTTTTTTAGCCTCATGCCAAGTAAAACCAAAGAGAGACAATGAGAGCAGATCATTTTTTGCTTTTCGTAGCCGCAATTTATCCCGCATTAACGGGCAGTAAGCTCCCCCACCTCAAAATTCAGTAAAAACAAAGAAGTTAGGTGGGGGATCAACTGCCTGTAAAAGCCCGATTGGTGAGGGCTAATAATCAGTGGGGGATGAAGAAACCCCCACTGATTAAAGTTTCAATTTATATAGGATGAGAAGGAGAAAGAAATGAAATCATTACAGAAAAAAGAAATTTTGCTTATGAGCCTGATGTTATTTTCCATGTTTTTCGGAGCTGGGAATCTTATTTTTCCACCTTTCCTTGGATATGAAGCAGGGGAACATGTGTGGATTTCGTTATTAGGCTTTATCATATCAGCGACTGGACTTCCTATATTAGGCGTAATAGCAATTGCTAAAGCGGGGAGTTTTCAAGTACTGGTAAGCCGTGTACATGCTTCTTTTGCAATTATTTTTCCTTGTTTAGTGTATGTATTTATCGGTCCCGGTCTTGGTATACCGCGTGCAGGAAGTTTAGCTTTTGAAATGGGACCGGGTCAGTTCTTGCCAGAATCGGGTAGTATATTACTACTCATCTATACAGTCATCTTTTTTAGTATTGTATATTGGCTAAGTTTATCACCATCGAAATTGATGGGGCTGTTTGGAAAGCTGTTAACACCTTTATTATTATGTATGATCGCTCTTATTTTTATAAAGAGTATGATTACACCAACAGGAGATGTTCAATCATCAGTAGGGAACTATGAGAAAACTCCGGTATTTCAAGGGTTTTTAGATGGGTATTTAACAATGGATGCGTTAGCAGCATTAATCTTTGGAATTGTCGTAGCAAATGCTTTGCGCACAAAAGGCGTGCAAGATGAAAAGATCCTAGCGAAATATATGAGTATGGCTGGTATTGGGGCAGGTCTCTTGTTATCCCTTATTTATGTCATTCTTGGATATGTTGGATCAGTAAGTGGTTCGCTAGGGACATTTGATAATGGGGCAAAAGTATTAGCACAAGTTATGACTACACTATTTGGCCAAGGTGGTATGGTATTATTAGGTATTATTTTTACTGTTGCTTGTTTATGTGTATCGATTGGACTTGTTACATCTTGTAGTCAGTTTTTTGCAGAAGTATTTCCGAAAATCTCTTATAAAGCGTGGGCTTTTGTCTTAAGTGTCGTTAGTATGATTCTTGCTAATTTAGGATTAACACAAATTTTAAAAGTTTCAGTTCCTATTCTTGGGTTTATTTATCCAATTGCTTTAACACTTATTATTTTAGGGCTGTGTCATAAGTATATTAGTAGGTATACGTATATATATCCAGTAACGATTGGACTAGTAGCAGTGTTTAGTGGAATAGATATTTTCAATCGCAATGTGTTACTTTCCAAATGGACACCTATATTAGAAAACATTCCTTTGTATACGGAAGGAGTAGGGTGGATTATTCCGGCAATTGCAGGTGGCTGTTTAGGAATGATTGTAAGCATCCGTACAAAAGAAATAAAGAATTAGTAAGAAAATAAAAACCTCTTTTCAATTGAAAAGAGGTTTTTATTTATGAAATTAAGAAATTTTAAACTGATTCCTCTTAAAAAATGAATAAGCTAATAGTATGATGGATTTGGTGGGTAATTTAACCAATTATATGTGTATTACTATTTTAGTAACATGATCAGAGGGGGGAGAAAATGAAACAAGATTTGAACAAAAAAATAGAAGCTCTAGAAATAGCAATTGATACATTGCAGGAGGCATTCTATGAGTTAAAGGCACAGCAAAGGGCAGTAGAGGCAGACAAAGTTGAACGAGAAAGGGAGCTGAAGAAAAAGGAGCCTATTGAAAAGAAACCAGAAGTCAGTATCCCTAAACAAAATGTACGACAAGAAGAAACAGTCATTAGTCAAGAAAGTGTGGAGGAACCAAAAGTAAAACAAGTAGATATATCTGCGTTTAAGTCTGAACCATTTGACATTATAAAGTTTTGTCAAACATGGCTACCACGTATTTTTGTTGCAATTATGCTACTTGGAGTCATTTGGCTATTTAAAGCGGGAGTAGATGCAGGATTACTTACCCCAGCAATTCGTATTGTATTTGGCGTAGTGTTATCAGTTGGTTTGTACTATGTAGGTGATATACAAATAAAACAGGAACGTCAAGCACTAGGATTAGTATTAGCTGGAGGGAGTATTACAGGCATTGTTTTAACGACATTCGCCGCGCATTATTTGTATCATTTCTTTCCGGCAAGCGTTGCATTTGTATTCAATATTATTTGGATTATACTTGGCATCTACCTCGCTAAGCGATATCAATCAGAATATCTGGCTATATTCGTATCTGTAGGAGCATTTTTTGTACCGTTCTTATTAAATAGTACAACACCTAATTCCTACATTTTCTTTGGGTATGAAACTGTATTAACGATTAGTTTATTATGGTATGCGTATAAAAATCGCTATCAATATTTATATATGGTGTCTTATTGTGTTTCTGTACTTGTAACGTTTGTCTTTTTTGTAATTATGACAGTGTTACTAGGGAATTTACAAGTGCAATTAACAATTGTGTATGGACTCATTCATATTACGCTTTTTTGGCATATGTTTATTGATAGGAACTTTATTTACCAGCCTAGAATGGCGCTGTTTAGTGCGAATGCAATCTTCTTTATTTTAGCGATTGTAAAAATTCCAGACTTTACAACATGGGGATTATTGATTAGTACAGTCGTACACGCTGTAATGTTTGGAATTGAATATATGAAAAATAAAAAGTCACTATTTACCGATCTTTTATTTGGGTTTGCGATGGGATCGTTTAGTTTAGCGATTTTATATGAATTCAGTTTAGTAAATGGATCAATTGTATTAATGTTACAAGGGTTCTTAGGTGTCATTACTTCTATGAAATTGAAACAAGAAATTAAGTTTTATATAAGTGCTGTCATTTATGCAATTGGTATACTTCAGACGCTTGTTAGCCCATTTGAGACATTTATGTCAGCTGCTTTTGTAGCCCATTTAATTTTAGTTGGAACATTTTATTATGGAATGATGAAAGTGAAACCAATGTTGCAACAGTTTGGGAAATATGTGTATTCGATTACGCTGTATGGCTTTATGGTACTTGTATTTATTACGATTACTAGAATAGGAGAGGTTCTTTCAACAAACGGAAGTATTATCAGTATATCTGTCTCTCTTTTATGGATGATATATGCTTTAGTTTCAGTTTGGCTTGGGCGTAATAAAGGAATGAATGAAATATTATACGCCGGACTAGTGGTGTTAGTTGTGACAATTAGTAAGTTATTCTTCTTAGATTTACCAGAAGTATCGATGATGATTCGTGCAGTATTATTCTTACTTATCGGCGGATTAGGAATTGTTATTTCTAGAATGTTTTTCTCAAAAGAAAAATAATGAATGAAAAGAAGCGCGGCCATTTCATTTGAAATGACCGCGTTTTTTTAAACAACTTTTGAAGAGGACGCTGGTTTATCTGTTTTATGAAAACCTTTCATATAATATACGATGACCAATGCAATTAACCAAATCGGACCAACAATTAATGCGATTCGTGTATCCTCTGAATAAGCCATAATTCCTAATACTAATATAAGGAAACCGAGTGAAAAATAAGAACTTAACGGATACAACGGCATTTTATACGTTAAGTTTTGCTTAGCTTGTGCTGGTAATCCTTTGCGGAATTGGATTTGGGCAACTAATATGATTCCCCATGTCCAAATTGCGCCAAACGTTGAAATACTAGTAAGCCATGTAAATACTTTTGCAGGAACAAGGTAATTTAAAATAACACCAACAAGTAAGACTAAGGAAGTCGCAATAATTCCGTTACTTGGAATGCCATTTTTATTTAAACGGCCGAATTTTTCAGGTGCCTTTTTCTGCTGCGCCAATGTAAATAACATACGTCCTGTACTAAATAAACCACCATTGCACGAAGAAAGAGCTGCCGTTAAGACAACAAAGTTAATGATCCCCGCTGCTTTTGCTATACCAATTTGTTGGAATGTTAATACAAACGGGCTTCCTTTATCTCCAAGCTCATTCCATGGATAAATTGCCATCATAACAAATAAGGCTCCAACATAGAACAGTAAAATACGCCAAAATACGTTATCAATTGCTTTTGCGAGTGTTTTCTTTGGATTTTGTGCTTCACCAGCAGTGACACCGATAAGCTCGACTCCTAAATAAGCAAATAAAACCATTTGTAAGGAAAGAAGTAACCCAGAAAAACCATTTGGGAACCAGCCACCATGTGACCAAAGATTTGAAATTCCAGTAGCGATACCATCATTTCCAAATCCAAATAGAATAATGCCTGTCCCAACTACAAACATACTGATAATTGTGACAATTTTAATTAAAGCAAACCAAAATTCAAGTTCACCAAATACCTTTACAGATAAAAAATTAAATGCACTCATTAATACTAGAGCCATTAATGCCCAAATCCAGCGCGGGATATCTGGGAACCAAAATTCCATATAAATACCAGCGGCAGTAATTTCCGCCATACAAGTAATAACCCATAAAAACCAATAGTTCCAGCCGGTGATATAACCTGCTAACGGTCCTAAATAATCATGTGCATATTTACTAAAAGAACCAGCAACTGGTTGTTCAATCGCCATTTCACCAAGAGCACGCATAATGAAGAAGATAACGAGTCCAGCAATCATATAGGCTAGTAAAATAGAAGGTCCAGCTAGTTTGATAGCGGAAGCAGACCCTAAAAATAGCCCTACTCCAATAGCGGATCCAAGAGACATCAATGTGATGTGTCGTTGTTTTAGACCGCGGTTTAAAGTTCCTGATTTGTTTGTGTGTTGCATAAGAAGCCTCCTTGTAGGATGAAAAAGTTTGAATACGTTTGCATAAAGTGTAACTATTTTAAATTATAAAACATTTCTGTCTGTTGTGCTACAAAAACAAATGGTATTTAACTGTACTATATCTATGTTCTTGTAAAACAATCTCTTTGTTTAGTAGTGAGTGAAGAATGATTTGCTGATATATAAACCCATTTAAGTCGTGGCTATGAAGAACAAAAGATGATCTGCACTCATTTATCTCTTTGTTTTCACATGGCTTGGGGCTAAAAAAGGATCTGACCGTTCCTATGCATGGCCGGATGCTCTTTCCCACCTAAAAAGGAAAGTATATAAATCGCGGCTATGTAAATGAAAGCAGACCTTCACTTATTTTCTCTTTTTGTTTCACATGGCATGTGGCTAAAAAGGGATCTGACCGTTGCTATGCATGGTCAGATGCTCTTTCCCATTTAAAAAGAAAGGTTTTCAATTTGTCAGACCTAAACTTAAAATTCGAAGTATTACCCAATATATTGACTCTTTTTTTTATTGGTTGGTAAGATTAAGTATTACATTTTCTCGCATAATAGTAAGAAAAGAATGTGTGATAATAATTCATTGTGTAGGAAGGGTACCTAAGTATGTTTCAATTACAAAAGTATAACACTTCTGTGAAGCAAGAGATTTTAGCTGGCATCACAACATTTTTTACATTTGCGTACATTCTTGTCATCAATCCGAAAATATTATCTGATGCAGGTGTACCATTTGATCAAGCATTTACGGCAACCATTATTGCAACAGTTGTCGGAACATTATGTATGGCGTTTTTAGCAAATTATCCAATTGTCATTGCTCCAGCAATGGGGATGAATGCATATTTTGCTTATTCTGTTGTACAGCAAGCAGAAGGCATTACATATGTTATTGCGTTTTCAGCAGTATTTGTCACAGGTATTATTTTTCTTTTACTATCTTTCACATCATTTCGTCAAAAGCTGATTGTAGCAATTCCAGATAGTTTAAAACAGGCGATTACGGGTGGAATAGGGCTATTTATTGCTTTTATTGGTCTTCGCCTATCAGGCATTATTGTTGATCATCCATCTAATTTAGTTACAATCGGAAACTTTCATTCACCAGCTGTTATTTTAACACTAATTGGTTTAGTTTTAGCAGCAGTGTTAATGGCATTACGTGTGAGTGGTGCGCTGTTTATTAGTATGATTGTGACAGGCGCCATTGCCTTTTTTACAGGTCAACTTAAGTTTGAGGATAAAATTACAGCTATTCCTCATTTACCAAAGGGAATTATTGTTTCAAATCCGATGACCGCATTTTCTGATGTAATTGAATATGGGTTATACGGCGTTGTTTTTTCATTCTTACTTGTACTTTTATTTGATACAACAGGAGCTTTGCTTGGTCTAATTAAACAAGCTGGTTTAAATACAGATAACGCTGAAAAACGTTTCGGTAAAGCATTTATTGCCGATGCAATCGGTGGTACAACAGGAGCAGTGTTTGGGACAAGCCCAACAGCAGCAACGATTGAATCATCAGCGGGAATTGCAGCAGGTGGTAAAACAGGGTTAACAGGTATTGTAGTAATCTGCTTAACGATCGTTACTGCATTTTTCAGTCCTGTTGTTTCCTCATTATCAAGTGTGGCAGCAATTACAGCTCCCTCATTAATTATAGTTGGTAGTTTAATGGCACAAAGCATAAGAGACATTAACTGGAGTGAATTTGAAGATGCATTACCAGCATTTTTAATTTTCGTAGGGATTCCGTTAACATCTAGCATTGCGAACGGAATTGCACTTGGTTTTTTAATTTATCCTATCTTAAAGATTGTAAAAGGAAAAGGGATGGAAGTTCATCCGCTTCTGTATTTCTTTGCAATTTTATTTGGATGTCATTTATTCTTATATATAGTATAGAAAAGGGTATTCCTTGTAGGAAGTGCCCTTTTTTTGTGTATAATAAAGTGAAAGTTCGATTTGTAGGAACCTAGCATGAATCATGAAGAATGAAAAAGAAATTTAATTGATATGTAATTTATAAATTGAATAATGTAATGTATATGTTACAATTGATAGTGAAGGAGGAGACATGGATTGGCTGTAAGTAAAATAAAAGTCGCTCGTGTTCAGTTGGATTTAACACAACAACAATTAGCGGAAAAAGTAGGGGTTACAAGGCAAACGATTAGTTTAATTGAAAAAGGGAAGTATAATCCTTCTTTAGAGTTATGTTTGAATATTTGTTATACGTTACACCAAACGTTAAATGATTTATTTTGGGAGGATAAGGAGTGAAGGATATCAATGAGGATTGTAAAAGATGAACGCTTAATGATTGAAAGATTAAAACATACTAGAATTGCATTTGTCTTACAAAATTTAGCGATATTAGGTATTATTTTTTATCGTTATGTTATACAAGGAACGGGTTATGATGGGATTTCGGATTTACTTATGCTATTTATGAGCGGTATTGTAATAATCAACTTTTTAAACTTAAAACAGTCAGTAGAAGTGTATGAAGGTACAGAGCGAGTAAAACGTAGCTATTTTCTCAAATTGTTATTGATTCCTATTATACTTGCAATTGTGATTATGGGAATTAATATGATTGTAACACCAGATGCATCTCTAAAGGACACAGGACTAATTGCTCTTGTTTTATTTCTTTGTTTCTTGGTTCCTTCTTTATATGCGTATAGATATAGAAGAACAATAAGAGCTGAAGAAGACGAATAAAGCATAGAAAAACCTTCCACGCATATGAAAGGTTTTTTCTATATCTTTTAAAGAGAAAATATAAAGAATCCTCCGCAAATTATAAATAATACAAACCCTAAAATAAAGGGTGTACTAATAATTCCTAGCAAAATAAATGGTCTCCCTCTATATACTTCATATCCTCCCCAAGATAATAAAGAGATTCCTACAATAATAAATGAAATCTCAATCCAACGAATAAGAATTCCAAATAATATGATGAGAGCTAGAAATGTAACTGCAAAGCCAATCATCCATTGTTGAAAAGGACGAGGTTTTTTAGATGAGTTTGTATTACTCATGGAATACCTCCTGAAAATTCGGAATTGTTTTATAACAAGTGTTATTTTACAATATATGTATTACTAAAGATAGATAATAGACGTAAGAAAGGTATAATCTTATGGATTTTCCAATTTATTTACATTTGTTTGGGGTGAAACTACATCCTCATGCTATTTTTGAATTACTCGGTATGTTTCTTGGGTTTCGTTATTATTTAAAAAGTCGGCGAAAAGAGAAGATTCCAGAAGTGAAAGCGCTATTTATCTTTTTAGGTGCTATATTTGGTGCCTTTCTTGGGGCGATTCTTTTGGCAACACTGGAGCATCTTTTGCAGGTCCAGAAAGTAATAGGAGAGAATGGCTGGCAAGGGTTAATTCAGGGGAAAACAATTGTAGGCGGTTTGCTAGGTGGGCTTATTGGTGTAGAAAGTGTGAAGAAAATAGTCGGCCATACAGAATCAACAGGTGATGATATGGTTATTCCTCTGGCACTAGGAATTGCAATTGGTAGAATTGGTTGTTTTTTAACTGGTATTGGAGATGAAACGGTGGGTATACGAACAACATGGCTAGTTGGAATCAATTTTGGTGATGGAATACTACGGCACCCAACACAATTATATGAAATTATCTATTTATTTATTGTTATGATTTGCTGTATTTGGCTGAGTAGACATAAACCGTGGGAAGGATTCGTTTTTCAAATTTTTATGTTGGCATACTTAAACTTCCGCTTTTTGGTTGAATGGCTTAAGCCAACAGATAAATTATATGTGCATTTGAGTGCGATTCAATGGGCTTGTATTCTTGGTGTTTGTTATTATGTTGTGCTAGTCATGAAAAAGAGAAGAGGGGAAAGACAACATGCCGAATAGGGACTATTTATATTATGACTTAACGAGTAGTGTATGTTCCACATGTTTACGGAAAGTAGAAGCGAAGATCATTATACAAGATGAAAAAGTCTATATGGTAAAACATTGTATGTTGCATGGCCGAGAAAAGGTACTCATTTCAACAGATGTCTCGTATTAATTATGAAGTTTATGGACAATTATGATTTAGATATACGTTCGGTAAAGAAATCCTGCGTTCATATTGTACATCCTGATGGGAGAATTATTCCGTTTGATACGTATAATTTATTTTACCGTGATGAGAAAGAAGAGTATTTAAAAGAGCTACAAGAGGAGAAAAAGATTATGAAATAAAGAGGATATCCTCTTTATTTCATAATCTTTTATACATTAATTTATGAATTCCAATTGGATGGATATCAAATATTTCACCATGCTCAAGGAATCCTAATCGTTTGTAGTAATCTGTAACGGTAATACGGGCATTACACCATAATATCTCTGCTTGACGCTCTTTTAAGATTACTTCAGCTTGCTGGATTAATGAGCTACCAGCATGTTGTTTTCGAAAGGTTGGAACTGTAGCCATGCCTCGTAAACGATAGTGATTACTACCTTGTAAGGAAGGTTCTGCTTCAGATGAGAAAGAAGCGATGCTAATGAGTTCTTCGTTTAGAAATGCACCTAGATGAAAGGAATGAAATTTATAATCAGAAGGATATTTACAATCTGTTAGAGTTTGAGTTGGACGTAAAATTTTTTGACGTAGTTCGTATGTTTCGGAGGCATCAATACGTTTAATTGTAACCATACACAATCCACCTTTCTTATGACGCTTTTTCTATGAGCTGTAAAAAGAAATAGGCTGGCGCAACACAAAGGCCTAATATGCTACCAGTACCAATGAGAAGGGAAAGAAAGAGACAAAAGTATTTCATTCCATCTGACTTCTTCCATCCATAGCTGCAGATTTCAATGCTAATGCCAATAAGAATAATGGCAACGAGTACTTCTGCTAATAACAAAAGAGCTAAAGTTGAAATAGACATAGTGTGATTCATCCCCATAATATATGTTAGTTATATTTTACCATGTTAAAGTGGAAATCTTAAGAAAAAATGATGAGGTATATAACATAAGTAGAGAAGGGGAATGGTTACTCAATTACTCCTTAATATATGTATGAAAAAATCCCCTCTTAAAAATTGAGAGGGGATTTGTCTTTATTCTAATATGCTTTTCAGTGTATCAATGTGTTCTTTTGATCCTGTTACAAGGAGTGTATCACCGTGTTGCAATTTAGTATCACCATGTGGTACTAATGCTTTATTACCACGGTAAATTTGAATGATGAGCACGTCGCCTAAGAATGGTAAGCGACGAAGTGGCAAACCGTTATATTTATTACTACGTAATTCAACTTCACGGACTGTTTCATTTGCTGTCGTAATTAAACGAACGAGACTCGGCTTATCAATGAGTGCACGTAATAAAATTCGTGTGGAGTTAATTGTTGAGAACACTGCAATATGTTCTTGTGTTGCTTTTTCTTGTAGAAGGGGATCTTCTACACTTGCAATAACATGTTCAACCCCTAATTCTTTTGCATGCTCTGCTAATAATAAGTTTTGCTCATCATCGCTTGTTGCAACTACAACTCGATCTGCATCGAATGCTTTTTGTTCTTCTAATTGCTCTATAGTAATTGTATCTAATTTTACGATTGGAAAGTCATGAGACTGTGCTTCCTCTGCATTTACTTTATTTTGACGCATCATGTATAGTGTCACATCATAATCTTCGCGCTTTAAATCAAGTGATAATGGAAGAGTGATTCGACTTGCACCAATAATAGAAACTTTTGGTTTTGGTGTTTCCACTTTTGGGAACATCTTTTTAAATAATACAGGTGCAAAAATACATGTAATAACTGCACTCAAAATAAGTGAAGCAGATAGACTGGGACTAATGATATTTAGTTTTTCACCAATTTGCGCTGCGGCAATAACTAATGAAAGTGTCGATGTTAATAAAATGGCACTTCCTAATACAATGTTACGTGGATACCATTTTCTTAGTACGAGTGATGGCAATAATTTTGAAATAAAGAGTCCAACAATTAAAATTGGAATCATTAACATACTAGAAGGCTCTTTAAAAATAGACCATACTTCTAAATTTACACCAACCATTACGAAGAAAATTGGAATGAAGAAACCATATCCGATGGAATCAAGCTTTTCTACCATTTCTTCATTTGGCGATAATAAGGATACAAGTACTCCTGCTAAAAAGGCTCCTAAAATATTTTCTGCACCAACAGATTCAGATAATCCGACTAATATTAAAATGAGTGCAAAAACAGCACGTGTGTCAATTTGCACACTACCAGCTTTTAGGTTTTCCAAGTATGGAATGTTTTTAAAGCGTCTTGCCACAAAGTAAATTACAATACCTGCGCCAAATAGAACGAGAAGAAGCCACATGCTCTGGCCGCTTTCGGAATTTAATCCGACAAATACAGCGAGTAGAATCATTGTAACTAAGTCAGCAATAACAGCGACTAATAAAATAATTTGACCGATTGCTGTTTTTCCTAAGTTATTTTCTTTTAATGTTGGTACAACAACACCTAAAGAAATCGTTGAGATAATTAATGTCATGAACATTGCATTATCGACAAATCCAAGCCATACAAATATAAGTGATAGGGCATAGGATAAGATGAAAATGAATAAAAAGATAATGCTTGCGGCTTGGAACGTATTTGGTTCATTTGTTGTATTCTTTTTTCCTTTTTGTTTAAAGATCGAAAAGTCAATTTCTAAACCGCTTAAGAACATTAAGAAAATAAATCCTAGTGTTGATAAGACTTGAAGCCACATATCTGGCTCAATAACGTTAAACCCACTTTTTCCTACAAAAATTCCTGCAATAATTTCTGCAACAACGACAGGAATTGCTTTTAACTTAAAGCGTTGCAACAAAAGGGGAACGAAAAACGCGATTGCGACGACAATCATAAGTGATAGGACTGAAGAATGTTGTTCCATTGCGTTCTCTCCCTTCAAATAATATAGTACTTATTTTAGCTATATTATTTGAAGAAAAGCAATGCATGTGAACTCGATTTCATAAAGAAAGAGTTTTCTTAACATTTGTCATAATAAGTATAGTTTGCATGATTATGTTGTAAATTCCGTAATGTGGATGGGAGAGGGGATAAATAAAAAGACTGCTGAGATTATCTCAGCAGTCTTTTTCATGTTCATTACATAGAGAAGAAAATCCATACAGTAAGACCAACTGTTGCAATTGCAACGAAGAAACTGTATATCATTGTAAGAATTTGAATTGTACCTTCGCCTTCTTTTAAGTGCATGAACATAATTAATTGTAATAAACCTTGTGCAAGTGCCATTACGATAATTGTTGTTAATATCGTTGAAAGTGGCAAGTCTGTGTAAAGTGCAACGTATAAAGCAAGAAACGTTAGTGCAAGCGATAAAATAAATCCAAAAACGTGTGACCATGGAAATCCGCTATGCGCGTGTCCATTTGCTTGTGTATTGTTTTGTCCCATTATTACGCCACCATCCCGTTCAAGTAAACTAGTGTGTAAATAAAGATCCAAACAAGGTCAAGGAAATGCCAGTATAAGCTGATAATAAATACTTTACGAGCTGTAACTGGTGTTAATCCGCGTTTTAAAATTTGGATGATTACACAAGTTGCCCAGATGATACCACCTGTTACGTGGGCACCGTGTGTTCCAAGAAGAACGAAGAATCCAGATAAGAATGCGCTTGTTTGTAATGTAGCACCTTCACCGACATACAGTATAAATTCTTCAATTTCAAAGAAAAGGAAGCCTGCACCTAAAAGTAATGTGAAAAGGAACCATCCTAACATAGCTTTTTGGTTGTTTTTACGCATTTCATGAATTACGATACCGCATGTAAAACTACTTGTTAAAAGTAGTAATGTTTGAATTAAAAGTGTTTTAACTTCAAACAATTGCGCTGGTGTTGGGCCATCTGCCGTACGACCAGCAAGGACTAGATAAGAGGCGAAAAGTGTTGCGAACAGCATAATTTCAGCCCCTAGGAAAATCCAGAACCCTAGAATATTCAATCTGCTTTGTTCAGATTGATATTCTAAAGGTAAGCTTTTATCTAAAGCCGCCATTTCGTTTCACCTCTCATGCTACATGTTCTGTTTTTTTAATTTCATCAACACTGATATAGTAACCGTCATCGTAATCGAATGAACGATAGATTAAGCAAGCTAAAATACCAACTCCGCCGATTGCTGCAATCCAGAACCAGCTAAATACTAATGCAAAACCTGCAAGACCGAAGAATGCAGACATAATAATTGGCACACCAGAGTTACTTGGCATGTGAATTGGTTTTAATTCATCTGCTTTTGGTGTAATTGTTTCTCCGCGTTTTTTCATGAACCAGAAAGCATCAGCTTCTTTAATTTCAGGAAGTTTCGCGAAGTTATAATGTTGTACAGGAGAATGAGTTGCCCATTCAAGAGTACGGCCATCCCATGGGTCTCCAGTAGTGTCACGCTCACCGTGACGTGCACTCCAAATTACGTTGTAGCAAAGGATTAGGAAGCCGATACCCATCATTACCGCACCGACAGATGCGATTTGGTTTAGCCAGCCCCATCCAAGGCTTTCAGAGTAAGTGTACATACGACGAGTCATACCATCTAAACCTAGGAAGTACATTGGGAAGAAACAGATATTAAATCCGATCATAAAGATCCAGAATGTCCATTTACCAAGGCGTTCATTTAGCATATGACCTGTCATTTTTGGATACCAGAACGTAAATCCAGCAAGCATTGCGAATACTGTACCTGCGATTAATACGTAGTGGAAGTGGGCGATTAGGAAGTAACTGTTATGGTATTGATAGTCAGCTGCTGCCATTCCAAGCATAACCCCTGTAACCCCACCGATTACGAAGTTTGGAATAAATGCTAATGACCAAAGCATTGGAACTGTAAAACGAATACGTCCTTTATACAGTGTAAACAACCAGTTAAAGATTTTAACACCGGTTGGAATCGAAATCGCCATTGTCGAAATCGAGAAGAATGAGTTAACGGCTGGACCAGATCCCATTGTAAAGAAGTGGTGAAGCCATACGACGAAACTTAGTAAAGAAATTGCAATCATTGAGTACACCATTGCGCTGTAACCGAATAGACGTTTACGTGAGAATGTACTAATGATTTCAGAGAAAATACCGAATGCCGGTAAGATAACAATATATACTTCAGGGTGACCCCATACCCAGAATAGGTTGGCCCAAAGCATCGGCATACCGCCGCTCGCCATCGTAAAGAAGTGAGCATCAAATAGACGGTCAAATGTCATTAATGCAAGAGCAACTGTTAATACTGGGAAAGCGAAAATAATGATTACACATGTGATTAAAATAGACCATGTAAACATTGGCATATGCATTAATTTCATGCCAGGTGTACGCATTTTTAGGATTGTAACCAGGAAGTTAATACCTGTCATTAACGTACCAAGTCCTGAAATCTGTAATGCAATTGCGTAGTAGTTATTACCTACACCAGGAGTGAATTCTGTACCAGCCATTGGGAAGTAAGATGTCCACCCAGCGTCTGGAGAACCTCCGATAACGAAAGCGATGTTGAATAACATTGCTCCGATAAAGAATAACCAAAAACTTAGTGCGTTTAAGAATGGATATGCAACGTCACGAGCACCAATTTGTAATGGTACAACGACGTTCATTAATCCTAGAACGAATGGCATCGCCATGAAAAGAATCATAACTGTACCATGTGTTGTAAAGATTCCGTTATAGTGTTCAGCGTTTAAATAAGTTGTATCTGGGAATGTTAATTGAGCACGGATCATTAAACCGTCCATACCACCACGGAATAACATAAGAACCGCAGAAATAATATACATGGTCCCAATTTTCTTATGGTCAACAGTTGTTAACCATTCATCCCAAAGCCATTTCCATTTTTTATACTTTGTCAGTACGAAAATGATTGCTAATGTCACAAGAACGATAGATGCGTCAGCTCCGTAAATAATCGGATCACCTGTGACAAAAAATTCATCAAGCTTCACTGTGTTCACTCCAATCTGTTGGAATATTATCTGTTACTTTTTGTTTTTGTAGTAGTTGTAATCACAGTATTCAAGTGATTTTGGATCTACATACTTTAAGTGGTGACTAGAGAATGTCATACGCCCTACTACACCAGGTTTAATGATTTCGTTATATTTTTCTTCTGTAAGTGGTTTAGCAGTTTCTTTTACTTCTTTTACCCACTTGTCATAATCTTCTTTTTTCTTTGCTTCAAGCTCAAATTCCATGTGAGTAAATCCTTCACCAGAGAAGTTTGAACTACGGCCAAGGTAAGAACCTGGTTTATCAGCTTGTAGGAATAAATCCATAATCATGCCGTCCATTGTGTATTTCATACCACCAAGTTCTGGAACCCAGAAGGCGTTCATTGGACCAACAGATGTTAATTTGAATTGAATTGGTGTACCAGCTGGTACGTTTAAATAGTTAACGGTTTCAATATTTTCCTCTGGATAACTGAATAACCATTTCCAGTTGGCAGATGTAACATAAATCTCAACTGGTTTAATATGCTTAGACTCTTTTGGCACTTCTTCCGATGCATAAGTAGCTTTTACCGTTGGAATTGATAATGCAATAACGATAATAACTGGGAAGAGTGTCCAAATAATTTCTAATAATGTGTTACCGTGTTGATCAGGAGGCTCATAGCCCATGTTTTCTGGTTTTTCACGATAACGAATCAAGATGACTGTAAACAAGATGAATACAATTGCAATAATCAACATCATAAGTACGAATGACCAAACGATCAAATCATACTGTGCTTTTGCAACAGGTCCCTGCGGGTTTAATACTGCAAGTTTTTTCTCACAGCCACCGAGGAACAAGAGTAGTGATAAAGGAAGAAGTGAAGCCAACTTCCAAAACGATTTCTTTAGTTGCACGATTGAAAATCTCCTTTCTCCTTGGATTGAAACTATGCCAATAAAACAATATAAACCTATTAATTTATAGAAGGCAATAGTTTTTGTCATATTGTTAAAAAATAGACACAAATGCACACTTTTTACGGTGAATATCATTTGTAACTTGATAACATTGTAAACTATTTTTCAGGTGAAAACATGATTGTAAAAATTTTAAGATAATTAAAGTTATACCAAGATATCCAAGAAATAGAAAAAAACTATCTTATCATAAGATGAGATAGTTGAATATTTTATATATTTAGTTTATTTCTTGCGCAATATTTTGTTGCTTTTCAAATGTGACAACTTTTTTATATTTAATTTGATACAAAATGTAACAAATAATCATAAATGGAATCCCACAATAAAGAGCAATACGCTGATCTGGAATGAAAGCTAAACTAACGAATGTGATAAAATTTAAAGAGAAAGCTACAATTGGGACAATTGGATAAAGTGGTGTACGATATTTTAAATCGTTTACATTGCCGCCGTTCTTTATAAATTCTCTTCGAAAGAAAAATTGTGAAGCTGCAATTGACATCCAAACAACGACTGCTGCCATAGCTGCAATAGATGTTAGTACTAAAAAGACTGTATCTGCTGCAAATACACTTGTTAAAAGAGAAAGACTTGCAAAGAGAAGGCTGAAAATTAAAGCGTTTAATGGTACACCCTTTTTTGTTAGTTTTGTAAAGAGAGGGCTAGCCATTCCTTGTTTTGACATGGCCCAAAGCATACGGGAATTTGCGTATAGTCCAGAATTCGCTACAGATAACACAGCAGTAATAATAACAAAGTTCATAATGTCTGCTGCATATGGAATGCCAACTGTATCAAAGACAAGTACGAATGGACTCTCAACAAGATTAGCTTCCTGCCACGGGAGTAAGCCCACGACAACTGCAATTGCTAATACGAAAAAGAATAGAGTACGCCAAATTGTATTTTTTATTGCCTTCGGAATGGTTTTTTCAGGATTTTCGCTTTCACCTGAAGCAATCCCAATTAATTCTGTTCCTTGGAATGAAAAATTCACCGTAATCATTGTAAAAAGAACAGCTAGGACACCATTTGGAAATAGTCCACCATTTTCCGTGAAGTTATGTAGCATAGGTGCTGGCTTTCCGTTGAAATCCAAGAATCCAAACATAACAGCGCCTCCAAGTATGATGAAGACAACAATTGTTGAGACTTTTACACTTGTAAACCAAAACTCCGCTTCTGCGTATGCTTTTGCTGATAAAGCGTTTACGATGAACAGTACTGCTGCAAATGTAACACACCAAATCCATGAAGAAACATCTGGAAACCAGCGCTTCATTAAAATACTGACAGTTGTTAGTTCAACTCCAACTGTAACGGCCCAGTTTAGCCAATACATCCAACCAACGACAAATCCAAAACCAGGTGAAATAAATCGGCTTGCATAACTTTGAAATGAGCCTGCTTCTGGCATAGCAACGGATAATTCTCCAAGGCAGAGCATTGTTAAATACATAACAAAACCACCAACTAAAAATGCAAGAATAGCTCCGCCAGGTCCAGCGTTATGGACAATTTGTCCTGATCCCATAAATAGTCCTGTGCCAATGACACCTCCGAGTGCAATCATAAAAAGGTGTCTGCTCTTCATTGTACGTTTTAAACTAGTTTGCTCTGTAGTTGTTTGATTCATATTCCCTTCACCCCGTACTTTTCCCTTGTTTGTTTTGCTCAATAACTATTGAGCTTGCTTCGTTTCACTAATCATCAGTGGGGGATAAAAAACATACTGATTGTAGTTTTTCTTTATGTTCCTATACGAATGGATTACGTATATTTTCTGGGTGCGTGATTAGTAATAAAAAAACAACAGCGAAATGATTAGTGTTCCTTGAGCTTTTGTTTTGTGATTGAAAGAAATACATTTTTCCTTAACCATGTAAACATTTTTAATTCTAGCAAAATATTCTGAAAATGTATATTTATTTTTCTTTTTATTACAAAAAATAAGAATTTTAAAACATTTAAACCCAATAATAATTCAAATAATCTTTCTAGCAAACTAGGTAGAAGAAAGGTACAATAACAAGAGTAGTGTTTGGTAAAAATAATGATGTAATGGAGTTTTGAATATGTTAAAGAAATTCAAATATATATGTCTTGTAGGGATTATACTTGTTGTTGCTATTTTTGTAGGGAAAAATAAAATTCTTCAAAAAGTACAAGAGTTACGAGTGGATTTTTTGTTTGATATGAAAGAAACAGCTATGATTGAAAATGTTTCATTCATAAAACAACTTCCGGAACTGCAGCGAGGTTGTGAGGTTACAAGTTTAGCGATGTTATTGCAGTATAAAGGTGTGCAAGTGGATAAGATGCAACTTGCAAGCGAAATCAATCAAGTTCCATTTAAAGAAAATAATCTTCGCGGAAACCCTTATGAAGGATTTGTTGGAAATATTTACACAAAATCTGAACCGGGTTACGGTGTTTATCATGGGCCGATTTTTAAACTTGCAGAAAAATATGTACCTGGCAAAACGATTGATTTAACAGGAAGAGAGATTGACGATATATATAAAGTCATTAGCTCAGGCTCACCAGTATGGGTAATTGCGAATACAACGTTTCAACCGTTAGCTGAGGGTAGTTTTGAAACGTGGAATACCAATACCGGAGATATAAAAATTACATATTATGAGCATAGTGCAGTTGTTGTTGGATATGATCAAAACTTTGTATATATTAATGATCCGCTTGCTAGTAATCCAAATAAAAAAGTTTCACGTACGCAATTTGAAAAAGCATGGGAACAAATGGGGAAACAAGCGATTACTATTCTATAAAAAAAAAAAAGCTATCTAATTTAGATAGCTTTTTTTTTTTTATTTTTGTGTGAATGAAGTACAATTGTAAAAACGTAAAAATTCAGAATATTATTTATTTTATTAAGGATTCAAGCTATAATAACATTTAACTTGGTGAAGAAAGGAAGAGGATAGATGGATGTAGCAAAAGAATTTGTTCTTTCAAAAAATCAATTAATAGAATGGAGAAGACATTTTCATCGGTATCCAGAATTGTCTTTTCAAGAAGAAAAAACATCTCAGTTCGTATATGACATACTTCAAACAATCCCTCATCTAGAAATCTCAAGACCGACAAAGTATAGCATCATGGCAAAGTTAATTGGCAAACAACCCGGTAAAACAATTGCGATTCGAGCAGATATGGACGCACTTCCCATTCAAGAAGAAAATCAGTTTGAATTTGTTTCTACATATCCAGGAGTGATGCATGCATGTGGACATGATGGTCACATTGCCATGCTCCTTGGCACTGTAAATGCGCTAGTAGGGCAAAGAGAAAAAATTAAAGGTGAAATTCGTTTTCTATTTCAACATGCTGAAGAAAATTTTCCAGGTGGTGCTGGGGAAATGGTTGCAGCAGGGGCGATGGAAAATGTGGACTATATTATCGGAGCGCATCTTTGGGCTTCTTTAGAAGTTGGCAAAGTTGGTGTGATTTATGGTCCAGCGATGGCAGCACCCGATGTCTTTAAAATTACAGTAGAAGGAAAAGGAGGGCATGCAGGTATTCCTCATGAAACAGTTGATAGCATTGCGATCGGTACACAAGTAGTTTCGCAACTACAGCAAGTCGTATCACGCCTTACAAATCCGTTAGATTCCCTCGTTTTATCGGTCACGCAATTTCATGCTGGCACAACGCATAATGTAATTCCAGAACAAGCAAAGATTGAAGGAACTGTCAGAAGTTTAAAACATGAATTACGAGAACAAACAGCCAAGCAAATTGAAAAGTTTGTTAAACATATTACGGAATCTTATGGCGCAAATTATACATTTTCATATGAGTACGGCTATCGTCCAGTTGTAAATGATGAACAAGTTACACAACTTGTCGAACGTACGGCACTAGAGCTCTACGGAAGGGAACGAGTAGTACGGCTACAGCCGACGATGGCAGGAGAAGATTTTTCGGCCTTTTTACAAGAAGCACCAGGTACATTTTTCTTTATTGGTGCTGGGAATAAAGAAAAGGGGATTGTATATCCGCATCATCATCCTCGTTTTACAATTGACGAAGATGCGTTGCCAATTGGGGTAGAAGTTTTTGTTTCATCTGTTTTGAATTTTATGAGAAAAGGAGAATGAGATGAAAAAAATACATGTACTAGCACTTATTCCAGTTCTTTGTTTAGTTGTTGGACCAGTGTTTACAAATTCAGTTACTCCTTATGTATTCGGGATGCCATTTTTATTATTTTGGATTTTACTTTCTGTATTTATTACATCTTTTTGTATGGGATTTCTGTATTGGTTAGACCCTGCTAATAAGGAGGGAACGGAATGATAGCACTTATTATTATTACTTTGTTTTTGTGCTTTTCTTTATTTTTAGGAATTCGGGCACAGCGCGGAAAAGATATGAACTTAGAACAATGGTCTGTTGGAGGAAGAGGATTTGGAACGATTTTCGTCTTTCTTCTTATGGCTGGAGAGATTTACACGACTTTTACATTTTTAGGAGGGAGCGGCTGGGCATATAGTAAAGGTGCTCCTACATTTTATATTTTAGGATATGGAGCATTAGCATATATCTTATCTTACTTTTTATTGCCACCGGTTTGGAAATATGCAAAGCAACATGGGCTTATTTCACAACCGGATTTCTTTACAAAAAAATATAATAGTAAGGTACTTGGAATTATCGTATCGATTATCGGTGTTGTTTCTATTATTCCGTATCTTGTGTTACAGCTAAAAGGATTAGGGATTATTGTTTCTGAAGCTTCGTATGGAAAAGTATCACCAGTTTTTGCAGTGTGGATTGGTGCGATCACAATTACGATATATGTCATGATTTCTGGTATACACGGCTCTGCTTGGACAGCTGCATTAAAGGACATTATGATTTTATTTATCGTTATGTTTTTAGGAATATATTTACCGTATCATTATTACGGAGGATTTCAGCCGATGTTTGAAGCGGTAGAAGCAGCAAAGCCAGGGTTTTTAGCTTTACCTGAGGAAGGGATGAGTATTTCTTGGTTTGTTTCTACTATTATATTAACAGCATTAGGTTTTTATATGTGGCCACATACATTCGCTTCAGCTTTTTCGGCAAAAAGTGAAAAAGTCTTTCGAAAAAATGCGGCAATTATGCCGTTATATTCTTTAGTGTTACTTTTTGTATTTTTTGCTGGCTTTGCTGCTATTTTGCAAGTGCCAGGATTACAAGGAGCGGATGCAGATCTATCGTTATTTCGCCTTGCTATTCAAACCTTTGATCCGTGGTTTATTGGTATTATTGGTAGTGCTGGATTATTAACAGCCTTAGTACCAGGTTCTATGCTTGTTATGGCAGCTTCCACGTTACTTGCAAAAAATATTTATCAGGTACTTGCTCCATCTGTTTCAAATCAGCAGGTGACGAGAGCGGCAAAATTATTTGTTCCTGTCGTGACACTTGTTGCTGTATTCTTTACATTTAAAGGCGGGGAAACAATCGGTGCACTTCTTCTTATGGGATATAGTATTGTTACACAGCTTTTTCCTGCACTGGTTTGTAGTTTGTTTCATCGGCAATTTGTAACAAAACAAGGAGCAATTGCTGGAATGGGAGTTGGATTATTAGTAGTTGCTTATATTACATTGTCTGGTTCAACTATATCTAGTATGTTTCCATCCTTTCCGCAATATATTAAGGATTTAAATGTAGGTATTGTTGCGTTATTGGTAAATGTTACTGTTATGTTAGTAGTGAGTATGGCGACTAGAAATATTGAAGTGAAGCACAATTCCACCGTGTTAGAGAAATAGGAACGGCATGCAATGAAAAAAGCTATCTCACTTTAGTGAGATAGCTTTTTTCATTGTATATATTTTCCCGGGATGGAGAAATATAACGGTAACGTCTTGAGAGGAAAGCTGGGTGAGGAATATGACGAATTTAGAGGCAAACTTATCTGCAATTACAAAATCTATTCGAGAAACACTACAGTCTCCTAATGATTTAACTGTGCGAGAGTTTTCGCTTTCTTGTTCATCTACTCGGTGTGCGGTTGTTTTTCTATGTGGGCTTACAGATAAAGACTTAATTTATCGGTTTGTTATCTGGCCATTACAGCATGAAGAGATTCCAAGTAAAGCCCCAATCATGCAAACCTTATTAGATAGATTTATTTCTATAGGCGAAGTAAATACAGTAAAGACGTTGTCAGATGTTATTAATTCTGTTCTAGTAGGAGATACCATTGTTTTAATTGATGGAATACCTAATGCATTAGTGATTAATAGTAGAGCGTGGGAAAGACGAAGTTTAGAACCACCGATTACAGAAAATATCATTCGAGGTCCTAAGGTAGGGCTCACCGAGGATATTGCAACGAATAAAATGTTAATCAGACGTGATTTACGTGATCCGAAACTTCGATTTCAATCTTATATTATGGGGAAGCGTTCTCAAAAGGAAGTTACATTAATTTATATTGAAGACATCATTAATCCATATATTGTAGCCGAATTAAATCGACGATTGCAGTCAATCGAAACAGATATGATATTAGATTCTGGAAAGATTGAGCACCTGCTTGAGGATAATAACTTGTCTCCCTTTCCGCAATTTTTAAATACAGAAAGACCAGATAGGGCGGTAGCTGCTTTAGCGAAAGGAAAAGCGGTCATTTTAGTAGATGGATCACCGTTTGCGGTTATTGCACCTATGGTTATTGTTGATATCTTTCAATCGCCAGAAGATCATTTTGAAAGATGGATTATTGGTACATTACTAAGGGGGCTTCGTATGATAGCTGGACTTATGGCAATCTTACTTCCAGCAGTATATGTTGCTCTTGTTTCCTATCATCAAGGTCTCATTCCATCTAATCTTGCGTATTCGATTGCTGGAGCAAGAGAAGGGGTGCCATTTCCTGCCTATATTGAAACCATCATTATGACATTAACAATGGAATTAATTCGAGAGGCGGGGCTTCGTTTACCGAAGCAAATCGGACAAACCGTTGGGATTGTAGGAGGACTTGTTATTGGAGAAGCTGCGGTAAGCGCTGGGATTGTCAATCCTTTTATGGTTATTGTAATCGCCGTTACGGCTATTGCTACCTTTTCTTTGCCTGTGTATAGTATAACGATTACATTCCGTTTTTTGTTATTTGCGTTTATTTTAGCAGCTACTATGTTTGGACTATATGGGATTATTTTAGCGCTAATTGCACTAGCAATACATATGATGAATCTAAAAAGTGTTGGAATTCCGTATTTTACGCCACTAGCTCCTGCTTTTTATAAAGATTGGAAAGAAGAAGTGGCATTGTTACCAGAGGCAACGTTAAAGACAAGACCTGAATATTTACAGACCAAAGATGAAACATTACGTTCAAAGGAGCGAAAGTGAATTGAAACCGTTTGAATACGGAGATGAAGAAATTGGATCTCGAGAGCTAATGTTTGCAGTGTCTTCAGTCATTATTGGTACAGGAGCGCTTTCGATGCCTCGTGTAATTGCAGAAAAGACGCTTTTTTTAGACGGCTGGATCATACTACTTCTTGGTGGAACGATTTGTGCGTTTCTTGCTTGGGTTATTACAAAAATAGCGAATTTATTTCCAAAACAAACGTTTTTTCAATATACAGGTACATACTTATCAAAACCCGTAGCCTTCATTGTTACAAGTATTATGGTGTTAACGTTCGTTGGCGTTACTGCGTATCAAGCGCGAGCAATTTCAATTATTTCACAAACATACTTATTTGGTAAAACGCCTATTGAACTTTTATCATTTTTTTACTTACTTGTTGTTATCTATGGAGTAAGTGGTTCTAGAGCGGCATTGCTCCGCCTTAATTTGTTATTTTTGCCAATTGTAGCGAGCGCCATTGTGGCTTTATCTCTATTAAATATAAATTTAATGGATACTCATAATTTGCTTCCGCTTTTCCAAACAAAATGGAGCCAATATGCTCTTGGGATGAAGGAATCGATATTTACATTCATTGGATTTGAGATCGTTTTATTTTATTCTACAATTGTGAAGCAAAAAGACAAAGCGCCTTTAGCTGCTGCCAAGGGAGTAATGATTACTAATTTACTATATGTCCTTATCTATCTCACTTGTATTATTGTCTTTTCTTATTCTACGACGAGAAGTTTAACGTATCCTGTTATTGAGTTAGGAAAGGAGATTGAAATTGGTGGAGGGTTTTTAGAACGTTTTGATGCCATTTTTTTTACGACTTGGATTCTTACAATTTTTAATACGACTGCTATGTATTATGACGTTGCAGTAATGGCTTTTTGCTCGATGTTTCCTTCTATTAAAAAGAAAACATTTATTTTTGTAAGTGCACCGATTATTTATCTATTTAATATGCTTCCTGAAGATGTTACGAAGTTAACGGAGTATGGTGTCTACTTAGCTTGGGTTAATATGGCATGCATTATCTTTGTCCCTGTACTTGTCTTCATTATTTATAAGCTCAAAGGAGGCAAGAAGAGTGAATCGTCTTCATAAGTGTATTTGTTTTATTGTTTTGTTTTTATGGATTAGTGGTTGCTCAGAACGAAAAGAAATTGAAGAGAGAGGCTTTGTTGTTGGCGTAGCTTTTGATGTTGCGAAAGAAGAAGCGGAAAGTGAATCAAAGAGACCAACTCGTATGAAAGGGACATATCAACTCGTATTGCCAAGTGCGTTAGCGCAACAGGGAGGAAAAAGTGGAGGTGGAGGTGGGGATAATTATATTAATATTAATGCAACTGCTGATAGTGTTTTTGCGCAAATTCGAGAGATATCCAAAAAAATTAGCCGTTCTTTGTTTTTCCCACATATTCAAGTTATTGTTTTTTCAAAAGATTTATTAAAGCAACAAAACCTTTTAGAACAAACGTTAGATGTCTTTTTTCGTGATCATGAAATGAGGAGGAATATTCGGATTTTTGTTTCTAAGGGACGCGCAGAGAAGGTTTTGCAACAAAGTTCTAAACCGGAAAATTTTCCAGCAAAATATATTGATTTATTGGCAGATCATGCAGACGCTAATGCATTTATGTTAGAAGCAGTTCGTATTGGTGATGTACAAGAAACGATAACCGCTAAAAGAAGTTTTGTACTTCCAATTTTACAATTAACGAAACAAGGGGTAAAAATGGAAGGGGCTGCTGTGTTTAAAGGGAAGGATAATAAATTGATCGGCCTGTTAACAGGAAAAGATACGCAAGGGTTAAATTATATAATTGGAAAGAAAGCGAGTGGTTTTGTGACCATTCGAAAAGAGAAAAAAGCGTTCACCTATGAAATTCACAAAATAAGACGAAAAATACATGCTTCTTTCGCAGAACCACGTCATCCGAAGTTTACAGTTGATATTTATCCTGAAGGTGTACTAGCAGAGGTTTATTTAGGCGGGGATGGAAAGGCGTGGAGTGAAAAGCAAATGAAGACATATATTTCTAAAGAGATGGAAAGTATAGCGATGAGGACGATAAAAAAAATGCAAAAAGATTTTAAAACAGATGTTCTTGAGTTAGGAGATTATTATAAGCGGCATAATTATAAAGAGTGGAAGAAGATAGAGAAAAATTGGGATAGGGGAAAAAACTATTTTGCTCAGAGTGACATTGTTGTTCGGGTTCATCCAGTGGTAGAACATTCAGGTTCTTTGGTGCCAAAAGGTGGTCAGTAATGTGGAATTGAGAATCTGCTATTGATATTTTCCGTGTCTTTAAATGTAAATAGGAGCGATAGTAATAATATGAAAATGCCTTCTATGTTGACGATTATAAATACGATTTTGATGGGAATTATCCCATACGCTGTTTATTTTTTGAATAAGAAAATAAAAAAATATGGTGCGCAGCCCTGGGAAAATCCAAATGAAGATGAAAAAGGAAAACCATAGATGGGTTTCCTTTTTATTCATTCCGCTATTCTCGAGCAGTAAAAGACCGGGTGGTGAAAGCTTTCCATCAGTGAGGGTGAAGACAATTCCCCACTGATGGAAGTTTCATTTTTATACAAGCCCTAACCAATGTACCAGTTGCGTTGTGAGGAATGTAACAACAATGGCGATAACGGTAGGGATTGCAAACGATAGAAATGTCCATTTTGGACTTTTTGTTTCTTTATATATGTTAACTAGTGTTGTTCCGCATGGGAAATGAAGTAGTGAGAACAACATTGTGTTTAACGCAGTTAACCAAGTCCAGCCATGTTCTAAGAACAGGTTTTTAATTTGATTTAAATCATCTAGTTCGGTTAAAGCGCCTGTTGATAAATAAGACATTAATAAAATTGGAATGACAATTTCATTGGCTGGCAAACCAAGGATGAATGCAGCTAGAATAAATCCGTCAAGACCGAGTAATTTGGCAAATGGATCTAAGAAATTCACAAAATACATAAGTAGGCTTGTATCGCCAACATAAATATTTGCTAATACCCAAGTTAATACAGCGGCAGGTGCAGCTACGATAACCGCACGTTTTAAAACATATATTGACTTATCAAGTGTGGAACGTACAATAGTGTTCCAAATTTTTGGCTTACGGTATGGTGGTAATTCTAACGTATAGTGAGTTGGGACACCTTTTAAAGCGGTTTTTGATAATACCCAAGATACGGTTAGTGTTACGATAACCCCAATTACAACCATTCCGACTACAACACCTGCTGTAACAAGTGTTTGCATACTACCGGTATATCCAGCAGCCATAAATAATGATGCCATTAATATTAATGTAGGCCAACGTCCATTACATGGAACGAAGTTGTTAGTTAAAATCGCTAACATACGCTCGCGTGGTGATTCGATAATACGTGTTGACATAATAGCAGCAGCGTTACACCCAAACCCCATTGCCATTGTTAATGATTGTTTTCCGTGAGCGCCAGAACGTTTGAATAAACGATCCATGTTAAAGGCAACGCGCGGTAAGTATCCATAGTTTTCTAATAGGGCAAACATAGGGAAGAAAATAGCCATAGGTGGTAACATAACGCTAATTACAGCTCCAGTACCACGGAATAAGCCGAGAATTAAGATGCCGTGTAACCAAGTTGGTGCGTTCATTGCTTGAAACCAAGCGGTTAAATGACCTTCTGCCCACCCGAAAAATTCAGCAATCATATCAGACGGCACGTTAGCTCCGGCAATTGTAAGATAAAAAATAATAGATAAAATTCCGAGCATAATTGGAAATCCGAATATAGGAGAAGTGAAAATTTTATCTAGCTTCTCTGAACGGTATAGCTTATCGGTATTCGTGTATTGAACAGCTTCCTTACATATATTTGCGGAAGTTCGATAAATATCACCTACAATATCATCTCGTATATCCTCTTTTGTAAGTGTTTGTGCATGCTGAACAATATAATCTAATGGAAGAGCTTTACTGGCTGAGTGAGATTCCATTTATGACGACCTCCCTTACAAGCGGCTCCTTATGATGTTTTTGGAGTGCAGCTAGAAAATTTTTATCTCCATCTAATATACGGAGTGCTACCCAGCGGGCGGGATAAGTATCTCCAAATACTTTATAGATTTCTGGTTCTAATTCTTGAATCATACTTTCAATTTGTTCATTATAAGTAATTTGAACTGGTGTAGGAATTAATTTTTTATTTGCTACTTTAGCAATTACATTTAGTAAATGGCCGATTCCAACTCGGTTTCGAGCAGAGATTTTAATTACAGGCACTCCAAGTGACTTTGCTAATTTTTTTTCATCGATGACAATTCCTTTTTTTTCAGCCTCATCTATTAGGTTAATGCAAACTACAACGTCTTTTGTCATTTCCATAACTTGCAGTGCTAAGTTTAAATTTCTTTCCATCGCAGTTGCATCTACAACAACGACGGTTACGTCAGGTTTTTCAAAAATGATATAATCGCGTGCTACTTCTTCATCAGTAGAATTTGAATAAAGGGAGTAGGTTCCTGGTAAATCAATAAGGGTATATACACTTCCGTTATGTTCATATTCACCTTCTGCTTTTAACACTGTTTTTCCAGTCCAGTTTCCAGTATGTTGTTTTAATCCTGTTAATGTATTAAATAATGTGCTTTTCCCAGTATTGGGGTTTCCTGCTAGTGCAATGCGATGTTTTTTCATTCTGAATCATCTCCTATTAATCTTCCGAAAATAAGGGAACTTTCTTCACTACGCAGTGCAATGGTTGTATTGCTCACTTGATAAGCGATTGGATCTCCGAGCGGGCTTTTTTGCAATACTTTAATAATAGCTCCGGGAATAAAGCCTAAATCTAATAAGCGACGTTTCATAGTTCCTTCTAATTTTAGCTTCTCGATTTGTACAAACTGCCCTGTTTGGAATTTTGAAAGGGGTTTGATATTAGCCGATACCATAAAAGTTACCTCTTCTCTATATTTTTAGTTTCGGTTTAAAAAGTTTGCCGAGGGAAACTTTTTGCTACTAATATAGTAGACTACATTGAATGATGTTGTCAATTGGTACTTTAAAAATATTCAATTATTTTTAGAATTGTTCCAATTTATTTTGTTGTATCGAAAAATATTACTGAAATTATGTGGGATAAATGTGGAGTAATATCTATAAAGTTTAAAAAATGAAGAGATTTGTAAATATATTTTTAATATCGGTAGTGAAAAACAGGATTTTATTTACGCTAAATTTACATTATTAAAAGTAAATTTACAATACGAGCTATTTTGTGTGGATTCTTTTGGTTTTTTAAATAAAAAGACATGATATATAGGTTTTACAGTATGTTACCTCTCTTTACTTAAAATTAAAAATTACTTAACACTAACACAATATTATTGTCATACAATGAATTTGTGTTCGAAAGAAGTAGATGAATGTGAAAAAGCTATAATCCAAATGGGGGTACAAGACATGGTTATGAAAAAAGGTATTAAATTTTCGTTAGCGGCATTAGTGGTTGCTGGTGCTTTAGTTGGGTGCGGAAAATCAGAAAGCACAGGTAGTGAAGAAACTGCTAAAGGTAATAACGATGCAAAACAAGAAATGTCCGGTACAATTGCAGCAGCTGGTTCTACAGCTCTTCAACCTCTTGCTGAAGAAGCAGGTAAAAAATTCATGGAAAAGAATCCAAACGTTTCTATTCAAGTTCAAGGTGGCGGTAGTGGAACAGGGATTAACCAAGTAGCTTCCGGTGCGGTTCAAATCGGTAACTCTGATGTTCCGGCTGCAGATAAAATAAAAGATCCAGAAAAAGCGAAAGAATTAGTAGATAACAAAGTGGCGGGTATTGCATTTGCACTTGTTGTAAATAAAGATGTGAAAGTCGACAACTTAACTGTGAAACAAGTACAAGATATTTTCAGCGGGAAAGTTACAAACTGGAAAGAGTTAGGCGGTAAAGATGAGAAAATTAACGTAATAAACCGTCCGGCATCTTCTGGTACACGTGCTACATTTGAAAAAACAATTATGAAAGATGCGAAGATTAATGATGGAACAGGTACAACACAAGATTCTAACGGCGCGGTAGAACAAGCTATTAACTCTACTCCTGGCTCTATTAGTTATCTTGCAATGTCTTATATGGTGGGCGATAAAAAAGGTGCATTGCAAACTGTAAAGATTGATGGTGCAGAGCCGAAAGTTGAAAACATTTCCTCTGGTAAGTATCCATTCTGGTCTTATGAGTACATGGTAACAAAAGGGGAAGCAAAAGAAGCTACAAAAGCTTATATCGATTATGTAAAAGGTAAAGACTTCGAAAAACAAGTTGAAGATATGGGTTATATCCCAATGTCTAAACTGAATAAGTAAAACATTTAACGGGGCTGGCTGCGAGGCCAGTCTTGTTCATTTCAATCTATGAAGTGGGGTTATGTCCTGTGATGAAGGGGAAAAAACAAATTAACTACGTAAAAAGTGAATATATCGGAAGAACGCTTGTTACGTTTTGCGGTATATTTATTGTTCTTGTTACATTAGCAATTATTGCATTTATTTGCGGGAAAGGAATTCAATCCTTTACGCAAAGTGGTATTTCATTTTCTGAGGTATTGACGTCAACAAAATGGAATCCGAATGCTGATCAGGGATCATTTGGTGCTGTTATCTTTATTGTTGGTTCAACGCTTGTTTCATTAGGTGCAGTTATTATTAGTGCACCAATCGCACTTGCTCTTGCGATATTTATGAATTTAATTTCACCAAAGTTTGGGAATAAAGTATTAAAGCCTGTTTTGGAATTATTAGTTGGAATTCCTTCGGTAGTATATGGTTTATTAGGGGTTACCATTTTAGTTCCGCTTTTACGTGATTCATTCGGTGGTGTTGGTTTTAGTTTAATTGCTGGTATTGTTGTATTAAGTATTATGATTTTACCTACGATTGCTAGTATTGCTTCTGATGCAATACGTTCAGTTCCATTTGATTACTTGGAAGCCTCTTATGGTTTAGGTTCGACGAAATGGCAAGCGATTAGCCGTGTTATTGTTCCGGCTGCAAAAAAAGGTATTTTAACAGGGATCGTTCTAGGGTTAGCTCGTGCTTTTGGCGAAGCGTTAGCGGTTCAAATGGTAATCGGAAACACTGTTAAATTGCCTGAAGGAATATATAGTCCAACGGCGACATTAACAGGTATTTTAACAATGGATATGACGAATACGTTAAATGGAACTGCCTGGAATAACGCTTTATGGACATTGGCAATGATATTACTTGTTATTTCATTCCTATTTATTTTAGTAATTCGAGCAATTGGCCAAAGAGGTGAACGATAACGATGAATGCAAGAAAAGTAAATAATATTTGGACGGGTATTTTATATGCAGTTGCGGCGTTTGTAGTAGCTTTACTTGTTTTCTTAGTATACGAAATTTTGCAAAAGGGATGGGGATTTTGGGATCCAAGTTTCTTGTTTGGAGAACCAAGCAATACAAGAGCTGGAGGTGGAATTGGTCCGCAATTATTCAACTCTTTCTATATGCTTGTTATTACCTTAGTCATTTCCATTCCACTTGGATTAGGAGCAGGGATTTATCTTGCGGAATATGCAAAGCAAGGACGTTTTTTAGGTTTTGTTCGCTTATGTATTGAAACGATGGCATCATTGCCTTCTATCGTTGTTGGATTATTTGGTTTGTTAGTATTTGTTACAATGACGGGCTGGGGTTATACGGTAATGGGTGGTGCACTTGCATTAACAATTTTGAATTTACCAGGTTTAACACGTGTGTGTGAAAGTGCAATTACAGAAGTTCCATCTAATGTAAAAGAAGCGAGTCTTGGACTTGGTGCAACAAAATGGCAAACGATCGTGCGAATTATTATCCCGACATCATTGCCGCAAATTATTACGGGAGTTATTTTAGCGGCGGGTCGTATATTTGGTGAAGCGGCAGCGTTAATTTATACAGCGGGATTAACATCACCGATTTTAAATTCTGCAGCCGATTTTTCAAGTCCTGCACACCCGTTGAATCCATTTCGACCAGCTGAAACATTAGCGGTTCATATTTGGAAATTAAACTCTGAAGGGATTATCCCTGATGCGAAGCTAATTGCAACAAAATCAGCAGCAGTA
Organism: Bacillus bingmayongensis; assembly: GCF_000299035.1. Lineage (GTDB taxonomy): Bacteria > Bacillota > Bacilli > Bacillales > Bacillaceae_G > Bacillus_A > Bacillus_A bingmayongensis. The sequence continues at coordinate 199,780 of NZ_AKCS01000013.1, forward strand.
TTAATTATTATGGTATTACTGTTTAATATCATCGCTCGTTTTACTGCGTCTGTACTTCATAAGCGTTTTACGGGAGCGAAAAAATCTCGTAAAACAACAAAAGCAAAAGCAGCTTAAATGTTTGTACCCTATATTGATAAAGGGCTCTCTGTTTAAATAGGCAGAGAGCTTTTTTGTTTTGTAGGGGGGGAGGATATGTAGAGTAATGTTCTTCAATAAAAAAGATGATTCCCATGTTAAAATGATGTATATGAGTTATTGTAGATTCTGGACAACCGTTAGAAGATTATATAAATAAAGTGATGACTTACATGAATGAGTAATCATGAGATTATAGGTATATATTAATAATAGAAAGAAAAAAACGTTATCTTCTGTTCTGAAGATAACGTTTTTTCTTATTAAGCTTTTGGTGTATCTATAGAAGAGCTTACTTTTCTACGTGAGCTTCGTTTTTTACCGGATTTATCTAACAATTCGTACATAACAGGGACGACAACTAGTGTGAGTACAGTTGAAACTGCTAAACCACCAATTACGACAACGGCTAAACTTTTAGACACCATACTGCCTGCTTGTGATTGACTAAATAATAATGGTAACATCGCTACTATTGTTGTAATAGCTGTCATAATAATTGGTCGTAGCCTTGTAGAACCTGCTTCTAGTAAAGCTTCCCGCGTCGTCATGCCATGTTCTCTATTTTGTTGAACACGTTCTATTAGTACGATGGCATTTGTAACTACAATACCAATTAACATCAATGCGCCGATGAGTGCGTTTAAATCGACTGGTGTTCCTGAAATGATTAATCCTAAAATACCGCCAACGGCAGCTAGTGGTAAAGAGAATAAAATCGCAAATGGAGCGCGTGCTTGCCCAAAAGTAATGACCATAATTAAATAAACAATCCCGATTGCAATACCCATGATTTTGAATAAATTTGTAAAGTCTTCTTGCATAGATTCAGTTGCACCAGCAATATTAACTTTCGCTCCGTTTGGTAGGTCTAATTTTGAGATAGCTGTGTTCACTTCTGTGTTTACTTTACTTAAATCTTCATTTATTGCTTCGGCAGTTATTTGAATGGTTTCTTTCCCGTCTTTATGGAAAATCTCTGTTTGTAATTGTTTTTCTGAAATGGTTGCAATATCTTTTAAAGGAATCGGTCCATTTATAGGTGATAGGATATTTGTGTTAAGGAGATCATCCTTCTTATTTATATTTTCTTTTTTATGTTCTAGCATAATGGTTGTTTTTTCATCGTTAATTGTAATTTGTCCAACGGGTGATTTCTTCATAAGGAATGAAACTTGTTGTCCTGCTGTTTCTGGTGTCAATCCAACTTGTTCTGCTTTCGTTTGATCAATATGAATTTGCCATTCTTTTTTTGTTTCTTCGATATTTGTTTTTACTTTAGAAAGACTGTCTATACTTTTTAATTTTGTTTCAACGAGATCAGCAGCTTTTTTTAAATTTGTCTCATTGTTTGCTGTCACGTTAAATTGCAAGTTGTTTCCACCACCAAAATTAGAATAGCTTGTTTTTATATAATCGAATTCAGCTGGTCCGAAATCTTTATGCTCTTTTTTTAATTTTTCGACATATCGATCAATATCAGATCCTTTTTTGAAGACTACAAATATAGATGCAAGGTTATTTTTAGTTGTTTGTCCCCACTGTGCATCTTCAGCGCTTGATCCCATTCGTAAGATAACGTCAGTTACATCACTGTTAGAAAGTAATTTTTTTTCGAAATCAAAGGCTTTTTGCTTTCTAGACTCAAGATCGTAATTTGTTGGGAATGTCATATTAATTGAAAGCATCGTGTCGTCTTCTGATTTTATATTTGCTTTCGGTAGTAATATATAAGCCGCAATTGATCCAGCAAATAATAGGAAGGAAGAGAATAAAATAATAAACTTATGCGAAAGTGCCCATTTTAAAGTAGCTGTATACCTTTTTGAAGATTGTGGTTTGCGTTGCCGTGTTTTTTTGAGTAATAAAAACGCCATAAGTGGAACAACTGTTAGTGCGACAACTAATGAAGAAAGTATAGAGTATACAACCGCTAATACCATAGGTAACATAAGTTTACCAATTGAACCTGATACAAGACCAATAGGTAAAAAGACGGCGACTGTTGTTAATGTCGAAGAGGTAATAGCAACGGCAACCTCTTTTGTGGCATCTAGAATGATGTCTTTTGAAAAATGGTCTTTTTGTAAACGCCGGAAAATATTTTCAATGACAACAATGCTATCGTCAACGAGTCGTCCAACAGCAACTGCTAATCCCCCAAGGGTTAAAATGTTTAACGTAACATTAGATTGATCAAGTAAAAAAAGTGTTAGTAAAATTGATAACGGAATGCTAACAACAGCAATAAGAGTTGTTCGAATGCTACGTAAAAAGACTAAAATGATAAATGTCGCAGCGATTGCCCCTAAAATTACCTCTTTTCCCATACTTATTACAGCATTTTCGACTTGTTCGTGAGTAGAGGATAGTAACTTAATTGTGTAAGTATCCTTATATTCTTTGCTTATATCTTTAATTTTTTTATCGATTTCTTTCCCGATTTCAACTGCATTTTTGCTAGGTTCTTTCATAATAATTAATCCAGTTCCCTCTTCACCATTTATATGTGAAATGGTGTCATAATGTTGTTTTTCTTCTACTTGAGCTATATCCTGTAATTTTACTTGAGGTGCAAGCGCTATGTTTTTTATTTCATCTACATTTTTTACATTGCCAATGATGCGAAGGGTGTGGTCTTCGTTATTTACTGTGACCTGTCCAGCTGGAGCGGAAGTTTCTTTTCCTTGTAAAGCGGTTAATACTTGCTGAGGTGTCACATTTTTGTTTTTCATTTGATCTGGATCTAGCATGATAGATAGCTCGGATGTTGATTTGCCGAAATACATGACGTTAGCAACGCCATCGATATTTTCAAGTTGTGGGATGATTTCTTTTTCAATCTGTTTTTCATCAGCTTTTGTAAAACCATTCTGTTTTTGAATGGTAATCTGTGCAAGTGGAATCATAGAGGTATTAAGTTGGCTGACGACGGGTTTTGTAATTTCTTTTGGGAAATTTACGTTGTTAGTGATTTTTTCGACTTCGCGTGCCGCATCTTTCATATTAGCTTTAGATGTGTATGCGATATCGATACGCGATAAACCTTCGTGAGTAGAAGAAGTAATCGTATCAACGTGTTCCAAATTTCGAAATTGTTTTTCAAGGGGTTCGGTTACTTCTTTTGTCATCGTTTCAGCATCGAATCCTTGAGATAATGTAGTAACAGTTATCGCGGGGTTATCGACGCTCGGTAGAAACTCCATTGGTAATTTGGATCCAGAATAAACGCCGAGTACTGAAATGAGAAAAACCATGATGATAATGGCGGCACGGTTTTTTAATGAAAATTTTGTTAACCTATCCATAAAATTAATTCCTCCGTTTAAGTTGTATTTTGGTCTACTTCGTTACTATATAACAAAATCTAGATATTTTTCATTAATTAAATGTAAAAAAATTCTAAATTTATTCTTAAGTAGGAGAAGTATGGTATGAAGGTTAACTTGTAATTATGGTTTAGAGGAAGTTGGTCTATTAAATATGAAGTAAATGAGACTTTTATCCTGCTGTTTTCGAACAGTAACACTTCCACCTCGAAATTCAGCAGAATCAAAGAAGTTAGGTGGAAGATGACCTGTCTGTAAAAGCCCGATTGGTGAGGGCTAATAATCAGTAGGGGATGGAGACCCACACTGATTAAAGTTTCGCTTTATTAGGTAATAAACTTTTTTATATTTTTTTAAAAAAACACTTGTGATTTAAAAATAAGGATGGTATATTAATAAATGTCGCTGATGCGAAACGGCAGAAAGCGAAAAAATAAATTAAAAACTTAGTTGACATCGAAAAACGAAGATGCTAACATAAGGAAGTCGCTAATCGGCGATGGACAAGTTCTTTGAAAACTGAACGAAACAAACAACGTGAAAC
>NZ_JH921522.1:0-88377 GCF_000299035.1 Bacillus bingmayongensis
CAAACCAGGTGCTCTACCAAGCTGAGCCACTTCCCGTTATGGCGCGCCCGAGAGGAGTCGAACCCCTAACCTCTTGATCCGTAGTCAAACGCTCTATCCAATTGAGCTACGGGCGCTTATTCATGATGTTTTGTCATCGTTGTGTTTTGGCGACTCAATTATCTTATCACACTGCATTTTTAAATGCAAGCACTTTTTTATTTTTTCTTTGGTGCGGCCGAGAGGACTTGAACCTCCACGGGGTTTCCCCCACTAGGCCCTCAACCTAGCGCGTCTGCCATTCCGCCACGACCGCATAATGCGGGTGAAGGGAGTCGAACCCCCACGCCAAAGGCGCCAGATCCTAAGTCTGGTGCGTCTGCCAATTCCGCCACACCCGCGGATTATTATAAATGGTGAGCCATGAAGGACTCGAACCTTCGACCCTCTGATTAAAAGTCAGATGCTCTACCAACTGAGCTAATGGCTCGTAAATGGCTGGGCTAGCTGGATTCGAACCAGCGCATGACGGAGTCAAAGTCCGTTGCCTTACCGCTTGGCTATAGCCCATCGAAAGATATTCCTTTTTAGTGACAAAAATCATTATATCACGATTAGCAATAAAAAACAACTGCTTATTAGCAGAAGTTAAAATGGCGGTCCCGACCGGGGTCGAACCGGCGATCTCCTGCGTGACAGGCAGGCATGTTAACCACTACACCACGGGACCATTGGTTGCGGGGACAGGATTTGAACCTGCGACCTTCGGGTTATGAGCCCGACGAGCTACCGGACTGCTCCACCCCGCGACGATACTATTTATATACTTATATTTAATATATGGTGGAGGATGACGGGATCGAACCGCCGACCCCCTGCTTGTAAGGCAGGTGCTCTCCCAGCTGAGCTAATCCTCCGAAAGTGGTGACCCGTACGGGATTCGAACCCGTGTTACCGCCGTGAAAGGGCGGTGTCTTAACCACTTGACCAACGGGCCAATATGAATGGCAGAGAAGAAGGGATTCGAACCCTCGCACCGCGTTAGCGATCTACTCCCTTAGCAGGGGAGCCCCTTGAGCCACTTGGGTACTTCTCTGTATGGCTCCGCAGGTAGGACTCGAACCTACGACCGATCGGTTAACAGCCGATAGCTCTACCACTGAGCTACTGCGGAATAATAAAGACAATTTACATCTTATATAAATTCATATTATAAGTCAAGTCGCTTATACAATATCTTGTACAAACGTGACATGTTTATAATATACTGGATTGATTTTTAACTGTCAAGGTGTTTTTTTATCTCTTTTAATCTACCCTTACACTTCCCGCAAACATATCTTTTTGTATTAATTTGACGTCTTCTTACATATCGAAGAGTACATGCTATACATTCATACACATGTGTTTTAGACTCTTTTCTCACTCCCGCTATCCGCTTACAAAATCTAGGGGCTCCAACCTCCTTCAATAACTGACGAAAATCTCGATCACGATGTTGATACCCTCTTCCCATAATATGCAAATGATAATGACACAGCTCATGCTTAATAATACCAATTAGTTCTTCTTTTCCATACACTTCATAATAACGATAGTTTAATTCTATATTATGACTTCGTAACAAATACCTCCCACCAGTTGTACGTAGTCGTTTATTGAACATTGCTTTATGCAAAAAAGCCCTCCCGAAATATTGTAACGATATTTCTTCTACAAGTCTTTGAATTTCTTTTCCATCCATTTTTATTCCCCCAAAAACTAAAAATAAACTTACACTTTTCTTCTTTCTTATACATATATTAAATAGTACATATACCCATCCTCATTCAAAAAGCGCAGCTTCTATAAACCGTCTTCTCCCTCATCCGTTCATAGAACTTCGCTAACCAAACTCTTATAAGCAGTTCCCAAGATTGAGTTTTCCATTTACTTTGAATCTTTATCTTGGTCTATGGGGACTACTTGTTAGAGCCGGATTAAACAAGGAGGGATTCTTATGCCTACGTGGCTCCGAAAACAAATGCAGCGTGCATATTTTGAAAAAAACCGGTATCAAATTAAGTTACTAAATGAATGCTGGTTTTATTATAGCAAAACACATCAAAATTCCTGATAAAGTGAACGTTTAATCAGTGGGGGATGAAGCCTCCCCCACCGATTAAAATCCCACTAACCATCCGTTCACGAAAAAAGAGCAGCGCTACACCTGCTCTCTTCCCATTCTTATTCAATAGGTAACATCGATAAGGCAACACGTCCTTTTTTCATATCAACATCATCTACCCATACCTTTACAATTTGTCCAACAGAGACCACATCTAACGGGTGCTTCACAAACTGTTTGCTCAGTTTAGAAATATGCACTAAACCATCTTGTTTCACACCAATATCGACAAATGCGCCAAAGTCAACAACATTTCGAACAGTTCCTTCCAACTCCATGCCACGCTTTAAATCTTCTAATTTGAGAATGCCCTTTTTCAAAAGTGGTTTTGGCAATTCATCACGCATATCTCGTTCTGGACTAATTAAAGCGTCTATAATATCGATTAATGTCGGCTCACCAATATTCGTCTCTTGAGATAATTTAGAAAGCTCCACTCCTTCTAAACACTGTTGTAAATGTGGTTGTCCTACATCATTAATCGATAACCCTAAACTTTTTAATAGTAATTCAACATTTTTATACTGCTCTGGATGAATACCCGTTCTATCAAGTGGATTTTCACCTTCTAGTATACGTAAGAAACCAATGCATTGTTCATACGTTTTGGCACCTAGCCGTGGTATTTTCTTTAACTCTGTGCGCTTTGTAAATTTTCCATCTTCTTCACGTTTACTTACAATATTTTTCGCAACTGTTTTTGATAATCCCGAAACGTATTGCAATAACGCTACAGAAGCTGTATTCACATTCACTCCTACTTGGTTAACAGCTGTTTCCACGACAAATGTTAATGATTCATTTAATCTCTTTTGTGATACATCATGCTGATATTGTCCTACCCCAACTGATTTTGGATCAATTTTCACAAGTTCGGCAAGCGGATCTTGCAGACGTCTTCCAATCGAAACAGCACTTCTTTCCTCAACTTGAAACTCTGGAAATTCTTCACGAGCCAAATCAGAAGCTGAATATACACTAGCACCAGCTTCATTGACAATAATATAAAATACGTCTTGCTGTACTAATTGTAAAACATCTACTATAAACTCTTCCGTCTCTCTAGAAGCCGTACCATTTCCAATCGCAATCATCTGAACCTGATATTTTTCTATAATAGAAATAACTTTTGTTTTTGCATCTTCATATTTTCGAACAGGTGGATGCGGGTAAATGACATCAATATGCAGAACTTTCCCTGTATCATCTACTACCGCTAACTTACATCCTGTTCGATACGCAGGATCTACCGCTAATACTACCTTCCCTTTCATCGGTGGCTGTAATAATAAATTACGTAAATTCTCAGAAAAAATGTGAATTGCTTGCTCTTCTGCCGTTTCAGTTAATTCTTTACGAATCTCCCTTTCGATTGACGGTTGAATTAATCGCTTATATCCATCTTCAATTGCTAATTGTACATACAATGCACTTTTGGAGGATTCATCACGAATCACTTTTTTATGTAGAAAACGCACAACCTCTTCTGTTGGTGGAATAACAACAACTTTTAGTACTTCTTCCTTCTCGCCACGATTTATAGCTAACACACGATGCGGTACAATTTTTTGGATTGGCTCTTCATAACCGTAATACATCTCATATATGTTTTTTTCATCTTTCTCTTCATCTTTTACAGAGGAAGACATCATTCCTTTTTTGAAAGTAATATTGCGAATCCAACTACGATATGCAGCATCATCTGATACGATTTCTGCAATAATATCTTGAGCGCCTTGCAATGCTTCTTCGGCAGATTGTACTTCTTTCTCGATATTCACAAATCCCTTTGCCTTATCTTTTGGGTCTTCTTTTGTAAATAGAAGTAACCACTCCGCTAACGGCTCGAGTCCCTTATCCTTTGCAATTGTCGCTTTTGTTCTTCTTTTTTCTTTATAAGGACGATACAAATCTTCTACTTCTTGTAGTTTTGTTGCAGATACAATATGACGACGTAACTCTTCTGTTAATTTTCCCTTTTCATGAATCAGACGAAGAACCTCTTCTTTTCGATCTTCAAGTTGCATCATATATTGCCATCTTTCTAAGATGGTACGAATTTGCACTTCATCTAGAGAACCTGTCCATTCTTTTCGGTAACGAGCAATAAATGGAACTGTGTTACCTTCTTCTGTTAATTGAATAACATGACGAACTTGCTTTTCTGTAAAGCCTAATTCTTTCACTAGCATTTTCATTAACGCTTGTCGATTATCTACCGTTTCCATATACAACCGAAACCTCCTCTAATAAAAAAAGTTGCCCCTTAAAGAGAGCAACTTAAACTGCCGATTTAAAAATCTATTAGTCCTAAACTAATTTGCAGAGCTTCATCTACACGACTCATCATCACTTCATCTAAATGAGTGATTTTGTCCGTTAAGCGCTGTTTATCGATTGTTCGGATTTGCTCAAGCAAGATAACCGAATCCCTCTCAAACCCGTACTTTTTCGCATCAATTTCCACATGTGTGGGCAATTTTGCTTTCTGAATCTGTGCAGTAATAGCCGCCACAATCACAGTCGGACTAAAACGATTTCCGATGTCATTTTGAATGACAAGAACCGGACGAACGCCTCCTTGCTCAGAACCAACAACTGGGGAAAGGTCTGCAAAATACACGTCGCCGCGTTTTACAATCAAAATATTACCCCCCGCTAACTAAGCGTTCTACTGTATGAGCTGCTTCATACTCTGCTAAGAAAGCTTCAGATGCAATACCAAGATTAATTTTTCCCATTTCAATATACCCACGTCGCATGGATTCATGTTGGTAGCGTTTCTTCGTCTTATGTTGACGCAATAACAGTTGTGTTGCCTGGCAAATTAGTTCATGGCGATTCTTATTCTCTTGTTTTCCAATTCCGTCCAATTCCGTTACCACTTGCTTCGGCAACCGAACCACGATTTCAGTAGTTACACTTGATTCGGACACAAAAATACACCTCCACCGTCAACTACACACCCAAATATATATATGACACCTATTGTAATAATACCATTGTATGGGGCCTGTTGCAAAGACTTCCTTATTCCTTGTTTATGTTTTCCAATTCACAAACAAAACATTCACTTTCTTTTACTTTTTATCTCTTTCTAATAAGAAATGAAACGAAATTCCCATCCACGGGAGCTTCCATCACTTTTGATAACTAACAGGTAATGGCTATCGCAAAAATACTTACTTATATATCATTTAAATAATTTATGACTTCGACAACTTTACCATCTCGTATAAATATACGAGGAACTCGAAAGCTTATTGTTGTAATAATTTCATAGTTAATGGTTCCTGAATACTCCGCAACCTCAGTCGCACTAATATATTGGTCACCCTGTCTTCCGATAAGCGTTACCTTTGTTCCAAGGGAGACCTCACAAGGAAGGTGGATCATAAATTGATCCATTGTAACCCGGCCTACAATAGGAACTCTTTTCCCATTCACAAGTACTTTAAATCCTTGCAATCTTCTAAGCCAACCATCTGCATACCCAATCGGTACCGTTGCTATCCACTCTTCCGTCTTCGTCCGATAAGTGACACCATAACTAATTCCATCACCTTTAATAACTTGTTTAATATGAGCAACTCTCGTATGAAGTGAAAGAGCAGGTTCTAATTTAATCGGTAAAAAAGGGCGTATTTCTACAGAAGGTGATAATCCATACATTGCAATCCCTAGTCTAACAGCATTGAATGTAATGCCATGAAACCTCATAGCAGCTGCACTATTAGCCGCATGAATGAACTCTGGATCTACTCCAAATTCCTCAAGCCAACTTAACTGTTCCAAAAACGTATTATATTGCTTATCAAAATAATAGGTTTCCACTTCATCCGCTGTTGAAAAATGCGTATACACTCCTTCTAATTCAAAAGATGGAGCATATTTTAAGCTATGCAAAAACCCTTTAAGTTCTTTACGTTCTCGAATTCCAATTCTTCCCATACCACTATCGAAATTAATATGAAAACGTAACGGTACCGCGCTATCCCAAATTTCTACAGCTTCCTCGACCCACTCTTTTTGAAAAACAGTTAATGCCACATCATTTTCAGCAGCTACATTCACAACACGTGGTGATGAAGGACCTAATACTAAAATTGGCGCGGTAATACCTGCTCGGCGAAGTACTAATGCCTCATCCAAAAAGGCAACAGCTAGCCTTGTTGCCCCGGCCTCTAACGCAGTTCTGGCTACAGGAACATAGTCATGTCCATATGCATTCCCTTTTACTACAGCAAAAATCTCAACTCTTTCCGGAATGAGTTCTTTAATGCGCGTTACATTGTTGTAAATTGCATCCAAATTCACTTCTACCCACGTATCACGGTAAAATGATGATTCTTCCATAAAACAACACTTCCTTATATACGATATGCGAAGCTCATTCTTTTATATTCGTCTTTTTATGAAATCCATCCCTCAAAACAAGAAAAAACGTGGTGCATATACTTCACCACGTCTAAGAAGTTTATTTCTCCTGCTTTGCTGCGACAGAACGAGCTATCATTAACAGCTCATCTGATTTTAAACCTTTAGACACGAGCATATATTCCACTCCGTCATGCGACCATGTTAATGAATCTTTTGCTAGGGCACCAATTGTAAAACCAAGATCGACTAACTCTCCACTTACACTTATTGACGCTGAAGCTTCAGCAACCTTCGCTTTTTCTTGTATTAATGTAAAAGATTTCTTATTTCCAGTGTATGTGAGTATCGCACGCTTGCCACTGTCTGTCTTCAACTCTTTCTCTTCATTTAAAACCATCCCTTGCGGAGTATCACGTGGATATAGAACAGCAAATGGTTTGTCTTCTTTCACAGTTGTTTGTACATCCACTTGCGCCCTTGACATATTTTGTTTCGTATCAAATGCACCCTTATCAAATTTTGTATCAAACTTCACTTTTGAAAAATCTACTTTCACAAGAACATTTTGATCATTATCCATCAATTTTACCGAAACGGGTGCTAAATCACTTTTATTAAATTTAATTTCTTGCTTCGGTAGCATATTTTGATGGTGATAATTCGTTTTTGTCTTAAACACATAATATTTATCTGTTTTCTCAAATGAAAGATTTTTCTCATCCTGTAAGATGTCTCTTACAAGTGACTCATATAAGTAAGCCTGACTGCTATTTTGCGGCCAGTCGCTTTGAAATCGAAAACTTTTATTAAGAGCTGGTGTTAACACAAATACACCTTCATTATTTCTTAAAATGATTTGACTCTGATCTTTCTTTGTATTTTTTAAATTTACACGATAATAAGAAGGTTCTTTATGCCAAACTTCCACATTATACTCTTGTGGTTCATTTCCCGTTTTAATAGATAATTTCGCTTCTGCTTGATAACTTTTCATACCCTTAACCTTGGCTTCTAAATCTCGTACGACATCTTCTTGTTTTTTTTCCATACAACCCGCTAACACGAAAACGGTCAATAAACCGACAATAACTAAAAATAGCCGCCTTTTCATCATTTCAGCCCCTTTGCCCCTATAAATGAATGGAAGATATTTCTTCCTTATCGCTAACTCAAATATATGAGACAAAGATATAAAATATGCAGACTAGCGTGACGAGCTTTCTAAAACAACCTGGGCCACTGCAAACTCTCTACTATGACTGATTGACAGATGAACGATATGCTCCGTATTTGCAGCGAGAATCGGCTTGCCTCTATCATCATTTTTTATTTCAATATCTAAAAAGCTTACTTCTTTTCCGATACCAGTTCCAACCGCTTTAGAATACGCTTCTTTCGCTGCAAACCTTCCCGCTACAAATTCTACAAGACGATTCCCTTTTAATTCAGAAGCAACACTACGTTCCTCCTCAGTTAAAATACGCTCCATAAATTTAAGCTTTCCATCTAGCATTTTTTCAATTCGATTCAGTTCGATAATATCAATTCCAATCCCTATAATCATTTCAAAAGTCCCCTTCTTCTATTTATCTTCCTTCATTCATATTGTAAGAATAACAGAGAATCTTTCTGATGCAAAAGGAGTGAAAATATAAAATGCCAATTCCATATATGCGGACTCCCTTACAACCCGTCGTTCTCTCTTTACTTTGCTTGCAACTAATCATGATGATACTTGGAGATTTTTTCTTTCCTACTTTAGCTGCTTACAATGAATATATTTCTAAAGGTGAATGGTGGCGGTTTATAACCTCTCTATTTATACATGTAGACTTTCAGCACTTTCTTTCTAATAGCATTTGTCTATTTCTGCTCGGTCAATCTATCGAAAAACAACTAGGCAGCATTCGCTTCCCTATTTTATTTTTCGCCGCCGGCATTAGCGGCAATATTTTTTCTTATATTATTATGCCCATCGGGTATGTTCATGCCGGCGCATCAGGTGGTATTTTCGGATTACTTGGTTCACAACTTTTTCTTTTGTATAGTCGCCACCAGTCTTCTCAGCCAAAAGAATTAGTTTTCTTTTCTTCAATTATATTTCTATTACTTCTTTTCACCTTCTCTAATCCTTCCGCTAATCCTATTAGCCATTTAACTGGACTACTAATTGGTGGTATTTGCACTCCATTTTTAACAAAAGAAAAGATGGTGTAGAGCTTATTTAACATAAAAGCTCCCACCATCGACTATTTCCACCTCTGGTTTTGCACCAAGATCTCGCATTAATTGAAATAAAGACTCATCCTTCTTTTTCGCTTCAATCATACAATCTATTTGCGAAACGCTACCTTTGATTTTCTGTAACAAAGATAAAAATGTATCTGCATCAATAAAATCCGCATGAGCTCTAGGATCCTTTCCTTTTCGCGGACTAGAAATATGCATTTTGATTGGCAATAAAGACACTTTCCAAGTATTCACTACACGTTCCCAATCTTCATACCAATCCTCTTTATCGTTATTCATCATATGATGGTGCAAATCAAATACAATCGGAATTTCCAGTTTTTCACCTAAATATAACGTTTCTTTTAATGAAAAAGTCGTATCATCATTTTCTAACATAATCATTTCTTGAATACTTGCAGGAACGTTGGACCAATTTTCAATGAAATGTTCTAATGCAAGTTCTTTATCATTATATCCACCACCAACATGTAACACGCAGCGATGTCCTCGTTTTATCCCCATTCCCTTTAGCAACTTTCGGTGCATCTGAAGCGTTTTTACCGACTGTTTAAAAATATTTTCTTGCGGTGAATTTAATACAACAAAATGATCCGGGTGAAAATCGATTCTCATGTTCATCTGATGTGCAAATTCACCTAACCCTTTTAAATTCTCCTTTAAAGGACGAATATAATTCCAATCGAGCAATTCTTCATGGTTTGCTAAAGGAATTAATTTTGAGCTAAGCCGAAAAAAGGATATATCATGTCCCTTATTATGTTTTAATAACCGCAAACAATTTTCTAAATTAGAATTAGCAATTCTTTCAAGCTTATGAATCGCCGCCTCCCGATCTTTCATACGTTGAAACTGTGCATATGTCATCGTTTGAGAAGGAGATGCATTTTTCAAGTGTACACTCATCGCTACATAACCAAGTCTTACAAGCATAAAGCCCCTCTTTTCTATACAACTTATTATGTAGTATGCGCAATTACACAAATAAAAAAGGATGCCCTTTTTTTGGACATCCTCTCTTTTATTAAGCTTGTGGCTTACGGCTATGATGTTTTCTTTCACCGCGTCCATTTGAAGATCCCGGGCGACCTTGACCTTCACCTTTACGACCACGGTTACGGTTACCGTCACGATTGCGACCATCACGGTTGCGATCACGATTACGGCCGTCACCGCCACCACGCCCATCGCGACTACGGTTACGGTTACCATCACGGTATCCACTTCCGTTACCACCGCGCTTTTTAGAACCTCTTGAAACTACAGGTGGTTCTGATGTTAAAGAAATCGGTGTTGTATCTGGTTCTTTTGTCATCATTTTTAAAGCAGCTGCTACAACAGTTACAGAATCATTTTCTTCTAACATTTCTTCTGCAATACGTTTGTAGTATGATAAGTTATCATTTTCAATTGTGCTTTGAAGTTTTTCTGCGATTAAACGTTGTTGACCTTCTAACGCTTCGTCAAGTGTCGGTGCATTCATGCGGTCCATTTTACGTTTTGTTGTACGCTCGATATTTTTTAATTGTCCTGATTCACGTGGCGTTACAAATAGCATTGCAATACCTTTTTTACCAGCACGGCCAGTACGACCAATACGGTGAACGTATGATTCTGGATCTTGTGGAATATCGAAGTTGTATACGTGTGTTACACCTGAAATATCAAGGCCACGCGCTGCAACGTCTGTTGCAACAAGAACTTCAATAGAACCTTCTTTAAATTTACGCAATACAGACATACGTTTCGCTTGCGTTAAATCACCATGAATACCTTCTGCTGCATAACCGCGTAAGTTTAATGCTTCTGATAACTCATCCACACGACGCTTTGTGCGACCAAATACGATTGCAAGCTCTGGAGATTGAATATCTAATAAGCGTGTTAACACGTCAAACTTTTTCTTTTCTTGCACTTCTAAATAGAATTGCTGAATGTTTGGCATTGTTACTTCTTTTGCTTTTACTTTAATGTGCTGAGGCTCAGTCATGAAACGCTCAGCAATACGACGGATTGGATCTGGCATTGTTGCTGAGAATAATAATGTTTGATGTGTTTCTGGCACATCTGTTAAAATCGCTTCAATATCTTCAATGAAGCCCATGTTTAACATTTCATCTGCTTCGTCAAGAACAACAGTTTCTACGTTTTGTAGACGAAGTGTCTTACGGTTAATATGATCTAAAATACGACCCGGCGTACCAACAATAATGTGTGGGTGTTTTTTTAGAGCACGAATTTGGCGGTTAATATCTTGGCCACCATAGATTGGTAAAATACGAACACGTTTATGTTTACCAATTTTGTAAAGTTCTTCTCCAACTTGAATTGCTAATTCACGCGTTGGCGCGATAACAATACCTTGAACTGATTCTTTATGTGTATCCACTTTGTCTAATAGTGGTAATCCGAATGCTGCTGTTTTCCCTGTACCTGTTTGTGCTTGCCCAATAATGTCTTTACCTTGCAATGCATGTGGAATTGTTTCAGCTTGAATTGGCGTAGCCTCTTCAAAGCCCATACTTTCAACAGATTGCAGTAAAGAATCACTTAATCCTAATTCTCGAAATGTTGTCAATGTTACTTCTCCTTTTCTATCCTATACTTATCATTTAAAAAAAGGCGTTTTCCGAATTTGCGGAAAAGCCCTTTTCCTGAATGCTCACGTATATAAACGGGCGTATATTCTTCGCGAAAATACTTCTAAACGTTATTACACTTTATCAATTATAAGTTTTGTATGTGCAAAAAGCAAACCCAACTGTTACCTTATTTCATATAAAGAGCTTTTTTCTTCACTTTTATTTTTTATTTTTTTACTGTAAGCGCTTATTAGCAGTTTCCGCTATTTTTGTATCTGTCATCCCTATTTACATGCACCAATTATTTCAACATCGTAATGACTTCTTCCAATTTCATTCCACGAGATGCTTTTACTAATACAACATCTTTCATATCAACAACAGCCTTTAAATCTTTCACAAGCTCTTCTTTATTATCATATGCTTTCACACGCTCATTAGAAAAGTTAATTTTTGCTCCTTCAGCAATTTGTGCTCCTAGTTTACCGTACGTAAATATATAGGAAATTCGCGCAGGGTCAATTAACTTACCCACTTCATAGTGAAATTGTACTTCTTGATCACCAAGCTCTAACATATCCCCAAGAACAACAATTTTTTTCGAAAATCCATCTAAACCATTCATTAAATGGAATGCTGCTTCCATTGCTGTTGGACTTGCATTATATGCGTCATTAATAATCGTTAATCCACTATCTGTTTTTACAATTTCCATACGCATACCTGTCATTTTGAGTGTTAGTAGGCCTTGCTTCATCTCTTCCCACGTTACACCAAAATATTTCGCAATTGCCATTGATGCCAATGTATTATATACATTATGTTTTCCAAGAACCGGTAGAGAAAATGTAACATTTTCTGCCTGGTTCATCTTGAAATGAGTGCCAGTCGCCTGTAATGTTACAGAGGTTGGATAATAATCATTCGCTCTCGCATCACCAAACGTAACAGTTTCTGCTGCTAAATTCATCTTTGGAACACGATTTGTTAAAAGCGGCTCATCCCCATTGTATACAAAAACTCCACCATCTTGTAATCCTGTAACGATTTCGAGTTTCGCCTCAGCAATCGCATCGCGGGATCCTAAATCCATTAAATGCGCTTCTCCAATATTTGTAATGATTGCAGCGTTCGGGCGAGCCAACTTAGATAAAAATTCAATTTCACCCAGGCTAGACATTCCCATCTCTAATACAGCCATTTCTGTATTTTCTTCTAGATTTAAAATAGTAAGCGGCAAACCGATATGGTTATTAAAGTTACCCTCTGTTTTTTGAACCTTAAATTTGGTTGCAAGGAGGCTTGTCACAATATCTTTCGTAGACGTTTTGCCGTTACTTCCTGTTACACCTATAACTTTTACATCTAACTGATCACGGTAGCTTTTTGCTAATGTTTGCAGCGCTTCTAATGTATCTTCTACAAAAATCACCGGTATATTCGTAGGTGGATTTTGTACATCCTTTTTCCAAAGCGTAGCTACAGCACCATTTTCAATTGCTTTATCTACAAAATTATGACCATCAAAGCGATTACCTTGAATCGGAACATATAAGTTACCTTTTTCTATTTTTCGTGTATCAATTGATACGCCTTGTATAGTCATTTCGCTATATTGTTCTACTAAGCCGGCACCACTTACCATTTGTTCTACTTGTTTTAACATTCGCTTTATCATAAAAACACTCCTTACATAGATGAAGCACTATTCTCTTGAATAGTGCTTCCCCCTTTTTGTTAGATTGTATATTTAATTTTTTGCTTTTCTTCGTGACGCTCAATCGCCAACTGAATTAATTCTTCAATTAACTCCGGATACGGCAAGCCCGTGTGTTGCCATAGCAGCGGGAACATACTAAATGGCGTAAATCCTGGCATTGTATTTACTTCATTAATATATACTTCTCCGCCTTTCGTTAAGAAGAAATCCGCTCTTGTTAATCCAGCACCATCTAAAGATTGGAATGCACGAATTGCATCTCTTTGAATCGTTGCCGACTCTTCTTCTGTAATTTCAGCTGGAATAATTAATGCCGTATCACCATCAATGTATTTTGATTTATAATCATAAAACTCTTTCTTCGGTACAATTTCACCGACAACAGAGTATTTTGGCTCATCATTACCTAAAACGCCAACTTCCACTTCACGACCTACAATATTTTCTTCTACAATAATCTTGCGGTCAAATTGGAACGCTTCTTCAAATGCTTTTTCTAATTCTTCACGATCTTTACATTTATTGATACCAACACTTGATCCAAGGTTTGCTGGTTTAACAAAGCATGGGTAGCCTAATACTTCTTCTACCTTTTCATAAGCAGCTTGAGGGTTTTTCTCCCATACACTGCGAATGCAAGATGCGTACTTCGCTTGTTTTAATCCAGCTTCCGCAAAGATATTTTTCATAACAACTTTATCCATACCAGCAGCTGATGCTAACACACCATTCCCAACGTATGGAATATTCATTAATTCTAACAACCCTTGTACCGTTCCATCTTCACCATTTGGTCCGTGTAACAATGGGAAAATAACATCAATCGCCTCTTCTTGCTTAGAAGAAGACGGGATAATTTCTGTACTTAATGATACTGGAGAAATTGCATTTTCCTCTCCATTCATTTGTAAAGCTTGCACGCTTGTTACTTCACCTTCAATGCGTTCACCACGCATCCATTGTCCTTGCTCTGTAATATAAATCGGATGAATCTCGAATTTTTCTTGATTTAATGCTTTTATAGCAGCAAGAGCTGTTTGTAATGAAACTTGATGCTCTGCTGATTTTCCACCATATAATAAACCTAATTTAATTTTCGTCAATGAAATCACCCTAACCAATTGTTTTCATTTTTCTATTTTAGCACTTTTTATAAAAATAGACAGTTCCTATTTAAAATAAAGTGAAACTTTTCTCAACAGGGATCTTACTGCCTACAAATAGAGAAATAAATGACAGAACGGTTTCACCAATTGCATTTTTATGAAAAGTTATTCTAGATTCATATCCTTTCCTTACAACAAAGCTGTGTTATAACCTGTTCTAGTTATGTACCTAATATATATGAAGAAATACCGCTTTTTGTGTATGTCACCTATTAATTATGAAGACTGTTTCGTCACAATTTCCTTTTGTCTTTGTTCTACAAGGCGATCTAAAGAAATATATACAATACCTGCTACTACACATCCTACCCCTAAAATCGTGAACAATAAGTGCCCTAGCGATCGATCAAGTAATAGTCCGCCAAGAAGCGGGCCGAATGCATTTCCTGTAATCCACTGCAAGCTTGCTGCACCCATATATGTCCCTCGTAAATGTTCCGGTGCTAAATTGGCTACAAACGTCATTTGCACAGGCGACATAATCATTTCACCTAGCGTATAGACCGCATAGACAACAAATAATGTTATTAAAATAACCGTAGCATTTGTTCCAAATTCACCAAACCACTTTGGAAGCCAACCGATGAAAAACAATCCAATTCCAAATAACCACGCCCCATATAACATCGTCTTTCCAACAGGTTTATCTGTTGCCCATTTTGAAATTTGAAATTGGAATAAGACAACTAGTAAGCCATTTAAAGCCATTAAATATGGATACGGGTTATTTTTACCAAAGATTTCTTTCATTTCATTATCAAAATGAAGAGGAAGCATACCTTCTGTTTGTGAAAAACCCATGGAAATAATAATACCGGCCAACAAATAAATCATTAGTACCTTATCTCGCAAGACAACTTTCCAGACAGCTTCTGATCCCTTTTCTTTATCCTTCTGTTCTTTCAATCCAGTTTTCGGCATGGTTTCTTGAATAAGTATTAACACAAGAAGTGCATAAAACAGCATTGTGGATGAAGCAATAATAAACACTAGATTTTTTGAAAGAACAACTACCGAAGCCCCCATAATTGGTCCGATTGCTGCCCCAATATTATGTCCCATTCGTAATAAACCGTACGCCTCCGTCCTCTTTTCAGGTGCTGTCACATCTGCTACCATCGCTGATGCCGCTGGATGAAATAGCGAATTACTTAATCCTAAAAGAATAGACAAAATAGCATAAGGAATAAATCCTTCTATAAATAAAAAACCAAGCATCAACACCGCATTACTCGCCATCGAAAATATCATAATCGGCTTTCTACCATATATATCAGCAATTCGACCTCCTATAAGCGAACCAAAACTTGCTGCAATTGGAGAAAGTGCCATAATAATCCCTACTTGCAATAAAGAATCTACCTTATCTTTTAAATACAATGCAAAAAATGGCATTAACATCATCATTGCAATTCCATTTAATGTTTCTCCTATAAAACGGATCCATACGTTACGATCCATCGCTCGTAACTCACGCCATGTCTTTTTCATTTACAACACTCCTTTAATCAACCACTCCTTATCTTATATTAATTTTAGAAAAATGTAAATTTTCAAAATAAAAGATCCGTTCTATTCTATTTAGAACGGATCTTTTTCTTATAAATTCGCTACATCTTCCTCATCTTTTTTATTATTTAAAACGCTATGCTTTCGGCTATAAAGGAAATAAACCACTACACCAATCACCATCCAAATACCAAAGCTCATCCATGCAGTTCCTGATAATTGAAGCATTAAATATACACAAAAGATAACTGTTAATGCAGGTAAAACTGGTACAAGCGGTGCTTTAAAAGCACGTGGTAAATCTGGGTGTGTTTTTCTCATTACAATAACAGCAACAGCTACAAGTGCAAATGCGGATAATGTTCCCATATTTACAAGATGTGCTAGTACATTTAAATCAATAAGCCCTGAAATAAGTGCTGCTATAATACCTGTTGTCCATGTATTTAAAAATGGTGTTTTAAATTTCGGATGAACTTTTGCAAGACGCTTCGGCAATAACCCATCGCGACTCATTGCATATGAAACACGAACCTGTCCATACATCATTACTAACATTACAGTTGTAATTCCTGTAATTGCTCCTACCGAAATAATACCGGCTAAACTATCTTGTCCAATAAACTGAAGCGCAAAAGCTACCGGATCAGAAATGTTCAGCTGACCATATGGTACAATCCCTGTCAAAATAAGTGAAACAACAATATAAAGAATCGTACAAATGAGTAATGACGCTATAATACCAATTGGTAAATCCCTTTGCGGACGTTTTACCTCCTCCGCTGCCGTTGATACAGCATCAAATCCAATAAACGCAAAGAATACCGTTGCAGCCCCAGCCATTACACCATCAAGACCAAACGGCATGAACGGTGTCCAGTTTTCCGGCTTTACATAATTAAAACCAGCAAAGATAAAGAGCACAACAACTGCTAACTTAATAAAAACCATTATATTATTTACACGGGCACTTTCACGTACTCCCCTAGATAAAAGAACAGTCATAATTAAAATGATAATTACAGCTGGTAAATCAATAAGACCACCCTTTCCCGTTCCAGGAGCCGAGGATAAAATGGTTGGAATATGAATCCCAAAACCTTTTAATAAAGATTGAAAATAAGCAGACCATCCGTTAGCTACCGCAGATGTTGCTAATAAATACTCCAACATTAAATCCCATCCAATTAAAAATGCAAACACCTCTCCCATCGTCGCATATGTATACGTGTAAACGCTTCCTGAAACTGGGACAGAAGATGCAAATTCTGCGTAACAGAATGCAGCAAAGGCACAAGCTAATGCAGCTATAGCAAATGATAAAATGATAGCTGGTCCAGAATGTTTCGCTGCAACAACACCGGTAAGCACAAATATTCCTGTCCCGACAATAGCTCCAATCCCAAGCATTGTTAAATCCAGTGCTCCCAATGTTCTCGATAATGTTTTCTGTTTACTTTCTTGCATTAATTTTGCAATCGGCTTTTTTTGAAAAATTTGCTTCATAGCATGCACCCCTATTTTAAATTTTCTGAAAATTTTTAATTTATTTTTCATTTTACTTATAACATGTTTTTTAGTCAATACTTTTGTCGAAATAAACAGAAAAATATATCGTCAGCTTAAAGAATAAAAAACAACCTCTTTATAACTCTTTCTATTTTTATATTTGTTCACCACATTAAATGATTTCATGATTCGGCATAAAAAGATAAAGAATATACAAATAATGTATATAGTTATATCCCTATATCTTTTTATGATTTTTTTTGATATTCTATAAATTGTCGATTCCAACTAAAGAAAGAGGCATACTCATTTTATGAGCATGCCTCTTTCCTTTATCTCACTATTTACGGGCAGTAAGCCCCCACTGATGGAAGTTTCATTTTATTTCGTAGTATATGAACCTTCTTCAATCCAGCTATACATATACTTCTCATCTTCCGTTTCATGTGCTTGTTTCACAATACGGAGCGGGCGGAATGTATCGATCATAACCGCTAGTTCAATTGTTTCTTTTTTCCCTAAGCTTGCTTCTGTTTTTCCAGGATGTGGCCCATGCGGAATACCACTTGGATGGAGTGTAATTGAACCTTCTTCTACACCTTTTCTACTCATAAAGTTCCCTTCTACATAATAAAGAACTTCATCACTATTTACGTTACTATGATAATACGGCGCTGGAATTGCTTCCGGATGATAATCATATAAACGCGGCACAAAAGAACAAATAACAAAGTTATGACCTTCAAAAGTTTGATGGACTGGCGGCGGCTGATGAATACGGCCTGTAATCGGCTCAAAATCCTCGACATTAAAGACCCAAGGATATAAATATCCATCCCATCCGACAACATCTAACGGATGATGCTGCATAATATGCTTATGCATATAACCTCTCGACTTTGTCATAACGACAAACTCGCCTTTTTCATCATATGTTTCTAACTTCTCTGGCCCTCGAATATCTCTTTCACAGAAAGGACTATGTTCTAACAATTGACCATACTCATTACGATAACGACGCGGGGTTGTAATTTGGCTATTCGCTTCTACAACAAGAAACTTAGACTCTCCCTCATCTGGAATAACTCGGTAAATTGTTCCGATTGGAATCGTTACATAATCACCCTTCCGGTAATGAATCGTTCCAAACATCGTCTCAATTTTCCCAGTCCCATAATGAACGAATAACATTTCATCTCCATCACCATTGCGATAGAAATAATCCATTTTTTCTGTTGGATTAACAACACCGATTAATAGGTCCTCATTCCCTAATACGAAATTCCTTCCACTTACTGCATCACCAGTTTTTCTATTTTCCTTCATGCGAAAGTGACGATGAGCCAGCGCTACATCTTCTTCATACTGTAACTGACAAGAATGTGCTAACGCAGCATGTCCTACTTCAGTTGGCATATAATGATGATACAAAATAGATTGTGTACCAGAGAAACCTTTCGTTCCCATCACCTGTTCACGATAAAGTGATCCATCTTCTTTACGAAATTGTACATGTCGTTTATGAGGAAGCTCCCCCATGTGACGATAATACATGCCCATCACCCGCTTTCGTTTCTTTTTTCACTGTGTTACGCAATGTGCCTAGCCCAGTGATCGTAAGTTCTACAACGTCACCATCTTGTAACCACTTTTCTGTACCAAGTTCTAAAATACAGCCAGTACCAACCGTGCCAGAACCAATTACATCTCCTGGATATAACGTAACATCCTCTGAAGCACGTTCTATCATTTCTGCAAACGTATAGTAAATATCTCGGAAATTCCCTTTAGACAAAAGTTCTCCGTTCACGTGAGCATTCATTTCTAAGTTATAATGTTCACCTGTGCGATAAACTTCTAATTCCTCTTTCGTAACAAGATAAGCTCCTAATGAAGTAGCAAAGTCCTTTCCTTTTGCTGGACCAAGCCCTACTTTCATTTCTTTAGCTTGCAAATCTCTTGCGCTCCAGTCATTCATAATACAATAACCGAAAATATATTCTTCTGCTTGTTCACGCGAAATATTTCTTCCTTCTTTCCCAATGACACAAGCAATTTCTAATTCATAGTCAAGCTTTTGAGATTGTTTTGGGCAAGAAACTGTAACTTCTGGACCGATAACAGCACGATGATTTGTAAAATAAAAAACCGGAATATCATACCACTCCGGAACAACATCTAAACCACGACTTCCACGAGCCGTTTTGACATGTTGCTCAAACGCATAAAAGTCACGAATACTACCTGGATTTGGGAGGGCCGCACAAAGCTGTACATCTTCCAAAGTGTACACGCCACTTGTTGGTTTTCGAATACCTCGCGCTATTTCTACATATTCATCCGCTTTCTCTAAAAAAGCGAGCATAGATGAAGGAAGAGTCCCATTACTTGCTATATTCATATCAATTACTTTGTCACCTTCTAGCCAACCAGCACGCATTTCTTCTGAAGGAAGACGAAATGTAATAAATTTCATCAATATTCCTCCTCACCGTTTATATAAAGTGAAACTTTAATCAGCGGGGGTTTTCTCCATCCCCCACTGACAGATAATAATTTTATAGATTTCCGCGGCGCTCTTGTTCTCTTTCAATGGATTCAAATAAAGCCTTAAAGTTTCCTTCTCCGAACCCACGAGAACCTTTACGCTGAATAATTTCAATAAATAATGTTGGACGATCCACGATTGGCTTCGTAAAAATTTGTAGCAAGTAGCCTTCTTCATCACGATCCACAAGAATCTTAAGTTCTTTTAACTTATCAACTTCTTCATCGATTTCGCCAACGCGCGCTGTTAACTCATCATAATACGTGTCTGGTGTATCTAAAAACTCAACTCCATTGGCACGAAGCGCTTTAACTGTTTTTACAATATCATTTGTCAATAATGCTAGATGCTGTACACCTGCACCATTATAAAACTCTAAGTATTCTTGGATTTGTGATTTACGCTTACCATCTGCTGGTTCATTAATCGGAAATTTAATACGACTTCCATTTGTCATAACTTTTGACATTAAAGCGGAATATTCTGTACTAATATCATCATCATCAAAATGAATCATTTGTTTAAAGCCCATAACGTTTTCATAATAGCTAACCCACTCTTCCATTTTTTCAACGTTACCAACAACGTGATCCACAGCGATTAGTCCTGATTCTTCACTCGGAATATTAAATTCAACTTCTTCATAACCAGGCATAAATTTACCTTTATAATTTTTACGCTCCACAAGAGTATGGATTGTATCACCATACGTACCGATAACCGCCTTTTTTAATGTCCCATGCTCATCCGTTAATTCTTCCGGCGGAGCAATCGCAACAGCACCTCGTTTTACAGCCTCTGAATATGCCTTTTCAACATCGTCAACAAGTAAAGCTACGTCTTTTACTCCATCACCATGAGTTTTTACAAATTCCGCAATACGACTTTCACTATTTAAAGTCCCAGACACAACAAAACGCATGTTTTTTTGTACAAGAACATACGATACCTTTTCACGGTTCCCTGTTTCCAATCCAGAATAGGCAACAATTTTAAATCCAAACGCCCTCGCAAGGTAATAACTTGATTGTTTTGCATTTCCTACATAAAATTCTAAATGATCGACATCACGTACCGGAAAGAAATCCTCCATTTGTGCAGCTAACGTATCCATAGATTTTTGTTTCATAAATTCCTCATCCCCCTGTAAATAAATTGAATGTTACATACTTAGAACTAATCGAAAACGCTTCCAGTTATCACTAAAAAATTAGTTAGCAAGCTAACAAATTTCTGACTCTTAAAATTTTCTATCTTTTCTGTCAAATTCCTCTTTTTTTCTTCTATATAAATTTCGACTTTTTTCTATTTAAAACAACATCCAAATTAATTGACGCTAGCAAAAAATATAATCATCAAAATATTACGGAGAAAAACAAAAAAGGGATATTGGCGAACAAGATGATACATGCTCCACTTCATTTTTGGTTCTGATTCTCCATCTTCTTTCCTTTATAACTTAAAACCGTGTCGAAACTTTTCTATTTAACTCATTTCAAAAAATACATTTTTACCCATTTGTGATATATAGAATTCATTCCAATGAACAACTTCATACGAACATATGTATTTTCTGTAAAAATCCATATCTGAATTATTAAAAGAAAAAGAAGCCTTATCTTAAGTAGATATAGGCTCTTTAAGCAGTGGCGCAATAATTAAAAGGCGAAAATCACAGATAAATAATTTGTACCGAGATTTATTATGCTTTATATCTTAGATGGATTTCTTCCTGTGAATCTTAATACAGATTCTCTTGAACGCTCAATTTCTTTAATATTTTCATCATAATATTTTGATGCATATGCATAGAAGATAATGTCGATAGTCAGAAATTGTGCAAATAATGAACTTGTTGCTGCGCTACGAAATTTAGCCTCCGGTGCACGAACATGATGCAAAGACATATCGACTTTGTTAGTTAATCTATTGTTCCCAAATTGCGATAATCCGATTGTTTGAATACCAGATGCTGTAGCGATATCAACAAGTCGCAGTACTTCTTCGGTTTCACCACTATTGGATATACTGAAAAAAACACAATCCTTTGTTGATGCAGCAAGTGCTGTAGCCATGATATGTGCATCTTGATTTGCACTTACAATCTTTCCTAAACGTAACCATTTATGAGTAATATCTTCCGCAACGAGCCATGAAGCTCCTAATCCATAGACATAAATAACATCCGCATTTCTCATAGTTTCAACTATTTGATCAAGAACGACTTCATCTAAATAAAGCGCTGTTTCTTGTATCGCTTGTACAGAGTTAGAAACTATTTTTTCTTTAATGGCCGTTATTGTTTCATTTGGTTCAATGTCATAAAAACCTTTCTTCTCTGGTCGTGAGATATGCGATGATAGAGATACCTTTAACTCTGAAAAACTAGCAATTTCAATAGAACGACAAAGTCTCGTAACAGCAGAACTACTCGCATTAGCATGAGTAGCTAATTCATGTATAGTCATTCTAATAACTTCTTGAGGATTGTTTAAAATATATTGTGCTATTTTCCTTTCAGATTTCGGTAATTGATGTAATAAACTTTCAATTTTTAATAATACATTCACAACTTGCATATTGAATTACTCCCTTAACTTTAAATTAACTCATATATTTCAGAGCTAAGTAGTAACATCCTAATGTAGATGATACATCTTCTAAAATAAATTGTACTTCCGGTTTTTCTTGTTTAATCTTTTCAATAAAGGAAGTTTGTACAAACGATATATTAGTTAATACGCTCCCTTTAATAGCAATTGTAACATTGTTATCAAAATTTAATTTCTTGCAAACATCAAGCGTAGTCTTAGCAAGGTGATAACCTGCTTCTTTAAGAATATTCTGTGAGAAATCATCACCTGCTTTTGCTTGTTGGACAATTATTGGAACAAATGAAGCAATCTCCGCCTTAGTTGAGGAATAAATAAATTTTTTTAATTCTAGTACACTGTGATAACCAAGTTTTGTTAGTATTAACTTAGTTAGATCACTATAATTTAATCCCGCATCTTCTTCTTGCGTCATTTTAATAAAAACCTGCATAGCAATCCAATAGCCACTTCCCTCATCCCCAAGAATATGTCCCCAGCCACCTGCTAATTTTTCGATACCATTATGAACTCCAATACTAACAGAACCTGTTCCTGAAATTGTTAAGATACCATCTTTTCCTTTTAGTAAAGCAGCATGTGCAACAATTCCATCATTTACAATCGTAAACGGAATATTAAACGCCTCATAAAGAGCATCTTTTATACCTTTTGTATTTTTAACCCCTCCATACCCAGCTAATCCTAGACATATGTACTGGCATTCTTCCTTTTTTAAAGGAACTAAGCATTGTTCAATCGCATCAATAATGTTAATAATAGCTTGTTTTTCATTTAGAAGTAAGTTTCCATACCCCGCTTTACCTTCACTTATTTTTTTTCCATTTAAATCATAAGCTACCGCTTCCGTTTTAGTGCCTCCACCGTCTACGCCGATAATATAACTCATGTAGATTCCTCCTCATTCATATATAAAAAAGGAAGGAGCACTCTGTTCCTTCCCTTTCCCTTGCTTTGAGATTTTTCTCGATAAAGTGAAATTTTAATCAGTGGGGGTCTTCTTCATCCCCCACTGATTATTAGCCTTCACCAATCGGGCTTTTACGGGCAGCCCGTCTCCCACCTAACTTCTTTGCTTTTGTTGAATCTTGAGGTGGGGTCTTACTGCCCGCGAATAGCGGGATAAAATAGAGAAATTATAATGTGGTTATTACGAAGGTGTAGTCTTGTGTTCAAAAACCTTCTAATAGGGGTATTGGGGCTATTTGTGCTAGTTTGTATTTCTATCTATTATTGCAAAAAAGACTCTAACATATTAACTATCTATAATATGCTAGAGTCTTTATTTTTTTTGAATAATAGTACGAATAATATATGAGAAATTCCACTTATCTATACTTATCATACTAATACATTTGCAAGGAATACAATAAGTGCCGTTAACACTGCTGCTCCACCTGCTGCCCCTAAGAAATCCATTTTTGTTACTTGTAATACTTGTTCCATACTCCTCATTCTCCTTTCATCTTTATTTTACACTCTTCATGCTGCCCTATTACTTGTACAAAACTTCTATTATACTAATACACTTGAAAGAAATACGATTAATGCTGTTAACGCTGTTGCTGCTCCTGCTGATCCTAATAAGTCCATTTTTGTTAGTTGTAATACTTCTTTGTTTTCCATATTCCCATTCTCCCTTCAATTTATAACTATCTTTTTACGTTGTAATACCTATGCCACTTCTTTTACAAAATTCTTATTATACTAAAGCGTTAGCTAGAAATACGATTAATGCCGTTAATACTGCCGCTCCACTCGCTGATCCTAATAAATCCATTTTTGTTAGTTGTAATACTTGTTCGTTTTTCATATTTACTCTCTCCTTATTAATAGATATTTATATGTAATTTCTAAGAAATGATTAATTCATAGTTTTTATCTTAACGTTACATTAAAACAAATAGTGTAATGTTTGTAACATTAATGTAACATAAGTTTTTTCATACTGCAATATAAATACATAAAATTTATTACATTTTTTTTACGACATTATTTGCAAACATTCATAAACCCCTTTATATAGCGTTTTCCGACACGTATACATTTGTAACATTAATGTAATATTATGATTACAAAACGAAATAAAAAAGTAGTAGAAAGAGTCCCAAATAGCTCTTCTACTACTTTTTGTACAATATGAACGTAAAAACACCGATTTTTAACAGCCGATATCAAACCTTTTTTCTCACATCAAGATGTAGTTGTTTATGTAATTCTTTTACAGTGCCTACAATAATATCTGCCTTCAAAACTGATTTCATTGCCATTTCATAAGAAGTGACACCTGTTAGTACAAGGGCCGTCCTCATATTTGCTTGCTTTCCAAATAAAATATCAGTATCTAAACGGTCTCCTATAACTAAGCATTCCTCTGGCTGTAAACATAAAGAAAGCATGACTTTATGAATATAGTAGTAAGAAGGTTTACCAATTGTGACTGTCGCTTTTGTATCAGTCGCTACTTCAATCGCTTTTACCAATGAACCTGTATCTGGAATACGATCACCTTGAATAGGGCAAAACGAGTCCGGGTTGATTTCAACCAGCTGTGCTCCGCTTTGAATTGCCTGCATACACTCATGTAGTTTTTTATATGAAAATGTTTTATCCAATCCAACAAGAACATGTGTAGCTTCTAGCGGATTATTTGTCACCCTAATATGAAAGGTTTTTAATTCTTGGAAGACGTGTTCGCTCCCAACAACAAATACATTGGCATCCCGATTTGTCTCATAAAAATATTGAGCTGCCAGAAAAGCTGCTGTCATAATTTCAGACAAATCGACTTGTAATCCTAAGTTAGCTAAACTCTTCTGAATACAAACCCTTGTTTTAATGGACGTATTCGTAATAAACATAAGCTTCTTATTTTGAGCACGTACATAAGAAATAATCTCTATTACACCTGGCAACAACTGATCCTCTAAATAGATTGTGCCATCTAAATCAAATAAATAAGCTTGAAGATTTAAAGGATTCCTCAATTTTCTAAAACAACTCCTTTCTAAAAAATAGAAACAAAATCAGAGCCTCACATATTTTAAATCTCAAAATGAATACGTAAAAAAAGCCTTTCAAAAAGCAATAGTAAACAAATCCGTACAACAGTGTACAGCTTCACTTCTCTATTACCTCATGAAAGGCTTTCTCTTCGTCTCCTGCCTCGTGAATTCCCATATGTTTATATTTCAAAAATAACAAAGTAATATTAAGAAAATGTTAAGGAACATGTCGTCATTTGTAAATATATGGAACAAGTTTTGTTAACATTAGTTTAAAACTTCCTTAACATTATCCGCTTACAATGAGGTTATAGAGTCTTATTGTAAAGGAAGGATATCCATTGAACACACAATCTTTCTTCAAAAAGCAACGCCTCATCGCTGCGTGCACATGCGAAAATATTAACAAAGCGCTTACCTCTGATGCCGATGCACTACTATTGATGAATGGAACATTATCATTTTTCATCAAATATAGAAAAGTACTAAAAGAATGCCCAAAGCCACTATTCATTCATCTCGATTTAATAAAAGGTTTATCTAATGATATAGAAGCAATTCATTTTCTAAAGAAGTACTGTACACCAACTGGGATTGTTTCAACGAAAGGCATGTCTATTAAAGCAGCAAAAAAAGAAGGTTTACTTGCCATTCAGCGCATCTTCTTAATTGATAGCAATTCACTTCATACAGCCATGCATAATATCAAAGTAAATAAACCTGATATAGTAGAAATCATGCCAGGTATCGCTCCAAATATCGTCCCTATCTTAAAACAACAACTATCACAACCCATCATTCTAGGGGGTCTTATTTGGACAGAAGAACAAGTAAAGGCTGCACTACATTCTCAAGTAGAAGGTATTTCATTAAGTAAAGAAAAATTATGGAATCAGAAAATTATGGAAGGAGTATAACGATACAAATTGATTATTCGGATTTATTGTTATTCCCGGCAAGCATAGAAGAAAAAATCCCAATGTTTATGGAGCAGGAAGCAGACTATATAGAATTATTGCTAGATGGCAGTGAGTGGTATGATTTAGCCTCCATATATCAAGAAAAAGTAGTTTCACTAAAAAATTTAAATGTAACCTATGCTATTCATCCACCAGCGTGGGGTGTGAATTTAGCCATTGAAAATAAGGAATTGCGTAATGCGGCGCTGAAACAACATATAACAGCTCTTCATTTTGCATATAATATAGATGCTCATTATTTCGTTGTTCATCCTGGTTTTTATGTTTCACCTTTGTTTCACTTACATACTGCGCAAGAATTAGCTACCGAGGCTGTCTATACTCTATATAAAGAAGCAAAAGAATTAGGGATTAAATTAGTAATTGAAAACGTTGGATATAATGGAACATCTTTATTTACAGAACAAGAATACATTTCATTTGTAGATCAATTTGATCCAAATATAATTGGATATGTTCTCGATACAGGGCATGCCTATCTCAACAACTGGAATATCCCAAATGTTATTGAGCAAACTTCCTCTCGCCTATGGACAATGCATTTAAATGATAACCACGGAGTAGAAGATGAACATTTACCAATTGGTAACGGCTCTATTAACTGGGAACTAATTTTTTCAGCCTTGCACAAACAGCCACAGCTCCCCTCTTACTTTTTACTAGAATATGGATTCGACGTAAATATAAAAAAACTACGAGAACATAATCAATTATTACTGAACAAGATCATTCAGGCACACACCTCTCTCTAAAATAGACTGTACGCAGTCTTTTTTTATTCCTTTCATAACTATATAAAGCGAAACGTTAATCAGTGGGGGTTTTCTCCATCCCCACTGATTATTAGCCCTCACCAGTCGGGCTTTTACAGACAGTTCATCCCCCACCTAACTTCTTTTATTCCGCTGAATTTTGAGGTAGGAGTGTTACTGTCCATTAATGCGAGATAAATCCATTTTGATTTTTCAACATATAATTCGCTTCTACGAAGAACAAAAGGTGACCTGCACTCGTTTTCTATCTTTGTTTTAACTTGGCTGGAGCAGGAAAAGGATCTGGCTGCTTCTATACATGGACGGATGCTCTCTCTCCCACCTAAAAAGAAAGGTTCTATGTCAGTTTTTCAATTTGTACTTATATATGTATAATAAAAGCAAAGAGGTGGTCAGTTTGAAATTAATCGCACTAGATATGGATGGTACACTACTATCATCTAATCTTGAAATCTCCAAGGAAAATTTACAAGCTATTCAGAGTGCTAAAGCAGCCGGTCATGTGGTAATGATTTGTTCTGGTCGTGCGAAAGAAGACGCTTTAAAACTATTGGAAGAGTATCAATTATCACTTCCAGTTGGAGCAAGCAATGGGGCAATTGTTTATGTTGATGGAAAAGTAATTAACGCACGTTGTTTACAAAATGATAAAGTATACAAGCTTGCGAAATTACTAGAAGCTGAAGGATTTCCATATAAGCTGTACACAAATAAAGGCGTTTATTCTCCTTACAATTGGAATGAAAAAGTAATGCATACATTCGAAGAAAATAAGCATGTGCTTGATGTTACAATTGAAGAATTGGAAAGAATTACAGAGAAGCAAAAAAAATCTAACTTAATTACTGATTTCCAAAAAATTGAAGATGTCGTAAATAATCCAGAGTTAGAAATCTCGAAATTCTTTATTTTAACGTTTGATGCAGATCATCGTTCACAGCTACTGCATTCTTTACAAGAAGATAAAGAAATTATGGTCACAGCATCAGCTCCGACAAATTTAGAAATTATGGACAAGCATGGCCATAAAGGAAATGGATTACAAGAAATGGCATCATATTTCAACATTCCAATTCAAGATACAATTGCAATTGGTGATAACTTTAATGATGTACCGATGCTTGAAGTAGCCGGTCTATCTGTTGCGATGGGAAATGCTGAAGAAGATGTAAAGAAATTATGTGATGTTGTTACATTAACAAATGATGAACACGGTGTTGCACATGCAATTGAACAATATGTACTAAAACAACCATCATCAAGTAAATAAAATAAGGACTCTTCCATAATGCGGAAGAGTCCTTTTCTTTTATACATGATGACAAGCAACAAGATGTCCTTCTCCAACATCACGAAATTCCGGTACAGTCTGCTTACAAATATCTGTTGCAAATGGGCAACGTGTATGAAAGCGGCAGCCTGATGGTGGATTCGCTGGACTTGGAATATCCCCTTGTAGAATAATCCTTTCTCGCTTAACAGTTGGATCAGGAATTGGTACTGCGGATAACAAAGCCTTCGTATATGGATGAAGCGGATTTGCAAATAGCTCATCACGAGGTGCTGTTTCCACGATTGTCCCTAAATACATAATACCTATTTTTGTACATAAGTGTTCGACAACACTTAAATCATGTGAAATAAATAAATAGGATAAACCTTTTTTCTCTTGTAAATCGCTAAACAAATTAATAATTTGTGCTTGAATCGATACATCTAATGCCGCAACGGGTTCATCAGCAACAATAAATTCTGGATTTAATACCATCGCCCTTGCAATAACAATACGCTGACGTTGTCCACCAGAAAACTCATGAGGATAACGATCGATATGATAAGGTGCTAATCCACATAACTCTAACACTTCTAATACCTTTTCACGAACATTTTCTTTCGTTGCTAAACCGTGAGCTAACATCGGTTCACCAAGCGCTTCTCCAATTCGCATCCGTGGATTTAATGAACTAAATGGATCTTGGAATACAAGTTGCATATTAGGACGATGTTTCCGCAGTTCTTCTTTCGATAACGTGTGAACATCTTGACCTTTAAATTTCACTTCGCCCTCTGTTTTTTGAACGAGACGAAGAATTGTTTTACCAATCGTCGTCTTTCCACTTCCGGATTCACCGACTAGACCAAATACTTCACCTTTATTAATCGTAAAGCTAACTCCATCTACCGCTTTTACATGCCCAATCGTTCTACTAAATACGCCGCCTTTAATAGGAAAATACGTTTTTAAATTCTTTACTTCTAATAACGGTTCACTCATTGCTCAGCACGCTCCTCATATAACCAGCAAGCTACTTTATGATTATCTTCATGTACTTCAAGATCGGGTACTGCATTTTTGCATATGTCCATGCAATGTTCACAGCGACCACTAAAGTAGCAAAATTCTCCTAGGCCAACTAAGTTTGGAACTTGTCCTGGAATTGAATAAAGCTTATCTGTTCGTTTTCCCATCACCGGCTTTGATTTTAATAAACCTTTTGTATATGGATGTTTCGGATTTTGGAATAGCTCCAGTACAGGTGCTTCTTCAATGACTTTACCACCATACATCACAACAACGTAATCTGCCATTTCTGCTACTACACCTAAATCATGTGTAATTAATAAAATGGATGTTTTAAATTCCTCTTTTACTTGTCTTAGTAGATCTAATATTTGCGCCTGGATTGTAACATCCAGGGCTGTTGTAGGCTCATCGGCAATTAATAGTTTAGGGTTACAACTTAGTGCAATCGCAATCATAATCCGTTGCAACATTCCACCACTTAGCTCATGTGGATAGGAATGTACTATTTCATCCGCACGTGCAATACCAACTTTACGAATTAATTCAATTGCTTTCTTATACGCTTCATTTTTACTAAGAAGTTCATGTTCTCTTAACGTCTCAACAATTTGTTCCCCAACAGTAAAAACCGGGTTAAGGGATGTCATCGGCTCTTGGAAAATCATCGCAATATCGTTTCCTCTTAAACTTCGAAGCTCCTTCTCTTTCATGCCCAAAAGACTTTGACCTTCATAAAGGATATCACCACCAACAATGCCGCCAGATTCAGCAATAAGTCCCATAATAGATAAAGCCGTTACACTTTTCCCACAACCTGATTCTCCTACTACACAAACAGTTTCACCCTCTCGTACCGAAAAACTAACATGATTGACAGCCTTTACTGTACCTTCTTCCGTCTGAAAGTACGTTTGTAAATCCTTTAGCTCTACTACTGCTTTACCCATGCTCCCTCACCTACCGCTTCATTTTTGGATCCAATGCATCACGAAGTGCATCACCAAGTAAGTTAATTGATACAACTGTTATAAAAATCGCAAAACCAGGCGGTATCCATAACCATGGACGTTTTTGGAAATCAATTAATGAGTTTGCAGCACTAATCATATTTCCCCATGATGGTGTTGGTGGGACAACCCCAAGCCCTAAATAACTTAATGCCGATTCGCTTAAAATAGATCCCGCCACACCTAACGTTGCCACAACAATTAATAGCGGAAAAACATTCGGAATTAAATGATGGAGAATTTTGCGAGAATCTTTTAATCCTAATACATCAGCAGCTTGCATAAACGCCTGTTCACGAAGCGTCAAAATTTGTCCTCTAACAAGACGGGCAAGCCCTGGCCAACCTACTAGACTTAAGATAATCATGATTACGTAAAGACGATATTCAGATGGGAGTTTCCATTCAGATAAGATAGCTCCCATAATTATCAGTAATGGTAATCCTGGGATAGACATTAACACATCCGCGATGCGCATAATAATATGATCTACAATACCACGGTAAAAACCGGAAATAGCCCCTAATATTGCTCCAAGTATGACAGATAAAACCATCGAAGCTAAACCAATTGTTAATGAAATCCGGCCGGCTTGCATTAATCGTGTTAAAATATCTCGTCCCAATTGATCTGTGCCAAGCCAATGTGAAAAATTCGGTGGTTTATTAATTTGTGTTACTTGTACTGTTCCTTCAGCATACGGCGAAAAGAATGGCCCAATGAAACTAAATAAAAACATAAAAATTAAAACATACAAACCAAACAGTGCTAATTTATTTTTCTTTATTTTCTTATAAGCCTGACGCCATGGTGATGCTTCATTGTCCTTTTTCTGTTCTTTCTTTTTCTTAATTATTGTTGTAACAGTTTCCATCTCTTCCCCCCCTTACTTCAGCCGAATACGCGGATCAACAAGCGCATATACAATATCCGCAAAAAAGTTTGCCATAATCGTTAAACATGAAAGAAACATTGTAAATGCCATTAACACTGTGTAATCACGGAAGTTCAATGCTTCCAATTGGATACTACCAATACCTGGCCAGTTAAAAATTTGTTCAATAATAATTGCTCCTGAGAACAATCCTGGTAATTCAAATGCAAGTAATGTAATCGCTGGTAAAATCGCATTTTTTAGTGCATGTTTATAAATAACAGCTTTTTCTTTCAAACCTTTTGCACGTGCAGTACGGATATAATCTTGTCTTACGACCTCAAGCATACCCGTTCTAAAATAACGCGTTAATGATCCTACCCCAAGAAGCGTTAAAATAAACACCGGTAAAATCATATGTCGTAATACTTCTAATATGTATGTAATGCCAGTCGAATTACTCCCAATGTCAATCATACCGCCAATTGGCAATAAATTTAGATCAACTGCCAATACCTTAATTAGAAATAATCCGATAAAGAATGATGGAAATGACATCGCAGCAAAAACACCAATTGTGACAAATCTATCAAACCATGAATGTTGTTTTGTCGCTGAAACAACGCCAATAATAAGTGCGATTATCCAAGTGAAAAATAAAGCTGCCACTGCAACAATAAAAGTATTCCAAATGAATTTATTTAGTAATGATGTCACCGGCTCTTGATATTGCAACGAGAAACCGAAATCACCGTGTAATGCATTGCCTAACCAATGAAAGTATCGCTCAATAATTGGCTTATTTAATCCATATAATTCTCTTAATTCTTGTGCTCGTTCTGGCGTTAACTTTGGATTAGAATCAACATAATCGCCCGGCAGGAGGGCAAATAAGAAAAAGATAATAATAGATGTACCAAACAATGTAGGAATCATTTGCAGAAACCTACGAATGATATATGTCTTCACTTTTTGTCTCCCCAATCATATTTACTTAAAAATAGAAGAACATTTTTTCAAATCAGCATCTTATCACTTGCTGTATGAAAAAATGTCTTCTATTATACTCACTTATCTTTATTCTTCAATTGATAACACTGGTAAGTTTGAGCTAATGCCATCGTATTTTTCTGGATTAATCCCTTTTATTCGAGCATTATAACC
This sequence comes from Bacillus bingmayongensis, assembly GCF_000299035.1. Taxonomy (GTDB): domain Bacteria; phylum Bacillota; class Bacilli; order Bacillales; family Bacillaceae_G; genus Bacillus_A; species Bacillus_A bingmayongensis. Next base: position 32,531 of record NZ_JH921522.1, read on the forward strand.
ATAAAGTAATTTACGGTAGTTTAATAAAATAACTGGTGGATCATCACTTAACTCTTTATATAATTCTTTATAAATTTGCTTGCGCTTCTCAATGTCAACTGTTTCTATACCTTTTACAATCAATTCATCCACTTTTACATTTTTATAACCTGTATCATTTTTAGGATTAGTCGACAAGTAGTCAATGACAACTTCGCTTGGATCACTAATACCTGGCGTTGATACAGACGCTAAATCATAGTCACCTTTTCCAAGTTTTGAAAGCATTGTATTAAAGTCCATCAACTCTGGATTAAACTCGATTCCTATCGCTTTATAATTTTCCTTAGCAATTGGAATAAAGATATCATTTGTTTTCCCTGTACTTGATGCATAATACGTTAATTTTAATTTTTGACCATCTTTTTCACGAATTCCATCAGAACCAACTTTCCATCCTGCTTCATCCAATAATTTTTTTGCTTTTTCTACATCATATTCGTATTTATTAATTCCTTCTTCCGTATACGCCCAAGAGACTGGAGCAATTGGTACATTTGCAACGGATCCGTAACCTTGTAAAGCTGTATCTACATATTTTTTACGATCTAATCCATAAATCAGTGCCTGACGCACTTTTTTATCTTTTAAATACGGTTTCTTATTATTCATATAGATATAGGCAATATCACTTGATGATTCCAGATGAATATTCGCAAATCCTAAACCTTTTAATTGCTCAATATTTTCTGGATTCGCTCTAAATCCAGTATAGTCAAGTTCTCCTGTTTGGAATAACTGGAATCCTGTGTCACCTGATGTAATTTTATAAATGAAATTTTTAATTTTTGGTTTTCCTGCATAGTAGTGTTCGTTCGCAACAAAACGAACTTCTTGTCCTGGAACATACTTATCAAACTTATAAGGACCAGCAGCAATTGGCTGACCATATAATGCTTTCAAATAATCTAAACTTGTATTTTGTTTATAATCTTTCCCATAATATGCTTTAGATAAGACAGGTCCTCCAAGGCTTGTTAACGCTTGAGAATTTACCTTCTCTGTTGTAATTTTAATTGTTTGTGGATCAACTACTTTAATCCCCTCAATAGAAGTTGCTTTTCCTTCTTTATAATCTTTTCCGCCCTTAATTGCATACTGGGAAATGTCTTCACTACCTTCATATGCTTTGTCATGTAACAGCGTTAATGTAAATGCCACATCATCTGCCGTTAATGGTGAACCGTCACTAAACTTTAAATCCTTACGTAAATGAAATGTATATGTTAACTGATCAGCAGAAACATCCCATTTTTCTGCAAGCTCTGGAATTGGTTTTCCTTGCTTATCCCTTGTAACAAGAGAAGCAAAAATAACAGATGTTACGTTGCCATCCCAACCATTATCCTGAAAATATGGTAAGAACACACCACCTGGTTTAGAAATGGCAGTAATGAAAGTATCTTTCCGCTGGTTGGCTTTCTCTGGACTTTTCTTCTTATCTGTAGCTACAATTTTTTCTATCTTTAAATCTTTTAAATCCTGCTGCTTAACTGGTTCCGTCGAAGCTTTATCCTCTTGTCCCCCACAAGCGGATAACACAAGCGAACTACTCAGTAATACTGAAAATACACCAGCCCATTTTCTGGTTTTTTTCTTCATTGTCCCCACCCTAACTTTTTTTAATAATTACACCTTATGAACTGCTTGCCTTATGTATGCCTCCCACAGCAACATTTTTAATAACCTATCGGAAAAGTCGGTTTTAAATACAAAAAAAATAGATATTTTATGAGGGGTAACATTATTATTCCGACTTTCCCGGTAGACTTTATGGTTATTAGCTTATATCGTTCACTATATTTTGTCAATTCTTTCTATATAAATATTTTAAGAATTTTCATGAAATTATTGTTGAATCTTTAATTTAGGTAAACTTAACAATATTCCATTATAATTATCTTCCTGTAATCCTTGTATTCTCGCATTATGAGCAGAAACTTCTTTACTATTATTTAAGAATATAACGGGCGGATCTTCGCTAAGTTCTTGATATAGCTTCTTATAAATTTCTTTTCTTTTCTCAATATCCAATGTTTGTAATGCTTGCGTTGCTAATTCATCCACTTTGGGGTTATGATATCCATCATAGTTCCGTTTACTTGTTGAAACGAACTCTTCAATTGTACCACTTGGATCATCAATTATTGGCGTCGACACCATCGCTAGGTCATAATCCCCTTTGATTACCTTCGAAATCATCGTATTAAAGTCCATATATTCTGGATTGAAGTCTACACCAATTTTTTTATAATCTTCTTTCATAATCGGTATCAAAACATCATTCATTTTACTATCAGAAGAAGCAAAGTAACTCACTTTCAATTTCTGACCGTCTTTTTCACGAATTCCATCTGAACCTTCTTTCCAACCAGCTTCATCAAGTAATTTCTTCGCCTTATCTAAGTTATACTCATACTTATTAATGCCCTCTTCTGTATACGCCCAAGAAACAGGAGTAATCGGTATGTTAACAAGTGAAGCATACCCTTGAAAATACGTATCAATGACCTTTTGGCGCTCTAATCCGTAAATAAATGCCTGACGAACACGCTTATCTTTAAAGTACGGTTTCTTATAATTCATTTTAATATAGCCATAGGAACTTCCCGTATACACATTGATATTCGCAAAACCTAACCCTTTTAACTGCTCGACCGTTTCTTCATTTGTTGCAAAGCCATCATAGTCGACTTCACCTGTTTGAAACTGCTGCAGCTTCGTATCACCTTTTGTAATTTTGTAGATAAAATGCTCAATCTTCGGTTTTCCTTCAAAATAATTTTCATTTGCCACAAAACGAACTTCTTGTCCTGGAATATACTTATCTAATTTATAAGCCCCTGCTCCCATTGGTTTTCCGTATAACTCTTTTAAATACTCTAAATTTCCTTGCTTGTACTCTTTTCCGTAATAAGCCTTTGATATAACTTCCCCACCTATAAGAGATAATGTTTGTGCATTTACTTTTTCTGTCGTAATTATAATTGTCTTAGGATCAACAACTTGGATTCCTTCAATGGTATTTACTTTCCCTTCCTTATATGCTTGCCCACCCTTAATAGCTGTCTGACTTATATCTGTTGCCCCGCTATAAGTTGGGTCATGTAATAGTGTTAATGTAAACGCCACATCATCTGCTGTTACTGGAGATCCATCACTAAATTTCAAATCATCTTTTAAATGAAACGTATATGTCAGCTGATCAGCAGAAATATCCCATTTCTTTGCCAGAATCGGGATTGGCTTCCCTTCCTTACCTAATCCAACAAGTGGTGCAAAAATAGCTTGTGTGATATTTCCATCCCACCCATTTTCCATAAAGTGCGGAAGGAATATTCCTCCTGGACTGGGCATTCCAATTACAAAGGTATCTTTTCTTTCTTTTGCTTTTGCTGGATTTTTTGCTTTGTCACTCGCTTGGATAAATTCATCTTTTACTTTCGGTACGTTTGCTTTTTCATTTGTACTTGCTTCTTCTTGTCCACATCCCACCAGCAGCATGGATGTACTAAAGAGAGTAGCAAGTAAACCAGTAAATACCTTTCTCATTTTTCTCACCCTTACTTTATATTTTCTACCTATGTAACGAAACAACAGACTCCTTTCTGTAACTATCTTTACTTTACCCATAAAAATAGTATGAATTAATTTCAAGATTATTCCTTTTTTTAAATTGTGTCAATCATTCCTTACTATTTTTTACTATAAAGAAACGATTTAAAAATGATTCTATTATTCAGCGAACGAGCATAGACTACTAACAAACTATCAAAAAGGGGGCGAAAATATGGACAAACTATTCCAATATGTCTTGCACTATGTTGCATTAACACTCATGATAGTCGGGGCATTGTTACTCTTCCCGTTTTTCCCAAAGTTCGTCCTCTTTTTAGCATTCTTCTTTATGCTCGGACTTGCGATTATCATCTCTATGGGAGAAGACGATACACAAAAAGAAAGCAGAGTTCAGCGCGTTAAGCTGTAAACTCTGCTTTTTTTCAATCATAACGTATTCTTGTTAAACCAATTACAAAGAATACACCAGCAAATAAAATGAGTATACCAACATATCCTGCTATATCTACCAAGGTGCCTCCCCTTACAATCAATTCGGTAAATCCGCGCATTGCCCAAGTTTGAGGAACAAAGTTTGCTACCGTTTGCATCCATTCTGGTTCTATTTCAATTGGCCAGTACAGACCACTAATCATACACGTTGAAACGACAACGATATTACCTAATGCTGATTGCTGCTCCGTTGTCTTCACAATACTTGCTAATAATAACGCTAAACCAATCACTGCTAGCAATAACACTGAAACAAGTGTAATCGTCCCTAACAAATTTCCCCACTGTACATCGAACAAAATATTCGTTAATAACATTAACATCCCAAATTGAATCCAACCAATTAAAAAGAAGGAAAGTATATATCCTCCCAGGATTTTAGCCTTTGAAACCGGTGTTACTAATAAACGATACCAAACGCCAAGTTGTCTTGATTTTAAAATTGTTCCTGTCGCACTTAGCATCACAATCATTACAAATAGAATCGAAAATCCTGCCGCTCGCCCTGTTACGTTATTCAGCTTCTCCTCTCCAGATATAATGGATTCCTTTTGAAGTGAAACTGGTTCTGCTTTTGTATGAATCGTTTCATACATCTTCTCCCAAGACGTTCCCCCTTTTTTCTCTGAATCCCTTGCTCCCGCTACTTCTACTTCCATCTTTTTCATTGCGCTTTGTAATACTTGTTCTACAGATGCTCCTCCTGTAAAATCAGCGCTTGATTGGAATTTAACCTTCTCTATCTTCCCGTCTGCCATACTCTTTTGAAATTCTTTTGGGATTGTTACAATACCCGAGGACTTCTTATTTTCGATTTTCTGTTTCGCTTCTTCATACGTTACCTTTTCTATAGAAATCAAATCACTTTTCTCTATTTCTTTATAATAGGAGTTGGATAACGTAGATTCATCTTGATCTACTAAACTAATATTTACTTTCTCGTTTCCACTTCCACCTAAAAGTCCACCAAAAATGAGTGTAAAAATAATCGGCATTCCGAACATGAGTATATAGCTTTGTGGCCTAATTAAGATTTGTTTTAATTCTAACCAACAAAGTGCCCAAACTTTCTTCATTGACTTTCCTCCTATCTTGTACGTAAACGGAATGTTCCAATGATAACGGAAATAATACCTGCACTAGATAAACTTAAGATAACTGGAAGTAATGCATACCATGTTGTTCCCGACATAATATCTAAAAAACTTGTAAGAGCCCATTTATTTGGGGCAATGTTAGCAATTGTTTGAAGGGTATCTGGAAATGCATAGATCGGTAACATACAGCCTCCTAATACTGCTAACAACTGAATTCCGATCCCTCCCATTAAATCTGCTGTTTTTTCCTCACGAATAAATGCTGCAATAAGCATAGATAAACCAGCAACACAAAATGCATAAGCGATCCCTACTACAATAATCTGAGTAATATCTTCACCCCAGTTCACATGAAAGGCATAATGAGTAGCAATTACAAATACCCCAAATTGAATACAAGCAAATAGTAATGTGCCAAAAAATTTACCTAATAAAATAGCAAAAGAACTTGTCGGTGTACTGAATAGCCTTGCTAATGTTTCAGTTCGTTGCTCTGTCACAATAGATTTTGCGCCTACTGTTATGTTAAATAATAAAAACATGACTAACATGGCCGCAGCATAATATTGCATCGCAGCAACTGTTTTTTTGCCAATCGTCCCTTTCTCAATTCCAACCGTATTCGAAGTCGCCACTGTTTGTAAGTTAGCACTTACCTCTTTTGCAACCTGTTCCATATTTCCTGGCTGTGACTGCGCTAAGTCTGTTACGATACTCCTAGTAGAAACAGCAATTGTTTGAGCACGTTCCGAAAAAGAATGAATAAGCGATTCCGTGATTTTTGCTTGTATATCTTTTGATGGATCTGTAATCAATTTTGGCTCTTTTAATTTTCCATCCTTGATATGTTCACTCCACCCGTTTGGAATCATAATTCCAACATCAATTTTCTGCTTCCTTAGCAGATTCTCCAGCTCTTTTTGTGAGGTGACTACTTCTACTTTTACATCATCTTTTATTTCCCTTGATTGTAATACATCCTTTTGAAATACATTTGCAAACTCATCCGTTCCTTCTTGATAATAACCAATTACCGTTTTAGGTAATCCGCTATTATCAAATATGTTACTTAGTGCTGATCCTAAAATAGCTGTTAATAAGAGTGGCATAAGTAACATCATCATAAATCCACGCCGATCTATTAAACGAATTTTTAAATCTTTCCATGCAATAATAAAACTTTTCATGTGTTCCTAACCCCCTTAATCACGAAGCGAACGCCCTGTTAACTGTAAAAAGAGGGCTTCTAAATTTGGCTCTTGTACTTCAAGCTTTAAAATTTGCATATGATTTTCTACAACCACCGAAACAACAGTACCGACAGCTTCTCCATTCTTCAATCCAATATCAAGTGTATTTGTATCTTCATCGATGATAATCCGTTCAACAGTAGGGATTTCTTTTAATTTCTTCAATAAATCTTGGCTATAACGATTCAGTTGTAACTTCACCATAAAACCATCAGCAAGACGATTACATAACTCCGTTTTCGTCCCTGATGCGATTACCTTTCCATAATCAACAATAGCGATCCGTTCACATAAATACTCCACTTCTTCCATGTAATGACTCGTATAAATCACCGTCATACCCTTTTCATTTAATCCTTTTACCGTTTCTAAAATGTGGTTCCGTGATTGCGGATCAATTCCAACTGTCGGTTCATCCATAATTAATAACTCTGGTTCGTGCATAAGTGCTGCACCAATGTTAATTCGGCGTTTCATTCCACCTGAAAATGTTTCAATTTTATCTTTTGCACGATCTTGTAAGCCTACATATACTAGTACCTCGTCTGCCCGCTTCTTTGCAGTAGCTCCACTTAAACCGTACATTTTTCCCCAGAAGATTAAATTCTCTTTGGCGGAAAGCGTTGGGTATAACGCGATATCTTGCGGAACAATACCAATCTTCTTTTTCACATCTAATGGATAATCTTTTACAGACTTCCCCCCAACCTTTATATCTCCACCTTCATATGGAATAAGTCCACAAATCATTGATATCGTCGTTGACTTTCCTGCACCGTTTGGACCAAGCAAACCAAATGTTTCTCCTTTCTTCACTTCAAAAGATACATTCTTTACCACTTCTTTCTTCCCAAATGACTTTGTAATATGATCTACGACTAACATGTCGATTCAGCCCCTTTGTATTCATCTACAGTTTCATTGTAAAAAAATATCCTCTTTCTTCCATCTCCCTTAAGATAGAAATGCAAAATAAAAAAGCAGCACAATCTGCTGCTTTTCCTTATTTTTCTATGCCAAAAGTCATGTGTATGTTGTAACACCGTATCTTACTGCATATATAGCTGCTTGCGTCCGATCTCTAAGCTCTAGCTTACTAATTAGATTAGATACATGATTTTTTACAGTTCCCTCTGTAATAAACAATTTCTCAGCAATTTCTTTATTATTTAATCCAAGACCTATTTCTCTTAATACATCTATTTCACGCTCTGTTAATTGTTCCATTTGCCTTGGCTTACTTTTCTCCGATATTTCTACTACTTTTGTTCTTTTTAGTTCCTTCACAATTTGCGCTGTTATATCTTGAGGAAGAACGGCTCCTCCTCCATGGACCGTCAATATTGCCTGAACAATTGCATCCGTCTCCATATCTTTTAATAAATAACCGCTCGCTCCTTGTTCTAATGCTTCAAAAATAAGTTCACTATCATTAAAAGTCGTCAGCATAAGAACCTTCATATCAGGAAATCTTTCTCTTATTAAACGAGTTCCTTCAACACCATTTATACGTGGCATTCGAATATCCATCAAAATAATTTCAGGGTGTAGTTGTTCCGCCTTTTGAACTACTTCATCCCCATCATTCGCTGTTCCCACCACCTCAAGTTCTGAACGTAAATTTAATAGCATTGCTAAACCATCACGAATAAGTGATTGATCATCAACGATCATAATACGAATCATACTGTTCCTCCTATTACCCACTTCTTCTCCTTAAGTGGGAACTCAATCTGCAATCGAAACCCCTTCTCTTTTTCACACTCAAATCGAATGATCCCCCCATGCTCTTCTACACGTTCTTTCATATTCATTAGCCCAAAACCTGGACTCACTTCATTTACACCGACACCATTATCTGAAATAGATAACATAACTTTTTCGTCCAAACAAATAAGTCTAACTTCACACGCGCTAGCTTTTCCGTGTCGCTTCGCATTTGTTAATGATTCCTGTATAACCCGTAGTAAAGGAGGATGTAATGACAGTGGAATCGTAACTGGATCACCTTGTAAATGAAATGTTACTTGTACTTTCGTTACCTTTGAAAATTCGTTTAGCATTTCACGCACATTCTCTATTATATTTCCTAAGTTTTGTTCCTCTTTCAATGTACGAACCGATGCTCTTACTTCTTGCAGAGATTTTCTAGCTAATTCATGACATGTATGTAAAACTTCTTCTGTAACTTCCGACTTTTGCTTCCATAAAGCCTCAGCAAGCTGCAATTGAACAAGTAAAGCCGTCATATTATGACCAACTGTGTCATGAATTTCTCGGGCAATATCGTTCCTCTCCCGAACTGTAGTTAATTCCTCTACTTCTTTTGCATAAAGCTGCAACTGTTCATATGCTTCTTTTAGAGCTGTATGTGATAATGTCAATTTTTCATATTGATCATCAACAGTTTGGCGAGCTACTGTAAGTTTTTTAATTAAGTTTCCCGCTAAAGCACTGAAGACAATGAACATAAAATTAATGGCATTTTCCCAAATCCTTATCTCTCCAGCATACCAATATGTATATAGTAAAATAGCAAACCAGCATACAAAGAAAAAACTCGCAAACAAATATACGACTACTTTCCGTTGTGTATTCATAAATAAGCCTACTGCATCAATCCCAAATATAATTAAATATAAAGATGTCTGTGGAACTAAGAATCCTAATAGGGCTGTAATTACCCCATTTGAAAGTAATATATATAAATTACGCCGCTTCTCTTGATGTGAGTGCATAAGTAGAATGTGATTTACAATGTAAACAAATAATGAAAAACCAACGAAGATTTTCAAGTCTACTGTTTCACGTGAAACATAAATCATATATACAATACAAATAATAACAATCGTAATGATACGCGCGTACCCTAACATAAGGCCCCCCTCATATTTTTTAACTCTCATTTAAAATTACGCCCCTGTTTTGAAAATCATATTCATAATATAACGAAAGGGAATTTATAACAATGATGAACAAAACGCCCCTCCATTCCCATAAAGAAAAGCAAGCCTCCTTACTCACATACTACGAGAGGATAACTTGCTTTTCTTTTACTTATTCCATCATACTGTCTAATCTGTTATATAATTCTACACGTAATAACTCTTTCTCTGTTTTTTCTTTATATAGCTGTTCTAGCACTTCAACATCACGTTCGTCTTCCATTGTACACTCCAGCGCATATATATCTTCTTCTATATGCATAAGCTTATTTTCAATTCCTTCTACATCACTAGATTCCTTCTTCTTTACATTCATTACTTTTATTTTTGGAACCTCTTGCTGCTCTTGTTTCACTACTTGATTCTCTATTCTTTCTGCCCATTTCTGACGTGCCCAAGCATAGTTCCCTGCAAACTCAAACAATTTATGCTCATCAATCCAATACGTTTTCTCAAATAACTTATTTAAAAAGTAGCGGTCATGTGAAACAGCAAGGATTGTTCCATTATATTGTTCGAGTGCTTCTTCCAACACTTCCCTCGATTCGATATCAAGATGGTTTGTGGGCTCATCTAACACAAGGAAGTTTATATCTTGATACATAAGCTGTGCCAAACGTAATCTCATTCGTTCACCACCGCTAAGTTGATTGACCTTTTTAAAAACAGCTGGGCCATAAAATAAAAAGCGAGCTAATATGTGGCGAGCTTCTCCTTCTGTTACAGCTACATGCTCCCGGAAAGCTTCCAGTACCTTAGTTTTTATATTTCCATAAGCATGCTGTGATAAATAACCGATTTTCACACCACTACCGATTCGAATCTCGCCAGTATCTGGTTTCATTTCCTCCAATAACAATTTTAATAATGTTGTTTTCCCTGTACCGTTACGCCCAACAATAGCCGCACGCTCTTGAAAACGAACATGTAAATTCGCCCCCTGGAATAAAGAACGCTCAGCAAAACTTTTGCCAACTTCCTTCATTACAATAACGTCTTTTCCACTTCTCTCTTGTCCTTCAAACTGAAGTCCCATCTGTTTTCTTTCTATAATTGGCTTCTTTAACTTTTCCATCCGTTCTAAAGCGCGCTCCATATTTCTAGCCCGTTTATGCAGTCCTTCATTCGGAGGATTCGCTTGATTCGCCCATTCTTTTAGGCGCTTAATTGCTTCTTTCATTTTCTTTATTTTCTTTTGCTGTTCCTGATAAGATTGGAACTCTTGCAGTAGCCTTTCCTCCTTTTCTTTCACAAATTGCGAGTAATTGGTATAGTACACGTGAAGTTCGCCATCTTCTAAATCAAAAATTTTCGTAACGACTTCATCTAGAAAATAACGATCATGTGAAATCACAATAACTGTTCCTGTATACTCTTTCAAGAATTGTTCAAGCCACTCCACTGCAAATAAATCTAAATGATTTGTTGGTTCATCTAACAGGAGTAAATCTGGTTTCTGCAATAGCATATAGGCGAGACTCACCTTTGTTTGTTCTCCTCCACTTAACTGCGTAAAAATACGTGAAAATAGCTCTGTTACTTGTAGACCATTTGCTACCTTCATGATATTCGCTTCTATTTCATAGCCGCCCAAGAACGCAAATTGTTCCTGTACTACTCCATATTTCTCCATTAATTTTTGTAAATCAGCTGGCTCTTGTTCCTCTGCCATACGTTTCTCTAAACTACGCATTTCTATTTCCAATTCTTTCTCTTTTACAAAAGCAGAGCTTAATACATCGTATACAGTCGCTTCACCAGCAAACTTTGGAATTTGTGCTACATGACCAATACGTGTCCCTTTCTTCATATGAATTGCACCAGCATCTATATTCTCTATTCCTGTTAACAACTGAAAAATTGTGGTCTTCCCACTACCATTGCGGCCAACTAATCCAATGCGTTCGCCATTCTTTATTTCAAGCGATATATTTTCAAATATGATATTTCCACCAAAAGATTTCGTTATATTGTTTACACTACAAATTGTCATTTTCCGTACTCCTTTCAACGTAAAAAACCATGGGGAAAGAAACTTTCCCCATGGTTTTTGGCATAGAAAAAGGAAGCTAAATAGCTCCCTTTTCACACGTCTTATAAAAATGGGTGAAGAGATTTCTATCGTTCAATAGCTACTATGCAATTGCTAAAAAAGGGCATACGTATCCCGTTGGCAACCACATCATGAAAAATCGCACGACAAAAATAGAGGAAATCTAAAAATTTTGTGCGCACAGCTAAAGAACATTTCATCTCATTCACTCCTTTCGTACGAAATTTGATACTTACTTCTTTATTATACTTCCCCATTTAATGTTTGAATAGTCATTTTTCTGAAAATAATGAAGATAGACTAAACATTTCAACAAATTACATCCAATCTTACAAAACTGTTATGTTCACGTAATGGAAAGCGATAGTACGAAATGAAGCCTCCTTATACAATAAAGATGTAAACAAGAGATAAACAAAAGGAGAAAATAATCATGATGAAAGAAATCGTAAAAGCAATCTTCGAAGTGTTAGTAAACGGACAAGCAGTTGTAAAAGAACTAAACCAACTATAAAAGGAGGAATAAAAATGATGAACATGGTAAAAATGATTCTCCACGCTTTAATTGATGCAAAAGCAGTTAGCCAAGAATTAAATGAACAATAAAAAGGGGAAAACGAATATGAAGAAAGCCATTTTTACAATTGTAGGTACAATCTTTGCCTTACACACACTAAAAAATAGAAAAAAGAAACAGAATGAAAATACTCTATATTATCCATATACATTATTACAGAAAAAATAAAAGACAAGATACCCATGTGCAATTAGGATATCTTGTCTTTTGTTTTTTCTATTAAAAATTGTTGTTCCTTCTCCTCTTCTCACTACAAAGGATTTCCCTTTCCTTTTCACGAATATAGTAGACGGGAATTTTACATATATTTTCAAAGGGGCATATACGAATGGATACACAACAACTTTATTTTTTAAATGATATTGGAAAACAAAAACCAGAAAGTATTCGCAATAAAAGCACCGCTTGTCCTTTTTGCGATACAGAAAACCTCACTGATATTTTAGAAACCGAAAATTCTATCATCTGGTTAAAAAATAAATTTCCAACATTGAAAGATACGTTCCAAACAGTTCTTATCGAAACGGATAATTGTGATGATCATATCGCAACCTATACACAAGAACATATGCAAAAATTAATTCGTTTCTCAATTAAACATTGGCTCGCTTTAGAAAAGAGCAATGAATTTACTTCCGTTATTTTATATAAAAATCACGGTCCATTTTCAGGGGGAAGTTTGCACCATGCGCATATGCAAATTATCGGAATGAAGTATGTAGACTGCCTGGAAAACATAGCACCTAAAAACTTTCAAGGCGTAATCGTAAAAAAAGACGAACAGATTGAACTTAATATTTCTACACGACCAATTATCGGCTTCACCGAGTTTAATATTGTCATTGAAGACATGAAATCGATCGATATGATGGCACACTATATTCAGCAAACTGTGCGTTACATACTAACAGATTTTCATAAAGGATGTAGCAGCTATAATTTATTCTTCTATCATCTCCATGAAAAAATAGTCTGTAAAGTTGTTCCTCGTTTTGTTGTTTCACCATTATATGTCGGGTATAAAATCCCTCAAGTTTCTACAAAGCTAGAAGATGTGAAGCAACAACTCGCACGATATTTTACGAGAAAAGGTGAGTAAAAATAAATTATATAGCTCGAAAAGCTACTATAAATGATATAGAGTCATTAATTGATTTGCGCGTTTCCTTACTTAAAGAAGTAGATGGGCTGCATTCATATGAAGAGGAAGGTTCTTTCAGGCGCGCTACAGAACAATATTTACAAGTTGAAATACAAACAGGAAATTTTATCGCTTATATAGCTACCGTCAATGAAAAAGTTGTTAGTATAAGTGGAGTAACTTTCTTTCATCGACCACCTTATATAGAAAATTTAGAAGGCAAGGAAGCCTACATTTTGAACATGTATACTCTGCCGAAGTACCGTGGACATGGTATAGCCAAAAAATTACTAGAATACCGCTTAGAGGAATGTAAAGAAAACGGCGTAAAACGAATATGGCTTCATTCGTCTAAAGATGGTGAACCGCTATACAAAAAAATAGGCTTTACTAATAAACAAAATGAAATGGAGCTTTTTCTGTTAGAAAAACAGAGTAGGTTCTTAGCACCTACTCTTTGATTACCCCTTTATTTCGATAGTACACGTCCTCTAGCCCAACGTTATACTTCATATTTTGATCTGTCCACTCAGTTCCTAGATTGCCAGGCCACCCGGACGTATTTGCTATATATTTTAGTAATGCTAAATCTGTTAAACCCTTTTGCACACCTCTTTTATACCCTTTCATTAAATGAGGCATGGCAATTTGGGCATTTGTCCGCGGGTCTTTCAATTGCTCGTCCGTTAGGTGATCAGGAGCAAGTCCCCCGCCTCGATGTAACTGAAATAATCCAAAAGAAGTGCCATTGTCTCCAACACTTCGCGGGTTCAAACGACTTTCATGCTCGGCAATTGTAAGAGGTATCCATTCTGGGAGATTTACTTTCTTTGCTTCTTCAATAATAATTTGTTTCATTTGTTTTGCTTCCTCTGAATCAACGTAACTTGTTTGATTCGTCAATCTTTCCATTCCTTCAGATTCTCCTTGGAAATATAAATACATCCCAAGAACAACTAAAAATCCTACAAAGAATTTTTTCACTACCTCTACCTCTTTCTATGCTGAAATTTGTCCCCTTTCAGCCCTTCCTTTACAATTACCTGCAATCTATCATCCTATTACTCTTAAATCATATCAAACAAGCATTCATCTTAACATCATGCTTTAGACCGATTTTATGAACAATGCATAATAAAATAGTAAGAAAAATGTAGCATTCTTTCTCTATTATATATATGTAATTTTTACCATAACCCATTTTACATGGATTCCACCTTTTTATTTGTATATAATTGTAAATTGAATTCTACAAAAAGAACAGGAGACTGCCTACATGAAAGGAAAGTTATTACTCTTTCTCACCATTTTACTACTCATTCCTATCCATACTTCTGCTCAAACAACGAAAAAGCCAAAAGTACTGATTTTGCATAGCACAGAAAACGGACAAGTTACAAATGATATACAAATTTTAAATAATTTACTCGGACATTTTACAAGTGATATAACACTAAAAAATGCAGCACAGCCAAACGAACTTCCTACACAATCATCTTATACACATGTCATTTACATAGGAGAGAAAAAAGAGCACTTTTCTGATGAAACAAAACAATTTTTAGAAAGTTTTTCAGGCCCCTTATTATTTCTCGGGGAAAATATAGAACAATTACCAAATCGTTTTTCCTTTATTACGCTTAAAGAAGAACAAGTGCGAGTTCATACTTTACAATATCCAACACATCATCTCAAAAACAACTTGCACGAAGATCGTTTGATTCAACAATTTGATACAGCTGGGGAATCTCCTCTTGCATATGCAATTGGTTCAAACGGTACATATCCCTTTATCGTGAAACAAAATCAATCCTATTACGTAGCGACATCACAGCTGTTTAATTGGACATCTCATTACGTTGGTGAAATGCTCTTTTCTTACTTCCAACAAAAACCGGAAACAAATAAACATCGTGCCTATTTACGCTTAGAAGATATACACCCAACAGCCGATACGAAGCAATTACAGAAAATCGCTGAACTATTAAAAGAAAAGAATATACCTTATATGATTGCTGTCATCCCAGTGTATAAAGATCCAAGTACAGGAAAGACAATACACTTACAAGATAAACCTGAGTTAATAGATGTATTACGTTTTATGCAAGATAACGGCGGCTCCATCGTTATGCATGGCTATACCCACCAATTTTATGATAGTGAAACAGGAGAAGGATTTGAATTTTGGGATGTAAAAACTGATCAACCGATCCGCCATCCTAATCATGAACAACCAAAAGCGAGACAGGATTTCGAGTCAGATACTGCTTATAAGGAATACGTGGAAAATGGTAAAAAATTTGAAGAAACGTATATAACAGAACATATTGAAAAAGGAATTGAAGAACTCGTAGCAGCTAAATTATACCCGCTCGCTTTTGAAGCACCGCACTATGCAATTTCACAAAAAGGGTATGAGATATTATCACGCTACTTTTCAACTTATGTAGGGCAATTACAGTTAGGTGACGCAACATGGAAAACCATGCACGCAACAGCCTTTTCAAGTAAACCATCTTTTTTACATGGGATGAAGGTGCTCCCTGAAACAGTTGGATTTATAGAGGCAGATCATCCTCATGCAGCTTCTAAAATGAAAGAACGTGCATTATCATTTACAAAGCTATCAGATGGCATAATCGGTTCCTTCTATCACCCATACTTAGGGATCACACCTCTCAAACAACTATTAAGTGAATTAGAAGGCATTCCAAATATAGAATGGATTGATTTACAAAGAGAATCAAATGAAGTAAAGATGAAGGATATCCACATTACTTCTAATAAAGATGGTATCCATATTGATAAACCTTTTTCTTTAAGTGACACGATTGAATCTCTGAAGAAGTATGGATTTTTTCTCATACTTGGAATCGTCTTAATTGTATTTTTGTTATTAATACGGCGTGCAAAACGGCTCGAATCATAAAAAAATACCAAGCACAAATTTGTGCTTGGTATTTTTTATTCCAAATCAAAACGAGGCACTTTATCTACTACCCATTGCTTATTCTCGTAGATCAACTCTATTTCTACTTCTTTTTTCACATCTTCATAGTCATTATACGTTTCTGCCGTCGCCAATATTTTTCCATCTTTTAGCTTAGCAGAAATAATTTTGGTATATTTAGTACCTGCTCCTGATCCCAAATCTCCAACAACATAGTGCATCTTTCCACCTATTTCCTTTATGTATTCACTTTTCATATACTTCGTAATGAAATCCTTTGAGAAATAAGTAGCTAATGATGTCTCTAATGCCGTCTTCGTATTATATGTAGGAAGTGTTAATTCCCCGTATGAAAAACGGTCTACTGGTTTCGTATTCCCTGTTGATGCTGAAACGGCAATATTAATAATCTCTTGTTGAGCGTTGACTACCTTTCGTAGCAATGCATCATCAGATAGTCGTTTATCTTGCTTTTCATTTGATTTCTTTGTATCAAGATTTAGAATTAGACCATTATCTGTATATAAATGCATGTCACCGGCTATAAAGTATAAATAAGATTTAGATGGTTCAACCGCTCCATCATAAATTTGCTTTTCATTCCCACCATTAATCTTTCTTTTATAAACACCGTCTTTTTTTAAGTAATAGAAGGAATCTCCTTTTATATTCATCTTTAAGGCATCTTTTATTTCTAATGTCTCTCTATTTTGTTGAACATCCAACTCATATATACCCTTATCTCGTTTTTGATTATCTAAATTCAACGAAAAATCTACAATTGCATATAGTTTTTCCTTATTGTATGTACCACTAGATATTTCTGCAAAACTTTCCTTTGACCAAGTTTGGTCACCTTTGCTCACTTGTGTGCCACGAAATTTATTCCAGTGCACAATATTATCATCGATCGTTTCAGCCCAACCAGATGTTTTAATCGGTGACTCTTCTTCTTGTCCTGTTTTCAAATCCAATTTCACAATCCCTACAATATCAAACCCACCATGTTCAGAATACTTTTTCGTATAGAATAACGATTGATCCTTTACGTAAACGTAATTTGTATTTGTTTTCAGCGTATCTAATTTCTTTGTAGAAATATCATATTTCATCAAAGAAGGCATTACATTTGTATTCGTATTTTTCTCTCGATCCCAGTGGATAAAATATAAAGCCTTATCTTTTATATTTATATAAGAAGCGTTTACTCCCTTTACGACAAGCTCCGATGTTTGAAACTTATCTTTCGTACGATAAATGCCCCCTGTATTTTTATCACCATTTACCGCATAGTAGATCCAACCATCACCTTCTGCCATTTTTCCTTTATTAGAGATATTTCCGATCGCATTTCCTCTTTTCTCATTTTCTTTCATTTGTTCTTTTACTGCTGGATCAACTTCTTTTATTTCTTGTCCTATACTTGTGGTCGTCGCTTTCTTCTCTGTTTCACATCCCAATACAGAAATCACCATAGCTGCCGTCATAATAGCAACAGCCATTTTTTTATATACTCTCCCCACTCTTTTTCCCCATCTCCTTTTATTAAAACCTCGATGTATATTATAAATTATAGAAAATAATAGAAATAATATCCATATACTTCAAATAAAAAAGGATAGAGGCTTTTCTTTACCTCTACCTTTTCCCATAAAACTGAACTGTATTTTGATATATTTGCTCTGCTACCTCTTCTATTGGCAATTGTTTAATCTGACTAATCTCCACTAGCACATCTTTAATCATATTCGGATGTGTCATTATATCTTCTTGAAATTCCCAAGGTCCATCGGTTTCTACCATCATATATTCTAATGGATAAAACGATACAATCTTTCTAATTTTCTCCTTCTTCATAACATCTGGTGTGATTGAAATGTAGTATCCATTTTGAATCATTCGCTCCATCGTTTTTTTACTCCCCTTAAACCAATGAAAATGCGCACGTGATATCTCATACTGTTCCAGTAAATCACATACAATATCAGCGTCTTCATAGACTGCATGTAAAACAATCGGTAAATTGAACCTTTTCGCAAGTATGATAAATCTCTCTAACACCTCTACATAATAACCTAATACGATATCTTGCTGTTCTTGCCTTAAGTAATATGGCAAGCCGACCTCTCCTACAGCAACAAGCTTTTTTGCATTCTCCTCAATTAACTTATAAATTTGCTCACATTCTTTTTCATTGATTACTTGCTCCGGATGAAAACCAAGTGCTGGATGTACAAATGAATGTTGTTTGGCTAAAGATAATGTTTGTTGACAAGAATGATAGTTCATCGATACCGCAATCATACCTTCAATCTCGTCCGCTCCTCTTACATTATCAATTAAATGTATTTGTTCTTCTTTCCTATATTGATCTAAATGTATATGACTATCGATCCACCGCATCTTTATCATCTCCTACACCCATTTTAATATGATATTCAAGAGTGAGTGCAAATAAAAAACAAGAAGGAAGCTCCTTCTTGTTTTATCATCTATATTATTTAACAATTAAATTTGTAATTATATCAAAAAGTCCAACACATACGACAGCAACAGTAAAGTATCTACAGAAATCTTTTATCGGAAACTTAACTACTTCTTCTTTTTGCATCCCATTCTTCTCCCTTCTTATTACCTTTCCTAATTTTTTATCTATTTTTATTATGCAAAAAATGTGACAAATAAGCTATCGAATTAACTTACGAAAACATTACAATGTTGTAAGGTTTTAAAAAATAGCCTCATCTCATAATGAGATGGTATTATCCCCTTTAAGTAGACAGTGTAAAAAGACCATGTACATACATGGGTGTTACACTATTACTTGGAGGGGATTTTTCGTGGTTAAAAAAGGTACAACATTCAATACGTATTCAGATGGATTAAAACTATCAGCTGTTCAAAGTTATTTAAATGGAGAAGGCAGTTATCAAGCTATAGCTAAGCAATATAATATCAGGAGCTCTACACAACTTAAGGATTGGGTGAAAAAATATAAAGAATTGGGTGATATTACAGATACTCGTGGAAAAAATAGCGGAACTCAAGGTATTCCTAATCCTCTAAAAGGAAAACGTGTCCATTTTAACAGTGTGGAGGAAGAGAGAGACTACTACAAGGCACAGGTTGCATATTTAAAAAAGCGTTATCCAAATCTGTAAATGGAGGTGCACTGAGGCACAAGGAGCGATATCGTATCATTGAATCGTTAAAAATGAAATATCCGATCACTTGGCTTACTAAATTCGCAGGTGTACATCGAGCGGGTTATTATAAATGGATCCGTGCGAAAACAGCTAAAAATGTACGATCAGAAGCGGATCAACAATTAAAAAAAGTGATACAATCTATCCACCTGAAGTACAAACAATACGGCTATCCACGTATGAAAATAGCTTTACAGGAGGAAGGTTTCTTTGTAAATCATAAAAAGGTTTATCGATTAATGAGTGAGCTCAACATTCAATCTATTATTCGTAAGAAGCGACGCTTCTTTAAAGGGAATTATTCGAATACTTTTCCGAATGTTTTAAACCGTGAATTTAAAAATCGAAAACAAAATGAAGCGCTCGTTACAGATATTACGTATTTACGAATCCAAGATGGATTTCGCTATCTTTCTGTCGTGCAAGACATTTATAATAATGAAATTGTTTCTTGGAAAATCTCTAGACGCAATGACAATGAACTCGTATTAGATACGCTTGAAAATTTGGTACAAAAAAGAGATGTGCGTGGAACCATTCTTCATTCAGATCAAGGGTTCCAGTACACATCTCATGTCTACAACAAACGACTTTCAGATTTGGGTATCATCGGCAGCCACTCTCGCAAAGGAAACTGCCATGATAATGCCTGCATCGAGTCATTTTTCTCCCATTTTAAATCGGAGATGTTGTATTTACACCATTTTAAAACAGAAGAAGAAGTAGTACAAGCAATTGAGGAATATATCTACTTCTATAACTATAAACGATTCCAAAAACGACTCAACCACCGAGCTCCGATAGAATATCGAATCTTGATGGCTGCCTAGTCTTTTTTATAGCTGTCTACTTGACAGGGCTAACACCAAGATAAGGCCTATTCAATAGTTGGTTGTTTTTCAAACATTCATCATCATTTCAGACAGAAAGTTATATGTTCAAACTTTCTACTTGTATTGTAATAGAATTCGCATATGGCAACTATCGAATTACCTTACATGTACCTTACAATGTTGTCATGAACAATATCACTTTTAACAAATTAGCTGTAATCAGACTTGCTAGCGTTGCAGCTCTACTTACAGCTTGGCCTAGTATAAACTTGTTTCTACTTTCTTGTTATATAGTTAGAGCTCCTAGATTCCATACTCACTGTCTAATTAAAACATATTATATATAAAACTATCTTGATTTTTCGACATATAAGTCACTGCTACGAAGAATAAAAGGTGACCTGCACTCGTTTTCTCCCTTTGTTTTAACTTGGCATGATGCAGAAGAGGGTCTGACCGCTTCTATGCTTGGCCGGATGCTCTCTCCCACCTAAAAAGAAAGGTTTATGTCAGTTTTTCAATTCGTATTTATATAGTAATTGTATATTCAAATACTGATAACGAAAAATTTCTTCTTTAAAAGATTTATCCCGCATTAACGGGCAGTAAGATTCCCACTGATTAAAGTTTCACTTTATATGCAATAAAAGACTGTAATACACTCGCCATGTTACAGTTTTTTACAATGTTTTACCTCATCTTCAAAAGCTGACTTCTCGCCTGCACAGGAATATTTTGATCCTCAATCTCTACTAATGATTCACCATAACGTCCTTTTGCGAAAATTTTCAATGCCTCATCTCTTTTTAACATATTTTTTACCGTTTTCTTTATAGTTTGTTCTCTTCCTTTTTCATCGTATGCAACAAATTCATATTCGTACCAATCATCGCCAACGTGCTGACCGATACCATTTACAATCGTATAGTATTCTTTCGTTTTATAAAATGGATTATATTTATCAATTACTGGTCCAAGCTTTGTTGGTAGTAGTAGTATAGTTGCAGCTACCGTCGCAATCCCAGTAATAATTACTCGCTTTTTTACCCTTTCCCACTCCAAGATGGATTCCTCCTCCATACAATATGTGTAGTTTTCTATAAACTTATTTTAAAGAGAAAGACTCAATTCCGCCATTGAATCCCATTACATTTCCCTTACATTTTTGTAAGAATTCGAATGAAATTTTATAATATTTTTAACAATTTGTGAACCCTCCAAAACTGTGATAAACATCACACCCTCTATTTTCCAAATATTCTATAATACGAGTATAAAAGTTTGTTAAACATTTCACATTTAAGAGGGGAAATGAATATGAAAAAACGTTTAGTCATGATCGGGAATGGTATGGCTGGTATACGCTGCATTGAAGAGATTTTAAAACAAGATCCGAAGCTTTATGACATTACCATTTTTGGTGATGAACCTCACCCAAACTACAATCGTATTATGCTATCTCACGTCCTACAAAGAAAAACAAATATACAAGATATCATTATGAACGAATACAGTTGGTACGAAGAAAATGATATTACACTGTATACAAATGAAAAAGTAATAAATATTGATCGTGAAGAACAAGTCATTGTTACAGAAAAGAACCGTATCGTTATGTACGACAAGCTCATTGTTGCAACAGGGTCTAGTGCTTTTATCTTACCTGTTGAAGGTTCGGAGCTTCCAGGTGTAACAGGATTTCGTACAATTGAAGATACACAATTTATGATGGATGCTGCTAAGCAATATAAAAAAGCTGTTGTAATAGGCGGTGGATTACTTGGTTTAGAAGCCGCACGAGGGCTTATTGACCTTGGCATGGACGTACACGTTGTACATTTAATGCCTCACTTAATGGAGCAACAACTTGATGCTAAAGCTGCTTCATTACTGCGTGAAGATTTAGAAGCACAAGGTATGAAGTTTCTTATGGAAAAGAAAACAGTGAAAATTCTTGGTACTGACCATGTTGAAGGTATCCAATTTGAAGATAGCAGTGTTGTAACATGCGATTTAATTGTAATGGCTGTGGGGATACGTCCAAATACACAGTTAGCTAAAGATGCTGGTTTACTTGTAAACCGCGGCATCGTTACGAATAACTATATGCAAACAGATGATGAATCCATCTATGCAGTTGGTGAATGTGCCGAGCATAATGGTATTGCCTATGGTCTTGTCGCTCCTTTATACGAACAAGGTGCCATACTGGCAAAACATATAACGAACTCACAAACAGGCGGGTATACAGGTAGTATTGTCGGTACACAGCTTAAAGTTGCAGGATGCGATTTATTCTCTGCCGGACAAATTTATGAAGATGATAAGACAAAAGCAATCTCAATCTTTAATGATTGTACACGTTCCTATAAAAAAGTATTAATTCGCGACAACAAAGTCGTTGGTATTGTTTTATACGGAGACACCACTGAAGGTACACGGCTCTTTAGTATGTTGAAAAAGGAAGAAGATATACAAGAATACACACCAGCTTCTCTTCTTCATAAAGCTGGTGAAGAAAGCGGACTTGACGTTGCAAGCATGAGTGCTGATGACACTGTTTGTGGGTGTAACGGTGTGACAAAAGGAACAATTGTTCATGCCATTTTAGAACAAGATTTAACAACTTTTGAAGAAGTAAAAGGATGCACAAAAGCTGCTGGATCATGTGGTAAATGTCGTCCACTTGTTGAACAAATTTTATCACATACACTCGGGGATAGCTTCGATGCATCTGCACAATCTGTTGGTATGTGCGGATGTACAACTTTATCACGTGATGAAGTTGTCACAGCGATTCATGAAAAAGGGTTAAAATCGCCAAAAGAAGTACGAAACGTCCTTGGCTTCGCACATGAAGATGGCTGTTCAAAATGCCGTCCTGCATTAAATTACTATTTACGTATGGCACGTCCAGAAGAATATGCAGATGATAAGGCATCCCGATTCGTTAATGAAAGAATGAATGGTAATATTCAGCATGATGGCACATTTTCTGTTATTCCTCGTATGTATGGCGGTGTTACTACTGCAGATGATTTAATGAGAATTGCTGAAGTTGCGAAAAAGTATGATGTGCCGCTCGTAAAAATAACAGGCGCAAGTCGAATCGGCTTATACGGTGTTAAAAAAGAAGATTTACCAAGAGTTTGGGCTGACCTCGATATGACTTCTGGTTATGCTTATTCGAAATCCCTTCGCAATGTAAAATCTTGCGTCGGCTCTCGCTTCTGTCGCTTTGGTACAAAAGATTCATTAGGGCTTGGTATGTTACTTGAACAATCGTTAGAAATGGTAGATACACCGCACAAAATGAAAATGGGCGTAACGGGTTGTCCACGTAACTGTGCAGAAGCATTAACAAAAGACTTCGGCGTCGTTTGTGTTGAAAATGGATTCCAACTTTATATTGGCGGTAACGGTGGGACAGAAGTTCGTGAAGCTGATTTTGTAATGATTGTCCCTACAGAAGAAGATGTACTTCGCATTGCCACAGCTTATGTACAACATTACCGTGAAACTGGCATTTATGGCGAACGAACAGCCTATTGGGTCGAACGAATCGGCTTAGATCACATAAAAGAAATACTGCAAGATAAGCAAATGGTCGCTATGCTAAATGAACGTTTCCAAAAAGCGCGTAACACATATGAAGAAGCTTGGGGACAAGCGCTAGAAACTAAATCCTTAAAAGCCATGTATGAAGTAGAAACTGTAAAGTAAGGAGCGATCTACATGTTACAAACAAAAGAGAAAATAAAAATAATGCGCGCCGAAGATCTTCCCATGCAAATCGGTAAGGAAGTGCGAATGAAGGACATATCCATCGCCTTGTTTCGTCTTTCAAATGGCGACATTCGCGCTGTAGAAAATCGGTGTCCTCATAAAACTGGGCCTTTAGCGGAAGGAATTGTTTCTGGAGAATTCGTCTTCTGTCCGTTGCATGATTGGAAAATTTCATTAATAACAGGTGAAGTTCAAAAACCTGATGATGGTTGTATTCAAACATATGAAGTAGAAGTTATTGATGGGGATATTTATATATACATGTAACTTGTACAAGAAATCCTTTTTGGGGTTTCCTTTCAAGTAAAAATAGATGAGGTGGAGAGATGAACGGATACGTATATTTAGTTGGTGCAGGGCCTGGTGATGAAGGACTTATTACAAAAAAAGCAATAGATTGCCTAAAAAAAGCAGATGTTGTTTTATATGACCGCTTATTGAATCAAAATTTACTTCGCTATACAAAGCCAACATGCGAACTCGTTTACTGCGGGAAAATGCCAACAAATCATATTATGCGACAAGAAATGATTAACACGCATTTAATTAAGTCTGCCAAAGAAGGTAAAATTGTCGTCCGCTTAAAAGGCGGAGATCCATCGATTTTTGGCCGCGTTGGTGAAGAAGCAGCAGCTTTAGCAGCTGAAGATATTCTATATGAAATTGTTCCAGGTATTACATCTAGTATTGCCGCTAGTGCGTATGCCGGCATCCCTCTTACCCATCGCAACTATAGTAATAGTGTCACGTTGCTAACTGGTCATACAAAGGGAGCAATTAGCGACCAAGTCAATTACAGTGCCCTCTTAAACAGCGATACAATCGCCTTTTACATGGGTGTTAAAAACTTACCGGTAATTTGCGAAAACTTATTGCAAACAGGAAGAAAAAAGGATACACCCGTAGCAGTCATTGAATGGGGTACAACGGGAAAACAACGAGTTGTTACAGGTACATTGTCTACAATCGTTGATTCCGTAAAGAAAGAACATATTTCAAATCCTTCGATGACAATCGTTGGTGAGGTTGTATCTTTACGTAAACAAATTGCTTGGCAAGAACACAAACCACTACACGGAAAAAAAGTTTTATTTGCCTCTGCAACAAATAAAACAAGTATACTAGCGCAAAAGTTACAAACAAATGGAGCAGAAATATATCAAATACCAACTTTCAAAAAGCGGGAATATCAGTTAACATCCGATCAACTCTGTGAAATATTTAAAGCCGAGCGCCTTGTTTTCTGTTCACCTGAGAGTGTAGCAATCTTATTACAATCATGTGAGCAGCATCAAAAAGATATTCGCTCCTTACAAGCAACACTACAACATATGAATAGCGCTACTCAAAAAACGCTTATGCAGTATGGATTATTAAGCGAATCAGCAAGATTCTCTACCGAAACAACTATTTACTTAGGACGAAATATTAACCGCATTGCCATCATTCAAGAAAAAATAGGTGCGGGTTCTCATATCCTAACGCATGAATATCAAATTGATTATCGTTTTGATGAAGTTCATACATGTACACTGACTGAATTCACATGGGATAGTATTGTATTCGAAGGACGCGCTGCAATTGATACGTTTATAACAGAAGTAAAACGCCTCGGATTCATGGATATTCTTCATTTACCATTCTCATATGCCGATGAACCGACTCTGCAATATGCAAATAAAGTCGGATTCCATAATATCGATCATCAGCTGCAAGCTATCATCGAGGAGAAAGAAGTGGTGGCAGGGTGAAAGGTATCGTTTATATTGGACATGGTAGCCGATTACAAGAAGGCAACGAACAGTTCATTCACTTTGTTCAGTCCGTTATAAAAGAACGAAGCGAGATCATCCAAAAAATTGGATTTCTTGAACTAACCACACCGACTGTACAAGACGCAATTGCAGAAGCCATCCAAGACGGTGCGACTGAGGTTTTAATTGTCCCTGTTTTATTATTTGCAGCAGCCCATTATAAACGTGATGTCCCTTTTGAAATTGAGAAAATACAAAAACGCTATCCACACATTACATTTTCAATTGCACCACCTTTCAGTACGCATCCGTTTATGATTGAACTTGTGATAAAACGAATACGTGAAGCTATGCCCATACAAGGTAGTGAAGTCTTACTTGTCGGCCGTGGTAGTAGTGATTCTCAGCCTATACATGAATTAAGGCAAATTGGATCAGTAGTCGAGCAAAAACTCTGCTTGTCTGTTTCCTGTTCCTTTTTAACAAAAGGAACACCTTCTTTTACTGATGAACTCAATGAAAAGGCCGCATCCGAAAAGCATGTATATGTCATGCCGTATCTTCTCTTCACCGGCTTATTACTTCAGAAAATAAATCGGCATGCCAAAAAATACGCTAACGTTACAACTTGTAACTGCCTTCAATTTGATTCCTACATGAAGTCTGCTTTATTAGAGCGAATGGAGGAACATGTACATGCATAACATCTATCCTATTATGTGTAATCTACAAGGCAAAACGGTTGTAATTATCGGTGGTGGGAAAATTGCATACCGAAAGGCAGCTGGATTAGAGAACACAGGAGCTCATGTTACTATTGTGAGCCCATATATTTGTGAAGAAATGAAGAATCTTACCTATATTACATGGAAGAAAAAAACATTTACAGAAGAAGATATTAAAGATGCCCATCTCATTTATGCTGCAACAAATTATCATGATGTAAATATGATGGTCAAACACGCTGCTCATGATTTTCAATGGGTGAATATCGTAAGTGATGGGACAGAGTCATCCTTTCATACACCTGCAATCATTCGAAATGACGAATATGTTATAAGCATATCAACTTCTGGTAAAAATCCATCCTTTGCAAAACGAATCAAGCAAAAACTAATGACGCTCTTTCCTCAAATTATAAAATAAAAAAGATGAACGAATCCCCCTCGTTCATCTTTTTAGCTTGCTTTAAAACCACCGCCAAGTACATCTCGTACGTCATGAATAACAACAAACGCATCTTCATCCACGTTACTGATTACTTGTTTTAATTTTACAAGCTCTTGTTTATTAATTACAACATATAGTACTTCTTTATTTTTTCCAGTATAACCACCGCGTCCTTCTAAAACAGTAACACCGCGTGTCATATGTTTTGTAATCGTTTCACGAATTAAATCGGGTTGACTCGATATAATCGTAACCGCTGTTTTCGTATTAATTCCTTCTACAATGAAGTCGATTACTTTTGCTCCGATAAATACTGCAACGAGCGTATACATTGCTTTTTCTTGCCCAATGATAAACACCGAACCGGCAATTACAACAATATCAATAATAAGAACACCTTTTCCAACGCTCCACCCTAAATATTGATTCGCTAATTGTGCTAAAATTGCAGATCCTCCAGATGTACCTCCCGCTCGGAACATACAACCTAAACCAATCCCAACAAACACTCCAGCAAACAAAGCTGCTAATAACGTATCGCTGTTTACTCTATGTCCAATGTGTTCTGTTGCATATAAAAACAAGGAAGTTTCTACAATACCGAGGATTGTGTAAACTATCGTTTTTTTATCAAAAAATTTATAACCAATAGCTAATAAAACCGCATTCAACGCAAAGTTCACAATCCCTGGTGACCATCCAAATAAATAATAGGTGACAACTGTTAAACCGATGATTCCACCTTCCGATAAACGGTTTGGAATTGCAAAATAGTTAATACCAATTGCAAATAATAGTGAACCAATTGTAATTAATGCAATTTCTTTCATACGTTGATTAAACATAAGTTGTAACCCCCCTCCATTTGACATTGTATCACTATCTTACAGAGGTATAGAAATAGTTTTTACCACACTCTTTTTTCTTATAACAGCTATATAATTATGTTTACATAAATGTTTGTTTAGTTATACAAGTTCGCCCTAACAGCATCAACAAATTTCTTCACGTTCCCCGCTTGAACATACTTAGCCACCACAACTTCACTATTATGAATAAACACTAACCGTGGAAATATTTCTATATCATCTATACAAAAATACGAGTATTCTTCAAATATTATAGGGTAATATGGAAATTCTCCATAAAAAAGAATCCGCTTATTAGTAGCAACAAATATACCTTGTTGGTATGAAAAGGAAAAGTTATCCTTCTCGAATATTCCTACCACAAAAGATAAAATTTGTTCATCAGATTCTAAATACTTTTTTACATTCAATAATAGGTCGTTCATGAATATTCCTCCAAATTCAATTCATTGTCGTAACACTTGAAAAGAATCCATGGATTACTACATAACCGGTATAGCTTAGTTATAAAGTATGAAACGCGTTTCCAGTCAAACACATTTTCAAAAAAATCCGTTATGCCATTACACATAACGGATTCCAGTTAAACGGTAGAGCGTTCCACCAAATTATAAGGAATTTCTATCTTTTCTTGTTTCCAATCATCATTGCTTATTTGTTTGTAAAATAGTTCAAAAGCACTTTTACCAATCTCTTTCACATGTTGATCAATTGTTGTGATTTGTAACACTTGGGAAATGGGTTGATTATCGAAACCAATAATCGCTAAATCCTGTGGAACATTTATGCCTAATTTTTTAGCTTCTGTCATAATTCCAATAGCAACTTCATCCCCAGCTACTAGCAACGCCTCAGGAACATGCTCCATCTCTTTTAACTTATCTGCAACCCTCACACCATCTTCTAATGTAAAGCATTCCGTAAAAATTCGATTTTCGATAATTTCTTCATCTATCAGTTGTAAAGCTTGCTTATAAGCCTCAAATCTCTTTTTACTACTAGCTCCTCTCTGCCTCCCTGTGCAATATCCAATTTTTTTGTAGCCTTTCTTGATCAAGTAATTCATCCCTAATTGAAAAGCTCCAAAATGATTTATATATACGCTGGATATGCCCAAAACGTCGGTCTCTTCACAAGCAATAATCGCCCCATATGAAGCATAGTGCTTAATTACATCCCAATCATTCGAGCGTGAACAAATAATGATACCATCTAGTTGTTTTGTTTTTAACATATGTAAACTTTCTATTTCTTCTCGCTTATTATAATTAGTCTGACAAAGAAGGACTCGGTAATTATGAGCTAATGCACCTTCCATAATTCCTCCAACGATTGCATCGAAATGTGGATGGTCAATATAAGGTAAAATCACACCAACAATATTTGTTTTTCCTTTTGATAAATGAACTGCCTTTGCATTTTGCGAGTAATTCAATTTCTCAACAACCTCTAAAACCGCTTGTCGTTTTTCTTTACTTACATATGGATGGTCATTCAACACTCGTGAAACAGTTGTAACCGACACACCTGCTAGCTTTGCAATATCTCTAATATTAGCCATCTGCTCACCTCTTTCCCTCATCTTATAAAAAAGAAGATTATCCTAAGATAATCTCCTTTTTTATAACGTATTTACATCCTTTTGGCTATCTTGCTCCTGCTTTTCAGGCTGGTAGATAAATACATGTTCCTCATATCGACCTGGTTTATCACCTACACGAGCTCCTCCAGCTATAAATTTAATCGCAAACTCTTTTGCCTCAATCATTGGAAAACTAATGATATATTCCTTCGCCTCACCATCTTGAATATCTGCAGCATCTGTTATTGGTAGCTTATCGCGATCTAATGGAGAAATTTGTTTACCATCTTGCAAAATAACTGTATTGTTTGGATACATATTCATCTTCAGCCCAGTTCGATTCTCAACTCTGACTTTTAGCGTAATTCGATCACCAGTTAATTTTTTATAATCAAATTCGCCTTCTTTAATTTGTACAGTATACCCTTCAAAATCAATTCGATTTCCATTTATAATTGTTCCGCCCTTAGTATCGGGTCTATCTACATATTTTGCTCTCATACTTGCACTGGACTGAGGAGGTTGATTTTGATTACCTTTCTCTTTCAAACTATCCTTTGCTTTATCTTCAGCAGCAGGGGGTTGTGAAGAACTTGCACTACCTTTATTTCCATCCGATGAAAACAATTCATTTGGAGATTTAATTTCTTTTCCATCCAATGTTTTGATCGATTTTATTGATGTACTTTTTATTCTCCATTTTTTATCTTCTTTATCAAGTGTATGCACGGCTTCCGTTACATTATCTGTATAATTCTCACTTTCCCTTTTACTCTTTGTTTCTTGTTTCACTTCTACAGTTGCATACTTATCAGAATAAGAAAGTACCTTTACCTTTTTTAAACTAGCTTTTAAATCAAGTAATTCGAACATCTGTCCTGTTGTTTTTTTTGAAATTTCATAACTATAAACCTTACTCGAAAGCGTGTCTAGATATCCGTCCAAGTCTTCTTTATTAAATGCTTCTACATTCTCTTCTAATGCTTGTTTCACTTCTTTTTCTACATTACTCTCTTTAGGCTTCGCATTACTTTTTGTTGAGCATCCCATAGTTCCAAGTAATAAGACACCAGCTAACAACGACATTCCCCATTTTATATGTACTACTTTTTTCATATTAAATCCCCTTTATTTTATAACTTTTTCTTTGATTGTTTCGTACACACTATTACTAGATTTCCTCTTTCTTTATTCTACATTTTAATATCAAGATTCTTTTCCAGTTCTCTCTTTTAATAAAGACTCCCCATCCAATGTCTCAGCAGTTAACATCCCTTGACTTGTAATAACCCATTTATCTTTTTCTTTTTCTAATACAAAGCGCGTCTTTACAACATTATCCGTATACTCTACACTCTTATCCTTATTTTTAGCTGTTGTTTTTGCCTCTATTGTTGCATATTTATCATTTATAGATAAAACCTGCATCCGATCAATTGTAATTTTGACATCATACTCATCTAATAAAGTCTCATTCTCTTCTTTTATTACGTCATATGCAAATATGTCTTTCGAATATGTTTTCATATAATCATCAGTATCTTTCTGATTAAATGCTTTTACTTGGTCTGAAATTACCTTTTCTACCTCTTTTTTTGCTTTTGCTTGTGCATTTTCATCTTCTTTCTTTTTGTCTACACCACAACCACTTATCCCTAATGCCAAAACCATACAAGCTAATACCCCGTATTTTTTCTTACTTAATTTTCCCATGATGTTCCCCCTTTTAATTCCCTTAATATTCCACTAGTATATTTTATCACAAAAATGATTATTAAAATGAATTATCTCTTACAAAAATGTAATCTTGCTGTAAGCTAATTCGATAGTTGCCCCTACCTGTATTTCATATAATTAAGTTAGAAAGTAACAACAACCATTCGAAAAGGAGCGGATATACATGATGAACGAATTAAAAACTAACAAATTCTTAAATACAATGAGCATGGTGTTATCCGCTCTTGTCGACGCAAAAGCTGTTGCTACTACTTTAAACAAGTAAGGAGAGAATACCTATGAACAACATTACTTGTAACAAATTAGATTTTATTGGACTAGCTAGCGGCGCTGCTCTTCTTACAGCTTTCATTTATGCTGCTACGCTTATATAACTTTGTGTCCCCTTCCCCTTTATATAAATAGTAATAGAAAAGACGACCGTCTATGCCCGGTCGTCTTTTCCTACTTGTTATTTCTTTGTAATGTTTCTGTTAGTTCTTCAAATGTTTCGTTCAATCGATCTGTCATCAATTTCATTGCTGTTTTTCGATCTACTGCTTCTCCCGCTTCTACTTGAATCGGATTACCAAAAATTAATTTTGCTCTTTTCCCCTTAATTAATTCTTTTACACTTGATGGCCCAACATAAGCTGCAGGTACTAAAGGAACATTAGAACGCATCGCAATCGTAACAGCTCCCGCTTTTAAAGAAACGTCCTCCGTCGACCTCGTTCCACTTGGAAAAATCCCCACTACCTTTCCATCCTTTAATAACCGAGATGGAATTTTCAATGTACTTGGGCCTGGATTTGCACGATCTACCGGAAAAGCATTCACATTCTTAAAAAACCAATTTGTAAATTTACTTTCAAACAGTTCCTTTTTTGCCATATAATGAATTTCCGTTGGATACATCCCGGCCGCTAACATTAAAACATCCATAAAACTCGTATGTGTACAAGCAACAACATATGGTCCACCTTGAGGTAAATTTTCTCTCCCTTGTACTTCCACTTTCCCAATAGTCTTAAATATATATTTCAACAAAAATGTAATTAGTTTATACATTCATTTCGTTCCTTTCCCAATATCCAAAGTTTAATTATATCCTTACACAAATTATAACACTAACTTTTAGTAGTTGGTAATAAAATTAAGTGACAATTTTTAAAAATTAATTCTTACAAAAATGTAATCTTGCTGTAAGCTAATTCGATAGTGACATCTCTCCACATTTTGTACAATTAAGTCAGAAAGTAACAACAACCATTCGAAAAGGAGCGGATATACATGATGAACAAAATCAACACAAATAAATTCGTAAATACAATGAGCATGGTGTTATCCGCTCTTGTCGACGCAAAAGCTGTTGCTACTACATTAAACAAGTAAGGAGAAAATATCAATGAACAACATTACTTGTAACAAATTAGATTTTATCGGACTAGCTAGCGGCGCTACTCTTCTTACAGCTTTCATTTACGCTGCTACGCTTATATAATTTTGTGTCCCCTTTCCCCTTTATATAAATAGTAATGAAAAGACGACCGTCTATGCCCGGTCGTCTTTTCATTATATTTTTCTTTCATGTAATTCTTTTAATAGCTGTATCATTTCAGCTTGTTGTTTTATCTTCTTACGACCATTTCGATTAATCGCTGCAAGCTCACATGCAATTCCAACGGCAAAGAAAAACAATAAACTTTCTAACATATAAAATCCTCCACATGCATTGTCTATTAGACAGCTTGACGCAACTCCTCTTCTTCTAAAACCTGCTTATCCTTGCTTTCTTCTTTACGCTGACATACGTTATTTCGGATAAGAGCCGTCATAACAAGCATTGTTCCTACTATATCAAAAATTGTTATTTTATATCCTTGCATCATCATAATGACCAATGTAGTAATTGGAACAAAGTTAATAAATAAAATCCCATTAATTGATGATAAAATTTTTACACCATAATTCCAAGTAAGTAGTGCCACAATACCTGGTAATGTCATCATAAATAATAAATCGTACTTAACAATAGAAATCGTTTCCACACTTGGTACCGATACATATCCTAACATTGTAATGATCATCGTTATGACACCTGTTACAGCTGTACCAAATACACATGTCAATGTAGAATAGCGAAGTGTCGACCAATCACTAAAGGATTGGCCACCCATCGTATAGATTACCCATCCCACAACACCTATAAAAATAAATGCTAGTGAAAATAGATTATCTTTCAATGTAAGGAAGAAACTCATATCACCTTTTGTAATAACAAAAATAGCTCCAATAAAAGCGATTATCATACTTGTAATCATGTACCTCTTCGGTTTTATATGTTTATATCCCCATAGAATACCAATTGAAATCATCGGCATAAGCGCCTCCATAATAGACGCTACCATAACACCGGATTTCCCCATTAACATTTGGCCTAAGAAAACAAGTACATTATATACAGTAAACGCCATCGTTCCGAAGAAGACGAGTAGCTTTCCTTTCCCTTCTAAACGAAATGCCTTCTTGCCTTCTTTCATCAATAATAATAAAACTAATACAATCGCTACTGCCCCGTAACGAATGAACGAAAAGTAAAATGGATCTATATACTCTAGTGCATGATCTGCAACTGGAAACATTGCTCCCCATGACATGCTTGCGATTAAACATGCCAGTGCCCCCATTATCATTTGACCTTTTCTCACCGTAATCCCCCGCTTCTATGTAATTCTCGATGCATTGCACAATGAGAATTGTAAAAGAAAAAATATATCACGTAAAATGATTCAAAATGATGTTAACTATCATTTATAATGATAGTTAACATCAAGGGGGAATGCTCATTGGAACTACGAGACTTACAAATTTTCCAATGCGTTGCAGATTACGGAAGTGTCAGCAACGCAGCAAAAGAATTAAATTATGTACAATCCAATGTAACAGCACGTATTAAACAATTAGAAAACGAGCTCAAAACGCCGCTTTTTTATCGCCATAAAAAAGGGATGACATTAAATGCAGAAGGACGAAAAATGCTTGCTTACGTTAATAAAATTTTGCAGGATGTTGAAGAACTGAAACAAGTATTTCTAGATAGTAACATGCCATCTGGAACCTTAAAAATCGGGACAGTCGAAACAGTGAGTACATTACCTACCATCCTATCTTCTTACTACAAAGAATATCCAAATGTCGACTTATCACTGCAAGCTGGTTTAACCGAGGAACTCATTAAAGAGGTTATTGACCACCAATTAGATGGCGCTTTTATATCAGGACCTATTAAACATCCACTATTAGAACAATATGATGTATGTACAGAAAAACTCGTTCTCGTTACGCAAAATAAAGCCTTTCATATAGAAGAATTTATAACAACACCACTCCTTGTCTTTAATCAAGGGTGCGGCTATCGTTCTAAGCTAGAGCGTTGGCTCAAAGATGAGGGATTACTTCCAAAAAGAATTATGGAATTCAATATATTAGAGACAATTTTAAATAGCGTTGCACTCGGCCTCGGGATTACACTCGTGCCGCAGTCCGCTGTTAGGCACCTTTCTACTACAGGAAAAGTTCATTGTCATCCGATTCCTGAAAAATATGGGAGCATTTCAACTGTCTTTATAAGGCGGAAAGATACCTATCTGACCAACTCAATGCAGAGCTTTTTAAAAACAATTGAAGAGCATCATCATATCAATATGCTTTAAGAGACATTCTTACACGAATGTCTTTTTTTCTTACAAAACTGTAATGCTGCCGTAAGCTAATTCGATAGTTACCCCTGCCCACATTTCATATAATTAAGACAGAAACAAGGGCAACAACAATTCGAAAAGGAGCGGATACGCATGATGAACAAAATGAAAACAAACAAATTTGTTAATACAATGGGCATGGTGCTATCTGCTCTAATCGATGCAAAAGCAGTTGCTACAACTTTAAACAAATAAGGAGAGATAACTATGAACGACATTACTTTTAACAAATTAGACTTTATTGGACTTGCAAGCGGCGCAGCTCTTCTTACAGCTTTTATTTACGCACTTGCTCAAGGCCTCATCTTATAAAATCGTTTCCCCTAACCCCTTTATATAGAGAAAAATCTGCTCGTCTTATGGACAAGCAGATTTTTTAATTTGTTTCATATATAACTTGGCCCGTTTTACTTATATCGTATCCACCAATTGCTCGCAGTTCATTTTGAAATTCTAGAGATTGTAGTATTTCTTTTACAGCTTCAATGAGTTGTTCATTTTCTTTATTTTTTAAGATTATCAAGTCATATTGTTCTTTCATAAGTGGAATAAAATCTACATTCACAATTTGCGCTACCTTTTCTGATCCTACGCCGACATCGGCTTTCCCATTAGCAATTTGAGAGGCAACGCCAAGATGATTAGACTCTTCCCAATCATATCCTCGAATATTTGCTTTAGCTAAATTTTGAATTCTCACCTGTTCATCTACTAGTACACGAATTCCTGATCCTTTTTCACGATTCACAAATTGAATCGATGAGTCATTCAAGTCAGCCCACGTTTGTATTCCTTTTGGATTTCCTTTTTGGACATAAAATCCAACATTTCTCGCTAATAAGTTCATCACAATACATGGTTGTCCAACTAAAATTCGTTTTACATACGGAATGTTATATTCACCTGTATCGCCATCAAACAAATGTAAGCTAACGATACTCCCTTCTCCTTGAGACATCTTAATTAAGCTCATTAAACTCCCCTGATAAGCCCTAAGCATACTAGAGCTTGGTAAAAGTTTTTCAAGATGCTTCGCTAGCATATCTAATGTTAACTCTTGCCCACTAATGACACAGGAAGATTCCCTATGCTTCTTCTCTAGTTTCATAGAAGCAGCCTGCACTTTCCCCGTTTTCATTTGCTTAATATATTGTTCTAAGTCCACCGCATCGATACGCATTTGTCTACCAACTCTGTAAGAAGGTAGTTCACCTTTTTTTATTAAATCATACACTGTTAACTTTGAGACTTTTAATCTGGTTGCTACCTCTTCCGTTGTGTAGGAATGATAATCCATAGACGATTCCTCACTTTCTCTTTTCATTGTAACAAAGAATGAAAATTTCTCCTATTTTTTCAAAAAGTGATTTATTTCACATTATATTTAATTATATCTATTTATAATTAAATATAATTAGTTATAATTAATGCGATGAAAAGAAAGGGGATTATATGTATGAGCAAATTTACATTACGGTACATTGGGGTATTCATGCTTTCTTTCCTTCTTATATTTAGTGCCGCTTGCACAAGCGGAGAAAAGAAAGAAAAAACAAATGCTAAAGAAGAAAAAGCAGTTGAACTTACAATATCTGCAGCTGCAAGTTTACAAGATGCTTTTAAAGAAATTGAAAAACAATATAAACAAAAAGAACCAAACATAAAGCTTGCCTTTAACTTTGGTGGTTCTGGCGCACTTCAGCAGCAAATTGAACAAGGTGCTCCTGCTGATTTATTCTTCTCTGCAGCAGAAGATAAATTTCAAACGCTTGTCAAAAAAGGATTTATTAATGAAAAAGAGGGGAAAAGCCTTCTTGGAAATGAACTTGTTTTAATCGTTCCAAAGGAAAGCTCTATTAAAACATTTCAAGAATTAAAAGAGGAGAAAGTGAAAAAACTAGCAATCGGTACACCAGAATCTGTACCAGCTGGAAAATATGCAAAAGCTTCTCTTACACATGGAAATTTATGGAATGACCTCCAAAACAAAACTGTATTTACAAAAGACGTTCGCCAAGTGTTAACATATGTAGAAACAGGAAGTGTAGATGCTGGAATTGTATACAAAACAGATGCTCTTATTTCAGATAAAGTAAAAATCGCAGGTGCAGCACCTGCTAATTCTCATGAACCTATTCATTATCCAGTAGGAGTCATAAAAGAATCCAAGCATAAGAAAGAGGCGACTTCATTTTATGAATATTTACAGTCAAAAGATACACAATCTATCTTTAAAAAATATGGATTTACAATCCTATCGTAACTACTATGACATTTGATACACTTTGGCTGCCTGTTTTTCTTTCCTTACGAGTAGCTGCACTCGCCACCATTATTGTTATGATTTTTGGCACAGTTATCGGACGAGTATTAGCTCGCTCCTCATGGCGTTATAAAGTGTTATTAGAAACTATTTTTCTGTTACCGATGGTACTTCCACCAACTGTTATTGGGTTCTTTCTCATTATTATTTTTGGGAATAACAGCCCTGTTGGAAAGTGGATTGAATCATTATTTCAACAATCGATTATGTTTACATCATGGGCAGCTGTCATCGCTTCAACAGTCGTTTCATTTCCACTGATGTATCAATCGGCAAAGACAGGGTTTTCTATTGCAAACAAGCAAATCGAAGATGGTGCCCGCGATCTTGGAGCAAGTGAATATCAAGTCTTTTTACACGTCACACTACCACTTGCATTTCCTGCATTACTTAGTGGAATGATTTTAAGCTTTGTACGCGCACTCGGTGAGTTTGGAGCAACACTTATGTTTGCTGGTAACATTCCAGGCAAAACACAAACGATTCCAACAGCTATTTATATGGCAATTGATGCAAGTAATATGAACCTTGCTTGGACACTCGTTATCATAACAGTCAGTATGTCACTCATATTTTTATTGTGCATTCAGCTGATTAATAAAAGAATCACTACTTCTTAAAGCAGCTTTCAACAAAAGCTGCTTTCTTTTTATATTATTTCCCGAAAAATAAAGTATTTTGTAGAATGAAAGGAAACTCTATATAAAGTGAAACTTTAATCAGCCTGCACCAATCGGGCTTCTACGAGCAGTTTATCTCCCACCTAACTTCTTTGCTTTCTCAGAATTTTGAGGTGGGAGTATTACTGCCCACAAATAGCGGGATACATCCATTTTGATTTTTGACATATAAGTTGTTGCTATAAAAAAGGGGACTTACACCCGTCTTCTCTCTTCCACCCAAAAATGGTTTATGTCCTTTTTTTATTTGGATTTATATAATTCATCACCTATATCTTTCCACCTTACAAAAATGTAATCATCTTGTAAGGTAATTCGATAGTTACCATTGTCCATATCTCATATAATCAAAATATAAAGTAAAGCTTTCGGGAATTGGATTGTCCCCCCTCTTCCCATTAGCGAAAAAAGAGTTAAATAACTTTATTCCCCTAACCCCTTTAAATAAAAAAGATCTCAATCGAAAAATTGAGATCTTTTTTTATTATAATAAAATAACAGAATTTTAATATTTATAAAAATATACATTCTATTTGAATTTACTTTCTAAAAAGGGCAATTTCCTGTTATTATATTTAGGTGTTTGAAAAAATGAAGAAATGAAAACGCATTTATACTGTGAGTTCTTCATCATGTTTTAACGATTTAAATTATATTGATATAGCAATACGAAGGGAGTCTTGTAATGGACATTTTATTAGCGCTTCTTCCTGCAATTGCATGGGGGAACATTTTATTAGTAAGCGTAAAAATGGGCGGCGGCGCATATAGCCAAACGTTAGGTATGACAATCGGTGCCTTATTCTTCGCAATAATTATGTATATATTTACTCAACCAGCTTTAACTATGACGATCTTAATTGTCGGCTTTATTTCAGGTTTATTCTGGGCTTTAGGACAAGCGAACCAATTAAAAACTGTAGAAAAACTAGGTGTTTCTACAACTGTTACTATTTCTACAGGCATGCAACTTGTTGCGACTTCTATCTTTGGCGTTATCGCTTTCCGTGAGTGGACTACTACTACTACGATCATTCTGGGAACGATTGCAATCCTTTTAATTGTAGTTGGTGTTGTCTTCACTTCATTGGATGATAAAGAAAATGCACAGCCACCAGGACAATTGAAAAAAGGACTTTTAACTTTAATTGTTTCTACTTTCGGCTACCTTGTATATGTAATTATTATTCGTTGGTACAATATCGATGGTTGGTCTGCTATTCTACCACAAGCAGTCGGTATGTTTGTTGGTGCAGTTGTACTGACATCTAAACATAAACCATTTAACAAATACGCAATTCGTAACGCTTTATCTGGTCTACTTTGGGGAACAGGTAACTTATTCTTACTTCTTTCTTTACCAAAAGTTGGAGTGGCAACAAGTTTCCCACTATCACAAACTGGTATCGTTATCTCGACATTCGGTGCAATTGTCTTCTTAGGCGAAAAGAAAACAAAGCGCCAAATGGTATTTATTGCACTAGGTAGTGTTCTAATTATCGGCGGTGCTGTTCTACTTGGTATGACAAAAGCATAATTACACAAGCTATGAATCAAACCCCCGAAGCATATCTGCTTCGGGGGTTTCCTATTATTAATTATTAAAATCTCTTTATAAGACTTTTCTTTTTACAAAAATCTCCCCAAAATGTTATCGTTTTTATAACATATTCTAAGCAGGAAGGAATAAAGGATATGCCAAAAAAAAATAGAATTTTATTTATTGGTGCCGGTCGTATGGCGGAAGCAACCTTCGCCGGACTGCTCAAAACAAGTAATGAATACATCGAAGAAATTATTGTATCCAATCGAAGTAATATAGAGAAACTTAAGCAATTAGAGAAAAAATATGACATCTCAATTACAAATGATTGGAAAAAGCACATTAAAAATGCAGATACCATTGTTTTAGCGATGCCACCAGCTGCACATGAACAGTTATTAGCGGAGTTATCACCTCTCCTAACCCATCAGTTTGTTGTAACAGTTGCTGCAGGAATTGGTCCATCTTATTTAGAAGAAAAACTCCCTCAAGGTACACCTGTTGCCTGGATTATGCCAAATACAGCTGCAACAATTGGAAAGTCTATTTCTCTATATACAATGGGGCGTTTCGTAAATGACGAGCATCAAGAAACACTGCAACTACTCTTAAAGGGAATTGGCACAGCACAGCTCTGCACGGAAGAAGAGGTTCATCAGCTAACCGCTGTTACTGGAAGTGCGCCTGCCTTCCTTTACCACTTTGCTGAAGGTTTAATTGAAGCAACAAAAAGCTATGGAATCGATGAAGCAACAGCAAAACACCTTGTTATTCAAATGATCGCTGGCTCTGCTGCTATGCTCGAGCAAGAACAAGATCCAGCTATGCTTCGTGAACAAGTAACAACACCAGGTGGTTCCACTGCAGAAGGTTTAAAGGTTTTATATGAATATAATTTTTCAAAGATGATTCACCAAGCAATTGAATCAACAAATAAAAAAGCTAGGGGGAATTAATATGACAGTAAAAAGCTTACAAGATTACACAACATTACATAATGGAGTAAAGATGCCTTGGTTTGGCTTAGGTGTTTTTAAAGTTGAAGATGGCTCAGAAGTAATCGACTCTGTAAAAGCAGCCATAAAAAACGGATATCGTAGCATCGATACAGCTGCCATTTATAAAAATGAAGAAGGCGTTGGACAAGCAATTCGAGAATCCGGTATGCCACGTGAAGAATTATTTATCACATCAAAGGTATGGAATAGCGATCAAGGTTATGAGTCAACATTACAAGCTTTCGAAACAACATTACAAAAGTTAGGCTTGGAATATTTAGATTTATACTTAGTGCATTGGCCTGTAAAAGGGAAATACACTGAAACGTGGAAAGCACTAGAAAAGCTTTATAAAGATGGCCGTGTTCGTGCAATCGGTGTGAGTAATTTTCACATCCATCATCTACAAGATGTATTAGAAATCGCTGAAATTAAACCAATGATTAACCAAGTGGAATATCACCCACGCT
Organism: Bacillus bingmayongensis; assembly: GCF_000299035.1. Classification (GTDB taxonomy): domain Bacteria; phylum Bacillota; class Bacilli; order Bacillales; family Bacillaceae_G; genus Bacillus_A; species Bacillus_A bingmayongensis. The sequence continues at coordinate 73,348 of NZ_JH921522.1, forward strand.
TAACACAAGAAGAGCTTCATGCTTTCTGTAAAGAACATAACATTCAGCTTGAAGCTTGGTCACCATTAATGCAAGGGCAATTACTTAACCATCCGACATTACAAGAAATTGCTACAAAATATAACAAATCCACAGCACAAATCATTTTACGCTGGGATCTGCAAAACGAAGTTGTAACTATTCCTAAATCAATTAAAGAACACCGCATTATCGAAAATGCAAACATCTTTGATTTTGAATTAAGCGCTGAAGATATGAAAGCCATTCAGTCATTAAATGAAAATCACCGTGTTGGTCCAGACCCTGATAATTTCGATTTTTAAAATGAGAGTCACTGTGTAATTGCACAGTGACCTTTCTTTTTGTATCACCACTTAAAAAACTAAAAATTTAAACTATATTTCGTTTCATCGACAGTTCATTCTCCCAGGTGTAATATTTTGAATAATCAAAGAAACAAAAAATTAATACGACTTATTTGTTTACTCATTGTATCAAGAGAGGTGGAGGGACTGGCCCTTTGAAACCTCGGCAACAGGTTCACTTTGAATACTGTGCCACTTCCTGCAAGCTTTATGCTTGAAAGATAGAATGAGGGACCTCGTTTATATACAAGTACATGTCTTATAAACAAAAATCCCTCTTTCTCGATAAGAAAAGAGGGATTTTTTCTTTCCCTCATAAATTGTTCAACACTCATTTTTTGAAAATAACTAAACAATTTAGGGAGGAATTCAAAATGAAAAAGAAATTTGTACCCACTGTAGCATCAGTTTTAGGAGCAAGTATTTTATTAACAGGGTGCGGTAGCTATAAAGATGATGCAAGCGGAGCGAAAGCAAAAGATAAAGTTCCTGATAAACAAGTATTGAACTTAGCTACTGGCACAGAAATCCGTACAATGGACACTGCTCGTGCTACAGATACTGACTCTGGCCAAGTAATGAGAAACGTATTTGAAGGCCTATATAATCTTGGTGAGGGAAATAAGCCTATTCCTGGTGTTGCAAAGTCTCATGAGGTAAGTCCCGATAAAACAAAATATACATTCCATTTACGAGATTCAAAATGGTCAAACGGTACTCCCGTTACAGCAAAAGATTTTGTCTTTGCTTGGCAACGTGCAGTTGACCCAGCGACCGCTTCTGAATACGCATTTCTATTCTTTGATATAAAAAATGCGAAAAAAATCAATAATAAAGAACTTCCAGCTGATCAGCTTGGGGTAAAAGCAATCGATGACCACACTTTTGAAGTAGAATTAGAGCGCCCTGTTCCCTACTTTATTAGCTTAACGGCATTCCCAACATTCTTACCAATTAATGAAGAGTTCTTCAAATCTCAAGGGGATAAATATGCATTAGAAGATAATACAATTATATATAATGGGGCCTTTACATTAAGTGATTGGAAACATGAACAAAGCTTTAAATTTAAGAAAAATCCTGACTATTGGGATAAGGATACTGTTAAAATTGAAGAAATTAACTTTAATATCGTTAAAGACCATTCAACGGCAGTTAATTTATATGAATCCAAACAAATTGATCGCCTTACTTTAACATCTGATCTTGTTGATAAATATCGCAAAGATAGTAACTTTAAAGAACGTCCGGATGTTGGGGTACAATTCGTACGTATGAACCAAAAAAATAAAACATTACAAAATGTAAATGTCCGCCAAGCTATTGATAAATCAATAGATAAAAAAGCATTTGTAAATGTTCTTTTGAATGACGGTTCTCTCCCAGCATATTCTTTAATTCCAAAGAACTTTGCAAAAGGACCAAACGGGAAAGACTTCCGGGAGGAGAACGGTAATTTAACGAAGGAAAATACAAAAGATGCACAGAAATTCTGGAAACAAGCAAAACAAGAATTAGGCTCAGATAAAATTTCAATTGAATTATTAACAAGTGATAATGACCTTTCTAGAAAAACAGGTGAATATTTAAAAGAACAACTAGAAAAAAACTTAGAAGGTTTAACAATAAACGTGAAGCCTCAACCACGCAAACAACAAGTCACATTATTATTACAAGGAAATTATGATATTGCTGTCGATGGTTGGAGTCCTGATTTTGCTGATCCGATTACATTCTTAGAGTTATTTACAACCGATAACTCATACAACTTAGATCACTATTCTAATAAAGAATTTGATGATTTAATTCAAAAAGTTAAAACTGACTTAGCTGGTGATGAAAAGGCACGCTGGGAAGCTTTAAAACAAGCAGAAAAAATCTTATTTAAAGATGCTGTTATTTCTCCTCTATACCAAAATGGTACATCTTATTTAGAACGTTCTTATGTAAAAGGGATCATTGAAGTTGATTTCGCAGGACCTCTTAACTTCAAATGGGCTAAAATTGAAAAATAATCTACCCTTGCAGAATTTCATTTTAGCCAAAGCTTTCATTACAAGAGAAAAAGGGTATCCCTCAAAAGGATGCCCTTTTTCTTTATGCTTCTTTTACTACAGACCTCTTTCCCTTTAATACAAATGATACCCCTACAGCCATTAAAGCTAAAATTTGTGTAATAACAATTATAAATAATAGAGAAATAATATTCCCTTTTAAATTCCCACCGCCAAATATTATTGTATAATAACCATTCGCAGCGTACGTGGCGGGAAATAATTCACCGATTGTTTGATATGTTTTTGATAACATTGCATGTGGTACCATCACACCGGAGCTTACGAGCTGCAAAGAAAGTGAAATAATATTAAAAAGCATGCCCACATTTCCAAATAAGGTGATAAACATTTGAGTTATTGATAGGAAAGCAAAAAAGACTATTGTCAATCCACTTTTTGTAAATGATTAAGAACGATATTCGTATAAACAACAAAAAATTTGAAGTATGATTAATATCAAACTAACTAAAGACAGAGCTAGCATACTTATGTGTAGAGATGGCTGAAACATAATAATTGCTCCCCAAACCCCTATACTAAAAAAGAAAAATTGAGCGATAACTCCAAATACATTTTAGCCCCTCCCTACACTCCAAATTTACCATATATATATATAAATTTTTTTGATTTAAATTGCGAAGTATCCTGTATGGCACAAGGGAAATAATTTATTTCAAACGCATACATAATTACATAGATTTGGGAAAAACTTGTATAGAAGGAAAGATACAATAAGGAGGAATATATAATGAGAATTCTACTTTCAATTCTTTTAACTCTTATGCTTGTACCCGTAATGACAGGGTGTAATCCAAATAATCAGAACAACGCAGCATCTGATGATAAGAAAACAACTGAAGAAACAAAACAGGAAGCAACGCAAGATTTAAAACTTAATTTTAATGAATTTAGTTTAGATACTGATTATCAAGATACGAAAAAAGACTATGAAGCAGACTACAAAAATAAAGCAAATGAAAAACAAATGGAAGCAAAAATTGAGGATCATAAAACAGATGCAAAATTAACAGGCGATGAAGCTGTTACAAAACTAGGACCACTTCTACAAAAATTAAAATTTGATAAAGACACACCAGACCAAGAAGTAATTGATCAAGTTGTTGATGTATTCCAACTTGATAAAGACTATCAAAAATTTGATTTAGAAGTTGTTTTCTCTGATGGAACGAAGAAAGAATATAAGAAGGAAGTAAAATAAAGAAGTAGGCAATGTGCCTACTTCTTTATTTTTTCTCATATCGTAAACTTGGCTCAGAACCAACTATATATTCTAAACCGGATACAGATAATTTTTGTAAATAAGAATCTGTTGGGAAAAGAATTGGAATTAAAGGCTATTCTGTAAACATAATATCTTCTGCTTTATGCAATAAATCAAAACGCTTATTTTCATCCTGTTTTACTTTTGCTTGATTAATTAAACTATCATAATATTTAAGGTAAGGAAGAAAATTATTCCTTCTTATTAGAAAGGAGATATACAATGGATCCATTACTTATGGCTGTTATAGGATTACCGTTAACAATTGTAATCTTAGTCATAATCGGCTTCTATAAATTATTTGTTAAAAAGAAAAGTATCACTTCCTTCTACACCCCTTTTGACAACATTACTGGCCAAACAATTTCAGAATTTCATGAAGAGCAAAAAGTCTTAGTAGCTGAAGACGAAGACGGGGATGGGAAAAAGAAAAAATAACCTTGCGCATCGCAAGGTTATTTTTGTGCTTCTTTTTGAAAACGTTTATAGTATGTTGAAGCTGTCGAGAAATGAACCTCTATATCACGAATTAATGATGAATCTTCCTCTTTCGCTAATTTCTCTAACTTTTTTATTGCTTGTTCTGTTTCATCTAAGAAGCCAATATATAACTGATGTTCTTGTTCTTTTGATTTCGGAACACGGATTTCTTTACGAACATGATCAATATCTTCTAGCATACTTGCTGTTACTTTTTGTACATCTTCTTTAAACTTCGGGTGACCTAACGTTTTCCCGCCTTTTTCTTTTGCTTCTTCCCATAACTTCAGAGATTCATTTAACTCTTTATTCATTTTCTCATCATATTTCTTATGCACATCACGATATGCTTTCATATCTTCTGACTGAGCAGTTGATTGCTCTACTTTTTCTTTTGATTCTTTTACATCCTTGTCTCCATTACATCCTGCTAGAAGGAGCATACTTCCAAGCAAGACAATACCCCATACTTTCTTCATCTGTTACTCTCCTTTTATCTACGTCTACTACTTGTCTCCTCTTGTTATTATAACGAGAACGATTCAAATTTTGCACTTATGAACTTACTTTTAGATATATATCATCATCTTTATCACAGTACCGTCACTTTATACAGCCAGTATCTCCATAAGTTTTCCCTATGCCTTACAAAACTGTAAGCACACATATAGAACATTGCATGGTAGACTGGCATATACATGAAGTAACTATATTAAAAAATCATTATTCATTTTTATAAAATAAAAGGAGCAATATATATGTACAACAAAATATCATTTATGGAAGAGGAACTCTCTATTCTCATACGTGAAAGATCACTCCATATTGAAAATACAGATAGTCTCCACCGCGTACTAAAAAAGAAACACACCCATCTCAAACTCGCTCAATATTTAAAACAAGAACATACAAACCAATATGGTACAATTCTCAATATATCTAATCAATCACTAGCAATTGAAATTATTGGCCATGTTTATATTGGAAACTTTGCCGATATATTAAAAAATATTCCTCGTATACCAAAAATCGCTCCGATAATCGTAGAACGAGCTTATAGAATTACAGACCATACAGATATTATTGACTGCGGGGAAAAAGAGGTTGATTCGAATCGATGGGTTTGGGATAAACTAGCTGTTTTATACGATGCAATTACGAATAACATGTATGACATAATTCAAAAAAAATAATAAAAACCCGGTAATATCTTTACCGGGGCTCTTTTAAACGGAAGAATCCAATATGTATCTTTACCGCTTATTATTTATTAACAGTTGTACGACTGCGTTTATATACAAAAGCACCACCAGCAAGCATTACAACTCCAAGTAATGTCAATAAATTATCGCTACTTGAAGCACCTGTTTTTGGAAGAGATTTTGTATTATCTACCTTTGGTGTTGTAATAACTTTTGTTGGTGTTGGTGTCGGTGTAACCTTTGTTGGTTGATTATTTACCTGATTTGGATTTGGCGCTTGTGTATCAGGCTTGTTGCCACTATTCCCTTTACCATCATCGTTGTTATTTCCACCTGTATTTTTATTATCTTGTTTCTTGCAATCCTTTTGTTCTACTTTCTCTATTGGCACTTGTATTGCAATTGTTTGATCTCCACGTTTTGCTGTAAATGTAACTTTTAATTCTTTTAATTCTTTCGTTGTTTCCCCAACAACTTGGAAGTATAAAGCAGATCCTTCTCCAGCTCTCATTGTTTTAACTGGAATTGTTGCTGTATTTCCATTCCATTTAATATCTAAGTTCATTGTTCCTTTATCTGTTCCACCTTGCAAAGAACCATCTTTTAGATAATCCGGAATTTCTCCTTGTGTATAATGATCTGGAATTGTTAATTTAATATCTTTTGGAACATCGATTTGCACATCAAAGCCCTTTAACGCATCCATTGTTAAGTTTTGAGTCGTTAATAAGAAATCTAATGTAAATTGGTTTTCCTTTAAATTCGGTACACAAGTTGTAGCTTTTGCCTTACCTTCAAAACGTAAATCTTTATTCATCTCGGAAAAATCAAGATTCGCGCTTCCTTTAATTTTTCCAAGAGGTTCATATCTACCCTTATTAAGTAAATATAGTCCAATATCTTTATTTACTTCTTTTCCAGCTACATTTCCAAGCACAGGTATTTTCACATTTTTTGTAACAGTTTTTCCCGGTTCCATATCTGGCAATGGCAGTGACATAGCTTCAGAACCATCCTCAAGTTCTATGTCTCCACCTAGCCCTTCAGGGATAGAAACACCAAGATATACACCACTTACCTTTTCTTTTGAGTTATTCGTCACAGTTGCAGTGACATCTAATACATAATGATTTTTTTGTGCATCCCATTTCGCTTTACCTGTCACACTCCCGCTAAAATCAGCAGTAGATATCTGATTTAAATCCTTAGCATCCTCTTTTGATTCTTTGGCTGGGGGTGTATTTACCGGCTGTCCTGATGGATTTGCAGCTTCTGGTTTTTCTGGCTTACTCTTCACATTTGACTCGTTCTTTTCTTCTTTTTCAGCTTCTTTTACTGATTCGCCTTTCTTTTCTGAAGTAGGCTGTTGTTTTTGTGGGTCTATCTTCTCTTGTTGTACATCCTTCACTACTTCTTTAGACTCTTCTTTCTTTACTTCCACATCGCCTTGTTCCTGTTGTACTTTATTCCCGTTTACTGTCGGATCCTTGATGTCATTTTGCTTTGTAGTTACCTTTTCTTGATTTTACATCTGTGTTTCTTTTACAATTTCCTCAGGTGCCGCCAAAGCCGCAACAGGCGAAAAAGCTAAAAGTGATACGAGAGTTACGGCACTTACTTTCTTCAGCATACTAACACTCCTCATCCCATTTTTGTTCTAGTTTATGGATTTTATAGTTTCATTGAATAATAAAATACAAAGAATCCCATAAGCTAGACCAAATATCCATTATAAGGAAATAACCTAGCAAAAACAATTAATTTATCGAATAATGAGATTTTTTAGATTCTATATATACTCCCTTAGAAATTTCAACTAGGGTCTTTACAACTCTTATTGATGGACCATATTTTGTTTGGTTACTTGTTAATAATAAAAGAAAGCCGCAACCATACGTTGCGGCTTTCTTTTATGCCTCTAAATCTTTCTTTTCTTGCAATATAAACTGCCTTTCACTAGGCTTTGCCATCAAGAGATAACATAAAACTGCTCCCATTTCACAAAGAGCAATAATAACCCCCATAGGCAATGCAGTATGGGTTCCTCCAATACCTACTAAAGGTGCAACAAGTGCCCCAGAAATAAACTGCAATAATCCAAGCAAAGCTGAAGCTGTTCCTGCAGCTTGTTTTTGATTTCTCATCGCTAGCGAAAAACCTGTTGTTGATACAATCCCAACGCTCGATACAACAAGGAATAATGAACATAACACACCAATTAATCCAATCCCTAGTACAATCGTGAGAAGTAAGGAAATACCACCGACAGCTGCAACTCCAATACCAGTTACAAATAAAGTTTTCTCACTTATCTTCCCTGCTAAACGGCCGGTAATTTGGCTAGCAATAATAATACCAATACCATTAATAGCAAAGAATAAGCTAAATTCTTGTGGTGATGCCCCGTATATATTTTGCAACACAAACGGTGATCCCGAAATGTAAGCAAACATGGCTGCTGATACTAATCCTTGGGACAAAGCATATCCCATAAACAAACGATCTTTTAGCAAATTCCCATACGTCGCCAATGTTCCTGATAAACCACCTGTTTCCCTCTCTTCAAGAGGTAATGTCTCACGTAACACAAAAGTAGCGGATACTAACATAAATACACTTATCGCTCCAAGAACGATAAAAACTCCGCGCCACGATGTAAATTGTAACAATTGCCCCCCAATAATTGGAGCTAAAATCGGAGCTGCTCCGTTTACTAGCATAAGCAGCGAGAAAAACTTCGTCATTTCAGAGCCTGAGTACATATCACGTACCATAGCACGCGATATAACAATTCCAGCTGAACCTGAAGCTCCTTGTAAGAAACGCAAGAGAACTAAACTCCAAATAGATGGTGCAACAGCACAAAGTAAAGAAGATGCAACATAAATAATAAGAGCAATAATAAGCGGTTTGCGCCGTCCATAAATATCACTAATTGACCCAACAAATAGTTGTCCGACCGAAAGCCCTAGCAAGCAGGCTGTTAAAGTAAGCTGAGCGAGAGAAGCATTCGTTTGTAAATCATCCGTTAATTTTGGTAACGAAGGTAAATACATATCAATAGACAATGGCCCAATTGCTGTGAGTGTCCCTAATACAAGAATCATCCATAACCTGTTTGCTTTTACAGGTTTATATACATCGTGATTAACTTCATTCACTTCCATCATTCATCCTTTCCATTATAAACTCGGAATCGTAACAATTATAGTTACAACTTAAATATACGTCAAGCACATCGTACTTTCCTGTGTAACGAAATGAAAAAAAGCGATAGAATCTCTATCGCTTTACTTTTTCAAGTTGCCATTTGTAAATTTAGATACAGAAGACATCGTTTCTCCTGTGTCTAAATATGTAATTTGAATTGAATCTCCCACTTCTGTAAACATAGCGTACGGGAAATCTTTTGCTGAAATCATAAATACCTTTTGCTCATTTTCCAGCAGTACAAATACAATTGTGTTTTCACCTGATTTTTCTTTGTAGACGCGTTGTACAACGCCTTCCTTTTGTGCTTCTTTTCCACTTGAAGTCGGACGAAATGAATCGCCGCTTCCAGTTAGCACACTCTTATAATTTTCAAGGGCTTCTTTTTGCGTTGAGCCTGTCGCAAATACTTTTGCATTTGAAGCATAGATAACGGTATGGGCACGCACTAACCCTCCATCATCAATAACAGGTACAATCCAAGAAGGTTTGCCGTATACATTATAAATAACAGGCATTGTTCCATGCCATTTTTCCCTCTTAAAGGAATTATCCACCACTTCTGTAGCAGCCGAACCATCCATAATCCCTTTTACTTCTTTTCCATTATAGTAATATAGCTTCCCTGTACGTGCATCCACTAAGGAATAACCTAAAGCGGAATCGACACCTTCTTTTGGAGAAGTAAAATCTGTAAAGTAATACAGTTTTCCATCCTTCCCGAATATTGGTGTAACCCCTTCCTTCGTTCCCCATTCGGTTGGAATCTTTACATCACTTTGAGAGAATTTCGTATTCCAAAAACCATGTATGAACTTACCGAAGTACGTATTTAATGTTGATGCTGTCTCATGATTTAATACACCATCTATGAACTTAGGTGCTTGCCCTTTATCATATCTTTTCACATCACCTGTTTGTGCATCCACAACTACAACGCCTTGCACTTCAAATCCTGACCTTCCGGAAATAAATTCACCATATGTCATTGTATAATATGGCTTTCCTTTATCATCTACTTCAAACTTCGGCTTTCCTTTAAAGATAAGGTTTGGTTCTGCTTTTCGAACAACCCTCTCCAAGTTATTACTAAAGAACATACTCGGCACATATTTCATTTTATATCCAAGTTGCAATTTAGCTTCTGCATCAGGATTTGTACCAGACATCGTCACATAACCTGGGATTGTTTCTGCCTTACGCGCTTTAAAGAATCCTGAGACTTCAATTGGAGCTACATATAACGCTTCTCCATTCACCATTTGTGGTGTAAGCTCCCCTAATTCAAAATAAGCCACTTTTGGAATATCTCCAAATACCTTTTTCATCTTATTTTCTGCCGTTTTTGGAGGAACAGTAAACGGTTGATCATTTTCCGTAAATGGCTCTGAAATATCTTTTTCTTCTTTTACAACAGAATCATATTTATTTTGCGAGATTACTAGATCATGCAAGTAACCAAAATATCCATAAGATACAAGTAAAACAAGCATCGCTATTGCTTTTAACTTAACTTCTAATCTTCCCCTTCTCTCTTGAGAAACGAGGACTACTCCAATTAACACTGCAATTACAACAGAATAATGTGTAAGAATCGAATCTACACGGTCATCAATTAACCAAAAATATTCATAGATTGCAATACCAATCCAAAGTAAAATTGGAATAACTAAAATGGGTGCTGTCTTCTTCTTTACGACTTTCTCAGATCCTTTTTTATCCACTGTACGAAGCGCCTTACCGCCCCTTGTCCATGGAATCAAAAACAACGTGAGAATAGCCAAAACTAAGAATTTAATCAAAGGCAATTTCTCCTTTTATTGTGTCTTATATTTAATTATACCAAATAAGGGTTAATAAGGTGAAAATGGGAATATAAAATATTTTTATGATAAAATTGGAAATGAATACCTAAAAAGAAAGGAGTAATCATGAAAACAAATACAGTATTAAAAGATGATCTTACCAAAGAACCGTCTATATTCAGCATGATCACTTCACCCACACTACAATTCCAAAGAATGCGTACTCACAAGCCAATTATCCTACCATTAATCATTATTTTACTTTTAACAATCATTACGAGCGCCCTTACCTCATATGTCACACTGAATAATCCTGCAATCAAACAAATGAACAGTAATTCTGCTTTTCAAATTCCTACTCATATTACTTTCTTAACTACTTTCGGCTTTGCTGCAGTTAGCGGAATTATATCCGTGTTTTGCGCCCCTATTTTCTATAAAAACATTATGATCTTTTTTGGAGTCGACACAACTTATAAAGAATTACTGTGCGTTACGCTCTATTCCGTATTCATTATGAAACTCGGTATGTTATTGAATGGAACCATCGCTATTTTACTAGGAAATCATCAAATTTCCTATACGAGTTTAGCACCCCATACCCATCAACTTAAGAATGGAAACAAAGTGTACTTTCATTTTGTGGGGTAAAGCATTCCTAAAATAGAAGCATACTCTTAATAATACGCATACCAAATAAACCCTATCGTTTTATTAAAAGTCAAGGAAATAGTAATGAAATCCTATATTTATGCGATTGAATATAATGTCACACATTTTATAAGGTAAAAAGGAAAGGATAGATGAACAGGAGAGTATACCTGTTTACATCTATCCTTTTTTACAACAATATGACCACATTTACTACTACAACAAGGATTTTTACCACAACAAATTTTCATATAGTTATTGAACTATTTTTTAAATAACTAAATTAACCTCTTCGTTAACTTTAATTACGAATAAATGGTCTCCTTCACCTTCAATTGGATCAACTACATCTTCATTAAAAGATTCAGCATGTTGTCTACCATATCTATTAAACTAGCGGTTTTTATTTTCCCTGATTCCTTTCCATACCTAAGGTACCCAAAAGTCCACTGGATTCCCGAGGCTACCATCCACATTTGTGTCTCTGAAAAGACATTTTGTGCCACTAGACGTAACTGTAGATTCCTGAACAAGCAAAATCATGAAAATACACACAAAGATAGATTATCATCCATTACATTACTGTTTTGCTTCGTTCGAATAGAAAAACTCGGAAGAACGCCACTTGTTCGATATCTCCTCAATGTGATAAGGTGTCGTTCTGCAGCATCCACCTATTAAACGTGCACCTGCTTGGTACCATTCTTCAGATTGAATATCCAACGCGTTACATTGTTCATGACCATGCCATGTTTTTGTTTCTGGATTATAAGTTTCACCAGAGTTTGGATAAACAATAATCGGTTTTTTGGTGTTTGCCCTCAACTCTTGGATTGCACCAGTCACAACGGTTACTGGCGCACAATTGATGCCTATCGCTACAATTTGTTCACTTTTCTCAAAAGCTCGTGCACACTCCACGAGTTTCATACCTTCACTAATCTCTTTCTCATTTTTTAGCGAAAAGGAAAGCCACGCATATGTTTCTGGAAACTCACGCAATAATGTATCTAATACTCTTGCTTCTTGCAGGGAAGGGATCGTTTCAAATGCCAATAGATCTGCACCTGCTTCGATTAACGCTGACATTCTCGAACGGTGAAAGTCTGCTAATGTTTTATCTGTCACACCATAGTTGCCTACATACTCTGAACCATCTGCAAGGTAAGCCCCGTACGGCCCAACTGATGCAACAACCAATGGTTTAGGCCTATTCGTTTGCGTATTTTCCTTCCAAAAATCATCTCTTGCCCTTCTTGCAAGTAACACCGTTTTCTTAATTAATTCCAAAGCTTCCTGTTCTTGTATTCCACGCGCGGAAAAACCACTAATAGTAGCTTGATAGCTTGCTGTTATGGCACAGTCCGCTCCAGCACGAAAATAGTCCGAATGAACCTGATAAATTAGTTCCGGATTTTCTAGTAACACACGTGCCGACCAAAGGGGATCGTCCAAATTACATCCATGCGCCTCCAATTCTGTAGCTAATGCTCCGTCAAGAAGCATAATGGAATGTTGGGATAAAATAGCATCAATTGGGTTGATTTTGTTCGACATAATCTACGCCCCTCTTTTTTAGATTTTTTGTTAGATAATAACTTCCATAGCAAAACAAAATAAACGGTATGCCGCAATATAAGGCAATTCTCTGTGTTGGATCGAATGCAATTCCAATACACGATGCCAGACAAAGGATAAAAGAAGCAATTGGTACTAATGGATATAGTGGTGTGCGATAAATCAAGTCCTTTTCAGAATTTCCTTCTTCCAAAAATTGTCTGCGAAATAGGAACTGGGAAGCACTAATACTCATCCAAACTACAACTACTGCTAGACCGGAAATGGAAACAAGTACGATATAGACAGTATCTGGTGCCACAATACTTGAGAGCAAAGCCAAAGCTCCACCCACCATGCTGAAAATGACGGCGTTGATTGGAACACCTTGCTTCGTCATTTTTCCAAAAATCGGGGATATCGTATTCTTATTAGCAAGCGACCAAAGCATTCTAGAAGAGGCATAAAGGCCTGAGTTTGCCGCAGATAAAATGGCTGTTAAGATAACGAAATTCATTATGTCAGCTGAGTATGGCACCCCAATTCGTTCTAGAACTGCAACAAAAGGGCTCTCTAATACCCCTGCATCGGAAATAGGCAATAACGCAGATAAAACAACAATCGTTCCTACAAAAAAGATGATCAATCTCCACAGAGTAGTTCGAATGGCCTTCGGTATCATTTTTTCCGGGTTCGCTGTTTCTCCAGCTGCAATGCCTATTAATTCTGTTCCCGAAAAAGCAAAATTAACCGCAAGCATGGTCATTATAATGGCCGTAGCACCATGAGGAAATAAACCTCCACTTGTAAAATTAGAAAAGAATGGTGCTGCTTTTGAATGAGTCATCGGAAGAAACCCTAGCATTGCCGCTACTCCTAAAACAATAAAAATCACAATAGCTATAACCTTTATCGATGAAAACCAAAATTCGGATTCGGCGAAAAATTTAACAGTCAGGACATTTAATACAAAGATCAAAATGGCAAAAAGAGCACTCCATACCCAAACATTAATCGATGGAAACCATCGCTTCATAAGTAATCCTGCGGCTGTAAATTCAGAACCTAAAGCAACAGTCCAAGTTAACCAATACAACCAGGCTACTGTATACCCTGTACCCGGTCCAATGTATTTAACTGCATAACTATGAAATGCGCCCGTTTCAGGCATATGTACGGAAAGCTCTCCTAAACATAGCATAACTAGATAAACCACTAGCGCACCAATCAGATAGGATAGAATTGTTCCAAACGGGCCAGCTTGTTGAATAGTGTAACCCGAGCTTAAGAATAAGCCAGTTCCAATCACCCCACCAAGTGATAGCATGACTAAATGACGTGCTTGCATTTTCCTTTGAAATTCTTGCCCATTTTTGTTCTCCATTTCTACTCTCCTTTAGTTACTATCCAGAAAAAACAAAAACGCACTCTAAAAAAGAGGGCGCTACTGACAAATAAAAACGGAAGCTCTCATCTATCAGGATTATCACCCGCTGGAATTAGCACAGTGTCTACTTAAGCAGACCTGTTGCTGAGGTTTCATAAGGCCAGTCCCTCCACCTCTCTGGATAAGAAATATTTTTTTATAACCTTATCAATCCATTCAATAACTGTCAAGATAATTCTGTTTTTTTAAAAATTTATCTATTATAGAAATACAAAAAATAGAGTATTACTATAACTGCAACCCACTCCTTCTTGGGTATTATTTAAAAATCGAACATACAAAACCTCATTTATTTATGATACGGTTCACAAGCACTTCCTCAAAATTTGATGCACTTCTAAATATCTTCTTACTTCTTTGGCTATGGGGTCACCATACATAACCATCAACTCAGGAGATTTTAATACCCTCAAATATCAAAAAACGTTATCCTTTCTAAACAAGCTAAATTAGAAAGGATGATGTTTTCTTATGAATCTCTCGATTCAAGATGAATTACTACCATTTGCAGAAGAATTACAACGATATGTTACACCTGTATTCTTAGAAGAACTTGCAAGAGAAATCGGATTTATAAAGCGAAAACGTAAGTTTTCTGGCTCAGATTTAGCTACGATTTGTATTTGGATCAGTCAACGAGTAGCAAGTGATCCCTTAGTACGATTATGTAGTAGGCTTCATGCAGCCACTGGTACTTTACTCAGCCCTGAGGGCTTAAATAAGCGTTTAAACGCTAAAGCAGTTTTGTTTTTACAACATATTTTTTCTTTACTGTTACAACAAAAAATATGTGAACAAACGCAAATTTCTAACCATCTCTTCACTTATTTTGGACGAATCCGTATCCTAGATGCCACCGTATTTCAGGTGCCAAATGCTTTAGATAATGTATATCCAGGCTCTGGAGGCTGTGCTCAAACAGCCGGAATCAAAATTCAATTAGAATATGATCTGCACAGTGGGGAATTTCTTAA
>NZ_JH921522.1:88833-102370 GCF_000299035.1 Bacillus bingmayongensis
AACAGAATCATAAATTGCTTTTACAAAAGAAGAAAAGAGAATTAAGCGAATATAAAGCGATTGGGATGATCCAAGATCATCTATTTCTGTTATATCAAGCAATACAGCAAAACAACCAAGAGATAACAAAGATCCTAACCCGCCTGTTCAACCTTTTACAGAGGAATGGACGGAAATCCCACAGATATGAGAAGAAAACTGTCTTTGATATTATGGGTGTTGTCTATGAGTATAGTGGATTGAGAAAACAAAAGAAAGTTGCATAATTTTTTAAAAATGAAACCCGTTAGGGTTTATTCGGTGTGCTTACTTTTAAGGACATCAAATATTTTAAGAGTTTTTTAGTTCATATGAACAAAAGTTCATTTTGTTTCCGCTCTTAAGTTGATGGGCATGGTTTAGCACCCTTATTAACCGATAACCTCATCTTACATGCTATGGCGCAAAGGATAGATATATTCGCTATTTGGTACTATATCGTTTTAGGGATTGGGTTATATGTTTTAACCGGATTACATAAGAAGAAATTGATTATTCTCGTGGTTGTTTTATTTATAGTTACAACCGCTTTAATGAGTATGGGTGGGATTATGCAGGAGATTATGAAGCCACCGATGTAAAAAATGCCCTAAGAAAAGGGCATTTTTGGTTTTTATATAAAAATATTTAATTACCAGAAAGCAGGAGAAATAATGTTTGCACTAAATAACCTCTATAAAAGAACAACAGAAAAGAGCATTTTTTAAAAATAGAGAAAATATCATGGGATTAAAATGATTAAAGGAGTAAGACGGTTAAACTTTATTTCAAGTCAACAATAAATGTTGGTTTCGAATAAAGTTTGATTAGAAATGTTTTGCAAATCCTTATTTAGTGAGAAGCAAAAAGAATCCATAAAAAAAGATTGGTCAAAACTCATTTAGAATTCTTTAATTAAAATATCACCACTTTATTTCAAATCTACATTAATGGATATGGGAGGATTATAAAGTTCTTTAGTATTATTTTAAGAGCAAACGATCTCACTTAAACCATCCTATCACTTTCGACCAATCATTACTTATTCCTATCATTCGAAATAGAAAAAAGGCCTCTCTGCTATCTAAATGTAATTCCAAATTCATGAGGCTGCTTCTTCCCTTCTCTTTTCCCTAGCCTTTACTGACTATAAGAGGAATGCAATCATATACTTAAGATTCTATAAAGTCTCTTTAAAAAGTTGTATGTGTTTTCCCTCCACCTTCTATATGCTTCCGTAAATAATAATACCTATGGAGTTCCATAATGAAATGAAACAAAATAAACGAAAGCATTGAGTATACACACATTAATACAATTGCTACCATCTTTTGTGTTGCAAAACCAAGACTGATATTAGCAATGAGTTGACCCAATCCTACAAAAGCCACTACTCCGAAACCAGAATTTTTTTTCGATGATTTTGATTTCTTTATTGGTTCCTGAAGTTTTTTAATATGCTTTTTATAGTAATGATACAAAGCAAAAATATACAAACCAACTGAAAAAATAAAATAGATTGGAGTTTGTAATTCTAACATTCCATATGCAAACTTTTGAGTTATAACCAATAATCCGATTGAACATACGATGCCAAATATCCCACGAAATAGGGTGTATTGTAATTGTCGTTTCCGAGGATTTATAACAATCCATATTGCCCATAAATTTAAAAAAGCAATTGGCGGAACTACTATATACATATATAGTGGTTGAAAAGGATTTACAAAGGCAGGCAAAAGTACAAATATATCTGCAATACCAATAACAAGAGTAATTATAGTCGATCTTATATCATCTACAGCATAAAGAGCCATATAATATTCAAAAACTTTTTTATTAAAATCTGTATTTTTTTTCATATTAATTAAACCATCCCAATACTAATCCTACCATAAGTGCTAAACTGGAGACTACGATCATTCTTTTCATAGAAGCTTTCCCCCTATTCCAAATAATACCTCTTATTTATATATTAAATTACGCTGACCGCCAAGGATTTTTTGTATGTTCTTTTATTTCATCTAAATAGTAGAACTTTTTTTGCTGAATAATCTACCTATACGCAATAACGCCCTCTAAAAAATTTAGAGGGCGTTATTGTATCTATTCAATATTCAATTTTGATAATGACATATCAACATACATGGAATTTAATCTTTTTTCACTGTAACAAAAAATCAACCCATCAGATAGCGATATCTTATGAGGTGATTTATATTATTCTTTATTAAAAGTTACAATAAATGTTGGTTTGTAATAAAGTTTGATGATTTCTGTGATCCTTCCTCCATTAAAGCGCCCGATAGTTGAAGAATGAAATTAAAACTTTTCCCTAGGTGGATCCGTTCTCAAATTCAAATTTAGCTGTCTGTGCAAAATTTATACCCTTAGCGAACCACGAAAGCCCCTGGCAGCATAATAGGATTCTGCTCCATTGTGATAAACGAAAACGTGCCCGAAGCGGCAATCGCAAAAAAGGGCACCGCCGAGTTCTCTAATATCAGAGGGCGTTTGTACCCAACTCGAAGTTTTCATATCGAAATCCCCAAGTTTTTGCAACGCCCGATATTGTTCTTCCGTTAATAGTTCAATGCCCATGGCAGTTGCCATATCAATAGCGTTATTTTCTGGTTTATGTTTTTTTCTTGACTCTAGCCCTTCACGATCATAACAAAGGCTTCTGCGACCTTTAGGACTTTCCGCTGAACAATCATAAAAAATATATTCGTCCTTCTCTTTATCATGACCAACAACATCCGGTTCTCCACCAGTTACTTCCATTTCATTGAGCGACCACATTTTTTCAGTATTAGCATCCAACTTTGTTTGGACTTTAGCCCATTCAAGACCTTCATGGCGGTTCATGTTTTTCTCAAAACGAGCTTGCAATGCTCTGATTAATTCTTCACGCTGTTCTGCTGGCAACTCATTTTTATTCTCTGGCATATTAGTCTCCTCCTTTAAGTATATGTTTTATAATAAATCGTCTAAATAATTATGCGAACTCAGTTTACAATAAATTATATAATTTATTAAATCTATTTTTCAACAGTCTGACCATTTAACGAAACAACTTATTGTCACTCAACAGTTCCTTAATCGATCTTTCAATTCCAGATATTCTTTTTTTCACTATAAAAACACCCCTTTAGATAATCTAAAGGGGTAAAATGATACGACTTTATTTTAAATTTGCATAAACTAGTTACTCTACTAATCTCCTACTCAACCGTAACAGATTTAGCTAAGTTACGTGGCTTATCAACGTCACACTCGCGGTGAAGTGCTGCGTAGTATGAGATAAGTTGTAATGGAATAACTGCTACTAGCGGCGCTAGTGCTTCGTGTACAGCTGGTAATACGAAGCTGTCGCCTTCCATTTCTAAGCCTTTCATTGAGATGATACATGGGTTAGCTCCGCGTGCCACTACTTCTTTCACGTTACCACGAATTCCAAGATTTACGTGCTCTTGTGTAGCAAGTGCGATAACTGGTGTACCATTTTCGATTAAAGCGATTGTACCGTGTTTTAATTCTCCACCAGCAAATCCTTCTGCTTGGATGTAAGAGATTTCTTTTAGTTTTAACGCACCTTCTAAACCTACGTAGAAGTCTACGCTACGTCCGATGAAGAAGCAGTTACGTGTCGTTGCTAAAAATTGTTTTGCTAGTGTATCCATTTCTTCTTTTTGATCACAAAGTACGACCATTGCATTTGCTACAAGTCCTAATTCATGTGTTAAATCAAAATCAAGTACTTCACCTTTTGCTTTTGCAATGTCAGCTGCTAGGATTGAAAGTACTGCAAGCTGAGCTGTGTAAGCTTTCGTAGAAGCAACTGCGATTTCTGGTCCTGCGTATAAAGGCAATGTATAGTCAGCTTCACGAGAAAGCGTAGAACCTGGTACGTTTGTAATTGTTAATGCTTTATGACCCATTTCATTTGTTTGCACAAGTACTGCACGGCTATCTGCTGTTTCACCACTTTGTGAAATGTAAATGAAGAATGGTCTTTCTGTTAATAATGGCATGTTGTAAGAGAACTCACTTGCTACATGTACTTCTACAGGTACTTTTGCAAATTTCTCGATAAACTGCTTTCCAACAAGACCAGCATGGTAGCTTGTTCCACACGCAATAATGTAAATACGATCGCTATCTAAAATTGCGCCACGGATGTCCTCATCTAGTTCAATTTCGCCATTTTCATTTTGATATTTTTGAATGATATTACGGATTACAAGTGGTTGCTCATCGATTTCTTTAAGCATGAAGTGAGGATATGTTCCTTTTTCAATATCACTTGCATCTAATTCCGCTGTAAACGGTGCACGTTCAATCGTTTCACCTTGTAAATTTTTAATTGTAATACTTTCTTTTGTTACAATTACCATTTCTTTATCCATTAATTCGATAAATTGATCTGTAACCTGTAACATTGCCATTGCATCGCTTGCAACAACATTAAAGTTGTCACCAACACCTACTAATAGCGGGCTTTTGTTTTTAGCAACATAAATCATGTTTGGATTTTCAGCATCAAGTAATCCTATCGCATAAGAACCATGTAAAATGGATAACGTTTTACGGAATGCATCTTCTACACTTAACCCTGTGCTTACTTGCTGTTCCATAAGCTGAACGATAACTTCTGTATCTGTTTCACTTACAAACGTTACATCTTGAAGATATTCTTTTTTCACTAATTCATAGTTTTCAATTACACCATTATGAACAAGCGTAAAGCGTTTTGATGTACTTTGATGCGGATGTGCGTTTACTGTGCTTGGAACACCGTGTGTAGCCCAGCGTGTGTGACCGATTCCCACGCTTGCCGCTACGTTCTCATCTACGATTTCACGAAGTTTTGCAATACGGCCTTTTTCTTTGTATACAACAACACCGTTCTCTGCTTGTACTGCAATACCTGCTGAATCATATCCGCGGTATTCTAGCTTCTCTAAACCTTTTAATAAAATTTCCTTTGCATCCTGCTCTCCAATAAATCCTACGATTCCACACATGTTTAGTCGCCGTTACAAATGCTTACATTGCTCTGCGAACATGTAACGACATAGTCCGATCCCATTATTTATATATAAAAAACGGATTACATATTGCTAGCCCTGTAAGTCTGTAACGGCTTTCACCTTCCTCTCGATTGGGTTTAAGTCCGTATATACTTATACAGCTAGTATTCATCCGTTCCTTTTCTCTCATCAGACTTTTACCTTTGTCCACTGAGTCACCTCGGTGATTTAAGTAAAAGCTTTCGGTTGTGATGAACAACCGGGAGTCATCCGCCGAAATCTCGATAAAACTCCTCCTCGTCAACTACACAACTTGTAGTTCTGGCGCTTTCATAATTCATATATTTACTTTGAGAAAAAGAACAAGACAATCTTATAACAAACAACAGAAACCGTCAATGAAAATTTTTTCATTGTCTATAAAACATATGAAAAAGGAGCACAAAGCGTGCTCCTTTTTCATATGAAATCAATCAATTATTCAGCGCCAACTTCAGCTTTCACAACTTCTACAATGCGATGTACATATCCATCACAAAGTTCTTGTGTCGGTGCTTCTGCCATTACACGAATAAGTGGCTCTGTTCCAGAAGGACGAACAAGGATACGTCCATCTCCGTTCATCTCTTCTTCTACCACACGGATAATTTCTTTAATTTTCTCATTTTCTAATGCCAATTTCTTATCTGTTACACGAACGTTCACTAATAATTGTGGGAACTTTGTCATTTCACTTGCAAGCTCAGACAATGGTTTCTTCGTCATTTTCATAATGTTTACAAGCTGAAGTGCACTTAACATTCCATCACCAGTTGTAATGTAATCTAGTAAGATAATATGACCAGATTGTTCACCACCAAGGTTATAACCGCCACGTTTCATTTCTTCCATTACATAGCGATCACCAACTGCTGTTTTATTACTTGTAATACCGTTTGCTTCAAGTGCCTTGTAAAATCCTAAGTTACTCATAACAGTTGAAACAACTGTGTTATGTTTTAGTTGACCAGTTTCTTTCATGTACTTCGCACAAATGTACATAATTTGATCTCCATCAACAATGTTTCCTTTTTCATCTACTGCAATTAAACGGTCTCCATCGCCATCAAAGGCAAGTCCAATGTCTGCACCTTTTTCTTTAACTAATTCCGCTAAACCTTCTGGATGTGTAGAACCAACACCTTCATTAATATTCATGCCATTTGGTGAAGTTCCCATTGTAGAAATATCAGCTTCTAAATCTGCAAATAAATATGGCGCTAAAGAAGACGTTGCCCCATGTGCACAATCTAGAGCAATATGTAAACCTGAGAAATCTTCTTCTACAGTTTGTTTAATGTATTGTAAGTATTTTTGTCCACCTTCGAAGTAGTCATTCACTTGTCCAAGTTCTGTGCCTGTCGGACGTGGTAATTCATCTACTTCTTTATCTAATAAAGCTTCAATTTCTGCTTCTTGCTCATCAGTTAGTTTAAACCCATCTGAACCGAAGAATTTAATTCCGTTATCTTGTACTGGGTTATGAGATGCTGAAATCATAACACCCGCTTGTGCATCTAACGCTTTTGTTAAATAAGCAACTCCAGGAGTTGAAATAACGCCAAGGCGCATAACCTCTGCTCCAGTTGATAATAGTCCTGCTAC
Organism: Bacillus bingmayongensis; assembly: GCF_000299035.1. Lineage (GTDB taxonomy): Bacteria > Bacillota > Bacilli > Bacillales > Bacillaceae_G > Bacillus_A > Bacillus_A bingmayongensis. The sequence continues at coordinate 95,529 of NZ_JH921522.1, forward strand.
TAACGCACCTTCTAGCATATGACCAGATACACGTGTGTCGCGACCAATAATCACTTTTGGACGATCTGTATCCTTTGTTAATACATATCCTCCAAAACGTCCAATTTTAAACGCTAATTCAGGCGTCAATTCCTTATTCGCGACACCGCGCACACCATCTGTACCAAAATATTTACCCATTGCTATTCGCTCCTTTTTCTTGCTCTGTTTGTTTTTGAGTTTCTGTTTGTTCTTGAGTTCCCTCTGGATTTTCTACTTCACTCTCTTTTTCAGGTTCTTTGTTTTGATCCTCTTCTGTTGGTTTTTCTGCTTCAGTCTCTTTATCTTTTTGTGAATCTGGTTGCTCTGGCTTACCTTGTACTTCTTGATCTGGCTTTTCTTTCTTTACAAGAGTTACCTTCGCATTTTTTTGTTTTGCTTCTATTGAAACATTATTAGGACCGCTAACCTGAATTGGAATATCATGTGTCCCAGGAGATATATTTTGCAGATTAATTGATGCTGTTATTTGTGCTGCTGTTATTTTATCTACTATACTTGCTTCTCCTGAAATATCAACGCTTATCTTTCCATTTTGCGGAGAAAGTAGTTGTAAAGTAAGTTCATCTGACAACCCATTTGTTTGTATAGAAATACCATCAATCGTCTTCTGCTTTGTCTTTTGTTGCTTCTGTACTTCGACAGAAACCTTCACTTGACCCGGACTTACATTTGTTACACCCTTCGGTAATAAAACAGAGGCATCGAATGTTGTAGACTCTGTAATTTTACTAAGATCTACTTCGACGCCCTCCAAGGACTTTATATTGTCCAAAACATCTTTTGGACCTGATATTGTCACTTCATTTGGTTCGACACTAATGTTTGTAACAGTTAACCCTTCCGGTACACTTCCTTTTTTCACATAATTTAACGGAACTGTTTTTTCAATATTATTTGTCACAGTTGGATTTGAAACTGGGATTGTAACATTCACTTTAGACGGTGTTGTTTGTAAGTCTAACTTTCGTCCGTCTTCATCATACAATACAATTTCAGCTGTCTTTGTTACTGTTTTCGTTATCCCCTTCAAATCAATATATGCCCTGACAAGCGCAACTTTTGCTAGTTCCTCTTTTGTACCAGTAACTTCAACAGTCCCTGGTTTAATAGTTGGATTAGCCCCCATACTACCGCCCGGCATTTGATTCTCATTTGAATACTTCACTTCCACAGGAAATGATTTTTTCACCTTATTTTGGATCGTAACTTTAACTTTTTCTGGTTGAACTGTTGCTTTTAAATTGTTTTCCATCCCGGTATATTTTAAAGGAACATCATATGTTCCAGTAGAATACCCACGTAAATCTAAAGATACACCAAACTCGCGTTGTGACTTTGCTGCAGTAATCACATTTTTAGGCCCTACCAATTTTACTTTTACATACTTTGGAATGCCGCTTACAATATATCTATCTTCATCGTAGTTTACTGCTACAACAATGTTAGATACTGTTTCTGTTACATCACCCGTTGGAAAAGGCGATGCACCCTTATTCACTGTCGTGTTTTTATCTGACAAATTCGTTGACATGTAAAGCATTAACGCCAATAGTAATGAAATTCCTTTTAAAAACCAGTGGTTCTCCATTAGCTTATCCATGACGCTTTCTCCTCCAATTCCAATTCCATAAAGATGAAGAAGTTGTTTTCACATTTCCACTGAACTCTGCTAAAAGCATTTCTTTCAGCTGTTCAACTTTTAAATCACGATGCAATTCTCCATTTTTAGTTAAAGAAATTTGGCCTGTTTCTTCTGATACAACTACTGTAATGCTATCAGTTACTTCACTAACTCCCATCGCAGCCCGGTGACGCGTTCCTAATTCTTTTGATATGAACGGGCTTTCCGATAATGGTAAATAGCAAGCTGCTGCTTTAATCGTATTTCCTTGCATAATAACTGCTCCATCATGAAGCGGTGTATTTGGAATAAAGATATTAATAAGCAGTTCTGATGAGACATTCGCATTTAAAGGAATCCCGGTTTCTACATAATCTCCCATCCCAGTTTCTCTAGATAATGTAATAAGCGCACCAATGCGTCGTTTACCCATATATTCGGTTGCCTTTGCTACAGCATTCGCAACTATTTCATGCTCTTCTTCTTCCTGACCAATTCCACGGGAGAACAAGCTTCCTCTTCCTAATTGTTCAAGCGCTCGTCTAAGCTCCGGTTGGAAAATAATAATTATCGCTAAAAATCCCCATGTTAAAGCTTGATCCGTGAGCCACTGCAACGTATGCAAATCAAATAAATAACTTAATATACGAACGATAATAATAACCGTAATCCCTTTCAAAAGTTGAACAGCTTTTGTGCCTCGGATTACAAGAATTAGCTTATATATAACAAACCACACAACGGCGATATCTAATATCGTACTGAGATATTTCAAAAGGTTCATATCTCCAAAAGGCATGCTACCCCTTCCTCCTACTTATGAGCAATTTTATCCATATACTGAAATATTATTATTCTGCTCTATCTGTATGTATTTACAACAACTAGTTAATTATACCATACATGAAAGAAACGACAATTACAAACGCCGTTACCAACTTGGTGGAAATTGGTAAGATGTCGAACTTTTTTTATAAAACGGTATAATATAACTCATTATTATACTCTCTTTTTAAAATAAAAAAAGCAGCATTTCAGCTACTTTTCTTACATTTATTTTAGTTTTTCACCGAATAAAGAACCCATTAAAGCTACCGCTGTTTTTGCCGTTCTGTTTTTCTCATCTAAGATCGGATTTACTTCAACAAACTCAGCCGATGTAATAATATCAGCCTCTGCTAGCATTTCCATCGCTAAATGACTTTCACGATATGATAATCCACCAGTTACAGGTGTCCCAACTCCTGGTGCATCATGCGGATCAAGTCCATCTAAATCTAATGATAAATGAACACCCTCTGTATGCGATAAATACGCAATTGTTTCTTCCATAACAGCGGTCATACCCATACGATCAATTTCATGCATTGTAAATACTTTAATTCCTTCATTACGAATAAATTCTTTTTCACCTTCATCTAATGCACGCGCACCGATAATAACAACGTTTTCCTTTTTAATCTTTGGATACGCTTCATATAAATTAACGAGTGAAGGATGTCCATAACCTAAACTTGCTGCAAGTGACATACCATGAATGTTTCCAGACGGTGATGTCTCTTCCGTATTTAGATCCCCATGTGCATCGTACCAAATAATCCCTAAATTTTTATAGTGCTTTGCCACGCCTGCAAGAGTCCCAATAGCTATACTATGGTCTCCACCTAGTACAAGTGGAAAACGACCTTTTTCTATAATATGATCAACCTTACTTGCTAATTCATCGCAAACATTTGCAACTTGTGTAAGGTTTCTTAATTTTGTATTTTCAACTATTTCCTGTTCTCTTTCAATACATAGGTCTCCGATGTCATCTACGTCATACCCGATATTTTGAATTCTTTCAATTACTCCCGCATAACGAATCGCGCTTGGTCCCATATCAACTCCACGACGCATTTGCCCTAAGTCCATTGGAACTCCAACGATTGAAATTTCTTTCTTCATAGATAGTATCCCCCTTTTATGCCTTCACTAAATATTTTAAATCTTTTATATAGTCTGACTCAACTCGACATTTTTTCGTATGTATATGCACCATATTCACTCATATCTATGTAAAAAATCTATATTTCAAATCTATTCTATGCATAAAGTAAACCATTTCGAAGGAATCTCATTGTACATGTATTTATAAATAATTGAAAATAAAAAACGCCTCTTATATTAGAGACGTCTTTCTGATGCTATTTTCCATACAGATGCGATATTTCGTGCGGTCATTTCAAGATTCTCCGTTGCTACTATATAAGCTTCCTCTAGTGTCATTGGACTTGATGTGGCACCAAACACAGCATCTATTCCTTCTTTATAAACTGAAATGTGATTAGGAAGTACGGAACCTCCAATAGCTATAACGGGTATATGCAGCCTCTTTGCACGTCTAGCAACTCCAACTGGAGCTTTCCCATAAGCTGTTTGTACATCTATCCTTCCTTCACCTGTAAGAACAAGATTTGCTTCTTTTATATGTTCATCAAAGTTTGTATAGTCTAATACAATTTCAATTCCTTTTCTTAATTTTCCTTGTAGTACAGCAACAACTGCAGCACCTAATCCACCCGCTGCTCCTGCACCCGAAATCTCTTTCACATCAATATGTAAATGCTTTTTTAATATATGGGCATAATGTTTTAAGTTATTATCTAATTGTGCAGTCATTTCTGCATTTGCTCCCTTTTGCTCTGCAAATACAAAAGATGCTCCTTTTTGTCCTGTTAAAGGATTATCTACATCACACGCCGCTTCTAGTTTTACATGCGCTAAACGAGAATCCAAATTCGATAAATCAAAAGAATTAATAGAATGTAAATTTCCACCGACAGGTTCTATCACTCGTCCATCTTTCTTTAAAAACTTTACACCTAGAGCAGAGAGCATTCCAGTCCCCCCATCGTTCGTAGCACTTCCTCCAAGCCCTAAAATTATGTGCTGTACGCCTTTATCCAGCGCATCTAATATAAGCTCTCCCGTTCCTATTGTTGTTGTGATGAGAGGATTTCGCTTTTTAACTGGAACATGATGTAATCCAGATGCTGCCGCCATTTCAATAAACGCTGTTCTTTTATCTTGAGAAATACCGTAAAATGCCTCTACACGCTCTCCTAGTGGCCCTGTTACATGGAGTGAAATAATTTTTCCATCTGTAGCATCAACAAGGGATTGAACGGTACCTTCTCCTCCATCTCCAATTGGTATTTTTACATACTCAGCTTGAGGAAAGATTTTAGTAAATCCCTTTTCAATGGCCTTACATACTTCCATCGCTCGTAAGCTTTCTTTATATGAATCAGATGCAATAACAATTTTCAACACCTATCCCTCCATTCCCCATATCTAAACAAACTTCCATTCAAATCGTATATTTCATTCTATCTTTCTATTGTAAATGAAATGAATGGAAACTTGTCCCTATTAGGCAGGATAAAGTGAAACTTTAATCAGTGGGGGTTTTTCTTCATCCCCCACTGATTATTAGTTGAACAAATCGGGCATTAACGGACAGTTGATCCCCCCACCTAACTTCCTTGCTTTCGCTGAACTTTGAAGTGAGGTTCTTACTGCCCGTTAATGCGGGATAAACAAAAAAACCTTACATCTTTTGATGTAAGGTTTTTTCCAGAGTGTTGGGAAACCCTTTAGGGTTTCCGACACTCTGGAATTTTTTTAATATTTTAGTGAATGAAAACAATAAAAAGTGATAGAAGCTAGAAAAATAGCCCTTCACCTGACCCTTTTTGGTCAGGTGAAGGGCTATTTTTTTCATGTTTTGGCAAGCTGCGGTGAGATAAGCCTGCATTTGGACAGACTTCAGCCCCCGGAACCGAGCGTATCGATAGCCATGTAGCTCTTTGGCATCCGCGAAGCTTCGTTCAATAGTAGAACAGCGTACCTTATATAGTTTTTTACCTGTACTTGTTAATTTGTTTTTTCGTGCAATATCTTTATACTCTTCCCAAATGTGATGTGTAATGACCTTCTGTTTTTGTTTCTCTGAGAAACATTTGTTACGCAACGGACAAACTGCGCAATCTGTTGGATTAGACTTATATTGGCGATATCCTTCTCGATCGGTTGTCGCATATTCTAAAATACATCCCATTGGACAGGCAAATACATCTGTTTCTTTTTCGTATTTAAATTGGCTTTTTGGTACGTCTTTATTTCTTTTTCCAAACCGGCGATACCCCATCACCATAAATATATTCTGTTCCGATAATTTTTTGCAGATATAACCTGTAAAGTAGCCAGCATCAAGTGCCACTGCTTCTATTTGAAATCCAAACTTATCAACTTGTGCTTGAAGTCGCTCTAAATACGGCTCGGAATCCGCTACATTTCCAGCCGTAATAAATGTATCTGTAATCACATTATATTTCGCATCCGTTGTACGATGATCTAAGAAATGAAAACCGTTCGGTTTTCCATCTCGCATTAAAAAGCCACTATCTGGATCTGTTGTACTTACACGTGTTTTTTTGATTGGGGTATCACGTTCCTTTCTTGGTTTTAATTCTTTTTTCCGTGTTTTTCCCTATCTTTTATAACTGCCGCTTCTAATTCTTCCATATATAATTTAGGGCGCTCTTTTTTTACTTTGTGTACAAATTTATTTTTATTTGCGTTTGCTTTCACATGAGTTGAATCTGTCATCAATGCGCGCCCACCCACCATACGATGTTCCATCGCTTGACGTACAATTTCATTAAAGATTTCTTCAAAAATATTTGTATGAATAAAACGAGTACGACGGTTCCAACTGATTGTGGAGTGGTCTGGTACTGAATCCGATAAAGAAAACCCTAAAAACCAACGATACGCAATATTAGTTTTAATCTCTTTTTCTAATTGACGTTCAGATCGAATACCATAAAAATAGCCAATAAACATCATTTTGAATAAGACGATAGGATGAATAGAAGGGCGACCATTGTTTTCACAATAATAAGGACGTAACTTTTCCTCGATAAAATCAAAATTAATAGTCGCTTCAATTGCACGAAGAAAATGATCTTGTGGAACTAACTCTTCAACAGAAACTGATACACGCTCATCGCGATGATTTTTCAATGCACCCATCATAATAAATCGCTCCTTTTCCTCTTTTTATCATTGTTGACAGATAAAAAAGGGTTCAGACACAAAAATAGGCTGTGGAGCAAACTTTCTCCACAGCCTG
>NZ_JH921522.1:102966-104470 GCF_000299035.1 Bacillus bingmayongensis
CCCAACTACCATCGGCGCTAGAGAGCTTAACTTCCGTGTTCGGTATGGGAACGGGTGTGACCTCTCTGCCATCATTACCAGACTTTTATTATTATACACATTCTTTTCAGAATGTCAACAGGAATTTTAAATATATATTCCTTCAAAACTAGATAACATTTGCTACATATTATATGGTTAAGTCCTCGATCTATTAGTATTCGTCAGCTCCACATGTCACCATGCTTCCACCTCGAACCTATCAACCTGATCATCTTTCAGGGATCTTACTAGCTTACGCTATGGGAAATCTCATCTTGAGGGGGGCTTCATGCTTAGATGCTTTCAGCACTTATCCCTTCCGCACATAGCTACCCAGCTATGCCCTTGGCAGAACAACTGGTACACCAGCGGTGCGTCCATCCCGGTCCTCTCGTACTAAGGACAGCTCCTCTCAAATTTCCTACGCCCACGACGGATAGGGACCGAACTGTCTCACGACGTTCTGAACCCAGCTCGCGTACCGCTTTAATGGGCGAACAGCCCAACCCTTGGGACCGACTACAGCCCCAGGATGCGATGAGCCGACATCGAGGTGCCAAACCTCCCCGTCGATGTGGACTCTTGGGGGAGATAAGCCTGTTATCCCCGGGGTAGCTTTTATCCGTTGAGCGATGGCCCTTCCATGCGGAACCACCGGATCACTAAGCCCGACTTTCGTCCCTGCTCGACTTGTAGGTCTCGCAGTCAAGCTCCCTTATGCCTTTGCACTCTACGAATGATTTCCAACCATTCTGAGGGAACCTTTGGGCGCCTCCGTTACACTTTAGGAGGCGACCGCCCCAGTCAAACTGCCCACCTGACACTGTCTCCCGGGTCGATAAGACCCGTAGGTTAGAATTTCAATACAGTCAGGGCGGTATCCCACCAGCGCCTCCACCGAAGCTAGCGCTCCGGCTTCAAAGGCTCCCGCCTATCCTGTACAAACTGTACCAAAATTCAATATCAGGCTACAGTAAAGCTCCACGGGGTCTTTCCGTCCTGTCGCGGGTAACCTGCATCTTCACAGGTACTATAATTTCACCGAGTCTCTGGTTGAGACAGTGCCCAAATCGTTACACCTTTCGTGCGGGTCGGAACTTACCCGACAAGGAATTTCGCTACCTTAGGACCGTTATAGTTACGGCCGCCGTTTACTGGGGCTTCAGTTCAGAGCTTCGCTTGCGCTAACCCCTCTCCTTAACCTTCCAGCACCGGGCAGGTGTCAGCCCCTATACTTCGCCTTACGGCTTCGCAGAGACCTGTGTTTTTGCTAAACAGTCGCTTGGGCCTATTCACTGCGGCTTTCCGTTAAGAAAGCACCCCTTCTCCCGAAGTTACGGGGTCATTTTGCCGAGTTCCTTAACCAGAGTTCTCTCGCTCACCTTAGGATTCTCTCCTCGCCTACCTGTGTCGGTTTGCGGTACAGGCACCTTTTATCTCGCTAGAAGCTTTTCTTGGCAGCGGGGAATCAAAGACTTCGCTC
>NZ_JH921522.1:104480-105495 GCF_000299035.1 Bacillus bingmayongensis
TTTTCCTCTTTTTATCATTGTTGACAGATAAAAAAGGGTTCAGACACAAAAATAGGCTGTGGAGCAAACTTTCTCCACAGCCTGAAAAAAACCTTACATCTTTTGATGTAAGGTTTTTTCTAACTTATAATGGAGCCTAGCGGGATCGAACCGCTGACCTCCTGCGTGCAAGGCAGGCGCTCTCCCAGCTGAGCTAAGGCCCCGAAGTAAAAAAGCGGAAGACGGGATTCGAACCCGCGACCCCAACCTTGGCAAGGTTGTATTCTACCACTGAACTACTTCCGCACGGTATAAAATTAATTTCGCTTATAAAGTGCGGGTGAAGGGAGTCGAACCCCCACGCCAAAGGCGCCAGATCCTAAGTCTGGTGCGTCTGCCAATTCCGCCACACCCGCGAATTATTATAAATGGTGAGCCATGAAGGACTCGAACCTTCGACCCTCTGATTAAAAGTCAGATGCTCTACCAACTGAGCTAATGGCTCGTAAATGGCTGGGCTAGCTGGATTCGAACCAGCGCATGACGGAGTCAAAGTCCGTTGCCTTACCGCTTGGCTATAGCCCATCAATATTTACTAGTATGCTTGTCTTTTCAAAAAAATAAACCTTTATCAGGTTGTTTTTTGAAAATGGTGGAGGGGGGCAGATTCGAACTGCCGAACCCGAAGGAGCGGATTTACAGTCCGCCGCGTTTAGCCACTTCGCTACCCCTCCGACATTATATGGTGGAGGATGACGGGATCGAACCGCCGACCCCCTGCTTGTAAGGCAGGTGCTCTCCCAGCTGAGCTAATCCTCCAAAAGTGGTGACCCGTACGGGATTCGAACCCGTGTTACCGCCGTGAAAGGGCGGTGTCTTAACCACTTGACCAACGGGCCAAAAGTTGTAATACTGTTCGCAAGCTTCCAACCGGGCTTGAACCGGTGACCTCTTCCTTACCATGGAAGTGCTCTACCAGCTGAGCTATGGAAGCATAATGGCTCCGCAGGTAGGACTCGAACCTACGACCGATCGG
>NZ_AKCS01000018.1 GCF_000299035.1 Bacillus bingmayongensis
GAGCGTTTACGTATGGAAAATGCATATTTAAAAAAGTTGAACGCCTTAGTTCAAGAGGAGAGAAAATCTCAGAACGTCAAAAAGCGCAAGTAATTTATGAATTAAGGCATGTTTTTAAGGTAAGTCACTTAGTGAAAATAGCTGAGATTGCGCGTAGTACGTATTACTACTGGGTGAAACAATTTACTCGCCCTGACAAATACAAAGAAGTAAAAGAAATCATTAAACAGATTTTCGATGAACATAAAGGAAGATATGGGTATCGACGCATCACGTTAGAATTAAAAAATCGAAGTTACTCAATCAATCATAAAACGGTACGTCGATTAATGGTTGAGCTAGGTTTAAAATGTCTTGTCCGCATGAAGAAGTATCGTTCTTATCGTGGAAATGTTGGAAGAATTTCTCCAAATGTTCTTCAGCGTGATTTTAAGGCTTCTAAGCCTAATGAGAAATGGGTTACGGATGTGACAGAATTCCATTTATTCGGGAAGAAGCTCTATTTATCGCCAGTTTTAGATCTCTTTAATGGTGAAATCATTGCTTATAATATAGAAACACGACCTGTATTTCCACTCGTTACAAAGATGTTAGATCAAGCGTTTGAGCGTTTAAACGAAGGTGATTCCCCTATACTCCATTCGGATCAAGGGTGGCAATATCAAATGGCTCGATACCAGCACTTACTTAAAGAACATCAAATTACACAGAGTATGTCCCGTAAAGGAAACTGTTTAGATAACGCAGTCATTGAAAATTTCTTTGGCTTATTAAAATCTGAATTACTTTATCTACAAGAGTTTGAAAGTATGGAACATTTTACTTTGGAATTAGAAAAATATATTTACTATTACAATCACAAACGTATTAAGACAAAACTAAAAGGATTGAGCCCTGTGGAATACAGAATCCAATCCTTATTAGCTGCTTAGAATATTTGTCTAACTTTTTGGGTTCACTTCATTACAAGTGGTACGTTTTCTTTTATATTTCAAAATCCCTTTAAAAGTAAGATGCGAACCTCTCTACTTCACTTTATTTTTTAAAGAATAACTTTTGGCAATAAAATAACAGCATATAAGCCCCTAAGCTTTGTAAAATAAAAACGCTTGGTATAACTAAGCCACCAGATACAATATCTTTATCCAAAAACCTCATAACAATATATCCTGCTATAAGTAACAATAACAACATATACCCTTCGCTCTTTTGCTTTTGAATAAGAAAATGTAATAAGGCGATTGCCATAAATAAAGTAACAACTAGATAGATAAGCTTTTCACTTTTTAACAGTATCCCATTCATTCCTTCTGATGATAGTTGATCTATACTTGGTTTAAGAGAAGCTAACCGTTCTACTTCTAGTTCTTTTAATGTTTGATTCATACTCTCTTTCATACTTTGTGCCTGAGCCGTTTCTTGTTTATTTCGTTGTTCTCCGATTAAAATTGACTGCACATACGCATGATTAGAAATTGTATACTGTTTCATTCCCATCGCTTGAACCCCATAATTCATACCAAAATGGGTGGCGTAAAACACAGCAACAATTCCAATCATTTTCAACAAGACATTTTGTTTGTCTGCACTTTGAAATACTTCCACTAGTGACACATATACAAGTACCAAAATAATGATGAATATTCCTACTGGATAAATGATATTACTAAGAGCAAGTAATATCGCTGCACATGCCCACATGTAAGAGTGACTTAATCCCTTATGGAGCAATATATAACAGGCGAAGTAAAATAAAAATATAGAGAATAGTTCCCCTGTTAATACTAGGCAAGAAAGAATATTTGGCAAGTATAGTGCATAAAATATTGCCGCAATGCGACCACATTCTTCTTGGAATAAAATTGTCGCAATTCGATAAATGAAAAACACGATTCCTGCACAATATAAAATATTACATAGTTGTAAAACAAATGTAGCATCACCAAACATCCGAATCAAAAATGACTCATATATAACGAAAGGTAATTGCCCCACAATATTTATGTTACCACTGTTTCCTAATGCAACCTGTTTTGCAGTTTCATACATAGCTCTCGTATCACCGATCACTGAGGCATCTAAAAAAAGAACTGCTCCTATTCTGACAAGTAACGTCATACTCATCAAAAAAATGAGAAATTGTTTATCTGTAAATCGATATTGCAAAATAGATGAAAGAAGTAAAAGAAGTATAACGAAAATAAATAATACAATCGTTAAACTCGTAGAGCTTCCACCAAAAAATTGCTTACTTCCCTCGAAAGCGTTCCAGCAAGAGTAAGCAAAAAAGAAAAACATAATTCCAACAATTATTTTACTAAATCCTGTTTGTATGTGATTCATATGTACATTGCACCTCTATTTCCATTCATAACACAACGATTCTACCACGAATAGATACATGGCTGTTAGAAAATTTGTATGGCAAAAGTGTAGTAGCCACCTTTCACTTGCAATGTAAGCGAAACCTCTTTTACACTACAATCTATACAAAACAAAGTTTCTTTCAGTTACACGCATAGAAATACAACATTATTTTATATTTGATAAAACAAATTCCTTATCTAATCTCAATCACCTAGCTAACGAATGAGATTTTATACAATACACACTACATGCCGCCCTGATTGAAAACATAAATAGGAGTAGATTATATGAATAAAAAATTTATGAGAGAATCAAAAGCAATTAAAACAACACGTGTTTTCCCAAATGATTTGAACAATCACCAAACATTATTTGGCGGAAAATTATTAGCGGAAATTGACAGCATTGCATCTATTGCAGCAGCAAGGCATAGCCGTAAACATTGTGTTACAGCCTCAATTGATTCCGTTGACTTTTTAACGCCAATCCACCAAACTGATTCCGTTTGCTATGAGGCATTCGTTTGCTATACTGGGAAATCCTCTATGGAAGTGTTCGTAAAAGTCGTTGCAGAAAATCTATTATCTGGGGAACGCCGCATTGCTGCAACTTGCTTTATTACATTCGTAGCGATCAAAGATGGTAAACCTTCTTCCGTACCACAAGTGATACCTGAAACAGAGGAAGAACATTGGCTATATGAAACAGGATTAGAACGTGCTGAAAGTCGAAAAAAAGGGCGTTTAAAAAGCAAAGAAATGGCCGAAGTATTAACCTTAAATAAACCTTGGAATATTCAATAAATACCTTACCTTCCTTTTTTAAATACAAATAAAAAAGGAAGGTTTTTTATAATAAAACATATACTTTCTAGTATTTTAAAGCGTATTATACAAAAAACAGAGAGTTGCTTTACAAAGTTTATATGCGGTAAACTTATACAGATGTTCTTGTAATCTTCTTCCTTTAAAAAAGGCTTATATATATGATGCAAAACATAAAAAACTAGAGGAGATAAAATTCTATGATAGAACAAAAACACCTCGTTTCAGTTGTTATCCCGCTGTATAATGCGGAAAAATATATTGAAGAAACGATGCAATCAATATTAGATCAAACATATAAAAACATTGAAATTGTAGTTGTAGATGATGGAAGTAAAGATCAATCACCTGCTATTGTAAAAGAATTTCAGCAAAAATATCCTGAGCAAGTGAGATATGTTCATCAGAACAATCAAGGCGTATCTGTTGCTCGTAACACAGGAATTGAACACGCTAATGGTGAGTATGTTGCTTTTCTTGATAGCGATGACCTATGGCATCCAAGTAAAATAGAAAAACAAGTGGAAAGTATGCATAGGAACAGCATGGATGCTTGTTATTGTGGATATATGAACTTCTATGAAGAAACAGGTGAGAAAGTAGAGCATGTAACAAACTTCATCAAGGGGGATATGACAAAAGCCTTCTTAACACATCAAGTTGTTGCTCAAACGAGTACATGGATTTTTAAACGTTCTATTGTCATGGATCACGATATCCGCTTTACACCTGGCTGCAGCTGGGGAGAAGATTTAGAGTTTCTCTTTAAACTGATGAGTGTTACAAACGTGTGCTACGTCGATGAATATTTAACATATTATCGAATTTTATCTGAAGGAAATCTTTCTTCTAAATATAAAGATTATGAATTAAAAACAACAAAAGAGTTAGAGGTATTCAATCGGATGAAAGACTGGGTTCATCAAAAATCTCAAGATTTGATAACAAAGGATTCTCAAGAACTTATTCAAATCTTAGAGACATACCTATTCCCATATACAGTTATTAATAATGCCTGTATCTATATTAAAGAGAACTCAAAATTAGAAAAATCACAAATTAACTTGATTAAGAAAGATTTAAAGAAGTATTGCCGCAAAATTTATTCTAAAAACGGAAAACGAAGTAAAAAACTATATGCAATGCTTTGGTTCGTACGAATCAAATTCATGTTTTCTTAAATAAAAATATGATTCTAAACATTCTTTTGTAAATAAATCATTGTTACAAATAGGACAAATTCAGTCCTGAAGAATAGAAAGGTATTTTCAATGAAAACAAATAAAATCCTTAAAAACGCATCCTATCTCTTTGTAGGAAATATTATTGTTCGTTTTGTACTCGCTATTGCTACAATTCTCTTTGCGAGATATGTTTCGCCAACAGATTATGGTATGTTTACAACCGCATTAGCTGTTTCAGCTGTTATCTGTTATTTTACAGACGCAGGTTTAACACATACCTTTATGCGCGAAGGAACGAAACAAGGTGCTAATATTAGTGAACTCATAAGTAGTTATTTACGTGTTCGCTTAGTTTTAGCCGTTGTCATTTCTATTCTCTTTGCCATTTTCGCACAGTTTTTCTATGACAATGCTTACTTACGCGCGATGGTATATTTAATTGTATTGCCAACAATGTTCGGGGCAACCTTACAAGGTGTAGGAATGGCCTATTTCCAAGTAACAGAACGTATGCAATTCACTGCTATCATCTCTGTATTACAAGGTCTAACAGCAGCAGTTGCACTTTTACTAGGAATGTCTTTTAAGTGGTCGCTTATGATGGTTGCAGCAATGTACGGGGTATCAAGCCTTGTAACAGGACTGATCGCATTTATAATGGTAATCCGCTATACAACCATTCATAAAGGTTGGGATAGAAAAATTTTAGATCAGCTGCTTGTTTTCACAATCAATGGAATCATCATTATGTTACTGCCACAGCTAGGTCCAATCATATTAGAGAAGGTTTCGACATTAAAGCAAGTCGGATTCTTTGGAGCTGCATCGAAAATCCCAGCAGTACTTTATCAAATACCTGGTGTAATTGCGGCTGCCTTTTATCCAAAACTATTCGCTTTTGGAAATGAAAAAAATATTGATGAGCATAGAAAATTATCACATTTTGAATTAAAACTTATGTCTTTTTTAGGAATGGGAATTTCTATTCCGTTTATCGCTGACCCAAGTTTTTGGATTGTTAGTCTACTAGGAGAAAAATATGCACCAGCAGGTAATGCGCTTGCTATTTTAGCATTTATGGTTATTTTGCAATCCATTAACTATCCACTTGCTGACAATTTAACAACAATTGGACAGCAGTGGAAACGTACGACAACAATGGCAATTGGTTTAGCAGTTGCCGTAATCAGTTATATCGTATTAGGTAGCAAATTCGGAATGATGGGTGCTGCTGCCGCAGCTATCCTAACAGAAGTTACTTTATTATTAGGATTTACTTTATTTGTTCATAAAGGATTCCAACTATTATTTAAAGGGATTATATTTAATACCCTAGCATTTGCAATTAGTTACGGTTTATATCGCGTTATATTAATTAATTTACCACCACTCGTTGCATTAACGCTTACTGGTATACTGTACGGTATCATTGGTCTCGCAATTGACCCACAAATACGTGGTTTAATTTTAGGGTTTGTAAATAAAAAATTAGCTCGTAAAGAAGCGTAACATACTTGGTTAGACAAAAAAGATCAAAATATCTCCTTAATATTTTGATCTTTTTTTACTTTACTCCAAGCCTTTATATGATGCTGAGTGTGTACTCCCATGCCAAATTGACTTGTTTTCCCAGAATGATATACTGTAGATTGGGCAATACTGTTAATTTCATATGATTTAATAATACATATAACAGCTATTGTTTGCTTTATGTTGATATAGTTGTTATAGCACTACAGTACTATTATTTTTTCAACTGTAGTGCACATAAAAGATACACTTTGAAAAAACACTACTTAGAAGGAGTTATTTTGTAATGAATGTAGAACAGAATAATCGTAAATGGATTACAAAAAGCACTCTCATTGTAATTCCATTACTGATTGCATGTGCGTTTATTTTTCATTTCTTTTTTTTAGAATCAGATAATGTTTTTTCCAGTACAGGAGATGCATTAACCCAATTTGGATTTTTCACATTTCTAATTCAACATGCTTTTAAAGATGGAAACCTATTTTGGTCTTTTAACTATGGATTAGGCGGAGATTTGTTCAAAGAATTTAGTTACTATTATAGTACAGCCCCATTCTTTTGGATCACATTATTACTTCCAAAACTAAACCTTGAGCAAATTTTTGATTTGAAATTATACATGAGTATTATAAAAAACTTTCTAGCAATGCTCTTTATGTATGTTTCTTTACGTTATCATAAAAAAACAGCCTTTTCTTCTTTTATTGCTTCCATTATATACGGTGGATGTATCACATTTATCCGTCATTCTTTATTATGGGATTTTATGGCGGATGCTATTGTTTTTCTACCTTTAGTAATATGGGGACTAGATAAATATATTATTGAAAAGAAAAAAGGACTCTTTTTATTTGCTACAGCTTGTATGTTAGCATCAAATTTTTATTTTGCATTTATGATAAGTATCTTTATCTATATTTATGCTTTTTTCCAATATTTCGCTACACAACAAAATAAATCGATTAAATCCTTTGTAACATACTATATAAGAATTGCTTTACTATACGCCTTATCCTTAGGATTAGCTGCTTTTTGCTTTATTCCTTCTGTAAATGGTGTATTAAGTGCGGATCGCTTATCGAAAAAGTTCCATATTCCGCTATTCTTTGAAGATTCATTTTATAAAAATGTAGTAGAAAGTATCTTTTTCATTCATGATCCAGAATACCAATTAGCATTACCTGTATTCTTACTTTTCCTAGGTTTTATGGGCTTATTCATTCGTGAAAAAACGATTTTTAATAAAGTATTATTTACAATATTTATGTTTATACTTTATCTACTTCCATATACCTATTCTGTCTTTAATGGATTTTCAGCAATGCAATCAAGATGGTTTTTCTTATTCGTATTTGTAATTGCACAAGCTATTGCGTATATATTAGATTGGCTACTTAGTCATAAAAGTAAATTCATCTATGTACTAACAACTATTGTACTTGCTAGTGGAACATTTATTTATGGATTTAATCACAAATTAAACGTAAATGGCAAAGCATTTACAAAAATTGATTATATTACAATGGGTGTCATTGTTGCTTCTATTATTATGCTGAGCATATGGCGATTTGTACCAAAAAAATTCATACAATTTTTAATCGCTCTCAATATACTTTTTAATTTAGCAATTGTAAATTACGCCTATTCCGATAAATCGCTCGGTGAATATTTCGGACAAGCTAGAGTCACAAAAGAAACATTACATGCATCTGGTTATGATAATAAAGAAGAAATAGCTGCAATTCGTTATATACAAAATCAAGATAAAGATTTCTATCGAGTTATCAACCCAAATAGTGTTCACAATACGCCGTTTGTTCAAGAATATCATGGCACGAGCACTTACCAAAGTTTAGTTGATTTTTATGTCCATGACTTTATGAAAAACAAATACAATGTTATGCAAAAAACTGATACCCCTTCAATGTTCTTCCAATTAGATAACCGACTATTTCTAGAAAACATGCTAGGTGTTAAATATTATGTAATGGGCGCAGACGTAACTCCGGAAAATATCCCATATGATTATAAGTTACTAAAACAAGTGGGGACGCATAATATTTATGAAAATGAAAATGCATTGCCATTAGGAGTTGTATACGATTCCGCTATAAGTGAAGAAGAGTTTTCTAAATTAAACTTTGCACAAAGAGATCAATTACTATTAGATGCTGTAGTTGTTAATAATGCAAAAAATTATTCATTAGCTCATTTTGATACAAATAAACTGGATTCTAAATCATTACCTATTCATCATGATCAAATCAAATGGGAAAATATCGAAAAAAATGGCGATATACTAACTGTCCATGAAAACGGACGTATGATCGTACCTGTTGACTCTTCTAATGTTCTAGGTGACTATCTCGTTGAGCTGAAGATTAAAGATGTAAATAAAAATACTTTTACAGTCAATATCAATGGAAAATCTATGACAAAAGGTCATGAAGACGGTGCTTATTCCTATCCATTAGAACGATTTGTCTATAACTTAGGAAAAAATAACCACCCATCAGAATTAACTATTTCTATAGATCCAGGTGAGTATTCTCTTCAAGACTTACAAGTTAATGTTACCAACTATCAAAACATGAAAGAAAAAGTAACAGCTTTAAAAGAGAATAGACTTCAAAATATTTATATAAAAAATAATTACCTAAAAGGTGATATAAATTCCAAAAAAGATGGATTATTATATCTATCCGTACCATATGGTAAAGGATGGTCTGTAAAAGTAGATGGAAAAGAGGCAAGCTTTGTAAAGGCAAATTCTTCATTCATCGGTATTCCGATTCAAAAAGGATCCCATACCATTGAAATGACTTATGTCACTCCATATTTCAAATTAGGTGTAATCATATCCATCACTTCATTAATCATCTGTATACTATTAATGGTTTTTGAAAAGAAACGCAGACAAAAAAGTTCTCAGTAAACCTTTTTACTGATGCATATACGATAATAAAAAGGTTATTTCCAAGATATAAGGAAGTAACCTTTTTTCATTATTAATTGAACTAATTTTACATCAATATATCTTAATATTAACAATATTAATAGAAAACAATCAATAACCTAACCAATTTCAACTCTAGACCTCATATACTCAATTGTTTCCCGCAAACCATCAATGTACGCTGTCCTCGGAACTTCTCCTATATATCGTTCATACTTCTCTCCACTGAGCACTACCGGTTCTTCCGTTAAATATACCATCTCCACAAACTCTTTCATCTGTTTATCAAATAGACCAAGCATCCCTATCATACGTTTTTTTACAGTCATTACAGTTTTTTTATATCCTGTTAGTTCTCTCATACATTGAATCATCTCTTCCCCTGTAATCACACCAGAACCGGGTATGTTCCAGTTCTGTCCGTATGCATCATCACGTAATGCTAATTCGACAATTGCCTTAGCTCCATCAGGTGTAAATATATATTCTCTCGCAAGCTTTTTATCCCCAACAAAGCTAGATATTTTATTTTCAAGAACACTTTGTAACGTATGATGAATGAGCGTACTTTCCGCATTCGGACCATAAAAATCTGGAAAATGAGCAATAAGCACTGGCACGCCATATTGCTTTGCCATTATTTCAAGTTGTAAGCGAATGTTCCCCTTCTTTGTGTGCGGATTCTTTTCTGCTTCCTCCGTTATCTTCTCTCGCCCCTGCCTTCCGTACGCATAAATATTATCTACCATTGCCAATTTAACACCATAATATTTCGTTGTCTCAAGTACATTATTTAGTAGTCTTGACTGTTTTGCTTCCCAATCTGTATACGGGATATTTACAGCGTGAAAAATAACATCAACACCTTCAGCTGCTGCCATTACATCCAATTGTTGAAATACATCTCCTGCAATTATTTGTACCTTTTCTTCTCCGTGAAATAACCTTTCCAGCTTCATCTTATTTCTTGCAAAAGCAACTACATCAATTCTCCTGGCACATAACTCTTTCGTAATTGCATACCCCATTGCTCCAGATGCTCCCAATACTAACGCCTTTTTCATCACCATATCCCCCTTTTAATTAACCACTGTTCAATTAATGTTAAAAAGAAAATCACTTACATCAGAAGCGATTTTGCAATAAAATTCACATGTGCTTTAGCTAAATCTTCTACATCTTCAAATGTTTGATCACTTCCACAATAATGTGCAACAAATCCGTGTAATGATAAAAAAACAGACCATACTGTCATCGCATTTATATTTCCTTTACATAAAGAAGATATAACAGAAGCGAACTTCTCATAACTAACATTTGGTCCATCTGCTAAACATTCTTTTAATTCATCGTCTTTAATCAAGAACATGATTTCATAATGACTTTGATTTCGTAAACCGAATTCAATAAAGCCAAATAAAACCGCTTTTAATTGCTCTTCCTGTTTTAAATTTAGAGCATTAATTTCATCTAGTTTTTGATCCAATAATCGAAAATCTTGTTCAACCATCGCATAAAAAAGCTCTGCTTTATTTTTAAAATGATAATAGATTGAGCCATGACTATATCCTAATTCTGCTGCGATTTTACGCATTGAAGTATGCTGATACCCTTGTTTTATAAATAAATCCCTCGCTGCATTCATAATCATTTCTCTCGTTAATTCTTGTTTAACTGCTCTTCTTGGCGACATTTCTCATACCTCACAATATAATTAACCACTGGTCAATTATATTGTATTGTTTTTCCAAAAAAAAAGCAATCCTATTTTTGAAAAAATATACATTTTGAAAGGATAGCATTATATCCGAGAATTTAGTATCATGATTCAAGATACTATTTTGAAATGGACGGAGGACATTATGAGCTTATTAACAGTTGAAAATTTAGGTCATACATTTGGTGATCGTACACTATTTAAAGACGTATCAATGCGTTTATTAGCAGGAGAACATGTTGGTTTAGTTGGTGCAAACGGCGTTGGTAAATCAACATTTATGAATATTATTACTGGACAACTTATCCATGATGAGGGACGCGTAGAATGGACACCTGGTACACATTACGGATATTTAGACCAACATACAATCTTAACACCGGGCAGAACAATTCGTGACGTATTAACAGATGCGTTCTTACCTTTATTTGAGAAAGAAAAAGAACTCAATATCATTACTGAGAAAATGGGAACAGCTACGCCGGAGGAATTAGAAGAACTTCTTGATCAAATGGCAGAGATTCAAGATGCGCTTGAAGCAGGTGGTTTCTATTTATTAGATATTAAAATTGAAGAAGCTGCGCGTGGTCTTGGAATTGATGCAATTGGTTTAGATCGTGATGTTTCTGCATTAAGTGGTGGACAACGTACAAAAGTATTACTTGCAAAGCTATTACTTGAACAGCCAGAAGTACTATTACTGGATGAGCCTACCAACTATTTAGACGTTGAACATATTCAATGGTTAACAAATTATCTAAAAGAATATCCACATGCGTTCCTATTAATTTCCCATGATACGGAATTTATGAACAAATGTGTCGATGTTATTTTTCATCTAGAATTCTCAAAAATGACGCGTTACACAGCGACATATGAGAAGTTTTTAGAACTTGCAGAAATCAATAAAAATCAACACTTAAATGCTTATCAAAAGCAACAGGAATTCATTAAAAAGCAAGAAGATTTCATTGCAAAAAATAAAGCTCGTTATTCTACAACGGGCCGTGCAAAGAGCCGTCAAAAACAACTTGACCGCATGGAGCGTATCGATCGCCCAGAAACAGCGATTAAACCAGAATTTTCATTCAAAGAATGCCGTGCGAGTAGTCGCTTTGTCTTTGAAGGGGAAGACGTAGAAATCGGATATACACATCCACTATTACCAAAACTAACAATGACAATTGAACGCGGTGAAAAAATTGCAATTGTTGGGTGTAACGGTGTCGGTAAATCGACATTATTAAAAACAATCCTTGGAAAAATTAAACCATTAAACGGAAAAACAAGTCTTGGTGATTTCTTAGAACCAGCATACTTTGAACAAGAAGTAAAAGCAGATAACTTAACACCTATCGATGATGTGTGGAACACATTCCCGAATTTAGACCAACATCAAATTCGTGCAATGTTAGCGAAATGTGGTCTAAAAAATGAACACATCACTCGTCCATTAAGCCAATTAAGCGGTGGAGAGCAAGCAAAGGTTCGTTTATGTAAATTGATGGGTGAACAAAGTAACTGGCTATTATTTGATGAGCCGACAAACCACCTTGACGTTACAGCAAAAGAAGAATTGAAGAAAGCTATGAAAGCATATAAAGGAACAATCCTTCTCGTATGCCATGAACCAGACTTTTATGAAGATTGGGTAACAAAAGTTTGGAATGTAGAAGAATGGGCACAACAAAAAGCTTAAATACTAAAACATTTTCCTTGCTTTCTTATGCAAGGAAAATGTTTACTATATAGAACAAAATTTCTATCCGTACTTTACTTAAATAAATTTCATCTCATGTAATATCTCATTACTAAAAGTATGGATATACAAGGAGTATGAACGCAAAATGAAAAGTATATCCTCCACTAAAATCAATTCCCTTTTAACAAAATGTTTATTGATACTGTGTCTCATTATTTTTATATTTACCACATGGAATTCTGTAATCATTACTAGAGATACTTTCTGGACTCGAATCCTGATTATATTCCCAATCATTGTTATAATTCTACTTCTCCTACTTCTTCTAGGGTATATTGTAAATAAATATATTTCCCAGATATCATTTATTGTTTTACTAACTATCTTAGCTTTTTCTATTCGATTGATTTGGATTATAACCATACCCACTCTCATCGAATCTGACTTTGAAATGCTGTATAATAGCGCAGTGCAAGCAGCTAATGGAGATTTTAGCTTTGCTCAAGGCACGTATTTTACTACATGGGTTTATCAACTTGGCTTTACAATGTATCAAGCTTTCATTATTAAATTATTTGGTGAAGGAGCTTTCCCACTCAAATTATTAAATGTTCTATATTGCACAGGAACTGTATTACTCATTTATCTCATTACTAAAAAAGTTTTTAATGAATGGTCTGGACGTATTGCTGGATTACTGTATTCATTATATATTCCAAGTATTATGATGACCTCAGTATTAACAAACCAGCATCTTGCTACATTCCTTTTCTATCTTGGATTTTATTTATTAATTGCAAAAGGACTAAGTAGCCAATATACATGGATTTTCATAGGTCTTACATTATCTCTAGGAGACATCATTCGTCCACTCGGCATGCTAATTTTAGTAGCCGTAGTTATTTATATTTTCCTTCAAGGAATGTTGGGACAAACGAAAAAGGTGATTTTCAATTCTTTCAAAAAACTAAGTGGGATTTTAATTGTCTTCTATCTTGTACACTATGTAATAAGCTACGCTTTCATTACATCCGGAATTACACAGTATCCTTTATCAAACCGTGACTCCCTATGGAAATTTGTTTTGGGATTCAACCATGAAACAAGGGGAAGCTATTCAGATACAGACGCAGCTCATATTATGTCTTTTAAAATTGGTGAAAAGCGAGAGGCTGAAGAAAAGAGAATCATTAAAGAAAGACTAGCTGATAAACAAGAGGTTTTAGCTTTATTTAAAAATAAGTTTGCTCTTATGTGGGGGG
The DNA here is from genome assembly GCF_000299035.1 of Bacillus bingmayongensis. Lineage (GTDB taxonomy): Bacteria > Bacillota > Bacilli > Bacillales > Bacillaceae_G > Bacillus_A > Bacillus_A bingmayongensis. The sequence goes on from NZ_AKCS01000018.1 coordinate 13,546, forward strand.
ATATCGATGCATCTCCATATTGGAGCTTAAATATGGAAGGTAAAGAAGATTTAAAAGAGACTTCCTTAAAATATGAACGCTATATGTATATAGCAACTATGCTATTCGGTATCGTATCACTCTTATCTCTCATAGCAACGAAACAAAAAAATTATTATTATACTCCTTTTTGTTTACTAATTATTGGATATATACTCATTCATTTCTTAATAGAAATTCAGGCACGATACCGTTATTTCATTATTCCAAGTTTCACCATTATCCAAAGTTATGGCATATACATGTGCTATAAACTGATAACAAAAAGAGCAGTAACCAAAAGAAATAATGTAAAAACATCCTCTATTAGTAAATAAAGTGCTCCTTTAATTAATGAGGATTTTCTTCATCCTCCATCTGATTTCTTTACCTTTTCTGAAGTTTGAGGTGAGTGTATTATTGCCCGTTAATGCGGGATAAAAAATCATTACAAATATGAATGCTTTACGCAATGTTCTTTCATATTTCATAAACTAACTCTTCATTAAAATTGGGATAACAAAGATTGAGAACATTGAAGAATGAACATAAAAAGGTCATTGAGACACTATCCTCAATGACCTTTTCTATATCCGTTACATACTAATGACTAAGGCACCTACAATAATAAAGCTCACACCAATCCATTTTCTTTTTGTAATCTTTTCCGATAAAAAGAAATATGCAATGACCAATGACCATACATACGTAATAGCTGTTAATGGATATACAATTGTATAAGGAACATATTTTAACAAGATAATGTTAAAGATTGCGCCACCTGAATACAGAATGCCTCCTATAATGAAATTAATAAGAAAGCTCTTCTGAAATCCGATTCCATTCGATGTTGCTTTTTTAAAAAAATAGCCACCTAAAGCACCTAAAATTGTCATGAATATGAGTAAACTAACTTTCAGTATCACTGCCGCCAATTAATACAGCTCCTATAACAATTAATATTGTTCCTAAAATATGCCGATACGTTAAAGACTCTCCTAAAAAGAATGTTCCTAAGAAAAGTGCAAATACATATCCCATACTTAACAAAGGGTGTAGTACCGATAAACTTCCAAAACGAAAAGCTACAATCATAAGTGCTGCTCCTACAAAATACATAAAAAATCCAATTAAAAAATATAAATTTATATGACCATTGGACAACTTCCAAAGAAGCTGTCCAACTGCGGTACTGAAAGATGCTATAAGAATAAGCACAATACCAATCTGGTTATTTTTAATAGAGTTCCCTAGTCCATTCATCATGATTGCTGCTCTCGTTTCACCTGTACACTCGCCATTAAGAACAATATGTACGTAACTAAAATGTTTGCATATAAATACCTCACGTCTTGGGCTGGTAAAGCAACTGCCACTGTTCCTGCATTTAATAAACATGGTAAGGCTACTAAAATAAGTTTCCAGTTACTTTTTATAGCTGTTACAAATAAGCATAAAATCATAATAAACAGGTAAACTGCAGGACGATTTAAAATATTTAAAGGACTATTCTCAACTTTAGTAAGTACTTTGCTTAGTACAGTTTGAACTTTTTCACTTCCATAAGCAACTTTAATACGATGCTCTTTTAGCACTTCAGGAGATGGTGGCTCTTTTCCATAAGTAGATGTATATCCATCAGCTGGCACCTTAATTTGCCACACAAGAGAGGTAATATCTAAGTAACTCTCCGTAACTAGTTTCGGATTTTGTTTACATAGTTCTAACCAATGCTCAAAGAATTCAGCTTTGTTTGCGTATAGAAACTTACGATTATAATTTTGACTTCCTTTCAATGGATCCGCAATATATGGATTATAATTGTTTTTCCACTCTTCTAACGGTAATACTTGTCCGTAATACTCTAACTGTTCTTTTGTAATATTACCATCATATGAAATTACTCGACCAATTTGCTGAATCGGTATTGCGTAAGCTTCGTTTGGGTCCGATGGCTTTACATGAAAATATGAAAAGATAGGTCCAGTTACGATAAAATGCAGTGCGATTACAACAATAGCGACCGCATACATTTTAACAAGCTTAAATCTAAAAATAATAAAGAAAATGATCATTGTAACAAAGAAGGCTGGAAAACCATTGTGTCTGAAGAACACAACGCCCACACTTGCTATAAAGAATAGTAGCACATTTGTGTTTTTATGTAACCATTTTCCTTCCGTACTAACAATATTAAACAGCAAAATGGTTAAGAACATGATTGCTGTGCTAAATAAAATATCTTTCCATAGTGTTACAGAATAAACACCATTAATTGGCATACATGCAAAACCTACGATCGCTAAGTAAACAATCCATTTATTCGCACCTTGTTTTCTAAACCGATAAGCGCCATAAGCAAATACAAATGACATGATTAAGATTTGCGCAATACCAACTACAGCTGGCGAATCCCAAATCTTTGTAAGTAATAATAAAAACCATGTGTGTACAACAGGATGCCAATCATTAAATTCGAGTATATGGATTTGGATCCATTGGAATAAAGAATCCACTGTCATAATCCCTGGGAAAAGACCAGCTAAATATAAAGAAAAAACAGCCATACTCGGTACTGCATACCAAAGAATATGAACTTTACTAACGTCCTTCTTATCGTTACGTAATCGGAAAAGAAACCGAACAATTACCAATGTGAGTGCAAACAACACAATATATGTTGATACGTACACATAGATTTTCGTGAAAGTACTGTTATCTTGTAAATAATACTGTTCACCCTTTAAACTGAGTAATAAACATAATGTATATAACGTAAGAAAAGTAAAAGAAAATCTTTGATTTCTACGCTTTAGTTGATAGTACGGTTCAAATGTCTTTCGGCTGAAAGTAATAGAAAATAAAACGCTAATTGCAATTAAGCTAATAATCAAATGAGTAGTCGATACATCACGAATCGGATAGAAGAAGAAAATAAATCCGATTCCAAAAAACACAGCAAGTAGTAGAATAATAGCTATTCTTACTAAACTAACATTTGCTTGCTTCACGCTCAGTTCCTCCTACTCTTTCATAAACACGGTGCAATTCCATTTCATACTGTTTTCTATTATTAGAAACAACCGTGTCTAGAATTAAACCACAAGAGAAGCTTAGCATGGATAAAACCACGAACCCAACAGCAAGAATTGCAGAAGGAACTTTTGCTACATACTGGGATGTGAAAAATTCAATAATTACAGGAACCCCTACAATAAGCCCTAATAATAAAAATACACTAGACCATACAGAGAAGAATGCAAATGGTTTATAGTCTTTAAACAATGTAAAGATTGTTTTTAATACTTTCATACCATCAGAAAATGTATTTAATTTCGATTCACTACCCTCTGGTCTATCACGATAATCAATTGGGATCTCTTTCAGTTTCATTCTTTTATCTAAAGAATGAATACTCAGCTCCGTTTCAATTTCAAACCCTGGGCTCATAACTGGGAATGATTTAACAAAGAACTTATTAAATCCTCTATATCCTGTCATAATATCTTCAATATCACTTTTATATAACTTATTAATTAAGCCTTTTACAAGATTATTACCAAGGTTATGAAATGCTCTTTTATTTTCATTTCCGTAGGTTCCATTTGACAAACGATCTCCAATAACCATATCTGCCTCATTATTTATCAACGGTTCTAAAATTGAATGTACAAATTCAGCCGGATACGTATCATCACCATCAACCATAATATAATAATCAGCTTCAATGTCCATAAACATGGAACGGACAACATTCCCTTTTCCTTGTCGGAATTCTTTTCTCACAATAGCCCCATGCGATAATGCCACCTCTGATGTACGATCAGATGAATTATTGTCATAAACATAAATTTTCGCAGTTGGTAATTCTTTTTTAAAATCATCAATTACTTTACCTATTGTTATCTCTTCATTATAACAAGGTACTAAGACCGCTATATCCACTTACTACTCCTCCTTTAATTATACGAACAACCTTCCAAATATCACTTTGTATAAAATTACCTTAGTAACATTTACCAAACAATTCTATCATAAATTAAAGAAAATATTAAATCCCTTTAATTAATTTAAAAATCCGTGTCTTTTGATGAAAAGACACGGATTTTCACTAAAATTACTTTAAATTTATACATACTCTACCGTTTAAAACACTTTTATATGATAATATCCCGCTAACCTCAACCGAAAATCTTTCAACTTAGCATATGACTTCAAATTTGCCAACATCCCCTGAATCACCGGGATTCTTGGATTTAGTAGTCTCATTTCAGCTTCCAAAACATCCAGTGTAACTAACAACTCATCGTTTTCTAATTGATCTGCTAATGTACGTTTGAACGTAACAATTTCTTGTAAAAAATGCTCTTTTGCCTGCTCTTTAATAAGCTCTGAACTACAAAAGAATTGTCTTAGCTTTTCTTCATGTAAAACAGGCATATCCTTAGATTGTACAAGACCTGCTACAATATTATCCATTCTCTTTACAATAAATGATGAAACATGAAATAGATCTATTTCAGCTGCATTTAAAATAATCAACTCTAAATAACCCCTGCATATCCCTTCTACCATAATAACAAGATCTAACAGGTATGGAATAACCTGTTCACCATAAATTGATAATAAACTATTTCGATAAAATGCATGTGACTCGAGCTTCATTCTCATCATAAATGCTTCTACTTCTTTATTAAACGGAATAGCACTTTCCCTTGCATGCATAATAATAAATTCCTTATGCTCTTGTACATCACTAAACTGACAATACAATTGTTTTTCAAACTTCTCACGTGGAACTAATGATTCTTTATCAAGATCCATCATCTTTTTATGGATTTTGTCATAATAATATCGGAGTGTCGCTAATAACAATTCATCTTTCGACTTGAAATATAAATAAAAAGCCCCTTTGGATATGCCGCATGCTGTTACAATCTCTTGAACTGACGTTGCATTCACGCCCTTAGTTGCAAATAACTTCATTGCCATTTCTATAATTAAACGTTCTTTTTCTTTCATGGTTTCTCTCCTAATTCAATCTCGCATCATAAGATTTTAACTGCCTTTTATTATATCATCCTTTTCCATTGACGACTGACCACTCAGTCAGTTATATTATGTATTAGACTGACCAGTTGGTCAATACATGTTAAAAAAGGGAGCGCAAACATGAACAAAATTATTAACTTTTCGTTAAAAAACAAGTTCGCAGTTTGGCTATTAACCATTATCGTTACCGTGGCAGGAATTTATTCTGGGCTTAATATGAAGCTAGAAACAATCCCTGACATTACAACACCTGTTGTAACAGTAACAACGGTTTATCCTGGTGCTACACCAGCGGAAGTAGCTGATAAGGTATCTAAACCGATGGAACAGCAACTGCAGAATTTAAGCGGAGTCAATGTTGTCAGTTCTTCCTCTTATCAAAATGCCTCTTCTATTCAAGTAGAATATGACTTTGAGAAGAATATGGAGAAAGCTGAAACTGAAATTAAAGAAGCACTCGCAAATGTAAAATTACCAGAAGGCGTGCAAGATCCAAAAGTTTCTCGAGTAAACTTCAATGCCTTTCCTGTTATTTCATTAAGCGTAGCAAGTAAAGATGAATCTTTAGCTGCCTTAACTGAAAAAGTTGAAAAAAATATTGTCCCAGGACTAAAAGGACTTGATGGTGTTGCATCTGTTCAAATTTCGGGACAACAAGTAAATGAAGTACAACTTGTCTTCAAAAAGGATAAGATGAAAGAATTAGGTTTAAGTGAAGATACCGTTAAAAATCTCATTAAAGGTTCTGACGTATCTTTACCACTTGGACTTTATACTTTTAAAGATACGGAAAAATCAGTTGTTGTAGATGGTAATATCACAACACTCAAAGCTTTAAAAGAAATGAAGATTCCTGCTGTTCCTTCAGCAGCAAGTGATCAAGGTAATCCAGGAGCAGGGGCTCAAGCACCGCAGATGAATCCAGCTGCAGCTAACGGTATCCCTACTGTTACATTAGAAGAAATTGCTGATATAAAAGAAATTGGAAAAGCTGAATCCATCTCTCGTACAAATGGAAAAGAAGCAATCGGCATTCAAATTGTCAAAGCTGCCGATGCGAATACAGTTGACGTTGTAAATGCGGTCAAAGATAAAGTAAAAGACTTTGAGAAGAAATATAAAGACTTAGAAATCATCTCAACATTTGACCAAGGTGCACCAATTGAAAAATCAGTTGAGACAATGCTAAGCAAAGCCATCTTTGGTGCAATCTTTGCCATTGTCATTATTATGTTGTTCTTACGCAATATCCGAACAACATTGATTTCTGTCGTTTCTATACCACTTTCTTTATTAATCGCCGTTTTAGTACTAAAACAGATGGATATTACGCTTAATATGATGACACTTGGAGCCATGACCGTTGCCATTGGGCGCGTTGTCGATGATTCGATCGTTGTTATTGAAAATATTTACCGACGTATGTCCTTATCAGACGAAAAATTAAAAGGTAGAGACTTAATTCGTGAAGCGACAAAAGAGATGTTTGTTCCAATTATGTCCTCTACAATTGTAACAATTGCGGTCTTTTTACCTCTTGGACTTGTAAAAGGTATGATTGGTGAAATGTTCTTACCGTTTGCTTTAACAATCGTCTTTGCTTTATTAGCTTCATTACTTGTAGCAGTTACAATTGTACCGATGCTAGCACACTCTTTATTCAAAAAGGAAAGTATGAGAGAAAAGCAAGTACATCATGAAGAAAAACCAAGTAGGTTAGCAAATGGCTATAAAAAAGTGCTTGAATGGGCACTAAATCATAAAATCATTACATCTAGCATCGCTATTCTTTTATTAGTAGGTAGCCTTGCACTTGTACCAATTATCGGTGTAAGTTTCTTACCATCCGAAGAAGAGAAAATGATTATTGCAACATATAACCCTGAACCAGGACAAACATTGGAAGACGTTGAAAAAATAACAACAAAAGCTGAAAAACACTTCCAAGATAAAAAGGATGTAAAAACAATTCAGTTCTCATTAGGTGGAGAAAACCCAATGAGCCCAGGGCAAACAAATCAAGCTATGTTCTTCGTTCAGTATGATAATGACACGAAAAACTTTGAAAAAGAGAAAGAAAAAGTAATTAAAGACTTGCAAAAGATGACAGGAAAAGGTGAATGGAAGAGCCAAGACTTCGGGGCTAGTGGCGGTAGCAATGAAATTAAGCTATACGTATACGGAGATAGCTCAGAAGACATTAAACCTGTCGTTAAAGATATTCAAAATATCATGAAAAAGAATAAAGACCTAAAAGATACCGACTCTAGTATTGCAAAAACATACGCAGAATACACATTAGTGGCAGATCAAGAAAAACTAAGTAAAATGGGTCTAACTGCTGCGCAGATTGGAATGGGACTTTCTAATCAACATGATCGCCCTGTTCTTACAACCATAAAAAAAGATGGTAAAGATATTAACGTATATGTAGAAGCTGAAAAACAAAATTATGAAACTATCGATGATTTAACAAATCGTAAAATTACAACACCACTTGGTAACGAGGTAGCTGTTAAAGATGTTATGACTGTAAAAGAAGGTGAAACTTCTAATACAGTAACCCATCGTGATGGCCGCGTTTATGCAGAAGTAAGTGCAAAATTAACATCCGATGATGTTTCCAAAGCATCTGCTGCTGTTCAGAAAGAAGTAGATAAAATGGATCTTCCTTCTGGTGTAGATGTGTCTATGGGCGGTGTAACAAAAGATATTCAAGAATCATTCCAGCAACTCGGCTTAGCGATGTTGGCTGCGATTGCCATTGTATACTTCGTTCTTGTCGTTACATTCGGCGGTGCCCTTGCACCATTCGCGATTTTATTCTCGCTACCATTTACAATCATTGGTGCTCTTGTTGCCCTATTGATTTCTGGTGAGACATTAAGTGTATCAGCAATGATTGGTGCCCTTATGTTAATCGGTATCGTTGTAACGAATGCGATTGTTCTCATCGACCGTGTTATTCATAAAGAGAATGAAGGTCTATCAACACGCGAAGCATTATTAGAAGCTGGCGCAACACGCTTACGTCCAATCCTAATGACAGCAATTGCAACAATTGGCGCTCTTATCCCACTTGCACTAGGATTTGAAGGCAGTGGATTAATTTCTAAAGGCCTTGGAGTAACGGTAATTGGTGGATTAACAAGTTCTACATTATTAACACTTCTTATCGTTCCAATTGTGTATGAAGTGCTTAGTAAATTTAAAAAGAAAAAGAAAATAGTAAAATAAAAAAATAACCTCGCGTGCAGCGAGGTTATTTTTTATTTCCAAACAGAATGAGAAAATCCCCATAGCCCTCTTTCTCTAGTTCCTCTTTCGGAATAAAGCGAAGTGCTGCTGAATTAATGCAATAACGGAGGCCATTTGGCCCTGGTCCATCGGGGAATACATGACCAAGATGGGAATCTCCTTCTTTGCTTCTTACTTCCGTACGCGTCATATTGTGACTAACATCCATTTTCTCTTTTACACTAGCTGACATAACTGGCTTTGTAAAACTTGGCCACCCACATCCACTATCAAATTTATCTAAAGAGGTAAATAGTGGTTCACCAGAAACAATATCCACATAAATACCTTCCTCTTTATGATTCCAATATTCATTTTGAAACGGTGGCTCCGTCCCATTTTCTTGTGTTACATAAAATTGCATATCTGTTAATCGCTCTTTTAAGTGTGCATTATCTTTTGGCCAATGTTTTTTAATAAAAGCATCTCGTCCTGACCCTTGGCGATATAATTCATACCGAAAAGCATTTTTCTTATGATATCCTTGATGATATTCTTCAGCTGGATAGAAAGTAGCTGAAGGGAGAATTTTTGTAGCAATTGGTTTCGAAAAACGACCGCTCTCAGCAAGTTTTATTTTTGAAGCTTCTGCTTGTGCACGTTGTTCTTCACTATGATAAAAAATTACGGTTTCATAAGATTGTCCACGATCATGAAATTGGCCGCCGACATCTGTTGGATCAATCTGTCTCCAATAAATATCCAATAATTTTTCATACGGCATTTTATTTGCATCGAATGTAATTTGTACCGCTTCATAATGCCCTGTTGTTTCAGAACATACTTCTTTATATGTTGGGTTCTCTTTATGCCCACCCGTGTAACCTGAAACAACCTTAATTATGCCTTCCATCTCTTCAAATGGTGAAACCATACACCAAAAACAGCCTCCAGCAAATGTAGCAAGCTCTACTTTTTCATTTATAGTCAATTCGCATCACCTCACTATTTATTCTTCCTACAGTATGGCATATAAAGATAGACAATATGAAAGAAAAAGCATCGGACACCGATGCTTTTTCTTTTACTTTATTTTTCAGCAAGATCTTTTTCTTTCTCATCACTCGTCACATCTAACACATCTAATAAAAACATAAAGACTGGAATACCGATAATAAGTCCCCATACACCTAAAAAGTGTTCTGAGAAAATTAACACCATAAATGTATAAAAAATCGGTAAATTTGTTTTTTGTGACATGAATTTTGGATTTAAGACATAACTTTCAAGTGCATGAATAACGGTAACAATAATTAAAATGTAGATTACATACGTAATGCTACCAATATTATAAGCAATCATACAAAGCGGAACGAGCGAAATAATGACACCAGCCACTGGAATTAAACCGAGTAAGAAAATCATTAACGCTAAACCGAGTAATTGCGGAAATCCTAAAATCCATAGTGCAATCACTGACAGAATACAATTGACAATTGCAATTAGGAACTGCGCCTCAATTACTTTCCCAAACGAACGAGCAAATTTCTTTCCGAAATATTCAATTTCATTATAAAAAACAGCAAGTCTGCTCTCTTTGAATTTTGCAGTAAAGGCAACAATACGAGCTTTCTCTAGTAAGAAGAATAAACTTAAAATGAGAGAAAGTAAAAATTGCAGGCCAAATTTTCCGACATTGGCAATAGATTTATAAAGAATATCTACACCTTGCCCCACATATTTAGAAAGTTCCATATGGTTAATTGCATTAATTGAAGCCTTGATAATCTCATTATCTGGTGGATTTTTAAGAAACACGTTGAACTGATAGATCAATTGTGAGATTTGCACCGTCAATACTGGTAGATATTTAAATAATGTAATGAAAATTCCACCAACTAACATTACATATAAAAATGCTATAATAATTTTCCGATTAATCGGCATAAAATGATTCAATTTTCGAGAAATAAACTTTTGGAATCGATCCATTAAATACGTAAGAATAAACGTAATTAAAATTAAATTAAACATACTTCTTAGCCCATACAGCATAAGGGCAAGTATAAGTAGTACAAGTAATCTTTGGAATCCTTTGCTTTGAAACAGGTTTTTCATTTGCATAATCGACGAGTGATCTCTCCTGTCCTATAAATCATGTTACTTTCTATTTTACAATACAATGGTCCTTTTCAGAACGCATTATGCAAAGTATTAATGAAGATTTAAGGAAAATCTTATTTTCTTTCATATAAAATAGGTCTTACGACTACTGTAACACAAAAAGCAAGCTATCAGTAGAAATCTGTTCTACGAATAGCTTGCCTTTATTTTTCACAAATATATCCTGCTACGCGATGAATGGCATAAACATTGGAATGACAACAACTGTTACAACCCCAACTACTGTTACAGCAATACTTGCCATCGCTGCCTCTACTTCACCCATTTCAATCCCAACTGCAACGCCAAGTGCATGTCCTGCTGTTCCTAGCGCTAAGCCTTTTGCAATCGGATTTTTCACTCTAAATGTTTTTAAGAATAAAGCACCAAGTGCATACACAATAACCGCATTAAAGATAACTGCAAAAGATGTAATTGCTGGAATACCGCCAATGCTTTCAGATAGTGGTAATGCAATTGCTGTTGTTGCTGCTTGTGGTAACATAGAGTTCATTACAGATGTATCTAAGCCAATTGCTTTTGCGACAATGAACACGACAACCACTGAACAAATAGACCCAACAACGATAGCAGATAAAATTTGCCACCAATATTTTTTCAGCTTATCAACTTGTTTATATAACGGAATTGCAAAGGCAATTGTTGCTGGCTCTAAGAAGAAACTAATCATTTTACCGCCAGTATTATATTCTTCAAATGTAAAGTTACCAACCTTCAAAAAGACAATTCCAAGTACCATTGCTACAAACAGTGGTGTGAATAAGAAAAATCCTTTTGAATGTTTAAATAAGAATGTTCCGATCCCGTATGCGATTAATGAAACGACGATTCCGAAATATGGAGTCATTGTGCTTGCCATGTTCATTACCTCCTAACCATGTATGGTCTAATATATTACGCAACTTTTCCGTGTTTGCGTCCTTTATTTACAACATCTAATTGTTTTGTATCTGTTGTTTCTTTTTCGTCTTTGCCTAGAATAAATTGTGCAAATAAACCTGTTACTGCTAATAAGATGATTGTTGCAACAACGATAACAGTTATGATTTGTACAAAGTACTGCCCCATTACGCCAAGAGAGTTAATAACGGAAATACCAGATGGTACGAATAAAAATCCGATAATACCTGTTAATGCTGTTCCAAGTGATTCAACCTGTTCCAATTTGATAACCTTTAAACATAATAGACTAAACAAAATGACTAATCCGATTACTGATGAAGGCATTGGAATTGGTAAATGCGTTGCAATAATATGAGAAACAAACATAATAGCTGAAAAAACAAATGCTTGTGATAAGAAACTGTATACTTTTTTTGTACTCATTTTGGCCACCTCTTTCGATTTGGTACCTTTATTGTATATGATGTAAACAATCATGTAAGCGTTTACATATCGGAACGTCAAATATACGGAATCAGTTACAAAAATAACAGGATGAAATGCAAAAGCTGCTTCTTAAATACGAAGCAGCTTTTTAAGTTCTTTTGCATATGTACGACTTACAGGTACCTTAGACCCATCTTTCATAATTAAATTATAAGTAGAGTTAAACCAAGGTTGTATTTCTGAAATATGGTTGATATTCGCAATAAAACTGCGATGAACACGCATAAAATTTGTTTGTGGTAATTTTTTTTCTAAAATAACAAGTGTATCATGGGTTACATATGTTTCCAGGGTTGTCTTTACAGTTACCTTCCCGTCCACAAGCCCTACATAAACAATATCTTCAATATTCACAAGTACAATGGACTCTTCTATTGGCAGTGCAAGCTTATGCATCTCTGCTGTAACATCTGGAACTTTCACATCCTGCTTTTTCTCTGTTTCACTTTGCTTGCGCTTCTTATATTTTTTCAGTGTCTGTGCAATCCGCTCTTCATCAAACGGCTTTAAAATATAATCTAATGCATCCACCTCAAATGCTTGCAGCGCATATTGATCGTACGCTGTTGCAAAAACAATGGCTGGCGGATTCTTCATTTTCTTTAATATATTCGCAATCTCAAACCCATTATCATCTGAAAGCTGAATATCTAAAAAAACAAGATCTGGCTTGTTCCCCATTAACTTTTCTAATGCATCTTCCACACAATCAGCTTCATCAATTACGTCAACTTCTTTTGTACGCTGTAATAAATATTTCAATTCATCCCGTGCTAACATTTCATCATCAACTACTAATACCTTTAACACCGCTTTCTTCCTCCCCTATGTTTTGGATGGGTATTACAAATGAAATCTCTGTCCCTATTTCTACTTCACTCTTGATATGAAGGGTTGTTTCTTTCCCAAACAGTCCTATTAACCGTTGATTAATATTATATAAAGCTGTGCCAGTCCCTTTTTTTGATGGCACAACTGCTTTTCCTAATTGTTCTAGACGCTCTTCTTCAATTCCCTGGCCATTATCTTTCACTTTAAAATGAATCATATCTCCCTTAGCGTGTGCATACACTTCTACCTGGCAAATCGGTTGTTTTTTGGGAAAAGCATGGCGAAGTGCATTTTCTACTAACAATTGCAGTACAAATGGTGGAAGTAAAATCGTCTTTAATCCTTCCCCAATATATGTTTTCACCTCATATTTATTTGGGAATCTCGCTTGCTCTAATGATAAATATGCATGTACATGATTTAATTCTTGTTCTAATGGAATAAGTAACTGACGTGCTCCCTGTAAATTACAACGAAAATAAACGCTAAGTTGTAATAAAAGCTTTCTTGCCTTTTCTACATCTGTACGACATAAAGCTGACACCGTATTAATTGCATTAAATAGAAAATGTGGGTTAATTTGTGCTTGTAATGCCTTTATTTCTGCATCTTGAAGCAATTTACTTTGTAATTCTGCTTCTCCTAATTCAAGCTGTGTCGAAAAAATCTTCGCTAATCCTTCTGCTAATTCTTCTTCTACACGACTTAATCGATTTGGATTTTTAAAATAAAGCTTTAATGTCCCAATCGTATTCCCATGTGATGTTAGCGGAATTACTACCGCTGCTTGCAATGGACACCCTTCATGTTGACAATTAATCACCTCTCGTGATTTCGCTTTCATTATTTTCCCTGTTTTTAATACTTCTTTTGATAATCCTGTAATTAAACTATGGGACGGAATATGGTGATCAGATGCTAATCCAACATGTGCTAATATTTTTTCTGTATCTGTTAAAGATACTGCATCTGTCCCTGTAAAACGATGAATAATTTGTGCCACATGCTTACAAGATTCCTCCGTTAAACCTTGGCGAAAGTAAGGTAATGTCTTATCAGCAATCCGAAGTACTTTATGAGTTTGTAAAGCCTTTGCGTTTTCTTCTTGGCGCATAATAGCTTGTACCATAGACAGTAAAATAAAACTACCAAAACTGTTCACGAGAATCATTGGGATTGCGATCGTTTTCACAACGTTTATCCCATCTTCTACAATAAACAGAATCATCACCATTTCTAAAGATACAATAAAAACACTTAAAATAGCAGAAAACTTAGGTGTAATTACACGATTATGCTTTTGAAAAATACGGCCAATATAACCAGTAATAATCCCTGCTAAAATAGACGAAATCGCACAGCTAAGCGCTGTCGTTCCCCCAAGCATATAACGATGAATACCAGCAATAAATCCAACGCCAATCCCAATAATCGGTCCACCTAATAAACCACTAATTCCCACCCCCATAATACGCGTATTGGCAATCGTACTCGATGAAGAGACACCTTGCAGCCAATTTTCATTCATAATTGTATTCCCAGCAATTTCAATCCCTGTGTAATTGCTTACAATTGTAAATAACGAAAAAATACAAATAAGCATAAGCTTATCTTTATATCCATCCTGTTTATGAAGGAGACGTCTGAATGTTTTAATATGAGACAGTAAAAACCCTAATATAACAATTAATCCAACACGTTCAATCATCATAAGCACTAAATCTAGCATCTGTGATTCATCCTTTATTTGTTTAGTTAGTTTTATTATCGGAAAATAATGGAGCAAGAGTCAAGGATGAATAAATCAACGAAAGTAAAATTATATAAAAATAGGATGTTTTCTTTATTATGAAAACATCCCTTTATCAACTTTGTGGCTCTACTGTTTCTCCAATTGCTTCAATTACTGCTCCAATTGCTTGTACCCAGTTTCCAATAAGCCCAAGTAATTGTTCATCTACTTCTTTCTTTTCCCCCTCTTTCTTATTAGCAGCTTCCTGATCATCAGCATTTTCTTTTTCCATCCGCTCTTCCTTTAAAACATTATATATACCTTGAAACGCTTGTAATCCAGCCCCGAGTGTTTGTATAGAGTTTCCTATTACCTCTAACCATTGAATATTCGGAACGTCTCGCAGTTCATCAACAACTTCTAAAAAAGCCCCTAAAGATTGCAAACTATTGCCCGTAATGATTAAATAATCATTTTCTTTTTGTTCTTTCTCCATATTCAAAATCGTCCCAATAATATCAGAAATATTCCCTAAGGCTTGCACTTCAGCACCCGTTTTCTCGAGTGATTTTCCTTGTTCCCTCATCGGCTTTATATTATTTTCTTTTTGCTCTTTTGCATCATCTAATTGTTTATTTTCTTTTTCCTGAACGGATTCATCTAACTGTCCGGTTGTTTCCTTTTCATCTTCTTCGTTGTTTATTAAATGTTCTGGCGCCACCGCTTGTAATACATTCCCAAGAGCTTGCAATGACTCCCCAACAATAACAAGCGGATCCTCTACATTTTCTTCTCCTATAAACGCTCTTGTATTTCCAATGGCTGATATAATATTTCCACCCGCTTGAAACCACGCTCCCGTAACTTCGAAACCTCTTGGATTCATGATTCTTCATCCACCCTAAATAAATCACCTTATAATTTATTACAATATTCGAAACCCTTGCCCATTGTTTATATACAATTAAAACAAATCCCATTTTACCTCTTTATTCATATAAATACGTATATCCTTTTACAGGAACACGTATGCTTTTTTGGCCTTCTCACAATACTAGGTGAGAAGACCTTTTATTATTCTTCCATAGCGACTGTATAACAAATAAGGAGGAGTAATGATGAACGTAACAGGTGGAGTACAACAAATAGCAGAAGAACCAAAGGGAAAGTACTAGACTTAATCAAAGAAAAAAGCATTGAAATCTCTTATTTCAATGCTTTTATTTTTATTTATGAAAGAAATTTGGAGTCAAAATGTTATTCGGATAAGGTTTATGATAAATATGTGTTGTAGCTGGTGATAACGGCGGAATAAGCCATACCCAATTTCCTGTTACAACGCGTCCACAAGCTGCTTCTTGCTTTTCAAATTGCCCAAACTGCTGTGCAGCTGTATGGTGATCTACAATACTTACTCCTTGTTTTTTGAAAGAATGCAAAACAGCTACATTTAATTCAACTAGCGCCTTATCTTTCCATAATGTACTGTTTCTCGAAGTATCCAAGTTCATCATTTCCGCAACAGCTGGAAGTAAATTATAACGATCATAATCTGCCAAATTACGAGCTCCAATCTCTGTTCCCATATACCAACCATTAAAAGGAGCAGCTGTATAAGAAATGCCACCAATCTCTAGACGCATATCTGAAATCATTGGTACTCCATACCACTTTACTCCTAGGTCGGACAATGGGTATTCTGGGTGCTCAATCTCAACCTCTTTTACCTCTTCTTTAGGAATTTCTCTATATACAGGTTCTCGTCCATCAACAGAAAATACGAGTGGCAATACATCAAAGTTCGTACCTTCTCCATTCCAACCAAGCTCCTGACAAAACACTGTAAATGGAACTGAATGAGAATCACCAATCACTCCCATTTCTGTTTCATATCCCGCATAACGAATTAACTGATGGTTATAAATTCGAATGTTGTTTTGTTCACCGTTATACTGCTTAAAAATCGTAATTGTCGGTTTAATTTTCCCGTTATTTGTTGCATATCGAATATGATGAATAAGCGCATTATATACACCTTCCTCATCATTTACTTCACGAGCATCTAATATATGCATTTTATTCCAAAATAATCTTCCAATACATCGATTACTATTTCTCCATGCCATCCGTGCACCATGAACAAGTTCATCAAAAATATGTTCATACGTTCCTGTCCGCTCTATTTCTAACATAATTTGATTGAGACGTTCTTCAATTTGCTGTTCTCTACCAAGCTCTTGATAGCAAGTTGTAATAAACTTCCTTGCCTCATCTATTAATTCTTTCATTTTATCCATAAACAATCTCCTTCTACTTCAACAAGACACTATTACTTTATAGTATAAGCAAAAAGGAGTGTAGTAACAAACCAAATAGGATGGTCTATCTTCTTCATTACAACTTATATTTTCAGAAAATTAATAGAATTATATGTTTTATTGTTAACTTATAAAAAAACAGGTGCATTTTTGAGTTGGATAAATTCTCTTTACCTTGCGCAACTTTCAAATTAAAAAAGGAGGTGAATCATATGTCTTCATTTCATTTGCCTGAACTTTCATATGACTATGATGAACTAGAGCCGTACGAGAAAAAGTCCCATTGCTTGTAATTGATGTATGGGAACATGCTTATTATTTGAAGTATCAGAACCGTCGCTCAGAATTTGTTACAAATTGGTGGAATACTATTAACTGGGATCAAGTAAATGAAAATTATTTAAAAGCAATTAAATCACAAAAACATTAGTTATGCGTATAAAGTAGATTTGGTAATGTAAAAGTAGTATCATCGAAATCCTCCAGAATCCCTCGAATTGCCACCGGGGGATTTATACATAACCATTAAATTACTTCAATATAATGTTTCAATATATTATTCACATCAGTCTCTAACTTCCTAAACTGAAATCCTAACTCTTTTGCTCTCGTATTATTTATTGTACAATTTGTCATCCCATTATACGGGGCTGTGTTCTCTCCTTTTGATTCCATACGAGCTTTCATCCCTGTATTCTCTTCTATAAAATGAATAACTTCTCGCATAGAGATCACACCATTACTACATGCATTGATTGGACCACTTACATCTATCGTACTAAGCCAAGCTAGAAATTCTCCCGCTTCTTTTTCATGTATAAAGGACATTTCTCCGTCTATATCTTCTACTACAAAGTGCTTTTCTTTTACAATATTCTCAACATAGAACTGCAATCTCTTTGTATAATCATTTTCACCAATGACAACTGGGAAACGCACTGCAATTACAGGGAATGTTGCATGTTTAAACAAAACGGCCTCTGCTAATCTTTTTCCTTCACTATAAGAAAAATCATGTCTGTCTCCATAAACAATCGGATACTGATACGGATTGAAATCTCCTTCTTTTACAGATAATGCTGGCTCATAGACAGCCATTGAAGATATAACAATGTATTTTTTTACTTTGTTATGAAGTACATTACATATAACCTGTGCTGCATTGGAGCTATAACAAAGGTTATCATATACAACGTCATAGCTTTTTCCTACTAGCACTTTCTGAAGTGCCGCTTCATCTTCTCGATCTACAACGAGTCTTTTAACAGCACTACCAAATGAATCTTTCGTAAGTCCTCTCGTTGCAATTGTTACATCGTGTCCAGCTTGCATGAGACTTTCAACTAATCGTTTTCCGAAAAATCTTGTTCCGCCCAATACTAATACCTTTTTCATATTCACCATTCCCTACTTACTATAGTTTTTCATGATGACTGAATTTATGATTATTACCTTTATTAATTATATATAAAAAGCAGGGAATCTCCATACAGATTCCCTGCTCCTCAAATTAAAACAGTTATCGTATTCGATACTTAAAAATACAATAACAAAAATATAAAATTGAAAGCACTGAGACATAAACCCATGCCTGATAGGCTACCGGTGTTCCCCATACCCCCATAAAATAAAGAAGAGATGGAAGCGTGAGCGTTACCCATGATTGTACAAATGCTATTCTCCCAAGATATTGGTTTATATTCTTTTTCTGTACATTTAATACAAAGAATAAATACCAAAGAATAGCCCACATAAACCAAGTCAGTGCATTAACGATGTCTTGAAATTGAACAAACGACACAACCATATAGAATAATGCAATAATGGCTACCCATAGACAAAACCATCCTAGCCCATTACCACTCATTCCTGTAATAAAATTGATACCTACATATAAGTACGTCAAACCAAATAGAAAAGTAGCTGCATATGAATACACAGTCCAGTTACTTTGATCTGATATCATAATAAGATAAAACGGAATTACAATTTGTAGTACCCCTACAAATAAATTAAAAACACCTGCACTTTTTTCTTCTGCTTTTCCTAATATAACAAGGCTATTTAAAAATAGTGCTGCACCTGAAAGTAATAATCCAACATAACCCATACCTATTCGTGTGAAAAATTATTCCTTTTCACACCCTATCCTCCCCGCATCATAAAATCATACTAGTAGTATTTTTCTTCTTATTTAGAACTGAATACATAAAAATATATATCAACAACGCCTACCTGTATTTTCACAAAAATAATAAGTCAGACTTCCTACCTCTGAAATTAAAGATATAAAAAAATATTAACTACACAACTCAATGGTTAAAGCGCTTTCAATGAAATGCATCAAGAGCAAATCAAAAGTAGGATTCCTTGACTATAAACTTACTCTGAGATCGATACAAGTGGATGAAAATAAAAATGACC
Organism: Bacillus bingmayongensis; assembly: GCF_000299035.1. Lineage (GTDB taxonomy): Bacteria > Bacillota > Bacilli > Bacillales > Bacillaceae_G > Bacillus_A > Bacillus_A bingmayongensis. The sequence continues at coordinate 32,731 of NZ_AKCS01000018.1, forward strand.
TTTTTAACTTTTCTAAAAAGGTCATTTTTTATTTTATGCTTCTTGATAGCCATTTTTATTATTCGACTGCCATTTCCATGAATCTGCGCACATTTCTTCAAGCCCATGCTTCGCTTCCCATCCTAATTCTTTCTTTGCTTTAGAGGCATCCGCAAAACATACCGCTACATCTCCAGGACGGCGCTCTGTAATTTTATATGGAACGGCTTTTCCTGAAACTTTTTCGAAAGCTTCAACCATTTCTAATACACTATAACCAGTACCTGTACCAAGATTATACGCGTCTACTCCTGTTGTATCTAATACTTTTTCAAGAGCCTTCACGTGACCATTTGCAAGGTCAACAACATGGATATAATCGCGGACACCTGTACCATCTTTTGTTGGATAGTCATTTCCAAACACACTTAATTCCTTAAGCTTCCCAACTGCTACTTGTGTTACATATGGCATTAAGTTATTTGGAATTCCATTTGGATCTTCTCCGATACGTCCACTTTCATGTGCACCAAATGGGTTGAAGTAACGAAGTAACGCAATGCTCCATTCAGAATCAGCTACAGCTACATCACGCATAATTTGTTCGATCATCAATTTTGTTTGACCGTACGGATTTGTTGCACTTAAAGGAAATTCTTCCGTAATTGGTGATGTTTCAGGAATACCATACACTGTTGCAGATGAACTGAAGATCATTTTCTTCACATTGTGCTTCTGCATCACATCACATAACACTAATGTACTTGTAATGTTGTTATGATAATAAGTAAGCGGAATTGCTACTGATTCCCCCACTGCTTTTAAACCAGCAAAATGAATTACCGCTTCAATTATATTTTCTTCAAAAATCGTATCAATTGCCTCATGATTTAAAAGGTCTTCTTTATAAAATTTGAATTGCTTTCCTGTTATTTCTTTTACTCGATTTAACGATTCTACTGAGCTATTAGAAAGGTTATCAACTACTATGATTTCATAACCATTATTTAATAATTCCACGCATGTATGACTACCAATATATCCTGCTCCACCTGTTACAAGTATCGCCATAGTTATAGTCCTCCATATTTTATTTCATTCATTATAAACTTTTAAAATTATACCACATATTCGCTACTATATGTTTATTCATCATATACTTCATTTTACATTTCATCCCATATATAAATGTTACAATAGTCGCTTTATCCCGCATGAACGGGCAGTAAAGTCTCCATCTCAAGATTCAGAGAGAAGCGAAGAAGATAAGTGGAGGATGAAGAAAACCTTCACTGAGGGAAGTTTCACTTTATCCTAAATAATGAAAAGCCACATAACTTCCGCTATGTAGCTCTGCCATATAGTTTATTTACGCTAAATTACATAAAAATATATACATAAAAAGTGTGCAAGACTACCTAATAATACAAAAATATGAAAAATTTCATGATGTCCCATATATTTAAATTCTAACCATTTTGGTTTTGCACCATAAATAAATCCACCAATCGTATAAAAAATACCACCAAGTACTAAAAACAAAATACCTTCCATACTTAGATTTTCTGATAGTGGTGCAAAGAATAAAACAATTAGCCATCCCATCATAAGATAAATTGCTGTTGATAGCCATCTCGGACAGTTAAACCAAAACATCTTAAAAACAATGCCACATATAGCTGTTGCATAAACTAGCACAAACAATAGCAAACCATTTGCAGCCTGTAATGTAATTAAGCAAAAAGGTGCATATGTGCCTGCAATTAAAATGAAAATCATAGAATGATCCAGTTTTCTAAAGAAATAAATAACACGTTCACTTGCTACAACACTGTGATACATGGCTGAAGCTGTATAAAGAATCATCATCCCTACTCCAAATAAAATAACTGCTGAAATTGTAGAAACAGATGGCATTTTTACAGAAACCTTCACAAGCATAGCTAAAAGTGCAACGAATGATAACACGGCGCCTCCTAGATGGGTAAACGCATTAACTGGTTCTCTCACATAAGCATTCACATTAACAACTCCTTATATAATTACATGTAGTTTCGATAACTACATGTAATTATATACACAATTCATCTAAGGGTCAACATTTACATTTTATTTGTTTCGTAATACCATATTTAAAGATAAAGTGTACATTATTCCTACAAAGGTGAGGGTTTATATGGAAAACATAAAGAACTTACTCGAAACATTACATTTAGAAAAAAATATTAAGCTTGAAGATATCCCTAATGTGGATTTATACGTAGATCAAGTGGTTCAACTATTTGAAAATAACTACGGCGATACAACACGAACAAAAGATGAAAAAGTACTTACAAAAACAATGATCAATAACTACGCAAAAGGAAAATTATTCATCCCTATAAAGAATAAGAAATACTCAAAAGAGCATATGATTTTAATTAGTTTAATTTATCAATTAAAAGGTGCTCTCTCAATTAATGATATTAAAAGTTCTTTGGCAAATCTCAATGAGAGACTAATAAACGAGGATACTTTTGAATTGGACAGCCTCTACAAAGATTATCTTGAACTTACAGAAACCAATGTTGAGAACTTTAAAAAGGATGTAGATCATCGGGTGGCTGAGGTAAAAGCTGCTGCTTCATTTGAGGATAAAGAGTTAGAAAAATTCTTATTGCTAACTTCATTTGTAACAATGAGCAATATGTATAGACGTTTAGCAGAGAAATTAGTTGATGATTTGAAAGAATCTTAACCATGAAGAAAAGCCACCTTTCTAGGTGGCTTTTACTTATTTTTGTTTTTCATCACTTTCTAACGCCCTCATTAATTTCACCAAATGAATGTGTATTGGTTTACGTACGCCTATTTTACGGATAATACCATCTTTAGTTAAATCACTTAATAAACCTGTTACCGTTTCGCGAATACTTCCCATCATATTTGCCAATTCTTGATGTGTAATAGAAATTTCAAGTTGTCTCCAATCTTCAGCAGATTCTACTTCTACTCCAAATTTCTGCGATAATTTATATAATAAAAAGAGCAATCGTTTTCTGGCACTGCCATACGCCATATGTTCTAAAAGCTCTTCCATTTCCTTCAGACGATTGGATATTACTTCTATAAACTTTAAAGCGATATCTGGCCTGTCGCGTATGATTTTTTCAAATTGTACTTTATCCATTTTACAGATATGCGAATCTTCCCATGTTTCTGCGTATACACCTTCAGATCCCATTGTAAATACTCCCACTGCGCCAAATACATGCCCCATACCTAATATATCGATCGTAAGCTCTTTTCCATCTTCAGATAATTTATATAAGCGAACTTTACCTGATTTAATCAAATATAAAAATTTTTGTTCCATATGTGGAGATGTAATAATCGTTCCCCTTTTCATCACATCAATCGGGGTATCCGGCTCAATATTCTTTAATTCTTCTAGTTCTAATTCATGAAATAACTGTATCCTTGATAAATATTTTATTTTATCCATGAAATTCCTCTCCTTGTAGTCTAGACTACATATTTTCCGGATGAAGCATACTACACTCTTATGTAAGAATCATTTATTCTATTATCTTATCAAGGAGGACATCGTATGGATATTGTTATTATTATCATTCAGATTGTTTTAGCATGTATGTTTTTATTATCATTCTCCCTAAAAGTTTCACGTGCAAAATCAATGGTTCATCATTGGAATGAGTACCGTTATCCTAAGTGGTTGATGAATGTTATTGCTTTATTAGAGCTAACTAGTGTTATTGGGGTAATTATAGGGTTTTGGCATCTAAACTTCTTAAAATATTCGGCTATTCTTATTATTTTTCTTATGTTAGGGGCGTTACATGCTCATTTCTTTCGCGCAAAACATAAAACAGTTATGACACTTAATGCGTTTCTTATGCTTATTCTTTCTGTTGTCGTTCTATTGTTTTCACAGAATATGTAGGTAAAATCCCCAAAATAAAAGGAAAAAGTACAGCTTACACCAAAAGAATGTACTTTTTCCTTTTTAATGGTCTCTTTTCGAATTAATCTCCTTATCAAAATACTTAGCTATACTATCCCTATCTGAGCTATTAATAACCATATTAATTCTTCCTTGCAAATATCCATAAAACATCCAATTTGAACATTCTCTTAACTGATTATACTTATCCCTTTTAGCTTTAAAACATAATACCGCATGGCTCTTTTTTATTTTATAATAATATTTAAAGATATCATCATAATCAATAATATACGCCCTTTGAACTTGATAAAGTTCCTTTACTTCATAGATCATAACTTTATGTCTTGTTCCAAAAACAACAAATCGATTTCCTACATCCATAAGCGCTAATGGCATTACAGCATAGTCCGCTGAACACATAAGCGTGCTCAAATAGTAGCCACCTGTAGCTCGTGCTTGAAATTGTAATTCGATAAATTCCTTTTTTTCTAATTCATTATTTGCTTTTTCTTCTATCTCTTTAAAATTTTCTCTAGCAATTCGTTTTCTAATATCTTGTTTCTTATTCTCTAAACTTCCAATAAGGCGCTCCCCTATTGCTTCAAATTGGAGTATTTCTTGTTCATCCCACTGCTCAAAAGCAATTTGATCGATACTGTAGTTTTCACAATTCATAATACCCCTCCATTACTCTTTTTAATTTTTGCTTTCCCCTTGATAATCTTGTATACACTGCACTTGTACTCATATGTAACCCTTTTGAAATGTCTCCTATACTCTCATCCACAATATACCTTCGATAAAAGATACTATGATCTACATCATCTAACTGATTAATCGCTTGCAAAACAAACTCTTTTTCCTCTTCTTTAAGCAATACTTTTTCTACATCTTCATCATCTTGTAAAATCAGTTGCTCTATTGTTTGTTCAATACGCTTTCGCTTAAGTTTCCTTTTATAATCCAGTGCTTTAAACTTCGCAATAGAAATAATCCAGTTCTTAAGCTGTCCTTTTTCAATTCGAAAATTGTCTATTTTATACCAAAGTATAAGAAGAACATCGTTATAGCACTCTTCAATTTCTGCTCTTTCATGATGCTCTCCTAATACACTTCCAATTACTCCATAAATCAACTTACTATATTGAAGAATCAATTCATCCAATGCTTCCGTATTTTGTTTTTTTATTTCATCTATTAATTCCCTATCATTCATATCTGTACCTCCTTCACTTATATATACGAATATAACAAATATAATCTTACATGATTTCCTTATTTTTCAATAAAAAACGATCCACCCGTTAGAGTGGATCGTTTCTTTTACTTAATCGCCTCATGAACCTTTAACTGTTTACCTTTTATCGTCGTGTTTTTCATTACTTTTAAAACAAGTGGGCCTTTCCCGTTTAATATATCAACATAAGAAACATTATCTTGTATCGTAATAATACCTATATCATCCGCTGTGACACCTGGGATTTTGGCAATTGTACCAACGAAATCTACTGCTCGGATTTTCTTTTTCTTTCCACCGTTAAAGTACAACTTCATAATATCTTTATTTATCCCTGCGCTTTTCTCTTTTTTCATAATTGGTTTAGCATATATTTTATCTTCAAAGGCTGCTGTTTTCTTTGCAACATCCTCTTTTGATGGATTATCCATTTGTGAAATTTCAAAACCAATATATTCTTCAATTTCGGTCAAGAATCTATCTTCATACGGCGTTACAAATGTAATTGCTTTTCCGCTATTACCAGCACGCCCCGTTCTTCCTGTCCGGTGTACATAGCTTTCTTTTTCTAATGGAATATCATAATTAATAACGTGGGTAATATTTTCAATATCAATTCCTCGCGCTGCTACATCTGTCGCGACTAAATAACGGAACTTCCCTCTTTTAAAGTCATTCATTACCGCAAAGCGGTCTTCTTGTACCATACCGCCATGAAGTTTATCACAAGGGTAACCAGAACGTTTTAACTGCCTAAATATATGGTCTACATTTTCTTGCGTACGACAGAAAATAATACAACTATCCGGATTTTCAACAGTTGTTATATCTTTTAAAAGTGAAAACTTCTCTTCCTCTCTCACATTCAAAAGACTATGTTCAATTTTATCTGTCGTAATTCCAGACGCCTTTATCTCAATATTGACTGGCGATTTCATATAGGTACGAGATAAATTCTCAACGTCCTCTGGTAATGTCGCAGAAAATAGCATTGTCATTCGGTTTGTAGGTAATTCATCAATGATTGCTTCTACTTGATCGATGAATCCCATATTTAACATCTCATCTGCCTCATCAATCACCAAATATTTCAGACGCTCTAAAGAAAAAGTTCCTTTTTCAATATGATCTAACACACGCCCAGGGGTTCCGACAACAATATGTGTTTTTTGCTTTAATTCTAATTTTTGTCGTGCAAACGGTGATTTTCCGTAAATGGCTATTGCCTTAATCCGTTTAAATCTTCCTATATTCGTGATATCCTCTTTCACTTGCGCAGCAAGTTCCCTCGTTGGTGTAAGTATTAATGCTTGCGGCTTATTTTCTTCCCATTTGACCATTTCACAAAGCGGGATACCAAATGAGGCCGTTTTCCCGCTTCCAGTTTGTGATTTCACGACAAGATCTTTTTTTTCTAATGCAACTGGAATTATTTTTCCTTGCACTTCTGTTGGCTGCTCATATTTTAAACCAGTAAGTGCTCTTACAATTTCCTTACTCAATGCATATTCTTTAAAACTTTTTCCGCTCATATGCTAACCTCATTTTGTTATGTATTTTAATTTGTTCATTATTTGACTATAATCTAAATATTATATTTGTCATTCCCTACACTTCATTATACTGAAATTATTTCCCTAATAGAAAATTATGTTCATCATTTAATAAGAAAACAAAAAGCAGACTTAGAATAAAGTCCGCTTTTCTATTTCTTATGTTCTACACGTATTTATACAGCTTCTTTTGTCTCCTTCAACACTTTCATATTAGCAACTGCTTCTTCATGCTTTGTTTCATCAAACTCATTCTCACTCTTTGCAACAACGATTGTAGCAATCCCATTTCCAATTAAGTTTACGATCGCTCTTCCCTCACTCATAAAACGATCAACACCAAGAAGTAATGCTAATCCTTCTAAAGGGATAACCTTTAGTGCCGCTAACGTAGAAGCTAACACGATAAATCCGCTTCCTGTTACACCAGCAGCACCTTTAGACGTTAACATAAGTACTAAAATAATCGTAATTTGCTGCCCGATTGTTAAATCGACACCAAATACTTGCGCTAAAAAGACAACTGCCATGGATAAATAAATTGATGTACCATCAAGGTTGAAAGAATAACCAGTTGGAATAACAAGTCCAACAACAGATTTTGAACAGCCATATCGCTCCATTTTATTCATCATTCTTGGAAGTACTGATTCCGAAGAACTTGTTCCTAATACGATTAATATTTCATCTCGAATAAACTTCAAATAATTCCATAAGCTAAATCCATATATCTTGCAAATAATGTTTAAGACAACAAATACGAATAAGAACATCGTAATATATACCGACATCATCAATTTTCCAAGTGGTACGAGTGAAGCAAGTCCAAAGTGACCGATTGTATATGCCATAGCACCGAATGCCCCAAGCGGAGCTGCCTTCATTACATAACCAATAATTTTAAAGAATACGTGTGAAAGTTTGTCTAAGAAATCAATCACCGAATTTCCTTTTTCCCCAAGAGCTGCTAGCCCAACACCAAATAAAATGGAAAAGAATAATACTTGTAAAATATCACCCTTTGCAAACGCATCAACCATGTTAGAAGGAACAATATGAGTAACAAAATCAATCCAATTAATCCCCTGTCCCCCGTCTTGTGTATATTTAGATACGTCTCCTTTTGCAAGTTCATTAAAGTTAAGACCTGAACCCGGCTTCATAACATTTACAACGATTAATCCAACAATAAGTGCAAATGTTGTCACCACCTCAAAATAAATAAAGGCTTTCCCTCCAACTTTACCAACCTTTTTCATATCTCCCATTTTGGCAATACCAAGTACAATAGTTAAGAAGATAATCGGTGCAATTACCATTTTTACAGCATTAATAAACGTATCGCCTATCGGCTTCATTTCCTTTCCAACGCTTGGCCACATAAGCCCGACTAATACGCCGAGTGCAATGGCTGTTAATACTTGAAAGGTTAAATTTTTGAACAGTCGTCTCACCTTCACTTCTCCTCCCTCTTTTTCATTTTTGAAAACTTTCCCATCCTTATGTTTTTACATAATGATAGCGTTTCCAATTAGAGATGAAAAGTTTATGGTCATAACGAATGTTTTGGTCATTTTGGTCTCACTTTTTTACTTCACGATATACATAACGATTGATTGGTCTTCCAACTCCTCCATATTGAACTGCTAAACGAATCAATCCGTTTTTCTCTAAATAATCTAAGTATCGCCGAGCCGTAACTCTGGCTATCCCAATTGCACTCGCTACCTCTTCTGCAGAACGAGGTTCATCTTGTTTTTTTACATAATCTTTAATTTCATTCAAGGTAAATTCATTTAATCCTTTTGGCAAATTGGTTGATGTTTTTTTAGAACGCCCGGAATATAATAATAAATCAAGCTGTTCCTGTGAAATCGCCCCAGATTCCTTCAGACTCATTCTATATTGCCGATATTTTTCTAGAGCTTGCTGAATTCGGTATAACTTAAAAGGCTTAATAATATAATCTATCGCCCCATTTTGAAGCATGAGTTTAATTGTTTCCCTATCTTTTGCAGCAGACACAACGATTACATCTATTTCTAACTCTTGTTTTCGAAATTCCTGTAATACCTTGATACCATCCTTTTTCGGCATAAAAATATCTAAAATAACGAGATCTGGATTTATTTTTTGGACAAGGTTAATCCCCTCCTCGCCATTGCTAGCGACGGCGACTACTTGAAATCCCTTTACACTTCTAATAAATTCTTTATTTACTTCTTGAACCATTGGATCGTCTTCAACCAATAGTACTTTGATTTCCTCTTTATATTTCATACAATTCCGCCCCTATCTCCATTGGAAAAGTAATGATAAAAGAAGTTCCTTCACCTTGAAAAGATGAAATGCAAATTTCTCCTCTTCCCTTTTCAACAATTTGCTTTACTAGAAAAAGTCCATAACCTGTCCCACTCATTTTATTCACAGTAAATCCCTTCTTATACACCCTTGGTAAATACTCCTCTTTTATGCCACATCCATTATCCTCAATCAATATCGCACATACATCTTCTGACTGTTCAATACTAATATCAATTCTTTTATTCTCTACATCAGTTTGTTCGAATGATCCAAATGCATTTTCAATTAAGTTACCTAGTAATACAACAAAATCATGTTGATCTAGTTGATAAGGAAATGCTTCTAAATAACTATTTTGATCAATTACAACTTGTATACCTAATTCCCTTCCTCGACTTATTTTACTCAAGAGGAGACCTGCGATAGCATCATTTTTAATCGTTTCATTTAGAAAATTTGTTACACTTTCCTGTTCTTCTGAAGTGTGAAAAGCAAGTTGCAATGCCTTATCTGCTTTACCAAGTTGAATTAAACCTGCTATTGTATGGAGTTTATTCATATGCTCGTGGCTTTGCACTCGAAGTGCCTCTACAAAGGTTTTCACTCCCGTTAATTCCTCTGCAAGCTTTGTTACTTCAGTACGATCTTGAAAGATTGCCACGGCTCCAATTAATTCATTATCCTTCTTGATTGGTATACGATTACTTAAAATTACCTTCCCACTCACTTTTATCTCTTCATTGTATACTGCCTGATTCCTCTCCACGATTTCTGGAAGTCTTGTATCCTTTAAAACTGTACGGATAGGCTTTCCTACGACATTTCCATCTACATGAAAAACCTGCTTTGCTTTCTCATTAAAAATTGTAATAACTTCTTGGTTATCAATTGCAATCACGCCCTCATTAATCGAATGAAAAGTTGCTGTCCTTTCTTCTAACATTCGCTTAATTTCATATGGTTCTAACTGAAACATCTGTTTTTTTATATGGTTGGCAAGCATTAACGAACCTATCAATCCAAATATTAAAGTTAATATAACAATAAAAGAAATCTCTTCCGCTAGTCCTATCATAATCTCCCAAAAATTCGGGACTTTGTTCCCTACAACAACAACACCAATTTGATTTAAGCTTTGATCCTTAATGGGCATAAAAGCACGAATTACAGTACCTATCTCTCCTTTTGCTTTTGAAAAATAAATATGTTCCGCAAATGCTGGTTCTTCATCAGCCCCTTTTGATTGCCTTCCAATCATTTCTTTCACAGGATGAGAATATCGAATTCGCTCCATATTCATTACTACAATATAATCTGTTTCATTAATCACCCGAATATTTTCAATAACAGAATTCAATGTAAACCACCCCGTTTTTTCCTGAAGTGATTTCTTTACATCTGATAGTTCCGCTACCGTCCGCGCCGTATTCATAGATCTAATTCTTAATTCTTTTTCTTCCTTCTGTTGAATATTTGCGATGATAATAATTCCACCTATCAGTAATGAAAAGATAACTACAGCATAGGATAAAATCGTAATTTTCCAGCGGATGGGCAATTGTTTCACTGTTCATTCCCCTTTCCCCTAAAAGCATCTTTACGAATAAAAATCTTCTCGGTATGCTTACAATAACAACCCAAGAGGAGGTTTAAGATGAAAAAAATAGTTACTTTTATACTCCTTGTTATTGTTTTAATTACTAGTGCTTTAATTGTAGGGTCTCACAGTCTTTTTTCCAAAAGTAAACTTGCTTATGACGATGACCAAGAAGGGCTGAAAAAACAAATTGTTTTCAAATTTAGTCACGTTGTAGCAGAAAATACCCCTAAAGGGCTTGCTGCTAGTAAATTTGCTGAGCTTGTGAACGAGAAATCAAATGGAACTATAAAAATAGAAATTTTCCCAAACGGGAGCCTCTACTCTGATATAGAAGAAATCCGTGCTTTAAAAGCTGGCCAAGTTCATTTTATTGCTCCTTCTACTTCAAAGCTTGGCATGCTATCTCACGAATGGGGTGTACTAGATTTGCCATTTGCTTTTCCAAATTATGAAGCCATTCAAGAAGGCTTAAACGGAAAAATTGGGGCCCACTTACTTCAGTCCTTACAAAAAGATAAAATTAAAGGTCTTGCCCATTGGTCAAATGGCTTTAAACAAATCACTTCAAATAAAGGGCCTATTTATACACCTGAAGATATAAAAGGACAATCCTTTCGCATTATGCAAAGCGATGTGATCCAATCTCAATTTGATTTATTAAAAGTTGATGCACACCAAGATTCCTTTAATTCTACATATAAATTAATTGAAACTGGTAAAGTTGATGGTGAAGAAAATACAATTTCAAATATCTACTCTAAAAAATTTTATAACGTTCAAAACTATTTGACAATTAGTAATCATGGGTATTTAGGCTATGTTGTCATGATGGATCAAAAAACATGGAATCAACAAACAGAAAAAACGAAGCAAATACTACTTGACGCAATAAAAGAAACGACTGACTGGAATAATCATCAGTCCATCCGAATGAATGAAGAACAACTTGAACTTATTAAACAAAATTCATCCATTCAAATTCATGAACTAACTTATGCACAAAAGAAAGAATGGGAAAAGGCATTAGCTCCTATATATGAAGATCTTGCTCCTACAATTGGAGAGAATTTGATAAATGATTTAAAAGAATTGAAAAAGAAATATCAATTTCTTGAAGATAATAACTAACAAAGAAAAAGGGTATTAAACAATACCCTTTTTCTTTATTAAGTCCGTCATTATATATATTGAAATATTATTCTGATATTATCATTCAAACTTTTGCAATATACAATTTTAAAACACGAACATTTTTCTAACATAACAGAAGTTTAATTCGGTATTACTTCTATAAAAATTAAATTTCACACCTATATTTGCTAAATAAACACTTAAAAACTTTGACTTATTGGTAAAAATGATGTACATTATCAAATGGACGAACATTTTTAATGATATACAATAAAATATTCGTATTTAGGGGTGTGAATAATGGAAAACGTATTCGACTATGAAGATATTCAATTAATTCCGGCAAAATGTGTGGTAAATAGCCGTTCTGAATGTAATACAACTGTAACTTTAGGTAAACATAAATTTAAATTACCCGTGGTACCTGCAAATATGCAAACCATTATAGATGAAAAGATTGCTACTTACTTAGCAGAAAGTGGCTATTTCTATGTAATGCATCGTTTTGAACCAGAGAAACGTACATCTTTTATTAAAGATATGCACTCACGTGGATTAATCGCATCTATTAGTGTTGGAGTTAAAGAAGAAGAATATGGATTTATACAACAATTAGCTGAAGAACACCTTGTACCTGAGTACATTACAATAGATATTGCACATGGCCATTCCAACGCTGTAATAAAAATGATTCAACATATTAAAGAACATTTACCTGAGAGCTTTGTTATCGCAGGAAATGTTGGAACTCCAGAAGCAGTAAGAGAATTAGAAAATGCTGGTGCTGATGCAACAAAAGTAGGCATTGGTCCTGGTAAAGTATGTATTACGAAAATTAAAACTGGATTTGGAACTGGCGGTTGGCAATTAGCCGCTTTACGCTGGTGTGCAAAAGCAGCAAGTAAACCAATTATTGCTGACGGAGGCATTCGTACACATGGTGATATCGCTAAATCCATTAGATTCGGCGCAACTATGGTTATGATTGGTTCTTTATTTGCTGGACATGAAGAATCTCCAGGAGAAACAATTGAAAGAGATGGGAAACTCTATAAAGAATACTTTGGTTCAGCTTCAGAATTCCAAAAAGGTGAAAAGAAAAATGTTGAAGGCAAAAAAATGTTTGTCGAACACAAAGGTTCTTTAGAAGACACATTAATCGAAATGGAGCAAGATCTTCAATCTTCCATTTCTTATGCTGGCGGAACGAAATTAGAATCAATTCGTACCGTAGATTATGTTGTCGTGAAAAACTCAATCTTTAATGGAGATAAAGTATACTAAGTGATATTCTCTATTTTAAATGTAATAAATATTCGATTGTTATATAAAAAACGAGCAAGTACTTCATTTCGTGCTTGCTCGTTTTTCTTATGATACGATTCAATGTACATAACCAATCAGAGATTCCTCCGATTCCCTTATCAAATAGATAAATAGTTTCAATTAACAGAATTTTCTAGTATTATGTTATTAAATATTAGAAATAATAAGGAGGGATTCAAAATGGAAAATGTAATAGAGAAACGGCTTACTCGCTCAGAAGTCCCTGTCGAATTAACATGGGACCTCACTGATTTATTTACGTCCGATCAGGATTGGGAAGATGCACTCAAAGTGCTGGAAGAAGATATGAAGAAAATAGATACCTTTAAAACAACTTTGCATAATGGACCAAGGGTTTTATTAGATTGCCTACTCTTACAAGAGCAACTGTTGATGAAATTGATTAAACTTTTGACATTTGCAAACTTAAAAGAATCTACAGACCGAACAGATCCGATTATCCAAGCAAATTCATCAAAAATTTCTACCTTAGGCACAAAGCTGCATACAGCCCTATCTTTTATTCCAAATGAAGTTCTGCTACTTCCTGAAGGAACAATTGAAAAATATCTTCAAGATGAAGCAGAGCTTGAGCCTTTCCGTAAATCGCTATTAGACATTCTGGAAACGAGAAAGCATAAGCTTTCGCCAGAAACAGAAGAAGCACTCGCAGCGCTTGGTGAAGTACATGGAGCACCTTATAAAATCTATGGAATGACTAAGTTAGCAGATATGGAGTTTTCTCCTATACAGGATGAACAAGGCGCGGAATTACCGGTATCCTTTGCATTATTTGAAAGTCGCTACGAGTTTTCTCCTAACACAGATATTCGCAGAAAAGCGTATAAATCTTTCATTTCAACGCTCAAACAATATAAAAACACTGTTGCTGCTACTTACTCAACAGAGGTCACGAAGCAAGTAACACTCTCTCGTTTACGTAAGTATGATTCTGTCACTCATATGCTTTTGGATCCACAGAAAGTAACACTCGAAATGTATAACAATCAGCTAGATATTATTTATAAAGAATTAGCACCTCATATGCGCCGCTTTGCTGCGCTTAAAAAGAAAGTTTTAGGACTTGAACAAATGCTTTTTTGTGACTTGCATGCACCGCTAGATCCAGATTTCAATCCAACAATAAATTACGAAGAAGCTGGTAAATTAATTCAGGAATCTTTAAAAGTATTGGGCCCTGAATACAGTGCAATCATAGAAAAAGGTTTTAAAGAAAGATGGGTAGACCTCGCAGATAATGTTGGAAAATCAACTGGCGCCTTCTGCTCTAGCCCATATGGATCACATCCTTACATCCTCATTACGTGGCAAGGTAATATGCGTGGATGTTTTACATTAGCACATGAATTCGGACATGCCGGACATTTTTATTTAGCAAATAAAAATCAACGTATGATGAACGTTCGTCCGTCCTTGTATTTCGTTGAAGCACCATCTACGATGAATGAAGTGCTACTTGCCCAGCATTTGCTAGCTACAAATGAAGATAAGAGAATGCGCCGATGGGTTATCTCACAGTTAGTAGGAACTTATTATCATAATTTTGTCACCCATTTACTTGAAGCCGAATATCAACGTAGGGTATACACTTTAGCTGAGGATGGAAAAGCCCTTACTGCAACAACATTAACAGAAGTAAAAACGAATGTTCTTTCTGAGTTTTGGGGAGATACGGTTAAAATTGATGAAGGGGCAGGTTTAACTTGGATGCGTCAACCGCATTATTATATGGGTTTATATCCATACACGTATTCTGCCGGTTTAACTGCATCGACTGCTGTAGCCCAGTTGATTCAAGAAGAAGGACAGCCAGCTATTGATCGTTGGCTCGATGTACTGCGTGCAGGCGGAAGGATGGAACCACTTGAACTACTAAAACATACTGGAGTTGATATGTCGACACCAGAGCCAGTCCGTAAAGCTGTTTCTTATGTTGGTTCATTAATTGATGAGTTAGAACGTTCTTATCAAGAGTAATCAAAAATGAGCCCCCATGAGAATGTATTTACCATTCTTATGAGGGCTCATTTCTTATTTTCCAAATCTTTTACGATACCCGCATTTTCTACATAATTCCTCTACTGCCACTCTACGTGAAAATCCATCTACAAGATTTTTAGCTCTATCCCTTTCGATAATCTCAGAGAATGAGGCCTCATTAATATTTCCAAGGTTAATGATTCCCTCACCATCTAAACAACAAGGAATAACAGTTCCGTTTGCTAAAATACCTGCTTGATTTCGAAGACCATGACAGAAGCCCTTTCCATCGTCCTCTTCTTCATGCAAGGCCGGCCACTGAAATTCGTAATCTTGGTTAATGAAAATGCGATCCGCAATCTTCACACCACTTCCTGGTGTGATCTTCTCTTCAATTTTGTATGGTAAATCAAATTCTTTCTCAATAATTTCTAATAACTGTCTGTTTCTTTGTATTTCAAGATTCGTCTTATTGTCTTGTGTCAGGTTCCATAGTCTCAGCGAAACAATTAATTCTGATTGACTCGTTGCTTCTTTAATAAAAGAAAGGATGCTTCTTACATATCCTTCTTTATCTTCAGATCCTGGATGACCATCAAAGCTATGAAGTGAAAAATTCATCTGTCTTAATGCAGGTTTATTTAATAATTTATGCCTCTTTTTATTAATTAACGTTCCATTGGTTGTAATATTAACTTTAAACCCTTTTTCATGACTTAAGTCTAGCAATTGATCTATTTTAGGATGGAGCAACGGCTCACCTTTTACATGTAAATAAATGTAGTCTGTGTGAGGTTTAATCTGGTCTAATCTCTTAGAAAAATCCTCCACAGAAAGAAATTGCTTCTGTCGTTCTGTTGGCGGACAAAAACTGCATGCAAGATTACATACACTAGTAATCTCTAAGTAAAACTTCTTAAACTTTTTCAATCTTAATTCCCCACTTCTTTGACTACTTAGAACAGAACGAAATATTGTTCTATCACTATTACAACATAATTTCTCAAAAATGAAAATATGCTTATTCAAGACACATGTTACCATTTTCACTCAAAAAATATGTAGAAGACCATCAGAAACTTGTCTCCGATAATCTTCTACCATTCACACACTAGTGTATTACTATACTATTATTACAACAAGAATACCAATATATATAAATTAATTCATATATTAATATATTTTCACTTAAGATCCGGTTCACCATATTGTATTTCATGAGGGTTATATTTCCACCTATTTTAAGCCAGTAAGATCGTTATATACGTAAAATATTGATACCTTAAAGAGAGGGACTTTAAATTGTAACTGATTGTTCAACCTTATCGTTTGGATTACTTTCTCTTTTGATTCTTATCGCTCTAAGAAACAGCCCTATTCCAAGAAATAAGACCGTTGCAACAACTCCGCTGATTGGATTATATGACGCATGTAGTTCTCCTCCTGTAAACTATCTACATTTATAACAGCTGTACCAATATAAACACCCCTTGGCACAATTGTGCCAAGGGGTATTTATATCAAGAGTTAACTTCTACTTTAGTTTTCTAAAAAACAGCTTAAAATAGCGATTTTTTCCGGTATAATATTCGAAATTTTCCCTTTTAATTACATTATACTTGAATACAAGCGTAGACTCTGCAACTGTATTTCACAATAAAGAACATCCTATTTGAAAAATCTTATTTACTTATGATACGGTTCACCACGATTAATCCGAAACGCCCGATACACTTGCTCTAAAAGTACCAATCTCATCAACTGATGCGGCAGTGTCATTTTCGAGAATGAAAGTGATTCGTTAGAGCGCTTCATCACTTCCGAGCTAAGGCCTAGTGAGCCCCCGATTACAAATGCCACTTTACTTTTTCCATATGTCGCAAGGCGATCAAGATTTGCTGCAAATTCTTCTGATGACTTTTGTTTTCCTTCGATTGCTAATGCAATAACATGTGTATCATCTGAAATTTTATCCAGTATACGTATACCTTCTTTTTCTTTTACAATTAACATTTCTGCTTCACTTAAATTTTCCGGTGCTTTTTCATCCGGCAATTCAATAATTTCTACTTTTGCATACGCAGATAGTCGTTTTAAGTATTCTGCAATACCTTGTTTTAAATATTTTTCTTTTAATTTTCCAATTGAAATAATCGAGATATTCACACGTATTCCCCACCTTACAAACACGTTATCCACAAAACTTATCCACATATCCACACACTACCCACATATTGTGTGAGAATCTGTGTTCGATACAACATATGTCGCCTTATTTTGACAAAATTCACATGTTTTTTGTTCTTTTTCTGAGTTATCCACATTGTTGATAACCGGCGCCACTTCACACTCATCCACAATGATATCTAGTGCTAACTCTACATGTTCTAGACAACAAGGTAAATCCATATTCTTCACCTCACTTTTCCACAATAGAAAACAGGAGGGCTGTCCTCCTGTTTTCTTAATAGTTTTGACTGCCTAATTTCACTGTTGTTGTTGACCTTTTTGTACCACGATAAAATGTTAGTGTCATTTTATCATCGATTTTTTTATTATATAAAACTGTTCGGAATCCAATAATATCATGCACTGGTTTTCCATCGATTGCTACAATTACATCATATTCTCGTAATCCAGCATCTGCACCAGGTGATGGACTTTTTACATCTAAAATACAAACGCCCGTTGTTACACTACTTGGTAAATGCAATGTTTCGGACCAGTGATAATTCGGAATTTCATTTAAAGATCTTAGTTCGACCCCAACATAAGGGCGCCTTACTTTCCCGTGCTTTTCAAGCTCATTCATAACAGGAACTGCTCTTGTAACTGGGATAGCAAGCCCAATTCCTTCTACTTCTTTCGCTGCAATTTTCATCGAGTTGATTCCAATAAGTTGTCCTGCCACATTTACAAGTGCACCGCCACTATTCCCTGGGTTAATAGCTGCATCTGTTTGCAATACTTCTACCTGCCAGTCATAATGCCCATCTTGATCTAAGTCTACAGGTACAATTCTCTCATTTGCAGAAATAATTCCTTGTGTAACAGTTCCTGAAAATTGTAATCCAAGTGGGTTTCCAATTGCAATAACTGCTTCTCCACGACGAACCGTATTAGAATCACCAATTTCAATTACTTTCTTTATTGGTTTTGCATCTATTTCTAGAACAGCTAAATCTGTAACTACATCGCTACCTAATATTTTACCAGGAACCTTTTTTCCATCACTTAAGCTCACCTCAATACGATTCGCTCCCGCAACAACATGATGATTCGTTACGATATAAGCATGACCATTTGTTTTCTTATAAATGACGCCTGATCCTGTCCCAGCTTCTGAATCTGCTTCTGAAAAATTATCACGCTGAATGTTTATTACACCAACAACCGCTTCCGATGCACGATCAACAGCATCTACAAAACCAGAATGGTTCGCTGTTTGTGATTGCTTTACTATCATATTCTCTTCACTTGCTTCTGCTTGCTGTAATGGGCTAGTTTCAGATTCAGAAAATAAAGGAGCTCCAAATGCAAACAATGAAGCCCCAACAATTGTTCCTGCTATACTAGAAATAACGATACCTTTGTGCTTCTTTTTACCTGCTCGTTTCATACGAAATTCTTCTTCATCAATAAAGGACATACTTGTTCACCAATCCTCCTGAAAACAACTATATTTTCCTTTATTGTTTACTAAAATCAAGAATTATACGTATTGAATTTTCGTTGGTGCCTTTGGATCCGTATCATGTATCTCAAACGCTTCTCCAACTGCAAAACCTTTTTCCTCTAGCACCTGTGCAACAGACATACGTGCTAATTCTTTCATATTATTATCTAAACTTAAATGCGCTAAATAAATGTGTTTCGTCTCATCTGTGATAACATCAGTCATTGCAAGTGCTGCATCTTCATTAGAAACATGACCCACATCGCTTAAAATGCGTCGTTTTATACTCCATGGATAGCGTCCCATACGAAGCATTTCAACATCATGATTACTTTCAAACACAAATGCATTTGCTCCTTTAATGATACCTTTCATACGATCACTTACATAACCTGTATCTGTAATAAGAGCCAATTTCCTACCATTATGATGAAATGCATAAAACATTGGCTCTGCCGCGTCATGAGAAACACCAAACGATTCCACTTCAATATCTCCAAATGTTTTCACATCACCAATTGAGAAAACAAACTTTTGATCAGTTGGAATGTTACCAATTAAATGTTCCATAGCGTTCCACGTTTTTTCATTTGCATACACAGGTAACTGATATTTACGTGCCAAAACACCGAGACCTTTAATATGATCACTATGCTCATGTGTTACAAGAATACCTGATATATCTTGAATGTCCAATTCAGCTTTCTGAAATAAAGCTTCTGTCGCTTTTCCACTCAAGCCTGCATCAATGAGCAATTTTTGTTTCTCAGTCCCTACATATAGCGCATTTCCTGTACTGCCGCTTGCAAGTACACTAAAATGCAAACTCATTTCTGCTCACTCCATTATTTTTTCATTTTCCTTTTCCTTTTCTTTCTCTAACTTAATAACTTGTCCTTCAATAGCATTCACAAAATAATCTACTTTTCGATCTGTTTTTAAATTCCATGTCGGAGCAAGCACTTGTATATTAGAAGCAGAAGATGCAACAAGAGTTGCATATCCAATCTGTGCTTCTTTAAAATGCGTATTTTGTTTTATTTCATTCTTAAAGTATAAATTTTCTAAAGCTGTTTGAGCTGTAATAATTTCTTGCTCTTTTGCTTTTTCATTTTCACCCATCTCTTTTAAATCGGTTAACATTGTTTGTGTATACGAAACAAATTCACCTTTCTCATTTAAATCCACAACAATCATCCCATGATCATTATAAAAAATAGGCTTATCTTTATATTTTTGAAAGAAATAGATTTTCGTTGCTTCCGCTTTACCAAACTCATATTTCTGACCATCTAACACATAGTTTTTCAAAAAATCACTATACTTATCTTTAGATAATGTTTTTGCGTTTAACAATGGTTCCTTTAATTTACTTACAATTGTATTTACATCTTGTAAAATAGCTGTTTGGTTTTTTAAGGAACGGATATCCTCTTCTTTAAATTCCTTATTTTTCGCTATAATAAAAGAATCTTTCTTTGGTTCTTTTGGCAAATCACCAACGGTAATTTTATCATCTTTTAACTGCTGATCTACCTTTGTTTCTGCCATTAACTCTAATTGATTACTATCTTGCTTTTGAATGAATTGAAACACGAGAAAGAGGTCTAAAATAAAAAAGGTAACAATAAATATTGTTTTAATCCGATTCCAATCCAATTAGCTCTCCCTCCCTCTCTTCACTCCACTCAAATACTTGATAATCTTCATCATAAATTACATACCAAATTGGCTCTAAGTTTCCACTTGCAACATGTCCATTCGGTCCATTTTCTGTTACTAATTTATAACCAATTCCTATATCTTGAATTAACTTTTTATCTATATTCGGATTTTTTTCTAATGACTGGATAACGGTCCGTCCAGCTGGAAGCACTGTCTTTTTATCCTCAGCTTTATTAATTAATAAATTAAATAATGGTCGCTTATAGCTAATTAGTTCTTCCGATCCCCATACTTGTGTTAATTCAGTCATTCCGTCACGATTAAATACAGGTAAATCTTCCTCATATAAACGGAATTTTGTTTTCCCCTTTGAATTTAGATAATCAAATCTATATGCATCCGTTAAGCCGCTATGACTATTAACAAATTCGAAACTTCTTTGCATAAGGAGATTACCGGACATACGCGCACCGCTAGCCACAGATGAATTTGTATACTTCAGTATTCGGTTCTGCTTGTTTATTTGCATAAGGCGAATACCATCTGTATAGGTTTCTTCTAATTCATTAGAAATAGGAGTTACATAACGCGGATCACTAAATAGTGCATTTTTAAATGATTCCACTCCCATTTCTGTAGCAAAATACATTAGATTTTGCATTTCTGTTGAATCATCTGGTAAAAATATTTTTTTCGTATCATTTATTTCATAAGCAAAATACGGTCTTGCTAAAGCTAGAAATTGATTTTGTGCATTTACAATATCTCTTAGATTCACACCTGTTAATGTCATTTTATATATTTTACGATTGCTGTAAGAAACAAAATTCACATCAATATTTTGATCACGACTTCTAGATGGATCGACAATAATACGATCAAAATTAAGCATATCTAATTTCTTATCTTTAATTGTTAATACGCTCCTAATTGCATCAAATGGAACCTCGGTCGGAAAGACAATTTCAATCTTGTCTTCCCCATGCACATAAGAGAGGAAATCACCTTTTGAGATAGAATTCGTGATATCCTTAAAATCATGTAATTCTCCTCTCTCGATAACTGTATATAACAAGTCAATATTAGCTTTCCTTTCACTTACGAAATGCTTCTTATCCTTATGAACAATCATAGAGGATGGGACAATTACATCTGAAATATCTTGTTTTAGTGCATCTGCATTCCCTTGGACAACCTTTGTGCTTTGCACCGAATTAGAATCAGGTACATACGTCCACAAATTAAAAGTAAGAAACAGGCTAATGACAACTAAGTTAATAAGGACAATGGTTTTAAAGTTTTCCATATTCATTCCCAATCGTCCTCTTCTTCCTTCGCCATTGGAAGGGTGAAATAAATAGTTGTTCCTTTCCCTTCTTCGCTTTTCGCCCAAATAGATCCACCGTGCGCCCCAATCATTTCCTTAGCAATTGCTAAACCTAAGCCTGTTCCACCCATCTGTCTTGAACGTGCCTTATCTACACGATAAAAACGTTCGAAAATCTTCTCTACATTTTCTTTTGGAATACCCATTCCTTGGTCACTTACACTAATTTCTAACATATCCTCTCGATCGCGCAGGCGATATGTTACTGTTCCACCTTCAGGAGAATACTTTAAAGCATTTGAAATAATGTTATATAAAACTTGTGTAATTTTATCAGCGTCCATATCAATGAATCGAGATTTCTTAGAGAATGAACGTTTAAAGATTACATTTTGTTCTTTCGACATTTCAAAACGATCGATAACATTATTAAAGAAATCTGTAAAGTCTACCCATTCTTTCATTAAACGATGTTCCGTACTATCTAATTTAGATAATTGCAACAATGCATTCACAAGTCGAATCATTCTTTCCGTTTCTTCTTGTGTAACTGTTAAAAATTGTGGTGCAATATTCGGATCTTGCCATGCACCATCACTAAGTGCCTCTAAATAGCTACGCATCGTCGTTAACGGTGTCCGCAGTTCATGTGATACATTCGCCACAAACTCACGGCGCTCACGGTCAATACGCTCTTGTTCTGTCACATCATATAATACAGCAATTAAACCATTTGTTTTCCCTGTTTCCTTTTGAATAACGGAAAAACTAGCTCGCAAAATATACGGTTCATTTCGCGTACTGAAATCTAATAAAACAGAATCTGGTTCTTCATACAGATGATCGAGTGTAAATTCCTCTTGAATACCTAATACTTCTAAAACAGACTGATCTAATGCCGTTTCACGTGAAACGTTTAACATCTTTTCCGCAGGATCATTTAATAAAATAATGTCTCCTTTTCGATCAGTAGCAATTACGCCATCTGTCATATGAGATAAAACGGACGAAAGCTTACGTCTTTCACTTTCAGTCGAAGAACGTGCTTGTTGTAATTTTTTTGATAAATTATTAAACGATAGTGCTAATTGACCAATTTCATCGTGACTATGTACTTTTACTTTACGAGAGTAATTTCCCTTTGCCATTTCAATTGCTTGTCTTCGCATATCTGAAATTGGTCTTGTAATTGTTTGAGCTAATAAAATTCCTAAAACTGCTGTTACTAATAAAGCAATCACTGTCCCGGTTGCAAAAATTTGATTGATATCCTTCATCTGCTTATAAACATCTTCCATAGAAGCAACGATATGAATGACACCAATTATTTTCCCCTTCTCTCCCTCAATTGGGGTTGCCATAACTTGGACACGATGACCGGTAGTTCCATCTTTCTCAATCTTTCCTTCAGCCTTTTTTTGTACAATAGCCCGTTGGACAGATATATCTGTTACCGTTTTACCTACCCTACCTTGCTTAGATTCTAAGGATACCGCTAAAAGCCGTCTGTTTGGATCAATAACACTTACTTCTTGAATGTCTTTTTTTCGGTCTGATGCGAATTCCGTGATTGACGTTTTAATAGCCTCTTCTAAGGGTGGGTCTGTTTTTTCACGCTCTTTTGTAAACTCTTGCTTCAAATTGTAAGACAGTAAATTCGTTTGTTGCGTTAATGAATCCTTAAAACTTTGTACGAGACTTTTCTCAAGTTCACGAACAAAATATACACCAATAACCTGCATTGCTATCAAAATTAATAGCATATATATGAGCACAAATTTCAAATGAATCGATTGAAAAAAACCAACTTTCTTCATATACTATTCCTGCTCTGGATCACGCAAGTAATACCCTACTCCACGTCTTGTTACAATTAAAGTCGGGTGACTTGGATTGTCTTCAATTTTCTCACGTAAACGGCGTACTGTTACATCTACCGTACGTACATCTCCAAAATAATCATAGCCCCAAACTGTTTGTAATAAATGCTCACGCGTCATAACTTGTCCTAAATGTTTCGCCAAATAGTGAAGCAATTCAAATTCACGATGCGTAAGTTCAATGCTTTCTTCTCTTTTTGTTACACTGTACGCATTTGGATTAATCACAATTGGTCCAATAACCATTTCTGTATTTTCTTCTTTTTCAGCTGAGCCACCTTGTTGATGACGACGCAAGTTTGCTTTGACACGCGCCAATAATTCGCGCGTACTAAATGGTTTTGTTACATAATCATCTGCACCAAGTTCTAGTCCCAGCACTTTATCGATTTCAGAGTCTTTCGCAGTTAGCATAATGATTGGCATTTCAGAGTTTTTTCGTATTTCACGACAAACCTCTAACCCATCTTTCCCCGGTAACATAATATCCAATAAAACCATATCTGGTTGTTCCTCGTTCGCCTTTTCAATGGCTTCGTCACCGTCATGCGCCATCACAATTTCAAAGCCTTCTTTTTCTAAGTTAAATTTTAAAATATCTGCAATCGGTTTCTCATCATCAACGACTAAGATTTTCTTTCCCATCATTGTTTATTTCCTCCTAATAAAAATATGGTCAATCATCCTCAAACATGCACAGCTATCTGTATGGCATATAGCCAAACAATCGTATCCTTTGTTTGAGTATTTTCTCCTCTATTCTCATAGAATCATGTATGATTCACTTATAAGTGGATCACTATACGATCTACAGAAAAACCTCTAGCTTCAACTGCTAGAGGCTCCTCATTCTATTGTAAAATAACTACTCTCATTTGTAAAATTGAACAATATAAAAAGGATATTAAGTGGGCCCACTTAATATCCTGAGAGTGGCTCGGGACGGAATCGAACCGCCGACACGAGGATTTTCAGTCCTCTGCTCTACCGACTGAGCTACCGAGCCAAAACATATATATAAAACCACTAATGGTGGTATAAACAAAAGTGGCGGTCCCGACCGGGGTCGAACCGGCGATCTCCTGCGTGACAGGCAGGCATGTTAACCACTACACCACGGAACCACAAAACATATATAAAAAGACATGACCCGTACGGGATTCGAACCCGTGTTACCGCCGTGAAAGGGCGGTGTCTTAACCACTTGACCAACGGGCCACGAAAAATAAAATGGTGAGCCATGAAGGACTCGAACCTTCGACCCTCTGATTAAAAGTCAGATGCTCTACCAACTGAGCTAATGGCTCATACTCACCAACGTCATATTTTCGTGACGACAAGAGTTATCTTACCACAACAACTTTTATTTTTGCAATACCTTTTTATATTTTTTTTATAAAAAAATAAGAAAAAACTCACATAAGCATGAGTTTTTTCTTAAATAAATCAATTTTATCTTAATTAACCACCGTATACGTTACGAACGATGTTTGTTTGATTACGATCTGGACCAACAGAGAACATAGATAATTGAATACCTGTTAGTTGAGACACACGCTCTACATAATGTCTTGCATTTTCAGGAAGTTCAGCTAATGATTTTACACCTGTGATATCTTCAGTCCAACCTGGAAGTTCTTCATATACAGGCTCACATTTCGCTAAAATGTTTAAGTTTGCTGGAACTTCATCCAGAACTTCTCCATTATATTTATATGCAATACAGATTTTCACAGTTGGAATACCTGTTAATACGTCGATAGAGTTTAAAGATAGATCTGTTAAACCACTTACGCGGCGTGCATGTCTAACAACAACGCTATCAAACCAACCTACACGGCGTGGACGACCTGTTGTTGTACCATATTCACGACCAACTTCACGAATTTGATGACCAATTTCATCATTAAGTTCAGTAGGGAATGGACCGTCACCAACACGGCTTGTATATGCTTTACATACACCTACTACACGTTTGATTTTAGAAGGACCAACACCAGAACCGATTGTTACACCACCAGCAACTGGGTTAGAAGATGTAACGAATGGGTACGTACCTTGGTCGATATCAAGCATTACGCCTTGCGCACCTTCAAATAATACGCGGCGTCCTTCATCTAATGCATCATTTAATACAACAGATGTATCGCATACGTATTGTGCAATTTGTTGACCATACTCAAAGTACTCTTCAAAGATTTCATCTGCATTAAAGCCTTCTGCATCATACATTTTTTCAAACAGACGATTTTTTTCTGCTAAATTGCGTTCAAGCTTTTCTTTAAATGCTTCACGATCTAAAAGATCAGCCATACGAATACCAACGCGAGCAGCTTTATCCATGTATGCTGGACCGATACCTTTTTTTGTTGTACCGATTTTATTATCACCTTTACGCTCTTCTTCTAACTCATCTTGTTTTAAGTGATAAGGTAAAATAACGTGCGCACGGTTACTAATACGTAGATTATCAGTGCTTACACCACGATCGTGTAAGTATTTTAATTCTACAAGTAATGCTTTTGGATCTACTACCATACCGTTTCCGATAACACAAATTTTTTCTTTATAGAAAATACCAGATGGAATTAAGTGTAGTTTATACTTAACACCGCCGAAAACAATTGTATGTCCTGCGTTGTTTCCACCTTGATATCTTGCAACTACTTCCGCATGTTCAGAAAGGAAATCAGTAATTTTACCTTTTCCTTCATCGCCCCACTGTGTTCCTACAACTACTACTGAAGACATTATTCAAGCACCTCCGCAATTTTCAAACGAACTTTTCAAACAATATAATTGTACCAAAATGAAAAAAGAAGTCAATTTAAAAACGAACATTTTTTTATCTTTTATCTATTTCGTTCGTAAGAATACTTTATTCACACGATGAAAGCCCTATCTTTTGTTCATAAAAAAAGAAACACATCTTATTATAAGAAATGTGTTTCTTTTTTATACTTCTACTATGCCGGCGGTGCATGTCCGTCGTCAAAACGCCGCTCTAAGTTTACGAATTTGTTAAATTCCTTCACGAATGCGAGTTCTACAGAACCTACCGGACCATTACGTTGCTTTGCGATAATAATTTCAATCGTGTTTTTATTTTCCGTTTCACGATCATAGTAATCTTCACGATACAAGAATGCCACAATATCGGCATCCTGCTCAATACTTCCTGATTCACGAATATCAGACATCATCGGACGTTTATCTTGACGAGATTCAACACCACGAGATAGCTGAGATAAGGCAATAACAGGCACTTGTAGCTCACGCGCAATTCCTTTTAATGTACGGGAAATTTCAGATACTTCCTGCTGACGGTTTTCACCAGATTTCCCACTACCTTGAATAAGCTGTAAGTAATCAATTAGAATCATGCCAAGCCCTTGCTCTTGTTTTAGCCTGCGGCATTTTGCACGAATTTCACTAACACGAATTCCCGGCGTATCATCAATGTATATACCAGCATTCGAAAGACTTCCCATTGCCATTGTCAACTTCGCCCAATCATCTGAAGTTAACGAACCAGTACGAAGCCTTTGCGCATCAATATTCCCTTCTGCACAGAGCATACGCATAACAAGCTGATCGGCACCCATCTCTAAACTAAAAATTGCTACATTTTCATCTGTTTTAGTCGCCACATTCTGCGCGATATTCAGTGAAAAGGCCGTTTTCCCTACTGAAGGACGGGCTGCCACAATGATTAAATCGTTACGCTGAAATCCTGCTGTCATCTTATCTAATTCAGTAAATCCAGTCGGTATCCCTGTGACTTCACCTTTTTGATTATGCAAAAGTTCAATTTTATCATAAGCATCTACAAGAACATCCTTAATATTTTGGAATGCTTTTGCATTTGTTTGATGTGATACTTCTAATATTTTTTTCTCCGCTTCATTTAGCAAGCCTTCTACATCATCTTCACGTTCATAACCATCTGATACAATGTGAGTTGCTGTTCGAATCAAACGGCGCAAAAGTGATTTTTCCGCAATTATGCGTGCATAATACTCTACATTGGCAGCCGTCGGAACAGCTTCCGCTAATTCCGCTAAATAGGAAACACCACCAACCTCTTCTAACAACCCTTGGTCAGCAAGAGCTGCTGTTGCGGTAACTAAATCAATTGGTTCTCCTTTATCAGATAGTTCAAGCATAACCCCAAAAATCTTTTGGTGTGCTGTCCGATAGAAAGATTCCGGTAGCAGCAGTTCTGAAGCCGAAGTTAACGCATCTTGATCGAGGAAGATAGCACCTAGAACTGCTTGCTCGGCCTCTATATTATGCGGAGGGGTACGATCAGCAAGTACGTCACTCATACGCAATCCTCCTTGCCTAACTTATTTTTATTGTTCACTAACATGAACCTTTACTGTCGCTGTTACTTGCGGATGCAATTTTACAATTACATTTGTATATCCTAACGCACGGATTGCATCGTCCATTTCAAATTTACGTTTATCAAGATTAATATTATGTGCTTTTTGCATTGCATCTACAATTTGCTTACTTGTAATAGAGCCGAATAAACGACCACCTTCACCAGATTTTGCTTTTAACTCTACAGTTAATTTCTCTAAAGTTTCTTTTAATTTTTTAGCATTTTCAAGTTCAGCCGCTGCATCTTTTTCTTCTTTACGCTTTTGCGCCTCTAATGTTTTCATGCTACTGTTAGTTGCCTCAGCAGCTAATCCTTGTTTTAATAAGAAGTTATTTGCATAACCGTCCGGTACATTTTTTACTTCTCCTTTTTTCCCTTTACCTTTTACGTCTTTTAGAAAAATTACTTTCATGATTGTGTGCCTCCCTGTAAATAGTCATCAATAACAAATTGAAGTTTATCTTCAGCTTCATCGACCGTTATATTTTTCATCTGTGTAGCAGCATTTGTTAAATGTCCGCCGCCACCTAAGTTTTCCATAATTAGCTGTACGTTTACTTCACCTAAAGAACGTCCACTAATTCCGATAAAGCTTTCCCCACGTTTTGCAATAACAAAAGATGCAATTACTCCTGTCATCGTCAACAACGTATCAGCTGATTGCGCAATTAATACTTGATCGTAATATTCATCACCAACTACTTTGGCAATCGCAATTCCATTTTTATAAATGTAAGCATTTTGAATCGTTTTTGCAACTCGTAAATACTGCTCCATATCTTCTTTCAGTAATTCTTGCACAAGAACTGTATCCGCTCCATGCGAACGTAGGTAAGAAGCTGCATCAAATGTACGAGCACCTGTCCGGAAAGTAAAGCTTTTTGTATCTACTATAATACCAGCCAGTAATGCTGTCGCTTCTAACATTGTCATTTTTAAACGTTTCGGCTGATATTCAAGAAGTTCTGTTACAAGCTCGGCTGTCGAAGACGCATATGGCTCCATGTACACAAGAAGAGGATCTTCAATAAATTCTTCACCACGGCGATGATGGTCAATCACAACTACGTTTTCAATCTTATGCAAAAGCTTTTCCTCCATCACCATGGAAGGTTTATGAGTATCAACGACAACAAGCAATGAATCATCCGTTGCAAACTCCATAGCCTGTTGTGGCGTAATAAAGTGAGACCATAATTCCTCATTTTGTTTCACTTTATCCATTAAACGTTTAATACCTTTATCAGAATCATTCTCATCTAATACAATGTACCCTTCACGCTCGTTTAACTGCGCTACTTTTAAAATTCCAATTGCTGCACCAATTGCATCCATATCAGGAGCCCTATGACCCATTATAATAACATTACTGCTCTCTAATACTAAATCTTTTAATGCATGCGAGATAACCCTTGCACGTACACGCGTGCGTTTTTCAACAGGATTTGTTTTACCACCATAAAATTTCACTTTACCTGTTGCTTGTTTAATCGTAACCTGATCTCCACCTCGTCCTAAAGCGAGGTCTAAACCAGATTGCGCCATTGCTCCAAGCTCTGATAAAGATAAATCGCCCGATCCTACACCAATACTTAATGTAAGTGGAATATTTCTTTTTGATGTTTCTTCACGTACTTGATCTAAAATATCAAACTTTCCTTTCTCCATTTGTGCCAAAATACTTTCATTTAACACAACGAAGAAACGCTCTGAAGAAGCCCGTTTTAAATATGCACCATATTTGATAGCCCACTCATTTAAGCGTGATGTCACCAGGCTCGTGATATTCGTACGTAATTGATCATCCAATCCTTGTGTAACTTCATCATAGTTGTCCAAATAAATAATCGCGAGAACTGTACGCTGATCTTCATACATTTTTTCAATTTCTGTTTGCTCTGTTACATCAAAGAAGTAAATTAACTTTTCTTCTTTCCTTACAAACACACGAAATTTACGATTATTTAATGATACAATATCATCAGCCGTTTCTCCTTTAATAAAGAGAAGTAACGTTTCTGATACATCATACAAATGCCATCCCGCTAAGGAATGTTGCCCTAGACAAGAAGATAAATAAGGATTTGACCAATCAATTCCATAATCCCTATTGTATAAC
Source organism: Bacillus bingmayongensis (assembly GCF_000299035.1). Taxonomy (GTDB): domain Bacteria; phylum Bacillota; class Bacilli; order Bacillales; family Bacillaceae_G; genus Bacillus_A; species Bacillus_A bingmayongensis. Next base: position 62,865 of record NZ_AKCS01000018.1, read on the forward strand.
AAAATACCAATTGGCATTTGATTAAACGCTTCATTACTTACTTTCTTTACCCTTGTAATCATATCCGTTGTGTACTTTTCAAAATTCCTCTGAAAGGCAAGCTCAGATCGAATTACAAAAAAGAGGACAATACAAAAAATAAAAAAAGCGGCCATTCCCATCATCCAGTTAAAACAACCGAGAATGGTAATAAGCACAAATATAAAAAATGCCAATACATAAACAGGATATAAAAACCGCTGTCTCTTATAAAATTCAGGCATGTATTCAACTCCTATAAAGTAAAACTAACCTAAGTAGAAATTAATCCATTTTTACCTCTGGTTAGTTGAACAAATTAAACGCCCTCAAGTTAAACTTTCACTACGAAACCCGTAATGCAAAAAGCTAATATAACGCTCTCCTATTTTGATTGTATTTTAGAACGTAACGAGAAGCCTAAGTCAATTATACCTAAGATTGTTACAAGAGGAAACAAGATAGGAACAATCATAACTAAAACAAAGCTAATAATAGGAATCGCCTTCGTATAGCCTTTTATATGTGCAAAAAAGGCTATACATGAAAATCCCTGAAATACGAGTAACAAAGAAAAAATAGTATATAGATTAGTGAATGCCATGTCTAAATATGAACCTGATTCCACCTTTATAAAAGTGGAAAGCAAAATAAATATAACGTAATACCAAACAATATTCTTTGGCAATTGCATATCTCGAAATTTAGACCACGGTGTTACAGTATACTTCAATCTTCTTAAAACATTCCCTGCCATCAAGACCGTCAACCAAGAAAAGATTAAAGAAACCATTACAAGTAAACTTGGTAGAAGCATCCAGATTATATCACTAAACTGTCCGAATAAATCTTTTTGCTCTTTACTAATCGGCGCACCGGTAGCTTTCATTATCTTCTCACTTTGTTCCATTCCTTCTTTAAGCATATCTTGCATTTGCTTAATTAAATCTATGTTTAAAAGTTTTATACTTACAACATAAATAAGAACAAAACTAAACAAATATGCAAGCATTCCTACTAACAATATTTCCACTGGTCCTTTTTTCTTCTTATACATATATCCTAAAGCAACACCTATTATGCCAGACATACATGTATTCACGAGACTCAGCGGAGAACTAACAATAATGGTAACAAAAAGTGCAGCTGCAAAAAGCATACACGTACTAGAAAACGGATATCTTACCATAAACAATAGAAATGGTAGGGGTAATGCAAATATCGCAACAATACTTACAATCGGAATATACAGGGATATTAAAAGCAGTACAGCATATACCGCTAATAAAATCGATCCTTCTGTAATGAGCCTTGTACGTTTCATCCTTTAACCTCTCTTTCCAAAAAGAAAAGCATAGCAAAATGCACAGTAGAGTCTCACTCTACTGTGCATTTCATACGCTATTATTCACCAACATATGGTAAAAGTGCCATTTGACGAGCACGTTTAATTGCAACTGTAAGTTTGCGTTGGTATTTTGCGCTTGTTCCTGTTACACGACGAGGTAAAATTTTACCACGCTCAGAAACGAAACGTTTTAATAAATCAACATCTTTATAGTCGATGCGAGTGATGCCGTTAGAAGTGAAGAAACACACCTTACGACGTTTCGCACGTCCACCTTTGCGTCCTGCCATGTCTATTTCCCTCCATTCTTTGTTAAAAATAACCGATCTATACCATTAGAATGGTAAATCGTCGTCCGAAATATCAATCGGTTGACCTACATTTGAAAATGGATCGTCATTCTTCGTAAATCCAGAGTTACCTGAGTTACCTGAATTACCAGATTGACCAAATGGGTTAGAGCCTTGGTTACCGTAACCAGCTCCTGATGGTTGCTGATTGAATGAACCACGTTGCTCCCCACCGCTATTACGCGGCTCTAAAAATTGTACGCTCTCCGCAAGAACTTCTGTTACATATACACGTTTACCATCTTGTCCCTCATAATTACGAGTTTGAAGACGTCCATCTACGCCTGCTAAGCTACCTTTTTTCAAATAATTCGCCACGTTTTCTGCTTGTTTACGCCATATTACACAATTAATAAAGTCAGCTTCACGCTCACCTTGTTGATTCGCAAATGCGCGATTTACAGCTAACGTGAAAGTAGCTACCGCAACACCATTGGGCGTGTAACGTAAGTCAGGGTCCTTAGTTAAACGACCAACGAGGATAACACGATTCATCAATCGAACCACTCTCCCTATATATCTTAATTATTATTCTTCTTCTTTAACAACGATGTGACGAAGGATATCTTCGTTGATCTTAGCTAAACGATCGAATTCTTTAACAGCTTCTGCATCAGAATTTACGTTTAAGATCATGTAGAAACCGTCACGTAAGTCGTTGATTTCGTAAGCTAAACGACGCTTACCCCACTCTTTCGTGTTAATGATTTCTGCACCATTGTTAGTTAAAACGCCTGCGAAGCGCTCAACTAAAGCTTTTTGAGCTTCTTCCTCCATATTTGGACGGATGATGTACATGATTTCGTACTTTTTCATTACACTTTCACCTCCTTTTGGTCTAAACGGCCCATAATGGGCAAGGAGCAATTAATTATATAGTAATTACTCACGAGTTTAGATTATATCATAGTAAGTTAGATGAATCAACTAACCAATAAATAAAAAACTTGGCAAACATATGATATGTTCACCAAGTTTATATCCCTGTTTTTCCTAGGAAATATTGAATTACACGTTAAAGCGGAAGTGCATAACATCTCCATCTTTTACGATATATTCTTTTCCTTCTAAACGCACTTTTCCTGCTTCCTTAGCAGCTGTCATAGAACCGTTCTCCATTAAATCATCATATGAAACTGTTTCAGCACGAATAAATCCACGTTCAAAGTCTGTATGAATAACCCCAGCACATTGTGGTGCCTTCATGCCTTGTTTGAATGTCCATGCACGTACTTCTTGTACACCAGCTGTGAAATAAGTAGCTAAGCCTAATAAGTCGTACGCAGCACGAATTAACTGGTCTAAACCTGATTCTTCAATACCTAACTCTTCAAGGAATACTTTTTTCTCTTCCTCGTCTAGCTCAGCGATTTCCGATTCAATTTTTGCACAAACAACAATCACTTGTGAATTTTCATTTGCTGCAAATTCTTTTACCATCTTTACATATTCGTTTTCAGATGGATCCATAATATCATCTTCACTTACGTTGGCTACGTAAAGCATTTCTTTTGTTGTCAATAAGTGAAGACCTTTAACGATTTTCATTTGTTCGTCTGTAAATTCAACAGTACGAGCTGGTTTACCTGCTTCGAATGCCTCTTTTAAACGAACTAAAATCTCGTGTTCGTATACCGCCTCTTTATCCTTTTGTCTTGCTAATTTTGCTACACGTTCAATACGCTTATCAACAGATTCCAAGTCAGCTAAGATTAGCTCTAAATTAATTGTTTCAATATCATCAATTGGATCTACTTTTCCTGAAACGTGTGTAATATTTTCATCTTCAAAACAACGAACAACTTGGCAAATTGCATCTACTTGGCGAATATGAGATAAGAATTTATTTCCTAGTCCTTCACCTTTACTTGCACCCTTTACGATACCTGCAATATCAGTAAATTCGAATACAGTTGGAACAGTTTTTTTCGGTTCTACTAGTTCCGTTAGTTTATTTAAGCGTTCATCTGGTACTTCTACAATCCCTACGTTCGGATCAATTGTACAGAATGGATAGTTTGCAGATTCTGCTCCCGCTTGTGTAATTGCATTAAATAATGTTGATTTTCCTACGTTTGGCAAACCAACAATCCCAGCCGTTAATCCCATATTTTTCACTCCTATGTCTCAATCTTCCATCATTATAGATAGTAACGAATAAAATGACAAGTTCCCTAAAAGTTCAAAAAAGTAACAGCTGCCTGGAGCAGCTGTTACTTTTTCTTTATTCTTCGTGCTTTACAAGAATTTTTTTCACTTTGCGATCAAACTCTCTTCGAGGAATCATTACCGAATGGCCACATCCCTCGCACTTAATGCGGATATCCATTCCCATACGAATGATTTTCCAACGATTTGCACCACACGGATGGGCTTTTTTCATTTCCACAACATCGTACAAGTTATATTGCTTTTGCTCCACTCTCCAAACTCCCCTCGTCATTAATTTGCTTTTTGATTAACCATCTCTTTACGATTATATAAAACCATATGTGGATATGGAATCTCAATGCCGTGTAAATCAAGGCGATTTTTAATTTCTTTACGAAGCGCTCTAGCGATAGGTGCATGCTGCATCGGTTCTACTTCAGCAATTACACGAAGCACAACTTCAGATGCACCAAGCGTTTGAACACCTAATAATTGCGGTGTTGCTACCATTTGCTCATATTTTTCTGGTAATTCTTCTAATAACTCTTCAATTATTTGCTCTGCACGCGCAATATCACTATCATAGGAAATCGATACATCGACAAATGCAATACTATTACTAACAGAAAAGTTTGTCACTTGTATAATACTTCCGTTAGGTAAAATATTGATTTCTCCTGTCCAACTTTTTATCTTAGTTGTACGCAATCCAATTTCTAATACAGCACCTTCAAATTGACCAATGCGTACATAATCACCTACTGAAAATTGATCTTCTAACAAAATGAATGCTCCTGTAATGACATCTTTCACTAAACTTTGAGCACCAAAACCGATTGCTAAACCGACTACTCCAGCCCCTGCTAATAAACCTGCCACATTAATATGGAATACCCCTAAAATCGCAATTAACATAATAAATATAACAACGTATGCTACGATATTTTCAAGCAATTTAGCTATTGTAAGTGTACGACGCTCTGAGATTTGAATTGGTGAGCGATTTCCCATACGAAATGCATTTCTAACAATTGCCCTAGCAATACGAACTACTATTGTACCAAGCACTAAAATAATTACTATTTTTAGTGCGCCCATTCCTATATTAGACCAATCTATGGAATCAAACCATCGTTGTAATAAATTCATGTTTCCCTACCTCCCCGACCAAAATGTCTTTTTATTCATTCTTTATTTTATCAGAAATTCTCCCTATTTCTGATAAAAATTTTATTACAGTATTTTTACTGACTCGCTTTAATTGAGGTATAAAATGGCAGATATATATATATACTAGTACTATTATTTACGGTTTTATAAACGGTTTGCAAAAATAAAGAACTTATAATTTTTCATATTATTTTTTTCTTTAATTACCGAGAATTAACATCACAATTACTGAAGCTTTATAAAATAAATTCTACAACCAAAAACTTTTACATCGAATCGTAAAATTTATCAAAAGGATGGATGATTCATGAATATAAGGAATTTCCGATTACCCTTTTTTGAAAAAGAATCGCAAAATATTATGCATCACGATTTAGAAGCTTGTACAATAATTAGTGATTTTCTTCTCTCACATATACCTATTAGTCCAAATACATCCCTCATCCTAATTTGCATTGGAACAGATCGTTCAACTGGTGACGCACTTGGCCCGTTAGTCGGATCTAAACTAGAACAAATGAACATTCAAAATTTCCACGTATTCGGCACACTTGATGAACCAATTCATGCGCTAAATCTAGAGGATAATATTCAGAATATACAAACTTCTATTCCTGATTCTTTTATTATTGCAATTGATGCTTGTCTTGGAAAATCTCAAAACATCGGTTCCATAACTGTTGGTGAAGGGCCTAGTAAACCTGGAGCAGCAATGAATAAAAAATTACCAGAAATCGGCAAGCTACATATACATGGTATCGTAAATTTAAATGGTTTCATGGAATTTTTTGTCTTACAAAATACAAGATTAAGTCTCGTTATGAAAATGGCAGACGTTATTGCCCAAAGTATAAAGGAAACAGATCAAAAATTATCCGTATTAAAAAAAGCAAACCATCTATAAATAAAAAGATGGTTTGCTTTTCAGTTTTTCCCAGATAATAGTTCTAAAATGCGATTTAAATCTTCTTTATTGAAAAATTCTATTTCAATTTTTCCTTTTTCTTTTTTTGTTTCTTTAATTTTTACACCTGTCCCAAATTTTTCTCTTAACAACGTTTCACGTTCTTCGAAAAATATATTTCGTTCTTGCTTCACTTTCTTTGTTTCACGTGAAACTCGCTGATGCATCTGCTGAACAATTTGCTCTAACTGCCTAACATTTAATCCTTCCTTTTCAATACGCTTCAATAAAGACTTTAGCTGTTCTTCATCTTTTATTGTAAGTAATGTCCGTCCATGTGCCATGGATAGATTTCCATCTGCAATCATCTCTTGAACAAATGAAGGAAGGGTAAGTAACCGAACATAATTAGCAATATACGGTCTACTTTTTCCAAGACGCTTTGCTAATTGCTCTTGCGTTACATTTAGCTCATCCATTAGCATTTGATATGCCAAAGCTTCTTCCATTGGATTTAAATCTTCACGTTGTAAATTTTCTAACAAGGCAAATTCCATCATTTGCTGTTCATTTAATTCTCGAACGACAGCTGGAACTGTTTCAAGGCGTGCCTCTTTTGCAGCACGGTATCTTCGTTCACCAGCAACAATTTCGTATCCTTTAATACTTTTCCTTACGATCAAAGGTTGTAAAATGCCATGTTCTTTAATAGATGCTGCCAATTCTTGGATTGTTTCTTTTTGAAAGTTTTTACGCGGTTGGTAGGGGTTTGGCCTTAATTCATTTAGTGCAATTTCTTGAATTTTCTCTTCCTCTTTCACATCTAAATCTGGAAAGAACGCATTAATCCCTCTTCCTAATCCTTTAGCCACCAGCAATCACTTCCTCTGCTAAATCTATATATACTTCTGCACCCCTTGATTTAGCATCATACTGCATAATTGGTTTCCCATGACTTGGAGCTTCACTTAAACGAACATTGCGTGGAATAATAGAACGATATACTTTATCTCGAAAATATTTCTTCACTTCATCTATAACCTGAATCCCTAAATTTGTACGTGCATCTAACATCGTTAACAGTACACCTTGAATTGCTAAATTTTTATTTAAGTGCTTTTGTACAAGTCGAACTGTATTTAGTAATTGACTCAACCCTTCCAATGCGTAGTATTCACACTGAACAGGAATAATAACGGAATCCGCTGCCGTTAGTGCATTAATTGTTAATAAGCCTAAAGATGGGGGACAATCAATAATAATATAATCATATTCATTACGAATTGGCTGCAAAGCCCTCTGTAAACGAACTTCCCGGGAAATGGTTGGTACCAGTTCAATCTCAGCACCTGCCAATTGAATTGTAGCAGGTAGAACATCTAAGTTTTCAGTTGCGGTTTTTTGTATAACCCCTTGAACCTCTGCATCTTCTACAAGGACATTATAAATACATTGATCTAACTCCGACTTTTCAATTCCTACACCTGTCGTTGCGTTCCCTTGAGCATCAATGTCAATAAGCAGTACTTTTTTTCCTACCTGTGCCAATCCAGCTCCTAGGTTAACAGACGTTGTTGTTTTTCCTACACCGCCTTTTTGATTAGCAATAGCAATGATTTTTCCCATGATGTCACCTACTTTCAACCTTTCTGTCTTATTCTAAAAATAATTATGTTTATTGTAACATGAAATGAAAATTTTTCTTTTGCATCCTTATTAAACTTCAAAATTTATTCTAAAACTCCTTCTTCATTTAGGAAGAAAAATATAGAAAAAAAGACCTCTCCCAAAGGGTGAGATCTCTATCACATATGAGTTATTTTTTTTTAGGAATCTTAATTGTGATCTGATAGTACTCATCAAATTCTTCTTCTTCAGAATTTACGTTCAGTCCACTATTTGCAACCATTTGCAAAGATTGTCTAATTGTATTCATCGCAATTCGCATATCACGACTTACCGCTTTCTGTTTTGCCTTACGCTTTGGTTTTACTTCCTCCAGTAGCTTAGCAATACGTTCCTCGGTCTGTTTTACATTCAATTGCTTTTCTACAATTTCCTGTAAAACCTTTAACTGCAATTCTTCATTTTTTAAAGGAATAAGAGCACGAGCGTGACGTTCTGTAATATTCTTTTCTAACAATGCTCGTTTAATTTCTTCAGGCAGCTTTAATAATCGCAACTTATTTGCGATTGTTGATTGTCCTTTTCCTAGCCTCTGTGCTAATGCCTCTTGTGTTAAATTATGTAACTCAATTAGCTTTTGATAAGCAACAGCCTCTTCAATTGCTGTTAACTCTTCACGTTGCAAGTTCTCAATTAGAGCAACAGAAGCTGTTTCCGTATCATTTAAGTTTTTAATAATTGCCGGAACCTTTTCCCAACCTAATTTCGTCGCAGCACGAAAACGTCTTTCCCCGGCAATAATTTCATACTTATCGTCTTCATATTGCCTTATAACAATTGGTTGAATGAGTCCATGTGTACGAATGGTCAAGGCAAGTTCATCGATTCGTGCGTCATCAAAAACTGTACGTGGTTGATAACGATTTGGAATGATATTAGCTATCGGAATTTCTTGTATTTCTTCATGTATCTTTTTATCTATTTCTTCATGGCTTTCGTCTTGTAATTCGAATTCGCTCTCTTTATCTCCAAAGCCAAATAAACGAGAAAACGTATTTTTCATACATATTCCACCACCTTTGGGCCTATTGAATGTCCTACACAGAAATGTTTCCTATGAAACATTTACGTTTTCATTTATATAATTTAATCTTACGTCTAATAAGATTTATTTTTCAATAGGTAATTTATTGGGTGTCCCTGGCTTACGCGGATATTTCTTTGGTGTCTTGCGCTTTTTCACGATTGATAAAATGTTACGTTCACTTTCTTCAAATGGTAATTGAAAAGTAGACATCTCTTTTAGCTCACCGCCAAGCACTTCTAAAGCATACTTACCATTTTCAATCTCTTCATTGGCAGCTGCACCTTTCATAGCGATAAATGTCCCACCTACTTTTACAAGAGGTAAACATAACTCACTCAATACAGAAAGACGTGCTACTGCACGCGCCATCACGATATCAAACGATTCACGTACACTTTCTTTTTTCCCGAATGTTTCAGCACGATCATGGCAAAATGCAACATCACTTAACTCTAATTTTTGCGCTAAATGATTTAAAAAGTTGATGCGTTTTTGCAATGAATCCACAATCGTTACTTTTAAATGCGGGAAACAAATTTTCAATGGAATACTTGGAAATCCAGCACCTGCACCGACATCACAAATAGAAAATGGTTTTGAAAAATCATTATAAAAAGCAGCTGTGATCGAGTCAAAAAAGTGTTTTAAATACACTTCCTCTTTCTCTGTAATAGCTGTTAAATTCATTTTCTCATTCCATTCCACTAATGTTTCAAAGTAAATTTCAAATTGCTCTAATTGCCTAGGAGAAAGGGTAATTCCTCTTTCTCCTAGCATAGATTGAAATTGTTCTATGTTCATCTTGCCATATCTCCTTACTTATTTATTGGTTCGATACTCGCGCAATTTTTCCTTGTTCGATATACACAAGTAAAATGGAAATATCAGCTGGATTTACTCCGGAAATACGGGACGCTTGCCCCATAGACAGAGGACGAACATCTTTTAATTTTTGTCTCGCTTCAGAAGCGATTCCAGAAATTGCATCGTAATCAATGTCGACAGGAATCTTTTTGCTTTCCATTTTCTTCATACGTTCTACTTGTTGTAAGGATTTTTCAATATATCCTTCATACTTAATTTGAATTTCTACCTGCTCTGCGATTTCATCGTGTATTTCCACTTCACTTGGTGCAAGAATGCGAATATGTTCATACGTCATTTCCGGACGACGTAGTAAGTCACTTGCACGTATTCCATCCTTTAATTCACTTCCACCAACACTGCGAATTAATTCTTGCACTTCGGGGCGCGGTTTAATAATAATGCTTTCTAAACGGGATTTTTCTTGATCAATCTGTTCCTTTTTCGCGCTAAAACGCTCATAGCGCTCTTCTGGAATTAAGCCAATTTCATGACCAATTTCCGTTAAACGAAGATCCGCATTATCATGACGCAATAATAAACGATATTCAGCTCGGGATGTTAAAAGACGATATGGTTCATTCGTCCCTTTTGTCACAAGGTCGTCAATTAAAACACCAATATAAGCATCTGAACGACCTAAAATAACCTCTTTCTTCCCTAGGGAGCGGCACGCTGCGTTAATTCCAGCCATAATTCCTTGTCCTGCTGCTTCTTCATAGCCAGACGTACCGTTAATTTGACCTGCTGTATATAAGTTTTTAATTTTTTTCGTTTCAAGTGTCGGCCACAGCTGCGTTGGTACAATTGCATCATACTCAATAGCATAACCTGTACGCATCATCTCAACATTTTCTAAACCAGGAATCGTTTTAAGCATTTCACGTTGCACATCTTCCGGTAAGCTTGTTGACAAACCTTGTACATATACTTCCTGTGTATTACGACCTTCCGGCTCTAAGAAAATTTGGTGGCGTGGTTTATCATTAAATCGCACCACTTTATCTTCAATTGAAGGACAGTAACGTGGACCTGTTCCTTTAATCATACCAGAATACATAGCTGAACGATGCAAGTTTCGATCAATTAAACGATGTGTCTCTTCGCTTGTATATGTTAGCCAACATGGAATTTGATCCATAATAAATTTTGTAGTTTCAAAAGAAAATGCACGTGGTTTTTCATCCCCCGGCTGAATTTCTGTTTTACTATAATCAATTGTATTGCTATTCACACGAGGAGGCGTACCTGTTTTAAATCTGACAAGGTCAAAGCCAAGTTCCTCTAAATGCTCAGATAATGTGATAGACGGTTGCTGATTATTTGGACCACTTGAGTACTTCAAATCACCCATAATAATCTCACCACGTAAGAATGTACCAGTTGTAATTACAACTGTTTTCGCTGTATATTCAGCTCCTGATTGTGTAATTACACCTTTACATACATCATCCTCAACAATTAGGCGCTCTACCATTCCTTGACGTAATGTTAAATTTGGCGTTTCTTCAATCGTTTTCTTTAATTCGTGTTGATATGAAAATTTATCTGCTTGTGCACGAAGAGCACGTACAGCTGGACCTTTCCCCGTGTTCAACATACGCATTTGGATGTGAGTTTTATCAATATTACGTCCCATTTCACCGCCTAATGCATCAATTTCTCGTACAACAATCCCTTTTGCTGGTCCACCAACAGAAGGATTACACGGCATAAATGCAACCATATCTAAATTAATTGTTAACATTAATGTTTTTGAGCCCATTCGTGCTGCTGCAAGACCAGCTTCACATCCTGCATGACCTGCACCGATTACTATGACATCGTAAGAACCGGCATTGTATCCCATTATTTATTCCTCCTAAGATCATCTATCCTTCTAAAATACCTATATGTTATTTTCCTAAACAAAATTGAGAAAACAATTGATCAATTAGGCTTTCATGGACAGTATCACCAGTAATTTCACCAAGTATTTCCCACGTTCTTGTTAGATCAATTTGAACCATATCAATTGGAACACCGTTCTCTATTGCCTCAATAGCATCTCCAATTGTCTTTTCCGCTTGTGTTAATAAACCGATATGTCTTGCATTAGAAACATACGTCATATCTGCCGACTCAATTGTTCCTTCAAAGAATAGATCTGCTATCGCCTTTTCTAGCTCATCTACGCCTTTTTCCTCAATTAGGGACGTTGTAATCATACGATTTTCACCTGATAATTCTGTAACACGTTCCATATCAATTTGCTTTGGTAAATCTGTTTTATTTACAATAACAATAAAGTCTTTTCCTTGAACCGCACGGAATAATTCTTCATCTTCAGTCGTTAATGCTTCACTATAGTTTACTACAATTAGAACTAAATCAGCTTGCCCCATCATCTTTTTTGATCGCTCTACACCAATTCGTTCAACGACATCTTCCGTTTCACGGATTCCCGCCGTATCAATAAGTTTCAGTGGTACACCACGAACATTGACATACTCTTCAATGACATCACGCGTTGTGCCTGCTATATCCGTCACAATCGCCTTTTTCTCTTGAACAAGGCTATTTAATAATGAAGATTTCCCAACGTTTGGTCTTCCAATAATTGCTGTTGCAATTCCTTCTCGTAAAATTTTCCCTTGCTTAGATGTCTCCAATATTTTTTTAATTTCGCCGCGAACATGTGTGGCTTTTTCAATTAAAATATTGTGGGTCATTTCTTCTACATCATCGTATTCTGGATAATCTATATTCACTTCTACATGAGCTAATGTTTCTAAAATCTCTTGACGAAGACGACCAATTAATTTAGATAATCGCCCTTCCATTTGATTAATTGCTACGTTCATCGCTCGATCTGTTTTCGCACGAATCAAATCCATTACAGCTTCCGCTTGCGACAAGTCAATACGCCCATTTAAAAATGCGCGCTTTGTAAATTCACCTGGCTCGGCCAAACGTACTCCTTGAGCCAAAATAAGTTGTAATACTTTATTTACAGAAACAAGACCACCGTGACAATTGATTTCTACAATATTTTCACGGGTAAATGTCTTTGGCGCTCGCATAATTGACACCATTACTTCTTCGATTACTTGATCTGTATCTAAATCAACAATATGACCGTAGTGAATCGTATGAGAAGAAACTGTCGTTAAATCTTTCCCTTTAAAAATGCGATTGACCTTTTCAATCGCATCCTCTCCACTTACTCGAACAATGGCAATTGCCCCTTCTCCAAGTGCCGTGGAAATTGCAGCAATTGTATCAAAATCCATGTCCTTTCACCTCGCTTGCTTATTTCTCTCTATTTCAACATGATTTTTACCTTCACTAAACTATTAGGATACCATAACGAACCTATCTACAAAAGAATAATAACTCATTTTATTATGTCCTCATGTAAAAAACACTAAACTTATTCACAGTGGATAAGTTTAGTGTTTTTAATTATCCACAAGAAAAAACCGGCACTCATATGAGTAACCGGTTATTTGGAAGATATTACAACATGTCGATGGGGTTCTTTACCTTCAGAAGTTGTAATTACATTTGGATGATTGGATAATGCTTGATGGATAATTTTTCTCTCAAAAGAGGGCATTGGTTCTAGCACAACATTTTTTTTAGTTACCATTACCTGCTTTGCTAACCGATAAGAAAGCGATTCTAACGTATCTTTTCTCTTACTACGATAGTTTTCAGCATCAATTGTGATACCGATATATTGCTTTGTACTACGATTCGCAACAAGTTTTGTTAAATATTGTAAGGAGTTTAATGTATGTCCTCTTTTTCCGATCAATATCCCTACATCTTTACCAGAAAGTGTAAATTCAATTTCTCGACCTTTTACATTTTTCGTAATCATCACATCCACACCCATTTCCTGAACAACACTTTGTAAGTATCGCTCAGCTTCTTGGATGGGATCTTTCTTCACTACAACTTCTACAATAGCTGGACGATTCCCTATAAATCCTAGAAATCCTCTCTTACCCTCATCAACAACATTCACATCTACTTGATCCCTTGAAACCTTTAATTGTCTTAAAGCATCTTGTACTGCCAGCTCGACTGTTTGTCCTTTAGCAGTAATTATACTCACTTGCTTGATCCTCCTGCCTTACTAGCCTTAATTTCTGGCCCTTTGATCATATACATTTGAGCGATACCAAAGATGTTACCAACTACCCAGTATAGAGATAATGCTGCTGGGAAGTTAATTGCAAAGATTAAAATCATAATTGGCATAAGCCATACCATCATTGCCATTTGTGGATTTTGTCCAGCAGTACCTGCCATAGCAACCTTTTGCTGAATAAATGTTGTGATTGCCGCAACAACTGGAAGGATATAGTACGGATCTGCCTGTCCTAAATCAAACCATAAGAATGTATGTTTACTAATCTCTTCTGTTCTCATAATCGCATGATAAAATGCGAATAAAATCGGCATTTGAACAAAGATTGGTAAACAACCTGCTAACGGGTTTACACCATTCTTTTGATACAACTGCATCATTTCTTGTTGCAGTTTTTGCTGTGTTGCTTGATCTTTAGAGCTATACTTCTCTTTTAATTTCACCATTTCTGGTTGCAGTGCTTGCATTGCTTTCGTACTCTTCGTTTGTTTAATCATTAATGGTAATAACGCAAAACGAATAATAAGAGTCGTAACAACAATCGCTAAACCATAATTACTACCAAATAAGTTTGCAAAATATGTGATTAACTGAGAAAGCGGGTATACGAAATATTCATTCCAGATCCCTGTGCTTTTCGGTGTAATCGGCTGATTCACTTCACTACAGCCCGCAGTGATCGCCATTAAAGCAATAACCATGGCTAGTAAGCCTATCTTCTTTTTCACAGCCTGCTCCTCCTTGTTTCGGTATGTATATAGTGTAATTCATTTCCCTTTTCCTACGCTACTTGTTTGTAATTTTAATACCAGAGCGCTTAAAGGCATGAATTAAGCTTTTCTTCAATTGTTCATATGTCATATCTGCACAAGGCTTCCTTGCTATTATAACAAAATCTTTTCCAGAATCTATCTCATCTTTTAATTCTGCAATCGATTGGCGAATCATACGCTTAATCCGATTACGCACTACTGCATTTCCCAACTTTTTGCTAACGGAAAGACCAATGCGAAAGTATGGTTGCTCCGCTTTTTCAAGTTGATACACCACAAACTGACGATTTGCATTTGATTTTCCATTTTGAAAAACAGCCTGAAATTCATCATTTTTCTTTATACGATTCTTTTTCTTCATATCAATTGACACTCCTGTATTTCATCAGCGGAAATTCATTATTACTAGAAAAAAAGACCACTGAACGATCAGTGGTCTACGCAGATAATACTTTTCTTCCTTTACGACGACGAGCTGCTAGCACTTTACGTCCGTTCGCTGTGCTCATACGGCTGCGGAAACCATGTACTTTGCTGCGCTTACGTTTATTTGGTTGGTAAGTTCTTTTCATTATATGACACCTCCCTGAGGAATATCTGTTAAAGACAGTCTTATAAATTATAGTTAATCAACTAGGAAAATGTCAATGGTTCTCCAAATTTTCATCAAATATTCATTTTGAACCTATTCACAATTTTTTTCACAGCTGTTTTATTCCTTTGTGGATAATGCATTTTTCATTTTTTTATATCCACAAATTATTTTTTCGCTTTTACACAGTATATCGTGTTGTGGACAAGTTTATTCCACAAGGTATTGATTTTGTGGATAACTTTTTGAAATTCATTGCTATCGCTATCTTTTTTTGATATTATAGTTGTGTTTTCACCTTGGACAAGTTTTCTACACTTGTATTTTATCCACAATTTGTGTATAACATGTGGACAGTTATAATCACATGTGGGTAAATAGTTGTCCACATGTGTATTTTTTGTCGAAAACTCTATCTCGTATACAAACGACGTTTTTATGTTTTAAAATACGTTTCGTATAAATATACATCAATTATTTTTAAGGTTGTACAATCGTTGCACAACCTTATTCTTTTACCATCTTTGTAAAGGAGGGACACCTTTGGAAAATATCTCTGATTTATGGAATAGTGCTTTGAAAGAACTAGAAAAAAAGGTGAGTAAACCAAGTTATGAGACATGGTTGAAATCAACCATGGCACATGCTTTGAAAAAAGATGTATTAACGATTACAGCTCCAAATGAATTTGCTCGTGACTGGCTAGAATCTCATTATTCAGAGCTCATTTCAGAAACACTCTATGATTTAACAGGAGCAAAACTAGAAATTCGCTTTATTATTCCCCAAAGTCAAACTGAAGAGGAGATTGACTTTCCTCCTGCTAAAAAGAAAAGAACAAATGATGAGTCTAATCACTTACCACAGAGCATGTTAAATCCAAAATACACGTTTGATACATTTGTTATTGGCTCTGGGAACCGTTTTGCTCATGCAGCTTCATTAGCAGTCGCTGAAGCACCAGCAAAAGCATATAACCCGCTATTTATTTACGGGGGAGTTGGGCTTGGAAAAACACACTTAATGCATGCAATTGGACATTATGTCATTGAGCATAATCCGAATGCCAAAGTCGTTTATTTATCATCAGAAAAATTTACGAATGAATTTATTAACTCAATTCGCGATAATAAAGCCGTCGATTTCCGTAATAAATATCGTAATGTCGATGTCTTACTTATAGATGATATTCAATTCCTTGCTGGAAAAGAACAAACACAAGAAGAGTTCTTCCATACATTTAATGCACTACATGAAGAAAGCAAGCAAATTGTTATCTCAAGCGATCGACCACCAAAAGAGATTCCAACATTAGAAGATCGCCTTCGTTCCCGTTTTGAGTGGGGGCTTATTACAGATATTACGCCGCCAGATTTAGAAACAAGAATTGCGATTTTACGAAAAAAGGCAAAAGCGGAAGGCCTTGACATCCCAAATGAAGTCATGCTCTATATTGCAAATCAAATTGACTCGAACATTCGTGAACTAGAAGGTGCACTTATTCGAGTTGTTGCTTATTCATCTCTAATAAATAAAGATATCAATGCCGACTTAGCTGCTGAAGCACTTAAAGATATTATTCCAAATTCTAAACCAAAGATTATTTCTATTTATGATATTCAAAAGGCAGTTGGAGATGTTTTTCAAGTTAAATTAGAGGACTTTAAAGCAAAAAAACGCACAAAATCAGTCGCATTTCCTCGCCAAATTGCAATGTATCTATCACGTGAGTTAACAGATTCATCTTTACCTAAAATTGGCGAAGAATTTGGCGGACGTGACCATACAACCGTCATCCATGCGCACGAAAAAATTTCAAAGCTATTAAAAACCGATACACAACTGCAAAAACAAGTTGAAGAAATCAATGATATTTTAAAGTAGTAGCTGAATAGTGTGAATAACTTTCCTTGTTTTACGCACAGTCTATCCACATGTAGATAGACTGTTTTTCCGTCTCTAAATGGAGTTATCCACATATCCACAAGACCTATTACTATTACTACTATTTTTTATCTTTATTAAATAAATAAAATTTTATACTTGCCGGAGGTTTTCGCTATGCGTTTTACAATTCAAAAAGACTACCTTGTAAGAAGTGTACAAGATGTAATGAAGGCAGTTTCCTCTCGTACAACAATTCCAATTCTTACAGGAATTAAAGTTGTAGCAACTGAAGAAGGTGTTACATTAACAGGAAGTGACGCTGATATTTCGATTGAATCTTTTATCCCAGTTGAAGAAAACGGAAAAGAAATTGTTGAAATTGCACAATCAGGGAGTATTGTTTTACAAGCAAAATATTTTAGTGAGATTGTAAAAAAATTACCAAAAGACACAGTGGAAATTTCTGTGGAAAATCATTTTATGACAAAAATAAAATCTGGAAAATCAGAATTTAATTTAAATGGTTTAGATTCTGCTGAATATCCATTATTACCGCAAATTGAGGAACATCATGTATTTAAGATCCCGACAGATTTACTAAAACATATGATTCGTCAAACTGTATTTGCTGTTTCAACTTCAGAAACTCGTCCGATCTTGACAGGTGTAAACTGGAAGGTATATAACAGCGAACTCACTTGCATTGCAACAGATAGTCATAGACTAGCACTTCGTAAAGCAAAGATTGAAGGTCATACAATTTCTGATGAGTTTCAAGCAAATGTTGTTATCCCTGGTAAAAGTTTAAATGAATTGAGCAAAATTCTAGATGAGTCTGAAGAAATGGTAGATATCGTTATTACGGAGTATCAAGTATTATTCCGAACAAAACATTTATTATTCTTCTCAAGATTGTTAGAAGGGAATTACCCAGATACAACACGTCTAATTCCAGCAGAAAGTAAAACGGACATATTTGTAAATACAAAAGAGTTTTTACAAGCAATTGATCGTGCTTCTTTACTAGCAAGAGATGGTCGTAATAATGTTGTGAAATTATCGACGTTAGAAGAGCAAATGCTAGAGCTTTCTTCGAATTCACCGGAAATCGGGAAAGTAGTAGAGGAAGTTCAATGCGAAAAAGTAGAAGGGGAAGAATTAAAAATCTCCTTTAGTGCAAAATATATGATGGACGCATTAAAAGCATTAGACAGTACAGAAATTAAAATTAGTTTTACTGGAGCGATGAGACCATTCTTAATTCGCACAGTAAATGATGATTCCATCATCCAATTAATTTTACCAGTTCGTACTTACTAAGTAAGAGTTGAGGGTTGCTAGTTTAAATGTGCTAGTGGCCCTTATTTGATTTTCCGGGTATTACTTTCCTAATGCTAGTTTATTTAGTACAATGAAAGAATGAACACTTTCAGAAAGTGAGCGATTTTATGAAACGTATTAAGATTTCAACTGAGTACATTACACTAGGACAATTTTTAAAGTTAGCGGATGTAATTGATACAGGTGGCGCTGTTAAGTGGTTCTTACAAGAATACGAAGTGTATGTTAATCAAGAGCTTGAAAATAGAAGAGGCCGAAAGTTGTATGCAAATGATATTGTTGAAATTCCGGGGAACGGAACATTTCAAGTTCAAGCATAAAGGGGGAGCCCTTTGTATATTACAGAAATACAATTAAAAAATTATCGCAATTATGAATATCTAGATCTTTCCTTTGAGGATAAAGTGAATGTAATTATTGGTGAAAATGCTCAAGGGAAAACGAATTTGATGGAAGCTATTTATGTATTAGCGATGGCCAAATCTCATCGAACTTCGAACGATCGTGAACTTATCCGATGGGATGAGGATTATGGTAAAATAAAAGGTAGATTACAAAAGCGAAACAGTTCCTTGTCTTTAGAATTAAATATTTCTAAAAAAGGGAAGAAGGCAAAATTAAATCAACTAGAACAACAAAAGTTAAGCCAATATATTGGTGAAATGAATGTTGTTATGTTTGCCCCAGAAGATTTAAATCTTGTAAAAGGAAGCCCTCAAGTACGAAGACGCTTTTTAGATATGGAACTGGGACAAATAGCTCCTGTCTATTTGTATGAATTAAGTCAATATCAGAAAGTGCTCACGCAGCGAAATCACTTGCTTAAAAAAATGCAAGGGAATAGTAAAAATGAGGAAACGATGTTGGATGTATTTACACTACAACTCATTGAACATGGTACAAAAATTTTGCAAAAGCGTTTTGATTTTCTGCATTTACTACAAGAATGGGCAGGTCCAATTCATCGTGGTATTAGTAGAGGATTAGAAGAACTAGAAATAGTCTATAAACCGAGCGTAGATGTATCAGAATCAATGGATTTGTCGAAAATAAAAGAAGTATACTATGAAAGTTTTCAATCTGTGAAACAACGTGAAATTTTCCGTGGTACAACTTTAATTGGTCCTCATCGTGACGATTTACAATTCTTCGTTAATGGTAAAAATGTTCAAGTCTTTGGTTCCCAAGGACAACAACGGACAACCGCACTTTCCCTAAAGTTAGCTGAAATTGAATTGATTTATTCAGAGGTTAAGGAATATCCAATCCTCTTATTAGATGATGTATTATCAGAGTTAGATGATTATCGTCAATCACATCTGTTAAATACAATTCAAGGAAAAGTGCAAACATTTGTGACAACGACGAGTGTCGACGGAATTGAACACGAAACATTGAAGCAAGCGAAAACAATTCATGTGACGAACGGCACGGTAGATTGTGAAATAGACAGAACATAATTGCTGTTTAAATGGAAAAGTAGGTGATCTTTGTGTCAATGGAACAAAAGCAAATGCAGGAAAATTCGTATGATGAAAGCCAAATACAGGTGCTTGAGGGACTGGAAGCAGTTCGAAAGCGTCCGGGTATGTATATTGGATCTACAAGTGGAAAAGGTCTCCATCATCTTGTATGGGAAATCGTAGATAATAGTATTGATGAAGCGTTAGCAGGATACTGTGATGAAATTAACGTTAGCATCGAAGAAGACAATAGCATTCGTGTGACGGATAATGGTCGTGGTATTCCAGTTGGTATACAGGAAAAAATGGGACGTCCTGCTGTAGAGGTTATTATGACCGTACTCCACGCAGGTGGTAAATTTGGCGGTGGCGGTTATAAAGTTTCGGGTGGTTTGCATGGTGTAGGTGCATCTGTTGTAAATGCTCTATCAACAGAGTTAGAAGTATTTGTACATCGTGAAGGTAAAATTCATTACCAAAAGTATGAAAGAGGTATCCCGGTTGCAGATTTAAAAGTAATTGGTGAAACAGATCATACAGGAACAGTAACTCGTTTTAAGCCAGACCCAGAAATTTTCAAAGAAACTACGGAATACGATTTTGATACATTAGCAACTCGTATGCGTGAACTAGCATTTTTAAATCGTAATATTAAATTAACAATTGAAGATAAACGCGAAAATAAGCAAAAGAAAGAGTTCCATTATGAAGGTGGGATTAAATCTTATGTTGAGCATTTAAACCGCTCGAAACAACCGATTCATGAAGAACCTGTATATGTAGAAGGCTCGAAAGATGGAATTCAAGTTGAAGTTTCTCTTCAATATAACGAAGGTTATACAAACAATATTTATTCATTTACAAATAATATTCATACGTATGAAGGCGGTACACATGAGGTTGGTTTCAAGACTGCCCTAACGCGTGTAATAAATGATTATGGTCGAAAAAATAATATCTTAAAAGATGCTGATAGTAACCTAACAGGTGAAGATGTACGTGAAGGGTTAACGGCAATTGTTTCTATTAAACATCCGAATCCACAGTTTGAAGGCCAAACGAAAACAAAGCTTGGAAATAGTGAAGCGAGAACGATTACAGAGTCTGTTTTCTCAGAAGCGTTCGAAAAGTTTTTACTAGAGAATCCAAATGTTGCCCGTAAAGTTGTAGAAAAAGGAACAATGGCAGCACGTGCACGTGTAGCAGCGAAGAAGGCGCGTGAATTAACACGCCGAAAGAGTGCGCTGGAAGTATCTAGTTTACCAGGGAAGCTTGCGGACTGCTCTTCTAAAGATCCTTCGATTAGTGAAATTTACATCGTAGAGGGTGACTCAGCGGGAGGTTCTGCAAAACAAGGACGTGATCGCCATTTCCAAGCGATTTTACCACTAAAGGGTAAAATTATTAACGTTGAAAAGGCACGATTAGATAAAATTTTATCTAACGATGAAGTACGTACGATCATTACGGCGATTGGTACAAATATCGGCGGGGATTTTGATATTGAAAAAGCCCGCTATCATAAAGTTATTATTATGACCGATGCTGATGTCGATGGTGCGCATATCCGTACTCTATTATTAACGTTCTTCTATCGTTATATGCGTCAAATCATTGAACATGGTTATATATATATTGCACAACCACCATTGTTTAAAGTGCAACAAGGGAAAAAGATTCAATATGCTTACAACGATAAAGAGCTTGAAAAGATATTAGCAGAGTTACCAGCTCAGCCGAAACCGGGTATTCAGCGTTACAAAGGTCTTGGGGAAATGAATCCAACTCAATTATGGGAAACGACAATGGACCCAGAAGTACGTTCATTACTTCAAGTTTCTCTGCAAGATGCAATTGAAGCGGATGAAACGTTTGAAATTTTAATGGGTGATAAAGTAGAGCCGCGACGTAACTTTATCCAAGAAAATGCAAAATACGTGAAAAACCTTGATATTTAAGTAATGACAGGAATCTGAGTGTTCCTGTCTTCTACATATAAATCAATGTATGTGTAACGGAAATGTAAGAGGAGGTGCTAGTTGATGTCAGACAATCAACAACAAGCACGAATTCGAGAGGTTAATATTAGTCATGAAATGCGTACCTCATTTTTAGATTACGCAATGAGTGTTATCGTATCTCGTGCACTACCAGATGTTCGTGATGGATTAAAACCTGTGCATCGCAGGGTTTTATATGCAATGAATGATTTAGGAATTACTGCTGATAAAGCATATAAAAAATCAGCGCGTATTGTCGGTGAAGTAATTGGTAAGTATCACCCGCACGGTGATTCAGCTGTTTATGAGACAATGGTACGTATGGCGCAAGATTTTAGTCAACGCTATATGCTTGTTGATGGCCACGGTAACTTCGGTTCTATCGACGGTGATTCAGCAGCGGCAATGCGTTATACAGAAGCGAGAATGTCTAAGATTTCTATGGAATTATTGCGTGATATTACGAAAAATACAATAGATTACCAAGATAACTATGATGGTTCTGAGAGAGAACCAATTGTATTACCTGCACGCTTTCCTAACCTGTTAGTGAATGGTACAACAGGTATTGCTGTTGGTATGGCAACAAATATCCCACCACATCAGCTTGGTGAAGTAATTGATGGTGTACTAGCATTAAGTCATAATCCTGATATTACAATTGCTGAGTTGATGGAGTATATTCCAGGTCCAGATTTTCCTACAGCGGGTCTTATTTTAGGAAGAAGTGGAATTCGAAGAGCATATGAAACAGGTCGTGGCTCAATCACGCTACGTGCAAGAGTTGAAATCGAGGAAAAAACAAACGGAAAACAAGCAATTATTGTAACAGAGCTACCTTATCAAGTTAATAAAGCTCGATTAATTGAAAAAATTGCAGAGTTAGTTCGTGATAAAAAAATTGAAGGCATTACAGATTTACGTGATGAATCAGATCGAAATGGTATGCGTGTTGTTATGGAAGTACGTCGTGATGCAAATGCCAATGTACTATTAAATAATTTATATAAACATACAGCACTGCAAACAAGTTTTGGTATTAATATGTTGTCGCTCGTGAACGGAGAGCCACAAGTATTAAACTTAAAACAAACTTTATACCATTATTTGGAGCATCAAAAGGTAGTAATTCGTAGACGTACAGCTTATGAATTAGAAAAGGCAGAAGCACGTGCTCATATTTTAGAAGGGTTACGAATTGCCTTAGATCATCTTGATGAAGTAATTACTTTAATACGTAGTTCGAAAACTGCTGATATTGCTAAGCAAGGATTGATGGAACGTTTCGGTTTAAGCGAGAAACAAGCGCAAGCAATTTTGGATATGCGCCTGCAACGCTTAACAGGATTAGAGCGTGAAAAAATCGAGCAAGAATATCAAGACTTAATGAAATTAATTGCTGAATTAAAAGCAATTCTAGCAGATGAAGAAAAGGTTCTTGAAATTATTCGTGAAGAATTAACGGAAGTAAAAGAACGATTTAATGATGAGAGACGAACAGAAATTACGATTGGCGGTATGGAATCTATTGAGGATGAAGATTTAATCCCAGAGCAAAATATCGCTATCACACTTACTCATAATGGTTACATTAAACGATTACCAGCTTCTACGTACAAAACACAGAATCGTGGGGGACGTGGTGTACAAGGAATGGGTACGAACGATGATGACTTTGTTGAGCACTTACTGACAACGTCTACACATGATCATATTCTATTCTTTACAAACAAGGGTAAAGTATACCGTACAAAAGGATATGAAATTCCAGAGTATAGTCGTACGGCAAAAGGTATACCAATTATTAACTTGTTAGAAGTAGATAAAGGTGAGTGGGTCAATGCTATTATTCCAATTCGTGAATTTGGTGATGATCAATTCTTATTCTTTACAACAAAACAAGGTATTTCTAAGAGAACGCCTCTTTCATCATTTGCAAATATACGTACGAATGGTTTAATTGCAATTTCTCTTCGTGAAGAGGATGAAGTAATTTCTGTACGCTTAACATCTGGTGATAAGGATATTATCGTTGGAACAAGTAACGGTATGTTAATCCGTTTCAATGAGCAAGATGTGCGTTCTATGGGACGTAATGCAGCAGGTGTAAAAGCTATTACGCTAGGTGATGAAGATCAAGTTGTAGGTATGGAAATTGTTGAAGAAAATATGAATGTTTTAATTGTAACGAAAAATGGTTACGGAAAACGTACACCAGTTGAGGAATACCGCTTGCAAAGTCGTGGCGGTAAGGGTCTGAAAACATGTAACATTACAGATAAAAACGGTAAATTAGTAGCAGTTAAATCTGTAACGGGTGAAGAAGATATCATGTTAATTACGGCTGCAGGTGTTATTATTCGTATGCCAGTCGACCAAATTTCTCAAATGGGACGTAATACGCAAGGTGTTCGCTTGATTCGTTTGGAAAATGAACAAGAAGTAGCGACGGTAGCGAAAGCGCAAAAAGAAGACGATGAAGAAGAGGTAAGTGAAGAAACTTCTGAAGAATAGGAGTGGGGATTTTCCCGCTCTTATTTTTTTTTAGAATAACACTTGCATAGCAGCGGTAAAGTCTATATAATAGGCAGAGTCAGCAAATGAGAGATACGAGTTATCAAAAAAACTTGTTGACGAAAACAATATATTATGTTATATTATAAAAGTCGCTGAAACGCGATGTTGAAC
>NZ_AKCS01000019.1 GCF_000299035.1 Bacillus bingmayongensis
GGCCTTGCCCCTGTGAGAGTAGGACGTCGCCAAGCAATTTTAAGACGAGTCATTTTGACTCGTCTTTTTTGTACACTTTAAAAAATAGCCCATCTTTCATCATTTTCCGAATTTCTTCAATGTTGATAGCAAAAGCTACACCATAACAGCTTCTTACATTTTGTGTGAGTGATTGCATCCTCTGTATTCTTTGTTAATTTCTCAATAGGAAAACTTCTGCTTTTCTTCATCCTAGACTTTTATAAAATGCACATTGGTAACCCCTATAGTCTTACATTGTTATAAATTTAATAAGACATTTAAAGGGTATTTTTTTAATAGACCTAAATAATAAATTGAGTGATTAAAGAACAAAAATTTTGGCTAGGATAGTGAAGAAGCAAAAGAGTTGCAAATTTCTTTAATACGTATATAATTAAAGTCAAAGATAGTCAAAGTCAATAAAGGTGGCGGATAAATGAGAAATATATCTGATATCATTGAGCAATATCTAAAGCAAGTTATTGACTTAAGCAATAATAATGTGATTGAGATTAAGAGAAATGAGATTGCGGATCGATTTGATTGTGTCCCGTCTCAAATTAATTATGTAATCAATACTCGTTTTACGTTAGAAAGAGGATTTGTAGTTGAAAGTAAACGAGGCGGAGGAGGTTACATTCGCATTATCAAAGTCAAATTGCATGACGATATAGACATTATTGATCAAATGCTTCATATGATTGAGCATAGTATTGCGCAAGGAAATGCGGAAAGTATTATTATCCGATTAGTGGAAGAAGATATTGTGACAAATCGGGAAGCAAAACTTATGCTGAGTGTGCTAGATCGATCTGTATTATTAATGGATTTACCTTCTCGAGATGAACTTAGGGCTCGGATACTATGCGCAATGTTAAGGACACTGAAATATAAATAAATACAGCTTTTGTTAAGAAATGTTTTTAGCGGTAATTCATTTTATAGTGGGACTTTTTACAGATAAGATTAAGTTAACAAAATAATCTAATGACGTATAAAAAGTATCATGAGGTAGATCGTTCCTGTTGTGAAGGTAGGGATATAAGATGACTTGTCAAAATTGTAATATAAGACCAGCAGCTTTACATTATACAAAAGTGATAAACGGACAAAAGACGGAAGTTCATCTTTGTGAGCAATGTGCAGAGCAAAATGGCTATACGTCTTTCTTTCAATCAACACAATCTAGTTTTTCTTTTCATGACTTACTAGCTGGATTGCTACATGGAAAACAATCAATGATTGAAAACCAAGAGGATAGCTTTTCGGATACAAGAGTGTTGCGATGTCCAACTTGTAATATGACATATAAACAATTTGCAAAAGTGGGTCGCTTTGGATGTGCTTCTTGTTATGAGACATTTAAGGAACAACTAAAGCCAATGCTGAAGCGGCTTCATGGTGGTCATACACATCATTGTGGAAAAATTCCAGAACGTATGGGAGGAAATATTCATCTAAAGAAAGAATTAGATGAACTAAAACTAAAATTAAGGCAATATGTACAGAAAGAAGAATTTGAAAACGCAGCTCAAACGCGTGATCAAATTCGAAGTATTGAAAATCAGCTTAGTGAGCATAGAGAGGGGGAATAATTCTATGTCACTGGATCGTATTATGAATGAAGCAATTAGTCCGTGGATGAGGGGAGATGGTCCCGATTCTGATATTGTTTTAAGTAGTCGTATTCGTTTGGCTCGTAATTTAAAAGATTATCATTTCCCTATTATGCAAACGGATGAAGAAGCTAAGCAGATTACTAATTTATTTCAAAAGAAGTTTGTAAATCAGAAAGTGAAATCCTTCGGGAATTTTGAACTATTAAAAATGAATGAACTAAAGCCGCTTCAGCGAAGGGTTTTAGTAGAAAAACATTTAATTAGTCCTAATCTTGCTGGAACAGAATTTGGTGCGTGTCTACTATCAGAAAACGAACATATAAGTGTAATGCTTAATGAAGAAGACCATGTGCGGATTCAGTGTTTGTTCTCAGGATTGCAATTATTAGGAGCGTTACAAAACGCAAACAAAATGGATACTTGGATTGAAGAAACAGTTGAATATGCTTTTGATGAATCGCTTGGCTATATTACAAGTTGCCCTACAAATGTTGGAACGGGGTTACGCGCTTCTGTGATGATGCATTTACCAGCACTTGTTTTGACGAAACAGATAAATCGTATTATACAAGCGATTCAACAATTAGGTTTAGTCGTAAGAGGAATATACGGTGAAGGTAGCGAAGCCTTAGGTAATATATTTCAAGTTTCTAATCAAATGACATTAGGAAAATCAGAAGAAGATATTATAGCAGATTTAGAGAGTGTCGTTCATCAGCTTATACAACAAGAGAAAGTAGCTCGAGAACTGATTAAGAAAAATTCAAGTATTGAACTTGAAGACCGAGTATATCGTTCTTATGGTGTACTGGCCAATAGTCGATTAATTCAATCGACAGAGGCAGCTACTTGTCTGTCAGATATGCGGCTAGGCATTGACCTTGGTTATATAAAAAATATATCAAGAAATATTTTAACAGAGCTGATGGTATTAACTCAGCCAGGAATTTTACAGCAATACGCGGGCGGTCCTTTAAGCCCGGAAGAAAGGGATTATCGAAGAGCAACATTAATCCGTGAACGATTACGAATTGAACAAAATTGAGCGCAAGTAGGAGGCGATTTCTATGATGTTTGGAAGATTTACAGAACGAGCACAGAAAGTATTAGCTTTATCTCAAGAAGAGGCAATTCGCATTGGACATAATAATATTGGGACAGAACATATTTTACTTGGGCTTGTACGCGAAGGAGAAGGAATTGCAGCTAAAGCGTTAATTGCCCTTGGGTTAAGTCCAGAGAAGGTACAAAAAGAAGTAGAGGGATTAATTGGGCGTGGAACAGAGATGTCTCAAACTGTTCATTATACACCACGTGCCAAAAAAGTAATTGAGTTATCGATGGATGAGGCACGTAAGCTTGGTCATTCTTATGTCGGAACGGAACACATTTTATTAGGATTAATCCGTGAAGGAGAAGGTGTTGCAGCGCGTGTTTTAAATAACTTAGGTGTAAGTTTAAATAAAGCAAGACAACAAGTATTGCAGCTTCTTGGAAGCAATGAAGCTACATCAGGTCATCAAGGTGGTGCATCAGCAAATGCAAATACACCAACGCTTGATAGTTTAGCAAGAGATTTGACAGTTGTTGCACGTGAAGGGCGCCTAGATCCTGTTATTGGCCGTAGTAAAGAGATTCAACGTGTTATTGAAGTATTGAGTCGCAGAACTAAGAATAACCCAGTATTAATTGGAGAACCTGGTGTAGGTAAAACAGCAATTGCTGAGGGCTTAGCACAGCAAATTGTAAATAATGAAGTTCCAGAAACATTACGTGATAAGCGTGTTATGACGTTAGATATGGGTACAGTTGTAGCTGGTACAAAGTATCGTGGTGAATTTGAAGATCGCTTAAAGAAAGTGATGGATGAAATTCGACAAGCGGGTAATATTATCTTGTTTATCGATGAACTTCATACATTAATTGGTGCAGGTGGTGCAGAAGGTGCGATTGACGCATCCAATATTTTAAAACCATCGTTAGCACGTGGTGAATTGCAATGTATTGGGGCGACAACATTAGATGAGTATCGTAAATACATTGAAAAAGATGCAGCGTTAGAAAGACGTTTCCAACCAATTCATGTTGACGAACCAAGCTTAGAAGAATCGATTCAAATTTTAAAAGGATTACGCGATCGTTACGAGGCACATCATCGCGTTTCCATTACAGATGATGCAATTGATGCATCTGTAAAACTTTCGGATCGTTATATTACAGATCGTTTCTTACCTGATAAAGCGATTGACCTAATCGATGAAGCAGCTTCAAAAGTACGCTTACGTTCCTATACAACACCGCCAAATTTAAAAGAACTTGAAGTGAAGCTTGAAGAAATTCGAAAAGAAAAGGATGCAGCCGTACAGAGCCAAGAGTTTGAAAAGGCAGCTTCTTTACGAGATATGGAACAACGCTTACGTGAAAAGTTAGAAGATACGAAACGTCAGTGGAAAGAGCAGCAAGGAAAAGAAAACTCAGAAGTAACAGTAGAAGATATTGCAAATGTTGTTTCTACGTGGACACGTATTCCAGTTTCTAAACTGGCACAAACAGAAACAAATAAATTATTGAATCTAGAATCTATTTTACATGACCGTGTAATTGGCCAAGATGAAGCTGTTGTCGCGGTAGCGAAAGCGGTGCGCCGTGCACGAGCGGGTTTAAAAGATCCAAAACGTCCAATTGGTTCATTTATTTTCTTAGGACCGACTGGTGTAGGTAAAACTGAGCTTGCACGCGCATTAGCAGAATCTATGTTCGGTGATGAGGATGCGATGATTCGTATTGATATGTCTGAGTACATGGAGAAACATTCTACGTCTCGCTTAGTAGGATCTCCTCCAGGATATGTTGGATATGAAGAAGGCGGTCAATTGACTGAAAAGGTTCGCCGTAAACCATATTCTGTCGTTCTATTAGATGAAGTAGAGAAGGCTCATCCAGATGTATTTAACATTTTACTGCAAGTGCTAGAAGATGGACGTTTAACAGATTCTAAAGGGCGTACAGTTGATTTCCGTAATACAATTGTTATTATGACATCTAACGTTGGTGCGGAAGCGTTAAAACGCAATAAACATCTTGGTTTTAACGTACAAGATGAGGGCCGTGATTATTCAGATATGAAGGGCAAAGTAATGGATGAATTGAAAAAAGCGTTTCGTCCAGAATTCTTAAACCGCATTGATGAAATTATTGTGTTCCATATGCTTGAGAAAAAGCATATTCAAGAGATTGTAACGCTTATGGTTAATCAACTAGTGAATCGATTAAAAGAACAAGAGATTGAATTAGAGTTAACAAGCAAAGCGATTGAAGCGATTGCTGATAAAGGATTTGATCGTGAGTATGGTGCTCGTCCACTCCGTCGAGCAATTCAAAAACATGTAGAAGATCGATTATCAGAAGAGCTTCTAAAAGGAGCAATTGAGAAAGGTCAAAAAGTTGTCTTTGATGCTGAAGGAGAATCATTTGTCATTCGCAGTGCAGAAAAGGTAAAATAAGTATAGACAAACAAAGAGGGCTAAATAATAGCCCTCTTTCTTGTACAAGAAGGATACATGTTTACATATGAAAGTGAAGTGAAGTAAAAAACAAAATGGCTAAAAAGAAAACGAAATTTATATGTCAAGAATGTGGTTATCAGTCACCGAAATATATGGGGAAGTGCCCTGGATGCGGGCAATGGAATACGCTTGTTGAAGAGATGGAACAAGTTGTATCATCAAGGCGTATCAACTATGCAAATGCGATTCAAACGGAAGTAACGAAGCCAAGGCGTCTTACAGAAGTAGAAACAAAATCAGAGGCACGGATTGAAACAAAATTTCAAGAATTTAATCGTGTACTCGGTGGAGGAATTGTTGATGGTTCCCTCGTACTTATTGGAGGAGACCCTGGAATTGGAAAGTCAACTTTATTGCTACAAATATCATCGCAATTAGCGGATTCTTCGTATGATGTATTGTATATATCTGGTGAAGAATCAGCAAAACAAATTAAACTTCGTGCAGATCGTCTACATGTAAATGGAGATAACTTATTTGTTGTTTCGGAAACAGATTTACAGAGAATTGCGGCACATATCGATGAAATGAATCCTTCCTTTGTTGTTATTGATTCCATTCAAACTATTTATTTACCAGAAGTAACCTCAGCGCCAGGAAGTGTTTCACAAGTACGTGAATGTACAGCCGAACTGATGAAGCTTGCAAAAACGAAAGGAATTCCAATTTTTATCGTAGGACATGTAACGAAAGAAGGCGCAATTGCAGGGCCGCGTATGTTAGAGCATATGGTGGATGCAGTTCTTTATTTTGAAGGAGACCGTCATCATACATATCGTATTTTACGAGCAGTTAAAAATCGCTTTGGTTCTACAAATGAAATGGGTATATTTGAAATGAAGGAATTAGGTCTTGCGGAAGTATTAAATCCTTCTGAGATTTTTCTAGAAGAAAGACCCGTTGGAGTTGCTGGCTCTACAGTTGTAGCTTCTATGGAAGGGACAAGGCCGGTTTTAGTAGAAATACAAGCATTAATTTCTCCTACTAGTTTTGGAAATCCACGAAGAATGGCTACAGGGATTGATCATAATCGTGTATCGCTTATTATGGCAGTGCTAGAAAAAAGAGCAGGTTTATTATTGCAAAACCAAGATGCTTATTTAAAGGTTGCTGGAGGATTACGATTGGATGAACCAGCAATTGATTTGGCGGTTGCTTTAAGTATTGCATCGAGTTTTCGAGATAAGTCAACTGCACCAACCGATGCGGTAATAGGAGAAGTTGGGTTAACTGGAGAAGTAAGAAGGGTATCGAGAATTGAACAACGAGTACAAGAAGCGGCTAAATTAGGATTTCAGCGCGCCATCATCCCACGAAAAAATTTAGGGGGTTGGACAATTCCTGACGGGATTGAAGTAGTTGGTGTATCTAATTTAGGAGAGGCGCTTCGTTTGACATTAGGAGGCTAGGCTATGGAAGAAAACAAGCAACGTGTCAAAAGTATGATTAATATTTTACAGCTTGTTGCACCAGGGACACCTCTGCGGGAAGGAATAGATAATGTACTTCGCGCGCAAACAGGTGGCTTAATTGTCCTTGGATATAACGATCAGATTAAAAGTATTGTTGATGGAGGGTTTCATATTAATTGTGCATTCTCTCCTGCCAGTTTATACGAACTAGCAAAAATGGATGGAGCTCTTATTTTAAATGAGACGGGAAGTAAAATTTTAATTGCAAATGCACAATTGGTTCCCGAGTCATCTATTGATTCCATTGAAACAGGAATGCGTCATCGTACAGCAGAACGTGTAGCGAAGCAAACGGGAAGTCTTGTTGTTGCTATTTCACAAAGGCGTAACGTAATTACGCTATATCAGGGAAGTCTACGTTATACACTAAAAGACATAGGTGTTATTTTAACAAAGGCAAATCAGGCAATTCAAACTTTAGAAAAATACAAGGCAGTATGGAATGATGGTATTACGAATTTGGGTATTCTAGAATTTGAGGAAGTTGTTACGATGTCTGAAGTGGTCCATGTCTTGCATAGTGTTGAGATGGTACTTCGTATTAAGAACGAAATCCTAAGTTATATTCATGAATTAGGAACAGAAGGTAGACTTATTCGTTTACAGCTTACTGAGCTATTGGCAGATTTGGAAGCAGAGGCGGCATTATTAATTAAAGACTACTATCAGGAAAAGACACAGGATCACTACCAAATTTTAAAAAAATTACAGGAGCTTGCAAATGCACAGCTTTTAGAAGATAGTGATTTAGTGAAATTGCTTGGTTACCCAGGACAAATGAGTTTAGAGGAAAGTGTTACACCGAGAGGGTATAGGATTACAAGTAAAATTTCTAGGGTACCACCTCTTATTATTGAAAACTTAATTAATCGATTTAGAACATTGCAAGGTGTTTGTCGCGCAAGTATTAACGAATTAGATGATGTAGAAGGAATTGGAGAAGTTCGAGCGAAAAAAATACGTGAAGGTTTAAAACGAATCCAAGAGCATTTATATATGAGTAGACACAATTAAGAATATTACATTGATTTCATAATATAACGACACTAGCGCATTTTTGGTATATGATATGGTATATTGGTAAATAAAACAATTTATGAAAAGACACGTCCGCTTTTGCATTCGGCGTTTTGATTAGCAAAACAATGGTTAATAATGAGTAGGAGGTGGTTGGATGTTAAAACGGATCGTACAGCTCTTCTTTTTAGTAATCGGGGGAGCATTAGGGATTTATTTAATCCCGAAACTTATTAATGTATTGGACATTGGTGCAGTTCCTTTACTTGAAGGCTCATATGTTCGTGCAATTATTGGTGCCATTATTTTATTTTTAACAACATTTTGGCTCGTAGATTATATTGTTCAGCTTATTAAACATATTGAAGAAGCGCTTGTAAAGGCTCCTGTAACAGATGTTTTATTTGGTACGCTAGGATTAATTTCGGGCCTTATTGTTGCATATTTAATTTTGATACCAATTCGTGAATTTACAATTCCAGTTATTAGCACTGTATTACAAATCTTCTTTACACTTTTACTTGGTTACTTAGGGTTCCAAGTAGGATTTAAAAAGAGAAATGAATTGTTAGGATTATTTACACTACCCCAACGCGGTGGTAAGAAGAAAAATAATAATAACGAGAATGAAGAAGTTGGAACAGAAGCAGGAGTAGAAGAATCCTCTTCTCATTGGAAAATTCTTGATACAAGTGTAATCATTGACGGACGTATTGCTGATATTTGTCAAACAAAGTTTCTAGAAGGAACAATTGTGATTCCTCAGTTTGTATTAGAAGAGTTGCAACATATTGCAGATTCTTCTGATGCATTAAAGCGTAATCGCGGGCGTAGAGGATTAGATATTTTAAACCGTATTCAAAAAGAGATGCCAATTCCAGTAGAGATTTATGAAGGCGATTTCGAAGACATTCAAGAAGTGGACAGCAAGCTTGTGAAATTAGCGAAGGTAACTGGTGGTACTGTTGTCACGAATGATTTTAATTTAAATAAAGTTTCTGAACTACAAGGAGTAACGGTTCTGAACATTAATGATTTAGCAAATGCGATTAAACCAGTTGTACTTCCTGGTGAAGAATTAAGTGTTTATGTTGTCAAAGATGGAAAAGAACAAAATCAAGGTGTTGCTTATTTAGATGATGGTACGATGATTGTAGTAGAAGACGGTAGGGAATATGTTGGTTCACAACTGGATGTACTTGTTACGAGTGTACTACAAACATCTGCTGGTCGCATGATTTTTGCGAAGCGTAAATTACTAGAAAAAGCATTATAAGTAGAGGGTTATTAGCATGTATACATTAATTATTCCGGCTGCGGGCCAAGGGAAGCGAATGGGTGCTGGTAAAAATAAATTATTTTTGCTTATTAATGAAGTGCCTATTATTGTGCATACATTACGCGCCTTTGAAAAAGATAAAGCATGTAAAAATATTATTATGGCAATTAATGAAGAGGAACGCCCTTATTTTGAAGAGTTAATGCAGAAGTATCATATTCAAAAGGATGTGCAGTTTATTCAGGGCGGAGCTGAAAGACAAGATAGCGTGTATAACGCTGTTCAACATGTGAAGCATGTTGATTACGTTCTTGTACACGATGGAGCACGTCCGTTTGTAACGAATAAAATGATTCATGCTGTATTAACTACAGCGAAGCAGAAGGGTGCTTCTATTTGTGCAGTACCTGTTAAAGATACTGTGAAAAAAGTAGAACAGAATACGGTTGTTGAAACAGTTGAACGTTCTCAGTTAAGAGCGGTACAAACACCACAAGGGTTTTCCGTTCCTCTTTTATTAGAGGCGCATAGGAGTGCGAAACAAGGATGCTTCCTTGGTACAG
The DNA here is from genome assembly GCF_000299035.1 of Bacillus bingmayongensis. Lineage (GTDB taxonomy): Bacteria > Bacillota > Bacilli > Bacillales > Bacillaceae_G > Bacillus_A > Bacillus_A bingmayongensis. The sequence goes on from NZ_AKCS01000019.1 coordinate 9,538, forward strand.
ATGATGCAAGTCTTGTAGAACGCATAGGAAAAGAAGTAGGCGTAGTAGAGGGTAGTTATTATAATATTAAAGTAACAACACCAGAAGATTTATTAATTGCCGAAAGTTTCCTGCGTGTTCAGAAGGAACGATAGTGATGGTATAATATTAAGAAAAGCTCGGTAACTACCGGGCTTTTCTTAATAGATTCATCGAAATAAGATTATGAGTTTCAGTAGTTTAGTTTAAGGAGGATGTAAAATGTTTCGAATTGGACAAGGTTTTGATGTACACGAATTTGCAGAAGGTAGACCATTAATTATCGGTGGAATTACGATTCCGCATGAAAAAGGTTTATTAGGTCACTCAGATGCAGATGTACTTTTACATACAATTGCTGATGCATGTTTAGGAGCAATTGCTGCAGGTGACATCGGAAAACATTTTCCAGATACAGATCCTGCCTTTAAGGATGCAGATTCAGCGGTGTTATTACAAAAAGTTTGGGAATTTGTGCGTGAGCAAGGGTATGAGTTAGGTAATCTAGATTGTACAATTATTGCACAGAAGCCAAAAATGGCCCCACATATTGAAAGTATGCGTAAGCGTATTAGTGAGTTGTTAGAAACCTCTATAGATAATATTAATGTAAAGGCGACAACGACTGAAAAATTAGGATTTACAGGGAGAGAAGAAGGAATTGCTTCTCAAGCAGTTGTATTATTACAGAAAAAATAGTTGTTTTTGATTCGTAAGATGGATAATCATATTTTTTTGGTGTACAATTATAGAATGTGTTGACATTAAGAATGGAAGGTGTACCAATTATGGAAAAGCAAGTGAGAGTGCGCTATGCGCCAAGTCCAACAGGACACTTACATATCGGAAATGCGCGTACGGCATTATTTAATTATTTATTTGCTCGTCATCAAGATGGCAAGTTTATTATTCGTATTGAAGATACTGATGTAAAACGTAACGTTGCTGGTGGTGAAGAAAGCCAATTAAAATACTTGAAATGGCTCGGTATGGACTGGGATGAAGGTGTTGATGTTGGCGGTGAATATGGACCATATCGCCAAACAGAACGTTTAGATATTTATAAAAAGTTATATGAAGATTTACTAGAGCGTGGTTTAGCTTATAAATGCTACATGACAGAAGAAGAATTAGAAGCAGAGCGCGAAGGACAAATCGCTCGTGGTGAAACACCTCGTTATGCAGGGAATCACCGTGATTTAACAGAAGAACAAATCAAACAATTTGAAGCAGAAGGCCGCATTCCAAGTATTCGTTTCCGTGTACCAGCTGACCGCGACTACACATTTAAGGATATCGTAAAAGATGAAGTTGCTTTCCACTCAAATGACTTTGGTGATTTCGTTATTGTGAAAAAAGATGGTATTCCAACGTATAACTTTGCGGTAGCAGTAGATGATCATTTAATGGAAATCACACACGTTCTTCGTGGTGATGATCACATTTCTAATACGCCGAAACAAATGATGATTTATGAAGCATTTGGATGGGATATCCCGCAATTCGGTCATATGACATTAATCGTAAATGAGAGTCGTAAAAAATTAAGTAAACGTGATGAATCTATTATTCAATTTATTGAACAATATGAAGCGCTTGGATATCTTCCAGAAGCGATCTTTAACTTTATCGCATTACTTGGTTGGTCACCAGTAGGAGAAGAAGAAATTTTCTCTAAAGATGAATTTGTTGAAATGTTTGATGCAGCTCGTTTATCAAAATCACCTGCATTATTCGATTCTCAAAAACTTAAATGGATGAACAACCAATATATGAAAAAGCAAGATCTAGATGCTGTTGTTGCATTAAGCTTACCTCATTTAGTGAAAGCTGGTCGTGTAAGTGAAAACTTAAGTGAACAAGAACAAGCTTGGGTTCGTGATGTAATTGCTTTATATCATGAACAAATGAGCTTTGGAGCTGAAATTGTAGAGCTTTCTGAAATGTTCTTTAAAGATCATGTAGATTATGAAGAAGAAGGACAAGAAGTATTGAAAGGTGAACAAGTACCTGAAGTACTTGGCGCATTTGCAGCAGGATTAGAGGCTTTAGAGGAAGTAGAACCGGCGGCAATTAAGAAAGCAATTAAAGCTGTTCAAAAAGAAACAGGCCATAAAGGTAAAAACTTATTTATGCCAATTCGTGTTGCAACTACTGGCCAAACACATGGTCCAGAGCTTCCGAACGCAATCGTACTTCTTGGAAAAGAAAAAGTTTTAAATCGTATTCGTAAAGTAATTGGTTAACATTTAACGAATTTAGAAATATAATAAAAATACGTTAAAAACCTAATAAAGGAAAGCGACGAGAAGGAGAAGTAGAGAATCAGGCTTTTTACAGAGAGAACCACCTTTTGGCTGGAAGTGGTTTATAAGCGGATTTTTGAAATGCCCCTTCGAGTCTTCTGCTGAACAACGAAGAGTTTCGGGAAACGTCATAAGTACGCAAAGTAAGCAGAAGCGGTATAAACCGTTATCATGATGAGTTTGAGGCTTTATTTAAGCCTAAACAGAGTGGAACCGCGCTTATAAGGCGTCTCTGTCAATTTGACAGGGGCGTCTTTTTTTATACCATGTAAATAGGCAGGGGTATAAATTTTTGTACAGATGGATAAAGACTAGGTAACAAGTAAGGGAGTTAGCGATAAAGTGAAACTGTAATCAGTGGGTGTTTTCTTCATTTCTCACTAATTATTAGTCTTCACTAATCGGGCCTTTACGGATAGTCTATTTCCAACCTAACTTTTTGCTTGTGCTGAAATGTTGAGGGAGGAGTATGATTGTCCGCCAATAGCGGGGTAAATCGGTTCACTCAGAAAAGTAGCCCATAAAGGGGAGGGGATATCGATGTTTAAGAGACTTCGAGAGGATATTGAAGTCGTTTTTGAACAAGATCCAGCGGCGCGAAGTTATTTCGAGGTCATTTTAACTTACTCTGGATTACATGCAGTTTGGGCACACCGAATTGCACATGCCTTTTATAAACGGAATTTTTTCTTTATTGCACGTTGGATTTCACAAGTTAGTCGTTTTTTTACCGGTATTGAGATTCATCCAGGAGCCACAATTGGTCGCCGTTTTTTTATTGACCATGGTATGGGAGTTGTTATTGGGGAGACATGTGAAATTGGAGACAATGTAACAATTTATCAAGGAGTTACATTAGGTGGTACAGGGAAAGAAAAAGGAAAAAGGCATCCAACAATCCAAGATAACGTACTTATTGCAACTGGTGCAAAAGTACTTGGATCCATTACAGTTGGAGAAAATTCCAAAATTGGTGCAGGATCCGTTGTATTAAAAGAAGTTCCTGCGCATTCGACAGTTGTAGGTATACCTGGTCGTGTCGTAATTCAAAATGGAGTAAAGATAGGCCAGGAATTGAACCATTCAGATCTTCCGGATCCAATTTTCGATAAATTAAAAGTGATGGAAGCTGAACTTGAAAAATTAAAAAAGCAACTTGAAGTAAAAGTGGAAAGGAAGGATGAAAATGACTATTCACATTTATAATACGTTAACGCGTCAGAAAGAGGAGTTTATTCCTTTAGAAGAAAATAAAGTGAAGATGTATGTATGCGGACCGACGGTATACAACTATATTCATATTGGGAATGCAAGACCACCTATGGTATTTGATACAGTACGTCGCTATCTAGAGTATAAAGGGTATGAGGTGCAGTATGTTTCCAATTTTACGGATGTAGATGATAAGTTAATTAAAGCGGCAAATGAATTAGGAGAAGATGTTCCAACAATTGCGAATCGCTTTGTTGAAGCGTACTTTGAAGATGTAACTGCATTAGGTTGCAAGCATGCTACAGTTCATCCTCGTGTAACAGAAAATATGGATATCATTATTGAGTTTATTGAGGAACTTGTGAAAAAAGGATATGCATATGAATCTGAAGGTGATGTTTATTACAAAACGAAAGAATTTGAAGGCTATGGCAAATTGTCTCATCAACCAATTGCAGATCTGCGCCATGGTGCACGTATTGAAGTTGGGGAAAAGAAACAAGATCCACTTGACTTTGCCTTATGGAAGTCGGCAAAGGAAGGCGAAATCTTCTGGGAGAGTCCGTGGGGAAAAGGCCGTCCAGGATGGCACATTGAATGCTCTGCAATGGCGCGCAAATATTTAGGTGATACAATTGATATTCATGCTGGTGGGCAAGATTTAGCATTCCCTCACCATGAAAATGAAATCGCTCAATCAGAAGCATTGACTGGAAAAACATTTGCACGTTACTGGATGCATAATGGATATATTAATATTAATAATGAAAAAATGTCTAAATCATTAGGGAACTTCATTTTAGTTCATGACATTATTAAACAATATAATCCGCAGTTGATTCGTTTCTTTATGTTATCTGTACATTATCGTCATCCAATCAACTTTAGTGAAGAGTTATTACAGAGTACGAATAATGGATTAGAACGTATTAAAACAGCTTACGGTAACTTAAAGCACCGTATGGAAAGTAGCACAGATTTAACAGACCATAATGAAAAATGGTTAGCTGAAGTAGAAAAATTCCAGTTGGCATTTGAAGAAGCGATGAACGATGATTTTAATACAGCAAATGCGATAACAGAGTTATATAATTTAGCAAACCATGCAAATCAATACCTATTGGAAGAGCATACATCAAAAGCTGTAATTGGAGCGTATGTAAAACAATTTGAAACGTTATTCGGTATCTTAGGATTAGAATTAACAAAAGAAGAATTGCTTGATGAAGAGATTGAGGCATTAATTCAAAAACGTATTGAGGCTCGTAAAAATCGCGACTTTGCACTGTCTGATCAAATTCGTGATGATTTAAAAGAGCGTAATATTATTTTAGAAGATACCGCTCAAGGTACAAGATGGAAAAGAGGATAAGCATGATTGATGCAAAGCAATTAAACAGCTTAGCGTTAGCATATATGGGTGATGCGGTATACGAACAATATATCCGCTATCACCTCCTTCAAAAAGGAACGGTTCGTCCTAACCAATTACATCGTTTAGGGACAAGCTTTGTTTCGGCGAAAGCACAAGCAAAAGTTGTTTATCATTTACTAGAAACAGCATTTTTGACAGAGGAAGAAGAAGCGGTCTTAAGAAGAGGACGTAATGCAAATTCGGGTTCTGTTCCTAAAAATACGGATGTGCAAACATATCGCTACAGTACTGCCTTCGAGGCACTACTTGGTTATCATTATTTATTGAACAATAGCGAAAGATTGGAAGAACTTGTATATAAAGCGATTGATGTTTTAGAAACGAAGGAAGGGGGCACATCAATATGAGTAGTGAATATATTATCGGACGTAACCCTGTAATTGAAGCGTTACGATCAGGACGAGATATTAATAAAATTTGGATCGCAGAAGGTGCTGCCAAAGGGCAAGTACAAATCGTATTAGCATTAGCAAAAGAGAATAAGATTATTTTGCAACATGCACCAAAGAAAAAATTAGACCAACTTGTCGAAGGAAATCATCAAGGTGTAATCGCGCAAGTAGCAGCCTATCAATATGCAGAATTAGAGGATTTATTTGAAGTGGCTGCTAAGCGTAATGAAGATCCTTTCTTCTTAATTCTTGATGAAATTGAAGACCCTCATAACTTAGGGTCTATTATGCGTACGGCAGATGCAACTGGGGCCCATGGGATTATTATTCCGAAGCGAAGAGCTGTAGGGTTAACGGCATCGGTTGCAAAAGCTTCGACAGGAGCAATTGAATATATTCCTGTTGCTCGCGTGACAAACTTATCTCGAACAATTGATGATTTAAAAGAGCGCGGTCTTTGGATTGCGGGTACAGATGCAAGAGGGAAAACGGATTACCGTAATTTAGATGGTAATATGCCAATCGGATTAGTAATTGGTAGTGAAGGAAAAGGTATGAGCCGTATTATTGGTGAAAAGTGTGATTTCTTAATCAACTTGCCGATGGTTGGTAAAGTTACATCCTTAAATGCTTCAGTAGCTGCAAGTCTGTTAATGTATGAGGTATATCGCAAACGTCACCAAATCGGTGAGTGAAAATGAATGATATCTTAATCGTTGATGGTTACAACATTATTGGGGCTTGGAGAGACTTGAAAAAATTGAGGGATGTAGATTTACAGGCATCAAGGGATGCGCTAATTGATAAGATGGCGGATTATCAAGGTTACACAGGAACAAGAGTAATGATTGTATTTGATGCTTATACAGTTCAAGGAATTGAAAAAAAGATGAAGCAATCGCGTGTTGAAGTTATTTTCACAAGAAAAAATCAAACCGCTGATGAAAAAATTGAACAACTCGCGATTGAACTTCGCAACATTAATACACAAATTTATGTTGCGACTTCTGATTATACGGAGCAGTGGGTTATTTTTGCACAAGGAGCGCTTAGGAAGTCAGCCCGTGAACTAGAAATAGAGGTACAGGCAATGGAACAACAAGTGCGCCATCAAACGCAAGAGGTAAAAGAGAAACAACCAGCTATGCGAACGATATTTAGTAAGGATATTACAGAAAAATTAGAAAAATTAAGGCGGGGAGAGCGTTGAAGCATTGACGCTCTTCAAGCGCTTACTGTATAATATTTCTAAATAAATAGCGGTCGGAGGGATCAGAGTGGAAACAGGCTTCGTAAGTACCAACAACGTTACGTTTCGCGATTTAGAGGATGAGGCGATAGTTGAGTTAGTTCGAAAAGGTAATATTGATGCTCTTGAATATTTAATTCACAAGTACAAGAACTTTGTTCGTGCAAAATCAAGATCGTATTTTTTAGTAGGTGCCGATCGAGAGGATATTGTTCAAGAAGGTATGATTGGATTATTTAAAGCCATTCGTGATTATAAAGAGGACAAGTTATCTTCTTTTAAAGCATTTGCTGAACTATGTATTACTCGTCAAATTATTACTGCTATTAAGACAGCAACGAGACAAAAACATATTCCTTTAAATTCGTATGTTTCTTTAGACAAACCGATTTACGATGAGGAATCTGATCGTACGCTATTAGATGTTATTTCAGAAGCAAAGGTGACTGATCCTGAAGAGATGATTATTAGTCAGGAAGAATATACCGACATAGAACTAAAAATATCTGAATTATTAAGCGATTTAGAAAGGAAAGTGCTTTCTTTATACTTAGATGGTCGTTCTTATCAAGAAATCTCAGAGCAGTTAAATAGGCATGTAAAGTCCATTGATAATGCTCTGCAGCGTGTGAAAAGAAAGCTTGAACGATATATGGAGATGAGAGAAAATACAACTTTAAACTCATAGTGTGTATGTCGCAGGGGGAAAATAATTCTCCTGCTTCCTTTTTGTAAGGTAGTAAGCGGCATGTCATTGACATTGTCTTTTATTGTATGATACATTTTTAGGGACATAATGTTACAAGGTTGGTGTAACAAATGAGGAAAAAAGTTGTACTCTCATGTGAAGAGTGTAAGAACCGAAACTACTCCACAATGAAAGATACGAGCTCAGTAGAGCGACTTGAGATAAAGAAATTTTGTAAAACATGCAATATGCATACAGTTCATAAGGAAACAAAATAAATAATCGAAACAATACACTGGAGGTCCCGTAAATGCGTTTGACGAACTTTTTCGGCGATGTAGGTCGCGAAATGAAAAAAGTAAGTTGGCCTAAGAAAGATGAATTACTTCGTTCGACAGCTACTGTTATTGCGACAGTTGTGTTTTTTGCAGTTTTCTTTGCAGTAGTTGACATGGGTATTTCTTCTTTAATTCGGTTAATTCTTGGTTAATTCTTGAATAAGAAGCACTTATCCATGATATAATGTTATTTATACGAACTGTGTAAAAGCCCGATGAACGGGTTTTTTCATTTGCACAAAAAAATGTACGTCAGGGAGGGAAGGACGCTCGTCCTAAATGAATGGAAAAAAGTTGGTATGTTGTCCATACTTATTCTGGATATGAAAATAAAGTAAAAGCAAACCTAGAGAAACGTGTAGAATCAATGGGAATGCAAGATAAAATTTTCCGTGTTGTTGTTCCAGAAGAAGTAGAAGTAGAAATGAAAAACGGAAAAGAAAAATTAACAAAAAGAAAAGTATTCCCAGGTTATGTATTAGTTGAACTAATTATGACTGATGATTCTTGGTATGTTGTTCGTAATACACCGGGTGTAACAGGTTTTGTTGGATCTTCTGGATCAGGTTCAAAACCATCTCCTTTATTAGAGGAGGAAGTTGTTACCATTATGAAGCATATGGGAATGGACAATGAAGTGGTTGATTTCGACTTTGAACTTCATGAAACAGTACGTGTAAATGAAGGGCCATTCGCGAACTATACAGGTGCAATCGAAGAGATTGACATGGAAAAACAAAAGGTAAGAGTGCTTGTAGATATGTTTGGTCGTGAAACACCGGTTGAGCTTGATTTCCATCAAATTGAAAAATTATAAAATGAAACTTGAAATGAATTGTAAAAAGTGATAATATCTTTTAAGTCAGTACGTCTTCGGTAACGGAGACGTTTTTTGAAAAAGATTTTATCGTTACAGATAAAATATGAAGTGGGAGGGCAAATCACTGCCCAATTGACCACATCACGGACTTAAGGAGGTGTGTCTCGTGGCTAAAAAGGTAATTAAAATGGTAAAACTTCAAATTCCTGCAGGTAAAGCTAACCCAGCTCCACCAGTTGGTCCAGCATTAGGACAAGCGGGTGTTAACATCATGGGCTTCTGTAAAGAGTTCAACGCTCGTACAGCAGATCAAGCTGGTCTTATCATTCCTGTTGAAATTACGGTATTCGAAGACCGTTCATTCACTTTCATTACTAAAACTCCTCCTGCTGCTGTTCTTCTTAAGAAAGTAGCTGGTATCGAGTCTGGTTCTGGTGAACCAAACCGTAATAAAGTGGCAACTGTTAAGCGTGATAAAGTACGCGAAATCGCTGAAACTAAAATGCCTGACCTAAACGCTGCTAGCGTAGAAGCTGCAATGCGTATGGTTGAAGGTACTGCGCGCAGTATGGGTATCGTTATCGAAGACTAATTCGATTTGTTTTTTGTAAAAAAGGTTGCGGGTCTGGAATTCCAATTCGCAACCTTTATTATCGTAAATGAGTATCGTTTTTAAATAAATGGATGGGCGCACATCCTCGGGGTTTCCCGAAATGAAGGCGTAAACGTGGGAGGTTATTCCGCTAAAACCACATTCAAGGAGGAAATAAACATGGCTAAAAGAGGTAAAAAGTACGTAGAAGCTGCGAAGCTTGTTGATCGTGCAACTGCTTACTCTGCAACAGAAGCAGTAGAATTAGTAAAGAAAACAAACACAGCTAAATTTGATGCAACTGTAGAAGCTGCATTCCGTTTAGGTGTTGACCCTAAGAAAGCTGACCAACAAATTCGTGGTGCAGTTGTTCTTCCACACGGTACTGGTAAAGTACAACGTGTATTAGTATTCGCTAAAGGCGAAAAAGCAAAAGAAGCTGAAGCTGCTGGCGCTGACTTCGTAGGTGATACTGATTACATCGGTAAAATCCAACAAGGTTGGTTCGATTTCGATGTAGTAGTAGCAACTCCTGACATGATGGGTGAAGTTGGTAAACTTGGTCGCGTATTAGGACCTAAAGGTTTAATGCCAAACCCTAAAACTGGAACAGTTACTTTCGATGTAACAAAAGCTGTTAACGAAATCAAAGCTGGTAAAGTTGAATACCGCGTTGATAAAGCTGGTAACATCCATGTTCCAATCGGTAAAGTATCTTTCGAAGATGCTAAACTAGTAGAAAACTTCAAAACAATTGCTGATACGCTATTAAAAGCTAAACCAGCTGCTGCAAAAGGTACTTACATGAAGAATGCAACTGTTGCTTCTACAATGGGACCTGGCGTACGTGTAGACGTTTCTACAATCGCGTAAAAATTGGAAGTTGACTTCATAAAGAAGTTTTAATATAATCATTTATGTTGTGAATTTAAATAGTGTACCGTAGACAGTAGGTGCCAATTTGGCTTAATTTCCTACCTAGGTGTTAATATACGAAGCGGAATTTTTTTCTGTGACTATATGCCTCCATGTCTACAACTGGGCATGGAGGTTTTTTAGTGCACTTTCGGTACATCTTCTATATAATCTACAGGAGGTGTAATAACATGAGCAAAGCAATCGAAACTAAACAACAAGTTGTAACTGAAATCGCTGATAAACTTCGCGAAAGTAAATCTACAATCGTTGTTGACTACCGTGGTTTAACAGTATCTGAAGCAACTGAATTACGTAAGAACTTACGTGAGGCTGGCGTTGAGTTCAAAGTTTACAAAAACTCTTTAACTCGTCGTGCTGCAGAATCTGTTGAAATGGCTGAGTTAAACGAATTCTTAACAGGACCAAACGCAATCGCGTTCAGTAACGAGGATGTAGTTGCTCCTGCGAAAGTATTAAACGACTTCGCTAAAGATCATGAAGCTTTAGAAATTAAAGCGGGCGTAATCGAAGGTAAACTTGTAACACTTGATGAGGTTAAAGCTATTGCTACTCTTCCATCACGTGAGGGCTTACTTTCTATGCTTCTTAGCGTTCTTCAAGCTCCAATCCGTAACCTTGCACTTGCTACTAAAGCAGTTGCAGATCAAAAGGAAGAGCAAGGCGCTTAATTTTTTAAAAGATAATTACGTGTTATCGATAAAACAATACAAACCTATCTAAGGGAGGATATTTACAATGACTAAAGAACAAATCATTGAAGCAGTTAAATCTATGACTGTATTAGAACTTAACGACTTAGTAAAAGCTATCGAGGAAGAATTCGGCGTAACTGCTGCTGCTCCTGTAGCTGTTGTTGGTGGCGCTGGTGAAGCTGCTGCTGAGAAAACTGAATTTGACGTAGTACTTGAAAGTGCTGGCGGACAAAAAATCAAAGTTATCAAAGTTGTACGTGAAATCACTGGTCTTGGCTTAAAAGAAGCTAAAGAATTAGTTGACAACACTCCAAAAGCAATCAAAGAAGGCGCTTCTAAAGAAGAAGCTGAAGAAATGAAAGCTAAACTTGAAGAAGTTGGCGCTGCTGTAGAAGTTAAGTAATTAACTTTTGAAGCTTAAAAAAAGCTCGCTCTTATGCGGGCTTTTTTTTTAACTGTAAAGAAAAGAGGTGGCCATATGGCAGACCATTATTTTTCTAACGACCCTTCGAGCAAAAGTGATCGTAAACGATGGGAATATACATTGCGAGGATCTCAATTTGCTTTTTTATCTGATCATGGGGTATTTTCGAAAAACGAGGTGGACTTTGGTTCTCGTCTTTTAATTGAAGCGTTTCAAATGCCGGATATTAAAGGTGATGTATTAGACGTCGGATGTGGATACGGTCCGATCGGTTTGTCGTTAGCAAAAGAGTTTCAAGAGCGTAGTGTTCACATGGTGGATGTGAACGAAAGGGCACTTGGGCTTGCGAAAGAAAATGCTGCTAATAACAAAGTTGAAAACGTTCGTATTTTTCAAAGTAGCGTCTATGAAAATGTAGATGGCAAGTATGCTGCTATTCTATCTAATCCTCCAATTCGTGCCGGTAAACATATCGTGCATGAGATCTTAGAAAAAGCTGTGGATCATCTAGTACCAGGTGGGGAACTTTGGATTGTTATTCAGAAGAAACAAGGTGCACCATCTGCGCTTAAAAAACTAGAGGAAACATTTTCTGAAGTTGAGGTTGTAGAAAAGAAAAAAGGATATTATATCATAAAATCAAAAAAACGTTGACGGTTATTTTTGGCTATGTTAACATTATACAATGCCAATATATGATTTTCTGCGTTGAGAAAAATGTATATTTTTGTTTCTCTTGGAAAAGATAGTAAAATCAGCAGATTATGAAACAGAATGATGGTTTTCTTATAGAAGCCATTTTTCTTTTTTGAGCAGGTAGAAAGACTCAACGTATCTATCTTTGAGAGAAAAAGCTACGCTACTGGCGTTAGCTGTATTTATTTGTGATTTTGCACAAATTTTTTTGTGCATTTATAATACTCATGATTTGAGGGGTGAAGCAGTTGACAGGTCAACTAGTTCAATACGGACGCCACCGCCAACGAAGAAGTTATGCCCGTATTAGTGAAGTATTAGAGTTACCAAATCTTATCGAAATTCAAACCTCTTCTTATCAGTGGTTTCTTGATGAGGGTTTGCGAGAAATGTTCCAAGACATTTCTCCGATTGAAGACTTTACGGGAAATCTATCGCTTGAATTTATCGACTACAGCTTAGGTGAACCTAAATACTCTGTAGAAGAATGCAAAGAGCGTGATGTGACGTATGCAGCACCACTTCGTGTGAAAGTTCGTCTAATCAATAAGGAAACTGGTGAAGTAAAAGAACAAGATGTGTTCATGGGAGATTTCCCACTCATGACAGAGACAGGAACATTCGTAATTAACGGTGCAGAACGTGTTATCGTTTCCCAGTTAGTTCGCTCTCCAAGCGTATACTATAGTGGCAAAGTGGATAAAAACGGAAAACGTGGTTTTACTGCTACTGTAATTCCAAACCGCGGAGCTTGGTTAGAGTATGAAACAGATGCTAAGGATGTTGTATATGTGCGTATCGACCGTACGCGTAAACTTCCTGTAACTGTTTTGTTACGCGCATTAGGGTTTGGCTCTGATCAAGAAATCACCGAGCTTTTAGGTGATAACGAATACTTAAGCAATACGCTAGAAAAAGACAACACAGATAGTACAGAAAAAGCATTGCTTGAAATTTATGAGCGTCTACGCCCAGGTGAACCACCAACAGTAGAAAATGCGAAAAGCTTGCTTGTTTCTCGCTTCTTTGATCCAAAGCGCTACGATTTAGCAAATGTAGGTCGCTACAAGATCAACAAAAAGCTACACATTAAAAACAGATTGTTTAACCAACGCTTAGCTGAAACATTAGTAGATCCAGAAACTGGAGAGATTTTAGCAGCAGAAGGAACAGTCTTAGACCGCCGTACACTAGATCGCATTTTACCTTACTTAGAGAAAAACATTGGATTCAAGACAGCGAAACCAATGGGTGGAGTGGTAGAAGGCGATGTTGAGCTGCAATCTATTAAGATCTATGCTCCAGAGTCAGACGGTGAACGTTCTATCAATGTAATTGGGAATGCAAATATCACTCGTGATGTAAAACACATCACACCAGGCGATATCCTTGCTTCTATTAGCTACTTCTTTAACTTACTATACAAAGTAGGGGATACAGATGATATTGACCATTTAGGAAACCGTCGTCTGCGTTCTGTAGGGGAGTTATTACAAAACCAATTCCGTATCGGTCTTTCTCGTATGGAACGTGTTGTTCGTGAGAGAATGTCGATTCAAGATACAAATGCAATTACACCGCAAGCGTTAATTAACATTCGTCCGGTTATTGCATCTATTAAAGAGTTCTTCGGAAGTTCTCAGTTATCTCAGTTCATGGACCAAACAAACCCATTAGCAGAGTTAACACACAAACGAAGACTATCTGCATTAGGACCTGGTGGTTTAACACGTGAGCGTGCAGGCTTTGAAGTACGTGACGTTCACTACTCTCACTATGGTCGTATGTGTCCAATCGAAACGCCAGAGGGACCAAACATCGGTTTGATCAACTCATTATCTTCATTCGCGAAAGTAAATGAGTTTGGTTTCATTGAAACACCATACCGTCGTGTTGACCCAGAAACTGGTCTTGTAACGGGCCATGTTGATTACTTAACAGCAGATGAAGAAGATAATTATGTTGTAGCCCAAGCGAATATGAAATTATCTGAAGAAGGGGAATTCCTTGATGAGGATATCGTAGCTCGTTTCCGTGGTGAAAACATTGTCACAAATAAAGAGCGCATCGACTACATGGATGTATCTCCAAAGCAAGTAGTGTCTGCAGCGACAGCTTGTATTCCGTTCTTAGAAAACGATGACTCCAACCGTGCACTTATGGGTGCGAACATGCAACGTCAGGCGGTTCCGTTAATGAATCCGGAATCTCCGATTGTAGGTACAGGTATGGAGTACGTATCAGCAAAAGACTCAGGTGCTGCAGTAATCTGTAAACACCCTGGTACTGTTGAACGCGTAGAAGCACGTGAAGTTTGGGTACGCCGTTATGTAGAAGTTGACGGTCAAAAAGTAAAAGGCGATTTAGATCGCTACAAAATGTTGAAATTCATTCGTTCTAACCAAGGAACTTGTTACAACCAACGTCCAATCGTAAGTGTTGGAGATGAAGTTGTAAAAGGTGAAATCCTAGCGGATGGTCCTTCTATGGAAAAAGGTGAATTAGCACTTGGACGTAACGTGCTTGTTGGCTTCATGACATGGGATGGTTATAACTACGAGGATGCGATCATTATGAGTGAGCGCCTTGTAAAAGATGATGTGTACACTTCTATCCATATTGAAGAATATGAATCAGAAGCTCGTGATACGAAACTTGGACCAGAAGAAATCACACGTGATATCCCGAACGTTGGGGAAGATGCACTTCGCAACCTTGACGAACGCGGTATTATTCGCATCGGTGCTGAAGTAAAAGACGGAGACCTACTTGTTGGTAAAGTAACGCCAAAAGGTGTAACAGAATTAACAGCAGAAGAACGTTTATTACATGCAATCTTCGGTGAGAAAGCGCGTGAAGTACGTGATACATCACTACGTGTACCACACGGTGGTGGCGGTATTATCTTAGACGTAAAAGTGTTTAACCGTGAAGATGGCGATGAATTGCCACCAGGTGTGAACCAACTTGTACGTGCGTATATCGTTCAAAAACGTAAAATTTCTGAAGGTGACAAGATGGCCGGTCGTCACGGTAACAAAGGTGTTATCTCCCGTATTTTACCGGAAGAAGATATGCCATACTTACCAGATGGGACACCAATTGATATCATGTTGAACCCATTAGGGGTACCATCTCGTATGAATATCGGTCAGGTATTAGAGCTTCATCTTGGTATGGCAGCAAGATACCTTGGTATCCATGTTGCAACACCAGTATTCGATGGTGCTCGTGAGGAAGATGTATGGGGTACAATCGAGGAAGCTGGTATGGCGAATGACGCGAAAACAATCCTGTATGATGGACGTACTGGTGAGCCGTTCGACAACCGCGTATCTGTTGGTGTCATGTATATGATCAAACTTGCGCACATGGTTGACGATAAACTTCATGCTCGTTCTACTGGACCATACTCACTTGTAACGCAACAACCTCTTGGAGGTAAAGCACAATTCGGTGGACAACGTTTCGGTGAGATGGAGGTTTGGGCACTTGAAGCTTACGGTGCTGCTTATACTCTTCAAGAAATCTTAACAGTTAAGTCTGACGATGTTGTCGGACGTGTTAAGACGTACGAAGCGATTGTTAAAGGCGAAAATGTTCCAGAACCAGGCGTTCCAGAGTCATTCAAAGTATTGATTAAAGAGCTACAAAGCTTAGGTATGGACGTTAAAATGATGTCTAGCGACGATACAGAAATTGAAATGCGTGATACGGAAGATGATGATGATCATCAATCAGCAGACAAATTAAATATCGAAGTTGAGACAACTAAGGAATAATTGGGATAACCTGTAGACTAAAAGGGAGGTAGGCCCCTTGATAGATGTAAATAACTTTGAATATATGAAGATTGGACTTGCTTCGCCTGACAAGATTCGTTCTTGGTCATACGGTGAAGTTAAGAAACCAGAAACAATTAACTATCGTACATTAAAGCCTGAAAAAGATGGCTTGTTCTGTGAGCGTATTTTCGGACCACAAAAGGACTGGGAATGTCATTGTGGAAAATATAAACGTGTACGTTATAAAGGTGTAGTTTGTGATCGATGTGGCGTAGAAGTAACGCGTGCGAAAGTACGTCGTGAACGTATGGGTCATATTGAATTAGCTGCTCCTGTATCTCATATTTGGTATTTCAAAGGTATCCCGAGCCGCATGGGACTTGTCTTAGACATGTCCCCTCGCGCGCTTGAAGAAGTAATTTATTTCGCTTCTTATGTTGTAACAGAAAGTGGAGATACACCACTTGATAAGAAGCAATTGCTTTCTGAAAAAGAATACCGTGCATATCGTGATCGATATGGCAGCACATTCCAAGCTGCTATGGGTGCAGAAGCGATTAAGAAGTTATTACAAGACATCGATTTAGATAAAGAAGTAGACTTCTTAAAAGAAGAATTAAAAACAGCACAAGGACAACGTCGTACTCGTGCTATTAAACGTCTAGAAGTATTAGAAGCATTCCGTAACTCTGGAAACGAGCCATCTTGGATGATTTTGGATGTTCTTCCAGTTATTCCACCAGAACTACGCCCGATGGTACAGTTAGATGGTGGACGTTTTGCGACTTCTGACTTAAACGACTTATATCGTCGTGTAATTAACCGTAACAACCGTTTAAAACGTCTGTTGGACTTAGGTGCACCAAGCATCATCGTTCAAAACGAAAAACGTATGTTACAAGAAGCTGTAGACGCATTAATCGATAATGGTCGTCGTGGCCGTCCAGTTACTGGACCAGGTAACCGTCCATTAAAATCACTATCTCACATGCTAAAAGGTAAACAAGGACGTTTCCGTCAAAACTTATTAGGTAAACGTGTTGACTACTCTGGTCGTTCCGTTATCGTTGTAGGACCAAACTTAAAAATGTATCAATGTGGATTACCGAAAGAGATGGCACTTGAATTGTTCAAACCTTTCGTTATGAAAGATTTAGTAGAAAAAGGATTAGCACACAACATTAAGAGTGCGAAACGTAAAATCGAGCGTGTACAACCTGAAGTTTGGGATGTTTTAGAATCTGTAATTAAAGAACACCCAGTACTTCTAAACCGTGCTCCAACGCTTCACCGTCTTGGTATCCAAGCGTTCGAACCTACATTAGTAGAAGGACGCGCAATCCGTCTTCATCCACTTGTATGTACTGCATATAACGCGGACTTTGATGGTGACCAAATGGCGGTTCACGTTCCGTTATCATCAGAAGCACAAGCAGAAGCTCGTCTTCTTATGTTAGCAGCACAAAACATCTTGAACCCGAAAGATGGAAAACCAGTTGTTACACCATCTCAGGATATGGTATTAGGTAACTATTACTTAACACTTGAGCGCGAGGGTGCAATTGGTGAAGGTATGGTGTTCAAAGATGCAAATGAAGCATTGCTTGCGTATCAAAATGGATATGTACATCTTCATACTCGTGTCGCAGTTGCTGCAAGCTCTGTGAACAACAATGAAACATTTACTGAAGAGCAAAAAGGCAAGCTTCTATTAACAACAGTTGGTAAATTAATATTTAACGAAATCTTACCGAAGTCGTTCCCTTATATTAATGAACCGACAAATTCAAACCTTGAAAAAGAAACACCAGCGAAATATTTCGTTGAAAAAGGTGCGAACATTAAAGAAATTATTGCTAGTCGCGAAGAAGTGGCACCATTTAGCAAGAAAATCCTTGGTAACATCATTGCGGAAGTGTTTAAACGTTTCAAAATTACAGAAACGTCTCGTATGCTTGACCGTATGAAGAACTTAGGATTCAAATACTCTACAAAAGCTGGTATTACAGTTGGGGTAGCCGACATTCTTGTATTAGGTGAAAAAGATGAAATTCTCCACGAAGCACAAGCAAAAGTAGATAAAGTAATTAAACAATTCCGTCGCGGTTTAATCACGGAAGAAGAACGTTACGATCGCGTTATCTCTATTTGGAGTAATGCGAAAGATGTTATCCAAGGAAAACTGATGAAATCCTTGAATAAACGCAACCCAATCTTCATGATGAGTGACTCTGGTGCCCGTGGTAACGCATCGAACTTCACTCAGCTTGCTGGTATGCGTGGTCTGATGGCCAACCCATCTGGTCGTATCATTGAACTTCCAATCAAATCAAGTTTCCGTGAAGGTTTAACAGTACTTGAGTACTTCATCTCTACGCATGGTGCGCGTAAAGGTCTTGCCGATACAGCACTTAAGACTGCCGATTCTGGTTACTTAACACGTCGTCTTGTAGACGTTGCACAAGATGTAATCGTTCGTGAAGACGATTGTGGAACAGATCGCGGCTTACTAATCGGTGCGATTAAAGAGGGCAATGAAGTAATCGAGTCATTATATGATCGTCTTGTAGGACGTTTTGCAAGAAAAACTGTAAAACATCCTGAAACAGGTGAAGTATTAGTTCGTGAAAATGAATTAATTACTGAAGATATCGCTCATATCGTTGAAAACTCAGGTGTGGAAACAGTACACATCCGTTCAGCGTTCACATGTAACACTCGCCACGGCGTATGTAAGAAATGTTACGGTCGTAACTTAGCAACTGGTACAGATGTAGAAGTAGGGGAAGCGGTAGGTATTATCGCAGCTCAATCTATTGGTGAGCCAGGTACACAGTTAACGATGCGTACATTCCATACAGGTGGGGTTGCCGGAGACGATATCACACAAGGTTTACCTCGTATCCAAGAGATCTTCGAAGCTCGTAATCCGAAAGGTCAGGCAGTTATCAGTGAAATCGACGGTGTTATCGCGGCGATCAACGATGTTAAAGATCGTCAAGAGGTAGTTGTACAAGGTGAGGTTGAAACTCGCACATATGCAATCCCTTACGGTGCTCGTCTGAAAGTAGCTCCAGGACAGCCAATTGGTCACGGGAAAGAGTTAACAGAAGGTTCTATTGATCCGAAAGAGTTACTAAAAGTAACGGACATTACAGCAGTTCAAGAATACTTACTACGCGAAGTTCAAAAAGTATACCGTATGCAAGGGGTAGAAATTGGTGACAAACACGTAGAGGTAATGGTTCGCCAAATGCTTCGTAAAGTTCGTGTAGTGGATGCTGGTGAAACAGATGTGTTACCAGGAACATTATTGGATATCCATCAGTTTACTGATGCGAATGCAAAAGTGTTGTTAACAGGTAAACAACCTGCAACAGCAAGACCAGTGCTTCTTGGTATTACAAAAGCTTCACTTGAAACAGATTCATTCTTATCTGCAGCGTCGTTCCAAGAAACAACTCGCGTTCTAACAGATGCAGCAATTAAAGGCAAACGCGATGAACTTCTAGGATTGAAAGAGAATGTTATTATCGGTAAACTTGTTCCAGCTGGAACAGGTATGAATCGTTATCGCAAAGTGGATCTTGTTAAATCAACACAAGATGACATGAATGTGGAAAACGATGAAGTTTATGTGGAACAGTAAAATTTTCCGTCGTAAATTTTGTATAAAAACAGATAATCCTAGTTGACATTGTATGAGTCAAAATGTTACTATAAGCAAGGTTGCTCCTGAACGATGCTTTGGAGGATATGTATATGTCTTATCAAAAAGTATCAAATGCGGAAAATGTAGTCGTTGGACATAAACGAACATTGGAAGCAATCAAAAATGGTACAGTTAAAGAAGTTGTCATTGCAGAAGATGCTGACATGCGGTTAACCCATGTGATTACTCGTACTGCATTGCAACATAACGTACCCATAACCAAAGTTGAATCTGTTTGTAAACTTGGAAAAGTTTCGGGGATTCAAGTGGGAGCTTCAGCAATAGGAATAATAAGTTAAAACTGTTTTTGTGAGGAGAGAGCATTTGCTCTCCCTTGCAAAAACTTTGTTTTCAACTAATAATGAACCACCTGGATATGTGGTCATACAAACATGCGAAGGGAGGATAACTCAAATGCCTACTATTAACCAATTAGTGAGAAAAGGTCGTACTGATAAAGTATGGAAATCTAAATCACCTGCGTTAAACAAAGGTTTCAACTCTTTAAAGAAAAAATCAACTGATATCTCTGCACCTCAAAAACGTGGTGTATGTACTCGTGTTGGTACAATGACTCCAAAGAAACCGAACTCAGCTTTACGTAAATATGCTCGTGTACGTTTAACAAATGGTATCGAGGTAACTGCATACATCCCAGGTATCGGTCATAACTTACAAGAACACAGCGTAGTATTAATTCGCGGTGGTCGTGTAAAAGACTTACCAGGGGTACGTTACCACATCGTTCGTGGTGCGCTTGACACAGCTGGTGTTGACAAGCGTATGCAAGGCCGTTCTAAATACGGTACTAAAAAACCAAAAGCAGCTAAGAAATAATAAAACTGAACTGAAAGGAGGAACTCAATATGCCTCGTAAAGGACCTGTTGCGAAACGTGACGTGTTACCAGATCCAATGTATAATTCTAAACTAGTAACGCGCCTAATCAACAAAATGATGGTTGACGGTAAAAAAGGTAAATCTCAAACAATTCTTTATAATGCGTTCGATATCGTTAGCGAACGTACTGGTAAAGAACCAATGGAAGTATTCGAGCAAGCTCTTAAGAACATTATGCCTGTTCTTGAAGTACGCGCTCGTCGTGTTGGTGGTGCTAACTACCAAGTTCCAGTTGAGGTTCGTCCAGAACGTCGTACAACTTTAGGTCTTCGTTGGTTAGTAAACTATGCTCGTCTTCGTGGTGAAAAAACTATGGAAGAGCGTCTTGCTAACGAAATCTTAGATGCAGCTAACAACGCTGGTGCATCTGTTAAGAAACGTGAAGACACTCATAAAATGGCAGAAGCTAACAAAGCATTTGCTCATTACCGTTGGTAGGATTCAACGTAAAATAAATGTAAGCATAGACCGCTTTATTTGTCACATATGGAAGTGTGGAGAGGGAGAATGCCTCTCCCTTTCATTGGACGCTCGTTTTACATAATGAGAGTACTGGATATACTGACATATGTAATAAAATAAAGTGGCTTTTTTGCTACTTAAAATAAAATAATCCAATCCATATATGGAAGGAGCAAGACACCAAATGGGAAGAGAGTTCTCTTTAGAAAACACTCGTAATATTGGTATCATGGCTCACATCGATGCTGGTAAAACAACAGCAACTGAGCGTATCTTGTACTACACAGGACGTATTCATAAAATCGGTGAAACTCACGAAGGTGCATCTCAGATGGACTGGATGGAGCAAGAGCAAGAGCGTGGTATCACAATTACTTCTGCTGCAACTACAGCTCAATGGAAAGGTCATCGTGTAAACATCATTGACACTCCAGGACACGTAGACTTCACAGTAGAAGTAGAACGTTCTCTACGCGTACTTGATGGCGCAGTAGCAGTACTTGATGCACAATCTGGTGTAGAACCACAAACAGAAACTGTTTGGCGTCAGGCTACTACTTACGGCGTACCTCGTATCGTATTCGTTAACAAAATGGATAAAATCGGTGCAGACTTCTTATACTCTGTAGGAACAATCCACGATCGTTTACAAGCAAACGCACATCCAATTCAGTTACCAATCGGTGCTGAGGACGAGTTCAATGGTATCATTGACCTTGTTGAAGAGTGTGCTTACATGTACGGTAACGATTTAGGAACAGATATTCAACGTATCGAAATTCCTGAAGAGCATAAAGAGCTAGCTGAAGAATACCGTGGAAAACTTATTGAAGCGGTAGCTGAGCTTGATGAAGAAATGATGATGAAGTACCTAGAGGGTGAAGAAATCACTGTAGAAGAGCTTAAAGCTGGTATCCGTAAGGCTACAACTTCTGTAGAATTCTTCCCAGTAATCTGTGGTTCTGCATTCAAAAATAAAGGTGTTCAAATTCTGTTAGACGCAGTTATTGACTACTTACCATCTCCATTAGACGTACCTGCTATTAAAGGTATCGTTCCTGATACAGATGAAGAAGTAGAACGTAAGTCTAGCGATGAAGAGCCATTCTCAGCTCTAGCATTCAAAATCATGACTGACCCTTATGTTGGTAAATTAACGTTCTTCCGTGTGTACTCTGGTGTGTTAAACTCTGGATCATACGTGAAAAACTCAACTAAAGGTAAGCGTGAGCGTGTAGGTCGTATCCTACAAATGCACGCTAACAGCCGTGAAGAGATTTCAACAGTTTACGCTGGTGACATCGCTGCTGCTGTAGGTTTAAAAGATACTACTACTGGTGATACTCTTTGTGACGAGAAGAGCCTTGTTATCCTTGAGTCTATGGAATTCCCAGAGCCAGTTATCTCTGTAGCTATCGAACCAAAATCTAAAGCTGACCAAGATAAAATGGGTACAGCATTATCTAAGCTTTCTGAAGAAGATCCAACATTCCGTGCTCACACTGACCAAGAAACTGGCCAAACAATCATCGCTGGTATGGGTGAACTTCACCTTGACATCATCGTTGACCGTATGCGTCGTGAATTCAAAGTAGAAGCAAATGTTGGTGCACCTCAGGTAGCATACCGTGAAACTTTCCGCGCTGCTGCGAAAGTTGAAGGTAAGTTCGCACGTCAATCTGGTGGTCGTGGACAATTCGGTCACGTTTGGATTGAGTTTGAACCTAACGAAGAAGGTAAAGGATTCGAATTCGAAAACAAGATCGTCGGTGGTGTAGTTCCACGTGAATACATCCCAGCTGTAGGAGCAGGTCTTGAAGATGCACTTAAAAATGGTGTACTTGCAGGATATCCTGTAGTAGACATTAAAGCTGCATTAGTTGACGGATCTTACCATGATGTTGACTCCTCTGAGATGGCGTTCAAAATCGCTGCATCTATGGCACTTAAAGCTGCGGTTTCTAAATGTAACCCAGTAATCCTTGAGCCAATGATGAAAGTTGAAGTTGTAATTCCTGAAGAGTACATGGGTGACATTATGGGTGACGTAACATCTCGTCGTGGACGTGTAGAAGGTATGGAAGCTCGCGGTAACGCACAAGTTGTTCGCGCTATGGTTCCACTTTCTGAAATGTTCGGTTATGCAACGTCATTACGTTCTAACACTCAAGGACGTGGAACATTCTCAATGGTATTTGACCATTATGAAGAAGTGCCAAAGTCTGTTTCAGAAGAAATTATCAAAAAAAATAAAGGTGAATAATTGATTTTTATCGATTGTTCAAGTATAACTACTTATGTAAGCTTAGAAAGTGGGACATAAGTTTCACTTTCTAGTCTAAATATAAAATAACCTATATAAACTAAGGAGGAATTTAGAATGGCTAAAGCTAAATTCGAACGTTCTAAACCCCATGTTAACATCGGTACAATCGGCCACGTTGACCATGGTAAAACTACATTAACTGCTGCGATCACTACAGTTCTTGCAAAAGCTGGTGGTGCTGAAGCACGCGGATACGATCAAATCGATGCTGCTCCAGAAGAAAGAGAGCGCGGTATCACAATCTCAACTGCACACGTTGAGTACGAAACTGAAACTCGTCACTATGCACACGTTGACTGCCCAGGTCACGCTGACTATGTTAAAAACATGATCACTGGTGCTGCTCAAATGGACGGCGGTATCTTAGTAGTATCTGCTGCTGATGGCCCAATGCCTCAAACTCGTGAGCACATCCTTCTTTCTCGTCAAGTAGGTGTACCTTACATCGTTGTATTCTTAAACAAATGCGACATGGTAGACGACGAAGAATTATTAGAATTAGTAGAAATGGAAGTTCGTGATCTATTATCTGAATACGGATTCCCAGGCGATGATATCCCTGTAGTTAAAGGTTCTGCTCTTAAAGCTCTTCAAGGAGATGCTGAGTGGGAAGCTAAAATCGTTGAATTAATGGCTGAAGTTGATGCTTACATCCCAACTCCAGAACGTGAAACTGACAAACCATTCTTAATGCCTGTAGAGGATGTATTCTCTATCACAGGTCGTGGTACAGTAGCTACTGGTCGCGTAGAGCGCGGAATCGTTAAAGTTGGTGACGTAGTAGAAATCATCGGTCTTGCTGAAGAAGCTGCTACTACAACTGTAACTGGTGTAGAAATGTTCCGTAAACTTCTTGACCAAGCTGAAGCTGGTGACAACATCGGTGCTCTACTTCGTGGGGTTGCTCGTGAAGACATCCAACGTGGACAAGTTCTTGCTAAAAGTGGATCTGTAAAAGCTCACGCTAAATTCAAAGCTGAAGTTTTCGTATTATCTAAAGAAGAAGGTGGACGTCACACTCCATTCTTCGCTAACTACCGTCCACAATTCTATTTCCGTACAACTGACGTAACTGGTATCATCCAATTACCAGAAGGTACTGAAATGGTAATGCCTGGTGACAACATCGAAATGACTATCGAACTTATCGCTCCAATCGCAATCGAAGAGGGAACTAAATTCTCTATTCGTGAAGGTGGACGTACAGTAGGTTACGGCGTAGTTGCTACGATCGTTGAGTAATCTTTAAATAGATTTAAAAAACTCAAGGGATTTTCCCTTGGGTTTTTTTGTTTGTAGGAATGATACTTTATATTTTTAAACGAGTTTCTTCTATAGTATATGATGATGAAAAAAGAAACATCCAGAAACTGTAAAAATAATAACGGTAGATGAAAACTTGAAATTCTTTAAAGTGCCATGTATAATAGCAAAAGTAGAGAAAAGCAGATGCAAACAAAAAGATGCTTGCATCTAGACGAATAACATTGTATAATAGACAATGTTGGTCTTTGACTGCGATGAAGTGGAAGGTTGCTGACACACCCGGCCGCTTTGCCATGGCATGGTGTGAGGAAATTTCCATGGAGAAGGTCTATTTTAGAAATAGGCGAACGAAGGAGGGAAAATAATGGCAAAAGAAAAAATTCGTATCCGTTTAAAAGCTTACGATCACCGTATTCTTGATCAGTCAGCTGAGAAAATTGTAGAAACAGCTAAGCGTTCTGGGGCAACAGTTTCTGGTCCGATCCCATTACCAACTGAAAAAACTGTTTACACAATTCTTCGTGCTGTTCATAAGTACAAAGATTCTCGTGAGCAATTCGAAATGCGCACGCACAAACGTCTAATCGACATCGTGAGCCCTACTCCACAAACAGTAGACTCATTAATGCGTTTAGATTTACCATCTGGTGTAGATATCGAAATCAAACTATAATTTATATAACTTAAAAATGTAGGAGGTGTAACTCATGACCAAAGGAATCTTAGGAAGAAAGATCGGTATGACTCAAGTATTTGCTGAAAACGGTGAGCTAATTCCTGTAACAGTAATCGCAGCGACTCCAAACGTTGTTCTTCAAAAGAAAACAACTGAAACTGATGGCTACAATGCAATTCAGTTAGGATTCGACGATAAACGTGAAAAATTAGCTAACAAACCTGAACAAGGTCACGTTGCTAAAGCAACTACTGCTCCTAAGCGCTTCATTCGCGAAATCCGCGATGCAGACGTGGACGGATTAGAGGTTGGTCAAGAGGTAAAAGTTGAAGTTTTCACTGCAGGTGAAATCGTAGACGTAACAGGAATTTCTAAAGGTAAAGGTTTCCAAGGTGCTATTAAACGCCACGGACAATCTCGCGGACCTATGTCTCACGGTTCTCGTTATCACCGTCGTCCTGGTTCAATGGGCCCAGTTGCTCCGAACCGTGTATTCAAAGGCAAAAAACTTGCTGGACGTATGGGTGGAGACCAAGTTACGGTTCAAAACTTAGAAATCGTTCAAGTTGACACTGAGCGCAACTTATTATTAGTAAAAGGTAACGTTCCAGGTGCTAAGAAATCTCTTGTAGTTGTTCAAGGCGCTGTGAAGGCTAGCAAATAATTCACAATAGGAAGGAGGAATTCCAATGCCAAAAGTTACTGTATATAACCAAACTGGTTCACAGGTTGGTGAAATCGAATTAGCTGAAGCTATTTTCGGTATCGAACCAAATGAAGCTGTACTTTTTGAAGCTGTAATGATGCAACGTGCGTCTTTACGTCAAGGTACACACAAAGTAAAAAATCGCTCTGAAGTGCGCGGTGGTGGTCGTAAACCATGGCGTCAAAAAGGAACTGGACGTGCTCGTCAAGGTTCTATCCGCTCTCCTCAATGGCGTGGTGGTGGTACGGTATTCGGACCTACACCAAGAAGCTATGCTTACAAACTTCCTAAGAAAGTTCGTCGCTTAGCTATTAAATCTGCATTAGCTACTAAAGTAGTTGAGAACAACATTGTAGTTCTTGAAGACTTAGTGTTAAATGCACCAAAAACAAAAGACATGGTAGCAGTACTTAAAGGATTAACTGTAGAAAAGAAAGCTCTTATCGTAACTGCTGATGCAAACGAAACTGTAGAGTTATCTGCTCGCAATATTCCTGGAGTAACAGTAATCACTGCTGATGGCGTAAACGTTTTAGACGTGCTTCATCATGATAAGCTAATCATGACAAAAGCGGCAGTGGAAAAAGTAGAGGAGGTGCTTGCATAATGAGAGATCCTCGTGATATCATTAAGCGCCCAGTTATCACTGAACGTTCTATGGAAATGATGGCTGAAAAAAAATACACGTTCGATGTGGACGTTAAATCTAATAAAACAGAAGTTAAAGATGCTATAGAAGCGATCTTTGGTGTTAAAGTAGAAAAAGTGAACATCATGAACTACAAGCCGAAAGCAAAACGCGTTGGTCGTCACGCTGGTTTTACTAACCGTCGTCGTAAAGCAATCGTTAAGCTAACTGCTGACAGCAAAGAAATCGAAATCTTCCAAGGTGTTTAATTCTTACTAAAGAAGGAGGGAAATTGAGATGGCAATTAAAAAGTATAATCCAACTACTAACGGTCGTCGTAACATGACTACGAATGATTTCGCTGAAATTACGACTGACAGACCGGAAAAGTCTTTACTTGCACCTTTAAGCAAAAAGGCTGGACGTAATAACCAAGGTAAAATTACTGTACGTCACCAAGGTGGCGGACATAAGCGTCAATACCGTATCATCGACTTTAAACGTAACAAAGATGGAATTCCAGGACGCGTTGCTACGATCGAATACGATCCAAACCGCTCTGCGAATATCGCATTAATTAACTACGTTGACGGTGAAAAACGTTACATTCTTGCTCCTAAAAACTTAGAAGTAGGCATGGAAGTTATGTCTGGCGCTGATGCTGACATTAAAATCGGTAACGCATTACCATTAATCAACATTCCAGTAGGTACTGTTGTTCATAACATCGAACTTAAACCAGGTCGTGGTGGACAATTAGTTCGTTCTGCTGGTACATCTGCTCAAGTACTTGGTAAAGAAGGTAAATACGTACTTGTACGTTTAACTTCTGGTGAAGTTCGCTTAGTATTATCTGCTTGCCGTGCAACTGTAGGTCAAGTAGGTAACGAATCACACGAACTTATCAAAATTGGTAAAGCAGGTCGTTCTCGTTGGTTAGGTAAGCGCCCAACTGTTCGTGGTTCTGTAATGAACCCAGTTGATCACCCACACGGTGGTGGTGAAGGTCGTTCACCAATCGGACGTAAGTCTCCAATGTCTCCATGGGGTAAACCAACTCTTGGATTCAAGACTCGTAAGAAAAACAAAGCGTCTGATAAATTCATCGTTCGTCGTCGTAAAAAATAATGGGGTTGTAGTACGGTTCACTTCTGGAACCGTACGGCAATCACGAAGGGAGGCACCAAAATGGCTCGTAGCTTAAAAAAAGGACCATTTGTCGATGATCACTTAATGAATAAAGTTGCAAAGTTAAACGAAACTGAGCAAAAACAAGTTGTTAAAACTTGGTCTCGTCGTTCAACAATCTTCCCTCAGTTCATTGGTCACACAATTGCTGTATATGACGGTCGTAAACACGTACCTGTATACATCACTGAGGACATGGTTGGCCACAAGTTAGGTGAATTCGCACCAACTCGTACGTATAAAGGTCATGATGCTGACGATAAGAAAACTAGAAGATAATGAGAGGAGGCACTTCAATGCAAGCTAAAGCAGTAGCGAGAACAGTTCGTATTGCTCCTCGTAAAGTTCGTTTAGTAGTAGACTTAATCCGAGGCAAGCAAGTGGGTGAAGCGATCGCTATCCTTAACCACACACCAAAAACTGCTTCTCCAGTTGTAGAGAAAGTTTTAAAATCTGCAATCGCAAACGCAGAGCATAACTACGAAATGGATGTAAACAACTTAGTTGTTGAAAAAGTTTTCGTTGACGAAGGTCCAACGTTAAAACGTTTCCGTCCACGTGCAATGGGTCGTGCAAGCCAAATTAACAAACGCACAAGCCACATCACAGTTGTGGTATCAGAAAAGAAGGAGGGATAATCGATGGGTCAAAAGGTTAATCCGGTCGGTCTTCGTGTCGGTGTTATTCGTGATTGGGAATCTCGCTGGTTCGCTGAGAAAGATTACGCTACACTTCTTCATGAAGACATCAAAATTCGTGAATACATCGCAGCTCGCTTAAAAGATTCTTCTGTTTCTAAAGTAGAAATCGAGCGTGCAGCAAATCGTGTAAATGTTACAATTCACACTGCAAAACCTGGTATGGTAATTGGTAAAGGTGGTACAGAAGTTGAAGCACTTCGTAAAGCTCTTAACCAATTAACAGGCAAGCGTGTACACATCAACATCTTAGAAGTTAAGAGAGCTGATCTTGACGCTAAATTAGTAGCGGAAAATATCGCTCGTCAATTAGAAAACCGTGTATCTTTCCGTCGTGCACAAAAGCAAGTTATTCAACGTGCTATGCGCGCAGGTGCTAAAGGTATTAAAACACAGGTTTCTGGTCGTCTTGGCGGAGCAGATATCGCTCGTGCAGAATCTTACAGTGAAGGAACTGTTCCACTTCATACACTTCGCGCTGATATTGACTATGCAACAGCTGAAGCTGATACAACATACGGTAAATTAGGCGTAAAAGTATGGATCTACCGTGGAGAAGTCCTTCCTACAAAAAAGAAAGCTTCTGAGGAAGGAGGAAAATAATATGTTAATGCCTAAACGCGTAAAATATCGTAGAGAGCATCGTGGTAAAATGCGTGGTCGTGCAAAAGGTGGCGCTGAAGTAGCATTTGGTGAATTTGGTCTTCAAGCTCAAGCAGCTTCATGGATCACTAACCGTCAAATCGAAGCAGCTCGTCGTGCAATGACTCGTTACATGAAACGTGGCGGTAAAGTTTGGATTAAAATTTTCCCTTCTAAACCTTACACTGCAAAACCTCTAGAAGTACGTATGGGTTCCGGTAAAGGGGCACCAGAAGGCTGGGTAGCAGTAGTAAAACCTGGGAAAGTTATGTTTGAAATCGCGGGTGTATCTGAAGAGGTAGCACGCGAAGCATTACGTCTTGCAGCTCACAAGTTACCTGTGAAATGTAAATTCGTAAAACGTGAAGAAAATGGTGGTGAATCTAATGAAAACTAATGATATTCGTGAATTAACCACTGCCGAAATCGAAACAAAAGTTAAAGCGTTAAAGGAAGAGTTGTTCAACCTTCGCTTCCAACTTGCTACAGGACAATTAGAGAATCCAACACGCATCCGTGAAGTGCGTAAAGCGATCGCTCGTATGAAAACTGTAGTTCGTGAAAGAGAGATCGGAATTAATCGATAAATTGAGGGGAGGTTTGCAAAGTGAGCGAACGTAACCAACGCAAAGTTTATACTGGTCGTGTTGTATCTGACAAAATGGACAAAACGATTACAGTTTTAGTTGAAACTTACAAAACTCATTCCTTGTACGGAAAGCGCGTTAAATATTCTAAGAAATATAAAGCGCATGATGAGCAAAACCAAGCAAAAGTTGGCGATATCGTAAAAATCATGGAAACTCGCCCGCTTTCTGCTACTAAGCGTTTCCGTTTAGTTGAAATCGTTGAAGAAGCGGTTATTATCTAAATAGACGAATCGGAATTTTAAGTCCGAAGGGAGGTTTCATAACATGATCCAACAAGAATCTCGTTTGAAAGTTGCTGACAACTCTGGTGCACGTGAACTTTTAACAATTAAGGTATTAGGCGGCTCTGGTCGTAAATATGCTAACATCGGTGATATTATCGTTGCTACGGTAAAACAAGCAACACCAGGTGGCGTTGTTAAAAAAGGTGACGTTGTTAAAGCAGTAGTAGTACGTACGAAGAGCGGTGCTCGTCGTCCAGATGGTTCTTACATTCGTTTTGATGAAAACGCAGCGGTTATCATTAAAGACGACAAGAGCCCACGCGGTACTCGTATCTTCGGACCAGTAGCTCGTGAACTACGTGATAGCAACTTCATGAAGATCGTTTCTTTAGCTCCAGAAGTTCTATAATTTAAGGTATTGCCTTGCTAAGGAGGTGCAGAATTAAGATGCATGTAAAAAAAGGTGATAAAGTACAGGTAATCACTGGTAAAGACAAAGGAAAACAAGGCGTTATCCTTGTGGCTTTCCCAAAGGAAAACCGTGTTATCGTTGAGGGTGTTAACATCGTTAAGAAGCACTCTAAGCCATCTCAATTAAATCCACAAGGTGGAATTATCACGAAAGAAGCACCTATCCACGTTTCTAATGTTATGCCATTAGATCCGAAAACTGGTGAACCTACTCGCGTAGGCTTCAAAGTGGAAGATGGTAAAAAAGTTCGTATTGCAAAAAAATCTGGTGAATTATTAGATAAATAATTTTCTTAAGAAAGGAGGTCACTTCATTGAATCGCCTTAAAGAGAAGTTCCAAAAGGAAATTACTCCTGCTCTAATGAGCAAGTTTAACTATAAATCTGTAATGCAAGTACCGAAGATCGAAAAGATCGTTATCAACACTGGTGTTGGTGATGCGGTAGCAAACTCTAAAGCATTAGACAATGCTGTAGAAGAATTAACTCAAATCGCAGGTCAAAAACCTGTTATCACTCGCGCGAAAAAATCTATCGCAGGTTTCCGTCTTCGTGAAGGAATGCCTATTGGTGCGAAAGTTACTTTACGCGGCGAGCAAATGTATGAGTTCTTCGACAAATTAGTATCTGTTTCTTTACCACGTGTACGTGATTTCCGTGGTGTATCTAAGAAATCTTTCGATGGTCGTGGTAACTATACATTAGGTGTTAAAGAGCAACTTATTTTCCCTGAGATCGATTATGATAAAGTAAGCAAAGTCCGCGGTATGGACATCGTAATCGTTACTACAGCGAACACTGACGAAGAAGCTCGTGAACTTTTAACACAATTCGGTATGCCATTCCAAAAATAATGGAAGCCAACGCTAAGTAGAGGAGGCGAAAACGTGGCTAAAAAATCTATGATTGCGAAACAAAAGCGTACTCCTAAGTTTAAAGTACAAGAGTATACACGTTGCGAGCGCTGCGGTCGTCCGCATTCTGTATACCGCAAATTTAAACTTTGCCGTATTTGTTTCCGTGAACTTGCATATAAAGGTCAAATTCCTGGTGTTAAAAAAGCTAGTTGGTAAAACCCACAAATGGGAAGGAGGTAAAACACATGGTGATGACAGATCCAATTGCAGATATGCTTACTCGCATCCGTAATGCGAACATGGTACGTCATGAGAAATTAGAGGTTCCTGCTTCTAAAATCAAAAAAGAGATCGCTGAACTTTTAAAACGTGAAGGTTTCATTCGTGATGTAGAATACATCGAGGATAACAAACAAGGTATCCTTCGTATTTTCCTGAAATATGGTGCAAACAACGAACGTGTAATCACTGGATTAAAACGTATCAGTAAACCTGGCTTACGCGTTTACGCTAAAGCTGATGAAGTACCACGCGTACTTAACGGATTAGGTATCGCTCTTGTTTCTACATCTAAGGGAGTAATGACGGACAAAGACGCTCGTCAATTACAAACTGGTGGAGAAGTAGTAGCATACGTTTGGTAATTAATATTGAAACGAACGGAGGTGTGACAACATGTCTCGTATTGGTAAAAAG
Organism: Bacillus bingmayongensis; assembly: GCF_000299035.1. Lineage (GTDB taxonomy): Bacteria > Bacillota > Bacilli > Bacillales > Bacillaceae_G > Bacillus_A > Bacillus_A bingmayongensis. Next base: position 41,225 of record NZ_AKCS01000019.1, read on the forward strand.
ATTCTTGAAATCCCTGCAGGTGTTACTATCACAGTAGCAGAAAACAATACTGTAACAGTAAAAGGACCTAAAGGTGAATTAACTCGTACATTCAATGCTGATATGGCTATCAAAATTGAAGAAAACATCTTAACAGTTGAGCGTCCATCTGAACAGAAGGAACACCGTGCATTACACGGTACAACTCGTGCTTTACTAGGAAACATGGTTGAAGGTGTAACTACAGGTTTCGCTCGCGGACTTGAATTAATCGGGGTTGGTTACCGTGCTCAAAAACAAGGTAACAAGCTTGTATTAAACGTAGGTTACTCTCACCCAGTTGAAATGACTCCTGAAGCGGGTCTTGAAGTTGAAGTTCCTGCTCCAACTAAGATCGTGATTAAAGGTATCGACAAACAACGTGTCGGCGAATTCGCTGCTAACGTTCGTGCTGTACGTGCTCCAGAACCTTACAAAGGTAAAGGAATTCGTTACGAAGGTGAAGTTGTACGTCGTAAAGAAGGTAAAACTGCTAAGTAAGCCCGTTAGGTGAAAGAAAGGAGTGACAAGAATGATCACTAAAGCTGATAAAAATGCGACTCGTAAGAAAAGACATGCACGTGTACGTGCTAAACTTACTGGTACTGCAGAGCGTCCACGTTTAAACGTGTTCCGTTCTAATCAACACATTTACGCTCAAGTTATTGATGATGTGAATGGTGTAACATTAGTAAGTGCATCTACTCTTGATAAAGACCTTGCTCTTAACGGTACAGGCAACACTGAAGCTGCTACGAAAGTTGGCGAATTAGTTGCTAAGCGTGCTGTAGAGAAGGGTGTTAAAGAAGTAGTATTTGATCGCGGTGGTTACTTATACCATGGCCGTGTTAAAGCTCTAGCTGAAGCTGCTCGTGAGGCTGGATTACAATTTTAATGGTCAAAGGAGGGAAAATTGATGCGTCGCATTGACCCAAGTAAATTAGAACTTGAAGAACGTGTAGTTACGATAAACCGTGTTGCGAAAGTTGTTAAGGGTGGTCGTCGTTTCCGCTTTGCTGCACTAGTTGTAGTTGGTGATAAAAACGGTCATGTTGGATTCGGTACTGGTAAAGCTCAAGAGGTACCAGATGCTATTCGCAAAGCTATCGAAGATGCTAAGAAAAACTTAATCGAAGTACCATTAGTTGGTACATCAATTCCACACGAAATCATCGGACATTTCGGTGCTGGTGAAGTATTCTTAAAACCTGCTGCTGAAGGTACTGGAGTAATCGCTGGTGGACCAGTTCGTGCGGTTCTTGAATTAGCTGGTGTACAAGATATTCTTTCGAAATCTCTTGGTTCTAACACACCAATTAACATGATTCGCGCTACTGTGAACGGATTAAGCGAACTTAAGCGTGCTGAAGATGTTGCAAAATTACGCGGTAAATCTGTAGAAGAGCTACTAGGTTAAGAAGGAGGGAAAACAAATGGCGAAAAAGTTAGAAATTACCCTCACTCGTAGTGTAATTGGTCGTCCACAAGATCAACGTGCGACTGTAGAAGCTTTAGGTCTTAAAAAGTTGAATTCAACTGTAGTTAAGGAAGAAACTCCTGCTATTCTTGGTATGATCAACAAAGTTTCTCACCTTGTAACTGTAAAAGAAGCTTAAGGATAACTCATTAATATAAGGAGGTGCCTGGGAATGAAACTTCATGAATTAAAACCTGCAGAAGGTTCTCGTAAAGTACGTAACCGTGTCGGTCGCGGTATCGGTTCTGGTAACGGTAAAACTGCTGGTAAAGGTCATAAAGGACAAAACGCTCGTTCTGGCGGTGGTGTTCGTCTTGGCTTCGAAGGTGGTCAAACTCCATTATTCCGTCGTTTACCAAAACGCGGCTTCACAAACATTAACCGCAAAGAGTTTGCTATTGTAAACTTAGCGACGTTAAATCGTTTTGAAGATGGTACAGAAGTAACACCTGAATTATTGCTGGAAACTGGCGTTATCAGCAAGTTAAATGACGGTGTTAAAGTTCTTGCAAGCGGAGCAGTTGAGAAAAAACTAACTGTTAAAGCGCACAAGTTCTCTTCAAGTGCTAAAGAAGCAATTGAAGCAGCTGGCGGAACAGTTGAGGTGATCTAATGTTTCGTACAATCTCCAACTTTATGCGCGTTGCTGAGATAAGACGTAAAATATTATTCACTTTAGCGATGTTAATCGTATTCAGGATTGGCACGTTTATCCCAGTGCCATTTACAAATGGAGACGTACTGAAGGCACAAGATCAGTTAAATGCATTAGGAATCCTAAATACATTTGGCGGTGGCGCTTTGAAAAACTTCTCCATCTTTGCGATGGGAATCATGCCGTATATTACAGCATCCATCATCGTGCAATTATTGCAGATGGATGTTGTTCCTAAATTTTCGGAATGGTCGAAGCAAGGCGAAATGGGCCGTCGTAAATTAACACAATTCACGCGTTACTTTACGATTGTTCTTGCGTTTATTCAGGGGTTTGGTATGTCAATCGGTTTTAACGGTATGGTAGGTGGGCAGTTAATTTTGAATCCAGGTTGGAGCACTTATTTATACATTGCTACGGTACTGACTGCTGGTACTGCATTTTTAATGTGGTTAGGTGAACAGATTACAGCTAAAGGTGTAGGTAATGGTATTTCCATCCTTATCTTTGGTGGTATTGCCGCGGCGATCCCAAGTGTAATATCTCAAGTGTATCAACAACAGTTTCAAAATGTCGGAGATCAACTGTTCATGAGTATCGTTAAAGTTGTATTGATTTTACTAGCTGTGCTAGCAATTGTTGTTGGAGTTATCTTCATTCAACAAGCTGTTAGAAAGATCCCAATTCAATATGCGAAGCGTGTAACAGGAGGAAATGGTAGTTATACTGGAGCACAAAACACACATTTACCGCTTAAGGTAAATAGTGCGGGTGTTATTCCAGTAATTTTTGCTGTTTCATTCTTAATTACACCACCAACTATTGCACAGTTCTTCCCGAAACACGATGTATCGCAGTGGATCATTGCAAACTTTAACTATTCTCACCCAGTGGGAATGATAATATATGTTGCGCTCATTGTAGCCTTCACATATTTCTATGCATTTGTTCAGGTTAATCCAGAACAAATGTCAGAGAACTTAAACAAGCAAGGTGGATATGTTCCAGGTATTCGTCCGGGTAAGAATACAGAACAATATCTAACAAAAATCTTGTATCGTTTGACCTTTGTAGGATCTATTTTCCTAGCAGCGATTGCTATTCTACCAGTTATATTTACTAAACTTGGGAACCTTCCTCCATCTGCACAGATTGGTGGAACGAGTATGTTAATTGTTGTCGGCGTTGCTTTAGAAACAATGAAGCAGCTAGAAAGCCAACTGGTAAAACGCCATTACAAAGGGTTTATCAAGCAGTGAGTAAGTGGGAAGATGAATCTTCCCTACATGCTCATTACGAGGGGGAACAAAGATGAACTTAATTTTAATGGGGCTTCCTGGTGCTGGTAAAGGTACACAAGCCGAACAGATTGTAGCCAAGTATAACATCCCTCACATCTCAACAGGAGATATGTTCCGTGCAGCTATGAAGGCTGAAACTGAACTTGGTTTACAAGCAAAATCTTTTATTGATAAAGGTGCCCTTGTTCCAGATGAAGTTACAATCGGAATCGTTCGTGAACGTTTAAGCCAAGAAGACTGTGTTAAAGGCTTCTTGTTAGACGGTTTCCCACGAACAGTTGCACAAGCATCTGCTCTTGAAGAGATAATGAAAGATCTTGGCAAAAAAATCGACTATGTTTTAAACATTAATGTGGATTCAGGATTGCTATTAAAACGTCTTACAGGCCGTCGCATTTGTAAAGAGTGCGGTGCGACTTATCACTTAGAATTCAATCCACCAGCAAAAGCTGATGTGTGCGATAAATGTGGTGGCGAATTATATCAACGCTCTGATGACAATGAAGAAACTGTAGCGAATCGTTTAGATGTAAATATTAAGCAAACAAAACCTTTGCTTGATTTCTATGAAGAGCTTGGTTACTTACAAAGCATTAATGGTGAGCAAGATATCAATAAAGTATTTGCTGATATCGATGTTCTCATCGGAGGCTTAGCGTAATGATCATTTGCAAAACTCCTCGCGAGATAGAAATCATGCGAGAAGCGGGCAAGATCGTTGCTTTAACTCATCAAGAGTTGAAAAAGCATATTGCTCCAGGAATTACAACGAAAGAGCTCGATCAAATAGCGGAAAAGACGATTCGAAAATATGGTGCTACGCCATCTTTTAAAGGATACAACGGATTTCCGGGAAGCATCTGTGCTTCTGTAAATGAAGAGCTTGTACATGGGATTCCAGGAAAGCGCAAGCTCCAAGCAGGCGATATCATCAGTATCGATATTGGTGCGAAATACAATGGGTACCATGGAGATTCTGCATGGACGTATCCAGTAGGAAACATTTCTGAATCTGTTCAAAAGCTACTTGATGTCACAGAAAAATCGTTGTATCTTGGTCTAGAACAAATAAAACCAGGCGAAAGGTTATCGAATATCTCACATGCGGTTCAAACGTATGCTGAAGATAATGGATTCTCGATCGTTAGGGAGTATGTTGGTCACGGAATCGGGCAAGACTTACATGAAGACCCTCAAATCCCGCACTATGGTCCACCAAATAAAGGTCCTAGATTAAAGCCGGGAATGGTTATCTGTGTTGAGCCGATGGTGAACCAAGGAAGACGATATGTAAAAACACTATCTGATGACTGGACAGTGGTAACGGTAGATGGTAAATGGTGTGCCCACTTCGAGCACACGATTGCTCTTACAGAAGCAGGATACGAAATCCTTACCACTTTATAAGTAGCTGGCTCTCCGGGATTTCAGAGCAGTGTAAAATGTTACTGATTTGAAGAAGGGAGAACTATTGAATGGCTAAAGATGATGTAATTGAAGTCGAAGGTACCGTTCTTGAAACGTTGCCAAATGCTATGTTCAAAGTAGAATTAGAGAATGGGCATGTCGTATTGGCTCACGTTTCTGGTAAAATCCGTATGAACTTCATTCGTATTTTACCAGGAGACAAAGTTACGGTAGAATTATCTCCGTACGATTTAAATCGTGGTCGTATTACGTACCGTTTTAAATAATATAGCACTCCGTAATCTTTAAGGAGGTTCGAGACATGAAAGTAAGACCGTCAGTTAAACCAATCTGCGAAAAATGTAAAGTTATTCGTAGACGTGGAAAAGTAATGGTTATTTGTGAAAACCCTAAACATAAACAAAAACAAGGTTAATCAGAAGGAGGTGCATTCGGAATGGCACGTATCGCAGGTGTAGATATTCCTCGTGACAAACGCGTTGTTATTTCTTTAACTTACGTATTCGGCATTGGTCGCACAACTGCTGAAAAAATTCTTGCTGAAGCTGGTGTTTCTGAAGAAACACGAGTTCGTGATTTAACGGAAGACGAATTAGGACGTATCCGTGATATCATCGATCGTATTAAAGTTGAGGGAGACCTTCGTCGTGAAGTATCTCTTAACATTAAACGTCTAATGGAGATCGGTTCTTACCGTGGTCTTCGTCACCGTCGTGGTTTACCAGTTCGTGGTCAAAACTCTAAAAACAATGCTCGTACACGTAAAGGTCCACGTCGTACAGTAGCAAATAAAAAGAAATAATAAGTAAAGGAGGTTGAACTAACAATGGCACGTAAAACAAACACTCGTAAAAAACGTGTGAAAAAGAATATTGAAGCTGGTGTAGCTCATATTCGTTCTACTTTCAACAACACAATCGTAACACTTACAGACACTCATGGTAACGCGCTTTCTTGGTCTAGTGCTGGTGCACTTGGTTTCCGTGGATCTCGTAAATCTACTCCATTCGCTGCGCAAATGGCTGCTGAAACTGCTGCTAAAGTTGCAATGGAGCACGGTTTAAAAACTTTAGAGGTTACTGTAAAAGGTCCTGGTGCTGGTCGTGAAGCTGCAATTCGTGCTCTTCAAGCTGCAGGTCTAGAAGTAACAGCAATTAGAGATGTTACTCCAGTTCCTCATAATGGATGTCGTCCGCCAAAACGTCGTCGTGTTTAATTTTTCTGTATAGAATTTTCCCTTTTGTCTATAATGGATATGATGCATTATCGAGAAATTTCGTACAGAAACATCGCTTGTTGTGCACAATCGGGAACTGCCTAAGGGGGACTTTCGGTTAGACAGAGGTTTTTCCTTTGTTTAGCCGGGGTTTCGACGTTTTGAAGGAGGGTTTAGTTAATGATTGAAATTGAAAAACCGAAAATCGAAACGGTTGAACTTAACGAAGATGCTAAGTATGGTAAATTCGTGATTGAACCGCTTGAGCGTGGATATGGAACTACTTTGGGTAACTCCTTACGTCGTATTCTTTTATCCTCACTCCCTGGTGCCGCTGTAACTGCTATCCAAATCGATGGCGTATTACACGAATTTTCAACAGTTGAGGGCGTAGTAGAAGACGTTACAACGATCATCTTAAACTTGAAAAAGTTAGCTCTTAAAATCTACTCTGAAGAAGAGAAGACGTTGGAAATCGATGTACAGGGCGAAGGTATTGTCACAGCTGCTGATATTACTCACGATAGTGATGTTGAAATCTTAAATCCAGATTTATACATTGCGACGTTAGCAAAAGATGCGCATTTCCGCGTGCGTTTAACTGCAAAGCGTGGCCGTGGGTATACGCCAGCTGATGCAAATAAAAGCGAAGATCAACCAATAGGAGTTATTCCTATTGATTCTATTTATACTCCAGTATCACGTGTGACTTACCAAGTGGAAAAGACACGTGTCGGACAAGTGGCAAATTATGATAAGCTTACGCTTGATGTATGGACGGATGGAAGCATCGGGCCAAAAGAAGCTATCTCTTTAGGTGCCAAAATCTTAACTGAGCATTTAAACATCTTCGTTGGTTTAACTGATGAAGCACAAAATGCTGAGATTATGGTCGAGAAGGAAGAAGATCAAAAAGAAAAAGTTCTAGAGATGACTATCGAAGAACTTGATCTTTCTGTTCGTTCTTATAATTGCTTAAAACGTGCAGGAATTAATACTGTACAAGAGCTTGCGAACAAAACAGAAGAAGATATGATGAAAGTTCGTAACTTAGGACGTAAATCCTTAGAAGAAGTTAAGCACAAGCTTGAGGAATTAGGTTTAGGCTTACGTAAAGACGACTGAGGATTTAATCTCATCAACAAAGGAGGGAACTACGAATGGCATACAGAAAATTAGGCCGTACAAGTGCGCAACGTAAAGCTATGTTACGTGACTTAGCTACTGATTTAATTATCAACGAGCGCATCCAAACGACAGAAACTCGTGCAAAAGAACTTCGTTCTGTAGTGGAAAAAATGATCACTTTAGGTAAACGCGGAGATCTTCATGCTCGCCGTCAAGCTGCATCTTTCATCCGCAATGAAGTTGCTAACGCTGAGACTGGTCAAGATGCACTTCAAAAATTATTCGCTGATGTAGCTCCACGCTATGCTGAGCGTCAAGGCGGATACACTCGTATTGCAAAAATTGGTCCACGTCGCGGAGACGCAGCACCAATGGTAATTATCGAGTTAGTATAATGATAATTAAAAGGGCAGGACAGTTCTTTTCAAGTAACTGGTCGTGGCCCTTTTTTTTTAAATATAGAAAATAGGCTAACTTGGTGGAGTAATGAGAGAGGGTGCCTTGCATTGAAAAACGAGAAACTTCGCACGCAAAATATATCATTTCAATATCCCGGGGCAACTTCTTATGCGTTAAAAGACGTATCATTCTCTTTATATGAGGGAGAATGGGTTTCTGTAATTGGACAAAATGGTTCAGGAAAGTCTACACTTGCAAAATTATTAAATGGTTTATTTTTACCGGAATCAGGAACGATTGTTGTAAATAATGCAATGATTTTATCTGAAGAGACGGTATGGGATATTCGAAAACAAATAGGTATGGTATTTCAAAACCCAGATAATCAATTTGTTGGGACAACAGTGCAAGATGATGTTGCATTTGGTCTTGAAAATATCGGAATGCCTCGGAAACAGATGGTAGAACGGATGAATCAAGCGCTGCAGATGGTTCGAATGGAAGGGTTTCTGAACGAAGAGCCTCATTCGTTATCTGGTGGACAAAAGCAACGTGTTGCGATTGCAGGTGTGTTAGCATTGCAACCATCTATTTTAATATTGGATGAAGCAACATCGATGTTAGATCCACAAGGACGACGTGAAGTAATTGAAACAGTTAGGAAGCTTGTGGATACAAAAGGTATTACCGTTTTATCGATTACCCACGATTTGGAAGAAGCTGCACAGTCAGACCGTGTTATCATTTTGAATCAGGGAGAAATATTAGAGGAAGGTACACCAGAGCAAATTTTTAAGTCCTCTTATATGCTTAGGGAAATTGGGTTAGATGTACCATTCTCGGTAAAAATAGCAGAATTATTAAAAAGAAATGAAATTCCACTGCAGAATACGCATCTTACAATGGAAAGTTTGGTGAACGAACTTTGGAGATTACATTCCAAACAGTAGAGCATCGTTATCAATATAAAACTCCATTTGAAAGACGCGCGCTTTATGATGTAAACGTGTCGTTTCCAAGTGGAGGGTATTATGCCATTATCGGTCATACTGGTTCGGGCAAATCAACGATGATTCAACATTTAAATGGTTTATTGCAGCCGACAAACGGTACGGTCCAAATTGGGGAGCATTTGATTTCCTCGCAAAAGAAAGAAAAAAAATTAAAGCCACTACGAAAAAAAGTAGGGGTTGTCTTTCAATTTCCAGAGCATCAGTTATTTGAAGAAACAGTTGAGAAAGATATTTGTTTTGGACCCTCAAATTTCGGAGTATCGGAAGAAGAGGCAAGACAAAAGGCAAGGGATGCAATTGAGCTTGTAGGATTGGATCCAGAGCTATTAGCGCGTTCTCCATTTGAGTTAAGTGGTGGACAGATGAGACGTGTTGCAATAGCGGGTGTACTTGCAATGGAACCTGAAGTTCTCGTATTAGACGAACCGACAGCAGGGCTTGACCCTAAGGGACAGCAAGAGCTTATGGAGATGTTTTATAAGCTTCATAAGGAGCAGGGTTTGACAGTAATCCTAGTTACTCATAATATGGAAGATGCTGCCAAGTATGCAGATCAAATTGTGGTTATGCATAAAGGAACGGTCTTTTTGCAAGGAACAGCAGAGGAAGTATTTTTACATGCAGATGAGTTAGAACAAATCGGTGTGGGCCTTCCAATGTCTTTAAAGTATAAACGTGCAATTGAAGAGAAGTTTGGTATTACGATTCCAAAGGCTACCTTATCTTTAGAGGATCTTACTCATGAAGTTGTACAGGTGTTACGAAAAGGTGGTCATGAATCATGCAGCAGTTGATTATTGGGAGATATATTCCAGGTAGGTCGCTCATTCATCAACTTGATCCACGTACGAAGCTGTTGATTGTCTTTTTATATGTATTTGTTGTCTTTTTAGCAAATAATGCGATTTCATATGGATTTTTATTTTTATATGCACTCATTGCTTTATTTTTTGCAAAAGTGCCGATTCGTTATGTACTTTCGGGCTTAAAACCAATCTTATGGATTTTTCTTTTTACATTTTTTCTGCATATTTTTACAAATAAAGAAGGAGATGTACTGTTCCAGCTTGGTTGGTTTTCGATACATGAAAAGGGATTAGAGCAAGGAATATATATTTCTATACGCTTTTTTGTCATTATTTTAATGACTACATTATTAACATTAACAACAACACCAATTGAAATTACCGATGGTATGGAAACGTTGTTAAAGCCATTAAAGCGTATAAAGGTTCCTGTTCATGAAATCGCATTAATGATGTCTATTTCTCTTCGTTTTATCCCAACATTAATGGATGAGACGAGTAAAATTATGAAAGCACAAGCATCCCGTGGTATTGATTTTGCTGGTGGACCGATAAAAGATCGATTAAAGGCGGTTATTTCTTTACTTGTGCCGCTTTTTATTAGTGCTTTTAAACGTGCTGAGGACTTAGCGATTGCAATGGAAGCACGTGGGTATCAAAGTGGTGAAGGACGTACTAAATTTAGGCAGCTACGCTGGAAAATAAGTGATACGTTGACGATAGTGAGTTTACTTTGTTTAGCGTGTATTCTAGCATGGGTGCGATCGTAATGGAGAATAGAGAAATGGAAAGAATAAAATGTACAGTTGCATATGATGGCATCAATTTTTGCGGTTATCAAATTCAACCGCAGCATCGTACTGTGCAACAAGAAATAGAGAAGGCACTGCAAAAATTGCATAAAGGAGAGCCTGTTCGTGTTCAAGCATCAGGGCGGACAGATTCTACTGTTCATGCAAGAGGACAGGTGATTCATTTTGATACATCATTATCTCTTGAAGAATGGCAATGGATGAATGCTTTAAACACGATGCTGCCAGACGATATTGTTGTCCTGCAAGTAGAGAAAAAAACAGAAGATTTCCATGCGCGCTACGGTGTTGAGAAAAAAGAATATCGTTATCGTGTATTATTATCAAAAACGGCGGATGTATTCCGTAGAAATTACGTATATCAGTATCCATATCCATTGGAAATAGAATCTATTCGGAAGGCAATTCCTTATTTTATTGGAACGCATGATTTTACTTCATTTTGTTCGGCAAAAACTGATAAAAAAGATAAAGTGCGCACAATTTATGAAATAGATTTAATTGAACAAGATGATGAATTAATTTTTCGTTTTGTAGGCAATGGATTTTTATATAATATGGTTCGAATTATTGTTGGTACGCTGCTTAGCGTAGGACAAGGCAAGATTGATCCAGGAGGCATTCCGGAGATTTTAGAAAAACAAGATCGTCGTTTTGCAGGGAAGATGGTGCCGGGGTATGGGCTTTATTTATGGCAGGTAAACTATAACAACTAATCCTGGTGTAACATTTGCTTGACATTAGAAACTCAAAAGGATATCATAACATATGGTATTGTTTCTAAAACCACGATTAGCCCCGGAAGGAAATCGTGTTTAAGATAAACAATAGATTTTTTCTATGGAAAAGATAACGAGGAGGGAAACACATGCGTACGACTTTTATGGCAAAAGCTAACGAAGTTGAGCGTAAATGGTATGTGGTTGACGCTGAAGGTCAAACTTTAGGTCGCCTAGCTAGTGAAGTAGCATCCATTTTACGTGGTAAAAACAAACCAACATTTACACCACACGTTGACACGGGTGATCATGTAATTATTATTAACGCTGAGAAAATTCATTTAACAGGTAATAAATTAAACGATAAAATTTACTACCGTCACACTAACCACCCAGGTGGACTTAAACAAAGAACAGCTCTAGAAATGCGTACAAACTACCCTGTACAAATGTTAGAGCTTGCAATTAAAGGCATGCTTCCAAAAGGACGTTTAGGACGTCAAGTGTCTAAAAAATTAAATGTGTATGCTGGAGCAGAGCATCCACACCAAGCACAAAAACCAGAAGTTTACGAACTTCGCGGATAATTAATTAAAGGAGGGCTTACTTTGGCACAGGTTCAATACTATGGTACTGGACGTCGTAAGAGTTCAGTAGCGCGCGTACGCCTAGTTCCAGGCGAAGGACGCGTTATCATTAACGGTCGTGATTTTGAAAACTATATCCCATTTGCTGCATTACGTGAAGTAGTGAAACAACCTCTAGTTGCAACAGAAACTTTAGGTAACTACGATGTACTTGTAAACGTAAATGGTGGTGGATACACTGGTCAAGCTGGTGCTATTCGTCACGGTATTTCTCGCGCTTTATTAAAAGCTGACCCAGAATACCGTCTAACATTAAAACGTGCAGGTCTATTAACTCGTGACGCACGTATGAAAGAGCGTAAAAAATACGGTCTTAAAGGCGCACGTCGTGCACCTCAGTTCTCAAAACGTTAATTTTTGCGAACTTCAAACCCCAGCTATTTGGCTGGGGTTTTTTATTATGCTTAATGGAACTATATAAAGTGAAACTCCCATCATCCATTGTGAGTTTGCGGGATAAATATATTTTGATTTTTAACATATAAGTCGCTGCTACGAAGAGTAAAAGGTAACCTGCACTCGTATGGCTCTTTGGCATAAGGTAGAAAAAGGATCTGATCGTTTCTATGCATCATGGCTGGATGCTCTCTCCCAACTAAAAAGAAAGGTTTTATGTTGTTTTTTATTTATGTAATCACCCTCAATTATTTTTAGTCCTCTTATTATAGCTTGGAATATTTTAGTGCTACCTTCTCACGTATGCTTCTTCTTTAGAAGCTTAGACTAATACGTATTAGGGAGGTTTATAAATACTATGAATGTCATTGTTAGCTTACAAGAAAAACAAAAAGAAAAGCAGTTGAAATATGAACGAAAGATGCTGCGTGAATTATCACTAAAAACATTACGATCAAATATCCGTGATGCTTTTGATATGAAGGAACTCCATCGTCAGTACGAAGATTATTGTATCGAATTAGGAATTGAATCGTACTTATTAGGAGCAAGATATAGCAAATTTGGTTATTATGGAGAATCGTTTTTTGATGTAAAATATAGAGCTTTAGAAGAAGAGCAGCAATTAACGGAAATGTTATTTCACTTTTTAACGAGTATGGCGGTAAGGGAGATAGAATTAAAAGACGAGGAATTACTTTATGAATCCTGTGCGCAATTTATTAGTTCATGGTGGCGTGAGGGATATGAAAAGGGTGAAAGAAGATATCGCTTAAAGCTGCATTAAGAAAAGCATAAACTTTCCTCCTGTCCCATATAAGTAATTAGAGGGACTAGCTAGAGGAGGAAAGGTATGAAGAGAATTCGAATTATCTCTTTTATGCTTGCTGCAGTTGTGCTGTTTTTCTTGGTAAAACAAGAATTTCAAATTACAAAGTCGTGGCGAGCGTGGAACTTACCCTTATCTGGGAAAGTAATTGTACTAGATGCTGGACATGGTGGACCAGATGGAGGAGCGGTTGGTGGGAAAGACATTGTAGAAAAAGATATTACGCTTGAAATTACAAAAATGGTACAAGATTATTTGCAGGAGCAAGGAGCTTTAGTTATTTTGACGAGAGAGGGAGACTATGATTTAGCTGATAAAAGCACAAAATCATATAGTAGACGTAAAGCGGAGGATTTAAAAAAGCGTGTAGAAATTATTAATAAGCCCGATGTGGACTTTTTTGCGAGCATTCATTTAAATGCCTTGCCGAGTAGTGGGTCCAAAGGGGCACAAACGTTTTACTATCGCTCTTTAATTGAAAATGAACGAGCAGCGAAGTTTATACAGGCTGAATTACGAACGAGTTTAGAAAATACAAATCGTTCGGCTAAAACAATCTCTCATGTTTATTTGCTTAAGTATGCGAAAACACCGGGAGCTTTAATTGAAGCTGGATTTTTATCGAATGTAAATGAACGATATATGTTAAATTCAGAGAAATATCAGCAAAAGGTGGCAGCTGCAATATACCGTGGAATACTACGTTATTTTACGGAAAAGGGAAATCCTCCTGAATAAGGGGGATTTTTGAATTCCTCTCGTTAACGAAGTTTTCGGAAAATATGTTATACTGGAAATGAAAACGCATTTATTCTTGGAATGCAAATATACAAACCCAATTCATTTAACATTACTTTATTTTTCATACAGGGGGCTGGGCTGATTATGGTAACGAAAGAGCAAGTAGTGAAAGCGCTTGAAGGGATTACCGATCCATTTCTAAATAAAACATTAAAAGAAACAAATGCAATTAAAGAGGTAACTGTAAAGCCTGAGAAAGAGCATGTCAGTGTTAAAATTGCAATTGTAAAAACAGGGACTGCTGAACAAATGCAATTGCAGTCGGCTATTGTGAAACTTGTAAAAGAACTTGGAGCAGCAACGGTTGGCTTGCGTTTTGCTGAATTTACAGAGGACGAGTTAGCGCAGTTTGCACCACCTGTGGAAGAGCAAGCAAGTCAATCTTTATTATCACCGCATTCTAAAACAACATTTTTAGCAGTTGCAAGTGGAAAAGGTGGGGTTGGTAAATCGACTGTTTCTGTAAACCTTGCGATTTCATTAGCTCGTTTAGGAAAGAAAGTTGGTATTATTGACGCTGATATATATGGCTTTAGTGTGCCTGATATGATGGGAATCGAAAAACGTCCAATCGTAAGGGGCGATAAAATTATTCCTGTAGAGCGTTTAGGGGTAAAAGTAATTTCGATGGGTTTCTTTGTAGAAGACAATGCTCCTGTTATTTGGAGAGGCCCAATGCTTGGTAAAATGTTAAATCACTTTTTCACAGAGGTAGAATGGGGCGATTTAGACTACTTAGTATTAGACTTGCCACCAGGTACAGGGGATGTGGCCTTAGATGTTCACTCGATGCTACCATCCTGTAAAGAAATTATTGTAACAACGCCTCATCCAACAGCGGCATTTGTAGCAGCTCGTGCAGGTGCAATGGCTTTGCGTACTGAACATAGTATTCTTGGAGTTGTTGAAAATATGGCTTACTTCCAAAGTAAAGTAACCGGTGAGAAAGAGTATGTGTTTGGAAAAGGCGGGGGAGATAAATTAGCCGCAGAATTACAAACAGATGTATTAGGACGAATTCCACTTCAGCAACCAGATTGGAATAAAGAGGATTTTGCACCATCAGTATACGAGGATACACATAAAACAGGTGTCATCTATCGGAGGATAGCTGAGCAAGTTATTGATAGAACATCAGTTAAACAAAAATAAACATCTCAAGTAGAGAATTTCCCCGCCCTATATATGTAGAGGTGGGGAAATTATTATGTGTAGAGATTCGCTTTATTTTTGTTCTTGCTTTTCGTCTTGCGCTCCGCCTTCTCCACCACCTTCTTTTTTCTCAGCTCCGCCACCTTTTTCAGCCTTTTCGATGGCCTTGCTAATAATGTCAATCATTTTAACTTGGAAGAGTGGACTTTCAGCAGATTCTGTTAATACTTGTTGTAAATATTGACGGTATTCTTTGCTTTTCATTGTTTGTTGCATTATTTTTTGCACTTCGGGGTTTTTCATAATTTCTATAACGCCTGCTTGGTATTCAGGGTCTTTTAACAGAGTTTTCATTAAGGTAGTTTGTTCTTTTCCCATACTTTTTGCGAATTTCGCTGAAAACTCGGGATCTTTAAATAACTTTTCCCAAAATTGTTGCCCTTTTTCGGATACCATGGCATCTTCGATTGTTTTTTTTACTACAGTTTCATCTAATATAAGTGCTTGTTTCATTTTTTCGTCAGTTAATACATCTTGGATTGCTTTCTTTCCTTGATCGGTTTTTAAAATATCGACAATCATCTTCTTTGTTTGATCGTAATCTAATTCGGATTTCTCTTCTTCTCCTTGTGCACAGGCAACAAGTGTGATAAAAAGAATCGAAGAAACCAAAATGAGCAGCATCCGTTTCATTAGCTGGAGCTCCTTTCAACACAGTTCTCTTTTTTAATATAAATATCTTCGAGGAATTTATACATGTTCATGGCTAGCTTTTTGAAATTGTCATTGTTACAATTTAAGTAGAAATATATAAATAATGGGGGATGGGTTGTGAATAGCCGAAAATGGGTACGACTATTTTTAACGACGCTGCTGCTTGGGGGGATTAGTACAATCCTTATTGGTTTTATTTTAGGTTGGAACAAGTACGCTAAATTTTTTCAAAATTTTGACGGTAAAGAAGTTTTAATGATTTCTTTTTGGTTACTGGGTGTTGGTTTTATTTTTAGTGTAATTAGTCAAATGGGCTTTTTCGCGTATTTAACAGTTCATCGTTTTGGACTAGGAATGTTTCGGTCGTCTTCTCTTTGGAATGCAGTTCAGCTCTTTTTTATTGCATTTGTACTGTTTGATTTTGTTTATTTAAGATCGGTACTCGTTGCAAATGGTGATGTTTCGTTTGGGAATAATATTCTTGTAGCTGGAATATTGTTTTTATTTGGAGCGATTGTAGCCTATATAAAGAGTAAAGAGACGAATAAAAAAGCATTTATACCCGCTTTATTTTTTATGGTTGTCGTAACAATTCTTGAATGGGTACCGGCGCTCCGGATTAATGATACCGATTGGTTATATTTAATGGTTATACCACTTCTGTTGTGTAATGCATATCAGTTACTTATATTACATCGTTTAATAGGACAACAAAGAAGTAAGTCAGTTAGTTAAGGAGATAAGGGTGAAAAAAGGGTACAACACCTTTCGTATGAAGTGTTGTACTCTTTTTAGTATGGAGTGACTTTTATTTCGCTATTTGTAAGCGATAAGACTCCGGCTCAAAATTTAGAGAAACGAAGGAACGTAGAAGATGGGAGATTTTACTTTATCCCGCTATTTGCGGGCAGTAATACTTCCACCTCAAAATTCGGCGAAAGCAAAGAAGTTAGGTGAGAGATAAACCGCCCGTAAAAGCAAGATTGGTGAGGGCTAATAATCAGTGGGGGAATGGAGAAAATCCCCACTGATTAAAGTTTCACTTTACGTCGTTACTTTTTGTATTTGTGTTAGAAATAAGTTGTGATACAGATACTTGCTCATAACCATCACTTTTTAATTTCTGCAGGAGCAGCGGTAGAGATTTATTTGTTTGAAGTGCCGAATCGGAAGCGTGTAATAAAACGATGTCTCCGCCTCGTAAATTGTTAGAAACTGTTGATACAATTTTATTTACACCAGGATTTTTCCAGTCGTTTGAATTATTACTCCAGTGTACAACGGTATATCCAAGAGATTCTGCTACTTTGAGAACAGTTTTATTAAATTCCCCGCTAGGAGGACGCAAGAGCTTGACTTGTTTTATGCCAAGCTTTGTAAACACATCTTGCGAACGTAAAAGATCCCTTCGCATCTCGTTCGCTTCCAAAGAAGTATAAGATGTATAGTTATATCCCATACTGCCAATTTCGTGACCATCCTGTATAATCCGTTCCACAATATCCGGGTGTCTTTCTGCCCATGCCGCAGAGAGGAAGAAAGTTGCATTTTTAATTTCTCTTTCTTTTAAAGTATCAAGAATCGGAAGCGCCTTTTTATCTCCCCAGCTAATATCGAATGTTAATGCAACTTGTTTTTTTGCGGTATCGCCTTTGTAAATGACTTTTGGACCAGTTGCAGTTGAAAAAGCAGATTGATGAGAATATGTCTTTAAAAAGAGAAGCCATGCTGTAAATAAGGACAGTACAATAATTAAACTAATGTGCTTAAATTTACGTTTACTTGTTATAAAAAAGAAAAACATAATACTCCGCCCCTTTGTCCAATCCTTTTCAGTTACTTATATGCTCAAAAAGTTGAAAAGAGAACTGAACGATTAATATCGTAGGAAATGGATATAATGGACGTTATAGTTTGATGTTTGATTTTAGTGGTGATGCGTAGAATGACAATGTTATTAGAGTTGATGAACGGATTGCGTTATTGTGTATACATAGACATATGAGTAATTGTTGAGGTGATAGTTTGCTTGGGATTATGATTACAAAAGAAGAACAGAAAGAAATAGAATATTTATTGAAGAGAGAGTTAGATGAGCTTTTATTTGATTTTGCAGATGAGCGAATACATGATGTCGTAAAAAAGACAATGGAAGAACGATATAAAATTATTTTTTGTTTGTTTCGAAGAGTAACAAATGCAGAAGAGTGCATCCGTTATGTAAGAAAAAGAATTTTTTATTAAAAGGTGTTGACGATATGGTTTAATGTATGGTAAATTAATAACCGTCGCTGATGCGAAACAGCAGAAAGCGAAAAAAGAAATTTAAAAAACTTAGTTGACATTGAAAAATGAAGATGTTAACATAAGGAAGTCGCAAATGAGCGACAAACGAGTTCTCTGAAAACTGA
>NZ_AKCS01000020.1 GCF_000299035.1 Bacillus bingmayongensis
GAGTGTCGGAAACCCTAAAGGGTTTCCCAACACTCTGAAGAAAGTTGTACTTTCTGCATTTTCCTTCACCTCGTTTGATGGTAAAGGAACGTAATACAGCTATTTGGATGTCTTGCAGTATGAATGAGGAAGAAATAGACAAAAATAAAAAGAGGTTCCCTTATAGGAACCTCCATACAACATCATACTACAGATGCGTTACGTTCCTTTGTAATGGGAAATGAACAGACTACTCCCTTGATAAAAGCACACAGCTTTTTTAAGAGTAATGCTATTCAATTGCTGATCCATTACAAAGTAAATGTTGGCATACGTAGTAGACGTCCTTTCTTCCAAATAGGTTTGCTCATAAGTATATCATAAAAGATTGAAAATTCAAAATAAATTACATGAAAAAACACCAGCTAAAGTAATAGCTGGTGCATAATACTATATAAGTTCGAATAAGAATGAGCGTAGTTCCTCTGCAATTTCTTCAGAAACAGAAAAAGCGTGCTCTAAGTAGCCGGGTTCGTTTAAATCGTCGGTACCGATGATTGCAAATTTATTGCGCTGCATATCAAGGACAATTGTTTTACCGTAATGACGATCGGAATATAAAAGCGCTAAATCGTGGCGCTCATTTTCTCCCATAAAGCTAACGAAACGCGTTTTTGTATCGACTGTATCGTCGTAAAGAAAGAAACGTTCTTCCATACTACACAGGCTCCTTTTTTTAAATATCTAAGTTTAAGTGAGGTTTATGATCTAAATGATGATGCGTTTTAATAAAGCGTACTGTTCTTGTTTTGTAGCGCATAACGATAGAATACGTTTCTGCTAAATCCCCACCAAGGAATTTAACACCATCTAATAGCTCACCAGCGGATACACCTGTTGCTGAGAAGATTGCATCATCACCTGATACTAAGTCATCTAACATAAGAAGTTGACGAGGATCTTCTAATCCCATTTTACGGCAACGTGCTTCTTCTTCTTCGTTCATTGGAACTAAGCGTGCTTGCATTTCGCCTTCAAGGCATTTTAGTGCTGCTGCAGAGATAACCCCTTCTGGAGCACCGCCAATACCAACGAATAAATCGATACCTGTTCCTGGAAGAGCTGTTGCGATTGACGCACCAACATCGCCATCACCAAATAGTTTTACACGTGCACCTTTTGCACGCACACGGTCAATAATATCTTGATGACGTTCACGTTCTTGGACGATAACCGTTAGGTCACGAATTTTTTTATTGTTTGCTTCTGCTACAATTTCAATTGTTTTTTCAATTGGATCATCTAAGCTAATTTTACCAGCTGCTTTTGGACCAACCGCGATTTTTTCCATGTACATATCCGGAGCATGAAGAAGGTTTCCTTTATCTGCGATTGCGATAACTGCCATTGCATTTGCAAGGCCTTTGGCAACAATGTTTGTACCTTCTAATGGGTCAACAGCGATATCAACTTCTGGACCGTTACCTGTTCCTAGTTTTTCACCAATATACAACATTGGTGCTTCATCAAGTTCTCCTTCACCAATTACAACAGTACCCGCCATGTTTACTGAATCAAACATATCACGCATAGCTGTAGTTGCTGCATCATCTGCTTCGTTTTTCTTTCCGCGGCCCATCCATTGTGCGGATGCTAAGGCTGCTGCTTCTGTTACACGGACAATTTCTAATGCGAGTTCACGTTCCAAGGTGACATTCCTCCAATTTCAAAAATCATACAGTTATAACTATAACAAATAACGAGGAAAAGGTGAATTCGAAAAATTGTCGATTTTTTCAGAAGAAACGGTTACAATTAAAATGTAAATGCTTTTATTTCCAGGTAGGTGACATTCATGTACTTTGTAGACAGAAAAAAAATAGAACAAATGTTAACATGTTTAGAGCAGGTAGTGGATACATTTCAAGAGAAGCAGCAATATGAAACTCCTTTTGAATATTACGCATTAGAGCGTATGTCGCATCTTGTCATTGATTGCATATTAGATGTTGGAAATGCAATGATTGATGGATTTATTATGCGTGATCCAGGAAGTTACGAAGATATTATTGATATTTTAATGGATGAAAAAGTCATAAGCGCGGAAGAAGGAGAAGGAATAAAAGAAGTGATTCTTCTTCGGAAAATGCTTATGCAAGATTATATTCAAATGAACCATGAAGAATTATATACAACGATTCAAAAACAAATCGCTGTGGTACAGAAATACCCTGCGAATATTCGCCGTTACTTAGAAAAGGAATTAGGACCTGTATCTGCTTTTGTAGCAGAATAAGTGTATGGATAAGATCCCCATTCACCTTTTTGGGGGTCTTATATTTTTATGCAGGCGCTTAAAAGAAAGAAGGGTGAGAGATGGGGGAAGCACGTACAACGAAGGAAGAAATTGTACAGCTTTTAAAAATAAATGGTGAACAAACGGTTGGATCGCTAGCGGAATCTTTGGAGATTACAGAGATGGCAGTACGTCGTCATTTAAGTAAGCTTGAGAAAGAAGAAATAATCCAATCGAAAATGGTGCGCCAACATGTAGGAAGGCCAACATATGTATACGCCCTAAGTCAAAAAGGCGAAGATTCATTTCCGAAAGATTATAAGCAATTTGCTTTAGGGATGTTAGAGGATTTAGAGCAAATTGGTGATGAAACCATTGTAAATGCCATTTTAAAGGCAAGGACGAATCGGATGGAGGAGCAATTACAAAAACGAGTAAGTCGCCGAGAGAATGTATTGCAGAAGCTTAGGGAGGTTACCGTTATCCAAGAGGAAAATGGATATATGGTACAAGTGAAGCAAGATGGGGAAAACTCATACATATTACAAAAACAAAATTGTCCATTAAAGGCTGTTGCTGAAAAATATCCACAGCTTTGTTTGGAGGAAGAAAATATGTATAAGCGGTTGTTTTCTGATGAAGATGTGAAAGTGTTATCAAATATGTGCGATGGTGACTGTCACTGTTCGTATCACATACAAGAGAAAAAATGAACGTTATGGGACGCTTTTAGACGAAGCGTTTTTTTCTTTGGCAAAAGCGGTTAATATAAGAAGGTATGAACGCTAGGACAAAAAGGAGAGAGACATAGATGTATAAAGGCTATTTAATCGACTTAGACGGTACAATGTATCGCGGTGAAGAACAAATTGAAGAAGCGAGTGACTTTGTAAAGGCCTTGCAGGAGCGCGGTATCCCATATTTGTTTGTAACAAATAATTCAACACGTAAACCAGAGCAAGTGGCAGAGAAGCTTGTTCGTTTTGATATTCCAGCTAAGCCAGAGCAAGTTTTTACAACGAGCATGGCGACAGCAAACTTTATTTATGACCGTAAACAAGATGCGTCTGTTTATATGATTGGTGAAGAAGGATTGCATGACGCACTTGTGGAAAAAGGATTCAAGCTTGTGGATGAAAATCCTGATTTTGTTGTTGTTGGATTAGATCGTGAAATTACATATGAAAAGCTAGCGAAGGCATGTCTTGCAGTACGTAATGGCGCGACATTTATTTCAACAAATGGAGATATTGCCATTCCAACTGAGCGTGGTTTACTACCAGGGAACGGTTCATTAACATCTGTTGTTACAGTATCCACAGGTGTAGATCCAATTTTTATCGGTAAACCAGAATCCATTATTATGGAGCAAGCATTAAAAGTACTTGGCATGGCGAAAGAAGAGGCGCTAATGGTTGGGGATAACTATGATACTGACATTTTAGCGGGGATAAATGCTGGTATGCATACGCTTCTTGTCCACACTGGAGTCACAACTGTGGAGAAGTTAACGGAATATGATGTGCAACCAACTCATGTTGTGCATAACTTAACGGAGTGGATTGAGAAGATGTAATAATGAGCAGGCAATCTTTTAGGTTGCCTGTTTTTTATGCATAATTGCATATTTGATATGTGGATATAAAAGGTAAAATTAATTTATTAGTATATAAAGTGTTTGTGTTATTAATGGATATATGCAATAGAGATAGGAGGAATAGAATTGTATATAATGTCTATTATTATCCTTGTTTTAACGTTGTGTATTTTAGGCTTTGCTATATGGAAAATATATAAAATAAAAAGTGTGCAAAATGGTATTGGAGAGCTCATCGCTACTTATCCACGTAAAAAAAGCCGTTGGTTCACATTGCTTGGTCCAGCTTATTTCTTTGTACAACTTATACTCACATACGTTCGGTATATAGATGGAGAAATTGATAGCTTCGAACTATTTTTACTCAAAATAGGAGCTTACATGGTAGCGATTTGTTTTATGATCCTTTTCGTGATTCATCTAATTAAAGACGTCAAGGTGTATGAAAAGGGAGTTATTGATGGGATGAATTACTATTTTTATGCAGAATTAAAGGGTTATAAAACATCCACATGGGAAAATCCGAAAGAAAATATCTTCTTATATCGTGGGCAAGAAAAGTGGCATGATAATGTGAACTTACTCATCAGGCAAGAAGATATGAGTGAGCTAGAAAACATTCTACAAAGATATATTCCTAAGCTTATCATGAAATGAAAAATCCACCTTATAAAGGTGGATTTTTCATTAAAATACGCGATTCACTACTTCTTTCACTTCTTCAAGATATTGTTTTCTCACATCGTTATCCACAGCAGGAACACTTGTATAGAATGTGTGTTCTAACGTTTCAATTCCTGTAAATTCAAAAATACCAGCATCCGTTGTTTTCTTCATTGCGTCAAACATGCCACTTGCTGTATACGCTTCTTTCGTATTCCCCATTGTGGATAATAACAATCCTTTTTTACCACTTAGTAACTTTTCAATTCCATTTTCACCGTAAGCATACGCAAAGCCATGGCTAAACACACGGTCAACATATCCTTTTAAGATTGCTGGAAGACCCGCCCACCAAACTGGATAAATAAATGTGATGTTATCAGCCCAAGTGATATGTTCTTGTTCTTCTTTAATATCAGCTGGCGTACTCCCTTGAGAAAAGGAAACAAAATCAGAAGCGTTTAATACTGGATTGAAGTTTAATTCATATAAGTCACGAACGCGTACTTCATGATCTTTTCCTTCTAGTTCAGCTTGTACTGTTTCTAAAATTGCATGGTTAAAACTTTGTGGATTTGGATGTGCATAAACGATTAAATGTTTCATGTTTGTTCCTCCTATTTGTGGATATGTAGATAGTTTGTTCAAATAATAAAGGGTTATTGTAAATATTTTAGTTATAATTTTGGAGTTACGTCAAATGATGTAACTCTATCAACAGGGATAGGGAAACATCTCCTAATATTATCCCAAAGCAACATCCCGCCATGACCAACAAAGACCCGCTTTGGTTGATAACTCATTGCTTTGTGGATATGGTTGTGGACTTGTTCCATATCGTCAGCGAAGTAATGAATGTTTGGAGCATGAGGAGATAGAATGCCCCCCAAAATGCCCGCCCATCAGTAAGTCGCCAATAATAGCGTCCTGGTTCTCTAAAATAATAGAGAGTGAACCTGCTGTGTGACCGGGAGTATGTATAACTTTACCAGGAACGCCGTAATCTTTAAGAGTAAATCCATCACGAATAATAATATCAGGCTCAAAACCTTCTATTTTAGATTAAAATGCGTTTCTCCTTTGCCTCTTTTATCCACGTCGGAAGTTCATTCAATAAGTTGTTATACAGCATTTCATCTGTTGTTTTTTCGATATCGCGAATGTGGAAAAAGTTAGCGTTATCGATGAAACGGCCGTCCATCTCGTCTAGCTTTCTTAAAACATCAAATTTTCCGTTGCCGATGCCGACAAACTGCCAAAAAATCGGTTGGTTAGAAGAGAATACAATCGGTTTTTGAATGCCTTTTTTACAACCACCATCGTTAATGAAAATAACAAAGGCAGGCTCTTCACTTTTCTCCTCAATCGTGTATTTTCTAATGATATCTTCCATTACTTGTGGCTCGTCATTTCGGCCAAATTTATGAATGGAGTTATTATTTAAAATGTGATTTTCTACGTAATTAGCAAAGTCTTTCTCGGTAACAGATGGTAATCTTGAAAATTCATTATCGTATACCCAAATATCTAGCGAACCATCATCATCGAATTGACTCGCAACTGCAAGAACACGTTCAACAACTTCTTGGACAGTGCCGTTTTTATATAGTGTTCGCATTGATCCGGAAATGTCTAATACGAGCGCAACTTTTGCGACAACTCCTGTTAATTTCTTTTTTTCTAATACAACGCGTACCGCTTCTTTTCTTAATGTAATAGTTCCCATTTTAATCGCTCCTTTTACCAATTTAGGCAGTAGGAAGAGAGGTGTGGATAAGTTTAAGGGCTGTACTGACAATTTCCTCTGCTGCATATATACCAATTTCATTTGTTCTTACAATGTGAGGTAATAAACTTTTTTGTTTTGTTTCAAGTTCACCGTGAATAGGGGCAATTGCATGGTTAGCCCCTTCTAACATGCATAAATCAAGTAAGGAATCTCCAGCAGTAATTACGGTTGTTGTCTGGAGTTTTTCTTGTACATACTGGACAGCATCCCATTTGTTCACAGGCTTTGGCACAAAATATAATTTTCTGCCTTGCAATGAATGAGTCCATCCTTGTTTATCAAGCCAAGTGGTGAATGAATGTAATTCGTCGTATGGAATATTGTCACGCTTAATGATGCAGTAGTGAAATAAATCATCTGCTGTTTTTTGTGAAGTGACCCATTCTTCATGAGCGATATTTTGAAATTCTGTTAGAATGTCTTCTTTCTCCATGCATGCTGCTAAGCGCTTTGTTTGTATGTTCTTCCAAGTGCTATCTTGTTTGCCATTGTGAAGAATATTTCCACCGTTGCTCGTAATCGCATATTCCGGAATGACTTCTGTTTGAAATAGTGTGATGCGTTGAAACTGTTCCATTGTTCGTGTTGTAACTGGGATGAATTGTGCTTGTAATTGTAGTTCTTTTAATAAAGAGATAGTTTTGTGTGTAATAAAAGAGATCTCTTTACCGTCTAACGTCTCGATAAGTTGAATGTGTTCATCTTCTATAGAAGTACGAAATGCTTTACGTGAATATATAAGCGTTTGATCAAGGTCACTTGCAAAAATCATGAAGGTTTCCTCCCAAGAGGTTTGATTAGGCCACAGCACGAGTATGTCATATCTTTATAGAGTTCTACTGGTACGTTTTTTTCTTTTGCAAGAAGTAAAATGTGTTTTAGGTCTGGATTGTTTTCGTCACGGATTAAAATTTTCCATGGTACTCGTCTTAGTAAAACCCGCGTTGTTTCTCCAACTCCTGGTTTAATTAAATTTATATTTTCTATTCCAAAATGCTTTTGAATAGACGTGATGTCTTGCAGCCCTTGCCAAGATGGTTCTGTATAGGTAGCGATAACGTGCTCTAGTTGCTTTGTTACGTCATTGCTAATGGAAGGGAATAGTGCTGTGATTTCTTCAATAAAGAAGTTAGATAAATCTTCTGTTTCTAGTTCTCTATAATATTTGGCGCCGTGAAAATCATTTGGACCAATATAAGTTTCATTTAAAACTGTGCGACTGATTAATCCTGATACGGTCGCGTTTAAACATGCGCTTGGAATGAGGTAATCCTCTCGTGTTCCATATATAGAAGTACAATAGCCAGGATCAGCAAGTACGGCCATGCAGTCTGAGATATATTCATGATTCTTTTCGTTAAATGTATGCACAGATTGGCGTAGTTCTTTTTTTATCGCACCTTTTCCAGTCCAGCCATCAATGAACTGAATGGTTTGATTTGGATGGTGCTGCAAAATATAATGAAGTGCATTTTCATCAATGCCACGCCCCCGAATAATAGAAACACAATAATGTGGCAAGTCAAGATTATATTGATAACGAATATATCGTTTTATTAAAACGCCAATTGGTGTACCGGCTCTTGCTAGCGAAACAAGAACAAGGTTCTTTCCTTTCGTTCTTATAATTTGCTCGGCTACTACACCGGCTGCAATGGCTAGCTTACGTTTGTATTGCTCGAGTGAAGCAAAAAATAAATCCATATAAGGTTTAGATGGTTTATATTCAATTGGAAGCATTTCAGAGTAATGTGTGCCCGTTTGAATTGCTTGTTCTCTTTCTTCTGTTGCCCTTTCTTCTATGACATCACTAATATCTTTTAATAGAAAAATAGCATCTTCTTTCGCATAACTACCGATAAGTTGTAATGTTTTGGCCCTGGTCATATTTCTTCACCCTCGCTTTCTAGTAAGCCCTTAAATGAAACGATATGAATGAGCGGAATAACCGTTTGTAATTGTGTAAGAAGGGGGTGGAAAGTATCTTCTTGTAAATCACGCTCTATAAAAAGAAAGACTTCATCGTAGTCCCCCGGCCGGATGTTATAAAAATAATTTGTAACTGCTTTGTCTTCAGGGCTTTCATAGGAAAAACGGCTATAAATAGCATATTGTGTATCACCTATGTAAGGATGAATCGGACTTCGTGTTGTTGATTGATAGGAAATGTTTTCTCCCATTTCAGCAGCAATCCGCATTGGAAGATACATAAATTCACCGGTTCCTAAGCAGAGTGTCTGTTGACCTTTTCGTTTTTTCTTTAAATCATGGCCAATCTTTTTAGAAAAAGAGTGGATATGCTTTTGATCATCAGATGAAATGCCAAAGCGCCCTGTGTAGTTTATGTAGTTGATATCATGCTGGATAGATGTATAAGGTAAAGTAGGGCATGGAATTATATGTTTTTCTATTTTAGATTCTATTGATTGATAAGCTGTTTCATCACGTGAAGAGGAAGTAACAATAGGACTACCAATTACGTTAATTGAACCGCTTAATAGAGAAATCACATGAATCGTAATATCAAGTTCTTGCTCGAGCTCTGTAAATTGTTTTCGATGTGCATCTGAGCGCCA
The DNA here is from genome assembly GCF_000299035.1 of Bacillus bingmayongensis. GTDB lineage: Bacteria > Bacillota > Bacilli > Bacillales > Bacillaceae_G > Bacillus_A > Bacillus_A bingmayongensis. The sequence goes on from NZ_AKCS01000020.1 coordinate 8,901, forward strand.
ATCTAATAAAGAAGCAACGATATATTCTTTTCTTGGAAACTTTTCTTGAATGGATCTGATGATATTTAGTACGGTTTTTCCTGTTGTCATTTCGTCATCCACAAGGACGATAGGCTGTTCATTTTGGAAATAGCTTTTGTCCACATAGCAACGATGAGACGTCGCATGAGAATGTTCTTCTTCAAATGTAATGACGGAATCGATTTGTGAGATCGTCTCCCTTGTTGTATGAACATATTTTGCATTTTGAAAACATTGAAACATAGCGTGTCCTAATGCGGTAGCTGTTTCAGCAAATCCAATAAATAAGACTTCTTTTTCTAGAGGGAATTGATACTGGAGAATTGCCTCTAGTTCATTATTGGTACTGTCTTTAGAAGAAATCAGGTTAAGAATTTCTTTTTGATATGGATGATTTGTATGATGCAATATCTCCATATATCTTGCAGCAAGAGCGCGTCCTCCAGCTAAAGAGGTTGCAGGTAGAACGGGAAGGTGTTTCCCTAAAATGGTACTCACAAATAAAAAACCGCGTTTCTTATTCATTCTTGCGGCCATTTGAAATAGCTGATCTGGCGATAATAAATATGGATTATCTCGTACATCTATATGAACTGTTATTTTATTTAAAATGTGGTACGTGTACGTTTTGTTTTGATTTTTCGGTAAGGAGATCGATGAAAGTTTGTTGTTCATGTAGCACCCCGTAAATATTAGATTTCAGAAGTGTTTTACGCGCCCAATTATAATGCGGCTTCACTTCATTCATTTTGTTAGAAAAGCTGCTTTTCATCACGCCGTTATACGTCTGAGCAGCTTCAAAAATTGTTTTTGCATCTAAATAATCCTCTAACGTTACAACATGCAAGGCTTGTACAAGTTTAATGTGGGAAGGGTGAATAACCGTTTTTCCAATCAATCCATTTGATTGATCGAGCAAGACTTCATGAATTAATCCATCCTCATAGCGATGAAGCATGTCCTCACGCATTGTAAGCCCAGCGCTTCCGAATGAATCACGAAACGGTGTTTGCCGGAGCTGTGGTTTTAGTACGCGCTGCGTGTTTCCGAAGTACTCCCACACCGGTCCAGATATAACATATTCATCTGCCTTTCTAGAAAAAATATTGATAATATCAGAAATACAATCGCGAATAATAGAAATGTCATAGATCGTCGTATCCTTGTTACGGCGAATGCCGAATAGACCTGAAAAATCCGTCGCACCAATTCGGACATTTAAAATAAAATCACGGTAAGAATCTAAGATTTCTTTAATTGCTAGTAACGTATCAATACGAGTTTCTTTATAAATAATTTCAGGAGACTCTAAAATAGGCATCCCATAAAGTGAAAGCGAATATGTTTCGTTTATATCCGATAGTTCATGAATGTAAGACATTCCGTTAGCTGGAGTGAACTTAGGAAAAACAAAACCACTTATACAATGAATGGCGTTGCCTAGTTCGTGAACAAGTGAACGCATTTGTTTTGGTTCACGAATCCGAATAAAGAGAAGTGGTATATCTGATGGAAGAAATTTATTTACATCAATCATATGAGCCAGTAGTTGCATTTGTATGACGACGTTTTGCTCGGCAAGTTTCACTTCTCCATCACTAATGGAATCTTCTAAACAAAGTACAATCGATGTTGTACCTTCGTGCTTTTTTCTAACGATGTCATCTGCAATAGTTCTCTTTGTTCCAGGTGTATATAGAGTAGCTCCTAATGCATAAGCTAATTGTTCTTTTGGCATGTCTTTTGAAAACTCAATAGGCTCCTGATAGAAAAGTTTTTGCTTTTCTTCAACAGGGAGGTAGGAAAAATACTTCAAGTTGTCACCACCTCATTTAAAATAGTTAACCCAATCGTAACACGCTAACAAAAGTTTTCCAATTTAGTATTTTAAAAATTTACAAAGTTTTCAAAAATAGAAGGTTAATTTCAGGATTCATGTAGAACTTTGTTAGTAATTCGTTTTTAGAAAGGGGAAAGAAAGATGAATATACATAAACTAACAAGGACAGAAGCAAAAGAAATCAATACATGGCAGTATGAGGAACCGTATTCGTTATACAGCTTTTCAGGAAGTGATGAAACAATAGAAGAACTGCTAGATGGTACATATTATGGTTGCAGTAATGAACATGGAGAATTCATTGGTTTCTTTTGTTTTGGAGGACACGCGCAAGTTCCAGGGGGAAGGGATGCGAATTTATATACAGGAGAAGAGACCGTAGATATCGGACTTGGAATGAAGCCAGAGCTAACAGGGAAAAGGACGGGGAAGTCTTTTTTTCAAACAGGAATAGAGTTTGCCATAAGTGAATTTCAGGCTAAAAAAATACGTTTAAGTGTAGCAACTTTTAATAAACGTGCAATTAAATTATATAAAAATATTGGTTTTCAAATAGGACCAACTTTCATGAGCCGAGGAATAGAGTTTATGCTAATGGAATACGACTTGAAATAAATATATCGGAGTTTTTATATATATCGACCATTCAACAAAATGTAACATGAAAAAGGCTGTCAGCACGAAACTGACAGCCTAGACATACAATTTTATTCCGCATGCTCAGCGCGATGCGCCAAGCGACTAGACGCAGCGGCAGCAATTGCTCCGACAATATCATCAAGGAATGTATGAACCTTTCCAGATGATTTATCATTTAAATATTCTAAAATACCCGGTTTTAATTTATCGATATATCCAAAGTTTGTGAAACCGATAGAGCCGTACACGTTTACGATTGAAAGTGCGATTACTTCATCGACTCCATATAAGCCTTCATCACGTTTTACGATATCTTGTAATGGTTCGCTTAACATTCCTTTTTCGGTAAGGACGTCTAATTCGATTCCTGTAATGAGTGCATTTTGTACTTCGCGTTTGGATAATACACGTTCTACGTTGTAACGACATTCTGACATCTCTAATTTTGGATGGTATTTCTTTTGAAGAAAATGAACAAGCTCCGCAATATCATCGATTGTTACACCACGTTCTTGTAGTAGTTGTAATGCTCTTTCTTGTAGTTGATTGGATTCTTTCATGTTATCACCTTTTTTTCTTTTTATTATTTGTATACGTTTCGCTGCTGTATCATGTGCATAGATAGGAATGAAAGTCGAGCACAAGCTCATATATATATAGAAAAACCATAGGTGGCGACTATGATGATTCAGCATATTTATGAGCATTATCAAATGCATGTCAAAGAATTAATCCCCCTTGGCCCCTATAAAAGCTTTTGGATTCGCAATAAAATTTATGTACTCCTCCCGATTGGGAATATGGAGGAAGATGTACTTGTTGAAATGAAAAAATTAAGTGATTATATGAACCAGCAAGGGGATATTACTGTTGCGACTTTCGTTCCGACGGTGCACGGTTACTATGTAAGTGAGATAGAAGAAAAAAACTACTGCTTATTAAAAGGTATGCGTTTGCTTGATCGACATGCTACTTCGTTAGGAAGCGAGCTTTCCTTATTCCATAAACGAGGCGCCTTTTTTCCTGAAGAAATAGAACAATTAAGTCGCATCGGTGAATGGAAGTCATTATGGGAAAAAAGGCTTGATCAATTAGAGAAATTTTGGCAATCACAACTTATGAATCAGCCGTCAGATGTATTCGATCAACTATTTATTGAGTCTTTCCCATACTATTTAGGCATTGCTGAAAATGCAATTCAATATGTTGTTGATACAGAAATAGATGATACACCTCAGCTCGCTGATGCAGCAACGATCTGTCAAGAACGCTTTACACCTTTATTATGGCAGCAAACGAATAAATTAAAAATCCCCATCGATTGGGTATATGATCATCCAAGCAGGGATATAGCGGAATGGATTCGCTATATATCGATGGAAAAGAAGCAAGATTGGGAACAAACAATTTTTCAGTTTGTAACTGATTATGAGAAAAATTATACACTCTCTTCTTTCGGCTGGCGTTTACTATTTGCGCGTCTTCTTTTTCCACTTCGCTACTTTGAAACGGTAGAACAGTACTATCTGACGGGAAATGAAGAACAAAAGAGCATGTACCGAGATCACTTAGAAGACATTTTACACGATGTGAACCGTTCAGAGCAATTTATGAAACACTTCTATGAATTTCTTCGTTTGCCTGTTGATAAGTTCGGGATTCGAAAGTTGGATTGGTTATCTTAATAGGAATTTATAAAAAAGAGACCAATTATGGTCTCTTTTTTATAAATTATCCAGTTTCAGCGATTCTAAACAAGCCGCTTCCGCTTTTAAAAGATATCCAGCTCCAGCGGCTAGAATCTCCGGCCGTTTCGCCTCCTCGGACGAAGCAAAAAGCGCTTCTCTGTCGGAGGCTCCAACGTCCTGCGATTCTGAGCAAGCCGCTTCCGCTTTTAAATTAAAATACTTGTTCTACTTCGATAACGCCTGGTACTTCTTCAAGTAGTGCGCGTTCGATACCAGCTTTTAATGTGATTGTAGAACTTGGACAGCTACCGCATGCACCCATAAGACGCAGTTTTACAATACCATCTTCAATATCTACTAACTCAACGTCACCGCCATCACGAAGTAAGAACGGGCGTAATTTATCTAATACTTCTAGTACTTGTTCTTGCATATTTGGGTTTTCCATTTTTATCGACTCCTTTCATCCATTTTATTATAATCAAGATACAGGGGAAAATCTATTTTTTCTGTTCTTGTTTTATTGTCAAAATATTGTATCATGTTTACAACGTGTTTTTTCAGTATAGGGACAAGAAATGAACTTGTAAAGGGATGTGCTTATAAGATAAGGCGTCTAGATGTACTGTTAGAACAGGGAAATGGGGGAAAAGTAATGGTAAATGTTCAAGTATATGGGGCGAAAGTAATTTGTGCGAGCTGCGTTGGAATGCCGTCTTCGACTGAAACATTTGAATGGCTACAAGCGGCGATTGGCCGCAAATATGAAGGACAAGATGATAAATTCAAGTTTGAATACATTGATATTCAGGAAGAGCAAGAAGATGCTGAGAAGCAAGCTTTTGCAGAGCGTGTGATTGAGGAGGATTTATTTTATCCAGTTGTTCTTGTAAACGGAGAGATTGTTGGAGAAGGAAATCCTCGTTTGAAGGACGTATACGAAGAAATCGAGAAATATTTATAATATAAAAGCCTTCGTGATGAGTGAAACATTGCAAAGGCTTTTCTTATATGTGGATTGTTTCATTTAGGAGGGAATATGTAGTGAAACATGAGTTGCCAGAAGAAATACAGAGTTTGATGAAGCAATATGTGAATGGATTGCAAGCCGTTTTTTCGAATGAAAAGTTAATTGGTGTATATGTATACGGTTCAATCGCTTTAGGTGCGTTTCATTTAGATACAAGCGATGTTGATTTTGTAACGGTAACGAGAGAAGAGATTAGTGCAGCTGAGAAAATACAAATAATGAATCTACATAAGAGACTTAACAATCATACTTTAGGAAGACGAATGGATGGTATGTATATTCCGCTTGCTAATTTAGGAAAACAAAATCAGGAGATGCCGCAATATGTATATTGTGCTGATGGGAAGATTAACGTAGGTCACTGGGATGTGAATGCTGTGACATGGTGGACACTGAAGAACCGTGGAATTACTGTGATCGGAGAAGAAGTAAGTGAGCTTCCCTTTGAGGCTCCATGGAGTAAAGTTGTAGAGACAATGAAATATAACGTGGAACAATACTGGAGTGAAAAAGCAGCGAGGCCATACTTATTTCTTATTGAAGAGTGGGTGGAATCGGCTGTTGTAACGATGGGACGTATTTTGTATACGTTAGAGCATGAAACGATTGTTTCGAAGGATAAAGGATTACAATATATGATGGAATCATCCTCTGGAAAATGGGAACCTTTGTTACAAGAGGTAGAGCGGATACGCCATAATAAGGGAGCAAAACGAACGATGTCCATTTGGAAGCGGGCAGGTATGACGAAGAGGTATTTGCTTAGTGGGATTGAGGAGTGCCGGAAGAAGTGGGAAGGATAAAAAAGCAGAAGAGTATCAAATTTATATTGAGGAAAATGCGTGGTATTAATCGTAAAACTCTAAATGAAACTCCATGAAGTGAAAAGTTAATCAGTGGGGGCTTCATCCCTCACTGATTATTAGTCCTCACCAATCGGGGTCTTACTGCCCTCGAATAGCGGGATAAAATATTATGACCTCTGTAGTAGCACTATAGAGGTCGGTTTGTAGATAAAGGGATTTGTTAGTTCTTAACGTACACGCTACATAGCTACTCATTATTATGCTGTGGAACTATTCTCATCTTTACGTACTTCAAAAAATTCATTTTTGCACAAGTATTTAAAAATCCTTTGTGTAACTTGTTCTTCTTGATCTAATAAGAAGCGATGATCAAAAGCATAGAAGGATTGTCCCTGAATTAATTTAACATAATACATCACATACACCTCCGTTATAGAACGATCCAAATCTAAAGATTTATTACTATATTATCCATAAATTGGATTGAGATACCTAAAAAGAGATATTTAATATAAAAAGAGTTCACAATAGGATGTGAACTCTTTTTATATTAAATATTTTTCCAGCGCTCTAGTTTATGGATACTTCTTGTAAAGAATTTAGATAAAAATCTAGGGAAACCAAATGAAACAATTTTATTTTCAACAAGCTGTTTCATTTCATCTACTGTGATATGTGGGAGAGTGAATTCTCCATTTTCATAACAATGACTGCAATAAGTCGTACTTTTTTCTCCATTTTTTTCTGTTCCGCCACCTTTTTCATCTTTTGAAAATGGCATGCCACAGCTTTGGCAGTTTTTATGTTTTTTCATGAAATTCGCCTCTATGTTATCTGTACAGTCTTAATGATTATAGTATGGTTCCTTAAGTAGCACAATTAGCATTTAAGACTCCATCTGTTTCAACTGACATCGCTTATTAAAAAATGTCTTATACCCAAGCTGTAAAAAGATGAGGACAGAAAAAGCTGTACTTCCGGAAATACCAAGTATAATAGCAATTTGATATTGAATAGCGGTAAACGGTGAAATCCCTGATAAAATTTGTCCTGTCATCATACCTGGGAGGCTAATAATTCCCATTCCTACCATGGAATTAATGGTTGGCAGAATAGCTGAATCAAAAGCGTCTCTAACAAGCGGAGCGGCTGCTTGTTTTGGATTTGCCCCAAGCATAAGTGCGCCTTCAATTTGCTCACGCTTTGATTTCATGTTGTTTAAGAATGTATTTGCACCGAGAGATATACCAGTCATAGCGTTTCCGATAAGCATTCCGGCGATTGGAACGATATACTGCGGAGCATACCAAGGGTCGTGTCCAATAATGACAAAGATAAATAATAAGAGCGGCCCGATTGATCCCGCAATCATCGAGAGTGCAGCCACACGTTTTAACTCTTTTGACATAGGTATATTTACTCGTTTATAAATGTTAAAAATAGCGAATGTGGTAATAGAAGTAATAATAGCGATTGTATAAAATGGATTACTATTTTCAAATATGTATGTAAGTACGTATGCAACAAGTACAAGCTGGATTGTCATACGGAATGTAGCAATCGTAATTTGTTTTTCGCGCGGTATTCCTTTTAATTTTACAAGTCCGATTAAAACGATAATGAAAATATATGCTGCAGCAAGTTGCCAAATTTGTAGTTCAATAACGCCCTTCAAGTGCGTGCACTTCCCTTCTAATAGCACCTTTGGTTTTACTAATTTCAATAATGTCGTCTGCGATTTCTTCTGGGAGCCTTTGTGAATGGGTAATAAAGATAACCGTTTTCTTTTTTTGTTTCGCAATGGCAGTAAACTGTTTCATGACGCGCCTTTCTGTATCAGCATCTAATGCAGAAGTTGGCTCATCTAATAAATAAACGGGCGGGTCCATTAATAATACGCGTGCTAAGGAAAGTCTTTGTTTTTCGCCGCCAGATAATGAAGAGGCGACACTTGTTAAATCTTTTTCCAAGTTTACAATTGCTAGGGCTTCTTGTAATGATTCATCAGTTGGAAAAGGTTTCTCTGAAAAGCGAAGTCCCATTAGCAGATTATCTTTTACCGTTCCCTCAAATATGGGAGGCGTTTGTCCTAGCATAACAATTTCACGGCGTAATGGAATAGGTGGATAAGACGAAATAGGCGCCCCATTATATTCAATTTCGCCAGCTGTTGGTGATTGTAGATCATTGAGCATGCGAAGTAATGTACTTTTTCCGCTGCCGCTTTCACCGATAATGCAGGTGATATTTTCTTTGTGAATCTCTAAGTAAGGAATGTGTAAGATGTCTTTATATGTTACGTCTTTTAATAGAAACATAATTTTCTCCTTTCTGGTTCGATATAAATCCATTTTGATTTTCCAACATATAAATCGTGGCTATAGAAACAAAAGCGGATTTCCACTCGTTTGCTCACTTTATTTTAACATGGCATGGAGCAGGGAAAGGCCATGACCGTTTCTCTGCAGGACCGGATGCTCTTTCCCATTTAAAAAGAAAGGTTTTATGTCGGTTTTTCAATTTGTCTTTATATATTCATATCGTACCAAAAAAGGCGGAAAATAGAAAAAACAAGAGCGATCCGCTCTTGTTTTTCTGCTTAACCATTATGATATTTATACATCCAAAGAATACCGGACTTTAAAAGTCTAGGTACTCGTCCCATTAACGGTTGATTTGCTAATAATCCGAATCCATGTTTCTTACCGAGAGAACCGAGAACACCTTTTAATTTAATAACAGGCAGTTCATCAGGAAGTGCTTCATTGTTCCAACGTTTCAATAATATTTGGACAATTTGTTCACCTTGGCCTTCAGCAAGTTGGGCAGATGGTGCATGTGGTAAGGATGCGCAATCACCTACGACATAAACATGCTCATTGTTCGGAATATTATGATATTTTGTTAATATAACCCGTCCGCTACTATCTTGCTCGACTGGAAGGTTTCGTACAACTTCGTTTGCTTGAATACCAGCTGTCCATACGATTGCATCACATTCAAGCGGTTCATCATGGTTGTACACAATATTTGGTTCTACTTTCGTAATGTTAGAGTTTCGTATAATCGTAACATTATGCTTTACAAACCACTCTTCTACGTATCTACTTAATTTTTCTGGGAACGGGAATAGAATCCGATCCTTTCGATCAAATAAGTAGATCTTTAAATCAGAACGGCTTTCCCGAAGTTCACTTGCTACTTCAACGCCGCTTAAACCAGCACCGACAACTGCAACCGTTGCGTTTGGTTCTAAACTGTTTAATTGTTCATATGTTTTACGAGTTTGTTCAATGGATTGTAGGCTATGTGTATTTTCCTTTGCGCCTGGAACGTTATGATACTTGTCTTCACAGCCAAGTCCAATAATTAAATCATCATACTGGATTTCTTCACCACTATCGAGATGAACGGCTTTGTTTTCGAGGTCAACATTCGTCACGGTGCCATATTGAATGTTGAGGCGCGGATGTTCTGGAAACGGAATGCGAATATGCGTTTCTGAAATTGTACCCGCTACTAATGCATAATATTCTGTTTTAAAACAGTGGTATGGTACTTTGTCGATTAATGTCACTTGGACATCATCTGGAAGTTGATTGTTTGGAAGAAGCCGCTGTAGAATTCTCATCCCGCCGTAGCCTCCACCTAGTAGTACGAGGTGTTTCATGATGGATTACCCCTTTTCTGTTGAAATATCCCCTAATCATATAATTATATATTGAAAAAATATTTTGACTTTACTCACTCAAATTATATCGAATTTGTGAACAAATAACAATGCATGAATGTGTACTCTGTTGTACAATAAGAAGAAAAGTGAAGCAAACTGTTTCATTTTGTCAATTTGTTTGAAAAAAACATATTTATATAGAAATGGATTTTTGAATAAAAAAGGCCTTTTGCTTTGAAATGAAATAGTGAAGCAACTAAATATTTTAGCAAGTGTAATGAAAACAACAAGAAACAGCTTAGTTTTCTTATTATAGATTTATTTTTTAGAGATACAGGGGGGATAGTTTTGATTAAGCCATTAATTGAATTTTGTGTAGGTAACCTTGCAAGTGGTTCACAAGCAGCGCTAGAAAAATTAGAAAAAGATCCGAATTTAGATGTTATGGAGTATGGTTGTCTAGGATATTGTGGTATTTGTTTTGAAGGGCCTTTTGCACTTGTAAACGGAGAAGTCGTACAAGGTGCAACGGTAGAAGAGCTTGTGAAAAACGTATATGATTACTTAGATGAAAATCCAATGTTTTAAGGTGCCTGCAAATAAGCAGCACCTTTTTCATTTGTCATCTGTTCCATCAGAGTAAAAATTCTTTCGGAGGAAATGCTAACAAATAATTTGAATCTTTGAGGTGATAGGATGAATATTATTTGGGGATTAGCTGGAATTATTGTTATTTTTCTTATTGGATATTTGCTTTCAAATAATAGAAGAGCGATTTCACCGCTTGCTTTTGTTATTGGTATACCGTGGACAGAAGCTATTATAGCTGGAAGTTTTATTGGAGAAAAGTTAATTTTAAATGAGTTTGTAGCATTTACTGACTTTGCTCCTCATATGGGAAAACTTTCAGAGAAAACAACAGCGATGATTACATTTGCACTTTGCGGATTTGCCAATTTATCTTCGGTTACCATTTTACTTGGAGGATTAGGTGGAATGGCACCGACGCGTCGCAATTGCTGGGATGTTTGTATGAAATAAAAAAAGGCCCTTTGTTAGAAGGGCTTTTTTCTTACACAACTTGTGTAAGAACGACTTCTATAGGGAAGCCGCCAAAATGTTGTCAAATATGAGAAACGGGGGACGTTCTTATTGTGTTCCAAAAGCATGCATTTTATACTTAAAACAACAAATTTTTTTTGGAGTGAATGAGGATGAACCAATTTTCTTTTACAAAAATGCATGGTCTTGGAAATAGTTATATATATGTAAATATGTTTGAAGAACAAATTCCAGAGGAAGAACTAGCTCTTGTGGCGGAAAAAGTTTCGAATATTAACACTGGAATTGGGGCAGATGGGATGATTTTAATTTGTCCATCTGAAGTAGCACCGGTTAAAATGCGCATGTTTAATAATGATGGTTCAGAAGGAAAGAGTTGCGGGAATGGACTGCGCTGCGTAGCGAAATATGCGTATGAGCATAAACTAGTAGAAGAAACTGTTTTTACTATTGAAACATTAGCTGGAGTTGTAACAGCTGAGGTAACGGTAGAAGACGATATCGTTACATTGGTGAAGGTTGATATGGGAGCACCTCGTTTAACGCGTGCAGAGTTACCAATGCTTGGTGAAGGAGAAACACCATTTATTCGTGAAGACTTCCTATATAATAATCATCGTTATATATTTACAGGTGTGTCAATGGGAAATCCGCATGCGGTCATTTTTGTTGATGATGTGGAAGAAGCACCGCTTACAACACTAGGACCGGTACTTGAGACTCATGAAATGTTCCCAGAACGAGTGAATGTGGAATTCATTGAAATTGTGAATGACAATGAAATGAATTTCCGCGTTTGGGAACGTGGATCAGGTGTAACGCAGGCTTGTGGAACAGGAGCATGCGCAGCAGTTGTGGCAGCAGTATTAAATGAAAAAATGAAGCGTGGTGAAGAAATTACGGTTCATTTAGCAGGCGGCGATTTAATGATTGCTTGGACAGAAGAAGGGAACGTTATGATGAAAGGTCCAGCGGAAGTAATTTGCCGCGGAGTGTATGAGTACAAGATAGAAGCGTAAAGATGTATAATAGAACGAGAGAAGAAAGGAAGGTGGATTTCATGATTGATGTAACAGAACAAGCAGCATATCAAATTAAAGATATGTTAAAAGATGCTGAAGATGGAGAGAAATACGTTCGCCTTGCTGTACATGGCGGTGGATGTAGCGGTCTTTCTTACGGCTTAGGATTTGAAAGAGAACCAAATGAAGACGACACAGTTCTTGAGTTTTTCGGTGTTGAATTTGTTATTGATAAAGAAAGTGCGCCTATTGTAAAAGGAGTAAAAATTGATTACAAGCAATCTATGCTTGGCGGCGGGTTCACAATCGATAACCCGAATGCAATCGCATCGTGCGGATGTGGATCATCTTTCCGTACAGCAACGAATGCTGGTAAGCCGGAAGAGTGCTAAAAATAACCTTCTCACGAATAAGTGAGAAGGTTATTTTTATTATCTTACAAAAGTGTAATGTTCATGTCACGTTTTTGAATTTCTCCTCAAATGAAAAAGGACTATGATAATGACATAATAAAAAACATATGAGGTGAATGACGTGAAACGATATATTGCACTTTTTAGTATTTTAGTTGTATTTGCTACGATGTTAGTTGGTTGTGATTTAAACCGTATGGGAAAAGATGAGTACTATGTACAAATTACAGTTGATGGAAAAGAGGAAGTTTCAAAATCAGATTCTGGTGAGAAGTTTAAATCATTTAAGTATAAATTACCTGCATTCGATAAAGAAGGTAAAGAAAAAGAAATGGAATTTACAGCTCAGAAAAATCTTCGTAAAGAAGCATTCCTTCGCGTATATTACTCTGATAAAAAAGGTGTAACAGCTTGGGAAGAAGTGAAAAAGGATGAGCTTCCTGCGAAGGTAAAAGAAAAATTAGGCGTGAAATAATGAAGAAGGAGTTGACCTGTAGGTCAACTCCTTTATTTGTTTGCAAAATCCTCTTCTGACATTACCGTAAAACCGTGTCTTCGAAATAAAGCTGTTGTTACGCCATAACCATCTTGTTTGTTTCCGTTAAATTCTCCCGTATAAATCGTAGAACTTCCGCAAGACGGACTGCGTTCTTTTAAAATGATGTATTCCGGATTCAAATCTTTTATTGCTTCTAAGGCTTTATAAGCCCCTTGAATAAAAGCTTCTGTTACATCGTTTCCATCTTTATCCATTACCATTGCTTCGCCATCTAGTACATCGTCCCCATTACCGCCGATGATTTCCGCTGATGGGCGCGGGGTTGGTAATCCACCTAATACTTCTGGGCAGATTAACACAGCTTCTTCGTTTTGTAATAACTCTTCTATTTTTGAGATTAGATTGTCATTTCCATCGTAACGACAGGCAATACCGCCTAAACAAGCACTAAGTACAATCATATTTTTCTACCTCAGTTCATTAAAAATTGATGAAGTCAACGCCAATTTTGCTTTTAAGTTTCTATTTATATACGAGGTGATAAAAATGGGAACTTTCTATAATTTAATGAAAACATACAGCGAATTTCAAAGTAAAGAAGAATTTAATACGTATCAACAGCAAATTTTTGTACGTTATCAAGCTGATATAAATAAAACGGATTTTTTAGTGATTCGTTTGTTAGGAAGGTATGCGATTAATGAAAAGCAAAAAACAGTTGGAGTTGCTTGTCCGTTAATGGCAACGATCGCAGCTAAGATAGGAAAAAGCATTCGTACGGTGCGGCGCTCTGTTGCAAAACTGGAGGAACTTAGGATTATTGAGCGGATTCCTACGAAAGAAAGACATAAGCGCGGAGGGTATAGTGCAAACTTGTATGTGTTTCGTAAAACTGCTATTGACCGCATGGATGACCGCATGGAAATGACCGCATGTGAAAAGAGAGAAAGTGTAGATGGATGTAAGAAGGAAGAGATGCAGGAAGAGAGGGAAAGAGTTCTTTTTAAAAACTATTCTCAAATACAAAAGAATAGAATAACGTATGAGCTTGATGAAACATATTGTCGTCATGATATTCCAGCTGAATTCATACATGCGATTGTACCGATGTCACGAAATCCACAAATGATTAATGTGCTTTGGAGTAAGGTGCAACTTGCTTATAAAAAGAGTGGATTATTAGAGCAAGGTATATTTTTGGAACAGTTAATAAATGATGAAGACATGCAGGCAAAGCTCATTTGGCGTGTGAAAAGTGTCGTCAGGGCGTATAAGTTAGGAGAAATTCGTAAAGATGTTAAGGCTCTTTTATATAGTACGATGCGAGATCTATTTCTAGATATTGAGTTAGAGTGGGGAGCGGCTATAAGAAGAAGCACCAAGGTGACTTTATTTGATCCATTTAAAAAAGAGTCATGTGTATAATACATGACTCTCCCTGATCAATCGAATTTTCGTACAACAGGAACGCGAATTGCCACAAATAATACAAAGACAATAACTGCGATGGCGCCGCTTTTCATAATTGTCACAATTGGAATACCAGCAGCAAGTGCGAGTGATGTGAATGCATAGGAAAGCGGGATGAAGCCCATGGATGACAGCATCAGTAAGCTCATGACGCGTCCCATCATTTCTTCTTTGACAGTAGATTGAATCATTGCCATTAATGGAACGATGGCCATGGCAATGGTAATGCCGTAAAATGCGCCTGCTAATAATGCTTGCCAAAGTGCTGTACTGAAATTAATCGATAAGAAGAAGACACCAGATAACAGCATCATAATGATGCAGAATAAGCCGCGTCTACGATTAATATTCTTAAGACCAACAATGACAGCTCCGATTCCCATACCGGCTCCAACAGCTGCTTCTAAATAACTAAATTGAAGCGAGTCACCATGAAGAACGTTTTTGATAAATAATGGGAAACCAACTTGCATCGGACCGATTAAAAATAAATTTAAAAAGGCGCTGCAAATGAGGAATGTTGAAAGAAAAGGCGATTCCTTAACATACAAAATCCCTTCTTTAATAGATGTAAACATTCCTTTGTGTTTATCGTGTTCGATTTGCAATGTAGACTGGATTTTTTGGACGAGTATGGCGGCGACAATTAGTAAAAGAATTGTAATCGTAAAGATTGTCTCATAGTTACTAAATTTAATAAGGATTCCCCCAAGTACAGGTCCTAAAATTACGGATGCTTGGTTTGTCATTTGTGTAAGTGAATTCGCTTGTGTTAAACGATCTTTTTCTACGAGCTCAGGTAGAATGGAACCATCCGCTGACCAGAAGAAGGCGTCCGCTAATCCGAAAAATAAAGCAAACAAAGCAAATGTATATAATGTTACATGACCGACGATAAAC
Source organism: Bacillus bingmayongensis (assembly GCF_000299035.1). GTDB lineage: Bacteria > Bacillota > Bacilli > Bacillales > Bacillaceae_G > Bacillus_A > Bacillus_A bingmayongensis. Next base: position 23,964 of record NZ_AKCS01000020.1, read on the forward strand.
CAAACAAGAATCGTTGCAACAAGAAGTGCACGAATGATATTTGAGTAAAACATAATATTTTTTTTCGGAAATTTATCTGCGACGGCCCCGCCGACAATCATAAAGATAAGCCTTGGGACGCTAAGTGCAACAAAAACAACGCCTAGTGAAGCTTCGAGATTTAATGTTTTCGCTATGTACCATGTTTGGGAAAAAGTAAAAAAAGCTAAAGCAAAGCTTGAAAACAGTGTAGCTGCCCAGAGAAATAGGAAGTTTGTATTTTTTAACAAAGGTGTTCTGCTTTCTGCTGGAGCAGATTTGTTTTGTTGTAGTTCCTCCATATTGCTTCCTTTCTATATAACAATTTTGAATGAATATAAAATCCTGTTAACACTCGTTCTATACAGTTTCTAATATTTCTATACTGCACTTTTTCATTGTAGACAATAATATTACATTTGCCCAGTGTATTTTTTAAGGAAAAAAAGAGGGGAGTCATCTTACAGTAGAAAACATAAAAAAAACCATCAGACGTTCTCTTCGCCTGGAGTGTTTGATGGTTTTTCATGTTAGGATTTCATGACTTGAATTCCTTTTACGATATTCCAAATAAAGAAGTATAGGCTAATAATACCACAAATGCATAAAGTAATAATCGCACCGATGCCAAGTGTCACATCAGGTTGATTGGAACCAAGTCCCATAATTCCTACTACAATCATTCCTACAAAGGCTGCGATACTTGGAATAATATGTGTCCATAGCGCTCGCTTTGCATGATATTTCGTTTCATCTTCACCTATAATCCAAACAATAATTGGGAATAAAATAGGAGCAAAGAAAACACTCCAGTATGAAAAAGCAGATAATAATTTATTTCCGTTCATATATATCACCTCATGAAATAGTGTTTGTTGTTATACTTTTAGTATGAGGTAGAATGCAGTAAAGTACTATCGATTCATCTTACAAAAACCTCACAGTTTTGTAAGGTTTGGAGAAATTGAATGTATATGTAATGAAATGATAAATATGGATTGCATTATAAAATGTAGTATAGTAAAAAAAACAGCGAAGATTCGCTGTTTCTTTTGAGGTAAAGAGTGTAATACATGAAATGGATTAAGCAAGTGCGATATGAATATCAACCTGTGCATCATTTGGATCAATAGCTCGTTCATCGTATAGTTCAAAGTCTATTGTGAAAGCGCGTAAGCAATTTTATAGTCAGGGGTTATATACCCGTCAATCGTTCTTCCATATATTTCGTTTGCTATCGAGTCCGTCCATACTTCAGATTCCCTCTGTGTGTCAAAAATAACATCTTCACTTTTCCATCTAATGTCCATGTCAAAAGCCGCCTTTAAAAAATGCTTTATCTATAATTATCCTATAACGTTTTAACCTTTGTCACTTGTTTACATAGAATAAAGAAGACGCAATTTCTGCCTTAGAAATTGCGTCTTTGTTATCATACCTATAAATTAAAACATACTAGAACTATGCATTGGTTGCAGTTTTGCATTTGGATCGAAGTAAGCTTTTGCATTGTTTACTGCTGTTGGTGCTTCACCAAAGCCACATGCAATCAGTTTTACTTTTCCTTCATATGTACAAATGTCACCAGCTGCGTAAATACCAGGGATGTTTGTTTCCATTTTAGAGTTTACAAGGATGCTGTTCTTTTGAATGTCTAAGCCCCAATTTTTAATTGGACCAAGAGAAGAAACAAAGCCGTAGTTTACGATGACATCATCAACGTCGATGACAACTTTTTCTTCTGTTTTTACATGTTGCAATACAACTTGTTCAATTTTATCTTCGCCAATTAATTCAACCGGAACGTAAGGTGTTTTTACGTCTGCACGGGAGTTCATTAAGTTTTCTACGCTGTGCTCATGAGCGCGGAATTTATCACGGCGATGAATGATTGTTACTTGTTCAGCGATTGGTTCCAACATCATTGTCCAGTCCACTGCAGAGTCGCCGCCGCCAAATACAACGACGCGTTTTCCGGCGAATTTGTTCATATCATCAACGAAATAGTGTAAATTTTTCTTCTCGAATTTTTCCACACCCTCTAATTCCAAACGGCGTGGTTGGAAAGCGCCATTACCAGCTGTAATAATGACAGACTTAGAATAGTGCGTTTCTTTATTTGTTACAAGCTTAAATACGCCATCAGCTTGCTTTTCAAGTGTATCAACTGCTTCTTCTAGGCAAACAGTCGGTTCAAACTTTTTCATTTGTTCTTTTAAATTATCAACAAGTTCTTGTGCGCGTACTTTCGGGAATCCCGCAACGTCGTAAATATATTTTTCAGGGTATAGTGCGGATAATTGTCCTCCAAGCTGCGGTAAGCTTTCAATAATTTTTACACTGGCCTGTCTCATTCCGCCATAAAACGCTGTGAATAACCCTGTTGGACCTCCACCGATAATCGTTATGTCGTAAACTTTTTGATTTTCTGTCACTATTTATTCCCCCTATAGATGGAATTTTGATATTGATTCCATATATTGTTCATATGTATACGGAAATCCTGCAAATAAGATTGCACTTTACAATAAAAATGATAACATATTTCAGTTTATAATACTGCAAGAAATGACTGAATTATATGTAAGCTTGTGCATAGATAGGATGAAAATGTATAAAATATACCAAATAGGTAAATCGATGAAAAAAAGGCTAAAAAACCCTTGAAAACGCTATGTTATTTTAAAATATTGATAATTCCCTAGGCGCTTGAATTATGACATAAAACCGACTAATATAGGAAAGTATTATGTTAATTTTTTATGACAAATTTCGTAAGATTTTTTGAATACGTTTTGTTATGCTTGAGAATGTGAGGAATTCCACATTCTTGACAAAGTAAGTGTTTAGTACTTTGGTCTTATTTTTTATTACTATTATATAAAGAAAAGGGTTGTGATTGAGTGAAAACTCCAAAAATCGTAGTTTTAGGTGCAGGTTATGGCGGGATGATTACGACTGTTCGTCTGCAAAAAACATTATCTGTAAGTGAAGCTGAAATTACGTTAGTAAACAACAACAGCTATCACTACCAAGCAACTTGGTTACATGAAAGTGCAGCTGGTACATTACATCATGATAAAATCCGTCTCGACATTCAAGACGTTATTGATACAAATAAAGTAAACTTTGTACAAGATACAGTTGTAGAAATTAAGGCAGCTGAAAAACGCGTTATCTTAAAAAATGCTGAGTTAGAGTATGATTACTTAGTAATCGGTCTTGGTTTTGAGTCTGAAACATTTGGTATTAAAGGATTGAAAGAGCATGCATTCTCTATTACTAACATTAATGCAACTCGCCAAATTCGTGAGCATATGGAATACAAGTTCTCTCAATATGCGACTGAAAAACGTGATGAGTTAGTAACAATTGTTGTTGGTGGCGCAGGATTTACAGGTATCGAGTATGTAGGTGAGCTTGCAAATCGTATTCCTGAACTTTGCAAAGAGTATGATGTTCCACGTGAAAAAGCACGTATCATCTGTGTAGAAGCTGCTCCATCGGCACTTCCTGGTTTCGATCCAGAATTAGTTGAGTACGCTGTAAAACAGTTAGAGAAAAAAGGTGTAGAATTCCGCATCGGTACAGCAATCAAAGAAGCAACTGAAGAAGGTATTCTAGTTGCGAACGGTGACGATGTAGAATTACTTAAGTCTGAAACTGTTGTTTGGGCTGCTGGTGTTCGCGGTAACGGTATTGTGGAAGAGTCTGGCTTTGAAGCAATGCGCGGACGTGTAAAAGTTGATGAGTATATGCATGCTCCAGGTCATGAAGATGTATTCATGGTTGGTGACGCAGCGTTAATCATCAATGAAGAGATTAATCGTCCATACCCACCAACAGCACAAATTGCAATTCAACAAGGTTACAACATTGCACACAACTTAGCTGTGTTAATTCGTGGTAAAGGCGAAATGAAGAAATTCGTATTTGATAACAAAGGATCTGTATGTTCATTAGGACATGACGATGCAATGGGCGTTGTTATGGGGAAAAAGTTAACAGGATGGAAAGCTTCCTTCATGAAGAAAGTAATCGATAACCGTTACCTATTCCTACTTGGTGGACCTTTATTAGTTCTTAAAAAAGGTAAATTAAAGTTCTTTTAGTATATAGTAGAAAAAAGCAGAAACGGCTATGAGTCGTTTCTGCTTTTTGTGTAATACAAGCTTTTCTTACACTTCTATTTCAGCGTACATTCAGTGTATAAGTAGAAGTTCTTTTTGGGCGAAAAGCAACAAAAAACCAAATTACATTTGTGATGGATACTGCTGCGCAAAGAATGATGACTCCTAAGAAAGAGGAGGCGTTATAGTCACCTGTGCGTATTATAATAGATACGACTACAAGTATCACAAGATGTACGAATATCCCCATACTGCAAAGAAAAGCCATGATAAATCGTATTGCCTTCACCCCTACGATATAAAGAAGTAGAGGTACGATATAAAATAGTAAAATCATGCCGATTGATTTCCACATGCCTAAAGAGTTAAATTTATTTGCATTAGGTCCTAAATCAGCAAGTGGTGAAAGTGAAATGGAAACTAAGACAGAGCAGAAGAGTAATGCGGAAACTAATGTTGCAAATACAGTACTGGACTTTTTTGATTGATTTCTCATTTTACTTTTTACTCCTTTCGCAATGAATAGGTGTGATGTAATATTCAAGGAAGAATTTTGAAGGAATTTGAGACATTTCTAAAGGGAGCAAATACCCTATATTCACATTATATCAAATATATGGAAAGTGATAAATGAGATAGAAGAGTAGAAAGAAACGTATCAACTAAGGAACAAGGAAGATTATATTATTCTCACTGAAAAATATAGTATAATACATAGAAAAGAATGAATATTCTGTTCGTTTAATTGGAAGGGGTTTTACATCATGGGGAAACGTGGGAAGGTCTGGTTAGCTGTAAGTGGACTAGTAGTGACAAAGGATGGTAGATGGCTCTTCGTTAAGAAAAAATATAGTGGGTTAAAAGGGAAATGGTCATTACCAGCGGGCTTTGTCAATGAAGGCGAAACGATTGATGAAGCTGTTAAACGTGAAATTTTGGAAGAGACAGGTATTACTGCACATGTAAAAGGCGTGATTGGTATTCGCTCTGGTGTCATTCGTGATGAAATTAGTGATAATATGATTATTTTTCTACTCGAACCAGAAGGAGAAGAGGTTACGGTTCAAGAAGAGGAATTGTCGGAAGTAGCATTTTTATATCCGAAAGATATTGCATATGATCAAAATACTTCTATATTAATTCGATATTTATTAGAAGGGAATACAGGATCAATTCTTGAAATGGATCCAACATTAAATCCAGGAGAGCAATTTGGATATACAGCGTATCATGTGTTTACGGCGGGAGAGAAGGAGATGGGGAACAAGTGAGTATACCGGTACTACTTATTTCAATGATGTTGTTTTTTATACTGTTCTTCGGAATTGGATTTTTACTTAACATGATTTTACGTGCGACTTGGGTAATGGTTATCATTTATCCAATTGTTTGCATACTAATCATTAATAAGTCAAGTGTTTGGGAATATTTTTCAAAACCGAAAGAAACGTTTTCCTCATTTGGAACAAGTGTCTCGCATCTTGGACAAGCGGATCTCTTTATTTTATCAACTGGATTAATCGGGGCAATTTTGTCCGGTGTTGTGATAAAGAAACTACGTCAAAGCGGGTATCAAATGTTTTAATCTCCAGCTTCCTGGGGATTATTTTTTTTTGCATATTTCTACATCGTATGGGGAATGACTAACGATGAAGGAGTGTGGAATATTAAAATGTTAAAACGATATGGTATTCGCATTATGATGACTTGTTTACTTGTAGCAGCTTTATGTGTGACATGGCAAGCATTCACAGGAGTCTCTTTAATAGAGATTATAAAAACATATCAGGGAAGCGATGTAAAAGAAGTACATGCGGCAGAAGTAGAGCAACGAGTTGTTCCGAGTAAAGAAGTGATAAATGCTTTAGAACAGGGAAGAGACTGGTCTAAATACCGTGTAATGGAAATGACAGCAACTGGTTATACGTCAGGGATAGAATCAACTGGTAAAAGACCCGGACACCCAGAGTATGGCATTACATATTCAGGTGTAAAGGCAAAAAGGGATATATATTCTACAATCGCAGCGGATTTACGTGTGTTTCCGATTGGAACCATTCTTTTTGTACCAGGTTATGGGTATGGTGTGGTAGCGGATAAAGGTGGAGCCATAAAAGGAAATAGACTCGATTTATATTATGAAACTGTTCAAGATGTATATAGTGAGTGGGGCAAGAAGAAGGTAAATGTATATGTAGTGAAACTGGGTAACGGTAAGTTAACAGAAGAGCAGTTAACGCTGCTGAACCAAGATGAAACGCTGCAGGTATTTCGCAGCCAATATTTGAAACAGAGATAGTCTAGTGGGGTTAACGCTAGACTTTTTAATTTGTCCTGGTTCACAATATAAGAAAAATGGGGTGGGGAAGTGGAAGATTATCCGTTGGCATACTATGAGTTTTTTGTGAAATATAATGAAGAAGATTATTATACGTGTCACGACTTATTAGAAGAAATGTGGCTGGAAGAGCGGAGCAACTTATTTTTAAAAGGTTTATTACAAATGGTAGTTGCTCAGTATCATTATAGTTATGGAAATATAAAAGGGGCGCGAATGATGATGGAAGTGGCGGAGCAATATTTGACACCGTATTGCCCCTTGTATTGGAGCTTAGATGTAAACGAGGTCGTGGCATTTATTCAAAAGTGCCGGAAAGTAATACCTGAACAGATAGAGAAAGTCCCATATGAACAAGTGCATAATTTGCCGTCATTACCGGAGCTTATTCTATATATGAAGTGACATAAAAAAAGTGAAGTGCAAGAGAAGTTGGAATTATCGCATTTTCAAGAAAATACAGTTATAATAAAAATAGCGAAATCTAGGGGGTGTGAACATGTTTCAAGTACAAAAAGAATTAGCAAGCCATGAAGCAGTCATCGTTGCTTTATTTGAAGAAGAAAAAGCGAGTAGTTTTGTACAGGAATTAGATAAAGCATTTGAAGGACAATTACAAGTTTTATTAGAAGAAAAAGAGCTTTCTGCAAAGAAAAAAGCCATTTCCAAAGTACATAGCTTAGGAAAAACAAATGTAAAACGTTATTATTTTGTCGGTCTTGGCAAAAAAGAATCATACTCAACAGAAACGTTACGTGCTTCACTTAGTAAAGCATTTAAAACATTAAAAGCTAATAAAGTGAAAGAAGCTGCGATTTTACTTGATTCATTCGTAACAGATAAGTTAGACGCAATTGATGTTGCACATATTGCCAATGAAGTATCTTGCCAAAGTACATATGATTTACAAACATATAAAACGGACAAAAAAGAAAGTGTAGAGCTAGAAAATTTTGTGGTTATTACAGCAGAGGATGCAAAAGAAATCGAAGCTGCATTAACAGTAGGATATGTGCATGGACGTGCTACAAACTCAGCTCGTACACTTGTAAATATGCCGCCGAACGTATTAACAGCAACAAAACTTGCAGAGTATGCTGTTGAATTAGCTGAGAAATATGACATGGATTATAAGGTGCTTGAGAAAGAAGAAATGGAAGAGCTTGGTATGGGGGCATTACTTGCCGTAAACCAAGGTTCGACAGAGCCACCAAAAATGATTGTTCTTATTTATAAAGGAAAAGAAGAATGGACGGATGTTATCGGATTCGTTGGAAAAGGGATCACATATGATACAGGCGGTTATTCTTTAAAACCACGCGAAGGCATGGTAGGAATGAAAGGTGATATGGGCGGTGCTGCAGCAGTTCTTGGCGCAATGGAAATTATCGGTGAACTTCGCCCAGAGCAAAACGTAGTCGCTGTTATCCCATCAACAGATAATGTCGTGAGCGGTACAGCATTTAAACCAGATGATGTAATTACATCTATGAGCGGTAAAACAATTGAAGTATTAAATACAGATGCAGAAGGCCGCCTTGCATTAGCTGATGGTATTACGTATGCGAAGAAACTTGGTGCAAACTATCTTGTTGATATTGCAACATTAACAGGTGGTGTTATCGTTGCGCTTGGAAATCATACAACAGGTGCAATGACAAATAATGAAGTACTATATGAACAAGTGTTAGAAGCATCAATGGAAACAGATGAACCAATTTGGCAATTACCGATTTTTGAGCGTGATAAAGAACGCGTTCGCAACAGTAAATTTGCTGATTTAAATAACTCACCAGGCCGCGAAGGTCATGCGGTAATGGCCGGAACATTCCTTGGCGAGTTTGCAGAAGAAACACCATGGGTACATTTAGATATTGCAGGGACATCTGATACAACGAGTGCGCATGATTTAGGTCCAGCTGGAGCAACGGGTGCAATGGTTCGTACGCTTGCGACACTTGTTGAACGCTTTGGAGAAGAATAAAATAGGTGTAGAAAAGGCAGCGAATTACGCTGCCTTTTTTATAAAGAAATGGTATATAAGGTTCCGTTTAAAGCAAAGGATGTGCGACCCGTTTCTTCAGAGACAACTAATATGAGTGCATCACTTTTTTCTGATAAACCAATTGCAGCTCGGTGACGTGTTCCAAACCTTGAATCAATTTCTGTATTCTTTGTTAGTGGGAGGATGTTTGCTGCTGAAACAATATGATTATTTTTAATGAGAATAGCTCCATCATGAAGCGGATTTCCTGGATAAAAGATGGATTCCAGTAGTGGAACGGTTAAATACGCTTCAAGTCTTGTTCCGGTTTGAATCAGGGAATCAAGTGGATTATTTCTTTCTACAACAATTAACGCACCATGTTTCCTATCGCCTAAATGTTGAATTGCTGTTGTAATGGAAGCATAGCCTGATGTGAAGGGTGATAAATAGGCCTTTAAATAATAAGAAGCTGCTAGTGTTTGAACATTGCTTAGTAGATGATGAATTTCTTCCATTTTACATAAAATGCACTCACCGTCTTGTTCAACGGTTTGCTTCATGTCCCGTAATTCGGTCTCTACAACTTCAATCATTTGTTTCGTTTTTATTTTTAACTCTTCTGATAATCCCCATTCTTCCATTTTTCTCACCTTTTTGTTAAAAGTATATAGCGTTAGTGTATACAAATTCTAACAGTAAAATCCTGCTAGATTGCAAAATGTATTGAGATACTTACCGTTTTTTTCATATAATGAGGTTATGACACGCGAGAGGAGATAAGATAATGGATTGGAAAAAAGAATATAGTCGCTGGCTTTCATATGCAAACTTAGATGCAGAACTAAAAGAACAGCTAGAAAATATGCAGCAAGATGAAAAGAAAATAGAAGATAGCTTCTATAAAAACTTAGAATTCGGTACAGGTGGTATGCGTGGAGAGCTTGGTGCTGGTACGAACCGTTTGAACGTATATACAGTTCGAAAGGCAACAAAAGGATTGGCACACTTTATTGAAAAATTAGGTGAAGAAGCGAAGAAGCGCGGCGTTGTTGTAGCGTATGATTCTCGTCATAAATCACCTGAATTTGCAATGGAAGTAGCGGCAACACTTGGTGCACATGGTATTACAACATATGTATTTGAAAGCTTACGCCCAACACCGGTACTCTCTTTCGCAGTTCGTTATTTACATACAGTAAGTGGAATCGTTCTTACGGCAAGTCATAACCCACCTGAATATAACGGGTATAAAGTGTATGGAGAAGATGGTGGACAACTGCCTCCAAAAGAAGCCGACGAGTTAATTAGCTACGTAAACGAAGTAGAAGATGAATTAACAGTAGAAGTTGCTGATGTGGAACAGTTGAAAGCGGACGGCTTATTACATATGATTGGACAAGAAGTAGATGATGCATACTTAGCAGAGTTAAAAACAGTCATCATCAATAAAGAAATGGTACAAGAAGTTGGAAAGAACTTAAAAATTGTCTTTACACCATTACATGGAACATCCAATATTCCTGTGCATCGCGGTTTAGAGGCAGTTGGATTTAAAGATGTAACAGTTGTAAAAGAACAAGAGTTACCAGATCCAAACTTTTCCACAGTAAAATCACCAAATCCAGAAGAGCATGCGGCGTTTGAACTTGCGATTCGTGACGGTGAAAAAGTAGGCGCAGACGTGTTAATCGCAACAGATCCAGATGCAGACCGTCTTGGCGTAGCTGTTCGTAATCACGCTGGTGAGTACCAAGTGTTAACAGGGAACCAAACAGGTGCGTTAATGCTTGACTATTTATTATCACAAAAGAAACAAAATGGTACACTTCCAGAAAATGGTGTTGTATTAAAGACAATCGTAACTTCTGAAATCGGTCGTACAATTGCAAAAGCATATGGTTTAGATACAGTAGATACATTAACTGGATTTAAATTTATCGGTGAAAAGATTAAGCAGTATGAAGAAAGTGGACAATATGACTTCCAATTTGGCTATGAAGAAAGCTATGGTTATTTAATTCGTCCATTCTGCCGCGATAAAGATGCAGTACAATCTGTACTGTTTGCATGTGAAGTTGCAGCATACTATAAGTCACAAGGCAAAACATTATATGATGGTTTATTAGAAGTGTTTGCGAAATACGGATTCTTCCGTGAAGACCTTGTATCATTAACGCTAAAAGGAAAAGATGGCGCAGAGAAAATTCAAGAGATGATGGCATCGTTCCGTGAAAATCCACCAAAAGAAGTAGCTGATTTAACAGTGACTTCAGTAGAGGATTATAAAGCAAGCATCATTACATCTCTAGAAGATGGAAGTAAGGAAGAGATTCACTTACCGAAATCAAATGTGTTAAAATATCAATTAGCAGATGGTTCTTGGTTCTGCTTACGTCCATCTGGAACAGAGCCGAAAATCAAGTTTTATTTTGGTGTGAAAGATGATTCCTTACAAAATAGTGAACAAAAGTTACTTGCTATTAAAGAAGATATCATGAATCGTTTATAATAAGATAGAGTGTTACTTCCATTAATGAAGGAAGAGGAGAACGTAGAACGGCCTCCTCTTTTCTTGCATGTGGGAAAAATTCGCTTGCTAAGGGTGAAAGAACATTTCACTGTATAGAAGATATAGAATTACACCATACAATAAAAAAAGATATTTGATGATTAGAAAAGAGGGTATTTGTTATGAAAAAAGTGAGAAAAGCGATTATCCCTGCTGCGGGATTAGGAACGCGTTTTTTACCAGCGACAAAAGCAATGCCAAAAGAAATGCTTCCGATTGTAGATAAGCCAACGATTCAATATATTGTAGAAGAAGCAGTGGCATCTGGAATTGAAGATATTATTATTGTTACTGGTAAAGGAAAACGCTCTATTGAAGATCATTTTGATAATGCGTTCGAGTTAGAACAAAATTTATTAGAGAAGAAAAAATATGAGTTACTTGAAAAAGTACAGGCTTCTTCTAAAATGGTTGATATTCATTATATCCGTCAAAAAGAACCAAAAGGATTAGGTCATGCAGTTTGGTGTGCGCGTAAATTCATTGGTGATGAACCATTCGCTGTTTTATTAGGTGATGATATTGTTCAAGCTGAAAAACCATGTTTACGTCAATTAATTGACGAATATGATAAAACACTTTCATCTGTTATCGGTGTGCAAACTGTTCCAGAAGCAGAAACACATCGCTATGGAATCATTGATCCATTAGAACAAGAAGGTCGTCGTTATCAAGTTCGAAAGTTTGTTGAGAAGCCAGTACAAGGTACAGCACCTTCAAACTTAGCAATTATGGGACGTTACATCTTAACACCTGAGATCTTTATGTTCTTAGAAAATCAAAATGTTGGTGCAGGTGGCGAAATTCAATTAACAGATGCGATTCAAAGTTTAAATGAAATTCAACGTGTATTTGCTTATGATTTTGAAGGAAAGCGCTACGATGTTGGGGAGAAATTAGGCTTTGTTCAAACGACAATTGAAATGGCACTTCAGCATGAAGAATTAAGAGATGACATGCTTGTTATGATGAAGAAAATTTTAGAAGAGCAAATGAAACAAGAATCTTAAGATAAAAAAGAGTTACTCAACGTATGGAGTAACTCTTTTTTCATTGTTATAGTGTTGAATGAGAATGTTGATAAGCAGAACGACGAACTGCATAATATATGCGAGGTGCAATGACAGCGCCGATAATTGTAAAGATAATATCTTTAACAGCGAACCACATCATAATTGCCCAAGCTGCTTTGTAGCTCATATTTCCGCTCATCCAGAAGTTTACAGCTGCATACATATAAGTAGTACCAATGATATACGTTAAAATAATTCCGGTAAAAGATGCAATTGCAAATGTACCGAACTGTGGTTTTTCTCTTTGTTCTACTAGTTTTCCTGATACGTAAGCAACAATAATAAATGCGATAATAAAACCACCGGTAGGGTCTAACAGTGCACCAAACCCAGCTTTGAAATTGGCGAAAATCGGTGCTCCTGCAATACCAACAAGCATATAAACAGTCATAGATAAGGCACCAAGTCTACTTCCGAGAAGAAGGCCTGCTAAAATAGCGAAAAATGGTTGCATAGAAAGTGGGATACCAGCTACTTGTAAAAAAGGTGCCCAAGATACGATATTTGCACCAATCGCCATGAGTGCAACGAACATGGCAGCTAATGCTAAATCTAAAGCGCGTAATTGTTTCATAATGTTAACCTCCATTTGTCAAATGGTTAACATTATCGTAGCGAATTCATTTATCTGTTGTCAATTAAAATGTTTTGATAGTTAGGCTTTAGTGAATCTCTAAGTAATGTGTATGGAATCCGAAATTGCGGAATGCCACTTGAGTAAGGAGCAATCTCATATAAAGAGAAATAGACGACAAGGTTATCTGGTTCTAAAAAGTAGTTGAATTTCTTTGTGCTCATCACTTTTTCAGCTGCATCTGGAAAGTAAATACTTTCATTTTGTTTAATTTGTCTAACGATTTCTGTACGAATGATATCTTTATAGTTGCTGTCTTTTTGAAATAAATCAGCTAAACGTAGTACTTTCTTTTGTTTTAGATCAAATGTATTTGCTTTCCATGTATATATGCCGTGCGCTCCGCCCGTATATTGATAATAATTTACATATAAGCTAAGCAAGGGAGACTGTTGTAATGTGACTTTATAATCGACATTTGCAATATACGGATGAAAAGGAGCGCCTGATTCCTGAGCTTCTTTATAGTATTTTTTTGCTTCTTTCGCTAATGTTGTTTTAAAACGATCTGTAGTTGTTTTATAGTATGTATTCAACTTCTTTTGAAATTCTGGATCGTAAAAGTTGCTAAAGTAAGGCCTGCTAATTTGATATTCTAAATAAGGTTTCTTACCTTTTTGCGTAACAGTCTTAATATCGATTGTTAGGTTAGAAGGGTGGGCTGCATTCGTACAATTTGGTACAATAATGAGCAAGGAGACTAAGAGTAATAGAGTACAAAATTTATTTTTCATGTAGATGGAACCTCCTTAGATAAGTGCTATGGATAGTTTGAAAATAAATAGGGAAAATTATACATTTTCAAATGAGGAAAAGGGGGAAGTAACATGCCAAAAACATTAATGGATGCACTTGGGATTGAGCTGTTAGAAATGACAGAAGAGAAAGTGGTAGCAACTATGCCAGTAGATGGACGTACACACCAACCGTTTGGTTTTTTACATGGCGGGGCATCAGTTGCATTAGCAGAAACAGTAGCGAGCGTAGGTTCCTATAATTTAATTGATCAGGAAAAGTGTATTTGTTTTGGACTTGAAATTAATGCGAACCATATCCGTTCGAAACGTGATGGAATTGTAATAGCAATCGGCACACCAATCCATAAAGGACAAACAACAATGGTTTGGGATATACGCATCATTGATGAAAATGATGATTTATTGTGCATTTCAAGATGTACAGTAGCAATTAAAGAGAAACGTGAAAAATAGGATCGTCAATATATCAGCGATTTTTCGAATATATCGACCGCCCGACAATATGCGACATAAGAAAAGGCTGCCCAGAGGCAGCCTTTTCATAATTAGAACTGAATTTTCTTCTCTAAGAAGCCTTTTAGCTCACTAATTGGCATACGAACTTGTTCCATTGTGTCACGGTCACGTACTGTAACAGCTTTGTCTTCAACAGAGTCGAAGTCATATGTGATACAGAATGGTGTACCGATTTCGTCTTGACGACGGTAACGTTTACCGATAGAACCAGTTTCATCAAAGTCTACCACGAAGTCTTTTGCTAGTTCTGCGAACACTTCCACAGCGCCTTCAGATAGCTTTTTAGATAGTGGTAAGATAGCTGCTTTGTACGGTGCTAAAGCAGGGTGGAAACGAAGAACTGTACGAGAATCGTTTTCTAATTGCTCCTCTTCGTATGCATCACATAAGAATGCTAATGTTACGCGGTCTGCGCCAAGAGATGGCTCGATGCAGTATGGTACGTAACGTTCGTTCGTTTGTGGATCGATATAGTTAAAGTCTTCGTTAGAATGTTCCATATGACGTTTTAAGTCGAAGTCTGTACGAGACGCAACGCCCCAAAGTTCGCCCCAGCCAAATGGGAATTTAAATTCAATATCAGTAGTTGCGTTACTGTAGTGAGATAATTCTTCTTCACCGTGGTCACGAAGGCGCATGCTTTCTTCGTGCATACCAAGTGATAGTAACCAGTTTTTACAAGTGTTACGCCAGAATGTGAACCACTCTAGTTCTTCACCAGGCTTACAGAAGAATTCAAGTTCCATTTGTTCGAATTCACGTGTACGGAATGTGAAGTTACCAGGAGTAATCTCGTTACGGAAACTTTTACCGATTTGGCCAATACCAAATGGAAGTTTCTTACGCATAGAGCGTTGCACGTTTTTGAAGTTTACGAAAATACCTTGTGCTGTTTCAGGACGAAGGAAGATTTCGTTTGTGCTAGATTCAGTAACACCTTGGAATGTTTTAAACATTAAGTTGAACTGACGGATTTCAGTGAAGTCTTCGCTACCGCAGTCTGGGCATTTTACTTCGTGTTCTTTCATCAAGTCAGCCATTTGATCGAAAGTAAGACCGTCAACGATCATTTCGATACCTTTTGCATCTAATGCGTCTTCGATTAATTTATCAGCACGGTGGCGCGCTTTACATTTTTTACAGTCGATCATTGGATCGTTAAAGTTACCAACATGGCCAGAAGCTACCCAAGTTTTAGGGTTCATTAAAATCGCCGCGTCTAAACCAACGTTGTATGGAGATTCTTGAATGAATTTTTTCCACCAAGCTTTTTTAACGTTATTTTTTAACTCGATACCAAGTGGACCGTAGTCCCAAGTGTTTGCAAGACCACCATAAATTTCAGAACCAGGGAAAACGAAACCACGATGCTTCGCTAAGTTTACAACTTGTTCCATTGAATACATAATAAAAAATCCTCCTTTTAAAAGTTAACGTATTGGCGACGACAGGGTGTACTTGTGAAGCGGCAATTTTCTTGAGCGAGCCAAATACAAAAAAGCTCGTCTCTAGGCATTTATGCCTAGGGACGAGCTTGTATATACCCGCGGTTCCACCCTAGTTGATGAGTGTGTAAACACGCATCCACTTTATCACGTATTGCTCGAGACTGCCGTTTCCTCGCTTTTTCAGGCTTTCACTGTCCCTGAATCGCTTTTTGTGCAAGTACTTATAAGTCCGTCATCGCTACTATATTTAATAATAATGACCATATTCTATCACGTTCCTTTTTAAATCACAATAGAGGAACGCTTGTATCTGCATACATACAAATAGAAAAACTGATAGAAAACCTTTCTTTTTGGGGTGGGAGAGAGGATCCGGCCGTGGATAGAAGCGGTCGGATCCTTCTTTCGCCCCATGCCATGTGAAAACAAAGAGAGAAAATAAGTGCAGGGCCCTTTTTTCTTCATAGCCGCGAGTTGTATGTTGGAAAATCAAAATGTATATATGATAGAGTTTCGCCTATTTTACTACTCTCTATTCTGAGGAGACGCTCATTGTTGCACGAATATGCTTAATTGCTTCTCGTTTACTTAAGGGAGCGAGTTCGTTGTTTTGAACGTATTCCCATACGACATTTGGGCTTGTTTTTGCATATTCACGAAGTACCCAGCCAATTGCTTTTTGGATAAAAAATTCTTTTGAAGATTTGAGTTGTCCAATGATTGAGAAGAGAAGTTTTTCATCCATTTGTTTTTTATATTTCAGCTGAAATAAAATTGCGGAACGCTGTAACCATATATTTTCTGAAGCAATCCATTTCGGAATATAGGTAGGAATGGCCTCTGGATGTTTCAAGAAGATGTCCCCTAGGAATGTAGGGACGATACCATCAACGGAATCCCACCATGACTTTGTTGTAATGAGCTCTTCTAAGAAAGGGATGTGGGTTTTATTGAGATGTTTTTTATATTTCTGTAATAAATCAAGAGCGGCGGCTTGAAATTCACGTTCAGGTAAAGACCAGAGTTCACGGATGACGATTTGAAAATCCTCTTTGTCTGGAATTTTATGTACTTGTATTACTTCACGTAATAGCTTTCTTCTTTCCGGTGTTTGAATACCGAGAAAGGGAAAGTGATTTTTCATATAACGAGCCATTGGTTCGGCTTTTTCAAGGTTTTGATGTGCGATAAACTGTTGCTGTAAGGCTTTGACAAATAGGTGCATAAAATCGTTCTCCTTTCAGGCTTCTTGTTCATATTATATAAAGAAGTAATACGAAATGGATATAAAAATATGATGAGAGTAGAAAGGAGAGGGAGCAATGGAAGATCAAGGTATATTTGCTGGTTTTTTAGCGCTAAGTTTTACTTTTATTTTAATTATCGTAATTTGGGGTATCCTTGCGTATGTATTAACGGCATTTGCACTTTATACGATGGCGAAAAATGATGGTGCTAATGATGGTGTTCTTGCTTTTATTCCGTTTTTAAATAGTAAAGTGTGGGGGGATTTGGCAAGGGAGAAGTTGCCTGGCTTTTTGAAAGAAGAGGCAGGGTGGAAAGTATTTGGGATATATGTTCTATGTTTTATTTTGAATTTTGTTCCAATTATAAGTGTGCTAGCAACAGGAGTCTCGCTTGTTCTGTCAATTTATTTGGTATATGCCATTTTGGACCGGTATGGTACGAATTCAGTATTATTTACGATTATTCATGTGATAACATGTTCCATTTTTCTTCCGATTCACCTGTTTTTAATTCGAAATGAACCAACGAAATATTAGAATTTATTGTATATAATTATGTTGCATATTGTCGATCGGTCGATATTATTATATAAAAAAGGCTATCGCGTATGGCGATAGCTTTTTTTATAGTGACTTTTAAGTGAGCCACTGCCGCTTTTTATGGAATCTAACTCCAGTGGCTAGAATATTCGGTGGCTTCGCTTCTTCCGCCGAGGCAAAGGGCGCCTCTATGTCAGAAGCTCCATCCCCCTCACATTCTAAGCGAGCCACTGCCGCTTTTATAACTATATTAAGTAACGTAGATAAATATAAATGTGAGAAATAATTAATGAAACGATCATAATTGGGAAACCGACTTTTAAGAAGTCCATGTAGCTAAATTTATGTCCTTCACGGCTTGCGATTCCTGCTACGATTACGTTAGCAGAAGCACCGATTAATGTTCCGTTTCCACCTAGACAAGCTCCGAGTGCCAATGACCACCATAGTACATCGATTTGTGCATCAGAAGGTGATAGACCAAGACCGACTGCCATATCGTTAATAAGTGGAATCATTGTTGCAACGAATGGAATGTTATCAATTGTTGCTGATGCAATACCAGATACCCATAAAATAAGGATAGATGCGTAAGAAATATCTCCGCCTGTTAAATTAATTACTTTTTGAGCTAGCATTTTAATAAGTCCGATATCGATAAGTCCACCAACGAGTACGAATAGACCAGCAAAGAAGAAAATTGTAATCCACTCTACGTGAGCAAATACTTCTTCAATTTCATGTTCTTTTACACCAATTAGCATAAGTACAGTAGCACCTGTTAATGCAATTACCGCTGCATCAATGTGGAAAATAGAATGAGTCATGAATCCAAGAATTGTAAGGCCAAGTACTGTTAAAGATTTTTTCATTAATACAGGGTCTTTAATGTATTGCTTTTCATCTAAGCTCATTAATTTTTTAACTTGTACAGGATCAGCGATGAGCTGCTTGCGGTACATAAAGTAAATCATTGTTGCTGTTACAGCGATAATGATAATTACGATTGGAGCTAAGTTGAATAAGAAAGCATTAAAATCTAAATGCTTGTTCGCAGAACCAATCATGATGTTTGGTGGGTCACCAATTAATGTTGCAGTTCCCCCAATATTCGAGAAAATAATCTCAGAAAGTAAATATGGAACAGGATTTACTTGTAAAATGCGCGTAATAGATAAAGTAACAGGAACAACAAGAAGTACAGTTGTTACGTTATCTAGAAATGCAGAACCTAGCCCGGTAAGCAAGGAAAGAGAAATTAAAATCTTAATTGGATTTCCTTGTGCTTGTTTAGCTGCTTTAATCGCAACATATTGGAACACGCCTGACTTACTTGTAATGTTTACTAAAATCATCATACCGATGAGTAGCGTGATGGTTCCCCACTCAATATGTTTTGTAAAAGCATTGTGTAAATCAACAACACCTACTATTACCATAAGTGCTGCACCAAGAAGTGCGATAACAGCACGGTTAATTTTTTCTGAAATGATAATGGCATATGTAATTAGAAAGACTGCGATTGCAAAGTAATATTGCCAGTTTGCAATTTCTTGCGTTGTTTCGTGCAAAAATTCCATCTCCTTTCGAATAACTTTTCTTAGTGTGTCATAAATTTCTGGAAGAAACACACTTAAAGCCATTATAAAGTAGAAAAATGTCGGGTGTAAATGAAAGGATTTGTTTTGTCATATTTTCTGTGGAAATGAATTTTTCTCCTTTTTGAAAATATTTGCGGTTATTTGACATATACATAAGATACATCCAATCTGAATGATTAGCATTCGAGCCTGTTCGTGTAGGAGGACAAAGTAGACGAAATGATAAGGAAGGGATCGTATGGATGAAAAACAATTTTTATTTTTAGATTTCGAGTTCACGATGCCTCAAAATAGGAAAAAACCAAATGGTTTTTTCCCAGAGATTATTGAGGTAGGACTTGTATCAGTTATTGATTGTGTAGTGGAAGATACGTATTCATCTTATGTAAGGCCGGAAACTTTTTCATGCTTAACAGAGCGGTGCAAAAAATTTTTAGGTATTAAACAGGAAGCAGTAGATGGAGGGATTTCTTTTTTGGAACTTGTTGAGAAACTTGTCCAATATGAAAAACGTTGTCAAACAACGATTGTAACGTGGGGCAATATGGATATGAAAGTATTAAAGCGTAATTGTGAGGCTGTAGGTGTAGCATTTCCTTTTTCGGGACAATGCCGAGATTTATCACTCGAGTATAAACGTTTCTTTGGCGAACGGAATCAAACTGGATTATGGAAAGCGATTGAAGCCTACGGGAAAGTAGGAACGGGGAAGCATCATTGTGCGCTTGATGATGCGATGACGACATATAATATTTTTAAGCTGGTCGAAAAGGACAAAGAATATTTAGTAAAGCCATCTCCGCCGACTTTAGGTGAGCTCATAGACTTTTCGAAAGTGTTAAAGAAAGTGAGTACACAATAGCGACCAAATTACAAACTATGTAATTTGGTCGTTTTGTTTTTACAGCTTGTAATCTTGTTTTAATTGCTGTAGCGTTTGCAAACTACGCCTCGCAAACGGAGAATCATCTTCTGAGAAGGCATTCATTTGTGCTTCTAATGCGATTTGCAGAGATTCTTTATAATCCGGTATGTCACCTTCATATTTTTTAACCATTGTTTGCGGAATATTTGTTTGTTCGCGAAAAGCTAAAGCACGTCTTTCATGGAAAAATGGAACATCCGCTTGCTTAACATTATGTAAATCACCTTGCGTAGGATGCTTTAAAACAGCTAATACTTTGACAACATAGCTCCCAGGACGGCTGTTTGTAATTTCACCGATATACTTTCCTGTTTTATAGATACCAGTAACAATATCACCAATTTGGAATGTTTCGCTCATATTTTTCACCTCAATTTTATAGTAAGGAAAGTGGGGAATAGAGTCAAAGAAATCATTTGTTGGATAATGATTTTGAAAAGTTAAGTGCGCCTGTGATGAGAGAAATGTTATACTTTAAAATGATATAACAGAAAATTCTGATGAGTTGAAAGGATGAAGGTATGCATCATTTGCTTCGATGAATTCACAGATATAGATGTATTTTTGCCGTGGGATTTACTAAATAGAGTAAGGTTGGTTGGAAAAATAAAGGATTGGGAAGTTAAGATTGTAGGAACGAAAGCAGTACATACATCGGTGGCAAGGCTTACTATTCCTATGTCAGGGACAATTGAGGATATGAAAGATGCGGATGCAGTTATATTTGCTAGTGGCCCAGGAGTACGGCTTCTTATTCATGACCCGGATTATTTAAATCAGCTTAAACAAAATCTTGAAAAACAACTGATCGGTTCCATGTGTTCGGGTGCTTTAATACTTGGGATACTGGGATTATTAACTGGAAAAAGAGCGACTACTTATCTTACAGTTGCGAGGCAGTTATCGAAATATGGTGTTCAGTTGTAGAAGAGAGTTTCGTGAATGTTGGTAACGTATCGACTGCTGCCGGAGAAGATATGGTTCATAAAGTATTGGAAAGTGTAAAACCAGTAGGAGAAACATTACAGATACCAAAACTGTAGAAAAAACAAAGGAGTGATCTTTATGATGCCTTTATATTTTCCAGAAGATAAAACAGAATATATTATTCCAGGGATTGTTTGTGTTTTATTTATAATCGGTGCAATTGCAACGTGGCGCATGTTTATTCGCGTATCAAAGAAAGAGGCAGAACGTTTGCAGAAAGTGGAACAAAAGTTGTTAGCGGAAAAGAAACACTAATTCGTTTTTGTATGTTTCCCTCTATGCTCGGACAATCTAAGGGCAGAATGTATTTTGGAGGGAATTGTGATGAAAAAGCAGCTTTTATTCGGGTGTTGTTTGCTGATTCTTATGGCAGGCTGTGATAAAGGAAATCCAAAAGAAATTGATGTGAAATTATATAATGCTTCTGGTGATAAAGTTGGAACAGCAAAGGTCACTCAGCAAACAAGTGGTGTGAAAATATCCATTAATGCAGAAGGATTCAAACCGGGAGCTCATGGATTGCACATTCATGAAATTGGAGAGTGTAAAGCACCTCGTTTCATATCAGCTGGTAATCACTTTAATCTAGATAAGGAAAAGAAACATGGACTTATGAATCCAAAGGGAGCAGAGAACGGTGATTTGCCAAATGTAATTGCTGATGATACAGGGAAGATTAAGGCAGATATCGAGGCACCCCAAATAACACTTGAAGAAGGAAAAACGACGATTCATCGAAAAGATGGTGCATCTATTATTATTACGGAAAAGCCTGATGATGGTATGACACAGCCTGCTGGAAATTCAGGGAATCGAATAGCTTGTGGTGTCATTGTAAAAAAGGCATCAGCTAATAATAAAAAATAGAAGCTACCTTCGAAAGGGTAGCTTTTTAGTTGACTATGAAAATGTATACTTAAGTCTGTTCAGTATTTCTTCAAGTTGTTTTCTTGGACAACCGATGTTAATACGAATATGCTGCTCTCCGCCTGTTCCGTATTTTTCACCTGGTTCAACGATAATTTTTCCCTTGTCTTCAAGTTGTTTTGTGCGTTCTTTTTGAGACAGTCCAAGGCGAGAACAGTCAACCCATAGTAAAAAAGTACCTTCTGATTGAATGACAGAAAGTGCAGGAATATGCGTTTCAATAAATTCACGAGCAAATCGAGCATTTTCTTCCATATATAAACGGATTTCTGTTAACCATTCGTTACATTCTGTATAGGCACTTTGCATTGCGGTATAAGCAAATATATTCAATCCGTGGAATCCTTGGCGTTGTTGTACGGATGTAAAGGCGTGGCGAAGTTTTTTGTCAGGAATAATAATAATAGATGCTTGTAAGCCTGCAATGTTAAATGTTTTACTTGGCGCCATGCAAGTGATGGTGCGCATTGCTAATTGTTCGGACAATGAAGCAAATGGTGTATGTGTATGACCTGAGAAAATCATGTCTGCATGAATTTCATCTGAGACGATGGTTACATTGTACTCTTCACATAGTGTTCCAAGTTTTGTGAGCTCCTCTTTTGTCCAAACGCGGCCAACAGGATTGTGTGGACTGCAAAGAAGCATGAGTTTTACACCTTGTTTAAACTGTGTTTCTAAATGTTCAAAGTTCATTGTGTAAAAACCATTTTGCAAATGTAATGGGTTTTCACACAGACGGCGCTGATTTTTTATGACCATATCAAAGAATGGAGGATAAATAGGTGGTTGCACCAGTACAGTATCATTTTCATTCGTTAAAGCCTGCACACTAGTGCTGAGAGCAGGAACGATGCCCGCACTAAATACAATCCACTCTTTTTTGATCTCCCAATTGTATTGGCTTCTCGTCCACTGGCAAATCGTATCCGTGATTTCTTCTGGCGGTATTGTATACCCGAAGATAGGATGCTCAAGTCGTTTTTTTAGTGCAGTCTGAATTGGTTCTGGGACCTCAAAATCCATATCTGCAATCCATGCATGAAGAAGCTCCTTGTTTGGATATGTATCCCACTTCACACTATGGGTTCCTCGGCGGTTTACAGTTTTGTGAAATTGCTGCATATATGTTCTCCTCTCTTTTGATGAATTATTTTGTGAAAGTGCTCTCACTTCTTCTAGAATAGCTGATATGATACGATAAAGAAAAGAATTAAAGTGAAACTTTTATCGTTGTGAAATTTCTTCATTCTCAATGATAAAAAGTGGAAAAGGCGGGAAGTAGATGGGTGCATATGAAAAGATGGTAGAGTTGGTGAAGAATTGGGATCCTTTTCAAATGGGACCGGAATTTTATGAAACAGAAGCAAGCGATGTTGTGTACGTGGTAAGCGCGTTTGACGATCCGAAATATATTGCAAAAAAAATCCAGCATATTTATTTCATGTCGTTTGAAGAAGTACCAGCTATTGAAAAATGCGAGAAGCTAGCAGCGGAATTACTCGTATTAAAAGAAGGCGGAAGTTGTTCATTGTAGGCTGTCGGGTGTTCCGACAGCCTTTGTTTTTTGATAGGAAGTTCGTGTCGCCGATATATGGATACTACTGTGCTGAAAATGCCATGATTTCTTCATATACATGCTCTGGTTTTTCCTCTGGTAGTAAGTGTCCTGTATTTTCATATGAAATAAATTTAGAGTTTGGCAAGTCTTCGTGTAACCGGTGCCCAACATGAACAGGAACAATGCGGTCTTTTTCACCCCAAATGAGTAAAGTTGGCGTTTCAATTTTTCGTAATTCAGCTGACGATAAATCTCCTTCGCGGTCTCTGATCATTCGCGTTAAAGCAGGGAAAATGCGGTTATCGTAAAAGGGAGCAGCGTAGCCTTCCATCATTTCATCATCAATTAAAGAGTGGTCATGAACGACATTCATTAAATTATGAACAATGCCTCTTCTTATAATCCAGTTTTTTACGTATAAATGAAAGAACGGTAAATAGGAAGAGTAGATGAGCGGGAATTTAGCCCTTGTTAAGTAGCTTGAGCTACATAGTAAGATTGTTTTTGCAATTAAATCAGGACGTATGCGATTGACATAGAGTGAGATTTGTCCGCCCATTGAATGACCGACTAGCACAATATTTTGCAATGCTAAATGTTCCATTAAATCGATAATTACAGTTGCTAAATTATGATAGGAATATGTAAATTGATTTGACTTATCACTTTTTCCAAACGGTGGTAAATCAAGTGCGACAACAGTTCCTTCTTTTGCAAGCAGTGGGATGAGTCGCCGGTAACTAAATGAGGATGATAGAAAACCGTGAACGAGTACAAAAGTTGGTCTTTCCTCTTTACTCTGGTGCTCATATAACTCGTAATGAACAGTAGTGCCGCGAGTGGAAAAAGTGAAGTAAGGATGCGCTATCTCATGTTTCATTTTTTTTCACTCCATTGATTTTTTTCATATCATCTCCTAATAGAAAAAGATTTATGTTAACAAAAAAAGGCAAGATGGAGATCCATCTTGCCTTTGGTATTTTTTAGTTTTATCCCGCTATTTGCGGGCAGTAATACTTCCGCCTCAAAATTCAGCGAAAGCAAAGAAGTTAACTGCCCGTAAAAGCCCGATTGGTGCGGGCTAATTAAAGTTTCACTTTATCCACACACAATATTAGGCGGCGTATTCCCTTGTAATCCAGCCACTAGATTTTTCGCAGCTGTCATCGCCATTTCGTGTCTTGTCTTTAATGTCGCAGAACCAATGTGTGGCAAAGTAACAACATTGGTTAAGGATAATAACGGATTATCTTTTTCGACCGGTTCCTGTGTAAATGTATCGATGCCTGCTGCAAAGATTTTCTTTTGTTTCAGCGCATTAATTAATGCAGGTTCATCGACTGTTTTCCCGCGAGAAGCGTTAATGAAAATCGCTGTTTCTTTCATTAATGAAAATTCCTTCTCTCCGATGAGATGGTATGTTTCTTCTGTTAAAGGAGTCAGAAGAACGATGAAATCCGATTGCGCTAGTAGTGTGTTTAAATCACAGTACGTCGCTTCGAATTTTTGTTCAGCTTCTTCTTTACGGCGACGATTATAGTACAGAACATTCATATCGAATCCGAATTTTGCTCGCTTGGCAACAGCCTCTCCAATTCGGCCCATTCCAATAATTCCAATTGTACTATGATGTACATCCAGCCCGAAGTGCTCTTTTTTAATTTCAGCATTCCAATTCCCTTGTTTTACATAAGAATCAAGTTCGCATACCCGGCGTCCAGCTGATAGCATCAGGGCGAAAACAAGATCAGCAACGGTATCATCTAATACATATGGAGTATTTGTTCCAATCACATTTTTGTCCCGCATCGCTTCTAAATCAAAATTATCATAACCAACAGAAATGTTGCTGACAACTTTTAAGTGAGGAGCTGCTTGTAACAACTCTTCGTCAATTTTGGAACCAAAGTTAAGCAAACCATGTTTATCTTTTACTTTTTCTAATAGAACTTCACGAGGTATCTTTTCACTGCTATCCCATTTTTCATATTCACAATGCTCAGAGATATATGTTTCTACAAATTTGGGAACGCGTTCAGCAATATATACTTTTGGTTTCACGGTTTCAACCCCTTTCTTTTTTACCCCACTTTAGCGGGCAGTAAAACCCTCACCTAAATAGTTAGAGAGAAGCGAAGAAGATAGGTGAGGATCAACTGCCTGTAAAAGCCCGATTGGTGAGGGCTAATAATCAGCGGAGATGAAGAAGACCTCCACTGATTAAAGTTTCACTTTATTTTTACATAATTCTCTAAAAAAATCTTCTTTTCAAACATAAAAGGGTGTCTGTATAATTTAGAAACAAAGAAAAGGAAGGATGAAGAATATGGTGACTGAAAAAGAATTAGAATTATTAGCTTGTCTTGAAAAAAGTAGTCGTTTATCCGTAGAAACTTTAGCGAAAATGTTAAATATAGAAGTAGAAGCAGTAAAAGAAATGGTTGAGAAATTAGAAAGAGAAAAAATCATTGTTGATTATGTTACACATATAGATTGGACAAAAGTAAAAGAACATAGCGGTTTAACAGCTATGATTGATGTGAAGGTTACGCCGAAGCATGGCGTTGGCTTTGATTCTGTTGCAGAGCAAATTTACCGTTATTCAGAAGTGAAATCTGTTTATTTAATGTCAGGGACATACGATCTTTCTATTACGTTAGAAGGAAAAAGTATGAGTGAAGTGGCAAGCTTTGTTTCTGAAAAGTTAGCAACAATTGAATCGGTTGTGTCAACAACAACACATTTTATTTTGAAAAAATATAAACATGAGGGACTTATTTATGACAAAACTGATGATGATAAACGAATTGTGGTGGCACCATGAAGCAGTTTGAACTATCAAGAGCAGCAGAATCTTTACAACCATCCGGCATCCGTAAGTTTTTTGACTTAGCGGCAGGTATGAAAGGTGTTATTTCACTTGGAGTGGGAGAGCCGGATTTTGTTACACCATGGAATGTAAGGCAGGCATGTATTCGTTCGTTAGAAGAAGGATATACAGCATATACTGCGAATGCAGGATTATTGGAGTTACGTCAAGAAATAGCAAAGTATCTTCAAAAGCAATTTCATGTTTCATATGATGCAAATGAAGAAATTATTGTTACAGTTGGGGCGAGCCAAGCATTAGATGTTGCGATGCGCGCTATTATAAATCCTGGTGACGAAGTGATCATTATTGAACCGAGCTTTGTATCATATGCGCCACTTGTTACATTAGCTGGCGGAGTGCCAGTTCCAGTAGCAACTTCTTTAGAATCGGCATTTAAAGTACAACCGGAGCAAATTGAAGCAGCCATTACAACAAAAACAAAAGCAATTTTACTTTGCTCTCCAAATAATCCAACCGGAGCACTTTTAAACAAGTCTGAATTGGAAGAGATAGCAAAAATCGTTGAAAAGTATAATCTCATTGTATTATCTGATGAAATTTATGCAGAGCTTGTATATGACGAAGCTTATACGAGTTTTGCGAGCATTAAAAATATGCGCGATCATACGATTTTAATTTCAGGATTTTCAAAAGGATTCGCGATGACTGGATGGCGCCTCGGAATGATTGCGGCTCCTGTACATTTCTCAGAATTGATGCTGAAAATTCATCAATATTCAATGATGTGCGCACCAACGATGTCACAGTTTGCAGCATTGGAAGCGCTTCGCTTTGGGAATGATGAAGTCATTCGAATGAGAGACAGTTATAAAAAGCGTCGTAATTTTATGACGACATCGTTTAATGAAATGGGCTTAACATGTCATGTGCCAGGCGGAGCTTTTTATGTGTTTCCTTCCATTTCTTCAACAGGATTATCCTCAGCAGAATTTGCAGAACAATTATTGTTAGAAGAAAAAGTAGCAGTTGTACCTGGAAGTGTATTTGGTGAGAGCGGTGAAGGGTTTATTCGTTGTTCATATGCAACTTCGCTTGAACAATTGATGGAAGCGATGAAGCGGATGAAACGATTTATAGAGAATAAAAAAAGGACAAAACAGAATACGTTTTGTCCATAAAAGGGGGGGAATACTAGAAAGCCATGTGTTAGTATTCTATCCCAATATTTGAAAATTATACTTACTAAAGGAAACTTTTTCATGGATTTTGAATGAAACGGGAGCTGGTGGTATAATTTACTAATATAGAGTGAAGTTTTTCTCAAGTGGTATATTTCTTTCTGCTTAGAATGAGCCTTCACCAATCGGGTATTTATAAGCAGTTACTCACTTTGCGTAGCGACATTCGTTTACATGTTGAGGTGAGTACTTTTACTGCAACCTGTAAATAGCAGGGAAACTGGTAAACGTATGGGAGTGTTTCATATGTCAGAACAATACACAACAGGAGTGATTGTAAAAGGGAAAGTAACTGGAATTCAAGATTACGGTGCATTTGTAGCATTGGATCAAGAAACGCAAGGACTTGTGCATATATCTGAAATTACAAATGGATATGTAAAAGATATTCATGAATTTTTAAAGGTCGGAGATATGGTAGAAGTAAAGGTACTTTCAATTGATGAAGAACACAGAAAAATGAGTTTATCGTTAAAAGCAGCAAAGCGTAAGCAAGGAAGAATCATGGTACCCAAGCCGTCTGATAAAGGGTTCAATACGCTTCGCGAAAAGTTAACAGAGTGGATTGAAGAATCACAGTTAACAAAGTAAAAGAGGATCGCTAAACCAGCGATCCTCTTTTACTTTGTTATGATATATATTAGCAAATATGATTGCATGCAATCATATTCGTATGTCGGATGAAAAACGCGAATTATACTTGTCTATTATCGAACTTCGCGTGTTTCCGGGTGTGTTCCAAGATTTTCAGATGGCTTAAATAATAAACCAAGGTTAATAAGCCCGGAAATACCAACAATACCGTAGATGATTCGTGCAAGTGCTGAACCTTGTCCACCGAAGATAGCTGCTACTAAATCAAATTGAAAGAATCCAATCAGCCCCCAGTTGACGGCACCGATTACAGTGAATACTAATGCAATACGTTGTAAAGTACTCATCTCGAATAAGTCCTCCTTAAATTTGAAGCATAAGCAAGCTTTTAGTGTACGTGAGTAGTAAGAATCCACCTTAGTGGATATAAAGCGAAATCCGAAATGGAAGTACGCTTTATACAACTTAACTCCTTTATAGAATGGTTGTCTTTTGTAGTTTTTATACACAAAAAATATCTATTATAGGATGTATATACATCTATACCGAAAAATGCGAATTTTTATGCAAAAAATGAACTTTTTAAAAAAAATATATATTGGTTACGTTTACAATTTTCCAATTGCTTGATTTACACCTTCAGTTTCGCTAAAGTGAATACAGAAATACATATACATAATTGGAGGGAAAAAGATGAGCACACATGTAACGTTCGATTATTCTAAAGCGTTATCGTTCATCAGTGAACACGAACTAACTTATTTACGTGATGCAGTAAAAGTATCACATCATGCAATCCATGAAAAAACTGGAGCTGGGAACGATTTCCTTGGGTGGGTAGAGCTTCCGCTTCAATATGACAAAGAAGAATTTGCTCGCATTCAAAAGAGTGCAGAGAAAATTAAAAATGACTCTGACATTTTACTTGTTGTAGGTATTGGTGGTTCTTACTTAGGAGCACGTGCAGCAATTGAAATGTTAAATCATTCTTTCTACAACACGCTTTCTAAAGAACAACGCAAAACTCCACAAGTGCTATTTGTTGGACAAAACATTAGCTCCACTTACATGAAAGATTTAATGGATGTATTAGAAGGTAAAGATTTCTCCATTAACGTTATTTCCAAATCAGGTACAACAACAGAACCTGCAATTGCATTCCGCCTGTTCCGTAAATTATTAGAAGAGAAATATGGAAAAGAAGAAGCACGTAAACGTATTTATGCAACAACTGATAAAGCGCGTGGTGCTTTAAAAACATTAGCTGACGAAGAAGGATACGAAACATTCGTAATTCCAGATGATGTTGGCGGTCGCTTCTCTGTATTAACACCAGTTGGTCTATTACCAATTGCAGTGAGCGGTTTAAATATTGAAGAGATGATGCAAGGGGCAGCTGCCGGACGTGACGACTTTGCAAAATCTGAGCTAGAAGAAAACCCTGCTTACCAATATGCAGTTGTGCGTAATGCTCTATACAATAAAGGGAAAACAATTGAAATGCTTGTTAACTATGAGCCAGCGCTTCAATACTTTGCTGAGTGGTGGAAACAACTATTTGGCGAAAGCGAAGGAAAAGATCAAAAAGGTATTTTCCCATCTTCAGCAAACTTCTCTACTGATTTACATTCATTAGGTCAATACATTCAAGAAGGACGTCGTGACTTATTTGAAACAGTTCTTAAAGTAGGAAAATCTACACATGAACTAAAAATCGAATTAGATGAGAACGATTTAGATGGTTTAAACTATCTTGCTGGTGAAACCGTAGACTTCGTTAACACAAAAGCATACGAAGGTACATTACTTGCACATAGTGATGGCGGAGTACCAAACTTAATCGTAAACATTCCAGAATTAAACGAGTACACATTCGGTTACCTTGTATACTTCTTCGAAAAAGCATGTGCGATGAGCGGCTACTTACTAGGCGTAAATCCATTTGACCAACCAGGTGTAGAAGCATACAAGAAAAATATGTTCGCTCTACTTGGAAAACCAGGATTCGAAGAACTAAAAGCAGAATTAGAAGAACGTTTGAAATAAGAAAAGCGGAAGCTGTCGGGATTATCCCGACAGCTTTTTTTATTGGCAAAATCGAGACGAGGCCTCTCGAATATTGCTTAATGGTCGATGAGTTATGTCGAATCGCCGATATATTGATATTAGAACGAATAGGAATCGGACATGCTAAGAAAAAAATCTAGGAAGGATGAATAGCTTGATTCCAATTCAATCAAATTTAGAAGGGCATACATATGCGCTTTTTAAATTAGAAGAAACATTAAAACCACTCGGCTATAGTATTGGCGGTAATTGGGATTATGACAAAGGATGCTTCGATTATAAAATAGATGAGGAAGATGGTTATCAGTTTTTACGAGTGCCATTTACAGCAGTGGAAGGAGAGCTTGATGTACCAGATGTAATGGTTCGTCTTGAAACACCGTATCTTCTTTCGCATGTATATCAAGACGAACTTGATGATCAAGTAAATACGCTAGCAGCTGGGGCAAGTGGATTAGATCAATTTGCAGAACCGAAAGATGCAGATGGTAATATAAAACGAAAATATATTGATATTGGAAAGGTATTAGTACAAGAGCTGGAACAGCATCTAATCAATGCTTAATTACGATAAATATGTCGCTTTCAATAATAATAAAAGAATGAACGGGATTGATGTGGTACTGTTCATCGCGCTGTATACCTAATAGCAAAGTATCTTGTTTTAAAAGCAGGTTACTGCAAGCTTCAAAAGTTTTTCCGATATATGATGAAGAAACAGTCATTAGTTGTAATTTGCTTTCTGAGATTTCATTATAAAGCGTAAATAACACACCTGAAATGGAAGGGAATAAAAGAGAGGCAGTAAAGACATAGCTTGTTAATTTATTTCCTTCAATAATCTCTGTTGCGCCAGCTCTAGTTGCGTTTTGAACTTGATCGGAAGTAAGGAGTTCGGCAATACAATGGATAGTCGGATTTAATCCTTTCGCAGTTAAAATATTTAAAATAGATTGTGTATCAGCCAAGCTTTCGTTTTTTTCTTTATCTGCCGTTATTAAAATGGTGTGGGCAGTTTTAATATTCGCTTTTAATAAAGTTTGATCGTGATGTGGACACCCTTTAATAAACGCTAAGTGATGAAATGGTCTCGGAAGCAGGGAAAGTGTTTCATCGATGAGCACGATATCAAGGTTTGGTTGTAAAATATGCATTTGACTTACTACATGTTTGGCGCGTTCATTCCAGCCAACGATAATCATATGACCATGACAAGAAGCAGCTTCTTCCCCTTTAATTTTCATATATTGTTTACTGATCATTTCAGTAGCAAATAGCACCATATAATAAGAGCAAAAACCTGTTCCTAATAAAATAAGGAGCATGCCGACGAGTTTCCCTACAGGTGTGTGGGGGACGTAATCGCCGTAACCGATAGTAAATGTGGTGACAATTGCCCACCATATACCGTCAAACCATGTAGAGAAGTATTTTGGTTCTAATTTATATATGAGGAAACCAAAGGTAGCGATAAGTATGATGATGAAGCTGACTAAACGAAAAATAATGGAGTTACGAAATACATCCACTAGGTTAGCTCGTGATTTCAAAATTTTATTCCTCCTTATGTTGTATAGCTATATCCATTGTTACCATTATGAAAAAAAGAAAAACTCTCTATATCTATTTAGAGAGTCGTTTAACGTTATATAGAAAGTGCTACATACTTTCAACTTCTGTTTGCTGAACGCTTTCGAAATGCTGCAAGGCATAATAAACATCAGCTGTATGCTTTTTTTGATCAACAGATAATTTAAGATGTAGAAAGTGGGAGCCATTTTCTAGTGTTTTCAGTTTCATGTTCTTTACTTTTATGTCCATTTCTTTTATCTCTTCAATAACGATGGGGATGTTATCCATATTGCGTACGACTAGTTTGACGGCAATATCTCGTTGTCTGAATGACCTAGGACCTAAAAACTTCATCGTTAATGGAATAAGCTCAACGCTAATCATAAGAAAACACATGCCGAAAATTGCTTCAAGATAAAAACCAGCCCCAACAGCAATTCCGATACCAGAAGCACCCCAAATCATAGCAGCGGTAGTTAGTCCTGCAATGCTGTCATTACCTCTTCGTAAAATAACGCCAGCACCTAAAAAACCGATTCCTGAAACAATTTGAGCTGCAAGGCGAAGTGGATCCATGTTGATATGGTCTGTATGAGGTAAAGTATAAGCTGCTTTAATAGAAACAATGGTAAGGAGGCAACTAATAATGGAAATGACTAAGCAAGTTTTTAAACCGAGTGGTTTTCTCTTTAACTCACGTTCTAAACCGATAGCGAATCCTAAAATAGCAGAGAGACCTAGCTTGATTAGTAAATCGGTATAGTCCATATGTATATTCCTCCTTGATAAGTTTGTTCAATGGAATGTAGTGATAATAAATGAGTAAAATATTCATTCGTAACTTAAGGTTTTTAACAACGGGGTTATGATTTCCTGCCAAATGAGGTATTAGCTTTTGGAATATATGTAGGAATTGGATAGAGGTGAAAATGGCTATTTTATTTAAGTATATGAGGTTAATAAAGAAACTTGGCTATTTTTATAAAAAAGTTTTAAAAGGGTGTTGCATTTCATTTTTCTACATGCTATATTAATAACCGTCGCTGATGCGAAACAGCAGAAAGCGAAAAAAGAAATTAAAAAACTTAGTTGACATCGAAAAATGAAGATGTTAACATAAGGAAGTCGCAAATGAGCGGCAAACGAGTTCTTTGAAAACTGA
>NZ_JH921523.1:0-16070 GCF_000299035.1 Bacillus bingmayongensis
AACCTGTTTATGCTTTTTTCAAACTTTGCAACAGAACCGTTAATTGCTTGTTTCATTTTTGTACGCTCCTTTATATAATTGGAATTTTTTTGTTAGCTCAACGAATTAGCGACTCGCTAGCGTATGAACAGAGTGTAGCAAGCGGCGAGTCATAGTAGATAGTGAACTTTTGTCATATTTATAAAGGACGACAAAAATTGAGTGGGCTACGGCTGTATTAATAGTTATGTCATACAAACCATGACATTTTGACACTACCGTATGTGACAGAAAAATACTTAGAATCAAAAAGTAGCTTTTAACGCATTAGCAATGAATGAGGAGGAGAGATTTTAATGACGAAAGCATCAGCTCAAAAAACTTTGCAAGATTTCTATTTCTTGTTATTTACCTTTGCATCCGGATTCTTTTACTTTTGTTTCTATCTGGTCAGTATTACATTTGCATTAGTAATGACGATTATCTTTTTGGGTATTCCCTTGTTGGCTTGGGTACTACAAACAACTCACACGTTTGTTCAGTATGAACGCATTCAGACGAAGGTTTATGCAGATATATCGATAGAGTTATTCGAACCAAGGAAAAAAGAGGAGGGAGATAAATGGATTAAAGCGAGAGATACAATCCTTAATAATAGCAACTGGAGGGCTATTTTTTGGCTCATGCAGAAATTTTTTGTCGGAATAATTAGCCTTATATGTGTCGTTATACTGTACATTACGCCACTTGTATGTATCTTTACACCATTACTTTTTCAATATTTTAATATATACTTATTGGGAATTGATATAAATTCATGGGCGAAAGCTATTTTTGTCATGATTGTTGGATGCATTCTCATCTGGATACGTATATGTATTGGAAACGGCTTAGTTCGGATAATGGGAATGTACACGCGTACTATGTTTAAAGCTATAAAGGGGTGATAATTTGTTTAAGACTTTGAAAATATGGTTCTGGTATGATTGGGTATTACTTTGTATACGTTTTATCATTTGGCTATTATTGATGTTAACGACTATCCAACACCAAGACCATTTGACTGTACCAATTTGGATCATCATTCTTTGGGAAGTCGCTTCATTTTCAGTACCTTGGATTTGTTTAATGTTCAGTTATCGCTATTATCTGTTTACTGAAATTATATTATTTGGCGGACTGTGTTTCTACTTAACTTTATTATTTCCGTCAGCATATCTTGCTTTTTTAATGCCAACTTTCATGATTGCGGCAAATAGTGCTCATAAATCATACCGTTGGTCGGGTTCTATCACAATTATTTTGTTTCCGTTGCTCATTGCAATATTTTCCAAAGTAACAGATTTATGGGTAATCATCCTACAAATTGGTTTAGCCTTTGTTATGGGTTCTTCCTTTCGTTTACTGGTTGTCAATTACCGTCAAAATGAAACTATTCGAAACCAGAAGCATGTATTGGAACAGTACGTATCTCAAGTTGAGCGAATAACATTACTTGAGGAACGTGACAGGCTCGCAAAAGATTTACATGATACGATGGGACATTCTTATACCTCAATCATTATGGGTATGGAAACATTACGTACGGAATTAAAGACTAAAGAAGGAGAGAAAAAGCTAAACTCATTATTACTATTGGCCCGTAACAGTATGGAAGAAGTAAGAATGTATTTGCATCAAATGGATTTACCACAAGAATCGCTTCCCTTAGCTGTCACATTACAACAATTGACAGAGGAATTTAAGAAACATGCAAAAATAAATGTACGTACTCGAATAATAGGGGAAGAGTATATGGTCTCCAAGCAATCAAAAATGACGCTGTATCGGAGCTTGCAGGAATCACTAACAAATGCAGTGCGACATGGAAACTCTACCGAAATTATTGTTTCACTACATTTTGAGCCGCAACAAATAAGATTAGATGTGCAGGATAATGGCTACGGGGCAGAAGAGTGGAAGGATGGTTTTGGATTAACTGCAATGAAAGAGCGCGTGAGTCAGTCGCAAGGAAGAGTCATTGTTTATTCCAAAAAAGGGGAAGGGACATTAATTTCATGTGTATTACCGAAACAAGTACAACTGTCTAATGAACAAATCCGCTTGTGTATTGTCGATGATCATTCTTTTATTCGAGAAAGTCTTCATACAATTTTGGATGGTCAGGAGGATTTACAAGTAGTGGGAATGGCTGAAGATGGAGAACGGGCTGTGGAATTGTGTGAAAGATTGAAACCAGATGTAGTATTAATGGATTTAGAGATGCCCAATCTGAATGGAATTAATGCGACAAAAATGATTAAGGAAAAATGTCCGGACATTCGTGTACTCATTCTGTCAACATTTCAGGATACAGAAAAGGCAAAGGAAATCATACGAAATGGTGCGGATGGATATTTGTTGAAATCCATAGATTCGCGTGAACTAGCTGAATCAATTCGCCTGATCTATCGGGGAGGCACGCTGATTAATCATGACTTGTTCCATAGAATGTGGGAAGAAAATAAAGAAACAGGACCTTTTGGATCAAAATCAGCTGGAAAAGAGTATGGCTTAACGAAACGCGAACTAGAGATTTTGGAACTATTATCACAAGGCAGCCGTTATAAAACAATAGCTTCGACACTTTACTTGTCAAACGGAACAGTAAGAAATTACGCCTCCAATCTCTATGAGAAGCTAGGGGTCAAAAATCGAGAAGAAGCCGTGCAAAAGGCAAAAGATACAGGATTACTTTTGTAAGAGGGAATGTAGTCAACTGCTAGGATACGTGAACAATTCTATATTTAAGAGCTACATTTTAAAAAGTGTAATTTCAATGTCTCTATTTGGGATTATTTCGCTTCTAATGAAGGAAATATGGGGAACTATCATTATTTTAATGTGATGAGAAGTAAAGATAGTTGGCATACGAATAAAGTTACAAATATTGGATTCTAGAATTTCTTACGTAAGCATTAGTTCAATGGGGTAATGTTTTCTGTCTCACTGATTATCTACGTACAAAGCACCGTTATAACAAAAAACAGATACTATTTCCTGAAGCTCTCTATAAAGAGAAGGATTTAGATACTAAAGAGATTAGTGTGATGGTACTTTATTGTAGTTAAATTAAAATATGTCGTTTTGAGTTGAAGTAAAATGTGTAATCCAATTCTAAAATTCAAATCATATTGGAATGATGCAAAAGATAATCCAAAACTGAAGTATTCAAGTAGGTCTGTGCACCCAGCCTGAAGATGGCTATCCCATTGTTGGATGTCATAATCCGATACGGGGTCGAATTGGATAGACTAGACAAGCGAACGCTTACATTCTTGCTTATATTTTTTATATGTAGTAATGTTTGTCATTTGGATTAGAAATACAAAAGGGTCGGATTGGATTCAATATGAGAAAGATAACAGGTTAATATATTCCTAATCATTTAAAGGGAAGGGGATGTGACTGAGATGAATAATACATATAATGAAAAGACACAAACATCGATTAAACAATTATTTAAAAAGTTTTCACCAAAATCTCCTGGCTTTGCATATATTGCTAGTTTCGATAGCGGAGTAACTTATAAAGGTGCAGTTGGCTTAGCTTCTATAGAGAAAAATCTACCCATAACTACAAAAATCATTTTTAATATTGCTTCAGTTTCTAAACAATTTACAGCGTTTTCTATATTACTCTTAGAACAAGAGGGGAAATTGAGTTTAGATGATTCAATTGTAAAGTTTGTCCCTTTTATAGGAGCATATGCTGAACCTGTAACATTGAGACACCTAATTCGGTTCTGTTGCAAAGATTTCTAAACTGAGATAACCTGTAGAAAAAGTGTGAGCAGGAGAATGATATATGGGGTATTTTAAAGGAAAACAGTTTAAAAAGGATATTATTTTGGTAGCCGTCGGCTACTATTGTCGTTTTTCTTTAAGTTATCGTGATGTATCTGAAATCTTGAAAGAGCGTGGTGTTTCGGTTCACCCAACAACCATCATGCGCTGGGTTCATGAATATGGAAATCTTATCTATCAAATTTGGAAGAAGAAAAATAAAAACGTTCAATTATCTTGGAAACTAGATGAAACCTATATAAAAGTCAAAGGAAAATGGTGTTATTTATATCGTGCAATTGATAAAGATGGGCACACATTGGATATTCAACTTCGTAAAAAACGGGATCATCAGGCTGCCTATGCCTTTATGAAAAGATTAGTCAAAACGTTTAGAGAACCAGCGGTTCTCACTACAGACAAAGCACCAGCATTACTTTGCGCATTTAACAAATTAAGAGAACAAGGCTTTTATATAAATACAACTCATTGTACAATCAAGCATTTGAACAATCTCATTGAACAGGACCATAGGCATGTGAAGCGATGTTTTTCCAAATCCGCAGGATTTCAAAATCTTCACCACGCTTCCCGTACCTTGAAAGGCATCGAAACCATTCATGCTTTATATAAACGAAACCGAAGTCTTGGCTCAGACTTCGGTTTTTCGACATACAATGAATTACAGGAGCTACTAACAATCGCATAAAATATACAACTTTTTGTTGGCACCACTTAACCTTAACAAAACTTTGCAACAGAACCGATTTAAACATCATAAATCATTTTTTTTACAGCATATGTGATTGCATTTGTTTTTAATAGAACAGACTTTTCATTTCGAATAATTTTATATTCAAGCGGTTTTACTATGATACTCAATACTTCCCAACCATCATATGTTTTTCTCAATTTATTCATCATTTCTTCTGTTGGAATGTTTATCTCCATTAGTGCATCCAATTTCTTATTGGTATCCATATCAATTTCTTCAACTTCAGAATTTACAATGATACAATTTATTCCGTTGTACTTCGTTCCGTCCGCCATTCGTTGAACAACTTTTTCAAATATCTCTTCTGATTGGACATGTTCTAAACTTGAAACTGCAATAATGAAATCAAAGTTATTAGGCTTAATGTCATAGTTTCCTATATCAGCTTTTTCAGTTTGAATTACTTCTTTAACTTCATATTCCTCACTGTATTGAGTTAATTTTTGCAAAGCAGAGTCTAATAAATCAACACACAAAACATTGCCGCCATTTTCTTTTATAGCTTGAGCTAATGGAATACTATTTCTACCCACTCCAGAACCTAAATCAAGCACACTAAGATTGTCTTTTCCTTCAAACAATTGAATTAGATCTATTACCGTTTTTACAGGTTTATGTAGCCACGAACCTTCTTCAAACAGTTTATAATTATCGTAACAATAGTCGTGATATTTTTTCTCCTCTTCTCTTATAACTTCAATTCTGTTCATTGTTTTTCCTCATTTCTCAAATTATGTATTCTATAAATTACTGTAACAGATTTAATATAACTTTTGAGACTATCTTATCTTGTTACTTGAAGAAAGAATGATGAATAATATATACATTTGAGATTGATATAACCAGTCAGCATTGAGATTTTTTGTTATAAGAAAGCCTAAAAATTTTGTTCTGGGGGGGTAATAAGACTTTAGCTTGATGGTGATGTGGTGATGGGGTCACCATATCAAAAAAAGTAAATTGTACGTTAGATACATTTTTCAACCGCTTCCTGTACGTTAAGGGATTGGTTGTTTTTTATAATGAAATTCTAAATATCTAATGATAATAGGTGAAAAAGACGATCAATAGTTGGGATACGGAAATGATTCGAATTTACATTCTTTCTCAATACATATTATGGATAAATAAAGTAAAATATGGGTTGGGGTTATGTCTCATGTTGTGTTAATCCTAACAATAACTAAGGGTACATAATAATATGCTTTCATACCTTTGAATAATTTTGTTATAGAAGGGATGGAGATTTAAATGGCTCAAATTGTTGGTATTGATAGATACCTTTGTACTGGGGCTTTAATCTTTAAGAGTGAGGGCCTTTCCCTAAGTCTTGTCAGGAAGTAAGGAACAGTAAGCAAACACTTATACAATATGAATAGAGGAGAGGAATGTCTTATGAAAATACGTAGTCAAATTACATGTGCAAGTCTTGCCCTTTTAATAGCTGGAAGTTCCCTGTTATATACAACGCCAGCCTCAATTGTAAAAGCAGAGCCCACTCAAAATGTATCTAGTTCGTTACAAACAAGCACTCAACGAGATCGTAATTCCGTCAAGCAAGCAATGCGGGATACATTGCAACTGGGATACCCGGGGATACTTGCTAAAACTTCCGAGGGTGGAAAAACGTGGGGTTATGCCGCTGGGGTAGCGAATCTGAGCACCAAGCAACCAATGAAAACAGATTTTCGCTTTCGCATTGGAAGCGTGACGAAGACATTCACCGCAACGGTTGTACTTCAATTAGCTGGAGAGAACCGCTTGAATCTAGATGACTCCATCGAAAAATGGTTGCCTGGTGTCATTCAAGGAAACGGATATGATGGTAACCAGATTAAGATCCGGCAGATATTGAACCATACAAGTGGTATCGCTGAATACTCAAGGTCAAAAGACGCTGATTTTATGGATACAAAAAAATCGTATACGGCTGAAGAGTTAGTGAAGATGGGGATTTCTCTGCCCCCAGACTTTGACCCAGGAAATGGTTGGTCTTATTCAAACACAGGATACGTATTACTGGGTATTCTTATTGAAAAAGTAACCAGAAACAGCTATGCGGAAGAGATTGAAAATCGGATTATTGAACCGCTTGAATTATCGAATACATTCCTACCTGGAAATTCAAGCGTTATTCCAGGCACCAAGCATGCCCGTGGATATGTCCAACAAGACGGAACAAGTGAGCTAAAAGACGTTACTTATTATAACCCAAGTGTAGCTAGCTCAGCTGGAGATATGATTTCTACTGCTGACGACTTAAATAAATTCTTCTCTTACTTGCTCGGTGGCAAATTACTGAAAGAACAGCAACTAAAACAAATGCTTACTACAGTTCCTACAGGAAGTGAAGGAATCGATGGATATGGTCTTGGAATCTATGAAACTAAGCTTCCAAACGGTGTCTCGATATGGGGACACACAGGTGGCATTCTAGGGTTTACTACTCTTGTTGGAGGTAAACTTGGAGGCAAGCATACGTTGGTCGTCAATTGGAATAGTTTGGGTAGAACTGACAGTCCTAATCCTTTTAAAAATATTTTACTTGCTGAATTTAGCAAGTAGGGGTCACCATACATGCCCATCAGCTTAAGAGATTTTAATACCCTCAAATACCAAAAAACGTTATCCTTTCTAAATAAGCTAAATTAGAAAGGATGACGTTTTCTTATGCATTTTTCGATTCAAGATGAATTACAATCATTTGCGGAAGAATTACAACGATATGTTACACCTGTATTCTTAGAAGAACTTGCAAGAGAAATCGGATTTATAAAACGAAAACGTAAGTTTTCTGGTTCAGACTTAGCTACTATTTGCATTTGGATCAGTCAACGGGTAGCAAGTGATCCTTTAGTTCGATTATGTAGTAGGCTTCATGCAGCTACTGGTACTTTAATCAGTCCTGAAGGCTTAAATAAACGCTTAAATACAAAAGCAGTTTTAGTTTTAAAACATCTTTTTTCTTTACTGCTACAACAAAAAGTATGTGAACAAACGCAAATTTCTAACCACCTCTTCTCTTATTTTCAACGAATTCGTATCCTAGATGCCACCGTATTTCAAGTGCCAAATGCCTTAGAGAATTTATATCCAGGCTCTGGAGGATGTGCCCAAACAGCGGGAATTAAAATTCAATTAGAATATGATTTGCACAGTGGACAATTTCTTAACTTTCAAGTTGGACCAGGAAAAAATAATGACAAAACATTTGGTACGGAGTGCTTAGATACTTTACGACCAGGAGATTTATGTATTCGTGATTTGGGTTATTTTTCATTGGAAGACTTAGATCAAATGGATCAACGAGGTACATACTATATTTCTCGTTTGAAATTAAACACGAATGTATATGTGAAAAATCCAAACCCGGAATACTTTAAAAATGGTGCAATAAAAAAACAATCGGAATACATACAAATTGATGTGAAACAGATTTTAAACCAACTACACCCCGGAGAAACATTTGAATTAAAACATGCTTATATTGGTGATAAACAACAACTGTTTTCACGTGTTATTTTTAATCGATTAACAGAAAAACAACTTCAAAAAAGACGAGCGAAAATCTTGGAGAAAGAAAAATCCAAAAATAGAACGTACTCAGAGAAAAGTAAAATGGTAGCGGGATTAAACGTGTACGTGACGAATACACCTTGGGAATGGGTTCCGATGGAACAGGTACATGAGTTATATACTTTGCGTTGGCAAATAGAGATTATCTTTAAAACATGGAAATCACTCTTCAAAATAGACCATTATCGTAATGTAAAACAAGAACGATTAGAGTGCCAATTATATGGAAAGCTAATCGCTATTTTTCTGTGCTCCTCTACTATGTTTAAAATGCGCCAACTTCTTTTGCAAAAGAAGAAAAGAGAATTAAGCGAATATAAAGCGATAGGAATGATCCAAGATTATTTATATCTTTTATATCAAGCTATACAGAAAGACACTCAAGAAATAACAAAGATTCTAATCCGTCTATTCCACCTACTACAGAAAAATGGGCGGAAATCTCATCGATATGAGAAGAAAACAGTCTTTGATATTATGGGTGTTGTCTATGAGTATAGTAGACTTAGAAAACAAAAAAAAGCTGCATAATCTTTAAAAATGATACCTATCTAGGTTTATTTAGCATGCTTATTTTTAAGGACACAAAATATTTTAAGAGTTTTTTAGTTCAAATGAACAAAAATTCATTTTATTTCCGTTCTTAAGTTGATGGGCATGCGGTCGGGACCCCAACAAGTGGTAATTCACTAATTGTAGCTAAATGTTTTACAACTGCTTCAATATACTCTGGATCTGCATTTAAACCTGTACCAACTGCCGTTGCTCCCATATTTACTTCGTATAAATGTTGACGTGATTGCTTGATGCGTTTCATATCACGTTCAAGTACGCGAGAGTATGCTTTAAATTCCTGTCCAAGACGAATTGGCACAGCATCTTGTAAATGTGTACGACCCATTTTAATAACATGGTCGAACTGTTCTGCTTTTAATTCAAATACATCATGCATATAACCCATCGTTTGTAATAAGCCTTCTAATGCATTTAATGTTGCGATATGAATCGCTGTTGGGAATGCATCGTTTGTTGATTGTGCCATATTTACATGGCTATTTGGACTAATATAATGATAGTCTCCCTTTTCCATTCCTAATAATTCAAGAGCACGATTGGCAATGACTTCATTCATATTCATATTTATCGATGTCCCTGCCCCGCCTTGAATAGGGTCCACGATAATTTGATCATGCCATTTCCCTTTTATCATTTCATCTGCCGCTTCCACGATAGCTTTACCAACTCCTGAATATAGACGTTTAACATCCATATTTGCTTGTGCCGTAGCTTTTTTCACCATAGCCATCGCTTTAATTAATTCTTCATGTATTCTATATCCTGTCATTGGAAAATTTTCAACAGCACGTAAAGTTTGAATTCCGTAATATGCCTCGATAGGTACTTCCTTTGATCCCAAAAAATCCTTCTCAGCTCGCATGTTCTTATTTGTAACTGACATATTAATTTCTCTCCTATATTAAATGTAAAACTCAAAAAACAGATGAAGTCATTACCAATCCTTGTCAGATTTAAGTGTTAAATCATATGCTAAAGGCGTTTCAAAGGTTTCTTTAATTTCTTCTAATTTATTAGTCTTTCCAAGCGTCCACATCAATTTTGCCATGATGGCTTCCGTATTCATATCTCCTGATAATATCACTTGATGCTGTGCTACTTTCCGTCCTACTTCATAGAGAAGTATATCTTCTCCTTCTTCCAAGCATTGAGTAGTAATTACTACTGCAATTCCCTCTTCAGTAAGTTCTTGAATTTTCGAAAGCAAGTTCCTTCCTTCAAAAGGTAATCCACCGTTACCAAAGCTTTCAATAATGATTCCTTTATACAAACCTTTTAGACAATCAAATATCTCCGGTTTTGTACCTGGATACAATTTCATAAGAAAAACATCTGTACATAAATTAGTATTTACTGAGAGTTCATTACTAGAAGACATTGGCTTCCAATGATATTTAACTTCATTTTCATTTACTTCAGCAACATAAGGATAATTCACACTTTCAAACGCATCATAACTTTTTGTACGCATTTTAACAGCTCTTGTCCCAATAATGACTCGACCATCAAAAACAATGAACACGCCGCCAATATCCTCACAGGAAAACCTTAGGGCATCAGCTACATTTTTCTTTGCATCTGTTTTTTTAAAACTGATGGGGACTTGTGAGCCTGTTAAAACAACCGGTTTTTTTAGATCTTGAAGCATATAAGAAAGCGCAGCTGATGTATATGCTAAAGTATCTGTCCCATGTGTAATCACAAATCCGTCATAATCATCATAATGATTAAAAACAGTATTAGTCATTTCTATCCAATGCTCAGGCTGCATATTGGTACTATCAATATTCATTAAGATTTTGCAATCTATTTCTAAGTTTTGAGATGACTTCGAGAAATAATTCAACAATTCCCCAGCAGATAATCCTGGAACAAGCCCTTCGTTTCCCTCCACAGATGCAATAGTTCCACCAGTTGCAAGTAATAAAATCCTCTTCATGAACAACACCTCCATAAAATAAACAACTATACATCGTTCGCGAAATGCGTATTTATATTTATAATTATAGAACTTAATTTGGAATAATCAAGGTTTTGTATTCAATACGCGCACTTTTTTCTATTCTTGATTATTTTTCTATGTTATAATTGATTCAATAAAAATAGATGGGGTATGAGACGAATGCTGGAACGTTTATCTGAATTAAGAAAAAATCGAAAATGGTCCTTACAAGATACAGCAGATCGACTTGGGATTGCGAAAAGCAC
This sequence comes from Bacillus bingmayongensis, assembly GCF_000299035.1. Taxonomy (GTDB): domain Bacteria; phylum Bacillota; class Bacilli; order Bacillales; family Bacillaceae_G; genus Bacillus_A; species Bacillus_A bingmayongensis. The sequence continues at coordinate 10,939 of NZ_JH921523.1, forward strand.
CTATGCTGGGTATGAAAATGGTTATAGATTGCCTTCATTACAATCTTTATCCAAAATAGCAGATTTATTTGATACATCCGTAGATTATATATTAGGCCGAACTGAAAATTCACAACAAAACAAAGATGTAATTGATATTACAAAACTACTGAAAGATCCAGATCAAACACTTTTAATAGATGGAGAAGCACTGTCAACAGAAGAAATAATTGACTTTATTGCTTTTGTGAGGAGTAAAAGAGAACTAAGCTCCGGGAGAATAGAAAATATTTTATCTACATTTGAAAATTAATAGCATAAAGAACGAGAAAGAAATACATTTTACCCTTTAAACTTAGAAGTACTGATACTATTAATTTGCAAATGATATGTATGCGATTAGTGCGGAAATATTATTAATCAGACTTTATTTCATTAACGGTTCTGGTGCAAAAAAAACGAAGCCTCTTGCAAGTAATCTCCTAAGCTTGGACATACTGATAATATTACCCTAAAAAGATGTGTGATCAGTATAGGAAACTGCAAGATAAAATATAAGAAAAAACACTCGCCTAAATTGGAAAAATTTTCAGTTGTGGCGGGTTATTCTTTGAATCGTTTCCGTACCCCCTTTATAAAAAAACTAAGGTAAAAAAGAATCGAAGTCAAAATTGAAGTGAACCCTGAAAATGGGACACACATCAAAACACCTAAACTACCTGTTCCTTATATTCTTTAGGGGATAGGTAGTTTAATTTTTCCTGAATTCGCACACAATTGTAGTAATGAATGTATTCTAACACAGTCTTTCGCACAGTTGTGTTGGATACTTTTGTTAGATTTTGTGAGTAGAAAGCTTCGCTTTTCAAATGTCCGAAGAAGCTTTCCATCACGGCATTATCATGGCAGTTTCCTTTCCGAGACATGCTTGTGATAATGCCTTTTTCTTTGGCATACATCTGAAATTACTTTGCTGTATAGATGCTTCCTTGATCCGAATGAAGAATGACACCTTCTGCATTTCGTCCTCTTAATGCTTGTTTTAATGTCTCTATAGATAATTGAAGGCTAGGTGATTCACTTATCACCCAGCTAACAATTTCACGATTAAAGGCATCCATGATTGTGGAAAGATACAAGGTACGTTCTCCGAATGTCAAATATGTTACATCAGTAAACCATTTTTCATTAGGAGCTGATGCTTCAAATTGTCGATCTAAAAGGTTTGGTGCTACCACAGGTTCAGCACCAGTGATATACCTTTTTTTCTTACGACGTACACGTGATAGTAAATCGTAATGTTTCATAATGCGTAATACCTTTTTATGATTGATACAAATCCCATTTTTCTAAGGGTAGCTGTAATCCTTCGGTATCCATAACGGAGTTTATGACGCAAACACACCTTTTAACAGCCTTCTCTATTTCGCCTGTAGAAACTTGTGCTGTGTTTACCCAACGATAGAATGTTGAGCGTGGTAAGTCTAACACTTTACATAGTTCTTTTACAGCCATTTTATCTTTCACTTCATTCCATAGCTGAGCTACGATAACTGGGTTCAACTCCTTTCGATTTCCAGGTACTTTTCCCATACAAGTAATTGAGCCTTTAAATGTTTGTTTTCCAAACGTAACTGCTCTATTTCACTTAACTCCCCAGGTCCTTTTCCGTAAGAATACTGTTTACCTACAGGTTGTTGGAAACGATGAGTTTGATCTGTATGATACCAGTTCATCCATCTTTTAATTTGACTTACATTTTTAATCCCTAATGTTTCCATAATTGTTCGGTTAGAATAACCTTCTTTTTTCATTTCAACGACTTTCCATTTTATTTCTTCTGGATAATGAACTCTTTTCTTCAAATGAAAAACACCTCCATTTAATTCGCATTTAGTATGCGAATTAAGGAGGTGTTTTTTTCATGCCCCATTAATGGGGTTCACTTTAATTACTACAAGGTCTTTTTGAGACAATGTCAATAAAAGGGCAAAACAAACTATCTTATCAGAAAAACTAGGGATCACTATATCTTAAGACTACTAGGACACCTTTATTATACAACAAATATTAACATTTACAGGGGGGTTTTATGTTTTTTCTTTCAATTTAGAAATTGCAGAAATAAATTTTAAGTTTATAAAGTTTAAATTCCTTTCATTTTCTTAATGATTCGATATTCGAAACTTCAAGTAATAGCCCCTTAAATTTCTTTGTTATCACGTAATTCCACGATCGTTCCTTCAGGCGTTTTTAATTTATATAAGTGACCATTCTCTACATGATAAATGATCTCGTCATTTTTCAAAACAAAATGGGTGTTTACTTCTTTTAATCGTTCAACCTCTTGCTGAAGGTTTTCTACCCACAAACAGAAATGAGCAAGCCCTTCACTATTTGAATTGGCCACGGCTAGCTCCTCACCCTGCTTACCCGTTTGTAATTCGATATAAAACGCACCTAACTTCAACCAAGTATTAAATGTACGTCCGTGAAAATTCGGCGACTCTTCGACAATTTCAAAACCTAATGCTTTTGTATAAAATGCCAAGGTTTCTAAATATGTATTAGTTTGGATACATAGATGATGCACATAATTTTTTGTCATTGATTTTTTCTCCTTCTTTAAACTGCCCTATAGTTTAAGTACATTCCTTCATAATCCCCATATATTTTAACATAAATATCCAATTTTCTTCAGAGAAGATCCTCCACAATATGGCCCTTTAGTGGAGTAACTTTATTGCTGCTCAACAGTTCCTTAATTCACCTTGCAGTTCAGATCTTCTTTTCACTTTTCACTATAAAAACATTCCTTTAGATAAAACAGATCCAAAGGGGCAAAACATCGTGACTTTTTTTAATTCGACACCAATTCCTCTCACAGTCCAATAATACAACAACAATCGCATCTCTTTTCTCTAGGCCAATTTTTCAACTACCTTTTTATTATTAAAACAAAGTTTGCTAGTATTCTATGTTTTAATAATAGAAATGCTTGTTTATTAACACTTATAAGAGACTTCTAAATGTGTCTTTTCTTAATGAAAAACCCCCACACACTCTGCAGAGATCAAGTGTAAAACAAGAACACCATCAAAATAATACATTTATTATCCAATAGCAAAAGACCACCTATTTCCGTAGATGGTCTCTGCCTCTTCAGCTTTATTGTACACATTTAAATTATACTGCTAATTGCATGCTATATTTCTATGCAATTTTGCATTTATGCTATTTTTCATTATAGTAATAGTGAAAAACATCTATACTAAACTTTGGAAATATTTCATATAAACATTATCAATTTACTGTATATTCCGTCAATGTTAAGCTTTAAGTGTAATATCTGTTTGAACCATGTCCCCTAATACAAGGTTTAAATAGTCATCTCAATACGCGAGAACAAACAGAGAAAAGGCACCTTAGGGTGTCTTTTCTTTATAAAAAATCCCCACACAATGTGCAAGGTCAAATGTAAAATACCACTTTTAGGGGTACCACCCCATCGCTATCAAGCTAACAAAACTAAATTTCCTTAAAATGCAAAAATACGCTATTCTTTCTGTAGAATCATAGGAAAGGAGCATGAACTTATCGACTTTTGATAAATTAGAATTGTTTTCTAAAGAGTTACAACGATATATGTCACCTGATGCTTTAGAACATATCGTGCACAAGATTTAGTAGCTCTTTGTGTTTGGTTAAGCGAAAACATAGCAAACACTTCATTGACACAACTATGTAGTAGATTAGAAACCAACACAGGTATTTCTATGAGTCCAGAAGGACTCAATCAGCGCTTTAATTCTCAAGCTGTACAGTTGTTACAACAAATATTAGCCTCATTACTCCATCACCAATTTTGTTTATCTAGCCAGATTCCAACATCGTATATAAACTACTTTCATCGGATTCGTATATTGGATTCCACACATTTTCAGGTTCCAGATAAATTTGTTTCTACATATCAAGGTTCAGGTGGTAGTGGTCAAAATGCTGGTGTGAAAATTCAACTATAATACGATTTATTAAGTGGTCAGTTTCTACATGTTCATGTCGGATCGGGAAAACACAATGATAAAACCTATGGTTCTACTTGTTTAACGTCTCTTCAACCGAACGACGTATGTATACGTGATTTAGGATACTTTGACTTAAAGGACTTACATACTATAGAAGAGTGTAATGCTTATTTTATTTCAAGATTAAAGCTCAATACACGTATATATCAGAAGAATAAAGAGCCCGAATGCTTTCAAAATGGAACCATAAAAAAGCATTCCGAGTACATCCAATTAGATATGGAGCAATTCATTGACCAATTATCCCCCGGTGAAACATATGAAATCCCTAAGATTTATATTGGAATGTATCAAAAGCTTCCTGCAAGGCTAATTATGTATAAATTAACTGAAACGCAAATGAAACGTAGGCAAAAGGATTTGGCAGCTAAAGAACACAAGAAGCAAATCACCTATAAAGAACGCAGTAAGCGGCTCAGTGCAATTAACTTTTACATTACAAATTTTCCTTTGGAATATCTACCAAAGGAACAAGTATACGATTTTTACTCCTTACGATGGCAAATTGGCGTGTCCAGATAAGGACACATTATCTAGTTGGTGAAAGTCCAATCGGGAGAATAGACTCCACTCCCGTAGCCTGAGAGGCGCCATGAAGTGAAAACAACATAGCGAAGCCCTCTGACATCACATGCAAAAGGCATGTGGGCAAATCTCCAGGTTGTAACGTACAGTGAACGTAGACGTAGCCTCGTTACACGCAATTCCGGTGGCTGAGACGGTCGATAACGTGCGAAAGCAGCAAGAACTGACCGAAACGAGTCTGAAACGGCAGTTCTCACCGGCGGGGTATCAGCGGCGACATGGAGAGAAAGATAATGTGGAAACTGGAGAAGCCCTCGACACCCGATGAAGAAACCTCATCGAGGAGACCGTCTCTATAACCGCGACCGGGAAGTGAGACCGGTAGGTGTCAGGGTGGCGGAACGGATCGTAGTACCAGAGATCTGCGTGCAGTAAAACGCGTGGGGAGGGAAGGGTCCGAACCTGTAAATATTTCGTACGACCAAAGGAGGCAAGGGTGCCATGACAAAAACACCTATTACTTTGCAGGAACTAAGGCGACGA
>NZ_JH921523.1:17184-30266 GCF_000299035.1 Bacillus bingmayongensis
TAATCTTTTCATAAAGGCATAGGCAGCCTGATGATCCCGTTTTTTACGAAGTTGAATATCCAATGTGTGCCCATCTTTATCAATTGCACGATATAAATAACACCATTTTCCTTTGACTTTTATATAGGTTTCATCTAGTTTCCAAGATAATTGAACGTTTTTATTTTTCTTCTTCCAAATTTGATAGATAAGATTTCCATATTCATGAACCCAGCGCATGATGGTTGTTGGGTGAACCGAAACACCACGCTCTTTCAAGATTTCAGATACATCACGATAACTTAAAGAAAAACGACAATAGTAGCCGACGGCTACCAAAATAATATCCTTTTTAAACTGTTTTCCTTTAAAATACCCCATATATCATTCTCCTGCTCACACTTTTTCTACAGGTTATCTCAGTTTAGAAATCTTTGCAACAGAACCCAACAGACTTTATAAATGGATTTCAAGGAGAAAAAGGAGAATTTACGGCAGCTATTATCATGGATGAGAATTTTGCTCTTAAATTTCGATTCCCAACAACAGAAGATCGCACGATAGGCAAATGCCCACTATGTAAGGGAAGGGTGCTTATAGGCAAGAGTAACTATCTATGTGAGCGTTATAAAAAGGGATGCGATTTTATTATTTTTGGTACATTTTCCGGTAAGAATTTAAGTAGTAACCACGTCAAAAAGCTATTAGAAAAGAATGTGACGGATCTGATTAAAGGATTTATCTCAAACAAAAGTGGTAAAAAATTTGATGCTCGTTTATCGTACAGCGTACAAGAAAAGCGGCTTAAATTCTTGTTTGGCAAATAAAAGTTAATACGATCAGTAGCAAAAAAAGAGGACTATGAAAAGGGAATAGTCTTCTTTTTTATTTCATTTTTTAGAGTAAAGGGGGGATTCCGTAATGGGGTTCTGTTGCAAAGTTTTTAAAACTAAGCTAAACTTTTGCAAAACAGAGTGAGGAGAATCATAAATGGGATATTTTAAAGGAAAACAATTCAGGAAAGATATTATTTTAGTAGCCGTCGGCTACTACTGTCGTTTTTCTTTAAGTTATCGAGATATATCTGAAATTTTGAAAGAACGTGGTGTATCGGTCCATCCTACAACCATCATGCGATGGGTTCATGAATATGGAAATCTCATTTATCAGATTTGGAAGAAGAAAAACAAAAACACATTGTTATCTTGGCGTTTGGATGAAACCTATATCAAGGTGAAAGGGCAATGGTGTTATTTATATCGAGCAATTGATAAAGAGGGACAAACACTTGATATTCAACTTCGTCAAAAACGGGACACACAAGCAGCATATGCTTTTATGAAAAGACTTGTTCGAACTTTTGGAGAACCAACGGTTCTGACGACAGATAAGGCCCCTTCTTTAGCTTCCGCATTCAAAAAATTAAAGGAGATAGGTCTTTACAAAAATACCTTTCATCGTACAATCAAGCACCTCAATAATATCATTGAGCAAGATCATCGACATGTGAAACGTCGATTCTCCCGTTCTTTAGGGTTTCAAAGTCTTCGCCATGCCTCACGTACTATTAAAGGTATAGAAACTGTTCATGCCATATACAAACAAAAACGAAGTCTTCAACCAAACTTCGTTTTTTCGACGTATAACGCATTACATGAATTATTAATAGTTTCATAAAACTGGTCCACAATATTCTCCATCTCTTTATGTCTTCGGAAACTTTGCAACAGAACCCTTCTGTTGATGCTTCTAAACAGCTAGATAACTGAGTTAAAGACGTCGTAGCGACATTTTGGTTCATCCATACACATAAAGCGACTAAATCTTTTGCTTGGTATTTACTGGTTCGTTGTACGAAACCGACATCCCTAGCAAAATCTCGTAAGATATTTGGAGATAAAAATCTTTGAATCTCTTGAGCAAATAATTGTAATTCATCAGATACAGAAATAGACATATAAAAACGCCATCCTTTCCTATGATTCTACAGAAAGAATAGCGTATTTTTTTATTTTAGGGGGTATTTTGTTTTGTTAGCTTGATAGCGATGTGGTGGTACCCCATCGCCATCAAGCTAAGAAATTCATTGTTCCCCAAAACGAAAAAAAATGACATAAATTCTCATAAATAACAGTTGTAGTGATAAAAAATTTTCGTTTTGGGATACTTTAAAATATTAGTTTGATGGACATGCGGTCGAACTCCTGTATAGAGTAAATGTGTTGAAAAACTTGAAAAACATTAAAATGTGTAAATTGTATGACTATTTTATTCAATTTATTTAATATTTGTAATCTTTTATTATATAATGATAATCGGGTTGATCGAGAATGTCTTAGATATTGCGATATATACTCGAATTCATTTATTTTAGGGAGGTTACAATATTGGGTAAGAGAGTTATTATAAGAGTTGTTACATTATTATCAGTACTGGCATTATTTCTTAATGTGTTTTTACCAAGGGCTAGTGCAGAGGTTATGACGCACGAGAAATATTCAATGGATTGGAGTTATAGTAATAGTCTAGGTAAGTACATTCGAACTGAAATTATTAAAAATTCAAGCAGTCAGATTGCATATTGCTTAACTCTTGGTTTAAAATCACCAAATGGTGAAGATCTTCCTGAAATGGGTAAAACAGATAATGTGGTATATAGGGTCTTATTAAATGGATTCCCACAAAAAAGTGTAGAACAGCTGGGAGTAGCTAATAAGAATGAGGCACATTATGCAACACAGCTTGCGATTTGGAATGCATTAGGTCAACTTGATGTAAATGAATTAAATCATGCGAATAAAAATGTTGAAAAGGCGGTTAAGGAAATTATTAATGCTGCTAATAAAAGTGAAGATACTCAAGATATTTTCATGAATGTAATTCCTGCTGAAAAGCAAAAAGCAGAATTAAAGGGTGAGTTTTTTGAAACAAACCTATACACAGTACAAACAAATGCTAAGAGTGGTTCTTATAAGGTAGTAGCGAAAAATGCACCTAATGGAGTAAAAATTGTTGGTGAAAATGGAGAAGTGAAAGATCAGCTTTCAGTTGGGGAAAAATTTCGTATCCAAATTCCTAAAAATACAAAAACAGGTGAATTTAATTTAAGTGTTGCAGCAAATTTAACTAAAGTTCAAGCAATTGCTTATCGCGGTACTGATACTATTCAGAATGCTACAGTACTACTAGAAAGAAATGAAGAAAAGCTTAGTAGTGACCTCGCAGTAAATTGGGAAGCTGCTGGTTCTTTAAAAATTAAAAAGGTTGGAGAAAATGGAGAAGTTTTAGCTGGTGCAGTATTTGAAGTCTTTAATGCAAATAATGAATCAGTTGGGAAAATTACTACTGCTGCTGATGGTACTGCAGAATTAAACAACCTACCAATTGGTACTTATACTGTAAAAGAAATTAAAGCACCAACAGGCTATGTTTTAGGTGACAAACCACAAACTATTGAAGTTAAGACAGGAGAAACAGGAGCTGTTCAAGTAGTAAACAACAAAGCAAAAGGGAACATTGAAATTAAAAAACTTAGTGATTCGGGCAAGGTGTTACCTAATGTTGAATTCACAGTCTATACTGAAGAAGGAAAAGAAGTGAAAAAAGTAGTAACTAAAGAAAATGGAATTGCAAATGTTGAAGGTCTTACGTATGGTAAGTATTATTTCTTAGAGACAAAAACACCTAATGGATATATTGGAAATAAAACAAAGTATCCTTTTGAAATTAAAGAGCACAATAAAACACTTACTTTTACAGTGGAAAATACCGAAGTAAAAGGTAGTGTAAAATTATTAAAAGTAGATAACGAAGATATCAGTAAAAAATTGGAAGATGCAGTATTCGAGCTAAAAGATGCAAGTGGAAAAGTAATTGGGGAATATAAGACAGATAAAAATGGCGAGATTAACGTCAAAGATTTAGCGTATGGTAAGTATTCATTTGTAGAAAAGACTTCTCCAAATGGTTACGTTCTTGTTACAGAACCAATTGTGTTCGAAATAAAGGAACATGGAAAAATTATTGAGTTATTAGCAGTTAATCATCTTATCAAAGGTAATCTAGAAATTACAAAGGTAGATGTAGCTGATGGAAACAACAAGCTTCCAAATGCAGAATTTACTATTTATAACGAAGCAGGGAAAGAAGTAGTAAAAGGAAAAACAGACGATAAAGGTATCGCGAAATTTGAAAAGTTACCATTTGGAAAATACACATATAAAGAAACTGTTGCACCAAAAGGTTATATATTGAATGAAGAAACGTTTTCTTTTGAGATCAAAGAGAATGGTCAAATCATTAAACATATTGTCAAAGATGAAAAGATTCCTTCAGTAAAAACAACAGCTACTGATAAAACCGATGGTACAAAAGAAATGCACACTTCTAAGTCTGTAACAATTCAAGATAAAGTGGAATATAAAGACCTACAAGTAGGTAAAGAGTACACTGTAAAAGGTAAATTAATGGATAAAGAAACTAATAAACCATTAGTTGTAAATGGTAAAGAAGTAACAGCTGAAACTAAGTTTACACCAAAAGAAGCAAATGGTTCTATTACATTAGACTTCACATTTGATGCAACTGGTTTAGAAGAAAAAGAAGTAGTAGTATTCGAAGATGTACTGAAAGACGGAAAAATTGTTACAACACATGCTGATATCAATGACAAAGGTCAAACAGTTAAGTTTGTTAAGCCATCAATAAAAACAACAGCTACAAACAAAGCTGATGGTGGAAAAGAGATTCATTCAAACGATTCTATCACGATCCAAGACAAAGTAGAGTATACTAACTTAGTTGTAGGTAAAGAGTACACTGTAAAAGGTAAACTAATGAACAAAGCTATTAACAAACCATTATTAATTGATGGTAAAGAAGTAACAGCTGAGACTAAGTTTACTGCAAAAGAAAAGAATGGTTTTGTAACATTAGACTTTACTTTCGTTGGTGCTGAACAGCAAGGAAGGGAAGTAGTAGTGTTTGAAGACTTATTACATGAAGGTCAGGTAATTGCAACTCACGCTGACATTAACGATGTAGGGCAAACAGTTCGATTTGTAGAACCTTCAATAAAAACAACAGCTACAAACAAAGCTGATGGTTCTAAAGAGTTAGACGCTTCTAAATCTGTAACAATCCAAGATAAAGTGGAATACAAAGACTTAATCGTGGGTAAAGAGTACGTTGTAAAAGGTAAACTAATGGATAAAGCAACAAACAAACCATTATTAGTTGATGGTAAAGAAGTAACAGCAGAATCTAAGTTTACTGCAAAAGAGAAAAATGGTTCTATCACACTAGATTTCACATTTAATGCTTCTGAATTACAAGGTAAAGAAGTAGTAGTGTTTGAAAAACTTTATCAAGATAATGTCTTAGTAGCAATTCACGTTGACATTGAAGATATGGGTCAAACAGTGAAATTTAAAGAGATAAAACCGGAACAACCTAAACCAGAACAGCCGCATCCAGATAAAAATACTCCAACATCAGAGCAACCAAAAGAGCAAGTAAAAGAACAACCACAACCTAAGAAAGAAATTCAATCTAAAATTGGATGGTTACCGCAAACAGGTACTAACCTTACAAGTTGGATCTCTATGGCTGCAGGCGCAATGTTGTTAATCGTAGGTGGAGTGATTTTCTTAAAACGTAAAAATGCATAGAAATTAAATGGTTGTGTTGCAAAGATTTCTAAACTGAGATAACCTGTATAAAAAGTGTGAGCAGGAGAATGAGGTTCTGGTGCAAAAATCATTTGATAGAGGCATAGAAACCTGCATAGACTGTTCAATGGTAGATTATGATGCAATTCCAAATAATTTATGTATGAATCTAACTTCATTTTGGGCAGACTTCACCTGTAAGTGAAGTTGTCCTTTTTTCATCATATGCATGGTTTCAACGCCACTCAATATAGAAGTAGCTGTTTCATATGACTTGAATCCTAACATAGAACGTACACGTTTCTTAATGAAACGGTGATCTTGTTCCACTATATTATTGAGATATTTAACTTGCCTTAGTTGTATGCCTTTAGGCATACGTTTCTCTTCTTTTAGTTCTTGAATTGCTACAGGATAGGCAGGGTTCTTATCTACTGTTATTACGCGAGGTTTACAAATATGAGAAGCAGCCAAGGCTTTCTTGAAAAAGCGCTTGGCTGCTTGTTTATCTCTTGATTCACTTAAATAAAAATCAATGGTATTTCCTTCTGAATCGACTGCGCGATATAAATACATCCATTGCCCTTTTACTTTCACATACGTTTCATCGACTCCCCAGGAATCATTTGTTGTCTTAAGATGACGTCGTACTCTTTCATCTAATTCAGGTCCATATTGATGCACCCAACGCATAATAGTGGTGTGAGCAATAGACAAACCTCGTTCCTCCATCATTTCCACCAAATCACGAAAACTTAGATTGTACCGTAGGTACCATCTTACCGTTAATAAGATAATATCAGGTTGATAGTGCTTCCATTTGAACAAATTTTCCTTTTTCATACCGATCACACACCTTTTTTAGAGTAATAGTATCAGTATGTCCAAGATTTAGAGATTATTTGCAATTTCCCTGAAGTTTTTGCACCAAAACCCACCTGTTCAACCCAAGAGTTAGAGACTATTGAATGGGAACTTAATGACTTAATGGAAGATTTTGGAGATAAAAATGGCGAAGGGGAATTTATTGACTTTCTTGAAGACCTCGAAGAAAGGAAATCTGACAGTTTGCTAGAATCAGTTAGAGAGTTCAAAGTCAATAAAAAAGAAGAAGCTGTTGATTAACAAAAATTTATTTATGGCTTATTCAGCAATCGGGCCATATTCTTGAATAACAAAAGCAAGCATTACATCGATTTTTTTCATATAATTCCATGTCGATATTTAAATACAGGGAGGAAATATGTGTAATGATTGATAAAAAATCACAAAAGGATGTCATTGTTGTTGGTGGAGGACCAGCAGGTATGATGTTGGGCTTATTACTGGCTAAGGTTGGTGTTCAAGTAATCGTCTTGGAGAGCCACGATAATTTTGATCGTGAATACCGTGGAGAAGTGCTTCAGCCTCGTTTTATTCAATTGCTTAATCAATTGAAATTACGCGAGTATATCGAACAATTGCCTCATTCTAAGCTAAAGAAAGGTGCATTTTATCATTATGATAAAAAGAAAGGTGACTTTGATTTTACTTCCATGATTGCAGAAGCACCTTATGCTCTCTGGATTCCTCAGCCTATTTTACTTCAAGCACTGTACAAAAAAGCAAAGGAATATCCAACGTTTGATATGATGTTTCATGCCCCGGTAAAAAAACTGCTCGAGAAGGATGGAACAGTAACAGGAGTGGTTGTTGATGGGGAAAATAAAGAGTTGCTTGAGATTCAGGCGAAAATAGTAGTCGGAGCTGATGGACGGTTTTCCACGATTCGTCGTTTAGGTGGTTTTGAATTAGAATATCAACATTATCCTGGTGATCTAATCTGGTTCAGTGTAAAACGGCCTTCTCATTGGGGAGAAGAATTACGATTTAAAATCACAGAGGGACACAGCTATATAACACTGCCGAAATACCCTAATTTACTTCAAGTAGGCATTGCTTTACCACGGGGTGAATGGAAAGAAACACAGCGTCAAGGGATAGAAAATTTTCGTCAGGAAATTATGCATGCTAACAAAGGATTTCATGAATTTGCTGAATCTTTGGTTGACTTTAAACCATTCGTACCACTTCAAGCTAAAAATCATATGGTTAAAACGTGGGCAAAGAATGGCTGCTTGCTGATCGGTGATGCTGCTCATTGTTCATCTCCTGTAGGAGCAATAGGAGTTTCTTTAGCAGTAACGACAGCAGCTGTGGCGGCTGATGTTATTTGGGATGCGCTACAAAAATGTGATGTCTCAGCTAAAGTTCTCTGTAGAGTCCAAGAAATTCGAAGTGAGGAGATTGAGGAAATTCACCAAATTCAAGAGCGAATGGGAAATTTGTTTTTTACTTCGTCAAAATTTGTGAAAGGGATCCGACCATACATCGTATCTGCTGCTTTCAAGACTCCCCTTTTTTCGATGATCCAGAAGAAGCTATTTGTCATGAAAAATCCTATAAGCATTAACCCTGCATTTATTTTTAATGAAGAATAATTTTGTTCTTGCTGTCTCAAGATTATCTTGATGATGAAAATAAAAATTGGCTACGAAAAGCAATACAATCACAAGAGCCAGAACATAAATGGCTGCAATTATTAACATAATCTTGTTCAACAAACGGGCGCTTTTCTGCAGTAAGGTAATTAATAATAGACTGAACGGTAAAAACCGATCAGTCTATTTTTTCTTATCAATAGGGTACACCCTATTGAGAAAATTCTGGTTCCTTGATATTATTAGCTTGATAGGTTCTCAATAACACTTATCAAAAATACAAATTAAAAGAGGATGGAAAATGATCTACGGATATGCTCGAGTAAGCACGCAAGACCAAAATCTTGATACCCAAATTGAACAACTCACAAAATTTGGAGTAGATGAAATTGTGAAGGAGAAAATCAGTGGTGTTTCTAAACAGAAGCAACAATTGGACGAAATTCTTTCCAAAATTGCTACTGGTGATACCTTAGTTGTGACTCGAATGGATCGACTTGGCCGAAACACTGTTCAGTTGTTGCAACTAGTTGAACAACTTCGTGAAAAGAATATTCATTTCGTTATTCTAAACTTAGGAATTGACACGAGGACACCCACCGGTAAATTCTTTTTGACTGTAATGGCAGCATTTAGTGAGTTAGATCGAGAAATGATTAAGGAAAAGCAGCGTTCGGGGATTAAATTAGCCAAGCAAAAAGGTAAATATCGTGGAAGGGTAAAAAAATATACAGATAAGCATCCGGGAATGAATCACGCCATTGAATTACGAAATACAACAGATAAAACCGTAAAGGAGATTTGTGCAATTACACGGGTCAGTCAAGCAGCATTTTATCGCAAGCTGAAGGAAATAGAGGAAAAAGGGGTATAGTAATTGGTAATTATTTCATATGTGGCCCCTCAATCCCCGAATCGTTTCCGTACCCCTTTTAGGGGCGTTTAAAACTTTGCAACAGAACCATATTCCCCATCTCTTTATATCTTCGGAAACTTTACAACAGAACCAAATAAACAATATGTTAAATATTGACACAAACAATAAGCGTGCGTATTATTAATGATACGTGCACTTATTATTTTTTTTGGAGGTCATACCATGTGGAATTATGAACATACCATTTTTACTGATGCTGATCCGGGATCTATTTGGAATCTATATCAAAATGTATCTGAATGGTCAAAGTGGGATAATGAAATTTTAAAATCTTATTTAGAGGGATCTTTTGAATCAGGAAGTATTGGGACCCTGACAATTTTTAATCGAAAACCTAGTACATTTACTCTCACAGAAGTGAAAGAGAATGAAAGTTTTACAAATGTAATGGAAATAGATGAACTAAATATACAAATTGTTTTTTACCATTACATAAATAATGTTGATTCTCAGACTAAAGTTACACATGGCGTTAGAATCTTGGGTCATAACGCGAATGAACTAGGAGAACGAATAGGGCCTATGTTAACAAAAAATATTCCTCAATCTATTGGTAGACTTGTTAAGTTGGCGGGTGAAAACGAATGACTAAAACACGATATTGGATAGGTATAGTATCTGAGGAGCATGTAAGAATAGGAGAGAAAAATGGCTTTGCTCAACTATGTCATGGTAAAGCATATCCTTTAAAACGAATGAAAGCAGGAGATTGGCTCATTTATTATTCACCAAAGACATCTTATAAAAATGGCTTACCTCTGCAGTCTTTTACTGCTATTGGTAAGGTTAAATCCGGTGAGGTTTATCTTTACGAAATGAATCCAAACTTTATACCGAACAGAATAGATGTAGAGTTTAAAGAATGCCAATCTGCTAGTTATTTAGAAATTAAGCCTTTATTAAATTTTGTCCGGATGACTCCAAATGTAGGTTTACTCTTTAGAAGAGGTCATTTTGAGATAGAACAGGAAGATTTTTTAGTAATTGCTAAAGCTATGGGGGTAAAACAGCATGACGTGGGTTTCTAAATTCAATAATCCAGAAGATAGCTCAGGATTTCTATTATGGCAAGTAACACATGCATGGCAAAGACTCATAACAAAAGAACTGAGTAAGATAAATATCACTCATTCACAATTTGTGTTACTAGCAGCATGTGATTTTCTGCAGACTAAAGGAGAAAACGTGACTCAAAAAAAGCTTGCTGACTTTACAAGGTTAAATATTATGATGATTTCTGATGTAGTACGTACCCTTGAAACAAAAGGGCTTTTAGAGCGAAGTAAGAACCCGTTAGATAAGCGAGAAATTTTATTATCTATGACTGAAGAAGGAAAAAATAAGGTTAAACAAGGGATTCCAATTGTAGA
Organism: Bacillus bingmayongensis; assembly: GCF_000299035.1. Taxonomy (GTDB): domain Bacteria; phylum Bacillota; class Bacilli; order Bacillales; family Bacillaceae_G; genus Bacillus_A; species Bacillus_A bingmayongensis. The sequence continues at coordinate 27,620 of NZ_JH921523.1, forward strand.
AAAAGTGGATGAACAGTTTTTTAATAATATTAAAGATAATCAGAAAGAGTTTAATGAGATGTTACATTCTTTATTATAACTAATTTGGTTTCTAGAATAGCTAATACTATTTCCTATAACGAAATTATGTAAATGAGCTGTCCATATAGACGGCTTATTGTATTTTTTGCTTAGCAGGGGTCACTATACATGCCCATCAACTTAAGAGATTAATTGTTCCCCTAAATGAAAAAAATGAACTGAATTTTCATGAACAACTATGAAGAGATACAATTTTCGTTTTGGGGATACTCTAAAATATTTGCCTGATAGTGATGTGTGGTGATCCCATTTAGTAAAATAAGCTTATCTCGCATCTCTCATTTAAATGTATTATTAACTAGTTTCTCCCAATCTACAAAGGACAACTTATCTGTAATATGTTTTAATTCATTAGGAACTTCAATATGACATATTAATTCTAAACTGTTACCATCTGGGTCTTTGAAGTATACTGAAGCATTACCTTGGTGTGGGCGGATAAATGGCTCAGTAGATTCTCTATTACCAAATGGGACAGCTTCAACTTGAATAAAATCTAGCCACTTTAAAGATTCTTTTAAATCTTCATATGAAACTCGAAAAGCAATATGTCGTAAAGAAGGGTGGTATCGAGTTTCATACTCATTTCCTTCCCATAATCCCAACCAACTCTTACCTTTTTCAATCCAAAAGAAAGCAGTGTCTTCATCACGCCAAGCAAGTTTCAATCCTAATTTTCGATAAAATTCAATTGAATTTTTTAAATTACTAACTGGTAAGTGTGCTTCATACAACCCTTTAATCATATGGTTTTCCCCCTTATTTTCTGTTCTTGAATATTAAATATATCAATGTAAAAACAATATTAAATCCACTAATAGTATTAAAATTCTATACATCTTTAGAGGTAATGTAATAGGGGGCACCATACATGCTTATCAGCTCAAAAATATTCACTACACCCAAGTATAAAAAAGCGTTATTCTTTCTAAAAAGCTAGGCAGAAAGGGTGACACTTTTTATGAATTTTTCGATTCAAGATGAATTACAACTATTTTCTGAAGAGCTGTATCGTCATTTAACCCCTTCTCTTTTGGAAGAACTCGCAAAAGAATTAGGTTTTGTAAAAAGAAAACGAAAGTTTTCAGGAAATGAATTAGCTACCATATGTATCTGGGTAAGTCAACGTACAGCGAGTGATTCTCTCGTTCGACTATGCAGTCAATTACACGCAGCCACAGGCACTCTTATGAGTCCAGAAGGACTCAATAAACGCTTTAATAAAAAAGCGGTTGAATTTTTGAAATATATTTTTTCTGCATTATGGAAAAGTAAACTTTATAAAACATCAGCCATTTCAAGTGCTGCACTCACGTATTTTCAACGAATTCGTATTTTAGATGCGACGATTTTTCAAGTACCGAAACATTTAGCTCATGTATATCCTGGATCAGGTGGTTGTGCACAAACAGCAGGTATCAAGATTCAATTAGAATATGACTTACACAGCGGACAGTTTTTAAACTTCCAGGTAGGGCCTGGAAAAAATAATGATAAAACATTTGGAACAGATTGCTTAGATACCTTACGCCCAGGAGATTTATGTATTCGCGATTTGGGTTATTTTTCATTGGAAGACTTAGATCAAATGGACCAACGTGGCGTGTACTATATATCAAGACTTAAATTAAACCATACTGTCTATACGAAAAATCCGTTTCCGGAATACTTTCGAAATGGGACAATCAAAAAACAGTCACAGTATATCCAAGTTGATTTAGAGAACATTATGCACACGTTAAAACCAGGACAAACGTATGAAATAAAAGAGGCGTATATTGGCAAGAACCAAAGATTATTTACAAGAGTAATTATCTACCGATTAACAGAGGAACAAATACTGGAACGTAGAAAAAAACAAAGCTATACCGAAAGTAAAAAGGGGATTACATTTTCAGAAAAGAGTAAACGATTAACGGGTATCAACATATATGTTACGAATACGCCTTGGGAGATGGTTCCGATGGAACAAATCCATGATTTTTACTCCCTCCGCTGGCAGATCGGCGTGTCCAGATAAGGACACATTATCTAGTTGGTGAAAGTCCAATCGGGAGAATAGACTCCACTCCCGTAGCCTGAGAGGCGCCATGAAGTGAAAACAACATAGCGAAGCCCTCTGACATCACATGCAAAAGGCATGTGGGCAAATCTCCAGGTTGTAACGTACAGTGAACGTAGACGTAGCCTCGTTACACGCAATTCCGGTGGCTGAGACGGTCGATAACGTGCGAAAGCAGCAAGAACTGACCGAAACGAGTCTGAAACGGCAGTTCTCACCGGCGGGGTATCAGCGGCGACATGGAGAGAAAGATAATGTGGAAACTGGAGAAGCCCTCGACACCCGATGAAGAAACCTCATCGAGGAGACCGTCTCTATAACCGCGACCGGGAAGTGAGACCGGTAGGTGTCAGGGTGGCGGAACGGATCGTAGTACCAGAGATCTGCGTGCAGTAAAACGCGTGGGGAGGGAAGGGTCCGAACCTGTAAATATTTCGTACGACCAAAGGAGGCAAGGGTGCCATGACAAAAACACCTATTACTTTGCAGGAACTAAGGCGACGA
>NZ_JH921523.1:30985-49909 GCF_000299035.1 Bacillus bingmayongensis
CCCAAAGAAGAAAGCCCGTACGGCAGTGAAAGCAAGAATCCGCGAACTCATTCAAAACGCAGGAGCCAAAACAGCACAAGACTTAGTAAAACAAATCAATGCAGTACTAACAGGATGGGTGAACTACTTTCGAGTTGGAAACTCCAGCGGAGCATTTAGCGAAGTGCGTGATTATACGGAGATGAAAATCCGTACACTGCTGACAAGAAGGAAACGGCGACGAAAGCGTAGTATCGGATGGCAGAGATGGAGTAATGAATATCTCTATGGTGTACTGGGGCTCTACTGGGACTGGAAAGTCCATTCCCTTAAAAGTGCAGAGGGATACCGATGAAAGTGTCTGCCATTTGATAGGTCTCATAACCCTTTTGATGAAGTTTATGGGGTGAGCTGCTTGAGGGAAAACCTCACGAGCAGTTCTTATGGGGAGGGGCTGGAGACGGGTCATAACTGATACCGCGCCAGTTCTTTACCCGACAAATCATATTTAAAACGTGGAAATCTCTATTTCAAATTCATCACTGGCAAACTATCAAACAAGAGCGATTAGAATGCCATGTGTATGGAAAACTCATTGCCATTTTTATCTGTTCTTCCACGATGTTTAAGATGCGCCAACTTCTGTTGCGAAAGCACAAAAGAGAACTAAGTGAATATAAAGCAATTGGGATGATTCAAGATCATCTATCCCTGTTATATCAAGCGATACAGAGAAACACCCATATAATAACAAAGGTTTTAATCTGCCTGTTTACCCTACTAAAGAAAAATGGCCGGAAATCTCATCGATATGAGAAGAAAACTATCTTTAATATTATGGGTGTTATCTATGAGTATAGTGGATATAGAAAACAAAAAAAAGTTGCATAAGTAAAAAAATGAAACCCGTTAGGGTTTATTTCGTATGCTCATTTTTAAGAGGATAATACTGTTTAAAAGTTTGTTCATTTCAATTAATGGAAAACCGTGGAGTTTCTATCCTTAAGTTGATGGGCATGGGGTAGCACCAACATTTCGCGGATTCTGTACGCTAAGGCGAAATCACTTGATATAAAAAGGATTTTGTTATAAGTACCGAAAACGGTCGTTTATGGCACTTTTTTCACCAATTGGACAGGTTTGTAGTGCACAATACAAAGGTGTGAGTAGAAGAGTGCGTTTTTTACTCATGTTTCCTTATATGTTGAATAATAAACTTAACATATTAATAAATTGAAGGGAGTAAATATGATGAATACATTAGTATCTGCAAAAAATGTGACAAAGATTTACAACAAAAATCAATTACCTGGACTTAATAAAGTATCTTTTGACATTGAATCGGGTGAATTTGTTGGGATTATGGGGGCGTCCGGATCTGGGAAGACAACTTTATTAAATATCCTATCAACCATTGATACGCTTACAGATGGAGATGTTTTGATAAATGGTGTCAATATTAAAACACTTAATGATAATAAATCTGCGGATTTTAGGAAGGATCATTTAGGCTTTATTTTTCAAGAGTATTTTTTACTCGATAGTTTAACAGTGCAGGAAAATATTGCTGTGCCACTTACTCTGTTACACAAATCCCCAGGAGAAATTGAATCGTCTATAAATAGTTTAGCAAAGCGTTTCGGGATATTCGAACAATTATCAAAGTACCCTAGTCAACTATCTGGAGGGCAAAAACAAAGGGTTGCGGCAGCAAGAGCGATTGCGAAACAGCCAAGTATTTTATTTGCAGATGAACCCACAGGCGCGTTAGATTCAAACTCTGCGACAGAGCTACTTCAAAAATTAAGAGAAGTAAATGAGGAACTTCATACAACAATTTTAATGGTAACTCATGACGCTTATGCAGCAAGTTTTTCAAGCAGAATCCTAATATTTAAAGATGGGAGTATTATAAAAGAATTAAAAAACAATGGACAGGGTCGAAAAGAATTTTTTGAAGAGATATTAAAGGAAATCTCTAAAGTTGATGAAAAACGATATAACTAAGTGTATGAAAGGAAGACATGAGCGTGGGATTATTAACAATAGCAAAAAAGAATCTGAAGAATAACTTTTCCTTCTATTCGTTCTATTTTGTTTCAGTAGCTTTTGTGCTGATGGTGTTTTTCTCCTTTATTTCTTTTTCCATGAACGATATTATCATGGAAAAGATTTCGTCTGATGGTAGAGTAGAAACAATGTCGAGAACGGTGGCAGTCTTTGTTATGACATTTGTATTATTTTATATGTCATATTCCAATACTTTCTTTATGAAAAAAAGAATGAAAGAACTTGGAATTTATTCGCTCTTGGGGTATCGAAAGTCAACCATGGTAAAGCTATTAACCTTTGAAAATATTGTTATTTGTTTTGCTGCTCTAATTGTAGGAATCACTTTTGGGGCTATTGCTCATAAAGGAATTGTCGAAGCGATAGTCAGAGTACTAAAATTACAAATTGATACTTCTGAAGTGCCAATTATTAATCCTAATGCGGTACTATTCACTTTTGTTTTTATATTTGCTGTTTTGACTGTTTTATTTTTATCAAACTGGATAATTCTTCGAAAAAGTTCCTTATTGACTTTGGTACGTATGGAAAAAAAGGAAGAAAAAAAAGTAAAAATCAATACAGCTTTCTCGTTACTGGGATTATTCTTGATTTTAATTGGTTATTTCTTAGCTATTGATATTACAAGAGGAACTAAATCATTTTGGAAAACGATAGGATTTTCACCAATCGCACTTTTAACAATGTTAAGTGTAATACTAGGGACAATTTTCTTTATTCATTCTTTTTTACCATATGCCATTCAAAAATTGAAGAAAAAGAAAAATTGGTTTTATAAGGAATCGAATATTATTATCATTCCAAACTTTATATTTAAAGTCCGTTCGAAGGCAAAAACTTTAATTTTGCTAACTTTATTAGCTGCAGGAACTTTGGCTATATTTTGTTCCACTATACTGACTCTCTACTACCCTGTTGCTGCTACAGAACGTATCATACCGTCAGCTATTGAGTTTCCGGTGGAGGATAAGCAATTAGCTACTAAAGCAATTAAAATCGCACAAGATACAGTCGGCAAAGAAAATATGAAGTATAAAGAAACGACTATTATCCACGCAACATCCTCTTCTGACAATTTGCCTAAAGAATATAGCGCAAAAAAAGAACATGGATTTGATCTTATATCCGAGTCGGATTACAAGGAATTAATAAATATTCAGGATAAAAATGTAGAGTTTAAGAATTTAGCTAAAAATGAAGGTATCTTAGTAAAATATCGACCTGAAAAAGAAAAGTTAGATAAAGGGAAAATATATACTCTGAACTTAACACCTACAAATAACGTGGATATAAAAGTAAAAGAGACTACATTACTTAATCCAATCGGATTTGCAAATAGTGTAGGAACTCTTATTATTTCGGACCAACTTTACAAAGAAATAAAAATCTTAGGGCTTACAGGAAAGACTATGATGAGCTTTAATGGAGCAGATATGAGAGATAACAAGGAAGTTTATGAAAACTTAGCTCCACTATTTAAAAATAATATTTATTTTACAAGTAGTTACCAAAAAGTAGACTATATTATTCAACAAAATAGCTCAACATTCTTGCTCATTAGTTTTGTTACTATCATCTTCTTTATTGCAACAGGTAGCATTCTCTATTTCCATAACCTTTCAAGTATGATGTTGAATAAAGATGAGTTTACAATTCTAAAAAGAATGGGGTATAACAGGAAAAATATAAAAAGAATAATAAGTAAAGAAGTCTTTACGTTATTTAGCATCCCCTACGTATTAGGGTTAACGCATAGTATTTTTGCACTGCTGGCCTACAAAACTGCTTTAATGGACGATTTATTAGGAAAAAGCAGTGCCTTTATATTACCTATTCTTGTTGCGGTAATTATTTTTACCCTGGTGTATATCATTTATTATTTGTTAACAAAACGAGCATGCTATAAAATCATATTTAACGATAAAAAGTAAAAATTTGTAGATAAAGCTGATGATAGTAGGCAAACATTAGCTTTATCTGCATTTAACCTAGTAAAGGCAAGTGAGTTTATGAAAAAGTACTATGAGCAAAAACAAATCTTTATTTTAATTAATCAACTTTGTATGATTATTTTTTTATGTTATGAATTTTTGCAGAGTAATATTGTAGGAACAGCAAAGTTACTTCCACTAACGCTTATAACGATAATGCTCATCTACGGAGCATACATCAGTTTTGTAAACGTAAAAGAAAACAACACGCTATCACAATTTTCTAATTTGCTACTCTTTACTTCATGGCAGTTTTTACTAACGCTTAATGGGAGTGGAATTTTTTATACACTAAGTATGCTACTTAGTGTAGTGGTTCTATATATGACAGTACAATTTTTGCTCCTGTTCTTTTTCCAAGATTCTAACTTTACTTATAAAAAAGAAACAGATTGGATTCTACAGATTACATGTGTATTAACATTAATTGCGAACTTTATAAACGATAAAATATTTGCCATTTTATTTTCATGTCAATGGATTTTTAGTTTTAGTTGTATTATTTTTCTGTTCTTGAAGCATCGAAAACGAATTAAATTTGTCTTCAAAAGCGAAAAGAAGCATTTGCTTAGATCTGTTACTATTCTTATTTTTCCCTTTAGTATATATGCTATGGTGTTTGCAGAGAGTCCCGAATATTTAAGTAATTTAGGATGGTATATAGTGATCCTGTTACCACTATTTAGTATTACTGCAATAGCTTTTAAAAACCATATATCTATGAGGCAATATTTTCTCTTAAAAGAAGATAAAATGGGCTTAATATTTTTATGTTTTCTTGTTTTTATTAGTTCGCTTGGGGTGTTGTTTAGATTTAATATGATTACTTATTTCATCATTATACATACAATTTTTTGGTTTATTCAGCTTTATTTCATATTATTATTTCAAGACACAAAAACTACTATCTTAAATTCAGATACAGAAGAACTAAAAACCTTGCCAGAGAGTTCTTACGTTCATAACCTCGTACAGATAGCTAAAGAGGAAAAATTAAAAAGTGAATTTTCTAATTATTTACATGATGAAATATTACAAGATATATTAGCTGTTAAAAATATGATGAATAAATCTAACAAAGAAGAGATCCATGAAATGATAGTAGAAACGCTGGGAAACTTAAACCAGTCAATACGTGTACAAATGCAAGAGTACCATCCAACCCTATTAAAAACACTCACATTAAAAGAAAATTATAGCAATTTGCTTGAGATGATACAGCAAAAATATGGAATGAAAAATATTGATATATCTTTTAAGTGTAATGAAAATTTATTTTTAGTTGAACCCTATCATCTTGTTATATACCGAATTTTAAAAGAATTGGTAACAAATGCATTCAAACATTCGGAATGTTCAAAGCTAGTTTTGAGTTTGACACAAGAAAATAGTGAAATAGAACTTATAGTAAAAGATAATGGTAAAGGCCTGATGGCTACCGAAACAGGCGCTCTTAATGGCCATAGAGGATTGAATTCGATTAAAAAACAGCTATTTTTATTAAACGGTAAAATGACAATTTCAGAGTGCAATCCTACTGGCTTATGTGTTGCTATTCTTATTCCCATGAGAGGAGATGATTCCTATCAATATTTTATTAATAGATGACCATGCTTTGTTTGCAAAAAGTTTGGAGATAGCCTTAGAAGATTATCCTGAAATAGACCATTTTTACTCATTACACTTATTACAAAATATTGAAAATGTCATTGCAATCATCAATGAGTTTAAGCCAGACATTACCTTAATAGATATTAACTTAAGTAACATCAGTAGTGAAGATGGTTTAGGAATAGCAAAAAATATTTTAGATAGTAAATGTGACACGAAAATAGTCATATTAACAGGCTATGATTTGCCTGTTTATCGGTATGAAGCTCAAAAAATCGGTGTAAGTGGTTTTATTAATAAAAACATTATGCCAGATAAGTTATTGCAAATTTTAATTGAGATTAATGAGGGTATTTGCTATTTTCCAATGTCCACGGACTATGTTGAGGAATTGACCCATAGCGAAAAACAAATCTTACAATTACTATGTGATGGATATAAGCGTAAAGAAATTGCGTCTATGTTATATGCTAGTGAACGCACAATTTCAAACCATATTCAACACATATTTGATAAGTTGGATGTTTCATCCTCGTTAGAAGCTGTAACCAAAGGAATAAAATCAGGTTATATTCAGCCTAATTATTAAAAATAGTTAATTAAACTAATAGCTTTAAGAAAAAGAAAAACGGAGCATGACAGTCACAAAAATACAAGTCACGCTCTCGTTGCTTTATAGATTGATGTTCTTCTAAGCGTACAAAATTCGCGTTTTGCGGTCGGGACCCCATCGCCATCAACCTAAAGAATCAAAATCCCCCCATAACGAAAATTTTATTCATTATTGACTACTGATAATGAGACTTATATAAATTAAACGAAAAGGTTCGGGAAAATTCCGTGCCTTTTTATTATTTCTTCCTCTAGTTGTCATTTAATCCTTGACTTAGAGTTAAGTCTAAGTAGTAGCATGTAAAGAAAGGAGGAAATGAAAATGTATAGTATATCAGAAGTGGCTATAAAAACAGGATTTACGGCTCATACTTTGCGTTATTATGAAAAGATTGGTCTATTGTCTTCTCCATTAAGAAAAGGTGGGAAAAGAAGATATACAGAAGGTGAAATTAGATTACTTAAATTCATGAAAATGTTAAAGCAAACAGGGATGTCTTTAGAAGATATCCAAGAATTTTTAAAGGATGGATGTCTTCTAGAAAATATTGATTCTAATGACATCCAGTTAAAAAAGATTCAAATCCGAGTAGATATTTTAAAGAAACACCTACTCCTTTTAGAAGAGCAGAGACAAGAGATTGAAACGGTTATGAATGTGGCGAAGGTGAAATTAGAGACATATGAAACGATGATTGGAGGCTTAAAAGGTGAAGAATAAGATATATCTTATGTTAATAGGTTTTGCTGTATTTACAGGGGCTACTTTCAACCTGGCTAAGTATTCTGTTCACTATTTCTCAGCTGCGAGTGCTGCAGCATGGCGATTTGGCATAGCTGCATTGGTTATGGTACTTATCTTGGGATTTCAAAAACAAATAAAGATAAGAATCATTAAGACTCATTGGAAAATGTATATCTTACTTGGTATTATAGGTATCTTTGGATTCAACGCTTTTTTCTTTTTAGGGATGAAGTATACTTCGCCTTTAAATGGGGCATTGATTATGGGAACTAATCCTTTAGTAACTGCACTTTTTGCATATTTTATTTTAAAAAATCCGATTACAAAACAGCAAATGCTTGGCATGGCTTTTGCTTTAGTAGGTGTTATATTGGTGCTTACTCAAGGTTCATTAGAAATTATTCGAACTTTATCTATTTCTAAAGGTGATTTACTTATCTTAGCAGGGAATATATGTTGGGCTTTATACGGTGTATTAGGAAGAAAATATTTAAATGGTAGTTCTTCAATGGAGACAACCACCTATACGATGGTAATTGGGTCTCTTTGCCTTACGATACTAGCGGTCTTTTTACCAAGTCCTCATCCTTTATCTTACGTTACGTTCTCAGCTTGGGGTGCTATTTTATTCATGGCTCTATTTACGAGCGTATTAGGCTACCTTTGGTGGAATAAAGGTATGGCCACTATTGGTGCAAGTAACACGTCTTTATTTTTCAACTTAGTTCCAGTAGTCACGATGATTCTTTCTATCATAACTGGTTCTACTATTTCATTACCTCAAATAGTAGGTACATGTTTAGTTATTTTAGGAGTTCTAACAGCTTCTGGCTTCTTACATTTGAAAAGAAAACAAAAAGTTTCAGCTTCATTATAAGAATGAATTTGGTTGTTTTTGCCCATCCCCTCGAAAAGGGGGAATAAGAAAAAGCAACCTCTCATCCTCTAAAAGATAGGTTGCTTTTTTGCAAGCTAGATTCATATTCCTTTACTCTTCTATAAGATGTATTACTCTTCATTCCTACTTGTTTCATAGCTTCTACCGCGGTTATTTTATGTTGTTTCCATTCTTGATACATGGATATAAGGGCTCTGTTGCAAAGTTCTTTAACAGATAAAAAGTCAAATTCAGTACAATCAAATTTTATGCAATAGTAAGTAATCGCTGTAATTCATTGTATGTTGAAAAACCGAAGTTTGGCCGCAAACTTCGGTTTCGTTTATATAGAGCATGAATGGTTTCGATGCCTTTCAAGGTACGGGAAGCGTGGCGAAGATTTTGAAATCCTGCGGATTTAGCAAAGCGTCGCTTTATATGTCTATGATCCTGTTCAATACGATTGTTCAAATGCTTGATTGTACAATGAGTTGTATTTATATAAAAGCCTTGTTCTCTTAATTTGTTCAATGCGCAAAGTAATGCTGGTACTTTGTCTGTAGTGAGAACCGCTGGTTCTCCAAATATTTTCACTAATTTTTTCATAAAAGCATATGCCGCTTGATGATCTCGTTTTTTACGAAGTTGAAACTCTCATGTATTCCCCTCTTTATCGATTGCACAATAGAGATAACACCATTCACCTTTAACTTTTATATAAGTCTCATCCAACTTCCACGATCGTTGTACATGCTTATTTTTCTTTTTCCAAATTTGGTAGATTAAATTGCCATACTCATGAACCCAGCGCATAATGGTTGTAGGATGAACGGAGACACCACGTTCTCTTAGGATTTCAGATACATCACGATAGCTTAAAGAAAAACGACAATAGTAGCCCACGGCTACTAAAATAATATCTTTCTTGAACTGTTTTCCTTTAAAGTATCGTATTTGTGATTCTCCTTGTTCTTTTTTTCTAGAGTGTAGCCTCATTTAGAAAACTTTGCAACAGAACCGTATTATATATCAGGGATTCAAAAACAATACCTATATTTAGAATCAAGATAATACTTGATCTACTCTGTTTGGGGTACGGAAATGATTCAGGGAATGAGGTGCCACTTTGGTATTTACTTACAGAATGATTTGTGGAATGCTCTGACATATCTAAATCTTCTCCACTTAAATTACCAAAAGAAGAACCCATTTTAGATTCTTCTTTTTATTAGGGATACAGAAACGATTTCGGAAATGAAGCACAACTCTGAGATTTGTTTACAAATAATTAAAAACTATCGCTTTGAATCGGATATATGAATAATTTAAACATTTTTCACACATATTCCACCTACCCATTCATCCTCCAAGAAAATATATAAATAAAAAAGATAAGACCAAACTTGGTCTTATCTATGACATAAGGAGAAACAAATAGGGTGATAACCATCACTTTTTTATTATATTACATTAACTGTTAATTTTGAATGTTATAACTAAAAATATTAGAAATATCCATATTGAGAAATTTATTACTAATTTGTTTGTACAGTATCAAAAGGTACACCTTTTGGGACTATCGAAATTACATGAAATATCAGTTCCAAAACCTCAAAAATCCAATTTTGAAACGTTTCTAAAAAACAGACACCTTTTGGAACTAATTTGTTATAATATGTAGAACATCAAGAAAAGGAGATTCTGATACTTTGAATAACAGAAAATTCGGATACATCCGTGTAAGTAGTAAAGATCAAAATGAAGGTAGACAGCTAGAAGCTATGAAACAAGTTGGCATTGATGAAAGAGATATTTTCATTGATAAACAATCAGGTAAAGATTTCAATCGTCAGAAATATCAACTTGTAAAAATGATGTTACGGAAAGGAGATATTTTATATGTACAATCATTAGATCGTTTTGGTAGAAACAAAGAAGCAATTTTAAATGAATGGAAGGATATCACAAAAAATATTAAAGCTCATATCGTTGTAATTGATATGCCTTTATTAGATACAACTAAATACCAGGACAACCTAGGAAATCTCATTACTGATCTAGTACTTCAAATTCTTTCGTGGCTTGCTGAAGAGGAACGTACAAAGATAAAAGTTCGGCAACAAGAGGGAATCCATTTGGCTAAAAAACAAGGAAAACATCTCGGAAGACCTAGGGTAGAGATTACAGAGGAATTTATCATGGCTTATAATTCCTGGCAGACAGGAAAGGTTACTGCCGTAGAAGCTATGAAACAAGCTAATCTATCTAAAACTACATTTTACCGACTTGTAAAGAGATATGAAAATAAAATATACGAATGACTATGAGAGAAAACAGAATAGGCGGTGAAATATGGGGGGATTTTTCGGTAAAATATGGGATGATTTAAAAAGTGGAGAGATTTTTTACTTAGGTAGACTTTTATGTTTAGTTATATTTATTTACTACATTATGAATTCAGTCTATCAGTTATCATTAAAATATAACATTACTTTAATTAACAAAAAATCTTTACCTCATAACATTATATATATCAACAATAAAATATTAAATTTGTTAAATGAATATATGCCCTTAATAATTGTCATTTCGGTTAGCTTATTTATTAGTGGACTAACACTTAAAATAATTACTTATTTTATTTTCAATCATCATATTAAAAATGGTTATTCAAGCCAATTAATTGCCTCTTCATTTTGGTTATTGATTACAATAATAATTCATTATTCCTATCAAGAATTTGGTACTTATTTTTTAACAGAAATACTAAGTAATCTCATATGGTTAATATTTTTTATAATGCTTAGAGCATTTCTTGAAAAAAAGAATTACTATTTTTTTAGATAAAAACTATTTCGGCTACAAGAAATTCCGAATCATTACAGTTAAGGATTTTGCAGCAACTTTTTGAAATGTAAGATGGGTGTTTTTGCAAAAGAAATACTTTTTGGACAATCTTTTTTCAAAATGGAGTCTTTTTTGTTCTTCCTGACGCTACCCCATCGCTATCAAGCTAAGCTCATACAACGTCACTTATAGTAGAGGTTATTTCTTTTTTTCTAGAGGATACATGTAGGGAATTTAAAGATTTGCATACGAAATAAACCCTAACGGGTTTCATTTTTTTGAATTAAGCCGCTTGATTATTAGACATGGTACAATTGTAAACGACACCTAATATATCAAAGACTGTTTTCTTCTCATATCGATGAGATTTTCTCCCGTTTTGCTGTAGGAGGTTGAACAGGCGAATTAGAATCTTTGATAGCTCTTGGGTGTCTTTCTGTATTGCTTGGAAAAGAAGAAGAAAGTAATCTTTAATCATATATATGGCCTTATATTCACTCAGTTCTCGTTTCTTTTTCATAAGAAGCAATTGCCGCATTTGAAACATGGTAGAAGAACAGAGTAGGATGGCAATTAGTTGCCCATACAAATGACATTCCAATCGTTCTCGTTTTATCTTTTTACAATGATGAATATGAAAGAATGATTTCCACGTTTTAAATAAAATCTCGATTTGCCAACGTAAAGAATACCAATCATGCACTTGTCCCATCGGGACAATATCTGTAGGAGTATTTGTCATATATACATTGATACCGCTAAGTCGTTTACTACGAGCAGAATACTTCATTCCTTTCTTTTTTTCTCTTACAGTTTGATCGTGTAATCGTTTTTGTTGTTGTTCTTTTGTTAGTCGATGAACAATCACACGAGTTGGGACTTTATCAGTCATTCCTACATAAGCGTTGGATATTTCGCATGTTTGTCCTGGCTGAAGAGAGTTCATTAAAACCTCCATATCTATCTGGATATACTCTGTACCTTTCTTGATTCTGCCATCTTGAAAATAATCAGGTTTAGGATTTTTTTGATAAATACGTGTATTCGATTTGATACGTGAGATATAGTAAGCCTTTTTATCTTGTATATGTTGAAGATCTTTCAAATGAAAATAGCCTAAATCTCGGATACATAAATCATTCGTTGTTACAGTTGGGACACACAGGGAACCGTAGGTTCGATCATGTTGTTTACCTGGACCTGTATGAATATGAAGGAATTGTCCACTTAATAAATCATACTCAAGCTGAATCTTCACTCCCGCTGTATGGCTGCATCCTCCTGCACCCGGATAAACGAATGAAAAGGGATCTGGGAGTTGAAATGCAGTTGAATCTAAAATACGGATACGCTTGAAAACAGAAGTATATGGAGAAGAAATCGGCATAGATGAGGCCAATTTTTGGTTTAGTAGTTCAGCTAGTATGTGTTGTAAAAATTGGACGGCTGCTTGATTAAATCGTTGATTCAGTCCTTCAGGACTGATGAGTACTTCTGTTGATGCTTCTAAACAGCTAGATAACTGAGTTAAAGACGTCGTAGCGACATTTTGGTTCATCCATACACATAAAGCGACTAAATCTTTTGCTTGGTATTTACTGGTTCGTTGTACGAAACCGACATCCCTAGCAAAATCTCGTAAGATATTTGGAGATAAAAATCTTTGAATCTCTTGAGCAAATAATTGTAATTCATCAGATACAGAAATAGACATATAAAAACGCCATCCTTTCCTATGATTCTACAGAAAGAATAGCGTATTTTTTTATTTTAGGGGGTATTTTGTTTTGTTAGCTTGATAGCGATGTGACGCTACCCCATGAAGGGCTGGATTTTAGAAATAACAGATGGTACAAATCAGAAATATAGTTGTGAATTTGATTTTATTCATTATAGAAAATAACATTTTAGACATATAGTGTTTTTTAACTTACCTACAAATACGGTATACTAACAATAAAAGTATAAGAGAAGGAGAAATACAATGGATTGGAATTCAATTAACCCTCGCCATTTTGAAAAATTCATTTTCCATGTATTAGGTAAAAAAGGATTTAAAAACAGAGAATGGTTTGGACGTGGCGGTGGAGATAAAGGTAGAGATGTTGTTGCAAAATATTATGTAGAATTACCTTTCAACCTAGGATATGAACAAAAATGGATATTTCAATGTAAACGAGTTAAAAAAATGCCTCAACAATCCCAAGTTTACAACGAAATTGCAACGGCAAAACAGCATCATCCGGATGCTTGGGTGCTTGTTACACCACATAATCCTACAGCTAATTTTTATGATTATTTACATAGCCTAGAACAAAGCATGGGATTTAAATTAATAGTATTTTCACTTGCTGAGCTCGAAGAGATTGTGCATGAAAATAAGGAATTAAAACATGTCTTAATTTATGGGCATTTACCTGAAGATGAAGGAGAAGAAGAAAATGTATAAATTAGAATATGACTACGATGAACGTATCATTTATAAGGTTTATAATGGAGAGAAAGAATCAACACCTTTCGAATTTCCAAGTGAACCAATTGTTTCTCCGGATGGAAAATCCACTGTATTTATAGATCCATTAGAATGGGAGTCTTTAGGAACACTTTATATTTTTGATAACACTATTGGAGGATTTGAAACATTAATCGAGCATGAAAATGATTTTACTCCTAAATATGTAAAATGGCTCGACCACAAAACACTCGGCGTTATCATCGGCTATGGATATGGAACGGTAGCAATCGGCGGAAATTTGTACACATACGACTTAGCGAATAAAGAGAAAAAACAAATTACTGAATTTGAATCAAACATCCAAATTACAAGTTTTGATGTTCTAGAAGGAAACAAGGTTAAATGTAAAGGTATTAAATACACAGATGATATCCTAAATCAATTCATTGAATTTGAAGATATAGTTCAATTATAAAAAAGATGCCAAATGGCATCTTTTTTCAGAGTGTTGGGAAACCCTTTAGGGTTTCCGACACTCTGGAATTTTTTTAATATTTTAGTGAATGAAAACAATAAAAAGTGATAGAAGCTAGAAAAATAGCCCTTCACCTGACCCTTTTTGGTCAGGTGAAGGGCTATTTGTAGCTTTGAAACAAAGTCACGATGTTTATAAAAAAGACGCGAAGTTTTGAATAAAGTTGCGACGTTTGTAAAAAAGATGCGATGCTTTATCAAATCGCTTTATTTCTCAACTTATTTTCAAGATTATACTTTTATAAAGTTACATAAAATGGTATTTTAAGTATGCTGTTAAATATTTTTAAAGGGGGATACGTAATTTGAATTCTAAATCCATTATTGAAAAAGAGGTACAAGAGAATCAATATATTGATATTCGTAACATATGTAGCATAAATGGTTCTGCTAAATTTGATCCTAATACTAACATTACAACCTTAACAGAAGCTATAAATTCTCAGGCAGGTGCGATTGCTGGAAAAACTGCCTTAGATATGAGACGTGATTTTACTCTCGTAGCAGATATATACCTAGGGTCTAAAAGTAATGGAGCTGATGGTATTGCTATAGCGTTCCATAGAGGAGCAATTGGTTTTGTTGGAACCATAGGCGGGGGATTAGGGATTCTAGGAGCACCAAACGGGATAGGATTTGAAATAGATACGTATTGGAATACGGAAGCAGATGAAAAGGGTGATGCATTTGGGCATGGTCAAATGAATGGACCACATGCAGGTTTTGTGAGTACGGATCGAAATAGAAACTACTTAACAGCCTTAGCTCCTATGCAAAACATACCTGCTCCAAATGGTAAGTGGAGGACTCTAACTATTAATTGGGATGCGCGTAACAACATATTAACAGCATGGCTTCAAGAGAAAAACAATGATGACCCTACGAGATCTACTACTCCAAGATATCAAACATGGGAGTTAATGAATCCTACATTTGATTTAAGTCAAAAATATACTTTTGTTATTGGCTCAGCTACAGGGGCTGCTAATAACAAGCATCAAATTGGAATTAGTAAGTTTGATGCACACTTTACGAAACCAACAATAGTGGCACATGATGTGGATATTAAAATAGGTACAGCATTTGATCCGTTAAATTATGAGCCGATTGGACTCAAGGCAACAGATGAAGTAGATGGAGATATAACAGATAAAATTAAGTATACAAGTAATGTTGATACCTCGAAACCGGGGAAATACCAAGTCATATATACAGTAGAAAATAGCTTTGGAGAAAGTGACACAAAACCAATTACTGTTACAGTCCCCGTTATGGATGATGGGTGGGAGGATGGTGAACCGAAAGGATGGAAATTCTTCTCTGGTGAAACCATTACTCTAAAAGAAGATGAAGAGAATGCTCTTAATGGAAAATGGGTATTTTATGCTGATAAACATGTAGCAATATACAAACAAGTAGAGTTTAAGAATAATACCCCTTATCAAATTTCAGTATATGTTAAACCAGAAGATGAAGAAGCTGTGGCACACCATATTGTTAAAGTATCATTCAAATCTGATTCTGCTGGTCAAGAAAGTGAAGAGATTCTAAATGAAAGATTAATTGATGCAGAACAGATACAAAAAGGATACAGAAAGTTAACAAGTATTCCATTTACACCAACAACAATTGTTCCCAACAAAAAACCAGTGATAATTGTTGAAAACTTTTTACCTGGATGGATCGGTGGAGTTAGAATAATTGTAGAGCCTACAAAGTAAGAATTGTAAACCAGCTTCTAATAAATGTATTTAAAAAAGCAGAAACACAGAGATTTTTTAGCTCTGTGTTTCTTCCAGTTTACACTGATTGATTGCTCGATAAAGAGAACCTTGTGATATACCAGTCCCCTCAACTATTTCTTTAATTGAATATCCTTCACTACCATATATACGTAATGCAATTGAAAGCTTTTTTTTTCTAATTTTGGTCTACCTAACTTCTTACTTTACCAGTTCCGCAATCAAATTCTTTTCTAATTGGGGTACAGACCCATGCCCATCAAGCTAACATTTTGAAGTGCCCCCAAAACGAAAATTTCATCTTTTCATAGGTGTCCATGAGAATTTAGTTCATTTTTTTCGTTTTGGGGAACAACCGATATCTTAACTTGATGGCAATGGGGCGGTACGCCATTTTGAAATGAAAAATAATGATTGAAAATAAAGTCATATAGACAACATTCACCATAATGTTCCATTTTTTCTAAAAATACACTAAAATGTAACGGAGGGGGATGTCATGAAAAAAGTTGTTGTGTTTTTTCTTATTGTAGCTTCTATATTGTCAGGATTTATTGCATTTCAACAAACAGATCATAAAGAATTTGAAAAAATGGAAAAGGTAGAACAGAGGATAGGTAAAGAGTTTGTTATCCCAGATGTACTAGGTTTTGCGAATCCTAGTGAAATTTATCCTATATTACTCGAGGCAGCAAAGGAGTCACATACAAATATTTTTCGTACAAATGTTGTGTATCATGAAGATGAACAGGCAGAAATTTTGAAGTATGTGTTACTAACAACTGAAACGATATATTTTAAACAGTTACAGTTAAGTGGTGGGAATGTGTTAAAGCCAAAAGACACATTCCATGGTAATGCTTTTCTATCGACAGTACATACGAAAGATACAAAACAAAAGGGAGTAATAAAAGATTTTGGAGATAATCATGAGGTTACAATTAAACCGCTTCAAACGTCGTACGAACATTTACCTATGGCAGGAAGATATGTTGTAGAAGGAGTAGATGATAAATCATACAATGCATTTTTAAAGCTTTTCTCTAAAAAGCTAAATCAGCATTTTAAACCAAAACAGTATATTGTAGCTGACGATTTCAAGCGTAATCTTAGTAATAACGAAGAAACTTTTGATTCACCAATAAGTTATTTATCGTATGTTCAATATATTGTGTTTATTTTACTCCTATGTTTTCTCATTTATTATGTATTTAACGAAGCGAAAAGAATTGGTGTTATAAAAATGCATGGCGTATCGAATGGACGTATATGGTTTATTGTTCTAGGTAGAACCATTGTTAGTATGTTTATTATATCGTTATTCATTTCCGTACTTGCAGCTGCTTTCGTAAAAAATGTAACTTCGGGGTTTATATACACCATAGTGCTTGATCAATGCAAAACGTATTTTATCATTACAATAGTGTCTCTCGTTTCATATTTTTATATCTCCAAAATTAAAGTCAATCAAATTATTAAGAATAGAAAAGATACGAAAGGTATATTTGTATTCAATACGCTATTAAAAGTTATCTGTTCCATTTTATTTGTTTTATTAGGGACACCTATTTTAGAACAATATATTACAGTGAAAGAAAAACAAGAAAATTTAAAAAACTGGGAGAAAAACAAAGATTATGGTGTCTTTAATCCACTATTTACTGGAAATGATGAAGGCCAACAAGGGATGCATAAAACGGATTCAAGTATAAATGGTGATCTGTATCCTATTTTAAATAAAATGGGAGCGGTATTAATTGATTCCAAGGAGTATGAAGAGTTAGAGCTTATTAGAAACAAGGATTATAAAGGAATTCGGTCAGTTACAGTGAATAATAATTACCTTCGTGAATTTCCGCTATATGACATACTTAATCAGCGCGTGCAAGTTACAGAAGATATGGAAAACTGGATTTTATTAGTACCTGAAAAATATCAGAACAGGGAAAAAGAAATTCTTCGTTATTTTGGAGAATGGAGAAAGCCAGCAATAGAATATGAAGAAAAAAGAATGCATAGAGAGGTCCCAAATCATTTACGCAATCGAAAAATAGATATTATTTGGATAAATAACAATCAGGAAATCTTTAGTTTCAATCCAGATGTATATAAATCTAATCATAATAAGATTAAAGATGAGATTATTGAGGTTATGACAGAGAAAAATAGTCTTGTTGGAGAAAGAGACCTTATATTAGGCGGAGGGGCGAACGATCCTTTAAAGATTAAATTAATTGACAGAGATGCAGGATTAACTTATAAGGCTTTGGAGCCAGAACTTAAAAGGCTAGGACTAGATGATAATTTAAAATATCTTGTAACAGTTGATCAAAATATTTTAAAAGATATATACGATCTGCAAAAAACAATGAAAATGTTATTCATGGTTACTAGTGGATTAATTGTCGGCATATTATTTTTGGTTACACAGAATATTATTGTGTATTTCAATAAAAATCAGCAGAAAATAGTGGTCCACCGCTTATTTGGCGTAAGTTTTTTTAGAACGTATAGAGGATACATGTGGTTATTTGTATTGACGTGGGTCGTACAACTATCAATTTGCTTCATCGTAAAAAAAGAGTTTGATATGAAATTGTTTACGGTGGTGGCAATGCTTATTTTAATTGAATTTATCGCGTCTATTATTGCATTAATCACTATGGAGCGAAGAAAAAAAACAACGGTCATTAAAGGAGGTTCATAGAAACAAATGCAGTATATATGTGAACTGATAGATGTTAGTAAAAGTTATGGAAATAATGCGATATTAGATAAGTTTAATTTGAAAATTTATGAAGGAGAAATGGTTGCGATTACTGGAAAGAGCGGATCTGGTAAAACAACGATTCTTAATATTATGGGAATGCTTGAAAATCCAGATAGCGGAGTCGTTAAATTGTTTGGTGAAGAGAGTCCTAGTATGAGTTCTAGTAAAGCAAATAAATTTCTGAGAACAAGAATGTCATATCTCTTTCAAAACTACGCGCTTATAGACAATGATACTGTAAATAAAAATTTAGAAATTCCCTTGATTTATGCGAAAAAAACAAAGAAGGAAAAGAAAGAACTAAAAACAGTCGCCTTGGAAAAAGTTGGACTGAGTGTGTCATTACAGCAAAAAATACACGAACTTTCAGGTGGAGAACAACAAAGGGTTGCCATAGCAAGGATACTCCTAAAGCCGTGCGAGTTAATATTGGCCGATGAACCAACAGGTTCTTTAGACGATAACAATAGAAATGAAATTATACAAATTTTAAAAAATCTAAATAAAGAGGGAAAAACAATTGTTATTGTCACCCATGATCCATATGTAGCACAAGTATGCAATAGAGTCATAGAATTATAATTTTTGCGGAAATGAGATTATTAAGGGGAGAGAAAAAGATGCATATACAACAATTTAATCAAGGGGTTCCACCCCACATCCATCAACTTAAAGTGTATTTTTATATAAA
>NZ_JH921524.1:0-31213 GCF_000299035.1 Bacillus bingmayongensis
GGCCTTGCCCCTGTGAGAGTAGGACGTCGCCAAGCAATTAAAGCACGAGTCAATTGACTCGTGCTTTTTATGTTTTAAGGTAAAAAGACAATAAAAGCATTGTAGAAGAAAGTTTAATTTCATTATTTGGATGACAAACACACTGCCCAGTTAGGATTCATATCATACATATATAACGAAACGATGTATATTTTCCGGAAAAGTGTCAAGGAATAGGAGTAAGTATATTTTAATTCAAAATAGAAGGGGGGAAATATCCTACATCATTTTCATTTAGAGGAAAGTGATTAGGATAAAGATATGGAAACAAAACATGAGGTTTGCATTATATGTGAGAATAGGAAAGATGATGGTATACATGTACACACGAGTTTTATATGTGATACTTGTGAGCGGGAGATGGTAGAAACTGAAACGAATGATCCTAAATATATATACTATTTACAACAGCTACGGAAAATTCAAATATTATATTCATAAATAGGCACACATGCCTATTATTTTTTTTGTCCTAATATCTCTGTATAATAAGTAGAGAATGAAGAGTAAGGAAGAGATGAACATGGATCAAAATCGAATACCGTTATATGAAGCGTTAATCCAGTTTAAAGATAAAAAGCCACTATCTTTACATGTTCCAGGACATAAGAATGGTTTGAATTTTCCGGAGCAGGCACAAGCCGGTTTTAGTGATGTACTTTCTATCGATGTAACAGAATTAGCAGGATTAGATGATTTGCATAGTCCGTTTGAATGTATAGATGAAGCACAGCAATTGCTTGCTGATGTATATGGTGTAAAAAAGAGTTATTTTTTAATTAATGGTTCTACAGTCGGGAATTTGGCAATGATTTTATCATGCTGTGAGGAGCATGATATTGTCCTTGTACAAAGAAATTGTCATAAGTCTATTATCAATGGCTTGAAGTTAGCTGGAGTGAATCCAGTATTTTTAGAGCCTTGGATTGATGAATTGTATGGCGTGCCAGTTGGGGTTCAGCATGAGGTTATTAAGAAAGCTATTGAACGATATCCAGAAGCAAGAGCATTGATTTTAACACATCCTAATTATTACGGTATGGGGATGGATTTAAAAGAAAGTATTATGTGTGCACATGCACATAAAATTCCTGTTTTAGTAGATGAGGCACATGGAGCCCATTTTTGTATAGGGGAACCATTTCCTAAGTCAGCATTAGAATACGGTGCTGATATAGTTGTACACTCAGCGCATAAAACATTACCCGCTATGACTATGGGTTCTTATTTGCATATCAATAGTAATTTAGTGAATGAAGAAAAAGTTTCTTCTTATTTAAGTATGCTACAATCTAGCAGCCCGTCTTATCCAATTATGGCCTCACTAGATGTAGCTCGTTTTGCGCTAGCAAATATGAAGGAGAAGGGCTGTCATGAAATTGTGGAGTTTGTGAGGGGATTTAGGAAGGGATTGCAAAGTATTCCACAAATCGCTGTTTTACAGTATCATTTGCAGGATGAGCTCAAAGTTACGGTACAAACGCGCTGTGAGCTGTCTGGATACGAATTACAATCTATATTTGAAAAGATAGGTATATACGCAGAAATGGCTGATCCATTTAATGTTCTATTTATTTTACCATTGCAAGTGAATGAGCAGTATATAAAAGCGATAGAAGTAATACGGTCAGCATTACGTAATTATACGGTAACAGACAAGATACCATCTATTCGGTATACTTGCAAAGGGGCCTTTTCTTCTTTACCATTTACTTATAAGCAATTAGGAAAGTATAAGAAAAAAGTTATACCTTTACAAGAAGCTGCTGGGATGATTGCAGCGGATATGGTTATTCCGTATCCACCGGGCATTCCATTACTTATGTATGGAGAGGAAATTACTATAGAACACATCGAACAAATTTCTTATTTAGAAGAAACAGGTGCTCGTTTTCAAGGAAATATAAAATATATGAATGTGTATGATATAGAAAGAAAGTAGGTTTCAGGATGAAGGGATTATTTGTAACAATTGAAGGGCCGGAGGGATCAGGTAAATCGACATTAATTACAAAGTTATTACCGTACTTTGAAAAGAAAGAACAAAAAGTAATAGCAACAAGGGAACCAGGTGGTATCGCGATTTCAGAAGAGATTCGAGGAATCTTACATAAACAAGAGTATACGATGATGGAAGCACGTACAGAGGCATTATTATATGCTGCAGCACGGAGACAGCATTTAGTAGAGAAGGTTATGCCAGCCTTGAAGAAAAACTACCTCGTGATATGTGATCGTTTTATTGACAGTTCTCTTGCTTATCAAGGGTATGCAAGAGGTTTAGGTATTGATAAGGTATTTGAAATTAATCGGTTTGCAACTGAAGACTGTATGCCTAAATTGACAATCTATCTAGATATTGAACCTGAAGTAGGCTTAGCACGCATTGAAAAGGATGCTAATCGTGAAGTGAATCGTTTAGATATGGAAAGCATGCAATTTCATAAGCGCGTCCGTGAGGGGTACTTACAGCTTGTAGAGCGCTTTTCAGATCGCATAGTTGTTGTGAATGCAGATCAACCAATAGAAAAGATTATGGAAGAAGTTATTCAGCTTATAGAAAATAAATTGTTATAATAGAAGGAAAGTATAAAACAAGTGAGGTATGCATTATGACGAGGACGTGGGAGCAGCTTTCTGCTATACAACCCATTGGTGTAAAGATGTTGATGAATAGTATTGCAAAAGGGCGTATATCCCACGCTTATTTGTTAGAAGGCGCAAAAGGAACTGGAAAATATGAAACGGCAATTCAAATGGCAAAAAGTTTTCTTTGTTTACAAAGAAAAGGTGTAGAACCGTGTCATACATGTACGAATTGCCGACGGATTGATTCAGGTAACCATCCTAATTTACATGTCGTAAAACCAGATGGGTTATCTATTAAAAAACAACAAATTCATGATTTACAGGAAGAGTTTTCAAAAACAGGTTTAGAGGCAAATAAAAAGGTGTATATTATTGAGCACGCAGATCGAATGACGGCAAATGCTGCTAATACCTTATTGAAATTTTTAGAAGAACCAAGTAGCGATACAACGGCTATTTTACTTACTGAACAAAGTCATCAAATTTTAAATACGATTTTATCCCGTTGTCAAGTTGTAACATTTAGACCTCTCGCTGCAGAAGCCTTAATTGAGAGGTTACAGGCGGAAGGAGTTGCAGTTTCTTTATCTACTCTTTCCGCACAGCTTACGAATAGTTTTGAGGAAGCATTATTACTGTGCAATGATGAATGGTTTGCACAAGCACGAACTTTAGTGATAAAATTATGTGAAGCGCTCGAAAAAGATACAGCCTCTCTTTTTTTTGTACAAGAAAAGTGGGGGAAACACTTTGGAGAGAAGGAACAATTACAACAAGGTTTAGATATGTTACTCCTTATTTATAAGGATTTATTATATGTTCAACTAGGAGAGGAAGATCGTCTTGTCTTTCAGGAGCAGAAGGAGATGTTTCATTCTTTCTCCTACGCTCAAAAGCGCATTGTATCAGCTCTTTTTAATATATTAGAATCAAAAAATAGAATCAACGCTAATGTAAATGCGCAGCTTGTGTTCGAACAGTTAGTGTTGCGGTTGCAGGAGGGATGACCGTTTTGTATGATGTAGTAGGTGTTCGCTTTAAGAAGGCCGGAAAAGTGTATTACTTTGACCCGAATCAATTCGATATCTCAGAAAATGAATTTGTGATCGTGGAAACTGTACGAGGTATTGAGTATGGGAAAGTAGTTATTACAAAAAAGCAAGTTGATGAAAACGATGTTGTACTGCCGCTAAAAAAAGTCATTCGCATTGCAAATGAAAATGATCGGACAATTGTTGAAGAGAACAAACATGCTGCAAAAGAGGCGTATCAAGTTTGTCAACAAAAGGTAGGGGAACATAAGCTTGATATGAAACTTGTAGACGTAGAATATACATTTGATCGCAATAAGATCATTTTCTATTTTACAGCGGATGGTCGTATTGACTTCCGTGAGCTTGTAAAAGACTTAGCGGCAATTTTCCGGACAAGGATTGAGCTAAGACAGATTGGTGTTCGCGATGAAGCAAAAATGCTTGGTGGTATTGGTCCGTGTGGTCGTATGCTTTGTTGTTCTACATTTTTAGGTGATTTTGAACCTGTATCCATTAAAATGGCGAAGGATCAAAATTTATCATTAAATCCTGCGAAAATTTCTGGCTTATGTGGCCGATTAATGTGTTGCTTAAAATATGAGAACGACGAGTATGAAGCGGCAAAGGAGCAACTCCCTGATTTAGATCAACGTATACAAACACCGCATGGTCTTGGACGCGTCATCGGATTAAATATTTTAGAAAGATTAATTCAAGTGGAGCTAGTAGACAAGGAACGGATAGTAGAATATACGTTAGATGAATTAATTAATGAAGGGGTCGTTTCGAGTCAAACCACAGATTAATGAGGTGGGTGCTTGTGGAGAAAAAGGATATTTTTGCAGCGGTTTCCAGTATGGAAGAGCAAATTGGACATTTATACAAACAGTTGGGAGAATTAAAGCAACATCTTGCAGAGTTACTTGAAGAAAACCAACATATTAAAATGGAAAATGAAAATTTGCGACGTCGTTTTGAAGAAGTACAGAATAAGGAAAAACAAAAAACTCAAAAACGAAAAGAAATGAAACCCAAAACAGATATTGGTGAAGGGTATGATAACTTAGCCCGTCTATATCAGGAAGGTTTCCATATCTGTAATTTACATTATGGAAGTGTACGTAAAGAAGGAGATTGTTTATTCTGTCTATCATTTTTAAATAAAAAATGAAATTACCTTTCCAATATATTGGAAAGGTAATTTTTTATACATGAGAGTAAAGATAAGATGAAATAGTTTTTGCTTTTACGTAAATAGGGTAGGTTAAGTATAAGAAAGGGAATAGCATATGCACTTATATGAAGATGAACGTTTAGATTATTTACTAGCAGAAGAAATGAAAATTATTCAAAGCCCATCTGTGTTTAATTTTTCTTTAGACGCAGTGTTACTTGCAAATTTTGCATGGGTTCCGATTCAAAAGGGAAATTTACTTGATTTATGTACAGGAAATGCTGTTATTCCACTTTTATTAAGCACAAGAACGAAAGGAAATATTACAGGAGTAGAAATTCAAGAACGCTTGTATGATATGGGAATAAGAAGCGTCCAGTATAATAAGTTAGAAGAAAGAATCCAATTAATACATGGAGACTTAAAGGATATGCCAGAACAGCTTGGGCGCCATCAATACGATGTTGTAACATGTAATCCGCCATATTTTCAAACGCCAAAGGCGTCTGAGAAAAACATTAACGAGCATTTAGCTATAGCTCGTCATGAAATTATGTGCACATTAGAGGATGTCGTATATGCTAGTAGTCAGCTTGTAAAACAAGGTGGTAAGGTAGCGTTTGTTCATCGCCCAGGTCGATTACTTGATATTGTAACATTAATGAGAAAATATAAGATTGAACCAAAACGTGTACAGTTTGTATATCCAAAGGCGGGGAAAGAAGCAAATACGCTACTAATAGAAGGAATTAAAGATGGAAATGCAGATTTAAAAATTTTACCGCCTCTTTTTGTATATGAGGAAAATAATGAGTATACAAAGGAGCTTCGTTCGATTCTATATGGAGAAGAATAAACATTATTTTTATGTAGTGGAATGTTCAGATAGAAGTTATTATGCAGGGTATACAAATAATTTAGAGAAACGAATTCAAACTCATAATAGCGGGAAGGGAGCACGTTATACTCGTGCTAGGCTTCCTGTTGTTTTAAAATATGTAGAGGTTCATGAAGATAAAACAACAGCTATGCAAGCTGAATATCATTTTAAACAGTTAAAGCGAAAAGACAAAGAAGAATATATGCAAAAAGGAGAACGCTATGTGGCAGCAAAAAAGCTTTCAAGCAAATGAAAAGGGAGTCTTATATTTAGTTCCAACACCGATTGGTAATTTAGAAGATATGACGTTTCGTTCTATTCGGATATTGAAAGAGGCTGATATCATTGCTGCTGAAGATACACGGCAGACGAAAAAGCTTTGTAACTATTTTGAAATTGAAACACCGGTTATGAGTTACCATGAGCATAATAAGGGAGTAAGTGGGCAGAAAATTTTAGATAAGCTAGAAGATGGAAAAACAGTAGCGCTTGTAAGTGATGCTGGTATGCCTTGTATTTCTGATCCAGGTTACGACATTGTTGTAGAAGCTGTAGAGAAGCAATACCATGTTATTCCGCTTCCGGGGGCAAACGCTGCTCTTACAGCGTTAATTGCATCAGGATTAGAAACGAGACATTTCTATTTTTATGGATTTTTACAAAGAAATAAAAAAGAGCGTAAGGCGGAATTAGAAAAGCTTCGTTATGTTCCAACTACGATGATGTTCTATGAAGCGCCACATCGGTTAGATGATACATTAATTTCTATGAAAGAAGTACTTGGAAATAGAGAAATTGTATTGTGCCGAGAGTTAACGAAAAAATTTGAGGAATTTATTCGTGGCTCAATAGAAGAAGCAATCGAATGGACAAAACAAAATGAAGTTCGTGGTGAATTTTGTATATTGGTATCTGGATCAAAAGAGGAAGCTGCTCCAGAGGAACAATGGTGGGAATCTATATCAGTATATGATCATATCGAATATTATATAAACGAGCAAGGAATGTCTTCAAAGGATGCAATTAAAAAAGTTGCCAAAGATCGAGATTTGTCGAAACGAGACGTCTATCAAATCTATCATGTCGATAAAAAATAAGCTTCTCATAATTGAGAAGCTTATTTTGTTGCTTGAATATATTGTTGAAGTTCGTTTAAGATTTGTTCAGCGCCTTCTTTGCTTAAAATAATTTTACCTTCAGCTAAAGAAAGGTTACCATCAGATACTTCACCAGTTACTTGGCAAGTCATGTTTGGCTTATATTTTTTTAGGATGATTTTTTCGTCATCAACGTAAATTTCAAGAGCATCCTTTTCAGCAATACCTAATGTACGACGTAATTCAATCGGAATTACAACACGGCCTAATTCATCAACTTTACGAACGATACCAGTAGATTTCATATTCGTTATCCTCCTCATATTCTGTAAGTTTGCGAGTCTATATTTTAATTCGTCATTTTTCGACAAAATACCCTATGAACATATGATACCAATCATTTACATTTCCGTCAATTCTTAAATTTTATATTTTATAAAAGAATTATAGATTTTTATACTTCTTATATATAATAGAAAATGAAAGAATTACACAAGTATTTTACTGTATTTTTTAATTTTATCAATATTTCAGATAAATTATTGTATATTTTTTTGAATATGAGTAATAGATGATAAAGATAATCGAGCATTAATTCGTTTTTATGCGTCAGTTTTTGATATACTGTTTATAAATACATATGAGGTCATTTGGGAGGTTCAAAACAATGACAGAGGAAAATAAGACCTTTTATATCACTACTCCAATTTATTATCCAAGCGGAAAGCTTCATATTGGACATGCTTACACAACGGTAGCAGGAGATGCAATGGCACGCTACAAGCGCATGCAAGGATATGATGTTCATTATTTAACAGGTACTGATGAGCATGGACAAAAGATTCAAAAGAAAGCAGAAGAACTACAAGTTACATCACAAGCATATGTTGATAACATTGTAGCAGGAATTAAAGAACTATGGGAGAAAATGGACATTTCTTACGATGACTTTATTCGTACAACCGAAGATCGTCATAAAGAAGTTGTCGAAAAGATTTTTAAACAACTTGTCGATCAAGGTGATATTTATCTTGATGAATATGAAGGATGGTACTCTGTACAGGATGAAACATTCTATACAGAACACCAACTTGTGGATCCAATTATGGAAGGCGACAAAGTAGTCGGCGGAAAAAGCCCAGATAGTGGTCATGCTGTAGAACTTGTTCGCGAAGAATCTTACTTCTTTAGAATGGGGAAATATGTAGATCGACTGCTACAATTTTATGAAGAAAATCCACACTTCATCCAACCTGAATCTCGTAAAAATGAAATGATTAATAACTTCATTAAACCAGGTCTAGAAGATTTAGCAGTTTCTCGTACTTCTTTTGATTGGGGAATTCGTGTGCCAGGTAACCCAAAACACGTTATTTACGTATGGGTAGATGCATTATCTAACTACATTACAGCACTAGGATATGGAACAGATAATGAAGAGAAATATAAAAAGTATTGGCCAGCAGATGTTCATTTAGTAGGAAAAGAAATTGTTCGTTTCCATACAATTTATTGGCCAATTATTTTAATGGCACTAGATTTACCACTGCCGAAAAAAGTATTTGCTCATGGCTGGATCTTAATGAAAGATGGAAAAATGAGTAAATCAAAAGGAAACGTAGTTGATCCTGTTACGTTAATTGATCGTTACGGATTGGATGCATTACGTTATTATTTACTTCGCGAAGTTCCATTTGGATCAGACGGTGTATTTACGCCAGAAGGTTTTGTAGAGCGAATTAATTTTGACCTTGCAAACGACTTAGGAAACTTATTAAATCGTACAGTAGCGATGATTGATAAGTACTTTAATGGAGAAGTTCCTGCTTTTAAAGAAAATGTAACAGAGTTTGATGAAACGTTAGTAACGTTTGCGCAGGATACATTGAAAAAAGTAGAAGAAGCGATGGAAAACATGGAGTTTTCAGTAGCATTAAGCGCCATTTGGCAATTGGTTAGCCGTACGAATAAATATATTGATGAAACACAACCTTGGGTATTGGCGAAAGATGAGAATGATCGTGATAAGCTTGCTTCCGTAATGGCACACCTTGCAGAAATGCTTCGCCAAATGGGCATTATGCTTATGCCATTCTTGACAGCAACACCAAGTAAAATCTTTGCGCAACTTGGTCTTACAGATGAAGCACATCAATCTTGGGGTAGTCTTTCTACAATTGGTTGTATTCCAGCTGGTACGAAGGTAGTCAAAGGGCAACCAATTTTTCCACGCTTAGAGGTGGAAGTAGAGGTTGAATATATTAAAGAAAAAATGAAAGGTTCTGCTCCTAAAGTGGAAGAGAAAAAGGTAGAGGAACCGAAAACAGAAGAAATTACAATAGATGATTTCTTTAAAGTTGAATTGCGTGTGGCGGAAGTAATAGAAGCAGAGCCGGTAAAAAAAGCAGACAAACTGTTAAAGATTCAACTTGATTTAGGAACAGAAAAGCGACAAGTTGTTTCTGGAATTGCTAAATTTTATACACCAGAAGAATTAAAAGGTAAAAAAGTTATTTGTGTAACGAATTTAAAACCAGTAAAATTACGTGGTGAATTATCACAAGGTATGATTTTAGCAGGTGAAGAAAACGGAGTATTGTCGTTAGCAACAATTGATCAAAATTTACCAAATGGTACAAAAATCAAGTAATCTTGACAAAATAAGAGATGTTTCACGTGTAACATTCGTGGAGCATCTTTTTTCTTGTCAGGAATCTTTTTAAAAGTTCCTTTTTTGTATTAAGATTGTACTATTGTTGTCATTACGTTGTTAGTGAAGAGATTTTTAATTCAAATAAAAGGAGTTATTTGTTATGTTATTTGATACACATTCACATTTAAATGCAGAGCAATTTGAAGAAGATTTACAGGAAGTCATTGTAAGAATGAAAGAAGCTGGAGTTTCGTATACAGTTGTTGTTGGTTTTGATGAAGTAACAATAAAAAAAGCAATTGAACTCGCAGAAACGTATGACTTTATTTATGCAGCGGTTGGTTGGCATCCCGTTGATGCAATTGATATGACAGAAGATCATTTAGTTTGGTTAGAAGAGTTAGCAGCACATCCAAAAGTTGTTGCCCTTGGTGAAATGGGATTAGATTATCATTGGGACAAATCTCCGAAAGAAGTACAGAAAGAAGTATTTCGTAAACAAATTCAGTTAGCAAGGAAAGTAAAGTTGCCTATTATTATACATAACCGCGATGCAACGCAAGATATTGTGGATATTCTAGAAGAAGAAAATGCAGCTGAAGTAGGCGGTATTATGCATTGTTTTAGCGGTAGTGTAGAGGTAGCAAAACAATGTATCGATATGAATTTCTTAATTTCATTGGGGGGACCAGTAACGTTCAAAAATGCAAAGAAACCGAAAGAAGTTGCAATGGAAATTCCAATGGAAAAGCTATTGATAGAAACAGATTGTCCATACTTAACGCCACATCCGTTTCGTGGTAAACGAAATGAGCCAAGCTATGTGAAACTTGTGGCAGAAGAAATTGCTAACTTAAAAGGCATTTCATACGAAGAGGTCGCAAAGATAACTACAGAAAATGCAAAAGCTTTATTTGGTGTTGAATAAGAAAGAATGGGGGGTCCATTCTTTCCTTTTATCCTTTTTGTGTTGTTACCTTAGAATGAAAAGGATGCTAGAAGGACAATACAATTTAGTCAATCAGCGGATAGATTTATGGGGAAGAAAACAAGTAAAGATTAAAGTGTTACAATAAGAAGAGTAGGCAGAGGATTTTTCTCCTCTGCTTTTTAAATTGCATCAATGGGAAAATAATAATGGAAAAGTATTCGTTTTTTTGTTTTACTAAGTAGAGACGAAATGAGTGTGGAGGCAGTCATGAAAATTAAAGAGATTATCGTTGTAGAAGGTAAAGATGATACAGTTGCAATTAAGCGCGCTGTTGATGCAGATACAATTGAGACGAACGGTTCAGCAATCGGTGATCATGTCATTGAGCAAGTAAAATTGGCACAGCAAAAACGAGGCGTTATTATTTTGACGGACCCTGATTATCCGGGAGAGCGTATTCGGAAAATTATTTCTGAAAAGGTTCCGGGGTGTAAGCATGCTTTCTTACCAAAAGAAGAAGCGCTTGCAAAAAGAAAAAAAGGAGTCGGAATTGAACATGCTTCCAATGAATCCATTCGCCGTGCTTTAGAACATATTCATGAAGAAATGGAAGTATATACGAGCGAAATTAGTTGGAGTGACCTAGTAGATGCTGGCCTAGTGGGCGGAGAACAGGCAAAAAGCCGTAGAGAAAAAATGGGTAAACTATTAAAGATTGGTTATACAAATGCGAAGCAGTTACATAAACGTTTACAAATGTTTCAAGTTTCAAAAGAAGCATTTGCGGAAGCATATAAACAAGTATTACAGGAGGAAAAGAAATGAAGGATATCGCAACGCCGAATCGTACGAAAGACATTGTTGAAAAGTACGGGTTTTCATTCAAAAAGAGTTTAGGACAAAATTTTTTAATTGATACAAATGTATTAAATCGTATTGTAGATTATGCAGAAATCGGATCAGAGAGCGGGGCTATTGAAATTGGTCCTGGTATTGGAGCGTTAACAGAGCAATTAGCAAAGCGTGCTAAAAAGGTAGTAGCCTTTGAAATTGATCAACGATTATTACCAATTTTAGATGAGACGTTAGCTCCTTATGGTAATGTAACTGTTATTAATAAGGATGTTTTAAAGGCAGATGTGCATGAAGTATTTGGAGAGCAATTCGAAGAAGGACAAGACGTAATGGTGGTAGCTAATTTACCGTATTATGTTACAACACCAATTTTATTTAAGTTGCTTGAAGAACAGCTACCAGTTCGTGGGTTTGTCGTTATGATGCAGAAGGAAGTAGGCGATCGTTTAGCGGCTAAACCAGGAACGAAAGATTACGGATCTTTATCTATCGCAATCCAATACTATACGGAAGTAGAAACCGTTATGACTGTTCCTCGTACTGTATTTGTACCACAGCCAAATGTAGATTCTGCGGTTATTCGTCTTTTAAAACGTCAAAAACCGATTGTTGAAGTGGAAGATGAGAAGTTTTTCTTTGAGGTAGTACGAGCAAGTTTTGCGCAACGTCGTAAAACGTTGATGAATAACTTATCAACTAATCTAAATGGTTTCCCGAAAGATAAAGAGTTATTAGATCGTATTTTAACGGACGTAGGCATTGATCCAAAACGACGAGGCGAAACATTATCAATCGAAGAATTTGCAGCGCTGAGTAATGCGTTAGTTTCTCATAAACAATAAAGTGAAACTTTAATCAGTGGGGGGTTCTTCATCCCCCACTGATTATCAGCCCGCACCAATCGGGCTTTTACGGGCAGTTAATCCCCCACCTAACTTCTTTGCTCTTGCTGAATTTTGAGGTGGGGGGTCTTACTGCCCGTTAATGCGGGATAAAAGGACAGCTCAAGTCGAGCTGTCCTTTTTGTCACCCTTTTCACTCTAAATTCATACGTTAAAAACAGAACATGGTTAGTGAGATGGCCTAATGAGTTTGGAGGTAGGATGATGGCTGTACATGTTGGAGATTTAGTAGAACGACAGTCTTATAACCGAGATATTCTTTTTCGCATTACAGAAATAAAAGGTGAGATTGCAATATTATTTGGAGAAGAAGTCAGGCTTGTAGCGGATGCACCGCTTGAAGATTTAATTAGCATTGACCAGAGAGAGTACAAGAAGAGAGCGAAGCGTGAAAAGGAAACGATAGAGCAAACATATCGTCTGTTTCAACAAGACTATGTCTTGATGAAGCAACGTCATGAACATAATTCTACAGGTGGATATACGAGTGAAGTTAACTATTTTCAAATGCCAGGTAGGGTGTTGCATATAGATGGAGACCCATTATATTTACGGAAATGTTTAGATCTATATACAAAGATAGGTGTTCCAGTTCAAGGTGTCCATTGTAAAGAAACAGAAATGCATGAAAAGGTAGTTGATTTAATCGATCATTTTCGTCCAGATATTTTAGTAATTACAGGTCATGATGCATATACAAAATCAAAAGGAGTTATGGGAGATTTAGCAGCTTATCGTCATTCACGGCATTTTGTACAGGCCGTGCGGGAAGTACGAAAAAAATACCCATCTTTAGATCAACTTGTTATTTTTGCTGGGGCATGTCAGTCTCATTTTGAAGCTTTAATTCGAGCTGGGGCTAATTTTGCTAGTTCACCATCGCGTATTAATATTCATGCATTGGATCCAGTATATGTAGTGGGAAAGATTAGTTTTACTTCATTTATGGAGCGCGTAAACGTATGGGATGTTGTTCGAAATACTATTACTGGGCAAAAAGGTCTTGGTGGTATTGAGACCCGGGGACTTTTACGAACAGGGTTACCTTTTCAATATTATGAAGAGTAAGCAAGGTATATAGATGTACCTTGCTTTTATTATGGAAAAAGTATCAGTTTGCGTGGTAAAAGATGTACCTTAAACAAGGATTTGTAAGTGATTGGATAAAAAAAGATAAGAACGTACAGACTATACAATAATACTTTTAAAATATAGTAATTCTTCTATCTATTCGAACGCATTAGGTTCTTGCGAAGATATTGTCCGTTACATATAGGCAATGATTGGGATAGATATATCATGTATTTATGTATTCACTCTAAATTACAGCGAGGTGTAGCAAAGTATATGTCAAAACGTTTAGATGAAATAAAAAGTGAATTAGATCATCATCTTGGGAAGCGTCTTATGTTAAAGGCGAATAGTGGAAGAAGAAAAACAGTGGAACAATCAGGTGTACTAGCAGAAACTTATCGTTCTGTTTTTGTTGTACAGTTAGATCAACAGGAGGATACGCTGCAGCGTGTTTCTTATAGCTATGCAGATGTTTTAACAGAAACGGTGGAATTAACGTTTTATGATGATCCTCATAGCGAGGTTATTTTAGGATAATTACCTACTCTGTTACATATATTCCCATAAATAAAGAAGGACATTTTTTTATAAACTAATTATACCGTAGCAAAATAAGGAGGGACCCTGCATTGAGTAGACGAAGAGGAGTTATGTCAAATCAGTTTAAAGAAGAGCTTGCAAAAGAGCTTGGATTTTATGATGTTGTTCAGAAAGAAGGATGGGGCGGAATTCGTGCGAAAGATGCTGGTAATATGGTGAAACGGGCCATTGAGATTGCAGAGCAGCAATTAATGAAACAAAACCAGTAGTTGTAAGATAACTTCTATGCTACGGTAGCCGAGGAGAAATTCCTCGGCTTTTTGCACGCTAAAAGGTATCATCATTTTACATAAGTAGTTTCATTCTGAATGCTTTTCGTTATAATTAGGGAAGTGTCATCGTCTTACTATAAATTTATGGTAAAATAAACGATAAAAGATTGAGTACATAGAGTGGGTGAATAGATTGAAGCTACTAGTGAAAGCACCAGCAAAGATTAATCTGTCGTTAGATGTACTAGGGAAAAGACAAGACGGTTATCATGAAGTGAAAATGATTATGACAACAATCGATTTAGCAGATCGTTTAGAGCTAACGGAGTTATCAGAAGACCGCATCGAAATTGTATCCCATAATCGGTATGTCCCAGACGACCAGCGTAATTTGGCTTATCAAGCAGCGAAATTATTAAAAGAGAGATTTCAAGTGAAGAGAGGCGTATCTATTTCTATTGAAAAAACAATTCCAGTGGCAGCGGGATTAGCAGGTGGAAGCAGTGATGCAGCTGCTACATTACGAGGACTTAATAAGTTATGGAATTTAGGGTTAACAATAGATGAACTAGCGGAACTTGGAGCAGAAATTGGATCTGATGTATCCTTTTGTGTATATGGCGGAACAGCGATTGCTACAGGAAGAGGGGAAAAGATTGAACATATAAAGACACCTCCTTCTTGTTGGGTTATTTTAGCTAAGCCTCACATCGGCGTATCTACTGCTGACGTATATGGAAATTTACAATTAAATCGCGTTACACATCCAGATGTAGAGCAGATGGTTGAATGCATTAATAGTGGCGACTATAAAGGAATTTGTGGTGCTGTTGGAAATGTACTAGAAGATGTGACGTTTACGATGCATCCTGAAGTTGCACGCATTAAGGCACAGATGAAGCGCTTTGGTGCAGATGCAGTTTTAATGAGTGGTAGTGGACCAACTGTATTTGGATTAGTACATCATGATTCACGTATGCATCGTATTTATAATGGTTTAAAAGGATTTTGTGAACAAGTATATGCAGTACGTCTATTAGGAGAGCGAGAAACCCTTGAATAAAGACGTATAATACGTTATGATTTGTTTAGAATATTCGTGATTTGGGGTGAGAGTGTGAAAATTAGACGGAGTACAAGACTAGTCGATATGACTTACTATTTATTGCAAAATCCTCGTCAGTTAGTTTCTCTCACTTTTTTTGCTGAACGGTATCAATCAGCTAAGTCTTCTATTAGTGAAGATTTAGTTATTATTAAACAAACGTTTGAACAACAAGGGGTCGGCACATTGCAAACGATACCAGGTGCAGCAGGAGGAGTGAAATATATTCCATATATAAGTGAAGAAGAAGCAAATCTGATTATTAATGAGCTGTGCAGTTTATTTGAGAATCCAGATCGTATCCTTCCAGGTGGATACTTATATATGACGGATCTTTTAAGTAATCCACGTTATATCAATGGGGCGGGTCGCCTATTTGCTTCTGTATTTGCGAGACAGCCGATTGATGCGGTTATGACGGTAGCAACAAAAGGAATTCCGCTTGCATATGCAGTAGCAAACTATTTAGATGTACCTGTGGTAATTGCAAGAAAAGATAATAAGGTAACAGAAGGACCAACAGTTAGTATTAACTATGTATCAGGTTCATCTAAGCGCATTCAAACAATGACTTTAGCAAAACGTAGTCTTCCGGAAGGTGCTAATGTTTTAATTGTTGATGACTTTATGAAGGCTGGAGGAACAATTCAAGGCATGATTAGTATGCTAGAAGAGTTTAATGCCAATGTTGTTGGAATCGGCGTGTTAGTAGAATCAACAGATATTGAAGAAAGACTTATTAATAACTTTGTTTCTTTAATTCGTTTATCAGAAGTAGATATTAAAGAGAAAACAATTCAAGTGGAAAAAGGGAATTATTCACTTGTACCATTTGACGAAGGGCTTGTAGAAGTTAAATAAAAAGGTAAAGCATACGCTTTATCTTTTTTTGTAAATGCAAGTGCTAGTAGGCGGTAAGCCTTTTCTTATATATAAATACAATTTGAAAAAACGACATAAAACCTTTATTTTTAGATGGGAGAGAGCATCCAGCCATGCATAAAATCGGTCAGATCCTATTCCTGCCCCGTGTCAAGTGAAAAAGAGGGAAAACGAGCTCAGGTAACTTTTTGTTCTTCGTGGCAGCAACTTATATGTTGAAAAATCAAAATGGATTTATATAGCTAAAGTCTTACCGCCTACTAGCAAGGTACATTCTATTTGTTTTAGAATAGATGAACTAAGTTTGTATGGGTAAATTATTTTTGAAAGTAACAATAAAATAATAAAAGGGTGAGAAAATATGAAAGTAGTTCAAACAAATCAAGCACCACAAGCAATTGGTCCATATTCACAAGGGATTATCGTAAATAACATGTTTTATAGTTCAGGACAAATTCCATTAACAGCGGGTGGAGAACTTGTAACAGGTGATGTGAAAGTACAAACAGAACAAGTATTTCAAAATTTACAAGCTGTATTAGAAGAAGCAGGAGCATCATTTGATACAGTTGTAAAAACAACTGTATTTTTAAAAGACATGGATGATTTTAATGATGTAAACGAAGTAT
Organism: Bacillus bingmayongensis; assembly: GCF_000299035.1. Taxonomy (GTDB): domain Bacteria; phylum Bacillota; class Bacilli; order Bacillales; family Bacillaceae_G; genus Bacillus_A; species Bacillus_A bingmayongensis. Next base: position 16,657 of record NZ_JH921524.1, read on the forward strand.
ATGGAACATATTTTTCCACACATAAACCAGCTCGTTCTTGTGTACAAGTTGCAAAATTACCGAAAGATGTTTCCGTCGAAATTGAAGTAATTGCCCTTGTAAAATAAATCTTTGTAAGCGATAACGTCTATTAATTCTTATATTCCACTAAAATAAAAATTTTTATCTTAAAAATTTTTAAAAAATTAAAGGGAAAATAGAAAATTTGTGGAATTTATACAAACATATCGCTTATTTAGAAAAGGGTGGTGAACACAAGATGGAAGTGACTGACGTAAGATTACGCCGCGTAAACACAGAAGGCCGTATGAGAGCGATTGCCTCTATTACTCTAGACCATGAGTTTGTTGTTCATGATATTCGTGTAATTGATGGCAATAATGGATTATTTGTAGCAATGCCAAGTAAACGTACTCCAGATGGAGAGTTCCGTGATATTGCGCATCCAATTAATTCTAACACACGCTCTAAAATTCAAGATGCGGTTTTAACTGAGTATCACCGTTTAGGCGAGTTAGAAGAAGTTGAGTTTGAAGAAGCAGGAGCTTCGTAAAATTCGAATAAAAAGAGCTCGAATAAAAAGAGCTCTATAATTTTGTAACAAACTCCTGTAAACACTTACAGGAGTTTGTTTTTTATTATTTAGTTATCTGTATCAGTGCCATATGGCCTCAAAGTGAAATAGTGAGAAAAGAAAATAGGCAGAGGATAATGTGCCTGTGAAAGTTTAGTTGTTTTCATCACTGCATCCGGATAAATCGTTATTAAAACGTATAAGTCGCTGCTATGAATAATAAAAGGTGACCTGCATTCTTTTTCTCTCTTTGTTTTTACTTGGCATGGGGGCTAAAAAGGCCCTGACCGCTTCTATGCAAGGCCGAATGCTCTTTCCCACCTAAAAAAGAAGGTTTTATGTCGGTTTTTCAATTTGCACTTATATTACTTGTTTTGAATAAAATTTTCCGCTAATTAAAGCTTCACTTTATTCTCCCCTGTATATGTAAACTTCTAATTTCTTTAAAATCCTTCGAAATAGTATATCTTATTTCCTAAAAAAGATACTAAAGAGTAAAACATCTTATAAGAAGTATGGTAAAATTTAATAGTTATGCCGTGTTTCTTGAAATATATAATGATTTAGGATAATATCTTTAATGGATAAATAGGTTGCGATGGAGGGTCTATATGTCAAACAGATTTGCAGTGATTCTAGCTGCAGGTAAAGGCACACGTATGAAGTCCAAGCTATACAAAGTGCTTCATCCTGTATGCGGAAAACCAATGGTACAGCATGTAGTCGATCAAGTATCTCAATTAGGATTGCAGAAACTTGTAACGGTAGTTGGACATGGTGCTGAAAAAGTACAAGAACAACTAGGGAACGTAAGTGAATTTGCATTGCAAGCAGAACAACTTGGTACAGCACATGCTGTTGATCAAGCTGCTGATATGCTTGCAAATGAAGAAGGAACAACTTTAGTTATTTGTGGTGATACACCGCTGATAACTGCAGAAACAATGGAAGCATTGTTAAAGCATCATGAAGAAGCAGGGGCGAAAGCAACGGTGTTAACAGCTTACATAGAAGAACCTGCTGGATATGGCCGCATTGTTCGTAATGAAAATGGTCATGTTGAAAAAATTGTTGAGCATAAAGATGCAAATGAAGTAGAGCTAGCTATTAAAGAAATTAATACAGGTACGTATTGTTTTGATAATAAAGCACTATTTGCTTCACTTTCTAAAGTTTCAAATGATAACGTACAAGGTGAATACTACCTTCCGGATGTTATTGAAATTTTGAAAAATGAAGGTCATATTGTATCAGCTTATCAAACGGAGCATTTCGATGAAACGTTAGGTGTTAACGACAGAGTCGCTCTATCGCAAGCGGAAATTATTATGAAGAATCGTATCAATCATAAGAACATGGTGAATGGTGTTACAATTATTGATCCAAGTAACACATACATTTCTGCGGATGCAATTATTGGTAGTGATACAGTTCTTCATCCAGGAACGATTATTGAAGGTAAAACTGTAATTGGTTCAGATTGTGAAATTGGCCCACATACAGTAATACGCGATAGTGAAATTGGAGACCAGACAACAATTCGTCAATCTACTGTACATGACAGTAAGATTGGTACGGAAGTTTCAGTGGGCCCATTTGCACATATTCGTCCAGATTCAGTCATTGGTAACGAAGTACGCGTTGGAAACTTCGTGGAAATCAAAAAGACTGTGTTTGGTAATAGAAGTAAAGCTTCACACTTAAGTTATATCGGGGATGCACAAGTTGGAGAAGACGTGAATCTTGGTTGTGGTTCAATTACGGTAAACTACGATGGCAAGAATAAATTTAAAACAGTTATTGGGAATGGCGTATTTATTGGTTGTAATTCAAACCTTGTTGCTCCTGTAACAGTTGAGGATGGTGCTTATGTTGCGGCAGGCTCTACGATTACAGAGAATGTTCCATCAAAAGCATTATCAATTGCGCGTGCACGTCAAGTTAACAAAGAAGACTATGTTGATCAATTGCTGAATAAGAAAAAATCATAATGTGGAGGGTTAATCTAGATGTCGACTCAATATCTAAATTCTAATTTGAAAGTATTCTCTTTAAACTCTAATAAGGAACTTGCTGAGCAAATTGCAAAGCATATTGGAGTAGGGTTAGGGAAATGTTCTGTTGACCGTTTTAGTGATGGAGAAGTTCAAATTAACATTGAAGAAAGTATTCGTGGTTGCGATGTATTCATTATTCAATCTACAAGCTTCCCAGTAAACGAACATATCATGGAATTACTTATTATGATTGATGCATTAAAACGTGCGTCTGCAAAAACAATTAATATCGTTATTCCTTATTATGGTTATGCGCGTCAAGACCGTAAAGCGCGTTCTCGTGAACCAATTACATCGAAACTTGTAGCAAACTTGCTTGAAACAGCAGGTGCAACTCGTGTAATCACTCTAGATTTACATGCTCCACAAATTCAAGGGTTTTTTGATATCCCAATCGACCACTTAATGGGTGTACCGATTCTTTCTGATTACTTTGAGACAAAAGGTCTTAAAGATATCGTAATCGTATCTCCTGACCATGGTGGTGTAACACGTGCAAGAAAAATGGCAGATCGCCTAAAAGCACCAATCGCAATTATCGATAAGCGTCGTCCTCGTCCGAACGTAGCGGAGGTAATGAACATTATTGGTAATATCGAAGGTAAAACAGCAATTTTAATTGATGACATCATTGATACAGCTGGTACAATTACATTAGCAGCAAACGCTCTTGTTGAGAACGGTGCTTCTGAAGTATATGCTTGCTGTACACACCCAGTTTTATCTGGTCCAGCAATTGAGCGTATCCAAAACTCAAATATTAAAGAGTTAGTTGTAACAAACTCTATCGTATTACCAGAAGAGAAGAAAATTGATAAAGTACATGAGCTTTCTGTTGCTCCATTAATCGGAGAAGCAATCATTCGTGTTTATGAAGAAGAATCTGTGAGTGTATTATTCAATTAATTGGATAGAATGAGACGTAACCAAATTTGGTTACGTCTTTTCGTATCGTAAAAAGAAAGTAGTGGTACAAGAATGAAATTAATAGTAGGACTTGGGAACCCAGGTAGAGAATATGAATTAACAAGGCATAATATCGGATTTATGGGAATTGATGAGCTTGCAAAACGATGGGGTATTTCTTTAAATGAACAAAAGTTTAAAGGTATGTATGGCTCAGGTTTTGTTAATGGTGAGAAAGTAATTTTATTAAAGCCACTTACGTATATGAATTTATCTGGAGAAAGCATCCGTCCGCTTATGGATTACTATAAAATTGATGTAGAAGATTTTGTTGTCATGTATGATGACTTAGATATTCCAGTAGGTAAATTACGTCTTCGTATGAAAGGTAGTGCAGGCGGTCATAACGGTGTGAAATCGACAATTTTCCATTTAGGAACGCAAGAGTTCCAACGTATCCGTATGGGAATTGATCGTCCGAAAAATGGTATGAAGGTAGTGGATTATGTATTGGGACGTTTCACTGCAGAAGAGTTGCCAGAGGTAAATCAATCCATTGAAAAAGCTGCAGATGCATGTGAAGAGTGGCTAAAGAAACCATTTCTTCAAATTATGAATACTTTTAACAGTTAACGCTCTAATTTGGAATATTTTATGATGTTTTTATCCATACTAGTGGTAATTGTACACTTAGGAGGATAGTATGGAAGGACATTATTACTGTAGACATTGTGGGTGTAACGTGGGTTCCATTACTGCAGAAAAGGTATATAGCAAAGTTTTATTTCAACTAACAGAGCAAGAACGATTGGATATGATTCATTTTCATGAAAATGGAAATATATATATAAAAACAATCTGTGAGTCGTGCCAAGAAACGCTCTCATCTTATCCAGAGTATTATGAGTATGAAAAATTTTTGCAATAAAATGTTGTCGCTTTGGCGTGCCCAAAGCATTTTTCTGTTTTCTTTTTCCAAAATATTTGCATAAAAATATATTGACTTGCTCTTTATGTTGAGAGGAGTTTTGAAAATGATAGGGTTATTAGAGCAATTTTATAAAAATAAAGAAATACAATCCATTATTAATGGACTAGAAGAAGGATTGAAAGAACAGCTTGTATCAGGTATGGCAACTTCTTCTCGTTCTTTATTAATGGCTGCTTTATATAAAAAAACGAAGCAGTCACAGCTTGTTGTTACACACAACTTATTTCAGGCGCAGAAAGTATATGAGGATTTAGTATCATTACTTGGTGAACAGGATGTATGGTTATATCCAGTTAATGAGTTAATTGCGTCAGAAATAGGGGTTGCAAGTCCAGAACTGAAAGCGCAGCGTATTGAGGTGTTAAATCGTTTAGCGATGGGCGAGCAGGGCATCATAGTTGTTCCAGTTGCTGGATTACGTAGGTTTTTACCAATAAAAGAACTATGGAAGCAAAAGCAAATCGAAATTAGTCTAGGGCAAGAGATTGATTTAGATGCATTGCTTCATACGTTACATCATATTGGATATGAACGTAAATCAATGGTAGAAGCTCCTGGAGAATTTAGTTTGCGTGGGGGGATATTGGATATTTATCCATTAACTGAAGAATTACCGTTTCGTATCGAGTTCTTTGATACGGAAGTAGATTCTATCCGCTCATTCGATGTAGAAGAACAACGCTCTCAAGATAAAAGAGAAAGCGTAAAATTTGGTCCTGCGACGGAATTTTTATTTTCACAAGATGAACTAAAATTAGGGGTGGAGCGTCTTGAAGAAGGTTTAATGAAGACGATGCAAAAGCTCTCTGATGATAAAATCAAGACAGCGGTACTTGAAACGGTTAGTCGTGAGATAGAAATATTGAAAAACGGACAGACCATAGAGCAAATGTTTAAATATTTATCTATATTTTACAAAGAACATGCTAGTCTAATAGACTATTTACCTGAGAATGGTGTTGTTATTTTAGATGAAATTTCGCGTATCCAAGAAACGGCATCACATCTTGAGACAGAAGAAGCAGAATGGTATACATCGCTTCTCGGTGAAGGGGCAATTATTCAAAATTTGATATTCTCACACCAATTTGAAGAATTTCTACATCATAAAAAAAGAAGCTTTGTATATTTAACATTATTTTTACGCCATATTGCACATACACACCCGCAAAATATTGTTAATGTAACGTGTAAAACAATGCAGGACTTTCATGGGCAAATGCAGTTGTTAAAAACAGAAATTGATAGATGGACTGAAGGGAATTTTACGCCAGTTGTATTAGGAACAGATGAAGAACGTGCAAAAAAATTACAATATATTTTAAGCGATTATGATATTGAAGCAGACATTATAGAATCTACAGATATATTGCTTCCTGGTCGCCTTCAAATCGCTGTAGGTGATTTACATGCAGGATTTGAAATGCCGATGCAAAAGCTTGTTGTCATTACAGAAAAAGAGCTGTTCCATAAAAAAGTAAAAAAATCACAACGTAAGCAAAAACTATCAAATGCAGAGCGTATTAAAAGTTATTCAGAGCTAAAAGTTGGAGACTACGTTGTTCACGTGAATCATGGTATCGGTAAATTTTTAGGGATTGAAACATTAGCAATTAATGGTGTCCATAAAGATTATTTGAACATTAAATATCAAGGTAATGATAAGTTATACGTACCAATCGAACAAATTGATCAAGTACAAAAATATGTAGGATCAGAAGGTAAGGATCCGAAAGTTTATAAACTGGGTGGAAATGATTGGAAAAAGATCAAAACGAAGGTAGAGAAATCTGTACAAGATATCGCGGATGACTTAATTAAATTGTATGCAGAGCGTGAGGCTTCAAAGGGATATGCATATACGCCGGACACTGCGGAGCAGCAGGAATTTGAATCATCTTTCCCGTATCAGGAGACAGAAGATCAGTTACGTTCTATTGAAGAAATTAAGAAAGATATGGAACGTGGGCGTCCGATGGATCGACTTCTATGTGGTGATGTTGGATATGGTAAAACGGAAGTTGCGATTCGTGCGGCATTTAAAGCAATTATGGATGAAAAGCAAGTTGCAATTTTAGTACCGACAACGATTCTTGCACAACAACACTATGAAACGATTCGAGAGCGTTTTCAAGACTACCCAATTAATATTGGATTGTTAAGCAGATTCCGTACTAGAAAACAACAAAATGAAACAATTAAAGGTTTAAAAGATGGGACAGTTGATATTGTTATTGGAACACATCGCATTTTATCTAAAGATGTAACCTATAAAGATTTAGGTTTACTAATTATTGATGAAGAACAACGATTTGGCGTTACGCATAAAGAAAAGATTAAACAATTGAAAGCGAATGTTGATGTATTAACATTAACGGCAACGCCAATTCCACGTACGCTTCATATGTCTATGCTCGGTGTACGAGATTTATCTGTTATTGAGACGCCACCAGAAAATCGTTTCCCAGTACAAACATATGTGGTTGAGTATAACCCAGGATTAATTCGAGAAGCGATAGAACGGGAACTTGCAAGGGGCGGCCAAATTTATTTCTTATATAACCGTGTTGAAGATATTGAAAGAAAAGCAGATGAAATCTCTATGTTAGTCCCGGAGGCACGTGTGACGTATGCACATGGAAAAATGAATGAGAGTGAACTAGAGTCTGTCATGCTATCATTCTTAGATGGGCAGCATGATGTTCTTGTAAGTACAACGATTATTGAAACAGGTGTTGATATTCCTAATGTAAATACATTAATTGTATTTGATGCCGATCGGATGGGATTATCACAGCTTTATCAGCTTCGTGGGCGCGTTGGTCGTTCAAACCGTGTTGCTTATGCATACTTTGCATATAAGCGTGATAAAGTGTTATCGGAGGTCGCTGAGAAGCGTTTACAAGCAATTAAAGAATTTACAGAACTTGGGTCAGGATTTAAAATTGCAATGCGAGATTTATCCATTCGTGGTGCTGGTAACTTGTTAGGGGCTGAGCAACATGGATTTATTGATTCCGTTGGATTTGATCTATATTCTCAAATGTTAAAAGATGCGATTGAACAGCGTAAAGGAACACAAGGAATTGAAAATACGATCGATGTTGAAATTGATTTAGAAGTGGATGCATACTTGCCAGACGCTTATATTTCAGATAGTAAACAAAAAATCATGATGTACAAACAATTTAGAGGTGTCTCTACGATTGAAGATATTGAGGAATTACAAGAAGAAATGATTGATCGTTTTGGGGACTATCCACAAGAAGTTGGATATCTATTACAAATTGCAAATATTAAAGTATTGGCAACGAAAGAACAGATTGAGCTAATTAAACAAACAAAATTTGAAGTGACGTTTTTATTCTCTGAGCAAGCAAGCCAAAATATTGATGGTGGAAAATTATTCATGCTTGGTAATAGTTTTGGTCGTATGATTGGTCTTGGTATGGAAGGTTCTCGTTTGAAAATTGTTATGAAAACGAATGGATTAGAGACATCAAAATGGTTAACAATCGCCGAAAATTTATTAAAAGGCTTGTCTGACGTGAAAAAAGAAGTAATAAATGCCTAAAACAAAATAAAAAATGCAATTCGACGTGCATAGAAGAACTAATGTGTAAAATACTATATCTAACAGTTGGTGATTTTTACATGAACAGGTAAATTCACCACTTTTATCATCAATAGAAAGTGAGGCAGCATTAGAATGAAAGCAACTGGAATCGTACGTCGAATTGATGATTTAGGTAGGGTAGTAATTCCGAAAGAAATTCGTAGGACCCTTCGTATACGAGAAGGGGACCCGTTAGAAATTTTTGTTGATCGCGATGGAGAAGTGATTTTGAAAAAATATTCTCCAATTAGTGAATTAGGTGATTTTGCAAAAGAATATGCAGATGCTTTATACGATAGCTTAGGACATAACGTACTCGTTTGTGACCGTGATTCCATTATCGCTGTAGCGGGGGTATCTAAAAAAGAATACTTAAATAAAAGTGTTGGCGATTTAATCGAAAAAACGATGGAAGATCGAAAGTCTGTTGTTATGACAGATGAAAGTGAAATTTCGATTATCGATGGTGTAGCTGAAAAGGTTAGTTCTTATACGGTTGGCCCAATCGTTGCAAATGGGGATCCAATTGGAGCTGTTATCATCTTTTCAAAAGAAGGGATTATAAGTGAGGTAGAGCATAAGGCAGTAAATACTGCTGCAAGTTTTTTAGCAAAACAAATGGAACAGTAATTTTTCTTAATCATAATATTTCTTTATAAAAAGTGATTTTTTTCGGAAAGTAGGATTGTATTTCATTAAAAGGTAGCGTCTTGCTACCTTTTTTATTGTATAAATCTAAAAGGAAGCCTGTTTTTTTCTTTGTGATATAATACGAGGGATAAGGATAGGAAAAGGAGTTTTCTCGTATGGAAGCGAAGAAGTATCAAGCTTTTTGGCGCGGGGCTGTTATATTAACAATTGCAAGTTTTGTTACGAAAGTATTAAGCGCTTTTTACCGTATTCCATATCAAAATATAGCGGGGGATATTGGTTTTTATATTTACCAACAAATTTACCCGTTTTATGGATGTTGTTTAATTTTAGCTACTTATGGTTTTCCCATTATTATTTCTAAGATGGTAGCAGAGCGTTTGGAACAAGGAAAGCAGGAAGAGGCAGAAGAGATTATTTGTGTTTCTTTTTGGTTTTTATTAGGAATTGGTTGTATAGGTTTCTTTACCTTGTTTTTTGGTGCTCACACGATTGCATCGGTCATGGGCGATGCAAATTTAGATAAACTGCTAAGAGTTATTTCATTTTCATTCTTGTTAATGCCCTTTTTATCTGTTGCACGAGGGTACTTTCAAGGGTTTAATAATATGATTCCGACAGCTGTATCGCAAGTGATTGAACAAACGATTCGCGTGTCAATTATTGTGTTTTTATCGTTGTTCCTCATGGCGCATGAATTTGATTTATATACAGTTGGAGCAGGAGCGATGTTGGGGTCGATTGCTGGCGGATTTATCGGTATACTCGTACTTTTATTTTATATGCGACATAATTTTCGTTCCATTTTCTTGCAAGGATGGAAGAGAATAAGCAATAAGAAAGAAATAATCCGAATCCTTTTTTGGCAAGGAATAGCTATTTGTGTTAGTAATTTAGTTTTAATTTTTATACAAATGGCAGATTCAGTTTCGTTTTATACATTGCTTATTCAGGCGGGAGAACCGGCGGAAATTGCAAAAGTATTAAAAGGTGTTTATGACAGAAGTATTCCGCTTATGCAGCTTGGTACAGTTGTGACGACTTCATTTTCACTTTCGCTTATTCCGATTATTACGGCAGCAAAAGAACGAGGAGACCGTTTGTTTATTCAAAAAAAGGTGCAGTTAGCGATGAAGATAACTTTTGTGATTGGAGTTGCAGCTGCATTAGGATTAGCGTGTATTATTAAGCCGACAAATATTATGTTGTTTGAAAATAGTGAGGGCTCAGGTGTATTAGCTATTTTAGCTGTTTCTATTTTATTTAGTTCTTTATCCATTACAACAGCTTCGATTCTGCAAGGGCTTGGTCAAACTGTAAAGCCAGCATTGTTTGTTGTATTTGGAGGGTGTCTAAAATTATTATTCAATTATATGTTAATGCCGCAATTTGGTGTAACTGGGGCAGCGGTTGCGACGGTAATTTCGCTCATGGTTATTGCTTTGTTAAATAGTGCTTTACTTATTCGAATTGTAGAAGAGCCACTCATTCATAAACAAGGCATACTTGGTGTAACGATCAGTGGATTAGGAATGGCCGTTCTATTAATGTTATTTATGCGTATTTATGAAGGGTTTGGGCTGGCAAGTGATGAAGGATATAGAGGATTAGCTGCAATTGAAGCGCTATTAGGCGTAGCAATTGGCGGGTTGGTATATCTATTTTTAATTATGAAATTAAGTGTTTTTACAAAAAAAGAAATAGGAACTGTTATGAAGCAAGAAAAGGTACAAGCTTCATTGAAGAAGAGTGGATAGAGGTGACTGGTTGTGAGTGGAGTAATAACGATTTTAGGATTAGGTGCTGGTGAATTAGATCAGCTGACAATGGGTGTGTACCGAAAGATAAAAGAAGTAGATCATATGTATGTGCGTACAAAAGAACACCCTGTTATTGAAGAGTTAGAAAAAGAAGGAGTAAAGTATACAGCTTTTGATGATGTATATGAGGCGCATGATACATTTGAGATTGTATACGAAACAATTGCAAATACGTTAATAGAAAAAGCGCAAGGTACGGATGTTATATATGCTGTACCAGGCCATCCACTTGTTGCAGAAAGAACTGTTCAACTACTTTTACAAAAAGGAAAAGAAAAGCAAGTTGAGGTGCATATTGAAGGTGGACAAAGCTTTTTGGATCCGATGTTAGCTAGTTTAAAAATAGACCCAATTGAAGGATTTCAGCTTATTGATGCAACTTCATTTAAACGTGGTCAATTAGAATTACGCCAACACTTAATTTTTTGCCAAGTATATGATGCATTCGTTGCGTCTGAGGTGAAACTGACATTAATGGAAATGTTGCCTGATGAGTATGAAGTATACATTGTAACAGCTGCAGGAACATCGTTTGAGCAAGTGAAAAAAGTACCGCTCTATATGTTAGATCATGAAACAGAGTTGAATAACTTAACGAGCGTGTACGTGCCGCCTGTTGCTGAGCGAGCTTCTTTATATCAGCAATTTGATGTGCTCCGAGAAATCATTGCTGAGCTTCGTGGACCAAATGGTTGTCCATGGGATAAAAAACAAACGCATCAGTCTTTAAAGAAATATTTAATCGAAGAAGCATATGAAGTATTAGAGGCAATTGATGAAGAAGATGATGAACACTTAATTGAAGAGCTTGGTGACGTGCTCCTACAAGTTATGCTTCACGCTCAAATTGGAGAAGATGAGGGTTGGTTCTCCGTTGATGATATTATCCGAACGCTATCTGAAAAAATGGTACGTCGTCATCCGCATGTATTTGGGGATATAGATGTGAAGAACGCGGAAGAAGTTGTTTCGAACTGGGAAGAAATTAAAAAACAAGAAAAAGGGCATGTAAGGGAGTCTGTTTTAACAGGAATTCCGAAAAGCTTACCACAATTAATGCGTGCATATGAAATTCAGAAAAAAGTAGGAAAAGTTGGTTTTGATTGGGATGATGTACAGCCAATGATGGAGAAAGTTTTTGAAGAATTGAAAGAGTTTGAGCAAGAAGTTGCAAAGATGGATAAAGAAAAAATGTTAAGTGAATTTGGAGATTTACTATTCGCCTTTGTTAATATTGCTCGCTACTATAAATTGAATCCAGAAGAGGCACTTCATACAACAAATGAAAAATTCATGAGCCGTTTTATATACATGGAAGCGAAAGTAGCTGAAATGAATAAGGAAATGCAGGAGTTAACGTTAGAGCAAATGGATGTTTTATGGGAAGAAGCAAAACAGATAGAGAATCAATAAGGGGGAAATGAGATGCGCTTAGATAAATTTTTGAAAGTATCACGTTTAATTAAAAGAAGAACGTTGGCAAAAGAAGTAGCCGATCAAGGAAGAATCACGATTAATGGACAAGCTGCAAAGGCAAGTTCTGATGTGAAGGTAGATGACGAACTAACAATTCGTTTTGGACAAAAAGTAGTAACTGTAAAAGTAAATGAATTAAAAGAAACAACAAAAAAAGAAGATGCAGCTAACATGTATACAGTAGTTCGTGAAGAGAAAGTGAAAGCAGAAGAAGGCTTGTTCTAAATTATTTTCTCCCCTCATACATTATTTACTAGATAGTATAAAGCTATGGGGGGATTGACGTGAATAAGGGCTACTCAACTATGTCTTCTAACCAACAGAATGTTTCTGTAGAGCATGATATTATTATGCGTGGTAGACGTGTAATAGATATTACTGGCGTAAAACAAGTAGAGAGTTTTGATAGTGAAGAGTTTTTGTTAGAAACTGTAATGGGTTTTTTAACAATTCGCGGTCAAAATTTACAGATGAAAAATTTAGATGTAGAAAAAGGTATTGTATCCATTAAAGGGAAAATTCATGAGATGTTGTACATTGATGAAAATCAAGGGGAGAAAGCTAAAGGATTCTTTAGTAAATTATTTAAATGAGTTTAACAATTCAACTGTATACAATGCTTTCCATGATTGGAATGGGTGCTTGGATTGGAGCGGCGTTAGATACATACCAACGCTTTTTACAGCGATCGCAGCGTAATCGTTGGCTTGTATTTATATATGATATACTGTTTTGGATTGTCCAAGCACTGTTTGTCTTTTACGTATTGCTCATTGTAAATGAAGCTGAATTACGTATATATGTTTTTGTAGCTTTGCTTTGTGGTTTTGCTGCATATCAGAGCTTATTGAAAGCAGTGTACATGCGAGTATTGAATTTTCTCATTTATGTTTTTGTGCAAACGATACAATTTTTTATTAAAATTGTACAGCTACTTATGATAAAACCTGTTATTATTATAGCGCAGCTTATTATTGCTTTTATATTATTTTTATTTCGTATACTATTTTCAATTGGGAACGTGTTGTGGAAGTGTTCCAGATGGATATTACTTTTTGTATGGAAAGTTTTTTTCTGGCCTGTTCGATTTCTTACTTTGCTCATATGGAAACTTCTCCCTAACCGTGTTAAACTTTTTATAAAGAAGTATGTAGGATTACTACAACATACAAAGAAATTGAAGAATTATATCTTTCAAATTTGGGAGCGTATAAAAAAGAAGTTAGGGGGACCTCGGAAATGAGGGAACTGAGGCAAAGATTAATCGAAGAGCAGAATCCAAATTCTGTAAAAGAACATATAATACAAACGAATGAAAACAGGAGGCGATTATATCGCCGCTTAGCAGTTTTTTTTGTTTTTGCTTTTACAATTATTGCGAGTATTAGTGTAACGTTTTATCAGCAAAATAGTTCCATTAAAGCAAAAGAAGTCAAGGTTGAAGAGATGCAAAAAGAATTGGATTCATTAACAAAGAAAGAAAAAAAACTAAAAGATGATGTTCAAAAGTTGAATGATGAAGAGTATGTCTTAAAGATTGCTAGGAGGGATTATTTCTTCTCTGGAAAAGGGGAGATAATTTTTCCTGTTTCTAAGTAGGTCGTGTCTTATTGACACTATATTTTAGGATTATATATAATAAAGTAAAATTTGACTTTTTAATCACTAAGGAGGAGCATTTTTTTTATGTCAATCGAGGTAGGCAGCAAGTTACAAGGTAAAGTAACAGGTATTACAAATTTTGGGGCTTTTGTGGAGCTGCCAGAAGGCTTAACGGGTCTTGTTCATATTAGTGAAGTTGCTGATAATTATGTGAAGGATATTAATGATCACTTAAAAGTAGGCGACCAAGTAGAAGTAAAAGTTATTAATGTTGAAAAAGATGGAAAAATTGGTCTATCTATTAAAAAAGCGAAAGAACGTGTAAGAACAGAAGGAGATCGTCCACGCGGTGAATATCAACGTGGTGGGGATCAACAACGTTCTGGACGTCCACAACGCAATCGTTCTTTTAACAGAGATAACCGTGGTGGTCGTGATAATGGCGGCAATCAAAAAGAAACGTTTGAGCAAAAGATGGCGCGCTTTTTAAAAGACAGTGAAGATCGTTTAACTTCTTTAAAGCGTAATACAGAATCTAAACGTGGTGGCCGTGGCGCTCGTCGCGGATAAAACGAACGTTTTATTCTTAACATATAGAGAGGTGCCCGGAGTCAGTCACTCGGGGTGCTTTTTTATGTAAATGAATATATTTAAAAAAGAATAAAAAACTTTTTGAAACGTGTTGACTTTAAAGTGGATTTGATATAAGATACTAATTGTCCGTTAAATAAGACGACATGGCGGTGTAGCTCAGCTGGCTAGAGCGTACGGTTCATACCCGTGAGGTCGGGGGTTCGATCCCCTCCGCCGCTATATTTATTTTAATGGCCCGTTGGTCAAGTGGTTAAGACACCGCCCTTTCAC
>NZ_JH921524.1:31223-49052 GCF_000299035.1 Bacillus bingmayongensis
CTAAAAAAGATCATGCATATCGCATGATCTTTTTTTGTTAAGAAATTGTAAATAAGTACAAAGCTTCTACAAAAACACCCTATATTTTTCGAATTTTCCGTCCTTTATAAGTGTTTATTTTTAACAACTTGTATATATATAGGTTTATTTCAAATAAAAAGTCGAACGATTATATGGGCGTGGACTGTTGTTTTGACAAAAATCCCAATAATCATCTTTTATAATGATAGTAATTAAACTATGCAGGTGGTGTTAAAAATATGCCAAAAGCAGGAAGGAATACTGTGAACACAAGTACACTGGCTATGAATGATGGGCAACTCAGATCGATAACATGGACAAGCAAGTTGAAAGTGAAGTTAGAGCAAGTTTTCTTTAGATGGGGATTTGTTATTGCTGTAATCGGTTTTCTTTTAGGACGAGCATATATATTAACGAACATTTTACCGTTTGCACTACCATTTTTTGCTGCTGTTTATGTAATGAAACGTGATAAGATGCCACTCGCATTTCTTGCCCTTATGGGTGGTGCGCTTTCCGTTTCACTAGACAATTTGTTTTTTGCCTTTGCATCTATTTTTACTTTCTTCATTTATAATATCTTCTTTAGTCGATTTACACGTAAAATTGTTGGACTTGTACCATTTCAAGTATTTATCTCCGCATTAACCGCACATCTCGTTGTTGTTTACTTCGCGCAGCAAACCGTCACTATGTATGATTTACTCGTAAGCACCATTGAAGCAGGACTTAGTTTTGTTTTAACAATGATTTTTCTGCAAAGTGTACCATTATTAACAGAAAGAAAAGGAAAACAACAAGCGTTAGAAACGGAAGAAATTGTTTGTTTAATTATATTACTTGCATCTGTATTAACAGGTACAACAGATTGGTTTATTTATGACGCTTCAATTCAACATATTTTCACTAGATATTTAGTATTATTATTTGCTTTTGTTGCAGGTGCAGCTACTGGTTCAACAGTAGGGGTTGTTACAGGATTGATATTGAGTTTAGCGAACGTAGGTAGTTTATCTCAACTTAGTCTATTAGCCTTTTCGGGGTTGCTTGGTGGATTATTAAAAGAAGGGAAGCGTCTTGGAGTTAGTTTGGGATTGTTAATTGGTACAAGTTTAATTACGTTATACGTCGATAAGCAAGTAAATATTATAACAACTTTAATGGAATCTGGAGTAGCGATAGGACTCTTTCTACTAACACCAAAGTTAATTATTGATCGGCTTGCAAAATTTATGCCAGGAACACAAGAGCATTCTCATGATCAACAACAATATTTACGGAGAATGCGAGATGTTACAGCAAATAAAATTAATCAATTTGCAAATGTATTTTCTGCATTATCCAATAGTTTTTCGGTATATGGATATGTGGAGGAAGAGGATAAAGAAACAGAGGCTGATTTATTTTTAAGTACAATTACAGCAAAGACATGCCAATCATGTTTTAAAAAGGATCAATGCTGGGTAGTGAATTTTGATAAAACATATGATTATATGAAACAAATTATGAATGAAACAGAAGAAGGAACACTTCAACATAACCGTAAGTTGGTTCGTGAATGGGAAAAGCACTGTGTAAGAGGAAAAAAGGTAACAGATTTAATGGCAGGAGAATTAGGTCATTTCTATGAGGGGCAAAAGTTACGAAAACAAATGAAAGAGAATCGTAGGATTGTTGCAGAACAATTATTAGGTGTTTCAAAAGTAATGGAAGATTTCGCGAAAGAAATTCAGCGTGAACGGGAAAATCACCAGGTGCAGGAAGAGCGAATTTTACAAGCGTTTCGTGACTTTGGTGTCGAGGTGGAACATGTTGATATTTATTGTCTAGATAGAGGGAATATTGATATTGAAATGATGATTCCGGCAGCATCTAATCAACATGGTGAATGTGAAAAGTTAGTTGCGCCAATGCTTTCGGATATTTTAAAAGAAAATATTATTGTTAAACATGAAGAACCCTCTGCTTATCCAAATGGTCATAGCATGATATCTTTTGGGTCAGCGAAAACATTTTTTCTTGATACAGGGCTTGCTACAGCGGCAAAAGGAGGCGGATTTGTATCAGGAGATTCGTATGCAATGATGGATTTAAGTGTTGGAAAATATGCTCTTGCTATTAGTGACGGAATGGGCAATGGACAAAGGGCACATATGGAAAGTAAGGAAACGGTAAAATTGTTACAAAAAATATTGCAATCTGGTATTGATGAAGAAATTGCCATTAAGTCTATTAACTCAATTCTTTCATTGAGAACGACAGAAGAAATGTTTACGACGCTGGATTTAGCTATGGTAGATTTACGTGATGCAAGTGCTAAGTTTTTAAAAATTGGTTCAACGCCAAGCTTTGTAAAACGTGGAAATAATGTTTTTAAAATAGAAGCAAGCAATTTGCCTATGGGAATCATTGAGGATGTTGAGGTAGATGTTGTTGGTGAACAGTTAAAAACAGAGGATATTCTAATTATGATGAGCGATGGGATTTTTGAAGGAGCACAGCATGTGGAAAACCATGAATTATGGATGAAGCGTAAAATTAAAGAACTACAAACAGATGATCCGCAAGAAATTGCTGATATTATTATGGAAGAGGTCATTCGATCTAGTGATGGATATATCAATGACGATATGACGATTGTCGTTGCAAAGGTAAAGAAGAATATGCCAAAGTGGGCTACGATTCCAATTATGGGTAAACAAGCGCAATAGGGGAATGGGAATTTTCTCAGTGTGGTTATGAGGTCTAGGTTGATACCTAGGCTTTTTTTTATAGAAGAAAGTAGTTTCATTCTTCTTATGAAGATAGGGGAAGAATGTAAGATAAAAATGTGAATTTTGTACATCTTTTTTTTGCACAAAGTTTGTAAAAGTTGTACCATTATAAGCAAGGTAAAGTATGTTATTGTTTGCTTTTAACGAAAGGTGATTGCGAAGTTGAAAGATACATTTGTTGAAAAGGTAGATGAGTTTGCAAAGTGGCATGATGTATTAGAGGAACATTCGACAATTGTTGTAGGAGTTTCTGGAGGCCCTGATTCTTTAGCTCTTTTATATTATTTATTAGAGAAAAGGGAAGAGAAGAAATTGAAGATTGTAGTCGCGCATGTGGATCACATGTTTAGAGGAGATGAATCCTATGAAGATTTACAATTTGTAGAAAATCTTTGCTGGAAGATCGGGGTTATTTGCGAAACGATAAGAATTAATGTATCGCAATATCAACAGCAATATGGAATGAATGCACAGGTGGCTGCTAGGGAATGCCGATATGCATTTTTGGAAAGAATAATGAAGAAATATGATGCGCCGTATGTAGCTCTTGGGCATCATGGAGATGATCAAGTGGAGACGATTTTAATGCGTCTTGTCCGGGGGAGTACTCCGAAGGGTTATACTGGAATTGCTGTAAAACGCCCTTTCCATAGTGGATATTTAATTAGACCTTTATTAGCTGTAACAAAGGAAGAGATTAATGCTTATTGTAATAGGATAGGAATTACGCCACGTATGGATCCGAGTAATGAAAAGGAAGTATATACGAGGAATCGATTACGTAAGCATGTTCTACCTTATTTAAAAGAGGAAAATCCGCATGTGCATGAGCAATTCCAAAAATTTAGTGTACTTATGCAAGAGGATGAGGCGTATTTGCAGGAATTAGCTTTTGAAAAGATGAATAAAGTAATTACAAAAAAAGGTGATAAACACATCGTCTTATCAATTCCTGCCTTTGAATCCATGTCTATGCCTTTACAAAGGCGAGGGATTCAACTAATATTAAACTATCTTTATGAATACAAGATTCCGTCTTCGCTTTCTTCTATACATATTGACAAAGTTATTGCATTTTTTAAACGGACACATCCTTCAGGATCACTTGATTTTCCTGGTGGCCTAAAAATTGTTCGTACATATGAAGAATGTAGTTTCCGATTTGAGCAAGAAATTGTTTTTCCTTTTTCACAAGTCTTATCAGTACCAGGTGCCATTACATTAGCAAACGGGGATGAACTTGTAGCAGAAGTAAATGAGGAATTACCAAGCAGCATGAATGAAACCGTATTTGTTGCTAAGTATAATGATATATCATATCCTCTTCTTATCCGCTCTAGAGAAAATGGAGATCGCATGTCAATAAAAGGTATGAGTGGTACAAAAAAGATAAAAGCTATTTTTATTGAAGCAAAAGTACCGAAAGAAAAAAGAGAAGAGTGGCCGATTGTTTGTGATGCAAGCGGGAGTATTATTTGGGTTCCATTGTTGAAACAATCTGCATTTGCTATTTCAAATGGAACAGCAGATAAGGATAAATATATTATTATTCACTACAAAAGCAAGGAGTCTTCCAGGAGGATAACGAAATGATGAATCAAGATATCGAAAAAGTATTAATTTCCGAAGAACAAATACAAGAAAAGGTGCATGAGCTAGGTGCAATTATTGCAGAGGATTACAAAAATACAGTACCTCTTGCAATTGGTGTATTAAAGGGTGCAATGCCATTTATGGCAGATTTATTAAAAAGAACAGATACATATCTTGAAATGGATTTTATGGCTGTTTCTAGCTACGGTCATTCTACAGTTTCAACAGGTGAAGTGAAAATTTTAAAAGATCTTGATACTTCTGTAGAAGGTCGCGATATTTTAATCGTTGAAGATATTATTGATAGTGGTCTTACATTAAGCTATTTAGTGGACCTATTCAAATATCGTAAGGCGAAATCTGTAAAGATTGTTACGCTACTAGATAAGCCAACTGGCCGCAAAGTCGACCTAAAAGCAGATTATGTTGGATTTACTGTTCCTCATGAATTTGTTGTAGGATATGGCTTAGATTATAAGGAGCAATATCGTAATCTTCCTTATGTTGGAGTGTTAAAACCAAGCGTTTACTCAAATTAATTAAATACAGGCGTTATAATTGTATAGGAAAGTTTTTCTATGTTACGATTTACTATAGTGTTTATGCCGTGAGAGGAGGTTAGGAATGAATCGTATCTTCCGTAATACCATCTTTTATTTACTGATATTCTTAGTAGTAATTGGAATCGTGAGCTATTTTAATGGTTCGACGCAAAAAACGACATCAGTTAGCTACGATAAATTCATTACTAAACTTGAAAAAGGTGAAGTGCGTAATGTGCAGCTTCAACCGAAAAATGGTGTGTTTGAGGTAAAAGGACAATTTAGCAATGCTAGCCAGGAAGAGCAATTTGTTACTTATGCACCAAATACTGAAGAATTACAAAAGAAAATTAATGACAAAGCGCAAGGTGCTGAAGTGAAGTATCAACCGGCAGAGGAAACAAGTGCTTGGGTGACATTCTTTACTTCTATCATTCCGTTTGTGATTATCTTCATTTTATTCTTCTTCCTACTAAACCAAGCTCAGGGCGGTGGTAGCCGTGTTATGAACTTCGGGAAAAGTAAGGCGAAGTTATACAATGATGAAAAGAAAAAAGTACGCTTCAGAGATGTAGCTGGAGCAGACGAAGAGAAACAAGAGCTTGTTGAGGTAGTAGAATTCTTAAAAGACCCTCGTAAATTTGCTGAGGTTGGTGCCCGTATTCCTAAGGGTGTTCTATTAGTTGGACCTCCAGGTACAGGTAAAACATTGCTTGCACGTGCTGTTGCAGGTGAAGCTGGCGTTCCTTTCTTCTCTATTAGTGGTTCTGATTTCGTAGAGATGTTCGTCGGTGTCGGTGCTTCCCGTGTACGTGATTTATTTGAAAATGCGAAGAAAAATGCTCCTTGTATCATTTTTATCGATGAAATTGATGCGGTAGGTCGTCAACGTGGGGCAGGTCTTGGCGGTGGTCACGATGAGCGTGAACAAACGTTAAACCAACTTCTTGTTGAAATGGATGGATTCGGTGCAAATGAAGGTATTATTATCATCGCTGCAACAAACCGTCCTGATATTCTTGATCCAGCGTTATTACGTCCAGGACGTTTTGACCGTCAAATTACAGTGGATCGTCCAGATGTAAATGGACGTGAGGCAGTACTGAAAGTACATGCTCGTAATAAACCACTTGATGAAGATATCAATTTAAGAGCGATTGCAACTCGTACACCAGGATTTTCTGGTGCAGATCTTGAAAACTTATTAAACGAAGCTGCATTAGTAGCTGCGCGTCAAGATAAAAAGAAAATTGACATGTCTGATATTGATGAAGCGACGGATCGTGTTATTGCAGGTCCTGCTAAGAAAAGTCGTGTTATTTCTGAAAAAGAACGTAATATTGTTGCATTCCATGAAGCGGGTCACACTGTAATTGGTGTTGTGCTTGATGAGGCGGATATCGTTCATAAAGTAACAATTGTCCCTCGTGGTCAAGCTGGTGGATATGCGGTAATGCTTCCAAAAGAAGATCGTTACTTCATGACAAAACCAGAATTACTTGATAAAATCACTGGTTTACTTGGTGGACGTGTGGCCGAGGAAATTGTATTTGGTGAAGTAAGTACAGGAGCTCACAACGACTTCCAGCGTGCGACTGGCATTGCAAGACGTATGGTAACGGAATTTGGTATGAGTGATAAGCTTGGGCCGATGCAGTTTGGTAGCTCACAAGGTGGTCAGGTGTTCTTAGGAAGAGACTTCCATTCAGAACAAAACTACAGTGATGCAATTGCACATGACATCGATGTAGAAATGCAAACGATTATGAAAGAATGTTATGCTCGTGCAAAACAAATTCTTACTGAAAAACGTGATAAGCTTGATATTATTGCGAAAACGTTACTTGAAGTGGAAACATTAGATGCAGAGCAAATTAATCATTTATATGATTATGGAGTTTTACCTGAGCGTAAAAAGTCTTCTGAAGATGTGAAAGTGAATATCACTATGAAAAAAGATGATGAGAACGCAGAAGATAAATAAGAAATGAAGGAGTGACAATAGTCACTCCTTTTTTTCTATGTTGAGGAAATTGTGTACTTGTATATAAATTTGAATCTTCTTTGCATTAAAAATTGAAATAGTGAACGATCTTTTTGTAAAATGATGAAGATGGAAAAACGGATTATATAGGTATGTATGATATGATGGCATTATCAGTTTTGTACATACTGCACAAATATAGATTAAATAAGATAAGTGGTGAGAATATGATTTTTGTATTGGATGTAGGGAATACAAATGCGGTGCTTGGTGTATTTGAAGATGGGAAACTTCGTCAGCATTGGCGTATGGAGACTGATCGTCATAAAACAGAAGATGAATATGGGATGTTAGTAAAACAGTTACTTGAACATGAGGGCCTTTCTTTTCAAGATGTGAAAGGAATTATTGTTTCCTCTGTTGTACCACCGATTATGTTTGCCTTAGAGCGTATGTGTGAGAAGTATTTCAAAATTAAACCTCTTGTAGTGGGGCCGGGAATAAAGACAGGTTTAAATATTAAATATGAAAATCCACGTGAGGTTGGAGCGGATCGTATTGTAAATGCTGTAGCTGGTATCCAATTATATGGAAGTCCGCTTATTATTGTCGATTTTGGTACAGCGACTACATATTGTTATATTAATGAGAATAAGCATTATATGGGCGGTGTAATTACACCGGGTATTATGATTTCGGCAGAGGCATTATACAGTAGGGCGGCTAAACTTCCTCGTATTGAAATTACAAAACCGAGTAGCGTTGTTGGAAAAAATACGATAAGTGCAATGCAATCTGGCATTCTTTATGGATATGTTGGACAAGTGGAAGGTATTGTGAAGCGCATGAAGGAAGAAGCTAAACAAGAACCGAAAGTTATTGCAACTGGTGGATTAGCGAAGTTAATTGCAGAAGAATCTAATGTAATTGACATTGTAGATCCGTTTTTAACATTAAAAGGCTTGCATATGTTATATGAACGTAATGCAAATTTACAACATGAGAAGGGTGAATAAGTAGGTATGAAAGATTATTTAGTAAAAGCATTAGCGTTTGATGGAGAAGTTCGTGCGTATAGTGTGCGTACAACAAATACGGTAAGTGAGGCGCAAAGACGTCATGATACATGGAGAACTGCTTCAGCAGCACTTGGGCGTTCGTTAACAGCTGGTGCGATGATGGGAGCTATGCTAAAAGGTGATCAGAAGCTAACAATTAAGGTAGAAGGAAATGGCCCGCTTGGTCCAATCTTAGTGGATGCTCATGCAAATGGAGAAGTCCGTGGATATGTAACGAATCCGCACGTTGATTTTGAAGCAACAGAGCAAGGGAAATTACGCGTGTATCAAGCGGTAGGTACAGAAGGTTTCTTAACGGTAATTAAAGATATCGGCATGAGGGAACCATTTATCGGACAATCTCCAATTGTTTCAGGTGAATTAGGGGAAGACTTCACGTACTATTTTGCTGTTTCTGAGCAAACGCCTTCTTCTGTTGGTGTTGGTGTACTTGTAAATGGGGATGATAGCATATTAGCGGCTGGTGGATTTATTCTGCAAATTATGCCAGGAGCACAGGAAGAGACGATTTCATTTATTGAAGAACGTTTGCAAAAAATCCCACCTGTTTCAAAGTTAATTGAACAAGGTCTTTCGCCAGAAGAGTTACTGTATGAAGTATTAGGGGAAGATAAAGTAAAAGTACTAGAAACAATGGATGTTCAATTTAACTGTACATGTTCTCGTGAGCGTATTGAGACGGTGCTAATTAGTCTTGGTAAGGAAGAATTACAACAAGTTCGTGAAGAAGAAGATGAAACAGAAGTGCATTGTCATTTCTGTAATGAAAGATATAAGTTCTCTAAAGAAGATATTACCAATATAATTAATAGTCTATAAATCAGAAATAATTTCTACCAATTGTCAATCATCCGAATAGATTGACAAGTAAGAAAAATTCTGCCAAAATTAAAATGTAGATAAAACCAATAAAAATACTCGGTGTTAGGAGTGACAGGAATGCGAGTGGCACAATCAGTTTCAGAATTAATCGGGAAAACGCCGATCGTTAAGTTGAACCGCATCGTAGAGCAAGACAGCGCAGACATTTACTTAAAATTAGAATTTATGAATCCCGGAAGTAGCGTAAAGGATCGTATTGCACTATCTATGATCGAAGCTGCTGAACAAAAAGGATTATTAAAAGAGGGCGATACAATTATTGAACCAACGAGTGGTAACACGGGAATTGGTTTAGCGATGGTAGCGGCTGCAAAAGGATATAAGGCAATTTTAGTAATGCCAGAAACAATGAGTGTGGAACGTCGTAATTTATTACGTGCTTATGGCGCTGAATTAGTGTTGACTCCAGGACCAGAAGGAATGGGCGGTGCAATCCGTAAAGCAACTGAATTAGCAAAAGAGCATGGTTACTTTATACCGCAACAATTCCAAAACCCAGCTAATCCAGAAATTCACCGTTTGACAACAGGGCCGGAAATCGTTGAGCAAATGGGTGATCAATTAGATGCGTTTATTGCAGGTATTGGTACTGGTGGAACAATCACAGGTGCTGGTGAGGTTTTAAAAGAAAAATATGAAGGTATTAAAATTTATGCGGTAGAACCTGCAGATTCACCGGTGTTATCAGGTGGGAAACCAGGACCGCATAAGATTCAAGGTATCGGAGCTGGATTTGTTCCGGGAACATTGGATGTAGAAGTATATGATGAAGTGATTCAAGTTAAAACAGAGCAAGCATTCGAGTATGCGAGAAGAGTAGCTCGTGAAGAAGGGATTTTAGTTGGTATTTCTTCAGGTGCTGTCATTTATGCTGCGACAGAAGTAGCGAAAAAACTTGGTAAAGGGAAAAAGGTACTTGTTGTTATTCCAAGTAATGGTGAGCGTTATTTAAGCACACCGCTTTATCAATTTGAATCATAATTAGTATGGTTAAGAAAAAGCATTCCTGAAAAGGGATGCTTTTTCTTTTTTCGTTTGAAAATAGGAAAAGAGTGAATGACTAGAAAACTTCATGTAAAATAAGTAGTAGTAAAGTTAAATTATTTTCACTAGCTCCCAAGGGCGATTATTTCATACTAACCATCTGTGATTTGAGATGATAGGTCTAAGGGAGTGGGATAAAAGAAGACGGGGTGTTGATATGCAGCAAAGAAAATCTTTAGCGCTTTCTATTCCATATCAGTTAGATTTTTTTAAGCAGTATAAGTTTCTTTCTCAGAATAAGAATCAACATATTTTATTAGAAAGTGGACGCGGGGGTCGCTATAGTATTGTGGGACTTGATCCTGTAGCGGTGATTCAGGGGAAGAATGAAACGTTACATATAAGTGAAAGCGGTAAGGAAACAATAGAACAAGGTAATCCTTTAGATTTAATGCAAAAGTATATGAAACGATGGGAAACGGATCATAATCCAGACTATCCACCGTTTCAAGGCGGTGCAATCGGATATTTTAGTTACGACTGTATCCGTTATATTGAGAAACTTCCTTCCTTTGCAGAGGATGATGTGGATATACCTGATATATTCTTTTTATTATTTGATGAGGTGTTTGTGTATGATCACCAAGAGAAAGTATTGTGGATTATTACGCATTATATAGATGAACGTGAAGAAGCAGAAAGTCGTTTGAATGAATGGAAGAGCCTTTGGGTG
This sequence comes from Bacillus bingmayongensis, assembly GCF_000299035.1. GTDB lineage: Bacteria > Bacillota > Bacilli > Bacillales > Bacillaceae_G > Bacillus_A > Bacillus_A bingmayongensis. Next base: position 41,816 of record NZ_JH921524.1, read on the forward strand.
AAAGAAGCTCCTGAAGTTAAAGTGCCGTTTGAATGTCCTGAAAATAGAAATGAAGCGGTAGCTTTTACAGAAGAAGGATTTATGAAAGCTGTTCAGCGTATTCAAGAATATATTGGGGCTGGAGATGTGTTTCAAGTGAACTTGTCTACAAGACAAGAGAAAACATTACAAACACACCCGCTAGAGATTTATACGAGCCTTCGTGAAATTAATCCATCACCATATATGGGATACTTAGAACTTGGGGATTTTCAAATTGTTAGCGGTTCACCGGAATTGTTAATTAAAAAGCAAGGGAACGAAGTAAGTACAAGGCCAATTGCAGGAACACGTTCTCGTGGGAAAAATGAACAAGAAGATGAAAGTTTGGCGAAAGAGTTGATTGAAAACGAAAAGGAACGCGCAGAACACGTGATGCTTGTAGATTTAGAACGTAATGACTTAGGGCGAGTTTGTAAGTATGGAACTGTAGAAGTAGATGAATTTATGGTGATTGAAAAATACTCGCATGTTATGCATATAGTTTCAAACGTTCGTGGTGAGGCCCGAGAAGATAAGGATGCTTTTGATTTAGTGCGAGCTGTGTTTCCTGGTGGAACGATTACGGGTGCGCCAAAAATCCGTACGATGGAAATTATCGAAGAATTAGAGCCTGTTCGCCGTGGAATTTATACAGGTTCAATAGGGTGGATTGGTTACTCAGGAGATATGGAATTAAATATTGTGATTCGTACGCTTCTTGCAAAAGACGGTCAAGCGTATGTGCAGGCCGGGGCAGGAATTGTAATTGATTCAAATCCGGAAAATGAGTATAAAGAATCGTTGAAAAAAGCAATCGCCTTATGGCGTGCAAAAGAAAGCAGCGAAGAAACGGTTAGGTGAGAGAAATGATATTGATGATTGATAATTATGATTCTTTTACATTTAATTTAGTGCAATTTCTTGGAGAACTGGGACAAGAGCTTGTTGTTAAACGTAATGATGAAGTTACAATTTCAGATATTGAACAAATGAAACCGGACTTTTTAATGATTTCACCAGGACCTTGTAGTCCGAATGAAGCTGGTATAAGTATGGATGTTATTAAATATTTCGCGGGAAAGATTCCTATTTTTGGTGTGTGTCTAGGTCATCAATCGATCGCGCAAGTATTTGGAGGGGATGTTGTTCGCGCGGAACGTTTAATGCATGGGAAAACGTCACCAATGTACCATGATGGGAAAACAATTTTCTCCGAAATACCAAATCCATTTACAGCGACACGTTACCACTCTCTCATTGTGAAAAAAGAAACATTGCCAGAATGTTTAGAAGTGACATCTTGGACAGAAGAGGGAGAAATTATGGCGCTTCGTCATAAAACATTGCCAATTGAAGGGGTACAATTCCATCCGGAGTCCATTATGACTTCTCATGGAAAAGAGTTACTACAAAACTTTATTCGTAGTTATAGTCCGAGTGTATCGTCATGTTAATTTATGTGAACGGTGCATATGTAGAAGCGAGTGAGGCGAAAATCTCTCCTTATGACCATGGATATTTATATGGACTGGGGGTTTTTGAGACATTTCGTATTTATAGTGGTCATCCATTTTTATTAGATGATCACTATGAACGTTTAATGGGTGCTCTTTCTACTTTGCAAATCGAATGGACGATGACGAAAGATGATGTGCTACGTGTTTTACAGGAGTTACTCATAAGGAACGAGCTGGAACATGCGTATATTCGCTTTAATGTATCGGCTGGTGTAGATGAAATAGGTTTACAAACAGGGGTTTATGAAGAGCCTTCTGTTATTGTGTTTATAAAGCCTTTGGCGGCACCTGGTATAGTGGTGGAAAAGGAAGGTGTTATTTTGAAGCAAACGCGAAATACACCGGAGGGGGCGTTTCGCTTAAAGTCCCATCATTATTTAAATAACATTTTAGGAAAACGTGAAATTGGAAATGTTGTGAGTAAAGAAGGGATTTTCTTTACTGAAGCAGGTCATGCAGCCGAGGGGATTGTTTCGAATCTCTTTTTTGTAAAGGGGGGCGTTTTATATACGCCTTCACTTGAAACTGGGATTTTAAATGGAATCACTCGTGCTTTTATTATAAAGATTGCTGAAGTATTGGATGTGCATGTGGAAGAAGGCTTCTTTACGCAAAAGGAGCTGCTTTCCGCTGATGAGGTGTTTGTAACAAATTCTATTCAAGAAATTGTCCCGCTTAATCGGATTGGAGAAAATGATTTCCCTGGTAAAGAAGGAAAGGTTACAAAGTCTCTAATGCGTGTATATGAAATGCATAGGGAAAATCTTTGGTGCCGAAATGAACTGCGAAGAGGAGATGTGTAGTGTGAAGTGGGATTATGATTTGCGCTGTGGCGAATATACATTAAATTTAAATAAAAAGACGTTAATCATGGGGATTTTAAATGTTACACCAGATTCATTCTCAGATGGTGGGAACTACGATGAGGTGAACGCAGCTGTAAGTCATGCGAGAGAAATGGTGGACAGCGGTGCTGATATTATTGATATTGGTGGAGAATCAACTCGTCCTGGCTTCGCGAAAGTTTCGGTGGAAGAAGAATTAGGACGCGTAATTCCAATGATTCGAGCGGTTTCGAAAGAAGTGAAAGTGCCTATTTCTATCGATACGTATAAAGCTGAAGTAGCTAAGCAAGCAATTGAAGCAGGTGCCCATGTTATTAATGATATCTGGGGAGCGAAGGCCGAACCGAAAATTGCAGAAGTTGCAGCGCATTATAATGTGCCGATTATTTTAATGCATAATCGTGAGAATACAAATTATCGCAACCTTATGGCAGATATGATTGCGGATTTATATGAGAGTGTTAAAATTGCAAAAGGTGCAGGTGTACCGGATGAAAATATCATTTTAGATCCAGGTATCGGTTTTGCGAAGACGCCAGAACAAAACTTAGAAGCGATGCGTAATTTAGAGCAGTTACATGTATTAGGGTATCCAGTTCTTCTTGCAACTTCGAGAAAATCATTTATCGGTCATGTTTTAGATTTACCGGTAGAGGAACGTGTAGAAGGGACAGGAGCGTCAATTTGTCTTGGCATTGAAAAAGGTTGTGAAATGATCCGTGTTCATGATGTAAAGGAAATGGCGCGTATGGCAAAGATGATGGATGCGATGATTGGTAAGGGGGTAAAATGATTGGATAAAATTTATATCCATGACATGGAGTTTTATGGATACCACGGTGTGTTTCCAGAAGAGAATAAATTGGGACAAAGATTTAAAGTGGATTTAACAGTGGAGCTGGATTTAAAGAAAGCGGGCGAAAGTGACAACCTAGAGCATTCAGTAAACTATGGGGAGCTTTTTGAACTTTGTAGACAAGTGGTTGAGGATCAAACATACAAGCTTGTAGAAAGTATTGCAGAAAATATAGCGGCGAATATATTGGATCAGTACGTAAGTATTTTGCGATGTACAGTAAAGGTTGTTAAACCGGATCCACCAATACCGGGGCATTACCGTGCTGTGGCGGTAGAAATTACGAGAGAACGCCCATGAAAAATGTTGTATACGTTGCGTTAGGGTCAAATATTGGTGATCGTTATGCTTATTTATTACAAGCGATTGAGCTGTTAAATAAAAATCCTCATATTCAAGTGGAGGATGTCTCTTCTGTATATGAAACAGATCCGGTTGGATATACAGATCAAAATCGTTTTTTAAATCTAGTTATAAAAATTTCTACCAATTTACTGCCGCAAGAATTGTTGAAAGTAACGCAAAAGGTTGAGATTGATTTAGGAAGAAAAAGGGAAATTAGATGGGGGCCGCGAACCGTTGACCTTGACGTTTTGCTCTATAATCAAGAAAATATTGAAGCAGAGAATCTTATTGTTCCGCATCCGCGGATGTTCGAAAGAGCTTTTGTTATCGTTCCGTTGTTAGAGATTAATCAAGATATAAAACAAAACATTTCACGTTCACAAGTAGATGAAATGAAAAGGCGAGAGGGAGTAACGGTATGGAAGCAGAAAAATGGGGAAGACGCATTCGTGCTTTTCGGAAGTTAAAAGGTTATACGCAAGAAGGTTTTGCAAAAGAATTAGGGGTATCTGTATCCGTTTTAGGAGAAGTTGAGAGAGGGAATAGAACCCCTTCTCAAGATTTTGTAGTAGAAGTTGCTAAGACATTAAATATTTCAATAGACGAATTAATGCCTAAGTGAGGATAGAGGGAGGAGATAGTCGAGTGTTAAAGATTGCAAACATTGAGATGAAGAATCCAGTTGTACTAGCACCGATGGCGGGAGTGTGTAACTCTGCATTTCGTTTAACAGTGAAAGAATTTGGTGCAGGTTTAGTATGTGCTGAAATGGTAAGTGATAAGGCGATTTTATTTAATAACCAAAAAACATTAGATATGTTATATATCGATGAGAGAGAGAAACCGCTAAGTTTACAAATTTTTGGTGGTGAGAAAGAAACGCTTGTTGATGCTGCGAAATATGTAGATAAAAACACAACAGCGGATATTATCGATATCAATATGGGTTGCCCAGTTCCGAAAATTACGAAGTGTGATGCTGGTGCAAAGTGGTTATTAGATCCAGATAAAGTATATGAGATGGTAGCGGCAGTTGTAGATGCTGTTGAAAAGCCAGTTACAGTTAAAATGCGTATTGGTTGGGATGAAGACCACATTTTCGCAATTGAAAATGCTAGAGCTGTTGAACGCGCAGGCGGTCAAGCGGTAGCGGTTCATGGCCGTACACGTGTTCAAATGTATGAAGGGAAAGCAGATTGGGACATCATTAAACAAGTAAAACAATCTGTAAATATTCCTGTTATCGGAAATGGTGATGTAGAAACACCTCAAGATGCGAAACGTATGCTTGATGAAGTTGGTGTTGATGGTGTTATGATTGGCCGAGCGGCCCTTGGTAATCCTTGGATGATTTATCGTACGGTAAAGTACTTAGAAACAGGGGAGTTATTACCGGAACCAACAGTGCGTGAGAAGATAGATGTATGTATGCTTCACTTAGATCGTCTTATTGACCTGAAAAATGAATATATTGCAGTAAGGGAAATGAGAAAGCACGCAGCTTGGTATTTAAAAGGTGTTCGAGGTAATGCAAGAGTGCGTAATGCGATCAATACGTGCAATACGCGTGAAGACCTTGCTTCCTTACTAGGAGCATTTGTAGAAGAAGTAGAAGTGAAACAGAAAACAATTCACGTTGGTTAAAAGGAGGAAAGAGAGAACGTTTGACATTCCTTCTCTCACTACCTATAATTACGTGAAAGAAAGAAGAACTGCCAGTATACTACTGGCAGTTTTTCTAGTTGAGTAGAAAATGATATACTGTATATATTGTAAAATTTAATAGAGCTGGAGTGATATCAATACCATGGATAACATGAACCACGAAGAATTAAATGACCAATTGCTTGTTCGTCGCGAGAAGTTACATAACTTACGTGAACAAGGGATTGATCCGTTTGGTAAACGTTTTGAACGTACAAATTCAACGAAAGAATTATTAAACTTGTATGGAGAGTTCTCTAAAGAAGAATTAGAAGAGAAAGAAATCTCTGTTTCTATTGCTGGGCGTATTATGACAAAGCGCGGTAAAGGGAAAGCAGGTTTTGCACATATTCAAGATTTACACGGACAAGTTCAAATCTATGTTCGTAAAGATGCTGTTGGAGATGAACAGTATGAATTATTTAAGACAGCTGACTTAGGTGATTTAGTAGGGATTGAAGGGAAAGTTTTCAAAACGAACGTAGGCGAGCTTTCTGTGAAAGCAACAGGCTTTACGTTATTAACGAAAGCTCTTCGTCCACTTCCAGATAAATACCATGGATTGAAAGATGTTGAACAACGCTACCGTCAACGTTACTTAGATTTAATTACAAGCATGGAGAGCCGTGAAACATTTGTTACTCGTAGTAAAATCATTCGTGAAATGAGAAGATACTTAGATGATAATGGCTACCTTGAAGTAGAAACACCAATGATGCATGCGATTGCGGGTGGTGCTTCTGCTCGTCCGTTCATTACACATCATAATGCGTTAGATATGGAACTATATATGCGTATTGCAATTGAGTTACATTTAAAGCGCCTTATTGTAGGCGGTTTAGAGAAAGTATACGAAATTGGCCGTGTATTCCGTAATGAAGGTGTATCAACACGTCATAATCCTGAATTTACAATGATTGAATTATATGAAGCGTATGCTGATTATAAAGATATTATGAAACTAACAGAAAATATGATTGCTCATATTGCAAAACAAGTGTTAGGTACAACAACAATCCAGTACGGTGAACAAGAAATTAATTTAGAGCCAGAATGGACACGTCTTCATATGGTAGATGCAATTAAACAATATTCTGGAGCAGATTTCTGGAATCCGATGAGTGTAGAAGAAGCGCGTGCATTAGCGAAGGAGCATGGTGTAGAAATTAAAGATACAATGGAAGTTGGTCATATTATTAATGAATTCTTCGAGCAAAAGGTAGAAGAAAAGTTAATCCAACCTACATTTATCTATGGTCACCCAGTGGAAATTTCTCCTCTTGCGAAAAAGAATGATGAAGATCCACGCTTTACAGATCGTTTCGAGTTATTCATTGTTGCTCGTGAGCATGCAAATGCATTTACAGAATTAAATGATCCAATCGATCAAAAAGAACGTTTTGAAGCGCAATTAAAAGAGCGAGAGCAAGGTAACGATGAAGCACATATGATGGACGATGATTATATCGAAGCGCTTGAGTACGGTATGCCTCCTACAGGTGGACTTGGAATTGGTATTGACCGTCTTGTTATGCTATTAACAAATGCGCCATCTATTCGTGATGTGCTGTTATTCCCGGCGATGCGTCATAAGCAAGACTAAACTAAGCTTTGGAGATTTCTCCAAAGCTTTTCTTTTTTGAATTTTGTTTTCTAATATAGTGAAGTTTAAATGATTCATTTACTATATAGAAGAAAGATGCTTTTATATAGGAGATTAATACTATTGTTATACTTTTTTACTAGGTTTAAAATTTTATTGAAAAAACTATTGCATTTTAATAAATGAACTGGTATATTTATATTCGTTGTCACGAAAGACAACAAAAGAAACAAACGAAAACAACTTTTTAAATAAAAAAGTTGTTGACGAAAATATAACGAAATGTTATATTAATAAAGTCGCTTCGGCGGCAATGAGTTCTTTGAAAACTGAACGAAACAAACAA
>NZ_AKCS01000026.1 GCF_000299035.1 Bacillus bingmayongensis
TTATATAAAAATACACTTTAAGTTGATGGATGTGTGGCGGGACCCCAATAAAAAAATGAAACCCGTTAGGGGTTTATTTGATATGCAGAATTTCCAATAATCTACACTGATTTTTTAGAAAAAGAAAAAAGCCATTTTTGAAAATGACTTTTATTAACCTTAGCTTGATAGCGATGTGCTGTGCCCCAAAAAAAGTTTTATGCTAATCTATTTCTTCGCATCTTTCATGCTATAATACCCGAAATTAATCACAATTAAGAAATAACCACCCATAATTCCGGAAGCAAATGTCCATATGACACTATGGTGTTCAATCTCATACATAATAATCGCACCGAGTATCGCTGCTGCAAACCGATTAATCATACCAAGCGTCGGTGTTTTTGTTTTTTTTACAATGCTATCTCCAAACTTTTCAATACGCCTTCCTAAAATCCAAACACAATACATACTAACAAGCAAGCCAATGCTTGCACCTAAAAAATGGGGCGAAAAAGGCGTCATAATCCATCCTAATAACATCGCGCCTAGCAAATAATACATTTGTATTTTAAATGCCCTTAGTGCCATACGAATCATGCTGTACTCCTTTACCTTTCTCATTGAGACTTTATTACTATTTAGGCTCAAGGGTCTTCTTTTTTTCTTCCAGTATAATTTGATTTATTTTAATTAAGGTATCGGTCATTTGCTGCAAGGCTTCGATATCAATTTTAGAGAAGTATTTCTCAATAAGTAAATCATCTAGCTGAGACAATCGTTCTATATACTTGCTACCGTTAGGACCAAGTGTAAGGAAATACTCACGTTTATTGTTAGGATTTACGTGTTTCGAAATCATATTATGTTTCTCCAATTTAGATAAAACTTGGCTGACAGCACTTTTGGATATATTAAAAGTGGTCGCAATACTGTTAGCTGTAGTATTCTTATTTAAATTAATATAGATTATCATGTTCTCTTGCTGCGCTGTAAGACCAAACTCATTCTTTAACTCCTGAGATAGTAAAATGTTTAATTCATTGTAGGCTCGGTTCATGTCGGTAATTACTTCTTTATAAGAACTAGTCATATTATTCTTCCTCCAATCATTCTGTTATTTCATTGTACGCCGTTTTTCCGTTTCGACATATAGTTAAGTTTAGTTAACTTAACTATATGGTATCTTTATGTTAGTGTAAAGGAAAAAGTAAGCAAATTTGTTTTGATTACTTTTTTCGGAATTATAATAAAGGGGAAATTAGACGCATTAGGGATTCCAGTATTCGTTTTCGAATACTACGTTTTTGAAATGATTTCCATCGAATTTCAGACGAATGGTTAAAGTCCTCTTCAAAATCACGTTTAATATCAAGAACTGTCTTAGATTCATAAAGTACGCTAATGATTTCATAATTTAGTTCAAAGCTACGGACATCCATATTTGCTGTGCCAATTGTTGCAATTTCATCATCTACAAGTACAATTTTAGCGTGCACAAAACCATCTTTATAGCTGTAAATTGAAGCACCGGCTTTTAGAAGTGGTGTGAAGTATGATTGAGATGCTAGATCACTAATAATTCTATCTCTCTTACCTGGATATAGAATACGGACATCTATTCCAGCCATTGCACTTAAACGTAGTAATGTTAATGTTTCTTGGTCCGGAATGAAATAAGGTGTTGCGATCCAAATTGCTTTCTTAGCAGAACCTATAACAGCAAGTAAAGTATTACGAATGTTTGTATCATCTGAACTTGGTCCGCTTGCTACAATTTGAACAGCACCTTCTGCATGAGGATTTTCTCTACCTGGAAAGTACTTTGTATTCATAAATTGATTCCAAGAATAAGTATTAAGACTACTAGAGGTATAGAGCCAATCCTCAAGGAATACTGCTTGTAATTTGTACAATGCCTTTCCTTCTATTCTTAAGTGGCTATCACGCCAAATTGGGAATTTTTTAGAACGACCAAGATACTCATCTCCAACGTTGAGCCCACCTGTAAAACCAATCTCTCCATCTACAATGACAATTTTACGATGGTTACGATAATTTACTGTTTCAAGTAGCCATGGCGAACGAATGGGATCAAATGCCACAACCTCAATTCCTGCATCTTTCATGGGTTGTAAGAAACGATTTCGTAATAAATTGCTTCCAATCCCATCATAAAGAAAGCGTACAATTACACCAGATTTTGCTTTCTTTATTAATGCATCTCGAATTTTTGTACCAATTTCATCTGCTCGATAAATAAAGTATTGAATATGTATATGATGTGTAGCATTTTCAATAGCTTGTATAATGTTTGTAAATGTTTGATCCCCATTTGTTAAGAGTTTTGTTGTGGTATTATTGGCAACAGGACAGCCACCGAATTTTTGTACAACCTGTGTTAAATAAGTAGAGCGCTCACTTAATGAGGAAGTGAATGATAAATTTAGGCGTTTTCCTTCTAAAATCTCACGGAATAATTTTCTTTGCTCTTCTGAACGATGTAGATGCTTCTTTCTTCTCCAACGACTTCGGCCAAAAAGAGAGTACAAAAGTACACCAACAATAGGAAGAAGTGCTAATACTAAAAACCATGCTAAAGTACTTTGTGGGGAACGGTTTTCGATAAAAATAATGAAGGCAATTCCTACTATTGTGATAGACCATAGTATGTCGACAAAGTTGTATAGTGAGATAATGGATGTATTCAACAGAAAGAGAACGATAGAGACAAGTGTAAATACAAATAATAATTGAACTTTAGGATTTTTCATCTTTATAAAATTCACCTATTCTTTCTTAAATATAGGATTCGTATATGGAAGCTGTAACCTAACATTTCTATTAGGGATAATCATAGGGTTGGTGCTTTAGTCCGTCATATCATTTACATAAAATGTAATGGATTAATAAATTATGGCGTTTCTAAGACTCGTTTCTTCAAGTTTTCGCTAATGTATCATTCAATAAATAGAATTTTGTACTATTCCATTTCCTTTTAATGATGCTGAATAAATTCGAGCGCATGAAAGCCAAAGAGATACAAGGGATTTCCCTTGTATCTTTTTGACTATAGATTTACTTCCTCTATACTGACGCAGTAGATATAGAACCTTTTTGTTTATCTTTTTTGAATACAGACAGTACCATAATTATAAGAGATACAAGTCCAAGAAGCCCCATCATCTGAACATATGAGCCTATCCTGTAGCCGCCAAAGAAGAAGCTGCTACGAAATGCTTCTACACTGTACTTAAAAGGAGTCCAAGAATACAACCAATGTTTTGTCACATCAGGAAGAAATTCGTGTGCCAGTGATAAGACTGGCATGGAAAAGAAGAAGACTACCATTAATATTGGTACCCCGACACGCCCAATCCAGTTGAGTACTGCACTTTGCAGAAGGAAGAACATGAAACCAAAGAAAAGTAACAATAAGAAAATTTCTCCTGCGTTCGGTATATATACATCGAGTATAGTATGAGCAATGAAAAGGGTTAAACTTGCAATTACTATCATGAAAACAGAACCTGCCAGGATCTGTGATAAAACTGATTTTCCTGTAACGCGTCCGTTTGTAAACTTTTGGACAGCTATAAATAAGACTAAGGAACTGATAAGAGTAGTAATCCATAAGATTTGTGTCAGCATAATAGGAATATTTCCATTACCTGTATGTGCTTGAACTGGATGAATCAACTCCGTTTTAACAATAAATGGGCTTGCTAATAACTTTGCCTGTTCAGTTGTTAGTGTCATATTTCTTTGTGAAAGCTGATCAAGCAAGGTATTACGGATATTTTCGTTTATCCCTCCAATGAGCTTATCAATCATTTGGCTCGAAACCATTGCGGCATTGTAGTTCATTCCTTGATTCACCAAGACTTGCACTTCAGTTTGTTGTCCCTTAGGTGTGGTTAGCGATACAAGTTGCTGGGACATTTCTGGTGGAAACATAATGGCAGCGTAATACTTCTTATCCTTCATCCCTTGCAATACATCTTCTTGTGTTTGTAAGAACGTCCATTTAACTTGGCTTTGCTTATTTTGCAGAATTTGCTTTTTTATTTCATCTCCTAAATTTACACTTCCTTGTCCTGGTAAGTTCACACCTGTATCCTGTATTACTATAGCGATCGGTAAGTCTTTAGGTACAGGATTAACAGTTGATCCCATAAAAGCAAAACTAGCGATGGTAACAGCAACCATAATGCCTAACAAGCCACCTAGAACCATCTTTTGTTTGAAAAATTGCTTTATTGTAAGCATTTAAAATTATTCCTCCTAGTATTTATTTAACGAAATGTTAGATAACAAACAATGTGTAGTTTATAATAAACGCATGTTGTTTATAGTGTAATTATATCGTTTTTACTAAACAATTCAATTTACAGTTAAGGCATGAATGTACGATAAAAAACAAAAGAATGAAATCTGTTGTTTATAATGACAATAACGAACAGGGAGGTATAAGGTGTTGAAAAAAGCGGATCTGCGTATTCGGACAAAGAAATTTATACTATGATGCTTTTATTAAACTGATAGGGGGAAAAGGGATACGATGCTATTACCATTCAAGATATCACAGATGAGGCACTTATTAATCGGGCGACATATAGGGAAAAAGAAGCTAATTTAACTTTTAGATTAGCTTCTTTTGTAATATTAAACTAAGTTTAATACAGTTACTTTTTCACGTGTCATAGACTCAAGGCTCTTACGAATACCTTGCGCGCCCATACCTGAACCTTTTACACCGATGAATGGGAAGTGGTCAGGACCGCGCTCTGTGCGTCCGTTAATTTGAACAGAACCAGTGTCGATTTTGTTCGCAATTGCAAATGCTTTGTTAATATCTTTTGTGAAGACACTTGCTTGCAGACCGAACTCTGATTTGTTCTCAATTTCAATTGCTTGTTCATCAGAAGAAACACGGATAATTGGAAGGATTGGGCCAAATGGCTCTTCCCAAGCAACTTTCATTTCTTCTGTTACGTGGTCGATTAATGTTGGATAAATTAAGTTACGCTCACGTTTGTTACCGATAACGATCGTAGCACCTTTTTCTACAGCATCGTCAACTAAACCTTGAACGAAGTCAGCAGATTTATCGTCGATTAATGGAACGATTGTGCTGTCTTGTTCTGGAGATCCAACTGATAGTTCAGCTACTTGCTCTTTTAATAAGCCAACAAGCTCGTCTGCTACGTTTTCGTGTACAAGTACACGTTTAATAGCTGTACAACGTTGACCAGAGTAAGAGAATGCACCGCTTACGATATGGTTTGCAGCGTCTTGTAAGTCAGCATCTTCACGAACGATACCATATTGATGCTAGGATGTTCTACTAAGTAGTCACCAATTACAGAACCGCGTCCTGTAGCTACGTTTACAAGACCTTTTGGAAGGCCAGCTTTATGAAGTGCTTCAACCATTTTAATACCGCTAATTGCACCTTGAGTTGCTGGTTTGAAAATAACAGCGTTACCCATAATAAGTGCTGGTACAAGTTTTGCAGCAGCTAAGTTTACTGGATAGTTAAATGGTGCGATTGCTAATACAACACCAAGTGGTGCGCGTTGGATAATCGCAAGTTTAGATTTCGTTCCGCCTGGGAAGCTATCGCCCATCATGCTTTCTCCGTGCATATGAAGAGCTTCTTCGATCGTGTAACGAATGAAGTCAGCTGTACGAACAACTTCTTTCTTCGCATCTTTATATCCTTTACCGACTTCTTTCATAATGATATCGGCAATTTCATCTTGCATATTTACGAGCTCATCAGCCCATTTATATAAATATTTTGCGCGATCTTGTAGAGAAGCTTCAGCCTATGATTTTTGAGCTTCTTTTGCAGATGCAATTGCTTCATCTACTTCTCCGCGAGTGATTGCTTGTACTTGCCCGATTACTTCGTGTAAGTATGGAGATGAAATTTCGGTTGTTTCTCCTGAAGAGCTTTCTCTCCATTCTCCGTTTATATAAAATTTGTACGTATTCTTAGTTGTCATGATTTATCCTCCTAAAATAGTAAAATATTAATTGGGCGTTTTTGCCCACCCCTTTTTAATGGGATGGGCAAAAACGCCCAAATTTAGATTCCAGCCCAAACATCTTTTCCGTATCGTCCTTCATGTTGTAACTGATTCAACCAATTTCTTGCTTCTTGTTCACTGACTTCATGAATTTCTTGATATGCATGACAAAGAGTATCTTCTACATCCGGAGCCATTCGGCTCCCATCACCACATATATAAAGGTGGGCACCGCTATCTAATAACGAAATTAAATTAGCTCCATCTTGTTTCATTAAATGCTGTACATATGTTTTCGGATGTCCTTCCGAGCGAGAAAAAGCTGTGTGTAAAGATATTAAGCCATCTTTTTCATCATTTTCTAGTTCTGTACGATAGAGATAATCTTTTTCAGGATGACGACAACCGAAATACAGATGCGCTTCCCCTAAGTTAACCCCTTTTTGTTTTTGAACACGACGCGTTTGTAAGAATCCACGGAATGGTGCAACTCCAGTGCCTGGTCCAACCATGATAATTGGTGTTTCTGGGTCTTCAGGTAACTGAAAACGGGATTCTGGTGTTTTAATAAAACAAGTAATCTCATCTTCATTGTGACATTGGGCTAAATAATTAGAAGCGACACCTTTATATTCTCCTTGTCCACTCCATGCAGGTTCACTAACAACACCGACCGTAATGCTTAGACGATCTTGTGCAACAAGTGGAGAGCTTGAAATAGAATAGTAACGCGGTTTGAGCATAGGGAGAAGTTCTAAAAATCGCTCAAATGGGATTTCACACGCTTCATACTTTTCAAGAAGATCCAACATTGAAATGCGCTTCTTTAGTATTTGCTCCTTATAAACTCCATCTTCCAATAATGCTTCCAACTCATATTTATGGGGAGGACAAACTGTACATGTTGCCAATTCCCGTATTTGTGCTCGAGTTGCTGCTTCTTGAATCTCAACGTTATAGCTAAGAAGATCAAATAAACTAACAGGACGGTCCACAGGAAGATGAGCTGAACTGCTTCCACTTGCACTCAGTATGACTTGATCCTTCCCGTTTAATTTAAAACGTTTTAAAATGCGCCTTACATTTTTTCGGCTATTACTTGGCAGTACTCCAAGGTGATCTCCTACTTGATAAGTAACTCCTTCCGGCAAGGCTATCTCAATATGCCGAGTGCTTCGCTCACTTTCAGGTAACTGAAGCTCCCGGTTAGCAATCACCGTTGCATAAACAGCTTCGTTATTTTGAGCAACCGGATTAGCGGGGGAGCCTGAAATCAATTGAACGGAAAGCGATGCTTGATGAGACAATGTTTCTGCTCCTTCTTTCATCTTTAGGCCAAATGCATTCGAGACATCCTTCCACATGTTCTTTTGCCATTGAGCAAAATCATTCTCGAAATCTCCTCCAGCGTCAGCTTCTCCTCTTGCGGTATAACTTATAGCACCTTTCTGTTCAAGCTCTTTGTCAATGAATTTCGGAACACTCTGGTAAGTATTCTCCCAATTTCGATCTCCGCAACCAAAAACTGCATACTTGACTCCTGTGCATTCCTCTGCACTTGTTTGTTCCAGCCATTTTACAAACTGAGCGGCATTTTCAGGAGGTTGACCATTATATGAAGAAGTTACAATGAGTACCGCACCTTCTTTAGGTAACTTTCCGATATAATCATTCAATGTTCCCACATCGCTCTGGAAGCCTAGTAACCTTGCATGGTCTGCGAGCTTCCTAGCAAACTCTTCCGCTCTTCCTAGATTTGAACCATATAATACAAGTAGAGGTACGTTTTCAGCACCTTCCAGTGCTTCGTGTTTTGAATATTGGGAAATCTCTTTCTCCGTTTCATCATCCAACGGAAGATTCAGTAAAGATGCGACTGCCTTTCCTTCTCTTAATTTAACTCTAATTCTGAAGTTTTCTGGTTTTATGGTCAATGATTGTTTAATCTTCAACTGATAGTTTTCAGAATCAATTAATTCAAACTTTTGAAGAATCATTCCAAGCACCAGCGTAGCTTCATAAAGTGCGAACTGCATACCGATACAAGCACGCTGACCATTCCCAAATGGTTTATATGCATGATTTGGTACTTTGGAAGGATCTGCGAAACGTTCCGGACGGAATTCTTCTGCATCCTCTCCCCAAACTGCTTTATCCCGATGAAGTGCGGGAAGAAGCACGGTAAAACCTTCACCTTTTTTCACATGATACTGTCCGCCGATTATAGTATCCTCCTTTGGATACACATCAAAAGATGGAGCGGTCGGCCATAACCGTATGGCTTCGTTTAGAATCATGCGAATGTATTTGAGGTTTAGCACTTGTTTATAAGATGGAGTGGAATCACCGAGAACTTGATCCACTTCTTCGTATGCTTTCTTCAGAACTTCCGGATGTTTCAGTAAAAAATAAGTCGTAAAGGATAATAAACCACTTGTTGTTTCATGCCCAGCAATTAAGAAGGTAATAATTTGGTATCGGATATTCTCATCATCCAACACTTCCCCGGTCTCAGGGTCTTTACTGTTTAACATGCGGGCTAGCAGATCTATCTCTCCATTATTTCCATTAGCCTTCCGCTCTTTAATAATTTTATCTACTAACGAAAACATGCTTTGTATATCATCTTGGAATTGTCTGTTTTTTCTAACCATCAGAGTATCCATGCCCCTCGAGCGGGCAACTTTATGCATAGCTTCGTCAAGTGCACGTACCATGCTGTCGATAAATGGATCATGTTTTTCTTTATAAAAACTATTAAATCGGTAGTTAAAGCCACAAAGACCGATCGTATCCAAAGTAAGGCGAGTCATGTCTCCCGGTACATCGATATGATCACTATCGTGATTCAACCGAGCCCATTTCTGAATCAGCTGTGAAGCGATGTCTAACATCATAGTATGATAGCCCTTCATGGCTTGTTGGCTGAATGTTGGCAGCAATATATTATGGGCTTTTCGCCAGTTTGGCTCCGATGTTTTACTTGTAAACAGACCGTCTCCTGTAAATTCACGTACATGCACCATATCATTTGCGACATGTTTATCAAAACGATTGATATCACAGACTTCCGTTACAAGTTTGTGGTCAGAGATACATATTGTTTTAAAACCTGGAGCGGTCAACCGAAATATTGGTCCATATTCTTTCGCCATCTCACAAAAAGAAATAGTAGGTTGACTCATGTCGAATAGAGGGTAGTTGCCCAGTGGTCCATATGTTTTGGGTTGTGGAATAATGCTTGTTTGTTCTTCTCTCATGTTCATCCTCCTAGTATTCGTTCAACAAAAAGATAGATAACGAACAACGTGTAGTTTATAATAAATGTATGTTGTCTATAGTGTGATTATATCGTTTTTACTAAACAATTCAATTTACATTTAAGGCATGAATGTACGATAAAAAACAAAAGAATGAAATCTGTTGTTTATAATGACAATAACGAACAGGGAGGTATAAGGTGTTGAAAAAAGCGGATCTGCGGATTATTCGGACAAAGAAATTTATATATGATGCTTTTATTAAACTGATAGCGGAAAAGGGATACGATGCTATTACCATTCAAGACATCACAGATGAGGCACTCATTAATCGGGCGACATTTTACTCACATTACAGGGATAAACAAGATTTGTTAACAAAGCTTAGTGAAAATGTACTAGGAGAATTGACAAGTAAGATGGTCCTATATACTCATGTGCAGGGACAGCAAATAGATTTTTCGGAATTCGAGGGGATTTTACAATCCATATTTGAGTGTATATTAAAACATGCAGACTTTTATAAAAGCATGCTTGGCCCTCATGGCATTCATGATTTTAACCTAAAAATGCAGCAGACTATTATGGATAATCTTGAACAAAATTTCATTGAGCTTAAAATTGAAGACCATGACTTAGATATTCCAAAGGATATGGTATTCCATTTCATCACTTCCTGTGTTGTTGGGATGGCAATTTGGTGGCTTCAAAATGACATGAAATATTCACCGAAATATACTGCAAAACAATTAGTGAAGCTTATGACTAAAGGACCCTTGTGTGCAGTGGGTTTTACTTTGTTTAATGAGGGCTAGAAGGAGCAACTGTGCCGGGAAGTGCAAAGCGGTTTCTAATAAATATATTAAAGAAGAAACACGAAGTTTTTTACTTCTGTGTTTCTTCAAATTTTCGCCAATGGATTGCTCGATAAAGAGTACGGTTCTGTTGCGAAGTTTTGTTAAGGTTAAGTGGTGCCAACAAAAAGTTGTACATTTTATGCGATTGTTAGTAGCTCCTGTAATTCATTGTATGTCGAAAAACCGAAGTCTGAGCCAAGACTTCGGTTTCGTTTATATAAAGCATGAATAGTTTCGATGCCTTTCAAGGTACGGGAAGCGTGGCGAAGATTTTGAAATCCTGCGGATTTGGAAAAACGTCGCTTCACATGTCTATGGTCCTGTTCAATGAGATTGTTCAAATGCTTGATTGTACAATGAGTTGTATTTATATAAAAGCCTTGTTCTCTTAATTTGTTAAATGCGCAAAGTAATGCTGGTGCTTTGTCTGTAGTGAGAACCGCTGGTTCTCCAAACGTTTTGACCAATCTTTTCATAAAGGCATAGGCAGCCTGATGATCCCGTTTTTTACGAAGTTGAATATCCAATGTGTGCCCGTCTTTATCAATTGCACGATATAAATAACACCATTTTCCTTTGACTTTTATATAGGTTTCATCTAGTTTCCAAGATAATTGAACGTTTTTATTTTTCTTCTTCCAAATTTGATAGATAAGATTTCCATATTCATGAACCCAGCGCATGATGGTTGTTGGGTGAACCGAAACACCACGCTCTTTCAAGATTTCAGATACATCACGATAGCTTAAAGAAAAACGACAATAGTAGCCGACGGCTACCAAAATAATATCCTTTTTAAACTGTTTTCCTTTAAAATACCCCATATATCATTCTCCTGCTCACACTTTTTCTACAGGTTATCTCAGTTTAGAAATCTTTGCAACAGAACCATTATGGCTATCACAGTAGGAAAAGACCTGACATATATCAGGTCTTTTTTATGTCTTATTCTATACCAACTGCATCATAAGCCTTCGTTACAGCTTGTACTTCTTTTGAGTTTTTACCGTATAAATCTTCTGCAGCTTGGAGTGCAGCTTGACGCATCATTTTAAAGTTAGATTTCGCAGTTAAGTATTTTGTAAGAGCACGATAGTAAATCTTCTCCGTAGCTTCGCGTCCTACGCCATTTACTTCCACCCCATAATGCCAGCCACCCTCTGACAGTAAATATGCTGCTTTATTATTGATACTACTGTTAATATGAACACCACCATTATCATATGGACCAGAGTAATAGTTTCTGTAATGATCTGGATACCCTACAGTTGGATCTAAAGGGTTTGGAATAGAAGATGGATCACTTAAAGAACGCATTGCATCCCCTGCTATATCCGGTGTATAAATATCTTCTCCCACATCCCAATCATCTCGGTCTACCATCGCACCGAAAATATCTGAAAATGATTCGTTTAATGCACCTGATTCATCTTGATACTCTAAATTTGCTGTATGCTCTGTTACTGCATGCGTTAACTCATGAGCAACAACATCTAAGCCCGCAGAAAATGGAATAAACATTTTTCCATCTCCATCACCATACGCCATATACACACCATTCCATACAGCGTTATTCCAATCTTCCCCTACGTGAACAACAGAACGTAACTTTGCTCCTTTGTCATCATAGGAATTACGATTAAATGTTTTCTTATAATAGTCGTATACTTTTTCTGCATTTGCATGCGCATCAACACCTGCTTTATCTTCAAAAAACTTGAACTTACTTTCAATTTCATAACCCGTATACCCCAACCCTTGTGATGGTAAATCATAAAGTTGTTTGTACAAATTCCTCCAGTCAAACGTATAAATACCGTTTCCACGTTTGCCATCAAATAAATGAAATACACCTATTTTTTCATTTTGAACAATTTCAAATGATTGTTTGTTTCCTAAAACACCATATCCAAAACCGGTAATGTGGTCGGACGCATTATATTTATTAATTACATTTCCATTTGTTGCATCAATAAAATAATGCCAGTAGCCTGGTGCTGGTTTTGAAACAGATGCTTTTACAAGATAGGAAAGATAATATTGTCCATCTTTTTCATATACATACAAATTTTTCTTAATACCATCATAGTTATCTACTTTTCCAATTTCTTTCTCAATACTTACTTTCGTAATATTTACAGCCTCATCTTCTGAAATACTTGCAATTGATGGGATATTTTTATTTTCTAAATTCGGGATAACTTGTCCAAAAAATGCTTTCACATTATTATTTTTATCAAGTGTTACTGTTTGATCAGAGCCGTATACAGGAACACCATTATATTTTTCAATAAGCTTCACATGCGTTGTTTCTGCTTCTAAGTCTGCTTCTTCTCTAACAATTTCAAAATGTTTCTCGATATTTTCTGCTAATTTAAACATGTCTTTCTTACTCTTTAAATACTCAAATACAGTTTCCTTTTTATCTAATCCTTCTGGTGCCTTCCACTCTTCCACAATATAAGATGGTGTTTGAAATTCTTGGTTGTATTGAATCTTTTGCTCTGCTGCATATATACGTGACGTGTCTACTGTCGCGAATATCCCAAAAACCATAGATAAAGCTAATGTTGAAGATAAAACCCTCTTCTTCAAAAAACACCACTCTCCATCCCTATTTTTTCGACACTTTTATATAATTCTAGTGATAATATTACATAGCCTTCTATCAAAAATTTTATAAAATGAAGTCTGAAAATTAAGTTTATTGAATTGTAAAATTCTGATGTAAAGTTCATACAAAAACGCCATCCTTTCCTATGATTCTACAGAAAGAATAGCTTATTTTTTCATTTTAGGGGGAATTTTGTTTTGTTAGCTTGATAGCGATGGGGTAGCACGCACATTTTAACGTTTTTATACGCTAAGGGATTCTCAAAACTCAATAACACGATTTGAATTGAAATTTTGATTTAAAGATGAGTTTTGAGACACTATTTAAGCTCTTTTCAGCACCTTTTACATTGAAATGCATTTGTCTCAAATACCTACGTTATTGAGATTGATGATATTGCTTAGAGTAGTAAAATTAACGTTTTCTCATGTCGAATTTTGCTTAGCGTATATTTTCGTTAAAATGTTGGCGGTACGCCAGGTTTGGGAATAGGAATAGACCTCATCAAAAATAGAAGTAAGATTAATCATGCGTTCTTTCTTCGTTTTTCCCTCTTTGATTTTGAATTCTTTTCTCCTTTTTCGTTTTAGCTTTACTATGGTTTGTGTTTCGAGTTGGAGTAGATCACTTACGCGTAGTCCCGTATGGATACCGATAAGAAAGAGAATATAGTCTCGTTCGGAACAATGACGTTTGAGGGCCCATTTCATATCTTCGATTTGTTCTTTGTTACGGATGGGTTGGACATCAATGAGATGTGGTTTTTTGTTCATGGATTTATGACCTCTTTATGTATAGTGTTTTGAATGTATACTTTTGTTATGTATTTCGAAGATATCAGGATATTTGTTAAGAAGTCAATGTTTAAGGGGAAATGAAAGTAAACTAATATTTATTAGTTTACTTTCGTTTTAATGAAAAATAAAAAGCACTTTTGATAGTTTCACAAGTGCTTTTCAAGATAGTGTTAACAGGTGTATTTAGCAGTATGATCTTAGGTCTAAAGTAATTATCAATATTAACGATTAGTAAATTGCATCAGTATCTCTTCAGTATGCTCTGCATTTAAGTGATAAATAGTAGAATCTCCTGTACGTCGAATATATGATTCGTTATTATGTCCTTCTATACAAAAAGCCAATATTTCAAATGTAATCTTTTCTCCATTATCTAATGAAAACTTAATAGTACGCTGGGAAATATTAGAAGAATTTTCGAAAATCTTTTTCTTCCAAAAATCTGTTTTTGATACAACCTTTTTTGAACTAGTTAGTTTTTGAAATACATCTTTTGCATCTTGACCATAATCTTTAATAATACCTTCAGCAACCGAATCTGTTTCTAGATATTTTATCTTTGAAATCGTATCAGAAGTTAGTTTTATTTTTTCTGTAGGTTCTATTAAAATAAAATAGATACACACACTTACAAATATAAACAATATTCCTAACACTATTTTTTTCATTTATCTTTTCCTACTTTCTGAAAAAGCTTAATAGGCTATTTTTGAATAAGATATGTTATTCAATTATTGAAAAGGAACGTCGTATATAAACCATGTTTCATTTTTTTTATACATATGGAATTGAATGTCTGTACCTATCCATGGGGGCATATTAATAACTGCGGAATCCTTGTAATCTTCGTTTATTACTACAGATGATCTTGCAAATCTAAAAGATGATAGAATTGTTTCATGAAATTCAGGTGCCTCTTTTAAAAATTGTTTCTTTTCCTTGGTCATTTTTTCATCATTTTTATAGAAAAGATAAGTTGTTTCATAATTTTTTTCTTGTATTGAATGTAAATATAATCTTACTACTGTTTTAGGTTTTTGATCTTTTAGTGTATAAATATCTTGGGATTTTCGTAATTTATCATATAATTTTTGTTCTGTATGATTTAAATCTGCTAAATAAGGTGAAAGAGGAAATACAAACCAAAGAATAATGATTACTAAAATTAATAAACCTATTTTTTTCTTATTCATTAAAAGTCCCTCATTATATACATTGTCAATATACAGATATATTAATATATATAATGCGGTTTTGCTAGGCTTTTTATTACAAATAGATTTTCTTTGTTTGTCTTTTAGTATTTACAGTTTTGAATAAGATTAATTATGTTTCTGAAAGTAAATTTATATTCAAAAGTTTACATTGGGAAAACGTATAGATAATTCTTCAAATGTTTTATGAATTATACAGTCATTGAACTTAAAAAAGAATCCGAAATGTACACAAATAATAAATTTGTTAAAAAATAATAAAGTCTTTTTAAAAATAAAATAGTTATTTAAAAAGATGGTGTGAATTAGAATTTCACACCATCTTTTTATTTAATGCACTGAGTAGCTTTATTTTAGCGCCTTTTTAAATTTGCGTCCAAAAGTAATTACCATACCTGTAAGGACCATCAATACACCTAATGCTGTACTGTTATTTGAACTTGCACCCGTTTTTGGTAGCTGTTTATATGTATCTTCTTTTTTATCAGATGTACTATTGTTTGAGCTATTACTGTTACCATTATCAGAGCCATTGCCATTGTTCGTGTTATTATTACCATTATCAGAGCCACTGCCATTGTTCGTGTTGTTATTACCATTATCAGAGCCACTGCCATTGTTCGTGTTGTTATTACCATTATCAGAGCCACTGCCATTGTTCGTGTTGTTATTACCATTATCAGAGCCATTGCCATTGTTCGTATTGTTATTACCATTATCAGAACCGTTGCCATTGTCCTTATCTTTCACAACCACTTTTTGTGTCATAGTTGATTCATTACCGTCTGAGTCACGAACAAGGAATTTCACTTCGTAAGTACCAACTTTAGAAGTATCTACTTCACCAAAATGGATTACTTTATCAGTAATATCGCCATCTTCTTTATCAATAGCTTTAACCCCAGACATTGGATCAAATTTAACTCCTACATTCATAGTCACTTCAGCAGGTACAGTTAATACTGGTGCTTCACCTTTTGACTCTTCTTTCTCTTTAACCGTTACTGTTTGTTTCTCAGTTACTTTATGACCCTTAGAGTCTGTAACCGTGTAAGTTAACTCATAAGTACCAGCTTTAGAAGTATCTACCTTACCGTCTACTTTTACTTTAGAAGTAATGTCGCCATCTTCTTTATCAATAGCCGATACACCTGCCATTGGATCGAATTTATCTCCCACATTAATCGTTGCTCCAACAGGCACTGTTAATTTCGGTTCCATATCTGGAGTTTCTCCATTTTCCTCCACAATTACAGTCTGTGTAGCTGTTGCATTAACTCCTTGGGAATCGACAACCCCGTACTCTACAATATATTTACCTGGTTTAGACGTATCTACATTGCCTTTATGTTTGACTTTACTTGTTAAATCACCATCTTCTTTATCAAAAGCTTTTACACCTTTCATTGGGTCAAACGTATCACCTACATGTAGTGTAGTTGTAAACGGTACAGTTAACACTGGCATTTCATTTTTTGTTTCTTCTTTCTCTTTAACCGTTACTGTTTGTTTCGCAGTTACTTTATGACTTATAGAGTCTGTAACCGTGTAAGTTAATACGTAAGTACCAGCTTTAGAAGTATCTACTTTACCGTCTACTTTTACTTTAGAAGTAATGTCACCATCTTCTGGATCAATAGCTGATACCTCTGCCATTGGATCAAATGAATCTCCTACATTAATCGTTGTTTTTGCAGGCACTGTTAATTTCGGTTCCATATCTGGAGTTTCTTCATTTTCCACTACATATACATTTCGTACATTTATTGTATTCTCCCCTTGGGAATCGGTAACTCCATACACTATAATGTATCTACCCGGTTTAGAAGTATCTACTTCGCCTGCATAACTTACTTTACTTGTTAAATCACCATCTTCTTTATCAAAAGCTGACACTCCCAACATTGGGTCAAACGTATCACCTACATGTAGTGTATTGAACTCCGGTACAGTTAATACTGGTGCTTCATTTTTTGTTCCTTCCTTCTCTTTAACCGTTACTGTTTGTTTCTCAGTTACTTTAAGACCCTTAGAGTTTATAACCGTGTAAGTTAACTCATAAGTACCTGCTTTAGACGTATCTACTTTACCGTCTACTTTTACTTTAGTAGTAATGTCGCCATCTTCTTTATCAATAGCCGACACCCCTGCCATTGGATCGAATTTATCTCCTACATTAATCGTTGCTTTATAAGGCACTGTTAATGTAGGTTCCATTCTCTCCTTAACCGTTACTGTTTGTTTCGCAGTTACTTTAAGACCCTTAGAGTCTGTAACCGTGTAAGTTAACTCATAAGTGCCTGGTTTAAAAGTATCTACTTTGCCGTCTGCTTTTACTTTAGAAGTAATGTCGCCATCTTCTTTATCAAAAGCTGACACTCCCAACATTGGAACAAATATATTATCTACATATATTGTAATGTGTTCCTGTACAGTTAATACCGGCGCTTGGTTTTCCACAAGTTTTTCTTTCTTGTCTTCTGCTGTTGCTTGTATTGGCTCATTCACTTTCAATGAATCTGTTGTCTGAGCGTTTGCGTTGCTCGCTCCCGCCATCATTGATGTGGCTAATGTTGCCGTTGCTACAAATCCTACTAGTTTTTTTGATTTGGCTGTTTTATTCCCCATTTTTATGCCCCTTCCGCCGCTTGGATTATTAGTATATTTATAATATTCATTACAATTTTAGCATAATATAACCAATATATGTATAATTCGATTGGTGTATATGTAAATATTGGTTCTAATGCAAAAACTTTAAAGCTCTTGCAAGTAATCTCCTAAACTTGGACATACTGATAGTATCACTCTAAAAAAAGGGGTGTGATTGGTATGGAAAAGGAAAATTTGTTTAAATGGAAGCATTATCAGCCGGAACTAATCTTATTAACAGTAAGGTGGTACCTACGGTATAATTTGAGCTTTCGTAACCTGGTAGAAATGATGGAGGAAAGAGGATTATCAATTGCCCACACAACGATTATGCGCTGGGTTCATCAATATAGGCCTCAATTAGAGGGGAAAGTACGACATCATCTTAAATCAACAAACGACTCATGGAGAGTCGATGAAACCTATATTAAAGTAAAAGGGCAATGGATGTATTTATATCGTGCAGTTGATTCAGAAGGGAATACCCTTGATTTTTATCTAAGTAAATCAAGGGTTCTGGTGCAAAAATATTAGTTAGAAACATAGAGTAGCAATTTTCTCTTGATTTCTATCTTATGAAGCTAAGCCAAACAATTTATGAATAAATTCTTTCTGGTTTTGGACAGACTTGCCCGGTAAAACAAGTTGCCCCTTTTTCATCATATGCATGGCTTCAACACCACTCAATATAGAGATTGCTGTTTTAAATGACTTTAATCCTAACATAGAACGAACTCGTTTTTTAATAAACCGGTGGTCTTGTTCCACTATATTATTGAGATATTTAACTTGCCTTAGTTGTATGCCTTCAGGCATATGTTTCTCTTCTTTCAACTCTTGAATCGCTACAGGATAGGCAAGGTTCTTATCTACAGTTATCACGCGAGGTTTAGAAACATACGAAAAAGCCAAGGCTTTCTTGAAAAAGCGCTTGGCTGCTTGCTTATCTCTTGATTTACTTAGATAAAAATCAATTGTATTCCCTTCTGAATCAACTGCACGATATAAGTACATCCATTGACCTTTTACTTTAATATAAGTTTCATCGACTCTCCACGAATCATTTGTTAATTTAAGATGATGTCGTACTTTCTCTTCTAATTGAGGTCCATATTGATGAACCCAACGCATAATCGTTGTGTGAGCCATAGATAAGCCGCGTTCCTCCATCATTTCCACCAAATCACGAAAACTGAGGCTGTACCGTAGGTACCATCTAACCGTTAACAAAATAATGTCAGGCTGATAATGCTTCCATTTGAACAAATGTTGTTTTTCCATACCGATCACACACCTTTATAGAGTAATAGTATCAGTATGTCCAAGATTTGGAGATTATTTGCAAGAGCTTTAAAGTTTTTGCACCAGAACCAAAAATATAATAAGCTGCCCATATGGACAGCTCCTTTACATAATTCTCGAAAAGTGGAAGTTAAATTGTTGTACGAGTTAACAAAATACTTTCTATACCCTTAACATTATCAACAATACATGTAGGATTGGATTGATTTAATTCTTCCAATGAACCATAGCCATATGTAACTGCGATAGAATCAATACCTGTATTGTTTGCACCAATTATATCGTGCTTACGGTCGCCAATCATAACGAAATCGCTATGTTTATATTCGTGATATTTATCAAGTATGTACTGAATGATTTCAGTTTTTGAGCTTCGGGTTCCATCAAGATTACTTCCCACCACATGATCAAAATAACAGTCTATTTTAAAGTATTCTAATATCTTTTCTGAGAACACAGTAGGCTTAGAAGTTGCTACGACTAAGATATACCCCTGCTTTTTCAAAGTATCTAAGAGTGAAGGAATATCAGTATATAATTTATTCTCGAACATCCCTTCTTTTTTAAACCTTTCTCTGTAAAAACCAATTGCTTGTTTTACCTCCTCAGTATTGAAACCGTAATACATAGCAAACGATTCTTGTAATGGTGGTCCAATGAAACAATCAAGTTTATTAAGGTTAGGCTCTAGAATACCCATCTTTTCAAGTGCGAATTGAACTGATTTGGTTATCCCTATCTTAGGATCAGACAGTGTCCCATCCAAATCAAATAAAATTATCTTGTATTCTTTCAAACTAATCTCCCTTTCTGCATGCAATATTTATCCTATCCCACCTCATAGTATCATACTGGATATCTATTGATTACTTGCAAATTTCTATATGTATACCCTATACACACTTGGTTTACATAAACTCACTTATCAGTAGTCACTGTATCTAGAAAAAACCCCTTCAATTTACTTACTGAAGGGGTTTCGTATTTACATAATTGTCGTTAGTGGAAGTCATGATTTATTAAGTAATAGTTCTAGTGTTCTTGTATCACTACTTATGTACAACAATATGTAGCATCGCTAAAGGCATCTTCAGGGATATATACTTTACCATCTTTTATTTCATACGGAATGTTATTTCTTTTTAGTTTAGCTGTATCAACAGTATCAACAGTGCTACCCCACTGTTCTAAGTTACTGTTGTACTTTTGACAAGCAGGTAACACTAAAAGAGCTGTAAAACATAAAAGTAGATTTCTAAAACGATGTTTTTTCATAATAATCCTCCTCTTCCTTGATTGTATCATTCGGGAGAAGTGATTTGTCATGAAAATTGGATGTATATTCCATACACAGCCGGTTAACATAACGTCCTATTATTGGAAGGGATTTATTGTAAAAAAACTTCTTGAAAGTTATAGTTGTATTATTGGTTTTTACATAATTATCTGATAACAACGAAAGGATATTGATAAAAATGAAAATTAGTAAACAAAGTGCAGAACATTATAGGGGAGATAAATGCGATGGATGGCGTTTAGTAAACCAAAATGATTTAAGTGTTATTCACGAACGGATGCCACCTAATACCTCCGAAGTACGTCATTATCATACAAAATCTCGGCAATTTTTCTTTGTATTAATCGGTACGGCTACACTAGAGATAGATGGGCAATTAGAAAATATAGCGCCCGGTTCTGTTGCAAAGTTTGAAAAAAGCATAAACAGGTTGGTAAATGAGGAACAATGTTTAGGAAATAGCTAGTAATTGTTGAAGTTCATTGTACGTTGAAAAGGCGGAGTCTCTTTGAAGACTTCGCCTTTGTTTATATAGGGCATGAATGGTCTCGATACTTTTTATCGTACGTGAAGCATGACGAAGATTTTGAAATCCTGCGGATTTGACAAAACGTCTCTTTACATGCCTATGATCCTGTTCAATAAGATTGTTTAAATGTTTGATTGTACGATGGATTGTAGTTTGATAAAATCCTTGTTTTCTTAATTTGTTAAATGCGCAAAGTAATGCCGGCGCTTTGTCTGTAGTGAGAACCGTTGGTTCTCCAAAATGTTTTACTAATCTTTTCATGAAAGCATAGGCAGCCTGATGATCCCGTTTTTTACGAAGTTGAATATCCAATGTGTGTCCATCTTTATCAATTGCACGATAGAGATAACGCCATTCTCCCTTAACTTTGATATAAGTCTCATCCAAATGCCAAGATAAGCGTGCAGATTTATTTTTCACTTTCCAAATTTGATAGATGAGATTGCCATATTCATGAACCCATCGCATGATGGTTGTTGGGTGAACTGAAATACCACGTTCTTTCAGGATTTCAGATACATCGCGATAACTTAAAGAAAAACGGCAGTAGTAGCCGACAGCTACTAAAATAATATCTTTCTTGAATTGTTTTCCTTTAAAATACCTCATGTCTGATTCTCCTAAATCTTGTTTTCTAGAGTGTATCTTCATGTAGAAAACTTTGCAACAGAACCATAAATACTAATAGCTTACAAATATCAGTTTTCCAAGAAACCTTCACTTCAAAAAAACAAAAAGATGTTAAGTGAGAAATAATTCACTAAATATCAATGTCTTGTAAACAATTTTACTGATTACAGCACGATAATTAGCATTAACATATCAACTGGAGTTAGTATAGTCATATGGACACAACTTAGTTAAGTCCTTACAATGGATTTCAAGGAGGAAGTGTCCGTATGGCAAACAAGAAATTTAATGCAGAATTTAAAAAGATGGTTGTTGAATTATATCATTCAGAACGATCTGTGAAAGAACTAAGCAGCGAGTATGGTGTATCAGAAGTAACAATTTATAAATGGATTAAAAAATATTCTCCTATCACAACGATTGATGAGGAAGAAATGACACTAGAAGATCTGAAACAAATGCAGAAAGAAATGCTTCGTCTGAAAGAGGAAAATGAGATTTTAAAAAAGGCTATGGCCATATTCGCAAAAAAATAAAAGATACAGAATTACATCAATTTATCGATTATCAAAAAGAAACATACTCTGTTCATATGATGTGCCAAACTCTTAGAATAGCGAGAAGTTCGTATTACCAATCTCAGCGCAAAACAGGGTCAAAACGTAGTCGTGAAAATAAAGAATTAACCCAGAAAATTATACAAATTCATCAAGATAGTGAAGAACGTTACGGCGCACCTAAAATTCACCAAATACTATTGGAACAAGGATTACAACTAAGTATCAAGCGTGTACAACGGATTATGAAGAGAGAAAATATCCGTTCCAATATATTAAAAAAATACAAACCACATTCATCAAAATCAACTGTAGAAGAACGTACAAATCTATTAGAACAGGACTTCTCCACAACGACAATAAATGAAAAGTGGGTTGCGGATATTACCTATATTCACACAAAAAAAGATGGCTGGTGTTACTTGGCATCTGTGATGGATTTGTATTCTAAGAAAATTATTGGTTATTCATTTTCACGAAATATGACAACGAACCTTGTAGTAAAAGCATTAGAAAACGCTTACTATACACAAAAGCCATCAGAAGGTCTCATTCTACATACTGACTTAGGAACACAATATACCAGTCAAGAATTTCAAACCTTACTCGCGAATTACAACATAAAACCCTCTTTCAGTAAGAAAGGCTGTCCATATGACAACGCTTGTATCGAGTCATTTCACGCCATTTTAAAGAAAGAAGAAGTATATAGAACACAATATGTCACATTTGAACAAGCAAATCTAGCCCTATTTCAATACATTGAGGGATTTTATAACCGCAAGCGAATTCATAGTAGTATTGGTTATAAAACTCCCCAAGCAATAGAAGATCTGGCTAAAAAAGTAGCATAGACTTAACTTTCTTGTGTCCAAGATATTGACTCAAATCCAAACAGACATTAACATGTTAACGAAAACAAAGATATAAATGTTAATTTCATATCAACAGTAACTTAATTATTAAACTAATATTGATTTAAAGTTAATGAATATATTAATAGGAGGATATTTTTCTCAACTCGTAATAAATCATAGGCCATTAGCACTGATCGAAAAAAACTATAAAACGAATAGCCCCTTGTAAAGTATATATATTTGTAAAAAAGTAAACACCTTCACAGATACTCTATAAATAATTCACTAAATAAAAAAGTGTTAACCATTCTCTACAAATAACCTCTGGTAGATTACTGCTATTCGCTTAAATAAATTATAAAACGTACAAATCATTATCAAATACTGTTTTGAATCACTTTAAATTTTAATGAAAACTCAAGAATCAACTATATATAATTTCCACAGAACGAAAAACCTCGATATTTATACATTTATAATTGATATAACATTAACAACTAAAGAGGCTTTCATTACTATAGTCAATGTCTTGTTAATATCAGTTCTATTACATATCAATTTCATATCTCATGTTAATGTCATTCTTTCTAATGAACCTAAGTCATATATACAAAAGTAAAATTCAATCCCCATGCTGAATAATATTTAGTACTCAATTGCGTAAAAATGCTTACCATACGCGAATATACTATTTATAAAATTTCACCTCTAACTTATCAATGAAAGATTTTAGACGCACTGGATCGATTGTTTTTGACTGTGATAAGACATAATTTTACCAAGGAAGAAGACTATATTAGCAGCATAGCGATTCGTATCCAGCTTAATGTTATTACAAAGTTTTAATATCATTATATTTTACTTTCAAATCTCTATTTTTATTTTTATAAATACTGTACAGATCGTTTTGTTAATCTCATAGTGACTTTAAGTCGTTTTACTAATACAAAATAAGCTCACTATCATCGATGTGCATATAGTTTTAGTTGATATAACATTAACAATGATAATATATTCTATTTTTATAGTAATGTCTTATCGATGTATTCTTCATTACATGTCAATTTCATATTTCATGTTAATGTCTGTTTTTGAAGGTGTTTAAGATAATAGAGAGCCCAAGTATCTAACATAGCAATCTCAATCCCTCTAATTTGCTTAAATCATCCTATAACCAACTGTTAAGTTCGCGCTATAAGCTAAACAATATCCATACTCAATTACATATGAGCACGTATCTGTACATAAGCATAATATTTTGTACGTTTTATATAAGATTACTCGTGTTAAATTAGATTCATTAAACCAACTAAATTCTATATCATGACAAAATACTCTTGCAGGTTTATATAAAATAAACAATGAAACCAATATTAAAAATAACAGAGAAGAACATACTAGTAATACAAAGATTCATATCACTTCTATAAGAATAACAGGGCTAGGTAAACATTAACTCTATTTAAAGGATCAATAACTTACTAGTATTATTAAGCTACTAGCATCATCATATTAGTAGTGTTGCCTTTTTCTATCTTTTTATACATTGAAATTGGAATTTAATAATCTACTTTTCTCATTTTCCACAGAACACAGTCATTATATCCTCATAATTTGTTTACAAAACACTTATATTTCCTTATCATTAATAATAAGCAATATACTATGTTAATCTCATAGCAACTATAAGCCATATTTCTAGCACAAAATATACATACTATCATTAATATAACATTGATATTTATATGTTTTTAGTCAACAAAACATTAACAATCTAAATAAATTGTAGATTTATAGTCAATGTTTTGTTAATACACTCTTGGTTATATGTTAATCTCACATTTCATGTAAATACCTAAGTTAGTAGGTATTTACATTGATATTATCGAAATAACTATTAACATGTTAATTTCAGTCCACATGTTAATTTTAATTCAAGTGTGTATTGAATGTTTTTTCAAGGAGGTAGGACAATGATTGATCAAAAAAGCGATGATGATATATTAAACGATAATGTTTTTGAGAAGGCATGGAGGATAACAGAATTCTCTAAATTAGTCGGACGTCACCATAATACAGTGTATAATTGGTTCAATATTTTAGAAGAAAAAGGGCTACATGAAACTTTAAGAACCCATAACACAAACGAAAAGCTCTATAACACTTTAGATCTTGAAATCGCTCTTTTTATAAAACAAAAAAGAGATGAGAAGTGGTCTTTAGATGCTATTATTGAACTTTTACCACATCAATTTGATTTAAGACCAGTACCACTAGAGAATCAAGCAAATGAAGTATCTACCCAATTAAACCTTCAAGCAACTGCAGAAATCATTGAAAAAATGGTGAATAAGCAGATAGAAGAAAAAATAAAAACTATTGAGTCTCAGTATGAGGAGAAGATAGGAAATATATTAAAACAGCTGCCACAACCTGAAGATGCAGAAACTTTAAAGATACGTCAACGTCAAGAAAGACTGGATAATTTCATTATTGAACATAGAACACGCCAGGAATTAAGAAAACAAGCAGAAAGCCTCTGGAATAGCAAACCTGATGAGGAACGTATTAAAAAGGTAGGATGGTTTAAAAAAGAAGAAGATTTAGCTAAAAAGCAACTCTTCATTGAGCAGTACATACATGATAATATCATTGATCATATGAAATCTCTCATGAATACGACGGTGGAATAACAAAAAGTCTGGAGCTTGCTCCAGACTTTTTGTTATTTTGTAGTACCAAACATCTTATCTGGATCTAAAAAGTCAGCTAATTCAGCATCTTCATTGGCTCCAGCTTCTGTATTTTCTTCGTCACTACCCATATCGATAAAATCACCAAAGGCAAAACCTAAGTCCTCATCCTCATCAATACTTTCTATCGTACTAATTTGAGACTTTTTATACTGAATTTGACTTTGCTTCTCTTTAAATTCATTAAATTCTTCAACTAATCCCTTAGATAATCTTGATGGTAATGCATCAGTTTTATAAAACGTATATACACTTCCCAAGAAATCATTCTTACTTACTAAATATCCATTAAAAACAGTACCGTTTATAGGTAAATTATTTGAAACTTCTACTTTAGCATCATCCATGAAGGAATCATCAATGTTTTTTTGTTCATCTAGGATAGCAAGCATACCAAAATGGTGTACTTTTGATGCATCAACAGAACCATCGTTATTCTTTTTCATCAAATCAATTGGATGATGGAAAGAGCTTCCTCTTAATGATTCTTGAAACATTTCTACAATTGCATGGCTATTTTCAATCTGGTTCATATTACGCGAAACCTTATTAATTACTAAACAACCTGTTTTCTCAAGTAAAATACGTTTAAAGTCTTGAGAATCAAGTATTACAGATGTTCCAGAACCATTTGCAGCTGTATTTAATTCATGAATAATTTCACTAATGCGTTGATTTGCATAATCACGTGCATTGGCAATACCTTTTTTCTCATTTTCATTTAGCTCTTTAAATTCATCATAAAAGTGCTGATTATCAGCAAATACTACAAATGCTACACCTTTTGATTTATCATTAGCTAATTTCCAAATCTCCTGAGAAAACTTATTAACTTGTCTTAGTACATCCGGTCCATCTGCTCTTACTGGAAGTGTTACAACAATCCCCATTTTAATAAAATCTTTACGCTCAATAGCATTTTCAAAAGCGATTCTCGCAAATTTTGCTTGATTTGCTTTTATCTCTGCCATAGGGTATTGTTGTGCAACTTTTTGTAATTCCTGTCTAATTACAGGCTTGTTATGAAAAGCAGAAAACTCTTCAATCGCCTTAATGATTGTAGAAGTTCCTGTTCCTCCACCTAGGCCTGCAAAGAATAACACAAGTTCATCAGATGGTCTTACACGTTCCGTGATAAATTCTTTTAATTTTTCTTTTGCCTCATCATTTGAATCAAGTACCTTTACTGCACGCTCAGGATTTTTACCTAAACCACCTAATTTGAGTGACACTTGGTTGCTTTTTGGTACATTTTTTAGTTCTGCTAGATCTCCATCATTACTGTTTAATGCTAAGCAGTTATATACTGATGTTCCATCTGTATGTTTATATTCAGCAAATTTATCTACCATTCTAGTACCAGCCTGACCAAAACCAACCATCGTCATCTTAACTGCTACTTCATTCTTCAAGAAATTTTTCGCCATTATTTTATCTCTCCTTATTTACTTATTTACTTTTTTTCTTTTCCCTAACTCAATAAGTACTTGTTGTCCTCTATAAGTTGAGATTAAAAATTTATACGGGTGCATAGCCTTTTCATAGATTAAAGACATTGATGATAGTGTACTAACACTTATTTCAGCTGAACGTCTTGATATATTGGTGCGTTCAACTTCTAATGAATAAGATTTTCCTTTTGTTTTCTTTACTCTCCTATCAATGACTACATTTTCTACTATTTCATTAATTGATATGCCCCTCATATATTTGGTTTCTTGAAATTGTTTATTTACGATGTTTCCTATGTATAGAAATACACTATATAGTATCTCGTCTTGTTCAAGAATATCTGCGAACATGTTTACTACTTCATCCGTAAATTTTATCGTTTGATACTTTTCACTTAAAACCTCGTTCAAGTTGTCCCCCCCTTAAACCATTGGTTAATTATTCCTAGAAACATAGTACATCATTATAAGGCGTATATCAAGTCATTATATATAAAACTTATATATAGAACTTATAAATCTCATTATTAAAAAACTCTTTATTTTACAAGGTTTCATATATACAGCGTATATATACTATATTAATCTTATATTTCATGTGATTCACATTCTAAACTCTTAATAGAATAGATTTCACTAACATTACTATATTAAGTAAACATATCTCCCAAAAAACAGCACAATACGTTAACATGAAACTCACATATTAAATAACAAATTTTATATACATCGTATATATACGTTTTATTTATACTATGTATAATAATCCCCTTTTATAAAAGGGGATTCACTTTTAACATATCAATTTTATATCAATATTAATATAATAAGCTTTATATATAAGACTTATATATAAAGCTTATATAAACTGCTTATTACTGATAACAAAAAATGCAATGCTTTCATAGCATTGCACTCATAATATTTATAATGTTATGTAACTTTCATGTAATGCCAGGAACAACTCATCCTGGTTATCTTTCTTTGTTAATAGTTTGGTTCTACACATTTCATCTATTGTTAGGGGAGAGGTTGTCACTGTCATGTTATATTGATACAGCTCTTCATTTAACTCTTTTGTTAGTTCACAAAGTTGCATGTACAGCAAGAAAAAATGTATTTCTTTTGAATCTAATTCATTATCTTTTTCAGTCATTTCTAGAAATTTATTTGTGAATGCTGTTAATTTCATATCTACAAAATCATTCTGGCTTACCAGTAATTCCAGAACATCTTTAAAATTTATTACAAAACAACATCAAAAGTCTTTCGAGTTGTTTTTCATTGGGATAACATGCTGCTCCATTCTTTCATAAAGGCCCAATAATCGCTTAATGAAAGAAAGCTTTGGTGCTATCCAATACACAAATAAAGCTGAAATAATGCCTACAAGAGCTCCTGTAACAACATCGATAGGGTAGTGAACCCCTACCCAAATACGCGATATGGCTACACAGAATGCAAGCATAAGCCATAACCATCCTTCCTTTTTGCGAACAAGCCAGATAGAAGCACAAAGAGAGAAAAATAAAATCGTATGGTCACTTGGAAATGAGTTATCGATTTCATGCTCAACAAGTTGATTAACATTTGGAAGTACTGCAAATGGTTGATGATGCGAATAAAATTGACCAACAATCTTCCCAATAATTTCAGCGACAATGAATGCTAGTCCACCTTGAATAATCATCATTCTATTTTTGTTGTTTCGGGTAAACCAATATATAAGAACACCCAAGACCAAAGCATATAACATATATTCGGCAACAAAAACCATCATTGGATTTAGAGATGGGTTTTGTTTCCCTAGATCATTAATCCATCGAAAAGCATCGATATTAAACTGTGAAAACAACATGTTTAAATTCCTCCAATCATTGAAATTTCAAATCTAAAAACACATCACACATATCCAAATATTCAATTGTTTATATTAGGGAAGGGAAAAACCTGAAACTCATATTTCCATTGTAGGAAAGCGATTTTAAATGCTTCTTAACCTTTTCTTAACAATTTCTTAACAATAACAAATAAACCTTACAACAATCACGTTGTAAGGCTTTACATTCATATATTGGAGAGTCTATCTCAACTTTTAGGTGAGTTGATAGAACTGATTTTTGAAAGGACTTCTCTTTACAAATATGACTAACGTTTAGGGATGAAATCGGGGAATCACGTTCAATTATATAGTTAGATCATCTATAATTGTAAACTAAACTTCACATGAAGTATTGGCTTACTTCATTGCTACTAAAGCAAGAAATACGCAAATGTAAACTGAGTAATAACATGTGCTAAAGCGTGTGCGATTATCGCATATTGCAATCCTAACTTTTGATACAACCAACCAAAAAGTATGCCAGGAACGCCATTAAGCAAGAAGCAACGTATCAAGATAAGGGCATTCAGACCACCAAAGGTCATAATCGTTGCTGGAATATGTCCTGCTGCAAACAAGAGTGATGATACAATGTTCGCCACTACAAATACCCATACTGGAATATTCTCTTTTTCTTTACTACGAGCAAACAACTTCCACAAAATAAAAGCAGCCAATGACATGAAAAATAATCGCATCATGATTTCTTCTACTACTCCGCCGTAAATAACCGATGCTGCCAGATGGAGCAGAGAGTAGTTATCCCTCGTATAAACTACCGCAACTTCGGGAATCACTTTGGCAAAAGTGAAATAATCCAATACTAAAAATAGAGCAACTATCATGCTAATTAATAAAGTAATTAGAACACTTCTCTTTGTAAAAGTCAGCTTCTTCAGCAAGTTCACCTTATCGGCTAAAATATAACCGAAAAATCCCATAATGCCGGTATATAAAACGCCCGTCTGAATACCCGAAATTAGAATATATGTTTCTTTTGGCATCTGCGCTACTATCTGGTCACCCATTTTCAGATTCAACATCATACATCCTATCAGCATTCCAGCAATAATACCGATTGGCAACACACAAAGTGAAAATTTTAATGCCCGTTTATATAGGTTTTTCACGCTCATTCACTCCTAATTTGAATTTTAAGGTGCCAATGATACTCTTATACCTCGGTAGTTCCGCCAAGGCAGCAAATGCAGGATTATCTACAATACTTTGCAGCATATTTGCTTTGATGGTATCTTCGTGACGGACAGTCTTCGATCCAAGCTGAAACTCCTCAAACCAGCCATCAATAGCATCAAAATAAGAATCACCATGTAAGTTATATAGAGAAAAATCTATCGTACAGACAGACGAATACTTTTGCAGCATATCGAGTGCCTTTTCATGATTTTTCTGCATGCAATATACCAGTGCAGCCGCATAGTATACCTTTATAATCATATTTGGATGCAGATTTTCTATTTCATAAGCATCTGCAAGAGCAAAAGTGCGTTGTAAGATTTCCTCTGTTTTTTCTACATTTGAAGCATTCAGCATCAAATAAGGTGGTATTCCTTCGATCAGCAAGATTAAGTGCTGATACATGCTGATTTGCATAACCTCATTAGCTTTTTTTACATTCCCCATCATTTGATACGCCTGTGCTATCATTTCATCGTCCGGGGACTTTGGGCGGATGGTTTCACCAAGTAAGTCCAGAATCTCCTGCGGTTTTTGTAACATAAGATAGCAAATGGCTTCCATCGATACTGCATCTTTAGCGAGCGAAACATCTTCACTTTCTGTTCTCACCCGGACGCACAAGTTAACAGCTTCCTCAAGAGTTTCTATTTG
Source organism: Bacillus bingmayongensis (assembly GCF_000299035.1). GTDB lineage: Bacteria > Bacillota > Bacilli > Bacillales > Bacillaceae_G > Bacillus_A > Bacillus_A bingmayongensis. The sequence goes on from NZ_AKCS01000026.1 coordinate 30,518, forward strand.
TTTTTCCGATTCTGACGCTAACATATGGTGGTTAGTGAATAGTACCGCCATCTGAAGCAGTAGGGGAAAACAAGAATAATATTTTTTGATGATAGTCCTGCACTCTACAATCACTTCATCAAAAGGCTTTTCAGCAAAGTTAGATGCGAGCCTGTGATACAGCTTTTTAATATCATCCTGTGTCATTTGGGGCGCATATCCTATTAGTTCATCTATACTGATATTAAAATAAATTGCTAACTGAGGAAGAAAGGTAATATCGGGATAACTTTGGCTTGTTTCCCATTTTGAAACTGACGCTTTTGTAACACCAATATAGGTCGCTAGTTCATCCTGCGTAATACCCTTTTCTCTGCGTTTTGCAATAAGTGTTTTAGCAATATTGATTTCTTTCATTTCATCACCTCAGTTATAATTATACGGGTTATGGCTGCACAAACCATGGATTTACAGTTGACTTTTGTTGATGAAATCAACCAGAGGGAAACTCGAAATTAAATTGCAAAACAAAAGATCTTATAGCCGTATCCTGGTAGTTTACAACTCCATTTTGAAACGACAACGCTCCTTTAACGTTTCAAAAATAAACATCTAAAAAATTTTCAAAAAACCTATTAAACCCTTTATATAAAAGGATTTTTACTCAAAACTAGATTTCAAAGTGAAAAATCTTATAGTGGTATCCCGGTAGTAACTTTTTAACAAAAACGCCTCAATTCCTTATATAAAGGGATTGAGGCGTTTTCTTAATAAATCGTCATTTCACAAAACATGAAACGATATAGCGGTATCGTGGTCATAAAAAAATTTACCAATCTCTGAATCCCTTGGAGGACAAGGGATTCAGGCCCTTTTCATCGTTTCATATTTCTTCTTAAAGGGCCGCCATTCAGCAAAATTCGATTTGATATAATCAAAAATGATATTTTGTATCCTATTTTGGTAAACATTACATTGAGTGAATGGAGGTGAAAAAGATGGAGAAACCATTTGTTATTAAAAACAAACGTAGCTTAAATGGAGAACCGACTACTGCAGTACTAGTTACAATTAAATCTTGGCAAAAACTCGTTGAGGCTATGGAAGATAAGTACTATAGCTATAAAGATACATATTTAGAAGATATTTTAAAGTCTATGTCATACGAGGAACGACTTGCAGATGAGGAGCAGTTTGTTGAAAAAACAAAGCCATCTTTTTCACTTCAAATGAAACAAGCCTTTTCTAAAGTAAATGGGCGAAAACATATGGATAATTAGTGTTACCGTAAGTCAATGTTATTTTTAGTTTGGATTCGACTTTTGTATAGTTGACGAAATTTGATGAAAGAGATAATTCTCCAAGGTAAGATATATCCCAGTGCTACAGTCATAAATAGTGCTGCTTCTGCTTCTGGACCTAGCCATTTTAAATAATCACGAAGTAAAAACCAGGTAATAAGTACGATGAGAAAGGTAATGATAAAGCTCTTATTTCTTACAGCATAAATATGCTGATCGAATCGGAGTTCATAGTGAGTGGTCCAAATAAGTGGAATTGACAAAAGGAATCCAAAGATAGCTGCACAAATCCATTCCCAGCTAGCGGCATGTGCTTTTGGATTTAAGATGATGAGAATGCAAGGTAATAACAAAAATAGTATGGGTAAGAGAATGCGGGTCCCGTTTCCTTTAATAGGGCGATACATGGCCAAAGTTCTACGCCATAAGACCAACGCAGCAATTATGATTACAATAGAGTAAAACGAAGAGGACTCCATAATTTCACCTCTACATATAGAATATTTCAATTATATGAGAAGTATAGATGATTGGATTGTAGTATTCGTCTTGGTTAAAAAAATGTAACAATTCTTTGTGGCGATTATATATAGTTAGTTACCGTAACATACTATTGTACAATGTAAACAGAGTGGCTAATCCCTTACTCATCAAGGATAACGCCTGTGGTGATTTGCAACATGCATTTATTTGTAAAATGAAACCGCCAGTAGAACAAAAATATAATAACTCTTCTCTGACTAAACAACACACAAAGTTGTATGGCCGAAGTTGGGAAGAGTTGCAAAGACAGCATGTATAGTTATATGACGAGAGTGAAACTAAATTTAAAGTATAACATTCCGTATTCTAGGAAAAGTTTTTTTTCATATTTATTTTAAATTCAGTTTCTCAATAAACGAGGTAGCTACAAGGACAAACTCCATTCATTGGCTTGATTTCATAGCGCAACTAAAAATGATATGATTGTATTGTCAATATTATCTAATTATTAAAATACAATATAGGAAAACAGCAAAGGGGAGAAGAACTCATGGGCTTTTTTAGTAGATTTTTCACAAAAGTGGAACAAGTAAACAATAAAGAGGCAACCCTCAATGAATTAAATGAAGAATTATATGTTGAATCTCCAATAGAAGAAGCAAATAGCTATTGGGTATCAATGGCACAAAATTTAATTGTCAATACTGTAAAAGCCGCTGACAATAATGTGGAACGTGCTTTTATATTGCTTAATTTGAAAAAAGGTGAGGCTTCTTTTGATATTTTTTATCAAATTAACGGGCAATTGTATTTTTGGAATCAGCTAGAAGATCAGACGATTAAAGAAAGAATTAAGAATGAGTTGTTACCTCAAGCTTCAGAAGTTTCAGATGCAGTAAACCAGCACTTTTATGAAGCGGACCATCCTACAATCTCGTTTGCAGAATTGCAATTTGAATGGGAAACAAAGGCCTGGTTTTCACATATCATCTGGGAAGGCGACCCTGCCTCTCAATTACCAAAAACTCAAATATTAAACGAATGGTTCAGCCTAATCAAAAAGGAAACTCAGAATAAACCACTTGATAGTGATACAAAATTTTCTTGGTATCCATCAATCTCTTAAAAATGAATCAAGTCTATCAAAGAATCAAAAAGAAATTATAGATTAAATCATGAGGAAAATTCAAAAACATGGTCAATATGCTCATAATTTAACGAAATATTTACAACGTGTGGAATTACTAGAAACTCCATAAAAACTTCATTTTGTACAAAACAAAACCCTAGTTTCCTAGGGTAATGGGTATAACAACCCGATTTAATCGAGCTTCTATATTATAAGGTGTAATCGCAACGGTTACTAATAGTAAATATAACCAAAAAGAGCAGTTAGCTTTTGCTAGCTGCTCAAGGCTCTCCAGGGGGACTGAGAAATTATTATGGTATCTATATTATTGACTGAATATTTTAATTTATTCAATCGATAATATTATTTATTATGTAAGTAATAAGATACAATTCCTATAAGAACTAAAGACTTACATACAATCGCAAATATATTTTTTCGCGGTTTTCGCAAATCACTTATCAATGATAATACTGCACCGATCCCTATAATAATCAAAAAAATAAGACTGTATATATCAAGTATTTTCTTCACTCCTGATGTTTGAATAATTCAATTATATAATAATTACCGTTTTGTGAGAAATGTTGTTTAACTTATTCCAAGTCACAAACTAATTCCGTAATAAAATCTAATATAAATATATATCTTATATATATTTAAAATATAAAGATAAAACTTATATAGGACGAGTAAATAGGGGGAAGCTCTTACTGTAACAAGGACTTTGAACATACTATAGCGTAAAAAATCAAAAAATAGTAGTATTTAACAACGAAAAAGTAAGCATAATAATGATATAAAAACTACAAATAATCATAAACAAAATCATATATTTCTACATAAAAAATGAAACAAATTAATACATTGTTAAACATATTTATTCAAGTGCCTAATTGCGTATTTATCCACTCTATTTCCACAATTTCATTTAATTTACCCACAAACCACTCACATTAGATACTGAGTAATTAACATAATCCGAATTTATCACATAACCCACATAAATATTGATGATTTTTGATAGATAAGTTACTAGAATGCATTTATATCAATGAAAATAGTATTATATTATTCATATTCGCCTATATTTATCTACTTATACACAAAATTTAACTTTTTTCTTGTGATTATTTGTAGGTATTTGAATGCATTAAGATAGATCATAACGTGTTTATATGAAAATATGTGTGGAAATTTAGCTAGTTAGAGTACAGTTGTTGTATAGGAGTGCATAAAAAAAGACTCTATTATTAATAGAATCGGGTAAAGTTGGTTGTTATAAGGAATCAGTGCAAGGCTTTCAAATAACAGAATCAACACGAATAGCCCTCTACTTTTAATTTTTTCAAAAATAGAGAGCGGAGTATTGTTAATTGGTTTCGATTACTTCAAGTACTTGTTCAGCTGTTGTTATTTGAATACCAGCGCGTATTAACTTTTCAAAGGCACGCATAAATGTAATCAAATTGAAGTCATCTGGTACTTCAATAACACGAAGCGTTTCTTTAGGTAATCTATCTATCTTTTCAATGAACAATTCGCGAACATCACTAGGAATAAAGCGCTTTTTATGTCCTCTTGCTTTTAAAAGCTCACGTATTTCAATTTCTAAAGCCATATAAGCATTTAGATTTGTACCTTGTTCATAGGCGTACTTTCTAAACAACGTTTCTTCTTGATACTTTAGATAGTTGCGGTGATATGATTCCTCTGTAACAGGTACAGCAAATTTGTATTTTAGTAACTCAAATGTTTTACGGAACAACTTTTTGATGTTTCGAAGAGAGTACATAGAGAAATGCAATCCGAAATTAAATACAGCTTGTTCTTTTTGCTCTTTTGGTACATGTTGTGTAATAAGAGGATAGATACCTTCCTTAGCTGCCGTATCAAGAATTTGATATTGTGACGTTTGATTTAATAGTTTCTTCAGTGTATATACTAACTTACTTGGATATTCCTCATTACGATCTATCATGTCACGCAAGCTTTGAATTACACTGCGAATTTGTCGATGGCATGTATATTTAAGTACATGAATAAATTTATTCATGTCTTTTGTAAATTCACCAATATTCATATCTTGAAGCACAGATTCGATAAAACGAGCTTTACGAGCATAAGTAACCTTTGGCGTGAATGGATCACGATATTGTACTTCTCCAGCTTCTTTTGTACATAAGAAATCCGTATGTAAGGAGAGATATAAAGTCGTATATCTTTTTTTATTATTAACCCCTTTTTGTAATTTGCAGATTTTGAATAGGGGAGTGCCTGTACATGGTAATGCAGTTGTTAATTCTGTCATAACCGCGCGTATTTGATGCGGGTATTTCTTATGTAAAAAGCGGTACATCCCACCAAAATGAGTTTTATTTCCTCTTTCATCCTGTTTGTCTAAGGAACGTTTTAGTGTAGTTTCTCTGTGCTGTTGCATCGCAATGTCCAAGAATAGTTTCTTAGCTGCAACTGACAGCTCAAAGAAAGCCTTTGTAAATACCACTGGGCTAATATAAACATAAGGGTTTGCCTTTTCAGTTTCTTCATTCATAAAATGAGTTAGCTTAATGGTATAGCGGCCATCTAATTCCTTTTCAATCGTGACAATGTTATGTAGACTTAGTTTTTTTAATGCAATATAGAATTGAGAATGCTGTATGTAAGCAAACTCTTCTTTATATTGCTTGTAATCTTCCCACATCATATGTACTGTTACATTTGGAATGACCCCATTTGTGTAACATTTCTTGTGTAGGTATAAGAAGACTTCTAGATCTGCGTTTGTAATACCATATAATTTATGCTTCCTTCCTATTGTTTCAGAAACAGCAGACAGGGTACGACGTGAAAAAGATGGTTTCGCTTGTTCTACAAAGCCATCTACATCTGCAACACGTTCTTCATATGTCATTTGATCCAGTAGATCTTCAAGGTATGTATCTTTATAGCTGTAGTATTTCTCTTCGAAAGTTTCAACAAGTTTTTGCCAAGACTTCAGTGTTACTAATACTGCATTTGTAGATTGTCCATTTAGACCACGTTGGTTATGAATAATAAATGATTTTCCCATCTTTTTCACCTCCTACCTGTAAACTCAGAAATATATGCCAGGATACTATAAAATATACCAATTTTGATTATAGCAAATCGAAAATTGCTGAAAGGTGCTCCTTTAAGGGGAATTTTGAGAATATGAAACACGACATAAAGCCAGTTGTGACAAGGGATACAGGATTTTCTTCATTTTTTTTTGTGTCAAGGATATGGCAAAAAACGTTTCATGTATTGGATGTGTCAAATTATTAGTGAAACAGTAGAAAAACGTTGATATATAAGGATTAAATGAAGATGTTTCATGTCTTTACGTCAAGGATATGGCAAAAGTGTTTCATGTTCATATATAAGTCATTTATTATAGAAATATCCATTGAATGTAGTGGTATGAAGGGTTATGAAAGAATTGAAAAGGATATTAGGTCAAGGATATGGCAAAAAACGTTTCATATTTTAAAATTTACAAGGTCAAGGATATGGCAAAGGTGTTTCATGTTTTATATGTAGTAGGAAAAAGAAAGAAACACTTATAAACCCTTGATACATAAGGGTTTATGGGTGTTTCTTATATTTGATAAGGTCAAGGATATGGCAAAAATGTTTCAGGATGATTTAGGATCTGTTTTGTACACAGAAGGGAAAACGGTTGATATATATGAGTTTATGGGATGTTAAAAAAATTTTTGAAAATATATAATCGAAATAAGAAAAATTAACTAATGTTTCATCTTTTGAATTTTAGGTCGAGGATATGACAAAGATGTTTCAATTGCTTGTTTCAAATAGAAATGAATGAATCTAGCTCATTATATACGTGTTATTCATGCAAAAGCTTATATAAGGGTATGATAGAGAAGTGATAAGGGCAAAAGTGTGTTTCATATTTATAAAAAAGGTTAACAATATGTCAAAAAGTGTTTCAGTTATTAATTCGTTAGATTAATTGATGGTATATTGGTTGGTAATGTATAATAAATGTTATTTCACTTGTACAAACAAGACAAAAGTGTTTCATTATTTTTTTGAACATAACAGAATCGGAAAATAAGAATGATTTATATATAATTCGCTAAATATTGAGTTGTTTGAAAGGAATGTACGAAAGGAAGGAGTGACAACGTGGAGAAATTAGCACAATTGTTTACTGATGCTTTGTTAATATCTGAACCTTTATATGGAAATAACGAAGTTATTTGGAAGAAATGGACTTCTTTTAGTGCAGATGTCGAAAAAGATAGTAGTAAGGTTATAACTTCACAATATATTTCCCCATCTTTTTCAGCATTAGTATCATGGCTTAGTAAAAAGAATGTAGAAGGAATAACCTCATTACAAATTGCTATTAAGTTGAATCAGTATAAGGATGAAATCCATTCAGAAATTGAACATCTTTTAACAGAAGAGTTTAAAAATGATAAAAAGCCAAAATTAAGTGATGAAACAGTAATTCAGGCAGAAGAAAACGAAGATAGAACAGATGATAAAGATTATTTTGAGGTCAATAATTCCGCGGTTTATTTTAAATTACGTGACGGGATCTCCAAAAATCATTTTGAAGAGGATTCAAATATGGGTGTCAAATCTTATCCGATTGAAACAAAAGAAAGTAATGCGATAGCTCAGCTTTCTTCGCATCGGGATGAGGATTTGAAGCTTATTAAAGATGATGAAGCGTCCCGGTGGAATACTTTAGTTAATGATGTAATGAGTAATATGGATGATCTTACAGCGGATGTATTAGATTCAATTACTATACAATGGTTAGCTCAAGCGCAGTCACCGGACGAGTTCATCGAATTTTCATATGAGCAAGTATTAGATATGTGTAATGTACCTAAAAAGAAAGTAAGTAAGGGAGAATATTATAGACCTGAAGATAAAATTAAGGTTGCTAAGAGGATTGCTGCTTTAGCGAGTATTTTTATATATTTAAATGATGATAATGAAGTAGTAGTTTTAAATGATGAAAATGAAAATGATGAGGAATATAAAGTAAAAAGGGAAGTAATTAAAAGGTTATTTGTTCTAGATTCAGTTGTATTATGGAGACATAATACAACAAATGAATATATGGGTATTGAATCTTGCCGAATTAAACCTGGAAGCTTTTTATCAAGTTATTTATATGGTTCAAATAATACTACAGCCTTATTATCTAAAAAGGCACTTGAATATAATAGTTACCGACATAAATATCATAAACGCTTAATTCGCTATTTAACATGGCAATGGAGAATTAGGCAAATATATTCTACTTTAAAGCGCCCGTACTCCATTGGAGGCGATAAAGGATTATTAGCTGTCATGGCAATTCCACTTACATGGAAACCAAGTCGTACTCGAGAACACTTAGAGAATGTTCTTACTGACTTAGAGAGAGAGAATGTGATTTCTAAGTGGGAGTATTCAAGTAAATTAGATGAAGAACGTTTAAATAAGAAAAATTGGTTCAAAGATTATTGGATTGATTTAAATATTACTATTCTTCCACCAGAAGAATTAATTAAATCTATGTACAATTTACCAAAGAAAAAAACATTCGAAATAGAAAATAATAATGAAACAACAATAGAGTATAGTGAAAAGACTAAAGATATTATTGATATGCCGCAAATAACAGTTAGTAAAGAATCTGACATTTTTGATGAAGAAGTTGTTCGAGAAAAAATACTAGAGCGACACAATGTTGATAATATAAGTATACGAGAGCTTGCAAAAGAAATAAAAATATCGGCACCTACGCTATCCAGATTTTGCAATAGACAAACTAAGCGTTTATCAGCTAATGCAGTTGAAAAAATGTCAAAGTGGTATAAGAGACAAATGATATTAGAAAAAATGTAATGGTAAAATATATATTCATAGAAATGTGAGAGAGCCTATTTTATGGTAGATATAAAATAGGCTCTTTAATTTTAAATGTGCTTCGTTTATCGTTTAACCTTTTCTTTAACTAACACGCGGGTGTATTAGCTGAAAAAGGAATACAAAAGCAATCAATCTTTTTAATCGGTTACAATGGTTATTAGTATTAATTCGATCAATTTTTATTGAAAATCAACAGTTTGATTATTAATATTTTTTGAAGTGTTGTCTTTTTTTAAATGCAATTACATGTTGTAGAGTTTTTAGGTTCCCATTTACCAAGGTGTTCTAAAAACATAATGGGAACTTTTATATTTTTTCCATTCCTACATAGGGTACAATAACAGTTATTATCTAAAGATAAATAAGAGTTCCCAGGTCTTTTTTTATATTTCCCATCACTTCTAACCCACTTAATATCCACGAATTCACCGGCTTCTGTATGGTTTGGTTAAATGAAAAATCTGAGTCAGCTGAAAATAATACTGCTGGTATATTATTTGTACATGGAGAAATAAAAACGGTTCTGGTGCAAAAACTTTAAAGCTCTTGCAAGTAATCTCCTAAACTTGGACATACTGATAGTATTACTCTAAAAAAGGTGTGCTCGGTATGGAAAAGGACAATTTATTTAAATGGAAACATTATCAACCTGACATCATTTTGTTAATGGTGAGATGGTACCTACGGTACAACCTAAGTTTTCGTGATTTGGTGGAAATGATGGAGGAACGTGGATTATCCATCGCTCACACAACCATTATGCGTTGGGTTCATCAATATGGATCAGAATTAGATGAAAGAATACGGCGTCATCTTAAGCCAACAAATGACTCGTGGAGAGTCGATGAAGCGTATATCAAAGTAAAAGGTCAATGGATTTATCTGTATCGTGCAGTGGATTCCGAAGGAAACACAATTGATTTTTATCTCAGTGAAACAAGAGACACAAAGGCTGCAAAGCGATTCTTCAAGAAAGCTTTGCGGTCTTTTCATATTTCTAAACCTCGCGTCATTACGGTGGATAAGAATCCGGCTTATCCACTGGCGATACAAGAATTAAAAGAGGAGAAACGTATACCTGAAGGCGTACAGATAAGACAATGTAAATATCTTAACAATATCGTGGAACAGGATCATCGTTTTATAAAGAAGAGGGTTCGTTCCATGTTAGGATTAAAATCATTTCGTACAGCAACCTTGATTTTGAGAGGTATCGAAGCCATGCATATGATGACAAAAAGACAACTTCACCAAAGGGTGAAATCTGTCCAAAATGAGGTTGAAGTCATTCATAAGTTATTTGGATTAGCCGTTTAATCTCAAAGTTAACAGGGGATTGCTGTTCTATATTCCTAGTAAGCTATTTTCGCACCAGAACCTTATTTTTACCTGGTTCCATTTGAAAATTGAGGAATTTTCCACTATGTAAATCATACTCTAGCTGAATCTTAATACCGGTTGTTTGTGCACATCCTCCTGAACCAGGATAAATAGGGGCCAAATGATTAGGCACTTGAAAAATAGTAGCATCTAAAATACGGATACGTTCAAAATAAGAAGTGTATTGGTTTGGGATTTGAGATGAATCGTTTAGTTGGCTTTTGACTAAAAGGGAAAATACACGTTGTAGAAATAAAACAGCATATCGGTTAAAACGTTGATTAAGTCCTTCTGGACTCATGAGTGTAGCTGTATTAGCATAAAGCTGACTACATAATCGAGTAAGGGGACTACTTGCTACATGTTGACTGATCCAGATACATAAGGCAGCCAAATCTCGTGCGCCACACTTACTTTTACGTTTTACAAAACCTGTCTCCTGTGCGAGTTGTTGAAGAATATATGGAGATAGATATCGTTGTAGTTCTTGAGCAAACAAATAAAACTCATCTTGAATCGAAAGATTCATAAAAAAACGCCATCCTTTCTGTATTGGAGTGAACCCTGAGAATGAGACGATAAAAAACACCTCTTTAAATCGTAAGTATCAGTTATGATTTTAATGGAGGTGTTTTTTTATTTGAATTATCTTTATAGATGTAGCGATTAATCCGATTGCATTTTTTCTTTAATAATCAGTACCTGGCTATATAATCATTAGGTTAAACTTCGATAATGCTTTCAGAATGAAAACGTAATGTTTTTTATGGCAACCAAGTTTATTTTTATCGTTGTGGGGGGGACACCAAAACCTTACATGTATGGTGACCCCAATAAGGAAAATCGGCCTCTTGAGTGTAAATTCCTATTTTATTAATGCGAATCTAATTTATTTTGGAGACAGTATCCTATGAAAAGAGCCTCGCAGTCTGTTTTCTCACAACTTCCATCGGTCCCATCTTAAAAGAGCGAAGCCAAACATTAGCGAACATAATCTGGAATATGCTGAGTGCAGTCCAAACACCAATGATTGAAATCGAATTTAGCTTGCTTCCGAGCCCAATCCCCCAGCCATAAAAAATAACCGAAGCCAACACATTTTGCAGTACATAACAGCTAAGTGACATTTTACCTATCTGCTCCAACCAGCTCCAAACCCTTAGATTTGGTTTTAATTCGACAAGTCGGGAAATAATTGCTAAGTATCCCATTGCCAACAAAGGGGCGAACAAATATCTAACCGGCATATCAAATAATCCACCAGGAACAAAGAGTAGCAAATTAAGCGGTAGCCCAATTAGGATTCCATATTTAAATAGAAGACGACGGATTTTTCTTCCTACCTCATTATCAGCAAACGCCCCTTTACGCATAAGAATAACACCAGAAAGAAACAGGACTATATTAAGTGGAAGGGCAAATACGACTTCAAACCGTAACATAATAAAATTTGATAACCTGTATTGTACTTGCTCCATCCAACTCCCTGTTTGATAAAGAGTGACTATATCTCCACTTACACCCGCCTTACCATTAACTCCATTTACAGCAGCTAATAGCATCATCACAAATAAAAACAATACGAATGAGCCATAAACCCCTACGCCCCATTTAATCGTAAGCCAAATCGCTTTTTCACCTTTCTTTACAATCAACGATACGATGATTGCAGCTGCTGCATAGCCCATCAAAACATCGTATTCCATAACAAGTGTGAAATGAATGAAGCCTTCTAGCATCAGAATCATTGATATCCATAAATATGTGCCAGGCCAAGCGTTACCTTTACGAAGGGATTGTTGATATTTCATTTCCAAGCCGACCCCAAACATAACTGACAGTAAACCGAGAAATTTTCCATTAATAAATACAAGGCATAAGGTTCGGATAAAATCATCGACTGACACCCACCATTGATTATCGCCCATAAATACTTTGCTTACATCTCCCAAAAATCCGAATATCCAGATATTCGTTCCAAGCGTTCCTAAAATAGCAAAACCCCTTAATATGTCTAAAATACGAATGCGTTTTGCACGGTTCTCCATGAATGCTCCCCCTTTTTTAATACATTTGTATCAAAAAAGATATTAGCACATTATATTTTAATAAACAATGAAGACTTATACTTATTTTTTCTTTTTGGGATTCATGTATTATAAGTATATAGTGAGAATAAGAACAATTTTAAAGAATTATCGACTTTAAAATTAAAGAAGAAAAAGCTGAATAAAAATCCCTCTATCACTCACCTGAACGATGATTGATAGAGGGATTTGTTGGATTATTTAACACAAATTAAATCCATGTGGTACTGAATCGTTTTTGTGATACGCTCCCGATTAATTCGTTCACGGTCAAACAGGGCATGAATTGCAAGTCCATCAATCAGCGAATAGAGTCTTTCCACTTCAAGATCTACATCAAGTTCAGGTTTTAAAAGGGCACAACTATTAAGGAAATGAATGATATCTTTAACCACATCATAAATTTTATCAGATTTTATTGGTAATTTTTCACTTCGATGGTTAATATGTGCCATGAAAGCGAACCAAACTTCCATTTCTACAAGTGCTTCATCGGTTATAGGAACAAGTTCTAATAATATGTTTATCACGATCTCCTTTGGAGGTAAATCACGTATTGTTACTGCTTGAATGCGCTTTGTAACTCTCTCTTGTACAAGGGTCATCGCAAAGACTAATAACTCATCTTGATTCGAAAAATAATAGCGAAGTGCTCCTAATGAAACACCTGCCTCTTGGGCAATATTTCTTACTGTTGCTCCTTCCATCCCTTTAATCGAAATGACTCGCCACATCGCCTCTGCAATTAATATACGTTTCTCTTCATGATCTATAATTTTCGGCATACCGCTATTTTACCATAAAAAACAACATAATAATCTTTTTAATACAGTTGTATTTTTCAAGGTCATTATGTATAATCATTTTAGTACAATTGTATTAAATAAAAACAATTAAAAACATCTATACTAAAATATAATTAGGAGTGATTATTTGAATTTTGTTGTTTGGTCAATTATTGGAGCTGAAGTTGGTTTTTGGCTTTTTATTATACTCGGCCTAGTTTCACGTTACCTATTTAATCAAAAGAAACTTGGTATGTTCCTTTTAGCGTTAGTTCCGGTTATTGATTTGATTCTCTTAAGCGTAACTGCTGTTGACCTCTATAATGGTGGTACAGCAACACAAGCACATGCCCTTGCTGCTGTTTATTTAGGTGTATCATTAGTTTTTGGAAAGAGTATGATGCATTGGGCAGATAAAAAGTTTTTATATCATATCAAAAAAGAAGGAGCAAAGCCTGAAAGAAAGATTGGTTACGAATACGCATGTCATTCGTTGAAGGGATCGTGTAAACATTTATTAGCTTATGCCATTGGAGTAGGAATTTTATTCGGGTTGATGTATTTAGCGAATGACCCTGAGCAAGTAGCTCCATTTTACAGCACATTAATAATATGGACAGTTGTACTTATATCAGATTTTATTTTTACCATCTCTTATTTCATTTGGCCACGTAAGAAATAATAGCAGTTGAAATAGATAGACAAACAAAACTCAATTCCTTATTAAAAGGGATTGAGTTTTGCTTAACATTAATATTCTTCATCTTTCTCAAAATTTTGCTGAAAGGAAAATTGATTAATGAGAAATAGCTGTTTAAAAAGACTGATTTTTCTTATAGTTACATTAATTTTATTATTCAATTTTAGTGTTGTAACAACAAATGCATATTCAAAAAGGGAAATAAATAACGTTCTCAAATTAAAGGAACTACAGGATATTATTTCTTATTCTTTGAAAGGAGATAATGCCCCAGGAGCATCAATAACTATTACAAACGGGGCAGAAGTAATATATGGTCAGTACGGTTTCAGTAATATAAAAGAGAAAACACCTATAACTACGGATACTTTATTTGAACTAGGTTCTACAACAAAAGCATTTACTGCCTTAGCTATGTTGATACTGGAAGATGAAGGAATATTATCTCTTAAAGATAGCGTTTCAAAATATGTGCCATGGTTTAATGTGAATTTTAATGGAGAAAAAGTTGAAATTACTATCGAACAACTTATACACCACTCAAGTGGTTTGCCAGAGAAAACCATTAACAAATTTCCAAAAGGAACTTCTCATAATCTCCTTGAAAAAACGGTTCGTTTATCGGAAGGAATCACTTTAGACTTCTATCCGGGAACACACTTCGAATATGCCAATATTGGATACGACTTACTAGCGTATATTCTTGAAATGGCAACTGGTCAAAAATACGAGGATTTTGTAAAAGAAAAAATTTTACTACCACTAGGAATGAATAATAGTTATTACAATTTAAAAGAAGCAGAAAAAACTGGTGATATGGCGCAAGGATACTTACCATTCTTCTTTAGAACTTCTGAATATGATGCACCTAGATATCAAGGCTCATTAGCTGACGGATATTTAATTACTTCTTCAAAAGATATGGGAATTTGGTTAAATGCACAATTAGGAAGTGGTGACGTTCCCAAGCAGCTTGCACGCCTTATTAAGAAATCACACACAATTAACAATGATATCATTGTTGGTGAATCTAAAAATAAACCTTTATACTATGCATACGGATGGATAGTAACAAAAGATGGTTCATATATTACTCACAGTGGAGAAAATCCTAGTTTCACATCAAATATAATTATCCTTCCGAAAAAAGATGTGGCTATTGGAGTGCAATCAAACAGCCCAGGAAGCCAAACAATCAATATTTCTCAAAATATAATGAATCATCTTAACAACGAACCACAAACGAATATGACGTTTAGTCAAGGTTCCATGGATAAAATTTTTAGTATTGGCATTCTGATATTGACTGTACTAATTATACTTGTAATGATTTTTATTAGTACGATGAGAAAACGTATTAATAAAAAAAACGAAATAAACTTCAAAAAAGAGAAACTTTGGTTTGCTGTAAAAATGATTACTGGATTATTCTTTATGATTATACTTGTTATATGGCCATATCTAATAGATTATTCATTTAATATGGTTCTAGTATGGATGCCATTCACTCAAATTATTTTCAATGTACTGTGTGCTTTTTTAACAACATTGTTACTAATTTCTTCAATGATTAGGTTTAACATTATAAAACAAATAAATTTCAAACAAAATAATGTTTGATTACCTAGGGTGTTTGCAAAAAAAGATATCACATATTCTTTTTGTAGATTCTGTATTTTCAACGTATTCGTGTATTGGATTCTACACATTTTCAGGTTCCAACTAAATTTATTTCTACATACCAAGGTTCAGGAGGAAGTGGTCAAAGTGCTGGCTTGAAAATTCAATTAGAACACGATTTATTAAGTGGTTAATTTTTACATATTCATGTAGGTTCGGGAAAACACAATGATAAAACGTTTGGCTCTACTTGCTTAACGTCACTTCAACCACGTGATGTATGTATACGTGATTTAGGTTATTTCGTCTTATAAGATCTACATGCTATAGGCAAGTGTGGTGTTTATTTCATTTCACGATTAAAACTCTATACTCGTATATATCAAAAGAATAAAGAACCTGAATACTTTCAAAATGGAACAATAAAAAAGCATTCTGAGTACATTCAACTAGATATGGTGCAATTTATTGCCCAATTACAGTCTGGTGAAACATATGAGATTCCTGAGATTTATCTTAGAATGTATCAAAAACTTCTTGCAAGATTGATCATGTATAAATTACCTGAGACACAAATGAAACGTAGGCAAAAGGATTTAGCATGTATGGTGAGGCCCTGCCGATTAAAATCCACTCTAAAAGAACGTATGTGCTATAATGTTTTTATTTAAAAAATTACGAAAGGTTGTAGAAATGAATGTTAAATCAATTTTTATTTACAAGGGTAGGACATAATTATATTCCAACTACAAATATTGATACGTCTATTAAATGGTATACTCAAAATCTGGGGCTTAAATTGATTAATAAATTTGAAGACCGTGGGTCATATATTGCGGTTTTACATTATCCTCATAAAAATGCAATTGCTACTTTATTGATTCAAACAGAGAACAACAATCCTTTAGAAATAATAAGAAATGAGAAAGCATTTCCTGTGATTGCATTAAATTGTGAAGATATTGAATATACCCATAATCAGCTAAAAGAAAAGGGAATTGAAGTTGAAGATATTAAGGTATTAGGGCAAGGGGAAGCTAAATATTTTTATTTCAGAGATAATGAAGAAAACTTGTTAGAGGCAACCTGGTCAATTTGGGATCCCCTAGATAAGATAAGAGAAGGATGGTAGGGTCCTGTTGCAAAGTTTCTTCTAAATCAGAAAACTAACGTTTTTGCTTTATAAATCCGATTTCTCTTGCAAGTTCTTCTAAGAATACAGGTGTAACATATCGTTGTAATTCTTCCTCAAATGGTTGAAGTTCATCTTAAGTCGAAAGATTCACAAAAAACGTTATTCTTTCTAATCTAGTTTGTTTAGAAAGAATAACGTTTTTTGTACTTGGGGATAATAAAATTTCTTAAGTTGATGGGCATGGGGTTCCACCCTATGTCCATCAACTTAAGAAATTAATTATTTCCCTAAATAAAAAAATGAACTGAATTTTCATGGACAACTATGAAGAGATAAAACTTTCGTTTGGGGTACTGCCACATCGCTATCAAGCTAACAAAACAAA
>NZ_AKCS01000027.1 GCF_000299035.1 Bacillus bingmayongensis
GTCTTTTTTATAGCTGTCTACTTGACAGGGCTAACACCAGTTCTTGGTCTTATCTATTTTTATTTATATATTTTCTTGGAGGAGGCGTACCGCCCACATTTTAACGAAAATATACGCTAAGCAATTTTCGATATCAAAAAACGTAGGTATTTGAGACAAAGGAACTTTTGACAAAATATTTTTTGTAATTAAAAATACGCACAAAAAATATCCCTTTATACAAAGGGATAAAGCGGTGCAACTTTTTTATAAACGGTATAACTTTTTTATAAACGGTACATCTTTTTTATAAACAGTACGACTTTATTTCAAAGGTACAGTTATTGAGTTTTGAGAATCCCTTAGAGTATAAAAACGTTAAAATGTGCGTGCTACCCCAATGATAATAAATCCGGATTATATTATTCTTTAATAGGTGAAAAAGAAGAAGGGAAATTCACTTCTTCAGAGTTAATAGAAATGGCAAATTCAATACAATAAAGTAAAAAAGGGCTGAAAAAATTCAGCCCTTTTTTACTTTATTGTATTTGCTATCTCTATTAATTTATCTTTTGTTTTTTCAACTTCACTATTAGAAATCGGAATATAACCAATCAAATATTCTACTTCTTTATCTTTCCAAGCTAATTGATTTTTTCCATAATATGCAGTTACTCCACTCTTTAATTTCAGTTCACTTTCATATTCTTTTTTATTAATAATATCAGATGGATAATCTGGAAAATTTGCAACACGTACAGAATATACTCCTAATTTTTCTTTGTTTAATTCGTTCGGAATTATTTTCGTTTCCATAGCTATTTTTTCTTTGTTACCCCAATCTTCTATATAAACATTCTTTATCGGTTCATAACCATCTAATAAGTTAGATGATAACTTTGGATCAAAAGGAAGTACCTTTTTCGCTTCTTTTAATGACACTGGTTTATATACTTTAGGTTTTACTTTTTCAGAAAGTTCCTTGTCTTCTAATACAAGTTTATCATCATTTAATTTGTTTTTACTTGTTGTTATTTCTGTATTTTTTTGACAACCTATTACCATTAAAAAACTAAAAAAAAGCATAATTAAAATTCTCTTCATAATATCCCTCCATTAAAAAAAGTCATATTAATTACATTATAGTATTTTCAAATTGTATATAATTACCTTTTTTAAATATCCATTGAGAAATATCTATTTTTAGGTATTCACTCTATTAGTGATAAGAATAAATAGTCTCCTCTTGTTTTTGGGTGTAAGTGCTGGCTAGTCGTGTGGGGGCTAAACCCCACGAACTTAACGTAACTACATATAGGCGTACCGCCCACATTTTAACGAAAATATACGCTAAGCAATTTTCGATATCAAAAAACGTAGGTATTTGAGACAAAGGAACTTTTGACAAAATATTTTTTGTAATTAAAAATACGCACAAAAAATATCCCTTTATACAAAGGGATAAAGCGGTGCAACTTTTTTATAAACGGTATAACTTTCTTTAAAACGGTACATCTTTTTTATAAACAGTACGACTTTATTTCAAAGGTACAGTTATTGAGTTTTGAGAATCCCTTAGAGTATAAAAACGTTAAAATGTGCGTGCTACCCCCATAAAGAAAAGACACCCTAAGGTGCCTTTCTCCGACTTGAACCACTCTACTTTTAATAATATAAATTGAATTCCTATCTAATTTCCATTTTACCATATTTATCTATATTGGATATTGAGAAAAAAGAAAAATACCCACATATAAGAGCTTTCGTGTTATGGTTAAGTTACCTGAATTATTATTTTCTTGCACATGTTATCCCCATTTCATGTGCTTTTTTTGTTGTTAAGATTAAAAATAAAAGCACTCTTTCGAGCGCTTATTTTTAATTACATGTTTAGAATCTAGGTTTTGATAAATCTAAAGGTTCTTCCTTCTTATCTTCCACTTTCGGTTCTGCTGTTGCAGCAGCTTCAGATTGCATATTTTTTAGCATGTTTGGATCAATATTAACTTGAACTGTATTCACATTATTAATATTATTTGTAGCTGTTCTAGCAGCGAATAATGCGTTTTTATAATCAACACGTCCACTTAATAGAAATAGATCAATAAACCATAGAACTCCGAATCCTCCTAATGTAAGAAGGTTTAAAATTCCCATACCTATATCACCAACATAGAAACGACCAGCACCTAAAAATCCTAAGAAAATATGTAGTAAATAAGCTACACCTTTTGATTTCATCTTAACTCCGCCCTCACTTCGTTTATTAAAATGTAAGATTTCCGAAACTATCATAACAAATCCAGTTACAACTATTTTGTCATATTTTGTCGAAAGAAATAAAAAAAGAGAGCCGAAGCCCTCGTTGGTGTAGCTTTAAAATAAAGATTGATAAAAAAATTTCCTTCAATCCTTGTTTAACAGCAAATAAAAAAACTCCATTTTGAAAAAAGATTAATCAAAATGGAGTTACTCTTTTTAACTAAGCATGAGATTTTTATAAAAAAGTTTGATTATTTCTACCTATGTTGTTCCACAATCGCGCCCGTTTGTGGAAGATCATATCTACATAAAGGGGGCCATACAGAATAAACTTATCACATTTGCTTGAATATAAATGAAATTTTAAAAAGAAGTTTTAAACAATATCCTTATCTTCTTTATGTTTCTCTAGATAATTTGTATATTTTTCGATAGCTATGTTCATCCTTTTCAACAACTCTATATCTGAGGGTACATTGAAAACACTTCCTAAGAAATCAATGTTTTGAAGTTCAGCCCCTATTTCATTTACTTGGTTCGGGGAATATATAGCATAAGGTGAACCAATGGCAACATTATAAATAGGAACACGACTTTTCTTGGGTAAATGAGTATTAACGTGAACAACTCCACCAATAGCGACAATAGAGCCAATACCTACGACAGCACCATTGTACACTTTAGCTCCTGATGCAATAAAACTTCCGTCTTCAATTGTACAACCGGTTATATAGGCATGAGGACCGATAAGCACTTGTTTTCCAACTTTCAAGTTGAATTTTCCGGCTGATCGTAATACAGCATTCTCCATAATAATTGTATTCTTCTTAATAATAACGGGACTACCTTCAGCAGTAATTACAGCACCATATAGAATACGTACGCCTTCTTCAATAGTCACGTTTCCCGACACCACTGCGTTCGGTGCGATATATGCAGTTTCATGAATAATTGGTTTTTCCTTACTATGTTCAATGATCAATATTCTCCCCCCTGACTGACAGGTTATAGTACTTTAACAAACAAAACTCTATCTTGTTCTACACCATCATAATTACTATGTACATCAATACCATCTACATTTTTATCTCCCTTTTCAATTTCAAACCCCATCTTGGTATGATAGGCAATCGAAACTTTGTTGACAGGAGATGTTACGCAACGGACAATTTTACGACCATTTTGTTTAACTTCATTAAAAAATTCGTTGTATAATTTTTTTCCGATGTTATGCTTTCTATATTCAGGATGAACGCCAACAAAGTGAATATATGCCTCATTTGAATGAGATTGAGAAAGGAACCCTATAAGAAAACCTACAATTCTCCCTTCCTTCTCAGCAATGAAACTTGTATTTGTAAAATGATCGAAGAATAATTTTGGTAACATATCGGACATATTCCTTCCGCCCCACCACTCATTAAGTAGTGGAGAAATTACATAGTAGTCTGAACCTTTCACTAAACGAATTTTCATTTTAATCCCCCAATTTATGTAAAAACAATTTTAACTAATTTTATCATTAAGGAAAATTTTATGCTATGCTTCTTTAACTAAACTCCCTATCCTAGCATTTACACAATAAGTTATTCAAGAAAATGGACCTTTAGTGGAGTAACTTTACTGCTACTCAACAGTTCCTTAATCCGCCCTTTCAGTTCAAATCTTCTTTTCACTTTTCACTATAAAAACACCCCTTTAGATAAACAGATCCAAAGGGGCAAAACATCTCAACTTTTTTATAAACGTCGCGACTTTATTCAAAACATCGCGTCTTTTTTAAAAACACCGTGACTTTATTTAAAAGCAACAACAATGAACTTCAACAATTACTAGCTACTTCTTAAACATTGTTCTTCATTTACCAACCTGTTTATGCTTTTTTCAAACTTTGCAACAGAACCAGTTTAACTATCATCGTGTTCATGGAACTTTAGGTTATTTAAGTCCAGTTGAGTTCAGAAAACGAGCCCTTAAAAAGCAGCCTAAATTTGTGTTGACAATCCACACCTCCATCAATACCTTTATACTGTTACAGCTTGAGAAATCCATTGAGCAGTTAGTTCAGGGGATTCAACAGGAAACTGATGACCGTACTGAATACGTGTAATATCCAAGTGTTCAAACTGCTTTGGGACATGATGATCTTTGTCCAAAGCTCCCCATAGTATCTTAATTTTCCTCTTATCCCATGTCTCAGGATTTAGTTGAATGGATTTTGATATAGTTAAGCAAGACATGACCGTAGCGTTAGTTTTACGTATACGGGGGGATTTTAAATCACGGACCACAGAATGAGCGTAATTACTCAATAACTGACTGGATGTTCTGAAGCTATTGGCTTGAAGTAGCTCTTTTTCCAAACGGGCGGGATCCATATATTTTAGAACGAAACTTGTAATACGTCGAAATCTATATTTAGGTTGGATAGGATGCAGTACTGGCTGCAATAAAATGAGTTGTTTGATCAGTGAGGGCAGCCGTTCCATCACTTGAGCCGCAATCAATCCGCCAAATGAATGCCCCACTAATATAACGGGTCTGTTCAACTCAGTGATCATAGTGGAAATGCTCTCTACATAGCCTTCTAGCACAGAAGGATTATGGTGATAAGGGGTACGCCCAAATCCAGGTAAATCTACGAACCAAGTATTTAAACTGCTTAAAAATTGTGAGAGGGGCAAAAGGGCATCAGCATTGCTGAACGTCCCATGAAGAAAAATAATAGGTGTTTTATTCCTATCTTTCTCTAGCGAAACTAAGTTAGCCCTTCTTCGTTGACTAAAATCTTTCTGCTCATTTTGATTCAGGCCTAAATGATTTAACCGATAATCCAAATCACTAATGATAAAAGGGAGCGTGGACGGAACTACGAATGAATTTCTGCCGTTCCTTTGTTCTATTTCTAATTTACTGTAAACAGGGAATTCCGACTTAACAAGAAAACTCATGGATTCTTTAGGAATACCAAGCATCTTACCAGCACCCATTCTAAGCACAGTTTTCAATAACGGAAGCGGTATAGTTCCTAACGGCTTTGTTGTCTGCAATTCGTGTGCCATGAGTTTGATGAAAGTTCGGATCGACGGACTCTCTTGCTTAGAATCTAAAAGATAGTAGGTATTGCTTGATAACCCTTCTGTATTAGCAAGTTTTGAAATAAACGAAGCCACATGATCAATATGAACCATTGGTAACCAATAATCGTCGCCGCCTGGAACAAGCGACATAAGATTTCGCCTTACGGCATCGACTAAGATGCTAAGGCCTCCAATCTGTTCTGTTTTCCCTGAGAAGGAGTCTCCGACGATTACACTAGGATTAACAGTAGATAAGGGAATGCTCATGTTATGAAGAGATTTTCGTATATAAGAGTCGGCTAAAAACTTCATTTTTTCATAAGGCGGTTGATTGTCCAGCAAATGATCTAGATCCAACAATGCATTTTGTTCATGATAGGGACTCATAAAGCCTACGACATGGATAAAATGCTTTAATTCTTTTGCAGCGTGGATATCCTGTGCTAGCCGAGCAAGGGATTTTGCAGGGGCGAGGAAAGACTGCTCAGCTTCACTGAGGTTCAACTCAATATTCATTGGACCTCCTGCATGAATAATTAGATCAGTTGCAAGTAATTGCTTGTAGCTGTCATCACTTAAACCTAATCGAGGCTGCGTTAGATCACCGATAACAGGAACAATGTTGTTCTGTTGATCGGGTGCCAGTTGATTGATGATGGTAAGAAGACGATTTTTTTGACGTACAAGTGCATAAATCTGATGCTGAGAAGCTAACTCAGCGATTAAATGACGTCCAATATAACCAGTTCCGCCGGTCATGAAGATTTTCATAATAAAAACACTCCTTTATTATTTTATAGTACTAACTAGTACTAATATATCTAAAAATATTACTTTAGCATGGAAGCTAAAGCAGGAAATAAATTTTTGATCATATCTTGGTTGTTAGAAGCTTGAGCCAAGAAGAGAGCACCCTCAATAGAGGAGACAATCAACATAGCTGTTTGTTTAACGGGCAGCTCTTCCTTTAGTTCTTGTCGTGCAATCCCTTGGGCTAAAATCAATTCAACACCATGCAGCTGTTTTTCAAAAAAACTCTTGATTCTATCTCTAATTTCAACCGCGTCAATAGGCGTCTGTGTATACAGAGTCAGGAAAGGACAACCGCCAAGGTAGTTATTTTGTTCAATAGTATCGCTTAAAATGTGGAGTACCGCTTCTAATTTCTCCTGAACGGTGAGCTCAGTTTGAGACACAATATAATTAATTCGCTGCTCGTAATGTGCTATCAACTGATTAACAATAGCGAGCAGCAGCTCCTCCTTGCTCTTAAAATAATAATAAATGTTCGTTTTTGAAACTTTGCTACGTGTGACTATGTCGTCCATGCTTGTTGCCAGAAAACCTTTAGTAAGAAACAATGTAAAAGCGGATTGCAGAGCAATATCTTTATTACTAAGTGTATTTTTTTCATATTAGTACTATACAGTACTACAAATGGAGAGTCAAGGGAATGATTGATGAAATGCATACAAATATAAAAATCACTATGGAGGTATCAATACTCCTAAAGAATTCCCCATAGAAGTACGAGCCTGGATAAATACCCAATCCGAATATATTGTGACCGAACTAAAAATTAGAGGCTTCCAGTCAAGTGTCACTTTAGGAAATAGATTTGATATTTCAATTTTCCGGTTAACAGACATAACCGGAAAACCATTATTCAGAGTACAAAGGGCATCGTCAGCATTTTAGAAAAACCCCACGCTAAGCAAAAAATAAAATAAGCCGTCCATATGGACAGCTCATTTACATAATTATCGAAAGCAGAAGTTATTTATGTTTATTAAACATCTTTAGTTTTTTTGAGATTTTCTTCTTAAATTCATAAGTGCAGAAATTCCTAAACCAGCACAAACACTCATGGTTATTTTCCAGGATAAAGATTGATATGCTACTCCTGATTTAAAACCTATTGTAATTAGAATCAAACACATAATTAAAATTGACGTATATATGTAGATCCAATATCTGTTCATGCTATGTCCTCCTTATTCTCATTCATTATTTTATGTAGCAAACCTCTCCGATCAAAAAGAGATTTATTTCTTAAACAATTGCATGACTGGACTTAATCCTATTAGGATTCCGCCAATAATCGCGGCAACAGTGGCAAGAACTATGGTGTTTTCCCATTGAGAAGCATAGATTCCTCCTGTAAACAGAATCAATCCTATGTTTAAGAGCAAAATGCTCAATATACCCCGAATACGCATGATTTCCTCCCCTTATTAAAATAACGATTTTACCACATTGTACCATTTGAGGAGGGCGATGTAATGTGTAGGCTTTGGTTGTATATCAGATTCATGCTCGGTTAACATAATCTCTCATTATCGGGATTCAATGTATTTAGAAGACTATTAAAAGCCCTTCAAATTATTTAACTGGAAGACTTTCGTGTTCACATAATTTCTCGTTATTGGAAGTTATAAGCACAGTTTGTATTATGTTTAGGTAAATCTCAATCTTCATCAAGCATATAAAGTTCCTAAAATAAATCAAGTATGATATCAGCTATATAAGTTTCCAAGAATGCAGCAACGATAATTATAGGTAAAGTTAAAACAATATAAATCTTTATTACTTCTAAAATCTTTTTACTAAGAGATACTCTTTCTTTATCCTTTTTGAATATAATTTTTAATTTGATTCTAATAAATTTATTTAATTCAAAAAGAATGGCCGCAAATAAACAAAAAGCGAAAACTTCAAAAAGGTAATGAGGGATAGTAGAAATTATCATCCCAAATCCTTTTTTAAAATCAACTTGTAATGCAATTCCAAAAAGAACCCCAGGAACTGAAACAGTTAAAATTATACTTATGACATATAAAAATTGTATTGGAATCAAGGCTAATATAAACATTTGTAAAGGTACTATAAAACCATTATTAACAATAAATGACCATACCTTTTCTATACCTGTTGGTTCCTTTACTTGATCTGGCAGTTTCTTTCCTATCTCTTCCATTATTTCTTTTAGATCGAGATTGATTATAAAGGTTATTATGGTTGCAATAACTGTTAGTGCTACACTTAATATAAAAAAGTTAATAGCTCTTTTAAATATAACCTTATTAATTACATTCGAAATAATTCTCACCCTCTTTTTCTAAATTTTAACATCATAATAATACGGTAGTAAAGAAATTTCTCTTGTATATCCTATACATGTAAGGTTAACATAACGCACAATTATCGGTAGCAAGAAAAAAGCGGATCCCTACTCTCAGGGGTACGGAAACGATTCTGGGTATGAGGGGCCACTCTGGGATTTAATTACAAATAAAAAAAGAACTTTATTCAAGTTCTTTTAATCTACGATACAGAGCTGCCTGACTCACTCCTGTAATTTGGCATATTTCCTTAACAGTTTTATTGGTATGCTTCCTTAATTCAATCGCATGATTCATACCTGGGTGCTTATTCGTGTATTTCTTCAATCTTCCTCTATACACTCCTTTTTGTTTCGCTAACTTTATTCCCGCACGTTGTTTTTCTCTAATCATTTCTCGATCTAGTTCACTAAAGGCAGCCATGACAGTTAAAAAGAATTTTCCTGTTGGAGTTCTAGTATCTATTCCTAAATTTAAAATCGCAAAGTGAACATCCTTTTCCCGAAGTTGTTCTACTAATTGGGATCACCATATCAAAAAAAGAAAATTGTACGTTTAGACACATTTTAACCGACTTCTGTACGTATAGATAGGTGTACGGTCAGCAAATTGGAAAATAACTACGTTAAACAAAATTTAGCATAATTTGATGTGAAAATTATCCCTTTAAGAACATTTTGATACACCACAAAATCATTTGTGTTGCATTAGAAAAGCAAAATTCATTTACAGCTCTAACACAAGTTATGCAAAATATAATGTTTTGAATGCAACGCAATTAAAAATCCTTTAGCGTGGTAAATTTCTAAAATGCTGATGATACTCCTGTTTGCAAGAACAAACCTCTTAATTTCCTGTGAGTAACAATAAAAAATAAATTCCAAACATAAGGAAGGAGTGGTGCTATGAAATCTGAAATCAAGCATATTCATCATGTAGGACATGTTGTAACAGATATGAGAGTTGCACTGGATCTGTACCGAAAGCTGGGTTTCATATGTCCTCCGCCAGCCTATCCGACGATAGCTGAAAAGGAAGACGAAGTGCCTAAACCATTGGGTGCAGCAAATACACATGCTACATTTCTCCATAATTTTATCGAAATCGTTACTATAGTGGAAAATGGAGAACGGATTCCTCAAGATGCGAACTTTGTGCCTCTTCAGGCTCCACCAACTGTACTTCCTCGAATTCTCGAAAATATCAGACGCACTGTTAATACTATTTCTAATTCCCTATCAAGATTCGAAGGAACACACATCTTGTGTTTTTGTACATCTAATGCGAAGGATTCTGCAGTTCAGTTCAATCAAGACGGTGTTGGGCATAGTGGTGTTAATGCTGTGCAACGTCCTATAGAGACAGAAGCCGGAACACAAATAGTCCCTTTGAACTATATAGAAATTGATCGGGAAGATGTGCCTGAAGGTCGTTTGGCTATCGCTGAGAATCCACCTCTAGAGATTTTGCAAACACAAGCCCATATGAATCATCCGAATGGAGCGATTGAGCTTGTTGAAGTAATTCTTTGTGTTGCTGATCCTGAGCTTGATGACTTCATCAAACGTTATCAGCGCTATCTAGGTCGTGATGCACAAACAAAAGGTGTGACAAGCATTTTTGACCTTAATGGTGCGTATCTAACGATTGTTCCTGAATCTCGACTGAACGATATTTTGCCAGGTGAAGTGACGCCTTCTTTGCCAGGATTTATAGGATATGCAGTTGCAGTACATGATATCTCGGCTACACGTAAATTTATCGAAAGAAATGGGTTCCCAGTGGTGGAAACAGCTGAGGGAGATATTTTCGTACCAGCTTTCGCATCACTTGGCACTGCTATAATCTTTAGACAAAATAGAGGATAGAGAAACCAGCCCCGAGAAAAAGATTTGAAAGAAAAATGAATTTAAACAACCGACTGCTTAACGTACAGGGAATCGGCTAAAATGGTTCCAAATTGTGTCTAAACGTACAATTTTCTTTTTTTGATATGGTGACCCCATGCCCATCAACTTAAGAGCGGAAACAAAATGAACTTTTGTTCATATGAACTAAAAAACTCTTAAAATATTTGATGTCCTTAAAAGTAAGCACACCGAATAAACCCTAACGGGTTTCATTTTTAAAAAATTATGCAACTTTCTTTTGTTTTCTCAATCCACTATACTCATAGACAACACCCATAATATCAAAGACAGTTTTCTTCTCATATCTGTGGGATTTCCGTCCATTCCTCTGTAAAAGGTTGAACAGGCGGGTTAGGATCTTTGTTATCTCTTGGTTGTTTTGCTGTATTGCTTGATATAACAGAAATAGATGATCTTGGATCATCCCAATCGCTTTATATTCGCTTAATTCTCTTTTCTTCTTTTGTAAAAGCAATTGACGCATTTTAAACATAGTAGAGGAACATAGGAAAATAGCGATTAGATTTCCATATAATTGGCACTCTAATCGTTCCTGTTTTACATTACGATAATGGTCTATCTTGAAGAGTGATTTCCACGTTTTAAAGACAATCTCTATTTGCCAACGTAAAGTATATAATTCATGTACCTGTTCCATCGGAACCCATTCCCAAGGTGTATTCGTCACATACACGTTTAATCCAGCTACCAATTTACTTTTCTCTGAGTACGCTCTATTTTTAGACTTTTCTTTTTCCGCAATCTTCGCTTGCCGCTTTTGAAGTTGCTTTTCTGTTAATCGATTAAAAATAACACGTGCAAATAGTTGTTGTTTATCACCGATATAAGCATGTTTTAATTCAAATGTTTCTCCTGGCTGTAGTTGGTTTAGAAGCCGCTTCACATCGATCTGTATGTATTCCGATTGCTTCTTAATAGCACCGTTTTTAAAGTATTCTGGATTTGGATTTTTCATATATACATTCGTATTTAATTTTAAACGAGACACATAGTATGTACCTCGTTGATCCATTTGGTCTAAGTCTTCCAATGAAAAATAACCTAGATCACGAATACATAAATCTCCTGGTCGTAAGGTATCTAAGCACTCCGTGCCAAATGTTTTGTCATTATTTTTTCCTGGTCCAACTTGAAAGTTAAGAAATTCCCCACTGTGCAGATCATATTCTAATTGAATTTTGATTCCGGCTGTTTGAGCACAGCCTCCAGAGCCTGGATATACATTATCTAAATCATTTGGCACCTGAAATACGGTGGCATCTAGGATACGGATTCGTCCAAAATAAGTGAAGAGATGGTTAGAAATTTGCGTTTGTTCACATATTTTTTGTTGTAACAGTAAAGAAAAAATATGTTGTAAAAACAAAACTGCTTTAGCGTTTAAACGCTTATTTAAGCCCTCAGGGCTGAGTAAAGTACCAGTGGCTGCATGAAGCCTACTACATAATCGTACTAAGGGATCACTTGCTACTCGTTGACTGATCCAAATACAAATCGTAGCTAAGTCTGAGCCAGAAAACTTACGTTTTCGCTTTATAAATCCGATTTCTCTTGCAAGTTTTTCTAAAAATACAGGTGTAATATATCGCTGTAACTCTTCCGCAAATGGTTGTAGTTCATCTTGAATCGAGAGGTTCATAAGAAAACGTCATCCTTTCTAATCTAGCTTGTTTAGAAAGAATAACGTTTTTGGATACTTGGGGGTATTAAAATCTCTTAAGTTGATGGACATGTATGGTGACCCCCATGCCCATCAACTTAAGAACGGAAACAAAATGAACTTTCGTCAAATAAACTAAAAAACCCTTAAAACACTTTTTATCCTTAAAAATGAGCATGCCAAATAAACCTAGGTAGGTATTATTTTTAAAGGTTATGCAACTTTCTTTTGTTTTCTAAATCCACTATACTCATAGATAACACCCATAATATCAAAGACTGTTTTCTTCTCATATCGATGAGATTTCCGCCCGTTTTTCTGTAGTAGGTGGAATAGGCGGATTAGAATCTTTGTTACTTCTTGGGTGTTTTTCTGTATAGCTTGATACAGAAGATATAAATAATCTTGGATCATCCCTATTGCCTTATATTCGCTTAATTCTCTTTTTTTCTTTTGTAAAAGAAGTTGACGCATTTTAAACATAGTAGAGGAGCACAGGAAGATAGCGATTAGCTTTCCATATAGTTGGCACTCTAATCGTTCTTGTTTTACATTACGATAATGATCTATTTTGAAGAGTGATTTCCACGTTTTAAAGACAATCTCTATTTGCCAACGCAAAGTATATAACTCATGTACCTGTTCCATCGGAACCCATTCCCAAGGTGTATTCGTCACGTACACGTTTAATCCCGCTACAACTTTACTTTTCTCTGAGTACGTTCTATTTTTGGATCTTTCTTTTTCCGCGATTTTTGCTTGTCGTTTTTGAAGTTGCTTTTCTGTTAGTCGGTTAAAAATAACACGTGCAAACAGCTATTGTTTATCACCGATATAAGCATGTTTTAATTCAAATGTTTCTCCCGGCTGTAGTTGATTTAAAATTTGTTTCACATCTATTTGTATGTATTCTGATTGTTTCTTAATTGCACCATTTTTAAAGCATTCTGGGTTTGGATTTTTCACATATACATTCGTATTCAATTTTAAACGAGAAATATAGTATGTACCTCGTTGATCCATTTGATCTAAGTCTTCCAATGAAAAATAACCCAAATCACGAATACATAAATCCCCTGGTCGTAAGGTATCTAAGCATTCTGTACCAAAAGTTTTGTCATTATTTTTTCCTGGTCCAACTTGAAAGTTAAGAAATTCCCCACTGTGCAAATCATATTCTAATTGAATTTTGATTCCGGCTGTTTGGGCATACCCTCCAGAGCCTGGATATATATTCTCTAAAGCATTTGGCACTTGGAATAAGGTAGCATCTAGGATACGAATTCGCCCAAAATAAGAGAAGAGATGATTAGAAAATTGCGTTTGTTCACATACTTTTTGTTGTAACAGTAAAGAAAAAATATGTTGTAAAAATAAAACTGCTTTAGCATTTAAACGTTTATTTAAGCCCTCAGGGCTGAGTAAAGTACCAGTAGCTGCATGAAGCCTACTACATAATCGTACTAAGGGATCACTTGCTACTCGTTGACTGATCCAAATACAAATTGGAGCTAAGTCTGAGCCAGAAAACTTACGTTTTCGCTTTATAAATCCGATTTCTCTTGCAAGTTCTTCTAAAAATATAGGTGTAACATATCGTTGTAATTCTTCTGCAAATGGTAGTAGTTCATCTTGAATCGAGAGATTCATAAGAAAACGTCATCCTTTCTAATTTAGCTTGTTTAGAAAGGATAACTTTTTTTTGTGTTTGAGGGTATTAAAATCTCTTGAGTTGATGGAAATGTATGGTGAGACCTTATAGGAAACATGTTGTCTAGGTGTTTTTTCTTTGTCTCACCAAATGGGGTCAGACCACCGTATATTCCTACAAAAAGTATAGCGTATTTTTATATTATATTAAATGAACATCAAATTATATTGAATATTATCATATATTAGGTGAACACTTATTTTCCTCATATAACGCATTAACATACTGTTTTAAATTCTTGATGAATAATAGAATATCTTGACTAGATATTCTAGCATGTTGAAGATGAAATATGTTTCCTTTTCCGATTTCTAACTCATTTGAAATTAAAGTAATAGGAATATTTCTAAAGACATGCCACGGAAAATACAGGTGTACAAAAGTTTCTCTAAAATATATACCCGATTGACAAACTAATACTCCATCTGATCCTTTACCCAAATTACCGAGGATAGATGTATCTAAAAAAGCAATGATTTCTTCTTCCTTTGAAATAATATATCGCTCCAAAATTTTCTTTAACTTTTTGTCTGAAATATGAGTGTCTACAAATAAACCATTATCAGGTTCTAATAATTCATCGTACGTCTCAAACAAAGAGCAGATTGATTTTATCTCGTCAATTTTTATAACTGGATGTATATCATTTTGCTTTGAATTGTGGAACGAATTTGTAAGAGCTATAAGTAATTCTTTAAATAACTGCGGTGGATAATCACTGCCGTTAATATTAAAACTTTTTTGTGCATCAAAAGATAAAAAACCATCTTTATCAATTTCGATTTGTTGCACTTCATTTAATTTATCCCATTTCATATTTCCTTTACCTAATAACCAATTTTTCCAATATAAACCCGAACTTGTAAAATAAACACCATATTTTCCTGAGCCCAATAAATTGCAACTTAAGAAAGCAATAATTCGATCATCTTTTGGTATAGAGAAACGTTTATTTGCAATTGATAAGAAATCTTCAGGTATTCTGGTAACATAAAATCTAGACTGTTGATATTCTAAACAAATATCAGTTAAACGATTAATATCTATATTCAACATGATAATTCTCTCTTTCTTATATATTTTCGATATAATAAATTATAATATTTACAGGTAAAAAATTACAGTTAAACTTTACTTAAATCGAGAGCACACTATTGGATTCCAAAGATCAATTAGTATTAAATTGAAAAATTTCTAATTTAGTTTTATCGTTTTGGGGAAGAATGTATTTCTTAAGTTGATGGGCATGTGGTGGGATCCCTTATAGTGCAAATTTACGCTTAAAATAGATGCAAAATAAATCCTAAAGTCACAAGCAATGTTTGGATTTGAGTCAATATCTTGGACACAAGAAAGTTAAGTCTATGCTACTTTTTTAGCCAGATCTTCTATTGCTTGGGGAGTTTTATAACCAATACTACTATGAATTCGCTTGCGGTTATAAAATCCCTCAATGTATTGAAATAGGGCTAGATTTGCTTGTTCAAATGTGACATATTGTGTTCTATATACTTCTTCTTTCTTTAAAATGGCGTGAAATGACTCGATACAAGCGTTGTCATATGGACAGCCTTTCTTACTGAAAGAGGGTTTTATGTTGTAATTCGCGAGTAAGGTTTGAAATTCTTGACTGGTATATTGTGTTCCTAAGTCAGTATGTAGAATGAGACCTTCTGATGGCTTTTGTGTATAGTAAGCGTTTTCTAATGCTTTTACTACAAGGTTCGTTGTCATATTTCGTGAAAATGAATAACCAATAATTTTCTTAGAATACAAATCCATCACAGATGCCAAGTAACACCAGCCATCTTTTTTTGTGTGAATATAGGTAATATCCGCAACCCACTTTTCATTTATTGTCGTTGTGGAGAAGTCCTGTTCTAATAGATTTGTACGTTCTTCTACAGTTGATTTTGATGAATGTGGTTTGTATTTTTTTAATATATTGGAACGGATATTTTCTCTCTTCATAATCCGTTGTACACGCTTGATACTTAGTTGTAATCCTTGTTCCAATAGTATTTGGTGAATTTTAGGTGCGCCGTAACGTTCTTCACTATCTTGATGAATTTGTATAATTTTCTGGGTTAATTCTTTATTTTCACGACTACGTTTTGACCCTGTTTTGCGCTGAGATTGGTAATACGAACTTCTCGCTATTCTAAGAGTTTGGCACATCATATGAACAGAGTATGTTTCTTTTTGATAATCGATAAATTGATGTAATTCTGTATCTTTTATTTTTTTGCGAATATGGCCATAGCCTTTTTTAAAATCTCATTTTCCTCTTTCAGACGAAGCATTTCTTTCTGCATTTGTTTCAGATCTTCTAGTGTCATTTCTTCCTCATCAATCGTTGTGATAGGAGAATATTTTTTAATCCATTTATAAATTGTTACTTCTGATACACCATACTCGCTGCTTAGTTCTTTCACAGATCGTTCTGAATGATATAATTCAACAACCATCTTTTTAAATTCTGCATTAAATTTCTTGTTTGCCATACGGACACTTCCTCCTTGAAATCCATTGTAAGGACTTAACTAAGTTGTGTCCATATGACTATACTAACTCCAGTTCTTTTAATTAAATTTAATACCACTTTAGCCAGTGGTTCTGATAGTAACCATAATTCCATATCTCCATACTTTCCCTACTGAACTTAATTGATTGGTAGGGATTTTTTCATGCCTTTTATATAAAATTCACCCATACATGCAAAAAGAGAATGCAGATTATCTCCACATTCCCTTTTCGAATTGCTATATGTTCAAAAGTTGTTTAATAAATTCAAATGTTGCAGTAGACCCAAATACAGCAGAAATAACAACTTCAAAATTAACGTGAAAAGAAATTTCTGTTGTCTCTGAATCCTTCTTATAAAAGAATTTGAACATATACAAGCACCGCCTTGCTGTAATTTGTATTCGATACAAATTAAAGGATTCCTTTATAATTCGTGCTTGAAAATGATTACCTACACAATATCTACACGCATCTCTCTAATCTATTCTAGCGTGAATTGAGTCCCCATAACTCAATTAGATACATTATCTCAAATTCCCTTTAAACAAACAAGTGTTTCCATGAAATTTATTCCTATAATTCTATTTTTTACTACTCTTCTTTGCTTTTCTTTTTTCCATCTTCCTGAAATTAGGGTCATCCCTAGCAACCTTATCTATAAATTCTATAACCCTCTCAATTTGTTCCTCATTAAAGTTAAGCATTTTCGTCATAATAGTATTACTATATTGCCTATTAAATGCTTTCTTATTTTTACGGTCATTATGAATAACCGCATGACACCTATTACAGTAAAATCCTAGATCAGTTAACTTCTCCTTCCCTAAACGCTTGTATGTATTATGGTGAATATGAAATCCAGCCCTAAAGATGCCATAACACCGCAAACAAGTATAATTATGTTCCTCAGCAACTCTTATTCTTAATAGTTTCCAGTGTTCTGTTTGTAGATAATTATTATAATTATGAACGACTTCCCCAGTAGAACAGACAATCTTTCTATTTCTCATAGCAACTGCCTCCCCTTTAATGTAGATCTCTATTATAAATAGTGGTATTCGCTACCGCACTTCACTACGTTCCGTTTGCTGAACCCTTTCCGTTTCATGCGTGTCTTACACTATCGTTCCAGACCCACCTGAATACTCAAGTGTCTACCTCCTCTAACAATCTAATTAACAGTTTCATCTTAATTAAATTTCTTAATCTCTTAAAAATTCCTTGTTTTAAGGGGTTCTGTTGCAAAGTTTTAAACGCCCCCCAAAATATAGAATAAAAATACAATTGTTCCGAATAAACATTATAAAATATACAAGAACATGTATCGTATACTCATTATTTTCGGTTATTTTTCAACTTTGCAACAGAACCTTAAAAATAATTCAAAATCTATTAATCTCCATCTAAATTTATGGACGGTATCAATCATTTCATCAATGGTCACTAATTTTTTAGGATATTCACTTTTAGCTTGTTTTTTTAATGTTAACATTACACCTAAATAGGTAAGAATCCCAGCGATAGCACCACTTAAGATACCACTCAATAAAGTTTCCCAATCCTTTATAAATTTTATGATATCAAACACAGTTTGTCCTCCTTTTGTTCTAGTAAATTACTTAAGTATTTAGATTTTCTGAATTTAAATGCTTGGACTGTAGTTTTGAATAAAGGTTGATAAAATAATTTCTTATATAGTTTGTTGTTGGTTTAATATTGAAGAATGATAGGGGGAATATTAAATAGTAATGGCACAACAGTTATATATGATGTTATTCCAAACAATTTGTGTTTAAAACATATATATGAGATTTTTTATCTTTATTCTCATCAAAAATTACATTATTTTAAATCCACATAAACACCTATAAGTTGATAAGACCCTATTGTCATCGAGTAAATATTTTATAGTGCTATATCCTTAAATTTAAGTTTGATTAAAAACATTCAATAAATCCTTATTTTGGGTTTCTTTGCCCATCCCCCGAAAAGGGGTGTTAAGACAAAATATTCCATTTAAATTGTAGACGAATTGAGGACACAGCCTTAGTTGTTCGATATGTAACATAAACGTTCGTTTTTGTTACTACCGAATACAAAAAACTATAAAAATAGGATTATAAAGTGTATTTTCTCCAGTGGCTCCCAAAGTAAAGAATCGTTGCCGTACCCATATTTTGTTTATTAATAAATACGGTACGTGAAATTATATATGTATCTTGAAAAAGCTCCTCTAAAAGGAGCGAATTATTTTACAAGTTGCTTCTGTAATTCCTTTATTATAAGCTCTGCACCTGCTGGGCTTAGCGTAATCTTTCCGTCTGCTAAAGTAATATTTTTATCAGATGTAGATTTGAAATAAAGTTCGATCAAAATGGATTCTTCTCCAGCAGAATTAAAATTGGTCTTTATAAAAAAGTTTAATCATTTTTTGCCTTTGTTACTCAAACATCCTACAAATAATCCAGGCTATTAAAAATCAGAATGAGTCCAACTATACACATAATCCACGAAAGGGCTGATCCTGTATTATTAGTAATTTTCACTCGAAGATTCTCGAGAGGTGTTTGCATCCACCGCCCAAACAGGAGATAGGAGAGAAGTAGCACGAGGGAAGGCAACACCATGATAAAGTTGTATCCCGCTAAAATAGAAGACCACTCCACCCACGATAGATTAGAAGTAGTCATTATGCCAATTGCTCCAAAATAAGGGAATGCAGCACCTACTTCAATTAATGTAGTAGTGAATCCCAGAGCAACCATTGAAAAAATGCTTTTCGATTTTGGTGCAGGTAGGTCTGAACTTTTCTTTGTTGGCACATAAAAACTTGCTATGAACAATATCAGCCCAATAATAAAGAACGTCCAGCTTACGATTCGATTTTGAAATATGCCAGAAATAATCTCAAGCAAGAAATCTAATCCTAACATAAGTGAAACTCCAACAGCAAAATACAATCCTGCTATCGTCAATAAATAAACCAATAAACGTTTGGTAAGTCTCTCTTTATCGGTTAGAAGCAAATAAACTGTTACCCCTAATATGGTAGGGCTTAGCATGTCCAATAGGGCCAATCCCCCTATTAGGAGAAGTAGCTCTGTACTCACCATTCTCCCCCCCTTATTCCTTTTGAGAATTATTCTTTTTAGCCATAAAAATGGTATATGCCTGATCCATAAACTCGAGCACATCCTGGTCAATTGGATATAATCTCAGTTTCTCTGATTGCTTTGGCGACATCCTTATTTCCCACAGTTTATCTAAAAATTCATCCTCACCTTCAAACTCCTCTAAGCGCTTTTCATCCATCCTTCTAATGATATTTTGGACTTTGGTTGCTTTGGGGCCGTCTTTCATATAACGCTTTAACTGACCTATCAGAGCAATCCATTCG
Source organism: Bacillus bingmayongensis (assembly GCF_000299035.1). Classification (GTDB taxonomy): domain Bacteria; phylum Bacillota; class Bacilli; order Bacillales; family Bacillaceae_G; genus Bacillus_A; species Bacillus_A bingmayongensis. The sequence goes on from NZ_AKCS01000027.1 coordinate 19,669, forward strand.
AGTGAATCAGAGTTGTTACTTGTCATATTGGGAACCTTTTCCCATAGTTTTATTTCTCTGTCTTTAAATACAGTTTCACGATAATACTGCTGTATTTCTTTATCTTTACTAGATAATTGCATAATCTTCTGAATCGCGATCCAGTTTTCTTCTCCTTCTATCGCGATTCCATGTATCATTTCCCGTAAGGATAATTCTATTTTCTTTAAATTTTCCTGCTCTTTTATTACAAAAGATAATTGGCTCTTTAAACTATCTGACCAATCCCAAGCGTTGGAACCTAGCATATCTTTAATCTCATGTAACGGAAATCCAACCTTTTTTAAAAACTGAACCTGGTGTAGTTTTTTTATTTCCTCATTGGTATATAAACGATGGGGTTCTGTTGCAAAGTTTCTTAACAGATAAAAAGTTGGTATGATTGCAGATGGATTTTATGCAATCGTTAGTAATTGTTGTAATTCATTGTACGTCGAAAAAACGAAGTTTGGTTGTTGCAAACTTCGTTTTCGTTTATATAGAGCATGAACGGTTTCAATGCCTTTCAAGGTACGTGAAGCATGACGAATACTTTGAAATCCTGCAGATTTGGCAAAACGCCTTTTTACATGTCTATGGTCTTGTTCGATGAGATTGTTCAAATGTTTGACTGTACAATGAGTTGTACGTTTATAAAAGCCTTGTTCCTTTAATTTTTTGAATGCACAAAGTAATGCTGGTGCTTTATCTGTTGTTAGAACCGTTGGTTCTCCAAACGTTTTCACTAACCTTTTTATAAAGGTATATGCAGCCTGATGATCCCGTTTTTTACGAAGTTGAATATCCAATGTGTATCCTTCTTTATCAATTGCACGGTACAGGTAACGCCATTCTCCTTTGACTTTTATATAGGTCTCATCCAATTTCCAAGATAGTTCTATGCTTTTATTTTTCTTCTTCCAAATTTGATAGATAAGGTTTCCATATTCATGAACCCAGCGCATGATGGTTGTAGGATGAACTGAAACACCACGTTCATTCAAAATTTCAGAGACATCACGATAGCTTAAAGAAAAGCGACAATAGTAGCCAACGGCTACCAAAATAATATCTTGTTTAAATTGCTTTCCTTTAAAATATCTCATGTATGATTCTCCTCACTCTGTTTTGCAAAAGTTTAGCTTAGTTTTAAAAACTTTGCAACAGAACCATAATACTTTATTTTCTCCGAAATACTCTTCATCATTTTGATTAAATTCATCTGAATATACTACGCCAATGGTATCTCGTCTTTCAACATCCTCTTTAAGGAATCCCTTTAAAATGTCTACAAAATCATAATTAAACACAAACTGTCCTAATACAATAACGGTATAATTCTTTTTTAAGTTCTTTTGTTCAAAATATTATAAAATTTTTCAAACTCTTCTTGTCTGTTTTGCATTTACTCTCACCCTAATATAGGATTTTCATAGTCACATTTAAGTTATTTTTTAAATAATTTAGCAAACCATGATTTTTCTTGTTGTGTAGATGCAACTAATTTCTTAGTTTCTTGTATCTCACGAACTACTTCTAATAGCTGTTGATCTCTGTTATTTATTTTTCCATCAATGTTCTTTTGTTGTTCATCAATCTTATTCAATAACATTTGATTAGTTTCTTCCAAATGGTCTATACGTTTTAAAAGTTCCATGTTCATGGCTTTCTGTTCTTGAAAATATATAGCAACCTCTTTCATACTTTCATACATTGTCTGAATAATTGGCTTCGTTATTTCGTCGTCTTCATCAGCCTCTTCTACTACAATATAATCTACGTTTTGTTTCAACATCTGTTCTATTAATTCTGGTGGCTCTTGTGCATCTTTCATATTAGCAATTAATTTAAATAGCTCCAATGCTTCCTGTTCATACCTCAGTGTTCGCCCCTTCGTCCCAGCGACGGTTGGTAAATATGGTTTAAATTGATCCCGCCATGCCTGAAGAGTTGTCCGTGGTTTTCCAAGCACCCTTGCTATATCTGCAAGGGAATATGTTTTCTTGTAAGGTTCTTCCCTATCCATTTCATCGTCCTCCCCTCATCGTCATTTGTTGTTATCGGTGTCCGACATGTTGTCATTGCATTGTTATTGATTATCATCCATGTCGGTCTTGTTGTTATTTCACTGTTATTAATCATCATTTATGTCGGTCTTGTTGTTGTTTTACTGTTATTCATCATTATTTATGTCCGACATGTCGGCATCTAACTGTTATGTGTCTAATTCGTTTGAAAGAAGGTATTTCCTTGTTTATTTTGAACTTTTTAAGTATATAAGTTAATTAAATAACAAGTACGATTTAAGTCATACTTGTTATGAAAAGTGTTCTTATTTTTGGTTTAATGTGCTAAAATATAATTAAAAGTAGCACTTAAGTCGTACTTAATGTATAAAGGAGGAATTGTAAATGAGAATTGGAAGAAAAGTAGCGGATTTCGGAAATAGTTTTAATAATTTCATGGTGGATGGTTATTATATTGAACTTGCAACGAATGTAGTTAAAATTTCAAAGAAAAAAGCTGAGGATTTACTTGTTGATCGTATTTCTAGGCCGGAAGATTTACTAGATAGATTATTAATTTCTACTGAAATTGATGGTGAAGAATCTTTCTATTTAGTTGGACAATTAGCTGAAGATAATCAATTAGCAAACTCTCATGTAAATAAGATGCACGATAAAATTAATAGTCCCATCCCTTACATAAGCTTTTTAGGAGCAATTGCATATTATCATGCCCTTAACGCTGAGCAAGAAGATAATGAAGTTGAAATTGAAAACATGAGTATGATGCTTCCAATTTGGCTTTTAAAACGCGAAGAGAAATTTAGCATTGCCCATAAAAAAATGGAAGAAAGATTTATCGGTGAACATAAAGTTAAAGTATTAACACCAGGAATGGAAAGAGAACTAACTATTACAGTTAATTCAGCAAAATGTAGAAATGAATCAGAAGTTGCAAGACATTCTTTAAAATATAAAATGGTTTCAAGAGATCAAAATACCAATGTAATTAGTATTGAAAAGCGATATGAATCCGAGAGATTCGATGACTATGAAGTGGTTTTAACTGATATTGGTGGCGGTTCTACAGATGCTGTGCGATTAGGTAAAGGACTCACTACACCTAAGCACAGAGATTCTTTCCAAGTTATCGACATTGAACCATTCTTAGGATACCTAGAACGCTTTAGAAAAGAAAAATTGATTCAATACTTTAAAGATCTAAGAACATTAGAGAAATTTATTGTTAATAATTATAAAGAGCAAAAGTATGTACTATCGAATGAAAATACTGGTGAAAAATATGATTTCACAACTGAAATTGTAGAAGCACTAAAAGAGTATGCAAGAATTTTAGTTGCTAAAATTCTTGATGTATTCATCCCATCTAGTACGAATACAGTATTGAAATTCATCTATATTGGAGGCGAAGCACCAGTTTTAGAACCATACATCCGTCTCGCTTTATTGAATCATATGTCTGAAACGGCTGCTAAAAACAATCACTTCTTCTTGAACGATATTATTCAAAATAGCGAGAAAGAAGTATTTGCTCCAACTTCACGTACAATTAACCTAGCTGCATTAGAATTAAAAGCAATTGATGAAATGAAGGGGCAGTTAGCTTAGAATAAAGGGACGTGCTGATAATGGCTAAAAATAGAAAAATGGCATTACGTGCTGATAATATGCCTGAAGATGTATATAAGATCCTTAATGAAAAAGCTAATAGTAGGCAATTAACAGCATTTGTTGTTGAACTGGTACAAAATGAAAAACGTTATGAACAACTACTGCAGAAATTAGATACTGTAGAACAGAGATTAAATCTTTTAGATACAGTTGAAAATAAATTGGATCTTCTACTTACTAATGGATTTGTTCCCGCACAGAGACAAGAAGATTTAAAAACAGAGGAGCCCGTACTTCAAGAAGGTAAAATTATTGACGCTAGGGAAGTACTTGGTGGAATTTCTGAAGAAGATAACGAAGAGATTGATTTCTAACTAGTAAAGAAGACCTTTAGGTATAATCCTAAGGTCTTTTTATATTTATGTGACTAAAGTCTGTTGAATTGAACTACCCGCCACTTAACACCCTTATGGGTTGTTTGAAGAGGGGATTCCTACGAACACCAAAGTATCCTTCGGTTATCTTAGTAGGCTACCCCCGTAGTTCCTACGGTTAATACGAAATTCGTACGGTATCACAATCTTGTTTTTAGTTTTTGACACTTGGTTTTCGTGCCACAGGTTTACTCGTTCCTTCTTTTTGCGACTTTCGAATGGTATAGGCGAACGACAGCCACCAGACAAGTTCTATTTACGCAACTAGCACCACACTAGAATTCGCTCAGGAATATTGAACCATGTCGGATACTTAATCTACAACCGATACACTTCGGTATCTTGTGGTTGTAAACCGTATCTGAAGACGATTCATCTCCCACCTACTCACATTGGGCTACGCCCTTCACATTCCTTGAGTTGGAAGTATTCTCGCCTATTTAAGATAAATCGCAATAAATCATTACCCTCTATGATGGTATCCATTTGAAATATATACATATAACATTCCAAAAGGCGCGATCAACGGGCTAAATGAATAAAGTATAAAAATCTTAATTAACTTCCAGATCACCATAATAGGTAAGGCTAAAATAATAAAATGCCCATCCATAAGTGTATTTATCAAGTCATCCCATAAAATTGTTGCAAAAGGAAACAAAAATCCAGCTAATAAAACATATATTGTCAGTACAAATGAACTCGCATGTCCATCAGTGTAATTCATATATAGTAAAAATCCGGATACAGCTATTGAAATAATATATGATTTTACCAAATATTAGGTATTCACACCATGAAACATTTTCTTGATAAATTGTATCATTTTAGAATCTAGCACCTCCTGAATTTCAAATTTATTCCTTATATTAACATATAAAGGTTATTTTGTGATATGTTATTTGCATAATTTTCATAATATTAAATGAAAATTACATCAGTTAAATCACTATACTCCCCCCTATGGATAAACAGATTCAAAGGAGCAAAAACATCGCGTCTTTTTTATAAACACCGTGACTTGATTTAAAAGCGACACAAAATAATTTTCATTTGATTTTATTCCCTCAAACGGTTGAAGTTTTTTCAAGACAGTACAACTTTGTTTCAATTGCAGCTTTGAAATACAGTTTGATTAAAGCCACCTCATTAACCCATAATTTATGATAAATAAAAAATCCATTTTGATCAAAATGGATCCCTTTACACCACATCTAGATGTATTCGCACGTTTACAATATAGGAATTTCCCTATTTCTATAAGTGGATATTTCCCTATAAATATACTTTTTTTGTTATCAGAAATATAGATATAGGAATATTGGGGGATTTTAAAAAAATTACTGGAGTGGTACAAATGGCTCATTCTATTACATATTCCAATTATTAACGCTATGATCTCCTTTACAACATAGATATATCCCTATTTCTATAAATGGATATTTCCCTATATCCCTACTTTTATTATCAAAATATCATCACCAGAACTTCCACCATGGCTTTTTCTTCTCTCTTGCTGCCGCAACTTCTTCATGAGATTCCTTCATTATTTTCTTCGTCTCTTGGATCTCTCTTAATGTTTTCATCAAAGTCTCATCTCGTTCTTCTAATCTTTTTTCAATCCGTTCATTCCGTCGTTTCATACTTTCCTCAATGTGTTTACTTCTTTTCTCAGCTTGTTCGCTTAATCTTTGTTCCATTTCCAAGAGGTTTTGGTTCATTTGTTTCGCCATAACGTTATATTATTGCTGTAGCTGTTGTTGAGTATGATATGAAATTAAATCTGTTTCCTGGGATTCCTCTGTCTTCGTATCAACATTACCTAATTGCTGCGTAATTAACTTCGCTGCTTTTTCAAGCGTCATACTGTCATGCTTACTTAATTAATTTCTCAAGCACCATAACATCATACTTTGTATACTCTCTGCTGCCTCGTTTATCCTTTTTAAATGCTATCACTTATTTCTAATTGCTTATACACATCGCTAGCAGTTTAGATAATTACATCCGTCATAGCGTTGCACCTTCTAAGGGAGAGTTAATATAAAAAGCCAACTCATATGAGTTGACTTTAACTGTTTATCTTATTTAAGTTTATTTTGAATTGGTCTTGAAGAAACCGGAATAGCTCTATATAAGAATACCGCAAGTTGTTCACGCGTTATAGCGCCATTTGGATCGAAATTGTTATCACCTACGCCACTAGTTATACCATTACTAATAAAATTTGTACAACTTCATTTGCCCAGTAACCTTTCATATCTTTAAAAAGGATGGAAGGAATAAAGTACTTAATTTGATAATATTAGCTTTTTTTATAAACAGTTAATCTTTTTTCAAAACGGTTAAACTTTATTTCAAATCTACAGCAGGAAGCATAAATTTGCCGTGAACTAAAAGAAGCATAAGTTGACCAAAACGGCCATCTTATGCTTCTCTTTACAAAAATAACTGGAGTGATGGAAATGGTAGATTCTATTACATGTATCACATTTCACTGTTATAAACTTCTTTACGATATAGAAATATCCCTATTTCTATAAGTGGATATTTCCCTATATCTATGATTTTATTATCAAAATATAGACATAGAGATATAAAGCATTTTTTGAAAAAAATAACTAGAGTGATATAAAAGACAGGTTCTATTACATGTACCACGTATCACTGTTATAATCTTCTTTACAATATAGAAATATCCCTATTTCTATACTTTCGTTATCGAAATATCATCACCAGAACTTCCACCATGGCTTTTTCTTCTCTCTTGCTGCCGCAACTTCTTCATGAAATTCCTTCATTATTTTCTTTGTCTCTTGGATCTCTCTTAATGTTCTCATCAAAGTTTCATCTCGTTCTTCTAATCTTTTTTCAATCCGTTCGTTCCGTCGTTCCATACTTTCCTCAATGCGTTTACTTCTTTTCTCAGCTTGTTCGCTTAATCTTTGCTCCATTTCCAAGAGGTTTTGATTCATTTGTTTCGCCATAACGTTATATTGTTGCTGAAGTTGTTGTTGAATATGGAATGGTATTAAATCAGTGTCCTTGGATTCTTCATCATTAACCAAATCTGGATTGATACTTTCTAACTTCTGCGTAATCATCTTCGCTGCCTTTTCTAACGTCATACCGTCATGTTTGCTAAGTTCGATTAACTTCTCAATCACCATGACGTCATGCTCTGTGTATTCCCTCTTACCTTGCTTATTCTTCTTAATGATGTAGGATTCTCGTTGGAGGACTTCAACGTATTTTCTTAGTGTGCTATCGCTCACTTGCAAGCGACTATAGACGTCTTTTGCGGTATAAATAATTTTCATATCCGACATAACGCTATAACACCTCCTAGAAAAAGTATTCCCTGGCATTCTATAAATTCCTGCAAAGAAAAAAGCCCTGATATTGGGCTTCTTATTCTACATTCATATTTTGTTACATAACTTGAACTACTCACCACTTCAAACAGTCCTTAAGGACGTTAAGTGGTGGATAGTTCAAGTTTACCCGTTTAAAAAGAGGGTAAGTTATCTAAGTTATTTTCTTTAATACCATCAGGTTCACTACGTATAATATCCCTGCCATACTTATGAAATACATCCACATGTGCTAACTTTCCTGATTTTGCTTCATCAAGAGCAGTAATATAATCTAATTCTCTTCCACTACTGGTTTTAAAAGCAATAATATCATCCTCATCATTTTTACGAACTGCAACAATTTGTTCTACTCCTGAATCGATTTCCTCAACAACTTCCAATTGAGCTTGGTCTTCTCCCTGTTGTAAGTAATCATTATAAATTTTTTGAAAGTCTTTTTTATTCATAAAACCCACCTCCAAAAGATTTTATTAGTATGTGCGGAAGCTATTAGTTTTATGTACTATTATGCCCCTTAACAAAATGGATTGGAGACCATGAATAATGAACTGAACTTTGCTAATGCAAAAGATCCTACAGATTGTCTGATTTATAATGAAATAGTCCGAATATCACTACTATAATCTTCTATATAATATAGAAATATCCCTATTTCTATAAGTGGATATTTCCCTATATCCATATTCCCGTTATTAAAATATAGAAGTAGAGATATAAGGAATTGTTTAAAAAAATAACTAGAGTGGTATAAATGACACGTTCTATTGCAAGTACCAAATATCACTGCTAGAACCTTCTTTGTAATATAGAAATATCCCTATTTCTATAAGTTGATATTTCCCTATATCACTACTTTCATTATCAAAATATCATCACCAGAATTTCCACCATGACTTTTTCTTCTCTCTTGCTGCTGCAACTTCTTCATGAGATTCCTTCATTATTCTCTTCGTCTCTTGGATCTCTCTTAATGTTTTCATCAAAGTCTCATCTTGTTCGCTTAATCTTTTTTCCATTTCCAAGAGGCTTTGGTTCATTTGTTTCGTCATAACGTTATATTGTTGCTTTAGCTGTTGTTGAATATAATATGGAATTAAATCTGTTTTCTCAGATTTTTCTTTAACTGTAGAAAAACAAAATTTTTGTTTTGAGAAACAGCCAATTTCTTGACTTGATGGGCATGGGATATAGGGGAAGTTTCTGAAAAATAAATGAAGTGGTATAAATGGCAGATTCTATTGCATGTACCACATATCACTGCTATAATTTTCTTTATAATATAGAAATATCCCTATTTCTATAAATGGATATTTCCCTACATTCCTAATTTCGCTATCAAAAATATAGAAATGGGGATATAGGGAATTTTTAAATAGATAAATGGAGTGGTATAAATGGCTATTACAATTACTGTTGGAAATTACAAAGGGGGCGTTGGTAAAACCACTAATGCTGTATTAAACTCTTATGAATTCGCAAAAAAGGGGAAACGAACTTTACTCGTTGACCTTGATCCGCAGAGTAATGCAACAAAATCTCTAATGTTAACGAAATCTATCCTTAATCCTGACGAAAATGTAACTATTAAAAAAACATTAATGAAAGGCATTCAAGAGGGAAATTTAGATGGATTAGAAGTTGAAATAATGGAAAATTTATATTTAATTCCTTCTTATGTTGATTTTCAAGATTTTGCAAAATTTCTATATAAATCTTGTTCTTCTGAAGCTGAAGAAGATTACTACTTTAAGGGATTACTTGAGAAAATAAAACATAAATATGATTACATATTTATCGATGTTCCACCTATGTCAATTGAAGTCACAAAAAATGCAGTTGTAGCTTCTGATTATGTTCTCATAGCTCTACAAACACAAGAACGTTCTCTTACGGGTGCGGAAAACTATATTAACCAACTAATAAAATTAAAAGAGCAATATGATCTTGATATTGAAGTTGTAGGCATTCTTCCTGTGCTATTAAAAAATAATGGTAAAGTAGATGAATACATTATGGAAAATGCTCGTGAAATTTTTGGTGAAGAAAACCTATTTAAAAATATCGTGCCACAGATGGAACGTATTAAAAGGTTTGATGTTAACGGTATTACTGAAAATGATAGACATGATTTCAATGTAATAGAACTATACGAAAAGATTAGTGATGAATTATTGTCTCGTATCGATATTTTTGAAAACTTGAAGGTTGGTGTATAACATGGCAAAAACTCCTGGATTATTAGGCAGAAAAAAGAGCAATTTTGACCCAATAGATCCTTATATCCCAAACGAGGATTCAGTTGTAACAAAAAGTAGCGAAGATACTCCTGCTTCTCCACCTATAAATGAACAAAAACAAGTGAATCAGCAGGCGAAAAAGAAGGAGCAGACACCGGAGAAAAAGAAATTTAAAAACCAACAGGGAAGTATTAAAATTTCTAGTCAATCTAAGGAAGAACTCGAAGCACTAATGAAACTCACTAATACAAAATTTGCTCATAAAATAATAGATTTACTTATACATCATTACGTAGAAAATGAATTAACTTCTGAACAGAAAAGGAAATTTAAATTATTAACAGAGATTTAGAAATATAGAAATATCCCTATTTTCAAATAGGGATATTTCTATATTTTGTAGTTAAAAAAGTTTCATCACCAGAACTTACACCACGACTTTTTACGCCAGCCCTATAACTACAGCCTCCTGCACCATGATGAGCCAATGAAAATACATATAAAAGTTGAAATGCAGTGGAATCTAAGATACGAATACGCTTAAAAATAGAAGTATATGAAAAAGAAAACAACCTAGATGAAAATAATTTTTGGTTCAGAGTTTTTGCTACACTTTGGCTTAGCCATACGCATAAAGCTACTAAATCTTTTGCTTGATACTTACTTGAAATCAATGGTTCAGGCATTATCCGTTAGTTCTATGATTCTATTACATGTACCACATATCACTGCTATAATCTTCTTTACAATATAGAAATATCCCTATTTCTATAAGTTGATATTTCTATATATCCCTATTTTTTTTCAGAAATAGCGAAGATACTTCTACTTCTCCACCTAAAAATGAACAAAAAACAAGTGAATCAGAAGGTGAAAAAGAAGGAGCAAACACCAGAAAAAAAAATTTAAAAATCAACAGGGAAGTATTAAAATTTCTAGTCAATCTAAGGAAGAACTCGAAGCACTAATGAAACCCACTAATACGAAATTTGCTCATGAAATAATTAATTCACTTATAAATCGTTATGTAGAAAATGAATTAACTCCTGAACAGCAAAAGAAATTTAAATTATTAACAGAGATTCAGAAATATAGAAATATCCCTATTATCCTAACTGTTTTATATCCAGTTACTTTATTGCTCAAGAAACTTATGAAGTCAAACATGCAGAAAACAATTCTCTCAAATACTCAACTTCTCCTTTTTATTAAAACGCATTTATCGTTTTAACCAAAAATTCAGCTTGGACAGATTGGTTAGAGTATTCACTTGCAAATCTTACTTTATAATTTGCCTCCGAAAAAGGCATATCATATCAAGGTTATATATAAAATGTAAATATTTGGATGTTTTTTAGTGACTTTTTTGAAACAATAATAATAAAATTTTCTATTATTAGAACCAAGTGGGAGGTTTTATCATGCCATTAAGTAATGGTTATGGTGTAGTCATTGGAAGCGTCAAGAACCACTATATTGAACCACCAGATAAAGAAGGGAGATGGCCTCATTATCATATTTTTGTTGATTCTTCCGTAGGAATTTATGAGTGTGTTGTGAATCTCAAATCGCGAACAAAAATAGAGTATAAACATATTAATAATCTTAACAAAAGTCTGTTTGCGAATATCATTTCCAAGCCTGATGGTTTTTACCGTTTAGTTTCAAATTCAGAGTCAGGAGCAATGGATGTTATACGTCATAAAGGTGTGCTTGTCCCATACAATTGGGAACCGGAAAATGGTAATAATGTAATTGAGATAATGAAATCTTGTTTAGAGAGTGTAAAAAGGGTTTATGTTTTCGGGGAACCGTACACAATAGGACTTGGGATACATAACGTACATATGAATCAAGGTGATCCAATAGATAGTAGTTTTTCTAATGAAAATGGAATTTGGCAAGATGGTGCAGTTATGTTTGAGTATGATAGTTATCCACCAACTTTTTCCATACTTCTAACAAAGTTTCAAACGCAGTCATTACATACAGATGAAACTGGCCGTCCTTTAGAGTATTCAAACGGAATATAGTTAGAATCGGTGTGTTATATTGTTAAAAGTTTTCTAATGAAAAGAGCTTTGGCAATGGTATATGTTGGCTTCAATTATAACGTACAAGATAGTTCTAGCACACAAGGGACAATAACATTCCATCTATTTGTTAGAAGATATTAATGGAGAAACAGTACCTATTAGCACAGCTGCTTTTTGGGGAACTGGCGAGGAAATCTATTCACAAGAAGAGTTTGATGAAATGATTGATGATGGAGGCTTTCTCTTAGAAAGACAAGCAATGGACATAGAAACTGCTATTAATGAATGGCAAGAGGATGCCGAAATGTCAGATGTACAAATTAACCTGCTAAAGTCCGTCTTCCAACGCAAGATAGACAATCCTTCTGAAGTCATTGTTTTAACGGCGGAGGAAATTCAAATGATTGAATCTGAAGATGAAGAGGAATTATTAAACTAACAAATCCAACAATTATTATAAAAAGAGTCCTATTCTAGGACTCTTTTTATAATAATTTTAACTTACATTTTATCGAGGATTATTTGTCTTTTATACCATTGGTTTAATTTGTCTCTCGCAGTTCCAGAGAGACGCTTTGTTTTTTTATTATAGAATCTTGAAAGAGTGGGCTGTGATATGCCTATTTCTGCTGAAAGTTCTCGCATAGTTATGTTCTTTCTCCTATGCATAAATTCTATTCTATCCCTAATTAACTGTTCGTTCCCATTCATATCTAAGGGCTTTTCTTCAATTTTTACTGGTTGACCTTCCTCATGCATTACATCGATAGTCTTCTTCTTTGCTAAATTTTCCATTGAATGAATTAATTCTTTAGGTGGCAGTATTACTATTCCTAACTGTGAATAATAATTTTTAAACCAATTCTTCTTCGTCAATTGTTCCTCATCTAACCCTTTATCATATCCCCAATGGGAAATTACACCTTCTTTTTCTAAATCAATCAAAACATTTTCTAATTGATCACGAATACGGTTAGGCTTTTGCTTTTGGTTTATGCCCATTACTGCTAATAACCCTTTATCTCCCCCTATAGAATAGGGCCTTTTTAAGTTAGAAAACATTTGACGAATTCTCCACTGCCATGTCAAATAACGAATTAATCTTTTATGATACTTGTGTCTATAGCTATTATATTCAAGGGCCTTTTTTGATAATAGTGCCGTAGTGCTATTAGATCCATATAGATAACTGGATAAGAAACTTCCCGGTTTAATTCGGCACGACTCTATACCCATGTATTCATTTGTATTTTTATCTCTCCAAAGAACTACAGAATCTAATACAAATAACCTTTTAATTACTTCACGCTTTACTTCATAATGTTTACCTGTTTCAGCGCGATCATTTAGTACGACTACTTCATTCTCATCATTTAAGTATATAAAAATACTTGCTAGAGCTGCTATACGTTTAGCTACCTTAATCTTATCTTCCACTCTATAATATTCAACACCATTTGCTTTTGCTTTTGAAATACTGCACATTTCTAAAACTTGTTCATATGAAAAATCAATAAATTCATCAGGTGTGTTTGCTTCATTTAGCCATTGAATTGTGATGGTATCTAATACGTCCGCTGTTAAATCATCCATATTACTCATTACACCATCTACTAATGTATTCCATCTTGCGGCTTCTTCAATATTCGTTAACCTTAGGTCTTCATCCTTATGAGATGAAAGCTGTGCTACTCCATTACTATCTTTCGTTTCAATGGGATATGATTTTAATTTTGTATTTTCATCTTCCTCAAATTGATTCTTTGCTATCCCATCTCTTAACTTATAATAAACGGCGGAATTATTTACTTCTAAATAATTTTCATGCGCTATATTCGCATCAGGTTCAATCACTTGTGTATGTGTCTTAGTATTAACTGTTTCATCATTACGAAACTCTTGGGCTATAAAGACATCAATTGTCTCATGAATTGTTACTTTGTAAGTATCTATATTTTTAAATATATCTAAAGCTGAAATACCTTTTCTTTGTTGCTGTTTCACCCACTGTACCAGCATTGAAAATGATGGAGAAAGGTATGCTGAAGTTACAATTTTACTATTATCTGCTTCAACGTCTACATAGTAAGAATTCCATTTATGCCACAATTGCTCGTTCTGTTTATAAAGTGGTTCTGTTATTGATAATGCATCTCTAAACAACTGTAGAACGTCTTCCATATATATTTTGCTCCTTACATAAGTTTAATAAATGTTTTCTAAACGTGAAAATGCTTAGCTATATGATGGCCCTTTCTAAATAACAAGAAAGATAATTAGAATATTCTATTTGAAATTTTCTACGTTACCCCCATATAAAATCCTAGTATTCATACCTAAGGTCATCCCTTTTAATGATTATACAAGACCAATTCCATTTGTAAAATCCAAATACGACTTAATTCAAAGGCATGCTTAGTATCCTAACTTGTTCATATATCCTTCTTCTATAGTATTATTTTTCATAAACATGAAAATCTGTAGCTATATTATTGCCCACTCAACTGCACAAAAATTTTATAAAAGAAGGCCAACGCTTACTATAAAAGATTTCCTTTTGTAATTACAATATGGAACATGAAAATTTATAGCTATATGATGTCTCTTTGGAATGATGTAAATGTTCTATTAATCCTTTGATATCATACACCCACTACCTTTTGTTCGTATTTTTAACTATTTATATAATACGAAAATCTGTAGCGGTATAATAGCCCTTTTTTTATAAAAAGATGAAAAGGTCTTAGTTATATGATATCCCTTTTAAAATTTGAAATTTCGAGATTGAATCCTTTAATACCAACGATTAAAGACTATTCTATGAATAATTTCATAATTAAAAACATGAAAATTTATAGCTATATGATGTCCCTTTTGAATGATGTAAATTTTCTATAAACCCTTTGATATCATACATTCACTGCCTTTTGTTCGCATTTTCGACTTTTTATATAATATGAAAATCTGTAGCGGTATGATGGCCCTTTTTTTATACAAAGATGAAAAGAACTTAGCTATATGATGGCCCTTTTAAAATTTGAAATTTTGAGTTCAAACTCTTTAACACCAACGTCTAAAGGCCATTTTATGAATAATTTCATATCTAAAAACATGAAAACTTATAGCTACATGATGTCCCTTTCGTATTTATAAAAGAACTTCACAAACATTGTTGTATCAATGTTTGTGAGGTTCTTTCTAATAATTTATCGATTTTCTAGAAAGATGAAAATATGTAGCGGTATGATGGCCATAAAAAAAATTTGGTAAATCTTCAAACCCCTTGGTACACAAGGGATTAATGTACATTTCATCTTTTCATTTTTCCTCTTAAAGGGGCATATTTCATCAAATTTCGATTTGATATAATCATAATTGGTATATTTTATAGTGTTTTGGCATATATTTCTCGATTTATGTGTAGGAGGTGAAAAAGATGGGACAATCATTTATTATTCGTAATCAACGTAGTCTAAATGGACAAGATACAAATGCAGTTCTAGTAACATTAAAATCTTGGCAGAAACTTGTTGAGGCTTTTGAAGAGAAATACTACAGCTATAAAGATACATACCTTGAGGATATTCTGGATCATATGACATATGAAGAACGTATTGCTGATGTAGACGGCTTTGTGGCTCAAGCGAAACCATCTTTTTCACGTCGTACCCTATCTGCTATTTCAGAAACAATGGGACGAAAACATAAATTATATGGCATTACAAATGCAGATTTAGAAGTCTTCTTATATCTACACAAGAAATGTTACACGAATGGGGTTATTCCAAATGTAACAGTACATATGATGTGGGAAGATTACAAGCTGTATAAAGAGGAATTTGCTTATATACAGCATTCTCAATTCTATATTGCATTAAAGAAATTAAGTTTACATAACATTATTACAATAGAAAATGAATTAGATGGCCGCTATACCATTAAGCTAACTCATTTTATGAATGAAGAAACTGAAAAGGCAAATACATATGTGTATATTAGCCCAGTCGTATTTACCAAAGCTTTCTTTGAGCTTTCAGTTGCGGCTAAGAAACTATTCTTGGACATTGCTATGCAACAGCACAGCGAGACGACTCTTAAACGCTCCTTAGACAAACAGGATGAAAGAGGAAATACAACTCATTTTGGCGGAATGTACCGCTTTTTACATAAAAAGTACCCGCATCAAATCCGTGCGGTTATGACAGAATTAACAACTGCATTCCCATGTACAGGGACTCCCCTTTTTGTAATTTGCAAATTACAAAAAGGGGTTAAAAATAAAAAAAGATATACAACGTTATATCTATCCTTACATACAGATTTCTTATGCACAAAAGAAGCTGGAGAAGTACAATATCGCGATCCATTTACTCCAAAGGTTACATATGCACGGAAAGCTCGTTTTATTGAATCTGTGCTACAAGAACTGAATATAGGTGAGTTTGCACAAGACATGAATAAATTTATTCATGTACTTAAGTATACTTGTCATCGACAAATTCGAAGTGTCATTCGCAGCTTACGTGACATGATAGATCGTAATGAAGAATATCCAAGTAAGTTAGTGTATACACTGAAAAAACTATTGAATCAAACATCCCAATATCAAATTCTTGATACAGCAGCAAAAGAAGGGATTTACCCTCTTATTGGACAACATGTTCCAAAAGAACAAAAAGAGCAAGCTATATTTGATTTTGGATTGCATTTCTCTGTGTACTCTCTACGAAACATCAAAAAATTGTTCCGTAAGACATATGAGTTACTAAAATCCAAATTTGCTGTACCTGTTACAGAAGAATCGTATCACCGTAACTATCTAAAGTATCAAGAAGAAACTTTGTTTAGAAAGTACGCCTATGAACAAGGTGCAAATCTAAATGCTTATATGGCTTTAGAAATAGAAATACGTGAACTTCTAAAAACAAGAGGACATAAAGAGCGCTTTATTCCAAGTGATGTTCGCGAATTGTTCATTGAAAAGATAGATCGACTACCTAAAGAAACACTTCGCGTTATTGAAGTACCGGATGAGTTCAATTTGATTACGTTTATGCGTGCCTTTGAACAATTAATCCGCGCCGGTATTCCAGTAACAACAGCCGAACAGGTACTTGAGGTAATGGAAAAAAATTAACGATACTCCGCTCTCTATTTTTGAAAAAATTAAAAGTAGAGGGCTATTCGTGTTGGTTCCATTCTATATAAGCCTTTAACTAATTTCTCCTCATAGACACCTTTACTTGACTCTATTCATAATAGAGTCTTTTTTTATACATTTCTATACAAAACTGTACTTCAATTTATTAATTTTCCACGTCTATATTTAAATAAACACGTTATATTTATCTAAAATGCATACAAATACCTACAAAAAATCATAAGAAAAACATTAAATTTCGTGGGTATGTAGATAAATAAAACCCGATGTGAATAATATTATATAATGATTATTGAAATAAAGGGATTTTGGCACTTCACCTATCAAAAATCATCAATATATATGTGAGTAATGTGACAAATTCTAATTATGTTGATTAGTTAGCCTATATTGTGAATGTTTTGTGAGTAAATATTTTAAAATTGTGGACATACAGTGGATGAATTGAAGATTTAGCACTTGAATAAATATATTTAACAATGCATCAATTTGTTTCATTTTTTATGTAGAAATATATGATTTCATTTATGATTATTTGTAGGTTTTATACCTTACTAATGGCTATTTTTGTGTTGTTAGATTTTGCTGTTTATGATTTTTTACGCTATAGTATGCTCAAATTCCTTGTTACAGTAAGGATAAGAGCATATTTACTAGACCTATATAAGTTTTATCTTTATATTTTAAATATATATAAGATATATATTTATATTAGATTTTATTAATTAGTAAAAACATGATAAAAAATAGACTCCATTATCTAACCAAAATTTTTATGTTAACTTATAATAAAGGGGTAAAATTTAAGAGAATAGTAGAATTGATGATTTGCTAAGTATAGCTGATGAGGATGATATTAAGAAGAAATGCCTTAAACCATGTATTACTGCTTACATAGCACATCCCAAAGTAGCATCTCTAGCTGAAAGGGATGTTTGGTTAGGGAATGATGAGACTCATTATGTAAGGAAATGGGAAGATAAAGATGTACAAGACCTAAAGCTCCTTATTAAGCTAACAGTTAGTTACATTGATATGGAGTTACTTACAGAACAAATTGAGTTAGAGATGAGAGGAGGGTTTAATTGCTCTGTCTCTCTTTTATTTTGGTTAAAAGTTATCTACATCATAATAAATACTTTGGATAGGGCTACTGTAAAGGAGGATATGTAGATAGATGCTTTTAGATATTGGAATTATGGATATAGAACAGTCTAATGATTTTTTGGGAAGTCTATGGGCAGAGCTTGAAAATGAATTTGGGAAATATCAGTGTAGTTATTATGCACCTAGAAAAGACAAAGAAGAAAAAAATTCATTTTGGCATCATGGACATAGGTATTACATCTCTAAATGTTGGTATTACATACAAGCACAATGGCTCAATTGTTAATCTGTTCTTTGAAGATGTGGACAATAGACAAGAATTAGAGGCAAACTCTCCTTTAGGTCAAAGACTTAGACAAGCTGTGAGAAAAGCAAGAAAAAACAAAGGGGCTTATGAAAAATTTTTTGTTAAGATAGGTATTAAGTCTCATTATTCTCTATCAAGTTATAAAGGTGAGAATTTCACAACAGAGGTATCAGCAGATGGATTTACTGATATTACTTTCCCAATATATGCTCATGGTAAAAGTCAAGTGAATAGTAAGTTTTTTCCTAAGTTAAAGCAGATAATGGACTTTTTATCAGTAGAAACAAATGCCCCTTTTGAGAGAGATTATAAATATGATACAGGCCAAAAACTTGCAGAAATATCACCTAATGAAGTGTATCAAGTACCAGTCTCTATAAATGATTCCTTTACATATCAGCCATTTGTTAGGAATGGATATATCGTCATTTCAGAGATAGGTCAAAGGTTTGTGGACTATATAGCTAACACTGATAAATTAGATAAGGATTTAGCTTTATTCTTAAAGGCTTGTTCCCACTACCATACTGCAAGAAAGTATGATGACCAATTGACTGAAATAGCAACAACCTTATACCTGTCTGCTTTAGAGGTTACTACCTTAATTGGGTTTCAGGAGGAGAAATGTAAAGAGTGTAGTCAGCCTAAATATCAGATTTCTAAAAGGGTAAGGGGCTCAACTGAAAAATACCTGAATGCAGATGTAGCAAAGGATTTTATTGAGTATTATGATAAAAGGTCAAAATATCTGCATAGAGGAGAGATGCTATCTGAGGATAGTCTTTCTTCACACTCATTCCCAATGCTTGATAAAGATAGTGAACATGGCTGTAAAATGGGGGCACATATAAATTTAATGGATATTAGGGAATATACAGGTTACATACTAAGGGAATTTTATAGGGAATATTTTGTAAAGAAATGTTAGGGCGAGTATTATAAATAATTACAGATGGGAAGCAGATGTATTAGAGCATCTAACTCCTCTTTTAGGCACTCTTTAAGGGTGTCTTCTTTTTTATGTAGGGGGACTTTTCACCAACTGTAACTGTATATCCATTGGATAGGGCAGGAGCACTGACACTCCTGCAATCAGAATTGAAAATCATTACCGTATAGAGCAGAAGAAAACAATGTTAATCTTAAAAGATCATATTCAAGTTGAATTTTTACACCAGCCTTATGGCTACAACCTCCTGCACCAGGATAAGCCGATGAAAATACATCTGGAAATTGAAATGCAGTGGAATCTAAGATACGAATACGCTTAAAAATAGAAGTATATGAGGAAGAAAGCAACCTAGATGAAGATAATTTTTGGTTCAGAAGTTTAGCTAATACTTGTTGTAGAAACTGCACGGCTGCAGCATTAAATCGTTGATTTGGTCCCTCAGGGCTGATGAGTACTTTTGTTGATGCTTCTAAACAGTTACATAACTAAGTTACAGACGTCGTAGCGACATTTTGGTTCATCCATACACATAAAGTAACTAACTCCTGTGCTTGATATTTACTCTTTCGCTGAACGAATCCTTTTTCTTTGTGTTGATTTGGAATAAAGTTCAATTATAATCGTGCTACAAAAGGCAATAACACTCGCCCACCTAGTTTCGTCATTCTTGGGATTTGTAAGAAAAAGAATTGCCCCCATTAACCATAGTAAAATGACCAGTGCTATCATGTTTTCATCCTTCTATTCGTTTTCGAATAAAATTAATAGTGTCAGTTGCGATTTTTTTTCGTTTAAGAACAATTCCAGCATGTCCGCAATTATAAATATATCGCATAGGTCTCTCCCAAGATTCCCACAAATAGTCCGTATCCTCAGAATGCACGTACAGATCGTGTTTACCTGAAATTAATAAAATATTTTCTTTTTTAATCTTTGGTACTGTTTGACTAGGTTCAGTGATTTTCCAATAATTTATTAAATCATCATAAGTTACGCCATGATGTTCCAGATCTTTTCTGATAAACTTACCGGGATTAGTATTCCATATTGAGTAGGAAAGTCGGTTGGCATAAAATATGGATGCTAATACGTCAATTTTGGGTTCAACAAGAGCTGTTAGATTAGTAATAAATCCACCTAAACTAATGCCTATTAGAATTATTCGCCCACTTCTATTTGCTTTAATCCAATGAATCAGTGCTCGCAAATCAACTACCGCCTGTCTAGAAGCTTGAACAGTTCGTTCGATATTAGCACTCACCATATATTCTCCACTATACAAGGAACTCTCTGGCTCTCTGTCAAAGTGGTAAGGCATTGTAAAATAGTACATATTCCATCCTAAATCCATCATTTTCTTTTTAAATATGTTTTTAATCCTATCTGTAGAATCCATTCGCCAACCATGAACCAAGATGACATGAGGTGCATCGTCATTGTTATTTAAGAAGACTTCTCCTGTTACAGCATTATTCCGTGGATCGCCAGATTGAACTGAACTTTGATACTTGAATTGTCCAATCAAATATTCTTTATCCTTTGAATATTTGATGTCGAAATGAACATCAACTGGTTTTACTTTATAAAAGGAATATATGTCCTTCAAATTTAGTGAAGTGTTAGAAAGAGAAGAATACTGAAATTCTTTACTTCGCTTTTTATGTAAATCATATAGGGCGTATCGGTCGATGAGTTTTGAAATAATCAAATTAGCATCCTCCAAACTACATAAAGTTCAAATTATGGGTAAAATGCAAGTTTTATTCATATCAAGTATAATCAACCTACCTGTGAATATCGAATAAAATTATTACCATAATTTCTGGTTTGGAATTATGTTTCTCAATATTATTTAGAGTTAAAAGGAAATTTCAGGATGGTACAATTGTTATTATTAATGTAGAAGAACGCACATTTTGCAACAAAGGGATATATATTTGAAAACACAGCAAATACGAATCTGTGGGGATTATATGGATAATACTTTGTTCCAAGAACTCTGTAAATGTGGAGTAGATTCTGAACATCTTATTAAAACAGATCAAGAGAAACCAATATCTTCAGAGGAACTTGAAAGATATTATGATTATGTAAAAGAGGAAGAACAAAAAAAGTTAGTGGATGTTACAAAAATTAAAGGTTTAACGGATACTAGATTGAATGTGAACTGTACATGGTGGGAACATTTCAATGGAGAAGCTGAAGTACTGGCTCATAATCGTATAGAAACCTTATTTGAACGTTTGAAGGAAAAAGGGTTACTACGATTTATCTTTTCATTTGAGGAGTCTAGATATTGTGTACCACTTGCATATTTTGATAAAGAAGATATTTATTTTGCTTATGGAGATGGGAATCATAGAACAGTATTTGCGAAGATTGTTAATGCACCGTATATATTTGCTAAAGTGTCATATTACAAGTACAATCCGGTATCTGAAAGAAATTATATACAATATAAAAAATGGTTTCAGGATTTGTGTAGTAGTGTGGAGAAATTAGGATTTAGAATAGAACAAGGTTGGATAAAGTATAAGGATGTCTCAATTATAGATATCGATATCTATATGCCATCTAATTTTAATTTATCTGATAAAGATATGAACTTTATACATGAGAAATTTAAAAATCTTCAAAAGGAATTAACTTTCATTGAAGAGAAGGTTCGGTTATTACGTTTTTTTAGTTTAAAATGGAAAATTAGGATTTGTACGTTATTTAGTCACTGGGGTGATGATTTTAATAAGATGATTCTTTATGGTGCGCTTGCTTCTTTATTGGAAGAAGGTTATACAATCTAAGAGGATAACAGCCATTTTTGTATTGTTGTATATGTGTCCAGATTGCAAATCTTCTGCTTAATGGTATAATATAAGTACAAACAGAAACATATTTTCAATCTATATTCCATATAATAATAAGAGAGCGACATGCTCCAACATGCGCTCTCTCGAGATAACTGCTACCGTCAAGGTGGTGGCTATCATAATTTATTTTTTCTTACAAAATCCACCCTTTTTACGCTTCCGACGGCGAGATGATAGGGTGGATTTCTTGTGTTCTAAAATGTTTTTCTTAAAGAGATGTGCGAACGTTTCACGAGCGACACCCTTCATAATTTCCTTTAGAAATTCAAGAAGTACTTCCATGGCTTGTCACCCCCTTTCTTTCTAAAATAGAAAGAAGGAGTGATAGCGTCCACCCTAACTTTTGCAATTACCTTTCACCATTATAGCATAGTTCCGGATAGTTAGAGATTATTGTCAAACTCCAGCAAAAATTGTAATCATTTAAGGTTGAACTACTCCCACTTACTTTGTTGAAGTGTGAGTCTTCTGTCAGGAAACGATAAAAAATACTATATTTTATACAAAACTTTGAACAATGTATCGTGCAATTCCTTTTTTATATTTTCTTCTGATGTGGTATTCATGCCATCTACAAATTTATTGATTACACTGAAATTATAAGCTAATTTAAAAAGAAATACATCTAAATCTAAAAGTAATCCCTTCATATGAACAAATGGAGGTAAAACATACGCTAAAATTTGATGATGCCCTTTTTTATAAGCTTGAGCAATTCGATGGTTTCCGTCGATAATAATTCCTCTATAATTATTATTTGCAACAGGATGTTGAGCTATTATAATTGGTTCATTATTTTCCCTTTCTACATCAATGGTATTTAAATTTACTCCATTATCTTGTGCTTCAGATATTAAATTATCTACAATGAGTGTATTTGGAATGATTTCATTTTCTTGAATGGTTTCTTGTAATTTTGAAATATCCCAAGTCAAGTAGTAATAACCCAATTCTCGTTTTGCTCCAAAGAAGAATTGTTTTGTAAAGCATTGATTACTCATTCTAAAAAGCATGTCTTCAATAGAATATGTTTTCAAAGTTTCTTCAAAAAAACTCCCAAAACTCCACAATTTCTTTTTGTGCTCTCTAATAACCTTTTGAATTTTAGGATAATCAGATACTTTCTTTGATGTTTGATTAAAAAACCTATCTAAATCACAGTAAATAAACTCTTGAAAATTAGTGGTTGTATCAAATATATTGAACACTCCATTTCATAAGTAATACACCAATTTTATCGAAAAATTCTAAATAATACATATTGTTTCTGTCATCATTTTTTTATAGTACAAATTCAAAAAAGTGAATCACCATCATATGTATTTAGTGCATCTAGAAAATTATATGGATGGTGATGACATGAACCAATATCAGATGTTATATAGCACTCCGTACCTTTATTCTTCAAAAACGCTCAAACAAATGTACAAAGAAACCAAAAAAGAAGAGAATATTTGTGCGATACAAGAGCATATGCAACGACACGAAGTATATTTAGATCGACAGTATCGAGGGTACTATTATTTAAGTCAAAAAATCGAAGAAGATTTGTACGGTGATGAACATGCATTGTCTTGGAATGAGTTGTTAGATGATTATCAGTTATACAGAGATCGTCAAGGGAATCTTTCCATTAAACCAAAAGGATGGGATTAACATGACAATCATTGGAGAGCTAGGAATTGTTTATGGTGTGACCGGGGCTTCAGTTTTAGGAATTAAGTTACTAAAAAAGAAAGGTCTTTACCTTCCAGATTGGTTGCTACGTGCGGGTCTCAAATGCTTGTTGATTGGGAGTGTTTGGTATGTGCTAATGGATATACTAGATGTGTTTCTACGTTAGTATTACATCTGGTAGTTGAAAATAATTGTAATAGTGCGCCTTAATCTGTTTTTTCTAACCTTCCATACAGGCTCAACTACCTAAAGGAGGTATGGAGGATATGATGTCACTTTTATTAATTCCAGCAACCTTTATAGCAGTAGCTTACTTTTATCAAAGTAAAGGAATGAGTGATAAGAAAAAAATTGCAACGTTTTTTGAAATTGCAAAGATATGTGTTCAACATAAAGGTGAATTACAATACCCTATTTTTATAAAAGAAATAGAAGATGACATAAGTATGAATTATGTTTACAAGTTACCGCTCGGCGTACCTAGTCAACTTATCAAAAAGTTAGCTGAAGTATTAGAAGAAGGACTATATAAACCTGTTAAAATATCGTTTCATCAAAGAGAGCTTCATATTCGAGTATTTAAGCAACGAATACCTGAAATGTGGAATTGGTCTAAGGATCTGTTAAAAGAGCACACATGGAGAGTTATGATGGGGAAAGCATTAGATAAACACGTATATCATGATTTCGAGAAAACACCGCATATGTGTGTAAGTGGAATGACTCGTTTTGGAAAGACAGTATTCTTAAAAAATGTGATGACTAGTTTAATTTTGCAACAATCTCAACACGTGAATTTTTTTATTATCGATCTGAAGGAAGGGCTAGAATTTAGTCCTTACAAAGGGCTATCCCAAGTAGTAGAAGTAGCTGAAAACCCGGAACAGGCGTTAGAGATGTTGGTGAGAGTACGTGAAAAAATGGTAAAACAGATTGAGATGATGAAAATGTCCTATTTTACCAATGTTATAGACACATCAATTAGAGAACGTTGCTTCATCATTGTAGACGAAGGAGCGAATCTTTGTCCGACACAAGGTTTACCTAAAAAACAACGGGATTTATTATTTATGTGCCAGGAGATGTTATCTGAAATCGCAAGAATCGGAGGTGGTTTAGGATTTCGGCTTATATTTTGTACCCAATATCCAACCTCTGACACATTGCCAAGGCAAATCAAACAAAATGCTGATGCAAAGTTAGGTTTTCGATTACCAACAGCGGTTGCTTCACAAGTTGCTTTGGATGAACCAGGTCTTGAGGATCTGCCTTCCCTTCCAGGAAGAGCATTATTCAAAACCGATCGTACAGAAGAAATCCAGGTACCATATTTAAAGGATACAGATATGTGGAAGTTACTGAAGCGATACAAGGTGGTGAAACAAAGTGAGGCATCAAACTCTCAAACAGAAAGCGAGACAAATCGAGATTTTATCCACTTTGAGTAAGTTAGATTTTGCAACTAGGAGGCAATTACAAGCCATCCACTGTCTAGGTAGTATTCGAAATGCAAATCGTGTATTAAAGGATCTGACTTCATATTGTCACATCACAAAAATAGCTCGTGAACATGTATATTATTTAAATAAAAAAGGACGTGACTTATTAGGAATCACAAGGACAGTAAAGAAAAATAGTCAATTACAGCACATTTTAATGAGAAACGAAGCCTGGATGTGGCTAGGATTTCCCGAATGGAAAACAGAACAAACGATAGAATTTTCAACCGGTGGTCAGCGATATCAAATCATTCCTGATGCAACCTATTTTGAAAATAAAGTCCCTCACTTTGTTGAGATAGATCGCATGCAACATATGAAAGCAAACGAACACAAAATACAGTTATATGGCCATATAACAGATATCTATAAAAGACAGAATGCTATTGTTCCAGTGATTGTTTTTGTCACATTATCAGACTATCGACAATCAAAGTTAGAGCAATATGCTGTAAAACAAAACGTATTTCTAAGAACTTTTATAATGCACGATATGTTTTAACTACATCCAAAAGTCATCATGGTGGATTTCTTTATGAGTCATTCTCTTCAATGCTTTAATAATCTTTTGTCCATTTTTAAAAGAGGGATAAAAAGTATTTGCTCGACACAACTTACTAATTGTTCCTTCACTTACACCAGATTTTTGAGCTAAATCTACTTGTTTGATATTATGATTGTCTAAAAACTTACCTAAGTTAGATCTAGGTTTCTTAAACCAAGACATGTGTTCCACCTCAATTGTTAGATTTTATTAAGAGCATGTCCAATTCTTTAGTTTTCTAAACTTTAGATAAGTGAATAATTTTGTTGGTCACAGCATATAGTTTAAAAGAGAATAAGATAAAAAAATATGTAATAATTTTGAGGAATCTAGCATTCATAGTAATAGCTACAAGTTGCTTATACACTAGCCTAATGGCAACTTGTTGCAACGAGTATTCCTATAAAATAAAAAGCTTAAATCCATTGATACACAAGGGTTTAAGCTTTTCCTGTTTTATGAAGTTATCAAAAATAGTTTAATAAAATAAGAAACTAAAATTCGTTCGGCGGTCGATTTTTGAAGAATTATATATAATTTCACATACCATAATGTAAAAGTTATGTGTATGAAAGGAGCAACAGTAACGGGGTTGATACAAAGGGATTAGATGAGAGCGGTAATGAAATTCAATAAGAAATTACAAAATACAAACTGTATGGTAACAACTTTCCGTTATCAATTGGATCCACTTTTTACATTAAACTTATGTGGGGTATGTGTAGCAATGGAACCAAATCACGCAATAAGCATTAGCGGACATTAGAAATGCTAAAAATGCCATTTTTTCATGTAAGGGCTAACGCCACATCATTATCAAGCTAACAAAATAAAATACCCCCTAAAATGAAAAAATACGCTATTCTTTCTGTAGAATCATAGGAAAGGATGGCGTTTTTGTATGTCTATTTCTGTATCTGATGAATTACAACTATTTGCTCAAGAAATTCGAAGCTTTTTATCCCCTAATATCTTACGAAATCTTGCTAGAGATGTTGGCTTTGTGCAACGAACAAGTAAGTACCAAACCAAAGATTTAGTCGCTTTATGTGTATGGATGAGTTAAAATGTTGCTACGACTTCTTTAGCTCAGCTATCTAGCTGTTTAGAAGCATCAACAGAAGTGCTCATCAGTCCTGAGGGACTGAATCAACGATTTAATAAAGCGGCCGTCCAATTTTTACAACATATATTAGCTGAACTACTAAACCAAAAATTGGCCTCATCTATACCGATTTCTTTTCCATATACTTCTGTTTTCAAGCGTATTCGTATGTTAGATTCAACTGCATTTCAACTCCTAGATCCCTTTTCATGGTTCTGTTGGTTCTGGTGCAAAAAATTCAAGGCTCTTGCAAGTAATCTCCTAAACTTGGACATACTGATAGTATGAATCTAAAAAAGGTGTGATCAGTATGGAAAAGGAAAATTTGTTTAAATGGAAGCATTATCAGCCTGAACTAATCTTATTAACGGTAAGGTGGTACCTACGGTACAATTTAAGCTTCCGTAACCTGGTGGAAATGATGGAGGAAAGAGGATTATCAATGGCTCACACCACCATTATGCGTTGGGTTCATCAATATGGACCTCAATTAGAAGAGAAAGTACGACATCATCTTAAATTAATAAATGATTCGTGGAGAGTCGATGAAACTTATATTAAAGTGAAAGGTCAATGGATGTACTTATATCGTGCAGTTGATTCA
>NZ_AKCS01000028.1 GCF_000299035.1 Bacillus bingmayongensis
AGCTTATATTCGGGAGAACAAATTAGAAATCTTTGATATGACACCTTCATTACTTCAATTACTTATAGATGAAGGATTGTTAGAAACAAGCGCTGATGTTCATGTACCAAGCAAGATACTGGTCGGTGGTGAAGCAATCATGCCGTCATTATGGGAACAGCTAGTAGAGACTGAAAAAATTGATTTTTATAACGTATATGGTCCTACAGAATGTACGGTTGATGCAACGTGCTATCATATCAAAACAGATAGTAAGAGAGTTACAATTGGGCGTCCGTTGCCGAACGTTCAAACTTATGTATTGGATAAAAATTTGTTACCTGTTCCAGTTGGTGTAACAGGTGAGCTATATATTGGTGGTGCAGGTATAGCGAGAGGATATTTGAATCGCCCAGAATTAACAGCAGAGCGATTCATCCGTCATCCATTTAATGAAGAAGAGCGTTTATATCGGACGGGAGATTTGGTTCGTTATTTATCTGATGGTAATTTAGACTACTTGGGAAGGATCGATAATCAAGTGAAAATTCGGGGCTTCCGAATTGAACTTGAAGAGATTGAAGCGAATCTAGAGAGTCATCCATTGGTGAAAGAAGCAGTAGTTTTGGTAACAGAGGATAAATTAGGAGAGCAGAGATTGGTCGCTTATGTAGTTGGAGATGGGAGTATACATGAATGGCGTGAATATCTCAAGACACAAGTACCGAATTATATGGTTCCCGCACACTTTATTAAGGTAGATACGATTCCTCTTACAACGAATGGAAAAGTTGATCGAAAGGCATTGAACAGTTTAACTATTCAAAGAGAAAATAACTTCTCTACACCAATCATTCCAAGGGATGAAATTGAATATCAGTTGATTAAAATCTGGCAGGATTTGCTACAGATAGAAGATGTCTATGTAAATGATGATTTCTTTAATAGAGGGGGACATTCTCTCCTTGTAATCAAATTGGTTTCAAAAATTAGGGAGAAGTTTGGAAAAGAGATTAAAGTGTCTACATTGATTAAGAATCCAACAGTGGAAGGAATTGCATGCCTTATTCGTGATAAGCATGGTATGACAAAATCTGTATCAGCTCCAGTTCCACTACAAGAATCAGAGAAAAGACCTTTCTTCTGCGTTCATCCGTTTATGGGGAATGTATTCTGTTACATTCAACTAGCAAGATTGCTTAAGAACCACTGTTCATTTTATGGTTTACAGAATCCTCTCATAGAAAAGAGAGGAATTGACGAGTTGACCTTGTCGGAAGTAATTCAACTTTACATCGAAGAAATAAAACGTGTTCAGCCAGAAGGCCCATATCATCTTGGAGGATGGTCTTTAGGCGGTGCAATTGCTTATAAAATCGCAACTGTACTAAGGAATCAAGGAGAAGAAGTTGAGTTGTTGGTACTCATGGATACTAAAGTACCTTCAGAGGAGGATCATAAAACAAGGGAGGATATGCTCTCATATATATCTAAGCATTTCATTCCTAGAGATCTTACAGAGCAGGAAGGAGAACTCGTCCATCAACAAGATATGCTTGTGGAGCGATTAATTATAGAAGGAGTGCTACCGCCTGATGCAGATCTTATGAATTTGAAGCAAGTTATCAATGCTCATAGGAAATGCCTGAACATCATGGCAGGGCATGATTTGATACCATACTTTGGAGAAGTTATCTACTTTAGTGCTGAGGAAGGAAAAGAGTTGTTTACAGATTGGGGACCTTTATTAAAAGGAAGAGTAAATAAGTATTCAGTCCCTGGATCACATGAAGAAATAGTGGGCTCCCCCGCAGTTGAAAAGATAGCTAAGTATCTACTAAATAAATTAGAAGGAATAAAAGAGACACCCCTTGCATTAATGGAAAAGTAGAGAGCACAAAAGATGCAACTCTATGAACGAAAATTGTGATTATTAAAGTTGTTATTTGAGGGTAGCAGTGTAAACGAATAGGGCAGCCCAATAACTGCACATCAAGTGTAGGAAATTATGAATATATCAAGAGCATTACTTTTTAAGGGGTTAATGTAAAAATTGCTTCATAGAGACATAGAAGCCTATATGAGTTGTTTATAGTATGGTGTAAATGATCTGAAGTTTTTGTACCAGATGCTAATACTTTGGTGATATTGCTGGGGAAAGGTGTATATTTTCATTGATATGTAAATATGCATCTTTTCTATTGTAAATGCAATTTAATAAAGACAAGATATAAAATTAGTTTGAATTTCTGTAACGCACATATATGAAGCCATCCTTTTAAAAAGGAAGTGATTTATCATACAAATTCAAGCTGTGAAAATACCAAAGAATATTGAAAGTCATTTGTTTAAGCAACTTAGTAACTTGATTTCAAATGAGAAGAAAGAACGAATGAAGCGTTTATTAAATTTATGCGATATTAATAGGACTTTGATAGGAGATTTGTTAATCCGATCTCTAGTCTGCCAAAAGTATAAAATTAATAATGAAGAAATTAGATTTATATATAATGAGTATGGAAAACCTTTTGTTGAAAACTTTTCTGACTTTCACTTTAATATTTCACATTCAGGAGAATGGGTGGTTTGTGCCACTGCTAATTCTAATGTAGGGATTGATATAGAGAAAGTTTCAAAAATAGAGGCTCTTAAATTAGCAAATGAATTTTTTTCAGAGGAAGAATTTTATGATATATCTAATATGAATTCTGATGAGCAAATTAATTATTTTTATGATTTATGGACATTAAAAGAAAGTTATATAAAAACGATTGGAAAAGGGCTTTATATACCGTTAAATTCATTTTCTATAAAAAAAGAGTCACGAACTTTAATTTCATATAAGAATATACCTCAAAACTTTTACTTTAGACAATATAACATTGAGCCAAATTATAAGATATCTGCTTGTGCAACAAGGGATGAATTTCCGCAGGAGATAATAATTAAAGACATTTATACAATTTGCCAAAATATAAACAAATTTTAAAGTAAGGAGAAAATCAATGCAGAAGACTAAACTTTTTTGCTTTCCACATGCTGGGGGATCTGCGTTTAGTTACGCAAAATGGAAAAATTACTTTAATCCATATATTGAAGTAGTCCCAATAGAGTTAGCTGGTAGAGGATATAGAATTGAAGAAAGCTTGTACCAAAGTATGGAAGAAGCCGTAAATGATGTCTACACTAGTATAGTTAAGCAGATAGATCATTCGCCCTACATTCTATACGGGCATAGCATGGGAAGTTTAATCGCCTATGAAGTAGCCAGAAAAATACAGGATTCTAAAAACGTATTGCCTGAATTTCTTGTTTTGTCCGGTAGAAATCATCCAGATAGTAAAATAAAAAATATCCGACATAATCTTTCTAATGAACAATTTAAAAGAGAAGTTATTGCAATGGGAGGTACACCATCCGGCGTACTTCAATCAGAAGAATTAATGGAGATTTTTCTCCCCATGCTAAGAGCAGATTTTAAAATTGTCGAGACATATATTCATGACAATCATATACAAGCATGTGATATTGATTTTCTTATATTTAATGGGAAAAATGACGCATTTACTACATATGATCAGATAATAAAATGGGAGCAATACACAAGTAAAACTTGTACTTTTCATTCTTTTGAAGGTAATCATTTCTTTCTAAATGAAAATATTGAAGAAATAGCAAATAGAATTATAAGAAAGTTAGATTCTAAAAGATTTTTAACTAGTTTTTAGAGTTTTTTAAGGGTTCTGTTGCAAAGTTTTCTACATGAAGATACACTCTAGAAAACAAGATTTAGGAGAATCAGACATGAGGTATTTTAAAGGAAAACAATTCAAGAAAGATATTATTTTAGTAGCTGTCGGCTACTACTGCCGTTTTTCTTTAAGTTATCGCGATGTATCTGAAATCCTGAAAGAACGTGGTATTTCAGTTCACCCAACAACCATCATGCGATGGGTTCATGAATATGGCAATCTCATCTATCAAATTTGGAAAGTGAAAAATAAATCTGCACGCTTATCTTGGCATTTGGATGAGACTTATATCAAAGTTAAGGGAGAATGGCGTTATCTCTATCGTGCAATTGATAAAGATGGACACACATTGGATATTCAACTTCGTAAAAAACGGGATCATCAGGCTGCCTATGCCTTCATGAAAAGATTAGTAAAACATTTTGGAGAACCAACGGTTCTCACTACAGACAAAGCGCCGGCATTACTTTGCGCATTTAACAAATTAAGAAAACAAGGATTTTATCAAACTACAATCCATCGTACAATCAAACATTTAAACAATCTTATTGAACAGGATCATAGGCATGTAAAGAGACGTTTTGTCAAATCCGCAGGATTTCAAAATCTTCGTCATGCTTCACGTACGATAAAAGGTATCGAGACCATTCATGCCCTATATAAACAAAGGCGAAGTCTTCAAAGAGACTCCGCCTTTTCAACGTACAATGAACTTCAACAATTACTAGCTATTTCCTAAACATTGTTCCTCATTTACCAACCTGTTTATGCTTTTTTCAAACTTTGCAACAGAACCCAATAACGTCTCCCATTTTTACACCCTCTTCTTTGTTAATTTAAGTAATACTTTGCTCAAGCTTTCTTCCGTAAGGTTCTCCGCATCCACAAAATCTGATACTGTAAAAGCAGACTCTGTTGTTGGTTTATTTATAAGTTGACGAAGATGCCTCAACATACCATCTGCTATCGCTTGAATTTTCAACCTAGAAAACTGTTCTCTACTATACATCCAAACAAAATGTAACTTCTCATCTTTTACCATACCGATAACCTCAATTAGATGAGATGGCTTGGAATCTGGAGCATGATCTAAAAATGTAAACCCTGTCTCTTGTATAAACAAAGATTCCTTTGAAAACACTTGATCAAATTGGCCCAAATAGTTAAAGCTTATTGAAGGCTTTTGCTGATAAAACGGAAGTAATTCTTTTTTCAAGTAACGTAAAATACCATAGTCAACTCCGCGATTCGGAATTTGACGCAATTGATTTTTTACAACCTTTAATCCTTCAATAGGTGTTTTAGTTCCTTGAAAATTTAGATGAACAGGATAAATACTCGTGAACCAGCCCACTGTCCGTGATAGATCAATACCTTCAATCATCTCTTCTCTCCCGTGTCCTTCTAGATGAATAGAAACTGTTTTCTGATTTGTACAATCAACAATAGCTTGTCCTAATGCCGCCAATAGTACCTCGTTAATCCTTGTCTTATGAGTCACTGGGACTTCTTGTAACAATGTATGTGTTTCTTTTACTCCTAAAGTCCTCGTCACTTGATCAATCGATTCTTCTGTTGTTTCTTGTATTGGATAGTCCATTGGAATTTTCATCGTTTCTTTTTCTACTTGTTCATTCCAATAATTTTGTACTTCTTTTGAAATACCCGAATCACTGTATGTCTGAAGTCGTTCCGACCACTCTTTAAAAGATGTACTTTTCGCAGGTAAACTAACTTCTTGATCTTGTTTCATCTGGTTATATACCGCCTGTAAATCTTCCAATAGAATTCTCCACGATACTCCATCTACTACTAAATGATGAATCACCCAGAATAGTAGATCATTCCCAGTCAAGGTGTCCTCAAAGTAAACTACTCTCATTAACGGACCAGTAACTAAATTGAAACTAGCTTGATTAATGTTCATCTCTTCTTGTATTATTTTATTCCACACTTGTTCATTAGCTTTTTTCCGTTTTATTACATGAAGTACTGACTGCTCATTAGTGCCTTCATTTCTCTGCCTCCACGTTCCATTTGGTAACTGTTCGTATCGGAAACGTAAAGCATCATGATGTTTGAGTAAATTTAATATTGCTCCCTCTAGTAACTTCACATCCAATCTCTCTTTTACTCTTAAAAGCATCGATTGATTCCAATGCTCCGGACGTGGATGTTCTTGTTCGAAGAACCAGTACTGAATTGGAGTAAGAGGCACATCTCCTGTCACAATTCCCTGCTCCGCTTGTACTCCTTGTGTTTCTATAGCCACTTGTGCCAGCTCCGCAATAGTTGGGCATTCAAACATTTGCTTTGGAGTAAGTTTTAACCCCACTTGACTTGCTTGAGATATGATTTGAATACTGAGAATCGAGTCGCCACCAATTTCAAAGAAATTATCATAAATTCCTACCTTTTTAACACCTAATACTTGCTTCCAGATGGTAGCTAGTATCTTTTCGTTGCTATTACGAGGGGCAACACATTCACTGTTAATCTGCTTTTCATCCGGCATAGGTAAGGACTCACGATCAACTTTACCGTTGGCAGTTAGAGGAATGGCTTCCATTGTCACAAATCCTGAAGGGACCATATAGCTCGGTAGTTTCGCTTTAAGATACTCTCTCCACTCGCCTACATTTCCATCTCCTACAACATATGCTACTAATCGTTTATCACCCAGTTGATCTTCTCTAACAATTACAACAGCTTCTTTTATAGATGCATATACATTTAAAGTAGACTCAATCTCTCCAATCTCAATTCGGAAACCACGTATTTTAACCTGATGATCAATTCTTCCACGATAATCCAGATTTCCATCCGGCAAATATCTCGCTAAGTCTCCTGTCCGATATAATCTTGCTTTCGGATCACTACTAAATGAATGAGGTATAAAGCGCTCTGCAGTTAATTCAGGTCTATTTAAATACCCACGTGCAAGCCCTGCCCCACCAATATAAAGCTCACCATCTACACCTATAGGTACCGGTTGTTGATAAGCGTCTAGTATATACACTTCTAAATCTGGAATCCGCTTTCCAATATTACTTCTTGAAGCATGCTGCACATCATCTTGAGTAATTGGATAATATGTAACATGAACTGTAGTTTCTGTAATTCCATACATATTAATTAACTGTGGTTCTTTGTCCCCATACATTTGAAACCATGGTAACAAACTAATAGGTTCTAACGTTTCTCCGCCAAATATCACATAACGCAGCTGCAAGTTTTTATTCTTATCTTCTTGTTCACACACTTGTATTAATTGTCGAAACGCGGAAGGTGTCTGATTTAGAACTGTGACTTCTTCCTCTATCAATAATTGATAAAAATCCTTAGGCGACCGACTAATCCAGTATGGAACAACAACCAATTTCCCACCATATAATAATGCTCCCCAAATTTCCCATACTGAGAAATCAAATGCATAAGAATGAAAAAGAGTCCAAGTATCTTTTTCATTAAACTGATACCAACAATCCGTCGATTTAAATAAACGAATGACATTGTGATGCTCTATCATAACGCCCTTTGGATTCCCTGTTGATCCCGAAGTATAGATTACGTAAGCTAAGTTTTGGGAACTTACATCGGAAACCGGCAAGGTCTTACTTTCTTGTTCAATCTTATCTCTTTCACGATCCAGGCAAATCGATTTAATATTTTCTGGTAACCATTTCAATTGTTTTAAACCTTCTTGCGTTACGAATAATTGAATGCTAGCATCCTCTAAAATATATTGAAGTCGCTGCTCTGGATATGTTGGATCAAGTGGAACATAAGCTCCACCAGCCTTCAAAATCCCTAAAATACCTACAATCATTTCTAAAGAACGTTCAACGCACAGTCCAACTAAAGTATCAGGTCCTACTCCTTTTTTCTGCAGATAATGAGCTAACTGATTTGCACGTTCATTTAGCTCCCTATAAGTAACTTTTCCTCTTTCATACGTAACTGCAATAGCATTTGGACAAATCATAGCTTGCTGTTCGAACAATTCATGAATAGTTACTTGAGGTGGAAAATCAAGCTTAGGATTATTAAACTCTACTAAACTTTTTCTTTTATCTTCATCAGAAATGATTTCGATTTCAGCTACCTTCTGCTTTGGGTTTTCAAAAGTGTTTTCTATTATCGCTAACATAACGTTAAAAAAACGTTTTATCTCTTCTTTAGAAAATAGCTCCTCACGATAATCAATATGTACATGTAAAGAGTCTATATCAATTAAATTTTCAATATGCACTGCAAAATCTTGTACCTCTTCACGGTTTGGAATCCATAGTGAGTCACCACTTTCATCACGATCTCTATAATCAATCGTAGTTCCGAAAAGTCTCACATTGCTGTTATTCTCTTTATTAATCTGCTTTAATAACAAATCAAATGGATATTTCTGATGTCTTAATGATTTACTTTGTTTTCTGGACACCCTACCAATAAATGAAAGCACTTCTTCTTCTGGATCAATATCCATTCTTAAAGGAACTGTACTCACCATCATTCCAATCAATTCACGTTCCATTTTAGTCATGCGGTTGCCGTAAGCCATTCCTAATGCAATATCAAGCGATGAGGTCCACCGATACATGGATAACGAGAAAGCAGCAACAAAAAGGGTATATAAACTAAATTTGTAATCTTCAGAAAATTTTTCTATCTTTCTCTTCAAATGCTCCGATAATATAAACGTCTCGCGTGATGCTTTGGTACTAACTTGGTACGTATTATAGGGCTTCAATCCGGTCACAGATGGAAGTGTTTTAAATTCCTCTAACCAGAATTTTTGATCTTTTTGAAAGCGACTACTATTCAAGTATGTTTGTTCATTGGCCAGAAATTGAACATATGAATTTTTAATTTCGCCTTCCTCAGTCTCGTTATGCATTTCATAATAATATTTTGCAATCTGACTGGTAAATATTTGGATTGATAAACCATCCATGATAATATGATGAACATTCCCAAAGACTGCACATTCATTATCGTTTAATTTTATTAAAGCGAAATAATATAAATTTGAATTAAATAATGTAAACGTTTCTTTTGTTTTCTGCTCAATCCATTCCTCAAGCAAATCTGAATCCTCCACAGAACTGAAATCGAAAAACTCAAATTCTTGTTCTTCATGTTTAATAAAATATTGTTTAGGTTCCTGATGCCCATTTTCTTTTAATCTGATGCACAGACCGTCATTTTCACTGATAACACGATTCACAACTTGGTTTAATTTTGAATAATTCATTTTTCGATGAAGTTTAAATAAGAATCTTAAATTACATATCCCTTTATCAGAATGAATAACTTCTGTATACCATATTCTTCGCTGCGGGTGACTTAATGGATAACATTCCTCATTGGTCATAAAAAATCTTCCCTTCAAAAATTATTTACTCTTATAGGCTCGTGTTTATGTTTAGCCCATAAATATTTCTGCAGTGAAACTCCAATTACTCCAATGATGATAAGCCCAATCCCGCCATAAACATAGAGTTGAGTTACTCCAACCAAATGCACTAATGGGCCACTCATAGCAGGAGAAATAATTAGAACTGCGTTTGTTAAACTGCTTTGTATACCAAATACTCTTCCTACTTGATCTTGATCGGATTCTATTTGTAAAATAACTTGATTAGATACAAGCATCAATCCACTTCCAATCCCAGCGATAAAACTAATCAAATAGGCCAAAACGAAGACCGTACCGGGCGTTATCAGGCCAATCCCTCCAAAACCAATTCCCATTAAAACCATACCCCCACATACTACCCAACCATATTGAAATTGTTTTAATTTTTGAGTTAGTAATGCACCAAGTATTCCCCCAAGACCAATAATAGAAATGATATATCCCATTTTACTTTTATCATGTGGAAATAAGCTCTTAAATAAAGTAGGGAACTGCGAGTCTACTAATTGTAATACTGCCATAGCTATTGTAACGAAAATCATAGTTGATAATATTATCCGATTAGATAATACATAACTCCACCCTTGTAACCAAGCGGCCCAAGTGCTTTGCTTTTCCCTATCAACAGGTTTTCTTAAAAGAGTTTCTTTGAATTTTATTGTGGGCATCAGAATCAAAGTTGCTAGTAAACAACTTATCGCTCTTATAATGAGACAGAACTCTGGCTGAAACCAGCTCAACAACACTCCTCCTATAAGTGGACCTACTATCTTGGTTCCCTGCTCGACTATTCCGTTGATACTTACTGCCTTAGTAAGCAACTCTGGGGATACAATCTGTCTTGTTAGTGTTTGCTGTGCAGGATAATAAAAAACAATAAAAATAGAACGAATCATTAATGCTAATAAGAGCCAATGGATACTTTGTACAAATAAAAGAGCAATTGTTATTAGACCAACCATCAGATTACAGAACATCATAATTGGAATTTTTCTAAAACGATCTGCAATAACACCTGCCCATGAGCCAAAGATAATTCCAGGAAGTGCATATGCAACAGGAATCAACCCAATCATGGTAGGATCTACTTCCCATTCAAACCCAACAATAGTCATAATGGCTAACATATCAATAAAAACACCAAGCATAAGCAATGAATAGGCAGAGAAAACTTGTAAATAAATCCTATTTCCTAATAGGCTTTTTGAATCGGTAGTTTTCATAAAATGTGCTCCTTAAATTTACTAAAACGGATGTTTTTGTGTACACAATACCTCTTTTTTGCACATAATTTATAACTCTACATATATCTACCTAAAATTTAATACTATTCAAACTTCAATAACTATAAAATTCAATATCTTTGGTTTAATTTATGCATTCAAATATATTTATTTTTAGTTCTTACACATTCACTTCTGACTTTAAATGATCTTTTTCACCTATAAACGTAGACGAATTAAATGATTTCTAGTTATATCGTCATTACAACAACAGTAAAAAACGAGAATATTTCATTAATTTATCTGAACAATTTTCTTTGATTTTCATATTCTACAAGCCAAAACTCTACTCAATGAAAATAATCAATTAATAGCTCTGTAACCCTAAAATTTACAATAGTTAAACCATCCAAATCAAACCCCTTTTCAGAATTGTCTTTTTTTTCTATTTAAAATACTATCACACAACTTTTCTAGCTACTATCTTCATAAAGTTGAAATAATCAAATTAGAAAATTCAGATAAAAAATAGGATAATTTACCAAATCACCAATTGCATTGATTATAAAAGACCTTATTTTGTCCTGAATTAAAGCTAATGCGTAAATACAAACAAAACCAGCAAAACACCTTTTATATGTCGTACTGGTTTTGTTGAAGTCCATCTTGAATTGTAGCTAGTTCAACGTGATCATAAATTCTGAGTTCGGTGTCCCAGCAAATACAACAGTTCCGTTCTTCGGCAGTTTTACTTTGTTATTGCCGCTCACAACGGTAAAATTAACGCAAACTCCCTTCTCATCATACACCGCGAACGAACTCTTCGATGGCAACGTTACGGACATTATTTTCCCGACTGCCGATTGCGGGATTGTAAACCATTTCGCATGCCCATTTGCTTGCAGCGTAACTTTGGATGATTGGCCTGCATCAATTGGTTTTACGTTAGATTCACTTACGTATAACAACCCAGCCATCTCCATATATTCATTGCTGCCTTCTGTATAGAAGTGCGTTTCCGTCGTATCACGGCCATTCATCACAGGAATCTGGAGCTGATGCGTTGCGGTATTCGGACCTGTAATTTTTCTGCCATCCCAATAGCCCGCCAGGCCTTCCTTGCGAGTAATTTGTGTAGTAAGAAGTTTCGGTTGTACGAGATATTCAATAGAACTAAATTTCTCGTTCACAAGATAGAACTTGACGCCTTCCCGCTTTGCCCATGCAGCAGCGGCTTTCTTCGATAGCACGTTGTCTTCTAGTTTCTCAGCTAAATAGTGAGTCATCACACCTTGCCCTAAGCCTGGATGCGATTTATATGCGCTCTCCCTCAAATAAGTTCTTCCATTCTTCTCGGTCACGAAGTTGAGCTTGGAAGTACCCTTCTCATTAATAAAGCTTCCATCTGCAGTATATACATATTTTTCTTCTGGTTCTGGTGCAAAAAATTCAAGGCTCTTGCAAGTAATCTCCTAAACTTGGACATACTGATAGTATGAATCTAAAAAAGGTGTGATCAGTATGGAAAAGGAAAATTTGTTTAAATGGAAACATTATCAGCCTGAACTAATCTTATTAACGGTAAGGTGGTACCTACGGTACAATTTGAGCTTCCGTAACCTGGTAGAAATGATGGAGGAAAGAGGATTATCAATGGCTCACACCACCATTATGCGTTGGGTTCATCAATATGGACCTCAATTAGAAGAGAAAGTACGACATCATCTTAAATTAACAAATGATTCGTGGAGAGTCGATGAAACTTATATTAAAGTAAAAGGTCAATGGATGTACTTATATCGTGCAGTTGATTCAGAGGGGAATACAATTGATTTTTATCTAAGTAAATCAAGAGATAAGCAAGCAGCCAAGCGCTTTTTCAAGAAAGCCTTGGCTTTTTCGTATGTTTCTAAACCTCGCGTGATAACTGTAGATAAGAACCTTGCCTATCCTGTAGCGATTCAAGAGTTGAAAGAAGAGAAACATATGCCTGAAGGCATACAACTAAGGCAAGTTAAATATCTCAATAATATAGTGGAACAAGACCACCGGTTTATTAAAAAACGAGTTCGTTCTATGTTAGGATTAAAGTCATTTAAAACAGCAATCTCTATATTGAGTGGTGTTGAAGCCATGCATATGATGAAAAAGGGGCAACTTGTTTTACCGGGCAAGTCTGTCCAAAACCAGAAAGAATTTATTCATAAATTGTTTGGCTTAGCTTCATAAGATAGAAATCAAGAGAAAATTGCTACTCTATGTTTCTAACTAATATTTTTGCACCAGAACCATATAGTGGAACAAGATCACCGTTTCATTAAGAAACGTGTACGTTCTATGTTAGGATTCAAGTCATATGAAACAGCCACTTCTATATTGAGTGGCGTTGAAACCATGCATATGATGAAAAAAGGACAACTTCACTTACAGGTGAAGTCTGCCCAAAATGAAGTTAGATTCATACATAAATTATTTGGAATTGCATCATAATCTACCATTGAACAGTCTATGCAGGTTTCTATGCCTCTATCAAATGATTTTTGCACCAGAACCCTTAATCTTATATCTTGTTCAAAACAAACGCTTCAAGATCCCTTTCCGTAAAGTCATTCTCAACTTGATGAACAATGCCGTTTTTCAATACAAGAATCTCATCGCCGATTTTATGAGAAATCGGAATCATATGTGTTGAAATGAATACGATGTTTCCTTTACTTACATATTCTTTCAATTTTTTATGCATCATATCAATATTTATTGGATCCAACGACACTAACGGTTCATCTAATAACAACACTTTAGGTTGCAACAAAAAAGCAATCGTCAAAGCTAATTGATGCTTCATTCCATGAGAGTAATTGACTACTAGTTCATCCGAAAAAGATTGTATACCTGAATATTCAATGAAAATCTTTAATTTCTCTCTTGTCATATTCATATTATGTAATTTTTGTACAAAATCTAGATTATCAAATCCTGATAAGAAATCCAGAAATGTAGGTTTTTCTGATACATAATAGCAAACTTCATCCAATTTTTGACGTGGATTAGTTTCGATACTACCTCCGTTATAATGCAACATGCCAGATAAAATCTTCATCAAGGTTGTTTTTCCAACGCCGTTTCTTCCCAATAAACAGTAAACTTTCCCAGATTCAAGCTGAAAATTGGCTTTCTTTAAAATTTCTTGCTTGTATGTTTTTTGTAAATTTGTCACTGTAATTTTCATAAATATCTCACTCCACAATAAATTCTAACAATTTCGGAGTCACAAATGCTTCTATAAAAGAAGCAATTAAAAAAATACATACCATGACACCAATAAGCTTCATAATTTCATTCCTGCTCTCAACATAGAATATCTTTTTCTTATACACCCAATTAATCAAAAATCTGAAGCTAATCGTAGAAAGATATACATTAATTGAAATCGCAACAACTTCAACAACACCATGAGTCAATAAAGCTGTGAGCGAATACAGAAAAGACCCACTGTACGTATACGCACCATAAGCAGCAAAAACAATTAGGTAAAAATCATACAAGAAAAATACAGTTGAAATAACTCCAAAAGACAAAATACCTAATAAAATAAAAGTGAAAGAAGACAAAGTGTTATGAATAAAAATGTCATACCACTGTACATACTTGACTAATTCCGAACTGTTAACTCTCTCCAATGCTACATCACTAAAAAAAATAAAGATGTACGCACTTGCAAACAAAACTCCATAAATCAACAAAATCCAAAGAACCATTTTGTTAAAAATTTTTTTCAAATCAATCAAATTAATCATATTTAAATCCTCTTATTTTCGCAATTTTATCCACAGTCCATATGCTTAATCCATATACACAAAAAATAGGAACAAAATAAGAAAAGACTATGTTAATAAGACCAAAACCATGCAGTAAAAACTGAACCCCAGCAATAATCAAGAAAAATATAATAATATATAATTTCCCAATCTTTTTAAAAAATTTTTCATCAAACAATACTTCAAATCTATAAATACATCTGCAATACAAATACATACTACAAATAATTAATACAGATCCCAACAGAAAGA
This sequence comes from Bacillus bingmayongensis, assembly GCF_000299035.1. GTDB lineage: Bacteria > Bacillota > Bacilli > Bacillales > Bacillaceae_G > Bacillus_A > Bacillus_A bingmayongensis. The sequence goes on from NZ_AKCS01000028.1 coordinate 14,441, forward strand.
ATCTCAAAGCAGTCGTATCAAACTGTACTGTTTTTGTCAGAAAAAAAATTCCAATCATCAAAGTGAATTGTACTAATAAAGGAAAAGACAACATAAAAGCAGTATAAAACGTAGTAGTACTATGTCTTTTGCAAAGCAATATAACTCGAACTGTATCATAGTTCAAAAACAAAACAACTAGTATATAAGCTGAAAAATAAGAAATATCCACCATTTGCACACCAATCAGAGAGCTAAACATAAGTACAAAAAGAGTTCCAATATACACAAGTAAAAAATCAGTATTTACAATCCCATATGCCCTTGAAAAGTTCAAGAATATATACAAAGAATGCTTCTTCAAAAACGAATAATCCATAAAATGAGATGGTCTTTCCTTTTCAATACACAACTTTTCTGAAAAGAAATACAACAAACTACTACAAACAAAAATAACGATAAATACAAAAACATAACTTATTAGATTAATCTTATACTCGTATAAATTAAATTCCGACAACACTTCCAAATTCGTGATTGATTTCGCCAATCCCTCATTTAAAATATTATGAAACAAAGCACTCAAAAAAGAATACAAATATGTTTGATATAAGGATAAAACAAGACAAATACAGATATAAAAAATTGGCATCAACAACCTATGAATTCCAACTGTATATCTATCACTAAATACAAAAACAACAAATTTAACGAAACCAATTATGAATCCCATATATAATAAACCAATTAAAGATTGTCCCATAAAACTGAATCCTGTAATCCCATTTAAAATTGTCTGCATAATAAAAAAAGGAAGCGAAAATAAAAAGATAAACCCCCAAGTCAGTACAACACCAAGATACTCATTCATCAAAATCAATCTTTTTTTCTGTTTAAAAGCAAGATTACTTTCAATTGCATAACTACGAAGATCAGCACTAACGCTATAGTTAATCATCATAAGAACACACAACAAAATATAAAGAATAATGATAATATTCATTCTTTCTATAGATAATGGAATGTAATGGAACAAAATTTGAAACAGCGATGCCAATACAAACCAAAAAACATATATAACCAAGAGTGAAACTTTAAGATATGATTTTAAATGAAATAGAAAACGGCGTACCGTACTTGATTGTAATCCAAGTCCGTCGCCGGCATATAACATATGATTCAATAAAATTTTGCATATTTTGCTAGTTAATAGATAAATGAACTGTAAGTTCAAATTAAATCCCACTTTCTCTCTATAAATAAAACCCTCTTTTCAAAATTTTGTTTTAATTCTCTATCTTAATGCTTAGCTAATGTTTCAATATGATTATCTAACAAATACGTGATAAGTGAATCACCAAGTACGCTAATAACCAACGCAACAACATTCCAACTAAATGCTACTGTCAATGCCTTTTTCAAACCTTTACCAGCCTTCCATGCTCTTCGTGCACGATATAATCCTGTAAGTGCTGCTGAATAAGATAATCCTGAAACAATGTTAGCCATTTCGAACGTCACACCCATGCGTGCTAATGATACAATTACAGTCATTGCAGCACATAAGCCTAAGATACCTAATAACTCTTTTTTTGAATTTTTCAAAGTAAATGTATTCATTTTCCTTTACCCTCCTAAAGAAATATTTGAAAAAACAAGATAACTAATAAAAACAAAAATTGTGAAAAGAAGAGGTTTTAACCAATGTACATCAGCCAACTTTTTTAGCAACCAAAAAAGAACAATAAAGCCAAGAATCAACAATGGATTTGTAACAATTACCAAGAAACTAACATTACCTTTGTATAAAAACAATTCCCATATAACCACTAGAGACAATAAAAAATTAAAAATAAGTGTTATACGATAGAAAGTCTTAAAATCTATCAAAATTCTAAAAATAAATCTTGCAACCAAATAAGCAATACATGCTCCAAAAAACATTTGAACAATAATAAAAAGTATAATCAGAACAATTATAATTCCTATAATTGCAAAACCAGGTGTTCCTTTTTCATTAATTAAATCAATTAAAGCACGAAATTCACTTGTTCCCATGTCCATGTAGATCGAAATTACCACAGAAACAACCGAAAAAATAAATGCAATTCCAAATAAAATATATGTAGTAAATTTACCGCTTTTAATCCAATTCATCATTTTTTATACCTTCCTCATATTTATAACTATAATTCGCAATAACATAAAAATTAGTTTTTTCAAAATAATCAATCTTACAAAATCTATTATAATATTACAAATAATTACTTTCAAGATAATATTTGGGTTTTTGTATTTTTTATCAAAATATACATATTTGGACTTTAGTTGATAAAGAAAAATAACGATCTAGAAAATCGTTACTTTTTTGTGCTTAAAAGGTTTGTATAGAAATAAAAAAAGACTTCATATATTGAATTCATCAACATATGAAGTCTTGTGTTTTATCAATCTATTTTATTGCTTTAATAGCATGTACCTTATAATCAATCAGTTGTGATATATGGGTACCAATCATCTTCTATTTCTTTAACTTTCTTCATACTGTTTCCACGAGTATGAATTCTATACATTGGCTGGTTCTGTTGCGAAGTTTTGTTAAGGTTAAGTGGTGCCAACAAAAAGTTATACATTTTATGCGATTGTTAGTAGCTCCTGTAATTCATTGTATGTCGAAAAACCGAAGTCTGAGCCAAGACTTCGGTTTCGTTTATATAGAGCATGAATGGTTTCGATGCCTTTCAAGGTACGGGAAGCGTGGTGAAGATTTTGAAATCCTGCGGATTTGGAAAAACATCGCTTCACATGCCTATGGTCCTGTTCAATGAGATTGTTCAAATGCTTGATTGTACAATGAGTTGTATGTATATAAAAGCCTTGTTCTCTTAATTTGTTAAATGCGCAAAGTAATGCTGGTGCTTTGTCTGTAGTGAGAACCGCTGGTTCTCTAAACGTTTTGACTAATCTTTTCATAAAGGCATAGGCAGCCTGATGATCCCGTTTTTTACGAAGTTGAATATCCAATGTGTGCCCGTCTTTATCAATTGCACGATATAAATAACACCATTTTCCTTTGACTTTTATATAGGTTTCATCTAGTTTCCAAGATAATTGAACGTTTTTATTTTTCTTCTTCCAAATTTGATAGATAAGATTTCCATATTCATGAATCCAGCGCATGATGGTTGTTGGGTGAACCGAAACACCACGTTCTTTCAAGATTTCAGATACATCACGATAGCTTAAAGAAAAACGACAATAGTAGCCCACGGCTACCAAAATAATATCTTTTTTAAACTGTTTCCCTTTAAAATACCCCATATATCATTCTCCTGCTCACACTTTTTCTACAGGTTATCTTAGTTTAGAAATCTTTGCAACAGAACCAATTTATTCATAAATTGTTTGGCTTAGCTTCATAAGATAGAAATCAAGAGAAAATTGCTACTCTATGTTTCTAACTAATATTTTTGCACCAGAACCATTTTTTATATAGTAGAAGTGAAGAAAGGGTCGTGGGTGCTTTGGGATTTTGAATCCGTAAAAAAAACTGACCTTCTTCACTTACCCTATTTAAATCAGTTTTTAGGGTTCTGTTGCAAAGTTCTTTAACAGATAAAAAGTCAAATTCAGTACAATCAAATTTTATGCAATAGTAAGTAATCGCTGTAATTCATCGTACGTTGAAAAACCGAAGTTTGGCCGCAAACTCCGGTTTCGTTTATATAGAGCATGAATCGTTTCGATTCCTTTAATCGTACGAGAAGCATGACGTAGATTTTGAAATCCTGCAGATTTAGCAAAGCATCGCTTTATATGTCTATGATCCTGTTCAATACGATTGTTCAAATACTTGCTTGTATAATGAATAGTACGTGCATAAAAGCTTTGTTCCTTTAACTTGTTCCATGCACAAAGTAATGCTGGAGCTTTGTCTGTTACGAGAACCATCGGTTCTCCAAATATTTTCACTCATCTTTTCATAAAAGCATATGCTGCTTGTGTGTCCCGTTTTTGACGAAGTTGAATATCAAGGGTTTGTCCCTCTTTATCAATTGCTCGATATAAATAACACCATTTCCCTTTCACCTTGATATAGGTTTCATCCAAACGCCAAGATAACAATATGTTTTTGTTTTTCTTTTTCCAAATGTGATAGATAAGATTTCCATATTCATGAACTCAGCGCATAATGGTTGTAGGATGAACGGAGACACCACGCTCTCTTAGGATTTCAGATACATCGCGATAGCTTAAAGAAAAACGACAATAGTAGCCCACGGCTACTAAAATAATATCTTTCTTGAACTGTTTTCCTTTAAAGTATCGCATTTGTGATTCTCCTTGTTCTTTTTTTCTAGAGTGTAGCCTCCTTTAGAAAACTTTGCAACAGAACCATTAATAGTCTCATAAAACTGGTCCACAATATTCCCCATCTCTTTATATCTTCGGAAACTTTGCACCAGAACCATACATACCATTCATATATCCCTTATTATATAAGAAAATGAGCACATCCTCTTATAAATGAAAGGGATGTGCTCATTCTTTAATTCCTACGCATTTTTACGTTTTAAGAATACTACCCCACCAATCAATAATAACATTGCTCCTGCTGCAATTGAAATCCAACTTGCAAGGTTAGTGCCACCTGTTTGTGGTAACCATCCAAATTTTGATTCAATTTCTTTCTTAGGCTGTGGTTGTTCTTTTACCTGTTCTACTGGATGCTCTTTTTGTGGTGTTTTATCTTCTGGCTTTTGTGTCGTACCAGGAGTAACTGGTTTCTTTTGATCTTTTACAGTATGTTTGATGATTTCTCCATCTTTTTTAATCTCAAATGAGAAAGTCTCCTCATTAATAAGATATCCTGCAGGTGCAATTGTTTCTTTGTACGTATACTTTCCATACGATAGCTTCTCAAATTTCGCGATACCTTTATCATCTGTTTTTCCTTTTACTACTTCTTTTCCTGCTTCATTATAAATAGTAAATTCTGCACCTGGAATCTTGTTGTTTCCATCTGCAACATCTACCTTCGTAATTTCAAGTGTTCCTGTAATCTTTCTATCTTCTACTACGTGTTTAATAATTTCCCCGTCTTTTTTAATTTCGAACGAGAATGTTTCTTCATTTATTACATAACCATTTGGCGCAACTGTTTCTTTGTACGTATACTTTCCATACGGTAGCTTCTCAAATTTCGCGATACCTTTATCATCTGTTTTTCCTTTTACTACTTCTTTTCCTGCTTCATTATAGATAGTAAATTCTGCACCCAATAGTTTATTGTTACCGTCTGCTACATCTACTTTTGTAATTTCAAGACCACCTTTAATCAGGTGATTAACAGCCAATAATTCAATAATCTTGCCATGTTCCTTTATTTCGAACGTAATTGGTTCTGTAACAAGAACATAACCATTTGGAGAAGCCTTTTCTACAAATGAATATTTACCATAAGCTAAATCTTTAACGTTAATTTCACCGTTTTTATCTGTCTTGTATTCACCGATTACTTTACCACTTGCATCTTTTAATTCAAATACTGCGCCTTCTAATTTCTTACTGATATCTTCATTATCTACTTTTAATAGCTTCACACTGCCTTTCACCTCAGTGTTTTCAACTGTAAAAGTAAGGGTTTTATTGTGTTCTTTAATTTCAAATGGATATTTTGTTTTGTTTCCAACATATTCGTTTGGTGTTTTTGTTTCTAAGAAGTAGTATTTACCATACGTAAGTCCATCAACTTTAGCAATTCCATTTTCGTTAGTTACTACTTTTTCCACTTCTTTTCCATCTTCAGTAAAGACCGTAAATTCTACATTAGGTAAAATTTTGCCTAAGTCACTCAGCTTTTTAATTTCAATATTCCCTTTTATTTTACTGTTTACTACTTGAATAGCTCCAGTTTCTCCTGTCTTTACTTCAATAGCTTGTGGCTTATCACCTGACACATAGCCTGATGGTGCTTTAATTTCTTTTACAGTATACGTACCAATAGGTAAGTTGTTCAGTTCTGCAATACCCTCATTATTTGTAGTAATCTTACCAACAGATTCATTATTTGCATTAAATACTTCAAATACTGCTCCTGTTAGTACTTCACCGTTTTCTCCTACTTTCTTAACTTTTAAAGAACCAGCCGCTTCCCAGTTTACCGCAAGATTACTACTAAGCTTTTCTTCATTTTTCTCTAATAATACTGTAGCATCCTGAACTGTATCAGTTCCGCGATAAGCAATTGCTTGAACTTTTGTCAAATTGGCAGAAACACTTAGGTTAAATCCGCCCGTTTTTGTATTTTTAGGGATTTGAATGCGGAATTTTTCTCCAACAGAAAGTTGATCTTTTACTTCGCCATTTTCATTAACAACTCTTACTCCATTAGGTGCATCTTTTGTTACAACCTTATAAGAACCACTTTTAGCATTGGTCTGTACTGTATATAAGTTGGTTTCAAAGAAATCACCCTTTAATTCTGCTTTTTGCTTTTCAGCTGGAATTACATTCATGAAGATATCCTGTGTATCTTCACTTCTGTTAGCAGCATCTATAATAGCTTTAGCTGCTTTCTCAACATTTTTATTTTCATGCTTCAATTCATTTACATCAAGTTGACCTAAAGCATTCCAAACAGCAAGTTGAGTGGCATAATGTGCTTCATTCTGATTCGCAACACCCAGCTGTTCTACACTCTTTTGTGGGAAACCATTTAATAAAACTCTATATACAACATTATCTGTTTTCCCCATTTCAGGTAGATCTTCACCATTTGGTGACTTTAATCCAAGAGTTAAGCAATATGCAATTTGACCACTTGAATTCTTGATTATTTCAGTTCTAATATACTTTCCTAAACTATTGCTATAACTCCAGTTCATCGAATACTTTTCGTGAGTCATAATCTCTGCACTAGCCCTTGGTAGAAACACATTAAGGAATAATGCAAGTACTGATAGTAATGCAAAAACTCTAACAACAACTCTTTTTCCCAATTTTGAAACCTCCCGAAATAAATTTCTTCAAGTGATTATTAAAATATTTAAAATAATCACAACAAATCAATTACCATTATAAAACAAATAATTACAAATATTAAATTATTTTTCCAAATATTTTTTTATTTTTTAGCATTTATTATAATTTATTATTACATTAAAACATAGTGATTATATAAAAAACGGTTCTGTTGCAAAGTTTTCTAAACTAAGCTACACTTTCGAAAAAGAAAACGAGGAGAATCACAGATGGGATATTTTAAAGGGAAACAGTTCAAGAAGGATATTATTTTAATAGCCGTTGGCTACATCGCCATCAACTTAAGAAGGAAAATAAAATGAACTTTCGTTCATATGAACGAAAAAAAACTTAAAATATTTTATGTCCTTAAAAATGAGCATACCAAATAAACCTAGATAGGTATCATTTTTAAAAATTATGCTGCTTTCTTTTGTTTTCCAAGTCCACTATACTCATAGACCACACCCATAATATCAAAGACTGTCTTTTTCTCATATCTATGAGATTTCCGTCCATTCTTCTCTAGGAGGTGGAATAGGCGGATTAGAATCTTTGTTATGTCTATGGTGCTTTGTCGTATAGCTTGGTACAACAGATGTAAATGATCTTGAATCATTCCAATCGCTTTATATTCGCTTATTTCTCTTTTCTTCTTTTTCAAAAGAAGTTGACGCATTTTAAACATAGTAGAGGAGCACAGGAAAATAGCGATTAGCTTTCCATATAATTGGCACTCTAATCGTTCCTGTTTTACATGACGATAATGGTCTATTTTGAAAAGTGATTTCCACGTTTTAAAGATAATCTGTCGGGTAAAGAACTGGCGCGGTATCAGTTATGACCCGTCTCCAGCCCCTCCCCATAAGAACTGCTCGTGAGGTTTTCCCTCAAGCAGCTCACCCCATAAACTTCATCAAAAGGGTTATGAGACCTATCAAATGGCAGACACTTTCATCGGTATCCCTCTGCACTTTTAAGGGAATGGACTTTCCAGTCCCAGTAGAGCCCCAGTACACCATAGAGATATTCATTACTCCATCTCTGCCATCCGATACTACGCTTTCGTCGCCGTTTCCTTCTTGTCAGCAGTGTACGGATTTTCATCTCCGTATAATCACGCACTTCGCTAAATGCTCCGCTGGAGTTTCCAACTCGAAAGTAGTTCACCCATCCTGTTAGTACTGCATTGATTTGTTTTACTAAGTCTTGTGCTGTTTTGGCTCCTGCGTTTTGAATGAGTTCGCGGATTCTTGCTTTCACTGCCGTACGGGCTTTCTTCTTTGGGGTCATGCATATGAAGTGTCGGGTCTTATTTCGGTTCAGTACTCGCCTGAAATCAAATCCCAGAAAGGCAAAAGACTCTCCCTGTAAGACATCGACCATCCGAGTTTTCTCAAGATTCAGTTCAACTCCCAAAGGCTCCAATTGTTCCTGCAGTCGTCGCAGTGCCAGTTCAGCCCACCCCCGCTTACTGGAGTGTCCACTTACGGTGATAACCATATCATCGGCAAATCGGTGATAGTTCACAGCTTCATAGTTGCCTTCCGTCGTTTTACGCCGAATGGCATCAAATGTCCAATCTACCTCATTCAAGTAGATGTTTGCCGCTAGTGGCGAGAACGGTCCCCCTTGCGGGACTCCAATCTTTCCTGTCGCTTTTACCACCTGTTTTACCAGGCGCATAACTTGGTGGTCTTGGACACGATTTGCGATTTTCCTCAGTAGGATGTTATGCCGGATTGTATCAAAGTAACGTGACAAATCAACATCAATGACTGTGGTCATACGACGCAGCACACTGCGTCGCACTTCTGCCAGCGCTTGATGCGGGGAGCGTTTTGGTCGGAATCCGTAGGAATTTGGGCAGAAATCAGCCTCAAAGATAGCTTCCAATATGAGTTTTAGCGCTCCTTGGACCACACGGTCCCGTATACACGGGATTTGCAGTGTCCGCATTTTGCCGTTTGCTTTTGGGATTTCTACTTTACGATTAGCTTGTGGTTGATATGTTCCAGCCTGCAGTTCTGCTTGGATGTTCTTTAGAAACGGTATAACTCCCTCTAGTTCTATATCAGCGAAACTTTGACCGTCGATACCTGGGGCACCGCCGTTTTTCCTCGCATGCTGATATGCTTCGTGGAGGGTTGTTAGTTTGGTAATGTGGGAAAATAGCCCCCAAAACCGATGCGTAGGTTCAGACTTCGCCTTTTGATAGATTCGTCGCCTTAGTTCCTGCAAAGTAATAGGTGTTTTTGTCATGGCACCCTTGCCTCCTTTGGTCGTACGAAATATTTACAGGTTCGGACCCTTCCCTCCCCACGCGTTTTACTGCACGCAGATCTCTGGTACTACGATCCGTTCCGCCACCCTGACACCTACCGGTCTCACTTCCCGGTCGCGGTTATAGAGACGGTCTCCTCGATGAGGTTTCTTCATCGGGTGTCGAGGGCTTCTCCAGTTTCCACATTATCTTTCTCTCCATGTCGCCGCTGATACCCCGCCGGTGAGAACTGCCGTTTCAGACTCGTTTCGGTCAGTTCTTGCTGCTTTCGCACGTTATCGACCGTCTCAGCCACCGGAATTGCGTGTAACGAGGCTACGTCTACGTTCACTGTACGTTACAACCTGGAGATTTGCCCACATGCCTTTTGCATGTGATGTCAGAGGGCTTCGCTATGTTGTTTTCACTTCATGGCGCCTCTCAGGCTACGGGAGTGGAGTCTATTCTCCCGATTGGACTTTCACCAACTAGATAATGTGTCCTTATCTGGACACGCCTATTTGCCAACGTAAAGTATATAATTCATGTACCTGTTCCATCGGAACCCATTCCCAAGGTATATTCGTCACGTACACGTTTAATCCAGCTATCAATTTACTTTTCTCTGAGTACGTTCTATTTTTAGATTTTTCTTTTTCTGCAATCTTCGCTCGTCGTTTTTGAAGTTGCTCTTCTGTTAATCGATTAAAAATAACACGTGCAAATAGTTGTTGTTTATCACCGATATAAGCATGTTTTAATTCAAATGTTTCTCCAGGCTGTAGGTGTTTCAAAATCTGTTTCACATCGATTTGTATGTATTCCGATTGTTTTTTAATGGCTCCATTTTTAAAGTATTCTGGAGTTGGATTTTTCATATATACATTCGTATTTAGTTTTAAACGAGAAATATAATATGTACCTCGTTGATCCATTTGATCTAAGTCTTCCAATGAAAAATAACCTAAATCACGAATACATAAATCTCCTGGCCGTAAGGTATCTAAGCACTCTGTACCAAAGGTTTTGTCATTATTTTTCCCTGGTCCAACTTGAAAATTAAGAAATTCCCCACTGTGCAAATCATATTCTAATTGAATTTTGATTCCGGCTGTTTGTGCACACCCTCCAGAGCCTGGATATATATTCTCTAAAGCATTGGGCACTTGAAAGACGGTAGCATCTAAGATACGGATTCGACTAAAATAAGAAAAGAGATGATTAGAAATTTGCGTTTGTTCACATACTTTTTGTTGTAACAGTAAAGAAAAAATATGTTTTAAAAACAAAACTGCTTTAGAGTTTAAACGTTTATTTAAGCCCTCAGGGCTGAGTAAAGTACCAGTGGCTGCATGAAGCCTACTACATAATCGAACTAAGGGATCACTTGCTACTCGTTGACTGATCCAAATACAAATCGTAGCTAAGTCTGAGCCAGAAAACTTACGTTTTCGCTTTATAAATCCGATTTCTCTTGCAAGTTCTTCTAAAAATACAGGTGTAATATATCGCTGTAATTCTTCTACAAATGGTTGTAGTTCATCTTGAATCGAGAGATTCATAAGAAAGCGTCATCCTTTCTGTAATTTCTACAAAAAAATATAGTGTTTTTTTCGTTATATGGATACAAATTTATCTTAACTTGATGGGTATTGGTGCTACCCAACTTGTAATTTTCTTGGCACATCTATAGGTAGATTATGTTAAAGTTACTTGTATTGGTTTGTACATATTTTTCAAAAGAAAGTATTATTTTTAATTAATTGAAGGGGGAAATAAAAATGATCCAGAAAATCATAGATCAACAGAATGTAGAATGTATTGGAGGGTTTATTGCTCAATACACAGATGCAATTATGGCTCATGTTAATCCTGGCAAACTGCATCAAAACAATATCGTTATTATAATTAAAAATGATAAAACGATATGGGCCACAAAAGTAATGCAACAAGATAAAAATCAAAACAATATTAATTGGATAGAAATCACTAGAGAGAATATAAAAAAGAAAACAAGTCTAATTACAAAAAAGACATGTTATTTTGAAATCAAAAAGGGTGATTTATTTGGAACTTATATGATTTCGGAGGATTTGATTTTAAATGAACAATTTGGTGAAGATAAATCCTATCTTGATTTTATGGTAGGGTAACTTAGTTTAAACCAGTTTTCATGAAAAATAATTTATCTGGTTTAAAAAAAATAACATTTTTTATACTTGGGGATAGTGAAAATACTGGTTCTGGTGCAAAAATATTACTTAGAAACATAGAGTAGCAATTTTCTCTTCATTTCTATCTTATGAAGCTAAGCCAAACAATTTATGAATAAATTCTTTCTGGTTTTGGACAGACTTGTCCGGTAAAACAAGTTGCCCCTTTTGCATCATATGCATGGCTTCAACACCACTCAATATAGAGATTGCTGTTTTAAATGACTTTAATCCTAACATAGAACGAACTCGTTTTTTAATAAACCGGTGGTCTTGTTCCACTATATTATTGAGATATTTAACTTGCCTTAGTTGTATGCCTTCAGGCATATGTTTCTCTTCTTTCAACTCTTGAATGGCTACAGGATAGGCAAGGTTCTTATCTACTGTTATCACGCGAGGTTTAGAAACATACGAAAAAGCCAAGGCTTTCTTGAAAAAGCGCTTGGCTGCTTGTTTATCTCTTGATTTACTTAAATAAAAATCAATTGTATTACCCTCTGAATCAACTGCACGATATAAGTACATCCATTGACCTTTTACTTTAATATAAGTTTCATCGACTCTCCACGAATCATTTGTTAATTTAAGATGATGTCGTACTTTCTCTTCTAATTGAGGTCCATATTGATGAACCCAACGCATAATGGTGGTGTGAGCCATTGATAATCCTCTTTCCTCCATCATTTCCACCAGGTTACGGAAGCTTAAATTGTACCGTAGGTACCACCTTACCGTTAATAAGATTAGTTCAGGCTGATAATGCTTCCATTTAAACAAATTTTCCTTTTCCATACTGATCACACCTTTTTTAGAGTCATACTATCAGTATGTCCAAGTTTACTAGATCAGTTGCATATATTTTGAAATTTTGCACCAGAACCAAGTTTTCTAAATGAGGCTACACTCTAGAAAAAAAGTACAAAGAGAATCACAAATGCGATACTTTAAAGGAAAACAGTTCAAGAAAGATATTATTTTAGTAGCCGTGGGCTACTATCGTCGTTTTTCTTTAAGCTATCGCGATGTATCTGAAATCCTAAGAGAACGTGGTGTCTCCGTTCATCCTACAACCATTATGCGCTGGGTTCATGAGTATGGAAATGTAATCTACCAAATTTGGAAAAAGAAAAATAAGCATGTACAACGATCGTGGAAGTTGGATGAGACTTATATAAAAGTTAAAGGTGAATGGTGTTATCTCTATTGTGCAATCGATAAAGAGGGGAATACATGAGAGTTTCAACTTCGTAAAAAACGAGATCATCAAGCGGCATATGCTTTTATGAAAAGATTAGTGAAAATATTTGGAGAACCGATGGTTCTCGTAACAGACAAAGCTCCAGCATTACTTTGTGCATTGAACAAGTTAAAGGAACAAGGCTTTTATACACGTACTATTCATTATACAAGCAATTATTTGAACAATCGTATTGAACAGGATCATAGACATATAAAGCTACTCTTTGCTAAATCCGCAGGATTTCAAAATCTTCGCCACGCTTCCCGTACCTTGAAAGGCATCGAAACCATTCATGCTCTATATAAACGAAACCGAAGTTTGTGGCCAAACTTCGGTTTTTCAACGTACAATGAATTACAGTGATTACTTACTATTGTATAAAATTTGATTGTACTGAATTTGACTTTTTATCTGCTAAAGAACTTTGCAACAGAGCCTTTAGTCCGATATTACCGTGCTTCTCGATGATGATTATTGAAAAGGATATTATAAAATAATCAAACTTTTTTACAAAGCTACACTAATAACATCAATAAAATTATGAATATTCAGTATTTTATTTCTCAAAATAAATAGCACACAAATAACGCTTGAAATGGTAATATATGTTTGTTAGTATCTTATTATTGAAATGAGGTAATGTTAAAATATGAATTGTAAAAAACTATCATCTTACTCGGTAGCCTTAGCTTTTGGTATAACTACTTTATTTGGATTTTCTAGTTCTAATACACAAGCTAAAATTCTAAATCAAGAAGAAATAAAAAATCAATGGACTATAAAATCCACATTCAATAACGAACAATTAAAATTAATAATTAAAAGTATTTCAAGTGAAAAAATACTTAAAGCACAAAAACTCAACAATCAAGCATTGTCCATTACAGAATCAGGAAAGTATTCATTTCATTTAGAAACAGCTATATCCTTAGGGTGTAGCCGTGAACAAGCACAAGATCTGAAAGATTTATTTGAATCATTTTCACCTGATACTGTTAAAAAAATTGAGTCTGTTACAAGTGGGGGTTTGAAGTCGTTAATTCCTATTCAATCAAACTTATCTTTTTCTCTTACTGATTTATTAACACTCTTAACAATAGATGGATTAAAAACTTTAGCTAAACAAATTGTCTCTATCTTCTGAAAACCCTAGGCGCACCACATTGCTACCAACCTAACAAAATAAGGTTCTGGTGCAAAAATCATTTGATAGAGGCATAGAAACCTGCATAGACTGTTCAATGGTAGATTATGATGCAATTCCAAATCATTTATGTATGAATCTAACTTCATTTTGGGCAGACTTCACCTGTAAGTGAAGTTGTCCTTTTTTCATCATATGCATGGTTTCAACGCCACTCAATATAGAAGTGGCCGCTTCATATGACTTGAATCCTAACATAGAACGTACACGTTTCTTAATGAAACGGTGATCTTGTTCCACTATATTATTGAGATATTTAACTTGCCTTAGTTGTATGCCTTCAGGCATACGTTTCTCTTCTTTTAATTCTTGAATTGCTACATCATAGGCAGGGTTCTTATCTACTGTTATTACGCGAGGTTTACAAATATGAGAAGCAGCCAAAGCTTTCTTGAAAAAGCGCTTGGCTGCTTGTTTATCTCTTGATTCACTTAGATAAAAATCAATGGTATTTCCTTCTGAATCGACTGCGCGATATAAATACATCCATTGCCCTTTTACTTTCACATACGTTTCATCGACTCCCAGGAATCATTTGTTGTCTTAAGATGATTCATCTAATTCAGGTCCATATTGATGCACCCAACGCATAATAGTGGTGTGAGCAATAGACAAACCTCGTTCCTCCATCATTTCCACCAAATCACGAAAACTTAGGTTGTACCGTAGGTACCATCTTACCGTTAATAAGATAATATCAGGTTGATAGTGCTTCCATTTGAACAAATTTTCCTTTTTCATACCGATCACACACCTTTTTTAGAGTAATAGTATCAGTATGTCCAAGATTTACAGATTATTTGCAATTTCCCTGAAGTTTTTGCACCAGAGCCGCTTGAACCAATACTTCATTATTATTTCTTTTATTCTTGTTTGCCATATGCATCACCTCCTACAGTTTTACTATGCTACGAAACGTGGAAAATATTTATTCCTTTTTATGGTGAAAATTTATTTGAAAGTTTCTTCTCCAATTCAATAAGAAAAACAAAAAGAACTTGTAGGAATCACTACAAGTTCTTCTTGTGATAATGAAAGCAAGGGTAAAACAACATATTTCAACAGACACAACAGGGAAACTACTTGAAGACTGATATGACAATTTCATTATATAACAAATATTAACATTTGAAGATTTTAATTTCGAAAATTGTGTGAATTAAAAAATGGAAAGATTCATTGTATTTTCACCCCAAAAAAATTCCATCTGTTCATTTCGTACAAAACACTTTAAATCAACACCGATATCATAATGAATTAGTGAAAATGTATGGGTTCTGGTGCAAAGATAAAATAAAAGAGAATATAGCGCATATATTTATAGCGGAATTGTATTTTATGCTGCTAGGGGTCACCATACATCGCCATCAACTTAAGAAGGAAAATAAAATGAACTTTCGTTCATATGAACGAAAAAAAACTTAAAATATTTTATGTCCTTAAAAATGAGCATACCAAATAAACCTAGATAGGTATCATTTTTAAAAATTATGCTGCTTTCTTTTGTTTTCCAAGTCCACTATACTCATAGACCACACCCATAATATCAAAGACTGTCTTTTTCTCATATCTATGAGATTTCCGTCCATTCTTCTCTAGGAGGTGGAATAGGCGGATTAGAATCTTTGTTATGTCTATGGTGCTTTGTCGTATAGCTTGGTACAACAGATGTAAATGATCTTGAATCATTCCAATCGCTTTATATTCGCTTATTTCTCTTTTCTTCTTTTTCAAAAGAAGTTGACGCATTTTAAACATAGTAGAGGAGCACAGGAAAATAGCGATTAGCTGGTTTTGGTGCAAAAATAATTCGCTAGAACCATAGAATAGTAATATCCTATTAACCTTGAGATTAAGCAGCTAACTTAAATAACTTATGAATGACTTCAACCTCATTTTGGGCATAGTTCACCCTTTGGTGAAGTTGCCCTTTTTTTATCATATGCATAGCTTCGATGCCACTCAAAATCAAGGTAGCTGTACGAAATGATTTCAATCCTAACATGGATCGAACTCTCTTCTTTATAAAACGGTGATCCTGTTCCACGATATTGTTAAGATATTTACGTTGCCTTAGCTGTATGCCTTCAGGCATACGTTTCTCTTCTTTTAATGTTTGAATTGCCACTGGATAAGCCGGATTCTTATCCACCGTAATGACACGAGGTTGAGACACATGGGAAGAAGCCAAGGCTTTCTTGAAAAAGCGCTTAGCTGATTTCGCATCTCTAGTTTTGCTTAGGTAAAAATCAATCGTGTTCCCTTCAGAATCTACTGCACGATATAGATACACCCACTGTCCTTTTACTTTTATGTAAGTTTCGTCTACCCTCCAGGAGTCATTGGTTCTCCTTAAATACGGACGAATGCGTTTATCAAGTTCTGGTCCATATTGATGAACCCAGCGCATAATCGTAGTATGTGCTACGCATATTCCACGCTCTTCCATCATCTCTACGAGATCACGAAGACTCAGACTGTACCGGAGGTACCAGCGTACTACATGTAAGATAATTTCGGGTTCGTAATGTTTCCACTTAAATTCTGTTGGCTTTTTCATACGGATACACATCCTTTATAGATTGATAATATCAGTATGTCCAAGCTTCTTAGATTTTTTGCACCAGAACCAGAGATTTTAATACCCCCAAGTATCCAAAAACGTTATTCTTTCTAAACAAGCTAGATTAGAAAGGATGACGTTTTCTTATGAACCTCTCGATTCAAGATGAACTACAACCGTTTGCGGAAGAGTTACAGCGATATATTACACCTGTATTTTTAGAAAAACTTGCAAGAGAAATCGGATTTATAAAGCGAAAACGTAAGTTTTCTGGCTCAGACTTAGCTACGATTTGTATTTGGATCAGTCAACGAGTAGCAAGTGATCCCTTAGTACGATTATGTAGTAGGCTTCATGCAGCCACTGGTACTTTACTCAGCCCTGAGGGCTTAAATAAGCGTTTAAACGCTAAAGCAGTTTTGTTTTTACAACATATTTTTTCTTTACTGTTACAACAAAAAATATGTGAACAAACGCAAATTTCTAACCATCTCTTCACTTATTTTGGACGAATCCGTATCCTAGATGCCACCGTATTTCAGGTGCCAAATGATTTAGATAATGTATATCCAGGCTCTGGAGGCTGTGCTCAAACAGCCGGAATCAAAATTCAATTAGAATATGATCTGCACAGTGGGGAATTTCTTAACTTTCAAGTTGGACCAGGAAAAAATAATGACAAAACATTTGGCACGGAGTGCTTAGATACCTTACGACCAGGAGATTTATGTATTCGTGATCTAGGTTATTTTTCATTGGAAGACTTAGACCAAATGGATCAACGAGGTACATACTATGTGTCTCGTTTAAAATTAAATACGAATGTATATATGAAAAATCCAAATCCAGAATACTTTAAAAACGGTGCTATTAAGAAGCAATCGGAATACATACAGATCGATGTGAAGCGGCTTCTAAACCAACTACAGCCAGGAGAAACATTTGAATTAAAACATGCTTATATCGGTGATAAACAACAACTATTTGCACGTGTTATTTTTAATCGATTAACAGAAAAGCAACTTCAAAAGCGGCAAGCGAAGATTGCGGAAAAAGAAAAGTCTAAAAATAGAGCGTACTCAGAGAAAAGTAAATTGGTAGCTGGATTAAACGTGTATGTGACGAATACACCTTGGGAATGGGTTCCGATGGAACAGGTACATGAATTATATACTTTACGTTGGCAAATAGAGATTGTCTTTAAAACGTGGAAATCACTCTTCAAGATAGACCATTATCGTAATGTAAAACAGGAACGATTAGAGTGCCAATTATATGGAAATCTAATCGCTATTTTCCTATGTTCCTCTACTATGTTTAAAATGCGTCAATTGCTTTTACAAAAGAAGAAAAGAGAATTAAGCGAATATAAAGCGATTGGGATGATCCAAGATCATCTATTTCTGTTATATCAAGCAATACAGCAAAACAACCAAGAGATAACAAAGATCCTAACCCGCCTGTTCAACCTTTTACAGAGGAATGGACGGAAATCCCACAGATATGAGAAGAAAACTGTCTTTGATATTATGGGTGTTGTCTATGAGTATAGTGGATTGAGAAAACAAAAGAAAGTTGCATAATTTTTTAAAAATGAAACCCGTTAGGGTTTATTCGGTGTGCTTACTTTTAAGGACATCAAATATTTTAAGAGTTTTTTAGTTCATATGAACAAAAGTTCATTTTGTTTCCGCTCTTAAGTTGATGGGCATGGGTCACCATATCAAAAAAAGAAAATTGTACGTTTAGACACATTTTAGACACATTTCAGACACAAAATAACCGGTACCTTGTATGTTAAGGAACCGGTTATTAATGTTGCAAATCTTTTACTAAACTTATTTATAATGACTTAATTTATTTACATTGGCATACCTGGTAAAAACTTAGCTATTAATACAATAATTGCCGCTAAGAAGAACGCTTTAATAATGAATAGAATAATAATTGGAATCGATGCTTTCACTTTGCTTAATCCAGCTGTAATATGTAATCCAAGCCAAATTAAGACTAAATTCCATACATAGAATACTTCAATTGTATTACCAACTCCATATGCAAATGTACCTTCCGTAAATAATAACCCTAAACTCGTATATTGAGTCATTCCAGTACCAAAGATTAGACTTAAAATTGTATTAACAAGTCCACCAATAATAAGGACAATGTTTGTATAAACTACAATATTCAATAAGGTTTTGTAAGGCGTATCATTACCAAAGAACATCATAAATATTTTATAAATAGCTGCTATAAATAGTGTTCCAACTATTGCACCAGCAAAGCTTGATCCGATTCCAGAAATAACTTCTGTTGTAAGTGAACTTTGACCAGCAATTTCACCCAATTCTTTTTTTATTTTAAGCATCTCAGGTGAGGTATTCATAACATAAGCACTTAAACCACCGAGCAGCCCCTGTAACAGTGCTACTAAGAAGAATACACCCCAAACTCTCTTACTTGTTTTCATTCTTTCAAACTGTAATCCAGGAGATGTAATCATTCCAAATAATGATGGCTTTTTCACACTTACATCTTGTATGTTCATATTCGTTTCCATTATAGCGCCTCCTTCTATTTATATAATCCTCTTAAAGGATAATTCGAAAAATTCACTCGAACAATATGTATGAATAATAGAGGTACTTATCTCTATTACACTAGTAAATTATTCGTAACGAAGTGCCTCAATTGGATCTAATTTTGCAGCTTTATTCGCTGGAATTAAACCGAAAATAATACCAAGTGTCATGGAGAATAATACGCCTCCAACAACAACTTCCCATGAAACAAGCGGTGGCCATTTCGCAAATGTCGAAACAATATATGCCCCGCCATATCCAAGACCGATACCAATTAAACCACCAAGAAGTGTTAACATAACTGCTTCAATTAAGAATTGCAACAAGATTTTACCACGTGTTGCACCAAGTGCTTTACGTACCCCTATTTCACGCGTACGCTCTGTTACAGATACGAGCATGATATTCATAACACCAATCCCACCAACGACTAGTGAAATACCAGCAATCCCACTAATAATCATTGTCATGATATTTGTCATTTTTGAAATTCCTTCTTGAATTTCTTTTAAATTCATCACTTCATATTTACCCGTAAACTCACTTGGTTTACGACTATTTAATACATCAGCTGCCTTTTTCCCAGCATTATCTAGGTCGTCGACATTTTTTGCTTGAACAGAAATATTTTGAATTTCATCAGTTCCATATAATGTTGGCCATAATGTAAGTGGAATTAGAACTTCGGAATCCCCAGTTCCCAAAAAACCACCCTCAGCTTTATATACACCTATAATTTGCATTGGCTGTCCTTTTATTTCAATGATCTTGCCAACTGGATTTTCTTTTGAAAATACTTTATCTTCCACACCTGAACTAATCATAATAACATTATTTCCTTGCTCAACATCTGTATCATTTAAAGAACGGCCTTTTAATAATTTAATTTTATTTGCAGTGAAATATTCACTATCCAGTCCCTTAATATTCACCATATCTTTTTTATCATTGACATCAAGTGTTTCCATACTTGAATTCGTCTTAATCACATGTGTAATCGCTGGGATTTTTTTGATTTCAAAAATATCTTCTTCCATCAATTTAGGTTGTCCCATCGATTCCATACCAAATGGATCATTCATGTCAGCAGTATAGTGAATGGAAACTACACCATTACCAGCTCCAACAAATTGTGACTTCAATGTAGCTTCCCCACCCTGTCCAATCGCAACAACGGTAATAATAGAGCCCACGCCAATAATAATCCCAAGCATTGTCAGGGCTGAGCGTAGTTTATGAGCTAGAATAGAAGATAGGGCAATCTTTATACTATCTAGTAAACTCATACTGCACACCTGCTATCTTCTGTAATTTTCCCGTCTCGTAGTACAATGCGGCGGGAAGAATACGCTGCTACCTCTTCTTCATGCGTAACCATAACAATGGTTGTACCTTCTGCATTTAACTTTGTGAAAATATCCATAACTTGTTCACCAGACTTCGTATCAAGCGCCCCCGTCGGCTCATCAGCCATAATGAACGTTGGATTATTAGCAATCGCTCTTGCAATTGCTACACGTTGCTTTTGTCCACCCGATAATTCATTCGGTAAATGATGTACGCGATCCGCTAATCCAACTTTACCTAGCGCCTCTAAGGCACGCTTACGACGTTCTGCTTTCTTCACGCCACCATATACGAGCGGAAGTTCAACATTTTCCACCGCAGAAAGACGTGGCAGTAAATTAAAATGCTGGAATACAAAGCCGATATATTCATTACGAATTAAAGCAAGCTTTGACTCGTCTGCTGTTAAGATATTCACATCATTCAGCATATATTCGCCTTCTGTTGGACGATCTAAACAACCAATAATGTTCATAAGCGTTGACTTACCAGAACCAGAAGGCCCCATAATCGAAACAAACTCACCACTCTGAATCGTTAAACTAATACCATGCAAAATCGGTACCGCAAGCTTTCCTTGATAATACGTCTTAGCAATATTATTTAGCGTAATCATTTCTCTTTCACTTCCATTCCGTCATACACATTGTCGGAAGGATTTTTAACCACCTTTTGCCCCACTGTTACGCCTTCAGTAATCTCTGTCCAATCTCCATCAGTAGCACCTTTTTTCACATTTTGTTTACGAAGCTTTCCTTTTTCTTCGATATAAACAAATGCATCATCGTCTTTTTCTACAATGCTCTTACTTGAAACAGCAATCATCGTCTTATTCTCTAAGTTTACTTGTAATGAAACATGGTAACCTGGAGATAAACCGTCTTGACTATCAAGACTTGCTTTATATGTATATTGGGACATATTTTGAGTTGCTTCACCTACACCACCAGCTTGACCCATCTCTGCACTTGTTGGGAATTCACTTACCTCTGTAATCTTACCTGTCCACTTCTTCTTATTATTTGCTTTCGCAGTTACAGTGAATGTTTGATCCTTTTGGATTTGTGACTTCTGAAGCTCTGTTAAAGTCCCTTGAACTTGGAACGGGTCTTTAGAAGCAACTTGTAAAAATGCCTTTCCTTGTCCACCTAACGCTTGAGATGAACTTTGCGCCGCATCTTTATCTAACTTTTGAACAACACCAGCAAAATTACTATAAATCGTAAGCTCTTTCTGCTTTTTATTTAACTCTTCTTTCTGTAACTTCCCTTTCTCTTTCTCAAGATCAGTTGTTTTTTGCGCTATTTCTAACTCACTTACTTGCTCTTCCATCGGATCTGTTACTTCTTTCCCAGCTCCGCTATCTTTTGCCTTCTTAATTTCTTTCTTCAACGAATCAATCTTCTTTTTCCCTTGATCATAACGCATATCAGCCATCTTCTGATCAAGCTCTGCTTGCTTCATTTGAAGATTAATTTCTTCATTATCGTAAGAGAATAATTTCGTTCCCTTTTCTACTGATTGCCCTTCTTTTACCTCAATATTCTTCACTTTCCCTTTTGTGGAATCCGCGTAGAAACTTTCGATATTTCCAGGCTTTACTTGTCCAGAAATCAATTTAGTATTGTTTAGCTTACGTTCTGTTACTTTTTCAAAATGGATATATTCAGTCTTTTCTTTGCTCTTATTTTTTCCTTGCAGCAAGAAGATATTAATAGCTGTAATGGCAGCAATTAGCGCAATAACTCCAATGATAATCCATTTTTTCTTTTTGTTTGATGTCCGCGTTGTATTTGGTAACATAATGCATCCCCTTTCATGATGATATACTTTTTGGATTATATATACTTTTTAAAAAATAATCAATCTTGCGTGAGGATTGATTATTTTTTGGCTAGTTTATTCGAATATATAATTTCAAATTAAGATTTTAGTATGAAATTTTATTTGAGAACAAGTTTGGATAATCTAAATTTTTCATAACTATTTTTTTATTGCAATTTAAATTTATTTATTTTTATATAAAGATATTATATGAGTTTTGAGGGAATTTGAAAGTTAGCTTATAGAGGTTTAAAAATTATAGCGGGTTCAGCATAGAGAACTAAAAATTAGGTCAAGTTAATATGTTTTTGAACCAATACTATGGATTTCAAATGGTTCTGTTACAACAAATCATTTATCTTGTTCGAACCTCATAAACGATGTTTAAACATTTATTTAGGAGTAATCCCTTATAGGTATGATTTCTGTAGCTTTTATATTGTTACGTATCTGTTCAAAAGAGAAGTATATTAGTCTGGTTATCTAGGAGAGATTTGAGTTAGTTTAATTGCTAGTTAATTCTGTGTTGCTAGTTAATTCTGCTAATAATATATATCATAAAAAGTAAACAAAGTTAACCTTTTATGTTAATTCTTAGTAATTGTATCAAAGAATTCATTTTAAAAATAGTCTTGTTTGAATTATATTATATGTCTAATATTAGTTTATAAGGTTTTTAGGATTGGATAATAATTGAAAATGATGTTGCGGATAACGTATTCTAATTCATTTATAAAATTTATAAGGAAGTTTAAAATGAATTGTAAAGTTTATGAATGATTGCAAATTTGTATTCGGATAAATAATCAAAGTCATGTAGAATGATATGTTTTTATAGAATCATGGAAACGTGATTATGAATTTATTAATTAAGAATTCTAAAATTAAGAGGTGAAAAACCATGGGGAATTTGTCTATTTGGTGGAAAAGATACTATGGATTTATGATTATTCCATTTATAGTGATGACAGTTCTGTTTAACAATCTTTCAAAATACAGTAAAATTGCATACTTCTTATTTATTGCTTGGATAATATTCAATTTAATTGATTTTTACAGAAAAGAAATTGTAGGGGATTCAAAAAAACAACAATAAAAGTTCAATTGTATTATTGAAAGGAGGTGAGAATATATGGTAATGGAAATTGCAGCTAAATTTTTCTTGAGTATTTCTACGGCTGAAGCTATCGTAAATGCAATTAATAATGGAATGGGTATTATGACTATTATTGCTTTGGCAGGTGCTACATACGGTTGGGGTGCAGTAGCTTATCCACTTATAAGAGGTGCTGTTGCGAAATGGGGATTTAGACAGGCAGTAAATTGGTAAAAATCAAGAAAGAAAATCTCCTGAACTTATAAGGAGATTTTCTTTTGTAAAAATCAAATATACCTTAAACAAGAGGTGCGATATTTTTATGATTAAATTTATAGACTTTTTTATTAACCCACTAAACTTTATGAGATCTTTAGATAAAAAACCTGAAATTATTTTCCCTTTGTTATTATCTATTGTCACACCTCTATTATCAATTAATCCGGTGCTAAACCAGTTTGAAATTGAAGGTACTAAATGGATCATTTTAATTGCTTTTTTAGTATCCCTATTTTCATTAATAACCTTTTTTATAACTTCTTTTGTGATTTATTTACTTTTGTCACTTGTACTTTTAGAAAAGGAAATGTCATTTAAAAAAGTATTATCTATCTATGGGTACACCCAATTTCCTAAATTTTTTCTAGCTGTACTGATCAGCATTTTCCCCAAATTAAGTTCAATTTTAATAAATAATGCAAATAATTTTTATGAAGCTGCATTATACTTTTTTACGAGCCCGTTAAATATATGGAGATATATTTTATTGGCTTGTGGATTTTATGTATTAACTAAAGTTAAGGTGCAGAGGGTAATCATACTGGCAATATTTTTTGCTGTTTTGGAAGTATGTTTACATTATTATGTTCCTTCTGCTATTAAAGATTTCTCTTAATGAACTAGAAGTCTATGTGAAAATAGAACCTAATTACGCAATAAGCATTAGTAGACATTAATTGAGGTGTTGTTAAGCATGTTAGTGGGCATAGAATAGGGATTTTAGAAATCTGCTGTCCGCTAATTCTTGCTGCGTAATTGTACACTTTAGAAATTTAAAATATTGGGTTTTATTAGATTTATTTAACTTTTAAAAAGCGTTTCTTCTATATATTATCAAGAAGAGTTAAAAAACAACATACTTATAAATAACATTCTAAACTATTTAAATAGTTTAGAAGAAAAATAGTGAAATTAGCTCAATATCCTGGGTATAAATGTAATACAGCACACAGATTGTGCTGTATTACATTTATACTTTTACTTTTACAATTTCATATTTTATGTACCAATCAATACTTTCTTATTACCATTGGATTTAGCATAGTAAAGAGAAATAAGGAGTAATTTTTTCAGGTACCAATAATTTATTACATAGGAGAATAACTATGAATCAAATATTTTCATATCTATTTTTTAGACATAAATCATTATTGTATTATAAGTTTCCTAAAGCTAAATTAAGTTTACCTTACATATATTATGTTTATTTCAGCTTGATCATATTTTCGGTAGTAGGTAGCTACACGATGTTTGATCAATTATATAATAAGTTTTTAGATAATAATTCTGCATTTTATATTACTATTTTTTTCAGTGTATCTTTATGTGTCTCTGGCCTTAACAAAGCAATTATAAATTCAAGTAGTAAGCTTAATAAAAAAAATGATATAAAGATTTTACTTACTAAACCTATTTCTCCTAAGTCAGTATTATTTATGAAATTTTTCGAAACCATTTTCTTCACCGAAATATTCTTAGTATTCAATATATTTGTTGGGGTATTAAGTTATTTTTTATATACTACTAATAATTTATTTATTAGCTTACTATTCACAGTAAATTCAATCTTCTTTATTTATGCTATAAAAATTTCGATATTCTTGCTTTCCTTTACACAGAGAAAGTTATTTACTAATATTATTGTTTTATGTTTATCAATTTTAAAATTTATTTCTTTAATAATTTCTCTTGCTTACCTTATAAATATCAATAATCCTATTATTTCAGAGATTTCTATTGTTGTATACGTGTATAAAAATATAATGAACTTACCTTTAGATTATATTGCACATACGGCTGTGAATAATGCTGGTATATTTTCGATTATTCTATTAATAATTAATATGCTACTTATTTATTATATAAATAAGGTAGAACGCAAAACATTTCAGTATGAAAAATTAACAACAAATACTAGAGATAAAATCAAAGCGGTTACTTTTTCTAGTACTAAAAGAATGGAATTGAATTTAATTAAATTATTGAAAGTTTATATACAAAGACAAAAAAAGCAAGAAATTATGATGACTTATTTACCATTAGTAAGTTCCATTATCTGTATTGTTGGTGTTTGTGTACTACTGTATATTCGAATACCAAATGTAATCAATGAACATATTTTGATATTTTATCTATTTTTATCAGGTATGATTGTGAAAACCGCAACTGATACGTATTGCTTTTTATCTTGTATTGATATCCACGGGGAGAAATTTTTTCTTTTTAAATTGGCAGGAGTATCCAATAAAAAAGTTATATTTAGTCAAGTAATGTTTAATAGTTTTTTAAATTTCACTGTAACAACTATAGTTTTATTTTGTTTTACTATTTTTATAAAAGTACCTATATTAAATATTGTTTTTATACTATTTTTATGTGGTATTCAAGTTGCACTATTCAATTTGATTTATTGTATAGCAAGTATTAGCCATCCTAATTTCAGAGTAGAACTTATTACAAGTTTACCTTCTGCTAAAGCTAAGATTTTAGCCAATATTTTAATTTTTATTAGCTTGTCAATAGAAGTCTTTATTTTTTATGTATCTTCTAGCCATACAATTTTTTTCTGTAGCACAATACTTTTAAATGTATTTTATTTTATTATTCTTTATAGGCTAGCAAATTTAAAAATGCGGTATTTACGTTTGAATAAACATGGAAACCAATTAAAAAGAGATTAAAGGGAGGATAAGAATGTTAATTTTAAAAAATGCGAGCTTTTGTATTGACGAGAAATTTATATTTAAAAAAACAAATTTGACTGTTAACCCTTATGAAATAGTAAGTATTGTGGGGAAGAATGGTGCTGGAAAAACTACATTATTTGAAATGATTTGCGGTCTGATTCAAGTTAGTAAAGGAGAAATATATTTCTTCAATAAACAACCTAATGAAGAAACGTATTTCCAAGAATTGTTCTTTATACCGGATATCCCCTTGGTTCATGAATACCTAAATGGTCGAGAATATATCGAATTTATTGCAGCATTATATAATAAGAAAATTGATAAAAATGATGTGGAAAATATACTAACATTTTTTGAGTTAGAATCTAAAAAAAATCAATTAATTAGAGAATATTCAAAAGGGATGAAAATGAAAGTTGCGATAGCGGCTGCATTACTTATAAAACCGAAACTTCTAATTCTAGATGAACCGTTCAATGGTTTAGATCCAACTAGTTGTATTAAATTAATGGAAGCATTAAAAGAATTTTCAAAGTTGCATGGTAGTGTCTTACTTTCTTCTCATACCTTAGATCTTGTTGAACAAGTGAGTGATAAGATATACCATTTAAATAATCATAAGCTTGAAAATGTAACAGATCATAATCTAAGAGAGTTGTTTTCAGGATGAAAAACTTTGTAAAAAAACACATTAGCTTATTCTTTAGTGAATTTAAATATTTACTTATAATTTCTTCAGTTATAGTAGCGATTAGTTTTGTTTTCGGTTATATGTTTTCAAAACATAGTGAATCAACTGATTTAATGAGGTTAAATAGCCAAGCTCAATTTACAGATTATTTTTTTAATAATTTAAAAGTATGTATCTTTATTATGATAGGTGTCTTAAGTTTTGGTTTATCTAGTATGTATATTCTTTTTGTTAATGGTTCGGTTCTTGGGGGGGCGATAAAAGTTTCATCTCCTTATCTTGAACATAAGGGACAAATCTTTCTACTATTGTTGCCTCATGGAATTACTGAAATGTTAGCTATATTAATTTCTGGAGCCTTAGGATTTCTTTTTCTTAAAAATTCTATTTTATTGTTACTTGAAAGAAGGAAAAAATTCTTGGATAAAAAAGATATCACATCTTTTATTATAGGATTTTCTTTAGTTGTTTTGTTATTGTTTATTTCAGCCTTGATTGAATACTATATAACACCAGATATTAATGAACTTATGAAATGAGTTAATTAGTTCTGTCAATTTGTAATTAATATTTTAGTAAAAAAAACAATAAAAAATGATAGGAATAATAAAAACAGACTTGCCCCTTTTGTTTCAGGTGAAGGTCTGTTTTTTCATATTTAACAAATTATCCAAAAGAAGTCTCTTTTCTTAAACGTTTGCAAGGCGGGAGCCTAACGTTAGGTGGAAGAGCAATTCCAATTTGGCACACTAGCCAAAAGATGGTGGTAAACTAATTACAAACAGATTGTTCTTTAAAAAACTGAAGATATGAGGTTGATATGGATAAAACAGTCATAATCGCTAAAAAGCGTTGGATTCTTATTAAGAACTAGAATGGGTATTTTTTTTGATGTAAATACTAAACGTTGGTGTGACGGGTATTTTACGTTTCTTAATACCTTCAGGAAAGGTATTTTCAATAATTTTTGCTACTTTATAATTTTTCGCTTTACCATCCTTATATAACTTGATGGGGTACCATCCACATTTCAACAAAAATATACGCTAAGCAAATTTGGACATAAAATGAGCCGAATTTCCTACTCTAAGGAATATTCGGCTGATATTCTTTATTTAGTTTATAATTTGCTCTCCTCATATTCTTTCAATATCTTATAAAAAGTATTTTTCTTAAGTTCTAACAGCTCCATAAATTTAGAACCCGTTATTTCTCTTTTTTTCCACTTTGGATAAGTTTCTTCTATTATAATTAGTTGCTTTTGACTTAATGCTGAAAGGTTAAATGGAGGACGCCCTAAATGCTTACCTTGAGATTTAGCAACCGCAATCCCCTCAGCTTGTCGCTGACGAATTTTTTTACGCTCTTGATCTGCAACATAAGAAAGTAAAGATAAAAATTGATCCTCCATTAATCTGCCCATATCCCCCATTTCACGAAACTTCCGGCTATCAAACAATGTTTCATAGATAGGGTCCTTCAGTTTGTAAAGGTATACCTTTGTAAACAGTTGTTTACTTTCCCTATTGTTGAATGAGTATTAGCAAAAATAGTCTTAACGTACAGCAAACACCTTTAAATGTACAATTTTCTTTTTTTGATAGGGTGAGGCCCTTTAGGTTGGGAACACATCAATTTCTTAGGAGAATATAAGTTTGAGGGATTACATTCAACCAGTTTACAATCCTTACGTCCTTTGAATATTAAAGAGCCGATTTACTCTTAACGGGGTAAAATCTGGCTCTTTTTTTGTCTAAATTTGCTTAGCGTGGGTTTTTTTCGAAATGCTGGTGGCACTCCTAGTATGGCAAGGGTTTAATTTATATAAAATTAAGAATAATCAGTCTCAATTCTATCAATTTACTATATATTATATTTATGTAAGTATTGTTATAAGGGCATTTTTTAAAACTTTCCCCTAATAAAGTTTTGAAAGAGTTGTCTCAATATTCTCCATGTTGTAAATATGCCAAGAAGAGAGAATCCATTTGGGTTCTCTTTTCTTTTAAATTTGAGTTTTCAACCTCAAATTTAAGGGTTCTGTTGCAAAGTTTTCTAAATGAGGCTACACTCTAGAAAAAAAGAACAAGGAGAATCACAAATACGATACTTTAAAGGAAAACGGTTCAAGAAAGATATTATTTTAGTAGCCGTGGGCTACTCTTGTCGTTTTTCTTTAAGCTATCGCGATGTATCTGAAATCCTAAGAGAACGTGGTGTCTCCGTTCATCCTACAACCATTATGCGCTGGGTTCATGAGTATGGAAATGTAATCTACCAAATTTGGAAAAAGAAAAATAAGCATGTACAACGATCGTGGAAGTTGGATGAGACTTATATAAAAGTTAAAGGTGAATGGTGTTATCTCTATCGTGCAATCGATAAAGAGGGGAATACATGAGAGTTTCAACTTCGTAAAAAACGAGATCATCAAGCTGGGTTCTGTTGCAAAGATTTCTAAACTAAGATAACCTGTAGAAAAAGTGTGAGCAGGAGAATGATATATGGGGTATTTTAAAGGAAAACAGTTTAAAAAGGATATTATTTTGGTAGCTGTCGGCTACTATTGTCGTTTTTCTTTAAGCTATCGCGATGTATCTGAAATCTTGAAAGAGCGTGGTATTTCGGTTCACCCAACAACCATCATGCGCTGGGTTCATGAATATGGAAACCTTATCTATCAAATTTGGAAGAAGAAAAATAAAAACGTTCCATTATCTTGGAAACTAGATGAAACCTATATAAAAGTCAAAGGAAAATGGTGTTATTTATATCGTGCAATTGATAAAGACGGGCACACATTGGATATTCAACTTCGTAAAAAACGGGATCATCAGTCTGCCTATGCTTTTATGAAAAGGTTGGTCAAAACGTTTGGAGAACCAGCGGTTCTCACTACAGACAAAGCACCAGCATTACTTTGTGCATTTAACAAATTAAGAGAACAAGGCTTTTATATAAATACAACTCATTGTACAATCAAGCATTTGAACAATCTCATTGAGCAGGACCATAGGCATGTGAAGCGACGTTTTTCCAAATCCGCAGGATTTCAAAATCTTCGCCACGCTTCCCGTACCTTGAAAGGCATCGAAACCATTCATGCTCTATATAAACGAAACCGAAGTCTTGGCTCAGACTTCGGTTTTTCGACATACAATGAATTACAGGAGCTACTAACAATTGCATAAAATGTACAACTTTTTGTTGGCACCACTTAACCTTAACAAAACTTCGCAACAGAACCTCAAGCTGCATATGCTTTTATGAAAAGATGAGTGAAAATATTTGGAGAACCGATGGTTCTCGTAACAGACAAAGCTCCAGCATTACTTTGTGCATGGAACAAGTTAAAGGAGCAAGGCTTTTATGCACGTACTATTCATTATACAAGCAAGTATTTGAACAATCGTATTGAACAGGATCATAGACACATAAAGCGACGCTTTGCTAAATTTGCAGGATTTCAAAATCTACGTCATGCTTTTCGTACGATTAAAGGAATCGAAACGATTCATGCTCTATATAAACGAAACCGAAGTTTGCGGCCAAACTTCGGTTTTTCAACGTACAATGAATTACAGCGATTACTTACTATTGCATAAAATTTGATTGTACTGAATTTGACTTTTTATCTGTTAAAGAACTTTGCAACAGAACCACTTTTTTTGTAATTTATCATTTTTTTGTAACAGAATCGTTAATTTATGGTGCGGGTTTTATATGATATATAACATTATGTTATTCCATTCCTAAACTTAGAACAGTATGTAATTACACTGATTAAACACATTGTCATTGCAAATCAATTATTTTAGCATTATTCTTTCCATTGATACTTAAAATTACATAATCTTCTTCGTCATGGTTTATTTTATGGTCTTTAAGCGTATTTTTTTGCTCTCTATTAATGGGTAAGATCACTATTTTTTGCTTTTCGCTCTTGTACTTATAAAAATCCTCGTAAACACTTTTATAATCAAACAGGCTTTTTTTGTTTATCTCCGTCTGTTCATGTGTAGCTTCCTCAAAAGAAGGTTCGAAATTCTCAACGATATTGGCATTTAAAAAATTGATAATATAATCAGTGATTTTTATATGATTTTTTAGTTCCAGATCCAAATACATAGGCATGCTATTACACTCAAGAAGATAAAATTCTCCTTTATTATTTAATTTTAAATCTATGCCTGAAAATTCAAGTCCTAATATTTTCGCGGCTTCTAAGCAGACATTCTCGATTGAAGATGGAAGATGAATCATTTTGTAATTCAGTTTTCCCTTCGAAAACATAGGATCTGTTCTATAATCAATTGTGGATTTGTTAGATTCTCTTTGAATTTCATGTGCAGATAAAATTTCCCCATCTAGAGTATAGACCCTAATATCTTTTCCCTCTATATACTCTTGAAAAATAACGGGCTCTAAATTTAAAGACTTCATCTTTAATAATTCATCGCCGTTCACTTCTCTACAATAATATCCACCTACGAGAGGTTTATATACAATTCTATCCGTTGATTTTATGAACTCTTCTAATCTTTTGTAAGAGTTTGTGATACAAGTTTTTGGAATAGGTAATCCTGCATGAATCAGTTTATACAGTTGAAAGTATTTAGAATGGTCTGCAGGAGGATTTATCATTCTAACTCCATTAAGTTGCATGATTTGCAGCCAAGAACGTAAATTCTCGATTTGGCTTTTAAATTGCATTTGTTCATTATATGTATCTATATAAGGTGTATTAACTAATTGAGGTGTAAAAATCATGTTACTCCTAATAAAAATAGAACGAACATTATCTATATCTATTACCTTCCCGTTATAAATTAGCTTATTATCAATAAAGGAATATTCATTGCTATGAACAGGTCCTAATTCTGTGAAAGATATATTCCTTTTTTTTAGTTTATACATCAGATAATTACAATGAAAATCATCCATTGGGTTGACGATAAGTAAGGACATATTTTATTTCCTCTCTTAGAGCAAGGAGGACAAATAATTTAATCATTCAGGCAATCAAATTATTTGTCCTGTCTCTATCTATCTCTAATTATTAAAACCAGCGGTCTTCTTCTCCCAGAGCCATGGTAGTAACAGGACCATAACTAATTTGATTTAAATCTTCTCCATTAAGCTGAATCTCTTGTAGTGTTACTCCAGTTTTTTTTAGAATTAATTCACTTTGTTCTTGATCTAGTTTAATATTCATGTATATTCCTCCTGATTAATAAGTTTCAAATAGTAAATTTCGACAAAAATATCTAAAAACCTTTTTATTTTTTGAAAATTTGGTTCTGGCGCAAAAATCATTTGATAGAGACATAGAAACCTACATAGACTGTTCAATGGCAGATTATGAGGTTCTGGTGCAAAAACTTCAGGA
>NZ_AKCS01000029.1 GCF_000299035.1 Bacillus bingmayongensis
CAAAAATAGTCTAAATCCTTAAGTTGATGGATGTGGGGTAGCACCACATCGCCATCAAGCTAAGTTGGTTCACGCTCGTGAAGAAGGCTTAGAGGAAGGTTTAGAAAAAGGGATTCAAAAAGGACGAGAAGAAGGCATTGAACAAGGGAAAGTTCAATTAATACGTGGTATGCATAAGAATGGTATGCCGTTAGAAGACATTGCGAAATTCACTGGTCTAAGTACAGAAGAAATACGAAAACTACTATTATAATATGTACTATTACAAAAGCTTTGCAAAAAAATCCGCAAAGCTTTTTATTATTTCATTCTCATTCCTTTTTCCGACTTTTAAAAGTGGTTTCGCTAACACCAGTAATGACAAGTGTAACAAAAAATCATTGTATCTATTATGTTGAACATACTTAACACAGCGTTTTTTGTATTATTACCCATCACAACCCCCTTCTTCAATTCCTTGTAAATATCTATGATTTTGCACTATGTATTTAGACAATATTTCCTTCGTTCTCTTTAAAATCCATTTTCAGTTACAATATTCAAAAAATTCATTCTTATAGTAAAATAAGGTTACAACAAGCAGAAGTATCCCCTCACTTCAAAAATCCTTTTGTCTATGTTTCATTTGCGGTTCAGTTAACTTATACAGAACTAGTCTTGCGGAAGCTTTTGATACATTCCAATATAAATCTCAGAAATTTCATATGTTTCACCGGGTTGTAATTGATCAATAAATTTCTCCATATCTAATTGAATGTACTCAGAGTGCTTTTTTATGGTTCCATTCTGAAAGTATTCAGGGTTTTTATTTTTCTGATATATACGAGTATTAAGCTTAAGTCTTGAGATAAAATAAGCACCGTGCTCATCTATCGTATGTAGGTCTTTTAAATCGAAGTATCCTAAATCCCGTATACATACATCGTTTGGTTGAAGAGACGTTAAACAAGTAGAACCATAAGTTTTATCGTTGTGCTTTCCTGATCCTACTACAAAAAAGACCCTCTAAATTTAGAGAGCCTTTCCTATCAACAAAACTATATTACTTCGTAAACATTTTCTCAGCTTCATCCATCGCCATTTTGTTTCCTAATGCAGAATAATCAAGCCATGGTTGATCGTGAATAATATATACGTGCTTACCTTTAACAGCTTTTAAATCTTTCCAAATTGCTGTTTCTTGAAGTTGTTTAAATGCCGCTTTTGCTTTGTCATCTCGATTTACGACAACAAAAATTGCATCCGCATCAAAATCAGGTAACGCTTCTTGTGAAATCACTTCGAACGGACGGTTTCCATCAATTTTCTCTACACCGTTTGCAGGTTGTAGTCCTAAGTCTTGGAATAAAATTGGCCCCATCGGTCTTTTCGTACTAAATACACGTAATTCTTTTGCAGTAACGCGAATTGCCATTACTTTTTCGTTATTTCCTAACTCTTTTTCTATTAAGCCTTTTACTCGTTTTGTCTGCTCTTCATAGTTTTGAATATATTTTTCTGCTTCTTTCTCACGGTTTACAAGTTTACCTACTTGCTTTAAATGATCTCTCCACGTACCTTCATCTAAGTTGAAAGAATGTGTCTTTGCAATTTTTTCATACTTAGCTAAATCTTTTCCAGCATATTTTTCATCAACATAAATTTCAGATGGTTTTAATTGAAGTAATGCTTCCATGTTCTGGTCTGTTACAACACCGAGCTTCTTCGTATCTTTCAGTTGCTCTTTTGCGTGTGGTAAGAAATCTTTTAAATCTCCACCAATAACAGAACCTACTGGTGTAATTCCTAGTGCTAGTAAATTATTCGTTAAATGAATAGACATAGAAGCAATTTTGGGCTCATTACTTTTCGTCGTTTTTTCAGCTGTCCCTTCATTTGATTTTGTTTGACCGCATGCTGATAATATTAAAATACACATGATACTAAATAAAATAGTAAGTTTCTTTTTCATATGTTCTCCTCTTTGAAGTATTTATTTTGTTTTTATGAGTAAATAAATAAAATACGGTGCTCCTAAAGCCGCTACTACGACTCCAGCTGGGATTGAGCTTGGCTCAAATAAAGAGCGACCAATTGTATCGGCTAGTACTAAAATAATCATCCCAATAATACCGGTTAACGGTAAAGAATGCTCATACGTTGAGCCTACTAATTTTCTTGCAATATGTGAAGATATTAGACCGATAAAGCCAATTCCTCCTGCCATTGATACACTAGCGCAAGATAATCCAACCGCTGTAGCTAAAAGTAAAAAGCGCTCTTTTTGTACAGATACGCCAAGTCCTGCTGCTACACTATCACCTAGTGATAAAGCATTTAACGTTTTTGATTTTAGCCATGCATACGGGGCAAGTATAACAATCCAAGGTAATAAAGCTATCACGTGAATCCAATCTCTTCCCCATACGTTACCTACTAACCATCTAGAAGCAAACGTATAAGTCTCGTCATTTAGTTTTAGAGAGAAAAATAATGAAATCGCACTAAAGCCAGCTGAAACTGCAATACCAACGAGAATTAATCGAATCGGTAACAAACCTTTCGTACGGTCATTTGCAAGTAAAATAATAAGAAGCGCAGCAAGCACTCCCCCACCAAACGTAAATAGCGGTATAAAAATCGATGCCTTTTCATTAATAGAATGAAAGAGTGTAACAAAAATAATGAGCCCAAAAGACGCCCCCGAGTGCAATCCGAGAATACCAGGATCTGCAAGTGAATTACGAGATAACCCTTGTAATATTGCACCAGAAACGCCAAGTCCAATACCCGCTAACATTGTAATAATAATTCTTGGCATACGATAATCGTATAATACTGTTACACTTTCAAAATCACCGTAACCAAAAAGCGTTTGAATCACTTTCAGCGGCGCAATTCGAAGCGTACCTGTATTTAAACTAATTAAAATAACCGCGATACTTATACATCCGAAAATGGTAGTTATCATAATAGCTCTCTTCTTATCGGTGTTAAAAATATCTTTCACTTATAACTCCCTCCCAGCTTTACTTGCTATATAGAGGAAAAACGGAACACCAACAAGCGCTACCACAATTCCGATCGCAAGTTCTTTTGGAGGATTTACTGTTCTTGCTCCTAAATCAGCTAAAACTAACAATATAGCTCCTAATAATGCTGACATAGGAATAATAAACCTATAATTCACACCTACTAATTTTCTAGCGATATGTGGAATGACAAGTCCTACAAATCCAATTGAACCAACAGCCGAAACCGAAACACCTGCAAGAATGACTACTGTAACCATTCCAAGTATTCTCGTTCGAATCGTCTTCACTCCTAAATTTGTAGCAACATCATCCCCCATCGATATGAGTGAGATAGATCGTCCTAATGCTATTGCAAAAATAATTGTTACGAGAATAATAGGCACTAAAAACTTCAAGTGGTCCCACTTCACCCCTGCAACACCACCAGCGTACCAAAACGCTAAATCTTGGCTTAAATCATAATAAATTGCTATACCTGAGCTAAGCGAGTGTAAAAACGCTGCCATAACAGCTCCGGCAATCGTTAACCGCATCGGTGTTAATCCGCCTGATGTTGCCGATCCAATAATAAAAATTAGTACTGTACTTAAAACTGCTCCTATAAAAGAAACAATCATTAAATAGGAATACGGCATATGCGGGAAAAAGGCAAAGCTAAGCGCCACGACAAACATTGCCCCAGCATTTATTCCGAGCACGCCTGCATCAGCTAAAGGATTTCTTGTTACTCCTTGCATAACAGCTCCCGCCACTGCAAAAGCAGCACCTACAACTGCTGCACCAATTACTCGCGGAAGTCTTAATTCATAAATAATTTGATGCTGCGTTAATTTCGGATTATAATCAAAAATCGCTGCCCATACAGTTTGCAAATGAATATCCTTTGCACCGAATGCAATCGCTACAAATATAGACACGATTAGGCATAAAATTGTTAAGCTCATAAAACATATGAACTTGGCGTGCATCCAGCGATTTTTATCCGCATATACAGTGGACTTGTGTAACATATTTCATTTCATCCTTTATATTCATTTGTTTTTTATAGTAACTTTAAATTTATAATCATTTTAGAAAATAATTATCATTTTCATTTAGATATTATATCCCCACTTTTTTTAAATAGCAAACTATTTTTTATTTTGTTAAAATATTAAAATAATTATCAAAATTCCTTTCTAAAACTTACAAATACATGCAAAATAGCTCGCTGTCTTATCTTCAAAATTATAGTATACTAAGTTATTATTTTTATTTTTCATATATATATCGAAGGTGACACAATGTTCTATACAAAATAACTACTACATTTCACTAACGAACAAGCATTATCTTGCCTATTCCCAGTCATTATTTTCTTAACACTAACCCTTTCAAAAGTAAACCTCAAGTAACTTCAACATATACAATAGAAGTTGATTTTGGAGTTGTTTTTTGTTTGCTTCACTTTTTTTCGGTACTCTGCAACTAGATGGTAAAGCTATTGACCACGGCAAGACTTTATCAATTTCCTCTTTATTGTTTAAATCGATGTTGGTAAGCGTTTCAAACAAATAACGAAGATAATGATAGGGACTTAGATTATTCTCTTTTGCGGTTTCAACCACACTATACATGATGGCACTTCCTCAAGCACCTCGCGGTGTATTTGAGAACATCCAATTTTCTCTCCCGATTACAAACGGTTTTATAGAACGTTCACTTCTGTTGTTATCGATTTCTAAACGACCGTCTAATAAAAAAGCTTCAAGGTAATTCCATTGATTCAAAGGTTCTGTTGCAAAGTTTTCTAAATGAGGCTACACTCTAGAAAAAAGAACAAGGAGAATCACAAATGCGATACTTTAAAGGAAAACAGTTCAAGAAAGATATTATTTTAGTAGCCGTGGGCTACTATTGTCGTTTTTCTTTAAGCTATCGCGATGTATCTGAAATCCTAAGAGAACGTGGTGTCTCCGTTCATCCTACAACCATTATGCGCTGGGTTCATGAGTATGGAAATTTGATCTACCAAATTTGGAAAAAGAAAAATAAGCATGTACAACGATCATGGAAATTGGATGAGACTTATATAAAAGTTAAAGGTGAATGATGTTATCTCTATCGTGCAATCGATAAAGAGGGGAATACATTAGAGTTTCAACTTCGTAAAAAACGAGATCATCAAGCGGCATATGCTTTTATGAAAAGATTAGTGAAAATATTTGGAAAACCGATGGTTCTCGTAACAGACAAAGCTCCGGCATTACTTTGTGCATTGAACAAGTTAAAGGAACAAGGCTTTTATGCACGTACTATTCATTATACAAGCAAGTATTTGAACAATCGTATTGAACAGGATCATAGACATATAAAACGACGCTTTGCTAAATCAGCAGGATTTCAAGATCTACGTCATGCTTCTCGTACGATTAAAGGAATCGAAACGATTCATGCTCTATATAAACGAAACCGAAGTTTGCGGCCAAACTTCGGTTTTTCAACGTACAATGAATTACAGCGATTACTTACTATTGCATAAAATTTGATTGTACTGAATTTGACTTTTTATCTGTTAAAGAACTTTGCAACAGAACCCGACCGTTTATGGTTCTTTATTTATTTTTAACGAAACTGACAGAAATACGCTCAAAAACCAGCTCTAAAACTCATTACCAAAAACAAAGTACGATAACAAACATTAAAAATCGTTTATGGAGCCTTCTTAACGTATGGCAAAACACAATTTTTTAACTACAAAATTCCTTAACATACGAAATGTTGGTGAGACACCAACTTAGAAGCGTATCTTTTTTCTCAATATAATTCATAAATAAATATGGTATTATCAATTTGTTGTAACATGAAAATATTGGAAGGGGACGCATTATGAGTAAAAGATTTTTAGGTATTTTTTTAGCTGTTATCTTTAGTGTGGGGATCATTATGCCAAATTCGGCGAATGCGGCGGTTGATTGTTATGATTCAGGTACTTGGAAAGTTTCATTCGATGATAATGGTGATGGCTACAATGAAAGCGATCCACAAGCAATTTGCGAAGGTAATCTTGTAGCATCCGGAAGCATTCAAGCTTCTACTGCAGGATATAACCCTCCTAATCCAGGAACAGTAGATGTTACTATTTATTTGATGCAAGAAAAACGGGGGCCTGATAAAGTCATTAATAAGAAAAAATTAACATTGAAGGTTAATGGTAATGCTAAAAACTTTACCATTAACGCTGGTGATCAGGATGAGATAAAGAACTATTATATTAAAGTAGAGACTGGATCAAGTGACCATTCTCTTCAATTCGTAGGTTCTGGCGATTTTGAACTGAAATAAGAAGGTACCCAATAAGGGTCACCATACATGTCCATCAAGCTAAAGTTTTGATTTATCCCATATCCATCAACTTAAGAATTTTATAACATCCCAAAACAAAAGATTGTACATTTTCACCTGGACATGTCAATTCTCTTGTTTTGGGGTATTTACATTTCTTAGGCTGATGGGCATGTGGCGGTACCTCTTTTACTGATGGAGTAGCTACAAGATAAACAAGATTTTTCACTAAAATACATTCCTCCAAAATGAAATAAAAAAAGAACACTAATTTCCTTAAGTGGTCTTTTTTGCGTAAGAGTTTTCATTTAGAGACACTCAAAACCCGAAAAGAAATCAGAAAAATATTTATCAATACTTTATTACATAAGAAAAGTTTAAAATTTTTAAAAATAGCAAAAAAGTTGTTATATATTCCTAATATAGGATATTAAGGGATAAATACTTATTATTACCATTATTCTAAGTATATCCAATTGTTCATTTGGAACTATTAAGAAAATATTAGTTATATAGATATAAAAAGCATATTATTCAGTAAACAAAATGCAAAAGGAGAATGAATATGTATAATCAAGTAATACAACTTTTAGAAGAAGCTGATATACCTTATTCGCAATATGAACATGAACCAATTTTAAATTACGATACAGATAGAAAGATTAGAGAAAGATTCAACTTGGAAGGAGTCCCAAGTAAAAGCTTATTTTTAAAAGACAAATCTGGAAACAATTATGTACTTGTTACCATTATGTTATGAAACAAATTACTTTGCCCCTGGTTATAAGAACACTAGTACTAGGACACATAGGCTGAACTCTATAAGTATTTGAATTTAAAAGCATACAGGAATACAATATATATCATATGTACTCTATTTTTTAGAAAGAAGGTGGTAACATGAAAATAAATTTTATGTGGATAAGTTTACTGATATCTTCCCTACTTATCACAGGGTGTAATAACATAGCTTCAAAAGACAAAAAAGAAAAAGAAGAAAAGACAACTGCAACACATGAAGTGAATTACAAAGATCAAAAAAATTGGGAGTTTGAATCAGGCGATATACAATCACCAATCGCCATTGACACAACTAAGGCACAGGAAATGAAAGACAATGGAGCAATCGAACTTAACTATAATAATGCTGTACTTGATGAAGTAGATAATGGCCACAGTATCCAAGTAGACGTTACTGGAACAGCAAAAATCAATGGTCGTTACTTTGATTTAACACAATTCCATTTTCATGCACCTAGTGAGCATAAACTTGATAGTAAGCATTATCCAATTGAAGCTCATTTTGTAA
Source organism: Bacillus bingmayongensis (assembly GCF_000299035.1). Classification (GTDB taxonomy): domain Bacteria; phylum Bacillota; class Bacilli; order Bacillales; family Bacillaceae_G; genus Bacillus_A; species Bacillus_A bingmayongensis. Next base: position 7,648 of record NZ_AKCS01000029.1, read on the forward strand.
ATAAAGCACAAGACGGTCGTCTAGCTGTTATTGGTGTGTTCTTTAAAGAAGGTTCAGAAAACCAAGGGTTCAAAAAAGTGATTGATAGTATTAAAAAAGGTGATAAGAACACTTCTGTTGGTGAAATCAATATTGCTGCTATGCTTCCTACCAACAAAAGTTATTATCACTACCTTGGTTCATTGACTACTCCCCCACTTTCAGAAAATGTTGAATGGTATGTCATGAAAAACCCGGTAGAAGTTTCAAAAGTACAAATAGAAGCTTTCCAGAGCTATTACAATAATAATAATCGTGACATTCAACCATTAAACGAACGTCTAATATTAAAACACGAAGAATAAATAAAATTCCCCCCCCTACTAAACCCAATTAAATTAAGAGAAGGTATTAAATAAGGAAAAATCTATTTGAAGATTTTTCCTTATTTATTTTATTCCTTAATTTTTCGAACCTGTAACAATTAAGTGAAGGTTTTTCGTTTGCTTTGAAGAATACCTAACCAAATATGAAAATTAGATCGATTACACTTTTATTATATTTTTACCATCTAAGACTCAAATATATAACAAAGCATTTACGAGAAAGGAGATTGAAATGAAAAAAAGAAAAGGGTTAATTCTCCCTTTTGTATTAGCTATATTATTAGGTGCATGTCAACAGAGCGATAAAGAAGAAGCAAAAAGTGAAGAAGAAAAAGTTGTGGACACTATTGTGGAAACGGTAGATGAAAAGGACTTCCTTAGTGCCTCCATGAGCGATACACCAAGAACAGTAGACTTAGAAATAGCTGATACTGTAAATACAAGTAAGTTAAAAAAGCGATTAACACTCAATTAAAGAATCAAGATATTAGACCATATACAATTAATGTGAGTCTGAGAAATATGGACATTGTAAAGAAAGAGAGGCGATGGAGCGAAGTTTATAGTTCTATTTTTGATGAAGTGTTTACCAAAAATGGATACAAAGGTTTTGGAATTCGGCCAGTTAATTTCGAATCGAACGAACCATTTAACCTTGCTATAAATTCTACTATATACAGTTCTGATCCACAGGCTAAAGAGTTGGGAAAGAAAATAAAAAAACAGATATCTGATTTACTTAAAACAAAGAAAGTAAAACAATGGATTGAAAACGACTCATGTACTATTGAAATTTTTAGTCAAGATAAACAAAAACTCAACTAACATGTTAATACGGATACCTTAAATAAAAAGAGACGCTACTAAATTAAAAAGACTATTTACTAAAGAATTTGTCTATTATGGGTTAACCCTAATCATCCATTAGTTAGCTACTGAAAACACTTCGTTTCAATTGTTTGATTAGGGTGTGTGATAATAGGTTAAAAAATAGGAGAGAAAACCCCGATTTAAGCCTGTTTGGAAATAAAAGTAAGCCTATGACTCAAAATTACATGTATCTCGGCTGTACCCCAACTATGATTTGGTACACCTTAAATATACCTCTGAATAATAAAACATGAACTATATGGAAAACTTTATCAAAAATAAATGTAATATTTTGGACTTTTTGCGAAAATGAACCTGAAAATAAAAAAGCACTCTTTACATTGGTTAATTTTCAACATCGACTTCCTTTGACAGCTTATTGGGGAACTTGATCTACATCTTCATCAGATGGTATGAGGATTCAAGTTGGGGTATCTTCTTTACACGCTGAATCCAATCCTCACTATGGAACAGGAAAAGGTGCAACGATTTATCGATTTACAAGTGATTAGTTTTCTTCATTTTACACAAAAGTCATTAATACGAATGCGAGAGACGCAGTTCATGTAATTGATGATTTTCTTCATCACGAATCAGATCTTTGTATTGAGGAGCATTACACAGATACAGCTGGCTATACCGTTTAAATCATCTACTAGGATTCCGTTTCGCACCAAGGCTTCGTGACCTAGCTGATTCAAACTTATTTACGATAAATCATCCGAACGATTTTCCAAATATCTCAAGTATACTTCGAAGACGAATTAATACAAAAATCATTAAAGAAAATTATGATGATGTGTTACGAGTGGCCCACTCTATTCGTGAAGGTAAGGTGTCTGGTTCACTTATTATGGGGAAATTAGGTTCATATGCTCGTCAAAATAAACTAGCAACTGCATTACGAGAAATGGGGAGAATAGAAAAAAACATTTTTATTCTGGATTACATTTCAAATAAGGCATTGCGCCGACGTGTTCAACGAGGATTGAATAAAGGAGAAGCTATGAATAGACTGGCTCGGGCATTATTTTTTGGAAAACGGGGAGAATTACGTGAACGAGGATTACAAGACCAACTCCAGCGTGCCAGTGCTTTAAATATTTTAATCAATGCGATTAGTATATGGAATACAGTTTACTTGTCAGAAGCAGTTAAAATCTTAAAGGAAAAAGGATCATTACATGAAGAGTTAATTCAACATATTTCCCCTTTATCCTGGGAACATATTAATTTTCTAGGAGAGTACGAATTTAATTTAAAGCAAACGACTAATTTACGATCTCTTCGATAAAATTTCTAAAGCCGATTCCTTAGCGTAAGGAAAATCGGCTTTTTTCATCCAGAAATTGTTTTAGCGTATATTTTCCGCGTTTTTCTGCTAGGACCCCATGCCCATCAACCTAAGATTTTGAAATAACCCCATAACGAGAATTTTACCTTTTTACAATTATTTATGAGAATTTGACTCATTTTTTTCGTTTTGGGGAGCCATCAATTTCTTAAATTGATGGCGATGGGGTACCACTCACATTTTAACGAGAATATACGCTAAGCAAATTTCGACATAAAAATAGCCTGATTTTCTATTATAAGAAAAATCATTCTATTTTTATATTCTATATAGTACATCCTGACACAGTATACGCTATGTTTAAATTCAGCATCATACTGCCCTTTGTAAAAGAATAATTTTATAGTTTCCTTTAAATATAGAAGGTTCCTCATATACAATCTTTATTGGAAAATCCTTGCAAATATCACTAAACCTCCGATTAATATCTGTGCCAAGAAAGGAAGTAATGGTGTTGATTATGTTTCTGCTTATACTGGAAGACGATTCTTCAGGTAAAAATTTATCAAAAACTAATAAGAATCCTGTTTGTTTAGTTACTCGAAGAGCTTCAGCTAAAGCCTGCTTTGGATGTTCAACAACACTTAAAATGAGATTTAGAGATACTACATCAAAAGATTCATCTGGAAACTGTAATTGCTCTGCATTCATTTGTAGAAGTGTAGCCTGATTTTCCTGTATTTTAGTTTTTGCTTTGTTTAACATATCTTGTGAAAGATCAATTCCTGTAATATGGACATCTGAAGGAATAAAACGAAAGTCCTCTCCAGTTCCGACACCAACAAATAAAATATCTTGTTTTGACTTAAGGGGAAGAAGAGAGAAAGCTCGCTCCCTTGCCTTTATAAATAATTTGTTACTCATTAAGTAATCATAAATTATAGAAATACCTTTATACTTAAGTTTATTCGTATGATTTTTCATCCTTTTACACCTCTTAATAGTTATAGAAAAGTACGAAAAAGACAAAGACATGCATTTCGTTTTCTACATGTCTTCTAGCTTGTAAGAAATTTCATTCCTGGCAGTGAACTATGTAATCTATGTGTGAATAGAACCAAGGGTTCATATCTATTTCTCCACGAATCTCCAATTCGTTTCCCTCCATCAAGGATTACAAAATTATAGCTTTCTTTTTGCAAGTAATATCCCCTACTCAAACCAGCTTGACCAGCACCAACTATAATAAAATCTAAAAAATAGTTCCCCCAGTATCTATTTTTTAAAACATATGAATAATTGTTCATATGTTCATATGTTTTCGTTTATTATAGCACTCTATTTTTAAGCGTCAAGGGGATTTTAACCATTTTTTAAAGGGGAACGGCCAGAATTCCTTCTTTTTTGAGCCACTCACTAGATTACAGTTATATATAATTAGGTTGTTCGTATTTAATGGAAATGAAATTGTTTGAGGTTTATTAAATAAAGAAAGAGCTCCCTTCAGAATTGAAGAGGGCTATTTTTTATATCAAAAATTGATAATCATCTTGACTCTAACGCAACGTGATAGAGTAAGTCAATCTTAGGAGGTGGATTCAACTGATAACGACGGGGTATGTCAAAAAAGCCACAGGTTTGACCGAAAGAGCAATAAGATATTATTGTGATTTAAATTTGATTACTCCAAAGAAAAACGAAATAGGACACATAAATTTATCAAATGAAGATTGACGGTTCTGGTGCAAAAATAAAATAAAAGGGTTCTGTTGCAAAGTTGAAAAATAACCAAAAATAATGAGTATACGATACATGTTCTTGTATATTTTATAATGTTTATTCGGAACAATTGTATTTTCATTCTATATTTTTGGGGGCGTTTAAAACTTTGCAACAGAACCTAAACCTACAATTCCTCCACTAAAATGAACTACCAGGTAAGCAGCTAGAATTTGTACTAGTAGCCTCGGTAATGCCGGAAAATCTTTTCCACGAGTTTTATAATAGTCATCTATTAAACCTATAATAACTAGTAAAAAACTCCCAGAAATGATAGCAATATTGGCAGTATCAAAATTATATCCCAATATTTTAGTTAATTGTACTGCAGCAAGAAAACCTAAAAAAATACCAATCCCACCCAATAATGGTATTGGATTTTTATGTATTTTTCTGCTAATAGGTATATCAACAAAATTCCATTTAACGGCAAATTTCATTATAAAAGGTACTGAAAACCATGTAACTGCAAAAGCAAACAAACCTATTAAAACCCCATACATATCAATTTATTCCTTTCTTTAGAAAAATAACTAATTGTGAAGGTTTATACTTAAACTATTTGGCAGTTTAGTTAAAGAAGCAGGATTAATGAAATTGCCTTTTGTAAAAAAGTGGGTTCATCTCCACATTTATCTAGATAAAAAAGCTTGATTACAATACTCTCTCAAAGAGTTTATAAAATGGATCGTTGCATTCTTTCGTTCCCAGCGATTTTTATAATTGGACTTGACTTGGACTCTCCCTCTAATTCTAAGTGCCTCATGAAGAATGTCAGAATACCTTAAATCAAAGTCCTTGATCACTTCTTCACAGGCCAGTTCCTTTGATGTAATCTTTCCTGTTTTCAATGTATAGTACACTCGACATAAGGTTAAAACAATGAACTCAATCCAAAAATCGAATAAAAACAAATAGCTTTGGGAAGCTTTACTCGCTATATAGTGGTTAAGATTGTACTCCATCTCCTGCATAACATCCTTCCAATCAATATTTGAGTAATAAGTAGAAAATTTCGGACCGTAAACAGCATATGAATCATGAACAAGCTGATAAACCGCAATTTTCATAAGCTTTCTTTTTCCCTTACACTTTGTACCCTCAAAAAACGGGAAAGATTTATGTAAATGTAATTGATTCTGCTCATCCAAGGATAAGTACTCACATTCAAACTTTTTGACCAATGGACATTTAGCTCTAACCTTCTTATGAAGGTGCGATAGTTTTATTAACTCTTCGCCCGTCAATTCCTGATTAAAAACTGTAACAAAATCAATATCACTGCTTTCAGGATGAAAGGCACCTATAACGTTTGATCCATATAAATAGACACCAAGAACTTGATTTGGAAACATTTCGTTCAACCTGCTACTATAGAGCATCATTACTTTCTTGACTTCGTTATGGATCATATTTCTTTAACTCCTTTATGTTTCAATTAGCTTAACTCCTTGTTTTACAATCCCTTCCCATAATGGATATTTTTCAGGCTCAAGCATAATCATCGTAAATCCACTTAGGAAAGATAAATAAGCCCACGTTTTATCGCGAAGTTCTTGTTCGGTTTCATTTAGACTAGAGCGCTTCTTCAACAATTCAGTCATTCTCTCTACAAACTCATAAGTGATGAAAACTGCTTCTTGCTCTAGCTCCGGAAACCTACCAGATTGGGAAAACAGATATTGTAAAATTCGTAGGTTTGATGGATCTTCACGATATTTCCTCACGTGATGCCTCACCATCTGCTCTAATTGCTCTGACAATTCTAGGCTTTCTGGTAAATACAGTTGTCCTTTTCTAGTCTCTTGAAATGCTTCTTTAACGGTATTCTCAAACAAGTCCTCCTTGCTAGGAAAATACAGTAAAATCGTAGCAGGATTAATACCTATTGCCTGCCCTATACTAGAAAGGGTAGTCTTAGAAAACCCCTCTCTTGGAAATTGCCTTTTTGCTTCTTTTAATATGACATTTCGCTTCTCTAGTCGCTGTTGATTGTTGACTGTTCTTGCCATTCATAATCCCTCACAATATATTAAATAAATAAACGTTTATTTATTTAATATAAATGAATTACATATGGAAGTAAATACTTTTTAACGCACAGAGTTGGTTTTATCTATTAGGGGGCACCATACATGTCCCTCAATTTAAGAGATTTAATACCCTCAAGTACAAAAAACGTTATTCTTTCTAAACAAGCTAGATTAGAAAGGATGACGTTTTTTTATGAATCTCTCGATTCAAGATGAATTACAATTATTTGCTGAAGAATTACATCAACATCTTACTCCTTCATTTTTAGAAAAGCTGGCTAGAGAACTAGCTTTTGTAAAACGAAAGCGTAAATTTTCAGGTCATGATTTGGCTGCTATCTGTGTCTGGATCAGTCAACGGGTAGCGAATGATTCTTTGGTACGACCATGTAGTCAACTTCATGCTGTTACAGGAACTCTTATGAGTCCAGAAGGACTTAATAAGCGATTCAATAAAAAAGCAGTTTGCTTCTTAAAACATATTTTCTCTGCATTATTAAAAAATAAAATCTGTGAAACATCAGTGATTCCTAACTCTTCAATCGCTTATTTTCAACGAATTCGTATTTTAGATGCAACGATTTTTCAAATGCCAAAACATTTAGCGAATGTGTATCCGGGATCAGGTAGTTGTGCGCAAACAGCGGGTTTAAAAATTCAGTTAGAATATGATTTACATAGTGGCCAGTTTTTAAATTGTCAAGTTGAACCAGGGAAAAATAATGATAAAACCTTTGGCACAGAGTGTTTAGCGACATTACGTCCTGGAGACCTATGTATTCGAGATTTAGGTTATTACTCACTGGATGATTTAGATCAAATGGACCAACGTGGCGTGTATTATATATCAAGGCTCAAATTAAACAATATGGTGTATATCAAAAATGAATTTCCTGAATATTTTCGAAATGGGACAGTAAAAAAACAGTCTCAGTACATCAAAGTTGATTTAGAAAACATTATGAATATCTTAAAACCCGGACAGATCTATGAAATCAAAGATGCTTATATTGGAAAAGATAAAAAACTATTCACTAGGGTGATTATCTATCGATAACTGTAAACCCTATTTTCTTGATAAGGACATCAACACGTTCTTTCCTGTTTTTTGGATTTCTTACTTTAACAGGTTCTTTTTTATTCAAATTACATTTTTGCGGAAGCTTATTCGTATTTTTAAATTGTATCTCTCTGTTACTTAATGTTAGAAACATTGGTTAAAAGTCATATCTGGTGTCCTTCATTACAAAATCAAACTTCTTATAAAACTTCACTAATTTCTTTATGAAAAAACTAGTTCACATATGGTCAAAAGGTTCTTTCTTTTCATAAATTGGATAAGGAAGAAGGTGAATTACCTCTACTTTCCCCTTAAAAAATTCAATTATTTTTCTCATGAAATATGTTCCATAACGTGAGGGTAAACGTTCTTCTTTTATTTTTTCTACTTTCTTCTTTATTCTTCATTTTCAAAAACATGTAGTAGAAATTATAAAATAGTAACGCTACAGCTTTAAAAACACTCAAAATAAGTAATAATAAATGAAAATTTGTCTAGTATGAGTTAATATTATTGAATAGTATGCAACATTTTCATACATTCATTTATTTTATTAAAGAGGAGAAAAGAATGGCAAAAAATATATCAGATATTGCGAAATTAGCAGGTGTCGCAAAAAGTACCGTTTCTCGTTATTTGAATGGTGGATATGTCAGTGAGAAAACAAAGCAGAAAATTGAAGCGATTATTCAAGAAACAAATTTTTCTCCTAATACATTTGCGCGCAGTTTAAAAGCAAAAACGACAAATTTAATTGGAGTGATTGTTCCTCGTTTTGATTCTTTTGCTACGACAAAAACGCTTATTGGAATCGACAACTCACTTCGTGAACACGGTTATCAAATGCTTGTTGCAAACGCAAATCAAAGTCAAGAAATAGAAATAGAAGCAATAGAAAACTTTGTGAAACAAAAAGTAGCCGGAATTATTTTGTTAACGACAAAATTAACAGAGCAACATCATAACATTTTGCGTACATTACAAATTCCTGTTCTATTTGTCGGTCAACAATACGAAGATCAGTATTGTCTGATTCACAATGATTTTGAGGCAGCATTTGAATTAGGATCATATATTTTATCACAAGGACATCGTCATATTGCGTATGTAGGAGTAACGGAAGAAGATGTGTCTGTTGGGGTAAAGAGAAAACAAGGGTTTCAAAAGGCAGTTCAAACTTTCGCTTCATCGTGTAACGTTACATACTATGAAACAACTTTTCATGTGAAAGATGCGATGGAACAAGTAGCATATATTTTGGAAAGTAACCGTCCGACTATTATTGTTTGTGCAACAGATAATATCGCAATTGGTGCGATCAAGGTGATCCATGAAAGAAACCTGTCTGTACCAGCAGATATTTCAGTTACAGGGTTTGGAGGTTATGATATTTCTGAAATGATTCACCCTAGCTTAACAACTGTTTCATTTGACTACCATTACGCTGGGACAATGGCCGCGACATCTATGATACACTTAGTTGAAAATAAAGAGGTACCAAAAATAGTAAATTCAAGATATGCGTTAAAAATTCGAGAAAGTATTGACAAAGTATGAAAGCGGTTTATAATTCTTTGTAGAACCGGTTCCGCTTTTTGAGAAAGTTAAGACAGGATTTCTGTTATATATGAAATACCTGTCTTCTATTTTAACTATTCAAGGAACCGGTTCCGCAAAATGTATTAGGGGGACTTTGAATGGATATGAAAGCGATTGCCAATAGTGTGTTACAGCATATTGGCGGAAAAGAAAATATTATAAGTGCGACGCATTGTGCAACACGTCTTCGGCTTGTTTTAAAAGATGAGTCAAAAGTATTACAAACAGAAATTGAAAATATAGACGGCGTGAAAGGTGCTTTTTCTACAGGTGAACAGTATCAAATTATTTTTGGAACGGGACTTGTTAACAAAGTATATGAACCATTTGCAAATCTTATCGGTCTATCTCAAATTGATTCTCAAACACATACAGAAGCTGTAAAGAAAAAAATGAATCCAATTGCACGGCTAGCAAAAGTATTATCAAATATTTTCGTCCCAATTATTCCGGCCATTGTTGCGTGTGGTGTATTAATGGGGTTACTCGGCATGTTGAAAGCCTTTAAATTTGTGCCAACTGACCATGCACTTATGCAATTGCTTGATATATTTTCAAGTGCAACGTTTATTATTTTACCAATCTTACTTGGTGTTAGTGCTGCGAAAGAGTTTGGCAGTAATATTTTCTTAGGAGCTGTAATTGGTGGGATTTTAACTCATCCTGCGTTAACGAATCCTTGGACACTTGGGAATGCGAAACCTGCGGTATTACATTTCCTTGGTATGGATATTGATATGATTGGTTACCAAGGGACTGTTCTTCCTGTTTTATTATGTGTATATGTAATGAGTGTAATAGAAAAACAGTTACGAAAACATGTACCAAACTCTTTAGACTTATTGATTACACCTTTTCTAACAGTTATGATGACAGGTTTTCTATCATTAATTATTATCGGCCCTGTCGGCTATAAACTAGGTGATGGCATTACGTACATTTTAAACACTGTCTATGAAGTTGCTGGACCAATTGCTGGGCTTATCTTTGGTGGTTTATATTCGACTATCGTTTTAACAGGACTGCATCACAGTTTCCACGCTATTGAAGCTGGATTACTTGCAAATAAAGATATCGGTGTAAACTTTTTACTGCCGATATGGTCAATGGCAAATGTTGCGCAAGGCGGGGCAGCTTTAGCTGTTTATTTTAAAACAACAAATGCGAAAACAAAGGGTATTGCAATTCCTTCTGCTATTTCAGCATTCTTAGGAATTACAGAACCAGCAATCTTTGGTGTGAATTTAAAGTTAGGAAAACCATTTATTGCAGCAGGAATCGGTGGAGCTTTAGGAGGAGCATATGTTGTCTTTATGAATGTTGCGGCAAATGCTTATGGTTTAACTGGGATTCCGATGCTTACGATTGTTGCTCCACTCGGAATGATGAATGTCGTTCATTATGTAATTGGTTTTGTTATTGCAGTTATCACAGCTTTTATCGCGACAATGATTTTATATAAAGAAAAGAACTAATTTTTTGAGGTGAACACCCTATGGACAAATATAGAACAATACAAGATGCAAAAGGGTGCGAATTAGCTTCATTAGAGAGGATTGCAAATCAAGACTCGTGGAAGCCAATGTATCACATTCATCCGCCATATGGATTAATGAATGACCCAAACGGTGTATCTTATTATAACAATGAGTACCACGTGTTTTATCAGTGGTACCCATTTGCTCCCATTCATGGAATGAAACATTGGGCGCATGTAAAATCTAAAGATCTGATTCACTGGGAGCGTATGCCTGTGGCGATTACTCCTACCGAAAGTTATGAATCACACGGCGCTTATTCTGGTGGCGCTTTCGTAAAAGATGATATTCTTCACTTGTTTTATACTGGTAATATAAAATCTAAAGATAGCTCGCGTGACGCGAATCAATGTGTTGCCTTTATGAATAAAGAATATGAGATTGAAAAAGCAACACATAATCCAATTATTAGAAGCGTTCCAGCTGGATATACTGGACATGTTCGCGATCCTAAAATTTGGGAATATAATGGTTTTTATTATATGCTGCTTGGCGCACAGCGAGAAAACAAAACAGGTACATTTCTTATTTATCAATCAGAAGACTTGTATGATTGGAAGTTGCAAGGAGAACTACAAACAAACTTAAAAGACTTCGGCTTCATGTGGGAGTGCCCTGACTATTTTCAGTTAGATGGTAAAGATATTCTTGTTTTTTCCCCACAAGGTATTCAAGCAACAAAAGATAGCTATCAAAATGTTTATAATGTAATTTATGCAACTGGAACGTTAGATTTAGAAAATTTATATTTTCATGTTGATTCTTATTATGAGTTAGATAAAGGGTTTGATTTTTATGCACCGCAAACATTGCAAGATCCCGTTGGACGCCGCATTATGTTTGCATGGGCGGGATCCAGTGAAATGACGTATCCTTCAGATGATTGCATGTGGGCACATTGCTTAACGATTCCGCGCGAACTAACTCTTGAAGATAATGTGTTAAAACAGCGTCCTATTTCTGAATTAAAGGCATTACGTACATCTTCTAAAACTATATCAGGTTGTTTACAGAACGAAACATACGTATTATCTGACCTTTTCAAAGAACGCTCTTATGAATTAGAAGTACAATTATATTCTGAAAAGGCAAATGTATTTGGTATTTCTTTATTTCATCATCATGAAGAATCATTTCCGGTCACCTTCCAGCGTGAAAAAGGGGTTGTTTCTATTGAGCGCGGAAGCTTTCAGCAGCGTTTTGGGGGAGAATACGGCTATGAACGCTGTAAACAAATTCAGATCCACGATGCAATGAAAATGCGGATTTTCGTTGATCAAAGCATTGTTGAAATTTTCTTATGTGATGGAGAAACTGTGTTTACATCGCGCGTGTTCCCTCGTAAAGATATAGAGTATAACATCTCTCTTTTCTCAGATGAAAAGATGGAATTTCATATCACACAATATAAACTTGGGAGAGGATTGGAATGAAGCAAGTATTTTGTATCGGTGAGTTATTAATAGATTTTATTTGTTGTGATGCACATGTTCCATTAAGTGATGGAATACGTTTTGAGAAAAAAGCGGGCGGAGCGCCTGCAAATGTTGCGGCGGCCATTACAAAATTAGGCGGCAAAGCTTCCTTTATGGGACAAGTCGGAAATGATCCTTTTGGGAAATTTCTAGAAAAAACATTACAAGAAAACGGTGTCGATACTTCTATGCTTGTGAAAGAGAAACAAACGACATTCGCTTTTGTCTCGATTGATCAACATGGTGAACGTGATTTTACTTTTATGCGTGGTGCTGATGGCGAATATCAGTTTCATCAAATCGATCTTTCTAAAATGCACAATTATGATATCGTTCATTTTGGGTCAGCAACAGCTTTATTATCAGGACATTTAAAAGAAACTTATTTTAAGCTGCTGCAATACGCAAAAGAACAAAACCATTTCATTTCTTTTGACCCAAACTATCGTGATGCACTCATTACAGATAAAGAGCAATTTTGCGAGGATTGTTTATCTTTCATTGCACAAGCTCATTTCGTGAAAGTAAGTGAAGAGGAAGCGGTTATGCTTTCTAAAGAAACAAATATGAATAAAGCTGCACAATGTTTACTTGCAACAGGAGCAAAGGTAGTTGCGATTACACTTGGCAAACAAGGGACGCTTCTTGCAACGAGTGAAGGGGGAACTATTATTCCTTCTATTACTGTGAAACAGGTAGATTCAACTGGTGCAGGAGATGCGTTTGTAGGTGCCATGCTTTATCAATTTTCGAAAGAAGAAAATATATTTGATGTCAGCGTTAAAAAACTTTGTACACTCATTGCATTTGCGAATAAAGTTGGGGCGATTACGTGTACAAATTATGGGGCCATTCAATCTTTACCAACATTAGAAGATATCGTTAAGTTTGGATAAGTATTTTTTCATAAAGTGGAATTTGTTTTTCATTTTTCACACTTTGAAGGTGTAGTACCTTGATTGAATACTGCACCTTTGTTAATTAATTTCACATGCAATTTCCTATTTGGAGTGTGACTTCCTGCAAATTATGAGAGAAACTTAATTTGAAACGATTAAAGTTCTACATAATTAGTTGTCTGGTTCTTGTTATTTTAGGGTTAAATTCTTTTATAGAATCACAACAAGCAGGAGAGGCGGATTTACCAGCACCTTTGAAATTTGAAAACCGCAAACTCTCATAGGTTTCTGTCATCTCAAATACAAATGATGTAAACAGAAATTTTTTTATATGTTGCTTGGTATTTTCGTTACTGCGACTATCGACAAATAAGAACCAAGCAAGGTAATTGTCGAGATATTTGGTAGCGACACCTTTAAAACGGTCAATCCTTTTCTTCATTCGAGAATGAAAACTTTGCAACAGAACCTTTCGGGGGTATGGCAGGAATTCGTTCTTTTTGGATCCACTCAAAAATAGAGAAGAAAATCTAAATTTATTTAATAAAATTGCTAAGGTTTTTCAATTTAAAGTAATTTAATCTAGTTCTGCGACACTTTTTTCGTTTCTTATCTTTGTTTTTTATATGTTTTTCATCAAAAAGGAGTCAAAACTGTCGCAGAAGACTATTTCTACGTCATTTTAATCCGAATGGCTCAAAAAAGAAGTAATTCTTGCCGTGTCCCTAAAACAATACCTTAGATGAACACCATCAAAATAATACATTTATTATCTAATAGCAAAAGACCACCTATTTCCGTAGATGGTCTCTGCCTCCTCAGCTTTATTGTACACATTTAAATTATACTGCTAATCGCATACTATATTGTTATGCAATTGTGCATTAATTCTATTTTTAATATAGTAATAGTGAAAAATATCTATACTAAACTTTGGGAATATTTTGCATAAACATTATCAATTTACTGCATATTCTGTCAATGTTAAGCTATAAGTGTAATATATATCTGTTTGAACCATGTCCCCTAATACAAGGTTTGAATAGTCATCTCAATACGCGAGAAAAAACCTAGAAAAGGCACCTTAGGGTGTCTTTTCTAGGTTCTGTTGCAAAATCTTCTAAACTACGCTACACTTTCGGAAAAGAAAACGAGGAGAATCACAGATGGGATATTTTAAAGGAGAACAGTTCGAGGAAGTTATTATTTTAATAGCCGTTGGCTATTACTGTCGTTTTGCTAAATCCGCAGGATTTCAAAACCTTCGTCATGCTTCACGTACCATAAAAGGAATTGAAACCATTCATGCCTTATACAAACAGAGACGAAGTCTTTTCGATGTACAATGAATTACAACAATTATTAATGGCCGCATAATATTTAATCATACATGCTTACCTATATCTATCTCTTGAGAAACTTTGCAACAGAATCAAATTTATCATGTAATGGTAATTAATAACTTCTAAATACTTCAATCGTTTAACGATAATTTATGTGAAAAAATCAGATTTCATCAAAAACAACTTTTTATTTACTGTAAGTTGATAGTTTAATCGAAGGATACTCTGTTTTCTTATAGAATTAAAGTATTCGAAAAACTGTATATATTATTTAGAAGTTTTAATTCTAATATTAAGGAGGTGTTGCCTATGTATAAAAAATTGCGTGGTTCCCTTCTATATTCGAAAGGAGTATTATATTGAACAAAATATCTTTAAAACCCATTGATAAAAGTAATTGGAAAGAGGCTATACAATTATCAGTAAAAGAAGAACAACGTACATTTATCGCCTCTAATCTGTATTCTATCGCAGAGGTTCAATTTCTAGATAATTTCTATGCAAAAGGTATATATCTTGATGATAAATTAATAGGATTTACAATGTTTGGAATAGACCCTGATGATAATAATTATTGGATTTATAGACTAATGATTGATAAAGAGTACCAAGGAAAAGGTATAGGTATACAGGCCATACTTCTCATTATTGAAAAGATGCGAAGTATTAACGAGAAAAATATTCCTCTAATTATGATTGGGTATAACCCTAAAAATCTTTCAGCAAAACTTGTTTATAAGAAGGCTGGATTTGTTGAAACTGAAGTATCTTCTTGGGGTGAACAATTGGCGAAGTTCTCTTTATAAACTCCGATGAAGAGATAGGGGCTATTTTCCCCGATGCTACTTAACAACCGTAGATAGAGTTTGGAGGTGAAAGCAAAAGAAAAACTAAGTGTGAAATAATGAAAAAGGAGTTGTTCCAAAGATCAACTCCTTTATTTGTTTATAAGATTCTCTTCTGAAATTACTGTGAACCCATGTCTTCTTCGAAATAAAGCTGTTGTAACACCGTAACCATCTTTTTGTGTCCATTAAAATCCCCTATATAAATGGTAGAACTTCCGCAAGAAGGGCTACGTTCTTTTAAGGTGATGTATTCTGGATTAAAATCTTTTATTTTTTCTAAGGCATTATACCCTCCTTATACAAAAGCTTCGATTACATCGTTTCCGTCTTTATCCATCACCTTTGCTATGCAATCTTGTACATCGTCACCGTTACCTCCAATAATTTCTGCTGATGGACGCGGAGTTGGTAATCCATCTAATACTTCTGGGCAGACCAAGACAGATTCTTCTTTTTGTAATAGTTCCTCTATTTTTGAGATAAGATTGTCATTTCCGTCGTAGCGACAAGCGATACCAGCTAAGCGAGCACTTATTACAATCATATTTTTCACCTCAAGTTAGTAGCAATGTAAATGTCAAGTCACTCCAAAATATACAATAAAAGTTGATTTTGGAGTTATTTTTTTTGCTTTGTATCTTGGATAATTGTTTGTAAAATAGATTCCCATATGTCAGGATCGTCAGTTAAGAAATGTCCTGCATCTTTCATATAATGGGTTGTTACATAGGGGGTAGCTGAGGCAACTTTTTTTATTTCTTCTATTGGAGATAAAGTGTCGGCTGTACCATGCCAAATATGGATAGGGATGGAGATATCTTGAAAATTAAATCCCCAATATTTTGCTAAAAGAGCAGGTTCTGCTACTGCTTCATCTACACTATTTCTTAACGCTTCTTTCATATGGATCATAGTTAATTTAATATCTTCATCTGTTTGAATAAATTGTTGATCCCATTTGCATAAATGTGCATTTCCCTTTTTCAGCCCCTGTATATATTTTTCAGGGGTCTTTTCCATTTGCTTTTTTTGAGTACGATATACCCATTTTAATAGCAAAGGTAATCGTTTGGAGATAAAAAAAGCAATCCGATTTTCACGGCACATACTAGCTGGTGGCTTTTCATTCTCAAATGGAGTTGCACTAGAAACCATCTGTACGGATTGTAAACGTTCAGGGATTTTATAAGCACAAGCAGCTGCATAAGCACCTCCTCCTGAAACACCTATAATAGAAAAAGTTTGGAGCTTTAGTTGATCTGCTAATTCATTTACATCTTCTGCCCAATCCAGAACAGTTCGATTCCGTTTTGGATCAGAGAACCCGTAGCCAGGTCTGTCTATTGAAAGAAGTCGTATCCCTAATCGTTTGGCTACCATATCATCTGTTAATGACCAAATTCTTGAACCGGGTGTACCGTGGAATAGCATGACTGGTAATCCATTTGTTTTACCATATTCAATGTAGGCTAATTTACGCCCATCTTGTAAAGTTATGATGTGATCTTTCATATTATCCACTCCTATAACAAATTACAAACCGACCGTTCAGTCTAATTTTATAACAAGAGTAGTTTCTTTGTAAATACTGGAATTTTTATTGTGTAACATAGCCTATTGATAGAATGAAATACTGAAATCATATTATTTTCATTCATGTTGTAATTCATTAGATATAAGGGTACCATCCCATCGCCATCAAGCTAAGCTTATATAAGTTTAATTTCATGTGAGGTTTTTTCTTTTTTCTAGAGATTTAGTGTAAGTTCCTTAAAGATTTGCATACCAAATAGCCTGATATTATCTTACCGTTAATAAGATAATATCAGGATGATAGTGTTTCCATTTGAACAAATTTTTCTTTTCCATACCGATCACACACCCTTTTAGAGTAATAGTATTAGTATGTCCAAGATTTATAGGTTTCAATTTTTTTACTAAGCTACCTGATGAGTAGAAGTGGTATACTCATAAACAACACTCAAAATTTTCAATGGGGGAAAATGATATGAGGATCAAGATACAAGAATATGTAGTCAATGAAAGAGATTCAGGACCATATGGAATAACCGTAGGAAAAGACGGGGCATTGTGGTTTACGGAACAAAAAGGGAATCGAATTGGTAGAATAGATGCTAATGGTGAAATAAATTCTTTTCCCATTCCGACAGTAAATGCAGGGGCTATGTCTATTATTTCGGACCAGACTGGTGACTTATGGTTTACGGAATATAACGCAAGCAAGATCGGTAAAATGTCGATGAACGGCCATTTTGAAGAATATGTACTCCCTGAAACGAACGCTGCACCTTTTGGCATAACGGAAGGACCAGATGGAGCAATATGGTTTACAGAAATGAATAACGGTAGGATTGGAAGAATAACAAAGTCGGAGGAAATCACCGAATTTGAATTACCTAACTCCACATCATTTCCCTCTTTTATTACTTTGGGATTAGACGGGGCATTATGGTTTACACAGAATCAGAACAATACGATTGGGAGAATGACCACTAAAGGTGATGTGACAGAATATCCAATCCCAACACCTAACTCCAGGCCAGTTGGAATTGCGAGCGGACCAGATGGAGCAATATGGTTTGTGCAAATCATGGGCAATAAAATTGGTAGAATTACGTTCGAAGGTGAGGTCGAAGAATTTGTTATACCGACGCCTAACGCTCGCCCTCATGCCATAATCCCTGGGAAGAACAGAGATCTTTGGTTCACGGAATGGGGAGGTAACCAAATAAGCCGAATTACAGTTGAAGGAGTTATTACTGAATATACGATACCTACAAATAATGCAGAGCCACATGGTATCACGTTTTGTCCGGATGGCGATATTTGGTTCGCTGAAGAGTGTAATCAAATTGGACGTCTAACAATCATTACGTAATAGAGGTATCGTCTATCCCTATCAAGCTCAGAAAAGCAAATACCAACCCATAAAGAAAAAGAACCTGCTCGAATGCAGATTCTTTCCGATAATGATTTATGTAAGTAAGACACGAAAATATGATACAATGCAACAGAAATGAATTCAAGTATAAAAAGAACCCGTTGAAGTTCGGGTCCTTTCAGAAGTGATGATGTTTTCTCTGTTTCAGATAGAGAAAAAATACAAAAATTATAATACATCTAAGTATAGAAAATTTCAATACGTGAACTACCCGCCACTTAACACTCTTACGAGTTGTTTGAAGTGGGGGCTTCTCGGTTAGTCGTTACTTTTATTAGCTAACGAATTAGTCGTAAGACCGCGAGCTATCTCCCATGTTCCATAGGTTCTTTGATACGATTTATGATCATGTTAACAGGCGTATCGCTTCATTTTTGATGTTGATTGCAGCATTATAATCTCTATCTATTGACGTACCGCAACCACAAACATACACTCGTTCAGATAATGCTACATCCTTTACGTTTCCACAACTACTACATGTTTTTGTAGAAGGAAACCATTTATCAATTTTCACAAGTTGTTTGCCCTGTTCTTGTAACTTATAGGCTAAAACAGTCGTGAACATTCCCCACCCATTATCAGCAACACTTTTACCAAAATTAAGTGCTCGTGACATTCCTTTCATGTTCAAGTCTTCAATTGCTACAACATCAAAGCTGTTGACTAATTCTTTTGACTTATGATGAAGGAAGTTCTTACGTTGGTTTGCTACTTTTTCATGCAACTTAGCGACATGAATACGTTGCTTATTCCAACGATCTGACCCTTTTGTGCGTCTTAATAATACTCGTTGGGCCTTTGCTAATCTTTCTAATACTTGACGGTAGAAGCGAGGATAATTGGCTTTCTCATTCTCACTACTAACATATAATTCAGACATAGCAAAGTCTAATCCAACAACAGTTTCCACTTCTTTCTGTACGATTTCTTTTTCATACTCAGTCAAGATAGACACATAGTATTTCCCAGTCGGTGTCATAGAAATCGTGCATGACTTAATCATATGGCCTTGGGGTATTTCTCTATGTTGTTTAATCTTTACAAGCTTCAATTTTGGTAATTTGATATGACCATTCAGCAACATAATATTTCCGTTGACCCTATTCGTTGTATAAGATTTTCTACCCTTTTTACTTTTGAACGTTGGGAAGTCATTTTGACCACGAAAGAAATTTTTATAAGCAGTTTGCAAGTTTAATTGAGCATTCGCTAATGCTAATGAATCTACTTCCTTCAACCATTCAAACCCTTCTTTGTACTTTGCAGGAGTAGGAAATTTTTGCTTCCTTAGTTCTTCCTTATTCCCTTTGTGTTTCTCATACACTTCTTTTTGTTCAGCCAACATCTTATTATATACAAATCGCACACACCCAAAAGTTTTACGAATAAGATGCGCTTGTTGTTCTGTTGGATACAAACGAAATTTATACGCTTTATTATGTGTTGTCATATCATTTCACCTCACTTTTCACCTTGATTTTCGATATACTTTTTTACTATTTCTATTGGTGAACCACCAGTAGTGAGTAAACAAAAACTTCTTGACCAAAACATCTCTTTCCAAAGTTTCTTTTTCACTTGTGGAAAGTCTCTCTTGATGAGTCGAGAACTGGCACTTTTATACGCATTGATGAACTTTGTTATTTCTGTATTGGGGTGTGCTTTGAATAAACTATGGACATGGTCATTGTTATGATTCCACTCAGTTTGTTTATTTCATGTTAAATACTTTAAATCAACATCGATATCATAATAAATTAGTAAAAATATATGTATAGGTAAATAGGAAAGAATGTTACTTTAATTTATAAATTCAAAGAGTTTCGATGCATTGGTTCCGCCCGGCAAGATGTATTTAATAACACCATTTGTAGGGACAGTAATTTCATGCGTGCCGCTGCTGATTTTTGGTGCTTGCTTCCAAGTCCCATCATAATAAACGAACGTAGATGCAGTCCCCTTATAATAATTAGGAGTGATTCTTATCCTTTTACCTGCTGCATTCTTAAAAGTAAACTCATAAACAATACCGTAGTTTCCATCTAGAATAGAATGTGCACCGGACAACTGATCAATTGGGTCTTCGTATTCATTAATTCCAACGTTTTGTTTAGCATTCTCTAAATTACTCCCAACATAAAAACTCTTTGTTGTATTATAATCTATCGTTGCCTTTCTTGTATCTGTTCGATAATTTGCAGTTGTTTGGGCGCTTGTGGACACATATACTTGTGGTGTTTTTGTTAGATCCATAACTTCTGTTGCTGTTGGGAATGTTTCATTTGGTTTTTTCTTAGAAACGAATTGACGGACAGTAAGATTTCCATTTGTCACGAATTTCAGCTTACCTGTGACTGTGTTCCCACCTGCTATTTTTTGTTCTTTTATAAAAATACTAGACCATGCTGGAATTGTTTTTGTTTCTGTTTTTGTGTCGTTAGCGTATTCAATTTCCATTTGTGATGCTAAATTCATAGAATTACCATCTTTTTGTGTTCCTTGTTTAAAGGAATCATTTTTTATTGTAACAGTACGCGCTGAACTACTTCCATTGTAGATAGCGTATCCCCACTGTAATTCCATTCCTGCATTGTTGTGGTTATAAAATTCAGCGACATATTCTTTATTGGGTTCTACATAACGCTGTAATGTATAATAAGAATACTTTCCAGGTTCAAAACGATGTAAATAAGATGGCTCTACCTTGGAACCATATACAGTCTCCGGCGCATTAGAATACATATAGTTCGCTCCCGTCTGTGTATAAGTGATTGTCGAAGGCGAGGCTGCTTGTACAGGGCTAAAAGATGGAATAAATAAAGATAAACCAATTGTTAAAGCAGAAAACATTTTCTTTTTTTTCATGGAATCCCCATCCCTTTAAATGTTCTTTATTTTCTGAAAAACAACACCAACATATATTACCATCTATAATAAAAAATGTAAATATATTCTTGTAAATGATCTATTTGGGGTAGCACGCACATTTTAACGTTTTTATACGCTAAGGGGATTCTTAAAACGGTTCTGTTGCAAAGTTTTCTAAATGAGGCTACACTCTAGAAAAAAAGAACAAGGAGAATCACAAATGCGATACTTTAAAGGAAAACAGTTCAAGAAAGATATTATTTTAGTAGCCGTGGGCTACTATTGTCGTTTTTCTTTAAGCTATCGCAATGTATCTGAAATTCTGAAAGAACGTTGAGTTTCCGTGCATCCAACAACAATCATGCGTTGGGTGCAGGAATATGGAAACCTTATCTATCAAATTTGGAAGAAGAAAAATAAAAACGTTCAATTATCTTGGAAACTAGATGAAACCTATATAAAAGTCAAAGGAAAATGGTGTTATTTATATCGTGCAATTGATAAAGACGGGCACACATTGGATATTCAACTTCGTAAAAAACGGGATCATCAGGCTGCCTATGCCTTTATGAAAAGATTAGTCAAAACGTTTGGAGAACCAACGGTTCTCACTACAGACAAAGCACCAACATTACTTTTCGCATTTAACAAATTAAGAGAACAAGGCTTTTATATCAATACAACTCATTGTACAATCAAGCATTTGAACAATCTCATTGAACAGGACCATAGGCATGTGAAGCGACGTTTTTCCAAATCCGCAGGATTTCAAAATCTTCGACACGCTTCCCGTACCTTGAAAGGCATCGAAACCATTCATGCTTTATATAAACGAAACCGAAGTCTTGGCTCAGACTTCGGTTTTTCAACATATAATGAATTACAGGAGCTACTAACAATCGCATAAAATGTACAACTTTTTGTTGGCACCACTTAACCTTAACAAAACTTCGCAACAGAACCATTAATAGTATCTTATCCTAAGTTCAGCTTACGTTCTTCAAAAATTTGTTTTGCCACAAAGATTGCATTAAGGACTCGTGGAAAGCCCGTGTAAGGGATGCAGTGCATGATTGCTTCTACTATCTCATCTGGTGAGAGACCAACATTAAGTGCCGCGTTAATGTGGACATTAAGTTGTGGTTCACAGCCATCCTGTGTAGTTAGTGATGCGATTGTAACCAATTGACGTTGATTGAGGTCTAATCCTTCTCGAGGATAGATATCACCAAAAGCGAATTCAACAACATATTTACCGAGATCAGGAGCAATATCTTTTAGTGAATCTATAACACGTTGTCCACCTTCCCCATCTACTTCCATTAGTTTTTGCTAGCCACGCTGATAACGTTCATTACCCATTGCATTTGCCTCCTAAGAATTTATCAATTTAAATTTTTAATCATTTAGTACGTCTATGTTGCATAGTATCAATTGATTAAAAAGTAACTCTTGATTAAACGTTACACCTTAGAGTGTACTCTAAAGCAACCCCTTTTCTTTGTGTTATAATGAATTTTATGGAAAAGATATTTACTATTAAACAAATTTCAAAAATAACAGGACTTACTGTGCACACTTTACGTTACTACGAAAAAATTGGGTTACTTCATGAGGTGAGCCGAGATATCAATGGTTATCGTCAATATTCAGAAGATGATATTTCTTGGATCAATTTCTTAATCCGTTTAAGAGTAACAGGAATGTCAGTCACAGATATGAAACTTTTTTCTGATTTACGAAGTCAAGGTGAACCTACAATAAGCGCTAGACGAGAATTGTTAGAAATGCATCAAAACAAAGTCCTTAAAGAAATTAAAAAGTTGAAGGATAATCTGGTGAAAATTGAAGAAAAGATTGATTACTATAAGAAGATGGAAGAACATAGGAAATAACCATTTTACATTATCATTTATGTCAAAATTTTAGGGAAGTATCTACTGAAAAAACGCCATTCTTTTGAAAGAATGGCGTTTTTTTTGTTTTAGGGGTATTAATTTTTTCTTAGCTTGATAGCGATGGGGTACCGTCAGGAAAATGAGCTTAGCGGTGTAAATCCGCATTTTCCTGACGGTACCCCGAAAAGAACGAATCCTTGCCATACCCCTAGTAGAGCTCACCTAATCGAATTATAAATACACCGGCGTAATGTTGCTCTTGCTTCTTATCTATTTAGATGTCGTTTTATTCTGAATGCAGGCAGCACGTGTGCCTCTCTTACATGAAGAACTGGAAATCGCAGCAAGAAAACCGACACCCACCGTCGAATAAAGGACGCGATGTCGGCTTTAAACTTAACGGCCAAACTCTTTATTGAATATTTTATCCCGACTCGCTATGACTTCCGGACCTACTGCGTTGATGGAAGTTACTAAAATATGCTCCCCTCCTAGAGAGCCACCAACTCTCGATTCAAACCCGAAAGTACCACCGGCGTGCCCCCAATATGATTGCCCATCCGGTGTCTTTTCTTCATAAATTCCTAGTCCGACTTTACCAATAGGTGAATCTACTGTTGTGAGCATCTGGTCCATCATCTCTTGATTTAGAAGCTTTCCGCCCAACAGCGCACTGAAGAAGGTAGTTAAATCTTTGACAGATGAAACCATATTTCCCGCTGCATTTGCCCATGATTGATTTATTTCTGTCAAATCATACAAATGACCCGCTCTGTCCATATTATATCCTGTAGCATGCTCACCTGGTATATGAGGATTTGCTTCCATTACGAATGTCTCCTTTAGCCCAAGTGGTTCGATGAAACGTTTTCTGATTTGCTCTGCATACGTATCTCCTGTTGCCTTTTGAATAATTTGACCAGCTAGCACAGTATTGGTGTTTGAATAGTCCCAACCCTCCCCTGGTGAAAATACAGGTGGCTTGGCAAGTCCCAGGCTGATAAGTTCATCAGCAGTATAGTAACGGTATGGATTTTGAGGCAAGGTAATATCTCGCATATCCAAATCTGTATAGGATGCAATCCCGCTTGTATGATTCAATAACTGACGAATCGTAATTTTGTTACCGTCATACCCATTACCCTGTACGATCCCCGGTAACCATTTTTCAACCGAATCATCAAGGTTTAATTGTTTCTCCTCAGCCAACTGCAGTATAACGGAAGCTGTGAACGTCTTCGTGATGCTTCCGATACGAAATGAAAAGTTCGGTTCTACTGCGCGCAGTACCTCGTAACTCGCTGTCCCTGTAGCATAAGACCAGCGCTTACCGTCCTTTAATCCGCCTGCTATGACACTTGGGATTTTTTTATTGGTTACTACCTGATCGATTACGTATTTGACTTCTTCTCGATGGTTCCTTTTCTTTCCTTTATCCATAACTTCCTTTTTGGTTTTCCCTGCAAATTCTGAGACTAAAATATTCTTGATATGTTTTTCTGCTCCTAGTACATTGATGTTTATCGAGATGACATGTTGACCATCTCCCGTTCCACCTGCAAAGTTAGTAAATCCGGGAATACCACCACCATGCCCCCATACTTCGGTACCGTCCGGCAATTTTGTTGCATGTATGCCAAGCCCATACTTTCCTAACGGGGAATCAGCTGTACTAGTCATCATTTCCTTTTGCATCTCCGGTGTCAACAGCTTTCCACCTAATAATGCGCGAAAAAACGTCGTCAAGTCTTCTCCTGTCGAAATCATCTCACCTCCAGCATTAGCAAATGACGGGTTAAGCACAGTAATATCTACTAATTTATCTCCCGTATTCAAGTAGCCACGAGCATTTTTTTTCGGAATATCCATCGAGCTTCCAGGAAGGAATGTTTCTTTAAGTCCGAGTGGCTCAATAATTCGCTTCTTAATCTGTTCGGCATATGTCTCTCCAGTAACCTTCTGAATAATAAGTCCTACAATAACCGTATTTGTACTCGAGTATGCCCACCCCGATACTGGCTCTAGCTCCAAAGCACGAGCAATTAACTGTTCAGGTGTATAATTTCCGCTTGGATTTTCAAGTAATTTATTCTTAAACTCTGGAGTCAAGAAGTCTGGAATTCCACTCGTATGATTTAATAATTGTCGAATTGTAATTTTGTTGCCATCATAGCCTTTCCCCTTTACGAACCCCGGGATCCATTTCTCTACCGTATCATCCAGACTTAGCTTCTTCTCTCCAGCAAGCTGTAATGCAACTGTAGCAACAAACGTCTTCGTTGTACTTCCAATCCTGAAAGCAGAATCAGCATCCACCTTATGATTTCTCTCGATGTTTGCCTCACCAGAAGCATATGACCAGTTTACATCTCCATTTTTCACGGCAACAATAACACCTGGAATATTTTCAGTATTAGCAGCCTTATCAACAGCCTGTTGGGTGGGCGTCTTTTTATACACTGCGTTTACATTTCCATTAGTAGGTAATACTAGTGTCCCAGCCAGTATAGTCGTTGTTAAGGCAAGTGCAGTTCCTTTTTTAGTGATGAATGATTTCATAACACATCTCTCCTATTATTTTGAAATTTTCTGTTGCTTCACTCCCTCACCTTAACTTCGAAATTGTTAAATAGCATAGTGACGAAGCGACTAAATGTTTCATGACAGCGTGCGTAAATCTGTCACAAAAACCGTATGATAAACTGTCACCTGTCTTATATGACATACTTTACAGCCAGTCTCTGACCGTCCTTCCACTATCTATTGACGAATTGGAAGATATACCGCATGATAAATCTGAATCAATAGAAAGTTAATCTCAAAAAAATACAAGTAGGTGTGCATAATCTATGTTCTCAGTAATGAAAAAGTGGTTTTGGTATGATTGGATATTTGTATCCGTACGAACGTTTTGGCTGTTCGTTATTATAAGTGCTGATTTTATACATCCATCATTAATCAATGCGTCACTTTGGATTGTAATTTCTCTTGCTATCGTCGTTTACTTTGTTCCATTAATCGTCCGATATAAGAAAGAAGACTGGTATCTTGCAGTCGATGTTACAGCATCAGGCCTATATTATCTTTATTTAGCCTACGTAGCGCCGGGATTGCTTTGGTCTTTCGTTTTACTCGTGATGATTATTGGTTTAGCAAACATTCAAAAAAACTATGTGTGGACAGGTGTCCTCTGTGGAATCGTATTCCCAGCATTGAACAGCTGGATCGCTAATCATCTCCCATATGAGTCTATCTTTAGCTGCAGCCTTGGTTTTGTCATTGGGATGGCATTTAATATATTAATTCAGTACCATAAGCAAGCCCAAATTATACAAGAGCAGAAGCTGTTGCTGGAGCAACATATTAAGCGGATTGAGGAGCTTACGCTGATAGAAGAACGCAACCGGCTGTCACATGAGCTGCATGATACAATTGGCCATACTCTTACCTCTCTCATCGTCGGTGTCGAATCACTGCGAACGTCAGTGCCAGATTCGCAGTTTGAGAGAATTGATTCCCTTGTCGGTATTGCCCAAAACAGTCTGGATGATATCCGAAAGCATCTTCATCAGCTCTCTCATAATCCATTAAATCATTCGTTAAGTGAATCGTTGAGACAATTAACCGAAGAATTTATGAGGTCGACAGGTACAACGGTTACATTCCGTGTGATTGGCAATGAGACTTTAGTCATGCAAAAAATAAACTTTTGCCTATATCGTTGCCTTCAAGAGTCTCTAACAAACGCGGTTCGGCACGGCAAGGCGAGCGCGATAGCCGTTCAACTGCATTTCGATAGGAAACAGCTTCGGTTACAGATTGAAGATAACGGCGTCGGAATGAAAGAAATTCAATTCGGATTTGGGCTCAATGGGATGAAGGAACGGCTTGAACAATATCACGGCACATTGTCGGTTCATTCTGGAGCTGAGCAAGGAACATTTGTCATATGTAATATTCCGTTGCAGACAGAACTTGTACATGACACGATCCGCCTGTTGATCGTTGATGATCAGGCACTTATTACCGACAGTTTAGAGCAAGTTTTGGATCAGCATGCTGATTTTACCATCATTGGTAAGGCAAAGGATGGGTGCGAAGCATTAGAACATTGTGAGCAGTTCCATCCTGATATCGTTTTAATGGATATTCGTATGCCGGGAATGGACGGACTTGAGGCTTTACTTGAGATGAAACAGAGATGGCCTGATATTAAGATTGTGCTCATGACAACGTTTGAGGATTCCTTGCAAGCAGCAACTGCATTGGAACACGGAGCGGAGGGCTATTTGCTGAAGTCAATTCATCCACGAGAGATGATGGAAGCTCTGAAACTTATTTATAACGGAGGAACCTGGATAGATCAATCGGTCGCTACGCGAGTCTTCGAAGAGATGAAGCGTCAACGTGAGCAACTAGAAAAGATTGGCTCAAGTAAGGAAAGCTACCCGTACGGACTTACGAAACGCGAGATGGAAATTCTGGAGCATCTGTCGAACGGGCTTCGCTACAAATCAATTGCTTCTAAGCTATTTTTATCGGAGGGAACGATACGCAATTACTGCTCGAACCTATACTCGAAGCTCGGCGTCAATAATCGCGAGGAAGCAATCAAAATAGCGCGAACAGAGAATATCTTATAGACGCTGTAGAACTTTCCGATAGTACTCAAATTATAGATCCTTTCGATACATTTACGTCTGCTGCGCCAAATAATGAGCCTATCTTGCGAAGAAAAGACTTACTGGCCCAATAATTTGAATAGATTTACCGTACGGTAAAAGTAAATGAGGTACATATGTATGTATCATATCTTTTTCAAGAAGAAATACTGCTTGAGTTGAAGTCCGTTCTTGTAAATAATGTCCAAAAAACCAATGTTGGCAAATATCATCCAACGCCCCATTATTTCCATTAATAACCAAAGTGATAATCCCTTCCTTACCTTCTATAGTTGGAAGGAGATTGTCCATAAAAAAGTCACGTGCTGAAAAATTTTCTGGTCGGTTAAACTTATTTTCAGTTAGCATTAAGCTTTCAATTCGATCTACTCTAAGGCTACGGATATCATTCCTAAGATGACAAAATCCAATCACATACCACTTATTATTCCAATAAATAATTCTGTACGGATCAACCAATCTATATGTTGATTGTTCTTCGCCACATTTAAGGTATAGAATTTTTACAGAGTATCCGTAAGCTACGGCCTGCTCCACTTCCTTCAAGGAAGGCTCCATAGAGAGGGAACTTAATCGACTTATTACTTCAAGACTGGTTAAACGTTGGTTTATCTTTGTTTCCTGTTCTTGATTTGAATATCTGCTTAGCTTTGAAATAGCCCTATTTAGTGCTTCACCTCCATAATATCCGGCTTCTTCTGCAAAAACAGCAGCGTGAAATAGTGAGGTTTGCTCCTCAAAATCAAAAAAAAGAGGAGCTTCAATAAAATTGTTTAATAAAGTGGGTTCTGCTGCAAAGATTTCTAAACTGAGATAACCTGTAGAAAAAGTGTGAGCAGGAGAATAATATATGGGGTATTTTAAAGGAAAACAGTTTAAAAAGGATATTATTTTGGTAGCCGTCGGCTACTATTGTCGTTTTTCTTTAAGCTATCGTGATGTATCTGAAATCTTGAAAGAGCGTGGTGTTTCGGTTCACCCAACAACCATCATGCGCTGGGTTCATGAATATGGAAATCTTATCTATCAAATTTGGAAGAAGAAAAATAAAAACGTTCAATTATCTTGGAAACTAGATGAAACCTATATAAAAGTCAAAGGAAAATGGTGTTATTTATATCGTGCAATTGATAAAGACGGGCACACATTGGATATTCAACTTCGTAAAAAACGGGATCATCAGGCTGCCTATGCCTTTTGAAAAGATTGGTCAAAACGTTTGGAGAACCAGCGGTTCTCACTACAGACAAAGCACCAGCATTACTTTGCGCATTTAACAAATTAAGAGAACAAGGCTTTTATATAAATACAACTCATTGTACAATCAAGCATTTGAACAATCTCATTGAACAGGACCATAGGCATGTGAAGCGACGTTTTTCCAAATCCGTAGGATTTCAAAATCTTCGACACGCTTCCCGTACCTTGAAAGGCATCGAAACCATTCATGCTTTATATAAACGAAACCGAAGTCTTGGCTCAGACTTCGGTTTTTCAACATATAATGAATTACAGGAGCTACTAACAATCGCATAAAATGTACAACTTTTTGTTGGCACCACTTAACCTTAACAAAACTTCGCAACAGAACCCTTTTTTTCATTTTAATTAGTTTTATTTTTTAAGTTTTGCTGTATCAATTTGGATTTGACCTTTCCAAGATCCAGCTACTTTTCCAATTTTATTTATATTTACATCTAACGTAAGGGGTTGTTTAAAAGAGTCTTTTCCTTCAGGACCTTCAACAAATGTAACGACACCTTCTGGTTTATCTTTATCACGAATACCTACATGCTCTAATTTTTTACCTGCTACCATAAGTTCAAAAGGAAGACGATCATCTGAATCTTGGATAAAAGATATTACCTCTCCATTTTTAAGCTCAGGGTTGTTCTCTTGTTGTCCATTAACCTTACCATCACTCCCAAGCTCTAATCCCGTTGTATCAAATTCAAATGGTACTAAACCTCCATCAGTTTTTTCCATTCTATAATGAACTGATATACGTGAATCCGCAATATATAACTCTTTGAAATGTACAGTAATACCTTGATCTGTAATTTTTTCGTCGATAGGAATATATTGACCATTCTTCATTCTATCTATTGTGACACCATTTTCATCTGTAGCTCCCTCATTTACAACCTTATCATTTGTAACTGCATCAGAAAAATACGAGGCAACATTTGTAGCCGCCACTTGTACTTGTGGAATCATTGCTGTTGTAAAAAGTCCTGCTGCAGCTACTGCTGTATAAATGAAACGTTTTAATTTTTTATTCATGTTTGTAAATAGTCCCTTCTTCTGTTGTTTTTTATGATTTATATTAGAAACATTGTCTAGTTTTGAAAGACTTTCAAATGTTTTCCATGCTTGTTCTACATCAATTTTGATTTCTTGTGGTGAATGTGCAGATTCTTCATCTAGCATTACATTTTCCCATTGGTTTAATTTACTGATTTCTACTAATAAATCTTGGCATGCTTCACATGTATCTAGGTGTTTTGTGAATTCCTTTCTTGTATCATGAGAAAGTTCTCCATCAATATATGTTTGAATAAATCCGATATCATAACATTTCATTTGTTATGCCTCCTCCATTTGTTTATAAATCTTGCGAAATTTCATTTTGGCTCGGACTAATAATGTTCCAATAGAAGATATTTCAATTTGAAGTATTTCTGCAATTTCTTTATATTGAAAACCAGAGAATTTCATTAGTAAAAGGGTTCGTTCTCGATCATTCATTTTATTTAGTATCGTTTGGACTTTTGTAATTTCTTCTTTTCTTATCCAATCATCGTCTAATGATGAAACATTTTGTACTTCATGGTATTGTATTTCCTTATCGATCTTCGCTTGATGTCTTTTTTCAGATCTTAGATGGTTATAAGCTACATAAGTAGAAGATTTAATCAACCATCCAGGTATGTTTTCAATTGCTTTCCAATCGCTACGATATAATTGTAAAAATACTTCTTGTGCTAACTCTTCAGCGATAGATTGATTTTTAACAATCCATATGATCTGTTTTACAGCGTAAACATAGTATTGTTTAAATAATTCTTCAAAAGTCATATCAGAAACAAGACTTTCTTCATTTTCTATAGTTAACATTCTAATTAAAACCTCACTCTCAATTTGATGCCTGTATTATAGAGAAACCAGAAACCCGGATTTTGTGACAGTTTTTCTTATTTTTTTATTATGTACTTAAAAAAAGCATTCATCTAATTAAAAGATGAATGCAAAAAGGGAAATGAAAACATAAAAACTACAACTCTTGCAGTAGTTTTTTATTAATGTACAAGAAAACAATTAGTTTGTTGCCAAATTGTGTCTAAACGTACAATTTTCTTTTTTGATATGGTGACCCCATGCCCATCAACTTAAGAG
>NZ_JH921525.1:0-33783 GCF_000299035.1 Bacillus bingmayongensis
TTTTGTCACATCATTCCCTGCAGCATCTATATAATAGCCTCTCATAATTCCTTTATGAATATAATACAGTGAAGAAACTCTTTGCCCCTGCCTTAAAACAATTGTATCCTTTGGTACCATCTTTATATCAGCTGTTGAATTAAATAAGTATTTTAAATCTTCTTCCAACTCCAGCTTCAAACCAGCTTCAATATAATCACTCGGCTTATTAAGCATAATTCATCACCTCTATAAACATATAATTCATCACCTCTATAAACATATAAGGCATATCCTTTATCCACAATTTACTATTATAGCATTTAACCATGTCAAGCAACATTTACAAATAATAAAATAAGTAATGATAAAGGTGAATCAATTCAAAATGATAATGAAAAAAGTAACCCAATTCAAGGTAAACGAGAAGGTGCTGGTTGTAAAGGTTTTGGAATTACGAAAAAAGTATCTTTGACTTTATCTGAAGAAACGTGGGCCGTGATTGAAAAGTTGTGTGAGGAGGAAGGGATGAAGCAATCTAAAGTCCTGTGAGACATTATTGAAAGTAGTATAAAAGATTAAATCTTAATAAAAATTTCATTTTGTAGAAAAGAAGCCCCGTTATTCACGGGGCTTCTAAGGGTAATTGTCAAGTAATGACGTACTCGACTAATTAACCATATCATGAATTTTTTGGTAAAAATACTGGTAAATGTGTCCAAATGGATAGGATCATCATTGTTAACGAACAATAAAGTTGTTTAATCTTAATGATCTAAGTACATAAAACACCGTTCGGAAATAGAACGGTGTTTTAAAATAATTGTTTAATTTTATTCATTCAATATTATTTTTCTCAAAACAAACAACAATAAAGTCATTTAGGAACTAAGTGTTCTTCTACAATTTCTCCCTTTTCTTGAATAAGTACATACTTGTATTAGCTTAGTACTTAACTTAGGAGGTTCTGTTGCAAAAAGTTTCCGAAGACATAAAGAGATGGAGAATATTGTGGACCAGTTTTATGAAATTATTAATAATTCATGTAATGCGTTATACGTCGAAAAAACGAAGTTTGGTTGAAGACTTCGTTTTTGTTTGTATATGGCATGAACAGTTTCTATACCTTTAATAGTACGTGAGGCATGGCGAAGACTTTGAAACCCTAAAGAACGGGAGAATCGACGTTTCACATGTCGATGATCTTGCTCAATGATATTATTGAGGTGCTTGATTGTACGATGAAAGGTATTTTTGTAAAGACCTATCTCCTTTAATTTTTTGAATGCGGAAG
This sequence comes from Bacillus bingmayongensis, assembly GCF_000299035.1. Classification (GTDB taxonomy): domain Bacteria; phylum Bacillota; class Bacilli; order Bacillales; family Bacillaceae_G; genus Bacillus_A; species Bacillus_A bingmayongensis. Next base: position 1,274 of record NZ_JH921525.1, read on the forward strand.
CTAAAGAAGGGGCCTTATCTGTCGTCAGAACCGTTGGTTCTCCAAAAGTTCGAACAAGTCTTTTCATAAAAGCATATGCTGCTTGTGTGTCCCGTTTTTGACGAAGTTGAATATCAAGTGTTTGTCCCTCTTTATCAATTGCTCGATATAAATAACACCATTGCCCTTTCACCTTGATATAGGTTTCATCCAAACGCCAAGATAACAATGTGTTTTTGTTTTTCTTCTTCCAAATCTGATAAATGAGATTTCCATATTCATGAACCCATCGCATGATGGTTGTTGGGTGAACTGAAATCCCACGTTCTTTCAGGATTTCAGATACATCGCGATAGCTTAAAGAAAAACGACAATAGTAGCCGACAGCTACTAAAATAATATCTTTCTTGAATTGTTTTCCTTTAAAATACCTCATGTCTGATTCTCCTAGATCCTGTTTTCTAGAGTGTATCTTCATGTAGAAAACTTTGCAACAGAACCAAATATACAACTTTTTGTTGGCACCACTTAACCTTAACAAAACTTCGCAACAGAACCAGAATGATTATTAAGTTAACAGAAATAAACCAGGTGCTGAAAAGCAACTGGTTTATTTTTATTAGATATAAATTTTAATAAGTTATAAATGTTTTTTAGTTGATATATATTGATAAATAAACATTTTATTGAGGTTGATATATAAATTAGAGTCCTAAAGGGTACTGATAGTATCGTATGCGCAACGTTTAGACGTTATTTGCTTAAGAGGTTGTCCTTTAGCTTTAAAAAACTTTTACTGTAATCTCTTTAAAATATAACCCATCAGCAGAACTAATTGTTACTTTTGTAGTACCTCTATTTAGAATTTTCATGTTTAAATTACCTGCTTCTGCATGCTCTGGGGCGATAGATGCATCAAGGACATCACGATTTGAAACTGTAATTTGTGCACCTTTTAAAGTATAGGCGAAGTTAAAATCGATAAATGGCTCACGGTTTGTATTTTTATAAAGTTTGGAAACTTTTATTTCTGCTGTATCAGTTACATTTTTATTTCCAAATTGCTTTGTATACCAACTAATATTAGAGAAATTGACTGGAACTCTACTTAATAATTTTGTGCGACCAGGGCTATCAGGTAATTTTTTGAGTTCTGCTTGTACTTTTACAATATCAGATTGCGTGATACCTGGTTTCACAGGAGATCCAATTCCGTTTGTAAATAAAGATTCTAACAGCTTTTGACCAGTTTGCAGTTCAGAGAAAAGTTTTTGAGCTTTTTCAATTTCTTTTAGTAGGTTTGTTTTATCGGCAGTATTAGATAGCTGATCAACTTTCGCTTTGGAAGCATCAATATCAGCTTGTTTAATATCAGCTTTTAACGTTTTATGATCATTGGCCGTGAATAAATCATTAATCGCTTTTTGAGCGTCTTGCAATTTGAATGCTTGAGCAGCTTTTAGTAGATTTTGAGCTTTTTCAATCTCTTTTTGTAAAGATTCTTTGTCTTTGTTGCTAGGAAGTTGGTTAACACTTTCTTTTGCAGCATCAACGTCAGCTTGTGTAGTAGCGTCTTTTAGAGTTGTATGATAAGTATCTGTAAATAGATTATTAACAATGTTACGATTATCATTTAATAATTTTAATAGATTTTGAGCTTTTTCAATTTCTTTTATTAAAGTATCTTTGTCTTTTTGATTAGATACAAGTTGCACTTTTTCAAGAGCTTTCTCAATGTCTTTTTCGCTAAGTCCATTATTTAACGCGATGTGATTTTCATCTAAGAAAAGGTTATTCACAGTCTTTTGAGCATCGCTTAATTTTAATGCTTCTTGTTCTTTGAGAAGACGTTGAGCATTTTTGATTTCATTTAATAAATCTGTTTTATTTTGATTGTTAGGAAGTTTACCAACTTTTTCTTTTGCAGCATTAATAGCTTGTTGAGTTGTTTCTGCACCTAGTTTAGAGTGAGCATCATCTGCAAAAAGCCCATGCACAGTGCCGCGTGCATCATTTAGTAAGTTTAATAGATTTTGAGCTTGTTCCAATTCTTTATCTAATTGTTGTTTATGTTTTGCGTCAGGAAGCTGCATTACTGATTTCTTAGCTGCATTAATTTCTTTTTGGGAAATATTCGCATGTAATGTGGAATGACTTTCATCAGAAAATAGGCTATTCACTGCTGCTTGAGCTTTTGTAATGAGATCGTGACTTACTGTAATACCTACTCGTGAATCTTGTTGGACTTTTGTATCTCCATAGTAACCGTAGTAAGATGCTACACTATAAATAAGCTTTCCGTCTTCAGCATCTTCTGGGACGATGAATTCCTTTTGAACAGTTGCTTCTTCTCCAGGTGATAAAATTTTGTCAGGGCCAATGTCAGCATATTCTTGATGCATACCAAGATGCCAATCAGCGCCCCAAACATTTGTTAAATTTCGATTACCTGTATTTTTAATTTTATATGTGTAAGTTACTTTTTCTCCAGGAGTTACAACTTCTTTATTCGTTGAAACTCTTAATGAGATTTCTGGCTTCACTACATCCACTGTAATAGATGATTTTCCCGTTGTTTTTACTTGTTCTCCATCAGCAGTACCGTATACGGTAGCTAGACTTCGAAAAGTTTTTCCTTCTTGTACATCCTTTGGAACATTGTATTTTTTAGTGAGCGTAATTGTTTCCCCAGGACCAAAAGCTTTGTCATCACCTAAATCAAAATATTCTTGCAGCATATTAACATGCCAGTCTACAACCCACACATTTTTAATTACTTTATTCGTTGCATTTGTAAGCTTGTACTGATATGTAATTGTTTCACCTGGCATAGGAGTTGGGTTACTTGGAGTAACTTGCAAAATCATATTACCAATCTGTTCCTGGCTACTAATCTTGGAGTCTGTGTTTTGTGCTGCAGAAGCTTCAGGCACAATTGGGGCTGCTAATACAGATAAACATAATAGTGATGCGACTACTTTTCTCTTGGTATTTTTCTTGCGTGAACCTTCCATGGAATAATCCCCCTAAAAATGTATTTTTTGTCAAAATCAATTCGGAAACAACTCTATAACATTTTGTAAAAAAAATCAAACTCGAATTTTAAAAAATAAATAAATTTACAAAATTATAACCTTTAAATAATATATATGAGGATTTTTAAATACATTTGAAAGACTAAGAAAGTGGCGAAGTATTTAATATCGAAAAATCTATAAGCGGTTTATACAACATTATAGGCAGTAAAACCTAGACTAATGGAGATTTTACTGTCCATCTTTTTTTAAGTGAACAACTTTATAAACCTTTTTTTTCTATTTTTGCAAAAATCAAGGTTGAAGTTTAAAGGAAAACGAGATAACCTAGTGAATGTGTATTTAGTTATTCAGAAAAACAAATCATTAAAACTTTACAGGATTCCTCTGTAGGGTTCAACTTTTTACACATTTAACACTATCATGATAGTGTTAAATGTGTAAAAAGGTTACATAGGAGGTGCTTCATAAGAATATTTTTCGTACGTTGTTTTTCAAGAATGATGACAGCGTATACATTATAGCATTTATTTATCTGGATTTAAAACTATAGAGAAGAGGAAATACGATGAATAGATTTGTAGTTGGAATAGGGATAAGTTGTTTATTGATAGGTACAGGAGCAGGGTGTTCAAATAAGCAAGAAGAGCAAGTGAAACAAGAGGTAAAAAAACAAGAAGAAGGTAAAGAGGAAACAAAAGTAGCCTTTCCTAAAGAAGCTAAAGATACAGGAAAAGTTAACATGAAAGTAATTACCAATAATGATCAGCAGGGGGGAGAAGGAGTTCCAGTTTTAAAGGTGGATCCTAAATTAGAACTGGCACAAATTCAAATAGAGTTAGAGGGATTAAGCGAGAAAGAAGAGGCTTATATATATGTCAATCAGAAATTTGTTACAAAAGAAGAAGGAACAAAAATATTTTCTACGTTTATAAATTTAGATGATGATCTATTGAAAAAAGGGGAACATACAATTTCTATTGCCCAGTTTAAAGATAATAATCCAAAAAAAGAATTGAAAAATTACAAAGAAGCAAAGTTTACAATTGAGTAACGGAAATTGAGCATTTATAAAAAGTAGATCTATCAGAATATATTAGTAATCAAGTATTGAGATTGAATATAGTGAAACGCATCATTGACTGCTAAAAATATCAATCTTGATATCACAATTTCTCTCTCTAAACTCGTAATATAAGAGCGTTTTTGTAAATCTCGATAGGGGAAGGGGTTGGAAAAATGCGCATCAGTAAAAAAAGAGTATGGATTAGTTTATTAGTATTATGCGCATGTTTTACCATAATTTATTCTACCAATATGGAATATCTATTATATTGTGGGAAGGTAATTCTGTCTATTGTAGTGGCGATGTTAATATTTTTCACGCAATTCCAAGGGGTTCTTTCGTTGTATCAAGTAATGATTAGTTTTTTAGGCCTCTTAAAAAAGAAAAAGACGTACCAGGTGGAAAATGAAATAGCTTCTACTCGTTTTGCAGTATTAGTTTGTGCTCATAATGAAGAGAGTGTAATTGGACAAATTGTTCAAAACTTAAAAAAGGTGGATTATCCAAAAGAAAAATATGATATTCATGTTATTTGTGACAATTGTACAGATGGGACAGCTCAAATTGTCCAGGAAGCTGGAGTGAATGCTTGGGAAAGACAGGATCCTCAAAAACGAGGCAAAGGCTATGGGCTAGAGTGGATGTTTCAAAAGTTGTTTCGTTTAGAGAAAGAAAACAAGAAAGTATATGATGCTGTGGTCATACTGGATGCGGATAATATTGTGTCACGAAATTTCTTACAAGTATTAAATTATAAGTTAGTAGCAGAAAAATATGAAGTAATTCAAGCGTATTTAGATTCAAAAAATCCAACAGATAATTGGATCTCAAAGTCTTACGCAATTGCTTATTGGTCTACAAACCGATTGTATCAATTTAGTAGAGGAAAGTTAGGGTTATCAGCTCAACTTGGTGGAACTGGTATGTGCTTTTCTATGCAAGTCTTAAAGGAAATAGGATGGGGAACACAAAGTTTAACGGAAGATTTAGAGTTTACAGCTAAATACATATTCACAAAAGGAAGATCTGTTGGCTGGGCACATGAAGCAAAAATATTTGATGAAAAACCGACAGACTTTAAAATATCTTTTCGCCAACGTGTTCGCTGGATGCAAGGACATATGGATTGTATGGTTCGCTACTCCGTACCACTTTTAAAAAATTTTGTACAAACATTTAATATAAATGCACTTGATATGTTTATTTATCTTATTCAGCCAACGAGAACAATGTTATCAGTAAACTCCATTATATTATTTTGTTTAACATATTATGAATTACTTCCATCTTATATAATGCCATATGTATTAAGTCCATGGATTTGGCTGATGATGGCTTTATCTTTTTATTTATTACCGATTATTGCGCTGATACAAGAAAAACAGATAAAGAATGTAATTTGGACACCTATTGTTTATATTTTTGGTTTTTCTTGGGTCCCAATTATATTTTTAGGGTTTATAAAAAGAAAGCAAAAGGTATGGATCCATACTCCCCACAATCGAGTAATGGATAAGGAAAATATGTTAAAGATGGAAGATCTAACGTAAAATCTAAAAATAAAAAATTGGTAAGTGGGGGAGTAAAAAGTGAGTTTCTTACTTTTTTTGATAATATTATGTAAATTGTTTGTTGGATATACAGAGTTATATGAGCAATTTAATATTAATAGTTTTTTTATGGATTCTTTATATATAATGTTTGTATTTTTTCTAATACGTGGTTTTGCACCGAAAAAACTACGAACAACTTTATACGCTGGGATAAGCATATTAGCAGGAATTATCTTGTTTGCCTGTGTGGTATATAAAAGATTTTATGGTGTCATACCAACCTATCACACTTTATTGTTAGTAAACCAAACTACTAAATTAGCAGACAGCATATCCTCTCTTTTAAATTGGAAAGACCTGTATTATGTTGTAGATATAATCCCTTTACCTTTTATCATATACAGAGCATCTCAACTTAAAAAAGAAATTAGAGATATACGCTTTTCAAAGAAGAACATAGGAATTGCTTCTCTTTGTTTTATGTTAACATTTTCTACATTTATATATACAATAAATAAAAAAGACGTATTGAATGATAAGAAGAAATCTGAACAAATGGGTATTTTTTCTTATAATTTATCATTCCCTTTTGAGAAAATAATTCCTGTGAATAAAGCTTATTCTATGGAGAATAAGAACATAACGAATGAAATGATTAGGGAAATAAAAAAAGAAAAATTAGTGACGAACCCTGAATATGAAGGTGTTGCAAGGGATAGAAACTTAATTATTCTTCAACTTGAATCGCTACAAGAAAATGTAATGGGATTAAAAATTAATGGGAAATCAATCACTCCTAATTTGGATAGTTTACGTAAACAATCGTTATCGTTCCCTACATTTTTCCAACAAACAGGTAAAGGGAATACAGTTGATGCAGAATGGAGTGTAAATACATCGACTTATCCAGGAACACAGGAATTAAATGCAAATCGTTTTGCAAATCGCAAAGTTCCAAGTTTACCTAGATTATTAAAACAATATGATTATGTAACTAATACATTCCATACAAATGATTCGGAATTTTATAACCGAAAGCAATTATACAAAGCATTAGGATTTGATAAGTTCTATGACCAAAAATATTTTGGAAATAAAGATGTGATAGACATAGCTGCTAGTGATCATGTTCTTTATGAAAAAACACTTCCAATTTTGAAAGAATTAGATGAAAAAAACAAGAAATTTTATGCACATATTATTGCATTAAGTAGCCATCATCCTTTTAAAATACCAAGTGAAAAACAACCTTTACCACTACCAAAAGAATTAGAGGGAACGCAATTTGGAGATTATATTCAAGCGGTTAACTATGTGGATAAAGAATTAGGCTTTTTTATAGAAGAACTAAAACGTGAAGGATTATGGGAGAAATCGTTATTTGTCGTATACGGAGATCATCATATTATTGATACAAATTCTTTACCTAATAATTTGAAAAAATATTTACCTGTATCACATGTGAAAAATGGACAATTTGACCCTTATCGTATCCCATTTATTATTCATTATCCAGAATTAAAAGAAGGAAAAGAGATAAAAAACATAGGTAGTGAAATTGATATATTCCCAACAATTATTAACTTATTAGGAATACAGACGAAGGAACAAGTTATGTTTGGACAAGATCTGTTAAATACTGAGGATAACATTATTCCGCAGAGATACTTTTTCCCTGATGGAACATTTATACATGAGAAGTATTGTTATATCCCAGGTGAAGAATTTGATGATGGACAAGCTATGGATTTAGAAGGAATGCCGGTTCCATTACAACCAGAAATAAAAAAAGATTTTGAACGAACAAGAAAATTATTAAATTTGTCCGATCAATATCTTAAAAGCCTTCCTGTAAGAAAAGATAAAGTGGAGGATTAGTCATGAAGAAAAGGATATTAATTATTGTATATAGTAGTTTTTTTCTCTTTACATTTTATCGTCTTATAGATACACCGCATATACTAAACTTCTTATTTCCTGGATTTGAGGAGGAGATTAAAAGGGGGAAACATAAATAAAGGATATATCATTAATAAACAAAAAGAACTCGTTTGGAACAATCTTGAACAGCTCCCTGTCAAGTAGACAGTGGAAATAATAAAAAATACTTTAAGCGGCTTGAACCCTGTATTCCAATGGGCTTAAGCCGTTTAATCTTTCTTGGTAACGTTCGTTATTGTAAAACTGGATATAATCATCTATTGCTTGTTGTAACGCTTCAAATGTTTCATACTTATGTAAGTAATATTTTTCACACTTCAACGTTCCCCAAAACGATTCCATTGGTCCATTATCTATACATTTTCCTACACGTGACATGCTATGAATCATTTTTGCTTTTTCTATTTTTCTCTTAAACCCATGTGACGTATATTGATACCCTCGATCACTATGAATCAATGGATGTTCATTCTCTTTTAATATAGTGATAGCTTGATCCAACGTTCGAAATACCAATTTATTATTGTTTGAATGTCCCAATACATAACTAATAATGGAGCCATCGTAAAGATCTAAAATGGCGCTTAAATACGTTTTCCTTCCGTTTCCTAATTTGAACTCCGTGACATCTGTTACCCATTTTTCATTGGGCTTGCTTGCAGTAAATTCGCGATTTAGTCGATTTTCAGCGACGTATTGTGCAGGTGAAGGAACATAGCGCTTTCTTTTCCGACGAATCACGGACTGTAATCCAGCGATGTGCATTAAGCGATAAATACGTTTGTGATTAAACTTTTTATGATATATCCTATTAATATTTAATTTCATTCTTCGATACCCATAAATGCCTCCTACTCGTGCATAAATAGCTTGAATATCCTGAAGAATTGCTTCATTCTCTAATTCTCCAGCTGTTGGCATACGCTGTAGCCATTTATAATAAGCAGCACGAGATACACCGGCAATTTCACATAAAAGGATTACTGGCAGGTTTTCAGTCGCATGTAAATCTTGAATCGCTCTATATTTATTGTGTAGACGAACGCTTGTTAACGACGCCTCCTTTCGAGTTCCTCTAACTTTTTTAAAAAAGCATTTTCTGCACGTAATCGTTCATTTTCTCGCTCTAAACGTTTCATTTCCATCTTAAACTTTTCTTCATCTGTTAATTCATATTCCTCTTTCTTTCGACCGCGTTTATCTTGTAGTGCTTCTTCACCATGTGCTTCAAACTTCTTGACCCATTGATATACCTGTTGATAAGAAACTTCATAGTTTTCGGCTGTGAGCTGATAGTTTTTTTGATGTTGTATACAGTAATTTACAATTTGAATTCGTTCTTCTAACGTTGTTTTTCTTCTACTTGTCATAGAGTTTGTCATTCCTTTACCGGTATCATTTAATTCTCTATGACTATTATACTTTTTAATCCATTTTCTCAAAACCGCAGTACTGGATACATTGTATTTTTGGATAACCTTGCTTAACGAGTAGTGTCCTGATAGATAATCATTGACGGCTGCTAACTTTAGCTCTTTTGAATAACACTTCCAAGAAAGAGCTTCTTCTAGGCCGTCTTCACCATTCACTTCATACCTTCTCTTCCAATCTCTAATGGTCCCAGGATCAACCAAAAATTTAGCAGTAATGTCGGCTATGGAATGATGACCATCTTTATAAAGAGCTAAAATCGCCAGCTTTTCAGCTTTAGAATATTTCATTCGAGCCATAAAAAATACTCCCCTTAGATAAACAGATTTTTATTTTTTATCTGTCTACCTAATGGGGAGCATATCATCTTTGTTCCAAGCGAGTTCTTTTTGTTTATATGTTTTTTATAATGTTCCGACAGAAGACTCTTTCCTCAAAAATGCGAAGGTGTGAAACACCAATTTTAGGTGGAGATGAATGTCGGTAGGCGTAAGCCTACATTTTTTAGTATACTGTAGGCATCATACAAAAAAGTGAGGTGCAACCGCTTTGTATTTAACCATTTTCTTTCTCTACCGAGCTCACTCAATTAAAAAAGAAGCAGGATACAACCCACTTCAAACAGTCCGTAAGGACGTTAAGTGGTAAGTAGTTCAATCCAAACTAACACAAAACATATTCAGAATCAAAAAAATAATTTAATCTATATTATATGTATAGATTAAATTGTAAAAATTATGTATAATTATATTAAGTTATAAGGGAAAGGAGAGGAAAAGTATGCTTACAAATCTTTTAAACTTAGTATCAGGCTTATTAGGTACTCTTATTGGTTAAGTAAAAAAATTCTGTACCAGAACATTTTTTTACTCCTGAACAGATTGATTTATAAAATCAATCTGTTCTTTTCAAATGTAAATATATATTAAATTAATAATAAATTCTTCTAAAATTTCGACTTTAATTCTGCTTCTCTTATCCAACAAAAATCGAAGTTTATACAATCACACCAGATTAATATTATATTTATCATCTTTTAATATATTATACCTTTACTGATAAAAAGATAAATAAAGACTAACGGTTCTGGTGCAAAAATCATTTGATAGAGGCATAGAAACCTGCATAGACTGTTCAATGGTAGATTATGATGCAATTCCAAATCATTTATGTATGAATCGGTTTTGGTGCAAAAAAAGAATAAAATGCATATATTCCTAACGGAATTGTATCTTATACTGCAAGTTCAAACAATTGATGGATAAATTCTTTTTGTTTTTGGACAGACTGGTCCCGTAAATCAATCTGTTCCTTTTTAATCATATGCATGGCTTGGTTCTGTTGCGAAGTTTTGTTAAGGTTAAGTGGTGCCAACAAAAAGTTGTACATTTTATGCGATTGTTAGTAGCTCCTGTAATTCATTGTATGTCGAAAAACCGAAGTCTGAGCCAAGACTTCGGTTTCGTTTATATAAAGTATGAATGGTTTCGATGCCTTTCAAGGTACGGGAAGCGTGGCGAAGATTTTGAAATCCTGCGGGTTCTGTTGCGAAGTTTTGTTAAGGTTAAGTGGTGCCAACAAAAAGTTGTACATTTTATGTGGTTGTTAGTAGCTCCTATAATTCATTGTACGTCGAAAAACCGAAGTCTGAGCCAAGACTTCGGTTTCGTTTATATAAAGCATGAATGGTTTCGATGCCTTTCAAGGTACGGGAAGCGTGGCGAAGATTTTGAAATCCTGCGTATTTGGAAAAACGTCGCTTCACATGCCTATGGTCCTGTTCAATGAGATTGTTCAAATGCTTGCTTGTACAATGAGCTGTATGTTTATAAAAGCCTTGTTCCTTTAATTTTTTGAATGCACAAAGTAATGCCGGTGCTTTGTCTGTTGTTAGAACCGTTGGTTCTCCAAACATTTTCACTAACCTTTTCATAAAGGCATATGCAGCCTGATGATCCCGTTTTTTACGAAGTTGAATATCCAATGTGTATCCTTCTTTATCAATTGCACGATATAAATAACACCATTTTCCTTTGACTTTTATATAGGTTTCATCTAGTTTCCAAGATAATGGAACGTTTTTATTTTTCTTCTTCCAAATTTGATAAATAAGATTTCCATATTCATGAACCCAGCGCATGATGGTTGTTGGGTGAACCGAAACACCACGCTCTTTCAAGATTTCAGATACATCACGATAACTTAAAGAAAAACGACAATAGTAGCCGACGGCTACCAAAATAATATCCTTTTTAAACTGTTTTCCTTTAAAATACCCCATATATCATTCTCCTGCTCACACTTTTTCTACAGGTTATCTCAGTTTAGAAATCTTTGCAACACAACCAAGTGACCAATGGAAACGTAACAGTCTTTGTACGTGGCTACTATTTCTAGTGAATTAACACGTACATTTTCCCAATGGCGCCTCCTCAAATCTCGTGCAATTTCTTCCCTTACTTGTTGAAGGTCTCGATAAAGTACAGTAATGGCATGAGAATATAAAAATCCCCTATATTTTCCTCCTTTCGTCGATCTAATATAGGGTATGCAAACAAGTTTCCCTTCTTGACTTTGAATCTTAAACTTTTGATTTACCATATAAGGCTCTAATCTTCAGGATAATTCCAATAAATCTATAAAACTTGGATATACTGATCACGCATCTTTTTTAGGGGCATGCTATCAATATATCCAAGTTTAGGAGATTACTTACAAGATTATTGGAATTTTTTGCACCAGAACCAGAAAAGCCTTGCTGTATAAACAAGACTTTTTCATACAATGGTATATCTGGTATCATCTGAAACACATAAATTGGCTGTTTCAATTCTCACATGACATTTCTCAAATCGTCGCTTGACTTCTGATTTCAATTTCTCATTTGCTTCCTCTAAAGAACGTGCTGGAATGATTGTGGATTGTAAACCTCTTTCCTTGCCACCATACATCACAGAAAAATCAATTTCATACCGATGTATCATGGTTCCCTCACTTCCCTTCTTTTGAAATCGTTTTGTCCACTCGAACGAAAAATAAATACCAATACATAACCAAATATATGCAATATCTTCTAAAAAATAGTCCATCCTCCTCTTATTTCTTCAAAAATCTATATAAACCTCCTAACAAGCTGAATAACAAACCAAATTTTACTTGATACCAAATGTATTAGATCGTTCTATAAAACCCATTACAAGTAAATCTGAGAATTCATTTTCTTTGAAACGGAAATTTTTTGTGCTTATATTCGTAAGAAAATTGTTTTCCTACACACCCTATTGCCAATTCTGTTGGAAGTGTAGCCGATAATACAATAATCACTTGTTGGATTGGGTTCTCTCCCAAATAATGATAAGAAATGTACACACAACTAACAAATGAGGTTTAGAAACATGCGAAAAAGCCAAGGCTTCTTGAAAAAGCGCTTGGCTGCTTGTTTATTTCTTGATTTACTAAGGTAAAAATCAATGATGTTCCCTTCGGAATCTATAGTGTGATATAAATACATCCATTGACCTTTTACTTTTACGTAGGTTTCATCAACTTTCCATGAGTCGATATCGTGCTTTCTCTTCTAATTGAGGCCCATATTGATGAACCCAGCGCATAATCGTTAGGTGAACAATTGATAATCCGCTTTCCTACATCATTTCCACCAGGTTACGGAAGCTCAAGCATTTATGTAGATGTTTTGAAGTATCTGCATGATCCAAACTTATATGATTAAATGCTAACTCAAAGATTTCCAACAAAAAAGAACCACTAAAAAGTGATTCTTTTTTGTTAAGGGTATAGTCCGACTCACATAGAGATTTTGAGAATAACTCTATAAGTTGTAGTATAGAACAATTCAATGTAAACTTATATGAATTTTTTGCTAATTTTTCTATATTATGGTTGATAAAATTTTTATTTTTGATTAAGTAAGTACTGATTAATCCTATCTTGAATTGCATCTTTAATAAATTCTTCGATGGAACTATTTGTTTCTTCTACAATTTTTTTTATAAATTTATACTCGTTACTTGTGAGAGTTACGGGCTTTGTTACGGTATTGCTATCTAAATATACACTATTGTTAACACGTGGTATCATTTTTCCTTCTATTATATAGGGTGCTAAATTATCCATCCATTCGGTTTGCATTCCAGAGGGTAATGATACTAGAGATTGACGAATATCAAAATACCAAAATTCATCTTCTACTGATATTTTTAAGTTTCTTGGTGATACATACTGTAATATGAGATCTATAAATCGAAAAATATCACTTCGATATTGATAAGATTTAGGAAAGCGGAATTTCACAAATCGTTGATGGTGACTTCTCGGTTGATTAAATAAAATATAGGCAGGCTTATATCCAACTTTGATTGCATCCTCTAACGTCATGTCATTTCCAAATTCATCACGTAGTATGATATCCCCACGTTTTGGAATAGAGATAATACGTGCTAACGTATTCCCTTTCATAAATCTTTGTAATAGTACTACATTATGCTTTTGTGAGTATGTATAGATTGTATTTTTCCGTTCTATTTGTTGAACTAATTCACGGACATCATCTTCTTTCACAAATTTTGTTTTGCGATTACGATGCTCCTGTATCGTACAAGTTATCTTGTCCTCTTCTATCCATTTTTCGAGTTGATACATACTAATATGGTACTTTTTACTTGCTTGATATAAAGTAATTCCTTCTACCTCAAGTTCTTCTTTTAATTTCTCTATTTCTTCCTTTTTAAATAAAAAGCTCCCATCTAAACGCCATGTATCCTTATTAATTGGATTTAATTGTCCCTGTTTTATCAAATTATTAAATGTGAAGTGACTAATATCTAAATACTCTTTTACTTCGTTTGTGGTCATATTTATTTCGTATGCACTCAGCATTCATGTTCCCCCTAATATTACATTTGTATAGAAAAGAAATAATATTATTATGTAAATTATAATTTATAAAATATATGATTTTAATTTATTATAACATAACTCAAAAATAAACTATTTAAATTTTTATTTAATAACAAAATGCAATTTCTAATTAAATTCATTTTTATAATGCTATAAATTAAATGAAATATTATTAATTGTATTAAGAAATCTATAAACATAGAAAATAGAATATTTTCTATAGTCATATTACACTTTCATTTTTATAAAATTTAATCTTATTATGCTAATAATTTTGAATGCAATTAAGTTATAATAATAGATATAAAAGGAATTAATAAGGAGTTGAAGGATAATGAAATTTGAATTGAATACAATTCATAATGAAACTTCTTTAGAAAATATAGAAAAACAAAAACAAAATTTCACAAACATAATTGCAGTATGGAATCGTGATTATATAAATGAGGCTGAATTTAAAAAGGAAAATAATGAAAGAGAAGATTCATATACATATGAGGGATTTTCAGATGAAGAAATATTGTACTACTACTTAAATCGGCAAACACATTTTGATCAAGAAAAACGTATAAAGAATGCATCCAGGGCTCTATATGCACGTGATTTAAGTCAATTTTATTTTTTCATCAAACAAAGTACAGAATTTCTGCAGCAAGATGTTAAAGATTATGTAGTCGGCCAAGTTTGGAGGAACTTAAGAAAGCGACATATCCGAAACTATCAAAAGTGGTTATCCCAGGAGGCAATCTCCTATCAATCAAAAGAAAAATACAAAGCATCTACGATTAGTCGAAAACTTGGTGTGATCCGTTCGTATTTGAAATGGCTATATGAAATTCAATATATCCAGGAACCTCTTCATGTGGAAGTTCTAAGTACGACCGTTAATAAACACCATAAACCAAAACGCGAGTTATCATATGAGGAAGTGAAGCAGTTGCTTCATTACTATAAGGATAATGAAATCAATTACGCTTTATTATCCGTTTTAGCTACCACTGGATTACGTGTTGCAGAAGTCGCTCATGCCAAATGGGAAGATCTTGAGTATGACGCTATACGCGGACGTTACTATTTAACAGTTGATACAAAGGGAGATAATGAACGAATTGTTTCTATTAATAAGGAGATTTTTAATCGTATTGTTGCATTTCGAATTCGGAGAAGGTTACCTGTAGACATTGGGAATAAAAATGGTGGGACGATATTTCAAACAAAGAACCGTACTGCTTATAGAGAGAATTATTTGTCACAATATATTTCTAAAATCATTAAGGATACAAAGTTACCCTTTACTGAGGATATAAGAATTACTCCCCATTTCTTTAGGCATTTTTATGTACAATACTTGTACGATTACAAGGGACTAGCCCCTCATGTCATCGCAGCTGCAGTAGGTCATAAAAATGATCGGACTACGAAAGAAAATTATCTGAAGCAGAGATTGACGAAAGATAATGATGCTGGCAATCTAATTTTGGAAGATGAATTTTAATAACGATTTTATTAGGTATTAAATTACTTCAATACTATTGTTTTTAATTATGTAATTTTTATATAATTAAAAACAATTTATAGTCTATTTGTTTTGGTTTATTCTTATAATGTATAAGGATTTATTAGTTCTTCGCCAAGTTTCCCTAAAAATTTTCGCATTTATAGGGAAGCGTGTAGAGCCTTGCTAAGGTTCTGTTGCGAAGTTTTGTTAAGGTTAAGTGGCGCTAACAAAAGGTTGTACATTTTATGTGATTGTTAGTAGCTCCTGTAATTCATTGTATGTCGAAAAACCGAAGTCTGAGCCAAGACTTTGGTTTTTCGACATACAATGAATGGTTTCGATGCCTTTCAAGGTACGGGAAGCGTGGCGAAGATTTTGAAATCCTGCGGATTTGGAAAAACATCGCTTCACATGCCTATGATCCTGTTCAATGAGATTGTTCAAATGCTTGATTGTACAATGAGTTGTATGTATATAAAAGCCTTGTTCTCTTAATTTGTTAAATGCGCAAAGTAATGCTGGTGCTTTGTCTGTAGTGAGAACCGCTGGTTCTCTAAACGTTTTGACTAATCTTTTCATAAAGGCATAGGCAGCCTGATGATCCCGTTTTTTACGAAGTTGAATATCCAATGTGTGCCCGTCTTTATCAATTGCACGATATAAATAACACCATTTTCCTTTGACTTTTATATAGGTTTCATCTAGTTTCCAAGATAATTGAACGTTTTTATTTTTCTTCTTCCAAATTTGATAGATAAGATTTCCATATTCATGAACCCAGCGCATGATGGTTGTTGGGTGAACCGAAACACCACGTTCTTTCAAGATTTCAGATACATCACGATAACTTAAAGAAAAACGACAATAGTAGCCGACGGCTACCAAAATAATATCCTTTTTAAACTGTTTTCCTCTAAAATACCCCATATATCATTCTCCTGCTCACACTTTTTCTAAAGGTTATCTTAGTTTAGAAATCTTTGCAACAGAACCGATAGTGTCAGTATATTCGAAGTTGAGAGATTCAATGCAGTTATCTTGAGGTTTTGGACTAAAATGAATTTTCTAATACTTAATATTTTTTTTGTAAAATCATGTTCTTTTTGATTAGATTTTGTAGTATTCATTATAAATTAAAGATACGTTTCTAGTAGAAGACTCTCCTTATAAAGATTGTGCCCCATAGAGGAGTCTCAACTTTTTTCAGAGCACTCACTCTAATGTGAGTGCATTTTTTTGGCAGACAAGGACTGGTTCTGGTGCAAAAACTTCAATATAATGACAATAAATCTATAAATCTTGGACATACTGATACTATTAATCTAAAAGAGGTGTGTAATCGGTATGACAAAGGACAATTTGTTCAAATGGAAGCACGATCAACCTGATATTATCTTATTAACGATAAGATGGTACCTACGGTACAATCTAAGTTTCCATGATTTAGTGGAAATGATGGAGGAACGGGGTTTATCCATTTCTCATACAACGATTATGCGTTGGGTTCATCAGTATGGGGTTCTGGTGCAAAAAATCTCTTAAACTTGGACATACTGATACTATGACTCTAAAAAGGGGTGTCATCGCATGCCCATCAAGCTAAGATTTTAAGACACCCCCATAACGAGAATTTTACCTTTTTACAGTTATTTATGAGAATTCGGCTCATTTTTTTCGTTCTGGGGTAGTTTATTTTTGTTAGGTTGACAGCTATAGGGACATTTCCTTTCGTTAAGTTGATAACGATGTGGCGCTATCCCTATAATATATAGATATACTAATGATATCTCTTACTAGTCCGAAAATCTTTTTTCTCATAATAAATAATTTATCTATACATCCAATAATAGAATTACAATAGAAATTAAAGAACAACAAGTTCCTATTAAATACAAAACCATGACTGCATGAGATTGAGAAAAACCTGCTTGAAGTAACTTATGATGTCCATGAGTTTTATCCGGATTATAAGGAGCTTGTCCTTTTAACGTACGCTGTATTATTACACGTAATCCATCAAGAATAGGAACTCCCAAAGCAAATACAGGTATAAATATAGAGAATACGGTAGCTGATTTCATTGTGCCAATCACAGAAATAGATCCTAATAGAAAACCAATCAATGTTGATCCTGCATCTCCCATAATTATACGTGCTGGAAAAAAGTTATGTTTTAGAAAACCTAAAGCTGCACCAGCTAATGCTACAGCCCAAAAAAAGGAAGTTAATTCTCCTTTAACTAAAGCAACACATGCAAGAGTTGCAGCAGAAATTACTGCAATACCAGCTGCAAGGCCATCTAATCCATCAAGAAAATTAAAAACATTAATCACCATTACAATCCAACCTATTGTTAACAGTATTGAAATTTCTGATGAGAAGGAAACAAACTTAGATTCTGTAAAAGGTATCGATAAACCTACAATTCCTCCACTAAAATGAACTACCAGGTAAGCAGCTAGAATTTGTACTAGTAGCCTCGGTAATGCCGGAAAATCTTTTCCACGAGTTTTATAATAGTCATCTATTAAACCTATAATAACTAGTAAAAAACTCCCAGAAATGATAGCAATATTGGCAGTATCAAAATTATATCCCAATATTTTAGTTAATTGTACTGCAGCAAGAAAACCTAAAAAAATACCAATCCCACCCAATAATGGTATTGGATTTTTATGTATTTTTCTGCTAATAGGTATATCAACAAAATTCCATTTAACGGCAAATTTCATTATAAAAGGTACTGAAAACCATGTAACTGCAAAAGCAAACAAACCTATTAAAACCCCATACATATCAATTTATTCCTTTCTTTAGAAAAATAACTAATTGTGAAGGTTTATACTTAAACTATTTGGCAGTTTAGTTAAAGAAGCAGGATTAATGAAATTGCCTTTTGTAAAAAAGTGGGTTCATCTCCACATTTATCTAGATAAAAAAGCTTGATTACAATACTCTCTCAAAGAGTTTATAAAATGGATCGTTGCATTCTTTCGTTCCCAGCGATTTTTATAATTGGACTTGACTTGGACTCTCCCTCTAATTCTAAGTGCCTCATGAAGAATGTCAGAATACCTTAAATCAAAGTCCTTGATCACTTCTTCACAGGCCAGTTCCTTTGATGTAATCTTTCCTGTTTTCAATGTATAGTACACTCGACATAAGGTTAAAACAATGAACTCAATCCAAAAATCGAATAAAAACAAATAGCTTTGGGAAGCTTTACTCGCTATATAGTGGTTAAGATTGTACTCCATCTCCTGCATAACATCCTTCCAATCAATATTTGAGTAATAAGTAGAAAATTTCGGACCGTAAACAGCATATGAATCATGAACAAGCTGATAAACCGCAATTTTCATAAGCTTTCTTTTTCCCTTACACTTTGTACCCTCAAAAAACGGGAAAGATTTATGTAAATGTAATTGATTCTGCTCATCCAAGGATAAGTACTCACATTCAAACTTTTTGACCAATGGACATTTAGCTCTAACCTTCTTATGAAGGTGCGATAGTTTTATTAACTCTTCGCCCGTCAATTCCTGATTAAAAACTGTAACAAAATCAATATCACTGCTTTCAGGATGAAAGGCACCTATAACGTTTGATCCATATAAATAGACACCAAGAACTTGATTTGGAAACATTTCGTTCAACCTGCTACTATAGAGCATCATTACTTTCTTGACTTCGTTATGGATCATATTTCTTTAACTCCTTTATGTTTCAATTAGCTTAACTCCTTGTTTTACAATCCCTTCCCATAATGGATATTTTTCAGGCTCAAGCATAATCATCGTAAATCCACTTAGGAAAGATAAATAAGCCCACGTTTTATCGCGAAGTTCTTGTTCGGTTTCATTTAGACTAGAGCGCTTCTTCAACAATTCAGTCATTCTCTCTACAAACTCATAAGTGATGAAAACTGCTTCTTGCTCTAGCTCCGGAAACCTACCAGATTGGGAAAACAGATATTGTAAAATTCGTAGGTTTGATGGATCTTCACGATATTTCCTCACGTGATGCCTCACCATCTGCTCTAATTGCTCTGACAATTCTAGGCTTTCTGGTAAATACAGTTGTCCTTTTCTAGTCTCTTGAAATGCTTCTTTAACGGTATTCTCAAACAAGTCCTCCTTGCTAGGAAAATACAGTAAAATCGTAGCAGGATTAATACCTATTGCCTGCCCTATACTAGAAAGGGTAGTCTTAGAAAAAACCTCTCTTGGAAATTGCCTTTTTGCTTCTTTTAATATGACATTTCGCTTCTCTAGTCGCTGTTGATTGTTGACTGTTCTTGCCATTCATAATCCCTCACAATATATTAAATAAATAAACGTTTATTTATTTAATATAAATGAATTACATATGGAAGTAAATACGTTTTAACGCACAGAGTTGGTTTTATCTATTAGGGGTCACAATAAATACCCATCAAGTTAAGATAAATTCGTATCCATATAACGAAAAAAACACTATATTTTTTTTAGAAATTACAGAAAGGATGACGTTTTTTATGAATCTCTCAATTCAAGATGAATTACAACCATTTGCGGAAGAATTACAACGATATGTTACACCTGTATTTTTAGAAGAACTTGCAAGAGAAATCGGATTTATAAAGCGAAAACGTAAGTTTTCTGGATCAGATTTAGCTACGATTTGTATTTGGATCAGTCAACGAGTAGCAAGTGATCCCTTAGTCCGATTATGTAGTAGGCTTCATGCTGCGACAGGCACTTTACTTAGCCCTGAGGGCTTAAATAAACGCTTAAATACAAAGGCAGTTTTATTTTTACAACATATTTTTTCTTTACTGTTACAACAAAAAGTCTGTGAACAAACACAAATTTCTAACCATCTTTTCTCTTATTTTGGGCGGATTCGTATCCTAGATGCCACCATATTTCAAGTGCCAAATGCTTTAGAGAATACATATCCAGGATCTGGAGGATGTGCCCAAACAGCCGGAATCAAAATTCAATTAGAATATGATCTGCACAGTGGGAAATTTCTTAACTTTCAAGTTGGACCAGGGAAAAATAATGACAAAACATTTGGTACGGATTGCTTAGATACCTTACGACCAGGAGATTTATGTATTCGTGATTTGGGTTATTTTTCATTGGAAGACTTAGATCAAATGGATCAACGAGGTACATACTATATTTCTCGTTTAAAATTAAATACGAATGTATATGTGAAAAATCCAGATCCAGAATACTTTAAAAATGGTGCTATTAAGAAACAATCGGAATACATACAAATCGATGTGAAACAGCTTTTAAACCAACTACAGCCCGGAGAAACATTTGAATTAAAGCATGCTTATATTGGTGATAAACAGCAACTGTTTGCGCGTGTTATTTTTAGTCGATTAACAGAAAAGCAACTTCAAAAACGACGAACGAAGATCGCGGAAAAAGAAAAATCCAAAAATAGAACGTACTCAGAGAAAAGTAAAGTTGTAGCGGGATTAAACGTGTACGTGACGAATACACCTTGGGAATGGATTCCGATGGAACAGGTACATGAGTTATATACTTTGCGTTGGCAAATAGAGATTGTCTTTAAAACGTGGAAATCACTCTTCAAAATAGATCATTATCGTAATGTAAAACAAGAACGATTAGAGTGCCAACTATATGGAAAGCTAATCGCTATCTTCCTGTGCTCCTCTACTATGTTTAAAATGCGTCAACTTCTTTTACAAAAGAAAAAAAGAGAATTAAGCGAATATAAGGCAATAGGGATGATCCAAGATTATTTATATCTTCTGTATCAAGCTATACAGAAAAACACCCAAGAAGTAACAAAGATTCTAATCCGCCTATTCCACCTACTACAGAAAAACGGGCGGAAATCTCATCGATATGAGAAGAAAACAGTCTTTGATATTATGGGTGTTATCTATGAGTATAGTGGATTTAGAAAACAAAAGAAAGCTGCATAATCTTTAAAAATAATATCTACCTAGGTTTATTTGGCATGCTCATTTTTAAGGAGAAAAAGTGTTTTAAGAGTTTTTTAGTTTATTTGAACGAAAGTTCATTTTGTTTCAACTCTTAAGTTGATGGGCATGTATGGTGACCCCAAATAGAACATTAACCGAAAATCAACTGAAGGAACATATAGAAAAGGTCGCTAAAGAAAATAAAGCTGAAGCCTTAGTTTTCAAAACTCTTCTGGACTTTTCTTTAAAAGCAAGTTAGTTACAACAAAAAAAGAAGGCTTATCGATACAATTATCAATAAGCCTTTTTTTATATATTAGTAATCTCAAACATATTTCTTTCAATTTGATTCCAAACACTATTCATACTAGTTGTCTCAAAATACCGCATAATAGTTGTAGTATATAATTTATGCTCTAACAATTCCTTATATCTGAGCCTTCTACCCTTTTCTTTATATAAAGAAATGAGAATTCTCTTTAATTCCTTTTTAGAGTATTTACAGTTTGCTCTTATACGAGTTGGTAAATTAGCTAGTTTCCTTAAATTGTTTAATCCATTAAACCTTATTGAAAACACATTGGCATTATATATTTCATCGCTTTGATCCAGGTCTTTTGCACTAGCCACTTTTCCTATTTTTTCACAGAAGTCTATATAAAGTTTTAAAAGTTCTTCTTGTGTTTCTGTTACTTTATCAATTTTTGAAAATACAACTTCAATATTAGCGTAAATTAATGCATCTTGATATGTTTTAAACAAACTATATATCTGACTTTCAGGTATTCCAGCTTTTTGTAAGTCAGCTAATGAAGGAGTTTTATTTAATTTAATAGCAGTTTCTCTAATAACACTTGCTAACTCTTCTTTTGAAAATTTGTATTTATTAATTCGAGTTTTAGGGCATTCAGCTAAAATTAACAGTTCAGACCAAGTTTTATTAAAACGATATAGTAAACCATGAGAAGAAAGAAAATTAGGATCTCTGTATTCATTGTATATTTCTGTTGTAATTGATTTATTGGTCTTTTTTAGAATATTACAGATTTCGCTTTTGAATTGCAGCAAAATCTCGTCATTAGTAATGTTTGCATTTTTAAAGCGATAATGATTTTTTTTAGCTTTACCATATCCAATCATTTCAAGGAATTCAGACCAAGTTTTATTAAAACGTACTCTATATGTTTCTGGACTCGGAACATTATCTAATTCATCCCATTCTTTTCGTGTGGGTATTTTGTTATGTTTTTCAATCCATTTTTTCACAATAGAAATAAGTTGATTATCTGGAATGTGAGTATAAGATCGTTCTTTATTAATAGATACTCCAGCTTTTTTTAACGCTTTATTCCAGGAGCCGAATCGTTTAATTATTGTATGGGATTGACTCACTTCATTAATTTTAGGACCTCTATCTAACTTCTGTGCTGTTTGTTGTAGTATACAAATTAATTCATTATCAGAATACTTCATACAATTCTACACCACCAAATATTTTGATAGTCTTCACCTTAAAAACAAAACGTAACGTTTAAATAAATTATACCAACTGTCCCAAAATATAACAATTTCTAGACGGAGTTTCTTCTAATAATTAGGGGTACCGCCAACATTTTGACATAAAACCCACGCTAAGACAATAATTGAAAAATGAAAACTGATTTCTCTTACGATAAGGGAAATCAGTTTTTATTTTTAATTTTTACCCAAGTATTGACAATAAAATAAAATTACTAAATAATATATATAATAATTTAGTTAGTAAATTAAATATATTCAAAGGAGGGTTTGTCGTGAAAGTATTTATTACAGGAATTACAGGGTATATCGGATCAGTAGTAGCTCAACATTTTCTATCTCAAGGGTATCAGGTTTCTGGACTCGTAAGATCACAAGGGAAAGCCGTGCAGTTGGCTAAAATGGGAATCTCCCCGATTATAGGCAGTCTTGCGGATCTATCTTTGCTAGAGGAAAGTGTAAAGAAAGCCAACGGAGTAGTTCATACGGCAATATCGCATACCCCGGATATGGAAATGCTTGACGTATCCTCAGTTAATACAATGTTAGAAGGTTTAGAAGATACTGGTAAACCATTCATTTATACAAGTGGAACCTTAATCTATAACGATACTTTTCAGAATGTTGTTGATGAAGACTCAAATTTGAATCCCTTACCTTTTTTGCATTGGAAAGTGGATCAGGAACAAAAAGTGCTGGCAGCTGCTCTACGTAATATCCGTACTATCGTAATCCGACCAACTCTAGTTTACGGACGTGGAGGCGGGTTAATTCAAGCAACTATTAAAAGAGCGAAGCTATCTCAATCTGCAAAATATATTAATGATGGACAAAACGCGTGGTCAACAATTGATATCGATGATTTGGCAAGACTTTATGTATGCGCTTATTCGCAGGCAAAACCTGGTTCGCTATTTAATGCAACTTCCAGTGAATTAATTACGACCAAAGAGCTTATGACATCTGTTGGAAAAATAGCAGGTGTAGATAAAATAGAATCTTGGAGTTATGAAGAAGCAGTAAAAGCAATTGGACCTGCTGCTTGGGGGTCCAGTATTAATCAAAGAATATCTGGATTACGAGCAGAACAACAATTACAATGGAGACCCAATGCTAACTCGATTCTCAAAGAGATCGAAGAGGGGTCTTACCAAGTTAACCCTAAATAAAACCATAGTCTGTAATCGGACTATGGTTTTACTTCATCACTATTTTGGTAAGTGCTAAGGAATCTTATAGATTTAGTTAAAATCCGTATGAGTTGTTGCGCATCATCAGCACCTAGATGTTCGCTCAAATGATGAAAACGTTCAAACAGCTCTTTCTCTCTTGCTTCAACAAAATCGTGTCCGTCTTTGGTGGCCGATAGAAGAATAGAGCGTCGATCACTGGGATCCATCGTGCGTGTAATATACCCGTTTTTTTCAAGTGATTGAATGACGTGTGTCACAGCTGCTGAGGTGATTTTCAGCTGTTTACTTAAATCAGAAACTTTGATGCCAGTTGTGCCTGGTGGACATAGATAGGTCAGGTAAACAAGCAAGTTTAATTCGCTCTGTCTGAGACCATTAGAGGGATTGAATACATGCCCAACACGTCTCAACTGTCCGAATGCGAGAGCAAGTTCTTTTGTTATGTTATCGATATTAATATCTAGATTGTTATTGTCTGTACTCATCCAATTCTACCTCCATCACTTTATTATAACAATAAATTATTTACTAAATTAATTATTTTGTCAAGAGATCATGAAATGCAACATTTAATACTTTATTTTCTATAAACTAAGCCATTAGGAGGTATTTATGAATCAGGCTCACTCTGTTCAATCATTGTTTCAACCTTTTACATTAGGCAATATGAAACTATCTAACCGTATTGTCATGGCACCAATGACACGAGCATTTTCACCAGGCGGGGTTCCAGGTGATGATGTTCTAAATTACTACAGGCGCCGAGCAGAAAATGGCGTAGGGCTGATCGTAACCGAGGGCACGGTGATTAATCACCCGGCTGCATCATCAAATCCTAACGTCCCCCATTTTCATGGTGACAAAGCATTAAACGGATGGGCAAAGATTGTGAAGTCAGTGCATGAAGCAGGTGGTCGGATTATACCGCAGCTTTGGCATGTTGGTACACAGCGTAGTATTGGTAAGCCGCCAAATCCAGAATCCTTACCGATTGGCCCATCGGGACTAACTGATGAAGGCCTTATAGTAAATGAGCCTATGACATACCGAGAAATCGATGCAGTGGTGGAGGCGTTTGCTCAGGCGGCGGCGGATGCTAAGAGGCTTGGTTTCGACGGAATTGAACTCCACGGGGCACACGGTTATTTAATTGACCAATTCTTTTGGGAGAAAACCAATCAACGCAACGATCATTACGGTGGTAACTTTATTGATCGTACACGTTTTGCTTTGAGATTATTCGGGCGTGCAGGTGTGCCGTTGGATCGGACTTTCCTATTATATTCCGTTTTTCGCAATGGAAGAGAAGACCATTTTCGGCTAAATTGGTCGAAACCCCTGAGCAATTGGCTCAATTTCTATTTCCTTTAGTAGGTGCTGGAGTAGATATTTTCCATTGTTCAACCCGTCGTTTTTGGGAACCTGAATTTGAAGGTTCACCTCTTAATCTTGCAGGTTGGACAAAGAAACTGACGGGGAAACCGACCATTACGGTTGGGTCGATCGGTCTTGATACAGAGTTTATTAGTTTTTTTGCAGAAGGCAAAGGAGCTCAAAATGTCAATATTGATGGATTGATCGAGAGGCTTGAACGGGAAGAATTCGATTTAGTAGCTGTGGGACGCGCTTTACTGGTAGATCCAGCTTGGGTAGATAAGATCCGCAATGGTCGTGTGGAAGAATTGGTACCTTTTACAGCTGAGTCTTCAAAAATTTTATTTTAAAAACCTATACTATAACTTCTTTAGATTGAGGGGCCTAACAGCAAAACACGGAAACGTAAGTTAAGAAAAATGTTGAATCTCTCTTTATTAAAAAGGACTGTAAAGTATTGTATATACTACACCTGATTCTTTTTTTAGTTACTGTATATTGATTAAAGGAGTGATAATTGATGATAGTACAGATGAAAAAACAAGAGTTCGATTCCTTAGTTGATGAAGCCTTGCTTAATGCTTGTTTTAAACCTTTGATTCTAGAATATAAAAAAAGAATGGCTAAACAACCAGAGAATAGCTCCATTTCAAAAGAACTTTTTTATAAAGATCTAACCAAAGGCCAAAAAGTGTTGTTTGTGTTTAAAGTGTATTATGACCATGCAAGTGAATCTCTGGCGGAGTTCTATTGGTGGAGTGCCTATTTTATGGCCCAACCTAAAATTTGGTCAGCAATCAAAGCTGGATTACAGTATTTTAAGGACGAATCTATGTACCTACTTTTAGAAGAAACCGAAGTAGTTCTCAAAAGACATAATTGTCCTAACACTCTAGATGAATTCGCTGTTACTCGTGAGGACCTTGACAATAGTATAGAGCTTTATGCATCGATTAATCCTCTGCATATCAAATTTAACAAAACTGCTCCTTTTACTATTAAGAGAATATGTGATTTTATCCGACATAATTATGATGATTTCATAAAATTCGAGGACTAATTTATCACAACATTCTTTAAAATGACTATTTTTATTTATAAATTGTTTAAGTGTTAGCTTCCCTTTATACTTTCTTATTTAAGGGGCGAGATTTTGAAGTAAATTCTCATTTATAACATTGAGAAATTGGGTTTTTAATATTAGATATTCTTGATATTGTAAAGCTGCATTCTTCTAACGCTATTTCTCCCTAAAATGAACGTTTTAGGGAATTTTTTTGCACGCTTATATTTACATAGTTTTGAACTGTTTACCGTTCCCTAAACTATTCCCTTTAACTTTTTCCCTAAAATTGACGGTACATCCGTATTAGGGAATAATTAACTTCAGGAGGGGATAGAATGGGGAAAATTTTTGGATATGCCCGAGTTTCTACTCAAGATCAAAATTTAGAATTACAAATGGATGCCTTACAAAAAGCTGGTGCAGCTGTTATCTACAAGGAAAAAATGACGGGCACAAAAAAAGAGCGTTTAGAATTAGAGCAACTCTTAAAAGCAATAAGTGAAGGAGATACAGTGGTTGTCTATAAACTAGATCGTATCTCAAGATCTACCAAGCACTTAATTGAATTAGCAGAAACCTTTGAGGAAAGAAAAGTGAATTTTGTTTCTATAAGTGACAACATTGATACGTCAACTGCAATGGGTCGTTTTTTCTTCCGTACCATGGCAAGTATTGCTGAGTTAGAACGGGATATCATCAGTGAACGCACTAAAGCAGGATTACAATCTGCAAGAATTAGAGGTAGAAATGGCGGAAGACCAATTAAGGATCCAAAATTAGTAGAACGAGCATTAAAACTACATGCTTCTAAGGAGTACAGTATAAAAGAGATTTCAGATATGACTGGTGTTAGTAAATCTGTGTTGTATCGAGCTATAGAACGTATATAGAAATGAACAGGAGGCACTATCTTGTATTTGAGAGCAAGAGAACTACTTACACCTGAACAACGCATAGATTTCATGACAATTCCAGCTGATATTAGTGAGTGGGAAATAGCTACCTCCTACACTTTATCACCACATGATTTAGAAGTGATTAAACGTCGAAGACGAGACTATAATAGACTTGGATTTGCCGTTCAGTTATGTCTGTTTCGCTTTCCGGGATGGACATTATCGGATGTTAAAGAAATACCTAAGTCAGTTTTACGGTTTATTGCCAATCAAATTAAGGTTGATCCCTTGGAATTTCAATCATATGCCGAACGGGAACAAACTAAGCATGAACATATGGTTGAAATTCGGAAAGAGTATGGTTATAAGAACTTCTCAACAAGAGAGTATCGTAACATCTCTTCTTCTTTACTAAGTCATGCAATGGAAAATGAGAACTCAATGTATTTGATTAGGACGGCTATCGAAGAAATGAAGAAGCGAAAAATTATTCTTCCAGCTATGTCAACTATTGAACGTCTGGTTTGGCAAACACGTCATCGAGCTGAACAAAAAATATATAAGATATTATCGCGGTCTCTATCCTCTTTGCAAAAGGAAAGTTTGATCCTAATGACGGAGCCTACTCTGGATAGTGGAAAAACACCTCTTGCTTGGTTAAAAGAAATCCCAGGACAATCTTCACCTGATGCCTTCTTAAAAGTCATTGAACGATTAGAGTATGTGAAAAAACTTGAGTTATCTATTGATTGTAATGACATACACCCGAACAGGCTTCTTCAATTGTCGCGTTTAGGTGCGCGATATGAACCTCATTCCTTCCGAAGATTTAATGAGTCTAAAAAATATGCCATTCTTGTGGCTTATCTCTTAAATCTCAGTCAAGACTTAATTGATCAAGCCATTGAAATCCACGATCGCCAAATTATGATCTTGCAGTCAAAGGGCCGTAAGGCCCAAGAAGAAATGCAGAGACAAAACGGTAAAACAATTAATGAAAAAATCATACAGTTTGCTGACATCGGTGCTGCACTAATAAAGGCAAGAAATGAAGGATTGGATCCGTTTACTACATTGGAAACCGTCATGTCCTGGGAGAAAATGATTGCATCGGTGGAAGAGGCCAAACAATTATCACGTCCTATCGACTATGATTATTTAGATCTTTTAGAAAGACGATTTTTTTATCTTCGAAAATATACGCCTACCTTACTTAAATCACTAGAATTTCAATCGACCCAATCAGCAAAACCATTGATAGAAGCACTAGATATTATTAAAAATATGAATGATTCAGGTAAACGAAAAGTTCCAGAAGGAGCTCCTCTTGGGTTTGTCTCTAACCGGTGGCAGAAACACGTACATGACGAGGATGGAAGCATCAATCGACATTATTATGAAATGGCAGCATTAACTGAATTACGAAATCATATTCGATCTGGAGATGTATCTGTTCGAGGCAGTAAACAACATAAAGATTTTGAAGAGTATCTAATTCCAAAAGAAGAATGGTTAGAAACTGGATTACATCATAATCGCCTTGCTGTAGGCAGTTCTGCTGAAGAATATTTGACCGAAAGAATGGATTCTCTACGAAAACGGCTGCAAGCCATGTCCGATAACGTTGATGAACTAGAGGGTGTCAGTATAGATAAGGGGAAATTTCGCATTGATCGTCTCGAAAAGGATACTCCAGAAGAAGCCAAGACGTTTAGTTCATCCCTATACAGCATGTTGCCACGGATAAAACTAACGGATCTGCTAATGGAAGTTGCAAGTTGGACAGGTTTTGATGAACAATTTATTCATGCTTCTTCAAGCCGTCCTCCCAAAGGAGAGGAAAAGTCGATCTTATTGGCCACGCTAATGGCGATGGGGACAAATATTGGCTTAACAAAGATGGCAGATGCTACACCCGGAATTACCTATCACCAAATGGCTCATGCTTCTCAGTGGCGTCTTTATGATGATGCGATGAATAAAGCTCAGGCAACACTTGTGAATTTCCATCATCAGCTTGCTTTATCTTCATATTGGGGAGATGGAAGTACTTCCTCTTCAGATGGTATGAGAGTACAAGTTGGCGTGTCTTCTCTACATGCAGAATCAAATCCTCATTATGGTTCTGGTAAAGGAGCTACGATTTATCGCTTTACAAGTGATCAGTTTTCTTCTTACTACACAAAAGTCATTAATACCAACGCTCGTGACGCAGTTCATGTGATAGATGGATTGCTGCATCATGAATCTGAATTGAATATTGAAGAACATTATACAGACACGGCTGGGTATACCGATCAAGTTTTTGGACTGAGCCATCTACTTGGTTTTCGTTTTGCACCTCGCCTTCGAGATCTGTCTGATACTCGACTATATGTAATAGATAAACCTGGTGAGTTTCCAACAATAGAAAAATTACTACGAGGGCGTATTAATACAAAGGTTATTCTAGAAAACTATGATGATGTTTTACGTCTAGCCCACTCCATTCGGGAAGGGAAAGTTTCTGGTTCACTTATTATGGGAAAGTTGGGGTCCTATTCAAGGCAAAATCGTTTGGCTACAGCACTCCGTGAAATGGGTAGGATTGAAAAAACAATCTTCATATTAGACTATATTTCAAATGAAGCAATACGTCGTCGAATTCAACGAGGGTTAAACAAAGGGGAGGCTATGAATGCCTTAGCACGAGCCTTATTTTTTGGAAAACGAGGTGAACTCAGGGAAAGAGCGTTACAAGACCAGCTTCAACGTGCAAGTGCATTAAATATCATCATTAATGCTATCACTGTATGGAATACAGTTTATCTCACAGAAGCAACAAAAGTTCTAAGTGAAAAAGGGATACTACGAGAGCAAATGATAAAACATATTTCACCATTAGGATGGGAACACATTAATTTCTTAGGAGAGTATACTTTTGACATAAAAAAAATGACAGGACTCAACTCTTTAAGACCATTAGATCGATAAACTCCTGAGCCGGTACCCTTAGAGTAAAGGATATCGGGTTTTTATATGGTAAAAAATGTATTAACGTGGGTTTTATGTCAAAATGTTGGCGGTACTCCTATAATAGAAGTAAAAAAGAGATAAGAGCACTTTCATTAAGTGTATTATCTCTTTTCAAATATGCATTTCATATCCCATGTAAATTTACCACATATTTCAATTGGACTTACAGATTGCTCTTCAAAAAAATTATAACTTACATTTTGTAAAAAAATATACAATTTTAACCCCTTTCAAAAATGCATAGTCAGAATGTCAGTAACTTACATATATTCAAGAATTATATTTGGTTATAACAATAAATTCATTTTATTATAATTAATTAAACTCAAATATAAATATAGATTTATCTGTAAGAATCCCATATTCTTCTCTATTTACCTATACATATATTTTTACTAATTTATTATGATATGGATGTTGATTTAAAGTGTTTTGCACGAAATGTACGAATGGATTTTTTTAGGAATAAAATACAATAAATCGTTCCATTTCCTTAATTCACAAAATATTCAAAATTAAAATCTTAAAATGTTAATATTTGTTATATAATGAAATTGTCACACCAGTCATTAAGTAGTTTCCCTATTGTGTCTGTTGAAATAGTTTGTTTGTCCCTTATTAACATTATCTCAAAAAGAACTTGTAGTGATTTCTACAAGTTCTTTTTGTTTTTCTTATTGAATTGGAACAGAAACTTTCAAACATTCATTTACCATAAAAAGGAATAAGTATTTTTCCATGTTTCGTAGCATATTAAAACCGTAGGAGGTGATACATATGGTTAAAAAGAATAACAGAAATACTAATGAAGTATTGGTTCAAGGTGCTGAGAACGCAATTGATCAAATGAAATATGAGATTGCACAAGAATTTGGCGTACAACTTGGTCCAGATACAACATCTCGTGCAAACGGTTCTGTTGGTGGTGAAATCACAAAACGTTTAGTAGCTATGGCGGAACAACAACTTGGTGGAGGATTTACTCATTAATTTCACCTAAAGTTATTAAAAGTTACAGTAAGTTGTAGCATATATTTTTTTACCTGTATTTAGTTTATAAATTTAGATACTTCACGATAAGCATTCAAAGGTTCTATTGCGAAGTTTTGTTAGTTTTCATTTTATCTTTGCACCAGAACCAAATGAACGATTGTATTGTGCATTAATGACTCTTTCGTTGTTTCATCAAATATCCATAAGAATCACTTATACTTGCATGAAACAGACTATTATAAAACTCTATTTATCCTCTTATTATTTACTAAAAATAGACTAGTCTAAAAACTGAATTCTACCACTTCTCCAACTAACTCAATTTGTTTGTTATTGACAATGATTCCACTGCCATCACAACATGCGTAGATAATATTTTTGTTATTTTTTGAGTATTCCCTCAACTTAAAATTAATACTATCTTTGTTTAAAATATTGTAATGAGGTAAAAATGCGAAATCCACAAAATTTAATGCATCAAAAGAATCTAACTTCACATGATTCTCATCAAGATAATTTGCTACAGAAATTTCTTCAGTCATTATAATGCTACCAGCACTAACACCAATTAAAAGTCCTTTATTTTCACTATAATTTATTAAAGGTTGTATCATCTTTTCCTCTTTTAATCTATCCAAAAATTGAAAGGTATTACCACCCGACAAATGAATAGCAGAATAATTATAAATGTTACTAATCTCCTGTTCAGAATAATTTTTATCGAGATCAAAATATCTTATTTCTTCAATACCAATACTATTGTAGTAATTCTTTACTTTAGCAAAGTACTTGTTCTCTTCATCAGATTTCGCTCTTAAATATGCAACTGATTTTTTTTTATTATCAATATTATCTTTTATATAATTGTTGATTTTAGAATGCACATTCTCAACATCACTCAAGAATATAAATCTTCCCATAAACTCTCCTACTTTCTATCAGACATTATTCATACATTTTTGATTATTAAACAAATAAAAATAGTAATCTGATATTATTTATAAGAATTCACCAGGATATTTACGTCAATATTCTCATAAAAGGTTCTGTTGCAAAGTTTCCGAAGACATAAAGAGATGGAG
>NZ_JH921525.1:33793-34321 GCF_000299035.1 Bacillus bingmayongensis
GTTAACGAACAATAAAGTTGTTTAATCTTAATGATCTAAGTACATAAAACACCGTTCGGAAATAGAACGGTGTTTTAAAATAATTGTTTAATTTTATTCATTCAATATTATTTTTCTCAAAACAAACAACAATAAAGTCATTTAGGAACTAAGTGTTCTTCTACAATTTCTCCCTTTTCTTGAATAAGTACATACTTGTATTAGCTTAGTACTTAACTTAGGAGGTTCTGTTGCAAAAAGTTTCCGAAGACATAAAGAGATGGAGAATATTGTGGACCAGTTTTATGAAATTATTAATAATTCATGTAATGCGTTATACGTCGAAAAAACGAAGTTTGGTTGAAGACTTCGTTTTTGTTTGTATATGGCATGAACAGTTTCTATACCTTTAATAGTACGTGAGGCATGGCGAAGACTTTGAAACCCTAAAGAACGGGAGAATCGACGTTTCACATGTC
Source organism: Bacillus bingmayongensis (assembly GCF_000299035.1). Classification (GTDB taxonomy): domain Bacteria; phylum Bacillota; class Bacilli; order Bacillales; family Bacillaceae_G; genus Bacillus_A; species Bacillus_A bingmayongensis. The sequence goes on from NZ_JH921525.1 coordinate 34,252, forward strand.
GATGATCTTGCTCAATGATATTATTGAGGTGCTTGATTGTACGATGAAAGGTATTTTTGTAAAGACCTAT
>NZ_JH921526.1:0-10324 GCF_000299035.1 Bacillus bingmayongensis
GGGGTAGCACCAACAAAACGCGAATTTCGTACGCTAAGCGATTTTTTACATAGAAAATGCCTATTCGGGGTTCAGTCGAGATATATGGAAAAAAGTTATATAATTACTTTTATTTCCAATATGATTTTGAATTGAATTTTTATTTTCCTTAGATAAAACCACATAATGGAAAATTCTGTTGTAATAAAACGCCATTTTTGTTGTAAGGACTGGTATTAAGATATGAAATTGTTATTTTCATTTTTAACTGGTGTTAAAAGAACATGTTAAATTGCATAAAAAAGAGAACTTAGTTACAGTACTAAGTTCTAATCATTATATTATTTAAAGCCATGCCTTTTTAAGTAACTTTACTCCTAAAGTAATATCTTTGTGAGATAGACCTCCAAAAGCTAATTTAATGGTTGGTCTGTCAGTATAATTATTAACAAAATAACTTGATGTTGGGCCTATCTCTACACCATTTTTATACGCCTGTTTTATTAACCAATTCTCTGACTTTTGCAAATGCACCTTGATGAGCAGATACAATCCTGAATTGTTACCGATGATAGTTATATTGTTACCAAAATGTTCGTCTAAGGTAGAAATTAAATGTTCCATTTTTCTTTTATAAATATTACGCATTCGTTTTATATGTCTATACCATTCATTCTCCTTCATGAATTTTGCCATAGCAATTTGATGTATCGTTGATGCTGTATTTTCAAAACCTTTAAATTGTTCCTTATATCTTATTTCTAGTTCCTTTGGTAAGACCATATAGCTTAATCGTAGACCTGGCAAAAATGCTTTCGAAAAATTCCCGATATAAATTACCCTATTTTGTTCAATAGATGCTAATGAAGGAAATGGACGTTGTGTATATCGAAATTCACTATCATAATCGTCTTCTATAATATATCCCTTCTTTTTTTTAGCCCACTGAATAAGACGCTGTCGTTGTTGAATTGACATGTTTACTCCATAAGGGCTGTGATGAGATGGGGTTACATAAATTAGTCTAGCTTTTAAATTTCTTAACTCAGATAATTCAATGCCGTATTCATATACAGGTAGAAATTCAAAAGAAAAATGATGTAATTTGAAAACTTCTCTAGCGCCCCAAAAACCTGGATCTTCTACAATAACGCTTGAAAAATCACTTTTTAATACATGACCAATATAAGTTAACATTTGTTGTGTACTACTACCTATAATGATAGATTCTTTATCCGTACTCAATCCCCTAGATTCTAATAAATATTTTGCAATTTGTTCTCTAAGAATTGCTTCCCCAAACGGGTCACCATATTTATATAAAAGATTTTCTTCCATAGAATGATTCACAAATTTCTTCCATGTATTTTTTGGAAACATTTCTTTTTCCACTGCATCTACTTTGAAGTTAATGATAGTTTCTTTACTGATTTGTTTCTCATCTTTTTGTTTAACCTTTTTTTTTCTTTGATATAAATTTGGTTCTAATTCATTAACAAAAAAACCTCTTCGATTTTCGCCACGGATATATCCTTCAGCTGCAAGTTGTTCATATGCTAATAATGTTGTATTTCTACTAACATGAAGTGAATCTGCAAGCTGACGTATTGAAGGTAACGCTTCATCTTTTTTTAATAATCCTTTTTCAATGAGTAATTTGACATTTGTATATATTTGTTTATATTTAGGAATACTTTTCTCAAAAGTAAACAAGTAGTTTTTCATATTGCCCTCATCTGACATGTGTTTTTTTATAAAACTGTACCTTTTTATATGTCAGTTAACATCTTATAATAATACTAGTCAATTCACAAGTTAATTAATTCTTTTAAAAAGGAGAAACAAATGCGTATACATTTTATTATTCATGAAGTATTTGAAGGACCAGGGGCTTTTCTGACATGGGCAGAGATGAATGGACACGTGGTCAGTTATTCAAGAGTTTACGAACAAGAACAACTTCCTTATAATATCGAAGGCATAGATTTACTTATTGTATTAGGTGGACCACAAGATCCTAGTACAACTAAAGAAATGTGCCCACATTTTGATGCAGCCGCAGAAATATCTGTCATTAAAAAATGTATAGAGGCTAATAAAGCTATTATAGGAGTTTGTTTGGGTGCCCAGTTAATTGGTGAAGCCTTAGGTGCATCTTATGAACATAGTCCAGAAAAAGAGGTAGGAACCTTCCCTATTACTTTAACTGAAGAAGGAAAAACGAATAAGCTTTTCTCTCATTTCGCTACTACAAGTACGGTTGGCCACTGGCACAATGATATGCCTGGTTTAACTAAAAATAGTAAAATATTAGCGTTTAGTGAGGGGTGTCCACGGCAAATTGTGGAATATAGTGAACTCGTTTATGGTTTCCAATGCCATATGGAGTTTACTCCTGAATTAATAGAATTATTAATTCAACATTCTGAACAAGAACTAGAAAAGTATAAGGAAAATCGTTTCGTTCAGTCTCCAGAGCAATTAAGAAAGAATGATTATACAACAATGAATAATCAGCTATATACTTTTTTAGATAAACTTACTAGCCTTTATCAACAAAAATAAAATATTAATTATTTCACTAACTAAAAAACCTTTATGATACACATGAAAAAGTATTATAAAGGTTTTTTATAACAGAGATTGGTATGAGTTTGTTTTACTTTAAAAAAATAGAAAACAAATAAAGTTGGAATACGTTATCTCTAATAAAATAATCGAAGAGAGCTCTCTTCAGAACAGAAATGCTATAGAAGATATTGATTATTTAGAGGTTACATATACATTCTTTCCTGCCCTCATACCTGTAATGAAAATGATTATTGATGTTAAAATTAACATCAATAAAGGGGTAGTCCAATTATGAGTAATATCGTGTAGCCATCCGAATAAAATAGGCCCTATAGCTGCTAAGAGATATCCTAATGATTGGGCCATACCGGATAGTTCTGCAGCTTCCTGAATATTTTTGGTACGTAAACTAAAAAACATCATTGCTAAGCTAAAGGCAACTCCAACTCCAATCATGATAATCCACAAAGGAATAAGAAGTGGGCCTCCATATAGAATTCCCAATAAACCTGCAATAAGCAAAGTAACTGAAATACTTACTAACACGTGTTGCTTTCCTAAACGCCCAGCTAAAATAGAGACAATAAATGTAACAGGAAGCATAGAAAGTTGCATTAAAGATAACATCCAGCCTCCTTCATTAATACCTAACCCTTTTGATTCAAGTATTTCAGGAAGCCATGCAATCACTGTATAAAAGATTAAGGATTGAGCCCCCATAAACAATGTTACGTTCCACGCTAGCTTAGAACGCCATAAGTTGATGGAAATTTCTTTCTTTTCTGTTTGTAAAAAGTCCATAGATTTGTGGTAATTCCGTAATTGTGGTAGCCAAAAGAAAATAGTGAGAAGAGATAAGGTTCCCCAGCATCCGAGGGATCCTGACCATCCTAAACCTAACGACGAAGAAATGGGGATACTTATCCCAGATCCAATAGCTCCAAATAAATTTATAGAAACAGCATAAATGCCTGTCATCATACCTATATTTTGTGCAAAGTTATGTTTAATAAGACTCGGTAATAATACATTACCAATTGCAATCGATGAACCAATTAAGACAGTTCCTATAAATAACGTGCCTACTCCACCAAAAGAACGTATTCCAATTCCAACTATTAATAAGATTAAGGAAATAAATAGCGTAAATTCCATGCTAAAACGACGAGTTAACTTAGGAGCAAATGGGGATAAAAATGCGAATGTAAGTAACGGTACTGTAGTAATTGTCCCTGCTAATGTGTTAGATATACCCAGACTATCACGAATAGAAGATAATAGTGGGCCTACTGATGTTATTGGGGCTCTGAGATTTACTCCAATTAGAATAACACCTGCAATAAGTAATCCTCTTTTAGTCTTTATATCCAGTTTTTGTTTTTCCATTTGATGTAAAATGCTCATGATAGCTATAGACCCTCCATATTGTTTAGTAATGGTATCCGCAAGCAGAAAGAATAATTGAATTATTTTTTCTGCTTGGCGATTACCTTAGGATTTTTTCATTAAAATGAGGAAATCCGTGAAATAGTACTATTACCGAATAGGAGAACGACAAGTACCTACTTTTATGCCCAGAGAATTGTAGTGATTCTTAATGTTTATAACAGCTTGACCACTTGTAACCTTATTAATTAATTGGTTTATTTTTCGAAGGTCCACTGGTTTATTCGTTAATAAGTCACTGAAAATTTGTTGAATTTCTTTTGGATAAACATTTCCTACCATACTAGAAAGTCCATTACACCCATTCATTATCTTTTCTATAAGGTTTACATCTCCCCCAGCAAACATGATAAATTCATCTGGTAAAGTTGTATTTTCATGACGTTTAACATCACTCTCTTCTTTCATGCCTACCAGATTGGAGTGCTTCTGATTAATAAGAGTACTAAATGACTCAGCACTTAGCTCAAAACCTGTTCGAAAAGGATTGTTATAAAGTACAACATTTTTTGTGGTATGCTGCAATAACTCATTAATATAAGAAATAGCCTGTTCTTGCGTCGGCTGAATATATGGAGGGAACTGAATTAGAATGGAATCGAAAACAGACTCCTCAAGTTTTTTAATCAATCTTATTGCATTTTTTGTTGTTGTAGCTGATACACCAAACATAAGTTCAACATGTTTAAAGTTTTGTTGGTTAAAATAATCGATAATTTGGATTCGCTCTTCAATACTCATTGAATTTTGTTCACCTGTAGTAGCAGATACAAGAAGAGACTCTATTCCGTTACCTGTTAAGTACTCAACAATGGAATTAAAGCCCTCTAAATACAAACTTTCATCTTCTTGAAAGGGGGTTGGAATAGCTACATTTAAATTTTTCATCTGTTTTATCCTCCGGTATTTATATATATATAGAAATAACTAATTTTCATGTGAGATCAAAAATAAAAAGTACTAGTTAATACCTTCTATTTTTTCTCTGTCTGTACATTTTGTTTTAAGACGTGGCGGGGAGTACTCCCTATGGGTTCTTCTAAAAACCATGTGCCCATTGAAGTAAGAACCGGCACATCCTGAAAAGTGAAAAGGATCGCATCCTCTGTTTCTGAAGTATTGCAATGCTCATGAGCAGACCATGGAGGAGCTAGGAATAAATCACCTTTTTCCCATTCAATCTTCTCTCCATCTACAATACTAAAACCCTCTCCCTGAAATACTAGGTTTAAAGCCACATTCGTATGACGATGAGCCTTATTATGCTCACCAGGTTTAAAAATTTGTACTACTACATTCATTGTTGAGGAAGTACCATACGCATCTCCAGTATCCTTATGAATGAGGGATAAAGTTCCACGTCCACTTTCAAGAAAATCTTCTGATACAGATTCATTAAGCAAGGGATAAATATCTTTCCATTTCCAAGAACATGCTCGAATGGCAGGCTTCCTACTCTTTTTTAGAAATTCGCTATAATTGACAATATCTGTTCTTTGATTACTCATCCTATTAACCTCCTCAAAATTTTACACAGTTGAAATGTTTTTAACTTTCGAAATCATCAATTTTAATAAGATTAGCCTTCTGTGTAAATAATAGTCTAAGATACTTCGATTAATAGAACAATCTAATTATTTATATAATAATTATAGCTTTAACCTATGATATAATTTGTATTACCTTAAGTTGCTGTAGAATTCATATAGAAACTATCCATAATAAATGAGATCCTTGAGGCTTTACATAACATCAATTCATTAACTATCACCACTTGAACTAGGAGGCTTCAGAATGGAATTAAGACAACTGGAGTATTTTTATGCTGTGTGCCAAGAACTTCATTTTACAAGAGCTGCAGAAAAAGTTGGAATTTCCCAACCATCTTTAAGTCAACAAATCAGATTGTTAGAGCATGAAATTGGAACGCCTTTATTTGATCGAATTGGTAAGAAGACAGCTCTTACTGAATCGGGAAAACTACTCTTAAAGTATACTCGCAACATTTTTCACGAATTAGAACAGGCAAAAACTTCAATAAATGAATTAAATGGACTTCAAAGAGGCTCAATTTCGATTGGTACATTGTTAACAGTAGAAAATTATCTGATTCCACCCGCATTAATTAAATTTCACAAGCTATACCCAGCTGTTAAGATTTCTGTGCTAGGTCTACGTACTGGGGATATTCAAAAACACTTGTTAGAAAATAAGGTGGACTTAGGAATCGTTTTTTTGCCTATGAAAGGCGATGAATTTGAAACGCTTTCTTTATATACTGAAGAAATGGCTTTTGCAGTACCTGTCGAACACCCATTGGCACATCAGGATATGTTAGGATTAGAAGTATTAGAGACGACCCCTTCTATTTTACTTCCTGAACAATATTTTATAAGACAGCTTATAAATAAAAATTGCAAAGACTTGGGTTTTCTTCCGAACCCTATTTTTGAAATTACAACTATGCAATCATTAATTAATATGGTGGCAGACGGTATAGGAATCACTATATTACCTGGTCCTTACCTAGAGTATCTTAACCAACCTAATATAAAGATCATTCCTATACTAAATTCTAGTCTTGCTCGAAATGTGGGAATTGTCTATAGGAAGGATAAATATCTAGGTGCAGCTACACATATTTTCATTGATACGTTAAAAGAAATTTCGTTTAGTTTAGACTATGGTAATACGGAAGGAAATAATTAAAGGCTGTATACATGTTGTTAAATTTCAGTTATATAGTTGTAACAATATAAATAAAAGTTCCGTACTGGATAAAAAAGCTATGAATCTTCAGGTTCATAGCTTTCTGCTATATAATTTCTAAAAAGAATGTGTATTCAATCATTTTTGGATATATCCTTATAATTATATGTTTTATGAATGATGTTAGTCCACACTATCCGTAACAAAAACGACCGTTTATGGAACTTGTTTGTTTTTAAACAAAAGTGTAACTTTAGGAGATAATTTGCATAGTTTTTAAATGATAAATTGCATAAATAATAAAAAAGAGAAGTCTGTAAAATTGCAGACTTTTCTTTTTTAGGTTCTGGTACAAAAACTTCAGGATAATTGCAAGTAATCTATAAAACTTGGACATACTAATATTATTACTCTAAAAGGGTGTGTGATCTATCCATTTCTCATACAACGATTATGCGTTGGGTTCATCAGTATGGTCCTGACTTGGACAAACGGATCCGACGTTACCTCAAACAAATGACTCCTGGAGAGTCGATGAAACATATATCAAAGTAAAAGGGCAATGGATGTACCTGTATCGTGCTGTTGATTCGAAAGGAAACACAATCGATTTTTGCCTAAGCAAAACAAGAGATCAGAAGGCTGCAAAGCACTTTTTCAAGAAAGCTTTGCGGTCTTTTCATGTTTCAAATCCTCGTGTTATAACAGTCGATAAGAATTCAGCCTATCCTATAACAATTGAACAGTTGAAAAAAGAAAAAAGCATACCTGATGGTATGCAACTTAGATAACAAAAGTACTTGAATAAAATAGTAGAACAAGATTATCGTTTTATAAAGAAGCGTATCCGTTCTATGCTAGGGCTCAAATCTTTTGACACAGCTACATCCATTCTTTCTGGAGTAGAAGTCATGCATATGATTACAAAAGAACAGATTGATTTACGGAATCAGTCCGTCCAAACTCAGAAAGAATTCATCCATCAATTGTTTGGACTTGCAGCATAAGATACGATTCCGTTAGGAATATATGTGCTTTATTCTCTTTTATTTTATTTTTGCACCAGAACCATCGCAACTACTAAAAAGATCAAGTCAGAAATAACTATCTGACTTGATTTAAAACTTAAAAATATAAACCTTTGCCCACTGGCTGAACAGTTTCTAGTACAGTGTCAACCATTTCTTCATTAATTAGGGTTCTTATAATCCAAGCTGAGAGATCTTGAGCAGCAAAGCAACCTGCAGCAGTCGAGATATTGCCTTCGTTTACGAAACTTTGTTCAATAACGTCTACATTAAACTCTTTAAGTTGTTCTACTACCGATGGATATGTAGTTGCTTTTTTGCCAGTTAACAATTCTTTAGCTCCTAGCAGAAGTGAACCAGAACACATAGAACCTATTAATTGCCTTTGAGGATCTACATGAATGCTATTAAGATATTGTTGATTTTTATATAAATCTTGTACACCTTTACCACTTGTAAATATTACAGCGTCAGCAGAAGGAATATCAGATATGCTTCCTGTCATAGGTATACGTAATCCAGCCATGGATATATGAGTTTTTTCTGTTCCTAATAGTTGGACATCCCAATCAAAAATACCACCAACTAGACGTACACGGTTTAATAAATCCCATGGTAAAAAGACATCTATATCAGTGAAGTTATCGAAACAGACTATTGCAATTTTCATTATACAAACCTCCGTTTATTTGAAAATTAAAAACATTTTAATTATAACAGTTTCAAGTGAAGTTTGAGTACGGCAACATGCCTATCAACCTAAGCTTTTGAATTGTCCCCTAAACGAATATTTTATTATTTTACAGTTATTTATGAGGGTTCAGCTCATTTTTTTCGTTTTGGGAAACAACTAATTTCTTAACCTGATGGTAATAGGGTTATGTTAACTTTTTATTTACAGTATTGTGTAAAACTGTATAATTTTATATGATATATAGGTTGTATAAACAAATTATATAAAGAGGTATCATGTTATGAAATTCGAAGACAAGCGTATGTTAGGAATCCAACTAGGTTCTTTATTACTGACAGAGGAAAATCAATACTTAGTTTTAAAAAAAAATGAAAATTACTCGTTAATTAATATTAATAATTTAAAATGTATGTTATTTGAAGTTCCCTTGGAACACGTAGAAGAAATGATAGTTGAAGATTTAAAGGAGACAATTCAAGATATTATTGCTCCTGAACATATTAAATTGGTAGCTGGCGTACCACCAACATTTTAACGAAAATATACGCTAAGCAAATTCAACATGAAAAAACGTTGATTTTACTACTCTAAGCAACTTATTCAATCTCAAAAATGGGGGATTTGAGACAAATGAAATTCACCCTAAAATGTGCTGAAAATAGCTTGAAATACGTCTCAAAACTCATCTCTAAATCAAATTCTCAATTTAAACAAGCAATATTGAGTTTTTGAGAATCCCTTAACGTATAAAAAGGTTAAAATGTGCGTGCTACCCCTATATGATTTTGGGTTCTGTTGCAAAGTTGAAAAATAACCGAAAATAATGAGTATACGATACATGTTCTTGTATATTTTATAATGTTTATTCGGAACAATTGTATTTTCATTCTATATTTTTGGGGGCGTTTAAAACTTTGCAACAGAACCATAGAAACAATCCGTTCATTGTCTCCCTTTGTATCAACCGTTAAATAGTAACGTCCGCGTATAGTGTCATACTCAAGATCTTCCCACTTTGCATGTGCTACCTCTGCAACACGCAACCCTGTAGTAGCAAGAACTGATAGTAAGGCATAATTGATTTCATTATCCTTATAGTAATGAAGCAACTGCTTCACTTCCTCATATGATAACTCGCGTTTTGGTTTATGGTGTTTATTAACGGTCGTACTTAGAACTTCCACATGAAGAGGTTCCTGGATATATTGAATTTCATATAGCCATTTCAAATACGAACGGATCACACCAAGTTTTCGACTAATCGTAGATGCTTTGTATTTTTCTTTTGATTGATAGGAGATTGCCTCCTGGGATAACCACTTTTGATAGTTTCGGATATGTCGCTTTCTTAAGTTTCTCCAAACTTGGCCGACTACATAATCTTTAACATCTTGCTGCAGAAACTCTGTACTTTGTTTGATAAAAAAATAGAACTGGCTTAAATCACGTGCATATAGAGTCCTAGATGCATCCTTTATACGCTTTTCTTGATCAAAATGGGTTTGCCGGTTCAAGTAGTAGTACAAAATTTCTTCATCTGAAAATCCCTCATATGTATATGAATCTTCTCTTTCATTATTTTCCTTTTTAAATTCAGCTGCATTAATATAATCACGACTCCATAATGCAATTATGTTTGTGAAATTTTGCTTTTGTTTTTCTATATTTTCTAAAGAAGTTTCACTATGAATTGTATTCAATTCAAATTTCATTATCCTTCAACTCCTTATTAATTCCTTTTATATCTATTATTATAACTGAATTGCATTCAAAATTATTAGCATAATAAGATTAAATTTTATAAAAATGAAAGTAATGAATAAGTATAGAAAAGGACCCATTTTCTATGGTTATAAGTTTCTTAATACAATTAATAATATTTCATTTAATTTATAGC
>NZ_JH921526.1:10334-33595 GCF_000299035.1 Bacillus bingmayongensis
GAGGGGGAACATGAATGCTGAGTACATACGAAATAAATATGACCACAAATGAAGTAAAAGAGTATTTAGATATTAGTCACTTCACATTTAATAATTTGATAAAACAGGGACAATTAAATCCAATTAATAAGGATACATGGCGTTTAGATGGAAGCTTTTTATTTAAAAAAGAAGAAATAGAGAAATTAAAAGAAGAACTTGAGGTAGAAGGAATTACTTTATATCAAGCAAGTAAAGAGTACAATATCAGTATGTATCAACTCGAAAAATGGATAGAAGAGGGCGAGATAACTTGTACTATACAGGAACACCGTAATCGCAAAACAAAGTTTGTGAAAGAAGAGGATGTCCGTGAATTTGTACAACAAATAGAGCGGAAAAATACAATCTATACATACTCACAAAAGCATAATGTAGTACTATTACAAAGATTTATGAAAGGGAATACGTTAGCACGTATTTGCTCCATTCCAAAACGTGGAGATATCATGCTACGTGATGAATTTGAAAATGACATGACGTTAGAGGATGCAATAAAAGTAGGGTATGAGCCTGCCTACGCTTTATCTGATCAACCGCGAAGTCATCATCAAAGATTTGTGAAATTCCGCTTTCCTAAATCTTATCAATATCGAAGTGATATTTTTCGATTTATAGATCTCATATTACAGGATGTATCACCAAGAAACTTAAAAATATCAGTAGAAGATGAATTTTGGTATTTTGATATTCGTCAATCTCTAATATCATTACCATCTGGAATGCAAACCGAATGGATGGATAATTTAGCACCCTTTATAATAGAAGGAAAAATGATACCACGTGTTAACAATAGTGTATATTTAGATAGCAATACCGTAACAAAGCCCGTAACTCTCACAAGTAACGAGTATAAATTTATAAAAAAAATTGTAAAAGAAACAAATAGTTCCATCGAAGAATTTATTAAAGATGCAATTCAAGATAGGATTAATCAGCACTCACTTAATCAAAAATAAAAATTTTCTCAACCATAATATAGAAAAAATAGTAAAAAATTCATGTAAATTTACATTTAATTGTTCTATACTACAACTTATAGAGTTATCCTCAAAATCTCTATGTGAGTCGAACTATGCCCTTAACAAAAAAGAATCACTTTTTAGTGGTTCTTTTTTGTTGTAAATCTTTGAGTTAGGATTTAATCGGTTCTGGTGCAAAAAAATGATACATTACAAAATTCGTTTTTTTTGCACCAGAACCTGTTAATTTATATGTAGTCAATATTTCTATTGTTAATTCATTCTTTTCTATACTAATTACATATTATTTTCAAAGTGATAGTGTCAGTATATTCGAAGTTGAGAGATTCAATGCAGTTATCTTGAGATTTTGGACTAAAATAAATTTTCTAATACTTAATATTTTTTTGTAAAATCATGTACTTTTTGATTAGATTTTGTAGTATTCATTATAAATTAAAGATGCGTTTCTATTAGAAACTCTCCTTATAAAGACTGTACTCCCATGGAGGAGTCTCAACCTTTTTCAGAGCACTCACTCTAATGTGAGTGCATTTTTTTTGCAGACAAGGACTGGAACGCTTCTATCAACATCCAGCAAGGAGAGCGATTATGTTAGTAGAATCATATATAGAGAAAGAGACAGGCTCGATAGCTAAGTAAACTTCATACCGGTAGGTACGATTACCTTAGAAGCTCTCCTTTAAGTGAAGTGTAGATGGGGGAGTTCACATGATGGTTTTTTTATTAGCTTAAATTCTTTTACTTACAGACTATTTATATAGGTTAGTAGTGAGAAAGGAGATAAATCATGTTCTTTAGAAATTTAACAAAAAATCACTTAATGACTATTAATTATTATAAGAGTAGATTTTTGTAAACATGTAAAGAGCGTGTATATAACCTTGATTTGCCTCAACAAAGCCTTACTTTAATAGATGAATAGCAAAAGGTCTGATACTGATAGATTAATAGAACGCTATGACCCCTTACCCTCTTTCCCAAAAAGACGAAAAATTTCTCAATAGCCATTCTATAATCTATATCCATTATATTGATATGATGGATATATTTGGGCATTTAAATCGTTTTAACGGGAGGAAATTATACATGGCTATTGATTTACAATATCTTTCTCATTTAATGCATCAAGCATTTTCAATTCCCATTTATTTTCTATCTACAACTAAGGAGATATTATTTGAATGTACTTCTCATAATACTTATAATCCTTTTTATTCACAGAAAGAAGAACAGTTGGGAGAGCTTTATGAAAAAGACACTCTCAAAAACTTCCCTTTTCTCAAGACGAATCGTTACCTAGAAAATTTTATTTTAATCCAGATAGTAGAACACGAATATTTAAAAGGAACACTTATTATTGGTCCATCTGTATATCCAAAGGTATCTAAAGACACTGTTATTAAGTTTATAAATGAGTTCAACCGAGGTATCAGGACACAAGATGTAATTTCCTATTTTCACAATATACCTGTAGCTAGAAAAATCACTTTAATTCATATAGGTATTTTATTTCACTATTTGATTTTTAACGAAAAGATAGATACAAACATCTTTTGGGAACGAAATAAATTACTGGAGGAAACTTCTTACCCGCTTTCGAATCCTGACTTATATATTTCTACACGACGACAAATCAACGCTGCTTATTATGATATATCATTGGAAAAAGAATTTTTCACAGCTATAAAGGAAGGAAATAAAGAAAAAGTCATAGAATATGCATATGCATTTCCACAAGAGGAGGCAGCTAATTTATCCAAAGGAAATCCACTAAGAAATCAAAAAAATAATGGCATAATTGCGATTACATTAGCTACCCGATATGCAATAGAAGGTAGCCTCCCATCGGAAATTGCATTTTCACTTAGCGAGTTATATATACAAACTCTCGAGCAATTAGATAACATGTACGCTGTAAATAGATTAATAGAAGATGCTTTATGTACGTTTGCGGATTATGTAAAAGAATATAATACTCAAAAATACTCCAAAATTATAGGTGCCTGCTTAGACTATATTGCTAAAAATATTTATAACAAAATTACTCTAAATGATCTTGCTAAGAGTGTAAATGTAAAGCCTAGTTACTTATCCAATTTGTTTAAAAAAGAAGTTGGTATCTCCTTAAGCAAATACATACAAAATGAGCGAATAGAAGAAGCGAAAAAGCTATTAACATTAACCACGTATTCTTTATCTGATATTTGTACCTGGCTTAACTTTAATGATCAGAGCTATTTTACAAAGATATTTAAAAAGGTTACTAATATGACACCTAGACAATATCGAGGAAAACACACTGTGATTTGAAAATTCGAATTCCTGAAAGTATGGATTTGACATAAAGGTACGACGTTTAATGTGGTACTCCTCCATAAATTGAAGTTATACGTGCGTACATAGAGAATCAAGGGAAATAAATTAAAGAAGGCTAACCTCCACTAAATCGAAGATTTTGAAGAGGTTAGCCTTCTTTTTTTGTTCAAAATGGATGGGTTTCTTCTATTGTAAAATCAACATTTGCAGCACGATTATAATTGAACTTTATTCCAAATCAACAGTACCCCATGTCCATCAAGCTAACAAAATGGACTGCTCCCAAAACAATAAAAATGAGTTTCATTACTAAAAAAGACATAAAATTTTCGTTTTTGGGACAACTAATTTTTTTAACTTGATGGTGATACAGCTGAATTTCTTTATATATTTAGCTAAATATGATTATCAGAATAAACTTGAAATAACTATGATTTCTAGAAATGTGAACTGATGTTGTGAATTAATTTAAAGCTGATGGAACAAAATAGAACTAATTAAGCAAAAAAACTTGCAAAACTAAAAAGAGGGATGTATATTATTGACGTATCAATAATTGATATATCAATTAATTTTCAGTAAGAAAAAAGGGGTGAGTTTTGAAAACATGTTGTTCAGAAGAAGCCGAAATTTTATATAAGCTACAAAATTTGAACAAAGTAATTGGTGCGAAGTTTGAAGCATGCATTGGCATCAGTTAATCTCGATTGGAATTGCTCGCATTGCTCTATCACGTTGATGAAATTAGTCAAAGCGATCTTCAAAAAAGGTGAATATTGGTGGCGCAGCCATCACCAGACACGTTAAACAGCTTGAAGCCAAAGGAAACGTATTAAGACTGAGGATAACCGTATAACGCTTGTTCGGTTATCTGAGCAAGGACGAGAACGAATCGAGTCTTCCAAGAAAGAATAGGAACGTTTTATGAAGGAAATGCTCGTAAATGTCAGTGTAGAAGAACGCAATGTACTTATTCATGTTCTATCACAGATGCAAATAAATGTAGAGAATATTAAAGCATAGAGGAGTGTTTATACATGGGAACTACATTAAAAACAAACGATTTTATGAAAATCATGAAAGGACGTCGATCCATACGTAATTATGATCCAACAGTCAAAATCAGCAAAGAAGAGATGGCCGAAATATTAAAGGAAGCTACTACAGCACCATCCTCAGTTAACGCACAACCATGGCGCTTTCTTGTTATCGAAAGCTCGGAGGGAAAAGAAAAGCTTGCAAAACTCGCTAAATTTAATCAATCACAAGTTTCTACTTCATCTGCCGTTATAGCGGTATTTGCAGATATGGACAACGGTGACTATATAGAAGAAATTTATTCAAAAGCTGTTGAGCTAGGGTATATGCCGCAAGAGGTAAAAGACAGACAAGTACAAGCATTGACTGCACATTTTGAAAAACTTCCAGTCCAAGAAAATCGCGAAACTATTCTGATTGACGCAGGTCTTGTCTCCATGCAATTAATGCTGACAGCACGTGCGCATGGATATGATACAAACCCAATCGGGGGTTATGACAAGGAAAATATCGCTGCAACCTTCGGATTGAAAAAAGAGCGCTATGTACCAGTTATGCTACTATCTATCGGTAAAGCAGCCGACGAAGGATATGCTTCATACCGTCTCCCTGTTGATAGAATTGCACAATGGAAATAATATAAAACTGATATTAGGGAGTAGAGAGGAGAGAGTGGTGTGGAAATAATCGCAGCTATTTTAGTGGGAATCGTAGCATTAGAACATTTATTCATTATGATCCTTGAAATGTTTTTTATTGATTCAAAAGTGGCAAAACGCGCTTTCAAATTACCGAAGCACTTAGAAGGAGATCGAAACGTAACCATTATGTTTGCAAACCAGGGTTTATATAATGGATTTCTAGCCGCTGGTCTCATTTGGGGACTTATACTGGGGCTCAACCCAATTGGCTATATGATTCAATTATTTTTCGTAATTTGTGTGGTGATAGCAGCTATTTTCGGAGGTTTCACATCCAATAAATCAATTATTGTGAAACAAGGCCTTCCAGCTATTTTAGCACTGGTTACCCTTTTATCTGTGATATAGAACCCAAGCTTTTCAATAACAAGAACCCATTTTTGAAAAAATATAAAAGTGCTAATTAATCATAATCAGTTTTACAAATTATAAAAATCATGAACTTAGTTTTACTTTTTATAATTAAAATGTTCCAATTTAAGACACTTCAAAAGGTTCTGGTGCAAAAAAATGATACATTACAAAATTCGTTTTTTTGCACCAGAACCTGTTAATTTATATGTAGTCAATATTTCTATTGTTAATTCATTCTTTTCTATACTAATTACATACTATTTTCAGAGTGATAGTGTCAGTATATTTGAAGTTGAGAGATTCAATGCAGTTATCATGAGGTTTTGGACTAAAATAAATTTTCTGACACTTGATGTTTTTTTGTAAAATCATGTACTTTTTGATTAGATTTTGTAGTATTCATTATAAATTGCTAGTAGAAGACTCTCCTTATAAAGATTGTGCCCCATGGAGGAGTCTTAACTTTTTTCAGAGCACTCACTCTAATGTGAGTGCATTTTTTTTGCAGACAAGGACTGGAACGCTTCCATCAACATCCAGCAAGGAGAGCGATTATGTTAGTAGAATCATATATAGAGCAAGAGACAGGCTCGATAGCTAAGTAAACTTCATACCGATAGGTACGATTACCTTAGAAGCTCTTCTTTAAGTGAAGTGTAGATGAGGGGAGTTCACATGAGGGTTTTTTTATTAACTTAAATTCTTTTACTTGTAGGCTATTTATATAGGTTAGTGGTGAGAAAGGAGATAAATCCATGTGCTTTAGAAATTTAACAAAAAATCACTTAATGACTATTAATTATTAGGTTTTGGTGCAAAAACTTCAGGATAATTACAATAAATCTATAAAACTTGGACATACTGATACTATTACTCTAGAAAGGGTGCGTGATTGGTATGGAAAAAGAAAATTTGTTCAAATGGAAGCATTATCAGCCTGAACTAATTTGATTAACAGTAAGGTGGTACCTGCGGTACAACTTAAGTTTTCGTGATTTGGTGGAAATGATGGAGGAACGGGGATTATCTTTGGTTCATACAACCATTATATCAATACGGTCTTGAATTAGATAAGCGAATTCGACGTCATCTTAAATCAACCAATGACTCGTGGAGAGTCGATGAAACTTATATTAAAGTAAAAGGTCAATGAATGTACTTATATTGTGCAGTTGATTCAGAGGGGAATACCATTGATTTTTATCTAAGTAAATCAAGGGATAAAAAAGCAGCCAAGCGCTTTTTCAAGAAAGCCTTGGCCTTTTCGTGCGTTTCTAAACCTCGTGTAATAACAGTAGATAAGAACCCTGCCTATCCTGTAGCGATTCAAGAGTTGAAAGAAGAGAAACATATGCCTGAAGGCATACAACTAAGGCAAGTTAAATATCTCAATAATATAGTAGAACAAGACCACCGGTTATTAATGTTGCAAATCTTTTATTAAATTTCTTTATAATGAGCTTAATTTATTTACATTGGCATACTTGGTAAAAACTTCGCTATTAATACAATAATTGCCGCTAAGAATACCACTTTAATAATGAATAGAATAATAATTGGAATCGATGCTTTCACTTTACTTAATCCAGCTGTAATATGTAATCCAAGCCAAATTAAGACTAAATTCCATACAAAGAATACTTCAATTGTATTACCAATTCCATATGCAAATGTACCTTCCGTAAATAATAACCCTAAACTCGTATATTGGCTCATCCCACTTCCAAAAATTAGGCTTAAAATTGTATTAATAAGTCCGCCAATAATAAGGACAATGTTTGTATAAACTACAATATTCAATAAGGTCTTATAAGGCGTATCATTACCAAAAAACATCATAAATATTTTATAAATAGCTGCTATGAATAGTGTTCCAACCACCGCACTAGCAAAGCTTGATCCAATTCCAGAAATAACTTCTGATGTAAGTGAATTTTGTCCAGCCAGTTCACCTAATTCTTTTTTCATTTTAAGCATCTTAGGTGAAGCATGTATAACATACGCACTTAAACCACCTAGTAGCCCTTGTAACAGTGCTACGAAGAGGAACATACCCCAAACTTTCTTGTTTGTTTTCATCCTTTCAAATTGTACTCCAGGAGATGTAATCATTCCAAATAATGATGGCTTTTTCGCACCTACATCTTGTGTATTCATATTCACTTCCATTATAGCGCCTCCTTTTATTTATATAATCCTCTTAAAGGATATTACAAATAATTCACTCGAACAAAATTATACCTCTGTATTGTAATCACTCTTTATTTATAACTAATTTTCATCTTCCATTTTTCGAAATAGTAACCATTCGACTAGTACATAGAGTGCAATAGGTAAAATAATGCTAAGAATGACAAAAGTTTGGTTTTTACCATCCTGAACAAATTCTTTCATTTGTGGAATCCTTAATAATAAACCGAATATTCCTAAAGTGACAACGAAAGTAAGCCCCCCAAAAAATTCACGTTTCTTCTTGGATATAACATAAATAATAGACGCGATTAAAATAACAAGAATAGCAATCCAATCAAATGGGGTACCAATTTTTAAAATTCCTTGTTTGGATGTATAAAGTCGAATGAGGATAAATACCCCAAACGGAACCATTGCTATTATCCATACTACGAAAAATTTAATTAACCTTGGTAATTGCGTTTTCATATAAATACTCAGGTGTAACAATTTAAAAACACCATAAGTGAATGCAACGGAGAATATTCCATTCAACAATATAACAAAGCCATTTATTTGTAATGATGGAGTTGTAAAACTACCTATAATATCGTAAAACATACTAATTAAAAAAATCAAACCACTAATTTTAAAAATCGATTTCCATGAAGGTTTATCAAATTGCTTTGTCAATTGATCGACAACCTCTTTCGGATTTTTACCTAAATACTCTTCTGCCGATTCACCGTGCTTTTGTGCTTCTAAAATATCTTGTAATATCGCCATTAAATGTCGTTCTGTTTCTAGTTCTTCATAGAAAAAACCAAATGTACGCATATACAGTAAAATATCTTCATAATATATTTTATTTTCCGGGGATAGCTGTTCTCTAAGCTTGTTATTTTGCTCTACTAATTGTTTAGCGGTATTATTTTTCATCCTATTCACTCTCCACTTTTTTCAAAATTCGATTCACTTTTACAATCAATGAACTCCATTGTTCTTCAAAACCCTCTAGTTGTTCTTCTCCTTCATGTGTAATAAAGAAGTATTTCCTATTCGGTCCATCAGGTGAAGCGAGCTCCTTACTTTTAATTAACCCTTGTTTTTCTAACTTTTGCAGTAGAGGATAAATCGTTCCGCCTACTATTGTTGTAAACCCATAATCACGCATTATTTGTACAAGTTCATAACCGTATACTGATTGTTGTTTAATAATAGATAGCACGCAACCTTCAAGTACCCCCTTTAGTAGTTGTGTTTCCTTCATTTACTCACCTCACTATTATGTAAAACCTACTAGTTAAATATACTGTATCATACAATAACTAGTTTGTAAAACCTACTAGTTAGACGATAACTAGTTTGGATTAAAGTAAAGTTTAGGCAAAAGAGTTCTGTTGCAAAGTTTTCTAAACTAAGCAACACTTTCGAAAAAGAAAAACACATTGTTATCTTGGCGTTTGGATGAAACCTATATCAAGGTGAAAGGGAAATGGTGTGATTTATATCGAGCAATTGATAAAGAGGGACAAACACTTGTTATTCAAGGGACACACAAGCAGCATATGCTTTTATGAAAAGACTTGTTCGATCTTTTGGAGAATCAACGGTTCTGACGACAGATAAGGCCCCTTCTTTAACTTCCGCATTCAAAAAATTAAAGGAGATAGGTCTTTACAAAAATACTTTTCATCGTACAAGCAAGTACCTCAATACTATCATCGAGCAAGATCACCGACATGTGAAACGTCGATTCTCTCGTTCTTTAGGATTTCAAAGTCTCCGCCATGCCTCACGTACTATTAAAGGTATAGAAACTGTTCATGCCATATACAAACAAAAACGAAGTCTTCAACCAAACTTCGTTTTTTCGATGTACAACGCATTACATGAATTATGAATAGTTTCATAAAACTGGTCCACAACATTCCCCATCTCTTTATATCTTCGGAAACTTTAACTCTGTTTTAAATTATGTTGAATACAAAAGTGGATTACTTTTTATAAATTGTGTTGTATTAGAGAAATTATTCTGCTAATTTTTATTCTTCAATTAAGTTTAACCAATAATTGTCAAACTCAGATATTATGGTATAATTTCACTAAGTAATTACTTAATAAGTAGTGAGGTAGAAAATGAAGAAAATAACAAACAGACAATTACAAGCTCTAGAAACAAAAAACAACTTAATTGATGCGGCTCTAGTTGTATTCTCAAAAAAGGGATATGCCGCAAGTACCACGAAAGATATCGCCAAAGAAGCTGGAGTTACCGACGGATTAATTTACCATTATTTTAAATCTAAAGAGGATCTGTTATGGGCTATTATCGATAAACATACTCTTAATCATGAATTAAATAAGATGACTACTGATGTAGGCTCAGATGAACCACTAGAAGCTATTTTATTTCACATAATTGATTCATTATTTAACTTACTGCATGCTAAGGCCGAATTGATTGTTATGTTTTTTGGAGAAGCTCAGCGAAATTCTGCCGTTCAGGAACATCTTGCCCAATTGATTCAACAGGGAATTCATATATTTTATCGCCTTCTATCCAAACACATAGATGAAGAAACTTTTTACTTAGAAACGGCAATTAGAAATCTTTTAACATCTATGGTTATGTACTTTTTGACTAATGATCGGTTTATTAATAATATCGATCAAAGAAAAAAGTATATTAAGGTTACAGTTGATCAATTTTTAAAAATCTTCACCTAATTTTTTTGTCTATTTCACTAAGTAAATACTTGATGAAATGATTATGAGGAGTGGTTGTTATGAAGACTGATGTTGTTATTGTTGGTGCAGGTCCGGGCGGGTGTTTTTTGAGTTACCTTTTAGCCCGAAGTGGTGTAAAAACAGTATTATTGGAGCGATATGAACACTTGAATCGCGAGTTCAGAGGTTATTTTTTTCAGCCACAGGTTCTTAAGTTTTTTGAACAAACGGGATTGCTAAACGATGTTTTACAAATAAAACATGAGAAAGTGGATGCCTTTCATTTTATCGATCATGGAAAAAATCTATTTTCTGTCAGATTTGATGAGCTTCCTAAACCCTATGATTACGGCCTGATTATGTCACAACCATTATTACTTCAATTCTTAATTGATCAAGCATTACAATATGACAACTTTTCGTATTTCAGCGGAACAATGGCTAAGGAGTTTATTAAGGAAGAGAACAAAATTGCAGGGATTAAAGCGAAACAAAAAAACCAGGAAGTAATCATTCAAAGTCGATTGGTTGTTGGTGCAGATGGTCGTTATTCAACAATACGAAAGTTAGCAGGAATTCAATTAGATAAGGAATCACATCAATTCGACTTTGTATGGTTCGACATGCCTGCATTAGAAGGTAAGAGGTACTTACCTCATATCAAAATTGAAAATGAAGGAATGTTGATTTATGTTCCTAAAGGATCCGGTCTTGTTCAGGTTGGGTGGGTGATTAGGAAAGGAACATATTCAGATTTGAGGAGGAAAGGAATTGAATCTTTTCAAAATCAACTTATCACAGTAGACCCTGAGTTAGAACAACAATTACGAGTATATTTACACGACTTCAAACAATGCTCTGTTCTTGACATTCAAGTAGCGACATCCAACCAATGGGTACACGATGGTTGGATGTTAATCGGAGACGCTGCTCATATTGCATCTCCATTTTCTGGCCAGGGAAATAGTTTAGCTATACAAGATGCTGTTGTAGCCCATGATGTAATTATGAAAGTGTTACCGAAAGTTCAGTCTTCATTGCCTATTCACTTACTAAAACAATATGAGGATATAAGGCGACCAGCCGTGTCGCAGATACAAAAAATACAAAGAATACAAGCTGAATTAATTGGAGTTAAAAATCCCTTACTCCTTCACTTAAGAAGAGCCGTGGTACCTTTGATATCGAGAACCTTTCTGTTCAAAAAAATGAGAAACAAAATTGCACTAGGAACCCAGCCGCTTGATGTAGCCACTTTTCATTTCAAAAATTAAGGTGGATTTTGAAAGCTGGATATTCTTAGCATAAGGTTATCCGGCTAACTTACTTGTTATTTTTCTTAGCGTGGTTTTTTTCCGAAATGCTGGTGGTACTCCTAGTATGGCAAGAGTTTAATTTATATAAAATTTAGAATAGTCAGTCTTGATTCTATCAATTTACTATATATTACATTTATGTAAGTGTTGTTATAAGGGTTCTGTTGCAAAGTTTTAAACGCCCCCAAAAATATAGAATGAAAATACAATTGTTCCGAATAAACATTATAAAATATACAAGAACATGTATCGTATACTCATTATTTTCGGTTATTTTTCAACTTTGCAACAGAACCTATTGGTTGGTACATATTTTTCAAAAGAAAGTATTATTTTTAATTAATTAAAGGGGGAAATAAAAATGATCCAGAAAATCATAGATCAGCAGAATGTAGAATGTATTGGAGGGTTTATTGCTCAATACGCAGATGCAATTATGGCTCATGTTAATCCTGGCAAACTGCATCAAAACAATATCGTTATTATAATTAAAAATGATAAAACGATATGGGCCACAAAAGTAATGCAACAAGATAAAAATCAAAACAATATTAATTGGATAGAAATCACTAGAGAGAATATAAAAAAGAAAACAAGTCTAATTACAAGAAAGACATGTTATTTTGAAATCAAAAAGGGTGATTTATTTGGAACTTATATGATTTCGGAGGATTTGATTTTAAATGAACAATTTGGTGAAGATAAATCCTATCTTGATTTTATGGTAGGATAACTTAGTTTAAAACATTTTTCATGAAAAATAAATTATTTGGTTTAAAAAGAATAACATTTTTGATACTTAAGGATTTGGACTATTTTTGAAGTTAAAAGCACGTTACTATTCTCTTATGTTAATGAGAAAGAGTGACGTGCTTTTTATGAATATGCACCAAAAACAAGAGTTATCTTTATTTGCTGAAGAGTTATATCGATATATGTCTCCCGCTACACTTAATCAACTAGCTATAGAAGTTGGCGGGATGAAACGAAAACGTAAGTGCCACGGGCACCATTTCTTATCTTTGTGTGTATGGTTAAATCAATAAATCGCTACTACCTCTCTTCATTCTTTTATAAAAAAGTTTGATCATTGCCTATCTATGTTGCTCCACAATCGGGTCCTTTACTTTAATAAGTCTAAAAGTCATTGTGGTAAATTCAAGTGCTTACAAGGAATACTTAGCTAATTGTTCACCCAAAGATGATAATTCAGTCTCAATAAATCCTGCCTTTTTATATACAAATTTTGCTGTAAGATTTTCAGGATCATATCCAATCATTATTAAAGAAATGTTTGCATTATTATTTCGTCTTATCTCTTCAATAACCACATATATAGCTTGTTTACCTATACCTTTTCCTTGAAATTCTTCATCAATCATAAGTCTATAAATCCAATAATTATTATCATCAGGGTCTATCCCAAACATAGTAAATCCTATCATTTTGTTATCAAGATAAATACCTTTTGCATAGAAATTATCTAGAAATTGAACTTCTGCGATAGAATAAAGGTTGGATGCAATAAATGTTTGTTGTTCTTCTTTAACAGATAATCTAATTGCTTCTTCCCAATTACTTTTGTCAATAGGCTTTAAATAAATTTTCTTCAATCTGGTACTCTCCCTTTAATATTGAAGGGGAACCACGTAGTTTATGGGCTATTGAAACGTTATCCCCTTGTTTTTTCGCCCAATCAAGTATAAATAATTTCTCATCGACAACGCCTCCTTAAAAGTACAATTAAAAACAAATTATTATATTCGATATAATTACAATATTCCCTCTATTTTTTATTGAACACTAGATTATTCTTACCAAACCTCACTGTTAACTTAATAAGTGTTATTCAATTAAATGGTCCTTTAACGGAACAACTTATTGTCACTCAACAGTTCCTTAGGGCTAAATGTTGGTGTGAAAGAAAGTTTAATCAAAATTCTAAATGACTGTTGATATAGCGGTATTTGATAGATTTTGACACGTTTAAAACGGTTAAACTTTCTTCAAAACATCGCAACTTTTTTATAAATAGTTAATCTTTTTTTAAAACGGTTGATCTTTATTTCAAATCCACAAAAACACGCTATTCTTTCTGTAGAATCATAAGAAAGGACAGTGTTTTTTGTAGTTATTTCAGATTTGCATCAAATACACAAATGAATGTAAAGACTGTTTTTTTCTTCTTGTTAGGAATATAATCAAGGGAATTTATGGGAAAGGAATGTTATCACGTATGAATAAACAAAAAGAGTACTGGAATGGAGTGGCAAATGAAAAAGAATTCACGACACCTTTTCAACTTGACTTATTTTCAAAGTATGTAAATAAAGATGCAACCTTATTGGACTATGGATGCGGGTACGGAAGAACATTACTTGAACTAAAAGAACAACAATTTACGAATTTATATGGTGTGGATTTTTCAGAAGAAATGATTAAACGGGCTAAATCAAATGATATGGCCATTGATTTTAATATTATTAAAAGCGGGAAACTTCCCTTCCCGGATAATTTTTTTGATACTGTTTTATTATTTGCAGTTCTAACCTGTGTATACCAAAATCAAGAACAGGATTCTATTTTAAATGAAATTAAAAGGGTATTAAAACCAGAAGGTATTATTTATATTAATGATTTTTTACTAAATGAGGATGAAAGAAATAAAACACGCTATAAACAGTATGTTGATAAGTATGACACATATGGCGTATTTGAATTATCTGATGGAGCTATTTTACGCCATCATAATGAAAAACGTGTAAAAGAATGGACAAATACTTTTGAGAAATTAGAGTATGAAAAAGTAGAGTACGTAACAATGAATGGTAACCGTTCTAATGGATTAGTATATATAGGTAGAGTAAAAAAATAAAATAACTTGTAATATACTAATAGCGAAACAAAATTACAACAAAGTCTATTTACATGTAATCTAAAATGTCCAAAAAATAAAAAATACGCTATTCTTTCTGTAGTATCATAGGAAAGAATGGCGTATTTTTTCATTTTAGGGGGAATTTTGTTTTGTTAGGTTGATAGCGATGGGGAGGAGACACATAAACTAGTATTTTTCTCTCAAATCTCAAAAACTAAGAATACTCCTCGTTTTGAGATACGAACAAAGTTTAACTTAAAATAAAAACTAACGCCTAAGGAGAATTTAATCTCGTAATATTAAGTTTTATTTAAATGATCATCCAGCAGAAATACTAGAAAGGTCTACATTATAATGTTATTTATAAACATGATTTAAAAAGAAACAAATTCCTCTTTTTCATCTCAATAACATAAGGTAACTATTCATTTTGATATTATGTTTTAACACACCAAATAACTACCGATAATTTATCTTATGTAAACTAATAGTAAGTAAGTTGTTGGGACCATTCATTTTTAATGCCTCCCTTTTGTGTTTGGCGAGACAAATCTGGGGACTTCATTTTTATGACACAAACTTTGGGACTTTTAAATTAACTCAGTACTGAATTTGTGTCGTTACATAAATTTGTTATGAATATTCTTTGTAGAGTAACACTTTAAAATAATATTTTAATACACTCTAAAATGTACTAGTGTATTCTATTTGTCTCTAGAACATCTAACTTCATTCTCTTGTATCATACCTTATACATTGTTAACTAAAGGTAGTTAATCGAATTGATACATATCTCTTTTGTATTTATTAATTTCGGTATGTGAAATTCTAACATAATAAAAAAGAATCCATAATTCCCCTTTTCTAATCCAATCTCCTAAACTCTTCTTTATAGAAATATAGATAATGCTATAAAAGGGATTATCTATATTCTCCAACCTTAGCTTCAATTCTAAAATACTTCTTTATTGTTCTTTGTTTACCTGCCCTAGTAGCATAGTACTATACTGCTGTTAGCAGTATATGTTGGTAATGACATTATTACTTATAAGTCCAGTGTACCACTGGACTTATAAGCTACCCTTTTTTATTTCTCATTAAAAAATATAAACAAGAAAAGAGGGTATACAATACTTACAGAATTGCCAGTTTGCTTAAAAATTTGAGTATCTGAATTAACAAATTTTGCTTTATCAAAGTACGCATCTGAAAACCTTTACTTATTTAAAGTTACAAAAAAACAGTTTTTCAGTTTCCTTTCTAAGAAGAGAAACTGCTAAACATAATAGAATAACTTCTCGCGTGCTTCATAAGCTGTTCGGAAAGTAGAGTCATGACTCATATTTTCCCATTTATTCATTGCTTTTTGTAAAATTGGATTTTGATTCATTGCAATCTCCTCCAATGTTTGAGTTAAATGTTCATCTTCATATGCTGGTAATAATAACATCCAGCGTACAAACGCATTTTCCCAAGGTTTCACTTTTTCTTCACGTCATTACTTCACAAATCTTGGTATTTCTACAAAATGAATTTCAATGTCATTACTTAAGATCTGTCGTATTTTCGTATTTGTCCGATAGTGTGAAAGTTTTTTACTTCATAACCAAAGAACCGCTTCTGAATAATTACAAGAGCGGTTCTTTAGTCATAGCTGCATGCGTTATAATAATATCTTTCTGATTTCTTCTATGCTTAAATCTGTGAATTTCGCAATGTCTTCTAACGGCATTCCATTCTTATGCATACCACGAATTAATTGGGCTTTACCTTTTTCTAGACCTTTTTCTAGACCTTTTTCCAGACCTTCTTCTAAACCTTCTTCACGTGCATGCGCTAATTTAGCTTGTTCATCTAGAAGTAACTTCTCGCGTGCTTCATAAGCTGTTCGGAAAGTAGAGTCATGACTCATATTTTCCCATTTATTCATTGCTTTTTGTAAAATTGGATCTTGATTCATTGCAATCTCCTCCAATGTTTGAGTTAAATGTTCATCTTCATGTGCTGGTAATAATAACATCCAGCGTACAAACGCATTTTTCCAAGGATTCACTTTTTCTTCACGCCATTGTTTCACAAGTTTTGGTATTTCTACAAAATGAATTTCAATGTCATTACTTAAGATTTGTTGTGTCTTCGCATTCCATAACTGTCCGATCGTATGAAAGGAATCATCATAAGAAAACAGCATAAAATCTAATAAATTAATGGTAATTGTTTTACGAAGTGAACGATAGGGCATTCCCTCTTGCATTTGAGACGTATATAATTTGGACCAATAATATAAAGAACGTTTGACCATATCATGGGTATTTCGAAGCTGAATTTCTATATTCACTTGCGTTCCGTTTTCTAATGTTGCTAATAAATCTAAAATAGATAATTTATCATCTTCATAAGCCTTATGAAGATGTGGGTCTTCTAATTGTAGAGAGACAATTGGTTCATCTAAAGATTCTTCTAAAATGGCATTTAGGAGCCCGATTAAAATCTCCTCATTTCCCTTTGTGCCAAATAACTGTTTAAAAGCAAAATCAATTCGTAAATTTACTAATTTTGTGGACATGGGTTTCCTCTCCCTGTCTTTCTTTTCTTAACTATATTTTATAAGATAGTCCTCTACACATGCAAATGCTACTATTATAATTGTAGGTTTAATTTATTGTAGCTTCTTTATTCTGTGATATCTGTTTATTTTTTCGTATGTATCGGTACAGTGTTGCCTGACTAATACCAGTCATATTCACAATTTCTTGTATGCTGTATTCTTTAGAATCATATAACTCCAATGCTCTCTAAATGAAGCCTATCCTTAATCCGAGGACGTCCACTTCCTCTTGCTCTGACACTTTCAAGACCTTCTTGAGTTCGTTGGGCGATTAAAGCTCTTTCAAACTGACTAAATGCGTTAACATCAGTTTTCCTTGAGGTGTATTCGTATCGATGAGTTTAACACCTTTATTCTCAAAATACTCAACTAGTTCAATCAAATCTTTTGTGCTTCGTCCTAACCTAGAAAAACTTTCAATAACTAACGTATCTCCAGATCTAATTTTATCTTTTAATTGGCTAAGCTCTGGTTGATTACTTTACTTATCATTTTTTTCGTCAAAATTTCGGTATAGTTATAATTTTGAAGTATATCAATTTGACGAATTAAATCTTGCTGTTTTGTACTGACCCTTGCATAACCATAAATATATGAATCCATCAAATCACCTAACCTTTTCAAGATATTTTTATCACAAAGGGTAGTTAAAGTTAATTTGATTTTGATAATAGTTTTGATAACGAAGTTAAGCGATTTGGAAGGATTAAATTTCTCTTACTTTACAGTTATCAAAAACAATCGTTTTTGAGACGTTGTTTTGTAACACTTTATGAATGATTCAAAAGGTCTATATGATTTTGAAGTACGTCAAAATGTTGTCTCGAACTTTTTGACATATTGTTTTTTATAGAAATCACTTCACTCCAAAAGGTGTACTTTTTGATATAATGTATAAATTTTTAATGAATTAAGCTAATTCCCCTATTTCGGGGATTTAGGAAAAAACACCCTAGCTTGATGGGCACGAGACTATGCCCCAAAAACATGTATCCCAGCTGAACCCCATTATGATGCTTTGGAGGCGTTAATTTTTGCACCAGAACCAAATCAACTATATTACCTTTGGAATCTATCGCACGATAGAGATACAGCCATTGCGATTTTACCTTGATATACGTTTCATCGACTCACCAAGAATCATTAACTTTCTTTAATTGACGACGTATCCGCTTGTCCAATTCAGAACTATACTGATGTATCCAACGTATAATGGTTGTATGAGGGATAGATCGTCTCTGCCCTCCCATCATTTCTACGAAGTCACAAAAACTTAAATTGTACCGAAATTACCATCACTTTGACTCAGCTATCGCTGACCGAATGGCATTACTGAATTTTTCCATCTTGGAATTATCATTTGTAAGCTCGTCGCGCAAAGCAGTGGTAAGCTCCAGTTGCACGCCTTTTAGGTTTTTACCCTTATTTACGATATTCTCCGGGTCGGTCCCTCCGAGATTGTCAGGTGTAGTCCCAATGCCGAAACCTGCGTCGGACAATTTACTCAAAATATTCTTCTTTAATTCCTCATCAAGTCCACCCATGTAAACTAGTTTTTCTGTTCCTTTCGCACCATGGATAGAAATAACTTTGTTTTTTTGTGCTGTCATTCCCAGAGCTATTGGGTCGTCATAATGGGTAGAAGTTAGATGCAAATCATTTCGCTCATCGTTATTTAAATCTTCATATTTTTTAGCATTAAATATGTAGTAACTGTAATCACTTAGGGCAATTTTTTTTGCAATTTGGTCCGTTCCAGATTCAATCCTTCCACCGTGGATTGCTAAAATGATTGCATCAGCACTTGGTATATCTTGGGTTTCAATGGTATAATCTATACCTTTTTGGTAATGCGTCGACAATTCTGCAAAGTTATTGTATACATCCGATGCGGCTGAAGCTGTAGACACAGCGAATGCTGAAGCAGTGAACAAAGATGTCAGAGCTAACATAGTTTTTTTCATTTCAATTCTCCTTTTTATTTGAACTCTCACTTGTATGATCCTGAATTCGGAAAATGAATACGTAGTCATCTCAAGCAAACAAATGACTCCTGGAGAGTCAATGAAACGTATATCAAGGTAAAATCGCAATGAATGTATCTCTATCGTGCGGTAGATTTTGAAGAACAAACCATTGATTTTTATCTGTTGTGCAATTGCTTGTTTTTTTAACCATAAATTCACTTATTTCTCATATACGGATTAATACACGCAAAAGGTAATTATAACCTATTTATACATACTTTACCACGTTTATCCACCTATCATTGTAACATAACTTCAATCATATGGTATTATCTGAACATAGATTTATGGACAGAGTTTTCGGACGTATTTATAGGGAAAAATCTACGAAACTAAGAATGAAATTGATGTGTCCAGAAAATAGGATTTTCTGAACAAATATCTCTTAGCTTACAGTAAAAGGGGTTAATTGTGACGAAAATGTGTCTAAACGTACAGAATTCCCGAAATGATATGGTGAGGCCATGTCCATCAACTTAAGAATATTCACTATCCTAAAAAATAAAAAACGTTATTCTTTCTAAACAAGCTAGATTATTAGAAAGGATAACGTTTTTTATTAAGTTGCTGGGTATAGGTGGCACTCCTATAACAACGAATACATACTTTCACAATTCGTGTCAGTTGTTGAATATCAATAAAGTTGTTTAATCTTAATAATCTAAATACATAAAACACCGTTCGGAACTAGAACGGTGTTTTATGATAATTGTTTAATTTTCTTCATTGAATATTATTTTTCTCAAAACAAACAACAATAAAGTCATTTAAAAAGTAAGTGTTCTTCCGCAATTGCGCCCTTTTCTTGAATAAGTACATACTTGTATTAGTTTAGTACTTAACTTAGGACATATCGAACTAAAACCACCTTTAATAGCAAGATACAGCTCTTCACTTTAAACACTATCAATAATTTTATATTTATTATCTCAATATTCTCCAAAAATCCGGTCCATAGTTCTTGTTACAAAAATCAACTGGAATTCGTGTCTGTGAAAAATTATCACCAACATTTATCTTATATAATTTATTCTGTAAAGGAGAACCAAAGGAAAACTCAAGTTAGCAATCAGTAAGATTAAACAACACTGAATGAACTGTTCCAAAGTTCTCTTTATAATTATGAATGGATATCCCTTCCGGAAACTCCGTTGAAAGAAGTTCTTTAATTTCGCAAATAGTTCTTTTACCATTGTCACTAAATTTATTCTCTAAAATATCATATCGTAGTTGAGATTGTTCTAGCTTGCCTGGCTCAAGATTTTCAATTTCAGGAAATAGCCCATGATTTGTTGCAATTAAATAGTCTAGTTTTGCTTTTTTAACTACTTTAACTCCGTCATATGTTCCAACTAAAGCCGCCTGACCATTTGCATCCGCTAAAAGTAAATTCATATTCGTTCCCACTAGCATGTTTTTCACAGCATAGACGGCTTCTTCAATATTTTTACACGTCTCTAATATAGTTCTAACAACCACCATAAACTGCAACCCAGTGACTCCGGGTTCTCTCATACCTGGATATTTACCTATTGGCATGCCGCACGAAGCAAACGCTACACATAGGCCTTTCTCGTTTAATCCTTCACTTCGACCAAATGTAGAAACAGAGAAACCGGTATGCGTGTATCTTCCATCTACTTTAGTTGTACAAAGGCGCATATCCGAAATATCAGGAGAGAGGTCGTAGTTTCGTAATACGTATGTTTTACCATCGGCCATTTTTTGGGGCAAAATTGCACCTAGACTACACCCTCCAGGTATTAACCAGGCATCGTTATAAAACTTTAATTGGTTTGGCTTATAACCAAATCCTTCCGCAAAACCCTCTAATTCCTCATTTAATCCCGGACAATACTCCTCGATTTGAGCTCTCATTTCTAGATATGCTTTGTCAGAATCAGATTGTTCTCTAAAAAAAATTTCCTTAGCGTATGCATTCTCATAATATTCTACTGCTTGTTGTTTTCCAATTGCATACGAACTTCCTTTAAGATAAGTAAATTTGCCTGTATGCGTATTCATTTCAAGCTCCCCATTCTGCATTTTAATAGCAAGACATATATACCTTGCTATAAACAGAATAAACTCTCCAGTTACTGGAAAGTTAAGCTTAATTCGTTATTTAATTATTCTGCGTTATTACCTTTACAAACACTTTTGTCAAAAAATTCTTTGGATGTATCTCATTGTTCGGTTTAATATTTATTGGATTCACTACTTTGGATGGAACGAGTCCCTTTATGTACTCTTCCATATACATTCTTTCAACATGAAGTGATTGTTCTGCCACCCATGCCTTTAAACGATTGTAACCATAATAAAGTTCTGAATAAGGTCCTTTTACATCGATACATGCATACATTCCACCGGGTAATATCGTAAGGCACTCCTCATTTTTATCGACTTTTACGGGTAAAAGTAATTCAACATCTGCTTTCTTTTGTCTCCAGTCTTTTTGATGAAAAATAGCTAGTAGCTCCCCATCCATATTAAACTGATATGCATATATCTTTTCAAACAACAGTTTAACGAGTGTATCCATTTCAACCATGTTTATTGTTTTGCGAATAGACACAACTTGTATATCTTTTCGCTCCTCTATGTAACAACTTGACAGAATTGGCCCAGGAATGAATGCTTTATCATTTTTTATGAACTTCTTTATTTTCTGGATGTTGTTAATTTGCTTGATAATTTGTTCTTGCTCACACTTTAACTCTTCTGTCTTTTTCTTTAATCTTACATCCAGATCTTTCATATCTTTACCCCTTAAAATTTGTTCAATTTCGTTTAACGAAAACTGGCAATCTTTAAGCGCAAGGATAGTCTTTAGCTCTTTCATCTTATCGTAGTCATAGTAACGATAGCTCGTCTCGGGATCTACATAAGAAGGTTCGAGTAAACCAATGTCACTATAGTAACGAACTGTTTTCACAGGTACATCGCACAGATTTGAAAATCTTCCGATGGTATACATAGCAAAACCCCTTTTCAAAATGACATTTATTTCTAAAAAACCCGCCCAATAAAACCCATTATAAACCAAAAATAAATCAATCTGACACTTCAACTTTCCACTTGAGATTCTTCTTGATTTTCGATGAAATAGGACTTCAATGGAATAACATGACTGACTTTTTTAAATAACTTTACATGTTTTAAACGATTTTATTGTAAATTAAACAACTTTATTGTACGTCAACATTTCGCACCGCATTTATCGGGAACAATTGCTTTGTTTGTTCAAAAAGAGATTGATGAAAATCATCTTGAACTAGTAAAAGAGGTGTGTGCAAAAGCTAATATTGAAGTTGTATATAAAAGATATAACGCTTCGGATTACGAAAAATAAATCAAACAAAAACATCATTTATTTCAACCCCACACAAAATGATGATCCTATCCATTTGGACACATTTACCAGTATTTTTACCAAAAAATTCATGATATGGTTAATTAGTCGAGTACGTCATTACTTGACAATTACCCTTAGAAGCCCCGTGAATAACGGGGCTTCTTTTCTACAAAATGAAATTTTTATTAAGATTTAATCTTTTATACTACTTTCAATAATGTCTCACAGGACTTTAGATTGCTTCATCCCTTCCTCCTCACACAACTTTTCAATCACGGCCCACGTTTCTTCAGATAAAGTCAAAGATACTTTTTTCATAATTCCAAAACCTTTACAACCAGCACCTTCTCGTTTACCTTGAATTGGGTTACTTTTTTCATTATCATTTTGAATTGAGTCACCTTTATCATTACTTATTTTATTATTTGTATTTTGATTAAATGTTGCTTGACATGGTTAAATGCTATAATAGTAAATTGTGGATAAAGGATATGCCTTATATGTTCATAGAGGTGATGAATTATGCTTAATAAGCCGAGTGATTATATTGAAGCTGGTTTGAAGCTGGAGTTGGAAGAAGATTTAAAATACTTATTTAATTCAACAGCTGCTATAAAGATGGTACCAAAGGGTACAATTGTTTTAAGGCAGGGGCAAAGAGTTTCTTCACTGTATTATATTCATAAAGGAATTATGAGGGGCTATTATATAGATGCTGCAGGGAATGATGTGACAAAA
>NZ_JH921527.1:0-7468 GCF_000299035.1 Bacillus bingmayongensis
CCTGTTTATGCTTTTTTCAAACTTTGCAACAGAACCCTTTTACACGTACATCAGAGGAAGATCTCAAAGAAAGAATAAAATTATCTTTAGTGTAGGTTTTATGTCATTTGGTTGGCGGTACCCCTGGTAAAAATATCTCAAATATTTCCTTCGAATTTATATATAAGTTCATAATAGACATGTGAAATTTTCTCAATTTTATATTTTTACTTTTAAATTATACTTAATATGGATATCCAAGATGAATTGAAGGATTGTTAGAGAAGGTATTTATCTTAATTTCCTACTTTAAGGAGTGATATATATGACTTAAGAAGTAAATGGAGGTAATATGACGGCCAGATTCGGAAGTCTTGGATGTCTATGCTTTTTATCGTATTCATAAAAAATATAATCAATATTATTCTATAGGATTATTCATTTTATAAATCTACTTGTTAAATTAGTGAGAAATTTGGTATTTCGTATAGATGCTAGAACGGCTCTGAATGAAAGGACTGATTTATATGAATAGAAGAAAGAATTGTAGGTTACAAAAGCCCATAAAGGTGCTCGCGACATCCGTTATTTTGGCAACTACGTTATTTTCACCAATTATGACAAATAATTTAGATGTACATGCTGAAACAGCTGCCGT
This sequence comes from Bacillus bingmayongensis, assembly GCF_000299035.1. GTDB lineage: Bacteria > Bacillota > Bacilli > Bacillales > Bacillaceae_G > Bacillus_A > Bacillus_A bingmayongensis. Next base: position 638 of record NZ_JH921527.1, read on the forward strand.
CCAAACTGCAACGCAATATGAACAAAGGGAGTTTGACCTTCCCGGTACAGGTAGTTTTTGGGGTGAAGCAAAAAGGGAAAGAAGAAGTGAGCAAAAAAATTATATGCCAACAGGAATCTATGTAAAACCAAATGAGCAGGTTACAATTGAAGTATCGGGAACGCAAAAAATTAGAGGGATTATTGGGACGCATCAATATGATAAAGAATGGGGAAAAGAAATTGATCTTTCTCCTGGTTCTAATACTGTCTCTTCTCCAAACGGCGGCTTATTAGGATTTGATAACTATCAAGATACAGGAACAGTCAGGGTGAAAGTAACAAAAGGCGGTAGTCCTGTGCCATTCTTTGAATTAAGGAAGCACACGAAAGAAGATTGGATTGCCATGATGAACAAATATCCAGATGCACATGCTGTACAATTGAAATCAGAGCGCGCATTACTTACTGTTACTCGTAATAGTGCCAATAAATATATTGTGGATCAGAATCCTGTGCCTCTGTTAAAAAAATATGATGAAATGATTCAAGCACAAGATAGAATATCGGGATTATCTAAAACAGATGTTAATCCATTACATCGTTCAACTCAGCGTATTTGGGCTTTTGTAGAAAATCCTAATAAACAAGAGTGGGGTATGTATGCAAGTTGGGATGGAGCTGTATTTACAACTGCTGGTGAAGCAATTAAAAGTACTTTGAATGTAAATGAATTTGGGTGGGGACAAATGCATGAAGCGGGACATGCAAGACAACAACACCCATGGACGTGGAATGATTTAAGAGGTATGGGTGAAGTAACTGTTAATCTATATTCTTTAGCTGCACAAAAGCAATTATTCCCTAATCAACCAACACGTTTAGAAAAAGAAGGCGATTATGGTAGAGCCTTTGCATACTTAAAACAAACAAATAAAGAATATAAAAATATTGATGACTTGTTTGTAAAACTTGTTATGATTTGGCAGCTTCATTTAGCATATGGCGATGATTTTTATCCAAATCTTCATAAACTATACCGAGAGTTACCAGAGGATCAGCTTCCAAAAACGGACGAAGATAAAATACAAGCATTTATTTACAATACATCGAAGGTAGCAAATCAAAATTTACTTCCATTTTTTGACAAATGGGGATTGAAAGCCACCCAAGAAACGAGACAAAAAGTAGAAGGTTTAAATAATCCAACATTAATTGCACCTATATGGGAAGCGACGGATACTAAACCTGTTAAACCACTTGCTGTATTGTCGAAAAAAATAATGAAGGCAAGTGCAAATAGTGAGGAATCCAGTGGCTCAGCAAGTAAGGCAATTGATGGGAAACCAGATACATTTTGGCATAGCAGTTGGACACCAAATCAATATCCGTATAATTTAACATTGGATCTTGATAAAAATCAAACGATATCACAAATAGACTATCTTCCAAGACAAGACGGGTCAGAGAATGGTCGCATTTTAGGCTACAATATTTATACGAGTGTAGATGGTGTTAAATATGACAAAGTATCATCCGGAACATGGGAAAATAATAGTAATAAGAAAACGGCAACCTTTGCCCCAGTTACTGCAAAATATGTAAAAGTAGAAGTAACGAGTGGACAGAATGGATTTGCTTCAGCAGCTGAAGTAGATATTCTAACTGATTCTCCAACTGTTAAACCATACGTATTGCCTAAAAATGCGATGAAAGCAAGTGCAAATAGTGAGGAATCCAGTGGTTCAGCGAGTAAGGCAATTGATGGGAAACCAGATACATTTTGGCATAGCAGTTGGACACCAAATCAATATCCATATAATTTAACATTGGAACTTGATAAAAATCAAACAATTTCGAAAGTGGACTATCTTCCAAGACAAGATGGGTCAGAGAATGGCCGCATTTTAGGCTACAATATTTATACAAGTGTAGATGGTGTTAAATATGACAAAGTATCATCCGGAACATGGGAAAATAGTAGTAATAAGAAAATAGCAACCTTTGCCCCAGTTACTGCAAAATATGTAAAAGTAGAAGTAACGAATGGACAGAATGGATTTGCTTCAGCAGCTGAAGTAGATATTTGGGGATATTAATAGTTTACACAAATAGCTGCAGAATCTTTATATGATTGAGAGGTATGGCACTTACGTTTTCTTTTCATCTCCCCTACTTCTCCAGCTGATTGATTAAATGTAGAGGGAGACACATATCGATATCACTCTTGTTTTTAATGTATATTCATAAAAAGCACATTACTATTCTCATTAACATAAGAGAATAGTAATGTGCTTTTAATATCCTGTTTACATAGAACTGCTTTAGGAAGCACAAATTGGCTGAATCTGATATGTCATATGGTTGGATCGATCCATACTCACTTCTCTCCCACAAAGTCACAAATCGTCCGACTTTTGTAGGAGTAATTTTAGAAACACCAAATCTAATAGAGAGGGCGTTCAGATTAAATATATAGGGGTACAGCCGAGATACGTGTAAAAATAGGTCATAGGCTTACTTTTATTTCCAACCTCATTTAAAATCGGGTTTTTTATTTTTTATAAAACTCCTTCATCAGATACCGTATTTTCTTTTTTCCCCCTATTATAAACACAGAAATATTTCGATATTTATTAAGTTAACAAGAGGACAGATTAACAAGGAAAAGAGACCAAATATTCATCTGATCTCTTTCTTATTATTTCTCTGGTTTAATATAAGGGACGATTTGTGCAATAGCCCCTACAGAAGCACCACGAATAAAATCTTGATTTTCTAAGACTTTAAAGTTTTGGGTTTGACCAGTCAGCATTACCCCTAAAATTTTCACTTCATCAAACTGTTTATTTTTATTTAATTTTAAAAACTCTTGGATTGTTTTTTCAGTACCATCTGCATCATATTTTTTAAGTGCATCAATAAAGCTATTATATGCCTTTTTCGGTGAATCAGATGGATTAAATCCATAAACCTGCACACCAGCAGGTCCCTTGCTTTCATCTACAATTGGTGAAGTCATATACCACCATACGATGTTTAAATTATCGGGAATTTTTGCTTGAATTTCTTTTAATGTATATGGTCGATCGAAAGAAATCGCAACTTCCGCAACGTGGTTTTCCATTTGTGAAATTGCCGCTAGATCATTTCGTACACCATTATAGTACTTTTTAATAGATGGATGATAAAATGTTGCAAATTTATTCTTTGTTTGTTTATCATACTCATAGAACTCCGTATCAGACCAATAAAATCCCGGTATTAACTCGTTGTTATCAATATGAAGGCGAAACCAATCATACGAACTTGTGAGTGTGCTCCATTGAACTAAATAGCCATTAATATTTTTAGAACGATTCGTCACAATGTTGCCACCAAACATGGAGGTATTACTCGTAACTTGAGAATCGATTTGAATATTAGGTTCGGCAATTTCATTATGTAAAAAGAGCTGTTCATGAAGTTTTGTAGAACTTTTCGCTGCGAAGTAATTCCCCGTTTTATAAAGGATTGGTAATAGAATAAGTACAACGATAATTGAAGTAATGACGATTTTTAGTAATTGTTTTCGCTTAGCTTTTTTTAAAGCACTCTTTAAAGAAGTGTCCATTAATATTTCCCTCCTATTTTTGAGTGAATAAATTTACGTGCACGAAATAATTTTTGCTTTACACTGCTTACTTTAATGTCCAAAATAGCCGAAATTTCTTCATATGAAAAATCATAGTAATACTTTAAAAAGAAAACTTCCTTATATTCTTTTTTAACGTCTTTTAATAAATTAAAAATCTCATCCTTATTTAAAATGACCTCAAATTCGCAGTCTGTATATTGTAGCTTTGAATAAATTTCCTCGGTTAAGTAGATGTTCTGTTGCTCCTTTTTTCTTTTCAAATCAATATATTCATTGAGTGCTACTCTAAAAAACCACGGACGTATATTGTTCTCTGTTAGATCATCTAATAGTGTGTACACTTTGTAAAAAGTGTTTTGAATTATATCTTCAGCATCTTCTTTTTTGGCTCCTTTCGCTAGTAATAGATTGAACACTTCCTCTCCTAAATGGATAAGATAGGAGGCTAATATATTTTCTTGTTTCATTATTTGCCCTCCCTATACTTATACAACGAATAAGTAATAATAAATGTATACACTTAAATGAATTAAATAAAAAGTTTTTGATTTCTCAACGTAGGCTATGTTATACGATTCGATTTCCGAAATTAGATAACTTTATTATTCCTGAAACATTATCGAATGAAAGTGAAAAATAAATCTGCACGCTTATCTTGGCATTTGGATGAGACTTATATCAAAGTTAAGGGAGAATGGCGTTATCTCTATCGTGCAATTGATAAAGATGGACACACATTGGATATTCAACTTCGTAAAAAACGGGATCATCAGGCTGCCTATGCCTTCATGAAAAGATTAGTAAAACATTTTGGAGAACCAACGGTTCTCACTACAGACAAAGCGCCGGCATTACTTTGCGCATTTAACAAATTAAGAAAACAAGGATTTTATCAAACTACAATCCATCGTACAATCAAACATTTAAACAATCTTATTGAACAGGATCATAGGCATGTAAAGAGACGTTTTGTCAAATCCGCAGGATTTCAAAATCTTCGTCATGCTTCACGTACGATAAAAGGTATCGAGACCATTCATGCCCTATATAAACAAAGGCGAAGTCTTCAAAGAGACTCCGCCTTTTCAACGTACAATGAACTTCAACAATTACTAGCTATTTCCTAAACATTGTTCCTCATTTACCAACCTGTTTATGCTTTTTTCAAACTTTGCAACAGAACCCATTGACCTACATCAAAACTTATGGTCAAAAGTAAACGTAGAAAAGGTGAGTTTTTGGTTAAATATGGATATGCTAGGGTGAGCACATTAAACCAGGATTTGGAATCTCAAATTCAAATGTTAGAAAAAGAAGGCTGCGAGAAAATTTACTCCGAAAAATTTACAGGTACAAAATTTGATAGGCCAAAATTTCAAGAACTACTTTCTGTACTAGAAAATGGCGACACACTTGTTGTAACAAAATTAGATCGTTTTGCGCGTTCGGCTGAAAATGCAATCCAAACGATTAAAATGTTATTTGAAAAAGGAGTTAAGGTACATGTCATTAATATGGGAGTAGTAGAAGATACGCCAACTGGACGATTGATGTTTAATATCATGAGTGCATTCGCTGAATTTGAAAGAGATATGATTGTAGAACGTACACAAGAAGGAAAAGCGATTGCCAAGTTGAATCCTAGTTTTAAAGAGGGACGACCGAAGAAATATAATAAAGAGCAAATAGAACACGCTCTTGGTTTGTTAAAAACAGAGTCTTATAGGAAAGTGGAGAGAAAGACGGGAATCAGCGTAAGTACCTTGCAACGTGAAAAAAGAAATCGTTTAAAAACTGAGTGAATGTAAAACGGAAGGTATTTTTGGGGTATATTGTTAAATAAGACCATAATTTGTATATATATTCAAAAGTTACGATACCGTCAGGCACATTTTAAGGCATTTAATTTTAGTTTTATATATAAAGGTCTTTGAAATTCGAAATTTCAACCTGTTAATTTGGAATAAAGTTACGATATTTATAAAAAAGATGCGATGTTTATAATAAAGTCACGAAGTTTTGAAGAAAGTTGCGACGTTTCTATCAAAGAACTCTAAATGAGTTTTGAATAATCTTTTCCTAAAAATAGTTTCTTTTTATTAGGATTTTAAATGAAAGTTACTTACAAGTATACCTGTAAGTGTGTTTATAAATTTTAAACACTACAACAGGTGGGTATCATATCCAAAAAAGAAAATTGTACGTTAATGTGTTTTGTAATAATATATATATATATTGATATATGTGTATCATGAAAATAGGAAGTTGAAAGAGGGGATTAATGTGGCATTGATAGTTCCAAAATGCATCTACTGTAAGGAAGATATTAAAAAGGACGAACAAGCATTAGTAATCGTACCTTATCCTAAGAGAAAGGGATTTACAGAAATTAAAGCCTATTTAAATTTAGAGGGGAAATTTATTTGCGAGAACTGTAAAGACAAACTTAGTATATAATCCAGGGCTGTTTTTTATGATTTTCTTATTGAAATTATTTATCTTTTTTATAAAAAGTTCATGTATAAAAAAATAATCTCTCTATATTTTGATCAATCTTTGTTCAAAAAGTAGAGGGATTTTTTATGATGGAATTAATGTTATAAACTACTTTTTTATCAAACTTTATTCAAAACCAACACAACCCATAAAAAACAGCAGATATTATGTTGCTGTTTTTTATGATTTATAGTTTACCGGGTGTCAGTATGACTATATTGAACTTCTCTATGACCATAATAAATTCCTTAGCGTACAATTTTTTCGAAATGATATGGTGGCCTACTGTAGGAAACAGGATTCATATGGAAAAAATAAGAATTAGTTCATGTTTTTATCATTTCTCTACATACCTCTGAATATAAATCATTCAGCATTTTCATGTGATTTCCTTTCCAATATTTCCAAAGAGATGTTGATAACCGATTCTTCGTTAACCATTCCCTACTATATATTTGTAACAACTGTTCTATTGTGAGTTGTTCTTTTTCTTCTATCGTCCATCGTAAAACTTCTAAACTCTTTTCTCTAGTCCAAAAATTTATAGGTGTCATCTGTAATTCCCATTCTTTAAATCTTCCTGGATATAAATCATTCAGCATTGCATATGGGCTAGAACCCCAATATACTCTGGAAGGTCTTTCTAATTTATTTTTAATCAACCACTTTTTGCTATATACTTGTAACAATTGTTCTGTTGTTAATTTTTCTTTTTCTTCT
>NZ_JH921527.1:7478-9391 GCF_000299035.1 Bacillus bingmayongensis
GGCTTCTAATCCTTGTTCTTTTGTCCAAAAATTTAGGGGGGTCTCCTGTAATTCCCATTCTTTAAATCTTCCTGGATATAAATCATTCAGCATTGCATACGGGCTAGAACCCCAATATACTCTGGAAGGTCTTTCTAATTTATTTTTAATCAACCACTTTTTGCTATATACTTGTAACAATTGTTCTGTTGTTAATTTTTCTTTTTCTTCTATCGTCCATCGTAAAACTTCTAATCCTTTTTCTTTTGTCCAAAAGTTTGCGGGAACTGAAGATTTCTGGAATTCCCATTCTTTAAACCTTCCTGGATATAAGTCATTTAACATTGTATAGGGGCTAGCTTGATATACAATGCCCAAAACTCCTCCCAATTTATACTTTTTAATTAGCTTCTTGTTCCATTGTCTTTTTATATCTTCCCCTCCCCAGTTCAAAACATCCTCAATTAAATATCTAGTTACCCGCTTTGATAACTCACGATTGATATCTTCATTCCATGTATTAGGAGGGAATATTTTTCTTTTTCCATCTAATATTTCCTGATATATCTCTTCAATTCGAATTCCCTGCACATTATCACCTTTCTTCCAATAGAAGTATCTATTTTATTTATTACTTCCTTATTATAAATAAAACAGATAAATATTTCTAAATTATGAAATTTTTATGTTAATTTACTTATTTGGTTGTTTCCTCCTGATATTTGGTTATTACAGCGAAATATTCCAAATAAGACCTAGATTAAGTTTTAAAATATACATTTCACAACTTAAATAACTTTATTGTAAATAAACAACAGGAAAAACAAATATATAACAGCAACACTTATTTGAAAAAATAAAAATCAGGAAGGGGATATAATACCATCCATCCAATATTTATGAATGTAATAAAATCTAATTTCAAAGGATGTGGTCTCATTGAAAAGAAGATTTAAATATTACGTAGGTGTATTCACAGCAATAATTGCATTTTTATCATTTTCCACTGAGGGATTTGCAGCTACTAAAGCGGTTAATATTAGTTATGGTCAAAGATTGAAATCAACTTCCTTAGTATATTTAAAAGGTGGAACTAAATTTTATTTAGGATATAGTCATCGAACGAACAATCGCAACCCAGTTCAAGTATATGTAAAAAATAATGGAACAGGCAATACAGTTTTTGGTCGGACCATGACTCCTACAGGAGATTTAGGTATAACACTAATAGCTCCTTCTTCAGGTTACTACCGATTATATTTAGAATGTGTTGGTACTTCATGTAGTGCAGACGGAATTTTACGTTGGTAAGGTTATGACAAAACTATTTTTCAATTAAACATATAGGGGTACGGAAACGATTCAAAGAATAACCCGCCACACCTGAAAATTTTTCCATTTAATGAAGGAACCTATCGAGAAATATAATAGGTTCCTATTTTAGCTCGACTGGACGAAAGTTAAGTTTATTTGTAAACGTCAAATATTCCCCACCTACTATTTGTAAATAACCCATGAGATAATCTCCTTACATACTTTATGTGGAGGTTTTTTTATGGAAAGACACCGATTAAAGAAAGAATGGGAAACTTATATTCAAGACTATAAAAACAGTGGATTATCAAAAGTTGCCTGGTGTCAAAAACAGAACCTACCGGTTCATCGGCTATATTACTGGCTGCAAAAATTATCGCCTGAAACGGAAGAGCAAAATGTAAATGAGCGTGTGAATTGGCTTTCTATGAATGTCCCTGACGTAGAAGAAAACATACATGCTACGATTCGAATTCACATGCAAGAAGCAACCATTGAATTAGATGTGCCTTTTACTCCGCAAGTGCTCTTACAAGTGATGCAGGCGGTGAAACAACAATGATGTCAGAAATCGCAATTGAAAAAGTATATCTTGCACAAGGGGCAACAGATTTACGTAA
>NZ_JH921527.1:9401-26842 GCF_000299035.1 Bacillus bingmayongensis
TCTATCGTCCATCGTAAAACTTCTAAACTCTTTTCTCTAGTCCAAAAATTTATAGGTGTCATCTGTAATTCCCATTCTTTAAATCTTCCTGGATATAAATCATTCAGCATTGCATATGGGCTAGAACCCCAATATACTCTGGAAGGTCTTTCTAATTTATTTTTAATCAACCACTTTTTGCTATATACTTGTAACAATTGTTCTGTTGTTAATTTTTCTTTTTCTTCTATCGTCCATCGTAAGGCTTCTAATCCTTGTTCTTTTGTCCAAAAATTTAGGGGGGTCTCCTGTAATTCCCATTCTTTAAATCTTCCTGGATATAAATCATTCAGCATTGCATACGGGCTAGAACCCCAATATACTCTGGAAGGTCTTTCTAATTTATTTTTAATCAACCACTTTTTGCTATATACTTGTAACAATTGTTCTGTTGTTAATTTTTCTTTTTCTTCTATCGTCCATCGTAAAACTTCTAATCCTTTTTCTTTTGTCCAAAAGTTTGCGGGAACTGAAGATTTCTGGAATTCCCATTCTTTAAACCTTCCTGGATATAAGTCATTTAACATTGTATAGGGGCTAGCTTGATATACAATGCCCAAAACTCCTCCCAATTTATACTTTTTAATTAGCTTCTTGTTCCATTGTCTTTTTATATCTTCCCCTCCCCAGTTCAAAACATCCTCAATTAAATATCTAGTTACCCGCTTTGATAACTCACGATTGATATCTTCATTCCATGTATTAGGAGGGAATATTTTTCTTTTTCCATCTAATATTTCCTGATATATCTCTTCAATTCGAATTCCCTGCACATTATCACCTTTCTTCCAATAGAAGTATCTATTTTATTTATTACTTCCTTATTATAAATAAAACAGATAAATATTTCTAAATTATGAAATTTTTATGTTAATTTACTTATTTGGTTGTTTCCTCCTGATATTTGGTTATTACAGCGAAATATTCCAAATAAGACCTAGATTAAGTTTTAAAATATACATTTCACAACTTAAATAACTTTATTGTAAATAAACAACAGGAAAAACAAATATATAACAGCAACACTTATTTGAAAAAATAAAAATCAGGAAGGGGATATAATACCATCCATCCAATATTTATGAATGTAATAAAATCTAATTTCAAAGGATGTGGTCTCATTGAAAAGAAGATTTAAATATTACGTAGGTGTATTCACAGCAATAATTGCATTTTTATCATTTTCCACTGAGGGATTTGCAGCTACTAAAGCGGTTAATATTAGTTATGGTCAAAGATTGAAATCAACTTCCTTAGTATATTTAAAAGGTGGAACTAAATTTTATTTAGGATATAGTCATCGAACGAACAATCGCAACCCAGTTCAAGTATATGTAAAAAATAATGGAACAGGCAATACAGTTTTTGGTCGGACCATGACTCCTACAGGAGATTTAGGTATAACACTAATAGCTCCTTCTTCAGGTTACTACCGATTATATTTAGAATGTGTTGGTACTTCATGTAGTGCAGACGGAATTTTACGTTGGTAAGGTTATGACAAAACTATTTTTCAATTAAACATATAGGGGTACGGAAACGATTCAAAGAATAACCCGCCACACCTGAAAATTTTTCCATTTAATGAAGGAACCTATCGAGAAATATAATAGGTTCCTATTTTAGCTCGACTGGACGAAAGTTAAGTTTATTTGTAAACGTCAAATATTCCCCACCTACTATTTGTAAATAACCCATGAGATAATCTCCTTACATACTTTATGTGGAGGTTTTTTTATGGAAAGACACCGATTAAAGAAAGAATGGGAAACTTATATTCAAGACTATAAAAACAGTGGATTATCAAAAGTTGCCTGGTGTCAAAAACAGAACCTACCGGTTCATCGGCTATATTACTGGCTGCAAAAATTATCGCCTGAAACGGAAGAGCAAAATGTAAATGAGCGTGTGAATTGGCTTTCTATGAATGTCCCTGACGTAGAAGAAAACATACATGCTACGATTCGAATTCACATGCAAGAAGCAACCATTGAATTAGATGTGCCTTTTACTCCGCAAGTGCTCTTACAAGTGATGCAGGCGGTGAAACAACAATGATGTCAGAAATCGCAATTGAAAAAGTATATCTTGCACAAGGGGCAACAGATTTACGTAAATCAATTGATGGACTAGCGGCTATTGTAAACGAAGAATTTGAGTTAGATCTCTTTTCTTCCTGTTTATTTGTTTTTTGCAATCGCTCACGCGATAAGCTAAAAATTCTGGTTTGGGAACATAATGGTTTCTGGTTGCACTATCGTAGATTGGAAAAGGGAACGTTTTACTGGCCAACTGAGCATAGGGGTGTGCCACTTACTATATCAAGACGACAATTGAGATGGCTTCTTGATGGATTTTCTTTTCAACAAAAACAAGGGCATCAAGCCGTACATGTGAGATCCATTCTATAAAAATCATATATGTAAAAGGAATTTGGATAATTTTGTCGAATGGATTTATCTATGAAAACAACACTCTCACATTCAAACCAACCCACAATTGAATCACTTCAAGCTCAAGTAGAGGAACTCACGGCAAAAGTGAGATGGTATGAAGAACAATTTCGTCTGAGTCAACAAAAACAGTTTGGTACGTCTAGCGAAAAAACACCTAATAATCAAATCGCTTTAGAACTGTTTAATGAGGCTGAGAAAGAAAGTGATTCTGAAACCCCCGAACCAGCTGTTGAAACGATTACCTATCGTCGTAAAAAGAAACGCGGTCATAGGGATGAGTCTGTCCAAAACCTTCCGATTGAAACGGTTGAATATCGTTTACTTGATGAGGAACAGGCTTGTTCGTGTTGTGGTGGTGCTTTGCATGAGATGAGTGTAGAAGTCCGAAAGGAACTGACGATTGTTCCTGCGGAAGTAAAAGTAACAGAACATAAGAGATATGTATACGCTTGTCGTAAGTGTGAATTAGACGAGGTATCTACACCGATTGTAACGGCCAAGATGCCAGCTCCCGCCTTTCCTAAAAGTATCGCTTCTCCATCGATTATGGCCTACATTATGACACAAAAATATGTAGAGGGATTGCCTCTTTATCGTCAGGAAAAACATTTTGAACGAATGGGGATCTTCTTATCACGACAAACGATGGGAAATTGGTTATTATATGGGGCTGATCGATGGTTAGTGACTTTGTATGAAAGGATGCATGAACACCTACTTACTCGAACCATTCTTCATGCGGACGAAACAACCTTCCAAGTTTTACGCGAACCTGGGCGGACCGCAACAACGAAGTCCTATCTGTGGCTATATCGTACAGGACGAGAGGATATCCCTATTGTCCTCTATGACTATCAACCTACAAGAGCAGGCGAACATCCGAAACGTTTTTTAACTGGTTTTGAAGGATATTTACAGGTAGATGGATATAGTGGGTATCATCAAGTACCGGATGTCACCCTTGTCGGATGTTGGGCGCATGCGAGACGAAAGTTTGATGAAGCCTTAAAAGCTTTACCTGAATCACAGAAGGGGAAAAAAGTGAAGGCGAGCGAAGGCTTACACTTCTGTAATCAACTCTATTCGATTGAAAGGAAGCTCAAACACGTCAAGCCTACCGAGCGATATAGGCAGAGACTTGAAAAAAGCAGGCCCATTCTGGACCTTTTTTCGGCATGGCTTCATGAACAGAAAGATCGTGTTTTACCAAAAAGTGCGCTAGGAAAAGCCATCAATTATTGTTTGAATCAATGGAAGCATCTTAAAGCCTTTTTATTAGACGGTCATTTAGAAATTGATAACAATAGAAGTGAACGTTCTATTAAACCGTTTGTAATCGGGAGAAAAAATTGGATGTTCTCAAATACACCGCGAGGTGCTAGAGGAAGTGCGATCATGTATAGTGTGGTGGAAACCACAAAAGAGAACAATCTAAGTCCCTATTATTATCTTCGTTATTTGTTTGAAACACTTCCCAACATCAATTTAAACAATAAAGAAGAAATTGATAAAGTCTTGCCGTGGTCAAAGGATTTACCATCTAGCTGTAGAGTGCCGAAAAAAAGTGAAGCAAACAAAAAATAACTCCAAAATCAACTTTTATTGTATATTTTGGAGTTACTTGACGTTTACATTCTAATTGGTTTTCCACCCTATATTCAACCAACTCAGCAGCAAGCGATTCTCTATGTTAATGAATTGCTTAAGCATACAACTAAAAAAGTTGTGCTTTATAATAATCCTTCTCGAACTGGCTTTGACCTGAGTGCTGAATCCCTTAATGACCTTATTACTCAACACTCTAACCTTCTTGGACTTAAAGAGGAGGGCGATATTAATCGTCATAAAAATACAAGTCTACCTGATGATTTCATTATGTTTGCTGGAGGAGATGTCAATTTCACAGCAAAGATAAATAATGGATGTAATGGGCTTTCTAGTATGGTAGGAAATGTTTATCCCCAAGAAATCAAGCAGGCTTTCAATGACTTGTTAATAAATAAACCAATTAACCTTCATAAAATAGATCAGTTAATTGATGAAGTTACACATCATCAAACCATTATGAATATAAAAAGTCATTATAATTATCTTGGTATGAAAGTAGGCACTTGCCGGTCGCCCATTAACACCTACAATGGGACGTTAGTTCAACATGTATAATGAAAAAATTCTTAAACCAACGGGCAATTGAGGAATAACGAATAAACTTTTTTGTAATTTACGTCCAATTCAACTATGCACGATTGATTAAAAACAAAGAACTATTTTTTGGAACAGCCGCATTTTTCAACGAGAGAATGCGGCTTGGTTGGTAAAAAACTTGCACACAACGTAATTTGGACAGGAGAATTTACCGTTGGCTTTCATACGTATTCTAGATTTATAAAAGATAGAAATTTAGGTGTTGTTGTGTTTTCCTCGTACCATCTAAAATTACGGAAATTAATAAAGGTCATTTTAGGAAAAAGTCCTATTGTAACTGGCCGAATTGCAAAAGTAATTTTTGAAGAGTTCGAGGTAAGGTAAAGGGTGAGAATTTTTATTAAGGGGGTATATGAGATGGATAATACTAGTAATGTAACCATGATTCATGGAATTTTTACGAAACAGATAGGGTGGATTGTTTTATTCATCGTCCTGTGTGGATTGATGAGTGCATCTCCTACTCTAGCAAAAACACCTTCAGGTAAAGATAAAGCAATGTATGTGTGGAATGCTGAAGATGTGATTAACACTGCGGATGGACGGACACATTTAATCAATTTTGCCTTACAAAAGGGAATCAATGTAATTTATGTGATGACAGGAAATTACCTTGTCACTAATCCCTATAAATACGAAATGCTGAATCTAGAAGCCGGTAAACAGAGCATAAAAGTGTATGCACTTGACGGTGAGCCATCATGGGGAGAAAACCCAGGTGTAGCCCTTAGTCGTATGCAAAACATATACGATTACAACAACAGAGTTACATCTGACAAAAAATTTGATGGTATTCAATTCGATATTGAACCATATTTGTTAACACAATGGAAGGATACAATAGCCCGTGGGAACATCATTAAAAACTACCTAAACTTAATTAAGAATCTGAACGAAAAAGCTAATTTGCAAACCCCGAAAATTCCATTTGCTGTAGCCATTCCTTTTTGGTGGGATGGAACAGATTATGCTAATATCACGTATGATGGGATATCTAAGAAACTAGCTTATCACGTGATCGATGCTGTTGGTGAGGGCGTAGTGATTATGGCATATCGTGATGTTGCGGATCCATTAGGGAACAATTCAATTGTTGGTGTTTCAAAGGATGAAGTAAACTATGCCCAATCCGTTGGAAAACATTGCATTATCGCTATAGAAACGAAGCCGTTAACGGAAACTTATACTACTTTTTTTGGAGAAACAGAAACAAAGATGAATACGGAGTTAGCGACTGTTGACAGTTATTACGCAAATACTCTTCACTATAGACTTGGCTATAATGGTGAAGCTATTCACGACTATAAATATTTTCAAGAAATGACACCATAATTTAATAATTTAAATTAATTATCCTGTCATGAGATAGTATTATCTCCTTGGGGTTAACTGTATTAAAAAGTCCATCTGGTAATAAAGCTCGATGTATAAAAATATGGAGGCTTTTTATGTACTTCTTATTAGGAACGACGACTATCTTTGCAGTATCTGTGGCTCTGGTGCAAAAACTTCAAGATAATTGCAATTAATCTCCAAATCTTGGACATACTGATACTAGTACTCTAAAAAAGGGATGTGATCAGTATGGAAAACCAAAATTTGTTCAAATGGAAGCATTATCAGCCTGATATTATTTTATTAACCGTGAGATGGTACCTACGGTACAACCTCAGTTTTCGTGATTTGGTGGAAATGATGGAGGAACGCGGCTTATCCATGGCTCACACAACGATTATGCGTTGGGTTCATCAATATGGGCCTGAATTAGAGGAAAGGGTACGGCGTCATCTTAAGTTAACAAATGACTCCTGGAGAGTCGATGAAACGTATATCAAAGTAAAGGGTCAATGGATGTACTTGTATCGTGCAGTAGATTCCGAAGGAAATACCATTGATTTTTATCTAAGTGAATCAAGAGATAAACAAGCAGCCAAGCGCTTTCTCAAGAAAGCCTTGGCTTTTTCGTATGTTTCCAGACCACGTTTCATAACAGTGGATAAAAACCCAGCTTATCCTGTAGCCATTCAGGAGTTAAAAGAGGAGAAGCGTATGCCTGAAGGTATACAAACCAGGCAAGTGAAATATCTTAACAATATCATAGAACAAGATCATCGTTTTATAAAGAAGCGAGTTCGTTCGATGTTAGGATTAAAATCCTTTCGAACAGCCTCTTGGATGATAAGTGGTATCGAAGCCATGCATATGATGAAAAAGGGACAAGTTCACCAAGGGGTGAAGTCTGCCCAAAATGAAGTTGAGTTCATACATAAGTTGTTTGGATTAGCATCATAATTCATGGATGAAAAAGATATTGAGGTTCTATGTTTCTAACAAATCATATTTGCACCAGAACCGTTGATAAGAACCCTGCCTATGCTGTAGCAATTCAAGAATTAAAAGAAGAGAAACGTATGCCTGAAGGCATACAACTAAGGCAAGTTAAATATCTCAATAATATAGTGGAACAAGATCACCGTTTCATTAAGAAACGTGTACGTTCTATGTTAGGATTCAAGTCATATGAAACAGCCACTTCTATATTGAGTGGCGTTGAAGCCATGCATATGATGAAAAAAGGACAACTTCATTTACAGGTGAAGTCTGCCCAAAATGAAGTTAGATTCATACATAAATTATTTGGAATTGCATCATAATCTACCATTGAACAGTCTATGCAGGTTTCTATGCCTCTATCAAATGATTTTTGCACCAGAACCAAAGATTTGCTTTTTGGTAAAAATACGACCTGGCTCCCCCATAAATAACTTCAATAATTTATACTCTAGAGCGCTAAGTTTAATTTCGCGTCCTTGCTTATAAAGAACACAAAAGCGATGATCCAACACCAGGTCATCAAAGCACGTTTGAGATCACTCTTGATTTAACGAGCTAACATTAAAATCATATGTTCTTCGAAGTTGAGCTTGGATTCGTGCTAATACCTCCAACAAGCTGAATGGTTTCGATATAAAATCATCTGCTCCTAGTCCTAATCCCATAATTTTATCCATTTCCTGATTTTTAGCAGAAAGAATAATAATAGGCATTTTGTATTCTTTCCGAACTATTTTAATCAATTCGTATCCATTAATATTGGGCATCATAATGTCAATAATAGCTAGATCAACTTTGAATTTCTGTATAAGGTTTAAAGCTGATTTACCATCACGCGCTTTCAGTATCGAAAAGCCTTCCATTTCCAAAAAAAGTCTTAGTATCTCTATGATTTCAAGCTCATCATCAACGATTATAATCGTTCTCTCCACTTTCTCTCCCCCCGTTTCCACTAATTAAAACCTTGCTTAAAACTAAAATTTTCCTTTTGTAAGGTTATTGTAAGATAAATGAAAGTTTGGGGAAAGAGCAACATTGTAAGATGATGTTATCTTACATGAAAGAGCATTTAAAAATCTTACAAATAAATGTAAGATTAAAAAACCCTGCTAATATCAAAGAAATCTAAAAGACTTGTACATCATGATACTTACATGTCAAATGGCTTGAAATGATGCATGTAATGAAAAAGTAGGTGCAAAGAACATGTAAGGTCTGTCCAAAATAAGAAGAATTCACCTATAAGCTGTTTAGATTGGTATTTTATGTAAGTACTTGAATATGAGAAAAATGAATGGTTCTATGTTTCTAGTGCACTAGAGCGGATGTTTTAAATAGTTAAAGGAGTGATAGGCATGTCATTATCAGTAACCTATGAACAGTATAAGAAAGCAGAGCGCCTGCTTTCTTGGAACGCTATAAAAGATGTATTTAACGGCAAGGTTTTTCCTAATTGGCTAGATAAAGGAAGCCGCTTTTGGTATCAAAGGGATATACGAAAAGAAAGCGGACGCGGCAAGCAATTTGTAATAGTTAATCCATGGTCAAATACTAAAGAACCTGCTTTCGATCATGCTAGGCTTGCAGAATCTCTCTCCAATGCAATGAACCGTCAGTTCGATCCAGATAACCTTCCCTTCAATTTCTTTACTTATGTCAATGAAGAGAAGGCTATTCAATTTGAAGCAGATGAATCCACGTGGATTTGCGATTTAACTGAATATCAGTGCAAACAAATCAGGGCTAAAGAAGTGCCTGCGCATGAACTTCGATCCCCTGACGGGCGCTGGTCTGCGTTTATCAAGGGATATAATTTATTTGTACGCTCTTTAGAAACAGGACAAATCATCCAACTGACTCATGATGGTAAGCGATACTATGATTATGGCACTCCGCCGGAGACAGAAACTTCCGCTGTCTTTAAACGATTGTATAACCAAAAGATTCCACCAGCAGCACTGTGGTCACCGGATTCCAAACAAATCTTGACGCACCGACTTGATCAACGCAAGGTACGAAAAATGTCCCTTCTGCAATCAGTTCCTTCTGAAGAAGCAAAGCCGCCCGTCATCCATTCGTATCGCTATCCGCTAGTCGGAGATAAACACCTTCCATTAGCCCAATTTATAATTTGCGATATTGAACAGCAATCGATGATTCAATTGGATACAGAACCTATGATTATTGGACATTTGTCACCGTTAAGCCCTGGTTGTCAAACAGCTTATTGGACAAACGACAGCGGCTTTGTTTATTTCACAAAAATGTCTCGCGATTATCGATCTATGCAATTTGTTGCCGCTCATGCAAAAACTGGTGAAACTCAAGCTTTGTTAGAGGAGACGAGTGAGACTTTCCTATTTACCGACCTCTACAACCTTAAAAGTGGCGAAGGGCGTATAAATGTCCAATGGTTATGCCATGATAATTCTTTTATTTGGCATTCCGAGCGCGACGGCTGGTCACACCTTTATCTTTATGATAGTCGTACAGGAAGACTAAAAAATAGAATTACCTCTGGACCTTGGACAGTCCGTCGACTCATTGGTGTTGATGAAAAAGAAGGATGGGTGTATTTTACTGCAGGTGGCCGAGAACCGGAACGTGATCCTTATTTTCAGCACCTTTATCGAGCTCGGCTAGATGGATCAAACTTAGTGCTCCTTACCCCGGAGAATGCCGAGCATAACGTGTCTGTTTCTCCTGATTATTGTTTTTTTATAGATACTTTTTCGCGTGTAGATATGCCACCTAAATCAGTTTTACGTTCAACAGATGGAAAATTAATTTGTACATTAGAGCAAGCTGATATTCAACTTCTCTTATCAAATGGATATCAAATTCCAAAGCGTTTCACTGTCAAGGCTGCCGACGGGATAACGGATTTGTACGGAATACTGATTCCTCCTGCAAAAATAAACAAAGGTTGTAAATATCCCATCCTAGATTATATTTATGGGGGCCCTCAAATAACTCGCACACCGAAAGAATTTACTTGGGGGGGAGAGTATGCATTAGGGCTACCAGTTGATCAAGTGGGCGGTGCTCAATCTTTTGCACAGCTTGGTTTTGCTGTTATTCTAATGGACGGAAGAGGTACTCCTTATAGGTCAAAGGAATTTCATGATTTTTCTAACGAGAGACTGGAATGGTCTGCAGGGCTTGAAGATCATGTAGTAGCTATTAAGCAGCTTGCAGAGCAGTATCCTTTTCTAGATTCAAAGAAAGTAGGTATTTACGGTGAGTCTGGAGGAGGTTATGCAGCTGCTCGAGCTATACTGACTTATCCGGATGTATATAAGGTAGCAGTATCAGGGTGCGGGAACCATGATCAACGCTTATACCTAGCGGCTTGGGGAGAACGTTTTCAAGGACTTTTCAATTCAGAACTATACCGTGAACAAGATAACACAAAATTGGTTAAGAACCTAAATGGAAAATTACTTTTGGTGACAGGAGACCTGGATGATAATGTCCATCCCGCTTTAACCATGCGAATGGCAAATGCTTTGATTAAAGAAAACAAAGACTTTGACCTGCTGATTCTTCCTAATCGGCATCATGGGATTTCGGAAGATGTTTACTTTATACGTCGACGATGGGACTATTTTATACGAAATCTAATGGAAGCAGAACCGCCAAAAGAGTATGCGATTAAAGATCCTATGTTTCCAGGATAATGCACAGATAGTATTCTCTATTAGGGGTACGGAAAAAATTACTACTTTTTGGAGCCACTCATTATTTTAGTTATCAGAATTAGAGTTCCGTTAACTTTTTAAGAAGAATTTAACAAGGTTTGTTTACAGAATACTTGTAAATACTGCTAAAAATAAATTTACGGGACACACTTCAAGAAGATTTCCTTGAAAACTTCAAATCTAATTGCCTTAAAGTTATTGTTTTATCATATATTTGAAATTTTTTTGCAAGTGGCCCGAAAAAGAATAAATCGTTGTCATAACCCCTAAAGATACAAAATTCAACTAAAATAGGGGGAAATGTATGATTAGGGAATTAAGAAGGTTTCTGTTACCTACTGTAACTGCCGCAGCTTTATTGCTGCCATCTTTATTTGGGGCAACTAATCACGTAGAGGCAGCAACTACGTTTGGTCCATCTATGAAATCGGTTCTTATGTATGCTGGAAAAATTGATCCTGCTGCTTCTACCACTTATAACACATATAAAGATACTGAGCTTACGAATCTCATGAAAGGAGCCAACCAGTTTATTGTTTTATCACCGAAAATTTCTGTTCATGATGATACTGATTACAAATTAAAATTAGATTTAATCAAAAAAATCATAGCAAAAGATAGTAGTGCAAAAATTTGGTTAGGGACTTTACATAGAGGTTCAAACAGTACAGATTTTAAATCTGACCCTCTTACCGCAGAACTAGAAAAATTCAAAACCGAATTAGGTAGTGTAATCTGGACAAACAATATAGTAGGTATTTACGTTAATGTTGAACATGTTTATAAAGATACTGCTGATCCAAATGGTACTAAAGCTACAGTATATACTGGAGATTATTGGAGTAAATTAAATAATAGTATGAACTCTAATGTGACTGTCCAGCTATTTAAAGCGCTTGATACATGGGCTTCTTCTTCCACAAACGGATACAAAAAATTAGCATGGGCTCCTTATGTTGATACAGATACTGATATTTTAAGAAGAGTAGCTTGGGTAACCAATCAAACCAATCTTTTTGATGTAGTGCTTCTACAGCCTAATTGGTATTTTCATGGCGATACCCAACAAAATGGTACAGTTCTGAACAAACCCGATTACTTACTAAAAGTTGTTAAAAAAAGCATGATAAATGGAACACTTTCCTATACAGACGGAAGCTATATCCTTCCACAAGCTTATGTAAATAAGAGAATAGGAACTATTGGAGTGGATATGGAGTACGATGAGAAAATTGCCGGTACTACTACAACTAATATTACAAAATATAATAGATTAATTGATTATGAAACAACATTTAAAGAAGAGTTAGCATCTAAATCCTATCCATTTACTTACTATATGGGATCTCCTGGTGCTAATGGTATAAGATACTTGGATATGACTACTACTTATGGTAAGTATACATGGGAGTATATGGTGGATTATTACTCGAATGGTACGGTCCATCCTAAAAAATAATGCAAGAAAGACAAGATAAAGACCAATACTGTAGCTTTATAATAAAGTTTGGTTCTGTTGCGAAGTTTTGTTAAGGTTAAGTGGTGCTAACAAAAATAGGACAGAATGGTGTTTGTAAAAATAATCATTATGAAGATGATTACGAATTCAATGTTGACCTTTTGTCATTGGTAGAGATGATAGCTGTATGGTTAGTATGAAACAGCAAGCAACCACCTATACAATATGAATAGAGGAGAGGAATGCCTTATGAAAACACGTAGTCAAATTACATGTGCAAGTTTGGCCCTTTTAATAGCTGGAAGTTCCCTGTTATACACAACACCAACCTCAATTGTAAAAGCAGAGCCCACTCAAAATGTATCTAGTTCGTCACAAACAAGCACGCAACGAGATCGTAATTCCGTCAAGCAAGCTATGCGGGATACATTACAACTTGGATACCCGGGGATACTTGCTAAAACTTCTGAGGGTGGAAAAACTTGGGGGTATGCCGTTGGGGTAGCGGATCTGAACACCAAGAAACCAATGAAAACAGATTTTTGCTTTCGTATTGGCAGCGTAACGAAGACGTTCACTGCAACGGTTGTACTTCAATTAGCTGGAGAGAACCGCCTGAATCTAGACGACTCCATCGAAAAATGGTTGCCTGGTGTCATTCAAGGAAACGGATATGATGCTAAACAGATTACTGTCCGTCAGATATTGAACCATACAAGTGGTATCGCTGAATACTTAAGGTCAAAAGAAGCTGATATTATGGACACAAAAAGATCGTATACCGCTGAAGAACTAGTGAAGATTGGACTTTCGATGCCCCCAGACTTTTCCCCAGGAAAGGGCTGGTCTTATTCAAACACAGGATATGTATTACTGGGTATCCTTATTGAAAAAGTAACCGGAAACAGCTATGCGGAAGAGATTGAAAATCGGATTATTGAACCGCTTGAATTGTCGAATACATTCCTACCTGGCAATTCAAGCGTTATTCCAGGCACCAAGCATGCCCGTGGCTATGTCCAACCAGAAGGGGCAAGTGAGCTAAAAGACGTTACCTATTTTAACCCCAGTATAGGCAGCTCGGCTGGAGATATGATTTCTACTGCTGACGACTTAAACAAATTTTTCTCTTCCTTGCTCGGTGGCAAATTACTGAAGGAACAGCAACTAAAACAAATGCTTACTACAGTTCCTACAGGAATTGCTGAAATCGGCAGATATGGTCTTGGAATCTATGAAAATAAGCTTCCCAACGGTGTCTCAATATGGGGGCACTCAGGTGGCATTCCAGGGTTTGTTACTTTTGCTGGAGGTACAATTGGAGGCAAGCATACGTTGGCCGTCAGTTTGAACAGTATGGGTAGAGCTAATAGTCCTGATCCTTTTAAAAATATTTTACTTGCTGAATTTAACAAGTAGGCAAAAAGGAAAAGCGGATAAACTTTGTCATAGTTTTTATGGCTCTAGTGCAAAAAATCTAAGAAGCTTGGACATACTGATAGTATCAATCTAGGGGTACCGCCCCATCGCCATCAAGCTAAGAAAATACACCTCCCCCAGAACGAGATTTTGTCCTAACTTGTAATAAAAAAGCTCATTTTTTCGTTTTGGGGTGGATTTGTTTTCTTAAGTTGATGGGCATGTTTCCGTACCCCATCGCCATCAAGCTAACTAAAATGAGATACCCCCAAAACGAAAAAAAATGGGAGTATCTCATTTTTATATATCTAACTCAATTTCTTTGTTCATGCAACAAAATTTGTATTTCTTACCACTGTTACATGGACAATTCTCATAAATATTTGCTGGTCTTGAGCAATCTTTGATTGCTTTCTTTAAATCCGATATATCTTCATTGAATTCTAGCCCAACTATGTAGTAAAAATTGTATGCCTCACAAATCGCAGCCACTTTCTCTGCTCTTGTTTGAGACGAAACCTTTACGATGATGGGATGTTCTTTCGAACCCAGTGGATACATGCCTGATTCCCTCTTTCCTTTTTCTTTCTATTGTATAAAATTTAAGAAAAAGTGGAGGAATATCTATGAAAAAATTTTCTAGCTCTCAAGTGTTTCGACTACTTGCAGAGGAATTACAATGTAGCTTTTCACCACAAGCATTAACCGAACTTGCCAAACAAACTCAGTTTGTTCAACGTACGAGTAAATTTCGGGCACAAGATCTATCTTCATTATGTATTGGGATGGGACAAGATACTGCGAGTCATTCTCTGGCTCGATTATGTGGCATTTTAGAATCAGAAACAGGTGTCCTTATCAGTCCGGAAGGGCTGAATCTCAGGCTAAATACAAAAGCAGTGGAATTTTTACGCTCTCGTTTATTTCCACCTTTAAGTTGACGGACATGTATGTTGTGTTTACGAATAATAAAATTGTTTAAAAAATAATAAAGTTCTTTAAAAAGTTAAATAGTTGTTTAAAAATATGGTGTGAAATTGAATGTTCATAACATATTTTATTTTTGTCTTGTATAATAAACATAAGAATATTTCAATATTTTTTCGACAACATTAATAATTAAATTTGCTTAGATAGGACGTGTAGCATGATTTTAGTTAGTTCTTGTTTAGCTGGAAATCCCGTAAGATATAATGGCACTTCTTGTTTAAATCATACAATCCAAAAATTAATTGATGAGAAGAAAGCAATTCCTACTTGTCCAGAGCTATTAGGTGGGTTTGTTACACCAAGAGAACCCGCTGAAATTTTAGGTGGAGATGGGTTTGATGTTTTAGTAGGTAAGGCAAAAGTTATAGAACGCTCAGGAAATGACGTGACGGAATTATATATAAATGGTGCTAGAAAGACATTAGAGATAGCACAAGAAATGAAAATCACACACGTAGTGTTAAAAGAATATAGTCCATCGTGTGGAGGCAAAAAAATTTATAATGGTGAGTTTATTGGAGAAAAAAGAGATGGAGTTGGAGTAACGACAGCTTTATTAGAAATCAATGGAATCAAAGTTATATCTGAATTAGAGTTAGAAAAATTAAAATATGAAATATAGGGGGATATGTTTAACGATTCGCCTTCCGAAATTATACTTTATTATTCCTAAAAATATAAAGAATAAAAGAAAAATGTAAAATTTAAACAACTTTAATAACCTTCTATCATATTGTCTGATAGAAGGTTACCTTATTTCTAGGAAGAAAATTAAATAACTTTATTATATCTACACATCATCCTCATATCTCTTATATTGATCTATAGCCAAAATATTTTAAACAAACGTTTGTTTAATTTTTCCACAATTGATTTCTTCATCCTATAAGTAAAAGGAGATAAGAACACTTTTTTAGTGCATTATCTCTTTTCGAATATGCATTTCATATCCCATGTAAATTTACCACATATTTCAATGGGACTTACAGATTGCTCTTCAAAAAAATTATAACTCATATTTTGTAAAAAATATACAATTTCAAACTTTTTCAAAAATAAATGGTCCGAATGTCAGTGCTTTACATGTTTTTAAGAATTATATTTAGTGATAACATGAAATTCATATTATTATAATTTATTAAACATGAATATAATCATAGTATATTAGGTAAGAATCCCACATTCTTCTCTATTTACCTATCCATACATTTTTACTAATTTATTATGATATAGACATTGATTTAAAGTATTTTGTATAAAATGAACAAATGGATTTTTTTAAGAATATAGACATAATAAATCGTTTGGCTTTCTTAATTCACAAAATTTTCAAAATTAAAATCTTCGAATGTTAATATTTGTTATATAATAAAGTTATCAAAGTATCACCCCTAGTTTTTCTAATATGCCTGTTGAAATGGTTTGTTTGTCCCTTGTATTCACCTTAACCTTAAAAAGAACTTGTAGTGATTGCTACAAGTTCTTTTTGTTTTTCTAGTTAAACCTGAACGTTCTTTCTTCTTAAGTGGAGATTATTTTGTACAATTTGATGTTTTTACAAATGATGGACAGCTGCATTACCAAGTGAAGAAAATTCCAAGGTGGGGTAAAACACAATATTCACTGATAGACCATAAAACCTCAAAAACATATTCTATAACATATGAAAGTTGGCAAGTTATATCCCCTGAGCTTCTTATTAAATCTGATTCTTGTGAACTCACAGTAAAGAAAGCACCAATGGATTGGGCAAAATTTTATTATCGAGGTAAGGAAGTGGCAAGGTGGAGAATGAAGACATCAGAATGGTTTAAAACATACTTAGAGATAGAAGAGGATTCTCCTATACAAGAACCAGAATTTTTTACGGGTATTGCACAAATTCTGTTTTATGTCGGTGAGTAATTAACTTCCGCTTTTTGAGACGTTATGTTAATCTGGCATGTATAAAGTATACATTGTTCCTTGTTCAACAAACGATCCAGATAGTGGAAGAAGGGGTTTTCTTAAGAAGATAGAAGTAGTGTTAGTTAAGGAAGTTGCTGGGCTATGTGCGAGGTGATAATTTATGAGTATTAGTATAAGGAAGGCTACGAAAGCTGACTTTTCTGCAATTCAACAAGTTGCTCAAATATCATGGAAAAAGGCTTATAAAAATCTTATCCCTGTTCCAGTTCAAGAAAAGTATATAAAAACGGCTTATTCAATAGATCAGCTTCTTCACAAACTTGAAACAACAGTTTTTTTTGTAGGAGAAATAGAAAATGAAATTATTGCATTTGCTAACTTATATCGAAGTGAAAAAGAGAATGATCTTTCTTCCATATATGTCCATCCTAAATTTCAGTCAAAAGGATTAGGCAGCACTCTTTTAAAAAAAATAATAAATGAATTACAAAGTGGCGATGAATTAGTAGTCTATCTCGAAAAAGGTAATCATCAAGCGGAATTATTTTATCGGAAACAGGGATTTACTCATGTTGAAGAATTTAGTGAATCTTTCTTTGGTCATACCTTCAAAACGGTTAAAATGTCTGTATTTATTTAAATTTTAACTGTTCAAGAATCGGGCGCGATTGTTGAATAGAGGTACCGCCCCACATCCATCAACTTAAGCATTTAGGCTCTATTTTTAAAGGTAAAAGCACGTTATTCCTTCTCTTATATGAATGAGAAGGAATAACGTGCTTTTTATGAATACACATCCAAAACAAGAGTTATCTTTATTTGCTGAAGAATTGTATCGATATATGTCTCCAACGGTTCTGACGACAGATAAGGCACCTTCTTTAGCTTCCACATTCAAAAAATTAAAGGAGATAGGTCTTTACAAAAATA
>NZ_JH921528.1:0-2933 GCF_000299035.1 Bacillus bingmayongensis
GGGGTAGCACCAACAAAACGCGAATTTCGTACGCTAAGCAAAATTTCATAAAGAAAAAGCCGATTTCCTGTACGTTAAGGAATCAACTTTTTAGAGAGTAGTTATTATTTGATACATATTCTTTGTGATTAGCTTTAGAAACCTAATATATAATCTTTAAAAATGAGGGTATACATTAAAAGCGCTGCCGGAATAGCTCTTAAGATTAATAAATTATAGTTTTTTATTATTGTAATGAGGTTATCTAATGATTTTAGTCCTCTTTATTATATAATTCACCTGCTCTATATACACTAAAAGACAAAACTATTACAGATAAAATGAACAAAACTACCCAATAACCAATATTATATATCGCAAGTGCTACTGCTATAACACCCAGTATTAAAGTTGAAATAAAACCCCATATTATTTTTACATCTTTCATGACTTTATAATTCATGATTCCCTCTCTCCTTTCAAAAGAAATTAGTGAGGTTTAACTTTCTAATTTATCAAACTTCAATTTTCCGGCAGGCAAAAACACATCTTCTTTTTGTGTTACTTTTATTACTCGCATAATCCCTCTTACTAAACCAATTACATAACCAATAAACACTCCCAAACCAACGCCAATTAGTAATACTAATTTAGGTGATAACTCTGAAATGGAGGGGGTAAAATTAGCGATACAATACCCACCGAATAATCCTAATAGAATCACTGAAACAATGATTAAGAACCGCTTAAGTACAGAATGAAGCATAATATCCCGAATTTTTTTATCCATATTAATAATCCCCTCCACTAAATTTAAAAATCTTGCATCCATAGCATTAATAAATACATCGATTACTTCTTTCAAAGAGAGTTTCCTGTTCTCCAAAATATATAAAAATTCATCTCCATAGCGTTCTCTCCATTTTTTAGGATACAAATTAATAAGCCATTTCATATTAAACCTAACCTCTTAAATCCTAACTTAGTTACATGCTCAATTTCCCTTAATTTTTCTTGTAAATACTCTCTACCTTCAGATGTTATTTGATATGGTTTTCTTCTTTCTTTTGTAGAAATAGCTTCAATGAGCTTTTGCTTTTCCATGCGACTAATAGCACCATATAAAGTACCAGGACCAATTTTAATATCATAGGAGTTTTCAATATCCTCCATAATTGCATACCCATGTTTGTTGCCCTCAACCAAACTAATTAAAATAAATAATGTAGGTTCTGAAAATCGTTCAATTGAACTCATGATTCTTTTATTTATCTCCTTTCCATTATTACGTTTAGCGATATATCGTATAACGTAATAATAAGCCCCAAAAAAATATTAGTCAACTATATTTTCTGTTTTTATACCATTATCCTAATAATCGTTTTAAAATATTTTGAATTTCCGCATTTTTAGTTGTCCTCATGATTAATATCGAATTCTATCTATCGAGTTCCATAAACGACCGTTTATGGAACTTGTTTGTTTTTTAACAAAAGCGTTAAAAACTCATCTATATTGAGTACCAAAACCCATATCCAAAAACAAAGTTCCTTATTTTAATTTAATGAGGTTTTTGGTACTATTTTAATAGATATATTTAGATAGGAAGTGAAACAATTTGATTTTTGGTTATGCTCGTGTCAGCACAGAAGAACAAAATCTCGATATGCAAATAGATGCTTTGCAACAATATGGTGTAGAAAGGCTATATCAGGAGAAAATGACAGGAATAAAAAAAGAGCGCCCTCAACTCGAAGAGTTGCTAAAAGTATTACGTAAAGGCGATAAGATAGTTGTTTACAAACTTGATCGAATTTCTCGCTCTACAAAACACCTAATTGAGTTAAGTGAAAAATTCAAAGAACTAGGTGTAGATTTTATTTCTATTCATGACAACATTGATACCTCTAATGCTATGGGAAAATTCTTCTTTCGAATGATGGCAAGTATTGCAGAATTAGAAAGAGATATTATTAGCGAACGTACCAAAACAGGATTAAACGCAGCTAGAGCTCGTGGAAAAAAAGGAGGAAGACCACAAAAACATACTGATAAGGTTGAAATGGCCCTTAAAATGTATCAAAGTAAAGAATATAGCATTAAACAAATTACAGAGGCTACCGGTCTAAGTAAAACAACATTGTATCGATACATTAACAAATAACCTCATTAATTTTATAAATGGAGGAAATGTTATGAGAGGAAAAGAACTTCTCACGCCTATACAGAGGGAAGAACTATTACGTATTTCTGTTGAAACAGAACATGAGTTAGCACTGCATTACACATTTTCTACAGAGGACCTTGAAATCATTAATCAACATCGTAGAGATCACAATCGCTTAGGATTTGCTGTTCAGCTCTGTATCTTAAGATATCCTGGATGTACTGTTACGAATATGCCAGCAATTCCTGAAGGACTCTTAAAGTTTGTTGCTAAACAAATTGGTGTAGACCATACGGTCTATGAAGCATATGCAAAACGGTTCTGTTGCAAAGATTTCTAAACTGAGATAACCTGTAGAAAAAGTGTGAGCAGGAGAATGATATATGGGGTATTTTAAAGGAAAACAGTTTAAAAAGGATATTATTTTGGTAGCCGTCGGCTACTATTGTCGTTTTTCTTTAAGTTATCGTGATGTATCTGAAATCTTGAAAGAGCTTGGTGTTTCGGTTCACCCAACAACCATCATGCGCTGGGTTCATGAATATGGAAATCTTATCTATCAAATTTGGAAGAAGAAAAATAAAAACGTTCAATTATCTTGGAAACTAGATGAAACCTATATAAAAGTCAAAGGAAAATGGTGTTATTTATATCGTGCAATTGATAAAGACGGGCACACATTGGATATTCAACTTCGTAAAAAACGGGATCATCAAGCTGCCTATGCCTTTATGAAAAGATTGGTCAAAATCTTTGGAGAACCAGCGGTTCTCACTACAGACAAAGC
>NZ_JH921528.1:2943-4449 GCF_000299035.1 Bacillus bingmayongensis
TTCGTCATGCTTCACGTACGATAAAAAGTATCGAGACCATTCATGCCCTATATAAACAAAGGCGAAGTCTTCAAAGAGACTCCGCCTTTTCAACGTACAATGAACTTCAACAATTACTAGCTATTTCCTAAACATTGTTCCTCATTTACCAACCTGTTTATGCTTTTTTCAAACTTTGCAACAGAACCTAACAAGTAGATTTAGAATTAAACTGGTATTCTATCTTCTTTGGTTGTTGGTTGAGAAATAACAAGAAATTCAACGTTTTCATTAGATTTGTTCATCATTTGATGGGGAACATGAGGAGGAACTTCTACACCTTCAAAGGGCGCTATATTTTCTAATTGCCCATCTATCTCTAGTGTAGCCGTACCGATTAATACAAAGAAAAATTGCCGAGATTTTGTATGATAATGACGTACTTCGGAGGTATTAGGTGGCATCCGTTCGTGAATAACACTTAAATCATTTTGGTTTACTAAACGCCATCCATCGCATTTATCTCCCCATATATAATGTTCTGCACTTTGTTTACTAATTTTCATTTTTATCAATATCCTTTCGTTGTTATCAGATAATTATGTAAAAACCAATAATACAACTATAACTTTCAAGAAGTTTTTTTACAATAAATCCCTTCCAATAATAGGACGTTATGTTAACTATTAGTGTATGGAATATACATTACCAATGGTCAGGTTAGTTGAATAAAGAGAACCTTCAAGGTTACTTTTCTCCGGAATATTAAGAGAATCTTAAGAAAACTCCTCACTAAGCGTTAAGGTTTGATGGTTATAATAAAGGCAGTGATAGTCTCCGTCCTGCATGGAACCAACTAGCAAACCAGTTTTTCAATGAATTAAATACTACCTTCCAAGAGGAATACAAAATTAGTTAGGAGTGAAATTATGAAAATGTTTCTTGTAACACTTATCATTTCTTTAACCTTGCTTGGCTGTTCTGCTCAGAAAAAAACGAACGAAGCTTTATCTTTCGAGTTTGTAAGCTGGGAGAACAAAGTTTATGTGGTCAGTGATGGTGAGAAAGTT
Source organism: Bacillus bingmayongensis (assembly GCF_000299035.1). GTDB lineage: Bacteria > Bacillota > Bacilli > Bacillales > Bacillaceae_G > Bacillus_A > Bacillus_A bingmayongensis. The sequence goes on from NZ_JH921528.1 coordinate 3,993, forward strand.
GAAAAAGTTGAAGTTGGACAAAGGATTGGAGAAGTAACAGAGTTTATTGACCAAGAAGGGCGCAACTATCAAGGAACAGCATCAAATGTATTTAAAGAGGGAACAAAGCTTTACAAAATTAAAGATATAGGAACTAATAAAGGTATAGCCGTTCAAAAAGACGATGGGACATTCATTAAAGGGACATTATCTGATGAGTGGCTTAAAGAAAATTTAGGGTCAATTGCCAACCAAGAAATTTCAATTCCGATTGGAGAATAAAACTTGTTCGTATGAAAAAACAATGCCTTCCGGCTAGTTGACCCGGAGGGTATTTTTATAGGCTTCTAGATACATTGACTACCGCATTCGGGACTTACGTTAATTAAACAAACAAAGAGGTCTTAATAGACCTCTTTGTTTTATTCATTACTCAATAGTATTTGCAATTTGGACTAAGACTTTTGATGAAGCTTTA
>NZ_JH921528.1:4459-23033 GCF_000299035.1 Bacillus bingmayongensis
CTTGGAATCTCTCTCCGAATGAGGGGGTTACTATAGAGCAATCATTTCTTAAGGAGTGCATATGAAATCAAAAGATAAAAAAAAAAGAAATACAAGAGAAATATAGAGAGAAAGTACAACTAGCAAAAGAAAGTAAAAAGTACACCATAGAATCATGTATCGTTGTTACCATAATTGTTCTATTTGTGGTACTAAATTTAGTTTTTAAAAACTTTTAGCTAACTTTGTTTCTAATAACAAAAATTATGTAAAAAAAGCTAGTATGAATCTAGCTTTTTCTTTTTTAATTATAGGTATTTTAATTTCTTTATTCATCAGATTTTGAATGTATACTTTTGTTGAAAATTTTAGAGAAAATGTGTGATGTGAGATAAGATCAATAAAATCAATGAAATGAATGTAAACTAATATTCAAAAGTTTACTTTCATTTCATAAAAAAAAAGAGTCCTATTAATTCAGGACTCTTTTTTGTTTTGGGGTAATTCTGAATTCTTAAGTTGATGAGCATGTGACGTTACTCCTTTTAGTAATTATTTTTCAGCAGGATTTTAACTTCTTTTCAACCCAATTAATTAACAATTTGATTTAATTTAAACTTTGTTAACTTTCGTCTTTATCTAAATTAAGCATAGCGGAAAATGACAATAATTAACACACTTGTTTAAAAATTGTATATTTTATAATATTTATATATGAGGAGCAGTATATAAATTATTTTATATCTGTCTATATACCATTTATACAGGAGGGAGAATAGTAAATGAAAATAAGGATTATAGCGGGAATACTTTCTTTTATATTATTGTTTAGTTTTACGTTGCCATCATTCGTTGATGCAACTGTTGAATGAGATAATGATACAGTTGTTGAGGAATATGTTCCTGAAGAAGATGGTGGTATTGATTTATCTAATGTTGATGTTTCTAATTTTGATTCTGAAGGATTTGAGAAAGAATACGATTTTCTAGTAAATGATCCTGTGTTTTTACAATTAGAAGAGGAATTAAGTAAACCAAGAGTTGAATATGTTATTGAAAAAAATCCTTTTACGGGTGAATTGGTGGTTAAAGAAGAAGTATTACCTGCTCTTGTTATTGGGGCATTAAGGGTTTTAACTTCAAAAGTGGGAAGAACAGCTGCAGATAAAGGTTGGAAAATAGCAAGACCTTATGTGCAAAAAGCATTAAACGCACCAAGTAAATATATTCTTGATGGTCCATCGGGAACAAGAATTATTCAAGTTAGATCTAAGGCTACTAAACAAGTGATATTTAGATTAGATTATGGTCCAGTACATAATAAAGGTCCATATTTACATTATCATGTTCCACCAAATTTAAAAGATCATCATATTATTTGGTAGAGGAGATATTAATTAATATTATGTGTAACTATGAAACACAACAACATATGCATATAGGCTATTATGAAGATGGATACGATTTAGAAGTTATTGCATATAAAAAAACAGATAAGCTCATTTGGGATGTGTTCATTGAAGAGTATGAAGCTGGTTTTTTGTATGAATATGCTAGGAAACATAAATTAGGTAAATATTTGGCTGGTTACGGTAGAAAAATATATTCATTAGACGATAAAGATACTACTGAAGAACAATCTAGATTAATTTTTGAAAAGTGGTTGAAAACTAATAATATTATTTAATGTAGAAGCGATTATGCCGCGAAAGTTTCTTTACCATGAGGGAGGTAGTCCCATAGGGCGGTTTTGCCCTGTGGGATTTCTTTCGGGAATTTGAGGGGTTTTTATGCTTAAATTTATAAAAGAGAAGTTAGCATTAATAGGTGCTCTTTGTTTGTTTGTTATTACTATTGTAAATTATACAGTAAATAACGAGACAGTAACTAGCATAGTTAGTATCTCATTATTTATTTTTGTATTAATCTTATATATTATTTCTAGAAATACTAAAGTATCTTAAGGTGGATAGATAGAGTGTGAGATTCTTTTGTTATAGAGTTACCTTACAAACAATTAGAGGTAGTTGTAGCGTGTCTGTCAACGGTAAGCGGACAGAATGGAGCGGAAGCGAAATGAAGGAGCATTAAGGAGTTGACAGACTTACTGTCCCAGACCCTCTTGTGGTTGTCAAACGGTACCCGTTTGATCCTGCCTACCGGCGAGGGAGCCCCCTCAAAAAATGAGGGGGTTGGGGGAGTTTGTTAGATGGGGTCTGGGGAAGATTTCCCCAGTGGGGTTGGGCAAAGCCCAAGATTTTTCTTTGGCACGGCAAGCCGTGCTCAGCGGTAGCTGAAGAGTCCCGCAGGGCACGCTCTAGTCGCAAGAAGTTTATTGAAACAAAAGAAGACTTAGCGAGTTTGCAAGATAGATATCATCAACGTATGAATGAATATGGTTATAAGCTAGAAAGAGGAACAACAAAAGATATTAAACATGCGACGGTTCTGGTGCAAAAATAAATTTTTAAAAAAGTAGGACCTGAATTTCCTACTAAATTACAGATTATGATGCGATACCAAACAATTTATCAATGAAATCTTTTTGATTTTGGGCAGACTTTACCCCTTGATGAAGTTGCTTCTTTTTCATCATATGCATCGCTTCTATGCCACTCAGTATGTAAGTGGCTGTACGAAATGTTTTGAATCCTAACATCGAACGTACTCGCTTTTTAATAAATCGATGATCTTGTTCCACGATGTTATTGAGATATTTCACTCGCCTTATTTGGATGCCTACAGGCATCTTTTTTTCATTCTTCAACTCTTCAATTGCTACAGGATAGGCGGGATTCCTATCGATGGTTATCACACGAGGCTGTGAAACATGAAAAGACTGCAAAGCTTTCTTGAAGAAACGCTTTGCAGCCTTGTGATTTCTTGTTTTGCTTAGATAGAAATCAATGGTGTTTCCTTCTGAATCAACTGCACGATATAAATACATCCACTTTCCTTTGACCTTAATATACGTCTCGTCTACTCGCCAAGAATCATTCGTTTTCTTAAGATGACGACGAACTCTCTTATCTAACTCAGGACCATATTGGTGAACCCAACGCATAATCGTTGTATGAGCAATGGATAAGCCTCGTTCCTCCATCATTTCGACTAAATCACGAAAACTGAGGTTGTACCGTAGGTACCATCTTACCGTTAATAAGATAACATCAGGCTGATAATGTTTCCACTTGAATACATGTTCCTTTTCCATACCGATCACACCTTTTCTAGAGTAATAGAATCAGTATGTCCAAGTTTTAGAGATTACTTACACGTATATTAAAGTTTTTGCACCAGAACCCGAAATGTGCTAATTTATTTTTCTTCTTCCAGATTTGATAAATCAAATCTCCATATTCATGAACCCAACGCATGATGGTTGTAGGGTGAACCGATATTCCACGTTCTCTCAAAAGTTCAGATACATCGCGATAACTTAAAGAAAAACGACAATAGTAGCCGACGGCTACCAAAATAATATCTTTCTTGAACTGTTTTCCTTTAAAATATTTCATGCATCATGCTCTTCGAATCATTTTTCTTACATTTTAATTTCGCTTAGAAAACTTTGCAACAGCAACTTTTTATCTAAGTACATCAAGAGATAAAAAAGCAGCCAAGCGCTTTTTCAAGAAAGCCTTGGCTTTTTCGTATGTTTCTAAACCTCGTGTAATAACAGTAGATAAGAACCCTGCCTATCCTGTAGCGATTCAAGAGTTGAAAGAAGAGAAACATATGCCTGAAGGCATACAACTAAGGCAAGTTAAATATCTCAATAATATAGTAGAACAAGACCACCGGTTTATTAAAAGGCGAGTTCGTTTTATGTTAGGATTAAAATCATTTAAAATAGCAATCTCTATATTGAGTGGTGTTGAAGCCATGCATATGATGAAAAAGGGGCAACTTGTTTTACCGGACAAGTCTGTCCAAAACCAGAAAGAATTGATTCATAAATTGTTTGGCTTAGCTTCATAAGATAGAAATGTAGAGGAAATTGCTACTCTATGTTTCTAACTAACATTTTTGCACCAGAACCAGAAAATGACTTTTCAGATTTGTTTGTAATGGGTTTTATTGAACATCCTAATACATTCGGTGTTAAGTGAGGTTTTGTTTCTTATCCATCTTGTTAGGGGGTTCATATGTTTTTTTGAAGAAACAAGAGGAAAATGGACAACTTTTTAGAAAATATTTCATATATTTGATTATGTATGAACATTTATCTTTTGGTCGAGTAGAAAGTGATTTCAAAAGAGAGGAAGTGAGGGAAACCATGATACATCGGTATGAAATTGATTTTTCTGTAATGTATGGTGGCAAGGTAAGAGATTTACAATCCGCGATTATTCCAGCACGTTCTTTAGAGGAAGCAAACGAGAAATTGAAATCAGAAGTTAAACGACGATTCGGGAAATGTCATGTAAGAATTGATACGGCCAATTTATGTGTTTCAGAGGATAGTAGATATAAAATAGTGTGAAAAGGTCTTGTTTATAACAAGGCTTTTTCTGGTTCTGGTGCAACAACTCTAAAGCTCTTGCAAGTAATCTCCTAAACTTGGACATACTGATACTATTACTCTAAAAAAGGTGTGTAATCAGTATGGAAAAGGAAAATTTGTTCAAATGGAAGCATTATCAGCCTGAACTAATCTTATTAACAGTAAGGTGGTACCTACGGTACAATTTGAGCTTCCGTAACCTGGTGGAAATGATGGAGGAAAGAGGGGTATCCATTGCTCACACAACGTTTATGCGTTGGGGTCATCAGTATGGTCCTGAATTGGACAAACGAATTCGTCGTCACCTCAAGCAAACCAATGACTCTTGGAGAGTCGATGAAACATATATCAAGGTTAAAGGGCAATGGATGTATCTGTACCGTGCTGTTGATTCGAAAGGAAACACAATCGATTTTTGCCTAAGTAAAACAAGAGATCAGAAGGCTGCAAAGCACTTTTTCAAGAAAGCTTTGCGGTCTTTTCATGTTTCGCAGCCTCGTGTCATAACAGTCGATAAGAATCCAGCTTATCCTATAGCAATTGAACAGTTGAAAAAAGAGAAAAGCATACCTGACGGTATGCAACTTAGACAATAAAAGTACTTAAATAACATAGTTGAGCAAGATCATCGCTTTATAAAAAAGCGAATCCGTTCTATGCTAGGGTTCAAATCTTTTGACACAGCTACAACCATTCTTTCTGGAGTAGAAGCCATGCATATGATTAAAAAGGAACAGAGTGATTTAGGGGACCAGTCTGTCCAAAAACAAAAAGAATTTATCTATCAATTGTTTGAACTTGCAGTATAAGATACAATTCTGTTAGGAATATATGCATTTTATTCTTTTTTTGCACCAAAACCTTCAGTGATATTGGGGTATTTTTCCTTTGATGTTTACACAAGATATATGTATAATTTAAATCGTAATGATTACGATTTAAATTAAGGAGTGTTATTAATGAAGATTTCATTTGTAAAGAGGGTAGGCATATTAACTATTAGTTCACTACTAGTATTAGTAGGCTGTCAGACTTCAAGTTCATCCGAAGGCGAGTCTAATAAAGCATCTGAAAGTCACACACATGAAAGCAAACACGATCACGGCCATGAGCACGATCATAGTCATGCACATGATGAAGAAACAAAAAAAATTTATGAAGGATATTTTGAAGACAGCCAAGTGAAAGAACGATCACTCTCCGATTGGGAAGGAGACTGGCAATCTGTATATCCATATTTACAAGATGGAACGCTTGATGAGGTATTTGCGTATAAAGCGAAACATACAGGTAAAATGACAGCTAAAGAATATAAGGAGTATTATAATGAAGGGTATCAAACAGATGTTAACCGTATTGTGATTCAAGGGAATATTGTAACGTTTTTCAAAAATGGAGAAGAATATTCTGGTAAGTATATCTATGATGGGTACGAAATTCTGACATATGATGCGGGAAATAGAGGTGTAAGATACATATTTAAACTAGCAGAAAAAGCTGAAGGAGTTCCTCAGTATATTCAATTTAGTGATCATAGTATCTATCCAAATAAAGCTAGTCATTACCACCTGTATTGGGGTGACGACCGTAAAGCTTTATTGGATGAAGTCATACACTGGCCTACCTACTATCCATCAAAAATGGATGGACATGATATTGCCCATGAGATGATGGAGCATTAAATTAGGAGTCACGATGAATATTTCTTTCACAAATATGTAAAACTCAAAGGTTATCAATCCAGAATCACACTGTTTAATACTCAAAAAGTTAACCATAAAAAATATTCTCTCAGATTAACAAATACTTTAATGGAATAAGGAGCGCAAAAATAATTAAACATTTTGTGAAAAGATATTAAAGTTGTTTAATTATATACTTAGAGATGCAAAAACCACCTACAAGTTAATTTAGTAGGTGGTTTTAAAGTTGATAAAAAATAAGTTTTATTTGTTGCAGTCTTTTCATTTAAATGAATAATAAGTTGTTTCATTTCGGAAAGCGCATCGTTCAACATAGCCCTCATTTATAATAAATAACGTTCAATAATTTGTTTTGTTATTTCTTCTTGATACTTACTAGAAAAAGGATCTGCAAAACCATGCTCTGCTTCTACAATTTCAATAAACACATTACTTTTTTGTTCTAACACTTTTTTCAATTCTTTTGGTTCAAAGGACTTTTCTTTATCGCCATACAATAAAATAACTTCAGCTTTTGGTTCAATTTCTATATATTGTCTAATACGAGAACCATAAAAACCAATTACCTTTTGAATTGATGGCTCATCACTACATAGCCAACCAACAGTTGCCCCTATACTAAAACCAACAATCTGAATTTTATTATAAGACTGTTCAACATCACGTATGAGTTTCTTTGTTTGTTGAAGCACAGCATCAAATCCAATATTTTGACTAAAATTATGATAGGCTACTTCTTCATTTTCATAAGAATATGGTACATCTTTTCCTAATAGATTTGGTATATATACATCATAGCCATTTTGAAAAAAATAATCTGCATAATATCGAATATGTTGATTGATTCCATAAATTTCGTGAAGTAAAATCACACATTTTTCAACATTTTGTTTTAACTCCATTAGTAAAGTTACACTCCCTTTCTGCCCTTTATTGTACTAATAAAACATCGTGATATCGTAATTTTTATTATGCATCAAAAACATTAGAATAAATACCCAATAATGGGTTCTGTTGCAAAGTTTGAAAAAAGCATAAACAGGTTGGTAAATGAGGAACAATGTTTAGGAAGTAGCTAGTAATTGTTGAAGTTCATTGTACGTTGAAAAGGCGGAGTCTCTTTGAAGACTTCGTCTTTGTTTATATAGGGCATGAATAGTCTCGATACCTTTTATCGTACGTGAAGCATGACGAAGATTTTGAAATCCTGCGGATTTGGCAAAACGTCTCTTTACATGCCTATGATCCTGTTCTATGAGATTATTCAAATGTTTGATTGTACAATGGATTGTAGTTTGATAAAATCCTTGTTTTCTTAATTTGTTAAATGCGCAAAGTAATGCCGGTGCTCTGTCTGTAGTGAGAACCGCTGGTTCTCCAAATATTTTCACTAATCTTTTCATAAAAGCATATGCCGCTTGATGATCTCGTTTTTTACGAAGTTGAAACTCTAATGTATTCCCCTCTTTATCGATTGCACGATAGAGATAACACCATTCACCTTTAACTTTTATATAAGTCTCATCCAACTTCCACGATCGTTGTACATGCTTATTTTTCTTTTTCCAAATTTGGTAGATTAAATTTCCATACTCATGAACCCAGCGCATAATGGTTGTAGGATGAACGGCGACACCACGTTCTCTTAGGATTTCAGATACATCGCGATAGCTTAAAGAAAAACGACAATAGTGGCCCACGGCTATTAAAATCATATCCTTCTTGAACTGTTTTCCTTTAAAGTATCGCATTTGTAATTCTCCTTATTCTTTTTTTCTAGAGTGTAGCCTCATTTAGAAAACTTTGCAACAGAACCGAAATCAGGTTCTTAACGATTTTATCAAGTATCAAGCAAAATAATTCAGAAACGTAGAAGGGACAGTACTAACATGGAAAACATATCAAATGTAGAGAAATTGGAATCAATAAAATCTTTACAATCGACAATCAGTAAACTCGAAAATGTCTTGTCACAGATGACTCAGAAAGGCGCAAATACTACCTTAGTAAAGAAACGACTCAAAGCTGTTTGCATCGGCTTAGCAATGCTAGAAAACGTTTGGAATCAAAGACCCCATCATTACAACCAGGAAGATTTAACAGAAGCTCGCAGTGTTCTTATGGGTTTACTTCCATCAATTGAGAATATTTATGTTAAGTCAAAGGCTGTTAGTCCCCAAAGAACGCTTTTAGAAAGAAGAATAAAAGCGTTGAAACTAGCTATTCAAGTGATTGACAATCTTTCTTATAAATAACTTATCCAACTAAATAGAGTAACGGGTGCTTTAGTTCAATAAGAATTAAACCACTTTATTATTGATTTTTGAGTACCAATACATTTAAATGGATAAAAATTAAACAACTTTAAAGAGCTTTACTACAAAAAATGTAGTAAGGCTCTTATATTTTTATATCGAAATTAAATAACTTTATTATCACTTTACAGCTACTTCCTAAACATTGTTCTTCATTTACCAACCTGTGTATACTTTTTTCAAACTTTGCAACAGAACTAGTTTATTTATATGAAATGATTTTGAACGAAACATAATTAAAAGGAGTTTATATTAGATTACTTATTTAATTTTTTGAACCGAACACTTTAAAGTCATAAGCATGAATTGACTTTCCTCCCCGGACAGAGTTAACAATTTCTTCCATACCTATAACTTCACTTTCTTTAATTTTCTTGCCATTTTTTAAAGAATAAATTTCTATATAATATTTATCTTTTCGATTTTTATCATACCGTAAGACATATAGTTGATCGCCCTTGAAGAAGGTTTGCTCATTGTATCTAACACCATCTGTTACATGATAGTCAATCTTAAACTTAGTATTTACTATATTTGTCTGTGTATTAAACGTAATAACGTTACCTAATCCATTTATAAAATATAATTCATTGTTATGTAGATATGCGGAATTGTTTTTTGTAAAAGGTATTGAAGCTGTAGTATCCTCTTCGGAAGACAACAAAATTAATTCTTGTTTTAATGTCGTTTTATCGATACGTAACAAATAAACTTTTCCTTTAATCGTATTATCATTTTCAACTAAAACCGTATAATAAAAATTTTCATCACTTAAAATAGAAGAATAACTAGAATATGACATATTTTTATCTAAACTAATTTCTGTAACATCTTCAAGCTTCATCTTTAAATCATTAAATGTTACCTTTTTTAGACTATATTCTTTTTTGTCTATATCTTGAGTTATGACCAAAATAGTTTCTTCATCCACTCCAGAGCTCATAAGATAATGTGGGATATTTCCTTTATGAATACCTTTTTTATTACCATATACAACATTTGAATCATATCCTCCGGTATCAGGATTACTACCAGAATTATAGATGTTTACAAACAAGTCGCTGTTTTTTAAATATGCTCTGTAATCTCCTGTATGTTGGTATTTCATCTTAAACTCTTTAAAGTTCTCTCCTACAATTTTAAGCTTATCCTTACTTTCTAATAAAAGTTCTTTTTTATTTTCTGATACTCCTATACCACCAAGCTCTAAACCATTCATTTTATAACCACTTGCTTTCCCATTCTTATTAATAAACACTGCATAACTAATACCCTTACCATCCATGTCTTGATCAGCTGTAGAAGAAAGATATACCACAGCTTGTTTATCCTTCAAAAAATCTTTTTTTTGAATATCTTCCTCAGATATCAAATCCACATTTGAGTTACTGAAAAAGAAAAAATAGACTAATATTGTAATCACAATTACACCTAAAATAACAAATAGTAGTTTTTTCATTATGATATATTCCTTTCTTACAAGAAGAAGTGCAACAAATGGATTCGTTGCACTTCTTTCTATTAGATATTTCGAACTACTGATGTCTGTTTCGCATCACGAACATCTCGTGGATATACGCCAGCGCCACCATCTTTGTCTAAATCTAAACCACCATTAAGCTGGTAAGCTGACCAGATAAGTTTTGAACAATTTTTAGCTCCATAATGACCAGTAGTTCTATTCGTGGCGAAATTATAAGAATATCCGTCTTTACCTACACGACTTTTCACCCACCATGCAGCATCATTTTTGTTTTGCCAAGTAGTATTTACAGATTTGACAACAGCGTCGCCTTTATCGACTTTACGAGCTGTTGTACTAAGTGTACGTACTCCATCACCTGGAACTGATTCTACAATTGTATTTGAATTATAGTACATACCAACATGTCCATGATTCAAATATGCAGTATATGAACCAGTATAAAAGAAATCGCCCATATTGCTATTACCTACAGATACTGTACCACCACTACCGCCTAACGTGTTTATTTTTTTATTTGCTTCTTTTTTACCTTGAGCTTCATCTGCTTTGAGTTCTTTATAAATTTGTTTAGTAATTGCCTCTTTCGTATTTCCTGTATTCTTTGCCATTTCATTAATACTTGATATTAATTCCGATGTACTCAAATCCGGTTGCATTTTCTTAATTTCATTCAAATAAGGTAAATCATCACTTTCTGCAAAAGTAGCAGTAGGTACAACTACAGCTGAAGTCATTAAACCCATTGTTAATGCTAATGCATGTAATTTTTTCATATTACATCCCCCTTTTTGAAACTATTAATAAAAATACATATTTTACTAACAATTCATTTATTTGGAACATCATCCTCATCATATCTTACAAATAATGTATGTGTAAATGTGTTTTTCGGAAGAAAATTATTTCTCAAGACAACCTTTGGCAATGTATATAGGACAATCAGCAGTGAATATTTTTTACCAAAGCAATTATCAAAATATATATAAAGTTTATAACCAAAGAATCTATGGTTCTGTTGCGAAGTTTTGTTAAGGTTAAGTGGTGCTAACAAAAAGTTGTACATTTTATGCGATTGTTAGTAGCTCCTGTAATTCATTGTATGTCGAAAAACCGAAGTCTGAGCCAAGACTTCGGTTTCGTTTATATAGAGCATGAATGGTTTCGATGCCTTTCAAGCTACGGGAAGCGTGGCGAAGATTTTGAAATCCTGCGGATTTGGAAAAACGTCGCTTCACATGCCTATGGTCCTGTTCAATGAGATTGTTCAAATGCTTGATTGTACAATGAGTTGTATTTATATAAAAGCCTTGTTCTCTTAATTTGTTAAATGTGCAAAGTAATGCTGGTGCTTTGTCTGTAGTGAGAACCGCTGGTTCTCCAAACGTTTTGACCAATCTTTTCATAAAGGCATAGGCAGCCTGATGATCCCGTTTTTTACGAAGTTGAATATCCAATGTGTGCCCGTCTTTATCAATTGCACGATATAAATAACACCATTTTCCTTTGACTTTTATATAGGTTTCATCTAGTTTCCAAGATAATTGAACGTTTTTATTTTTCTTCTTCCAAATTTGATAGATAAGATTTCCATATTCATGAACCCAGCGCATGATGGTTGTTGGGTGAACCGAAACACCACGCTCTTTCAAGATTTCAGATACATCACGATAGCTTAAAGAAAAACGACAATAGTAGCCGACGGCTACCAAAATAATATCCTTTTTAAACTGTTTTCCTTTAAAATACCCCATATATCATTCTCCTGCTCACACTTTTTCTACAGGTTATCTCAGTTTAGAAATCTTTGCAACAGAACCTTAGAGGATATTTAATTACAGGTTCCGGCCTTGCAGTTATAGTTTCTTTAATGCTTCTAATTTATTGGCTCATTAAGTATAAAGAAAAAAATATCATCTGGTTTATTGCACACTTCTTAACCCTTGCTTTAAGTTTATTCTTTCTGATAAATCTTTTAGTCGGACCTAATTTTTCTAATTACCCTATGGTATCAGAGGAGAATTCACTTCAATTGGCCTTATCAGGAATCACTTGGGTAGTAAGTATTATTTTCCTCTTAAAAGGAATTTTGGGTTTATTAAAAGAAACGTTCGTAATTAAAAACAGCACCTAACCTTATTTAAATACGGTTAGGTGCTGTTTTAGTTACCATAGCCCCACTTATCGGCACAGATATCTTTAGATAATGGCACCTTACAATACTGTAAGGTGCCATTATTTGGTTTTTATATTATAATCAGATATGGAAAAAATTACACAAAAGAGAGGATACATATGTACAAAAATGAGACTAGAAAACAATTTGTTATCCTTTTTGATGGTGTTTGCAATCTATGTAATGGGTGGGTTCAATTTGTTATTAAAAGAGACCCAAAGAAACTGTTTAAGTTTGCACCTCTTCAATCAGAACTAGGAGACTCCATTATTAAGGATTACAACATAAAGATGAAAGGTAAAGCCTCTATTGTTTTAATTGAACATAATAAAACACATATAGAATCCACAGCCATTTTACGCATAATAAGTCAACTTAAAGGACCTGTAAAAATCTTATGTTTATTCAGTCTCATTCCTAAACCCCTTAGGGATAACATATACAGACTAATTTCAAGAAATCGATATCGTTTGTTTGGAAAAAAAGAAAGTTGTCTCATCCCCAGTAAAGAGATACAAAACAGGTTTATTACAGATCAAACAGAAAGTAGGAAAATCAATGAATAGAAGTACGTTTTCAAAAAAGCTTAGAATGACGATTATCACTACATTTAGATGGACTTTAGCATTAACCTTCTTGATTTATGGAATTATCAAAATCTTTCCGGGTCAATTCTCTACTGGTGACTTTACATATGATTCGACAAAGGATTCAGCAATGCAATTAGCATGGCATTTCTTTGGATATTCAAATACATATAATCTTTTTATCGCTTTCGGAGAAATAACAGCTGCTTTATTATTATTAATTCCAAGGACAGCAACTTTAGGAAATATTATTTACTTGCCTATCACAGTAAATATTACTATTCTTGACTTTTGTTTTGAGATACCAGCTCGTTCTGTTAGCACCTTACTAACAGGTATGAGTATAGCTTTACTTTTCTTTGAATATAAAAAATTAAAAAGAGTGTTTTTAGATTCGCCAGAAGTATATAAGAAATCTATACCAACAACCCTTACGAAAGAGAAGGTGAACATGCAATGATTGTACCCGTTATTTTGTTAATCGCTTTTGTGGTTTCTGCCTTCTATTATTTTGTTATAAAAAAAGAAGTCTGATATGTATACCATATACACCTTTAGTTAACATAATGTAATTTCCATGAATTACCAAATAAAAATATAGCTCATATCGCATTATTATTTTATACTGAAAAATAACATGGATAAATTTGGAGGAATGTATATGAACGAAGTTACTAAAGCAGGGAAGATGCAAGATATCGGTGGCATTAGACTTTATTACGAATTTTTCGAAAGACAAAATGAAAACATTACAGTGGTATTTGAATCTGGGTACGGGTTCCCTTCTGATTATTGGAAGCCTATTAAAGACGAGATTTCAAAATTCGCACAATTCCTTATTTACGATAGAGCAGGTTTAGGAGAAAGTGAAAAAGACGATAGACCAAAAGACAGTAAACAGTCCGTTGAAAATCTGCGTAACCTATTACAAAATGCAAATATTAAACCACCATATATGTTTGTAGGGCATTCAATAGGGGGAGCTAACGTAAGATTATACGCTAGTACATATCCAGAAGAAGTAGCAGCAGTTATTCTTTTAGATTCTTGTCATGAAGATCAAAACAAAATTATGCCACCATTATTCACTGAAGAAATGAGATCTATTTACTTTGATCAATTTTCAGTGGAAGGTTCTTTAAATGAAATTCAAGATAGTTTAGAGCAAATAAGCAAGGCTAACTCATTAGGAGACATACCCCTTACAGTTGTCAGTGCAGGTTTACAGTCCTACCACACAACTGAATCTTTTGCTGCTTGGAATTTATTTCAAAGAGATTTAACCCATTTGTCAACGAAAAGAAAACACATTATTGTAGAAGATGCTGGACACCTTCTACATATTGATCAACCACAAGTTATTATTGATATTATTAAAGACACATTGAAAGAAATTAAAAAGGGTTCTGTTGCAAAGATTTCTAAACTGAGATAACCTGTAGAAAAAGTGTGAGCAGGAGAATGATATATGGGGGTATTTTAAAGGAAAACAGTTTAAAAAGGATATTATTTTGGTAGCCGTCGGCTACTATTGTCGTTTTTCTTTAAGCTATCGTGATGTATCTGAAATCTTGAAAGAGCGTGGTGTTTCGGTTCACCCAACAACCATCATGCGCTGGGTTCATGAATATAGAAATCTTATCTATCAAATTTGGAAGAAGAAAAATAAAAACGTTCAATTATCTTGGAAACTAGATGAAACCTATATAAAAGTCAAAGGAAAATGGTGTTATTTATATCGTGCAATTGATAAAGACGGGCACACATTGGATATTCAACTTCGTAAAAAACGGGATCATCAAGCTGCCTATGCCTTTATGAAAAGATTGGTCAAAACGTTTGGAGAACCAGCGGGTCTCACTACAGACAAAGCACCAGCATTACTTTGCACATTTAACAAATTAAGAGAACAAGGCTTTTATATACATACAACTCATTGTACAATCAAGCATTTGAACAATCTCATTGAACAGGACCATAGGCATGTGAAGCGACGTTTTTCCAAATCCGCAGGATTTCAAAATCTTCGCCACGCTTCCCGTACCTTGAAAGGCATCGAAACCATTCATGCTTTATATAAACGAAACCGAAGTCTTGGCTCAGACTTCGGTTTTTCGACATACAATGAATTACAGGAGCTACTAACAATCGCATAAAATGTACAACTTTTTGTTAGCACCACTTAACCTTAACAAAACTTCGCAACAGAACCATCTACATATAGATAAACCCACACTAACGCTATTTCATCAGATGCCTTTGTAACTTTCCCTAATCCCTGAAGTTCTGGATAATCAGGATGGATAACCATTACCAAATCATCTTTATAAAACCTCAATTCAATCTCCTCATTTCTGTACAAAATGAAATTTTTATACTAATCTTCTTTAACTTCTACACTCCATCCACACTTACAAGTACGTTTAAATACATCATCATCAACTTCTAAGGTTCCTTCACCATCACCAATCTTGTCATTACCACAATTCATACAATTTCCATACTTATCTATAAGTTCTACAGTTTTCCAATCATTCATTATTAATCCTCCTCAAGTTCCGTAACAGTTAAATAATTACGAGCTTTCTTTCTGCTAGCCACTCTCTTTCTATAAGCTGGTGTTTTATAAAAGAGTATTGTCTTAGGAAGTACGCCCATATGTTGAGCGCATTCCTGCATGGTCCCGATACATATGAGCGATTCACCTTTGTAAACGGCATATTCTTTTGAACTTGTTATGACACTCATTACTCGACTCCCCTTTAATCTAAAATGAAGTTTGTTTAGAATCATTTCACTTTATTTCTCAATATATAGAACCTAGAATTCTTATTAATAATCGTGTATTATATGAACAAAGAGTAACTGAAAGATTTACTCTTTGCCATCTTGGAGAGGACCTGCTATTCTTAGCTGGTCCTCTTTTCATAGACTTGAAACCGTACTAAATAGCGTTTTTGTTATAAAACCTCTGTTAATATCCGAAACGTCTTATACATCTGATCTTCAATAGTAATTTCAATTGGTTTACCAACTAATTCCGAAACCGTATTTACTTTCGCTTCTTTCAATACAAAAGCTAGTTCTTTTAATACTCTTTGATACGCTATATTTTTCTCTTCTTCAGAATCCCATTTGCAATTGCTGCTAATGTTAATCAAATGTCTACCACCACAACTAACCCCGCTATTCCCATCAAAACGGAATTCGAGTTGCAATCCCATTAAAAAATCTCTATCTCTATATGTTCCGAATTCAGCTTTCACAATCTTCCCTAAAAATTTACCGTCCATTTTCATTCTCCCTTTCCCTCAAATAACGATTTTGTTTATTTAATCCATCCCTGTTTTATTAACTTTTGTGTAGACTCTTTAGCTAACATGACTGTTAACTCTCCACTTTTTCGTCGAAAGAAAATTAGATTTGAAACCGTATTTTTAGCATTCAGACCCCTTTCCCATCTAAACGTTGGATCGACCTCATTACAGTATGGTGGTAACGTTACATTTTCTTCTATCGTCATATTCCCGATAGCTCCACGCATTTTCTTGAATCGTTTGTAATCTTCATTAGCTCCTTTACACACATACAACGCTAATTGCTTCCCTCTTGTATACCGCATCTCTCATTCTCCCTTTCTACAAAAATAATTTTTTATTAATTCTGTGATTTGAATCACTTGTCCACCGAAGGACCCATGTTATGATTAATTTGTCGAGTCTGACATTCTCGGCTATACCCTTACTTAACCCTGTTTATCTACGGGGTTTCTTTTATTCAAATAAGGATTTTGTATTAAATTAACCTTCCCATACATGAACGTAGTAGTGAGACAATTCTTTTTTCTCCATAACTACATTTCCATCTGGATCAAGTAATCGGTGCATCGATATTTCTCCTTCGTCTTCTCGCATACAACCAACTCTTAGCGCTTCTTCTTTACTATCTGCTTCGTATTGATATTCGAATCCGTATCTGTGATATTCTAATATCCAATACTTTCCGTTTTCTTCCAGTTCCCCTTCTACCTGTACAAAACTAACTGATTCAGAATAATATCCGTTCGATTCACCTAACCAACGCAACGTTACATATCCTTTGATTGTTGCTAATTTATAAAACGTCCATGTGCTACTTCCCCAATCATTTTCTGGACCATCTTGACTAATTTCTTCTGCCATTGTTATAGGTGAGCCAATAAGGTCTTCTAAATCCCCGATAATGTCTTCAATTCCGACTGACTCGCAGCAGTCTTGCTCATGATACATCTTGTAAGGGGTACGACAACGATTCGTTCTTTTTCGGGCCACTTGTAAAAAACTTTGAAATGTATGATAAAACGATGATTTTAGGGTAATTAGATTTGTAGTCTTCAAGAACGTTTTCTTTAAATATGTTCCGTAAACTTATTTTCATCAATGTTTATTGGTGTTCCGTAAACAAATCTTGTCAAATTCATCTCGAAAAGTTAACGGAATTCCAGTTCTGTTAACTTAAAATGGCGAGTGGCCCCTAAAAGTAGTAATCGTTGCCGTCCCCCATATAGAACTATCGTGGCACATCGACTTCAGAAGAGGGGTAAGAATCCCTTGGTAAAAATCTTTATTTTATTTATTAATAAATACGGTACGTGAAATTATTTGTATGCATCTTGAAAAAGCCCCTTTGAAAGGAGCCAATTATTTTACAAGATTCTTCTGTAATTCCTCTATTATAAGCTCTGCACCTGTCGGACTTAGCGTAATCTTTCCGTCTGCTAAAGTAATATTCTTATCAGATACTTCTCCTGTTATTGCACAAACGCCATGGGCTTCATACTTTTTCAAGATAATCTTTTCACCTTCTACATAAATCTCTAATGGTGTTTTTTCTTCAATTTCCAGCGTGCGTCTTAACTCCATTGGTATAACGATACGTCCTAAATTATCTAATTTTCGAGTTACTCCTGTTGATTTCATGAAATCTCTCCCTTAAATTTTCTATAGCTCTATATTTTATACCCCATGTCACTTTTCATTGTAACAAGTTTTCTCCAAAGATTGAAAACATTATAATCCAAAAGCTTACAATCATAATAAGAATCTCTTTACACCTTTGTGAAAAGGAATACTTTGTATCTTCCATCTATTGTTTCCTCCTTTTGTACAAAGATCTACTTAACGTCAGAATGGTAAATCGTCGTCCGAAATATCAATTGGTTGACCTGAATTAGAGAATGGATCATCATTCTTTTTAAATCCAGAATTACTAGATTGATTAAATGAGTTCGAACCTTGATTGCCAAAACTAGCTCCTACTGGCTGTTGATTAAATGAATTACGTTCTCCCCCACCACTATTACGTGGCTCTAAAAATTGTACGCTCTCAGCAACAACTTCTGTCACATATATACGCTTCCCATCTTGCCCATCATAATTACGTGTTTGAAGACGACCATCTACACCAGCTAAACTACCTTTCTTTAGATAGTTTGCTACATTCTCAGCTTGTTTACGCCAAACAACCACTGAAATGAAGTCAGCTTCTCTTTGTCCCTGGTTTGTGAACGGTCTATTCACAGCTAGCGTAAATGTTGCGACCGCAACCCCATTTGGCGTGTAACGCAAATCAGGATCCTTTGTGAGACGACCAACTAAAATGACACGATTTAAAGACATATATTTATTTCCTCCCTTAATTCAACTTATTTTTTAGGTTCACCAAACCATTCATACATAGCTTGACGACTAATGATCCATTCCTTCCGCTTTCCTCCTGGTTGTAAAAAATACTTGATTAATCCTTCATCGGTTCTGTTGCAAAGATTTCTAAACTAAGATAACCT
>NZ_JH921529.1:0-7992 GCF_000299035.1 Bacillus bingmayongensis
AATGGCAGATTATGAGGTTCTGGTGCAAAAACTTCAGGATAATTGCAAGTAATCTATAAATCTTGGACATACTGATACTATTACTCTAAAAAGGTGTGTGATTGGTATGGAAAAGAAAAATTTGTTCAAATGGAAGCACTATCAGCCTGATATTATCTTATTAACGGTAAGATGGTACCTACGGTACCATCTAAGTTTTCGTGATTTAGTGGAAATGCTGGAGGAACGGGGTTTATCCATTTCTCATACAACGATTATGCGTTGGGTTCATCAGTATGGTCCTGAATTGGATAAACGGATCCGACGCTACCTTAAACAAACAAATAACTCCTGGAGAGTCGATGAAACATATATCAAAGTAAAAGGGCAATGGATGTACCTGTATCGTGCTGTTGATTCGAAAGGAAACACAATCGATTTTTGCCTAAGCAAAACAAGAGATCAGAAGGCTGCAAAGCGCTTTTTCAAGAAAGCGTTGCGGGCTTTTCATGTTTCAAAACCTCGCGTGATAACAGTCGATAAGAATCCAGCTTATCCTATAGCAATTGAACAGTTGAAAAAAGCATACCTGATGGTATGCAACTTAGACAACAAAAGTATTTGAATAACATAGTAGAACAAGAGGTTCTGTTGCGAAGTTTTGTTAAGGTTAAGTGGTGCCAACAAAAAGTTGTACATTTTATGCGGTTGTTAGTAGCTCCTGTAATTCATTGTACGTCGAAAAACCGAAGTCTGAGCCAAGACTTCGGTTTCGTTTATATAAAGCATGAATGGTTTCGATGCCTTTCAAGGTACGGGAAGCGTGGCGAAGATTTTGAAATCCTGCGGATTTGGAAAATCTTCGCTTCACATGCCTATGGTCCTGTTCAATGAGATTGTTCAAATGCTTGCTTGTACAATGAATTGTATTTATATAAAAGCCTTGTTCCCTTAATTTGTTAAATGCGCAAAGTAATGCTGGTGCTTTGTCTGTAGTGAGAACCGCTGGTTCTCCAAAGATTTTGACCAATCTTTTCATAAAGGCATAGGCAGCCTGATGATCCCGTTTTTTACGAAGTTGAATATCCAATGTGTGCCCGTCTTTATCAATTGCACGATATAAATAACACCATTTTCCCTTGACTTTTATATAGGTTTCATCTAGTTTCCAAGATAATGGAACGTTTTTATTTTTCTTCTTCCAAATTTGATAGATAAGATTTCCATATTCATGAACCCAGCGCATGATGGTTGTTGGGTGAACCGAAACACCACGCTCTTTCAAGATTTCAGATACATCACGATAACTTAAAGAAAAACGACAATAGTAGCCGACGGCTAGCAAAATAATATCCTTTTTAAACTGTTTTCCTTTAAAATACCCCATATATCATTCTCCTGCTCACACTTTTTCTACAGGTTATCTCAGTTTAGAAATCTTTGCAACAGAACCCTAAAGAGTGATTTAGCAAGAAAGTTAATTTATACAGATCCTTATCAAGTACACAGTGAATTAAAGGACGTTCAGCAAACAGCCAGAACTGCATTAAGTGAGGTGAGAAAGTTGGTATCTTCCATGCGTGGGATTAGATTAAATGAGGAGATTTCTCGTGTAAAGCAAATTATCGAAGCAGCACAAATCCATTTTGTATTTGACCAGAAAGTCCAATTAACTAACGTTTCCCTACTAACTGAGAACATTCTCAGTATGTGCTTGAAGGAGGCAGTAACTAATGTAGTAAAGCATAGTGAGGCCACTTCCTGTTACATTTCGATTGAACAATCGTGGAAGGAAATTGTGATTACTATACAGGATGACGGAACTTTTAAGAATGAGGAAGAGTCTACAGCCAAAAGTCACGGATTAATAGGAATGAAGGAACGTTTGGAATTCATAAATGGCGATTTAGAAATGAGAACAGATGACGGAACAACTTTAATCATAAGAGTACCAAATGATGTCAAGTAGACAGATAAGGAGAAACTTAAATGATTACAATTGTGATTGCAGAAGACCAGAAGATGCTGTTGGGAGCCTTTGGTTCACTATTAAATTTAGAGGAGGATATGACGGTAGTAGGACAGGCTTCTAATGGAGAGGAAGCGGTAGCTTTAGTGCGGAAATCGCAGCCTGATGTTTGTATTATGGATATTGAAATGCCTGGAAAGAGTGGGCTCGATGCTGCTGAAGAGATTAAGGATTTAGGTTGTAAAGTTATTATCTTAACAACCTTTGCTCGTTCCGGTTATTTTCAACGCGCTTTAAAGGCTGGTGTAAGTGGTTATTTATTGAAGGATAGCCCTAGTGAAGATCTGGTAAGCTCTATACGTGGGGTAATGACAGGAAAAAGAATATATGCACCTGAACTCATGGAAAGTGTTTACGGCGAGGAGAATCCCCTTACTGACCGGGAAAAAGAAGTATTAGGGCTCGTAGCTCATGGGAAAAACACAAAAGAAATTGCTGTTGAACTTAGTATAAAAACAGGAACAGTTCGGAATTATATTTCTCAAATAATGGATAAATTAGAAGTTAAAAATCGTATAGAAGCGATTGTCCAGTCAAAAGAAAAAGGCT
Organism: Bacillus bingmayongensis; assembly: GCF_000299035.1. GTDB lineage: Bacteria > Bacillota > Bacilli > Bacillales > Bacillaceae_G > Bacillus_A > Bacillus_A bingmayongensis. The sequence goes on from NZ_JH921529.1 coordinate 2,558, forward strand.
GGTTTAAGTAGTGTGAAACAGAGATATTATGGGTTCTGTTGCGAAGTTTTGTTAAGGTTAAGTGGTGCCAACAAAAAGTTGTATATTTTATGCGATTGTTAGTAGCTCCTGTAATTTATTGTATGTCGAAAAACCGAAGTCTGAGCCAAGACTTCGGTTTCGTTTATATAAAGCATGAATGGTTTCGATGCCTTTCAAGGTACGGGAAGCGTGGCGAAGATTTTGAAATCCTGCGGATTTGGAAAAACGTCGCTTCACATGCCTATGGTCCTGTTCAATGAGATTGTTCAAATGCTTGCTTGTACAATGAGTTGTATGTATATAAAAGCCTTGTTCTCTTAATTTGTTAAATGCGCAAAGTAATGCTGGTGCTTTGTCTGTAGTGAGAACCGCTGGTTCTCTAAATGTTTTGACTAATCTTTTCATAAAGGTGTACCGCCAGCATTTTGGAAAAAAACACGCTAAGCAAAAAATACAATAAGCCATCCATATGGGCAGCTCATTTACATAATGATCGTTATCAGAAGTTATTTGATTTCTATTGTTGTTACGGCATAGACCTTACAATTGATTCTATTAGTAATGACAAAATAGCTAAAAGAACAGTCATAGATGTGGAAACAAAGATTACTTTTCTGTTTATGCTTAGAATTTTTTCATTGGATTTACGGTGTATCAAATATAACCATATTCCCACAAGGATAGAACTACCCCAAATGATTAATCCTGTTTGTGTCACGATCTTTTGCCAATCAACAATCCAGAAATAGAGAATACCCAGTTGTATAATGAGTAGAACGGATGTAATAGATGTTGTTATATATTTCTGCATATGTATCACTCCGATATGTCAGTATATTTTTAAATTACAGCAAACCCCTCTCCCTTTAGTAAGGAGTTTGCATCATTGCTTATGTACAACACAGTGTAGCATCGCTAAAGGCATCTTCGGGAATATATACTTTACCATCTTTTATTTCATACGGAATGTTATTTCTTTTTAGTTTAGCTGTATCAACAGTGTCAACAGTGCTACCCCACTGTTCTAACTTACCGTTGTACTTTTGACAAGCAGGTAACACTAAAAGAGCTGTAAAACATAAAAGTAGATTTCTAAAACGATGTTTCTCCATAATAACCCTCCTCCCCTACTTATTTTACCATTGGAAATAAACAATTTCTGTAAAAAATAGATGTATATCGTATACATGTAAAGTTAACATAACGAATCATTATCGGGATTCAATGTATTTAGAAGACTATTAAAAGCCCTTCAAATTATTTAACTGGAAGACTTTCGTGTTCACATAATTTCTCGTTATTGGAAGTTGCTTATCGATTGTTTAACATTTGTTATTTCTTTAAAGGCATAAATGATAGGGGATTTAGTTCTTCGCTTTCTATTACAATCGCAGTTAACCCTATATTTGTTTTGGTCGCGTGCCATTCGCCTTTCTCCCAAAATACAGCATCTCCACTTTGTACTTTGATGAACTCTTCCTTTTCCCCTCTAACACTTCCTTCTCCGTTTACAATTAAAAGAAGTTGAGGTATAACCGCTTGGTGATAACCAATCATTCCGTTTTCGTCTAGGTGCATACATCCTATATGAGCTGCTTTTTGAGTTTGGATTATACGGGACATAATAAAATCAGAATTGAATTTTTCTATCTTTTTTCCAGCTTCCTTTTTAAACTGATAAATTTCCATTTAATCCCTCCTTGTTCCTTTCTTTATTTTATCATTTAGGGGTCACCATACATGCCCATCAACTTAACATTTTGAAGTATCACCCAAATGAAAAAATTGCACTGTTAAAGGTAAATATAGATTATCAAGAATTAGTAAAGTAGAAGATTTTAATAAAAATTGGTAAAATAATAATCAAGTATTGAAATTAGAAATAGGACTGTGTTAAAAAAGGAAATTCTATACTATGGAGCAAATTATTTCAAACAATAAGAACGGATCTACAGAGATATATTATAAATTATTCTCTATGTTATCTTTGTTAACTTTTCATAAGATCACATCCATTGAAAAGAAAAAGAAAAGCCTTAAGCTTTTCCTTGAAAACGAATTAAAAAATTTAACAAAAAATAATCCTTATAAATTATAATGTGATTTGAACCATAACTTTGCCGTTCCGGCAAGGTTATGGTTCTTTTGGTTTGCGGCAAAGTTATGCTTCAATATTAGTTTATATTTAATAAGTTAAATAAATTGACATCTGTTATAAGAAGTGCCCACTTATATAGCTTAGCAAGGATTCTTTTTTAAATTTAATAATAGTTCATTTTAGAGATTTTTTGATACATGTATCATATAGTAGATTGTAGTTTCATATGGTACGGTTTTTGCTCAAGGTGATGTATTGTCTTTATAAAACGTACCGTTTTTGTTTTAGCACGCATTACAATTGAGTCTGTTTCAGCTAAGTCCCCACCTAGAAATCGTACTTCTTTTAGAATATCACCTGATGATACACCTGTTGCAGCAAAAATTGCATCATCTCCAGCTACAAGATCTTCTAATTGTAAGGCTTCATTTGGATTTGTAATCCCCATTTTAATACAACGATTGAATTCTTCCGTATTCTCTGGAAGTAAACGCCCCTGCATTTCTCCGCCAAGACATTTTAATCCAGCAGCCGCAATTACACCCTCCGGCGCACCACCAATTCCGACAAAGAGGTCTACACCTGTATTTGGAAGGGCAGTAGCCACAGCGGCACTAATATCATTATCGGAAAACATCTTAACTCTTGCGCCTTTCTTGCGTATCCTCTCCATCATGTCATTGTGTCGATCTCTTTCAAGAACCATCACGGTTAAATCTTGAATACGTTTGTTAGTTGCGTCAGCTACAATCTCAATGGTTTTTTCGATTGGATCATTGATAGATACTTTCCCCGCAGCTAATGGTCCTACTGCTAACTTTTCCATATACATATCTGGAGCATGAAGCAAATTCCCCTTATCTGCAATCGCTAATACTGTAATAGCGTTTCCATATCCTTTTGCAACTATATTTGTTCCTTCTAGTGGATCGACAGCAATATCAACTTCTATACCTTGTCCAGTTCCTAACTTTTCACCAATATATAGCATAGGAGCTTCATCCATTTCACCTTCTCCAATTACAACCTTACCCTGCATATTTATTGAATCAAATACTAATCGCATTGCATTTGTTGCAGCGTCATCTGCCATAATTTTGTTTCCCCTTCCAAGCCAACCAGCAGCCGCTAAAGCAGCACCCTCTGTAACACGTACGACTTCTAAAGCTAGTTCACGATCCAATAGAATATCCCCCTAATATGAAAACCCATATATTATTTTAAAAAATAAAGTCAATAAAGTATAACATATTTATCTTATTTGTATATCATATATTTGTATAAACACACGAAAAATGAGTAACATTCACATAGTCCTCTTCTAGTATGGATATTTAGCTATTGTTTCTACATCTGGTTTAAAATCGCCCTTCACTATAATCAAATGACTTTAGATAGTCTTAAATAAATGTCTCTCTATATAATTAATGAGAGAATTAACTAACGGCAAGTTTATGGGTTAATAAAAGACTTTTGGCAATGTTATGCTTCAAATATTACAAGAATGTTCTCTAAAAACTATGCTTTCTGGCAATATTATGGTTCAAATTGTGGCGGACTTATGATTCAAATCACATATAATACGGTTCCCAAAGATTAAACTCTATAAGACAATTTATAGGATTTTATTAAACCAATATAATGTCATATTAATTTGACCTTAAAAACGCTATTCTTTTTGTAGAAATATACAGAAAGGGTGGCGTTTTTTATGAATCTTTCGATTCAAGATGAATTACAATTATTTGCTGAAGAGTTGCATCAACATCTTGCTCCTTCATTTTTAGAGAATCTTGCTAGAGAACTAACTTTTGTACAACGAAAGCGTAAATTTTCAGGTCATGATTTAGCTATTATCTGTGTCTGGGTTAGTCAACGTGTTGCGAGTGATTCATTAGTTCGACTGTGTAGTCAACTTCATGCTGTTACAGGAACTCTTATGAGTCCAGAAGGACTCAATAAACGTTTCAATAAGAAGGCGGTTTGCTTTTTAAAACATATTTTCTCCACATTATTAAAAAATAAAATTTGTGAAACATCATTGATTCCAAGCTCTTCAATCACCTATTTTCAACGGATTCGTATTTTAGATGCAACGATTTTTCAGGTACCAAAACATTTAGCCAGTGTGTATCCTGGATCAGGTGGTTGTGCACAAACAGCGGGTATAAAGATTCAATTAGAATATGATTTACATAGCGGACAGTTTTTAAATTTTCAAATTGAACCGGGGAAGAACAATGATAAGACCTTTGGAACAGAATGTTTAGCGACATTACGACCTGGCGATCTATGTATTCGGGATTTAGGCTATTATTCACTGGATGATTTAGATCAAATGGACCAACGTGGCGTGTATTATATATCGCGGCTTAAACTAAATAATATGGTGTATATCAAAAATGAGTTTCCTGAATACTTTCGAAATGGGACAGTAAAAAAACAATCTCAGTATATCAAAGTTGATTTAGAATACATTATGAATACCTTAAAACCAGGACAGGTCCATGAAATAACAGCAGCTTATATTGGAAAGGATAAAAAACTATTTACACGAGTTATCATATATCGATTAACTGAAAAGCAACTTCGAGAACGTAAGAAAAAACAAGTATATACGGAAAGTAAAAAGGGTATTACGTACTCAGAGAAAAGTAAACGCTTAGCTGGTATGAACATTTATGTTACCAATACACCTTTGGAATGGGTTCCGATGGAACAAATACATGATTTTTATTCTCTTCGCTGGCAGATTGGCGTGTCCAGATAAGGACACATTATCTAGTTGGTGAAAGTCCAATCGGGAGAATAGACTCCACTCCCGTAGCCTGAGAGGCGCCATGAAGTGAAAACAACATAGCGAAGCCCTCTGACATCACATGCAAAAGGCATGTGGGCAAATCTCCAGGTTGTAACGTACAGTGAACGTAGACGTAGCCTCGTTACACGCAATTCCGGTGGCTGAGACGGTCGATAACGTGCGAAAGCAGCAAGAACTGACCGAAACGAGTCTGAAACGGCAGTTCTCACCGGCGGGGTATCAGCGGCGACATGGAGAGAAAGATAATGTGGAAACTGGAGAAGCCCTCGACACCCGATGAAGAAACCTCATCGAGGAGACCGTCTCTATAACCGCGACCGGGAAGTGAGACCGGTAGGTGTCAGGGTGGCGGAACGGATCGTAGTACCAGAGATCTGCGTGCAGTAAAACGCGTGGGGAGGGAAGGGTCCGAACCTGTAAATATTTCGTACGACCAAAGGAGGCAAGGGTGCCATGACAAAAACACCTATTACTTTGCAGGAACTAAGGCGACGA
>NZ_JH921529.1:8698-20350 GCF_000299035.1 Bacillus bingmayongensis
CCCAAAGAAGAAAGCCCGTACGGCAGTGAAAGCAAGAATCCGCGAACTCATTCAAAACGCAGGAGCCAAAACAGCACAAGACTTAGTAAAACAAATCAATGCAGTACTAACAGGATGGGTGAACTACTTTCGAGTTGGAAACTCCAGCGGAGCATTTAGCGAAGTGCGTGATTATACGGAGATGAAAATCCGTACACTGCTGACAAGAAGGAAACGGCGACGAAAGCGTAGTATCGGATGGCAGAGATGGAGTAATGAATATCTCTATGGTGTACTGGGGCTCTACTGGGACTGGAAAGTCCATTCCCTTAAAAGTGCAGAGGGATACCGATGAAAGTGTCTGCCATTTGATAGGTCTCATAACCCTTTTGATGAAGTTTATGGGGTGAGCTGCTTGAGGGAAAACCTCACGAGCAGTTCTTATGGGGAGGGGCTGGAGACGGGTCATAACTGATACCGCGCCAGTTCTTTACCCGACAAATCATTTTTAAAACATGGAAATCAATTTTTCGTATTCATCACAATATAAATATAAAAAAGGAACGGTTAGAGTGTCATATTTACGGGAAATTAATTGCGCTCTTATTATCTTCTACAGTGATGTTTCAAATGCGGCAATTACTACTGATGAAAAAGCAGAAAGAACTGAGTGAATGGAAAGCCATGTATATGATTCATGATTATTTTCGAGTACTATATCACCAAATGCAACATCAATCGAATCAGTTAGCCAAAAGTTTTTTTCGCTTGTTCCATTTACTCGAGAAAAATGGACGGAAATCACATCGATATCGAAAAAAAACAGTATTTGATATCTTAGGGATTGCATACGAACAGCATCTTCCGAAATGAAAATGATATATTGTAAAAATTTTAGCCCGGGAGGGTTATTTAGCATGCTCTTTTTTATCATAATTCCTTTTATTGAAGTGCTAGGAAGAAAATTTTACATATTTCTACATTTGCTTCTTCTTAACTTGATGGCGATGGGGTACGGAAACGATTCAGGGAATGAGGGGCCACTCTGGAAGTTTATTCCTCTAATTGTTTCCGTACCCAGCCGACCTAAAAAGTAAAACTAAGTTCATGTTTTTTTATAATTAGTAAAATAGACAGTTAAATATTCATATAAAAAACCCGTTATATCAGTACATACACATGATACAACGGGTTTTTATGGGTTTAACATTTTCTTAGTTTTGTAAAACTCATTTTATTATCTTCATGTGTAATACTTTCTATAAATCCTAAAATAAAAACAAAACTGAAACTAGCCTTGTTCGTAAAAGTATCCTTTTACGAACAAAATAAATAAGAACAAGTTAGCTGAATTTTTGATATCTTCCAATGAAAATTTCTCAATACTGATACCCTCAATATTTGTATCTAAAATGTTGTGGCTATAATAGACTATATTTGTTGGGTAGAACCAATTTTAGGAAATTAAGTTTTATAGCTGTTCATTTTGTTTAGAGGAGTGATGTGTAGTGTCAAATGAAAATAATACCAAAGAAAATTTGAATACGCCTTTGATAAACGATGAGGAATTAATTCCGAGTGAAATTAAAGCTAGTGGTGCAAGAATATCATTTCCTGATTTTAATTTTTATAAAATCCGCACATTTTGTGGTAAGTATATTGATATACAAGATGGATCTACTGCTAACGAAAAAGCCGCTTTTCAATATACTGTGAACAATAGTGATAATCAAAGATTCTTAATTTTCACCCTTGATAATAATTATTCTGTAATTGCTGCAAAGCATAGTGGAAAAGTGCTGGATGTTATGGACCCGGGTCTTCCGGATATGCTTATACAATACGACTTTCAAAACGGAGATAATCAAAAGTTTTTTATAGCCAATGACGGAGCGATTGCAGTAAAAAGAACTGGGCGGGTATGGGATGTAATGAACGGATCAACTAAAGATAGAACACCAATTATACCCTATAATTATTCAGGATCTTCAAATCAAAAATTTAATCTAGAACTATCTGGAACAGCTTCCGTTAAACCACCACAATTGGATACTTTACCTAATGCCCCTGATTTTAGAACAAATGATTTAAATGAAATATTACCAGATAACACAACACCAGTTATTACACATGCTACATATTTACCTTATTTCATGGTAAAAGACCCTTATTACAATGCTCAACAAAAAATGCAAAATTCACCATATTATATCTTAGTGCGAAGACAATATTGGGAGAAGATAACCCAAAGAATAGTGGGAGCTGGTGAATCATATAAATTTGAACAAACGACCGGTGTCTCACGAACAGATCAAACTTCCATGACAGAAACAACAGAAATATCAATAGGCGCAGATTTGGGATTTATGTTTAAAGGGTTTTCTGCTGGGTTATCAACATCAATTACAAAGACACTATCCGTTACTAAAAGTACATCAACCACGGAATCAACGTCAAAAACAGAAACAGTGACGGATTCGAATCCATTTATGCATACAATAGCACGTGCAAAATATATGTTAATTAACGAATACTATGTAACGCGTGCAAATGGTCAATTGATAACATCAGGGGATGCAGCTTATTGGAAAGTACCAAATCCAAACCAAACAGTTACAAGAACTATTCCTCGATCATAGCAATAAATATGTATCTTACAAGACGTAAAACAAAAGGAGAGTCCAAAATGGACTCTTCTTTTGTTTTGTGTAAATTTCATATTCTCTAGTTATTGGATACCTCGACTAAGATGTCAATTCATTAATTGTTACCCACTCTCCACTGGTTATTCACTCTATTTACAGCTTTACTTTTGTTCTCTTTATTAGAGAAACAAAAAGAACTTGTAGAAATTAATACAAGTTCTTTTTGAGACAATGGAAATAATACGGCTGGTTCGTATCAATTTGCTATTTTCATACTTTTGTAAAACTCGTTTTCACTAAATGAACATTAAAAAAATTCACTTTCGAATTTTGTTTAAATTTTGAAATTGTAATTTAATCCCAGAGTGGCCCCTCATTCCCTGAATCGTTTCCGTACCCCATGTATGCATTTGTTCCACTTGTTCTTTTACTTCTTTTAGTTCCAGTTTCATTTCCATAAGTAACCGTAGAATAGCGTCTCCTTTATTCATTGCAACATACCCCTTTATCTTTCTATTATTTCTTTTCGATTAACTGAATTTGAAAAATATCTGACTCCGTTATACCCAACATCTTCATTTCATCTTTAAAGTTTCGCCAAGACTCAATTTTAATGGATTTTGTACTTTTATCCCTCAATGTGTACACTCTTATGTACTGTAATTCCTGTTTCTCATTTCTTTCCACTTTGTCTTCCTCCGTTACTTTTGATCGATATAATCATAGTATCTTTTTAACGAAAGTTTAGACTTAAAGCCTACTTCTTTTATAATTTCTTCCTCTGAAACATGATGCTCAATGAGTCGTAAAATGAACGTGTTCCGTAAGTGTTGCGCTGAGATCCCCTTACGTAAATTTGCTCGAGCAACTTCAAGTCGAATCATTTTTTGAACAGCAATTTCTGTTAAAGCTTTTGGTGCATCATTTTCATATACCCAACGAAATGTATTTCGATTATAATCGAATGCCACAAATAGTGGATCAGTACTATGATATTTTGGACGAACAGGTTCCGGAATGATTTTGTAATAGCCAAATAATCTCTTTTTATCATCTTCACTTAATACAATCGTTCTTTCTATCCCTATTGTTCCTGAAACTGTAATTGTATTGTTCTCAAAATGAACATGTTTCATTTGTAATCCCACAAGCTCTTGTAGTGATAGTCCATAGTTCAGAAGGAAATGTACAATGGAAATGTTTCGATCCTGAAGTATAGGACGAACAGCACTTTGCCTCTCGGTTAATCCGTCCAATGAGGTTAAAATATACTGTAACCTTTTTTCTTCCTCTTTCGAGATAAAATCCTCATCACGTAACGCACGATTTGGTTGAATACTCAATTGCATCTCATCTAACGGATTTGGCAGTTGTAAATACTGATACAGTCTATTTAAGACAATATAGACACGATGCATTGTTTTATCAGAGTACTGTCGTTGCTGTTTTAAATCATAGAAATATGCTTCATAATCCTCTGTACCAAGCGTCGTCCATATATTATGTAGAGGGGGTTTTTTAGATTTTTGCAACCAATGACCAAAGTCTTCAATATCATAAACATATCGTTTAATTGTGGAAGGCTTTCTCCCTTTATTTAATAAAAAGGAAGCAAAATGTTGTACTGTATCTTGGAATTCTGTTGTTGGCATAACCCTATCATCCTAATTTTTCTTTTAGTATATCAAATTTTACACATATTCCACCTACCTATTCATCCACTAAAAAATATGCAAAAAAAGATAAGACCAGGAACTCGGTCTTATCTATGCTGTAAGGGGTCACCATACATCGCCATCAACTTAAGAAATTGATTGTTCCCCAAAACGAAAAAAATGAGCCGAATTCTCATATATAACTGTAAAAAGGTAAAATTCTCGTTATGGGGGTGTCTTAAAATCTTAGCTTGATGGGCATGGGGTGGGACCCATTTTAGCAAAACCGGAGTGGAAATGATGAGTATAAATAGGGTTCTGGTGCAAAAAATTCAAGACTCTTGCAAGTAATCTCCTAAACTTGGACATACTGATAGTATGAATCTAAAAAAGGTGTGATCAGTATGGAAAAGGAAAATTTGTTTAAATGGAAGCATTATCAGCCTGAACTGATCTTATTAACAGTAAGATGGTACCTGCGGTACAATTTGTGTGGATTTGAAATAAAGTCGCGATGTTTATAAAAAAGATACGATGTTTTTAATAAAGTTGCGAAGCTTTGCCCCCTTTAGATATTTTTGCCTAAAGGGGTTGTTATTTATGTCTAAAAGAAAAAGAACATCTGAAATTGAAAAGTGAATGAAGCAAGGTCGAGGTTCAGGTATAGGTCCAGATTATCAGCCTTAGTTGAAGATTCAAGATGTTTCATCATTGGGTAAATCAACGAGATTAAGGGTATCAAAATAAAGCGTCAGCATGAATTTTTATCAGACTTGGAACGAAACCACTCTTTTACTTAATTGAATTTTCACGTTTATAGATAGATGGCAGAGAGAAATTTCCTTTATTATCTTAAATAGTACCTGTATTATTTCAATGATATACTTCCCGAAGAGGTCTCCAATTGCACTTTACGATCCCCGCTCCCAGATGTTCCTTTTGTTTCTTTTTTACCCTGTTGATGATTATCCAATACAAAGGCGACTGAACGTCTCCCGCTGTTGGATTTGAGGAGTAGCTCGGCATCTGGTTCATCCCCGTTCAAGGAAACGTCCACATTCCCACTTGTTGTAGTAACGTAAACCTCACTATGGAAGTGAAGGAAGTCAAGTTTTACGTTACCACTACTTCCATTAACTCGCAGGTTGTGCGTTTGTAGCTCCTTACCAACGACGCTGCCAGAAGTGCCATCGACTATGATTTCCCCTTTGAATTTAGTCGGAATTCGAACTTCCAATTGGGGCATCCGATTGATTTTAACCAAACGGGTTATATCATTTTTTACTCGAATTATTATTTTTCGTTTCTCCTTATCCATTAAAATCCCCGGACCATTGGCGTTTAAAAGTAAGTATGCTTCCACTTCATCTATATCCGCGGATACTACATTTATCTTCGTGCTTCCATGATCTATGTGAATAGTATCAACATTTTTAAGTGAAGCCATTTGAATGTCTTCACCTACCGAATCTGCCGTACAGGCACTTAAAAACATTACAGTAAGAATAGCCAATATGACAATAAAGTATTTCTTCATCTTTTAACACTCCTCTCGTTGGATACCATTATAGAAGGTAACGTCACGTCAATTTCAAGTTTTATATAGATTTGCTAATGAAAATTAAAAACATTCTAAAAAAACTTGAAATTTACGTAGCGTCATTTTGTATACTGATAAGTAACTACTATATATCCATTTTGATTTTTCGACATATAAATCACGACTATGGATAACAAAAGATGACCTGTACTCGTTTTTTCCTCTTTGTTTTCGCTTGGCATGGGGCACAGGAAAAAGATTTAACCGCTTCTATGTATGAACAGATGCTCTCACTCACCTAGAAAGAAGGATTTTATAATTTGCATTTATATATTTAGGTATATATGAATAAGAGAGATTAGGAAGGTAGGAGGTTTTCATATGAAACAGGGAGATATTATTATTTATGGATGCGTCATTATAGGTGCAGGTATTGGCCTGACACTGGATAATGCATTTCCTGGTGTACTGGTTGGCTTAGGAGCAGGATACTTGCTTAAAATTTTTTTGGGTAAAGAAGAATAAATGTGGAATGAAGAAAACAGTCGTTGACGATAGAATCTTAATATACAGAAAGGTAGGTTTATCGGTTGATACATATTAATAAGGTTAGGGAGCTGACAGGCGTTACAGTAAGAACACTGCGTTATTACGATCAAATCGGCTTATTAAAACCGGCATCCAAAACAGAGGGTGGCCATCGTTGGTTCTGTTGCAAAGTTTTTAAAACTAAGCTAAACTTTTGCAAAACAGAGTGAGGAGAATCATACATGAGATATTTTAAAGGAAAGCAATTTAAACAAGATATTATTTTGGTAGCCGTTGGCTACTATTGTCGCTTTTCTTTAAGCTATCGTGATGTCTCTGAAATTTTGAATGAACGTGGTGTTTCAGTTCATCCTACAACCATCATGCGCTGGGTTCATGAATATGGAAACCTTATCTATCAAATTTGGAAGAAGAAAAATAAAAGCATAGAACTATCTTGGAAATTGGATGAGACCTATATAAAAGTCAAAGGAGAATGGCGTTACCTGTACCGTGCAATTGATAAAGAAGGATACACATTGGATATTCAACTTCGTAAAAAACGGGATCATCAGGCTGCATATACCTTTATAAAAAGGTTAGTGAAAACGTTTGGAGAACCAACGGTTCTAACAACAGATAAAGCACCAGCATTACTTTGTGCATTCAAAAAATTAAAGGAACAAGGCTTTTATAAACGTACAACTCATTGTACAGTCAAACATTTGAACAATCTCATCGAACAAGACCATAGACATGTAAAAAGGCGTTTTGCCAAATCTGCAGGATTTCAAAGTATTCGTCATGCTTCACGTACCTTGAAAGGCATTGAAACCGTTCATGCTCTATATAAACGAAAACGAAGTTTGCAACAACCAAACTTCGTTTTTTCGACGTACAATGAATTACAACAATTACTAACGATTGCATAAAATCCATCTGCAATCATACCAACTTTTTATCTGTTAAGAAACTTTGCAACAGAACCGATTGGAACGATGTCCGAAAAAAACAGGTTTCCCAACAAAATCAGCAACCAAAAGAATCAGCTCAACCAAAACAGCCAAAGAAATTGAATCCAATCAGAGAGGTGGAGCGAAGTGTCTAATCTACCAACTATGCCCGACATACTACACATTTTGATTTGTGGTTTTATCCTTTATGTTCTATTTCATATTTGTAAATTTGTGTATCGGAAGATCCAGGAGCGAAGAGTACTGAAGCGAATGGCGAAGTCAGGTATTCACTATATAGATAGAATGGACGGTTACCAGTTTGAAGTGTATTTAAAAGCTCTTTTTCGAGAACTTGGATATCGTCCAGAAGTCACAAAACAATCCAATGATTTTGGAGCGGATCTTGTATTGAAAGGAAAAAATCGCATTGTCATCCAAGCCAAACGATATGGCATGAAAAATCGAGTTGGCATTCGTGCTGTACAGGAGATTTATGCAGCACAAGCTTATTACAAGGCTCATGAGGCGTGGGTTGTCACAAACAGTGTATATACAAAGCAAGCGAAAGAATTAGCGGAAGCGTGTCATGTTAAACTAATAGATCGTGTAGAGCTTCAAAAATTGATTAACAAAGTAAATCCAGAGTATTCAGCTGAAGATGTGTATCATGGTGTGGATCCTGCAGAAAGGAAATGCCCGGCATGTAAAAAGCATTTAGTTGTAAAAAATTCAAATAAAACAGGAAACAAGTTTTTGGGATGTTCTCAATATCCGAAATGTACACATACAGAACCAATTAAAAATTGAGCTGTGATGAAAATCCAGCTCAATTTTTAATTTTAGGAATTTATTATCAAAAATAGATCCTCTTTATAAAAAACGACCTTTCAGATTTGATTGTATAGTGTTTTCGTCAGTTTGATAAAGCAATATGTCTTGAATGGAATGAAATGCATTATAGTGGCTATTAAAGGCTTTAAAAGTGATTTGATGATTTTAGGAGGAAATAGAAAAGGCTAGTCGTTATTTGCGACTTAACCCTTTCTCAACGAGTTGGCGAATTGCTTCATTTCGATTTTTTAGCTTATTGTCATGCCAAAATTGTTCGATTTGCTCTACCTGTTCTTTTGTAAATGTCACTAAAATTTGAGTGTTCTTTTCTTTGTTAACAGCCATTCTAACCCTCCTCTATAAAAAGTATTATAAGTTATATAACTTATATTGACAATTGGAAAAACAAACAATAAAATAGTTATATGAGTTATATAACTATTTGAGAGGAGAAAAGAGAATGAGGAAAACGGTCAATAAAATGATGAAGGATCTTCAATTTCTTTTACAACATGGACAAATAGGTATTGATCTAACAGATTTGAGGTATCAAGCAATGTTGTGTGGTGCAGTAGAAGCGACTGGTAAAAAGTATGCCTTTTATATAAAGGAAGCTGATACAGCTATGATCTATTTAAAATTGGTTTAGCTGAAATGAGGTGAAATGATTGAAAGGCTTAATTATAAAATCACCTTACATCGAAAAGATTCTACAAGGTGAAAAAACATGGGAAATTAGAGGAACAAATACCAACATAAGGGGGAGAATTGCTCTTATTAAAAGTGGTAGCGGTACAGTACTAGGAACTGTTGAACTAGTAGCAAGTAGAAAATTGACGTTACATGAATATCAAACAAGTGAAGAATTCCATTGTATTTCTAGAGAGGATTGTTTTAATCCTCGATATAAAAATATCTATGCTTGGGTTCTTAGAAATCCTGTTACATTTTCAGCACCTCGACCATACAAACATCCGCAAGGAGCTGTCATTTGGGTGAACTTATAAGATAAAAGGGGGATATAGAATGAAAATTGGGGTATCTGAATGGAAAGCTTTAAAAAGGGAAACAAAGATGAAATTATTACGTTATGCGATGTTAGAAAGCAAATCTAAACAAGAAAAATAAAAGCTCTTTATTCGCTAAAAGGCCTCACCATACATGCCCATCAACTTAAGAAATTTTATTACCCCCAAGTGCAAAAAAATGTTATTCTTTCTAAACAACCTAGATTAGAAAGGATGACGTTTTTTGTGAATCTTTCGACTTAAGATGAACTACAACCATTTGCGGAAAAATTACAACGATATGTTACACCTGTATTCTTAAAAAACTTGCAAGAGAAATCGGATTGATAAAGCGAAAACGTAAGTTTTCTGATTCATAATAAACTTTGCAACAGGACCCTACCATCCTTCTCTTATCTTATCTAGAGGATCCCAAATTGACCAGGTTGCCTCTAACAAGTTTTCTTCATTATCTCTGAAATAAAAATATTTAGCTTCCCCTTGCCCTAATACCTTAATATCTTCAACTTCAATTCCCTTTTCTTTTAGCTGATTATGAGTATATTCAATATCTTCACAATTTAATGCAATCACAGGAAATGCTTTCTCATTTCTTATTATTTCTAAAGGATTGTTGTTCTCTGTTTGGATCAATAAAGTAGCAATTGCATTTTTATGAGGATAATGTAAAACTGCAATATATGACCCACGGTCTTCAAATTTATTAATTAATTTAAGACCTAGATTTTGAGTATACCATTTAATAGACGTATCAATATTTGTAGTTGGAATATAATTATGTCCTACCCTTGTAAATAAAAATTGTTTTAACATTCATCCCTACAACCTTCCGTAATTTTCTGAATAAAAACATTATAGCACATATGTTCTTTTGAAGTGAATTTTAATGGGCAGGGCCTCACCATATATTCCTATTAACTTAAGAAATTTTAATACCCTCAAATATAAAAAAGCGTTATCCTTTCTAAAAAAGCTAGATTAGAAAGGATGACGTTTTTTATGAATCTTTCGATTCAAAGTGAGCTACAATTATTTGCTGAAGAATTACATCGATATCTTACTTCTTTATTTTTAGAAGAGCTTGCTAGAGAATTAGCTTTTGTGCAACAGAAACATAAGTTTTCAGGTCATGATTTGCTACTCACAATATAAAAAGCTCAAATTTCTAAGCATTTAAATTGAGAGTGTTTTTTTCATTACTCCATAAACAGCTTCTTTTTTATTGAATATGTATCTTATTTCGGTATAACAGGGACCCAGAGTTCATGTCTCGGTTTATGTTTCGGACCGTAATAACATTCTATGCACGGTAAATTTGCAAGTTCATACTCAGAGGTTGGGACCCACTCAGAATATAAGCGTTTCCATGCATCCACTATGTTGGGAAAAACTGCCCATGTACTTGCAGGAATAATTAATGTTTCCATATCAGATGATACTTCCCCATCATATCTTACACCCATAAAGTAGGAAAACTCTTCATCTGTTATGGCAGCTTCTTTTCCACAAACCCCCAAAAGGCTTTCAAGCGTGCATTTTGGATTTTCCCATGACATATCTATTAATTCTTGCATAAATCCATCTTTTTTCGCAGTGTTCCAAAGTGTAGGGATTTTTTTAAATGCGCTGCTTGTTTTTACGGGTTTACTCTTTCCTACAATTCTTAACTCAAAATCGAGGTTTTCAATTCTGTAATCCATCTCGGTATCTCCTTTAATAGAAATTTGAAAGGAAATTTTCGGAAAGGCTTTTAACTGAACTCCTTTATTACGAGCATTAGAAGGGGTTATTCCATGCATTTTTTTAAAAGCACGTGAGAAAGCATCAGAAGAAACGTAACCGTATTTAATCGCCACATCGATGATCCGAATATCACTTTTTTGAATTTCAAATGCTGCAAGCGTTAAACGTCTTCGTCTAATATATTCTGAAAGCGACACACCTGAGATTGAAGAAAACATTCTTGAAAAATGAAATTCAGAGCACTTAGCTGCCTTTGCAATCTCCTTGTAATCTATTTCTTCATCCAAACTATTCTCAATGTAGTCCAATGCATTATTCATTCTTTCTAGCCAATCCATAAGTTTACTCCCTTTCAAATATTTACTTTAATACATAATAGATAATAATAACCGACATTTCATGCCTAAAAATGTCGGTACAAAAAATACACCCTTAAATAGAATGTAAAATAAGGGTGAACTATTTGTTCTCTGGTGTCTATATATTATTTTTATTTACTTCTATTATTTCTCTTTTAGAATTTTTATAATATTTTAATATAAATTGCCAATTCTTTTATATAAAATCATTCTTTTAATTCTAGGGTGATTTATCTAAAATATTTTATATTCTTATCTTTTTCTAGGTAACTTGTTTAGAAAGGATGACGTTTTTTGGTACTTGAGGGTATTAAAATCTCTTAAGTTGATGGGCATGGGGTCACCATATCATGCCCATCAACTTAAGAGTTGAAACAAAATGAACTTT
>NZ_AKCS01000042.1 GCF_000299035.1 Bacillus bingmayongensis
AAAGTTTAGCTTAGTTTTAAAAACTTTGCAACAGAACCTAAAGGAGTTACAAGTGTCTCCTCTTTAAGTTTATTATCATTAGAATCAACTAATGGATTAAGTACAAGAGACTGATTTAGTTTATCTATTTCCCCCTTAGTATAGGTTTTAATCAGATTTTTATCTTTGTCGTAAACATCAAAAATCGGTGTTTCACTACTCA
Source organism: Bacillus bingmayongensis (assembly GCF_000299035.1). Lineage (GTDB taxonomy): Bacteria > Bacillota > Bacilli > Bacillales > Bacillaceae_G > Bacillus_A > Bacillus_A bingmayongensis. The sequence goes on from NZ_AKCS01000042.1 coordinate 203, forward strand.
CTTCATTAATGTTTATACTTTCTGTAGATGCTGATATAGAAGAAGAGAAACTTTCACCATGTGCAACCGTTGAAGGCAAAATTATTCCGGCTGCTAACGCAAATATACCAGCCTTAGCTAGAAAATTCTTTTTCATCCCATCATCCTCCTATTGTGAAAAAATTGGAAATTCACCTCGCATCAATATCATATATTACAAGTGTCGCAAGTGTAAATGTATTTTCAGAATATTTTTTCAACTAAAGATTTTGGGAACATTTTTATGAAATGCACGAAAGTAATAGAGATAAGGGTTACAAGAGAAATTTTAAAAATTATGGGAACAAAAGTTTTTTTATAAAAAATAAAAAGAAGAACTCTGATTTTAAGGTTTCTTCTTTTCTAGTGTTTTCTGCTCTTGATTATTGGATGTTTGTTCATCCCATTCTTTTTCTATTTTTCGAAACCATTTACCAGTTTTACTTAAATAATATCTTTTTACTTCCCCATATGGAATCCAAATTTCACGTTCTTCGATTCGATCCATTACTTCACTAAGAATCTCATCATGCTCGTATTTTTTAGGTCTTCTATGATTCAGTTGTACAAATTTTGTATATTCCCTACGAAGCCAATTAGAAATGCGTTCTTTTTGTTGTTGTCTGAGATGCGACCATTTCTTATTTGTTTGACGAATCTGTCCATTCACTTTTATATGATTTTTCATAGACACGCCTCCTATTACTGTCAAAATGATAATATAGAACTATCGTAGCACATCGACTTCAGACGAGAGCAAGAATCCCTTGGTAAAAATTTTTATTTTGTGTATTAATAAATATGGTACGTGAAATTATTTGTATGCATCTTGAAAAAGCTCCTCTGAAAGGAGCCAATTATTTTACAAGATTCTTCTGTAATTCCTCTATTATAAGCTCTGCACCTGTCGGGCTTAGTGTAATCTTTCCGTCTGCTAAAGTAATATTCTTATCAGATACTTCTCCTGTTATTGCGCAAGCGCCATGCGCTTCATACTTTTTCAAGATAATCTTTTCACCTTCTACATAAATCTCTAATGGTTTCTTTTCTTCAATTTCCAGCGTGCGTCTTAACTCCATCGGTATAACGATACGTCCTAAATTATCTAGTTTTCGAGTTACTCCTGTTGATTTCATGAAATCTCTCCCTTAAATTTTCTATAGCTCTATATTTTATACCCCATGTCACTTTTCATTGTAACAAGATTTCTCCAAAGATTGAAAACATTATAATCCAAAAGCTTACAATCATAATAAGAATCTCTTTATATCTTTGTGAAAAGGAATACTTTGTATCTTCCATCTATTGTTTCCTCCTTTTGTACAAAGATCTACTTGGGGTCACTATATCATTCTGGGAAAATTGTACGCTAAGGACTACAAACCCTTATCATTACAGTATTTTATAAAGATGAATACATGTTCAGAAAGATAAAAACCTAAGTTTAATTGAACATTGATTTGTTTACACACTTTATGAACATGATTATAGCTAGAAAACGTTGATATTATTGAGTTTTATCCTCTATTCATAAACATAAGATTTTCTGAACAAATATCTCTTAGCGTACAGCAAAAGGGGTTAATTGTGACAAAAATGTGTCTAAACGTACAGAATTCCCGGAATGATATGGTGAGGCCATGCCCATCAAGCTAAGATTATATAAGTTTAATTTCATGTGAGATTTTTTCTTTTTTCTAAAAATGGTTCTGTTGCAAAGTTTGAAAAAAGCATAAACAGGTTGGTAAATGAGGAACAATGTTTAGGAAATAGCTAGTAATTGTTGAAGTTCATTGTACGTTGAAAAGGCGGAGTCTCTTTGAAGACTTCGCCTTTGTTTATATAGGGCATGAATGGTCTCGATACCTTTTATCGTACGTGAAGCATGACGAAGATTTTGAAATCCTGCGGATTTGACAAAACGTCTCTTTACATGCCTATGATCCTGTTCAATAAGATTGTTTAAATGTTTGATTGTACGATGGATTGTAGTTTGATAAAATCCTTGTTTTCTTAATTTGTTAAATGCGCAAAGTAATGCCGGCGCTTTGTCTGTAGTGAGAACCGTTGGTTCTCCAAAATGTTTTACTAATCTTTTCATGAAGGCATAGGCAGCCTGATGATCCCGTTTTTTACGAAGTTGAATATCCAATGTGTGTCCATCTTTATCAATTGCACGATAGAGATAACGCCATTCTCCCTTAACTTTGATATAAGTCTCATCCAAATGCCAAGATAAGCGTGCAGATTTATTTTTCACTTTCCAAATTTGATAGATGAGATTGCCATATTCATGAACCCATCGCATGATGGTTGTTGGGTGAACTGAAATACCACGTTCTTTCAGGATTTCAGATACATCGCGATAACTTAAAGAAAAACGGCAGTAGTAGCCGACAGCTACTAAAATAATATCTTTCTTGAATTGTTTTCCTTTAAAATACCTCATGTCTGATTCTCCTAAATCTTGTTTTCTAGAGTGTATCTTCATGTAGAAAACTTTGCAACAGAACCCGTTATTGATATATATGGATTATCACCTTTACAAAAAGGAATACTGTTTCATACTTTATACGATCAAGATGATGAACATTCTTATTCCTACATTGTACAAGTAGGCTTCTTGCTTGGGGGGCAATTGGATGTTGCTACTTTTGAAAAGGCTTGGGAATATGTTATTCATCGACATGAAGTTCTACGCTCAGTATTTGTGTGGGAGGAAGTAGAAAAACCCCTACAAGCAGTTTATCAACGTCTGCCTTTTACTATTCATCAAGAGGATTGGAGTGCTCATTCGTATGAGGAGAGGGAGAAGAAATTACACCAGTTTTTGGCTGCAGATCGTAGAAAAGGATTTTTATTGGATGAAGCACCATTGATGAGAATCACTGCGATTAAAGAAGCAGAAGAGGAAACGAGAATCATTTGGACACATCATCATATTTTGCTAGATGGGTGGAGTGTGTCATTGGTCTTTAGTGAAGTGATGGAAGTTTATCTCAAGATGATAAAGGGAGAATTGTTGAATCTTCCTAAATCTCTTCCTTATAAAAAATATATCCAGTGGATAAATAAACAAGATCAAAGTCAAGCAGAAGAATTTTGGACAGAAGAATTAAAGGGGTTTTATGCACCTACGCCATTAGCGATGGAAAGAAAGAATCAAGGGCAGGAGAAGGGCTATGGAGAGTGTGTTTATCAGATATCTGAGGAAATCACTGAGAATTTACAAGAGTGGGTACGAAATAGTCGATTAACATTGAATACGTTAGTACAAGGCGCATGGGCCTATTTGATGAGTAGGTATAGCGGTGAAAGTGATATCGTATTTGGTGTAACTAGCTCTGGACGTCCTACTGATTTGATAGGAGCAGAGAATATGGTGGGTCTATTTATTAACACATTACCTACTAGAATTCGATTAACGGATGATACATCAGTCGTAGATTGGCTTCGTAAAATACAGATGAAAGAAATGGAACGAAGACAATATGAGTATAATTCATTAGTTGATATTCAAGGGTGGAGTGAGGTTCCGCGGAATAGCTCCTTATTTCATACTTTGTATGTGTTTGAAAATTATCCAATTCAAGGTGAGAGAAATGATGATTTAAGATTACTAAATGTTAAAAGTGCGGAACAAACAAATTACCCTTTAACACTCATTGTAATGCCTGGTAAGAAAATTACTTTAAAGTTGATGTATGATCGAAGCTATTTTAATGAAGAAACAATAAATCGGATTCAGGGTCACTTATTGCAAATATTAATTCAGATGACGAAGAGCCTAGATTCAAAACTCTTTGAAATTACTCATTTAACAGTGGAAGAGCAGACACAGTTACTAGAGGAATGGAATCATACTCAAGTAAAATATTCAGCTGAAGGCATGATTCATACGGTGTTTGAGGAGCAAGTTAAGAAAACGCCAGAAGCAATTGCAGCTATTTACGAAAATGAACAAATTACCTATAGAGAATTGGATGAGCGTGCGAATCAGCTAGCACACTATTTACAAAAGCGTGGTGTAGGTCCAGAGTCTCTAGTCGGGGTATATATGGAACGTTCATTACAAATGATGATAGCGTTATTAGGGATTCTAAAATCAGGAGGGGCGTATGTTCCACTTGATCCTACGTATCCAGAGAGTCGGCTTCGTTATATATTAGAGGATGCTGGAATCGAAGTACTAGTGACGGAAGAAAATTCGAGAAATTTATATGTATCTGAAGATATTGAAACGATTTGTATGAATAAAGATTATACTGCAATTGAAAAAGAAGAATCAACCCCATGTACAAGTAGTGTAACAGGAAGAAGTTTAGCGTATGTTATGTATACCTCAGGATCTACAGGGAATCCAAAGGGAGTGATGATTGAGCATCATTCAGTAATCAATTACCTAGAATGGATGCAACATAAATATCCACTTTCTGAAAAGGATGTGGTCTTGCAGAAAACCCCATTCTCATTTGATGTATCTGTTTGGGAGTTATTTTGGGGTATTCACGTTGGAGCAAGTGTATCTTTCCTGCCTCCAGGTGGAGAAAAAGATCCTTCCATTATAGCTGAAGTGATTGAAAAATATCAGGTTACTATAGTTCAATTTGTTCCTTCGATGTTATCTGTTTTCTTAGATCACTTCAATCATATTGAATTGAACATGAAATGTTCGTCCGTACGTCATGTGTTTTCTGGTGGAGAAGAACTAAGTTCAGGATTAGTTAGACGATTTCAACAGCAATGGAATCATAGCGGACAAGTAAAATTAACCAATTTTTATGGACCAACTGAAGCCACTATTTATGTAAATGCATTTGACATTCAGACTAATCAAGAATTTGTTTCTATTGGGCAGCCGATACAAAACACGCAATTATATGTATTAGACCAAAATCAACGCTTACAATCAATAGGAATCGAGGGTGAGTTATATATTGGTGGTGCTGGTTTAGCGCGTGGATACTTAAATCGCCCGAATCTTACTGCTGAAAAATTCGTTTCGCATCCATTTCGATTAGGGGAACGACTATATCGAACAGGAGATTCAGTAAGATATCTAACTGATGGAAATATAGAATTTATAGGTAGAATGGACCATCAAGTAAAAATGCGTGGTTTTCGGATTGAACTAGGAGAAATTGAAGCGACTTTAGAAAGATGTTCGTTTATTAAAGAGGCTGTCGTATTAGTTAGAGAAGATCGTCCGGGCGATCAGCGATTGGTTGCATATGTAATAAGCGATGGAAATACCCGAAAGTGGAGAGAGTATCTACAAAACCAATTGCCGAATCATATGATTCCAGCGCACTTTGTAGAGTTAGAACAGTTCCCGTTTACTCCGAATGGGAAAATCGACCGAAAGGCCTTGCCAGCACCTGATGAGCAAACTATTGGAGATTTAAATGTTCTACCTCGGACGCCATCGGAAGAGCTTATTGCCTCGGTTTGGAGTCAAGTGTTAGGAACAGAAAATATCGGTATTCAGGATTCCTTCTTTGAACGGGGTGGGCACTCACTACTCGCCACTCAAATCGTCTCTCGATTACAAGAATTGTTCCAGGTTAAAATCCAGCTACGTGAACTTTTCAAGCACGATACAGTGGAAGCATTAGCGAAACGAGTAGATCAGTTGCGCAAAGAAGATAAAAAACGAGAGTTTCCACCCCTTGTACCTATGACACGAGAAGAATCTATTCCACTTTCCTATGCGCAGAAACGTCTATGGTTTATTGATCAATTAATGCCAAATAGTACGATGTACAATATTCATGCAGCGTGTCGCTTAACAGGTAAATGGTCAATTGAAGCATTGGAGGCCGGATGGAATCAGTTGTTGGAGCGTCATGAATCATTACGGACGATAATTCTAGAACAAGAGGGTGAACCTTTTCAACAGGTTCAATCTCATGAATTCAGACATATCCCTCAAACGGATCTAACAGATCTCTCTTTGGAAGATAGGGAAAGAGAAATGAAACGGCTCATTCAAAACGAAGCGGAGGAACCATTTCATTTTGGACAAGGTTCTCTGATTCGAACACGAATATTGAAAGTGGACAGGGAAGAATGGGTTCTCCTTTGTACGATGCATCATATTATTTCGGATGGATGGTCAATGGGAATCTTACTTGAAGAATGGATGGCTTTTTATGAAGGAGAACTAAGCGGAAAACCGGTGGAATTGAAGGAGTTATCTATCCAATATGCAGACTTTGTCATGTGGCAGAAGGAATGGCAAAAAGAAGAGAATTTGGATCAACACCTCCAATATTGGAAGGAAGAATTGTCTGGGGAGCTACCGGTTTTACAATTACCGATGGATCGTCCTCGACCTGCGGTTCAAACCCACCGTGGTGCAAGTCAGTCCTTAATGGTGGCGAATTCCCTACAGGAAAAGATCAAAGATTTAAGTCTGCAAGAAGGATGCACTTTATTTATGACATTGATGGCAGCGTATCAAAGCTTCCTTTCTCGTTATACAGGACAAGACGACATCTTGGTTGGAAGCCCAATTGCAAATCGAAATGTTAAAGAGATTGAGGGGGTAATAGGTTTCTTTGCAAATACGTTGGTTTATCGAGCTGATTTCAGTGAAAATCCGACGTTCCAAGAACTTTTGTCGCAGGTACGAAAAAAAGCACTAAAAGCATACGAGTATCAGGACATTCCATTTGAGAAAGTGGTAGAATCCGTAAAACCGGAACGGAATACAAGTCATTCACCGATATTTCAAACCATGTTTACTTTACAGAATACGAAACAAGAGTTTCCCCAGCTATCTGAAAGACACATGGAACTCATGGAAAGTCATGCTTCTATTGCAAAATTTGATTTGAGTTTATTTGCTTCGGAGACGAAAGAAGGATTATCGCTAACCTTTGAATACAATACTGATTTGTTTAATGATACAACCATTGAACGTATGGCAAGGCATTTTGAACATTGGTTAAATCAAATTGTCTCTCATCCAAAATATTTATTATCAGAACTGAATATGTTATCGAAAGTAGAATATAAGCAACTACTAGAGGAATGGAATAAATCAGGTGTTGTAGATATACAAGAAAGCACGATTCATACATTGTTTGAAGAACAAGTGAAAAAAACACCAGAAGCAATTGCAGTAGCATGCGAAGATGAAGAACTAACATATCGAGAGTTGGACGAACGCTCGAATCAGCTAGCACATTATTTACAGAAAAATGGTGTGGTATGCGAATCATTGGTTGGGATTTGCGTTACACGTTCATCCGAGATGATTGTCGGTCTCTTAGGAATTATGAAGGCAGGAGGAGCATATGTCCCAATTGATCCAGCGTATCCGGAAAGTCGACTGCAATATATTTTAGAGGATGCTCATATTAAGGTACTGGTGACACAGGAAAAGTTACAGCAAAAAATGGTTATACCTAAATCCGTTGACGTGATTTGTATTGATCGTGATCGAGCAGAAATAGAACAAGAAGTAGCTACAGTGTGTACGAGTGAAGTGACGGGTGATAACTTAGCCTATATTATCTATACTTCAGGTTCCACTGGAAATCCAAAGGGGGTAATGATTGAGCACAGGAATACAGTAACAATGATTCATTGGGCCCATCAGACATATTCCCGAAAGGATTTAGCTGGGGTATTGGCTTCCACTTCGCTATCCTTTGATTTATCCGTTTTTGAAGTGTTTGTTCCCTTAACGATGGGTGGTAAGGTGATTGTCGCTGAAAATGCTCTACATCTAGACAAGTTGTCTACCAAGGGTGTGACCTTGATTAATACTGTGCCATCGGCAGCGAAGGAACTAGTTCGAGCAAAAACAATTCCTTCTTCAGTAAAGGTGATGAATTTGGCTGGAGAACCATTACCATATTCACTTGTTCAAGATTTATACGAGAGAAGTACGATTGAGAAGGTGTACAACCTATATGGACCGTCCGAAGATACTACGTATTCCACATATATGGAATTAGAAAAGGGTGTCATGCATAGGGTACCACCAATTGGTAAACCCGTCTTCAATACAGAAGTATATGTACTGAGTGCTGAACAAAAAATGGTTCCAATTGGTGTAGTTGGTGAGCTTTATATTGGTGGATCTGGATTAGCACGTGGATATTTAAACCGCCCTGACTTAACAAAAGATCGTTTTATAACGCATCCCTTTAAAGAAGGAGAGCGAGTATACCGGACTGGAGATTTAGTAAGGTATCTGCCAGATGGAAATTTGGAGTATCTTGGTCGAATCGATCATCAGGTAAAAATTCGTGGGTTCCGGATTGAACTAGGAGAAATTGAAGCGACATTACAAAAGCATGCATTAATTAACGAAGTTCTTGTGATGGTGCGGGAAGATTATCCTGGTGATCCACATTTGATTGCCTATGTTGTGGGAGATGGGGATGCTCATAAGTGGCGTGATTATCTCAAGGACCAGCTACCAAATTACATGATTCCATCATATTTTGTCAGATTGAATGCATTTCCACTCACTCCAAATGGAAAAATTGATAGGAAGGCTTTACCAGCACCAGAGAGACAGGAGATAGCAAGTGGTTATATTGCTCCCCGTACACCTACGGAAAAAACAATTGTTTCGATATGGCATCAAGTTTTAGGTGTAGAAAATATTGGAATACAGGATTCGTTTTTTGAAATAGGTGGGCATTCATTACTTGCTACGCAAGCTGTTTCCAATATTAAAGATGCTTTTGGAATCGAGTTACCATTGCATGATTTATTTACGTTTCATACGGTGCAGCAATTGGCAGAACAGATTGATCAATTGCTCTATAACAAAAATCAAGAAATGCAGAATGATAGTAAGGAGAATGTAAGTCTTCAAGACTACATTCAAAAAGAAGCAGAGGTGGGTAATGATGAAGAATTACTAGAACTGCTTAAGCAATTAGAAGAGCTATCAGAGGAAGAAGCACAAGGGATATTCGAGAGTAATTTGGTTGAGGAAGGGGTAAAAAAATGAGAAGTGATTTACTTGCAAAGCTGAGTTCACTTTCTCCTGAGAAGAGAGCTTGGCTTCAGAAACAAATGCAAAAAAAGGAGAATAAAGAAGAACTCCCATTGTCTTATGCACAACAACGTTTGTGGTTTATGGACAAATTTAACCCAAACAGTTCTTTATATAATATTCCAACGGTATGGCATCTAAAAGGAAGTTGGATTCCTGAAGCATTAGAAAAGGGATTCAATCGACTTATTGAACGTCATGAATCATTACGAACTGTTTTTAAAGAAGTAGGAGAGCACCCTGTACAACAAATTGTCGAATTCCTTCCTAGATCCTTACCTGTAAGGGATTACTCTCAACTTCCTCTAGAAGTAAAAGAAAAAGAGGTAGATAGTTTAATTGTGAGAGAAGCGCAAGAACCATTTGATTTAATGAATGGCCCTTTAATTCGTTACCAGCTTGTTCAATTAGGGAAGGATGAATGGTTATTACTGTGTACGATGCATCATATTATTTCTGATGCTTGGTCCATCGGTATATTCATGAATGAATTCCTTGCTTTCTATGAAGAAGAAGCTGGCGGGAATCCTGCTAAATTAAGTTCACTATCCATTCAATATGCAGACTTTGCGAAGTGGCAAAAGGAGTGGTTGCAAGGTGATGTGCTAAATCGTCAGCTTACGTATTGGCAGGAAGAATTGTCTGGAGAGCTTCCTATATTACAACTGCCAGTGGACCGACCTCGACCAGTTACGCAAACTTATGCCGGGGATACGCATCACGTGATTTTTCCTTATAGATTACTCAGTCAATTAAAGGATATAAGTCGACAAGAAGGATCTACCTTATTTATGACTTTAATGGCTGCATACCAGAGCTTTCTTGCTCGTTATACGGGACAAAAAGATATTCTAGTCGGAAGTCCGATTGCAAATCGGAATCATAAGGGAGTAGAAGGATTAATCGGTTTCTTTGTTAATACGTTGGTTTACCGATCAGATTTGAGTGGCACCCCTACTTTTCGGGAGATTTTGAACCAAACAAAGAAAAAGGCGTTAAAAGCTTACGAATATCAAGATATACCATTTGAAAAAGTGGTAGAAGCTGTGCAACCTGAACGAAGTATGAGTCATTCTCCTATCTTTCAGACCATGTTTACACTACAGAATATAAAACAAGAACGACTAGATTTGCCTGGTAGAAGTATCGAAATGGTAGAAAGTAATATGTCTATTGCAAAATTTGATTTGAGTTTAACTGCCTATGAAGTGGAAGAAGGTCTATTTGTCTCATTTGAATACAACACGGATTTATTTGATAGTAGTACCGTTGCACGTATGGCAGGCCATTTTGAGAACTGGCTAAATGAAATCGCGTATCATCCAGATGAATCATATACAAAGCTGTCAATGTTATCGGACACAGAGCAGAAACAACTCCTAGAAGAATGGAATGATACTGACGTAGTTTATGGTCATGAGTGTATGATTCATGAGCTATTTGAGCAGCAAGTTGCACGTACACCTGATGCAGTGGCGGTAGTTTATGAAGGTGGAAAGCTAACGTATCAAGAACTCAATGAAAAATCGAACCAATTGGCACATTATCTACAAAAACGAGGTATAGGACCTGAATCATTGGTCGGTATATGTGTTGAACGTTCTCCAGATATGATTATTGGTCTCTTTGGGATTTTGAAAGCAGGTGGGGCTTATGTCCCACTGGACCCAAGTTATCCCGAAAACCGCTTGAGATACATTTTAGAGAATTCACAAATTCAAGTGCTGTTAACAAAAGAGGCACTACAGGACTGGTTACCTAAAGATATTCAAGCAATTTGTTTAGACCGGGATCACGCAATGATTTCTAAAGAGAGTAATTTGGCTCCAGTGAGTGGGGTAACAGCAAATAACTTAGCCTATATCATATACACTTCGGGTTCGACGGGAAATCCTAAGGGAGTAATGATTGAACATCATTCGGTTATCAACCGCCTACAGTGGATGCAGAAAAAATATCCATTATCTGAGGAGGATACAATCCTACAAAAGACACCGTTTTCGTTTGATGTTTCTGTCTGGGAATTATTTTGGTGGTCATTTGTAGGAGCACGTGTTTGTTTACTTCCACCAGGAGGAGAGAAAGATCCTGGGGTGATTGAGAAGTACATCGAACGATATCGTGTGACCACCATGCACTTTGTTCCGTCGATGTTATCTACTTTCTTAGATTATATGGAACAAAATAATTCGAAAAGGGATGTATCGTCTTTAAATCAGGTTTTTACTAGTGGAGAAGCATTAAATACTGAACAGGTTCGCCGGTTTAAGGGGGTATTTTACGATGTTCAGCAAACAAAGTTAATTAACTTGTATGGCCCTACCGAAGCGACTGTGGATGTTACTTATTATGATTGTGATTTAGAAAAAGAACCAATGCTTATTCCAATTGGTCGTCCAATTGATAATACAGAGTTGTATGTGTTGGATCAACATCAACAGGTGGTACCGATTGGTGTGGCGGGGGAACTTTACCTTGGAGGAGTAGGCTTGGCACGTGGCTACTTCAATCGACCAGAGTTAACTACTGAACGTTTTATTCCGCATCCTTTTAAGGAAGGGGAACGATTATATCGAACGGGTGACCTGGTGAGATATATGAATGATCGTAACTTGGAGTATATTGGAAGAATAGATAACCAAGTGAAAATTAGAGGATTCCGAATTGAATTGGGAGAGATTGAAGCATCTTTACATGATCACTCATCTGTAAAAGAGGCTGTCGTGTTGGTGAAGGAAGATCGACCAGGAGATAAGCAGTTAGTAGCTTATGTAGTGGGTGAAGGGGATACTGGAGAGTGGCGTGAATATCTCAAGAAGCAATTGCCACATTATATGGTTCCAGCATATTTTTTCCAAGTTGAATCGATGCCACTCACGCCAAATGGTAAGGTGAATCGGAAAGCTTTACTGGAATTGGAGGCACAGTTCATAAGTGAAGATATTACTTCATCAAGAACACCAGTGGAAGAGCTCATCGTTTCTGTATGGAGTCAAGTGTTAGGTATAAGAAATATTAGTGTTCAGGATTCTTTTTTTGACATCGGTGGTCACTCGCTACTAGCAACTCAAGTAGTGTCACGCTTACAAGAAATCTTTCAAATCGAATTACCGGTACGTGAACTATTTGAGTATGCAACGGTGGAGTCACTGGCAAGGCGAATAGATCAGTTACGTAAAGGAGATAGAAAACGAGAGATTCCGCCACTAATGCCGATGGAACGAGGGGAAACTATTCCGCTTTCTTATGCCCAACAGCGCTTATGGTTTATCGATCAATTTACTCCTAATAGTGCACTTTACAATATACCAATGGTATGCCGCCTTACAGGGAGTTGGCTACCTGAGGCATTGGAAACGGGATGGAATCAGCTAATAGAGCGTCATGAATCATTACGGACGGTCTTTCATGAATTGAACGGTCAACCCGTGCAGCAAATTGAACCGTATGCTTTTCGAGCAATTCCGAAAACGGATTTAACTATGCTTTCTCCAGAAGAACGAGAAGAAGAAGTTAAACGTTTGATTCAACAAGAAACAGAAGTGCCATTCGATTTAGGCGAGGGTCCACTGATTAGGGCAAGTATTTTGCAAGTGGGAGAGGCAGAATGGATTCTCCTTTGTACTCTACATCATATCATTTCAGATGGATGGTCAATGAGAGTCCTACTTGAAGAGTGGATGGCATTCTATGAGAAAGCCACGGATGGAAAGGGAGCAGAACTTGAACCATTACCAGTTCAATATGCCGACTTTGCTCAGTGGCAAAAAGGATGGCTGAAGGAGGAAGTGCTTGATCAACAACTCCAATATTGGAGGGAAGAATTGTCTGGGGAGCTTCCTGTACTCCAACTTTCAATGGATCGCCCGCGTCCTGCAATACAAACTCATTATGGATCGACATACACTCTGGTTCTGCCAAGCACTCTACATGACAAATTGAATGAATTAAGTCGACAAGAAGGGGCTACACTCTTCATGACCCTGTTAGCTGCATACCAAAGTTTTCTATCACGTTATACGGGACAAGAAGATATTCTGGTAGGAAGTCCAATTGCTAATCGAAATTATAGAGAAATTGAAGGACTAATTGGTTTCTTCGTCAACACGTTGGTTTATCGGGCTGATCTGAGTGGTAGACCGACATTTCAGGATGTTCTGTCTCAGGTTCGTCAAAAGGCATTGAAGGCGTATGAATATCAAGATATCCCTTTTGAAAAAATTGTAGAAGTTGTACAACCAGAGCGGAGTACAAGTCATTCGCCAATCTTCCAAACTATGTTCATCTTGCAAAATATGAAACAAGAGTTCCCGGTGTTATCTGGTAGAAGTATTGAAATGATAGAAAGCCATAGTCCAATCGCAAAGTTTGATTTAAGTGTAATGGTAGCTGAGATGGAAGAGGGATTACTTTTTACTTTTGAATATAATAAGGATTTATTTAATGCTACAACTATTGAACGGATGGCAGGACACTTTGAGAAATGGCTACACGAAGTTTCCCATCACCCACAAAATCCGTTGCATGACCTGAGCATGCTATCGGAAGCTGAGCGTACTTTGTTATTAGAAGCATGGAATGACACTGTAATGGAAATGTCCCCTCAGGGTCTTATTTGCGACAGGTTTGAGGAACAAGTTGCAAGGTGTCCTGATGCGATTGCCGTAGTTGATCAAACAAAAAAGTGGACTTATGGTGAACTGGATGCACAAGCAAATCAGTTGGCAAATGTTTTACAGCGAAAAGGAGTCGCTCCAGAGTCAGTCGTGGGAGTTTATCTTCCGAGGTCAGCTGAGCTCATGGCAAGTTTACTAGGCATTTTAAAAGCTGGTGGAGCTTATGTCGTTTTAGATCCGTTGTATCCAAAATCAAGGTTAGAATACATGATTGAAGATGCAGGAATTCAAATTGTAGTGACAGCGGAAGGACAAGAAGACCATTTCGAACACGTCGAAATGGTGAGGTTAGAAGAATTAACAGTGGAAAGTATAACTGCACCTACACGGCAGATAAATCCAGAGAACTTAGCTTATATCGTCTATACCTCTGGTTCTACAGGAAAGCCAAAGGGCGTCATGGTTGAATATCGCTCATTAATGAATATGGTCTCTTGGCATCAAGAAGTTTATTGTATTACAACAGAGGATCGTGCGACCCAGATTGCGGGAATTGCCTTTGATTCGGCTGTCCAGGAGATTTGGCCGTATCTAACTGCTGGTGCAGCACTCTACTTGTCAACAGAGGAACTGAGAATTAATCCAGAAGCACTAAGAGACTGGCTCATTGATTCGCGAATAACAGCTAGTTTTGCACCTACGCCTATTCTGGAAAGACTCTTGAAATTATCTTGGCCAGATAAAACGGATCTTCGTTTTATCATTACTGGTGGGGATCAATTAACGCAGTATCCATCTAAAGATATTCCTTTTGCGGTAATCAATCAGTATGGTCCATCGGAAAATACCGTTGTTACCACGGATTGTTATGTACCTGTAGGAGTGACAAAAGGTACGCCATCGATTGGTCGACCGATTGCGAATACAGAAGTTTATGTTTTAGATTCTCATCTTCAGTTAGTACCAATTGGTGTGATTGGAGATTTATATATTGGAGGGAAGAGTCTTGCACGTGGATATGCTAATCGTCCGGATCTCACAAAGGAAAAATTTATTCCACATCCTTTCAAGTCAGGAGAACGTCTCTATTACACCGGAGATAAAGCAAGTTATCTTTCTGATGGTAATCTCCAGTTCCATGGTCGTATAGATGACCAAGTGAAAATTCGTGGTTTCCGGATTGAATTGGGAGAAATAGAAGCAGTTTTACAGGCACATTCTTCTGTGAAAGAAGCGGTTGTATTGGTACGGGAGGATAAGCAAGGTGACAAGAGATTAGTAGCTTATGTAGTGGGTGAAGGAAGTGTCGATGAATGGCGAGAACATCTACAAACACATTTACCAAATTATATGGTTCCAACAAACTTTATTGAGATGGAATTTTTACCACTTACACCGAATGGAAAACTTGATTTGAAGGCATTGCCTATACTTAGTGAACTATCCACTGAAAATACTGTATACCCACGAACTCCGCTGGAAGAACTTATCGCTTCAGTGTGGAGTCAAGTGCTAGGAATAGGAGACATTGGTGTTCAGGATTCTTTCTTTGAGCTTGGTGGTCACTCTTTACTTGCTACACAAGTGGTCTCACGCTTACAAGAAATCTTTCAAATTAAATTACCGGTACGCGAACTGTTCGAATATTCAACGGTCGAGGCATTATCGAAACGAATGGATCAGTTACGTAAGGGGAGCGAAAAACGAGAAATTCCATCATTGATGCCGATGGAACGAGGAAATAATATTCCACTTTCTTATGCCCAACAGCGCTTATGGTTTATTGATCAATTTGCACCTAATAGTGCACTTTATAATATGCCAATGGTATGCCGCCTTAAAGGGAATTGGTTACCTGAAGCATTGGAGTTGGGATGGAATCAGTTGATAGAGCGTCATGAATCTTTGCGTACGGTATTTCATGAAGTGGACGGTCATCCTGTGCAACAGATTCGACCGTATATTTTCCGTCCTCTTCCGCAAATGGACTTAACTAAGCTTTCATTAGAGGAGAGAGAAAGAGAATTAGAGCAATGGATTCAAACTGAAGTCGAATCTCCATTTAATTTAGAACAAGGACCATTGTTCCGTGGACAAATCGTGAAAATTTCAGACGAAGAATGGGTTCTTCTGTGTAATATGCATCATATTGTCTCAGATGGATGGTCGATGGAAATCTTGCTCCAAGAATGGATGGCATTTTATGAGGAGGCGATTGGTGAAAAACCAGCAGAGCTTGCACCACTACCAGTTCAATATGCCGATTTTGCTCAGTGGCAAAGAGAATGGTTGAAAGATGAAGTACTAAATCAACAGCTTGCATATTGGAAGGAAGAATTATCTGGTGAGTTACCAGTCTTAATGTTGCCGATGGATCGTCCACGTCCTCTAGTGCAAACCCACCATGGATTAACTCATAATGTGTTGTTGTCACGCTCATTACTGGATAAATTAAACGAACTAAGTCGTCAAGAAGGGGCCACGCTTTTCATGACCTTATTGGCATCGTATCAAAGTTTCCTTGCCCGTTATACGGGACAATCGGATATTATTGTTGGCAGCCCAATTGCAAATCGAAATTATCGAGAAATTGAAGGGCTGATTGGTTTCTTTGTCAACACATTGGTTTATAGAGCTGATTTAAGTAATGCACCGGCATTTCAAGAGTTGTTGTCTCAAGTGCGGATAAAAGCATTGAAGGCGTATGAGTATCAAGATGTTCCGTTTGAGAAAATTGTAGAGGTTATCCAACCTGAACGAAGTACAAGTCATTCTCCGATTTTCCAAACCATGTTTACATTGCAAAATACGGGACAGGAACTACCAGAGCTACATGGACGAAATATAGAAGTAATGGAGAGCAACGCTCCAATCGCTAAGTTTGATTTAAGTTTAACTGCTGCAGAAGTGGAAGAGGGTTTATCGCTTAATTTTGTTTATAGGACTGAGTTATTTGACAGTTTAACTATTGAATCTATGGCTGAACATTTTGGAAACTGGTTGAATTTAATCGTGGAACATCCTGATAAATCATTAGCTAAGTTACCTATACTATCAGGATTACAGCAAAAACAGTTAGAAGAGTGGAATAATAATGCCGTAGCATATCCACAAGAAAGTGCGATTCATCAGCTGTTTGAAGAGCAAGTAAATCGTACACCTGACGCGGTGGCAGTGGTAGATGAAAAACAGCAGTTAACATATCGAGAGCTCAATGAAAAAGCTAATCAATTGGCCCACTATCTTCAGCAATGTGGGATTGGGACTGAATCATTAGTTGGACTTTGCTTTGAGCGTTCAGTTGAGATGATTGTTGGTATTATGGGGATTTGGAAGGCTGGAGCAGCATATGTTCCATTGGACCCATCATATCCAGAAAGTCGCCTACGATATATTTTGGAGGACACTGGAATTCAAGTATTAGTTACGAACGAATCATTAGAAGATTGGATACCTAAAGAAGTCAAGGTAGTTTGTCTAGATAGGGATCAAGCAATGATTTCACAAGAAAGCATTCTTTCACCAAAATGTGAGGTAACAGGAGAAAGCCTAGCGTATGTTATCTATACTTCGGGATCGACGGGGAATCCAAAGGGTGTTTTGGTACAGCATCATTCTGTAATAAACTTGTCGCATGGTTTACAGAAAGAGGTTTTCGCACATGAGATACCATCTAACATGCATGTCGGTTTAAATGCGTCAATTGCCTTTGATGCATCTATTCAGCAATTACAAATGCTGTTGCATGGTTCAAG
>NZ_JH921530.1:0-10945 GCF_000299035.1 Bacillus bingmayongensis
AGAAACAATTTCATTATTATAAATGTCTTGCACGACAGAGAGATAGCGAAATCCATCTTGGATTCGTAAATATGTAATATCTGTAACGAGCGCTTCATTTTGTTTTCGATTTTTAAATTCACGGTTTAAAACATTTGGAAAAGTATTCGAATAATTCCCTCTAAAGAAGCGTCGCTTCTTACGAATAATAGATTGAATGTTGAGCTCACTCATTAATCGATAAACCTTTTTATGATTTACAAAGAAACCTTCCTCCTGTAAAGCTATTTTCATACGTGGATAGCCGTATTGTTTGTACTTCAGGTGGATAGATTGTATCACTTTTTTTAATTGTTGATCCGCTTCTGATCGTACATTTTTAGCTGTTTTCGCACGGATCCATTTATAATAACCCGCGCGATGTACACCTGCGAATTTAGTAAGCCAAGTGATCGGATATTTCATTTTTAACGATTCAATGATACGATACCGCTCCTTGTGCCTCAGTGCACCTCCCTTTACAGATTTGGATAACGCTTTTTTAAATATGCAACCTGTGCCTTGTAGTAGTCTCTCTCTTCCTCCACACTGTTAAAATGGACACGTTTCCCTTTTAGTGGATTAGGAATACCTTGAGTTCCACTATTTTTTCCACGAGTATCTGTAATATCACCCAATTCTTTATATTTTTTCACCCAATCCTTAAGTTGTGTAGAGCTCCTGATATTATATTGCTTAGCTATAGCTTGATAACTGCCTTCTCCATTTAAATAACTTTGAACAGCTGATAGTTTTAATCCATCTGAATACGTATTGAATGTTGTACCTTTTTTAACCACGAAAAATCCCCTCCAAGTAATAGTGTAACATCCATGTATGTACATGGTCTTTTTACACTGTCTACTTAAAGGGGATAATACCAGAACTCGGTCTTATCTATGACATAAGGAGAAACACATAGGGTGATAACCATCACTTTTTTATCATATTACATTAATTATTAATTTTGAATATTATAACTAAAAATAGTGGCAATATCCATATTGGGAAATTTATTACTAATTTGTTTGTACAGTATCAAAAGGTACACCTTTTGGTTCACTTTTCATTACTATGTATTCAAATATCTAGTGAGTCCTTGGTATGTCTATAAAAGTATACCTTTACAGATATATAGAACCCTATAAAAAATCACGTCTATAAATGTCTATTTTAAACTTTACAGATATCTGTTTATTTTATATACATTTACAGACATGATTGTTATAATTATCAATGAGGTGTAGCATATGAAACATAAAAAATTTGGATATGTGCGAGTTTCGAGTAAAGATCAAAACGAAGAACGGCAAATTCAGAATATGAAGGATTTAGAGATAGAAGAACGAGATATTTTCATAGATAAAGAATCTGGAAAAAATATGGAGCGAGAGAATTATCAAATGCTAAAACGTCTTGTTCGTACAGGAGATACCATTGTGTTTGACTCCTTGACAAGACTTGGAAGAAATATGAATGATACATTGGAAGAATTTAGATATTACGAAAAGCATAAAGTAAATTTACAATTTATAAAGGAACCATACATTAACGTCAATTACACTGGAGAAAGTACAAATGATGTTATTCAGAGCGCAATTCAAAAAGCAACACTGACAATATTATCTGCCTTTGCAGAAAAAGAGCGCATTGATATTAAACAACGTCAAGCTGAAGGAATTGCTCTTGCCAGAAAACAAGGTAAACGTTTAGGACGTCCGCCTGTTGAAATAACAGAAGAATTCACGGATGCTTACAAGGAATGGAAATCTGGTTCAATTACAGCAGTAGGAGCCATGAAAAAGTATGGTATCAAACGTTCTTCATTTTATAAACTTGCTAAACAGTATGAAGAAAAAATAAAATAATAATTTGTCTTATTAACATTATCTTAAAAGGAACTTGTAGTGATTGCTACAAGTTCCTTTTGTTTTTCTAATTACTTTATTATGAATAGAAATTAGCTCAATATCCTGTTTTAAGTTCCTTAGTGTACATGGAACCGGCTTTTAAAGTACGTTTATACCGATTATCATGAAGCATCTTGGCTATTGTTTTCACAGTTCGATAATAAAGTTCTTGCGTAAGCTTCTGAAGAACTCTTAACATAATCTTTATTAACGTAAAAAATCCACAATAGTAAAAACAAACAATTCATTAATATAGACAACCAGATTTTTAACGGAATAGCTAATAAATTTAAACTATGACTTTGGTATGCAGCAAAAATATTTATTAGAATTGCTATAACACAACATATAATTCCTAAGAATTTAATACCTAGTAAATTTCGACTAAATCCATAATTAATATTATCTTGTAAAAGATGGTCATTGTCTCTTGTATTCTCAATAAGCCATTTTATAGCTGAATTATATTGATGCTCATAATAATCGGGCTTTTCTAACTCTTGTTCTGCCGTTGGCATTTCTATACCCGGAACATTATTCTGTAAATATATATGATATCTTTTCTTTGTAACAGGATCTATACTATTGTTGCTATGTCGAAGCATACGGGTAGAAGGAAAATTTCCCCATTCCTTTAGTAACTTTGTTTGTACCTTTTTTCCTCTTTCTCTACATATTTTGGCTAAAAAAAATAAAATAGCTACTATAAAAAGTATTAGATAAAAACTTCCACTCATGCTTATAAGCTCCGGATACCAAATGAGAACAGTAATAGCTATGGGTAGTAAAACAAGAAAAGCAGGGAAAACCCTAGCCTTTAATTCGTATTTACTAAATATGGACAGCAGTTCTTCCAACTTTATTCTCCTCCACACATATTTTTCTTTAGCTCTATATGTTTTTACAATTTTAACGTCCCAACATAGTGATCCAATGAATTGTGTTCTTCATTTTCTAAAAAAAGTACATCATAATTTTCATTTGATACATAAACATGTACTTTTTCGCTTATACACTCAAGGGTAATCTCCCCAGCTAAGTTTTGTGTTATAGTATTATAACCTTTATAATAATCTAGGTATTCCGAAGGAGCTTCTCCTAGAATAATAAGTTTAGGTTCTAATTTGTTCAATATTTCTTTAGGTACTTTTCCACTTTTTCTCCCATGATGTGGTGCAAATAATATATCAGTTTCTCCCCATTCAACTTCATCTTGAATTTCATCCATAAAATCCGTTTCTAAATCACCCATCCATAATACTTTCACACCATTTTCTAAACTATATTTTAAAATTGCTGAAATATTATTTGGACTTTCTCCATTTTTCGCTTTTTCCAATGCATCTTGAAATATTTCATTATCTATTTTGGGCCATAAAATATTAATTCCAGAACTTCCCCGTTTTTCATCACTTTGATTCATCCATTTTCGTCTGCCACCTTGTTCAAGATAATAGACTTTATCAGAATCCCTTAGTTCACAGTACTTTTTAAAATCAACAGTTTCATCTTTTTTTGTTGCTTCATTTTTAACACAATAAAAGTTTACAATCCCAATTCTTTCATCAAGGTATGAAAGTCCACATATATGATCTTCGTCAGGATGCGTTGATATAAATCTAGTAAGTTCTTTATCTCGAGAGGCATTTATAATTTCATCTACAATATCCTCTCTATTATCATCGGACATATAACAATCTATAATGCTAAAATTATCAGAGTTGTGTCTTATATAAAACATATCCCCATTACCAACAGCAAATGATTTTATAATACTCATATTCTGCCACTCCATCCATGATATTTATAATTAAACATTCGAAATATTTAATTTCAATGTTAATTATACACAAAATTTTTCCAACTGAATATTTTTATATTAATCTTCAATATTAATTGAATTTTATTATTATTCCCCTTTATATTCTGTTACTTTTTGTCGAACGAAAATTGGATAAATCCAACCAATTTGTCTTGCAAACAAGACAAATTGGTACTACAATTTACTTAACAAAGCAAAGGAGGGATCTATTACAAGTAATGGATGAAATCAAAAACGGAAAATTGAGTGAACCTCTATTTTCTGTTTATACAACAAGAGAGGCTGAACAATTATGGGGACTTGCAGAGAATACCGTGAATAAATGGTGTAATCGAGGAAAGTTCTCTGAGAACGAAGCAAGGAAGAGCGGGAAAGTCTGGTTAGTCACACGTGACGGCATGAATAGACTGACTCGTAAATAAACATGAAAAAGCCCCCCCACCACCAAGCAGGGAAGGGCTTTTCCAGGTAAACTACTATAAAAGAAAGGTTGATTCTAGATGGCAAATACCTATCTAAAAACTCCTAACAGCAAGTATATTTTACCACATTTAACGACAAAAGAAAAAATGAACCTTACTATAAAAAGTGCGTTAAATAAGCGATATGACGCCATTTGTGAATGGTTTGGTATAGATAATTGTATTGTCTCGCAAATCTGGTTCTTCGGTACATTTAGACTATCCACTTTTATGATTGTTGTTACATATTTAATTGCCGGATTTCTCTATGGATTCTAAACAAACATTGAGGAGGAATGGATATGATAGCACAAAAACCAAAACGTGGTGAATTCTATATTCATAGAAAAGATGGTCGAGTGTATCAGGTTTTAGGAAATGCAAAGATGTTTGAACAAGAAAATCAAGATCTCATCATTTTAAAGCGTATGAAAGATGGAATGACTGTCACATTAAGCGCAGATCTGTTCGTTCTGTATATAAAAGCACATAAGTTTTCAAAGGATAAAGAAGTACTGGGGTCTGTGTAGCAATGGAACCAAATCACGCAATAAGCATTAGCGGACATTAGAAATCCTATATCATGTAGAAATATAGGATTTCTATTCTATTTTACTCCATTAAACGATCTTCTTTATATGTTAAATTACGCAATCGGCCATCTTTTATTTCTTCAGGAAGTATAAATGAATAACGCCCTACTATATTGATATGTTCATGTCCAAGTGGGGACAGCCTAGCAATATCATTATCATTATCATCCAGAGTATGACCGCGATTTCGGAGAACTTGTAGGGCTGATTCCATATAACGAGTATTCCACACTACAATCGCATTTACGACTAACCCCAGTGCACCCAATTGATCTTCTTGGCCTGCTCGATAAGCTTGATGAAGCTCTCCCCGCTTTCCATAAAATACAGCCCTAGCTAAACTGTGTCTTGCTTCTCCTCTGTTTAATTGCGTTAGAATTTTCCGACGATAGTTTTCATCATTTAAGTATAAAAGCAAATAACGTGTCTTAAAAATCCGTCCAAATTCTCCAATTGCTCGCCCTAACATGGTAGGTTTTCCATTCTGTTGCAATGCTTGGATAAGATGAGTTGCATTGACTTTATTTAATGAGAGAGAGCCAGCAACTCGAAGCATGTCTTCCCAATGACGATGTATCAAAACTTCACGAATACGCCCTTTAGATAAGGGATTTAGAATTCCATAATCTGATATGGCATCAAAACGCCAGAGACGTGATTCTCCCACATCAGCTAATCGTGGGCTAAATTGATAACCTAATAATCCAAAGAGTCCAAAAATAATATCACTATAACCAGCTGTATCTGTCATGATTTCTTTTGGCTGTAAACTCGTATCTTGTTCTAACACACATTGAAGTAAATATAAAGAATCATGAATGGTTCCTGGAATCACAAGGCCATGAAGGGTTCTGTTGCAAAGTTAAAAAAAGCAGAAACAGGTATTGATAAACGAGGGAAACTATTTAGGCAGTGACTAGTAATTTGTGTAATTCCTTGTACGTTGAAAAACCGCAGTTTGGCTGTAAACTGCGGTTTCGTTTATATATAGCATGAATGGTTTCGATTCCTTTCAAAGTACGTGAAGCATGACGAAGATTTTGAAATCCTGCCGATTTGGAAAAACGTCGCTTGATATGTCTATGATCCTGTTCGATGAGATTATTGAAATGCTTAACGGTGCAATGTTTCGTATGCACATAAAAACCGTTATTTTTCAGTTTTTTGAACGCACAAAGTAGGGCAGGAGCCTTGTCTGTTGTGAGTACCGTTGGTTCTCCAAAAGCTTTCACTAACCGGTTCTGTTGCAAAGTTTCTTAACAGATAAAAAGTTGGTATGATTGCAGATGGATTTTATGCAATCGTTAGTAATTGTTGTAATTCATTGTACGTCGAAAAAACGAAGTTTGGTTGTTGCAAACTTCGTTTTCGTTTATATAGAGCATGAACGGTTTCAATGCCTTTCAAGGTACGTGAAGCATGACGAATACTTTGAAATCCTGCAGATTTGGCAAAACGCCTTTTTACATGTCTATGGTCTTGTTCGATGAGATTGTTCAAATGTTTGACTGTACAATGAGTTGTACGTTTATAAAAGCCTTGTTCCTTTAATTTTTTGAATGCACAAAGTAATGCTGGTGCTTTATCTGTTGTTAGAACCGTTGGTTCTCCAAACGTTTTCACTAACCTTTTTATAAAGGTATATGCAGCCTGATGATCCCGTTTTTTACGAAGTTGAATATCCAATGTGTATCCTTCTTTATCAATTGCACGGTACAGGTAACGCCATTCTCCTTTGACTTTTATATAGGTCTCATCCAATTTCCAAGATAGTTCTATGCTTTTATTTTTCTTCTTCCAAATTTGATAGATAAGGTTTCCATATTCATGAACCCAGCGCATGATGGTTGTAGGATGAACTGAAACACCACGTTCATTCAAAATTTCAGAGACATCACGATAGCTTAAAGAAAAGCGACAATAGTAGCCAACGGCTACCAAAATAATATCTTGTTTAAATTGCTTTCCTTTAAAATATCTCATGTATGATTCTCCTCACTCTGTTTTGCAAAAGTTTAGCTTAGTTTTAAAAACTTTGCAACAGAACCGCACGTCGAGTAATAAGAGATTTTAGAAATAGTTCTAATGAAAGTATTTTGATTGAAATGGAAAACTACATTTCACAAGGTAGGCGGGGCTATCTTGAAATGCTAAAGACCATTAAACCGAATTCGGACATCATTGTGGATGGCACACTATCAGTATCTAAAGTTGGAGATAAAATATACGAGGTAATTTCAAGTCGATAGGACCAATTACATAGGGTGCAACGTTAATGTTCTAACGGGCTTTTTATGAATAAGCAATAATAGTTTATTCATTTCCCTAAGTGCATTAAAATGGAAAAAATCCCTGCTTTTTGATTGAAATCAGGGATTTTTGCTATGTTTAATGACTATAGTTTATTTTAGAAACACTACACTACATTTAATTTTTAATGTAAGATACTTCACTATATACTATAGCATATTGTTTTTCTCATACGCATTTAAGGCATTTACACCGTGACTCAAGGCTGCTCCGGCTTTTACTGCAGATGCAACGATAATTGCCTCCAAAACCTCTTCCATAGTTCCCCCATATTTCTTATACTTGTTTACATGAACATCAATACAATAGGGACAACCAGTCGTATGAGCCACCGCAATCGCAATAAGTTCCTTTGTTTTCGTTGGTATTAATCCAGATACAAACGCTTCCTTCTCAAATGTTAAAAAAGCTTTTGAGGATGCTGGTGCCATTTTTATAAGCTCATTAATTCGTTTTAAATAAGAATTTCGATAAAGAATATCGTCTCCTTTGTAAAGACCGTTTAGATTTTCCATGGGGATCTTCCTTCCTTAATGAATATTGTCCCCATTATCATATAATCTGAAAGAGGAGGATTTCTGTAACTATATCACAGAAAACGGCTAAATTTTTGTTGTAGAGCCTTTCGTTGGATGTTTACGATTTTTCCGCGATGTAAAGTAAGAAGTCCCTCCTTCTCGAACTTCTTTAGTGTTCGGCTAACAACTTCCCGTGCTGTACCTAACTCAATAGACAACTTCTCGTGGGTTATGATTATCTCGTCGGAATACAGAGAGGTATGTTTAATGAGATAATCTGCAATCCGATCGTCTATCCCTTTAAAAGCAATCTCTTCTACAAGCTGAGTCACAGTTGACATTTTACGAATAAATAATCCGTATATAAATCTGCTTAACGAATCGTATGTATGTATCCAGTTCCGAAAAGTTTCGGCCGGTATGATTAAGGCTTCAACATCACTTTCGACTGCGGCAAAAGCCTCATAATCTAAATCACCCAATATGCTAGCTATCATCATTAAACAAACGCCGCCGCTCTGAACCCGATAGAGGGTTATCTCCCTGCCATTTTCTCCAACCCTATAAATGCGTACACAGCCATCCAAAATAAAAATAGCATGGTGTAAGCGATGCCCCCTTGCAAAAGCTACAGGAGTGGTTGGAACTTGCACTATAGAAATATCAGTTCTATTCCATTCCGTAGCTTCAATAGAGGACAGGCAAGGGAAACATTTTATAACTTGATTTAGTTTACTGATCATTTGTTCCTCCTAATCTTTATTAAATCCATGTTTAAACGACTTTATGGTAAATTAAACAACTTTTTTGTTGCTTAACGGATTAATAAAATAATACCAGAAAGGGTGGATTTCTTTTTTTCTAAATGCTTCTATATTGTAATTTTTCTGGTACAAATTCGAAATATGGTATCACAATCATATGTATCTAGAGAACCTAGAAATCTATATGGATGGTGAGATATATGAGTCAATATCAAATGTTGGGCTCTGGTGCAAAAACTCTAAAGCTCTTGCAAGTAATCTCTTAAACTTGGACATACTGATAATATTACTCTAAAAGGGGTACGGAAACGATTCTGGGTATGAGGGGCCACTCTGGGATTTAATTACAAATCAAAAAAGAACTTTATTCAAGTTCTTTTAATCTACGATATAGGGGTCACACGACCGAAAAAAGAAAATTGTACGTTAAGGAATATTTTTACATATTGTTAAGAAATAAAAAACACAGGGAAAATGATTTTCCCTGTGTTTTTTATTTCTTCTTTATTCTATTTTTTCGTAATGGACGTAAGTTTTCAAAATTCACTTTTTGATTTAAATTCCAAATATAATCACCAGTAAGTGCAATATGTTCCCAGCCTAATGGAGAGATGTGTTGAATATATTCCTCTGGAATATGAATGCCATTATTCCGCAATGTTTCAATTGCAAGAGAGATATAAGGGGGCTCAGGTGTTTTTTCCACTGAGCTCCTAATGGGGTTATATGGTAATAAAATATAATACATCAATAAATTTCGAATATTTTTTTTTGAAATTTACAGGCTTGTAGGATATACCCTTGATATATATACATATGTGATAGAATAAAAAGCTTATTGAAACTTGCATTTCCTCATGAATTCTACATGAAAGAACTTTTAAAAAAACATTTATAACTTGAATTTTTTAGTATTATTCTCACTAGGATGTTATAAGAAGAGCTATTCCCTTTCTTTATTCCCTTTTTTTGAAGTTTAATTGATTGATTTTTTGGAAAAAAATTCTTAAAATTCCATTTATAAATTGACTGTATACCTTTTTAGGATTAGAATCATTTATGGATAATAATTATCCATAAATGATTCTGTTGTAAGGATGGTTAATTTATGCGCATAAAATCTGGAATGGAACAAGCTGTTTATACTTTACTTTTGTTAACAAGAGTACCTGACCGTAATACTCTAACTTCCGAAGCAATAAGTGAACGTTTAGATGTATCCCCATCTTATTTGAAGAAGTTAATGAGATTACTGGTACAGGCCGGGTTAGTAGAATCAATAACAGGAACGAAAGGAGGATTTTCATTAGCAAGATCTCCAAAAGAGATTACTTTGTATGATATTTTCCAAGCAGTCGAAGGAAGAGGCGCTTTTTTTCAGGGAAAAGGCATGGCTCTGTCTGTTTTTGATTCAAAAGAAACTCATCCTCAAGAAGACTGTGTTTTAGCAAGGGTTATGAAAAAAGTAGAGGATAAGTGGGCTCAAGCTATGAGTGAAGAAACATTAACAACATTAATGGAGCAGATCGAAGAATTTTATGATGTAGAAAAAGTAGACGAGTGGATACGTGAGAAGACGTTGATAAACTAAAGTTTTCATAACACCGAATTATCACTTATTTCTACAGGTATACCATAATTTCTTTTAAAGGATTGTGAATTCTAATGCAATCCAAACGAAGCAAGAATAACAATCCTATTGAATTTATGTTATAAGCATTAGGATTGTTATATTAAATTAAAAATTCCAAAATGTATCACTGCCTTATCGTGTAAATCTCTTAATAGAATGGGTTATGTACATACATAATCCATTTCTATTCTCCTTACACTTTAATTGACCTTGTGTAATAAAATTTTTATAACTGAATGGAGGGTTTGATTAGAAATGAAATTACAACGTGCTGACAATATAAACATGGAAGCATCTAAGGTTGAAGTGCAACCATCCGCTAGCATTTGGAAACTTGTTATCCTGGCAATGGGATTCGTAATGGCAACCCTTGATACAACGGTAGTAAATGTGGCAATTGCAGATATTCAAAGCTCTCTTGAAATTAATCGGTTCTGTTGCAAAGATTTCTAAACTAAGATAACCTGTAGAAAAAGTGTGAGCAGGAGAATGATATATGGGGTATTTTAAAGGAAAACAGTTTAAAAAGGATATTATTTTGGTAGCTGTCGGCTACTATTGTCGTTTTTCTTTAAGCTATCGCGATGTATCTGAAATCTTGAAAGAGCGTGGTATTTCGGTTCACCCAACAACCATCATGCGCTGGGTTCATGAATATGGAAACCTTATCTATCAAATTTGGAAGAAGAAAAATAAAAACGTTCCATTATCTTGGAAACTAGATGAAACCTATATAAAAGTCAAAGGAAAATGGTGTTATTTATATCGTGCAATTGATAAAGACGGGCACACATTGGATATTCAACTTCGTAAAAAACGGGATCATCAGTCTGCCTATGCTTTTATGAAAAGGTTGGTCAAAACGTTTGGAGAACCAGCGGTTCTCACTACAGACAAAGCACCAGCATTACTTTGT
>NZ_JH921530.1:10955-16015 GCF_000299035.1 Bacillus bingmayongensis
TGCCATTTGTATGGACAACTGATTGCCATTCTACTCTGTTCGTCTACTATGTTTCAAATGCGACAATTACTTCTTATGAAAAAGAAACGAGAACTGAGTGAATATAAGGCCATATATATGATTAAAGATTACTTTCTTCTTCTTTTCCAAGCTATACAGAAAGACACCCAAGAGCTATCAAAGATTCTACTTCGCCTGTTCAACCTCCTACAGCAAAACGGGCGAAAATCTCATCGACTTGAGAAGAAAACAGTCTTTGATATATTAGGTGTCGTTTACAATTGTACCATGTTTGATAATCAAGCGGCTTAATTCAAAAAAATGAAACCCGTTAGGGTTTATTTCGTATGCAAATCTTTAAATTCCCTACACGTATCCTTTAGAAAAAAGAAACAACCTCTACTATAATTGACGTTGTATGAGCTTAGTTTGATGGCGATGGGGTCTCGTCACACATCCATCCACTTAAGAAATTGTTTTACCCCCAAATGTAAAAAACGTTATCCTTTCCTATGATTCTAGAGAAAGAATAACGTTTTTTCATGTTACGGAGAATTTTGTTTTATTAGCTTAATAGCATTTACCACCTTAATTTCAAAAAAATTTTAAAAGGAAGTTGTTTTTTTGAACCAGAAAGGTATATTTTAAACTATAAAAACTATGACAAAATTTATCCGGTTTTCCTTTTTACCTACTTGCTAAATTCAGCAAGTAAAATATTTTTAAAAGGATCAGAACGACTAGTTTTATGGCCATTCACATTGATGGCCAATGTATGCTTGCCTCCAAGCGTGCCTCCAGCAAAAGTAGAAAACCCTGGAACACCGCCTGCGTGTCCCCATATCGAGACACCGTTTTGAAGTTTAGTTTCATAGATTCCAAGACCATATCCATCGATCCCTTCTGTTCCTGTAGGAACTGTAGTAAGCATTTGTTTTAGCTGCTGTTCCTTCAGTAATTTGCCACTGAGTAAGTAAGAGAAAAATTTGTTTAAATCATCAGCAGTAGAAATCATATCTCCATCCGAGCTACCTGGGTTAGAATAAGTAACGTCTTTTAGCTCCCTTTCTCCGTCATATCTGTCATATCCACGGGCATGCTTGGTGCCTGGAATAACCGTTGAATTGCCAGGTAGGAATGTATTTGACAATTCAAGCGGTTCAATAATTCGATTTTCAACCTCTTCCGCATAGCTGTTTCCAGTTACTTTTTCAATAAGGATACCCAGTAATACGTATCCTGTGTTTGAATAAGACCAGCCCTTTCCTGGAGCAAAGTCTGGGGGAAGAGAAATCCCCATCTTTACAAATTCTTCAGCCGTATACGATTTTTTTGTATCTTTCATATCAAAGTCTGTTGACTTTATGTAGTTAGCAATACCACTTGTATGATTCAATATCTGCCGGATAGTAATCTGGTTGCTATCATATCCGTTTCCTTGAATGACACCAGGTAACCATTTTTCAATGGAGTCGTCTAGATTCAAGCGGTTCTCTCCAGCTAATTGAAGTAGCACTGTTGCAATGAATGTCTTCGTCGTACTACCAATGCGAAAGCGAAAATCTGTTTTCATTGGTTTCTTAGTTCTCAGATCCGCTATCCCAGCGGCATAACCCCACGTTTTTCCACCCTCAGAAGTTTTAGCAAGTATCCCCGGGTATCCAAGTTGCAATGTATCCCGCATTGCTTGCTTGACGGAATTACGATCTCGTTGAGTGCTTGTGTGTGACGAACTAGATACATTTTGAGTGGGCTCTGCTTTTACAATTGAGATTGGTGTTGTGTATAACAGAGAACTTCCAGCTATTAAAAGGGCCAGACTTGCACATGTAATTTGACTACGTGTTTTCATAAGGTATTCCTCTCCTCTATTCATATTGTATAGGTGGTTGCTAGCTAGCTGCTTCATACTAACCACACAGCTATCATCTCTACCAATGACAAAAGGTCAACATTGAATTTGTAATTATGTTCCTAATTGTTATTTTTACAAACGCCATTGTGTCCTATCAAACGGTAAATCCCTCTTTTTCCACATGTATGTTAACCGCAGAAATTACTTCTTTTCCTTAAAACACTCTTGTTACTGGTTTGTTTTTCATATATAGGTCATACCTGTCTCCCCTTTCACGCCTCTTTATATTTTTATCATACACAATGAAAATCTCTCCTCCTCATTTATTGTTAATGCGTTAAAAACTGCTCTTTGATTCTAAGTGTTTTTCTGTCACATACGGTAGTGTCAAAATGTCATGATTTTTATGACATAGCTATTAATACAGCCGTATCCCACTCAATTTTTGTTGTTCTTTATAAATATGACAAAAGTTCACTATCGACTATGACTCGCCGCTTGCTACACTCTGTTCATACGCTAACTCAATTTTTTGATTTAACAAAACTTCCTAATAATATAAGTCCTCCAGATCAACTGGTAATTGAAAGGTTTTTAAAATTGTAAAGGGGGGCGATTATTTATTCGCCTTCCACAAATTAAACAACTTTAAAGAGCCTTAACACACACTAGATTGTAGCAAGGCTCTTATATTTTCATAATAAAATTAAACAACTATATTATCGATTTACATTATCTTTGCACAAAAAAACGCCATCCTTTCTGTATATTTCTACAAAAAGAATAACGTTTTTTTGTATTTAAGGGTATTAAAATCTCTTAAGTTAAGGGGAATGTATGTTGACCCCTATAGGAGTTATGTTACAATTGAATAAATTAAGAAAAATCAATTTATTCAGGTGTGACTGCATTTTATAATGAAAAAGTGTGGCTTTTTGACTTTTGGTGTACGGAGCATTATTATAATTTTCCACCAATAAAAGTTTATGTCAGAGCTACCAAGGAGAGATCATACGATGTCCGAGAAGATGCATGCTGACGAATTGGAAATTGAAGAACGACTTGTGCGTCGTTTGCTTGTCGATCAGTTCCCCCGCTGGGCAGAGTTGCCCCTTCGTAAGGTAGAGCCAGTTGGAACGGTAAATACCGTTTTCCGACTTGGCGACGAATATTCCATTCGGCTAGCGAGAAGGGAAGGACCGACGACACCAGGAGGACGCGAGTTCTTATGGCTACCAAAACTCGCGCCATTAGTTCCGCTTGAAATCCCTGTACCTATCGCTCAAGGGCGCCCCAATAACGAATACCCATGGTTTTGGGAGATACATTCGTGGCTGAGGGGTGAAACGGTGCCGATAGAGGCGATTGACGAGATTCAGGCAGCACGCGATCTCGCAGGGTTTGTCCTAGCACTGCAACAAGTCGATCCAACGGGAGGGCCGTTAGGACGCGGCATTCCTTTGGCCCAACGGGACAAGGACTTCCGATATTGGCTAGCACGATTTAATGGCGATCCCGCGGTGTCTGCTGTATGGGAGTCGGCTCTTTCTGCGCCTACATGGAACGGTCCTCCTGTTTGGCATCACGGCGATCTAGATGTACGTAACTGGCTCGTGCGTGATAAGCGTATCAGCGGTGTGATTGATTGGGAGACAATGGGCATAGGTGACCCTGCGTGTGATGTAATGGTCGCGTGGAAGTTGCACTCGCCAGAGGCGCGCGATGTGTTCCTTGATGCTATCCGTACGGACGATGCTACATTGGCAAGGGCCCGCGGATGGGTCGTATCACAGGCGGTTGCAATCCTTACCTACTACACGCCGCAAAACAATCCAATTTTGTACAATGAGGCGAAATCCTGGCTAGATCTAGTGCTAGTTCAAAAGTAATTCAGTGATTTTAAGAGTGAAACATATCTCAGTTATTCATATTCAACGGGCTTATTCAGAAAGCGAGAGAACCATAAAAAACGTTATCTTTTCAAGTATTTTACTGAAAGAATAACGTTTTTTTCATTTTGGGGGAAATTCGTCTCCTTAAGTTGATGGGCATGTATGGTGACCCCTAATAGAAAGATAAAGGGGTATGTTGCAATGAATAAAGGAGACGCTATTCTACGGTTACTTATGGAAATGAAACTGGAACTAAAAGAAGTAAAAGAACAAGTGGAACAAATGCATACATCGTTAAAAAATATAGAAAAGCAAAATCAAAAGAGAGAAAGTCATTCGAATGTTTCTAAGAAAAAACATGATTGGAAATATCCCTCTAAAATGAAATGAAATTAATAACAGTCATAATACAAATTAAAGAGTACAGTATTAGTGTGTACATTAATTTTTCAATCCTGTAAAAATTAAGTGAAGGTTTTTCGTTTGCTTTGAAGAATACCTAACCAAATATGAAAATAGTAATTAGACTGATTACACTTTTATAATGTTTTTTACGAACTAAGACTCAAATATATAACAAAGCAATCACGAGAAAGGAGATTGAAATGAAAAAAAGAAAAGGGTTAATTCTCCCTCTTGTATTAGCTATTTTATTTGGTGCATGTCAACAGAGCGATTTAGAAGAATCCAAAAGTGAAGATTCAAAAGTAATGGACACGGTAATGGACACGGTAGATAAAAAGGACTTTCTTAGTGCCACCGTGGACGACAAAACAAAAATAGTAGAACTTGAAATAGCTGATACAGTAAATACAAGTGAATTAAAAAAGAATATTAACACTCAGTTAAAGAGCCAATATATTAGACCCTATACTATAAATGTTAGTCAAAGAGATATGGACATTGTAAAAATAGAGAACAGATGGGACAATATTTCCAGTTATATTGTGGAAGAATTGTTCCATAAAAAAGGATACAAAGGTTTTTCAATACGGGCTTATATAGAATTGAACCAATCTATCCCGTTTGCTATATATACTCCTATAAATAGTACTGATTCAGGGGCTAAAGAGTTTGGGAAGAAGATTGAGAAAGAAATCGATAATTTACTTAAAACACCGCAAGCACAAAAATGGATTGAAAATGATTTATATACTATTGAAGTTTATAGTCAAGATAATCAAAAAATCAACTAACAAATCTATGAACAGGATATAGGAAACTTAGTATTAATAGGTTAGTATTTGACAAAAAAGACTGGATAAACAATGCCCAGGGTTCTGTTGCAAAGATTTCTAAACTGAGATAACCTG
>NZ_AKCS01000045.1 GCF_000299035.1 Bacillus bingmayongensis
GAGATCGCCGGTTCGACCCCGGTCGGGACCGCCATTTATACAAAGAAAAGAACGAAACAACTTGTTTCGTATTTTTTTATTTATTTTTAAGTAAACTTATAAAGACAGTCAATCTTACCCTTAGGACAACTCCTAAGGTCTTTTTTATATGTTCAAAATGAAACAAAGTGAAAAAATCTGTATAATAAAGAGCAGAGAATATTGTGAGTAAGGTAGGTGAAACCTTTGAATAAATATGAAATAACGACAACCTCTTCTGAAGAGACACAGAACTTATCAGAAAGGCTGGGACAACTTGTTAGGGAACAAGATGTACTTATTTTAGAAGGAGATCTAGGTGCTGGCAAGACAACGTTTACGAAAGGTCTTGCAAAAGGTCTTGGTGTGAAACGAGTTGTAAATAGTCCGACATTCAATATTATTAAAGAGTACAAAGGAAGATTACCGCTATATCATATGGACGTGTATCGTTTAGCGGAAAGTGAAGAAGATTTAGGGTTTGATGAGTATTTTTATGGCGAAGGTATAACAGTAGTAGAATGGGCTCATTTAATTGAACCTTTCTTGCCAAATGAGAAATTAAAAATAAGCTTGTTCCATACAGGTGATGATACAAGAAGAATTGTATTAGAACCAAGTGGTGAACGTTATATTAGATTATGTGAGGAGCTATTACAAGATGAAAGTACTAGCAATTGATACTTCAAATTATGTAATGGGAGTTTCTCTTATTGATGGAAATACTGTTGTCGGAGAAATCATTACGAATTTAACAAAAAATCATTCCGTGCGCCTTATGCCAGCTGTAGAGGAACTTTTAAAGGAATGTAATGTAAAACCGAAAGAGTTAGATAAAGTTATTGTAGCTGCTGGCCCTGGATCTTATACAGGAGTTCGAATTGGTGTGACGGTTGCAAAGACACTAGCTTGGTCATTGCAAATACCGATTGTCGGCGTGTCTAGCTTAGAAGTAGTAGCTGTGAATGGAGCTAATTTTCAAGGGGTTATTTGTCCATTGTTTGATGGGCGTCGCGGACAAATTTATACGGGCTTGTATACATATAAAGAAGGTCAGCTATCTTCTATAGAAGATGATCGAATTGTTCTTATTGTTGATTGGTTGCAGATGTTAAAAGATAAGGGACAACCCGTTTTATTTATCGGCAATGATGTAGAACAACATAAAGAAACGATTGTAGAATATTTAGGAGAGCAAGCTGTGTTTGCTTCTTGTACAAAGAACAACCCAAGACCAAGTGAGTTAGCATTTTTAGGATTACAGAAAGAGGAGCAAAGTGTGCATACATTTGTTCC
Organism: Bacillus bingmayongensis; assembly: GCF_000299035.1. GTDB lineage: Bacteria > Bacillota > Bacilli > Bacillales > Bacillaceae_G > Bacillus_A > Bacillus_A bingmayongensis. The sequence goes on from NZ_AKCS01000045.1 coordinate 1,315, forward strand.
AAGTTACCTCCGCTTAGCAGAGGCAGAAGCAAAATGGCTAGAAAGTCAAAAAAAATAGGGGATATCAAAATGGATATTACATTTAGAAAAATGACGACTGATGATATTGCTCAAATTGTAGCAATTGAAGAAGCGTCATTCCCAACTCCTTGGACTGCTGATGCGTTTCATCGTGAATTGAAGATGAATGAATATGCACATTATGTCGTAATAGAAAAAGACGATGTGGTAATTGGATACTGTGGATTATGGATTATTATTGACGAATCACATATTACGAACATAGCTATTTTGCCAGAATATCGAGGTCAAAAACTTGGGGATGCTTTGTTGAAAGAAGTAATGGATCAGGCAAAAGAAATGGGAGCAAAAACGATGACACTTGAAGTACGGGTGTCAAATGAAGTAGCGAAGCAGTTATACCGAAAGTATGGATTCCAAAATGGTGGGATTCGTAAACGATACTATACAGACAATTATGAAGATGGTCTTGTAATGTGGGTGAATATATAATGGAAAAAAATACGATTATACTTGGTATTGAAACGAGCTGTGATGAAACGGCTGTAGCGGTTGTTAAAAATGGAACAGAAATAGTGGCAAACGTTGTCGCTTCACAAATTGAAAGCCATAAGCGTTTTGGCGGAGTGGTGCCGGAGATTGCATCTCGTCATCATGTAGAACAAATCACAGTTGTATTAGAAGAAGCATTAAAAGAAGCGAACATTACATTTGAAGATATTGATGCAATTGCTGTGACGGAAGGACCTGGTTTAGTAGGAGCACTTTTAATTGGTGTAAATGCAGCGAAGGCAGTTGCCTTCGCGCATAATATTCCTCTTGTTGGTGTTCATCATATTGCTGGGCATATTTATGCGAATCGTTTAGTAAAAGAACTACAATTCCCGTTGTTATCACTTGTTGTGTCTGGAGGACATACAGAACTTGTTTATATGAAAGAGCATGGTTCCTTTGAAGTAATTGGCGAAACGAGAGATGATGCAGCAGGAGAAGCATATGATAAAGTTGCACGTACATTATCTATGCCATATCCAGGTGGTCCTCATATTGATCGTCTTGCTCATGAAGGACAGCCAACGATTGATTTACCGCGTGCATGGCTAGAACCAGATTCGTATGATTTTAGCTTTAGTGGATTGAAATCAGCAGTTATCAACACTGTGCATAACGCAAAACAACGTGGGGAAGAAATTGCACCAGAGGATTTAGCAGCTAGCTTCCAAGCGAGTGTAATAGATGTACTAGTAACGAAAGCAGCGCGTGCAGCAGAAGCATATGGTGTAAAACAAGTGCTTCTTGCTGGAGGGGTTGCAGCGAATAAAGGACTTCGCGCTTCTTTAGAGGAAGAGTTTGCTAAGAAAGGGGATATTGAGCTAATCATTCCACCTTTATCATTGTGTACAGATAATGCAGCGATGATTGCAGCCGCAGGTACAATTGCATATGAGCAAGGAAAACGTGCAACATTGGCTTTAAATGCAAACCCAGGGTTAGACATTGAAGCATAGTTATACACAAAATTAACCACAACCTGTGGATAAAACCCATATTATTTGTTGATAATATGGGTTTTATTGTGCATATAAAATGTGGATAACTTTTTTAGATTTTGGGGATAATGTGGAAAAATTATTTTTGCGTTTATGTTATAAAGGTGAATATGTGTATAAAGTTGTGGATAAAACAGGTGAGGTCAGACCTTTGATGATTGTCCTTTTTATCCCACTATTTGCGGGCTGGTAATCAGTAGGGGATGGAGAAAACCCCCACTGATTAAAGTTTCACTTTATATGTAAAATATATTGCTTTTTTCGGATGAAAAAATAAACCAGGAAGTTGAATGATCTTCAAATTCCTGGTTTTTCCTATTTAAGTATAGAGAATGTATTCTGCTATTCAAGAGCAATGATACTCCCACTTGAAGACTCTGCAAAAGCAAAGGAGTTAGACCGGGACAGATAGAAATTTCACTTTATACGTGTAATTCTTCCCATTCCGCCATGAATTTCTCTAGTTCTTCTTGTTTTGTTTGCTTTGCTGTTGTAATCTCACTAGCTCGTTCGTAGTCAGCGTATACTTCAGGCAGACAAAGCTCCTCTTCTAATTCTGCAATTTCTTCTTCTAACTTTGCAATGTTTTGTTCGATTTCTTCAATTTTCCGGATGCGTTGTCGTTCCTGCTTTTTACGTTCTTTTTCTTCAAGATAGCTTAATTTTTCTTGAGCAATGCTTTTTTGAATAGGTGTATCATTTTCTTGCTGTTCAAACTCCGCACGTTCAATCATTTCATTTTTCTTTTCGATATAGTAGTCATAGTCACCTAAATATTCTTGTGCTCCTTCTGTTGATAACTCAATCACTGTAGTTGTTACACGGTTAATAAAATAACGATCATGGGAAACGAATAAAAGAGTTCCTGGATAATCAATTAAGGCATTTTCTAAAATCTCTTTACTGTTTAAGTCGAGATGGTTTGTTGGCTCATCGAGAATCAGTAGATTAGATTTTTGCATCATCAATTTTGCTAGAGCTAATCGAGCTTTTTGACCACCACTTAGGGAAGATACTGGCTTTAATACATCATCCCCTGTGAATAAAAAGTTACCGAGTATCGTGCGAATTTCTTTTTCTGGCTGAAGCGGATAATCATCCCATAGTTCGTTTAGAACACGCTTAGACGATGTTAAGTTTGCTTGTTCTTGATCATAATATCCAATAGAAACATTCGAACCGAAAGAAACTTCACCGCTTAATGTATTCAATTTATTCACAATCGATTTTAATAATGTAGATTTCCCAATACCGTTTGGACCGACTAGTGCGACACTATCACCGCGGGTTAAGCGCATATTTACATGCTCAATAATCGGCTCTTTGTCATATCCAATTGAAACATCTTTTACTTGTAATACATCGTTTCCACTTTGTTTTTCGATATCAAAGTGAAAAGATGCGGACTTAGAATCACCTGATGGTCTAGTCAGTAATTCCATTCGATCTAATTGTTTACGGCGACTTTGTGCGCGTTTTGTTGTAGATGCACGGGCAATGTTCTTTTGGACAAAGTCTTCGAGTTTAGCAATTTCCTCTTGTTGTTTCTCATAACGTTTCATTTCCTGCTCATATAGTGCAGCTTTTAAATCTAAATATTTACTGTAGTTACCAACATATCGTCTGCTTTCTTTATTAGAAATTTCATATACTTGTGTAACAAGCTTGTCTAAAAAGTAGCGATCGTGGGAAACGATTAAAATAGCTCCAGGATAGCCTTGTAAATATTGTTCAAGCCATGTTAATGTATCGATATCTAAATGGTTTGTTGGTTCGTCCAAGATGAGTAAGTCTGGTTTTGTTAATAGTAGCTTCCCAAGAGCAAGTCTTGTTTTCTGTCCACCACTTAACGTAGAAATCGTTGTTTGGTGTGTTTCAACTGGAAAACCAAGTCCACTTAAAATGGAGCGAATATCAGCTTCATATTGATAACCACCTTGATCTTTGTAGTCTAACTGTAATTGATCATAATCAGCGAGTAATTTTTCGTACGTAGCAGCATTTGAAAAGTTCTCTTCCTTACCCATTTCCTGCTCTAACCTTCGAAGTTTCTTTTCCATTTGCTGCAGATGAGTAAAGACGGTAAGCATTTCATCCCAAATTGTTAAAGAAGTTTCTAAACCAGTATTTTGGGCTAAGTACCCAATTGAAACATCTTTTGGCTTTATAATTTCTCCACCTTCGTGAGATAGTTCACCGGCAATTATTTTTAATAATGTAGATTTTCCAGCACCATTTCGACCAACTAGTGCAATGCGATCCTTTGTTTGAACTTCCAATTTAATGTTTGCAAGAATTGTTTCAGCACCGTATAATTTTGAAAGCCCATTCACTTGTAATAAAATCAATGTTTTCACCTCAAATAATTTCTTAACTTTGCCATGTTTATATTTCTCAATCATACTAAAAATAGTGTATAGTTTAAAATAAAGAGAGAAGTCTTCTCTCTATTATACAAGGAAAGTCATAAGTGCTAAACTTCTGTATTTGTTTTAAGTCTATGAACAAAGATAGGAAGAGAGGAGAGGTTATATGGATCAGCAAAAGATTCCACAGGCCACTGCCAAACGATTGCCTCTATACTATCGATTTATCCAAAACTTATCTCTTTCTGGTAAGCAACGTGTTTCATCGGCAGAATTGAGTGAAGCGGTGAAGGTAGATTCCGCGACAATTCGAAGAGATTTTTCATATTTTGGAGCGTTAGGGAAAAAGGGATATGGATATAATGTGAATTATTTACTATCATTTTTCCGAGAAACGCTCGATCAAGATGATATAACACGTGTAGCACTTATTGGAGTGGGTAATTTAGGGACCGCTTTCTTACATTACAATTTCACGAAAAATAATAATACAAAGATTGAAATGGCGTTTGATGTCAATGAAGAGAAAGTTGGAAAAGAAATCGGAGGAATTCCTGTATATCATTTAGATGAATTAGAAGAGCGTTTGACAAATGATATACAAGTGGCAATATTAACAGTGCCTGCTACCGTTGCGCAAGCTGTAGCGGATCGATTGGCCGAAACAAATGTACATGGAATTTTAAATTTTACACCGGCACGATTAAATGTTTCAGAAAATATAAGAATTCATCATATTGATTTAGCTGTAGAATTACAAACACTCGTTTATTTTTTGAAAAATTATCCACAATAAAACGCAGAGGAAATCCTCTGCGTTTTATTATTGCTTTTTCTTTGTAAATTTGACTAAGATAAGTCGAAGTGCCAAATTAAAATCAATTGTTGCCATAGCAGCAAACAGCATTGTCCAAAAGTTCCAAATTGTATCTGTAACGTTCGTAATTGCGAAACGTGTAAAGACACATCCGAGAAGGAAATACAGTGCTGCCATGAACAATGGTGAGTTCTTCATATTTAAAATCCTCCGATAAATCCTTGCATTTTTTCTGCTTGTTTAATCATTTCTTGTATTTGTTCGTTACTTACTACTACTTGGGTTATTGCAACTAGTGAATTCATCGTAACGTGAGCCATAATAGGAACGATGATTCGTTTTGTTTGCACGTATAGAAAAGCGAAAACAAGTCCCATGGAAGTGTATACTAACAAATGTGTAAAATCAAAGTGAATTGCTGCAAAAACAAGTGAACTAATAATTGCCGCGATAAAGAAATTAAATCTTTTATAGAGTGTTCCAAATAAAATTTTTCTAAAGACAATCTCTTCTAAAATAGGGCCGATGATAGAGATAACAATAAGAAACCATGGAGTAGCTCTTGCTATTTCCATCAAATCTTGGGTATTTTGAGAACCGGGCTCAATCCCTAATAATCGCATTTCAATATTAGCTGCGATTACTTGAGCAAACATAGCTAAAAAGAAACCAATAAATATCCAGCCGATTGTAGCAGAAATGCTAGCTCGCTTAGTATCTAAATGTCTTTCGCGGATATCGGTTCTAAGTAGCCAAAGTATAATACATAATGCAATAAAAAAGCTGATGATTGACCAGTGCCCAGCCATGATTTGTATTTTTTGCTCTCGTGAAACCGCCATATTATCGTATAGTCCTGTTTTGAAAAGGAGCCACACTCCAACAATTCCTGATAATTGCATCAGAATATATGTAACTATAATCCACCAATATTGTTTTTTCAAATTGGTTAACCATCCTTTCTAACTCTAGTTTATGAGATAAGGCGGGATAACATGTAAATATCCAGCCGGGGATACATAATAACTGTCCCTATTATTATTTTTTTGTAAATCTTTCATTGAAAGTGAAATAGGAGACAGGAAAAAGCTGTACCTATAGAGAAAACAACTTATGGTATCTTTCATATTGTAACATACGGTAAGTGGAAAAACTGATTCATATACAAAAGGCTTTCTTGAGAATGGTTATAACGATAACAGAATTATTTCCTTTAGGAAGTTGTATAGAAAAAGTTTATATAGTAATTTGCGAAAAAATTATGATTTTTTTACTTGCAAAAGAAAATTAGATTATTTATTATTATAAGTGTGTTAGCACTCGGTGACTTTGAGTGCTAATAAATAAAATTTACATAGAAAAATGAGGAGGTTATTGTTCATGCTAAAGCCATTAGGTGATCGCGTTGTAATTAAGCTTGTTCAAGCAGAAGAAAAAACAGCAAGTGGTATTGTATTACCAGACACTGCAAAAGAAAAACCACAAGAGGGTAAAGTTATTGCAGTAGGTACTGGTCGAGTGCTTGAAAATGGTGAGCGTGTTGCTTTAGAGGTAGCAGCAGGTGATCTTATCATCTTCTCAAAATATGCAGGTACTGAAGTGAAATATGAAGGTACAGACTACTTGATTTTACGTGAAAGTGACATTTTAGCAGTTATCGGTTAATTATATACATTTTAAAAATCCAAGGGGGTCAAATATTATGGCAAAAGATATTAAATTTAGTGAAGAAGCACGTCGTTCGATGCTTCGCGGTGTCGACACTCTTGCAAACGCAGTAAAAGTAACGCTTGGACCAAAAGGTCGTAACGTTGTACTTGAGAAAAAATTTGGTTCACCACTTATTACAAATGATGGTGTAACAATTGCGAAAGAAATTGAATTAGAAGATGCTTTCGAAAACATGGGTGCAAAATTAGTAGCAGAAGTTGCTAGCAAAACAAATGACGTAGCTGGTGACGGAACAACAACTGCAACTGTATTAGCACAAGCTATGATTCGTGAAGGGTTAAAAAACGTAACAGCTGGTGCGAACCCAATGGGTCTTCGTAAAGGTATCGAGAAAGCTGTTGTTGCAGCAGTAGAAGAATTAAAAACGATTTCTAAACCAATCGAAGGTAAGTCTTCTATTGCACAAGTAGCTGCTATCTCTGCTGCTGACGAAGAAGTAGGTAAGTTAATTGCTGAAGCAATGGAGCGCGTTGGTAACGACGGCGTTATCACTTTAGAAGAATCTAAAGGATTCACAACAGAATTAGATGTAGTAGAAGGTATGCAATTTGATCGTGGATATGCATCTCCTTACATGATCACTGATTCTGACAAAATGGAAGCTGTCCTTGATAACCCATACATCTTAATCACTGACAAAAAGATTTCTAACATTCAAGAAATCTTACCAGTGTTAGAGCAAGTGGTACAACAAGGTAAACCACTTCTTATCATTGCAGAAGATGTAGAAGGCGAAGCATTAGCTACATTAGTAGTAAACAAACTTCGTGGTACATTCAATGTAGTTGCTGTTAAAGCTCCTGGATTTGGTGACCGTCGTAAAGCAATGCTAGAAGATATTGCGATCTTAACTGGTGGTGAAGTAATCACTGAAGAATTAGGACGCGACTTAAAATCTGCTACAGTTGCATCTTTAGGACGCGCTGGTAAAGTGGTTGTAACGAAAGAAAACACAACTGTAGTTGAAGGTGTAGGTAGCACAGAACAAATCGAAGCTCGCATCGGTCAAATCCGTGCGCAATTAGAAGAAACAACTTCTGAATTCGATCGTGAAAAATTACAAGAGCGTCTTGCTAAACTTGCAGGTGGCGTAGCAGTAATTAAAGTAGGTGCAGCAACTGAAACTGAGTTAAAAGAGCGTAAACTTCGTATTGAAGATGCACTTAACTCAACTCGTGCAGCAGTAGAAGAAGGTATTGTTGCAGGTGGTGGTACTTCACTTATGAATGTATATACAAAAGTAGCTGAACTTGCAGCTGAAGGCGACGAAGCAACAGGTATCAACATTGTACTTCGTGCATTAGAAGAGCCAGTTCGCCAAATCGCAATCAACGCTGGTTTAGAAGGGTCTGTTGTTGTAGAACGCTTAAAAGGCGAAAAAGTAGGCGTTGGTTTCAACGCAGCAACTGGCGAATGGGTAAACATGCTTGAGTCTGGTATCGTAGATCCAACAAAAGTAACTCGTTCTGCACTTCAAAACGCAGCATCTGTTGCAGCAATGTTCTTAACAACTGAAGCAGTTGTTGCTGACAAACCAGAAGAAGGCGGAAGTGCAATGCCTGATATGTCTGGAATGGGCGGCATGGGCGGTATGGGCGGCATGATGTAATTTCATCCGCTGTCGGAACATCCATCTCTGTATAGAGGTGGATGTTTTTTTATTGTACGATGTTAAAAAATTATAGTAAAAAAGGTTCTGTCACACTGAGAAAATAATTTCTGTAGAATTTTGTCGCTTTCTCTCTTGACCGTATTGATACTTCATTGTTAGAATCTAGGAAGATAATATAAAACAATCCTTCATATATCCTCAATGATATGGTTTGAGAGTCTCTACCGGGTTACCGTAAACAACCTGACTATGAAGGCAGTGTGTCTTATATTTATAAAGAGCGGAATACTATCTTTATAAAGTCAGACCCCTGCCTTTTCTTTGTTATGAGACTGAAGGCGGAGGACTGGCTTTTTTTATTATATTGGTAATGCTTTTTGCCAAATTGGTGAAAATATTTATATACAGAACTAACGTTGGGGTGATTATTTTGAAAAAACAGCACGATACGATTATCGTTTTAGATTTTGGGAGTCAGTACAATCAGTTAATTGCACGTCGAATTCGTGAGTTTGGTGTATACAGTGAACTTCATCCACATACAATTACTGCGGAAGAAATTAAAGCAATGAATCCAAAAGGAATTATCTTCTCTGGTGGGCCAAACAGTGTATATGGTGAAAATGCATTCCACTGTGACGAAAAGATTTTTGATCTAGGCTTACCGATCTTTGGTATTTGCTACGGCATGCAGCTTATGACAAAACACTTTGGTGGAAAAGTAGAACGTGCAAACCATCGCGAGTACGGAAAAGCAGTTCTAAAAGTAGAGAACGAATCAAAATTATATGCAAATCTTCCAGAAGAGCAAGTTGTGTGGATGAGCCATGGTGACTTAGTAACAGGTTTACCAGAAGGATTCGTAGTAGACGCAACAAGTGATTCTTGTCCAATTGCTGGTATGAGTAATGAAGCACAAAACTTATATGGTGTACAATTCCATCCAGAAGTACGTCACTCTGAGCACGGTAATGATTTAATCAAAAACTTCGTATTTGGCGTATGTGGCTGTTCTGAAGGTTGGAACATGGAGAACTTTATTGAAGTAGAATTAGAAAAAATCCGTGAAACTGTTGGCGACAAAAAAGTACTATGCGCACTTAGTGGCGGTGTAGATTCTTCGGTTGTAGCAGTATTAATCCACAAAGCAATCGGTGATCAATTAACATGTATTTTCGTTGACCACGGTTTACTTCGTAAAGGTGAAGCGGAAGGTGTTATGAAAACATTTAGTGAAGGCTTCCACATGAACGTTATTAAAGTGGATGCGAAAGAACGCTTTATGAACAAATTAAAAGGCGTTGAAGATCCAGAACAAAAACGTAAAATCATCGGTAATGAATTCATTTACGTATTTGATGATGAAGCTTCTAAATTAGAAGGAATGGACTTCTTAGCACAAGGTACACTGTACACAGACATTATTGAAAGTGGTACAGCAACTGCACAAACAATTAAATCTCACCATAACGTTGGTGGACTTCCAGAAGATATGCAGTTCAAATTAATCGAGCCTTTAAATACGTTATTTAAAGACGAAGTACGTGCATTAGGATCAGAACTAGGAATTCCTGATGAAATCGTATGGCGTCAACCATTCCCAGGTCCAGGACTTGGTATTCGTGTATTAGGTGAAATTACAGAAGAAAAATTAGAAATTGTTCGTGAATCTGATGCGATCTTACGTGAAGAAATCCAAAAAGCAGGTTTAGATCGTGAAATTTGGCAATACTTCACTGCGCTTCCTGGTATGCGCAGCGTAGGTGTTATGGGTGACGAGCGTACTTACGATTACACAGTAGGTATTCGTGCAGTAACATCTATTGATGGTATGACAGCAGACTGGGCACGTATGCCTTGGGATGTATTAGAGAAAATCTCTGTACGTATCGTAAATGAAGTGAAACACGTTAACCGTATCGTGTATGATGTAACAAGTAAGCCACCAGCAACAATCGAGTGGGAATAGAATAAGGTTTATTCGTATAAAGGAAGATCCATCTATGATTTTATGTATAGATGGATCTTTTTTTGTATTTTATACGAACGAAAAATAATTAATTCGTGAAAATGTTCGTTTTTAAATTGACATACACCTATATGTGAGTTAATATGAGTATGTAATTGATACGAAAAATGAATATTATAGCCGTCGTATAATATCGGGGATATGGCCCGAAAGTTTCTACCTAGCTACCGTAAATGGCTTGACTACGAGGCGTTTTAATAAAGGTAAGGGATAGTTTGCCTTTGTTTATAGACGCTTCCATGTGTATGCAATGGAAGCCTTTTTTATTTCTTATAGATAAAAGAGGGCTAGGGAGAATTACGAAGAGTAATCATATAACGGGGGAAACGTAGAATGAAACGTTATTTTCGATTCGATGAGCTCGGTACGAATTATAAAACAGAGTTCATTGCAGGATTAACGACATTTTTATCTATGGCATATGTGTTGTTTGTCAATCCTGCTACGCTATCGCTGGGAAACATTAAAGGGTTACCAGCAGGAACAGGAATGGATCCAGGGGCGGTCTTTGTTGCTACTGCATTAGCAGCTGCGATTGGTTCACTAATTATGGGGATTTTCGCAAAATATCCAATCGCTTTAGCGCCAGGAATGGGAATCAACGCATTCTTTGCTTACACTGCAGTGCTAACGATGGGAATTCCATGGCAAACAGCGATTGCCGGAACGTTAATGTCAGGTATTATCTTTATTATTCTTACTGCTTCTGGTATTCGTGAAAAAATTATTAATGCGATTCCGGTAGAGTTAAAGTTCGCTGTAGCGGCAGGTATTGGCTTATTTATCGCTTTTCTTGGCTTTCAAAATGCTGGAATTATAGTGAAGAATGATGCTGTTCTTGTTGGATTAGGAGATTTAACAAAGGGCACAACATTGCTTGCGATTTTCGGCGTAGTGATTACGATTATCTTAATGATTAAAAAAATAAATGGTGCAGTTTTCTATGGGATGATTCTTACAGCAATTCTTGGAGTAGCAACAGGATTAATTGATACACCAAAAGCTGTAGTTGGTGCAATTCCGAGCTTGGAACCTACGTTCGGTGTGGCGCTAAATCACTTTGGAGATATCTTCACTGTTCAAATGGGGATTGTTATTATAACGTTCTTCTTCATTGATTTCTTTGATACAGCGGGTACACTTGTAGCAGTTGCAAATCAAGCAGGATTAATGAAGAACAACAAATTACCACGTGCGGGAAAAGCGTTATTTGCAGATGCGATTGCAACTGTAATTGGTGCAATTCTTGGTACATCTACGACAACGTCTTACATCGAATCATCTGCAGGGGTAGCAGCAGGAGGACGTTCAGGATTTACAGCGGTTGTAACAGCAGGGTTCTTCTTGTTAGCACTTTTCTTCTCGCCATTACTAAGTGTCGTAACAGCGGCTGTAACGGCACCGGCTTTAATTATTGTAGGGATTTTGATGGTTTCATCTTTAGGGGAAATTGATTGGAAGAAATTCGAGATTGCAGTACCAGCATTTTTCACGATTATTTCCATGCCGCTTACGTATAGTATTGCAACAGGGATTGCGATTGGATTTATCTTCTATCCAATTACGATGGTTGTAAGTGGCCGTCGTAAAGAAATTCATCCAATTATGTATGTTATGGGAGTTTTATTCGTACTATATTTCATCTACGTTCGTCAATAAAGGGGTTTTTGAAAGGTCTAGACTAAGGGGAGTCTAGACCTTTTTTGCGTCTTCAGAAAATCTTAAGGATTTCGTTCCGTTTTTCTTCAGAAGTTTTCTTATAATAAGAAATAGGAACTTTAAAAGTTTTGGGGGCGATATTGTGGGGCGAGAAACCATACTTGTTGTAGATGATGAAAAAGAAATTCGAGATTTAATTGCTATTTACTTAAAAAATGAAGGATATAACGTACTACAAGCAGGGGATGGAGCGGAAGGATTAGATATATTAGAGAAGAATGAAGTGCATTTAGTTGTACTAGATATTATGATGCCGAAAATTGATGGAATTCATATGTGTATGAAGGTAAGAGAAGTGAAAGAGATGCCGATTATTATGTTATCGGCGAAGACGCAAGACATGGATAAAATATTAGGGTTAACAACAGGAGCAGATGATTACGTAACGAAACCATTTAATCCGCTAGAACTTATAGCAAGAATTAAATCGCAGCTTCGTCGATACATGAAAATGAACGGATTTGTTGTCCAAAATGAAAATGAGATCGAAATCGGGGATATGAAAATAAATGTTTCGACACATGAAGTGATTGTGGAGGATGAAGAAGTGAAACTAACACCAAGAGAATTTTCAATTCTAGAGTTGTTAGCTCGTAATCCGGGTATGGTCTTTAGTGCAGAACAAATTTATGAAAAGGTTTGGAACGAAAGATCTTTTCAATCGGATAATACTGTAATGGTACATATTCGAAAAGTGCGTGAAAAGATTGAAGAGGATCCAAGAAAGCCAAGATATATAAAAACAGTATGGGGAGTGGGGTATAAGATTGAGAAAGATATTTAAGCCGTTTACCTATATGTATAAGAAAATAAGAGGATTGATTAAAAGGATAGTAAAGAGTGTTCAGCGGAGTATAAGAATCCAGCTTATTACTACTTTTATTGTCTGCGCATTATTGGGTCTTTTTGCATCAAAGGCAGTCGCGCCTTTTTTTGAGAATGCAAATCGTGAGGCTATAATCGATTATAGAGCTGGTATGGAGCAAATTAATCATCAGGCTCAAAGTACAGCAGAAATGATGGTTGCTGGTAATAAGCTAGATGCTTTGCAACATATGATAGAGGAAGAAAACCAAAATTTAGAACAGGGCCATGAAGCTTTAAAAGTATTAATTACTGATGAAAGTGGAAAGGTTCTGTATAAAACGAAGCAGGCGCAAGAGGAACAAATTAACTTGCATAATACAATTCGCAACGTGACATCATTTGCTATTAACTATTCAAATGATAATGATGACTTCGAAAGATCAAGAAAAGAATTTATAGCTTTTTCACCTATCACAATTGAAGATAAAAACTTGTATATGTTTGTAAGTGGAATTCCTGAAGGGGAAGTAATGTATGAGACAACAGAGGGTCCATTTCCATTTTTAATTGGTGTCCTCGTATTTATTTTCTCTTTCTTCTATATAACAAAACGAAAGATGAAACAAATTGAAGCGATGGCACAAGGGGTAAAAGAAATAGAAAAAGGAAACTTAGCTTATCGCATTGAGAAAAAAGGGGAGGATGAAATCGCTGCTTTGACTGAAAATATTAATAACATGGCAGAAGAGCTTATGGTTAATATTGAAAAGGAACGTAAGTTAGAGAAGCAAAAAAATGAACTCATTACGAATGTATCGCATGACTTGCGAACACCTCTTACTTCTATTATGGGATATTTACGATTGCTCCGTGATTCTAAATATGAAAATAAAGAACAACATGATGAGTATATGAGGATCGCTTTTGCAAAGTCGGAGCAGTTAAAGAATTTAATAGAAGATTTATTTGAGTATACAAAGTTAACGAATGAAAAAGTAGTGTTAGAAAAACAAGAGGTATGTATAAACGAACTGCTTGAACAATTAATAGAAGAGTTAGTACCGCAGGCAGAAGAGCATGGTCTTAAGTTTGTTAAAAAATTTCCTGAAGAACGTGCGTATGCTACTATTGATTCGGAAAAAATGGTTCGTGCATTTGAAAACTTATTAATGAACGCGATTAAATATAGTAAAGATGACGGAGAGATTAAAGTTTCTCTTCAAAGACAACGTCGATATATAGAAATTACGGTTGCAAATCATAGTGAAGAGTTCACGAGAGAAGAATTAGGAAACTTGTTTGAACGTTTTTATAAGAAGGATCAGTCCAGAAGTAGAGTAACAGAAGGATCAGGACTTGGGCTTGCTATTGCAAAAAGTATTGTTGAACTTCAAGGTGGAGAAATTCGAGCTGAATATGAAGATGGAGTGATTCATTTTATTGTGTTGTTACCAATTATAGAAGGAAAGTGAATTAAGATAGTTTGATGTGAGGGAAGGGAAGGCTTACTTATAGAGGGTAAGCCTTTTTTATTTTTTTAGAAAAACATATTGACGATTATATAAATGAGGTGTAATATTATACGAGTCGCCGATAGCAATAAGCACAACGCGACAAACGAAATAAAAAACTTAGTTGACATTGAAAGATGAAAATGTTAACATAAGGGAGTCGCAAATGAGCGGCAAACGAGTTCTTTGAAAACTGA
>NZ_AKCS01000046.1 GCF_000299035.1 Bacillus bingmayongensis
CTTTGCCCAAACCCACTGGGGAACTCTTCCCCAGACCCCATCAATCGAACTCCCCAACCCCTCAATCCTTGAGGGGCTCCCTCGCCGGTTGGCAGGAACAAACGGCCGTTTGTTCAGTACCAAGAGGGTTCGGGTGTAGTCTAGTTGGTCAAGTCAAATACTCCCTTCGCTTCGCTAGGTCCGTTTTGATTGACCAACACACGCAACGACCTCTATTAATCACTTTCACTTTACCCTCATTATAGTTTAGTAAAAAGGGTATCCCTTGTAATACAGGGAATATCCTTTTTTAACTAGATTATAACGAAAAACAGGATACTCATGTCTAATTTCACCAATGTAAACTTTTAAATATTAGTTTACTTTCATTTCATTGATTTTATTGATCTTATCTCACATCACACATTTTCTCTAAAATTTTCAACAAAAGTATACATTCAAAATCTGATGAATAAAGAAATTAAAATACCTATAATTAAAAAAGAAAAAGCTAGATTCATACTAGCTTTTTTTACATAATTTTTGTTATTAGAAGCAAAGTTAGCTAAAAGTTTTTAAAAACTAAATTTAGTACCACAAATAGAACAATTATGGTAACAACGATACATGATTCTATGGTGTACTTTTTACTTTCTTTTGCTAGTTGTACTTTCTCTCTATATTTCTCTTGTATTTCTTTTTTTTTTATCTTTTGATTTCATATGCACTCCTTAAGAAATGATTGCTCTATAGTAACCCCCTCATTCGGAGAGAGATTCCAAGCATATCCTTTTACTGTTTAGAGTGACAATCTTTACAATGAATTTTGCCTTCGTTATCAAGCCATTTCTTTATTTCAGTCATGCCAGCATAATGAGGATAGTGTAGCTCTACATAAATAAGTTCCCCGCCTTGAATGTTTTTTCCGCAACTTACACATTTAGGTTTCACTCTTAACATGATATATTTCCCTCCTATTCCTAATTGTACCATTAAGAAGAAACGATTTGTTAGGATTTTTAGATATATATTCTATACATGTTAAGTTGACATAACGTATCATTATCGGGATTCAATGTATTTAAAAGCCCATTAAAAGTCCCCAGATTGTTTAACTGGGGGACTTTTGTGTTCACATAATTCTCGAAAGCGGAAGTTAAATTTAAACCATATATTAGGTGTAAAAAAAGCACCTAATCATAATACTAGGTGCTTTTTTTACACTACTCTTTACTTTGTATTTTACGGGCAGCATCTACTGCAAAATAAGTGAGAATACCATCACACCCTCCACGCTTAAATGCAAGTAAAGTCTCTATAATCACTTCATCTGGATTTAGCCAACCTTTTTCAAAAGACGCCATCATCATAGAATATTCTCCGCTCACTTGATAAGCAAAAGTAGGAACAGAAAACTTAGTTTTTACACGTTGAACAATATCTAAGTAAGGTAGGCCTGGTTTTATCATTATCATATCAGCGCCTTCTTTTATATCTAGTTCTACTTCACGTAAAGCCTCGTCCGAGTTTGCAGGATCCATTTGATACGTTTTTTTATCCCCTTTAAGTCTCTCACTTGAATTTAAGGCATCACGGAAAGGACCATAATAGCTAGAGGCATATTTTGCTGCATACGACATTATTCTAGTGTTGTGTAAATTTTCTTTATCTAAGGCAGTTCGAATGGCAAATATGCGACCATCCATCATATCAGATGGAGCAACAACATCTATTCCAGACTTTGCTAATATTAATGCCTGTTGAACCAACACACGAACACTTTCGTCATTATCAACATAACCATTAACAAGTATTCCATCATGACCGTGATCTGTATAAGGATCTAAAGCTACATCCCCAATTAAACCGACATTTGGGTATGCTTCCTTAAGTAGTTTTGCTGCCTGGCAGATTATATTATTCGAATTTAACGCCTCAGTTCCAATTGAATCTTTTTTACTGTCTGGAATAACTGGAAATAAAGCAATTGCTGGAATCCCTAATTCTACAGCTTCTTTTACATGTTGAACTAAACAATCTAAACCGACTCGAAATTGACCTGGCATAGAATTAATTTCTTCTACTCCTGCCTCTTCTTTTACAAATATTGGCCAAATTAAATCATTAACTGTTAATTCATGCTGGGCAATTAAACGACGATTCCAATCGTCCTTTCGATTTCTTCTCATACGGATTATTGGAAAGTTTTCCATTTCTATATCAATCCTCCATTAATTATTTAGATAAAATCTATCTAAACAAACTATTTAAGTATATATTAGTATTCCTTACTAGTACATAAAAGGCTACCATCACTGATTAACTTAGGAAATTAGAAAAGAATAAGTCCTTTGAGAAGTGCTAGATTTATGAATATCCTATACAAAATCAGTTAACATAACGCAACATTATCAGTATTGAAAAAGGATCTTCGACTTAAAGATCCTTTTTTTATATCTCATGTTCTATTTTACAGTTTAAATTAAATTATTTTGTTTTTTTTACTAAATTAAAATAAGACTTAGCTAATAGTAAAATACTTACAATTATTAAAGCGATAGAACTTAATTCAATTCGACCGCCTATACCTTGTTCATCAGCATATATAGCAGAATTATAAATAGATATTAAACTTACTATCATACAAGTTACAGATAATATAATATTAAAATTCATAGCTTCATTTTTTCTTGCTTTTGTAAAATAAATTATTATTATTACTAAGTATGGAATTATTAATGCTAAAAATACCAAATCTTTTTCCTCCTTATGATGGATTACAAAAAGCTTTTACTGTAGCCCAATAACCAACATTTGGTCTTTTAGGTTCTAAATTCCATTTATCTTTTATATATGGTGGAGCAGCATCAGCATGACAAAGGAATTGATCTTTCATCCCTTCTGTATTTGACCAATTTTTACTAGAGGAAAATTTTCTTTTAACTTCATTGAATGAATCAGTTCTATACGTAAAAGATGTTAATCTTCCACAATGAGTAGGTGTAAGACTCAAAGATAATTTGTATTTTCCTGTACCTCTGGTAATCCATTCTCCTTTAGATATAAATTTTGAACAAAACAATGGATCAGCAATTACTGGGAGCTGTGCTTTTTCAAAATTTACATGTTGAATTAATTTATTATCTTTAATTTCATAATAAGTTGGTATTTCAGTATTATTAGCATCTACTGCCCATGGTTTAGCTATTGCAAGTATAACTTCTCCATTTTCATTTAAAAGTGATGCACTACCATCTTTATTTAAAACTAATTTTGATAATTCAGAAGTATTTATTTGAAATTCATATTCTTTAGGGGCATCCATTGACTCTATTGAAATTAATTGTCGCAAACCACCATCTACTACTTGAACTCCTAAGGATACAGGAATATTTTTATTAGAATAAATCATAGTATTATCTACAACTTCGCCTGGTTCTAATTCATTTTTATAAGGTATACTTATTTGAATATCTTGAATATTATCTTCTTTATTTTTTAATACTATTCCTTTTTCAGGATTTGATTCTATTGTTATTCCTACTTCATCATTGATAGTTTCTTTATTTAAATCTAAAGTCTTCATATTATGAGGATCATAGGTTTCGAAATTATCTTTTATTTTTTGTGCAGATGATTTTTGTACAGGTGTTTTTTTTTCTTCAGCATGAGTTTTTTCACTGTAATAAGGAGATAAAAATAATAAACTTATTAAAAAACAAGTAACTAATTTAAAATTTCTTTTTCTCATTTTTAAACAACTCTCCTTTTTTATATTATAGAGGTCTTGCTATAACTTATTTCCAGCCTATACTTAACATCACCTTCCTAAAAATGGTTTATAATTCCTTGAGATAGTGTCATTTAATCATCTTCTTTGTAAATGTTATTTTTAAATACCAACTAGTCGGTATTAATTTATTATATGCTGAGTAATGTGTTAGGATTAATTAAATATTCAGTTTCTTTAAAAAAGGGGGCTCCTATAGTGAATTATCATCAGAAACAATCAGAAGATACAATTAACAAATTAATGCAATCAGGAATTGAATTATTTTCTAAGCAAGGCTATTCTAGTACAAGCGTTGATCAGATTGTAAAACACGCTGGTTATTCTAAAGGTGCTTTCTATTCTCATTTTTCTAACAAAGAGGAGTTTTTACTAAAGTTGATAAAAGAAGGTATTGATTTCTATTTTGAAGATTTAAAAGAAGCTCTTAATGAAAAAGATCGAGATTTACTAAATAAATTTAAAAAACATAGCATGCGTTTGTTGAATGAGGCTTATGAAAAAGGGTCTTCCCCTATGCTTCTTCAAGGATGTATGATTTCCAATGAATTACCACAGATAAAAGAAATACTTACTCTTCAGATGGAAGAATGGAGGATGTTTACTACACATTTTATTCAAGAAATGAAAAATGAAGGTATTGTTGGAAGTTCATTAGATGCGAGAACTTTAGCAACAGCAGGAATGGCTCTTTTTAATGGATTTAATTTGCAACATTTTGTTGACAATCGAATTCAAATACAGGACATGCTAAGTGTTTTTGTTGAATTACTTCAAATTCAAGAGTCTAATAAAAAAGATAAATAAGAGTATAATGTTTGAGATCGTTTATGAATACCCTATACATGCTAGGTTAACATAACGCACAATTATCGGTAGCAAGGACAAGGTGGAATCCGCTTTAAAACAAGGATTCCCTCTTGTCCTTGCTTTATTTTTCTATGCACAATTTTATACATTATTGATATAGCAAGGATTCTAGGGGTCCTCGCTATTCTTTTTTTGCATAAAATCTTGTATATAGAAAAAAGATTTTGATGTTGGTGTCGAGAAGTAATGAATATCTGATTTTAAAATAGATATGTGTCTCTAAGCTCGGGGCTGTAATACGAACTAAATACATTACTGATGTGAAGATTATGGAAGTTAAGAATAAAAACAAGTGATACGTGAATTATTAGGAAAAAGGGTATATCATTGCTATAGCGAATATATTTTTGAGGTGAAACGCTATGAAGATGTTTTATAGTCCTAGTGACGTGGCGGAGCAATTAGGTATCCAATCATCTACATTACGTAAGTATGCAGACGTGTTAGAAAAGGAGGGTTACACTTTCATAAGAAACGAGCGTGGGCATAGGAAGTATAGAGAAAGTGATGTAATGGTATTCCGTAAGGTTATAAACTTAAAGAACGATACAGATATGACACTAGAGAATGCGACAAAGCAAATTGTATCATGGCATCAAGGTGTTGAGGTATTGCCATTAGATCAATATAAAGTTGAGCGCTATGAAGAGCCGGATTTCAACGCTACAACGCTACAGACGATGATTCAAGATCAAAAAGAAATCATTGAAAAACAAAATGAGTTGCTTCAGGAATTAACCAAACGACTAACCGAGCAAGACCAGCGATTTATACAAAGAGAATCAGAGTTATTGAGCGCTATACAAACGACACAGAAATCCCAGGCACTTATAGCGACGAATATTAGCGAAGACATGGCGAAGAACCAGGGCCGTGATGAAATACTTATGCAAACAATAAAAGAAGTCCAGGAAGTTAAGAAGATGATTGCAGCAAGTAAAGATAAGAAATGGTATGAGTTTTGGAAATAATCTTTTGAAATTTGATTAATTAAGGAGTGAATTGAAATGGGAAGATACCCCCAAAACGAAAAAACTAACTTCTTATCCAAAAAAGATAAGTAGGATTATGTGAACTAACAGTTGATAACCTTTTTATATTCAACATATAATTTTAAAAATGTCTCCGTAGCTTTAGAAGGGAAGAGCGCCGGAAAACATTGTAGAACCGGGTCGCAAAGCAAAGGTTTCAGAAGCACCGAAAAGCAAATGAGCTGAGACAGGTGAAACTCCTGTCGGTGAAATTCCGTAGGGAAGCGTGTTCCCCTTAGCTTATGCTTACGAAAGGAGTGCGGGTTCGAATCCCGTCGGAGGCACTAGCTTTTCTTTTGATTATTATTTGAATAACAGGTACCAATGTTAATTAAGTAAATTATATGTATTTACTTCCGATAAACTGACTTATGTAAAAACTAGTATGGATCTAGTTTTTTTTTGTTTATGGAGTAACTTTTAAGGGTGTTATTATTACTGCACAACGAGTTTTGAATACAGAATTAATGCAGATTTTTCCGGTTTTTAGTTGGAATCCTTTTTCAGACAAAGTTAGAAGAATAAAAGGGAAATCTGAGAATACATTTACAATTGTGAGAAAAAATGTTCTTTGTTTTGTTGTGAATAAAAAGGAGGTATGTCTGATGAATATTATTCATATTGAAACAAAAAATCATTATAAAAGTGAAAAAGAAAATGAAATGAAAACTATACCAATTATCAAGCGGGTATATTATGAAAATGGAGAGATTAAGTTTGAAATATTAGAAGAGAAAAAAATTCCTATAACATGGTTAGATAAATAAAAAAGGTACTCATTTGAGTGCCTTTTTTATATCTTAAGAAACAAGAATATTAATGAGAATTTTTAATTAGCAGCCAGCTTGTCCAGTTGATCCAACTCTTACTTGTTGAGTTTGTAATACTTTCAAAGTAAGATCAAGAACGATTTTTTCACGTAATTTGTCAAATTCTTTTACATGATGTTTTTTATCACATGAGTCTTCATGATGTTTATCATGATCATCATCACATGGTGAAAAATCAAGCTCATAAAATTCTGCACTAATTAATTCACAAAATGGTTGTTCATTATAGACAACATTATTTTCAAAGAAGAATTTGTCTAGACGAGGAATATCAGTGTTTTTTGGATTAATGAAACGAGCTTTATTTTCCGAAGAAAAAGCTATAATTGGGAAAGAAAGAAAGTCCTCTTCAGTTAAATCAGCAAAACCAGAGAATCGAACCTTTGCAATTTTATCATGAATCACGCCATTGCAGTCTTTAGAAGCATATTCAATATTTTTACGAATGAAACCTTCTACAAACAATTTTGCTCTTGTTACTCGTAAAAATCCTGTTTTATTAATTTTTTCATATTCAACAGGTACTAGTTTACATTGTTGTAAAAATACATCTTTTAAGACTCTTTTAATTTCTACTGCTGGTGGACAAAGTGGAATATTTGCCTCTACTACAATTTGAAGCGTTCTTTCTGCTAATACAACTGGAATTTTAATTATTGGATTGTTTGTAAGAACTGGCGTTGCTTCAGTATCACTGAACGGAGTTTGTGTTTCTGATTTAACCTTACAATCCTTGTTATGATCGTGTTTGTATTCTTGTTCACTCAATTAAAAAACCTCCATTATTTTATTTTTTGAGTGTTTTCACATCTACTTTAATATGATATTTAATATATCTATTTGTGTGCAGGCTTGTATAATAGTTATTTTTCTCATTTTGAAATAAGAAAAATTAGATTAGATTTAATAAAATTCATTGCACTATTTTGAATAGGAAAGCATATATTATAGTGTGGGACAAGCGTTGGACACTTGTTTTGCACTTATATTGAAATCTCCTAAAATAAAAAAAGGAACCTATTATTAGGTTCCTTTTCTTTTAGGGGTACCACCAGCATTTTGGAAAAAATCCACGCTAAGAGCATGCAAGATTTTATACAGTTTTTCGGCTAATCCAGTAACCTAAAACCCACGCCAAGATAGGAATGTATAAAAAATGAATAGAGTTATAGAAAAAGAAAAAGTGGATTCCTTGTGAGAGTAGGGATCCGCTTTTTTCTTGCTTCCCATAATCATACGTTATGTTAACCTTACATGGATTTTTATTCATCGCCATTTGTACCCATTTTTTAGGGATAGAGAGAGTAATCGTAACCTAAAACGCAAAGTAAGTTACAGAACATGTTAGATAAATAGAAGGAGCTTCTAATAAATAGAAGCTCCTTCTGTGTACATGTACACACACGTATTATTCTATATGAGCAAATTTAACTTTATTTGGATCTACCTTTGCATTTATAACTTTGACCTTTACGGAATAGGTAGCTTCTTCTAGAGAATTTATAGGGGCTGAAAATGGTTGGAAAGCTGAATGCTTATGATTAGGGATAGTGGCGCTTGTTACATATGATAGATCACCTATTAAATTATAAAACTCAAATACTACACGACTTGGTTCTTGTTCATTAGATGAACTTACATCAGCAATCCCAATAAAAGTATTAAAATAAGGGTAGTATCTTATGGCATCCCCATCATAAAGCCAAAACTCACTTTCATTTATGGATGATTTTTCATTGTTAATTTGAGCGGAAACTGTATTCTGCACAGGACTATGAAATGCACTAAAAACTAAAAACCCTATACTCATTATCGGAATAAGAATTCTTTTTTTCATTTTAACAGCTCCTTGAATTCCATTTTTTAACAATCACATAATACAAATTTTCTTCTAAAGTGTAAATGATTATTTTTTTATTGGAATAGTCAAAAGTGCTGTGACGATAATAGGACGTTATGTTAACCACGCATGAATATAATATACATCCATTTTTTTGCAACAAATTAATTGTTCTAAATGATACAATAAAGGGAAAAAAGAAGGGCTTTTCTGATAAATCACGACTACAAAAATAAACAAAAGAACAATGAAAACCGTATTATTTTAGTTAAAATAAAGGAGAAGTATTAAAATGAGGAAATATACATACTTACCCCCTAAAGTAAAGGATTCTACTAAATCGGTCGATGTTATAGATGAAGCTGGAAATAAAGTATTCACATTTAAAAGGAATTACAAAAATATATTAACAAGAATGGCAACCTATGTATGGAATATTGATTGGAACGTTCAAATTGATGTCTATTCCAACGATAAAGATATAGTTTATCAGTGCATAAAGAATACCAAATGGTTAGGAAAGCCTACGTATAAAGTTATTAACTGTCTGACGAGTGAAAAATATGAAGTAAGTTATATTTCATGGCAAGTTATATCTCCTGAGCTTCTTATTAAATCTCATTCTTGTGAACTCATAGTAAAGAAAGTACCAATGGATTGGGCAAAATTTTATTATCAAGGTAAAGAAGTAGCAAGGTGGAAAATGAAGACATCAGAATTGTTTAAAACATACTTAGAGATAGAAAAAGATTCCCCTATACAAGAACCAGAGTTTTTTACGAGTATTGCACAAAGTCTGTTTTATATCGGTGAATAATTAACTTCCAATAACGAGAAATTATGTGAACACGAAAGTCTTCCAGTTAAATAATTTGAAGGGCTTTTAATAGTCTTCTAAATACATTGAATCCCGATAATGATGCGTTATGTTAACCGAGCATGTATAGAATATACAACCCCAAAAAACAATACATCGCTCTTTCTGAATGGTATAATTTGGTTAAATAACATTGTGTATAAGGGGGAAGTCATGAGTATTAGAAGTTTATTTGACATCAAGCTCTTGCTGATTGGGTTGCTTTTATTTCTTGGTGGAATCTATGTTTCTCAATGGAGCAACCTTGCCATCATAGTTGGGATTGGCGGAGGAATTATTATGGGATTAAGTGCTACCAAGCAATTATTCAAAAACTAGCTCCTCTCCCATGTAGGGAGGAGTTTGCTCTTTTTTGTAAAGAGACAACAGAAACTTACGTTTTCTGAAGGAGGACAATATGAATTCTTGGTTTTTAGCAATTCTAATTATTGTAGGTATGATCTCTATTGATGGTATAAACCGAAAGATAAACCGAGTTAATAGAAGACTAGAACGAATAGAAAATAGATTAGAACAGGTTGCTAAACAAATAGGTATCCCAGAGCATGAAGTCAACGAAGAACTTCGCCAATTAGTTAGAGATGGAGAAAAAATTGAAGCTATTAAGAAGGCACGAGAAGTTTTAGGATTATCATTACTTGAAGCTAAAAATTATATCGACTCTTTATAACATGGATAACTTCTGATAACGATAATTATGTAAATGAGCTGTCTATATAGACAGCTTATTGTATTTTTTTACTTAGTGTGGGGTTTTTCCAAAATATTGACGGTACCCCTGAAACAAACAACAAAAAAGAATCCTGCATAAGCAAGATTCTCACAAAAAATATGGTTATTTCTTCAATCTAATTAGTAAAGAAGATGGAAGACGCCTTATCGTTCCAAGTTGATCCGACATAGTTGACATTGATACCGGATTGTACCCAAAATCTTGCTCCTCCGTAGTTAATATCCCAACACATAACTGTCCAGTTATGATTGTAACCCGCTTTCAACGAAGAAATTTTATCATTCCAATATGAACCGACCCAGCTAATATTACCGGAAGCTCCAAAGGAATTCCCTCCGTAATTAGAATGTTCATAAAAATACGAATTATAATAAACAGCTTGGGCTGTAATCATATTGTTTTTAGTATCCTTTTTACGCTCAACAACAGCACTCTGCAAATGAGCATTTAAACGGTCTTGATTTGTAAACCCATAGACTACTCCTTCTGCTTTTGCAACGTCATCGAAAACAAACTGAGTTACATTCTTTACATGCGAATCATCTTGTGCATATTTAACACCATCAATCATAACAGGCAAGTCTTTTAATTGAACCATATTCTCTGTTGAAAGCGTTTGTTTTGAAACTGAGGTTGATGTCGTATCAGCAAAAGCAGTAATAGGAATAATCGCCAAGACAAAAGCCAGTAATGTAACAACTATTTTCTTCAAGAAAATCCCTCCTAGATGAATATCTTTTCCTATCCTAAAAAAAGAAAAATAGGCTTAATTCATAAGGAATTCAAGTGTTACTCTCATTCCCCGAATCATTTCCGTACCCCTTAATTATTATTAATTAGGGCTTCCCTTTATGTATAAAATTCCTGACCTTTTGATGTTTCCCCTTGTTTTTGGGTGTGAGTGCTGGCTGGGGGTCAGGGGGGCTAGCCCCCCCTGGAACTTAACGTAACTGAATATGGAGTAAGCTTGTTGCTTAGAACGATAGAACTGGCGGTTCGGCGGGTACAATTGCTAGTCCAAGTCGAGCAACTTAACCTTGTTTTTGGTCTGTTCGGCTTGGCGAAAGCTAAAAACCGGCCGAATTTCGGAATGCAAGGAGAAAGGAGGAAGATTTTTTGAGTGAAGTTCTCAAAAAATACTCTCCGTTCCTTGTATGGAGAAAAGCTCCTATATATAGAGTGAGAAGAGAGAGACTTTTAAAAGTGCTAAAAAGGCTGATATATCAAGGGTTTTAGAGATTTTCGTGTGTGGTTAAATCCCCACAGTTGTGTGGTTAAATTACCACGAACAAAAGTACGAACAAAAACAAAAAATCGTAGTTGTCAAGTTAAACAACTACGATTAGTAAGTTAAAATAATCTATCAGGTAAATCTTTTAATATTTTCATTTTCATAGCTTTATGAAACATTATCTGTAAAGCTTTATTTATATTATCTTTATCCCCTGCATAGATAATGTGTGGATTTATAAATATTGCATATGCTTTAGCATTATTTCCTTCTAAACCTGATTCTCCTTTAAACAAAAGACCTTTTCTTTTAAGAGAATTAATGATTTTACTTGTATTTGACCTATCAGTCCCTAAAAAATCAGCAATTTGTGAAATATTCATAGGAGCAGGGTTCTTAGCTGTAATATCCTCTACAATACAATTACTATCAAAAGCAATTAATGGTGTTATATCAATAAAAAAACTTTTCTCTCTAGCCGTTAAATACTTATTTTCTCTTAAAAACCCTAAATTATTTTGCATAAATTGAGCAAACCTCACTTTCGACTGAGGGCTTCTTTTGATGCGTTATGTTAACCCTACATGTATACGATATACAAGAAAAAATTTCTTTACCATCGCATCATTAAGATGGTAAAATTTGGAAAAAGGGGTGAGGGTTATTTCAAATGTAATTAATAAGGTTGTATTTAAAAGAGCTATTAACTTTTTCATATTAGGGGTAGCACTAACAATTATTGCAACCATAATAACTTTTATAATCAATCCAGATCTAAAAGAAACACTGAAAGGATTAGAAAATAGAATACCAGATCAAGTAAAGGAATCAACAGGTATAGAAAAGGCATGGGAATACATTGTTAATAATGGCTTTATCGTGCCTTTACAAATGTTTATATTAGCCTTGATTCCAATACAATTTTTATATGTTATACATATAATTTCAACTACTTCACTTCTTGGGGTTTCTTTTGGAATTGCGTTACAAATTGGTTTTAAAAAAGGTTTTGTGATGATAATTTCATCCATCCCTCATTACCTTGTTGAAGTTTTCGCTTTGTGTTTATTTGCGGCTATTCTTTTTGAATTAAATAAATTTATTAGAATCAAATTAAAAATTATGTTCAAAAAGGATAAAGAAAGAGTATCTCTTAGTAAAAAGATTTTAGAAGTAATAAAAATTTATGCTATTTTAACTTTACCTATAATTATCGTTGCTGCATTCTTAGAAACTTACATAACTAATATCATATTTGATTTATTTTAGGAACTTTATATGCTTGATGAAAATTGAGATTTACCTAAACATAATACAAACTGTGCTTCTAACTTCCAATAACAATAATTATGTGAACAAAAAAGTCCCCCAGTTAAACAATCTGGAGGACTTTTTTGTAGTTTGTTCTTGTCTTTGGGTCTTACATTTGCTTTTTGGCTAGAGTGCTGGCTCGTCGTGTGGGGGCGAAACCCCACTTATTACGTATCAACATATCGTATAGAAACTATTTTTGAACGATTGATCTAAGCGGTTCGACTCGTATACTTGCTTGTCCAAGTCGAGAACCATTGCTTTGCTTTTTGTCTGTCGGCTTGGCGAAAAAAGCGGACGAGCCGAAAAAAGTTTTGCAAGAACAACATCAAAAAGAAAAGGCGACAGCCTTTAGGTGAGGATTAACGAACCGACTTTTTGATGTTGAGGGTGGAGATTTTTGAGTGTTTTTCTCAAAAATACTACCCGTTCCTTGCGGAACTTTTAGCTATATATAGAGTGAGAAAGGAAAAATACAAAAACTCAATAATATCAAGGGTTTAAAGGGAGTAGGGTGTGATTATTTGATCACACCTGTGTGACTAAATAATCACACCTAAAAAATGGGAAATAAGATAAAATAAAAAAAAGCAAGACTAAAAGTCAGGCTTTTTTAAAATAAATAAACTGGTAATTTATGTTTTTTACTGCTATCTTTAATTTTAAAATTACGAAGAGATCTTTTAAAAATATGTTGAGTTGCCTTATCTACACCATCTTTAGGAGAACAACACATAACATTAGGATTCACAAACCATGTTCTAGAAGAACAAATTCTTCCGTCATCAGTAGTCATTCCAGATTCAGCAACACCAAGTATACCTTTCTTTAATAAGGAGTTCATAATCCTAGAAATATATTCTCTAGTATTTCCAAATTGTTCAGCTAAATAACTAGGAGTTGCTGCATTTGTTTCAACCTCTAATTCATTATCTACTCTTTCTATTATTACATTTGTCTTAAATTCAATGTAAGGAGTAAGCTTAAATAAAAATGCTTCTTCTTTAGGTTGTAAGTAACCAATTTTATTTAAATAATTTATGTTATCCATAATTAATTGCACGAACTTCACCCCATCAGTTCGTTTTTTCTTTTTACCTATAAAATAATCTTCACCAGTTGTACTATGTAAAATTTGCAGCAACAATTGCTGTTGTTCAGAAGATAAACCTACATTTGCTTGTTCTAAAAAGCTTTCAATTTGATTTTCTCTTGATCTAGCTTTCTTTTCAGCTTGTCCAAAATCTACAACTTTTTTCATAAAATAATTCTCTCCCTTAGTGGAAGGAATCAACTTTTATATGTTAGAATGTATATAGAATATTATATAGTGGTTGATTCCAACCTTATTATGAAAAACCGCCTTGCCGTCCAAAGCTGGGGCGGTTTTTTTCATTTATACGTCTTTCTTTATAATAACATGAAATGCATTGCTAAAGGTTTCCATCTGTTGAAAATCTTATCACGTCTATCTTTCCATATCAAAACCTTGATATCTCCGCATTTCTTTCTTATGTTCACATTCAAAATGATTATCTACGCCTTTACCATCCAATTCTTTTTTAACAAGCCCTCTAAACGCTTTAAATTGCTCTTTAAAAACTTTTTTCGTTTGTTGATATAAAACCCTTATATTTGTCTGTAAATCCTTTATATGAGCTTTTAACGAGCTTATTTCAGTGTTTAATTTGCTATTTTTCTTTTGCAACTCTAGATTTACCTTTTGAGATTCTTTAAAAGAATCATACAAACTATCAACCTGATGATTCAATTCCTCATTTTCTTGCACAAAATCTGTTTTTCTTAAACGTTCATAATCTTTTTTTATTGTAACCGCTGCATTCACTTGTTTTGTTAATTCTTGATATTGTTCTGGTGATAACACATAATTTCTTGTCTGTTTCTTCGTGATTTCAGCTTTTCCAAACATTTTATCCTGTACTTCTGTTACTACTTCTTTACGCAAAAATGGAATTTTAACAGGTTCATTTGGTACTTGATTCGTAGCACTATCCAATTCTTTTTGCTGTTGTTTCACCTTTTTTTCTAACTCTATATATCGCTGACCAATCAGCTGTAACTTTTCACTTTCACTTTTTACTTGTTGTTCCACTGCTTCTAACTCTTTGTATTTATCAACTACATGTATTTTCACCATCTGTAATTCATTTACTTTTTCTTCAGCATGTTTCATATGATGGTCAAAAACTTCTAACTGCATTTCTTTTTCATATATTTGATTCTCAACGGTTGATTTCATTTCAGCATATTCCTTGTATTGACGGACTTTCATGTACTTATGTGAACCTACATTCGCTCGTTCAAATTCTGGAATTTGTTCTTTAGCCAAAGATTCAATATAAGCCGTTTCTGATTGTCTCCAATTTGCAATTAACTCCGTCCCTTTTCCTTTTACGCCTTGTTGTTGCAAGGCTCTATCCATTCCGACACGCCTCGTTAATCCTCGACTACTTTCGAAATTCGGTACATAGTTAATATGTAAATGCGGATTTGCTTCATCATCATGTAAAACCATGTTATAAACTGCTAGATTTGGATTTCTCTCTTGAAACGCTTCAGCATACTGTTTTAACGCTTCCTTTTTGGCTTCCCTATACTTTGGGTCGTCTTTGCCTTCCCCAATCGCTACAACAAGTTCTCGTTGCTCATGCGTCTTTGTATCTTTTCTTATTTTGTCATAGTAATCCTTAATTTTGCGGTCATTCCGTTTTTGTTTTTCATTGTACTTGTCCACCGCTTCTTGAAAGACATCCTCGTATACACTTCGAATGTCTTTTTTTATAAAGTAAATATTCTGGTCTAGCCTGGCTGGATCGATGCCAGGGTTTCCATGAATATTTTCCCTGTTATTATGGCTCAATGAACTTTGGTAAGATTGATTAAATGAGATAGAGAACAACATAAAATGCCACCACTCTCCCTAGAATAATTGATACCATAAGTCTAGCAAAGCGACGAAATGGAGTCAATTAACGTAACCCTATACGTATTTTGACGCTGACGCATCAAAATCGATAGGGGTCTGCGACGCTTTTCGGCGTTGCCGAGCCATGCTTAGCATGGCAAAAACAAACCTTGGGCTTTGCCCAAACCCACTGGGGAACTCTTCCC
>NZ_AKCS01000047.1 GCF_000299035.1 Bacillus bingmayongensis
TTGAAGACTTCGCCTTTGTTTATATAGGGCATGAATGGTTTCATAAGCGTGCAGATTTATTTTTTACTTTCCAAATTTGATAGATGGGATTGCCATATTCATGAATCCATCGCATGATGGTTGTTGGGTGCACTGAAATACCACGTTCTTTCAGGATTTCAGATACATCACGATAACCTAAAGAAAAACGGCAGTAGTAGCCGACAGCTACTAAAATAATATCTTTCTTGAATTGTTTTCCTTTAAAATATCTCATGTCTGATTCTCCTAGATCCTGTTTTCTAGAGTGTAGCTTCATGTAGAAAATTTTGCAACAGAACCAGTGCTCCGATACTTATTTTATTATATAAAAAATGGATATTTTGGTATAATTATCATATAGTAATAATTTAGGAGGAGCTTTATGCCAATCATTACATCATTATTATCACAATACTGGATAAGCTACAACCCGCTTTGAGTACAGTATTAAATCCAACTGACTATAAAAGTCTCATTATTGCTAGGGACAATGGGCTAAGTGTTCCTTTTTACTGGCTTAACACACACCCAGATCTAGTGATTATCATTGTCTAAATAATCAAAATTATATTAGGGATATCTATAATCAGTTGATTTTACAAGGTTTCTTTTCAAACTCTATATTTTTTATTATGAAAAAATATAGAAAACTTTTCTAAACATACATAAGTTTCCTGAAGATAAGGTTGTTTATGGTGTTATTACGGTAAGTATCATTTATTATTTGTTTGGATTATTGCTGGTTTTCGCCGAGAAAAGGAAGAAACAATTTTAAGAAAAAGTGGCTTACTTTATGCTGAAATTTGCTTAGTGTATATTTTCGTTAAAATGTTGAGCGGTACCCATGCCCATCAACTTAAGGATGTGTGGCGGTACCCCTTATATAAAACACTATCCTAAAATCTTTTCAAAAGTGGATGCCACGGGTGTACAGTTGTTTTAAATATTTTCCCAATAACAGCAGGATCAAGGTTAACAATTCTTGTAGCCTCATCAAGACTCTCTATTTCTAAAATAATCATGCCGCCAGCGTCATCCGTAAAAGGGCCTGCACCTATTACCTTATCAGTCTTTTCTCTGTATTCTCTCCAAAAATCTCTGTGTTTTTCCAAATCTTGCTCCCAAATTCTTTTTCCTTGTTCCCAATTTTCACCTTGCGTAAATAGGATAACAAAGTAGTTCATTTTAACATCCTCCTCTGTTCTATATTTATGTCCACTCTATCAATTCGACAGAAAAGAGGATTATCCTACAAAACAAAAAGGGTTCTGTTGCGAAGTTTTGTTAAGGTTAAGTGGTGCCAACAAAAAGTTGTACATTTTATGCGATTGTTAGTAGCTCCTGTAATTCATTGTACGTCGAAAAACCGAAGTCTGAGCCAAGACTTCGGTTTCGTTTATATAAAGCATGAATGGTTTCGATGCCTTTCAAGGTACGGGAAGCGTGGCGAAGATTTTGAAATCCTGCGGATTTGCAAAAACGTCGCTTCACATGCCTATGGTCCTGTTCAATGAGATTGTTCAAATGCTTGATTGTACAATGAGTTGTATTTATATAAAAGCCTTGTTCTCTTAATTTGTTAAATGCGCAAAGTAATGCTGGTGCTTTGTCTGTAGTGAGAACCGCTGGTTCTCCAAACGTTTTGACCAATTTTTTCATAAAGGCATAGGCAGCCTGATGATCCCGTTTTTTACGAAGTTGAATATCCAATGTGTGCCCGTCTTTATCAATTGCACGATATAAATAACACCATTTTCCTTTGACTTTTATATAGGTTTCATCTAGTTTCCAAGATAATGGAACGTTTTTATTTTTCTTCTTCCAAATTTGATAGATAAGATTTCCATATTCATGAACCCAGCGCATGATGGTTGTTGGGTGAACCGAAACACCACGCTCTTTCAAGATTTCAGATACATCACGATAGCTTAAAGAAAAACGACAATAGTAGCCGACGGCTACCAAAATAATATCCTTTTTAAACTGTTTTCCTTTAAAATACCCCATATATCATTCTCCTGCTCACACTTTTTCTACAGGTTATCCCAGTTTAGAAATCTTTGCAACAGAACCTAAAAATCTATGAAAAATTTGATGAAATTGTCAGCTTTTTATTTTTGACCCCCATAAAATTTTTATTTCCTTCGAATATATATAGTAAAGAAAGCAAATGGAAAAAAAATCAGCATGAAAAGAACACTATTAAAAGGAACTATGGCAACTATGATGGCATGCAGTTCGTTTTTGATGGGAAAAGCAGCGTATGCTAGCGAAAACATAGATGCAGTAAAAACAACGGAAACTGAAAAAACATCTTTAGTACAAGGTGACGTCTTTTATTTTGTGAAAACTATGGTTGAAGATATTAAAACGGCTCTTGCGATAAACGATTTAGAGAAAGCGAAGCTATTGTCTAAAAAAGCTGTAGAACGAATTGCTGAAGCAAGTGTACTAATTGAAAAAAGAAAAGGCGATCTTACACAAGATATATTAGAAAAATCGGCAGAAGACTTAGAAAAAGCAGATAAGCTTTCTGGTAAAGAAGAAAAAGAAGCAGTGAAAGTAAAAGTGCACATCGGAAACAACATCGAATCATTAGCAAAAATGCTAGATTAAGTGAAAAATCTAAAAGCAAAAGCTGCAATTACCAAAAATATAGAGAAGAGTTTTTCAAAGATTGTAGCTAAAATAGAAAAAGAGCAAGAAAAACAAGCGGACGCTATTGCAAAAGAAAACAAGAAAGTAGATCAAAATACAGAAGTGAATCCAGCACAACCGGCACAGCCAGAACATAAACTGGCTGTTTCTCATGAGAAGTATGGGAAATCAAACCAAAAGGGTCAAACAGAAAAAAATGATCATCAAGACAACGGTAAAAAAGTTGGTCAAGAAAAATATGAAAAATAATAAGAAGACAAGCAAAAAGAAAAGTAGTAAGAAAATGTGATTAAATGGTCACTTCTTTAGTGACCATTTTGCTATTTGAAGCAAAAGGAGGGAGGGGGATTACTAGTGTTGAGTTTAGTGATGAAAATCTTAAAAAAACCGAAAATAGAAGATATCGTATTTAACATACAAAACAACGGAGGAGATAAGGAAGCTTTTATCGCACAGTATCAGCCTTTTATTAGAAAATCAATCTCGTCTGTCTGCCGTCGGTATATTACGGAGCAGGATGATGAATATAGCATTGGATTGTTTGCGTTTAATCAAGCAATTGAACAGTATTCATATAAAAAAGGAAAATCTTTTCTAGCGTTTGCTGAGCTTCTTATAAAAAGAGATGTAATTGACTATATACGCAAGGAGTCTAAGTATAATCTCGTCTTTTTAAAAGAAGACCAGCAAGAGGAAATAGTAGAAATGCAGGTATCGCTTACGGAGTATATGAAAGAGATGGAAAACAGTAACCGTAAGGAGGAAATTCTCCATTTTCAAATTGTGCTAGCTGAGTTTAAAATCACATTTTCAGAGCTTGCTAAGGAATCTCCAAAGCATCGTGATACGCGTGAGCACTTAATAGAAATTGTAAAGATTATTATAAAAGAAGAGAAAATGATGGAAGAGCTGTTCCGAAAGAAAAAGTTACCGCTTAAACATATTGAACCGCGTGTTAAGATAAGTCGTAAAACGTTGGAGCGGCATAGAAAATACATTATTGCAATGTGTATTATCTTTGTAAACAACTATACATATATTCTTGATTATATAAGAGGGGGAAAGGATGATGAATGAAGGGATTGTGATGGATAAAAAAAAACATAGCGTAGTTGTTTTAACTCCAGATGGAGAGTTTATTACGTTTAAAAGAAAATCGCACTCTTATATGATTGGAGAGGAAATCTCGTTTAACGAACAAGAACAAAGAGTACCGCGTTTTTCAATCCCTTCTTTCTTAAAGCCTGCATCATTACTTGTTGCTTGTTTTCTATGTGTGTTTCTGTTTTTCTACAATCAACCGGAAGAAAAAGCATTCGCTTATGTCTCAATTGATATTAATCCAAGTTTAGAGGCGAGCGTAACAAAGGATCTTCGTGTTATAGATTTGCGAGCCTGTAATGATGATGGAAAGCGCATTTTAAAAGAAATGAAACGATGGAAAAATGAACCTTTGCAAGACGTAGTACGTGCCATTGTAAAGCAAAGTCAAGAGGATGGATATTTAACGAATGACAAGCAAGTTATGCTAACAGCTGTTACAAAGGAAAAGTCGCTAGAACTACTGTTGGAAAAGGTAATGCAAGGATTAAAGAAAGAGTATGAGACAAAACATGTTACAGTCGTATATCAATACAGTACGATGCAAGTACGAGAGAATGCCAAGAAAGCAGGAGTCGGCACAGGTGTGTATATAAAGCAAGAGAATGAGAAGAAGAAATCGCTTACTCCTCCTGCACTGCCGTCTAATCAGGAGGAACACCCTCAGGAGATACATTCGCAACCAAAGTCATCTCTCGATGCATCATCGGATTTGTCTCCTGTAAAAGAAGAAAGATATGAGAAGCAAGAGCAAATAGAACAAAAGCAATCCCAGAAACAGCAACCACAGCAATCAAAAGGAAATAATGGATATCAGCCAGAAGACAACGGAAAAGGGTATAAACAAGAAAATAGAGAGTCTCAGCCAGAAAACAACGGAAAAGGATATAAACAAGAAAATAGAGAGTCTCAGCCAGAAAACAACGGAAAAGGGTATAAACAAGAAAATAGAGAGTCTCAGCCAGAAAACAACGGAAAAGGACATAAACAAGAAAATAGAGAGTCTCAGCCAGAAAACAACGGAAAAGGGTATAAACAAGAAAATAGAGAGTCTCAGCCAGAAAACAATGGAAAAGGACATAAACAAGAAAATAGAGAGTCTCAGCCAGAAAACAACGGAAAAGGACATAAACAAGAAAATAGAGAGTCTCAGCCAGAAAATAAAGGCAATATAAATGAAAACAGCGGGCACAAAAAAGAGGACAAAAACGTTCCTGCCACGCAACATCAGGGGAACGAAAAGAAAAATCCATAGAATATTGAAGAAGAGGGTTTGTTCCATGTTAGGATTGAAATCATTTCGTACAGCAACCTTGATTTTGAGAGGTATCGAAGCTATGCATATGATGAAAAAAGGGCAGATTTCACCCTTTGGTGAAATCTGCCCAAAAGGAGGTTGAAGTCATTCATAAATTATTTGGATTAGTCGTTTGATCTCAAAGTTAACAGGAAATTATTGTCCTATATTCCTATTAAGCTATTTTCGCACCAGAATCCTAGAAGGTCTATCTATTAAAATAGTTTGCGTTTGTATTCAGAATAAAAAGAAAAGGAGTATGTAAAAAAATAATGGAGAAAAAAATTCAACCAGAGAAAGATAACTCAAAACCCGTTTTTTATGACCCTAAAGGAAGAAGAAAAAAAGCTTTCAGTTGGTTTCTATGTATCTCAATAGTTAGCATAAGTATTGTATTTTATTTTTTCTTTCGAAGTATTTTTTCAACACCAGAAATTCCAAATATGAATCCTTCTGTAAAGCAAGATACTAAACTTGTACCTATTAATCAAAAACTTAGCGACCAACAGTTAAAGAAGGAAGAATTCAAAGCTCCTAATACCGAAATAAATAATAATAATAAAAATTCAGGAAATTCAACAGGCAATGACGAACAACCTAAAGAGGTTTATGGTTTTTATGTAAACTGGGATGAAAATAGTACTGCTTCTTTAAAAGAAAATATCGATTCATTAACCATGTTAGTACCAGAGTGGTATCACTTAAAAACAGACTTAACAATTAGTAGTGAGATTAAGCCTGATATTGTAAAGTTAGCAAAAAAAAATCATGTGAAAATTATGCCTTTACTTACTAACTATACTAAAGAAGCTTCTGGTCCTGATAGTAAACTTATTCATAAGTTACTGAATGCTCCAGATCATGTAAAAACAAAGTTTATTAATGATTTAGTAAAGCGAATTGAAGAGAATCAATTTGCAGGTATTAATATTGACTTTGAGTCAATACCTGAAGGCGATAGAGATAAGTTAACAAATTTCATGAAAGAACTTACTACAGTCTTTCATAAACATCATTTGCTTGTAACGCAAGATGTGCCTGCTAATGATAAAGCTTTTAATTATGGTGCATTAGCTAAAGTAATAGATCGTATGATTGTAATGATGTACGATGAGCACTATGGGGCAGGGACACCAGGGCCAATCGCTTCAAATAAATGGTTTGAACATACGCTCAATAAACTAGACATTCCCTCTGAGAAACTTATAGTTGCTTTCGGTAATTATGGATATGATTGGGAAGTAAAGAGCAAAAAACCTGCGAAGTCTTTAACTTTCTCAGAAGTTATGACAATGGCTCATGATTCAAATCTAAAAATTCAATGGGATAAGATCAGTGGAAACCCTTATTTTCGATATAAAAAAGGAGCGAAAGAACATACTGCTTGGTTCTTAGATGGTGTTACTCTTTATAATCAAGTAAAAATGGCAATGAACAACAATGCAAAGGGATTTGCATTATGGAGACTAGGAGCAGAAGACCCTACTATATGGAAAGCTTTAAAAGATCCTATTGAGGTACAAAATAATCCTGACGCATTACATAAAATCGCTAGTTTAGATGAAGTAAATTATTCTGGGCAAGGCGAAATTTTACAGATTGAGAATGAAAGACAAAATGGATTGAGAGATTTTAAAGTAGGCAAAGATGGCTATCTTACAGATGAAGTGTATCAATCACTACCATCTGCATATCAAGTGCAGCGCTACGGAAAACCAAAAGGAAAACAAGTAGTACTAACATTTGATGATGGACCAGATCCTAAATACACACCGGAAATTCTAGATATATTAAAAGAGTATAAAATAAAAGCAGCCTTTTTTGTACTTGGTGAAAACGCTCAACTAAATCCTAGTATTGTTAAAAGAATATACGATGAAGGGCATGAAATTGGCAATCATACCTTCAAGCATCCTAACGTAGCTGATACGTCTTTACTACGAACAAAAGTAGAACTGAATACAACGCAGCGTCTGATTCAGGAAATAACTGGACATTCTACGGTGTTATTTAGGCCGCCATATGAAGCAGATGCTAATCCGGATTCATCAAATGAAATATTGCCTATTTTGCGTGCGCAAAATATGAACTATACAATGGTGGCAGAAAAAGTTGATCCTGAGGACTGGGCGACGCCATCAACAAATGAATTGGTAAAGCGTGCTCTTAAGCCCATTTATAAGGGTGATGGAAATGTTATTCTTCTCCATGATGCAGGAGGGAATCGTACCCATACGGTAGAGGCGCTGCCAATTATTATTAAAGAACTTAAAAAGCATGGATATAGTTTTGTAACAATTTCAGATTTAATGGATAAAGAACGGGATGAAATTATGCCTCCCGTTTCTTCTGAGGATAAGCAATATTTACTTTACAATAAAGCTGTTTTTTCAGGAGCAGGATATTCTAAGCATATATTAACAACTATTTTTTATATTGCTATTGGATTAGGTATTTTCCGATTCCTATTTTTAATTTACTTTGCGTTCAGGCAAAAAAGGAAAACAAGATCCCGTTTCTTTACTAATTCGTCTTATCAGCCTTTTGTTAGTGTTGTGATAGCAGCATATAATGAAGAGAAGGTTATAACGAAGACGATTCGCTCAATTTTGGATAGTGATTATAGAGAATTTGAAGTTATTGTTGTTGATGACGGATCGAAAGATGGTACGTCAAAAGTAATTCAAGAAGCATTCCATAAACATTCTAAAGTTCGTTTAATTCAGAAAGAAAACGGTGGGAAATCATCCGCAATGAATTTAGGATTTCAAAAATCACGAGGAGAAATTATAGTCACTTTAGATGCGGATACTATTATTGCGCAAGATGCTATTTCTCTAATGATCAGACATTTTGAAGATCATAATGTAGCGGCAGTTTCAGGAAATGTCAAAGTGGGAAATAGACGAAATTTGTTAACTACTTGGCAACATGTTGAATACATTACAGGATTTAATTTAGAACGCAGAGCTTTTGATGAGTTGAATTGTATCACGGTAGTTCCTGGAGCTATTGGAGCATGGCGTAAAAAGAATGTAGTTGCATCTGGATATTTAAGTGAAGATACACTTGCAGAAGATACGGATCTTACTATAACATTTTTACGTCAAGGACATAAAATTGTATATGAAGAAAAAGCCTATGCTTATACGGAGTCGCCTGAAGATGTGAAAAGTCTCATTAAACAGCGATATCGTTGGTCGTATGGTACACTCCAATGTCTTTGGAAACATCGAAAGGCGTTGTTTAATCCAAAGCATAAAACATTAGGATTTGTTGCATTACCTAATATGTGGTTGTTCCAGTATGTCTTGCAATTCATTGCTCCTTTAGCAGATATATTAATGATTATGGGGATGTTTGGTGGTAATCCTCTAAAAGTTTTAGGATTTTACCTTGTGTTCTTTGCAATGGATCTTCTCGCTTCTCTTTTTGCATTTAAATTAGAGAAGGAGAATCCTAAACCATTAGTTTGGCTAATTTTACAACGCTTTATTTATCGTCAATTTATGACTTATGTTGTAATTAAGTCTGTATTTTCATCTATTCGAGGGGTAGCGGTAGGATGGAATAAACTAAAGAGAATGGGGAGTGTTAAACATTCCTCTGAACATAATGAGGCATCATAAGAGAGCGGACGATCTGCTCTCTTTTTTGTTGAAAGGACTCACCATATCAAAAAAGAAAGTTGTATGTTTATTGTGTGTTTTTTATATAAATAAGAAAAATGTGGATTTGAAATAAAGTTACGATTTTTATAAAAAAGACGCGATGTTTTGAATAAAGTCACGATGTTTGCAAAAAGAGCTGATGATAATAATTGGTGTATTCCTGGTGGCGTTATGGATATAGGAGAAAAAGCTGAAGAAACCGCTAAAAGAGAAGTTTATGAGGAAACAAACATAGTTATTGACTATTTAACGTTTACTCTGGAGAACAGCAGCACCATATTTATCCAAACGGAGATGAAGTTTATTTTGTTAATGTTGTATTCATTTCAACTACATATAGCGGTGCTATGCAAATAGATGGTATTGAAAGTAAAGAAATTAAATTCTTTGGCTTTGAAAATCTCCCTCATAATATATCCCCAACAAATAAATCATTTATTGAGGATTTACAAAAAATGATTAAAGGTGAATATAATGTTTAACAAAACGCACCTAAAAATGATTAAATTTTTTTACAAAACAAAATCATTTAGTAACAAATTGAACTTGCATTTTGATCAATCTTTTTTCAAAATGGATTCTTTTTATTTATTGTACAATTCGGATTTGTGAGGTATTTTTATTCAAACTTTGTTTCAAACCTACAGCAAATGTAAGGGCGCACTGTAGTTAGTGTTTCATTTTCTTTGAATTACTTTGCATTCTCGGCATGATTGCTATGTAAAAATTGTACAAAAAACGAGCCAACTTTCTTAACTAAGGTGTACCGCCAGCATTTCGGAAAAAATCCACGCTAAGCAAAAATACAATAAGCCGTCCATATGGACAGCTCATTTACATAATTATCGGTATAGGAAGTAAAAATTATTGTTTATTTAGTTTTAAACCTAAATTTTTGAAAAGCCATGTGATCCTATCTTCAGAAGCAGTATCACATGCTGTAAAGAGATGATCTGTCTCGTACCAGATAATTTCTTTAGGTAGATTTGCATTTGTATAAAAACTATTCGCTTGATCTCTTGATACAAATTCGTCATTATAAGCAAATTGAAAGAATAAAGATGCTGGTACAGCTTTGTCTATGTAGTGAATAGCATCTAAGGGTTCGAGTGCTGAAATAAATGAATGGAATTTTTCTTCTGATAACATATCTCGAATTAATACTGCTAGAGGGTGGTCACTTGTTTTATGCCACATAGATACACTTGAGAAACCTGCCATCAAAATATATGCTTTAATACGTTTTTCAACTCCGGCAAGGACACCTCCCCAAGTAGCACCTAAGCTATGCCCAATATATGCAATTTGTTTTGAATCAACATTATTAAAAGTAGATAGCAAATCTATTCCTCTTCTAATATCGAGTATTGTTTGAATATATTTTTGAATATCAGTCATTGCTTCTACCATGTAATGCAATTCTTGCTCTGTGGAAGGGGTTTTTGGTGCTGCACCACGCACAAAAGGTGCATCAATTAAAAGAGAAAAGACACCATTTAAAGCTAATTTCTCAGCTTCTGGTAAAAAGGTTTTTCTATTACCTTGTCCTGGATGCATAAAGATAACTGCTGGTGAAGGAGTACTTGTTTTTGGAACCACTAAATAAGCAGGAACTGTCCCGCCACATGGACTTAAATAATTTATATCTTTAACTGTATGGCTGTCATAAACAACAGATGAAACTTCTTGAAAGTCTAAAGCGAGGTTACGGTCATATTCGAGCATTAATGACAACTCCTTTTTGTAGAAAATTTTACCATACATAAAGAGTAGATATATAGATAAATTGCAGTTTCTTTTTGCATATCCTATTCATATGAGGTTAACATAACGTCTCATTATCAGTAGTCAATAATGAATAGAATTTTCGTTATGGGGGGATTTTGATTCTTTAGGTTGATAGCGATGCGGCTGTACCCCTATTTACTACAAAATAAGGGCTTGGTAAGTACTTTTGAACAAACTATTATTTAAAGCAACACGTTGACCTTATCATAATATGTAATATTGTATATAAAAATATATTGATATAAATGTAAACATAAAGATAAATCACATCCTCGCAACAACATAAGAGGAGGAAATAATATGACAATCGCAATGGCAGTTTTATCATTCTTAGGTGGAGTACTTCCATTAGTAACAGAGCTTTTAAAAGCAGTAATGTAAGTTTATTATTCAGCAATTATAAAAATTATTATACAAATGATAAAAAGATTTAATCCTTATGGGGGATTTTGTAAAAAGAAGCATAAGATGGTCGTTTTGGCCAACTTATGCTTCTTTTAGTTTGCGGTCAACTTATGCTTCTTTGAAATAAAGTCATGACGTTTGTAAAAAAGTTGTGATGCTTCACCTCATTTGGTTATGATTATCATAGGGGGGTGTCCAAAAAAGAACATCTGAAATTGAAAAGTGATTAAATCTCTAGTTAAAAAGAATATTATCTCGACCATTCGAGCTGAACAATTGAATTCTATTTAGAAACAAAGAGAAAAAATTATTTACTATAAAATTTATTAGAAATTTATTTTTATATCGTATCCTTTCAATATAACTTGAAAGGAGAACCCTATGAGAAAATTATTTAAAGTATTAAAGATTATATTTATTATGTTTATTGCGGCTATCTTACTTATATTAGTATCTGTTTTTATATACCATAACTATCAATTAAGTAAGGAATCAGATCTTATTAAAAGTAAGGGAACAATCGTTAAGATTAATAATAAAAAAATGAATGTTTATAGTGAGGGAAACGGTAAGGATACATATGTATTTATGGCTGGCTCTGGGATTGCTGCTCCTGTTTATGAAATGAAAGGAGTATATAGTAAGTTTTCAAAAGAAAATAAGATTGCTGTAGTAGAAAGAGCTGGTTATGGGAACAGTGATGTTTTTAACGATGGAAGGGATATTGATAAAATATTAGAACAAACGAGAGAAGCACTCATTAAAAGTGGCAATAAACCTCCTTATATTTTAGTTCCGCATTCAATATCGGGAATAGAGGCTATTTATTGGGCACAAAAATATCCGGAGGAAATCAGGGGAATTATTGCGTTAGATATTGGTTTACCTCAGCAGTATGTGAAATATAAAAGCGAAGTGGATAAGTCAACATTAAAAATAAGAGGAATGAATATTTTAACGAAAATGGGTATTCATCGACTTCTACCTTCTACTACTTATAATCCTGAAGTGATTCGACAATCTTTTTTAACTAAACATGAAAAAGAAATTTATAAAGCAATATCGTATAAACAGTTTTTTAATGTTGATATGAAACAAGAGCTCTTACATTCTTACGAAAACAGTAAAAAATCCGTTAACCTTCCGATACCAAAAGAAACACCTATATTATTTTTAGATGCAGTTGCTGATCAAAATAAAAACTCGAAATATACAAAACAACATTACAAAGATTATAAAGAATTTGCAGAACAACTTGAAATAGCAGATGTTATAAAATTGAGGGGGACACACAGCATTTATTTATACCAGGCTGATGAAATATATAAGCTTTCTAAGGAATTTATCAATAAAAAAGTGAAATGAAGGTTTGCATGATGAAGGGATATCATATTTTAATAGTTGAAGACGATGTGATGATTGGTGATCTGTTGCAAAAAATTTTGCAGCGCGAAGGATACAATGTAATTTGGAAAACAGACGGAAAAGAAGTGTTTGGAATCATCCATAAAATGGATTTAGTTATCATGGATGTGATGTTACCAGGTAAAGATGGCTATCAAATAACAAAGAAAATAAAAAATCTAGGATTAAATATTCCAATTATTTTTCTATCCGCCCGAAGTGATATGGACAGCAAACTCCAAGGTTTGACAATCGGGGAGGATTATATGATAAAGCCTTTTGATCCTAGAGAGTTGTTACTAAGGATGCAGAAAATGTTAGATAATCAATATGGTACTTTTACGCAAATCAAACACTTATATATTGATGCTGAGCATAAAAAAGT
This sequence comes from Bacillus bingmayongensis, assembly GCF_000299035.1. Lineage (GTDB taxonomy): Bacteria > Bacillota > Bacilli > Bacillales > Bacillaceae_G > Bacillus_A > Bacillus_A bingmayongensis. Next base: position 12,731 of record NZ_AKCS01000047.1, read on the forward strand.
TTTTAATAATAACTTGCATAATGAAGTTGTCTTTACTGCGATTGAGCGTAAAATATTCTTCTATTTATATGAAAATAGGAATCGTATTTTAACGAAAGGACATTTCTTTGATTATTTATGGCAATTCGAAGATAGAGATCAAAATATCTTGAATGTGCACATAAAAAAAATAAGAACAAAAATTAATGATAAAACGGGTGAAATTATCCAAAATATATATGGAGAAGGGTATAGATTAAATACCTATATAAAGAAATGAAATTAAAGAAAAAATATCAGTTAGTGTTATTTTCTGCTGCTATAAGCGTACCATTTTTATTACTGTTGATTAGTATCTTTATGTCAATAATTTATAATAGTGCCTTTAAGGCGGAAAATAATGACATTCCTTTTCATGAGTCTTTTGCGTATCCTACGATGCTAGTTGTATTTTTTTTATCAATATTGTTATTAGCCTTTTTATTTTCAAAATCGATTAACTCACTATTAAATAAAATAGATATATTAAATAAAACCATTCGAAATTTAGCTAGTGATAAAAAGATTCCGAATAAATTAGACGTTAAAAGTGATGATGAAATAGGAGGACTAATCAGGTCAGTAAATTTATTAATTGAAAGAACTACATATCGAGAATTAGAACTTAAACAGCAAGAGGAAATGAAGAAGGAACTTTTAAATAAATTAAGACATGATATTAATACGCCTTTAACAGCTGTCAGGTTACAATTATTTTACTTAGAAGGTCAATATAATAATGACCAAGCACCAATATTAGAATCGTTATATCAACAAATACAGTATATTGCTGAATTAACCAGTGAGTTAAATTTACAATCCACTAATACATTAGAGAATTCTTATATTTTAAATCACGAGGTGAATATACATGATTTATTAGAAGCTATGGTTAAAAAGTGGGATTATTTGTATAGTATTCATGATATTGAATTAATATATAATCCACTAAATAAAGACTTGATATGGATTAGTAACGATTTATGGATTCAAAGGTTATTTGATAACATTTTTCAGAATACGTTAAAACATTCAAAGGCTAAAAAGCTTGAGATAACCATTGAAAATAGTGTTGTTTCCATTAGGGATAATGGAATTGGTTTTGATACTAATAGTAAAAGTGCGGGGCTTGGATTAAAAATAATTGAAGATATATCTAGAATGCTCAATGTAAAATATATTCTACAATCGAATAACAAAGGGACTTTATTTTATTTTACCAAAAACGAAAATGATATATAAAGCTCATTTTATACTGTTTTGTGAAATTCACGGTCAGCTTATGGGTTAATAATTAACTCACGGCCAATTTATACTTCCCATTCTGTTGAAGAATTAGATAATTATCTGCAAAAATAAGTGTTTTATGGCCAACTTATGCTTCTAACTGCGGCCAACTTATAGGTAAAGTGACAGATTTAGTCTTTTTTTGTTATTTACGAAACACGACAAAACAATAAGATAACAATAGCAAGAAAAAATTCAAAATAATGATTAGAATTATTTTGTGATATATGTCAAACGTGTATTTAATTTCCCCACAATTAATTGCTACATAATATAAATAAAAAAGAGATAAGAGCACTATTATTAGTACATTATCTCTTTTCGAATATAAATTCCTTAGCTCACGCAAAGTTATCACATATTTCAATGGGCCTTACAGATTGCTCTGCAAAAAAATTATAACTTACATTTTGTGAAAAATATACAATCTTCAACCCTTTCAAAAATTCATGGTCAGAATGTCCGCGCTTTACATATATTCAAGAATTATATTTAGTTATAACAATAAATTCATTTTATCACAGTTAATTATACTCAAATATAAATATAGTATGTTAGGTAAGAATCCTACATTCTTCTCTATTTACTTATACCTATATTTTTATTAATTTATTATGATATCGATGTTGATTTAAAGTGTTTTGTTCAAAATTCTTAATTGGTATTTTTAGGTACTTTAGACAATTGTTTGTTCTCTTTTTATAAATTCACATAATTTTCAATTATAAAAAGCGCATATGTTAATAAAAATAGAAACCTATCTGCGGATAGGTTTCTTGTTTATATTTATCGTATCAATTTGAATATTTCCCCAGAGTGGCCCCTCATACCTTGAATCGTTTCCGTACCCCTTGAAAGGAATCGAAACCATTCATGCTATATATAAGAAAAACCACAGTTTGCGGCCAAACTGTGGTTTTTCAACGTACAATGAATTGCAAAAGTTACTGACAATTGCATGAGATTTAATCGCAATCAAGCTAAATCTTTATTTGTTAAGAATCTCTGCGATAGAACCTGTCATTTTGATTAAGTGAACGGTTCTGTTGCAAAGTTTTAAACGCCCCCAAAAATATAGAATGAAAATACAATTGTTCCGAATAAACATTATAAAATATACAAGAACATGTATCGTATACTCATTATTTTCGGTTATTTTTCAACTTTGCAACAGAACCCTCTAAAAGGTTCTGTTGTAAAGTTCTTTAGGTTCTGTTGCAAAGTTTGAAAAAAGCATAAACAGG
>NZ_AKCS01000048.1 GCF_000299035.1 Bacillus bingmayongensis
GTTCAACATCGCGTTTCAGCGACTTTTATAATATAACATCTTTCAATCACTTCGTCAACTTCTTTTTTTCTTTCGTTGTTGACGACGCTTATTAATTTATCACATTAACAATTAATAAGTCAACACTATTTTTCTTTTTTAAAAATAAATGCCAAAATGATTTTCATCCTGGCATTATATATAATTTAATGATAACCAAAGCACAAATACCTGGTATTCCTAAAATGCTAGAAATAGAAGCTGTACCGATATTAATTGGAATATGAAAACCAAAATATGTTCCAAGCACATTAACGGCAAATAAAAATACTACACCTATCATTACTTTAACAAACAGCTTCCCTATAAATTGCACCGGTTTCATTGAAACCCCAAAGATCAGCAAAATAAATACCAAAGTAAGGATTCCGCCAATAATCAATGTAGAATTCATTTTCCTCCTCCTTATATAACTTATACACTCTATATGTATGGGACAAGGAAACAAAAAATACCGTTCAATAATATAAAAAAGACCCTGGTTTCAAAACCAGGGTCTTTTACCATTGTTCCATTTTTACTGGACGCCTTTTTGCTTCTTTTAGTAAAAAAAAGTATTTTGCTTCTGCTAATTTCAAAGAACACAGTACATCCTGAGATGGTTCAACACTTTGTTCTACCATCCTTTTTTGACGCAACCACTCATTCTTCACTTTTTCTAATAAAGCAATTAACTTATCATCATATTCTTTTCGCAACTTTCCCTTTTTTTGAAAAAACATTTTGATTTCTCCTCTTAGACTTCTCTACGGCCTTCTAAAGCCTTCGATAATGTTACTTCATCGGCATATTCTAAATCTCCACCAACAGGGAGACCATGTGCAATACGAGTCACTTTAATACCTGTCGGTTTTAAGAGGCGGGAAATATACATTGCTGTAGCTTCCCCTTCAATATTTGGGTTTGTTGCTAAAATAACTTCTTGTACAGTTTCATCTTGTAACCTTTTTAACAATTGCGGAATATTAATGTCCTCTGGACCAATTCCCTCCATTGGTGAGATTGCACCACGAAGCACATGATAGACACCTTGATATTCTTTCATTTTTTCCATTGCGATTACATCTTTCGCTTCTTGTACAACACAAACAACCGATTGGTCGCGATGTGAATCATCGCAAATATAACAAGGGTCGCGATCCGTAATATGTCCACAAACAGAACAGTATGTTAAATTTCGCTTTGCATTTACAAGTGATTTAGCAAAGTCTAGTACGTCATCTTCTTTCATATCTAGTACGAAGAACGCCAATCTAACAGCCGTTTTCGGACCGATACCTGGCAACTTCATGAAGCTATCTATAAGCTTTGATATTGGTTCTGGATAATGCATGTGTCAATATCCTCCTACTAGAACATTCCACCTGGTAAGTTTAAGCCTTTTGTGAATTGCCCCATTGTAGAGTTTGAAAGTTCCTCAGCTTGCTTAAGCGCATCATTTGTTGCAGCTAATACAAGATCTTGTAACATTTCGATATCTTCTGGATCTACAACTTCTTCTTTAATTTTCACTTCAAGTATTTGCTTATGACCATTTACAACAACAGTAACCATTCCGCCACCAGCTGTACCTTCGACTGTTTTTTCACCAAGTTCCTCTTGTGCTTTCGCCATTTGCTTTTGCATTTTTTGCATTTGTTTCATCATGTTATTCATATTTCCCATTCCGCCACGCATCATAATAAATTCCTCCTAATTGTTATTATTCTTTTACTTCAATAAGTTGTTGCCCTACTAATTTTACCGCTTCTTCTATGAGTGGATCTACTTTTTGTTCTGCAGATTCTTCTGAAGTTCCACCTTCACGTTGTAAAAATTCTTCGCGTATTTTCCCCCACTCACTCTTCGGAATTGCAATCATATTAAACCTTTTGCCGAGCAATTCAAAAAGAACTTGTTCTACGGTATCCATCGCGTCACGATTTTCACTTGCCATTTTACAATGTATCTCATATTGGAAAGCTAAAACATAAGAATCTGCAGAAGCTGCGACTGGTTCACTATTCTCTAATAATACAGCAAATGCTACTTTATTATAGGATTTAAGTCTCCCTAACAGCTCACCCCACACGCCTTTTAGTTGCTCTAAATCTTGACGTTTCGCTTGCTTTAATATTTCATGTACACGTCCAACAGGGATTTTCATACTTCCTGTCCGCACCGGTTTTGGTGCTGTACGCGTCTCTCTTACTTCCTGCCCTACACCAGCTGGCACACCATTCTTCTTCACATGTTCTAATTCTTTTTCTAATTGTTGCATTCTGTTCATAATTGCTTGCAAACGGTCTGTCCCATTCGCCTGCACCATAAATTGTTGACAAAGTTGCACCATAACAACTTCTAGGAAAATTCGCGGATGATTTGTCCACTTCATCTCCTGTTGCCCCTTACTGAGCGTATGAATAATTTCATAAATTATCTCAGGTTGCATTGCTTCACATAGCATACGGAACTGATCATCTACAATTACCCGTTCTAACATATGTTCTAATTGTGGTGAAGTTTGATATAAGAGCATATCACGATAATAGTAAATGAAATCCTCCATAAAACGAACTGAATCTTTCCCTTTACTCATCATATCATCAATAATACGCAATGCTCTTGATACATCATTCTCACGTATACACTCTACAAGGTTACCTAAATATTGTTGAGAAACAGAGCCTGTTACAGCTAAGACATCCTCAGTCGTAACGATTTCATCACTATAAGAAATAGCTTGATCGATCAGACTGAGCGCATCACGCATACCACCTTCAGCAGCACGCGCAACAATTTGCAACGCCTCATCCTCTACCTTTGTACCTTCATTTGTAACAACTGTTGCTAACCTCTCTACGATATCATGTACTGATATTTTTCGAAATTCAAAGCGTTGACAGCGCGAAATGATTGTAGGTGGAATTTTGTGTGGCTCTGTTGTTGCCAAAATAAAGATAACATGTTGTGGCGGCTCTTCTAATGTCTTTAAAAGCGCATTAAAAGCTCCCATCGAAAGCATGTGGACCTCATCAATAATGTATACTTTATATCCCACTGCACTTGGGGCATACTTTACTTTATCTCTTATATCTCGAATTTCATCTACACCGTTATTTGAAGCCGCATCAATTTCTAATACATCCGAAATAGACCCTTGTGTAATGCCTAAACACGCAGGACATTCATTACAAGGTTCAGCTACTGGAGCATGCTCACAGTTAATTGCCTTTGCAAATACTTTTGCAATTGTCGTTTTACCTGTTCCTCTCGGGCCAGAAAACAAATAAGCATGCGAAGCTTTCTCTTGAAGAAGGGCATTTTGCAACGTTTTTGTTACGTGCTTTTGACCGACTACATCTTCAAACTTTTGCGGTCTCCATGTTCGGTATAACGCTTGGTATGACACGAAAATACGGCCTCCCTCAAAGGTTATTATCTTGTATATTATAACCCATTCTGTTTATAGATTCCAAAAGTTATTTTCTATACAAAAAACCCACCTTTTTATATAAGGTGAGTTTTGTATACATATATAACTGCCGTGCACCTTCTGTCGATTACGTACCATAAGCGTTACTTAAGCAGTTAGCTCGGTTCAGGCACTCCTGCGGCACACGAGAAGACCCGCTTATTGCTGCTTCCTTCCGGACCTGACAAGGTTCACGGGGTCCCGTTGCGCAGGACCCAAACGTCAACACCACTTACTTAAGGCAAGCCTTACAGCAACATAACCTCGAGAAGGGATTCGGCCTCGCTAGAGCGGATTGCGAGTACAGGGCACCGCTACCTCCCCGCTTAGCACGGCAAAGTTAAAACCAATATTCGGTTGCCTTAACGAAGACATTATTAGTATAACTTGTTTCTTCCTAAAATGCAAACCTGTTAACGAGCAATATTCTCATCCAATTTTTTCTTTTTCTCTTTTCTCTTTTTACGCAGTTCCTTAAAAAAGTTTGTTAACAACGTCCCACATTCTTCTTCCATCACACCACGCACCACTTCACATTGGTGATTAAAACGCTCGTCTGTTAAAAGGTTCATTAAAGTACCTGCACATCCACCCTTTGGATCGCTTGCACCATATACAACACGTTTTACACGTGATAAAACAATTCCACCTGCGCACATTGGACATGGTTCTAATGTAACGTATAACGTTGCATTTTCTAAACGCCACGTACCTAACTTTTTACAAGCTTCATCTATAGCTAATAACTCTGCATGAGCAATTGATCTTTGCTCTGCCTCCCTTAAATTATGAGCAACACTGATTACCTCTCCATCTAGTACAATAACAGCTCCAATCGGAACTTCTTGTATTTCTTCAGCTTTCTTCGCTTCTTCTATTGCAAGCTGCATAAAATAAATATCTTGTTCCATAATACAGTCCTCTCATTACGAATAAAGTATTATAACCATTTACTACTATATCAATCCATTTTGATTTTTGTACATATAATCTCCTGCTACGCAGAACAAGAAGTGACCTTCATTCATTTTATCCTTTTGTTTTCACTTGGCATGGGACAGGAAAAGGATTTGACCACTTCTACGCACGATCGGATTCTCTCCTGCCCAAAAAGAAAGGTTTTATGTCGGTCTTTCAATTTATATTAATATACATACTATCCAATTACACTTCTCCTTACAGATGCGGGATAACTTCCGCACATTCAATCCAACCTAAAGAAAAAGGAAGGGTGATTACATATGAAAAATACCGCATTGCTCATTATTGACATGATTAATGATTTCCAATTCTCGCATGGACCCATCCTTGCTCAAAAATGTCAAATGATTATAGAGCCCATTTTACACTTAAAACGAACAATGAAAATGAATGGTTATCCTGTTATTTATATTAATGATCATTATCAACTATGGAGAGCTGATATTAACCAACTTATTACTCATTGTACAAATAAGTATAGCAAAAACATTATACAATCAATCGCTCCCAGCACAGATGATTATGTGTTTATTAAACCACATTATTCGGCATTTTATGAAACTCCTTTAAATTCTTTATTAGGGTATTTAAAAATTGAAAAACTTATCATAACAGGGATTGCTGGAAACATATGCATCCTCTTTACAGCCAATGATGCTCATATGAGAAACTATACATTATATGTGCCTCAAGATTGCACTGCTTCTAACTCTGACCAAGATAATAAACACGCTTTAAAAATAATGGAAACTACATTGAAGGCGAATATTACTCCCTCTCCTCAATTAAAATTTGAATAGTATGCATCGATTTTTCAACTTTTTACGACAAATTAGTCCGCTCGCTTCCCTCTTATGCTACAATTATTCTGTTTTGTGCTTTTTATTTACAGGAAATTATGAATTGAAAGGAGGAAACAGCGTGACCGGAGTACCATTTATTACGGTTGAAGGACCAATCGGTGTTGGAAAAACTTCACTAGCGAAGGAAATTTCAACTCACATGCAACTCCACTTATTAAAAGAGATTGTCGATGAAAATCCTTTCTTGGGGAAGTTTTATGAAAACATTGAGGAATGGAGTTTTCAAACAGAAATGTTCTTTCTTTGTAATCGCTATAAGCAATTGGAAGACATTAATATAAAATATTTGAATCAAAGTAAGCCAGTGGTAGCAGATTATCATATATTTAAAAATTTAATTTTTGCATCTCGCACATTAAAAGACGCTCAATATGACAAGTACATGCAAATTTATCGTATTCTTACGCAAGATATGCCTGTACCAAATGTCATTGTATATTTAACAGCAAGTCTAGAGACATTACAAAAGCGAATCGAGATGCGCGGACGTGAATTTGAAAAAAACATGGATCCAAATTACTTACTACAGCTCACCAAAGATTACGAAACAGCAATGGATACTTTTAAAAAGGATCATCCTGATATTCCAGTGTTAAAATTTAATGGAGATAACATGGATTTCGTGAAAAACAGTGAAGACTTGAATGTGATTTTATCCACTCTCCAAAATACACTCTTAAAGGGGACGAAATAGCAATGAATTTAAGGCAAAAGTATGATATACCAAATGATGCAGTAATTACAATTGCCGGTACAGTTGGCGTTGGTAAATCAACTATGACAACTACACTCGCCAACGCTTTAGGTTACCGTACATCATTTGAAAAAGTGGATTCAAATCCATATTTAGATAAGTTTTATGCTGATTTTACGCGCTGGAGCTTTCACTTACAAGTTTATTTTTTAGCAGAAAGATTTAAAGAACAAAAAAGAATTTTCGAATATGGCGGTGGCTTTATCCAGGATCGCTCTATCTATGAAGATACTGGAATTTTTGCGAAAATGCATCACGAAAAAGGAACAATGACAGAAACAGATTATGAAACATACAAAGGATTGTTCGATGCAATGGTTATGACACCTTACTTCCCGCATCCAGACTTATTAATCTATTTAGAAGGTTCTTTTGATGATATTGTCAGTCGTATTCAAGAACGTGGTCGCCCGATGGAACAACAAACTCCAGTTGAGTATTGGAAAGAAATGCACGGTCGTTATGAAAATTGGATTAATAACTTTAATTCATGTCCTGTCCTACGCTTAAATATTAATGAATACGATATTTTAAAAGATGAAAACTCGATCGAGCCAATCATTAAGAAAATTGGACATTTTTTAAATCAAACACGTAAACTTGTAAAATAAAAAACCCGTGCATATGCACGGGTTTTCCTATTAACTTACTTTTTCTTTTTCGTTGGAGCAATAATTTCGCTCTCTGATTTTCCAGCATTAATACGCTGACGAACTGTACTTGTACTAATATCATATGCCTCAGCAATTTCTTTAACGGTCATTTCTTTCCCATTAATAATTGCTGTTAATACTTTACCAGTACGTTTTGGAGCTGTTTCTTTTTTCACAGCCTTTTTCTCAACTTTTTTAGATGCTTCTACTTTTTTTACTTCTTTTTTCACATTACAAGTACAACCGCAAAGTTTACGAAATGTATCATCGCTTATAATACGTGATACGTTTGCACCACTATTTAAAATTCTATTGTTCTTACAGACTGGACATTGTACGTAGTATAGAGTTTTTCCATCTAAAGGAAATGTTTGTATAATAAGATCCATGTTGACTCCTTTCATATCTATGAAGATAATCATCGGAATATGAGTGTTTCATAAGGCAGTATCTGCCTTACATCATACTTTCTGATTGGTTTTAAAATAAAAACTCGTTACGTGTTGGTAACGAGTTCTCCAATCTCCACTTATATGCGCTGTTGTCAATTATATCTGGAGGAGGTAGAGGGATTCGAACCCCCGCGCGACTCTCGCCGCCTGTCGGTTTTCAAGACCGATCCCTTCAGCCAGACTTGGGTATACCTCCATATTGACATCAAATATAATAACAAAAGAAAAACAGTTAGTCAACCCTACTATTATAAATTACGAGGAAAGGAAAATATTACTTTTCCTTTCCTTCCATGTTGCTACTGGCAACACCTGGAATTACCAATCACTCATACCGATGAAAGTTTTAATTTATTTAATAACTGTTTTTCCTCCCATATAAGGGCGAAGAACTTCTGGAATTATAATTGTACCATCTTCTTGTTGGTAGTTTTCTAAAATCGCTGCAACTGTACGTCCAATTGCAAGTCCAGATCCATTTATTGTATGAACATGTTCTGGTTTTGCATTTGGCTCACGACGGAAGCGGATATTTGCACGTCTTGCTTGGAATGCTTCGAAGTTACTACAAGAAGAAATTTCACGATACGTGCCATAGCTTGGAATCCATACTTCAATATCGTATTTCTTCGCTGCTGTAAATCCTAAATCTCCTGTACACATGCTCATAACACGATATGGTAGACCTAATAATTGTAACACGCGTTCTGCATCATTTGTTAACTTTTCTAATTCTTCATAAGAATCTTCTGGTTTTACAAATTTCACAAGCTCTACTTTGTTAAATTGATGCTGACGAATTAAACCACGTGTATCACGACCAGCTGAACCGGCTTCAGAACGGAAGCATGCACTAAATGCTGCATAACGGATTGGCAATTGGTCTCCACTTAAGATCTCATCACGGTGCATATTTGTTACAGGTACTTCAGCTGTAGGAATCAAGAAATAGTCTTCACTCTCAATACGGAACGCATCTTCTTCAAATTTTGGAAGCTGCCCTGTTCCTGTCATGCTTGCACGGTTTACCATATATGGAGGCAACACTTCTTCATATCCATGTTCTTCTGTATGAAGGTCAAGCATAAAACTAATTAAAGCGCGTTCTAACTTTGCACCTGCACCTTTAGAAAATACAAAGCGGCTTCCCGTTACTTTAGCAGCACGCTCGAAATCTAAAATTCCTAAGTCAGTTGCAAGATCCCAGTGAGGTTTTGGTTCGAAATTAAATTCTTGGATTTCTCCCCAAATACGAGCCACTACGTTATCATCTTCTGTGTCACCAATTGGTGCAGATTCATGAGGAATATTTGGGATAGAAAGCATTAATCGTTCTAAATCTTCTTCAACTACACGAAGTTCATCATCAAGTTTTTTTACTTTTTCCCCTACTTCACGCATCTCTAAAATTAATGCCTCTGCATCTTTCTTTTCACGCTTTAATACAGAGATTTGTTGAGATACTTCATTACGTTTACTTTTTAACTCTTCTGTTTGAACAAGTAATTCTCTTCTTCTTGTATCCAGTTCTTCGAAACGACCGAAATCAGTTAAATCTTCGCCTCTATGTTGCAATTTTGCTTTTACTTCTTCAAAATTCGCACGTAAAAATTTAATATCAAGCATTATATATTCCTCCTTTTATTTTATAAAACACAAAAAACTCCCGTCCCTGTAAAAAGGGACGGGAGTTAACCCGCGTTGCCACCCTAGTTGAAAGCAATACTGCTTTCCTCTCAAGTAGAAATAACGACTCTTCACCGGAAATGTTTACTAATCATAAAGATATTCCACATTTCATTCCAGGATGGATTCACAAACTGTTTCTATCGGTTTCCACCAGCCACCGACTCTCTATAAGGAACACCATTTGTTACTACTTCCTATCAACACGTTTATTTTATAAAATTGTTACCATCAATTTACTATAATCTTACACAAGTTGCAAGTTACTTATACAACTTTTTTCATTTTCGCCTCTTTTACCATCTGTACAAAATATGCTGTAACACGATGATCATCCGTTAACTCTGGATGGAAAGAAGCAGCTAAAAATGCTCCTTGTCTTACTGCTACCATTCGATCATTGTGCATAGAAAGAACTTCTACGTTATCTCCTACACTCACAACGTACGGCGCACGAATAAATACACCAATAAAGTCCTCTCCAACACCTTTTATTGAAAGTGCAGCTTCGAAGCTATCCTTTTGGCGTCCAAACGCATTACGTTCAACTGTAATATCCATAGCACCAATATGAGACTCTTCATAACCAACAAGATCGTTTGCAAGTAAAATCATACCTGCACACGTACCGAACATTGGTTTACCAGATTTCGCAAATTCACGAAGTGGTTCCATAAAATCGTACTTATCAATAAGACGGCGCATTGTTGTACTTTCACCGCCTGGTAAAATAAGACCATCAATTTCTTCAAGTTGTTCTACACGTTTTACAACTATAGCTTCTGCACTACTCGCTTCAACTGCCTTTACATGCTCGCGAACAGCTCCTTGAAGACCTAATATACCGACTTTAACCATCTCAAAATCTCCTTTAATTACCAACCGCGTTCTTGCATGCGTTGTTCTGGTAATAATGTTGAAATTTCGACACCTTTCATTGCAGTACCTAATCCTTTAGAAAGGCTTGCAATTAACTCATAATCTTCGTAATGTGTCGTTGCTTCAACAATTGCACGTGCAAATTTTTCTGGGTTTTCTGATTTGAAGATACCAGACCCTACGAACACACCATCTGCACCAAGTTGCATCATTAACGCTGCATCTGCTGGCGTTGCTACACCACCTGCTGCAAAGTTTACAACTGGTAAGCGGCCAAGACGTTTGATTTCAAGTAATACTTCATAAGGAGCACCAGTATTTTTTGCATATGTCATTAATTCGTCTTCACGTAGACTCGCAACTTGACGGATTTCTGCGTTTACTTGACGCATATGACGCACTGCTTCTACAATGTTTCCTGTTCCAGGCTCGCCTTTTGTACGAAGCATAGATGCACCTTCTGCAATACGACGCGCTGCTTCTCCAATATCACGGCATCCACATACAAACGGAACAGTGTAATCACGTTTATTTAAATGATATACTTCATCAGCTGGAGTTAATACTTCACTCTCATCAATGTAGTCTACCCCTAATGATTCCAGTACACGTGCTTCCACAAGGTGACCAATACGGCATTTTGCCATAACTGGAATTGATACAGCACCCATAACTTCTTCAACAATTGTTGGATCTGCCATACGTGCAACGCCACCTGCTGCACGAATATCTGCAGGAACGCGTTCTAGTGCCATAACAGCAACTGCGCCCGCTTCTTCTGCAATTTTTGCTTGCTCAGCGTTAACTACGTCCATGATAACGCCGCCTTTTTGCATTTCTGCCATTCCACGTTTTACACGTTCTGTTCCTGTTACATTTGTCATGTACAAAAACCCCCCTAGGTGAATTGCTTTTCCCCGTTAAAGGCGAAAATTAAGAATACTCTTACATTCTACCACTAACTATTAGAGGCTTGTCCACTACTTTTTCATAAAGTCGGTATGAAAAATAGGAATAAAAAAAAGCTCCTACAATGAGGAGCTCTTAAAACCAACCTTTTACTGTGTCAACAGCACTGTTCCAAATGTCACTAAAGAAAGAACCGATGCCACGCATAGAGCGTACAAACCAGTTAGCCTTTTCTACTTCTGCTTTTGTCACAAGGTCTACTTGTAATGATTTACCTGATAAAAATCCAGGATCATTAGCATCTTTAGGCGATACAACCATTTGTCCTAGTGTTGTTCCTTTTTTAATTGGTGCTTCTTTTTCTTTACCTGTATCTTTAAATTCTGTTTTATATACATCTTTACTTCCTTTTGGCATTGGAAGTGTAATAGCTTGTTTTGTTTGTACTGCAACATCTTTATCTTTTGCATTTTCTACTCGTACAGTTTCATGTCCTTTTACTGCAGAGCCTTTCGCATATGCTTTTTTCACTTCAAAGTTTGTAAAGCCATAATCAAATAGTTTCTTTGTTTCATCAAAACGTGCTGTATGAGAATTTGTTTTGATAACAACAGAAATTAAACGCATTCCATTTCTTTCCGCTGTTCCTGTGAAACAATCACCAGCTTCTGGAGTAGATCCTGTTTTTAAACCATCTACACCTTCATATTCCTTAACTAACCCTTTTAACATCCAATTCCAATTGGCCATTTCAATCGGATATTTCCCGCCTTCTTGGAATGTCTTTTTTGAAATTTTAGCCGTATCTAATACTTTTGGAAAATCTTGAATCAGATGTTGCGCTAGAATTACACAATCATGAGCAGACATTTTATTTTCATCATCTGGTGATGTCCCTTCAGGATGCTGTCCTTTTAAATCATGATTTGTTAAGCCAGTAGAGTTTACGAATTTATAATTTTTCAATCCGAACTCTTTCGCCTTATCATTCATCATTTTTACAAAGTCTACTTCTTTCCCTGCAACTGCTTCAGCTAAAGCAATTGTTGCACCATTTGCAGAGTAAATTGCCATTGCTTCATATAGCTCTTTAACCGTATAAGAGCCACCATTTTCTAATGGAACGTTTGATAATGAGCGATCTTGTGAAATCTTATGTGCATACTCAGAAACTTTAACCTTTTGGTCCCACTTAAGTTTCCCTTTATCCACTGCTTCATGAACTAAGTATTCACTCATCATTTTTGTCATACTAGCAATCGCTAATAATTCATCTGCATTTTTTTGATATAAAATTTTTCCAGAATCTGCTTCTACTAAAATTGCTGCTCCTGCTTCTACATCTAAAGCAGGGCCTGTTTCTGCCGATGCACTGCCATATGTAACGAACATGCTGCAAAATAGTGTAAGCACTGTTACCATTGCAATGAATCGCTTGCAAAACATACCTTTCACTTTTGTTACCCCCAATATCTTTGTACTCACATAACCGTTATTCTAACATAATCAAAAAAAAATAGACAGAGATATCAAATCTCCATCTATTTACATATAAGACATTATAAAGAGTAATTTGGTGCCTCTTTTGTAATTTGTACATGATGTGGATGACTTTCACGTAAACCAGCACCTGACATACGGATGAATTGTGCATTCTCACGTAAAAATTCTAAATCCTGCGCTCCGCAATATCCCATACCGGAACGTAATCCACCAACCAATTGATGAACTGTATCAGCTAAAGGTCCTTTATATGGTACACGGCCTTCGATGCCTTCTGGAACAAGTTTTTTATTACCTTCTTGGAAGTAACGGTCTTTACTTCCTTTTTCCATCGCTCCAACAGAACCCATACCACGATATACTTTAAATTGGCGACCTTGGTAAATTTCAGTTTCTCCTGGGCTTTCAGCTACACCAGCAAACATACTACCAAGCATAACAACATGTGCTCCTGCTGCTAAAGCTTTTACCATATCTCCAGAGTATTTAATACCACCATCAGCAATGACTGGGATACCGTGCTTACGAGCTTCTGTCGCGCAATCATATACCGCTGTTAATTGTGGTACACCAACGCCAGCTACAACGCGTGTTGTACAAATAGAACCCGGTCCAATACCAACTTTGATAACATTTGCACCAGCTTCAATTAATGCGCGTGTTGCCTCAGCTGTGGCAACGTTACCTGCAATAATATTTAATGTTGGGTACTTCGCACGAATTTCTTTTACTTTGTCAGCTACATTTTTGTGATGCCCGTGAGCTGTATCAAGTACAATTACGTCCACGTTTGCTTTTACTAATGCATCGATACGGAGCATCGCATCAGCAGTTACACCAACTGCTGCTCCAACTAATAAACGACCTTGTTTATCTTTTGCAGAGTTTGGAAATTCAATTACTTTTTCAATATCTTTGATTGTGATAAGACCTTGTAATACACCGTTGTTATCAACAAGAGGGAGCTTTTCAATTTTGTATTTCTGTAGGATCTTTTCAGCTTCTTCTAGTGTTGTACCAACTGGAGCTGTAATTAATTGTTCCTTTGTCATTACATCAGAAATTTTGATAGAGTAATCTTGGATAAAACGCATATCACGGTTTGTAATAATACCAACTAATTTTTGCTCATCTAAATTATTTACAATTGGTACACCTGAGATGCGATATTTTCCCATAAGATGTTCTGCATCATATACTTGATGTTCTGGAGTTAAGAAGAAAGGATCTGAGATAACGCCGCTTTCAGAGCGTTTTACTTTATCAACCTGCTCAGCTTGTTGCTCGATAGACATATTCTTATGAATAATCCCTAAACCGCCCTGACGAGCCATTGCAATAGCCATATCAGCTTCTGTTACTGTATCCATCCCTGCGCTAATTAAAGGAATGTTTAACTGTAGACTTTCAGATAGAACCGTTTTAACACTTACTTCTCTTGGTAATACATCTGACTTCGCTGGTACAAGTAACACATCATCGAATGTCAAACCTTCTTTAACAAATTTAGATTCCCACATAATTGTTCCCCCCATGATACCAGAAATTATTATTAGTAGCTTAACAATTGGTTAAAATACTGTCAAGAAAGTATATATATGTTAGAATTTTTAGATAATAAAAGGAGCGTAATATATGCATCAAATACCTTATACTTGGCAGCAATTAAGTTTCTTTTTTTCATCCCAACATGTACAGCGTTATCTTGCCCGCTGTTATGAAAAATTACCTATTGAAAATGCCGAAAAAAAAAGCTTTGAAAATTGTTATCCTTTTATTTATTACTTAGAGCATGGAAAAAGCTATTATGAATTATGTAAAACTGCCCCTTTCTCCATCCAACCTATGTTGTTATTTTATGGGATGAGTCAGCTTTTAAAAGCATGCTTATTAACTGTTGATCCAAACTACCCAGAATCAACAACAGTCTTAGCTCATGGGGTAACAACGCGTAAACGAAAAAAACAGGGATATCAGTTTTTAGAAGATGAGGTTAAAGTACAAAAGAATGGATTATTCACCCATGTTGCGGAACAGATGTTTCACATGAAACACTTGGAGGCTGAAAAATTTATTATGCTAGAACTAATGGGAAAAATCCCCGAATTAAAAACCTTATTTCAGCATAGTCAAAAAGAGAAAATGTTATATAAAGTCAATACGGTAGATGAACATCATATTTCCTTTCCTTCTGGCATACTTGATCGCTTACATATGACGCAAGAACGTTTTTCTCGTTACATAGAAGCATCCTGTAAACATCTCTTTATACAATATACACCAAGTGAAGCCATTGAATCTGATCTGTTATTTTCCGCTTCCACTAAAACATGGAACCCTTTATACAGTACACCTTTTTTTTATGATTGCAATATTAACACTTATTATTTGCCAATAACTAAAAATGCAAGAAATTGTAAATCATTCTTACCAGAACCACTCATACATTATTTATTGCTCTACAATTTAAGCATGATTTCTCGCTATGAGACTGACTGGTGGTACGACTTATTAGGAAGCTACGCCTCTGAAGATTATCCATTTATTTATCAATTTTTAGGGGTCTCTGCAAAAAAAATCCCTTACTATGTCCTACTATTTTTATTAGGTGAACAATCCCCTATTTCTTAGGAAATAAAAAAAGCACGAGTCAATTGACTCGTGCTTTAATTGCTTGGCGACGTCCTACTCTCACAGGGACAAGGTCCCAACTACCATTGGCGCTAGAGAGCTTAACTTCCGTGTTCGGTATGGGAAC
>NZ_JH921531.1:0-1868 GCF_000299035.1 Bacillus bingmayongensis
ATGCTTTTTTCACGATATTTATGAGAACGATATCAGAATATACCCCCAAAAATACTTCTCTCGTATCATTTCTTCTTTTTTGTCGAAATTCCTCTGTCACCCTTCAAAAATGTATACATATGGACGAACTTTTATGATGGAACAATTCCTTATATGTCCTTATATGTAAGAATGCTTCTTACTGCATCATTTTCCTTCTATAGGAACGAACTGATTCCGATACCTCATACTAACTCTTCAACAAGAAGAACCGTTAGGATTTTGCCTAACCGCCATTCATCTCCCACCTACTTATTGGACCATGTCCTACCCATTCCTTGAGGTGGGAGTTTTCTGTCGGGAAATGATAAAAGTGTCAACGTGCAAATTACTACTATATATTTTAATAATTGTTTCATAGATTCATTCCCTATATTGTGTATGTTTAATCCTGTATACCCCTACTATAAAATGGGCATGTGACATCTATTTTACAGAATGTAATTAAAGAATAAAAAGAGCTGACTTTTGTTAAACATACTATAATTCGAAGAGGATACTATATTCAATATAGGAGCATAAATCCAAACGACGATGAACTGGTAAATATACTGGCAGTATTCATACACAGTTAAGATAAACTGTGTATGAATCGAGTAAGATAATAGTTTATATATTTTTTCTGTTAAGTGGATCTTGATTTTCTGCTACTTATGTGTACCGTCACATGCCCATCAAGCTAATATTTTGAAATGTCCCCAAAACGAAAATTTTATTATTTTACAGTTATTTATGAGAGTTCAACTCATTTTTTTCGTTTTTGGAGCAACCCATTTCTTAAGTTGATGGGCATGTGACGAGAACCTAAAATGTATTCATTCATATTCACAGATGATGTCCTTTTAGTTGGATTTTTACGCTGAAACAGTAAGAAATTGTTGTTCTTGGCGCATTAATTTGATTTTTTATGGAAAGATATACTAGTAAGTATGCGATTTGAACGTTCTATTTTTTAGAGTATGACAGGAGGAGATTGAATATGGCGGAAATTGAAGTAGGCGAAATTTTTACCCTTAGCGATGAGAGTAATGAGGAGCAGGAAGTTGAAGTGCTCGGAACGATGAATGTCGAAGGAGCAGAATACATTGCTGTTGGCTTTGTAGAAGACATTCAAACGGAAACAGAGGAAGACATTGATATCTTCTTTTTAAAAGTAGAAGAAGATAGTGAATTCTCATACATTGAGAGTGACGAGGAATTTGAAAAAGTATCTGCTGCGTTTGAGAAAATTATGGATGAGCAAGAATAATATTGGTTGGACACAAGAGGGTGATGCATATCTGCCCTCTGTTTTTATATATAGGGGTACCGCCCCATCGCTATCAAGCTAAGCTCATACAACGTCAATTATAGTAGAGGTTATTTCTTTTTTCTAAAGGCTACGTGTAGGGAATTTAAAGATTTGCATACGAAATAAACCCTAATGGGTTTCATTTTTTTGATTTAAGCCGCTTGATTATCAGACATGGTACAATTGTAAACGACACCTAATATATCAAAGACTGTTTTCTTCTCATATCTATGAGATTTTCGCCCGTTTTGCTGTAGGAGGTTGAACAAGCGAATTAGAATCTTTGATAGCTCTTGGGTGTCTTTCTGTATAGCTTGGAAAAGAAGAAGAAAGTAATCTTTAATCATATATATGGCCTTATATTCACTCAGTTCTCGTTTCTTTTTTCTAAGAAGTAATTGCCGCATTTGAAACATGGTAGAAGAACAGAGTAGAATGGCAATCAGTTGCCCATACAAATGGCATTCCAACCGTTCTCGTTTTATCTTTTTACAATGATGAATATGAAAGAATGATTTCCACGTTTTAAATAAAATCT
>NZ_JH921531.1:1878-14806 GCF_000299035.1 Bacillus bingmayongensis
GTTGTTGTTTTTTGGTTAGTCGATGAACAATCACACGAGTTGAGACTTTATCAGTCATTCCTACATAAGCGTTGGATATTTCACATGTTTGTCCTGGTTGAAGAGAATTCATTAAAACCTCCATATCTATCTGGATATACTCTGTACCTTTCTTGATTCTGCCATCTTGAAAATAATCAGGGTTAGGATTTTTTTGATAAATACGTGTATTCGATTTGATACGTGAGATATAATAAGCCTTTTTATCTTGTATATGTTGAAGATCTTTCAAATGAAAATAACCTAAATCTCGGATACATAAATCATTCGCTGTTACAGTTGGGACACACAGGGAACCGTAGGTTCGATCATGTTGTTTACCTGGACCTGTATGAATATGAAGGAACTTTCCACTTAATAAATCATACTCAAGTTGAATCTTTATCCCCGCTGTATGGCTACATCCTCCTGCACCTGGATAAACAAATGAAAAAGAATCTGGGAGTTGAAATGCGGTTGAATCTAAAATACGAATACGTTTGAAAACAGAAGTATATGGAGAAGAAAGCGGCATAGATGAGGCCAATTTTTGGTTTAATAGTTCAGCTAATACGTGTTGTAAAAGTTGAACGGCCGCTTTATTAAATCGTTGATTCAGTCCCTCGGGACTGATGAGTACTTCTGTCGATGCTTCTAAACGACTAGATAACTGAGTTAAAGAAGTTGTAGCGACATTTTGGCTCATCCATACACATAAAGCGACTAAATCTTTTGCTTGGTACTTACTGGTTCGTTGTACAAAACCAACCTCTCTAGCAAAATCTCGTAAAATATTGGGAGATAAGAAGTTTTGAATTTCTTGAGCAAATAGTTGTAATTCATCAGCTACAGAAATAGACAT
Source organism: Bacillus bingmayongensis (assembly GCF_000299035.1). GTDB lineage: Bacteria > Bacillota > Bacilli > Bacillales > Bacillaceae_G > Bacillus_A > Bacillus_A bingmayongensis. The sequence continues at coordinate 2,759 of NZ_JH921531.1, forward strand.
ACAAAAACGCCATCCTTTCCTATGATTCTACAGAAAGAATAGCGTATTTTTTCATTTTAGGGGGTATTTTGTTTTGTTAGCTTGATAGCGATGTGGTGTGACCCCATGTCCATCAACTTAAGAATTTTATAACACCCCAAAACAAAAAAATGTACATTTTCACATAAAGATGTCAATTTTCTCGTTTTGGAGGTATTTGTATTTCTTAGCTTGATGGGCATGGGCAGGACCCCTAATATCTATTAATAAAAGCAGTTTTTCTCGGATAGTTGAGGGCATCATCCTCAAAATAGATGGATATATATGCAAATAATAATATAACATTAAAAAATATACGCCAAGCCTATGATTATGCATCCGTCTTGGCGTTTTCCTTTAAACAATACCTAAGTTCGGTTTCAGTCTTCGATTGCTTGGTAGACCGTGGTCCAGAAGTCTTGGATAAGATGCGATGGGTCCGGAGTGGACATCCCAACCTGGGTGAACAGGATTCCAGTAAACTGTTTGTCTGGATCAGCGTAAGCTGCAGTGCCGGTTCCGCCATCCCAGCCGAATTGACCGATAGACGCGTAGTCTCCAAGATAGGTACGCACTGCCATCCCAAAGCCCCAGCCGCCTTGTATCCCTTGTCCAAACGACAAATGGACGTTGTTTTTGGCCAAATCGTCTCGGTATACTTGTTGTTCAGGAGTAAGACGGTTGGTGGTCATCAGCTGGACTGCAGGTCGGGACAGGATCCGTTTGGTTCCGTGCATCCCTTTGTTCAACAGCATCTGCAAATACGCGTGATAATCGTCGACGGTTGCGAGCAGCCCACCACCGCCTGCTTGGAATGCTGGAGGTTTGCTGTAACGTCCGCCTGCACCCTCATCCCACACGATGAACTCACCTGTCTGCGGATCGGGGTTGAAGGCAGGTGGAAGCCGGTCAATCTTGAGCTCAGGCACGTAGAAGCCAGTGTCCTTCATTCCCAGTGGATCGAAGATGCGTTCGCGCAGGAACGACTCGAATGTCTGACCCGTGACCCTGGCAACAAGCACGCCGAGCACTTCAATACTGATATGATACTGCCACCGCTCTCCGGGCTGGTAGCTTAGCGGAAGTGCACCTAGGCGACACATAAACTCATCTGGATCGGGCATATCCTGCCCTGGCGTGTCGAATATCCCACTCTCGAAGAACGCGTTCATGATCGGAGAACCCATCAACGTGAGATCCACTCCGAGCCCGAATGTGGAGGTCAACAGGTCTCGTACAGTGATAGGACGCCGTGCTGGGACGGTCTCTTCCAGCGGACCATCGGGCCGTTTCAACACCTGCCGGTCGGCGAGTTCGGGCAGCCATTTGTCTACTGGGTCGTCCAAATGCAGTTTGCACTCGTCGAGCAGAACCATTACCGGTGAAACTGCGATCGGCTTGCTAGTGGACGCCAATCGAAAGATCGTGTCCCGACGCATTGGTGCGCCACCATCATGCCTCATTGTTCCAAACGCTTCGACGTGCGTCTCGCCGTTTCGGCTGACTAAGGCGACGAGCCCAGGAATCTTTCCAGAATCTACATGCTGCGCCAGTACATTGCGCATTTTGCGCAATCCTGTTTCAGAAAAGCCTTTATTGTTTTGTCCCATTTTGTTCTCCTTTAGTTTAGATTGAGATTTCTAATACATATTGGCAATCAATTATTAGTTCTTCAAATAGAAAAATTCCCCTTTTTAATAATTTCGACAAAATGTATTTATGTATATGGGGTCACCATACATCACTATCAACCTAAGATAAATTTATATCCATAATTCACAGAAAACGTTATTCTTTTTGTAGAAATATACAGAAAGGATGGCGTTTTTTTATGGGTCTTTTGATTCTTGACGAACTTCAACCGATTGCCGAAGAATTACAACGACATATGTCTCCTCATGTTCTAGAACACCTAGCTAAAGAAAAAGGATTCGTTCAGCGAAAGAGTAAATATCAAGCAAAGGAGTTAGTTGCTTTATGTGTATGGCTTAGCCAACAGGTTGCAAGTACATCACTCACACAATTATGTAGCCATCTTGAAGTATCTACGGGTGTTCTTATCAGCCCTGAAGGACTTAACAAACGATTTAATGCTTCCGCAGTACAGTTGCTAGAACAAGTTCTAGCTAATCTTCTAACTCAAAGAATTCATTCAACAAAAGAAATAATTCATCAATATACCACGAGCTTTAAACACATTCGGATTCTAGATTCTACAACATTTCAGCTTCCAGATAAGTTTTCTTCACAGTATCAAGGTTCAGGTGGAAGTAGCCATACGGCAGGAGTCAAAATTCAATTAGAGTATGACCTATTGAGTGGGAAGTTCCTGCACGTTTATGTAGGAGAAGGAAGAGAAAATGATAAAACCTTTGGTTCAACAAGCCTACAAACCATTCGACCCAAAGACTTGTATATAAGAGATTTAGGCTATTTCGACCTACATGACTTACAGAAGATCGATGATAAAGGAGCTTATTATGTCTCACGTTTGAAATTAAATTCTCGAATCTATCGTAAGAATGATAAGCCAGAGTATTTTCAAAATGGGACCGTCAAGAAAGGGACACTCTATATTCAGTTAGATATGGAAGAACTCATGAATCAATTGTCCCCTGGCCAAACAATGGAGATTTCAGAGGCATACATTGGACAGTATCAAAAATTACCAGCTCGTGTTATTATTCATCGATTAACAAAAGAACAAACAGAGAAAAGGTTGAAGGAACAAGCCAAAAAAGAGAAGAAGAAAGGTATTACTTACAAAGAACGAAGTAAACGATTGAGTGGGATCAACGTGTATATTACGAATCTTTCTACAGAAAATGTTCCAACGGAACATATCCATATAAAAAGATGGGGAATATTGTGGACCAGTTTTATGAAACTATTCATAATTCATGTAATGCGTTATACGTCGAAAAAACGAAGTTTGGTTGAAGACTTCGTTTTTGTTTGTATATAGCATGAACAGTTTCTATACCTTTAATAGTACGTGAGGCATGGCGAAGACTTTGAAATCCTAAAGAACGGGAGAATCGACGTTTCACATGTCGGTGATCTTGCTCAATGATATTATTGAGGTACTTGATTGTACGATGAAAGGTATTTTTGTAAAGACCTATCTCCTTTAATTTTTTGAATGCGGAAGCTAAAGAAGGGGTCTTATCTGTCGTCAGAACCGTTGGTTCTCCAAAAGATCGAACAAGTCTTTTCATAAAAGCATATGCTGCTTGTGTGTCCCGCTTTTGACGAAGTTGAATATCAAGTGTTTGTCCCTCTTTATCAATTGCTCGATATAAATAACACCATTTCTCTTTCACCTTGATATAGGTTTCATCCAAACGCCAAGATAACAATGTGTTTTTGTTTTTCTTTTTCCAAATGTGATAGATAAGATTTCCATATTTATGAACCCAGCGCATGATAGTTGTTGGATGAATAGAAATACCACGTTCTTTGAGAATTTCAGATACATCGCGATAACTTAAAGAAAAACGACAATAGTAGCCAACGGCTACCAAAATAACATCCTTTTTAAACTGTTTTCCTTTAAAATACCCCATATATCATTCTCCTGCTCACACTTTTTCTACAGGTTATCTCAGTTTAGAAATCTTTGCAACAGAACCCTTCTTTCCCTTTCAGCAGTTTATCGGTCATTTGGCACAATAAAAAAAGACTGCAAATTACAGGTACTTACCTTTATGTAAGTACCTGTAATAAAAGTGCGTACTTACATATTTTCAGCTTGAACTTTACAATAAAAATGAAATCAGCCTAAGGAGGAAGAAACATTGAAAACTCTTGTTATCGTAACACACCCAAGTTTAGAAACATCTGTTGTTAATAAGCGATGGGTAGAAGAATTAAAAAAATATCCAGAAAAATATACTGTGCACGAATTGCATAAGGTTTATCCTGATGAGAACATAGATGTGGAAAAAGAACAAAAATTGGTTGAAACTCACGGGAACCTTGTTTTCCAATTTCCTGTATATTGGTTCAACTGTCCTCCTCTCTTAAAAAAGTGGCTGGATGATGTTTTCCTTTATGAATGGGCTTATGGTTCAAAAGGAGATAAATTAAAGAATCGTAAAATTGCTTTAGGTGTATCTGCCGGGATCAAAAATGTGGATTATAGTGAAGCTGGAAGATACCATTATACCCTTGAACAAGTGTTGTGTCCGTTTGAGACGACAGCCATCTATTGTAAAGCAGACTATCGTTCGTTCTTTGCGTTTTATGGAGCAGAATTTGAGCCATCTGTAAGTGAAATAGAAAAAAGTACCCAAGATTATCTAAATTTCATTGATAATATGTAATAGGTAACTTTTATAAAAATTAAAATAAGAAGTACCTTCTAAACAAGAAGGTACTTCCTTTTACACTATGCCTATTTTTTTACATCTTCTAGAGCTTGAAAACTATTTTTCTCTCCCCACTCGCACATCATATCTAACAATGGAATAAGTGAACAACCACGTTTAGATAATGAATATTCAACTTTTGGAGGTATTTGGGGAAATTCTTTACGTATAATAAGACCATCTTCCTCAAGTTCTTTTAACATAACACTTAGTGTTTTAAAGGAAATAGTCCCAATACATCGCTTCAGCTCATTGAACCTCATAACCTTATTTTCAGACAACCAATACAAAATAATCATTTTATATTTACCACCTATTAAGGATAACGTATATCCAAAACCAGTGTTTTTTAGTTCTACGCCAGTCGGAACACAAGTTTCTCTCACAATCCCCACTCTCCTTCTGATAAGAATATCCTATCAATATGAATACTTTATAGTAAATTAGGTTCTGTTGCAAAGATTTCTAAACTGAGATAACCTGTAGAAAAAGTGTGAGCAGGAGAATGATATATGGGGTATTTTAAAGGAAAACAGTTTAAAAAGGATATTATTTTGGTAGCCGTCGGCTACTATTGTCGTTTTTCTTTAAGCTATCGTGATGTATCTGAAATCTTGAAAGAGCGTGGTGTTTCGGTTCACCCAACAACCATCATGCGCTGGGTTCATGAATATGGAAATCTTATCTATCAAATTTGGAAGAAGAAAAATAAAAACGTTCAATTATCTTGGAAACTAGATGAAACCTATATAAAAGTCAAAGGAAAATGGTGTTATTTATATCGTGCAATTGATAAAGACGGGCACACATTGGATATTCAACTTCGTAAAAAACGGGATCATCAGGCTGCCTATGCCTTTATGAAAAGATTGGTCAAAACGTTTGGAGAACCAGCGGTTCTCACTACAGACAAAGCACCAGCATTACTTTGCGCATTTAACAAATTAAGAGAACAAGGCTTTTATATAAATACAACTCATTGTACAATCAAGCATTTGAACAATCTCATTGAACAGGACCATAGACATGTGAAGCGACGTTTTTCCAAATCCGCAGGATTTCAAAATCTTCGCCACGCTTCCCGTACCTTGAAAGGCATCGAAACCATTCATGCTTTATATAAACGAAACCGAAGTCTTGGCTCAGACTTCGGTTTTTCGACATACAATGAATTACAGGAGCTACTAACAATCGCATAAAATGTACAACTTTTTGTTGGCACCACTTAACCTTAACAAAACTTCGCAACAGAACCGCTCGTTCTATAATTGTCATCGAAGGAAGTATAATCTTCCAAGTACGGAGTTCTTGCAATGCTATTTCAATGAGATATGTTGTATTTCCATTATTTAATGCATGTGGTTGAAGAAATTTAGATAACTTTCGATAGTCAGCAATTGTAAAGTTACGAAAACCGTATTCTTTTCGAATCTCTTCTATATGTTCATATCGTGTAGCGTCTCGTTGAGCATAGAGTCCCCAATCTTCTGTATTTACACCAATTTGTGTAGCTACAAATTCTAAAACGACATTCGGAATATCTCCTACATCAGATAAGGGCCATCCTGAATATCGTAAAACACTTAATTGAATAGCAAAACCTAGACGATTATAGTCCCTCCGATGGCGATTAATGATTTTGAGATCATGCTGACTGAAAGAAAAGTATGTACTTAATATCCATTCGCTTATATCAGAGGGGATTTGCATATATTGTTTTCGTTCTTCTGTTGTAAGAAGTTCTCTTACTCTCACATACATTAGAAGTCATCCCCTTTGTATTTGTTATTTCGCTTTCTGCAGATATCGATACAATGTAGCTCTTGAAACACCTAAGGTGTTACATATATCTTCAGTAGAATAATTTGGATCCTGCATTAAAGATTTAGCCATAGAAACCTGGGTTGTATCCATCACTTTAGGTCTTCCACCCAGACGTCCACGCGCACGAGCGGCTGACAATCCAGCTTGTGTACGTTCTTGAATCATTTCTCGCTCAAATTCAGCTAATGCTCCGAATACGTGAAAAATGAGTTTCCCTCCACTTGTAGAAGTATCCATATTTTCCTGAAGACTTCGAAAGGCAATTCCTTCTTCATTTAATATATTGATAGTTTCAATAAGGTGTTTGAGGGAACGACCTAAGCGATCTAATTTCCAAACTACTAATGTATCGCCCTCGCGTACGTAATCCAGAGCTTCATCTAATCCAGAGCGAGATGAGGTAGATCCACTTACTACATCAGTAAAAATCCGTTTGCATCCAGCTTGTATAAGAGCATCCTTCTGCAAATCTAAATTCTGATCACTTGTTGATACACGAGCATATCCAATTAACAAAATATCACCTCCATTTTCTTTTTTATTGTCGCATAACTCGTAAGATATAGGAATAATGAGATTTTGATTTTAAGACAAGTTTTGAGACTGAAGTTATCACGATTTTTCAAGGCTATCTCTTAGAAATAAAAAAGTCTCAAAAACGAGGTTTTTGAGACTGAATAACGCGACTTAATATGTTCACCTCAACAATTTTTCCTTATCTCTCTCAACTTTTCCTAAACTTTGAGTTTGTGTATTCTCTGACGGTTGTTTTGAAATCAAGCAAATGGCTATTAATATCATTCCTATTCCCACAAGATGGATCAAAGATATTTCTTCACCTAATATGAGGATAGAAAGAACAATACTGCTAATCGGCAAAACGCTTGTCAATACGCCAGTTGTACTTGCTGAAACTTTTGAGACACCTTGGTACATCAAAATGAAAGCAATGACCGTCACAACAATCCCAAAATACAGTATCAGCCCCCACTCCGAAACGGATACTGTTTCAAACTGGAACCGGCTTCCCTCATAGAGGGAAAATGGTAAAAATAAGACCACCCCAAAAGCGCTGACAATCGTTGAGACGGCAAGAGGACTCACTTGTTGTGCGACACGTTTCCCTAATATGATAAATAAGGCTTCACCAATGACAGCACCGAAAATAAGCAAATTCCCGAATACGTGGGAAGAACCGCCTTCCATGTTTGAAAATGATCCGAAAACATTGATTACCAATGTCCCTGAAACGGCCAGCATAATTCCTACATTGATGCGTTTTGTCAGTTTTTCCTTGAGGAGAAGAAAAGCAAGCCCCCCGGTGACAGCCGGAATGATGCTTGTAATGATTCCGCCTTCAATGGCTGTAGTTGATTTCAGTCCATATAACATAAAAATATTGAACAAAAACACACCAAATAATGCTTGTAAAAAAAGGATGAGAAAATTCTTTTTACCAATAGGAGGAATCCCTTCAAATTTTATTAGTAAAGGAACCAGAATAATGGTTGCGATTAGAAATCGCAGTTCGGATGCTACGAATACGGGAAAACTTTGGCCAATTAACTTACCCACTACGACTGAACTTCCCACAATAGTCATAGCCAAAGCAATTTTTAAATGGGGGATTAAATATTTATTCAATATTTCTGATCCCCTTTTATTACAGATGGATGGATTATATCCGTCACGGCACGATATAAATTTTCCGGATGTTCGGCTATCCGATGACATAAATACAAGTACCACTCTTTCCCGTAAGTCAAGTACACCCTAGCGTTATACCCTTTGTTATTTAATGTTTTCAACAAATCGGGACGTATCCCATAAAGCATTTCAACTTCCACATGAGGATGGTTCATATATTGACGCCGCTCCATTTCCCGAATAAGGGCTTCATCATGCGTCGCTATAGATACAGGATGATTGGCTTCAACCAATTGTTCTACAAGTTGGAGATACCGTTGATTCAAGTCAGTTGACCTAGGCATGGCAATATCGGAAGATTCTTGATAGGCCCCTTTAACAATCCGTATCTTTCCAGGACAATGTATCAGTTCCTGAATATCATAATCAGAACGATATAAGTGGGCTTGCAGTGTGATTCCCACATTTGGATATTGCTCAGTTGTTCTTTTATAGATGGTAAGAATGTCATCTGTTTTAGATGATTCTTCCGCACTTATCATGAGTGTAATTTCATGCATTTTTGCCCTCTCCGCCAACTCCGTTAAATGGATATAGGCCGTTTCCGGATTTATGGACAACCCGATATGTGATAAATCGAGCGATACCGTTTGTTTCATGGACAGAGTACCCATGTCCTCAATAAGATCCAAAAACTCATTTTTTGCATTTTGGCATTCCTCTAAATCCTTTGTATTTTCCCCTATGTATTCCAGTGAAATAAGATAATCTTTTGTGATCAGCCCTTTTGCCGCTTCCATCCCCTCATGCCTCATTTCTCCGGTGACAAAGCGTTTTGCGGCTTGTAACAATAATGTATGGAGTTCAGGGGATTGTTGTATGTAGGATTTGATATGTTCATTTCGGGCAATCGATTTAAGTGCCTGGGCCACCTGAAATTCTTGATTTGTCATCGCATTTTCATCTCCTTTAGAACTGTTTGATCCAACTATATCATGCTAAAATGGTTTGTATTAGTACCATTTCATACGAACTTTAACAGTACCACTTTTAATGAAGGGAAAATATATATGTTTTGGATACCTATTGATCGGTCATCAGATATATCTTTAATTCGGCAGGTTTATCAACAAATACGTGAACGAATTTTAAATGGAGAGCTGCAATCAGGAGAAAAACTGCCATCAACACGGGAACTATCTTCTGAGTTAAAAGTGTCTAGAAATGTAATTTTAGAAGCTTATGATCAACTATTTGCCGAAGGCTTTTTGGTTGCTAGACGTGGTTCAGGGACATTTATTGCTGAAGGAACATATTTAGAAAAACATAAAAAAGCACCTCTATTTGATTCTTTATCTTGGTACAAAAAAACAAACAAAGAAAGTAACATCATTAATTTTCGTTCAGGGATACCAGCATTGGACTTATTTCCACGTAAGGCATGGGCAAGGTTGTCTCACACCATATGGAATGAAACGTCTCCTTCTACGTTTGGATACGATATTCCCGAAGGGCGTCCGGAATTAAGAGAGGTTTTATCACGCTATTTACTAAAAACAAGAGGGGTTTTTTGTCATCCAGAGCAATTGGTGATTACTTCCGGTGCAACCCAAGCTTTAACACTTGTTTCTAAGTTACTTTTGTCAACTGGTGACGAAGTGCTAATGGAAGATCCTATCACCAATGACATTCAAACGATTTTTAAAACTTCAGGAGCTTCTCTTTATCCTATACCAGCTGATGATAATGGGATGGATACATCTTTGTTGCCTTTAAATAAAAATCCAAAGTGCATCTTTATTACTCCTTCCCATCAGTTTCCTTTAGGTGGAACGTTACCGATTCAACGACGGGTTCAATTAATTAACTACTCGAGAAAAACAAATTGTTATCTTGTTGAGGATGATTATGACAGTGAGTTTCGATATGAAGGCTCACCTGTAAGTTCATTACAGGGATTGGATCCAGAGCGTGTGTTATATATTGGTTCATTTAGTAAAATCTTATCACCGGCTCTTAGAATAGGGTATTTAGTTCTTCCCTCACACCTTATTGAAAAATGTCGTAGGTTAAAATGGTTTTCGGATTTACATACTCCTTCTTTAGATCAGCTTATCCTTGCTCGTTTTATTGCTGAAGGTTATTTAGAACGGCATATTATGAAGATGAAGAAAATCTATAAAAATCGAAGAGACTTCCTTATCCATCAATTAGAATCAACATTCTCGAATAAGATCAATATTTTCGGTTATTCTACAGGGTTACACCTGATTGTTGAATTCAATCAGTTTCAATTCACAAAAGAATTACTTGAGGAAACCCAACAACTTGGAGTGAAAGTATATCCTGTGGAAGACCACACCATTGAAAAAGGAAAACATCATAACCGAATTATTTTGGGTTATGGACATTTAACAAATGAAGAGATAAAGGAAGGCGTGAGCAGGCTACATAGGGCAATACCTTGTATATACTCTTTTTAACGAATAGACTTCCAACTTCTAAACTCAAAATTAAAGAGCCGATTTTTTCTTAGAGTAAAAAAATCGGCTCTTTTTATGTCGAAATTTGCTTAGCGTATATTTTTGTTAAAATGTGGGCGGGACCCCATCGCCATCAAGCTAATATTTTGAAGTACCCCCAAAATGAAAAATTCCTTTTTCTACAGTTAGTTATTTGGAGAAGGCAGCTCTTTTTTCGTTTTTTGGGTGTTTACTTTTCTTAAGTTGATAGGCATGTATGGCGACCCCTAATACCATATGATTGAAATTATGTTACAACGATAGATGGATAAATATGGCAAATTATGCGAAAATAAGTTATAATTACTTTTGTGTGTATTAATCCTTATATAAAAAATAAGTGAATTTATGGTTAAAAAACAAGCAATTGCACAACAGACAAAAATCAATGGTTTGTTCTTCACCATAGAGATATATCCATTGCGATTTTACCTTGATATACGTTCCATTGACTCTCCAGGAGTTATTTGTTTACTTGAGATGACCACGTATTCATTTTCCGAATTCAGGATCATACAAGTGAGAGTTCAAATAAAAAGGGGAATTGAAATGAAAAAATTCATGTTAGCTCTGACATCTTTGTTCACTGCTTCAGCATTCTCAGTGTCTACAGCTTCAGCCGCATCAGATGTATTCGATAACTTTGAAGAATTGTCGGCGCATTACCAAGAAGGTATAGATTATACCATCGAAACCCAAGATATACCAAGTTCTGATACAATCATTCTAGCAATTCACGGTGGAGAAATCGAATCTGGAACTGACCAAATAGCAAAAAAAGTTGCCCTAGGTGATTACAGTTACTACATATTTAATGCTAAAATATTTGACGACTTTAATAAAGATAAGCAAAATGATTTGCATCTAACTTCTACCCATTATGACGACCCAATAGCTTTGGAAATGACAGCACAAAAGAACAAAGTTGTTTCTATTCATGGTGCGAAAGGAACAGAAAAACTAGTTTACATGGGCGGACTTGATAAAGAATTAAAGGATAAGATTGAGGCAAAATTGTCCAGCGCAGGTTTCAGTACTGATATACGTGACGATCTCAAGGGGACCAACCCGATGAATATCGTAAATAGGGGTAAAACTTTAAAAGGTGCACAATTGGAGATCACCGGTGCTTTGCGTACTGAACTTGAGAATGATAATTCTAAGATGGAGAAATTTAGTAATGCTATTCGATCAGCAATAGCCGAGTAAAAGTGATAGTGATTTCCGTACAATTTAAGCTTTTGTAATTTCGTAGAAATGATGGAAGAGCAGGGACAATCTATCCCTCATACGATCATTATACGATGGATACATCATTATGGTTCTGAATTGAACAAGCGGATACGTCGTCAATTAAAGAAAGTTAATGATTCTTGGTGAGTTGATGAAACGTATATCAAGGTAAAATCGCAATGGTTGTATCTCTATCGTACGATAAATTCCAAAGGTAATATAATTGATTTGGTTCTGGTGCAAAAATGTTAGTTAGAAACATAGAGTAACAACTTTCTCTTCATTTCAGATTACCGAAAAAAGAATTTTGAACGTTTAGGAATTTGTTGTTTTCTTTAAAGAATCCTTATGGTAAGGGTTCTTTTTTTTGTTCTAAAAGTATTATCTTTCTTACTTGGGGTAGCACCACATCGCTATCAAGCTAACAAAACAAA
>NZ_JH921532.1:0-9921 GCF_000299035.1 Bacillus bingmayongensis
TTTGTTTTGTTAGCTTGATAGCGATGTGGTGTGACCCCAATAGGAACATTTTTACTTTTTTATATCACTTCTGAAGTGTTTGCACCAGAACCATCACTGATAGTTGAACCGAACCTTAATATTCATTGCAATTATCTTGAAGTTGCTGCACCAAAATGAGTTTTCTAATCTAAATTTTTTTTGTAAAATCATGTATTTTTTGATTAGATTCTGTAGTATTGATTATATATTAAAGATGTGCTGCTATTATAATAAGTTTGAAAAAGCCTCAACTTCTGTCCGAAAGTAGTCTTCCACTTTTAAACGTGAAGGTGCGACAGCGCTAGTGAAAGTGGAAGATGAATTTCGGTTAGGGGTAGCCTAAAGTTGTCTCTTTTTCATACTATTATATTATCACTTTGTTCTGAAAAGTGATTAATGCTCCCATATCTGACTATATGAAAGATATGTTTGTTCGATTGGATGAGAATTACAATATTACCTTAGTCGAATGGAATCATGATACTGAACATGTGCATATTTTGTTCAAAATACATCTGAATACTGAAATGTTAAAGTTTATCAATGTTCATAAAAGCGCAAGTTCTCGATTTATAAAAAAGCATTTCCCATCAGTAAAAGAAGAACTTTAGAAAGAGTATTTTGGGGCAAAAAACGTTTGCTTGCTTACAACGGATGGTGCGCCATTGAAAGAACAAAAAAACACATAGAAAATCAAAGCATGAGGTGAGGGATTTTGATATGGCAAACAAAGCATATAAGGGTTCTGGTGCAAAAACTATAAGATTTATGTAACTAATCTCTGAAACTTGGACATACTGATACTATCACTCTAGAAAGGGTGCGTGATTGGTATGGAAAAAGAAAATTTGTTCAAATGGAAGCATTATCAGCCTGAACTAATCTTATTAACAGTAAGGTGGTACCTGCGGTACAACTTAAGTTTTCGTGATTTGGTGGAAATGATGGAGGAACGGGGATTATCTTTGGTTCATACAACCATTATGCGTTGGGTTCATCAATACGGTCCTGAATTAGATAAGCGAATTCGACGTCATCTTAAATCAACCAATGACTCGTGGAGAGTCGATGAAACTTATATTAAAGTAAAAGGTCAATGGATGTACTTATATCGTGCAGTTGATTCAGAGGGGAATACCATTGATTTTTATCTAAGTAAATCAAGAGATAAAAAAGCAGCCAAGCGCTTTTTCAAGAAAGCCTTGGCTTTTTCGTATGTTTCTAAACCTCGTGTAATAACAATAGATAAGAACCCTGCCTATCCTGTAGCGATTCAAGAGTTGAAAGAAGAGAAACATATGCCTGAAGGCATACAACTAAGGCAAGTTAAATATCTCAATAATATAGTAGAACAAGACCACCGGTTTATTAAAAGGCGAGTTCGTTCTATGTTAGGATTAAAATCATTTAAAACAGCAATCTCTATATTGAGTGGTGTTGAAGCCATGCATATGATGAAAAAAGGACAAGTGGTTTTACCGGACAAGTCCGTCCAAAAACAGAAGGAATTTATTCATAAATTATTTGGCTTAGCTTCATAAGATAGAAATGTAGAGGAAATTGCTACTCTATGTTTCTAACTAACATTTTTGCACCAGAACCACATTAAGAGTGGGGTGGAAATTTGCACATCCACTTTATGTATATAAGATTGAGATTGTAAAAATAATGGCATTTATAGATGAAAAATCTAACAAAAGTAAGTATTCCAATGCAAAAGTTTTTATAAAACCATTTATTTCAAAGGAAAACAATCAAGTACAAGAATTTGAGGAATATGAAATGGATACTGATGTGATAAACAAAGATAAGTGGTTTTTAATTGAAAATATGAAGGGATGAGTTTGGTGGAAACATTAACAACAAATAACGGATTGCCCGAAAAATTGTTATCGGAATGGCACCCTACTAAAAATAATGGTATTAATCCTAATGAATTAACTATTGGAAGCTATGAATATATTTGGTGGAAATGTTCCGAAGGTCATGAGTGGGGCATGAGTATTTACGATAGACAGAAGAAAAAAGAATGTCCAAAATGTTTAAGGATTAGGAAGGCAACAAAGCGAGCGGAAATAAAAGAAGAGCGACGAATTAAAACCTTACAAGAGGTGGATCCTGAATTAGCTAAACAATGGCATCCAACAAAGAATGAAGGTATTACCCCAGATGCTGTTGTATTTGATGAAGGCTGGGTACGTAGATGGTGGCAATGCAAAAGAAATCATGAATGGGAAGAAACGATTGCGAGTAGATATATAAATACAAGTGTTTGCCCATATTGTGCGAATAAGAAGGTATGTGAGGATAACTGTTTAGCAACAGTTTATCCAGAAATAGCAAAGAATTGGTTTGTGCTTAAAAATAGTAGGTACTCTGAAGTTAGGACAGCATATGATGTAATTTATACTTCTTCAGAGGATGCATATTGGATTTGTGAAAAAGGACATACATGGAGAGAAACAATTAGTCAAAGAGTTAAGAATGGAAAAGGGTGTAGAAAGTGTGAATTGTTTCAAAATTCCTTAGCTCTTCTAGATCCTGAATTAGTTAAAGAGTGGCATCCTACTAAAAATGAAGGAGAATATGGAGTTAAGCCTCCTGAGGAAACGAGGATTAATTCTAGCCAAAATGTATGGTGGCTTTGTGGTACATGTGGAAATGAATATAAAGCACAAGTAGGTGCTAGACATAGAAGAGAAATAAAATGTAAAGTTTGTCATCCGCTTCAACCCAAAGGAAGAACTGCTGTTCAAAAAAAGAAGAGGGAATTTTGAGGTATATAATGCCATGGAAGATAGACGTGTTATTTTTGAAAATCAGTTAAAAGAAAAAATAAAGCGTAAAGAAAATGAATGAATTTAAAAATAGAATCATCATATAAAAAAGGCCGAATATTGCATTAAGGATAACTTTGCCCATCCCCGAAACAGGGGAATAAGACAGAAAACACCAATTGTATGTTGAATAGAAAATAGAATGTTATAAGAGGTCACCATATCATTTCGGGAAAATTGTACGTTATCAAGACCTAAATTTATAAATGCTTAAAATTAAAAGGCCTACACATATTAGATATGACTAATATGTGTAGGCCAGCATTGTTTTGTCTATGTTCTCTTTATAGTAACTAGTCCCTCTTGATTTTTTTCGTGATCCCATTCTACTTGAATTTCGAATGTTCCTTCTTCAAAGAACAAAGGGAATCTTCTACGAATGGATTTTTGCATAGGAAGATTGTAAGCTTCATTGATATTCACCCAAACAGCTTTTCCTTCTGGCGAATCTTTAAGTAAATCCCCCTTAAAGTCCCTTGTAAAATAGTTAAATATCATATATCGATCTTTGGCGATTGGATTAACATATTCATAAAGTCCTTTATAAACAAGGTTACTAACTTCAAGACCAGTTTCCTCTTTAACTTCTCTAATGGCACTATCAACAATACTTTCCGGAAATTCTACTTTTCCTCCAGGAGGAATGAATCCTTTGAAATCGTCATGCTGTCTATCGAGGAGTAAAACCTTGTCCTCATTTTGAATCATACATACCGTCCAAATTTTATAATTTACCCCATTATCCATTCTGTTTCTCCCTCATTTTTTATCTAAATTCTACCATGCTGTTAAAATAAGAACGAGAGACATCGTTCTCCTCATACTCTAAATTTGTTTATATACATCCGCATATGCTACTTTCAATTGCTCTCGAAGCTGCTTATTTTCCGCTTCTACTTTTTTGATTCTTCGCTTCAATGATTCAATGATGGCATCTTTATTGTTCTCGTCGATCTCTCGTTTAATTTGCTTAAGAGTAGGAACTTTTGATTGTTGCTCACGCAAAGGCTCAATTCGTTTCCGTATTTCCATATTATTGTAAAGGGTTGCTTTGCTAACACCGGCTTCACTTCTTGAACTCTCAATCTAACCACCTCCAATAATTTGAACATGAGCTACATAATGAACGAACTATACTAAATATGTAAGCTACAGTTTATGTTTCTAATATTTATAAAAAGAGAGAATATTCGCCTTTATATTGAACGAACAATCCTCTCATCATAATACTCTAATTAACGTACAATTTTCTTTTTTTGATATGGTGCCCCCTACAGATGACCACATTTACTACAACAATGTACAGATTTTACTACGATATGTTTTCTCTGTTTCATTTCTACATCTCCTTAATTTCTCGACAATTCATTGTTATTCTATATTCTCGACCTTATAAAACTTTATAGCCAATTTGTTTTAGTATAGTTTATCTCCTATTTAAACCACATTAATATACCCATATGAAGTATTTAAATGTGATTTATAACAAGGAAAAAGCGAAAAAATCATTAATATTATTTTTTATAATTACAAATACACACCAAAAGGAGACGAGACGATGATGTATATGAATGATTCATATACAAATAATAAGTAAACAAGTTCTTCTAACTTATCAGCTCACACAATATATAACTGGGGGAGAATAATATGAAGAAAAAAACACTTATAACAGCTATGGGTATGATACTTACTGTGGGGATTTTCACAGGATGTACGAATCAATCAGATTCTAAAAGTACATCTCATCAACACGAGACAAAGAACGAAAAAGCAAATAAAGAGAATGAGCATGCAGGTCATAACGAAAAGAAATCACAAGATATGAATGTTTCATGGGATTTGTCACCTTCTAATCCAAAAGAAAATCAAAAAGAAAAACTAGCTATTGAAGTGAAAGACAGTCAAAATAAACCGATAGAAGACTATGAAATTAATCACGAAAAGAAAATGCATTTGATTGTAGTAAGTAAAGATTTATCTTATTTCAATCACATACACCCTACATATGATGGGAACGGAAAGTTCAATGTAGACGTCAGCTTTCCAAAAGGCGGAGAGTATAAATTCATCGCTGACTTTATTCCAAAAGGTGGTTCACAAACTACCCAAACACATACGATTAAAGTAGAAGGGACAGAACAAAAAGTAGAGCCTCTTCAAACTGACGAATCGTTAGTAAAAGCTGCGGATGGAAAAGAAATCACATTGAGTTATGACGGCGAATTAAAACCAAACAAAGAGGTTATGCTGAACTTTAGTATTAAAGATGCAGCTACTAAGAAACCAATTACGGATCTTGAAACATATTTAGGTGCAATTGGGCATGTTGTCATTTTAAGTGAAGATACTGAACAATACCTTCATGTACATCCAGCCGATTCAAAAACCATGGGACCTGAAGCTATGTTCCACACAGAATTTCCAACAAGTGGAACATATAAGATATGGGCGCAATTCCAGCATAAAGGAAAAGTATTTACAGTACCTTATGTAATTACTATCCCTTAACAATAATCAATAATTGAAATGGAGTGTAGATATAATCTACACTCCATTCTATATTGGAAATAGCAACAGAAAAAGCATCGATTTTTTCGATGCTTTTTTAGCTTTATTACGGAAAGTTATTATCGAATGTGATTTGCATACGGGTCATATAAACCAGTGAGCAATACAACACTTACTGATAAAATTATTGTTCCTACCACTAACAATCCATTACCAATAATTTTATCGTTCTTTTTGCGTGTGAATATCCCCAGTGAAATAAAAATTAATGCGAAGGGTATTAGTACAAGTCCTAAACCAATGTTCAATGCTCATCTCTCTCCTTTAGAAACAATAACGTTTATAAATATTTTATAACATGTTTATAAACATGATAAATCTTGATTTTATAAGGGTTAAAGTTATGTCCTTAAAGGTATACCTTTAAGAAAAAATTTTTAAAGGCATCCTTCGGAATCCATTCAGAACCCGTCAGGTTCTTACGAACCAGTCGGAACCTGAACGGCAATAAAAAAACCATCAAAAGATGGTCTTTCTTAAACTAAAGCTATCCGTTTTTTTATTCAAAAAAATTTATTTTTGAACAAAACTACAATGTCCTGAGATGACTTTTAATGGTTCTGTTGCAAAGTTTTAAACGCCCCCAAAAATATAGAATGAAAATACAATTGTTCCGAATAAACATTATAAAATATACAAGAACATGTATCATATACTCATTATTTTGGGTTATTTTTCAACTTTGCAACAGAACCGAAAATAGTATATATTTCTTCCGCTTATCTGTCCATCCAGATCATAGAAGTAAAGGAATTGCCAAAGAATTGCTTCATTGGTTAGAAGATTACGCAAAAAAATACAAAAAAAAATACGTCACTTGTAAAGTACGAGCAAATATCCCTAAGAATATTAGATTATATGAATCTGTAGGATATCAAGTTTATGAAGAAGACATTGTACATAAGAAAGATGATACAAGTGTAAAAACTGTTTTTATGAAGAAGCTTTTAATTGTGTAAAAACAACTTTCGATAATAAAAATCATATAAGCACGAATCCCTTCAGTAAGCAATCTAAAGGGATTTTTTATAGGCTTCTGGAATCGGAAAAGAAATTGTTAAGCAATGTTTAAATGAAGGTGCTGTAGTAATAGCGTGTGAGGTTCTGTTGCAAAGATTTCTAAACTGGGATAACCTGTAGAAAAAGTGTGAGCAGGAGAATAATATATGGGGTATTTTAAAGGAAAACAGTTTAAAAAGGATATTATTTTGGTAGCCGTCGGCTACTATTGTCGTTTTTCTTTAAGCTATCGTGATGTATCTGAAATCTTGAAAGAGCGTGGTGTTTCGGTTCATCCAACAACCATCATGCGCTGGGTTCATGAATATGGAAATCTTATCTATCAAATTTGGAAGAAGAAAAATAAAAACGTTCAATTATCTTGGAAACTAGATGAAACCTATATAAAAGTCAAAGGAAAATGGTGTTATTTATATCGTGCAATTGATAAAGACGGGCACACATTGGATACTTCGTAAAAAACGGGATCATCAGGCTGCCTATGCCTTTATGAAAAGATTGATCAAAACGTTTGGAGAACCAGCAGTTCTCACTACAGACAAAGCACCAGCATTACTTTGCGCATTTAACAAATTAAGAGAACAAGGCTTTTATATAAATACAACTCATTGTACAATCAAGCATTTGAACAATCTCATTGAACAGGACCATGGGCATGTGAAGCGACGTTTTTGCAAATCCGCAGGATTTCAAAATCTTCGCCACGCTTCCCGTACCTTGAAAGGCATCGAAACCATTCATGCTTTATATAAACGAGACCGAAGTCTTGGCTCAGACTTCGGTTTTTCGACGTACAATGAATTACAGGAGCTACTAACAATCGCATAAAATGTACAACTTTTTGTTGACACCACTTAACCTTAACAAAACTTCGCAACAGAACCAAATAATTCAACAAAATTCGTCGCTCTAGTTATTTTTCTGATAGAACATACAATACACTGGTACCTTGTCAATTTGTGTTTCTCCGCTTAAGGAAAATCCGAATCTCTGGTACAAACTTATGTTTTTTGTATTTTCCGTATCCAGCGCGACTCCTTGCGATTTATTGTTCGTATGTACTGTATGTAGCAGGTGTTGAAGCAGGGCCTTACCGATTCCCTTTCCCTGGTTCTCCGGGTTTACTCCAATCATAATGAGGTAGTGATGTGCTATTGAAGGAGCAAAGGATCTTGTCACTCGCATATAGGAATTAAGGAGACCTAAAGTTTTTCTGGACAGTTGAAAAATCAGCAGAAGCAACCTCCCGATTAGCAATACTCCTCCTTTCATATTTTGAAGCTTGCTAGGTTGTGGCTTTTCAACAATGTATACGCCAAGCAAGTTTTCATTTTCATAAAATCCCCAAACCTCTTCATTAAGCATAAAGCTTTTATCAAACATAAAGGATAGAAAAACTGTCACGCTATTTCTTGATTTTCTATCGAACTCAGAATCGCCAAATAAATGCAGGAATAAGGGGTCTTTGGCAAATGCCTTGCTCATAAGTGATACGAATAAAGGCTTATCCTGCTTTGTTAATTTAGATATTCGATACAGAGTATTCATGCTTTTTCACCTGCGCTGTTGCTTGTTTTCCCATAATGATTAACGGCAAAGCTAAATAACACTTTAAGCATAAATAATAAATAGATAATCAGCATATAGGACTGTATATCTGGTAGCATGGGAATCAAACCAAGGCCAACAGACAGAAGCAAGCCTGCAATAAATCGTTGCGAATGCTTCTCAATCAGAGCATTCACGATAAATGTTCCTGTGATCGTATAAGCCCAAACCCCAATCGAATACCAAATATTTGTATGTAAGAGAAGTGCAACGAGAATGATATGAAAGTGTATTGCAATAAATACGATTCGATTTTTTTTGCGTGCTGCATAGAAGTTGCTGGTTCCATCTGTAAAATTAGCTACACATCCAGAAAAAATATCGAAAATCAATAATAATGCCAGGGTGCTGCGCCAAATTGGCAAGTTATCTGTAAGTTCAGGGAATCTCAAATATAACGCAACGGTCAGCAATCCGCCGAAAAGTAATATAGTTAAAATAGATTCAATACTCTGTTTTTCACCGAACACATCATGTAAAAATGAAGGAATCCGTATTTGTTTCATGTAAGCATACTCCCTTTGTAAGTTAATGTTAGCGAACGTCGCTTTGAACAATAAAAATATATAGTCAATGTACTATTTCACTCTAAAAATATTATAATTATTTAAAATTGTGATTTCAATAGTTTTATATTAATTTTATTGAATTACTATAAAACTTAAGCTACACTACAAGTGAGGTGGAGAATATGAATGGATTCGAACGACGGAAACAGAACAAAATTGAGCAGATATACAGCTCCTCATTTGAATTGTTCTCTAAATATAGTTTTCAGAAGGTAAGCGTGAATGAAATCGCTCAAAATGCGAAGGTTTCTCCCGCTACCATTTATAACTACTTTGGAACAAAAGAACAGCTCTATGCCGATATGCTTATGAATTGGATGGACAAACAGTTGGAGCAGTATGAGAAGATTCTTGATTCAGCGTGTTCTTTTCTTGAAAAGACGAAGGAAATCATACTGTTGGAAGCTAAAAATTTACAAATCTTATCGGATAATTTTCAGAAATCCCCACTCTCTGAGGTGAGTGGATTGGTGCAAAGGCTGGAGAGCTATACCGAGCAGAAAATCATGCAATTTTTTATGAAGTTTGTTGCACTTGGAAAGCAAGAGGGTTACATTCATATAGATCAAACAGAAGAGATAGTTATGCTGTACTTCACGATGTACAAAAATGAGCTGGGGCGGTATTGGGAATCCTCGAATCAAGAACGTATAGCGAGGAATATGGATCAATTGATCGAATTGTTTTTCTATGGATTGGTTGGAGAGAAGAAGAAGTAGGACGAAATCGAAAAATTGACCATCTGTCCCGTTACGCAGAACGGTTCTGTTGCGAAGTTTTGTTAAGGTTAAGTGGTGCCAACAAAAAGTTGTACATTTTATGCGATTGTTAGTAGCTCCTGTAATTCATTGTACGTCGAAAAACCGAAGTCTGAGCCAAGACTTCGGTTTCGTTTATATAAAGCATGAATGGTTTCGATGCCTTTCAAGGTACGGGAAGCGTGGCGAAGATTTTGAAATCCTGCGGATTTGCAAAAACGTCGCTTCACATGCCTATGGTCCTGTTCAATGAGATTGTTCAAATGCTTGATTGTACAATGAGTTGTATTTATATAAAAGCCTTGTTCTCTTAATTTGTTAAATGCGCAAAGTAATGCTGGTGCTTTGTCTGTAGTGAGAACCGCTGGTTCTCCAAACGTTTTGACCAATTTTTTCATAAAGGCATAGGCAGCCTGATGATCCCGTTTTTTACGAAGTTGAATATCCAATGTGTGCCCGTCTTTATCAATTGCACGATATAAATAACACCATTTTCCTTTGACTTTTATATAGGTTTCATCTAGTTTCCAAGATAAT
>NZ_JH921532.1:9931-13347 GCF_000299035.1 Bacillus bingmayongensis
TTTTCTACAGGTTATCCCAGTTTAGAAATCTTTGCAACAGAACCTGAAGGAACTGTGGCATACCATATTGTTAAAGTATCTTTCAAATCGGATTCTGCTGGTCAAGAAAGTGAAGAGATTCTAAATGAAAGATTAATTGATGCAGAACAGATACAAAAAGGATACAGAAAGTTAACAAGTATTCCATTTACACCAACAACAATTGTTCCCAACAAAAAACCAGTGATAATTGTTGAAAACTTTTTACCAGGATGGATAGGTGGAGTTAGAATCATTGTAGAGCCTACAAAGTAAGACTTGTAAACTAGCTTCTAATAAATGTATTTAAAAAAGAAGAAACACAGAGATTTTTAGCTCTGTGTTTCTTCCAGTTTACGCTGATTGATTGCTCGATAAAGAAAACCTTTTAAATAGAGGCGAACGAGATGACTTTTACGAATGCTTTGTTATTAGCTGGATATGAAAAATATCTGATTCTGTTATATCTAGCATCTTCATTTTTAAATATTTGAGTAAGTTGGCGTACTACCCCATCAACATCAGGTTAAGAAATTGGTTGTTCCCCAACTGTAAATAGATAAAATTTTCGTTTTGGAGGTAATTCAAAATATTAGCTTGATGGGCATGTATGGTGACCCCTAATAACGTACACATTAGTCAAATAAGTAATTATTGTACTTTCGATATAAAGTTATGAACTGTCTTATTAAAAACATGGGGTTGACAAAGGTTACTTGGGTCAAAAGAATCATTAATAACCTGTATCTCTGAATTTTTTATTAAATTAGCTACTTGTTTCATCATCTGAACACCTAATTTAGTATAGTCTCCAACCAAACAAAGGGTCGGAGCTTCTATAATCGATAAATGTTTATTAAATTTAATTTTATTTATTGCTTTTCTTTGAATTTTAGCTTCATGTTTTCTCATGTTAAACATTACACTTTCCATCTCTGTGCTAGCCAAAGCCCATCTTTTATACGAGGCTTTTGTTAATTGGGCTAACCACTTTTTAGGAAAATTAATAACCCAAGTTTGGTTAGCACCAATCATAGCTAATAATTTTTGAAAGGAATCAATGGACGAGTCACAAAAACTATCCACTATTACTAATGCCTTAACAGTTTCGGGATAAGTAATGGCTAACTTTTGAATTAAAACACCGCCATACGAAACTCCAACAAATATTGCAGCTTCAATCTTTAAAAGGTTTAAAATTTCCTTTATATCGTTTGTTTGCATTTCCAAAACACTTTCAAAGTGACAGTCTAGTTTTCCAGAATTTCCATTACCTCTTAAATCTATTAAAATTACTTCGAAAAAGTTTTTAAAATACTCTACTTGTGGTTTATACATCGAGGAAGAAGCACCTAATCCATGTATAAAAATAAGAGGTCTCCCTTTACCAAAAGATTCATAAAATATTTTAATTCCGTCTTTAGTTCTTAAATAAGGCATTTCTCTCCCCCTTAACACAAAAATTTCACCATCATCTTCTTATTTTGCTTACGTTAGTTAAGTACATTCCCTCAAAATCTTCTATATATACTTTAACAAAATATCTAATTGCCTATTAAAGTTTTATTCCACAAAATGGCCCGATTGTTGTACACAAGTTAAACAATACTCTTCAACTAACCTGCCCGTTGAATAAGAAACAAAATTTATATCGTGAACTTAGATAACCTAAGTGTATTTCTGTATCTGATGAATTACAACTATTTGCTCAAGAGATTCAAAGCTTTTTATCTCCAAATATCTTACGAGATCTTGCTAGAGATGTTGGTTTCGTGCAACGAACCAGTAAATACCAAGCAAAAGATCTAGTCGCTTTATGTGTATGGATGAGTCAAAATATTGCTACGACTTCTTTAACTCAATTATCCAGCTGTTTGGAAGCATCAACAGAAGTGCTCATCAGCCCTGAGGGATTGAATCAACGATTTAATCAAGCGGCTTAATTCAAAAAAATGAAACCCGTTAGGGTTTATTTCGTATGTAAATCTTTAAATTCCCTACACGTAGCCTTTAGAAAAAAGAAACAACCTCTACTATAATTGACGTTGTATGAGCTTAGCTTGATAGCGATGGGGTCTCGTCAGCATTTTGGAAAAAAACCACGCTAAGAAAAAATACAATAAGCCGTCCATTTGGACAGCTCATTTACATAATTCTCGTTATCGATAGTCAATGTATCTATGGAGTTATAAAAAGCATCTTAGTTTAAACTAAAGGGGCTTTTTCAAAAAACTTTAATATAATTTTTTATGATCAAAAATCGAATCAGTGTAAGCTACCTGATATAGAGTTGGTTCATATTTCTGTGCAATTTTTTCTGCTTCCTTCATGTGAATAACGGCCTCAGGATTTTTTAGCATAGCATAAAATGCGTTTTTATCTTTCCATTGGGCATAGTTTACTACTTTTGTTCCATCTAAACTTTTATGAAAGTTGGCAGAAATAAATCCTGGAATCTTATTCATTACTGTTTCTGTAGCATGAATTAATAGATTTAATAATTCATCTTGTCGCTCAGGTTCGACAGTAAATACATTGATTAAAGTAACACATGGATTTTCTGTACTAATTGTTGTCATAGAAATTCTCCTATTCATTTTTAGAGTGCAATCTTAAGAGTTAAATTATACCATTTAAATTTGCGTAAGTTAGTTTTTTTTGTGTATACCCTATACATGCTCGGTTAACATAACGCATCATTATTGGTAGCGAAGACAAGGCGGACCCCTACTCTCACAAGGAATCCACCTTTTTCCCTTTCTATGACTCTATTTATTTTTTTATACATTCTTATCCTGGTGCGGGTTTTTGGGTTCCCGTTTGTTACTAAATTAGTCGAAAAACTGTATAAAATCCTGCATACTCTTAGCGTGGGTTTTTTCTGAAATGCTGGCTTTATCCCATGCCTATCAACTTAAGAAAATAAATCCACCCCAAAACGAAAATTTTGTGTCTTTTGTAGCAACGAAGTTCATTTTTATCGTTTTGGGGGCAACCCGTTCTATTAGGTTGATCGGCATTGGGCGTTTCGAATGCTTAAGTTGATGGATGTGTATGGTGACCCCATACCCATCAACTTAAGAAAACAGATCCACCCCAAAACAAAGAAATAAGCTTTTTATTACAAGTTAACATAAAATTTCGTTCTGGGGGTACTATAAAATTTTAGCTTGATGGCAATGGGGTGTACCCATAATAGACAAATTCCTTAATAAAAATAGATGAAATGATATTTATAAGTTCAATAAATTGTATCTGGAAATAAAAGTGAGTCTACACGTATCTCGGTCGAACCCCTATGCATTTCATCAATCATTCCCTTGACTCTCCATTTATAGTACTGTATAGTACTAATATGAAAAAAAATACACTTAGTAATAAAGATATTGCTCTGCAAT
>NZ_JH921533.1:0-3389 GCF_000299035.1 Bacillus bingmayongensis
GGGTCACCATATCAAAAAAAGAAAATTGTACGTTTAGACCATTTTAAGAGATATGCTGTAAGTTAAGCTTATTTTCTCTATAAAATCAGGACTATTTGGTGTTGCAAAGTCAATATTTATTAAAAATTCAACAGGTATTATTTCTCCACCAATAGGAAAAGTGAACAATCGTTTAAAAAGGTATACCCTTCGTGTAGCTTTAAAATAAAGTTTAATTAAATTAACTCTATAAACTTGATAAAAGAGCAAATAAAAAAAGCGTGTTTTGAAAAAAGATTAATCAGAACACGCTCTTAATATGGATAAATGTTTAATTATTTTTGCACTCCTTATTCCATTAAAGCATTTGTTAATCTAAGAGAATATTTTTTATGGTTAACTTTTTGAGTATTAAATAGTGTGATTCTAAATTGATAACCTTTGAGTCTTACATATTTGTGAAAGAAATATTCATCGTGACTCCTAATTTAATGCTCCATCATCTCATGGGCAATATCATGTCCATCCATTTTTGATGGGTAGTAGGTAGGCCAGTGTATGACTTCATCCAATAAAGCTTTACGGTCGTCACCCCAATACAGGTGGTAATGACTAGCTTTATTTGGATAGATACTATGATCACTAAATTGAATATACTGAGGAACTCCTTCGGCTTTTTCTGCTAGTTTAAATATGTATCTTACACCTCTATTTCCCGCATCATATGTCAGAATTTCGTACCCATCATAGATATACTTACCAGAATTTTCTTCTCCATTTTTGAAAAACGTTACAATATTCCCTTGAATCACAATACGGTTAACATCTGTTTGATACCCTTCATTATAATACTCCTTATATTCTTTAGCTGTCATTTTACCTGTATGTTTCGCTTTATAAGCAAATACCTCATCAAGCGTTCCATCTTGTAAATATGGATATACAGATTGCCAGTCTCCTTCCCAATCGGAGAGTGATCGTTCTTTCACTTGGCTGTCTTCAAAATATCCTTCATAAATTTTTTTTGTTTCTTCATCATATGCATGACTATGATCGTGCTCATGGCCGTGATCGTGTTTGCTTTCGTGTGTGTGACTTTCAGATGTTTTATTAGACTCGCCTTCGGATGAACTTGAAGTCTGACAGCCTACTAATACTAGTAGTGAACTAATAGTTAATATGCCTACCCTCTTTACAAATGAAATCTTCATTAATAACACTCCTTAATATAAAACGTAATCATTACGATTTATATTATACATATATCTTGTGTAAACATCAAATGAAAAATACCCCAATATCACTGAATGGATGATCCTATCCATAAATCTTCGTAGACTATTACAAGTGGTTCTGGTACAAAAACTTCAGGACAATTGCAATGAATCTATAAAATTTCGATAATTTAAGACCATTATGAGACAAAAACTCCATCAAAAGGCAGTAAAATAAATAACCGGTTGCTTAACGTACAGGGAATCGGTTATTTTGTGTCTAAACGTACAATTTTTTTGATATGGTTACCCCATAAAGAGTAATACCTTATGATAAAGTAAGTATTCTAAAAACCCATGACTATATTGATGTAATAGAGTCATGGGTTTTTAGAGTTTGTTAGAGTACTATATTGATGAATTTTTATAACTTTTAGCTTTATGGTGTTTTAAAATATGGAATAATTTTCTTTAAAAGTTAAATGCGTGGGTCCTTCCAGAAATTTAAAGAGAAGTGATCATTTTCTTGATAAGCTTCAAATTCATATCCTTTTTCTTTTAATCCTTTTATAATGGCTGGTACGGCTGAAACAGCTTGAGGATGAATATCATGCATTAATATGACTTCTTTAGACCTAGTCGCACCAATAATTACATTTTGAGCAATATTCATGGAAGCCGACTCTACAGGTACGTTATTATATTTCCAATCTAGGGAGTCAATTGTCCAATCCCATACTTTAAATCCACCCTCTGCTATCTTATTACGAAGTGCTTCATTTAATCCAGGCATAGAACCATAAGGAGGTCGGGTTAATTGTGGGTTCTCATCAATGATATCTGCTATTAAACTTTGATTTGTCTTCATTTCATTTACATAGTCCCCATTTGTGTATAATTTTTTGAAATCATGAGTCATGCTATGCATACCGACATAATGACCTTCTGTTTTTTCTCGTTTTACTAAATCAGGATATGCCTTTACATTCTTACCAGTTAAGAAAAAAGTTGCTTTAACATCCAGTTGTTTTAGTATATCTAAAAGCTCAGCTGTATACTTTCCTGGTCCATCATCAAATGTAAGATATGCAACTTTCCGTATTTGACCGTTAAATTGATTAGGTACTGGTTTGTTTATCTCAAATTTGGGCTGTTCGCTTACAAGCTGAATTGGGTTCTCTTGGTTTGTTACCCCTCTTGCGGGTGATGCAATTGATTGAATCACAAAATAAATAATGACTACTAGGGCTACCGTTAGAATTGATATTACGAATTTTTTGGCCTGAAATATTTTTTTCACTCTCTATATTCCTTCCTCTACCTATTAGCAATAATTTGTTTAAATATAATTATACCAAATTACATATGGTACAAAATAAATGGTCTAATCTACCATATTTTCAATTGTTTCACTAATTAGTACGAAATGTATTTTTCTTCCGTACTAAGTTTGTAAAGGTATACCTTTAAGGACATAACTTTAACTCTTATAAAATCAAGGTTTATAAACATATTACAAAACATTTATAAACGTTTATTAAATCACAACAACTTTTATAAACGGTTCTGGTGCAAAAATATTAGTTAGAAACATAGAGTAGCAATTTTCTCTTGATTTCTATCTTATGAAGCTAAGCCAAACAATTTATGAATAAATTCTTTCTGGTTTTGGACAGACTTGCCCGGTAAAACAAGTTGCCCCTTTTTCATCATATGCATGGCTTCAACACCACTCAATATAGAGATTGCTGTTTTAAATGACTTTAATCCTAACATAGAACGAACTCGTTTTTTAATAAACCGGTGGTCTTGTTCCACTATATTATTGAGATATTTAACTTGCCTTAGTTGTATGCCTTCAGGCATATGTTTCTCTTCTTTCAACTCTTGAATCGCTACAGGATAGGCAAGGTTCTTATCTACAGTTATCACGCGAGGTTTAGAAACATACGAAAAAGCCAAGGCTTTCTTGAAAAAGCGCTTGGCTGCTTGCTTATCTCTTGATTTACTTAGATAAAAATCAATTGTATTCCCCTCTGAATCAACTGCACGATATAAGTACATCCATTGACCTTTTACTTTAATATAAGTTTCATCGACTCTCCACGAATCATTTGTTAATTTAAGATGATGTCGTACTTTCTCTTCTAATTGAGGTCCATATTGATGAACCCAACGCATAATGGTGGTGTGAGC
>NZ_JH921533.1:3399-12259 GCF_000299035.1 Bacillus bingmayongensis
CGAATATTTGTTCATGTAATGGTTATACTAAGAATTTGAGAACGTATCAAATATCAACACTACACTTTAACAGAGTTTAATCTTTTAAATAAAATTAAAATAAAAATCAATTTTAATTAAAATAAAGTTGATTTTTATTTTAATTATGTTAAAATTCAATTAAAGGAGCTGAAGTTTATGAATTTTAAAGACATTCCGAATTGGCTATTAAATTTAGAGAGTGAAGACATTGAGTTTATTAAAAATTTTATTTTACACTCTGGATCTTTGAAAGAAATAGCAAAAATTTATGATGTTTCTTATCCTACAGTGAGGGTACGGGTAGATAAGCTAATTCAAAAAATTAAAGTGAATGATACTGATGAAGATGAAGAGTTCATTACTTTTATTAAAAAACTCTCCATCGAAGATCGTATTAATTTAGAAGATGCAAAATTGATAATTGAAAAATATAAAAATGAAAGAGGGGATAATTAATGTTTCGTCTATACGGATTTTTAATTGCACTTTTATTAATTGGGCTTCAATACTTTTTGTCAAGAAGAGAAAATGTTTATTTGGGAATGGGTTTACCTGTTTTATATGTGGTAACACTACTATATCTATGGATGTCTGAGACTTTAATTGTCAAAGGGAATACACTTATCTTCATTATTATTATTTTAGGTGGATTAGCTATTTTATTAGGAATTTGGATTAAAGGAAGAGAAGAACTAAAAAATAAACAGAAAAAAGAATTAGAAAAAATGAAAACCAAGGATATGAAGTAATCGATTAGAGATAAAAAGCATTAGCTTCTATCGACTTGTGACTGAGTTTGAGTACAATACTCATTGATTTTTAAATTTTTGTTATGAAGGGAATATATATCATACACATTGCCTTATAATAATTGGGATGAACTTTTAAAAATATAATTATTGCTCTATATGTTCTTTTTTTAAATAAGGAAGGATGTTATAATGTCTCTAATGCTAATGGGCTTTTAGAGGATGGTGTAAGAGTAAACGGTTTATAGAAGTAAGGTATGAAAATTAATAATCATTATATAAAAAAGGATAGAACTGCAGATCCTATCCTTTTAGAATTAATTGGTTTAGATTATGTAATTACACCAATTAGCTTACCATGTCATTAATTTTATTGATAATCCAGTCAATAGCCATACCATCTCTAATCCAGCCTAAAACTCTATCTTTGTTAGCCCAAGCCCATCTAGCAGCTCTAGCTCCTAGTTGAGCTACGATTCTTAAAAATGTAATCATGTTATATTCCTCCTAATATAGTAATTGTAAAATTAAAAATTCTTAGTTTACCATGTCATTAATTTTATCAATAATCCAGTCGATTGCCACACCGTTTTTAATCCAATTTAAAACTCTATCTTTGTTAGCCCAAGCCCATTTAGCAGCTCTAGCTCCTAGTTGAGCTACGATTCTTAAAAATGTAAACATGTTATATACCTCCTAATATAGTAATTGTAAAATTAAAAATTCTTAGTTTACCATGTCATTAATTTTATCAATAATCCAGTCAATAGCCATACCATCTCTAATCCAGCCTAAAATTCTATCTTTGTTAGCCCAAGCCCATCTAGCAGCTCTAGCTCCTAGTTGAGCTACGATTCTTAAAAATGTAATCATGTTATATACCTCCTAATATAGTAATTGTAAAATTAAAAATTCTTAGTTTACCATGTCATTAATTTTATTAATAATCCAGTCAATAGCCATACCATCTCTAATCCAGCCTAAAATTCTATCTTTGTTAGCCCAAGCCCATCTAGCAGCTCTAGCTCCTAGTTGAGCTACGATTCTTAAAAATGTAACCATAATATACCTCCTTTTGAATTTTTTGGTGAATGCTTTTGCGATTATAAATATATCTGAATCTTCAAATTGTGTCAACTTAATTTTTAGAAAAAAATTTATATTAAGTTTTTTAATATTTTATTCCAAAAAAATCTATACATGGATATATTTTTAAGTATAATTATTAAGAGGATCTTTATTGAAAATTTAGAATTGATAGATTGTTAATATGATTTAATTATCAAAAAAGGGGATTGAGATTGAAATGATAAAAGAACCACAACAAAAAATCTCACCAAATGCAGTAAAAGTATGGAGGATAAGTGATGCAATTACTTATACTACTGCACTTTGTGTATTAGGAATTCTTTTGTTTTTACAGCATTATTATGATTGGAAAAGCTGGATAAGTATTATTTGTTATATCATTATTGCTTTACTCATTATTTCTTCCATATTCGAACTATCCATAATACCTATTTATCGACAGCGAACATGGCGTTATGAAATTGATGAAAATTATATTCAATTAAAACATGGAGGAGCATTAATGAGAAAGCATCTAATAATACCGATGACGAAAGTACAATATGTAAATACAAATCAAGGACCAATATTACGAAAATTTGGTTTGTCTACGTTAACAATAGGTACAATGGCTTCAGAACATGAAATACCGGCTATTTCTGAAAAGAAAGCAACAGAATTAAGAGCGAACATTGCATATTTAGCTGGAATCAATGAAATAAATGAATAAAATAGGAGGGCTATCATACAATGAAGCAAGAATTAGCATATGACCAAATAGCTCAGCGAATGCATCCGTTATGGATGCTCTTTTCCATGGTTAAATCTATAAAAGAACTTATTCTTTGGATTGTTTTTTTTGCTATTTTTATAAGTTCAAATTCTAATCCTATTTTTCTGATTGTAGGTGTAGTAGCAGGAGTTGTTTATCTAATTTATAATTTTGTTTCAATATTTCTTGATTGGAAACATTTTAAGTATGTATTTACTGATAAAGAAATGTACATTTATGAGGGACGTTTTATTAAAGAAAATCGTTTTATTCCATTAGAACGTATCCAAGGTATTAGTCAAAATACACACTTTTTTCATCGCTTATTTGGACTAACATCACTTTTATTAGAAACTGGTTCCAATGAAAAAAAATCCTCTATTAAACTTGAAATGATAACTTATGAAGAAGCTGCACGGATACAAGAACATTTAGGACATATTGGTTTTATTCCAAAAAAAGAGAATGAATCAGATATACAGCAAGTAGAGTTAATAGAATCTAAAGATATTTCAAGGGACAAACATTATAAAATGGCGCCTAAAGAAATATTGGTTAAATCACTTATGTCACTTAAATTACTTTTATTGATCCCATTAATTCAAGAGATTTATTCTAATATAAATGATTTTATTTCCATAGACGGTTATATAAATGAAATTACCTCTTTTTTTCAAAAATCATGGTTTCTAATGACTCTTGGCATTCTTATTCTTTTAATAATGTCATTAGCTTATGGGATAATTAAGACTTATATTCAATATGGGAACTTTGAAGTCACTTCTGACCAACATCGAATTTTTGTTAGAACAGGTGTATTTAATGAAACTGAATTTTCAATTCCAAAGGAGAAAATCCAAGCTATTAATATTAATACTAATCTATTAAAAAGATGGTTTGGTTTAGTACAAGTAAAAATTATAAGTATTACTGATATGGAAGATAAGGAAATGAGAACTGCTAAAGTACTCTTTCCACTTATAGATAAAAATAGAGCTTTATCACTAATTCCTGAGATTCTACCAACATTTAAAATTGATACAAGAATGATTAGTATTCCAAAATATACAATTTTTATAAAGATGGTACGATTAAGTTATATTTGGATCATAAGTACGATACTTACTTATTATTTTTGGTCAGAGTTTTGGTATATCCCAATAATATTATTCGTACTTGTTAACACATCACAAATATTAAACTGTTTTTATAGTGGTTACAAACTTAATGGGGAATTCATTCAATTGCAACGGGGAGGATTTTCAACAAATTTATTCATAACAAACCGAAAGAATATTGAAGAGTTGAAAATAATAGAATCAGGGATACAAAGTCCATTTGGCCTTGTTACTCTTCAAACTTCAACACGTGCTAAACCAGTTAAGAAAACAAAGATTTTAGATATCCCAAAGGATGTAGCTGTACATTATTATCATTGGTATGGAAGTAACAAGAAACATATAAAAGCAAAAAAAATCTAGTATTAAAGAAATGAGATGCAATCACATATTTGATTAAATAAGTATTTGTATTCAAACTTTATTTTATATTTTTGAATCCTTTAAATTCGAAATAAAGACTATGCACAAAAAGGAGAACAATTTCCATGCTAACAAATTTAGATACAAAAAAAAGGAAAACAAAAAAATGGATTATCCTCGGGGTTATTGCGTTAATTGCTATCGTTGCAGCTATTAATATTTTCGTGATGCAAGGGAAGAAGAAAGAAACGGCGAAAACAGATGCTGTAAGTTTTGAGAAGGTAACAGAGCGTAAGCTAAATAATACAAAATTAATTTCGGGACAAGTAAAACCAGGAAATATTGAAAGCTTCTACTCAGATCCGACTAAAGGAAAAGTGAAAGATATTGCGGTGAAAGAAGGACAAGAGGTAGAAAAAGGAACAAAATTATTCTCTTATGATAATGAAGAAGTCAATTTACAGATAAAGCAAGCTGATCTTGATCAAAAGATGGCAGATATGCGTTACGATCAAGGAAAAAAGAAAATAGATTCATTGAAAACAGAAATTAAGAAGGCGAAAGATAGCGGTGCTACGAAAGAAGTAATAGATTCAATGGAAGAGCAAGTAAATGAACTAGAAATTCAGCAAAAGACAACGGACCTTGAGAAAGAAAAAAGCAAATTACAAGCAGAAGAATTAAAGAAAAAACAGAAAGAACTTACGATTTATAGTAATTTCGCTGGTGTTGTACAGAAGTTAGATAAAGATGCAGCACAAAGTTCCTCACAAGTAATAGGTGGACAAGGAAAATCATTTTTACAAATTGCTTCTAAAGATCCATTCCAAATTCAAGGGACATTAACGGAACTTCAGAAGTCACAAATTCAAAAAGACCAAACATTTACTGTAACTGCAAAAGCGAATAATAAGAAGAAATGGACAGGTAAAATTACAGAAGTAAGTGAATTCCCAACGAGCGCAGAAATGGATCAAACTGCAGGTGCAGGTGCAGGTGCAGGTGAGGGAACTCAAAATATGTCTCATTATACATATAAAGCAAGTCTTGATGGGCAAGAAGGTTTATCTCCAGGCTATCATGTTTCTTTACAAGTAAACTTAGAGAATAAGACGATGATTGCTGTTCCTAGTAAGAGCATTGTAGAAAAGGATAATGATGCATTTGTTTACATAGAAGGAAATGGTAAACTTCAAAAACAAAATGTAAAAAAAGGTGCTACTGATGGAGATTGGACAGAGATTGTTGAGGGTGTAACAGTTGGGCAAAAGGTTGTAAAAAATCCTTCCGACAACGTGTATGATGGAATGGAAGTGAAAGAAAAATGATTACGTTAAATCATATTTCTAAAACATATTATCAAGGTAAACTAGCAGTGCCAATTTTACACGGTATTAGTTTAAAGATTCGAAATGGTGAGTTTATTTCCATTATGGGACCATCTGGTTCGGGGAAATCAACGTTAATGAATATTATTGGTTGCCTAGATCGTCCAACAGAAGGTGAATATACGTTGAATGGTGTAAATATCTTAACAGCAGACGAGGCAAAACTTGCTCTTATTCGTAATGAATACCTTGGTTTTGTATTCCAGCACTTTAATTTATTACCGCGACTTTCAGCGGTGGAAAACGTTGAACTTCCGCTCATCTACGGTGGCGTGAAGAAAGCAGAGCGTCGTCAAAGAGCGCTTGAAGCACTTAGTAAAGTTGGATTATCGGACAGGGTTCATCATTTACCTAGTGAATTATCCGGTGGGCAAAAGCAGCGTGTAGCGATTGCAAGATCAATCGCCAATAATCCAACATTTATTATGGCAGATGAGCCGACAGGCGCTCTTGATACGAAGTCTGGTGAACAAGTTATGAATATCTTCACGAAGTTAAATGCAGAAGGTACGACAATTGTTATGGTTACACATGAAGAAGAAGTAGCTGCCTATTCCTCCCGTCGTATCGTGTTACGAGATGGGAAAATTACAGAAGATAGAAGGTGTGCAGTATGAGTTTACTAGATAGTATAAAAATTGCCTTGTCTTCTATTTTAGCTCATAAACTGCGCTCAGCCCTGACGATGCTTGGGATTGTTATCGGTGTAGCTTCTATCATTACCGTTGTTGCAATTGGACAGGGTGGGGAAGCGACGTTAAAGTCATTATTTGCTGGTAAGGGAAATAACGTTGTTCCTATTCATTATACCCCAGATATTAATGATTCATTTGATACAGAAAACCCTAAGCTAACTGAGGAGGACATTTATGAAGTACAAAAGATTCCAGAAGTAGCATATGTTCTTACAACAAACTCTAGTATGGAGCCTCTTGATATCGAAGATAAAAAAGAAATGGTCAGTATTACAGGATTAGATAAGGAATATTTTAAAGTTAATCAAGTGAATGTATTAAAAGGACGGTCATTACAAGAGTCTGATATTATCCAAGGAAATAACGTAGTCATGGTTAGTACAGGGATGAAAGAGAAAGTATTTAAAAAGCAAAATCCTATTGATAAAATTATTGAAATTAGAGGTCAACCAATGCAAATTATTGGTGTATATAAATCAGATAATGATTTTATGGGAATGGAATCTTCAGAGGCTCTAATTCCAATTACATTATGGCCAACGTTATATGGAAAAGATGAAATTCAAAATATTTCTGTGCAAGCAAAAAATGTTGATAACTTAGAAGTAGCTGGAAAAAAAGCAGTTGAAGTATTAAATAGCCGCAAATCAAGCGAGTTTACAGGTAAATATGAAGTAACGAACTTAAAAGAACTTCAAGATGGTATTTCTCAAATGACAAATATCATGACTATGATTATCGGTGGCATCGCTGGCATTTCCTTAGTTGTTGGTGGCATTGGGGTTATGAATATTATGCTTGTATCTGTAACAGAGCGCACACGCGAAATTGGAGTACGTAAAGCACTTGGAGCAACGCGCAGTAAAATATTATTACAATTCTTAATTGAAGCGGTTATGGTAACGCTTCTTGGTGGATTAATTGGAATTGGTCTTGGTTACGCGGGCGCTTATGTTGTATCTATTTATGCGAAATGGCCACCACTTGTTTCGTGGGAAGTTGTTGTGGGAGGCGTATTATTCTCTATGACGCTTGGTATTATCTTTGGATTAATTCCTGCAAACAAAGCAGCAAAATTGGATCCAATTGAAGCACTTCGTTATGAATAGGTTTCATGTATAGTAAAGATATTCTCTTTACTGTACGTGATTCTATTAGACAAAACGTTGGTTTTTGAGAGATAATACGAATTGACTAATAGAACGTAGTATATAAACACAAGGGGGCTATCAAAATGGAATTAAATGTTGATAAACAAGAGGTTATTGGAGAGAAACCGTCATTATTAGGAATGATTACATCTCCAAGTTTACAATTTGAAAGAATGAAGAATAGTAATGTCATTTGGAGAGGCTTTTTGCTATTAGCAATCTTAACGGGTATTGTATATCTAATTAATACATATGCGTATGTTCTGTCTCCAGAAGGTAAAAAAGCAAATGCAGAGTTTGGGTTAGATGTCTCTTTAAATTGGCAATTAGGGAGTGGTTTTTTTACAGGAGCTATTGGTTTTATGGTAGGTGCTTTTATTACTGCAGCTTTTTATAAAATATTAATGATGTTTATGAATAACGATACGTCTTATAAAAAATTATTAGCAATTTCTGTTTATGGAAGTATTATTACAACACTTGGTTTACTTATAAATAGTCTTTTGGCTATTATCATTGAAGGAACCGGACAAGAAATGTATACAGGTTTGGGTTCTTTGTTTTCTTCATCTAATGATGTTTTGCATGGTGTTATGAGATCATTTGAAATTTTTACAATTTGGTCATTAGTTATATCTGCGTTAGGATTACATATTACAGCCGGATTAAGTAAAAAACAGGCAACAGTGGTTGTAATCATCTTCTTTATTTTATCATTAGCTCTTGGGGCACTTGGTGGTATGATGCCAAAATTTTAAGTGTAGATGCTAGTGTTAAAAGGCTAGATATTTAAGTTTTTTTACCTTTTTCCAGTAGAAAATATCTTCCTTCAAAATGTGAAGGTGTGGAATCTCTCCATTGGCTGGGAGAAGATTGTTGATAAGTATAAATAAACATATTTAAAAGGATGTACCTTAATTAATATCTTGCAAAAATAACACTAACAAGTATAAAGAGAACTGGAATGACCCAATGAAATAAGACAAGGAATAAAAACCTCCGTATATTCGTATTTAAATTAAATACGAATATACGGAGGTTTTTATTCCTTGCTTGATATTTCAAATTTCCCCATATCTAATGAGGATTGGAGAATTAAAAGAATCTCTTTTTCGGTGGCATTTAAATTTTTTATATCATTTATAAATTTATCAACCAACTCTTTTATCATTTTTGTACGAAGTTCTTTGATTTTTTCTTCTCTATTGGTTATATATCTTCCTATTCCTCTACGTGTCACACTAACCTCTTCTTTCTCTAACTCTTGGAATGTACGTTGAATCGTATTTTGATTTACTTCTAATTCATTAGCTAATGCACGTACAGTAGGAATTTTATCTCCTATTGCCAAACGACCGGTTGCGATTTCTATTTTAATAAATTCTATTACTTGAATATATATTGGTATATTAGGTGAAAAATCAATTCTCATTTCCTTACCCCTCAAAATTAATTTGTTAACTATATAATATACTGGTTCTGGTGCAAAGGTAAAATAGGTTCTGTTGCAAAGATTTCTAAACTGAGATAACCTG
>NZ_AKCS01000055.1 GCF_000299035.1 Bacillus bingmayongensis
GTAAATGAGCTGTCCATATGGACGGCTTATTGTATTTTTTTATGGATTTAACCATATCTTTTGGTTCAATTTTGCTTTTTGGCTAGAGTGCTGGCTCGTCGTGTGGGGGCGAAACCCCACGTATTAAACGTATCGATATATAGTATAAGAACTATTTTTGAGCGATTGATTCAAGCGGTTCGGCTCGTATACTTGCTAGTCCAAGTCGAGAACCATTGTTTTGCTTTTTGTCTGTCGGCTTGGCGAAAAAAGCACACGAGCCGAAAAAAGTTCCGAAAGGACTCTTTAAAAAAGAAAAGGCAATAGCCTTTAGGTGAGGATAAACGAACCGATTTTTTTAAAGAGAGGGTGGAGATTTTTGAGTGTTCTTCTCAAAAATACTACCCGTTCCTTTCGGAACTTTTAGCTATATATATAGAATGAGATAGTTATAAATACAAAAAGTAGCTTAGGGCTAGTAATATAAACAATTCATACTTTTTTTTAGCGTATCAAATTTGATACGGTAGCGTATCAAATTTGATACGGTGTTTTTAGGAATATATTCAAATAAAAAAGAGCCGTAAAAACGACTCTAAAATAATTTAATTGGTAACTTACTTAAGACAGTATTTTTACTCATTACATTTTTGAATTGTAAAACTAAATGTTCTGAAACATCATCTTTACTACCTGAAATAATAATGTTTGGATTTACAAACAAAACATAATCTTTTGCTTGCTGGTTATCTTTAAAATCTCCTGATATCGATTTTGCTAAGACACCTTTTTTAATCAAAGAATTAACTACTCTACTAACTTTTGGTCTTGATGTTTTCAAAACCTCGGCAATTGTTACAATAGTTAGCGCACAAGGAAGTTTCTTCTTAACATCATCTACAATCGCATTAGAGTACATACTTACATTACATTGTAAATCCGTTAAAAATACTTTCTCCTCACTAGTAAAATATTTTTCATCTCGTAAAAACTTCCAATTTTCTTGAATAAATTGAGAAAATCTAATTTTAGATGATGGTTTTTTCTTCTTTCCTAAATACAACTCTTCACCAGTTGCTTGAGAAATTACTTCCATCGCTTTCTCAATTTCCTCTTTTGAAAAACCAAAATCATTTTCATACTGTTTTCTTTCAGACTCTAAATCTCTTTGTCTAGCATTTTTTTCAGCTTGTCCAAAGTCTAAAATTTTATTCACTGTTACCCTCCTAATATGCCAGAAGGAAACCAAAACCAATATTTTTTATGTATATTTAATAAAACAAATAACTATATTATCATTCCCAAAACGTGTATTGTTTGATAAAATATGAATAGTTATTTTATGAATCATTTTTCTTGGTTAGGGTGGTTTCCTACCTGGAAAATTCTTAAGAAACTTTGTTCGCAGCAAAGTTTCTTTTTTCATTTTACCACAAATTTCTACATAAAACTTTAATCCTCATCAATTGAAAACATCTACTCTTTTAACGTTCCATCCCATAGTCTCGGTCTCGTTTTTTAGACTTCATTTTTAATGACTTTTCCTTCTTTTGTTGTTCAATCTCTTTTTGTTTATCACTAAAGAATTTTTGAACTCCATTACGCTCACTATCATCTACAAAATGGCGCTTCAACAGCTTTTCCCCCATTTTATCTAACACAGTTGCTTTCATATAACCCACCATATTTGCAAGTTGAGGCACTTTCTCTTTATAAAATTCCTTGACTCGTTCCAACGTTTTCTTCAAAAAATCGTTTTCCGTTTTTAATTCTTGATTTTCAGTCTTAAGTTGTTGATTCTCTTTTATTAAATGTTCCACTTTTTCTTCTAAATTGATTTTATCCTTGTTTAAAAGGTTATTATCGCCTATAAGCTTCTTATTTTGTGTTTTAAGCACATCTGAAGCTTTCGCAAGGGTTTTGATAACTCGATAGTCTTTCGGCTCCAAAATAACCCTTCCTGTCGCTTTCTCAACCTTTTTAAACATTTGACGTTCCCATACGATTTCTTGATGCACTGAAATTTTATCTAGTTTTGAAATATGTCTCACATCTGCTACTAGCTTATTTGCCATTTTTTTTGCATGATCTGCTTTTTTTAATGCTTGTACAGCCTCATTTTCATGATATTTTGTTTGTTCTTTAAATCCTTGAACTGTCGCATGTTTAATATCTTTTGTTGTACCTCTTTTCAGCTTATAACCATGTTCATTCATACACTGATGATATCTATCTTGCAAATTCGCTAAATCTTCTTTTGTTTCAATAAACTTCTTACGACTAATTTGCCATATATCAGCTTTTCTACGTCCGTCATACGCCTTAATTAACGGAACTGCTACAACATGCAAATGTGGCGTCCTCTCATCCATATGAACTACTGCATGAATGATTTTATCTTTTGTTATACCAACATCTTTTTCAAGAAACTCAAAAGACTGTTTCGCCCAAGCTTCAATTTCTTCTTTCGATTTATTCTGAAAGAATTCCTCATCACTCGTAAACAAAAATTCACAAGCCACATCATTTTTGGCACTATTGATTGCTTGATCAAATGATTTCCGTCTATCAGATCGCATACTTTTCATACGTTTCTCATGATCTATTTTCATTTCACTTGTAATCTCATTAAATCGTTTTAAATATGTATCCTCACATTTTACAAGCTCGATATTCTCGCTTGATTTCACCCGATCAATATCATGATTTGTATACGAGACTCTGTCCGCATTATGCTTTCCAATTCCTCGTAGATCGCCTGTTGTTTTAATACCTTGCACTCGAAAAATAGAGTAACTCACAGAGCCAGCCCCCTTTATATCCGTCCACTTAATCATGGCATAGAGGGTAATTGGATGTCAATTAGAGAACACACTCTTATATTGTCACTAGGCAACAATAGAGTGTGCCCTACGGGACACGTCGGCTTCGCCGATCACGGACAAGCCGTGCAAAAACAAAAACCTTGGGCTTCGCCCAAACCCACTGGGGAAATCTTCCCCAGACCCCATAGAAAAAAACACCCCCACCCCCCTCAATTTTTGAGGGGGCTCCCTCGCCGGTAGGCAGGGTCAAAAGGATACCTTTTGACAACCGCAAGAGGGTCTGGGTATAGTGAGTATGTCAACTCCTTAATGCTCCTTCACTTCACTTTCGTTTCGTTCTGTCCGCTTACCGTTGAAACATACACCAATTCTTTCGTTTACTGTATAACTTAATTTAATATCCCAGATCTTCATTGTTAGAAATAATTACATTTACATCAATATCTTCTAAAATTTCTAAAGGTACATCTAAAATATAATCCATTATACATTTATCCCTTCACTAAAAAATTTAAAATCCTTTTATTAGAACCGCTTTATAATTCTTTTGTTATTTGTTTATTAGTAGTATGTTGATAAAAAGGAGTAGCTGGAAGAATATACAAAATACTAGCTACTATTATAAAAAACACAGAAGATATAAACATTAAAGTAGAACCATAATATTCAAGAACAAAGCTTGCAAATATTGGTCCTAACGAAAAACCAATAGCTCTAAATTCAGCAATACTAAAATATAGTGTTTTTTTGTCTGACGGAGAAATACTATTAATAATAATATCACTACCTGGTATAGCAAATACTTCACCCATAGCAAATATTAAAGTTGCGATTACTAAAATTACTATATTTCCATTAGATACAGCAAATAAACAAAAAGCTACTACAAATATTAAATTTCCAATTAAAATTGATACTGTATGATTAAGTTTTAAAAATTTCTTTTCTAAATACATTACAATAAATTGTAATATAATTCCCCCAACTGAATTTAAAATTAATAAAAATGCAAATAACTTTTCAGGTGTAGTACTAAATTCTTTAAAAGCTAATGAAAAGACAGCTTCAAATTGAGAAAAAACAAAATAGATTAATGCACCAGCTATAATATATATAATTAGTTTAGAATCTACAGATTTTAAACTAGAAAGTTTTAGTTTTTTCTTAACTTCTAAATTAAAATCATCAACATTTAAACTATTTCTAGTAAACAAGATTAAAAGAATACTAAACAAAAAAAGAGCAATCGACATTATTAAATTTGTATATTTCGGAAAATCTACAATCCAAATACAAATTAAGGGTCCCAATATTGCTCCAAGACAAATTACTATATAATTAATTCGAAATACTATATCTTGTGACTTTATTTTATTTGCATGATGTGCAAATAAGGATCTAATAACAGGTTTCCAACAAACTCCTCCAAAACCTGATAAAATACTTAATAATAATAACTGCCAATATTTATCAGCAAATATAAACAAACTATATGGAATGATTAACAAAAATAAACCTAAGATTAAACATTTAATTTCACCTAATCTATTTGATACTAGAGCTCCTATAGATCCAAAAAGAGCTGTTATTATAGGAGGTAAACCTATTAAAAATCCAACTTGTGATATAGGAATTTTCAAATTAACATTAAAATACAATGCAAGAATAGGCATTGAAACATATATTGCTAAACAATATAAGAAATTTAAAAAAGCTAAAGTGAGTATTTCTTTGTTAATAGTATTAATATTTAATTTCAATTATAATCTCCCCTATTAACTTCTCTAATTCTTACTTGATCTGGTTGTAAAATCGCAACAATAGTATTTATAATTAATTTTGGATTACAGCTTTTCTTATATGATAGAACATCTAAACAAAGCAAATTTTGTTCTGGATATAAATGTAAAGTAACACGCCCTTCCTTCAAAATAGCTATTAACACCGTACCATTTTGACTTACACGTTCAAATTGAATTGATATACAATGTGCTTGGGTTCTATTTATACCTGTTTTTATAATAGACTCAAGATTATTAATATCAGTCATATTCTCAAAGAAAACTCCACTTATATCTCCCAAAACATGTTTAATATAAAAGCTATCATTTTGCTTTTCTAAAACTTCTTGAATAATTCTCCTCCGCATAACATATATTCTCCCTTTTTAAAAAAATTAGAAAGCACTTCCTTAATGAAGTACATAAAATTATTATAACCATTAAAAAAGTGCTATCATTTTAAATCAACTATCACACTAAAGTAAGTTTTTTTTCAAATTCTAATAATATATTAGAATCTTCGACAAAACGATTCTTCTGTTGTGATCCCTTATTAATATATTTAAGAATAGCCTCTTGTTCTGAATCAGGTGATAAATAAAACAATAAATTACCATACCAATTCCATCCTAATTCAGTTAATCTATAATGTGTTCCATCATCAACAACTAAACCACGCTCAATTACTTCACTTAATCTATTCATAACTTCTGGCCTTACTAAATCAAAATTTATTTTCGATTTATCAGCTTCTCCATGATAAGGTAAATGAAAAGATATACCTTTGCTTTCACAAATAGTTGGATCAAACTCAAACAATTTCATATCAATAGAATCACTTGAAAGTAAATCTTTTACATATTTTTTCGAATTATTATTATTACCTATAATAAATCCATCCATGACAGAATAAGCTCCACTACCGAAACCAATTATTTCATGTCCTTTATACCCATAATGTGCTTCATGATATTGGAATCTATAAGTATCCGTAACAACTGGATTACGTTGAATAATTTCATTACTAGATTTAACATATCCATGTCCATTATGTGGATGATATCCGTTTTCTCGCATATAATCTCTCAAAATAACATTCATCAGTATTTTTGCAAAACCTGATGTTGCTTCCATATTTTGTTCTCTAAGTTCTCTACTCAATTTAGCTTGAGTAACAACATTATTTATTGGATAAACATCAATAGTTGGCGTATCAAGTTGAACAACATGATGTAAATCTCTAACAAAGTCTTCTATAGTTTGTCCATGCATACCATATAGCATATCTACTGAAACATAATCAAAATTATCTTTTAACAACTTTACTTTTTCAAAAATTAAATTAGTATCTTTAACTAAATTAAAAAATTCTCTATATTGAGGGTTAAAAGTTTGCACTCCCATTCTTGCATGAGTAACCCCAATTTCTTTCAAAGCTTCTATTCTATCTTCAGTTACAGTTGTTAAATGACATTCATAATTAAATTCTTTAAGTTGTGATAAATCGAAACATTCTTTAATAGCATTTCCAATTTTCAAAATTTGTGAAGGTTTTAAAATAGAAGGTGTACCACCACCGAAAAATATAGAGTGTATTGGATAACCACTAACATTTTGATATTTACTCTTAATTCTTATTTCTTTAATTAGTGCATCTACATAACTTTCAAATACTGTAGGATCCGTATTGATTTCTCTTGAAAAAGGACAAAAAGTACATATAGCCTCACAATAAGGAATATGAAAATATAAAGCTCGAAATTTAGAATTCTCTCCTGCAAATTTAAATATATTAAAACTATTTTCCCCTATTTTCTCTCTAGTTTTTGCACTAATCTCTTCATAAGAAAATGGAAAAAACCAATTATAAATTGGTAATCTATAATTAAATGCCATAAGTCCATCATTTAACAATTTCATATAATCAAACCCCTTCTGAAAACATATTAAGTCTTAAAATTAAAAAACAACTCGTAATTCATATATGTATTAAGAAGAATTTTCTTAATATAAGATAGATTGTTACACAATTTATTAATAAAAAAGTAGTGTGTGAATTAACATCTACACACTACTTTTTTATTTAAATACCAATCATTTATAAATTACCAAACGATATCCCAAACTACTTCAGTCATTAATATCCCCTCCTTTCAATAATGTAAAAAATATGTAAAACAACCATTTTATGGTCACTAAACATAAAATAGAATAACACAAAAGCACCCATAAGACAATTTGTTTTTATAATTTTTTGAATATTGAAAATAATAAATTAATTATATAAAATATGTATTATATTAATTATTAGGAGGATTAACTATGTTATTAGATAAGAATGATATAACATTGGAAATTAAATTAAAAAATCAAAAACCTTCGGAACATTCACTGGAAGAACTTTTAAAAAAAGGCATTATCAATCTTGATTTAAAACCAAATGAAAGATTTAATTTAGCTTTAGAAAGTGAATTAATAATTCATAACTACCCTAAAAAAGGTGAAATTCACTCATCAAAAGTAAAAAAAATA
Organism: Bacillus bingmayongensis; assembly: GCF_000299035.1. Taxonomy (GTDB): domain Bacteria; phylum Bacillota; class Bacilli; order Bacillales; family Bacillaceae_G; genus Bacillus_A; species Bacillus_A bingmayongensis. Next base: position 7,118 of record NZ_AKCS01000055.1, read on the forward strand.
AAAACAAAGTATAAAAATTTATCAGGTGACATTGAATATATAAAGTACTCACTAGAAATTTATAAATAAATACAACATACAAATAAACCAAAATAAACCATTTATTGTGATTATTGTAAATGGATAGCTGTTAATTGAAAATAGATAAATTATGAATATAACTATGTTCTATATTGAGAAATTTTAAGAATCAATTATACTCACAAAAATAGCCTTATTATCTTTAAAAACATCATAATTTATCTTTAAAAAATCAATTTTATAAATAAATTTCTCAACTATTGATAATAAATATAAATAGTTGAGTTTTTTTTATAAATGTCCGAAAGTAAACTTTTGAATATTTGTTTACATTCATTTCCCCTTAAACATTGACCTCACACCAAATCCTCTGATATCCTCAAAATTAACAACAAAAGTATACATTCAAAACACTATACATAAAGAGGTATAAAATCCATGAACAAAAAACCACATCTCATTGATGTCCAACCTATCCGAACAAAAGAACAAATCGAAGATATGAAATGGGCTCTCAAACGCCACTGTTCAGAACGAGACTATATTCTATTTCTAATTGGAATCAATACAGGATTACGTGTCAGTGATCTACTCAAAATCGAAACGCAAACCATAATAAAGCTAAAGCGAAAAAAGAGAAAAGAATTCAAGATTAAAGAGGGAAAAACAAAGAAAGAACGCATAATTAACCTTACTTCTATTTTTGATGAAGTGTATTCCTATGCCCAAACCCTAGAAAGTACCTGGTTATTTCCTTCTCGAAAAGGAGAGCAACCCATCAGTAAGATACAGGCTTATCGACAACTACAAAAAGCCGGAGATTTTGCCGGTGTAGAATCCATTGGAACTCACACTATGCGTAAAACTTTTGGTTATTGGTTCTATAAACAAACAAAAAATGTCGCTATGTTGCAAGAAATATTGAATCACAGCACACCACAAGTTACACTCAAATATATTGGAATCAATAAAGAAGAAAAAGATAATATTCTTGATACATTTCAAATTTAATTAACAAATATATTTATAATTTATTAAGGAGTATACATATATGAAAAAAAGAAAAAAGATACTTATTACTTTAATTTTATTTTTCATACTTTCCATTATTTTTTGGCTTATAGTTAGGATTTCACTAATTCATTTTTGGATATTCTCACTGATTCTCTTTACTCTAACAATATATACATCTATAAATGATTGGAAAAAGAATCGTAATGATAGCATTTGGTCAATTGTAGCCTCTGTATTTATTTTATTATGTATTATCACTCAATTATATATTCTATATCCTGTCAGTTAACATAAACTTACTTATCAGTACTCACTGTATCTAGAAAAAACCCCTTCAATTTACTTGCTGAAGGGGTTTCGTATTTACACAATTCTTGTTATCAGAAGTGAAAAATGATATTGAGATTAAAGGGCATGATAAACAATACAGTATATTGCAAGTATTTTTAAGGAGAACCCATTAATAAGTAAAAGACATAAAATATTGATATCAATACTTTTTGCTTTAATTATCAGTGTTATTAATACTCCTGCTAATGCTCAAGAACAGCAGTCTTTTGAAAAGTTTTGGTATAAGATTGGTTATAAATCTGTCGGAGAAGCAATAATTGAATGCGAAAAATTATTTCAACGAGGCATTACATTGCCGATAAGGCTACCATCAGTAGAATTTACTCATCACTTTGGACGTTGTAATAACAGTGAATATAATGTAAATGATAGTTTTGAAATTGAGTATATAAATGAGCATACTGGTACGAAACATTATATGATAAGAGTCCGCCCTTTAAAGTATAAAATTCCAATTAAACAAAAACTGACTAAGAGTGTATATACACTGAAGGATAAATCGAAAGCAATATTATTTCGTATAAGGGGAAGTTCAAGTCTTGATACTCTTACATTTGAAAGGAATGGTTGGCAATATATACTGATTATTGATAGTAAAGGATTAGATAAAGCTTCATCAAAAGTCTTAGTCCAAATTGCAAATACTATTGAGTAATGAATAAAACAAAGAGGTCTATTAAGACCTCTTTGTTTGTTTAATTAACGTAAGTCCCGAATGCGGTAGTCAATGTATCTAGAAGCCTATAAAAATACCCTCCGGGTCAACTAGCCGGAAGGCATTGTTTTTTCATACGAACAAGTTTTATTCTCCAATCGGAATTGAAATTTCTTGGTTGGCAATTGACCCTAAATTTTCTTTAAGCCACTCATCAGATAATGTCCCTTTAATGAATGTCCCATCGTCTTTTTGAACGGCTATACCTTTATTAGTTCCTATATCTTTAATTTTGTAAAGCTTTGTTCCCTCTTTAAATACATTTGATGCTGTTCCTTGATAGTTGCGCCCTTCTTGGTCAATAAACTCTGTTACTTCTCCAATCCTTTGTCCAACTTCAACTTTTTCAACTTTCTCACCATCACTGACCACATAAACTTTGTTCTCCCAGCTTACAAACTCGAAAGATAAAGCTTCGTTCGTTTTTTTCTGAGCAGAACAGCCAAGCAAGGTTAAAGAAATGATAAGTGTTACAAGAAACATTTTCATAATTTCACTCCTAACTAATTTTGTATTCCTCTTGGAAGGTAGTATTTAATTCATTGAAAAACTGGTTTGCTAGTTGGTTCCATGCAGGACGGAGACTATCACTGCCTTTATTATAACCATCAAACCTTAACGCTTAGTGAGGAGTTTTCTTAAGATTCTCTTAATATTCCGGAGAAAAGTAACCTTGAAGGTTCTCTTTATTCAACTAACCTGACCATTGGTAATGTATATTCCCTACACTAATAGTTAACATAATCTCTCATTATCGGTAGCAAGGAAAACGCACAAACCTTTGATACAATTGAGTTTGTGTGTTTTTTCTTTTTATCGTGCTATTCATGATTTTATACATTGTAGAGATATTGGGACTTTTCAGGTTTATGAATGTCCTGTATTAGTACAAAAATCTGTATAGAATTCTGTATAAAAAAATCCTGCATATAAGTAAGGCTTTTTCTATTTCCAAAATTGCCACCACTTTTTTTGTTGAGTGGCTGCAATCAATTTTTTAGTCTCCTGGGTTTCACGGATCATAGTCATTAGGTTTTGATCACGCTCATCCATTCTTTGAATCACAGCTTTTTGAAAATCCTGTTGTTGTTTTTGCTGTTCAATTAACCATTCCTTTAAACTTTCCTCATGTTTTTTTAGTTGTTCAGATACTCTTTCAGTAACAATTCTATCCAACTCTTGAACAGCTATAACTTCTTGTCCTACTCGGGTTTGTTCAGTTTGTTGTTCAGTTGTTTGGATAGGTTCAATGTCTATATATTCAGGGAATCTTTCTTTACTGAGGAGCTCAATAATTTGTTTTGTTTGGAGGTTTCTTTTATTTCTCATTTTAGCTATAAATTGAAAAACAGGTATACATTCTCGATGGATTAAATACTTGTTCTTTTCGCCTTGTTGGAATTTTAAAAAACTATCGTAGGTCTGACAGTTTCGTTTTATAGTCATAGCTGATACTTTTATTTCCTTGGCTACTTCTTCAGCTGATAGCCAGTCTTTTTGTTGCACTGTTCAGATCACCATCCTTCTAAACACCTAAACATCTGAACTAAACACCATTCAAACAACTGAACAATTCTATGTCTGACAAGGGTTTCCTTGTTTTTCTGTTCAGATGACTGTTTAGATAATATAAAACTAGTTTAACATCTGAACAAGCAATATATGCAGGAATTCATACGAAAATTGCTAGAAATCAAAACAGAAGGACTAGCATCATTACAGGAATGTATGAAATGGCGTATGAAGAATAGATCTTAAGTCACGCACAGAATGTTGATATCATGGAGATTATGGTAATATCTAACTACCAATAATAGGACGTTATGTTAACTTTACATGCATGTTTATTAATTACCTGATTAGAGATATGTGATCTAAACTTAGCTTATTCGAGGTACTAAGTTTTTTAATAAGAATAGTGATTTATTGTTATGATTAAATTTATAATATTTTTTAGGGAGGAACTCAATTTGAAGAAAACATTAATTGTTGGAGGATTATGCTTATCGATCGCTGCTTTAACTGCATGTAGTAATGGCGGTGAAGAGGCATCCACTGAAGCTAACAAAAATGAGATTATTATACATATACCTAAAGAAAAATCTAGAAACCTAGAACGATTTGAAACATTTTCTCAAAATGTAAAAGATAAGAAAAATGATGAAATACAAATTAAAAATTATTTAACTGACGAGGAAGCAAAAGTACCAACTTTACAAACTGTAACTTATCAAAATGAAAAATTCACTTTTACTTACAAGTACAAAAACGACTATAGAAAGGATATATGTAATAAGTTTGTTACTCCTCAAGAAACACATGATATAGCATATATGCTAAGAGATTGTGAACAGTCAGAAGATGGTATTATACTTCATAATACAGCGAAGGACGGTGAAGGAGTACACTCCATAAAAGATAAGTCTATTGAATATATTAAAGTTGAGGGGGATAAAACCTACATATTCGTAAAACAATTTGATGTTGGAGCATTCGTGAACGCTATCACCCATATCGGGCATACACATTCAAATATATCCAGTACACACAAGCCAAATTTCAAATTAAATGTTCACTTTTTAAGTGGAACAACTCAAACATACTATTTGTGGATTGATAAAGAGAAATCACAAGGAATAATTATGGATTCAGAACAAACGAACCAAGGACATGAAATCGATAAAATATTTGTAGATGAAATCATAAAAGCGTTAAATTAAAACGTCATATTTTAATGCGCCTTGTTAAGATGCACTTTTAAGATGATTACATTTAACTCCATTACTATTTTAAAAATAGACTACCATCATAGGTGATTTTCTTATACTTCCGCTAACGATAATTATGTAAATGAGCTGTCCATATGGACGGCTTA
>NZ_AKCS01000056.1 GCF_000299035.1 Bacillus bingmayongensis
ACATAAGAAAATAGTAACGTGCTTTTAACTTCAAAAATACTCTAAATCCTTAAGTTGATGGATGTGGGGTACAGACACATCGCCATTAAGTCAAAAGCCCGTTGTTTCTCAAAATAAAAAATGAGCTAAATTTTTAGCATAAACAAATAACGCAGCACGTGTTGCTTACTATAAGTAACATATTTATTATCCCTTTCTAGTTTACTAGCCATAATACTTCCTTCTAGGGTTGCAATAATAAAGGAAGCTACCGCCTTTGTATCGATATCTGGTTTTAACTCCTCGTTCTGAATACCTTCTACTATAATCCCTTCAATCATATTGAGAAATGTATAGAAAACTTCAAGTGCCTTTTCTCTTAACAGTAGATTCGTATCATCACTGTCTACAGCAGTATTCAGCAAAGGACATCCCCCTTTTATTGGTGGATTATTTATTACATCTTCATATACATTAAAAAAAGCACCAACCTTTTCTAATGTTGTATTAGCATTGCGTATCGCCTCAGAAAAATGTTGAGAGACAGTATCAATGGCGTATTCAAATGCCTCTAAAGCAATCTCATCTTTACTTTTAAAATTACGATAAATCCCCCCTTTTTGTAGCCCTGTAGCCTCCATAATGTCATTCATCGAACAGCCAGCATAGCCTTTTTGATTAAACAATTCTGCCGATTTTAAAACAATGTTTCTCCGTGTTTGTTCACCTTTTTGCATAATATCCTCCATTATTATTGTTAAAAAATTGTAACATGTTTTAGTTGTACATTAACATATAATAAGTTACCTTAAAAGAGACCGTTCGGTCTTTTTTGAGATGAGAGTAGAATTTCTAAAAGAAGAGGGTGAGAGAGTTAGTATTTGATTAGCACGTAACATTCCTATCATGCTATTGATATCCGACATGAATTTATTGAAAAACAATTAAAACTAAGGAGGAAATTATGCATAACATTATTATTCCAGATAGTAAAGTAGCAAAAGAAGCTACCCAATTGGTTTACGAGATTTCTCCAGAATTTCTTTATAATCATTGTTTACGGACATATGCTTTTGGTGATGCATTGGGAAAAAAATATGGATTTAAATATGATCAGGAGTTATTTTATCTTGCTTCTATCTTACATGATGTTGGTCTTACAGAGCATGTATGTTGTAAACATTCATTTGAATATGAAGGTGCTGATCATGCAGAAAAATTCCTTCATTCCCATGGTTTTTCACAAGATAAAATTGATGTGGTACGTGAAGCTATTATTCTACACACCTCGGAAATTGCTAAAGAAAAACAACCAGAGATTGCTTTAGTTCATTTCGGGGCGGGAATGGATGTAGTTGGTTTACGTATAGAAGATATTCCGGAGGAAACATTTAATTTTATAATTGAGGTTTATCCTCGATTAGGTTTCAAAAAATCTATGATTGAACTTATTAAATATGATTCCAATCTAAAAAATACACAGCAACAGCCAAATAATTTGAGTTCTTCTATGCTTCGTATGGGGTTTTCAGATTGGGTGATGAATGCTCCTTTTAAAGATTAGAGAATAAAGAATTAGAATGTCATGGAGCTTAGGAAGGGGTACAGACCCATCGCTATCAAGCTAACAAAACAAAATACCCCCTAAAATAAAAAAATACGCTATTCTTTCTGTAGAATCATAGGAAAGGATGGCGTTTTTATATGTCTATTTCTGTATCTGATGAATTACAATTATTTGCTCAAGAGATTCAAAGATTTTTATCTCCAAATATCTTACGAGATTTTGCTAGGGATGTCGGTTTCGTACAACGAACCAGTAAATACCAAGCAAAAGATTTAGTCGCTTTATGTGTATGGATGAACCAAAATGTCGCTACGACGTCTTTAACTCAGTTATCTAGCTGTTTAGAAGCATCAACAGAAGTACTCATCAGTCCTGAAGGACTGAATCAACGATTTAATCAAGCAGCCGTCCAATTTTTACAACACATACTAGCTGAACTACTAAACCAAAAATTGGCCTCATCTATGCCGATTTCTTCTCCATATACTTCTGTTTTCAAGCGTATCCGTATTTTAGATTCAACTGCATTTCAACTCCCAGATCCCTTTTCATTCGTTTATCCGGGTGCAGGAGGATGCAGCCATACAGCGGGAGTGAAGATTCAGCTTGAGTATGATTTATTAAGTGGACAATTCCTTCATATTCATACAGGTCCAGGTAAACAACATGATCGAACCTACGGTTCCCTGTGTGTCCCAACTGTAACAACGAATGATTTATGTATCCGAGATTTAGGCTATTTTCATTTGAAAGATCTTCAACATATACAAGATAAAAAGGCTTACTATATCTCACGTATCAAATCGAATACACGTATTTATCAAAAAAATCCTAAACCTGATTATTTTCAAGATGGCAGAATCAAGAAAGGTACAGAGTATATCCAGATAGATATGGAGGTTTTAATGAACTCTCTTCAGCCAGGACAAACATGCGAAATATCCAACGCTTATGTAGGAATGACTGATAAAGTCCCAACTCGTGTGATTGTTCATCGACTAACAAAAGAACAACAACAAAAACGATTACACGATCAAACTGTAAGAGAAAAAAAGAAAGGAATGAAGTATTCTGCTCGTAGTAAACGACTTAGCGGTATCAATGTATATATGACAAATACTCCTACAGATATTGTCCCGATGGGACAAGTGCATGATTGGTATTCTTTACGTTGGCAAATCGAGATTTTATTTAAAACGTGGAAATCATTCTTTCATATTCATCATTGTAAAAAGATAAAACGAGAACGATTGGAATGTCATTTGTATGGGCAACTAATTGCCATCCTACTCTGTTCTTCTACCATGTTTCAAATGCGGCAATTGCTTCTTATGAAAAAGAAACGAGAACTGAGTGAATATAAGGCCATATATATGATTAAAGATTACTTTCTTCTTCTTTTCCAAGCAATACAGAAAGACACCCAAGAGCTATCAAAGATTCTAATTCGCCTGTTCAACCTCCTACAGCAAAACGGGAGAAAATCTCATCGATATGAGAAGAAAACAGTCTTTGATATATTAGGTGTCGTTTACAATTGTACCATGTCTAATAATCAAGCGGCTTAATTCAAAAAAATGAAACCCGTTAGGGTTTATTTCGTATGCAAATCTTTAAATTCCCTACATGTATCCTCTAGAAAAAAAGAAATAACCTCTACTATAAGTGACGTTGTATGAGCTTAGCTTGATAGCGATGTGGTATTGCCCCTAAAGCAGATATTTATGCAGTCAAAGTATTAGATCGTAATCAAAAAGGATATTATGATGATATTGTAAAAGGCATACAATGGTGTATAGACAATAATATAGATATCATATTAATGAGTTTAGGGGGTTCAAAATACTCGAAATTACTAGATAATTCCATACAAAAAGCATCTAAATATGGAATCACAATCGTTTCAGCAGTTGGAAATGATGGTATTTCAAATAAAGATACTGTAACTTATCCAGCAAAATTATCTGGAGTTATAGGAGTTGGAGCAATTAATCAGAAGGAAAAACGCTGGTTTAAGTCAAGTAGAGGAAAAGGAATTGACATTATGGTTCCAGGGGAAAATATATCAAGTACTGGCTTAAATAATAAAATTATAACTCAAAGTGGTACATCTGCATCTGCGGCATATGTAGCGGGATTTATAGCCTTAATGAAACAACATAAAAATATGACAAACCTTGAAATAGAAAATGCATTAAAAGAAACAGCTACATCTATTGGTAATGAATATGAATACGGTGCTGGAATAATCAATGAAGAAAAATCATTAAATTATAAGGAAAATAAATCTTTCTTTAACAAACTACTTGATTCGTTAACTTCATTTTTCAGCTAAATATTTCTTATAAAGCATCTTTTTAATTTTACATATCCCTAAAAAATAATTAAAACGCTTCAAGACTTATTCTGAGGCGTTTTTCTATGATTCATAAGTTCTAAATTATAGTCTATACTGGCATCTTAAAATGGCTATTATACGCCAGTATAAACAAGAAGCATTAAAACAAGGATTAAAACCAACAGGTAATACAGAAATAGATAAATATCATGCTTTAGGGCGTATTATAAAAATAGATGGAAAAATAGCCTTTTTTGTTACACCTGATAATTACATTTCAATAGCGGATTTAGAAATGAAAAATGGAAAATGGACTGTTAGTGGAACAACAGGAGGAGAAAATGTAAGTGATTTAGAAGTACAAGATTCTGGTATATCACCTACTTTTGGAGTTTCAAATGGAAAAGTTATTTCTGGTTAGGTTCTGTTGCAAAGATTTCTAAACTGAGATAACCTGTAGAAAAAGTGTGAGCAGGAGAATGATATATGGGGTATTTTAAAGGAAAACAGTTTAAAAAGGATATTATTTTGGTAGCCGTTGGCTACTATTGTCGTTTTTCTTTAAGCTATCGTGATGTATCTGAAATCTTGAAAGAGCGTGGTGTTTCGGTTCACCCAACAACCATCATGCGCTGGGTTCATGAATATGGAAACCTTATCTATCAAATTTGGAAGAAGAAAAATAAAAACGTTCCATTATCTTGGAAACTAGATGAAACCTATATAAAAGTCAAAGGAAAATGGTGTTATTTATATCGTGCAATTGATAAAGACGGGCAAACATTGGATATTCAACTTCGTAAAAAACGAGATCATCAGTCTGCCTATGCTTTTATGAAAAGATTGGTCAAAACGTTTTGAGAACCAGCGGTTCTCACTACAGACAAAGCACCAGCATTACTTGGTGCATTTAACAAATTAAGAGAACAAGGCTTTTATATACATACAACTCATTGTACAATCAAGCATTTGAACAATCTCATTGAACAGGACCATAGGCATGTGAAGCGACGTTTTTCCAAATCCGCAGGATTTCAAAATCTTCGCCACGCTTCCCGTACCTTGAAAGGCATCGAAACCATTCATGCTTTATATAAACGAAACCGAAGTCTTGGCTCAGACTTCGGTTTTTCGACATACAATGAATTACAGGAGCTACTAACAATCGCATAAAATGTACAACTTTTTGTTGGCACCACTTAACCTTAACAAAACTTTGCAACAGAACCATAGAAATTCTATTTTTTCGCAATTATTCCATCACTAAAAGAAGAGAAAATCTGTTGTTATAGAATAAGATAATGTCTCACTTTTTAAAGTTCGACCCCCCATAATCTTGTATGGTTACATCCACATGATATTTAATCGGAGCCTTACTAAATGTTCGATCCCAATCTTTTTTGACTTTCTTCCATACTTTTGGGTCTTCAATTCTTAAGCGGTTTCCAAAGCCAGCAACGTCAACTTGATATTTTTCCTGCATTTTTTCTGTTACATGATGCACCAAGTACTTTACTTCTTGTTCAGTAGCTTTTTCTGCCCTTTTTAAAAATTCATTTTCAAAACCGTTTCCTGAGTGCATCCAATTTTCAGACACACGCCCTTCTGATTCAATGTTTACATCAAAAGAAATCTTATTTCCGTTAACATGCGGGGTGATTTTGCTTTTTATGGACTTTATCTCGTAGATGATGGGTTGCCCTGTCTTTTTATCAAAGCCTTTTACCACACCACCTTTTCTTTTTCCGTTGATCCATATTAGCCCTTCTAATTCCTTTTCATTTAAAAAACCACGTAGCTTTTTTGTTTTTCCTTTAATTACGGCAGCTCCTGCAAATTTTGCTTCTCCATTTGTCGAGATCACATTTTGTAAAAGAAAACTGGATCCTGATTGCATTTTGCCTTCTAATTTAGCGAGCGATACAGGAGGTAAAATTCTTGTTATTCTATATTGATTATCTCCAATCCCAACCAAATGAAACGCTGGAATTTCTCCTTTTCCCTTTGATTCCAGTGTTGCACTCGCTCGTCCCTTGCTGATTAAAACCATACAGCTAAGTCGAATCTCATTGTCACGGAGAAGTTGATCTAGTAAATTCTCCAAACTGTATGTACGTACAAGACTATCACTAATAACAATGCTCTTTAAATGTGGGCTGAACAAAGGGCCCTCTCTTTTCAATGAAAACTCACGAATGATTTGATGAATAGAATCTCCAGTCTCAGAAACATTTATATAACGTTTTTGTTGCCCGTCTCCTTTACTTTGTGCTTGCGAGTTTACAATTTGATAAGTAGCTGTAATAAGGTTTCTTTTAGGATATCCTCCTCCTTTTCCCTCAATTTCTTTCTCAATTGTTGACTCCTTACCTTTATCCAATGCTATACCTGAAGTTAAACTCAACTCTTCAATCTCTTTACTGCTCCAGCACCCTGTCAGAAACAGGAGCACAAGTATCGAAAACAAAGTCAAAAGAACCCGTACATAGTGAAAGTTATTCTTCACGATGTCCCCCCTTTTCTCTTTAATCGCGTGACGATAAGAAGGAGCAATGGTAGTAACCCAAATAAAAATATAGCAGTATTGCCGACCATATCCCCGAATTTAAGTAGATCATTTATATTTTTCGAAGTCATAGCAATGATATAAATAATTGGAAGCAAAGCAAACATAAAAGGATGAATGCTCTTTTTGAAGAGTTGTGCTAGCCCCAGTGCAGCAGCGTAGTAACTGATCGTATATGTAGCAAATATTTGCATAATCCATATTACAAGCAATAAAGATTCAAAACGTTCAAATATCAAACCAGAAATTTCAAAACTGCGCATGAGATCAATTGTCGGCCAAGTTCTCGTTACAACTCCATCGACGGATAATGCACCGATGACCATTACGACCGTTATTACGTAAAAGATTAACGGAATAGAAATTCCAACTAGAATGACTTTTACTGCTTTGTTTGGTTGCTCCATAAACACCAAAAGGATTAACATGATTTCAGGACCTGTATATGCGAGAGCAGTTGTCTTTATCCCGTTTAACACCGGCTTAACTCCTAAACCTAATACGGGGCGGAGATTATCTATCTCAAATATTCCGAGACTCATCAAGGAAATTAGTAAAAAAATAAACACCGTAATAGGGAATATGATTTCAAACATCCGGGCAATTGAGTTAATGCCACTCATAATCAAATAGAGACCTATCCACATAAAAGGTATAATAATAGCCCATGTAGGAGTTCCTTCCAGCAAAAACAGGCTAATGACCTCTGCCATTGAACGGATTTGAAACCCTGAAGTTGCAAGAAAATAACATACAACAAGTAAGCTAAATAACCTCCCTATCCATTTCCCTACAACTTCTTGGCTGTATTGATAAAAGGTTTTTTCGGGAAACTGTTGACTTAATTTAACCATGATTACTCCTGCAACCATCGCGATTATCCCCCCTAAAATCACACTTATCCATACATCCGGTGTTTTCACTTTTTCCACAGATGTTCTAGGCAGGGTAAGGATTCCTGTTCCAAGTATAAAATTAACGACGATAACAACTGCTTGCGATGTCTTAATTCGGTCTTGGGGTCTGCTAATCATTGAAAGTCACTTCCTTTCGGCTCAAGCTATCCTTTGCGAGTAGGGTCTTTTGAATGCATCATCTTTGGTCGCCGTTTCATCATTCTTAGCGGCATGCGAACCATAAAATCTTTCCAGTCACTTAATCGATAAGGAACAACTGGACTAGTATAAGGAACGCCAAAACTTTTCAGTTTCACTAAATGGCTACAAAGTAAGAGGAAAAAGAGAATGACCCCGTACAACCCAAATACAGCAGCACAAAACATGGCTACAAACCGAAGAATGCGTAATGTAATCCCTGCACTGTATTGTGGGATAGTAAAGGAAGAAATAGCTGTAACAGCTACAACGATTATAATAATTGGACTGACAATCCCTGCTTCTACGGCAGCCTGGCCAATAATTAGTCCACCCACAATCCCCATTGCTGGTCCAATCGGTTTAGGTAAACGTAACCCAGCTTCCCGTAAAATTTCGATGGCCACTTCCATAATCAACGCTTCTATAAGAGCAGGAAAAGGAACTCCTTCACGTGTTCCTATAATAGAAATAACTAGCTTGGTGGGAATTAACCCTGGATGAAACGAAATAAAGGAAATATATAATGCAGGAGTAAATAATGAAACAGAAGCTGCAAAGAAACGCAATAGGCGGAGAAGCGTACTTGGAATCCAGCGTTCATAATAATCTTCTGGTGATTGTAACAGCATACTAAATGTAACTGGAACAATTAATGCGAATGGTGTCCCGTCCAGTAAAATTGCTATCCGTCCTTCCATCAAGGCACTAATAACACGATCAGGACGTTCTGTATTCTGAGCTTGTGGAAAAGGACTGAGGTAATTATCTTCAATAAGCTGCTCTATATAGCCAGATTCAGGCACACTATCTATATTGATTTTCTGAATTCTCGTTTTTACCTCATCCACTAATTCTGGACTAGCAAGGTCTTTGATGTAGGCTATAACTAGCTCTTTTTTTGCACGTTCTCCTACTTGAAGCTTTATTAATGATAAATTCTCATTTTCACCATGACGTCGCAAAAGTGCGGTGTTATCACTTAATACTTCCGTAAAACCTACCCGTGGACCTCTGACTAATGCTTCTGATACTGGTTCTTCAATAGTCCGTTTGTTTGGTTTCGTTGTACCAAGAATGAACACATCTAATACGCCATCAATCAAAAGGGCTGTCGAACCTGTCAATACTTTTGCTACCAAATCTTTTATGTAATGGACTTCTGTTACTTCACTAATAGAAAGAACTTTATTTTTAATAAATTCTTTCGAAACGGTCCCCTCCACAAAAGAAGGTTCGTTTTTATATTCGTCGAAAAAGTTAACCATTAGTGATTTCATAATGTGTTTATCGATCAGCTCTTTATCTGATAGTCCATCGGCAAAAATAATCGCAGCTAGAATATCCGTCTGCCCAATCTTAAACTCCCGAAAGTGAACATCAGAATTATGACCGATTTCTTGCTTTATGAGTTCTAAATTCGAAGTTAAATCACCTGTGAAATGAACGGGTGATTTTTGAGAAGATTTAAATTGTTGTTTATCATTACTTTGAATGTTATTTTTTTGCACCTGGTTATCCTTTGATTTCCACCAACTCATTCTTCCCCCCCTTTCTCTGATATACTGACCCAATGAAAAAATCTTGAGATAATATATGGAATTAAAAATACGATAAAAGCTTGTACAAAAACTTTCCAATCGGGAAGATAGGAAACAATCATATTCCACATTTTTATCTCCTTATACATGTACTCTACTAGGAGTAAAATTCTGAGAAACCTGATATTCGCTTAATAAAAAATCCCTGAAAGATTAAGCAAGACATTATGTTCATTCAGTACCGAACGCTAGTTACCTCTAAGACTTTCTGTCCCAAAATATGATTTTTAATTACAATTTTCTAGATATTATCTCCTCTTGCCTTATTTATATGCTCAGATTGGTTCTGTTGCGAAGTTTTGTTAAGGTTAAGTGGTGCCAACAAAAAGTTGTACATTTTATGCGGTTGTTAGTAGCCCCTGTAATTCATTGTACGTCGAAAAACCGAAGTCTAAGCCAAGACTTCGGTCTCATTTATATAGGTGTACCGCCATCAAGTTAAGAAAAGCAAATACCTTCAAAACGGAAATACTTAACACAACTGTAGATTCTAATGCACTCATTTGCTGTACTTTAGATATGAAAGTATAAGAGGCAGTGATATCAATATAGTTTACTTGTTACTTGATACACTTTTGAATAAAGTTAGTATTTTACTGATTTAGACACATAACCACCAATGAAATATCAATCAATAAATCATCAGAGATTTTTTTATTTACATCGATTTGTAAAGGCAATACTTTTCTTCCCATACGGATAGAGAAATGTACTGCTTTTGGAAGTTACGTCCAGCAGCACACATCTTTACTAGATAAATTTCACTTAAATATTCACAAATCCCTTTACCAACCTGATCATATCAACCGACCACAATTATTTTTTCTTTCAATCAAAACCTCATCTAACGTTATATAAAATATGATCACTCACTTTATTGCTTATACTTCTATAACCGTACCTACATTACAGTGAAAAAATTTTTCGCCAAACTCTTTCGCTAATTGTGCACTTACTTCGAATCCTGTGCAATGTGAGACGCCTAAGCGTTCCATGTGAAATTGTTTTAGCGCCTGAATACTTTTTCCTTTTTGTTCTTTGCTAACTGTCCATAAATGTGTCCCACCAATGACAGTGTGAATACGCTTGTCACCTGTTTTTTGAATCGCATAATTAAGGATATTGATGATTCCTGCATGGGAGCATCCTAAAATAATAAACAACCCTTGATTTGTTTTGATGATAATCGACTGATCATCTATTACCTCATCTTTTATATAGCCATCTGCTGTTTTTTCGACAATATCTGCATCACCAAATTCAAAATCAGTTAAACGTGGAACCTCACCCGTCAAAAACATATTTGGAGCAAATTCTGTAAATTGCCGATTGTAGATGAAATTTGCACCATGTTTTTCTAATGTCTCCTTTGAATAGGGAATGCCAATGTATTTATAACCACCACGAATCAGATAACCTTCTTTGAATAGATCAGGATGTGCAAACACATCCATCTTCTGCTTTCCACTCGCTTCTAATGCTTGCAAAATGCCTCCTGTGTGATCGATGTGATGATGGCTTATGATAATTCCATCGATACTGGACAAATCTTTTTTGAGTATACTGGCATTATGGACTAATACATTCCCTTGACCTGTGTCAAATAAATAATTCCCATGAGCTGTTTCCAGAAAAATAGACCAACCATGTTCAGCTATCGCTCCCAGGTTCCCAAACACTGTATTTTCAACAAGAACAGTGGCTTTTACTTCCATGATGAATCCTCCTGTCATTTTGTTTAGAATCTAAACTAAATTGATAAAAAAATTTACTTCTGTAAATAAGTGCATAATTTCTCTATACACTTTTCAAAAATCTCAATCTCCTTTTCATCTAATTGCGAATTCAGATCTTCATAAAACTTCAAGTGTAATTCTTCATGAGCGCGAAAGGCATTTTTTCCCTTTTCAGTTAAAGCTACAATCACACTTCTTGAATCATTGGGATTTTGTGTTCGTTCGACCAATTTTTTATTTTCCAATTTAACAATGATTTGAGTAACTGCCCCTTTAGTTACATGTAGACGATTGGCAAGTTCACTCATGAGAACGCCTCTTTCCTCGCCAATCGCATCAATCGTATGAATTTCACTTGGTGTCAAAGGACCAGCTTCTCCAAAAGTATGTGGGTGTTTCTCTAAACGCTGAAGTTGCATAATTAATTTCCCTAAATTTTGACTACCTATTTTTTTATGATTAACTTTATTATTTTTCATATTTTTAGTTTAGTTATTAAACTATATTTTGTCAACAAGAGGTCACCATACATCGCTATCAAGCTAAGAAAATACAACTACCCCCAGAACGAGATTTTATCCTAACTTGTAATAAAAAAGCTCATTTTTTCGTTTTGGGGTGAAGTTGTTTTGTTATTCCCATGGAGCTTAGAAGAACATTAGGGATCAAAGAAAAAGAGCCAATGGAAATCTTTGTAGAAGATGATAAGATCATTTTGCAAAAGTATCAATGGTTCTGGTGCAAAAAATTCAAGGCTCTTGCAAGTAAT
>NZ_JH921534.1:0-522 GCF_000299035.1 Bacillus bingmayongensis
TTTTACCTACTTGCTAAATTCAGCAAGTAAAATATTTTTTAAAGGATCAGAACGACTAGTTTTATGGCCATTCCAATTGATGGCCAATGTATGCTTGCCTTCAAGCGTGCCTCCAGCAAAAGTAGAAAACCCTGGAACACCGCCTGCGTGTCCCCATATCGAGACACCGTTTTGAAGTTTAGTTTCATAGATTCCAAGACCATATCCATCGATCCCTTCTGTTCCTGTAGGAACTGTAGTAAGCATTTGTTTTAGCTGCTGTTCCTTCAGTAATTTGCCACTGAGTAAGTAAGAGAAAAATTTGTTTAAATCATCAGCAGTAGAAATCATATCTCCATCCGAGCTACCTGGGTTAGAATAAGTAACGTCTTTTAGCTCCCTTTCTCCGTCATATCTGTCATATCCACGGGCATGCTTGGTGCCTGGAATAACCGTTGAATTGCCAGGTAGGAATGTATTTGACAATTCAAGCGGTTCAATAATTCGATTTTCAACCTCTTCCGCATAGCTGTTTCCAGTTAC
>NZ_JH921534.1:532-6692 GCF_000299035.1 Bacillus bingmayongensis
GTAGTCAGCAATACCACTTGTATGATTCAATATCTGCCGGATAGTAATCTGGTTGCTATCATATCCGTTTCCTTGAATGACACCAGGTAACCATTTTTCAATGGAGTCGTCTAGATTCAAGCGGTTCTCTCCAGCTAATTGAAGTAGCACTGTTGCAATGAATGTCTTCGTCGTACTACCAATGCGAAAGCGAAAATCTGTTTTCATTGGCTTCTTGGTTCTCAGATCCGCTATACCAGCGGCATAACTCCACGTTTTTCCACCCTTATAAATTGTAGCAAGTATTCCAGGGTATCCAAGTTGTAGTGTATCCCGCATTGCTTGCTTAACAGAAGTACGATCTCGTTGGGTACTTGTTTGTAACGAACTAGATACATTTTGAGTGGGCTCTGCTTTTACAATTGAGGTTGGTGTTGTATATAACAGAGAACTTCCAGTCATTAAAAGGACTAAACCTGTAGATGTAATCTGACAATGCTTTTTCATAAAGATATTCCTCTCCTCTATTCATATTTTATCGGTAGTTATTTGCTGTTTTATACTAGTCATACAGCTTTCATCTTAACTAAAGACAAATGGACAAGAGTTGATTTGCAATTATCTTACTTAGTATTATTTTCACAAATGCTATTGTGTCCTAACAAACGGTAAATTTCTCTTTTTCCACTTGTATGTTAATCCTAGTAATTACTTCTTTTCCTTGAATCACTCTTGTTACTGGTTTGTTTTTCATAAATAGGTCCTACTTGTTTCCCTTTTCACGCCTCTTTATATTTTTATCATAGACAATGAAAATCTCCCCTCCTCATTTATTGTTAATGTGTTAAAAACTGCTCTTTGATTCTAAGTGTTTTTCTGTCACATACGGTAGTGTCAAAATGTCATGATTTTTATGACATAACTATCAATACAGCCCTATCCACTCAATTTTTGTTGTTCTTTATAAATATGACAGAAGTTCACTATCTACTATGACTCGCCGCTTGCTACACTCTGTTCATACGCTAACGAGCCGCTAACTCGTTGCGCTAACAAAAAAATTCCAACCAAATAAAGGAGCGTACAAAAATGAAACAAGGAATTAACAAACTGGGGATCATTGCAATTCTTCTTTCTTCTTCAACCATGATTTCTGCGTGTTCCCAACAATCGTTAGAAGCAGGAAAATCAATACCATCGGCATCCAAGACTAATATCGAAATGACGAAAGGACCTAATAATAAAAAAGAAATAGAATCTTTTGCTGATTCGTTATTTGAAGAAAAAATGAAGAAGTACAATGTGAACGGTTCTAGTTTTGTCGTCGTTCATGATGGAAAGGTCGTTGTCAATAAAGGGTATGGATATGCCGATAAAGAAAAGAAAATCCCCGTCACTAAGGACACGGTCTTTCAAATCGGTTCAGTCTCGAAAACTTTTACTGCTTTGGCTGTGATGCAGCAAGTCGATAAAGGAAAGCTTAAACTAGATCAAGACGTACAAAAATATCTAGGTGGATTACAAATACCTAATCAAACAGGGAAACCTCTCACCCTGTTTGATATGCTCACTTATACTAGCGGGGTAGATTTTCCGGACCTCACAAATATAACTGGACCCGAATACGTTCATAATAGTATACCAATGAAAGAATTTTTCTCTAAACATATGCCAACGGTAATACGGCCACCAGGGGAAGCTTATACATATGACAACGTCTCATTTGCGCTCGCAGGGTTAGCAGTAGAGAATGTTACTAGCACCCCTTTCTCAAAATATATGGAAAAAAATATTTTTAAACCATTAGATATGAAATCTACAAGTATGAGCTTTACGCCTGATCTTCTCGAAAGAATGGCTACACATTATGGTCCCACTGGCGATCCGATTCCAACAAGTGGGAGCGGTTTAAGGGATACACCACAAGGAGGCATTTTATCTACTGCGGAAGACATGTCAAAATACATGATTATGCAACTACAGAAAGGAAAGTTTAAAGACAAAGAAATTGTAAGTAAAAAAAGCATGGATATGATGCATGCCTATCAAGTTTTTGATGATAAGACGATTCCTGTTGCGACAATTGGATTTGAAACGCCTTTTAATGAATTTGCTAACGGTCAACACGTTGTAATAAAAGGGGGAAGCATGCCTGGACATCAATCAATGCTGATTTTAGTGCCTGAACAAAAAACAGCATTCTTCATGTCTTACAATAATGATTCAATGATGAGTATAGACATATATGAAACTCTCATGGATCACTATTTCCCTGCTAAGAAGAATGAAGTAAAAACAAGTTATCTCCCGTTAGAGGAAAAAGAAGCTCATAAATACTTGGGCTTATTCCAAAATACGCGTTTCGCTGCAATTCGCACTCATTTTACTTATGAAAATGGGAATTTGGTCATGGAGGGTGGAACAACTGGAAAACAAGTTCTCAAAATGATTCATCCGTTGTTATTTGAGGATTCGGAAGGCAACAAAGTTGCTTTCAAAAAGAATTCAGCTGGAGAAATCGCATATTTTCACTACAACTCTCCTAAAAGCTTTGATTTTGTAGCAGATGCTCAGAGAATTAACAACAAACCACCTTTTGATGACGTGCCATCAAAGAGTAAATATAGAAGTCACATTGATAGTCTTCATGCTCTAAATATTATGGGTGCTAAAACAGATAATCTATTTAATCCGATGGACACCATGACACAAGGAGAATTTGCGGATACGCTGTTACTTGCTCACGGATGGAACGGTTTTCCAGACGAATCCAAGGAGGCAAGAGAAAAAATGATGAATGGAATTCCAGAGTATAACCGTGCTACTCCGATTACCCGACAGGTCGCAGCAACCATGATTCAAAACGTAAAGCAAATTCAAGACCTGAAAATGATTCAAACTGATAAAGCTAGTAAAGTTAAATTACTTGATGCTGCGGATGACTGGGCAATTCAATCGATTCAGGCACTTGCCTCCCAAGGAATTCTAGACCCTGATACTTCCATCAATGCTGACGGATCCTTTATCTTCCGTCCGAAGGATTTGTTACTGCGTCAAGAAGCAAGTGCCTTGCTGGATTTAGCTTTTGGCTATTATGCACTACCTAACAAACGGCAGTAGATATTTTATCCTAGATTGAATCATGAAAAAATTGGATGCTGATGAGAAACCAACATCCAGCTAAAATAATACAAAAAATTCGACTTTGTAAGATCTTTATGAAAACGGAAACGATTCTAAAGATAATACGATACATCTTAAGTTTTTGCATTTAAAGAAGGAACCTATTATGAAATATGATAGGTTCCTTCTTTGTTATATAGGGGGAATCATACTTACCCATCAACTTAAGAAATTAATTATTCCCAAAAACGAAAAAATGAGCCAAAATCTCATAAATAACTGTGGAGGGGTAAACTTTTCGTTATGGGGGTAATTAAAAATCTTAGCTTGATAGGCATGGGGTAGCATCCCGAAAACAATAATCCAATTATAAATATATATTTATATATTAAATATAGAATACTTAGTATAGACGTATTATACTAAATTATGGAACAATTGGAATTGTTATTTATACAATATAAAATTTGAAGGAATTATCTATGTTAAACTTAAAAGCTAAATTCAAGAAAATCATTCCAGCTTCAATGGCATTTGCTGCATTATTAACAGTTGCACCACTTTCTTCTTTTGCTGCTGAAACAGATGCACCTGTCAAAAATAATGTTGTGAACTTCCCACAAACAAATTACAACGTTACTGACTTAAACCAAACGGTTTCTTTAGATGAAGACGGTGAAGTAAGCGCTCAAGGTTGGAAAAAAGAAGCCTTAATTTTTGGATTAAAATGGGGCGGTGAAGCTTTAGAAAGTCTTCTTGGATATTTAGGTAAAACATCATATAAAAACATTATTAAAGAAAACCGTTTATCACTTGCACATTATTTAGAAAGAACAGAAGCGTTAGCACACAGAGGATTAAAAAACTTCTTCATTGACGAATGTGGAGCATCTCCGTCTACAGCTGATGTATTAGCAGATGCAGTTTTAGCAATTGCTCTATAAAAATTTAAAAATCTAATTTAAGATAGATATGTATAATAATAATATATAGAACGGAGATATCTTAGATGGATGAAAAACAATATGAATTATTAAAGTATCAAATTGAGCTGCTAAAGAAGATGGTAAATGTTGATGATAATCCCCTTTATGATTATATGATTGACTATAATATTTCTAGAGAGCAACATAATATTTTTATAGATATTCTAAGTGTTTTTTCTCTTCAATTAAGACGTCAATCAGAACAATTAGAAAAAGATGGGGTTAAATATTTTGAATCTCATAAAGAATCTATGTTGTCTAGATATTCTCATTTAGATACTGCAGTTTTTAACGGATTATCTATAGAAAATGCTCCTACTTATAAAGCATTTTCATCTCTCATCAATAATTTTTTACCTGAAGATGTAGAACTTTTAACCTTATTAAAGCGTACTAATCGACAAGGGATATATACAGATGTTTGTGATTATTTAATTTCAGAATCACAAAAATAAGGCGCACATTGCGCCTTATTTTTACGTTTGAAAGGACTAGAATTCAATGAAAAAAATAACTATTCTCATTTTATCCTTATTTGTCTCTATTATTAGTGGATTAAATGAAAAAAGCGTATTTGCTGCAGAAAATATAAAAAAAGACTACCTGATTATGTTTAATAAAACAATTGACGAACAACTTATCATTAAACATGGTGGCATTATTAAAGAAACATTTATAAATTTACCTATTATTAAAGCTGAATTCCCTTATAACCCCGAAAAGATTTTAAAGCACGATAGTGATGTTATCGAAGTTGAGGTAGATCAAACTATTAAAGCACATGGAGAAAATAATAATATTCAAACTTCAATAACAAAACAAAACTCCATTAACATTATTCCTTTCACTGGGAAAGGGGTATCTGTTGCTGTATTAGATACGGGAATTGATACAGAACATACAGATTTAAAAATAAAAGACGGTATTTCATTTATAGAAAATCATCCGGATTTTGATGATGATAACGGTCATGGAACACATTTAGCCGGAATTGTCGCAGCACAAGATAATGAAGTAGGAATGACAGGTATAGCACCTAATGTAGATTTATATGCCGTAAAAGTATTAGATAAGTATACAAATGGGAAATACAGTACAGTTGTAAAGGGAATTGACTGGGCTATTGAACATAATATAAATATTGTTTTAATGAGCTTAGGAGGAAAAAAAGAATCAACCTTTTTCGAAGAAGCTATGAATAAAGCTTATCAAAAAGGTATTTTACTAATTTCTTCAGCTGGAAACGAAGGATATAAAGAAGGAAATACAATTACTTATCCCGCAAAATATCATTCAGTAATCGCTGTTGGAGCATTAAATAAACATGACACGAGGGGTTTTCTTTCAAGTAGAGGAGACGAACTTGAGTTAATGGCGCCTGGTGTCGATATACTAAGCACCTGGAAAGATGAAAATTATAGATTAGATAGTGGAACATCTATGGCAGCCGCTCATGTTGCAGGTGTTGCTGCATTAATCCTTGAGAAAAATCCTTATTTAATAAATAAGAAAGTTAGAGAGGTTATGAATAAAACCGCTATCCCACTAGGAAATTCTTTTGAATATGGTAATGGTAAGATAAACGTAAATGATGCTCTGAAAATGGCGAATTAAACTCCAAATCCTAATTTTATAAAACCGACTCCTTAAGAGTCGGATTTTATTCTACTTTATATATAGGGTGTTTTTGCCCATCCCCTTTTCGGGGGATGGGCAAAAACACCCTTGTTACAATAAAAAATGGCATAAGGTAAGAAATATAGAGTTATAGAAAATTTAAGGGAGAGGTTTCATGAAATCAACAGGAGTAACTCGAAAATTAGATAATTTAGGACGTATCGTGATACCAATGGAGTTAAGACGCACGCTGGAAATTGAAGAAAAGACACCATTAGAGATTTATGTAGAAGGTGAAAAGATTATCTTGAAAAAGTATGAAGCGCATAGCGCTTGTGCAATAACAGGAGAAGTATCTGATAAGAATATTACTTTAGCAGACGGAAAGATTACGCTAAGCCCGACAGGTGCAGAGCTTATAATAGAGGAATTACAGAAGAATCTTGTAAAATAAT
>NZ_AKCS01000059.1 GCF_000299035.1 Bacillus bingmayongensis
AGAGTAGGACGTCGCCAAGCAAAAACCTAAGTCATTTCGACTTAGGTTTTTTTGTGGTTTATAACATAATACCTATTTCTCGAATCATAGATGATGGGCTTGGGTGCAAATAGTAGCTATGTTTATCTTTTGATATCAATGAGTTCAAAACGCTCACAAACGAGTAACATGTCTTCAGAAAACTCACGTCCAATTTTGTGTAATTCTTCAGTGAAAAATTTTATATGAACTTTTCTCCAGTAGTCATAAGTTCGATCACCTTCGCCTTCTGCAATGGCAAATTCTTCGGACACTTCATTCATTGGTGTTACAGTTACTTCTATTGTTTTAATAATGGCTACAGGTTCATCATGGATATTTAAGATAATGCTATAATCATTTACCCTAGGAAGTGGCTCATTGTCTAGTTCATAGAAGATATGACCAGAGCATGTTGCTGTTTTTACACCATCAATTACTAATTGAGCAAGATAGTCAGGAGATGCTCCGAACTGCCATGCGCTGACAGATTGCGGCTTTTCGTTTTCTCCCCAATACTTATTCCAATATTTTTGCGCTAATTGGTTCATTTGTATCATTCACTCATTTCTCTATTGGTTATTCCACTATTCGGGGTAGCAAGACTTTAATTTCAAAATTTAGCGAAAGCAAAGAAGTTAGGCGGGGGATGAGGAGAACCTCACTGATTACAGTTTCACTTTATTTACATGCCTAATTGCTCACCATAAGATTCCGTTTGTTAATGATAGGTTGTTTGGTAAATTACATTTTCTTCGTTGTTTTTTGGATCAGTAAAAGAAAACTGCTGAATAAATATGCTTAATATACTCGCGCTGTTCATTTATATCCATCTATTGTATGAACCTTTACTACATATATATATATTAAAGAATATTCAGAATAATAAAGTCAAGCCCTTTTAAACAAATACCTACATTTTCAAGATTAGATGATTCATTTAAATAATAAGACCAACGCTTTTTATGAGAAGTTTGTTTAACGTATCTTTTCGTTAAAATTGAGAAGGTATACCTGATAGGCATTTATAATCACAACGAGCCGATTCTTCCATAGGAATATCGGCTCGTTAGTGTATAGAGAATCTTGTTATGATTAGAGCAGTACGAAGATAGTGAATACAAGAGCTAATAAAATACGATAATAAGCGAAAGGTTTTAAACCTATTTGTGCTAGTAGTTTTAAAAAAGTTACAACTGCTAGCATCGCTACAATAAAAGAAGTAATAAATCCTACTGCAAACATTGGAATATCATCTATACTTAAATGTTCCCAACTTTTTAATAAGTCTAGACCTGTTGCACCGACCATGACAGGAAGAGCAATAAGAAAAGAAAATTCTGATGCAGCTTTATAGTTCACTTTTGCTAACAATCCTCCAGACATTGTAGATCCAGCTCTTGAAAAACCAGGATATACCGCTAAACATTGAAATAATCCAATTGTTAATGCTTGACGATACGTTAAATCGTCTAATGAATAAGAGGTAGCTTCAGGTTTTTTGACTTCTGCGAAAATCATAAGAATTGCTCCTGCTACAAGTCCGATAACGACAGTATATGGCTGAAATAAGTATGTTTTAATTACATCATGTAATAGTAAGCCAGCAACTACAGCTGGGAATACACCTAGGAAAACATGTAGTACATTAAATTTTTTCTCTTTCTGCAAGAGAGGCTTAATGTTACATAAGGAAACAAGGCGTTTGTGATATAAAACAGCAATAGCTAAAATTGCTCCTAATTGTATGACAATCTCAAATGTTTTTGCTCTTTCTCCTTCAAAACCTAATAAGTGTCCAACTAATATAAGATGCCCAGTAGAAGAGATAGGTAAAAATTCGGCCAGTCCCTCTACAATACCGAGTATGAAGGCAATAATTGTATCGCTCATAATTTCACTCCTATTATTTAAATGAAAATGCTGTAGATAGACGTAGAATACATTGCATTATCTTTATAAATTAATGAATATCAACCTTTTTAAAATAGAATAGTGTTGCGAGAAAGCCGATAATAGCTGTAGCGGCAACGATAACATAAGAATATTCTGGTGGATATGTTGGTTGCAGTTCGTTATTTACTATATCTAGTGCAGCTGTCCAAGGAAACAAATCTTTGTGCTCTGAACTCGTAATCATAAGGTTTACCATCGTTATAACAATTGTTAATATAATAGGCGGAACATAAGTCTTCATTACAAGAGTTAGCAGTACAATAGGAGGGGACAAGATAAAAAGGAATCCACCACCTATTAAAAATTTCACTAAAAATTGAAAAGATACTAGGCTGCTTAATCCAGGAAAACCTCCTAATAGCCCTAATATTAAAGTTAGTCCCCAGGCAACTATAGTCAGAATTATGATCCATATGAACAGAAGGGTGAATTTACTCATAATAAAGTTAAAACGTGATACAGGAATGGTTAATAGATTTTTTAATGTATTTTCTGTGTATTCACGATTAAAGAGATAAGCGGTAACAACTCCATATAGAAGGACTCCCATAAATAAAATAGTATACATATTAACATTAAGAAAAAGGACATCGAAACTTGCGGGTGTAACAGATGGTTTTGTTTTCTTTTCTATATAAAAGGCCAAAACTATCATAAAGGGTGCTACCGCTGCCCCAATAATACTAATCAAGAACATGTTAGAACGTTTCAACTTTAATAGTTCTGTGTATAATAGATTAACCAATTGTGCCACCTCCAACCAATTTGGTGAAATAGTCCTCTAGTCGGTCTTCACTCATCATAATCTTTAATACTTCAATATCATTTTGAACAAACGTTTTATTAATCTGCCCTTGTTGCCCAAAATGAGAATAAACGCGAATATTTCCTTCATCATGTACTTCATAGTCAAAAATATGAAATTGTTTCTCTAAAAGCATCGTAGCTTTATTATCGTTATTCACCTGAAATTCTAAGTATTTACGATTTGTTTTTCGAAGTGTATCAAGAGAAGTTTCTTCTAATAACTTCCCTTCATGAATAATCCCCATATGATCTACTAGCTGTTCGACTTCAGCTAAAATATGGCTAGAAATTAATATCGTTATGTTCCTTTCTTGTGCTAAAGATTTAATAAGTTTTCGCATTTCTTTAATCCCAATTGGATCTAAGCCGTTTGTCGGTTCATCTAGTATCAATAGTTCTGGATAATGGAGTAGAGTTCTCGCTATTCCTAATCGCTGTTTCATCCCTAATGAGTATTTTCCTACTAGCTTTCTTGTTTCATGTTGCAATCCTACAATTTCTAATGCCTCTTCAATTGCATTTTTTTTGTGAACTCCAATAATTTTGGCATTAATTAATAAATTTTCTCTTGCAGTAAGGTTTTCATAAAACCCTGGAACTTCAACAATAGAACCAATTCTTCTTAAAATTTCTTTTTGGTTTTTGAAAAAATCCTCCCCGAATATTTCGATTTTTCCGCTTGTAGGTTTTATTAATCCTAGTAGCATTCGAATGGTCGTTGTTTTACCTGCGCCGTTTCGTCCGATAAAGCCGTAAATCTCTCCTTGATTTACATTTATATTTAGATTATCTACTGATTTTTGTTTGCCATAAATTTTAGTTAAGTTTGTTGTTTTTATAATTGTATTTATGTTGAACACCTACTTTCTATAATCTCTTAAGTACATGATAAAAAGGAGGATTTAACTGCTGCTTAATCATTTCTTAACTATTTCTTAAAAGCAGTTTGTTTGGGGATGGAAAAGCCAAAGGTGGTTTTTTTCCACGGAATACTTTCTACCCATATTTGGCCACCGTTTTTTTCTACGAGAGCTTTTGCGATGGCAAGGCCTAAGCCACTCCCGCCATGCGAAGGATTCCTTGATTGGTCACTTCGGTACATTCTCTCAAATACGTTCTCTAGATCACCTGTTGAAATGCCAGGGCCTTTATCCCAAATGAGCAGCTGATAGTCATTAGTGGTTTCTAAAAGTTCGATGCCTACTATTTTTCCAGGCTTTCCGTAATGTATAGCATTTTTTAGGAGATTACTTATAACTCGCATAAGACTAAAAGAATCTGCTGTAATGATGCAAGGGTCTTCTGGGATATTAACTTGTAACTCAATACCATGTTTTGATAGTTCAGGTAAAAACTCGATTAGTGATTCTCTAGTAATCTCTGAAAAATCAAGTTGCTCTTCCTTTAATGGAAATTCATCTGCATCAAGCTTGGCCATATTAAATATTTCATCAACTAAGTGTTTTAAGCTATTTGATTTATTTGAGAGTATTTCAAGATATTCCAGTTTTTCTTCCTCTGAAGCAGCTATATCATCTTTTAATGCGTCAATATATCCAATAATCGAAGTAAGAGGTGTTCGTATATCATGTGAGATACTAGATAGAAGTTGTTTTCTAGCCTTTTGAGACTTTTTGGCCTCAACTTGCACTTTTTCTAGCTCGGTTATTAACTCATTTATAGAAAAAATGACGTCATCTAGTGAATGATCGTTATTTGTATATAATCGCGTATGTAGATTGCCATTAATAACGCGTCTTAATTTCGTAACCATGGACTTCCTAGTTTGAATAAAATGAAGTCTTGTAAAGAAAAGACTTACTGTTATAACGATAAGGATAATGAATACAATTAATTTTAATATGTGAACCATATCTATAAATAGAAGTCCAGTAATGGTTATAAACTGCAATAGGATTAGATAGAGAATTTTATCATTCTTCATTCTTCTCACCTACAAATTTATAACCAATGCCCCAGACGGTTTGGATGAATTTAGGATTGGAAGGGTCAGCTTCTATTTTCTTTCTAAGCTTTCGAATGTGCACCATAACGGTATTATCATCTTCTATATAGTTACTATCCCAAACATTACGGAAGAGTTGTGTTTTTGTGAAAACTTGTTCAGGGTTTAAAGCAAAAAACTTTAATAATTCTAGTTCTTTTCCTGTTAAAGAAATTTCTGCGCCATTTACGTTAACTGTGTACTTTTTTACATCAATTGTTAGTCCTTTAAATGTTAGGAGTTTGTTTTCATGTGTAATAGCATTACTTCCTAATACTAAAAAACGTCTCATAAGAGCTTTTACTCTAGCAACCACTTCATTAATACTGAAAGGCTTTGTAATGTAATCGTCTGCACCTATGCTTAAGCCTAAAATTTTATCTACTTCTTGATCTTTAGCAGTGAGCATTAATATAGGGATATTTGTTTTATCCCTAAGTCTTCTACATACTTCGATACCATCAACCTTAGGCATCATCAGATCTAGTATGATAAGGTTATATTTATTTTGATTAAATAAGTGAAGAGCTTCTTCACCGTTTATCGCAGTATCTACTGTATATAATTCCCGTTCTAGATATTTTTTTAATAACTCTCGAATTTCTTTATCATCGTCTGCTATCAGTACACGGATATCTTCCATATTTTCACCTGCTTATAATAGAATTTTTGTATTATGGTTTGGGTAATGAAAAATACAACAGCTATCTCATTATATACTATTAATTGTTAAAATAAGGTTGTAAGTATAGAATCGAATGGAGAAAGGTAAATGTATGATAATTTACTAAAGGTTTATAGATAGTGGAAACCAAGTAGGGAGAAGAGATGTTTTAGGATACTTTTATAACGCTTCATAAAGAAGAGATAAATCTATTGAAAAAAAGTTATTGACTATTAATATATAGAGGTGTAATATTATACGAGTCGCTGATAGCAACAACGCAAAATGCGACAAACGAAA
>NZ_AKCS01000060.1 GCF_000299035.1 Bacillus bingmayongensis
GTCGGAAACCCTAAAGGGTTTCCCAACACTCTGAAAAAGAGAGCTGAAATCAGCTCTCTTTTCCGTATTCTAAAACGGTATTTTGACATGTGGATAAAATCTTTTTCAATTCCTCTGTGGATAATTCAATTGTAAATTCCGGAACACCAGGTGTAATTAAAATTTTTTCATAGGCATAGATGGAACGATCCACAATAATTGTCACATCCTGTGAATAGCCAAAAGGAGCGACACATCCCGGAATACATCCTGTTTGTTCTCTTAGTTCATCAGGTGAACAAATGGATAAGCGTTGCCCAGTGATTTCCTTCATTTCGTTTCTCTCGAGACGAGTTCCTTCTAATGTGAAGAAAACATAATAGGATCCAGATTTTGATTTTAAAAATAAGCTTTTACTTGGAGTGCCTTGTAAGCCAAGACGTTCACGAACGACTCGATCCGTTTCGTAATCGAGAACTGGTTCATGTTCAAATTTTTCATAGGAAGCATTTGTTTTATGTAATAAAGAGATTACTTCTTCGTACATATTTTGGTAATACCCCTTTCTATATTTAGTGCATGTTCATCCTTACAATTTCAAGTATCCAAAAGTCTCTGTTATAAAAAGCTCCGCATGTTGTAAAGACACAGGAAGCATGTCAGGCATCTTCTCGCGATGTCAACTGAATGCATTCGATAGGGATGTTACATGGTTATGATGGATAGGCTCTGCACTTTCTTGAATATAACAAGGAAATTGCATAACAAATATGTTCAATGTTATTTAGTGTAATGATTTTGCTTGGTATTTCCCCATAACCTGTAGATTGTTGTTCGTTCATCAATTGTAATTTCATAAATATCGGGGTTGCTTAAGCTTTTCCATTCTTGAAAACCAATTTGATCATTAAAGTACTTTAAAATGAGTGTTAGTAAGTTTCCATGCGTAACGAGTAGTGTTACGTGATGTTCTTGTTTTAAAACATCTTGAATCAGCGATGCAGCACGGTCCATCGCTTGTTTTGTTGACTCTCCGCCTGAAAAGGCAATATCTATATTTGTAAAAGTATGTTCGAGTTTTTGTAACCAATCTTCCATTGGATTCCCGCTTAATTTACGTTCTTCTAGGCGCTCATCTTCTTTCATTGGTAAATTGGCTCGTAATGCAAAAGGTGCAATGGATTGGACTGCTCGAGTAAAAGGGCTTGAAATAATGGCGTCTATTTGTAAGTTATTCGTAATGAGAAATTCAGCAAGAATATTCGCTTCATTTTTCCCGTCAGTCGTTAGTTCTGCTTCACGCTCTTGGCCAGTAGCTGAGCAGTGACGTACTAAAATAAGCTTCTTCAACACTCATCCCTCACTTTGTAAGTTGACCATAACATACTTCGACAAAGAGAAAATAAAGTCCTCTATTAAAAAAGCTAAGCCATGTTGGCTCAGCTTTTTTATGGTTCAATTGTCAGTTTTTCTTTCATTTTGCAAATAAGAATAAAGGCGCAAATTGTAAACACAACTGTAATGCCTTCTGCGATAAATATGTTGATAACTTGTCTTTGATAAAGAGCCGCAAAGAAGTCCACAAAGGCGTGGAAAAGTACAGCGTATACAGCAAAAATATATTTCTTATGCTTTACGCCATATAATACAAGCATTGTAAAAGCAATTTGAAGGACAAGTGCCATGATCCTTTCTAAACTACCAAGTAGATATAAATAGAAAGGAGTATTAAGCAATATATCTTGTACTTGACTGAGCTGAGGAGATTTTTCAATAAGTTTTGAAAAACTTCCATTATTGATTGAAATAGCAAAGTAAAGGGTTTGAAGACTAGCTAGTGCTCCAATTGAAATAGATTCAATTCCCCCATGTCCAATTCCATATGCTAAACCATCTTTATATTCTTGGTATTTCTTAAGTAAATAGAAGAAGGCTATGAATCGTCCCAACTCTTCAAAGATACCAGCAGTGAGTCCACCATAGATGGCATAGAGAAATGGATTTTTCAATAATTCGGATACTGTTGGATTTCCTAACATAAATACGTGAAAAGGTGTTTCGAGAATTTGCGCAAATCCGATAAAGATAAGAACGCCAACTCCAACAACTTTCCAGTTTATATGGTATTTTTTTCGGAAATAAACAAGTACAATAACCGGAATGAGAACCGAGAGTACAAGCTGGGTAATCATACTAGCAATTACAGCATTTGAGACCATACTTTTCACCACTTTCTAATGTATGTACTCTTATATTATGCAGGAAAATGAGGGGAATGTGGAGGAAATGGCTTATCTTAGTGAAAATAGAAGTGATGAAAAAAGAGTTTTTTCCTATTGACTCTTACGTTGCGTGATACTTTATTGTATGTATTGAGGGAGGCGAAATCATGACAATGAGAGTGAAAGAAGTAGCCAATTTAGTTGGTATTAGTGTGCGCACACTACATCATTATGATGAAATTGGGCTTTTAACACCGGATGAGATAACGGGTTCTGGTTATCGTCTGTATTCTAATGAAAATTTAGAGACGTTACAGCAAATTTTATTTTTTAAAGAGCTTGGCTTCCCTTTAAAGAAGATTAAAGAAATTATCATGAGTCCTTCGTTTGACCGGGAAGAGGCGCTTACGTTGCACAAGAAAATGCTACTAGAGAAGCGAGCTCGACTGGATAAGGTGATTGCGACAATTGATAAGACGATTAAGCATACAAAAGGAGAGATTGACATGACGAATAAAGAAAAATTTGAAGGATTTGATTTTAGTCATAACCCATATGAAGAGGAAGCACGTAAGAGATGGGGAGACGAAGCTGTTGATAAAGCAAATAAAGCAGCAGCTAGCATGCCTAAGGAAAAGCAAGAGGAGTTTAATGCAATTTATCGAAAACTAGCTACGCTTCGAAATGGTGCACCTGATTCTAAAGAAGCACAAGAAGCGATCCAAGTATGGTATGATTACTTGCAAAACTTTGGTCAATATTCATTAGAGGCATTTAAAGGATTAGGACAAATGTACGTCGATGATGAACGCTTTACAAAAAATATTGATCAATTTGGAGAAGGGTTAGCACAGTTTATGTGTGATGCAATGGCAGTATATGCAGATAACCGTAAAAAATAAAAAGATGGGGCTGTCTCAAGTGGACAGCCGCCATCTTTTTTATTTTTTAATCATGTCGTTTAGCGTAGCATTTTGACTATTATTCAAATGCGGATTTTTCCCCATTTCGCGTTTTAGCATATCAAGGCTTTGCTCATATTCCTTATTGTTTAATGTACCAGATTGCAGTCCTTGAATTTGCGAAATCAATTTTTGGTCTGTTGATACATATGCTTTATAATAGCGAGGAACGATGGACAAAGCTGTTTTATATACTTGGTCTGTCACAAGTGCAGGATCAGTTGTATTGGCGCGGTATACAACAAATACTTCATCATCTGTAACGAGGGTGGCAGCATTTGTGACATCCGGAAGATTTACTGTCATATTTGTAATCATTTCTGCTACTTTCTCACGGTTAATCACGCCTACTTGTTTGTTAGATACTTCATCTTTTTCTTTAGATGAGTAACCGACTCTTGTAAGGCGCGTATTTGTATTTTCTGTATGATACATATCATTTTTATTAGAAACAAGAACGCGACTCCCTTCCTCACGTTCCATTTCAGCTTTATTGGCCGTTTGGCAACCAGCAAATAAGAAAAGAGTGAGAAGAGAGAGTATCATTTGTTTTTTCACGATGTATCACCTCCTTCCCCATAGCATTTACTACTTTTCAATTTTTTGTATTTGAAATTGTTGGTTGTTAGGCTTTGTGATACGATAAAAAGAAGAATGCTTAGAAAGGAAGTTAATGATGGAGCAAAAGCAAGAGATTCATGTTACAGTGAGCATTAATAATGTTCAGTACGAAGTAATTAAAGACTATCGTAACGGTTTTCGTGAAGAAGCATTTAAAGAGCGCTATGCAGAAATTTTAAATAAATATGATTATATCGTTGGTGACTGGGGGTACGATCAACTTAGATTGCGCGGCTTTTTTGACGATAGTAACCAACGTGCGACGTATGATACGAAAATTAGTACATTAACAGAGTACTTATATGAGTACTGTAATTTTGGTTGTGCACACTTTGTATTACGAAAAATGAAGAAGTAAAAAAATTCCTCTTACATAGACGTAAGAGGAATTTTTTTAGTCGAATATTTTTTCATAGCAGTTATACCAATTGTAAGGCTGTGGTTTACTTGCAAAATACACAGCGCCGCGGCACATATAGTCGTTTTTTTTATATAGACGTAATGAAACGGGATTACCTGTAAAGGCATCTAATCGTATACCAGCATAGTTTTGTTGTTTCGCTTCATTTTCCCAAAAGGATAATAATGCTTTGCTATATCCTTTTCCTTGGGAGTTAGGATGGATGACAAAAGAGTGGACAATGAGAAAACGCCCCTCCATTTTTGACCAATCAATAAGCGTATACTCTGGGGACTGATATTCGTTCAAAACGACGGCACCAACGATTGAATCATCTTCATATAGACAATAAAGCTCGTTATTTTCTAAGTGGTAGGAAACTGTTTCACGCGTCGGATAAGAGTCATCCCATTGGTAAATCTGCTTTTGTAATAGGTCTTCTTTACACTGCATATACATAGCATCTAATTCATCTAATTGGTTAAGTGTACCTTTTATTATTTGTAGCATATGTGTCTCTTTTACAGGCAAATTGAAATAAGGTCACCTTCAGCAAGCGTTGTATTTGGTTTCATCTGTTGTCCATTCAACTGAATGTGTCCGTTTTTGATTCGATCTACAATCGCGGTGCGGCTCCAATCTGAAATATACGCTGCGAGTGCTTTATCCATGCGATGAGAGCCTAAAACGGTTTCTAGTGTAATGTTTATTTGTGTAGTATCGTTTTCTTTATATTGCATAATTGAAATAGTAGTGGTTGTTTCATCTTGTTCTTTCTGAAACACATCAAGCGTTTCGACATGATCAGAAAACGATTTGTAAATTTGAAGTTTCTTATTCCACGTATGGCCTTTAGGACATTTATAAATGGCAAAACGGTAAATGTTTTTTCCATTTGCGTTATGTCTACGAATATTTGTATCAGTAAAAAGGGTGGTATGCCCACAATTTTTACAATGTTTTTCAATCTTTGTTTCAAATTCATTGTCATATAAACTCCAAGAAAGTTGTACTTTCTGCAGGCTGTGGAGAAAGTTTGCTCCACAGCCTATTTTTGT
>NZ_AKCS01000061.1 GCF_000299035.1 Bacillus bingmayongensis
AGCTTATATTCGGGAGAACAAATTAGAAATCTTTGATATAACACCTTCATTACTTCAATTACTTATAGATGGCGGATTGTTAGAAACGTGCGATGGCGTTCATGTTCCAAGCAAGGTATTGGTCGGCGGCGAAGCGATTATGCCGTCATTATGGGAACAGCTAGTAGAGACTGATAAAATTGATTTTTATAATGTATATGGTCCTACAGAATGTACAGTTGATGCAACATGCTGTCATATCAAAAAAGATAGTAAGAGAGTAACAATTGGGAGTCCGTTGCCGAACGTTCAAACTTATGTATTGGATAGAAATTGGTTACCAGTTCCAGTTGGTGTGATGGGTGAACTCTATATCGGAGGAGCAGGTCTAGCGAGGGGATACTTGAATCGCCCAGAGTTAACATCCGAACGATTTATTTCCCATCCTTTCAAAAAGAGCGAGAGGTTATATAGAACGGGAGATCTCGTGAGATATCTTCCCGACGGTAATATAGACTATCTAGGAAGAATGGATAATCAAGTGAAGATTAGAGGATTTCGAATTGAACTTGGGGAGATTGAGTCGACCTTACAGGAGCATTACTTGGTAAAAGAGGTAGTTGTAATAGTTAGGGAAAATCAGTCGGGAGATAAGAGGCTGGTAGCTTATGTAGTAGGCGAAGGCAGTTTAGAAGAATGGCGCGAGTATCTTAAAACAAAACTGCCAATCCATATGATACCTTCCTATTTTGTCGAAATGGAAGAGTTACCGCTAACCATAAATGGAAAGGTTGACCGGAAATCGTTGCCTATACCAGATTATCAAGGAACACAAGAAGGCTACGTGGCCCCAAGAAATGAACGTGAACATATGCTTTCTATCATTTGGGAACGTGTGCTGGGTTCAAAACGTATTGGTATTCATGATAACTTTTTTGAAATTGGTGGGGATTCAATTCTTAGCATTCAGATTGTCTCTCGTGCGAAGCAAGCTGGTTTACAATTGACACCAAAACAAATATTTGAACACCAAACGATTGCAGAGTTGGCACAAGTAGTCAAAGAAGAACAAGGTGTACAAGCCGAACAGGGAATTATAACTGGAGATACGATACTTACACCTATTCAGCAAAGGTTTTTTGCACAAAATCATCCTAACCCACATCATTGGAATCAATCCATGTTCTTTAGAACGAAAGAGAAACTGGACATAGTATCACTGGAGAAGTCAGTGCGTAATCTTTTACTTCATCATGATGCCCTGCGTTTAAGATATGAACGTTTACCTGATGGGGCTTGGAAACAGTGGAATGAAGGAATAGAAGAACAATTGATGCTGACTGTCATTTCATTAGACGAAGTGCCGGAAGACGATTGGCATCAAGTTATTCAAAAAGAGATTAATATTGCACAAGGAAGTTTGAATTTACATGATGGTCCGTTAATGAGAATGGTGTATTTTGATGAAGGTGAGAAGACTGGCCGATTATTTTGGATGATTCATCACTTAGCCGTGGATGGTGTTTCTTGGCGAATTTTATTGGAAGATCTGCAAACAGCGTATACTCAAGCAATTCAGGGGCAGAAAATTCAATTACCTATGAAGAGTACATCCTTTAAAGAGTGGTCGGAGAAATTACATCATTACGCTGAATCTGGAATATCGCAAGAAGTGCTGCATTACTGGGAGCAGCAGTCTGAACAAGACGTAGTTATACTGCCGGTAGATGGTACCATAAGTGATCCGGTAAGCGCAGTAACTGAGGAAATTACTGTGGTGTTAGATGAGAATGAGACCCGTATGTTATTGCAAGAGACTTTAAGTACTCATCGTGTCCAAATTAATGAAGTATTATTAGCAGCATTGGTACAAGCTACGGCAGAATGTACAGGGCAGCCGATATTGAGCGTGGATTTAGAGGGGCATGGTCGAGAAGAGATTATTGAAGATGTTGACTTATCGAGAACCGTGGGATGGTTTACAAGTATTTATCCTGTTCACTTAAATATTACTAGTGCCAACACGCCAATTGCAGCATTACAAGCAGTTAAAGAACAAGTACGCAAAATTCCTAATAAGGGTGTTGACTATGGAGTGTTGCGTTACATGAACGCAACACTGTGTGAGCAATTGGGCTCTCAACATACACCGTCTATTAGTTTTAACTATCTTGGACAATTTGACCAAATGTTTTCTAACGATGCAATGTTTATTCCGGAGAACGAATTTAAGCGTTTAGATCATGCTTCCGGTTCCAAGCGATCGCATTTAATTGATGTAATAGGGGTTGTAACGGATGGAAAACTTCAGTTCACTTGGGTATACAATGTTGGACAATTCGCGAAATCAACGATTCAAAGTATTGCACAGAATATGCTTCATCAACTGAGCAGATTGATTCAATCTTCAGATAGAGAATCTGCACTGACCGTTTCAGATTTTGGGATGACTAATCTTAACCAAGCGAGTTTGACAAACGTACTAACTAAGATGAATCGTGGAAAGAACTATCCAATTACTGATTTATATCCACTATCACCTTTGCAAGAAGGTATGATTTTCCACACGTTGCATGACCAAGGGGATGAACATGTTGCGCCGTATATAGTGCAATTAAGTTTTATGATTAAAGGGAAAATGGATATTCCTACTTTTGAGCAGGCGTGGAAATCTGTAATTCAGCGGCATGAAATTTTCCGTACAGCATTTGTTTGGGGCGAAATTGAAGAACCTTTACAAGTGGTGTATGAAAATATTCCATTTAAGGTGAACAAAGAAGACTGGCGCACAATGACAACTGAAGAGATACAGGAAAAAAGAAAAGTCTTTTTGGCATTAGATCGAAAACAAGCCTTCCTATTTGATGAAGCGCCATTGATGCGGGTAACGGTCATTCAAGAAGGTGAGGAAGAATATCGGATTGTTTGGACACATCACCATATTTTGCTGGATGGATGGAGTTTACCACTGGTCTTTAATGAATTACTTACAGTCTATCAAAAGAGAATGAATGGAGAAGCTGTGAATTTACCTAATTCATCGCCATATAAGAAATATATCCAATGGCTAAGAGAACAAGATAAAGAGCAGGCGGAACAATTTTGGAGAGAGAAACTTAAAGGTTTTACTGCACCAACTTTGCTGGGCTTAGAAAGTAAAGAGGAAGAAAAAGGTTACACAGAGAAGGTTACTTATTTATCAGAAGAGCAGACCCAAGCGTTACAAGGATGGGCGAAACGCAATAAACTTACTTTGAGTACAGTAATTCAAGGTGCATGGGCATATCTCATGAGCCGGTATAGTGGAGAAAATGACATTGTCTTTGGTGTAACAAGCTCAGGGCGTTCTACGGAGATTATTGATGTTGAAAACATCGTAGGTCCTTTCATTACAACGTCACCGACGCGAATTCAATTGATGGATGATATAAAAGTAATGGATTGGTTGCAGAAGATACAAGAGGAAGAGATAGAAAGAAGACAATATGAGTATGCTTCTTTGACAGAGATTCAGGGGTGGAGTGAAGTTCCTAGAGGGACACCGCTGTTCAATAGTTTATATGTGTTTGAAAATTATCCAGTGAAAGAGGAGTCTTCAGAAAATCTGGAAATTGGTGAATTGGAAGGAGTAGAACAAACCCACTACCCATTAGGATTGGCTGTAGTTCCAGGAATCCAGTTATCGTTAAAGTTAATGTATGACCGTAGTAAGTTTAATAGATTAACTATTGAACGAATGTTAGGCCATTTACACCAAGTGTTAATGCAAATGCTCAAAAACATTGATCAAACTCTATCGGAGCTGGTATATATTACGGAAACTGAACGAAGACAACTATTGGAAGAATGGAATGATAATGCTATATCCTATCCACGGGAGAATGTGATTCATCAATTATTCGAAGAGCAAGTGAATCGTACACCCGATGCGGTGGCAGTAGTGGATAAAAAACAGCAACTAACGTATCGGGAGCTGAATGAAAAAGCTAATCAATTGGCCCATTATCTTCAGAAATGTGGGATTGGGACTGAATCATTGGTTGGCCTCTGCTTTGAGCGTTCTGTTGAGATGGTTGTTGGCCTCATGGGAATTTGGAAGGCTGGGGCAGCCTATGTTCCATTGGATCCATCCTATCCGGAAAGTCGCCTACGATATATTCTGGAAGACACAGAAATTCAAGTATTAGTTACAAATGAGGCATTAGTGGGTTGGATACCTAAAGAAATCAAGGCAGTTTGTCTAGATAGGGATCAAGCAATGATTTCTCAAGAAATCCAACTTTCACCAATATGTGAGGTAACAGGGGAAAACCTAGCGTATGTTATCTACACTTCAGGATCGACGGGGAATCCAAAGGGGGCTTTAGTACAGCACCATTCTGTAATAAATCTATCATATGGTTTACAAAAAGAAGTTTTCTCACATGAGATACCTAGTAATATGCGTATCGGTTTAAATGCGTCAATTGCCTTTGATGTATCTATTCAGCAATTACAAATGCTGTTGCATGGTTCAAG
>NZ_AKCS01000062.1 GCF_000299035.1 Bacillus bingmayongensis
CTAAATCCTTAAGTTGATGGATGTGTGGTGCTACCCCATGCCCATCAACTTAAGAATTTTATAACGCCCCAAAACGAAAATTTTATCTTTCCATAATTGTTTATGAGAATTCAGCACATTGGGGAACAACGAATTTATCACCTCATTTTTCATATTCTAAGCGCATTTTTGTTTCCCAGGAAACAAAAATGCGGTATACTTGCATACATAAACATAATATTTATTAACTGAGAATCTATTATGTGTACATGTTTTTGTACGATTAGTCCTAATCAATCAAATAAATGGAGGGCATGACATGAGAAATCATTATGATGTAGCAGTTGTTGGTGGTGGTCCAGTAGGATTAATGACCGCATGTGAATTAGCTATTCAAGGTATAAAAGTTGTTGTGTTGGAAAGAAGAGTGGATCGTATACGAAATTCTAGAGCAATGACATTACATCCTCGCTCCTTAGAATTGATGGCTATGAGAGGTATTGAAAACAGATTTTTATCTCGTGGGAAAAAATTAGATACAAGTCATTTCGCTGTCTTAGAAACAAGATTAAACTTCAAAAATTTAGATACGGATTTTCCCTACACACTGTTTATTCCTCAATCTATTACAGAAGAAATATTAGAAGAACGCGCATTAGAATTAGGTGTGGACATCAAACGAGGGCATACTGTGAAAAACTTAAAACAGCATGAAACATTCGTAAAGCTAGAAATAGAGCAAAGAGAAAATATATATAAACTAGAAGTTCCATATGTGGTAGGCGCTGACGGTGCAAGAAGCATCGTACGCGAATTATCGCATATACCATTTAGTGGAACGGATACTACAGCCACTGCTATATTGGGAGATGTGATTTTAGAAGATATTCCAGATAATCCATTTTTCTCTACATCTAATATACATGGGATAGTAATGATGGTACCGATTGCGCCTGGAGTATTTCGTTTTGCAATTGTAGATCCTGTATATCAGCATACACCTGTACAAATTGCTGTCACAGAAGAGGAGCTTATGGATAGTGTTTATCGTATTACAGGTGAACGTATTCAAATTAAGGAAACGATTTGGCTCTCTCGTTTTGGAAATGCAACCAAATTAGCAGATACTTATCAATATTTGCGTGTATTCTTAGCAGGAGATGCGGCACATATTCATTTACCTGCAGGTGGACAAGGTTTAAATGTAGGTTTACAAGATGCTTTTAATTTAGGATGGAAATTGGGATTAGCTATAAAACAAAAAAAATATGAAAACCTACTAGAAAGTTACCATATTGAACGACATGCTGTAGGAAAGCAATTTTTAAAAGAGACACAAGCGCAAGAACAATTAATGATGAACTTTTCAAATGCTGGAATGGAACTAAGAGAGCTATTTTCTCACTTACTCACATACCCAAAAGTGAATCAAGATTTAGCTAAAAAAGTAAGTGGTCTAGGAATTATGTATCCACCTATGCATAATACGAAAAAACATCCATGGCTAGGAAAAAGATGTCCCAATTTTTCTATTTATGCACAAGATCAGAACAATCACACACTCTATGAAGTGATGCATGATGGGAAATTCATTTTATTGATACATCCTTCTTATGTAGATATGGTAGATAAAATAAACATTGATTCACATATAAAAGTGATTGTAGGACAAATACAACATTCTGAGTTAGAAAATATAAGTGCAGTTTGGATTCGACCGGATGGTCATATAGCTTGGATTGCGCATACCAAGAAAGACGTATCATTAGGTATTGAAAAAATGCAAAATAACATGTAATTCAATATGTTATTAACTAATCAGACTCTTTTGTAGTAAGAAATCACACAATTTCCAAAAAATAAAAAATGTTATTCTTTCTGCTTGCTAAGAAAGAATAACATTTTTTATAAATTATATATTGGGTACTTTCCCCATCGCCATCAAGCTAACGAAAACGAGATAGGAGTTCAGCCGAGATACGTGTATTTACTATACTTTTATAGACGCACCAAGGGTTCTCCGCATCTTTGAATACGTGGTAATAAAAAGTGGCTCAAAAGGTGTACCTTTAAGGACATACGGTGTATACCTCTTCATATTCAATTTTAAAATAAATTTTTGGAACATCTTTAACCTATGTATTATCCCTTGACTATTCGTATAAAAAGAACGTCCCAAAAGATTTACTTTTTGGTACGTTTTCTATAGAATCACAAAATTAATTTATCCATTAAGGGGGGCCTTTCTTTTTTATTTGGCATATTATCTTTAGAAATACGCTAGTCCTGTATATTGATATTGTTGACGAAAGCTAGCTGTATGGATAGCTTTTTAAATTTTGTAAATAATATTTTTTATCATTGTCCAGAAAGTCATGTTTTTCTGAACAGATGGCGGCAAAATTAGGAAGCGTTACCTTTAACCCAACTAGGTTTATCGTATATTTCGTGTTTGTCGAAAATAATATACACAAAATAAAAAAATGACGGAATAAATATCTTTGTAAAAAAATTCTAAATATTATAAAATCAATATTGTTATTCCAAAATTTAGAAATCAATAGGGGGAGAATGGAATTTGAAATTAAAAAAAGTGATAACATGGACTTTTGCTGCAAGCTTATTGTTTGGGGGAGCACTACCATCAGTTTCACATGCAGAAGAAAATGAACCTGTACCATTTGAAAATGTTGAAACTGACAGTCAACTAACTGTAACTGATACTGGTTCTGATTTAAAAGAAGTGATTGTTTATCTAAACGGAAATTCAAATGTTTATTTAGGTAGTAATGAAATAGTTGGACAAAGTTCTAGTTCATCAACTTCCACCCTTTCTTATATAAGTGTTATTGGAACTATATATAAAAGTGGAAAATATTATGATATGAACTCAAAATATAGAAATGGCAGTCGATTTGTTTCAGTAACAAATACAGCTCCATTCTCATCAGGACTAAGATATCAACAAGATGGAACACATAAATTCCTTACTTATTCAGGAAAGGCTAGAACTACATTTACTTCGTATGGTAAAACTTTTTAATTTTTTGAAATAAATAATTATAAACTTTATATACAGGGAACTGCCATTAAAATATAAATTTCGAATTGTATGGCAGCCCCTGTTATATAGTGAAATTACATTTATAATTGCTATTAAAAAATCCTTTCATGATAATAGCATTAAACTTGCTACTTTCTTCTTAAAACTTCAATCCCTCCTACAAACTAAAAAATAAATGTAGATATATTCTTATACTACTGAGGTGAATTTTTAATGAAATACATTCATAGTTTAATTCTGGTTTTTCTTTTGATAACCTCATTATTAGGTTGCAACAATAAAACATCTAACCATAATACTTCTTCTACAGTAACGGATTTTATCAATGAGGATAATAAAAACTCCTCCAACAAAGATCAAGTAGGAACTGAATTGGAAGTCGTCCCCAAACAAAATGAAGAATCTAAAAAAAGAACATTCGAATCAAAAGATGGTTCTTTTTCAGCTTCTTTTCACATTGCAAGTTATTTTCCTGAAACAGTAAATTACAGATTAATTCTTTTATTAGATTATAAAAAAATAAATTTTAATTTGGAAAATGATACTGAAAAAAGATCATATTTTGATGTATCTATAGGACCTAATAA
Organism: Bacillus bingmayongensis; assembly: GCF_000299035.1. GTDB lineage: Bacteria > Bacillota > Bacilli > Bacillales > Bacillaceae_G > Bacillus_A > Bacillus_A bingmayongensis. Next base: position 3,631 of record NZ_AKCS01000062.1, read on the forward strand.
AAAAGAAACGTATACGATTGAATTCCCTAAAGTAACTAAGGGAATTCATGATGTAGTAGCTATACTTATTAGAGAACCAAACCAATTTTTAACTTCAGATCACTATGTTCCTTCTGATCATTTTTATGTATTTCAACGTTTTCAAATAAAATTTGAAAACAACAATATTATAAACAAACCAAATTATGTACAAATTAGTCAAAAAAACAAAACTACTTTAGCAGAAAAAGGTTTATTCATTACAAATAATGAAACTTTTAATGCATCAGATGTTTTAGATATTATAAATAAAAAAGATATTCAAAAAGATTATTGGTTACATTTATATGGCCGAAAAAATGAAGAATTTATAATTATTCCTATGGTAGGCTATGATATAAATCCTAAGTTAACCAATGGTATGTATTTTAAATCAATTTATGAATCAGATATGTCATTAAAACTAAATTTTAAAGACATTGATTTATCTAAAAAACAAAACCAAATAAATATTTTACTTATAAGGAATCCATACATAAATTTAGAAGACAAAGATGGAAAGATTGTACACCCAGAGTTGCAATTTTTAGATGGGTTAAATAGATTTCAAATGGTTCTGTTGCGAAGTTTTGTTAAGGTTAAGTGGTG
>NZ_AKCS01000063.1 GCF_000299035.1 Bacillus bingmayongensis
GGGAAGAGTTCCCCAGTGGGTTTGGGCAAAGCCCAAGGTCTTATTCGGCGAAGCCGAACCCCCTCCTTAGGAGGCACACTCTTTACGATAGTAAAGTATAGTGTGCTATACTTTACATGGAAGTCCACCGAAAAACAGGAGAGAAGTATATATACTTTATAAAGTGGTCGAGAACAAAATAAAGAGAAAATTTAGGACAAGTTGAGGTGAGGATTCGTGAGTTTTGCCATTTGTAGAATGCAGAAATTTAAGATGCGAGATGTGAAAGGAATCCAGATTCATAATCAACGAGAAAAAGAAAGTCATACAAATCCTGATATTGAAAAAGAACAAAGTCATTTGAATTATGATTTACATAACGATCAGTACATTGATTATTTGAAAACAGTAAAAGAAAAGATTGAACAAAATGTAGAGACCAATCGAGCGATTCGAAAAGATGCAGTTGTGATGTGTGAATTTGTAGTAACGAGTGATAGAGAGTTTTTTGAACGTTTAAGTGAAGAGAATCCAGATTCTCAAAAAGAATTCTTTAAAGAAGCTTATAGCTTTCTTAAGGAACGATATGGAGAACAAAACATTGTACATGCAGCGGTACATTTGGATGAAAAGACGCCCCATATGCATGTAGGAATGGTTCCAGTGACGGAAGAAAAGAAGTTATCAGCGAAACAGATTTTTAACCGTAAAGAATTAGTTTCACTTCAGGATGATTTTCATGCTCATATGGTGGAGAAAGGCTTTGATTTAGAGCGCGGAGTATCGAGTGATAAAAAACATATTGAAACCGCACGTTTTAAAGCTTTGACGGCAAAAGAAGAGGTTCAAGTGTTACAAGATACACTTGTAGAAAAAGAGTTAGAAAAACAACAAATAGAGAAATCAATGCAGCAAATGCAAAATCGTTTAAATGTTTTAAAAAGAGCTGTTAAAGTAGGGAAACGAGTAGAAGAGATGCCTGTGAAAGAAAAAGGGGGTCTCATACGCTCTAAAACGGTCGAAATTGGCTTAGAAGATTTCCAAAGGATTAAAACCCTTGCAAAAGCATCAGAAGCCTTTAAAAGAGAAAATGAGACGTTGCAGAGGCAAAATCATGCATTGAAAGTGAATCATACAGATTTACATACAACTATAAAACGATTAGAGAAAGAGAAAAAAGAATTAGAGCCGTATAAAGCGAAATACGAGAGATTTCAAAAGTTATTTGCACAAATGCAGGAGTTTTATAGAGAACGAGTTCCTCAAGGGGTAGAGAAGTTTCAACAAATTGTAGGGTATTGCAAGAAGAAAGTGAACATCACTTTAAATCCATTTAGTAATACTCGATTTAGTGAAAATAATTTAACAGAACATGAAAGAAAAGGATATGATCTTGCTTCAAAAGGCTTGCAACCAAAAAGGAAAAATAGAAATAAAAACATAGATTTAGAACGATGAAAAAGACACCAAAAAGTACCCATAAAATTCATATTTGGGTACTTTTTGGGTTAACACCAACTATTTTATGATTTTAAGGTGTTTCACTTCTTTTCGAACTTGTTCTAAATTTTTATCTCGTCCTCTAAAAGCAAATGAGGGATCTAAACGATATGTATTAGAAGCACCTACTTTAGGACCTTTAACTAAAATTCCATGATTAGAAAGTTCTTTAATTGCTCTTGAAACATGGGGAGGTTTCATTCCTAATTCTTCAGCTATGTCTTTTTGTCTAATTCTTAACCAATTTTCATAATCTAGTTTTGATAATAGGATCATATAAACACGTAATGTTTCACCTTTTAAATTGAGTTTTGCAACATGTGTTAATCCTTCTTGAAACACCATGACCCAATCCCCCTTATAAACTTTTTTCTTTTTAGCTGGAGTTAATAAATATTGTTGGATTTCTCCTGTTTCTTCATCAGGTACTTCGATAAAGATATCTTTATCTAATGATGACATTACTTTTTAACCTCCCTCTATAGATAGTTACCGTATATGGTAACTATTATACATACCAAATATGGTAACATCAATACCAAATATGGTAACTATTAAGTTTAAAAAAACCTTACAAATAAAGGTTTTTTTAAACTCCCTTTGTGTCTTTTATAATAAGAGCTAAAAATCCCACTTGAAATTACACAATTTCAAGTGGGATTTTTAGCTCTTATTTCGCACTAGTGAACGTCATGTTTTATCAAAACATGACGTTCACAAAAACAAAAAAAATGAACATTAGGTTGTTCTTTCTATATCTATTAATGGGCTATCCACTTATCAATGGACAGGTAGTATTTTTGAGAAAAAATCTCTCAAAAATCTCCACCTTTTTCGCTACGCTTCACCATTGATAAGTGGATTTCGGCAGGTATAGGCATGTCGCCAAGCCGAACATACCAAAAACGAGGATTTAGGTTGTTCGACTTGAACTAGCAATTGTACCAGCCGAACCACCCAGTCTTATCGAGCCAAGCAGTCAGCTTTTTCTATATGTAGTTACGTTAAGTTCGTGGGGTTTAGCCCCCACACGACTAGCCAGCACTCACACCCAAAAACAAGGGGGACATATTTACATTATTCTAAGTATAATTATCCATTTAGATATACAGAGTATTCAGTTATTTTTTTCTAAAATATTACTCTGTTTACATATTAAGGTAAATATTTTACGTTTGAGAGGATAAGAAAAGCACCTGTACTCTTTTAAACAATAACCAAATTTTTATTAAACTTAGTAAGGAGGAATTGGTAATGAAAACAATAGTTTGTAAAGAATGTGGATCTTCTAATTTTAAAAAAGGTGTATTAGGTTCTGAGCAAGCCCATGTGTACGAGCCGAATAAAGTATCAATATTTAAAAAACATTCAAAATTACTTGTGGAATTTTGTTTAGATTGTGGGGAAGTTATATCATTTAAAGTTGAACAACCTGAGAAATTTAAAAGATAGTTTTAGTAAATTATCAAAACTACGAATTATTAATTTGTAATATTTTGTAATTATTGGAGAAATATTTAATTTATTGTATATATTTTCAATATTTCGTAGTCTTAGTTTGTTAGTAAAAAAACTAAGGGATGTGATGTTATGAAGAAAGATGGAACGGATGAGCTAAAGAAAGCACTCATTTAGAGTGTTTTTTTTATTAGAATTAAAGAGAGTTAATGAGGAACTAGATAAGAGGTAGTTGTTTGTGTTGGTCAATCAAAACGGACCTAGCGAAGCGAAGGGAGTATTTGACTTGACCAACTGAACGATACCCGAACCCTCTTGGCATTGAACAAACTATCGTTTGTTCCTGCCAACCGGCGAGGGAGCCCCTCAAGGATTGAGGGGTTGGGGAGTTCGATTGAGGGGGTCTGGGGAAGAGTTCCCCAGTGGGTTTGGGCAAAG
>NZ_AKCS01000064.1 GCF_000299035.1 Bacillus bingmayongensis
CCGATGGTAGTTGGGGCCTTGCCCCTGTGAGAGTAGGACATCGCCAAGCAATCAAAACACGAGTCAAATGACTCGTGTTTTTTCGTGTAATTAAATCATACATATTATGCAGTTTCTCTGTGTCCTCTATGTTTTTCAAAAAGATACTTCCAATGCCAGACGGCTTCTTCATATTCATTTTTCTCATATAAATAAGATACCTTCTTTGAAATTTTTGTAAATATGTACTATATCATTTGGAATAGTACAATATGTAAGTTCTTTTAAGATGTAAGGATGAAATCCTTTCCTATATACTTCGAATTTGTTAAAACAGTTTGATGGTGTTGAGCTTTCGAAATTTATCGTTTTGTATAGCTTTGGTGCATATGTATATAAGCTTGCTAGAGAAGTAAGTAGTTTATCTATCTGTGTTGTTTTGCTATAGTTATGTAATGCATCAATTGAATTCTTTTAGATGAAATAGATGTGACTTTATTCGATAGAATATAATATAAAACTGTTGAATGTATATTTTTTAGAGAAAGGGTATATAGAATGAAGAAAATAAGTATTATTACTATAGTAGTTTTATTACTTCTACTTATTGCATATATGTTAGTCGGGAATTATTTCTATAACTATGCATTAAATGCGAAACAAGAAAAAGAGTTTTTAGAAGGAAATCCTCATTTGGAGAAAACAGTACATGTATCAGGTGATGTGATGGCTGTGAATGAGGCGAAAAATGCAGACTTTTTATCAAAACAGCAGCCAAGTACAATAAATATACGTTCTTTTGATGACTTAAAACTAACGGGTTATGAATATCATAATGAGCAATCTAGTCATAAATGGTCAATCGTGGTTCACGGATATAATGGGAGAGCCTCGGAAATGATAAAATATATTCGTCATTTTTATGAAAAAGGTTATAGTGTAGTAGCACCTGATCTTCGTGGTCATGGAAATAGTCAAGGTGATTATATTGGCATGGGATGGCATGATCGTAAGGATGTTACGCAGTGGATTCAGTATATTTTAAAGAAAGATCCACAAGCGGAAATAGCTCTGTTTGGTATTTCTATGGGAGGCGCAACTGTTATGATGACTTCCGGAGAAGAGTTACCTGGCAATGTTAAGGTTATTATTGAAGATTGTGGTTATTCATCTGTTATAGATGAGTTCACGTATCAATTAAAAGATCTATTTCATTTACCAAAATTTCCTGTTATGAATGCGGCGAATACAATTACAAAACTCCGTGCTGGTTATAACTTGAATGAGGGATCGGCTGTCAAGCAAGTTGCAAAAAGTAAAACCCCGATGTTGTTTATCCATGGAGATGCTGATACATTTGTTCCTTTTGAAATGTTAGATGAAGTGTATAATGCAGCGAAGGTAGAAAAAGAGAAGTTGATTGTTCCAGGTGCTGGTCATGGAGAAGCAGAAAAGATAAGTTCAGAGAAATATTGGAATACTTTATGGGATTTTGTAGAGAGGTATATTCCAGCATAACTAGTGATAAATTAATAAATCGTAAGGTACAAGAATCTTGCTAATGAGAAAATGTTCTATATACGATAATCGGAAGTAAATGTTTTTACACTTTTGATTATCGTTTTTTGATGCACCTTGTTTCAATTATGAGGAAGCATATATAGGATAAAGTTTTACTTTATTGGAGAGTTCGATTCTATTTAGAAATGAAGGCTAATGATGTGCACGATTATTAGTAGTTTAAATTTCTTGAAGCAGAAATTTATGAGTTCTTCTATGCCCATGCTACAATGGTTGGAAACTAAATTTAAAGAGGTGTCGGTATGAAAATTGAAGTTTGGTCTGACTTTGTTTGTCCGTTTTGTTATATTGGAAAGCGTAGATTAGAAAAAGCTTTAGAACAATTTCCGCATAAAAATGATGTCGATGTTGAGTTTAAAAGCTTTGAACTAGATCAAAATGCTCCAATCTATTCTGGAATAAGTATTCATGAAGCAATTGCGTCAAAATATGGGATTAGTATTGAAGAAGCTAAGCAAAATAATAAACAAATAGGCAATCATGCAGCTACTGTAGGTTTGATTTTTAACTTTGAAGAGATGAAATCAACGAACACTTTTGATGCTCATCGTTTGGCGAAGTTTGCAAAAGAGCATGAAAAAGAAAAGGATATTATAGAAAATCTGCTTTTTGCATATTTTACTGAATCTAAAAATTTAAGCGATGTGGAAACACTTGTTAATATTGCTGAAACTTCAGGATTAGATAGGCAAGAAGCTTTAAACGTTCTAAATAATAAAAATGCTTATGCAAATGATGTGCGAATTGACGAAGCAATTGCTCAACAATATAAAATTACGGGAGTACCTTACTTTATTATTAATCAAAAATATGCTATTTCAGGTGCGCAATCACTTGAAACGTTTGTCGGTGCGCTTCAAAAGGTGTGGGAAGAAGAGAATCCTCAGTCTAAATTGCAAGATCTTTCATTAAATGGTACAAGCGATGCTTTTTGTGCAGATGGTAGCTGTTCGGTACCTTCGAAAGAACAATAGTTCTTTCATTTATTATGTCGTGTATGGTGTAGTTGAGGAATAATTTCTTTTAACCCACAGAAACTCATGAAGATTCTGTGGGTTTTGTACATCCAATTTACTTTAGGGAAGTAGCGCTCTGAATCTAGATGGATTCATTGTTTAGTAAAGAAAGATGCAATAGTTTGACCGTTATATTGTATGTATTATTAAAGTAAGGTTATTGGTTTGAATGTAAAGGTTAGGGTTCATTAAATTGAAAGCATAATAGCAATATAAAAGTATAAATTATATTTTTTATAAAAAAACATTGACGATTACCGTAAAGAAGTGTAATATTATACAAGTCGCTGATAGCAACAACGCAAAATGCGACAAACGAAA
>NZ_AKCS01000065.1 GCF_000299035.1 Bacillus bingmayongensis
TGAATTGAGAGATTCATAAAAAACGTCATCCTTTCTGTATATTTCTACAAAAAGAATAGCGTTTTTTTATATTAGATTAAATAAAATATTAAATTATATTAAGACCCTTATGTGTTGGTGAACACTTATTTTCCTCATATAACGTATTAACAAGCTGTTTTAAATTTTTGATGAATAATAGAATCTCTTGACTAGACATTCTAGCATGTTGAAGATGAAATATGTTGCCTTTTCCGATTTCTAACTCGTTTGAATTCAATGTAATAGGGATATTCTTAAAGACATGCCATGGAAAATACAAGTGTACAAAAGTTTCTCTAAAATATATCCCCGATTGACAAATTAATACGCCATCCGATCCTTTACTCAAATTACCAAGGACAGAGGTATCTAAAAAAGCAATGATTTCTTCTTCTTTTGAAACAATATATCGTGCCCAAATTTCCTTTAGCTTTTTGTCTGGAATATGATTGTCAACAAATAAACCATTATCAGGTTCTAATAATTCATCGTACGTCTCAAACAAAGAGCAGATTGATTTTATCTCGTCAATTTTTATAACTGGATGTATATCATTTTGCTTTGAATTGTGGAACGAATTTGTAAGAGCTATAAGTAATTCTTTAAATAACTGCGGTGGATAATCACTGCCGTTAATATTAAAACTTTTTTGTGCATCAAAAGATAAAAAACCATCTTTATCAATTTCAATTTGTTGCACTTCATTTAATTTATCCCATTTCATATTTCCTTTACCTAATAAGCAATTTTTCCAATATAAACCCGAACTTGTAAAATAAACACCATATTTTCCTGAGCCAAATAAATTGCAACTTAAAAAAGCAATAATTCGATCATTCGTTGGTATAGAGAAACGTTTTTTTGCAATTGATAAGAAATCTTCAGGTATTCTAGTAACATAAAATCTAGACTTCTGATATTCTAAACAAATATCAGTTAAACGATTAATATCTATATTCAGCATGATAATTCTCCGTTTCTTATATATTTTTAATATATAAATTATAATATTATCAGGTAAATATTAACACTTAAAATTCGCTTAAATTGAGAGGCACTCTATTGAATTCTAAAATAAATTTGTGTTAAATTGAAAAATTTATTATATATTTTTACCGTTTTGGGGGTAACCTGTTTTCTTAAGTTGATGGGCATGGGTCACCATATCAAAAAAAGAAAATTGTACGTTTAGACACAAAATTGACATATTTTGCTTAGCTTCCTTTACGTTAAGGGATTAGTTTGTATATTTGAGGAGATGTGCGAGACAGGTGTATACTTAGGATAATCTAATATTTTCCATTCGAATATGATAGAATAGAAGTATATCCAAAATGGAGGAATAGCAAATGAACTCAAACACAAAACAGTTTATTTATGATATCCAGCAAAGAAAGAACAATTATATAGAAACTGTATTAATAGCAATACAACACCCTCAAAAAGAGCAATCTGAACAGGTCATTCAAAATATAGTAGAGAAGATGGATATGATGATTAATCTAGTTACTACGTACATGAGGATTGAATCAGGATCTACGGAAGAATTAAAAGAACTTCAGAAAGAAATTATCCATGCTCAAGCATATATCCAAAAAAGAAAATTTGAAGAAACACAGAGATAAAACCCTGTGTTTTTATTTGGACGTCTATGAAAACAATTTGTTATAAATCAAATTAGATGTAATTTGATCATTGTTTTGGCATAATCCATACAATTTGTTGAATTCGTACAATATACGGTACCGTATCTTCAATTAGCAAATGATCTGGTTTCACATCCTTTAACTTTCCTCTTACATTACCTCTTACAGTTTCAATAACCACATGTTTACCAATTACCGATTGTAATGTCTGATATACGTAAGGATTCGGTACACTTACCATATTTTGTTCACTCAAGTCATTTCCCTCCAAATAACTCAATCTATAAAACTCCTTTCTAAACTACATTCTTTCTCTTAATATATGATATAAATCTTTTAAATATGCTAGAAGGATAATTCATTATAGGAACAAAAATAACATTTTAATAAGGTACATTTTCTATTCCTAGATTACTAAAAAATTATTTATATACGGTTACTTTTTTTAGTTAATAGGTGATAATATAGGGATATTTTAAATGTACATTTAGGTTGTTCTTTTCAAGATATGTGTCATTTTAAATACGCCCTTTGTTAGCATACTGCTCATACTTTTTTTGAGATTCTTTCGTAATACGTGCGTTAAGTAAAATTGCTAACAATAAAAACACTCCATATTTTCCTCCTGTAGCTCCTATGATAATCCCACTACTACAAACAAGTACAATTAATAGGATAAACGAAACTAAATAAATACGATCATAATTCTTTGACATCTTCTCGTATTTTATGCGTTCTTTCCTTGCATCCATCTAAATTCCTCCTTTAAATTATCCGTTTCACTATAAGATAAATCCCGCTCTTAAAAAGAAAACAATTTATCGTTTCAAATACTTAGTTTGTTTTTGATCAACTAATGTATATAAAATAAAAAGAAATCCTACCAATATTAAGCTTTCCACTATGATAATCCTGACCCTCTCCTTCCTTTGAACCCCATCACATCAGATGGAATATATGTATATCCTATTATTAGCCGTAGCAAACAAAAAGGATCTTCCCTTCTCGTAAAGGCTGATCCTTTTCTTCGTTCATTCAACTATTTTTAGCTATTCTTGATTAATTAGAATCACAGCTGGTCCATCTACACGAATTCCACCAACTTCGATTTTTTCATAAGGCTCAACTGTAATAGAAAGAATTC
>NZ_AKCS01000066.1 GCF_000299035.1 Bacillus bingmayongensis
AACCTGTTTATGCTTTTTTCAAACTTTGCAACAGAACCAGTTTAACTATCATCGTGTTCATGGAACTTTAGGTTATTTAAGTCCAGTTGAGTTCAGAAAACGAGCCCTTAAAAAGCAGCCTAAATTTGTGTTGACAATCCACACCTCCATCAATACCTTTATACTGTTACAGCTTGAGAAATCCATTGAGCAGTTAGTTCAGGGGATTCAACAGGAAACTGATGACCGTACTGAATACGTGTAATATCCAAGTGTTCAAACTGCTTTGGGACATGATGATCTTTGTCCAAAGCTCCCCATAGTATCTTAATTTTCCTCTTATCCCATGTCTCAGGATTTAGTTGAATGGATTTTGATATAGTTAAGCAAGACATGACCGTAGCGTTAGTTTTACGTATACGGGGGGATTTTAAATCACGGACCACAGAATGAGCGTAATTACTCAATAACTGACTGGATGTTCTGAAGCTATTGGCTTGAAGTAGCTCTTTTTCCAAACGGGCGGGATCCATATATTTTAGAACGAAACTTGTAATACGTCGAAATCTATATTTAGGTTGGATAGGATGCAGTACTGGCTGCAATAAAATGAGTTGTTTGATCAGTGAGGGCAGCCGTTCCATCACTTGAGCCGCAATCAATCCGCCAAATGAATGCCCCACTAATATAACGGGTCTGTTCAACTCAGTGATCATAGTGGAAATGCTCTCTACATAGCCTTCTAGCACAGAAGGATTATGGTGATAAGGGGTACGCCCAAATCCAGGTAAATCTACGAACCAAGTATTTAAACTGCTTAAAAATTGTGAGAGGGGCAAAAGGGCATCAGCATTGCTGAACGTCCCATGAAGAAAAATAATAGGTGTTTTATTCCTATCTTTCTCTAGCGAAACTAAGTTAGCCCTTCTTCGTTGACTAAAATCTTTCTGCTCATTTTGATTCAGGCCTAAATGATTTAACCGATAATCCAAATCACTAATGATAAAAGGGAGCGTGGACGGAACTACGAATGAATTTCTGCCGTTCCTTTGTTCTATTTCTAATTTACTGTAAACAGGGAATTCCGACTTAACAAGAAAACTCATGGATTCTTTAGGAATACCAAGCATCTTACCAGCACCCATTCTAAGCACAGTTTTCAATAACGGAAGCGGTATAGTTCCTAACGGCTTTGTTGTCTGCAATTCGTGTGCCATGAGTTTGATGAAAGTTCGGATCGACGGACTCTCTTGCTTAGAATCTAAAAGATAGTAGGTATTGCTTGATAACCCTTCTGTATTAGCAAGTTTTGAAATAAACGAAGCCACATGATCAATATGAACCATTGGTAACCAATAATCGTCGCCGCCTGGAACAAGCGACATAAGATTTCGCCTTACGGCATCGACTAAGATGCTAAGGCCTCCAATCTGTTCTGTTTTCCCTGAGAAGGAGTCTCCGACGATTACACTAGGATTAACAGTAGATAAGGGAATGCTCATGTTATGAAGAGATTTTCGTATATAAGAGTCGGCTAAAAACTTCATTTTTTCATAAGGCGGTTGATTGTCCAGCAAATGATCTAGATCCAACAATGCATTTTGTTCATGATAGGGACTCATAAAGCCTACGACATGGATAAAATGCTTTAATTCTTTTGCAGCGTGGATATCCTGTGCTAGCCGAGCAAGGGATTTTGCAGGGGCGAGGAAAGACTGCTCAGCTTCACTGAGGTTCAACTCAATATTCATTGGACCTCCTGCATGAATAATTAGATCAGTTGCAAGTAATTGCTTGTAGCTGTCATCACTTAAACCTAATCGAGGCTGCGTTAGATCACCGATAACAGGAACAATGTTGTTCTGTTGATCGGGTGCCAGTTGATTGATGATGGTAAGAAGACGATTTTTTTGACGTACAAGTGCATAAATCTGATGCTGAGAAGCTAACTCAGCGATTAAATGACGTCCAATATAACCAGTTCCGCCGGTCATGAAGATTTTCATAATAAAAACACTCCTTTATTATTTTATAGTACTAACTAGTACTAATATATCTAAAAATATTACTTTAGCATGGAAGCTAAAGCAGGAAATAAATTTTTGATCATATCTTGGTTGTTAGAAGCTTGAGCCAAGAAGAGAGCACCCTCAATAGAGGAGACAATCAACATAGCTGTTTGTTTAACGGGCAGCTCTTCCTTTAGTTCTTGTCGTGCAATCCCTTGGGCTAAAATCAATTCAACACCATGCAGCTGTTTTTCAAAAAAACTCTTGATTCTATCTCTAATTTCAACCGCGTCAATAGGCGTCTGTGTATACAGAGTCAGGAAAGGACAACCGCCAAGGTAGTTATTTTGTTCAATAGTATCGCTTAAAATGTGGAGTACCGCTTCTAATTTCTCCTGAACGGTGAGCTCAGTTTGAGACACAATATAATTAATTCGCTGCTCGTAATGTGCTATCAACTGATTAACAATAGCGAGCAGCAGCTCCTCCTTGCTCTTAAAATAATAATAAATGTTCGTTTTTGAAACTTTGCTACGTGTGACTATGTCGTCCATGCTTGTTGCCAGAAAACCTTTAGTAAGAAACAATGTAAAAGCGGATTGCAGAGCAATATCTTTATTACTAAGTGTATTTTTTT
>NZ_AKCS01000067.1 GCF_000299035.1 Bacillus bingmayongensis
CCAACTTTTTATCTGTTAAGAAACTTTGCAACAGAACCGCTATTTTATTAGGGGCATGTCAACAGAACGATAAAGAAGAAGCAAAAAGTGAAGAAGAAAAAGTTATGGACACCATTGTGGAAACGGTAGATGAAAAGGACTTTCTTAGTGCCTCTATGGGCGATACACCAAGAACAGTAGACTTAGAAATAGCTGATACTGTAAATACAAATAAGTTAGAAAAAGCGATTAACACTCAATTAAAGAATCAAGATGTTAGACCATATACAATTAATGTGAGTCAGAGAAATATGGACATTGTAAAGAAAGAGAGGCGATGGAGCAAAGTTTATAGTTCTATTTTTGATGAAGTGTTTACCAAAAATGAATACAAAGGTTTTGGAATTCGGTCAATTAATTTCGAATCGAACCAACCATTTATCCTTGCTATAAATTCTACTATACACAGTTCTGATCCACAGGCTAAAGAGTTGGGAAAGAAAATTGAAAAACAGATATCTGATTTACTTAAAACAAAGAAAGTAAAACAATGGATTGAAAATGACTCATATACTATTGAAATTTTTAGTCAAGATAAACAAAAACTCAACTAATATGTTAATACGGATACCTTAAATAAAAAGAGACGCTACTAAATTAAAAAGACTAGGAAAATAAATCCTAGTCTTTTTAACTTATACTATTTATTTCTATATTTGGGGTAGCACGCACATTTTAACGTTTTTATACGCTAAGGGATTCTCAAAACTCAATAACACGATTTGAATTGAAATTTTGATTTAAAGATGAGTTTTGAGACACTATTTAAGCTCTTTTCAGCACCTTTTACATTGAAATGCATTTGTCTCAAATACCTACGTTATTGAGATTGATGATATTGCTTAGAGTAGTAAAATTAACGTTTTCTCATGTCGAATTTTGCTTAGCGTATATTTTCGTTAAAATGTTGGCGGTACGCCAATATAGAACTGTAGGAGGAATTGAGGCTAGAACATGGGGTACTGTCTCTTCAAATCATGGTGTTTGGAGCAATAGTTTTGGTGGTAACGTTACAATATAAACATTTTATTAGAGATTTTTTAAATTTACATACACTCTAGATAGACTACATATCAACTTCAGATGCTTGTTTTATGATACAAGTAATCAAACAAAAGGAGGGCAATACAAAAAGATTTACTTTTATTACCAGATACAACCTATTGAACTGATAAATAGGAGTGGTGACAGGATAGCTCGTACTACCCTTTAACGTAGAGTAGTGAAGGAAACCCTTTTTATCGTAGAGAATATATACAGAAACAGAATAGGAATCAAGTATGTACTTTCAGGGGTCACTATATCATTCTGGGAAAATTGTACGCTAAGGGACACAAAACCTTATCCTGGCAACATCTTTAAAAGATAAATAAATGTTCAAAAAGATAAAATTCAAAGATTAAGTGAACATTGATTTATGTACACACTTTATGGACGTGATTATATCTAGAAAACCTTGATATTATTGAATTCTATGCTCTGTTCATAAACATACGAGTTTTGGAACAAATAATAATATGTGTGCTTTTTTAACTTTATTCAGCAATCGGGTCAGATTGTTGAATAACGTAATTTAAATATTTAACCCTTCTATTTTGTATAAAAATAAACTATAATGAATAATCATTACAACAAGGAGGGATGAATATGTTAATAAAACATGCTACATCTTCTGATGCACCAGTAATTCATGACTTAATGATTAAAGCATTTAAGGAATATGAGAATGTAATCCCACCATCAAGTGCTTTAGAAGAAACTGTTAAGTCAATTTCAGTTGCTCTAGAAAAAGGGGAAAAAGCATTTATTGCTTATGAAGAAAATCATCCAGTTGGAATGGTGCGATTCCAAGTAAAAGATGAGGGTTTGTATTTTTATCGGTTGTCGGTTATTCCTGAAAAACAAGGCAAAGGCATTGCAAAAATGATATTAAAATTCTTAGAGGACTATGCAATTAATATCGGGGTTTCTACAATTTTCTGTAAGGTCAGAATGACTGTACCTAAGAACATACAGCTATATAGTTCCATAGGTTATCATGTTTTTGATGAAGATATCGTACATAAACCAAACGGCATAAATATTAAAGTTATTTCAATGGAAAAAGAACTTTAGTTCTTCAACAAATGGGTGCTATTCTTAAGTAAGGAGGCGCTTTTTTGTATTGGGCATTTTGTGGAGCAAAGGCTGATTTAACTTATTTTTTTGTTAAAATTTTAATAGGGAAATTATTAAGGAGTGAATGAAATGTTAATCGGACATATTAAGGAAGGTTCTGTTGCAAAGTTTTTAAAACTAAGCTAAACTTT
>NZ_JH921535.1:0-1930 GCF_000299035.1 Bacillus bingmayongensis
TGAACAGTTTCTATACCTTTAATAGTACGTGAGGCATGGTGAAGACTTTAAAATCCTAAAGAACGAGAGAATCGATGTTTCACATGTCGGTAATTTTGTTCAATGATAGTATTGAGGTACTTGCTTGTACGATGAAAGGTATTTTTGTAAAGACCTATCTCCTTTAATTTTTTGAATGTGGAAGCTAAAGAAGGTGCCTTATCTGTCGTCAGAACCGTTGGAGACATATATCGATACAATTCTTCAGCAAATAAAGATAACTCTTGTTTTGGATGTGTATTCATAAAAAGCACGTTATTCCTTCTCATTCATATAAGAGAAGGAATAACGTGCTTTTACCTTTAAAAATAGAGCCTAAATGCTTAAGTTGATGGATGTGGGGCGGTACCTCTATTCAACAATCGCGCCCGATTCTTGAACAGTTAAAATTTAAATAAATACAGACATTTTAACCGTTTTGAAGGTATGACCAAAGAAAGATTCACTAAATTCTTCAACATGAGTAAATCCCTGTTTCCGATAAAATAATTCCGCTTGATGATTACCTTTTTCGAGATAGACTACTAATTCATCGCCACTTTGTAATTCATTTATTATTTTTTTTAAAAGAGTGCTGCCTAATCCTTTTGACTGAAATTTAGGATGGACATATATGGAAGAAAGATCATTCTCTTTTTCACTTCGATATAAGTTAGCAAATGCAATAATTTCATTTTCTATTTCTCCTACAAAAAAAACTGTTGTTTCAAGTTTGTGAAGAAGCTGATCTATTGAATAAGCCGTTTTTATATACTTTTCTTGAACTGGAACAGGGATAAGATTTTTATAAGCCTTTTTCCATGATATTTGAGCAACTTGTTGAATTGCAGAAAAGTCAGCTTTCGTAGCCTTCCTTATACTAATACTCATAAATTATCACCTCGCACATAGCCCAGCAACTTCCTTAACTAACACTACTTCTATCTTCTTAAGAAAACCCCTTCTTCCACTATCTGGATCGTTTGTTGAACAAGGAACAATGTATACTTTATACATGCCAGATT
This sequence comes from Bacillus bingmayongensis, assembly GCF_000299035.1. Classification (GTDB taxonomy): domain Bacteria; phylum Bacillota; class Bacilli; order Bacillales; family Bacillaceae_G; genus Bacillus_A; species Bacillus_A bingmayongensis. The sequence goes on from NZ_JH921535.1 coordinate 1,044, forward strand.
AACATAACGTCTCAAAAAGCGGAAGTTAATTACTCACCGACATAAAACAGAATTTGTGCAATACCCGTAAAAAATTCTGGTTCTTGTATAGGAGAATCCTCTTCTATCTCTAAGTATGTTTTAAACCATTCTGATGTCTTCATTCTCCACCTTGCCACTTCCTTACCTCGATAATAAAATTTTGCCCAATCCATTGGTGCTTTCTTTACTGTGAGTTCACAAGAATCAGATTTAATAAGAAGCTCAGGGGATATAACTTGCCAACTTTCATATGTTATAGAATATGTTTTTGAGGTTTTATGGTCTATCAGTGAATATTGTGTTTTACCCCACCTTGGAATTTTCTTCACTTGGTAATGCAGCTGTCCATCATTTGTAAAAACATCAAATTGTACAAAATAATCTCCACTTAAGAAGAAAGAACGTTCAGGTTTAACTAGAAAAACAAAAAGAACTTGTAGCAATCACTACAAGTTCTTTTTAAGGTTAAGGTGAATACAAGGGACAAACAAACCATTTCAACAGGCATATTAGAAAAACTAGGGGTGATACTTTGATAACTTTATTATATAACAAATATTAACATTCGAAGATTTTAATTTTGAAAATTTTGTGAATTAAGAAAGCCAAACGATTTATTATGTCTATATTCTTAAAAAAATCCATTTGTTCATTTTATACAAAATACTTTAAATCAATGTCTATATCATAATAAATTAGTAAAAATGTATGGATAGGTAAATAGAGAAGAATGTGGGATTCTTACCTAATATACTATGATTATATTCATGTTTAATAAATTATAATAATATGAATTTCATGTTATCACTAAATATAATTCTTAAAAACATGTAAAGCACTGACATTCGGACCATTTATTTTTGAAA
>NZ_JH921535.1:1940-2346 GCF_000299035.1 Bacillus bingmayongensis
TCATTCAGGCAATCAAATTATTTGTCCTGTCTCTATCTATCTCTAATTATTAAAACCAGCGGTCTTCTTCTCCCAGAGCCATGGTAGTAACAGGACCATAACTAATTTGATTTAAATCTTCTCCATTAAGCTGAATCTCTTGTAATGTTACTCCAGTTTTTTTTAGAATTAATTCACTTTGTTCTTGATCTAGTTTAATATTCATGTATATTCCTCCTGATTAATAAGTTTCAAATAGTAAATTTCGACAAAAATATCTAAAAACCTTTTTATTTTTTGAAAATTTGGTTCTGGCGCAAAAATCATTTGATAGAGACATAGAAACCTACATAGACTGTTCAATGGCAGATTATGAGGTTCTGGTGCAAAAACTTCAGGATAATTGCAAGTAATCTATAAATCTTGG
>NZ_AKCS01000070.1 GCF_000299035.1 Bacillus bingmayongensis
GGCACCACTTAACCTTAACAAAACTTCGCAACAGAACCCCAAAAAGAGATTTCCATGTTTTAAATACAATCTCTATTTGCCAACGTAGTGAGTAAATCTCATGAACCTGTTCCATCGGAACAATTTCCCATGGTATGTTAGTAATATAAATATTGATTTCTGTTAAACGTTTACTTTTTTCAGAATATGTAACTCCTTTTTTCTTTTCAACATAAGTTTGTTGTTTCCTACGTTTATGAATTTGAGTTGATGTGAGTCTGTATATTACAACTCGTGAGGGTAATTTTTGTTGTCCAATATAGGCATTCTGAATTTCATAAGTATCTCCTGGTTTTATCTGATGCATAATATCTTCAAGGTTAAGCAAAACATATAAAGATTGCTTTTTTACTGTCCCATCCCGAAAGAATTCTGGAGATTCATTTTTTACATATACTCTATTATTTAATTTTAACCGCGAAACATAGAATACCCCTCGTTGATCCATCTGGTCTAAATCTTTTAGAGAAAAGTATCCTAAATCTCGAATACATAAATCTCCTGGGCGTAAGGTATCCAAACACTCTGTACCAAAGGTTTTATCATTATTTTTACCTGGTTCCATTTGAAAATTGAGGAATTTTCCACTATGTAAATCATACTCTAGCTGAATCTTAATACCGGCTGTTTGTGCACATCCTCCTGAACCAGGATAAATAGGGGCCAAATGATTGGGTACTTGAAAAATAGTAGCATCTAAAATACGTATACTTTGAAAATAAGAGGTGTATTGGTTTGAGATTTGAGACGAATCGTTTAGTTTGCTTTTGATTAAAAGGGAAAATACCCGCTGTAGAAATAAAACAGCGCATCGGTTAAAACGTTGATTAAGTCCTTCAGGACTCATAAGTGTAGCTGTATTTGCATAAAGCTGACTACATAATCGAGTAAGAGAATCGCTTGCTACCTGTTGACTAATCCAGATACATAAAGCAGTCAAATCTCGTGCGCCATACTTACTTTTACGTTTTACAAACCCCGTCTCTTGTGCAAGTTGTTGAAGAATATGTGGAGATAGATATCGCTGTAGTTCTTCAGCGAACAAATGAAACTCATCTTGAATCGATAGATTCATACAAAAACGCCATCCTTTCTGTATATTTCTACAAATAGAATAACGCTTTCTATAAATTATGGGTATAATTTCATCTTAAGTTGATAGTAATGTATCGTGCCCCGTATATTGTAACTTCTTTTTGTTTACTTTTAAATATGGAATAGCACCGTCTTTTTTACCAAATTTTATTTAAAAGTTACAAATATACTTAATGTATTGTGTCAAAAACATTTGACAATACAATTGAGATTTTTTACAATTGATATGTAAAAAACTTTTGACATTTTGATTATAAAAAATGGAGAAGAGATATGAAAAATATTATAAAGGATTTGAGAGAGAAAAAGGGATTGTCGCAAGAGCATTTGGCTAATAAATGTGGGGTTAGTAGACAAACAATCAATGCAATTGAAAATAATAAGTATGATCCTACATTAAAATTAGCCTTTAGTCTTTCAGAGGTATTGAATACAAGAGTAGATGAACTTTTTTTAAAGAAAGGAGTATAGAATTATGAATTATTTAGTATATTTTGTGGGGGCTATATTGTGGGCTTATATTAATGGATTTTTTACAAGTGATAAAGGATCAGCTCCTTGGGTTAAAGATGATGAAAGAGATAAAGATATTAAACATAAAGCAATTATAGCAAGTTGGTCAGGGATCTTTTTGTTTTGTATAATTGGAATTTTTAATAAAGCATTAGGTCTAGGTGGTGCTCAAAAATCCCCTTATCTTCCAGAACCGATAGCTACTATTTTACAAGAAAATGTTGAAATACAAGTTTTACTTATTCTTTTGCTAATGTATGGAATTTTTTATATTTATTATAGAAAGCAAATGAGTGCTTAGTTGTTATTTAGATAGTTTACCAACAGTTTAATTTGTTCTAAACGTTTTATTTTTGTATATAGATAAATCGCTATTAAAATTCTTAGTTTTATCAATCTTTATTCCAAATCAACACAAAAAACGGTTATCCTTTCTGATCTTGCTCGTTTAGTTTAGAAAGAATAACCGTTTTTTTGTACTTGGGGATACTAAAATTTCTTAGCTTGATAGCGATGGGGTCACCATATCAAAAAAAGAAAATTGTACGTTTA
>NZ_AKCS01000071.1 GCF_000299035.1 Bacillus bingmayongensis
GTTTGTTTCGTTCAGTTTTCAAAGAACTCGTTTGCCGCTTGTTTGCGACTTCCTTATGTTAACACTTTAATATTTCAATGTCAACTAAGTTTTTTATTTCGTTTGTCGCGTTTTGCGTTGTTACTATCGGCGACTCGTATAATATTACACTTGTATGTTAAAATAGTCAATAATTTTTATACAAAAAGTTATTTTTTTATTTCCTCTATATATACTCACAAATCATTAACCTTTTATTCATACACCCTTTCTATTCCCCATATACCTAGTCTTTCCAAAAGAGAGGAGCGTAAAAATGTTTAATTCCTCCCTACTACATATTATGAATACCTACTCAAAAAGCCCTCATTTCCATAGAAACTACGGGTTCCCTAGCCATCCTGTATACTCCCCTAACCCTACTAAAAAGAGGTCGTGCCATTCGATGAATCACCCCCCCTTTTTATATTCCTTCATTAATATGTTTTATACTTTCTATCTTCTTTAGTTTGTCGATCTATGGATTTCATTAGAGCACGTAATTTATCTTTATCCGCCCAAATAACTCCAAATAAAACTAGGCATCCTCCTATTAAGATCTTCCATGTTAAAGATTCATTTAATAAAATAACCGAAGTAATAATACTTATGAGTGGTAAAGCATTTAGATACACTCCACTTACTGATGCCGAAACTCTTTCTAGTGCCTTATTCCAAAACCAATAAGCTAGGATTGTTGCACAAACAACAAGATACGTAAAACTAAGCCCCGTCTTCCATGTGTCTATTTGAGGTAAACCATAGTAAAAAGTTTCGATAACTGCAAAGGGGAATAGAATGATTGCTCCAATAATTAATGTTAATGCTGTAAATACTTCGTTTGATAGATTCTTTTCTTGCTTTGGCCTTTTTAATAACATTGTATAGAATGCAAATAAAAAGGTACTTAATAAAATAAGTATATCCCCGACTAAAGAGGCACTTTGATTATCATTACCAGATGGAATAGTAATACATATTACTCCTATAAAACCTAATATAATTCCAATCCAATAATTTAACTGAATCTTTTCTTTTAAAAACAGTGCCGAGAAAACAATTGTGACTAACGGTAAAGCTGCATCAATGATACTAACATGTAATCCACTTGTTAAAGAAATCCCATACGAGGTAAACATAAAGTATCCCGCCACACCAGTAAAAGATAATAAGCTTATCCTTTTCCACGGAACATCCTTATTAACAATATTTTTTCGTAATTGCTGAAAAGAAAACAATAGACATATCCCGCCTGCAAAGCAAAGACGAAGAAACAATAAGGTGAATGGTTGAATTGACTCTAACGCCCATTTTGTCGGAGCAATTGCTATCCCCCATAGTATAATCGCTACTAATAACATACATATCGCTTTCATAAATCCCCACATCCATCCAACAAGATATATTATGTATTATATCTTGTTAGTATTTTTCCTTGTTGAATAAGCTTGTAATTTCAATTTGCCAATTTTGATCAGTTTCTTGCCTTGTCCTTCCAACTTGTATTGCAGGAATATTATGAACATCCCCCAGGGCATTATCAGCTACGCTTTTACCAAAGTTAAGGACTTGTGACATTCCATTCATGTTCAGGTTTTCAATCAACACACAGTCGTATATATTGAACAGCTTGTATGACTCTTTATGAAGAAAATCTTTTCGTTAGTTTGCAATCTTTTCATGTAGCTTAGCCACTTTCAGCGTTGTCTGTTCCAACAATTGCTTCCTTTTTTCCTGCGTGACAAAATAAACTGTTCTTTTCCTAGCTTTTCTAAGGCTTGACGATAGAAATGTGGGTAATCGGCTTTCTCTCCTGTTTCACTATCGACAAATAAGCCATTCATCGAAAAGTCTAATCCAACAGTGTGTTGTATTTCTTTTGCAATCGGTTGATATTCGTATTCAGTAAGGATGGAAATATAATATTTGTTGGTCTTTGTGCAAGAAATCATAGTATATAAAAACACAAAAAAGACGAGTCATTCTGACTCGTCTTAAGCTTGCTTGGCGACGTCCTACTCTCACAGGGGCAAGGCCCC
>NZ_AKCS01000072.1 GCF_000299035.1 Bacillus bingmayongensis
GTTTTGGGGAACAATTAATTTCTTAAGTTGATGGGTATGTATGGTGAGTCCTATTAAATCGCAATAAAAGGTGTTTTATGAATATACTCTTTATTATCAATCTGGCTAATTATAAAATTTGCTATTTCTTTATTTGAAATCATTGTCCCAGGCATATCGGTAAGACTTTCCTTGACTGCTCTAACTTCAACACCCTCTTTTACAAAAGGTAGTCTTATTAGCGTCCAATCAAGGTCTTTATTTTTCAAAAGAATATTCAGCTCTTCTCTTTTATCTTTCATCATTTTGGAAAAGAGCACTTCAAACATTTTTGCTCCAATCTTATTTAAAAGACTTTTTTTATCTCCTATAATATTAAGAGAAGCTCCTGTAACTCCAATATATCTCTTAATATCCTTTTCTTTCATTACTTCAAGTATATCTCTGGTAACTTTGCTATATATAGGTGTATCTCTCATAGGTTGACCAAAGCAATTTATAACAATAAGACAACCTTCGAGTAGTTGTCTTATTGCATCTACATTCTCCGCAGTACCTGTTACAATCTCAACTTTATCATCGTTATATTTTAAATTTTTAGGATTCCGAACAAGCATACGAACTCGGTAGCCATTTTTTAACAATTCTGAAGCTATATAACGTCCTACCTTACCAGTGCCACCAATTACAGCTATTTTATAAGGATTATCCATTCCATCACTCCTAAGAATATATAAGTAAACTCAATCCTTCCGAATTAAATTCTTATTTTACAATCTTGTCCTTTTTACAATTAATAATATTTATCATTTTTCTTTATATTTTAACATAAATTACCTATTTGTTCTGAAGTTTTCTTTTAACGCCTTAAATAACAAAATAGATCGCAACCGAAATGGAAGTCTGACAATAATCATTGTCACATTGTTAAAAGCAATGCTAATTATAATCTTATTTTAGGAGCCCCGCCACGTTGTCATCAATCTAGTACTTTGAAGTGTCCCCAAAACAAAAATTTTATTATTTTGCAGTTATTTATAAGAATTTAGCTCATTTTTTTCGTTTTGGGGAACAATGCATTTCTTAAGTTGATGGGCATGGATGCTACCCCTATAAGGATTTTTTTCTTAGGCTAGCAAAAAACCGTTTAAAATACTCTTCTAATGCCACTTCACCCAACTTAGGATTAAAATTCAAATCCTGTCTTGATGTGGTAAGGTCATAGTGTCTATTTATTCCACCATAATATAATTCTACTTGACTTCTAAGTAGTGATGGCTGAGTATTCTTTTCCTTTGCTTCAAATTCAAGTTTATCAGCTAAATTTAACAACTGTTCTTTAGTATATTTTTGTGGTATCTCAAGATTAGGAATAAATTTTTTTGCAATTTTAATGATATCATCTGAAGTTACAGGCTCTTCATTAGCCAAGATATATCTTGTACCCCTTACACCTTTTTCCGCTGCAGCAATCATACCTTTCACAACATCAGTTACATCTATTGGCGTCATTTCACTTATATAGTTAACTTTCATCTTTCCTAAAAGAATACTATCGAAGGCCAGTATGGTTGGAGTTTTCTTTAAAAACTCTCCACCAATCATTGCACCAGGAAGAACGCTAACCATATCCAAATCATATTTTTCTGCCAGCTCCCAAGCTGTTCTTTCAGCTCGTGCTTTTGAATCAAAGTATGCATTTCCATGACTGTTTTCAAGCCATGTAGTTTCATCAATTTTACCCTTTAAGTTTGTCTTGTCCAATGACAATGCTGCTACGGAGCTTACATATACTATTTTTCTTACATTTGCATCTTTAGCAGCCTCCATTATATTTTGAGTTGCCTCAACATTAGGAATAATTATCTCTTTTTCAGGATCTTGTGCCCAATGTTTAAATACAGCAGCTACTTGATATAAGGTATTCACTCCATCAAGTGCTTTATGAAGTGAGGCTTTATCCCTCAAATCGGCGTAGACGATCTCACAATCAAGGTCTATAAATGGTTCTTTGTCATTTAAATCTCGTACACTTG
>NZ_AKCS01000073.1 GCF_000299035.1 Bacillus bingmayongensis
GTATTTACTTCCATATGTAATTCATTTATATTAAATAAATAAACGTTTATTTATTTAATATATTGTGAGGGATTATGAATGGCAAGAACAGTCAACAATCAACAGCGACTAGAGAAGCGAAATGTCATATTAAAAGAAGCAAAAAGGCAATTTCCAAGAGAGGTTTTTTCTAAGACTACCCTTTCTAGTATAGGGCAGGCAATAGGTATTAATCCTGCTACGATTTTACTGTATTTTCCTAGCAAGGAGGACTTGTTTGAGAATACCGTTAAAGAAGCATTTCAAGAGACTAGAAAAGGACAACTGTATTTACCAGAAAGCCTAGAATTGTCAGAGCAATTAGAGCAGATGGTGAGGCATCACGTGAGGAAATATCGTGAAGATCCATCAAACCTACGAATTTTACAATATCTGTTTTCCCAATCTGGTAGGTTTCCGGAGCTAGAGCAAGAAGCAGTTTTCATCACTTATGAGTTTGTAGAGAGAATGACTGAATTGTTGAAGAAGCGCTCTAGTCTAAATGAAACCGAACAAGAACTTCGCGATAAAACGTGGGCTTATTTATCTTTCCTAAGTGGATTTACGATGATTATGCTTGAGCCTGAAAAATATCCATTATGGGAAGGGATTGTAAAACAAGGAGTTAAGCTAATTGAAACATAAAGGAGTTAAAGAAATATGATCCATAACGAAGTCAAGAAAGTAATGATGCTCTATAGTAGCAGGTTGAACGAAATGTTTCCAAATCAAGTTCTTGGTGTCTATTTATATGGATCAAACGTTATAGGTGCCTTTCATCCTGAAAGCAGTGATATTGATTTTGTTACAGTTTTTAATCAGGAATTGACGGGCGAAGAGTTAATAAAACTATCGCACCTTCATAAGAAGGTTAGAGCTAAATGTCCATTGGTCAAAAAGTTTGAATGTGAGTACTTATCCTTGGATGAGCAGAATCAATTACATTTACATAAATCTTTCCCGTTTTTTGAGGGTACAAAGTGTAAGGGAAAAAGAAAGCTTATGAAAATTGCGGTTTATCAGCTTGTTCATGATTCATATGCTGTTTACGGTCCGAAATTTTCTACTTATTACTCAAATATTGATTGGAAGGATGTTATGCAGGAGATGGAGTACAATCTTAACCACTATATAGCGAGTAAAGCTTCCCAAAGCTATTTGTTTTTATTCGATTTTTGGATTGAGTTCATTGTTTTAACCTTATGTCGAGTGTACTATACATTGAAAACAGGAAAGATTACATCAAAGGAACTGGCCTGTGAAGAAGTGATCAAGGACTTTGATTTAAGGTATTCTGACATTCTTCATGAGGCACTTAGAATTAGAGGGAGAGTCCAAGTCAAGTCCAATTATAAAAATCGCTGGGAACGAAAGAATGCAACGATCCATTTTATAAACTCTTTGAGAGAGTATTGTAATCAAGCTTTTTTATCTAGATAAATGTGGAGATGAACCCACTTTTTTACAAAAGGCAATTTCATTAATCCTGCTTCTTTAACTAAACTGCCAAATAGTTTAAGTATAAACCTTCACAATTAGTTATTTTTCTAAAGAAAGGAATAAATTGATATGTATGGGGTTTTAATAGGTTTGTTTGCTTTTGCAGTTACATGGTTTTCAGTACCTTTTATAATGAAATTTGCCGTTAAATGGAATTTTGTTGATATACCTATTAGCAGAAAAATACATAAAAATCCAATACCATTATTGGGTGGGATTGGTATTTTTTTAGGTTTTCTTGCTGCAGTACAATTAACTAAAATATTGGGATATAATTTTGATACTGCCAATATTGCTATCATTTCTGGGAGTTTTTTACTAGTTATTATAGGTTTAATAGATGACTATTATAAAACTCGTGGAAAAGATTTTCCGGCATTACCGAGGCTACTAGTACAAATTCTAGCTGCTTACCTGGTAGTTCATTTTAGTGGAGGAATTGTAGGTTTA
>NZ_AKCS01000074.1 GCF_000299035.1 Bacillus bingmayongensis
CGATTTTTTCATAAGGCTCAACTGTAATAGAAAGAATTCCTTCTCGCTTCTTTAATTCATTACTTAATTCTTTTGTTAACATTTTTTTCATGTGTGCACTCCTTCTTACTGCTTCATTTACTATTGTTATGTAAATAAGATTAAAAATGGTTTCCTTGTCTGGAAACCATTTTTTTATAGTTGACCATATGGTGTTACCAGTTCGTTTATCAATTTTACGTAAAGAAGATAAACAATTACTATTCACTGTCTCAGTAGATGTAAGGAACTCTTAAAGAGATAGCGGTGAGAGTGATTGTTTTTTCTTCTAGAAATAATGACTTAGATAATATATTACCTAAAACAATGAAAGCCCTACCTCTCTTTCATCCTTACGGATCCTTGTCCGTGCCAGTGTGAATCAGGATTGCAAAAATCAAGTGACTATTTAATCGAGTTATTTGATGAAACTTTGAACGTTCGTAAAAGAAATTTAAAAATAAAAATGGATAAGATTGAAGTAATAACAAAAGAGGTTCCTACTCTAAAAGTGAGTTGAAGAAGTTGAATGTCTTTGAAATGATTTACTTTTAATAATCATCATATTCCCGAAAAATTCAGGATATTTTCGGGGGATTTAATACATTATCTATAATGAATTTTAACAGAAACTTTTTATTTGATTTTCAGTGATCCCTTTAATTAATCCTAGTTCACTAATCAAAAATTCATGTGCGTTATCCAACATTTTTTTTTCGCTTGTATTCAGTGCCTTTTCCTTCTTCATACGCATTAAATCACGTACAACTTCAGCACCTTCCTGTATTTCACCCGTTTTTATTTTGTCCGTGTTCACTTTATACCTTTGTTTCCACGGCAATGATTTATCTGATTCTCCATACTGAAAAATGTGTATAATGTGTTTTAATGCATGTATATCAGTAACTGGGCGTATACTCGAACTTAGTATTTTACCCATAGGAATCATGACTTGCATATTACTGATTGACATTTTAATAACATAATACTGTTGTTTTTTTCCTGAGAATTCTTTTTCTTCTATGGCTTCAATTATACCTGCTCCGTGCATTGGATAAACAATGTTATCGCCAATTTGAAACATATAATCCACCTCCATATATGGTAACCTTCTTAACCTTAACATATATGTTGTTTTTTATCAAACATTTTATAATATCATAAAATCATTTTTAACGTCAACCACTTTTTAACGAAAATTAAATTAAGTAAAAAACACCCCAAAAACAATAGGGAGTGTGTCAGATTTCCCATAAAGGGAAGGGGAATTTCCCCGCTTATATTCTGAAATCTCTACTCGTTAACGTAGATCAGTTTTACCTTGAAAACGACCAAATCGATCACGTATTTTTTTCAATCTTGTGTGGTATTCCAAAATCTCAATTCTTGCTTTTTCAGCTAAAGGTGCAATTGGTCGTAAGTCTTTTAACCCCCAATAATCAACCACTACATCAAGTACTTGATCAAAATATTGTAGTGGTCCATAATTCGCTTCTTTTGCAATCACAGCCATTCTATTTTCAAAATCAGGCATGACGGCACCTGGCATTTTAAAATTCTTAATCACATTGGCAATATAATAGCAATAATTAGGTTCCCATTCTAAATGTGTTCGAATCACGTCTCGATAAAACGCATAATGAAGAGTTTCATCTTTTGCAAGACGGTGTAATAATGTAGCAAGATCTGGATCATGCTTACTTGCGACCTTAGCAACATTATTGTAAAACACCATCGTTGCAAGTTCTTGTAGCGTCGTATACGTCATGGCTTCGATTGGTGTATGAAAATCAGGCTCAAATCCACCCTCAACGACTGACTTTCTTAATTCATGTATTCGTTTAGGATTCACACTTCGAGTGAGTAGTAAATATGTTTCCAATAGATTCGAATGGTTCTGTTGCAAAGTTTTTAAAACTAAGCTAAACTT
>NZ_AKCS01000075.1 GCF_000299035.1 Bacillus bingmayongensis
CCAATGTTTGAGTTAAATGTTCATCTTCATGTGCTGGTAGTAATAACATCCAGCGAACAAATGCATTTTCCCATGGATTTACTTTTTCTTCACGCCATTGTTTGACCAATTTTGGAATTTCTACAAAATGAATTTCAATATCATCACTTAGTATCTGTTGCTTTTTAGGATTCCATAATTGTCCTATGGTGTGAAATGAATCATCTTGGGAGAATAATATAAAATCTAATAAATTAATGGTAATTGTTTTCCGAAGTGAACGATAAGGCATCCCTTCTTGCATTTGGGACGTATAGAGTTTACTCCAATAATATAGAGATCGTTTGACCATATCATGTGTATTCCGAAGCTGAATTTCTATATTTACTTGTGTCCCATTATCTAGTGTTGCTAATAAGTCTAATATGGATAACTTATCATCTTCATAAGATTTATGAAGATGTGGATCTTCTAGTTGTAGAGATACAATAGGTGCATCTAAAGATTCCTCTAGGATGGCGTTTAGAAATCCAGTTAAAATCTCTTCATTTCCCTTCGTTCCAAATAACTGTTTAAAAGCGAAATCAATCCGTAAATTTACTAATTTTGTGGACATGGGTTTCCTCTCCCTGTCTTTCTATTCTTCTTACTATTTTATAATGTAATTCTTTATATAAGCAAATGCTACTTTTACCATTGTAGCTCCAATTCATCACAGTACACATCTAACTCCGTAAAACAGTTTTGTAAATCCGCTTCAAAAAGCTGAGATATACACGTTATTTTAACTAAGAAAATGCACGTATCTCGGCTGTACCTTGGAATGATATGGTGAGGCCTGATAGGAAGTAGACATCTTTTTTACGCAAGATTGTACTTATAAAAAATATTATTAGGGTTTAGTTATCTAATATCTTTTTTTATACTGCCTTCTGTTCTATCATTATTAAATTTCACCTCAAAACCAAATTTTTTATAAAAATGTTCTAATTTATCGAAATGGTCTCTGTCTTCTGGTGATAGCCGCCCAGAAATGTATGAAACTTTCATTTCTTTAGCCATTTTAATAAGATATTTCATTGTAATAGAGCCGTTCCCAATGTTTTCTTTCGGACTCGTTATATTTCCAATCCATATATAGTCAGGTTCTTGAGGTGAATTGTTATGGAGAGTTGCAAAAAGTGTAGGAATTTGATAATTATAATTGGATCTTCGTACATACAATTTAATCTCAAAAGACCGTCCGATCGGTGCTCTAAATACAAATACTTCATCATTTTTCTTATTTTTTTCAATGCCAATAATTTCAGCTTGTGGATACTTAGAAAAAATTTCTTTTGGTATGTCATATGTTTTTTTTAGTTTGTTTATTTTAGTTTCAAATTCATCTTTAATAAGCAATACTTGTCGTTGGTAGTTATTATGAATTAAGGATAATTCTTTTTTAAAAAGAGTTTTTAGAATAAATTTTTTCATTTTTAGACCTCGTAAATTGGGATTTGTATACGTGTATCTAACTCTAAAATAAATTAAACGTATATCGGCTATATCTCGATTGCATTTATTGGTGTTGAGAAAGTTGTTTTCAAACTTCTAGATAAGAAACTTCAAAAATTATTTTGTACATACTCTGTACCTTTTTCTAGAGAAAGTTTTTTCGAATCAATTTGTGAAGCATTTCCTGTTTCTAAATTTGTTTGGTAGGTATTGAACTCCCACATTCCTTGACTATTATCATATATAGCAGTCATAAATTGGTTCTGTTGCAAAGTTTCTTAACAGATAAAAAGTTGG
>NZ_AKCS01000076.1 GCF_000299035.1 Bacillus bingmayongensis
TACTCTATGTTTCTAACTAATATTTTTGCACCAGAACCAATAAAAATGAAAAATGACGCAGAACACTAATTCTGTGTCATAATATTTCAAACTTTAAAAATTCTATTCTCTTAAAAAACACCACACCCTGTAATGATTTCTTCTGTACTTAACAAAGTAGCTTCTTGAATTGTGACGTTATTCTTTTTCATAAAAGATTGTACAGCATGATAACCTACGGTATAACCTGCGCCAGGTGATAAGCCTACTGGTGCATAACCCTCTTTTTTAGCAATTTCATCCCCAAACATGTAACTATTAACTTCATCAAATCCTTTTAAATGAAAACCATCCCGAACAACATGAATCGAATATTCGAGTTCTTCTTCATCAGTTGAGGTAACCCAAGGACCTAAATGTTCCTCACCGTACAACTCAGTAGCAAATGAATCTGCAAGCCCTTCAATGACTAAATATTCACCCAATGTCACGTCTCCATGATTCCAATCGAAATAAGAAAAACGGAGGTTATGATGAAATTCATGGGCAATAAGCGCGGGTATTCTCGGAACATTATAATCGTTTGGATGAATGGTTATAGTGACATACCCAGGTATTCCTCCGAAACCACAGTAGCCCTTTTGATTTTTTAGTTTTTCAGGATCAGCAATATACATTCCAAACTTTAATTCTTCTGCAGCTACTTCTAAGTTGGCGGCTTTCGAAAATTCTATGCATCTTTTTAATGCTTTTTGAGCGATATCTGAAGCTTCTACTGCTTTTAAATCATCCAATGCTTTTCTTGCTATATTACTTTCTTTTATATCCAGATATCCTAACATTTGAGTTGCCATCATAACATCATAACCATTTTTTTGTTTAGCTTTAAGTGGCACATTGATTGTGTTCCACATACCCTCAAAAGGCTTCATCATCGTGTATCTAAAGAAATTTTCTCTCTTTTCGAGAGGTAATGAAAGTAAAGTTTCATATTGACTTAAAGTATCTTCCATATATATTTTCATTTTAATCACCTCTTGTTTATATATTTTTCATTAAATTCATAAGACAGTTTAAGCGTATTTAATATGACATTTTCATTTTCAACATTCTCTAATTGGTTTAAAGATAAAAGTAAGTACTCTATATAAGTATACATTTCATCAAGCTGCAGTCTTATTTCTCTAATATCAAGTTCATGTAATGGAAAAGACGCTATAGATTTTAACCTTTTGCCTAATATTTTTAGAGTGAGAACTTTAATTAAGTCTAGTAAATCTTCATTTGATAAATTTATGTGTCCTATTTCATTTTTCTTTGGAGTAATCAAATTTAAATCACAATAATAT
>NZ_AKCS01000077.1 GCF_000299035.1 Bacillus bingmayongensis
CACCACTTAACCTTAACAAAACTTCGCAACAGAACCAAAATCAGAATTAGAAAAGAAATTGAATGAAGTATTAGAAAATCAGCAGTTACAAAATCAATTCAATCAAGCACTCGTTCAAAAATTACAAGAAATTACGAATGAATTGGTTACAACAAAAGAGCATTTAGCGAATACGGAGAAAAAATTAACTGAAGTAGAAGGTAAAAACAGTGAATTAGAAGTTTTTATAGAGAAGAAGCTAGAGAAGCGAGATCAGTTATTGCTTGAAAACATTAGAGATATGCAGAAGAAAAATCAGAAACAAAAACGGAAAGGCTTTTTCGGTTTGTTTAAAAATTAAATGTGGTTGCTATTCTTTGTAGGGTTCTAATGTCGGAAAAAGAAGAATAGAACTATAGCCATACATATAGAATAAGGGAATGCATTACGGATTAGTATACAAGCATTCCCTTGTTATTAATATGTAATATTTAAGTGTTTTGTTTTTTTATTCGTATTTATTTGATTGGAAATTATGAATTTTAACACTTTCTTTATTAGTAAGTATTTTACTGTTTAAAATGTTACAATAATCAAATAATTATATCCATTCATGGTATAATTATTTGATTATTCTTTTGAAGAGGAGTGTTAATATGTATGAGTATAAATTTGTAAAAGTAGAACTTAAGGGGAATATATTAAATATTAATTTAGAATCAAAAAGAGATTATCGTGAGATTATAAAAGAACATGCAGAAAATGGTTGGAAATTATCTCAAATTTTTAGTCCTGGAACTTTTGAATACGGGAGTTTAGAATATTTTGAATTAATTTTTGAAAGAAAAATAGAAAATTAAATTGGATTAAAAATAATGTTTTTTGATCTATTTGGGGTTACTATACATGTCCATCAACTTAAGAGCGGAAATACAATGAACTTTCGTTCATATAAACGAAAAAAACCTTAAAATATTTTGTGTTCTTAAAAATGAGCATACCAAATAAACCTAGATAGGTATCGTTTTTAAAAATTATGCAGCTTTCTTTTGTTTTCTCAATCCACTATACTCATAGACAA
>NZ_AKCS01000078.1 GCF_000299035.1 Bacillus bingmayongensis
CTCTCAGTGAATATTTACAAGAGTGGCTTGAAAACACAGCTAAGCAACGAGTGAGAGAAACTACATTTATCAATTATAGACGAGCTGTGAACAGTAGGATTATCCCTGTACTTGGTTCACAAAAACTAAAAGACTTAAAACCCCTGCATGGGCAACGATTTGTTAAATCACTAATCGATGAAGAATTATCTCCTAAATATATTGAATATATTTTTGTTGTTTTAAAAGGGGCATTAGAAGATGCGGTTAAATGGGAACTTCTATATAAAAACCCATTTGAGCATGTAGAAATTCCTCGACCACGAAGAGTGGTCAATAATACGTGGTCAATTGAGGAGACAAAAACATTTTTAACATATGCTAAATTTGATAATCCTATCTACTACCATTTATTTTTACTTGCACTCAATACAGGTATGCGTAGAGGTGAGTTACTAGGTTTAAAGTGGAAAAATGTAGATTTAGTTGAAGGTAAGATCAGTGTGACGGAAACTCTAATTTACGATGAATTAGGATTTCGATTTACAGAACCAAAAACATCAGGTTCTAAACGTTTAATTTCCATCGACCAAAACTTATGTAAAGAGTTAAAAAGTTATAAAGTAAAACAAAGTGAATTTAAATTATCCATTGGTACAGCTTATAAAGATAATGATTTAGTCTTCTGTAGAGAAGATGGTCAGCCAATATATCCAAGAACATTAACTACTGTTTTTGAAAGGTTTGTAAAAACATCACAAGTTCCTAAAATTAGATTCCATGACTTACGACACACTCATGCTACACTTCTTCTTAAATTAGGCATTAATCCAAAAGTCGTAAGTGAACGATTAGGGCATAATTCTATTAAGACCACATTGGACACTTATAGTCATGTTACATTAGATATGCAAGAAAGTGCCACTATAGCACTAAGTGAGGCTTTAAAATCATAAAATAATTGTTGATGTGGTCCGAATGTGGTCAAACCCATCAACAATTATTATGAAATCCCTATATATCAAGGCTTAACCAAGCCACACACTCCACATGAGTAGTAT
>NZ_AKCS01000079.1 GCF_000299035.1 Bacillus bingmayongensis
GCCTTATACGCAAGCATCGCTCTGAATTGTGACCAAGATACTTCTTGAATCGCTTTCGCTAGCTTGTGATTCTGTAACATATTGGATACTTGCAAATCTTCTATCCCAATCACATCGTGGTTTTTGATGATCATAGTAGAAAGTTTTTGCAAGTAATCGGTTCTTGCATTTGTGATTCGTTCATGAATACGAGCCACTTTGATTCGCTGTTTATACCAGTTCGCTCCACCTTTTCTACGGCGAGACAGAATACGCTGGGCATGAGCGAGCTTCTTCTCTAATATCCGAAACCATTTTGGATTGCCAAATATCGCTCCAGTTGAAAGAATCGCGAAGTTTTTCACGCCAACATCCACACCAACATCGGAACCTGTCTTTGGCAATTCTTGCACTTCTACTTCGACAAGAATCGAGACAAAATATGTTCCACTTGGATTCCTTCTGACAGTAGCGCTCAAAATGCGTCCTTCTACCTCACGGCTTTTTGCAAACGTGACAAGGCCAAGTTTCGGTAACTTTATTTTATTACCTACAATCGCGATGTTCCCATTCGTGTGCTTCGTTGTATACGATTGGACTTTATTGTTTTTCGACTTAAACCGAGGTGCTTTGTTTTGTTTGTTGAAAAATCGTGAATACGAGTCAGCAAGGTTGTGAAGAGAAGATTGAAGAGCCGTGCTGTCCACTTCTTTTAGCCATACAAATTCTTTTTTGAGAGCAGGTAATTGCGAAGAACAAGTGCCATAGGTTAATCCTTTTCCTGTTTCTTTATATATATCATTCCATTTTGCCAAAAAGTAATTGAATACAAAACGAGAGCAACCAATTGTTTTCGCAATACGTATTTTTTGTTCTTCGCTAGGGTAGATCCGGAACTTATACGCTTTATGGACGAGCACCACTTTCCACCTCACTTCCTATTTTGGTTTTTCTACATGCTTTTTTCACGATATTTATGAGAACGATATCAGAAT
>NZ_AKCS01000080.1 GCF_000299035.1 Bacillus bingmayongensis
CTACTCTATGTTTCTAACTAATATTTTTGCACCAGAACCTCATAAGGAGTCAATGTTCCATTTTTAGTAGGATGCCATTGTTTGGCTATCTCTGGGTTCAATGTAGCAAGACAATTATCTATACAAACTTTTTTATTGGCACAATAAGGGCATCCTCTTCCTTTATGTCGACTCCATGTAGACGCTTCCCATTCATGTCCTTTCTCACATTTCCACCATGCTTTTTTATTGGAAGCAAATGTAACATGAAAAGGAGTTAATTTTCCATTTTTAGTTTCATGCCACTGTTTAGCTAGTTCGGGGTTTCGTATTGCTAAGCTGTTTTCCATAAAGTGCTACCTCCTCTCTTTTATATGCTAGGGATATAGACCATACAATTTGTTTTCACATTATAGCTATTTGATATACTTATATGCTTTAAAAAGACATCTTTTGTTTTTTTAGTGAAAATTCAAAAACATGAATCATTATCATATTTATTAAATGCATCATGTATTTTTTTAGGAGTTAATGTTTAAAGAGCTAAATAAAAAAACTTTGCGAGATTTTCCGCAAAGTTTTTTTAATAATACATATTATAATAGTAGTTTTCGTATTTCTTCTGTACTAAGACCTGTGAATTTTGCAATGTCTTCTAATGGCATACCATTCTTATGCATACCACGGATTAATTGGATTTTCCCTTCTTCACGAGCGTGTGCCAACTTGGCTTGTTCATCTAAAAGTAATTTTTCACGAGCTTCATAAGCTGTTCTGAAAGAAGAGTCATGGCTCATATTTTCCCACTTACTCATCGCCTTTTGTAAAATTGGATCTTGATTCATTGCAATCTCCTCC
>NZ_AKCS01000081.1 GCF_000299035.1 Bacillus bingmayongensis
TTCTACCTGAACATTTTTGATTTGTTTCATGCAATAATTCCTCTCAATTATTTTTATTTATGCTAAATTCGGACTGTGCTTTATTCCAATCTTCTCTAATATCTTCATCCGAAGGATGTAGGTATAGGTTCATTGTTGTTTGAATTTGAGAATGTCCTAATCGTTCTTGTACTTGCTTAATATCCTTTGTTTTCTGGTAGAAAATTGTAGCGTGTGTATGACGAAATAGGTGAGGATGTAGGCTTATCTCTGTTTTCTTTTTTAAACGCTTAAATAGAGACTCAACGTTCCAATATTCCATTGGTTTTCCCACATCTTTTCCTCTCAGTTTTACAAAAACAAAGTTTGAATCCAATTCTAATTCATCAAGCACTTCATACAAGTAATCATCATATAAATCCATTAAGGATGGTGATACATAAATTTCACGTTCTCCTGTTTTTAACATCGCACCGTTTTCTAATTCCCCTCGTTCCACCAAACGAATCCGATGCCCTTTTTTATGGTCATAAACAAAATCCTCCATGAAAAGAGAGAGAGCTTCTCCAATACGCAATCCCGTTTCAAATAACAGCTGAATTAAGAATTTATCTCGTATATTAGTAGTTGCTTGTAATACTTGTTGTACTTGTTCTTTTGTGAGGGTTTCTACTCTTTTGCGTGGTTCTTTTAACTTCAATATGTTTCTGTTTGATGGCTTGTCCCTATTAACATGGTGTAAAAAACTTTTGTAACGTGAGTATCCTCCTGTAAATACTTGCTTCATTAACTTTTCCATCATGTCATTTTGTACTTCTTCATTTCG
>NZ_AKCS01000082.1 GCF_000299035.1 Bacillus bingmayongensis
CAAGCGTGCCTCCAGCAAAAGTAGAAAACCCTGGAACACCGCCTGCGTGTCCCCATATCGAGACACCGTTTTGAAGTTTAGTTTCATAGATTCCAAGACCATATCCATCGATCCCTTCTGTTCCTGTAGGAACTGTAGTAAGCATTTGTTTTAGCTGCTGTTCCTTCAGTAATTTGCCACTGAGTAAGTAAGAGAAAAATTTGTTTAAATCATCAGCAGTAGAAATCATATCTCCATCCGAGCTACCTGGGTTAGAATAAGTAACGTCTTTTAGCTCCCTTTCTCCGTCATATCTGTCATATCCACGGGCATGCTTGGTGCCTGGAATAACCGTTGAATTGCCAGGTAGGAATGTATTTGACAATTCAAGCGGTTCAATAATTCGATTTTCAACCTCTTCCGCATAGCTGTTTCCAGTTACTTTTTCAATAAGGATACCCAGTAATACGTATCCTGTGTTTGAATAAGACCAGCCCTTTCCTGGAGCAAAGTCTGGGGGAAGAGAAATCCCCATCTTTACAAATTCTTCAGCCGTATACGATTTTTTTGTATCTTTCATATCAAAGTCTGTTGACTTTATGTAGTTAGCAATACCACTTGTATGATTCAATATCTGCCGGATAGTAATCTGGTTGCTATCATATCCGTTTCCTTGAATGACACCAGGTAACCATTTTTCAATGGAGTCGTCTAGATTCAAGCGGTTCTCTCCAGCTAATTGAAGTAGCACTGTTGCAATGAATGTCTTCGTCGTACTACCAATGCGAAAGCGAAAATCTGTTTTCATTGG
>NZ_AKCS01000083.1 GCF_000299035.1 Bacillus bingmayongensis
CGAATGCGGTAGTCAATGTATCTAGAAGCCTATAAAAATACCCTCCGGGTCAACTAGCCGGAAGGCATTGTTTTTTCATACGAACAAGTTTTATTCTCCAATCGGAATTGAAATTTCTTGGTTGGCAATTGACCCTAAATTTTCTTTAAGCCACTCATCAGATAATGTCCCTTTAATGAATGTCCCATCGTCTTTTTGAACGGCTATACCTTTATTAGTTCCTATATCTTTAATTTTGTAAAGCTTTGTTCCCTCTTTAAATACATTTGATGCTGTTCCTTGATAGTTGCGCCCTTCTTGGTCAATAAACTCTGTTACTTCTCCAATCCTTTGTCCAACTTCAACTTTTTCAACTTTCTCACCATCACTGACCACATAAACTTTGTTCTCCCAGCTTACAAACTCGAAAGATAAAGCTTCGTTCGTTTTTTTCTGAGCAGAACAGCCAAGCAAGGTTAAAGAAATGATAAGTGTTACAAGAAACATTTTCATAATTTCACTCCTAACTAATTTTGTATTCCTCTTGGAAGGTAGTATTTAATTCATTGAAAAACTGGTTTGCTAGTTGGTTCCATGCAGGACGGAGACTATCACTGCCTTTATTATAACCATCAAACCTTAACGCTTAGTGAGGAGTTTTCTTAAGATTCTCTTAATATTCCGGAGAAAAGTAACCTTGAAGGTTCTCTTTATTCAACTAACCTGACCATTGGTAATGTATATTCC
>NZ_AKCS01000084.1 GCF_000299035.1 Bacillus bingmayongensis
GAATCAACACCAAGTAAGTTTAGAATTGTTGGTTTAATATCAATTTCACCAGTTGGTTTTGAAATTGTTTGACCTTCTGTTTGACCTGGAACATGAATGAACATTGGTGTACGTTGTAAATTCATATGATCAAATGTTGTAATTTCTTCTTTTCCTAAGAATTGTGCCATTGCACGGTTATGGTTTTCAGAAATACCATAGTGGTCACCATAGAATACGATAACAGAGTTATCATAAATACCTTCTGCTTTTAGACGTTCAATAAAGTTTTTCAGTGCTTCGTCTAAGTAACGAGCTGTTACCATGTAATCGTCAAATACGCGGTCACCAGAGTTGTAAGGCTCAATTAATTTTGTATCGTCATCATACGTAAATGGATAGTGATTGGTTAAACTAAGGAAGCGAGTGTAGAATGGTTGCTTCACTTGTTTTAACATATCCACTGATTGATTAAAGTACTCGATATCTTTTAATCCCCAGTTTAATTTTGTTTCTGGAGTAATTTTATAGTCAAGTTCGTTGTAATAACGATCATAACCAAGTGCTGGATACATGATGTTGCGGTTCCAGAATGTTGCGTTGTTTGCATGGAATACAGCTGTGTAATACCCTTGCTGACGCAGAATTTCTGGTGTTGCAGTATATTCATTGTT
>NZ_AKCS01000085.1 GCF_000299035.1 Bacillus bingmayongensis
GTAACAATTTATAAATGGATTAAAAAATATTCTCCTATCACAACGATTGATGAGGAAGAAATGACACTAGAAGATCTGAAACAAATGCAGAAAGAAATGCTTCGTCTGAAAGAGGAAAATGAGATTTTAAAAAAGGCTATGGCCATATTCGCAAAAAAATAAAAGATACAGAATTACATCAATTTATCGATTATCAAAAAGAAACATACTCTGTTCATATGATGTGCCAAACTCTTAGAATAGCGAGAAGTTCGTATTACCAATCTCAGCGCAAAACAGGGTCAAAACGTAGTCGTGAAAATAAAGAATTAACCCAGAAAATTATACAAATTCATCAAGATAGTGAAGAACGTTACGGCGCACCTAAAATTCACCAAATACTATTGGAACAAGGATTACAACTAAGTATCAAGCGTGTACAACGGATTATGAAGAGAGAAAATATCCGTTCCAATATATTAAAAAAATACAAACCACATTCATCAAAATCAACTGTAGAAGAACGTACAAATCTATTAGAACAGGACTTCTCCACAACGACAATAAATGAAAAGTGGGTTGCGGATATTACCTATATTCACACAAAAAAAGATGGCTGGTGTTACTTGGCATCTGTGATGGATTTGTATTCTAAG
>NZ_AKCS01000086.1 GCF_000299035.1 Bacillus bingmayongensis
TTTATCTTGTATATGTTGAAGATCTTTCAAATGAAAATACCCGAGATCTCGGATACATAAATCATTTGCTGTCACAGTTGGGACACATAGAGAACCGTAGGTTCGATCATGTTGTTTACCTGGACCTGTATGGATATGCAGGAACTGTCCGCTTAATAAATCATACTCAAGCTGAATTTTCATCCCCGCTGTATGGCTGCATCCTCCTGCACCTGGATAAACGGATGAAAAGGAATCTGGGAGTTGAAATGCAGTTGAATCTAAAATACGAATACGCTTGAAAACAGAAGTATATGGAGAAGAAATCGGTATAGATGAGACCAATTTTTGATTTAGTAGTTCAGCTAATATGTGTTGTAAAAATTGGACGGCTGCTTTATTGAATCGTTGATTCAGTCCCTCAGGACTGATGAGCACTTCGGTTGATGCTTCTAAACAGCTAGATAACTGAGTTAATGAAGTAGTAGCAACATTTTGGCTCATCCATACACATAAAGCGACTAAATCTTTTGCCTGGTACTTACTAGTTCGTTGCACAAAACCAACATCTCTAGCAAAATATCGTAAGATATTTGGAGATAAGAGGCCTTGAATTTCTTGAGCAAATAATTGTAATTCATCAGATAC
>NZ_AKCS01000087.1 GCF_000299035.1 Bacillus bingmayongensis
CCTTCACCTGACCCTTTTTGGTCAGGTGAAGGGCTATTTTTTTCATGTTTTGGCAAGCTGCGGTGAGATAAGCCTGCATTTGGACAGACTTCAGCCCCCGGAACCGAGCGTATCGATAGCCATGTAGCTCTTTGGCATCCGCGAAGCTTCGTTCAATAGTAGAACAGCGTACCTTATATAGTTTTTTACCTGTACTTGTTAATTTGTTTTTTCGTGCAATATCTTTATACTCTTCCCAAATGTGATGTGTAATGACCTTCTGTTTTTGTTTCTCTGAGAAACATTTGTTACGCAACGGACAAACTGCGCAATCTGTTGGATTAGACTTATATTGGCGATATCCTTCTCGATCGGTTGTCGCATATTCTAAAATACATCCCATTGGACAGGCAAATACATCTGTTTCTTTTTCGTATTTAAATTGGCTTTTTGGTACGTCTTTATTTCTTTTTCCAAACCGGCGATACCCCATCACCATAAATATATTCTGTTCCGATAATTTTTTGCAGATATAACCTGTAAAGTAGCCAGCATCAAGTGCCACTGCTTCTATTTGAAATCCAAACTTATCAACTTGTGCTTGAAGTCGCTCTAAATACGGCTCGGAATCCGCT
>NZ_AKCS01000088.1 GCF_000299035.1 Bacillus bingmayongensis
GGAAGCAAAGCAAACATAAAAGGATGAATGCTCTTTTTGAAGAGTTGTGCTAGCCCCAGTGCAGCAGCGTAGTAACTGATCGTATATGTAGCAAATATTTGCATAATCCATATTACAAGCAATAAAGATTCAAAACGTTCAAATATCAAACCAGAAATTTCAAAACTGCGCATGAGATCAATTGTCGGCCAAGTTCTCGTTACAACTCCATCGACGGATAATGCACCGATGACCATTACGACCGTTATTACGTAAAAGATTAACGGAATAGAAATTCCAACTAGAATGACTTTTACTGCTTTGTTTGGTTGCTCCATAAACACCAAAAGGATTAACATGATTTCAGGACCTGTATATGCGAGAGCAGTTGTCTTTATCCCGTTTAACACCGGCTTAACTCCTAAACCTAATACGGGGCGGAGATTATCTATCTCAAATATTCCGAGACTCATCAAGGAAATTAGTAAAAAAATAAACACCGTAATAGGGAATATGATTTCAAACATCCGGGCAATTGAGTTAATGCCACTCATAATCAAATAGAGACCTATCCACATAAAAGGTATAATAAT